>NZ_CM145714.1:0-4800000 GCF_055568925.1 Pyxidicoccus sp. M6 | reverse complement strand
GCGCTTCATCGAGTGGCCGCCCATGATGGCCACCACCTTGCGCTTGCCGCCGCCAGCGTGGAGCACCTCCTCCATCGCATCCGTGACGGCATGGTCATGGAGCCGCTGGGCCAGCGTCTCCAACAGCGTGGGCGCGTTGCCCCGTCCATGCGCGGCCCAGTGCGAGTAGATGCGCGCGTCCGGCGTGTCGGAGTACGTCTCCGGGCGCACCGGGTCGAAGCCGGCGTACAGCTCCTCCGGCGAGTAGAGGCTGCTGCGATAGGGCTGGTATGGAAGCCCGGTGATGGGAGGGAACACCAGGGCCCCTCCCACGAGCGCCGCGCGCAGGGCGTCCTTCTCCAGCTCGCAGCCCAGGAAGACGGTGCCGCTCAGGTCGGCGGAGACGAGCTCGCGGGTGAAGCGCCGCAAGTCCAACCCCTGGATGACGACATGGGCGAGGCGGGCCCCCGAGCGCAGGTGTCGCTCGAAGGCCTCGACGGTTTCGAGTTCAATCACGCGCGGAAGGATTCCACGCCTGCCTCCCTGCGCGGTAGGGCTTCGTCAGGCCTTTGTCAGGCTACCATCCCCATTCGAGCTTCAGCGCCACGCGGCCCGAGCAGCCGCGCAGGGGCATGCGCGGACCGCCTCCCATCGCCATCTGGTGCTGGAGCGTCTGCCACTCCGAGAGGAAGGACTGTCGCGCGGCCAGGTGCTCACGCGAGACGGTCGGCATTCCCCCGGGCCGGGCCAGCGCCTCCGCGATGTGGGCCGCGCGTTCATGCAATTCGTTGGCGGCGCTGGCGAGCGGCTCGGCCCGCATCTCGAACGATTTTTTCTCGAAGCGCTCCTGGGCCGCGTGGCATTCCTCGACGCGTGCCAGGAACTGGCTCAGGGTCTCGACGGTCTCGTCCGAGAACGCGACACGGGCAAAGGTGTCCGGTTCGGTCGCCAGCTCGCTGAGGTCCTCGAGCAACCTCGCCAGTGAGCTCCAGCCAAGCCACACATGCTCCTCCGGGGGCTCGATGTGGAGGTGCACGACCCACTTCGATGGAATGTGCTGGGCGTCCATGGCGGCTAGAAGAGGACGACCATGGTCCCCTCGGGAACCTGGTCATACAACGAGGAGATGTCCGGCGTGTGCATCACCACGCAGCCCCAGGACAACCGGCCGCCGCTCTCCGCCAGCGTCCAATCCCCCGCCCACCCGTGCAGGCCGATTCCACTGCCCAGCCGCGTGGAGGCCTCCGTGTTCTTCCGCGCCGCCCAGTCCCGGGCAATCCGCTCGCGAGTCTTCGCGTCGATGAAGCCCGAGGCCACGCCACGGTCCGCGTCCCACGGATTGGGATAGTTCACCCGAATCCAGTGTCCGCCGTAGAAGGCCGAGTACGGCCCGGGGATGTCACCGCGCACCTTCTGCGTGACGAAGTACATGCCCTTCGGCGTGCGGTTGTCGCCGCGCACCTGCTTGGCCCCCGCCGCCTGGCCGAAGCCCACCTCCTTGCGCGCCAGCTCACGGCCACGCGCATAGAGCCGGAGCTGGAAGTCTTCGTGCGAGATGAGCAGCAGCGCGGGCTCCTCCGCCGGAAGCGGCAGCTTCTCCCTCGCATCGACGAAGCGCCGCGCCTCGGTCGCGGAGAGACGCCGGCCCGCGTGCAATGTCACCGAGGGCCGGACCTTCGCCCCCACGCGCCCCAGCGCCTGCCCACGCGTGACGAGCGCTCCCGGCTGGAGCACCACGCCATCCAACCCCGAGTACTCCGAGCGGGCGCGCAGCAGCGCATGGTTCTCGTAGTACAGGTGCTCCAGCACGACGGAGCGTCCCCCGTCGCCGACCTCCGCCACGCGGCCGTGCGCCAGCGCACGCACCTCGCTCCCCGCGCGAACAGCCTGGAGGTCGGGCATGGAGGCGAAGCCATCCGCTGGCGGATGGGGAGGACGCAGCCAGGCCTCGAATGCATCGGGAGCATCCGCCGCGAGCGCGACGGACGGAAGCCCCAGCACACCGGCCAGCATCACGAAGAGGAAGAGGAGAGGCACCGGGAGGTGGACACTCGTGCCTCGCCCGGGGTTCCGTCAACGCCGCGCGACGAGCGCCTTCAGCGCGGCCTCCGCCTGGAGCTGCTCCGAGTGGGCGCCCGCGGCGGCGGCGTCCTGCGCGGCGAGCTGGAGCTGCTTGCCCGCCTCCTCCACCTCCCCCAATCGCCACTGGGCCCGACCGAGGGCGAAGCGCAGGCGCGACTTGAGCTTCCGGTCCCCCAGTTTGGAAGCGAGCTGCAGACCGCGCACGGCATCCTCCTTCGCCAGCTCCGGCGCGTCCGCCTGGGTGTGCAGCAGGGCCAGGCCGTGGTGCGTGTTCGCCATGCCCCAGCGGTCCCCGGTGCGCGCCTCGACCTCCAGCGCGAGCTGGAAGAAGTGCGTGGCCCGCTCCCGGTCTCCCGCGCGCATATGGGCGTCACCGAGATTGAGCAGCGCGGTGGCGTGCTCCCACGTGTCTCCCGCCAGCTCGCTCCAGCGCAGCACCGCGAGGTACTCCGCGATGGCCCGCTCCGGCCTCCCCTGCCCCATGAGGACGTTGCCCATCGCCCGATGCAGCGCGGCCTCCACGGCGGCACGCACCGGCCCGGTCTCCGGTGGCGCCAGCCGCAGCCGCTCGCGCGCCACGCGCAGCCGGGTGCTCGCCTGCGCGTAGCAGCCCTGCCCGCAGAGCGCGAGCACCGCCTGCGCTTCGAGCCCCGCGGCCAGCGTGGGCACGGCCTCCGCACCCTCGCGGTGGCCCTCGTCCGCCAGCCCGAACACCTCCTCGAAGCGCCCCAGCGCGAGCAGCACGGCGGCCAGCTTGTAGAGGCGCCGGGTCCGGTCCACCGGGGGAGGCGGCGGCTCGCGCGCGTCCAGGGTGCGGGCCGTGCGCCATGCGTATTCCGCCTCCTCGCGAGCGCCCGCGAGCCGGTGGCAGTCCCCCTTGCGCTCCCAGAGGACGCGCTGCCAGTCGAGCGACACGGAGGGCTCCCACGCCTGCACCCATCCGAGCGAGAAGCGATACACCCCGAGCGCGAAGTCCGTCTCCAGCGCCGCGCGGTGCCACCCGGCCAGCTCCAGCAGGTGCGGCAGCGCGCGCTCCGGCACGTCGGCGGACATCCAGTGGCGCGACAGCTCCACGCAGGCCCGGCGACGCAGCTCCACCGGCAGCGACTCATATGCCTCGGCCGCGCGGCGGTGGAGTGCGTGCGACGAGGAGGCAGCGCGCTCCAGTGCCTCGTGGGCTTCCACGTCTCCGCCATCCGGCGCGCGAGCTCCCGCGTCCAGTGCGCTCTCGGGAAGAGTCACCGCCCACACATACCGCCCCCCCGCCACGGCCCGCAGCCACCCGCCCGCCTCCAGCGGCGAGAGCGGCGCATAGCCGCCCACCAGCGCGCCGAGCACCGGCCGGGGAAACGAAGGGCCCAGCGCCGAAGCCATCTGGAGCGCCTCGCGCTGCGCGGGAGACAGCGCCTCCATCCGCGCCATCAGCGCCTCTTCCCCCGTGCGCGGCACCGGTGCCGCGGGCCGCTCCTCATGCAAGGTCATCACATGCAGGAGGTGCAGTGGATGCCCCGCGCCGGCCCGCAGCAGCGCCTCGCGGACGCCGGGCTGCAGGGACGCGGGAGAGCGCACGCGCTGCGAGAGGAGCGCGGAGGCCTCGTCGTCGGACAGCCGCCCCACCGTGAGCACTTCGGCCGACAGCGGCACCGGTGCCGTCCCCCCGGGCCGCTGGAGCACGAGCAGGAACAGCGGCGTGTGCGACAGCCGCGACACCAGCACCTCCATGAGCGCATGACTCAACGGGTCCGCGTGCTGCCAGTCCTCCAACACGAGCAGCCTCGGGCGCCGGTGCGGCATCAGCGCATGGCAGAGCGCATCGAACAGCGCGGTCCGCTCGGAGGCCAGGCTTGCCGGCACGCCCTGCCGCTCGCGCCCTTCCAGGAAGCGCGCCAACAACTCCGCGTCCGCGCTGGACACCCACCCCACCCCCGTCGGCGGCTGCAGGCCCTTCGTGGCCTCGAGCAACTCACGGAACGCCCCGCCCGGCATTCCCGGCAGCGCCGTGCCACTCCCCTCCCACACCTCGAAACCCTCTCCCGAGAGCTGCTCCACCAGCGCGTCCTTCAGCCGCGACTTGCCCAGCCCCGCCTCCCCCACCAGCCACACCGCGCGGCCGAGCCCCCGCCGCACCTGCACCGCGAAGTCCCCCAGCCGCGACAGGTGAGCCGTGCGCCCCACGAGTGGGGGCTCGCAGGTGCTGGACATCCACCTGCGCACCAGTGCCCCGGGTGTCCGCCCGGGTGAGGCGCGCGGGCACGCGAGAGCCCCCGCCGGAATTCGAGCCCCACAGGCAACACAGATGCCCGAGGACGAGGCCATGGCCACCTCCCGTAACGGATTGATGCGGTGTGGTTGGAGCGCCGAGCCCTCGCGTCCTCGGAGCAGCGTGGAACTTGTAACGCCGCGCGGGCCCACGGCCCCTCGCGCCTCGGGGCTGTGCGACTGTCCGCTCTCCACCGCGTGTGTCGGCCTTTCGTTCTAGTGGTGCGACGCAATATACAAATACAATCAATTTACATGAATTACCCAGCTACCCTCCCTGCAGGGCAGGCAGGCGTGTGCGCGATGTGTTGAGTACGAAATAGTTATCACCGATACTCGTTCACATCGCAGTGCGGCGGTCTCGCCGCTTCCTTGGAGCAGACCTCAACTCGCAAAGTCAGACATGCGTCCGCCCGCCCCCAGCGGCGCGGACTCACTCCCCGTCTGCTTTGCTTTCCGAGAGCTGAAATGAAGAAGACCCTCCTCCTGGTTGGAACGCTGCTGGGCATCGGCGGCGCGGGCTGTGGCGGCTATGACGCCTCCACCGAAGCGGGCGAGGCCCCGGAAACAATGGGCACCTCGGCCGCGGACCTCACCGCGTCGAACTGCACGCAGCTCACCGCCACCTCCGTCATCGCCAGCGGCAACGACGGCAACGTCCCGGCCAATACGATGGATGACCGGCTCGACACGCGCTGGAGCAACCTCGGCAAGGGCTCGTGGATTGACTACGACCTGGGCGCCACGAAGTCCGTCTCCGGCGCCACCATCGCCTGGCACAACGGCAACACGCGCGCCAACACCTTCACGGTGTCCATCTCGCCGGATGGCAACACGTACACGACGGTGTACTCCGGTAGGAGCAGCGGCACCACGACGGCGGCGGAGACGTACAGCTTCCCGGCCGTGTCCGCCCGCCGCCTGCGCATCACCGTCAACGGCAACACGCTGAACGACTGGGCCAGCATCGCCGAGGCGCGCGCCTGCGCCGCCACGACTCCGACGCCCCCGCCCTCGGGCTCCAGCGTGGTCTGGGTGGGTGACTTCGAGACGGGCAGCCGCTCCCAGTGGAGCAGCACGCAGATGGTGAGCGCGGACCGGCTGGCCATCGTCTCGTCACCGCTGCGCCAGGGCCGCTACGCCCTCAAGGCCACGGTGAAGCAGGGCGATGACCCCATCAACGCCAGCGGCAACCGGAACGAGCTGGTGCGCATGACGCGCGAGCCGGTGGGCTCCGAGTACTACTACCGCTGGAGCACGATGTTCGATGCCACCTACCCGAGCGCGAAGACGTGGCAGCTCTTCGCGCAGTGGCACCACGAGGGCAACTCGGGCTCGCCGCCGGTGGAGTTCACCGTGTACAGCGAGGAGATCCGCCTCAACATCGGCGGCAGCCCGGGCACCATCGTCTGGCGCACGCCGCTGGTGCGCGGCAAGTGGCTGGACTTCATCTTCCACGTGAAGTGGTCGCCGGACTCCAGCGTGGGCTTCGTGGAGCTGTACCTCAACGGCCAGCTCGTGCTGCCCAAGCGCAACATCGCCACCCAGTTCCCGGGGATGCTCAACTACCTGAAGGTGGGCCTGTACCGGAACGAGACCATCTCCCAGACGGGCATCGTCTACCACGACGGATGGACCATGGCCCGCAAGCTGGAGGACGTCCTCAGCCCGACGGCGGTGCTCACCGTGCCGTAGCCGCTGCCTGACAGCGAACAGCGGAGCCTCCGGGCCGATGTCCGTGCACCCGCGCGGCGCCGGCCCGGAGTAGTTTCACGGGCCATGTCCCATTCCCTGCTGGTCGTCCATGTCCACGTCCACGTGAAGCCGGAGCACGTGGAGGCGTTCCGCGAGGCCACCCTGGCCAATGCCCGCCAGAGCGTGAGGGAGCCCGGCATCGCGCGCTTCGACGTCATCCAGGACACCGAGGACACGACGCGCTTCGTGCTCGTCGAAGTCTACCGGGATGCCCAGGCCCCGGCCGCGCACAAGGAGACGGCGCACTACCTCCTCTGGCGCGACACGGTGGCGCCGATGATGGCGGAGCCGCGCACCAGCCGGAAGTACATCAACCGCGTCCCCGACGACGCCGGGTGGTGACGTGAGCATCGCCCCCTTCGAGTTCGCCACCGCCACGCGCATCGTCTTCGGCCCCGGCCGCCTCTCCGAAGCGCCCGAGGCCGTGAAGTCCCTGGGCGGGAGCCGGGTGCTCCTCGTCACCGGGAAGGACCCGTCGCGCGCGCGGAGCTTGCAGGAAGCCATGGAGCGGCTCGGCCTGCCGGTGCGCGTCTTCCCGGTGGACGGTGAGCCCACGGTGGAGCTGGCGCGGGAAGGCACGGCCATGGCGCGGGAGTCCCGCTGCGACGCGGTGGTGGCATTCGGCGGCGGCAGCGCGCTGGACGCGGGCAAGGCGATTGCCGCGCTGGCCGCCAACGGCGGAGACCCGCTGGACTACCTGGAGGTGATTGGCCGGGGACAGCCGCTCTCGCGCCCGTCGCTGCCCTTCGTGGCGATTCCGACGACGGCGGGCACGGGCTCGGAGGTGACGCGCAACGCGGTGCTGGGCTCGAAGGAGGCGAAGGTGAAGGCCAGCCTCCGCAGCCCGCACATGCTGCCGCGCGTGGCGCTGGTGGACCCGGACCTGCTCACGGGCGCACCGGCGGCCGTGCTCGCCTCCAGCGGGCTGGACGCGCTGTCGCAGCTCATCGAGCCGTTCCTCTCCGCGCGGGCCAACCCGCTCACGGATGCCCTGGCGCGCGAGGGCATGCGCCGCTCGGCACGCTCGCTGCGGCGCGCGGTGCTGCAGGGGCCGGACGCGGAGGCACGCGAGGACCTGGCCCTGGCCAGTCTCTTCGGAGGGCTGTGCCTGGCGAACTCCGGCCTGGGCGCGGTGCATGGCTTCGCGGCACCGGTGGGCGGCATGTTCGAGGCGCCCCATGGCGCGGTGTGCGCGGCGCTGCTGCCCGCCGTGCTGGATGTGAATCTGCGGGCCCTGCGCGCCCGCGCGCCGGAGCACCCGTCCGTGCCGCGCTTCCAGGAGGTGGCCGTGCTGCTCACGGGCCGGCCCGACGCGCGCGCGGAGGATGCGCTGGCGTGGGTGGAGGACTTGCGCGCCGCGCTACGCGTGCCGGGCCTGGGACGCTACGGACTGACGGCGGCGGAGGTGCCAGCGCTGGTGGCGAAGGCGAAGGCCGCGAGCAGCATGAAGGCCAATCCCCTGGCGCTCACGGACGCGGAGCTCACGGAGATTGCCACCCGTTCGATGTAACCCCTGGTGGAGGTCACAGAGGCGTATGGAAGACATCAACATCAAGACTGCTGACGGAACGCTGGACGCGAAGCTGGTGTACCCGGAGGGCAACGGCCCGTGGCCCGCGGTCATCATGCTGGTGGATGCCTTTGGAATCCGGCCCGTGTTCGAGGACATGGCGCGGCGGCTCTCGAATGAGGGCTACGTCGTCCTGCTGCCCAACGTCTTCTACCGTGAGGCTCATGCGTCGAAGCTGGACCTGAACGGCTCCTTCGAGGACGAGCCATTCCGCAAGCGCATCTA
This sequence comes from Pyxidicoccus sp. M6, assembly GCF_055568925.1. Lineage (NCBI taxonomy): Bacteria > Pseudomonadati > Myxococcota > Myxococcia > Myxococcales > Myxococcaceae > Pyxidicoccus > Pyxidicoccus sp. M6. The sequence goes on along the minus strand of NZ_CM145714.1, from coordinate 4,792,130 downwards.
TGGGCTCATCGGAAGCCTGACGCCCGAGCGGCAGAAGCTGGACGCGGCCGCGGAGCTCGACTTCCTCGCGAAGCATCCGAAGGTGAAGGGGCCGAAGGCGGGCGTCGTCGGCTACTGCATGAGCGGCGGCATCGCCGTGCGCATGGCGGCGGACTTCCCGGACCGCATCGGCGCGGCGGCCTCGAACCACGGCGGACGACTGGCCACGGACGCGCCAGAGAGTCCGCATCGCCTCGTCGGCAGGGCGAAGGGCGAGCTGTACTTCGGCCACGCGGACAACGACGGCTCCATGCCCGCCGAGGCCATCCAGAAGCTGGAGGCCGCCCTGAAGGAGTCCGGCGTCAGGCACCGCTCCGAGCTCTTCACGGGCAAGCGCCACGGTTACGCCGTGGCGGGCGCGGGCGCGTACGACAAGGACGCCTCCGAGCAGCACTGGCAGCGGCTGGTGGACTTGTTCGGACGGAACCTACCGGGCTGAAGCGCTCAGAGCCCCCCCTTTCAAGGTGAAGGAAGAGTCTCCCTGGCGGGCGGGGAGGCAGGAGAGGAAGCGGTCGCTGAAGGTAGCGGCGCTGGGAGAGGTCCGCGAGAGCATCTTTCCGGGAGGTATGGCCGGAGGGAGAGTCATGGCCCTGGACGTCGTCTTCGAGCGCTTCGTGCAGCACAGCCCCTTGCCCGTCATGGCGCGGTTGCTGATGCAGCGGGCCCTGAGTGCCGAGTGGCTCGACAGCCTGTTCGAGCAGCATCGTCAGCGGCAGTACACGCGCGAGCTGCTCTTCTCCACCGAGGTGGACCTGATGGCGCTGGTGGCCCTGGGCCTGCGGCCGTCGCTGCATGCGGCGGCCCAGTCCAGCGAGGGGCTGAAGGTGTCGATGCAGGCGCTGTACGAGAAGGTGCACCACACCGAGCCGCGGGTGGTACGAGAGTGGGTGCAGTGCAGCGGGGAGCGGCTGCGGCCGGTACTGGAGCAGCTGAAGCTCCAGCAGCCGTCGTGGGCTTCGGGCTATCGGGTGCGAGTGTAAGGCAGGAGCTGCCATGCGCGCCCGCCGACGCGCGCCCAGGCTCCTCCAGCTTCTGCCTCGGTCCCCCACGCCCTGCCCGGCCGCCGCAGTCAGGGCCGGTACCGCTCCGCCTCATGGAAGAACTGAGTGAGCGAGTAGTCCAGCAGCGACTGGCGGGACTGCATGTACCGGCGGGCCCGAAGGAAGGGCAGCCAGACGCGCTTACCCACCCGCACCTGGGACTCTTCCAGCTTCTGCCGCAGCACCCACGTCCCTCCCAACCGCCGCACCAGCACGTCCCCCAGATAGGCTCCAAGCGCCGGAGCTGTGTGACTGTCGATGAGTTCGCGCGTGTACCGTTCCGGGAAGTTCTCCCGCCAGAAGTAGAAGTCGAGGTCCGTGAGCGACTCGGCCGTCTCGTCCATGATGGAGGGCACCTTCGTGTGCAGCGCTGCCACGAGACCTTCGGACAGGTCTCCGTAGGATTCGAGGACGCGCTCCGGATTCGCCACGTCCGATGGAAGAGCGCCCGGCAGCCACTCATCCGGCACCGGCGGCTGGAAGGCGTTGAGCTCGGCAATCTTCCGTTGCCGCTCGCTGATGGCGAACTCGTCCGGCAGCCGCGAGAGGAACGGCGCCACGTCAGGGTGGAAGCGCGGCTCGACGGGTACGAGCGCGGCGCTGCGCTCCCGCAGCGCGCGCAGCACTGTGTTGAAGTCGAGGTCCGGCCGCAGGTGGACATGCGCACGGGCCTGGGCCACGCGAGCCTCCTCACTGGCGAACTCGGCGGCAGTGGGCCGTAGCACTAGGAGTACGGAGCCGTTGGGCAACTCCTCCACAAGGTGCGCAGGCGTCGAGAGCATCCGCTCGCGGCCTACTGACTCCACCAATTTCGGCCCGAAGATGTTCAGCCAAAACAACTCATAAATCTTGTCGAACCCATCTCTTCGCGCATCTCGCCCCTTACGACCAAAATTGGGAGAGCCAGCCAGCTGCTCGTCTGCAATGCTATGGGCCGATGCATGAGCAGCCGGATATCGAGATGCCCATGCGCGCGCCACTGCCACAAGGCTGCGGCTAGATTCCTCCTGAAAGAAGGGGAGCGGCTGCACGTCGAGACGGGCGTGCAAGCTAGACTCGCCCTGCGCGAGCATGAGATTGAGAGCCAGCGACACTGCGGGATTCTCCAAACGATACAACCCGATGATTGATCCGTATTCATCGCGCCGTTCCTCCAGCGCACGCCACACTGCCTCTCGGGAGTACTTTCGTTTCCGCCCAGACTTGACGATTGTTGGCATCCAAGCTTCGGCTTGCTTTTCAAGAGCATCGAGTAGAGGCGTCAACGCGCGCTCAACCCCTTCGGTCGCATCGAAGCTCCCCTCGAAGGTGAAGTTCAGACTATCCACTCCATTCAAGTCATGCAGTGTCAGCAGACTCATTGAAGCTCCACCTCCACGCCCTTAATCCTATTCTCTGCCAGCCTCGCCGCGTCGCTAAACATTTTCTGATCTTTAGGCAGAAGGTCCTGTCCCTCATAGACAAGGCGCACCCTCCGAACATCCGCCTGTTGCCGCATACCTTCCCGAAGAATCTTGAGCGACCCACCGTAGTACTTCATTGCGTTGCTCGCATCTGTATTCACCCGCACCTCCAGTTCCTCACTCTTCAGGAGGCTGAGGTCACGACTCTTGAAGCTGAACGTCTCCACCCGAGGAGGCTGGCCCGGCGGAGGGCGCTCCTCGATGACGAGGACGTCGGCATACCGGAAGTCCACCTTCGAGACACCCACGTGCGTCTCGATTCGAGGCTGTTCGAAGTCGCCGAGCCAGCGCCGCTGTGAGCGGGGCAACGCAGCGTCCGCCTCCAGGATGGCGACCATGGTCCTCTCGAATGCCATTCCCCGAGCATAGTAGGCGCGCATCCCCCCGTAGCCCTCCCACTTCAGGGGTCCCTTGACGGCCTCACCGTCCCGAATCTCCTTCAGCCGCCGCTTGCGGTAGGCGACGTACTCCTGCCAGAGCGGCGCTCCCTTCTCGACTCCCGGAGGTGGCTCGTTCAGCTTGGGCGCCATCTCCTTCAGCAGCTTCACGTCCTTCGGGAGACGGGGGCCCGAGGACTCCAGCTCCGCCAGGAACAGCTTCGCCTTCGCGGCCTCCGTAGCGCCCACCTCGGCGTTCTGCGCGAATAGGTCCAGGTTGACGGCCCGCGTCCCCGCCGAGCCCCGTGTGGCCATGGGCTGGGCGGGCTCGCGGCTGGCCGTCTCCATCAGCACCGCCTGCGCCTTCGCGGGGTTTCCGCGGGCCTCGTACAGCGCCAACAGCCCCGCCTCACCCCACTCGGCGGCCATCAGCGCGCCCTCGCGGCTCGCCTGGAGGTAGCGCAGCAAGTCCCGCGCGGCGGTGATGCCGAGCTGCTCCTCCAGGCGCGCCATCAGCGCCTTCATGCCGGCCACGTCGAGCGGCGGCATCTGGAGCCGCCGCAGCCCTCCGCGCGACTCCACCAGGGCGCGAGCGCCCTTGCCCCCGGCGTACACCGCCACCGCCAGCGCGGCCGGCGCCAGCTCGCGCGTGGCCTGCTCGTACTTGCCCTGCGCCAGCGAGTACGCCCCGTGCCCCGTCCCCACCGCCAGGTGATAGAAGCCCACCGGCACACCGAAGGTGAGGTGGTCAAAGGCCCCCGCCGAGACGCTTCCCGGCAAGTAGTGCCTCTCCATCAACGCCTTTTGCACTTCGTCGAGGGCGGCCTGGTAGGGCGGCGGCATCTGCCCACGCATCGCCATGAGTTCCGTGTACCGGGCCTCACCGCTCACCAATGTGCTGGAGAGCATGTCCCGGCCCGCGCGACCCAGCCCGCGCAGCACGTCGCGGGCCTGCTCGCCCCGCTCCGGGAAGCCCTCCAGCTCCAGGCCCCGCCGCTTCAGCTCCTCACGGACGGCGGCCATGGCGCCCAGCGTCTCGCCCAGCTGCTTGTCGCGGGCCAGCAGCTGCACCACCTCGCTCAGCTCGTCGTCGAAGGCCGAGTGGAGGACGAAGAGCGCGAGCACCTCGGTATACGGCACGCCGTACTTCTCGGTGGCCGTGACCAGGAAGGCCGCGCGCTTGCGGCCCAGCACTGCCGAGGCTTGCGCGTCCAGAGGCCCCAGAGCCCCCAGGCGGACGGCGTCCCAGCCGGTGAGGGACTCCACCAGCGCGGCCATGTCCACCCCGCGCTGCATGGCCACGAACTCCGCGGGCGAAGCACACGCCAGGAAGGGCGCCAGTACCTCCCGGCTGGAGCCCATGCGGGGCCAGCCCGAGAGCAGGGCCTTGCCGCCACAGGCGAAGGCGCCGCCCTCCCCGTCCGAGCCCCGCGCCCCCTTCCCGTTGACGGCATTGCCGATAGGCCCTCGCCGGTAGCCCATCGGCGCCGGCTCCGGCGTCCCATCCGCGGAGCCCGACACCTCCCCCTGGTACACACCCGTCGCCGCACCTCTTGCCGCCTGGGAGGGCGCGGAGAAGGGACTGAAGGCCAGGTCCGCCCCACGGCCCACCTGGCCCGGCCTCGCCGGCAACGAGGCGCACCCGGAGGCCAGAAGGGCTACCACCAGCGCCAGGCCAAGCCCGCCGCGCCAAGGCCGCTCAGCGCGCATTGTCCACCCCCATCCCCACGGAAGCAAAGGCGCCTGGCCGCAGCGTCCCTTCCGCCGTCGGGAAGAGCAGCGTGCCCCCCTGCCCCACCGCGTACAGCTTCCCGCCCAGGAAGCGCCATCGCGCCTCGGCCGAGGCGAGGTAGCGCGCTCCCGGCTGACCTGCGCCCACCGCCACGCCGCCCACCCCCACCGAGAGGTTCCGATGGATGAGCTGCGTCTCCAGTCGGCCGTCCACGTCCACCCGGCCCCAGTTGAAGACCTCGGTGCCCATTGTCAGCCGGAAGTGGCGCTGCCCCAGCACGCCCAGGCTCTCCGCATCCCAGCTCAGAATCACCTCGCCGTAGGCCGAGTACCCGTCTGGGAAGGGCGTGTCCGCCTGTGGCAAGGCGTCCGGGCCCGCCATCTGGAAGCGCGCCAGTTCGTAGTCCGGGCCGAAGGCGCCTTGCCGGAAGCCTCCGCGCTGGAGGCGGCCCTCCAGGCGCGCTCGCAGGTCCATCCTCGAGGTCAGGTACTCCGCGCCCAGCCCCGCCACCGCGCCCCACGCGCCACCCTCGCCGGGACGTCCGCCCCAGCCCGCATTCGCCTGCAGCTCGAAGCCCCCCTCGGGATTGCGGCGCCGCACGAGAATGGCCGTCCCATCCAGGTGGGCCAGCGTCATCGGCTCCGACGTCCCTCCGGCCTTGCCCCAGTCATGCACCGCGGACAGCGCCAGCGTGTACTGCATGGGGTACGGCTGGCGGCCCAAGAGGATGTGCTGCATGTCCAGGACGACTTCCGCCCCCATCAGCCGCGCGCCCAGCACGTCCGAGGCGAAGGCCTCCACGTACAAAGGCCTCAGCATGCCCGTCACCACCGCCCCGGCCGGGTTGTAGTTGGGGTTGCCCCGATTGTTGTAGCGGCGCACCAAGTGCCCGGACAGCAGCGTGTATGACTCCAGGGAGCCCACCCACACGAAGTTCGGTGCGTCGCCTCCCACCATCAGGTTCTGCACCACCTGGCCCCAATCGGAGAACTCGTCCCAGTCCTCCTTCCGCACCAGACTGGCGCCCGCCTCGCCGCCCCACATGCGCAGTCGCACCGGAGCGCCCAGTTCGAGCTGGAGCAGGCCTGGTTTGACGACCTCCAGCCGCGGGTGCACCTGCATGAAGCCTTCTTCCGTCCCCGCCCCACGTCGAGGCAGTAGCGCCCATGTCGTGGTCTCCAGGCTCAGCCGGTCCGCCCAGCGAGAGCCCGAGCCGGACGAGGCCGGAGGCGCCTCCTCGGGCTGCGCGTCACCCTCGTCCATGGAAGGCCCGAGCAGTTCGTCCACGTCTGGCTCGAGGAGGACGGTGTCTTCCTCTTGATCCGCTACGTAGTCTTCAGGGTAGGCAATCTCCTCGGCCCACCCAGCTACGGGCAGCAGCAGCAACACGACGGCCCAGCGCATGAGCATCGACGTCTCCTGTGAAGGCCCCAGCGGCGGGACAATGGACAGAGGCTTCCCGTTCAGTCCGGCAGGGCGCCGGGCTGCGGGGTGAATGCATTGCATTGCGGGAGTCGCCTGTTGCCGCGCACCTTTGTTGATGGCCGTGTGAACCGGCTGGGTGATGGCCATCAGCGCAGATGCTCCACCTCGTGCCAGGCATGTTGATGGCCATCAGCGACCTGCGCGGCGGTGGCGAACCACGGTTGATGGGAAGGGCGGAGCTTGAGTCAGCCTGAGCTGGTGAATGAGGACCGAGGCAAGCACCTGCTCGTTCTCTCCGCGGTTGTTCGGCACCGGGTCGGGGGCCTACAGCCCCCGTAGCTCCTGCTCGGCCCGCGCATGAGGCCGCGCGGCCCGCTGCGGAGCATGGAGCAGCTGAATGTGAGAGTGCTACAGCCCCGGTCCACTGCGGAGCCAGTACGGTCGGGCAAGAGGGCAGCGTACTCGGCCACCGGCGCGGCTGAGGAGGGAACTTCTCAGGTGGGTCGAGCTTGGGCCGAGGACTACCGGCTTCACGCGGCGCGCACGGCGCCCCAGAACGCCTGCACAAACGGCCGGCGAACCGCCGCGTGAGCGGCATGCCCTCGGCGTGGCGTGCTTCGTCGCAAATGCGCCACGACGACATGGCCAGCGCCCGCACGGTCCCAGCGGGAAATGGCCCCGAGAGCGCTGCGTACCATGCAAGGCTGCGGTGTCCCTCGCCAAGGAGGATGCATGGGTGCGCGCTCCCGCTTTCAAGGTCTCGTGCTGTCGCTCCTATTGATGCCCGCGGCCATGGCCCTCGCGGCGCCTCCGGGGCCCGACGTCGCGACAGTCACCAAAGCCATCAAGGAGCTCGAGCGCACCTGCCGCGCGGACGCGGGCGCCCTCTGGGGCGACTCCATCTGCGCGCCCGTGATGGTGGTGGACGCCCAGAGCCGCCGCTTCGTCGCGAGCGAGGCCCCGAAGCAGGGCAAGTCCCCGGGTCCCCCGTTCACCGGCGACCTGCCGCCGGAGGTGACGGTCGCCAACACCGCCACGGAATGGGCGGGCACCCTCTGGGTACAGTTGCTCTGGCCCCTGCCCGAGGACACAACGGCCCTGCGCGTCTTGATGGCGCACGAGGCCTTCCACCACCTCCAGCGCCGCATGGGGCTCACCACAGGGGAGAGGCCCAATGCGCACTTCGACACGGCCCGGGGCCGGACGCTGATACAGCTCGAATGGAGGGCGCTCACGCGGGCCCTGGAGTCGAGCGGAGCCGCACGCCGCGCCGCCGTGCAGGATGCGCTCGCGTTCCGCTCGGCCCGCCGCGCTCTCTTCCCGAAGGCCGAGGAGGAGGAACGCGCGCTCGAACAGAACGAGGGCCTCGCCGAGTACACCGGTGTGCGGCTGGGAGCGAAGAGCGCCGCCTCGCGCCTTGCGTTCGTGAAGAAGGCGATGGCGGAAGCCACTGAGCGACCCTCCCTGGTGCGCCTCTTCGTGCACGCCACTGGCCCCGCGTACGGGCTGCTCCTCGACGATGCGGCCGGCCCGCGCTGGCGACGCGAGGCCCTGGACCGGGCGGACCTGGGCGACCTCCTGGCCCGAGCGCTGTCCCTGGACACGAAGCCTCCGTCGGAGGAGCTGCTCGCCAGTCGCGGCAAGGCCTACGGCGCGCCCGAACTGGAGCAGCACGAGGCCGAGCGAGAGCGCTCGACCCTTGAGCGACTCGCGACGATGCGCAAGCGCTTCATCGACGGCCCCGTGCTGCGGCTGCCGTTCGAGAAGATGCGCATCCAGTTCAACACCTCGGAGATGGTGCCCATCGAGGGCGTGGGCACCGTCTACCCCGGCGCGCGCATCGTGGATGGCTGGGGAAGCCTGGTGGCGCGCTCGGGTGTGCTGGTGGACACGAAGTGGAAGAGCGCGACGGTGCCCCTCCCCTTCGAGGCGCGTGACGGCCGGCTCGTCGGCGATGGCTGGGAGCTGGAGCTGACCTCGGGCTGGACGCAGGCCCCGGGAGAGCGCACGGGCGATGTCACCGTGCGCAAGCCCTCGGCCGAAGCGTCAGGGCCCTGAACCGGGGCGCTTCTTGCCCTGCGTCTCCCATTGCTTCTGCTCCTCGGTGAGGCTGAGCCGCGAGCTCCACAGAGCGGGCCCGAACACCACGATGAGAAGCGTCATCACCAAGATACCGACGAGAAGTTCCAAAAACATATCCGACCTGGCTCTTTCTGAATGCTGTGGGAATGCATGCTGGCTTGACGGACACCGGCGGCGAACCCGGGCGGGTCCACCACGCCGGCTTCGGCGTGCTTGCTTCAGGACGTGGCAGGGCCTCGTCCTGGAGCCAGGAGCTCTCACAGCAGGAGCGTGCGGATACGGAGGAAGACAGGTGGCCCCTGGGCTCGCGGCACTTCCCACAACGCGAGTGACGGGAGCGGCCCACCCTCGGGTGGGGGGACGTCCAGCCACGTGGGAGGCAGGACCTGCGGGGCGGCCAAAAGGAACGAGGTGCTGGAGACGTCCGCGAAGACCGGCGCGGGCAACCGCCAGCCCGGCTCGTCGCAGCAATCCATTCGCAGCATCTGCTGCGCATGCGGAGACTGCTCCGCCTTCTCCAGCCCATGAGGGCAGCGACAATGGGTGGAGCGCCGCTCGATTTGCTTCGGGCAGTAGTGCGCGGGCCCACTCGCACCAATGGCCACGGCCTGCCAGCCGAGCAGAAGAGCGAGTGTGAAGAGGCGAAGGACCAGCGACACGATGTCTCCGCATATACGCGGGGCCTGGAGCAGCCGCAACGCAGAGACCCGGTGTCCGCCCGGGTCTGGGCCCGCGTCATCGGCCCGGCTTCTCAGGCGATGAAGTTGGCCCGGCCGCTTGCCAGGAGCCCCCGGCATCGTTAATCCTGTCGTCATGCACCTCGTCGTGAGCGCACGTCGATTTAGCCGCCCCCCGGCCCCGTTTGGGAGTCGGGAGGCCGTGCACTTCGACTGAGCGCACGCCCCTCTCGTTGGTGGACCGCCGTCAGGCGCGACGCCCTCCCGAGCTCGCCGGGGGGACATCCGAAGCCGGCGGCGCATGGCGGCTTCCCCGCCCGGCGTCCCGGAGACCGCTGCGTCCTACCGCGATTCCACCCGAGAGGTTCTCCATGTCGTCCGTCTCTGTCTCCGTCTCCATCCTCAGCGCCGAGGAGCTTCGGCGCGCCCTGTCCGTCCGCGACCTCACCGACCCCACCACCGGCCCGCACGCGATGCAGCAGCTCGTGTCCGCCGCGCTCGAAGCCCTGCGCACCGCCTGGGGTTGCGAGGTGCGCATCCACCGCCAGAGCCCCATCGTCTCCATCGCGGACAACTACGACCGGCTCCACTACCCGCCGGGCGGCGCCGCCCGGGATGCGCGTTACTCACGCTACGTCTGTGACACCGCCCTCCTCCGCTCACAAACGTCGGCCATGATTCCAGGCCTCCTGCGCGGCGTCTCCGTCGCGCCGCCTCGAGACGCGCTGCTGGCGTGCCCCGGCCTCGTCTACCGACGCGACTGCATCGACCGGCTGCACACCGGCGAGCCCCACCAGATGGACCTCTGGCGCATCCGCCGGGGACCACCGCTGACGACAGACGACCTGCGCGCCATGATTTCCACCGTGGTCCGCGCGCTGCTCCCGGGACGCGAGCTGAAGCTCACCCCGGCCGTCCACCCGTACACCACGGACGGCCTCCAGATAGACGTCCTCGAAGGCAACGAGTGGGTGGAGATTGGCGAGTGCGGCCTCGCGCTCCCCGCGCTGCTCGACGAGAGCGGCCTCGACACGCGCACCACCTCGGGCCTCGCCATGGGCCTGGGCATGGACCGCATCCTGATGCTGCGCAAGGGATTGGACGACATCCGCCTGTTGCGCTCGGCGGACCCGCGCATCGCTTCACAACTCCAGGACCTGGAGCCGTACCGCCCCGTGTCCTCCATGCCGGAGGTGCGGCGGGACTTGTCCATCGTCCTGGATGAACAGCAGACACCCGAGGAGCTCGGAGACGCCGTGCGCGCGGCGCTGGGCGAGCGGGCGGAATTGGTGGAGAGCGTGCAGGTCCTCTCGGAGACGCCGTACTCCGGCCTGCCGCCCAGCGCGGTGAAGCGCATGGGCGTCTCTCCGGGTCAGAAGAACGTGCTGCTCCGCGTGGTGCTGCGTGCGCTGGACCGCACACTCACCCATGACGAGTGCAACACGCTCCGCGACGACATCTACGCGGCACTCCACCAGGGCAGCGCGTGGGAGTGGGCGAAGCGGCCACACTGAGCCTGGAGACATCGCGCCGGTGGGGCATTCCACCGGCGCCGGTGACCAACACGGAGGTGAGACAAAGCCGAGTGCTCATTGACTCCCGAATCAATCCTTATTGGTCATCCAAATAACCATCATTTCTGTTATTATTAGTCTACAAATATCTCGTGTTTTGAACGTCCGTCGTGGCCTGGTGTAGATGCGCGCGCTCATTCCGCACCGGTGTGCGGGTGTTCATCTTCCTGGCGTGCAATGATTTTCAAGAACAACGGTGTGGTGCGCGGTTCGTGCGGTGTGTTCGTGGCGGCGGCGGTGATGGTGTCCGCGAACGCGATGGCTTTTACGCAGGGAGCTGGAGTGCTCGGCTCGGGCGGAACTCCCCAGGGACACGAGTGGCTGACGGTGCGTTCGGCCCACGAGGTGCTCGGGGACGCAGCAGGGGATGCGGCGGGAGACCCGCGCAACCAGCCGCTTGCGAATGGTCAGCCATTCCCTCGCGCGGTGAATCCGTACATCACGTCCTCCCAGCTCTCCGCCTTCAAGCAGGCCACGGTGTCGGAGACGCGCTACGAAGCGCGCTATTCCAAGGTCCTGGCGGCGGTCCTCGGCCAGCGCTGGGTGGACATCGGGGGCTTCAACGTCACCAAATCGCAGACGGCGTCCTACAACTGCTTCGACGCGGTGGCGCAGCTTCCGGATGACGTGCAGCATGACCACTACGTCCGTGAGCGTGGGGACGAGGGCGGTGAGGGCGCCGTGGTAGCCATGGAGGACTCGGCGCAGCGCTTCATCCAGTACTTCGTGGCGGCGGCCATGGCGCCCGAAGGCACCCTGCGCGCGTGGGATGGAGGCGGCTTCTCCGCCGCGGTGACCGTCGACCGGCCGTACTTCCTCGCGGGCCGCGCCATGCACCTCTTCCAGGACTCCTTCAGCTCGGACCACTCCGTGCGCGAGCTGGATGACGGATACAAGCGGGTGCGCGGGATGAAGACCTACCTTTGCTCCATGCACAGCGACCAGCACTCGCACACCCGTCCGTTCTCCGCCGACCTCAACCTGGACTACCTGTCGACGGGTGACATCATCTGGCGCAGCCGTCAGTGGGACTGGACGCCTGCGAACGTGAAGCTCAACGCGCTTGCGGCGGTCGAGGGCATGAAGGACGTGTGGGCCTCCTTCATCCGCGTGAGGGACATCTCCGTCGCGAACCGTCAGGCGGCCGCGCAGGCAGAGGCCGAGAGGATTGCGCAGACGTGGCTCTCCTTCGACGCGGCGGAGGTCATCCGCCGGTATGACGCTCCAGATGCGGCCCTGACCATGGCCAGCTACGTCACGGACCAGGCCGCGTGTGACTTGACCATCGGCGGGACGGCCGGGCACGACCTCATGCAGGAGATTGCCGAAGCCCGCGCCGTCTGCATCTACAACATCCAGGCCGCCGAAGGGACGACCGAGCGGGACCGCCAGCTGCACATCCCCTTCATGTGGGACTGGAAGAACAAGTACTTCTTCCTCACGCCTCCGGAGGACTTCAACCCGCTGGCGGAGTGAGGCTCGACCAACACGTGCCCACCATGGCGGCATGGCGCCACTGAAGCACCGTGCCGCAACCCGGGAAGCACGGCCTCACTGAAGCATTGCGACATGGCCCTGGGGTCCAACCTCGCTGGAGCCATGGTGGCACGCCGCCATTGACGGCGAGCCCCATGGCTCAACGGGACGCGAGCCCCTCGCTGAAGGAGCGGGTGAAGGAGCTGGAGCCGTACGCGCCGGAAGGCACGCGGGTTTCTTCGAGTGACAAGGCGCGCGGGCGGCGCATCACCCGCTGGCTGGAACCCAGCCGCGAGGACCTGCTCGAGGTGGCGAAAGACGGCCCGGGCCTTACACCCTGGCTCCTACGACCGCAGGCGCAGCCCGGACACCCATCCTCCTGAAACCTTTTCGGGGGCCCCGTGTTCATGCGGGAAAGCGCGATTCCGCGCCCTTCCCGGAATTCCACCGTGACACGAAATCACCACCGAAGAAGACCACGGCTCCTCATGGCACTCGCACTCCCGGCCCTCGTCGCCATGGGGGCGTGCCAGCCAGAAACGGGCTCCGTCGATGATGCCGCTGTCGAGAGCGCCACCGGGCGGTCGCAGGAAGCCGTTTGTAGTCCCTACGTGTCGCTCAACGGCACTGCCACCATCACGCTCGACAACAGCCTGCCGACTCCCACCCTCGTGAATGACAGGAGCCTCCTCATCACCAGGCAGGCCGGCTATTCCTCGGTGAAACCGCTGTTCACGCTCGGAAGGCTGCTCAAGGACAACGGCAACTTCATCAACTACCACATCTGCCAGGACCGCCCCGGCGACCCGCCCAAGGAGCTGGAAAGCTTCGTGCGCAATCCATTCCAGGGAGGCGCCAATGACGTGAACGAACACAACGCCTGGCCCCGAGTCAAAGTCGGGACGACTCCAACAATCAGAAACACGTTTCAAGAGCGGATTCTGACCCCGTGGGCGGCCGGCGACGAAAACGGTCCATTCCGCCTTCTCGCGGTGGTCAACCGAATGGATATCGCCGGTGACGTCGATACCCGCGGCGGCGGAAACTTCGCGGGGAGCGAGCGGCGATGGTTCGGGGAGGGACGCTTGGTCTTCGGACTGAACCAGGATGTCGACGGAAGCACGCCGTACCCCATGACGCTCATCATAGAATACCGGTTGCCAGCCTTGAAAGAGACCACCGTCGGCAGCAGCACCACGTACGAGCTCGATACCGAGTTCAACTACGTGGCCGGGCCCGCGGGCAACGACGCATGGAGAGACGGACGAGCGCGCTGGGCAAAGCTCTGGCGCGAGCTCTCCCGATATCCTCACACCGACGCCAACTACAAGGCGCTGCTGCTCAAGATCGTCAAGCTGTTCGCCACCGGAGACAACCTCCTTGCGCTTCGAACCGGAGAGCGGGTCTACGATCCGACCACGGGCGCATTCACCAACGAATTCGAGTACCGCGAGTTCTACCATAACGACCAGTGGAACATCGCGACGCGCAAGCTCCGCCGAGAGCCGATTCTCTGCGCCCAGGGGAGCACCACCCTCAAGAATCGAATCCTGGAGGAGTGGAACAACGCTGCAAATGATTTCCACTTCACGTTCATGCTGGGTGAGCGGAAGCTCGAACAGGCCGAGGTCGACGAGTTGTCGGCGCGCTGCGGGAACAACCGATACCCATCACCAGAGGGTCTGCCCTACGGGCAGGACCTGAAATCCGGCGGGTACGGGCTCCGAGCCAAGTTCACGCGCTTCACCAGCAGCACGGTATGGACGATAAGCAACGTCGGCGAGACCAAGCGGCACAAGGCCGCCGCGGCCACATGCAGCGGCTGCCATTCGACGGAGACGGGAAACCCGACGGTCTTCCACATCAGCCCCAGGTTGGCCGGCGAGGATGCGCAGGTCTCGGCATTCCTGACCGGCCCCGTGCAGGCCAACCCGAACGGCACTCCCTACTCATTGGACGAGATGGCCGACCGCGGCACCAGGCTCGTCAATTTCGCCGCCCGATACGATTACTCCCTCGACTATCCCGCGAGCCATACGAACGAGCAGCTCTACTGCAACGCGAACCCGTGCTCGGCGACGACGTACCCCCTTTGAGAATACAAAATGAAACACAGCACGCAAAATCAAAGGCTTCACTTTGCCCTGGCCGCACTGATGCTGTCTGTTTTCGCTCTGCCCGAAACGGTCCACGCACGTTCCGGACTTGGCGTGAATATCAACGCGGCCAACTACTGGGGCACGGAGCTGAAATTCACCAACGTCATGAAGGCGGCTTCTGGCCCATTTGGAATCTGGATGACCAGATGCGACCCGAACTCCAACAACCAGGTCGAAAGAGACGGATGTAGGAACTTCCGCGCATATCCCAACGGCTGGGGGACTTTTGCAGCCTGGGACACGGGCGAGCAGAGCAAGCTGAACCTGGACCCCAATGGCTATCCCTTGTCCCTGCCTGCTCCGAACGACACGAGCGTCAAATACAGAGCGGTCGGAGCAATCGTCCTACACCCGGACTCGAAGTCCGATCCGGGCGAATACATCATTCTCTACGATGGCGAGGGCACGCTGGCTTACACTGGCGTGACAAAGGCAGGCTCAGTTCCTGGCCGGGATGTCGTCAAATACACCGCAGGAAACGAGTTCAATCTGACGATCACGACAACGAACCCGGACAACCACCTCCGCAATATTCGCGTGATTCCTCCGGGTGGGGCCTGCTCAAACGAGCCGGACAACTTCACGCCAACGGCCGCTGAATGCACGGGGACCTTCACCCCGATGGAAGAATATGCCAAGACACATGTCTTTCATCCTCGCTTCGTGGCGGGCCTGAAAGGCATGCGGGTTCTGCGCTTCATGGATACCATGTGCACGAACTGCACTGACAAGGACAGCAGCACGGGTGACCCCAGACATACGCTGGTTGCCTGGAGCGACCGGGCAAAACGCGAGGATGTCAGCTACACCCAGTACGAAGGCCTTCCATTTCCTGTGCTGTTTGACCTGGCCGACGAAGTCGGTGCGGATCCCTGGATCAATATCGGATACCGCGCTCAGGATAGCGTTGCCATCAACTTTGGAAAGCTGGCGAAGAGTCGCCTGACGCCAGGTCAGACCCTGTACCTTGAATACGGGAATGAACCCTGGAACGGTGCCTTTCCGAACTCGAGCTGGCTTGCAGCACGGGGGAAGGCCACCTTCCCCGACTGCAAGACCGGGGAATCCGGCGCTTGCTGTCGCGCAAGTGAGGATTCCGAGTGCAGCGACTGGAGCAAACAGCTCAACTACTACAGCCTGCGGGCGTCTCAAATCTGTCAGCTCGTGAAGGCGCAATTTGGCGCGGATTCATCTGCTGTCAAATGCGTCATGGGCGGCTGGGCGGCCAATGCCTGGACAAACGAGCACATGCTTCTGAAGTGCCCGGTGGCCGATGATGTGTTGGGCAAGCCGTGCGATCAGGTGTTTGACGCCATTGCGATTGCTCCCTATTTCGGCGGAGAAATCGGGAACGTCGACTCCGATGGCAATGGACACGACCCGGCACCCTATTTTGACCGCCATGGTCGCACGGTCATGCAGTGGCTGGGCGATTCTGATGGTGGCTTGGGGGCCCTCTTCGAGGAATTGGAATATGTCTCTCTGCCAGAGTCCATCAACTG
Source organism: Pyxidicoccus sp. M6 (assembly GCF_055568925.1). Classification (NCBI taxonomy): domain Bacteria; kingdom Pseudomonadati; phylum Myxococcota; class Myxococcia; order Myxococcales; family Myxococcaceae; genus Pyxidicoccus; species Pyxidicoccus sp. M6. The sequence goes on along the minus strand of NZ_CM145714.1, from coordinate 4,776,584 downwards.
GACGAGGCAGAACAAGGCAGTGGCCGACAAATATGGCAAAATCCTACTTGGGTATGAGGGTGGCCAGCACCTGCTCGACTTTGCTGAAAAAACAGTCCAAGGCGGCGAGGAGGTCTGGTTCTACCATCCGGCTGTCCAGGCTCTGTTCCGGAAAGCCAATAGCGATCCGCGCATGGGCAGCCTGTACACCCGATACCTGACCCAATGGAAGGATGCGGGCCCCCAGACGATGGTTCTGTTCACGAACATCGCTGCTGATGGCTCGTATGGCTACTGGGGCTTGCGTCAAGATATCCAGCAAGTCTCAACCCCGAAATGGGACGCCGCCAGGTATTTCCGTGACAATGTTTCGTGCTGGTGGGGCGGCTGCTGAGAGTGCAGTGAAAAGCGAGAACCCTCGGGAGGTTCCGGGGGTTCTCTTTTTGCGCAGCGTCCGGAGGACCGTCACACCTTGTAGAGCAGGTCCATGTACTTCTTGAGCAAATCGCTCACGAGCCCGCGGAACGGAACGCTGGCCGCCATGCCGTAGACAGGGGCCATGGTGCCCTTCTCGCCGGGGTTCGCCTTCACGTGAGCCACGGCGTTGCGCAAGTCGCTGAGGAACCGCTCCGCCACGCCGGGCTGCGTGTGGCGCAAGGTGACGCACAGGTGGACCGCGGCGGGCTTGTGCAGGCCGTTGAGGCTCCACCCGTGCGCGCTCATCTGCTCCATCACCTTGAACACGTCCAGCGCCTCCGAACCGAAGGCGATGACGAACAGCGGGTCTCCCAGCACGTGCAGCTCCGGAATGGCCTTGATGCCCTTCTTGAGGGTGTCGGCCGTCTCCAGGATGCGGCGGGTGGCCTCCAGGTAGCCCTGCTCGCCCATGCTCACCATGGACGCCCACGCGGTGGCGATGAGCGCGCCGGGCCGGCTGCCGGAGAACGTCGGCGAGAAGTAGATGCCACCCGGCCAGTCCGTCGCCGTGAAGTACTGGTGCGAGCGCAGCTCCGTCCCCCGGTAGAGCACCACGGACGAGCCCTTGGCCGCGTAGCCGAACTTGTGCGTGTCCACGGAGATGGACGTCACGCCCGGCAGCCGGAAGTCGAAGGGCGGCACCTCGTAGCCCAGCTTCCGCGCGAAGGGCAGCACGAAGCCGCCCAGGCAACCGTCGGTGTGGAAGCCGATGCGCTTGCGCCGCGCCAACTCGGACAGCTCGGCGATGGGGTCGATGACGCCATGGGGAAAGCCCGGCGCGGAGCCGATGAGGACAATCGTGTTGCGGTTGATGGCCTTCTTCGTCGCGGCCACGTCCGCGCGGTAGTCCGGCCCCACCGGCACCCGCACCATCTTCACGCCGAAGTAGTGCGCCGCCTTGTCGAACGCCGGGTGCGCGCTGGACGGCGCCACCATCTCCGGCTTCGTGATTCCCTTCGTCGCCCGCGCCCAATCCCGGTACGTCTTGATGGCGAGCATGATGCTCTCGGTGCCACCGGACGACATGGAGCCGCAGATGTGCTCCTCCGCCGGCTTGCCCGCGTTGGCCGCGTCGGCCCCGAGCATGCTCGCCGTCATGGCCACGACTTCCGCCTCGAACTTGGTGGCGCTGGGCCACAGGTCCGCGTGCAGCGGGTTGCTCTGCGAGTGGAGCCCGTACACGCGGTTGAGGAAGTCGATGTGCTCCGAGTCCCCGTTGTACACGGCGCCGGACACCTTGCCCTCGCGCCAGCGCACCTCCTCCTTCGCCTCCAGCGCCTGCAATTCCTTCAGCACCTCCTCGCGCGAGCGCCCCGTCACCGGCAGATGGTCATACGAGGGCAGCTTTCCCCGGTACGGCTTGAGGTCTCCCTCCAGCTCGGACAAGAGCGAGTCCGTCTCCTTCGAGAGCAAATCCCTCACCACGGGGACCGCCTTGAGGTAGCGCTCGGCCGCGGACAGCAGGCGCGGGGGCACGTGGTTCAACAGGCGCAGCGACTTCGGGTCGGGCAGTGCCATGGCAGGGGTTCCTTTCCGGGGCTTCACGCGCTCCGGGCGCGGTTGAGGCGCGCGAAGATGGCCTTGTTGGCCTTGTAGAGGTTGACGAACTCGCGGAACAGCTCGTCGTAGAGGGCGCGATTCTTCGGGTCCGGCTCGTACGTGCGGGCGATGGGGACGAGGGAGGGAATCTCATCCACCGTGAGCTGTCCCAGCGCGACGGCGGCCTGGAACGCGGCGCCCCGGGCGTTGGCCAGCACGGGCTCGTCCACCTGCTGAATCGTGCGGCCCAGCACGTCCGCGTGAATCTGGCACCACAGCGGCGAGCGCGCCCCGCCGCCGATGATGCGCAGCGAGTCCAGCTTGCGTCCCACGAACTGCTCCACGTAGGTGAACAGCCAGCGCGAGTTGTACGCCACGCCCTCCATCACCGCGCGGACCATGTGGGCCCGCGTCGTCTTGAGGGACTGGTTGAAGAAGCCGCCACGCAGCGCCTTGTCATCCACCGGACTGCGCTCGCCGTTGAGCCACGGCATGAAGATGAGCCTGTCACTGCCGGCGGGGACGCTGCCGGCCTGACGCTCCATCAGCTTGTACACTTCCGCCGAGTCGTCCTCCTCGGCCTCGCCCGGCTTCGCGTCGCGGCCGTAGAGGATGTTGTCCTTGAGGAAGGTGAGGCAGATGCCGGCGGACTCCTGCTCGTTGGCCAGCAGGTAGCGCCCCTGCAGCGCGGAGGGCACGGAGGCCATCTGGTGGAAGATGTCCGTCTTCTTGTACGGCACGTGGCAGCTCAGCCACGAGGACGTGCCCACGCACAGGTGCGGCTCGTGGTCTCGCACCGCGCCGGAGCCCACCGCGGCGGCGAGGATGTCCGGCGCGCCCGTCACCACCTGCACGTCCTCGCGCAAGCCCAGCGCACGCGCGGCCTCGGGCTGAAGCGGGCCGAGCACCGTGGCGGCGGGCACCAGGTCCGGCAGCTTCTCGCGCTCCAGCCCCGTGATTTGCAGGAGGCGGTCGTCATAGGTGACGCGGCTGAGCTCGCGGTTGTCCGTCACCCAGTGCAGGGTGATGGAGTCGTACGAAGCGGCGATGCGGCCGCTCAGCTTCAGGTTGAGCCAGTCCTTGGGCTCCAGGAACTTGTACGTGTTCCGGTAGACGTCCGGCTGCGCGCGCTGGAGGTAGAGGATGTGGCCCACCGGGTCCTTCCCGGACAGGCTCGGCGCCCCGCCGGACAGGCGAATCCAGGTGAGCAGCCGGCGGATGCCGTAGCCTTCGATGGGGATGAAGCCGCTGGCCACGCGCTTCACCTCGGCCGCGCCACGCGAGTCCATCCAGATGAGGGCGGGGCACAGGGGTTTTCCGGCCGCGTCCACGGCCACGGTGCCGGACCACTGCGAGCTGCAGTTGACGCCGATGATGTCCTCCGTGCGGACGGTGCCGGAGCCGAGCAGCCGCCGCGTGCCCGCGATGATGGCGTGCCACCAGGCCTCGGGGTCCTGCTCGGCGCCTCCGTCGGGGAGCAGGGAGAGCTCCAACGGCTCCGTGCTTCCACCGAGGATGCGCCCGCGAACCGTCACCACCGCGAGCTTCACGGCCGAGGTGCCGAGATCGATGGCCAGGATGGACTTCTCACCTGCGTGGGACACGCGGTCCTCCATGCGAAGGGCTCAGGAGTCGCCCGACTCTAGGAAGGGCGTAACAGAACCCGCCAGCCGCGTGCCGTAAATCGTTGTCTTTCTGAACCGTGGGCGTGCCCCCCGCGCACGCCCTCCCCTCTACTTCAAGCGAGCGGCCAGCTTCTGGAAGCGCGCATCCGCGCCCGGGACAGGGGTCGTGAGGGTCGGGTGGAAACGAGAGCACGGGGCGGGGTAACAAGACGTGAGTCGTGCCGGTCCAGGCACGCGCCGTGCCGAGGTGCGCATGCGAACGCAGCAGAGCCGCTTGCTCGTCTTCCTCCAGCGCCTGGGGCCTGGCGCCCGGAGTGGCTACGCAAACCTCCCCGGACTGGAGGACGTGCTGGCCTCGCTGTATGCCGCGGGACAGCGGGCCTGGCCGGGCGTGTCCCTGGCGGAGGAGGATTTCCTGCGGCACCTCGCCGGGTGCCTGCCGCCGGACGAGGACCCCGCCCGGGTGCTCGCATCCGTGCATGCCTCGGACCTCTTTCTGGCATGTGCCTGCGCGCGAGGTGACCCCGCGGCGCATGCCGCGCTGGAGAGTCAGGTGTTGCCCAAGGCAGCGGCCTCGGTGGCGCGTCTGCGGGAGACCGGAGTGGAGCCGGCCGAGGTGTTCCAGCGCCTGCGTGAGCGGCTCCTGGTTCCGGAAGGAGGCCGGCCCGCGCGCGTGGCGGAATACCAGGGCACCGGTCCGCTCACGGCCTGGCTGCGGGCGGCGGCGGTGCGCACGGCCCTCAACCTCCAGCGCGCGGAACGCCGGAGGACCCACGCCGAGGAAGAGGCGGAGGCACTGCCGCTCCCGGCCGAAGCGGGCGCGACGGACGTCGAGCTGGACTACCTGCGCAGAAAACACCGCGAGGACTTCCAGGCGGCGCTCTCCGAGGCACTCAATGCCCTGCCCGCGCGGGAGCGCACCGTGCTGCGCCTGCACGCCGTGGAGGGACTGAGCCTGGAGCGCATTGGCATCATGTACCAGACGCACAAGTCCACCGTGTCGCGCTGGGTGTCCAGGGCCCGGGAGACAGCGCTCGAGGGGACACGTCAGCGGCTGGCGGAGCGGCTCCGGCTGTCCTCCGGCGAGCTGCACAGCCTGATGCGAGCGCTGCACGGCGAGCTGGACCTGAGCCTCCCTTCCCTGCTGAGCAAGCCCGGGTAGACCAGACCGGCCAAGGCCGCCGCACGCTGACCTCGGCGCCTGAGCCCCAACGCGCCCCAACGTCGCCAGAAACGGCTCGCCCACCAGGACCTCACCTTGGTCCCACCGGTGAGGATTGCTAAGGTACTTGAATTCCCAGGAAGAAAAGGAATTCACAGAATGAACAGATTCATGCGTGCAGCGTGTCTGGGCCTGGCTCTCGTCATCTGCGCCTGTGGTGGCCCGCAGCAGGAGGAGGAGGAGGGCGAGCCGCTGGCGCAGCAGACCGCGCGCCTCACGACGGCGACGTCCCAGGGCTGTGACTACTCGGTGGCGTCGGTCCAGACGAGCGTCGCGCCGCCGCAGTACAACATCGTGGTGACCCGCACGGGGGGCACCGCCTGCGCCCTGACGACGGGCATCTCGCAGGTGGTGCAGAGCGTCCCGTTGAGCGCGCCGACCGACGTGGCGATTGTCGGCTCGGACCTGGGGCTCGCCGTGGGCTTCGTGATGCGCAATGGTTGGAGCGGCTCCGCCGCGTACATCTACGGCCTGCGCCACGTGGACCCGACGACGCTGGCCACCGTGCGCAACGCGGACATCTACTGCGACTACATGACGGGCAACATCCTCACGGGCAGCCTCGGCATCAGCACGAGCGGCACGAACGTCAGCGTGTTCGGCACGAAGAGCGGGAAGATCAACGGCCAGTCGGGAACCTACTACTCGGCGAGCTTCACCAACTTCTTCACCAGCACCACCCCGCCGTCCATCTTCGTCTTCTGATACTGCTGTTCCCCTGAAGAAGACGCCCGCCCCACGAGCGCATCTGGCGGCGGGCGGGATTCCCCCTGGGGGTGACATGCGCCGGCTCTTCATCAGCGTGCGGGAGCTCTGCACGCGGCACCCGGTGGCCCTGGGTGCCGCTGCGGTGTTCGGCTTGAGCCTGCTCATGCGCTGGCTCTATCTCCAGGCGTCGCCGGACCGGACCTGGCCCTTCTCCATCTTCTTCTACGGCGACGCGCGCTTCTTCCACGGGTACGCGCTCGATTGGGCGCGGGAGCGGCCCGCGCAGGCCACCCTGCCCTACCACCCGCCCCTGTTCCCCTGGTGCCTGGGCCTGCTCTACCGCCTCATGGGCGAGCCGCAGGGCAGCGCGTACCCGTACAAGCTCGTGCTCGCGGTGCTCAACTCCGCCACGGTGGCCTTCACGTGGGTGTGGTGGCGCAAGGCGCTCGGTACCGGCTGGAGCCTGCTCGGCGCCGCCCTCTTCGCGTCCAGCTTCGGCTGGCTGGTGCTCTCCACCACGTACAGCAACGAGGTGCTCTACGCCCTCTTCCTGTCCGCCACCTGCGCGCTGATGCTCGAACATCGCGCCGGGCCCACGTGGGGCGGCGCCGTGCTGCTCGGCCTCGTCATGGGGCTGGGCTCGCTGACGCGCGCCGAGCACCTCTACCTCTGGCCCTTCCTGCTCGCGTGGGCCTGGCTGTACCGGGGCACGACGCCGCTGTCCGCCCTGGCGGCGCGCTGGGGTGCGGCGGGGCTCGTCTGCGCGCTCGTGCTGGCGCCGTGGGCCGTGCACAACGCGCGCGTGCTCGCGGAAATCAACGCGCGCACGCCGGAGCTGGAGCCGCTGCCGGAGCTGGCGCCCGTCACCGTCTATGGCCCCATCAACTTCGCCATGGCCAACCACGCCGGGGCCACCGGCGGCTTCACGCCGGACTCCGTCAACCGGCTCGGCCAGGACGGCAACCTGGACGTGGCCAACCCCTCCCAGCGCCGCCTGCTGCTTCACGGCTACGCAGAGGGGCTCACCTGGATTCGCGAGCACCCCGCCGACGCGGCCCGCCTCTGCGTGGCCAAGCTGGACCGCTGGCTGGACGGGCTGGGCCTGGGCTTCGGCGCGTCCAACCTGCCGTCCGGCCTGAGCGGCAACCGCGCGCCCGTGGACCTCTTCGTCCCCGAGAGCGCGTGGCTCAAGTGGCCGCTCCTGGTGCTCCTCCTCGCAGGTGCAACCCTGTCACTCCTGCCACCCTGGCGCACCTGGGCGCTGTTCACCGCCGTGGTGCTGCACCGGGCCCTCATCACCCTCGCCTTCTTCGGCTACACGCGCGGGCTGCTCGCCATCTTCCCCGCGCTCCTCCCGCTGCTGCTCCTGCCGCTCGTCGCCCTCGCCGCGCGCCGGCCCTCGCTGGCCCCGCGGCTGCCCGCCTTCGCCGCCGCAACGCTGTTGCTGTTGTGGGTGGAGGCCGGAACCCTCGCACTGGGTGCGCCTCGCGGCTTCATGGCCAGCGGTAGCACCGACAGCGCCAGCGGAAAGCTCATCCAGGACGACTGGGTGAGAATCTGGCCCCGTCAATAAAAATCCGTTCCAGGTGTTGACGATTCGCGCTCCGAGGCGCGGTGGGTTTCACAATCCGTCTTGGGTAGTGTTCACCAGTCAACACTCCTACCCATTGATTTCATTTTGTTACGACGTTTGTCGGTATCACTTGGAATTACCCGTATTCAGATTTTGTAGGGTGATCGGCTAAGGCGTTCTCCGGGCTCCGTCTGTGGAGCCATCCCGGGCTCAAGGCCCTGGGGTCCCGTCGAGGAGAAACGCATGCGCCACACCAAGGTGTCAGCAGCATGTCTCGTCCTGCTCCTGGGAGCTGCGACGAGCTGGGCGTTGCAGCCCCCGGAGAGCGGTCAGAGCGCAGTCGCGAGCAAGGCTTTCTTCAAGCCTGAGTTGTACCTGCCCATCCAGAACGTTCCGTTGGACACGGCGCGCCGCAACATGGCCGCCACCACGGAGGACGCGTGGGACGCGTTCTTCGCCAGGAACGGGAAGGACTTCAACGTCTACATCGACCCGCGCACGGGCTCGCCCACGGCCGTGCAGGGTGTCATCCCCCTCATCCCGGGTGACGGCTTCAACAACAAGGTGACGATGGACGAGGTACGCGAGTCCATCGGCCGCTCCATCGCGGCCGTGGATGCGTCCGTCATCGAGGACCTCGTCCTCAAGTTCATCGCGGACAACCAGGCCGCGCTCAACATCGACCTGCTCCAGCTCGGCCAGCCCAAGGTGACGCAGGTCAGCGAGCACCTGTGGCAGGTGCACATTCCCCAGCAGGTGAATGGCATCGCCGTGCGGCACGGCCGCGTGGCCGCCACCATCAGCCACGGCAACCTCATCCTCCTGGGCACCGAGGCGTGGGCCAATGTCGCCATCGACACGAAGCCCGCCTTCGGCCCGCAGGACGCGCTGTCCGCCGGCAGCAGCTTCATCGGCTTCGCGCCGGTGGCGCAGAGCCTGTGGCAGCAGCCCGTCCTCGAGGTGGCCCCCGTCGCCCGCCAGGGTGAGTCCTTCAGCGGCGCCGTGGGCACCGGCTACGAGCACCAGCTCGTCTACACCTACGGCTTCCAGGACCCCAACGCCCACCAGCGCTGGAAGGTGACGGTGGACGCGCAGTCCGGTGAGACCATCGCCATCGAGGACGACAACCACTACTTCGACGCGCAGTACGTGGGTGGCGTCTACCCGTCCACCAACATCGGCACCTGCGCCGACAACACGGTGTGCGGCACCATGCAGCCCAACACGCCCATGCCGTGGGCGAACACGGGCCTCGCCTCGCCCAACAACTACACGGACGGCGCCGGCATCTACAACTTCAGCTCCGGCACCTCCACCACCACGCTGAACGGCAAGTACGTCCGCGTGACGGACACCTGCGGCACCGTCAGCGCCAGCACGTCCACGGGCAACCTGGACCTGGGCGGCGTGAACAACGACCACGACTGCACCGTGCCCTCCGGCAGCTCCACGGGCAACACGGCCGCGTCGCGCTCCAGCTTCTACGAGCTGGGCAAGCTGAAGGAGCAGGCCCGCGGCTGGCTGCCCAACAACACCTGGCTCCAGGGTCAGCTCACCGCCAACGTCAACATCAACAGCACCTGCAACGCCTTCTGGAACGGCTCGACGGTCAACTTCTACCGCAGCGGCGGTGGCTGCCGGAACACCGGTGAGATTGGCGCCGTGTTCGACCACGAGTGGGGCCACGGCATGGACAACTTCGACTCCAACGGCACCCTGTCCAACTCCTCCGAGGGCTACGCGGACATCGCCGCCATCTACCGCCTGCAGACGTCCTGCGTGGGCTACGGCTTCTTCCAGACCAGCAACCGCGGCTGCGGCCTGACGCCGGACGGCTCTGGCTACAACCAGCAGGAGTCGCAGGTCTCCGGCCAGTCGTGGTGCAACACGAAGTGCTCCGGCGTGCGCGATGCGGACTGGGCGGCCAGCGTGAACAACGTGCCGGCCACGCCGCAGAACTTCGTGTGCCCCATGTGCAGCTCCAGCACCGGCCCCTGCGGCCGTCAGGTGCACTGCGCCGCGTCTCCCGCGCGCCAGGCCGCCTGGGACCTCGTCACGCGTGATTTGACGGCGGCGCCCTTCAACATGGACTCCAACACCGCCTTCATCACCGCGAACAAGATCTTCTACCAAGGTAGCGGCAACATCGGCACGTGGCACGGCTGTAACTGCACCGCCGGCACCTCCGACGGCTGTGGCGCCACCAACGGCTACATGCAGTGGCTGGCCGCGGACGACGACAACGGCAACCTGAACGATGGCACGCCGCACATGACGGCCATCTACAACGCCTACAACCGCCACAACATCGCCTGCACCACGCCGGCCCCCACCAACGCGGGCTGCTCCGCCGGCCCCACCGCCGCCCCCACGCACACCGCCACGGCGGGCGACGGCCAGGTGGCCCTCAACTGGTCCACGTCCTCGGGCGCCTCCGAGTACTGGGTGATGCGCACGGAGGGCTTCGCCGGCTGTGACTTCGGCAAGGCGAAGATCGCCACCGTCACCGGCACCAGCTACACGGACTCCGAGGTCGCCAACGGCCGTCAGTACTGCTACTCGGTCGTCCCGGCCTCCTCGAACGCCTGCTACGGCCGCGCCAGCACCTGCAGCTGCGCGACGCCGGCCTGCACGGCGCCGGGTGTCGCCACGCTGTCCACGCCCGCCAACGGCGCCACCGGCGTGGAGCCGCTCGCGGTGCTGGACTGGGCCGACGTGTCGGGCGCGTCCACCTACGAGGTCCAGGTGGCCACCGACTCCGCCTTCACCAACGTCGTGGCCACCGCCACCACGCTGACGACGAGCACCTGGACGACGTCGCCGGCCCTCAGTGCCAACACCTCGTACTTCTGGCGCGTGCGCGCGAAGAACTCGTGCGGCGGCACCGGTGCGTGGTCCTCGGCGTTCTCCTTCACCACCCGCGGCTGCGTCACCCTGGCCGCCCCCACGCTGACGAGCCCCGCCAACGGCGCCACCGGCGTCGCCACGGGCGCGGCGCTCGACTGGTCCGACGTGACGGGCGCCACCCGCTACGAAGTGCAGGTGGCCACCGACTCCGCGTTCACCAACGTGGTCCGCTCCAGCACCACGCTGACCTCCAGCAACTGGACGGTGTCTCCGGCCCTGTCCAGCTCCACGGTGTACTACTGGCGGGCCCGCGCGGCGGATAGCTGCGGCACCGGCGCCTACAGCGCCACCAACAGCTTCACCACCACCAGCGTCTGCACGCCTGTCGCGGCCACCTTCGACACCACCCGCCAGGCTCCGACGTGCGGCACGGTGTGCGGCTGCGACACGGGCACCACGCTGGTCAACGGCCGCGGCACGATGTCCGGCGGCGTCGAGGCCAACCAGCCCAACACCATCGCCGACTCGTGCGCGGACGGCACCTCCGGTACGTTCCACTCCGACGAGAGCATCGACCGGGTGGTCATCAAGACGGTGGACCAGGGCCCGTTCGCCGTCGGCAAGCAGGTGACGGTGGAAGTGACGGTCTGGTGCTGGGGCACGACGGACTACTTCGACCTGTACTACACGACGAACGCCGGGACTCCGGCCTGGACGGCGCTGACCACCGCTCAGGCCTGCACCGCGGGCGCCGTGTCGAAGACGTTCACCCACACGTTCAACCTCGGCGCCACGACCGGCACGCACGCCATCCGCGCCCAGTTCCGCTACGGCGGCTCGGCCAGCGCGTGCACCTCCGGCAGCTACAACGACCGCGACGACGTGGTGTTCGGCGTCGGCGCGGCGGTGGCGGCCAGCCCGTCCGGCAAGAAGGCGACGGCGCAGGGCCGCGCGGCTCCGGCCGACCGCTGACCCTCGCTGACGACTGAGTGAATGAAGGGCTCCCGGGACGCGCGTCCGGGGGCCCTTCGCTTTTTGCCGGGCGCGCGTGCTCAGTGGCGGCCCGGGTGCTCCGGCATGTCCGGGTGCTCCGGCTCATGCGGGTGCGCGCGGCGCGGTTCATCCAGGGGGCCGCCGTACAGGAGCCCCACCTCCGCCGCGCTCCGGCCCGGCTCGTGCTGCGCCAGCTCGCGCCGGTGCGCCTGCTTCCAGCCGTCGTGGCGGATGCGGAGGATTTCCTGCACCAGCACCTGCGCCGCCGCGGCCAGCGGCACGGCGAGCACCACGCCGGCCAGCCCGGACAGCGCGCCGCCGCAGAGCGCGACGATGGAGATGAGCAGCGGGTTCATCCGGATGGCGCGCCGCTGCACCATGGGCCCGAGCACGTTGGACTCGAGCTGCTGGTACACCATGAACAACGCCAGCGCGATGAGGGCCTTCTTCATGCCCACGGTGGCGAGCGTGGTGAGCGCCACCAGCACCGCGCTGATGACGCTGCCGAGGAAGGGAATGACTCCGAGCAGCATCACCACCAGCCCGAGCGCGAGGAAGTACGGCACGCCCTGGACGAGGGCCACGATGGCGGCCACCGTGCCGCCGATGGTCATCACCAGCAGCGTGCCCGCGAGGTAGTTGCCCACGGCCTCGCGCATGCGGCCCACCAGGAGGCGCACGCGCGGACGGCGGCGCGGAGACACCCACTGGAGGATGCTCTCGTAGAGGTCCGCGCCGAACAGCAGGCTGAAGACGGTGAGCGCCACCACGGTGATGCCCGCCCCCACCAGCCCCAGCGTGGACGAGAGGACGTCGATGACCCGGTCCGCCACGTCCGCGGGCTCGAAGCGGACGAGGTCCTCCGGACGGACGTGGACGTTGTACTTCCGGCCCAGGTCCAGCACCCAGTCCTTCCGCGAGAGCTGCTGGAGGTACTCGGGTGTGGACTGCACCAGGGACTGGAGCTGCTGCACCAGCATGGGCACCAGCGTCCCCACCAGCACGCCCATGACTCCGAGCAGCATCAGCGCCACCACGGCCACGCCGAGTCCCCGCTTCAGCCCCCAGCGCTCCAGCCGGCGCACCAGCGGGTCCAGGGCGATGGACAGCAGCACCACCACGGCCAGCAGCGTGAGCACCGGATAGAGCTGCCGGATGACCAGCCAGCACACGGCGAGCAGGAGGACTTGAAGCCCCACGGACCACACCGTGCGCGGAGGCACGTAGACCGGGAGCTGCCGACGCGAGGACTTCATGTCCCCCAAGGTAGGAAGTGGCGGCCCGCATGGCAGGCGCTCCACGGCGTGCGCTCGTTGCACACGTCCGCAAGTGCGCGGGAACAGCGGCGCTCCGCGCGTCCGCGTGAGGGCAGCCGAGCGAGCAGGCCCCAGGTTGTCAGCCTGCCTTCCGAGGCGACGACCAGGGGCCTTGCGGCCCACCCGTGCCATTGGGGCGGGTCGGCCCCACCCTCCAGTGCGACACCGACTCCAAGAAACCGGGACCCGACCCTGTCCGATAATCTTCTAAGCTGGTTGTAACCGCCGTGCGCGGAGGATGACGTGATGTGGATTGAAGCCATCGTCATGCCCCGAGAGAGTCCTCGCCCGTCGCGTTCGCTGTCGCGACGTGGACGAGGCATGCGGGCAAGCGCTCCCTCGCCTGCTCCCGACCGCGCGAGGCTCCACGCCGAGGGGTGTGAGGAGGGCCGCCGCTTCCGCGACGCGGTGCTGGGCTTCCTCCAGGCAAGGCACCTCATGAGCGCGGTGCGGTGGATCAGCGAGCCGGGCACGCTGCCGCAGGTGACGTTGCACTGCACGCAGGGGGTGCTGGAGCAGCTCCGCCAGGCGCCGGAGTTCGAGGCGGGGCTGTCCATGCGCCTCGAGTTCCTCGCCTGAGCCCGGGTGCTGCCGGAGTCCGGGCGCGCCCCTAGTTTCAAATGGGAAACACAGGGGCGCCGCGTGGGCGGTGGCGCGCGGAAGTGCTTCGCTCACGGGCGCTGGGGAGCGCGTCATGAGTGAGCTCATCGTCAAACATGCCAGGGCACCGGACGAGCGCCGGCCCTTCCTCGCGCACGGGCATGTCGACATCTTCGACTTCGGCGGCGGCAGCATGGCGGGTTTCGGCGTCTTCGAACCGGGGTGGCAATGGTCCAAGGACGTCAAGCCCATCGCGGGCACGGAGAGCTGCCAGGCTTCGCACACGGGCTACGTCCTCTCCGGCCGGCTGGCCGTCGCCATGGATGACGGCACGCGGGCGGAGCTGGGCCCCGGAGACCTGGTCGTCATCCCTCCCGGACATGATGCGTGGGTCCTCGGCGACGAGCCCTGCACCATGGTGGACTTCGAGGGCATGTCCCAATACGCGCGGCGCGAGGAGTCGGGCACGCGGTACGCGAGCAGCACCGAGGAAGTGGCGCCCGGCATCCACTGAGCGCCGCAGTCACGGCGTGCAGGACGCGCCGGGCTCGGGCGGGACGTGGCTGTCGTAGGTAGCAGGAATGGGACGGCGAGCAGGGTTCGCATCGCGCCTGCCTGGCACGCGGTGCGTGCGCCTCACTCCTCGCGAGGCCCGCCCAGGTCCCAGCTTCCGTCGTGCCAGAAGGACTCGGAGAGAACGTTCTCCACCTCCGGGTAGCCGGGGCCGTCCGACAGCGACAGCCCCAGCGCCTCGGCAAAGGCGAAGTCGTATTCGAGGAAGAGTGAGTGGAGCGCCTGCGGGGCGCGCTCCGGGTACACGCTGAAGGGCACCAGCCTGTCATCCGCGGAGATGGCGAGGAGCTGCCGCGCGAGCACCTGTCCCTGCGCGTCGCGCGCGTAGAGGACGCGCTTGTTCACGTCGAGCACCACGGCCGCGGCGGAATAATCACAGACGGCGTTGAGGCCGAGGCAGCTCCCCACGTGCGTGCCGAGCCTCAGTGCCTCCAGCACGTCCTGTTCGAGCGCCAGCGTCACAGGCCCCAGGCCCGGGACTTCGCGCTTCCACACCGGGCCCGTGAGCCAGCGCTCCGCGTCGACGCGAGGATGACGCTGGAACCACTCACGAGAGCGGGGATGCCTGAGGGCGAAGTCGCGCTCACCGGAGAAGTAGCGGGACAAGAGCCGCCGCAGCGGGCGCCGGTTGTCCTCGATGAGCGTCGCCATCTGGAGCGCATGGAGGACGCGCGAGTCCCGCGCATCCGCTGGGAGGCCACCGCGCAGACTGTCCACGGCCATGCGGGCGAGGAGCTGGAGACGCAGGCGGGGCAGCGCTTCCGAGGCCACACGGAGCGCGCGTTCGAGCTGCGCGGGCGGCAGGGCACTGCCCGACTCCAGCGCGAGCCGCGCCTTCCTCGGCAGCGGGCTCTCCACGCCGTCGGTGCAGTGCTGTCCCAGCAGCGCCACCATCCGCTCGGGGGGCAGGGCGAAGGGGTCCTCGCGCACGAGGGGATGCCGGGCGAATTCGGCGAGCACCTGTCGGCCCACGTGCCGCCGCAGCGAGCCGAGGAGCCGTGCCGTGCGTCCGAGCACGTCGGGGAAGCGCTCCAGCGCGTCCAGGACGAGGCCCACGTCGTGGGGCCCCAACAGCGCCATCCCCTCGCCCACCAACCCCGCCTGGGTGTTCCGGGCACAGCAGTGCTCGAAGCGGAGGAGGCTCCGCTCGGAGATGGACTGCAAGCGACGCTGGACCTCCGGCTCGGTGTGCCAGAGCAGCGGCTCCAGCGCGAAGGACAGCCGGTCCATTTCCTGGAATGGTGGCTTGCAGACGCGCTCGGAGAAGGCGAGCACGGTGGCCACCCGGACCTCGGGGGCAGTCCATGGCGGCGCGTCGTACGCCACCGCGGCGTAGACCATGTGGACGCAGCGGGCCTGATGGCTGGCCGGGGTGCGCAGCAGTTGCCGAGCCAGCAGAGGAAGGACACGACGCGCCATGCGCCACCAACGCAGGCGCACCTCGCGCTCCACCTGGGAGTCCCAGAGCGAGACCAGCAGTTCCACCAGCTCGTGGACGGCGGCCGGGGACAGTGACTCCCACGGCAGGGCGGCGAGCCTCTCCCCGAAGCCCGGCAGCTCACCGCAGAGGGTCCAGAGACGTGGCAGGGAATAGGCCCCGGAGCCTCCGGCCTTCAGCGGGCCCCTCAGCTGCACGAGGCATTCCTCCGGGACGGGGCCGCTGCGCATGGGCCATTCGAGCCAGGAGCGGCTGCCCAGGCCCAAGGCTTCGAGAAGCCTGAAGCCGCTCCTGAGGTACTCGCGCGAGTAGCCCGCCGCGAGCCCCTGGAGGTACTGCACGCGACGCAGGGACTCGTGGGCGATGAATGGCTCGATGTCCAGGTCGTAGGAGCTCGCATCCGCGCCGTCCGTACCGGGCTCGAGGAGCGCGGAGAGCAACGAGACGTGAGACTCCGGCGGCAGCTTCGCCGCGAGCTCCAGCCAGGGAAGGCCCGCGCCCGGCCCCCGGCGCCGCAGCAACCGCGCGGCGGCCGCGAAGACGGAGGACTGTGTGTCGATGGCGAGCCTTCCGCGCAGCGAAAGCAGCCGCGTGAAGCTTCCCTCCGGACCTCCCGCGAGCAGCGCACCGAGCCGCATGAATGCAGCGGGCACTTCGGCGCCTCGCGCCTCGGTGAAGCCGTGGTGGTAGGCGAGCGCGGCATCGGCGCGCGCGGAGGACTCCAGCGCCGCCGCCATGCGCCGCAGTCGCTCGGCGGAGAAGCCCTGTGACTCCATGAAACCCACGGCCTCCGCCAGACATGGGCGTAGGGCCTCCAGCAGCGCCTGGATATCCCTGCGATGGAGCAGATGGAGCCGGACGTCGAGGGCCTCCGGCTGCCGCCGCTTGGGTGGCTGGTGGATGGTGCCCCGATAGCCACGCGGATGCGCCGCCGTCCGGCGGAAGGGCTCGGGAGGCGGTTCCACCCAGGGATGCCCCAGCGCGCGAGAGGGGACGTCATCCCCCTGCACCGTTCCCAGCAGCACGCGCAGCACGTGTGTCAGCGTCTCGGCGGTGGCGCCACGCGACCGCGCCAGGGCCTCCCATGCAGCCAGGAGCGCGGAGCGTCCCGGTGCGTCCCGCTCACCGAGCTCGTGGAGCGGCACCCGGGCGAGCGCGGGTTCAGCCCCCGCCTCGGAGAGGACGAGGGCCACCAATCCATGGGGTTCCCGCGTGATGCACACCACCTGTCGCATGCGTCCCCTCTCCTCGCACGCTCCGCTCGCGGAGCCAATCCCACCCGGCTTCAGCTCCAGGCGTTCGCGGCTGCCAGCACGGTGTCCAGGTCGATGCGGAACGCCCGAGTGCCTTCGATGCCGTAGAGCCAGGGTCCTCGCCCGCGCGTCCACGCGGGGCGCCACGGCGTGCCCGCTCCGTCCTCGAAGCGGAAGGTGCCCTGAGGCTTCATTCGGCGAGCGCCCCGGTCGTACAGCGAGAAGAGCGGGAAGTGCTCGCGGGACTCGTAGGTGCCGTTGAACAGCACATGCGTGTCGTTGACGGCGAAGGCGCTGGCCCCGCGCAAGGGCGTCTTCCAGATGGTGGCGGGCTCACCGGAGCGCAGCCGGACGAGCGGGAAGTCCGTGTAGAAGTAGAGCCACGTCTCGTCATCGGACGCCACGTTGAGCGCATAACAGTCCGCGATGAAGTCCGTCCCCACCTCTACCGCGTCGTAGTCGGACAGGAGCTTCCCCTGACCGTCGAAGAGGACCAATCCGGACTCTCCGATGGGAATGCTGTCATCGTCTCCACGGCCCCAGCCGTAGTTGCCGAACACGCCTTCGTCGAAGTAGCTCACCCAGAGCCGCCCATCGGAGGTGGCCTGCACGTCCTCGATGCCATCGCCCAGCGTGAACTCGCGCACCCGCGCGCCGTCGCGGGAGTAGACGACGGCGTTGCGCTCGTGACGGTCCTTCTCGATGAAGCGGCAGCGGGCATCCACCAGCACCACCTCGCCCCCGGGCAACGGCTGGACGTAGTGGATTTGGAGGTCCGGCTCGGAGATGCGCAGTCGCGAAAGAGGCGTACCCGTTCCGTCGAAGTGGAGGGCCTCGCCATCCGCGAGGAGCCACAGGTCATTCGCGAGCCCGATGCCCCAGCCCCGTATCTCGCGGCCCGCCAGGGCCTCCGAGAAGTCAACGAAGGGCTCCACCTGGAGGGTCGTCAGCTCCCGAGCTCGCATGATTCTTCCTTCCTTCCACCACCGCGGTCCGAGCCCGCTGACGCCGGGCCCTGAACGGGCCTGACGCACGGGACATGGGCCCTACCCGGCGAGCTCGCGCGCGTGCCGCACCCACGCCTCCAGCGTGTCGGGCTCCCTCCAGCCGCGCACGTGCGATGTGCCCAGGGAGCGCTCGAGGGTGAGCGTGCGCAGGGCCTCGCGCACGCGCAGGCCGGCGGGGCCTCGGGCCTCGGGCTCGGCGCGGCGAGCGTGCTCCTGCATGCGCTCCCACCGCCTCGCGGGCCAGGGCCGTGGCTCGGACACCGCGCCCCGGAGCGGCTCCCACAGCTCGTGCGCCAGGCCGAAGAGCCCCGCGCGCGACTCCGCCACACGCGTTGGGCACTCCAGTCGTGCCTCCGGATTCCGGTCGCGCTCGCATATCCAGAGCACCACCTCCAGCCATTCCGCGGGCGTGGGCTGGAGGAGCGAAAGGCGCTCGCGGATGATGCCTTCCAGCGCGGCGCGTGCCGTCTGGAACCAGTACTCGGCCTGCACGAGCTGCTCGGGACCGGTGCGTGGCTCGTGGTGCGGCTCCCGTCCCGCGCGCTTGCGCAGCTCGCTCACGACACCGCCCCGGAGGTCCACGCGCATCAGCCGGTCCCAGCACGTGGCGAGCGCCAACTGTCCCTCGCTCCATTCCCGCCGCAGCGCCTCGACGTCCTCCGCCTGGAATGGCAGCGGACGTGCGGGGTCGAAGGACTGGGCGAAAATGCGTCGCAGCAGCGCACCAAACGTGGAGACCTCCCTCAGCACGGGCAGGTCGTCGGGAAGCACCTCGATGGCCACGGCCTCCCTGCGCGAGGGAGCCACCTCGCGCGGCGCGCAGCGCGCATGCTCCTCCAGGGCCCGGAGCCAGGCGGAGACTCCCGCGTTCGTGGGCACCGTGCCTTTGAGCCGCTCGGCGGCGGTGCGGAAGAACGTGTCGCGCAGGCCCTTCACCTCGTGCAGCAGGAGAACCGTGGGTGAGCGCTCGGGCCACGCCTCCACTCCGGCCCGCCGCAGCGCCTGGGTGAGCGCCGCGTCCACGCGCTCCAGCACCGGGCCCGACTCGCGCAGCAAATCCACCCTGCCGCGCACGCGCTCCTCCCAGTGGGGAGTGCGCAGCACGTCCAGCAGCTCCCGGAAGCGCGGCCGTGCAGCCTCCAGCAGCTCCGCGCGCCCCTCCAGCCGCACGCGGTAGATGTCCTGGGACGAGCCCACCCTCAGCGCCTCACCCGGTAGCGGCCCCACTCACACCACATGGCCCCATCCTCCCTCGCCGCGCCTTCGCGAGCCAATGGGACCCGCCACACCCGCCTCATCCACGCGCCCGTGAGCCCACGCCCATGGCCCCACACTTCACCAATACGGGTGCCATCGGATTGCCGTTGCCGGAATCGGGACTTCCCCCGCAGGTGTCGAGCGCACCCCAGGTGAAAAGGCTACAGTCCGCCTCCTTCGACCTTCGTACTTCCGCCCGGAGTTGCCCATGACGTCCCCCCGCGTCCTCGCACCGCTGTGCGTCCTCCTCTTGCTGTCCGCCTGCTCCGACGACCCCGACCCCACGCCAGGCCCGGTGGACAGCGGCATCACCCAGGACGCGGGCCCCGACACCGACGCGGGCCCCAACACCGACGCGGGCCCCGACACCGACGCCGGCGCGGATTCCGGTACCGATTCGGGCACCGAGACGCCCCTGACCATCGACACCGCGGCCCTGACGGATGGCTATGTCGGCCGCGCGTACTCGGCCACGCTGGTGGCGTCTGGCGGCGTGGCTCCGTACACGTGGTCGCTCGTGGGAGGCACGCTGCCCATGGGACTGTCCCTCTCCACGGACGGCGTGCTGTCCGGTACCCCGTCCGCCGCCTCGGAGACCTCATTCACCGTTTCCGCGCGTGATGCCGCGGGGACTTCCGTCGAGGCATTCCGCACCCTCGCCACCTACGCGGCCCCTACCCTCGCCGAGCTCCCCGCCGCGTCGCGCAGGGTGGGCGACACCGTCAACGAGACGCTCACCGTCACCGGCGGCAAGGCGCCCTTCACCTTCTCGTCCGGCACGCTGCCGCCGGGACTCTCCCTGACGAACGGCGTCCTCAAGGGAACGCTCAGCCAGGCCGGAACCTTCACCTTCGACCTCACCGCCACGGACGCGAATGGCGTGACGGCCACGCGCACCGAGACGTTCACCGTCGCCGCGCGCTTCGCTGTCACCTCGGGGGCGCTGCCGCAAGCCACGCGCGGCGAGCCGTACTCCTTCACGTTCACCGCGTCGGGCGGCCGCGAGCCCCTGACGTGGAACCTCGTCGGCGGCGGCACGATCGCCGGGCTCGCCCTGTCCTCGGCGGGTGTCTTTTCCGGGACGCCGCCCGCGGCGGGGGCGTTCAACTTCATCGTGTCCGTGCAGGACGCGGACGGCCAGACGACCACCGCCACATTCGACTTCACGGTGAGGGACCCGGGCGCGCCGGTGTTCACCGTGGGCCAGTACAACCTCGCCTACTTCGGCGACAACACGCGCGGCCCCACGCACTCCAGCTCGGACGGCGGCACGTCCGACGACCTGCAGATTGCCTCCGCGCGCGACATCATGCGCGACGCGGGCGCCAACCTCTGGGGCATGGTGGAGATGGTGGACACGGCCGACTTCGACCTCCTCAAGTCCCAGCTCCCCGGCTTCAGCGGCTTCCTCTCCAACAACGCGGCCTTCGTCTCCGGCGGCACGTCGCCGTATGGCAGCACCACCCAGAAGCTGGGCGTGCTCTACGACAGCTCCCTCACCTTCCAGAGCGCGCAGCTCATCCTGAACGACGCGACCCACCTGCCCGACTTCAGCAGCCGCCCGCCCTTGCGCGTGGACTTCACGACGGAAATCCAGGGCGTGGAGACGCCGCTCACCGTCATCGTCGTCCACATGCGCGCGGAGAGCACGGACCCCACAGCCCCCCGGGATTCGCGTGAGCGCGCGAGCACCGCGTTGAAGGAGTACCTGGACACGAACCTGCCCACGCGGCACGTCATCGTGCTCGGTGACTGGAACGACGACGTGGACGAGTCCATCACCCTGGACCCGAGCTCCGGCAATCCGCTGCCCACGCCGTACCAGAACTTCGTCTCGGCCCCGGAGGACTACACCTTCATCACCCGGGAGCTGTCGCTCGCGGGGGATGACACGACCATCAACTTCGAGAACGTGGTGGACCACACGCTGGCCAGCAACGAGGTGGCCGCGCGCTACGTGGCCAGGTCGGCCCGCGTCATCTACGCGGACAACCAGTTGCCGGACTACGAGAACATCGTGAGCGACCACCGCCCCGTCACCAGCGCGTACGCGTTCAGCGCGGAGACGGGCCCGTTCCTCCGTCTCAAGTCGCCGCAGGGCGGCACGTACCAGGCGGGCAGCGCGCTCGACATCACCTGGACGTCGTTCTCCGTGGACCAGGTGCGCATCGAGGTCTCCACGGACAATGGCGCGCAGTGGAGCGTGCTCGCCGCGTCGGTGCCCGCGGTGCAGGGGCGGTATGCGTGGACGCTGCCGGACATCGACTCCAGCAGCGTGCGCGTGCGGGTGGTGGACGTGTCCAACCCGGCGCGCACCGACACGAGCGACGCGGCGCTGACGCTGGTGAAGGGCCCGGGGCGCGTGTTCATCAACGAGGTGCTCGCGTACGAGCCCACCGTCAATGGCTCGCTCAACCAGGCCTATGAGTTCGTGGAGCTCGTCAACGGGAGCCCCTTCCCCGTGGACATCTCCGGCTGGAGCGTGTGGGACTCCTCCAATGGAGCGGCGCGGCACGTGTTCCCGTCGGGCATGAAGCTGGGCGCGGGCAAGGGCTTCGTCGTGTTCGGCGGCAGCGCGGGCATTCCGGCCGGCCTGACGAACGCGGCGGCGGCCTCCAGCAACCAGAACACGCTCGGCCTGAGCAACACCGCCGCCGGTGACTCCGTGCGGCTCCGGCTGCCGGATGGCGGCGTGGTGGACCAGTACAACTACACCTCGCCCACGCAGAACGTGTCCTTCAACCGCTCGCCCGATGCGGACCCGGACGCGAGCTTCGTGCTGCACAACACGCTGCCGGGAGGCGTTGGTAACTCGCCGGGCAAGCGCGCGGACGGGACGGCGTTCTGAAGGGTTGAAGAAGAGGCCGGTTCGGGGCGGACTTGCCGCCCCGAGCTGGCACTGCCGAGTCGCCATCCACGAGCTACCGGGGCGGTGGCCGCGCCTCGCTCTTGTAGGAGGCCCAGGACAGCGCCACCTCCCTGCCCGACACGTCGCGCCCATGCAGGGTGTCCACCACCTGCTTCACGTTGGGATTCACCTCCGACGGCCGCACCGTGACGTGGCCTCGGAAGCCTCCGCGCTCCAGTTCTTCCGTCACAGTGATGACCTCCCGCCAGGAGCGCGTGCTGGACTCCACCTGGTCATCCCAGCTCACGGTGAGGCGCTCCACACGCTCCCAGGTGACGTCGCCGCCCTCGGGGACGTGGACTGTCACGCCGCTGCGCCAGCCCTCGTCGCCCATCGGCTCGCGCGCACGCGTGAAGTCCAGGGTCGCCAGTCGTGGTTCGTCCGGAGGCGGCTGACCGCGAAGCTGCACGAAGGCGGTGGCATTCCGCGCCTTGCCTGTGCTGTCGCGGGCGGAGAGTCGCACCGTGAAGCCGCGCGCTTCTTGTGCCCCGATTCCCTGCGCGCCATAGGCGTGCGAAGCCGTGGGCCCCTCGGTAACAACGGAAGCTCCATCACCGAAATCCCACTGCAAGGCAGTGAGCGATGCTGCATCCGAGGCGACGGCCCGGAAGACGAAATCAGCGGGTCCTCGCTGGCTGACCTCCACGCGGAGGGAATCCGCCGCGTCCGACGCTCCGCACTCTCGCACCTCGACGCCCACGGCCTGCTCGGCCAGCACTCCGACGCGCCGGCCGCCCAGGTCCTTGCACACCTGGAAGCGCACGAAGTACCGGCCCGCGTGCTTCGGTGCGCGCCACTGGAGACGTGAGCCGGGTTGCAGCTCGGCGCCTGTCTCGGAGCCCGGCCACACCCAGCGCTGCACGGCCCCCGGCTCCGTCGCTCCGCCCACGCGGGCGGACAGCGTCATCAACTCGCCCGCGCATACCCACGGGCGGTCCGCGTCGATGCCCTCGACGACGGTGCTGGAGGCGAGCACGACGCGCTCCTCGTTCAACGCCAGGGAGAGCGCCTCGCCCGTCGCTGCTTCGGGAATGGATGCGGAGGCCGACACGACGGGCAGCACCCGCTCGGAGGCCACGGGTGCGGGTGGCGCCCCCACGGCTCGCGGCGTCGACGTCACCGTGTCGAGCGTCGTGGGCCGCAGGGGTGCTTCACCACTCTCCGGAATCGTCAGGGCCACACCCGCGATGACCAGCGCACCGCCCGCCACGAGGAACCAGCGGCTGCGGGCTCCACGACGACGCTCATGAACATCGGGAGACATGGAACGCGCTCGGGCTAGAAACCGAAGTCCACGAGGTGCCGGCGGTAGCCCTGCGAGTTGGGCCGGTACCACTGGTCATCCCAGCCCTTGAACTCGACGTCGTCGAGCAACCGCTCCGTCTTCCCGTTGAGGACCACCTGGTTGATGAGCGGCACCGCCGTGGAGCCCACGTTGCGAGACACGAGCTGGCTGCTGGTATCAAGGAACTGGGACACGTACCGGCTGCAGTAGTCCTGGTAGAAGCAGCCGTTGTCGCACGTGGAGAGGTTGTTGTACGTCGCGTGCTTGTCCTCGGCGACGTAGAGCGTGGGCCAGCCGCGCCAGGCATTGCGCGAATCGCTCGTGTCGTACTCGAGCTGGTCGTACGAGTACCACGCAGACGAGTCACACGAGCTCTTGCGGTGCGCGGACAGGTACGCCCAGTCGAGGTACCAACGCCCACCGGAGTAGTGCACCTCGAAGAGCTGGAACTCGGGGTCACCGTCATGGCCGGTGGTGACGCCGGTGTCGTCGAAGAAGGTGTCCAGGTAGAAGATGCGCAGCGTGCGCGTGGAGAAGGCCTCGCTCTTCACCGCGAAATAGGGCCGGCGGCCGTAGCCGCTCTCGCCCGTGTCGAACCAGAGCTTCGGCATGAACGCGAGCGCGACCTGGTATTCACAGTCGTCATTGAGCCCGTCCTGGTCCGTGTCCGTGCCGGTGCCCCAGCAGTTGTCCCCATAGGGAATGGTGGACAGGCCATCGGCCCGGGCCACGGAGGAAGTCAGCAGCAGGGACACAGCCAACGACATGACGACGGCGCGGATACCGCGGTTCATGGAGCGCTCCCAGAGGTGTGGAGACGTCGAGGCGGACGGAGGCTATCCCTCCCCCGCCTCACGTCTCCACCCCGTCCGGCGCCGAAAGACGCCGAGCGTCGGGTGCTGCGCACGAGGACTCCGCTACCGCGGGCCAGCGAGCGGAGCCGTGATGGTGCCCGACTTGAGGAACGTGGCGGCCTGACGCTGGGCCGCGTCCGTCACCGCCCCATCCCCCACCCGGTTGAGCAGGAAGCCGTGGCGGAAATCCGCTGGCAGGTTCGCCGCGTCCCACCGGAACACCGGGCACCGATTCGCGTCTCCCGCGTTGGCCGCGGCGATGAACTTCTCCGTCAGCGCCGTGGGCATGAACGTGTCCCCGTCGATGTACTGAATGAACACCGCCCGCTCCGCAGGAGCCCCCGCGTGGTCCTTCACGGCACGCGCCGCGTTCCATGCGTCGGCCGGGTCCAACGCCTGGCGCAGGTACTGGATGAAGGTGTCGTAGGCGGGCATGCCTTGGACAAGGCCCTCCGCCTGGAGCGCCGCGAGCAAGCCCGTCCGCTGTGCCGCAAGCACTGGCGACGTCAGCAGCAGCCCCACCGGGTCGGCCGCCGGAACGTTGAGCACCGCGCGCTGGACATCATCGTTCACGGCCAGGAAGAGCGAGCCCACCTGCGCGCCCAGGCCCGTGCCCACGAAATGCAGCCGCGAGCCATCCAGCTTCACGCTCCCGAGCGCCGAGGCCAGTTCCTGGCTGCGAACCACTCGGACCAACTGCTCCAGGTCCATGGCCGCCTGCCGGTGGTTGTCGCGCGTGGCAAAGGGGTCCAACGGATTGAGCATGTTCCAGCCGGAGATGGCGGGCGTGCGCTGCGTGCTGCTCACCGTTCGGAACGTGCCGCCCTCGCACACGCGTCTCCCATCCCCCAGCCCCGAGGACACGCAGCGGCCGAGTGAGGCCTGCGCGCAGAACACGTCTCCTCCCATGCCGCCCGCCGGCTGCGTGCAGTCCACACGGGTGCCGGTGTTGCGCGCCACGCAGCGGCCATGGCTCTCCGAGGCCACGTTGGTCTCGCAGCGCATGGTGGACGGGTCCGAGCATGCGTCGTCATCGTTGGCCGGGTATCGAGCCCCCACACAGATGCTGCGCTCGCCGTGGCGGATGGAGTCCATGGCGGCGGCGGCGAAGCCCGCGCGCGCCAGCTCGTTGGCAATGAACAGCAGGTGCGTCCGGTCCCCGCCCAGGTCATGGGCGAAGAGGACCACGGGCCAACCGGACGCGGGCATGGGCGCGCTCGGAACGGTCAACAACACCCGCGCCTGTTCCCGCCGTATCTGGCTGGTGTCGATGACGCCTCCGGGGCCGTTGAGGAGGTTGATGACGGAGACCCAGGCCTCATGGAGCCCGCCGAGCTGGTCATGAGGCACGCTCAGCGCCGGCAGTTGGCTGGACGCATCGAGCACCTGGACCGGTGTCGATGGCTGCGTCCGCGCCAATTGCGCGAGCTTCGCCTGCGCGCTCAGCGTGGACTGCGTCCTGACGGTGAAGGCCAGTGCCACCTGCGCGCGGGGAAGTCCTCCGGCCTCCAGCGCATCCAGCATGGGCTTCATGGACAGGCGCATCGGCTCCAGCGACTGTGCGGTCAGGTCCGCCACTCCCGCCACCTGGCTCTTGCCCTGGCCGTCGACGAGGGACACCGACAGGCGCAGCAGCGCCCAGGCCACCGTCGCGGTCACCGGCCGGCCCGTGGTGTCTCGCAGGCCGGTGGTGACGGCGGCCGCGTACGTGGTGCCCTCATCGAGGGGCAGCTTCGGAACGAACTGGAGCTGCTGCGGTGAGGACGGAGGAGCCGGGCTGGAGGTGCAGTTCAGGCATGCCTCCACGGACGGCGCCGCGCCCGTGCCGCTCAGCCGGATGAACCGGGTTCCCGCCGCGAGCGAGTCCGGGGCCACGAGTCCCGTGTCCAGGGCGCCTTCCGTCGGACTGTTCTCCGAGACGATGACGCCCGTGGTGGAGAAGCCATCCAGGTGGTTGAGGCCGCGGATGACCTGTGTCTGCAGCGGCGCCGTGCCGGACGGAGGCAGCGGGAGCGTCACCCGGCTCCCGTCGCTGGTCATGAAGTAGTGGCTGGGAAGGGGGAGGACGGGGCGCTCGGGAGCGAAGGGGACCTGCGGGAGGCTCGCCGTGGTGAACGTCCAGAGCGCCGCCACGTCCTCGCGGCGCGTCCCCTGGAGCGCGAGCCGGTCCAGGTAGGGCGCGTAGCGCAGACGCAGGCGTTCCAGTGACGCCGCCTCCGCATCCGGGAGTCCCGTCACGGTGCTCCGACCCGAGTCATCCACCAATGGCGTGGTGGAGCGGACCCACCGCCACGCCTGGCTGCCGACCACGGGGCGGCCCTCCGTGTCCTTCATGCCCGAGTTGCCGCCAACCACCGCCACGACGTACCGCGTGCCGCGCTCCCAGCCGCTGGGGGCAACGACATGGAAGCTCTTCCAGTCCACGTCGACGGAGACGAGATACTGCCCCCCCGGCGCGGCCCCGTCGTCCCGCATCACCCGGACCGTGTCGGCGTTGACGGTGCTGTATTCGAGCTGGGCCGACGCAAATGCGCGGGCGGCGCTCGTCCGCACGAAGCCGTCAAGGGTGTTGAGGTAGTCGCGCGTGAGCTCCTGCTGAGCGGGAGTGTCCTCTGCCCTCACCGGGAGGCGTACCCGCCCCGTGTCCGGGTCGATGCGCAAGTCATTGGGCTCGGGGAAGACGGGCTCGCTGCCGCGCGGGTCGAAGAGGATGAACGTCTCCTGGGGCCCCGCGTCGGGAGTACCCGAGTCCTGCGTCCCCGCGTCATCTCCCGCATCCGGCGTTCCCGCGTCATCGCCTCCCGCGTCGGGAAGGCCCGCGTCATCACCGCCCGCGTCGGTTGCGCCTCCGTCATCACCGCCCGCGTCCGAGGTCCCCCCGTCGGGAAGGCCCGCATCCGCTCTCCCCGCATCGGGCAGGCCCGCATCGTTCGGGGTGGAGGGCTCGGAGGAATCACCACATCCGGCAACCAGCAGCACCACCATGGCCATTCGGGCCACGGATGACATCAGACGCATCGAGAACGCTCGCAGTCGCATGGGTCGATGAAGGGGGGCAAACCCTAGCACCACTCTCTCCATCCGTAGCCAGATGCCCCTCACGGTGAGGTATACGAAGCCATGCACTCGACCTGGCGACATCTCCTCCCCTGCGTCCTGCTGTGTCTGGCATTGCCTCCCCGGGCGGGTCTGGCACAAAGCGTCACGGCCAGACCTCGCGCGAGGGACCTGGGCATCACCTTCGGTGGGCGGACCGGTCCGCTCAACGCCATCACCGACGTGGCGGGCGTGGAGGTCGGCCACGTCACGCTCATCTCGGGCGAGCCGGGCAAGGGCGCGGTGCGCACCGGCGTCACGGCGGTGCTGCCCCGGGGCCACGACGGCGTGGCCGAGGAGGTCTTCGCCTCCGTGTACGCCCTCAACGGCAACGGCGAGCTGACGGGCTCGCACTGGATTGCCGAGTCCGGCCAGCTCGCCGGGCCGCTGATGCTCACCAACACCAACGACGTGGGCGCGGTGCGTGACGCGGTGATTGCCTGGGCCATGAAGCGCGGGCTCGAGTGGGACCTCGGCCTGCCCGTGGTGGCGGAGACCTGGGACGGCATGCTCAACGACATCTACGGCTTCCACGTGAAGGGCTCGCACGCGCAGCAGGCGCTGGACGCCGCGCGAAGCGGGCCCGTGGCGGAAGGCAACGTGGGCGGTGGGACGGGCATGGTCTGCCATTCCTTCAAGGGCGGCATCGGCACGTCGTCGCGCAAGCTGGCGGACACGGAGGGCGGCTACACCGTGGGCGTGCTGGTGCAGTGCAACTACGGCTCGCGCCGCCTCCTCTCCGTGGAGGGCGTGCCGGTGGGCGAGGAGATCAGCGACCTGCGCCCCTGCTACGTGGGGACGCAGAAGCCGAGCAACGAGATGTTCGCGAGGATGCAGCCCTGCGCCACCTCGGGTGGCGTCACGAAGCCCACGACGCCGGAGGGCGCGGGCTCCATCATCGTCACCGTCGCGACGGACGCGCCCCTGCTGCCGCACCAGCTCGCGCGGCTGGCGCGCCGCGTGCCCCTGGGCATCGCGAAGATGGGCGGCCTCGGAGAGAACATGTCGGGCGACATCTTCCTCGCCTTCTCCACGCAGCACCTGAAGGCGCCCGGAGATGCTCCCATCGCCAGCGTGTCGGTGCTCGACAACGACCGCATCACCCCACTCTTCGAGGCCACGGTGCAGGCCACGCAGGAGGCCATCCTCAACGCCATGCTCGCCGCGGACACCATGACGGGCGCGGATGGCACCCGCGCCTTCTCCCTGCCGAAAGACAGGCTCGTCAAGGCCATGCGCAAGTACGGGCGGCTGACCTCCACGCCAGCCCCGGCGCCCAAGGCACGCACGCCATGAGACGGTGACAGCCAGGAACGGCGGGCGGCCTCGTATCAGGAGACGGGAGCGTTGCTCCCCACCTCCAGAGGTTCCGCCGTGACTCCCTCCGCCGCGCCGAAGCCGTCCCTTCCCGCTCCCGCCCTGGCCGTCCGGAGGCACACCGTGAAGGGCCCGGGAGGCGTGGACCTGCACGTCGTCGAGGCCGGCAACCCCGAGGGCGCGCCCATCCTCCTCGTCCACGGCTTCTGCCAGTCCCACCTCGCGTGGCGCTACCAGCTCCAGAGCGAGCTCACGCGGGACTTCCGCCTCGTCGCGTTGGACCTGCGCGGCCACGGTGACTCGGACAAGCCCGCGGGCGCCTATGCCGACAGCCGCCTGTGGGCGGGGGACCTCCATGCCGTCATCCGCACGCTGGGACTCCACCGGCCCATGCTCGTCGGCTGGTCCTACGGTGGCGTGGTCGTCACGGACTACCTGCGCCAACACGGGGACATGCATGTGGCCGGTGTGCACTTCGTCGGCGCGCTCACCCGCGTGGGCCGGCCGGAGTACTTCGCCGACTTCGGGTCGGAGTTCCTCCAGCTCATCCCCGCCCTGCTCTCACCGGAGGGAGACGCGGCGCTCGCCACCTTCGCGTCCCTGCTCTCCCACCAGCCGGTGACGGCCGAGCGGCTCGCGGAAGTGGTCGCCTACAACCTCCGCGTGCCCCTCCATGTCCGCGTGGGCGTCGGCCAGCGGGTGGAGGACGGCGACGACGTGCTGGGCGAGCTGAAGGTCCCCGTGCTGATTGCGCACGGCAAGGCGGACCGCGTGGTGCTGCCCGCCACCAGCGAGCACATCGCCTCGAAGGTGCGCGGGGCGGAGCTGTCGCTCTACCCCGAGGTGGGCCACTCGCCGTTCTCCGAGGACGCGGCGCGCTTCAACCAGGAGCTCGCCGCCTTCCGCGCGCGCTGCCGCTGACACCGCGTTACGGCGCCGCCTTCCGCGCGGCCACCCAGCCCTGGACCTTCGTCTCCAGCATGTCCAGCGGCAGCGAGCCGTCGAGCAGCACCACGTCGTGGAACTCGCGCACGTCGAAGCGCGGGCCCAGCTCCTTCTCGGCGCGGGTGCGCAGCTCGCGAATCTTGAGCTGGCCGACCTTGTACGCCAGCGCCTGCGCCGGCCAGGCGATGTAGCGGTCGATTTCGTTGGTGGTGTCCAGCTCCTGGCGCGGCGAGTTCTCCATGAAGAAGTCCAGCGCCTGCTGCCGCGTCCAGCGCTTCACGTGCATGCCCGTGTCCACGACGAGCCGCACCGCGCGCCACATGTCATACGAGAGCTGGCCGAACTTGTCGTACGGGTCCTCGTACAGCCCCAGCTCGTCGCCCAGCGTCTCGCAGTACAGCGCCCAGCCCTCGCCGTAGGCGACGTGGTACGCGTAGCGGCGGAACTCGGGCAGGCCCGTCTGCTCGGCGGCCAGCGCCGTCTGGAGGTGGTGGCCGGGCACCGCCTCGTGCAGCGTGAGGGGCACCATCTCCCAGCGGGGCCGCGTCTCCGGGCGGTACAGGTTCACCAGGTACGTCCCGGGGCGCGAGCCGTCCGACGCGCCCGGGTAGTAGAAGCCCGTCGTGGCGTCCGGGGCCATGGCCTCGGGCGTGGGCTCTACACCGTATGGCTGGCGCGGCAGCGTCTTGAACAGCTTCACCAGCAGCGGGTCGATGCGCTTGGAGAGGCTGCGGTAGCGCGTCAGCAGCTCGTCCCCGGTGCGGTAGTAGAAGCGCGAGTCCGTGCGCAGGAACTTGAAGAGGTCCGCCAGCGAGCCCTGGAAGCCCGCCTTCGCCTTCACCGCCTCCATCTCCGCGCGGATGCGCTTCACCTCGGACAGGCCCAGCGCGTGGATTTCGTCCGGCGTCAGCGACGTCGTGGTGTAGCGGCGGGCCAGGAACGAATACAGCGCCTCGCCCTCGGGGAGCTGCCAGATGCCCACCTGCTCCGGGCCCTTCGGGAGGTACTCCTCCACGAGGAAGCGGTGGTAGCGCTTCAGCGCGGGGAGCACGCTCTCGGCGATGGCGGCGCGGCCCGAGGAGGCGAGGCGCTGCTGCTCGGCGGCGGAGATGCTTGCGGGGAAGCGCGTGAAGGGGCCGTGGAAGGCGCTCTTCTCGGGCGCGTCCACGAGCTGCTTCTCCACCTGCGACGGCATGCGCTTCAGCACGGCCTGGGGGTGGACGCGCCCCTCGCGCAGGCCCTCGCGCATCAGGGCGATGACCTGGTCCGCGTAGGTGCCGAAGCGCTGGAGCCGCACCACCCAGTCCTCGTAGTCCTTCACCGTCTCGAAGCGCAGCGTGTCCGCGAACTGGTAGGCCGTCTGCACGCCCGGCGGCTGCTTGATTCCCTCCGGCAGGCCTCCGAGGTGGTTGGACGGCATCAGGTACGTCTTGAAGCGGTGCTCCTCCACCCACAGCTCGTAGTCGCGAAGGAACAGGTCGTAGTTGAGCTGGTCCGCCGCGGAGAGCTTCTTGCGGTCCAGCTTCTTCACCTGCGCGACGACCTGGAGGTTGTGCTGGTGGTCCGCCTCGATGGACTTCAGGCTCAGGTCATCCCAGCGGTCGTTCCACCGCCGGTCTCCGGACACGGACGCATACGTCGGGCTGCGCTCGAGCTGGTACTGCCACTCGCGCTGGATGAGCGCATGCAGCGCGGTGGCGGCATCGGACTGCTTCGCGGCTTCGGCGGTGACGGGCTGCATCGCGATGAACCCCAGGACAAGGAACGGGACTGCGCGGAACATCGAACCGCCTCTCTAGCGCAAGGTGGGCGTCGTTTCAGGGCCCGTCAGCACGGGCTCCTCCGGGAGCGGACGCTTGAGGACGACGAGCGCCAGCGTGGTCGCCAGTGTGCCCGCGAGGATGGACACGAGGTAGAGCCCCACCGGCTGCACCGCATTGGGGATGGCGAGCACGAACACGCCACCGTGCGGCGCGCGCAG
Organism: Pyxidicoccus sp. M6; assembly: GCF_055568925.1. Lineage (NCBI taxonomy): Bacteria > Pseudomonadati > Myxococcota > Myxococcia > Myxococcales > Myxococcaceae > Pyxidicoccus > Pyxidicoccus sp. M6. The sequence continues at coordinate 4,745,791 of NZ_CM145714.1, read as the reverse complement.
GCCGCACCCGAACCACATGGACAGCGCGCCCGTTATCGCCGAGCCGAAGACGATGGAGGGGATGACGCGCAGCGGGTCCTTGGCGGCGAAGGGAATGGCGCCCTCGGAGATGAACGCGAGGCCCAGCACCGCGGCGGCCTTGCCGGCCTCGCGCTCCTGGAGCGTGAAGCGGTTGCGCGCCACCACCGTCGCCAGCGCGAGCCCGAGCGGCGGCGTCATGCCCGCGGCCATCACCGCCGCCATCGGCGTGAAGGTGTTGGAGCCGAGCAGGCCCACCGCGAAGGCATAGGCCGCCTTGTTGACGGGCCCGCCCGTATCAACCGCCATCATCGCCCCGAGCAGCAGCCCGAGCAGGATGGCGTTGGTGCCGCTCATCCCCGACAGGAAGCCCGTCAGCCCGCGCATGATGGCGGCCACCGGCGCGCCGATGACGTAGACCATGAGCAGGCCGACGACGAGGGACGACAGCAGCGGGAGGATGAGGACGGGCTTCAGCCCTTCGAGGTTGGCGGGCAGGCGGATGTGGTCGCGGAACCAGCGCGCCACGTAGCCCGCGAGGAAGCCCGCGGCGATGCCTCCGAGGAAGCCGGCCTCGATGCGACTCGCGAGCATGCCGCCGATGAAGCCCGGCGCGAGCCCCGGCCGGTCCGCGATGGAATAGGCGATGTAGCCCGCCAGCGCCGGCACCATGAGCGCGAAGGCGGACTGGCCAATCTGCATCAGCGCGGCGGGGAGCGTGCCCTCCTGCTTGAAGGCGTCGATGCCGAAGACGAACGACAGCGCCATCACGAGCCCACCCGCCACGACGAACGGGAGCATGAACGACACGCCCGTGAGCAGGTGCTTGTAGGGCCCCGTGGGCTCCGCCTTCGCACGAGCCACGGCCTTCGCGGGCGCCTCGGCGGCGGGAGTCCCGGGCGGGGCCACGGGCAGCGACAGCGCCCGCTCGATGACCGAGTCCGCCTGCTTCAACGCCTCGCCCACCGAGGTCTGCAACAGCCGCTTGCCTGCGAAGCGCTCGGTGGAGACGTGCGTGTCCGCACCGATGATGACCGCGTCCGCCGCGGCGATCTCCTCCGGCGTCAGCAGGTTCTTCGCGCCCACCGAGCCCTGCGTCTCCACCTTGATGGTGTAGCCCCTCGCCTTCGCGGCGCGAGTCAGCGCCTCGGCCGCCATGAAGGTGTGGGCGATGCCCGTGGGGCACGCGGTGATGGCCACGAGGCGGCCGGTGGTGCCGGGAGCGGCGGAAGTCAGCGCACCTGCAACCCCGGTCGAGGGACCGCCCATCGCCGCCGCCGGGGCAGTCCCCGCACCGCCCACCACGGGCCGCGGAGAAGTCACGGCCAGGGGCTGGCCGGAAGCCATTGCCCCTGACGGGTGTCCTGCCATTGCGCCCGCTGACGGGCCGGCCCCCGTTGCCTCACCCGTACGTGCCACCGCCTCGTCGATGATGTGGTCCGTCTCCCGGATGGCCAGCGCCGTCGAGGTGCGGACGATGCGCTTGCCCTGGAAGCGAGTCTCGTCGACGGAGATGTCCGCCGCGACGATGACCGCGTCCGCCTCGGCGATGGCCGCATCCTCGAGCGGCGAGCGGACGCCCTCGGAGCCGCGCGTCTCGACGGAGATGGAGTGTCCCTTGAGCACCGCCACCCGGTGCAGCGCCTCGGCCGCCATGACGGTGTGGGCGATGCCCGTCGGGCAGGCGGTGATGGCTACCAGTTTCGCCATGGTCGTGCGCTCCTCGTCTCTCGCGGCTCAGGCACTTCCCAGGGGTTCGATGGACACGATGCGCATCAGCGACTGAACGCGCGCCTGCGACGGCGGCACTGGCCCCACCTGCACCAGCTTGCCGGCGGCGAAGGCGGTGCCGTACCGCGCGCACTCCTCCAGCGAGCGCCCCGACAGCCGCGCGGTCAGCACCCCCGCCACCATCGAGTCCCCCGCCCCCACCGTGCTGGCCACCTCCACCCGGGGCGGCACCGCCAGCAGCGCGCCCTCGCCGTCCACGAAGATGGCGCCCTCCGCGCCCAGCGACACCACCACCAGCTCGATGCCCGTCGCATGGAGCTGCCGCGCCGCGCGCACCACCTCGGTCCGGTCCGGCAGCGCACGGCCGAGCAGCTCGGAGAGCTCGTGCACATTCGGCTTCACGAAGTCGGGCCTCGCCGCCACCGCGTGCTTCAGCGGCGCGCCGCTGGTGTCCACCACCACGATGGCCCCCCGGGCCCGCAGCCGCGCCGTCAGCGTGGCGTACGCGTCCTCGGGCACTCCGGCCGGCAGGCTGCCCGAGAGCACGAAGCAGCCGTTGTCCCTGGCGAGCGCGTCCAGCGTCTCCGTCAGCTTCCGCAGCGCACCGTCCGGCACCTGCAGGCCCGGCAGGTTGAGGTCCGTGACGGTGCCACCCGTCCGGTCCACGACCTTGATGTTGACACGGCTGGCGCCGGGCAGCCGGAGGCAGCGGTCCTGAATGCCGCGCTCGCGGAACAGCACCTCGAAGACCTGGGCGTTGTCCGTGCCCAGGAAACCCGTGGCGGTGATGGGCACGTCGCCGTCCGAGAGGAACGCGGCGACGTTGATGGCCTTCCCACCCGCCGTGCGCGTCTCCGACGTCACGCGGTTGACGGCGCCGGCGGTGAAGCCGGGACACTCCAGCGTCTGGTCGATGGCCGAGTTGAGGCTCACCGTGACGATGCCGGGCTTCATCGGATTCATACGTTCCCCCCCGTCCGGGACAGCAGGCCCTGCACCAGCGCTCGCACGTCCGCCGCGTTTTCACAGGCGAGCGCCCCACGCGCGAGCACCTCCAGGTCCGCCATGGACACGCTCCGCAGCAGCGCCTTGATGGCGGGGATGGTGGGAATGGCCACGCTCAGCTCGCTGACGCCGAGCCCCGCCAGCGTCATCGCGCCCGCCGGGTCTCCCGCCACGCCGCCGCACGCGCCCACCCAGATGCCGGCCGCGCGCGCCGCCTTCACGGTGAGGTCCACCATGCGCAGCACGGCCGGATGCACACCGTCCGCCTGCGGCGCGAGCACGGGGTGCTCGCGGTCCATCGCCAGCACGTACTGCGTGAGGTCATTGGTGCCGATGGAGAAGAAGGACACCTCCTTCGCCAACTGGTCCGCGAGCAGCACCGCGGAGGGCACCTCAATCATGATGCCAATCTCCACCGGCGGCGCGCCCACCTCGCGGCGCACCTCCTCGGTGAGGGCCTTCGCCCGGCGCAACTCCGCGAGCGTGGCCACCATGGGGAACATGATGCGCACCGGCCCGTCCAGGGCCGCGCGGAAGATGGCGCGCAACTGCGTGCGGAACAAATCCTCCCGCTCGAAGCACAGGCGGATGCCGCGCACGCCGAGGAACGGGTTGGCCTCCGCGGGCAGCGACAGGTAGGGCACCTGCTTGTCGCCGCCGATGTCCAGCGTGCGCAGGATGATGGGCAGCCCGTTCAGCGCCCGCACCATGGCGCGGTAGGCCTCGTACTGCTCGTCCTCGCCGGGCGGGTCGTCACGCTGGAGGAAGAGGAACTCCGTGCGCATCAGCCCCACGCCCTCGCCGCCCGCGTCCACGGCCTTCTGCGCGTCCTTCGCGGAGCCGATGTTCGCGGCCACCTCCACGCGGCGCCCGTCGCGGGTGATGGCGGGCTTGTAGCGGTCCAGCTTCTCGGCCTCGCGCTGCTCGCGCACCTTCTCGCGCTGCCTGGCCGCGCGCTCGCGGTCCTTCGCGGACGGGGTGACGACGAGCACCCCCGCGTTGCCGTCGAGGATGCACTCCTGCCCGTTCTTCAGGTCGAGCACGGACGGCCCGGCCGCCACCACCGCCGGAATGTCCAGCGAGCGGGCGATGATGGCCGTGTGCGAGGTGGCTCCGCCGCCGACGGTACACAGGCCCAGCACCATCGCCGGGTCCAGCTTCGCCGTGTCGGACGGGGCCAGGTCCTCGGCCAGCAGCACCACGGGGTGGTCCGGCAGCGTGGCCACGCCCTCCACCACGTCCGCCAGCAGGCGCAGCACGCGGCGCCCCACGTCGCGCAAATCCCCGGCGCGCCCGGCGAGCAGCGGGTCCGGCAGGCGCGCGAGCACGTCCGCCCGCGCCTCGTAGACGGCGCGCCACGCCCAGCCGGCGCTCGCGCCCGCGATGATATGCCGGTGTGCCTCGCTCACCATGTCCGGGTCGTCCAGCAGCTCCTGGTGCGCCTTGAAGATGGCGGCCCGCGAGGCGCCGGCCTTCTTGAAGAACTCCTGGTGCAGGTTCTGGAGGTCCGCCGTGGCGCTGGCCAGGGCCTTGTCCAGGCGCACGCGCTCGCGGATGGAGTCCGGCGCCCGCTCCTCCACGTGCAGGCGCTCGTGCTGGAAGGCCCACATCGGACCGGCGGCGATGCCCGGCGACGCGGAGATGCCCACCACCAGCGTCCCCTCGTAGTCGAGCGTCACCGCCGGCGCCGCGACGGGCTCCGGCGCGCCACCGGGACGGGGCGCCTCCATCTCTTCACCCAACCCCTCCTCGAAGGCCTCGCGGATGGCGGCCAGCGCCGTCGGCGCATCGTCGCCCACGGCGCCCACGGTGAGCGTGGCGCCACCTCGCGCCCCGAGCGTCAGCAGCGTCACCAGGCTCTTCGCGTTGGCCGTCCGCCCGTCGAACTTGACGAAGATGTCGCTGCGGAAGCGCTTGGCCACGTCCACCAGCACGGTGGATGGACGTGCGTGCAGGCCGTGCGGCACGGGCGAAGTCACCTCGATGAAACAGCCCCCGCCGGCCAGCGGCTCCGGTACGGGCTCGGCCCGCGCGGGAGCCCCGTTGAGCGTGGCGACGACGACGTCCACGTCCGTCGTGAGGGCCAGCTCCTCCGCCTTCGCCGCGTCGCCGAGCACGCCGGTGAGGTTGGCCAGCACCTGGAGGTGCTCGTCCGAGCGCGCGGCGATGCCGACGACGATGCGCGCGTGCCCGTCCCCGCCCCACTCCACGCCCCGGGGGAACTGCACGACGACGACGCCGGTCTGCTTCACCATCTCCCGCGCGTCGGGCGTGCCGTGCGGGATGGCGATGCCGTGCCCCAGGTACGTCGCGGAGACCTTCTCGCGCCGAAGCATGCTGTCGATGTAGCCGGGCTCGATGAAGCCCGCGTCCACCAGCGTCTGCCCGACGAGGCGGATGGCCTCCGTCCTGCTGGTGGCGGCCTGTCCCAGGCGAACGTGCGTCCTGCGCAGTTTCAGCATCGGTCCTCCTCAGGAGAACAGCTCGAGCAGGTCTTCTCGGGTGATGGACGTCGCGGCGGAGGCCTCGCTCAGGGCGGCCTCGAAGATGGCGCGCTTCTTCTCCTGGAGCCCCAGGATTCGCTCCTCCACCGTTCCCTGCGAGACGAGCCGGTACACCATCACCGTCCGCTCCTGGCCGATGCGGTGCGCGCGGTCCGCCGCCTGCGCCTCCACGGCCGGGTTCCACCACGGGTCCACCAGGAACACGTGGTCCGCCGCCGTGAGGTTGAGGCCCGTGCCGCCGGCCTTCAGCGACATCAGCAGCACCGGCGCCCCCCCGTCGGACTGGAAGCGCTGCGTGATTTCGCCGCGGTTGGGCGTGGAGCCGTCCAGCCGCTCGAAGGTGATGCCCGTTGCCTTGAGCTGCGGCTCGATGAGGTCCAGCATCGACGTCCACTGCGAGAAGACGAGCGCCTTGTGGCCCTCCGACACCGCGGTGTCGAGCGCGTCCACCAGCGTCTCCACCTTCGACGAGGTGTTGGCCCGCTGGCCCGGCACGAGCGCCGGGTGGCACGCGGCCTGGCGCAGCCGGAGCAACGCCTCCAGCGCCTTGAGCACGCTGCCGCCCTCGTTGAGCAGCGCCACGACTTCCTTCCGCGTCGCGGCCATGACGGCGTCGTAGACGGAGCGCTCGCGCTCATCCAACTGCACGTGCATCACCGACTCGATGCGCGGCGGCAGCTCGGGCGCCACGTCGCGCTTGAGGCGGCGCAGGACGAAGGGACGAATCTTCCGGCGCAGTCCTTCCGCGGCGTCGGCCCGGCCGTCGGAGATGGGCTGCGCCACCTTGTCCTGGAAGTGCCTCCGCCCCCCGAGCAGGCCCGGGTTGGTGAAGTGCATCAGGCTCCACAGCTCCTCCAGCCGGTTCTCCAGCGGGGTGCCGCTGAGCGCGAGCCGGAAGCCCGCCTTGAGCCCGAAGGCCGCGCGCGCCACCTGGCTCTCCGGGTTCTTGATGGCCTGCGCCTCGTCCAGCACCACCGCGTCCCACGTGCGCGTGCCGAGCACCGCCGCGTCCAGGCGCATGATGGCGTACGTGGTGAGCGTCACGTCCGCGGCCGGCTCCAACGCGCGGCCGGGCCCGTGGTACACGCAGACCTTGAGCGACGGGCGGAAGCGCTTCAGCTCCGCGGCCCAGTTGGGCAGCACGCTGGTGGGGCACACCACGAGCGAGCCCGGCCCCAGCGCGCAAATCGTCTGGAGCGTCTTTCCGAGGCCCATGTCGTCCGCGAGGATTCCGCCCAGCCCCGCGTTGCGCAGGAAGCCGAGCCAGCTCACGCCCTGGAGCTGGTACGGGCGCAGCGTCGCGGTGAGGTCCTGCGGCAGCGTCGGCGCCGGAAGCTTCTCGAAGCCAGCGACGAGCGGCGCCAGCCGGTCCAGCCCCGGCGGAGGCGGCTGCTCCAGCGTCTCGCACAGCGCGCTCAATTCCGGCAGCGCGTGGTTGGACACCTTGCCATCCGCCTGCCGCGCCGAGAGCAGGTCCGCCACGCGCTGGCCATGCTTGTCCAGCCAGGCGCGCGGCAGCGGCGCCCAGCCGCCACCTTCGAGCGGCACGAGTCCCAGCCCCTCGGACCATGCGCGGACGACGGCGGCCGCATCCACGGTCTTCACCTCGCCCTTCGCGCCCTCCACCTGGAACTCCAGCGTGAAGCGCACGTCGGGCACGCCCTGCGCGTTGGCGCCGGACTGCACCTGGAGCAGCGGCTTGAGCTTCACGTCCGGGCTCACGAGGCCCGCCGCGTCGCCGGCCAGGTCACCCCGCCACCGGCGCAGCTTGTCCGCCCAGCGCACCATCTCCGGGCCCGCCACCGTCAGCCGGCGGCCCGGCACGAGGTTCAGCTCGTCGCGGAGCTGGTGGATGAGGCGCTGCTCCGCGGCCTCGTCGCGCAGCGGCACCGCGCCGCGCAGGTACACCATGCGCCCGTTGTCGATGCGCACCGCGGGCGGCGCGCCGTAGACGAGCGTGGGCAGCACGGACAGGCCCTGCTCCAACTGGTTCAGCTCCAGCAGGACGCGCGGCCTCAGCTCGCGGTCCAACCGCGGCAGACGCTTGCTGCGCACCTCGACGGGGATGCGGCGCCCCAGCTCGGGCAGAATCTTCGCCGTCAACTCACCGACCTGCTCCACGGAGTACGTGCGGACGATGGGCAGCGCCTGGAGCCACGCGCCCGTCATCTGCGTCTCGCCCAGGCGGGCCAGCGTGTCACCGGCGAGCGCGACGCCGGGGCTCACCACCTCCGTCACGCGCGCGTCCCTCGTCACCGTCACCGCAATCTGCTGCGCGCGGTCCTCCACCACGGCGCGCGGCAGCACGGGCTCGTCGGACACGGCCACCGGGCGCCCGTCGAGCAGCACGTTGCGCGCGTTCTCCAGCACCTTGAGGAGGGCCTCCAGTGTCTCCGGGGACAGCGTGCCGCGCGTGCGACGCGCCTCGAGAATCCGGTCCGCCAGCAGGTCCGCCTGCTCCACCTGGAGCGTCGCCGCCTTCGCGGGCTGCGCCACCAGCGACGTCAGGCTCCCCTCCAGGGGCTCCTCGCGGCCGTCCGCGTGCGCGAGCGCCCGGTGCAGCTCCAGCCCGCCGTCCGCGCGGGTGAAGTGGTACACCACGCGCGACCAGCGGGCCGCCGCCGTCTCCAGTGGCGTCTCCTGCTTCTCCGCCTGCTGGATGGAGATGGCCGCCGCGACGACGTGCTCGCACGGGTCCACCTGGCTGGGGCAGTCACACTCCCAGGCATCGTCGTTCGGGTAGAGGACGACCGTGAGTGCGACCGGCCGACCCTTGGCGCGGACTCGCAGCTCCAGCTCGCCCTCCTTCTGCGCCTGGAGCACCACGGCTCCCGAGCGCGCGAGGTTGACGCCATTGGACCAGATGCCCGGCTTTGCTTCCTTCCGGACGGCTTCCAGCAGTTGAGCAGTCGCTGACATGGGGCGTGTTTTCCCTACCCGCCACGGGTGCGCCGCGCAATGTCCATCAGGACGCCCCGAGGCCGGACAGGCGCCCCGCGAACACAGCGCGGCGCGTTGGCCCTGGCCGGCCGAGACACGCGGCCAGGGCCCCGGTGCCTTCCTTCAGCGGCAGGACAGCCAGCTGCACGAGCCGGACAGGCATTCCCGCCCATAGAGGCAGGTGGCGCCCTTGGGCTTCTTGTTCATGCACTTACCCTCGTTGAGGCCCCAGCCGCAGTACTGGCTGGAGGTGCAGTTCGCGTCCGACGTGCACGTGCAGTAGCCCACGGAGCCGCAGTCGCCGGAGCTGCACGCGTGGCTGAGGCACTCCTGGTCGAAGCGGCACGCCTGCCCCACCTCCTTCGAGTCCGGCGCGTAGTGCTCGCCGCACAGCACCGGGTACGCCGCCTCGCGGGCGGCCTTGTCCACGTACGCGGCGATGCCGGAGGTGTCGATGTCAGCGGCCGCGTCAGCCATGCCCGTGCGCGGGCCCGCCGCGCGCTCCCAGACGCGCAGGAAGGTCTCCGCCGACCCGGACAGCGCGGTGGTATTCGCCCCCACGCGCCCCAGGTCCTTCAGGAGGTCCGGCAGCATGCCCACGTGCGCGAGGCCGTACTCGTCGAAGCCCGTGCCCAGGCGAGCGGGGCCCCCCACCGTCTGCTGCCGGGACTGCGCGTCGGCCTCCGCCTTGAAGCCCGCCGAGCACGCGCCGTTGTCACCGAAGCGCGGCCGCGTCTGCTGGATGAAGCCGTTGAGGTCCGCGCCGAAGGCCATGGGCACCTTGAGGCCCTGGCGGCCGTACTCGTACGCCTGCGCCAGCGAGCGCGTGGAGCCCTGGCAGTTGTTGGCCACGTTGGACTTCGTGTACGCGCGCGTCTCGTCGTGCGCGGTGCGCAGGCCGAACATGCCGCCCGTCTGCCGCACATAGCGCACCGCCCAGGACGGCGTCGTCTTCTCGTCGTCCGCCAGCTCGGGGTTCATCACCTCGCGGAAGTGGCCGTGGGAGATGACCAGCGGGTAGTACGCGTTCGCCTGCGCCACGGCATACGCGTCCTGCAGGCCCTTCTCCGACACGTGGGCCACGTCGATGATCATCCCCTTGGCCATCATCGCCTGGAGCAGCGCCTTGCCATCCGCGGTGAGCCCGCGCGTGTTGCGGCAGTTGCCGGCGGCGTCCTTGTACACGTCGAAGCCGAGCGTGAAGGAGTCCGTCGTCACGCCGCAGTCCGTGTCGATGTGGCAGTTCTCCAAAAACTGCGCCGCCTGGAAGATGGGGTTGTGCAGCGCCGCGCCGCCGAAGCGGTTGTCGAGCTGGTGCACCGGCTGCAACGAACGCACGCCCAGCGCATGGAAGCGGTCCAGTTCCGTGCGCCAGTCCTTGGTGCCGAACAGCTTGCTCACCTCGATGGAGAGCACCATGGCCAGCTTGCCCTCGGAGATGATGCGGCGCGCGTCCGCGGGCGAGAGGGCAATCTCCACCCAGTCGTTGGCGGCGTCGAAGGCCTTCGCCATCTGGAGCTGCACCTCCACGTCCGCCATCTCGTCACAGGAGCGCTTGAGGTTGTCGTACGGCAGCGCCTTGCAGAGGAACTCATTGCTGACGAGCGACACCATGACGAGGGACATGCCGCCGTCCTTCGCCTGCTTGAGCCAGCCGCCCCAGGATTGCTGGTGGGCAATCGTGTCCCAGCGCGGCCATTGCGTATTCACCGTGGCGCGGCCGAGGTGGATTCCGGTATCGCCCTCGGTGCCCTCAATCTTGCCGATGTACTCGGAGGCCACCGCGCCACCGATGCCGAAGACGGCGGACAGGATGGGGACGCCGCTCAGGTCCACGCTGCCGGAGTTGGGACATAGGTTGAGCATGTTGCTCAGGTCCATGCGTACGCGTGCGTGGTCGCTCTCCGGAAGTCCGCCGTCACAGCTCGCGAGCGTCCCGAGGTGGCTGCCGTGGAACCAGCCGCCGCCGAAGGCCTCCTCCGCGAACATGTGATGGTGCAATTCCGCGAAGCCCGTCACCGCGAGCCCCTGGTGGGCTTCAGCGGCGGGCGCGGGGGCGGCGGCGGGGAGGGACGAGGCCTCCTCCACCGGGCCGCAGCCCAGGCCCAGGGTGAATGACAGGGCGGCCAGTACCGCACGGCGGGTCAGGTGGTGATACCCGGACATACGCAACTCCCTTCTCACTTCGTGTGACGAATGGAGTCTCCCGTCTTAGTGGAGATTGCATACAAATACACGTCAGGCCTGCAAAACACGCTCACCTCGATGGGAGGAATTGGCGTTTTTCGTGCGCCGCGCCGCGGCATGGAGCGGCTCATTGCGGCTCCCGGGTCTCATGAGACACACCGAGGGCTCCCGCCTCGGGCTCACCGCGATATTCACCAGGTCGCTCGGAGCCCCCGGCCCCTACGGCATTCTGGTTCGCGGTGAGACCGCGACGACAGGAGACCTCGAGGCGTGTGCGCTCGCCCCCATCCCTCTTGGGCGTAATCAAACGACTTCTCGCCGGCCGAGTGGTACGACGAAAACCGACCTTCAAAGCGCGGCCAGCGTAGGAGAATCGTATGAGTCTTACGGTGCTATGTGAGTTCAGAGCGCGGACCAACGGGGAGGCGGAGTTCCTGCGGGTGGCGCGGGCATTGGCATCCGCCGCTGCGACCGAGCCGGGAACGTTGCGCTACCAGTGGTTCGCCACGCAGCGGCCCGGTCATTATTCGATAATCGAGGAGTACGTCGACGCTGACGCGGCCGAAACGCATAACAACCATGTGGCTCCACTGCTCCGCGAGCTCTTTGCGGTGGCGGAGCTGGTGTCGGTGTCATTTTTCGGGGGACTCAACCAGTACTTGCGCGATTGGATTTCCGGCCGCGAGGGAGTTGCGGTCAACGTGCCGTTGTGACGTCGCCCGCTCAATCCGCGGCCGCGGAAGTCGTCGGCGTCAGGTCCCACCGACGAGGTTGAAGCGGACCATGAGCTCGCCAGCGTGCCTGTATATCTCCTCTGGAGTGGCGAGCTTGTGCTGCACCATGAACGCGCGCCATGCATCGTTCCACGCCCCGCCTCGGCCACTGCCGTCGTGAATCTGTCCGTGGAGCTCGCGTGGAATGGGCATGGCGTAGGCGTGAATCTCGACGTCCCTGCCCTTGAACCATTCCGCGAGGTCGGCCGTCTGGGGAAAGATGTGGTGCTTCTCCCAGCGGCCGGGCATGAGCTGCCGTGAAGGCGGGATGACCCGCTGGGGAGCGCCACCCCAACTGGAGAACACCACGATGGCGCCGTCGGGCAGGTTCTGCGCACCCGCACCCGGAGGGAGACGGGCCAACTCGGCTTCAGAAATCCTGTCACCGCAGCGGTAGAAGCCACACGCGGTTCCCAGACACAGAAGCGTGACACACTGGTCCTCTTCCGGCGCGCGGCACTCCACCTCCGCCCCCTCCCATGCCTGCTGCATGATGGGACGAGAGCCGGAGCAGCCCAGCCAGGACACGGTAAACACCAACAGCCCGACAGCAGAGAGGGTTCGCATGGGATGCAAACCCTGCCATCCGGCCACGCAATGGGAATCACCCCCAGGGATGATGGACAGGAGCGGAGCCGCTGTCTGCCTTCTCCGCCCGGAGCGGCAACTCCACGATGAACGTGGCCCCGCCGCCCGGAGTGTCCTCCACGGTAATGGTGCCCCCGTGCATCTCCACGATGACCCGGGCGGTCCACAACCCCAAGCCCAGTCCACTGTGATGCCGCGTGGACACGGCCCGCTCGAAGCGCTCGAAGATGCGCGCACGGTCCTCGGGCCGAATCCCCATTCCATGGTCCACGACGCCCAGGCGCGCCGTGTCTCCCTGCCTCCCGAGGTGCACCTCCACCGCCCTCCCCTGCCCGTACGTCGCCGCGTTCCGCAGGAGGTTCGTCAACACCTGTCCCAGCCGAGCCGGGTCCACGTTGCCCAGCAGCCCGCGCTCCGCATGCACCTCCAGGGACATCCCCGCGCGCTTCAACTCGTCACGCACTTGGGCCACCGTGTCCAGCACCAGCGCGCCCAGGTCCGTCTCGCCCAATGACAGTTGGAAGCGGCCCGTGGTGATGAGCGTCACGTCGAGCATCCGCTCCAGCAGCACATGCAGCCGCCGCACCTGGCGCCCGGCCGCAATCAATCTCTCGTGGACGTGCGCCCGTGACTCCTCGCTGAGTCCCTTGTCGATGAGCTCCAGGTTCAGCCGGAACGCGGCCAGCGGCGTCTTCAATTCATGGCTCGCGGCGGAGAGGAATTCGTCCCGCGCCCGCACCGCCTCGCGCAGCGACGCCTCCAGCGCCTCGTGCGCCGCCACCTCCTGGCGCACGCGAGCCAATTCCAGCGCGGACCGCACCCGCGCCCGGAGCTCCCTCGCGCTGAAGGGCTTCACCAGGTAGTCGTCCGCCCCCGCCTCCAGCCCCTCCACCGTCGCGTCCTCACCCACGCGCGCGGACAGCAGGATGATGGGCAGCGTCCGCGTGCGCGCCTCCGCCCGCAGCTCGCGCACCAGCGCCAGCCCATCCAGCCCCGGCATCATCACATCCGACAGGATGAGGTCCGGCCGCCACTCATGCACCCGAGCCAGCGCCGCGCTCCCGTCCCCCACCGCCTCCACCCGCGAGCCGACCTGGCGCAGCAGCCCGGTGACGTACTCGCGCAGGTCCGCGTTGTCGTCCGCCACCAGGATGCGCGCACCGGCGAGCACCGAGCACTCACCCGACGGGACGTCGAGCACCACCGGCGACTCGGATGTCTCCCCGGTGGGAAGCGACCAGCGCCGCGCCTCCTCGACGAAGGGCGCCGCCTCGGAGGCCACGGGGAGCAGCACCACCGGGTCCACACGCGGCCCCTGGGACACGGGGAGCCGCACCGTGAAGGCGCTGCCCTCGCCCATCCGGCTCGCCACCCACACCGTGCCGCCGTGCAGCCTCACCAATTCGCGCACCAGGGACAGGCCGATGCCCGTGCCCTCGTGGCTGCGGCCCCGCGTGGCCCGCACCCGGTAGAAGCGCTCGAAGAGGTGCGGGAGCGCGTCCTCGGGGATGCCCACGCCGGTGTCCTTCACCGAGAGCACGGCGACTCCGTCCTCCCAGCGCAGCGACACGTGAATCTCTCCCTGGTGCGTGTACTTCACCGCGTTGGAGAGCAGGTTGAAGACAACCTTCTCCCACATCTCCGGGTCCACGGGGACGGGCGCGGGCAGCGGCGGGCAATCCACCTTCAGCTTCAGGCCCGCGTGCTCCGCGGCCGGAAGGAAGGCGCCCGCGAGGCTCGCGGTGAAGGCCGCCAGGTCCGTGGGGACGAGCGCCGCCTGCGCGCTGCCCGCCTCCAGGCGCGAGAAGTCGAGCAGGCTGTTCACCATCCTCGACAGGCGCAGCACGTTGCGCCACACCATCTCCAGCCGCTCGCCCGTGAGCGGCTTCGACACGTCCGCGCGCGCGTCCTCCACGGGCCCCAGCAGCAGCGTCAGCGGCGTGCGGAACTCGTGGCTCAGGTTGGAGAAGAAGGCCGTCTTCGCCCGGTCCAGCTCCGTCAACACCGAGGCCCGGCGGCGCTCGTCCTCGTAGGCCGTCGCGTTCGCGATGGCCGCCGTCACGTGCTCGCTCACCAGCTCGAAGAAGGCGCGGTACCGCTCATCGAGCGCCCGCCGCGGACTGACACCGGCCACCAGGAAACCATGGGCCTTGTCCGTGCCCGCCTTCACCAGCGGCAGCACCACCGCCGTGTGCGCGGGCTCGGGACACGTGCCGCCCGGGAGCGTACCGAAGCGCGGCAGCACGTCCGTCACCACCTCCAGCTTGCGCGTCCGCAGCGCCCGCGCGAGCGGCCAGCCCGATGCGTCGCCCGGCTCACGCAGGTCCACCTCGGTGGGCGCACCGGACTGTCCCGGAGACAGCCCCGCGCAGGCCGCGAGCCGCGCGCGGCGTCCGCCCCCCTCGTTGAGGTAGAGCAGCGCGAACGGCAGGTCCGTGGGGTTCTTCGAGCAGATGGCCGCGGCCACCTCGAGCGCTCCATCCACCGTCCTCGCGTCGGACACCTGTCGCGCCAGCGCGCGCAGCGTGGCGAGCCGCCGCTCTCCCTCCACGCGCTCCGTCGTCTCGGCCACCACCGCGAGCATGCCGCCGACGCCGCCGGACTCGTCGCGGATGGGGCTGTACGCAATCGTGAACCAGGCGTTCTCCAGGTAGCCGCTGCGGTCCAGTGGAATGAGCAGGTCTTCCAGGCCCACGGACTCGCCCCGCCGCGTCCGCTCGAACAGCGGACCGACGACGGGCCACGACTCGGGGAAGATGTCCCGCGCCGGCGTGCCCAATGCGGCCGGGTGCTTGTTGCCGATGATGGGCCGGTAGCGGTCGTTGTAGAAGAAGCGGAACTCCGGCCCCCAGGCGACCACCATCGCGAACGTCGACGGGAGCATCATGCTGATGGCGGTGCGCAGGCTCTGCGGCCAGGACGACACGGGGCCCGTCGGCGTCCGCCTCCAGTCGGTGGAGCGCATGAGCTCCCCCGCCTCGCCACCGCCTTGCAGGAACTCCTCGCCCGACACTCGCGGGAGGTGGGTGCCCACGACACGCGGCTTCAGTGGGACCTCCGGCGCCGCCACCGCCGGGAGCCGGAAGGAGAACCGGCTCCCCTGCCCTGGCGTGCTCTCCACGTGAATGTGCCCACCGTGGGCCTCGACGATGCCCTGGGCAATCGGCAGCCCCAGGCCATGGCCCTCGCGCCCCTTCTGCGTCGTGTGCCAGTGACGCTCGAAGATACGGGGCAGCACGTCGGCGGGAATGCCGGCGCCGGTGTCCTCCACCGTGAAGAACACGCCGCGCGCTCCGTCGGCGCGGGCCCGAAGCGTCACGCGGCCGCCCTCGGGAGTGAACTTGAAGGCGTTGGACAGGAGGTTGGAGAGCGCCTGGAAGACGCGCTCCCGGTCGCAGGGCAGGAGCGGCAGCCCGGGCGCCGCGGCGGTCGTGAAGCTGAGCCGTTTCTCGTACGCCAGCGGCTCGAAGGCCTCGCGTGCCTCGCGCACCAGGTCCTCGGGCGCATGGGTCTGCCGGTCCAGTGACAGCGTCCCCGAGTCGATGCTCGCCAGGTCCAACAGGTCGCCGATGAGCCGGCGCATGCGCCCGGCCGCACGCCGGATGGAGGCGACGTGCCGGCGCGCGGTGGTGTCACGCCCGTCGCTTCCGAGCGAGCGCTCCAGCAACTCGACGGCCGTGAAGACAGACGTGAGGGGCGTGCGCAAATCGTGGCTGACGACGGCGAGCATCTCCTCGCGCGAGTGGGTGGCCCGCTCCGCCTCACGCAGCAGCCGCGTGGCCTCCTCCGCGTGCGCGCGCTCCGCGGCGAGCGCCTCCTGCCGCTGGCGCGCCAGTGTGAGCTGCCCGTTGACGCGGGCGAGCAGCTCGTTCGCGGAGAAGGGCTTGACGAGGTAGTCGTCCGCGCCGGCCGTCAGCGCGTCCACCGTGGCCTCCTCGCCGGCGCGCGCGGACAGGAGCACCACCGGCGTGGTGCGGGTGCGCTCGTCCGCGCGCAGCTCGCGCAGCAGGCCCAGCCCGTCGAGCCTGGGCATCATCACATCGGAGAGCACCAGGTCGGGCGGACGCGCGCGCGCCGCGGCCAGGGCCTGCACGCCATCGCCCACCGCCTCCACGTGCCAGTGCGCGGACAGCAGCCGCACGAGGTAGCCGCGCATGTCCGCGTTGTCATCCGCGACGAGGATGCGGGCGCCCGCCAGGAGCACGGGAGGCACCACGGCCCCGGACGCACCCTCCTGAACCTGGGCCGGCGCGGGGATGCTGCTCCACTGCGTGGCCTCCACGAGGAAGGCCGCGGCCCCGGTGGAGACGAAGGGACGCGCGCCTTCCGAGTGCTCGCCCGAGGGCAGGTGCGCGGTGCCCGAGGGCAGCGTCACCGTGAAGGTGGAGCCCTGCCCCAACGTGCTGCGCACTCCCACCGTGCCGCCGTGCAGCTTCACCAACTCCTGCACCAGCGCGAGGCCGATGCCGCTGCCCTCATGGCTGCGGCCCTGCGCGCCCTGCACGCGGTGGAAGCGCTCGAAGACGCGCGGCAGCTCGTCGGGAGGAATGCCGGTGCCGGTGTCCTGCACGGCCAGCTCCACACGGTCTCCCAGCCACCGCACGGCCACGCGGACCATGCCCTCCAGCGTGTGCTTGAAGGCATTGGAGAGGAGGTTGAGGACGACCTTCTCCCACGCGGACGGGTCCACGTGGATGGGCTCCGGCAGCGGCGGGCAGTCCACGATGAACTCCAGCCCCGCCACCTCCATGGCCGAGCGGAAGGAGCTGGCCAGGTCCGTGGTGAGCGTGGAGAGGTCCGTCGGCACGAAGTTGGCCTGGGCCCGCCCCGCCTCGATTCGCGCGAAGTCCAGCAGGCTGTTGACCAGCTTCTGCAATCGCAGACCATTGCGGCGGACCAATTCCATCCGCTCGCGCTGGGGCGTGGGCAGCGGATGGCGCGAGTCCACCAGCGCGTCTTCGAGCGGCCCCAGCATCAGCGTGAGGGGCGTGCGGAACTCGTGTGAGACATTGCTGAAGAAGAGCGTCTTCGCGCGGTCCGCCTCCGCGAGGGCCTCGGCGCGCCGGCGCTCCTCCTGCCACGCGCGCGCGTTGGCGATGGCCGTCACCACCTGGTCGGCCGCGAGCCGGAAGAAGCCCAGGTAGCGCTCGTCGAGTCCGCGCCGGGGATTGGCGCCGCACACGAGGAAGCCGTCCACGTGCGGCTGCCCCGGCCGCGACAGCGGAAGGCAGACAGCCGAGTGCGGGACGACGCCCCGCCCCGGCTCCGGCAGCGACACGAGCCCGCGGACGACGACGGGCTGCCCGGTGCGCGCCACCTCCGCGAACGGCCAGCGTCCCTGCTGAGGACCGTCTTCCGTCAACACGAAGCACTCGGGCGCCTCCGGTCCGTCGCCGCTGAAGTCACCCGAGGTGGCCACCTGCCGGGCCTCCTCGCCGCCCTTCTCCGCGAGGAACACCCGGCAGAACGGCACGTCCGCGGTGTTGCCCCCCAGGATGCGCGCGGCCACCGCGCAGGCCTCCTCGGCGGACCGCGTCTCCGCGAGCGCGGTGCCCAAGTCACGGAGGACTCGGAGCTGGCGCTCGTCCTGGACCTGCGCCGTGGTCTCCTGGCACGTCACGAGGACGCCACCCACCTGGCCCGTCTCGTCGGGCACGGGGCTGTAGGAGAAGGTGAAGTACGTCTCCTCGAGGTAGCCCTTGCGCTGCATGGGAAGCAGCAGGTGCTCGTTCCAGGTGGCCGCCCCGCCCGCGCGGATGCGCTCCGCCTGCGGGCCGATGATGTGCCAGATTTCCGCCCACACCCGCGCCCCGGGCGCGCCCAGCGAGCGGGGGTGCTTGTCCCCGAGGATGGGACGGTAGGCGTCGTTGTAGAGCTGGATGAGCTCCTCGCCCCACCAGAGGAGCATGGGGAAGCGGCCGCCGAGCACCAGTCCCAACGCGGTGCGCAAGCTGGAGGGCCACGTCTCCACCGGCCCCAGCGCGGTGCGGGACCAGTCGACGGAGCGCATCAGCGCCCCCATCTCACCGCCCACCGCGAAGATGTCCTGGACCGAGTCGTTCTTCATGGACCCCGACGTGCTCCTGGTGGCGCTGCTGCGATGAAGGGCGGGGACCCTCGTCCTAACAACGCGGAGGACGCGCATGGGCGGCTTTCGCCGTGCATGGCGACAATCGGTGCACTGGCTGACGGCTCGGGCTCCAGAAGGCCGGTCAGGGGCCCCGGCGCATGTCCACTGGCACCGGGAGTATCCTCCCGCTCACGCACCGGACCGCCTCCTCCCTCCGGCGCGCCTGCGAGGACACATGCACCTGGACGACTACTGTCGTTACGACGCGGTGGGGCTGGCGGAGTTGGTTCGACGCAAGGAAGTGACACCCGAGGAGTTGTTGCAGGCCACGGTGGCGGCGATTGCGCGCGTCAATCCGCGCATCAACGCCGTCATCGACGTGCGCGAGGCCGACGCGCGGAACACGCTGAAGCACGGACTGCCCGAGGGCCCGTTCCGGGGTGTGCCCTTCCTGGTGAAGGACCTGGTGCTCCACACGGGCGGCATGCCCACGGACCTGGGCAGCCGGCTGGGCAAGGGCATGGTCTTCCCGCAGGACACCGCGCTGGCCGCGCGTTACAAGCGGGCCGGCCTGGTGACGGTGGGCCGCACCAACACGCCCGAGTTCGGCAACAACGCCAGCACCGAGCCCGTGCTCCACGGGCCCACGCGCAACCCGTGGAGCCTGGAGCGCAGCTCGGGAGGCTCCAGCGGCGGCTCGGCGGCGGCGGTGGCGGCGGGCATCGTCCCGGTGGCGCATGGCAATGATGGCGGCGGCTCGCTGCGCATCCCCTCGTCGCTGTGCGGTGTCTTTGGAATGAAGCCCACGCGCGGCCGCATCTCCATCGGCCCGGACATGGGCGAGGCGCTCAACGGCATGGGCATCGAGCACGTCCTCTCGCGCACCGTGAGGGACAGCGCCGCGATGATGGATGCCACGTGCCAGCCGGAGCCGGGCGACCCTTACTACGCGGCTCCGCCGGAGCGGCCGTTCCTCGAACAGCTGAAACACAAGCCGCGCAAGCTGCGCATCGCGATGTCACGGACGGCGGTATCCGGCGTACCGGTGAGCCCGGATTGCATCGCCGCCCTCGAGGATGCGGCGCGACTGTGTCAGGAATTGGGCCATGAGGTGGTGGAGGCGGGCTTCACCTACGACGCGGGGGCGCTGAACTCCGCGATGACGACGGTGTGGGCGGTGGCCCTGGCCGGCTGGTCCCAGGTACTGAGCGCGGTGCTGGGACGTCCGCTGGGGCCGGAGACGATGGAGACCACCACGCTGGAGGTGGCGCGCTACGGCGCGAGCCTCACGGTGGCGCAGCACCAGATGGCGCTCGCCACGTTCAACCAGGTGTCGCGCATCGTGGGCGCGTTCTTCGTGGACTACGACGTGCTGCTGACGCCCACGGTGGCGGTGCCGCCGTACAAGCTCGGCGTGCTGGATACGATGCAGCCGAGGGCACCCGAGGACTGGTACGCGTATGTCTTCAGCCTGTGCCCGTTCACGGCTGTGTTCAACGTCACCGGCCAGCCGGCGATGTCCGTGCCGCTGTATTGGAACCAGGAGGGCCTGCCGATTGGCGTGCAGTTCGCCGGGCGCTACGCGGACGAGGCGACGCTGTTCCGCCTGGCCGCGCAGTTGGAGGAGGCCCGCCCGTGGGCGGGGCGCCGGCCTCCGGTGCACGTCACGGCGGCGTGAGCGGGTGACGTCAATCGCAGTCGTAGTTGGGCGGAGTGCCTCCATCCGGTACGGGGATGGGGGTGGGCCCGCCCTGCTTCGCCAGCGCCTCGCCGCAGTCCAGTGACGCCTCGCCGGAGAGGGCGCGGTAGAGGACGCATGAGGCACGCTCGACGAAGAAGGCCTGTCGCGGCCAGTCCGGCCCGTGCGCCGTGAGCAGGGCTACGGCGTAGCGGCCTCCGTCCGGCAGCCGGACGATGCCGACTTCGTTGAGCACGTTGTAGCGCGCGTCATCCGAGCAGCAGCCCGGAGGCAACCAGCCCGCCTTGTGCCGCAGCGTCGCCTTCGCCGGGGGCGGCAGCAGCGTGCCGAGCCAGCCGCCGCAGCCTTCGCGCCGAGGCAATTCCATCCAGCCGAGGAGGCGCGAGGTGGGGCCGGGCTTCAGCAACTCACCGCCGTCCAGGCGCTGGAGGAAAGACACGGCATCGGCGGCGCAGAAATAGTTGTCATTGTCGAGCGCCCGGGGCGAGTTGGTGGCGCGGCGAGGCTTGCCGTAGTTCCACTTCGTGATGGCGGTGTTCAGGAAGCCCAGCGAGCGCAGATAGTCATTGATGGCGTCCGGCCCGCCCACGGAGTCGATGACGAGGCCCGTGGCTTCGTTGTCGGAGGTGCGGAAGACCTTCTCCGCCAGCGGAGCCACCTTCGCCGTGTCCACCTTCTTCAGCGCGGCGGCCACCCAGAACACCTTCGCCGAGCTGGCCGAGACATGCGGCACCGTGTCACGAGTCCCCGCGTACTCCCCGGTGCGCAGGTCCTTCACGGCGATGGCCACATCGGCGCCAGGGGTGAGGCGCGCGGCCTCCTGCACCAGCGAGTCCACCACGGACTGGAGCGGCACCCGCGTGCCCGCATCGGGAGTGCCCTGAGCGGCGGCGTTCGCCGCGATGAGCAATGACACACAGAGGACGGTTCGCATCATCCAACGGGTTGTAGTGCGGGTTAGACTGCGCGTCGAATGTCCTCCGCTCCCAAGCTCGTCGTGGTGGTGCTGGCACTCCTGCTCCTGCCCTTCCAGGGCTGGGGGCGTCCTCCCGCGAAGGCGAAGCCCTCGGGCAACCCATGGGTCATCATCCTCTCCAGCGAGGGCCAGCGCGCAGACGTGGAGGCGAAGCTCGACCCGATGCGCAAGGCGGGTGCCTTCGCCTGGGTGAGCCCGGCAGAGGGGTTTCCCAAGGTCATCGAGTCCTCCACGCTGCCCGGCCTTGCCTCCGGACTGCAGTATCCGTACGGCGGATGACGTGCTGCGGGGCATTGCCGGGTTGAGCCGTTCGGGTCATCCCTCGACGGATGCAGAAGAGGGCCGAGAAACCGGAGTGGCTGCGGGTCGCCGAGGAGTTCGAAGCGAGCGGGCAGACGCAGCGAGAGTTCGCCGAGGGCCGCGGACTGCGGCTGAGCACGCTGCAGTCGTGGGTGTACCGGCGTCGGCGCCAGGTGAGTGCCGAGGCGGAGCCGCCCGTGCGCCTGCTGCCCGTGCAGGTGAGTCCTCCCCTCAGGGCCGAGGAGGTGACGGTGGAGGTGCTCACCGTCGGCGGGGCGCGCGTGCGGTTCTGTCCCGGGACGGACGTGGACTACGTGGCGCGGTTGGTGGCGGCGCTGGGGCGCACCGCGTGCTGACGCTGCCGGCCTCGGTGCGAATCCTGCTGGCCACCTCTCCGGTGGACATGCGTAAGTCGATTGATGGGCTCATGGCCCTGGTACGCACCTCGTGGGGCGAGGACGTCTACTCCGGGCACCTCTTCGCCTTCGTCAGCCGGCGGGGCGACAGGGTGAAAATCCTCACCTTCAGTCGGGGCGGCTTCGTCCTGTACTACAAGCGCTTGGAGACGGGCCGCTTCCGGCTGCCGCCGGTGGACGCCGACGCGCAGTCGGTGCCGCTGGACGCCACGCAATTGGCGATGCTGTTGGACGGCATCGACGTGGCTCAGGTGAAGCGCCAGCCTGCCTGGACTCCCCCGGGGCGTCCAGGTACCTGAGCACGTCACGTGGCGAATGCCCTACCCGGGGCGGTGTTGAGCCCAGGTGCCGCGAGAGCTGCCCCTCGACCATTTCTGCCCCTGGCGCGAGGAAGCCGAGGAGCTCAAAGCGCGCCTGACCTCGTTGGAGGGGAAGATGGCGGCGCTGGAGCGCCACGTCTTCGGACGCAAGGCGGAGCGCCTGCCGCCGGTAGCGGCCGAGCTGCGCGCGGACGCAGCGAGCGCGCAGGCGCAGGCGACGCGGGACGAGGCGGCGCTGAAGAAGCGACGCGAGCGCGCGGCCCGCAAGGCGGAGGAGGCGCCCACGCGCGAGATTCGCCACGCCGTCCCGGCCGAGGAGCGCCACTGCCCCGCGTGCGGCAGCGAGGACTTGAAGCCGCTGGGCAAGGGGCGCACCACCGAGGTGTACGAGTACATACCCGCCCGCTTCGAGCGCCAGGTGCACGTGCAGGAAGTCCTCTCGTGCAAGTGCGGCCAGGGCGTGGTGACGGCGCCCGCCCCCGCCAAGGTGGTGGACAGAGGCGAGTACGGCCCGGGCTTCCTGGCGCACGTGGTGACGTCCAAGTGCGCTGACTCCATGCCCCTGCACCGGCTGGCGCAGCGGATTGAGAGAGGCGGGGTGCCGATGAGCCGCAGCACCCTGACGGACCTCTTCCACCTGTCCGCTTCGGTACTGCTGCCGCTGTCCCGCCACCTCTTGCAATGCATTGCGTCCGCCGAGGTGGTGTGGGCCGACGAGACGCCGCTGCGCGTGCTGGACGTGAAGAAGACGAAGTTGGGCTACCTCTGGACGTTCCTCACCCAGAACGAGAAGGGCCAATGGCTCATCGGCTACCGCTTCAGCATGGGCCGCGGGGGCAGGACGCCCCTGGACGTGCTGGGCGGCACGACGGGCGCGCTCGTGGTGGACGGGTACACCGGCTACAACCCGGTGACGCTGCCGGACGGGCGCACCCGCGTCGGATGTTGGGCGCATGCCCGCCGTCGCTTCTTCGACGCGCTCGCCACCGCGCCCGAGGCGCGCGAGGCCCTGGACCTCATCCTGGCCCTCTACCGGGTGGAGGCCCAGGCGCGCGAGGCGGACGTGGTGCGCACGGCCGCCCACCGCGAGCTGCGCCAGCGGCACAGCGTGCCCGTCCTCGCGCAGTTGCGCGCCTGGCTGGAGACGCAGGCCCCACGGCATCCGCCCAAGGGGCCACTGGGGCAGGCCATTTCCTACGCGCTGAAGCAATGGGACGCGCTGAGCCGCTTTGTCTCCGATGAACGACTCCCGTTGGACAACAACCGGAGCGAGGGTGCCCTGCGAAAGGCAGCTCTGGGCCGCAAAAACTTTCTCTTCGTCGGCCACGAGGCCGCGGGTGAGAACCTCGCCGGACTCTACGCGCTGGTAGCCACCTGCGAGGTCAACGACGTCAACCCCGAGGAGTACCTGGCCGACGTGCTGCTGCGCGTGCAGACGCACCCCCACTCGCGCATCGGCGAGCTGCTGCCCCACGAGTGGAAGCGCCTGCGCGCCGCCGACTCCTCCTGAGCACCCTCGCTCAGCTCCATCCCGTCCACCTGCTCACGCCCTGGGACGTCGTGCTGCTCGCGACCACTGCCGAGCACAGCACCCGACCGTCTTCAAGCGGCTCGGCACGGCGTTCGCCGGACGGATACGGACTGCATGTGCTGGTGCTCGGGGTCTGCGGCTCACGCGCGGAGGCCGACACCTTCCGGACCCGCGTCCAGCCCATGGTGGAAGACGTGTACGTGAAGCAGCTCGCCGGCCCCGTGCCCCTCGCCTGCCCCAAGCCCGTCAACGTCAAGGCGGCGCTGCCCCGGGACGCGGAGTTGCTCGGCTCCTTCAGCTTCCCGGGGACATCAGCGCTGGCGCTCACCGTCCACCGGGTCAACCGGCGCTCCGAGGAGGAGTGCGAGACCAGCGACCTGGTCCTGCGCGTGGTGCAGGGGAAGGCGGTGCTGGCGGAGGAATGGATGGAAGGCCGGTGCGTGGGGGCCTGTACGAAGGAGGCGAAGGAAGAAGGCGCGAAGGACCTCGCGGCGGCAGAGAAGGCAGTCGAGGAAGGCGAGTCCCGTACCCTGCTCGACTTCGACTACACCGGCTGCCAGTCCCTCCAGCCCGAATTCCATGTGGCGTTGCCCTCACTGGAACGCCCCGTGCTCCTGGTATCCAGCCAGCACCACTACTCGGAGGACGCGGTTGGCACCTATGGCCACATCGCCAGCATTGGCTGCGGGAAGTTTGTCCTCTCGGAGCGATTCAACGGCAGCGGCAGGTTCTCCATGAATCCGGACTTCCACACGGCGGAGGCACGGCCCGTCCAGCAGGGCCGGGATGCCTGGAAGCGATTCTCGCTCGCCATGCCGGCCCGCGATGCGAAGCCGGGCGAACCGCCGTCCGTGTTCGCGAATGTGCAGTGGGACGACACCGGCTGCGCGTGGAAGGTCAGGGAGCTCGAGGAGTGAGGCGTAGCCACAAAGTGGCTACGAGATGTCCGGTGTTCTTGGAACATGAGCCGTGTAGTGCTACTCGCGGCCCTGAGTGAAGTTGCCCATCAACGTGGGGCGCCAACGCTCGATTCATCTGACCGGGCAGTACTAGTCTTCAAAATCAAACTCACGAGCGAGCCTCGCTCGAAGCCCACGCAGTGTTTGCACGCCAATAGCAACCTCTCTTTGGATTATTTCCATCACAGCGCCAAGTGATGGGCTCTCCCTACTCAGTCGACGGGCGAGTTCGAACAGTCCTTCATAGGCGACGGGCTTCAAGGACACCAAACCGCGGCGCACATACCATCCACGTGGCTGCCCATAAATCCGTGAAAACGACGCATAGAAGTGCTTAGAAGAAAACTCGCCGCTCTCCGCGTTAACCCTCTCGCGAAGCAAGTCGACATCCACGGGGCGGTCCTCCTCCTGAAGTATCACCTCGATACGACTCGCAAGGGATTCCACATCCAAGCCTTTGAATGCCAGATGGGCAACTGTAAAAAGGGCCGAATCTACTCGCACGATTCGACCATTCGTTCGGAGCAACTCCATGTTCATGTGAGCAACCGCCTCTGACGCGTTCACGCGAAGCGCTATCTCACCTACGCTAAGCGGCTCGCCCGCATCTTCAAGAGCCCGTACGATGGCCTCACGGGTTGATACGCGTGGCGCCGCCGGATCGAGCTTGACCGTTTCCGATAAAGATCGCCCCTCAAAGTAGAGCCCCTCCTCCTGTCCCATCTCTCGCACTATGTGGCGTAGAATCCAGTACTCAACCGTCGCCAACTCCGGCAACTCAAGATAGAGCTTGCGAAGATTTTCATTCTCGACCCCCCGAGACTCAAGTGCCTTGCGAACGACTTGAATACACTCACCAACATTCACCTCGCTCAAACCTGCAAATGCCAAGTGCCTATAAATACCCCGACCTCCCCATGCCACGTGCGCGCCGTTTCCAAAGGCAGGATCTGGTCGGTCCTCCACAAGAGGGTGCTCGGCAACTCGGCGGAGATTCACTAGACGCGCGGCGTCTTTCCACCAGAGTCCCTTTGGGAAGTCGAGTAACACATGCGCAATTGCCGTCGTCCGCTTCAATCGCCGAGGTATCACTCCATCGCATGTCTCCTCGAGACGCCCCAAATTTATGAGTTCACTGTAAGCTCGCGAAGCCTGCACCTGCGTCCAACCCTCTTCGGCCATCAGCGCTTCAAGCAACCGCTCCTTCAGAATGGGCGAAGAGTGCTCACAAAAGAATCCTTCCAGTATGCGCTGCCCAACTCCATCAACTACTTGGTGTTCTGCGAAAGCCCCTTCCTCAACACCTGAACAGAGCTCAAGGAACCGGATAAAAAGTGAACGCTCGGAGAATGCACTAGATAGAAGGGGAAATGTGGCACTCAGATCCGCTCCAAGACGTTCACGCACGTTATGCTCAAGCGTTTGGGGGTGAACCCGAATAGATCGACCCAGCACCTGCTTGGCAACTTTTGAATCGATCTGCCGAACACGCTCCCGTGTTACATCCAATTCAACGCCTAAACTTACGAGGGTGCGCTGATGCATCTCCCACCCCCACCGAGCAAGCACCACTCGAGCTTCGCGCGCTTCAAGGGTCAGCACATACTCTTCGAAGTCCTCGGCAAGAGCCCGATCCAGCAATTCAACGGGTAAGAGTTCATTACGCGGCTCAAGCACTACCCTTCGTGAAAGTTCCGCAGCCTCCGGCCTTTGTCCCAGGTCCATGAGCACCAAGGCTCGAAGCTCCGCGTACCGCATCCCCTTATGCTTACCAACTCGCTTGAGACGTGCATCATGGGCAGTCTGACATTTCTCAAGCACATCGACTACATTTTGCGGCGCCAACTCGTCCTCAAACTCCAGCGCAGCAGAGCGAAGCCCGGGGGACATCGGTCCCAAATTGAGAAGCCGGCCCATTACAGCGTCTCCAGTTTCCTAAGGAAGCCAAGCAGGGTTCCATATTGCCGACGTATTTCGTCCCTCTCGTTCGCAGTCAGACACCGAGCATCGTCCATCGTACGCAAAACGCCTCTGTACTTCAGAACAAGAGGCTCGTCGTCAGAGACTGCTTGAGCGTTCGGACCCTCCACTGGTGCAGCAGGAACAACGACCGCCCTTTCTTTCACATGTAGAGCGTTCGTTATGCCCAAATCACTCTTCATACTCACCAGGAGTTCTTCTGCCTCAGACTCTGTATAGGCTGGGAGCACGTCGTATCGACTATCTGAACTCAATCCCCGTGCACTTGGCTCGAACCCAGCCTTGGCAATGAACGTGCGCGCATCCATCAGACACCGGGCTCGAAAAGCAGAGATATCTACCGTGAGTCCAAAAGCCGCCCGAGCGAACCCCATGTATGATTCGAAGTGGGTCGCAATCTGATCGAGACTGATGCCAGGCAACGATTGTTCAAGCTCTTCAATCGCCGGAAGACGCTTCTCGTCCTCCCAGAAAGTGCGCAGCGCATTCATCGCCTGTTCGCGTGAGGTCAGTCGGTACTCAAATCGCTCGATCAACGACAAAACCTGCGCCGCCGTCTTGCTAAATCTCACCTCAATTACATCATCATGTATTACGTCTTTCGAATCGCCAACCTCGAGACTGTCAACATCCAGGGGAACACGACTAACCGCAGCCCGGATCTCCTGGATGTCACGGATGCGTTCCAACGAACCCACAAAGTCAAGAACATGGACATAGTCTTTGTTCGCAGTCTTCCTAAGCCCGCGACCAAGTTGCTGAAGCCAGATTGTCCGGGAGCGTGTGTATCGCAGGAAGACGAGCAGGTTCGTTTCGGGAATATCAATCCCCTCATTAAATAGGTCACAAACCAGTGCATAACGACAAGTCGGCTCCTCCCGGAAGAGCGTCAGACTCTCTCGTCGCTGCTGACCGTTCATCTTGGAGTGCACTAGCGTAGCGCTTCCGGGCGGAAAGAACTGATGTAGATGCTTCATGTGCCCAATGCTGCGGCAGAAGATAATGCCCTTGGGACTTTTGATATTCCGCGATGCGATCGTCTTCTCGAGGATTGACACAATCTGCTCGTCACGTTTATGCAAAAACAGTCGACGGTCGAGATCGGCAATCGAAAGCCCCCGACTCAACCGAGCAATCTGCTGCTCATCAATGTCATCAAGAAGCACCTCATACTTCGGTTGGGCAAGCTTTCGATGTCGCAAGCCCCAAAGCAAATCGTATTTCCCGACGTGCCCTTCTGGGCCCCCAAAGAACTCTTGCACGTTCCTTCCATCCATTCGAAACGGCGTAGCAGTAAGACCAATTAGTACCTGCGGATGAAAATGCTGAATCACCCTCGCATAAGTCCGAGCGGGCACATGATGGGCCTCATCTATAATAATCAGGTCGAACCGAGTCCGCTCTAGCATCTCCAACTTAAGAGAGAACGTATCGAAACTGGCGAAGACGAGGTCCGTTTCCTCTGGATCTGCCCCATCAAAACAAGCTGAGTAGCTCACGTCTCCCATGCCAATCACGTTCTTAAAAGATGTATGCGCCTGAATTAGCAACTCCACCTGATGCGCCAAGAACAGGACACGATAGGGCCTTCGCTCCCCCATCAAGGCCTTCACCAAGTGAGCAGCGGTATACGTCTTCCCAAGTCCAGTCGCCATCTCAATGAGAAATCGGCTCTTGCCTGCCTGGACACTATTTAGCACTTCGTCAATTACTCGCTGCTGGTAGATCCATGGGCGGATGCGCTTGCCGATGTCGGTCCGCTTCTCAATCCAGATGTTTTGCAGGGCGTCGCGATCAACGAGTTCTACACCAAGTCGCAATGCTCGCAGCTTCACCTCTGAGGTGAAGGTAGAGTTTGTCACCAAAGCCATGTGCCTGACTCCGGCGAGCTTCGCTCCTGTATAGAGTTGATTCAGCGCACTTACCTCTACGCGCGTGCCCTTCGCTCGGTGCTTGACTTCGATAGCGAAGCGCCGATCATCCTTTCGTCCAAAGATGTCAACCCCTCCATCTCCGTAGCGATATTCCGATCCTGGCGTCGTCACCTCAAGGTCTTGCCAACCGGCCTGGGCAAATACATCTCGAACAAAAAACTCAAAGTCACGATCTGAGAGCGCGTCGATGTCACGGAATTCATTGATCAAATGATTGCCCCCACCAGCAGACTACCAAGAGCATTGATTTTCCCCCACCGAACGTGGCCAATTGGCATTGCCTGTGCATGAATATACAAAGATTGGCTCCCTTGGAGAATGTCGGTATCTATGCGACCTTACTGGGATAGCTGAGGGTTGTAGTACTGCAGACTGCCGAGACTCTGCGGCCTTGCGTTCCCACGTCTGCTCCAGGGCTTGATTGATGCACTCAGTGGGGTGGGTCTTCCAGCGGGATGGCCGTTGGCCCCTTCCATCGAGAGCGCCTTGTTCTTCGGCGGGATCAAGTCTTCCTAAACGAAGGATCGTGATTCTCGCTCGAGTTTGGAGGGAAGGCGGGCACGGAGCCGACGAGAAGAAGTGGCAGGGGCACTCCTCGTTCGGCTCTGTGTGCGCAGCCCCCCTGAGTGCGAGAAGGCCCTGCCCAGGGGCAAGGATAGGGTTCGTCTGACTAGGAGCGTGTGGCGGTAACGGGCTCGCGAGCAGGTACCGGACGGCATAATGGCCGCGCCGCCGCTCTGCTGGGGCAGGCCGCTACGCGGCCGCCACGTGGAAGAGCTTGAGCAGGTTGTGGGTGGCGCAGATGAGCGCCCACTCTTGCTGCGCCGCCTGCAGTCCCCGTCGAAGCAGAGCACGGATGCCACGTGCCTCTTTGATTTGTCCAAAGACGGGCTCCACGATGGCCTTGCGCATTCGGTACACCTCTCTGCCTCGAGTCGTCGCCAGCTTACGGGCCATCCGCTGCCGCGGGGTGAGTCCCGCGGGCGGACGGCCTCTCACCTTTGCCTGCTCTTCTCCGTGCTTCTGGCGGCCGGTGGCGATGTATGGCTCGACGTCCACCGACTCCAGCCAGCGGACGTTCTGCGCAGAGAAGGTATGCGCTGCACGAGCCCCGTCTTCCGTGAGCCGGGAGGTCGGCGCAAGCTGACGGGGTGAACGGAACCCTTTCAGCGCGGCGACGACTGCTCTTCGGACGAGGTCGCGAGCGGCTCCGGGACGGTGAGCTCCCCCACCTCCGCGTCGAGTTCGGCGGCCATGAGGCGGGCTCGCGTGGCGGACCAGTACTTGGGAGCCAGCTCCAGGTAGCGCTCGCGGGGCCAGTGGGCCAGCACGCGCAAGAGGTCTCTCAGGTAGGCCTCGGGGTCGAGGCGGTGCAGCCGCGCGGTGGCGATAAGGGTGAAGAGGTGGCCGGCGCTCTGGGCGTGGTCATCACTGCCGACGAAGAGCCACGCCTTTCTTCCGACGGCAATCCGCCTCAACTCTCTTTCGGAGCGGTTGTTCTCCAGCAGCAGCCGGCCGTCCTCGAGTGTTGATGGTCTCCAGGATGCGCTGATTCCTGGTCATCGGTCGCCCTGAGTTCCCTGACTTCGTGGCCGACACCGCCGGCGCGTGCAGCCAAAAAGTTGAGGGGTGGGGAGTGCGCCGGTGGAGTCCGCGGTCGCGCGCGTCCTGAAAAACGGAAGGCCCACCAGCGACACCTGGAGGGCCCTCCTGGAGGCGCGCCCTGGTGTGCGAGAGGGGCGGGCCGGTGAGGGAGGGGTAGCGCACTCCGGGGCACGGCGCCAGAAGTCGGCGCGCGCGGGAGGCTGCGCGTGGAGTCGCTGCGGTTGGCGGTGTGCGGGCGGCCGGAGTGTCGGCGGCAGTTCCAGCTGTGCACCGGGTGTGACCGGGGCCAGCGCTACTGCGAGCGGGCCTGCGGCAGGCGGGCGCGCGCGGAGTCGGTGCGTGCGGCCGGGCGGCGCTACCAGCGCACGCGGGAGGGGCGGCATGCCCACGCCGCGCGCCAGGCCGCGTACCGGGAGCGACGCAGGAAAGTGACGCATCAGGCTCCCCCGGGGGTGGCCCGGGAGGCGACGGTGCCACCCGCGCCGGTCCAGGCCACCACGCAGGTGACCGCGGAGCCGAGCGCAGCGAGGCCACCTCCGCATGCACTGCCGTCTTCTCCCGCCTGCACGTTCTGCGGGCGCCCCAGCCCCTTTCTGCGTCACACCACCCTGGCGCGCACGCGAGTGGGCCCGCGCTGGCGGCGCTCCCCTCCCTGAGGAGGCGCGCGGATGATTGCCCCGGAGGTACGCGCCCGCATCCGCCGGCTGCACTACGCGGAGCACTGGCCGGTGGGCACCATCGCCACGGAGTTGGGGCTGCACCACGACACCGTGGAGGCGGCCCTTGAGGACGCGCAGGTGGCCCCCGCCGACAGGAGCACGGTGAAACCCACCGTGCTGGGCCCCTACACGGACTTTATCGACGCCACCCTCAAGGCCCACCCGCGCCTGAGGGCCACGCGCCTCTTCCACATGGTGAAGGCCCGTGGCTACCCGGGCGGCTACGAGCAGGTGAAGCGCTACGTGCGGCGGGTGCGCCCCACGCCCCACGCCGAGGCCTTCCTGCGCCGCTGCACGCTGCCTGGCGAAGAGGCGCAGGTGGACTGGGGCAGCTTCGGCAAGGTGCAGGTGGGACGGGCCACCCGGACACTCTCCTGCTTCGTCCTGGTGCTGGGCCACTCGCGCGCCATGTACGCGCGCTTCTTCCTGGGCCAGACAATGGAGTGCTTCCTCCAGGGGCACGTCCAGGCCTTCGAGGCGCTCGGCGGCGTCCCACGCAGCCTCCTCTACGACAACCTGAAGTCCGTCGTGTTGGAGCGGGCCGGAGACGCCATCCGCTTCCACCCACGCGTCCTGGAGGCCGCCGGCCATTACCACTTCGCGCCCAAGCCCTGCGCCCCCTACCGCGGCAACGAGAAGGGCAAGGTGGAGCGCACCATCCGCTACCTGCGCGACTCCTTCTTCGCCGCGCGCAGCTTCCACGGGCTGGACGACCTCAACCGGCAACTGAAGCGCTGGGTGGACGAGGTGGCCCACCAGCGTCGGGTGCCCGGCGACGCCTCGGGCCGCACGGTGGCGCAGGCCCTGGAGGAGGAGCGCCCCCGCCTGCTGCCGCTGCCCGCCCACCCACTGCCCACCGACGTGGTGCGCCCCGCCTCCTCTGGCAAGACGCCCTACGTGCGCTTCGATGGCAACGACTACTCGATTCCGGATGGCCTGGTACGCCGTCCCCTCACGCTGGTGGCCTCCCCCACCACGGTGCGCCTCCTCGACGGCGCCGAGGAGGTCGCCTCTCACGTGCGCAGCTGGGACAAGGGCGCCGTCGTCGAGGACGCACGGCACCTGGCCGCGCTGGCGAAGAAGAAGGCCCACGCCCATGAGCTGCGCGGCAGGGACTTGCTGCGCGCCCGCTGCCCACGCGCGGACCAGATGCTCCAGGCACTCGCCGAGCGCGGTGACAACCTCGGCAACCACACCGTGAAGCTGCTGGCGCTGGCAGAGCGGTACGGCTCCGCGGAACTGGACGCAGCACTGGCCGAGACGCTCGAGCGGGGCGCACTCGGGCCCGCCTCCGTCGCCCACGTCCTCGACCAGAGACGCCGTCAGAAGGGGGCGCTCCCGCCGCTGCCCCTGGTGCTGCCAGATGACCCGCGCGTGCGCGAGCAGCGCGTCCCCCAACACTCCCTCAACGCCTACGACGCCCTCCTCGGGGGCGACCCGGAGCAAGCACCATGATGCCCCTGAAAGAACGTCTCACCGCCCTCGGCCTGCGCCACACCAGTGAAGCACTCGATGACCTCATTGCCATGGCCACCAAGCGCAGGTGGGGGCCGACCGAGCTGCTGGAAGTCATCGCCGAAGAAGAGACGAAGGACCGGGCCCGACGCAGCGTGGAGCGGCGCCTGTCGCGCAGCAAGCTCGGCGCGCTCAGGACGATGGCCGATTTCGACTGGGGCTGGCCCAAGCGGATTGACAGGCCGGCCGTCGAGAGCGCCCTGGCCCTCGACTTCATGGCTCGCCCTGCCAACGTCGTCCTCGTCGCGCCCCAGGGGCTGGGCAAGACGATGATTGCCCAGAACATCGCCTACAACGCCGTGCAGGCCGGCCACTCCGTCCTCTTCACCACCGCCTCCCAGCTGCTGCTCGACCTGGGCAGCCAGGACTCCGCGCGGGCCCTCGACAGGCGCCTGAAGCACTACTGCACCCAGGCGGGCCTGCTCGTCATCGACGAGATTGGCTACCTCTCCTACGACGCGAGGAACGCGGACCTGCTCTTCCAGGTGGTGTCGCGCAGGTATGAGAAAAAGCCGATTGTCCTGACGACAAACCTCCCGTTTTCGGAATGGACCACCATCTTCCCCAACGCCGCGTGCGCCATCGCGCTCATCGACCGCGTCATCCACCACGCCAGCATCATCAGCATTGAGGGCGACAGCTACCGCCGACGCGTGGCCGAGGAGTCCCGCGCCGAGCGCAAGGCCAAGAAGGGCTGAACTCCTCCGTGCCCCGCAGTGACCAGCCGGCCTCGCTCTCCCGCTCCGCCTCTGCGGTCGGAGGGCGGGGCCGAGCTGCTTCCGATGACCAGATTTCCGCGCTCCGCGATGACCGCCAACACCTCGAGGAAGCGTCGCAGGGCCTCGCAGTGCCGCACCGCGTAGCCGAGCGCCTTGCGCAACAGGCCGCGCTCCTCCCGCACCTTCTCGTGCTCGGCCTCGGCCCAGGTGAAGAAGGCGTCCACGTGCGGGCGCAGGTGCGCCAGCCGCAGCCGGTGAATCTCCTCGGCAGGCTTGTCCCTCCACGTCGCTTCCAACTCGAAAATGCGGCCGATGCGCGCCAGGCCCTCACGGGCGACGACACTCTTGGCCACCGTCGCCTCCCAGAAGCCTCGGCGGCAGTGCGCCCAGCACGCCACCTCGTGTCTCACCTCGGCCTCGCCGTCCGGCGGCTCGTCCTCGGCGGGACGGAAGAGGGCGTCGTAGACGCTCTTGGCGTCGGCCTGCACGTACCCGCTGAAGCCCTTGAAGAGCTCCAGCACCGCGGCGCTCGTCTCGCGCGGCGTGTACTCGAAGAAGACGGCGTCCTTGTCCACCACCTGCACGAAGTAGTGGCCCCGCCGGCACGCCTGGCGCTGGCCTTCGACGGGCACCGGCTGCACCGCCACGCCCGTGGCATCCGTGGCGATGCAGAAGGCGGTGGCGAGCGCCTCGTCGCGCATGGCGGCCACCACGGTGGTGCCTACCGTCGCCCCCATGTCCTCCATCCACCGGGCCATGGTGCCCCGGTCCACCGGCACCCCGTCGCGCGCGAAGCGCTGCTCCAAGCGGAAGAGCGGCAGCCCCTCGCAGTACTTCCCCGTCACCAGGTGGGCCAGCAGCGACGGCGCGGCCAGGCAGCGGAAGAAGAGCTCCGGGGGCGTCATCGCCGACGCCAGGAAGACCTCACCATCGGCGTCCACGGTGCGGTACTTCACCCG
Source organism: Pyxidicoccus sp. M6 (assembly GCF_055568925.1). Classification (NCBI taxonomy): domain Bacteria; kingdom Pseudomonadati; phylum Myxococcota; class Myxococcia; order Myxococcales; family Myxococcaceae; genus Pyxidicoccus; species Pyxidicoccus sp. M6. The sequence continues at coordinate 4,712,343 of NZ_CM145714.1, read as the reverse complement.
GGCGATGACGAGCCGGCGCATCCCGCCCCGTTGCCAGGCCAGCTTGCAGCTCTCCTCGAAGCCGATTCGCTACGCCTTGCCCTGCGCCACCAGCGCGTCGAAGACGGGGTCAGCAATCTCTACCCGCTTCTCCTCCAGCGGCAGGTTTCTCAAGTCCCGCCGGCCCGAGGGCTTGCGCTTCTTTTTCGCCCCCGCGTTGCCTGACACCTCACCCGAGGCCATGCCCAGCGTGCCGGCCACCTGCTCCAGGGCGCGCAGCTTCTGGGCGAACTCCAGCTCCAGTTGCCGCGTGTCCACCCGCTCGGCCTTGGCCACGAAGAGTCGTTGCTTGTGCAGCTCCAACTCCAGCCGCAGCCTCTCGTGCGAGGCCTTCAGTACCTCCCGCTCCTTCTCCAACTGCGCGGTGCGCTGCCTCTCGGCGGCCAGGGCCGCCCGCTCCGCCAGTAGGGCCGCCTCCAATTCGGCAATGCGCGCCTGGGTAACGGACGGGGACTCGTGCATCGGCGGCGGCCTTGTAACCCCTTGCATCGGCGCTGTCGATACCCTCCTACCGGGTAGGGGCCACCGCCTCCGCCCCGCTACCCTGGCTCCTCAATGCGGACGAGGGCCTCGGCGCGGCGCCTCGACGCGCAGCCCGTCCAGCAACTCCTCCAGCACGTGCTCCTCCACCGCGAGGCTTTGGGCGCCCTCCTCAAGTCCGTGCGGCACCTGGAAGCAGCCGGTGTCCAGCCGCTTGTAACTCAGTCCAGAATGCAGGCTCTCCCGTCACTTCGACGCGTCTTGTACGCGTGATGCACCCGTTCCACCCACTCAGCGGTCAGCAACTCGTCTGCGTGGGCGAGCGGCTCAACCGCTACGGGAAGCGTCTCTTACTAAGAGTCGATGAAGAGACCATCTGCTCAGTTCCTCAACAGTGGACAGACCTCGTAGCCGAGGACCCTGAAATCACCATCGGCGGGGGGCGCGCGCTCTTCCGCGCCAAGGACTTGATGGAACTCGCGCAGCTCGTCGCTCGGCTGATGCGCAGCAAGCCGAGCAGTCCATGAGCTGTCAGGTGAATTGCGCCGCAACCGTAAACTCAATTACGCCGCTTCCTCTCGTCCGCGCTCGAACGGGAGCCGGTTGCGCTCGCGTGCATGAAGAGGAAGCAGCCATGAAGCACCGCCCCGTCAGCAGCTTGAAGGCAAGGGCGGTAGCGGCGTATTTGTAATGACGCTCATCTGCTTCCAAGGAGTGGCCGTGTCCTCCAGAATTCGAAGCAAGCTCTCCAAGGCCAAGGCCCTCCTCGAGGAGGGCACGCTGAACTTCGCGCCCGAGAAGGTACGCGACCCGAAGTTCCGCGAGGATGAGTTCTTCGACATTCCGTCGAGACCATCGCTACGCTGAGATGCGGTGCTCCGACGCAGGTGTTCGAAGATCGTGGACGTCGGTTAGAGGTGATACCGGGTCCTGTTCTCGCGGCTGAGCAGTGGACGCAAAGTCCGAAGGAGAGGCCCCGGCCCAAGCCCCTCGAAAAAACAGGTTGCGACCGCATTCTCCGCGTCACCGCCAGCGGTAACGGCTTCGTTCAGAACCACAGCCAGGCGTTCGAGCTGCTTGGGAGATGGATTCGCCTTCGAGACAAAGGGCAGGAACGACATATAGACCGAGTGCAGTGAGTCACTGCGAAACCCGCCCTCGTTGTCCTCCTCCCACTCCGCCTTGAACTCGGGAAAGATCGCGACGAGCGCGGCAACGAGGTCCGCCTGCGATTGATGGTTCATTGCCCTCGTTCCTCTCCAAGCCGGTCCACGTAACGGCGTCGGCATGGACGGTCAGTCGCCCAGGCCAACTGACAGCGCCGCTACGACTCAGCCCACGGAGATACGCGCGAGCGCCTCCCGCAGGCGCTCCGGCATGGCCACAGCCTTGCGTGTCTCCCGGTCCACGAAGACGTGCACGAAGTGGCCGTGGGCCGCCGCCTGCGTCTCCCCTTCCTTGAAGATGGCGATGCCATACGTCACGGACCGGTTGCCCAGCTTGTCCACGCGCAGGCCCGCGCGGAGCGTGTCCGGGTACGCGAGCGGCGCGCGGTAGGAGCACTTCGACTCCACCACCAATCCAATGACAGACGCGGCGTGGATGTCCAGGCCACCCTCGTGGATGAGGTAGTGGTTCGCCACCGTGTCGAAGTAGCTGTAGTACGTGACGTTGTTGATGTGTCCGTAGACGTCGTTGTCCATCCACCGCGTGGTGATGGGCAGGAAGTAGCGGTAGCGCTCGGGGGTCTCGACCTCGGACACGGTGTTTGCCTCTCTCGTTGGGACTACCAGTAGCGCATCGCCTGCCGGAACAGGTCCGTGAGCACCGGCTTGCTCATCTCGCGCGGGGCGTTCTGCAGCAGGCGCTGCTGGGGGAAGGCCCCTTCCGTGAGGGCCGCGACGTCCGCCTCCGTGTACCCCACCCCGCTCAGCCCGTTCGGCATGCCCACCGCGCGCATGATGCGGATGACCTCCTTCGCGAGCACCTCGCCCGCGTCCTCCGGCCGGGCGCCCCGCGTGTCCGCGCCCAGCCCCTGCGCGGCCTCCAGGTGGCGCTCCGGGCTCACCTCCGCCGTGAAGCGGAACACGGAGGGCGCGTTCACGATGACCGCCATGCCGTGCGGCACCAGGGGCTCCTCGTCGGGATAGCCCGACGGACGGAAGTCGCGCACCAGCCCGGCCACCGCGTAGGCCATGCCATGCGGCGCGTGCACCCCCGCGTTGCCGAAGGCGATTCCAGCGAGCGTCGCGGCCCACATCGTCTGCTCCCGCGCCTCGGTGTCCGAGGCGTCCTTCACCGCGCGCTCCAGGTACAGCCCCATCAAGCGCAGTGCCTCACGGCAGCCCAAATCGCTCCATGGGTTCGCTCCCTGGCTCATGGGCCGCAGGCTCGGCCTCGCGGGCGCGGGACGCCGCACGTAGGGCCGCGCCGTATAGGACTCCAGCGCGTGGGAGAGCACGTCCAGCCCGCTGGCCGCCACGACCTCACCGGGCAGGCTCGTGGTGCAGTCCGGGTCGATGAGCGCCTCGGTGGGGCGCAGCGCGTGCGAGGCGATGCCCGTCTTCGCGGCCATGGACAGCAGGTCGAAAATGGTGATGCCCGTCACCTCGCTGCCCGTGCCCGACGTGGTGGGGCACGCGATGTGCGGCTTGAGCGGGCCGGGCACCGGCTTCCCCGCTCCGACGGGTGCATTCACATACGTGAGGAAGTCCGCCGGATACGTGGCGTAGAGGTTCGCGGCCTTGCACGTGTCGATGACCGAGCCGCCGCCCAGCGACACGTAGCCATCCGGCTTCGCCTCCGCCGCGAAGCGCGCCGCGTCCAGGAAGGACTTGTCCGTGGGTTCCACGTGCACGTCGGTGAAGACGACCACGTCGAGCCCCGCGGCGAGCAATGACTGGCGCGTCTTCTCGAAGAAGGGCAGCCGCGCCACGCGCGCATCGGAGAACAGCGCCACGCGCTTCATCCCGAGCGCCCGCGCCCGGTCGCCCGCCTCCGCGAGGCAGCCACGTCCGAAGGTGACCCGGGACGTGTCCACGGTGAAGGCACCGTCGCAGCCCTCGCCCACGGGGTGGTAGTGGCAGCAGCCCATCGCGTCCTCCTGAACCGGTTGCGAGCGCAATCTATAGCGCGCCGCCCGGGTGAGGCCGTCGAGTTACGCGAAAGATGTTCAGTCGACTTTCGCCTGGCGAAACTACCGGCTGCGAGGGCATAGACTGCGCGCGTCCCTCGTGCCCCACGCGTTCTCATGAAGAGCACCCCGCGCAGTTCCCCCTCCCGCGCCCTCTGGCTCTTCCCCGTCGCGCTGACGATTCACAACCTGGAGGAGGCCATCTGGCTGCCCGGCTGGGCCGCCAATGCAGGCGGCTTCCATCCTCCCGTGGGGGCCGCGGAGTTCCGGCTCACCCTCGTGGTGCTCACCGCCGCGGCCTGTTGGCTGACGGCCTTGGCCCTCCGGCGCGGAGGACGCTGGCTCGACGCGTTCTTCGCCGCCTCGGCGATGATGCTCCTCAACGTCGTCTTCCCCCACCTGCTCGCCACGCTGGCGCTCGGGCGTTATGCGCCGGGGCTCGGCACCGCGCTGCTCTGCATCCTTCCGGTGACGGCCACCCTGCTGCGCCGTGCGTTTCGCGAGGGGGCACTCACGTGGGCCCGCCTCGGCAAGGCCCTGCTCATCGTCCTCCCCACCGTGCTCGCCGGAATCGCCCTCTTCTTCTGGCTCGGGCGCAAGCTGTTCACCGCATGAGCCACCGGTCCGGCCCACGCACGGGGCCGGACCGGAAGCCGCTACATCAGTCGTACCGGCTGTTGAGCTTCAGCTTCCACGAGCGCAGCGTGCCGCTGCCCACGCCCGACGGGTTGGTGACGCGCAGCAGCCAGCGCCCGTTGACGGAGGCATCCCGCGAGATGCCCCGCGTCACGGAGATGCGCGACGGCGGCGTGCCCTCGTTCGGCCCGTCCCACAACAGCGCGGAGTCACCACCCGGGTCCACCAGCGTCAGCACCAGCCGGTGCGACGCGCTGTGCACCAGGTCCACCTCCACGATGATGTCCTCGGGCACCGTGGCCAGTCCCACCACCGCCTGCGTGGACTCCACCGGCGTGGTGGCGGCCGGCAGCGCCACCTCCGCGTACTTCGTGAACTCGCCCGACATCCACGCGGGACGGCACCAGCCCTCCGGCGCGCCGGACGGAACGCCGCGGCACTCGAGCCCGGCCTGGCACGGCACGAAGACGGAGCACGTGTCGCCATCGCCCGCAATCGGCGCCGGGTCGATGCAGCGGCCGTAGTTGCTGGAGCCATCCCCCGGCCGGCCCTCGCACACCAGCCCGGCCTGGCACGTCCCGGGGCCGGTGCACGGGTCCCCCACGGGCGCGAGCGCCGTCATTGTCTTGAACTGCTGGAGCACCGTGGAGTCCACGTTCGCCAGCCGCGACAGCCTTACCATGTTGAAGAGCGGCCGCGCGGCCAGGATGTCCTGCACCGCGAGCGCGGAGATGCCGTACACGTTCTGCAGGTCCGGCCCGCTCACCGTGTTCGCCGCCTTCAGCGTGCGCCGCGCCTCGGCCACGGTGAAGTCATGCCCGTCGAAGTTGCCCACCCGCTCGTCCAGCGGCAGCCCCGTCACCCGGCCGGTGCCCTTGGCGTACCACTCCAGGTCCGCGAGCGCGGCCGGCCCCACGTACTGCACCGCATCCACCTGGGCAATCGACACGAAGCGCCGGTCATCCGCCGTGTGCTCGATTCCGTCCGGCCCCGTGCGCCACGCGATGATTGCCTGCGCGGCTTGCGCGTTCAGCGGCACGTCGTTGTCGAGCACGCTGACCGTGGTGGTCCAGTCATTCAGGAACGCCAGCACACCCGTCGCGGAGGGCGTGCTGTCGGCCAGGAGGGCCTGTGACTGAGTCGTGACGACGGAGGAGGCCGTGGGCTCACCACCCGAGGGCGCGGCACCACAGCTCAGTACGACGGGAAGACCCAGGGACACGGCGAAGGAACGGAAGCGTCTGGATGTCATGCCCTCCGTGTACCTCAGGACTCCGACGCCCCCAATGCGGGACTGCGCGCGTCAGTGCCCTTCCGCGGCGAAGCGCTTGGAGATGTCCAGCGCCTCGCCCGTCTCCAAGTACGTCTTGAGACTTGAGAGGAGCGCGCTCCAGAGCTTCTCCGGCGTCGTGGCGATGTACAGCACGTACACAAAGCCGGGCCTACGCATCCTCGTCCTCCTCCAGGGCCTTCTTCAAATCCCCGAGCGCGGTGAGCCGCTGGCGCTCGAACTTGCCAATCCACCGCTCGGCAATCGCGTGGATGGGCACCGGATTCAGGTAGTGCAGCTTCTCGCGCCCGCGCCAGACGACGGCGACGAGCTGCGCCTCCTCCAGCAGCACCAGGTGCTTCGTCACCGCCTGCCGCGTCATCTCCAGGTGCCCGCACAACTCCCCGAGCGTCTGCCCGTTGCGCGCGAACAGCGCGTCGAGCAACCGCCGGCGGCTCGGGTCCGCGAGCGCCCTGAAGACGATGTCCAAGTCAGCGCTCATCCACGGCCTCATCAATACGCAACCTCCAGGTTGCATGTCAAGCCACCCACGCGCCAGCCAATCGAGCCCCGCGCGGCGCGCACGTCGGGGATGGCGAAAGGGGGCTGGCGTCCTCACCGTAGACGCTGGAGGAGACCGTCCACCGCAACCGTCCCATGGCCCGCCTGCGAGACATGCCCGAGGACCCGGCCTCCATCGACGCGGACCTTCGGAAGCAGGCGCAGGTCCTGGAGTCCGTCTTCTCCAGCATCAGCGAGGGCGTGGTGGTGTCGGACGAGCGCGGCTACTTCCAGCTCTTCAACCCGATGGCGGAGAGCATCCTGGGCAGGGGGATGCCGACCGAGCCCCTCCCCTACTGGCCGGGCATCTTCGGCTTCTTCCTCCCGGACATGAAGACGCCCTACCCCTCCGAGCAGCTTCCGCTGGCTCGCGCCATCCGGGGTGAGGCCGTCAACCAGGCGGAAATCTACATGCGCAACGCGACCAGGCCCGCGGGAGCCTGGCTGCTCGTCAGCGCCCGGCCCGTCCGGGACGGGGCCGGGGTGATTCGCGGCGGCGTCTCCGTCCTCAATGACGTCACCCGCTTCAAGCGGGCTTTGGACCGGCTGCGCCAGGGCGAGGAGCAGTACCGCTCGCTCTACAGCAGCACGCCGGTGATGATGCATTCCATCGACCGCGAGGGGCGGCTCATCAGCGTCAGCGACTACTGGCTGAGCACGCTGGGCTACAAGCGCGAGGAGGTGCTTGGGCGCTCCTCGGTGGACTTCATGACGTCCGAGTCCCGGCGCTACGCGAAGGAAGTCGTCCTGCCGGAGTACTTCGAGACGGGCGCGTGCAAGGACGTCCCGTACCGCATGCTGAAGAAGAGCGGCGAGCCCGTGGACGTCCTCCTGTCGGCCATCGCGGAGAAGGACGCCGAGGGGCATGTCACCCGCTCGCTCGCGGTGCTCATCGACGTGACGGAGCGGAAGCGGACCGAGAAGGCGCTGCTGGAGAGCGAGCAGCGGCTGCGGGCCATCCTCGACAATGCACCCACCATCTTCTTCCTGCTGGACCCGCACGAGCGCTACATGTTCGTGAACCGCCAGTGGGAGCGCCTCTTCCACCAGACGCGTCAGGAGATTCTGGGGAAGACCTCGTACGACGTCTTCCCGAAGGACGTCGCCGACCGGCTCCACGCGCTGAACCAGGCCGTCATCCACACCGGCGCCTCGCTGTCGCGCGAGGAGCTCATCCCGCAGGATGACGGGCTGCACACGTTCCTCACGCAGAAGTTCCCGCTCATCGACTCCTCGGGCCACCTGTACGCCGTCTGCGGCATCTCCAACGACATCACCGAGCGCAAGCGCGTGGAGGTGGCACAGCGCTTCCTCGCCGAGGCGAGCCGCGAGCTGGTGACGTCGCTCGACGTGCCCGCCACGCTCCAGCGCGTCGCCGAGCTGGCGGTGCCCACGCTCGCGGACCTCTGTGTCGTCTTCATGCCGGGCGAGGACGCGACGCTGCGGCCCGTGGCCGTCGCCGACAGCTCTCCCGAGGTCCCCATCCACGCACGTGAGTTCCTCGAGCGCCACCCCCCGGAGCCGTGCGCCCCCCGGGGCCCCGCGTGGGTGATGTCCACCGGCCGCTCGGAGGCAGCTCGTGAGTCCGGGGGCATGCTGGCGCCGAAGGCCCTGGAGAAGCCGCGGTGGGAGGCGCTGCGGCCGTTCCAGCACTGGCCATCCATCAGCGTGCCGCTGCGCGCGCGAGGCCGGATTCTCGGGGTGCTGTCGCTGGTGTCCGCGCAGTACGGCCGCGCCCATGCCCCGGCGGACCTGGCGCTGGTGGAGGAGCTGGGGCGCCGGGCGGGCTTCGCCATCGACAACGCGCAGCTCTACACCAAGGCCCAGGAGTCCATCCGCACGCGCGACGAGTTCCTCTCCATCGCCTCGCACGAGCTGAAGACGCCGCTGACGTCCATGAAGCTGCGGGCCCAGCAGATGGAGCGCACGCTGTCGGGGCCGCATGACGGCCCGCGGCTCGCCGTGAAGGTGGCGGGCATGCTGGAGGTCTTCGACGAGCAGCTCAAGCGGCTGACGCACCTGGTGGAGCACCTGCTCGACGTGTCCCGCATCGACGACAGCCGGCTGGAGCTGCGGCTGGAGGAGCTGGATTTGACGGAGCTGGCCCGCGGCGTCGTGGCCCACCTGCGCGAGCAGCTCCAGCGGACCGGCTGCGAGCTCACGCTGGTGGCCGACACGCCGGTGGTGGGGCTGTGGGACCGGCTCCGGCTGGAGCAGGTGCTGCTGAACCTGCTGACGAACGCGATGAAGTACGGCGCGGGCCGGCCCATCCGCGTGGAGGTGACGCGCGAGGCGGAGCGGGCGCGGCTGCTGGTGGCGGACCAGGGCGTGGGCATCCCGCGCGAGTCGCAGGCGCGCATCTTCGAGCGCTTCGAGCGCGCCGCCTCGCGCAACTACGGCGGGCTCGGCCTGGGGCTCTTCATCACCCGGCAGCTCGTGGAGGCCCACGGCGGGAGGATTCGCGTGGAGAGCGAGCCGGAGCACGGCGCCACGTTCATCGTCGAGCTGCCCACGCGGCCGCGCGCCTGAGGTGGACGCCCCACCCTCCCCCGGCTACCGTCCGTGCCCTATGTCGTCACCCACGGTGGGCTTCTGGGGCCCGAGCACCTCGACGGTGGACTGGTGCGAGACGAACTACCAGCACCTCTTCCACGTCGGCGAGCTGTTCAACTCCGCCTCCAGCCTCGTGCTGGTGCTGGTGGGAGTCCTCGGCCTCGTCCTCCACCGCCGCGTGCTGGAGCGCCGCTTCCTGCTCGCCTTCGCGCTGCTCTCCGTCGTGGGCATCGGCAGCACCGCCTTCCACGCGACGCTGCTGCGCGAGTTCCAGATGCTCGACGAGCTGCCGATGCTCTACCTCGCCATCGTCATCGTCTACATCCTGCTGGAGAACCGGCCCGTGCGGCGCTTCGGCACGTGGCTCCCGTTGCTGCTCCTGGGCCATGCGGTGCTGGTGACGTACCTCACGGCCTTCACGCGCGGCACGGCGCAGTTCTTCCTCTTCCAGGTGAGCTTCGCGTCGCTGGAGTTCTACGCGCTCGGCCGCACGTACGTGCTCCAGCGCCGCAGCCCGGACGCGAAGGTGAAGCGCCTGTTCCGGCTCGGCATCGCCGCATATGCCCTGGCAATCATCCTGTGGCTGAGCGACATCCAGTTCTGCCCGACGCTCAACGAGACGCTCCCCGCGCACGGCCTCCCCAATCCGCAGTTCCACGCGTGGTGGCACGTGCTCGTCTCGTGCGGCTTCTACACGCTGCTGCTCGTCATCGCCCACGACAGGCTGGGCATCCTCGGGCGGCAGCCCCGGCTGGGCGCCGTGGCGGGGGGCATTCCGCGCGTCCTGGGCGGCGGGCCCACACCGGGAGTCATTGAGGACCCATACAGCAACACCACATCATTACCGTCCAGTTGACGGCTTGCCATCCGGGAACGGACAGTAGGGCCTCGTTCTCCCCATACGAGGCCTCCCTTGCTCAAGCGTTATCGGTGGCTCATCGCGACCTCCACGGTCGTGGTGGTCTCGGTCGTCGCCGTGCCTGCCGGCGCCAGTGCCTACAAGCGCTGGAAGCAGCGCAACGCGCGGACGACGTTCGCCAACTTCCTCCATGACCCGGGCGCGGGCGAGGCCACGCCCGAGGTGATGCGCGAGTTGAAAGCCACGCGCGGCGAGGAGAAGTTCGAGGAGCGCGAGGGCGAAGCCGAGAGCGACGACCCGATGCGCCGGCAGGTTGCCGCGCGGATGATGTGGGGCGTGCCCACCGCCGAGGTGATGGAGCACCGCGCCCGCGTCGCGCACGCGGAGGCGACGCGCTGGAAGAACCTGCTGCCCCGCCCGCCCAGGCCGTGGGACTGGTTCGCGGCGCCGTCCGGCGCCAACAAGGCCGTGGTGTCCGGCCTGTCGTGGGTGAACCTGGGGCCCACCAACGCGAACTTCGAATACAACGGCTCCAACTACAACGAGGTGGACTCGGGGCGCATCTCCGGCATCGCCGTCCACCCGCTCGATGCGCAGGTGGTGTACCTGGCCACCAGCGGCGGCGGCCTCTGGAAGACGTTCAACTTCGGCGTGGCCAATCCGTCCTGGTACCCGGTGAGCGAGTCACTGGGCAACCTGGCCATCGGCGCCATGGACCTGGACCCCACGAATCCCGAGACGCTCTACGTGGGCGCGGGTGACTTCGTGGACACGCCGGGCGGCCACGTGGTGAAGACGCAGGACGGCGGCGCCACGTGGGGCGAGCCGGTGCGCCTCACCGGCCAGTACCCCGCCGCGTCCGGTGGCCTGTCCGTCAAGGCGCTGCGCATCCGCGCGGTGAAGGTGGACCCCGCCAACCCCAACGTGGTGCTGGTGGGCACCGAGGTGGGCCTCTTCCGCTCCACCGACGCGGGCGCGAGCTTCACGCTGGTGGACCTGCCCAACTCGGGCACCGTGCAGCGCGCGGAGAGCGTGTGGACGATTGTCTATACGGGCGCCGTCAACGGCGTGAGTCGCTGGGCGCTGAGCGGAACGTATGCGTGCAACGCCGCATCGCTGCCGCCCGAGGCCGGCTTCGGGCAGCTCACGAACGTGGACTGCACCTCGGGCAACCCGGGTGACATCTGGACGAGCACCGACGCGGGCGCGACGTGGAGCTCACGCAAGGCGGCGGGCACCATTCCCACCACCGCCGTGGGCCGGATTACGTTGGCCGCGGGCACGCCGTCCGCCGCCGTGCCGCCGGTGACGGTGGTGTACGCGCAGCTCGGCAACCAGGACGAGTACAGCAACTCCACGGGTGCCGGGTACTGGCGCTCCATCAACTCGGGCACCAACTGGACGGCCATCAACGGCACGCTGTCCAACCGGACCAACGACCCGGGCGACGGGCGCGACTGCGGCACCGTCAACGTGAATGACCTGCAGGCCTGGTACAACGCCGCGCTCGCGGTGGACCCGGGGAACGACAACAACGTCCTCGTGGGCGGCATGCTCTGCGGCCTGCGCACCACCAACGGACTGGCCGCCACGCCCACCTGGGAGAACGTCTCGCACTGGCTGCCCAGCAGCGGCTACGGCAACGTGACGGGCGGCACGCTGGACTACGTGCACGCGGACTGGCACCGGGCGCTCATCGTCCGCACCGGCACGGGCTACGTGGCCATGGCCGGCACGGACGGCGGCCTCTTCGTGTCGCGCAACCTCTTCAACGCCACGCCGCCGCAGGTGGTGTGGGACGGGCAGAACCGCGGCATCGTCACGCACCTGAGCTACTCGGTGGCCTCGGGCGACCCGGCCACGGGCAACCCGTACCTGGCCTACACGGGCCTGCAGGACAACGGCACGCGCTTCCGCGACCCGGCCGCGGGCGCCGCGTCCACCACCTTCAACCAGGTCATCGGCGGTGACGGCTTCGGCGCGGCGGCGTCGAAGGACGGCACGTCTGGTGCCACCATCTACTGGGCCAGCGTCAACGGCGAGCGCGAGTACTGCATCCCCACCGCCGCCAACAGCAACTGCAACTCCGGCACGGCGTGGCTCGCCAAGGACGCCACGCCCCGCTCCAGCTGCGCCACCGAGGGCCAGCCGTTCATCATGCGCTACGCGCTCGCGCCGGCCAGCCCCAGCGCCAACACGTTCCTCACCGCCACCAACAGCGCCGTGCACCGGGTGAGCGGCACGGGCGCGTGGCAGGTCATCAGCCCCTGCCTCAGCGGCTACACCCGCCTGCTCTCCGCGTCCGCCAACATCGACGGACTGTACGGCGTGTCCATGAGCGGCGGCCGCTTCTACGTCACCGGCAACTGCCAGGGCACGGCCACCAACTGCACCTGGACGCAGAGCAGCGTGCTGGGCTTCGACGTCAACGGCAACGGCAGCATCTCCGCCGGCGAGCAGCTCAGCTACACCACGACGGTGGCCTTCCCGCCCACCACGCCCTCGGGGAAGAACCCCGGCGATGTGTACGTGGCGGCGACGGCGGCGCCCGTCACCAACGACAACGTCACCGTGGTGCCGGATGCCCTGGGCCACCTCTTCATCACCCAGGACCGCGGGGCCACGTGGGCACCGCTGCACGGCAACGGCACCGGCTTCGATTTGCCCAACGTGGGCATCGACGTCGTGAAGTACGACCCGTCGGACCTGACGAACAACACGCTCTACGTGGGCACCGAGCTGGGCGTGTACCGCTCCACCGACGCGGGCCAGACGTGGCGGCGCTTCGGCCAGGGCCTGCCGCTGGTGAAGGTGACGGACATGTTCCTCAGCCGCACCGGCGCGATGATGCGCGTGGGCACCTACGGGCGCGGCCTGTGGGAAATCTATCCGTCCGCCACCGCCGAGAAGGGTGTCAACGGTAACGGGGACTGGGACCGGGACCAGCAGCTCGACTTCGTGGACCTGGCCGCCACGGCCAGTCGCCTGGGGACGAGCCCGGCCACCGCGGCGCAGCCCTATTACGACTGGAACACCGACGTGACGGGCACGGTGAACGGCACCGACTCCGACGACCTCACCGACCTGCTCAACCGCATCGGAGGCCGCCCGTGAGCCGCGCCTCCCCCGCCCCCTTCCTGGAGATGTCCCCCTTGAGCCTGAAGAACCTGGCGCTCGTCCTCTTCACGGGCGCGCTCATCCTGAGTGGCTGCGGCGGCGGCTCCAAGCCGCCCGAGCAGCCGGTGGCGAAGAAGCTGGCCTTCACGGTGCAGCCCTCGCAGGCCGTCGCGGGCGCCGTCCTCGCCCCGGCGGTGAAGGTGTCCGTCCTCACCGCCGAGGGCAATGTCGTCCCCGGCGCGCAGGTGACGGTGTCGCTGTCGCTGGAGGCCAACCCCTCGGGCGCCACCCTCTCCGGCGCCGCGCCGGTGGCGGTGTCCCAGGGGGTGGCCACCTTCTCCAGCCTCGCGCTGGACAAGGCGGGCGAGGGCTACACGCTCGTCGCGCGGGCCCAGGGCCTGGAGCCCGCGACGAGCCAGCCCTTCAACATCACCGCGGCCCCGGTTATCGCGCACGACCTGGCCTTCACACAGCAGCCCGGCGAGCTGGAGGCCGGCGGCGCCTTCTCCCCTAGCGTGCAGGTGACGGTGCGAGACGCGGCCGGCAACCCGGTGCCCATGAGCGTGCCCGTCACGCTGGCGCTCGGCGCCAACCCCGCGGGCGGTACCCTCTCCGGCACCCTCACCGCCAACACCACGGATGGCGTGGCCACCTTCCCCGAGCTGTCCCTCGACAAGGCCGGCGAGGGCTACATCCTCGTCGCCAGCGCGCCGGGCGTGGAGCCCGCCAACAGCGCCGCGTTCCGCGTGAAGCCGGGCAAGGCGAAGTCGCTGGCCTTCGTCACGCAGCCCGCCTCGGCGGCCGTGGACGCGACGCTCACCCCGGCGGTGCAGGTGCGGCTGGTGGACGCGCACGGCAACGCCGCCACCGGCGCCACGGACAGCATCACCCTGGCGCTCGGCACCAACGCGAGCGGCGCCGCGCTGTCCGGCACCGTCACCGTGGCGGCCGTGGAGGGCGTGGCCTCGTTCGCGGACCTCTCCGTGGACCGCGTGGGCACGTACACGCTCGTCGCTTCCGGCGCCGGGCTGGAGGGTGCGACGTCCAGCAGCTTCGACATCACCGGCGGCCCGGCCACGCAGCTCACCTTCCGCGTGCAGCCGTCGACGGTGGGCGCGGGCTCCTCCATCGCCCCGGCTGTGGAGGTGACGGCGCTCGACGCGAAGGGCAACCTGTCCACCGGCTTCACGGGCCCGGTGACGGTGGCGCTCGCCGCCAACCCAACGAATGACACGCTCCAGGGCACCCTCACCGTGGACGCAGTGGCCGGCGTGGCCCGCTTCACCAACGTGTCCCTGCGCAAGCCGGGCACGGGCTACACGCTGGCGGCCTCGGCCTCGGGGCTGACGTCCGCCGCTTCGCAGTCCTTCGACGTGACGCCGGGCGAGGCCCGCGTCCTCACCTTCACCACGCAGCCCACGCAGGCGACGGTGGGCGCGCCCTTCAATCCTCCGGTGGCGGTGACGGTGCGCGACGCCTTCGGCAACACGGTGACGAACAGCACGGCGACGCTGACGCTCGCGCTGGCCAACAACTCCACTGGCGCCTCGCTCACGGGCACGGTGGCGGTGGCCGTGGTGAATGGCGTGGCCACCTTCAATGGCGTCGCGGTCGACAAGGAAGGGAGCAGGTACACCCTCTCCGTCTCCGCGCCGGGCCTCACCGCCACCTCCATCGAGTTCAACGTCGTGCCGGGCGTGCCCACGAGGCTGGCCTTCGGCGTGCAGCCCTCGGACGTGGTGGCGGGAAGCGCCATCACCCCGGCGGTGACGGTGCGCGTGGTGGACGCGGCGGGCAACACGGTGACGACGGCGACGAACAGCATCACCGTGGCCATCGGCAACAACCCGGGTGTGGCCATCCTCAACGGCACCAAGACGGTGGCCGCCGTGGATGGCGTGGCCACCTTCCCGGGCCTGTCCCTCACCAAGACGGGCGTCGGCTACACCCTCACGGCAGCCACCACGGGACTCACCGGTGGCACCAGCGCGGCCTTCAACGTCATTCCGGGCCCGGCCGCCTCGCTGTCCTTCTATACGAACCCGCCGAACGTGGTGACGGCCGGCGCGCCCATCACCCCTGCGGTGAAGGTGGGCGTGCGTGATTCCTACGGCAACACGGTGACGGGCTCCACGGCGCCCATCACCCTGTCGCTGTCCGCCAATTCGGGGGGATCCACGCTGGGTGGCACCCTCACCGTCAACGCGGTGGACGGCGTGGCCACCTTCCCGGACCTCACGCTGGACAAGGCGGGCAACACCTACCGCTTCGCCGCCGCGTCCACGGGCCTCACCGGCAACACCTCCGCGACCTTCATCGTGTCGGCGGGCGCGGCCAGCAAGCTCGCCTTCACCACCCAGCCGGCCAACGTCGTCGCGGGCTCCACCTTCACCACCTCCGTGAGGGTGACGGTGCAGGACGCTTTCGGCAACACGGTGACGACGCCAGCTGTCTCGGTAGGCATGGCCCTGGGCAACAACCCCACCGGCGCGACGTTGGGTGGCACCACCACGGTGACGACGGTCAGCGGCGTGGCCACCTTCGCCAACCTCACCGTCGACAGGATTGGCACGGGTTACACGCTGGTGGCCTCCAGCTCGCCCCTGACGGGCGCGACGTCCGCCGCGTTCAACGTGACGGCGGGCGCGGCCAGCAGGCTCGCCTTCATCACCCCGCCCGGGAACACCACCGCGGGCACGGCCTTCGACCCGGCCGTGCAGGTGGCGGTGCAGGACGCGGGAGGCAACACGGTGACGGGCTCCACCGCGAGCATCACCCTGGGCCTGGGCACCAACCCGTCCGGCGCCACGCTGTCGGGCACCCTCGTCGTCAGCGCCGTCAATGGCGTGGCCACCTTCTCCGGCGTGTCGCTGGCCCGCGTGGGCACGGGCTACACGCTCACCGCGACGAGCACGGGCCTCACGGCTGGCACCAGCCCCGCCTTCAACGTGACGGCGGGCACGGCGAGCAAGCTCGCCTTCACCGGCCAGCCTTCGCGCGCCTCCGTCGGCCAGGCCATCACCCCGGCCGTGCAGGTGACGGTGCAGGACGCCTTCGGCAACACCGTGACGGGCGCTACGGACAGCATCACCGTGGCCCTGGGCAACAACCCGTCCGGCGCCACGCTGGGCGGCACGCTCACCGTGTCGGCCTCCAACGGCGTGGCCTCGTTCGCGAACCTCACCGTGAGCGCGGCCGGCAATGGCTACACCCTCACCGCGAATGCCACGGACCTCACCGGCGCCACGAGCACCGCGTTCGACGCGGTGGTGGCGGGCACGAAGCTCGTCTACGTGGACCCCGCCCCGGGCAGGAGGATTGCCCTGGTGCGCAACCCCTCCTCCACGGACACCACCGTGGTGCTGGACCTCGTGGCCATGGAGGACCTCACGGGCTACTCGGTGGGCATGAACCTGCCGCTGGACACGACGCTCGTGCAGGGCGCGGGCTCGCTGATGGTTCCGGGCGCGGCGCTGCCTCCGGGGCAGAACCCCATCGCCGCCTACGGCAAGCTGCCCACGAGCGGCCCGCTGGCGGGCACGCTCACCACCGGCCAGAGCCAGAAGGCCGCGGGTGACGGCGCGGTGACGACGGACACGGCCATCTCCGCGGGCTCGGTGCTCTACACGGTGCAACTGGCGATGAAGCCTGGAGCCACCTCGGGCGTGGTGTTCGACGGCGCGGCGCTCGGGCCGATGTTCCGCGCGCTGATGCGGGACAGGCTCGGCACCGACGTCGTCGATGGCAGCGGGTTCGCCATCGGCCGGCTCGAGGTGCAATAGCCGGAAGGCGCACGGTGTCAGGTCCCACCGTGCGCCTTCGTCCGTTCAGGAGGAGGACGCAACTTCACGAGAGACCGCCCGCTGGCGCACCTGCGTGTGCCCGGAATGGTCGCGTCAGGACACGCGTGTGGCTCCGTCGGATGAGCCCGCTGTCGCCACCCCTGACGAAAGGCTCGTGGATGTCCTCCTCCCGGAACTCGCGGCGAACGCAGGCCCTCCTCTTCGGGCGCAATCCCCACCAGCACGACCCGTTCGACGTGGAGGCCGAGGCCGCCGAGGCGCTCGGCATCGACTCGTACCAGGCCGACCTCTCGGCCCTGTTGTCGGGCAATGCCTCACGAGCCCTGGCCGCGGTGCCGGAGCGCGGCTCGCTCCAGTTGCTCTACCGCGGGTGGATGCTCACCGAGGAGGAGTACACCTCGCTCGATGAGGCCGTCACGGACATGGGCCACCGGCTGATGACGACGCCTGAGCAGTACGCGGCGGCGCACTACCTGCCGAACTGGTACCCGCGCCTCGCGCCGTACACGGCGCGCTCCGTGTGGACGGAGGGGCCGGATGCGACGGAGGCGTGGCACGTGGCGCAGTCGCTCGGGCCGTCGCCGTGGATTGTGAAGGACCACGTGAAGTCGGCGAAGGAGCGCTGGGCGGAGGCCTGCTACGTCCCGGCCGGCGCCACGCGCGAGGACTTCGAGCGCATCTGCGCCAACCTGGTCGAGGAGCGAGGGGACCGCTTCGAGCGCGGCTTCGTGGTGCGGAAGTACCTGCCGCTCAAGGTCTTCGGCCGGACGCCGGCCGGTCCCGCGCACCTGGAGTTCCGCCTCTTCTTCGGGCGAGGCCGCCTGCTCGCCGCCGAGCCGTACCACGACTTCGACGTGGAGGTGCCCGACTTCACCGGCTTCGAGCCGCTCGGCCGGCGCGTCGACTCGCCCTTCTTCACGCTGGATGTGGCCATGCTGGAGGACGGTGGTTGGGCCGTCGTCGAGGTGAATGACGGCGGCGTCTCCGGCCTGCCTCCCAGCCTGGACCCGCGCGAGCTCTTCGCGGCGCTCCTGCGTTGAAAAAGCGACGATAAGGCTCAAGTAAGCTGGGGGAATGAGCGTGGCGGTGCCGCCCCTGGCGCGCCCCCAAGGAGAGACCGCCTCCCACACCGCTCACGTCACCAGTCCCTGGTTGGCCCGCCGGAACATCGCGTCCACGAGGCATCAGAATCGTGCTCCCCGAGCACTTGCAGCCAGTGCCCTGCTTGGGGAGCGCTTTCGTGCCATGCCCAGATAGTACCGCCCAATTGGTTATGACAGCTCCTTCTCTCCGCCGGGTGCTTCTTCCCTGCGGCCGGCTACTACCCCTCGGGAGGTATGGCCTGCGCCTATCCACAATTCCAGAGTCTTACGCGGTGCCAAGTGGCACGACCATCTCGTGAGGACAGGAAAGGAGGCCAACGTGGCACCTGTGGAACAGCGGTTCAAGACAGCCGAGCCGTGCCCAACCCCGGAGAATCTACATCTTCGGTGGCGATACAGACTACACGACCTCACGCCGTTCAGCGAAGAGCGCATCAGCCAGTTCGACAGCAACGAGACGTTCCCGCCCATCAAGTCAACCCTCAAAGGGATGCAGCGAAAGTCCGCGCGAACCACATTGCGGCCCAAACAAACAAGATGGGAAGCAAATAACGAGCTGAGAGATGAAGACAGCCGTGGACTCAGTTGACCCGAGCAATAAAGTTCAAGCGTAACTCCCTGCCGTCTCAAAGAACAACAACATCTCCCCCCTCAACCGAACCGATTCGCAGCCATTGCTGAGGACAGGCCTGGTGCGTGCGGTCCGTTGATTAGCCCAACGCGAAGTAGCTGCCCATGGCGAGGTCATCCATTTCGTCGAGAGGAAACAGCAAGATGACGCAGACAGCATTCGTGACGTTCGATTTAGCCAGGGAAACACTGGATTACAAAGCCGCATACCGAATTTTGGGGGACATGGGACTTCATGTCACTGAACTGGAAAGCAACACCTACCTGCCGAACACGAGCGTGATGGGAGAAGTCCCTGACACGTGGACGGCGGAATCCATCCGGAACAGCATCACAGAACGGTTTCAGGCTGCTGGAGTGAATCTGTCGGCGCTGTTTTGCGCGCTGGTAGCAGATTACGCTGGGCAAGGCGAGAAGGTCGATCGGCAAGCCATGCTAGCCGCTGCTCTTCGAAACTTTGGACGACAGAGGCAATAAGAGCGCGCAACCAATGTGAGGCCTGGGCTGGCCCCGAGCGAAACGTGCCCTCCTCTTTTGAGTATGGCCGGAGAGCTTGTGTTCCGAAGGCATTTCGGCAGCACGTGGCGCACCTGCAGCCCTCCTCCAAGTCCCAAGAGAAGCAGGGAAGACCACAAGGTGGATAACCGACCTGACCTGAAGGCCATCGTCTTCATCCTGCGCAGCGGCATTCCCTAGGAAATACTTCCCCGCAGTCGGTTCAGCCTTTTGAGCATGATGAGGCGAAGCGCGCATGGGCTTCGCAGGAGTTCGCGCAATGAGCTCAGCGCTGCTACCACAGTTTCAAGCGTTTCTCGCTGTCGCGCGACCGCGCAGCTCCAGCGGCGCGGCGCACGGACTGGGTGTCATCGCAACCCCAGTGAGTCACTCCGTGCACCAGCGCAAGGAGCAGTTGCGTGTCGTGTGGTGCTGCTCACCCGCAACCACGCACAGCGTGCAGCGACGGAGGCGGGGCCTCGCATAGTCGAGGGCGCGAACCGGGGACTGCGGCAGGCCCTCGCTACCCTCGGTGTCGAATGCGCATGCGCAGCTCCGGCAATGACCATGAGCGTGTTGTGCGTGCCCGTTCCACTACGCACGCAGCCACATCAGCGCACACCAAAGGTCAATAAACACGCGTTGACCTCCAAGCGCTCACAAGTAAAACTTGTAGCCGCCTGAGCAGCGTTTCGGAATTCGCGCTGACACTGCGTGCAGGCGTTGTGGGGGTGGGAACATGCGAATTGAAGAGTTCCTAAACTCAATCAAGGCGAGTTCGCCAGGATGGGAGCCTGGCGACAATCTCGCCACACTCAAGCTGACCGATTCGCAGCTCGGCCAGCTCGACGCGTGGGTCGGCAATCGCGCTCACAGGATCAAAAAGCTTCGTGACGAGTTCAAGGTCGCCTGGGGCGGAGCAATGCTGCTTGCCGGCGCGCGCGCAATTCAGAGGCTCTTCCACGACAATCCGGACGCACGCCTCGAATACGCGAACGTCGGGGTCAAGCTCGGCATCGACGGCCTCGCTCAGCACATGAATCCCGACGCCTTGTCTGCCATCGAGAGAGGAGCTCGCCAGGTCTGGGGTGTACGACTGATGCGCTCCCGCGTAGCAGCACGTCGTATTCTCGAAACCATGCTGCTGCACTCCGGCGCGCTCTGGCCGCTGCTTGAGGCGCTCACGGACGAAGTCGAGTGCTCTTGGAGCTGGGAATCGCTGGCGCAAGCGGATGGGCCGGCGATTGGGGACTGGATAGCGAACCGGGCAAAGTGCCTGCGGGTACGTGAAGGCCTGCGCTCGGTCCTTGGCGACGAAGACATGCGCCTTGACCTCGGCGAGCGTCTTCAGCGCTTCGCCGAGGTGAAAGCATTCCTCGCCCAACGCGCCGCTGCCCCGCTCGCTCGCGGCGCGCTCGCTGAGGTGCTCGGAGTTCCGGATGAGGAGACGGCCCGCGCTCTCGCAGCCCGCTTGGCGCCACCTGCGGCGACGGCGCAGGCCCCAGCGCAAGCCGAGTGGCACTGGGACAGCAAGAATGGACTGGACCGGCTCGTACTGCGCCTGCCCAAGATGCTCACCGTTCCCGGCGCCGGCCCTGAGCAACAGCGCCTCTCCCTCGGCTTCGCGAATGGAACCATCACAGTCGCCTACTTGCGCCAAGGCGATCAATACGTGCGCGAGTCCAACTCGTCGTCACTGCCGTTGCCGCGCGGTACCAAATTTCCGGCTGCAATCCTCGCCTTCGAGGAGCAGGGCGAATTCGAGATCCCGTACATGGATGTGGAGGCGCCTGCCGAGCCGGTAGCGCTCTTCGACGCCGATACCGGAGCGCAACTCTCCACAGCACCGGCCGGCACCACAGTCGTTCTTGTCTGCGCGCCGGGCTACCGACTCGATGCACCGGAAGGCTTCAAGCACCGGTCGCTCGCCGACCTGGACGCATGGTCATGCCAGCTTCCAGCACACGCGCTGACGCTGACGCTGTACTGCCCAGATGGCTCGACTGAGGAGTGGCCAATCGACCCCAAGGCGCTCCCACTTCGCATCGTCTTCGAGCCCCCCCATGTCCCAGGCTTGACGTTCGGTCGCGCTGCTGCCTACTCGCGCTTTCCACGCTTCTTCGTCGATGGCGACATCCGCACGTTCAGCTATCTCCTTACTGGTCCTGCCGGCAGGCATTCAAGCGATCTGCGCAATCGGCTCGTCAGGCCTGCGCAGAAGCTCGCCGCGACTCCTGGGCGCTACCGGCTTGAGGTCTCTGCAGACGGAAGGCGTGGCTTCGCTCACTTTGTAATCATTCCGGAAGGCACCGCGCTCACGTCAAGAACCGACGCGCTCGGCACTCACATCGCCATTTCCGGCAATGAGCTGAAGCTGCTTACGTACGCGAATGAGCACACACTCGCATTGACTGTCCCCTCCTCGGTTCACGGCGAGCTCTCAATCGACGTCATCTGGCCGCGTGCCAACCTGCGCGGTGCGTATTCTATCGGCGCCTATCCGCCGCGCGTGGAAGTTCGCCCAGCGGCCGACGCAGAGGCTACCGACGAGCGTGCGCTCGAGTTGCTCCTTGGCAGTGGCGGCCTTCAGATCGACGGCCCACCGGCAGCCGCCGTCCGCATCGATTTAGGCGAAGTCATCTTCGTCCGCTATCTCGACTCGGCCGGTCACCGATTCATCCGCTTCTCCGAACTACCGCAGCGCGTGCTCAAGGTCGGCGACGGCGGTCTCCGCATCCGTGTGTACGTGGGCAGCTGGCGCTCCGAAACTCTCCGCTTCACACGGCGCACAGCTCGCCGCCTGAACGTCATTGCGGAACTGCGAGCAGACACTTGGTACGCGCGTACCAAGCTTCCGGATTCGCCTCCAGTGCACATCGAGTTTGTGAACGCATGGACTCCGTGGATGCCCGCGCACCGCATCGAGGCGAAGGTCGTCTCTCACGACGAGGGTGGCTTCCTCTACGAGGTGCCCGTCCCTACTCCCGGTCGCCCGTACCAGGTTACCGCGTTCTCCGGCGCCGAACGAATCGCCGGCATGGGATTGATCTACTCTCACGCTGTCCGCCCGACCGCGCCACCTGGGCTCGACCTGCTCGAACGCTTGCTCTGGGATGGAACCGAGCGCAAGCGGGAGCTCTGGCGCGATGCAATCGAGCGCCGCCTCTCCAAGTACCGCGAGAAGTGGGTCTTCGATACCTTCAAAACGCTCCGCCGCTATGGCGCGCGCTGGTTCAAGATTGCCGAGCATCTCCCGGATGCCACCACGCATCTGCGTCTTGGCGCCCTCGTGGCGCCCACCGAGGAGTCCGACGTCGTCGAAGCGGTCTTTCGCGAACTCGATTGGCCGTTGGCCTGTGTCCGATACGCCGATTTCCAGCGTATCAAGCCATCCGATCCTGTTGTCGCATTGAGAAGGGTCGCAGATTGGCACGCTGGATTGCTCGTGCCCGCATTCCTCACATGGGACCTGAGGGAGCGCTACATGGACGTCGCAATGCTTCTCGCTCCGCTCAACGAGATTCCTAGACGGCTCAGCGACACAGAGATCAATGCAGTGTGCAGTCCCGAAGCCGAAGGAATGAGCCGCCCCAGCAGACGTACGGCCAACGGCCGGCTTGCTGGTCTCATTGAGGTTCGGCGGAAGCACACCGAACTGTCAAATGATCCCGACCTTCGGGGGCTCATTTCTCGTGATGGCGATACCGGGAACGTGCATCCCCGCCTTAACGCAATCTGGCAGCAGACGCTGCCCCCCGATGCACGCGCAATCGAAAACGCGGTTGTTAACGTGACAGAGCGCGTCCATCGCTGGCGCGCAGGTGGTCCTGTTCTGCCGAAACTTTGGGACGACGTACGGGTGCTGCAGCACAGCACCCCAACTCTTTTCGACTACTGGCTCAACCGCTGGGCAGCGGAGGAAAGCACAACGTGAGCAAGCACTACCAGTTCGACGGCTACCAAGCCTATCACGCACTGCAGAGCCGGTACGCCGACTTCCTGCTCGACGTATTTGGAGTGCGCCCCGGGCCTCTTGCGGACGTTCTTCGCTCACACTGGAGCAGCGACAGCGGCTTCTCTCTGTTCGCCCCTCTGCTCGTTCAAGCCGCGTTCCCATTCCGTCCGGGAAAGACGCTTGCCGAGCTCCAGGCGCCCTCGACCAAACAGCGCACGATGGAGCGGCCACTCCATCCGAAGACGGTTTCTCTACTAGAGAAGGCGGGAATCGACTACAGGCTTTTCGAGCATCAGGTCGACACCATCCGCGCAGCTTCCCTCGGCGAAACCGTGGTCCTCTCCGCAGGCACGGGCAGTGGCAAGACCGAGGCGTTCGTCATCCCGCTCATTGATCGCCTCTTCTGGGATCATGAAGAGGCACGCGACGATCTAAGCCAGCCGGGTGTGCGCGCGTTGGTCGTCTACCCGCTCAACGCGCTCGTGAACAACCAAGTGGATCGCCTGCTGGCGATGCTCGGCGCACAAGACGAGATCAACTTCGCATACTACACCAGCCGGTTGAAGGACACGTGGCGTTCGGCGAAGAACTCGTATGAGCGCCGCGGCAAGTCGGTACCGCCAAAATGCCAGATTATCGACCGCGCGACGCTGCGTGGCCTTGATGGTGGTGACGATCGGCCTAAGGGACCGCCGCACGTTCTAATCACCAATTTCAGCATGCTCGAGTACATGCTAATCCGCCCGAGCGACCGGACGATTTTCGAGCCCGAGAACCTCTTCTACGGCGAGCATCCGCGCCTCAAGTTGATGGTGCTTGATGAAGCGCACGTGTACGCTGGCGCGCAGGCAGCCGAGATCCACATGCTGCTGCGCCGCGCAGCGCAGCGCTTCGGCACCACGCTCGAAGCGGTGCAAGGGTTCGCGACTTCCGCGACGCTCGCGAACGGAGAGAACGAAGGACGCGCAGTGCTCGACGAGTATGCGTCCCGCATGTTCGCAAAGAAGTGCGGCGTGAAGTCCGTCGAGGGACACCGCTATCTGCCGCCCGAAGCCCGCCCGCCGCGCCAAGTGCCGGAGCTTCGAGATCCTTCCACACTCGCTGCCGATCAGCAGTTGATTGACGCCGAACTCCGCACAATTGAGTACGACAACTCGGGCAATCCCTCCGCATTGCTTCGCGATGCCGCACTTGCCAATACCGCTTGGAGGGCATGCGAAGCGCTCGGACTGGTGACCGCAGTGGAGCGCACACAGCTGCCAGCGGACATTGCCGACCGCCCGGCGCTCCTCCTGCATCACGTGTACGCGACGCATCCGCGACTCACCAAGCTGCGCGTTTGGCTCTCTGATCAAAATGAGCTACCCGACATCGACCAAGTCGCCGCCCAGGTATATGGTCCTGCCGCTCCGAGCGAACAGCGGCGGCGCGCGACCGATGCAATCCTGCGCCTTGGTTCGCTCGCGCGTCTTGACGCCAAGCACCACCCGTTCATCCCTATCCGCATGCATGCGTTCGTGCGCGCGCCAACCGGTGTCTGGGTCGATCCTCGTCCGCCCAAGGCGAAGGTCGTTGAAGGGTGGCCCTGGGGGCAGGTGACCTCGCTCCCACCTTCCGGCGATCCCACCGAATCTCCGCGTACGCAGCTCGGCGTCTGCGCTGAATGTGGTGCGCCATACCTAGTCGCTCACCGAGTCGGAAAGGCTAAGGAACTACGGATCGAGAAGGCTGACAAGGCGGTCCGCCTCGCAGTTCGCCCGAAGGAAAACAGCGAGGACGTGCTGTGCATCGGCGAAACACGCATCCCCGTCGAGGTCGAGGAACTCGGGGCGGCGGACCGTCACGGGCGTTCGCCAATGAAATGCCTGCAATGCAAGACGGCTGCGACCCGGCTTCGCCCGCTTCTGCTCAGCCCGCGAGCGGCGCTCGGCGCCGTGGTTGACATGGTGTATCCGCACCTTGGCGAGATGCCGCCGAGCAATACGAAGCAGGAGTTTCGCCCGGGCGGCGGACGTCGCCTGCTCACGTTCTCGGATAGCCGCCAGGAAGCGGCTCGCATTGCTGCGGTCGTGGAGAGCACACACGACACCGGGGTCAACCGCCAGCTCATCGTCACGGCGCTCCGTGCCGAGGCCGGGAGTTCGACGGTGAAAGAGCTGGCGCGCGCTCTCGGTCAAGATAACTTGCTCCGCGAGCGCGCGGCCTCGCGCGGTCTCAAGCAATTTGAATCGCTCGAATACCTCGGCCTGCTCTCGCTCTATGAAGAGTTTGCGAGGCCGCCCAGCCGCGCCAACACGCTTGAGACGCTCGGTATCGTGGAGGTCGTATACCCCACCCTACCGCCGTGCCCGAGCGATGCGCTGCCCTATTTTGGGAGCGACAAGGTATGGAAGGACTTCGTCGCTCAGCTACTCGACATTGCGCGCAGCCGAGGCGTGGTAATCAAGCCCAGTACCGACGAGCCGGAAGCAGAGGAAAAGCTTGGGCACTTCCTCCCAAACACGATCGGCAACAAGCTCGTCTGGAGCACGGCCGACGATCTACCGGACGAGGACGAATCCGAGACGGAAGACGAAGATGCAGGCCGCGACATCCCTATGTACCCGCGCCGCCGCCCCGAGGCTGGCCGAATGCACGAGTACACAGCGCGCGTGCGCGAGCGCCTCAAGATGCCCGACTCGATGGGCGTCGACTCGCTGCTCTCACTCGTGTGGAACGCGCTGACCCAGCATGCAGAGCAGGGCTGCAAGTGGCTCCGGCGGAAGCAGGACAAGCTCCAAATCGATCTGTCGCGCCTCGAACTCCGGTTGCACGAAAAGCCGCCGCTCATCGACGTCGACTCCGGCCGAGTCTATTTCCGCTCCGTGGGCGGTGTGGCTCCTGCGGCCAACTGCCGGCGTACCCTCGTGCCACTGAATGACGACCAGCGTGCCTCCTGGTCTGCCCGTCACTCAGTGCGTCGCATCCTCGAGGATCCACTCCTCGGCCTACACAGCGTGGAGCATACAGCGCAGATCGGCGTCGACTCACTCGAAGGAGAAGAGAACGCCTTCCGCCGCGGCGAGCGCAACCTGCTCGCATCGTCCACCACGCTGGAGATGGGCGTCGACATCGGAGGCCTCACGTTCGTAATGCTGACCAACGTACCGCCGGGCCCCGCGAACTACTGGCAGCGAGCTGGCCGTGCCGGCCGCCGCGCCGATGGCTCGTCAATGGTACTCACGCTTGCGCTCAACCGGCCGCACGATCAGCTAGTGTTCACCAACCCGCGGCGCTTCCTCCACTCAGAGATGACGCCACCACAGGTGCGCCTTGACACGTCGCCGCTTCTGCTTCGGCACGTGAACGCGTCGCTGCTGGCGGCGTTCTTCGAGGAAGCAGTGGAACGTGACAGCACTGGCAGTCCAATGCGCGCATTTGGAACGGTTGACGAGTTCATGTTCCGGTCTGCCATTGGTGGCGGAGGCATGGACAAGCAACTCGCCGGCGATCTTGAGCTGCTCAGCGAGGATCCGCTCGCACATGCGTTTGCGAGCTGGCTCGGACAGCTCGACGACAATTCAAGTGTGGCGCCGCGAATCCGTGATCTGACGCACGGCACGACTCTAGCCACGTATTCGATTTCTGAGCTGGCTGCCTCCTGCTCCAAGGCGCTTGCGCGTGCTGTCGGGGCGGTCACCAGGGACTACAACGTGCTCAAGGAGCAGCGTGAACGCGAGCAGCAGAAAGGTGAGTCCGCTCGCGACGAGATTTTCCTCGCTGCTCTCGCACACCAGGAACGCGTGCTTCTCATCGAGACGCTGATTGCATGCCTCGCGCGAACCGGCTTCCTGCCGCGCTTCGGCTTTCCGCTCGACGTCGTGCATCTCGACACGAAGTGGAAGTTTAGGAAGAAGAAGGGCAAGAGCGAGCAGAACGACGACGAGGATGAGCCTAAGCCGCAGGAAGAGCCGCTCGATCTACGAATGGAGCGCGCCCTCGACATAGCACTGAGTGAGTATGCGCCCGGTTCCGAAATCATCGCCGGCAAGAAGTTGCACCGCGTCGCGGGTGTGGTTCGCAACTGGCTGGCCGGCGACGAGAGCAGCGTCGTCCGTCACTTCTATCTTGAGTGCGAGAGGTGCGGGCATTTCGAGGACCACAACGCGCCGCCGGTAGCATGCGAGATCTGCAACCATCCCACGGTGTTCCTCGAAGAGTTGGAGTCGACCACCGAGACGGCTGGGCGCCGCCGTCGAAAGAAGAAGTCCTCCGAGGCGGAGACTCCGCTCGAGGCGGGCGAAGTTCCTCCGAGTCGCGTGCGCCGTTACATGCGACCGAGTGGCTTTGCGGTCAAGGCCGGGCGCCGGCCACGGCGGGTGGGCTCCGAAATCGATCGGATGCCCTCCCCGCGCGTGACCGTTCGCGCATCCAACTCCATAGGCCTCGTGGAGATCCTTCCCGCTGGCGTCATCGGTGGCTTCACCGCCAACTCGACGGTGTTCGTGCGTTCTGAGGGCAGGTCCGAACGGCCGGGCGGACCTGGCTTCGGCTTCGCCATCTGCCAGCGCTGCGGATTCGCAGAGCCGGAGGATTCGTTCGGCGGTCCCCTGCCCAAGGCGTTCGTCGAGCACAATCGACTCCGGGGATTCCGCCCATGCGACGGCCAGGGCACTTGGCGGCACGCTGTTCTTGGCACCTCGATGACGGTCGACGCATTCCGACTGCGGCTGACAAAGGAGTTCCGTCCTGCCGTAATGCCTAATGAGGAAGAAGCGTTCTTCCATACGCTCGCGGCTTACCTGCAACTCGTCGCTGCTCGGAAGCTCCAAATCGATCCGCGCACGCTGCACGCGGCCGTCGCAACGTGGCAGGGCGCCCCCCCGAGCAACGGGCACACGAGCGCCTCCGCACTAGAGGCGGTCGTGTATGAGACTAGCGGCTCCGGCATGCTGCGACACCTCATGGACGATCCGGTCGCGCTTCTTCGCGATGTGGTCGACATGCTTGAGAACGACGACGAGGCGAAGATCATCCGTTTTGACACGCAGTTCCTCGCCGCGCGCGGCATGCTGCGCGTCGACCTGCTACAGACGCACTTCCGCGATTCCGCGCGCAGGATGCTGCTCTATGCGGCCAATCCGGTTGAAAAGCACAGGGCCGCAGTGCTGCGTGGACGCGGGCCGGTGCTCGCCGCAATTGAGCTGGTCGAGGACACCGGCTCGGAACTTGGGCTTCAGGCAGCTGAGATCGCTGGAGATGCACTCGATGCGGGCGGGATCCTGCGTGCCGTGCAGCGGCGCGTGCTCGGCCCGGAGAAGCACGTGCCGAGGCTGATGCTCAGCCGCCTGCCCGATGCCAGTGGAAAGAACGACAAGGATGCCGTCGTCGCCGTGCATCTGCGACGTCTGATCGAGAGCGGCGTGCACATACGCATCGCTGCCGCTACGGATCTAAAGGCGCTCGGTGAGGACGTGTGGCAGGTCCTCTCCAACGGCCCGACGCGCGCTGCGGCCATCGGCGGTGTACAAACTACCGGCGGCACTGGTTTGAGCTTCGGCTCCGCGTGGCTCGATGGGTACGCTCCCATCGAGGCGAAGCCCGAGGCTGCCAGGGATGCGTGGTCCAGGTTCACCGAGCGCTGGGGACGCGGTCAGCCGGTGACGGTGGACGATCTCACGCCGAAATCGCCCAATGCCCGTCCGCTCGTCGAGATCGTAAAAGGAGTGATCAACCCCGACCTCGTTTACGCGTGGCGCCTGCTCCGCTCGCACCTCGGCGACCTGAACCAGCTGGGAAAGGTAACGAAGCTCGCGTACAACGATCGGCACCTCGGCAAGAGTGCGATCGCGATGTGGATGCTCGGAGAGCTCCTCCAGCGCTTCGCCTATGCGCCGAATGCCAAGGGCAAGATTTGGACGCGCGAGGCGGATGGCTACGACGGCCAGGCGAAGTCCAGCGACGAGCTGTTCAAGCTGAAGAAGGCCCCTGGAAACCTCGGGCCGAAGCAGTCCGAGCTGCTGGCGAAGTGGTGCTCTGTCGAGGCGGGCAAGAAGGGCCTCGACCTGAGTTTCGAGCGCCGCTTTGAGCTCGAACACCCGCGCAAGCTGGTGGTCGAGTTCGCGCCAGGCGGCAAGCACAGCTCGCTCAAGGTGCTCTTCGACAGCGGCCTCGATTGGGCAGAGTGCAAGTCGGTGGTGGGGCCGTGGACGCAGGGGCCATTCCAGACCCGTACGACGCACATGAGCATCTACGTCGATCTGCCGGTCGTCGACGAGTTCGCTGCGCTCGGAATCTGAACAAGCCACTCAGCTTGAGGCTGCACCCCGCAGGCAACTGCGGGAGGCAGCCTTACCGTTGGTGATTCGACGAGCGGCGACGCATCAGCGTCGCGTCCCGTGCATCGCTAAGCGTGGGCGCTCGCATGCGGGATTCAATGCCGCACCAGTTCAAGCTCGCGTTGTAGAGGAGCACAGAGGGGATGAAGCGACCGGCTAGCCACGGATGTGGAGGCACGCCAAGACGTTGGCGGAGGCGTGCAAGCTGGGGGCGTATCGGCCGGCGCATCGACTCGCCCTTCTTCACGCTGGATGTGGCCATGCTGGAGGACGGAGGCTGGGCCGTCGTCGAGGTGAATGACGGCGGCGTCTCCGGCCTGCCTCCCAGCCTGGACCCGCGAGAGCTCTTCGCGGCGCTGCTCCGGGCCGGGTAGGCCGGCACCTGATTCCCGGCGCCTCGCGGTGTGTCGACTGTGCCTCATCGACGCTGCCCCGGCCGCCTCCGCGTGCGGCCGTAACCGCCCTCCCCCGCCTGCTCCAGCTCGTCAGGGGTCCACGGCAGGTCGAGCTGGTCCTGCAAGTCATACAGCGTGTCGCCGCGGACGATGCCGCGGCGGCCGCGCCGCGCCTGGAAGCGCACGGGCCTGTCGAGAGACGGCAGTTCCTCCTCCACGAGCGTCCGCGCCAGCTTCTCCGGCAGGTCCACCCACACCACTCCGTATGGCGTCCCCTCCTCGTCCCGCTCCACATCGTAGATGAGCGGCACCGCCTGCTCGCGCACGAGGACCCCATTCGGGAGTGACATGAGCCGCGCGCGCACGTCGGGCGGCACCAGCCCCTCCAGGTCCAGCTCCAGCGGGCGCTCGAGGAATGCCTCCATCGAGTCCACGCCGTCGAGCAGCGCCTCGTAGCGCGCCGTCAACTCCGGGACCTCCAGCGCGGGCGTCTGTCCTCCCGACCGGCACCACACCTCTCGCACCACGTCGATGCCCGGCTGGTTGCGCTGCACGGCCGGATGATGTGCCCCACCCGTCGCCAATGCCTCCGCGAGCACGTGCCGCGCGCGTCCGGCCAGCTCCGGGCCCCAGGCGCTCAGCACCTCGACTTCGCGGTCCAGCTCGAAGCCGGAGTGCACCAGGCTCCGCTCCAGCACGAGCGAGTGTTGGAACACGTCATAGGCGACCTCCGGCTCCCCGCGCCGCGCGTACTTCCGCAGCAACTCCAGAGGAACCTGTGTCCCCTCGATGGAGCCATGCGTGGCACCGGAGCGGTCCGCGAAGTAGCGGATGGCGCCCGCCACCGCGCCGAAGCTTCCGCACACGCTCGACTTCGCGACGCGGACCGTCTCGCCCTCCACCGTCAGCTCGTCGATGACGAGGTCGAACGGAATGAAGCACGCGAGAAGGTCTGCGAAGCGATGGTGCAGCTCCTCGTCGGCGGATGACATCCGCTCGGGCAGGTCCACGCCCACGCTGCGGTAGACGCTGGCCATGGCGAGCGCCGCGTCCTCCACCGCCTTGACCAACACACCTCGCCGCTCCGCCCAGCGAGCCAGCTTCTCCGCGTCGAACACGTGGCGCGGCAGCCCGTACACCTCGCCCACGGAGCCCGCCTCACCGTACGCCTCGGCATAGAGGTTGTACGCGGTGAGGTGGTCACTCCCCGGCGCGAGCACCCCCTCCAAGTCGCGCTCGTCGCGCGTCATCCGGTGCAGGGACTCGATGGCGCTGCACACCGCGAGCACCGGCAGCAGCGCGTCCTCAGCGTTGACGATGAGCTCCGCCCAGCCGCGCTCCACCGGGAGCGCCTCCACCGCGCGCCCGTACGGGGTGAGCCGGCCCTGCGCATCCACGATGTTGCGCGCCTGCAACCGCTGGAGCGCCTGCGCGTAGGCGGCCTTGTCCAACGGCACGGGCAGCTCCAGCGCATCCGCGCGAACACCGAGCGCGGCGGCGGTGAGCGCGACGCGCTCCGAGTCTCCGGCGAGCTGGAACTCGGGCGTCGTGGGCCGCAGCGCGAAGAAGTCGATGTCGCGGTCGCTCAGGATGAAGACGCGCCCGCCCTCGACGCGGCCGTGCACGCGCCCGGCCATCTGGAGGAGCTCGTTGTTCCCCAGGTGGACGCGCGTGAGCACGTTGCGCCCCTCCGCCACGAGGTTGGCGAAGCGCGTGTCGTCGATGACCACCGTGTCCAACCCGGGCACGTTGAGCGCGCTCTGCCCCGCCGCCGTCATGGCGAGGAGGTACGGCCGGGGCTCCGTGCCCTCCAGGAACGGCCGGATGACTCGGATGGGCTGTCCCCCGTGGTAGTACGCAGCGTTGATGCCCGGCCAGTCCTCGCGGACGTGCTTCGCCACCTGCTCCACCGCCGCGCGCGTAGGGAGGAAGACGCCCACGCCGCGCTGCTCCTCCTCCACCTCGCCCAGGAAGTCCGCGTCGAGAAACGCGAGCGGCTCCCGGCGTTCGACGCGGACGCGCGCGGCCTTCGTCGCGTCGTAGGCGGAGACCTCGATGGCCTCGGCGCTGTCCAGGTAGCGCACGTAGAAGGTGGGGTCCACCGTGGCCGACAGCCAGATGAAGCGGCAACCCACGTGCTTGCCCAACGCGAGGCACAGCTCCAGCTCCGCCGATGTCTGGTGGATTTCGTCGATGACGAGCGTGTCGTGTGGCCGGATGTCGCCGTGCTGGAACCAGCGCCGCGCGATGCCCGTCGTCACGATGACCACGTTCCAGCCCGGCGTTTCCGGCGAGGCCTCGCGCTCGCGGTTCACCACGCCCACCTTCAGCGGCGTCCGGACGATTTCCTCGGCGATGGGCCGGATGGCGAGCGTCTTCCCGGTGCCCGTCCCGGCGATGATGCCGAAGCCCTTCCCGGCGCGCGCCAGCTCTCGCACGCGTGTGCCGTGGTGCCGCTCCAGCCATGTGTCCAGCCGCAGCCCCAGGGCGAGCTCGATGGTCTCGCAGGCGGCCCGCGTGGGGGCGATGACAATCACCCGCCCGCGAGGTGCCGCCGGGGTTGGGGCCTCCGGTGGAAGGAAGTGGTCGGTAGGAGTCCGCACGGCGCCCAATCACGCACGAGGCCCGTCGTGGCGCAACCCGGCACGTCGGGCCAGCGGGAGGGCCTGTTCACTCCCTGCTACGGCGCCGTCCAGATGCCGGCGATGCCCTCGTTGATGGAGGCGCCCCCGAGCGTGTCGACGAAGATGGTCCGGATGGGCTTCGACGCCTTGATGCCCACGAACTCGAACGAATTGGGAGCAGTGTCCAGGACCGAGTCGCCAATCACCTCCTGGGTGGCATCCGTGAAGGTGAGCGTGAGGGTGTGCACGGCCGACGTGTTGGTGAGCAACTCCAGGCCCACGGCGGAGACGGGCCGGAGGAAGGCAATCTCGAAGTCATCCTCGCCGTTGACGACGAGCGTGGACTTCACAGGCAGCGGGTTCGTGTTGCTGTGATTCCACCCCGGCCCGATGAAGCAGAGCCAATTGTTGGTGGAGGCGCGGGGCGCCAGCACGTTGATGGTGGGCGCGCTGGAGCCCCAGGGAAGGTCCGTCCCCGGAGGCGTCCGGACGCAGCTCGACGTCGAGCCGGACGGATGGTCCGGATACGCGGTGGAGGCGGACTGCGGAAAAGGCACGAGGGTGGCGCCCGTCGCGGCCGTGAAGTCCGCCTGCTGCGTGAAGACCTGGGACAGGCCGTCCTTGCGGGTGCCGACTGCATCCTGCTCCTCCGGCGCGGGGGCACCGCACGACAGCAGAGCTCCACAGCCGAGGACCCACATCACCGACTTGCGCATCGCGATTTCTCCTGGGTTCGAAGTCCAAACGAGCGTGTTGCGCAACCCACACTGCGGGAGAAGTCGCTGACGGGCAAGGCAAGGCTTCGTTACGGGGTGCGGGAGGGCTCCGATGCCTGCTCCAGGCTGGCGATGACCCGTGCGAGCAACGCGCGCCGGTCCGGGCGGGCGTGGGCCACCTCTCCTCGGAGGATGGGCAGCGCGGCGTCCCCCATGACGCTCAGGCCCTCCAGCGCCGCGCGTGCAACCGGGTTGCGACGGTCATGCAGCAACGCCGCGACCTCCGCCACCGCGGGCTCGTGCTTCCCGAACATCAGCGTCCGGATGGCCCGGACGACATGGCCCGCCTCCGAGTCCTTCAGCAGCTCGCGGGTCAGCTCCAGGTATTGCGCCCTGGGCACCAGTCCCTTGAGCAGCCGGTGCGCGCGCAGCCGCACCGAGGACTTCCGGTGGGAGAGCAGCCGGGTCAGCCGCTCGACGACATGTGGCACCCTCCGCTGCACCATCCACTCCAAGGCCCTCGGGTCGGGCTCTGGAATCTCCCACGCGAGCGTCTCCAGCCTCCGTTCCACGTCGCGCATCATCTCGGCGGAGAGGTTCCGTTCGAGGGACGGGTCATCCAGCAGTATCGGCGCGAGCGCGGTGACGACATCCGCCCGCAGCGCGAGCGTGGTGACCAGCGAGAGCAGCGCGATTCGCACCTCCGGGCTCTGACGTTCGAGTCCCCGCAGCAGGGCCGCCAGGGCTTCGGCGTCCTCCTTCCGGTTCGCGAGGTCGACGAGCCAACCGCCGAGGCGGAAGGCTTCGTCGCGACGGCCCCACGATGCGAAGCCACCGAGCACCCGCAGTGCCACCTCTCGATGCCCGTCATCCTCGTGGACGAGGTGGAAAAGCGCGGCCTCCAGCTTGCGGCCTTCGATGGCGTACGAGGCGGCGCCCCGTTCGAGCAGCTCCAGGAAGTGGGTTCGCTCCAGGTCTCGCGCCTGGGTGAACAGCTCCACCAGCTCGGGGCTCCACACGAGGTCGCTGGCGAGGACGGCCAGCACCGCGGTGTGGCCTTCGCGAAGCATCGGGAGGACGAAGGGCAGGACCCGTGCGGATGGGAACGAGCGGAGCATGCCCGCCGCCGTCGTCCCCGAGCGGCCGCGATTCATCCGCCACACGTCGAGGAGAAGCTGCACGTACGTCGGTAGCAGGCTCGGCTTCGGACCGAGCCCGCCGAGCAGCTCCAGCAGCGACTCCAGCCAGAGCTCTCCCTCCACGCCCTCCCCTACCGCGCCGAGCTGCTCTCGGAGGGCTTCCAGCTCACGCCGGTCAAGCGCCCCTGGAGGAACCCACTTGAGCGGCCGTTCAGCGCCGAGGCTGTCGAGCAGCGATTGGAGCCGAGGCAATCCACGCACGCGCCAGAGCTGACGAGCGGCCTGCCGGCGGACCTCGACGTGGGCATGGGTCAGCAGGTCGACGAACAGCGCCTCGTCCTCGTCCGACGCGGGAGTCCCCAACACGGAGAGCGCGGCGAGCGCGAGCCCGTGCTCATGATGCCGCGCGAGTCGTCGCAGCGCCGCACGGGACGCTTCCGTCCCGAGGTCCCCCATCCACCGCACCACCGTCCCAACATTCGCGGGCGTCGCGGATTCAGCGGCACGTGTGAGGCTCGCGAGCAACTCATCCTCCGGAGCCTGAACGCCCCACTCCTTCCGGACGGTCTCCAACAGGTCCGGGTGCGGCCCTCGCGCCACTGCGTCGAGCACCTGGAGCGGCGGCACCTCGCGGAGCACATACGGCAGGAAGAACCGACGCACCGAGGAGGAGCGGGCCTGGACGAGCGCCTCCATCAATCTCGGACCGGACAGCTCACCCGCGAGGATGAGCCGCTCGGCGCCCCAGAGCGCCACGGGCTCATCGGGCAGCGCCGACGCCACCCGGGCCTCTTCCACGGACAGCACGGCCTCCAGTCGATGCATGGCATCGAGCGCTTCCCGCGGCTCGATGCGCGCGTCCGCCCATGCGCGTCGCACGTCGACGAGAGCCCCCACCCGCTCGAACCCGGACAGCCAACGCGCGAGCACCGTGAGAAGAGAGAGCGCCAGGTTGCGCAAGGAGGCCCTGGGACTTTCGAGCAGGCCTCGAATCATATCGAGGTGCCGCTTCAGGACGGCCGCACGCGCCGCCGTGAGCCCGACAATGGCCGCCGACGAGAGCAGCCGCGAGAAGTCCTCTTCGGCGGCTTCGAGCGTGCTGACATCCCCCGACGACAGCATGTCGTCCATCCATGCGAGGTCCTCGTCCAGCCGTCGCTCACGAAGCAGCCGGGCCTGCTCGGGGTCCCAGGACGCTTCGGGAATCCACTGCGAGAGCCCATGGCGGCGCAGCAGCACCTCCAGTTCCTGGAGCGCCTCCGGAGACAGCTCCAGGACTCCGCCGCGCACCGCATCGTTCAGCACCTTCCCGATGCGCGCCCCACGCCGCAGGAATGCCACGAGCGCATGGGGCGACAGGACTCCGGAGAGCGCCTCGCACAGCAACTGCTCCTCCCGAGACGAGGCCGCGTCCTGGAGCGCATCGAGCACCGTGGCCACGTAGCCCCGCCCGCACGCGATGCGAAGTGCTCGGACCAGGGACTCGCGCAGACCGGGGTTGTCGTGGCGCCGCAGCCAACCCAGCATCGCCTCGACCGGCGCCGGCCACCCGGGGCCCGCGTTCCCGAGCGCCTCGGCGGCGGTCTTCTTGATGTTCATGTTGGGGTGTGCGAGCCCCGCCACGAGCAACGGCACCGCCCATTGCACCTTGAAGGCCCCGAGCCCCGCGAGCGCCTGGCGCAGCCGGTAGATATCCTCCGAGCGCGCGAAGGGAACCAGCCATGCGATGGCGCGCACGTCACCGCAATGCGCGAGACATTCCAGCGCGAGCTTCTGCACATGCACGTTCCCGTGGCGCAGGAAGCGCCGCAGCCGCCGCGCGAGCATCGGATGCTTCCGCCCCACGAGCTGTGCCAGCACCCGCTCGAGCTGCGCGTCACTCAGGTCCCGCTGCTCGAGCTGGTCGAGCAGGCACTCCGCGAGGACGCGCGCACCCGCCTCGTCTCCCGAAGAACAGCCGATCAGCCCTCTCGGACGCAGACGCCCCCTTGCATGGAGCCCGCGTCCCACTTCGGTGATGGCCCGATGCGCCGAGGCACGAACGGTCTCATCCGCGTCGAGCAACAGCGCTCCCAGTGCCCCGAGCCCGCGTCGTCGCGCCTCGCGACCGAGCTGGTCGATGGCCTGGAGTCTCCGAGGGTGCTGCGTCTGCAGGGCGATGCGAGAGAGCTCGGCGAAGGCCGCGTCGTCGTAGACAGGCTGGAGGCTCGCGACCCTCTCGAAGGTCGGCGCTCCTTCATCAGGCCACGGTGTCTTCGTTGGGGCTGCGTCGTCGAGCGCCGCGACCAGGGCCAGGGCCTCTGCGCGCCACTCGGCGACGGGCAGCCTCGGGTGCTCGCGAACGAACTCCACGGTGCGCGCGCCGCCCACGCGACGGAGCGCTTCGAGACAGGCCCAGGGCTCCTCATCGAAGACCCGCAGCAGGGTCTCCTCGGACGTCTCATGTCCCTGGTGCCCGAGCGCCTCGATGACCTCGGGCCGGAGTGGACGCCCCTCGGGCCGTACGAGCAGCACTCCGAGCAGGTCCAGGGCCTCGGAGCCATCCAGCTCCCGCAGGAGCGCGAGGTGCCGTGGGAAGTCCGCGTGCGAGGTGGGCAGCGTCCACAGCGGCTCGACGTACTCGCGTTGCCGGTGGCTCAGCACCTCCGCGACGACCTCGGGCGCAATGGCAGGAGACGATACGAACAGCTCACTCACCAGGGGCACGTCTTCGGACTCGCACCGCACTCCCCGCCGGTAGAGCGTCTGGAGCAGCCCCGCGCACGTGGGCCCGAAGAACAGCGGGTCCTCCCGCGAGATGAGCAACGCGAGCCGCAGCTCCTCGTGACCCGCGAAGGGAGCCAGCAGTGACATGGCCTCGCGCCGCGCGGAGCGCCAGTGCCGTTCGTCCTCCAGCACGAGCCGCAGCGCGAAGGACTCTCCCCGATGGGCCCACACGCGCAGGGCGGCAATGGCCAGCCGCTCCGAGCGTCCGAGCAGCGCGTGGAGTGATGGCAGTGAGGGAGCCAGAGCGGGCCGCGC
Source organism: Pyxidicoccus sp. M6 (assembly GCF_055568925.1). Taxonomy (NCBI): domain Bacteria; kingdom Pseudomonadati; phylum Myxococcota; class Myxococcia; order Myxococcales; family Myxococcaceae; genus Pyxidicoccus; species Pyxidicoccus sp. M6. The sequence goes on along the minus strand of NZ_CM145714.1, from coordinate 4,675,497 downwards.
CGCCCAGGGCTCCGCGAGCAGCTCCGCGGCCTGGAGCGCCACGCGTTCGTCCGTGGCGTCGAGCGCGCGAGCCGCCAGGGCCAGCGCGTGGGTCAGCGTCACGAGTCCCGTGCCCACCGCGTCGCCCAGGTGACGCAGGCCCGCGAGCTGGACGTCGGGCACAGGGTGCGCACACAGCGCATCGACCCATGCCTCGGCATCGGGAGCTTCGGAGAGGGAGAGTCGCTGGACCGCGAGGAGCAGCACCTCGCCTCCCGGATGCGAGGCCAGCTTCGCGGGCTCGCGAAGGATGTCGGTGACGAGCCACGCCACCTCCGCTTCGACGGGACGTGGCCCCGTGGCCAGCGATGCCAGCCGCGCCACCGGCACCTCCGGAGGCAGCAGGCGGGCGAGCTCCGCGAGGAGGACGTGCGACTCGGGAGCACACGCACCGAGCGCCGTGGGCAATGCCTCCAGGAGCTGCGCCGCCGTGTCGCCCGCCTCCAGCCGCTCCAGCCGCCGTTTCAGGTGCAGCAGCGCGGCATGAACCCACTCCATGTCAGGCGCGGCGAGCAATCCGCGTAGCTCGGAGGGCGACAGTCGCTCGGTGCGGAGCCGATGCTCCAGGAGCGCACGGCTCCCGCGCGGGGAGAAGTCGACAGGCTGTGAGCGAGGCATGGGAACCTTATAGGCGAGCCGGTGGACGCCCGGCGTGCCCCGAGGGGACGACGCACACGCCCGGGCCTGACGCTCAGTGCCATGCAGAGACCTGCTACGAGGCCTTCCCTGTGATTCTGCCCAAGGACTTCCGAATCACCATCGACCCCATCGGGCAGGGAGTGCGGGTCCGCGTCACCCATGTGCCGACTGGGACTCAGGTCGAACGCGACGTGCCTCGTGGCGGCAGCGTCAAGGAGGCGGAGCGGCAATTGCGCGCGCAGCTCCTGTCCCGGTTCTTCAAGGTGGAAGAGTTCGAGTTCCGTATCGGTCGGGCCGACGGAGGCGGCACCTATGAAGTGGTGCATCTCCCAACGGGGCGACGCCAGCGAAGGTTCTACGCGTATGAGCAGAAGGTTCCTGGCGACATCAGGCTTCAGCTCATCGACGCGCTGCTGACAGAGGCCTCCGGCTCTACACAGGCCGAGTAGCAATATGTTCAACGGCAGCCTGCTTTCCTCCCAGCTCCGTCAGGGCCCGACATAGAAGCAGCAAGGATGGATGATACAGGCGGTGCTCGGGGTCCAAGACGAGATCGCGGACGTCGAGCACGCGCTCACCCGGCACGATGTCGACGAACAGTCGCGACCGGGTCTCGACCTTGAATCCCGCGGGGTGCTCGATCAGCTCTACCGGGCGTCCCAGCCTTTCGCACACCCTGTCCCGGACGAGAGCCATCCGTGGCACTTCGGCGAGGGAGAAAGATTCGAGGCAGATACCCATGGATGGTCCTCCGTGCAGAGCATACAGAGCGACGCGGCCGGCCCGCGGACATGACATCCAGGTCATGCGCCTGATGCGTTGAACGCCGACGTTCGCGACTTCCATGTCAGGGCCGTGCCGCTTCGCCCTCTGGGTGAAACCCCGAGCTGCTTGTGGTCCAACGATTGCTAACGCAACCGGGACACACCCCTCGGAGGTCCCCCGTGAGTCGTTGGCTGAATCCCATCCTCATGACATTCATTGTCCTGCCCTTCATGGGCTGCGAGTTCGGGCTCGAGGCCCCCGGTATCGGCGAGGCCACGGCCTCGCGGCTGTCAGATGACCGGGTCGCCATTTCCGTCACGCTCTCATGCGACCTGATCTACGGGATGCCGCGCGGCGGTGACTCATGTGATGCGGATGGCGACCGCGTCTGCGTCACCGCTCGCTGGTACGAGGCCTCGGACACCGACTCAGCGAATCCCATCGCGAAAGCCGAGCAGTGTCAGAAGGTCAAGTCCATCATCGGTGCACGCGTGGACCTAGTCACCTCCGAGCGCATTCCGAGCGATTCGACCTTGCGAGTCCACGTCCAGGCCGACCCGCGCGTCGTCAGCGTCGTCCTTCCCAATCCCTGAGCCTCACTGGAGACCGACATGCGAATGACTTCTTGGATGGTTGTCTTCGGCTGCGTCGTCACCGGCTGCGGGCCCCGGTTCGATGTGGTGGGGATTCGGGCTGCCACGGCGACGCGAGATGCGGATGGACATGTCACGGTAAGCGCCACGCTCACCTGCGTGGGCGCGGGAGATGGCGAGGTCGATGGGTGTGACGAGACGGGCAGGACGTTCTGCGTGAAGGCCGGCTGGAGACGGCTCGACACAGATGGCCTCGTCAGCGCGGGCGAGACCTGTGTGAAGCCCGACCGTGTCGAGGGCACCACCGTGAGGGTCCGGTCCGAGGACCCGATTCCCGAAGAGGTCCCGACGAAAATCGAGGTCTTCGAGCAGTCCAATTCGCAGGAAGGGCCCAGGGTCGTCATCACCGACGGCCCATGACACCGCCCTCCCCTGTCCCCGTCAGGCGGTGAGCGGCTCAGTTCGAGTACCTGAGTGCGTAGTCGCGCGTCTGGGGATGGAAATAGGCGCTCAGCTTCGCCCCATCCCAGAAGAGCAGCACGTCATCCTTCAGCCTCACCCAGGTGCCCTTCGGAGTGCTCACGACGTCCTGGGGCTCGCTGCCCCAGCGCAGCCAATCGGGATGTGCCCACTGTGGAACCGCGAGGGCCCTGCCCCGATGGTCCAACCACTCGGGTCTCGCGCTGCCCTGACGAGCAGGCGCGGACGGCTTGTCGGGCACGCCCACCGCGGTGCTGAGCAGCGCTGCGGACGGATGCTGCTTCAGCACCTTGCCCGTCCGCGCGTCCAGCTCGACCCAGGGCCATGACTCGAGGTTCTTGGAAGGCCGCCCGGAAATCAGCAGCACGCGACCCTGACGGCCCCAGAGCTGCTCGGGCAACAGCTCACGGACCCGCGAGAGGAGCGCGTCCTCTTCGAGGCGCTTGCCGTCGCGGAACCGGAAGCCCGGCACGAGGAGCGATGCGGGAGTCGTGGGCCCCGACACGGGATGAATGGACGTCCGGGTCCCCAGGAACAGGAAGCCGTCCGGCAGTGGAACCAGCGGGAGCAGCTCTCCCGCGCCCTTGTACTCCGTCACCTCCAGAGCCGGCCCCGGGCCCGCGAAGACGAACTGCAGGCGGAGGCCCGGCTGCTCGTTGAAGCTGCGCATCACCACCGCCCGTCCGCCGGGAAGCGCCATGAACTCAGGCGCCAGCAGCTCTCGTGACGTGCCGTCGGCCGCTGGCAGCGTGTGCAGCGTCCACCGGCCATCCGCCTCGCGATGCGCCAGCGAGCCCTTGCCCAGGGCCCAGAGGGAACCATCATCCGGCGCGTTCGCGAGGCGAGACCACTCCTCGGGGGTGGGAGGCAGCTCCAGCCGCTCGGCCTCGGGCTTGAGCGGCGTGAGCCGCCACAGCGTGGAGGGCCCCGTGGGTGCGGAGAGGGACTCCAGCCTGGCCCTGGCCAGGAGCCAGGCGGAGCCGTCCGCCGTGGCGGAGATGGAGTCGTAGCCCATGGGCACACCCGCGAGGCTCACTTCGGTGAGCCCCTTGCTCTCCAGCACCGCGGGCAGGGGCGGGGCCTCGGGGAAGAGCGGCAGGGGCTGCCCCTTCGGCGAGCACCACACCTGGGTGGAACCCAGCAGGGCAATGCCTGGCAAGGACGGTGTGTCCTTCACCAAAGCCTGGCTGGAGATGACGAAGCGCTCTCCCGAGGGGAGCACGTCCGCGACCGTCGCGTGGCGGAGCGGCCAGCGCCGGAAGTGCACATCGAAGGCCGAGAGGAGTCCCAGCGGCTGCTCGCCAGGGCCGAGCAGCGCGACATCGTCGTAGGAATCCTCGCTGTTACCAGGAGGCTCCACCCGGAGGGTGAGCCCTCCACCGGAGTAGACGCGGACGTTCTTCGTGTCCTCGTCCGGCGCATCCTGGTTGCGGTCCTGCTCCTTCCTGGCGACCGGGGTGGGCAGACCCGCGCCACTCAAGGCCTTGTTCCCCGCGTAGAGCACACCGTCAGCGCCGAAGCGCGCCTCCCCGTTCATCTCGTCCCGCGCGAGAGGACGCATGGCCAGGGGCTCCAGCCCCGGCAGGCGCCAGGTCCCGATGGAGCCGGCTTGCCAACGGCCCGCCACGAGGAAGGGATAGGTCAGCGCCACCAACGTCCGCCGGTCCGGCGAGACGTGCAGCTCCGCCCCCTCGGGGGTCTGGAGGTCCGTGATTTCTTCGGCCAGGAGCTCCGCCTCACGCTCCTCGCCCTTCAGGGCATGCTCCCGGTAGCGCGCGATGAGGCTCTTCAGGTCCTTGGGGCCGCCACGCTTGCAGCCGCGCTGCGTGACACAGAGGCTGCGCACGACCTCTCCCGAGCGGGAGGAGATGAGCTCGGCGAAGCCATCCCAGCGCGTGGCGAGGAGCTGCTCCGCATCGACCCGGGCCGCGTCCGCATAGGGCCCCTTCTTCTCGACGAGCAGGCGCTGCTCCGGGATGTCCCAGATGCGCACCGTCCCCTCGTGGACCACGGCAAGACGCCGCGCATCCAGCAGGGCCGCCAGGTCCGTTCCTCCGAGCCCCACGGCGGGCAGTCGGACGACATGGGTCCCCGTCTCGAGGTCGAAGAGGCCCAGCTCGCGGTCCCGGGTGAGCCATGCGACGCGCGAGCCGCCGCCGACGCGAACTACACTCCGCACGAGTCGCACGTCGGGCTCGCCCGTCGCGGAGCGCTCCGGGGGCAGGAGGGCCACCTCCCGCACCACCTTCAGCTTCCGGTCCAGCACGCGCAGCAGGCCCTGGTCCGTCACGCCCAGATACCCATTGGCATCGGCCGACAGTGCGACATAGGACGAGCAGCCCTTGCACGGGATGCGCTTCAGGATGCGCTGACCCTTCAGGTCCACGAGCGTGAGCGAGCCCGTCGCCCCGCCGATGAGCAACTGCTGCCGAGCGGCATCCATGGCGACCGCTTGGGTGAAATCCCCGCCGGCCGTCAGCTTCTGGACGAGGCCGGGCGCTCGCAGCACCTCCCGGACCTGGGAGTCGGCCTCACGCCCCAGGAACTTCGTGCCCACGAGGCCGTCCATGCCCACGTAGTCGGCCTGCTCACGCTCCCCCTTCAGCACGCGCGCATCCTGCAGGCGTCGGGCCTCCCACGTGGTGGTGTCGAAGGCATAGCGCTGACCGTCGAAGGTCTGGGCGGTGAGCGTGCGGCCATCCTGGGAGAGAGAGGCCGACTGCCAGCCGTCCACCTGGGGCAGCAGGTAGCGCTGCACCTTCAGGGTAGAGACATCCCGCAGGGCGAGGACGCCGCGGTCCACCACGAAGAGCGAGCGCCCATCGGGCGTGGGAATCAGGTCCAGCGGGACGTAGCTGGGCGCGAAGAGCAGCTCCCCGGGCGTACACGCCGATTCGGCGCCGACCGGGGCGCTCTCCGCATGGGAAGGCGTGGTGTAGAGACCGGACAACACCAGACAGAGGCAATACGAGAGCAGACGCAAGCGCATGGAGAGCGCCACTCTATCCCCATCCCTGAGCGAGGCCACACACGGTGTGAGTGGTGCTCCCGAATGACAAGCGCCCAGGGACTTCAGGCCGCCATCATGGCCTGCAGCATGCGCCGGGTGGCCTCGATGACCTCCGGCGAGGCCACCTTCAACGAGCCCGAATTGAACGGCGGCTCGGGGTCGTACTCGATGCCCAACTGGATGCACTGCGCCACCATGGCCCCGAGCTCCTTCCCCACCAGCGCCAGCGCCATGTCGATGCCGGCGGACACACCCGCGGCGGAGACAGTCTTCCCGTCGAACACGATGCGCTCCGAGACGGGCGTCGCGCCGAAGCCGCCCAGCGCCTCCATCGCAATCCAATGCGTCGTCGCCCGCTTCCCCTTCAGCAGTCCCGCCGCGCCGAGGATGAGCGAGCCCGTGCACACCGACGTCGTCCAGCGCGACTTGTCGTCCATGGCGCGGAGCCACGCGAGCACGCGCTCGTCCGCCATCGTCTTCGACGGGTCCGGGCTCCCGGGGACGACGACGATGTCCGCGCGGGGCACGTCCTCCAATCGCTTGTCCGCGTGGATGAGCACGCCCATGTCCGTGCGCACCGGGCCGGCCTGGGCGGCGACAAGGTGGATGCGCGCCTTCGGCACCATGGTGAGCACCTGGTAGGGGCCGATGAAGTCCAGCGAGGTCATGTTGTCGTAGAGCAGGAAGGCAATGTCCATGGTGGGCTCCCCCGTGTCGGGTTGTCAGCCGGCGCCGCCCTGGCGCCGACGAGAGCCAACGTACGCTTGTCAGTCGATGGCAGGGCTGCCAATGATTTGACGATGTCTGCCAACCGGGTTCCGACAGAGCGGCGGGTGTTGTTCGTGGCCTTCCCCGAGGTGCAGCTCCTGGACATCGCGGGGCCGTCCTCGGTTTTCACCACCGCCTCGCGGGTGGTGGAGGGGAAGCGTCCGGGATACCGCGTGGAAATCGCGGCCCTGCGCAAGGGCCCGGTGATGACCCAGGGCGGCGTGCTCCTCCAGGCCACCGTCGCGCTCGACCGCGTGCGCGGCCCGGTGGACACGCTGATGGTGCCCGGCGGCGAGGTGACGATGGTTCCCGACTCGGAGCCGGACTTGCCCCCGCACCTGACCTCGCTCGCGAAGCGCTGCCGGCGCGTGGCGTCCGTGTGCACGGGCAGCTTCCTGCTCGCGCGCGCCGGGCTGCTCGACGGCAAGCGCGCCACGACGCACTGGCTCGCATGCGATTTGTTGCGACAGCAGCATCCCCGGTGCGACGTGCAGCCGGACTCCATCTACCTGCGGGACGGCCGCGTCTGGACGTCGGCGGGAGTCACCAGCGGCATCGACCTGGCGCTCGCGCTGGTGGAGGAGGATTTGGGCGCGAAGGTGGCGCGGCAGGTGGCGCGGCTGCTGGTGGTGTACTTCCGCCGGCCCGGAGGACAGAGCCAGTTCAGCGTGCAGATGGCCTCGCAGTGGGCCTCGCGCGCGCCCGTGCGTGAGGTGCAGGAGTGGCTGCCCGAGCACCTCCAGGAGGACCTCTCCGTGGAGGCGCTGGCGAAGCGCGCGACGATGAGCCCGCGCAACTTCGCCCGCGCCTTCCACTCCGAGGTCGGCGTGACGCCCGCGCGCTACGTCGAGCGGCTGCGCGTGGAGGCCGCGCGCACCCTGCTGGAGTCGACGGAGCGGACGGTGAAGGAGGTCGCCACCGAGGTGGGCTTCGGCACGTTGGAGACCCTGCACCGCGTCTTCAAGCGGGCGCTCGGAGTGACGCCCGCCGAGTACCGCGGCCGGTTCGCACCCCGCGCGTGACGGGGCGCGCCCGGCCGTGTGCACGACTCAGCCCTGGCGGAGCACGAGCAGCCGCGGCTCCGTCATGTCCTCCATGGCGTACTTCACGCCCTCGCGTCCCAGCCCCGAGCCCTTCACGCCACCGTAGGGCATGGTGTCGACGCGGAAGCTCGGCACGTCACCGACGATGACGCCGCCCACCTCCAGCTCGTCCCAGGCTCGCATCGCCTTGGGCCAGTCCCGAGTGAAGAGGCCGGCCTGCAGCCCGTAGCGGCTGTCATTCACCAGGCGCAACGCCTCGTCGAAGTCGCGGAACGGCTGGAGCAGCACCACGGGGCCGAAGGCCTCCTCCGCGCACAGCGGCTCGTCCGCGGGGACGCCCTCCACCACCGTGGCCTCGAGCAACGCGCCCTTCCGCCCTCCCCCGGTCAGCACCTTCGCGCCCCGCTTCACGGCCTGCTGAATCCACCCCTCCAGCCTCCGCGCGGCGGGCTCGTCAATCATGGGCCCGAGCGTGGTGGCCTCGTCCCTCGGGTTGCCCGCGCGCAGCGCCCGGGCCCTCGTGACGAGCTTGTCCTTGAGGGCGCCGTACAGCTCCTCGTGCACGAGCACGCGCTGCACCGAGATGCAGCTCTGCCCCGCCTGGAAGAAGGCGCCGTGGGAAATCCGGTCCGCGACGAAGTCGAGGTCCGCGCCCGGCTCGCGGTCCACGATGCAGGCCGCGTTGCCGCCCAGCTCCAGCACCACCTTCTTGCGGCCGGCGCGGGCCTTCAGGTCCCACCCCACCTTCTCCGAGCCGGTGAAGGACAGCAGCTTCAGCCGGTCGTCCTCGATGAACGGGCCCACGTCCTCCAGGCGCGTCGGGAGCACGGAGAAGGCGCCCTCGGGCAGGGCCGTCTCGGCGAGCACCTCCGCCATGATGAGCGCGCTCACCGGCGTGCGGTCCGACGGCTTGAGCACGAAGGGGCAGCCCGCCGCGATGGCCGGCGCCACCTTGTGCGCCACCAGGTTGAGCGGGAAGTTGAACGGGGTGATGAACGAGACGGGCCCCACCGGCACCCGCTGCGTGAAGCCCCGGTAGCCCGCCGTGCGCTTCGACACCTCCAGGTTCAGCACCTCGCCGCCGCCGCGCACCGCCTCCTCCGCGGCCGCCTTGAAGGTCTCGATGAGGCGCGTGACTTCCCCCCGCGCGTCGCGCAGCGGCTTGCCCGCCTCGATGCAGAGGGCGAGCGCGAGCTCCTCCGCGCGCTCATGGAAGCGGCGCACGCAGTGCTCCAGCACCTCCTGCCGCGCGTACGGCGCGAGCTTGCGCATGGGCCCCGCCGCGCGTACCGCCGCGGCGATGGCCTCCTCCACGGCGGCCGCGTCGGCGACGGCCACGCGGGTGACGATTTCCCCCGAGTACTTGTCGGTGACGGGCAGGTCCGCGTTGGGCTGCCGCGGACGGTTGGCCAGGTAGTACGGGTAGCGTTCAGCCAGCATGGTGTTCCCCACATTCCGTCCTGTGTTCACGGCTCGATGGCGGCCTCGGCACCGGCGCCGAGCGCCCGTGCGTTGTCCGAGTAGTCGATGGGCAGGTCGATGACGTGCACGCCGCCGGACTCCAGGCAGCGGGCGAGCGTGGCGCCGAACTCGGTGGCGCTCCCCGGGCGGTGGCCCCGGGCGCCGTACGCCTCCGCGTAGCGGACGAAGTCCGGGTTGCCCAGCGTCATCCCGAAGTCAGGCAGGCCCATCTCCCCCTGCTTCCAGCGAATCATCCCGTAGCCGTCGTCGCGCACGACGACGACGGTCAGGTCCAGCTTCAGGCGCACCGCCGTCTCCAGCTCCTGCGAGTTCATCATGAAGCCTCCGTCGCCGCAGACCGCGAGCACCTTGCGGCGAGGATAGACGAGCTTCGCGGCAATCGCGGACGGCAGGCCCGCGCCCATCGTCGCAAGCGCGTTGTCGAGCAGCAGCGTATTGGGCCTCCGGCAGCGGTAGTAGCGGGCGAACCACAGCTTGTACATGCCGTTGTCCAGGCAGACGATGCCGTCGTCCGGCATGGCGCGGCGCACCTCCGCGACGAGTCGCGCGGGGTAGATGGGGAAGCGGTCATCGGCCGCGCCGCCCGCGAGCTGCGCGTCGAGCCCGGCGCGAGCGCGCTCGAAGGGCGTGAAGTCCCAGTGCGAGCGTGGACCGACGCCCTCGGCGATTCGCCACACGGCGTTGGCGATGTCTCCCGTCACCTGGACCTGCGGGAAGTACACGGGGTCGACCTCGGCGGAGCTGAAGTTCAGGTGAACCACGGTGCGGCGACCGTCGCGCATGACGAACGGGGGCTTCTCGATGACGTCGTGGCCCACGTTGACGATGCAGTCCGAGGCCTCGATGGCGCGGTGGACGAAGTCGCCGTCGGACAGCGCGGCGGTGCCCATCCACAAGGGGTGCGACTCGTCGACGACGCCCTTGCCCATCTGCGTGCTGAAGAAGGGCATGCCCACACGGTCCACGAAGACGCGGAGCATCTCCGAGGTGAGCTTGCGGTTGGCGCCCGCGCCAATCATCAGCAGCGGGCGGCGCGCCGAGGCGATGGTCTCCACCGCCTGGGCGATGGAGGCCTCGTCGGCCACGGGCCGGCGGAGGACTCCGGGCGCCAGGGGCGCGGCCTCGGTCGACTCGCGGGCGACGTCCTCGGGGAGCTCCAGGTGGGTGGCGCCGGGGCGCTCCTCCTCGGCGCGGCGGAAGGCCTCGCGGACGGCCGAGGGGACGTGCTCCGCGGAGACGAGCGTGCGGGTGGACTTGGTGAGGGGCCGCATCATCCCGACGACGTCGACAATCTGGAAGTGGCCCTGCTTGCTGACCTTGATGGGCTTCTGGCCGGTGAGCATCACCATGGGCATGGCGCCGAGCTGCGCGTACGCGGCGGCGGTGACGAGGTTGGTGGCCCCCGGGCCGAGCGTCGCCAGGCACACGCCCGCGCGCCCGGTGAGCCGGCCCTGGGTGGCGGCCATGAACCCGGCCGCCTGCTCGTGGCGGGTGACGATGAGGCGCATGCCCGCGGTGCGCATGGACTCGAGCAGGTCCAGGTTCTCCTCGCCGGGGAGTCCGTAGACGTTGCGAACGCCTTCCGCTTCGAGGGCTTTGACGAACAGGTCGGATGCCTTCATGGGTGCCTCTCCTTCGTGACGAGGAAGATGTACCCGCGGGGCTCGATTCGTACATTCGTTTGTTCTCATCGACCCGATAGGTGGCATCTATGATGAAGGCATGGAGCTCCGGCACCTTCGCTACTTCTCCGCCGTCGCGGACACGCTGCACTTCGGGCGCGCCGCGCGGCGGGTGCATGTCTCACAGCCCACGCTGTCGCAGCAGATTCGCCAGTTGGAGGAGGAGCTGGGGACGCCACTGTTCGAGAGGGCTCGGGCGGGGGTGCGGCTGACGCAGGCGGGGGAGCTGTTTCGCACGTATGCGTCTCGTGCGCTGGAGGACGTGAATGCCGGTGTGTCCGCGGTGGAGGCGCTGCGCGGGCTCACCACGGGGGCGCTGCGTGTGGGGTATCCGCCGAGCATGCGCGGCATCGTGGTGCCGGCGCTGGCGGCGGTGCTGCGCAGGCACCCGGGGTTGGCGTTGAGCGCGGAGGAGGCGGTGGTGCGGCGGCTGGAGCGGCGGCTCGCGGACGGAAAGCTGGACGTGGGGCTGGGCTATGCGCCCGCGCGACTGGCGGACCTGGACGCGGAGCCGGTGTTCGACAGCCGGCTGACGCTCGTCATCGCGCGGGGGCACGCGCTGGCGGGGGCGGAGTCGGTGGGAGTGAAGCAGTTGGTGGAGGAGCCGTTCGCGCTGCTGTCACGGGGGCTGCGGGTGCGCGCGCGGGTGGATGCGTACTTCGCGGCGATGCGGCTCGCGCCACGGGTGGCGCTGGAGTCGAATGCGGTGGCGACGGTGCTCGCGATTGTACGGGCGGGGCTCGCGGTGACGGTGCTGCCGGAGCCACGGCTCGGGGACGCGGAGCGGTTGGTGGTGAAGCGGTTGTCCCCTGCTCCGCGCTCGGAGCTGGCGGCGCTCCTGTGGCGTAAGGGGGCGTTCCGGGCGCCCGCGGCGGAGCTGTTCGCGGCGGAGGTGCGAGCGCGGGCGAAGGAGGATGTGGGGTGAGGTTCGTCGTCCCCGCTCAGACCTCATCATCCGGCAAGAGCGTCCGGAGAAGCTCGTCGTCAGGCCCGATGGGACGCCAGCCGGCGGGAGGCGGATTCGCGAGGAGCGCTACAATCAACTGCCTGGTGCGATCCGAATACGCATCTGGAGTGGAGCCAGACCAGAGGCCAAGTGCCTTGGCAACCTCGAAGCGGTTTGCGTCATCAAGTTCTGCAGGCCAGCCATTGGGGAGTCCTGCGGCCAGCTCGCGCACGAGCAAATCACGAACAAATCGTGTGACTTGCTTTCTTCGTTCCGCTTCAGCGCGCAACCCCGTCAACACCTGCACCCCTGCGACGTCATCCTTGCCAAGCTCTTCGGCCAGCGCGTACAGCGGCACGGCAGGACGTGCCTCGGCGAAGGCGGTCAGCGAATCGAAGCCACGAGCCCGGACCCGCTCATAGAGGCGAACTCTCCAGTTGCCCTCCCAAGAACGATCCTCGCTCATCGGCTTCTCCCGGTAACGAAGTTCATCGGGATCTTATAGGTCCTCATTCGCTCGGCGACGATTCTCAGGATCTCGTTGTGGGTCAACATCCGGCCTGCTGCCAGCTCCGCATCACTCAAGGTACGCATGATCATCCGGTTCCACTCGCCGGGCCACATGCGCCCCAGGCGCCAGTCGCCGCCACCGTGAATCGCCTCGTGGTTCGCCCTCTCCAACCGGACGCAGAAGTTGTCGATGTCCATGTCGCCCTTGAAGCCGCGCTGCTGGAACCATGCACGGCGCTCTCGCGGCATGACGTGGTGCAGAGGGTTCTCGGACATGCCCGCCCCCGCTCTGCCCGTCTCGTGCATACCACGCACCTCGGGACCATCCCCCAGCGCGTCGCGGACACCGTCCGGCAGGTCCCCGTTCGACTGCGCCATCATCACCTGCCCACCGTGAATGCGGACCGCGGCGCTCACGGCGGGGATGGAGATGACGCCCGCCTTCACGAGGCGCCGAATCATCTCCACCCACTCGGCGGAGACGACGAACTGCGAGCCGGCCATGACACCGCCCGAGCCCATGACGAAACTCACGCCGATTGTGGCGGGAGCTGCGGGTGGAAGACGGGGCAGCGACATCTTCAGCGCCGAAATCATGGTGACCATGTCCACGAGCTGCATCACCGTCATGAGCTTTTCGCTGCTCTCCATGGACTTGCGCGCACCGTCACGGATGGAGCCGAACTCGCGGGTGAGCTGCCCCATCAACTCGGGCATTGCCATGGCCGCTTCCTCCGCCCTCTCGGCATCACCTGACGCGAGCGCTTCCATGGTGGGCGCAATCCGCTGCTGCACCCGGTGCATGTCCACGAGCAACGTCTCGACTCCGCACGCGGGGCACTCGCGGAGCACGACATCCGCGAGGGTGAGGAAGTCGAGCCAAGCGGCCAGCAGCGTGGAGCCGAACATGGCCGACTGAAGGCGCGGGCCCGTCATCCGGAGGATGCCCATTTCCATGTCCGCGTCGCCAACTTCCCCGGCAACAGCCACCAGCGCCGTCGTGCCGCCGAGCGCGCCGCGCAGCCAGGGCAGTTGGTTGGAGCCGTAGTCCAGGTAGCGCGAAAAGGCCCCGTTGAAGCCAGTCAGGGTCCGGTTCCCCAGGCTCGCGGGTGGACGACTGGCCAGCTTCGAGAGCGCGGTGGCGATGGTGTCCGTGGAGCCCTTCACGCCATCCACCGCTTCGAGCACCGCGTCCCGCGCCTGTGAGGCACTCGCGGCAGTGCCGCCCGCCACGCCGCCCGAGGCTGCCCCCGTTACGCCGCCCTGTGGTGCTTTACGATGCGACAACCGACGTTGAATCGCATCCCCCACGATGGAAGGCGGCGAAGCCTCCCAGGAATGCGGGTGCCCCTCGTGCGGCGGTTGCGTCAGTGCCGGCGGGACGCGCGGCATGGAGCGCAGGCCCCCACTTCGGCTCGGCGCTGGCGACAATGACGCGCAACCGGTGGAGAGCAACGCCACGCACAGCAACAGGACGTCAGCGCGCATTGTCCACCCCCAGGCCCACCGACGCGAAAGCTCCCGGACGCAGCGTCCCTTCCGATTCCGGGAAGAGGAGCGTGCCGCCCGTTCCCATGGCGTAGAGCTTCCCGCCGAGGAAGCGCCACCGGACTTCCGCCGCGCCGAGGTAGCGCGCTCCGGGCTGCCCCATGCCCACGCCCAGCCCCTTCACGACCAGCTCCAGGTTGCGGCGGAAGAGCTGCACCTCGACGCGACCGTCCACGTCGAAGCGTCCCCAGGTGAAGGCTTCCACACCCAGTGACAGCCACAGGTGCTTCTGGAGTCCGCCGTAGCTGACGGCGTCCCAGCCCACGAGCGCCTCGGCATGAATCGAGTAGCCATCCGGGAAGGGGGTATCCGCCAACGGCATGCCGCTCGAGCCCGCCGCCTGGAAGCGCGCCAGCTCGTAGTCCGGGCCGAAGAAGCCCTGCCGGAAACCACCGTGCTGCCGACGTGCCTCCAGCCGCAGCCTCATGTCCAGCGTGGACGTCAGCACATCGAGTCCCGCACCCACCACCGCGCCCCACGCGCCGCCGTCTCCAGGCCGCCCACCCCAACCCGCGGACACGTGTGCCTCGTATGTCGGCTGCGCCACGAAGATGGCCATCGCGTCCAGGTGCGCCAGCGTCAGCGAAGGCGCGCGACCTCCGGCACGCCCCCAGTCATGCACCGCCGACAATGCCAGCGTGTAGCAGGCCGGTGCGCGCGGCTGGCCGAAGAGGACGTGCTCCAGGTCCAGGGAGAGCTCCGCGCCCGTGAGGCGCGCTCCCAGCACGTCCGAGACAAAGGTTTCCGTGTAGAGCGGCCCCAATGTGCCGAGGAGGAAACCGCCCGCTGGGTGGTAGTCCGGATTGGCCCGGTTGGAGTAGCGCCGGACGAGATGGCCGGACAGGAGGGTGTAGTCCTCCAGCCCTCCAAACCACGCGGACAGAGGCGCGGTGTCGGAGCCCAGCTTGAGCCCTCGCACGAGCTGTCCCCAGTCGGAGAGTGCGTCCCAGTCCTCCCGCCTCACCACGCCCGTGTCCTGCCCGCCTCCCCACAGCCGCAGCCGCACCGGGGCACCCACGTTGACGCCAAAGTCCTCTCCGCCATCGATGATGAGCAGGGGCTCCACCTGCACGAAGCCCTCGTCATCACCGGCACCGGCACGAGGAACCAGCCTCCAATTCGTCGCCTCCAGGCGCGTCAGGTAGTGCCACTTGCGCGCGGAGGAAGGCACGGGGAGCTCGGCCGCCTCTGGCTCCAACGCGGGCGGCGATTCTACCGGCGGCCCATCTGCCGAGGTCTCCTCCTGCTCCGACGCGATTGGAGGCTCGTCGCTCTCTTGCGTCCACGCGACACGCGGCAAGAGCAGCAGCCATACAGCGACCCATCTTCGCTTCACGCGCATACACGTCTCCTGTGAATGCTCGCGGCCGGAGAGGAAACGTCCCTGGCCAGCGTTCAAGACGCCCGGAATGCCACCGCTCGATTCGCCATCGCGCCCCCAGCGCGGTGCGTGCTGCCAGGCCGCCGAATGGCTCAACCTCCGAGCTTGCTGAGCACGAAGGCAGCGAGGAAGCCGAAGACCGTGATGAGGCCCGTCAGGTTGTGCGTCCCCTCCGTGGCCTCGGGAATCATCGTGTCCGCCAACATCGCGAGGATGGCGCCAGCGGCGACCGCCGTGGTCCCTGCGACGACAGCCGGGGAGAAGCTCCGGAAGACGACGTAGCCGACGAGCGACGCGAGCCCGGAGACGAGCGCGATGCCGCCCCACACTCCGAAGACGTAGCCCTTCGAGCGCCCTGCCCGCTTCATCCCCGCCGCGGAGGAGAGTCCCTCTGGCACGTTGGAGAGGAAGACGGCGGCGACGGCCACCGTGCTCACGGCGCCTCCCGCGATGAGGCTGACGCCAATGACGATGGACTCCGGGATGCCATCGAGGAGCGCGCCAACGGCAATGGCCGTGCCGCTCCCTTCCGCCTCGGACTCCGAGGGCTGTTGTCCGCCGGAACGCTTGCGATGCCGGGCTCCATAGCTCGCGAGCAAGAGGTTGGCGGCGCTGTAGACGGCGGCCCCACTGAGAAAGCCGAGCGCTGTCGGGATGAAACCTCCCTGATGGAAGGCCTCGTCCATCAGATCGAAGGAGAGCGCGGAGATGAGCACTCCCGCGCCGAAGGCCATGATGCCGGCGATGAGGCGCACCGGGAGGCGGACGGCGTAGCCCACGACCGCCCCCACGAGCAGCGCGCTCCCCGCGAGCAGTCCCCACAGCCCGGCCTGAAGCCACAGTGGCATTCCTGCTCCTCTCCCCCGGCCCGCATGGGGCCCCGACCCTGAGCACGGTAACGCCCCCCGCCGAAGCCCTGGGCCCGCAACTGTTTCGGGGCACCGGGAGCTGATGGCTGATGGACGAAGGCGCGGGCCTCCAGTGCCTCGTCCACCTAGCAGATTGCGCTGACGCCTACCTACTCCGCAAGTAGTATCCCCAGAGTGAGCCGCACCCCGTCGCGAGGACAGTCATGGAGATGGGCAGACTGAACCCGGCATACCTGCCACCTGGAACGCAGGTCGGGCCGTGGCGCGTGTTGGAGCAGCGAGGCCGTGGGGCCTATGGCACCGTGTATCGCGCCGAGAGCGTGAACTCGGCGAAAGACACCGTGGCGCTCAAGCTGGCCATGTACCCGTGGGATGCACGGTTCGCTCGCGAGGCGGAGCTGCTGTCCCGCATCCACCATCCGGCCGTGCCCGGATTCAGGGACCAGGGACAGTGGCAGAACGCGGCGGGCACGCCGTACGCCTGGCTCGCGATGGAGTTCATCGAGGGCATGCCGCTTTATGAATGGGCGCGTGCGCAGCGGCCCACGTCACGGCAGGTGCTCCGGCTCCTGGCACGGCTCGCTCGGGCGCTGGAGGTCACGCATGCGGTGGGCGGCCTCCACCGGGACGTGAAGGGCAGCAACGTGCTGGTGCGGCGTGCGGATGGACTGGCCTTCCTGATGGACTTCGGCTCCGGGCACCACCTGGGCGCCGCGACATTGACGAAGCAGCCGTTTCCTCCGGGGACGCCGCCCTATCGCTCACCGGAGGCCTGGCGGTTCGCACATCGGTACAGAGACAATTCCCGGGCTGCGCCCTACGCCCCCACTCCCGCGGATGATGTCTTCGCGTTGGGAGTCACCGCGTATCGGTTGATTACCCTGCGATATCCCCCATCGACACATCCAGGGGATGACGAGTCGTGGCAGTGGATTGAGAGCTCCAGTGCTGGTTCGCCGCGCGCTCGCAACGGGCGCTGTGCGCCGGAGTTGGATGGGCTCGTCGTGAGGATGCTCGCGCTGCGCGCGGACGCTCGTGGGAGCGCGCGCGAGCTGGCTGATGCGCTGGAGCGGGCTGCTGTGGCAGCAGGAGCCGAGGCCGATGTGCCTCTCTTCACTGGTGACGAACCACGTCCCCTGGATGAGTGGCCTGAACGTCGTTTCGAGTTCCATCCGCCTCGCGAGTCACGAAGGCCCTGGCTCGCAGTGGTGGGCATGGGTGGGTTGGTGGCGCTGGGCGTCGGGTGGATGCTCCGCGCACTCCCCAAGGCAGTGCCCGCGATGGTGGAACCGCAGATGTCCGAAGAAGCCAAGGACGGCGGCACCATCGCCGTTGGCGATTCAGTACTGACAGCACCGGTGTCTTCCCCCAAGGCGCCCTTTGTATGGTCCACCATCGCGGTGGACCTGCCACCGAAGCCGTTGCCAGGGCAAATCCGACCCGATGCCAGCGGTCGTTGCCCCCGACGACCGCAGGTCGCCATCAATGGCGGTTGCTGGAACAAGATGGCCGTAGGTGTGAAGGAATGCGACGAGGATTACTACGTATACAAAGGCGCTTGTTACTCGCCTGCACTGCCACCTGGGCGCCCGGCCACCTCAAATCCTACGGACCCGCCTGAAGGCCAGTAGTCAAAGCTGCGGCACACCGAGGCCGTGGAGCCGCTCCTGCGTGGCGAGTCTCGCGTGCGCCGCATTGTTTCACTCGGGCGAGCCATTCTTGCCGTCAACGTCTATTCCCTCCGATTGGGCCCCCATTGCCACGAACTTGCCAGCCACGCCCTTCCCAGGGCAGACCCGGCCTGATGCCAACGGGCGTTGTCCCCGACGCTCAGAGGTCGCCATCAATGGAGGTTGCTGGAAGAAACTGGCCGTGGATGTGAAGGACTGCGATGTGGAGGACTACGTGTACAAAGGAGCCTGCTACATGCCGGCCTTCCCGCCCCCACGCCCGGCCACCTCGAATCCTTCGCAGTAGAACTGGCTGGTAGCCAAGGTCCGGCGGGTTGGCAGGTGCTCGCAGCACGGCCGCTGACTCCCGACCTGAAGACTGTTGCTTCCCCAGGGATAAGAGCAGGGCCTCCATCTCTCCTATATTTGCCTTCAAACGCTTCATGGGCGTCTCACCCGGGCGGTCCGCGGGGCGTGACGTCAGGCCGCGAGATGGACGCCCAGGTGGAACGGATGCGTCATCGCGGATAGGAGTCCTTCGCGCGCGCCTTGCGCTCCTGCTCCAGCCGCTGCTGCTCGTCCAGGTGGCGCTCCATGTCGCTCGCGCTCGCGCGTCGTTCGCGCAGTTTCTCGGGATACTGCGCGGCGATGAGGGGCGCGAAGTGCTCGAGCGCCTCCTTGAGGTCGGGGAAGGGCACTTCCGCCCTCTCGACCTGGATCTCCCAGGGCTCCGACATCGAGCCGCGGCTCATCTCGAAGCCGACGCCCTTGGCTGCCCAGGTGCCTGGGACATCGATGAGGACGCTGATGTACTCGCCCACCGTGCACGTCTCGATGAAGACCGTGTTCGGATACTGGCGCTGGCCGCGCTTGTCGCGCCGCCGGTAGGTGATCGAACAGGCCTCGAGGGGTCTCAGCTGCTCCTGGACCTGAGCCAGCTCGGTGAGTCCTCCCACGTCCGAGGTCGTCAGGAAGCCGCCCTTCCGGAGGCCCTGGCTCACCACGCCCGTGCCGATGCCGAGGGCGATCGTGGCGCAGATGACGGCGAACACCTTCGCGCTGGAGTGCTTGTTGACGGGCCCTGCCGTCCCCGGCGCGTTGGCGGACGCCGTCGAGGCGTCCTGCGCCATGCCGCGCCAGATCATGGACGCGATGCTGTAGCCCAACACGAACGCCGCGAACATGGCGACGCCCTGCAGCATCCCTTGCGTGGGCGCGAAGGGCAGCGCGCCGAGCGACCTGAGCCACGCGAGGGTCCTGGGCGCCATGACGCCGTTGCAGGCCAGCATCAAGACCAGCGCCCCCGGGAGGTTCACGATGGCCCAGAGCCTGGCGGCGGACGCGTCGTCCCCGGCGCGTTTGCGACGCCACCTCCCGACCCCCGCGCCCAGGAGCAAGGGAACCCACAGCAACAGCGACCCGAAGAACAGCGCGGACTCCTGCCGATTCATGGATCGACCATGCTTCAAGCCTCGTCGAACCCCAAGGGGGAACAATGCTTTCTGTATTCCCCTCAAGTGGGGGCAGGGCTGAAGCCGGAAGAGGCGAGCCCTCCGCCTGAGGCAGCGGCGCGCCCCTCAACCCGGCGTCGGGTCTTTCATCGCGGTGCGGATGCTCAAGTCGAGCTGACTCTGGAGCTCACGCAGCAGACTGCCGAGCGCGGGCGTGTCCACACCGATTCGCGCCGCGAGCCGCATGCGGACCTCCGCGCGCAGCCACTCACGCGCCTGCGCGAGCCAGCGCTTCACCGTGGAGCGGTCCACCCGGTAGGCGCGGGCAATCTGCGCCGTCCCCAGCCCCTCCACCAGGTGCAGACGCAGCAGCGTCCTGTCTCGCGGCTGCAGCGCCTTCAGCGCCTCCTGGAACACCTCCGTGAAGTCCTTCCGGTAGCGTTCCTTGATGTAGCGACTGTCGGCCTCGTCGATGGGCGCTGCGGCCTCCTCCAGCGAGGAGTCATCCAGCTCCACCGCTCCCTTGCGCTCGCGCAGCATGTTCAGCGCGGTGCGCAGGGCGGCGACACGGAGCCAGGCCAGCAGCGTACCCTGCCCGCTGTAATCCTCAATCCGCGCCGCTCGTTCCTCCGAGGGCACGAAGAGCTTCACCCGCAGGAGCTGGAGGGCCTCGTCCACCGTCGCGACATCCAGCCCCCGCGTGAGCAGGGACTTCTTCAGCGGAGGAATGAAGCGCGTCTCGAACGCGGCGAGCGCATCCACATCGCCCCGAGCACAGGCTCGCGCGAAGGCCAGGTCACCCTGGGGGTCGGTGTCGTTCATCGTCATGACCACCCGCGACGGGGTATCCTATCTCTCGCCATGGATTGCCTCGACACCCAACAACTCCTCGCCTTCGCACAAGGCGAGCTGGGCACCGAGGCCGCGGCGCCGGTGGAACAGCATCTGGATTCCTGCGCCGTCTGTCGAGCGCTCCTCGCCGAGGCCGCTCGCGCCCAGGGTGAAGCCGAGCCCTCCGCCACCAGGCAGGATGCCGGGCAGGCGCTCCTCCCCTGGCTCCAGCGCGGCACCCTGCTCGGACGCTATGTGGTGCTCGAACGACTCGGAGCCGGCGGCATGGGCGTCGTCCATGCCGCGTATGACCCGGAGCTGGACCGCCGCGTCGCCCTGAAGCTCATCCGCTTCGACGCGGTGGGCCCGTCGAAGCGTGAAGAGGCCCAGGCCCGCCTCCTGCGAGAGGCCCAGGCCACCGCCCGCGTCGTCCACCCCAACGTCATCACCATCCATGACGTGGGCCGCTTCGGCGAGCACGTGTTCCTCGCCATGGAGCTCGTGGACGGCACCACCCTTCGCGAGCACATGCGCCGCCAGAAGGGCCCGCGCGACTGGCGCACCCTCCTGGAGCTGTTCCTCCAGGCAGGACGTGGGCTCGCCGCCGCGCACGCGCAGGGGCTCGTGCACCGGGACTTCAAGCCCGACAACGTGCTGGTGGGACGCGACGGGCGCGTGCGCATCACCGACTTCGGGCTCGCGCGAATCGTCGACGGACTCGACACCCCTCGTGAGCCCGTCGCCGAGCCACGCCCGGGACTCCGGCGCGGGGAGTCGCCCGTGTACTCGGACCAGGTGCTGGGCACGCCGGCCTACATGTCCCCCGAGCAGAAGCGTGGCGAGACGTCCGACGCCCGCAGCGACCAGTACAGCTACTGCGTCGCGCTCCACGAGGCGCTGTATGGCAAGCGCCCCGTCGCGGAGGACATCGCCAACGGGCTGCGCCCAACGCGCGATGCCGGCGTGCCGGCGTGGCTACACCGCACCCTCCTCCAGGGGCTCTCCCCTTCCCCCGAGCAACGTCACGCGTCCATGGACGCGCTGCTCCGGCAGCTCGGACGCAGGCCCGGCAAGACCTGGCGCAGGGTGGGTGTCGCCGCCGCCGGGCTGGTGCTCGTCGCCGGGGGCGCGGTGCTCAACCGCTCCACATCGACGGACCCGTGCGGCGGCAGTGAGCAGGCCCTCGCCGGAGTCTGGGACGCGTCCCGGAAGAGCGCCGTGCAGAACGTCTTCGCGGCCAGTCCCCTACCGTTCGCGCCGAGCGCGTGGCACGAGGTGGAGCGCACACTGGATGACTACGCGCGCGACTGGGTGAGCGCGAGCCACGAGGCCTGTGCCGCCACGTGGGTGACGGGACACCAGCCGGAGCGACTGCTGGACAGGCGCGTCATCTGCCTGGACCAGCGCCTCAAGGACTTGTCGGCCGTGGTCGACACGCTGTCCACCGCGGATGCCCAGGTCATCCAGAACGCGGCGCGCGCGGCCCATGGCCTGGAGAGCCTGGCCCCCTGCGCGGACATCGCGACGCTGGCCTCGCCGGAGCCGCCGCCTTTGGACGAGCCGACGCGGCGCCGGATGGAGGGCATCCGCACCGGACGCGCGGCGGTGCGCGCGAAGCTCAACTCCGGACAGGTGATGCCCGCGCTGGAGCTGGCGACGACGGTGGCGAAGGAGGCCCACGAGGTGGGCTATGGCCCGCTGGAGGCCGAGGTCCTCGACATCCTCGCGGAGGCACAGGGCCAGGCGCGGCAGTACCGGGACGCCATCAAGACGCTGCACCGGGCCATCCAGGCCTCGGAGGCCAGCCGGCATGACCGTCAGGCCGCGGAGTCGTGGGCCGGGCTGGTGCGGCTGCTCAGCTTCGTGGGCACGGAGCTGGACCCGGACGAGGAGACGCCCCGTCACGCGAGGGCCGCGCTCCAGCGCCTGGGCGGAGACGCACGCATCGAGGCCACGCTCTCGCGCAACCTCGTCAGCCTGCACCGCGCCCGGGGCCGGCTGCACGAGGCGCTGGAGGAGAGCCAGCGCGCGCTGGAGATGGCACGGAAGACGTACACCGCGGACGAGCCGGAGCTGGCCACGGCGCTGCTCGGCGTGGGCCAGACGCTCGGGTTGCTCGGACGGAGTGAAGAGGGACTGCCCTTCCTGCTGGAGGCGGAGTCCATCTACGCCCGGACGTTCGGCCCGGAGCACCCCAACGTCGCCGTCGTCCACGACGTCATCGCCGTGCACCAGGTGCAGGCCGGAGACGCGGCGGGGGCGGTGGAGCATGGCAGGCGCGCCCTGGCCATCTTCCAGCGCGTCCTCGGCGAGGAGAACCTCACCACCGCGAGCACCCTCCACAACCTCGGCGGCTTCCTGCTGGAGCTGGGCCGCGCGGACGAGTCCCTCCAGGCCTTCGAGCACGCGGCGGGCATCCGCGAGAAGCAGCTCGGCTCCACGGACACGAAGTTCGCATCGTCACTGTCCGGCACGGGGCGGGCGCTCGCGAAGCTGGGGCGCTACGCGGAGGCCGCGGTGCGCCACGAGCGTGCGCTGTCCATCAGGGAGAAGGCGCTGGGGCCGGAGAGTGGTCAGGTGGCCATCGACCTGTTGGGGCTGGGCGTGGACTATCTGGGGATGGGCGCGCACCGGAAGGCCCGCGCGCCGCTGGAGCGCGCGGTGGCCATCTTCGAACGGCAGCCGCCCGAGACGGCGGGTGGCAACCTGGCGGATGCGCGCTTCGCGCTCGCGAGGGCACTCGCGAACGAGCCCGCGGAACTGGAGCGGGCGCGGAGGCTCGCGAGCGCGGCGGGAGACTTCTACCGGAGCCAACCGCGGAGACACCCTCGGGAGCTCGAGAACATCGAGCGGTGGCTCGCGGCCCAGGCCTCGCTCCACGCCTTCCGGTGAGGCTCCGTCACGCGGTGGCCTTGTGCCGCTTCTGCTCGGCCGCGTAGAGCTTCGCCTCCTCGGCGAAGGCCTTCGCGATACTCGGGCGCTCGCGCAGGCGCGCGACGTAGGCGCTGATGGCCGGCCACGGCTTCAGGTCCACCGGCGTCACGGCGCACCAGTTCAGCACCGTGAACAGGTATGCGTCCGCGACGCTGAAGTGGTCGAGGAGGAACTCGCGCCCCTTCAGGTGGTTCTCCAGGTAGCCCAGGCGCGAGGCCGCCTTCTCCAGCGCGTAGGCCTTCACGACCTCGGGAGCCTTGGCGTCCAGGAGCGGCACGAAGAGGGCCTTGTGCAGCTCGGTGCCGATGAAGCACAGCCACTGCTGCAGCCTCGCGCGGCCCTTGCTGTCCGTGGGCGCGAGGTTGGCCTTGGGGAAGCTCTCGGCCACGTGCTGGAGGATGGCGGCGTTCTCCGTGAGGATGTCGCCGTCATCCGTGCGCAGCGTGGGGACGAGGCCGAGCGGGTGGATGTCGCGGAAGTCCTTCCCGTCGGAGGTGCGCTTCGCCTTGTCGACCTCGATGTACGACGCCTCCGCGCCGGCGTCGTAGAGGGAGATGCGGGTCGCCAGCGAGCAGGCCAGGGGCGAGTAATAGAGCTGCATGGTCTTGACTCCCAGGTGTGAAGTCCCGTTCCCTGCGTGGGAACGGCGCAACAGTGCTCACTTCGGGCCGATGCATCCAACGCATACTTGGCATAGGCTCGATGCATGGCAGACATCGCCCCCCTTCCGAACCCCCGGCTGGACATCCGCGACCTGCGCGTCGTCCTCGCCCTGGCCTCCGCCGGCACCACCGCGCAGGCGGCCAGCGTGCTGCACCTCACCCAGCCCGCGGTGAGCCGCGCGCTGCTGGCGGCGGAGGACAAGCTCGGGGCGCGCCTCTTCGACCGGACGCCCCGGGGACTCGTGCTCACTCCGGCGGGCGAGCAGCTCGTCTCCGGCGCCACGCGACTCCTCATGGAGCTGGGAGACCTGGAGCACCGCGTGCGCACACCGGTGGCCCCGCCCGTCCGCGTCCGCCTCGTCTGCGAGTGCTACACCGCGTACCACTGGCTGCCGTCCGCGCTGGTGAAGATGCGCGCCAGCCTGCCGGGTCTGGAGCTCAGCCTCGTGGTGGAGCACACGCAGGACCCCATCCCCGCGCTGGTGGCCGGAGACATCGAC
Source organism: Pyxidicoccus sp. M6 (assembly GCF_055568925.1). Lineage (NCBI taxonomy): Bacteria > Pseudomonadati > Myxococcota > Myxococcia > Myxococcales > Myxococcaceae > Pyxidicoccus > Pyxidicoccus sp. M6. The sequence continues at coordinate 4,651,694 of NZ_CM145714.1, read as the reverse complement.
GTGGCGCTCGTCACGACGGCCTCCGTCCCGAGCGGGGGCATCCAGGAGCGCGAAATCTTCACCGACGAGGTGGCCTTCGTCATGTCCACCTCGCACCCGCTGGCGTCCCGCAGGGCCCTCACGCGGGAGGACCTGAAGCAGACGACGCTGCTCACCGGGAGGACGCCACCCGCGGAGATACAGTGGTTCATGAAGCACGTCTTCGGCCGCGAGCGGCCCCGGCTGCGCTTCGAGCAACTGCCACTCACCGAGGCCATCCTCGACGTGGCGCGCGCGGGCATGGGCGTCGCCGTGCTGTCCGAGTGGATTGCCAGCCCGCACCTCGGCCGGGGTGACCTCGTCGCGAAGCGGCTCGCCTCGGGGCCCCTGCGCCGGCCCTGGCGTATCGCCTGGCGTCGGGAAGTCGACGACGCCGCGCTCCGGCTGATGGCCGCCCTGGAGACCACCGCCCCGCGTGGGCTCGCCGTGGGCTGAGCAGGCGGGGAGCCGTCCCGGCCACGGCTCCGGCTCGGCTCTAATTTAAGATTGCGCTTAATTAAATCCGGACTTAAATACCGGACGTGCAAGCCTTCACCGCCCTCTCGGACCCCACACGCCGGCGCATCGTGGAGCTGCTCGCCTCGGGTGAGCGCTCCGCGGGCGAGCTGGGAGAGAGCTTCGACATCAGCGCCCCCGCCATCTCCCAGCACCTGAAGGTGCTGAAGGAGGCGCGGCTGGTGCAGGTGCGCGCCGAGGCGCAGCGGCGCATCTACACGCTGGACCCGGCGGGCTTCGACGAGCTCGAGGGCTGGGTCCACCGCATCCGCGGCTTCTGGAACGAGCGCCTCGACGTGCTCGAACAGCGGCTGGCGGCCCACCCTGAAACGAAGAAACGGAGACGCCCGTGAAACCGTCCGTCCTTCCGAAGGAGTCGCGCAGCACACGGCTGGAGCGACTGCTCCCGGGCTCGCTGGAGCTCGTCTGGCGCCACCTGACGGAACCGGAGCTGCTGGCCCAGTGGCTGGCCGTCTCCCGAATCGAATTGCGCGAGGGAGGCCGAGTGGAGCTCCAGCCGCTCCGCACGGAGGGCCAGGAGCAGCGGCCCACGGAGCGCACCGTGCAGGGCGTGGTCACCCGGTGCGAGCCTCCGCGCGTGTTGTCCTTCACCTGGAGCGAGGCGGACACGCCACACTCGGAGGTGACGTTCGAGCTGACGCCCCAGGGCGAGAAAGTGCGCCTCGTTCTCACGCACTGGCGGGCCCCCATCAGTGCGGTGGCCATGGGTGGAGCGGGCGCGTTCCTCGACTCGCTCGCCTCGCGGCTCGGTGCGCCGGGAGTCCGCCGCCGTGCGCGCTCGCGGGTGGCGGCGCGTCCGCGCCTCCGGAGGCCCCAGCTCCGGGCCGTGCGCCGTGCCGTGGGCATGCGTCTCCGCGCCGCTTGAAGCAGCGCGTCCCTTTCCCTTCAGCGAGGCCGTGCGATGAACATTCCCTACGTCATCGAGCAGACGCACCGTGGTGAGCGGACGTACGACCTGTACAGCCGCCTGCTCAAGGACCGCATCATCATGCTGGGCACCGAGGTGAACGACGATGTGGCCAACATCATCGTCGCCCAGCTGCTCTTCCTGGAGAGCGAGGACCCGGAGAAGCCCATCAGCCTCTACATCAACTCGCCGGGAGGCAGCGTCACCGCGGGGCTCGCCATCTACGACACCATGCAGTACGTGCGTGCGCCGGTGTCCACCATCTGCGTGGGGCAGGCCGCCAGCTTCGGCGCCATGCTGCTGCTCGCGGGCGCCAAGGGCCGGCGCTACGCCCTGCCCAATGCGCGCATCATGATGCACCAGCCGCACGGCGGGGCGAAGGGCCAGGCCACGGACCTCGAAATCCAGGTGCGGGAGATGCTGCGCCTCAAGCAGCGCCTCAACGAAATCACCCAGAAGCACACGGGCCACTCGCTGGAGCGCGTGGAGAAGGACACCGAGCGCGACTACTACATGAGCGCCGAGGAGGCCCGGCAGTACGGCATCATCGACGAGGTCATGGAACGCCTTCCTCCAACGAAGGCGTCCTGAGCCCGCGCGTCAAAGCCTCGGGTCCACCGGCTCGCTCTCCAGTGCCAGCACTCCGAAGACACACTCGTGCACGCGGCGCAGCGGCTCGGCACGGACGAAGCGCTCCAGCCCCTCGACGCCGAGCGCGAACTCGCGCAGCGCCAGGGAGCGCTTGGTGGAGAGCCCTCGCTGGCGCAGGCGCTCCAGGTGCGCGGGGGCCGTGTACTCCGGGCCGTAGATGATGCGCAGGTACTCCGGGCCGCGAGACTTGATTGCCGGCTGGAGCAGCGCCTTGCGCCCGCGCACCGCGAAGTCGAGCGGCTTCACCACCATCCCCTCCCCTCCTCGCGACGTCAGCGCTTCCCACCAGCGGATGCCCTCCGCCACGGCGGCCTCGTCCGCCAGGTCGACGACGCGGTAGGGCGTCGCGAGGAGCAGCGCCTCATCCGCGCGGCACACCCGGGCCAGCGTCTCCATGTGCCACACGTGGTCCTTGTCCACGTGGGCCGCGCCCTCGGTGGCCAGCAGGTGGAAGGGCGCGAGCCGCACGTCCTCCAACGAGCGCACCGGCCAGCAGTAGCGCCGCCACGCCTCCACGTAGCGCCCGGCACTGCTCGCCTTCTCGCCGAAGCGGGCGGACAACTCGCCCACGTCCAGCCCTCGCGCCGCCGCCTGTCCGAGCACCGCCACCACGTCCGCGAGCGCCGCGCGGGACGCCGCGCCCACGGCCGCGTACTGCTCCCGCAGCAACTCCTGCGCCTTGAGGGACCAGGGCATCAGCTCGCAGTCGAAGCAGGCCCAGTCCGTGCTCAGCGCCTCCCAGAACCCGGAGGCGTCCAACGCCTTCGTCAGCCGGGCCAGGAAGGCCGACTCCAGCGCCGCGTCGGCGAAGAAGCGGCGCCCGGTGCGCGTGTAGCAGACGCCCGTCTCTCCGGACGTCACGCCGAAGCGGCGCCGCGCGGCTTCCGCGTCGCGCGCGAGGACGATGACGGAGCGCGAGCCCATGTGCTTCTCCTCGCACACCACCTTCGCCACGCCCTCCTTGCGGTAGTACGCGAAGGCCTCGGCGGGGTGTTCGAGGAGCCCTGGCGCCTGGCTCGTCTCCGAGGGCGACATCGTCGGGGGCAGGTAGATGAGCCACTTCGGGTCGATGGCAAAGCGGCTCATCGCCTCCAGCGCCGCCGTCGCGTTCTCCTCGCGCAGGGTGACGTTCTGGAGCAGCCGCGTGGTGACGATGCGCTTGCCCAGCACGTCCTCCAGGTCCAGCAGGTCGTCGTGCTGTTGCTGGGCGCTCCGTTGCGGAGCCGTGGGCGCGCCGCCCAGCGGCCGCACCGCCTCGCAGTACGCGCGGGCCGCGGGCACGGAGACGAGCTCGCGCTCCGGGTAGCGCAGCGCGGTGAGCTTCCCGCCATACACACAGCCGGTGTCCACGCAGAGCGTGTTGTTGAGCCACTCGGCCTCCACCACCGGCGTGTGGCCGTACACCACCGAGGCCTTGCCCCGGTATTCAGCGGCCCAGTTGTAGCGCACGGGCAGGCCGTACTCGTCCGTCTCGCCCGTGGTCTCCCCGTAGAGAGCGAAGTCGCGCACCTTGCCCGAGCCGCGCCCCTGCATGGACTCCTTCAGACCCGCGTGCGCCACCACCAGACGCCCGCCATCCAGCACGTAGTGCGAGACGAGCCCGTCGATGAAGTCCACCACCTGCTGGCGGAACTCCGGAGACTCGCGCTCCAGTTGCTCCAGCGACTGCGCCAGGCCGTGCGACACCTTCACGTCCTTGCCGCGCAGCTTCCGCATCAGCTTGATTTCGTGGTTGCCGGGGACACACAGCGCCGTGCCCGCCTTCACCATTCCCATGACGAGCCGGAGCACGCCCGGCGTGTCCGGGCCCCGGTCCACCAAATCTCCGAGGAAGACAGCCTTGCGCCCGGAGGGTGGGGACACGTCGAAGCCCGGGGCTCCGTCCGCGCGGGGCGCGAGCCCGTAGCCGAGGCGGGTGAGCAGCGCCACGAGCTCATCGAGGCAGCCATGGATGTCGCCGATGATGTCGAATGGGCCGTGCTCGTGCCTGCGGTTGTTCCAGAGCGGCTGCCGCGCGAGCTCGACGGTGTCGATGTGCTCCGACTTGAGGATATGGACGTGCCGGAAGCCCTCGCGCTCCAGGCCTCGCAGCGAGCGGTGCAGTTGCTGGAGCTGGCCGCGGACCACGTGCGGGCCGAAGCTCCGGTCCGGCCGCTGGCGGTTGCGCTCGTGACAGGTCTTCTCGGGGACATCGAGCACCACCGCCACCGGCAGCACGTGGTACTCGCGCGCGAGCTCGACGAGCGGCTTGCGCGCCTCGGGCTGGACGTTGGTGGCGTCCACCACGGTGAGCAGGCCGCGCGCGAGGCGCTTCGCGGCGACGAAGCGCAGCGCCTCGAAGGCGTCCTTCGTCGCGTCCTGGTCGTTCTCGTCGTCGGAGACGATGCCGCGCCAGGTGTCCGAGGACAGGACCTCCGTGGGCTTGAAGTGCCGCCGCGCGAAGGTGGACTTGCCCGAGCCGGACGGGCCGATGAGGAGGACGAGCGAGAGCTCGGGAATGGTGAGCTTCATCGGGTGAACACCGCCATCTGGGTCGGCGCGCCGACCCGTTCATCCACGGGGCCTACCGGCTGGAAGCGGACGCTGTAGCCGAACCGCGCGCACAGGCCCTGCGCCCAGGACTCGAGCTCGGCGCGCGTCCACTCGAAGCGGTGGTCCTTGTGGCGGAGCTTCCCGGCGGGGAGCGACTCGAAGCGCACGTTGTATTCCGCGTTCGGAGTGGTCAGGACCACCGTGCCCGGCCGCGCGCATTCGAAGAGCACGCGCTCGAAGGCCGCGAGGCGCGGCGGGTCCAGGTGCTCGACGACCTCGATGACGGTGGCCGCGTCATGACCCGCCAGCCGTGAGTCGCGGTACATGAGCGAGCCGTGGAGGAGCTTCACTCGGCGGCGCTGCATGTCCGGGAGCCGGTCGAGCCCCAGCCGCTCCTTCGCCAGCTCCAGCGTGCGGAAGGACACGTCCATGCCGAGGAGCTCCGTGAACTGGCGCTCCTCCAGCAGGGCCTTGAGCAGCCGGCCCTCGCCACAGCCGAGGTCCACCACGCGCGCGGCGCCGCTCTGCTTCAGGACGTCCACCACCGCCTGGAGGCGCTGGTCATTGAGGCTGAGGCGCGACTCCAGCGCGGCCTCCTCCTCGTTGCGCACGCGCTCGCGCTCCTCGGGCTCGGCGGCCTCGTCGCCCTCGAGCCGTTCCAGCACCTGACGCGCGAGGCTCTTCTGGTGGCGCAGGTAGCGACGGGCAATCAGCTCCCGCTCGGGGTGCGCCGCGAGCCAGCCCTCGCCGTGACGCAGCAGCTTCTCCACCTCCTCGTCGCCCACCCAATAATGCTTGTCGTCGTCGAGCACCGGGATGAGGACGTAGAGGTGCGTGAGGAGCTCGCTCACCCGGGTGCACGCCTCCAGCGTCACCGTGAAGTAGCGGCTGTTGCCCCAGTCGGGCCGCGTCTCGTCCAGCACATGCGGCGTGACGGTGACGGCATACCCGAGGGGCTCGAAGAGGCGGCGCAGGAAGGACTCCCCGCCCCGGCACGGCAGCACGGAGAGTCGCGCGGCGAGCGGCAGCGCCTGCCCGGCCAGCTCCGGCCGCTCGCGGCTGCGACCCGACATCGCCGAGCCGAAGAGGCGCGAGAGCGCCACCGACATGAACGACGAGGCCACGTAGGGCCGGTCGTTCACGTACTGCTCCAGGGCGCCCCCCTCGCCCGCCGGGCCACGGCGGTTGCGCACGAGGCCGACGGGGTCCACCTCCAGCAACAAGGCCACCGTGGTGCGCGCCTCGCTGGCCTCCGGGTAGAAGACGTGGGCCTGTCCGAAGGGCAGCTCGAACGACCGGGCGTGGGTGGGATTCTTGTGGAGCAGGTAGCCCAGGTCCGTCGCTGGGTGGTGGGTCGTCGAGAGCGTCAGGAGCATGGAGTCCCAGGCAGGGGTCTTCGGCGGCGCCACTACCCACGTCAGGACACGGGCCGACCTGACTACGCGGAGGGAAGCAGGCAGGCGGGCACGCCCCGTCACAACGGCGGCCATCACCTTCAGCCCTCTTGAACACGTCTACAGGAGCGCCCGGCGATGAGACCCCATCCGCGACACCGACATTCCCTGCACTGCATCCTCCCGCCTCATCTCAGTCGCCAGATTGCGCAGAACGGCTCGAAGGAGCAGCGCGAGCGCGTCCTCCGGACGCTGGCCACCGACAGCACCATCCGGGCCATGCGCGTGGCGCGCGGAGCGATGGTCCCACTGGGGCAGCGGCTCATTCCCGCACCGATGATGGTGGAGAGCCAGAAGCAGCGAACCATCTACGACATGAAGAACACGGAGTCCTTCCCCGGCACCGTGGTCCGCACCGAGGGACAGGGCGACACCGCCGACGTGTGCGTCAACGAGGCCTATAACGGTCTGGGCGCCACGTATGACCTGTTTTGGGAGATCTTCGCCCGCAACTCCATCGACGGAAAGGGCATGCCGCTCAACGCCCACGTCCACTATGGCGTGGACTACGACAACGCCTTCTGGGACGGCGAGCGCATGGTGTTCGGCGACGGGGACGGAGACCTCTTCAACCGCTTCACCATCGCCGTGGACGTCATCGGCCACGAGCTGACCCATGGCGTCACCGAGTACGACGGCCCCCTCACCTACTTCTCCCAGTCGGGCGCGCTCAACGAGTCGATTTCCGACGTCTTCGGCTCGCTCGTGAAGCAGCGCGTGCTGAACCAGACGGCGGAACAGGCGGACTGGCTCATCGGCGAGGGCCTCTTCACGGACAACGTCGAGGGCGTGGCGCTGCGCTCCATGAAGGACCCGGGCACTGCGTACGACGACGACGTGCTGGGGAAGGACCCGCAGCCGGGCCGCATGAAGGAATACGTGCGCACGTGGGAGGACAACGGCGGCGTGCACATCAACTCGGGCATCCCCAACCGGGCCTTCTACCTCGTGGCCTCGCAGTTGGGCGGCTACTCGTGGGAGCGCGCCGGCCACATCTGGTACGAGACGTTGAGGGACCCGCGGCTGCGGGCCAATGCGTCCTTCCTGTCCTTCGCGCGGCTCACGGTGCTGTCCGCCGCCCGCCTCTACGGGAGCGGCAGCGACGAGGAGAAGGTGGTCCGCGACTCCTGGGCCCAGGTGGACATCCGCGTCTCGCGCGAGCGGGCGGGCGAGCCCATGTGGGGCCCCGGCGTGCAGCTCCCGCAGCAGCCCGGACAGCGGCCGCCGGCCCACTAGGCAGGACGAGGCAACCTGGAGCGAGTGATGCGAATCGAGCTCAAGCGGGAGGGGGGCATCGCCTTCTTCCCGGGCCTCAGCAAGCCTCGCAGCATGGACGTGGCGTCGCTTCCGCCTGATACGGCGGAGGCGCTCCAGCGCGCCGTGCGGGAGGCGCGCTTCTTCGAGCAGCCCGGCACCGTGGGCACGGCGTCACGCGGCGCGGACCGGACGCTCTACACCGTCACCATCGAGGACGATGATGGGCGGCGGCACTCGGTGCAGCTCGTCGAGCCCGTGGAGGAGCCGCGCCTGCGGGACCTGTTGGAGTTGCTCAAGAAGGCGGAGAAGGCGCAGCGCGCTTCCGCGCGGGCGCAGCATCCGTAGCGTGGGCCCACCGTACCCGGAGCGACGACGGCCTCGAGGCGCCGTGGCTCCGGACAGGTTCAGAAGGTGCCACCCAGTTGCAGCAGGCCCTGGTAGCGCCCATCGAGCACGTCCTCGTCGGTGATGGGCGCGAAGTCCTGGCTGAAGAGGGCGCTGTAGCTGGCGCGGGCCTCGGCGGAGAGGGTCTGGCTGAGCTTGTACCGCAGGCCCAGCCCGACGGGGACGTAGCCACCCGTGTCATCGAAGTACCGGACGGAGACGCCGCTGCGCACGGAGTAGCGCTCCACACCGATGCCGGCCAGGGCATAGGGCTGCAGGCGGGTGTGGGGGATGAAGCCCACGTTGATGGCGAGCTGCGCGCCATTGCGGACGATGTCGGGGCCGCCCACGCCCGTGCCCGCGCCCGGGTCCAGGTCGTTGACGCCGCCGCTGTAGCCCACCTCGACGCCGAGAATCTCCGACGCGCGGAAGCCGATGGTGGCGTCGTAGGAGAGGCCGGGGTTGAGGTTGGGGGCGAGGTCGCCGGTGTAGCCCTCCGCGCCGAGGCCCAGCAGGAAATAGGGCCCCTGCCACTCCACGTACCGGGAGTCCATCGCCGTGAGCTCCTCGGCGGCCGCGCTCCCTCCCGCGAGCAGCGCGAAGCACAGTCCCATCCGGATGCCTGCCCTCATGCCTGTCCTCCTCCAGGGGAAATCGTCCTTGAAGGTGGCGGGCTGATGGGAAGAGGACAACGGACTGTGGTGCGGACGACCGGGCTCAGCGGGCGTTCGGGGCGTAGGGTGCCCGTGGAGGTTCAGGTTCCGCGCCGGCCGTGCTTGCGGAGGTCTTCACTGAGGGCCAGTTGCTCCGCGTGCAGTTCGGGCATGGTCTCTTTCGAGGCGGCCTCCTGGAGCACCTTGATGAACTGGAACCACGGGTAGCGGGTGATGCACCGCAGTGCCAGTCCGCGAAACCTTGGGTCCGGGTCGAGGGCAGCTTCTTTCAAGGCTCGGAAGACGTCGCCGTAGAACTCGTCCGTGATGGCCGCCATGCCCCGGAGCGCGAACGCCCGGGTCCCTGAGTCTTCGGACCTGCTCAGGTGCACCAACGGCGTGAGGTATCGGAGGGGTAACTGTGATTCGAGCTGCTGGAGCAGCGTGGCCACCATTCCCCCGATGTTGCTCTCCGCACGGATGATGGTGACCTTCAGGAAGTCGTCGTCGATGTAGCGCACGGCTCCGCGCTCCTCTTCGACCTCCCAGATTTCCTCTCGAAAATATGATTCCTGCTTCGTGATGCTCTGGGCCCACTTCCAACCCTGCGCTTCGAAGGCCTGCTTGATCTTCTCGAACGTGCAGTCCGGCGGAACCACGGCCTCCAGATGAATCTCGAACTTCATGGGCCCGCTAGGTCTTGCCACCGGACGGCTCGGGCTCTCCACCGCCTTGGAAACCGAACTTCTCGAATCCCTCTAGCGCAATCTTCGCCAGGTCTCGAACCTCCGGAACAGGATCGTCCTTCGCCAGTGACTCCAGCACGGGACGGAACTCCTTCCATCCCGGGTAACCGATGGCGAGGATGGCCCTGCGCCGGACGGAGGGCTCTGAGAACGTCAGGCCCTTGCGAAGGAAATCGAAGAAGGCGGCGTCAAAAGAGGGTGGAGCGATGAGCGCCATGAGGCGGACCGCCAGGTCCATCTCCTCCACCGTGGAAGCCGCCTCGGCGAGCTTCCGGATTTCTTCATCGGTGTAGAGGTCCACGAACTTCCGGAGGCCGCGGATGATGCGCTCCGGCGTCTCGCTCTCGATGTAGATGTACGGCACTTCAATCATGAAGTCGTCGATGAAGCGGACGATGCTCTGTCCATCCGCCGTGACCCAGATGACCTGGTACGGCTGGGTGGGCGTGGCTTCCGTCACGGAGTCCATCTTCCAGCCACCGATTCGCGCGACCGAGCTGAGTTGCGCCGCGGCATGAACGTTCTTCAGGGGAACACGGACCTTCTTCATATGAACCTTTCGCGGGAGCGCGCGTCATGCCACCTCAGCTCGCAGGCGCCCTCCTGTAGAAAATCTCCAGGTTCTCCTGGATGAGCAGACGAAGTCTCGGCCTGTCCTGCATGAGTGCACGGAACTGGGCTGCGACGTACTCCTGCAGATGCTCTTCGTTATCGAACTCGAGCCCTTCCAACTGTGCCCGGGTGCGCAGCGTCATTCGAATCCAGCGCTCAATCAAATCGTACTCGCGCTGGGCAAGCTCTAGCACGTGTCTCGCCGGTGTTGTCCCTCGCTGGGGTTCAAAGCCGAGCACTCTGTCGAGCCGCCGGGCAGCGCCCGCCGCACCTTCGAAGGACACGGGTAGCAGACCGCCCCCCTGACGCTCGGGTCCAAAGCCGGTGAAGGCCTGCCTGATATCCGTGATGCCTCCCTGCTCGACAAGCTGCGTGAGCATGGCGGCATGAGCGAGGTTCGCACGGGTTCTCGAGGACTCACGAACGAAGAGCAGGTGTTGCAGCGCCGCGAACGTCCTTCTTTGCTCCCTGTTACCGGCAGCTCCAGGAAGAAGCGTATTCGTCTGGACGAAGTGACCCAGGTTCTGTGCGATCTGAGCATCCGTCAGCCCCGTGGCTCGCAGCCTGGGAATGAGGTCCTCAGCGATGTCGCTGTACCTGCCGCCCCGGCCCAGACCGTAGACCTGGGCCTGTCCTTCCGTGAGGCTCGGCAACCCACCTCCACTTGCCATGCGCGTGCGCTGCTGCGGCGTGGGGACGTAGCTCTCGCGTACGTTGGCCTCTCCGTAGCTGTAGCGGAAGTGCGGCACGGTCGGCTGCCCCCGCTGGTGGATGTACTGGACCACCGCGGGAATGGGAACGTTCCGGTCCACCCGGACGCTGCGGCCCGAGACGTCACCTTCCGTGAAGGTCCCCCGCTGAGCCCGCAGCGCTTGAGCCTGGGCAGCGTGCTGCTCCGTGAGCTGCTCGGTGATTTCCCGGACGAGGCGAAGCAGCTCGACCTTCTCGCGCCCCAAGCGAGTATCCAGGATCTGCAGCAACTTCCGGTCAGAGGCACGCAATCCCTCGCCGAGCGGCGCCTGGGGATTGACGACGGCCATGACGGTGAAGCGATCGCCCTGCCGCTGAACGTCCAAGCGGGTCAGGCGATATTGGATGCGCCAAGCCATCAACCAGGCCCGGAACAGCACGCCGGACGTTCCCCTGCGGAGCATTGCAGCGATGCGCGGCCTCAGGGCACTCACGGCCCGGTCCAGCCGCTGCTGAGGCGTGGGCCGCTGCCGCCGCCTCCGCTCGCGCCACTGACGGATGCGCTCGCGCGCACGCTGCAGCCGGCTGCGCAGGCCCCTCCAGCCCCGCCGCAGCAGCCGCCCCAACCTCGTCCTCGCGAGCCTCCTCGCCACCGCGCGTGCGCCTCGCGCCACGGCCCTTCCCGCCGACCTCGCGCCTCGCGCCACCGCACGGCCCACCGCGCGCACGCCTCGCATGAGGCCGCGGCCCGCCGCTCTCGCGCCTCGCGCCACCGTGCGCGCGGCCCGCTGCAGGAGCCGGCCGATGCGCTGGGCGATGGCCCGTATGCGCTGGCCGATTCGCGCCGCCGGCCGCACCAGCCGGCGCAACAGGAAGAAGGCCACGAACTGGATGACGACGATGGCCGCCGACGCCAGCGCCTGCGCGAACTGCGGGCCCGCGTTGCCGTTCTTCACCGCTCGCAGGAAGGCGAAGAACTGCTGGAACGCCTGGATGATGCGGCTCACCGTCCCCCACGCCGCCTGCAGGCCCTGGATGATGGCCAGCACCGCTCCCGCCGCAGGGACAATCATCGAGACCAGCCGCTCGATGAGCAGCTGCACCAGCAGCATCGGGATGACCGACTTCAGCCCGTCCCATGCCATGCGAGCAATCTGCTGGAAGGTGATTCCCCCGTTCCGCAGCAGATTCAGGATGGCCGAGCCCAACCCCAGCAGCCCCTCCACCGTCTCGTTGAACCACTGCCGGATGGCCGTCCGGAACGCGCTCACCAGGTGGTTGCGGATGCCGTCCACAATCGAGGCACCCAGGTTGCGCAGCCACTGCCCCGGGTTGGCCGCGATGTCGCGGATGAGCTGCATGAACGCGCCCAGCGCCTGCGCAATCGCTCGCGCCGCGTTGATGGCGCTCTGCACCACCTGGTTCACCGCGTCCACCGCGGCGAGCAGCCCGCGCTCCAGCAGCCCCAGCGCCGCGTCCAGCGCCGCGCCCAGCAGGTCCAGCGCCCGCTGCACGCCCTGCTTCAGCGCCTCGGCCAGCCGGTTGACCGCGGCCTCGGCCTGCGCCACCCGCTCCTGGATGAAGCGGCGGAAGCGGTCCCTCAGCCTCGGGAAGGCCGCCAGCAGCGTGTCGCCGATTTCGATGAGCCGGTCGCCCACCCAGCGGATGGCGCCCACGATGGCCCGGCGCGCGCGCTCGATGGCCGCCATGGCCAACTGACGCGCGCGTTGGATGGCGGCGCGGACGAGGCGTCTTGCCCGCTCGAAGCCCGCCTGGATGGCTCGCTTGACGCGGTCGAAGAACGCCCGCACCCGCGAGCCAATCCACCCGAAGATGCCTCCCGACTCTCCCTCCGCGTTGCGCCGCTCCCTCGCGGCGTTGCGCTCCGCTTCCTGGCGATGCCCCGCCACCTCGGCGTCGCCCTCGCGCACGTGGCCCGCGGCCTCGCCCTCGCCCGAGGCCCGCTCGCGCTCGATGTCCCTGGCGCCCCGCTGGCCGGCCTCTCCCGCCTGCTCGCGAGCTCGTGAGACTTCCGAGTCCTGCTCGCGGCTCCACTCCTCGCGCCTCGCGCTCACGTCCCTGCGCACGCGGGAGCGCTCGTCGGTCTGCGCGCTGGCGTTCTCCGCGACGAGCGTGTCGATTTCCTCCTGCGAGCGGGCCCGCTCCTCCGCCACCTGCTGGCCGTGCTCCTGCACCCGGCTGCCGAGCTCGGTGCGCGCGCCCGCCACGCTCGCGCGAATCTCGTCGCCCCGCTCCTGCTCGGCGATGACCGAGAGGGCGACGTCGTCCCCGCCTCCTCCCGCTGCGCCTCCTCCCGCAGGGGCCGCCCCGCCGCCGCCTCCCGCGCCTCCGCCTCCCGCCGCCGCGCCTCCTCCCGTTGAGAGATTGGCTTGCAGCGTCTCCTCGGGCACGTCGGGGAGCACGTGGTCCTCGCCCATGGGCTGGGCGACGTCACTGCGGCCCTGCGTCAACGACTCCGTGGTGCTCTGCTCCAGCCGCTCGCGCTGCTCGCGCATGCGGGCGGGGTCGGCATTGCCCTCCAGGGTGAGCGCTGGCGCAGCGCCCACCGTGACGTTCAGCGCGGGGTCTCTCGTGGGCAGGTCGCGCACGGCGTTGGCGACCCGCTGGGCATCCTGCGCCGTGATTTCCGCCGTGCCGGATATCTGGGGCGTCGCGACCGAGGCGGTGGGCAGCACGGGGGCCTGCGGGAGCGGCGCGGGCCCAGCCACGGGCCTGGCCGGGCCTTCCGGAGCGCGATCCACGCGGCTCCGTCCCTGCCGCGAAGAGGGCGCGGTGCCCTCGGTCTCCGTTCCGGGCGCGGGCGCTCCCGAGGGGCGCTCCATCTGCGGCGGGTTCGCGGTCAGCTCCTGCCGCTGCTCCTGCACGCTCCGCGTCGCCGAGGCGCTCACGCCACCGAGGGCCTGCTGCAGCTGCACGGCGGGCAGGTTGCCCACGGCTCCCATCGCCGAGACCGGGTCTGCTTGGGAGACGTCGGGCACCGAAGGCGTCGGCGGCTCGGGCACGGCGCTGCCTCCGCCCCCACCTCCGCCCATGGACGGGGCCGCCATCTCCCCGCCGCCGCCCAGGTCTCCGGCGAGGTCTCCCGCTTCCGCCATCGAGCCGAGGTCCACCGACGGAGTTGCCGCCGTGGTGGCTCCAGGTGCCGCCGTGGCCTCGGGCTCGGGCGCCGGGGACTCCAAAGTCGCGGGCGCGGGGCCTTCCTCGACAGCAGGTTCCGCCGGAGCGGGGGCCGTCTCGGCGGCCGCTTCCGCCGGGGCGGGGCCCACTTCGGACTCTTCGGGTGCGGCCCCGACGGATGCAGCGGCCTGCTCCGCGCTCACGTCGGCGGCGCCTCTCGTGGCGGCCCGTGGAGCGGCGGTCTCCGATGGCTCGGAGGCGGCGGACGACTCCGCCGGGGGGGCGCTCATGGATGGAGCCGCGCCTCCCGAGCCGAGCTGCTCTGGAGTGGGCCCGGCCTCGACTTCTGGCGGCGAACCGGACGGGAAGGTTTCCGGTTGGGGCTCGGGCAGGACCTGCGCCGTGGCACCCTCTTCCTCGGCCGCGGCGACCTCCTCGGCCGCGACGGGCTCCGCCTCTTCGGCGGCGCTCTCTCCAGCCGCACCCTGCCCCGCGGCTTCCGGCGCGGCGGCTCCCGCCTCGGCGCCTTCGGGCCCTGCTGGAGCGGTGGAGGCGCCTTCCTCTTCCGGAACAGCTTCGGCCCCGCCTCCCGCGGACTCCTCGCCAGCCGGAAGCGCACCACCAGCGGGTGCGGAGGTGGCACCTTCCGCCGAGGCAGCGCCTCCCGTCGCCATGCCCGCCGTCGCGCTCTCAGCGGCGCCTGCCGTCGGCGCTCCTGTCGCCGCGCCTGCCAAGGCAGTGCTTCCCGATGGCGCTCCTGTCGCCGCGCCCGTCGAGGCAGCGGCTCCTGTCGGCGAACCCGACACGGCGCCGGCCGGTGCGGCACCTTCCATCCCCGTGGCTGCCGAGGCGCCCGCCGTGGCAGCACTGCCCGTCGGTGCTCCTGCCACGGTGCCCGCAGCGGCACTGCCCGTCGGCGCCGCTGTGACAGCGCCTCCTGCTCCGGCAGCTCTCGCGCCTGCAACGGTGACACCTCCCGTCGGCGCTTCGGCGGATGGGGCTGCTGCGCCTGCACCTCCCGCTGGTGCGCCCGTAACGAGTCCCGCTGCGGCCGTGCCTGTCGCCGCACCCGCCGCGCCTGCTTCGGCTGTCGTCGCGCCCGTCGCAGGACCTGCTGCTGCAGCACTGGCCGTCGTCGCGCTCGCCGCAGGACCTGCTGCTACAGCACCGACTGTCGTGGCGACTGCTGCGCCCGCACCTCCCGTTGTGAGACCTGCCGCGGCACCACCGCCCGTCGAGAGCCCTGCCACGCCAGCTCGTGCCGCCGAAGGGCCTGCCGCGACCGCTCCTCCCGACGCCGCGCCTGTGGTGGCACCTGCCGCGGCAGGCCTTGCCGCCGATGCGCCCGCAGGTGCGGCGCCCCCCGCCTGAGCGGCGCCACGCGCGGCATCTGACGCCGCGGCCTCCACCGCCCCTATCTGGAGTGGCGGCGCCCGGTTGGGCGGCGGACCGACGGGCTCCCCACGATTTATCGCGGCAGCTCCGCCCTCCGTCGGCGCGGCTCCCGCGGCCGCCCGAGGTCCTCGGCCACGAGCCCCCGCCGTGCGTGCTTCTTCCGGCTGAGCTTCCTCGGCCTGTCGCGCCTCTTCCGCCGTGGCCCCCTCGGCCGGAGCGGCGGCAGCTCCTTCCGGTGCCGCACTGCTGACATCCGTGGGTTCCGCGCCGGTCCGCGCCTCGGCCTCCGCGTCCCTCCCCGCCCGGAGCCGCACTGCCACCGCGAGGGCCTGGGCCGCGGAGGGCGCCTTCCTCGCCGCCTCGGCGCGCGACTCCTGGGCCGTGTCCCTCGTGCTCTCTGCCTGTGCCTCCGACGGAAGCGGTGGCGGGGTCGGCGCCGGGACTCCCGCGGCCAGACGCTCCGCCGCCACTCGGGCCGCCGTCGCGGGCGAGCCGACTCCGCGCCGCTCCGCCGCCGCGGCCTCCGCCGCCACCCTCGCGGCGATGGCGGCCCCTCGCGACGCATTCGCCGCCGCGGCACGCTCCGCCTCCGCCTGCGCCGCGCGCTGCTCCTCGGCCGTCAGCCGCGCCCTTCCCGGCTCCGCCTCTCCCGCCGCCTCGCGCTCCGACTCGGAGATTCCCTGCTCCGTGGCCGCGGCCGAGCCCTCGTTGCGGGCCCCCGCCTGTTCCTCCGGCGAACGGGCCTGCACCTCCGGCGTCTCTCCCGGTGCCGGTGCCTCCTCGGGCGCCTCCTGCACCGTGGCCAGCAGCGCCTCCAGCCTCGCCGGAGCCACGCGCTCCCGGAGCCGCGCCACCACCGCGTCGCGCACCGTCTCCGGCAGCGGCTCCAGTTGCCGCCGCACCCGCCCGGAGCTGTCCCCGGGGTCCATCTGCAAGCTGAGCAGGATGACGCGCACCAGCGTCTCGATGATGCGCGTGGAGTCCAGCTCCACCGCCCCGGACGCACTCGAGGCCGCCGGGTCCACGCGCCGGGCAATCAGCCCCCGCGCTCCCGCCGCGCCCACCGAGAGCGCCGCCGGTGCAATCCCGCCCCCGTCCGCAACCCGCGATGCCGCCGACTCGGCCTCGCGCTCCAGCGGCTCACCGGGACGGCTCACCTCGCTGAAGCCCCGCACCGGCCGCGCGGCCCCGCGCTGATGCACCGTGTGCGCCAGCTCGTGCGCGAGCAGCCGCATACCGGCCTGCGTGTGCGGCTGGTACTGCCCCGCCGCGAACACGATGTCCTGCCCATGCGTGAAGGCCAGCGACTGGAGGTCCTTCGCCGCCATCGCCGCCGAGCCACCGGTGTGCACACGCACCTGGCCGAAGTCGTGCCCGAAGCGCGCCTCCATCGCCTCGCGCACGCCCGGCTCCAGCGCCTGGCCCGGCGCCTCCAGCGCCGACTGCACCTGCGGAGCCACGGCCGAAGCCGGCTGCGGACGCACGGAGGCCCGGGCCCGCGAGGCGGGGGCCGTGGGCTTCACCGTCGCCTTCGTCCTGGCCCGAGCCGCCACGCAGCAACCCCCTTCCCGCCGCGCCTGCTACACCAGCACGCCTCGCAGGCCCTTCTTCGCCTCGCCCGGCACCTCCACCGTGCGCGCCGGAGCCACGTCGCCCTGCGCGGTGCGCGCGTACACCGTCACCGCGCCCGTGCGGGCATTCGCCACCCACAGCTCCTCGCTCCGCTCGTCCAGCGACAGGCTCACCGGCTGCGCCAGCCCCGTGCGCTTGCCCTGGAGCACGCGAAGCGGCTTCACCTCCTCCGCGCCCGACTCCAGCGCATCCAGCGAGAAGACGAACACCGCATCCGCCCCCGTGTCCGCCACGAAGAGCTCCCGCTTCTGGAGGTCCACCGCCAGGCCCGCCGCCCGGTGGAGGCCGAGCTCATCCCCCGTCCACCGATGCCGCGGCGCCGTGTCGTCACTGGCGTCCACGTCGAATACCGAGAGGAAGGCCGCCTTCACCGGCCGCGTCCCGGTCGCCGCGCCGAGCAGCGTCTTCCCCGAGCCCGCGACGTAGAGCACCTTCTTCGCCGAGTCCAACGCCAGGCCCACCGGCCCGGACAGCCCCGTCTTGCGGCCCGCCAACGTACGAGCCGGCACGAGGTTGCCCTTCGCGTCGCGCTTGAAGACGGCCACGGAGTCATTGCCGCTGTTGGCGACGAACACCTCGTCGCGCTCCGCGTCCACCACGAGCGCCGTGGGCGCGTCCAGCCCCTTCTCCGTGGTGCCCAGGGGCTTCACGGTGCCCTCGGCCTTCAGGTCGAAGCGCACCACCGCGTCCCCCGCCGAGTCCGCCACCAGCAGCTCGGCCCGCTTCGAGTCACGCGCCATGCCCCAGGACTGCTTCAGCCCGGAGTACGTGCGCGGCTTCGCGGCCTCCTCCGTCGTCGGCGCGGAGACCGCCAACCGTGCGGTGGCGGGCACCAGGCTCGGCGTCGCCGTGCCTTCCGTGACGCGCGGCACCTCGATGGCGCCGCCCGTGCCGCCCGTAATCGGAACGATTCCGATGACCAGGGGCCGCATGTAGAACCACACCTGGAAGTCCCCACCGCGCTTCCCGTCGCCCGTGTTGGGCAGGCCGATGCTCCACGGATTCTCGTTGGAGAGGGAGGTCACCTCGCCGTCGAGCAGGCGCGTCCCATCCTTCGAGCGGATGAAGCCGCCCTTCACCGTCAGCCGCATCAGCACGCCCACGGGCCACGACACCGACATGAGCACGTTGATGAAGTCCGTGGTGGCCTTGGGCGGCACCCAGACGATGGTGTTGCCCTGGATGCTCACGTTCCCGAGGAGCGTGAAGGTCTGGTAGGCGATGACGCCTGGCAGCGTCCCCAGCTGCTGGTTGTTCCACTGCCCCTGCCAGTAGGTCCGGTCCTGCGGCGAGAAGGGATACGGCACGTCCACCTGCGCGTAGACCACGGACGGAGGCGGAGTCGTCTGCAGCAGCTCGGTGTCGCAGGTGAGGCGGATGCCCGGGGCGAAGCTGTCGGAGAAGAAGATGTAGCCCCCGTTGTTCACCAGCGTGCCGTAGTTCGTGCTGACCCACGACATGCCCGTCACCTTGATGACCGGGTCCGAGGCACCCTCGGCGTAGCCCGCATTGAAGTGGATGGGCGGCACCGCGTTGGACGGGCCGGACGGCTCCAGCAGCCGCGCCTCCACGCGCTGCGTGGTGTTCTGCGAGTCCAGCCTCCAGCTCACGCGGGCGATGCCCTCGGAATCCGTGGGCACGTCGAGCTGTGGGCCCACCACCCGCGGGTCATCCACCCGGCGCAGCTGTGCCTCGGTAGTCGTGCCGGTGGTGATGCGGAAGCGCACCATGACGCCCGCCAGCGGCGTCTCGCCGCTGACCACCGCCACCTCCAGCGGCGACGGGAGGAACTGCCCGCGCGGGCCCTGCTGCCCGTCTCCGCCCACGTAGCGGAACTCGCGCACGCGGCACAGCGTGTCCAGCGCCTCCTGCACGCTGGTGGCGCTACTCAGGGTGGAGCACGCGCCGGGCTGGTACGCCACCGAGCTGGCGCGGCTCAGGTGCGCCGTGAAGCGGACGGGCAGGTGCACCACCTTGCCGCCCACCTCCAGCTTCGCGATGACCTCCTGTGTGGCGGGAGCCTCGACGCCGCTGGCCGGCCGCCAGTACACCTGGGCGATGCCGAGCGCATCCCCCGTGGTCCCGGTGGTGGCCACCAGCTCCGGCGCCCAGCCCGTGTCGTTGTTCAGCGACAGCTCGCCCTGCAGCGCCGTGAAGCGCACCGTCTGGCCGCCCACCGGCTGCTGATGGCGCGCCACGCCCACACGCAACGGCTGGAACAGGGACTGGCCGGGAATGACCTCCTGCGCGTCCCCGCCCACGTAGGACAGCTCGAGCTGGTTGCACAGCGTGTCCAGCGCCTCCTGCACCGTGTCCGCGTCGCTGAGGTTGGTGCAGCCCGGCGTGTAGGCCACGAGGCGCGCGAGGCTCAGCCGCGCGGTGAAGACGAGCGGCAGGTGCACCGGCGTGCCCGCAATCTCCAGCCGCGCCTTCACCTGCTGCGTGGCGGGCGCCGCGCTGGTGCCGTCCGGCCGCCAGTACACCTGGGCGATGCCGAGCAGCTCGCCCGCCGCTCCGGTGGTGGCCACCACCTCCTGCGAGGTGAAGGTCGTGCCGTCCAGCGACAACCGCCCCTGCGTCGTCGTGAAGCGCACCGTCTGACCGGCCACCGGCAGCTGGTGCCGCGCCACGCCCACGCGCAGCGGCTGGTCCAGCGCCTGTCCCGGCAGCACCTCCTGCCCGTCACCGCCCTCGTAGGACAGCTCCAACTGGTTGCAGAGCGTGTCCAGCGCCTCCTGCACCGTGTGCGTCGCGCTCAGGTTGGTGCAGCCCGGGTTGTAGGCCACCTGGCTGGCCACGCTGAGGCTGGCGCCGTAGCGGATGGGGCCGTGAATCTCGTGGCCATCCTGGTCCAGCAGCTTCGCCTCCACGCGCTGGCTGTAGCGGATGTTGGCCGTCGTCCAGCCCGTGTCGTCCGGCTTCCAGAACACCTCCGCGATGCCATTCGCGTCGGTCTGCACGGTGAGCGTGGTGGCCGTCGTCGCGGCGTTGTACGTCGCGCCGAGCACGCCGTTGCCCTCGGCGGTGAGCACGGTGAAGCGCACGCTCGCGCCCTGCACCGGCACCTGACCGTTGAACACGCCCGCGCGCAGCGGCCGCATGAGCCACTGCCCCGGCATCGTCTCCTGCCCGTCACCGCCCGCGTACAGCAGCGACTTGAGCTGGGTGAGCGGCGGGAAGAGCCGCCGGCAGTCGTGCATCAGCGTGTACGAGCCGTCCGCGTTGCGCCGCACCATGGCCAGCGCGCAGTAGTGGTGGTCGATGCCGTGGCGCGCCTCGAAGATGGGATTCTTCGACGCGTCGACCGGCCACTCCACGTCGCCCAGCACGGTGCGCGCGGGGATGAGCCAGTAGTCGCCCGTGCGGTAGGTTCCCGCGGTGAAGAGCACCTGGATGCCGCTCTCCAGCGTCAGCCAGTCCTTCACGGCGGGCGTGGTGGTGTCGGCGTCCGTCGCCACCTTCAGGGTGCCGTTGGTGGACACCGTGTCCCAGGCCCGCACGGTGAGCTTGCCCGTCGTGGGCGTCCCCGCGGGCCACGTCTTCACCTTGAGCTGGGGGCCGGTGACGGTCTCGATTTGGAGCAGCACGCCGGGCTGGCCGCGCAGCACGCGGTCCTCGTCGGTGAGCTCCACCCACTGGTTGGGCATGAAGCGCCGGTAGGCGTCCTTGCCCGGCACGTCCACGGTGATGAGCCGCAGGGCCGAGTCCACGTTCTTCACGGCGCTCACCAGCACGCCGTTGTCGCGGGACCACTTGAAGGTGGCCGTGCCGTCCGCGGAGCCCTCGTCGTGGACCTCCACGCGGTAGAGCTGGTTCTCCAGCCGCCGGTAGCCCGCGCTGGCCGGCACCTCACACGGGTTCGTGCTGGTCGCCTCGGGTTGCGCGCGCGCGGCCAGCTTGCCGGTGCTCGCCAGCGCCGGAGGCAGCCAGCTCGCGGTGCCGAAGTCCTCGCACGGCTTGGACAGGTCCGCGCCCGTGACTGGCAGCCACTTCACCTGCCACACCGTCCGCGAGCGCGTGGCGGTGTCCGGGCCGCCCAGCGCCACCTCGCGCAGGGCCGGGTCCTCCAGCGCCGTCACGTGGCGCTGCCACACGTCCAGGAAGAAGACGTACGTGCCCTCGGCCGTGGGCAGCGGCGGCAGGGCCTTGAGGTCCGGCTGCGTGGCGACGGCGGTGTCCTCCTCGTTCTCGCAGAGGATGCCGTCGACGTAGTAGCGCCCCTTGCGCACCCAGGGCTGGCTGCCCTGCAGGAAGATGGCGAAGCCCGTCTGGTCGATGGGCTTGCCCGCCTCGAGCGGCCCACCGGCGCGGCCGATGACGTCCTTGTGCGTCGTCTCGTCCAGGTGCGACTGGATGTCGAGCTGCTCGTTCCAGTCCGCGTCGAGCTGCACGCGGCCCTGCTGCATGCGCACGCCGGAGTAGTGCTTCGCGGGCCGGAAGGTGTTCCGGCTGAAATCGCCCTTCATGGCGTCTCCTCAGGTCACGAAGAAGATCCCCGCCTCGAGTCCGAAGCGCAGGTAATCCTTCAAGCTGGCGCGCAGGTTGGCCTCGCGCTGGGGTTGTTGCAGGTGGTGGAACACGCCCATCTCGCCTTCGTCACTGGCGCCCCGGCGGATGGCGTCATCCGCATCCACCAACAACTGGCAGTAGCCGGGGTCGCCGTACCGCAGGGAGGTGAAGACGGGCCACACGCGCCGCTCCACCTCCTCCTTCACCTCCGCCGGCGCGTCCTCCGCGTAGGCCGGCTGGCAACGGAAACGCGTGGGCACATGCGAGCCCGCCGGCACGTGGCTGAAGCGCATGCACCCCTTCTGCCGCTGCACCACGCTCACCATTCCGGTGAAGAGCGAGTCGCTGGCCAGCTCCAACACCGTGGCCTCCACGTCGCCCAGCACCGTGCTGGCCCGAATCGTCAGCCGGCCCGTCGCCCCCGAGTCCGTCAAAGGCCCCTCGGGTGGAGGCTCCTCGCCGGGCCCGAAGCTCTTCTGGCCGGCCTCCTCCGCCGCGTCTTCCTCCGGGGCCAGCACCTGACCGCCGCCACCCGTGCCGGGCTCCGGCAGGCTGCCCAGCGCGGGGCCACCGAGGCCGTCCACGATGGAGTCCTCCAGCAGCAGGCGCGTGGCCTGCCCCGCGAGGATGGGGCCGGTGATGCAGCGGACCAGCGACACCGCGCACGAGCCCACGCCCGCGCCGCGGAGGGTGAGGCTCGCCGCCATCGGGTCCATGGGCGAGCCGTCCGGCCTCAGTCCGAGCCCGGGCACCAGCGTGCAGTGCCGCAGCGTCAGCGACGCGTCGTCGCCCGCGCGCACGTCCAGGGCATCGCCCTTCACGATGAAGCCGTTGAGGATGGCCTCCGCGCCCGCGTCCAGCCGCACCACGCACGGGGCGCCGGGCACGTCCAGCACCGGGCGCTGGAGGTTGGCGGCGCGCAGCTCCAGCTTCACGCCGGCCGGGACATGGAGCTCGTCGAAGGCATGGACGCTGCTGTCCTGCACCTCGATGAGCGCGTCCTTCGCGCGCGGCGCGCCCGCGTTCAGGTCCGCGCGCCAGGCGATGAGCGCGTGGCCCACCGTGGCGTGCGGCCCCTTGTACGAGACGCGGTACACGGCGCGCTCCTCGACGGCCGGGAGCGTGTCCTGCCTGTCATAGAAGCCGCCGCCCACCTCGCTGCTGAAGCCGTACGAATAGGACACGTGGAGCCGGTCCGGGTGCTGTCCCGGTGCGAAGGCGATGCGGCCGGTGACGGGGTCCACCCCGGCGAGGATGGGCACCTCCACGTCGTTGCCGTCCGCGTCCTGGTACGTGAGCTTCTCCGGCGGCCGGTGCCAGGTGGACAAGTCGCACAGCACCAGGCGCTCGGGCTCCAGCGGCGTGGGCTGCGCCGGCAGGTTGGCCTGGTAGAGGGTGAAGGCCGGAGCCGCGCCGAAGTACAGCTCCTCGGGCGTCTCGCCCCGGGTGAGGGCCGCGCGGCGTGCCTCCAGCTCGGCGGAGAGCGGCTTGCGGCGCAGCCGCCCGGGCACGTTGACCTCCGAGGCCAGCGAGGTGATGGCCGTCTCCGACTGCGGCGGGTTGAAGAGGGGCGTGTCGTTGCCGAGGACGCTGAAGCGGAAGTAGCCCGGTCCCTCCACGCCCGGCTCGGAGCCGACAGCCACTGGAGCAGCAGGCGCGCCCACCACCGGGAACGCCTCCAGGCGCCACAGGAAGACACCCACGTTGGCGATGTTGTGCTTGCCGCGCCGGTTGTCGATGTGGCGCACGTTCACCGTGCGGGTGGCGTTCTCGAAGGGCGTGCTCACCAGCTCCATCGCGTTGGCGTCGCGCAGGTCCGGGGTGCGCAGCGAGTGCAGGCGGACGTGGTTGACGTGCTGCGTGGTGCCCACGCGCTCGAAGAACTCCACCACCTTCGCCGGCCAGCCCGTCACGTCGCGCGCGAGCTGCTCCAGCATCGCGGCCGTGCCCTTGCGGCGGCGGTAGGCCAGCGTGTTGGCCACGTACGCGCGCTGGCTGAAGAGCGACGGGTCCACCGGGATGAGGTCCCGCACCCCGAGCAGGTCGCCGATGTACGGCACCACCCACTCCTGGCACGTCTCGATGAACCAGTTGTCGTGGAGCTGGCCGATGTCGTCTTCGACGGCCAGCATCTCGCGCTCGATGATGGCGAGCAGCGCGCGCAGGGGCTCGCCCTGCAGCGCATCCCGGCTGCGGTAGACGGCCGGCAGCAGCTTGTAGAGCCTGTCCTGGGGGGCCGTGCTCATGGCTTCACCTCGAGGCTACCGGCCACCCACTCCAGCAGCAGGAGCTGGGCGGGCTTCATCTGCGTGCCCTCCCAGCGGGCCGTGCGCGCGGGCAGCAGCGAGCTCAGCGACGGCGTGGTGCCGAAATAGAGCGAGTCCAGGTCCACCATCACCACGCCCTCCACCTCCTGCAGCACGCGGATGACCTCCGCCGCGCTCACCGCCTGACCGAAGCGCCGCGCCGTGAAGGAGAAGGCCGAGCCCAGCGCCGCCTCCGCACGGGCCAGCACGTCTTCCGCCAGGTAGCGCGGGTCCACCTGGAGCTTCGCCTTCAGGCGGAAGGTGATGCGCTCGAACGAGTCCACGACGAACTCGCGCACCGGGTCATGGACCTTCGTCAACGCGTCCACCAGCGCGTCGTACAGCTGCGTGCCCTTGGCGACCGCCTCTCCCCGCTCCGACGCCACCGTGAGGTGCACGAGGATGCGCTCGCCGTTCGTCAGGTCCGCCGCCTGCGCCTTGCCGATGCCGGAGAACGTGGAGGCGAAGTCCTCGTAGTCCTGGAGCGACACCACGCGCTCCAGCGTCAGCACGGAGGACGGCGCATGCGAGCGCGCGTCGTCTCGCGACTCGGGCGCCGCCGCGCCGGTGGCGTCTTGCGGGTTGGTGACGGCGCGGATGCCCAGCGGGCGCACGCGCAGGAGCGCGAGCTGCCCCGAGTCCACCTCTCCCTCCGGACCGATGCCGGAGCGATACACCGCCACCACGTTCTCCTGCCCCGTGGGCAGCCGCGCGCCGGACTCGCCGTCGCCGAAGGTGAGCACCACGGAGCCGTCGTCCTCGTGCCGCACCATGTACACCTGGCGGCGCGAGTCCTGGCCGAACAGGGTGGGAACCTGCTCCCAGAGGACGCCGTTGACGCGCACCTCCAGCGTGCTCTCCCCGCCGGTGACGGTGGCCGCGGGCACGTAGGTGAGCGGCGGCTTCTTCAGCGCGAAGCGCTGGTTCTTCCGCGAGCCGTCGCCGCTGCCCAGCACCTCCGACACCGTCTCGCCGTGCGTGGAATTGGCCACGTTGGCGTAGATGCGCACCGTGGAGCGCACGTACTCGTATTGCAGCGGCTCCTCGAACTCGAGCAGCGTGCTGGTGCCGCTCTTCGTCGCGCTCGCGAGAATCGCCCGCTCGCGCACCAGCGGGGCGCCCGCGGCCGTGGTCCGCCCCTCGACGATGAGGATGCGCCCCGCCGTCAGCCCAGCCACCTCGCGGTCCAGCAGCACCGTCAGGCCCTTCACCGTCGTGGTGAGCGGCTTCTCCGTCAGCGGCACCTCCTCGCTCTGCGCCAGCACCGTGGTGCCGCGCAGGGGGAACCACGACAGGTGCTCAATCGCGTCCACCTTCAGGCGCGTCACCCGGCCGGTGAGGCCGAAGTCCACGCGAGCGAAGGGCTTCGCCTCCTGGATGCGGTACAGCTCCAGGTAGCTGGACTTCTGCAACACCACCCAGCTCCCGGGGACGAGCGAGGGGTACTCGCGGTCCAGGTCGAACATCCGGTCGGAGGCGGTCTGGATTTCGAAGCCGGGATAGTCGGTGGGGCGCGGGTCCTCGGGCTTCTTCTTGAACGCATCCTTCACCTGGTCCGGCAGCAGCCGGAAGTCCGCGGCGTTGTAGCCGAACAGGCTGGCGCGCAGCCGCAGCACATAGGCCCTGGGCTTCGACGAGGGCGGCACGGGCGGCGTCTCGCTGCCCAGCGCCGGCTCCCACGCCACCACCGTGTGGCTGCGCGCCGAGTCCGTCAGGTCCGTCACCCGCGTGATTTCACGGACGATGCGTAGGTCCCACCGCTCGCTGCCGGGACTCTCCTCGCGCTCGGCGCCCACGAGGAGCAGCGCGTCCCCGGGAACGATTCCCGTCTGGAGCCCCTGCAGGTAGAGCTTCTTCGTGGTGTTGGAGAAGTCCTGCGGCTCCGTCTGGCGGGGGTACAGCTCGTTCCACGCCGCGCGCGCCTCCAGTGCCTCCACCGTCTCGAACGTCTGGGGCCGCTCGTCCTGGCCGGGGATGCTGAGAATCTGCACGCCCTCGGCCACCTGGACCACCTCGGGCGAGCCCGGCGCCGTCTCCACGGTGAAGGCCAGGTACGTGCTCGCGGCCACGCCCGGCTTCAGCTCGTAGCCAATCTCGCGCGCCAATTCGAGCACCGAGCGCCGCTCGGTGGCGGTGCGCAGGAAGCCCTCGTTGGCGATGCGCTCCTGGTAGAAGGTCAGCACGTCCGCCGCGGTGGCGAACGCGTCGAGCAGCGCGACGGCCGGGTCCTCCGGGCTGCGCGTGGTGAGCGCGGCCAGGGGGCGCGTGTGGGCGAAGTCGCCGTCCGGCAGCGCCTCGCGCGGCAGCCGCGCCAGCATGCGGTGGAAGAAGCTGGCGTGCGTGCCGATGCGGTACGCGAGCGCCGGCTGTCCGGGGCGGTTGTACAGCGGCGACGGCTCCGCGGAGCCGTCATCCGTGCAGGCCTCGCATCCGTCGTCCAGCCCCGTCCCTGGCGTGCTCACAGGCCCCCCTGCATCTGGAAGTCGAGCTTCCCGTTCTCCGGCTGGCTCGGGTCATTGTCGAGCCGGGCAATCTCCAGCCGTTCCATGGTGATGAGCCCCTCCTGCCACTCGCCACGCGACACCTGGCCCCAGCGCTTGAAGCGGTTGGGCTTGGCCGTGGCCTCCTCGGTGTCCACCCACGCCACGCCCGGCACCGCCATGGCGGCGGCGACGATGCGGCTCAGGTACACCGGCTGTCCGAAGGTGAAGTTGTCCGGGTGGAAGAAGCCGCGGCGGCCGTCCGGCAAATCCCTGCTGCTGAAGACCTCCAGCAGCGCCGCCTTCACGTTGCTGGCGAGGAAGCCCGGCTGCACGCACACCGTCATGACGATGTCGAGCGGCACGAAGACGGGGCCTTCGATGCGCATGTCGTAGCCCGCCAGCCGGAAGCGCTCCAGGAAGGTGCCCAGCGTGCTGGAGAACTCGCCGTCCACCGGGCGCCCGCCCCTGCGGTCCACGGTGACGAACATGGTGTGCCAGCTCCCCGTCCACCGGAGGCTGCCCACCGCGCGCTGCACCTCGGGGTGGCGCTGGGCCACCTCCGCGTAGTCCGCCTCCGTCACCGCGCGCTGCTGCACGCGGAAGGCCTGGGGCGCGTTGATGCGCACCTGCGCCAGCGACTCCGGCTCCACGCCGCCCACGGCGGGCAGCGGGTTGCGCACGCGCAAGATGGCATTGCGCCAGTCGCCGCCCGTCGCGTGGTACAGGCGGGAGATGGACTCCGCTCCCACGTTGCCCGCGGTGCCGTTGCCGACGCGGTAGGTGGCCAGCAGCGTGTCCGCGGCGGAGGGGCGCTCGCCCAGCACGTTGTCGCCGAAGCGCAGCCGCGCGCGGCCGTCCTCTTCCACCTCCGCCACCAACTCACGACTGAAGCGCCCGCTGTTGAGCAGCGTGCGGCGCGGCGTCCACACGCGCCCGCCGTCCTTCTCCTGGAGCCAGATGGCGGGCAGCACGTCCTCCATGGACCAGCGCATGGCCGCGGCCGCCGAGGCCTTCGCGTCCACCGCCTTGCGGCCTCCCGTTGCACGGCCCGCCATCGTCAGCGGTCCACGCTTCAGCCGGGGCCGGTAGCGCCCCTCCTCCGGCACGTCCGCCAGCTCCTCGCCGCTCAGCGTGCGCCCGTGGTCCACCAGCACCACGTTGCCGCGCACCACGCTCACCGGGGCCTTCTCGCCCGGCGGCGGGCCTCCACCGCCTCCACCCGTGAGCATCAGGGCCCCAGGGCCCGTGACGCCACTGAGCATCTCCGGCGTGCCAGTGGTGCTCTGCGCCAGCAGCGCGGGCGCGTTCGCGGAGAGCGCGAACGAATCCGCGGGCACCTCCACGTCCCACAGGCACAGCTCGAAGGGCAGCGCGTCCTCCGCGCTCCACGCGATGTCCACCACCTGCTTCTCCAGCAGCGGGTCCTCGGTGAAGGTGACGCTGGTGAGGCGCACCGGGTGGCGGCGGGACGGGTCCGCGTCCTCCGGACGGCCCGTGGTGGCGCCGCGCACCTCCTCGAAGAGGAGCACCTGCCCCACCGCGAGGTCCTTCAGCACGTTGCCCTCGTTGAGCAGCGTGGCCGTCGTGGAGCCCTCGGGCAGGCAGCACTTGTCCTCGCCCCACGTGTAGAAGCGCATCTCCGAGTGCTTCCAGGAGAGCTTGACGTCGTGCAGCGACTCGAAGACCTCGGCACCCTCGCTCACCGCGACGGTGAGCTGGGACGCGTCCAGCACGCGCGGCCCCGGGTTCGTGGTGGTGAGGAACAGCGTCCCCGGCGTCGTCTCCGTCGGGCCCTTCAGCTCGAAGCCGTCCGCGCCCTCCATCACCTCCACGCAGACCCACGCACGCGAGTTGCAGCCGTCGTGCATGGGGTAGTCCAGCAGCTTCGCGTGCCGGCGCACGGAGGTGCGCTTGCGCGCGGTGCCGAGGTACGCCTCGGTGGCCGCCGCGTCCTGGTAGTAGCTGAGGTAGTCGGCCGCGTAGGCCATGACCTCCACCAGCGCCACGCCCAGGTCCGCCGCGTTGCGCTCCTTCCACTGCGGCGACACCTGAGACAGCCGGTCCAGCATCAGCCGCCGGAAGCTGGAGAAGTCGCGGGTGAGGTAGTCGATTTGCGGGTCCGCGCCCGGGGGCGGAGGGCCAGCCTTCGCGGGCGCGCAGTCGAACTCGCTGGGGCACTCCACCTTGAAGGTGAAGTCCACGCGAGACAGCAGCACGTCGAAGCCGTCCGGCGGGACGGTGTCGGCAACAGAGCGGCGCAGCACCAGCGTGTACGTGGAGAAGTCCCCCACGGAGTCGGTGCGCACCACCAGCCATTCCTTCGCGTCCGGGCGGGACTGCTCCCCCGCCCACGCGCCGCCGTCCGTGCCGGCGGGAATCCTGTCCAGCCGGTACGCCCACACCACGCCCACGTCCTTCAGGCGCACGCCGCCTTCGATGAGGACGTTGTCGGTGCCGAGCGTCTCCGGCAGCTCCTTGAAGAAGTGGACCCAGAGCGTCTTCTGGCGCTCCACGCCGAGCTCGGTGGCCTCGGCGTCCAGCACCTCCAGGTAGTCGATGCCGTTGAAGTCCGTGGACGCGGCGACGAGCTGACGGCGCCGCTCACTCTTGCAGACGTAGCGCTCGCCCATGTCACGTCCCCCGGGACAGCTGGGCCACCTGCCGCTGCTGCGTGCGGCGGACCACGTAACGCACCGTCACCGACAGCGTGCCCTCCACGCTGACGACGTCCACCGACTCCACCTGGATGAGGTCTCCCAGCCACTGCTGCAACGCGCCCTGCACCAGGAACTGGGTGGCGGTGGCCAGCTCCTCGCTGTTCGGCGCGAAGACGAGCTGCGCCAGTCCCGTGCCGAAGGTGGGCCGATTCACGCGCTCGCCGGGCGAGGTGAAGAGCACCTGCTCCAGGAGATGCCGCACGTGCGTGTCCAGGTCCGCGTCTGCCGTGCGGCCACGTCCATCGATGCGGAACGGGAAGCCGATCTGCATGTCAGGTCCCCTTCACCCGGACTTGGGTCATCACCACTTGCGGCGGGCCCACCGGTATCTGCTGGACGCTGAACGTCAGGCCCGAGCTGGACTGGAGGATGACGGGCTGCCCGCCCACGCGGACGCGCACCGCCGGCACCAGCCACTGCACCCGCAGGCACGGGCCGGGCGTGGGCGGCGGAATCGTCACCGGGCAGCCGGACACCATGTACATGTCCGCCATGGTGGCCACCGGCTGGCCGCCCACCTTCACCCGAGGGTTGCCGGGGGAAATCTGCACCTGGCCCCCGTGGGGGCACATCACCGTGGCGCCGACGTGGAGGAGGAATCCGGGCATGGCGTCACATCACCTCGAGCGCGCCGTTGTTGATGTTGACTCCCGTGGGGCCGAGCTTCACGTTGGCCGCGCCGAACGACAGCTCGATGCCGGTGGCGCTCAGCACCGCCTTCGTCGTGCCGCCCTGCGACAGCTCGATGCCCTGCGAGTTGAAGACGGCCTTCAGCGGCATGGCCACGACGGGAGGGCTGATTTCAATCGTGAGCCCGCCCGCGCCGGGCATGTCGCTCAGCGTCATCGTGATGCCGTCCGTCTTCCACACCTTCATCTGCGGCACGGCGGGCTGGGCGGGTGCCTCGCCCGCCTCCCAGAAGCAGCCGGTATAGATGGGGTAGTTCGGGTCGCCGCGCTCGAACTCCACCCACACCTTGGCGCCGTTGGGCGGCACCGCGAAGAAGCCCACGCCGTTGCCGCCATAGGGCATGCAGGGCATGGCCCAGGAGAGCTGGCTGTCACCCAGCACGGTGGGCACCTTCACCTGGACGCGCCCCTGCATCATGGGGTCGATGTTGTTGGCCACCTCGCCCCGGTACTTCCCGTAGTACGTGCTCATGGAGGCACCACCGGTGTGAGCGCCCCGAGTCCCTCGCGAGTGAGGGTGAAGCGCTGCTTGTATTCGCCGACCTTGATGGAGTGCGTGACGTTCTTCACGTAGTAGAAGCCGTCGTGCATCCACCCCACCCCGCGCACGCCCACGAGGCCGCGCGGGCGCAACAGGTCTCCGTACCGCGCTGCGTCCAGCTCGCCGGAGCCCGTGAGCACCTTGTCCGTGGACGCGTCCGTCATCGCCTGCGCCTGGGCGTAGGCGGCGACGTAGCTGGTGCCGTCCGGCACCTCCAGCAGCGTCTTGCGCACGTTCGGCTGGTGCACCAGCACCGCGGGCATGGCCGCGAGCGGCGGCAGGCGCGTGCTGATGAATGTCTGCACCGGAATGGCCCGGCCGAAGACCATCGCCTTGCCGGACACGGTGGTGGGCTCCAGCGCGTTGTACTGGAAGCTGATGTTGTTGACGTTGGTGTCCGCGCCCATGTTGACGGACAGGGCGCGCTGCGGGACGCCGGTGCGGATGGGCGGGCCCCAGTACGCCTTGTTCATCAGCGGCGCCGGGCCGGGCTCCACGTAGAAGACGTAGCCGAAGCGGCGGGCCATCTCCTGGAGGTACGCGTAGTCCGTGCCGCGGAATATCGGTGAGCGGACGATGGGCAGCGGCACGTCCAGCGTGGGCGGCGGCAGCACCATGGGCACCATCTGGTACTTCGCGTACCGGGCGATGAGCTGCAGGGCGATGAGCGGCTCCACCTGTGCCGGGTTCTCGTGGACCTTCTGCTCCAGGTCCATCATGGTGCTCACGTCCTCACCGGTGACGGTGAGCGTGGAGGCCCCGGGCTGCTCGGACGGAGTGAGCTGCCGGTGGGTGATGATGCCGTCGAAGAGCACCTGCGGCACCACGTTGAACGTCACCACCAGCACCACGCGGTTGAAGGGCTGGAGCAGCGGGTTGGACAACAGCCCGTAGTCCACCAACTGCAACGGCCCGGCGCGGCCCACGCTGAAGGTGAGCTGGAAGCCGGAGCGCCCCTCGTCGTTGTGGGTGACCTCCACGGACTGCAGCGCCTCGATGAGCGGAGGCGGAGCGGGGATCGGCACCGCCGGTCCCACCATCATCAGGAGGTTGACGCCCAGCATTCCCATACGCGCTTAAATCTCCGGCATGGCGATGCGGACCACCGCCCCCGGCTCCTCCATCACCTCGAAGGGGTTGAGCACGTCGTTGGCGTCACACACGCGCCAGAACTGCTCCGGGTCTCCCAGCGTGCGCGCCGTCAGCAAGTCCAGGCGGTCGCCCTCGGTGACGGTGAGCTCGGCGAGCAGACGCATGTCCTGGCCGGACGGAAGGAAGCGGCGGCGCTTGTACGCGGCCACCCGGCCATCCGGCAGGGTGATGGTGACAGTCTCGAGGTTGGCGTAGCGGCTGTTGGGGTCGAGCATGCGGGAATCACCTCGGCAGCGCGCTGGCAGCACCATTGACGCTGCCGACGACGGCCATGGCCTCCTTGACGACCTGGTGGGAGAAGAAGAGGGCGAAGCCCGGGTGGGTGATGGGCAGGTCGTTGTACGTGAGCACCCGCAACGACAGCGTCACCTTGGCCCGGATGGGGTTGAGCGACGGGTCGTAGGCCTCCTCGGTGATGGAGAACTCCGTCAGCTTCACGGGCACCACGCGCTTGGGCCCCCAGACGAACAGCGTCATCGACGAGACGTTGGGCAGCACCTCCAGCACGCCCGCCTTCGCGAGCACGTTGCTGAGGAGCACCTGCGCCGTCTTCGGGTAGACGAGCATCTCCAGCGCGGAGAGCTGCGGGTAGATGCCCATCGACGTGGCGATGGGATTCACCGACGCGAGCTGGTCCGTGGCGTCGATTTCCACGTCCAGCTTGATGGTCTCGATGGGGGGGCCCTTGAGGCGCTGCACCTCGGTGCGGTCTCCGTTGTCGCCCGCCATCTGGGGCTGCAACGTGCGCGTCATCGTGTCCGGGTTGTACTGGAACACGACGACGCTGGAGACCGGGTTCATCGGGTCCAGGCCGATGATGGCGCCGCGCTGCGCGCGGGGTGAACGCGGGAAGGTGGTCATCGTCCCTGCCCTCCGCCACCGCCCAGGCCCGAGTACACGGCGCGGGCCACGCTCACGCCCATGGCCTCCGGCGTGCCACCGGGCTTCACGGTGATGGCCCCGGCGTCCAGCCGGGACGCCAGCGAGGCCGCGTCCACGCCCGGCGGCAGGCCCTGCTCGGCCAGGAGCCGCGACAACTCCTCGCGGATGGCCTCGCCCACGCGCTGGCGGTGGGCGGACGGGACGCCGTGCAGCACCAGCTCGTCGATGTGCAGCGAGATGTGTCGCGGCTTCATGTCCACCCCGAGACCTCGGCTTCCGACAAGGGCTTGTCCAACTTGCTGAACTCGGCTCGCACCGCGCGTTGCAGGTGCGCCATGCGGACGGGCTCTCCGGCGTCCGCGGCCAGGAAGGCGGCGTTGAGGGCGATGGTGCGGATGTTGCCGCCCGTGACGCTCAGCCGCGCCAGCCGTGCCACCTCCAGCGACTCGGTGGGCGTGGAGGGCGGGAACATGCGACGCCAGATTTCCGCGCGCTGCGCGGCGTCCGGGAACGGGAACTGCACCACGAAGCGCAGGCGGCGGAGGAACGCGGTGTCCAGCGCGTCCTTCATGTTCGTGGTGAGGATGGCCAGGCCGCTGTACGCCTCCATCTGCTGCAGGAGGTAGCTCACCTCGATGTTGGCGTAGCGGTCGTGGCTGTCCTTCACCTCGGTGCGCTTGCCGAAGAGGGCGTCGGCCTCGTCGAAGAGGAGGATGGCGCCGCCCTCCTGCGCGGCCTCGAAGACGCGGCGCAGGTTCTTCTCCGTCTCGCCGATGTACTTGCTGACCACCTGCGACAGGTCGATGCGGAACAGGTCCAGCTTCAGCTCGCGCGCCAGCACCTCGGCCGCCATCGTCTTGCCGGTGCCGCTGGCGCCGGAGAACAGCGCGCTGATGCCCAGGCCGCGAGAGCCCTGCGCCGCGAAGCCCCACGTCTCGTACACGCGCACGCGCTGGCGCACGCACGCGGCCACCTGCCGCAGCAGCGACTTCTGCGCCTCGGGCAGCACCAGGGCGTCCCAGTCGGCGGAGGGCTCGATTCGCTGCGCCAGGTCCTCCAGGCGGGGCCGCGCCTGGAGCCGGCACGCGGACCACAGCGCGTCGCCCAGCGGGGAGCCCTCGCCATCTCCCGCCTGCCCGCGCACTTCGGCGCCCGCGGCGCGGATGGAGCGCATGGACAGGTCGAACTGGGACACCACGCGCTCCACCACCCCGTCCACGCGGGACGCGGCGGGGCCGAGCGCCTCGCGCCACAACACGCGCTGCTCGTCGCGGGTGGGCCGCCGCACGTCCAGGTGCAGCGCGGGGCGGCCGCGCAGGCGCAGCGGCTCGCGGCTGGAGAGGAAGACGGCGCCGCGCACCCGCTCGGCGAACGACACCGCCGCGCGCAGCACCTCGGCGCCGGACGACTCGTCGCACTCCACGAGCAGGCCGCTGCCGGCCAGCAGCGCCTCGCGCTCCCACAGTCGGCCCAGGGCCGCGCGCTCGTCCAGCGACGCGGGCAGGTGCGAGGCCCGGAGGACGTGCAGGCCCAGCCCCAGCGCGGAGCACGCGGCGGAGGCGACGGCCTGCGCGCCCTCCGACTCCGGGCCGCAGAGCTGCACCACCGGCGCCTCGTCCAGGCCCGCGCCGTGCTGCCACACGCGCTGGATACGGCCCACCAGCGCCTCGTGCGAGGGCGGCAGCGCGGCACCCGGTGGCACGGGGAACACGATGTCACGCAGGCGCGGGTCCAGGTACGAGAGCCCGGCGAGGTAGTGCAGCACGCGCTCGTCGGCGCGCAGCGCGCCGTGCGTCAGCCCTTCGGCCGGCGACACCGAGACGAGCTCCCACTGGCGCAGCGGGGCCACCGGCGTCAGCGCGCTCCAGTGCGCGTCCGGCAGCGCGGACAGCGCCATGCCGAAGGTGGGGAATGCGCGCCGGGGCTCGCCCTGCGCGGCGGCGCACGCGGCGGCGAAGCCGGAATCCAATTCCATTCCCGCGCTGCACAGCAGCACGTCCCGCTCGAAGGGGGACAGCCCGAAGGCGGCCACCAGCACGCTCATCGCGGAGGGAGCGGGCAGCGCGGCCTCGGCGCTGGCCAGCGCGGCGCGGGCCGCGTCCAGGTCATCCGCGCCGGCGGGCACCTGCGCTCCGGACGCGCGCGCGTGCCGGTGCAGGTGCGCGCGCACCACGCCCAGCGCCGCGGTGAGGTGGCGGCGGTTGGCCTCCGTCCAGGGCTGCGCCTTGCTGGGCGTGCTCATGGGAGGGTCACCCGCTGCGAGGAGTCGAACACCGGAGGCGTCACGCTGCGGTCCACGCGCAGCGAGTCCACGCCGTCCACGCGCAGGCGCACGTAGTGCTCACCCGTGGGCGCGTCCGGCACGACGAAGGCCAGGGACGCCACCGCGCTGCCGCGAGAGGGCGCGGGCACCTCGCGGTCGCCCACCAGCAGGGACACGCGCTGCTCCACGCGCACCTGGGGCGCGAAGCCCACGGTGAGCGTCACCGAGTCGTCCCCGGCGCGCGGCCCCACGGTGATGCTGGTGAGGTTGGGCGCCAGCGCCAGCGGCAGCGCGTTGGTGGTGCGCGTGGGCTCGCCCGCGCGCTGGATGACCGCCGCCACGGAGTACATGCCGGCGGGCCAGGCCGCCGCGTTGTTGGGGATGGCCACCGTCAGGCGCGCGGCGGTGACGTCCGACGCCGCCACGTCCACCGGGGCCGTCCACTGCGGGTGGTTGAAGCGTACCGCCACCGTGTCGCCCGCGAGGTTTCCGCCCTGGAGGACCACCGTCTCGCCCAGCCGCGCGCCCGTCTGCGGGTCGGGCGGGAGGACGGACTCCAGCACGGGGAACGGCGCCGGGAGCCCGGCCCGGGACGTAATCTGGCTGCGCAGCACGGGCAGCGGCGAGCGGCGGGCCCGGGCGCTTTCGATGAGCACGGCCGACACCTGGTAGATGACGGAGATGCGGTACTGCGACTGGAAGGCCGTCCACATCTTGGAGACGTCCTCCAGCGAGAGCTGGTCGGGGGTGATGCGGACGCGCTCCACCTGCTGGTGCAAATCATTGTCGGGGAGCGAGGTGCGAATCTCCTCCGGCCCCAGCAGCGCGTGGTCGTGCAGCACGAGCATCGCCTTGCCGAGCACCTTGTGGCTGGCGACGTCGTCGTCGCCCGGCGAGTACGCGGTGAGCATGTAGCTCAACCGGAGCGCGAGCGGCGGGAAGCCGCCCTCGTTCGTCCGGCCCGGCGTGGGCATCTCCATGTTGCGGAGGTTCGGATTGTGCGTGACCTGGAAGAGGAAGACGTTGACCTGGTGGTGCGTCGCGTCCTTCGAGCGCGCCTTGTCCGGCGGCAGCGTCGACACGTCGATGTCCGGGAAGTCCCCCTGCAGGTGGCTGAACAGCAGCGTGCGCAGCGTGGCCGTCACGGCCGCGATGGCCAGGGAGTTGCTCATCGCCCACCCCCATTGCGGCGCCGGAGGTACTCATCGAGTGACAGCGCCGATGACGGGCGCGCGGGAGCCGGCCTCGCGGGCGCGGGCGGCGTGGCGGCGCGCACCTCGATTCGGCCGATGGTCACCTGCACCACAGGCGCGGACGTGCTCTCCGTGACCACCTGCGGGGGCGTGGACACCACGCGCTCCGCCTGCACCGGGATGGCCGGGCCACGCGGCGAGGTGGAGGCCCGGGCGTCGGACGCTTCGGCCGCGGAGGATGTCCGGACCGGTACGGCACCGGGGGCACGGGCCCGCTCCAAGGCGGGCGGCGCCGCGCGCCCCGGGGCGGCCGCGTCTGGCGGCGACACCGTGGCGGTGGCCTCGAACGTCCCGGGCCCGTTGCCCCCGGAGAATGGGGAAGCGACCTCCCGCGAGGCGGAAGGAACGAAGTCCTGATGCGGAGCGGAGGTATTCCGCGAGGGAGCACGCTCGGCGAAGCGCGGAGCCTCGCCCGGGCTCCGCGGCGCGGGGCTCTTCGGAGAAGGCGCGCTCGCCTCCACGCTCCGGGGCGTTGGCTCCAGGCCCTCCGGCTCCGGACGCACCGTGCCCTCGCGTGGCGCATTCGCGTCCAGGTCGGCGACCACTTGTGCTGCGGTCCCCTCGCCTCTCGTCGAGAGCGGGTCCTGAGCCGGCACGGAGCTCGCCGGTGCGCTCCGCCGCGCGGGCGGCACGTCGAGGTCGAGCCCCACGGCGATGGCGGACGCAGGCGACGCGCGTCCACGCGCGGCGAGCCCCGGCGGCGAGTCCAACGAATCACGCGCCAGGCCCGCGGCCATGGACGGCACCGGCGCGGGGCCGGGCCGCGGCGGCGAGGCCAGCGCGCGGGCCACGGTGTTCCACGGGTCCATGCGCGCCGGGCTCCGGGACGGAGTGCCAAGCACCTCGCGCTCCTCGATGCCCTCGGTGAGCGCGGAGCCCTCCTCGGGCACGTGCTCGCTGGGGGCGAACATCGAGGCGACCCGGGGCCGCACCCCGGAGTCGGGGCTGAGCTGCCGTCCCACCAGATGGCTCAAGTAGTCGCTCATCCCGCCGCCATCTCCAGGTAGCGCTGCCGCTTCCACGGGCTCATCGCGAGGATGCGCTCCTCGGACCAGCCGTAGGCCCGCGCCAGCACGTTCACCTCGTGGAGCGTGCGCTGCGCCCACGTCTCCACTTCCCTCCAGAAGAACTCCCCGATGTCGAACACCGGCTGCCACGAGTGCCGGCACGCCGGGCAGGCCGTGACGAGCTCCACGCGCGCCTGCGGGTCCGCCTTCTCCATGGCGTCCGCCACCGCGAGCACCACGTCTGTTGGCAGCTCCGCCACGCTCACGGCCTCTCCTTCCCGGCTCACCTCCAGCACGCACCGCCCCAGAAGCCGCTGCCGCGCCCTGCCCGCGTCCAGCCCGAGCAGGCTCGCCAGGTCCCGGCTGTCCGGCAGCCGGAACCGCACCGCGTACCCCGCATGCGCCACGTCCAGCGCTTCCGGCGGCGGCGCCTCCGGAGCCGCGCGGATGTCCGCCACCTCGAAGCCCAGCTCCACCCGCTCACCGCAGGCGGGGCACGGCACGAGCCCCACCACACGCGGCCCGAAGGTGCCCTCGCGCACTGTCAGCAGGAGCGCATCGCGCGCTCCCACCGGCAGCTTCGCGAGCTGCTCCGGCGCCACGTCCGGGAACGCCGCGCACAACAGCGCGAGCGCTCGCCCGGGGCCGGCGTGCGGATGGCCCGCCTCCCAGGCTCCCATCAGCTCTGGAGCGGTCAGTGCGCGCATGCCCCGTCACCGGCTCACGAGTTGGGCGGCTCCAGGAAGCTCGGCTCGGTGGGCTCGCCCACCTGGTAGTCGCGCTCCCAGCCCTCGTTCTCCAGCTTGAGCGTCTGGATGGCGACGGCGTTGGCGTTGGCGTCCAGGTCCGGCAGCGCCTGGAACTCGGACACCCAGGCCCGGTAGACCCTGTAGGCAATCGCGAGCTGCCCCGCCTCGTTGTAGACCTCGATGATGACCTCCTTGCGGAAGTCCTTCAGCGAGACTTCCGCGCCGAGGCCGGAGCCGTAGTTCCACACCTTGTTCGCCCACTGCTCGAACTCGCGGTCGTGGGTGACGCCGCGCTCCAACGTAATCGCCTCGTACTCCGTGCGGCCGGGAGACTTGCGGCTGCTGCTCGGGTCTCCACCCTCGCGGTGCTTCACCACCTCGGTGGTGCGCTTGAGGGCGCTCACCTTGCTCACGCCGGCCACGTACTTCCCGTCCCACTTCACGCGGAACTTGAAGTTCTTGTACGGATCGAACCGCTGCGCGTTGACGCTGAACTGGGCCATGGGGAATCTCCTTTACGCCTCGCTCTGACCGGCCATCTGCTGCAGCTTCAGCACCACGAACTCCGCGGGCTTGAGCGGCGCGAAGCCGACGACGATGTTGACCACGCCCAGGTTGATGTCGTCCTGCGTGGTGGTCTCCTTGTCGCACTTGACGAAGTACGCCTCGCGCGGCGACGCGCCCTGGAAGGCCCCCTGGCGGAAGAGCCCCTGCATGAAGGCCCCCACGTTGAGGCGGATCTGCGCCCAGAGCGGCTCGTCGTTGGGCTCGAACACCACCCACTGGATGCCCCGGTAGAGGCTCTCCTCGATGTAGAGCGCGAGCCGGCGCACCGGCAGGTACTTCCACTCGGAGGCCAGCAGGTCATTGCCCTGCAGCGTGCGCGCGCCCCACACCACGCGGCCGGCGGCCGGCATCGTGCGCAGGCAGTTGATGCCCAGCGGGTTGAGCTGGCCGTTCTCCTTGTCGGTGAGCGGCACGCTCAGCTTGGGCACGCCGGTGAGCGACGCCTCCAGGCCCGCGGGCGCCTTCCACACGCCGCGCTGCGTGTCCGTGCGGGAGATGACGCCGGCCACCGCGCCGCAGGGGGCGAAGATTTCGAACTGGTTCTCGCGCAGCGGGTTGGGCTGCACGAGGCGCGGGAAGTACAGCGCCGCGTTCTTGCTGCGCGTGCCGATGGGGTCCGGGTCCGCCTTGTAGCCGTCCGTCGCCGCCTTCACGTCGTCCCAGTCGCTGGGCGGGTCCACGATGAGGACGGCGCGGCGCTTCTCGCAGTAGCTGGCCGCGGCCCCCACCAGGGACGGGTCCACGTCATCCCCGGCCAGGTAGGGCGGGATGCACAGCAGGTTGAAGATGTCCGCCTTCTCCAGCGCGTAGAGGCCCTGCTTGGCATCCTCCTTGCCGGTGCCGGTGAACGCGGCCTCGGTGAGGCGGCCGCCGTCGACGGGCGCGGTGGCGGGGCCCACGGGCGAGGCCGTCACCGCCGGCCGGGAGGTGGGGAAGTTGCCGGACCCGTCCGGCTGGACGCGGACGTACCGGGAGCTCTGCTCGAGCACCTTCGGGTAGAAGCGCACGTCCGACGCCGAGCTGGAGAGGTTGAGGAACCGCTCCGAGTTGTTCGTCCCCGTGTCGGTGACGGTCAGGTTGAACAGCGTGGTGCTGGTGGGGTCCTTCGTGTCGTGGTCCACCGAGATGCGCAGGTTGTTGCCCCAGGCGCCCGGGCTGGCGGCCACGAACGTGATGCCACTCACGGCGATGCTGGCCGTGGTGGCGCCGGTGCCGATGAGGCGGACGATGATGGCCTGCCCACCTCCGTTGAGGAAGAAGTCGCGCACGGCGTAGCCCAGGGAGCTGTCCACCCAGAGGCCGCCGAAGATGCGCTCGAAGTCCCCGAAACCGTTGACGATGATGGGGTCATCGGTGGGCCCGCGCAGTGCGCGGCCGATGAAGGCCGTGACGGACGTGGGCACGCCGGTGATGGCACGGACACCACTTGGAATCTCTTCGACGTAGACGCCCGGGTAGCTGAGAGCAGCCGGCATGAGTCGTCCTCCCTTCAAGAATGGGTTCTGAA
Source organism: Pyxidicoccus sp. M6 (assembly GCF_055568925.1). Classification (NCBI taxonomy): domain Bacteria; kingdom Pseudomonadati; phylum Myxococcota; class Myxococcia; order Myxococcales; family Myxococcaceae; genus Pyxidicoccus; species Pyxidicoccus sp. M6. Next base: position 4,612,463 of record NZ_CM145714.1, on the reverse strand, counting down.
TGCCCAGGCCGCGGGAAGAGAACGCAGACGGGGCCCTGCGGCGCACGCACGAAGAACGCGCGTGCCGGTGCAACAAGCACGTCAGTGGATTCCGCCGTGTGACTAGGGGCCGGGATGAGCCGTCGAACGAGGCCACTCACGGATGGCGCGCCCCCAGCGCCCTCCGCGATTCGGTATGACAATTGGCCGAGGCAAAACTTCCCGAAGCATTGGTTTCCCCCACCCCTGGAAATCTCCAGCTGATTTCCAACACACCAACGTCAATTGGGGAGGCACCATGCCAAAAACAAAACGGTTTGTCACCCCCCGTGCGTATAGGAAAAACAGATCGCATATGCCCGTCGGGTTACATCGGCCGTGCTACATCCTACCCATCACGTCAAGAATACAGAGCGGAACATTTGACGCCCCGCATCACCACGCTCGCATGAACAGGTTGCGCGTGCTCAGTCAATCGCACACTCCATGTATGCGTCCGGTCCAACAATGTACTGCCCGCGAGGGCAATGACTCACACGTCGGCCGGCACTCCACCTGCCGAAACATCAAATGACACAGGCGTCTTGATTGACAGACAGTGACGCGTTCCCTTCGGGCCGACAGTCACGTCACGGCGCCTCGCCCGCCCTTGAGCCCTGACTCAACACACGGCTGCCGCGGAGCCGGCTGCCCCGTCCCGTGTCGCTGTCCTCCTCCACTTCGGCGTCCGCCACGGCGTCCCTCGCGGCCCGTCCCGCGCCCTGCCCACCACCGCTCCCAGCATCCAGAACACGGCGATGCGGACGTTCCAGGGCGCCAGCGTGTTCGAGCCCGTCCGCAGGTCGTCGACTCGTACAGCGAGACGCCGGAGGACCTCCGGGCTCGCTCCACCCTGTCGTCATCAAGGGGAGCCGGACCCGGGTGGGGCCGCCGCGACCGCGAGCTCGGACGACGGCACCATCACGTTCTACGGCGGCGAGGCCAACGTGACGGCGGACATCTTCCACCACGAAATCGGCCACCTCATCGGCCGGCAGGTGGAGGACGCGAACGACACCTTCCTGTCGCGCATCATCGAGAGCCTCACCGGGCAGCCCCCGGGCATCCCCGACGGCTGGGCCGAGGCGGCCGACGACGACGACAACCACCTGAACGACTACACGGAGGACAGCTACGAGGAGTCCGGTACCTATACAGAGGACTTCGCGGAGGCCTGGTCCGAGTACATGCGCGCCCTCGACCAGGGGCCCGAGGCGCTGGGGGAGTTCGAGGATGGGGGCCGGCATCGGGGACCCGCCGTCCGGCGTGAATATCGATGCGCGGAGCACGTCCCCTGACGCCGGGAATCGCGTACTTGGGGGGCCTCACCGTGCCGAAGTCAGATCGTCCAACCCGCCCGGCCAGCGGCCATGCGAGCACCATGGCCCCTCCCTCTCCTCTCGGAGCCCCCCACCGAGGCCTCTTGGAAGCCGAGGGAAAGGCCGTCCATCATGAAAAGTCCGACTCGCGGCCAATTGTCCCCTATGTGATGCTTTGGTAGAAAAGGCCGCCTGGAGCACACGCATCCTCCCGGCATCATGATGGTTTTTTCCCTTCACCACTGGGCAGCCTGGGCACCCGGGCTCTCCGGCCAAGACGCTTGGAGAACCTGGTTCTCGAGCCGTCACCCCCTTCCCACCGAGGGCACCCCGCCCCTGAGCGAGATGCCGGCGATGCTGCGCCGACGCATGGACCGCCTGGGGCGCGTCGCCCTGCAGGCGACCTATGAGTGCCAGGGGGAAGCTCCGCCGTGTCCCGTGGTGTTCGCATCCCGGTATGGAGAGATTGGACGCTCAGTGGAGTTGCTGGAGCAACTCGCGCACGCCACGCCGCTGTCCCCCGCGTCCTTCAGCATGTCGGTCCACAACGCGATTGGCGCGCTCTACTCCATCGCCCGGGGCGACACCTCCGCCTACAGCGCCGTGGCCGCGGGCGCCGAGACGGTCGAGGCCGCCTTCGTCGAGGCGTGCGGGCTCCTGGCGGACGGGGCGCCGGAGGTGATGGTGGTCGTCTACGACGAGCCGCTCCCCCGCCCCTTCGAGCACTTCCCCGAGCAGGTGACCCTGCCCCACGCCTGGGCCTGCCGACTGACGGCCGCCAACGGCGCGCCGGGCTTCAGCCTGGAGTGTGGCGCCTGCACGGGGACGCAGGACAGCGCCGGGGCGGACGGACTGCCGGAGTCCCTCTCCGTGCTCCGCTTCCTCGTCAGCGGCGAGGAGCGCTTCGAACACGCCGTGGGGTCCCGGCTCTGGCGGTGGCAACGTCATGCGTGAACTGCTCGACCGCGCGTGGCGCGTGCTGGCCACCGGAATCTCCTTCGCCACCTTCGGGATTGGCGGGCTCCTGCTGCGGCTGCTGTATTTCCCGCTGCTGGGGCTACTCGTGCGGAACAAGGCCAACCGCACGCGGCAGGCGCGCCTCGCCGTGCACTACAGCTTCCGCTTCTTCATCGGGTTCATGCGCTTCGTCGGGGTGCTGCGCTACCGCATCATCGGGGTGGAGAAGCTGTCGCGCCCCGGGCTGCTGGTGCTCGCCAACCACCCGACGCTCATCGACGTGGTCTTCCTCATCTCGCTGGTGCCCAACGCCGACTGCGTGGTGAAGGCGAGCCTGGCCAGGAACCCCTTCTGCCGCGGCCCCATCGAGGCCACCGGCTACCTGTGCAACGACTCCGGACCGGAGCTCGTCAAGGACTGCATCGCGTCGGTCAAGGCGGGCAACAACCTCATCATCTTCCCGGAGGGCACGCGGACTCCGGTGAGCGGCGGGATGAAGCTGCAGCGCGGCGCCGCCAACATCGCGGTGCGAGGGCCGTGCAACATCACCCCGGTCACCATCGTGTGCGAGCCGCTGGGCCTCACCAAGGGAACGCCCTGGTGGAAGGTGCCGCCCCGGCCCATGAACTTCACCATCGTCGTGCAGGACGACATCCCGGTGGAATCACTGGTGGGGGACGCAGGCGGCGAGGCACTCGCCGCGCGCCAGCTCACCGAGATGCTGCACGACTACTTTGTCAGGGAGACGCAACGTCATGCAGGCGCTTGAGCAGGAAATCAAGAAGCTGGTCATCGAGACGCTGAACCTCGAGGACCTCACCCCGGATGACATCAATGTGTCCGAGCCACTGTTCGTCGAGGGACTCGGTCTCGATTCGATTGACGCCCTGGAGCTCGGCCTCGCGCTGCAGAAAGCCTACGGGGTGACGCTGGCGAGCGATTCGAAGGACAACCGCCGTCACTTCGCCAGCGTGCGCGCCCTAGCAGAGTTCGTAAGCGCCCACCGCAAGTCCTGAGCCCAACCCATTTCCGAGGGGGAAATAGACCATGACCAAGACACAGCTATTCGAGAACCTGAGCACGCTCCTGCAAGAGACCTTCGACATCGAGCCGGAGCGCATCACTCCCGAGGCCCGGCTGCGGGACGACCTCGACATCGACAGCATCGACGCGGTGGACCTCCTGGTGCGGCTGAAGCCGGTGACGGGCAAGCGCCTGCCGCCGGAGGTCTTCAAGTCCGTCCGCACCATCCAGGACGTGGTGGACGCGCTGCACTCGCTCCTCGACGAATCCGTGGCGGCGTGAAGCACCTGCGTCCAGCGCTGCTCGGCCTGCTGAGCCTGGCCTACCCGCTGCTGGTCTACCTGGGCCTGGGCCGGTTCGAGCCTCGCTGGATGGCGGTGCCACTGGCGGGCATGGCCGTGGTGCGCGCCGTGGCCACCCGCGAGCGGGTCTGGCTTGCCGCCGCCGCGGGGGCCCTGGTCCTCGCCGCGGCCAGCATGCTCGGCAACCACGCGCTGCCGCTGAAGCTCTACCCGCTCCTGGTGAACGGGCTGCTGCTCGTGTTGTTCGCCACCAGCCTCGCCTACCCTCCCACCGTCATCGAGCGCCTGGCGCGGCTGCGCGAGCCGGACCTTCCCCCGTCGGGGGTGGCCTACACGCGGCGGGTGACGCAGGTGTGGTGCGGCTTCTTCGTGCTCAACGGCGGCATCTCCCTGGGCACGGCGCTCTGGGGCAGTGACGCCACGTGGGCGCTGTACAACGGGCTCATCTCCTACGGGCTGATGGGAGTGCTCTTCGCGGGAGAGTGGCTGGTGCGGCGCCGCGTGAGGGCGAGGCACGCGCATGGCTGAGCACATCGGCATCGAGCAACTCCTGGCGCGCGGGCGGCCCGCCTCGTTCCCGGTGGCGCTCCGCGAGGGACGGACGCTGGGCTTCGCCGACTTCGCGGCGCGGGCCGCTGGCTGGCGCGCGGCCTTCGAGGCCCGGCCGGGCCGGCGCCTGGCCCTCTACTTCGAGGACACCTTCGAGCTCACCGCCGCGCTGCTCGGCGCATGGCACGCGGACCGGTGCGTCTATCTGCCCGCCGACGCCCGCCCCGCGACGCTGGAGCGCCTGCGCGGCGAGGTGGATGGCTTCGCGGGAGACATTCCTTCCGAATACGCACCACTGACGCCGGTGGAGGGCGCCCGGGGTGACTGGCGGCCCCTCTCCCTGGAGGCGCGGGCGCTGGTGCTCTACACCTCGGGCTCCAGCGGCGAGCCCACCGCCATTCCCAAGCGGCTGGGGCAGTTGAGCCGCGAAGTCGCGACGCTGGCGCGCCTCTTCGACGCGCGGCTCGGCGAGGAGCGGGTGCTGGCCACCGTCTCGCACCAGCACATCTACGGGCTGTTGTTCCGCGCGCTCTGGCCCCTGGCAGCGGGCCGGCCGTTCCTGGCGCGGAGCCTCACGTACCCCGAGGACATCGTGGCCGCGCTGGCGGAGGGACCCGCCGCGCTGGTCTCCAGTCCGGCCCACCTCAAGCGCCTGCCGGAGTCGCTGGACTGGGCGGGCGTCCGCGGAAATCTCCTCGCGGTGTTTTCCTCCGGCGGGCCGCTGTCCAACGAGGCCCTGCACGCCTGCCGCGCCCTGCTCGGCCAGGCGCCCGTCGAAGTCTATGGCAGCTCCGAGACGGGCGGCGTCGCCTGGCGCCAGCGCACCCAGGAGGACACCTGGCCGTGGACGCTGATGCCCGGCGTCGAGGTGCGCCTCGAGGACGACGCGCTGGCCATCCGGTCGCCTCACGCGCAGTGGGATGAAGAAGGCTGGTTCCGCACCGAGGACCGGGTCCGGCTCCTGCCGGAGGGCTTCGAGCTGCTGGGCCGCAAGGACCGCCTCCTCAAGCTGGAGGAGAAGCGGGTGTCGCTGACGGGCATGGAGCGGGCGCTGCTCGAAGGCGGGCTCCTGAGAGAGGCCCGGGTGGTGCCGATTCCCGAGGGCCACCGGCTGTCGCTGGCGGTGGTGGCGGTGCCGGGCGAGGCGGGTTGGCGGCTCCACACGGAGGGGAGCAAGCGCTCCCTGAACCAGGCGCTTCGCGAACAGCTCTCGCAACAGTTCGAAGCGAGTGTCCTCCCGCGCCGCTTCCGGTATCTGGAGGCGATGCCAGTCAACAGCCAGGGCAAGACCACCGAAGCGGCGCTCGCCGCCCTCTTCGACCCCCGCCGGCCGGCGGCGCGGGTGCTGGAGCGCGAAGCCGCGCGCGCCGTGCTGGAGGTGGACGTCCCCGACAGCTCGCCCTTCCTCAAAGGGCATTTCCCCGGCATGCCCATCCTGCCCGGCGTGGCGCAGCTGGAGTGGGCCATCCATCTCGGCCGCGAGCTCTTCCCCATCCCCCCCGACTTCCTCCGCATGGAGGCGGTGAAGTTCCAGCGCGTCATCACGCCCGGCACGCGCCTCACCGTGGAGCTCGCCTGGACGGAGGCGAAGGGGAGCCTCCACTTCAAGCTCTCGTCGGACGCCGGTCCCCACGCCAGCGGCCGCATTCTGTTCGGTGGAGTCCACGGATGAAGGTCTGCGCGGTGATTCCCGTCTACAACCACGGCGAGGCCGTGGGCGCGGTGGTGAAGGCCGTGCGCGGCCACGGGCTGCCCTGCGTGCTGGTGGACGACGGCAGCGAGCCGGGCTGCGCCGCGGTGCTGGACACGCTGGCCGCGCAGGACTCCGCCGGAATCGAGCTGGTCCGCCTGCCACAGAACGAGGGTAAGGGCGGAGCCATGATGGCCGGCCTGCGCGCGGCGAAGGCGGCGGGCTACTCGCACGCGCTGCAGATTGACGCCGACGGCCAGCACGACACCGGCGACATCCCCCGCTTCCTGCAGCTGGCGGCCGGCTCGCCCGAGAAGCTCATCTGCGGCACCCCCGTGTATGACGAGTCCGTGCCCAAGGGCCGGCTCTACGGCCGCTACGCCACGCACATCTGGGTGTGGATCAACACGCTGTCCTTCGCCATCCGCGATTCGATGTGCGGCTTCCGCGTCTATCCGCTGGCGCCCACGGTGGCGCTCATCGACTCGGTGCACATCGGCAAGCGGATGGACTTCGACGTGGAGGTGCTGGTGCGCCTGTTCTGGCGGGGCATGCGAATCCTCAACCAGCCCACCCGGGTGCGCTACCCCACGGACGGCATCTCCCACTTCGACGTGCTCTGGGACAACGTGCGCATCTCCGGCATGCACGCGAAGCTGTTCTTCGGAATGCTGGTGCGGCTGCCGCTGCTCCTGTGGAGGAAGGTGGCGGGATGAAGGCGCGGCACTGGGCGGACGTGGGTGAGAGCACCTTCGTCCTCGGCATCTGGCTCTTGTACTGGATTCACCGGCTGCTGGGCCGCTGGCCCTTCCGCGTCTGCCTGTATCCGGTGGTCCTGGTGCACTGGCTGGCCCGCCCGCTCGTGCGCGAGGCCTCGCTCGAGTACCTCGCGCGGGTGGAGTCCGCCACCGGGGCCCTGGGTAGGAAGCCCGGGCGCTGGGACAGCCTGCGCCACATGGTGGCCTTCGCGGAGACGATGCTCGACAAGCTCCTGGCCGTCAGCGGCCGCTACCGCTTCGAGCAGGTCCGCACCGAGGGCCGCGAGCAGTTCTACGAGGCGGCGAAGGGTGGCCGAGGCGGCATCATCATCACCGCGCACATGGGCTGCCTCGAATTGTGCCGCGCCATGGCCGAGAAGCGCGGCGAGGTGAAGCTCACCATCCTCGTGCACACCCGGCACGCCGAGCAGTTCAACCGGCTGCTCAAGCGGCTCAATCCGGACAGCGAGTTCCGCTTGATGGAAGTCACGGAGATGGGGCCGGCGACGGCCGTCGCGCTGCAGGAGCGCGTGTCCGCGGGCGAGTTCGTGGTGATTGCGGGAGACCGCGTCCCGGTGCACTCCACCCAGACGGTGCGCGTGGACTTCCTGGGCCACTCCGCCCCCTTCCCGATAGGCCCGTACGTGCTGGCGGCGCTGTTCAAGTGCCCGCTGTTCCTGCTGGGGTGCATCCGCGAGGGCCCCGGCTACACCATCCACTTCGAGTGCCTGGCCGAGCGCGTGGAGCTTCCCCGCGGTAGACGCGAGGCGGCACTGACGGGCTACGCCCACCGGTACGCCGAGCGGCTGACGGAGCTGCTGAAGCGCTCGCCGCTCGACTGGTTCAACTTCTTCCCCTTCTGGAATCAAGAGAATGTCCCCGCAAGGCCTCCACAATGAACGCGCGGTCCGCTTCGACGGAAGCCGGCTCACCATCGAAGATGTGACGGCGCTCGCGCGCCGAGAGCGCCCCGCCGAGCTGGGCACGTCGCCCGACTTCCGCCAGCGCATCACCCGGGGCGCGGAGTTCCTCGACCGGCTGCTGGCCGAGGAAGGCGTCATCTACGGCGTGACGACGGGGTACGGCGACTCGTGCACCGTGTCCATTCCGCCGGAGCTCGTCGCGGAGCTGCCGCACCACCTCTACACGTACCACGGCGTCGGAGCGGGCCGGTTCCTCTCCCCCGAGGAGACGCGCGCCGTGCTGGCGACGCGGCTGGCCTCGCTGGCCCAGGGCTTCTCGGGCGTGGGGCTGGAGCTGCTCACCCGGTTGCAGCTGCTGCTCCAGCACGACGTGCTTCCGCTCATCCCGGCGGAGGGCTCGGTGGGCGCCAGCGGCGACCTCACCCCGCTGTCGTACGTGGCGGCGGTGCTCTGCGGCGAGCGCGAGGCCTGGTACCGCGGCGAGCGGCGCCCCGCGGCGGAGGTCCTCGCGAAGCTCGGGCTCGCGCCCCTGCGGCTGCGTCCCAAGGAGGGCCTGGCCATCATGAATGGCACGGCGGTGATGACCGCCCTGGCCTGCCTCGCGTGGGAGCGCGCCGAGTACCTGTGCCGGATGGCCACGCGGCTCACCGCCTTCAACGTGGTGGCCAGCGCCGGCAACGCGCACCACTTCGACGAGGCGCTGTTCGCGGTGAAGCCGCACGTGGGCCAGCAGCGCGTGGCCGCGCGCCTGCGCACGGATTTGGCGACGGGCCACCCCGGCCGCAACGAGCAGCGGCTGCAGGACCGTTATTCGCTGCGCTGCGCCCCGCATGTGATTGGCGTTCTTGAAGACGCGCTGCCCTTCTTCCGCACGCAGATTGAAAACGAGCTGAACAGCGCCAACGACAATCCGCTCATCGACCCCGAGGGCGAGCGCGTGCTCCACGGCGGCCACTTCTACGGCGGGCACATCGCCTTCGCGATGGACGGCCTGAAGAACGCGGTGGCCAACGTGGCGGACCTCCTGGACCGGCAGCTCGCGCTCCTCGTGGACACCCGCTACAACCACGGGCTGCCGGCCAACCTCTCCGGTGCGACGGGGCCGCGCGCCACCATCAACCACGGGCTCAAGGCGCTGCAAATCAGCGTCTCCGCGTGGACGGCCGAGGCCCTCAAGCAGACGATGCCGGCCTCCGTCTTCTCCCGCTCCACCGAGTGCCACAACCAGGACAAGGTGAGCATGGGCACCATCGCCGCGCGCGACTGCCTGCGGGTGCTGGAGCTCTCCGAGCAGGTGGTGGCGGCCATGCTCATCGCGGCGCGGCAGGGCGTCACCCTGCGCCAGCGCGTGGACAACGGATTGAAGCTTGCGCCCTCGCTTGCGTCGATGCAGGCGGACCTCGAGAAGCGGATGGCCCTGGTCGTGGAGGACCGGGCACTGGACCGCGAGTTGCAAGGATTGTTGGGAGCCATCCGCGCGCGCGAATGGACGCTCTATGAAGCCTGACCTCAGTCACGAAATCGAGCTGGCGCCCGCCTTCCATGACCTCGACATGATGGAGGTCGTCTGGCATGGCAACTACGTGAAGTACCTGGAGCTGGCTCGCGGCGCGCTGCTGGCGAAATTCAACTACGACTACCCGCAGATGAAGGAGTCCGGCTTCGCCTGGCCCGTGGTGGACATGCGGCTGAAGTACGTGCAGCCGGTTGTCTATGGGCAGCGGCTGAAGGTGCGCGCGGAAATCACCGAGTGGGAGAACCGCCTGCGCATGGACTTCGTCATCCGGGACGCGGCCACCGGACAGAAAATCACTCAGGCCCACACCATCCAGGTCGCCGTGTCGATGGCCACCGGGGAGTTGCAGTACGTCTGCCCGCCAGTGCTGTGGGAGCGGCTGGGAGTGAGGCCCGAATGAAGCGGCTGATGGTCCTCGTGGGCATGCTGCTGGCGACGAGCGCCAGCGCCAGCGACGTGGTGACAGGCGTGCGCGCCCGGCTGGAGGACGCGCAATTCCTGCGCGGCCAGTTCGAGCAGACGAAGACGGTGGCTGGATTCAAGAAGCCGCTCGTCTCCCGGGGTGACTTCGTCCTGTCCCGGCAGAAGGGCGTGCTCTGGGACACGAAGCAGCCCTTCGCCTCGACGCTCACGCTGACGCGCACGTCGCTGAGCGCGGAGCAGGGAGCGGGCGGCGCGGCCTACCACCTGGACTCGAGCCGCGAGCCGGCGCTGGCCGCGGTGAATGAGCTGCTGTTCGCGCTGCTCGCCGGGGACGTGGCCTCGCTCGCCACGCGCTTCCGCGTCGAGGGCGAGCTGGTGGGCGCGGACGGCTGGAAGCTGAGCCTCACGCCGACGGACGCGGGGCTCGCGCGCGTCTTCAAGAGCGTGAAGCTCGAGGGCGACAAGTACGTGCGCCAGGTGCAGCTCGAGGAGACGCGCGGGGACTCCAGCGTCATCCGGTTCGACCACCTGGCGAGGACGCCTCTCCCGAGCGAAGCGGAAGCGAAGCGCCTTGCGAAATAGGCTGGCCATCTTCTGGACGCTCGTCGTCCTCGCCGTGGGCGTGCACCAGGTGCTGTTCTGGCGCTCGGCGCGCCTGGACACGGACGTACTCGCGCTGCTGCCCGAGGACGAGCAGGCCCCCGAGGTGGACGCGGCCACCCGGCGGCTCGCGGACGGCGCGGGGCGGGAGCTGGTGCTGCTGGTGGGCGCTCCGGACTGGGCCTCGGCGCAGCACGCGGCGGACACCGCCCTGGCGGAGCTGACGAAGGACGCGGCGCTCTTGGAGCCCACCGCCACGGATGCCTCCGCGCTGGAGGCGGCGGTGGAGTTCTACCGCCCCTATCGCGACAGGCTGCTGACGCCCGCCCAGCGCACGTGGCTGGCGAAGGCGACACCGGAGGAGCTGGGCGGCACGGCGCTGATGAAGCTGTACCAGCCCGCCGGCCCGAGGCTGACCGCGTGGGACGCCGACCCGCTGGGGCTGTGGCCGGACTGGTGGTCGGCCCGGGCCGGGGAGAGCTCGGCGCGGCCGAGGGACGGACGGCTCTGGGTGGCTGGCGAGGGGCGCGAGTGGGTGCTGCTCACCTGGCGCATCAAGGTCTCCGCCTTCGCCCTGGGCGCGGACGGGCGCATCACCTCCGTGGTGGAGCGCGCCCGGGCGGCCGTGGAGGCCGCGGTGCCGGGAGGCCGACTGGTGGCCGCGGGCGTGCCGCTGTACGCGGAGGCCGCCGCCGCGCAGGCGAGCTGGGAGATGTCCACCATCGGCTTCGGCTCGCTCGCGGCGGTGCTGCTGCTCGTCTGGCTCACCTTCCGCTCGCTGAGGCCCATCCTTCTGGTGGGCGTGTCGCTGACGCTCGGGTGCGCGATTGCCCTGAGCGTCACTGCCCTGCTCTTCGAGCGCGTCCACCTGCTCACGCTGGTGTTCGGCTCGAGCCTCGTCGGCGTGGCCGAGGACTACGGCTTCCACTACTTCGCGGCGCGACAGGGCAAGCCTCCCTCCGAGCGCGGCCCGGTGATGCGCAGCCTGCTGCCGGGCATGGCGCTGGCGCTCATCACCAGCGTGGTGGCGTACCTCGCGCTGGGCGTGGCGCCCTTCCCGGGGCTCCGGCAGATGGCGGTGTTCTCCGCCGCGGGGCTCACGGGCGCCTTCCTCACCGTGGTGTGCTGGTTCCCCTCGCTGGACACCGGCGCGCTGCCGGTGACGCGGTTCGCCGCGCGCTTCTCCGCGTCCATCTCCCGCTGGCCCCGCTTCTCGTCCACGCGGAATGGGTGGCTGGCGACGGCGGCGCTCGCCGTGGTCATCGCCGGAGGGCTGTGGCGGCTTCAGACGCGTGACGACATCCGCCAGCTCCAGGGAGCGCCGGAGAAGCTCATCTCGGACCAGCGGGAGCTGGGGCGGCTCCTGGGCCTGCCCAGCCCGGCCCAGTTCTTCCTCGTCGGTGGAGACAGCGAGGAGCAGGTCCTCGCGCGAGAGGGCGAGCTGAAGCAGCGGCTGGAGCCGCTCGTCGCGGACAAGGCGCTGGCCGGCTACCGCGCGGTATCGGACTGGCTGCCGTCCGCCGCGCAGCAGGTCGCGGACGCGAGCCTGAGCGCCCGCGCGGAAGAGCAGGCGGTGTCCGCCGTCGCCGCAGCCACGGGCGAGGCCCCCACCCGCGCCACCTTCGCCTCGGGAGTCCTCACCCCCGCGAGCTTCCTCGCCAGCCCCGCCGCGCAGGCCATCCGGCAGCAGTGGCTGGGGCTCCTGGGGACGAAGCACTACAGCGTCGTCATGCTGCGGGGACTGAGCGACCCGTCCGTGCTCCCCCGCGTGGCGGAGGCCGCTCGCGGGCTCGAGGGCGTGCGCTGGGTGGACAAGACGGAGGAGATTTCGCGGCTGCTGGGGCGCTACCGGCGGCTCATGGGCTGGCTCATCGGCGTGGGCTACGTGGCGGTGCTGCTGACGCTGGTCGCCCGCTTCAAGCGCGAGGCCTGGCGGGCCTGGGTTCCCTCCGTGCTGGGCACGCTCATCACCCTGGCCGTGTTCGGGTATGCCGGCGAGCCGCTGCAGCTCTTCAGCGTGCTGGGTCTCGTGCTCCTGCTGGGCATGGGCGTGGACTACGGCATCTTCCTGCTGGAGCACCCGGGCGACGGCTCGGCGTGGCTCGCGGTGGCACTTGCCGGCGTGAGCACCCTCCTCTCCTTCGGGCTGCTGGGGTTGTCGGCCACGCCGGCCCTGCGCTCATTCGGACTCGCCATGCTCCTGGGCGAGGTCACCATCTGGATTCTGACACCGTGTTACAGAATGCCTCCGGGCAAGGAACAAACGTGAACGTAGAGACAACTGAGGTTCTCATCATTGGCGCGGGCCCCGCGGGCTCGGTGGCGGCGGGACTGTTGCGCAAGCAGGGGCGCACGGTGTTGATGCTGGAGCGCGAGCAATTCCCGCGCTTCTCCATCGGCGAGAGCCTGCTGCCGCAGAGCATGGAGTACCTGGAGGCGGCTGGAATGCTCCGGGACGTCGTCGAGGCTGGCTTCCAGTTCAAGAACGGCGCGGCCTTCGCGCGCGGCGACAAGTACACGGCGTTCGACTTCCGGGACAAGTTCTCCCAGGGCTGGGGCACCACCTACCAGGTCCAGCGCGCCCACTTCGACAATGTGCTGGCCCGCGCCGCCGAGCGGATGGGCGCCACCCTGCGCTTCGGCCACACCGTCACCTCCGTGAATGTCTCGGGTGAGCAGCCCGAGGTGACGGTGCGCTCTCCCGGGGGAGAGACGTACCGCGTCCAGGCGCGCTTCCTGCTGGACGCCAGCGGCTTCGGCCGGGTGCTGCCGCGGCTGCTGGACTTGGAGACGCCCTCCAACTTCCCGGTGCGCGGCGCCCTCTTCACCCACGTGGAGGACCGGGTTCCCCTGGGCACCTTCGACCGCGAGAAGATTCGCGTCACCGTGCATCCCGAGCACGTGCACGTCTGGTACTGGACCATCCCCTTCTCCAACGGCCGCTGCTCGCTGGGCGTGGTGGCGAAGCAGGAGTTCCTCCAGCAGTACCAGGGCACGGAGACCGAGCGCCTGAAGGCCATCGTTGGCGAGGACCCGACGCTGTCCTCCCTGCTGAAGAACGCGGTCTGGGACACGCCGGCGCGCACCATCACCGGCTACTCGGCGAACGTGAAGTCGCTGTGGGGCCGCAACTTCGCGCTGCTGGGCAACGCGGGCGAGTTCCTGGACCCGGTGTTCTCCTCGGGAGTCACCATCGCCTTCAAGTCGGCGAGCCTCGCGGCGGCCTGCCTCAACCGCGCCTTCGCCGGTGAGACGGTGGACTGGGAGCGCGACTACGCGGTGCCGCTCAAGGCCGGCGTGGACACGTTCCGCACCTTCGTCGAGTCCTGGTACGAGGGTGGCTTCCAGAACGTCATCTTCCACCCGACGCCCTCCACGGATGTCCGCCGGATGATTTCGGCCATCCTCGCGGGCTACGCCTGGGACAAGACCAACCCCTACGTGGCCGACAGCAAGCGCCGGCTGGGTGTGCTCGAGGAACTGTGCTCCGGCTGATTCCGACACTGCTGCTGCTTGGGCTCGCCGCGTGCGCCACCGTGCGCCCGCGGCAGTTGGCGCCGGAGGTGCCGCTGCCAGCGCTCGAGCTGGCGCCGGTGGCCTTCGGCGCCAGCGTGAGCCTGACGCAGCGGCTGAGCTTCGCGCACGAGGCCGACCCGGAGGGCCCCCGCTCGCTGGAAGCACTGCTGGAGGTCGACGCGTCGGCGCTGCGGCTGGCGGGCTTCGCGCTCGGGCAGCGGGTCTTCACGATGCAATGGGACGGCACGGCGCTCGACGAGCAGCGAGACCCTCGCCTGCCCGAGCAGTTCCAGGCGCGCCAGGTGCTGCGGGACGTGCAGCTCGTCTACTGGCCGGCCGAGGCAGTCCGCGCCGCCCTGCCTCCGGGGTGGACGCTGGAGGATGGCCCTGGTCGGCGGGTCCTCTTCCAACAGGGCCGGGAGTGGGTGACGGTGCGGTATGGTGGCGAGCCCCGCTGGAACGGGCACGCGGAGCTGGTCAACCTCGCGGAGCACTACCGGCTGACCATCGAATCACGCCCCACCGAGGGATGAGCGGATGACCGTGCCCGTATTTCTCAACCAGCTCGGACTCGTCTGCGCCCTGGGCAGCGGACAGCGCGAGGTGTCCGCGGGCCTCTTCGGCGACAGGCCCACGGGCGTGGCTCCGAGCCCGGACTTCGCCGCGCGCACGCTGCACGTGGGCTGCGTCACCGCGCCGCTCGCCGACGTGTCCGGGCTTCCCGTGCCACTGCGCAGCCGGAACAACGCGCTGCTGCTCACCGCGCTGGCGGAGCTCCGTCCCGCCGTGGACGAGGCCCTGCGCCGCTTCGGCCCGGAGCGCGTGGCCATCGTGCTGGGCACCAGCACCTCGGGCATCGGAGAGAGCGAGGCCGCCATCGCCGCGCACGTGGCGACGGGGCAGCTCCCCGCGCACTTCCACATCGGGCAGCAGGAGCTTGGCTCGCCGGCCCTGGCGCTGAATCACGTGCTGGGCGTGAAGGGGCCTTCGCACGTCATCTCCACCGCCTGCTCCTCCAGCGCCAAGGCCCTGGCCAGCGCGGCGCGGCTGTTGCGGATGGGCCTTGCGGACGCGGTCATCACCGGCGGCGCGGACGCGCTGTGCCGCTTCACCGTGGCGGGCTTCTCCGCACTCGACTCGGTGAGCGAGGCTCGCTGCAATCCGATGAGCGTGAATCGCCGTGGCATCAACATCGGCGAAGGCGCGGCCCTGTTCCTGATGACGCGGGAGCCCGGGCCGGTGCGGCTCGCGGGCTGGGGCGAGTCCTCGGACGCCCACCACATCTCCGCCCCCGCTCCGGATGGCCAGGGCGCGCGGACTGCCATGCAGGCTGCGCTGGAGCGCGCGGGCATCAGCCCCGCCGAGGTGGACTACGTCAATCTCCACGGCACCGCGACGCCGCACAACGACTCCATGGAGAGCCGCGCGGTGCATGGGCTGTTGGGCGGCGACGTGCCGTGCAGCTCAACGAAGCCGCTCACCGGGCACACGCTCGGGGCCGCGGGGGCGCTCGAAGCGGCGTTCAGCTGGCTCACGCTGACGGACAACGCACAGGGACGTCTGCCGCCGCACTGGTGGGACGGCGAGGTGGACCCGGAGCTCCCCACCCTGTCGCTGGTGAAGCCGGGACAGACGCTGGGGCGTCCGCTCCGCTATGTGCTGAGCAACTCGTTCGCCTTCGGTGGCAGCAATGCCGCCCTGGTGCTGGGGAGGGCCTGATGCGCACGGCCATTGCCTACGACATCTCGGAATTGCTCCAGCACACGGACCGGATGCGCCTGTTGGACCGGGCCGTGGAGGCCGACGAGGAGAGCCTGGTAGCGGAGGTCACCATCCGCGAGGACAGCCTCTTCTACGAGCACGGCGGAGTGGGAGGCTGGGTGGGAATCGAGTTCATGGCGCAGACGATTGGCGCGTGGGCCGGTTGGACTGCACGACTTCGCGGCGCGCCGTTGAAGGTGGGCTTCCTGCTCGGCACGCGGCGCTATGAGTGCAGCCGGCCCATGTTCAAGGCAGGAGAGCTGCTGCGCATCGAGGTGCACCGCCAGTTCTGGGCGGAGAACGGGCTGGGCCAGTTCGACTGCACCATTGGCATTGGCGGCGAGACGGTGGCCACGGCCGCGCTGACGGTGTTCGAGCCGCCCGTCGCGGGGCAAGGGATGAAGGTGGACGCGGATGAGTGAGAAGACGGTACTGGTGACGGGCTCGAGCCGCGGCATCGGCCGGGCGATTGCCCTGCGGCTGGCGCGCGACGGCTACGACGTCGTGGTGCACTGCCGCAACAAGGTGGAGCAGGCGGAGGAAGTGGCCACGCAGATTCGCGCGCTGGGCCGGAGCGCCCGCGTGCTTCAGTTCGACGTGGCGGACCGCGCGAAGACGGAGCAGGCGCTGCTCGCCGACGTCGAGGCGAACGGCTGCTACTACGGCGTGGTGTGCAACGCGGGCATTGCCCGGGACAACGCCTTCCCCGCCATGCCCGGCGAGGACTGGGACGCGGTCATCCACACCAACCTCGACGCCTTCTACAACGTGCTCAACCCGCTCTCGATGCCGCTGGTCCGTCGGCGCAAGCCGGGGCGCATCGTCACGCTGTCCTCGGTCTCCGGGCTGATGGGGAACCGGGGGCAGGTGAACTACAGCGCGGCGAAGGCCGGCATCATCGGCGCGACGAAGGCGCTGGCCGTGGAATTGGCGAGCCGTGGGATTACGGTGAACTGCGTGGCCCCCGGCCTTATCGATACGGAGATGGTGGAGCCGCACGTGGTGGAGGAAGCGCTGAAGATGATTCCGGCGAAGCGCATGGGGAAACCCGAGGAGGTAGCCGCCGCGGTCAGCTTCCTGATGAGCGAGGATGCCGGCTACATCACCCGGCAGGTCATCTCGGTGAATGGAGGGCTGTTCGGATGAGGCGCGTTGTCGTGACGGGCATGGGAGCCCTCAGCCCGCTGGGCCATGACTGGCCCACGGTGGAGGCGCGGCTGAAGTCGCTGCGCAACGCCGTGCAGGTCATGGAGGACTGGAAGCAGATTGACGGGCTGCACACGAGCGTCGGAGCTCCCGCCGCGCCCTTCGAGCTGCCGCCCCAGACGTACTCCCGCAAGACGATGCGGGGCATGGGCCGGGTGGCCCTGCTGGCCACGCGCGCTAGCGAGCTCGCGCTCGCGGACGCCGGGCTGCTGGGAGACCCGCTGGTGAAGAGCGGGAAGCTGGGCATCGCCTACGGCTCGTCCGCGGGCACGCCGGCCAACATGGGCGACTTCGGGCGGATGATTACGGAGAAGACCACCGAGGGCATCACCGCCACGACGTACGTGCGGATGATGTCCCATACGGCCGCGGTGAACATCGGCGTCTTCTTCGGAATCACCGGGCGCATCATCACCACCTCCAGCGCGTGTACCTCGGGGAGCCAGGGCATCGGCTACGCCTACGAGGCCATCAAGCTGGGACGGCAGGTGGCCATGCTCGCCGGTGGCTCGGAGGAGCTGGATGCCACGGGGGCCGCGGTGTTCGACACGCTGTTCGCCACCAGCACGAAGAACAACGACACGCCGGAGCTGACGCCGCGCCCCTTCCACACCCAGCGGGACGGGCTGGTGCTGGGGGAAGGTGCCTGCACCCTGGTGCTGGAGGAGCTGGAGCACGCGCGAGCGCGCGGCGCGAGGATTCACGCGGAGCTGCTCGGCTACGGGACGAACAGCGACGGGCGCCACATCACCCAGCCCCACGCGGAGACCATGGCCGAGGCGATGCGGCTGGCCCTGGAGGACGCGGGGATTGCGCCCTCGGCCGTGGGCTATGTGAATGCGCATGGCACGGCCACGGACCAGGGGGACATCGCGGAGACGGCGGCGACGAACCAGGTCTTCGGCGAGGCCATGCCGATTTCCTCGCTGAAGAGCTACATGGGCCACACGCTGGGGGCCTGCGGGGCGTTGGAGGCGTGGATGAGCATCGAGATGATGCGCTCCGGCTGGTTCGCGCCCACGCTGCACCTGGAGCCGGGTACGGTGGACCCCCGCTGCGCCCCGCTGGACTACGTGACGGGCGCGGGTCGAAGGATTTCGACGGATGTCGTCATGAGTAACAACTTCGCCTTCGGGGGAATCAACACGTCGTTGATCTTCCGCCGATGGGAGTGACGGAGAAGCCCTATGAAGAAGGCCTTGTCGCTGTCGCTGCTCGCACTCACGGTGTCCGGCCCGGCGCTGGCGCGTGACACCGTGTACAAGCTTCCCATCGCCGACGTGCTGGCGATGCCCGAGGCCAAGACGAAGCTGGACGGCTCGGTGAAGTTCTACATGTCCGGGCAGAAGAATGCGCCCAAGCCGACCGAGACGCTGGGCACCGGCGAGACCAACAAGAAGACCAACGGCGTGGGCAAGTCGGACGAGGATGGCTGCCGGTGGGCGGCGCTCTCCGCGCTGATCACCCTCCAGGAGGGCGCGAAGAAGAAGGGCGCCAACGCCGTGGTGGACATCGTCAGCAGCTACAAGAGCACCGAGTTCATGAGCGCCACCGAGTACGAGTGCCACGCCGGCACCTTCGTCATCGGCGTGACCCTCAAGGGGACATACGCCAAGGTGGCGACCAGCAGCGCCAGGAAGTGATTGCAGCGAAGCGGGCGCCAGCTCATGGCACCCGCCCATGACAGGCTACGGAGTAAGTGGGAGAGCCTGTCCTTCGGCCCTCGCAGGGCCGGGGGCAAGGTTCCGGGGGGTACCGCCGGCCGAGGCGCCGTCGGCGGCCCCTCCTTGGGCTGGTGGAACCATTTCGCGCAGCACCTGGATTGCGCCCTCGATGCGCAGGAGCGTCGAGGTCAGGTTGCTTCGCTTGGCGTCGAGCTCGGCCAGCATCTTCTGACCGGACTGGTACTCGGCCTCGAGGTTCTTCAGGCGCTACTGAACCTGCTCGGTCATATTTCCTCCCGTGGCGGGGGGCCCGACCCTTTGGCGGCGGGACCGCGAGCGGATTCTACGCCGGGGTCCTCCGGGGCGCGTCACTCCACCCACTGGCGATGTTCACTCGACTGGAGCAGGCCAGACCCGTGGCGTAGTCCCCATTCGCGGAGACCACGGTGAATCCACCTGTACCGCACCGGATTGTTGAAACACCAGGTTGGCCGTAATCAGGCCGCCCGCTTCTGCATCAGTTCCCGCCGGGCCTGACTCGGCGAGAGGAAGTTGTGGCGTTCCAGCAGCCAGTGCTCGCTGTACCGATGGGCCCACTCCAATAGGGCCTGGCAGAGTTCTTCCACCGTGGCGAAGGACGGCCCCCCAGAGCAGTTGCTCATTGAGGGTGTGGATGAAGCGCTCGGCGCAGCCGTTACCCTCGGGGCTGCGGACGAGTCCTACGCCGTGCCGGGCTGGATGACCGACTGCTCCTCCAGCGCGGCGGCAATCTGGGTGCGACGTGCCCGCTCTCGCGGCGGGACCTCCTTGCCACAGATGTGGCTGACCGCTTCGGCGAGGCGGAGGAAGCCCACGAGCTCCTTGCGCAAGCGCTCCGCCTGCTGCGCATCCGAGAGCTCTCCGCTCGCCGTGAAGGCGGCATTGGCGTGAGGAAGCGCGAACATGTCCGGGAAGACGAGCGCCCCACAGCCCTCGAAGGGGATGCGCGTCTGCCACAGCCCCCGGATTCCTCCCATGGGCGAGGGCGAGGCGGACATCAGGTAGACGCTTTTGCCCCGCCACGGCATCGGGCGGGCGCGGGACACCCAATCGAAGGCGTTCTTCAGCGGCCCGGCGATGGAGAAGTTGTACTCAGGGGTGGAGATGAGGAGGGCATCTGCCCATTCGACCCGGCGCTTCAGCTCGAGTGCGCCATCCGGCAGGCCCTGCTCATGCTCCAGGTCTCCGTCGTAGACGGGCATGGAGAAGTCCCGAAAGTCCGCGAGATCCACCTCGGCCTGTTCCTCGCGAGCAATCCTCACCGCAAGCTCGATGAGCTTCCGGTTGAATGAGCCGCGCCGCACCGACGAGGCGAACGCCAACACCTTCATCTCCGACCTCTCTCTCCGCGCAGTCGGGGGAACGCCCGCTGCGCAGTAGAAAGCTGGGGTTGGCTCCGGTGGACGACAGCCTGCGGCATCTCGGCTGCATACCAAACCAGCGCGCGGCCAGGTGGCCGGGGCCTGAAACGAAAAAAGCCCCGAGTCTTTCGACTCGGAGGCTCTTGTTCGGAGTGCCCAGGGAGGGATTCGAACCCGGTACAGGTGATGGAACCTCAAGTGGAATTGACCCGGAGACAGCGACAACGAAGTGGAGCTTGTTCTTCCCGGATAAGCAGGCTGAACCGCCCGATGAGGAGGCGCGCCCCGGCAGCTCGTGGGAGGCAGACACCCGGGTTGCTGACGGGCTGTCGCCTACCTGAGCGGCGATGAGCGGCCCACTCAGGGCATGCCGGCCAGGGCCACCGGCTGTCGTGGCGGAGGCATTGCCGGTACCCCTCCAGCCCATGGGCTCATACAGGCGTCCGGTGCACCTTCCTCGCAGCACAGGGGGCTGTCATGGCGAGGCACGGGGTCCTTCGCAAGGTCGGTCAGGCGGGGGGACCCTGCCGCGCAGTGCAGCGAAGCGTGACAGGGGCGCCAGGCGTCATCCCCCCTCTGCGAGCAAGCCGGCGTGCGCAGACTGTTCGAGCGGCCGATCCGGCTGCGCAAACAGTTGCACGACATGAACCCGGCCCGGCTGCCGTGAGTCGCGAGGTCCCTCCGCGACCCCATTCAGACCGGAGGGCGGCTTTCAAGGTGCAGATGACTCCGGCACTCACCTGTCCTTCCCAAGAAAGCGGTGGGATGAGGCCCACGGATTGATGCGACGCCACATCGCAGCGCGTTGCGTGGACAAGGTCTGGAGAAAGGATGAAGTCCAATGCCTGACACAGAAGTTCACTACCACTTCAACGACCCCCTGTCAGTTGAGACAAATCTGGACGAAACGGCTGACGCTCATAGTGGTGCGTGGGCAAACGTCAGCACCGTGATCGGACACAAGGGTTGGGAGACGCTCAACCTGTTCGACATGCGGCAGCCTGCTGCCATCAACCAGGGCCCCAACCTGAACTTCTGGGGCCTCAACGATGGAGGGAAGACAGTTCGCCTGGGAGCGATTTCATCTCGCTTCGCGGCCACCGCGGACGGGAGCGCGAGCTCCTACATGGCGTTCTACGTCAAACGGCCGGGACAGGACGTGTCCGAGGCATTGCATATTGCGGACTCCGGGAACGTCGGTATCGGCACCGCAGCGCCCGAGGCGAGGCTTCACGTCAGCGGGGGCGACGCGCTTGTCAGTGGGAACCTGACAGTTGGCGCCGACGGACACGCCACCCTGAAGACCCGCCACATTGATGGCAAGCACTTCGCGACGAATGCCGCCGACGCTCTCTTCTTGAACTGGGGGAATGGGAATCCTGTTGTCGTCGGCAACCCGAACAATCTGAGCGCCCTGCAGGTCTACGGAGGCGCCTCCGTCAGTGGAAACCTGACAGTTGGCGCCGGCAGCAGTGGTGCCCTGAAGACCCGCCACATCAATGGCAAGCACTTTGAGAATGATTCCGACGAAGGGCTCTACTTGAACTGGGAAACCGGGTACCCTGTCGTCATCGGCGGCACGAACAACCCGGGCGCGCTGGTCCTGCATGTCTATGGAAGCATCTTCGCCAAAGGGGACCTGACAGTTGGCGCCGGCGGAAACGCCACCCTGAAGACCCGAAACATCAATGGCAAGCATCATGAGAATGATTCCAATGAAACGCTCTACTTGAACTGGGAAACCGGGCACCCTGTCGTCATAGGAGGCACGAACAACCCGGGCGCGTGGCCCCTGCAGGTCTACGGAGGCGCCTACGTCAGCGGGAATCTGACAGTTGGCGCCGGCAGCAGTGGCATCCTGAAGACCCGCCACATTGATGGCAAACAGCACGGGAACGATGCCGACGATGCGCTCTACTTGAACTGGGGGAATGGCCAGCCTGTTGTCATCGGTAATCCGAACAATCCGAGCGCCCTGCAGGTCTCCGGAGGCGCCTCCCTCAGCGGGAACCTGACAGTTGGCGCCGGCAGCAGTGGTGCCCTGAAGACCCGCCACATCAATGGCAAGCATTACGAGAATGATTCCGATGAGGGGCTCTACTTGAACTGGGGGAATGGGCAGCCTGTTGTCATTGGCAACCCGAACAACCCGAGTGCCCTGCATGTCTACGGAGGCATCTCCGTCGGAAACATCACGACCAGTGGGGAGGTGACAGTTGGCGCCGGCGGCAATGGCGTCCTGAAGACCGGTCACATTGCGGGAGGGGATTATCTATACGTACTGAACATGGCGGGGCTGATGGTCGGCAGGCAGTGGGGTGGCAATGGCAACCTCGTGGTGCAGGGAGAGCTTCGCACGCAGGGCTCCACCAACCTGGATGGAAACCTGACGGTCTCTGGGGAACTGCACCTCCACTACGCAAGGACGAGCATCAACGGGTTTGACGGAAACGGTCGGCTCAATGGCTATCACTGGGTGAGAACAGATGCAGATGATTATCAGTCTTGGTATGCCTTCGCACAACCCTGGGAGAACCGCCCGGACATGGTGCGCCGGATGGAGTTTTCGGTACCCATCTGGGGACCAGAATTCAGGGTGTTCTCCGACGCACGCCTCAAGGCTGACGTGCACCCGCTGGGTGAGGTGCTGTCGAAGTTGGAGGAGATTCGCGGGGTGTCCTTCGTTCGAAAGGATGCGGGCAAGGGGCCGGCTGCTTCCGCGAGACGCGACATTGGCGTGATTGCCCAGGAGATCGAGCGGGTGTTTCCCGAATTGGTCGCGGGAGGCGCCGAAAATCATTACAAAGCCGTCGACTACTCCGGGTTGGTGGGAATCCTCATCGAGGCGACCAAGGAACTGAGCGCGCGGGGTGTGGCGCTCGAGCGGCGCGTCGCCAGGCTGGAAGAGCGTCTGCCCATCCAGACGGGCTGAGCAGATGAGTGCGGGTCCGGAGCGAGCGCGCCCCCGGGCAACGGAGTCAGCCGGGAGTCTGACCTTCGGCCCTGGCGGGACCGTGGGCAAGGGCTCGGGGGGCGCCGCCGGCCGAGGAGTCGTCGGCCGGCCCGCCCTGGGCTGGCGGAACCATTTCGCGCAGCACCTGGATGGCGCCCTCGATGCGCAGGAGCGTCGAGGTCAGCATGTTCCGCTTGGCGTCGAGCTCGGCCAGCATCTTCTGACCAGACTGGTACTCGGTCTCGAGGTCCTTGAGGCGCCGCTGCACCTGCTCGTTCATATCCCCTCCCATGATGGGCCCCATGCCTCTAGAGGCGGGACCGTCAGCGGATTCTACGCCGGTGCTCCCCAGGGCGCGTCACTCCACCGCACTGGAGATGTTCACTCGACTGGAGATGTTCACTCGCTGGATGGCCCTGCCCTCCCCGTCCACGAGCGCACGGGTCGCCTTGAGCTCCTGCTCGGCCACGAGCGTGAGCTGCGACGGAGCCGTCCCGGCACTGCTCGCACTCACCAGCCGGAGGCTCTTGAGCTCGACGCTCATGCCGTAGCTCGAACCCGGCGTCGTATACGCATTCCGCGCCTCGTCGATGAGCCGCTGCTGCTCCAGCGCCACCACGGCGATGAGCAGCGCCCGGGCTCGCTCGAGCGCATCCGCGTCCGCGCTCTCCAGTTCGAGGCCCAGCGTCTGCACCGCCTTCAACGTGGTGAAGGCAGACATCACCGGGTAGACCGCGTCCACCCCGGCCACGTCCGCCGGCTCGCGCTCGGGCCCGAGCGCGAGCCTGAAGACGCGCGGCTGGTCCGCATCCCACGTCACCTCGCGGTCCTTGAGCCAGACAGCGTCACCCTGACGCGTGCGCAGGCGGACGCGGCGGGGCCCCTCGCAGGGGGGATGCGCCAGGGTGTACGGCCCCTTCGGCTGCGCGGCGTCGAACGGCAGCGGGTCCACCCGCTCATCCGGGAGAGGCTCGCCTGCGAGCGCGTCCACCGAGGATGGCTCGAGTGCGAGCGCCTCGCTCGTCACCTTGAGCTCGACCTTGGCAGGCGTCCCCCCGAACAGGTCGGGAAGGGTTTCGGCGAGCAGCGCGCGCAGGGCGGCATCGACGTTACCGATCATGGGCGACTCATGAGCGCGAGGCGAGGGCGCGGAGCTGCGTTTCGAGCACCTCGAACCGTGCGTCGTAGTGGCGCTTCATTTCCTGGAGGGCGCCGATGGCGAGGACCCCGAAGGTCGCGTAGGACAAACCTTTGAGTGGCTCTCCATCCGGCCCGGTGTGCGCAGAGACGAGCTCCGGAAAGACAGGCTCGACCTCCTGCGCGACGAAGCCCAGGCCCTTGAGACCGAGTCCCTTCCAATCGAAGCTCACCGGCCGGAGCTGCACGATCCGCTCCAGCACGCCGGAGAGCCCGGCCACGTTCTCCTTGAGTGAAGCGTCTGAGAGCTGGCCGAGGGTGCCAGTGCGGTCCATGACAGAGCCTTTACCGTTATCAAGGACAAATTGAACGCTCTCGCCGGTCGAGTCGTGCGTGATCCTGAAGCTCCGTGCGGACGAGAATTCCAACCTGATTGAGCCTGTGAGTTTGAGGTTTCCCGCGACCTCAAGTCGCTCTGTTGGCACGGGGGTTCCGATTCCCACGCTGTCGGGGGTGATGGCGAGGACGTCGTTCGTCCCTCCCCCCAGCAGGAGCCTGTTGGTACCGCCCTGCGCTCGGAGCCGCACGTCGCCGGCGTTGCCGCCGCTCAAGGTCACGCCGACCTTCAGCCGTGTGGCGTCATTGCCAATCTTGAAGTCGCCTTCGCTGTTCGTCAGGTCCCACTCGCCGCCCGTGACGGACAGTGGGCCCGTCAGCGTGTCGGCCCCCGCACGATTGACCTTGGCCTCGTCGAGCCGCTTCACCTCGGTGACGAGGTCGTTCCAGTCCTTCGAGCGGATGGTGCTCCCCTGGGCCTTCGGAAACGGCAGATCTGGAGTGAATGGCATCTGGGCCTCCGCCCGCTAGAAGATGATGTCCCACAGCAACGTGAGCTTGAACGTGTTGGTCTTCGTTACTGGCTCGAAGACGACGCGGTTGTACATGACGCCTCCGGCGGCGGCGTTGAAGACGCCGGCCTCGCGGAGGGGCTCGGCCCCGTTCGCCTCGTTGAAGTCGAAGATCGCGGTGAGCGTCACGGCCACCCGTTTGACCGGGTTGCCCGCCGAGGTGATGTCGACGAACTCCTTGAAGGTGACGTCGCTGAGAGGCTTGCGGTCCCCCCGCTGCGTCCCCAGCGCCTTATCGTCGTCCGTCGGCGCCGCGGCTGCCGTCCCCACCGCCATGTGACTCACCCTGGCGGGCGCGGGGCCGGTGGGCGGGCCTCCAAACATCTGCGCCACCAGTTCCCGGCCGGTCTTGACGATGCGGTTCTCGTACACGCGCTCCTCGAGGAGCCGTCCCTCCCGGTCCGTCGCGCGCAGCGTGAGCTGCCCGCGCATGTCGATCTGCTCTCTCATGCCCGGCTCCTTGGTCACTCACTGTTCCGTGAACACATGGCTTCCATCGAACGTCGACAGGTCGAAGAGGCCGCCGATACCGAACGCCTCCTGCAGCTCCTGGCGGTCCACCGCCGTGCTGAGGCTCCCCACCACGGGCGACTGCGACTCCGAAAGGCGGGAGTCCTCCGTCTGCCGGTGCTCGGCGGAGCGGACGAGCCGCTCGTGCTGGGAATGGTCGTCGAAGAACATCAGCGAGAAGTGAACGCTGCCCCGCACGCCCGCGGCCTGCGTCTCATTCACCACCTCCTGCAGGCGCTCCAGCGGGATGCCCTCGTAAACGAGCGGGTTGCCCGTGTAGCCGTACCGCTCTGCGAGCGCCTCCACCGTCTGGCTCAGGAAGAACGGGACGTGGATGTCGAAGGTGAGCGGCTGCCTGCGCTGCCACTGGAGCTCCACCCGGAAGGCGGGCAGGTCGAACGTGTCGGTATCGAAGAGCGCCTGGTCGAAGCCGCTGCGGGCGCGGAACACCCACTCGCTCCGCCCCTGGGGGATGACCGGCAGTCGCGGCGGCGAGTGGTCATCCAGGTCGGTGAAGGAGCCGGTCACGTCGTCCGTACCCACCGACGCGCTCAGTGCCCCGTCTCCGTCCCGTGCCGCGAGGATGAGCACGCTGCCGGCCGGTAGCAGCAGGTCCCCCGAGGCCACGCCCAGGCCCGGCGCCCCCCTGCGCTCCACCGAGACGAAGCGCGCCGCCCCGGAGGTGAACGTCCATACGATGCGCGGCCACTCCTCGTAGACTCCGGGCACGTCCACCACGAGCACCAGCTCGTGGGCCTCCACACCCGGCGCCACCGTCACCGGTGCCACCCGATCGTCGGAGACCTCCTCGGGTTTGGGGGAGAACTCGTCGAGCTGGACGAGCGCCTCGAGCTCCTGCAAGAGCGGCGAGGTTGGGTCGAGCTTCAGGTCGGCCAGGTCGAACGGGAGCCCGAGCGCCGAGCGGACCGCTCCCTTCACCGCGCGGACCGTGCCGCCGCCGGTGAAGAGCGGGACGACAGACCGGAGGCGCACGCGGAATGCGTCGTCGCTCTCGGGCGCACCGCCACGCAGGGTCCGGCGGGATACGCCGAAGCTCGCGCCCAGGCCGTCCAGCGCGGCGCCGCTCGCGTAGTGGACCCAATGCGACTTGAGCAGCGTCTTGAGCGCGTCGTCCGCGGACCACAGCTCCGCGCCGATGGCGTCCAGCAGGCGGTAGAGGAGCGAGCCCGGATCGCGGGCCGCATAGGCCTCCGGGAAGAGCTGCGTCATCCTGTCGGTCTGCTGGGCCATGCGTGGCTAGCTCCAGACGGGAGGCAGGTCGAAGGCCCGGGTCGCGCTTCCGAGGCCGCCATGCGCCGCTGCGGTGACCGTCACCTGGAGGCCCGTCGGTTCGTGGTCCTCCGGGCGGAAGTCCTGGAGGTCGCCGGGAACGAGGGTCAGGGTGGCCGTGGGGGAGAAAACGAGCGGGGAAGGAACCAGGGTGCCCACCCGCTCGGGCGGCAGCTCCGGGTTGCGCTTGAGCCGGGCCTTCACCGTCACGATGACATCGAGCGCGAACCGCTGGAGCGGCGCTTCGCCAGCGTCCGGGCCCGCCGCCAGGAGCTGCAGGACGAACTTGACCGTGGCGTCGGAGGGATGCACCTCCTTGATGGTCAGGCGGTCCAGCACCTCCACCGCGAGGTGGCCCACGTCGGGCCGGAGCTGCTGGGTGGGAAGGATGAGCAGCGGGTCCGTCACGGTGCGGGTCGCCCCACCCGCGGTGTACGTCAACTGCGCCTCGGCCACGTCGGCGAGCCCGGGCACCCGGTAGGCGAGCGCGTTGAGCCGGCGCACCGAGAGCGGCGCGCCGATGCCCGTTCCCTTCACTGCGTCGACCACCGCGTCACGGAAGTCGCCAGCCGCGTCCTTGGCGCGCGTCTCGTCCGGCACCACATAGAACGTCCCGGCCAGCAGCGCCGCCTCGATCTCCTCCAGCCGGGCGAAGATGCCGGCGGCGCGCGTGCTGTTCACCGCTTCGTAGACGCTGGCCTTGAGCTCCTCGCGCCGGGCGGGGTCCGCGCTCGCGACAGAGTAGCGAACGCGCACCTCGCCGGGCGGTACCGTGTCGTCCACGGTGGAGTCGAGGACCGTGACGCCCTCCACGCCGTCAATCCCCAGCACTGCGAACTTGAGGGCGTCCAGGGTGGCGTTGCCGGCGCGATCGAGCCTGTGCCTGGCGCGGAGGCGGAGCGAGTCGTCGGACTCGGCCTCCTGGCCGCCAGTCAGGGGCGCCTCGTTGACGACACCGTCCACACCTCGCGGGGGCGTGGGCATGAGGTTCACCCTGCCAGCCTCGGCGTTGCCCTGGGGCCCCAGCTCGACCGCCTGAACGGGGAGCTGGACGCTCCGGGCGACGTAGCGCAGCCGCAGCCTCCCGGCGGGAGGCGCTGCCTCGAGCGTCACCGTCCGCTCGTCGTCTCCGAAGGGCTTCCCGCGCGCGGTCTCCCGCCACGCGAGGCTGCCGGTGGTCTGGGGATCCACGGCCCCAGGCCAGAGGCCCATCACCTCGGCGATGCGGCGGGAAGCCTGGAGCACGTTGCCGGTGGGCGTGAGGAGCTCGTCCACCGGGTCCGGGCCCATCGTGCCGGCCTCGGTGGTCGCATACAGGCGACCGCCAACGTCGGCCACGCGGGTCCCATGGGGGATGGTGACGGCCTGCCGCGCGGCGCTCTTGCGGAAGAACGTCACGCGGCCCGTCGCCGGGAGGGCCGCGTTGCGCGTGACGCCGAGCAACGCCACGACATTGTCGAGCGCCGGACCGGTGGCACCGTCGATGAAGGCGCGGCGGTAGGCCTGGTCCATCTGCTCGTAGAGACGCTTCAGTTCGCGGGCCACCACGCGGACGAGCGTCCCCACCACGCTGCCGGGGTTGAAGTCGGTGAGGCCTGCGGGGTGCAGGCGCCAGGTGTACGTGACGTTCAGCTGCGAGCCATCATCCGGCCGATTCACCTCCTCGCCCTGCCGGAAGACGACGTTGTTGTCGATGAAGGCGTAGTCCTCGCCCGGCTGGAAGACGAAGACACGCTTGTCCAGCCACCCGGTGACGCTCAAGACTGTGGCCGCCGGGCTCGTCAGCTCGTAGGTATCCACGTCCTTCTGGAAGGTGAAGACCTGGGTGGCCGGCTGCTCCGCCCCCAGGCGGATGCCGTCCTCCAGGGACTGGATGAGGTCCTCGTACTTCGCCGAGAACGGGTGCCCCGGGTCCATCATGGAGCCTCCAGGTCCAGGTGGTAGACGAGGTTGGCCGGGACAGGGCGGTCGATGAGACGCAGCTCCAGGGAGAGCCGCACGACCCCGCGCTCGCCGGGCTCGGCGCGCACGTCCAGCACCTCCGCCACGCGGGGATCCTGCTCGACGGCGGCGCGCGCAAACGCCATCAGCTTCGCGTGGGTGCGCGGGATGTTGGGCTCGCCGATGAGCTCGTGGAGCCGTGAGCCGTAGTCGGGCCAGCCCAGCAGCGCCAACTCGCCCCGGTGCACCCGCAGCCGGAGCGTCAGCGCCTGCACGATGTTGTCGTTGCCGCGGGCCAGGGCCAGGCCCCCCGCGTCCAGGCGCAGGTCCAATCCGCCGGAGTCATTTCCCAGGAGGAGGTCGTCACCGAAGAGCCTGGCGCGTTCCATGGTTCGGGTTCCTCAATCGGTCAGGGTGACGGAACGGGAGACCTCGTGGCCCACGCCGGGGGCTCCCTTGTCCTCCACGCGCAGCGTCAGCGTGGAGGGGCCTGGGACCAGGGCCACGGGGCGCGGCCCCGTGTAACAGAGCGCGGGCCCGCCCTCGTAAAACTGGAACGCGAGAGCGAGCTCCGCCGGCTCGCCCGCCTGGGGCGTCACCACGAAGCGGTAGCGCAGCCGGTTGATGCTCGCGTAGTCCGGCTTGTCCCACAGCAGGGGCGCCCGGGCGGCGAACTTCACCCCGTCCACTTCGTCCGCCCAGCTCACCGTGGCGCCCTCGGGAGGGTGGACGAGGATGGCCGTCAGCACGTGCACGACGCAGGGCGCGGCCCCTGCCGCTCCCCCCGCCACGCCGCCGTGCTGGATGGAGTCCCAGTCCACGTCCGCCTCGCCGGGCCGGTCGGACACCGCCAGGGTAATGGCATGCGAGCCCGGCCCGAGCGCCGCCGGGTAGGGAGCTTTCAGGTTGGTGAGCGCGGGCTCGTTGAGCGAGTAGCGATTCCGCTGGGCGGCAAAGAGGCTCGAGTACCAGCGGTAGTAGAGCAGCACGCCGTCGAGCGCGGCGGGCACCTGGGCGGCGCCCCTGAGTTCCACCTGGGTGGCGCCCAGAAGGACGCTGCCGTGCAGGGGGCTCAAAATCTGGAGTGGGATGGCCGTCATCGAGGGTCACCTCAAGTCATTGCCCGCTCGCGGTGAAGGTGACGGAGGCACCCGAGGGGAGGATGGTCCCCGTGTCATTCACCACGTTCAGCGGCATGCCGTTGACCTTCACGGTCGAGGAGCCGGCCTGGACCATCCCTGGCCAGCCCGTGGTGCCCTGCGCACACAGGCCCTGCACCACCACCGCCTTGCCGTTCGCGGTCACCGTCATGTTGAAGGACTTGAGGATCCACACCTCCATCTTGAGGTCCGAGGGCGGGAGCGGCGGCGGAGGGATGGGCACCGGTGCGGGAGCCATGCCGTGTCCACTCGGCGGCACCGATTGGCTCTGGCCCTCCACCAGCACCTCCATGTCATTGGCCTTCACCTTCCCGCCAGCCGAGGTCTTCAACTCCAGGCTCCCATTCAGGTTCAACGGGCCCTTCAAGAGCAGATCCGCCATTCATGCCCCCGTGATGACGTTCCCACTGATTTTCGTGCTCTTGCTGCCGTTCCCCACCGTGAGGTCGCCCTTCACCTCCACGTCTCCGGTGATGGTCAGCTTCTCGCACGTGACGTCCACCGGCTTGTCCTTCGCCTCGATCTGGATGGCGCCATCGTTCTTCAGCGTGATGACGATTGAGTCCCCCGCCTTGAGCTCGATGTTCCCGCTCTCGTTCTCGATGTGGATGCGCGCCTTCTTCTTCGGTGCCTCGAGCGTCACGTCGCCACTGGGGCCGTCGATGATGAGGCTCGTCCTGTACTCGGTGTTGTCTTCCGGCCTGGTGACGTCGCGCTGCAGGAGGAAGGTGCCGTCGTCCTTGAAGCGCAGGTGGTTCAGCGTCCCGTCGCTCCCGACGCGCTGCTCGAAGAGGAACTCCCCGTCCTTGTGGAGCGGTGGCCGCTCGTCCGCGTGGTAGAAGCGCCCGGTCACCAGCGCCTGGTTCAGGTCGCCGTCCACGAACTGCACCAGCACCAGCTCGCCCGCTTTGGGTGGCGCCGCCATGCCCATGTGCCCCACCGCCATGGGAACCCGGCCCAGCTCCAGGTCCTCGTGCTTCAGCCGGACGTCCACCTCGTAGTTGTTGGCGTCGTCCTTCGCCTCGTGCGGCCAGGTGGCGGTCACCACGCCCAGCGCGCAGTCGCGCCGCTGGGCCAGCTCCTCCGTCACCACGCGGCGGATGGCGTTGAGAATCCGGCTCATGACTCGACCTCCCGGATGCGTAGCAGGGTGACGAAGCCGGCCGCTCCCGAGAACACGTGCCTCAGGGCGCGCACGTAGCCGCTGCCAGCCAGCGGCGTGCCGCGGGAGTTGCTCACCGAGACGGTGTCCCCCAGCTCCAGTCCTGGCCGGCCCGCCAGGGTGACGCGCAGCTGCCGCGCGTCGCGCTGCGCCCGGGCCAGCCGCCCGGCGGCGAAGCGGTCCGCCAGGTCCCGGGTGCGCGCGGCCGCATCCGTCACCAGCACGCGGGGCCCTCCGTCGCCCGCCTTGCCCCGGAAGTCCTCGTCGCCGGTGGTGAGCCAGTACGCGGTGGTATCGCCCTGGCTCGACATGGGGCTCTCGCCGCCCACCTCGATGCTCCCGGGCCCCCGCGTCCGGCGCGCCGCCGTCGCGTCGAGCAGGTGCTTGCCCTGGGCGTAGTCCTCGCCGCCTCCCCCAGCGGCCGTCGCCAGCGCCCCTCCGAGCCCTCCCAGCGCTCCGCCTCCCGCGTCGAGCGCCGCGTCCGCGCCGAGCGCGTGGAACATGACGCGCCCGGTGCGGTCCGCGTACAGCTCGTAGCCCAGCCGGTCCGCCAGCCCCTTCACGTGGGCGAAGGCGCTGCGGCGCCGGTCCACCGCGAACCGGGGAAGCGTCGGCCCGGTGGACACCGTGCCCGCCTCAAGCCCGGCCTGGTCCAGCAGATCCGTGACGATGCCGCCAGCGGGCCGGTTCTCGTAGGTGGCGGCCGCGCGCAGCTCGAGCAGCGCGCGCAGCGTGCCCAGCGCCGTCACCGTCACGCCCGCCAATCCCGCGCGGAGCTCCGCGACCAGGCCCGTGAAGACGCGCTCGGTGTTCCCGCCGTAGCCCAGCTCGAGCGCCACCTCGTCCTCCAGCGCGATTCCGGAGAGCGCCTCGAGCTCCACGCGCAGCACGTCCGCGGCCACGTCCATGTCCCGGTCCACCACGAGCGCGCGCGGGCCTCCGGCCGGTCTATCCGTGGTGGAGCGCAGGCTCCCGATGCCGAGCGCGAAGGTTGGACGGAGCATGGCGGTCAGAACCCCGGTCCGTAGTGGGCTTCGGTGAAGGTGATGGGCCAGGGGAAGCGGGTGTTCTCGGCCTGGCCCGTGAAGTAGACCACGCCGGTCCCGAGCACCCGGTTCGGATACAGCAGGTTCTGGTACGGCCCCTTCGTGTGGTCTGCTTCGTCCTGCCACTGGTGCAGGCTCGGGCGTATCTCCCAGTCCGACCCGTTCCAGCTGAACTCCGTCCCGCCGTTGTACGCGCGGACGAGCTCGCGCCGGTACACCGCACGGACCCGCTGGAGGGGCAGCTCCCTCACGTGCGCACTGATCCTTTCGGCGTATGCGGCTCGAGCGCCGCTCATCAGGATTTCGATGGACTCCCGCAGGTTCTCCAGGACGCTCCAGTTGGCCTCCTGCTTGACGCTGTCCGGAGGCGAGTCGAGCTGGCCGTAGCCGTAGCCGTGAGGAGGACCGAACAGCGGCATGTTCTTCTCGAGACCGTAGGAGGCCGACTTGAACTTCACGACCCGCGACGCATTGGAGTCGAACTGGTGCCGGTCGGACTCGTGGCCGGCGATGAGCCACAGCGTCACCTGCCAGACTTCGAGGGGGAGGAACTGGACCCAGTTCTTGTCCCGGTGCTCGTGGACGAAGTTGGCCATGAGCGCGTCCGTCAGGCGGCGCAGGTCGGGTGGGTTGGCCCCTCGGACCCGGAACGTTGGCAGCACCTGGACGGGCGTGCCGGCCGGTGGGGGCGCGGGGCTGCCGGAGACGAGCACCAGGCCCGGCTCGATAGGGACTCCGGCGATGGAGAGGGACCTCGCCGCGAGATGTCCGTTGCCGCCCCGCATCCGCTCTGCGTCCTCGGCGACGGTGGGCTGGAATTCAATCACCACCGTGTCGCGCTCGGGCCCCGTCGGGCGGCGCCCCCAGCGGCGCGTGCGGCCCTGCACCACCAGCCTGGGAGGGCGCCGGCCGGCCACCGGGTACGCCACCGGCTCCGCCAGCTTCGTGTCCTCCACGGTGCCGTTCTTGAGCAGCGTGACGGTGGCGCGCTGGAGCCCCACCGGTAGCCGGTGGTCCTCCCGGAAGTGCTTGTCCCCCGGGACGCTGCGATCGGGGCCGCCCCATTCGAGCTGGAACTCCCAGACGATCTCGAACTCCAGCGTGGTGGGGTTGCCGGGAAGCAGCGCCTTGCGGAGCCTCAGCAACTGCTGAAGGTCGGCCTTGCCCAGGCCCACCATCTGGAGCTCCATCATCCAGAGCGGCATCTCGGGCAGCGGGACCACGGGCCGTCGTCCGTCCGGGAGCTCGAGCACCCGCTGGCGGAAGTGATGGTCGTACGGCACCATCCGTCGCGCCCGGGCCCGCGCCCGCTGTGCGCCGTCGGATGTGCCCGGCGAGTCCAGGAAGTCGACGACGATGATTTCATCGCTCTCGTCGAGAATCCTCCCGGGCGACTGGCCGCTGTCGTCCGCGGCGGTGTAGTCATCCACGAGCGCAATCTGCACGCCCACGAGCTGGCAGAAGAACAGGTCGGCAATGCGTGGCACGGGACCCGCGTGCACCGCGACGAACACGGGGCCGAGCGCCTGGGCAGGGTCCACCAGGTAGAGCACCGCCTTGAAGGGCCGCGTCTTTCCGGCGGGCATGTCCAGTGTGGCCGGGACAAGCGGGACGCCGGTGGCGGAGTCACGCGAGGGCTTGAGCGAGATGATGCGCCCCCGTGCGTCGAGCAGCTGGACGGTGGCCGTGCGCGCGCGGGCGTCCACGAGCCCCTCCACCACCAGGGCCCGCTCCCGGGGACGAACGGACGCATCGGGGGGCTGCGGCGTGCCGTCCTCGTTGACCTGCGGAATGAACCTCGTCCCCACCTGCCTCCAGAGACGCGCCCCCTGGCTCAGGTGGTCGGTGGCGTAGCCCTCCGGCAGCGGCTCCCAGAGCAGCGGCCAGAGGGACAGCTGCGCCGGCTTCGTCAGGGAGAGCAGGGCCTCCTCCTGCACGAGGATCGCGGACGCGCCGGGCGACGCCTCGTATGGCACCACCTGATTCCGGAACATCGGGAGGAGGGTTGTCAGTACCGCATCCGGGAGCCGCTTCGCGCAGGAGCTCGCGAAGAGCTCGAGGGTGGCCTGCTCGCGCGCCTTGTACGGCTGCTCATAGGATTCCGGGAGCTCTGCATCCTTGCCGCTGGAGAGCGCGAGGAGGGTGCCCCGGGCGTCGGTCCGGAGCGGGGTGAAGCGCCCCGCCTCGTGCCGGTAGACCCAGGCATTCTTGAACGGCTGCGCGTTGGGCGCCGTCGTTTGGAGGACGAGCCCCACGCCGGTGGAGCTGTAGCCGCCCGCGGGGTCGGGCTCGCCCAGGGAGTGGTCGCGTGCATCCGTCTCCGTCCACGAGTGCCAGTAGTCGTGCAGGAAGACGGCGTCCACCAGGTAGAAGCCCAGGAAGAACGGCCCGAACCAGCCGTACTGATTGGTGTGCCGCAGCTCGTGCTCGTAGAGCGCGTCCTTCAAAGGCAGCTCGACCCGGCCGCCGTAGGCCCTGGGGCGCACGAGCTCCGTGAGGGAGGGGTCGGTCTGCCGCTCACCGCTGGGCGAGACGAAGAAGACATTGCCGAACGTGATGGCATGGATGCCGAGCGCATCCAGCAGCTCGCCAAACCCTCCGCACTTGAACACCAGCGCGAACGCGTCGAGCCGGGTGGACGCCGCCGCACCAAAGCCGGCCCCATCCCACGTCGCACGCCCCGCGGTGATGGCGTAGACGAGCCAGCGAATCACCTCGCCCACGAGGTTCGAAATCTCGATGATCAACCCGATCGCCGTGTTGGGCAGGGTCCACAGGACGCCGAGCACGGAGAGAAGCACGCCACCGAAGGACCAGTGGCCGTCGGGATCCACGCGGCCGACGGGGTCGTTCCCGCAGAAGGCGTAGCGGTTGCGCAGGCGGGGGCGGCGCAGCCAGTCGGCCAGCAGCGCGGAGCGCGCCGCGGCCTGGCGGCTGGCGGGCGCGCCCGGGTGGACGAGCCGCTCGTCGTCCGGCCCGGCCGAGTACGTGTCGGGCGTGAGGAAGCGGCCCAGGTGCGGGTGGTACCACCGCGCGCCGAACCAATAGAGCCCGACCTCCGGGACCCAGGCGCGGCTGCTGAACACCGGCCGGCCCTCCCCTCCCCCCTCGGCCGTGGGCGCGCCGAACGGTGTGTACCCGAAGCGGGTCACCACCCGTCCGGCCTCGTCGGTGACCAGGTGGCAGGTGCCGCGGACGTCGTGGTGCTGGAAGACGAGTCCGCCGTCCGCGCGCAGCTCCGCGACCACGCCGTGGGGCGAGCAGAGCGGAAGCCGCAGCCAGCGGCCGGTCGCATCGGTGACCGCGACGAGCGCATCGTCCGGCCCATAGAGATAGCGCTCGGTCCGGTCGGCGAACCGGGCCAGCACCGGGCGGCCGGCGTGGTCATAGAGGAAGCGCGCCACCGGGGCGCCGTGCCGCAGCACCTGCACGAGCTGGCCGGCGGCGTCGTAGCGGTACGTCCACCCCTCCGCTCCGGCCAGGCCCACAACCCGGCCGAAGGCGTCCGAGACCACCTCCGCGCGGACGCCCGGGCCCTCCAGGCCCACCAGCCGTCCGCCCGCGTGGGCGAAACGGCGCTCACCGCCCGGCTCCTGCATCCAGCTCAGGTTGTCGAGCGCGTCGTATCCGAAGCGCCAGGCCCCACCCTCACGCTCCTCCGCGGCCGAGAGCCGGCCCCGCCCGTCGTAGGCGTAGCGCCGGACACCCTCATCGAGGAGCTCGCCGGCCGGGCCATACGCGTAGTCACGGTGGAAGAGCAGGCCCGCCTCGCCGCGCACGGCGCGCGTCAGCGGCCGGCCGTCCACCGGATCCACCTGCGTCTCCTCGACCACGCCGTTGGCCAGCAGGACGCGAGTCCTCAGCCTTGCGGGCTCGTACTCGAAGCGCGCAACCACCCGCTCGCCGAGCGCCAGGGACGCAAGTCGGCCGCGCTCGTCCCAGGCGTAACGGACCGCGTGCGCGCCGGGCAGGCCCAGCTCCGAGACGCGGCCCGAGGCGTCGTACGCGAGCGTCACCTCCAGCACCACGCCGTCGATCTCCTGGCGGAGGGAGGCAAGCCGCCCTGCCTCGTCATGGACGTGCCGCGTGGAGACATGCGCGGTGGACGCCTCGACGGCGCGCCCCGCCGCGTCATACTGGAAGGAGAGCGGCTCGGCGTTGCCCCGGAGCACGGCCCGGAGGCGCCCCGCCTCGTCGTACTCGAAGCGCCGGGGGACGCCGCGCTCCTCGACGCACACCAGCCGGTCCCGCGCGTCGTAGGTGTACGACGTCGCGCCGCCGTCGGGGTGCTCGACCCGGACCAGCCGGCGCAGGTCGTCATGGCGATAGGACGTCCGCTGCCCGTCGGGCTCGACGAGGGCCACCAGCTCGCCGCGCTCATCGTAGAGGTAGCGCGAAGTGCCGGCCCCGAGCTCGTCCACGGCCTCGACCCGCCCCGCTGGCGCGTGCACCGAGCGGCCAGCCTGGTCGCGCTCCCGCCACGCCAGGATGCGCCGCTCGGCCTCCGCTCGGAGTCGCTCGCGCGTGTGCTGGACGCGTCGGTCCATGGTCGTCACCCGTTGACCGCGGCCGCGGGCCGCGGCGCGCCTCTGTACGGAATGGCCCGCAGCATGTCGTCGAACGCGACGCGGACCCGGTTCAGCTCCGCGTCGAAGCTCTCCCTCAGCTTGTCCGCCATCCGCTTCAACCGGTCGATCAACTCCACCAGCGCCAGCTGCTCCACCCGGCGGGTGAGGCGCTCGAGGTCCGCGCCGGTCTTCTTCACCACGCCGTCCACCTGTCCGAGGAGCGCCCCCAGCGCGACGCGCACCTTGACCAACTCCTCGTCGAGCGCTCTCGCCGCGGCGTCGAGCACGAGCCCGAGGTTGTCCCTCACGGCATCGCGCGCCCGGGTGTAGGCGGCGTCCAGCCGCGCGCCCAGCTTCCCGGGGTCGATGGCCTCCAGGGGCGCCTTCAGCGGCTCCAGGACCTGGGTCCGCAGGGCGTTGGCCACCGCATCCGGGTCGAGCAGGCGGATCTTCGCGTGGAGGGCGTCGTAGACGATGCGGACGGCGTCTTCCAGCGAGCGCGGGTCGATCAGCCAGACGACGTCGTGGAGCGCGCCGAAGAAGCCGTTGAGGGTGGTGGCCAGCGCGTCCGCCACCGGCTGCAACTGG
This sequence comes from Pyxidicoccus sp. M6, assembly GCF_055568925.1. Taxonomy (NCBI): domain Bacteria; kingdom Pseudomonadati; phylum Myxococcota; class Myxococcia; order Myxococcales; family Myxococcaceae; genus Pyxidicoccus; species Pyxidicoccus sp. M6. The sequence goes on along the minus strand of NZ_CM145714.1, from coordinate 4,575,575 downwards.
GTGAGGAAGGCGTCCGCCGCCTCCTGGAGGGGCCTGGCGCGCAGGGACGGCCTCAGCTCGGTGACTCCGGCAAGGATGGCCTCGAAGGCGAGCGCCTCGCTCTGGCGGAGGAAGGTGGGCAGGCGGTGGTCCAGCGCCTCACGGAGCCGCGAGTACGTCCCGGCCGCCGGGGAGAGGTCCACCGCGGATACCCCGCGCTGGAGCGCCGTGAAGACGGCCTCGTGAAACCGCGACAGCCGCCACGCCGCACCGTCCACCTGCTGGGGGTCCACCAGCGCAAGCACCGCGTCGAAGCGCACGCTCACGGTGGCGATGTCCCCCTCCCGGTCCGTCGCGGCCAGCGAGGCGGTGGCATGGAAGGCCCGCTTCATCGTCGCGAGGTCCTCCAGCGGCTGCAGGAGCGGCCGAGGCGAGAGCCGGGCCAGCCGGTCGAGCGCGCCGAGCAGGTGGGAGCGGATGGCCCAGGGGTCGAGCACCTCGAGCGCCACTGACAACCCGGTCCGGAGGGTGTTGACCGCGTCGGTGACGGCGGCTTGCGGAGCGGCCTGGATTATCGCCACCAGCTTGTCGAAGAGCGGATCGAGCGCCTTGAAGGCGGCTCCTACCTGGAAGTGGTCGCGGACGTGGGGGGCGATACGCGTGAGCTCCGTGCCCGTGTCCGTCAGGAGGGCGCCCGTCAGGTCCTCCACCAACGGCCGTAGGGCCGCGAAGAAGGACTTGAGCGGCTCCGGAAGGAGCAGCTCATCCAGCGCGGACAGCAGGCCGGAGCGGATGGAGGCGAGCAGCGCCTGCTCGCGCCGCCCCAGCTCCTCGAGGAGCGGTGTGACGTCCAGCCATGCGATGAGGTGGTCGAGCTGCGCGTAGAGGTCCTTCAAGGGCGCCAGCCACCGCGCCGGCTCCAGACGCGCCACCTGCCCCATGAAGTCTTGATAGGGCTTCTGGAGCGGACCGAGCAGTGCGCCCGGCGAAATCCTGGCGAGGGCCTGGTTCAGCGCGTCCGCCTGGTGGCGCAGCGGCGCCACGAGCTCGTTCCCCTGGAGGTGGCTCACCGCGTCCGAGACCTTCTTCAGCAGACCGGAGAGGGGCTCGAGCAGCGAAGCAGGGTGGAAGCCGCCGAGGTGGTGCTTCAACTCGTCCACCGCCGCGCCCAGCTCGTCCAGGAGCGGCATCACCTTGCCCTCGGCCGCGGCGAAGAGCTCCTTGAGCTCCTTGAGCGCCTGGTTCTCCAGGTCCAGCGCCTGGAGCGTGGCCAGCGCCGCCACGAGGGCGAGCTTCTCCACGTCCGACAGCGCGTTGGGGTCGATGCCGCGCAGCTTGTCGCGGATCTGATGGATCTCGTCGATGACCGCGGTGCCCACCGGCTCGAAGCTGACCTGCTCCAGCCTCGCCAGGAGCTCCTGGAGCTTGTCGAGCTGTTCCCCGACGCTCTTCTCGGCCTCGGTGAGCAGCTCGGAGAGGGTCGTCAGGGCACTGGAGAGCTGCCCCAGAAGCGGCGTGAGGCTGGCCTCGACCTGGGCCAGCACCCCATTCGCCACGTCGGGGGGGTGCACCTCCACGCCCCGGATGGTGCTCGTGGTGAAGTCCTCGAGGGACTGGAAGCCGGCCTCGATGTTCGCGGCGGCCTGCTCCATCCCCAGCGCGTCCAGTTCCTGCTTCACCCGCCCGAACATCTGCTCGACGGCCTGCTGGATGTCGCCGGTGGGAATCGCCTCGACGGTGGCGCGGACGCCATCGAGGAAGTCGAGCACCGCGGGGCGCACCTGGCCGAGCGCGGACTGGCGCGCCGCCTCGCGGATGGAGTCGCCCATCGCGTCGATGCGGGCCTTCAGGTCGTCCACCGTGCCGGCCCGGGCGAGGCCGGCCTGCATCGAGGTCAGCAGCTCCACGGCCGAGCCGACGATGTCGTCAACGGTGGCCGCGGGCACCAGCTCGATGGCCTCGAGGAGCCGCTGGTACGTCGGCGCGATTGCGTCCCAGTCCTGCGCCTCCACGAGCTGCTGGATTTGCTCGTACAGGTGGGGCAGCGCGCCGAACAGGACCGTCACAGCCTGCTGCAGGGCGTCCAGCGCCTGGGCGACGGCGGCGTAGCCCTGTGGGTCGTCAGGCTCCAGGGCGGCGAGGGCGGCCGCGACCTCGTCCCGGGCGGTGGCCAGCGCTCCGAGCGGCGCACCGAGCGCGGTGGCCAGCGCGTCCGGCTCCAGGAAGGCCACCGCCGCCAGCGAGGCCTGGACGTGCTCGAGTGGCCCGCGCAGCAACTCCGGCGCGACCCCGGCGAGCTGCCGCGCCAGGAACGGGCCGAGCTGTTCCTTGTGCGTCTCGAAGTCCGACAGCAGTTGCTCCAGTTCGGCGAGCTCCGCGGAGATGCGCTGGAGCGTCTCGGTGGGAATCAGGCCCTGGGTGAGCTGCTGGACCCTGGCCTGGAAGAGCCTGACGGCCTCGTCGAGGACGGCGAGTGCCACGTCCCGCGGCCCCTTGCCCGTCGGCAGGTCCCGGAGGAGCGGGTGCCGCATGAGGGAGGTCTGGGCGCGCGCGTACGCGTCGTGGATGGACTCCACGTACTCGAGGGCGCTCGAGGGCAGTGCACCGGAGAGCGTCTCGAGCGCATGGGGCAGCCGGGTGGAGATCCCACTCACGTCGACGTGGGCCTGAACCTCGAGCCCGACCATGGCGCCCACCAGCGGGCCGAGCGGCGAGCTGGCGTCCTGCGCACCGAGCGCGCCGAGGACCGTCTCGAGCGGCTCGAGGAGCGACCCGGTCCGGCCGAGCGCGTCGCGGAGCGGCGCGGGATCCGGAAGCCTCTGGAGGATGCCATCGGCCAAGTCAGTGCCTCCTCAGAAGACGCGGCGCAGGGCGGTCAGCACGGCCTCTCCGCTGGTGCTGACGGATTGGTAGTCGCTCAGCATGGACGGCAGCTTGCTCGTGGGATCGCCGAAGGACGGGATGGAGCTCAGCAATTGGGTGAGCTGAGAGACCTGGTCCAGGGAGTTCTGCACCGTGTCCACCGCACCGGTGGCCTCGTTGACCAGGTCCGAGTTCAGCGCATCGAAGGGGCTCACCGCCACCGCCGCGGGCGGCTCGACATACTCGAGAACCCGACAGGCGTAGTCGTATTGGTCCAGGTAGCCGGCGCGCTGCGCCACTTCCAGGGAGGCGATGATGACCTGTGCGAAGTAGCCCTCACCCACCGCCTCGGCGAAGAAGTCCACCGGCACGTGGGCGCGGTATGCATCGCGCAGCTCCTGGAGCTCCTCGAAGGCGCCGGCACCGTAGAAGATGCCCCGGAACTCCACCTCCACCGAGGGGCGCCCGAGGACCTGGATCAGATCCCCGTTCATGCCGGGCACGCCGTGCGCGACCAGGCGGGCGTGCTCGCGAACCGCGACGTGGGTGAGGTGCTCCAGCCTGACGGTTCCGAGCTCGATCGCCACGCTCTATCTCCCGGTGGTCCCATAGACGCGAAGGAGCTCGAGCTCGAGGAGGTCCGCGAGCGCGTCGGCAAGGCGCTCCGCATCGAGCAGCCCCACCCCGGCCGTCTGCTGCCTCGCCCCGGTCTCGTTCGCGCCCGCACCGAGCCCCTCCCGACATTGCGAGCCGAGCGGGTCCACCGTGCCCGGTGTGCCCGCCTTGAAGTCCGGCTCCAGGGCGAGGGGCGCAACCGCGGGCGGCGGAGACACCGAGGGCACAACAGCCTCGAAGGCACGGGAGGGGTTCGCGCGGACCAGGTCCTCGTGGAACGCGTCCCCGGGTAGCGGAGACACCGCGGGCGCCACCGGCTCGCGGGAACGGGCGAGGTTCGTGCGGAGCAGGTCCGCTCGGGGCATGTCCCCGGACGGCGAAGACACCGAGGGCACAACAGCCTCGAAGGCACGGGAGGGGTTCGCTCGGACCAGGTCCTCGTGGAGCGCGTCCCCGGGTAGCGGAGACACCGCTGGCACCACCGGCTCGCGGGAACGGGCGAGGTTCGTGCGGAGCAGGTCCACGAGCCGCCCGGGACCGGGTGCCAGGCGGAGTCCACCGGAGGGTTCAACGCCTTCCTCCCGCTGACCATTCGCCGCTGGCGCGGCGTCCTGCGCTCCCTGCTCCCGTGTTGCACGCGTCGCCCCCCGCGGGAGCGGACCTTCGTCCAGCAGCGGCAAGGCCATGTCTGTCGTCTCAGGGCCACCCGGCGGCAGAACGCGGAGGGGAGCCCTTCGAGGTGGAGACTGAATGAGGAGCGGCGCCTTTCGGGGACTGGCCTGGACGGACGGAAGCGCACGGCTCGTTCGAGGTACGTCCACCACCCGGCCTCCCGCGCCTCCGACCGCAAGCCCCGGCCAGCGCGAGGAACTTCGACTGTCTTGCGCCCCTGGCACGGCCGCCGCACGGGCGGGCCCACCAGCCGCGAACGCGTGAAGAGGGGCCGCCCGCGGCACCGCCCCCGGGCCATGCACCATGGGTGTCGCCCCCGCTCCCGCTCGCCGGAGCCCGGTTCCTGGCGCGGAGAGGCCCGGTCCACTCCACGTCGCGCTTCCGGACGGCTTCGCTCGCACTGGCTCCACCACCGCCCGGGACGGCGCCGGCCACTCTGCGGCGAAGGGTCGGGATGTGCCCCGCCCATCCGGGGGCCGGGGCACCGGAGGCACGGAGGGGTCCGAAGCATCAAGCCGCGCGAGGATGAGGCCCAGGTTGGCCGTCCACCGGTCCACCGGGTCGTCCAGCAGCCCGCGCAGCCGCGGCGGGTCCCCGAGTGCTGAGGAGACCAGCGGCCCGCGGAGCCTCTCGTCGAGCCCCAGCAGCCTGCTGCCCACGGAGGTCAGGCGCGCGATGACCGCCACCCTCATGGGCCACGCTCCTCCAGCCGGAGGAGCTGCTCGATGCCGGCGAGGTACACGGCCACCTGCCCGGGAGTGAGCTGGGCCACCTGCTCGGGGGTCCAGCCGAAGTGCTTCGCCAGCAACAGGTGCGTCCGCCCCAGCGGCGAGCTCGCGACCTGTTCGAACGACTCCCCGTCCTCCGACAGCCCCGAGAGGGCGTTGATCCGCCGCACGAGGAAGTCCACCAGCCCCACGTGCATCGCGCGGACCTGGTCGAGCGTGAGCGGAGGCTCGACGATCGACTCCTTGATCATCAGCAGCGGCACCAGTGTCGGATTCTCATGGGATGCCTGTGAGATGAGCGTGAGCATCGCCACGCTCAGGGGGCGCATTCGCACCCTGCCTCCGGCGACCCTCTCCTTCGGCGGTGCGCCGGGGAGGAGGATCTCCTGGGGAACGTTCACGTCGTGGAGGATGCCGCCTCCGAGCAACAGCTCCTGAGCGGAGAGCATCCGGGGGGTGTCCGTGGGTCGCGGTGTTTCAGTCATGGTCGGTGGAGCAGGCAACGCTCACGCCTCCTCGAATGCCACCCGCATCGCGTGGAACGAGACCGACTCCATCACGAACTCCTCCACGGGGATGCTGTAGCGCCAGCTCGAGAACCGGGCGCCGAAGATGATGATCTTCGTCAACTGGTCCGGGTGCGCGGGATCCCTCAGGGTGGAGATGATGTTGAACGATGGCTGCACGAAGTTGGCCGTCGCAGGTGGGCTCACCGCGCCTTCGCCGAGCAGCAGCCGCAGCAGCGCCCCGTTGACGTGGCCGCGCTCGGCAGTGCCCGAGACGCTGACGGTACCCGGCCGCAGGTGCGCCGGGTAGCGCCGGCCTATCTCGTAGAAGGGCCTGAGGTCCGTGGTGACGGTGAAGGTCACGTCGGTCAGCCGTCCCACGGCATTGCTGAGCGCGTACTGCGAGATCAGCCCGTCTGCGAGCGCTCCCTCGGGAGAGACCGCATCGTCGACGCCCAACACCAGCACCGCGTCGTTCGCGCGAAAGATGTCGTTTGGCATGAATCGTTCCCCCCGGCACTACTTCAAGATCATGGTGACCAGGACGAAGTCGATGCTGAAGGTCGGCTTGAGGGTCATGGTCACGTTGACCTCGCCGCGGATCTCCTGCGGGCGCGTGGCGGTGACCTCGAGTTCGTAGGCGGTGAGCGCCTCGTCCTCCACCATGCGGGTGAGGAAGGCATCGATCGTGGCCTTCATCGCGGTCCGCACGCGCGGGTTGTTCAGCCGGCCGATGTACGGGTTGGCCGCCGAGCGAACACCGTACCGGGCATAGTCGACGATGCGGCGGATGGGGATGGACGAGAAGGGCGTGCCCTCGCCCGCAGTGGTGACGCCCTTGAGGAGGCGAAAGCCGTTCTTGCGCACCACCGCCAGCACGTTGCGCTGGATGAGCTGCTCCTGCTGGCCGCGGTTGAAGTCGAGCGCCAGGTCGGACACGTTCAGTGCTTTGTTGGTCAGGCTCGTCTGCACCGCCAGGGAGCTCATCAGCCCCGCCACCGCCGCCGCAGTGTACGCGGCAGGCAGCGTCGGCCCGTCCGGGTTCGCGATACCGGGCGCCACCACGATGAGCCGGTCGCTCACGCGGGAGTGGCCGAGCGCCTCCTCCAGGGTGCTGCCCGGTGCGCCGATGACACCGATGCGCTCGCGGTCCGTTTCCCCCGTCTGGTTGAGATGCGACTCCAGGACGGGGCCCATCTTCCGGGTATCCTGACCGGCAAGCACGACGATGTTGATGGTCTCGTTGGAGAGCGTGTCGAGCGCAGCGGCGTAGTCGTCCTGCCCCGCGTCCGCGCCGTTGTTGCCGGACGGGTTGCTGCCGGTCCCGAAGAATGCGTCCACCTGGGCCGGCCGTTTGTCGCCCTGGTCCTGGTCCGCGATTCCGCTGACCAGCTTCGAGCCCCTGACGAGCTCCGCGAGCATCCGCCCGTCAGGGACCGTGTACCGTTCGGTGACGGTCCCCTCGCTGAGCGTGACCCGGACGCAACTCGATGGAGCGACCAGGTACGAGGCGATGATCTGATCTCTATCGGCCTGCACCGGCCCTGCCCCGCTCGCGAACTCAAGCGAGCCATCCCAGGTCGTGACGAGCACATGACCCCGTTCGAACGTCCCATCGAAGCCAACTCCATACGTCGCGAGCACCTCGTGGGTCGTCTTCGGGAGCTGGTCGGCCGCGAAGGTGATCTCGCCAGTGGCGGTGTTGATGCGGACGTTGTCGCTCGCGGGCGCGGCACCGGCTTCGAAATGGATGGCCGGCCCAGCGTACTCCCTCACAACAGTCGTGCTGGTCTTGTCCCTCACCACGATCCGGGTGAAGTCGGCCGACGCGAGGGGTTTGGACTGCAGGATGAACCGGCCGCCCACGTTCGGCACCCGCTCATCCGAGACCCTCCGTCTGTAGTGAGGGATCAGTGTCTCGGTCTGTCGGGTCGTCCCCCGGAAGATGCGGAACTGGTTCTCCGCGGAGTCCATGACCGGGGCGTAGCGGAGGCGCGCAAGTGTGGCGGGGACCACCTCGCGCGAGATGCGCGCCGGGTCCTGGGCATCCTCTACCTGGATGCGAAGGGAGTTGCCCCACGTCCCCGGCGTATTGGCGGCGAGCGTCGCCACCGTGCGGCCCACCTCGTCCAGGACGGCATAGCTGGCGCTCGAATATGTGGCGCTGGCGGCGCGCACCGCCACCACAGTCGACGCTCCGTTGTTGTAGGCCTGCTCAAGCGCCCGGACGAGCGTGAGCGGGTTCGCATTGTCTTCCGGATTGTCGAAGTCGTCCGCCGCGCCGAACAGCTCGCGCGCGTTGCCAAAGCTGGCCAGGGTCATTGGCTTCCCCACCTGGCCCCTGGCCGCAGTCCCCACCACGCCCACAATCCCCGTCGCGATACGGCCTGCGGAGATCAGGCCCTCCGCACGGACGGTGATGTACGTCCCTGGAATGATCGTCTCCGCCATCGAGCCCCCCGGCCGTGAGCGTGGACTGCATCGAGGGGCGAACGCGCGAACGGGACTCAGAATCTGGTGATGACCTGCCCCCCAACCGCCACAGCGGGCGGGACATTGGGTGCGAAGTCCCGGAACCACAAGACGGGAGGTAGATAATGGGTTCTGGGTCGACAAATCTCATGACCACGCGTTGCCGAGGGCACAGCGCCTGTGTCGCGGGTCCAACCGACTGAGCTATGGGGTCGGGAGCTGTACCGAAGGGCAAGCCGGTGAGTGGTGTTGCACCGGCTTGAAGGCGCTCCCGCGCTTCGTGGGTCTCCCTCACAGGAGCAGGCAGACGCCGCAGGCGGCCAGTGGGGCGAATACACCCTGGGCGTGCTCTCGCCACACGTTTCCGCAGCGACTGCCTCGCCTGCTGGCTCACCCAGCCCGGCGAACGCGGTGGCCGGTTGCGGCCCAATGCGTGGTGGCACTGACCACCGGTGCAGAGACAGGAGTCAGGTTGCTCAAACCTCTGGCCATGCCCGCAAGCCTCGACACGCTTTTGCGGCTGATACGCAGCGCTCCGCTCTCCCCCCCAAGACTTCTCGAGTGCTTGGTGGGGATGACGGGGCTTTACGTAAGGGACGCATGTATGGGCCATCCTCGTTGACCTGGAGGCGCATCGCGGCGTGGATGTGTTGCCAGACCGTTCGGCTCCTACTTTGGCCGACCGGCTGCGCCGGCATCCTGGCGTCGAGGTCATCACCAGAGACCGCTCGACAGAGTACGTGCGTGCGGCAGTAGTGGGTGCTCCAGAGGCGCAGCAGGTCGCGGACCGCTGGCACCTGCTCCTCGAGGGGTGACAGATGATTGAACGCCAGCCCGTAGCCAATCCCAGACAGCCGTCTCCGTCCAGCAGCTTCCCGGCGCCATCAATGGCGACAGCATCTACGCCATGCGCGTCGGTGAGGACCCGTTCACCGTGACCGTCGAGGCGGGCAGCGACGTTGACGTGGCGGACGTCCTCACCCAGGCCATCGACTCCTACAGCGAGACGCCGAAGGACCTCCGGAGCTCGCGCGAGCACGTCGCCATCAAGGGGGAGCCAGACCCAGGTGGGCCCGCCGCGACGGCGAACTCGGACGACGGCACCATCACCTTCTATGACGGCCAGACCAACCCAGGGCCTCGGCATGGTGGAAGAGGTGCGCAGTCTCCGTGCCGAGCCGCAGCTCACCCCGGGTGGCATGTTGAGAGCCGCCGGCACAAGCCATCCAAAGCGCGCCAGCCGCGCGCAGGAAACAGGCCTCCAGCACACCACACGGCGAGCGGGCATCCTTCGTCTCCGGGCGGAAGACGCAGGTCAACACGCCGGCACCGAACCCAGAAAACGAAAAAGCCTCCATGCCCTCCGCACGCGGACAGGTGCAGGAACGAGCGGAGCTGACCACGCGGGCCACAGAAGCGGCGAGAGCCGGAAAGCCCCACACGCAAGCCCTCATGCCCCCGGGGCGCTCACGTGAAGTCCTCGTCCGCATCGTGGTGCTTCAGCACGAGGCCGGGATGGAGTCGCTTCATCTGCTCGAAGAGTGGCTCCGCCGCCCCGGCGGCATCGACGGAGAAGAAGATGCAGGTCGAGTCATCCATCGCGCCCCAGGCGCGAAGCCCCAGAAACGAAAAAAGCCCCCGAGTCTTTCGACTCGGGGGCCTCATTCGGAGTGCCCAAGGCGGGATTCGAACCCGCACACCTTGCGGCGCCAGCCCCTCAAGCTGGTGTGTCTACCAGTTCCACCACCTGGGCAACTTCTGCGGCGACCATCTACAGGACCGCCTTGAGTCACGCAACGACAATTTCAACCGACGCGTGACTCAGATACTTCCTGAAACCTACTGCGCCGGAGCCGGAGCAGGCGCCGGAGCCTGCTGCTGCGCCCCACCCTCGGCGGGCGGAGGAACCGGCGTCTCGCCGCGCGGCTGCTCCAGGCTGCCAGGCGGCGGAGCCGAGGGCGTCGTCGACGCACCCGAGGCCGGAGCCGTGGCACCACCCGGCGTCGCCGGAGCCTGCTGCGCCGGAGGCGGTGCGGCAACCGAGCCACCACTCGCCACCGAGGAGCGCATCCCCACGAAGGACAGGCCGAGCGACGTGAAGAAGAAGAGCATCGCGCAGACGCCCGTGAGCTTGCTCAGGAACGTCACCGCGCCGCGGCCACCGAAGGCGCTCGTGGCCGCGCCGCCGCCGAGGGCCGAGCCCATGCCCGCGTCCTTACCGGGCTGCAGCAGGATGACGAAGATCATGAACACGCACACGAGGACGTGCACGATCGTGACGAAGGTCAGCATGGGAGGTCTTCCAGACGTTCCGTGAGAAGGAGGCGCACCCTACACAAAGTGGTGAACGGGTGACAACTTCTTCCGCCCACCGATTCCAGTAATGCCGATCTAACCAGCAGCCTTGACGATGGCCGCGAAGTCGCCCGCCTTCAGGCTGGCCCCTCCGACGAGCGCCCCGTCCACGTCCGGCTGTCCCAGCAATTCCGCCGCGTTGTCCGGCTTCACGCTGCCGCCGTACTGGATGCGCACCCGCCCGGCCGTCTCCCCGTCGTACAGGCGCTCGAGCAGCCCACGAATCGCCGCGTGGACCTCCTGCGCCTGCGCCGACGTGGCCGTCCGCCCCGTCCCAATCGCCCACACCGGCTCGTACGCGAGGACGAAGGTGGCCACGTCCTTCTTGTCGAAGCCGGCCAGCGCCCCGCGCACCTGGCGCTCCACCACCGGGAGCGTCTGGTTCGCCTCGCGCTCGGCCAGCGTCTCGCCCACGCAGATGATGGGCGTCATGCCCGCCGCCCGTACCGCGCGGGCCCGCTTGTTCACCGTCTCGTCCGTCTCGCCGAAGAACTGCCGGCGCTCCGAGTGCCCCACGATGACGTAGGCACACCCGAGCTCCGCCAGCATCGGCGCGGACACCTCACCAGTGAACGCGCCGGACGACTCCCAGTGGCAGTTCTGCGCCGCCAGCTGCAGCGGCGCACCTTCCAGCGCCACGTGGAGCGGCTGCAGCGCCACGAACGGCGGCGCCAGCACCACCTCCACCGTGTCACCCAGCGGAGCCACCATGCTCCGCAGCTCGCGCACGAGGCCCAACGCCTCGGGCACCGTCTTGTTCATCTTCCAGTTGCCGGCGACGATCTTCCTGCGACGAGCAGCGGCAGACATTTAGCCCCCCAGGGGTGTGCGATACGGGTTTGATGCGGGCGCGCAGCCTACCGCGTTTCCAGCGCCTTGATACCCGGCAACTCACGCCCCTCCAGGAACTCCAGGGAGGCGCCGCCACCGGTGGACACGTGGCTCATCTTGGCGGCGAAGCCCATCTGCTCCACGGCCGCCGCGCTGTCGCCACCGCCGATGACGGTGGTGGCCTGGGTGTTGATGGCCATGGCGGCGGCCACCGAGCGGGTGCCCTCCGCGAACTTCGCCACCTCGAACAGACCCATGGGCCCGTTCCAAACCACCGTGCGCGCGTCACGGATGTGCTGCGCGTAGATGGCGCGCGTCTTCGGGCCGATGTCCAGGCCCATCATGTCCGGAGGAATGGCGTTGTCCGCCGTCTCCTTCGCGACGCTGGCCTCGGTGGGCTCGGTGCCGATGATGTGGTCCACCGGGAGCACCAGCTGCGTCTTCAGCCGCTGCGCGGCCTCCAGGATGCGCGTGGCCAGCGACAGCTTGTCGCCCTCGACGCGGGACTTGCCCACCTCCACACCCTGCGCCTTGAGGAAGGTGTAGGCCATGGCGCCGCCGATGAGCAGCGCGTCCACCTTGGGCAGCAGGCTCTCGATGACCTTGATTTTATCGCTCACCTTCGAGCCACCCAGGATGGCCACGAAGGGCTTCTCCGGGTTCTTGAGCACCTTGCCGAGGTACTCGATTTCCTTCCGCATCAGGAAGCCGGCGGCCTTCTCCTTCACGAAGGGCACCATGCCCGCGGTGGAGGCGTGGGCGCGGTGCGCGGTGCCGAAGGCGTCGTTGACGTAGACGTCGGCGAGCGAGGCCAGCTCGCGGGCGAACGTCTCGTCGTTGGCCTCCTCCTCCTTGTGGAAGCGCAGGTTCTCCAGGACGACCACCTGGCCGTCCTTGAGCTCCTTCACCTGCTTCTTCACGCCGTCGCCGATGCAGTCATCCGTGAGGATGACCTCGTGCTTGCCGCCGAGCAGCTCGGCCAGCTTCGCGGCGACGGGCTCCAGCGACAGCTTGGGGTCCGGGCCCTTGGGACGGCCGAGGTGGGAGGCCAGGATGACCTTCCCGCCCATCTCCAGCGCCCGCCGGATGGTGGGCAGCGCCTCGCGGATGCGGGTGTCGTCCGTCACGCGCCGCCCCTCCAGCGGGACGTTGAAGTCCACGCGGATGAAGACGCGCTTCCCGGTGAGCTGCAGTTCGTCGATGTAGCGGATCATCTCGGTCGTTCCCTCTGGAGCCCGCGGGACTCAGACGCCCTTGGAGACGAGGAACTTCGCCGTGTCCACCATGCGGTTGGAGAAGCCCCACTCGTTGTCGTACCAGGCCATGACCTTCAGGAGGTTGTCGCCCATCACGAAGCAGTTGGTGGAGTCGAAGATGGCCGAGTGCGAGTTGCCGTTGTAGTCCACCGACACCGTCTGCTCGTCGCTGAACTGGAGGATGCCCTTGAGCGGCCCTTCCGCGGCCTTGCGGTAGGCCTCGATGACGGCCTCGGCGGTGACGCTCTTCTGCGTGTTCACCGTCAGGTCCACCAGGGACACGTTCGGGGTGGGCACGCGGACGGCGAGGCCGTGCATCTTGCCCTTGAGCTGCGGAATCACCTCACCGATGGCCTTCGCGGCGCCGGTGCTGGTGGGAATCATGGAGAGCGCGGCGGCGCGGGCGCGGCGCATGTCCTCGTGGGTGAGGTCCAGGATGCGCTGGTCGTTGGTGTAGCTGTGGACCGTGGTCATCAGGCCCTTCTCCACGCCGAAGTTGTCCACCAGCACCTTGGCGATGGGCGCCAGGCAGTTGGTGGTGCACGAGGCGTTGGAGACGATGTGGTGCTTCGCCGGGTCGTACTCGTTGTGGTTGATGCCGTAGGCGATGGTGAGGTCCGGGCCCTTGGCCGGGGCGGAGATGAGGACCTTCTTCGCGCCCGCCTTCAGGTGCTTCTCGGCGCCGTCGCGCGCGGTGAAGCGGCCGGTGCACTCGAGCACCACGTCCACGTTCATGCCCTTCCAGGGCAGCGCCGTCGGGTCCTTCTCGGCGGTGACGGCAATCTCCTTGCCGTCCACGATGATGCCCTTCTCGGAGGCCTTCACCGTCCCCGGCCACGTGCGGTGCACGGAGTCGTACTTGAACAGGTGGGCCAGCGCCGCGGGCTTGTCGAGGTCGTTGATGGCGACGATCTCCAGGTCCTCCTTGCGGCTGAGGGCAGCGCGAAGGATGCAGCGACCGATGCGACCGAAGCCATTGATGGCGATGCGGGTAGCCATGTCCGAGTGTCTCCTTGAAGGGCGTGTGCACGAGTGCCCACGCGTGTCGTCACGTCACGTCGAATTCGAGGGCGCCGACCGTAGGCATCCGCACCCTCCGAGTCAACGCTTCGCGTCGCACTTGCGACGGTGCGCACGCCGAAGCTGAACAATCACCCCGAGCAACAGGCTGATACCGGAGCCCGTTCCCCCTCCAGCCCCACAGCCGCAGCCCGAGTCACCGACCGGATAGTAGAACTGCGGAAGCTCCTCAAGGACGATGGGTTGCGGAGGCGGCGGAGGAGGAGGCGGCGGGGGCGGATGCGGGTCCACGCCGCGCGCGGCCACGCAGGCGGTGAGCAGGCCAGGGCCCTCGCCGCCCGGGTCCTCGGCGGGCGGAGGAGGCTCCTGCGCGAGCACGCCCGCGTGCACCAGGAATGCGGAGAGCAGCTGCTTGCGCCGCGTCGGGCTGACGATGCCCTCGAAGGGCACGCCCAACAGCAGCACCTCACCGTTCGGCTTGGAGGACACGCCCGCCACCAGGTCCGTGCCGGCGTAGCGCAGCACCGCCGAGCCGCCGGACGCGGGCGTGAGCACGTCCGTCACGCCCACCGGGTACGCCCCGCGCGTGCCCTCGTCGAGAATTCCCGCGGGCACGCCGGAGAGCCAGCCGCTCGCCAGCCCCTCCACCGTGAGCGGCGGCGTGCCCGTGCCTGGCGATGCGCGGAGGATGTCCGCGAGGAAGGCCTGGTCCTCCGCCCCGCCCGTGGCGAGCGCGGACGTCACCTGGCTGCCGGACAGCAGCAGACTCCCTCCGCCGGTGACGAAGGCGCGCAGCGCGTCCTGCTCCTGGCGCGTGGGCCTCGACGCGTCCTCGCCGCCCCGGCCGGTGAACCAGTCCACCGCCGTGTACGGCGCCGCGACGGTGATGAGCCCCGCCTTCACCGCCGCGCTCGTGGCGCTGTCGAAGGCCGTGCTCGCGTGCGCCAGCGCGTCGCCGTGGCGGCGCACGTAGGTGCCGTCGTTCATCGCCTCCACGAAGACGCGCACCGGGGCCTGCAAGTCGTACGCGTCCAGCGCCTCGGCGCAGGCGAGCGACGCGTCCAGCCGCTCGAAGGCGTTGACGAGCAGCACGGGCGCCTGCGCGCCGCTTGCGGGCGTGCGCACGCCGACGGTGGAGGACGGAAAGCCCTCGCCGCCCGCGCTCAGCGCCGCCACGCGGAAGTAGCGCACCGTGCCCGGCGGCAGCGTGGTGGTGAACGACGTGCCCGTCACCTCGGTGCCCTCGTCCCAGCCGAAGCCGTCCGCGCTCTGGTAGACGCGGTAGCCGGTGGGCGCGTCGTGGCCCTCCTCGTCGGGGTTGGCGGCGGGCGCCGTCCAGCGCACCTCCACCGCGCCGGCAGCGGCGTTGCGCGCGGCGACGGCGGCGGGGGCCTCGGGCGGCAGGAGCACCGGCGTGCCGTCCCTCGCGGCGTAGTACTTGATGAGCCCCTGCAGAATCGCGCGCGCGGCGACGCGGCGGAACTCCGGCTCCTTCAGCCGGTTCGAGTCGGGGATGTTGTCGTGGTACGCCATCTCCAGCAGCACCGACGGCATCTCCGGGTTGTGCGTGGGATTGACTTCACCCAGGTTGGCCGAGCGCAGGTTGCGCACGCGCCAGTTGGGGTCCACCTCGCGCTTCAAGTCGCGGCTGATTTCGTCCAGCAGCGCGCGGGCCATGACGTCGCTGCCGGCCACACCGGTGAAGTTGAGCGTGCCGTCCACCGGGTTGGGCCCGTACACGTAGCCCTCCGTGCCATTCACCGTGCCGGTGCTGCCCGCGTTGGTGTGCCACGCGAGGTACACCGCGTCCTCACCGTCCTCGTGCAGCCACGCCGCGAAGCGCGGGCGCGCGGTGACGTCCGCGTTGCGCTCGTTGGAGAGCGCGTTGGCCCCGGTGGGCGCGTACACGGTGGCGGGCGCGCCGCTGAACTGCACGTGGTAGCGCGCGGCCTCCTCGAAGCGAGGCCTGTCGAGCGCGGCGACCTCCGCGTCGCCGATGAGGCCCCGGCCTCCGCCGAAGCGCACCGCGTCCAGCGACACCGTGCCGCCCTCGGCCGTGTCGTTCATCGCCACCACGGAGGCCGTGTCCGCGTGCGTGCCCGCCTTGAAGTAGAAGCGGCCCAGCAGCACCCACGTGCCGCCGTGGCGCCGCTGGTTGACGCGGAAGTGGCTCTCCCCGCCCGCGTGCTTCACCACGTAGTGCGCATCCGTCGCCCGCGCCGCGTCCGACGCGTAGGAGACGTAGACGTTGTAGTAGCCGTCCGCCGGCACCTCCGGCGCCCACGTGGCGCTCGCGGTGGCGGTGCGCGCGGTGGACATGACGCGCGTGGTGCCCAGCGTGAAGGGCTCCACCGCGTTGCCGATGGGAAAAGCCGGCGTGCCCCACCCCTTCTGCGCGGAGTCCTGGAAGAGGGCCGCGTCACCCGCCTCGGTGTAGCCCCCCTGCGCCTGCCCCGCGTCCAGAATCACCATGCGCGAGTTGAGGTCCGTCTCGCGCACCGGCACCACGGTGGCGCCCGCCCCCATCAGCATGGGCATGAGGTACTGGCTCACCACCTCGGCGGAGATGAAGTCCTCCACCACCGCCCAGGTATTGGGCCGCTGCGTGGCCCACCTGTCCAGCGGGGCGCTCCGGTAGAAGCCGTGGCCGGGGCTCAGGTACACCACCTTCCCGGACAGCGCGCCGCCGCGCACGCGCGTCTGCGGCACGCCGGCCACGGACGCGCGCACCGCCCCACCCCGCTCCTCGCGCCGCACCACCGGCGGCTCCGAGGAGGACCAGCGCCGCGTCTCGTGCGCCCGGGGGCCGGGCGGTGGGAGGTACTGGACGCCGGGGGGCTCCAGGCCGCAGGCGCCCTCGTCGAGCGACGCGTCGGAAGCCGGCGCCTCGGCGCGGGCCAGGGAGGAAGTCAACAACAGGGACAGGGCCGCACACCCCAGGCGCGCCCGGTAACGGTAGGAAGCGGAATTCACGGGGTCAGACCATACCCGTTCAACCCCGAGCGGCAACCGGACCCGTGGGTGCTACGGTGCCCGCCCCTTCAATCACCGATGAACGTTCCTGTCCGGCCACCTTCCGCCTTCCCTCCCCGCCGGGGCTCGGGGCTGTTCGCCTCGTTCGGCCACGCGTGGAACGGGCTCATCCACACCGTCGTCCACCAGCGCAACATGCGCGTCCACCTGATTTCGGGCGTGCTGGTGGGACTGGTGGGCAGCGGCATCACCCTGGGGCTCGCGGAGAAGGTGACGCTCATCTTCTGCGTCCTCCTCATCTTCTTCGCGGAAATCCTCAACAGCGCCCTGGAGCACCTGGTGGACCTCGCCGTCCAGCAGTTCGACGAGAAGGCCCGCCTCGCCAAGGACGCGGCCGCCGCCGGCGTGCTGGTGCTGGCGCTGGGCACCGTCGTCATCTTCGCCGCCATCCTCGTGAGCAACTGGGAGACGGTGCGCACCAGCACGGACGCCATCGCCCGGCAGGTGGCGTTGGGCCTGCCGCTCACCGCCTGCGTCGTCGCGCTGGTGCTGCCGCAGCGCCGCCCCGTCGCGGTGGACGTGGTGGCCCTCCTGGCGGCCTTCGTGCTGCTCGCGGTGCTGGCGCTCCAGACGGCCAGCATGGTCTTCAGCGCGCTGACGGGCGGGCTCATCTTCGTGGCCGGCGCGGCCGCGCAACAGCGGAGGCGGGAGCAGCGCTTCGCGGCCCACGAGGCGGGCGATTCACCGGTCAGCGGAAACAAAAAAACCGGCTGACGCCGGTTCCGTCCTGCATCCGCGCGGGCGGGAGCCCCGAAACCAGTCCGGAGCCCGCGCGCCCGCGGGGTCGATGGTTGGAAGAGTAGCTACTCAGGCCCGCTGGCGCCACTCGGAGCCCTGCTCCTGTGTCGCCTGGACGGCAACGGCCTTGTCGCCTTCCTTCAGGTCCGTGGTCACCAGGTCGAGCAGCTCCGTGGCGATGCCGATGACCTGGTGCGGCGTGTAGCCGCTCGCGCGCAGCTGGTTGAAGAAGGTGCGCGCCAGGATTCGGGTGCCCTTTTGGTCCGTGCTCACAGTGGTTGCCTCCAGAAAGCGGCGAAGAGAGGGGGTCGCCGCATAAGCATGCGGCCTCAACACTTCAACCCCCGTGCCAGACGTTCTCTTCCAAACGGATTCCCCAGCAGTTCCCAGGGGTTGAACCATGCCGCGGCCCGGCATGGCCTCCCAAAGGGTGCGAAGACTGTTACGCACCTGTCGTCCCCACGGGGGGATGGCGAAGGGGGGTGCATCAACGGGTACGCACCTGCGAGGCGCTTCGCGAGCCTCGTGGTTTCAAGTGCTTGCAATCTTTCATGGGGGTGGAGCAGATACGCGCCCCCACCAGGAGCGAATGGTCATGGCGTATCGGGTGAACAACATCGGGCTGTGGCTGGACGAGCCGGAAGAGCTGCTCGGCCAGCGTGCGGCGGAGAAGCTCGGGGTCACCCGCTCCGACCTCGCCAGCGTGCGCGTGGTGCGCTCCGTGCTGGACGCGCGGAAGAAGGGCAGCCCCCGCTACATCTACACGCTGGAGGTGGAGATGGCGCCCGGCCGCAAGCCGGCCCACCTGCCTCCGGACGTGGGTGAAGCCCCTCCTCCGCCGGAGCCGCTGGCCCCCGTGAAGCCGCCGGAGCGCTGGCCCATCATCATCGGCACCGGCCCGGCCGGGCTCTTCTGCGCGCTGGGCCTGCTGGAGCGCGGCGTACGCAGCATCCTCCTGGAGCGCGGCCGCGAGGTGGTGGCGCGCCGCAAGGACGTGGCGAAGCTGATGCGCGACGGCACGCTGGACCCGGAGAGCAACATGAACTTCGGGGAGGGCGGCGCCGGCGCCTACACGGACGGCAAGCTGTCCACGCGCATCAACCACCCCATGGTGCGCAAGGTCATCGAGGCCTTCGCGAAGTACGGCGCGCCCGACCAGATCCTCATCGAGGGCAAGCCGCACATCGGCTCGGACCTGCTGCCGGGCGCGGTGGCGAAGCTGCGCGACGAGCTCATCGCCGGCGGCTGCCAGGTGCTCTTCGAGCACCGGGTGGACGATTTGCTCTACCGCGACGGCCACGTGGCGGGCGTGAAGCTGTCCGACGGGCGCACGCTGGAGAGCGACCGCGTCATCCTCGCGCCGGGCAACTCCGCGCGTGAGCTCTACGAGCGCTTCGCCGCCGACGGCCGGGTGAGCGTGGAGGCCAAGCCCTTCGCGCTCGGCTTCCGCGCCGAGCACCCGCAGACGCTCATCAACAGCATCCAGTACGGCAACGCCGCCAAGAATCCCAAGCTCCCCCCGGCCGACTACAAGCTGGCGGAGAACCTGGACGTGGACGGCGAGGTGCGCGGCGTCTACTCGTTCTGCATGTGCCCCGGCGGAATCGTCGTGCCCACGCCGACGGAAGAGGGCCTGCAGTGCACCAATGGCATGAGCAACTCGCGCCGCAACGCGCGCTACGCCAACGCGGGCATCGTCGTCTCCGTGTCCGTGGCGGACTTCGAGCGCGAGGGCTTCCGCGGCCCGCTCGCGGGCCTGGAGTTCCAGCGCCACTGGGAGAAGAAGGCGTATGAATTGGGCGGCGGGCGCTTCTTCGCCCCGGCCCAGACGATTCCGGACTACCTGGCCGGGCGCGTGAAGAAGGACCCGGGCGGCACCAGCTACCGGCCGGGGCTGGCGCACGTGGACCTCAACCGCCTCTTCCCGGAGCGGCTCACCGAGTCCATCAAGCAGGCCCTGCGCACCTTCGACCGGAAGATGCGCGGCTTCATCAGCGACGAGGGCAAGCTCATTGGCATCGAGAGCCGCACTTCGTCTCCCGTGCGCATCACCCGTGGGGAGGATTTGCAGTCGGTGTCCCTCAAGGGGCTCTACCCGGCGGGCGAGGGGTGCGGCTACGCGGGTGGTATCGTGTCCTCCGCCATTGATGGGCTGCGGGTCGCTGAGCAGATTGCCATCGAGCTGTCCTAGTACGGGCAGCCCGGGAGGAGGGCTCCATGCGCTACGTGGTGCGCACACCGGACGGTGAGCTGGTCTACCCCAGCCTGTTGGAGGTGGAGCAGGCCTACCTCCAGGGGCTGGTGGACCCGGAGGACGAGGTCCGCGAGGAGGACTCGTCCAAGTGGCGCAAGGCGGGCAGCCTTCCCACGCTGGCCCGAGCGCGCCGCGCGGCCACCGGCGCCGCCCAGCGGGGGCAGATTCTGTCGGTGGTGGGCGTGGTGCTGCTGGGCGTCCTGGCCCTGTCGCTGCTGTTCCGCGACAACTGGCACCTGCGCCTGTTCGGCATCGTCCTCGCGCTGACGGCCAGCTTCATGCTCACCCGGGTGACGTTCAAGGCGTTCAAGCGCCCCTCTTCCGGCGGCTGACGCCCCGAAGGCACCGCTCCCTCCCCCGCCTGCCCTGCCGCGCGGCGTCCCGGCGCTCGCCGCAAGCTGGCGGACGACAGCGCATGTTCTCCCTCGGGAGGACGCCCGTGGGCGCCGGTGCCCGCGGTGGAACCGCGAGAGGGAGGAGACACCTTGCTCAGCACCTATCTGTCCCGAGATGCCGCCCGCCGGCTTCGCCATGGTGCCCCCTGGCTGCACCGGGAGGACATCGTCTCGATGGAGGGAACGCCGCAGCCCGGGGAGCCCGTGCAGCTCCGGGACGAGGACGGCTCGGTGCTGGGCCTGGGCGACGTGGACCTGGAGTCCTCGTTCGCGGTGCGGCGGATTGGCCAGCCCGACGAAGCCGTGGAAGGCCTCATCCCCCGCCACCTGCGCCACGCCTTCGAGCGGCGCGGCCGGCTGGTGGACGACCCGCGCTTCTGCCGCGTGGTGAATGACGACGGGGACGGACTGCCCGGACTCATCGTGGACCGGTACGACACCCACTTCGTGGTGCAGACGCTGACGCGCGCCATGGACGCGCGGCAGGCGGAAATCACCCGCGCGCTGGTGGAGGTGACGGGCGCCGGCTCGGTGCTGCTGCGCAACGACTCGCCGCGGCGCAAGGCGCTGGGCCTGCCCACGCAGCGGGCCCACGTCCTCTACGGCACCCCGCCCCGCTGGTGCCGACTCCTGGAGATGGGCGCGCGCTTCACCGTGGACCTCACCTACGGGGTGGGCACCGGCTACCACTACGACCAGCGCGAGCTACGCCGCTTCGTGGCGCGCATGGCCAACGGCGGACGGGTGCTGGACACGTGCTGCAACGTGGGCGGCCTCTTCGTCCACGCCGGCCTGCACGGCGCGCGGCAGATTCTGGCCTTCGACAAGAACGCGGACGCGGCGGACCTGGCCCGGGAGAACGCCGAGGCCAACGGTCTGCTCGGACGGGCCACGGTGGAGACGGGCCAGCCGCTCCAGGTGCTCCGGGCCCTCCGGGACACCTTCGACCTGGTCCTCCTGGACACACCCGGCGTGACGTCCGAGGAGGAATTCCTGGAGCAGCTCCGCCATGCCCTCCGGCGCACCCGGCACGGGGGGAGGCTGCTGGTGGTCGGCTACCACCCGCCTCTTGGACTGGGGAACTTCGACGAGCTGGTGGCCACCGCCTGTGAGGGGGAGGCCCGCATCGGCACCCGGCTCGCCCGGCTGGGCCTGCCGCCGGACCACCCCACCCTGGTCGGTTCCCCGGGGTCCGACTACCTCGACGCCATGGCCCTGGAGGTGAGCTGACGCGAGTTCCCCTCGAAGCGCCTTCCTGGTGCTAGTGTCCGCGGCCGCAATGACCAACGAAAACGTGCCCGAGACCGCCACCCCTACCCCGGAGGGTTCCGTGGAGACCGTCCGCAAGGTGTACGCGGCGGACCTGCGCGAGAAGGACCGCGTCAACACCGTCTTCCGCGTCACGAAGAAGGAGAAGGTGACCGCGCGCAGCGGCAAGGTGTTCCTCGCCCTGACGCTCGTCGACAAGAGCGGCGAGGTGGACGCCCGAATCTTCGACAAGGTGGACGCCCTGGAATCCACCTTCCAGTCCAGCGACTTCGTGCTGGTGCAGGGCAACGTCATCAGCTTCCACGGCCGCACGCAGGTCGTCGTGGAGGGCCTGGAGCGGTTGGATCCGGAGCCGCTGGACCCCAAGGAGTTCGAGCCGCCCCCCGCTCCGCCCCCCGAGGCGAAGCCCGCCGCCGAGGCGAAGCCGGCCGAGCCGCGCGAGGCCCGCGAGCCCAAGGGTGACAAGGGCGAGAAGGCCGACAAGGGCGAGGCCCGCGCCGAGGGCAAGGAGGCCCGGGGCCACGAGGGCGCCCGGGACGGCTCCGCGGGTTCGCGCGCCGCCGGCCTCATCCGGGAGATGGTCTCCGAGCGGGTGAACGACCCGCACGTGAAGCAGCTGCTGCTGGCCTTCCTGGACGACCCGCAGATTGCGGCGGGCCTGCCCATCGCCCCGGCGGCCAAGGGCATGCACCACGCGTGGCGCGGCGGCCTGGCCGAGCACCTCCTGTCGGTGATGCGGCTGACGCTCCGCGTGGCGGACCACTACCCCATGGCGGACCGGGATTTGCTGCTGGCCGGCGCGCTGCTGCACGACGTGATGAAGGTGGCCGAAATCTCCCCCGAGAAGGGCTTCGACTACACCGACGAGGGGAAGCTCGTTGGCCACCTGGTGATGACGGCGCAGAAGATTCGCGAGAAGACGCTGGCCATCCCGGGCTTCCCGCCGCTGCTGGAGCAGCACCTCACGCACCTGGTCATCGCCCACCACGGCCAGCTCGAGTACGGCAGCCCCAAGGTGCCGATGACGCTGGAGGCGCACATCGTCCACGCGCTGGACTCGCTCGACTCGCGCATCGCCTCGTGGCTGGAGGCCATGCAGCGGGACTCGAACGACAAGTGGACGGACGTGCTGCGCCACTACGACCGGCAGCTCTGGAAGGGCCCGGCGCCCACCCAGCGGGGCCGCGCCCCGGTGGAAGGCGGTGGCGGTGGCCGCCGCAAGTCGCGCGAGGAGAAGCGCAAGGCCAAGGGCGACAAGCCGCGTGAGCAGGGCGGCGAGAAGCCCCAGGCCCAGGCCGAAGGCGCCGCGCAGGCCGAGGCCGGCTCGCAGCAGCAGCAGCAGCAGCAGCGGCCGCCGCGTCGCGAGCGTCCGCCCCGCGAGGAGCGCGCGCGTGAAGAGCGTCCGCCCCGCGAGGAGCGTCCGCCGCGGCCTCCGCGCGAGGAGCGTCCGCCCCGCGACGCGAGCAGCCTGCCCCGCGAGCTGACCTTCAAGCCGTTCAGCGCGCTGACGACCATCACCCCGGCGAAGGACGGCGAGGGGTCCTCGGAGAGCTGAGGGAGCTCAAAGTCACATGGCGAAGAAGTTGGGAGAGCGCCTCATCGAGGCCGGCCTCGTCAATGCACAGGCCGTGGAGCAGGCCCTGGAGCACCAGAAAATCACCGGCCACAAGCTGGGGGACTGCCTGGTGGAACTGGGGCTGCTCCAGGAGACGGGGCTGCTTCGCTTCCTCGCCGCCGAGTTCCAGACGCGCTTCGTGAGCGCGGACAAGCTGGCCAAGGCCCGCATCGCCACCGAGGTGCTGGACAGGCTGCCCGTCCGCCTCGCCGAGGCGCAGAACGTGCTGCCGCTGGCGGTGGACCCGGAGCGCAAGCTCATCTCCATCGTCGCCGCCGAGCCGCAGAACAAGGCGCTGATGGACGAGATTGCGCTCGTCACCGGCATGTCCGAGGTCTACGCGTACGTGGGCCTGCGCAGCGCCATCGCCGCGGCCATCCGCAAGCACTACTACGGCGACCCCACGGCCTTCACCGCGCTGCTGGAGGGCGCCAGGGAGCAGGTGGCGGCCAGCCCCGTCGCGCCCGGGCGCACGGGGGCGGCGGAGCACAACCGCACCTCTACGGGCCGCAGCACCATGACGGGGCTGAGCAGACTCCAGTACCCCATGGAGACGGACCCGCGGATGCGGGTGAATCGGCCCAGTGGAGGCACCCCGGCCCCGCGCCCCTCCTCCACCCAGCGGCGCGAGCCGGGCGGCCCCCGCGGCATCGTCAGCGACGCCGACTACGTGGAGACGCTGGGCATCCTCGTGGGCCTGCTGGAGCAGGACCGGCAGCGCCACCGCGGCCACTCCGCGCAGCTCGCGCGGCAGGCGGTCATCGTCGGTCAGCGCATGGGCATGCCGCACAAGGAGCTGACGGCGCTGTCCATCGCCGCGTACCTCCACGATTTGGGCAAGACGTCCGAGCGCCACTTCTCCCTGGCCAGCAACGCCGTCAACCCGGACTGGAAGGCGCAGGCGAAGCTGGCGGTGCGCGCGCCCACCAAGCTGTTCGAGACGGTGCACCTGCCCACGCAGACGAACACCATCCTCGCGCAGCTCTATGAGGCCTGGGACGGCTCGGGCACCCCGCAGGGCGCCAAGGGCGAGGACATCACCCTGGGGGCGCGCATCCTCGCGGCGGTGGACAGCTTCCTGGAGCTGACGAAGAACCCGGGCAACGCGAACGGCAAGGTCTTCACCAAGGACCAGGCGCTGGAGCACCTGCGCACCCACGCGGGCGTGCTCTATGACCCGGTGGTGGCGGACATCGTCATCCAGTTGCAGAGCGGCGAGCTGCTGCGCCACCGGCTGGAGAGCGAGGGCCGGCAGGTCCTCATCGTGGAGCCGGACGAGGCGACGCGCGGCGAGCTGCTGGAGGTGGTGCTGAAGCAGGGGCTGGTGGCGCACGCGCTGTCCACGCTGGAGGGCGCGCAGGACGGCCTGGCCCGGCAGGACTGCGACGTGCTGGTGCTGAGCCTGCGCCTGGGGCAGCAGGAGGTGCTGGAGCTGCTCCAGCAGGCGCGCTCCATGCCGGAGACGGCGGGCCTGCCCATCGTCGTAGTGGGAGAGCCGGATGGCCCCACGCGCGAGCGGCTGATGATGGGCGGCGCCACGGAGGTGCTGCCGCCCGCGGACAAGCAGGTGGTGGCCAAGGCGGTGCGGGCGCAGCTGGAGGACCGGGTGCAGCACAACGGCCCGGGCCGCGTGGTGCGGGGCAGCTTCGACGAGCTACCGCCGAAGGAGCTGCTGCGCACGCTGGCCGGAAACCACAAGAATGGCCGGCTGCACCTGCGCCAGCACACGCTGGAGGGCTACCTCCACCTGGAGCGCGGCCGCGTCGTCTTCGCGTCCTTCGGCGGCCACTCCGGGGAGCCGGCGCTGCAGGCACTGCTGAAGCTCAAGCAGGCGGACTTCCAGTACGACCCGGACGCGCTGCTCCTGGACGTCCCGCAGATGGACCAGGACCTCCAGGACCTGCTGTCGCTCGTCAGCGCCGTCACCGCTGGCTGAGCCCGAAGGTTCCCCTGCTGCTCGCAGCCGGCACTGGCTGCGAGCGCGGCGGCCTCGGTTCCACCGTCAGCCCAGGCTGAGCCCGAAGAAGGCGGAGGCGTTGGCGGTGGTGGTGGCCGCCACCTCGTCCAGCGTCACGCCCTTCAGCTCCGCCACCTTGCGCGCCGTCTCCACCACGTGCGCGGGCTGGTTCTTCTTCCCCCGGTGCGGGATTGGCGCGAGGTACGGGCTGTCCGTCTCCACCATCAGCCTGTCCAGCGGCGCGAAGCGCACCGCATCCTGCAGCGCCTGCGCGTTCTTGTAGGTGACGACGCCGGACAGCGACAGGAGGAAGCCGAGGTCCAGGTAGCGCCGCGCGGCGGCCGTGTCCCCGGTGAAGCAGTGGATGACGCCCCGGGACAGCCCCGCCTCGCGAAGAATCGCCTCGCAGTCGTCATGCGCGTCGCGCACGTGCACCACCAGCGGCTTGGAGAGCCGGCGCGCCAGCTCGCACTGGCGCCGGAAGACGGTGGCCTGCACGTCCCGGGGCGAGTTGTCATAGTAGTAGTCCAGCCCCGCCTCCCCCACCGCGCGAACCTCGGGACGCGCGCACTGCGCCTCCAGCGTGGCGAAGTCCGCCTCGGTGGCGCGTGCCGCCTCATGGGGGTGGATGCCCAGCGTGGGCGAGAGGAAGTCCGGGTGCGCGGCGGCCAGCTCCAGCGCGTTGCCCCAGTCCCCCGGCCCGTGGAACTGGCCCACGACAATCGCGTGCACGAGGCCCGCGGCCCGGGCCCCTTCGAGGATGGCCATGACGTCCGGGTAGTCCTTCACCTCGAGATGACAATGGGCGTCGACCAGTCTCATGTCTCCTCCAACAACAGCTCTTCCAGCTCCGTGCGCGCCTCGGGTGAGGTGAAGGTGGGGATGGAGGCGCGCACCCGCTCGCGTCCCTCCGGCAGGCCCAGCCGCCACAGCGCGTCCGCGGCATCCAGGCGGAAGTCCTCCGCGGCGCCCCGCTCGTCCAGCAGCGCGAGCAGCCAGGGCAGCGCCCGCGCGTCGCCCAGCCGCCCCAGCCCGCGCGCGGCGGCCCCGCGGCAGTCGTCCTTGGCGTCCTCCAGAATCTCCTTCAGCCGCTCCAGCGCGCCGGGCGCCTTCACCGCGCCGCACAGCTCCACCGCCAGCGCGCGGTCCGTGCTCCACTTCTTCCGCGTCCGCTGGAGCAGCCAGGTGGCCCCCTCCGCGTCGCCCAACTGCGCGAGCACCCCCGCGGCCTGCGTCTTGTCGAAGGCGGGCAACAGCCACCGCCGGAAGAGCTTCTTCACGGCCGGCAGCGCGCGCGCATCCTCCAACTCGCCAATGGCGCCCAGGGCGCGGAAGCGCAGCAGGTCCGAGTCCAGCGCCTCCACGAGGATGTCCAGCCCGGCCGGGTGCCTGAGGGCGGCGATGCCTCGCGCGGCCTCGAAGCGGATCTCGGGCATCGAATCTTCCAGCATGCTCGCCAGCGCCCCGCGCAGCTCCGGCCGCGCGAGGTCCGCGAGCCGGCCGGTGGCCTCCAGGCGCACCAGCCACTCGTCGTCACGCAGCCGGGAGATGAGCGTGCCCGGCAACTCGTCCGCGGGCAGCACCACGGCGGCCAGCCCCACCCCTGAGCGGCGCACCTCCGGCTGCGCGTCCGTCAGCAGCCGGGCGAGCGCGTCGGTGAAGTCCGCCGCGCGCGAGGGGGCCTCGAGGGCGAGGTGGTAGAGCTGGTCCGCGGCCTCGGCCCGGAGCGCCGGGCGCTTCTCGCGCTCCAACGTCAACAGAGCGCGGTCGCGCTCGGCGCGCCAGTCCGTCACTTCACTTCACCTCGCTGCCAGGAGGCATGTTGCCCGGGTCGAGCAGCGACAGGTCCTTGCCGCCCGTGCCGGCCGTCAGGAGCATGCCGCGCGACTCGATGCCCCTGAGCTTGCGCGGCTTCAGGTTGGCCACCACCACCACGTTCCGCCCGGTGATGGCCTCCGGCGCGTACGCCTCGGCGATGCCGGAGACGATGGTGCGCGGGCCCGACGGCTCGCCCAGGTCCACGGTGAGCTTCAGGAGCTTGTCCGCGTCCTTCACCTTCTCCGCGGCGACGATGCGGCCGGCCTTGAGCACCACCTTCGCGAAGTCCGCGTACTCGATTTCCCCCGACGCCTCACCCGCGCCCGCGCCCGCAGACGCCTGCGGGGTCCCTGCCTCGGGCTTCTTCTCGCTCTCCACCTTCTTCTTCTCCTTGCCAGCGGCCGGCTTCGCCTCCGCGGCCTGGGGTGCCCCCTCGGGGGCCTTGATGATGGCGTTGACCCGGTCCGGTTCCAGCCGGGGCAGCAGCGGCTCCGGCGTGCCAGTGGGACGGCTGCGGTCCAACAGCGGGTACTTCGCGCCCTCCAGCCCCTGGAACGTCAACTCCGGAGCGCCGAGCTGCGCGAACAGCTTCTCCGACAGGCGCGGCGTCACCGGGGCGAGCAGCGCGCCCAGGAGGTAGATGACATCCGCCACGTCGGACAGGTCCGCGCGCGCCGTCTCGGCCGTCTCCGGCTTGCGGGCCGCCGCCCACGGAGCCTGCGCCTGCACGAAGGCGTTGGCCGCCGAGGCGATGTCCGTAATCACGCGGATGGCGTTGCGGTACTCCAGCTTCTCGAACGCGGCGCGCACCTCCGGAACGCGGGCGAGCGCGGACTCCACCAGCGCGCGGCCCGGCCCTCCCGCGCGGCCCGGCGCCAGCCGCTTCTCCAGCGGACCGGACAGCAGCGACAGCGCGCGGTTGGCCAGGTTGCACACGTTGTTGACCAGCTCGCCGTTCACCCGCTCGCGGAAGTCCTTGAGGCTGAGGTCCAGGTCCTCCACGCCCGCGCCCAGGTTGGCCGCGTAGAAGTAGCGCAGGTAGCTCGGATCCAACTGGTCCAGGTAGTCCCGCACCGGCACCATGGTGCCGCGGCTCTTCGACATCTTCTCGCCGTTCACCGTCAGGTGGCCGTGCACCTTGATTTCGTTGGGCACGTGCAGGCCCGCGACGTTGAGCACGGCCGGCCAGAACAGGGCGTGGAAGTAGACGATGTCCTTGCCGATGAAGTGGATGATGCGCGACGGGCTGTTGCCGTCCCAGTAGTCCAGCGCGCCCTTCGCCTTGCCCGTCTCCTTCGCCCACTTCTCCGTGGTGGCGATGTAGCCGATGGGGGCGTCCAGCCAGACGTAGAAGAACTTGTCCGTCTCACCCGGAATCGCGAAGCCGAAGTACGGCCCGTCGCGGCTGATGTCCCAGTCCGCCAGACCCTTCTCGAAGAAGCCCTGGAGCTGGGTGGCGAGGCCCGGGTGGATGAAGCCGGGGCGGCGCAGCACGGACTGGAGGAAGTCCGCGTGGCGCGACAGCTTGAAGAACAGGTGCTCGGAGTTCTTGCGCACCGGCGGCGTGCCGCACAGGGCACAGCGGGGCTCGATGAGGTCCGTGGGCGAGTAGGCCTTGCCGCACTTCTCGCAGGCGTCGCCGTACTGGTCCGGGGACTTGCAGTTGGGGCAGGTGCCCTTGATGAAGCGGTCCGGCAGGAAGCGACGGTCCTTCTCGCAGTAGGCCTGCTCGATGTTGCGCCGCTCGATGTCGCCCTTCTCCTTCAGCCGCCCGTAGATGAGCTCCGCGTAGTGGCGGTTCTCCGGCGAGTTGGTGGAGTGGAAGTAGTCGAAGCGGATGTCCAGGTCGCGGAAGTCGCGCTGATGCTCTTCGTGGAAGCGGGCGATGAAGTCCTCGGGCTTGAGGCCCTGCTTCGCCGCGTTGATTTCGATGGGGGTGCCGTGGGTGTCGTCCGCACAGAAGTAGACGACGTCCTTGCCGCACGAGCGGAGGAAGCGGACGAAGATGTCCGTCTGGACGTACTCCACGGCGTGGCCGATGTGGACCGGGCCGTTGGCGTAGGGAAGCGCGCTGGTGACGAGGATTCTCTCAGCCATGGATTCTCCTGAGGGCGGCGGACCTTAGCCGCTCGGGGGGCCGAGGTCATCGACGGCGTGAGGGGTCCCGGACACGAATGCGCCGGGGAGCCGGGGATGTTATCGACCGGATACGCATGTGCACCATCGTCATTCTTCGCCAGGTCCACCCCGAATGGCCGCTGGTGCTCGCGGCCAACCGGGACGAGTTCTACGCCCGCCCCGCCACCGGCCCCCAGGTACTTCGGGAGTCCCCGCGCGCCGTGGGCGGGCGCGACGTGGAGCGCGGCGGGACCTGGATGGGTGTAACCAACGAAGGACTCTTCGTCGGCCTGACGAACCAGCGGGGCGACCGAGCCCGAGGCCCGGCCCCCCGCTCGCGGGGCGAGGTGGTGCTCCGGGCCCTGGAGGCGGGGAGCGTGGAGGCCGTCGACCGCTACCTGGACACCCTCCCCGGCGACGAGTTCCTCCCCTTCAACCTCCTCTACGGCGACGCGAACCGGCTCCGGGTGGCCTATGCCCGGCCGGGAGACAAGCGCCTCAAGCGGGAGGACGTGCCGCCCGGCATCCACGTGCTCCCCAATGACGTGCTGGACTCGCCCGCGATGCCCAAGGTGGAGCGCGCCCGGCTGCTCGCCGCACAGGTGGCCCACCGGCCCTGGCCGGAATTGGAGGCCGGGCTGAAGGCGCTGCTGGCGGACGCGACGCTGCCGCCGCCCGAAGCGATTCCGATGCCCGCCACCGGGGAGGACCTGCCGCGCGACTTCCTCCAGCAGCTCCAGGCGCTGTGCATCCACACGCCGGCCTACGGTACGCGCTCGTCGGCCCTCGTCACGCTCGCGCCGGGGCGCGTGGGGCACTACCTGGCCAGTGACACGGCGCCCTGCGTGGGCCCGTGGAAGGACGTCACCGGGCTGCTCGCGCCTTCCGCCGCGACGGCCACCGGCTGACCTTCCCGGCCGGAGCGGTCCCGGCTTCGGCGCGCGATGGCCGCCGCCGCGGGTCGGCCTCCGCGATGGCTACCGGAGGACCTCGGGGATGAGCCTGTCAGGCACCGTGTGCCGTCCGTGGCGTGGTGACGCTGGAGAGACACTCCGCTGTCATCAAAACCGCGCGACCAACGCAATGAGTTGCTGTCGCTGCGAATAAAAGACAACCAGCGACGCCAGGAAGTCACGTGCCAACAGGGCCGATGGGTGCTGGCCCTCGTCGGGTTGCAGCCGGAAGCAGGCCACGAGACAAGGATTCACGCGCGCGGGATGTAAAAGATTGAGCGCACCGTCGAGGGGCGACAGAATGCGCAATCACATTCAGTCCGCGTCAACTGTGACCGTTTCAACTCGATGAACTCACGCGACTGCGCAGGTCCAACGAACTCAGGGGGGACATGAACCTGCCGGTCCTTCGCGTAGCGCGAAGGAAACCCATCCATGGCCCTGACTCCTGAGCAGAAACGCGCGCGGCTCGCCGAGCTGCTGCGCGAGAAGAACCGTCAACCCTCGCTTGTCCCCGCCTCCTTCGCCCAGGAGCGGATGTGGATTCAGGAGCGCCTGGCCCCTGGCAGCGCCACCCTCAACGTCCCCGTCGTCATCCGCATCTCGGGACAGCTCGACGAGGAGTCCCTGCGCCACAGTCTCAACGAGCTGATACGCCGCCACGAGCCCCTGCGCACCACCTTCGTCGAGCAGGACGGCCGTCCCCTGCAGCAGCTCGTCCCCGCGCTGGAGTTGTCCCTGGCCGTGGTGGAGCTGCAAGGCCTCCCGGCCCCGGAGCGCGAGCCGGAGGCCTGGCTCCGCCTGCGCGAAGAAGCCCGCCGGCCCTTCGACCTCGAGAAGGGCCCGCTGTTGCACGTGGTGCTCTACCGGCTCTCCAGCAGCGAGCACCTGCTGCTGCTCTCCCTGCACCACATCGTCACTGACGGCTGGTCCATGGGCGTGCTGGTGCGCGAGGTGGCGGAGCTCTACGGGGCCTTCGTCTCCGGACGTCCCTCGGCCCTGCCCCCGCTGCCACTCCAGTACGCCAGCTTCGCCTCCTGGCAGCGCGAGTGGCTTCAGGGCGAGGTGCTGGGGGCCCAGCTCTCCTACTGGCGCCAGCGGCTGGACCCCAACGCCGTGCTTCAGCTTCCGGCGGACAGGCCCCGTCCCGCCACTCCTTCCGCCCGTGGCGCGCGCCACACCGTCTTCCTGCCTCCGCACCTCGCCGAGTCCTTGAAGGACCTGGGCGCACGCGACGGCCGCACCCTCTTCTCCGTCCTGCTGGCCGCCTTCAACGTCCTGCTTCACCGCTACTGCGGCCAGGACGACATCACCGTGGGCACCCCCATCGCGGGCCGCAACCGCGCCGAGCTCGAAGGGCTCATCGGCCTGTTCGTCAATAGCCTGGCCCTGCGCACGGACCTGTCCGGCGACCCGTCCTTCTCGCAGTTGGTGGGCCGGGTGCATGAGACGGCCCTGGGCGCCTTCGCGCACCAGGATGTCCCCTTCGAGAAGTTGGTGGAGGTCCTCCGGCCCACGCGCAACCTGAACATCCCGCTGCTGTTCCAGGTGATGTTCATGTTGCAGAACGCCCCGCTGCCGCCGGTGCAGTTGCCCGGCCTGCTGATGCACGCGCAGCCGGTGGACTCGGGCTCCTCGCGGTTCGACCTGACGCTCATCGCCGCAGAGGAGTCGCGCGGCCTGCGCCTCACCGCCGAGTACAGCACGGACCTCTTCGACGAGAGCACGGTGGCGCGGCTGCTGGGCCACTTCCACACGCTGCTGCGGGGAGTGGTGGAGCGGCCCGAAGCACGCCTCTCCGAGCTGTCGCTCATGGACGAGGCCGAGCGCCAGCAGGTGCTGCGCGCGTGGAATGACACCGCCCGCGCCTACGACGCCGCCTGCATCCACCAGCAATTCGAAGCCCAGGTGGCTCGCACTCCGGACGCTATTGCCCTCAGCTTTGGCGACACGCACCTCACCTACCGCCAGCTCCATCAGCGCGTGCTGCGCTTGTCCCTCCGCCTCCAGGCTCTCGGCGTGCGGCCGGATGCACCTGTCGGCCTGTGCCTCCAGCGCTCCCCCGACATGGTCGCCGCCATGCTTGCCATCCTCCATGCTGGCGGTGCCTACCTTCCTCTCGACCCCGACTACCCCTCCGAGCGCCTGGCGTGGATGCTCCAGGACTCCGGCGCACGCGTCCTGCTCACCTCTCGCTCGCTGCAAGGCACCCTGCCCTCCGACGGCGTCCAGGTGCTGCTGCTCGAAGAGGCAATGGAGGCAGAAGCAGCGCCACGTGCTGGCGCCTCGCAGCCAGACTCCCTCGCCTACGTCATCTACACCTCCGGAAGCACCGGCCGCCCCAAGGGCGTCATGGTGCCCCACCGCACCGCCGCCAACTTCTTCGCCGCCATGGACTCGCTGCTGGGCTCCTCCTCCCCCGGCACCTGGCTGGCAGTCACCAGCATCTCCTTCGACATCTCCGTGCTGGAGCTGCTCTGGACTCTCACTCGCGGCTTCCACGTCGTGCTTCATGACGAACGCGCCGCCTCTCGCCAGGGCACCGCGCTCGCCCTGCCCGAGGTGCTTCGCCGCCACGCGGTAACCCACCTGCAATGCACCCCCGCCTTCCTCCGCGCACGGGTGCTGGCTTCCGAGTCAGTTGCAGCGCTGGGCGCGCTTCGCCACCTGCTCGTCGGCGGCGAAGCCCTTCCCGGGCCCCTGGCTTCCCAGACTCGCCAGGCCCTTCCCTCCACCACCCTCACCAACATGTACGGCCCGACGGAAACCACCGTCTGGTCCTCCACCCACTGCGTCTCCTCCGCCGACGCGGACGCCTCCACCATCTCCATCGGCGCTCCCATCGCCAATACCCGCCTCTACGTGCTGGACGCCCATGGGCAGCCAGTCCCCGTGGGTACCCCCGGTGAGCTCTTCATCACTGGCGACGGCGTGGTGCGCGGCTACCTCGGCCGCCCGGAGCTCACCGCCGAGCGCTTCGTCCCCGACGCCTTCTCCTCCGTCCCCGGTGGCCGCATGTACCGCACCGGAGATTTGGCTCGCTGGCGCCATGACGGCACGCTCGACTTCCTGGGCCGCACTGACTTCCAGGTGAAGGTGCGCGGCTTCCGGATTGAACTGGGCGAAGTCGAGGCCGTCCTCTCTCGTCACCCCTCCGTCCGCCAGGCCGTGGCCAGCGTGCACCGCGACGCCTCCGGTGACGGGCGGCTGGTGGCTTACGTGGTGCCCGCTTCCCCTGCGGCCAGCGACACCCCGCTGGACACCTCCGCCCTGCGCGACTTCCTCCGAGAGCACCTGCCCGAGCACATGGTGCCCTCCCTCTTCATGGCCCTGGACTCCTTCCCCCTGACTCCCAATGGCAAGGTGGATAGGAAGGCCCTGCCCGCACCGGAAGCGTCCTCCGCCTCCGAGTACGTCGCTCCGCGCACGGCGACGGAGGAGAAGCTCGCCACCCTCTGGGCCGAGGTGCTGCGCCTGCCTCGCGTGGGCGTGCATGATCATTTCTTCGAGTCAGGCGGCCACTCCCTGCTGGCCGCACAGGTGATCTCACGCGTGCGCTCCACCCTGGGCGTGGAGCTGCCGCTGCTCGCGCTCTTCGAAGCGCCCACCCTCCAGGCTCTCGCCGCTCGCATCGACTCCGCCCGCGAGTCCTCTTCCGGCAGCCGGGCGCCCGCCCTCGTCCCCGTCTCCCGCACGGAAGCACTGCCACTGTCCTTCGCGCAGCAGCGCCTGTGGTTCCTCGACCAGCTCGCTCCCGGCAGCCCCGCCTACAACATGCCCTTCGCGCTGCGCCTGTCCGGCGTGCTGGACACCGAGGCCCTGCGCCGGAGCCTCGAAGCGCTGGTGCACCGGCATGAAGCGCTGCGCACCACCTTCCGCGACGAGCCAGGCGGCTCCGTCCAGGTCATCTTCCCACCTGGTGCCCTGCGCCTGGAGCGCGTCGACCTGCGCTCGCTGCCCGCGGAGCAGCGTGAGGCCGAGGCACAGCGGCTGTCCGAGGCGGAGGCCCTGCTCCCCTTCAACCTGTCCACCGGCCCGCTGATGCGGACCCGCCTGCTGGTGCTCGACGAGCAGGAGCACGTGCTGCTGCTCACCGTCCACCACATCGTCTCCGACGGCTGGTCCATGGGTGTCATGGTGCGCGAGGTGGCACAGCTCCATGCCGCCTTCGCCTCCGGCCGTCCTTCACCCCTGGCGCCGCTACCGCTCCAGTACGCGGACTTCGCCGCCTGGCAGCGCCAGTGGTTGCAAGGTGCCGAGCTGGAGGAGCAGCTCACCTGGTGGCGGCGACAGCTCGAAGGGGCGCCGCAGGAGCTGGAGCTGCCCACCGACAGGCCGCGCACGCACAGCGCCCTGCCGCTGGGGGCCCACGTCCCCGTCGTGCTCCCACGGGAGCTCTCGGAAGCCGTGGAGGCCCTCTGCCTCCGTGAGGGCCTCACGCCCTTCATGTTCCTGCTGGCCGCATTCCAGCTGCTGCTGTCCCGCTACTCCGGCCAGGACGACATCGTCGTCGGCTCGCCGGTGGCCGGACGCGACCGCGCCGAGCTGGAGGGCCTCGTCGGCTTCTTCCTCAACACCCTCGTCCTGCGCACGCGCCTGGACGGTGACCCCACGGGGCGCGAGCTGCTGGCGCGTGTCCGGGACACCGCCCTCGGCGCCTTCGCCCACCAGCACATCCCCTTCGAACAACTCCAGCCGATGCGCGACCTGCACCAGGCGCCGCTGTTCCAGGTGATGTTCATCCTGCAGAACCTCCCTCCGGCGGAGCTCTCCATGCCGGGGCTGACCTTCCGGCCTGGCTCCACCCAGAGCCGCGTCGCCAAGTTCGACCTGACGCTGAACCTGTCGCGCACCGCGAATGGCTTTCACGGAGGGCTGGAGTACGCCGTCGACCTGTTCGACGCGTCCACCGTGGAGCGCATGGTGCGGCACCTGCTCGTGCTGGTGGCGTCCCTGGTGGCGACTCCCGAGCGCCGCCTGTCGGCACTCTCGCTGCTGGCAGGGGACGAGCGCCGCCAGGTGCTCGTGGATTGGAACGCCACCCACGCCTCCTTCCCCGAGGCGTGCGTCCACTCGCTCTTCGAGGCCCAGGCCCGCCGCGCTCCGGATGCGGTGGCCGCCTCATTCGAGGGCGAGTGCCTCACCTACGCGCAGCTCGATGCGCAGGCCAACCAGCTCGCCCACGCCCTGCGCCGCCGCGGCGTGGGGCCCGAACGGCGCGTGGCCCTGAGCGTGGAGCGCTCGCTGGACGTCGTCATCGGCCTGCTGGGCATCCTCAAGGCCGGCGGCGCCTGGGTGCCCGTGGATCCACTGCTGCCGCGCGAGCGGCTGGCGTTCATGCTGGAGGACAGCGGCGCCTCGGCGCTGGTGACGCAGTCGGCCCTGCTGGAGCGCTTCCCCGAGGCGCACCGCGCCCACGCCCTCTGCCTGGACTCCGAGCGCGAAGCCCTCTCGCGGGAGAGCACGGAGGCTCCGGCCACGGGCGTGGCCCCGTACCACCTGGCGTACCTGCTCTACACCTCCGGCAGCACCGGCATTCCCAAGGGCACCGCCGTGGAGCACCGCGGCGTGGCGAACCTGGTGACGCACGAGGCGGTGGCCTACGGCATCGGCCCGGGCAGCCGCGTGCTGCAGTTCGCCAGCCTCTCGTTCGACCTGTCGGTGGAGGAGATATTCACCACGCTGTGCTCCGGCGGCACGCTGGTGCTGGCGCCCATGGAGAAGCTCATGCCGGGCGCGCCGCTGCAGCGGTTGATGCTGGACGAGGCGCTCACCGTCATCAGCGTCACCCCGGCCGCGCTGGCGGCCACGCCCTCCGAGGGCTACCCCGCGCTGCGCACCGTCATCTCCGGCGGTGAAGCCGTATCGGCCGAGGTGGTGGCGCGGTGGGCTCCCGGCAGGACGTTCTTCAACGGCTACGGCCCGACGGAGACCACGGTGGTGGCCACGCTAGCCGTGTGCGAGGCGGATGGGCGCCAGCCCTCCATCGGCCGGCCCCTGGCCAACATGCGCGTCTATGTGCTCGATGGGCGCGGCGAGCCGGTCCCCGTGGGCGTCAAGGGCGAGCTGTACGTGGGTGGCGTGGGCGTGGCGCGCTGCTATGCGGGCCGGCCCTCGCTGACGGCCGAGCGCTTCGTGCCGGACCCGTACTCCGGCGTGCCGGGCGCACGGCTGTACCGCACGGGCGACGTGGTGCGCTGGAGGGAAGACGGCACGCTGGACTACATCGGCCGGGCGGACGCGCAGGTGAAGGTGCGCGGCTTCCGGATTGAATTGGGCGAGGTGGAAGCGGCGCTCGCGAAGCTGCCCGCGGTGCGCGAGGCGGTGGTGGTGGCGCGCGAGGACGGGCCCGGCGGGAAGCGGCTTGTGGGCTACGTGGTGACGCACGAGGGAGCGCGGACGGACAGCGCCACCCTCCGCGCGGCCCTCAAGCAGACGCTGCCCGAGTACATGGTGCCCTCCGCCGTGGTGGTGCTGCCGGCGCTGCCGCTCACCTCCAACGGCAAGGTGGACCGCCGGGCGCTGCCGGCGCCGGACTTCGACAGCGAGGTCCGCGAGCACGTCGCGCCCCGCACGCCCACCGAGGAGCGCCTCGCGGAGCTGTGGAGCCAGTTGCTCGGCGTCCAGCGCGTGGGCGTCGGCGACAACTTCTTCGACCTGGGCGGCCACTCGCTGCTGGCCACCCAGGCCGTCAGCCGCATCCGTCAGGCCATCGGCGTGGAGCTGCCGCTGCGCGGGCTATTCGAATCCCCCACCCTCGAGGGCGTGGCGCGCCTGATTGACGCAGCCCTCGCGGGCCAGGGTGCGCCGGCCGCCGCCAGACCTCGGGACACCCACGCGCTACCGCTGCCCGTCACCCCATTGGAGGAAGCCGCCGCGCGTGAGCCGGCGCGGTCTGGCCCTGAGACGCCCCTGTCCGCCAAGGAGCGCCAGCGAGAGCTGGAAGGCGCCATCGCCGGTCCCGAGGAGCACACCGGCACCATCCCCCCGCTGGCCGAGGACGAGCGACAACAGGTGCTCCATGCGTGGAATGCCACTGCCCGCGCCTACGACGCCGCCTGCATCCACCAGCAATTCGAAGCCCAGGTGGCTCGCACTCCGGATGCCATCGCCCTCAGCTTCGGCGACACGCACCTCACCTACCGCCAGCTCCATCAGCGCGTGCTGCGCTTGTCCCTCCGCCTCCAGGCTCTCGGCGTGCGGCCGGATGCGCCCGTCGGCCTGTGTCTCCAGCGCTCCCCCGACATGGTCGCCGCCATGCTCGCCATCCTCCATGCTGGCGGCGCCTACCTTCCTCTCGACCCCGACTACCCCTCCGAGCGCCTGGCGTGGATGCTCCAGGACTCCGGCGCACGCGTCCTGCTCACCTCTCGCTCGCTGCAAGGCACCCTGCCCTCCGACGGCGTCCAGGTGCTGCTGCTCGAAGAGGCAATGGAGGCAGAAGCAGCGCCACGTGCTGGCGCCTCGCAGCCAGACTCCCTCGCCTACGTCATCTACACCTCCGGAAGCACCGGCCGCCCCAAGGGCGTCATGGTGCCCCACCGCACCGCCGCCAACTTCTTCGCCGCCATGGACTCGCTGCTGGGCTCCTCCTCCCCCGGCACCTGGCTGGCAGTCACCAGCATCTCCTTCGACATCTCCGTGCTGGAGTTGCTCTGGACTCTCACTCGCGGCTTCCACGTCGTGCTTCATGACGAGCGCGCCGCCTCTCGCCAGGGCACCGCGCTCGCCCTGCCCGAGGTGCTTCGCCGCCACGCGGTGACCCACCTGCAATGCACCCCCGCCTTCCTCCGCGCACGGGTGCTGGCTTCCGAGTCAGTTGCAGCGCTGGGCGCGCTTCGCCACCTGCTCGTCGGCGGCGAAGCCCTTCCCGGGCCCCTGGCTTCCCAGACTCGCCAGGCCCTTCCCTCCACCACCCTCACCAACATGTACGGCCCGACGGAAACCACCGTCTGGTCCTCCACCCACTGCGTCTCCTCCGCCGACGCGGACGCCTCCACCATCTCCATCGGCGCTCCCATCGCCAATACCCGCCTCTACGTGCTGGACGCCCATGGGCAGCCAGTCCCCGTGGGTACCCCCGGTGAGCTCTTCATCACTGGCGACGGCGTGGTGCGCGGCTACCTCGGCCGCCCGGAGCTCACCGCCGAGCGCTTCGTCCCCGACGCCTTCTCCTCCGTCCCCGGTGGCCGCATGTACCGCACCGGAGATTTGGCTCGCTGGCGCCATGACGGCACGCTCGACTTCCTGGGCCGCACTGACTTCCAGGTGAAGGTGCGCGGCTTCCGGATTGAGCTGGGCGAAGTCGAGGCCGTCCTCTCTCGTCACCCCTCCGTCCGCCAGGCCGTGGCCAGCGTGCACCGCGACGCCTCCGGTGACGGGCGGCTGGTGGCCTACGTGGTGCCCGCCTCCCCGTCGGCTGGTGGCGCCATGCTGGACACCTCCGCCCTGCGCGACTTCCTCCGAGAGCACCTGCCCGAGCACATGGTGCCCTCTCTCTTCATGGCCCTGGACTCCTTCCCCCTGACTCCCAATGGCAAGGTGCACAGGAAGGCTCTGCCCGCTCCGGAGGCCAGCTCCTCCTCCGCGTACGTCGCGCCGAGGACTCCCACCGAGCAGGCGCTGGCGGCGCTCTGGTCCCGGGTGCTTCACGTGGACCGAGTGGGCGCCGGGGACCATTTCTTCGAGCTCGGGGGCCACTCGCTGAGCGCCATGCAGGTGCTCACGCACGCGCGCCAGCACTTCCATGTGGACCTCCCGATGGGTGACTTCTTCGCCGCCGCCACCCTGGAGTCCTTCGCCCAGCGCATCGAGGCGCTGGCGGCGGAGCGCCCCGCGCAGGACCGCCCGCCGCTTCGTCCGCGGCCGGAGGGTGTCCCCACGCCGCTCTCCTTCTCGCAGCAGCGCCTGTGGTTCTTCGCGAAGCTGGACCCGGACGGCGCCGCCTACCACCTCCCCGCCGCGGTGCGCCTGCACGGCCCGCTCGATGTCCCCGCCCTCACGCGCGCCCTGCGTGACGTGCTCCAGCGCCACGAGTCGCTGCGCACCACCTTCCAGGAGCGCGAGCACACTCCCTTCCAGGTGATTACCCCAGAGCCCGCGCTGCCCGCGGGCTGGGTGGACCTGAGCGCCCTTTCCGACGAAGAGCGCGAAGCCACGCTCGCGCGCTTCCTCGAACACGTGGCCTGGACGCCGTTCGACCTGGAGGCGGGACCGCTCTGGCGCGCCCTCCTGGTCCGCATTTCCGCGCACGAGCACGCGCTGCTCCTCACCCTGCACCACGCCATCTCCGACGCCTGGTCCATGGGCGTGCTCCTCCAGGAACTGACGGCGCTGTACACAGCCCACGCCACGGGCCAGCCCGCGCACCTCGAGCCGCTGCCAGTGCAGCCCGCCGACCACACCCTGTGGCAGCGCGACTGGCTGCGAGACGAAGTGCTGGAGGCGCAACTGGGCTGGTGGCGCCAGCAGCTCCACGGCGCGCCCCGAGCGCTGGAGCTGCCCACGGACAGGCCCTGTCCCGCCGTGCAGACCTTCCACGGCGCCACGCACGCCTTCCAGTTCCCTCCCGAGCTGTCGAACGCACTCCACGCGCTCTGCCGGCAGGAGGGCGTCACGCCCGCCATGGTGGTGCTCGCCGCCTTCCAGGCGCTGCTTTCGCGCTACTCCGGCCAGGACGATGTCAGCGTGGGCATGCCCACCGCCGGCCGCACCCACGTGGAGCTGGAGGGCCTCATCGGCTTCTTCGTCAACACGCTGGTGCTGCGCACCCGGCTGGACGGCGACCCCAGCTTCCGCGCACTGCTCGCACGCGTGCGCGACGTGACGCTCGGCGCCTACGCCCACCAGGACGTCCCCTTCGACAAGCTGGTGGAGGCACTGCGGCCCGAGCGTGTCGCGGGCCGCACGCCTCTCTTCCAGGTGATGCTCGCCTTCCAGAACGCCCCCATGCCGCAGGTGATGGGGCCGGGGCTCCGAATGGAGGCCGTGCCCTTCGACAGTCGCGCGGCGAAGTTCGACCTCGCCCTCGCCATCTCCGACCGGGGGCATCAGCTGCGGGGCCAGCTCGAGTACAGCACCGACCTGTTCGACGCCTCGACGGCAGCGCGCATGGTGCAGCACCTGCGCGTGTTGCTGGAAGCCGCACTCGCGAGCCCGGACCGGCCGCTGTCCACCCTGTCCATGCTCACGCCCGGGGAGCGGCACCTGCTGTTCAATGCGTGGCGCGAGCCCTCCGCCATCTCGGTGGGTGACGCCAGCCTGCACCGGCTCCTCCAGGCCCAGGCCCGCCTCACGCCGGACACAGTGGCCGCGGAGCACGAAGGCCAGACGCTCACCTGGAGTGAGCTGTACCAGCGTGCGCGCCAGGTGCACCGCTCGCTGCTCGCGCGCGGGCTGGTGGAGCTCCCCGAGCTACCGCCACTGGTGCCGGTGCCACGCACGGACGCGCTGCCGTTGTCCTTCGCCCAGCAGCGGCTGTGGTTCCTCGCGCAGCTGACGCCCGGCAGCTCCGCCTACAACATCCCCACCGCCGTGCGGCTGGAGGGCGAGCTGAATGTCGAAGCCCTCCAGCGCGGCCTCAACGAGTTGGTGCGCCGCCACGAGGCCCTGCGCACCACCTTCCACGAGCGCCAGGGCGAGCCCATCCAGGTCATCGCGCCCGCCATGGAGCTGCCACTGCACGTGGTGGACCTGAGCGGTCTGGGCGAGTCCGCGCCAGAAGAAGCCCGGCGCCTGCTGGTCCGGGAGGGCGCGCGTGGCTTCGACCTGGCGGCGGGCCCACTGCTGCGTGCGCTGCTGCTCAGGCTCGCCCTGGCCGAGCACGTGCTGGTGCTCAACATGCACCACATCATCTCGGACGGTTGGTCCATGGGTGTGCTGGTGCGCGAGGTCGCCGCGCTCTACGCCGCCTTCAGCCGAGGCCAGCCCTCGCCCCTGCTCGAGCTGCCCGTGCAGTACGCCGACTATGCCGTCTGGCAGCGCTCCTGGCTGCACGGCGACAGCCTCGAGCAGCAGCTCTCCTGGTGGCGCCAGCACCTGGAAGGCGCGCCACACGCGCTGGAGCTGCCCACGGATTTCCCTCGGCCCGCCGTGCGGTCCTCCGCGGGTGCCACCTTCCACTTCCACCTGCCCGCCGAGCTGAGCCAGTCACTCCAATCCCTCTCCCACCAGCACGGAGCTACCCTCTTCATGGTCCTGCTGGCCTCCACCCACGCGCTGCTCGCGCGCTACTGCGGCCAGGACGACATCACCCTCGGCTCCTCCATCGCCGGCCGTCGCTTCGCCCAGTTGGAGGGACTCATCGGCTGTTTCATCAACACACTCGCGCTCCGCGCGCGCCTGCACGACAACCCCACTTTCACCCAGCTGCTGGCCCGCGTGCGCGAGACAACGCTGGGTGCCTACGCCCATCAGGACGTGCCCTTCGAGAAGCTGGTGGAGGAGCTGCAGCCCCAGCGCGACCTGAGCCGCTCTCCGCTCTTCCAGGTCATGCTCATCCTCCAGCAGAGCGCCTCGCGGCCGGCCACCCCGGCGCACCCGGAGCAGCTGTCCATGCTCCCCCTGGAGACGGAGTCCGTGGGAGCCAAGTTCGACCTCACCTTCTCCTTCACCCAGTCCCCCGAGGGGCTGGCTGGCTCGGCCACGTACAGCACCGCCCTCTTCCGGGAAGACACCGTGCGCCGTCTCGTCGCCCATCTGCGCACGCTGCTGCACGGCGTGGTGGCACGCCCCGAGGCGCGCCTGTCCGAGTTGCCACTCCTGGACGCCGCCGAGCGCCACCAACTCCTGCGCGAGTGGAATGACACCCGGGCGGACCTCCCGACCGAGGACTGCCTCCACTCCGTCATCGAGGCACAGGCCGCGCTTCACCCATCCAAGCCCGCGGTGGCCTGCGAGGGCCAGGTGCTCACCTACGCGGAGCTGGATGCCCGCGCCAACCAACTGGCCTGGCACCTGCGCTCGTTGGGCGTGGGCCCCGAGACGTGCGTAGCCCTGTGCCTGGAGCGCTCCGTGGACACAGTGGTGGCGCTGCTGGGCGTCTGGAAGGCGGGCGCCGCGTACGTCCCGCTCGACCCGGCTCAGCCCGCGCTGCGCCTGCAAGCCCTGGTGGAAGAGGTCGCCGCTCCCGTCGTGGTGACGGTGTCCCGCTACGCCGCTTCCTTCGCCTCCGCTTGCGTGCGGATGGATGAGGACGCGGAGCTGCTCGCGAGCCAACGCACGGATGCGCCGACGAGCGGCGTGTCCGCGGACAACGTGGCCTACGTCCTCTTCACCTCCGGCAGCACCGGCAGGCCCAAGGGCGTCGCCGTCTCCCACGGACAGCTCGCCCACTACGTCCACGCCGCCACCCAGCGGCTGGGCCTCGCCGACTGCACCAGCTTTGCCCTCGTCTCCACCTTCGTCGCCGACCTCGGCAACACCGTCCTCTTCCCCGCCCTGTGCACTGGCGGCCTGCTGCATGTCCTCACCCACGAGCGCGCCAGCAACCCCGCGGGCGTCGCCGAGTACTTCCAGCGCCACGCCGTCGACTGCGTGAAGCTCGTCCCCTCTCACCTGTCCGCGCTGCTCACCGCGACCGAGCCCCAGCACGTCCTGCCTCGCAAGAAGCTGGTGCTCGGTGGTGAGTCCTCCACCTGGGCCCTCATGGAGCAGGTGCGCGCGCTCGCGCCCGACTGCGAAGTCTTCAACCACTACGGCCCCACCGAGACGACGGTGGGTGTGCTCGCCGGCCGCGTGCAGTGGCCCACCGAGGGCTCCGCTCCGGCCACCGTTCCGCTGGGCCGGCCCCTGGCCCATTCGCGCATCTACGTCCTCGACGAGCATCTGCAGCCCGCGCCCATCGGCGTGCCCGGTGAGCTGTACATCGGCGGTGCCCAGGTGACGCGTGGCTACCTCGGCCGTCCGGAGCTGACGGCGGAGCGGTACGTGCCCGACCTCTACAGCCCGACTCCGGGCGCGCGCATGTACCGCAGCGGCGACAAGGTGCGCTGGCTGGCGGACGGACGCGTGGAGTTCATCGGCCGCGCCGACTTCCAGGTGAAGGTGCGCGGCTTCCGCGTGGAGCCCGGCGAAATCGCAACCATGTTGCGAGAACATCCCGCCGTGCGCGAGGCCCTCGTGGTGGCTCGCGAGGATGTCGCCGGTGACAAGCGCCTCGTCGCCTACGTCGTCTCCTCCGAGCCAGTGCCCACCGAAGCCCTGCGAACCTTCCTCCAGGAGCGACTGCCGGCCTACATGGTGCCCTCGGCCTTCGTCGCGCTGGAGGCCATGCCGCTGACTCCCAACGGCAAGGTGGACCGGAAGGCGCTACCCGTCCCGGATGTCTCGGCGGCTCGCGCGGAGTACGTCGCCCCGCGCACCCCGCTGGAGGAGCAGCTCGCGCGGGTGTTCGCCGAGGTGCTGGGCCTGGAGCGTGTCGGCGTGGAGGACGACTTCTTCGCCCTCGGCGGTCACTCCCTGCTCGCCGTGCGCCTGCTGGCCCTCATCCGCGAGCGCACCGGCCTGACGCTGCCCCTGTCCGCGCTCTTCCAGGGCTCCACCGTCGAGCGGCTCGCCCGCCTCGCGCCGCCGCCCTCGGAGGTCCGCCAGCGCACGCCCAACCTGATGCGGCTCGACACAGGCACCTCCCGGCGCCGGCCCCTGTTCCTCGTCCACGGCGGCGGAGGGGCACTGCTCAGCCATGCCGAGCTCGCCCGCAACCTCGGGAACGAGCGGCCCATCCACGGCATCTTCGCCCCCGGCCTGAACGGCGGAGAGCTGCCTCCCACCTCCATGGAGGCCCTGGCCCGCCTCTACGTGGACCAGGTGCGCGAGGAGCAGCCCCACGGCCCCTATCTGCTCGCGGGCTGGTCCCTGGGCGGAGTGGTGGCGTACGAGATGGCGCGGCAGCTCGAGGCCCTGGGCGAGCAGGTGGCACTGCTGGCCTTCATCGACAGCTACGCGCCCTCGGGACAAATCCAACCCGCGCAACCGCCGCTGGCTCGGGTGGCCGACTTCGCCCGGATGGTGAGACTGCCGCTACAGGACCTCCCGCCGCTGGAGCCGGAGCAACTGAGCGGGCTGGAAGGTGCGGAGCTGATGAAGCGGGTGCTGGAAGAGCTGCGGGACCTGCCCGCCATCGAAGGCCTGGAGCCAACCCACGTCAGCCAGCTCTACGCCGTCAACGAGCGGCTCTCCGAGGCGCAACGTCTCTACGTCCCCTCAAGCCCCTTCACGGGCACGGCCGAGTTCCTCATGGCTTCTTCAGCGCCCCCTCACTTCCACCGGCCCATGGATGGAGGCTGGTCGGCCTGGGTCTCGGGTGGCGTCAGGGTGAGCGAGTTGCCGGGTGACCACACCACCGTGATGCAGCCGCCGAACGTCGCCACCCTGGCGGAGAAACTCAACGCGCTCATGCGTGCACTGGAGCCCGGGGACTCCTGACGGGGACCGCCAGAAACGAAACCGCCCCCGAGGCACGAGGCCCCGGAGGCGGTGTCGCGGCGAGGCTTCACCCCGCCACGCTTCGCATCAGGCTAGTAGGTCGCCTTGAGCGAGACGCCGCTGTAGGCAGAGTAACCGTTCAGCATGATGTAGAAGCGGCCGGCCGTCGTCTTCGCGGCGATGCTGCACGACTCGGCGTTGCCGGAGAGGTACGGGCGGCAGTCGTACGAGGACGTCGTCGGGGCCGCGTTGTACTTCACGTACATGTCCGCATCACCCGTGCCGCCGCTGATGGCGAAGGTCGACGCCTTCGAGGCCGGCACGTCGATGCAGTAGAACTTCTGCGAGGCCGCCGCACCGGAGATGCCCGTCACGGCCACGCCGTTGGTCAGCAGGGTGCACGCCGGAGGAGGCGTCGTCACGCCCACGCCCACCGCCTCCCAGGCCTTCGTCACCGAGTCCTGGATGGCCGTGCTGTAGCCGAGCTGCTGCGCCGCCGTCACCGTGTACGTCTTCGCCTGGGCGAAGGTGGTGGACGCCGTGAAGAGGTCCGTGTTCGCCTTGTAGAAGATGCGCGCGGCCACTTCCACGCCCACGCCCGTCACGCTCACCGTCGTCTTGCTGCGCGGGTGCGTGCCGCCCGTGGCGAGCAGCTTGAACGCCAGGTTGGCGATACCCGAGTTCCAGTGCACGCCGCCGTTGTCGGAGGTGCCCGTGTAGCGCTCGGGGTAGTAGTCCTTCGACGAGCCGTCCTGCGTCGGGTTCGCCATGTAGCGGAGGGCGTCACCCGCGGTGCCCGGCGTCCAGATGTCCTCGCCAATCATCCACACGTCCGCGCTGGTGGACCAGCCCGTGTTCCAGGACTCGCACACCGCCGCGAAGATGTCGGACATGCCCTCGTTGAGCGCGCCGGACTCGTTGGAGTACGTGAGGTTGGACTCGGACGACGTCACG
Source organism: Pyxidicoccus sp. M6 (assembly GCF_055568925.1). NCBI lineage: Bacteria > Pseudomonadati > Myxococcota > Myxococcia > Myxococcales > Myxococcaceae > Pyxidicoccus > Pyxidicoccus sp. M6. The sequence continues at coordinate 4,530,751 of NZ_CM145714.1, read as the reverse complement.
GCGTGCGTCAGCTCGTGCACCGTCACGTCGGCGTCCTTGCCGAGCATGCCGGAGTTCACGCCGTCGCCATCGCCGTACACCATCTGGGTGCCGTTCCAGTAGGCGTTGACGTAGTTGGTGCTGTAGTGCACCGAGCTCTTCAGCTGCGCGCCCGCGTTGTTGTACGAGTCGCGGTTGAAGATGGTCTTGTAGCAGTTGTACGTGAACCCGAGCTGGTCGTAGTTCTGGTCGATGTGCGCGTCGCCCGTGGTGGCCCCGCCCTCGCTGCGGCGCAGGGTGCCCGGCAGCGTGGAGCCGTTGTTGGCGCTGTACACCGCGCGGTTCAGGGCGGAGTGGATGTCACCGAAGCGGGCGGCGACGACGCCGGTGGTGGCGTCCACGAAGACGTGGTCGCGGATGGGCAGGTCCGCGCCCTCACCCGTCACCACCACCTCGAAGGCCAGCGTCAGCTTCGCGCCCTCGCTCGGGCGCACGTAGACGAGGCGCGGCTGGCCCTCAATCTCCAGGCGGGTGCCCGCGGTGCTGCGCAGCGCGGACGTCATCGCGGCCTGGGCGGCGATGCGGGCCTTCGAGGGCACGCCGGACTCGCCGTCACGGGCCGAGCCGTTGGCCATGACGATGTTGCCGTCCTTGTCCAGATGGACGGCCAGCTCCTGGCCCACCACGGGGAGGCCATTCTTCGTCTGGCTGTAGCGGATGTGCGTGAAGCCCTGGTCGTCCACGTTGACCCGGCTCACCACCAGGTCCTCGGCGCGCAGGCGGAAGGAGCCGGCGATGCCCGGCAGCGAGGCGCTGGCGGCGCGCACCGTGTCCGCACCCGCGAAGCCGCGGACCGCGCTGTCCACCGTGCCCAGGCGGCCACGGATGAGGAACGGCACGCCGTCGTCATGCCGGCCTACCACCTCGGCGCCGGGCATGGAGGCCAGCGAGCTCGTCACGTCCGCGAGCTCGTCGGGCTTCTGGGAGTCTTGAGACGACGCGTCACCACTCATCTCGCAAGCGGTCAGGGGGAGGACCAGCAGTGCGGTAAGGAAACGGGTTCGAACCAAAGGGGGTGGCTCCTGTGAGCCCGCCTGCGAGGTGCCGGCGGGCGGCTCCCGCCTCAGCACGGACCGGGCCAACGCCTTGAGCCCTCGCGATACACTCGATAAGCCCCGCCTGCGCCCGCCCTGCGGTGGCACACGGATGTCGCTCGACGCACTGCCCGAATGTATCAGGGCGTTACAGAAAAGCCCGGGAGACCCACTCCGCCGCTCGGGAGCCGCGCGCTCCAAGCCTGTCGCTCAAAACGACACACCATCAGTGAGGGTGTCTGTTTTTGGAACAGGCGTGAATTATAACGAAATATGTTTTGGATGACAACTTTACCCGGGGCCGTGCACACCCAGGAGGACGCGGGCGCGGCCATCCATGGAGAGCTTCGCCTCCTCCACCGTGGCGAAGCCGGACGCGCGGGCCAGCTCCGCCAGGTGCCGCATCCACGGGTTGTAGGGCATGCCGTTGTCCGAGCAGCACGGCACCACGGCGAAGGGCAGCCGGTGCTTCGCGGCGTACTCGATGATGACGCGGGTGGCGCCGTCCGGGTGCATGCCCACCACGAGCTCCGCCTCGCAGGGCTCGTCGAGGGTGAAGATGCGCTGCGCGTAGGTGACGGGCAGGTGCTTGTGGCGCAAATCGAACGTCATGACGGAGCGGCCACGCTTCGTCAGCGCCTCGTTGAGACGCCCCTGGCCGCCCGCGACGTCGAAGACGCGAGGGGCCGCGAAGCGCGACACGATGAAGTCCGCGAAGAGGTCGAAGCGACGCTTGTCCGCCATGGCGGGCCTCCTCTACCCAAACCCGGGCGCTCGCGCATCCCGAAGTGCCTGGAGCGGGGAGCAGGCCGGCGTCCCCGCCCCTCGCCGGGCGCTCAGACCCGGGTACACACCGTGGCCAGCAGGCGCTCGATGACCAGCCGGCCATTCGCCGACGACTTGAGCGCGAGGTCCGCCTCCGCGCACGCCACCAGCGCACCCAGCAGCTCCTTCCGCTCGTAGCCGGCCGCGGCCTTCATGCTGAAGGTGAGCGCCCACGCGTTGGGCATCTTCCGCTTCGTGCCCTTCAGCTCCGCCTCCAGGCGGGGCAGCACGCGCGCCTCCACGTCCTTCGCCGTGCGGGGCGGGTTGCCACCCGCGTAGCGCCACAGCCACTCGTGGCTCTCCAGCAGCGAGCGGACGATGGAGGCCACCGCGCCCAGCAACTGCAGTGCGTGGGTCCCCTGCCCCATCGCGTCCTCCGCGTAGGCGAGCGCCCCGCCGAAGTCGCGCTTCTGCAGCGCCTCGGACAGCTCGAAGAACTCCTCTTCGCGGGCGTGGTGGACGAGCATCGCCACGTCCGCCTTCTCAATCGCCGGCCCCTCCGAGTACGTGGCCAGCTTCTCCAGCTCGGACTGGAGCAGGCGGATGTTGCCGCCGATGCGCTCCTTCAGCTCGTCCAGCGCGCCGGGGCCCAGCTTCTTCTTGAAGGGCGCCAGGAACTCCTTCGCGATTTCGGAGAGGTCCAAATCCTTGTGGCGCGCGGCCACCTTGCGCTCGACGACGTGGCCCTTGTCGTGGGCCAGCTTCACCAGCGGGCTCTTCGCGTCCACCTCCGAGGCCGCCATGACGAGCGCGTGCCCGGACGGCACGCCCTTCTGGATGAGCTCCAGCAGCGCGGACGCGTCACCCTCGGGCGCGCTGATTCGCTCCTCGCGGCAGAAGGCGGCGGCCTCGCGCAGGAAGGCGATGTCCGCCTCGGCGAGGTCCACGTTCAGCTCGTCCTTCCACTGCTCCACCGTCGGCGCCTTGGGCGCGCCCGGGTCCAGTTGCTCCACGCCCCAGCCCGCGCGCGCCGCCAGCGCCAGGAGCCGCCGCGCGCCCTCCTTCCGCTTGCCCGCCTTCCACGCCTCGCGCGCCTTGCCCAGCGCGTCGCCACGGCCCTTCTTCGGCGCGAGGAACTCCGGGTCTCGCACCAGCACCACCTTGCGCCCGGGGAACAGCGGCATCGTGGCCAGCTCCTGCGCCACCTCGCGCGGGCTGCCCGCGTCCAGCACGGCCAGGTTGAGGCCCATGGCCGCGTCCGGCACCAGCGTCTTCACCAGCTCGTCGGCGTCCTTGCGGACGAGGAACTCCTCGCCCCACAGGAGGTACAGCGGCGCCACCTTGCCCGCCTTGACCTCCTTCAGCACCTCGTCGAGTTCGGCGCTCACCGTGCGGCCTCCGTGAACAGCTCAATCAGCATGCGCTCGAGCTGCAGCCTCGGCGCGCCGTTGCGGGCAATGGCCGCGCGCGCGCCTTCCAGCAACGCGTGCCGCCGGTGCAGCAGCGCCTCCGACGAGCGCGCCGCCACCTCCCGCGCCAGCTCCCTCAAGTCCCGGTTGGCGAGCCCCGCCTCCATCCCCACCCGCGCCAGCGCCACGTCGCGCGTCCACAGCACCAGCAGCTCCAGCGCGGCCTCCGCCTCCTCGCGCGAGCCGCCATGGGCCTCCGCGAAGCGCAAGAGGCCCACCGCGTCCTCGCCGCGCAGCGACTCGAAGGCGGTGATGACGTCCTTGCGCTGCGACAGCGCGTCCACGTCCAGCGCCAGCGCGCGGCCCAGGCTGCCTCCGGCCATGACGGCCGCGAGCGCGGCGGTGTCCGCGTCCAGCTTGCGCTCCTCCTGCACGCGCTTCGCGATGAGCTCCACCGGCAGCGGGCCGAAGTGCACCTTGCTGCACCGGCTGCGGATGGTGGGCAGCAGCCTGTCCATGGCGCTGGCCACCAGGATGAGCGTGGTGTCCGAGGGCGGCTCCTCCAGCGTCTTCAAGAAGGCGTTCTGCGCCTGCACGTTCATCGTCTCGGCGGAGATGAGAATCGCCACCTTGCGCTTCGACTCCAGGCCGCGCAGCGCCAGCCGCTCCTGGAGGTTTCGAATCTGTTCCACGCGCAGCTCGCGGCTGGGCGTGCCCGTGAAGTCCGAGCGCCCCGCCAGCCCGCGCGCCACGCGCTCCTCGTCCGGCATCACCCAGGTGACGTCGGGATGCAGCCCCTTGGCCACGCGCACGCAGCTCGCGCAGGTGCCACAGCCCACGTCCGGATGCTCGGGGCACGTGAGCGCCTGGGCCAGCCCCACCGCGGCCAGCTCCTTGCCCACACCCGGCGGCCCGGCGAAGAGATACGCGTGGTGCACCGCGCCTCCGCGCAGTGCCGCCTGGAGTGCATCAATCGCGCGCGGCTGTCCCTGAACCGATGCCAGCGTCATGAAGGGGGTGTATCCCCGGAGGTCTGGCCCCCGTCAACAAGCCTGCCTTGACCCTCTCGTAACCCACTGGTGACATGGGCGGGCCTTGCTTCCCTTCCTCCAGAGCAACCTGTCCCTCGCCGTGGGCGCATTGCTGGCGATGACACTGCTGGCGGTCCGCACCACCACCCAAGACCGGGATTTGCAGCGGGATTTGAACGGGGCCATCCGGCTGCTGTTCGCCTTCCTGGTGCTGCGGGTGGCAGCCTGGGCGATTCCGGACACGGCCCCCAAGGCGCTGCTGAAGGCGGTGCGCGTCGGGTGGATGCTGACGTTCGCCTTCGGCGTCATCCGCGCGAGCGTGGGCTTCGGGCTGAAGCTGATGCGGCTGCGAGCCCGCGCGGTGGCGATGCCGAAAATCCTCCGGGACGTCATCGACTTCACGCTCTACGGCCTGGCGGCGGTGCCCATCCTCAAGACGCAGCTCGCGCTGGACCTCACGGGCCTGGTGGCCACGTCCGCGGTGCTGTCCGTCGTGGTGGGTCTCGCGCTCCAGGAGACGCTGGGCAACCTCTTCGCCGGCCTGTCGCTGCAGCTCGATGCGCCGTTCGAGGTGGGGCACATCATCCGCATTGGCGACCACACGGGCCGCGTGGTGCACATCGGCTGGCGCTCCATCCGCCTGTCCAGCTTCCGGCGGGAGGTCGTCACCCTGCCCAACAGCATGGTGGCGAAGGAGCGGGTGCAGAACTTCTCCGAGAGCCAGGCGCCCGTCGGCGTCGACGTGACGCTCGGGCTGTCCTACGACGCGCCGCCCAACCACGTGAAGGCGGTGCTCCTCGATGTGTTGAAGGAGATTCCGCAGGTACTGGTGGAGCCGCCGCCGCAGGCCCGCACGCTGTCGTACGAGGAATCGTGCGTCCGCTACATGGTGCGCTTCTTCCTCTCGGACTATGGGCTGGCGGACCTGGTGAAGGAGGACCTGCACACGCGGCTCTGGTACCGGCTGCGGCGGGAGAACATCGAGGTTCCGTACCCGCAGCGCACGGTGCACGTGCGGCAGCAGGTGGCCCACGCGGAGCTGTCCGAGGACACGGTGCGTGGGCTGTTGCGCCAGGTGGACATCTTCCAGCCCCTGGGCACCGAGGACCTGGACCAACTGCGCCAGGAGGTGCTGGTGCGCCGCTTCGGCAAGGGCGAGCGCATCATCCAGGAGGGCGACGAGGGCCGGACGTTCTACGTGCTCGCGTCCGGTGAGGTGAGCGTACGCGCCGGGAAGCTACAGGCCGAGGTGACGCGGCTGGGGCGCGGCGGCTACTTCGGGGAGATGTCGCTGCTGACGGGCGAGAAGCGCGCGGCCACGGTGGTGGCGGTGGAGGACTCGCTGCTCTTGGAGGTGGACCGGCCCACCTTCGCGCGCATGTTCGAGCAGTACCCCGGGCTGGCGCGGCAGCTCTCCGCCCTGCTCGCCCAGCGGCGCACGCAACTGCGCGCCATGGCCCAGGCCGGCGGGCCCGGAGCCGACCCCATCCCCGCCGAGGTGGGCCGCATCCTCGGACGGCTGCGGCAGATTTTCGGGCTGGCCGCCACGCACGATTGAGGTCCGGCCCCGTCCGAGGGGAAGGTCCGCGCCGTGTCGTAGCAGGCAGGCGCGGCGGCGATACCGGATGTCACTCGACGCGGCGCGACAAAGGTGCGAGATGCCGGAGGTGCCGGGCCCCTGCCCGACGGAGAGCTGACCGCTACCGATGGACGTCGCAGTCCCCGCCGCATCCGAGTCGCACCCCGCTGCACCCCTGAGCCTGTTCCGGCTCACCTGGCCCATCCTCCTGGAGCTGCTGCTCTTCATGCTGATGGGCACGGCGGACACGCTGATGCTCAGCGGCGTGTCCGACGACGCCGTCTCCGCCGTGGGCGTCGTCAACCAGTACGTCTTCATCTGCATCCTCATCATGGAGGTCATCGGCAACGGCGCGGCCATCGTCGTGTCGCAGTACCTCGGCGCGCGCAGGCAGCAGGAGGCCGCGCGCATCGCCGCGCTCGCCGTCTCGCTGAACCTGGGGCTCGGCGTCACCGTGAGCGCCGCGCTGATCGGCTTCGGGGACCGAATCCTCGGCGGGATGAACCTGCACGGCGAGGTGCTGACCTACGCGACGACATACCTGCACATCGTCGGCGGGTTCCTGTTCCTCCAGGCGCTCATCAACGTCTTCTCCAGTCTCATCCGCACGTACGGCTTCACGAAGCAGTCGATGCTCGTGTCGCTGGGCATGAACGTGATTCACGTGGGCGGCAACTTCGCGCTCATCTTCGGCCACTTCGGGCTGCCGGCGCTGGGCGTGGCCGGTGCGGCCGTCTCCACGGTGATGAGCCGCGCCGTCGCGCTCGGCGTCTTCGTGTGGATGCTCTACCGCGTCATGCCCGTGCGCATGGTGTCGCGCGACTACGTGACGTTCTCCCTGGAGTACGTCCGCAAGATTCTCAAGGTGGGCGTGCCCTCCGCGGTGGAGCAGCTCACGTATCAGGCGTGCCAGACGGTGTTCCTGTACTACGTGACGTTCCTCGGACCCGTGGCGCTGGCGGCGCGGCAGTACGCGCACTCGATTTCGCAGTACGTCTTCCTGTGCAGCCTGGCGCTCGGCCTGGGCACGTCCATCCTCGTGGGACGGCTGGTGGGCGCGCGCCGCACGGACGACGCATACCGCGAGGCCCTTCACGGCCTGAAGTGGGCGCTCGGCATCACCGTGGTGGTGGACCTGGCCATCATCCTCGTGCGCGTGCCGCTCATCCGCCTCTTCACGGACAACGCCGACATCCTCCAGGTGGCGGCCCAGGTCATCGTCATCGGCTTCATGCTGGAGACGGGGCGGGCCTTCAACCTCGTGCTCATCAACGGGCTGCGGGCCGCGGGCGATGCCACGTTCACCGTCTACATGGGCTTTCTGTCCATGGCCTGCATGAGCCTGCCCCTGGGGTACTTCCTCGTCTTCAAGCTGGGACTGGGCCTGTCCGGCGTGTGGCTCGCCGTCGCGGCGGACGAGTGGGTGCGCGGAATCACGATGTGGATGCGCTGGCGGAGCCGGGCCTGGGAGAAGAAGTCGCTCGTGGAGCCGACGATGGGCGCCGAGCCCGTCGTGGCGCACGCGGGCGCTTGAGCCCCGTGGCTCAGGCCGTCATCACGTAGCCGCCCTCGACCTTCACCGGCCAGGGCGTGAGGCGAGCACCCGCGCACGGGCCTCCGACGCAGCGTCCGTCCCGGGGCTGGAACAGCGCGCCGTGCCAGGAGCAGACGATGAGCTGCTTGTCGGGCGTGAGGTACTGGTCCAGCTTCTGCGCCAGCGGCAGGCCCGCGTGCGGGCACCGGTCCACGTAGCCATGGACCTCGTCGCCGGTGCGCACCAGGAAGCCGTGGAAGTACGCGTCGCCAATCTGCAGCACGAGGTTGCGCGCGCCCGGGTCCTGGAGCGCCGCCACCGGGAGCAGCTTCACGCCCGGCGGCGTCTCGGTGAGCCTCTCGCGAGGCGGCTGTGCCGCGTCACTCACCGCGCGGACCTCAGGGCAGCTTCGCCTTCTGGAAGCCCGACCAGCAGTGGTCGTAGTCGGACTGGAGCGCGGGCGTCTCCATCGCGAAGCGCGTCGGGCGGATGACCCAGCGCGACTCGAACATGAAGGCCAGCGTGTCCTTGATTTTGTGCGGCTTCAGGTCCGCGTTGATGGCGCCCTCGTAGCTCGCCTGGTCCGGGCCGTGGCCGCTCATGCAGTTGTGCAGCGACGCGCCGCCCGGAGCGAAGCCGCCGGCCTTGGCGTCGTAGACACCCTGCACCAGGCCCATGAACTCGCTCATCACGTTGCGGTGGAACCAGGGCGGCCGGAAGGTGTGCTCGGCCACCATCCACCGCGGCGGGAAGATGACGAAGTCGCAGTTGGCCGTGCCCGGGATTTCACTCGGCGACGTCAGCACCGTGAAGATGGACGGGTCCGGGTGGTCGTAGCTCACCGTGTTGATGGTGTTGAAGCGCCCGAGGTCGTACTTGTACGGCACGAGGTTGCCGTGCCACGCCACCACGTCCAGCGGCGAGTGGTCGAACTTCGACGCCCAGAGCTTCCCCGCGAACTTCTGGATGACCAGCGTCGGCCGGTCCACGTCCTCGTACGCCGCGACGGGCGTCAGGAAGTCGCGCGGGTTCGCCAGGCCGTTGGCGCCGATGGGGCCCAAATCAGGCAGGCGGAAGAACGCGCCGTGGTTCTCGCAGACGTAGCCGGAGGCCTTGCCGTCCGGCAGCTCCGCGCGGAAGCGCACGCCGCGCGGCACCACGCCCACGTCGCCCGGCGCCAGGTCCAGCACGCCCATCTCCGTGACGAGGCGCAGCCGCCCCGCCTGCGGCACGAGGAGCAGCTCGCCGTCCGCGTCCTGGAACACGCGGTCCACCATGGACGTGTTGGCGGAATACAGGTGGATGCTGATGCCCCCGCCCGTCGCCGGGTCGCCGTTGCCGGCGTAGGTGACGAGCCCATCCACGAAGTCCACCTTGCCCGTGGGTGCCGGCAGCGGACTCCAGCGCAGCCGGTTGGGCGAGACGGGCACCTCGTCGAACGGACCGCTGCGCAGCAGGCCCTGCGGGTGCGGCTCGAAGGCCGGGTGGTTGGCGCTCGGACGGATGCGGTAGAGCCACGAGCGCCGGTTCTCCCGGCGCGGCGCGGTGAAGGCCGAGCCCGAGAGCTGCTCGGCATACAGCCCATACGGCGCGCGCTGCGGCGAGTTCTGCCCCTGCGGGAGCGCGCCAGGGACGGCCTCGGTCGCGAACTCGTTGCCGAAGCCAGAGAGGTAGCCGCCGGGCGCCATCTTCAGCTCGCCCTGCGAGCCGGCCCCGGGTTGGGTGTTGAGAGTCACCGGAATCTCCTTCCGCGGGGCCGGATGTGTCGGGTCAGTGGGCCTTGTCGACCTTGATGACGCCGCGGCGAATCTGGTCGAGCTCGATGGACTCGAAGAGCGCCTGGAAGTTGCCGTTGCCGAAGCCCTCGTTGCCCTTGCGCTGGATGATCTCGAAGAAGATGGGCCCGAAGAGGTTCTCGGTGAAGATCTGCAGCAGCAGGCCTTCCTGCTCGGAGCCGTCGATGAGGATGCGGTTCTTCCGCATGCGCTCCAGGTCCTCGCCGTGGTTCGGGATGCGCTTGTCGACGAGGTCGTAGTACGTGTCGATGGTGTCCTGCAGGGCCACGCCGCGCTGACGCAGGCGCTCCACCGTGCCGTAGATGTCGCGCGTCGTCAGGGCCAGGTGCTGGATGCCCTCGCCGTTGTACTGGCGGATGAACTCCTCAATCTGGGACTTGTCGTCCTGGCTCTCGTTCAGCGGAATGCGGATGGCCTTGTCCGGGGCAATCATCGCCTGGCTGAACAGGCCCGTGGCCTGGCCCTTGATGTCGAAGTACTTCTGCTCGGTGAAGCCGAAGATGCGGTTGTAGAAGGACGACCAGGTGCGCATCTGGCCGCGGCGCACGTTGTGCGTCAGGTGGTCCAGCGTCTCCAGGCCCACGCTGTTCTTCGCCTCGGCCTCGTCCGCGCCGGGGAACTTGGTCCACCCGTCGTAGATGGAGCCCTTCGCGCCATAGCGGTCGACGAGATACAGCAGGCTGCCGCCGATGCCCTCCAGCACATAGGAGCCCTCGCCCAGCGCGCCGCGGGCGGGGTCGGCTGCCCTGGCGCCGCGCTCCAGCGCCATCTCGTAGGCGGTGCGGGCGTTGGCCACGCGGAAGGCCATGCCGTTGGCGGACGGGCCGTGAGCGACGCGGAACTCGGAGACCTGACCGGTGGGCTCGCGGTTGACGAGCAGGTTGATGTCACCCTGCTTGAAGCGAAGCAGGTCCTTGGTCGGATGCTTGGAGTACGCGGTGAAGCCCAGCCGCTCCAGCAGCTTCACCATCACCTCGGGAGCGGGGCTCGTGAACTCCACGAACTCGAAGCCGTTCAGCCCAAGAGGGTTCTCAGCCGTATCCACCATTGCACCGCCTCCGCTTCGATTGGGCGCGGGCTCCACCCGCGCCGTGTCTCAGGAAGCCCCCGACTGAGGGAGGCTTCTTCGTCGCGAAAGGTAGGGACCGACCTGCTCAGGGAAAAGTACAAAGCACGAGCAGAGATTGTCAGCGCGCCGCACAGTGCGATGCGCCAGGAAACGGGCCTCTGGTGACGCTTCGCGGCACCCTCGGTGAGCACCGCGTCAGGGGTTTCGGGTGGGTTCCGGAGGGGGTGGTTTCCTACCTTTCAGGGAGGAATCCGCGCCACCCCACCCCGCGGCCGGCCAGCCGAGGGAATGTCAGACCCCTCCGGTAGTCTCCCTTTCATCAACGAAGCACGAAAGGAAGGCCGCATGAACGCCACCCGTGAGAACCCCCGCGTCTCCGTCAACAAGCTGGGCCAGTACCTCACCGGCACGCCCTCTTTGCGCAAGCGCATCATCCATGGGCAGAAAAATCCTGTGGACCCGCAGTACCTGCGCTACCCGGCGGCCTCGCAGGCCATCGTCGAGTACCTCTGCGAAGGCCGCGACGAGGTCATCCTCCGCTACCACCAGCGTCGACTGTTGAACGCCGCGCCGGAGTCGGACTTCGACGCGCACCGGCTCGCGCTGTGCGCGGAGGCGCTGCAGCGCTGCCTCGTCTCCGCGGATGGGCTCGCCACGCACGCCGTCGCCAGCCCGGTGGACGGAGACCTGCCGCCGCTCGAGCTGGCGGGCGTCGCCGTCAACGTGCGGCCGGAGGTGCTGCTTCGCAGCGTGGACGCGCAGGGGCAGATGCGCTCGGGCCTGATGAAGCTCTACTTCTCCAAGCACACGCCGCTGGATGAGCGCGCCGGGCAGTACATCGCCACCGTGCTCCTGCACTACGCCGAGCAGCAGCTCGAGCAGCGCGGCCCCGTGGACCCGCGCCTCGTGGGCGTCTTCGACGTCTTCGCCGGCAAGCTGTACGTCGCGCCGCGCGCCCGTCAGCGCCGGATGAATGACGTGAAGCTGGCGTGCGAGGAGATTGCCGCTCGCTGGGATGTGAACTGAACGCGGGCCTCGGGGCACACACACGCGAGGTGTGCCCGGGGCGCCAGATGGTGACGTGGCCGCGGCCCCGGCCCGTCCTGCCGGCACATCGAGCTCGTGACGTGGCCGCGGCCCCGGCCCGTCGCGGCACGCGGTGTCCGTTTCCGGGACACGACTTCCCGCATCCGTGCATCCCGTCCGGGTTGCCTGGCGGCCTTCCCTCGTAAAGCCGGGGACCTGGCGCTGGCATGTCCTTCGCTCTTGGGACGTGCCCATGGATTCCCTCCGCCAGGATTTCCGCTACGCGCTGCGCACCCTGAAGCGCACCCCGGGCTTCACGCTGGCCGCCGGCATCACCCTCGCGCTGGCCATTGGTGCGAACACCGTCCTCTTCAGCGCCATCCACGCCATGCTGCTGCGGCCCCTGCCCTTCCCGAATCCGGCGGAGCTGGTGCGAGTCTGGTGCAAGCAGCGGGGCAACCTGGACCAGGCGTCCGTCTCGGCGCCGGAGCTGCTCGGCTGGCGGGAGAACGGCAAGGGCTTCGCGAAGCTCGCGGGCTTCGGGATGCGTGACTTGAATCGCACCGGGGTGGAGTCGCCGGAGCGCGTCCGCGCGGGCCTGGTGACGACCAACTTCTTCTCCACACTGGGCGTGCTGCCCACGCAGGGCCGCGACTTCACCGATGAGGACGCCCAGGCCGGGCAGCCGGCATCCACGGTGGTGGTGAGCCACGGCTTCGCGAAGCGCGCGCTCGGCGGCGCGGACGCCGTGGGCCGCACGGTGGTGCTGGACGGCCGGAGCCATACCGTGGTGGGCGTGCTCCCGGAGGACTTCACCTTCCCCGAGTTCGGCAACGAGGCGGAGGTCTGGGTCCCCCACTGGCTGGACCCGCAGGCCAAGGGCAGCCACTACCTGAGCGTGCTCGGCCGCCTGGCCCCGGGCACCTCGGTGGAGGCGGCGCGGACGGACCTGGCGCGCGTGGCCACGCTGCTCGACACCGGGGACCCCGGCGAGCCACCACACGAGGTGACGCTGTTCACCTTCCAGGAGCACCTCACCGGCAACGTGCGCCCCATTCTGTGGACGCTGTGGGCGGCGGTGGCCTTCGTGCTGCTCATCGCCTGCGCCAACGTGGCCAACCTCATGCTGGTGCGGGCGCTGGCGCGGCAGCGCGACGGCGCCATCCGCGCGGCGCTGGGGGCCAGCCGGAGCCGGCGCATGCAGCAGGCGCTGGCGGAGAGCGTGCTGCTCGCCGTCTTCGGCGGAGCGCTGGGCCTCCTCCTGGTGCTGTGGGGCATGGAGCTGGTGCGCACCCTCCTGCCCGCCAACATGCTGCGGATGACGCCGGTGGAGCTGAGCGGCCCGGCCATGGCCTTCAGCGTGGCGCTGTCCGTGGGCGCGGGGCTGCTCTTCGGGCTGGCGCCCGCGCTTCACACCTCGGGCATGGACGTGCTGCCGCTGCTCAAGCAGTCCAGCAGCGCGGCGGGCGCGCGCTCCAACCACCCGCTGCGCAACGCGCTCGTCATGGTGCAGCTCGCGCTGGCGCTGGTGCTGCTGGTGGGCACCGGCCTCATGGTGCGCACGCTGCAGAACGTGATGGCCGTGGACCTGGGCTTCGACCTGAACGGCGTGCACTCCGCGCGGCTGTCGCTGCCCGCCACGAAGTACACGGACGCGCCGCGCCGGGCCGCCTTCTACCAGGAGCTGCTGGGCCGGCTGGCGACGCTGCCGGGCGTGGAGGCCGCGGGCCTCATCAACGACGCCCCGCTGGGTGGCAGCAACACCAACGGGGACTTCGTCCTGGAGGGCAGCGCGCCGCAGCCCGGGGAGCGCTTCCTCGCCGAGTACCGGGTGGCCAGCCCGGACTACTTCCGCACCCTGCGCATCGCCGTGCGGCAGGGCCGCGCCTTCGGCCCGCAGGACGGGGACAAGGGCGCGCCCGTGGCCATCGTCAACGAGGCCTTCGTCCGGGCCTACCTCGGCACGGGCGAGCCCCTGGGCCGGCGGGTGAAGCTCGACTGGTACGGGGACACGGCGTTCCACGACATCGTCGGCGTCGTCGCGGACGTCCGGGCGGACCGGCTCACCGTCCCCGCCCGGCCGGAAATCTACCTGCCCCTGGCGCAGGTGCCCGTCCCCTCCGTGACGCTGCTTTTGCGCTCGCAGGGCGCGGCGGCCCCGCTGGTGACGGCCGTGCGCCAGGAGGTGAAGGCGGTGGACGCGGAGCAGCCCGTCTATGACCTCGCGCCCTTCTCGGACCGGGTGGACCGCCAGCTCTTGCGCCCCACGGCGACGGCGCGGCTCCTGGCCGCCTTCGCGCTCCTCGCGGTGGTGCTGGCCGGCGTGGGCGTCTACGGCGTCATGGCCTACAGCGTGGGGCAGCGCACGCGCGAGCTGGGCATCCGCCTGGCGCTGGGCGCACACCCCCGGCAGGTGCTGCGGCTGGTGTTGAGCCAGGGCCTGCGGCTGACGCTGATGGGCGTGGGCGTGGGCCTGCTCGCCGCCTTCGGCTGCACGCGGCTGCTGGCCTCGCTGCTCTACGGCGTGGACGCCAGCGAGCCCACCATCTTCGCGGGCGTGGCCGTGGCCCTGGCCGCGGTGGCGCTGCTCGCGAGCTGGCTGCCGGCGCTGCGTGCCAGCCGCGTGTCGCCGGCCATCTCCCTGCGCTCGGAGTAGGACCGGAACCCGCGCGGCCCGTGTCAATGCCCTGGGGACGGCATGCTCGCCGCCCGGCCAGCCAGGGGGGCGGGTCCAACGGCACTCCAGTCATTCCAAGCCCCAAGAAAGCCAGACGCGCATCCTGGACCGTTGGCCCTTTGACGCTTGCCAAGCGTCGGGTTTAAGAGTCCGCATGCACTTCGACTGGACCTTTCTTGTGCGGATGAGCACCGCGGTGCTGTCTGCCGTCATGCTCATGGCGTTGCACGGCGTGGCGAGCGCCGCGACGCCTCCGGGCTCCGAAGCGGGGGTGGCAATGGAAAAGCTGGCGCAGAAGCGCATCTTCTTCGGACACCAATCCGTGGGCGGCAACATCCTCGACGGCGTCCAGCAGGTGCCGTCCGCTCCGCGTGTCGTGGAAGTGAAGGACCCGTCGCAGCCGGTGGCTCCCGGCACCATCGCCCACGCCATGGTGGGCGAAAATACGAAACCAGAATCCAAGATTGTGGACTTCGAGCGTCTGATGGATGCGGGCCTCGCGAAGGGGGCGGACGTGGCCTTCTTCAAGTTCTGCTACATCGACTTCGACGGCGCGACCGACACCCGCGCCCTCTTCGCGAAGTACCGCGCCACCATGGAAGGCCTGAAGGCGCGTCACCCCCACACCACCTTCGTGCACGTCACCGTGCCGCTCACCACCGTGCAGCGCGGCGCCAAGGCGTGGCTGAAGGAGCTGCTCGGCAAGTCGGTGTGGGGCATCAAGGAGAACGTGCAGCGCGAGAACTTCAACCAGCTCCTGCGCCAGACGTACGGCGGCAAGGAGCCGCTGTTTGATTTGGCGAAGCTCGAGTCCACCACGGCCGAGGGCACGCCGGAGACGTACGAGCTGAACGGGCAGACGTGGCCGGCGATGGTGCCGGCGTACTCGGATGACGGCGGCCACCTCAACGCCGCGGGGCAGGCCCGCATGGCGAAGGAGTTCCTCGCCTTCCTGTCCAACCTGCCGGCCCCGGCCGTGCAGCCTCCCATCCCGGCCGTCCAGGCCGCACCGTGACATGAGCCCGCTTCCCTCACCTCTGACGCGCGGGCTGGACACGCTCCGCTCGCGCCTGAAGCTGCGACGCTGTCGCGTGGTGGGAGACTCCCCCACGGTGCTCGGCCGCGTGTGGATTCACGGCACCGGCGAGGTGCGCCTGGGCCACCGCGTGGTGTTGGACGGGCGGACGGCGCCCATCGAGCTGCACGCCATGCAGGGCGGCAGCATCGTCCTCGGCGACGACGTCACCATCGAAGGGGGCGCCTCGCTGGAGGCGCTCCAGTCCATCACCGTGGGCGCAGGCGCGCGGCTGGGCGCCTTCTGCAAGGTGATGGACAACCAGCACCACCCGCTGCGCGGCAACCGCCACGAGCGCCCGCCCTCCGTCCCGCTCGTCATCGAGCGCGGGGTGACGGTGGGCAGCCGCGCCATCCTCCTTCCCGGCGCGCACGTGCAGGAGGGCGCCACCGTGGCGCCGGGCACCGTGATTTCCCGCCGCATTCCTCCCCGTGTGACGGTGGGTGGCTCGCCGCCCCGGGTGCTTCGCCGCGAGGTGGCCGGATGATTTCGAGACTGTCCGCCCTGCCGCTGTCCAACTGGGTGACGCAGCTCCAGGGGCTGCGCGACACCGTGGAGCCCCGGGCCGTGCGCGCGGTCGCGCTGGCCCGCGCGCGCTGGCTGTTCCGCTCCGTCCAGTCCGTGGGCCGCAACGTGGCCGCGTACGGCCCCATGTCCGTCAAGAACGAGGGCACCATCTGCCTCGGTGACAGGCTCACCTTCGTGGGCGGCATGATGCCCAGCTCGCTGGTGTGCCACCCGGGCGCGCGGCTGCGCATCGGCGCGGACGGGCAGTTCAACTACGGCGTCTCCCTGGAGGCCTGGGAGTCCGTCACCATCGGCGACCGGTGCATGTTCGCCTCGTTCGTGCGCGTGGGAGACCGCGACGGGCACCGCACCGCGCCCATCGTCATCGAGGACGATGTCTGGGTGGCCCATGGCGCCATCATCATGCCGGGAGTGCGCGTGGGGGCGCGCTCGGTGGTCTCCGCCGGCAGCATCGTCACGCAGGACGTGCCACCGGACTCGCTCGCCATGGGCAACCCCGCCCGCAACATGAGCCTGGAGCTGGTCGCCCGCGAGTCGTCGGGCTCCTGAAAGCCTTTCCACTTCGCTTCACCGCCGGGGCGGCCTGCCCGCCCTGGAGCCTTGCACTTCCATTCACAACCCATCCCAGACAGGACTGATAAACATGAGCACTCGTGAGCGCATCCGCGGATTCATCGTCGACACCTTCTTCGTGGACGAGTTCGCCGACGACGACTCGTTCCTCCGCAAGGGCCTCATCGACTCCACGGGCATGATGGAGCTGGTGGCCTTCCTCGAGTCGGACTTCGGCCTGAAGCTGGAGGACCGCGAGCTGGTGCCGGAGAACCTGGACTCGCTGTCGCGCGTGGTGGCCTTCGTCGAGAAGAAGCAGGCGCAGCGCCTGTCTCAGGCGAGCTGAGCAGAAGGGGGGACGGCCATGTGTGGCATCGCGGGATTCACCTTTCCGGCGGGCGGGAGTGCCGGAGCAGCCGCGCGGCAGGAGGCCGCCGAGCGGCTGCGCAGGATGACCGCCAGCATCAAGCACCGGGGCCCGGACGCACAGCGGGCGCTGGTGCTGGACGGAGTGGGCCTGGGCCACACGCGGCTCTCCATCGTCGACCTGGAGGGCGGCCACCAGCCCATGCGGGACGCCCGGACGGGACTCACCGTCGTCTTCAACGGTGAAATCTTCAACTACGTCGAGCTGCGCGAGCAGCTCTCGGCGCACTACGCGTTCCGCACGCGCTCGGACACCGAGGTCATCCTCGCCGCGTTCCTCACGTGGGGCATCGACTGCGTGCGCCGCTTCGAGGGGCAGTGGGCCTTCGCCCTGTGGGACCCGCGCGACAAGACGCTCTGGCTCTCGCGGGACAGGGTGGGCATCTGCCCGCTGTATTACTCGGAGCTGCCGGGCGGGCAGCTCGCGTTCGGCTCCGAGGCGAAGGTGCTCTTCGCGGGCGGGCTGGTGACGCCGACGCTGGACGCGCGGGGCCTCAAGCAGACCTTCGCGCTCTGGTCCCCGGTGGCGCCGCGCACCTCGTTCGAGGGCGTCAGCCTCCTGCCGCCCGCGCACTCGGCGCGCTTCCGCGACGGGAAGCTGGAAACCTTCCGGTACTGGGACTTCGACTTCGGCGTCACGCCGGAGCCCGCCAACGAGCCGAAGCTGCTGGAGGAATTGGGCGAGGTGCTGGAGCGCGCGGTGCGGCTGCGCCTGCGCGCGGACGTGCCGGTGGCGGCGTACCTGTCGGGCGGGTTGGACTCCAGCCTCCTGTGCGCGCTGGCGCAGGGGCAGCTCGGCGGCACGCTGCGCACGTTCTCCGTGGGCTTCGCGCACGCGCGCTTCGACGAGCGCCAGCACCAGGCCACCGTCGCGGAGGAACTGCGCACGCAGCACCGCGTGGTGGAGATGAAGGACGGGGACATCGGCACGCTGGTGCCGGGCGTCATCTTCCACGCCGAGCAGGCGATGATGCGCTCCGCGCCGGCGCCCTTCCTGCGCCTGAGCGAGTGGGTGCGGGAGAACGGCATCCGGGTGGTCCTCACCGGTGAGGGCTCGGATGAGATGTTCCTCGGGTACGACCTCTTCAAGGAGACGAAGGTCCGCCAGTTCTGGGCGCGGCGCCCGGAGTCGAAGTACCGCCCGCTGCTGCTGCGCAAGCTGTACCCCACGCTGTCCGTGAGCCAGCAGAACGTGGAGCTGCTGCGCGAGTTCTTCGGCATGGGGCTGGAGGACCCGGGGAGCCTGGGCTTCTCGCACCTCGTGCGCTGGTCCAACAGCGGCCGGATTACGCGCTTCCTCTCGGCGGACTTCGCCGCGCGCGTGGCGGACGAGGACCCGGTGGCGTCGGTGCTCCAGTCGGTGCCGGAGCATGTGGCGCGGTGGCGGCCGCTGGCGCGCGCGCAGTACCTGGAGGCGAAGACGCTGCTGTCCGGGTACCTGCTGTCCGCGCAGGGCGACCGCATGCTGCTGGGCAACGCGGTGGAGGGGCGCTTCCCTTTCCTGGACACGGCGGTGATGGAGTTCGCCGCGCGCGTGCCGGAGCGGGTGCGCCTGAAGGGCCTGGACGAGAAGCACGTCCTCAAGCGCTTCGCGCGAGGCAAGGTGCCCGCGTCCATCCTGGAGCGCAGCAAGTTCCCCTACCGCGCGCCCATTGCCGGAGCGCTGGTGGGGCCCGACGCGCCGGCCTGGGCCCGCGAGCTGCTGTCGCCCGAGGCGGTGGCGAAGGTGGGCGTCTTCGACGCGAAGAAGGCGGAGCGGCTGGTGGCCAAGCTGCGCGCGCCCAACGCGGCGGAGAGCGAGGCGGACACAATGGCCCTGTTCGCCATGGCGTCCACGCAACTGCTGGCGCACCACTTCCTCCCGCCCCGGCCTCCGCCCCAGGCGGATGTGGACGCGGTGGTGTTGGAGGCGGCATGAGCGCGATGGCCTCATCCCCTGCCTGGGTGCTCGGTCACGCAGAGCGCACGCCGGACGCTCCCGCGGTGGACTCGCCGTGGGTGCGGCTCACGTACCGTCAACTGGCGGAGCGGATGCTGGCGGTGGCCGGCCACCTCCAGGCCTCGGGCGTGCGGCCCGGCGACAAGGTGCTCATCGCCCTGCCCCTCGGCTCCGCGGCCGTCGTCGCGGGCCTCGCGGTGCAGGCGCTCGGCGCGTGCGCGGTGGAGCTGGACCGTGAGTCCGGCGCGGCCTCGCTGGACGCCATCCTCGCGCAGACGGGCGCGCGGCACGCCTTCCTCTTCGGCCAGGACGCGCGCAAGTGGGCCGGCAAGCCGGGCCTCACGCACTTCTTCGTAGCGCACTCCGCGCGCCCGCCGGAGCGCATGCTCCAGGTGCTCGCGCCAGCCACGTGCACGTGGGTGCAGGAGGACGGCGCGTTGGATTCGGAGGCGAAGTCCCCGCCCCTGGACGCGCTGCCCGCCACGCCGCCGGACGCGCACGCGGCCATCGTCTACACGTCCGGCAGCACGGGCACGCCTCGCGGCGTCATCCAGACGTTCGGCAACATCGCCGCCAACACGCGCTCCATCGTCGAGTACCTGAACCTGACGCCGAAGGACCGCGCGCACCTCATCCTCCCGCTGCACTACTGCTACGGGAAGAGCGTCCTGCAGACGCACCTGCTCGCGGGTGGCTCGGTGTTCCTGGACCCGCGCTTCATGTACCCGCAGGTGGTGCTGGAGGCCATGGCCGCCGAGGGCAGCACCGGCTTCGCGGGCGTGCCGCTCACCTTCGAGCTGCTGAAGCGGCAGGCCAGCCCGGAGACGCTGTCCAAGCTGAAGCTGCGCTACCTCACCCAGGCGGGCGGAGGCATGGCGCCGGACACCATCCAGTGGACGCGCGAGTCCTTCCACCCGGCCGAGCTGTACGTCATGTACGGCCAGACGGAGGCCACCGCGCGGCTGAGCTACCTGCCGCCGAAGTACGCGAAGGAGAAGGTGGGCTCCATCGGCATGGGCATCCCCGGCGTGGAGCTCGGCGTCGTCGGCGAGGACGGCACGCCGCTGCCCGTGGGCGAGACGGGCCACCTGGTGGCCAGGGGCGCCAACGTCACGCCGGGCTACCTGAACGCGCCCGAGGAGACGGCCGCCGTGCTGAAGGACGGCTGGCTGTGGACGGGCGACCTCGCGTGGCGCGACGCGGACGGCTTCTTCTTCCTGGTGGGCCGCGCGAAGGAAATCCTCAAGGTGAATGGCCACCGGGTGAGCCCGGCGGAAATCGAGCATCACCTCGCGCGTCACCCTGCCGTGAATGAAGTCGCGGTGGTGGGCGTGCCGGACGCGCTGGGCGGCGAGGCGGCCTGCGCGGTGGTGGTGCCGCACGCGGGCGCCGAGGTGAAGGAAGACGACCTGCGGCGCTTCTGCCGCGAGTCGCTGCCGGTGCACAAGGTGCCCAAGCACGTGGTGTTCGCGGAGGCGCTGCCGCGCGGGCCCGCCGGCAAGGTGCTCAAGGCGGAGTTGCGCACGCGTTATTCGTCAGTCGGTTCCAAGTAACGGATTCCACAGAGGGGTGGACACGATGAAGTTCTCGAAGCAGGTGCTGGAGCTGGACTGGGAGGCCAAGGCGGCCGAGCTGTCCGAGGGACTCCGCGAAGCGGTGCTGAAGAAGCTGAAGAAGCGCGGGCTGGTGGTGGCCATCTCCGGTGGCATCGACTCCGCCTGCGTGTCCGCGCTGGCCGTGCGCGCGCTGGGGCCGGACCGGGTGTTCGGCATCCTCCTGCCGGAGAAGGACTCCAGCGGGTGGAGCTCGCAGCTGGGCCGCAAGCTCTGCGAGAAGCTGGGCATCAAGTACCAGCTCCACGACATCGCCCCGATTCTCGAGGCGGCCGGCTGCTACAAGCAGCGCGACGAGGCAGTGCGCTCGGTGTTCCCCGAGTTCACCCCGGACATGAAGTGGAAGATTGTCATGCACGGCGACCGGCTCAACACGGACGCGGTGAACTTCTTCTACGTGGTGGTGCAGGTGAATGGCGAGGAGCGCCGCTTCCGCCTCTCGCCGCAGGCGTACACGCAGATTGTCGCCGCGACGAACTTCAAGCAGCGCACCCGGAAGATGATGGACTACTTCCACGCGGACCGGCTCAACTTCGCCGTGGCCGGTACGCCGAACCGCCTCGAGTACGACCAGGGCTTCTTCGTGAAGCTCGGTGACGGCGCGGCGGACGTGAAGCCCATCGCCGGCCTCTACAAGACGCAGGTGTACAAGCTCGCGAAGCACCTGGGCGTCATCGACGAAATCACCAGCGGCGAGCCCACCACGGACACGTTCAGCCTTCCGCAGTCGCAGGAGGACTTCTACTTCTCCGTGCACTACTCGCAGCTGGACCTGCTCATGTGGGCGAAGAATCACGGCGTGTCCACGGACGAGGCCGCGCAGGTGATGGGCCTGACGCCCACGCAGGTGCAGCGCGTCTACGACGACATCGACCAGAAGCGCCGCAGCACCGCGTACCTCCACTCCGCGCCGCTGCTGCTGGAGAAGGTGCCGGAGCTGGACGCGTTCAAGATTGGCTGAGCGTCTTCAGACACGTCGATGCCGCGCCCGGAAGTCCCGAGCGCGGCATCGTGACTCGTAGCCCTGTCTGGCTCAGCGGCGAGGAGTGCGGCCCTGCGCGGGCCGCGTGCCGCCGCGCATCACCGCGCGTGAGGTCCACGACGACGTCATTGCTGGCCGCCCCACGACCCGGCATCACCTGGCGGGGCGCTTCACCGAGAGGCCCTGCCTGGCGTCACTCCCGATAGAGGCTGCGCCGCAGGAAGCCGAACGCCCGGCCCCAGGCGTCGTTCCAGTCCTCCGCTCGCATGTAGTGGTCCGACTCCGGGTACTCGTAGTGCCCGACGTGCGAGCCCAGCCAGGGGAGCTCCCTCCAGAGCCGGTGCGCGAAGTCCCGGGCCTGATGCGCGGGGACGAGCTGATCCCTCCCCGCGTTCAGCAGGAGGAGCGGGTGGCGCGCGCAGTCCCAGGGACGGTGGACGGGCGCGTCCTGCATCAGCCAGCGCAGCTCGTCGGTGACGTAGCCATCCCGGGGCGTCCAATCCGGCGAGCCGAGAATGGACACCGTCGCCTGGACGCGGGAGTCCTGGGCCGCCACGGCCAGCGCCGTGTACGCGCCGAACGACACGCCCGCGAGCCCGATGGGCCAGTGCCCCTCCCCCGCCACATGGTCGATGACCCGTGAGACCTCGGGGACGGCCTCGCGGATGAAGTAGAGCAGACGCGCGTGGTAGTCCGTGGGGCCGAGCGAGGGCATCCCGTCGAGCCAGCCGTCGCGCCGGGCGCCATGGTGCGGGGCGTCCACGCCGACAGCGGCCATGCCCCACTGCGCGAGCGCATCCAGTTCCCAGCGCTGCGCGTCGGCATTCGAGAACAGCCCGTGCAGCACGACGACGGCAGGGCCGGGCCTGGGCTCGTAGTGCACCTTGAGGACAGGGATGTGACCATCCACACGGAACCGGTACTCGTTGGGCATCGGATGATTTTGCCCGTCTCTGGTGCTGTCGAACGAGCGCTCCGAGCGCCACGTCCGTGGAGACGCCCGGCACCACACATCCCCTCGTGATGCCGATGTGTGATGACCGCGCCATGAGGCTCGGCACCAGCAGAGTGCCCCGCGGACCTGGACGGTCCGTCGTACTCCGTCACCAGGCCCGCCTACATGAGCCGTGCGTGGAGCCGGACGCGCGGGCGAGGTATGGAATACGGACCGCCCTCCCACGTCGGAGAAGACATGAACAAGCTCCTCGGCATCGCGTCCCTCGTCCTGGCCTCCGCGGCGCTCGCTGTGTCCCTCATGGGTCGGGGTGAGCCCGCCGCTCCCGCCCCCGCCGCGCAGGAGGCCCTGTCCGATGTGACCTCCGCGGACATGGATGACCTGGAGCGGCGCATCCGCGCGCTGGAGGACACCTCGCTCGGCCTGTCTCGGCGGCTGATGGCGCTGGAGCAGCGTCCCGTCGTCTCCGCGGATGGCGGCGTGGTGGCCGCCCCCGCCGCGCTCACGGCCGAAATCGAGCAACTCCGCGCGGAGGTGCGCGGCATGGTGGCGGGCGAGGCGCTCAACTCCGAGGGCGGGCGCTCCTACCTCAAGGACGCCGTGCGCGCCGTGCAGGACGAGATGCGCACCGAGCAGCGCGAGGCCCGCCAGCAGGAGTGGGCGCAGGCCCAGGCCCAGGCCCAGACGCAGCGCGCGGAGCGCCTGCGCAAGTTCGCCACCGAGGCCGGGCTCAACTACAACCAGGAGCAGGCCCTCACCCGCCGCATGCAGGCCGAGGACGCGAAGCGCCAGGCGCTCATGGCCGAGGTGCAGGCCGGCACGAAGAACCCGCGCGACATCCGCCAGGAGCTGCGCGCCGAGCGCCAGCAGACGGACCAGGAGATGAGCTCGCTCCTCAACGAGGAGCAGCAGGCGAAGTACCGCGAGCTGCGCCGCGAGGAGTGGGGCAATGACCGCCCGCGCGGCGGGTTCCGCGCCGGTGGCGAGCAGCCGTAGCCCACATCAACCACACGGGGGCCGCGCGTTGTGGGAGATGATGAGCACCTCCTCCGGCCGGGGCTCCTCGCGCGCCCAGGCCAGCAGCGCGCCCAGCCCATCTGAGTCCCGCTCCCGCGCCGTCTCCAGCGCCACCTCCTCGCGGTACGGGTAGAAGAGGTCCGTCTCCCCCAGGCTCTGCTCCATCCAGCGCCGCCAGCCGGGCAGCACGCAACCCGGCGCGGGCTGCACGCCCACCACCTCGTAGCCCGCCGCCGTGAAGGTCCGGTGCAGCCCCACCACCGTGGCGCCCGTGCCGAAGCCGCACACCACCGTCCGCACCGAGGGGAACACGTCGCGCACGATGTCGCGCAGCCGCATGGCCCACGCCGCCACGCACTCCACCAGCTCCCCGTTGGCGAGCTGCCTCGGCCAGCACCAGCCCTCGCGCTCGTAGCCCAGCGCCAGCTCCCACGCCTCGGCCAGTCCGCGCACGGTGCGCACCTCGCCGCCGAACCCGTGGGTGCGCAGGTAGCCCGTCCCCGCCGCGTCCGTCAGCGCCACCACCGGCAGCCCTCGCTCCTGTCCCAGCGCATCCAGCGCCAGCGCGGTGGCCGCGCCGGAGAGCTCCACCAGCCCGCGCGCCCCCTCCGGCATCGCTGACTCCAGGTAGCGAGAAAAGGTGAGGTACTTGAGGCTGCCGGCGGGGAGCGCCCCACCCCACAGCACGACAGGGCCACCGGACCAGGGACGCGACAGGGGGAACTCGACACGCATGCGGGCACCTCCTGCCCCAGGGTTTTCCCTCGGGCTTCCTGGCGCCATGGCCCGCCGCGCCATGCTGTCGGCCCGTGGACCGGAAGTCCGGCCGTCCGCCCTCCGAGGACACTCACCTCCTCCTCCGGGCCCACGCGAAAAGCCTCGGGGGGCCGCCGGCTGTGCGATAGTCGGCGTCCCACTGCATGCTGCGCCGGCTCCTTCCCACCCTCATCGCCCTGGGTTGTGGCCTCCTGGCCCTCGGCTGGGGGCTCTACAGCCTCCAGCGCATCTTCACGCAGGAGCGTGAGGACGCTCACGCCCAGGTGCGCTCCCGCCGCGAGGCGCTGGAGCACGCCGCCTCCGAGGCGCTTCGGCAGAGCCTCGCGAAGCAGCTCGAGGAGAACATCCCCTTCCTGCACGAGGCGGTGGGAGACCCGCTCGCTCCAGCCGAGGGCTTCTACCTCCTCTTCCGCGGCTACCAGTTCCTCCCCCGCATCACCCGCCCCAACGCCGGCAACCGCACGCCCGCGCGCGACGCGTACCAGGCCCTCGAAGGCCACCTCGCGGACGGCTCGCACGCGGGGAAGTGGGAGCAGCGCATTGCCAGGCTGCGCGCGGTGGAGGCGGCGCTCGCGGCGCGGAACACGCGCGGCGCGAGCCGGCTGGTGGAGGACCTGCTGCGCTACCACGCCGCCAATCCGCTCCCCGCGGCGCAGGAGCTCCCCTTCCTGGTGCTCGCGGTCGAGCGCATGCAGCGCGGCCCCGCCACGGAGCCGCTGGTGCGGGCCCTGTTGCGTGAGGGACTCCCGGAGGACTTCGGCGGCTTCGCGCGTGCCTCGGGCCTCCAGCGCGACTTGCTGCGCGAGCGCTCGCGCTTCACGCAGGCGGACTTCGACTTCCTCCATGAGCGCATTGTCCGCCTGAGCACCGCGCTGGGCGAGCCCACCAAGGACTTCAAGGACCGCGCGGAGGAGGTGGGCGCCGGCATGCTGGTGATGCCGGACGGGCTGGTGGAGCCCACCCTGCTGGGCGAGAGTTGGTACGTGGAGCCTCGCAACGAGGAGGCCGTCTACGGCATCGCCGTGAACGTGCCGGCGATGCTGCGCCCCATCGCGGATGACCTGCGCGCGCGCCGGCTTCTCGACTCGGACGGCACGCTGAGCCTCAAGCCCGACCGCTTTGCGCAACCCATGCGCACGCTGCGGGTGCGCGCGGACATGCCGCAGTGGGCGCGGGCGGAGGCGGACATCGAGGCACGCTACGGCCTGAAGACGGTGCTGGTGCTGGTGTGCGGTGGGCTGGCCCTGGCCATCTTCGTCCTGTCCGTGGTGGCGCAGCAGCGCAAGTACCGCTTCCTGGAGCTGAAGAGCGACTTCGTGGCCACCGTCTCGCACGAGCTGCGCACGCCGCTGGCCTCCATCCGCCTGCTGGGCGAGACGCTGGAGCGCAAGCTCGCGCAGGCGCCCGAGGTGCGCGACTACCCGGCCCGCATCGTCCAGGCGGCGGACGGCCTGCACTTCCTCGTGGAGAACATCCTGTCCTTCAACCGCATCGACAAGGGCCGCTGGAAGCTGCGGGCCTCGCGCGTGCGACTGGAGGAGCTGGTCAACCCGCTGCGCGACGACCTGGCCACCGCGACCACCGTACCGGTGGACCTGGTGGCGGACGTGGGTGACGCGGAGCTGCTGGCGGACCCGTCCCTCCTGCGGCTGCTCTTCTCCAACCTGGGCCGCAACGCGTGCGCCTACAATCGGCGCAGCCCCGTGCGCATCTCCGTCTCCGCGCAGGTGGTCCCCGGCCATGGCTGCACCGTGCTCTTCAGCGACAACGGCATGGGCATGCCCGAGGAGGAATGGGAGAACGTCTTCCAGGACTTCTACCGGCTGACACCGCCCGGCCTGGAAGTGCACGGCAGTGGCCTGGGACTGGCGCTCTGCCGGAAGATCATGAAGCTGCACGGAGGCGACATCCAGGTGGCCACCTCCAGCCCGGAGGGCACCACCTTCGCTCTCACCTTTCACGAGCCGTACCGATGACCACCGCCACTCCGAACCCGACCACCCGCCCCTCCGTCCTCATCGTCGAGGACGATGCCCACCTCCGCATCGGCCTGCGTGACAACCTGCAGGACGAGGGCTACGTCGTGTCCGAGGCCCCCTCCGCCCGCGACGCCGAGGCGATGCTGCGCGAGCGCGAGTTCGATCTGCTCATCCTGGACGTGATGCTGCCGGGCGAGGACGGCTACTCCTTCTGCCGCCGGCTGCGCGGCCAGGGCGTGAAGAGCATGGTGCTGATGCTCACCGCGCGCTCGCTGGAGGACGACATCCTCCGCGGCTTCGAGGCGGGCGCGCAGGACTACCTGACCAAGCCCTACCGGCTGCGTGAGCTGCTCGCCCGCGTGCGCGCGCTGGTGCGCCGGGCCGGCACGCCCCCGCCGCAAGTCATGACCTTCGGTGGCTTCTCGTTGGATTTGGGCCGGCGCGCGGTGACGAAGCCGGACGGGCAGGACGTGGAGCTGACGCGCACCGAGTTCGACCTGCTGGCCTTCCTGCTGCGCCACAAGGACCGGGCGCTGCCGCGCGGCGAAATCCTCGACGCGGTGTGGGGCCGGGACGTGGTGGTGGACCCGCGCACGGTGGACAACTTCGTCTCCAGCCTGAAGAAGAAGCTCGGATGGACGAGCACCTCCGGCTTCACCATCCACACCATCCGCGGCGTGGGCTACCGCATGGAAGTCTCGAGCCTGTGACACAACGATGATGAAGCGATGGCCGGCCCACGGCCATGCCTCGACTCCCGCCACGTAGGTTGACACTTGCGTGGTCAGGGCGCTCCAGAGCCATCCGCCCACGCCGGTGTCACGCCCGCGCCTGAGCGGCGGTCCACCGGGAGCGCCCATCGGTGCGGGAGGGCTTCCGTATGTTCAAGTCAGTCACTGAGCGGCAACGGGCGGGGCGGCTGGGCGCGGGCGTGTGGATGTCCATCGGCGTGCACGCGGCGCTGTTCGCCGTGGTGCTCTTCGTCTCCACGAGGCCGCCGGAACCACCGCCCGAAATCGAGCTCCTGCCCCACCGCCCCTTCAAACGGCAGGGCCCCAGCGTGCGGAAGGGCACGCCAGAGCCCGCACCCCAACCGCAGGCCACGGCCCCGCGTCCGAAGCCGCGCCCGCGGAACCGCGTGCCCCGCCAGCCCGAGCCCCTGCCGGTGGTTCCGCTCCCGCCCGAGCCCGACCCCGCGCCCACCTCGGAAGGCACCGAGGAGCGAGCGGTGACGGGCCGGGTCGTCGACCCGGAGGGTCACCCCGAGGGCGACCCGGAGAGCACCCTGCCCACGGGCCCGCTGCCCACGGACCTCCCCACGGAGCTCGTGAACCAGGCCCCCGTCGAGGAGCACCTCCCCTTCGGTGACGGCATGACGCCGCCGGTGCTGCTGCGCGGAGAGCCCATCGAGTACACGCAGCGGGCGCTGCAGGCCGGAGTGGAGGGCACGCTCATCGCCCGGTGTGTCATCACCCGCGAGGGCGAGATGCGGGACTGCCGCATCCTCAAGGGCATGCCCCACATGGACGAGGCCGTGCTCGAAGCGCTCGAGACGCGGCACTACCGCCCGGTGACGTTCCAGGGGAGTCCGGTGAGCGTCACCTATAACGTCACGGTCCGCCTCAAGCTGCCTCGGTAGGGAACAAAGACAGACACGCGCCGGTGGCATCGACGCCCTCCTCCCCTCTCCCGGGAAGGAGGGCGTTGCTGTTTCCGGCTCACGGCCGCACCGGAAGCAAGCGGCCTTTCCTCATGACCAAACCGTGACCAAGAGATGGACTCCTCACGGCCAATCCCTTGCGTCGACTGCGTAGTTTGAGTGGTGCGTGGTCAGGGCGCTCCAGAGCCATCCACCCACGCCGGCATCCGTTTCGTGGGGGACGGACGGATGCCGGGAGCGCCCGTCCTGGGAGGAGGCCTTCACCATGTTCCAGTCAGTCATCGAGCGGCAGAGGGCAGGACGTCTTGGCACGGGGATGTGGCTGTCCGTCGGAGTGCATGCCGCGCTGTTCGCCGCGGTGCTCTTCATCTCCGCGAGGCCGGCGGAGCTGCCGCCCGAGCCCGACAAGGACTACACCATCAAGCTCAGCGCGGGCCCCAACCTGGCGAAGGGCACGCCGGCGCCCGCCGCGCCCAAGCAGGCCGCCGCGCCGAAGCCCCGCCCGCGCAACAAGGACCGCGTCCCCAAGCAGGTGATGCCGCTGCCGGCGGACGCGCCGCCCGCGGTGGATGAGCCCACTCCGTCCGACTCCAGCAGCACCGACGAGGTGGCGGACCCGGGCGATGGCGTCGTCGGGGGCGACCCGAACGGCGACCCGAACAGCACCACCATCGGCGTGCCGCTCATCCCCGGCCTCACGGGCGGAATGGGCCAGGGCCCCACGGGCACGGAGGTGCTCCCCTTCGGCCAGGGCATGACGCCGCCGACGCAGGTGCGTGTCACGCCCATCGACTACACACCCGCGGCGCGCGCGGCCGGCGTGGAGGGCACGCTCATCGCCAAGTGCGTCATCACCTCCGAGGGCGAGGTGAAGAACTGCCGCGTCCTCAAGGGCCTGCCGCACATGGATGAAACCGTGGTGGATGCCCTGGAGACCTGGCGCTACCGCCCCGTCACGTACCAGGGCAGGGCGGTGAGCGTGTCCTACGTCTTCACCCTCCGACTCAAGCTGCCCCGGTAATCCCTCACAGGTCGATGCCGTCCAAAGTGTGCGGGACGCGGCGGAGAATGCCGCGTCCCAGAGCCACACTCCGCCAGGCGCTGAGACGTCTCGCTAGGTGCAGTTGGTGTTGTAGCCAGTCCCGCCGAAGTAGAAGTACCGGCCCCAGCCACCCGCCGACGTGTCGTTGCCCACCGCGCTGCTGTCATAGCAGTTGGCGTCGGTGGTGATGGCGAACAGGCTGGCGGGAGAGCGATAGACGTTGCCGGTGTCCACGTACTGAATCTGCCGCTGGTAGGCGGCGCGCTGCCAGCCCTGCGCGGAGAAGGCGCCGCTGCCCATGTCCGTCGTCGTGTGCCGCCCGGCGTTGCTGTTGATGATTTCCCCGCCGAAAGTCACGCGGCCGGCCTTGTCGGCGATGCCGTTCGCGTCGAATTTGGTGCGCGGATAGTAGCCGACCCACGTGGTCCCGAAGCGCAGCCACCAGTTGCCGGCCGTCCCGTCCTTGAACCAGAAGAGCTTTACCTCCTGCTGGGCGCCGCCGGAGACGCTGTACGCGGAGAAGGCGCCGCCGATGGTGATGGAGCTGTCCGTCTGGACGAAAGCCCCGCAGCTCAGGTTGTAGCAGCCACCGGAGCCGTAGTTGTCCGGCGTGAAGTAGATGAAGAGCCGGGAGTTGTTGTCTCCGTACAGGTTCCGGTAGTTCTGCCAGCCCGTCTCCACCGTCTCGGTGTCGGCGCCGCTGCCGCGCGCGACCCAGATTTGCGAGAGGCTGAACTCGCTGGCCAGCTCGACCGCGGGGTTCCAGAGGTTCAGCGCGCTCTCCGCGCCCATGTTGTCCACGGTCTGCCGGTAGGCGGCGTACTGGTGGGAGGCCGTCGAGCCCGCGATGCTCGGGTCACCCGCGAGATGGCTGGGAACCTTGCTGCGGAAGTCCTCCAGGCTCTTGAAGCGCTTCAGCGTGTCCAGGGTCAACCGGAGGATGGGGATGGTGCCCTGGGGGCAGCGCTGCACCGCGCCCGTGGCGTCCATCGAGAAGGCCAGCTCGGCCTGGGCCGGCTGCGACGCGTCCGCGGAGGCCTTGGGGGCCTCGTCCAGTTCCTTGGGGAAGGTGCTCGGGGCGAACTGGACGACGTGATTCTCCATGCCCGGCTGCCGCAGCGCCGGCTGGCGGTAGAGGTCCACGCAGTCGATGTCGTCTCCCTGCAGGGACTGGAAGTGGTGACGGACGTCCTTCGCGTCGTACAGCGAGTCGAGGTGCTGCTGCATCCGGGCGAGCTCTGTCGGGTCAGAGACCCGCTGCACGAGGTCGCTCGTAGGCACGGCCTCCTCCGCAGCGCCCTCGACAGTGCCGCAGCCGGACAGCCCGAATCCCAGCAACGATACGACAGACAAAACATTCCGTCTGGCTTGCATGTCTACTCCATGGTGGGGACAACGGCGTTGCAAACAGGAATTGACCCGGGCTGCTGGCTCAGGGGCAGTCAGCGGGGCAGTTGCATCGACTCTCTCCGGCCTCGCAGCGCCCGTTCCCGCAGCGGGTGCAGACCAGGCGCCCTCCCTTGGAGGGAATGCACTTGCCCTCCGCGAGCAGGTGTTCGTCGTAGAGCTCCAGCTTCACCAACCCCGGGCAACAGCCGGGCCACGATGCCTCGCCCTGACTGGAGGGTTCACCATACGGAGTCCATCCCGCGCCCTCCGGCAGGCACCCGGGGGCCGCGCCCGCATCCGCTCCTTCAGACGTGGCGCCGCGAGCCGACTCCGCCGAGGGCCCTCCCACGGTGGGGCTGCTCTGACATGCCAGCATCAGACACCCCACGACGAAACCACCCGACACGCGTGAAGACATTCCTCATGCTATTCATTTATTACATGATTTTCAATTAATCCTTGTTTGAATATTATTTTGATGCCCCGGGAAGGGCGGAGCTGATTGCAACGGCGCCAATTGCAGCCAGCGTTGTTGGGGCGTCACACCCATGACAAAAGGAGTGAAGCGCAGTTGCTCGCTCACATTGAGGCAAGAACACCGACATCTCGGGAACCCGCAAGTCATGCTCCGGCTCCAGGCCGATGGCCGTGCCCGGTGTGACTGAGCCGGGCTAGTTGATGGGATAGGAGTGCACGAAGAGAAAGACGAGCATGCCCTGGAAGAGCGCGCAGCCGAGCACCACGGGGCCTCGCAGCGCGTGGTGCCGCGCCAGCCATGCGCCCAGGGGCAGGAACGCGGGCCAGACCGCCGCGCTGTAGCGGCCCAGCCCCACCAGCCCCACCGTCCACAACACGAGCATCAACGGGATGCCGAACACGGCCAGCGGCCACCAGCGACGGTGGCGCGCGAGCAGCAGGGCTCCCGCTCCCGGGATGAACGACGTCACCACGTACATCCCCACCTCGGGTCCCCAGTTGCCGGTCCACCAGGTCACCAGTCCCGCCCAGGCCCCCGCCCATCCCCCGTCGCGAACCTTCCACCACAACTGTGGATCTCCGAGCGTGCGCCAGAGGAAGACGAAGTAGAGCGACGTCATCAGCAGCGGCAACGCCAGCGCGAGCAGGTCGCGATGAAACCAGGCCCGGAGCCCACCGCCGCGTGAGCGAAGCTGCTGGAACAGCAGGGACAATCCCGCCACCAGCGACAGATGGCGCGCCAGTCCACCGAACCCCAGCGCGAGCGCCGCCAGCCAGTGCCGACCTCGCTGGCTCAGCAACACCGCGAGCGCGGTGAACAACACCATGGCGGATTCGGGATAGCCCGCAGACTGGAAGAAGGCGAACGGATAGGCCGTGAAGAGCAGGAGCGAGACGCGGGCCGTGTCCTCGCCCTCCAGCGAGCGGAAGAGGCGGTACAGGACGATGAGCCCCAGCAACCCGGCGAGATTGGCCACCAGCACCACGGAGACCTCGACGCGCAGTCCCGTGGCCTCGTGTACGAGCCGCCCCAGCAACGGCAGGAGCGGAAAGAAGTTGGGGGCCAGGGGACGTGCATAGCCATTCTGGGCAATGTCCGAGTACCAGCCACAGTCCCAGCGGCAGAACGCGTCCAGCCTCGCGAGCCCCTCCTGCTTGAAGGGCGCGCGGTGCAGCCTGTCATCGAACAAGAGCGACACCCGCGCGAGCAGGAACAGCGCCAGCCGGCTGAAGCAGAAGAGCCCGACGGGAAAGGCCAGCCCCGCTCCGAGGTCGCGGAGCCTGGAGTGAGGGGCAGCGGGAGGCGCACTGCCGCCACCCTCTGGAGGCACGCGAGAATCGATGTCACTCCGTGGGATGTCCCGGTGCGGGCCAAACCTTCGCTCGACGTCTACCGCCCACCACATGAACGCGCTCCCAGAGCCTCGTACCAGGTCTCTGGTGGGGGATACGAAATGTCCCGCTCACTCTGGCTGTCGTCCCGAGCACGAACTCTCGCCAGCGGAATCGGCCACGTCCTTCACATGGGGGGCCAAAGGCCCCAGCCTGCTAGAGTTCCGGGCCGGCTCCATCCGTCGAAAGCAGGCTGTAGACCCGAAGGCTGATGTAGCGGCTGTCTTTGATTTCACAGTCACGCAGGGTGCCCTCATGGCGGAATCCCATGCGCTCCAGGAGCCGATTGCTGGCAGTGTTCCCTTCCTCCACCAGCGCTTCGATGCGGTGAATGCCTATTCCCCGTTGCATGTAACGAAGCAGAGCGGGCATCGCTTCCGTGATGACGCCTTGCTTCCAGAACCGGGGGAGCAGCCAATAGCCAATCTCGGCCTTCCGATGCTGAGATTGATAGTGATTGTACCCGATCGCCCCCAGGGCTTCCTGACTCTGCCTGCTGACGATCTTCCACCACTGCCCGGTTCCATCCCGCTCCAGGGCTTCAAAGAAATCCATCTGGGCTTGGGTGGCTTCGAGTGAATCGAACCGGACCCCGTAGAAAGGAATCACCTGCGGATGGCTCAGGCCTTCGAAAATGAAAGGCCGGTCCTCTGGCGCTATCCGCTGCAGGGTGAATCGGTCCGTTGTCAGGGGTGGAGGCATTCTCCGGCACTGAACCACACGAGGTGCGGGCGTCCAAGGCCGCGCTACGCGCCGGGAGCCCAGCGCATCGCCAGGAACCGCAACATGCGCAGGTGCCGCTCCTGGAAGTCATCCGCGTGGCCGCCTTCGAACACGTGGTGCCGGAAGGGAATCCCATGGGCCTCGAGCGCGCGGTCGAACGCCTCGGCGCCGAGGAAGGTCTCCTCGCTGCCCCGGTCCATGTACAGCGTGTCGAGTGCGCCCAACGCGGCGTGGTGCTTTCGCAGCAGTGTGAGCGGGTCCTCTTCCAGCCAGCGCCGCCACACCGGGTCGTCGTCGCGTCCGCTCTCGAACGGCAGCGCGAGGAAGAGCGGGGGCCGCGACCGGTCGGAAGAATATGCAGCGGCCTTGGCGTAGATGGACGCCACCGTCCAGGCCCCATCGAACGGGTACAGCGCCGCGAGCTCCTCGGCGTCGCGCGCCACGGGCTTCTGCGCCAGTGCGCTCCGGTACAGCGCCTTGCGCTGGTCGATGGCCAGCGGGCTCGCGCTCAAGGTACCGACGATGGAGAACACGCCCGGGTACTTCATGGCCAGCTTGATGGCGCCGTGCCCGCCCATCGAGAAGCCGGCAATCGCGCGCCAGGTCGCATCGGCGCGAGTCCGGTACCGCGCATCCACCGCACCCACGATTTCACGCACGACGTAGGTCTCGAAGTCACCAATCGTCGGCGAGCGCGCGTAGTAGCTCCCGCCCAGCGAGGTCGTCCCATCCACCGCGACGAGGATGAGCTCGGGCAACGCGCCCTCCTCCATCTGGCGAAACGCGGCGCGCTGCACACCCAAGGCGCCCAGGTGCCCGTTCTTCCGCTGCCCCAGACCATGGAGGAGGTACACCACCGGAAACCTGCGCTCGGGGGCGCTGAAGTACGACGGCGGAAGCAGCACGCCCAACTCCCGCGTCCGTGAATCGCCCAGCAGATTTCCGTCGAGGGCGCGGCTGTCGAGCCGCACATATTCGAGGTGCCGCGGCAGCTCGGCATCACCCCGGACGAAGTCCAGGGGCAGCGCTCCCAGGCCCGCGCCCCGCTCCGAGGACGCCGTCACTCCGAAGAAGCGGACCAGCGCGAAGGGAATCACCACGAGCGTCAGTCCGACCGCGATGAGTACGAGTGCGATGTGGCGTGACATGCGGACCTCACCTGCTCGGGAGGCGTCGAATGCGAAGCGCATGCCGCCGTAGCGCGCACACTCTACCAGCCCGCGCATGACACTCCGTGGACGGGCAGAACGCCATGGGGAGTGTTGCACGTTGCGGTAGTCAGGCCCGGTGCCGGGCGCCTGCCCGCCTGCTGGCGCGAAGCACCTGGTGCCAGGCAGCAAGACCTCTTTCAGACAAACATGGATTCCAAGTAAAACCGAAGTCCCATGACTCCCTCCCCACGCCCCACCGTGCGCCCACGAGGCGCGGCGATGTTCCTCGTTCTCGGTCTGCTCACCCTGGCCCTGCCCGCCTCCGCGGGTGGGCGCTACTACAACCACTCGGGCAGCATCGAGACGAGTCACCCCAACTGGATGAACGCGTTCCCCGACTCGACGAGCCTCGCGTCCATGTCCCTGCCCGGAACGCATGACACCATGGCGTTCACGAACGCCGGTGGAGACCTGACGCAGACCCAGTCCCTGAACCTGCGGGCCCAGCTCGACGCGGGCATCCGGGCGCTCGACATCCGCTGCCGCCACATCGACGACGCC
Source organism: Pyxidicoccus sp. M6 (assembly GCF_055568925.1). Taxonomy (NCBI): domain Bacteria; kingdom Pseudomonadati; phylum Myxococcota; class Myxococcia; order Myxococcales; family Myxococcaceae; genus Pyxidicoccus; species Pyxidicoccus sp. M6. Next base: position 4,496,554 of record NZ_CM145714.1, on the reverse strand, counting down.
TTCACCATCCATCACGGCGTCGTCTACCTGAACGTCAACTTCACGGATGTGTTGAACACCGCCGTCCAGTTCCTGAACGCGAACCCTCGCGAGACGCTCGTGATGCGCGTGAAGAAGGAGCACACGGAGGAGAACGTCACCCGCACCTTCGCCCAGACCTTCGAGTGGTACCGGAACCAGCCCGCCTTCAATCCATACATCTGGCGAGGCAACTTCGTGCCCACCCTGGGCGAAGTGCGCGGGAAGATTGTCATCCTCGACGACTTCAGTGGCGGGACCTACGGCATCCCCTGGTCGTCGCTGGCCCTCCAGGATGACTGGACGGTGTCCACCATCTTCGACATCGACGACAAGTGGAACAAGGTCCGCGCCCACCTGGATGCAACGAACACGGGCGCCCCCTCCACGCTGTATGTGAATTTCCTGAGCGGCTCGTCAGTGGGGGCCTTCCCCAACGTGGTGGCAGGTGGCGTGGGCGCGACCCGCGGTGTCAATGACTTCGCCATCGACTACCTGGTGGGCGCCCATGTCCAGCGCGCGGGAATCCTGATGATGGACTTCCCGGGCGCGGGGCTCATCGATGCCATCCTGGCCCTCAACTACCGGATGCTGCCCGCCTCGAGCAGCCTTCCCGCCGACCTCTCCACCATCTTCAGGAACATCTCCTACACCCTCGGGGGCGATGCCGAGGACCGCTGGTATGGAATCAGCGACTTCATCCACAACACCGCGCCTGGACGGAACTGGCACATCATGGCCCTGAAGCAGTCCTGGGGCGCATGGATGCACTACGACGGGACCTTCCTCCAGTCCGACGCCATGGATGGCTATACCCATATCGCCTTCACCTCGCGCACGGTGACGAGCGCGGTCAGCAAGAGCGCCCTGGAGAGTTATGTGAATGGGCAGTTGGGCAGCCTGTCGGGGAACACGGCGGACCGGGCCACCCAGCTCTTCAACCGCGTGAAGGCGCGCTATCCCTTCCAGTCCTGGTCTGTCGTGGTGAAACAGGCACCTGGCGGGCTCAGCAACTGGGCGTATGCGGATTATGGAAAGGCCGCCAAGCTCACGCTGGGCGACTACACCTACGCTGTCCAGGGCTACTCCGCGCAGGATGGCGTGTACCTCTACGAGCACGCGAACTTCGAGGGCAACGTGGTGCGCCTCACCTCGAGCGTGGGCCGGCTCGGCGACCTCGGCTTCAACGACATCCTGTCCTCCATCGACATCATCGGCCCGTACGTGGGGACCTTCTGTGAGCACATCGACCAGACCGGCCGGTGCTTCAGCACGTCCCAGTCCGTGAGCAACGTCGGCAACGTCACGGGCGGCCCCTGGAACGACGTGGTCAGCTCCGTGGGAGTCAGCTTCCGCTGACCACCCTCCGGTTCCCACGATGGGGCCAGATGTCAGGAGTGCTTGGGATGCATGGGGCTGCGGCCAACACCTCGCCCACCTTGCCGGATTGCGTTGGAGTCCAACTACCTCGCGAGTAGTCTCCCCGAGCGCGGTGCGGACCGCCTCACGAGGTAGCTCATGGAGTCTTACGTCTTCAATCCGGCAAGCCTGCTCCCCGGGGCGCTCATCGGCCCGTGGCGTCTGCTGGAGCTGCGCGGCCGGGGAACCTTCGGCGTCGTCTTCCTCGCCGTCCCCGCCGAGGCGCCAGCCGCCGAGGCCGTGGCCATCAAACTGGCCCTGCACCCAGGGGATGCGCGCTTCGCGCGTGAGGCCGAGCTGCTCTCCCGCATCCGCCACCCCGCCGTCCCCCGCCTGCTGGACCACGGCCAATGGCAGCCCCGGGAGCGCCTGTCCTACGCCTGGCTCGTCATGGAGTGGATTGAGGGCGTGCCGCTCTACGAATGGGCCCGGGCCCAGCGCCCGTCTTCGCGGCAGGTGCTTCAGCTCCTGACCCAGCTCGCACGAGCCCTGGACGCCACCCATTCGGCCGGAGGCCTCCACCGTGATGTGAAGGGGGACAACGTCCGCGTCCGGCGGGCCGACGGTTTGCCCTTCCTCGTGGACTTCGGCGCCGGACACCACCTGGGGGCCGCCACGCTGACCTGGCAGGCCTTTCCTCCTGGCACTCCGGCCTACCGCGCACCCGAGGCATGGCGCCACATCCCCCGCTCCGGCAAGCCTCCCGCTGTCCCCTATCCCCCGGGGCCCGCGGATGACGTCTTCGCCCTGGGTGTCACCGCCTATCGACTCGTCACCGGGCAGTACCCGCCGGCGACGCACCCGGAGGATGAGGATGCCCGGCTCTGGCGTCCCGAGGAGCTCGCGCACTGGACGGCGAGAGTCTGCAACCCCCGCTGCATTCAGGAGCTGAGCGCGCTGGTGTCCAAAATGCTCTCGCCCCAACCCGAGGCGCGAGGAAGCGCGCGGGAGGTGGCGGAAGCACTGGAGCAGGCAACGCGCAGCGCGGGACGCGGGGCGGATGTGCCTCTCTTCACTGGAAACGAGCCGCAGCCCGCGGGCCTCTTTCCCCTCCCCCGGCGCGTCATGGTGCGGCCTCCTCCCCGCCCGCGCAGATGGCCCGGGCTCGCGGCCGCGGGCATCGGAGGCGCATTGGCGCTGAGCGCCGCGGGGTTGCTGAGTGTGAGTCGCTCCGAGGAGCCCGAGACGCCCCACTTCGCGGAGCAGGAAGAGTCAGCGGATGGCGGCACCGTGGCCCTCGGGGACACCGCGCTGACGGCGCGGGTGGAGCCCGAACGAGCCCTCTCCGTGTGGCAACCCATCGCGGTAGACCTGCCATCGAAACCCTTCCCAGGTCAGCGGCGCCCGGACGGCAACGGCCGCTGTCCCAGCAAGGTGCAGGTCGCAATCAACGGCGGCTGTTGGAGGAAGCTGCCCGTGGACCTGAAGGACTGTGATGATGAGGAGGGCAGCTTTGAATACAAGGGCGCGTGCTACTTCCCTGTCATGAAGCGGGAACGCCCTGCCACCTCGGGCCCCGCGGAGCGAGACGGCGGTCCATAGCCATCTGCTCCGGAGCCCTGCTCGTGCACCCGGCCGGAGCAGGTCGGCGCGAGCACCTCGAACGCGGCCTTCTGCTCACCGCCCGACGCACGGAAGCGTGACGGTGAACGTGGCGCCGGCGCCGGGCACGCTCTGGACCTGGATGGAACCGCCGTGCGACTCCGCAATCCTGCGGCTGAGATACAGGCCGAGCCCCATCCCGCCATAGTTCTTGGACACGCCGCGCTCGAAGCGCTCGAAGAGGCGGCCTTGCTGTACCGGGGCGATACCGATTCCGTGGTCCCTGACCACGAGCCGCGCGCTCCCCTCCTCCTTGCCGACGAAGACCTCGATGGGCTTGCCCGGCCCGAACTTGAGGGCGTTGTGGAGCAGGTGGGTCACGACCTGCGCGAGCCGCGCGGCGTCCCACTGCCCCACCACCGGCGCCTCGCACGTGAAGGACACCCTGCAACAGGCCGCGGTCAGCTCGGGCTCGAGGCGCTCCACCACGGTGCGCACCAGCGCACCGAGCTCGACCTCGCCGAGCTCCAGCACCAACCGTCCCTGCTCGATGCGCGTCACGTCGAGGATTTCCCCGGTGAGCTGCTCGAGCCTGTCGGTCTTGCTCAGCACCCGGTTGAGGCTACGGTTCAGCGTCTCCGGCGAGACGGCCCTTCCGGACGCGGCCGCGCGGAGCAGTCCCTCCACCGAAAGCCTGAGCGAGGTCACCGGCGTGCGGAGCTCGTGCGAGGCCACGGTGAGGAACTCCTCCCGCAAGCGCAGTGCCCGCTGCGTCTCGGCGAGGAGGCGCGCGTTGTCGATGGCCAGCGCCGCGCGGCGGCCCAGCTCCACCGCCAGCTCCACGTCGGCCGTCCCGAACCAGTGCGGAGAGGCCGCCACGAACGTCAAGGCCCCGAGCGGCGTGTCTCGCGCGACCAGCGGAACGATGAGCACGCTCCGCGTACCCAGTTGGTGGACGAGCGCGGCATGGTGCTCGTCGCGCGTGTAGGCCCGGATCTGCTCGTCGGAGAGGGCCGGCAGGTGGACGAGGGCCCCGCTCTGGAGCACGCTCGCCACCGGCGTGGCCGTGCCGATGCTCGCGGGGTACCGCTCCGAAAGCTCACGCAGGAGCGGCTCCTTCTGCGGGTCGCGGTGTGCGCCCGCCAGGCGCCTCACCGTGCCCCCCTCGTTGAGGTCGATGAACGCCCAGTCGGCGAACGAGCGCGCGCACAGGCGGGTCAGCGCGTCGAACACGCCCTCGTAGTCGAGCGACGAGGAGATGAGCGCGGTCGCCTCTCCGAGCAGGAGCGCGCGCCGCCCGGCCGTCTCGGCCTCCACGCGGCCGGCATGCTCGCGCTCGAGGAGGAGCGCGTTCTCCAGCGAGATGGCCGCCTGGGCCGCGAGCAGCTCCAGCGCCAGCAACCGCTCGGGCGTGAAGCTTCCGGGGACGAGGTCGTTCTCGAGGTAGAGGAAGGCGACGAGCTCCGCCTGCCTGCGAATGGGGAGGCAGAGGACGGACCGCGGGCGCGCCCGCGCGAAGTACGGGTCCCCCGAGAACCGCTCCGCGTCGGCGGCCGCGTCGGCAAGCAGCACGTGCTCCCGGGTCCGCTGCGCGTACTGCAGGATGGACGCCGGGGCGCGTGCCCCCAGCGCTTGCGAGGCCGGGCTGAACAACCTGCCCGGCGCCCCCTCCTCGCCCACGGAGGACTCGGCCGCGACCTCGAGCTCGCCCTCGCGGGACAGGACCAGGAGGGCCCGTCGCGCCCCACCCTGCTCGAGGACGACCTGCAAGAGCGTGCGCAAGAGCTTCTCGCGGACCATCTCCCCGGAGATGGTCTGCGAGGCCTTGACCACCGAGAGCAGGTCGAACTGCTCGGGCCGGGCCGCGAAGACGGCCGCGGGGCCGAGCGGAGCTGGCTCGTGAAGGTGCGCGTGGCGCTGGGCAAGCTGCCTCACCTTCGCTTCCGCGCCCCACCGGACGTAACAGTCTCGAGCTTCCCGAAGATAGGCGGCGGTGACGGTCTCGAAGCGTCGCTCCCGGTAGAACGCCGCGGCAAGCTCGTTGGCCACGCCCTCCCAGTGGACGAAGCCGTTGGCCCGCGCCGCCCGGATGGCCTCCTCGTAGCGCCGCTCGGCCTGGAGCTCGTCTCCCGTGATTCGGGCCATCTCCGCGGACACGAGGGCGTGCTTCGTGAGGAAGTTCTCCGGGCAGCTCTGGGCCCAGAGGGCGAGCTTCTTGCTGTAGCCCTCGAGTGTCCTCGCAATCTCCCGCTGCTCTGCTTCCGTCCTCCGCGGGTGGATGCGGGCGAGCAGGAGGGCGTGGAAGTAATAGAAGGTCGCCTCCATGGGCATGGCCATCACGGCGCTGAGCGTCTTCTTCGCTTCGTCCGCGTGATGGAGCGCCTCGGCGTCGTCTCCGGCGAGATACGCCGTGATGAGCTTCATCGTGTGGAAGAAGGCGATGCCGCACCCGAAGGACGCCTCGGCGATCTTCGCGAGGCTCGGGGCCTCCTGGAACGCTTCGTCGTCGAAGGAGGTGCTCCCGCGGGTCTGTCCCTTCAGGCACGCGAGGAACTGCTGCTCCAGCCGGATGGTCTGGTGGATGGGCTCGTTGCGGGAGTCCCGGGCGAAGGCCGCGTAGCTCCGCGAGAACCTGATGACATCATCGATGGCATCGCCCCGCTCGATGGCCTGCCAGACAATCTGGAATGCGATGGCGTTCGCGAAGACCAGGTCGCCCGCATCCAGGCACGCGAGGAATCCCCGCTCCAGGATGGGAAAGTCCGTCGCGATGTGATGGCTCCAGAAATTGATGTGGTTGCCGTGGAGGTGCATGACCGTGCCCCGCCGGCTGATGTCGCCGAGCTTCTGGTTGAGCCTGATGGACATCTCCGAGAACTCGTGTGCGGCACGAGGGTCACCGTAGAGGGAGATGAGCATCAGGCCGTAGCAGCTGTACCCCATGCAGGACTCGCGCGTGTGGCCGAACCGGAGGGAGTGATTGACGAGCTTCAGGATGACGAGCGGGAAGACCTGGGGCCTGCTGCCGATGTAGGCCGCGGGGGCCACGTTCGAGAGCAGACCGATGATGGCCCTGATACGCGGGTCTCTGGCCTCGGCGGCATCCGCGAGGTCCGCGATGCGGCGTCCGCCCAGGCTGACCGGGATGGCCTCCGCCTCGGCGCGGGTCGCCTCGCCCAGCACCGCGTCGTCCTCGGGGATGTCCACACCGAAGAGCTGAAGGGCCTTGAGGCCCATCGCCACCGCATCGTCATATCTGCCCGCGACGTGGAAGAGCTTCAGGCGGAGCTCGTACACCGAGGCCTTGTCGAGGTCGGTCTTCGCACCCGCGAGGAGGAGGTCGAACAGGGCTTCGGCCTGCTCGAACGCGCCGCCCAGGTACTCGCACTCCGCGCGCTCGAGGAAGAGTGGAAACGCGAAGTCGTAGCGGGACTCCAAGGCGTCCTCGGGCAGGAGGGCCGCCGCGACGGAGAGGAAGCTCCTCGCGGAGGCATAGGCGATGGACGCCTTCGCCCTCCTTCCAGCGAGGAAGTTGAGCCTCGCAAGCTCGCCTCTCTCCGCCGGGTCGGTGATGAGGACGAGGCCGTGGTTGAGCTGGCTGACGACTTCGAAGATGCGCTCCTCGATGCTGCGTGCGTCCAGGCTCGCCAGCAGCAGACGTCCTATCCTGAGATGGACGCCCTTCTTCCTCTCGTCCTCGATGAGCACATAGGCCCCCTGTTGGACCCGGTCGTGCAGGAAGGTGTAGACGTCACCCTGCTGAAGCATCAGCCCTTCCCGGACCGCGTCCGCGAGCGAGCTCGCGGCCTGCTCGCCCGACTGGTTGGAGATGACGGCCAGGGTGTGCAGGTTCGTGGTGTTTCCGACGCACGCGGCGAGCTTCAACACCTCCTGTGTGGCGGATGGGAGGCGCTTGAGCTTGCGCACCATGAGCTCGACGACGTTGTCGGTGAAGCCCTTGGCGTGGATCTTCGCCACGTCCCAGCGCCACCGGGAGGCACCGCGGTCGAACTCCAGCAGGCCCTCCTCGTGGAGCGTGGTGAGGAACTGGATGGCGAAGAAGGGATTGCCGGCGGTCTTCTCGTGGACGAGGCGGGCCAGGGGCGCGGCGGAGCCGGGGGGACAGCGCAGGGCATCCGCGATGAACTGTCCCAGATGCTCGACGGTGAGGGGGGCGAGGACGAGCTCATGCACGGGCACGTCGGACTTCCGGATGGTGTCGAGCGTGAGCGCGAGGGGGTGGGAGGGGCCCACCTCGTTGTCGCGGTACGCGCCCAGCAGGAGGAGGTAGCGGGTCTGCGGGTGGAGGACGAGGTCCTCGAGGAGCTTCAAGCTCCCGGAGTCGAGCCACTGGAGGTCGTCGAGGAACAGGGCGAGAGGGTGCTCCTTGCGCGCGAAGACGCTGATGAACTGGCGGAACACCCAGTGGAAGCGGTTCTGCGCTTCGAGCGGAGGGAGGGAAGGAAGCGCGGGCTGCGGGCCGAGGATGAGCTCCACGTGAGGAATGATGTCGATGATGAGCTGCCCGCTCGCGCCGAGCGCCTGCCGCAGCAGCTCCCTCCAGGCGGCCACGCTCGCTTCGCTTTCGGTGAGGATTTGATCGATCAGCTCGGCGAACGCCTGGGCGAAGGTGGAGTACGGCACGTCACGCCGGTACTGGTCGAACTTGCCGGAGATGAAGAACCCGCGCTCCTGCACGATGGGCCTGTGCAGCTCACGGACCAGCGAAGACTTGCCGATGCCAGAGTACCCAGACACCAGTACGAGCTCCGGGGTCCCCTGCTCGACGACGCGCCCGAAGGCATGAAGGAGCTCGGTGAGCTCGGCCTCGCGGCCGTAGAGCTGCTGGGGTAGCTCGAAGCGGTCCGAAACATCGTGCGTTCCCAGGTTGAAGGGCACGAGCCTGCCTTTCGCCTGCCAGTCCGACAGACAGCGCTCGAGGTCGTGCTGGAGCCCGCGCGCGGTCTGGTACCGCTCCTCCGCCAGCTTGGCCAGGAGCTTGAGGACGATGTCCGAGAGGACGCCCGCGAGGCGGGGAACCTGCGAGGAAGGCGCGGGCGGAGTGCGGGCAACGTGGCAGTGCACCCATTCCAGGGGGTCGCGGGCATCGAAGGGAAGGCGCCCCGTGAGCAGCTCATAGAAGGTGACGCCGAGGGCGTAGAGGTCGGAGCGGCTGTCGACGGAGCGGTTCATCCAGCCCGTCTGCTCCGGCGACATGTAGGGGAGCGCCCCCTCGACGAGCCGCGCGGCGCGAGGTGGGGGCTGCGCCCGTGGGCTGCGCACGGCGATGCTGAAGTTCCAGACCTTGAGCTCGCCACTCCCGGGGTCGAAGAGGATGTTTCCCGGCTTGAGCTCCTTGTGGATGACGTTTCGCTCGTGGATGTCAGCGACAATCCCGGCCAGACGCACCGCCAGGCGAAGGAAGTCCCCGACGGGCATCGGCGCGCCCACGAGCTTCTCGAGCGGAACGCCTGGGAAGTCCTCGAGCTCGAGCGCCGGCCGCCCCTCGAACGTCGAGAGGGCGAGCGGCTCGACGACGGCCAGGCCCGAGAGCGCACGCCCCACCTCGCATTCCTTCCGCAGCCGCTCGAGGTCCTCCGGGCGGCTGTGCTCGGGCTCGAGAACCTTGAGGAGGATCGCGCGTCCATCGGTGCTACGCACGGCGTGGTGGACGGTCGCCCGGTGCCCTGCATGGAGCCGCTCGCCCAGCGCATACGCCTGGAGCTCTGGTTTCATCGTCCTCCCAGTACCCTTAAGGTAATGAGGGCCGGACTCCAGGCCTTCCCTGGTCTGCCGCGCTCGAAGCGGCGTTGAAGACCAGCACCTTGTGGCCGAACACCAGCGACAGACGTCCGTGCCGTCCTCTCGCCGGGCTCGCGTCCGGCGAGAGGTGACGCCTCCTGACATTGGATTCAGCCCGCGACCCGCGCGGTCCCGCCGAGGTGCCAGCCCTTCGCCCGCTCCTGCTCTCGCCAGAGTGCGGCGTATACACCCTCCCGGGCGAGCAGCCCGTCGTGGTTGCCTGACTCCGCGACGCGCCCCTTGTCGAGCACGACAATCTGCTGCGCGCGTCGCACGGTGCGCAGTCGATGCGCGATCACCACGACGGTCTTCGTCCTGACCAGCGCGTCAATCGCGCGCTGTATCTCCGCTTCGGCCGACGCGTCGACGGAAGCTGTCGCTTCGTCGAGGAGCACGATGGGCGCGTCCTTGAGAATGGCGCGTGCGATGGAGAGACGCTGGCGCTCTCCGCCCGAGAGCGTTCCGCCTCCTTCGCCGAGCACGGTGTCGTAGCCGTCCGGCAACGCCGCGATGAAGTCATGCGCGCGCGCCGCCTTCGCCGCCTGCTCGACCTCCTCGCGTGAGGCGTCGGGACGCCCGACACGGAGGTTCTCCAGGACGGTCCCCGAGAAGAGGACGACGTCCTGGAACACCATCGCGATGTGCCGGTGCAGCTCCTCGAACGGCACGTCGCGGACGTCGACGCCGCCGATGCGGATGGCGCCCTTGCCGCGCGGGATGTCCCACAGCCGCGCGACCAGGTGGACCAACGTCGACTTCCCGGCCCCCGAAGCGCCGACGAGCGCGGTGAGCGAGCGCTCGGGGAACGTCACCGAGACGCCGTCGAGTACGGTCTGGTCTTCGTAGGCGAACGACACGGCGTCGACCTGCACGTCGAACCGCTGGACCTGCGCGGTCGGCGTGGGCGGCTCCACGAGCGGCTCCTCGGCGAGCAGCCGATTGACACGACCGAGCGCCCGCTGCGAGGCGCGCAACAGGAGCAGCGCCACACCGATGTCCGCGACCTGCCGCACCATGCCGACGGTGACGACGAGGAAGACGAGCAGCCCCCCCGGCTCAATCGAGCCGACCAGGGCCAGCGAGCTTCCTACGTAGGCCACCGCGACGAAGCTCACCTCGATGACGAAGCCGAACACGGCAAGCAGCGGCGAGGGCAGGACGTCGGCGCGAGTGAGGGCGTCGCGCAGGCGCTCCATGGCCCTGACGAGCCGCTGGTAGATTTCACCATGCCGGCCGAACGTGCGGAGCACGGCGATGCCCTGCACGTACTCGACCACGCGCGCACTGACGTCGGTGGTGGCTTCGAGTACCGCATCCACTTCCCGTACGAAGATCGGGGTGATTCTTGCCATCACCAGGAGCGCCGCCGGCAGCGCGGCCAGCACCACGAGGCCGAGGCGCAAATCGAGGAAGCACAGGCCGAGGCCGACCAACATGGGCAGCGCGAAGCTCGACGCGAAGACACCGATGGTGTGCGACCACAGGTCTTCGACGAGCGCGACGTCCGTGGTCAGCACGCCCGTGAGCTCGCCGCTCCGGCGCTGCGTGAAGAAACCCATCGGCAGGCGGCGCAGGTGGTCCGCGGTGCGGATGCGCGCCTGCCCCATGAGGGCATGGGCCGCCACGAAGATGTTCGACAGCGCGCCCCGCGAAAACACGAGGCGCAGCAGCACGGCGGTGACGATGCCCACCGTGACCTGGCCCGTCAGCGCCGGGGACAGCCGGTGCCCGAGCGCCTCTCGGATGAAGAAGAGGACCAGGGCGTAGGGCGCTGCGATGGCGACGGCCTCGGCGAAGGCGAAGAGCAGGCCTCGGCGAAGGCGCGCATCCTTTTTGCCGGCGAGCCGCTCACCGAGCAGGAAGACCTCTTGCAGCATCACGCCACCTCCTGTGCGATGGACGAAGGGCCGGGTTCGCCGAGGGACCAGTCGAGCGCCTCGGTATGGCTCTTCCACAAACGTTGGTAGAGGGCGCAGCGCGCGAGCAGCTCCGCGTGCGTCCCCTGGTCCTCCACGCGGCCGCCGTCCAGCACGACGATGTGGTCAGCGGTGGCGATGGTCGAGAGGCGATGCGCGACCACCAGCACCGTTCGCCCCGCGCACAGCTCCGACAGCGCTTCTTGGATGCGCGCCTCGTTCTCGGGGTCGGCGAACGCCGTCGCCTCGTCGAGAAGCAATACGGGCGCGTCCTTGAGCAGCGCGCGGGCAATCGACAGGCGCTGCTTCTCCCCGCCGGAGAGCCGCGCGCCGCGCTCTCCCAGGAGCGTGTCGTACCCGCGGGGCAACGCCTGGATGAAGTCGTGCGCGCGCGCGGCACGGCAGACAGCTTCGACCTGCTCGTCGGTGGCGTCCGGTCGAGCGAGGCGAAGGTTCTCGCGGACCGTCCCGTGGAAGAGGAACACGTCCTGGAACACCATCGAGATGTGCGAGAGCAACCCGTCGAGCTGGAGCGCTCGCACGTCGACGCCGCCGAGCTCGACGGCGCCGCTCGTCACCTCCCACAGCCTCGGCACCAGCCGCACGAGGGTCGTCTTGCCGGCGCCCGACGGCCCCACCAGCGCCGTGACCTTGCCGGATGGCGCTTCGAAGGACACGTCGTGGAGGACTTCGCGCCCATCAGCGTCGTAGCGAAAGCCGACGCCGCGGAACGCGAGGCCATGGTGCGCGGGCCGAGCAACGCTCCCGGCGCTCTCCAGGTCCGGCGTGGTGAGGATGGCCTGGATACGCGCGTTGCTCGCCTTGATGCGGTCGACGTTGCCCCACGCGAACATGAGCCGCATCATCGACATGAGGAGCTGCGGCCCGAGCACGAGGAAGAGCACCAGCGCCTCGAGGGACAGCGTGCCGCGGGTGTAGAGCCAACCGCCGATGGGGACGAGGACGACGAGGCTCGAGCCGATGAGCGCGCCGAACGCGCCGAAGCCCCGGCCGTTGGTGCGCATGAACCCCTCCATCCACGTCAGGCCATCCTCTATCGAGCGCGAGAGGTCACCGAAGCGCTGCGCCGTCAGGCCGAAGGTCTTGATGACGTGGATGCCCCGGAAGTATTCGAGCAGAGACGTATTCATCCGGCCCTGAATCTCGTTCCACTGCTGGTGGGCCTTGCCGACGTCGCGCATGGCGATGGCCATCGCCATCACGGCGAGCGGCGCCATCACCAGGCTGGCGAGCGCCATGCGCCAGTCGATCCAGAAGAGCGCCGTACCCGTCGCAATCGGGACGACGAACGAGGCCACCGCGTCCGGGAAGTGATGGGCGACGAACCCTTCAATCTGGTTCACGTCGTCCATCAGCGTCTTCTTCAGCTCCCCAGCGCCGCGATGACTGAAGAACGAGAGCGGGACCGCGCCGAGCTTCTTCGCGAGGCCGAGGCGGAGCGCGTGCAGGATGCGGAACGCGGCGACATGGGCAAGCATGTTCGCGGCGGCGACGAGAACGTAGCGAATGGCCAGCGCTCCGACCGCGACGAGGGCCAGCGAGCGAACGGCGTCGAGATCGGGCGGCGCCGCGTAGATGGCGGTCGCCATACGAGCGACGACGAAGAACGGCAGAAGGGCCAGCGCGGCGGCCAACGTGGACGTGAGGGCCGCGCTGGCGACGAGCGGCCCCTGCAGCGCGAGGAGCGCTCCGAGACCCGCGAGCGGGCGGTTCTCCGCTCTCTCAGTGGCGTGATTGCTTGAGCTCATGCCCCAAGCAGACGCCAGGAGAGCTCCCGCGTATTGGATCTTTTTACCCGTGGACCAGGACGTGGTCGGTGTCCGCGATTCGTGCCGCGAGGTACTCGCGCGGGCTCGACCCGGCGAGAGCGTGGAACTCGCGGATGAAGTGCGCCTGGTCGAAGTAGCCGTGCTCGCTGGCCAGGTCGGCGCCACGCAAGGCGCCGCGCTCCAGGTCGTGCAGTGCCGCTCGGAACCGCCGGACACGCCAGTAGGCCTTCGGGCTCAAGCCGACCTGCTCACGAAAGAGCGCCAGGAGGCGCTTCGGCGAGAGCCCCGTGCGGCGATTGACCTCCGCGACCGACGAAAGGTCAGGCTCCTCGAACGCGCTGAGGGACTCGCGAAGCGCGGGGCTCTGCTCGAACGAACGGCGTGCGCTTTGGAGAAGCGCTGTTTCCAGGAGGTGCACGCGCTCGGCCGGCGAGGGCGCGTCCATGAGCCGCTCACGCAGCGAGCGGCCCGCGGTGCCCCACAGCGCCTCCAGCGAGAGGATCTGCTCCGCGAGTGCATCGGCGGGGACATCGAAGAAAGGAAGGGCGCCGCCAGGCCTGAATTTGACGCCGACAATGGGGCCCAGAGAGGTGCCGATGATCAGCGGGCTGCTCCGTGCACCGCACACGATTGCGCCGGAGATGTCGGCGAACCCGCTCGTGCTCTCGCCGGCGTAGATGCGAACCGGACTCTCGACGAGAGGGACGATGAGCGCCTGCGCACCGATTGGCAGCACACGCTGTCGCGGTGCCTGCGCGACGTAGCTGTCGGAGACCCATAGGGATTCCACGAGCCGATCGAGCGGTGGCCTGGGTCGATAGAGCGTGTGCATCATGAGTTACGTTGGTAGCGCTTGTAGAAGAGAATGGAAAGCGGATGGAGGGAGCCAGGTGAGCAGGTCGGCACGGTTGGACGGTACGGTGTTCGCGTCGGGGACGCGGATGCTCTACGTGGGCCCTCTCGTTGCCACGAGGCGGCACGCGCACCATGCGGCCCAGATCGTCATCGCGCCGCGGGGGCTGGACATCGAGGACGGTGCCGACGGCCGCATTCGCGCCTGCACGGCCGTCATTCCCCCACACCAACTCCATGGACACGGTGCGTGCACACATGGCGCCCTTCTGTTCCTCGACGGAGACGACCTGGCGAGCCGAGCACTCTCTCGTAACGCCGAGCCTCGGTGCGAAACGTGGAAGCGCGACACGCTCGAGGTGGAGGTGCCTCTCCATCCGACGCCGGAGCAGGCACGCGCTCTCATCGACTCGATTCTCTCCGCCCTCGACCTGCATCAGCCACCGAGGCCGCGACACCCGGCGGCACGCCGGATGTGCGCGTATCTCGACGGCTCCGACCCCGTCGACCTCGCGAGCCTTTCACACGAGGCCGGGCTCTCGCCCCGGCAGATGCGTCATGCCTTCGCGCGGGACGTCGGGCTCCCGATGCGCGCGTATCTGCGGTGGAAGCGCCTGCGCCGCGCCATCGCCGAGGTGGAGAAAGGAGCGAGCCTGAGTACCGCCGCGGTCTCCGCCGGGTTCGCGGACAGCGCCCACCTGAGCCGCGTCTTCCGGGAGCAGTTCGGCATGACGCCAACGCAGGGGCTGAGCTCGGTCACGTGGCGGACGCTCGACTGACGATGAACTCGGGGAAGCCGTCCCTCCGGCGCGGCATCCCGGCTTGAATCATGATGACGTCCACGTTTCCACGATGATGGATGGTGTGGGTGACCACGTGGAGGAGCATCGTGGCGGCGGTCATCGTCACGACCTTCCCGTCGGTGAAGCGCACATCGCGAGGCCGTGCGAGCTCCTCCGGTGAGAGCGACGCCGCGGTATCCACATACCAGCGGTCGATGGCCTCGGATTCACGGTCAAGCTCCTCGAGTGAGGGAAAGACCGCCCTCTGTGTAGACGTGTAGCCGTGCGAAACGCCCTGCAGGTGGGCCTGGAAGACGCATCTGACGACATGGATGTGATCGAGGGCCCGCCTGATCAAGTCCGAGCCCGTCTGCGACTCGAAGGAATCGACCGCGCGAAGGGCGGCGAAGAGCTGTCGGTTGGCCCACGCGTTGTGAGTGACGAGCAGTTGGAGGGGCGACGCTGCCGGGAGGTGATTGTTCATACCTCCCAAAATAGGGAGCGCCCGGACGGAGCGCTTGAACGCAACGGCGGACCCGACGGCAAGTCCTTCATGAGGCCAACTGACTCAAGACTTCTTTCTGAAACCCCAGGACTCCAGTTAGAGCCTTGCGCGTAGCTCGGCGGCAAGGTCCTGCAGTAGCTGAGGGCCGCCATGCAATCGGGAGCCGATTTCCTGCCATCTTGTGTCGGGCGGAACACCTCGGCGATACAGCTTATTAGCGTAGCCCGCCAGCCAGGAAGTGGGGCTCCACCCCACCTGGCCGAGCAGGAGCAGAAGAATGATTTCGGCGCGCTTGGTGCCGAACCAGTCCCCCAGGTTTCCAACGTCGAAGAACGGCGAAAGTCGATTGAACGCGTCGGACGGAGGTGCGCCGAGAAGCACAACGTACGCAGCGTGGGCCAGGGAATGACGTACTGGTCCGTTATCAAGCTCTCCCCGCGGCCTCATGGGATGCCCATCGTTCGCACCAGGGAGCCCTTCGGCCAGTACCGCGTAGGCGTTGTTGCTGGAGCCCCGCAAGAGCTCGCTCGCCGCCGCGGCCTTCACATCGACATCAGGATGCGTTCTCAACCAGGAGAGCAGGTCTGCCTCCATTTCTGGATACGCACGCTGCACGAGGAGCTGCAACAGGCCGCTGCTGCCAGCGCTCCCTGTGACGGCCCTGCGACGGCGCGCCCGGAGTTGTCGGTCCTCGTCGGTCACCGGTTCCACTTGCGAGCGCGCCAGGTCTTCGAGCAGC
This sequence comes from Pyxidicoccus sp. M6, assembly GCF_055568925.1. Lineage (NCBI taxonomy): Bacteria > Pseudomonadati > Myxococcota > Myxococcia > Myxococcales > Myxococcaceae > Pyxidicoccus > Pyxidicoccus sp. M6. The sequence goes on along the minus strand of NZ_CM145714.1, from coordinate 4,481,189 downwards.
GACCGCAACCGCTCGCGAATCCGAACCGTCGCGGCAGTGCCGCGGTGCTCGTGAAGGGCACGAAGCGCGGCGCTCGAGACGAGGGGACTGTCCACGGTGGCTTGAAGCAGGGCGGTGAGTGCCGACTCGCCATGAACCTGAGACAGGGCTTCGGCGGCTGCAGCGCGGGCATCGGAGTCCTGGTCGGGCATCGCGAGAATGGCGAGAGCACTCTCTTCCACCGTCTCCGGGGCGACTCGCGCGAGCGCCTGAATGGCCGCGGCAACAACCGCGGGAGACCCGTCTCGAATGGCAAGGAGAAGAAACGGAGCAGCCGCGGATCCGAAGCGCTCCGCGAGCTCGCGGATGCGCTCGGCATCGACGAGGTTGCCCCGGACGCTGATCTGCTCGAGGGCTCGAGCCAGCTCGGCTTCCGTGTTCTGGGTGCCCATGAAAACCAAGATATTGTGGATTTCAGTCTTGCCTCAAGCCATGTCCTGCCAGGCGCCTTCTCCACCGGCACGGCGAAGGACCTGGAGGACTCCTGGAGTGAGGTGAAGCGCAAGCCGCCCCGGTAGTCCCTCACAGGTCGATGCCGCTCATCGACACCAGGACGTGCTTGCGCACGTAGGCCTTCAAACGCTGGCGCGCGGCATCATCCAACGTGAGCACGATTTGCGGGTGCACGCGGGAGCCCACCTCGAAAAGCACCGCCTCCAGCAGCATGCCGTCTTGTGCAATGTCATACAGCCGGTCCAGCGAGGGGTCCGACGTGTCCGTCTTCCCCTGCTGCTTCTGGTCCTCGTGCACGACGAGCGCGGCGCCGAGGCACTCCAGCTCCTCGATGGAGTTGAAGTGCTCCTCGGTGGTGCCGGTCATCTCCTTCCGGTGCGAGGGCTCGCCAATCCATAACGCCTTGCAGTTGGCGAAGGCGAACCAGCCGAGGTCATGGTTCGGGTCGAACTGGATGGTGACGCCCTCGCCCGAGCGCTCCGCGTAGCCGCGCGGGACGATGGCGTCCTCGCGGACGATGAGCCCCAGGTGCGAGTTGTTGCGGAAGAACTGGCGGATGACGGAGTAGCGAGGGTTGAGCGTCAGGCACTGTGCCCACGCGTCGAGCGCCTCATCGAAGCGCCCCAGCTTCCCGAGCGCATTGCCCAGGAAGAACCACGAGCGGTGGTCGTTCGGATTGAGCTCGACGGCCTTGCGGTAGTACCCGAGCGCGGTGGCCGCGTCGTCCGAGAAGTAGGCCGCGTCGCCGCGGAAGTTCCAGGCCATGTAGCAGTCCGGGCACACCTCGGTGGCGCGCGCGTAGAGCTTCCCCGCCTCCGCGTACTTCTTCGCCTGGAAGAGGGGCTCGGACTCGTCGAGCAGCTTGCGCGCCTGCGGGTTCTCCGGCCACTCGCGGATGACGCGCTCGCCGTCCTTCGCCACCACGCGGGGGAACTGCACCTCCTCCACGCGCTGCGGCCACAGCGCGTCCGCCCAGCCTCCCGGCGGCGAGTCCTTTCCCTCCACGCGGTAGGACACCGACGACTCCTCCAGGCGCCTGGCGATTTCCGCGGGCGAGAGGAAGCGCGGGTGCTCTGGCGCGGTCTCCGCTGGCGTGGCGCGCGTCGGCGGGGAGGCCTCCGCCTGCGACGCGACCGCGGGCTTCTGCGTGGACGCACAACCCAGGACGAGCGCACAGCCGGCGGCAATGAGCGAGCGGTTCAAGCGGGAGGGGCCTTTCCGTGGAAGCAGCGCCCCCAGTCTACGCGCGTGGCACCGGGTCATCGCGCACCCAAAATGAAATGACACGGCCCTGGCGCGCCGCGCCTCGTTTTCCTCCGCTGGCAGGAAGTACGGTTCTCGCTGGTATGTGACTGGAGTTGCGCACACAGGAGGAGACATGCGGATGCAGAAGCGGAGCAGCACGCTGTGGCTCGCCGTGGGAGGCCTGCTGGCGGTGGGATGTGGCGGGACGCTGGAGGTGGAGGAGCCGGCCTCCGCCGTGGTGGAGGAGGCGCGGTGCGGCACCGGTGACGCGGACGTGACGGAGCTGGCGCGAGTGGAGACGGAGCTGGCGGCGCACGCGGTGCGCGAGATGCGGCTGCCGGGCTCGGTGCGCGTGCCTACGTACGTGCACGTCATCCGCAAGGGGACGGGCACGGCGAATGGAGACGTGCCGGACTCGGTCATCAGCGCGCAGCTCGCGGTGCTCAACAGTGCGTACAGCGCCACGCCGTTCTACTTCGACCTGGTGACCACCACGCGGACGACGAATGCCACGTGGTACGTGATGTCGCCGGGGAGCTCGGCGGAGCGGACGGCGAAGTCGGCGCTGCGCCGGGGTGGAAAGGAGTCGCTCAACCTGTACCTCGCGAGCCCTGGCGGCGGGCTGCTCGGCTGGGCGACCTTCCCGTGGAGCTATGCCTCCAGCCCGGTGATTGATGGCGTGGTGATGCTGAACTCGACGCTGCCGGGTGGCACGGCGGCGCCGTACAACCAGGGCGACAGCACGGTGCACGAGGTGGGGCACTGGCTGGGCCTCAATCACACGGTGCAGGGCTGCTCGGTGGATGACGGCGTGGCGGACACGCCGAGGTCCGCGGGCTCGTCCACCGCGTGCACGGACGGACTGGACACGTGCCCCGCGGACCCGGGCCTGGACCCCGTGCACAACTACATGGGCTACACGGACGACGCCTGCATGTTCGAGTTCACGCCCGGCCAGGGCGCGCGCATGGACAGCATGGCGCTCATGTATCGCTGAGTGGCGAGCCGTCCACGGGCGCCAGGAGGGCTCCGCATGCTGCCACGATGGTCGATTCCCCTACTGCTCGTGAGTCTGGCCGGATGCAGCGGCACCACGAAGTCTGTGCGCCTTCACACGGGCCACGGCGAACCCATCGTCCTCGCTCTACGCAGCGGCGATGCCGCGCCGGTGGAACTGGACGAAGGCGACTTCGTTGAAGCCGTAGAAGCGCTGGCCCGGAGCGTGCGGCCTTCCACTCGTCCCCAGGAAACGGCCCGGCGGTTGTTCGAGGTGGATGCACGCAGCGGCTCGTACCTGTACGAGCCACGCGGCCACCGCGTCATCCCGCTGGGACCAGGCGAACACCTGGAGGGCGAACAACCCGAGGCAGAGGTGGAGTTGACGCGCGCCTACCTGCGTTGGTGCGAGCGCACGAACAAGTCCGGCGATTGCCTGCGCCTCCTGATGGAGAGCCCCACTGTCACCGGGGATGGCCGTTACGCCCTGGCCATGGCCCTGGCCCAGGGCGTCGTGTTGGACGAGATGATGGACGCATTCAAGGACATGGCCGACCCCCAGGCCATGATGTCGGCGGCTCTTTGGACGTGGACCACGTACTGCATCTTGCTCGCGGTGCCCGAGCCTTTCTCGAAGGGCGTGGCCGCCGTGATGACCGCTTCGCTCATTGCCTACGTAGGGGTCGATACGTTCTGGAGCCTCATCGTGGGCTTCAAGCGGTTGATGGAGGAAGCGGAACAGGCCACCACGTTTGACGAGCTACGCGAGGCGGGGGGGCGCTACGGAAAGGTCATGGGCCGCAACGCGGCGCGCGCGTTCGCCATGTTGGCCACGGCCGCCATTGGGAACACGGCGGCGGGGCTGGGGGCGAAGGTGCCAAAGCTCCCCGGCGCCGCGCAGGCGGCGGTGCAGGCCGAAGCACAGGTGGGCATCAGGCTCGCGGCGGTCGCGGAAGTGGGAACGGTGGCCGTGAGTGCCGAGACCGTCACCATCGCCCTCGCGCCCGGCGCTGTGGCCATGGCGGCCAGCGGCACGAGTAGCGGCGCCTCCGCCAAGGCGCGTCCCTCGGGCTACAGGGCCTGGGGCTCGTTCAGTGGCTTCAAGAAGGCCATGGGCCCGGCGGGCCAGAACAAGCAGTGGCACCACATCGTCGAGCAGACTCCGGGCAACGTGAATCGCTTCGGCCCCCAGGCCCTCCACAACACCGAGAACATCATCCCGCTGGACAAGGCCCTACATAGCGACGTCAGCGCGTTCTTTTCGTCGATTCGCCATTCGGTCACGCAGTCGTATACACAGACCGTGAGGCAGTGGTTGAGCACACAGTCCTACGAGGTCCAACGCGAGTTCGGGCTGTTGGCCATCGAGAACGTGAAGAAGAGGGTCTGGTGATGACGCTGGAAGAACTGGTCGATCAATTCGCGCGGAACGTCGCGGCCCAGACGGATGCCATTCATCGAGGAGATGCCAGGACAGGGAACAAGCACGCCAGGCAGTACACTGCCGCGCTTCAGGCGCTACGCGCGCAGGGAGATACTGGGCGAGACGCCCTCGCCGTGCTGCTAAAGCATCCGCGTACGGATGTTCGCGCCATGGCGGCTGGGTTCTTGCTCCGCTACCGGACGGCAGAAGCCAAGGCCGTGTTGGAGGCTGCGGCGAAGGAAGGAGGCATCGGCGCCCTCGACGCAATCATGACCCTGAGGCACTGGGAGAACGGAACCTGGGCGCTTGATCCGGAGTAGGCCAACGTGAGTTGGGGCTGCTGGCCATCAAGAACATCAGGAAGGGGCTCTGGTGGTGAAGTTGGAGGATCTTGTCGAGCAGTTCGCGCTGAACGTGGAGGAGCAGAACGAGGCCATCCTGCGGGGAGACGCCAAGACCGGGAACAAGCACGCCAGGAAGTACGGTGCCGCCGTCGATAAGCTCCTGGCCCACGGCAATGCCGGACGTGATGCTCTCGCCGCGCTGCTCAAGCATGAGCGAATGGACGTGCGCGTGATGGCTGCCGCACATCTGCTCCGTTATCGGACGGCCGAAGCCAAAGCGGTCCTTGACGAAGCTGCCAAGGGACAGGGGCTGGTCCCGTTCGGAGCGCAGCAGGCATTGAAACGCTGGGAAGAAGGAACCTGGGCGCTCGATCCGGAATAGCGCTCCTCGGATGCAGTGCTCCTGCCGGCGGGAGCTGGGGCATCCTCTCGAGGATGATGTCGAGCACCTGGTACGACGCGGTGGTGGTGGGCGCGGGCTTCGGCGGGCTCGCCACGGCGCTGGAGCTGGCGCGGCGGGGCGCTCGCGTGGCGCTGTGCGAGACGCTGAACTACCCCGGCGGCTGCGCCAGCACCTTCCGCCGAGAAGGCCACGCCTTCGAGGCGGGGGCCACGCTGTTCTCCGGCTTCGAACCGCATCAGCTCTTCGGCCGGTGGATTCGCGAGCACGGCATGGCCGTGACAGTGGACTGGCTGGACCCGGTGGTGGAGCTGCGCACGCCAGAGCTTCAGTTGCCGATACACCGGGACAAGGCGCGCTTCATCGAGTCACTGTGTGCCCTGCCCGGCGCGCCCGTGGATGGCATCCGTCGCCTGTTCGCGTTGCAGGCCCAGGTGGCTGAAGCGCTCTGGCCGCTGTTCGATGACCCGGCGTTGCTGCCGCCGCTGAATGCGCGGGCCCTGCTGCGCCACTCGGGACGCGCGCTCCAATACGCGCCGCTGCTGCGGTGGATGGGACGTCCATTGGACGCGGTGCTGGAGAAGCTGGGGCTCACGGGCTTCGAGCCGCTGCGCACGTACCTGGATGCGCTCTGTCAAATCACCGTGCAGTGCAGCGCGGCCGAAGCCGAGGCTCCGTTCGCGCTCGCGGCGATGGACTACTACTGGCGCGGCACGGGCCACGTGCGGGGCGGCATCGGCAAGCTGGCGGAGGCGATGGCGAAGGCGGTGGAATCGCGCGGCGGCACGGTGCTGCTGGCCAACCGCGTGAAGTCCATCACCAAGGTGTCCGGTGGCTGGAGCGTGGCATCGCGTAAGGGCGAGCTGAGAGCACGGCACGTCGTCGCCAACCTGCTGCCGCGAGGCGTGCTCCGCCTGCTCGGAATGACGGCGGAACAGCTCCCCCGGCTGGACGCCATGTCCGAGCGCATCGCCGAGGGCTGGGGCGCGGCGATGCTCTATCTCGTGGTGAAGGCCCCGGAGCATGAGGGCGGCAGCGCGCACCACCTGGAGCTGGTGCGAGACTCACGCGCGCCGTTCATCGAAGGCAATCACCTGTTCATGTCCATCAGCGGCGCGTCGGACGAAGGCCGAGCCCCTGAAGGCCACCGCACGGTGACGGTGTCCACGCACGTGCCATTGAAGACGCTGGCGCGGCTGCCACCGGAGGAACAGGGACGCTACCTGGGAGGCATCCAGGAGCGCATGCAGCAGGGGCTGGAACTGCTCGCACCCGAGTGGATGGCCGGGCTCACGCACACGATGACGGCCTCACCCCGCACGTATCAGCGCTTCACGCAGCGGGAGGGGGGCGCGGTAGGCGGAGTGCCCCGGCGCGCGGGCCTGGGCAACTACCGGAACCTGGGCCCCGTGCAGGTCATGGATGGACTGTGGCTCGTCGGAGATTCGGTGTTCCCCGGTCAGAGCACATTGGCCACGGCCGTGGGCGGAGTGCGCACGGCCGCCCGCATCACCTGACTCCCGACAGGGCCTCACGACTCCGCCCGCATGGTATTGGCTCAACTGCAACGGAGTGGCTACGGCATATTCATGGCTTTTCGTCCCCGCCCGCATGGTGACGTCTGGGATTGACTGGTATCCTTTCCACGCAGTCCTCCTCTGATGAAAGGCTGGTCACCATGTCGAAGTGGCTTGCAGTCACCCTGGGCGCGGTCATCGGACTCGGTGTTGGCATCTCTCCCATTGGGAAGGCAGAGGCGCAGGAGGCCCCAGGCTATGCAGGCCCCTGCTACCTGCACCTCATCTGCAACAACGGCATGTCCCTGGAATGCTCGGGCGCGTGGGACTGCGACTACCGAACGGATGCTCCGGGCAGCCCGGGCTGGATCAAGTGCGATGGCGCGGGTTGGAGCTGCAACGGGGACGTCTCGTAGCGAAACTCCTGAAGGCGCTGGATGACCGTTGCTCCAGCGCCCGTCAGGCCCCACGAGCCTCCACGGTCCCACCGGCCGTGGGCGGCTCATTCCGCGCCGCCGCCGCCAGCTCCGCGAGGATTCGCACCGCTTCACGAGCCGCAGCCTCGGGCCGCACGCTCGTATCCGAGATGCCGGCAATCAACCGCGTGATGTCGTGGTCCACCCTGCCCTGCACGCCCCACGCTCTCGCGGACGGAGCACTCAGGTACGCGGAGAAGGCATGGTGCCCCGAGCCCGGCCGCTCGCCGATGACGTGCACCAGTGCTCGCGGTGCCGACGCCTCCACGTCACCGAACAACAACTCGCCTACCTGGTAGCCCGCGCGCACGCGGCCGTACTTCACCACCAGGTGCTCCGGCGCCACGCGCCAGCCCGCCGCCGTCAGCTCGCGGCGCAGCTCCGTGAGGAACGGATTCAGGTGCCCCTCGTCCATCAATGAGCGCGCGTCCAGTCCATCCGAGATGACAATCTGCGCGTCCCACTGCCCCGCGTGCCGCAGCCGCAGCATCCGCACCGCGAGCTCCGACTCCGAGTCCAACCGCTCACCCGACGGCGGATGCAGGATGTAGTCGCGCCGGTCCTCCGAGCACGTCCGCAGCGTCACCGCGTCCGATAGCTGCGCCACCGCTGCATCGGACAGCTCCGACCAGAGGCCCACCTTGGCGTCCTCGTACAGCGCGCGCAGCTCGCGCTCCAGCGAGGGTTCCAAATCGTACGTCCGCGCTCCGTGCCCCACCGCCAGCGGCACACTGCGCTCGCGCACCGCCGCCATCTCCCGCTTCGCCTCCGCGAGCACCTCCGCGTCCGGGCGCGTGTCCCCCTTCCGACGCCGGTACTGGAGGTACACCCACGCCGGGTCGCCGAAGTGCTCCGTGGGCCGGCCCTGCGCGTCGATGACGCCCAGCTCCTGGAAGAAGGCCCACATCCGGTCATCCACCTTGAGGCCGTACTTCTCGCGCAGCCGGACGTGGTCCTGGAACGCCGTCGTCAGGTAGCTGAGCATCGGGTCGTTCCGCGTGGGCAACGCCATCAGGTAGCCCGGCCCCGCGGGCGCCACCTGCTCCTGGCACCAGCCCAGGTCGTCCAGCGACACGTCCATGTGCAGCGTGGAGCACACGTCCAGGCCAATCATCAGCCCGTGCAGCTTGCCCATGACGATGTCTTCCAGGCAGCAGCGCACGAGCTGCTCCTTCGTCCGGAACACCTCCGGCCCGATGAAGCCCGCCACGTCATTCACGTGCACCCACGGCTCCGGCTTCTGCCCCGCTCCGAGCTGCGCCAGCGCCACGCGAGCCTTCAGTGCCCGCGCGAAGCCGTACTTGCGCGACTCGTGGATGAGCATGTCGCAGCCGTGGTGGTGCCCATTCGTCGCGTCCGCGCCCTGCCCCGTCTCGAAGTAGAGCCCGAACTTCCCGGTGCGGCTCGCCGCGTGCCGCACCATCTTCTCAATCGTCACGTCGAAGGTGCGGTTGGCCGCCTCGTTACCGCCGAGGCTCTGGAACCAGATGCCGGTGGTGCCCGGCTGCTCGGCCTCCACCTGCGCCTGCACGTCGATGTGCGAGAGCACGCAGTGGGGCATCACCTCCGTCAGCCCGAAGGTGACGAGGATGTCGAGCAGCGCGGACTCCACCGCCGCCACGGACCCGGGCACCGAGGACACGGGGTTGGTGCCCAGCACCACGTCGCCCACCGCGAAGGACCAGCCGTTGAACACCTGCCAGCGGATGTCGTCCGGGTGGTCCGTGGGCGAGTTCGGCTGGATGCGCGCGCCCAGGTAGCCCTTCGCGCCCAGCTTGCTACCGGGCAGTGGGTGGAAGATGCGCGCGCCCACCGCCGTGAGCTCCGCGTCGCTCATCAGCTTCACGACGCAGGCGATGACGTCGCTGCCCAGCCCACCGAGGATGGCATGCACCTCCGCCTCGGGAGCGGTGAGCAGGAACTGCTTCAGCTGCCCCAGCGTCCAGTCGGACAACCGGGCGAGCAGCTCCCCGTCCAACCCTTCCAACATGAAGGCATGGAGCCTGTCCTCGAAGGGCGGATGTGCGTGGATGGCGCCCAGCCTCGTGCGGGCCAGCAGCGTGCGGGCATTGGCGCGGGACACCTCGTCCGCGGCGGCGATGCCGAGGGCCTCGTCGCCCTCCTTGAAGGCGTTGGCCGCGCCCAGGAGCTGCTGGTAGAGGCGCGAATCGAAGGAACCCCGAACCCGGTGGATGTAGCCGAAGACATCCTCGCCGGTGAGGACATCACGAAGGCTCACGCTCATGGCGCCGGACAATGTATCCGCCGAGCCAATCGGGAAGCCATGCACGTGCGCCGATGTCACCTTCGTGACGCCCGCCCGGCTGTTCCGTCCTCGTGTAACGGGTTCGTTGCAGGGCCAAGCGTCCCGCCTACTCGTCGAGCAGCCCGGCCCAGAATCCCACCAGCCGCCACACGTCTCCGGCGCTCGCCTGCCGGTCCACCTCCGCGTGGGAGATGAGGGGCGTGGCCAGTTGATGGACCTCGGTGTGCGGCCGCAGCGCCTTCGCGAGCAGCACGGACTCCATGGCGGGAATCACCGTGTCGCCCTCACCGTGCAGCAGGTACACGGGCGAGGACGGCGGCGGAGAGCGCTCGGGTGACAGCGACGGGTCCGCGGCGAAGGTCTTCACGTACGGCAGCAGCAGCGGCCCCAGCGCCGCCACGTCGCGCGTGTTGACGTACTTCATCAGCGTGGTGGCCGGCTCGGCCATCTCCGCTTGCATCGCCCGCGCCTTCGCGAAGGTCTGCTCCGCCAGGGCCCCGTCGGTGAGCGTCAGGTGCGAGGCGCGCAGGAAGGTGCGGATGCCCGCGCGCAGCGGCTCCACCTGCTCGGGAGGCACCAGCCGGTCCGCCACGTTGAGCAGGATGACCACCACGCCGTAGTCGTGCGGCGACAGGTGGCGGCCGTCCGGGAGCACGCCGGTGCACAGGAAGGACAGCACGCGCGGCAAATCCCCATGCCCGCCGAACGAGAGCGTCGCGGCCACCTTCCCCTTCAGCGCCGGCCGCCCCGAGGCCACCACGGACAGCCCTCCGGAGAAGCTGATGCCGAACAGGGCCACCTTCCCGTCGGGCGCCAGGTCCGCGCGCGACGCGGCCCACCCGGCGGCGTCCTCGATGATGTCCGCCAGGCGCGGGGTGATTTCGTAGCGGAGCAGGTCCGGCGGCTCGGGGGTGAGCACCAGATGCCCGCCCGCGGCCAGGTCTCCCGCGAGCTTCACGAGGCGCGGCTCGTCGATGCCGTCCGCGTGCACGCCCGAGGTGAGCACCACCGTGCGCCCCCGCGGCTCGCGGGGACGGTACAGCCGCGCGCGCACCTCGCCGTGGCGCGTGGGCACACGCAACTCACTGACGTCGAAGGGCCCGGTGCCCCAGCGGGCGACGGTCTCCGCCGGCTCGCCCTTCATGCCCGCGGCGCGCAGCACGAAGGACAGGCCGCGCTGCCAATCCGCCCCTGCCCACAGCGCGAGGCCCAGCAGCAGCGCCAGCGACGCGGCCAGGGCCCTGCGTCCGGCGCGGTTCACTGGAGCAGGTGCTCGACGAAGGTGCACAGGCGCTCGCGCTCGAAGGGCTTCTCCAGCAGCCCGCGGGAGTGGCGGCCGACGAATTCACGCGCCTGCGGCGTGAAGGCCCCGCCCGTCATCAGCCCGGTGCGCACCACCAGGTCCGGAGCCAACCGCTCCAGCTCCACCACGAAGTCCATCCCGCTCATGCCCGGCATCATCAGGTCACACAGGATGGCATCGAACCGCTCGCCTTCCGAGAGCAACTGAAGTGCCTCGCGCGCGCCCTGCACGGCGCGGACGTCGTACACGTCCCGCACCAGCCGGCTCACCGAGCTGCCCACGGAGGGCTCATCGTCGATGAGCAGCAGCTTCCGGCGGGGGGCCGCCGGGCGCGCCACGCGCGGCCTCGTATTCACGGACGGGATGGCCGGCTCCGGCGCGAGCGCGGGCAGCAGCACGCGGAAGGTGCTGCCCCGGCCGGGTGCGCTGGAGACCTCGATGCGCCCGCCCATGGCCTGCACCAGGGTGAGGCAGATGGACAGCCCCAGCCCGGTGCCCTCGCCCACGGGCCTGGTGGTGAAGAACGGGTCGAAGATGCGGCGCTGCACCTCGGGCGGCATGCCGTTCCCGTTGTCCGTCACCTCCAGCTCCACCTGGCCGTTGCGCGTGGTGCGCAGGGACAGGCGCACCTCGTTCTCGTCCGCGGGCCGCTCGGGAAGCGCCTGCAGCGCATTCACCAGCAGATTCACCACGACCTGGCTCAGCCGCACGTCGTTGCCGTGCACGCGCGGCACGGGCTGCAGCATGCACACCAGCCGGGCCCGGTGCGACAGCTCGTTGCGCACCAGCCGGAGCGCGGCGTCCACCACGCGTGACACGTCCACCGGCGCGAGGCGCTCCTCGTCCGCGCGGGCGAAGGTGCGCAGGTCACGGACGATGGCGCAGACGCGCCCGGCACCCTCCTCCGCCTCCGCCACCACCTCTCGCAATTCCGGGAGCGCGTCCGGCGACACGAAGGGCTGCCCCAGGCGCTCCTTGAGGAAGGAGAGGTTGGAGCAGACGTAGGCCAGCGGGTTGTTGATTTCGTGCGCGACGCCAGCGGCCAGCGTGCCCACGGAGGCCATGCGCTCGGCCACCATGAGCTGCGACTCCAGCCGCTTGCGGTCCGTCACGTCGCGGATGACGCCCACGAGGAAGCCCTCGCCGTCCGCGCTGATGAAGGTGCCCTTCTTCGTGACGATGGTGCGCGTCTGGCCAACGGGGTTGGTGTGCTGCTCCTCGTTCTCGTCGGTGCGGCCGGAGCGGAAGACCTGCTCGTCCTTGCGCCAGAAGACGTCCGCCTCCTGCGCGGGGACGAAGTCGTAGTCCGAGCGACTCAGCAAGTCTCCGGGCGAGGAGCCCATGAAGTCGCAGAAGGCGCTGTTGACGGCGACGAAGCGGTGCTGCCGGTCCTTGATGAAGATGGGGTCCGGCACCGCGTCCAGCGCGCTGCGCAGGAAGTCCGCGGTGCGGCGCATCGCCTGGGCGTCCACCGCCGCGTGCTCCGCTCGAAGCCTGCGCGTCAGCGACGCCAGCCGCGCGCCCCAGTGCGTGCCCGGTGGGGCCACGCACTCGTCGGCACCGGCCCGGCACAGCGCCTCGGTCTCCGAGGGCGGCCGACCCGTCAGCACCACGAACTGCGTGCGAGAGGCGACGCGAGACTCATCCAGCCGGCGGCACCAGGCGAGGGCCTCCTCCAGCGGGCCGCCCTCGTCCCACGCCACGAGCAGCCCCTCCGTCATGGAGCCGGGAGCCAGGGCCTCGGAGACGCGAAGCACGTAACAAGTGCGCCCCGCGTCGGACTCGCGCAACCCGCGCTCGACTTCCTCCGCCACCGCGGACGGCACCGCCACCAACGTCGCGTGCACTCCTGTCGCTCCTCGGCCTCGAACAGGACCCATGTCCGCCGGCATGCAAGTCCCGGGGCCACCCTGGATTGCACAGCCCCGGAGCAAAACAATCAACGTCGGCGGATATTCGATGCACCCGCACTCATCTATTTGGTGGCCTTACGGACCCGCCGGGTCGCCATTGCCACCACGCGAGGGCCCACAGCGCAGGCGACCAGGAGGGGGCAGCGAGCGCAGTTCTCCGGCACCGGCTGGGCCGGGCAGGCGCCGCTCATTCCGTAGTGGCAGAGGGCGAAGTCGTAGCGGACGGGGTCGGCGGCATCCAGGGCACGCAGGGACGCGGTGACCTCCTCGGCCGTCCGCCACGTGAGGTCCTTGCGCTTCGTGAAGCCCAGGTACTTGGAGATGCGACCAATATGGGTGTCCAGCGGGATGACGAGTGCGGACGGCGGCACGCGCTTCCAGATGCCGAAGTCCACCGCGTCCGGGCCGCGCACCATCCACCGGAGATAGAGATTGAGCCGCTTGGCCGCGCCCGTGCCCAGCGGCGAGGGCAGCAGGTGGTGCAGGCCGCGCTCCGGGCCCATGGCCGCGCGCAGCGCGTCCATCTCCGGAAGCTGGCGCAGGGCGGTGGTGAAGGCGTCGAGCGCGCCGTGCAGCGTGCCGCGCGCCTCCAGTCCCTTCACGAAGAGGGCTTCCAGGCTGCCGTGCTCGCGCAGGGCGCGGCCCATGCCGAGCAGCAGCACTGCGACGTCGGTGCCCACGTTGAAGCGGTAGACGAAGCCGGACAGCAAGGCGGCGGCGCCGGGCACGTCGAGCGCACGGACGAAGGCCGCGGGAGAAGGCCCCATGCGCTGGAGGAGCGCGTCCACCTTGGGGCGGAACAGGTCCGCGCGCCCGTACGCCAGGGACGCGGCGAGCAGCGCGCTGACCTCGATGTCGCGAGGGTCCTCGTAGCGGTGGGGGAACTCCACCGGGTCGAAGGCGATGCGGGCGCGAGAGTCGGTGGAGGCCAGGAAGGCATCCAGCCTCGGGCGCAGGTGCTCGGCTGCCCGGGCGCTCAATCCACTGCCACGGCTGGTGCGCTTCGAAGAGCGCGGTGTCACGTCGGAGGCTCCCAATGCCACTGGAACTTCAGCCCGGGGGCCGGGCTTCCCGGGCCCTCTTCACGAGGGCCCGGACGTCCCCCTCCCTCATGGCGGGAGGAAGGGGGACGGAGCGCAGACTACTGCACGGCGAAGATGAGGTCGTCGTGGTCGTTGTAGTTGCCGGTGCCGCACGCGGCCGCGCTGCCGTTGTAGCGGAAGCGCGCGCGCACCGCCTGCACGGTGCCCGAGGGCAGCGTGTAGTTGGCCGACAGCGTCTGGATGCCCTTCGCCGTCGGCGTAATCGTGCCGATGAGCGTCCAGGCCGGGCTGTTGGCGTTGGCCGTGTAGTACAGGTCCAGCTTGTCCGCCGTGGTCGAGTACACGAAGACGGTCGCCTCGACCTTCACCGTCTTGCCCGCGGCGAACGGCGTGCCGTCCAGCGTGGACACCTTGATGCGGTCGTTCGACTCGTCCACGTGGTACGAGCCGGAGAGGCCGTCCGTGCACGAGCCGGCGATGGTGTTGGGCTGGTTGGGCTCGGCTCCGCCGGACAGCGTGCCGCGGCCGTTGAGCAGCGTGCCGGAGTCGCACGAGGCCAACGCCGAGAAGCACCGGGGCGCCTTCAGCGTGGAGTCATACGCCGCCGCGGTGCTGGTGTTGCTCACCGTCACCGCCACCGCGCTCGTCGTCGCCGTGTTGCCGAACGCGTCGTACGCCTTCGCGGAGATGCTGTGGCTGCCGTTGGTGGTGCTGGCGCTGTTCCACGCGTAGCTGTAGGGCGACGCCGTCGCCGTGCCGGCGACCGCACCGTCCACCAGGAACTCCACCTTGCTGATGCCCGAGGCGTCCGAGGCGTTCGCGGACAGCGTCACCGTGCCCGTCAGCGAGCTGCCCGCCGAGGGCGCCGTGAGGGCCACCGTCGGAGGCGTGGTGTCCGCCGACGCCAGCGTGCCCTTGGCCAGCTCGGCGACGTACACCGACGCCACCTTCGCGAACTTGAGCGCGTGGTTCGCGGTGCTCCCGCTCTTGTCAATCGTGTCGTTCACCGTGTGGATGTACGGGTTGTACTGGCTCATCAGCGACTCGAACGGAATCGACGCGGGGAAGCCCGCGTTCGTCCACGAGGCGTGGTCCGAGCACGCGTAGCCGCACGAGGACGTGCTCTTGGTCAGCGTGGGCAGGTACGTGGACATCAGGCCGGTGATGAAGGTGTTCTGCGCCGCGTTCGTGTAGTCCGTCATCAGCACCACGTCCCAGCTCGAGCCCTGGTAGTTCGTCATGTCGAGCTGCATCACACCGATGACGTTGGTGCCCGCGGCCTTGTACGCGTTGGCGATTTCCTTGGAGCCCACGAGGCCGACTTCCTCGGCGGCGTAGGCCATGAACTTCACCGTCTTCGCCGGGTGGTAGCCCTGGAGCATCGCCACGCGGATGACCTCGGTGAGCGTGGCCACGCCGGACGCGTCGTCATCCGCGCCCGGTGCGTTGCTCGTGGGCGAGGAGGTGGAGTCCAGGTGCGCGCCCAGCACGACGACTTCCGTCGGCTGCGCGGTGCCCGTAATCGTCATGACGACGGACTTCATCGCCGTGTTGGTGTGGGTGTAGAGCTCGACGGTGACGTCGGAGCGGCCCGCCGCGTAGGTCTCCCACTGCGTCTTCAGCCAGCTACCCGCCGAGTTGGCGTTCGTCGTCGTGTGGTAGCGCGTCCCGAATCCCACCAGCGAGCCGATGGTGCTCTTGATGTTGGACTCCTGCACCGCGTTCGCCAGGCCATTGGCCACGGCGGGGTTGTCCGTGGTGTACGTCGCGAGCGACGCCATGCCCTTCTGCGACGACAGGCCGTTGAGCGCCTCGAGCGCCTCCGCCTCCGACTCGTGGTAGATGAAGCCACCACAGCGGTTGGCCTTCGCGTGCATCTCCCGGGCGATGGAGTTGAGCTGGGACTCGCGCACGCGCAGCGCGGTGATTTCGCCCTTCTGGCCCGCCAGCGTCGCCGCCGCGAGGCCCTGGGCGGCCAGCGCCGAGTTCACGACCTCCAGGGCATCCGTGCCGACGGTGATGTAGACCTCCCGGTCCTGCTCGGGGGCCTTCGCCAGGGGGGCGCTCGCTTCAGGGGCCTTCGCGAACGCCGAGACACAACAGAGCACCATGACGACTGAAGCCAGGCGCTTCACGTTCATATGCTTCTCCACTGCGGTGTGCGGGGGGACGGCTACTGCGAACCAGCAGGAATGAATTTTCCCGCCTTCACCGTCAGTGTGACATTTCCTGAGATAACTGGGAATCACTGTCGCTCGTGAGACAGCCATGAGCCACGGTGAGCCGTCTCAACCCCCGCCCCGAGGAGCGATAGGAACGTCGTCAGCGCGTCAGTTCGCGCACCGCATGGCCCAATTCGGGGAGGATGAGCGCGTCCAGCGCCAGCCGCACCGCCTGGGGCGAGCCCGGGAGGGCGAAGAGAATCATCCCCTGGTACGTGCCGGCGGTGGCGCGGGACATCATGGCCGCGCTGCCCACCTGCCGGTACGACAGCATGCGGAAGAGCTCGCCGAAGCCCGGCAGCTCCTTCTCGAACAGCGGACGCAGCGTCTCCACCGTGCAGTCGCGCCGGCCAATGCCGGTGCCGCCGGTGAACAGCACCGCGCGAGCCCCCGCCGCCTGCGCCTGGGCGAGCGCGCCGCGGATGGCCTCGGCGTCGTCCTTCACCACCACCGAGCCCGCGACCTGGTGGCCGGCGGACTCCAGCCCTTCGCGCAGCACCCGCCCGCTCTCGTCCCGCGCCGCGTCACGCGAGTCCGAGCACGTCACCACGAAGGCGCTCACGTGCACCGGCGCGCGGGCCTTGTGCTCCGCCGCGACACCCGGGGCCGCGTGGTCATGGCCGTGCGGAGGGTGGTGGTGATGCTCGTGCCCGTGCTCATGCCCGTGGTGCGGATGCCCGGGCCCATGGTCGTGCGAGTGGTCATGACCGTGGTCGTGGTCATGCGAGTGGTCATGCCCGTGCGAGTGGCCGTGGGAGTGCGAGTGGCCATGACCGTGGTCATGGTCATGGTCGTGGTCGTGCCCGTCGTGTGCCATGAGAGGTGCTCCGGTGCGCGCGTGGCGCGGTCAGGTGTTGTCGGGCAGGTCGACGACGAGCTCGCCGTCCTTGACCTCGACCTGCACTGTCGGCTGGTCGTCACAGACGCCGGGGGACGTCTCGTTGCGGCCGGTGTCCATGTCGAAGCCGACCTCGTGGCACGGACACACCACCATGTTGTTCTCGACGCGGCCACCCGACAGCAGACATCCCGCGTGGTTGCACCAATCATCCAGGCCCTTGTAGCGGCCCTGAATCTTCGCGATACACACGTTGCGCTTGCCGACTTCGTAACCGCGCATTTCCCGTTCGGCGAAATCCGCCGGGCCCAGCTTGATCTTCGTCATCGCGGTCTCTTTTCCCACAATGCGGTGCGCCCTGCACCCCCGTTCCCCGGGCATTACCTTCTCCCCCGTGACTCCAGACGTCAGCCAACCGAGCGTCGACAAGGCGGCAGTCGCCCAGGTCCTCCGGGACATCGCGCAGTTGCTCCAACTCCAGGGCGAGAGCGGCTACCGCGTGCGTGCCTACGACATGGGCGCGGACCGCATCGCCGGGCTGCCCCAGGAGCTGGGTCCGCTCGTCGCCGAGGGCCGCCTGGAGAGCCTGCCGGGAATCGGGCCCGCGCTCGCGGAGAAGATCACCGAGCTGGTGACCACCGGCCGGCTCGGCTACTACGAGGAGCTGAAGTCGAAGTTCCCCGCCGGCCTGCTGGAGCTGCTGAAGCTGCCGGACATCGGCCCGAAGAAGCTGGCCGTCCTCTGGCGCGAGCTGGACGTGGGCAGCATCGAGGCCCTGGAGCGCGCGTGCCAGGAGGGCCGCGTGCGCCAGCTCCGCGGCTTCGGCGAGAAGAGCGAGGCGAAGATTCTGGAGGGCATCGCCGTGTACCGGCGCGCCCGAGGCGAGCGGAAGCTGCTGGGTGAGGTGCTGCCCGTGGCGGAGGCGCTGCTGGAGCAGGTGAAGGCCAGCCCCGGCGTCGTGCGCGCGAGCCTCGGCGGCAGCGTGCGCCGCCGCGCGGAGACGGTGGCGGACGTGGACATCATCGCGTCCGCGAAGGACCCGGGCCCGGTGCTGGACGCGCTCGCGAATGCGCCGGGCGTGGCCACGGTGCTGGGCAAGGGCGGCAGCAAGTGCTCCGTGCGGATGACGCAGGGGGATTTGCAGGTGGACCTGCGCGTGCTGCCGGACGAGGACTACGCCACCGCGCTGCACCACTTCACCGGCTCGCGCGCGCACCACATCCGCCTGCGCAACCTGGGCCACGAGCGGGGCCTCAAGATTTCCGAGTGGGGCGTGCACCGCGAGGACGGCACCAAGGTGCCCGTCACGAACGAGGCCTCGCTCTACGCGCTGCTGGACATGCAGTACGTCCCGCCGGAGCTGCGCGAGGACAACGGTGAAGTCGAGGCCGCGCGCGAAGGGACGCTGCCGCGGGAGCTGGTCACGCTGGAGGACGTGCAGGGCGCCGTGCACGCGCACAGCACGTGGTCCGACGGGAAGCACTCGCTGGAGGAGATGGCGCGCGCCGCGCAGGCGCTGGGCCTCAAGTACCTCACCGTCACCGAGCACAGCCAGGCGGCCATCTACGCCGGCGGCATGAAGGTGGAAGACCTGAAGCGCCAGTGGGACGAAATCGACCGCGTCAACGCGGCGGTGCCCGGGATGCGCCTGCTCAAGGGCATCGAGGTGGACATCCTGGAGGACGGCGCGCTCGACTACCCCGACAGCGTGCTGGAGCAGTTGGAGCTGGTCATCGGCTCCATCCACGTGCGGCATGGCATGGACGAGGACCAGATGACGCGGCGGCTGCTCACCGCGCTGGACAACCCGCACCTGCACATCCTCGGGCACCCCACCGGCCGCCTCATCCAGAACCGCGAGCCGTACCCGCTGCGCATGGAGGAAATCCTCGAGCGCGCCGCCGAGCGCGGGGTGACGATTGAAGTCAACGGCAAGCCGGCGCGGCTGGACATCAAGGCCGAGTACGTGCGCCAGGCCGTGAAGCTCGGCGTGCGACTGGTGGTGAGCTGCGATGCGCACCGCCAGGAGGACCTGCGCAACCTCGCCTATGCCGTGGCCACCGCGCGCCGGGGCTGGGCTCGGAAATCCGACGTTTTGAATACCCTGCCGGCGGACCGCTTCCTCGCCGCGCTGCGCGCCCGCCGGTGATAGGCTGCGGCGCGAGCCGATGTCCCGCCTGCCGCCGCTCCTCCTCTGTCTCGTTCTCCTCACCCTCCCCGCCCTCGCGGACGAGGCCCGTCCCTCGCGCGCGGACCTGCAGCGGGTGATGGAGCTGCACACGCGCTCGGTGGTGCGGGTGCGCGGGCCGAAGGAGACCGGCCCCGGCGTCATCGTGGGGTCCGCCGGGCAGGTGCTCACCGCGTTGGGCCCGGTGGGTGAGGATTTCGTCGGGCTGAATGCCGCCACGGTGGAGCACGACGGCAAGGCCCTGCCCGCGAAGGTGGTGCTGGCCAATGCTGCGCTCAAGGTGGCGGTGGTGGCCGCGCCGGACGGTACCTACCCCGCCGTGCCGGTGAGGCTGCTGAAGGACGGCGACAGCCTCGCGGGACGGTGGGTGGTGGGCGTGCTGCCCGCGACGCGGCGGGAGCCCGCACGGCCCGTGTCCGCGCAGGTGAACCGCACCGCCCCCCTGCCCTTCTTCGACGTGCCCCTGGCCCTGCCTCCGGGCAGCCCGGTGTTCGACGGGGACGGGCGGCTGGTGGCGGTGGTGGTGCAGCGGCACAAGCGCGGCTGCCGCGTGCTGCCCCTGGGCGAGGTGAAGGTGCAGCTCGCGTCGGCGGACGGGACATGAGTCAGGCGATGACGACGCAGTGGCGCCCGAGCGCCGTGCAGGAAGTGCTGGGCCTGTGGGCGGTGGGCTTCCTGGGCATCATCGTCGCGTTCCTGCTCTTCGGCGGCACCAGCATCCCCAAGCTGGTGGCCACGGTGGGCTTCCTCTACCTGCCGCTCATCCCCATGCGCTGGCGGGACGAGGACTACCGCGACTACGGGCTGTCCCTGCGCGCGTGGCGCGAGGACGTGCGCCTGTTCCTCGTGTTGTCCGTCATCGTCGGGCCGCTGTTCTTCGTCGCCTTCGCGGGCTTCGCGGAGGTGATTCCCCACCTGCCCCGTTGGCTGGCGCGCTTCATCACGCCCATGGTGGGCGAGCCCCACTTCCAGTTCCGCCTGCCCCCGCGCTTCGGCGAGTGGGTCATCGACCAGCTCTTCGTCGTCGCGCTGCCGGAGGAGTTCTTCTACCGCGGCTATGTCCAGGCGCGGCTGCGCGACGCGTGGCCGCAGGGGCGCGTCGTGCTGGGCGGCAGGCTGGGCCGCGCCTTCTGGGTGACGGCGGTGCTCTTCGCCCTGGGCCACCTGGCCATCTTCCAGGCCTGGCGCCTGTCGGTGTTCTTCCCCGCGCTCCTCTTCGGCTGGATGCGCGAGCGCACCGGCACCGTCATCGGCTCGTCCCTCTTCCACGCCGCGTGCAACCTCTACGTGCGCATCCTGGAGGTGTCCTTCTTCGGCGGGCCGTGAGGCGCCTTCAGCTCTTCGCGAAGGCCAGCAGGTCGGCGTTCAGCCGCTCCAGGTGGGTGACGAAGAGGCCGTGCGGCGCGCCCTCGTACACCTCCAGCCGCGCGCCGGGGATGAGACGCGCCGTCTTGCGCCCGGTGAGCTCCAGCGGCGCGGACGCGTCCTTGTCGCCGTGGATGACGAGCGTGGGCAGGCGGATGCGCGCCAGCTCGGGACGGAAGTCCGTGGACGTCATGGCGCGGTTGCAGTCGATGACGGCCTTCATGGAGCAGCCGCGCATCTGGCTCATGATCCACTCCACCATCGCCGCCGACGTCTCGGGGACGAAGAACGGGCGCGCGTTGTCCGCCAGCCACCCGGGGAAGTCGCGGAGGTAGAAGTGGTTGCGGACATACTCGAAGACCGCCGCGTCGACGCCGTCCGGGTTGTCCGCCGTCTTGAGCAGGAACGGCGTCACCGGCGCGAGATACACGAGCCGCGCAATGCGCCCACGGCCGTGGCGCGACAGGTAGCGGGTCAGCTCGCAGCTCGCTATCGAGTGGGCCACCACCGTGACGTCACGGAGGTCCAGCGCGTCCAGCACCGCGGCGAGGTCATCCGCGAGCGTGTCGAAGTCGTAGCCCCGCCCCGGGTCGCTGGAGCGGCCGTGCCCACGCCTGTCGTACGCGATGCAGCGCAGCCCCTGCTCGGACAGCGGCTGCATCTGGTACGCCCACATCTCCGAGGTGAGCGCCCAGCCGTGGAGGAACACCACGGGCCGGCCCGAACCCCAGTCGCGGTAGTACAGCTCCACGCCATCACGGGTGCGGATGATGGAGCCGGACTGCACCTGGCCCCTCGCTTCGCCGGGCCTGCCGCTCGGGGACAGCCATTCGCTGCCCTCGGCCACGAGGCTCATGCCCACGCCCGCCGCCACCGCCGACTTCAGAAGGTCTCGCCTGTCCATGATTGCTCTCGCTTTCGAATGGAGCGTGGGAGTCATCCCGCGGGGCCCAGGCGGGCCCGCGCGCTCACGAGGGCAATGTGCGCCGACGAGGTGCGTGTCTCAATTACGCGCGAGGTAATGGGACTGCGTCGGCGCGCCGAGCTGCTGCCCCGCGGGGCAGGTCGTTGGACAGGGAGCCGGGGACCCAGGTCATCGAGGTGGATGCCCCTCCAACAAACTCCCCTGAAAACCCGAAAGCCTTCGCCTGACTTCCCGGGTTGTATCAAATCAATAAATTTTTCGACGCACAGCGCAACTTTGACGGTGCGGGCCCGACAATTCAGTACCCCCAGCCGCACGGAGCCCCCCACCATGAGCGTCCGCCGTACCGATGGCCCGAAGACGGTCAACCTCCGCCCCACCACCACTGAGACGCAGCCGAAGAACACCGTGAAGGCTGGGGCCGCGAAGCCCCTCGTCATCCAGGACGGCTTCGGACCGGCCCCGCGCCGCACCGAGCTGGCTCGCGCGGAGCAGACGCTGACGCCCGTGCCCCCCAAGCCCGGCCGCCTTGCCCTGGCCAGCAAGGACGCGCAGGCCGCCATCCAGACTTCGCTCGCGTACATCGGCCCGGGGACGCCGTCGCTCGCGAGGCCGGCCGACACCTACGTCCCGAAGAACGTCGAGCGCGATGAGCTGGGCATGACGCACGTGCGCCTGGACCGCGTGCACGAGGGCGTGAAGGTCTTCGGTGAGCAGCTCATCTCCCACCTCGACAAGGACGGGAAGGTGACGAGCATCACCGGCGAGCAGCCCGCCATCCCCTCCGGCCTCGGCAGCGAGAAGCCCAAGCTGTCGCCCGCGCAGGCCATCGAGGTGGCGCGCAAGGAGTTCGGCGCCAGGCCGGACAAGCAGCCCAACGCCGAGCGCGTCATCTACAAGGACCCGTCCACCGGGAAGTACCAGTCCGCCTACCGCGTGGAGATGGACCAGATTGCCGGCCAGGAGAAGCCGCGCCGGATGAACTACCTGGTGGACGCCAACACCGGGAAGGTCCTCAACCGCTACAACGAGATTGACGGCTTCTCCGTCTCGAAGAAGGGCGCGAAGGCCGCCACCGCGACGGCCACCACACCCGAGACGAGCGCCACCGCCACGCCGAAGGCCGCCATCGGCGACCTGGGCACCGTCACGTCGAAGCTGAAGCTGGACGGCGACGTCACCGTCGACAAGCTGAAGCTGGACCTCGACATCAAGCACACGTACCGCGGCGACCTGACCGTCACCCTCACGAGCCCCTCCGGCAAGAGCGCGGTGGTGCACAACCGCACCGGCGGCAGCGCGGACGACCTGAAGGGCTCGTTCGACCTGACGGCCTTCGCGGGCGAGAAGGCCAAGGGCGAGTGGACGCTCACGGTGAGCGACAAGGCGCGCGGCGACACGGGCGTGCTCAATGGCTGGGGCCTGAAGGCCACGGGCAAGCCGGAGACGCAGCCCACGCCGGGCCCGACGCCCACGCCCTCGGGCACGGCGGACGACACGTCGCTCTACAGCGGCAAGGTGGCGCTCTCCACGAACAAGAACGCGGACGGCACCTTCAGCCTCCACGACTCCACGCGCGGCAAGGGCGTCATCACCTACGACGGCCAGAACAAGGCGCAGGCCAGCGGCTCGGTGGACTTCAAGGACAAGAACGACGTCTGGGGCGAGACCGGTGACGATGCGCGCTCGAAGGCGGCGGTGGACGCGCACTACGGCGCGGCCATGACGTACGACATGATCAAGAACGTGCTCGGCCGCGACTCGCTCGACGGCGCGGGCGAGAAGCTCGTCTCGTACGTGCACGTGGACAAGAACCTGGTCAACGCGTTCTGGGACGGCGAGAAGATGAGCTACGGCGACGGCGACGGGAAGGACGCCGGCCCGCTCACCGCGCTGGACATCGCCGGGCACGAAATCGCGCACGGCCTCACGGAGCGCACCGCGGGCCTCATCTACAGCGGCGAGTCCGGCGGCCTCAACGAGGCCATGAGCGACATCTTCGGCGCGGGCGTGGAGTGGTACGCCTCGCAGAAGAACTCCGACGTGAAGTTCAACTGGACGGTGGGCGAGACGGCGTGGACCCCGGGCAACGGCAACACGGACGGCCTGCGGTACATGAACGACCCGACGAAGGACGGGTACTCCATCGACAACTACAAGAACTACCCGAAGCAGCAGGAGGTCCACGGCTCCAGCGGCATCGCGAACAACGCGTTCTACCTGCTGGCGAACGGCGGGAAGAACCGCACCTCCGGCGTCGAGGTGAAGGACGGCATCGGCATGGAGAAGGGCCTGAAGATCTACTACCGCGCCCTCGCCCACTACATGACGCCCAACACCACCTTCAAGCAGGCGCGTGAGGCCACCATCAAGGCCGCCACCGACCTGTACGGCGCCAACTCGACGGAGCTCCAGAAGGTGAAGGAGAGCTGGACCGCCGTCGGCGTGAGCTGACGGGTCGTTCAGGACGGGTGTGCGGCCCGCGGCCCCGGGCCGCCCCGTCCGGTGCGCGGGGACGTTGGGAGGACGGGCGAAATCAGGGCGGCACGGCGCCGACGGGCAGGCCCTCGGCGAGAACCATCATCGAGTGGGTGCTGGACTGGCGCAGCGCCTTGGCGGGCGCGTACTCCGGTGAGCTCCACCAGGCGCGGGCCTGCTCCACGTTGGGGAACTCGAGGATGACGAAGCGCGGAGGCTGCCACGTGCCCTCGAGGATTTCCGTCGCGCCTCCGCGCACGAGGTAGCGCCCGCCGTACTGCGCAATCGACGGCGGGGCGAGCTGCTTGTAGCGCTCGTAGGTCTGCGCATCGTGCACGGCAATCTGCACCACGACGTAGGCCGGCATTCAGGCTCCTCGAGGTCTGCCTAGAACACGAACGGGAAACGCACGGGACCGCCCTGCGACTGGTGCCGGGAGAAGTTCCACGCGCGCACCTTGTCCTCGATGCAGAAGGCGAGCGAAGTGCCCTTGACGGACGCGGTCTCGGTGATGACATCGGTCACCCGGCCGCTCGGGAGGATGGTCCAGCGCACCACCACCCGGCGCGGAGGCTTCTCCCCCACGGCGCACGAGGCGATGTCCGCCGTGTTCGCGGCCACCACCTCGTAGATGTCGGTCTCCGGGAGAATCTCGCGCGGCGTCGACGGGTCCGGCGGCACGTAGACGTTGCGCTCCGGGGGGCCGCTCACGGCTGGCGGATCCAGCAGCTCGCGCTCGTAGTCCTCGTCCGGGCCCACGTCCGACTTGGGCTCCGCCTTCGCGGCGGCGGCATTCGGCTCCGTCTTGCCCGGAGCTCCGCCCACGGGCGACTCCGCCGTGCGCTTCGCGAGCGCGGCGCCGGACGCGGCCTGCGGGTCTCCCTGTGCTCGCGAGGGATAGCTGCCCGTCGGCAGCGGAGAGGACAGCACCGAGTTCGGCGCACGGTCGACATCATCCACGTCGTCACTGCGCGAGCCCGTCAGCGTGGGCAGGCTTCCACCCCGGTCGATTCCAACGGCGCCCAGCGGTGCGCGCGAGGGGCTCGCGCCGGCCCCTGAGGACACGGACGCTCCCGAGGTCCCCGAGGCAACCGTGGCCGCGAGGCCGCTTCCCGCCGCTCCCGAGGTCTCCCCGCCGGTCCCCTTAGCGGAGGTGCTGGCGATACCACCGGCGGCGCCCTGCCCTTCGCCGGTCGCCGCGCCACCCGTATTCGAGATGACGGGGGATTCAGTACCGCCAGCGCTCGGAGTGGCAGACGCGCTCCCGGAAGCGGAGGGCTCCGTGCCGCCAGCGTTCGGAGTGGCGGATGCGTTCCCGGAAGCGGAGGCCTCCAACCTGGGAGCGTCCTCGCGGAGGCCGAACCGCGCCGCGAGCCCACGGACGTCCACGTTCCCCAGCAGCCCCATGGCCACGGCGACCGTCAGGCCGCCCACGACTCCGCCTCCAGCCACGAGCCACACGGCGCCACGCCGCCGCGCGCGCTCACGGCCCGCCTTCGGTTCATCCGTCAGCACGGCGTGCATCGCCGCCGGAGTCACGGACGTGTCCTGTTCCGTGGTGAAGCCAGCGGCCTGCACCTGCGCACCCGCGAAGCCACCCTCCTGCCGAGGCGGGGCCACGGGTACTTCCTTCTCCGTGGTGCTCTCGGAGTCGACGCCCGCCGAAGCAACGCCAGCGGACTGGAGCTGCTGGGCCGCAGGGCCCTGCACGCCCGAGCCCGTGACGCCAGGCATCGCGCCGGCCACAGGCATCCCAGCGGCCCCGCTTCCCACGGTCGCGCCTGCCACCGGCCCCGAGGAAGCCACGGGCGCGGACGTCACCTCGTCCGCCACGGCTCCCGCCGCGATGGCCCGCAGGACCTCGGCTCCCTTCAACCCGGAACGGGCCCGCTGGGCACCGGCATCCGCGGGCGCGTCCACCGCCGGCACCTTCTCCTCCGGCAGCGGAACGACGGTCCCCGCCAGCTCCGGCACCTGGGACAGCGGCAGCCACGCGCTGAAGCCCTCGCGCCAGCACAGCGAATCCGGTCCCAGCTCACCCTTTTCCCAGAAGGCCTTCAGCGCCGCGGCGTCATGCGGCCCCGAGGCCTGCGTGCCGAGCGCGACGTACCACGCATAGCTCGGCGCCTCCGGGGGCGGAGGCTGCGGCGTGGGCATCGCGGACACGAGCGGGCGTCCACGATGCAGCCGCTCGGACATCATCTCCCCGCGCGAGCGCGACTGCGCCGCGGGCGCCATGGTGCGGCGCTTGTCCGTGCGCAGCTTGCTGACGATGGCATCCAGCTCCGCGTCGGCCACACCATCCAGCACGGGCGAGGAGTCGGTGTCCGGCTCCTCCGAGCGGCCTTCCCGGGAGCCGCCCGGCTTGGCGCTCCCATCGCCTGAGTTGCCCACCATGCACCGCTCCTTGCCAGAACCCGATCGACGACCCGCTCCGCCACCCTCTGACTCCCCAATGGAATGCCCGCGGGCGGATTCGTCAACGGAGAGCGACTGCGCGAAGGTGGACGAGGTCCCCACTTTAATCGGAGCCCCGACGAAAATATCCGCCTCCGTTCTGGCATCGTCATCCCACTGTGCGGCGCCCGCCCACAGTGGCCCAGTCACGCCTCCAGCGGCTCGAGGCGCTCCGTCCGCCACATGACACCCGCCCGCACGAGGTCCGAGCAGGCGTCCCGGCGACAGGAGTGACGCGGAGTCAGAGGTCCTTCTGGAGCACGACGTAGGTGGGCGAGGCGTACCCCGCGTGGGTGCCGTAGCTGAGGAAGGCGTAGCCCTGGCGCCCGTACCAGTCCTGGTGGTCCTTGAGCGCCAGCCGCACGTTGAGTCGCACGGGCGTGGGCCCCAGCGCCCGGGCCCGGGCCTCCACCGCCTCCATCAGCGCGCGGGCCGTGCCCCGCCCCCGGAAGGGCGGGAGCACCGCCAGCCGGTCCAGGTACACATGGTCCGGCTTCACGTGGAAGAAGACGCAGCCCACCGGCCCGGAGGGCTCCTCGGCGATGAGGGCGCCTCCGTCCCGAAGCTCGCGCAGCACGACGTCCTCCGTCTTGCCGTGCGCGCTGGAGGGCGGATCCAACCGCCCCCGGTACTCCTCGAACGACTCCCGGAGCAGGCGGGCCAGCAACGGGGCATCCGCCGGAACCGCTTCACGAATCATCGTCCGCGCTACTCCTTCAACGCCGCGGTGAACTGGGAGATGGTCTTCTTGGCGTCACCCAGCACCATCATCGTATTCGGCCGGACGAACAACTCGTTTTCGATGCCCGCGAACCCCGGGTTGAGCGAGCGCTTCAGCACCAGACACGTCTTCGCCATGTCCGCCGACAGAATCGGCATGCCGTAGATGGGGCTGCTCTGGTTGCTGCGCGCGGCGGGGTTCACCACGTCATTCGCCCCCACCACCAGCGCCACGTCCGTCGCCGCGAAGTCATCGTTGATGACCTCCAGGTCGAAGAGGTGGTCGTACGGGACGTTCGCCTCGGCGAGCAGCACGTTCATGTGTCCGGGCATGCGGCCGGCCACCGGGTGGATGGCGTAGCGCACGTCGCAGCCGTTGGACTGGAGCGCGTTGGCCAGGTCTCGCACCGCGTGCTGCGCCTGGGACACCGCCATGCCGTAGCCCGGCACCACGATGACGGAGCGCGCCGCGCGGAGCACCTCGGCCGCCTCCTCCACCGAGCCCACGTTGGGCGCGGGCCCGGAGGACGCCGCTCCCGCCGTGACCGCCTTCGCCTCGGGCTCCGCACCGAAGGCGCCGAAGAGCACGTTGGCGAACGAGCGGTTCATCGCCTTGGACATCATCATGCCGAGCAGGAAGCCGGAGAAGCCGTCCAGCGCGCCGCAGATGATGAGGACGTTGTTGCCCAGCGCGAAGCCCGTGGCCGACGCCGCGAGGCCCGCGTACGAGTTGAGGAGGCAGATGACCACCGGCATGTCCGCGCCGCCGATGGGCAGCACCAGCAGCACGCCCAGGAGCACGCCCAGCGCCGCCACGGCGTAGAAGGCCCACGACGCCTCCGGCGAGTAGACGAGCAGCCCCACCAGGCCCAGCGTGCCGACAATCAGCAGCATGTTGGACGCGTTCTGCCCCGGGTAGGTGACGGGCTTGCCGGTGATGAAGCCCTGCAGCTTGCCGAAGGCCATGAGGCTGCCGGTGAAGGTGAGCGCGCCGAGCGCCACCTCCAGGCCGGTGGCCGTCACGGCCAGCGTGGTCATGTGCGGGCCGCCGTGCTCCAGGTACTCGACGACGCCGACCAAGGCCACCGCGAGGCCGCCGAAGGCGTGCGACAGGGCGATGCGCTCGGGCATCTTCGTCATGGGAATCCACAGGCCCATGCCCGTGCCCACCGCCGAGCCGATGAGGATGGAGAGGATGATCCACTCCCAGCGCACGATGACGCCGGACACCTCCATGCCGTACAGCAGCGTGCCGACGACGGCGGCGAGCATGCCCACCTCCGCCAGCAGCACGCCCCGCCGCGCCGTCTGCGCGTCGCCCAAGTCCTTCAGGCCCAGCACGAAGAGGATGGAGGCCGCGAGGTACAGCAACTGGACGAACGTCTCCGTCAGGGAGAGCGTCATCGCGCACCGCCCTTCTTCTTGAACATGCGCAGCATGCGGTCGGTGATGAGGAAGCCGCCCACCACGTTGATGGTGGCCGCGAGCACCGCCACCGCGCCCAGCACCGTGGACACCGTCCCGTAGTGACCGCCCGCCGCCAGCAGCGAGCCCACCAGGGAGATGCCGGAGATGGCGTTGGTGAAGGCCATCAGCGGCGTGTGCAACAGGTGCGGCACCTTGGAGATGACCTGGTAGCCGGTGAAGGCGGCCAGGAAGAACACGTACAGGCCGAAGATGAGCGTCAGCGACATGTCAGGCCACCTCCTTCAACGCCACGTCCGCCACGGCCGGATGGACGATGTCCCCGCCGCGGGTGATGAGCATCCCCTTCACGATTTCGTCGGCCGTATCCAGCTTCAGCGCGCCGTCCTTGTCCGTGACGTGCGCCAGCAGCTTCTCCAGGTTGCGCGAGTACATGGCGCTGGCGTGCACCGAGAGCTGGCTGGGCAGGTTCTTCTCGCCGATGACGGTGACGCCGAAGTCCGTGCGGTAGCGCTCGCCGGGGCGGGTGAGCTCGCAGTTGCCGCCCTGCTCCGCCGCGATGTCCACCACCACCGAGCCGGTCTTCATCCGCCGCACCATGTCCGCCGGCAGCAGCAGCGGCGCGCGCCGCCCGGGCACCTGCGCGGTGGTGATGACCGCGTCGGACTTCGCCACGTGCGTCGCGAGCACCTCGGCCTGCTTCTTCCTGGCCTCCTCGCTCAACTCCTTCGCGTAGCCACCGGAGCCCGCGCCGTCTTCAATCTCGATGTTGACGAAGCGGGCGCCGAGGCTCTCCACCTGCTCCTTCACCACCTTGCGGACGTCGTACGCCTCCACCACCGCGCCCAGGCGGCGCGCGGTGGCGATGGCCTGCAGGCCGGCCACGCCCGCGCCCAGCACCAGCACCTTGGCTGGCGGAATGGTGCCGGCGGCCGTCATCAGCATGGGGAACAGCTTCGGCAGCGCCTCCGCCGCGAGCAGCACCGCGCGGTAGCCCGCAATCGTCGCCTGCGAGCTGAGCACGTCCATCATCTGCGCCAGCGTGGTGCGCGGCACCATGTCCATGGCCAGCAGCGTCACCTGCCGCTCGGCGATGGCGCGCGCCAGCTTCGGGTTGGCCAGGGGGAACGCCAGGCTCGCCAGCACCGAGCCGGACTTCAGGAGCGACACCTCGTCAGGAGTCGGAGGCTGCACCTTCAGCAGCACGTCCGCGGCACCGTAGACGGCGGCGGCGCTGGACTCGATGCGCGCTCCGGCGGCGCGTAGCTCCTCGTCGGAGCACTCCGCGCCCAGGCCCGCACCGCTCTCGACCACCACTTCGTGCTTCTTGCCGACGAGGCGTTTCACGCTCTCCGCCACGAGCGCGACCCGCCTTTCGCCCGGCACCGTTTCACGGGGAATGGCGATGATCATGCCGGGCAGCATAGGCCATCACGCCCGGTTACTTCCTTCCAGACCCGGGGTGTACTTCCCGAGTCGTACGGCAATCACCCTCCGGTACGAGGGGAGCGTCCTGAAGACCTCAGGCCGGCTTCTTCGCCTTCGCGGCCTCGCGCAGCCCGGCGACCCAGGCCTTCGCGTCCTCCTCGGTGGCCACCATGGTGAACTCGACGGCGGCCGTGCGCCCCATCAACTGCTGCGCGCGAATCATCATGTTGACCATGGTCCGCATGGCGAAACTGGAGCCGAACAGCACCGAGCCCGCGTAGGGCATCAGGTCCGGCTTCTCGCCCAGCAGCTTGCGCACGTCCGCGGACATGCCCGAGCCCTGCCGCGAGTCGGTGATGAGGTAGAGCGTGGGATGGTGCTTCTTCAGCTCGTTGGCGATGGCGTTGGATTCCTCCAACAGCTTCATGTCGTAGACGCCCACGGTGACGAGCCGCAGCGTGTCCGGCTCCTCGAACCACATCTTGTGCGGGCCCAACGTCCAGACGGCTCCCATGGCTTCGGCTCCTCTAGAGAATCAGGAAGGGGTTGGGTTCAGGAGGCCGGCTTCACGCGCGCGGCCTCGCGCAGCTGGGCCACCCAGGCCTTCGCCTCGTCCTCGGTGGCCACCATGGTGAAGGGGGTGCTCACCGTGCCGCGGCCCAGCAGCTCCGCGGCGCGAGTCATCATGTTGACCATGGTGCGCACGGCGAAGTTGGCGCCGAACACCACCGTGCCCGCGTAGGGCAGCAGCTCCGGCTTGTCTCCCAGCAGCTTGCGCGCCTCGGGAGACATGCCCGTGGACCGGCTCATGTCCGAGATGAGGAAGAGCGTGGGATGCGTCCTCTTCAGCTCGCTGGCGAGCGCGGTCGACTCCTCCAGCAGCTTCAAGTCGTAGACGCCCACGGTCTGGAGCCGCACGGTGTCCGGCTCCTCGAACCACATCTTGTGAGGACCCAGCGTCCAGATGGCGTTCATGGCGGTGCTCCCTGTCCGGGCTCGGGCGAGCGTCAGCGCTGCGTGTTGGACGTGCCGGTGGTGTGCTTGCGCAGGTGGAGGAAGCAGTCGCGCAGACCTTCCTTCAGGCTGCTGAGCGTCTTCACCTCGCGCAGGTCCACGCCAATCTGCACCAGCGTCTGGGCGATGAGCGGGCTGATGCCCGTCACCACGCAGTACGCGCCCAACAGGCGCGCGGCGTTGACCATCTTGATGAAGTGGTTGGCCGTCATCGTGTCCACCACCTCCACGCCGGTGATGTCGATGATGACGCAGCGGGCCTTCGACTGGACGATGCGGTGGAGCAGCCGCTCGGTCATCTCCACCGAGCGCTGCGTGTCCACCACGCCGACAATCGGCAGCGTGAGGATGTCCTCCCACAGCTCGATGATGGGCGTGGACAAGTCCCGGATGGCCTCGCGCTGGCGGTCAATCGTGCCGAGCTTCTCCTCCAGCTCCCGGTGGCTCGTCGCCAGGCGGGTGAGCGCCTCCTCGTGCTCGCGGCGCGTGGTGGCCAATTCGCGCACGAAGACGTTGAGCGTCTCCTCCAGCGCCGCCAGCTCGTCCATCTCGTGGATGGGGATGGTGGTGCGCTCGGGGGAGAACTCCCCCACGGAAATCATCGACAGCACGTCGATGATGCGGCCGATGCGCTCGGGGCTGATGGTGAGAAGGTCCTGCTTGGGAAGGGCGCTCATGGTGGGGGTGGGGTTCCTCTTCCTTCGGACTTCAAGCGGAAGGCTTCGTCACGGGTGAGGGCGCCAGGCCGAGCATCTCGTCGGCCAGGGCCATGGAGGCCTCGCGCTCGGAGTCGGCGCCGCGCGCGCCCACCACCTCGACGCCGAGCAGCGCCAGGCCTTCCTCCAGGCCCAGCGCCGTCTCCACGCCCTCGAGCTGGATGCCCATGCTCTGCAAGGTGAGCGCCACGTCCGCGCCCATGCCGCACAGCACGGTGCGCGTCCCCATCAGCCGCGCCGAGGCGGCCAGCCGCGCGAGCACCGCGCACAGGTGGCTGTCCACCAGCCACAGGCCGGAGATGTCCACCACCATGCCGCGCGCGCCGATGCGCTGGATGTCGCGCAGCACGTCCGAGCACAGCTGCGCGGCCTGGGCGTCGGTGATGTCCCCCTGCAGCGGGACGATGAGGTTGCCCCAGAGGGGGATGATGGGAATGCGGGACGTCTCACGGTCGGGGCGGGAGCCCCCGGGGAAGTCGTGCTGGCTCATGAGTCAATTCTCCACGTCCGCCACCAGCACGGTGGCGTCGTCCGAAGGGCGGGCGTAGCGCTCCATGAGCAGCACGCAGGCCTCGTTGGGGGGAAGCTTCCGAGCGTATTCCAGGTCCAACCGGGAGCTCAGCCCGTCGCTGAAGAGGACGAGCCGGTCTCCCGGCACGAGCGCCGCCGAGGCGGTGCGGAGCGAGCGCATGGACTGCCCGAGGATTCCAGGGGTGGGCACCACCGGCACCCGCGTGCCGCGCGTGCGCAGCTCCACGTTGCCAACACCTCCACACTGGAGCGTCTTCCCGTCGAACAGGCCCACCATGATGGCCGCGCCCCGGCCATTGCGCAGGGCCGCGTGCGCCGCCTCCATCAGCGGCTCCACGCCGCCGTCCAGCGGCGTGCGCTCCAGGCAGCGGCCCGCTTCGGCGGCGACCTCCGCCGCGGCGGCGCCGTGGCCCAGCGCGTCCACCACGGCCAGCAGGGTGTGGGTTCCTTCCTGGCGCACCAGCGCCATGTCGCCGTTCCGCACCTCGCCGTGCTTGGGGCGGGACTGCCAGGCGACGGAGAGCTTCACAGCCATACCTCGAAGTCCACCTGGGTGCCCGAGGGGCCGGTGCGCACGTCGAACTTGTCCGCCAGCCGCTTCACGCCGAGGATGCCCAGGCCCATGCCCGTCTTGCTGCGGTAGGTGCCGGACAGCACGCGCTCCAGGTCCGGAATGCCGCGGCCCTGGTCCTCCGCGCGCACGCGCAACAGCCGCTTCGGCGTCTGCTCGGGGGTGAGCTGGATGGTGCCACCGCCGGCGTAGGCAATCTGGTTGCGCGCCAGCTCGCTCACCGCCGTGGCCACCTTCTGGCACTCGTAGCCGCGGCCGCCCATGGCCTCGCACATCATCCGCGCCGCGAGCCGCGCGTGGCTGGCGTCCGCCTCGGTGCGCACCAGGTACGTCGTGGCGCGGACCTGGGGTCCGGCGGGGGCCGGAGCCGGCGCGGCGGCGACGTGGCTGCCCTGCGCCGGGGTGCCACTGCCACCGGGCTTCTGCGCGGCGGGCGTGGCCGTGGGGTACAGCGCCGACACCGCGCTGGCGTTGGGCGTGGCCAGCGTGCGCAGCTGCGCGGCGAGCTGCGGCCTGCGGGCGGGGTCCACGAAGTGGCGCGTCGCCGGCTCCAGCGCCTCGATGACGCGGGGCAGCTCCGCGGAACCCACGGACTCGGCCGACAGCCGCAGCGGCTCCAGCGTACCGCGCAGCACCAGCCGCGCGGCCGTCTCGGACATGAACTGCTGCAGCACCCGCAACAGCTCCGTGCACATCGTGCCCCGGCTCACCGGTGCCTCCTGTTCTCCAGAATCACGCGCTTGCGGGCGACCACTTCCAGGCCGCCGCCCTCGCGGTTGCACACGTGGACTCCATCCGTCAGCCGCATCACCGCCGCGCCACCCTCACCCAGGCTCTCGCCCGGCAGCGGCCCGGGACGTCCCTCGCCGCGCCCCATGAAGAGGCGCGACGGGTCCGTCATACCGGGGCCACGGTCTCTCGAGCGGATGAAAAGGAACTCGCCCTCGCACCACAGCTCCACCGTGCCACCCGCGCCGGCGTGACGGACGAGGTTGGTGGCGAGCTCACTCACCACCACCGCCACCTCCGCGCTGGCCGGGGCCGTCAGCCCCACCTGCCGCGCGAACCGCCGCCCCAGCGCCGCCGCCACCGCCGCGTCCGACTTCAGTCGGACCTCTACGGAGAGCGGAGCCTCAGAATCTGAGAATTGAGGGAGAGGGGCCGGCAAAAAGAGTCATCCCAGATGAAAAATTTCCGTAAATTAAGCACCCTCACGATGAATATGTAAAGTGGTGCACATCTCACCCACTACAACCCACTTCCATTCCTGGGAAGCTCGGGCTAAAATCCACGACTTTTGTGAATTGGGACCCGGCTTCACCGGATTCATCCGCGAAGCTCTGGGTTTCCGGTTCTACGCCGGGTGCTGCGCCCTCCTCGCTCGTCAGGCCGCGTGGAGGTGCTTCACCTGGAGGTCCGGCCCGACGACCAACGTGGTGCCCTGGGCCAGCTCCACCCAACCCGCGGGGCGCTTCACGTGACTGGCCACCACCACCGTGTGGCGGCGGCGGTGAGCGCCCACCGCGGGCTGCGTCTCCGGCGTGCCGGCGGTGAGGCCGCAGCGCTCGCACTCCGCGGTGCCCTCCAGCCGCGTATAGAAGAGCGGCGCCTCGCCGAAGCGGCACGCCACGAGGACGAAGCCGTTGGTGGCCACGAGGTTGAGCGTGGAGGTGCGGGTGATTCCCGCGTCCGCGCCGGCCTTCGCCACCTCGCGCGCGGTGTCCGCCAGGAGCTGGCCGGCGACCTGGGCCTCCAGCCTCGGGTCATCCGTGCGGCCCACGTCGCGCAGGTGGCGCAGGAAGAGGGCGAAGAGCACCTCGCTGTCGGTGCCGCCGCGCACCAGCCGCCGCAGGTGCTCGGGCAGCGAGGCCATCAGCCCCGCGCGCAGCTGCTCGAAGCCGTTGACGCTTCCCTGGTGCGCGAAGAGCCAGCGGCGCGCGCGGAATGGCTGGGTGTTGTCCTCCAGCGACAGCCCCAGCGGCAGCCTGCCGCCGTGGAACAGCAGGGCCTCGGACTCATGCGGGGGCGCGAGCGAGTCCAGCGTCAGCTCGCCGTCGCCCGCGAAGCGCCGCAGCAAAACCTCGTCCTGCGCATAGGCGCCGACCCCCAGGGCATTCGAGCGCTGCTCTCCTTGAAGGAGCACCTGACTGGCGAGCCGCTGCAGCTCGCAGCGGAGCAGGTTCGGGTCGGACGTCAGGGCGGCGAGGACGACGGACATGGATGAAGACCCCCTTCCCAGAGATAGATAATGACGCCAACCTCCCCCCTCAAGCCAGCAGGCACGGCCCCTTGCCCCCTCGCTAAGTCCTTGAAATGGCTGGGCTTTGCTTGACCTGAAACGTTGACACGCCGGGGAGAGAGTCCTAACCTCCCTGCCCTTCACCGACGGACCTGGGCTCGCGGGTCTTCACCGGAGACGTAATGGCGGACGAGATCGCAATCGGCATCGACCTGGGCACGTCGTATTCATGCGTGTCGGTGGTCCAGGACGGTGGGCCCGTCGTCATCCCCAACGAGTGGGGCGAGACGACGCACGCCTCCTGTGTGTCCTTCCTCGAGGACGGCTCGGTGCTGGTGGGCAACGCGGCGAAGAAGAACATCATCACCAGCCCCGAGCAGACCGTCTATTCCGCGAAGCGGCTCATCGGCCGCTACTACTTCTCCGACGAGGTGAAGAAGGCGCAGGCGGTGATGCCGTACCGCATCGTCGAGGGCGACAACAACTCGGTGCGCATCGCCGTGGGGGCGCGGACGTACTCGCTGCCGGAAATCAGCGCGCTCGTCCTCAAGGAGATGAAGGCGGTGGCGGAGACGTACCTGGGACGCGAGGTGACGAAGGCCGTCATCACCGTGCCCGCGTACTTCAACGACAACCAGCGGCAGGCCACCAAGGACGCGGGCCGCATCGCCGGGCTGGAGGTGCTGCGCATCCTCAACGAGCCCACCGCGGCGGCGCTCGCGTACGGCTTCGGCCGCGACGTCAACCAGCGCATCGTCGTCTACGACCTCGGCGGCGGCACGTTCGACGTGTCCATCCTGGAGATCGGCAAGGACGTCTTCGAGGTGCTGGCCACCGCGGGTGACACGTACCTGGGCGGCGACGACTTCGACGACCGCATCATGACGTGGCTGGCGGACGACTTCCTGACGAAGACGCGGCTGGACGTGCGGCAGAACAAGTACTGCCTGCAGATGCTCAAGGAGGCCGCGGAGAAGGCGAAGATCGACGTGGGGCAGACGGGCCACGCGGACATCCTCTGCCAGGGCATCTGCCAGGACGCGCAGGGCAACATCATGGACCTGCGCGGCTCGCTCACCCAGGACCAGTTCAACCGGATGGTGATGGACCTGGTGCAGCGCACGTTCAAGGTCTGCGACGAGGCGCTGCAGAGCGCGCGCCTGACGGCGGCGGACATCGACGCGGTCATCCTGGTGGGCGGTCCCACGCGGCTGCCCATCATCCGCAACTCGGTGAAGCACTACTTCCAGAAGGACCCGCTGGAGGGCATCAACCCGGACCAGGTCGTGGCCATGGGCGCGGCGCTCCAGTCGCACGCGCTCTTGGACAGCAAGACGGAGACGTTCCTGGTGGACGTGACTCCGCTGACGCTGCGTATCGGCACGGTGGGCGGCTACACCGAGAAGATCATCGACAAGAACACGCCGGTCCCCATCGACCGCTCGAAGACCTTCACCACCAGCCGCGACGGCCAGGAGAAGGTGAAGATTCGCGTGTACCAGGGCGAGTCCAACCGCGCCGACGAGTGCGAGATGCTGGGCGAGTTCGAGTTCTCGGGCTTCCGCATCG
This sequence comes from Pyxidicoccus sp. M6, assembly GCF_055568925.1. Lineage (NCBI taxonomy): Bacteria > Pseudomonadati > Myxococcota > Myxococcia > Myxococcales > Myxococcaceae > Pyxidicoccus > Pyxidicoccus sp. M6. The sequence goes on along the minus strand of NZ_CM145714.1, from coordinate 4,445,085 downwards.
GGTACCGCGGCGAGGTGAAGATTGAGGTCACCTTCGAAATCAACACGGACGGCCTGGTGAACGTGTCCGCGTGCGACACCGAGACGGGCCAGAAGACGTCGACGACCATCACCCTGTCGTCCGGCATGTCCGAGGCCGACATCCAGAAGTCCATCCAGTCGAACCGTGACACGCGGCTGGCTGGCCACAACACGAACGACCTGCCCGCCGTGGCCCAGTAAGGGGCCCCTGGACGCCGAAGATGTCCCAGCCTTCAGACCCCAGCACCGGCAAGCCGCCGGGAGCCCCGCCCGGGACGCCGGCGGCCCCCGCACGCCCCGCCGTCCCCAGGGTGACGGCCACCGTCCCCACGGTACCGTCCGCGCCCGCTCCGGGCGCCCCCCAGGCTCCGAGACCGCCGCTGGCTCCGGGCGCCGTGCCCGCGTCGCAGGGCACCGTGCCGCCTCGAGCCCCTGGAGCGGCCACGGCGGCCACGCCGCGCCCCGTGGTGACGGCGCCCGGCGCGCCGTCCGTGGCTCCGCAGCGGGCAACGGTGACGGGCGTTCCCGCCGTGGGCGCTCCTGCCACCGGTGCTGCTCCCGCCGCGCCTCAGCGCGCCACCGTGACGGGCGTTCCCGCAGTGGGCGCTCCCGCCGCCGGTGCTGCTCCCGCCGCGCCTCAGCGCACCACCGTCGCGGGCATTCCCGCCGTGGGCGCTCCCGCCGCGGGTGCGGCTCCTATGGCTTCGCAGCGCGCCACCGTGACCGGAATCCCCGCCGTGGGAGCTCCCGCTGCTGGAGCGACTCCCGGGGCGCCTCAGCGCGCCACCGTCGCGGGCATTCCCACCGTGGGCGCGCCCGCTGCCGGCGGGACTCCCACGACCCCGCGGGCCACCATCACCCCCCTCCCCGCCGCGGGGGCACCGGGCACCGTGCCTCCGTCCGCGCGTCCCACGGTGACGGCACCGGCGGTTGGCGCCGCGGCCTCGCCCCAGCAGGCCGGACGTCCGGGCGCTGATGCCAGCGGCACTGCCCCGCGCGGCACGCCCGCGATCACTCCCGCCGTGGCCACCGCGTCTGGCCCCGCGCCTCGAGGAACTCCGGCGACGCTGCCGTCCATCACGCCTGGCGTGCCCGGACAGCCACCTCCGCCCCCGGCAGCCGCCATGCAGCGCCCGCCGTCGGGCGCCGTGCCCGGCGTGTCACCCGCGGCCGCACAGCGCACGCCCACCGGCAGCGTTCCGCCCGTCGCGCCGGGGGTCGCTGCGGCCGCCGCGCGGCGTCCTCCCTCCGGAAGCGTGCCGTCCGTCGCCGCAGCCACCGTGACCACGGTGCCGAGCGCCGTGCCCTCCGTCGCTCCGGCCGTGCCCTCCGTCGCGGCGGCCACCGTGACCACGATGCCGAGCGCCGTGCCCTCCGTCGCTCCGGCCGTGCCCTCCGTCGCGGCGGCCACCGTGACCACGGTGCCGAACGCCGTGCCGCCCGTCGCTCCGGGCGCCGCTGCACCGGCAGCCGGCGTTCCGGCGGCGGCAACCGCCCAGCGTCCCGCCTCCGGCGCAGGCCCGGCCGCGGCCCCCGGCGCCACCGCGCGTCCTCCGTCCGCCGCGGGTCCTGTCCCGAGCGCCGGTGCCGCCGTGCGTCCGCCCATCGTGGGTGGAGGTGCCCCACGTCCGCCGCCCACGCTCGCGGTGGGCCAGGTGGCGCCGCCCGTGGCTCCGGCCTCGCCGCCCCAGCCTCGTCCTGGCGCGCGCCCCACGGTCTCCCTTCCCGCCCTCGCCCCCGCCGGCTCCGCGCCGCGTCCTCCGCCTCCGCCCGCCGTGGGCGGCGCGGTGCCGCCCGTGGCTCCTGCCGTTCCCGCGGTGCCCTCCGTCGCGCCCGCCGTGCCGGGCGTCGCTCCCGTGGCCGCGCGCGTCCCGGCCGTGCCCGGCATCGCCCCCGTGGTGCCGCCCATCGCCCCGGCCGCTCCGTCCGTGGCGCAGCGGGTGCCGCCTCCGCCTCCCGCCGCCGCGATGACGCCGCCGCCCCCTCCCGGCGCCGACAAGGGCCCGGGCCTGGACGCGCAGCAGCTCGCGGACCTGGAGGCGCGCTGCGCGAAGCTGGACCAGGTGGACTACTTCGAGGTGCTCCTCATCGAGAAGACCGCCGCGCCGGGGGACATCAAGAAGGCCTTCTACCGGGAGAGCCGCACCTACCACCCGGACCGCTTCTTCCACGTCGAGGACAAGGAGCTGAAGGAGCGCGTCCACGAGCTCTACAAGCGCGTCACCGAGGCCTATTACGTCCTGCGCGACGACACGAAGCGCAAGAAGTACCTCGCCGACCTGACGGGCCCCGAGCGCGCCCAGAAGCTGCGCTTCACCGATGCCTCCGAGGCGGAGACCAAGGCCGCCGCCAAGAAGGAGCAGGAGGAGCAGATCGGCACCCACCCCAAGGGGCGCCAGTTCTACGCGCAGGCCCAGAAGGACAGCGACGCCGGCAACCCCTCCGCCGCCGAGCGCAACCTCAAGATGGCCCTCACCTACGAGCCCTCCAACGCCCGCTACAAGGAGCGCCTGGCCGAGGTGCAGAAGCAGCTCCAGGACGAAGCGAAGAACAAGGGCGACTCCTCGTTCAAGATTCGCTGACGGCGCCACTTCCAGGACGGCACCATGGCATTCGACCTCCTCATCCTCGGCCTGGTGCTCTTCTTCGCCGTCATCGGCGCCTTTACCGGCGCCTCGCGGCAGGTGGCGAACTTCGTGGGCATCGCGGCGGCATACTTCGCCTCCAGCCGCCTGGGCCCCATCCTCGGCCCGAAGCTCGCGGCCTCACTCGGCAGCCCGCTGTTCCTCGGCATCATCGCGGGCTCCATCATCGTCTTCGTCGTCGTGTGGCTCGCGGTGCGCTACGCGCTGGGCGCGCTGCTCCTGCGCTTCCTCAGCACCGGCAAGCACAACGAGGACCGCAGCGTGGACCGCTTCCTCGGCTTCGCCCTCGGCGGCGCGAAGATGCTCCTCATCGCCTGGGTGGCGCTCAGCGCCCTCACCTTCTTCGAGCAGCACGTCGTGGTGGCCGGCCGCCGCGTCGGCCTCGCCACGCAGGACTCGCTGGCCCTCCGGGTGGCCCGCCGCTTCAACCTCTTCGAGATGACGCAGTTCTCCCAGGTGGGCAACCTCGTCCGCGTGGCCAAGGCGTCCAGCGACCCGGAAGCCGCCAGCCGCCTCCAGGAGGACCCCGCCTACAAGGCCCTGCGCAAGGACGCGCGCTTCCAGCAGCTGCTCCGGGACGACGCGCTGAAGCAGGCGCTCGCGAAGGGCGACACCGCCGCCCTGCTGCGCAACGACCTGGTGCTCCAGCTCATCCAGGACCCGGACGTGGCCGCCCGCCTGCGAGCGGCCGTCAAGGCGGCGGAGCACACGGACTGACTCACACGCCAATCTGCGCGGAGTCCAGCCCCACCAGCCGCTGGCGCACGAAGTCCGAGCCCACCTCCACGCGGCGGCGCCGGCGCTCGGGCGCCTCGAACATGATGTCCGCCATCACGAACTCCAGAATCGAGCGCAGCCCGCGGGCCCCCAGCCCGCGCTCCACCGAGTAGCGCACCACCTCACGCAGCCCGCCCTCGGTGAAGTCCAGCTCGATGTCGTCCATGGCCAGCAGCTCGCGGAACTCGCGGACGATGGAGTCGGGCGGCTCCGTCAGCACCCGGATGAGCTCCGGCTCGCCCAGCTTCTCCAGCTGCACCACCACCGGCAGGCGGCCGAGGAACTCCGCCAGCATGCCGAAGTCCACCAGCTGCTTCGTCGTAATCCGCCTCCGCGAGCGCTTCGCCGCATCCTCCGCGCCGAAGCCCATGGCCCGGCTGCCCTCGTCGCCGTAGTCGTGCAGGTCGCTGAACGTCCCCGCGCAGATGAAGAGGATGTCGCGCGTGTCCACCTGCACGAAGTCGCTCTTGTTCCACGCCTGGGTGACGTTGAGGGGCACGTACACCTCGCGGCCCTCCAGCAGCTTCAGGAGCGCCTGCTGAACGCCCTCGCCGCCGATGTCGCGGCTGCCCGCGCCGTTGCGCGCCCCCTGCGAGCGGCGGGCAATCTTGTCCACCTCGTCGATGAAGATGATGCCCCGCTGCGTGTCCTCCACCGAGTGGTTCGCCTTGAACAGGAGGTCCGAAATCATCACCTCCACGTCCTTCCCGTAATAGCCGGCCTCCGTGTACTCGGTGGCGTCCACGGTGGTGAACGGGACATGGAGGATGTCCGCCAGGTTCCGCGCGATGTGCGTCTTGCCGCTGCCGGTGGGGCCAATCAGTAGGATGTTGGACTTCTTGATGAGCGACGTCCTGCGCAGCCGCCGCGCCTGCACGCGCTTGAGGTGGTTGTGGGCGGCGATGGCCACCGCGCGCTTGGCGGCATCCTGGCCGATGACGAAGCGGTCCAGCCGCTCGAAGATTTCCCTCGGGGTCAGCACCGCGTCTTCCCTGCGTGCGGACGACTCCATGAACCCTCCCCTTCTATCCACGCGTCCTCCCGGACCTATGGACAAAGGGTAGGAATTGAATGGAAGGCTCGCCTGCGGGACGACAGGCACCAGAATGTAACAGTGCCCGCCCGCCTGCCCTTCTGGCGGCCGGCGGATGCCTCGGAGCCCGCCTGCCCGCCCTGGCGGCAGGCGACTGTTGATCGCGGTGTTGCTTTCCTATAGTTCCCGCGCCCTTCCGTTGTTCACGGGAGTCACCCCCTCTTCATAGGGAGCCTCGAGACGCCGATGCCCGCAAACGCCCCTCCGCACCGCTGGACCCTTGCTGACGCCCACGAGCTCTACGGAATCCGCAACTGGGGCAACCCCTACTTCGGCATCAACGACAAGGGCCATGTGTGCGTCCATCCGGACGGGCCGCAGGCTCCCAGCATGGACCTGAAGGACCTGGTGGACGAAGTCCGCCGCCGGGGCATCGGCCTGCCGCTGCTGCTGCGCTTCACGGACGTGCTGCGCCACCGCGTGGTGCACCTCAACGAGGCCTTCCGCAAGGCCATGGCCGACCAGGGCTTCAAGGGCGGCTACCGGGGCGTGTACCCCATCAAGGTGAACCAGCACCGCTACGTGGTGGAGACCATCATCGACGCGGGCAAGCCCTACAACTACGGCCTGGAGGCCGGCAGCAAGCCGGAGCTGCTCGCGGTGATGGCGCTCCTCGACAACGAGGACGCGCTCGTCATCTGCAACGGCTACAAGGACGAGGAGTACATCGAGACGGCGCTCTTCTACTCGCGCCTGGGCCGCAACGTCATCCTCGTGGTGGAGAAGCCCAGCGAGCTGCCGCTCATCGCGGAGGTCTCGCGCCGCACGGGCATCGCCCCGCGGCTGGGCATGCGCGTGAAGCTGTCCACGCGCGGCGCCGGCAAGTGGGAGGCGAGCGGGGGTGACCGCTCCAAGTTCGGCCTCTCCTCCTCGGAGCTGATGAGCTGCATCAGCTTCATGAAGGAGACGAACATGCTCGGCTCCTTCGAGCTCTTGCACTTCCACCTGGGCAGCCAGATTTCCAATATCCGCAACGTGAAGAACGCGCTGCGCGAGGTGGGCTGCTTCTACGTGGAGGTGGCCCGCCAGGGCGCGCCGCTGAAGTACCTGGACGTGGGCGGCGGCCTGGGCGTGGACTACGACGGCTCGCAGACGAACTTCGCCTCCTCCATGAACTACACGACGGAGGAGTACGCCAACGACGTGGTGTTCGGCGTCATGGAGGCGTGTGACCGCGCCGGCGTGCCGCACCCCACCCTCGTGTCCGAGTCCGGCCGCGCGGTGGTGGCGCACCACGCGGTGCTGGTGGTGGACGTGCTGGGCACCAGCGAGTTCGACCCGGCCCAGGTGCCGGACAAGCTGGACGACAAGGCCCCGTCCGTCGTGCGCAACCTGATGGCCACCTTCAAGGAGGTCACCAACAAGAACCTCCTGGAGGCGTGGCACGACGCCCAGGACGCCAAGGAGGAGAGCCTCACCCTCTTCTCGCTGGGCCACCTGTCGCTGGAGCAGCGCGTGGCGGCGGAGAACATCTACTGGGCCACCTGCCACAAGATTCTGCGCATCGCGAAGGAGGCGGGGGAGATTCCGGAGGAGCTGGAGTCGCTGGAGAAGTCGCTCAGCGACACCTACTTCTGCAACTTCTCCGTGTTCCAGTCACTGCCGGACTCGTGGGCCATCGACCAGCTCTTCCCGATGATGCCCATCCACCGGCTGGCGGAGAAGCCGACGCGCCGGGCGACGCTCGCGGACATCACCTGCGACTCGGACGGGAAGATTGAGCACTTCATCGACAAGCGCGAGGTGAAGGACGCGCTGGAGCTGCACGCGCTCAACGACGACGACTACTACCTGGGCATCTTCCTGGTGGGCGCGTACCAGGAGATTCTGGGCGACCTGCACAACCTCTTCGGCGACACGCACGCAGTGCAGGTGTCGCTGGGGCCCAACGGCGGCTACCTCATCGACAACGTGGTGGCGGGCGACACGGTGACGGAGGTCCTCAACTACGTCAGCTACAACAAGGACGACCTCGTCGCGAAGCTGCGCAAGTTCACCGAGCTGGCGCTGCGCAACGGCCGCATCAGCCTGGACGAGTCGCGCAGCCTGCTGCGCATGTACGAGGACGGCCTCTCCGGCTACACGTACCTGGAGCGCGAGGTGGACGCGAGCTTCGCCACCAGCGCCAACCAGCTCCGCCTGGTGCCCCAGCCCAACACCGGCTCGGGCCAGCGCAACACGCTGCCTCCGTCGGGCACCTGAGGGCGCTGAAGCCCCGAGACGCTGAAGCAGTCCCATGGAGCCCCCTGCCGCGCACGCCGCGCCAGGGGGCTTCGTACGTCTACAGGTTGGCGATGACGGGCTCCCCCGCGCCGAAGGGCACGGGCTCGTCGGCGAAGGCCACGTCGGCGGCGCGGGCGCGCAGGTGCTGGAGCGCCTGCTGCTGCGACTCGCCGCGGGCAATGAGGGACTCGAAGTCGAAGCCGGCCAGGCGCGTGTCCTTCGCGGACAGCCGGGCCAGGGTGCGCCACAGGGACAGGCGCCCCTCGGTGGCGGTACACAGCCCCTCCAGCTCCACCAGCCGGCTCAGCGGGGAGTAGCGCACCAGGGAGCCGTTGAGCTTCAGGCGCGCGAGCTTCTCGACGACCCACGCGCCGCGCTTCTTGAGCGGGTCCTCCTTCAGCTCCAGCGCCTGCATGACGGAGCGCAGGACGGACTGGTCATGCCTCAGCTCGGGGATGAACGCCGCGAGGTAGCGGCCCACCGGGTTGCTGCGGTTCTCCGACTCCGTGCGGACCGCCAGCTCGATGCCTCCCACCGAGCCCGCCAGGTGGTCGTTGAGATAGATGCCCAGCCGCTTCGCGTCCATGCCCTGCCCTCCGGTTGCGCACTCCCGCAGCCCCGGAGGGTGGGCATGGCCCGGCCCCCTGGCAGCAGGGGCCAGGGGGCTCGGCCGTGGGGCAGGCGGGCGGGCGTCAGTCCGGGTAGCTGAACGTCAGCGGCAGCTTCACGTCCGGGTGGAGGCTGCGGGCCACGGGGCAGCCATGGGCAATCTCCTCCAGGCGCTTGCGTTGGTCGGCGGACAGGCCCGCCGGCATCTGGAGCGCCATCACCAGCTCACCCACGCGGCGCGGCGGGGGCGTCATCCGCTTCTCCACGCGGCCCGTCACCTCGCCCAGGGTGATTCCCTCGCGCGAGGCGAACAGGTGCATGGTCGTCACCGCGCAGGACAGCAGCGCCGCGGCCAGCATGTCCGTGGGCGAGAAGCTGCCGCCGGTGCCGCCGTTGTCGCGCGGCGCCTCGGTGACGACCACCGAGCCGGACGGGCCGTGGGTGAGCTGCGTCTTGAACTGGGGCTGGCTGACCACGGTCATCACCACGCCCGTGGCGGGGGTCTGCGGCTGGCTCATGTCGGCGCTCCTGAGGGGTGAATCCGCCTTTTCAGCGGACGAAGGCCTCGTGCTTCTGGGTGTCGTCCTTGGTGGAGGGCTCCGCGTCCTCCACGCTCCAATCCAGCGTCTTCATCAGCGACTTGCGGCGCTTCTGCACGTCCGCGTCGAGGAAGGAGATGGCGTCCGCCATGCGGTCCATCAGCCGCATCGGCTTGCGCTTGTTCTTCGGCTCGCTGAGCAGCGCGTGCGTCAGCCAGGGGAACACCGCCGTCACGTCGGTGTGCACGTAGACGGAGCCCGTCTCCACCGCCTCCACGGACACCTTGCCCCAGGTGTGGCCCTCGCCGGCGGGGCAGCTGGACAGCGCGCCGTTGTCCACCGGGTCCACGCAGAACTGCACGTCGATGTCGAAGCCCGTGGTGGGGACGTTGAGAATCTGGTCCAGCAGCGGCTCGCCCTGCAGCGTGTAGTTCTTCGGCACGCCGCCGCCCAGAATCCAGATGGCCAGCCGCTTGCTGCCATTGTGCCGGCAGAAGTGCTGCATGGCCGCCATGGAGTAGACGTCGTCGTTGATGTCGAGCTCGAACTTGAACTCGTCACCGAGCAGCCGCTTCAGCTTGACGATGTTGAGGAAGATGGAGCCGTCCTGCACCGCGCCCACCCAGATGGGCACCGCGTGCTTGTACGCCGTGGACAACAGCGACGGCTGCTTCACGCCGAGCTTCTTCTCAATCTGGTAGATGGCCTTGCCGAGCAGGTAGTGGAACTCGGGCGTGGTCATCTTCCGCTGGAACTCGGGGCCCCGGATGATGGCGGAGAAGAGCCGGTCCGTGTCGAGCAGCGCCTCCTCCCAGAAGCCCAAATCATAGATGCGGATGATGCGCGCCAGGCGGTACTGGAGGTCGCCCGCGTTGGGGTTCACCTCGCGGATGGCGTGGCCGATGATGCGGTGGGCGTCGTGGTAGAGGTTGGCGCCCGTCGTGGTAATCGCGCTGATGACGCCCTTCTCGATGAGGGGGATGAGGCAGCTCTGGTGCAGGCCCGCGGGCGTCATGGCGCCGGAGAGCGTGAGGAAGATGGAGGCGTCCTGCTCCATGGACTGAGACATCAGCTCGAAGGCCGTGCGCTCCTGGCGGCCCACGTAGGCGCTGAAGGCGTGGGCGAGCAGCTCCGACGGCTTCTCCTTGCCGGTGATGGGACGGGGGTCAGCCTTGCGCGCCCCGGAGTACGCGGCGCGAAGGGACTTCTTCGGGTTCGAGGAGGTCTTGGCCATGGCGCGGCGACATAGCACCCCGCGCCCCCCATGGGGAGCGCCGGGTGCGCCCCGCTGCTACTTGCCGCGCTTCCTACCGCCGCCGGTGGCGTTGCCGCCGTTGTCGTCGGCGGCGTCCCGAGCGCGTTCCGGCTCCGGAAGTCCCAGCACCCGGTCCCTCACCTGCTCGGCGGACAGGTGCGCGGTGTCGGACACCACACAGGAGACATAGGCCAGCTCCGCCAGCGCGCGCCGCGAGCGCTCGCGCACGGCGGGGTCGTCCGAGCCCAGCTCCTCGGAGGCGGCGGAGACGTAGCTGCTGGCCAGCGACTCGAAGAGGTACACCCGGTTCTCGATGGTCGTGTCGTTCTTCTTGCCCATAGGCCGGCCACTCTAGGCACCGGCTCCAGGGACCGCGAGGTCGGCTTCGACACACCGTGAGGGACTGTCCACCCTGGACATTCGGGCCGCTGCACCGGCGCGTCCAACGTCTTAAGTTGGTGTGAAAGCGTGCATGCTTCACGTAGGTGTGAGGTGCACCACCCGCCCCTGGGAGCCCGCCTTGATTGACCTGCACTCGCACACCACCGCCAGCGACGGGCAGTACCCGCCGTCGGAGCTGCTGGCGCGCGCGGCGGCCGCCGGGGTGACGGTGCTGGCGGTGACGGACCACGACACGGTGGCGGGGCTGGAGGAGGCGGCGGAGGCGGCGCGCGCGCACGGGGTGGAATTGGTGCCCGGCATCGAGCTGTCCGCCTTCATCCACGGCCGCGAGGTGCACATCCTCGGGCACTTCCTGCGGCCGGACGACGAGGACATCGCCCGCTTCGCCGAGCGACTGCGCAAGGAGCGCGACACGCGGATGGAGGCCATGGTGGAGCGGATGCGGCAGCTCGGCTATCCCGTGCACATGGAGCACGTGCGCGCGATGGCGGGCAACGCGCAGCTCGGGCGGCCGCACCTGGCGCGGGTGCTGGTGGAGAAGGGCTGGGCCGTGGACGTGAGGGAGGCCTTCGACCGCTTCCTGGGTACGCGGGGCGCGGCCTGGGTTGACCGGTACAAGCTGGACGGCGCGGAGGCCATCCGCCTCATCCGCAATGCCGGCGGCACCGCGACACTCGCCCACCCCGGCTCCTCGCGCATGGAGCGGCTGGAGATTCGCGCGCTGGCGAAGGCCGGGCTGGCCGGGCTGGAGGTGCTCCACTCGGACCACAACCCCAGCGTGCGGCAGAAGTACCTCGCGCTGGCGAAGGAGCTGGACCTCGTGCCCACCTCCGGCAGCGACTTCCATGGCGAGGCCGTCTCCCCCGACCACAAGTTCGGCGACGCCGCCATGCCGCCGGAGCTCTTCGCGAAGCTCCGCGCCCGCGCCTCGGCGTGAGCCTCGGGGTGGCTTCCACCCCATGCCGCAAATTCCAGGGAAAGAAGAGGGGTCCGGGTTTTTGCTACGCTCCCCATCTCCATGGAGTGCCCGAGCGAGACGACACTGAGCGACTTCCTCGAGGGCCAGCTCCCCGAGGCGGAGCGCGCGCGCGTCCTGGCGCACGTGGAGGGCTGCGAGGCGTGTCAGGAGCAGGTGGCCATGGGGACCAGCTCCGAGCCGGGCGTCCCGGAGCCCCCCGGGGAGCCGCCGGCGCTGGCCCAGGGCGCCACCCTGTCCCGCTACGTGGTGCTGGAGCGCATTGGCCGGGGAGCCATGGGCGAGGTGTACGCGGCCTATGACCCGGAGCTGGACCGGCAGGTGGCCCTCAAGCTGCTGCGTCCGGAGGGGCGCCACCTGGAGGACTTGCGCGTGCGGCTGCTGCGCGAGGCCCAGGCCCTGGCGCGCCTCGCGCACCCGCATGTCGTCACCGTGCACGACGTGGGCGTGGCCGGGGACTGTCTCTTCCTGGCGCTGGAGCTCGTCGAGGGCACCACCCTCTCCGAGTGGCTGAAGACGCCGCGCCCGTGGAAGGAGGTGCTGCGCGTCTTCCGCGACGCGGGGAGCGGGCTCGCGGCGGCGCACGCGGCGGGCCTCGTGCATCGCGACTTCAAGCCGGGCAACGTCCTCGTCGGGCATGACGGCCGGGTGCGGGTGACGGACTTCGGCCTCGCGCGCCCGTCCAACCGGTGGCTGAGCCCTCGCGGAAGCCCCGGGTCCGTGCCGCGCGCTCCGGACGCCCCGGCGCCGCTGACGCGCACGGGCGCGACGGTGGGCACGCCGGCCTACATGGCGCCGGAGCAGCAGCAGGGCCAGGGTGTGGATGCCCGGTCGGACCAGTTCAGCTTCTGCGTCGCGCTCTACGAGGCCCTGTACGGCGTGCGCCCCTTCGAGGGCTACAGCCCGGAGGCGCTGGCGCGCTCGGCGCGCGAGGGACGCCTGCGTGCGCCGGAGCGCGAGTCGAAGGTGCCCGCGCGGGTGCGGCGCGCGGTGATGCGCGGCCTGCTCGCGCGTCCGGAGGAGCGCTTCCCCTCCATGGACGCGCTGCTCGCGGAGCTGGCGCCGAGGACCCTGCACATCCGCACCTGGATGGCGGCCTCCGCCGGAGCGGCCAGTCTCGTGGGCCTCACGGTGGGCTACGTGGTGGCACACCGCGACGAGGCGAGATGCGCGCAGGAGGCGGACAAGCTCGCCACCGTCTGGAACCCCGAGCGGCGCGAGCGCATCCACGCGGCCTTCCTCGCCACCGGCAAGCCCCATGCGGCCTCCGCGTGGGAGACCGTCTCCACCGCGCTGGACACTCAGGCCTCCGCGTGGCGCTCGCTGCGCACCGTCTCGTGCCTCGCGGCGCGCGATGCCAGCAGCACCACATGGCAGACGGCGGCGTGCCTGGACGCGCGGCTGTGGCACCTGGCCGCCATCACCGACGTGCTGGAGAAGGCCGACGCGCAGACGGTGCAGAACGCGCCGCAGCTGGTGGCCTCGCTGGAGGGCATCTCCGGGTGCAAGGACGCGCCCGCCCTGACGACGCGCCCGCAGCCTCCGGACGCGCTGCGCCCCCGCGTGGATGCGGCCCGCCGCCGGATGGCGGATGCCCGGGCGCGCATGGAGGTGGGCAACCATGCCTCGGCGCTCGAAGTCACCACGGCGCTGCTCCAGGACCTGAAGGGGCTCGACTACCGCCCGCTGGAGGGCGAGGTGCTCACGATGCACGGGTACCTGCTCGGCCTCACCGGCAAGCCGAAGGAGGCCGAGGACATCCTCTACAAGGCCCTGTGGGCGGCCGAGGCCGGGCGCGACGACGAGACGGTCGCGCGCGTCTGGACGCTGCTGCTCTGGGTGGTGGGTGACCAGATGGCGCGGATGGACGAGGCCAACCGGCTCGTGCACCACGCGCGCGCCGCCGTGGAGCGGCTGGGCCGTGAGCGCTTCCCCGCCATCGCCATGGACCTGCACCTGCGCATGGGCGGACTGCGGCTCGTGCAGGGCAAGCTGGACGAGGCGGAGGCGGAGTACACGCAGGGGCTGGAGCTGTCGCGCAAGGCCACCGGCCCCGAGCGGCTGCGCACCTTCTACTTCCTCTCCGGGCTGGGCCGCGTCCGCTCGCGCCAGCTCCGCTCCGAGGAGGCGCTCGAGCTGTACCAGCGGGCCCAGGCCTATGCGCTGAAGGAGCGGCAGTGGAGTCCCGAGCATCCCGCGCTCGCGCTCAACCTCAACAACGTCGCCTCGGAGCTCGTCTCCCTGGGCCGCACGAACGAGGCGCTGGCCACGTTCCAGCGCTCGCTCACACTGCTGGAGACGGCGCGCGGCAAGGACCACCCGAGCCTCGCCGCGCCGCTCAACAACCTCGCGGTGTTGCTGCGGCGCGAAGGACGCCTGGATGAGGCGCGGCAGCATGCGCAGCGGGCGCTCGCCCTGTTCGAGCGCAGCAAGGGCCCCAACCACCCGAGCACCGTCACCGCGCTCGCGGCGCTGGGGATGGTGGCGTACGATTCGCGGCAACTGGACGAGGCGCTCGCGTACAACCAGCAGGCGCTGGAGCGCATCCAGCGCGGCCTGGGCGCGGACACGCCGCGCGCGGAGATGGCGCTGCGCAACCTGGGCCTCATCCATCTGCGCGCGGGGCGGCCCGAGGAGGCGCGGCGGAGCCTGCAGCGCGCGGTGACGCTGCTGGAGAAGGAGAACGGCCCTGACAGCGCGGTGGCGACGGGTGCGCTGAGGGACCTCGCGCGGGTGGACCTGGCGACGGGAGCCTGGAAGGCGGCGCTCGCGCGGTGCCAGCGCACGTTGAAGCTCGACGAAGAGACACAGGGCGCGGAGAACCCGGACACCGCGCTGGACCTCGCGTGCCTGGGGGAGGCGCAGCTCGGCCTGGGAGCGCCGGAGGAGGCCGTACCGCTGCTGGAGCGCGCGCGGCGCATCGACACGAAAGCGCGGTTGGACCGGCGCGACGCGGCCCGCGTGTCCTTCCTGCTGGCCCGTGCGCTGTGGGAGCGCCGCTCGCCCGAGGCGAGGAAGCGCGCGATGGACCTGGCCCGCGAGGCCCACGACTGGCTGGAGGCACAGGGCCTCCGCGGGCGCGTGGAGTTGCGAGAGGTGACGGCATGGCAGGCGAAACATCCGCCCACCGTGAGCGAGGCCACCCGATGACGTCCGGCGCTCTCACGGAGCAATTGCTGTCACACGTGCCTTCCGCGCAGCGGGACGCGCTGCGCACGGTGTCCGACCTGGAAGCCCTGCTGGAAGGGCACCTCGCGAAGGGCCGCGAGGCCTGGCCCGACGTGACGCTCACGCCGGAGCAGTTCCTCCGTCACCTCGCGCGTCACCTCCACTCCGAGGGCCCGGCCGAGGACGCGCTCCGCCACCTGCGCGCCGCGGACCTGTACCTCGCATGCGCGTGCGCCGCGGGCGAGCCCCAGGCCCTGCGGCACTTCGAGCATCACGTGCTGTCCAAGGTCGCCTCGCGTCTGAGCTCCTCACCCGGCGTCACGCTGGACGAAGTGCTCCAGGTGACGCGTCAGCGTTTGTTCCTGGGTGTGGCGGGGTCTTCGCCCAAGATTGCCGAGTTCTCCGGCCGGGGCGCGCTGAGCGGCTGGGTGCGCATCGTCGCCTCGCGCATCGCCCGCGAGCTGCGCAGCCAGGCCGGCCGTCAGGAATTGGGCTCCGAGGCCCCGCGGGCCCTGGAGCGCCTGCTGTCCGGCGGCGACCCGGAGCAGGACCTGCTCCACGCCCACTCGCGCCAGGCGCTCACCGAGTCCCTCCAGTCCGCCCTCGCGGAGCTCACCGAGCGCGAGCGCGCCCTGCTCCGCCTGCACCACCTGCACGGCCTCACCATGGATCGCATCGCAACCATGTACGGCGAGCCCCGCTCCAGCATCGCCCGCCACGTCGCCCAGGCCCGCGAGAAGCTCCTCAAGCGTACCCACCGCGAGCTGGCCGCGCGCTTGAAGCTGAATGGACAGGAATTGGAGAGTCTTCTGGGACTGGTCCAGAGCCGGCTGGACCTCAGCCTCCACCGGCTGATGGACTGACGCCGCACTGTCTGTGATTCAGCGGATGCAATTGATTTCCCCTCGTGGAGAGGGGATTCTCTGCCCGTTCCGCAGGCGGGAGGGGCCCCCGGCCATGCGTGCAATGACGGGCGCACCGCGGAACTTCCGGAGACTGTGTCATGCGAAGCGGGCAGCGGCTGCTGTGCGGGTGGATTCTGGCGTTCGTCCTGGTCGGCTGTGAAGCGCCCACGGCCTCGAAGCCCGAGGCGCGGGAGGAGTCGCGCACGGCCAGCGCCGCGCTTCAGGGGCAGGTGCTCCAGCTCGTGCGGGACCTCAACGCCCGGCCGGAGACCGAACTCCAGCCCTACAGCCCGACGGACCTGGTTGTCATTGGGGACACCGTCTTCTTCGAGGGAGTCGGAAACGGCGGCCGTGAGCTCTGGAAGAGCGACGGCACGATGGCGGGAACGCAGCTCGTCAAGGACCTCAGCCCGGGCGAGGACGGTACCGACATCCTGGAGCTCACCGCCGTGGGCAACACCCTCTTCTTCGTCGCGGACGACGACCGGACGGGCCGCGAGCTCTGGAAGAGCGACGGCACCTCCGAGGGCACCGTGCTCGTCAAGGACATCCTCCCCGGGAAGAGCTCCTCCAACCCCGAGCTCCTCACGGCGCTCGGCGACCTGCTCTTCTTCCGGGCGAGGGGCGAGCACAGCGTGCCGGAGCTCTGGGTCAGCGACGGCACCGCCGCGGGCACAGTGATGCTCCGGCCGCCCGTCTCTATCACCACGTACCTTCCCTCCAACCTGACTCCGGTGCCGGCACTGGGCCTCCTCTTCTTCTCGGCCACCGACAACACGCGCGGCGTGGAGCTGTGGTGCACCAACGGCACGCCCGGGGGCACCTTCATGGTCGCGGACCTCAACCCCATGCGGGGCGACTCCAATCCCACGCTGCTCACCGCCTTCGGTGACTCACTCGTCTTCCATGCGTATTCGCCGACGCATGGCCAGGAGCTGTGGCGGACCCAGGGCATGGCCGGCGATGTCATGCTGGTGAAGGACCTCGTCCCCGGCACGGCGGGAAGCAACGTGAGCAACCTCGTCTCCGCCGGCGATGTCCTCTACATCCACCTGCTCGGGCAGTCCGGCTCCGAGCTGTGGCGCACCGACGGCACAGCTGCCGGCACACGCATCGTCCGCGCCACCCCGTGGCCGACCTCCAGCAACTGCACGCCGAATAATTTCGCCGTGTCGCGTGGGCTGCTCTTCTTCAATGCTCGTTCCGGAGCCGGCTGCGAGCTGTGGAGAAGTGATGGTACCGAGGCGGGCACGCTGCTCGTCCGGGACATCAACACGGGCTCGTCCGACTCCTTGCCCACGGGCCTGGTGGATGTGCAGGGCACGCTCTACTTCGCGGCCCAGTCGAGCTCCATCGGCCGCGAGCTGTGGAAGAGCGACGGCACCGACAAGGGCACGGTGCTCGTGAGGGACGTGTGGCCCGGCTCGAATGGGTCGGCGCCGGCGGAGCTCGTCGCGTCGGGCTCGCGGCTCTTCTTCACGGCCAATGTCAGCATCCAGCGACAGCTGTGGCGAAGCGACGGCACGGAGGCGACGACCGAGGCCCTCCGCAGCGTGCGCAGGCAGACAGAGTCCTCCTCACCCATGAGCCTCGTGGAGCTGGGTGGCATCCTCCACTTCACCGCCGACGATGGCATCAGCAACACCGAGCCCTGGCGCACCGACGGCACGTCCGAGGGCACCTCGCTGCTGAAGGACGTGCGGGTGGGATTTGAAGGCTCCCTTCCGAACCTGCTCGTCAAGGCGGGAGGAAAGCTCTTCTTCCGCGCCCACGGTTCGACGGGCGGCCACACCCTGTGGGTGAGTGACGGCACGCCGGAAGGCACCCGGATGGTGAAGGACATCCACCCGGTGGAGAACATGTCGGCCTTCACGCAGATATGGGCGGTGGGAGACCGCGTCTACTTCGACGGCAATGACGGGGTGTCTGGCGCGGAGCTGTGGACGAGCGACGGCACGCCCGAGGGGACGCGGCTCGTGAAGGACCTCCAGCCCGGAGCCACGGGCTCGTCGCTCTCCAACCTCGTCCAGGTGGGGGACACGGTCTACTTCGTGGCGGACGACGGCACGCACGGACCCGACCTGTGGCGCACCGACGGCACCGGGGAAGGCACGCGGCGGGTGCGCGAGAGCGTCCCCGGGAACACCGGCTTCGCGCCCTCCGGGCTCACACGCATGGGAGACCTGCTGTACTTCACGGCCTCGGATTCCGCCCACGGCCGCGAGCTGTGGAAGAGCGATGGCACCGAGGTGGGCACGCAGCTCGTCGCGGACCTGACGCCGGGCGCCACGGGCACGACCGTGTCTGGCCTCACCGCCTGGAATGGCGCGCTCTACTTCTTCACCGGCTCGTGGGGCGACACGCTCTGGCGGACGGATGGAACGGCGGCCGGCACGGTCAAGGTGCACGCCGGCTCGGACTACCCCACCCACTACGCCTTCTACGGGAGCCGCCTGCTGCCCGTGGGCAGACAGCTCTTCTTCAGCGCCGCCGATGCCGAGCATGGCGCGGAGCTGTGGAGGACGGACGGCACCGCGGAGGGCACGGTGCTCATCAAGGACATCGCTCCAGGGACACAGAGCTCGCGGCCCCGGTACATGGTGGCCGCGCGCGGGCGGGTCTGGTTCGTGGCCAACGATGGAGCGCACGGCCAGGAACTGTGGGTGAGCGACGGAACCGAGGCCGGCACGGTGATGGTGGCGGACCTGGCCCCGGGCGCCTGGACTTCTTCTCCGTGGAGGCTCACCGTGGCGGGAGACCGGCTGTACTTCAGCGCGGACGACGGCACATCGGGCTGGGAGCTGTGGAGCCTCGTGCTCCCCTCTCCGCTCGACACCACGCCCCCCACGCTGACGTGCCCGGCCACCGTCATCGCCGAGGCCACCAGCGCCAGCGGCGCGGCGGTGGAGTATCCGCTCGCGACGGTGGTGGATGACGGCACTCTCGAGCCCACGGTGAGCTACACGCATCCGCGAGGAAGCACCTTCCCCCTGGGCACCACGCACGTGGGCGTCACGGCGAAGGACGACGAAGGCAACACGGCCTCGTGCAGCTTCGACGTCACGGTGCGGGACAGCACGCCGCCCTCCTTCACCTGCCCGGCGGACATCACCGCCGAGGTCGTCACCGCGCAGAGCGCCATCGTGGAGTACCCGCCCGCGGTGGTCTCCGACGCCGTCACGCCCGCGCAGGGCATCGGCGTCTTCTACAGCCCCGCGAGCGGGTACCGCTTTCCCCTGGGCACGACGCTCGTCACCGCGACGGCCACGGACGAAGCGGGCAACAGGACCACCTGTACCTTCAACGTCACGGTGGTGCCGAGACAGCTCGCCCTCGCCTGTGATGACCCCACGTATACCGAGGCCACCAGTCCCGCCGGTGCCCTCGTGTACCTCGAACCGGGCATCGTCCGGCTCACCGACGGCAGCTTCCCGTATCCGCGGACGGTGACCTTCACGCCCGCCTCGGGCTCGCGGTTCCCGAAGGGCTTCACCCCCGCCAGGGCGGACGTGGTGGACAGCCAGGGCGGCACGGGCTCCTGCACGTTCCGCGTGGAGGTGCGCGACACGACGCCGCCGGTGATTACGTGCGAGTCGTTCATGGGGACCGAGGCCACCAGCAGCGCGGGCGCCGTCGTCGACATTCCGGAGCCCACGTGGCAGGACGCCGCGTCGAATACCGTGACGTTCAGCTACTGGCCGGCGCCTGGCTCCACCTTCCCTCTGGGAGTCACCTTCCGCCAGGCCTCCGCCACGGATGAGTCGGGCAACGTCAGCCAGTTCTGCACCACGTTCGTCGTCGTGCAGGACACCACGCCGCCCGCCGTGAGCTGCCCTGGAAACATCGCCGTGGAGGCCACCGGACCGGACGGCGCCACGGTGACGTACGCGGCGCCCGTGGCGACGGACGCAGTCACGACCTCGCCGACGCTGTCGGCCTCGCATGCCTCCGGGAGCGTCTTCCCCGTGGGCACCACGCACGTCACCGTCACCGCGACGGACACGGCGAACAACACCGGCACGTGCGGCTTCGACGTCACCGTGCAGCCGAGGCCGCCTCCGCCCGCCATCACCTGCCCCGCGGACGTGATGGCCGAGGCCACCGGCCCGAGCGGCGCCACCGTCATGTACCCGGCCGCGACGGCCTCTGACGGCCGGCCGCCCATGTCGGTGACGTACAGTCAGGAGTCGGGCACGGTGTTCTCCGTGGGCACCACGTCCGTCACCGCCACCGCGCGGGACGCGGAGGAGCGCACCGCGTCCTGCAGCTTCAACGTCACGGTGCGCGACACCACGCCTCCGGAGCTGACGTGCCCTGCGGACATGACCGTCACTGCCACCGGTGGAGGCAGCGCGGAGGTGTTCTATCCGCCCGCCACCGTATCGGACACGGTGACGCCCGCGTCCGCGCTGACGGTGTTCTTCAGCCCGCTGTCCGGCTCGCGCTTCTCCCTGGGCACATCGACCGTCAACGTCACGGCCACGGACCTTGCGGGCAACGCGGCCACCTGCTCCTTCACCGTCACCGTGGTGCCGAGACCGCTCGCCATCACCTGCCCGAATGACGAGGTGGTGGAGGCCACCAGCCCCAACGGCGCCATCGTCGACTACGGCCCGGCGCTCGTCACTGACGGCTATCCGCCGTACACGGTGACGTACAGCCAGGCGACGGGCACCCCGTTCCCGAGGGGCACCACCACCGTCACCGCCACCGCGCGTGACAGCCAGGATGGCGGCGGCTCCTGCAGCTTCACCGTCACGGTGCGCGACACGACGCCGCCCGTCCTCACCTGCGAGTCCTTCTTCGCGGTGGAGGCCACCAGCAGCGCGGGCGCCGTGGCCGACGTGCCAGCGGCGACGTGGACCGATGCCGCGTCCACTTCCGTGGAGCTCACCTACTCGCCCACTCCCGGCTCCACCTTCCCGCTCGGCCCCACGCCGCGCACCGGCACCGCGAAGGATGAAGCAGGCAACGTCAGCAACACCTGCACCACGTTCGTCGTCGTGCAGGACACCACGCCGCCGGCAGTGAGCTGCCCGGGGAACATCGGCATTGAGGCCACCGGACCGGACGGCGCCACGGTGACGTACGCGGCGCCCGTCGCGACGGATGCCGTCACCGCCGCGCCCGCGCTGTCCGCGAGCCACGCTTCCGGCAGCGTCTTCCCCGTCGGCGTCACGCACGTCACCATCACCACGAAGGACGCGGCGGGAAATACCGGCACGTGCGGCTTTGACATCACCGTGCAGCCGAGGCCGCCTCCGCCCGCCATCACCTGCCCTGTGGACGTCGTGGTCGAGGCCACCAGCCCCAACGGCGCCACCGCCACGTACGCGGCCGCGAGCGCCACGGACGGCCGCCTCCCGGTGTCGGTGACGTACAGCCACGCGTCCGGCGAGGATTTCCCCGTGGGCACCACGTCCATCACCGCCACGGCCCGGGATGCGGAGGACCGCACCGCGTCCTGCACCTTCACCGTCACGGTGCGCGACACCACGGCGCCCGCCATCACCTGCCCCACGGATGTCTCCGTCCGGGTGGGCCCGGACAAGCCCACCACGGTGGAGCTCCCCTCCGCCACCGCCGAGGACGCGGTGTCCTCGCCAACGGTGACGTCGACGCCGGCCTCCGGCTCCGAGTTCCCGGTGGGCACCACGCCGGTGACGATGACGGCCACGGATGCCGCGGGCAACAGCGCCTCGTGTGCCTTCCAGGTGACGGTGAGCCGGCGCAAGCCGGTGTCCGTGCCGGCGCCGGAAGAGGCCTCGCTCGGGTGCAGCACCGGCTCGGGCGCGTCGGCGGGGCTGGCCTGGAGTCCCCTGCTGCTGCTCGCCTGCCTGGCCTGGCGCCGCAACGCGAAGCGGAGCTGAAGAGGGCTTCGAGGGGGGCTGTCGGGGGCGGCGCCAGGGCCTGCTACGCTGCGGGGCCATGGAACCGACAGACCCTGAAGTGGTGACGTTCGCCCAGGGACTCTTCAACGGAGTGCTCCTGGGCGCACTCACTTATCTCTTCGTGCGCTACGTGCTGGGCGGGCTCTTCACCGTCGACCAGAACGTGCGCGCGGTGAAGGTGCGGCTGGGCCGCGCCGAGCGCCTCGGCGCCAACCTCACCAACCGCGACGGCCCGCTCTCCGAGGGGCTCGCCCGCACCGACGAGGAGCGCTACGTCTATCCGCAGCTCCGCGTCATCTCCTCCGGCGGCCCGTACTTCAAGTGGCCGTGGGAGCAGGTGCGCAAGGTCTCCGTCGCCACGCAGACGCTCAACATGGCCTTCGACCCGGAGTCACCCGAGGCCAACCAGGGCGGCACCGTGGTGGACGCCGTCACCAAGGACCAGCTCAACACCGGCCTCACCGGGCAAATTCGCTACCGCGTCTCGGAGAAGAACCTCTACGCGTACCTCTTCGGCGTGAAGAATCCGGTGGCCCACGTCATGGGCTTCTTCATCTCCATCCTCCGCCAGCGCATCGCCAACTTCGAGGCGCCGCCCGCCGCGCGCGACGACAACAGCCTGGAGGCCAGCGTCGTCTCCGGCGTGTCCATCAATGACTTGCGGAAGAACCTGAGGGACCTCAACGAGCACATGGTCCACGAGTGCCGCGGCAGCGAGGCGCGCTACGGCGTGGTGCTGGAGGCGTCGCTCATCACCGGCATCGACCCGCCGCAGGAGGTGGAGAGCGCGCTGGCCGCCATCAACACCGCGCACAACCACGTCTCCAGCGACATCAGCCTCGCGCAGGCCTCCGCGGACCAGAAAATCGTCCAGAGCCGCCGCGCGGTGGAAATCGAAACGCTGAAGGCGCAGGCGGAGGTGGAGCCCCTCGTCGCCATCTCCAACGAGCTGGCCCTGCTCAAGCGCAGCGGGCCGGGCGCGCTCCAGGCGTACCTGCGCAACATCCGGCTCGGGCTGTATCAGAAAGCCCAGGCGGTGCTGATGGGGGTGAAGCATGGTTAGCACGCTGGTGGGTGCCATCATCGGCTTCTTCGGCATGGCCATCGGCCTGCCCGTCTTCTTCTCGCTGCTACGGCTGTTCGGCTTCTACGCCATCGTCCAGGAGCGCACCTGCCGGGTGTACGTGCTGTTCGGCTCGGTGGTGTGCACGCTGGACGAGCCCGGCCTCCACTTCCTGTGGCCGAAGCTCGGGTGGAAGGCGCTCATCGTCAACCTCGTGGGCCGCTGCCACGTCGTGGACCTGCGACTGGACCAGCAGTACCTGCGCAGCCAGGCGGTGAACTCCGAGGAGGGCGCGCCGATGGGCATCGGCATCTGGTACGAGATGTACGTCTCGGACCCGAAGCGCTTCCTCTTCGAGAACGCGGACCCGCGCGGCAGCCTCGCGGCCAACGTGAGCAACGCCGCCGTGCGCTGTCTGTCCAACATGAAGCTGTCCGCCATGCTGGAGACGCGGCACGAGATGAGCCGCACCGTGCGCGCCGAGGTGAGCCCCCAGAGCCACGAGTGGGGCTACAAGCTGGGCAGCGTCTACGTGCGCAAGGTGCACTTCCGCGACGCGCAGATGATTCGGCAGATTGAAGAGAAGGTCGTCAACCGGCTGCGGCAGGTGACGAGCGCCATCCGCCAGGACGGCGCCAACCAGGTGAGCATCATCACCAGCACCGCCGAGCGACAGAGCGCCGTGGAGTTCGCCCGCGCCGCCGCGCTGCGCCCCCAGATTGTCGGCGCCGCGCTGAAGAAGATTGGCGAGGACCCCGAGGTGCTGGAGGCCACCTTCGAGTTGCTGGAGACGCAGCGCTTGCTGGAGAGCGGCGCGCAGCTCACGCTACTCCCCGACGGCCAGCGCACCGAGCTGCTCACCCAGCTCATCGCGGCGCGCACGGGGACCCGCCCGTAGCGCACGGGCGGGCCATGAGCCCGCGAGCCCCGGTATCAGGCTCGCGGGCCCTGGCGGATTACCGCGCCGTCTTCGCGGCGGTGAGCATGTCCGTCACCGGGAAGCTCAGAACAACTCCCCGGCGGCGGCGAGCACTTCCGCCACCACCGTGTCCACGTCCTCGGGCGAGGTGCGGTGATTGACAAAGCAGGCGCGCAGCACGAAGCGCCCGTGCAGCGTGGCATTGGAGAGATAGGCACGGCCGCGCGCGTTGATGCGAGCCATCAACCGCGCGTTGAACGCATCACGCTCCGCCTCGGGAACGCTGCCCGCGTAGCGGAAGCACACCGCGCTCAGGTTCGCGGGTGCAAGCAATTCCAGGGTGGGCGCGGCGCGGATGAGTGATTCCATGCGCCGCGCGTTCTCCACGTCGCGGCGGATGGCTTCCCGGAACGCCGCGAGGCCGTGGTAGCGCACGGAGAGCCATACCTTCAGCGCACGGGCGCGGCGGGAGAGTTCCATCGACTCGTCGAAGAAGGCGAAGCCCTCCACCGCGTCGGCGTTCATCGTGCGCACGTAGTCACCGCTGAAGGAGAAGGCCTTGCGCGCGGCGCCCGCATCGCGGAACAGGAGCACGCCGCAGTCCGCCGGCTGGTAGAGCCACTTGTGCGCGTCCATGGAGAGCGAGTCCGCCAGGGACATGCCCTCGAACTTCTCAGGCAGGGACATGGCGGCGAGCGCCCCATAGGCACCGTCCACGTGCATCCACAGGCCGTGCGCGCGAGCGATGCGTGACACCTCGGGCAGCGGGTCCACCGCGCCGGTGTTGACGGTGCCCGCGGTGGCCACCACCGCCAGCGGGCGCCGACCGGCCGCGAGGTCCTCGGCGATGGCGCGCTCCAGCAACTCGGGGCGCATGCGCCACGCGGAGTCGACGGGAATCAGCCGCAGGTTCTTCCGCCCCAGGCCAAGCAGCGCCATCGCCTTGGGAATGGACATGTGCACTTCGGACGAGGCGTACACCACGCCGGAGGGCGAGCCCTCCTCGTTCGCGGGAGCCACGGCCTCGCGAGCCATGGCCAGGGCCATGAGGTTGGCCGCCGAGCCGCCGCCCGTGAGGCTGCCGGTGAAGCCCTCACAGCCCACCGCGCGCGCCAGGCTCCGCACCACCGAGCGCTCCAGGCTCACAATCGTGGGCGCGGAGCGCCACGCGGTGACGTTCTGGTTGATGACGCTGGCCACGTAGTCACCGAGCACGCCCACCGGCTCACCCGAGCCGAACACATACGCGAGGAAGCGCCCGTTGCCCGCGCGCGAGCCGTCCATGACCGGCTTCAGCAACTCCAACGCCGCGTCCTGCAATCCCACCTCGGGAAGGCCGTCCGCGAACAGCGCCTCCGTGGCGGCGCCCGTGGTGGCGGGAGCGATGCGCCGCGAGTCCAATCCCGAGAGCCACTGCTCCGCGAGAGACGAAATCCGGTCGGCGAGGCGGCGGAACTGCGCGGGAGTCACATCCAGGGCGCTCATGGTGCGCGCACGCTAACGCCCGAAGCCCTCTCGGTGAATGGCCATGCATGCACGGGCCACATCGCTGGCAGGATGAGGCCATGGCCAAGAAACGTCCCGACCGAGACCTGGAGAAGACCTACCCGCGCAAGGATTTCGTCGCGAAGCTGCGGCGACTGGCGGATGCCCTTGAAGCCGGCAAGGCCTTCAGCATCCAGATTGCCGGAGAGCGCCTGCACATCCCCGCCAGCGCGCACTTCAACATCGAGCACGAGCGCGAGGGCGGCCTGGACGAGGTGGAGTTCCAGGTGCGCTGGCAGCGAGAGTGAGTCGCTAGCTCCGCGTCGTCTTGAAGCGGCTGGTGACGGCCGTCAGCCCCTCGGCCACGGCCTGCAGGTCCTGAGCGATGCGGGTGGTGCGCCCCGTGGCGTCCACTCCCTGTTTCACCAACTCCGCCACGTTGCGCGCGCCCTGCACGGCCTGTTCGCTGGACTGGCGCTGCTGCCGCGTGGCGATGGTGATTTGGCGGGCCGCCTCGCTGGTCCCGCGCGCCAGCTCGACGATGCGCTGGAACACGGAGGAGGCCTGCTCGGCCACCTCCACGCCACGGTCGCTGGTGGCCATGCCCACGCGCGCCTTGGCCGCCGCCTCCTCACCCGAGTCCTGCACCTTCTCCACGATGCGGGCGATGTCGCGCGCGGACGCGGACACGTTCTCCGCCAGCTTGCGCATCTCCGCGGCCACCAGCGAGAAGCCGCGCCCCACCTCGCCCGCCTTGGTGCCCTCCAGCGCCGCGTTCAGCGCGAGCAGGTCCGAGCGCTCCGCCACCTGATTGATGACCTGCGCAATCTTGGAGACCTGCTGGAGGTCCTGGTTGAGGCCGACAATCGCGTCGGCCACGCCCTTGGACTCGGTGCGGATGTCGTTGATGCCGGCCACCACCTGCGCCACCACGGCCATGGCCTCGGCCACCGCTTCATGCGTGCGGCGCGCGGCGGACTCCACCACCTCGGTGGAGCTGGAAATCTGCTCGGCCGTGCGGCTCAGCTCCTCGAACGTCGCGGCAATCTGCTGCGCGTACGCGGCCTGCTGGCTGATGACGTGCTCCTGGTCCGCGGACGCGCCCAACAGCCCGCGCGACGCACCGGAGAGCTGCTCCGTCCGCGACACCAGCTCCATCACCGTGCCGCGCAGCGTGCCGAGCATCTGGTTGAAGGACTGCGCCATGAGCCGCACCTCGCCCGTGGCCGGCACGTCCAGTTCCCCGCGCGACATGTCCCCGCGCGACAAATCTCGCACCACCTCCGTCACGCGCGACACGGGCTCGACGATGTTGCGGCCGATGACCAGCGCCAGGAGCAGGCCGCCCAACAGCGCGCCCAACAGTCCCCCCAGCGCGGAGCCGCGCAGCTCCGTCCCCGTCGACAGCGCATCCTCCACGCCGAAGCTCGCCACGTAGGTGAGGCCGCCGCTCGCGCAGCGCACCACCACCTCACCGCGCGCCATCGAGGGGGTCGTCACGCAGCCTTCCGGGGGCACCGAGCCCGGCTCCTTCACCTTGGGAGGCGGAGCCAGGGGAATGTGCTCGTACACCACGGTGCCGTCCGGGCGGAGCAGCCCCTGGTAGTGCACCGTGAAGCCCCTGCGCCCGTCCACGGGGCTGGGCGACTCGAGCCGGCTGAACACCACGCCCAGCGCCTGCTTGTCCGGAGCGCTCTCCGCCGCGAGCAGCACCGGGTGCTGCGCCATCAGCAGCCCCACCACCCGCACGCGCTTCTCCAGCAGGTCCAGGGTGACGTCACGCTGCTGGGCGGGGAAGTACACCAACGAGAAGAGGACCACCGCGAGGCAGGGCACCAGCACCGCGATGGCCACCTGCATCCGCAAGCTGAGCCGGCCCCACATGCCTTGTCGTCTCCCCTCTAGTGGTGATCCACGCCGGAACGGGCGTCCAGGGACGGTAGGCGGGTGTCCGCGGAGCGTCAAACGGGGCCCCCGCCTCCCCTGTGCACGAGCGGACGGGCGCTGGCGGGCCGGGGCGCCCGGGGGAGGAGCCGGGCCGACAAGCTCCGCTTTTCGCCGTCATCTCAAGGGGTTGGAGGGCCGCCCCGGGGGAGTTTCCCTTTGACATGGCGCGGCCGGTGTCATTAGGTTCCGCGCGCGATGACTCCCACTCCACTCTCGCCGTACCTGCCCCTGGCAGTGGTGCTGCTGCTGGCCGGCGGCATGGCGATGCTCATTCCCCAGATCACCACCCGTCTGGGGCCCCGGCGTCCGAGCGCCATCAAGTCCACCAGCTTCGAGGCCGGCTCCGAGTCGAGCGGCCCGGCGCGCCAGCGCTTCGCGGTGAAGTTCTACGTCGTGGCGCTACTGTTCATCGTGTTCGACGTCGAAGCGGTGTTCCTCTACCCCTGGGCGGTCAACTTCAAGTGGCTGGGCTGGTTCGGGTACGTGGAGATGCTGATCTTCGCGGTGACGCTCGTCGTGGGCCTCATCTACATCTGGAAGAAGGGCGCCCTGGACTGGGAGAGCTGAGACATCATGGCTGACACCGACATTGCTCCTGTACTGGCGACCCGCCGCGACGAGGCCATGGGCTTCTTCCAGCGCATGGTCTCCAAGGGCCTGGGCTGGGCTCGCAAGTACTCCCTCTTCACCTACCCGTACGCCACCGCCTGCTGCGGCATGGAGTACATGTCCGTGGCGGCCAGCCGTCACGACATCTCGCGCTTCGGCGCCGAGTTCCCCCGCTTCTCGCCGCGCCAGGCGGACCTGCTCATGGTGGTGGGCACCATCAACCTGAAGCAGGCCCCCATCCTCAAGCGCGTCTACGAGCAGATGGCCGAGCCCAAGTGGGTGGTGGCCTTCGGCGTCTGCGCGTCGTCCGGCGGCTTCTACGACAACTACGCGGTGCTCCAGGGCATCGACCGCATCATCCCGGTGGACGTCTACATCCCCGGCTGCCCGCCGCGCCCCGAGCAGGTGCTCGACGGCCTGATGCTGCTCCAGGACAAGATTGGCAACCAGGTCCACCGCATCGCGGACCGCGAGCAGCCGAACCCCACGGCCGCCCGGCACGACCTGCTGCTGTCCATGGGCAAGTAGCGAAGCTTTCACGCGCCCCACGCGCGGTAGTGACAGGGCCCCGCGTGCCTCCCCTCGAAAGAGCGGAGGCGCCGGGGCCCTGGCTTTTCCAGCGCGAGCGCGCCGTCTACCAGCGGTGGTACGCGGGGTGGCCGGGCTTCACCGCGACGAAGGTGCCGCGGCAGGTGGCCGTCACCTTCCCGCCCGCGGTGAGCGTGCCTTCAATCACCGCGCGGTCGTCCTGAATCTCGACTGGCTTCGCCTCCAGGTGCACCGGCCCGGACATGGGCGTGGGGCGCTTGAGGGTAATCGCGTAGTCGGCGGTGACGGTGCAGGGCGGGGACTCCGCGCCCTGCGCCTTCATGAGGTGGTACGCGGCCGTCCAGTTGCAGTGGCAGTCCAGCAGCGCGCCGATGATGCCGCCGTTGAGGACGCCGGGGAACGCCTGGTGGTGCTCCAGGGGCGTCCAGTCCGCGACTACGAGGTCACCCTCCGCGCGGCTGCGGATTCGCAGGCCCATCGGGTTGGCCGGCCCGCAGCCGAAGCAGCTGTTGTGGGGGGCGTAGCGTTCCTGGAGGCTCGGTGTGTCTGGGGTCGTCGACATGGCCCGCCACCTTACGCCAGCCGCCCTCCGGCGTAAGGCCCTGCACGGAGTCCAGCCACGCCTCCAGCGCATGGGCGTCCAGGCCCTCACAGTCGCCCTCGCACGTGCGGAGCACGCTTCCGTCCGCGCGTGGACGGTCCACCCACCAGCGCTTCCCGTCGAAGGCGCCGCGGTCCTTCTCGCGGAGGATGGCCGCGTGGGCCTCCTCGCCCATCTCCACCACGCCGTCGGGGCGGATGCGGTACGCGTCGAAGGCGCGCGGCGCGCCGGGCCAGTGCCCCGCGTCGAAGACCTCGGGCAGCACGTGGGTGAAGCCCGTCTCCGCGTAGAGCGGCAGCGTCGCCCGCGTTCCGCCGCGCAAGAGTGGCGCCAGCGTCGCGCCGTCCGCCTCTGGCAGCGCGGGCAGGCCGGACA
Source organism: Pyxidicoccus sp. M6 (assembly GCF_055568925.1). Classification (NCBI taxonomy): domain Bacteria; kingdom Pseudomonadati; phylum Myxococcota; class Myxococcia; order Myxococcales; family Myxococcaceae; genus Pyxidicoccus; species Pyxidicoccus sp. M6. Next base: position 4,417,034 of record NZ_CM145714.1, on the reverse strand, counting down.
AGTCCAGCAGCGTGGGGCCCACGTCCACCAGACGCACCAGCGCATCCACCACCGCCGGCCCGGTGCCCCGACCCTTCGAAGGCTTCACGGCCAGCAGCACGCGGTACTCCTCGTCGGACAGCCGCGCGCCGTGCACGGGCGTTGCGCCCGCGAGGTCCGGCCGGTCCGCGTGGAAGCTCTCGCCGTGGTCCGACAGCAGGACGATGAGCGCGTCGTCGTAGCGCCCGCTGCGCCTGAGCGCGTCCAGCACCTCGCCCACCTGCGCGTCGGCCTGCGCGAGCAGCTCGTCGTACAGCGCCTCCGCGCCCTCGCGGCGCCACCCGCCCTTCGCGCCCGGCGTCACCGGGGCGAAGTGCATGCGCAGGCGGCGCTCCAGCGGCTCGGAGGCCGGCACGAAGCGCCGGTAGAAGGGGTGCACCGGGTCACCCGGGAAGTGCGCGGCGGTGGCGTGGAAGGCGAACAGCGTGGGGCCCTGGCGGGACTCGTCCACCAGCCGGGAGGCGAGCCGCTCCGCGTAGCCCATCGGGTCGTGGATGCCGGCCAGCGCGCGGTTGTCGATGAACTCGGGCACCCACGCCGCCCCGAGCGCGTGGTCCGCGAAGACACCCAGCGCGCGGTAGCGAAGCTTCTCCAGGAGGAAGTTCACCGCGCCGCGAGGCGGCTGCAAGCGCGTGGCGAAGCCGGATGCCGGCCCCTCGAAGTGGAAGCGCGAGCAGTCCGTGGCGAACATCGTGCGCCAGCCCGCCTGGGCGAACGACTGCGGGAAGGTGGGCTGCAGGCGCATCCGCGAGTCCGCCGTCAGCGCGTAGCGCACGCCCGTCGTGTGGGGCCACCGCGCGGTGAGCAGCGAGCGCCACGCGGGCTCCGTCTGGGCGACGGACGTGTACGCACGGGTGAAGAGCGTGGCGTCCTCCAGGAAGCGCTCCACGTGCGGCGCCACCTCGCCCGTGCCGCCCTGCGACTTCAGCCGGTCCGGCCGGAAGGCGTCGATGCCGATGACCACCACCAGCGGATGCCGGGCCTCCCCTGCTCCCCACCGCCCCGCCCCGGCGAAGGCCAGCGCGCAGATGCCCGCCACCGCCGCCCCCACCGCCAGCCGGCGCCTCGGGACGCCGGAGCGCGTCACGAAGAGCACGCCGTGCAGCAGCAGCCACGCCCCCGCCGCCGCTCGCGGATGCCAGGGCTGCCCGTGCTCCACCAGCCACGCCAGCAGCGGCCGCACCGCGGGCAGGTCATCGAAGAGGGCGGGACGGGAGATGGCATGTCCCCATGCCAGCAGCCCCAGCAGCACCAGCCCCTCGCCCAGCTCCATCAGCACCCGCCGCCCCAGGCCCCACGCCCGCGCCCCGAGACCCGCCCCTTCCACCGGCCCCCACGCCCGCGCCAGCACGAAGGCCGCCAGCGCCAGCACCGCCCCCGTCGCCGCGTACACCGCCGCGACGCGAAGCAGCAGGGCCGGCACCACCGGCCGCACCGCCGCCGCCAGCGCCGCGTACGGACCCTCCACGGGGATGTCCACCCCCACCACACCCGAGCTCAGGAGAAGCCACGACTCCGCCCCGAAGAGCCCCAGTCCCAGCGCCGCGCCGGACAGCAGGCGCCACAGCAGGGGGCGGAGGGTGCCGGACAGGGAGGGGACGGACATGCGCCCGCGTCTACACCCGATGCCCGGATTGCAACAACCACGCTACGGTTGACGCATCGGCGCTTCACGAAACGTGCGTGTCGCGGGGGAGCAGGCAAGATGAGGGCGCTTGAGTGACCAACCCACCAGGCCGGGCCCGTGGGGCCAGACGGGGCGGGCCCGCCAGCTCGAGGGCAGCCAGGACTCGGTGAGCCGGGCGCTGGACGCCGAGCGCCTGCGCAATGCCCGGCAGATGTCGGCCATCCGCTTCGTGGCCGTCACCCTCCTGTTCGCCGTGTCGGCATACCTGGGCCTCTTCCGAGGCCTGGAGGACTGGGAAGTCTACCTGGAGACCTTCTCCGTCTACTGGGTGCTCACCACCGCCGTCGCCGTGGCCGTGCTCGCCACGCCCCGCGCCGCCAGGTGGGCCGGCCTCTCGCTGGCCTTCGTGGACGTGCCGGCGGTGTACTGGCTCCAGCACCTGGCCATCCCCGTGTCGCCCTCACCCGGCGGCGTGGCGGGCTTCACGCTGGGCATCTACGCCGTGCTGGTGGTGCTGGCTGCCCTGTCCCTGCGCCGCACCGTGACGCTGGTGGTGACGGCGATTGCCGTCATCGCGGAGGTGCGGCTCCAGCGCGAGGCCGGCATCGGCGTGGGGGCCCAGGTGGCCGCGCTGGTGGTGCTGGGCGTGGCCGCCGCCGGGGCCCGGCACCTGCTCAACCGCATCCGCGCCCTGTCCGCCGCCGTCTCCGAGGAGGAGCTCAAGCGCGCCCGCCTCGGCCGCTACTTCTCCCCCTGGGTGGCTGAGCACCTCCAGCACCAGGCCTCGCTCGCCCCCGAGTTGCGCGAGGTGACGGTCCTCTTCGCGGACATCCGGGACTTCACCGCCCTGAGCGAGCGCCTGCCCCCCGAGCAGGTGGTGGGCATCCTCAACGAGTACTACGGCCGCATGGTGGAGGTGGTGTTCCGCAACGGCGGCACGCTCGACAAGTTCATCGGGGACGCGCTGATGGTGTACTTCGGCGCCCCCCTGGACGACCCGGACCATGCCGCCCACGCCGTCCGCTGCGCGCTGGAGATGGTGGCGGAGCTGGAGGCCGTCAACGCCGAGCGCGCCGCCCGGGGCGCCCCCGGCCTGCGCATGGGCGTGGGCGTCCACACCGGCCTGGCCGTCCTCGGCAACATCGGCTCCGTCACCCGCCGCCTGGAGTACACCGCCATCGGCGACACGGTGAACCTGGCCAGTCGAATCGAGGGGTTGACCAAGAAGGCCGGCGTCCCCGTCCTCGTCTCCCAGGCCACCCGGGAGCGCGCCGGAGCGGGCTTCCGGTGGGAGCCCGTCACCCAGGCCCCCGTCCCCGGCAAGAGCCAGCCGGTGGCCACCTTCGTCCCCTCCCCGGCCCCCGTCCCCCTCGGTGACACGGTGGGTGCGGCGCCGTGATCCATTCCCGCACGGGAGGTCCGCACGGCCTCCTGGCTCCCGCCCGCCCAACTCGGGCTTCTGGGCCTCCTAAGTGGCCTACATGGTTGAGGGTTTACGTTGACGCCCCCCTCCGGGGGTCCTTATAACGCCGCGAATTCTTCTCCCTTCAGTCTATTGGGTTCCCCTTGAGCACTTTCGCGTTGGACAGGGTCTCCGCCCAGCTCCCAGAGGCGGTGGTGGAGCGCTATGTGGACCGGACCGGCGGCGCCTGGGCCGTGGTCCATGCGGACGCTCTTCCGAAGGTCGCGGCCTTCCTGAAGAACGACCCGGAGCTGGAGTTCAAGCTCTTCGGCTCCATCGACGCCGTGGACCGCCTGCACCTCGCGGAGAACGACCCGCGCTTCGAGGTCGTCTACTTCCTCTACTCGCTCAAGCGGAACGAGCACGTGCGCCTGAAGGTGCGCGTGGGTGAGAACGCCCCGGTGGTGCCCACGCTGTCGTCGCTCTACAAGGGCGCCAACTGGTGGGAGCGCCTCACCTTCGACTTCTACGGCATCCGCTTCGAGGGCCACCCGGACCTCCGCCGCATCCTCCTGTACGAGGAGTTCCAGGGCTACCCCCTGCGCAAGGACTACGCGCTGCGCGACCGGCAGCCGCTCATCCCCGAGCGCCCCATCAAGGACATCTTCCGCGGCCCCGGCACCAGCGGGCTCTCCTGACGCCCCGCCCGGCCCAGCGCACTTCTCGAGGACACCATGGCTGACCACGGCAAGCCCGAAGACCACGCCCCCAACCCGGACACCGACGCGTACGCCCACGAGTCGGAGCTGGAGTCCCACCTCCAGACCAAGCGCATGGTCATCAACATGGGCCCCTCTCACCCCGCCACGCACGGCACCGTGCGGCTCAAGGTGGAGCTCGAGGGTGAGACCATCGTCAAGATCGACCCGGAGATCGGCTTCCTCCACCGCGGCTTCCAGAAGAGCTGCGAGAACGTCACGTGGACGCAGTGCCTGCCCTACACGGACCGGCTCAACTACCTGTCCGCGATGATGAACAACTTCGGGTTCCTCAACGCCGTGGAGAAGCTCATCGGCCTCGAGATTCCCGAGCGCGCCAAGTACATCCGCGTCATCGGCTCCGAGGTGCACCGGCTGACGGACCACCTGACGTGCGTGGGCGCCACCGGCCTGGAGATGGGCGGCTTCGCGCCGTTCCTCCTCGCCATGGAGTTCCGCGAGCTGCTCTTTGACCGCACCGCCGAGCTGACGGGCGCCCGCCTCACCACCAGCTTCGGCCGCGTGGGTGGCATCAACCGCGACCTGCCGGACGGCTGGGTGGAGAAGCTTCGCAAGTCGCTGGACCGCGGCGAGGAGCTCATCCAGGAGATGGATGCGCTGCTCACGCGCAACCGCATCTTCGTGGACCGCACCAAGGGCACCGGCGTCATCTCCGCCGAGGACGCCATCGACTTCGGCTACACGGGCCCCGCCCTGCGCGCCTGCGGCGTCAACTATGACATCCGCAAGGCGAAGCCGTACTGGGTCTATGACCGGTTCGACTTCGACGTCCCGGTGGGCGAGCACGGCGACAACTACGACCGCTACCTCGTCCGCCTCGAGGAGATGCAGCAGTCCATCCGCATCCTGCGCCAGGCCATGGACACCATCCCCGCCGGCCCCATCATCGTGGATGACTGGCGCATCGCCCTGCCGCCCAAGCCCGAGGTCTACGGCACCATCGAGGGCGTGATGTCCCACTTCAAGCTGGTGATGGAGGGCATCCAGGTGCCCCCCGGCGAGGTCTACGACTCCACCGAGGCGTCCAACGGCGAGCTGGGCTGGTACATCGTGAGCGACGGCCGCGGCCGTCCGTACAAGGTCCACGTGCGCGCCCCGGGCTTCCCCGTCCTCGCGGCGGTGCCGCACATCATCGAAGGCAAGATGCTGGCGGACCTCATCCCCACTTTCGACACCATCAACATGATCGGCGGCGAGGTCGAGCAGTGAGCGACAACGACACGAAGAAGCCCACCGGTGATGCGCAGACGCCTCCCAAGGGCGCGCCCACCGACACCCCGGCGGCCAAGATTGGCCCCGAGCCGTCCAACCCGCCGGCAGGCGCGAAGCTCGACACGCCTCCCGCCGCCGCCAGCGGCCCCACCGGCACGCCCAAGCCGCCGCCCCCGGCCGGTCCGCCGCCCAAGCCGGCGCCCAAGAATCCGGGCTTCGTCACCTGCACCATCGACGGCAAGGAAGTCGTCGTGAAGCCGGGGACGAACATGATCGAGGCGGCCAAGACGGTCGGCTCGGAGATTCCGTACTACTGCTACCACCCGCGCCTCTCCATCGCGGCCAACTGCCGCATCTGCCTCATCGAGGCGTCCAACGCCCCCAAGCTGGTGCCCGCGTGCCAGACGCCGCTCGCCGAGGGCGTGGTCATCAAGACCACCACGCCCAAGGTGAAGGAGCAGCAGCGCGCGGTGATGGAGTTCCTGCTGCTCAACCACCCGGTCGACTGCTCCATCTGCGACCAGGCCGGTGAGTGCAAGCTGCAGGACTACTACATGAAGTACGACTACCGCCCCTCGCGCCTGGAGGGCGGCAAGACGCTGAAGAACAAGCGCAAGGTGCTGGGGCCCCGCGTCGTCCTGGACCAGGAGCGCTGCATCATGTGCACCCGCTGCGTGCGCGTGATGAACGAGGTGGCCAAGGAGCCGCAGCTCGGCGTGTTCGGCCGCGGCAGCCACGAGCGCATCGACGTGTTCCCCGGCAGCGAGCTGGACAGCAACTACTCGCTGAACACCGTGGACGTGTGCCCGGTGGGCGCGCTGCTCAGCCGCGACTTCCGCTTCAAGGCGCGCGCGTGGTTCCTGTCCGCCACCCCGTCGGTGTGCACCGGCTGCTCGCGCGGCTGCACCACCTACGCGGACTGGATGTCGCAGGACACCTACCGCTACCGCCCGCGTGAGAACGAGGCCGTCAACAAGAGCTGGATGTGCGACCAGGGCCGGCTCTCGTACAAGTACCTCAACCTGGAGCGTGCGCTCCGGCCGCAGGTGGGCCGCCGCACGGGCAAGGCCGGCGAGGCCGAGCCGGTGGTGACGCGCAAGGAGGCGGTGCAGGCCGCGGCCAAGGCGCTCAAGCCGCTGGTGGGCAGCGGGCAGCTCGCGGTGCTGGCGTCCCCGGTGGCCTCCAACGAGGACCTGCTGGCGGGCCTCACCTTCGCCAAGGCCACGCTGGGCGTGTCCACGGTGTACGTGGGCGGCCGTCCGCAGGGCGCCGCGGACCACTTCCTGATGACGGCGGACAAGAACCCCAACCGCAAGGGCCTGGAGCTCATCGCCCAGGGCCTGGGGCTGAAGCTGGAGTCCTTCGACGCGCTGTCCTCCGCGGTGGGCGCGGGCCGGGTGAAGGCGCTGTACGCCATCGGCACGGAGGTGCCGGGCGACGCGGCGGCCTTCGCGCAGGCCGTGGCCGGCCTGGAGGTCTTCGTGGCGCAGGCCTTCAACGAGTCCCCCATCACCACGCAGGCCACGGTGCTGCTGCCGGCCTCCGTGCACGTGGAGGACGAGGGCTCCTTCGTCAACCTGGACGGCATCATCCAGCGCTTCCGCAAGGCCTACCCGCCCAAGGGCGACGTGGTGCCCCACTGGCGCTGGGCCGCGGAGCTGACGCGTGAGCTGGGCGGCGAGGCCGCCTGGGCGTCCGCGCGCGACGTGTGGCGCGAGCTGGCCGGCAAGGTGGCCGCTTTCGCCGAGTTCAACTGGGACAAGGCCTCTCCGCCGGACCGGGAGAAGCCGGGCATCAACCCGCTGCCTGCTGGCGCCGACGGGCGTCCTCCGGGGTACCGCGAGTTCGGTACGCCTCGAGTGAGGGGTATGTAAATCATGAGCCGCGTACTGACCATCCTCACCGCCATCTTCACCATCGTCGCCGCCATGTTCGGCGTCTCGGCGGCGGCGTATGCCGTGGGCGGACTGGCCGAGGAGAAGCTGTTCACCGGCGCCAGCCGGCTGACGAACATCATCTTCCTCATCCTCGTCTTCGTGATGATCATCGCCACGCTCCTCACGATGGCGGAGCGCAAGTGGAGCGCGTTCATCCAGGACCGCGTGGGTCCCAACCGCGCGCGCATCGGCCTGCCCGGCCTGAAGAACCGCGCGCTGGGCGGCCTGCCGCACATCCTCACCGACGTCCTCAAGATGCTGACGAAGGAGGACTTCATCCCGGGGACGGCCAACCGCTTCCTGTTCAACCTGGGCCCCATCCTCGCCTTCGCCCCGGTGTTCGCGCTCTTCGCCGTCGTCCCCGCCGGCCCGACGGTGAAGGTCCTCGGGCACACGGTGGACATGGTGGTGGCCACGCCGGACTTCGGCATGCTGTACGTGCTCGCCATCGCCTCGCTGGCCGTCTACGGCACGGCGCTGGCGGGCTGGGCCTCCAACAACAAGTTCGCGCTGCTGGGCGGCGTGCGCGCCACGTCGCAGATGATTTCGTACGAGGTGGCGCTGGGCCTGTCGCTGGTGGGCCTGTTCCTCGCCTTCTCCTCCGTGCAGCTCCCCGCCATCGTCGGTGAGCTGGGCTCCGCGGCCGTCGCCGGCACCGGCCAGGCGCAGTACCTGTGGCGCACCGACGGCGGCTTCGACCTGGGCCTGCCGGCGTGGGGCATCTTCCTGCAGCCGCTGGGCTTCCTCGGCTTCTTCGCCGCGTCCTTCGCGGAGACCAAGCGCGCCCCGTTCGACCTGCCGGAAGGCGAGTCCGAAATCATCGGCTACTTCGTGGAGTACTCCGGCATGAAGTTCGGCCTCTTCATGATCTCCGAGTTCGTGGAGGTCGTGGTGCTGGCCGGCGTGACGACGGCGCTCTTCTTCGGCGGCCACCACCTGCCCTTCGGCGGCGAGTGGCTGGCGAGCCTGCCCGCGATGCAGGAGCACGGCTGGCTCTACGGCGCCATCCTCGGCACCGTGTTCTGGGTGAAGGTGCTCTTCCTCATCTGGGTGCAGCTGCTCATCCGCTGGACGTTCCCCCGCTTCCGCTACGACCAGATTCAGGCGCTGGGCTGGAAGATCCTCCTGCCCATGGGCCTGGTGAATGTCTTCGTCAGCGGCGCGCTGGTGCTGTGGGATCCGTCCCTGCGGACGCTGGCGATTGTCGGCCTGCTGGAGATTGCGTTCTTCGTGGTGCTGACGATGACGCAGAAGGCGCCGGCCGAGGGCGGTGCGCATGGGGCGCATGGTGCTCACGGCGGCCACGGACATGACGACCACGGGCACGGGCTGCCGGCCGGCGCGCATGCGGCGCACGGCGCGGCTCACGCCTCCACCCACTAGCCTCCCACTCGCGCTCCAGGCATACCGGGAATCGAGAACATCATCATGGCCGTCAAGGTAACCAAGGACCCGCGTACCGACATCCGCGAGCGGGCGTACGTGCCCGAGCTGCTGCGCGGCCTGGGCATCACCGCGAAGCACTTCTTCCGCAACCTCTTCGGCACGCGCGACACGAACACGTCGGTGGTGGACCGCACGGGCACCAGCCTGATGACGACGGTGGAGTACCCCGAGGAGAAGCCCATCTACCCCGAGGGCTACCGCGGGCTGCACCGGCTGGTTCCGCGCGAGGACGGCAAGCCCCGCTGCGTGGCCTGCTACATGTGCGCCACCATCTGCCCCGCGCAGTGCATCTACATCGAGGCGGGTGAGTACGAGGAGACGTCGGCCGAGGGCGAGTCGCGCGTCATCGAGAAGTTCCCCACCCAGTTCGTCATCGACGAGCTGCGCTGCATCGTCTGCGGCCTGTGCGTGGATGCGTGCCCCAAGGACGCCATCCGCATGGACACGTACACGCACACCCCTCCGGAGTACACGCGGCAGAACTTCGTGTACGACATCCCCAAGCTGCTGAAGGGGCCGGCGGTGTCGCACCCCTCGGACCCGTGGAACAAGCGCGAGGGCTCCGAGGAGCCGCACCACGTGCACAAGGAGGCCCACACGCGCATCGGCGAGGGCCTGGTGGAGCTGAAGCTGCCGCAGCACGGCCAGCTCGGCGCGGGCCACGGCCACGGCGGCCACGGCAAGGCCACCTCGGGCGCCCAGACGGGCGGCCACGGCCAGACGGTGGTGACGCAGCAGGGTCCCATCCAGGTGACGAAGTTCCTCAAGTAGATCCGACTTCCTCACGAGCCCGTAGGGCTCTGTGACTGCCGGCCCGCCCTCCGCTCCCGCAGCGGAAAGGCGGGCCGGTGCCTTTTCGGGGTGCAGGTGGTGACGATGAAGCTCTTCAATGCACTTGGCGCCACGCGCGAGGACGGCCGTCTCCCGGGCCCGTGCGGTGTACAGGCGGCCGTGGTGTGCCGGCGCCCGTCTGCTTTTCGACACCACCGGGACTCCGTAGGGTGGAGCCACCCATGAAGCGTTACCGGCTGTCGGTGTGCAAGGGCTCGAGCTGCAAGGCGAACGGAGCGGACGCCGTGTACGCCGAGGCGAGGGACGCGCTGTCCTCCGGGAAGCTGGTGCCGCGCTGCGAGCTGTACCGGGGCGGCTGCTACGGCTTCTGCCACATGGGCCCCAACGTCGTCGTGCGCGAGGACACGGGCCGCAAGAGGGACCCGCTGTCCCCCGAGGACTACCAGCTCATGGGCTGGCCGGGCGAGGTGTACTACTCGCACATGACGCCGGAGAAGATGCGGCGCGTGGTGGAGGAGCACATCGCCAGGGACGCGCCGGTGAAGGAGCTCTTCGGCCAGCCGGACTCCGGCGAGGACTGAGTTTCCGCCGTCGCGTGCGGCCCGTGCTCGTGGGCCGGCCGGGCCCCTCCGCCTCACGCCGCGGTGGCGGTGGGCCCCGGGTCCTCCAGGCCGTGCACGCCGTCCCAGTCCGCGGGCGGCGGCGTCACGAGGAAGCGCGCGCAGCGGGCCACGTAGACGGCGGCGACGGTGTCCTTGAAGTCCATGCTGGCGCGCTCGAAGAGGACGTGGGCCTCCGCGAAGCGGCGCTGGTGGTACGCGGTGAGGGCCTGCTCGTGGAGGGCGAGCTGCTCCTGCATGCGCGGGGTGATTTCGCCGCGCCGCCCGAACAACTCGTGGACACGCACCGGCTGCGAGCGCCCCTTGAAGCGCACGTGGTCCACCATGCGGAACACGTAGCTGTCGCTCGCCATCTGCGCGGTGGCGTCCCCCACCAGCACCCAGGTGCCGTACACCTTGTTGACGGACTCCAGCCGCGCGGCCAGCCCCACCGCGTCACCGAGCACGGTGTAGTTGGACTTGAGCTGGCTGCCCATGTCGCCCACCACCACCTCGCCGGTGTCGATGCCGGCGCGGAAGCTCAGGCGGCGGCCGAACTTCTTCTCCCACGCGTCCTGCTTCTCCGCGAGCACCGCGCGCAGCTTCAGCGCCGCCTCGCAGGCCAGGTGCGCGTGCCGGTCCGTGCGCACCGGCGCGCCCCAGAAGGCCATGACGGAGTCGCCGATGTACTTGTCCACCTGCCCCGCCGTGGAGCGCACCACCGCGGCCATCTCCGTGAGGTACTCGTTGAAGAGCCCCACGAGCTGCTCCGGGGACATGCCCTCCGACAGGCGCGTGAAGCCCTCGATGTCGCAGATGTACACGGACATCTTGCGGCGCTCGGGCCGCATCAGGTTCAAGTCACGCGTCACCAGCCGCGCCACCTCGGGGCTGACGTAGCGGCCGAGCGCGTTCTGCACGAAGTCGCGCACCTCGTTCTCGGTGCTGAAGGCGTAGAGGAGCGTGACGACGAAGGCGCCCACCATGGCCAGCAGCGGGCCGGCCATGGCAATCCACAACCGCTGCTCGATGAAGACATAGCCAGCCACCGCCGTGTAGCCCGCGGCGGCCGCGACGAGGATGCCCACGTACAGCACCGCGCCGCGCACCGAGCGCAGGAGGAAGCTGAGCGACAGCGCGAGGAAGGCCCCCGAGAAGGCCAGGCCCACGGTGAGCATCAGGTCCGTGTCCGGTGTCGCCCGGGAGATGCCCTGCGAGCGGAGGATGTTGGCCAGCGCCTGTCCGAGGATGGCGCCGCCCGGCGTCTCCGGGCCGATGGGCGTCGCCAGCAGGTGGCCGCCCTCCCCCGCCGTGCGCGTGAGGACGACGGTGCGGCCCTCCAGGTCGTTGTCGAAGCGCGCCGGCCGCTCGCCCGCCACGTCGAAGACGTTGAGCAGCACGTTCCACGCGCGGATGGAGCGCGCCAGCGAGCCGCGAGAGCCCCGGCCCGCGGTGGGCGCGTCCCAGCGCACCAGGCTGAAGCCCGACGCGTCCATGGGCACCGCGTACGCGTCGCCCACGTGCAGCAGTCCGTCCGCGTAGCGCAGCGTGCGCGTACCAGCCAGGCGCATGGCCGCGGCGAGCGGCAGCGAGGGCAACACGTGCCGCTGCCCGCGCACGGTGTACGCCACGAGCTGGGGAATGGCGCGCACCACTCCGTCCGGGTCCGCCGGCAGCGTGACGGAGCCATAGCCGCTGCCTCCGCCCATCAGCGGGGCCACCGGGTGCTGGAGGTGGCGCACCTCCAGCAGCTTCGACGGGTCCAGCCCCTCCACCTGCACCTCCGCCAGCGACACGAAGAGGTCCGTGGGGCCCACGCGCCAGGCGTCGTCGGCGGCGCGGCGCTCCTCGACCACTGCGGAGCTCACGCCCAGGCGGATGCCCAGGGCATGGCCGTCCGCCTCGTCGGTGGCGCCGCCCCACACCTCCACCTGATTGCCATTGGGGATGAGGAACGCGGGGCGCTGCACGGCGAGCACGGCCTGCGCGCGCGTGCGGGCCTCGGCGGGCGTGGCATAGCTGCCCAGCTTCGCGCGGTACGGCCACAGGCGGTTGGCGGGCGGCAGCACGCGGGGCCCCTGGGACTCCCAGGAGAAGGACAGGAGCGCGCGGCCGGAGTCGCGGTCCAGCAGCGCGCGGAAGGCGGCGTCGTCATTGGGCGCGGGCTGGGGGGCCAGCCGGGGGTCCACGCAGGAGTTGGGGCTCAGCTCCGTGAAGGGCAGGTCCACCAGCACCAGCAGGGCGCCCTCTTCCACCAGCCGGTGCACCATGCCGCCCACCAACTGGCGGGGCCATGGCTGCGTGGCGACGCCTGGCCGGTCGTCCTGCCGGGCCTCGGCGAGCGTCTCGTCGTCGATGGCCACCACCACCGCCTCGTCCGGCCGCTCGCTGCGCTCGCCCAGCTCGCGCACGCGCCAGTCGTACGAGACGCGCTCCCACCCGTCGAGCCACGCCTGCGTGGCATCGAAGGCGGAGGAGAGTGACCAGCCCGTGTCATCGTCCCTGCGCTCGGCCAGCCCGGGCGCGCGCAGGTAGACCATCAGGCCCAGCACGCAGCCGAAGCTGACCGCCATCAGGAGCGAGACGCCGAGCCGCTTGAGGAAGCGCCGGCCTGCGGAGTGGACACGGTGACCTTGCACGGGAGCCCGGAGGATACCCCGACTCCGGCCCCCGCGAGGGCGCCGTCATCGGCCCCTGCTATGCTCGCCGCTCCTGTCGCATCCCTGGAAGACACCGATGAAACGTTTGCTGCTGTCCGTTGCCCTCGCCGCCTCCTCCCTCGCTCCCCTGGCCTGCGACCTGGAGAAGACGGGGAACCAGCTCGCCGCCGACCACGTCATGGTCGGCACCCTGCTCGCCACGCCGCAGGTGGACATCTCCGCCTCCGCGATGGCGGGCTACGACGCCGGCACGTTCGGCCCGGATGGCGGTGACGTCATCTCGCTGCCCGCGCAGACGGCGGCCGTGGTGTTCCTGGGCACGCGCTCCGGGGAGAACTCGCAGCCGTCGGGCGTGTCGGGCGCGTCCGTCTCGGTGCAGCCGTCGGGCGGGCAGGCCACGACGCTGACGGAGGACGGCTCGGGCAGCTACAGCCGCACCAGCGTGGGCGAGGAGGGCTTCCAGTACCAGTCCGGCGCGACGTACCAGTTCATCGCCTCTCAGGGTGGTACGCGCTACGTGGGCGAGGTGGAGAACGCGCCGGTGAAGGAGACCATCGCCACCTTCCACCCGCCCGAGGGCTTCGTGCGCCTCGACGCGAAGGCGCAGCTGACGTTCGACCGCGCGGCGGTGCCCGAGGGCCAGGACCGCACGCTGGGCTTCGTCACGGTGGTGCCGCTGAGCGCGGACGGCTCGCAGGGCGAGCCCACGTACACCAACGTGCCGCAGACGCCGGTGCAGTTCCTCCAGCTCGTGGGCCTGCCGGGCCCGTACCGCGAGGCGCGCGTGACGATTCCGGGCACCGCGTTCCCCGAGGCGAACAAGACGTACCTCGTCATCTTCCAGGCCGTGCGCATGGGTGGAGCCGAGTCCGACAACCTGTTCCTCGGCAGCGCGCTCCTGGCGGGCACCGCCGAGGTCGGCGTGGTGCGCACGCGCTGAACGCCCACTTCAGCCCGCCTCGAGCTCCAGGTCGATTCTCCCTTCGAGCTTGAGGCGCAGGAGGTGTCCCGCGAAGCGCTCCGCCTCCTCGCGGGCGAGGACGTTGCGGAAGGCCACCCCTTCCGCGACCTCCACCTCCAGCACGGCCCCGCGCTGCAGGAGGCGGAAGAAGTCCTCACCTCCGCCCGGGCGAGGGACGAACACGGGCAGGAAGCCCTTCAGCGGCACCACCTCCCCGGACCCTCGCAGCCGCGCCTCCAGGCCCACCGCGTCCGGGCGCACCTGGGCCGGGTCCACGCCCTCGTCGGGATAGAGGGGCGCGGGCGGAAGCGCCACGTCCTCCGTGGAGTCGTCCAGGAGGAAGCCGTGGCGCGACGGAATGCGCCCGCTGAAGAGGAAGCACAGCAGCACGGGCGTGTCCCCGGACACGCGCTCCACGTGGAGGATGGAGCGCTCCGTGCCCACGCGGCGCAGCAGCAGCGTGAGGCGCGGGCGGCTCACGGCCAGGTGACGCTGGATGCGGTCCTCGAGCGTGGCGCGAATCTCCGCGAAGGCCGCGTCGTAGCGGGCCTCGGCTTCGCCCTCGCGCTTCGCCAGGGCCTCACGGGTGGTGGCCAGCTTCGCCTCGGCGTCGCGGACGAAGTCACCGGCGGACGGCGCGGACGGGACGAGGCCCGGGCCCTCCGGAGTCGACGGCGGCACCAGGCCCGCGGCGCGCACGGCCCCGAGAAGGAAGGAGCCCTGCTGGTCCAACCGCTCGCGCTCGTCGCGCAGGCGCGCGCGGAAGGCGGCGTGGTCCAGCTTCAGCTCCAGCCACGCCTCGTAGCCGGACTCGAGCGTCTCCAGCGCACGCAGCCGCGCCAGCGCGGCATCCGGCCCCGCTCCGGAAGCGGACTCCACTCCGGGCAGCCGCGACATCCCGCCCTGATTCGTGTCACTCACGCGCTCGACTCTAACCGCCCCGCAACGAGAAGGCCCCCATCCGCTGCTGGATGGAGGCCCTCACATGCAGACAGCCGTCCGCTCGAAATCAGGTCGTGCGGTTCGACGGCACGCCCTGCTGCTGGGCCGTCTCGGCGACGCGGCCCACGGCGTTGGACAGGTACTCCTGGCCGCTGGCCAGCCGCTGCCGCAGGTCATCCCGAAGCTCGGTGCCCCGCTTCGGCGCGAGCAGCAGCCCCAGTCCCGCGCCCACCAGGATGCCGGCCGCGAAGGCGCCCAGCACCGGGAGGATTTGCTCCGTCGTGTCGCGGCGCGTCTCCAGGCCGATGAGGTGCAGCAGGTCGTCCTTGTCCATCTTCTTGAGGGTGTTGAGGTTCACCATTCTCTACTCCAGGGGTGGGTACTGCGACGGCAAATGGGTGATGCCCGCCAGCCTAGTAGCTCGGCGGGCGCGGCGTACTGGCATGGGTGGCGTTCGCCGAGGCGCTGCCCGGCGAGCCCATCCCGCGGGCCACTTCACGGCCCGCCTGGTAGCCCTCGAAGGCGCGCTCGGCCATGCCGATGAGCTCGTCCTTCACGAGCGGCAGCGCGGCCAGCCTCACGCCCAGGCGGAAGATGCGCGCGGTCAGCGGCGTGAAGAGGCCACCGCCCAGGACGTAGCCCGCGGCCAGACCGAGCGCCATCATCCCGTACGGGTTGCGCTCCACGCGGCCCCGCAGGTCCAACGTCTCGCCCAGGTCCGTCACCGCGCTGCGAGCGTCCGTCCAGAGCTGCTGCGCCTCCGAGCCAATCTGGTCCACCCGCTGCCCGAAGCCCGCGTTGTTGCCACCCTCCTGCGACTGCGGCGTACCGTTGCCCGTTGCACCTGGATAGGTCGTCATGAGTGCCCTCTCTCGTGTCCTTCGGGAACGCGTCAGCGGCGCGAGGCGATGCGGCCGACGAGGAAGCCAATGGCCACCGCGCCCAGCAGGCACGTGCCCGGGTTGGCGCGGATGAAACCGACGACGCGGTTGTTCAGGTCCACCAGGTTCTGCCGGGCCTCGTCAATCTGCGGCACCACGCGGTCCTGGAGCTGCCGGGCCCGGTCGGCCACCTGCTGCGGATTCATCTCCATCGAAGCCATCTCCTCTTTCAGGGGTGAAACGTAGAAGTCGCGTCCCTCAACGGCGCGAGCCCAGCCAGAAACCCACGACGAAGGCCGCGCCGATGCACGCGTGCGGATGACGGCGCACCCACTGGCGCCAGTCGGCGGCCACCGCCACCTCCTCGCGCAGGGCGCTCACGTGCGTGGCCAGCTCCGCGCGAGTGCGCTCGATTTCCGCGCGAAGCGCGGCGGCACTCTGGGGGCTCGCGGACTTGGGGAGTCCATTGCTAGCGGCCATTCTGCGGCTCCTTGAAGTATTCGCTGTTGGCGGCCCGCAGCGTATTCACGGGGGCGGCCGTCGGGGACTGGGTGAGCGCGGCCATGCTACGGGAGAGCTCGCTGGTGCTGTCGTCCATCACCCGGCGCTCCTTCAGGCGCTTCACCGCCCAGAGCGCGCCACCCGCGCCGCCCGCGAGGTTGACGAGCCCCACCGCGCCGAGCGCCCCGGCCCAGCCCAGCCACGTGGACAGCACCGCGGCAATCGCGCCGCACACGAAGGCATAGCCCACGAGGATGAAGGGCACGAAGGCCGCAATCATCGCCACGTCCAGGCCGGTGGCCTTCACGTCCTCGGCGAGCTCCAGCCGCGCGAGCTGCAGGTGCTGTGTCACCAGGCGGCTGAAGCCGTCCGCCATGCGCCCGACGAGCGCGGAGATTCCGCGCTCTGTCTGTTCACTCCCCACGTGCATGTGCTTCTCCGGCCGGCGCCCACGTCCCTCTCGGGTGGGGGCCAACCTAGGCACCCCACCTCCGCGCGACAACCACGTCACGGCGGATCTGTCCGGCGTTCGCAAGCGTCGGCCACTGAACGCGCCCACCGGCCCGCACAAGGCTAGCCGATGAGCTGCACGGGGAGAGAGTGGGGTCCTTCCACGGAGATGGGCGCCTCGAAGCGCAGCACCAGCGGCAGGTGGTCCGAGGCCACACGGCTCGTCTCGGTGCGGTGGGGGTGGATGTCCAGGGGGCGCACCCCGGCGTCCACGTAGATGCGGTCCAGCCGCAGCATGGGCAGCCGGGTGGGATACGTGCGCGCCGGAGCCCCCAGCTCCAGCGCCGCGTCGTGGATGGCCTGGCGCACCAGCGACGGCACCGGCCCGTTCCCCAGGTAGTTGAAGTCCCCGCACACCACGAGCGGGTCCTTGCGCGCGGCCTCGCGGAGGATGTCCGCGGAGAGCAGCAGGGCCTCCTGCCGGCGCCGCTCGCCCAGCCGCAGCCCCAGGTGCAGGCTGAAGACGTGGAGCTGCTTGCTGTCGCCCAGGTCCAGGTCGCACCGCAGCGCGCCCCGCGGCTCGCGGCGCCCCACGCTCAGGTCATAGTTCTTCGACTTGAGGATGGGCAGCCGCGAGAGAATCGCGTTGCCGTAGCGCCGGTTGTTGCGCACCACGTTGGGGCCGAAGGCCATGTGCATGCCGAGCATGTCCGCGAGGTGCTCGGGCTGGTCCTCGCGCGGCGTGAGGTTGCGGAAGTCCCCCACCTCCTGGAGGGCGACGATGTCCGCGCCCACCTCGCGAATCACCGCGCCCACGCGCGACAGGTCGAAGCGGCCATCGGTGCCGATGCCGCTGTGGATGTTGTACGAGACGAGGGTCAGCTCCACGCGCGCGGCTCACCCGTTGACGAGGTGGAAGCGCCGGGCCGCCAGCCGCGCCACCTCCACGGGCAGCGAGGCCAGCCGCGACACCGCCTTGGCCGCGTCTCCCAGCCCGCCCTGGATGGCCTGGAGCTGGCGCTGGGCCTCGTCCATCAGGTCCGCCCACCGCCCGCGCGGAGGCTGCTCCTTCGTCGGAGGCAGCGCGCCGATGGGCGCCGTGCCGCCGATGACGGGCACCTGGGCCCGGGCCGAGACGGCCGCGGCCGCGGCCCGCTTCTTCTGCTTCGGCTTCTTGAACTCCGGGCCGCGGGAGAACTTGGTGTCGGGCTCGGGGCGGGCGAGCTCCTCCAGCTCCGCCTCCATCTGGTGCGCCTGGTAGAGCTCCTCCGTCTGCGCGTGGCTCTTCCCGTAGTGCACGCCCTCGTGGCTCTCCATCTGCTCCGGATGGGCGCTGGTCTTCTTCACGCGCGCCTTGTCCTCGTGGCGCAGGCTGCGCTTCTGCGCGGGCAGCGTCTTCGGGACCTGGAAGTGGTCGTAGCTATAGGGACGTGGCATCCGCGAATCTCCAAGAATCGAGTCCGCCCAGAAGCTAGGGAGCACCGGTGTCCCCGGGTACGCCTTGACGGCACATGCCCCGCCCGCTCGCCCCCCCTCCAGGCCTCCGGCCGGCGTCATCCCCATCGAGCCCGTCCAAGTACCGACAATGTCAGGCAGTCATCGCTCCTTCGCCGGGCAGCCGGCGGAGCACGCCGCAGCAGGCGGCACGGCGAGCGCTTCCGGGGGACGGAGCAGGCGTGCGGCGCCTCCTTGCATCACCGCGGGAAGAGGACGCGCTTGCGTGGTGTAAGAACGGCCCATGCCTCCGCTCCCCGCTGGCCGGAAGTATTCCACCTCGCCCTACCTGCTGCTCGCCCTGCTCGCCCTCGGTGCGAAGGCCCAGGCCGCCGCGCCGTCTCCGGCGGCGCCCACCGGCGCCTCCACTCCCACGGTCGCCACGCCCGAGTCGCCGCCGCTCGCGGAGGGCCGTCCCCTCCTGTCGCTGCAGCCCGGCGCGGCCAAGCCTGGTGACCCGGTGCTCGTCGTGGTGCGCGGCATGGCGGAGCTGCCCTCGGGCACGCTGGCGGGCCGGCCCCTGCGCTTCTTCCCCTGGGGCGAGGGCTTCATGGCCATGACGGGCCTGCCGGTGGAGATGACGCCGGGCACGGCGGCCGTGAAGGTGCTGGGCCCCGCCGCTCCTGGCGCCGCGCCAGTGGAGCTGACGGGCACGCTGGACGTGGTGGAGCCCGGCTACCCCGCGCGCGAGCTGAAGGTGTCCGGCAAGTACGTGGAGCCGCCCGCGAGCGTGAAGGCCCGCATGGCCGCGGACCGCCGCGCCTTCGCCCAGGCCTTCTCGCAGGCCTTCGCCGCCCCGCTCTTCGGGCAGAACTTCGCCTGGCCGCGCCAGGACCGCGTCACCGCGCCCTACGGCGACCGGCGCACCTTCAACGGCAAGCTGTCCAGCCAGCACTTCGGCGTGGACATCGACGGGGACCCGGGCACGCCCATCCTCGCCGCCAACGACGGCGTCGTGGTGATGTCGCGCGACTGCTACTCCTCCGGGAAGACGGTCATCGTCAACCACGGCGGCGGCCTCTACACCTCGTACTTCCACATGTCCCGCCTCGGCGTGAAGAACGGCACGCGCGTGAAGCAGGGCCAGAAGCTCGGCCTCGTGGGCAGCACCGGCCGCGTCACCGGCCCGCACCTCCACTGGGGCGTGAAGGTGGATGACCTCTGGGTGGACGGCGCGCAGCTCCTCCGCCTGGACTTCTTCCCGCCCACCACGCCCGGCGTCGCCGCCGGGTCCACGCAGGTCGGCGTGCCCTAGCGCACGCGCCCGGCCCCGGTCAGCGGTCGTTCCACTTCGGCGGCCGCTTCTCCAGGAACGCGGAGATGCCCTCGCCCGCGTCGTCCGCGAGCACGTTCAGCGAGAGCTGTGACGCGAGGTACTCGAGCGCGGCGGGCAGCGGCAGGTCCTCCGCGGTGAAGAAGGCGCGGCGCCCCAGCGCCAGCACCGCCTGGCTCTTCCCGGCCAGCTTCCCCGCCAGCGCCCCCACCGCGGCGTCCAGCTCCGCCGCGGGCACCACCCGGTTCACCAGTCCCAGCGCCAGCGCCTCGCGCGCCGGCAGCTTGTCCCCGGTGAGCACCAGCTCCAGCGCGCGCTTGCGGCCCAGGTGCCGCTGGAGCAGCGCCATCATCATCATCGGGAAGAGCCCCACGTCGATTTCGGGCGTGCCGAAGTCCGCGCCCTCCACCGCGACGGCCAAGTCACACGCGAGCACCAGCCCCAGGCCTCCCGCCAGCGCGTGCCCGTTGACGCGGGCCACGGTGGGCTTCTTCACCTCCTGGAAGCGCGACAGGAGCCGCCCGTAGGCGCGCCGTCCCTCGTGCGTGGCCAGGAAGCCCTCGTCGCCGGCCATCTGGCCCAAATCCCCCCCCGCGCAGAACACCTTCTCGCCCGCGCCGGTGAGCACCACCACGCGGACGGCGGGGTCGGCCTCGGCGCGCTCGAGGCCGGAAACCAGGCCCCGCACCACGGAGGGAGACAGCGCGTTGCGGGCCCTGGGCCGGTCGATGGTCAGGTGCGCCTGGGCGCCCTGGACTTCGTAGCGGACTTCTCCTGCGGCTTCTCCGACGACTTCCATGTGGGCACCTCTTCGCCTTGGGCATCCGTGAGGACGCCGTACAGGAAGGAGTCGGCAATCTGCGCCTTGGCCCGCTCCAGCGTGGCGGCGTCGCGCGAGTCGGTCAGCCCCACCACGAAGGCGGTGAGCCCCATCTCGATGTTGCCGAAGAGGAGGGCCGCGGCGAGCTGCGGGTCCATGTCCGCGCGCAGCTCCCCGGACGCCTGCGCCTGCGCGAAGAGCCCCGAGCTCAGGCGGATGGCGTCCACGAAGGCCGTCTGCCGGTTGATGCGCGAGCCCGCCGGGCTGCGGGCAATCTCCAGGATGAGGACCTTCACCGCGCGCGGGTCCACGCGGTACGCCTCGAAGGCCACGTCGACGATGCCGCGCACCTTCTCCGCGAGCGTCCCCTCCGTCTCCACCACCGCGCGCACGCGCGTGACGAAGCCGCTCCAGCCGGTGTCGAACACCGTCTCCAGCAGCTCATCCTTGTTCTTGAAGTAGTGGTAGACGAGCCCGTACGCGACGCCCGCCTCCTTGGCGACGTCCGCGATGCGGCACCCGTGGTAGCCCTTGCGAGCGAACACGTCGATGGCCGCGCGCAGGATGGTGCGGCGGCGCTCGCTCTCCCGCGAGCCATTGTCCGCCGCCGTCTTGCTCTGCTGACCCACGACGTCCTCCCCCGGCACGGTTGATTCGCGAATCGGCCGGGGGGCCGACCCTACGGAGGGAGGGGCCCTGGGGTCAATGCCTTGTTGCGGCTGACACCCCGGGCCCACATCCCCTGCCCTGCTACTTCACCCGGCCCTTCACGGTAGGGCCGACGATGCCCACCTTGTGGCCCTCGAGCTGGGCGGCCGTGTAGTAGCACGCCGGAGACACCTCCCAGGCCACGGGCGGGTTGCTCTCCGGCGGCGGGAGGCCCTCGGGGGGCTGCTCGTGGACGTCCTTCACGGAGTAGATCTCGAACTTGAACGAGGGGTACGTCATGGCGATGCCGGTGACGGTGGGCGCCACCGTGACGGGGCCGGACGCGCCGCCGGTGCAGCCGTCATCGTCGCCGTTCTGCGCGATGCGGTTGAACCAGGGGTCCGACACGAGGAACTGAACCGTCTGCGAGCCGAAGTGCTCGACGATGAAGGTCGTCTCGTCCTGGCCCACCGGCGGGCGGATCTGCCGGAAGACCTGCGGGTTGTCCAGCGCGTGCGGCCAGCCCGTCCAGAGGATGCGCTCCTGCGCCCAGATGACGGTGGACTCGTCGAACCGCCCGTTCTTCCCGTTCCACTTGCCGTCGCCGTTGGCGTCGACGAAGCGCTCGTGCGGGTCCCACGTGCCGTTGTCGTTGTTGTCGACGAAGGGCTCCGTCAGGTCCTCGTAGTGCTCGCCCTGGTCCCACACGCCGTTGTTGTTGTCGTCATCGAACTCCTCCTCGCCGTTGGTGACGGCGATGATGGAGACGAGGCTGTCGCGCGGGTTGTTGACCTTGCCCGGGCGGATGGGGTCATTGCGGCGCGGCTCGGGGCGCGGCTCCTGGGGATTGATGACGGTGCCGTAGGCCGCCAGGGGGTTCTCCGCCCAGAGGAACGGGTGCATCCACAGCGGGGCGAGGTACTCGCCCGTATGGGTGACGTCCTCCACCGGACTCCACGTGAAGGTCCCCGGCTCCACGTCCTCCGGCAGCGGGTACGAGGACTTGTAGAGGACCTCGGCGTTGCCCACCACGTCGGTGACAGTCTCGGCGCTGGGACCGATGGTGCCCGCCTCCGTGAGGAAGGACACCTGGGCGCCCAGGACGCCGTCGCCGTTGCGGTCACCCACGTGGGCGATGCAGCGCACCTTCACGCCCGCGATGAGGCCGCGCGTCTCGTCCCACGCGCCAATGGCGTGGTGCAGGCCGGAGCCGTCACCGGAGAACGAGCCGCACTGGAAGGTCAGCTGGCGCGAGTTGGCGCCGGCACCGGCGAAGCTCACCGCCGGGCTGATGGCCGTCTTCGTCTCCCCTTCGCTGCCGGTCGCGGTGGCAATCACGACGACGGAAGTCACCCGGCCGCCCCGGGCCACCAACTGCACGGAGACGAGGCCGTCCCCGACGTTGGTGGTGCCCTCGTCGGGCGACAGCTCCACCCCGGGCACTTCCGACTGCAGCGAGAAGGACACCTTCGCGCCCGCCTGAGGCTGGCCGCTGGAGTCCACCGCCCGGAAGCGCAGGGTGGTGATTTCTCCCAGTCTCGGCCGCGCCGGTGACTGGTCCACGAACTCAAGTGTGGCGGGAGGCGGCGGCGCGCACGCCACGAACATCACGCTCGCGAAGGCCACCCATGGGGCCAGACCCGGACGCATCAGCGGAGACTCCTTGGAACGAAGAAGGAAGCGCGCTGTGCGTAAGCGACGCACAGCGTGGCCCCTCATCTTCCCGGGCCACCTGCCGTCCAGTCAAGGACAGGACAGGAAGACCGGAGTCCTCTTGCGCTCCGGGCCCGAAGCCCCGAGTGGGGACGTCAGGCGGCGGAGCCGCTGAACATCACCCGCGCGACCCCGAGCAGGCGGTCCACGTCCCGGGCCGTGAGGCCGCGGGCGCGCGCGAAGTCAGACAGGGGACGCAGCAGGTCCTCCGTCTGAGCAAGGGTCTGCTCCGTTCCCGTGAAGAGCTCACCGAGGCTCACGCCGAGGGCGTTGGCCAGGGCAGCGAGCGTCTCCACGTGGGGGACACGCTCACCGCGCTCGATCATGGAAAGGAAGGAGACGCTGATCTGAGCCCGCTCAGCGAGCTCTTCCTGCGTCCATCGCTCCGGTCGCTGCGTGCGAAGCTCGCGGATGCGCTGGCCGATTCGTTTTCCGAGGTCCGACACGAAATTACTTCTCCTGGCTGTTTCGAGGTTGTTGGAACCACCACGCACGGCGGGTGATTCCTAGCCACCGGAACCGAAGGACCCGAACCCGGCTACGCTGACATTGATGCCGCCAAACTCCAGCGACGCATTCCTGCGTAGGATCATCACCCCTTCGACTCTCCAGCAGTCACACGCGGGCCCATACGAGAGGCCTAGAGTCTGTTGCGAGAGGGGGTTCGGGTCTTCGACCAACGGCTGCACATAGGCTTCGTACCGCACTCCCAGCCCAAATCCGAGCTTCAATCGCGTACCCGCGATGAGGGTCTGTTCTCGTCTGGCCGAAGAGGGGCCGAGCGGTGCGAACGATGCGCTGCCTACCAGGGTATCCAGTCTTCTCCGTAATGCGTCCGGCCCGATGGACAAGGGAGCGACTCCCTTGCCGAGTGCCTCGGGCGAGGTGACGAGCAGGTCATCGAACCGTCCGTAGAGGGCGGCCTTTCCATTGTCGATGGTGCAGTCCGCGCTGACCTGCATGAGACGGCCAGTGTTCGGATCCAGACGAATCTGCCCACCCGCCGAGAGCACGCCCGCGCTGGCGCTCAGGCGCGCGAAGGTATCGCGTAGCACCGGTCCACGTTCGTCTGGATTTGCGGGATTCGAGCCATTCCGTGTCAGGTCGAATCCCTGCCCGATGCGCAGGCGCAGGGGCTCCTGCATGTTCGTCCCCCGCTTGAAGCGCAGGGTCTGGTCCACGGCGAGGATGGCGTGCAGGAAGGGGCGCGTCCGCCCGTCCGGCCTCAGGGGGACGGCGGCGTCGACCTCGTCGTAGGGCTGGGGCGGCCCGCCCGGCGTGGCCCCCGCTGAGGGCACGCGCCCCCAGCCGCCGGGGACGTAGCGCAGCTCCAGCGACGGAGCGATGGCGTGGCGATACTTCGCGTCCGCCCTGCCCGACCAGGTGGTGGCCACCTGCGAGTCCACGAGCAGTCCGGCAATCGGGTAGCCGCGCTGATACGTCCGCCCGGAGATTTCCCCGGCCCAGATGTCCTGCCGCAGCCCGAGCGAGGGCGTCACGCGCGCGTAGTCTCCCAGCGCGAAGGACGTGGACAAACGGGGAAGGAAGTCCACCCGGTGCCGCGCCTCGCGGTCCGAGGCGTTGAAGACGCCGTCGGACTGGGCCGGGTCGGGCACCGCCGCGCCCGGTACCTCGGCGTACCAGGGGGCGACGGCGTTGGCCTCCGGCCGGAAGATGCCGTCGATGCCCTCGTCGCCGTTGCTGTGCAGGATGGGCGACAGGCGCGCGTACTCCACCTTGAGCCCGCCGGTGAGCCCGCCGGGGAACGGGAGCGGGCGCTCGGGCAGCGCGAAGGTGACGCCGGGAAGCCGCTGGAACGTCCTGGGGGATGGCAGCACCGTCCCCGGCGGGAGCGCGAGGTCGGGATTGGTCGAGGTGGCGTTGGCCGGGATGCTGTCGTCCTGGAAGAAGCGGTAGGCGTAGCGGATGTCCTGCCGCAGGGACACGTCGAGGCCCGCGTAGAGGTCGTCCTCGCGCTTGTAGAGGGAGGCGGTGCTGCGCAGGTACTGGAACTCGCGCGCGATGATGTCGGCGGTGAGGTCGCGCGTGTAGTAGCCGTCGGAGACGAAGGACGCCTCGACGCGGTTGTACCAGTTGTTGCCCAGCTCCTGTGTGTGCTGCCAGGAGGCCTCGCCGCGCAGGCCCCGTGGGTCGTCGACGAAGGTCGCCGTCCTCGCCCCCTCCGCGGTCAGCTCCCGGTAGAAGGTCCCGTCGCGGGGGTCGCGAATCGGCCGGCTGTCGTAGAGGAACCCCAACGTGAGTCGGCCCCGGGCATGCTCACTCGGCACGTAGCGGAACTCGGTGAGCAGGCGCGGGCCCTTCACACCGAAGTAGTTCGGCTCGAGCGCGTCGACACTCCCTTCCGCCGTGCTGATGGCGTGCGTCTGGGCCCCGCCGCCGGTGAAGTACCCCGGCGTGAAGGTCATGTCGTAGCTGCGGCCCAGGGTGACGAAGACGGGCTGCTCCAGGCTGAAGCCGTTGAGGCTGGACGTGGAGGGCTTCGGGATGAGCAGGCCGGAGCGCCGCTCCGCCAGCGGCAGGTAGAGCCACGGCAGCGCGAAGACGGGCACCGAGCGCACGTACACGACGGGCCAGCTCAGCGTGGCGCGCTCGCCGAGGACGACGTTGGCGGCGCTGGCCTCCACGCGCCAGCTCGGCTCGCCGGGGCCGCACTCGCACGGGGTGAAGGCCAGGTCGTCCACGACGAAGGACTCGGGCCCGGTGCGGCGGATGCGCGTGCCGCTGAGGATGACGGGCGTCTCCCCCATGGCGCGCAGCTCCTGCGGCGTCTTGGCCGCGAGCATGGCCTCCAGCGTGACGCCCTTCTTCTGCATGAAGAGGCCGCCCTGGAGGTTGGCCTCGAAGGAGCGGATGTCCACGTGGACGGAATCCGCCACCGCGGCCATGCCTCCGGGGCCCACGAACATGACGTTGCCGGAGGCGGTGGCCACCTGGCCGGCCTCGTCGTACGTCACCTCGTCGGCGCGCAGCAGCATGTCCCCGGTGCGCAGCTCGCAGTGGCCGCGCGCGGTGAGGACCTGCTTGTCGGCTTCATACGCGACGAAGTCCGCCGCCAGCTCCACCGTCTCGCCGGTGGGCAGCTGCACCTGCGTGGCGAGCGGAATCTGCGCCGACGACACGAGCAGCGCGGCGGCGAGCGGGACGAGGATGCTCATTCAGGGGTGCAGGGTATGCCGCGCCCGGGCCGCGCGGCCTCCCCTTTTCACCGCCCCGCGCGCGGGAAGTCCAACGAAATGACATTGCCCTCCTGGCGGGCCTGGAACGCCACCTGCTGGCGCAGGTTGATGGTGACGCGCACCGAGCGCCCCGAGGCATCCGCCTCCACCCGAGTCACGGGGGAGCTGAAGAAGGACGTGTCCAGCGGGCGGGTGTTGTTGCTCAGGTCGATGCGGGTGTTCTCCAGCTCCACCACCACGGAGCGGCCGTCCTCGCTGGCCGAGTAGCGCACCGGCTCGTTGGTGCGGATGAAGACGCGGGACGCGCCGGGCTGCTGCTGGAAGCCCACCAGCGTCATCGTCTTGCGGCGGGAGGACACGGAGACCTCGCCACCGCTGCTGGACACCTCGCGGCGCTCGCGCGGCGTCTCCGCCATGGCGAGCTTCTCCTGCTTCGCGCTCTCGCGGGAGGCGCGGGCCTCCTCCTGGCGCTGGCGGCGCGCCTCGGCGGCGGCCTCGGCCTGGGCCTGGCGCTCCTCGGCGGCGGCCTGGGCCTGGAGCTTCTTCTCCTCGGCGGCGGACTTCGCGGCGGCGCGGGCCTCCTCCTGCTGGCGCTTCTTCTCGTCCGCGGCGGCCTCGGCGGCGGCACGGCGCTCGTCCTCGGCGGACTTCGCGGCGGCCTGGGCCTCCTCCTGCTGACGCTTCTTCGCGTCGGCGGCGGCCTGCGCGGAGGCACGGGCCTCGTCCTCCTGGCGCTTCTTCTCCTCGGCGGCGGCCTGGGCGGAGGCGCGAGCCTCCTCCTCCTGGCGCTGGGCCGAGGCGCGGGCCTCCTCCTGGCGCTTGCGCTCGGCATCCGCGTCCGCCTGGGCGCGGGCGGAGGCCTCGGCGGCGGCCTTCTCCTGCGCCTCACGCTCGGCCTTCGCGGCGGCGGCGGACTCGGCGGCGGCCTTCTCCTGGGCCTCGCGGTCCGCCTTCGCGGCGGCGGCGGCCTGGGCGGCGCTGCCGTCCCCGGCGGGCGCGGCCGTCTCCCCGGCCGGGGCTTGCGCGGGCGCCTGCGCGACGGCCTGGCCCCCACCGCCCGTCACCTTCACGACGAGCTGGTTGCCGTTGGCCTGGATGTCCGTCTCCACCTCGCGCTCATAGCCGATGAGCACGCGGGCGATGGCGGACGCGTCCGAGCCGTAGCTGGCGGTGCGGATGCCCGTCACCGTGCCATTGCCCACCTGCACCTCCTCCGGGACGCCGGAGAAGACGGCCTCGGAGATGTCGATGACGAGCCGCGGCGGGTCCGTCATGGTGAAGGTGGTGAAGTTGGGCTTCTTCGTGCCGGTGATGGACACGGTGCCGCCATTCACCTGGACACCGGTGATGGTGTTCACGTCCGCCGCCGGCGCTTGCGCGAGCGCCAGCACAGGCACCAGCACGACACCGAGCAGCCACACCGCAGAGGCCTTCATCGACCACTCCCGTTCACGTTGACAGAGCCCTGGGGATGCTAGCACGCGTCCCCATCCCCCCAACTTTTCGACCGGGACGCGGCCCCGCGCTACTTCCCCAGACGTGGGAGGCTGGGTGCGCGGTTGCGGTGCGTCCGGGCGTACTCGATGAGGTTCTTGATGTCGTAGCAGATCTGCCGGATGTCGTGGCCCATCGTCAGCTCGATGTGGCTGTTTCCCTTCACCGGCCGCCAGAGGAGGTACTCGCTCTTCGCGGCGCGGTACACGCTCCGGGTGGACTCCAGCGAGGCCAGCGGGTCCAGATCACCGAAGATGATGGCCATGGGCACTTCGATGCGGCCGAAGCCACGCTTGAAGTCGAAGCCCGTCCGGTAGCAGACCATCTCCCCCCGGCGAATCCACCGGGCGAACTGCTCCAGCACCTTGCGCGGCTCGCGCTCGCCGCCCTCGCGCAGGAGCCAGCGGACGTCGTCCGCGCTCACCCGCTCCGGGTTGATGAGCCGGTTCAGCCGCGTGGTGAGCTGCTGGTAGAGGGGGGACTCCTCCGCCTTGCCAATCTGCCGCTCCACGAACTTGAGGATGACGTCCACCGGCATCGCGTTGAACTTCAGCGACCGCCGCTCCTCCGGCTCCAGCTTGCGGCCCAGCCCCGCGTGCAGGGCCCCCACGCCTCGCGCCAGCAGCCTGCGGCTCGCGCCTTCGACCTTGCCCGTCACATTCAGGCCGGCGAGCGTCAAATCAATCATGCCGCCCAGGAGCGGCGTGCCGTGCGCCAGCACGCGCAGCAGCATGAAGCCCCGGCCCAGGTCCGCCGGGGAGCCGATGGTGATGAGCCCCGCGAAGTCGTTGTGGATGCCGGCGTAGCCGTAGCCCAGCATGCCGCCCATCGAGTGGCCGCAGTAGAAGATGCGCTCGCGCCGGGTGATGCGCTTCACGCCGGAGACGGCCGCCGGCAGGTCGTAGAGGAAGTAGCTGTCGATGTCCCAGCCGTAGTCGAGGTCCGTCGGCAGGGGACGCTTGAAGCGCTCGGCCCGCTCCTTCTGGAAGGCGATGGAGCTCTTGCCGTGGCCGCGCAGCTCCAGGATGTGGATGTCCACCCCGAAGAAGAGCAGGTTCTTCACGAACTGGCCGCTCGTCCACGTGTGCCGGTTCTGCGAGAAGCCGTGCACCAGCAGCAGCGGCTCGCCGAACAACGGTTGCGGGAAGGGCTGCTTCACCGGACGGTAGCGGGTGATGACCAGCGACCAACCGTCCGCCGTCTCCACGACGTACTTCGTCTTCGAGTAAAGCGCCCGGAAGTCGACTTCGTCGACGGTGGGGAAGTGCGGCCCTGGGGTCGCTGTTCTCCAGTCCGGCAGGCGCATGCCTTGAATCTACGGCCGCTGCTGCATTGCGCCAAGCATTGCGCCCGGGATTCAGCCCAGGCGGGCCTTCACCATGCCCACCAGGAACAGTGAGCCTGTGCAGAGCACGACGTCGCCCTGCCCTGCCTTCCTACGTGCCGCGTCCAGCGCCGAGCCCAGGTCAGGCCAGGCAGCCACGTCCGCGCACAGCGAGCGAGCCTCGTCGAGGTACGCCGCGGGCGCGAGCGAGCGAGGTGTATCCAACGGCGTGAGTTGTACCGAGGTACACTTGGGAAACAGGGCCCGCATCATCGGTCCCCGGTCCTTGTCGCCCACCACGCCGAACACGAGGTGGATGCGGCGGTCCGCGTACAGCGCGCGAAGGGAGGCGAGCAGCACCTCCACCCCCGCGGGGTTGTGGGCGCCGTCGAGCAGGAGGGGCGGCTGCCCCGGCACTTCCTCCAAGCGCCCCGGCCAGCGCGCCGAGGCCAGTCCCACCCGCGCGGCCTCCTGGGGCACGGACACGCCGCGCGCGTGCAGGGCCTCCAGACAGGCGAGCGCCACCGCGGCGTTCTGCTTCTGGTGGGGACCGCGCAGCACGGGCGTCAGCCCCTCCAGCGACCAGGAAGGCCCCCGGTACGAGAGGGTTCCATCCGACTTCGTCTCACCCGCGAAGTCGCGGCCCTCCACCCACAGGGGGACCCCCAGGGACCCGGCCTTGCGGGCAATCGCCTCGAGGGCCTCCGGTTCCTGCCGGGACACCACGCAGGGCACACCCGGCTTGAGGATGCCGGCCTTCTCCCCGGCGATGGCCGCGAGCGTGTGGCCCAGGTACTCCATGTGGTCGAAGGACACGGGCGTAATCGCCGTCACCACCGGGCTCGACGCGGTGGTGGCGTCCAGGCGCCCGCCGAGGCCCGTCTCCAGCACGGCCACGTCCACGCCCACGCGCGCGAAGTGCCAGAGGGCCACCACGGTGCCGAACTCGAAGTACGTCATCGGCTCGGTGACGGCGGACGGGTAGCGCTCCAGCACCTCGAGGATGGCGCGCCCGAAGTCCTCGTCGGAGATGTCCACGCCGTCCACGCGGATGCGCTCGTTGATGCGCACCAGGTGCGGGGACGTGTAGAGGCCCACGTGGTGGCCGGCGGCCTGGAGCGCGGCGGCGGTGAAGGCGCAGGTGCTGCCCTTGCCGTTGGTGCCCGCCACGTGCAGCGCCGGGTAGCGCCGCTCCGGGTGGCCCAGCGCCTCCAGCGCCTCGCGCACGCGCTCCAA
Organism: Pyxidicoccus sp. M6; assembly: GCF_055568925.1. Taxonomy (NCBI): domain Bacteria; kingdom Pseudomonadati; phylum Myxococcota; class Myxococcia; order Myxococcales; family Myxococcaceae; genus Pyxidicoccus; species Pyxidicoccus sp. M6. The sequence goes on along the minus strand of NZ_CM145714.1, from coordinate 4,387,607 downwards.
CCCCAACTTGATGCCGGAGGGGTTGAGCCTCGTGAAGAAGGCCAGCGCCTCCTGGGGCGTCCGCGGGGCGCTCATGCCGGTGGCCTTTGGCGCGCTCAGCCCAGCAGGCCGAGAATCTGCCCCAGCTTCGCCCGCAGCTCCTTGCGGTGGACGATGCTGTCGATCATCCCGTGCTCCAGCAGGAACTCGGAGCGCTGGAAGCCCTCGGGCAGCTTCTGGCGGATGGTCTGCTCGATGACGCGCGGGCCGGCGAAGCCGATGAGGGCCTTGGGCTCGGCGAGCATGACGTCGCCCAGCCACGAGAAGGACGCGGCCACGCCGCCCGTGGTGGGGTTGAGCAGCACGGAGATGTACGGCCGCGTGCCGGTGCGGAAGCGGGCGATGGCCGCCGACGTCTTCGCCATCTGCATGAGGGAGAAGATGCCCTCCTGCATGCGCGCGCCGCCGGACGCGGAGAAGACGAGCGCGGAGCACTTCAGCTCATGCGCGCGCTCGAAGACGCGGGCCACCTTCTCGCCCACCACCGAGCCCATGGAGCCGCCCATGAACTCGAAGACGAAGCAGCCCACGGACACCTGGTGGCCCTCGATGCGGCCCACGCCGGAGACGAAGGCGTCGTTCTCACCGAGGTTCTTGCGCGTGGACTTGAGCCGGTCCTTGTACTTCTTCGAGTCGCTGAACTGGAGCGGGTCCTGCGGCTCCAATTCCTTGTCGAACTCCTCGAAGCTGTCCGGATCCAACAGCGCGGCCAGCCGGGCGCGGGCCGGCCAGTAGTGGTGGTGCTCGCAGTGCGGGCACACCATCCAGTTCTTCTCCAGGTCCTGCCGGTAGAGGATTTCGTCGCAGGTCTCGCACTTCGCCCACAGGCCTTCCATGCGGGAAGGACGGGACTCGGCGGGCTGCTCGGCTTCGGAGGGAGTGGAGATGCGGGGCTTCTTGGAGAACCAGGCCATGACGAGGGCGGGTTAATCCCGCCTGCCCCCAGCCGTCAACCGTTCCGTGTAGCGCGCCGCGTTGACGACAGCCCCGGGATGACGGCCCCCGGCTACAGCGGCTCTACAGCTCGAACGTGTCGCCGAGCTCGAGCACGTCCACCGGCAGGGGCGCCAGCTCCTTCTTGAGCTGGGCCACGAAGGCGGGCTTCAGGTGGTACAGCATCACCGAGGCCCCGTTGCGGCGGAACTTCTTCAGCTCCTGCTCCAGCGTGTACGGCGTGAGGTGGCCGGAGATGTCCGCGAGCGACTGGAGCTTGTTGGGGAAGGACGTCTCCAGGAGCAGCGCCTTGAGGTTGTCCGTCTCGTTGAGCGCCTTCCAGAGCTTGTCGGTGGGCCCGGTGTCGCCGCTCATGGCGAGCGAGCTCTTCCCATTGGAGATGATGAAGCCGCACGACTCCACCGGGTGGCTCACCGGCACGCTGCGCACGGTGTAGGGGCCTACCTGGAAGGTGCTGCCCGCCCTGAACGACTTGAGCTGGAGGACGGGGTTGGCGCGCGTGGGGATGCGGGTGAAGTCCGGCCACAGCGCGTTGTTGAACATGTTGTCGCGCAGGGCGCGCGTACACTCGCGCGAGGCGTGGATGGTGACCGGCTTGTCGCGGCGACCGATGACCAGGTCCGCCATCAGCGGCAGGTCCTTCACGTGGTCGAAGTGGCTGTGGCCCACGAGGATGTGGTCCACGCGGCACAGCTCCTCGAGAGTGAGCGAGCCCGTCAGCGCCCCCGCGTCGAGCGCGAGCACGTCATCGACGAGGAAGCACGTGCTCTTGCAGTTGGGCAGCTCGCCGCCGTGGCAGCCGAGGACTCGCAGCTTCACGCTAGAGGTCTCCGAACTTCCACTTCATCTCCAGGTATTGGAGGTAGTCGTGGAGCCTGGACGTGTCATACACAACCAGTCTGTCAGGGCCGCGCTCGACGAGGCCGGCCCGCTCCAGCTTGTCCAGCATGCTCCGCACCGCGGGCTCCCCCACGCCGAGCTGCCTGGGCATCTCGCGCACCAGGTAGTCGATTTCCACGCCCTCGTCCGACGGGCGGCCGCGCGTCAGCGCCGCCTGGAGGATCTGGTGCACCACGCGGCTGGCCGGATCATGGTGGAGCAGGTTTTCAATCTGCGCGTCGGCCTCGGAGAGGCGCTCGGCCAGCTTCTTGATCATCCGGACGGCGATTTCGGCGTTGCCGCGGATCATCCCCTCGAACGTCTTGGGGTCGATGACCAGCAGGCGCGCGTCGTCCTGGACGATGGCGGAGGCGTTGCGAGGCTTGTTGGAGATGATGGCCATCTCCCCGAAGAACTCGCCGGGGCCGAGCACCGCGAGCACCTTCTCCACGTCGCGCACGCGCTTGGAGATGGTCACCCGGCCCGCCTGGATGACGAACATCTCCTTGCCGGTCTCTCCCTCGCGGAAGAGCTCGGTACCTTTGGGGAATTCCTTCCCGAAGCGTTGAAAGAGGGTTTCCTCGGCGCCCATCCTGCCTGCGAGTCAATCAGCCCCCACCCCACCGGTCAAATATCCTTGCTGTGCACCGCGTGTGGGACATCGCGTGTGACCTGGCGGGTCGGGGCGGAGAAGACGCCGTCCCAGTCCGCGCCGGCGGGCCGGCCCATGACACGCCGCAAAGGCGACACCGCTGTTTCAGGGCCCGAGACATGCGGGCTCCGGCCGGGTAGAAGGCCGCCCGTGGGAACGACCTACAAGCAGTCCGGAGTGGATATCGAGGCCGGCGACGCGTTCGTCGAGCGCATCAAACCCTTTGCCGCGCGCACCATGCGCCCCGAGGTGGTGGCCGGGGTGGGTGGCTTCGGTGGCCTGTTCGCACTGCCGCCCGGCAAGTACAAGGAGCCGGTGCTGGTGGCCGGCACGGACGGCGTGGGCACCAAGCTGAAGGTGGCCTTCGCGGCGGGGCGCCACGGCACGGTGGGCATCGACCTCGTCGCCATGTCGGTGAACGACATCCTCACCTGCGGCGCCGAGCCCCTGTTCTTCCTCGACTACTTCGCCACCGGCCGGCTGGAGGTGGACGCCGCCGCCGAGGTGGTGAAGGGCATCGCCCAGGGCTGCGAGCAGGCCGGGTGCACGCTGCTCGGCGGCGAGACGGCGGAGATGCCGGGCTTCTACGCGCGGGGCGAGTACGACCTGGCGGGCTTCTGCGTGGGCGTGGTGGAGCGCTCGGCCATCATCGACGGCAAGAGCGTGAAGCCCGGTGACGCGCTCATCGGACTGACTTCGTCCGGACTGCACAGCAACGGCTACTCGCTGGCGCGCAAGGTGCTGCTGGACGACGCGAAGCTGTCGCTGGACTCGACGCCCGAGGGCCTGGACAGGCCGCTCGCGGACGCGCTGCTGGAGCCCACGCGCATCTACGTGAAGGACGCGCTGGCGCTGTGCCAGGCGGTGAAGGTGAAGGGCATGGCCCACATCACCGGCAGCGGCATTCCGGGCAACCTGCCCCGCTGCCTGCCCGACGGCACGCGCGCGGTGCTGAGCGAGAAGACGTGGACGAAGCCGCCCATCTTCGACCTCATCGCGAAGCGCGGCGGCGTGGCGCGCGACGAGATGTTCAACACGTTCAACATGGGCCTGGGCCTCATCGTCGTGGTGGCGAAGGAGGACGTGGCGCAGGCGCTGAGCGTGCTGAAGGCGCGCGGCGTGCAGGCCACCGAGGTCGGCCGCGTGGAAGCCGGCCAGGGCGAGGCGACGGCGGTCATCGAGCCATGAGCGCGAAGCGGGCGCGGCTGGGAGTGCTCGTCAGCGGCAGCGGGAGCAACCTGCAGGCGTTGCTGGACGCGTGCGCGCAGGAGGGCTTCCCGGCCGAGGTGGCCTGCGTGGTGTCCAACGTGCCCACCGCCTTCGCGCTGGAGCGCGCGCGCAAGGCGGGCGTGCCCGCGGTGGTGGTGGACCACAAGGCCTTCGCCTCGAAGGCGGACTTCGAGCAGGCGCTACGGGAGGCGCTGCGCGGCGCGGGCGTGGAGTGGGTGTGCCTGGCGGGGTTCATGCGCCTGTTGAGCGCGGACTTCCTGGGGCACTACGCGGGGCGGGTGCTGAACATCCACCCTTCCCTGCTGCCGTCCTTCCCCGGGCTGCATGCACAGCGGCAGGCGCTGGAGCGCGGGGTGAAGGTGGCCGGCTGCACGGTGCACTTCGTGGACGCGGGCACGGACACGGGCCCCATCATCGCGCAGGCCGCCGTGCCGGTGCTGCCGGACGATGACGAGAAGTCCCTGAGCGCGCGCATCCTCACCGAGGAGCATCGGCTCTATCCGCTCGCCGTGCGGCTGGCGGTGACGGGCAAGGTGACGATGGATGGGACGCGCACGCGCGTGGACGCACAGTCCACGGTGGGTGAGTTGTCCCTGCGCAGCCCCGGGGCGCCGCGGGGATGACGGAGGCGGCCTCGCTCTCTCGTGAGGACCGCGTCACCGCGCTGCGCGAGGCCCGGGTGGTGCTTGTCAGCGCGTGCCTCCTGGGCGAGGCCTGCCGCTTCGACGGATGCTCCAAGCGCTCGGAGCGGGTGATGGCGGCGCTGGAGGGCAAGGAAGTCGTGCCCATGTGCCCGGAGGTGGGCTCGGGTCTGCCCATTCCGCGTCCTCCGGTGGAGCTCAGCGGCGGCACCGGCGTGGACGTCTGGGCGGGCCGCGCGCGGGCCCTGGAGCGTGAGGCCGGTGTGGACCGCACCGACGCCTTCCTGCGTGGCGCGCGCATGGCCCTGGAAGCAGCACGAAAGTTCGGCGCGACGGTGGCCCTCCTGAAGGAGAAGAGCCCTTCGTGCGGGACGCAACACGTGTACGAGGCCGGCAAGCTGCGGTCCGGTGAAGGCATCACCGCCGCGCTGCTGCTCGCCGAGGGCATCACCGTCCTCAGCGACGAGGACCTCTAGCAGCCGCCGGGCGTTCAATCCCTGACATCGGCACGGGCCCGGCCCCTATTGACAGACAGAGCGCCGGACCCGACGTCACCGAGCGGATAAAACCTTCTCACAATCCGGGACATTCTCAGACTCAGAGCAGCCCCGCGCCTTGCTTCGTCCTGAAATCACAGACAGGCTTCAACGCTACAGCCCGGCTCGACAGGCGCACGTGCGCGCCTGAAAGGTGGGGCGCACCGTGGGGGCCGTGAATGATTGATTTCAGATACGACCTGGTGAACGACATCGTCATTGCAACGGCTCACTGCACGCTGCGCACCCGGGAGGACATTCTCGCCTGGCATCAGGAATGGAAGTGTGGGCTCAAGCAATTCACGCTGGAGCGAAAGCCTGACGTGGTCATCGTGCTCGATGACTTTCATGTCCGCGACGAAGCCCTGTCCCTCTGGGGCACATTCCGGGCAGACCTGACCAACAACTACATGGGCATCTCCTACCGGGTCGGTGGAGATACCGCGGTGCGCGTCACCATCATCACCAGTGGCGTGCGCTTCAATGCCCCCACGGCCGAAGCCGAGAGCGTGGAGGAAGCCATCGAGTGCATCCGCGTCATCCGCCGCCGCGTCCAGCTCTCACAGCGCGGCATCATGGCGTCCCTGGGTTGACGGAACGACACCGCTACCGGGCGGGCGGCGCCCAGTCGCCCTCCGGCAGCGGCGCGAAGCAGGCCTCCACGTCCGCGTCGGACACCTCGGACAATGTGGGCGGCTGCCAGCGCGGCTTGTTGTCCTTGTCCACGAGCACCGCGCGGATGCCCTCGCGGAAGTCCGCGCGCGCCGTCATCGTCTGGCTGAGGCGGTACTCCACCGTCACCATCTCGTCGTAGTCGCGCGTGCGGCCCATGTGGAGCTGGTGCAGCGTCACCTTGAGGCTCGCGGGGCACATGCGCATCAGCGTGGCCCACGTCTCCTGGGCCCACTGAGTGCCCTCCAATTCGAGCGCCTGGAGGATGTCATCCACCCGCTCCGCCGCGAAGCACCGGTCGATGGCCGCGTGCTGCACCGCCAGCGCCGACGTGCCGGCGTCCGCGTGGAAGCCCGCGAGCACGCGCTCCACCACGGCCTTCGCCGTGCCGCTTCCCCACTCCGCGCCCACCAGCGCCTCCAGCACCGCGTCCAGCCGTACGGACTCCACGTGGTGTGTCGCATAGCCGAGCCACAGCGCATCCGCCGCGCTGCACCGCGCGCCCGTGAGGCCGAGGTACGTGCCCGACTCGCCGGGGAAGCGCGGGAGGAACCAGCCTCCACCCACGTCGGGGAAGAGGCCAATCGCCGTCTCGGGCATGGCCAGCACCAGCTTCTCGGTGACGACGCGGTACGCGCCGTGGATGGACAGCCCCAGCCCGCCGCCCATGCAGATGCCGTCCACCAGCGCGATGAACGGCTTGCCGAAGTGGTGGATGCGGTGGTTGAGCGCGTACTCGGCGCGGAAGAACTCGCGGGAGAGCCGCTCCTGTCCCTCGGCCGGTGAAGTGGCCAGCGAGGCGGCGACCGCGCGCACGTCGCCTCCGGCGCAGAAGGCCCGGCCGCCCGCGCCCCGGATGACCACGGCCTTCACCGCCGCGTCCCTCGCCCAGGCGTCGAGCTGGGGGAGCATCGTCCGGCACATTCCCAGGTCCAGCGCGTTCAGCGCCTTGGGACGGTTCAGCGTCACCACGCCCACCGCCCCCCGCGTCTCCAGGAGCACGTCATCACTCATGCTCGGAGGGGATATCAGGCGGGCGGCCACCTTGCGCGGATTCCTTGGCCCACCCCGGCGCCGGAAGCGCTATGGGGGACACCATGACCTCCTCCATGGCTCCCCTGCGCGCCGTCATCTTCGACATGGACGGGACGCTCGTCGACAACATGGTCTTCCACAACCAGGCCTGGGTGACGCTCGCCCGCAGGCTGGGGCTGTCGCTGACGGCCGAGGACTTCCAGACGCACTTCGCCGGGAAGAAGAACGAAGAAATCCTCCCGGCCATCCTCGGGCGCGAACTGCCCCATGACGAAATGAACCACCTCGCCGAGGAGAAGGAGAACCACTACCGCACGCTGTACCGGCCCCACCTGCGCCTGCACCGGGGCGCGGAGGCCTTCATCACCCGGCTGCGCGAGGCGCGCATTCCCATCGCCATCGCCACCGCCGCGCCGCGGGGCAACCGCGAATTGGTGCTCGACGGGCTCGGCATCCGCCCCCTGTTCAACCGCGTGGTGGGCGCCGAGGAGGTGACGCGAGGCAAGCCCGCGCCGGACATCTTCCTCGCCGCGGCGAAGGCGCTGGGCGTGGAGCCCTCCGAGTGCCTCGCGTTCGAGGACGCGGTGCTGGGCGTCATGGCGGCGAAGAACGCGGGCATGACGACGGTGGGCATCACCACCGCCGCTCCAGCGGAGCAGCTTCGCGAGGCCGGTGCCGGGTGGACGGTCCCGGACTTCATGACGCTCCCGAAGGAAGTGGAGGCGCGGCTCTTCGACGCGCGAGCCTGAAGCATTGCGTCCCTGGCGCCTCGCCGCCCAAGCTCACGGGCCTGGCGAGGCACCGCTGCACGAAGGCCTCGCGAAAAGGGGCGCGCGCATGAGCTTCCTCCGACGGCTGCTGGAGTTCCCGCCCAAGCCCATCCTGGGGGGACTGACGGTGCTGGCGGCCATCGCCGTCCCGCTCATCGCCGGCCGGATGTCGGTGAGCGGGCCCGACATCATCGCCTTCGAGTTCGTCTGGACGCCGGAGCGGGCCCGCGCGCTGCTCGACTCCTGGGGCCCGGTGAAGGCCTCCAACGCGTGGGACTCGGTGGTCATCGACTTCCCATACATCGTGGCCTACGCGACGCTGCTGACCGGGCTGGTGCTGCTCGTCGCGCGCGGCAGCAGCGGCCGGCTCCAGAGGCTGGGCCTGGGCCTCGCGCTCACGCCGTGGCTGGCGGGCCTCTTCGACGTCGTCGAGAACCTGTGTCTGTTGCGCATCCTCGACGTCCCCGTCAGCCGGAATCCCTCCGCGCTCCTGACGGTCCTCGCGGGCGTCTGTGCCTCCATCAAGTTCGCCCTCGTCATCGCGTGCACGCTGTACGTGCTCGGGGCGGGGGCCGCCTGGGCCATGGGGCGCCTCCGGGGACAACCGGCGCTGTAGCCCGCCTCGAGGCAGGCCGGGCGCCCTGGTAGGTACCGGGCACACGCGCCCCGGGGCCAGCCGCACCCGTGCGGGCCCGATGCGCCAAAAGGGCGCCAGCGGCGGGCACGTTGTGTAGTGTTGCGCGCCCATGGCGACGTCCTCAGCCAAACTCAAGCTTCCTTCGGGCCCCTCCCGGCACGTGTACGACGTCATCGTGCTCGGCAGTCAGCTGGGCGGTGCCCTCGCGGCCGCGCTTCTCGCGAAGCGCAGCCACCGCGTCCTGCTGGTGGAGCACGACGGCATGGGCCCGGGCTACGAGCACGACGGCTACGTGCTCCCCTACGCCCCCTTCGTCGCGCCGCCGCTCAAGACGATGCCCGTGGTGGAGGAGGCCCTCACCGAGCTGGGCCTCACCGGCACCGTGCAGCGCTCGCTGCGGCCCCACGTCCCCGACCTGCAGCTCCTCCTCCCCAGGAACCGCCTCGACCTCCACGCCGACGCGGCCCGCCGCAAGGCCGAGGCCACGCGCGAGCTCGGCGAGGAGGGAGAGGCGCTCCTCGGAGCCCTGGCCGGCGCCGCCGCCCAGCACGAGACGACCGACGCCTTCTTCAAGGAAGTACCCGCCCTCCCTCCGGACGGCTTCTTCGAGAAGTGGGGCCTCAACAAGCTCATCAAGGCCCACCCCGGCCTGGAGGCCCCGCCCCGGCTCGCCGGAGACGCCCCCGCGATGAAGCTGGTGCGCGGGCTGCTCCCCTTCGTCAGCCACCTGGAGAGCCCCGAGTCGCCGCTGTCCCGCTCGAGGCCCATCTCCCAGGTGCTGTCCTCCCCGTCCTGCTTCAACGGCGGGCGTGAGGGCCTGCGTGAGCTGCTCACCCGCCGCGTCATGGAGCTGGGCGGCGACGTGCTCGGCCGAGACAGCCCGGCGGGCTTCATCGTCGAGGAGCTCACCTTCGACGGCAGCAAGTTCGCCGGCATGAAGCTGCTGCGCTCGGACACGGTGTACCGCGCCTCGTGCCTCGTGGCGGCCACGGACTCCGGCGCGCTGCGGCGGCTCGTCACGGACAAGAAGCACAACCGCGGCCTCCTGGAGCACCTGGACCAGTCGTCCACCAAGTCGCTCCTGTTCACCGTGAACTGGGTGGTGCCGGAGTCGGCCCTGCCGCGTGGCCTGGGCGAGCTGGCCCTGGTGGACACCGGAGACCAGGAGCTGGGCCCGCTGCTGGTGCAGGTCCACCTGGCGCGCACCGCCCCGGGCCCCGGCGGCAAGGAGGCCAAGGAGGCGGAAGGGCTGCGCGTGGTGTGCGCGGGCGCCTTCGTTCCGGACTCCTATCGCGACCTCGGCGAGGAGCACCTGCGCGGCGTGGCCAACCGCATCGACGAGCACCTCGATGCGCTGATGCCCTTCACCGCGCAGCACCGCCTGCTGCGCTCGGCCCCCTACCTGGACGCCGGAGGAGTGCGCGGCAGCCGGCTCATGCCCCACCCCCTCTACAGCTTCGAGTCGGAAGCCTTCCTGGGTGTCACGGGGTTGAGCCAGCGTACGCCGGCGAAGAACATCCTCCTCGCCAGCCGGGAGGTGCTGCCCGGCCTCGGCCTGGAGGGCGAGCTGCTCGCCGGAATCCGATCCGCTCGAATGGCTCAGGAGATGTTGAAGAAGAAGGATCCGCTCAAGGGATGATCCTCTGGCGGTATAGGCTGGATTTCCTGTCCGTCTTCTGGCAGGTTCCGCCGCTCTTTTAATCGGCAGGCGTCCGACGCCCCAGTTTTCAAGGAGTTAGAAGTCATGGCGTGGAAGTGTGACATCTGTGGGAAGCGTCCGCTGGTGGGTAACAACGTCAGCCACGCGAACAACAAGACCAAGAAGCGGACCCTCCCGAACCTCCAGAAGGTGCGGGCGACCGTCGAAGGCAGCACCACTCGCGTGCTGGCGTGCACCCGCTGCATCAAGGCAGGAAAGGTGACCAAGGCCGCCTGAGGCCTGGACGCTCGAGGGTGGGCACGTCTCGCGCCTCACCGCCGTCACTGCCCCCCACCGAGCGGCTTCACCCCCGCGCGGACGACCTGGATTTACGTCCCATCCAGAGCATCGTCCGGCGGCTGCATGACGAAGACCTGGCCGCCGTCCGAGCGGTTCGTGCCGCGCTTCCCGCTGTTGGCGAAGCGGCGCGGGCCGTGGCGGATGCGTTGCGGGCAGGTGGCCGGCTCCTCTACGTCGGAGCGGGTACCAGCGGGCGGCTCGGCGTTCTGGACGCCAGCGAGTGCCCACCCACCTTCGGAGTCCCTCCGTCCCAGGTTCGCGCCGCCATCGCTGGTGGCCGCCGGGCGCTGACGCATGCCGTGGAGGGCGCCGAGGATGACCTCGAGGCCGGAGCCACCGCGGTGCGCGCCTTCCGGGCGGGCCCGAAGGACGTGGTGTGCGGCATCTCCGCCAGCGCCTCCACCCCGTATGTCCTGGGCGCCCTGAGCGAGGCGAGGCGGCGCGGCGCACACACGGTGCTGGTGTGCTGCAACCCTCCTGGCCCGAAGGTGGACGCGGACACGGTGGTGCTGGCGCGCACGGGGCCGGAATTGGTGGCGGGCTCCACGCGGCTGAAGGCCGGCACCGCGACGAAGCTGATCCTCAACGCCATGACGACGGCGGCCTTCGTCTCCCTGGGCAAGGTGTACCGGGGGCGCATGGTGGACGTGCGCCCCGCCAATGCGAAGCTGCGCACGCGCGCGGCGCGCATGGTGGCGGAATTGACGGACCTGCCCGCGACCGAAGCCTCGAAGCTGCTGCGAGCCGCGGGCGGCGAGGTGAAGCTGGCGCTGGCCATGCACTTCACCGGGCTGGACGCGAAGGAGGCCCGGAAGCGCCTCCAGGCCGAGGGCCTGCGTGCCCTCTCGCCCGGCGGGCGACGGAGTGCGCGGACGAAGAAGCCCCGGTGAGGAGCGGGGCGTGGGCCCTGGGGCATACACTCCCGGTATGCGCCTGCCCCCACCCCTCAGCGACGCGCGCCAGTCCCGCCTGTGCGTGGGCCTGCTCTCCGGCACCAGCGTGGACGCCGTGGAGGCGGCGCTGTGTGAGGTGACGGGCACGGGGGACAGCGTGCGCCTGAAGCTGCTGGCCCACGTCTCCGTGCCCTTCCCCCGCGAGCTGGTGGCTCGCGTGCTGGGGCCGCAGGACGCGGCCTCGCTGAGCCGCCTCAACTTCGAGTTGGCCGAGCACTTCGCTGACGCCGCGAAGCAGGTCATGGCCCGCGCCGGGGTGTCGCCGGAGCAGGTGGCCGCCATCGGCTCGCACGGGCAGACGATGGCGCACCTGCCGCCGGGCACGGACGAGACGCCCTCCACGCTCCAGATTGGCGAGCCCGCCGTCATCGCCGAGCGCACCGGCGTGCCCGTCATCAGCGACTTCCGCACGCGGGACGTGGCCGCCGGAGGCCATGGCGCGCCGCTGGTGCCCTACCTGGACTGGGCCCTCTTCCGGGGCCGCGACGCCCCCCGCGCCCTGCTGAACATCGGCGGCATCGGCAACGTCAGCGCCGTCAGCGCGAGGCTCGAGGACACCCTCGCCTTCGATACCGGGCCCGGCAACATGGTGCTGGACGGGCTGGCCCGGCGTGTCACACAGGGTGCGCTCGCGTGCGATTTGGACGGCACGCTGTCCCGCCGGGGCCGGGTGATTCCGGAGCTGCTCGAGGAGTTGCTGGCGCACCCCTTCCTGGCCCAGCCCCCGCCCCGGAGCGCCGGCCGCGAGAGCTTCGGGGAGGTGCTGGTGGACCGGCTCTGGGCCCGGTACGCGGAGCGTCCCTACGACTTGATGGCCACGGCGCTGGAGCTCACGGTGGAGAGCATCGCCCGGGCCCATGAAATGTGGCTGCTCCCGCGCTTCCCGGGTCTGGAGGGGATGTATGCCTCGGGAGGAGGGACGCGAAACCCTGCGATGATGGAGCGGCTGCGGGCCCGGCTGGCGCCCCTGCCCGTGCGGACGTTGGAGGCTCTCGGTTTCCCGGAAGGAGCGAAAGAGGCCGCCCTCTTTGCCCTCCTGGCGGCCGAGCATCTGGTGGGAACGGCGGCGAATGTGCCGTCCGCAACTGGCGCGAGGCGTCGAGTCGTTCTAGGTAAGCTGACACCGTGAGCAGCGTGAACCTGATGGCCCGCGAGGTGGCCGCGAAGATTGTCTTCTACGGGCCGGGCCTGTCGGGGAAGACGACCACCCTGCGGAAGATCTACGAGACCGTGCGTCCCGCGCACCGCGGCGAGATGATGTCCATCGCCACGGAGGGGGACCGGACGCTCTTCTTCGACTTCCTCCCCGTGAAGGTCGAGCGCGTGGGCGACTGCTCCGTGCGGCTCGCGCTGTACACCGTGCCGGGCCAGGTCTTCTACAACGCCACCCGCAAGCTGGTGCTCCAGGGCGCCGACGGCGTGGTGTTCGTGGCGGACTCGCAGCCGGAGGCGATGGACGCCAACCGCGAGTCACTGGCCAACCTGGAGGAGAACCTCTTCGAGCACGGCATCCGCCTGGACCGCTTCCCACTGGTGATGCAGTGGAACAAGCGGGACCTGGAGGGCGTGCTGCCGGTGGACGTGCTCCACAAGGAGCTCAACCCGCGCGGCGTGCCCGAGTTCGAGACGGCGGCCGCCAACGGGCGCGGCGTGCTGGACACGCTGAAGGCGATTACGCGGCTGGTCATCAAGGACCTGCGCGCCAAGCGCATCGTCCCGCCGCCGCGTCCCACGACGCCGACGGGCGGGCCGCAGCCCGCGGGCCTGGAGGCGCAGCTCACGCAGCACCTGCAGAACCGGCAGCAGCCGCACGTGACGCAGCCGGCCTCGCCCATGGCCTTCACGGGAGGCCCCGCCCCTGCCCTGGCGCCGACGCCGGTGCCTCGCGTGGCACCGGTGGCCGTGGTGCCGCCGCCGCGCATGGAGGCGGCGCCGGTGGCCTCGCCCCAGACGGGCCCCAAGCTGCTGGGCGCGGCGAGCGCGCTGGCACCGGGCGACATGTTCGACCACGCGCGCGCCGCCGAGGCCGCGTTCATGTCGGGCGACTACGCGACGTGCGTGGCCGCGTGCACGGACGCCATCCGCCGCGCGCTGGCGTACGCCGGTGAGGGCTCGCTGACGCAGCAGGCGTACCTGCTCCGCGTGGACGGCGCGGACCTGCTCCGCTTCCAGGGCCTGGCCACGCAGCAGCACATCCGCGTGGATGACGCCGCGTTCGCCCTCTACGTGCTGATGCAGGTGTTCATCCGGCTCAACTCGGTGGGCCTGCCGAACGCGGAGTAGCCCTCGCCCGGTGAGGCTCGACCGGGCGGGTGCCGTCGCTGCCGCCGCATCATGGATGCAGCGCGCGGCGCGGACAGGCACAACGCTCAGCGCGGATACGTGAGCTGCAGCAGTCCCATCCGCTGCAGCTTCGCCAGCGTCTTCAGCGTCTCCAGCTCACGCGCGGGGCTCGCCAGCACGAGCGTGGACACGTCCCACGCGCTATTCACGAGCCCGGCAATCTGCCGCTCCTCCGGCTTGAGCAGGGCCAGCCCCTGCGGGTCGTGGATCATCACCGGAATCACCAGCGGCGGCATCTCCGTGTAGAGCGCGGCCACGTGCTCGCGCTGCACCAGGCGCGCGAACTCGCGCACGCGCCGGTCCGCGGGGTCGCTGGCCAGCAGGGACGCGCAGACGATGCCCGCCGCGTCGTACTGGCCCTCGCGCATCAGCACCGCGCCCTTCTCCAGCATCTCCGCCACCGGGTCCGCCTCCACCTGCGGCGCCCCGTCCACCTCCACCAGCTTCGCCCGCAGCAGCTCGTACACCCGCCGCGTCACCGACGAGCGCGACACGCCCATCGACAACCGCAGCCGCCCCAGGTTCTGCGGCGACGTGCACAGCGTCAGGATGAGCCGGTGCATCAGCGGCTGGCTCGGGCTCGGCGGCGCCAGCGCCTTCACGCTCAACGCATCAATCGGCAGCGCCTTCTCCACGTCCGGCTGCTCATCCACCCAGCGCAGCGACTCGAAGAGCAGCTCGCGGATGCTCATGTCCGACGGCACCCAGTCCTCGCCCGAGCGGTCCGCGTCCTCCGTCCAGTGGAACGTGCCCCGCGCGGCAATCGTCAGGTCCGTCATCGCCGCGAACAGTTCCTCGCGGCCCAAATCGCGAATCCACCGCGCCTGGATGCCATGCGAGTCGAACGCCGCGTCCACGTCCGGCGTGCGCGCCAGTTCATCGAACGCGGCGAGCACCTTCGTCCCCGCCGCCAGCTTCCCCAGCGTCAGCAGCCGCGCCACCCGGCCCCGCAGGCCTTCGGACGCCGTGGCGCTGACCTGGCCGGAGAGCACGAAGAGCTTCCGCTCGCCGGCCTCCCAGGAGAGCTGGAGCGTGCCCGTCTTGCGGGAGCTGTCCAACCATTGAAGGAACTCGGGAAGCGGATAGCTGAAGAGGTCGCCGTGGAGGGCCATGCTGTCAGAGTTGAGGATACAGTCGACCGCCGTGCGCGTCGCGCTCCTGTTCATCGATGGCGTGGGCATCGGCCGCAAGGACCCGGCCATCAACCCGCTTGCCCACAGGGAGCACCTGCTTTCCTGCTTCCAGGACTCCCCGCCCCCCGCCCTGCCGGACGGCGGCCGCATCATCCCCGTGGATACGACGTTTGGCGTGGCCGGCCGGCCCCAGTCGGCCTCCAACCAGACGGCCATCCTCACCGGAGACCCGGCCCCCAAGCTGCTCGGCCAGCACGTCCTCGGCTACCCGAACGCACCCCTGCGCGGCCTCATGGCGGACCGCTCCATCGTGAAGCGCCTGGGCGCCGCCGGCCGCACCGCCACCTTCGCCAACGCGTACCCCGCTCCGTACCTGGACGCGATGGGCGTGCCCCGCCGCCAGAGCACCTCACCGCCCGAGTTCACCATCCCCGCCGAGGCGCGCCGCAAGGTGAAGCCCTCCGCCGCGAAGCTCGCCTTCACCGCCGGCGGTGTTCTCCTGCGGACGCTCGATGACGCGCGCGCCGGGGACGGCCTCACGCCCGACATCACCGGCGCCGCCGCCCGTGCGCACGGCCTGCCCGCGCCCGAGCGCACGCCCGAGGAGGCCGCTCGTGTCTTCTGGCACGTCGCCTCGGGCGCGGACTTCACCTACTTCGAGCACTACCTCGCGGACGAGGCCGGCCATGCCCAGGATTGGACAGCGGCCCTGAGCGCATTGGACACCTTCGACGCCTTCACACGGGCGGTGGTGGCCGCCCGTCCATCGGACGCCCGGGTGCTCGTCTGTAGTGACCACGGCAATGTGGAGGACCTCTCCACGCGGGGCCACACCGTCCACCCCGTGCCCGTGCTCTACTTCGGACCTCCCGCGCCGGAGGTGGAGTCCTTCTCCACCGTCGCCGACGTGGGGCGCGCGGTGCTGCGCTGGTTTGGGGCGGAGTGAGACACGTGATGCGGGGAAGGACGCAGAGGGGGTGGAGTCCCGGCCGGGTCGCGGCGCTGTTCGTCGCGGCGTGGCTCACCGGCTGCGCCAGCACCCGCAGCACCAGCGTGCCCGCCGTGGCCGCCGAGCAGTCGGCGGAAGGCGCGCTCATGAAGGCTCCCTCCGGCCCCCGCATCGACGTGGAGTTCCGCGACAAGGATGCCGCCTCCGCCGACCAGGTGAGGCTCGCCGTGGAGCGCGCCCTGCCGAAGCTGGCCCGCTGGGGCTCCTTCGACGACTCCGTCACCATCGTCATCCACCCCAACCACGCCGCGCTGGAGCGCGCCGCCAACCGCTCCGGCTACGACTTCCTCCGCGCCTGGGCCCGCTACGAGCAGATAGAGCTCCAGAGCCCCAGCACCTGGACGCTGCTCGGCGCCAGCCAGACGCAGGTGGACGAGCTGCTGCTGCACGAGCTCACCCACAGCCTCATGTACCAGGTGGCCTCGGACCGGATGGGCTGGACGCGCAAGGGCATCCCCCTCTGGTTCCGCGAGGGCATGGCCTCGTACACCGCCGAGCAGGGCTACCGCGTCCCCAGCCTGGACGACCTGGAGCGTTTCTGGCGCAACCACCCCACCGCCGACCCGCTGAGTCAGGCGGACACGCTGTACCAGGGTGACAGCGACATCGTTTACGGGGCCGCCCACCACGCCTTCACCTTCCTGGTGCGCCGCTACGGCGAGCCCACCGTGCGCAACGTCCTCCACTCCATGAGCCGGGGGCCGGACTTCACCGCCGCCTTCACCGAGGCCGTGGGCCTCCCACCGGAGACCTTCCTCCAGGATTTCCGGAATTACGTGCGTTGGCGGGGCTTCAAGGGTGGCCGGAAGCTCGCGCCCCAGCGGCCGGCGCCCTCCATCCCGCCTCCCACGGCCCCTTGAGGCACGCTGATGCACGGGGTGACGCCTACTTGCACTTTTCAAAACTGCACAGTGGATGCAGGCAACAAACTGGTGACATTATTCTCGCCGCGTTGGAATCCGGGAGATACTTGGGGAAGCGCTGCCCGGAACCGAGGGGTGAGTTCATGGTCGAGCAGCAAGGTGCACGGCAGGAGCCGTCCGGCGAGGAGCCCGGGTCGCGGACACTGCTGGAGCGCCTTCAGCAGTCGGAGGAGGTCCTGGAGCGCCTGTGCGCCCAGGAGACTTCCGGCGTGGGCGACGAGGCCCACCTCGCCCTGAAGCGAGAGGTGGCCGCGCTCCGCCAGATGCGAGGCGAGCTGGGGAAGTTGCTGGAGCGCAGCGCACTCATCGCCGACACCTCGCAGCGGCTGCTCAACCTTCCGCCGGAGGAGATGGAGTCCGGCATCCGCGCCGCGCTCGCGCTGCTCGGCCAGCACGTGCGCGCGCAGCGCTGCTATGTGGGCCTCATCTCCGAGGACGGCAAAGTCATCACGGACGCGTACGAGTGGTGCGCGCCGGGCACGGAGCCCGCCGGCCTGGAGCGGCTGCGCGGCAAGTCCACCTCCTCCTTCGCGTGGACGCTGCGGGAGTTCCAGGCGGGCCGCACGGTGACGGTGTCGGACCCGGCCATGCTGCCGCCCGAGGCCGCCGGCGAGCGCGGCGCCTTCGATGCGCGACGTGTACGTGCCTACGTCAACGCGCCGCTGTCGCTCGGGGGCCGGCTGTGCGGGTGGATGGGGTTCGACGCGGTGGGTGCGCCCCGCAACTGGACGCCGGAGGAGCTGCACCTGTTGGGGCTGACGGGCAGCGCGCTGGTGACGGCGCTGGAGCGCAAGCGGAGGGACACGCTGCTCCTCCACGAGAAGGAGACGGAGCAGCGCGCCCGCTCGCTGGGCATCATCGCCGCGGGGCTCGCGCACGAAATCAACAACCCGCTCGCGTACACGACGGGCAACCTGGAGTACCTGAAGCAGCAGCTCCCCTGCCCCCACACGACGCAGGGGCTCGCGGACGAGTGCCAACAGGTGCTGGACGAGGCGCTGGAGGGCGCGCGGCGCATCCGCCGCATCGTCGCGGACCTCGGCTCCTTCTCGCGCGGGGACTCCGCGGACGAAGAGGCGGTGGACCTGAAGGCCGTCGTCGAGAGCACCCTGCGCATCGCCGCCAACCAGCTCCGCCACCGCGCGGAGGTGGTGCGCGAGTACGACGTGGAGCTGCCCCGCGTGCGCGGCACCACGACGAAGCTGGGCCAGGTGGTGCTCAACCTCGTGCTCAACTCGGCGCAGGCCATTCCCGAGGGGCACTACTCGGAGAACCGCCTCACCGTCTCGCTGCGAAACACCGCGGGCGGCGTGCTGCTGGCCATCTCCGACACGGGGCGCGGCATCCCCCCGGAGGTGCTGCCCCGCATCTTCGACCCGTTCTTCACCACGAAGCGCGGTGGCGGCGGCATGGGCCTGGGGCTGGCCATCTGCCGCGACATCGTCACGTCCTTCGGCGGCACCATGACGGCGCGCAGCGAGCCCGGCCAGGGCACCAAGGTGGAGGTAAGCCTGCCGCGCATCGACGTCACTCCGCCGAAGGCCCAGAGCGAGGAGATGGTGCCGCCCACCAGCGGCCGGCGCGTGCTGGCGGTGGACGACGAGCCACGCGTGCTGGATTTGCTGCGGCGCATGCTGCGCGGGCATGAGCTCGTCACGGCCACCAACGGCCGAGAGGCGCTGGAGCGGCTGCGAGAGGACGCGCGCTTCGACCTCATCCTCTGTGACTTGATGATGCCCGAGCTGACGGGCATCGACGTGTACCAGGCGGTCCGCGAGTCGTGGCCGGGACTCCAGGACCGCATCGCCTTCATCACCGGCGGCGCCTTCACGCCCGAGATGCAGCGCTTCGTCGAGCAGGTGCGCAACCCGCTGCTCACCAAGCCCTTCCAGCCCGCGCACATCCACGGCCTGCTCGCCCTGGCCAGCGCGCGGCAGCACCCGAACTGAGTTGCTTCAGGGGCCCACGGGCTCCGCCACCAGCTCCACGCGGCGGCTCTTCGAGAAGCACTCGGGCGTGTGCTCGGGGCACGGTGGCCGCGTGGCGCCCTGCGACTCCAGCACCAGCCGCGCGCGCTCCACGCCGAGCGACAGGAGATACGCGGCCACGGACTGCGCGCGGCCCTGGCCCAGCGACGCGTTGACGGACTCGGGCCCGCTCGCGTCCGCATGGCCCTCCAGGCGCACGCGCAGCGCCGGCTGCTGGAGCAGGCACGCCGCCGAGCGCCGCAGCACGGCCTCCGCCTCCGGGCTCAACCGCGTGTCGAAGAAGCCGAAGAAGACGGGCTCCATCGCGCACGAGGCAGTCGTGCGTGCCGGCGACTCGGATACGCGGCGCCGCGCCTCGGCCAGCACCTCGTCCACCGCACGCAGGGCCGCGGCCTCCGCGAGCGGCAGGTTCTCCACCGGCCCGTACTCGATGCCCACCACCGCGTCCTGCGGCTGGCCCGCGAGCACGAAGGCGGGGCGCTGCGCCCATTGCACCGTGACGCCCTCGCGCTCGAAGGCGGTGGAGGTGATTCGCACCGTGTCACCCGGCCGCGCGTCCAGCGTGACGCGGCCCCGCATCACGAAGCGGTAGCCGTCCACGTACGAGAAGACGGGCGAGCGCCCCTCGTACACCACGCGCACGTCCAACTGGCGCATGCCGGGCGGAAGCGGAACCTTCGCTCCATCCCTCAGCGGCTGCCCATCCAGCACGTACTCCACTGAGCGCAGTTCCCAGCCGCCCGCCGCCCCGAGCCGGTCCTCATGGATCAGCTCCAGGGAAGCCGGAGACACAGGCTGGGCGCGCGCGGCGGACGCCACGGTGAGCACGAGCAGCGCGAGGAAGCGGACGGAGCGCATCGGCCTCATCAGACGCAAGTCGCGGGGGCCAGCACAAGTACCCCCTGGCACGGGTGCGGTCACACCGTGAGCCAAGGGAGGGACGACCCCTCCCCGGGACACGGCCGCGTCACGGCGTGGCCTTCTGTACCGCCGTGTCCTTCAGGGCCGCCGGGCTGGAGAGGATGGGCGGGCGGTCCTTGCCCTCCATGGCCCGCTGCAGCTCCATCTCCTGGAGGAGAATCGCGGGCGCCACGGTGGACACCGGCACGTTGCCGCTCTCCGCGCCGCAGAAGCCGTTGAAGACGCCCTGCTTCTGCCCGGACGCCATGATGCGATTCACCGCCGACAGCGGCGTGCCGACGATTTCCACGCCGCGCACCAGCGACTCCTGCCCCGTCTTCACGTCCACGCGGTACACCATGCGCGGCACGCCCTTGAAGGCCTGGTAGCCGTAGTTGGATGTATTGGTATTGCCGCCGGTGATGTCGCGGATGATGAGGCCATACGGCTTGCCCTGGCGCTTCGCCTCGGCGATGAGCAGCTTCTTCAGCTCCGCGTCGCTCACCGCCTTCGTGCTGTCCACGATGAGGTTGGCCATGCGCGCCACCGGCTTCAGCGTGCCCTGGCTGCGCCCATGTCCGTTGGACTGGAGGAAGCCCTCCACCGGCATGCGCCCCAGCAGGTAGCTGCGCAGCACGCCCTTCTCCACCAGCGTCACGCGCTGCCCCTTCACGCCCTCCTCGTCGAACAGGTAGTAGCCGTTGAGCGGCTCCCCGTTGAGCTGCCGCACCGACGGGTCGTCGTGGATGGAGATGAACGACGGCAACACGGCCTTGCCCACCTGGCCCTTGAACGTCTTGCCCTCGTTGTCGCCGTCCTGCCTGTCCCCCTCCAGCCGGTGGCCCACCGCCTCGTGGAAGAGCACGCCGGAGGCCTCGGGCGCGAGGATGGCCGGGCCCGTGTACGGGTCGATGGCCGGCGCCGCGCGCAGCGCGAGCATCTCCTCGATGACCTTCGCCGCCGCCTCGCGCACCGTCGCGTCGTCCGGCAGCCCCGCCTCCGTGGGCGTGTAGAAGTCACGCGAGTCGTCCAGGAGCTGCCCGTCCGGCGCCCGCGTCACCGCCGACACGTGCAGGCCGTACAGCACCTCCTCGGTGATGATGCGGCTGCCCTCCGTGGAGACGAACAGGCGCGTCGTCTTGTCCGCGGTGACGCGCACCTCCGAGTCGAAAATCTCCGGATGCGCGTTGAACAGGCCGGACACCTCGCGCGACAGCTTCACCCAGCGCTCCCGGTTGAACGGGGCGGCCAGGGGCGGCTGCACGAGGGTGGCGGGCTTCTCCTTCGTGAAGGACGGAGGCCGCTTCGGGTCCTCCACCGCGTAGACGTCCTCACCCTTCTTCTTCAGGTACTGGAAGAGCGCGGACTTGTACTTCTCGTCCGTGACGAGCCACAGCGAGGTGCGCAGCGCCAGCGGCGAGTCGTCCAGCGGGCCGTCCTTGCGCGCGATGTAGCTGGTGCCCTTGGTGGAGAAGCTGAAGTCGAGCCCCTCCGGCACGGAGCTGTCGAACTCGTAGCTGCCGACGCGCACGTCGACGTAGAGCTTCCGCTCCCGATAGCTGTCATCGAGGAAGATGGCGCCGTAACGCGCCGCCACGGCTGTCTGCTCGCTGTCCTTGAGCTGATAGCTCATGAAGTACGGCGGCTCGTGGCTCTGCATCTTCAACTGCTGCTGGTTGCGCGCCAGCTCGCTCGCCATGGCGTCGAGCAGCGTCACGCGGGCATCCGGCGCGGGCGCCGCCGCCATCAACACCGCCGAGGCCATCAGCAGAGGGAGTACGGGACGGAAGAGGGTTCGCACCCCTCTACTTTATCCAACCCCCGACGTAACACGAGCAGGTCCTCGCCTCCGAACGCCCCTCCCGACGTCCGGAGACGAGGCCCCCTGCCCGGAGGGTCGGTATCCGGGCAACTCCTCGTCAGAGGCTCAGGCCTTGGTCACCTTCTCGCGGCCCTTGCTGACATTCTTCGTGGCGTTGCGCGTGTCGATGACGACCTGCGAGTTGGCCACCACGGCGGCATAGTCGATGTTCGAGTGGTCCGTGAGGATGAGGACCGCGTCGTACTTGCCGAGGGTGTCCACGTTCAGCGGCACCGACTTCAGCTCCATGTTGAAGCCGTGGCCCTTGTGGAGCTCGGGGACGTACGGGTCGTGGTAGTTGATTTCGGCGCCCTTCTCCTTGAGCAGCGTCATGACGCGCAGCGAGGGGCTCTCGCGCATGTCATCGATGTCCTTCTTGTAGGCCGCGCCGATGCAGAGGACCTTCGCGCCATTGAGCGTCTTGCGCTGGTTGTTGAGGGCCTCCATGGTGCGCTGCACCACGTAGTAGGGCATCTGCCAGTTCACCTCGCCGGCCAGCTCGATGAACTTGGTGTGGAACTCGTACTCGCGCGCCTTCCACGTCAGGTAGAACGGGTCGATGGGGATGCAGTGCCCACCGAGGCCCGGGCCCGGGAAGAAGGGCATGAAGCCGAAGGGCTTGGTGCTGGCGGCCTGGATGACCTCCCAGACGTCCACGTTCATGCGGTCGCAGAGCATCTTCATCTCGTTGACCATGGCGATGTTGACGCAGCGGAAGATGTTCTCCAGCAGCTTGGCCAGCTCGGCCACGCGGGTGGAGGACACCGGCACCACTTCCTTCAGGGCGCTGCCGTAGAGGGCGCACGCCACCTCGGAGCACTCGGGAGAGTAGCCGCCGACAATCTTCGGAATCGTCTTGGTGTTGAAGCTCTTGTTGCCCGGGTCCTCGCGCTCGGGGCTGAAGGCCAGGTGGAAGTCGACGCCGGCCTTGAGGCCGTTCTTCTCCAGCAGGGGCTTGAGCACCTCCTCGGTCGTCCCCGGGTAGGTGGTGGACTCGAGGATGAAGAGCTGGCCGCGGCGCACGTACGGCGCGAGGGCCTCACCCGTCTGGATGATGAAGCTCATGTCCGGCTCGCGCGAGGCGGTGAGCGGCGTGGGGACGCAGATGATGACGCAGTCCATGTCCTTCGCCTTCGCGAAGTCCGACGTCGCCTTCAGCTTGCCAGCCTTGCTCAGCTCCGCCAGCGGCGCGCTGGGGATGTGCTTGATGTAGCTCTCGCCCTTCTCAATCTTGTCAATCTTGCGCTTGTCGATGTCGAGCCCCATCACCGGGAAGCCCGCCTCCGCGAAGGCCATGCCCAGCGGCAGACCGACATAACCCAGACCCACCACGCCCACCTTCGCGTCCCGCTTCTTGATGCGATCCAGCAGCGGGCTGCTCACCATCACCCTCATCGTCCTCACCTCTCCTGATGCGACGTGCCGCCAGAGACGGTCACGCCCCGACCCAACACTCACCTGAAGACAACCACCCACCTCAGCCACACCGGAGGAGTCACCTGCCCCCGGAACTCCACCGCCAGCGCCGATTCCACCCGGCCATACCCTGGCGAATACCGCGACGGCGCCAGCTTCAGCGCCAATCCCTTCTCCACCACCAACCACGCGCGGGGCGCCCCTTCCGGGCCCAGCTCCACCGCGAGCGGCTCGAACTCCACCGGCCCCTCCGCCACGCGCCGCGCGCGCGCGAGGACCTGCATGTCCGGCGCCACCATCCGCGCCGCCTCGTCCGGCAGGTGGAACCGGCCCACGACGTCGTGGCGGCCCATGCCGATGAACCTGTCGCGTCCCGACAGCGCGCGCTCGTGCCGGTCCAGGCGGAACGTGCGCTCGATGCCCACCGGCGCCGGCAGCATGCGGTAGCCGTCATGGCGGACCAGCAGCCGGTCCACGGTGCCTCCGGGAAGGAAGGCCACCACGCGGGCCCGGGCCTCCTCCGGCAGCGCGAAGAGCCGCGCCGGGTCGAGGAAGGCCTGCTCCGCGCCATCCACCTGCACCGTGTTGTGCGCCGAAG
Source organism: Pyxidicoccus sp. M6 (assembly GCF_055568925.1). NCBI lineage: Bacteria > Pseudomonadati > Myxococcota > Myxococcia > Myxococcales > Myxococcaceae > Pyxidicoccus > Pyxidicoccus sp. M6. Next base: position 4,364,439 of record NZ_CM145714.1, on the reverse strand, counting down.
TGCCGCGGAACCAGTTCCGCGTGGCCGGGTCTCGCGTGTACGTGCCCGTGCCGGGGTCCACGATGACGGGGTGCCCGTCGAGGTGGAGCTCGAAAGAAAGTTTGTCGTTGTGGCTGTGTCCTCCGACGCCGCCCTGCCCCTGCTTGCCCGCGCTGACAGTGATAACGGCGCCCGCGCCGCGCAAGATGTGGAAGCCACCTTCCGGATAGCTCACCGACACCGGCGTGGGAGCCACGGACAACGAATGGAAGCGCTCCGCGCCCGCACGGCCCAGCAGCCACGCCGCCTCGTCCGGAAGCTCGCCACCGCCCAGGCCCGTGTCGCCGAAAAGCGCCGCGCCCAGTCCCACGAGGTAGCCGTGCGCGTTGTCCTCGCGCTCACACAGCGGGAAGACGCGGCCAGAGTCGTTGTCGCCAATCTGCGGCGCCAGGCCTGATTCCGAGCACCACGCGCGCACGGCGTGGAACATGCGGCGCAGCCGCGACTCGTACGCCGGGCCCAGTGACACGCCCGCGCCGCGCGCCGCGAGGTACGCGAGCGTGAAGAGCTCCACCGCGAGGCGGTGATAGGGAATGGAGCCCTCGAAGGACGTGCCCTCGAGGTGCACCTGCTGCTCCACCTGCTCGCGAAGGCCGGACACCGCGAGCGCCACCTGCTGCGGCGCGCCCGGCAGCTCCGGGAAGAGCAGGCCCACGATGAGCAGGCCCACGTAGTTGGAGACGAGGTGGTTGTTGGGCACCGCGCCCCTGTCCTCCAGATGTGCCTCCACCCACGCGGTGTGCTCGGCGAGCGCGCCCAGCAACGGCACCAGGAACTCGGGCCGGTGCACCTCGGGCGCGTCGGAGAACATGGCCAGCGCCTGCGCGAGGTTGGCCGCGCGCAGCGCGATTTCCATGGGGCACGTCCAATGGACGCCCATGCCCACGGGGTTGGCCTGGAGGAAATCCAGCGTCTGCGTCACGAAGCCCGTGGCGAAGCGCGAGCGTTCAACAGTTGCATCCGCAACCCAGTAGCCCTGACCCAGAGCAACCACGCTGTCGAGGCGGCCCATCACCCACGGGTACTTCGGGTCCTTCCCCGTCGAGTGATGCGGCATCCGCTCCACGGGCTCCACCGGGTAGCGGTGGCCGCTGACCGGGTCCAGGGACCAGTCCACGGGGTTGCCCTCACCGAAGGCCACGCGCGTGCCGAAGATGTCCCATTCCTGCCGGAGCGCCGCGAGCGCACGGGCCCGGGCGCGCACGGTTGCGCCGGGAATGCCCGCCAGCGCTTCACGCACGGAGGCGCGATGAGAGACTTCGCACCAGATGCGCGAGGAGCGTTGTCCCAGGGCCAGGTCCGCCAGCGCGTCGGCGCTCGTGGCACCGAAGGTCTGGAGGAGCTGGACCTCGTCGGCGCGCTCGCGCCGGCGATACAGCGCCTGCCTGGCCACGCCTTGAACCCGCCGCACCGCGCTCCGCGCCAGCCCCGCCGGGGCAAGTCGAGCGATCGCCGCGTAGTAGTCGAGAGTCCCCATCCGTCCCTTCCGCCGCCCGTCGCGATGCCTGTTAGCAAACGCCCGGCCAGTGGGTACTCCCGAGGAGTTGAAGGGGTTTGGACGCTCACCCCGCCCCGTATGACGGTAAAAATTCGGGAGAAGTGAGGCCTGACATGGGTAAAGGATTTCCGATCGGCGCCCCCTTCGCTTCCCAGGGTGGGCAGCGTTGCGTCCCGGCGGTGCCATGCCCATACCTTGGCGCGTGCGGGCAGGGGAATGGATGGGGCGGCGCATCGAGGACAGCCTCGATGCAAGGGTGGAAACAGTGCTCGCGGCGGTAGCCGAGCGAGCGCTCCGGTGTGGCACGCGCGCGGGACTGGACGCGCTGGTGCGCGAGGCACTGCGGCTGACCGGCGCTTCGGGCGCGGCGCTCTATGACGGACGCACGTGCGTCGCGAGGGCGGGCCATGCCGCTCCGGCGCGAGCGTGTGCCTCGACGGCGCGGAGGCAGGCGCTGGTGGTGTGGCCGGAGCCGCTGGGCATTTCGAGTCAGGAGGTGCTCACGCGGCTCGCGCGCTTCGGCGGCGCGTTGATGGCGGCGCACGCGCGTGAGGTGGACGCGGGCGCACGGCAGGCGCGGCTGTTGGAAGCGAAGCAGCGGCTGGAGCGCGCGGTGTCGCAGGCGGAGCGGCGGCGCTCGCGGGCGTCACATGATTTGCGTACGCCGTTGATGGTGATGAAGGGCTACGTGGACATGATGGCGAAGGGCACCGCGGGCCCGCTCACTCCGCCGATGCAGCGATATCTGGACCGGATGCAGCGTGTGGCGAACGACCAGGGCGCGCTCATCGAGCGGCGTCTGGGAAAGGGCCTGGGCGAGTGCGTGGATGACGCGCGTCCCATTCTCCGCGCCGCGTTCCTTCCGGCAGTGCGCGCGGGGCGCACGGTGGACGTGACGATGACGTTGCCGGACCGGCCCGTGGCGGTGAAGGGAGCGAGGCCCCAGGTGGAATTGCTGGTGCGCACGCTGGCTCGCGCGGTGGTCTCAGCGGGCGCGGTGACGGTGCGCGTGGAGCCGGCGGAGGACCTGGGCATGTGGCGGCTGCGCGTGGACGCGCGCGGAGGCAAGGCGCTGCCGGAGAAGACGGGGGCCGTGCTGCGACACCTCGCGCAGCGGCTGCGCGGCGGGCTGTCGCTTCCGACGGAAGACGGAGGCGAGCTGGTGGTGCATCTGCCCGCGGATGACACCCTGCCCGCGGCGCTCGCGGCTCACGACGGCTGAAGCAGCAGCCAGCCCGCGCTCTCTTGCCGCGGCCCGGTGCGCCCATCCATCAACGGCGCACCACGGCCTCGACGCGCATGCATTTCAGGACGCGGGAAGGAGCTGCCGCACCAACTCCAGCAGCTTGCCGCGCTCCACCTCTCGCTTGACGAGGTAGCCATCCGCGCCCGCCTCCAGGCCCGCGGCCCGGTCCTCCGGGCTGTCGAGCGAGGTGACGAGGATGATGGGCGTCCGGTTGAGCGTCGGATGTGACTTGATGCGCCGGGCAAGCCCCACGCCGTCGAGCCGGGGCATCTGCCAGTCGCTCACCACGAGCTGCACGGGCGAGCGCTCCAGCACGCCCCACGCCTCCTCGCCATCCGCCGCCGTCACCACCGGGTAGCCGGCAATCTCCAGCAGCGACTTCATGGCGAAGCGCGTGGTGAGCGCGTCGTCGCACACCAGGATGCGAGGCCGCGTCGCCTGCGCCGCCGGAGTCGAGCGCGTCTCCGGCCGCGCCGCGCGCACCAACTCCGTCGCATTCAGCACCGGCACCACGCGCCCATCGTCCAGCACCGCCGCGCCAGCCAGGTGCCGCACGCCCGCGACGTGCCGCCCCAGGGAGCGGACGACAATCTCCTGCTGCCCCACCACCTCGTCGATGGCGAAGAGCACCTTGTCCTCGCCCACGGACAGCAGCGCCGCGTTCTGCAGCTTCCCCGAGTCCAGCGCCATGGGCAGCCGGGGCAGGCCGATGGACTCCGCGAGCGGGAGGAACGTGAGCTGCTCCCCGTCCACGCGAGCCACCACGCGCCCCGCCACCGTGCCCACGTCGTCGGGCGTCAGGCGCAGCACGCGCTTCACGCTGTCGGAGGGAATCGCGGACACCGTCGTGCCCGTGCGCACCAGCAGGCCCAGCGCCGCGGCCAGCGTCAGCGGCAGGTCCACCGTGAAGCGCGTCCCCTTCCCCGCCGTGAAGTCCACGTCCACCGAGCCCTGCAGCCGCTGCGCGGTGGCCTGCACCACGTCCAGGCCCACGCCGCGCCCGGATGTCGCCGTCACCTGCTCGCGCGTGGAGAACCCCGGCTGGAAGACCAGCCGCGCCGCCTGCGCGTCCGTCAGCTTCTCCGCGGCCTCGGCCGTGAGCAGCCCGCGCCGCACCGCCGTCGCCCGCACCCGCTCCGGAGACAGGCCCGCGCCGTCGTCCTCCACCACCACCGCGATGCGCGTGCCCCGAGGCTCCACCCGCACCGACAGCCGCCCCGTCTCCGACTTGCCCGCCGCGCGGCGCTCCGCCGTGGACTCCAAGCCGTGGTCGATGGCGTTGCGCACCAGGTGCAGCAGCGGGTCCTTCAGCGCGTCCAGGATGCGCCGGTCCAACCGCACGTCACCGCCGGCCAGCTCCAACGAGACTTCCTTGTTCAGCCGCGCGGACACCTCGCGCACCGTGCGCCGCAGCGGCTCCAGCACCTGCGACGCGGGCACCATGCGCAAATCGCGCAGGTCATCGCGCGCCACCTGCACCACCAGCGAGAGCTGCTCGCCGTCGCGGTGCGTCTCCTTCGTCAGCTCCAGGAGCCGCTTCTGCAGGCCACGCATCAGCGTCACGCCCGAGCGCAGCGGCTCCAGCGCCGGCCCGCCGCCCGCCATGGTCAGCTGCGAGGACGCGCGCTCCAGGTGCAGCAGCACCTCGTGCATGCCGTCCATCAGCGTGCGGTGCGCCTCGCCGCGCCGGGCCTGCTGCGCCCGGCCCGCCATCAGGAGCTCCACCTGCAGCGCCAGCGACTCCAGCGTCTTCACCGACACGCGCACCGTGCGGTCCGCCGCGCCGCGAGCCTCCTGCGAGCCCCCCGCCGTCGCCTGCACACCCGAGCCTTCCGCCGACGAAGACGGCGCCGGCACCGAGCGCAGCGCCTCCACGGCGCGCTCCACCGCGCCCTCTCCGCCCGACGCCTCCAGCGCGGCCCGCAGGTCCACCAGCGTGCCCGCCACGTCGGACGCGGCCAGGCCCGCGGCGTCGCCACCGGGCTCCATGCGCGTGAAGCCCAGCGCCGCGGACTCCGCCAGCGAGGCCACCTTCTCCCCGCCGGATGCCTCGGCCACGGCCCTCAGCGCGCGCGCCCGCTCCACCGCGGTGCGCACCACCGCCGCGCGGTCCGGCACGTCCGGAGAGCACAGCGCGCCCAGCGCCGCCTCCAGCGACTCCAGCGCGTCCAGCCCCTTCGCCACGCCGCCGCTCGCGTTGCCCGAGGACGCCGTCACCGCGCCCCCGCGCCCCAGCGCGGACAACAGCGACCCCAGCCCATCCACCACCGGATTGTGTCCCGCGTCGCCACGGCCCATGGCCGTTTCAATCGCGGACAGGCCGCGCAGCATGGACTCCACCACCGCGCGAGGAAGCTGCTCCTCCGGCTTGAAGTGGGCGAGCCCGTCTTCAATCGCGTGCACCACCTGCTCGATGTCGTCCAGCCCGAGGCTGGCCGCCGAGCCCTTGAGGCTGTGCACCAGCCGCTTGAGGGATGGGAGCAGGTCCGGCTCACGCTCGTGCGCGGGGCCCTCCAGCCCCAGCACCTTCGACCCGATGGCCTGGATTTGCTCGCGCGTCTCCGCGGAGAACACCGGCCAGATGCTGCGCAAGAGCTGTGCGTCCATGGCGCGCCCCTATTCCCCCTCTGGCCGCGCGGAGGGTCCCCCGAGCTGCTCCAAATCCAACACCGTCAACCGGTCCTGCGTGAGGAACAAGAAGGGCCCCGGCGGCGGCTGTGACAGCTCCACCTTCGGCAGCTCCTTGCGTCCCTCCACCTCCTGCGCCGCCAGCCCGAAGCATTCCTCGCCCACTTCCACCACCACCACCTTGCCCAGGTCCGACATGCCACCGCCCTCCAGCCCGAGGAGCTGGCGCAGGTCCAACACCGGCACCACGCGCGAGCGGCTCACCAGCGCGCCCAGCACGTGCCTCGGCGCCCCCGGCAGCGAGGCAATTCCGCGCGCCTCCAGCACGTGGTCCACGTTCTCGATGCGCACCGCGTAGCGCTCGCCGCCCACCTGGAAGGCCAGCACGGAGAGCACCTCCTGCTGTTCCTCGTGACGGGACTCGGCCAGCGCCCGAGCGCGCGCGCCGAGCACCTCGCGCCGCCGCTCCGGGCTCACCGCCTGCGTGCCCTCGAGCAGCGCATGCGCCTCGTCGAGCTGCTTGCGCAGCTCGGTGTAGTTGATTCCCACCTTCGCGTCGTCTTCGCCGGGCATGGGCTCTAGTACCGGGTGGCGGGCAGCTTCAGGATGTCGCGCACCTTCGAGCGCAGGTCATCCACGGACACCGGCTTGTTGAGGAAGGCGCTCGCACCGACGAGCTTGCCCTTCTGCCGGCTCGCATCGTCCTTGAGCGAGGTGAGCATCATGAAGGGCGTGTTGTGCAGGTTCGGGTCCGCCCGCACCGCCGCGCAGAGCGCGAAGCCATCCATCTCCGGCATCTGCACGTCGGAGATGATGAGGTCCGGCTTCAAGTCCCGCGCGCGGGTGAGCCCCAACGCACCGTTGGGCGCGTCGAAGAACTCCAGGCCCCACCCCATGAGGTACACCTGGAGCAGGTTGGTGATGGTCTTCGTGTCCTCGACGATGAGCACCTTCATGGCCCGTCGTCCTGCCGCCACCGTATTGGTCATAGCTGGTACCTACCCACCAGGTCCGAGAACCGTTTGGAAAGAGTCGTCAGGTTGCCGGCCACCTGTTCGATGCGCCGGGTCTGATCCACCGCGTCGCCCATGGCGGAGGTCAGCTCGCCCATGGCCGCGGAAATCTGCTCCACGCCAATGGTCTGCTGGCGCGTGTTGCCGGCAATCTGCCGCGCCGCGCCCGACGACTCACGGATGACCTCCGACAGGCCGAGGATGGTGGAGCCCGCGCTGCGCGCCAGCTCCATGGCCGCCTGGGCGCGGCGGCTGCCTTCCTCCGTGGCGGAGACGGCCGCGCGCGTGCCCTTCTGCACCTCGTTGAGCAGGCCGCGCACCTGGTCCGCGGCGATGCGCGACTGCTCCGCCAGCGTGCGCATCTCCGTGGCCACCACCGCGAAGCCGCGGCCGTGCTCGCCCGCCTTGGCCGCCTCGATGGAGGCGTTGAGCGCGAGCAGGTTCGACTGCTCGGCCACGTCCTTCACGGTGCTGATGATGTCGCCAATCTGCAGGGTGCGCTCGCTGAGGTCCGTAATCGACAGGGCGATGGCCTTCACCTGGTCGCCCAGCTTCTCCATGCCGGACACGCTCTCCGCGACGACCTTCTGGCCCTCCGTGCTGAGCGTCTCCGACTTCTGCGTCTGCGAGATGACCGAGTCCGCGTAGGCGGTGGCCTGCTTGGACGTCTGTGCAATCTCCGCCACCGTGGTGCTGGTCTCGTTGATGGCGGAGGCCTGCTGGTGCGCCATCGCGGACTGCTGCGTGGAGGTGGCCAGCACGCCCGCCGCCTCGCGCTCCATCTCCGCCGCGGCGCCGCGCAAATCCTGGAGCAGGTGCGTGAGCGCGTCCGCCATGGCCGCGAAGCTGCGCGCCACGTCGCCAATCTCGTCCCGGCCCTGCGTATCGATTTGCTGGCGCAGGTTGCCCGAGGCGATGCCGGCGGCCGCGTGCGCGAGCCGCTCCAGCGGGACGATGAGCAGGCCGGACATCAGCCACGACGCGAGCAGGCAGCCCGCGAGGATGAGCACGCCGAGGATGACCGTGAAGCGAGTGGTGCCCCGCAGCGCATCGTTGAGCGCCTCCTCGTGCAGCGCCACCTGCACCGTGCCCACCCGCTGGGGCGCGCCGCCCGCCGTGGTGGACGGCACGAAGACGGGCGTCGTGGACTCCACCACGCTCTCCCCGTTGACGCTCATGCGGCGGTCCACGGGCTCGTCGCCCTCGGGGGGCGCGGTGTCCTCGCCCGCGAAGCGCTCCGTGGCGACCTCGCCCAGCAGGTCTCCCTTCGCGTCGCGGACCAGCACGTAGGCCACGTCGGGCACGTGCCGGAGCACGCCGTGCGCCGAGGCCTGGAGCTTCCCCGGGTCGGTGTTGGCCGTGAGCATGGGCGTGAGCGTCTTGGCCAGCTCTCCGCTCACCATGTGGGAGCGGCGGGACAGGTCGTCGCGCTGCGCGGCGCCCATCTGCACCCAGAACGCCAGGATGAGGATGCCCGCCACCAGCAGGCCTGTCACCCCGGTGACGGCGAGGATCTTGATCCTCAAGCTGAGCCGCCCCACCGCGCCCTGTCCCGGCAGTGTCAGCTTCGTCCCTTTGACGTCCACGTTGCCTCCCACCTACACGCGGGCCCGCGCCTTCAGCGCGCGCCCTGCCATCCGGCCTGATTCCTTGGCACCAGGGCCTGCCGCAGGCCTCCGGCGGTCATCGTCTCCACCCCACGCAGCGGCTGCTCGTCGTCGAGCCCGTCCAGCGCGCGCAGGGCGTTCTGCCTCGCCCGCTCCGCGTCCTCGCGCCGGTCCAACCGTCCGTAGAGCGCCACCAGCGTCGCGTGCCCGAGCGCGAGCTGCGGCTCCAGGTACAGCGCCTTGCGCACCGCCTCCACCGCGCCGTTCAAATCTCCGCGCCCCTCGGCCACCATCGCGAGCAGCAGGTACGCCTCCGGTACCAGCCCCTTCGCCGCCTCGCGAGCGAGCGCCTCCGCCTCCTCGAAGCGGCCCGCGCGAGCGGCCTCCAGGGCACGGCTCAGCGGCTCCGGCGTGGCAGGCGTCTGCTCGCGCGGGGCGGGTGCCACCGTCCGGACGGTGGGCGACTCCGCTCGCGCGGCGGCCGGCGCGAGCACCGGCATGGGCAGCGGCGTGGGCGTCACCCGGCGAGGCGGCGTGGGCACGAGACGCGGACGCTCCAGCTTCGGCACGACCTGCACCACGGGGCGCGCCCACCCGGGCGTCGGCACACGCAGCGCCACGCTGCCCTCGGCGTCCACCGTCTCCAGGCCCAGGCCATTGGTCAGCGGCACCTCGGCGGGCGACACGAAGAGCAGCCCGCCCGGCGCCAGCGCCTCCACGAAGCGCGTGAGCACGTCGCGCACCAGCTCCGGCGGGAAGTAGATGAGCACGTTGCGGCAGAAGATGGCCGCGAGCCCATTGACCGGGGGCGCGTCCACCGCGAGGTTGTGCCGCCGGAAGTCCACGGTCCGCCGCACCTGCGCCACCACGGAGAGCTGATCACCCCGCGCCTCGAGGAAGCGCTTCTCCAGATCCGGCTCGATGCGGCGCAGCGACCACGGCCCGTACACGCCCTCGCGAGCCCGCTGCAGCGCCCGGCCGGACACGTCGGTGGCCAGCACGCGGAAGCGCCCCTCGGGCATGCCCGACGCCAGCAACGCCATGGCGATGCTGTAGGGCTCCTCGCCGGTGGCGCAACCCGCGCTCCACACCTGGAAGAAGGACCCCGTGTGCGCCTGCGCCAGCCGCGCCAGCGCGCGCAACTGCTCCGGGTGGCGGAAGAAATACGTCTCGCCGATGACGGCGTGCTCGATGAAGCTCTCCACCGCCGCGGACTCGCGCAGCAGCAGGAGGCGGAGGAACTCGTCCGGCTGCACCCCGCGCGACTCGGAGGCCCGCGTCAGCGCCGTCTCCAGCGAGCGGCGCAGGCTGCGCGCCAGCGACAGACCGCACGCGGCCCGGAGCACCTCCTCGACGCGGACGAGCGTCGCATCGTCGAGCACCGCTTCGCTCACGACCCCTCCGACCCCACCAGCACCGCCGAGGTGCGCAGCAGCGGGCGGACGCCCTCTGGCGTGCGGCACAACCCCGCCATCAGCCCCGTGGCATCCCACGGCAGGGGCGTGGTGCCGTCCGGCGTCCCGTCCACCAGCACGGGCGCCTCCACCAGGTCCCTCACGCGGTCCACCAGCACCGCCACCGTGCGCGCGCCCCGGCAGATGACCAGGTGCGCGTCCAGATCCGGCACGCGGCGCACGCCCATCAGCGCGGCCAGATCCACCACCACCGCCGGGCTGCCCCGGTAGACGAACGTCCCCGCGATGTGCGGCGGCGCGCCCGGCAGCGGCTCCAGCTCCACCAGGCGCACCACCTCCTGGACCGAGTCCGCGGCCAGCAGCGCGCTCGTGCTCGCGGCGTCGATGGTGAGATACATGCCCGGCAGTCGCAGCTCGCCCGCGAGCGACACGAGCTCATGACGCAGCCGGGCCTGCTCGGCCTCCAGCTCGCTCAGCCGCTCCTGGACCGAGAGCCGGCGTACCTGGGCATTCACGAAAGGGTTGGGGGTGTCGGACATCTGCGCGACCGGCCTGCTTCAGCCCTGAAGCGCCGGACGAGCCACGCTAGTCCGGAGGGCGAAGAAGCGTCAAAGGGGGCTGCGCCCTCCATTCGCCCACACCACGCACACACCACCCTCCAGGGTTGGTCTCGCCATCCAGAGCAACCAGACGTGCTGAAGAGGACATCCCAGGGGTGCGTCGCGTCGGGAATTTGTGGTTTGATGCCCAGTCGCCACACTCCTGGAGAATCCATGTTGCTTGCTGTCAGGGGTAACGAATGATCAAGGGCGACGCGTCGAACCCCGAGGCACCTTCTGGCACGGGCGCTGATCCGCTCATCGGACGAACCCTCAACGGACGCTTCAGCATCCTGGAGCCCCTCGGCGTCGGCGGCATGGGCAAGGTGTACCGCGCCCTGCAAGCTCCGCTGGAGCGCGTGGTGGCGCTCAAGGTGCTCAACCCCAGCTTCCCCCAGAGCAAGGACCCGGGGTTCCAGAAGCGCTTCCTGCGGGAGGCCTCGCTCACCTCCAAGCTCCGTCACCCCAACACCGTCACCGTCATCGACTACGGCCAGACGGACGACGGCATCTACTACATCGCCATGGAGTACCTGGACGGCCGCACGCTGGCCCAGGTGCTCGGCCAGATTGGCCCGCTGCCGTGGCAGCGCGCCGTCTCCGTGGCCCAGCAGATCTGCCGCTCGCTGCGCGAGGCGCACAGCCTGGGCATCGTCCACCGCGACCTGAAGCCCGCCAACATCATGCTCCTGAACGAGTCGGATCAGGACCTGGTGAAGGTGCTCGACTTCGGCCTCGTGAAGTCCGTGGCCGCGCCGCAGGAGGGGCAGATCTCCCCGGAGATCACCCAGAACGGCACGTTCCTCGGCTCGCCGCAGTACATGGCGCCCGAGCAGGCGCGCAACGTCACCGACGCGCGCAGCGACGTGTACTCGCTGGGCATCGTGCTGTTCCAGATGCTGATGGGCCGCCCGCCGTTCATCGCGCGGGACCACATCGAGCTCATCTTCGCCCACTACAAAGAAGCCCCGCCCACCTTCCAGCAGCTGCGCCCGGACATCAACGTGCCGCCGGAAATCGAGGCGGTGGTGCGGCGCTGCCTGGAGAAAGACCCGGCGAGGCGCTTCCAGACGATGGACGAGGTGCTGGACGGGCTGCGCGAGTCCAGCATGGCCGCGGGCGGCAACAGCGGCATCTTCAAGCGCCCCGGCGGCGCGACGACGACGGGCCCCTACCCGTCCCCCGCGCTCTTCTCCAGCGCGGGCAGCGCGCACGAGTCCTCCGGTGACACGCTGGCGGTGGACATCAGCGTGGAGGTGCCTCGCGAGGTGAAGCGCGCCCGGCAGCGCACGCTGCTGACGGGAGGCCTCGTCGGCCTCGTGGTGGCGGGCCTCATCGCCGGTGGCGCGGTGTTGTTCATGTCGAAGGGCAAGGGTGAGGACCCCAAGCCGGAGCCGGCGGCCACTGCGCCCACGACGGCCCCGACTGCGCCCGTCGCGGCGGCCGCCGCGCAGGAGCCGGCGCCGACGCCCGGCAACGGCAAGGTGCGCTTCAAGCTGATGAGCCAGCCGAGCGGCGCGCGCGTCTTCTACCGGGGCAAGGAGCGCGGCACGACGCCCTTCACGCTGGAGATTCCCACCGGCGCGGACGGCTCCGTCACGGTAGAGCTCACCTTCGCGCTCGAGGGCTACCAGATGGAGACCGTCGTCGCGGGCGGCTCCGGCGAGGTGGTGCTGTCGCAGAAGCTGCAGAAGCGGCGCGGCGGCGGCGGTGGTCGCGGCGGCAACGTCGAGGTGGCCTCGGCCGCCACGGCGACGGACGAGGTGGAGGCCGCCGAGCCGGTGGCCACGCCCGGCGGCATGTCCGCTCCGGTGATGCTGGCCCCCACGGCCCAGCCCGCGCCCGAGCCCCCTCCCACGGCGGGCGCGGTGGGTGCCACCGCGGCGGCCACTCCGGCCAAGGGCGTGTCGGGTGGCCTCGCGGTGCCCGTGCTGCCCACGGCGGCCCTGGCCTCCGCGCGCGGCGACGTGCTGCCCTACAACGACGACATGCCCCGTCCGGAGATGCTCGACCAGACGAAGGACATCATCTACACGCGCGAGGCGATGGCCGCGAAGTCCGAGGGCGCGATGATTGTCCGCTGCACCATCACCCAGAAGGGGCGCGTGGAGAAGTGCCGCATCATCAAGCCGGTGCCCTACATGGAGAAGGCCGTGCTCGACGCGCTCCAGTCGCGCACGTACAAGCCCATCCTCTACCAGGGCCACCCGGTGAACGTGGACTACACCTTCACCATGCGGCTCGTGGCGCCCCGGCGCTGAAATGCCTTGCCGCCGCCGGGCCTGTCACGAGCCCGGCGGCGTGACTCCCGCGCTCCGGCTCAGGGCCCCGTGGACGGAACCACGGGAGGCGCGGGCGGAGCGGCGGGAGCGCCGCCCTCGGGCACGCCCCAGCTCACCACCGGCCAGCCGCGACGCTTCGCCTCGCGCTTGAGCCGGTGGTCCGGGTGCACGGCCACCGGCCGCCCCACCACCTCCATCACCGGCAGGTCCGAGTACGAGTCCGTGTAGAAGGCGCACGCGGACAGCGCCACGCCGGCCTCGCGCGCATAGGCCTCGGCCACGGTGCGCTTGCCCTCGCCGAAGCAGATGACGCCCAGCGGACGGCCGGTGTGCCGCCCCTCGCCGTCCACCTCGAAGCGGTTGCACAGCACCGCGTCCAGCTTCAGCTCGCGCGCCACCAGCTCCGACAGGTAGCCCGAGGAGGACGTCAGCAGCACCAGCCTGTCCCCGGCCTGGCGGTGCGACTCCAGCGCCACGCGCGCGCCGGGCCGGTACAGGGAACGCACGTACGTCTCGTAGAAGACGGCGGTGCGCTCGCGGATGGGCTCCGCCAGCGAGCCCGCGAGCTGGGCGATGGCGCGCGCCACCGCGTCCTGCATGGAGACGAAGCCCAGGTGGTAGCGCGCAATCCACAGGCTGGCGCGCAGCGCCTGGAGGCGGGTGATGTGTCCCAGCTCCAGCTCGCGGCGCACCCACAGCGCGCCGGAGTTGGCGGCGATGAGCGTCTTGTCCAGGTCGAAGAAGGCGACGGTCACGCCTGGACCTCTAACCCCGCCCGCCTGGGGCCGCAGCGCCGTCCCCCGGCCGCCTGGCCACCCGCCGACGGCCCAGCGCGAGGACGGCGAGCACCGCGCCCAGCGCCAGCGGCCCCGGCGCGGCGGTGCAGCCGGTGCCCCGGCCCTCGCCCTGCGTGGTGATGCCCGCGCCCGGCCGGACGGCACACTGGGTGGGCGGCATGCCGCGCGGGTAGATGGAGCAGAAGCCGGAGGCGCTGCCGGGGTCGATGACGCGCTTGCTCGTCTCGCCCGGCGGCGCGGTGTGCCCCATGGTGGAGCCCGGGTAGAACGTGTGGTCCAGCCCCACCACGTGGCCAATCTCGTGCGTCATGGTGTTCTGGAGGTCCGTGGCCACGCAGTCCGTCGCGGGCGGGCCCTCGCACACCGGCGAGTCCACCGTGGTGAAGAGGAAGCCGACGCTGCCGCCCGGCATCGAGGCGTTCAGCTCGATGTCCGAGTCCAGCACGCGCCCGTCGCGGTAGCTGAAGGTGGACGAGGTGAGGCCGATGGTGCCCTCACCATGGTCCCAGCAGTCGTAGGTGTTGCCACACGTGTCGTCATCCCAGCACGGGTCCTCCGCGGGGGCCACGTCCGGGCACGACGTCTCGCGAAACGTAACGACGTTGTAGTTGTTGTACGGATGCTCCTGGTCGTAGCCCACCTTCACCGGCAGGCTCCAGTCCTCGCCGCGGATGAAGTTGTAGTCGCTGCACGACCTGGACAGCTGGCGCCAGGTAGCGAAGGAGGCCTCGATGGCGGCCACCTCGGTGTTGCCCGGCGTGCGCGCGCTGCCGTCCGCGTCGAGGTGGTAGACGTAGTCCCGCCCCGGCCACAGCAGGCACAGCGGCCGCCCGGGCACGGTGGTGCGATGGAAGGGCGCGTCCTCCTCCTCCTGCGCCAGCGCGGGAGCGGCCCCGAGCAGCGCGGCCACGAGCACCCCGAGCGTCCGCTTCACCGGGACACCTCCTCGCGGCGGCGGCGCGCCAGCCACAGCGCCCACGCGGCCAGCGCGGGCAGCAGCGCGCCCGGCCCGGCGGCGGCGCAACCACCGCCGCCCTTGGGGCCCAGCTCCTTCTCCATGACGGGGTGCAGGCACGCCTGGCTCGCGCTGCCCTTGGGGTACACGTCGCAGACGAAGTCGCGCGAGCCGGAGTCGATGCTGCGCTTGGACACCTCGCCCGGCGGGGCGCTCGGGTTCATGGTGGAGCCCGAGGCGAGCGTATGGTCCAGCCCGACGAAGTGGCCAATCTCGTGCGTGGCCGTGTTCTGCACGTCGGTGGCCACGCAGTTGGTCGTCACCGGTGGAAAGCAGGTGGTCCCATCCGAGGTCGTGAACTGGAAGCGCGCAGCGTTGAAGGAGATGTCCGAGTCGTAAATGATGCCCGAGCGCTCGTCGTACGTGGTGAGGGTGATGGCGATGGTGTTGTCGTCATCCTCCCAGCAGTCGAACGTGTTGGCGCACGTGTCATCGTCCCAGCACTTGTCCGTCGCGGGCGCCACCGTGTTGCAGTCCCTGTCCCGGAAGAGCACCAGGTTGCGGTTGCCCCCCTCGCGCTTGTAGCCCACCTGCCGGTCGTCGACGCGGGGGCCCTCCTGCAGCACGAGGTTGCCGCACTGGGTGAAGATGTCCTGCCAGCTCTGGAAGGAGCGGCGGATGGCGTCGAACTCCGTGTCCCCCTGCGTGTTCGGATTGCCGTAGGTGCTCTGCTGCCAGGGGAGGGCCCTGGCCGTCCAGTAGAGGCACTGGGTGCTCGTGTCGCCCGCGTCCACGCGGCTGCGCACGTACGGGGCCGTCTGGCCCAGCGCCAGGGCCACCATGAGGGGCGCGAGCGGCATCACGGTGTCCGTCCCTTCGTCGCGGGCGCGGACTCGAGCGCCGTGCGCACGGCGGCCTTGAGCTGCTCCAGCGTCATGGGCTTGAGCGCGCTCGCGGTCGGCTTGCGGGTGACGGGGTCCAGGAGCAGCGCCTCGGTGGACTCGGGCACCGCCATGGCCGTCTTCCCGTCCTCGGCGCGCTGCACCTGGTACTTGCCCTGCGCCATGGAGGACACGCGGAAGGCGCGCGCGCCGCGCTTCTGGAGGAACACCACCACCTCCTCGCCTTCAGCGAAGGAGGCGAGGCCGTGCACCACCTGCCCCACGTCGTCCACGCGGCCTCCAGGCTGGGTGACGAGCACCGTGCTGCTGCCCGGCTGCCCCTTGAGGGACTCCGTCACCTGGATTTCCACGTCGGTGACGATGCGCATGTGGTCGCCGCTCCAGCGGCTCTCCACCCGCCGGACGACGCCATGGACGACGGCGTCCGCGCCCTGGGCGAGCTCGGACAGCTCGACCTTGAGCTGGGTGGTGGCGCCCGCCGGAAGGGCCCCCAGGAAGGCCGTCATCAGCAACGTGCGAAATACCTGACGAATGGACATACGTGTTCTCCCTGGCGGCGCAGCTTACCCCAGCGGCCCCCGGGCGTATGGCTTCTGCAACGGCCATGCGCGTTGACCCCCTACCCTCCTCCTGCTAATCCGCGCGCCCGTATGCCTTCCGCCCTTCGCGTCCGCTTCGCTCCCTCGCCCACCGGCTACCTCCACATCGGCGGTGCCCGTACGGCGCTGATGAACTACCTCCAGGCCCGGCGCCAGGGTGGCACCTTCATCCTGCGCATCGAGGACACGGACCAGGGCCGCTCCACGCCGGAGTCGGTGCAGGCCATCCTCGACGGCCTCAACTGGCTGGGCCTGGAGTGGGACGAGGGCCCGGGCAAGGAGGGCCCCTACGCGCCCTACTTCCAGATGCAGCGGCTGAACACCTACCGCGAGCACGCGGACCGGCTGCTCGCCGAGGGCAAGGCGTACCGCTGCTACTGCACCCGCGAGGAGCTGGACGCGCAGCGCCAGGCCGCGGAGAAGACGGGCGGCGCCTTCAAGTACCCGGGCACCTGCCGGGAGCTGAAGGGCCCGCCCCCGGGCAAGCGCGCAGAGGACGCCGTCATCCGCTTCAAGATGCCGTCGGGCGAGGGCACCGTGTCCTTCGACGACAAGGCGCTGGGGAAGATTGCCAAGCCGTACTCGGACCTGGACGACTGGGTCATGCTGCGCGCGGACGGCATCCCCCTCTACAACTTCGGCTGCGTCATCGACGACCACCTGATGGACATCACCCTGGTGGCGCGCGGCCAGGAGCACGTCAACTCCACCTTCCCGCAGCTCATGCTGTACATGGCGCTGGGCTGGACGCCGCCGGACTTCGCCCACCTGCCGCTCATCCTCGGGCCGGACCGCGAGAAGCTGTCCAAGCGCAAGCACCCGGAGGCGGACGTGATGCTGCACAAGCGCAACGGCATCCTGCCGGAGGCGCTGCTCAACTTCGTCGTCCGCCTGGGCTGGAGCCACGGCAACGACGAGGTCATCTCCCGCGAGCAGATGCTCCAGTGGTTCGACTTCTCCGACGTGGGCACCACGTCCGGCGTGTGGAACCCGGAGAAGCTGCTGTGGGTCAACCAGCAGTGGATGAAGGCCTTGCCGGAGTCCGTCGTCGCCGAGCGGCTGTTGCCGTTCCTCGAGGCCAAGGGCGTCCACGTGAAGGGCGACGCGCGCCTGGAGCCGCTGGTGCGCGCATTGCGCGAGCGCTCCAACACGCTGGAGGAGATGGCCACCACGGCGGTCAACGTGTACTTCCGCTCCGGAATCACGTTGGACGAGAAGGCCGCGGCCAAGCACCTCACCGGTGAGTCGCTCAACCTGCTGCGCAAGGCGCGCGAGGCGCTCGCCGCCCTGCCCGAGTGGAAGGTGGAGGCGCTGGACGGCGTGGTGAAGACGGTGAGCGAGTCCTCCAGCGTGGGCATGGGCAAGGTGGCGCAGCCCATCCGGGTGGCCGTCACCGGCAACACCACCAGCCCCGGCATCGGCGAGACGCTGCTCCTCGTGGGCCGCGACGAGGCCCTGCGGCGCATCGACGCGGCGCTCGCTCGCGGCTGAACGTCAGGCCCATGAAGCGGTGGACGTCAGCACATGCGGAACCTATTCTTGGGCCCATGACTCGAGCGCTTGACAGCCTGAAACGCCACTCCTATAAGGCGCGCCCGCTCGGGACGGCGCTGTTGGCCCTCTGGGCGACCGTGGCGGGCGCCGAGGTGGTCAGCGGCGCGCAGCTCCCGGACGGCTCGCAGAAGGTTGGCGAGAACCGCTACCGGGCGCCCAGGGACTTCGAGGCGACGCTCGACTACTACAAAGCGGTGTACTCGACCTCGAACTACCCGCGCCGGCAGATCGTCAACCAGCCGGGCGTGAAGGCGGTCCACATCAGCAACCCGTCGGGGAAGAACTTCGCGGGGCTGAACATTTACGAGGCGAACGACGAGGTTCGCATCTACATCGTTCCGGTGCAGCAGGCGCCCCGGCCGGTGAAGAAGCCGGAGAATCCGAAGCCGGCGAAGAAGAAGTAGGAAGAAGTCGAAGGGGCAGTTGGTTGTTGCAGTCCTGAAGCGGCGTTGGTAGAGAAGCGCCGCAGTTGGTCCTTGGGGAATCGTCTAACGGCAGGACAGCAGACTCTGACTCTGCTTATCTAGGTTCGAATCCTAGTTCCCCAGCTCGCAGCACCCGGAAGTCCGAAGCAACCAGGCAGCACGGCAGCAAAGAAGAATGGTTGACGAGGGCGGACGGAAAATGTAGGAAGCATCGGCAGTTAGCAGCGGTTGAAACAAGCATCGGCCCTGTCGTCTAGTGGTTAGGACGGAGCCCTCTCACGGCTCAAACTCGGGTTCGAATCCCGGCAGGGTCACTGAGACGCCCACCTTCTGAAAAGAAGGTGGGCGTTTCGCTTTTTGGGGCCATGGACACGCGGGCAGCGCGACGGGCCGCCCGGGCCGGACTTCAGGCCGTCGGCGCGGGGATGCTCTGGCGGAAGGCCGCGAGCGCGGCCGCGAGCCTGTCCTGCGCGCGCTCGACGCCCCGGCGCAGCAGCAACATGCGCACCTTCTCCGGCAGCGCGCTGGCGCCGTGGGTGCTTCCGAAGCCCACCAGGTCCATGCGGAGCGTAATCGCCTCCAGCAGGTCTCCCAGGTCGGCCTGGGGGCTGGCCAGCAGCAGCACGTCCGGGGGACGGCGCTGGAGCCGCTCCGCCAGCGTGCGCCACTGCGGGTCCCCCGTCTCCACCACGACGATGTCCACGCCCTGCAGCTCGGGCGCGTAGGGCGGCAGCTCCACCGTCTCGAAGCCGTGCTCTCGCAGCACCGCCACGGCCTCGCTGCTGCCCACCACCGCCACGCGGCCGTTGAGGCCCACGCGCACGGCCTCTTCGTACGCGCGCAGCTCCTCCTCCAGCGCCTCGTGGGCGGGCTCGGGCGCATCCTGGCCGGCGGCCAGCAGCACGGCGGCCTCGCGGGCCACCTCCCTCGCCTGCTGGCGCACCCGCGAGCCGGAGCTGCCGCGCTCCAGGGCGGCGCGCACCTTCGCGCGCAGCACTCGCAAATCGTCGAAGGGCTTGAGGATGTAGTCGCTGGCGCCCGCCGCGAAGGCAGCGACGACGGACTCGGAGCTCGCGTAGGCGGTAATCATCAGCGCCTCCAGCGCGGGCTGCAGCCTCCGCGCCTCGGCGATGAGCTCCACGCCGCCCATGCCGGGCAGGTTCTTGTCCGTCACCAGCACGTCGAAGCGCTGCTCCGCGAGCAGCGGCAGCGCCTCTTCAGCGCTCTGGGCCAGCGTCACCGCGAGGTCCGGCTCGCGCTCCAGCAGGCGGGCGCAGATGTCCAGGACGACGGGTTCGTCGTCCACCACCAACACCGTCGAGGCGAGCGTCCCCCCTTCCCCACCCTCGCCGTCCCCGGTCTCGAACGGGAGATCCATGGCTGCGCAGATTCGCACAGCTCTCTTCCAACTTCGAGGCTCAGCTGAGGCTCCGGTGACAGGCCCGCTATGCTGCCCGTGTGGCGAGCTTCGAAGACGCGCTGCTGGACAACCGGGTGCCCCCCCTGCTGGGCGACGTGAGGCTGCGCTTCGACGGCGCCAGGCTGGTGGGCGAGTCCCTGCCTCCTCCCTGGGACAGGCGCCTGTTGCCGGGGCTGTGCGTCGGAGTGGCACTGGGGTGCACCGTGGGCGCGGCCCTGCTCGTGGGCCTGGAGGGTGGCACGCTGCCGGCCGCCGCGCTGGCGCTGGGCCTCGCCGCGGCGGTGCTGGTGGGCCTCGCGCTGCGGCTGGAGTCATCCCTGGGACGACGGCGCTTCGTGCTGCACTTCCGCTCGGAGTCCCTGCGTGTGGAGCGGCTGGCGTGGACGCCCGGGGCCACGCGCGCGGAGCAGGTACCCTTCGACGCGGTGAAGGCCGTGCACATGGTGGAGCGCCCCGGCCCGCGCTACGCGCTGGTGGTGGAGTACGAGTTGGAGGACGCGCAGCGGCGCCGCGCGCTGCTGGTGGAGGGCGTGCGCCCTTCCGAGGGCGAGACGCTCCACCGCGTGTGGCGCATGCTGAGCAACGCCTTCGGGCTCAGGGGTGCGGGGCTCGCCGGAGGGTGATTTCGATTTCCGTCCCCTCGCCCGGCGTGGAGGACAGGCGCAGGTTGCCGCCCGCCTGCGTCACCAGCTCCTTGCAGATGGACAGGCCCAGCCCGGTGCCCACGCCCACGGGCTTGGTGGTGAAGAGCGGCTGGAAGACGCGCTCCTGAAGCTCCAGGGGAATGCCGCAGCCGTTGTCCGCCACGGTGAGCACCACGTCCTCGGGGCGCACCGTCCACCGCACTTCAATCCGCCCGGGCCGGCCCGTGCCCGCCATAGCCTGCGACGCATTGACGACGAGGTTGAGCACCACCTGGCACAGCTTCACCGGCCCGAAGGTGACGCGCACCGGCTCGCCGTTGCTCGTCAGCCGCGCCCTGTCACGCACCTCGGCGCGCGCCAGCTTCACCGCGAAGGACACCACCTCCGCCACATCCGCCGTCGCCTCGTGGTCCTCGCCCCGCGCCTGCGCGCGCAGGCCCAGCGCCACCTGCCGCAGGTGCTCGGCGCCGTCCGCCAGGTCCTTGATGAGCGCGGGCAAGTCCTCCACCGTCTCCGCCACCTGCGGGTTCGGGTCCGCCGGCAGGTGCCGCGACACGTACTGGATGACGCTCGCGAGGTCTCGCTGCAGCGACACCACGTTCTGCGAGAGGTAGCCCACCGGGCCCATCAGCTCATGGGCGATGCCCGCCGTCACCTGCCCCAGCGTGGCCAGGCGCTCGGACTTCAGCATGCGCCCCTCCACCTCGCGGATGCGCAACTCCAGCCGGGCAATCTTCAGCGCGTCGTCCAGCGCGGACTGCAGCTCCGCGCGGTCCCACGGCTTCACGAAGTAGCGCGTCACCTGACCGCGGTTCACCGCGTCGATGACGGCCTGCATGTCCGCGTACGCCGTGACGAGCATGCGCTTGGCGTCGGGCGCAATCGTGCGCGCGCGCTCCAGCAACTCCACGCCCGTCATGCCCGGCATGCGCTGGTCGGAGAGGATGACGCCAATCTCACCCCGGCGCTGCTCCAACAGCGCGAGCGCCTCGCTCGGCGAGGAGCTGCGGAAGATGCGGAAGCGCTGTCCGAAGTTCGCGTCGAAGACCCGCAGGTTCAGGGCGTCGTCATCGACGTACAGCACCGCGGGCAGTTCAGACGGGTTCATGACGCTCCTCCTGGCCGGGGTGTCCCACGAGGGGCCAGGCTGGTAGGGCCTAGGATAGCGCCTCCTCCCCCTGGCTTTCGCCGGGTACGGCGCGCACCAGGCAGCATAAGGGGAGACACTGACGAGCCGCATCCCCCCAGGCTCTCCTCCCGCTCAGGGAAGATTCCCGAGGAAATCCTGCAGTGACGGTGAAGGCGGTAGCGCTCGCGGGGATTGCGAGGCTGTCCGTCTCTTTCGCGTGCAGCGCATGGCGCACGCGCGGGGTGTGGAACGCGCTCAGCGCGTGGGCGTGGCCGGGGGCTGCGTGGCGGGGGCGTCCTCGCCGGACAACGTGCCCTCCAGCGCGACCGTCACCGCGTCCAGGGAGGCGAAGTCGCCGCGCGGCAGTCCTCCGAGGAGCGAGAGCAGCATGGGCGGGGACTCGTTCTCCCGAGCCACCCGCGACAGTTGCTCCGCGGAGAGGGGAAACACCGCGCCGAGGAGCGCGTCATGCAGCACCCGAGCGAGGGGCAGCGGCTGGCCCACGCGGGCCTCCAACTCCGACACACCCTGGGCAAGCCGTTCGCGTGTCATGTCGTCGTTCATTTGAGACGAAGTTAAGCAGCGAACGCGCCCGGCTGCCGGCCTTTTTTCGGGACCTGCCCTGCAGGCGGGGAAGCAAGCCGCCGTGCCTGCTCGCGGGTGGTCAGCGAAGGCGAGGCGTCCCACCGTTACCGCCACGGATGCAGCCGCACCTGGATTCAACGAGGGAGGACAGCGCCATGGCGAAGAAGGACAAAGGCGGCGAGAACAAGCGCAACGCGAGCGGTGAGAAGGGTTACGTCGAGCACATCGAGCATGTTCAGGCCACACGGCCCGAGCCGTGGCCCGGAATCGAAGGCCGCTCGCGGGACGAGGAGCACGACCTGCCCACCGGCACCCCGCGCGAGCAGCAGGCGGGCGTGACGGAGGCCCAGCGCAAGCTCGAGGAGGAGATGGAGGGCTCGAAGGAGCCGACGCGCGAGTAGCGCCGGCCTCGACTCCGGAGCCCAGCGAGGCCCCGCAAATGCGAAGGGGCCGACGCACCCGAGCGGTGGTCGGCCCCTCCTCGTTGCCGCGTGCGTCTAGAAGAGCAGCCGCGTGGGGTGCTCCAGGAGGCCGCGCAGCTCGCGCAGGAACTCCGCGCCGATGGCGCCGTCGATGACGCGGTGGTCACACGACAGCGTGGCCGTCATCGTCTTCCGCACCGCGAGCTGCCCGTTGACGACCACCGCCTTGTCGGCCACCGCGCCCACCGCGAGGATGGACGCCTGCGGCGGGTTGATGACGGCGACGAACTGGTCGATGCCGTACATGCCCAGGTTGCTGACGGTGATGGAGCCGCCGGAGTACTCCTCCGGCTTGAGCGCGCGCTTGCGGGCGCGCTCGGCCAGCTCGCGCACCTCGGTGGCGATGGCCTGCAGGCCCTTCTGGTCCGCGTCACGGAGGATGGGCGTGATGAGCCCCTCCTCCAGCGCCACGGCGATGCCCACGTCCACGGTGCCGAACTGCACGACGTGGTCGCCCTGGAGCGACACGTTGATCTTCGGATAGCGGCGCACCGCCATGGCCACGGCCTTCACGATGAGGTCGTTGACGGAGACCTTGAGCTCCATCGCCTTCGCCTCCTCGCGGACCTTCACCGCGGCCTCCATGTCCACCTCGATGGTGAGGTAGAAGTGCGGGACGCCGGGCTTCACCTCCGTCATGCGCTGCGCGATGACCTTGCGCATGGACGTGAGCGGCACCACCTGCGGCTCGGGCCGCACGCCCAACGCCGGACGCGCGCCGGGCGCCGCCGGGGCCTTCTTCGCCGCGGGCGCCGGAGCCGCCACGCCCTTCGCCAGCGCCTCCTCGATGTCGCGCTTCACGATGCGGCCAGAGGGGCCGGAGCCCCGCACCTGGGCAATGTCCAGGCCGCGCTCGCGGGCGATCTTCTTCGCCAGCGGGCTGGCGCGCACGCGCCGGCCATCACCGGCCGGGGCCGGCTCCTCGCGGCGCGGCGACACCACCTGGCCCCCGGCCGGAGCCTGGGGCGCGGCAGCCGCGGGCTTCGGGGCCGGAGCCGCCGGAGCAGGAGCCGCGGCCGCCTTGGCGCCCTTGCCCGTGAGGTACGCGATGGGCGCGCCCACGGCGGCCATCTGGTTCTCGCCGACGACGATTTCCGCCAGCGTGCCGTCGTCGTAGGCTTCAATCTCGAGGTTGGACTTGTCCGTCTCCAGCTCGGCGATGGCGTCGCCGGAGGAGACCTTGTCGCCCACCTTCTTCATCCACCGGACGATCTTCCCCTCCTTCATCGTCGGGGAGAGGTTCGGCATCACCACGGCGATGCGGTTGCCACCGCCAGCGGCGGCGGGCTGCGCGGCCGGGGCCTGGGGCGCCGGAGCCGAAACCGGAGCCTTCGCGGCGGCCGGAGCCTCGGCGGGCTTCGTGGCGGGCGCGGCGGCGGCCTTGCCGGCGTCCACCTTCTCGCCCTTGGCGCCGAGGTACGCGATGGGCGCGCCCACGGCGGCCATCTGGTCCTCGCCGACGAGAATCTGCAGCAGGTAGCCGTCGTCGTAGGCTTCAATCTCGAGGTTGGACTTGTCCGTCTCCACCTCGGCGACTGCCTCGCCGGAGGAGACCTTGTCGCCCACCTTCTTGAGCCACTTGACGATCTTCCCCTCCTTCATCGTGGGGGAAAGGCTGGGCATCTGGATGGCAATGGCCATACGCGTTCAGGCTCCCTCGCGGTACAGCACCTTCTTCACCGCGTCGATGATCTTGGGCGCGTCCGGCTGGGTCGCGTTCTCCAGGTTCGCCGCGTAGGACATGTTCACGTCGAGCCCCGTCACGCGCAGCACCGGCGCGTCCAGGTCGTCGAACGCCTTCGACTGGATGATGTCCACCACGGAGGCGCCCACGCCCGCGAGCGCCCACCCTTCCTCGACGATGACCACCCGGTTCGTCTTCCGCACGCTGGCGAGGATGGCCTCCTCGTCCAGCGGCCTCAGCGTGCGCAGGTCCAGCACCTCCGCGGAGATGCCCTCCTTCGCGAGCTGCTCGGCCGCCTCCATGCAGAAGTAGTACATGCGGCTCCAGGTGATGATGGTGACGTCCGTGCCCTCGCGCTTCACGTCCGCCTTGCCGAGGGGAACGACGTGCTCGCCCTCCGGCACCTCCCCCTTGAGCGCGTACAGGCGCTCGCCCTCGAACATGATGACCGGGTTCTCGTCCCGGATGGCCGCCTTGAGCATGCCCTTGGCGTCCGCCGGCGTGGCCGGGGCAATCACCTTCAGGCCCGGGAAGTGCGCGTAGTTGGCCTCGAGCGCCTGGCTGTGCTGGCTGGAGAGCCGGCCGCCCGCGCCGCCGGGGCCGCGGAACACGATGGGGCAGCGCAGCTGGCCGCCGGACATGTGGCGCAGCTTGGCCGCGTTGTTGACGATCTGGTCCATCGCGAGAATCGCGAAGTTCCACGTCATCATCTCCACCACGGGGCGCAGGCCCACCATGGCCGCGCCCACGCTCATGCCGGTGAAGCCCAGCTCGGAGATGGGCGCGTCGATGATGCGCGCGCTCCCGAACTTGTCCAGCAGTCCCTGCGACACCTTGAAGGCGCCGTTGTAGCGGCCCACCTCCTCGCCAATCAGGAAGACGTTGGCGTCGCGCTCCATCTCCTCGGCGAGCGCCTGGTTCAGCGCCTCGCGGTACATCAACTCGGGCATCGTCAGCTCCGAAGGGAATCGAAGAAAAAGGGTTGGGTGGATGGACTCGTGGGGGCTAGCGGCTCAGGCCCGCCTTCTTGTCGGTCTGCTCGGCCTGCTCGCGGGGCTCGAGGTCCCACGTCACCTTCAGCTCCTGGCCGCTCGGATACTTGGGCCAGTTGGTCACCTTCACGCCCAGCACGCGCTCGCGGGGGCGCACGTCCTGCTCGCCCTCGTCCACAATCGTGTCCCGCCACAGCTCTTCCACGCTGGGCTCGGGGGACTCGTCCGCGAACTTCACCGCCGCGTCCACCTGCGCCTTCACTTCCTCTTCGATGGCCTCGAAGTCGGCGTCGGCGGCCAGCTTGTTCTTGAGGGTGTGCTCGCGCAGCTTGGGGATGGGGTCGTTCTTGCGCTCGTCCTCCACCTCCTGCTTGCTGCGGTAGGTGGCGGGGTCCGCCATGGAGTGGCCGCGGAAGCGGTAGGTGTTGGCCTCCAGCAGCACCGGGCCCTTGCCCGCGCGGCAGTACGCGGCGGCGTCCTTCACCGCCTCGTACATGGCGAGGCAGTCCATGCCGTCCACCGGCTCGCCGCGCATGCCGTAGGCGGCGGCGCGCTTGTGGATTTCAGGCACCGCGGACGTGCGGGCGATGGCCGTGCCCATGCCGTAGCGGTTGTTCTCGCAGATGTAGATGACCGGCAGCTTCCACTTGGACGCCATGTTGAACGTCTCGTGGAAGGAGCCCTGGTTGGCCGCCGCGTCGCCGAAGTAGCAGACCGTGACGCGGTCCTCGTTGCGGTAGCGGCTGGCGAAGGCCATGCCCGCCGCGAGCGGAATCTGCCCGCCGACGATGCCGTAGCCGCCGTAGAAGTGGTGCTCGATGTCGAAGATGTGCATCGAGCCGCCCTTGCCCTTGCTGTAGCCGGTGCCCCGGCCGAACAGCTCCGCCATCACCATGCCCGCGTCGCTGCCACGCGCCAGCGGCTGGCCGTGGTCGCGGTACGCGCTCAGCATGTAGTCGTCCGGACGGATGGCTTCGTTGGGGCCCACCGCCACGGCCTCCTGGCCGATGTAGAGGTGGCAGAAACCGGCGATCTTCCCCAGCGTGTACTGCTGACCCGCGCGCTCCTCGAAGCGACGGATGAGGTACATCTTCCGGTACATCGTCAACAGCAGTTCCTTCGAGTACGGGCTGGCCACCGCGGAATGCCTCCATGCTGGCCGCCCCTGTTTCGTCCTTACGGGGCGGCGGACGCCGTGCGCCTCATAGCGCGCGGCAGGGGGACTTCAAAGCGATACAAACCGTTCTGTGCCACGCCTGTCTTTCCAGGCGCGGTGCGTCACGAATCGAGTGCGAAGTGAGGGACGGAAATGACGCCCTCCAGCAGTTCCACGGGCCGGCCGGAATGGTCGGTGGCGAGATGGATGACGGTGGCCTCGGGGAACTTGCGCCGGTAGTCGTTGGCGTGGGTGGGCTCGTTGTCGAAGGCGGCCACCACGGTGCCCAGCCGGCCCAGCTTCGCGTGGGCCTCCCGCTTGAAGGCGTCGTCGTCCTCCTGGAGCGTGGGCTTCATGAAGAGGTGCACCTGCTTCTCGTCGGGAATGGCCAGCCCGTGCTGCCGCATGCAGGACACGGAGCCGTGACGCATGCCCTCGTGCCGGCCGGTGACGTAGACGAGCAGCGCGCCCGTCCCCACCACCGCGTGCGTGAAGGCGGCCGCTCCTTCAATCGCCACGTCGTCCACGCAGTAGTCGCTGGTGAAGAAGCGCTCCACCCAGAAGCGGCGGGCGTCGGGGAAGTGGGCCTGCACCAGGGCCTCGTCGAGGCCGCAGGCACGCATGGCCTCGCGCATGTCCCAGCCCGTCACCCAGTGGCGGGGCTCGCACGCGGCCAGCACGGCCAGCGAGCGAGCGGCACCGAACTCACGGAGGATGCGGGCCTGCCGGGGCCGGTTGTCGAAGAGGGTGGAGTCCAAATCGAACGCCAGTACCGCCCGGGAACCGAGCGAGCGGGCGTGCGTCAGGATGCCCCGCAGGGTGTCCCGCCAGTCGTGGCGGATGCGCTTCTTGAAGTCGTCGTAGGCCATGAGCGCGGGGCAGATTACCCGCGCCCGCGCATGGGCGCCGCCGAAACCGTGGCCGTCAGGCAGCCGACTGCCAGGGCACGGTGCCGGGGGGCGTCCCGGGAGACGAGGGCTCCGGGAAGCACTGCATGCGCTGGATGCCATTGCGGTCCAGCACCAGCCTGACGAACTGCGTCGTCTCCTGACGGCGGTCCGTCTCTTCTTCTTCCACCGTGAAGCGGAACACCACGTCCACCGGGTAGCGCTTGGCGCCGCGGATGTGCCCCACCGACAGGTCCGCTAGGTCCACGTATTCCAGCGCGAGCTCCGGCTCGTCCATGTCGCGCAGGAAGCGCCCCACGTTGAGGCGCATGATGTCCGTGACGCCGGACAGGCCGCGCTCGGTGCGCGGCATGAGGCGCGCGTCCAGCTCGATGTGCTTGCGGTAGCGGATGACCGTCTCCGTCAGCTCGCCCTGGGACGCGGTGAGGAAGTCGTCGCGGTGGCGCAGCGCGGACACGGACTCCGGCACCTTCAGCGTCGGGCCGTAGTCCACCCGCTCCTCACACGTGCCGATGGAGCGCTTCGTCACCGGGTCCACCAGGTCCATGGTCCGGTCCGCCAGGTGCGTGGCCGCCACGCGGCTGAGCATCTTCCGCATGCCCTCCTTGATGCGGTCCTTCACCATGTAGCCCACGACGAGGATGAGGAAGAAGTTGAGGCTCGCCTGCGCGAAGCGCGCCTGCGCCCAGAAGGCCACCGCTGTGGCGAACGTCATCGCCACGCCCGCCGCCAGCGCGAAGAGCATCTCCTCGAAGCCCTGCCGCTTCTGCTTCCGCTTCGACGACAGGAACAGCACGTTCATGCAGAACTTCTTCAGGAAGCCCAGCCGCTGGATGTACTCCTCGTTGTCCCCCGTGGGGCTCAACACGCTGCGCAGCCGGTGCTCCTTGCGGTAGGCCTCCTCGCGCAGCACCGCCTCCATCAACCCCTTGCGCAGCCCCATCCACGGCTCCGTCTTGGGCAGCGCCTTCATGTCCGCCACCGCGCGCCGGAAGCCGCCCTCCACGAGGAGGCTGACGTACTCGTCCACCAGCCGCAGCGCCGCGCGCGGGCGCTCCTGCAGGCGCAGCTCCCCCGCCGAGCGCAGCCACGCGCGGAAGCGCTCCAGCACCGCCGTGACGCCGGACTGCATGGCGACGACGTCCGCCTCCAGCACCGCGCACGCGTCCTGCGGCAGCGGCGTGCTCGAGCCCTCGCAGCGCGACTCCACGCCCACCGCGAAGCGGCGCAGCGCCCCGCGCAGCACGCAGGACAGCAGCTTCGCCTGGTAGACGATGTCGCTCTCGCTGCCCATCCCCGTGCGCAGCCACGCCTCCAGCTTCACCAGCGGTGAGGCGTCCGACGAGAGCAGCTCCTCCACCGCCATCACCGGCGTCTTGAAGCGCACGTAGTTGTGGATGTCCGCGTAGAAGTCCGCGCGCGGGTACGTCTCCGCGTCGATGTTCAGACTGCCGGGCAGGAAGAGGTACGCCTCCACGAGGTAGCGCGTCTCGTCCGTCCCGGAGGGCTGGTACTCGAGCTTGATTTCGAACTGCTTCCGGTCGTGGACCTCGAAGCGGCTCTGCAATGGTGCGGGTGCCTGGGACACACCCGCACTCTACGTTACCTGTCTGTCACGCGGGAGTGACCCGGCCGTAACGCGTCCTCGGGTCCACAGCCCCATCAGCCCCGGGTACCAGTCCGGGGGGTGGAGGCGGTTTCCGCCGGAGACGGAATGGGGGCGGCGGTGGGCAGCGAGGCCCCCTTCGGCTGGGGCTTGGCGTTCCACACCCGGGTGGCCAGGAGCAGGCCCACCACGGCGAAGGGCAGCATCGCCACCGGCCAGGGCTGCCAGTTGGCCGCCACCTTCGTCGCGTCCCCGGTGGGGAGGATGATGCCGTAGATGAAGGCGTGGAAGGCCGTGCCGGCGTAAACCGCGCCGTCGATGATGCCCACCACCACGCCCGCGTTCTTCTTGCCACCGAAGTCCATGGTGGCCGTGCCGGACAGCATGCCGTGCACGCCGATGACGCACAGGGACATCCACACCACGGACCAGCCCATGCCCGCGCTGCCCATCAGGAAACACGCGGCGGTGGAGCCCACCAGCAGGCCGGCGTAGAGCACCGCGGACACGGGGCCACGGCGCGAGTCGAAGATGCGGTCGCTGATGACGCCCGCGAACATGCCGCCGAGGATGCCGGCCACGCACGACAGCATGCCCCAGTTGGTGGCCACGAAGCCGCCGCCCTCGCCGATGGCCTTGGCGTACTTGGGGAACCACTGCAGCACGGCGTTGCGCAGGAAGCCGCTGCAGAACTCGATGGCGAGGATGACCAGGATGATGCGGTTGCTCAGCATCTTCTGGAACACCGCCACCACGCCCAGCGGCGCGCCGGTGTCCCCGCTGGACGCGTCCGCGGTGTCGAAGTCCTGGTGGCCCGCCTGGCTCGGGTTGTCGCGGATGATGAAGGAGTCCAGCACCACGAAGGCCAGCAGCACCACCGCCGGCACGAAGAACACCCAGTACACCGACGCCGCCTGGAGGATGAGGCGGCTCCAGTCGAAGGCGAAGTACAGGCCCAGCGAGATGAGGATGCCGAAGACGCCGCCCAGCTGGCCGCGCTCGCGCACGTGGAACCACGCCGCGTTCACCTTGACGATGGAGACCGCGCCGAAGCTCTGGAAGTACATGTTGACGGCGTAGAGGAAGGACAGCGTCGCCACGAGGCCGCCGGGCGGCGCCCAGCCCCTCTCCAGCACCGCGTACACGACGAGGCCCATGAGGATGTTGGCCACCGCCGAGCCGCCCGCCGACAGGAGGATGGTGACGCGGCCGCCCAGCTTGTCCGTCAGCGGGCCGTTGAGGAGGAAGGCCACGCCGTAGACGATGGTCCCCCACATGAAGATGGTGGCGAAGTCCGCGTTGGAGGTGCGGTCCCCCATGGCGCTGGTGGCCACGTTGACGTTGTAGCGCCCCATGTAGAGGAACGCGTACGTCAGGCCCAGCGGGAACCAGTTGTAGAAGCGGCGGCGCTGGAACGCCTTCGAGTGCCCCAGCTCCACCTTGGGAAGCCGGGCCAGCACGAGGGCGATGGCCCCCAGCAGGATGAGGATGGGCAGGAGCTGGGCCAGCCAGGGGGGCAGCGACGACATGCAGCGACCTCGGCAATGGGTGACGGGACGGGGCGCACCCTACCCCGCTTCCGAGGCCCCGCGAAACCGCAAGCCCGCCGCCCCACACTCTCCGTCCTTCACGCCGGGCGGGCGAGCAGCCGCGTCAGCGCCACCTCCGTCTTCGCATCCGGGATGTCCCCGCGCCGGCACGCCTCCAGCACCTCCTGGATGGGCCGCCAGTGCAGCTGCGTCCCCTCCTCCAAAGGCGAGCCGTCCCCCTCCGGCTCCTCCGGCGCCAGGCCCGTCACGTCCACCGCCGCGGGGAAGACCTTCTCGGACAGGATGCCCGGCGCGAGGAAGAAGGCGCCGCCCAGCAATTGGATGTCTCCGGGCGCCACCGCGAAGCCAGCCTCCTCGCGCACCTCCTCCGCCGCGCGCCGCTTCAGGCCCTCCTCGCCCTTGTCGTCCGGCTCCAACAGCCCCGCGACGATTTCCTCCACCCGCAGGTACCCCACCACCGGGTCCGGCACCGTCATGGCGTCCCGGTTGTCCTTCCGGAAGTACGCCGCGGGCCGCAGGTTCATCCGCGTCAGGACCTCCAACAATCCCGACGCGCCGCGTCGGTAGACCAGCACCGCGACGGCGTCCAACCGGGGCCGGTCCACCACGTCCACCCGGTACACCGGAGAGGCACTGCCGTCCGAGCGCCGGTTCCGGCAGCGCAGCCGCCGCACTCGCAGGAAGCCCTCGTCACAACGCGCGGTGGACGAGAAATCCTCGATGATCTCGATGTCAGTCACACTGGAATGCGGGGCCTTCATGCCTGGCTGCCCTCCTGGGGAGTAGGAATGCAATGGAAGGGAGAAGGGATGCCATGGCTGCGTTGCTTGCCCGACAGAGCCTGATCCCGTACGGTGCGCCGGCTTTACCGTTGTCCTCCCCCTGAAACACGGAATCTCTCCTGATGCGTCGCGTCCTGCTCGGCCTCTCCTGCGTCCTGGCTGCGGCTTCTTGTATGCCGGTGAAGGAAGGCCAGGATTACAACCTCGAGGGACAGGAGGTGCGCCTCACCATCCTCCATACCTCGGACATCCACTCGCGCCTCATCCCGTATGACTTCGCACCGCTGAAGACGGACCAGGACCTGGGGCTCATCCCGGAGGCCGGCCCCTTCGGTGGCGCGACGCGAATCGGGGCGCTGCTCAAGCGCGAGCGTGAGAAGGGTGACCGGGTCATCCACCTCGACTCGGGCGACTGCTTCCAGGGCGCGCCCATCTTCAACCTCAACACCGGCGAGGTGGAGTTCAAGTTCCTCTCGCAGAGCCGCCTGGACGCGGCGGTGGTGGGCAACCACGAGTTCGACGCGGGCGCGCTCAACTTCACCCAGCGCGCGCGGGACAACGCGACCTTCCCGCTGCTGGCCGCCAACTACCTCTGGAACGACTGGCGCGCGACGGGCAGCAACCAGACGGGGCTGGAGACCGCGCCGTACACCATCCGCAACATCAAGGGCGTGCGGGTGGGTGTCATCGGCATGGCCAACATCTCCTCGCTCAACTCCATCGTGGAAGGCGGCAACAGCCTGCAGGCCACCGCGCTGGAGCAGAACGAGGTGGTGCGCGCGTACGTGGAGCTGCTGCGCCCGGTGACGGACCTCATCGTCATCGTCAGCCACCTGGGCCTCACCGAGGACCAGGACGTCGTCCAGGGCTACGAGGCCTACTACGAGTGGGGCCGCGCGAAGTCCTTCGTGACGCGCGCGAAGAACCCGTGGCAGGTGCTGGAGTGGTTCGGCCCCCAGGGCGACGAGAAGTCGGTGGTGCGCGTGATGATTCCCGGCGTGTCCGGCGTGGACGTGATTCTGGGCGGCCACCTGCACGTGGTGCTCAACCCGCCGCAGCTGCTCACGGACCCGGCCGGCCGCAAGGTGGTGCTCGCGCACTCGGGCGCTTTCGCCAAGTACATCGGCCGGCTGGAGCTGGTGGTGAAGATGCCCGAGGCGCTCGGCGAGAACGAGGGCGCCGAGGTGCTCAGCCAGGACTACCGCGTGTTCCCGCTGGACGCGCTCTGGTGCAACGACGCCATGCGCCGCTACCGGTATGACTCGAGCATCTTCTGGGAGGAGGGCCAGTTCATCTCGAACCCGGACGTGCGCGCCGCCATCGAGGCCTGCAAGGACCAGGAGGACCGGGACACCACGCAGCTGCTCCAGCCCTACATCCTGGGCATGGACTTCAAGCTGCAGCTCACCAACATCTTCTCCTACGCCCCGCGCGACGTGCAGCGCCGCAACAACTCCACGGGTGGTGACTCGCCGCTGGGCAACATCGCCGCGGACTCCATGCGCAAGCGCCGCCGCGTCGAGGCGGAGATGGCGCTCACCAACTCGCTGGGCATCCGCGACAACCTCTATGCCGGCGTGGTGACGCAGGAGTCGATGTTCAACGTGTTCCCGTTCGAGAACACCATCAACATCATGTACCTCTCCGGCAAGGAGATGCAGGAGATGTTCAACTTCGTGGCCGAGCGCTCCGCCGAGCGCGGCTGCGTGAGCCAGGCGCAGATTTCCGGCGCGCGCTTCACCATGGACTGCGCCCAGGTGCAGATCAACGACCTGCGCGTCTCCTGCGACCTGGCGAAGAACGCCACGGACTGCCCCGCGGAGAACCGCACGGGCCACGCCGCCTGGCAGTGCATCGAGGACGAGGCGTCCGCCCCCGGCGAGGGCCGCTGCTACGCCAACCCGGGCACGGACATCCAGATCAACGGCAAGCCGCTGGACCCGAACGGCACGTACAAGATTGCCGTCAACGACTACATCGCCAAGGGCGGCTCGGGCTTCAACGTGCTCAAGCGCAACACCACGCGCATCGAGACGGGCATCTCCCTGCGCGACTCGCTCATCGGCTACATGCAGGGCTTCTGCACCTGCGAGGACATCCTCGCCGGCAACGCCACGTCCAAGTCGGGCGCCCGCTGCGGCAACCTCATCAACGGCCAGTGGACGGTGGATGACCAGGTGGTGGGCTTCTGCCGCGCGGCCCAGTCCTTCAAGGCGGAGCTCTCGTCGAAGGTCGGCAGCTGCACGTGCGTGGACCTCATGCGCCGGGGCTTCGACCCCACGGGCTGCAACGAGGCGGGCGTCACCACGGCCGCGGAGGCCCAGGCGGCCTGCGTCGCCGCGAAGCCGGTCGGCGAGCAGTGCAGCTGCAGGGACCTCAACCCGGACACGGGCACCTTCCCCGGGAACTGCAACGTGCCGGCCGAGCTCGATACGCCCGCCGAGGCGCGGGCCTACTGCGCGCCGTCCAACGGCCCCTACTCGGGCCGCTGCAGCTGCCGTGAAGTGCTCGCGGGCACCAATCCCATCTGCGGCAACATCACGCCGGAGCTGCGCAACTACTGTGAGAATCCCACGTCCATGGCCATCGCGGACGCGGTGGAAGACGGCCGTATCGGCCGGAGGGTGAAGTGATGAAGCGACTCATGCTGCTGTCGGCCCTTGCCCTGGCTGGCTGTTATACCGATGACGCCACGCAGCCGAAGGGTGTCGCCACCTTCGACGTGCAGGTGAAGGGCCTCTACGTCGCCAACAGCAACCCCCGCACGGCCGTGTCGGTGGTGAATGCGTGCGCGACGAAGTACGGCTCGCAGGCGCAGGTCCCCGCCGAGGTGCGCGGCACGGAGGAGTGCCGCTACGTCATCCCCCGCAGCGCGGTGGACATCGACGTGGACGTCACCGCCATCGACGTGAAGGGCCAGCCGTTGGAGACCTTCAACGGTCCGGTGTCCTTCCGCGTCGTCCCGGGCAACCTCACCGGTGCGTACACCTACCGCTGGACGAACCTCACCAACGGCAAGGGCAGCGGCACCGTGCGCGCCTCGCAGCTCTACGGTGAGCTGCACGTGTGGGTGGAGGACGAGCCGCCCGAGGTGGACTACGCCCAGGGCGACGTGGCTCCGGGTGATTTGCCGGAGGAGCCGGCGACGCGCACGTACGCCACGGGCCTGTCCAAGGAGCTCCTCTTCGAGGAGCCCACGCTGGCCACGGTGCAGGTCCCGCAGAACGGCGACCAGCTCACCGCGTACAGCGGCACGTACATGCGCATCGGCCGCAACCCCGAGTCCGGGAGCGTGCTGCGCCAGAACTGCGATGCCAACGACCCGAACAACAACGAGCCCGTGACGCTGCTGGTGACGGGCACGGACCCGGGTGGCTTCTTCGTGACGGACCTGACGGCGTGCCGCGTGAGGGAGGGCCTCCAGGGCGGCAACACCCAGACGGCGGAGCCGGACGGCTACTACCCGGGCCGCTTCAACTCGCTCTACATCTACAACTACTCCTTCCCCGAGGGCCTGGACCCGGGTGACCTCCTGTGGACGGTGGCCGGCTCGGTGCAGGAGTTCACCGCCACCACGCAGCTCACCTTCCCGTCGTGGAGCATTCGCGAGCGCGTGCGCCTGCTGCCACAGGCCGAGTGGAACAAGTACCTGAAGCTGGCCCCGCCGGTGGAAATCAACGGCCGGCGGTGCGGCTACAGCAGCACGCTCTACATCACCGACCCGCTGTGCGGTTACAGCTACGGCAACTACAAGATGGAGAGCCTGGAGTCCTCGCTGGTGACGATTCGCCGCGTGCGCTTCCCCGAGGTCTTCAAGAGCTGCGACGCCAACGGCAACGGCTCGGTGCCCTTCTTCTGCCCGAACCCGAGCGCCGGCACCTGGGGCGCCTGCGGCACGGACACTCCGGGAGACCCGGACGTGCCGGAGCGCCAGTGCAACATCGACTGCACGCTGGGCATCGGCGAGTTCGCCGGGAAGCTCTGCACCGAGAAGAACACCTATGAAGGGTTCGGCCAGTTCGTGGTGGAGATGAACCCGTCTGGCGCGGCCGAGGCGGGCCTGGACGCCTCGGTGACGGGCCGCGTGCAGACGCTCGTCGCGACGGCGGACGGCGACCCGGACACCGTGTCGTGGGGCCAGTCCCGGGCGCTCACGCCCGAGTACGAGGTGAATGTCTGGTGCGACAAGGCGGCCTTCCTGCGCTTCGGCGGCGACAGCCTGCCCAACACGGCGAACACGCCGCTGGCGGCGAACACGCGGCTTTCCTACAAGCTGACGGCGTCCCAGTCCGTCATGTGGTTCGTCCCGCAGGACGAGACGAAGGGCAATGTCACCTGCAAGGTGGGCGTGAACGCGCGCACCCGCATCAACCTGGTGACGAAGGACGCGGTGCCGGACCTCGTGGTGAACTGCCGCACGGACGACCCGGACTCGGACAAGGCCCTGCAGTGCAAGTACCTGCACGAGGCCACCTTCGACGTCGTGGGCCACCTGCGCCAGGTGAGCGCCGCGCGGCCCCGGTGGATTGTCCTTCCGAGAGACCAGGACGACATCTGCTGCCACCCGGGCCCGGGCAATCAGTGCCCGAAGCCCATCCAGCCGTGCGCCAATCCGTAGTCAGTTGACGAAGTTCGCGCTCCGGTGAGAGCCGGAGCGCGGGGAGGAGCGGTTCCCCCCGGGCCGCTTCGTGGAGAGGGACATTGAAAACGCTGCAGACGCTGGCCCTGACCGGGCTGCTATCCCTGAGTGCGCCCGCCTGGGCCGGTGATTTCGTGGACACGCGCCTGTCGTTCGTCTTCGCGGACGACAACGTGCTGGCGGGCTCGGGCGAGACGACGCCCAACAGCCCGAACGCACGCTTTGGCGCGGGCAACCAGAACACCCAGTTCTACGACAACTTCAACACCAAGTTCTCCGGCTTCGAGTCGCTGTCGAACGTGGTGCTCTACAAGCGCGCGCCCGCGTTCTTCGAGGGGCTCACCACGGAAGCGGCGCTGACGCTGCTGGTGCTGGAGCGGCCCGCGGGTGGCGTCGACATCCGCGACAACTCCAGCTACATCCGGCTCAACTACCAGCCGCCGGGCTGGGGCGAGAAGGAGGGCATCTCCCTCGTCGGCTTCCCGGTGTCCGCGGACCGCTTCCGCCTGGGCTATGCGTACCGCATCTCCTGGGGCGGCAGCGACGTGTTCACCACGCGCTCGGCGACCAACGGCGTGCCCGGCGCGAAGCTCCAGATTACGCGCGACAGGTGGTACGCGTACGTCGGCGGCAAGACGGCGCTGGTGCAGAACGAGCTCATCCTCGAGGAGGAGACGCTCTACGGCATCATGGCCGGCGCGGGCTTCGACATCCTGGACACGCTGCGCGTCGAGGCGGGCGGCGGCTACTTCCAGAAGGGCCTGGTGCCCGGCCTGGCGACGCTGGGCGTAGAGGCTCCGGTGAACGCCGCGGGCATCTCCGGCCAGGTCGTCTACCACGTGGGCGTGCCGGTGGGCACCAGCGTGGACTTCCGGCTCTACAAGAACGACCCGGACATCTACCAGCGCTTCTTCGCGCCGGAGCTGTACCCGGGAGGCCTCTCCTACTCCGTGTCGCTCGAGGGCAGCTACCTCTCGCAGACGCTGGAGAAGCCGGACGAGTTCGGCGCCACCCAGCCGCAGGGCGCCACCGCGGTGGCCCTGCAGGCGCGCGCCAAGTGGAACTTCCTGCGCGTCAGCCTCCTGGGCCTGTACCGCAGCCTCTCGTACATCCAGTTCAACGTGCCGGGCTTCCCCCCGTTCCAGGACTTCCCCGAGGGCACGAAGCTGAAGCCGGAGATGTTCCTGGCGCTGGGCGCGGACTACCACCTGCCGAAGCTGCACTTCACGCCGGGCTTCGTCGTCGGCGTGCAGCAGCCGGCGTCGTTCCGCAGCCCCACCCCGGTGCTGGGCGGCAACAACCCGCCCGAGGGCCTCATCGGCACGCGCACCGTGGTGGTGCGTGACGTGAACCAGCTCAGCGTGCTCCCCGAGGTGTGCGGCACGTCGAACAAGGTCTGCCAGGCGGAGCCCATCTACTCGGCGAAGGCCACCTTCCGGTGGGACCTGTCGGACTCCGTCGCCGCCGTGGGTGAGATCTACTACACGTACGACAACAACCGGACCACGTTCCGCGACGACATCACCGGCGTGGCGCAGCCCACGTTCGAGGAGCCGAGCGCGCTGGGCTTCAACACGCTGCTGCAGGCGCGCTTCTAGTCCCGCAGCCGTTCCTCCCCTGAAACACCGCGGCCCGACTCCCTTCGTGGGGAGCCGGGCCGTGTCGTTTTCAGGGCTCGGGAGCTCGAAGGCCCGCGCTCAGGCGGACGTCATCCGCACCACCTCGTCGAAGGCGGTGAGGCCCTGGGCCAGCTTGCGCACGGCGGCCTCGCGCAGGGTGCGCATGCCCGAGCGCCGCGCGGCCTCCACCAGCTTGTCGTAGGGCGCCTCGCGCGAGACGAGGTCCCGCAGCTCGCCTCCGCAGGTGACGATTTCGAAGACGCCGGTGCGGCCCACGAAGCCGGTGCCGCGGCAGCGCACGCAGCCGGCGCCCTTGAGGAGCCGCACGCCACCGGGCAACAGCGGCAGCGGCGCCTGGAGCGCGAGCAGCTCGTCCGGCGTGAGTGTCGTCTCCTCCGCGCAGTGGCTGCACACGCGGCGCAGGAGGCGCTGGGCCATGACGCCCAGGAGGCTCTGCGCGAGGAGGAAGGACGGCACGCCCAAATCCCGCATGCGCGCCACCGCACCCAGCGCGTCGTTGGTGTGCAGCGTGGAGAGCACGAGGTGGCCGGTGAGCGCGGCTTGAATGGCGTTCTCCGCCGTCTCCGGGTCTCGAATCTCGCCCACCATGATGACGTCCGGGTCCTGACGGAGGATGTGGCGAAGCGCCCCGGCGAAGTCGAGCCCGGCCTTGGGCTGCACCTGCACCTGGTTGAAGGCGTCCCACACCATTTCGATGGGGTCTTCAATCGTGGTGACGTTGACGTCCGGCCCGGCCAGCGCCTTGAGCGCGGAGTACAGCGTCGTC
The DNA here is from genome assembly GCF_055568925.1 of Pyxidicoccus sp. M6. Lineage (NCBI taxonomy): Bacteria > Pseudomonadati > Myxococcota > Myxococcia > Myxococcales > Myxococcaceae > Pyxidicoccus > Pyxidicoccus sp. M6. The sequence goes on along the minus strand of NZ_CM145714.1, from coordinate 4,326,897 downwards.
GTCTTGCCGCTGCCCGTGGGGCCGGTGACGAGGATGAGGCCGTGGGGCCTGTCAATCCACGACTCGAAGGAGGACTTCTCGTCCTGCTCGAAGCCGAGCTGGGCGATGTCCTGCACCAGCGTCTCCGGGTCGAAGATACGGATGACCACCTTCTCGCCGAAAGCCGTGGGCAGCGTGGAGACGCGGAGCTCCACCTCGCGGCCATCGCGCTCCGTCTTGATGCGGCCGTCCTGCGGCTTGCGCTTCTCGGAGATGTCGATGCGCGCCAGCATCTTCACGCGCGACACCATGGGCGCGTGCACCTGCGCGGGCAGCGTGTACACGGGGTGCAGCACGCCGTCGATGCGCAGCCGCACGAGGCTGGTGGAGCGCTTGGGCTCCAGGTGGATGTCCGAGGCGCGGTTGTCGAAGGCGTAGCGCAGCAGGTAGTCCACCGCCTGCACCACGGGCTTGTCGGAGGCCTCGAGCTCCTGCGTGCCGCTGAGCGACACGAGCTGCTCGAAGTTGGAGACCTGCGCGCCCACGGTGGCGCCGAAGTCGTCGGCGGCGCGCGCCAGCGTCTTGTTGAAGCCGTAGATGTGGGCGATGGACTTGAGGATGTCCGTCTTGGCGCACAGCACCGGGTCCACCGGCAGCCCGGTGAGGCGCTGCAGGTTCTCGAAGAGCTCGCGGTCGAACGGGTTGGCGACGGCCACCAGCAGCCGCCCGCCCTCGGTGCGCTCCAGCGGCAGCAGCACGTGCTTCTGCGCGTAGGGCCGGGACACGGTGCGCGTGGCCATGGCCATGTCCAGCTTCAGCGGGTCGATTTTGCGGTAGGCGACGCCCGCGGCCCGCGCGGCGGCCTCGGTGACGCGGTCCTCGTCCAGCACGCCGCGGCCGTTGGCCAGGGGCACCTGGAAGATGGCCACCACCTCCACCGGTGACACGTCGTAGCGCGCGGCCTCCTTGCCGGTGCCTCCCTGCGCCTTGAGGACGCGGGCGCGCGCGGCGGACTCGCGGGCCAACACCTCCTGCGCCTGCTGCGGCGATAGGAGTTGCTGGGCCACCAGCGCCTCCAGCACGAAGAGCGTGGTGAAGTCGTCCCGGCTCCTCGAGGGGATGTTGCTCGCGCTATTGAGTGCCTGTGCCAAGCCCGTCTCCTTCCCTTCCGGGGAGGAAGCGTAACAGGCGCCGCCGCTGGCGCGGAGTCTGTCGGACGTGCATCCGGGCCGGACTGGCAGCCCGCCGGGCAGGCCTCGGCGAAACGTTCCAAGACAGCGACGGGCCCGAGGCCCCGCACGCCGTGCGACTACGCCTGTGGCATGGACGCCTGGCCGCGAACCGCGCGCACCGCCGCGTCCACCAGCGCTTCAGGCGTGGGCCGCTCCGCGACGGCGGCCGCGGGCAATCCCAACCGCTCCAGCGCGGCCGCCGTGGTGGGGCCAATCGCCACCACCTTCGCCGTGCCCAGCTTCTCTCGCCCCACGTCCTCCAGGAACACCTCCGCGGTGCGCGGCGAGGCGAAGAGGGCCACGTCCGGAGGCGACTCCGCCAGCAGCGACAGGACCTCGGGCGGCAGCGCCGCGGGCGCGGACCGGTACGCCGTCACGCGCGTCACGAGCACGCCCGATTCCCGCAGCCCGTCCTCCAGCTCACGCCGGCCCTCCTCGGCGGCGGGCAGCAGCACCTCGTCACCTGGCTGGAGGCCGTCCTTGATGACGTGGAAGAGCGCCTCGCCAGTGCCCTCCTCCGGCTCCGCCGCCACGTCCAGGCCATAACCCTCCGCGGTGCGCGCGGTGCGGGGCCCCACGGCGGCCACCTTCACTCGGCGCAGCCGGTCCGCCGTGCCGGCCTCGCGCAGCGCCTCCATCAGCGCCTCCACCGCGGACGGGCTGGCGAACACCACCCACTTGTAGCGTTGGATGTGCTCCGCGGCGGACGCCAGCGGGCGCGGGTCCTCCGGCGGCCGCAGCTCCAGCAGGGGCACGCTGAGCACCTCCGCGCCCTCGTCCTCGAGGAGGAAGCACAGCTCCTCGGCCCGCTCACGCGGGCGCGTCACCAACACTCGGATGCCTTCCAGTCGCCGTTCCACGCGGGCGGCAGTCTAGGACTCCCGCGCCTCCGCGCGGCGAGCGAAATCACGCAGGATGTCCGCCGCCCCACGCGACAGCAGGTCATCCGCCAGGGACTCGCCCAGCTCCCTCGCGCGCTCCACCGGGCCGCGCACCTCGCCGCGCACCACGTGGGTGCCGTCCGGCCGGCCCACCAGCCCGCGCAGGTGCACGGTGTCGCCGGACACGGTGGCGTGGCCCGCCAGCGGCACGGTGCAGCCGCCCTCCAGCTTCGCCAGCAGCGCGCGCTCGGCCGTCACGGCGATGCGCGTGGTGGCGTCCTCCAGCGGCGCCAGCAACTCGCGCACGCGCGCGTCGGCCGTGCGGCATTGAATCGCCAGCACGCCCTGCCCCACCGCGGGCAGGCTCACCTCGGTGGACAGCACCTGGGTGACGACGCCCTCCAACCCCAGCCGCTTCAGGCCCGCGTACGCGAGCACCGCGCCGGCAAGCCCCAGCTCCTTCGTCTTCGCCAACCGCGTCTGCACGTTGCCGCGCAGGCTGACGATGTCCAAATCAGGCCGCCCCGAGCGCAGGATGCAGCTGCGCCGCAGCGACGACGTGCCCACGCGCGCGCCCTTCGGCAGCGTGTCCAGCGTCTGCCCGGCGAGGCCGCAGAAGGCGTCGCGCGGGTCCTCGCGCACCGGCACCGCCGCGAGCATCAACCCCTCCGGCAGCACGGACGTCATGTCCTTCAAGCTGTGCACGGCCAGGTCCGCGCGGCCGTCGAGCAGCGCCTGCTCGATTTCCTTCACGAACAGCCCCTTGCCGCCGACGGCGGACAGGGGCGCGCCCAGGAAGCGGTCACCCTCGGTGGTCATCTCCACCAGGGACACCTCCAACCCCGGGTGGCGCGCCGCCAGCAGCGCGCCCACGTGGCGGGCCTGCCAGAGCGCGAGCGGGCTCTGGCGGGTGGCAATCCTCACAACCTTCATCGATTGGCTCCCGTAGCGGCGGCCTGGGCGGCGGGGAGCTCGGCGGGAGCGGCCGGTGCGGCGGGCTCCTCCAGCTCCAGCAACCCGAACAACTCCGCGGCGGCGCCGGCCAGCCGGTTGCCCTCGCCCTCCGGGCCCACGGCGCGCAGGCGCGAGGTGGGCTCATGCAACAGCTTGTTGACGATGGCGCGGCCCATGGCCTCGATGCTCTTGCGCTGCTTCTCGTTGAGGCCGTCGCCCAGCGCACCCAGCGTGCGCTCCACTTCGGCGCGGGCAATGGCCTCCGCGCGCTGGCGCAGGCGGGCCAGCACCGGCGTGCCCTCGCGCAGCGCGCGCTCCTTGACGAAGCGGGCCACCTCCTGCGCCACCAGCACCCCGGCCTTCTGCGCCTCCTCGGCGCGCGCCGCGGCGTTGTCCGCGACGAACTTCTGGATGTCGTCCACGTCGTACGCGTGCACCCAGTCCAGCTGGCCCACGCCCGGGTCGATGTCGCGCGGTACCGCGAGGTCCACCATGAACAGCGGCCGTCCCTTGCGCGCTTTCGCCACCGAGCCGACGTTCTCCTTCGTGAAGAGCGGCACCGGCGACGCCGTGCTGCACACCACCACGTCCGCCGCCGTCAGCAGCGCGAACAGCTCCTCGAAGGGCCGCGCCGTGCCGCCCACCTCCGTGGCCAGTCCTTCCGCGCGGGCCAGGGTGCGGTTGGTGATGAAGAGCTTCGTGGCGCCCGCCTGCTTCAGGTGGCGCGCGGCCAATTCGCCCATCTCGCCCGCGCCCACCACCAGCACCGTCTTGCCGCGAAGCCCGTCGAACACCTTGCTCGCCAGTTGCACCGCCGCCGCCGCCATGGACGTGGACGCGCGGCCGATGGCCGTCTCCGTGCGCACGCGCTTGGCGCAACTGAAGGCCGCCGCGCACGCGCGCGTCAGCTCGCCGCGCACCGCGCCCGCGCCCTGGCCCCGCTCGAAGGCGTCCTTCACCTGACCGAGAATCTGCGCCTCGCCCAGCACCATGGAGTCCAGGCTGCCGGCGACGCGGAACAGGTGCACCAGCGCGTTCTCCCCGCGGTGCTCGTAGAGGTGCTCCAGCGCCTCGGGCCCGCCCAGCGACTGCATCTCCTCCACCACGCGCTGCTTCGCCTGCGCGGCGTCCGGGGCCGCGAGGTACACCTCCACGCGGTTGCAGGTGGACACCCAGAGCGCCTCCACCGGCGCCTGCGCCAACCGCTGGAGCACCTCCACCTGCCGGGACTCGGGCAGGGCCAGCCGCTCACGGACCATCAGGGGCGCCGTGCGGTGGGACAGGCCGATGCAGATGAGCTCCATACTCAGGGCACCCTCATGGCCGCGGCCGTGGGCGCCGCCAGGTCATACGAAGACAGGAAGGACACCAGCACGAGGCAGAAGCCCGCCATGGTGAGCAGCGCCACCCGCCGCCCTCGCCATCCCGCGAAGATGCGCGCGTTCACCAGCGCCGCGAAGACGCCCCACGCCACCACCGTCGCAATCGACTTGCCGTCCCAATGCCAGCCCAAATCCGGCGTGGAGGTGACGAAGAAGGCGCCCGTCGCCAGCGTCACCGACAACGCGATGAAACCCCAGACGACGAGGCGCCGGTTGAGGGTGTCCAGGAACTCCAGCGAGGGCAGCCGCGAGAAGAGCAGCCCGAAGCGCTTGTTCTTCACCTGCCGCTCCATCAGCAGGTACATCACGCCCACCCCCGCGGCCACCGCGAACGCCGCCAGCCCCAGCAGGGCCAGCGTGATGTGCAGCGGCAAGAGCGGCTGGCGCACGCCCGGGGGCAGCGGAGCCTGGCCCCCCTGGAGGAGCAGGCCCGGAATCAGCACCGTCACCGCGAGCGGCGTGAGGAACGCGCCGATGACGGGCCGGCGGTAGCGCACGTCCAGCGCCAGGAAGATGGCGAGCAGCAGGAAGGCGAGCGCGGAGAAGCCCTGGGCCAGGCCCACCGGGCGGCCGGACTGCGCGTCGAGCAGTTCGAAGAGGGCCACGCCGTGCAGCGCCAGCCCGCCGCCCACCAGCACGCGGCCGACGGTGGCCAGCTCCTCTCTCTGGCGCACCAGGTAGGCGAGATAGACCACGGCGGCGATGCCATAGGCGTGGCAGGCGAGCGAGACGAGCGTATGGCTCATGGGCACTGGCTCTTAACCACCGAAGACGGGCAATTCAGTCCGCCTTGCGAGACGGGCATCAGCCCATCTTGTTGAGGATGAAGGCGGCCAGCAGGTCCGCCTCGGAGTCCGGCTTCTTCGCCCCTCCTTCCGGACGGGGCGCCGAGGCCACCTCCGTGACATACCCCGGGACGACCTCATAGGCGTTGTCCCCCACCAGCACCGAGTCGGCCATCTGCTCGGCCCCCATGCGGGCGAGCTGCTCCTCGGTCTTCACCCGGGCCACCAGCCCCTGGGTGTCCTCGCCCGACACGAGCTGCACGAAGTGCACCGCCGGGGTGAGGGGGAAGCTCACACCTCCCTCCGCCATCACCACCAGCTTGCCCTCACGCAGGTCCGCTTTGTCCGCCAGTGCCCACTCCTCGAGCTGGGCCTGGGGCAGGAAGAGCTTCGTCACGCCCCCAAGCTTACACCACCCACCCCTCGCGAGGGGGCCACTTCGGGGGAATGGGTTGAAACGCCTACGTGTCAGCCGCATCTGTCCGGCCAGATGGGCTGATGCCCGGCCCGTTCTTGCAGGGCCAACGGACGCGTACTAGACGACGCGCCGGAATGGCCGGTTGAGGGCCCGAAGGAGACATCATGGCAGGCGACAATGTGACGAACGTCGGGGACGGTGACTTCACGAAGCAGGTGCTGGAATCCCAGCAGCCCGTGCTGGTGGACTTCTGGGCCACCTGGTGCGCGCCGTGCCGGGCCATCGCCCCGGCCATCGACTCCCTGGCCACGCAGTACCAGGGCCAGGTGAAGTTCACCAAGCTCAACATCGACGAGAACCAGGACACGCCGCAGCAGTACGGCATCCGCTCCATCCCCACGCTGCTCATCTTCAAGGGCGGCCAGGTCGTGGAGCAGATTGTCGGCGCGGTGCCCAAGGCCCGCATCGAGGCCGCGCTCCAGAAGGCGCTGTAGTCCGCAGGCTCGGCTTTCCGGGGCCCGTGCGCGCGGGAGGGCCGCTTGCCCGCCCGCGTGCCGCCCCACCCCTTCACGCTTCCAGCAATTCCACGCAGCGGCGCAGCACCTCCAGCCGCGCGTGACGCTTGTCGTTGCCGGGCACCACGTGCCAGGGCGCGTCGGGCCGGTGGGTGTGGTCCAGCATGTCCTGGATGGCGCCCTCGTACTTCCCCCACTTCGAGCGGTTGCGCCAGTCCTCCGGCCCGAGCTTGTAGCGCCGGGTGGGGTCCTTCTCCCGCGAGCGGAAGCGCTGCAACTGCGTCTTCTTGTCGATGTGGATGAAGAACTTCGCCATGCGCACGCCGTCCTCGGTGAGCGTGCGCTCGAAGGCATTGATTTCCGCGTAGGCCCTGCGCCACTCGGCCGGCCGGGCGAAGCCCTCCACCCGCTCCACCAGCACCCGGCCGTACCAGCTCCGGTCGAACACACAGACTTCGCCCGAGCCCGGCGTCTTCGACCAGAAGCGCCAGAGGTAGTGGTGCCGCTTCTCTTCCTCGGACGGCGCGCTGATGGGCCAGACCTTGTAGCCGCGCGGGTCCATGAGGGTCGTCAACCGCCGGATGACGCCGCCCTTCCCTGACGCGTCCCAGCCCTCGAAGACGAGCACCGCCCGCCGCTTCGCCAGGTACGTCTGAATCTGGAGCTGGAACGCGCGCTCCTGGAGCACCTCCAGCTCTTTCTCATACGCCTCGTCGCTCTCCACCGAGACCGTCAGGTCCACGTCACGAAGAGACAACGTGCCCGGAGGACTTACGGGAAACACGTATCCATGTTCACTCTTGTCATCAAATTTCTGAATTCGTTTACGAGTCACGACAGACCCTCCAAGGTTGTATTGACAGCGATGACTTCAACCGCCAAATAGGCACATAGCAGTGTCTGTCTTCACCAACTGTTTTCACTTGGAGTATTCATGGCACGTCCACGCAAAGAATTGTCCAACGTCCCGCTGACGCCAGCCATGGTGAACTGGGCGGAGGCGCTGGGAGACGCCATCGGCCGGGGAATGCTGCGTGCGCTGAACACGGGCATGCCGTCACTGGGTGGCAATGGCAACGGCAGCGGGTCCTACAACACAGTGACGGCGGGCCGCCGCCGCGGCAGGCCGCCCAAGGTGCTGGCGGGCGGCAACGTGGTGCCCACGGACCGCCGCTGTACCGTGGATGGCTGCAACCGGGAGCAGCGCTCGAAGGGGCTGTGCTCGGCGCACTACCAGGCGGAGCGCCGCCGGCAGCTCTCGGGTGGCAAGCCCGCCTGAGCGAGTCATCCCGACGCTCGCGGTGACGCCCACGGCCCTGGGCGAGCCGCAGGTGTCGCGCTCCCGGCGCACCCCACACCCCTCGCGGCGCCAGGGAATGAAGACGGCAGAGCTTTTATCAATGGTTGATATTCGTGAGTCCGGGCCGGCGGACTCGGCCCCTACCCGCCCTGCCAGGGATCCACGGCGGAGGTGGTGGCCTTGAGCAGCTCCCAGGCGGCCAGCACGTCCACCACGCGCTCCAGCTCGTTGGGCAGGGAACGCGCGCGCTGGGACTTGAGGTAGTCCTCCGCGAAGGCGCGCAGCCGCATGCCCACGAAGAGGCGCGCCAGCGCCACCTCCGTCTGCCCGCTGAAGTCGAGGAAGCGGATGCCGAAGCCGCTGCGGCCGCCGGGCCCGCTGCTGCGCTCCTCCCGGACGATTTCCGCGCGCGCCAGCACCGGCGCGGCTCCCGGCTCCAGCGAGAAGCGCACCGCCAGCACCGTGCCCAGCGGCAGGTAGAAGGTGCTCTCCAGGAAGGCCCCGCTGACGCTGACGTTGACGGACAGGAAGCTCGCGGAGAAGCGCCGCCCGCCCTCACCGTCCACCCACGCCTCGAAGCGCGTGGCCAGCTGCGCGCGGGGGAACTGCCGGTGCTCGGCCTCTCCCTGGTTCATCTCGATGAGGGGCGCCACCGTCCGGCGCGCGTCAAGGGCCCCGGCCCCGGCGGCGGGGCGGACGTCCTTCGCCGCCATTTCCGCCACCGCGGCCACCGTCACACTGCCCTTCTGGGCAACCTTCCTCTGCATGCTCGACCTCCACCTGCCCCGGAAGCTACCGCCTTCCTACCTGCAATGGTGGGGTGATTCCAACACCACCCTTCCATTCCAGGCAGGACGCACGCCGGGCGCGGCGGAGGGCGGCTCAGAACATGTGACGGCGCATGCTGATGTTCACCAGCAGGCCGATGCTGAGCATGACGGAAAGCATGGAAGAGCCGCCATAGCTCATCAGCGGGAGGGTGATGCCCGTCACCGGGAGCAGGCCAATCACCATGCCGATGTTCTCGAACACCTGCCAGAACAGCATGGCCACCACGCCCACCGCGACGAAGGCGCCAAACCTGTCGCGTGCGTTGAAGCCCACGCCCAGCCCGAAGATGAAGATGGCGCCATAGAGCACCAACAGCATCACGCACAGCACGAAGCCGTGCTCCTCGGCCCACACGGAGAAGATGAAGTCCGTGTGCTGCTCTGGGAGGAAGCGCAGGCCCGTCTGGGTGCCCTCGCGCCAGCCCTTGCCGGAGACGCCGCCCGAGCCCACCGCGATTTTCGACTGCGCCGCGTGGTAGCCGCTGCCGCGCAGGTCCGCCTCCGGGTCCAACCACCCGGAGATGCGCTGGCTCTGGTGCTTCTTCAGGTAGTGCCGGACGATGGTGGGCCGAGGCTCCGGCACCTCGCGGATGTAGTCATTCCAGATGACGATGGCGCCCGCGAGGAGGCCCGCCACCAGCGTGGCCACCAGGTACCAGCGCACCTTGCCGAACAGGATGACGGTGAGGGACGACAGGCCAATCATCAGCGCGGTGCCCAAATCCGGCTGCACCAGCACCAGCAGGAAGGGCACGCCGACGACGAGGAGCGGCTTCCACAGCCGCACCAGTCCATAGGACGGCTCATTGGGCCGGAAGTCGTCGTGGTAGACCTTGGCCAGCATCAGCACCACGCCAATCTTCATGAACTCCGCCGGCTGCAGGCGGAACGGGCCGATGACGAACCAGCTCTCGGCGCCCTTCGCGGTGTGGCCGATGACACGCAGCGCGAGCAGCGCCAGGATGTTGGCGACGTAGATGGGCAGCGCCATGCGCTGAATCCACCGGTAGTCCACCAGGCACACCACCAGCACCGCCACGACGCCCAGCCCCAGGTACAGCGTCTGGCTGTACCACACGGGCGTGAGCGGAGGCGCCGGACGCGCGGCCGAGGCCAGATTCCAGATGCCCAGCGTGCACACCGCCAGCACGCAGACGATGAGGCCCCACGGAATGTGGGGCACCATGCGACGCTCAATCCGGAGTTGCACTCGTCACGTCCTCGTCATCGTCACCCGGCAGATTGGCCGGAGGCACCACGCCCCGCGTCAGCGCCGCCTCGTCGGGACTCGGCGCGCGTGAGAGGGACGGCGTGTAGGGCTGGTTGGGACGCGGCGGCGGGGCCGTGGCGTCCAGCTTCTTCAACTCGAAGTACTTCTGGATGACGGCCATGGCGGTGGGGGCCGCGTCCGCGCCGCCGTGGCCGCCGTGCTCGTTGAGCACGACGATGGCCAGCTCCGGCTTGTCCGCCGGGGCGAAGCCGGCGAACCAGGCGTGGTCGCGCTCGAAGAAGCTCATCTGCTGCGTCTTCAGGCGCACCGTGCCCAGCCGCGCCACCTGCGCGGTGCCCGTCTTCGCCGCCACCTGCATGCCCTTGTCCGCCAGCCCCGCCATGCGCGCGCGGTACGCCGTGCCGCCCGGCTCCTGCGCCACCTTCACCAGCCCCTCGATGACGGCCTGACGGTGCGCGGGAGGGATGTCCACCTTGCGCACGATTTCGGGCTTGAACTCCTCCACCACCTGGCCGTCCAGGTTCTCCAGGCGCTGCACGAGCTGCGGCTTGAAGAGCATGCCGCCATTCGCAATCGCCGCGTACACCAGCGCGAGCTGCAGCGGCGTCACGTTGTCATCGCCCTGGCCGATGGCGCTGTTGAGCGCCATGCCCTTGGTGTAGCCGCCGGGCGAGGCCTTATCGTGGTACGCGCTGGTGGGCATGATGCCCGGGACTTCAGCCACCACGTCGATGCCGGTGGGCGAGCCCAGGCCCAGCGCCTTGCCCATCTCACCAATGGGGTCCAGGCCGATGGTGTCCGCCACCTTGTAGAACCAGGTGTCGCAGGACGTCTTCATCGCGTTGTAGCCGTCCATCTGCCCGTGGCCGCTGTCCTTGTGGCAGCGCCACACGCGCGCGCCCAGCCGGTAGCCACCGGGGCAGAACACGGACGACTCGGGCCGGAAGGCGCCGGACTTGTACGCGGCGAGCTGGGTCACCACCTTGAAGGTGGAGCCCGGGCTGTAGTGCTCCGCCGCCACGCGGTTCACCATGGGCTCCAGCGGGTCCCTGGAGAGCATGGCCATCTGCGCCGGCGTCACGCGGCCGGTGAGCAGGTTGGGGTCGAAGCCCGGCCGCGACACCAGCGCCTTGACGAAGCCGGTATTGACGTCGATGGCCACCACCGCGCCCGCCACGCCCGGGAAGGCGCGCTCCGCCTCCTCCTGCAGCCGCATGTCGATGGACAGCACCAGGTTGCTGCCCGCGACGGGCGGAATCACCGCGTTGTCGCCCAGCTTGACGTTGAGCTCGTCAATCGTCTTGCCGCGCGCATCCACCACTTCCTTGCGCACGCCGTCCGTGCCGCGCAGCCGCTGCTCGAAGTAGCGCTCCAGGCCGCGCCGGCCGATGTAGTCGCCCAGGGCGTACTTCGCGCCGTCGGCGCTGAGCCGCTCCAGTTCCTCCTGGGTGATTTCGTTCATGTAGCCCAGCACGTGCGACAGCACCGTGTTGGTCCGGTAGAAGCGGTGCGGAACGGGCGCCACCTCGACACCGTCGAGGATGTCGCGGCGGGCGGCGATGCGGTCGAACTCGTCACGCGTGAGGTCCACGCGCACCGGCACCGGCTGGAAGGGCGCGTTGCGCCGGCCCATGCGGACCTGGTCCTCCACCTTCTTGCGCTGGTCCGCGTCCCACTGGAGCAGCTCCGCCAGGCGCGGAATCACCTGATTGGAGCAGTCCGTGCAGAAGGCCGGGGTGATGACAGCGTCGAAGGACGGACGGCTGTCCACGAGGATGGTGCCGCGCGCGTCCTTGATGACGCCGCGGTCGGCGCGCAGCCGCACCTCCTTCACGAAGTTGGCCACGCTCTTGGCGGAGTACTCCTCGCCACGCGTGATTTGCAGCCGGTAGAGCTGGATGGACAAGAGGCCGAGCCCCACCGTCATGGCGAGGCCCAGCCACAGGAAGCGCCGCTTCAGCTCGCGGCCCGGCGTCGTGTTGCCCAGCGTCGGAGGCGTCACCGCAGCAACCCCACTTGACGGTCCTGACCCGCCTCGAAGCGGCGCAGCAGGGGGAAGAGCGCCAGCGCCGCCGCTCCCGTCAGCAACACCTGGAGCGGCAGGCCGGACAGGAGCGAGGACGTGCTGCCATCCTTCACCGTCAGCCACGTGAAGAAGGCGGACAGGAGCGAGTGCCCCACGTCCGCGCCCATGGCGAAGAGGGCGAAGGACATGGCGCCGCGCACGTCGACAAAGGTGGAGACCAGCCGGCCCACCAGGAAGGTGAACACGGCGAGGAACGTGAAGAGCCCCGTGGGCTGGCCGCTCATCAGGTCCAGCAGGTAGCCCACCGCGAAGGCGGAGAAGGCCCCTTCCAGCAGCGTGGCGCGCAGGGCCAGGAACGCCACCAGCACCACGGTGACGTCGATGCGGCCGAGCACCAGGCCCGCCTGCTTCACCACCACGGATTCCAACGTGAGCAACGCCAACGCGAGGCCCACCGTCACCAGGAACTTCATTTCTGCGCGCCCTCCGCGGTGCTGCCCGGCGCCATGGCGCTGTAGGGACTGCCCACCACCAACACCTCTTCCAGCTTGCTCGTGTCCACCGCCGGGATGATGTCCGCCCCCTGGAACATGCCGTGCTCCTTCTTCTCCAGGTTCGTCACCCGGCCCACCACCACGCCGGGCGGATACACGCCGTCGGTGCCGGCGGTGATGATGAGGTCACCGTCCTCGACATCCTCGGTGCGCAGCATGTTCTCCAGCTTGAGGGGCCCCGAGCCCGTGCCCGCCGCCGTGCCGCGCGCCCGCGAGCGCTGCACGCGCACCGCCACCCGGCTCTGCGGGTCCGTCACCAGCGCCACGTCCGCGTAGCCGCCCGTGGCGCGGATGACCTGGCCCACGATTCCGTCCGGCGTCACCACGGACATGCCGCGGAACACGCCGTCCTTCTCACCACTGCTGATCCGCACCGACAGGAGCTTGGCCACCGGATTGACCCCCACCACCCGCGCCGGAATCTCCGCGCCCGCTTCCGCCTCCGCGTACCCCAGAAGCTTCCGCAGCCGCTCGTTCTCCGCGCGGGACTCCCCGAGCGATTGCACGGCCGCCCGGAGCTGCAGGTTCTCCAACCGCAGCGCGTCATTCTCCTGCCGCACCCCGCGCAGGTCCAGATAGCCGCGCACCGCCGCCACCGTACCCTCGATGGTGGTGGTGAGCGCCTGCTGGACGGGCGACGTCACGGCGATGACGGCCCGGTCGATGGGATTGGGGTCCCTGCCCTTCCGCCCGCTCAACAGGAAAGCGAGGAGCGGGTAGAGCAGCAGGACGCCCACGGTGAGGGGGCGGCGGTACCGCTTGAGGAGCGACAACAAGGGAAGGTGGTCCCCGAGGTGGGAGGGTGGAGCAGGTGGGGTGGGAGTGGGCTAAGCTCTCTAAATCGCTTGCATTTTCCGGTGCGTTGTCCTAGGCAGTCAAGGCCTTGCATGGGGGGCGGTCACAGCTTCACCACCCTCCGGCCGGGCTACCAACAACACCGCGTCGCGAGTCCTTCCGCACGGGTTTTCTCGGCGCGTTTGCCCTCGAAGTGACGACAATGGACGGTCTGAATCCCCGGAAGGTCTTCTCCCTGGTGTTCATCATCGGCATCGCGGTGGTGTTCACGCTGTCCTTCGGGCCGGGCAGCAGCGGCTTCGGCGGTACGGGCGGCACCACGACGGCGCCCGGCTCGGTGGCCACGGTAAATGGCAAGGAAATCCCCATGCGGGACTTCGCCACCGCCTGGGCCCGGCAGATGAACTTCCTGCGCTCGCAAGGCAGCCCCATCCCCGAGTCGCTCGCCCGCCAGTTCGGCATGCACACGCAGGTGCTCGACCGGTTGGTGAACACCGAGCTGCTCGCCCAGGCGGCCGAGCGCCACGGCATCACCGCCTCCGACGACGAGCTGCGCAAGCTCATCCATCAGAACCCCGACTTCCAGAAGGACGGCGTGTTCGACATGGAGCGCTACAAGCAGGTGCTGCGCGACTTCTACCGGAAGACGCCGCCGGACTTCGAGGGCGAGCTGCGCCGCCAGCTCTCCGCGCAGAAGATGATTGAGGTGGTGCGCGCCAGCGCCGTGGTGTCCGACGACGAGATTCGCGCGAAGTTCGAGAAGGAGGGCAACCAGGCCAAGGTCGTCTTCGCCCGCTTCCTGCCCACCATGTACGCAGACAAGGTGCCCGCACCCACGCCCGCCCAGCTCGCGGACTGGAAGAAGGCGCACGAGAAGGAAATCAAGGACTACTTCGAGGCGAACAGGTTCGTCTACCAGCAGCCCGAGCGCATCCACGCCCGGCAGATTCTGGTGAAGCTGGCCCCCGAGGCCACGGCCGAGCAGAAGGCCCAGGCGAAGGCGAAGGCCGAGGCGCTGCGCAAGGAGCTCGAGGGCGGCAAGGACTTCGCCGCGGTGGCGAAGGAGAGCAGCGAGGACCCGGGCAGCAAGGCGCGCGGTGGAGACCTCGGCTGGGTGGAGCGTGGCAGCTGGGAGCCGTCGCTGGCGGACGCGGCCTTCGCGCTGAAGGCGGGCGAGGTGACGCAGCCGGTGGAGACGAAGTTCGGCGTGCACCTGGTGAAGGTGGAGGAGAAGCAGGCGGCCCAGGACAAGAAGCTCGAGGACGTGCAGGACGAGATTGCCACCACGCTCTACAAGCAGGAGCGCGCGAAGCAGCAGGCCCGCGACGAGGCGCAGAAGGCGCTGGCCTCCGTGCAGGGTGGCAAGACGCTGAAGGAGCTCTTCCCGCCGGAGAAGGAGCAGCCGGCCCTGCTGCGCTTCGAGACGGAGACGCGTCCGGAGGCGGTGGAGACGGACAGCTTCACCGCCGAGGGTGAGGCGGTGCCGCACCTGGGCCCCGCGCCCGAGCTGGTGAAGGCCGTGTTCGCGGTCAACGGCCCGCAGGCGCTCGGTCAGGTCTACCCGGTGGGCGAGGGCTTCGTGGTGGCGCAGGTGGTGGAGCGCCAGAAGCCGGACGCCGCCGGCTTCGAGAAGCGCAAGGACGAGCTCCGCGCCCAGGCCACGCAGGCCAAGCAGATTGAAGTCACGGAGTCCTTCCTCAAGGCCCTGAAGAAGACGGGCACCGTGGTGACGAACACCGAGGCCATCGACCAGGTGGTGGGCGCGGGGTAGTCCCGAGTCCGCTTCACGTCGAAGCAGCATGAGGGCCGGTCGGAGGGTGCTTCCCTCCCCGGCCCTCTGCTTTTTCCCAGGACTCCTTCAGCGCGCGGGGAAGTCCGAGGAGCCGCTGTCCGGCGTGGTGGGCACGGCGATGCTGACGCCGTCCCGGCCTCGGGCCTTGGCCGCGTACATGGCGAAGTCCGCGGCGCGGATGAGGTCCAGCGCGGACATGGCGTGGTCCGGGAAGGTGGCCACGCCGACGCTGGCGGTGAGGCGCGCGTCCAGGCCGTGCTCCTGGAGGAAGGCGCGCCCGCGGAAGGCCTCGCAGATGCGCTGGCCGATGATGGCCGCGCCGTCCAAATCCGTCTCCACCAGCAGCACGGCGAACTCGTCGCCGCCGTAGCGGAAGACGGCGTCCAGGTTCTGCCGGCCCAGGGCGATGAGCATGTCGCCCACCTCCTTCAGGGCGGCGCTGCCCATCAGGTGGCCGTGGCTGTCGTTGATGCTCTTGAAGTGGTCCAGGTCCAGGAAGACGAGCGACAGCGGATGCCGGAAACGCGCGGCGCGCTTCACCTCGTGGTCCAGCAGCGCGCGCAGGTGCCGGGCGTTGTAGCAGCCGGTGTGCTCATCGGTAATCGTCAGCTCCTGCACCCGGCGGAAGTTGCGCGCGTTCTCAATGGCAATCGCCGCGTAGTCGGCGATGGCGGTGAGGGTGGTGAGGTCCTCGTTGCCGAAGGGCGGGTCCGAGGGGCCATTGACGAGCTCAATCACACCCAGCACCCGGCCGCGCGCGAGCAGCGGCACGGCGAGGATGGAGCGGGTGTGGAAGGCGGAGGCCTTGTCGAAGCGGGGAGCGAAGCTCGGGTCTCCCCCCACGTCATGGACGAGGCGGGCGACGCCAGAGGAGAAGACGGCGCCGGCGATGCCCTCGCCGGGGTTGAGCTGGAGGCCCTTGAGGACCTCGGCGCCGTCGCCCACGGCGATTTCGAAGTACAGCTTCCCGGTGCGCTCGTCCTGGAGGATGAGGGACCAGTTGCGAGGCAACAGCAGGCTGCTGACCTTCTGCATGACGAGCCCGAGCACCTCGCGCAGCTCGAGCGTGGAGGTCAGCGCCTTGGCCATCTCGTTGAAGGCGGCAAGCTGCTCCACCGTCCGCTTCATGGCCGACAGGAGGTCTGCGGGCTTCATCCGTAGAGTCCACTCCGGGGCGCAAGTCTGGTAAGGCCGCCCCGAGCCGTAACATGCACACGAACGCGGAGCAAACGTTGCTAGTCCTGGCTTCGGCCTCCCCCCGGCGCAGGGAGTTGCTGTCACAACTGGGCCTCACTTTCACCGTGTCGGCGGCGGACATCGACGAAACCCCCCGTCCCGGGGAGGCCCCCGAGGCCTACGTGCTGCGCCTGGCGCGCGAGAAGGCGGGCGCGGTGGCCGCCCGCCACCCCGGTGCGTGGGTGCTGGCCGCTGACACCACCGTGGTGCTGGGGCCGGAGCTGCTGGGCAAGCCCCGTGACGTGGAGGAGGCGAAGGCCATGCTCACCCGCCTGTCCGGGCGCACCCACGAGGTGCACACCGGCGTGGCGCTGGCGGGCCGGCACGCGGAAGCGCTCGTGGTGCGCACCCGCGTCACCTTCCGCGGCCTCACGCCGGGGGAGATTGCCTGGTACGCGGGCACCGGCGAGCCCCTGGACAAGGCGGGCGCCTACGCCGTGCAGGGCAAGGGGGGCTTCCTCGTGGCGGCGGTGGACGGCAGCCCCACCAACGTCATCGGCCTGCCGCTGGGCGAGACGCTGGCACTGCTGGAGCGCGCCGGGGTGTCGCTGCCGTGGAGGGCGGCGTCATGAGCGGCAGCGTGGCGGAGAACCTCGCGGCGGTGCGCGAGCGCGTGGCGAAGGCCTGCGCGCGCGCCGGGCGGCCGGTGGAGTCGGTGACGCTGGTGGCGGTGTCCAAGCTGAAGCCCGCGGCGCTCATCCGCGAGGCGTACGCGGCCGGGCAGCGCGACTTCGGGGAGAACTACGCGCAGGAGCTGCGGGACAAGGCCGCGGAGCTGGCGGACCTGACGGATTTGCGCTGGCACGCCATCGGTCCGCTGCAGACGAACAAGGTGAAGTACGTGGCGCGCGTGGCCCACGCCTTCCAGGCGTTGGACAGGCTGGAGGTGGCGCGCGAGCTGTCGAAGCGCCGCGAGGGCACACCTCCCCTGCCCTGCTACGTGGAGGTCAACGTGGGCGGTGAGGCCACCAAGAGCGGCCTCGAGCCTGAAGCGCTGGGCACGTTCCTCGCGGAGGCACGCGCCCTGCCGAACCTGCAACTGGTGGGGCTGATGTCGCTGCCGCCGCCCACGGACGACGAGGCGAAGGCGCGCGGCTACTTCCAGGCGCTGCGCGAGCTGGCCCGGACGCACGGGCTGCCCGGCCTGTCCATGGGCACCACGCACGACTTCGAGCTGGCCATCTCCGAGGGGGCCAGCATGGTCCGCGTGGGCACCGCCATCTTCGGCGAGCGGGCGTGAGGCCTGGGCGCGGCCTTCCGCCTCACAGCTCCTTGAACTTCACCCTGCCCTCGGCATTGATGGTGACGCGGTACTCGGTGCCGCAGTAGTTGCAGCGCACCTCGTCCCCGTCTCCGAAGGGCTCGTGCACAGGGTTGTTCGCGTTGCAGTCCGGACAGTCGAACTCCTTGCGCTTGCCCCCGCCGGACGCCTTTGCGTCCTTGTCGTCATCGTCGAAATCGTAGTCGTTGGCCATGGTGCCTCCTGGCGCGTGGCGCCGCCTCGGGCGCGGACGGGGCCGAAGGCTAGCAGAGCGCTGTCTCCGGGTGGACATCCTGGGTCGCATGGAGGGCAGCCGGGCTCGGGCAGCCAGGGAGGCGCCGGGTGGGCCATGCATGCGAGAGTGTGTCCCCCGTGACGCTTCCGCCGGCCCCCGGTGGAGGGAGCGAGCACCCGTTGAATGCCTGGCCTCCAGGCACGTCAGTGGAAATGCGGCGCGGCGGGGACGGTTGGGGGCGGGCCTGGCGGAAAGCGACCAGGCTACTTAACTTCCTAGCGAGGGAGCTCACTCGATGCGTGCGCAGTCCAGGTGGGGGTTCGCGGCGATGCTGGCGGGCCTGGTGTGGTCGGCAACGGCCACGGCCCAGGAATCTTCCGCCAATCCGGCCTTCGGCCCCGGTGAGCAGGCGCAGTATCGGGTGAAGTACCTCGGCGTGACGGCGGGCACCGCGCAGGTGACGGTGGGCGCGCCCATGAAGCAGTTCGGCGAGGAGGTGTGGCCCATCATCGCCCTGGCGAAGTCGCAGGACGTCATCGGCGTGTGGCCCATCAAGGACAAGTTCGTCTCGTACTGGCAGGCCGCCGGTCAGCGCGTGCTGGGCAGTGATTTGCACGCGGACGAGAACGGCAAGCGCCGCCGCCAGCGCATCAAGATGCAGCCGGATGGCAAGGGCGCCCTCGTGGTGAAGCAGAAGGAGGGCGAGCCGCCGCGCGAGTCCACGCGCGAGCTGGAGCAGGGCACGCTGGACGTGACGGGCGCCACCTTCGCGCTGCGCAACCGCGAGCTGGTGGTGGGCCAGGACTACGCCTTCCCCGTCTTCACGGGCAGCAAGACGTTCACCATGCGCGCGAAGGTGGAAGCGCGAGAGATGCTGAACACGGAGCTGGGACCGAAGGAGGTCTTCAAGCTGCGCGTGGCGGCGGAGTTCGGCGGCAGCCTGACGTCGAAGCGGGACATGTTCGTGTACCTCACCACGGACCCCAACCACGTGCCGGTGCGCGTGGAGGCGGACTTCGCGCTGGGGACGATGGTGGCGGAAATCACCGACTACAAGCCGGGCCGCATCATGGAGCTGGCCCGGGCCGGGAACGACGGGTAGCCACCCGCGGGAGCGGCGAAGGGGGCGGATGGGCGGGGCAAGGGCGTGGGGTGTCATCGCGGCGCTGGCCGCGACTCCGACAGTGGCGGCGGACTCCGCCACCTCAGGGGCACGGGTCGTCTCCCCCCTGGTGAAGGTGCGTCCGGGTGAAGCGGTGCAGGGGCGCCGCGACGCCCGGCTCAGCGTGGCCCGCGGCGAGTGCGAGGCCACGCAGGTGGTGCTGCCCTCGCACGTGGCGCGCCCGAAGGTGGCGGCGCTGTCGCTCTCGGGGCCTGGCGCCGCGTTGAAGGCCTCCGTGTGGCGCGAAGTCTTCGTGGACGTGAAGACGCCGTCCAACGGAGAGGGCCGGCAGGGCCCGTGGCCGGACGCGCTGGTGCCCGTGGAGGCGCCAATACAAGCGGACGACGCGAGCCTCCCCACCGTCCTCTTCGTGGAGGTGTGCGCGCCGGAGAAGCAGGCCCCGGGCACCTATAAGGGCGAGCTGCGCGTGAAGACGGAGGGCGCGTCTGCCGCGCCGGTGCCCTTCACGGTGGAGGTGCAGCCCTTCGCGCTGCCGGCGACGTCCTCGCTGCCCAACAGCTTCGGCGTGTCGCTGTACAGCATCGCCCGGGGGCACGGCCTGTCGCCGGAGTCCACCGAGGCGCAGGCGCTGCTGCGCGAGTACGGCCGCGCCCTCCTGGAGCACCGGGTGAGCGCGCACGGCATGAGCATGTCGCCGCCGCCGGTGCGCTTCGAGAACGGCAGGCCGGTGGTGGACTGGCGCGCGTACGACGCGGAAATGGGGCCCTTCCTCGACGGCAGCCTGCTGCCCTCGGGCGCGCGCTTCACCACCGCCGAGGTGCGCGACAACAAGCAGGCCAGCACGGACGCGGAGAAGGCCGCGTACTACCGCGCCTTCGTCGAGCACTTCCGCAAGAAGGGCTGGCCGGCGCAGCTCTTCTTCTACGCCAAGGACGAGCCGAAGCCGGAGGACGTGCCGCTGGTGCAGGCGCAGGCGAAGCGCGTGCGCGCGGCCGGGGGCATCCCGGTGCTCGTCACCAGCCCGCTGGATGACGCGCTGCGAGGCTCGGCGGACATCCTCACGCCCACGCTCAACTGCTTCTACCCGCGCCCCGGCCCGCAGACGTGCCGCAACGTGTTGACGGCCCGCACGCTGCGCGGCCGCCTGCCGAAGAGCGCGAGGGTGTGGTGGTACCAGAGCTGCAACTCGCACGGCTGCAACGGCGGCCCGCCCGAGGACGCGGCGGTGGACGCCGTCTACAGCGGCTGGGCTTCCTACATGGTGGACCACCCCGCCCCGCTCAACCGCGCCATGGGCGTGCTGGCCTTCTCGTCCGGCGTGGACGGCGAGCTCTATTTCGACACCGTGTTCGCCTACAACACGAAGAAGGACCCGTGGACGGACGTCTTCGAGTTCGGCGGCAACGGCGACGGCACCCTCTTCTATCCGGGCACTCCGGCCCGCCTGGGTACGTCCGGCCACCATCCTGTCATCAGTTTGCGTCTCAAGCAGATCCGCGACGGGCTGGAGGACCATGAATACCTCCGGCTGCTGACGGAGCTGGGAGATGGCGCCTTCGCGCAGGCGGCCGCGCGGAGGCTGGCCCCCTCGGGTTGGGACATCACCCGGGATGCGGGAGAATGGGAAGCTGTCCGCCAGGAAGTCACGGCCCGGCTGCGGAAGCTGTGGGCCCGTTCCGAATATGCGAAGCGCCCGGGCCGTCAGACGCCCGACAGCACCCCGTAGTCCCTGTGGAAGGAAAAGGATGAGCTCCATGCGCACCCTCCTCGCGGCCTGGCTGACGTTGACCACCGCCACCGCCTGGGCCCAGCTCCCGGACGCGGAGGCCGACAAGCCCGAGGCCGAGAAGGCCGAACAGGCGGAGAAGGACAAGCAGCCCCTCACCGTCGCCCCGTGCGCGCACGCGCTGCCCGCGCTGCGCACGCCCATGGCCTTCATGCCCGGCGAGGTGCTCGAGTTCGATTTGGACGCCATGGGCGCCCAGGCCGGGAAGATGGTGATGCGCGTCCAGAAGCAGAAGGACGGGCACCTGCCGGTGGAGGTGGAGGCGCAGACCAACTCCTTCTTCTCCAAGGTGCGGCGCGTGAAGGGCAGCGCCACCACGTACCTGCACCCGCGCACGCTGCGCCCCAAGCGCTACGTGGAGGACACCACGGAGAACGAGCAGCGCCGCAAGGTGGAGGTCGCCTTCGGCGCGAAGGACCGCTCGGTGAAGGTGGACTACCAGATTGGGAAGCGCCCCAAGGGCCAGTTCAACTACACCTATGACAAGGACGGCCTCGACGTGGCCGGCTCCATCTACCTGCTGCGCCAGCTGCCGCTGCAGGAGAACCTCCAGGTGTGCTTCGACGTCTACGGCGTGCGCCGACTGTGGCGCATGCAGGGCGCGGTGGTGAAGCGCGAGCAGGTGACGACGCCGCTGGGCCAGTTCAACGCCTGGCACATGCAGGGCATGGCCATCCGCCTGGACAGGCCCTCGCAGAAGCGCGAGGTGCACGTGTGGATTTCCGACGACGCCCGCCGCCTGCCCCTGGCCGCCGTGGGCACGCTGGACCTGGGCGCCGTGCGCGCCACCCTCACCTCCGTCGCCCGCCCCGGCGAGAAGCGCCAGGAGGCCGGCGGCGAGGAGGACATGAAGTGGTGAGAGGCTGACGCACGACCACGACTGACGTCCGCCCTCGGAGCCAGGGATGCTGCATCCCTGGCTTCTTCTTTTCCTGCGAATTGAAAGTGGTTTGCAATATCAAAATCATGGGCGTACGGTGCTCGCCGCTCCGATGACTGCCCGTACACCTCGTCCGCTGTCGCTGCTGCTGTCCGCGTCCCTCCTCCTCTGCGCCGCGCCCGCCTGGGCCGACGAAGATGAACCCCAGAAGGAGCGCGAGCACGAGGAGCACGAAGAAGACGAGGACGAGGAGAAGCGCCCCAAGCTGGACTTCGAGCTGGGCGGCTACGGCGACCTGCAGTTCGCGTACTTCAACTACGGTGAGAACCAGAACCGGGCGCGCGGCTCGCAGCGCGACTCGCGGCTGGCGTTCGACACCACGCGCCTGGTGCTGTCGATGGAGGCGGGCCTCGAGGAGTACGGGCTGGAGGCCGAGGCGGAGGTGGAGTTCGAGCACGCCGGCACCGGCGCCGCGCTGGAATTGGAGTACGAGGAGTTCGGCGAGTACGAGCAGGAGGTGGACAAGGGCGGCGAGGTGCTCATCGAGGAGCTGTACCTCTCCAAGAAGCTGGGCCGCCACGCGGCGGTCACCGTGGGCCGCTTCTACGTCGCGGTGGGCACGCTGTTCGAGTACTACCGCCCCACGGACTACCTGGGCACGGTGCGGGACGAGGCGGAGACGCTCATCATCCCCAACACCTGGGACGAGATGGGCCTGCAGGTCCAGTGGAAGGCGCCCTGGGGCCTGCGGCTCATCGGGCAGGTGGTCAACGGGCTGGACTCCACGGGCTTCAGCTCACAGCAGTGGGTGGTGGGCGGGCACCAGCGCCGCTTCGAGGTGGCGCGCGCCTCGGACCTGGCCTTCGTCGGCCGCGCGGACGTCGTCCGCTACGACGGCTTCACCTTCGGCACGTCCGGCTACTACGGCAACACCACGCGCAACCGCCCCAAGCCGGACCTCGTCCAGCAGTGCGAGAACGGGAATGAAAACGTGGTGGCGCCGTGCGGCTACGTGTCCGCGCCGGTGGTCATCCTCGACGCGCACCTGTCCGTGCGGAAGGGCCCGTGGCGCGCGAAGGCGCTGGTGATGTGGGGCCACCTGAGCAACGCGGAGCAGGTGTCCCAGCGCAACGCGCGCTTGTCCAACCTGCTCGGCGTGCTGCGCACGCCCGTGTCCGACAACGCGCTCGCCGCCTGGGGTGAGCTGGGCTTCGACGTGGCGCGGCCGCTGCACCTGGGTGACGCGCACCAGCTCTTCCCCTTCGTCCGAGTGGACTACGCGGACACCGAGTTCAAGCCGCGCGCGGAGCTCTTCGACAACCCGCGCTTCCGCCGCACCATCTACACGGTGGGCACGTCGTACACGCTCGAGGGCGTGGCGTTCGCGAAGCTCGACTTCAGCCACCGCCGCCTCGGTGCCGTCACCTTCCGGCCGGAGAACACGCTGCGCGTGTCCACCGGCTTCTCCTACTGACCCCCGCAAGGAATCAATCCCATGCCTTCTTTCCCCCGCACCCTTCGTTTCGCGCTGACGTCCGTGCTCGCGTCCGGCGCGCTGTTCCTCAGTGCCTGTGGCGACGACGAGGTGTGCTGCACCGCACCTGAAACCGACCTGAAGCAGGAGCTCGTGGTCAACTTCGCGGACACGGTGGTGGTGCCCACGTACCAGAAGCTGGCCACGCGGCTGTCGGAGCTGGACGCGGCGGCGCGCGCGCTGCAGGCGGCCCCCACCGCGGAGAAGCTGGCGGCGGCGAAGACCGCATGGTTCGCCGCGCGCGTGCCGTGGGAGCAGAGCGAGGCGTTCCTCTTCGGGCCGGTGGACAGCTACGGGTTTGACCCGGCGCTGGACAGCTGGCCGGTGAACCGGACGGACCTGGACGCGGTGCTGGCCAGCAACGACACGCTCACCGCCGAGTACGTGCGCAACCTGCAGGAGACGCAGAAGGGCTTCCACACGGTGGAGTACCTGCTCTTCGGCGAGGGCGGCACCAAGACGGCGAACGAGTTCACCGCGCGCCAGTTCGAGTACCTCACCGCGATTACCAACGAGCTGAAGTCCGTGAGCACGTCGCTGGCGGCCGCGTGGACGCAGTCCGTCGACGGCCGGCCGCCGTACCGCGACACGCTGGCCACCGCCGGCCAGTCCGGCAACACGGCCTACCCGTCCCTGCAGGCGGCGGCGCAGGAGATGGTGGGCGGCATCATCAACATCCTCGACGAGGTGGCGAACGGGAAGATTGCCGACCCGTACGACGCGAAGGACCCGAACCTGGTGGAGAGCCAGTTCGCGTACAACTCGCTGAGCGACTTCACCAACAACCTGCGCAGCGTGGAGAACGTGTACTTCGGCCGCACGGCCGACGGGGCGGCGAAGGGTCAGACGCTGCGCGACGTGGTGGGCGCGGGCAAGGACATCGACGCGCGCATCGGCGAAGAGCTGAAGGTGGCCATCGACGCGCTCGCGAAGATTCCCGAGCCCTTCCGCGACTCCATCAGCGACCCGGGCTCGGCGGACGAAATCGAGGCCGCGCAGGCCGCCATCCGCAAGCTGCACGACACCTTCCAGACCCAGGTGCTGCCGCTGGTGACTCGCTGAGCGCAGGCAGCTCGGTTCGTCTCAAAAGGGGGAAATAGCCATGCGACGTGCGTTGATGTTGGGAGCGCTGCTGTTGTGGACCACGGGCTGCGGAGAGGAGGCGCCCGGGGCGCCAGCCGAGCCGCCGCGTGCGGGAGGCGCGACGACCATCGATGACCGCACGTCGCTGGCCTTCGCCCAGCCCGCGCCCAACCTGTCGCCCGAGGACGCGGAGCGACACCGGATGGGCGACGCGGCCTTCGAGGCGGTGTTCGTGCCCGGCCCCGCGCCCGTCAACCCGGGGCTGGGGCCCGTCTACAACAACACCTCCTGCAATGGCTGCCACCTGCGCAACGGGCGCGGCATGCCGGTGATGGGCACGGGCCCACAGCGCACGCAGTTGCTCGTGCGCGTGAGCCTGCCGGACGGCACGCCGGACCACCCCCGTGGCGCGGTGCCGGTGCCGGGCTTCGGCTTCCAGGTGCAGGACCAGTCCAACTACGGCGTGCAGCCGGAGGCCTCCGTCGCGCTGGAGTGGGTGGAGACGCAGGGGCGCTACGCGGATGGCACGGCGTATTCGCTGCGCTCGCCCCGGGTGAGCATCACTCCGAAGAACGGCGCGGTGCTGCCCGAGCGACTGCTGACGTCGCTGCGGTTGCCTCCGCCGGTGTTTGGACTGGGGCTGCTGGAGGCGGTGGACGTGTCCACGCTCCAGGCGCTCGCGGACCCGGATGATGGGAACGGGGACGGCGTCTCCGGACGGCTGAACGAGGTCTGGGACGTGGCGGCCCGTGCGCTGGCGCCGGGGCGCTTCGGCTGGAAGGCGAACAGCCCGCACCTCACGCAGCAGTCCGCGGAGGCGTACGTCAACGACATGGGCGTGACGAATCCCCTCTTCCCCGAGCAGGACGGCACGCACGAAATCACGCGCGACACGCTGGAGGCGGCGGTGTTCTACGCGCAGTCGCTGGGTGTGCCGGCGCGCACGGCGCTGAGCGACCTCGAGGTGGTGCGCGGAGAGGGGCTCTTCAAGTCGCTGGGCTGCGAGCAGTGCCACCGCGAGACGCTGGAGACCGGCGCGCACGCGGTGGCGGAAGTGGTGCGGCAGCGCATCCATCCGTACACGGACCTGCTGCTCCACGACATGGGCCCGGAGCTCGCTGACGGGCGTCCGGACGGCGCGGCCACGGGCAGCGAGTGGCGCACGCCCGCGCTGTGGGGTCTGGGGCTGACGCAGACGGTGCTGCCGTACGCGGCCTTCCTGCATGACGGCCGGGCCCGCACGCTGGAGGAGGCCATCCTCTGGCACGGCGGTGAAGCGGAGGCCTCGCGCGAGGGCTTCCGCGGGCTGTCCGCGTCGGACCGCGCGGCGTTGGTAGAGTTCCTCCACTCGCTCTGACAGACTCGCGGGCGGGGCATGCCGGCCGGGAAATTGACGGGGTGCTACCGGCCTGTAGCGTCATGGCCATGCCCCCTCCGGCCCTTGCCATCGCCGCTTCCGCGCAACCGCGCCGCGCCGACCCGGTCCACGTGGCCATGGAGCGCCTGGCCCACTCGCTCCCGGCCCGCACGGACGCGCGGGTGCTGGTGGACCTGCTGGAGGATGACCTGCGCGAAGGGCTCGACGCGCTCGGCGACGTGGGGGCCCACTTCACCGGCTTGCTGGACACGCTGCGCACCGAGGAACTGTCACCGGTGACGCTGCTGGAGGCCGGCGAGGACCTGCGCGTCCTCCAGCAACTGGACTACCTGCAAGACGTCATCGTCCAGGTGCGCAAGCGCCTGTCGCAAGCCGCCGCCCTGCAGCGCCAGGGCTACGTGCCCACGCGACTGCGCTGAGCCCGTCAGATACTGGGCGGAACCGCCGTACCGCCGGGCGAGGTCACCGGCGTCGCGGGTGCCGAGCCCGCGGGTGCCGCGGGGCCCGCCGTCGTGGTGCTCGTGCCCGGCGTCACGTTCGCTGGTGCGGGCGTCGCCGGAAGCGGTGTGGCCGGCGCGGCCGTGAGCGGCGCGGGCGTGCCCAGCAGCGGTGCCGCCTGACCCGCCGTCAGCGGCGCCGGTGAGCCCAGCAGCGCGGACGGCGGCGTCGCCGTGTCCGAGTTCAGCGGTGGCGGCGTCGCCAGGACGCCCGTGCTCGACTGCGACGTCCCGAGGAACTGGTCGAACGTGCCCGCCGTCAGGCCCTGCACGGTGAAGAGGCCCAGCGAGGCCACGCCCCCCGTCGGCGTGGAGAACGCACTCGTCGCCGGCCCGAAGCCCGACGGCGTCCCCGGCGGCGCAGTCCCCGGCACCACGGCGCCCTCCACCGCCAGCTGCGAGCCCGGCGCGGGTGTGCCCGGCAGGGAGCCCGAGATGTTCACCGGTGGATTCGGCGCGCCCGTGACGGGGAACGTGCCGCTCGTCACATCCGGCGTCACCGGCAGCCCCGGCACCTCGGCCCCCGGCAGCGCGGCCACCGTGGAGCCCGGCGGCGTCACCAGCGCTCCGCCCGCCACGCCCGCCACCGACGGCTGTCCCGTGCCGCCCAGGGCCCCGGAGCCCTCCGCGGCCGCCGACGTCGTCGCCGTCACCGGCCCGCCCACCACGCCCGTGTCCGCGTCCGGCAGCGCCGCCCCCGTGGGCGTCGTCCCGCCGCCCGCGACGTTCGCCCCCAGGGCCGACCCCGTCTCCCCCGTGCCGCTGATGGTTTCAGCCCCGAGTCCGCCGGAGGCCACCTCGCCGGTGCCGGTGGTCGTCCCCGCGCCCCCCGTGCCCGCCCCCCCGGTGCCCGTCGTCGCGCCACCCACGGTGACGATTCCGCCCCCCTGCGTGGCCACGATGTCCCGCCCGCCGCCCGCCACGCCGACGCCGGTCTGCGCCCCGGGCGTCGTCTCCGGCGTGCCTCCGGGCGCCGTGGCGAACGTCGTCCCCGCCGTGCCCACGGTGACTGTCACCGGCGGCGGTGTCGTCTGCGTCCCGAACAGCGTCGTGGGCGGCGTCGGCGTCAGCAGGCGGTAGTCCACCGGCGGGTTCCCCGTAACCTCCACCACGGCGCGGTACGGCACCGACGCACCGTCGAGGGCGATGGACACGTCCTCGAACACGAACTGCACGAAGCCGCGAGGCTCCGCCGCCGGCAGGTTCCACGCCACCACCACCAGCTCCGTGTCGCCGGGGCGCGCCTGCCGAATCAGCCGGTGCGTGTCGTCATCCGCCCACGCGCCCGAGGACAGCGCCGCCGCGTGCACGAAGGCCCGGTCCGTGAGGAGCTGCCCGTTGCGCCACACGCTGCCCACGCCCCACAGCGCGGCCGCCGCGTGCGTGCGCGTCATCGCCGTCCAGCCCAGCCCGCTGTCGCCGTACATCGGCACGTCCAGCAGCACGCCGCCGCCAATCGCGTGCGGAGGCGGCCGGGGAAGCGGGCCCGAGCCCGCCTGCCCCGACACCTGCGGCGGCGGGAAACCGGGGCGCGTCAGCTCCACCCGGTACTCCACCCCGCCCAGTCTGAATGTGGCGGAGAGCTGCCCCAGGTCGCCGTACGTGGCGCGTGGCAGGGACACCCGGTCCTCCACCGACAGCGAGGCGCTGCCCGTGCCGCTCTCGGCCAGGTCGGTGAAGGGCAGTGGGCCGTGGATGAAGAAGCCGTCCGGCCGCTCGGTCCTCGCGCTGGCCTCCCGGCCCTCGAACGTGAACCCGCCTGGCGCCGCGGCCAGGAAGCCAGACAACAGAAGCGTGGTGAAGGGTCCCGCCATCGACGCTGCCTCCTTGTCTCACAAGGTAGGCAGCGGAGCGGGGAACGGCAGTCCCCTCTCCGGAAGGCTAGATGAGACCCCGGGCGCGGCGGATCTGCTCCACCGTCTTGTTGTACTCGATGTCGAAGGCGCTCGTGCCCTCCTGCAGGTGCTTCAGGCGGGAGCGGGCCTCCTTGTCGATTTCGTCGTCCACGTCCAGGTGCCGCTTCATCACCGCGAAGATCTTCTGACGCAGCACGTTGTCCGCGGCGTACACCTCCTCGACGTTCCGGCTGATGAGGAGGAACTCAATCATCTGGTTGATGACGTACTCGATGCCCTCGTCGCCCATCTTGAAGCCGCGGACGTCGGCCATCTCGCGCTTCACCTGGTTGAACTTCGAGTAGTCATATCCGCGACGCTCCAGCGCCTCTCGCGTCGCCTGGTTCACACGCTCCTCGTTGGCAAGGTACTCGCGCATGATGGCGGACAGGTCCATCTCGGCGTCAGCCACGCGCATCGGCTCCACCTCGATGTCCCCATCCTGCATGAGCTGCTGAATTCCCTCGCGCGAGATGATCGGGATCACCTTCGGATACAGCCTCATGTCGGTCCCTCACCCTCTAAAAACGTGCTCGGATCGTGAACCGCTATAAATCAGCGCCGAGCCCAGTCGCAATGAAAAACCCCGGGAACTTCGCGGTTTCAGCGCACTGCCCCCACGGTCTGCAGCGGAAATTAATCACGCCGCTCCGGGTGGCGACCCTCCCTGCGATTTTTCGTTCACCGGCTCGCTCGCGTCGTCCAGGGACGCCTGACGTACGGGGTCCTCCGCGTCCTCCTCGGGGTGCCCGTGAAGGCCGGCGTGGACCCGCTCGGCCACCGCCGGGCCCACCACCTCCGCCAGCTCCTCGATGGTGGCCTCCGACACCCGCTTGAGCGAACCGAAGTGCCGCAGCAACATCTTCCGCCGCGCCTCGCCCACCCCGGGAATGTCCTCCAGGGCCGAGCGAACCCGACTCTTGCGCAGCACCTGCTTCTGGAAGGTGATGGCGAAGCGGTGCGCCTCGTCCCGCATCCGCGTGAGCATGAACATCTCCGCGGAGTTCTGTTGAAGGACGATGGGGTCCTTCCGCCCCACCACGAAGACGCGCTCCGGGCTCCTCGCGCTCTCTTCATCCCGGTCGAAGACTTCCAAATCACGGCTCTTGGCGAGGCCCACCACGTCCACCGTGTCCACGCCCAGGTCCTTCATGGCCGCGTGCGCGCTGGCGAGCTGTCCCTTGCCGCCGTCGATGACGAGCAAATCAGGCAGGTCATTGTCCTCCAGCCCGCGCTTGAGCCGGCGCGTCACGACCTCGTACATGCTGGCGAAGTCGTCCTGCTTCTCCAGCGTCTTGATTTTGTACTTCCGGTAGCGCGACTTGTCGGCCTCGCCGTCCGTCACCGCCACCTGCGAGGCGACGATGGCCGAGCCCTGGAAGTGCGAGATGTCGAAGCACTCCATGCGGCGCGGGAAGTTGCGCAGGCCCAGCCGCTGCTGGAGGCGCGACAGCACGTTGTCCGTCTCGTCCTTGGTGCGGCGGCGTTCCACGAAGGCCTGCTCGGCGTTCTTCGCGGCCATCAGCACCAGGTCGTGCTTCTCGCCGCGCTTGGGTACCGCAATCCGCACGCGCTCGCCCTTGCGCTCGGAGAGCAGTGCCTCCAGGCCGTCCGTCCCGTCGTCGGGCTCCAGCGGCAGCAGCACCTCCTCCGGCACGAAGCTGCCCTGGTCGTAGTAGAGGTTGACGAAGGACGACAGCAGCTCCGCGTCGGGGAACTCCTGGCTGCCGAAGGGGAAGGCCTGCCCACCGTTGAGGCGGCCCTGCCGCACCCAGAGGACGTAGAACAGGATGCGGTCCCCCTCGCGGTGGAGGGCGAAGACGTCCTGGTCCTTGAAGTCCGTGGTGGCCACCTTCTGCCGCTCCAGGCTCCGTTCGATGGCATTGAGCTGATCTCTCAGCCGCGCGGCCTCCTCGAACTTCAATTCCTGGGACGCGCGCTTCATGCGCAGACGCAGGCCCTCCACCAGTTCGTTGGCCTTGCCCTCCAGGAACATCCCCACCTCGTCCACGCTGCGGCGGTACTCGTCCTCGGGGACGGGGTGGACGCACGGCGCGGGACAGCGGCCAATCTGATACAGCAGACAGGGCCGCTTGCGATTGGCCAGCACGTGGTCCGTGCAGGTGCGCAGGTGGAAGTAGCGGTTGATGATGCGCAGCGTCTCGCGGATGGCGCCCGCGCTGGAGTACGGGCCGAAGTAGCGCGCGCCGTCGCGCTCGTACTTCCGCACCACCTCCAGGCGCGGATAGGCCTGCGTCCGGTCCAGTCTCAAGGAGATGAACTGCTTGTCATCCTTGAGCAGGACGTTGAAGCGAGGCTTGTGCTTCTTGATGAGCTCGTTTTCGAGAAGCAGCGCTTCCTTCTCGTTGTGGACGAGCACCGTCTCCAGGTCGCCGAGGAGCTGATCCAACAGCGACACGAAGACGCGCGTGTCCCCGGTGCGCGTGAAGTACGAGCGCACGCGGTTGCGCAGGTTGACGGCCTTGCCGACGTAGATGATCTGCCCCCGGCGGTCCTTCATCAGGTACACGCCGGGCTCGGTGGGCAGTGCGTCCAGCTTCTCCTGGAGCTTCGCGTCCATACTCGTGCCGTCTCCTGACGACTACCGGCGGCCCCGAGCCCGCGCGCCCGCGCCTCCGCGGCCCCTGCCCTTGCCGCGGCCCTTCACAGGCTCATCCTCCTGCTTCTTCGCGGGAGCCCTCAAGAGCGAGCGCGACGCCGGCTTGAGCCCCAGGTCCATGTCCTTGAGGAGCTGCACCCTGTCGCGGTACTCGGCCGCCTTCTCGAACTGCATCTCGTCCGCGGCGGCGAGCATGTCCTTGGTGAACTCCTCGATGAGCCGCTTGATCTCCTTGGGCTGGAGGACGTCGTCCTCGCCCTCGGCGGCCATGGGCAGCGCGCCCGCGTCGCCCGCATCGTAGGCGGCGTGCTCGGACAGGTCGGTGATGTTGCTCTTGACGGAGCGCGGGGTGATGCCGTGCTCCTGGTTGTACTTCTTCTGGATGTCGCGGCGGCGCGTCGTCTCTTCCAGCGCCTTCTTCATCGAGTCGGTGATGTTGTCCGCGTACATGATGACGCGGCCATTCAGGTTGCGGGCCGCGCGGCCAATGGTCTGGATGAGCGACACGTGGCTGCGCAGGAAGCCTTCCTTGTCCGCGTCGAGGATGGCCACCAGCGACACCTCGGGGATGTCCAGGCCCTCGCGCAACAGGTTGATGCCCACCAGCACGTCGAACTCGCCCTTGCGCAGGTCCCGGATGATGGCCATGCGCTCGATGGCGTCGATGTCCGAGTGCAGGTAGCGCACGCGCACGCCCACGTCGGCGAAGTACTCGGTGAGGTCCTCCGCCATGCGCTTGGTGAGCGTCGTCACCAGCACGCGCTCCTGGCGGGCCACGCGCAGGCGCACCTCCTCCAGCAGGTCATCCACCTGGTTGCCCACGGGGCGCGTCTCCACCTCGGGGTCGGTGAGGCCCGTGGGACGGATGATCTGCTCCACCACCACACCCTGGGACTTCTGCAGCTCGTATTCGGACGGCGTCGCGGAGACGAAGACGGACTGGGGCACCAGCTCCTCGAACTCGCCGAACTTCAGCGGGCGGTTGTCCAGGGCGCTGGGCATGCGGAAGCCGAAGCTGACCAGCGTCTCCTTGCGCGCGCGGTCGCCGCGATACATGGCGCCAATCTGCGGCACCGTCTGGTGGCTCTCGTCGATGAGGACGAGCAGGTTGCGCGGGAAGTAGTCGATGAGGCACGGGGGCGGCTCACCCGGGGCGCGGCCGGAGAAGTGGCGCGAGTAGTTCTCGATGCCGCTGCAGTAGCCGACCTGCTCAATCATCTCGAGGTCGAACATGGTGCGCTGCTCCAGCCGCTGCGCCTCCAGCAGCTTGCCCTCCTTCTTGAAGAGCTGGAGCTGCTCGGACAGCTCGTCGCGGATGGTCTGCAGCGCGCGCTTGCGCACGTCCTCACCGGCCACGTAGTGGCTCGCGGGGAAGATGACAATCTTGTCCAGCGCGCCCAGCGTCACGCCGCGCAGCGGGTCGAACTCGGTAATCTTCTCCACCTCGTCGCCGAAGAAGGAGACGCGGACGGCGCGCTCCTCCTCGTACGCGGGGAACACCTCGACGGTGTCGCCGCGCGCGCGGAAGGTGCCGCGGTGGAAGTCCAAATCATTGCGCTCGTACTGGGCCTCCACGAGCCGGCGCATGAAGGTATCGCGCCCCATGTCCTCGCCCACTCCCGCGCGCACCGCGAGGTCCACGTAGCTGCGGGCCGCGCCGAGGCCGTAGATGCAGGACACGCTGGCCACGATGATGACGTCGTCGCGCGTGCGCAGCGAGTGGGTGGCCGAGTGGCGCATCCGCTCGATGTTGTCGTTGATGGACGAGTCCTTCTCGATGAAGGTGTCCGTCGACGGGACGTACGCCTCGGGCTGGTAGTAGTCGTAGTACGAGACGAAGTACTCGACGGCGTTGTTGGGGAAGAGCGCCTTGAACTCGCCGTAGAGCTGGGCGGCCAGCGTCTTGTTGTGGGCGATGACCAGCGCCGGGCGCTTCACGTTGGCGATGACGTTCGCCATGGTGAAGGTCTTGCCCGAACCGGTGACGCCCAGGAGGGTCTGATAGCGGTCGCCCCGCAGGACGCCCTCCGTGAGCTCTCCAATGGCCCTCGGCTGGTCGCCCTCGGGCTTGTGGTCACTGACGATCTGGAAGTCCGGCATATCCGTGAGGTTTAACACCGCACGGAGGGGAAGGCCGCTGGTTCGTGCCTGCCCGTCGGACGGAGGACGGAGCGCGTGCCTACCGCGCCGCGCCGCTGGACTTCAGCGCCTCCAGGGCCTCCAGGCGGGCGGCCTCGAACTCGTCGCCCTTGTTCCAGCGCGGCATCTCCGGCGCGCGGGCGACATTCGCCCCCAGGAGGAAGAACAGGCGCACGTCCTCCACGGCACCGGAGAGGTCCCACTCCGGACGCAGCTCATCGGAGGGCTGGTGGTAGTGCTTCGCCTCCCACGCCTCGCGCTGCTGCTTGCCCCAGCCTTCCGGCCGGCCGATGAAGTCCATGCCGCTGCCGAAGTACGCGGCGGGAATGCCGCGCTTGGCGAAGTTGAACTGGTCCGAGCGGTAGAAGAAGCCGCGGTCGGAGAGCTGGTCCGCCTTCACCACGCGGCCCTGCGTCTTCGCCAGCGCGGTGATGACGGCGTCCAGGTTGGACTTGCCCAGGCCGATGACGGTGAGGTCGCGGGTGCGGCCGTGGATGTTGGCGCCGTCGATGTTGATGTTCGCGGCGACGCGGCCGGCCGGCACGGGCGGGTGCTCGGCGAGGTACTGCGAGCCCAAGAGGCCCTGCTCCTCCGCGGCCACGGCGGCGAAGAGGATGGAGCGGCGCGGCGGCTGGGGCAGCTCGCTGAAGGCCTTCGCCACCGACAGCATCGCGGCCACGCCGGCCGCGTTGTCGAGCGCGCCGTTGTAGATGGTGTCCTCGCCCGGCTGCCCGCCCTCCTTCAGGCCGAGGTGGTCATGGTGCGCGGTGTAGAGCACCACCTGCTGGGAGAGCTTCGCGTCGCTGCCGGGCAGCACCGCCAGCACGTTGGCCGTGGGCCGGCGGCGCACCTCGCTGTTGAAGCGCGTGTTCACCTTCACGCCGAGCGGCACCGGCTGGAAGTCGCGCTTCTGCGCGGCGGCGCGGAGCGCGTCCAGATCCATCCCCGTGAGCTTCAGCGCGCGGCGCGTGGCGTCCTCGGTGGTCCACGCCTTCACCTGCACGCGCGGGCCGTTGGTGGCGGGCAATTCGAACTGCTCACCGGTCCACGACGTCTGCACCACCTGCCACGGATAGCCCGCGCTGGGCGTGGTGTGGATGATGATGGCGCCCGCGGCGCCCACCTTCGCCGCCTGCTCGTACTTGTAATCCCAGCGGCCGTACCAGAGCCGCGTGCGGCCGGCGAAGAGCTTGGGGTCGTCCTCGGGGTCGTTGTTGAGGATGAGCAGCGTCTTGCCGCGCAGGTCCATCCCCTTGAAGTCGTCCCACTCGTACTCGGGCGCCTGGATGCCGTAGCCCACGAAGACGAGCTCCGAGTCCTCCAGCTTCGCCTCGGGCTCCTGCACGCCGGAGACGGCGATGAAGTCCTTGTAGAACTCGAGGTCCGCCGAGCCCTGCGGCGTGCGGAACGACAAGCCCTTCGGGTGGCTGGTGATGCCCACCAAATCAAACTGCTGGAAGTACGTGCCGTCCGTGCCCGCCGGCTTCAGCCCGAGCGCCTCGAGCTGCGAGGCGATGTACGCCTGCCCCAGCGCGTCTCCGCGCGTGCCGGGCCCGCGGCCCTCCAGCAAATCATCCGCGAGGAAGCGCACGTGCGCGCGCATCACGTCCGGGACGATGGCCTCGGACGCGGACTTCTCCGCGGAGGTGACGAGCGGCGTGCGCTGCGCGAGCGCGGGGACGGCACTGAGGGCGAGGAACAGGGACAGCAGGCGCTTCATGGTGCCCGGAGCCCTAACACGAAGCTCCGGGCCCATGCAGCAGCCGCGTCGGGCCTACGCCGAGGCCACCTTCCACGTCGTCCCAGCAGGCGTGTCCATGATTTCCACGCCCTTCTCCTTCAGCGTCGTGCGCACCCGGTCCGCCGCGGCGAAGTCCTTCGCGGCGCGCGCGGCGGTCCGCTCGCCGAGCAGCCGCTCGACCTCCGCCACGTCGATGCCGCGCTCGCGCACGGCCCTGTCGCGGCGGCGCAGCAGCCACTGGCCCGCGTCGTCCTCGAAGAGGCCGAGCACGCCGGACACGCGGCGCACGTCCTCACGCAGCGCCTGGAGCGTGCGGCCCACCAGCGCCTTGTCCTTGACCGGCGGCTTGTCGACCAGCTCGTTCATCAGCACGAAGAGGCCGGACAGCGCGCCGAGGGCACCGGCGGAGTTGAAGTCGTCGTCCATGGCGGCTTCGAACTCGGTGAAGAAGCGGTGCGGCTCGCCGTGGAGCGGCCCCTTGCCGAAGTCCTTGCCCGCCACGCGGTCGTCCACCTTGCGCAGCGTCTCGTAGAAGTACTCCATGCGCGCTTCCGCGTCCGCCAGCGCCTTGTCGGCGAAGTGCAGCGGGTGGCGGTAGTGCGTGGAGAGGAAGAAGAAGCGCAGGGCCTCCGGGTCCACCCGGGACAGGGCGTCGCGCAGGCGCACCACGTTGCCCAGCGACTTGGACATCTTCGCGCCTTCGAGGTCCAGGAAGCCGCAGTGCATCCAGTACTTGGCGAAGAGCTTGTCGTTGGCGGACTCGCTCTGGGCAATCTCGTTCTCGTGGTGGGGGAAGATGAGGTCCAGCGCCCCGCCGTGGATGTCGAACGTCTCGCCCAGGTACTTGGCGCTCATCGCCGAGCACTCGATGTGCCAGCCCGGCCGGCCCTTGCCCCAGGGGCTGTCCCACGAGGGCTCGCCCGGCTTGGCCGCCTTCCACAGCGCGAAGTCGAGCGGCTCGCGCTTCTGCTCGCCCGGCTGGACGCGCTCGCCCACGCAGAGCTCGTCCAGGTTGCGCTTGGAGAGCTTCGCGTAGTCCGGGTCGCTGCTGACGGAGAAGTACACGTCGCCCTGCGACTCGTACGCGTGGCCCTTGTCCACCAGCTTCTGGATGATGCCGACGATTTCGGGGATGTGCTCGCTCACCTTCGGCGAGACGTCCGGCTCCAGCAGGTGCAGGGCGCGGGCATCCTCGCGGAAGAGTTCGACGTAGCGCGCGGCCAGCGCCACCGCGGCCTCGCCCGTCTCGGCGGCGGCCTTGATGATTTTGTCATCCACGTCCGTGTAGTTGCGGACGTACCGGACCTTGAACCCCCGGTGTCGGAGGTAGCGCACCACCACGTCGAAGGAGGTGAAGGTGCGGGCGTTGCCGATGTGGATGTAGCTATACGTGGTAGGACCACACACATAGACCCCGACCTCGCCAGGGGTGGCGGGCTCCAGCAGCTCCTTCTGCATGGTCATCGTGTTGAAGAGCCGGATGGATGGCGGGGTCACGTGCGGCAATCCTCCTGTGTCCGTAGTCGTGGGTGTGGCCGTCACTCTAGGATCTCGGTCCCCACACAGGCCAGCATTCACCAGGGATTCGCGAGTTCTGGATGGCGCTGAGCAGTAGGCTCCTGCTTCGGGAAACTTTAGGAAGTTCGTATGGGAGAATGGCCGCATGGCTCCACCGAATCCCAAGCGCCCGCCCCGCCCTCCCCGTCCGCCGGGCACGCAGGCGCCGAAGGACTCCGATGTGGAGCTCCCCTTCGATGACGACGAAGTGGACCCCCTGAGGGCTGACGACCCGCGCCCTCAGCGCGTGCCGCAGTACCCGGCCGGCTCACGCCGCAGCAGGAGGCAGGGAAGCGAGCGCGAGAGCAACGACCGCGAGCTGGCCCCGCGCTTCGACTGGGCGCACGAGTACTCGGACCCGGGCCATCCGCCCGCCTTCCTGTACGTCGAGCGAGGGCCCGGCGTGGGCCAGCTCGTGCCGGTGAAGCAGGGCACGCTGGTGATGGGGCGCTCGTCGTCGTCGGACCTGCGGCTGCAGCATCCGTCCATCAGCCGCCGCCATGCGCAGCTCACCCGGCGCGCGGACCGCTTCTACCTGAAGGACCTGAGCAGCCAGAACGGCACGTTCCTCAACCGGGACCGCATCACCACCGAGATGGAGCTGAAGGCGGGGGACGAGATTTCGATGGGCAACGCGCTGCTGCGGCTGCGCGGCCCGGGTGGGACGCCGGCGCTGGGCGTGCCCTCCGTCACCGCCACCACGACGATTCCGGATGGCGGGAAGAAGAAGGGCCTGGGCACGCTCGGTGTGGCGCTCATCGCGGCGGCGCTGGGCTCGGCGGTGGCCGCGCTCGTCACCGGCATCGCCGTGGGCTTCGGCGACGGCGACGCCGAGGCACCCGCGACGAAGCCCTCGAAGTCCGTCACGGAGCTGGCCTCGATGGAGCCCCAGCCCCCGCCGCCAGCCGCGAATCCCGCGGGTGAGCGTGCGAACGGGCCTGTGATGCAGACGCCCGGAATCCGCATCGAGGTGACTCCGGGGCCGAGTGCCACGGACGTGGCGCGCGGAGTGGCGAACGCTTCGGCGGCGAAGCTGGAGCGCTCCGAAGCGGCACCGTCCGCGCACGACGTGGCGGCGCGGTCAGGCTCGCCGGCGGAAGCGGACGTGCTGAAGCGCTACGAGGCGGGCGAGGTGGCCGCGGCACGCGAGCGGGCCAAGGCAGCGAAGCTCCACGACCTGGACAAGCAGCTCGCGCGCTTCGAGAACGCCGAGGCCGAGGCCCGCGATGCGATGTCGAAGCGGGACCTGCGGCGCGCCATCACCCAGCTCACCACGGCGGTCACGGTGGACGAGACGCTCGCGGCGGGTCGCAGCCGACATGGTCCGCAGCTCCGCAAGCGACTGGCGGACCTGCACGTGAAGGAGGGCACGGAGCACGGCAGGGCCGGCCGGGTGGACGAGGCCCGCGCGTCCTTCGAGCAGGCGCTGAAGTACGACGCCGACCACCGCGAGGCCCGTGAACGACTCGCGGAGCTCAGCCCCGCCGCAGGCCCCTGACGAGCAGCACCGCGTTGAATGCGATGAAGGCCACGAGCGCCAGGGCCACCAGCAAGAGGCCCCGGTCCGCTCCCGGCTGCTCCCCTTCGACGAGGAGCCACAGCCGCCCCTCGTGGGGCTGCACCTCGCCCATGCTCCTCAGCAGGGCAAGCGCCTCGCGGTAGCGCGGCGCATCCTCCTCCGCCAGGAGCCGCCCCCGGACGGCAAAGGGCCGCTGATCCGGCTGCGGCGGAGGCCTTCCCGGCTTCCACTCTTCCCCGTCCAGCGCGCTCCGGCGCACCACGAGCGGCGACTCCCGCAGCCCCACCAGCACGTAGAGGCCGCCATCCGTACGCTCATAGGCGCCCCGCGCCGTGGGAATGCCGTGCACCTGCGCATAGCGGTTCGAGACGAGCTCCTCGTACCGGTACGCGCCCTCCGTCCCCAGCGTGAGCGGCGCCCTCGGGGAGAAGAACCAGGCCAGCTCGCGCCGCTGCATCCACAGCAGCGCCCCGGCCACGACGATGGCCATCACCGCCGCCAGGGGCTTCACGCCCACGCGGCGACGAGCGAGCCGCGCCTCCAACTCGGCGATGCGGCGCTCCCGCTCCTCCTGCTCCGGCGATGTGGACAACGGCTCGCTCATGGCGTGGAAACACGAAGCCCCGAGTCCCCACGAAGGGAACCCGGGGCGGAGCGTCTCGGGCGTGCGCCCGGCGGACGACTCAGGCGAGGTTGAAGATCTTCTTCAGGTCCGACTCGATCTCTTCCTCGGAGCAGTCCTTGGCCAGCGACAGCTCCTTGATGAGCAGCGAGCGGGCCGTGTCGAGCATCTTCCGCTCGCCGAAGGACAGGTCCTTGTCACCCTTCAGGAGGTAGAGGTCGCGCAGCACCTCGGCGATCTCGAAGACGGAGCCCGTCTTGATCTTCTCCATGTACTCCCGGTAGCGACGGTTCCACGTCGTGGAGTCGACCGAGATGTCCTTCTCCTTGAGGATGGAGTAGACCTGCTTGACGTCCTCCTCGCTGATGATCTCCCGGAGGCCGACCGACCCGACCTTGTTGATCGGGATCATGATCCGCATCCCGTTCTCGAGGATGCGCAGCACGTAGAAGGACTGGCGCTGCCCGGCCACCTCGGTGTGCTCGATTCCCATCACCTCACCGACGCCCTGGCCCGGATAGACCGCCTTGTCACCAGTCTTGAAGCTGGTCTGCACTAACTGCCTCCTTGAAAGACTCGATGCCGGCCTTTCAGCCGGGCACTACTACCACAAACCACATCCACGGGCAACGATAACGCCTTGACCACCCCTTCGGCGCCCGACTAGGTTGTCGGTTTTCGTACGCGGTGTCGCCAGGTGTGCGCGCTCGCGTGACGGCGGTGGCGGGTGGGGGTCGGGCGGTGGATCGTCATGCGTGGCGCGACCTGGGGTCGCGACCTCTATTCTTTCCCGCGTTGAGCCTCACGCTCGGCGCGCTTTGCGCACCAGCAACACTTATCGGACCCCTTCCATTTCTGGTTGCCGGGGCGTTGCTGGGAGCGCTCGGGCTGGCGCTCGCTCGCCTGCCTGGTGCCCATCTCGCGGTGCTGGCGGCGCTCGGGTCGGCAGGAGCGGGCCTCGCGTGCTGGGAGGCACGGGTGGAGGTGCCGACCGCCCTCAGGGCTGGAGGCCCGGCGGTGCTGGAGGGCGAGGCGGAGCGCGTGGAGCGCTTCGACGGAGCCACCCGGGTGCGCCTGGCGGTGGCCCGCGCCGGGGCGCCGGACGGGGCATTGGAGCCGTCGCGCTTCCGGGTGAGCCTGTCGCTTCGCGGGGCGCTCGTGGAGTTGCTGCCCGGGCAACGCGTGCGAGTAGAGACGCGGCTCGCCCCGGAGGTGCCGCCCGGCAATCCGGGAGAGAAGGACTTCGGCGCCGCGCGGCGGCGGCAGGGCGTGGCCTTCACCGGCGGCGCGGAGGCGGGACGCGTGCTGGTGCTCTCCCCTGCCCCGGATTGGAGGAGCGCGCTGGAGGCGACTCGCGCGCGGCTGGCGGTGGCGGTGCATGCGGTGGCGCCGTCGAAGGACGCGGCGGCGTTGTTCCTCACGTTGGCAGCCGGACAGCGGGCGGAATTGGATGACGCGTGGGAGGAGGCGTTCTCCCGCGCGGGGCTGGCGCACGTGCTGAGCGTCAGCGGGCTGCACGTGGCGGCGCTGGCGCTGATGACGCTCGCGCTGCTGCGGCGCGGGCTGGTGCGCGCGGGGGCCCGGTGGCGGAAGCTGGACGCGCGGCGAATGGCGGCTCCGGCGGCGGTGCCCTTCGTCTGGGCGTACGTGTTGTTCACTGGCAATCAGCCGCCCGCGGTGCGCTCGGCGGTGATGGCCACGGTGGTGTTGCTGGGGCTGGCGCTGTGGCGGCGCGCGGATGGGCTCAACGGGCTGGCTGCCGCGGCGGTGGTGCTGGTGGCGTGGGCGCCCTCCAGTGTCATGGACCTGTCGCTACGGCTGTCGTTCCTCGCGGTGCTGGGGCTGGTGCTGCTGTCCCCTCCGCTGCGGGAGGCGATTCCGCTGGCGCCTCCGAATCCCCAGGAGCCCCGGCGGCTGCGGCGCTGGTGGGGACAGGCGCGCGAGACGGTGGCGCAGACCTTGAGCGCGAGCGCCGCCGCCACGCTGTCGGGCCTGCCCGTCGTGGCCGCGGCCTTCGGGCGGGTGAGCCTGGCGGGGCTCGTCTCCAACATCGTCGCCCTGCCCCTCTGCGGGCTGCTCACGGGGCTGGCCGCGGGCGGGGCCGCGCTCTTCGTGGTGGTGCCCGTACTCGCCACGCCGGTGCTGTGGGCCGGTGCGTGGGCGTCCGAGCTGCTCCTGGCCATCACCCGCTTCTTCGCCGCCGCGCCGCTGGCCGCCGTGGAGGTGCCCGCGCTGGGGGGACTCGCCTCTGCACTGTATGCGGCGGGGTTGCTCACGTGGGCACTCGGCACGGGACGGTGGAGGCTCTGCGGGTGGCTCGCGCCCATGGCAGTCGCGGGCACGGTGCTGGCGCCGAAGCTGCTGCCGGAGCCGGGGCTGCGCATCACCTTCCTCTCGGTGGGCCAGGGGGACTCGGTGGTGCTCAGCTCGCGGGGACACCATGCGCTGGTGGACGGTGGCGGTGTGCCCGGCGGCATGGACACCGGAGAGCGCTTCGTCGTCCCGTACCTGAAGCAGGCCGGCATCTCGCGGTTGGACCTGGCGGTGTTGTCCCATCCTCATCCGGACCATGCGCTGGGCCTGGCGTCGGCGCTGAAGCACGTGCCCACCGAGCGGCTGTGGATGCCCGCGGGTGATGGCGACGGTCCCCTGTCGCGGCAGGTGGTGGCCGCCGCCCGCGACGCGCGCGTGGAGGGAGTGGAAGCCGGCCACCCCTCACTGCGCCTGGGCGAGGCCACGCTGGAGGTGCTGGGGCCTCCCGGCCCGCTCGAGCGCGAGTTGCTGGAGGGCGCGAATGACAGGAGCGTGGTGCTGCGGGTGCGGCACGGCGACGTCACCGTGCTGCTCCCGGGCGACGTGGAGGAGGACGGCGAGGCGGAACTCCTCGGACAGCTCGACGCGGTGACGGTGATGAAGGCGCCGCACCATGGCTCGCGGACGTCGTCCACGGAGGCGATGCTCGCGAAGACGCGGCCCCGGCACGTCGTCTTCTGCGTGGGACGGCGCAACCGCTATGGCTTCCCCCACCCGGAGGTCGAAGCGCGCTACCGCGCCGTGGGGAGTGAGTGCTGGCGGACAGACCTGGACGGGGCCGTCACCGTGGAGAGTGACGGGAAGGACGTCCGGCTGGTCCCCCATCTGCCGCGCGAGCCTTCGCCGGAGAATGCCCGGGTTGCCGTCGGGGAAGAGCGTCCGCAACCTTCGAGCGATGATTTCAGAGGATCTCGATCTCCAGGCGTTGACCGCCGAGCTGAAGCAGACGCTCGGCCCCGGTGAGCCCGTCGGCTACCTGCGTGGCAAGGCGCTCATGCGGGACGTGCTCGTGCACATGAAGGGCTTCTCGGAGCTTGAGGCCGAGGAGCTCGTCGACACGTTGGAGCTTCGCGGCTTCCTGCGCTTCCTGGGCGACCCGGCGGAGCGTTCCGTGGCGGACGCACACTGGGAAATCACTCCGCACGCGTGAGGCGTGCCCGCCTCGCTACTGGAAGCTCAGCCAGCCGAAGCGTGGCAGCGCGTGGAAGTCTCCGATGAAGAGCGGTGAGAAGGCCTGCCCTTCCACCGTGCGCCGCTGGTGGTGCTCCAGCCGGTACAGGTTGAAGCGCCAGCGGTCGCCCTTCTGCGGCGGAATGCGCGGCACCTCGGCCAGGCGCGCGAAGGGAATCTGCATCTCCACCGTCCAGCCCTCGTCCTTGTCGGACGGGGCATCCAGCGTGCCGCGCACCTTCACCGCCGTCTTCATGCCCGAGTCCCACGAGCGGTCCATGCCCTGGCGTCGCGCGGGGAAGTACGCATCGAAGATGACGTTGTGCGGAGACACCTGCAGCTCGTTGTACGTGCGCCCGTCCGCGTTGGCGTCGAGGAAGATTTCCACCACCTCCTCCTCGTAGATGGAGTCGTCGCGGTTGCGCAGCGTGCCCCAGATATCCGGGTCCTCGATGTCGAAGGCCACGTAGAGGTTCGCATCGTCGTAGACGAGGCGCGCCTCGGTGCGCAGCTGCGCGGGACGTCCGTCGAAGCTGCCGCGCAGCAGCACGGGCTGGGCGCCCTTCCATGCCGCGTCGTCCAGCACCCCGTCGATGGTAGGCGCCTTCTTCGCGCGGCCGACGGCGTATTCGGGCAGCTCGGGAGCACTACCACCGAGCTGCGGGCCCAGCATGCGCTGGCTGCCATCATGGGCGTTCGCGTCGTCCACGGGGAGACGCTGGTCGTCGCGCCAGAAGCCGAGCACCACTCGCGCGGGCACGGACGGCATGGGGACGGAGTGCACGTCCTCGATGACCTTGCCCACGGGCCATGACGCGAGCGGCGCGGCTCCGCCCTGCACCTCATGGTCGGCGTTGAAGAGCATGCCGCCGCTGTTGGGGTCGATGAGGTGGACGAAGAAGCCGAAGCCCGAAGGCGGCGGGCGCGTGGCCTGGAAGTAGTGCGCGAGGCGCACCTGCTCACCGGGCGAGGCGTTCTGCGGTGTCACCTTCGAGCCCAGGTACACCACCGTGCCGCCCGCGAAGGTGGCGCCGCTGCGGAACGTGAGGTCCGCGGGCGCGGCATCCAGGGTGCGCGTCTGCGTGGGCGCGGGCAGGCGGGGTGCGCGCTGCGGCGGACCGGCCTGCTCGTCGCGGCAGGCGGCGAGGCACGTGAGCGTCAGGAGCGGGACGAGGACTTTGGACGAGAGGCGCATCGGGGCCGGACATCCTAGCGGGCTTCGCGGAGGATGGGTCGGACTGCTCGCGTCGCCGTGCGTTCGAGGCCGGCCCGGCAGGAGTGCATGTGCACGGAGCCCGGGCTCGTTCTTCGCGCCATCAGAGCTGGGAATGAGGGGCTCCCGCGCGGGTTGGACGGGCGGACAACGCGCGCGCTACGACATGAGCATGCGCCCCTTCCTGACGGCCACGTGGCGGTACCTCGTCATGCTCAACTACGAGGTGGACCCCGAGGTGCTGCGGCCCCTCGTGCCCCGGGGGACGGAGCTGGACACGTGGCAGGGCAAGGCATTCGCCAGCATGGTGGGCTTCCGCTTCCTGGACACTCGCGTGCGCGGCCTGGCCGTGCCGTTCCACCAGAACTTCGATGAGGTGAACCTGCGCTACTACGTGCGCTATCGGGGCCCGGAGGGCTGGCGGCGCGGTGTGGCGTTCGTGAAGGAAATCGTCCCGCGCCTCGCCATCGCCACGGTGGCTCGCGTCCTCTACAACGAGCCGTACGTCGCGCTCCGCATGCGGCACATGGTGGAGATGCAGGGCGCGGAGCAGGGCACGCCGGGCCGGCTGGAATACGCGTGGAGGGCCGGCGGGCGCTGGCAGCACCTGTCGGCGAGGACGCGTGGTGCGCCGCAAGCCAGTGCGCCGGGCTCGGAGGAGGAGTTCATCACCGAGCACTACTGGGGCTACACGCAGCAGCGGGACGGCGGCTGCGCGGAGTACCGCGTGGAGCACCCGCGCTGGTCCGTTTGGCAGGCGGACGACGTGGAGCTGGACTGCGACGTGCGCGGGCTCTACGGCGCGCGCTTCGAGCCGTTCCTGTGTGGGAAGCCCAGCTCGGCGTTCGTCGCGGATGGCTCGGAGGTGTCCGTGTACCCGGGCTCGCGGCTGCCAGCCGACGCTCCTGGAGCAACGCCTCCCGGTGTCGGCCACGCGGCATGAGTCCCGCCCCTGGGAGTGACGCGGGCTGAAGGCCGTCCCGAGGCCTGGACGGGCTTCGCCGGACGTGGACGCCTCCGTCCCGGCAACTTCGCGAAAACCCGGGGCACCATGCCGGTCCGGCGGTTGCTCCGGTGCCGGGCCATGCGCTTCGAATTCGAGCACCTGGGCACCACCACGCCGTTCGAGCTCTCCGATGGTCAACACCTGCTGGGCGGCGGCACCGAGGACCACATCCGGCTGGAGGGACTGCCTCCGCGGCTGTTGACCCTGCGCATCGAGGCGCAGCGGCTGATGGTCGAGGCATCGCGCACGGTCTCCGTGAATGGCGTCCTCGCCCCGCCCGGTGTCTCCCGGCTGGTGCTTCCCGGGGAGGTGCTCGGACTTCCGGAGGAGATGTGCCTGCGGGTGCTTCAGGAGGCTCCGGCGGAGCGCGGCGTGGGCACCGTGGCCGTGCTCAAGGGCCTGCTCACCGGCGCGGAGGGACCGGGCCCGTCGCGCGCGGCCACCCTCACCTGCCTCACGGGACTGGACGTGGGCCGCACACATGCGCTCGCGGAGGCGTGCACGGAGCTGGGGCGTGGCAGCGAGGTGGCCCTCCGCCTGCGCGACAGGGCCGTGTCACGGACCCACGCGCGTGTCCTTCACGGGGACGGGGGATTCACGCTGGAGGACCTGGGCAGCCCCAATGGCGTCTTCCTCAACGGGCAGCGCGTCAAGGGACGCGCGCCACTGGCGGATGGAGACGTCATCGAGTTGGGACGCACGCTGCTGCGCTTCCAGGCGCCCGTGGAGGAGCCACCGCCGCCTCCCGCACCACCTCCGGCGCCCGAGCCCGCTCCTGGCGCAAACGCGGAGCAGACACCGGGGGCCGAGGCTCCGGCTCCCGCGACGGAAGCAGAAGCGCAGGTGCCCATGGAGGCGCCGGCGATGCCTCCACCGCCGAAGAAGGCCCGAGGTGAGTGGTGGCTGATTGGCCTGGGCGCGCTCG
Organism: Pyxidicoccus sp. M6; assembly: GCF_055568925.1. Lineage (NCBI taxonomy): Bacteria > Pseudomonadati > Myxococcota > Myxococcia > Myxococcales > Myxococcaceae > Pyxidicoccus > Pyxidicoccus sp. M6. Next base: position 4,282,490 of record NZ_CM145714.1, on the reverse strand, counting down.
CGGCGCTCGCAGGGCTCGTCGTCACCTACGCGCTGGCGGGAAGCGGCTGAGCCGCCCCTACCCGGCCATCGGCGCGAGACCCGCGCGCTCCACGAGAATCCGCGCGAGCCGCTGGTGGTGCTGGAAGAAGCTGGTGAAGTGGACGAAGCCCCACTTGCCGCGGATGGCGTAGACCGTCACGGGGCCGGGCAGCACGTCGAGCTTGCGGATGTCCGCGAAGGAGAAGTGCCGCGTGCGGACCATGCCCCGGTACGTGATGCCCCGCGCATCCACCACGATGCGTGTGCGCGCGTAGTAGGTGAGCGAGACACCGAAGAAGAGGACGAAGAACCCCGCTGAGAGGAACGTCTTCAGCGGAACCCCATCGAAGCGGAGCAGGTACAGCAGCACCGCCACCCAGAGCAGTCCCGCCACGGCCATGGAAGCCGCCAGGACTCTGCGGGGTCGGAAGACCTGCCCTCGGTCCACATCCGCGTCTCGCCCGGTCATACTCCCAAGTTAATGCTTGGAGCTGACATGGTCCACCTGCCCCCCTGCCCTCCTGGCAGGCGGTCAACGCAGCTTCGCGGCCTTCTGTCGGGATTCTTCCTGGAGCTGTGCACGCACGTCCGTGGCGGACGAGGACGCATAGCGCTCGTAGAGGACTCGCGCCTCCGCGTTGCGGCCCAGCGCGCGGAACGACTCCGCGAGTCCGTACAACGGCGAGGCCGAGGCCGGCTCCAATTCCAGCGCATACTGATAGTCCGCCGCGGCTTCCGCATAGCGCCGGAGTCCAATGTTCGCGCTGCCGCGAGCGGTGTATGCGACCGCCAGCATCGGCTCCAGTTGGATGGCCTGCGTGAGGCTCGTCAGCGCGCCGCCGTAGTCACGGCTGCCGATGCGCTGCACCCCCTGCTCGTAAGCGCGGCGCGCCTGCGCGCGCGTCGTGTCCGCCACCGGCCCGGAGCCCGGAGGCTGGCCCGCGGCCTGCGGTGAGGCGCCCGCCTGCGCCATCTTCGAGCGCGCCCGGGTGATGTTGTCCTGCGCGCTCTGGCGGATGGTGGCGTCCTGGGTGAGCTTCGCCGCGCGCTCCCACTCCTCCACCGCCTGCCCGTAGTAGCCGAGCACCGCCATCGCGTTGCCCAGCTTGAACAGCGCCTCCACGTGGCCGTTGTCCGCGTGCGTCGCGTCGAGGAAGGCGAAGGCCGCCTCGCGGTAGCGGCGCTCCTTCATCAGCGCGTCCCCGTCCCGGATGCGCGAGGCCGCGAGCGACGGGTTCGGCGTGCGCTCCGGCTCGGCCACGGCTGGGGCCGCGGGCTTCGACTCCGGGAACGGCGCGGGCTGCGCCGCCGACGGCTGCGCGGCGGCAGGCTGCGCCGAAGCGGCAGCAGACGCCGGAGCCGACGCCGGCACCGTCGCACCTGCCGGAAGCGGCTCGGCGCCCATGGCCGCGAGGTACTCGCGCGCCTTGCGCACCCAGACCTGCTCACCGGGGCGCTTCTCGCGCGCGATGTACGCCTGGTACGCGGGAATCGCCTTGTCCTTCTGGCCGAGCTGCCGGTAGCTCTCGCCGAGCCCGTAGTAGCCGTCCGCGTCGTTCGGCTCGAGCTGCGTGTAACGCTCGTACGCCTGGGCCGCGGTGGCGACGTCGCCCGCCTTGCGCGCGGCATAGCCCAGGTTGAAGTACGCCATCTTGAAGTTGGGGTCCGCCTGGGTGGCCTCGCGGAAGCGGGCGATGGACTCGCTCACCTGTCCCTTGCGGAAGAGCACGCTGCCCAGCCCGTTCAGGGCCGCGGCGTAACCGGGCGTGGCGGATAGTGCCTCGCGAAAGGCCGCACTCGCCTCGTCCACCCGGCCGGCCGACAGCGCCGCTTCACCGCGCTCGAAGGCCGCACGCGCCGGAGCGGAGGGCTCCGCGGCGCCCAAGAGCCACGTCGCGGACACGGCGATGACGAACCTGCGCAAAAACATGAACAGCCCCCGGGTGTGCCGACCCGGAAGCCGTAGCAGAAACCCCGGGGGCGTGTCAGCCCACCTCGCGCTCGATGCGGAGGTGCCCCCCACGCCGTGGCCACTGCGCGGGATGGAAGGGCTCAGCGAGGGGCTGCTCCGCGACGGATGGGAGCAGCACCATCTCGCCGCCGCGGCCACTGCACATGCAGGGAAGGCGCTGCGCGGTGCTGCTCCGCGACGGATGGGAGCAGCACCGCCTCACCACGGTCGGTTCAGCTGCGGAACGGGTTCTGCAGCAACACCGTCTCGCCGCGGTCGGCGCCCACGGAGACGCACACCACGGGGACGCCGGAGACTTCCTCCACGCGGCGCACGTAGCGCTTGGCGTTCTCCGGAAGCTCATCGAAGGTGCGCACGCCGGCGAGCTTCTCGTCCCAGCCGGGCAGCGTCTCGTAGATGGGCTTCACGCGCGCCAGGTCCTCGTAGTCCCCGGGCAGCTCCGTAATCTTCTGGCCGTCCAGGTCGTACGCGGTGCAGATGCACAGCGTCTTCAGGCCGCTCAGCACGTCCAGCTTGGTGAGCGCCATGCCCCACAGGCCGTTGACGCGCGCGGCGTAGCGCAGCACCACGCCGTCCAGCCAGCCGCAGCGGCGCGGGCGGCCGGTGGTGGCGCCGTACTCGTCACCCACCTTGCGGAGCTGGTCGCCGAGGGCGTCGTTCAGCTCGGTGGGGAACGGGCCGCCACCCACGCGCGTGGTGTACGCCTTGCTGATGCCCATCACCTTGTCGATGGCCGTGGGTCCCAGGCCCGAGCCCACCGCGGCGTTGCCCGCAACGCAGTTGGACGAGGTGACGAAGGGATACGTGCCGTGGTCCACGTCCAGCAGCGTGCCCTGCGCGCCCTCGAAGAGGATGCGCGCGCCCTTGCGCACCTGCTCGGAGAGGAAGAGCGAGGCGTCGTGCACGTAGGGCTTGAGCCGCTGGCCCAGGGCGGAGAACTCCGCCAGCACCTGCGGCACCTCGAGCTGCGGCACGTCCGCGCCGGCCTGCTTGCAGAGCTCCTTCAGCTCCTCCAGCGCCAGCGGCAGGCGCTCTTCGATGCGCTTGCGCAGGCGCTCCGGGTTGAGCAGGTCGCGCACGCGGATGCCGCGGCGAGCGACCTTGTCCTCATAGGACGGGCCGATTCCCCGGCCCGTGGTGCCGATGGCGCTGCCACCGCGCGCCTTCTCGCGGAAGCTGTCCAGCAGCTTGTGCCACGGGAAGATGACGTGGGCATTGTCGGAGATGATGAGCTGCGAGTCTTCCTTGAGGAAGCCGCGCGCCTTGAGCGCGTCGATTTCCCCGACGAGGACGGCAGGGTCCACCACCACTCCGTTGCCAATGACACACGTCTTGCCCGGGTGGAGGATGCCCGAGGGAATCAGATGCAGCACCGTCTTCTGCCCGCCCACCACGAGCGTATGGCCCGCGTTGTTGCCGCCCTGGAAACGGACGACCAACTGGGCGTGCTCGGTGAGCAGGTCGACGACCTTGCCCTTACCCTCATCTCCCCACTGCGCTCCGATGACGACGACGTTCGGCATGGTGAGCGCCGCTTAGCACGCGCCGGGGGCCGGGTGACAGTGTTCCGAGAAGCCACAATGCAGGGCCTGGCAGGTCGCCCTCTCCCGCCCGGCCCACTCCCCCCGGGTTTCCCCGCGAGCCAGCGCCCGGACGGCCCCGGCCAGCCTCCCGGCGGCCGCCTCCAGCCCCTTCGCGCCCGTCAGCCACTCCGGCTCCGGGCGAGGCTCGCCCAGGAAGACCACTCCCACCCGCACCGGCACCCCTTCACGCACCATGCGCCGCGCGGCCAGGTCCAGCGCCGCCAGTTCGTGCGTGTAGGCCGCCGCCCCCATCGGATGTCGTCCGCCGGACTTGAAGGACAGCACCACCGCCTCGCCCTCGGGTGATTCCCAGAGGATGTCCACCTCGCCCTCCAGGGCAGCCCCCTCTTCCAGCACCACGTGGAAGGGCAGCCCCCGGTGGACGGCCTGCGAGGGCGACGCCGCCATGCGCCGCGCCAGCTCGGTGCCGAGGAAGCGCTCCACGGTGCCCACCACGCCCTCCATGCCCTCATCGTCCGGGAGCGCGCCCGCGGCGCGCAGCAGCGCCTCCAGGTGGGCACGCCGCTCGGCGGGCTCCACGTCCGGGGCCGCCGCGAGCCGCAAGTCCACGGCGCGCAGCAGGCGCAGCGTCAGGTTCTCCGGACTCTCGGCGGGCAACCACCCGTCGGGCTCCACGAGCGGCGGCGTTCCCCGGGGCGGAACCTCCCAGGGCCACGCGGCGCCGCGCAAGCCGAGCCGGTGCAGGTAGTGGAAGCGCCGCGGACACGCGAGGAAGTCCTGCACCGCGTCCACCGACGCCACCACCGAGCCCGAAGTCTCGCCATCCTCTCCGAGCCCCCCGCGCACGCGCAGCAGAGCGGCCTCCACGCGAGCCCCGGCGCGCGCCAGCTCCTCGGGGCCTGGAGGCACGGGGTCCGCGGGCGGCGGAAGTGAATCCACATTCAGGTCATCGACCAGCTCGCGCAGCTCCGGCTCCTCCTCCAGCCGCGCGTTGATGAGGTGCCACCACGAGTCCTTGCCGCCGCGCGGCTCCGCGCCGCCCGACAGCACCAGCATGTCCCGGGCGCGGGTGAGGGCCACGTAGAGGAGGCGGCGGTACTCGGCGTCCTCGCGCGCCTTGAGCTCCGCCCTCACCGCGTCGAAGCGCTTGGAGGTGTAGTCGGTGTCCAGCGAGTCCGGCACCCATGGCCGCAGGGAGATTCCGTGCGAGCGCTCGAAGTGCGCGCGAGCGCTGGTGGTGCGCCGCCGCCCGCCGAGCGCCGGCACCACGACGATGGGCCACTCCAGGCCCTTCGCGCGGTGGATGGTGAGCAACTGCACCGCGCGCGGGTCGCCCGCATCCAGCAGGTCCGCCTGCGCCTCGGTGGGGTCGTTCTCCGCGAGCATGCGCAGCTCGCGCGCGAAGGCCACGCAGCCACCAGTGCCGCGCTCGTCCCGACGCGAAGCCAGCGCCAGCAGCTTCTCCACGTTGGCGCTCGCCTGCTCCGCGTAGGGCGAGCCCGCCAGCGCCTCGCGGTAGCCCGTCACGTCCAGCGCGGACAGCAACAATTCGCGCACGCCCAGCCGGTCGCGCTCACGGCGCAGCGCGGGCAGTGCCCCGAGGAAGCGCTCCAGCCGCGTCCGCTCGCGCTCGGGGAGGGACTCCAGCACCTTCGCATCCTTCAGGTTGGGCGACGCCAGCGACAAGGGCTGGTCCCCCGCGAGGAGGAACAGCGACGCATCCGACAGCCCCACCAGTGGAGAGCGAAGCACCGCGGCGAAGCCGAGCGAGTCCTCCGCGTCCGCGAGCAGCGCCAGCAGCGAGGCCAGGTCCAGCACCTCCTGCGCGCCATAGAAGCCACGCCCGCGCAGCACCCGGTGCGGAACACCGTGGCGGATGAGCGCCTGCCGGTACACCTCCAGGTGCGTGAAGGTCCGGAAGAGCATGGCCACGTCGCCACCGCGCGCGGGGCGCAATCCTTCTCCGTCCTCGCGCTCCACGGTGGCCGGTGCGCCCGGTGCCAGCAGACACCGCAGCCGCCGCGCCACCGAGTCCGCGTCCAGCCAGCGCAGGTCCGCCGCCGTGTCCGCCTCTTCCAATTGCAGCCGCTCCACCACCTGTGACTCGGTGAGGGACGGACGCACGGGCGAGAGGTCGTCCTCCTCGGGGACGTAGACGACCTCGAAGGGGCGCGGCTCGCTCTCGTCGGCGGCGACGAGCACTCCGGCGAAGGTGCGGTTGAAGAAGGACAGCAGCCCTGGCACCGAGCGGCGGTTGTGCTGGAGGAAGCCGCGCGTGCCGCCCTCGTCCTCAATCTTCTTCGCCAGCACCGAGAAGACAGACACGTCCGCGCCGCGGAACTCGTAGATGGACTGCTTGCGGTCACCCACCGCGCAGAGGAACGCGGGCTCCAATGGCAGCGACGCCACCACGTCCGTGTCCTTCGCCAGCTCGCGCGGCCCACCGTCGCGTTTCTCCGCGAGCAGCAGCACCAACTCCAACTGGAGGCGGTTGGTGTCCTGGAACTCGTCCACCAGCAGCGCGCCGATGCGCTCCTGCACTTGCCGGCGGAACTCCGGGAAGTCTCGCAGCAGGTCTCGCGACTTCACGAGCAGCGAGGTGAAGTCGAACACGTTGCGCCGCGACAATTCCTCGTCATGGCGCTCCTCCACCTGTGTCAGCAGCTCGCGAAAGGTGAGCTCGAAGGGCGCGGTACGCCACGCGGCCCACGCGTCGTCCAGACGGGGCACGGAGCCGTCGCTCTTGCCGAAGACGCGCCAGTACAGCTCGCGAATGGGAGACGCGGCGCCCTTGCTCAGTCGCGCGAAGTTGCGACCATCGGCCTTGAAGCAGGCGCGCAGCCACGGGAAGCGCTCGCCCGTGCCGAAGTTCTCAGCCGTCATTCCATTCAGCGCGCGCTCCAGCCCGCCGAGCAGCCGGCTCCACTCGCCCTTCACGTCCAGCCCGTGCGCCTCGGAGCAGAGCTGGATGCACCTCGTAATCTCCTCCTCCAGCTCCGCGCGGGCCTCCGCGGCATTGCCCACGGCGGCGGTGGCGGCGCGCAGGCCCTCTTCACGCAGCTTGCGGTAGACGGACACCAGCGCGGCCACCAGGCCATCCGAGAAGCCCGAGCCGGAGAAGCCCAATTCCTGACACAGCTCGCGCACCTGCGCGTCGCCCTCTTCGAGCGCATCCAGCACCACGCGCTCGCAGACGTCCTGCACCAGCCCCGAGGCCTCCAGCTCGTCGAGCACCTCGAAGTTCGGGTCGATGCCCACGGCCGGCGGTGCACGGCGCAGCAACTGCCCGCAGAGCGAGTGGAACGTGCCCACCGTGGCCGCGCCCAGCTCCTCGCGGAGCTGCCGCCACGCATCCGGCAGCGGGAAGGGCTTGTCCAGCCGCTCCAGCGAGGCACGCAGCTCCTTCTCCTGGTCCTGCCGCGTGTCGCCCTGCGCGAGCCCATCCAGACGCTGCCGCACGCGCGAGCGCATCTCCGCGGCGGCCTTGTCCGTGAAGGTGAGCATGCACAGCCGAGACGGACGCACCGCCGCGCCGGCCTCACGCGCGCCCGCGAGCAGGTGCAGCGTCATCGTCACCAGGCTGTACGTCTTGCCCGCGCCCGCGCCCGCCATCAGGGCCAGGTTGCGCTCCAGCGCGAAGATGGACGGCGTGCCGCTCATCCGCCCTCCTCCGTCATGCGGCGCTCCGTGATGCGGCACACGGCGCGGAAGCCGCACGTGCCGCAGTCCTGGGGTCGCGCGGCGAAGCGCCCCTCGCGCAGCGTATTCACGAGCGACTCCACCGCGTTGGGCAGGTTGAGGCCTTGCTTCTCCGCCACCTTCGCGCGCACCTCCGGGTCCGTGGACAGCAGCTCGTCCATCTCCTGCGCGGAGACCACCTCCGTCAGGTGGATGGTGGCGCCGGTGCGCAGCGAGAACCACGCCGCCTGCTTCGCGTCCTTGTGGCCGCTCTCGCGCGCCGCGTAGAGGTACAGCGGGAGCTGGAAGTCCGACGTGAGCAGCTTCTCCTTCAGCGCGCGCTTGTCCAGCCGCCCGGACTTGTAGTCGATGACGCCCACCTCGCCGCCCGCCTTGTCCAACCGGTCAATCTTCCCCTCGAAGACGATGGCGTCACCGCCAATCGGGAGGATGACGTTGCGCCACTTGTCGTCTTCGGCGGCGGGGCCGAACTGGAGCTCGAAGCCCTCGGGCACCATCTTGTCGAAGGGTAGCCCGTGCCGCTCGTCCACGAGGATGCGGCGGGCCATGGCGCGGGCGCGCTCGTGCGCCAGCTTCCACAGCGCGGGATGGCCCACGTGGTGGAACTTCTCGAAGTGCTTGATGGCGGACTTGAGCGCCGTGTCCAGCACCTCGTCCGGCACGTCCTCGGGCGCCTTGCCCAGCAGGCCGTGCTCCTTGAGCGACTTGAACACCTCCTCCACCACGCGGTGCCAGAAGGTGCCTCGGCCGCGCGCGTCGAACTCCTCGCCCGGCGTGTCGGGCTCCGTCACCTTCAGGCCATACGTGAGGAAGCCCTGGAAGCCGCAGTTGCCGAAGCGCGCGAGCGCCGACGCGGACAGCGGGCGGGTGAGGTCGAAGCGGAACGTCTCGCGCAGGGACTCGCGCAGCGTGTTCGCATCCACCGAGCCCGTGTACGGACCCGGCTGCCGGTTGGGGTCGCCGAAGAAGAACAGGCGCTCAATCTCCACGAGCGACAATTCCTTCGCGGCCGAGTACCAGACCTCCTTCTCGAACTGACGCCGGAGCAGCGGGGCCGCCGGGTCCGGCTCGGTGACGCGCAGCTTGGGCTGGGCCAGCGCCTCCAGCGCGACGCTGCGGCGCAGCTCCGCCTCGGTGAGCACCTCGTCGAGCGGAGGAATGGGCGGCAACGAGCGCGGCATCCACTTCAGCGCGGTGAGCCGGCGCACCTCCTCGAGGAACGCGGAGGGCACCTGCTCCTGTCCACCCGCGGCCTCCATGGCGAAGGACAGGCTCACCGTCTCCTCGGCGACGGCGAGCGCGCTGGCGAAGAGCAGCCGGTCCTCGGTGAGGCGCCACGCCGCGCGGTCCTCGAACTCGCCGCCGGTGAGGCGGAACACGTCGCGGCCCAGGTGCTTGTTGAGGGCGGAGCGCTCCGCGTCTCCCAGCAGCGGAGACGGCGCGTCACGGCCGGGGAAGCGGCCCTCCGTCATGCCCGCGAGGAAGAGATGGCGGAAGGTGCGGCCCGGTAGCTCGGCCACGTCGAGCACCTCCACCGCTCCGGTGCGAGGCCCGCGCGGAGGCAGGTGCGCGTCCGCCATGGCGTCACGCAGCCAGCGGCCGAAGGTGCGCCGCTTCAGCTCCGGCCCTCCGCCCACGGCCTTCATCGTCCGCAGGAGTCCCTGCACGCGCTGACGCAGCGCCTCACGAGCGGCCTCGTCCCGCGCTCGCGCGTCCACCGCCCGCGCGCCCAGGCCACCTTCCTCACGCGCCTCCAGCGGGCCTTCCGAGTCCATCAGGCCCAGCCGCTCCACCACGTGCCACCACGCGGTGAGCAGCTCCTCGATGGTGCCCTTCTCGGGGATGCGACGGCAGTGGTCCACGAGCAGCATGCAGCGCTGGCGCAGCACCTGCACGGCGTGCACGCGGTTGCCGGCGTCCTTCTTCTGCGCTCCGTAGAGCGCGAGGAGCCGGCGCGCGAGCCCATCCAGCCGCACGTCATACGCGCCGCGGTTGCGCAGCGCGCCCAGCTTGTCGTCGCGCACGGCCGCGAGAGCGAAGAGGCTCGCGGGCGCGTCCGGGCCACCGCGAGACAGCGTGGGCGCGTAGCGGCTGCCCACCAACTCCGCGACGCGCTCGGCGGGGAAGCCGTCCTCCGCCAGCGCCGGCAGGTCCAACGCGAGGCGCACGGGGCCCGCGAGGGCCAGCGGCTCACCCCAGGGCAGGCGCACCGGCACGCCCAGCTCTCCCAGCGACTCCGCGAGCCACCCGGCCTCGGGCCCCGGCTCGCGCCACGCGATGGCGATGTCTCCCGGCGAGGCGCCCTCCGCGATGAGCCGCTTCACGTCTCGCGCGACGAGGCGCGCCTCCTCGCGAGCCGTGGCCGCGCTCCACACGCGCAGGCCCGGCAGCGCGTCCTTCAGCACGTCCCGCGAGGCACGCGGAGAGAACAGGTGACGACCGAGGTCGATGAAGGGCCGGCCCTCGAAGGTGACGTCCGCCTTGAAGAGGTCCACGTGCGGCATCGTCTCGCCGCGGTTCTCGAAGGCGCGGAACAACGCCGCCAACGCCGCGTCCGCCGCGGGCGAGCCACCCACCGGCGTCTCCACCCGCAGCGTCACCCGGCGCGACTCGCACGCCGCGACCAGCGCCAGCAGCAATTCCAGCCCGGAAGGCCGCACGTCGTAGATGCCGTGCAGCACGAGCGCGCCCACGCCCTCCCAGCCCGCCGGCCATGCGCCACGGCCCAGGGCCTCGCGTGCGCCGCGCATCACGTCCTCGCGGTCCGCCAGTCCCAGCTCCGCCATCTTCTGCTCGTAGAGGTGGTACAGGCGGGCGAGCACCCGTCCCCTCCTCTGCCTGTCCGGAGGCAGTACCTCCACCGCGTCCTGCAGCTCGCGCGCGGTGAGGCGGCCGGCCTTCAAGTCGAGCACCACGTCCAGCGCGGCGCGCGCGAAGGCGGGCTCTCGCACGTACTCACCGAAGGGCGTGTCGCCCAGCACGGGGCCCAGCGAGGACACGACGGCGCGTGCGGCCATGGCCGGGCACGGGCGCCGGTTCAGCTCGCGCGCGCCACCGAGGGCATGCAGCAGCTCATCCCAGGTGAGCAGGTGGGCCCCCACCGACAGGCCGCTCGCATCCCCCCCTGCGCGCAGCGCGGCCTGGCGCCGGCCGGCGTCGGGATACACGTGGAGGGTACGGCCGGGACGGGGGGACATTCGGGAGCGGATTGTAGAACGACCGGGCGGGTGGCTTTCATGCTCGTTTGCGAGCCCGCCGCCCAGGTCTTTTCAATGCTCGCCTGTCTGCCCTGCCCAGGAAGGAAGACTTCCCGGACTTCTCAGAGGACGCTCTGGATGAAGCCGGCGACGCCGCCACCGTTCAGCGTGTCGATGGCAGCCCGAATCTCATAGCTCTTGCTCGCGCGGTCGATGAGGTCCTCGTCGAAGTTGGCGACCTCGTACTTCACGCGAGCGGGCGGCCAGGCACACCATCCGCGTCGCACGGGGACGCGCCAGCGTCCCGACGTGACTCAGCCGTGGGTGGGAGCCGCGGCGTCGACGTAGAACAACATCCGCGTGACGAACCGGAAGCCGCCGCGCTCGTAGAGGCGGCCGGCCTCCTCGGTGATGGTGCTCAGGAACAGCACCTCCACGCCGCGTGAGAAGGCCTCCTGCGCCGCGCGCGAGACAAGCGCCGCGCCGATGCCGCGCCCGCGCCACTCCTGGAGCGTCGCCACGCCCGCGAGCTCGGAAGTGCCCTGGTGGGGTGAGGTGAACAGCCCGCCCGCCACCGGGCGCCCGTTCATCTTCGCGAGGAACGCGCGGCCGTCCTTCAGGTCCGCGAGCGTCTTGGAGACCTCCTCGTCGCTCACGGCGGGCGTCTCGTCGGGGCTGAAGCCCTGGCGCGTGGTGACGCAGAAGGCGCGGACCTCCTCGCGAGGCGAGTCCGGCGAGAGCACCGCGAGCACGAGCCCGTCCGGCCCCGGGACGGGGACGTAACTGTCGCGAGTGCAGACCATGAGCCGGGCCTCGGCCTCCTGGCGGTAGCCGGCGTCGCGCAGCATGCCGGCCAGCTCGGGGGCCAGCGCGTCGACGTACTCGAAGCGGGGCACGCGCTGGCGCGACTCGAACTCGGTGCGGAGCCGCCGCAGGGCCACGCGCGTGTCGCCCGTCACGGGCCCGTCCGGGATGGCGTAGTTCAGGTAGACCATCGCGTCGAACGGGTGGAAGTAGGCCGTGAAGGGCGGGACGGAGACGGCGGTGTAGCGCTCCTGCGCCGCGTGGCGCATGGAGTCTTGAAGACGTTCGATGAGGTTCATGGCGCGGTCAGACGGTGGACGAGCTCGAGTTGGGACAACGCCGGATGCTGGAAGCCCGCGCCGAGGAAGAAGCCGTCGCACAGCCCTTCCGGAATGATGGCGCCCGCGGCAATCGGCCTTCCGGGCCAGGCCGCCGCCAGCGCGCGGAACAGCCTGCGCCCGAAGCCCTTTCCCCGCTCGGAAGGCTCCACGGCGATGGCGCGCAGCGCGAGCGTGGGGGCGGAGACATCTCCAATCACCGCCACCGCGGGCCCGAGCCGGAACGCCCGCGCGGGCAGCGCCAGTCCCGCCACCGTGGATGGCGCCATCTGCCAGGGCACGTCATCCGGGAGCAGCCGCGCGCAGGCCAGCGCCTCCACCTCCTCCAGCGCGGCGGGCTCCGGCGCCGGAGTCCCCACGAAGCCCACCAGCCGGCGGACGCGCTGGAAGCCCAGGCGCTCGTACAGCTTCACCGCTGGGGCGTTCTGCTCGATGACCTCCAGCACCATCCGCGTGTCGCCGCGCGCCCGGGCCTCGTCCAACAACGGCAACAACATGCGAGCCCCCAGCTTGCGGTTGCGGTGCGAGGGAATGATGCCCATGCCCGCGACGCGGCTCACCCTTCCCCGCCGCGCCATCAGCACCAACCCCACTGACTCACCGTCCACCCGGGCCACCCGGCTGTCCGCCAGCGAGATGTGCTCGGTGCGCACGCGCGCGTCGAACAGCGCGGGCGCGTCGGGGATGTTGACGAAGTAATTCTCGAACGAGCGCGCGAAGAGGGTGGAGAGGGCGCGCGGTGAGAAATCCGAAGCGGGAATGAGCTCCATGGCGCCGCGATGTCTACCAGAGTTCCTCACGCACCGGAGCGTCGCGAGCCCAACCGCTGCTCCCACGGTGGCGTGCCCGCGTAGCGCTCCGCGAGGAACGAGACGAAGGACTTCACCTTCGACGGCACCAGCCTCCCGGGTGGGTGCACGGCGAAGATGCCCGTGTCAGGCACCGACCAACCGTCCATCACCCGTACGAGCCGCCCGGCCCGCAGGTCCTCCGCGATGAGGAACGTGGCCAGCACGGTGACACCACAGCCCGCCACCGCCGCCAGTCGCAGTGCCTCCGCGTTGTCCGCGACGAGCACCGGGCGTCCTCGCGCCGTCACCTGCTCCTCTGCCCTGTGCAGGGTCCACGACTGCCCATCCGCAAGCGGACTGAAGTAGAGGCACGCATGGTGCGCGAGGTCCTCGGGCTTCGTCAGCGGCCGGCGGCCTCGCAGGTAGCTCGGGGCCGCGACGAGGAAGCGGTGGTTCGTGGCGAGCCGGCGCACCACGAGACTGGAGTCCGTGAGCGCGCCGATGCGGATGGCCACGTCGAAGCCCTCCTGCACGAGGTCCACGTAGCGGTCCATGAACGAGAGCTCCAACCCGATGCGCGCATATCGGCGCAGGAAGTCCGGCAGCAATGGCGCCACCTGGAGCTGGCCGAACAGGTTGGGCACGGCCACGCGCAACCGCCCCCTGGGCTCTCCCGCCAGGCCCGAGACGAGCGCCTCCGCATCCTCGACGCGGGTGAGCACGTCGGTGCATCGCTCCAGGTACAGCGTCCCCGCCTCCGTGAGCGACACATGGCGCGTGGTGCGGCGAAGGAGCGCCGTGCCCAGCGCATCCTCCAGGCGGGCGATGCGCCGGCTCAGAGCAGAGGGACTGATGCCCAGCTCCCGGGCCGCGTCCGCGAAGCTCAACGCCCGCGCCACCGCCGTGAAGCTGAGCATGTCCTCCAGCCTGTCCCGCAGTGCCACGCGCTCCATGCCCCGCTCCTCCCACATTGTTGCGTGCGGTGCACGAGTCTAGTGCGGCGCCGCGCGATGATGGGGCGGAACCCGTGGGCTACTTGTGCAGCGCACGCATCGGAAAGGCGCGGGCGGCCATCCGGGCCGCGTGGGCTTCCGGTCCCCCCTGCGGAGTACAAGCACCATGGCGGACGTGAAGGGTTCGAAGTCGTTCCAGGAGAAGGTGGTCCTCGTCACCGGGGCCGGAAGTGGAATCGGGCAGGCCGCCGCGGTGGCCTTCGCTCGCGAGGGAGCCACCGTGGTCCTCGCGGGCCGGCGGCGCGCGGAGTTGGAAGCGGTGGCGGCGGAAGTCCAGGCGGCCGGTGGACGGGCGCTCGCCGTCCCCACCGACGTGGCGAAGGAGGAGGAGGTGGAGCGGCTCGTGCGCACGACGCTCGAGCGGTTCGACCGGCTGGACGCGGCCTTCAACAACGCGGGCGTCGAGGGCTCCTTCGCTCCCATTCACGAGTTGAAGGCCGAGGACTTCGACCACACCTTCGGCATCAACGTGCGTGGGGTGTGGCTGTGCATGAAGTACGAGGTGGAGGCCATGCTGCGCTCGGGGCGCGGCGGGGCCATCGTCAACAACTCCTCGTGGCTGGCGCATGGCGCGATGACGGGGACTTCCATCTACTCGGCGAGCAAGGCGGCGCTGGACGGGATGATTCGCGCGGTGGCGCTGGAGGGCATGGACCGCGGCGTGCGCGTCAACAACGTCAACCCGGGCATCATCGAAACGCCCATGCTCCACCGTCTCCTCTCCACGGAGGAGATTCAGCGGCCGTTCATCGCGCACACGCCCGCGCGCCGGCTCGGCAGCCCGGAGGAGGTGGCGGACGCGGTGGTCTGGCTGTGCTCCGACGGGGCGCGCTTCGTCACGGGACAGAACCTGCTGGTCGACGGCGGGTACACCATCGCCGGGCACCGTTCCTGGGTCACTCCTTCCACCACGGCTTCGCAGCGGTGAGCGCCATGCACGGACTGAACTTCCTCGGAGTCCTCACCGCGGTCCTGCTTACGCTGACGCCCTCTGCTCCGGAGGCCGCCGCCCCGCGCCGTGAGCGGCTGACCCTGCCCTCGGGCTTCACGTATCCCAATGGCATCACCCACGCGGAAGACGGGACGCTCTTCGTCGGCTCGGTGCCGAGCGGGCGCATCCTCCGCAAGGCTCCGGGAGGCGAATGGACGGTGCTGTTCCCCGGCTCGGAGGAGGTCTTCGCGGTGACGAGCCTGCGGCTCGATGCACCGCGTGGCCTGCTGTGGGGCACGTCTCCGGACGTCATGGGCTTGATGCGCCCGGACGGAGCGCTGGGGAAGCGGTGGCACCGGCTCTTCGCGGTGGATGCTCGCTCCGGCGAGGTGCGGCGCATCGTCCCCATCCCGGAGGGAGGGCTGGGCAATGACATCACTCTTGCAGCCGACGGTGGGCTGTACGTGACGGACAGCACCCGGGCCTCCGTCCTCTACCTGCCGCCTGGAGGTGAGCGCCTGGAGACCTACGTGTCCGACGCACGCTTCCAGTCGAAGGAGGCGGGGCTCTCGGGCATCGGCCCCGCGGGCATCGCGCTGGCTCCAGACGGGAAGACGCTGGCCGTCAGCACCTTCGGTCCTGGCCGGCTCTTCCTCGTGCGCCCTGGTGACGCGGGGGCGCCTCCGGCCGTGAGCGAGGTGGAGCTGCCGCGACGCCTGGAGAATCCGGATGGAATGCGCTTCGCGCCGGATGGACGGCTGCTCGTGCTGGAGGGCGCGACGAAGAGTGGCGACGGGCGTGTGGTCCGCATCGACGTGCTCGGGAAGACGTCGGGTCCGAGGCGCATCGAGGTGCTGGCCTCGGGGATGGAGTCCCCCGTCAACCTCACGGTGGAAGCCAATGGACGCATCTGGGTCACCGAGGCGCGGTTGCGCAACCAACTGCAGAAGGGCGCGGCGGCGAAGGTGCCGGACGCGTTCTGGGTGACGAAGCTGTCTCCCTCGGAGTGAGCTCCGGTCCGTGAGGAACACGCGTGCGGTGGGACACCCGGCGCTTCTATGTTTCACGCATGCTCATGCCTTGGCGACTCACCGCTCCCCTCTTCCTCGCGGTCTTGCTGTGTCTCGGCTCGACGCCGGCTCGCGCGGGGGCTCCTTCCGCCGCGCAGAGCTTCGAGCAACTGCGTGCCCTGGTCGGCACGTGGACCGCGCCCCTGTCCGAGGGCAAGGAAATCCGGCTGACCTACCGGCTCGTCTCAGGCGACAGCACGCTCGTCGAGACGTACACGCTGCCCTCGGGCAAGGAGACGCTGACGCTCTATCACCTGGATGGAGCGCGACTGCTGGCGACGCACTACTGCGCGCAGGGCAACCAGCCGCGCCTCCGCCTCGCTCCGGATGCCACCGAGAGACGGTGGGTCTTCACCTTCCTGGACGCGACCAATCTGAAGGCGCCTCGTGCTTCGCATCTGCACCGGCTGGAGTTGACGCTTGGGGATGCGAACCACTTCACGAAGGTGGAGACGTATCGGAGCAATGGCAAGGACGAGGCGGAGACGCTGAGCTTCACACGCGTCCCGGTGGCTTCTGGCACCTGAGCGGCGTCTGTCTTCAGGTGTCCTGCCTGTCCTCGGACTTGCGCGTCAGCGGGACCACCTGAGCAGCGGCTCACGCCCTCACGCGGCCTGGTTGTCTTCGGCCTCGCGCGCCAACGTGTAGAGACGCATCGGCTCCGCGACGCCCTTGAGGGTGACGGACTCCACCTCGCGAACGTCGAGCTTCCCCGCGAGCCTCCGGGCCACCTCGTCGCTGAAGAGCAGCGAGGGCAGCGGCTCGCGGGCCCGGCTCTCGATGCGGGCCGCGACGTTGACGGTGTGGCCGATGACGGTGAACTCCAGCCGCTCCGCGCTGCCGAGATAGCCCGCGACGACCTCGCCCGCGTGCACGCCGATGCCGGAACGAAGGCACAGCCCTCGTCCGGCGAGCCGCGCGTTGTAGTCCTTCAGACGCTGCTGCATCTCGCGCGCGGCGGCCACGGCGGCGACGGCCGGGTTCTCGCTGCCCTCGGTGAGACCGAAGACGGCGAGCACCGCGTCGCCGATGAACTTGTCCACCATGCCCCCGTGCTTCTGGATGGTGGCGACCATCTCCCCGAAGTAGCCGTTGAGCACCTCGATGAGGTCCTCGGGGGAGAGCGACTCGGACAGCGGCGTGAAGTCGCGCAGGTCGCTGAAGAGAAGGACCACATCGCGCCGGCGGCCTCCCAGCTCCGCGGCACGTCCCGGGCGCGCGTACTTCTCGATGAACTCGTTGGCCACCTGCGGTGAGACGAAGCGGCCGAAGGCTTCGCGGATGCGCTCGCGGAGACGGAGTCCGTCAGCCATGTCGTTGATGCCGAGGGCGATGAGCCCGAGTTCATCAGGGCGGCTCGTGGCGGCGGAGGGATGGAGGTCCCCACTGCCGACCCGGCGCACGGCGTCCAGCAGTCGCTCCGAGTCGCGCCGCAGGCTGGAGCCATAGGCCACGGCCGCGATGAGCGCCACCACGGTGATGGAAGCGGCGAGGAGCGAGGCTTCAATCAACGCCTGCCGGCTCCCGTGAAACTCGCCCACCATGCGCACGAGGGTGAGCAGCAGCACCAGCACGGGGATGGTGGTGAAGAGGACGTAGCCCTCGATGAGCCGGTGCCCCAGTCGCTCGCGCAACTGCGCGACGGGCGAGGACGTGGAGGGGCGGAGCTGCTCGAAGAGGAGGTACTCCACCTGGGCGACGAGGCCGCCTCCGAGCAGCCAGTACCCGACGGCGAGCTTCACGTGGCTGAGGAGCGGGAAGTGGGGATAGAGCCAGAGATGCAGCGTGAAGGCCACGAAGCCCGTCACCACCCAGGTGCCCACGGAGAGCAGATACGCATGGCGGGCCGGAGTGCGGCTTCCATCCGGCTCGGGAGCGAAGCGGAACACGCCTTCTCGCAAGACGATGTGGACCGCCGAGAGCCCGAGGACCGATTGCAGCAACAGCAGGGGCGGCAGCGAGCAGATATACGTGCAGACGAGCCGCGCGTAGAGATACGTGAACGCGCCCACCAGGAGCGTGCCTCCGTGCAGCGAGAGGCGGACCTTGAGCGGGAACCGGGTGGCGAAGGAGGTCGTCATGACGTGTTCGCTCCGGGACTCTAGGCCATCCTCGGACAGGGCGTTCAACGAGGGCTCGCACGGACGAGGTGGGTCGGCCCAAGCGTGGGTCTCCAGCAAGCGAGCGGGCACATCCGGCTCATGCCGTTCAGGCCAGAGGAGAGACTCTGCGGTTCTCCACCATCGACCTGGGCTCCAAGCCGATGCTCTCGTGCCGCGCCTGACTCAGGGGTGCTCGGCCCCGGGGAGGCACGTGTGGTGGCGAAAAGCTGGTGGGCCCTGCTGTTGATTCCGTGGATGGTGGGCTGTACGGGCTCGCGCGTCGTGCGGCTCGATACTGGCCAGGGTCGGGTGGTGGAGCATGTCCCGCGGGCCTCGGGTGGTTCCGTCGAGGTCGATGCAGAGGACTTCGAGAAGGCTCTCGCACGGCTCGCGCTGGATGTGCCCCTGTCCCTGCGGCCCTCCGATGATGCCGGGTGGTTGGTACGTGCCTCGAATCGCGGCAGCACCATGGACAAGGCGCTGCGGAGCGCGCTGCATAAGCGGTACGGCCGGTGGTGCCAGGCGCACGAGGGGCCAGGGGACTGTCTCTCGCTGCTGGAGGACGGACTTGGCTTCGATGAGAGGGACCGGTTGACCCTGGCAATGGGCCTGTCACTGGACCCAATGCACGCGAGCATCGCGGAGGCGGTGGAGAAGACGCTCAACCCCACCTTCTTCAAGGCGGTGGTGGTGTCGGCGTTGGTGACGTGGGCCGTGCTGGCAGCGAACCCCGAGCCCGTGTTCACCAAGGCGGCCGCAGTAGTGTCGGTGCTGATGCTGGCGTACGTGGGCATCGACGCGTTCCTCGAGTTGGTCCACGCATGCATCGAGCTGAAGCGGAACTCGGACCGGGCCCGTACGTTCGAGGAGTTGGAAGAGGCCGGCGAGCGCTTCGGCCATGTCATGGGCA
The DNA here is from genome assembly GCF_055568925.1 of Pyxidicoccus sp. M6. Classification (NCBI taxonomy): domain Bacteria; kingdom Pseudomonadati; phylum Myxococcota; class Myxococcia; order Myxococcales; family Myxococcaceae; genus Pyxidicoccus; species Pyxidicoccus sp. M6. The sequence continues at coordinate 4,264,099 of NZ_CM145714.1, read as the reverse complement.
CGCAAGGGGCGCGCATCTTCGTGCTCGCAGTGGCAGTAGTGCTGGGCAAGGGCACTATGAGTGGAGCCTCAGCGCTGGCCTCCCGGTTACCCCTGTTACCAGGCTTCCCTCCGGCAGCGGCACTGAGTGCATCGCAGCTCGGAGTGAATCTCGCGGCGATTGAACAAGTGAGCGCGGTCGCGGTGGTCGAGGGTGGCGTCATCATCACCCTCGGGCCCGGCGCGGTGGCCATGGTGGCTTCGGGCTCGAGTGGCATCCTGGGTGATCCGGACGGGAAGGTGCATCACATCTGCACCGACAAGAACACCGAGTCAGATGCGAACGGAGGACCGTGGACGCCGGTGTTCGAGAAGCTCTTCAGAAGGGCGGGCATGACGCTGAACGACCCCGCCAATCTGGTACGCATCCGTGGCCATGAAGGTCCGCACCCGGAGGCGTATCATCGGGAAGTCTTTCTGCGGCTACAGCGAGCACTTGGTTCTTGCCGTAGCACCAACGTGTGCAGGGAAGCGCTGCTTGGGGAGTTGAAGAAACTGCGCAACGAGCTCCTCACCCCAGGAGCCATGCTCCGCCGCCTTGTTACGAAGGACCTGGAGTAGACATGCCTGAACGCTACTTCGACCTCGCACAGAACCTCTACGTCCCAGGTCGCTGGTACCCAGACGAGCCCACGGACCTCCAAGGCCAGGAGATCGGGGACGTCTGGCAGTTTTCCCAGGGGCAGCCCTTGGAGCTTCGCGAGCCCCTCCGCATCCCTCTGTATCGCCCTGGCCGAGCGGTCGACTTCGCTACGACAGCCGTGGGCGCCACTCCCATCGTTCACAAGACGGTCGCCTCCGTGTTCGCGGAACTGGCACCCGACGACGTGCAGCTCTTCTCCGTGGAGGTCGAAGGTCAGCCCGAGCCGTACTTCATCCTCAACGTCACGCGGCTGTTGAGGTGCATCGACGACAAGGCTTCAGAATACGTCGACTACTATCAGCCGGAGGACGGGCAGCCAGAGAAGGTGGGGACCTACCACAACGTTCGCGGCCTTCGAATCGACAAGTCCAAGGTCGGCGCCGGAAAGGTCTTCCGTCCCTGGGGCTGGCCGATGGTCATCATCGTCTCCGAGGACATCAAGCTCGCCCTGGAGCGCACGGGAGCCACGGGCATGAAGTTCACCGAAGTGTAGGCCGCGCGGGAGAACGGCTTCCGGAGGGTGGAACGACGACGCGGGAGCCTCCTATGCTCCGCGCCGTGCGCCCTGCTCCCATTGCCGCCGTGGTGGCCTTCCTGCTGGCCCTCGCACCCCTGTCCGCCTCCGCCCAGGAGGACTCGCCCCGGCTCCATGAGCTTCGTTTCGACTGGACCCGCGACGCCATCATCACCGGCACCGGCGGCGTCCTATGGATTTCCAGCGAGGCCTTCTTCAAGGACGACCTCGCCCCCGCGCAGTGCCGCTGGTGTGACCGCGCCCCGGACGGCACCGACACCCTCAACCGGCTGGACCGCTGGGGCCGCGGGCTCGCGGGCAGCACCGAGGAGTCCCGCAAGCGCGCCGACACCTGGAGCAACATCCTCGGCTTCGCCGTCGTCCCCGCCAGCGTCCTCGGCGTGCAGTACGCCGTGGGCCACGGCTCCGGCGCTCCCGACCGCTTCTTCGCCCAGGACGCCACCATCATCATCCAGAGCGCGGTGCTCGCGTCCGTGGCCAACCAGACGGTGAAGTTCATCGTCGGCCGCGAGCGCCCCTTCGTGCACCAACTCCCCGAGGACCAGAAGGGCCTCACCGCCCACCCGAGCGACAACAACCTCTCCTTCTACAGCGGCCACACCAACCTCGCGTTCTCCCTCGTCGTCTCCGCGGGCACCGTGGCCGCGCTGCGCGGCTATGAGAACCAGGCGTGGATCTGGGCCGTGGGACTACCGCTCGCCACCTCCGTGGGCCTGCTGCGCATGGGCGCCGACAAGCACTACCTCACCGATGTCGCCACCGGCGCCCTGCTCGGCTCGGCGTTCGGCCTCGCCGTTCCCCTGTTGATGCACGGACGCACCGGCGAGACCACGAGTCCCGAAAGGGCCGCCCGTGTGCGGATGATGCCCGTGGCCGGTGCGCACATGGCGGGCATCTCGGGGCGCTTCTGATGAGCTCCCTCGGGCATCGAGCGCTCCACTCCTGGCTGCTGGCGCTGGCCCTCCTCGCCGGCTGCGGCACGTCCCGTCCCACGCCTTCCGCCCAGCCCATGGTGGCCCCGGCGCCAGCGAGCAAGGCGCCCGCACTCTGGGGGCCGCTCGCCCCAGGCAACCATGACGTGGGCCTGCGAGTCCTGACGGTTCCCCCCGGCCAGGACGCCGCGGACGCGCGTCCGCTCCAGCTCACCGTCTGGTATCCGGCGCGAGCCGAGGCCCCCGCCTCGCGCCTGCACTACCGCGACTACGTGGGCCTCACCGGCTCCGAGCAGCAGCCGGACTCCTCGGAGGACCCGTACGTCTCCAAGGCCGCGGTGGCTCGCTACCAGAAGCTCGTGACGAGCATGGGGCTGCCCGCGTCCGCCGTGTCGGCGTGGCTGGACGCGGAGGTCCTCGCGGTGCGCGGAGCGGCACATGCGCCGGGGCGCTTCCCGTTGGTGCTCGTGGCCCAGGGGCGCTTCCACTCCGCCCACCATCAGGCCGTGCTGGCCGAGTACCTCGCGAGCCACGGCTACATCGTGGCCACCACGCCCTTCCCCGCGCACCTCGCGCCGCCGGCGGAGAACGAGGACGTGCTCGCCATTGCCCGGGGACAGACGCGGGACCTGGCGCGCGCGTACGACGTCATCAAGGCCGACACACACGTGGACGCCTCGCGCATCGCGCTCGTGGGGCACAGCTTCGGAGCCCGCTCCGCGTTCCTCTTCGCGCGCGAGCACCCCGAGTCGTCCGCCCTCGTCAGCCTCGACGGAGGCATCGCCAACCGTCAGGGGAAGGAGTGGCTCGATGGCCTCACCGGCTTCCGCCCCGATGACTTCCGCGTACCGCTGATGCACCTCTACCAGCAGGGCGACAACACGGTGGTGCCCGACTTCGACTTCGTGCGCTCCCTGCGCGGCGCGGACCGGTGGCTCGTGCGAATCACCGGCTTGCGGCATCTCGACTTCACCAGCATCGGTGCCGCCGCCAACGTGGCTCCCGCGCTCGCGCCCGCGGGACGGGCCACGAGCACGTCGCGAGGCTGGGCTGCCTGCGCGAACGACACGCTCCGGTTCCTGGACGCGCAGCTCCGCCAGCAGGCCCAGGAGCTCGAATCGCTCTCGACGCAGGGGGGCCCTTCCAACAGCACCTCGCCGGTCGTCGCCGTGACGCACTGGCGCCCGGGCCAGCCCTGAGCGGGGCTCAGTAACCCGCTTCCGCCGGAGCCCCTTCGCCGTCTCCCACGTGCGGCGGCAGCGAGGACAAGTCCCACCGCTGCCCCGCCTCCCACGACACGGCGCCGGACGTGCCCCAGCCCGCGCGCACGGCCTCCCGGCCTTCGAACTCCAGCCAGAAGACGGCCTCCTGCGCCCTCGCCGCCTGGTCCAGACAGGCGACGCGCGTGGGCTGCCGTCCCTGCTCCTCCAGGGTCACCGCGAAGGCCTTGTGCGAGTGGCCGCACAGCACCCACTTCGGCTGCACCGTGTCCACCAGTCGCCGCGTCACCGGGTTGCCAATCCAGTACGAGGGCAGCGGCCGGGGCGGCGATGGGTTCTCCGCGCGCGCCCGCTGGACGATGCCTCGCGGCCACTCGTGCACCAGCATCACGTCCACGTCGCGCAGCGTGGCCACGTGCTCCACCTCCGCCGTGCGGAAGTAGCCGGCCTGCTTCATCGTGTCCTGCGTGGTGGGCCGCTTCAGCGGCTGCTCGATGAAGCGTGGTGCGTGGATGCCGGACAGGTACGCCACCCGCAGCCCGTGCAGCTCGCGCAGCCCGGCGCGGCCCAGGTAGCAGACGCCCGGGGCCAGCTCGCCGCCGCCCTGCAGGTCGTGCAGCGCCTCGAAGTCCTCGTTGTTGCCACCGATGAAGTACAGCGGCCGCTTCACCCGGCGTACCCCGTCCGCGTACTCCGCGAACTCCGCCGGCATGGTGCGCTTGGCGGCCTTGCGCCGGTGGTCGTCCGCGCGGCGGAAGGCCTCCACGTCCCCCACCGCCAGCACCAGGTCCACGCGGCGGCCGCGCGTCTCCTCCAGCGCGTCCAACCACGTCTCCACGCGGTGGAAGCGCCCGTGGATGTCACCCAGGGCGGCGACGAGAAGGGGTTCCGGCATCTCGGGCCGAAAGGCTGCACGCGCCTCCCCGCCCTGTCGAGTCATCTTTGTGACGTGGGGGTCAATGGCTGACAAATAGCCCGCTCGCCGGCCGGCCGGCCCTGGCGGGGGGAAGAAACGACGGGGCGCCCCCACCTCACGGCGGGAGCGCCCCGGGAGGACCGTGTCGCGTCGCGGGCCTAGTTGCAGCCCAGCGGGTACGTCACCTCAATCATGGAGCCGGGCGCGGGAGCCGCGTTGCGGTCGAAGAGGATGGAGTTGCTGTCCGCCTCGTACTGCCAGCCCTCCGTCACCGGGACGCCGTCCACCGCGACGACGATGCGCGAGGGGTCCGCGGGCTCCTCGGTCAGCTTGAAGCGGCGGTTGGGGCCGAAGGCGCTGTTGGACAGCTTCTCCAGGGACGCGGCCCAGTTCGGCGTGCAGATGCTCTCCACCGCGCCGCCCGTGGACTGCGCGAGCTGGATGTAGCGGCTGCCGGAGCTGCTCGACGTGGGGCAGGTGCCCAGGTCCATGGGACCGACGATGGCGTTGATGCTCAGCTTCGTCTTGTCATTGCCCTTCAGCGCCAGGAAGTACGTCTCGTAGAAGGACACCGGCTGCGAGCTGAAGTCCTCCTCGTCCGACAGGAAGATGATGGCCAGCTTCGCCTCCTCGCGCAGGAAGCCCGCGTTGCCGTCGTTGGCCAGCGGGGTGCGCGGGTCGTCCTGCTTGTAGATGAGCGGGTCCGACAGCGCGCGGTACGCCGCGTCCAGTCCCTGCTCGTTCCAGTGGCACACCCCCACCCGGGTGTTGTTGGCGAAGACGCTCGCCGCGTTGGGCGTGCCCGGGGTGATGATGCGCGGCCGCGAGCCATCCACGGGGAAGAGGCGGCCATTCTCACCGCCCTGCGCGCCGCCCGGGCACTCGGACCAGCCGCCCGGAGACGGGTCCAGACCCGTGGTGGTGACGCCGATGCGGTAGTCCACCGCCGCCTGGCTCGCCGCGCTCAGGAAGGCAGCGAAGTTCTGCCCCAGGCTCTGCTGCTCCTCCATCATGGAACCGGAGTTATCCACCACGAAGAGCACGTCGACCTTCGCCTCGGACTCCTGGAAGAAGCGGTCCGTCTGCTCCGCCTTCGTCACGCCGCGGCCCACGAGGCCCGCCGTGTACTCGGCGCCGTCCGGCAGCATGAAGCGCAGCGTCGCCGCGTCATCTCCGTCATCCACCGGTGTGTAGGAGGCCGTCAGACGCACCCGGCCGCCACGCGGAATCTCGTACGGGAAGGCGTGGTCGCTCGACACCTCGAACTCGCTCCCCACCTGCTCCACCGTCATGCCCGACACCTTCACCGGACCGAGGCAGTCGTTGATGGCGAGCAGCTCGCGGGTGCGCGGGCCGCAGGACAGCTTGGTGACTCCGAAGTCCACCGTGGTGGGCTGCACCGCGAAGCAGCCCTTCACACCCTCACCGGTAATCTGCGTCATCGGGTGGCCCAGCGTCGGGTGGTTCACCCACGCCTCGGCCATGCCATTGAAGAGCCCTTCCGCGTCCGGCTTGAAGCTCACCACCAGCGTGGCCTTCTTCCCCGGCGCCAGCACGCCGTTCTGCACCGGCAGCGAGGTGAAGACCGCGTCCGAGCCCGGCGTGAGCTGCATGGAGGCCAGGTAGCAGTCCTCCGCGCCGGTGTTGCGCACCGACACGCCCAGCGCCACGGAGGCGCCCACCGGCACCTTCCCGAACTTGAGGGTCGGCGGCATGTCATACGTGCAGGGCTTGAAGACGCGGCCCTCGCCGGTCAGCGACACGGCCTCCGTGGCGGAGGTGCTGTTGGTGCGCACCGTCACCGCGAGCTGCCCGGCGCTGGCCTTCAGCAGCCCGGCGCGCGGGCTGAAGGTGACGCCCACCTTCACCGTCTCACCGGCGGGCACGGTGATGCTCGCGGGCGCCTGGGCCAGGGTGAAGTAGCCGCCCTGGAGCGTGTCGAGCTGCAGGTTGCTCACCAGCACGCTCTCCCGGCAGCGGTTGATGACCTCCGCCTCGCGCGTGGCCGTCATCCCCTCCGCCACCACGCCGAAGTCAATCTTGCGCGGCAGCACCGTGACGCACGAGGCACCGCCCTCGCCCGTCAGCGACACCTTGGGACCCGGCGCGGTGGTGCCCTGCTCGCGCACGCCAATCTCCACGCGGCCGTCGCGCACGCGCCCCAGCGCCACTGGCGTGAAGGCCACGCGCAGCTCCACCGCCGCGCCCGCGGCCAGCACTCCCCCCGCGAGCTGCGGCTCGTTCACCACCCTGAAGACGCCGCCCGGGTTGTCCAGGAGCTGCACCCCCGAGTAGCTCAGCGGCTGCGTGCCCTGGTTGCGCACCGTAATCGACTGCTCCGCCGTGGCCCCCAGCGCCACGCGCCCGAAGTCCACGCGCAGCGGCGTCACCTCCAGCTTGGAGGCCACGCCCATGCCGCGCAGCGGAATCACCGCTGGCTCGCAGCCCTCGCACACCACCACGTGCAGCGCGGCCTCCGACTGGCCCAGGCGGTTGGGCGCGAAGGCCACCGGCACCACGCGCTCCTCGCCCGCCGCCAGCGTGGGGGCCTGCCCCGCTCCGGCGGAGAACTGGTCCGCGTCCGTGCCCTGAATCGACAGCACCAGCGGGCTCTCCACGTCGGAGGGATTGCGCACCGTCACCTCGCGCATCTCCACCATGCCCATGGCCACGTTGCCGAAGTCGAGCGCCGCCTCGGGCACCTCGACGAAGGCCTTCACGCCGCGGCCGTTGACGGGGACATTCCCGTCGGCCTCCGCGTCGGTGATGATTTCCACCATGCCCTGCACCACGCCCTCCACCCTCGGCGTGAAGCGGACTTCAATCTCCTGCTCGGCACCGGCCGAGAGGGTGAAGGGCTCGAAGGGCGGAATCTCCACGTTGGGCACGCTGGAGACGGCGCCCTCCACGCGGTACGAGGCGCGGCCACCGTTGGCAATCTTCAGCTTGAAGCTCTTGGTGCGCCCCAGCGCCGCGGGGCCGAACTCAATCGTCTCCGGGCGAACGACGAAAGCGCTCTTCGCCTTCTGGGACGACGGCCGCTCGCAGCCCACTCCAACAATCAACGCCGCCGCCACCCACGCCACCCACAGCGCCCTTCGCATAACGACCTCCCACCACGCCCCGGGGACTTCGAATTCGATGTGCCGCGGTGATCCACGGCTCCGGCGGTGGGCCTTCTGCAACCACGATGCCCGGGCGTTGTAGGGGGAAGACGTCGGCATGCCGACGTGGCAAGCCTCTGGCCTCCATGGGAAACGGCTTGCTCCGAGCGTGGAACAACATTTCCCATTCGGGCCGGAAGTCTGGAGTTTTTTCAGGAAGCGCCGGTACCACACGGACGAATCCAACGGACGGGAGGGGCTGGCGAGTTCAGCAGGCGACGCTCACGCGGTGGGCCGCGACGCCGACGCGGGCGCGAAGAGCCGCCCCACCACGCCGGTGCCCCACAGCACTCCGCCCACGCACACCGCCGCGCCGGTGACGGCCAGCAGAGACACGGGCTCGCCGAGCAGCAGCGCGCCCATCACCCACGAGAAGGCCGGCGTGAGCTGCGTGGCCACGCCGCCCGCCACCGCAGTGACGTAGCCAAAGGCATACGTGAAGGTCATCTGCGCCGCGACGGACGTCAGCCCCACGCCGAGCAGCGGCAGCACCACGTCCCACCCCAGCGGCCGCCAGTCCTGAATCGCGAAGGGCAGGCTGAAGAGCAGGCCGAAGAGACAGAAGGAGAAGAAGACGGTGGCCGAGTCCGTGTCGTGCCGCAGCGCGCGCACCACGACTATCGCCGCGCCGCCCAGCACCGCCGAGCCCATGCCCGCCCACGCGCCCAGCCCCAGCGACAGCGACGCGCCTCCGTCCAGGGTGCTCCACATCACCAGGCCCGCGCCCAGCGTGGTGAGCACCAGTCCGCCCAGCAGCGGCCCGGTGACGCGCTCGCGCAGGAAGAGCCAGCCGATGATGGCCGCGTAGATGGGCCAGCACGCGTTGAGCATCACCGCCGGGCCCACCGTCATCCGGTCGATGGCGATGAAGTACAGGTAGACGGCCGCGCCGCCGAAGACGCCGCGCAGCGCCCACAGCGACAGCCGCCCGTAGCGAGGCCTGCGCTTCAGCACCGGGAAGTAGATGGCGAGGAAGGCCAGCCCGATGAGGAAGCGGCCAGACGCGACCTGCCCGGGGGACAGGCGGCCCGCCAGAAGACGCGTGCACAGCGCCATCACCGCGAAGAGGAAGCTCGAGAAGACGAGCAGGGGAATGCCGCGGTAGCGCTCTGGAAGGACCCAACGACTCATGTACGGGCGCACGCTACAGGGAAACCGCGGAGGCACGAGAGCCACCCTGCTCGCCCCGCCGTCGTGTGCGATGCGCACGCCTGCCCGTCATGCCCGACGCGCTCGCCTGCATGTCGTGCTCGACGCGCACGCCTGCATGTCGTGCGTCGAGCGCACGCCTGCATGGAGACCTGCCACATGTGGGATGTGCGTTGAAACCCGGGGCGTTGGATGTCATCCACTCCTCCCGTGCGAGTTTCCTCGCACCGGAACACCCTTTCAGTGTAAAGCGCCGCCACCATGTCCGAGCCCGACGTCATCTCCCTCCGAGGCGCCAAGGAGCACAACCTCAAGAACGTCTCCCTGGACATCCCCAAGAAGAAGCTCGTCGTCTTCACGGGTGTGTCGGGGTCCGGCAAGAGCTCGCTCGCCTTCGACACGCTCTACGCGGAAGGCCAGCGCCGCTACGTGGAGAGCCTCTCCGCCTATGCCCGGCAGTTCCTCGGGCAGATGGAGAAGCCGAAGTACGACACCATCCGCGGCCTGTCGCCCACCATCTCCATCGAGCAGAAGGCGGCCAGCAACAACCCGCGCTCCACCGTGGGCACCGTCACCGAGGTGCACGACTACCTGCGCGTGCTCTACGCCTCCATCGGCGTGCAGCACTGCCCCAACTGCGGGCGCAAGGTGGGCAAGCAGAGCGCGCAACAGATTGTCGACGAAATCCTGAAGATGCCCGCGGGCAGCAAGATTCAGGTTCTCGCGCCGCTCGTCACCAACCGCAAGGGCGAGCACAAGGACCTGCTCACCGAGGCGCAGAAGCGCGGCTTCTCCCGCGCGCGCATCGACGGGGCGCTCAAGAGCCTGGAGGAGCGCATCGAGCTGGACAAGAAGTCCAAGCACGACATCGCGCTCATCATCGACCGGCTCGTGCTCAAGCCGGACATCAAGACGCGCCTCACCGACTCGGTGGAGACGGCGCTGCGCGAGGGCAAGGGCACGCTCATCGTCACCGACGAGAAGGGCACCCCGGCCTCGGACCGCGTCATGTCCGAGCTGAACGCGTGCCCCACCTGCGGCCTGTCCTTCGGCGACCTGACGCCCGCGTCCTTCTCCTTCAACAACCCGCTGGGCATGTGCACGGACTGCAACGGCCTGGGCACCAAGCCGGAGATGGACCCGGACCTCATCGTCCCGGACCCGTCCCGCAGCATCCGCGACGGCGCCATTGAGCCGTGGGCCAGCGGAATGAATCGCGGCGAGGGCTGGACGGCGGACTTCGTGGAGAGCCTGGCCAAGGCGTTCAAGATTGATTTGGACGTGCCGTACGCGAAGCTGTCCAAGCGTGAGAAGGAAACGCTGATGTACGGCTCCAACGGCAAGAGCTTCACCGTCGAGTGGGGCGAGGGCGGCCAGTACAAGATGGAGTGGGAGGGCCTGGTCGAGCGCCTGATGCGCAACTTCAAGACCACCACCTCCGAGTCGCGCCGCGCCGAGCTGCAGAAGTACTTCAGTGACAAGCCCTGCCCCTCCTGCAAGAGCGAGCGCCTGAAGCCGGAGAGCCGCGCGGTGAAGGTGCACGGCCAGACGATTGTGCAGCTGAGCCGGCTGACCATCTCCGACGCGCTGAGCTTCCTCGGGGACCTGGGGCTCACCGCGCACGAGCGGAAGATTGCCACCGAGCTCCTGAAGGAGATTCGCAGCCGCCTGTCCTTCCTGGTGGACGTGGGCCTGGGCTACCTGATGCTGGACCGCACCGCGTCCACGCTGTCCGGCGGCGAGAGCCAGCGCATCCGCCTGGCGTCGCAGATGGGCAGCGAGCTCACGGGCGTCATCTACATCCTCGACGAGCCCTCCATCGGCCTGCACCAGCGCGACAACGGCAAGCTCCTGGCCACGCTCAAGCGCCTGAGGGATTTGGGCAACTCCGTCCTCGTGGTGGAGCACGACGAGGAGACGATGGAGGAGGCGGACTGGCTGGTGGACTTCGGCCCCGGCGCGGGTGAATTGGGCGGCCAGGTGGTGGCCCAGGGCACGCCGGCGCAGGTGATGGCCAACGAGGCCAGCGAGACGGGCGCGTACCTCTCCGGGCGCAAGGAAATCGAAATCCCCGAGTCGCGCCGCAAGCCGGACCCGAAGAGGAAGATCGTCATTCAGGGGGCGCAGGAGAACAACCTGAAGAACGTGGACGCGGAGATTCCGCTCGGCATCTTCACCGCCGTCACCGGCGTGTCCGGCGCGGGCAAGTCCACGCTCATCAACGAAATCCTCTACCCCGCCCTGGCGCGGCACCTCTACGAGAGCCGCGAGGCGCCCGGCAAGCACAAGTCGATTCAGGGCTTCGAGCACCTGGACAAGGTCATCGACATCGACCAGCGCCCCATCGGCCGCACGCCGCGCAGCAACCCGGCCACGTACACCAAGCTGTTCGACAACATCCGCGACGTGTTCGCGATGACGCCGGAGGCGCGCGCCTTCGGCTACGGCCCGGGCCGCTTCAGCTTCAACATCAAGGGCGGCCGCTGCGAGGCGTGCGAGGGCGACGGCGTGAAGCTGGTGGAGATGCACTTCCTCGCGGACGTGTACGTGCCCTGCGAGGTGTGCGGCGGCAAGCGCTTCAACGAGGCCACCCTGCGCGTGCGCTACAAGGGGAAGAACATCGCCGAGGTGCTCGACATGAGCGTGCGCGAGGCAATGGAGCACTTCGCCGCGCACAGGGACATCATGCGCGTCCTGCAGACGCTGCATGACGTGGGCCTGAGCTACATCCGCCTCGGGCAGCCCTCCCCCACCCTGTCCGGCGGCGAGGCCCAGCGAATCAAGCTGGCGCGCGAATTGGCCCGCGTGGCCACCGGCCGCACGCTCTACATCCTCGACGAGCCCACCACCGGCCTGCACTTCGAGGACATCCGCAAGCTGCTCTCCGTGCTCAACCGGCTGGTGGAGGCGGGCAACAGCGTGCTCGTCATCGAGCACAACCTGGATGTCATCAAGAGCGCGGACTGGGTCATCGACCTCGGCCCCGAGGGCGGCGCGGGCGGCGGGAAGATTCTGGCCACCGGCACTCCGGAGCAGGTCGCGAAGGTGGAGGGCAGCCACACCGGCCGCTACCTGGCGCACGTGCTGTCGAAGGCGCGGCGCGCTCGCGTGGGCCAGCGCGTGGACGGCCCCGCGGTGGAGCTGCAGGAAGCGAGCTGACGTCCCATCGCGCCCTCACCGCGAACATGGAGCGGGGGGCGGGGGTGCCTTCATTCACCCCCAACCCCCCGTCCACCTTGGAGGAACGGTGTCACGGGAGGGGTGTGGTTCGCGAAGTGAGACGTACCGCGAGTCATATGATAGGGATGTCCCAATCCCTGTCAAACGCGTGACAACTAATCAAGTTGTATCGTTCAAGCCGCATCTGTATCGGAATTGCGCGAGCATGCTCGCGAGAGAATTCCGATAGGGGTGTGGCCGCGAGCGCTCCGTGCGCCGCACGGCCTTTTTGACTTGCCGCGTCAGACTGCTGCCCGGGCGAGCGGGTGCAGTCCCCGACTCCGGGCGCGGGGGTGGTTGGAGTCCGGACGCCGCGTTGGATAGGGTGGGCGCCCGCTTTCCCAGAGCCCCACCTTTCGCCACGAGGGAGCACCCCGACGCATGGCACAGACGACCAGCGCCCCCGCCGCGCCGAGCAACAAGTTCCCGCCCCAGATTCCGTTCATCATCGGCCAGGAGGCCTGTGAGCGGTTCAGCTTCTACGGGATGCGCGGCATCCTCACCGTGTTCCTGGCGGACTACCTGCTGCGCCAGTCGGCGGGCGAAGGCGAGGAGCGCACCGCGCTCGCGAAGAGCTACTTCCACCTCTTCATGTTCGGCGTGTACTGGTTCCCGCTCGTGGGCGGCTGGCTCGCCGACCGGGTGTTCGGCAAGTTCAAGGTCATCCTCTGGCTGAGCCTGGTGTACTGCGTGGGCCACGCGTGCCTGGCGTTCTTCGAGAACGTGCCGCTGGGCTTCTACTTCGGGCTGCTGCTCATCGCGGTGGGCTCGGGCGGAATCAAGCCGTGTGTCGCGGCGATGGTGGGGGACCAGTTCAACGAGTCCAACAAGCACCTCGTGAACAAAATCTTCTCCATCTTCTACTGGAGCATCAACCTCGGCTCGTTCTTCGCGGCGCTGTTCATCCCCGAGGTGCTGGCGAGGTACGGGCCGTCGGTGGCGTTCGGCATTCCCGGCGTCCTGATGTTCGTCGCCACGGCCATCTACTGGCTGGGCCGCAAGCACTACGTCATGGTGCCGCCCACGGGGAAGGACCCGCACTCGTTCCTCAAGGTGGTCCTGTCCGCGCTGTTCGCGAAGGGCACGCGCGAGAAGGGCGCGCACTGGCTGGACGCCGCGAAGGCCAAGCACCCCGAGGCGGCCATCGAGGGCGTGAAGGCCGTGCTCCGGCTCGTCGTGCTCTTCATCCCGGTGATGTTCTTCTGGATGATTTTCGACCAGAAGGCCTCGACGCTGGTGCTGCAGGCGAAGTCCATGGACCCGGTGGTGGGCCCCTTCACCTTCCGGCCGAGCCAGATTCAAATCATCAACCCCGGCCTGGTGATGATCCTGATTCCCCTGTTGGCCGGCGGCGTCTACCCGCTCTTCAAGCGCCTGGGCTGGGAGTTGACGCCGCTGCGCCGCATGCCGCTGGGCATGGTGCTGTGCGCGGCGTCCTACGTCATCGCCGGCTTCTTCCAGCAGCGCATGGACAACAAGGAGGTGCTCAACATCGCGTGGATGGTGCTGCCCTACGCGGTGCTGACGGTGGCGGAAATCCTCGTGTCCACCACGGGCCTGGAGTTCGCCTATACGCAGGCGCCGCGCGAGATGAAGAGCGTGGTGCAGTCGCTGTGGCTGGTGACGACGGCGCTCGCGAACATCTTCGTGGCCTTCATCTCGGGCATCCAGGCGTTCAAGGGCCCGAGCCAGTTCTTCTTCTACGGCAGCCTCGCGCTGCTGGCGGGGCTGATGCTCTGGCTCGTGGCGCGCAACTTCAAGGTGCGCGACTACTTCCAGTCGCAGGCCGCCTCCGTCCCCACCGGCGAGCACACGACGGCGGGCGCGGGAGCCACGGCGAAGACGGCGTAGACGCGCGGGCGTCGGAAATGAAAACGCCGGAGCACCCTCGCGGGCGCTCCGGCGTTTCTGTTTCGACGGAAGGCGGGGCTCAGGCCGCGGCCGCGGTGCTCCCCTGCGTCGTGGTGGCCGGCGCGGCGGGCTTCACCTCGTCCGTGCCGTGCATGAGCGCCTTCACCCTGCCGGAGAGCGCCCACAGGAGGCCGCCGCCCAGCACGCCCACCGCGACGAGCGAGAGGAACACGTTGAACTCACCCATCTGCTCGCTGTAGCCGCCCACCACGCCGGACAGCTTGTTGGCCGCGGCGTTGGCGAGGAACCACACGCCCATCATCGCGCTCACCATCCGCGCCGGGGCGACCTTGGTCACCATGGAGAGACCCACCGGCGACAGGCACAGCTCGCCCACGGTGTGGAAGAGGTAGGCCATGATGACCCACCAGGCGGCCGCCTTGCCCATGACGGCGCTCTCGCGCGAGGCGCCCACCATGAAGAGGAAGCCCACGCCCATGAAGATGAGGCCGAGCGCCATCTTCACCGCCACGTTCGGGTCCTTGCCGCGCGCGGCGAGCCGGCTCCAGAGCGCGGCCAGGATGGGGGCGAGCAGCACGATGAACGCGGAGTTGAAGTTCTGGAACCACGTGGTGGGGACCTCCCAGCCGAAGAGGCCGCGGTCCACCTTCTGGTCCGTGTAGAGGTTCATCAGACCGCCGGCCTGCTCGAAGCCCATCCAGAAGAGGACGACGAAGATGGCGATGATGAAGATGGAGATGACGCGGTCGCGCTCCTCCTTCGTCAGCGCACCGGCATGCGCCTCCGCCGCGCTCTTCCCCTGCTTCAGCACCTTGTTGCCCAGCAGCGCCACGGCCACGAACGCCCCGAGCGCGACGGCGAACTTCACCAGCGTGGCGTCCGCGAGCGACGGCACGAGCGCGGCGAGGCCGTAGAAGACGGCGACAGCGACGGCGGTGGCAATCCCATACATCCCCACGCGGCGCCACGCATCCCGGCGCTCCGCATCCGTCTTCTCGGGCGTCAGGCCCACCTTGCCGAGCAGGCCGCGGCTCAGCGCGAGGAACGTGACGAGGCCCAGGAACATGCCCACGCCAGCGGCGCCAAAGCCATAATGCCAGCCGACCTTCTCGCCCAGGGTGCCGCAGATGAAGTTGCCGAGCACCGCGCCCAGGTTGATGCCCATGTAGAAGATGGTGAAGGCGCTGTCGCGGCGGCCGTCACCCTGCTCGTACAGGCCACCCACCATGGTGGAGATGTTGGGCTTGAAGAAGCCGTTGCCGGCGATGAGGAACCCCAGTCCCGTGAAGAAGACGGCCTGCCCCGGGAGTGCCAATAACAGGTGGCCAATCATCATCAGCGTGCCGCCGAACACCACCGCCTTGCGCTGCCCGATGAGGTTGTCGGCGATATAGCCGCCAGCAATCGGCGTCAGGTACACGAGGCCCGTATACGTGCCGTAGAGGGCGAGCGCGTTCCCCGTGGTCCATCCCCAGCCTCCAACCTTGTCGGTCAGGAAGAGCACCAGCAGGCCGCGCATGCCGTAATACGACATGCGCTCCCACATCTCGGTGAAGAACAGGAGGTAGAGCCCTCGCGGGTGGCCCTTGCGGGCGGCGCCCGCCGCAACTGTGGCTTGCATGCCGTGGTTTTCCTTGAAGGAGGGGTGTAACGGAAAAGAGGCGTGACTGTAGCAGACACGCCGGCCATGCCCAGGAGGACACCTGGGCACATGCGGAATTCCCTACCCGCAGGACAGGGAGCCCTGTTCCGGGGCCCGGCGGGCGGGCGTTGTCCGCCTCACCCCAGGCGGCCGACGTGGTGCTCCAGGGACGGCTCGCCGAGCTCCCCTGGCGCGGAGGGCTGCGACGTCGGCGGGCGTAGAGGCAACCGCACCTCCACCTTCGTGCCGACGCCGGGCGAGCTGGAGAGGAGGACCTTGCCGCCGTGCCGGATGATGATGCGCCGGCTCAAGGCCAGCCCCAGCCCGGTGCCCTCGCCCGCGGCGCGGGTGGAGAAGAAGGGCTGGAAGAGCCGCTCCATGTCCTCCTCGCGGATGCCCACGCCGTTGTCGCTGATGGTGATGACGGCCTCGTCACCCTGACGCGCCGTGGCGACGACGATGCGGCCTTGCTCGCCCACCGCGCGCAGGGCGTTGTCCAACAGGTTGAGCCACACCTGGTTGAGTGTGCCCGGGTCGCCCATCACCGGCTCGGTGCACGCGTAGTCGCGCTCCACCGTCACCCCGGACGGCACGCGCCAGGCCAGCACGCTGAGCGTGGAGTCGAGCGAGGAGGCCAGCGACAGCGCCAGCGGCGTCTCGCTCGTCCGGGTGAAGGACAGCAGGGACTCGGCCAGGTGGCGGATGCGCTGGCCGCACTCCTCCACCACGGAGAGCATGGCGCGGCCCAGCTCCACGTCCGTGGGCCCGCCCTCCAGCGTGGCCTTGAGGGGCCCCAGGGCATTCATCAGGCCGTTGAGCGGGTTGCGCACCTCGTGCGCGAAGCCGGAGGTGAGCAGACCGATGGCCGCCAGCCGCTCGTTCTCCGCGGCGCGCACCGCCGCCTCACGCAGGCGCAGCTGCGTCTCGATGCGGGCCAGCAGCTCGCGCGGGCTGAAGGGCTTGCCCAGGTAGTCATTGGCGCCCGTGCCCAGGCCCTCCACCTTGGCGGCCACCTCCTGCCGCGCGGTGAGGAGGATGACGGGAATGTCCACCGTGCGCGCGTCGGCGCGCAGCGCGGTCAGCATCTGCAGGCCGGACATGACGGGCATCATCACGTCCGAGACGATGAGGTCCGGCCGCTCGGCCAGCGCGCGCTGGCGCCCCTCCTCGCCGTTGACGGCCTCCAGCACCCGGTAGTGCTGCGCCAGCATCCGGGCGATGAAGCCGCGAATCTCCGCGTCGTCCTCCACCACCAGCAGGCGCGGCGCGTGCTGGACGGGGCCCTCGTGGTCCCTCGCCGGCGCGGAGAGGGACACGGAGCCGCTGCTGGGGCTGCCCGGCTCCAGCGAGGGGAAGGAGCCCGAGGAGCGGCGGTCCTTGCGCACCGGCATGTCCGACCGGCGGCGCTCGCGCAGGTCCTCGCGGATGTGGGCCGTGCCCTTGGGCAGCCGCACGTGGAAGGTGGAGCCCTTGCCCTGCACGCTCGTCACCGAGATGCCACCCGAGTGCAGCTCCAGCGTCTCCTTCACCAGGGCGAGGCCAATGCCCGTGCCGCCGAAGCGGCGGGTGCCGCTGTTGTCCGCCTGGGCGAAGCGGTCGAAGATGACGGGGATGTCCTGGGGAGCGATGCCCGGGCCGGTGTCCTCCACCTCCACGTGCGCGTCCGTCGCGTCCTCGCGCAGGCGCACCGTCACCCCTCCGGCCTGGGTGAACTTGAGCGCGTTGGACAACAGGTTCTGGAAGACGATGTCGATGCGCTCGTGGTCCACGTGGACGGGGGACACCACCCCGCCCTCCAGACGCAGCCACAGGTTCTGCCGGTCCGCCATGGCCTGGAACGGCGGCAGCACCGAGGCCAGGAAGCCGTTGAGCTCCAGCGGCTGGTAGCGCAGCCGCGCCTTGCCCGACTCCAGCTGCGCCAGGTCCAGCAGGTTGTTGATGAGCCGCAGCAGGCGCTGCGCGCTGCGGTCCATGGTGGCCAGGTGCTGGCGCACCGCCGGCGGCAGCGCTTCCCCGTGCCGGCGCTCCAGCGACTCCAGCGTCAGCAGGATGAGCGTGAGCGGCGTTCGCAGCTCGTGGCTGACGTTGTCGAAGAACTCGCTCTTGAGCCGGTCCAGCTCCTGCTGCTTCGCGAGCGACGCCTCCAGCTTGACGTTGGCCTCGGACAGCTCGCGCGTGCGCTCGGCCACCCGGTCCTCGAGGGCCAGCTTGGTGCGGAAGACCTCGTCGTAGCGCTCCTGCAGCTCGCGCAGCGAGCCCATGTTGGCCTCGGTCTGCGCGGCCAGGGCGTCATCCTTGCGGCGCAGCTCCCGGCGCCGGTCCCACCAGCCGCCCATGCAGAAGCCCGCCGTGGCCAGCGAGCCCACGCAGAACACCGGGTTGCCCAGGCCCGCCACGCTCGCGGCCAGGCCGCCCGCCGTGCCCAGCACCAGCCCCAGGTGGTGCCCCCAGTTGGACGGCGGATCCATCCACTTGAGGTGGTAGCGACACGCGGGCGCGCCATGCACCTGGCACTCCGACTCGCGCACCTCCGCGGGCGACAGGCCCCAGATGGTGGGGAACGACGCGAACTGCCCCATCCGCAGCTCACAAATCTTCCGGTCCTGCTCGAGGATGCTGCTGCGGTACGACAGCTCCAGCCGCTGGCGCTCCAGCCGCTCCACCGTGAAGGTGCCCACGCGGTTGTAGCTGGGAGAGAACTCAATCGTCTGCCGGTAGCACATGCGCGGCGAGCCGACCGCGCGGAGCATGTAGTAGACGAAGCCCAGCGCCTGCGGCGAGGCGGTGAACAGGCCCGCCTGGCGCATGAAGCCGGAGTCCCCGGACTCCGCCTGGAGCACGGACGCCACGCGCTCCAGGAAGCGCAGCGAGACGAAGTTCGTCGGCGTGCGCATGTAGTCCAGGCCCAGGCCGAAGCCGTGCTGTTTCCACACGCGGGACAGGCGCTCCGCGCCGTAGCGGTGCTCGAAGTAGAGCAGCAGCGTGGAGGTGGCGCGAGTGCCCACCTCGGGCGCGTTGTCCGGGGGGAGCGCCTCCTCCCGCCGTGGGGCACTGTCGGTCAAGGCCGGGTTCCTTCCGTCACCAGCGTCACGGCATACTTGAGTCCGTCCGGGTCCGCCAGCATGCGCAGGTACTCACGGCAGTGGGCCTCATAGGCCTCCTTGCCCCCGAAGGCCAGCGCCGCCACCGGCGCCAGCGCGGCGAAGCGAATCTCCCAGTCCTTCATCAGCCGCTCGTCCGCCGCGCCGGCCACCAGGTAGTACGGCAAGAGGTGCACCCGCACGTCGCGCAGCCCCGCCGTGCGGAACTCCGAGAAGAGCTTGCGGCCCACGTGCAGGTCGAACCCGCGCGTGGACAGGGCCTCGACGATGCGCTGCGTGCCCTCGCGCAGCGAGTCCTGGAAGGGCCAGTTCTGGAAGCCCAGCCCGTCGATGTCGGAGATGACCACCTTGCCGCCCGGCCGGGTGACGCGCATCAACTCCGCGAGCGCCACGTCCCGGTCCGGCAGGTACTCGAAGACGTACTGGCTCCAGACATAGTCGAAGGAGGCATCCGGCAGGCCCGTGCGCCGCACGTCCCCCTGGACGAAGCGCAGCCAGGGGCGGTGGGCATTGCGCGCCGCGGCATCGCGGATGCGCTCGGCGTTGAGGTCCAGGCCCGTCACCTGGCCCGTGTCGCCGACGAGGTCGGCCAGCGTCTCCGAGATGCCGCCGGGCCCGCAGCCCGCGTCCAGCACGCGGTCCCCGACCTTGAGGCCCGTCCCGGTGAGGACGGTGCGCAAGTACCCGGCCGCCCCCTCCTGCGCCAGCAGCCGTCGGCCCTCTTCCGAGGACTCCATCAGGTACATGAAGTGTCCTTGTCCTTGTCCTTGTCGGTGTCGGTGGCCGTGTCGGCGCCCTGGGCCGTGGCCCCCCGGCGCGGCCGGCTGAGGCGCTCGAAGAGCGAGCGCCACAGGTCGCACCAGCGGCGGACCATGGAGCGGTGGAAGAGCCACTCGCAGAAGCGCCCCTGGTCCTTGAAGCCGAAGTCGGCCAGGAGCGGCACGTCCTCCTCGGACATCAGCCCCACGGCGGAGGGCCGGCCCTGGGCGCGCGCATGCTCGATGCAGCGCGCCACCAACGCGCGCAGGGCCTCCGCTGCCTGGGGGTGCTCACGGTCCGCCACCGCCAGCCAGAAGGCATTCGTCACCTCGATGAGGCTCAGGCCCGGCGAGGCCTCCTCCAGCAGCGCCATGGCCAGCGGCCCGTCCTCGCCATCCACCACGAACATGCGCCGGTCGCGGTGCAGCCCGGCCGCGGCGAAGCGCGACTTCAGCTCGTCCTGCGCGTCCGGCTCGGCCTGGAGGTCCTCCGCCAGCACCCGGACCACCTCGCCGCGCGAGCGCAGGTGGGCCTCCAGCCAGGTCCGGTCCTCCCGCGTCCCCTCCCGCACGGGCAGCGTCGGCGCGGGGACCTCGGGCGCGTCCTCCAGCGCCAGGCGCATGTAGTGGAACGAGCGGAGCTGGCTGAAGCCCCGGTCCTCCATGACGCGGGCCAGCCACGTGCCCAGCCGGTTGGGCCAGCGGTTGTCGCCGCGCCACATGTACCGGATGAACTCCACGTCCTCGACGGCCTCTCCCAGCTCCACCGCGAGCGCGGTCAGCTCGTTGGCAATCTGCTCGTGCCGGTGGTAGCCGGGACGCACGGCCAGGTGCTGCACCAGCCACGAGCGCGAGTGCATCCGCAGCCCGCCCACGTGACCCATCATCCGGCCCTCGTCCGTATAGAGGATGGAGCGCCCCAGGTCCTTCGCGCGGGCCAGCTTCTGGTGCGTGTCCTCCAGCGCGGCCAGGTAGCGGGGCTCGCCGCCGAAGGGGTAGTCCGGATGGAAGGTGTAGTGCGACTCCTCCATCATCTTCCAGATGTCCGCGAAGTCCTGGCGCCCGCCGTCCAGCGAGGCCGGGCAGCGCGCCGCCATGAAGGCATCCTGGATGGCGTCGCGCACCGCCGGGGGCACCTCCAGCAGCCGCACGCCGCAGCGGTACGGGCGCAGCTGCCGGTCGAAGCGCCTGTCGGCCGTGACGGCGTCCACCGAGCGCACCTCGGCGAGACACGGCACCGACGAGCCGTCCGGCAGCAGCAGCGACGCCTCCAGCTTGGAGCCCGCGGGCAGCACCTCGCACGAGGCGTCGAACGGGAAGGCGAAGCCGCGGCTGCTCAGGTCCAGCACGGAGCGGGTGATGCGCTCACCGTTGATGGGCGCCTGGAACGTCACCAGGAAGCGGTGGTCCGGCCCCAGGCGGAAGCGCTGCATGCCCCGCCGGTTCTGCTGGTTGAAGGTGCGCGGCACGCTCAGCGCCACGTCATGGGGGCCGCGCCGCAAGACGCTGGTGGCGCCCGAGTAGCTCTGGCCGCCCACCTCGAAGGAGAGCTGCAGCACATCTCCCTGGTCCGCCGGGAAGCCACCGTTGTTGAGGCCACGCAGCACCGCGCGCCCGGAGACCAGCTCCACCACCGGCGCGTCCAGGCGGAAGTGCGAGGACGGCGTGTCCAGGAAGTGCAGCCAGATGGGCGACTCGCGCCGCACCGCCTTGCGCAGCGCGCCGAGCACGATGACGGGGTCCCTCACCGTCGTGGAGGGTGACTTGCCAGGCTCGTCCAATACCTCGCTCCAGGTGACACCCAGCCGCAGGTAGGGCTGGGAGAACCCCCGTACCTGATAGGCATGCCGGATGAAGGCGCGAGGGACCTGGAGTACGAGCTTGCCGTCGCGCTCCATGCACAGGTCCTCCAGCGCGGTGCCCACGAGGAAGGCACCGACGGAGGTACTGAGCGGCATGCGCAGCGCGGCGCCGAAGTTGCCCACGTCCAGGCAGCCCGCCGTGTACGTCACCCCGTGCAGCCGGAAGTGGACGTCCAGCGTGCTGCTGGGGGCCACGCGCGCCGAGGCGCGCGACTGGAGGAGGTTGGTCAGGCGCCGGCCGATTTCGGAGATGGTGAGGCTGTCATCCAGCGTGTTGAAGACGTGGCCCTCCGCGGCCGTCTCCACCAGCTCCTCCAGTCCCTGCCGGTCCGTCTGAGAGCAGACGAAGACGCGCACGGCCTCGGGGGCCGCGCGGTCCACGTGCCGGAGGAAGCGGCGCGCATTGTCCGGCGGCGCGATGATGAGCGTGGGGACGGCGGACTCCATCCGCCGCGTGGCTTCCGATTGCGACTCCACGGCCACGACCCGATGGACACCTAGAACCGCGGCCAGGGCAGCGCGGCGGCCAGCGTTCGGATGCACAATCAGCACGTCCTGAGTGGGGACACTCATGTCACTCCTCGACGGAAAGGCCTCACGGCGGAGCCAGCGCGTTCCAGACCCTTCGTTCCTGCCCCAGGTCTGGTGCTGCCCCCTCCAGAGCCAATCGCGTGTTCTCGAACCCTGATGTGATTTGGCTTGTCCAACCTTGACAGCAGTGCGGATGCGCCCCACCGAGACGACCCGGGGGATTGCGCGCATTCTACCTGCTCCCAGCCATCAGGTGAGGCCATCCATGGCGAAGAGTAGCGCGACGGGGGGGCGGTGCAGAGACGACCCAGGGACACTTGGGGAGGCCCGCCCGGCCGGTCGGCGGGAGAGGGCCGCTATGGCCTGGCACCCTCGACCGGGTTAATTGTCCTCTACGCAAGGAGGTGCGATGGGCACCGAGGTGGACTACGCGAAGGAAATCCAGGAGCTCAAGCGTTCCATGAACGCGGTCATCCTGGCGCATTACTACCAGGAGAGTGAGGTGCAGGACCTCGCCGACTTCGTGGGGGACAGCCTCGCGCTGGCGCAGGCGGCGGCGACGACGAAGGCGGACGTCATCGTCTTCTGCGGCGTGCACTTCATGGCGGAGACGGCGAAAATCCTGAACCCCACGCGGCAGGTGCTGCTGCCGGACCTGAAGGCCGGCTGCTCGCTCTCCGACCGGTGCCCGCCCGCGGCCTTCAAGGCCTTCAAGGACAAGCACCCGGGGGCCTTCGTGGTGAGCTACGTGAACAGCTCCGCCGCGGTGAAGGCGATGAGCGACGTCATCTGCACGTCGTCCAACGCGGTGAAAATCGTGAACCAGGTGCCGAAGGACCGGCAAATCCTGTTCGCCCCGGACCAGCACCTGGGGCGCTACGTGATGAAGCAGACCGGTCGCGACATGGTGCTGTGGCCGGGCAGCTGCATCGTCCACGAAATCTTCAGCGAGAAGAAGCTGGTGCAGCTGAAGGTGGAGCACCCGGACGCGGACGTGGTGGCGCATCCGGAGTGCGAGGCGCCGGTGTTGCGGCACGCGGACTTCATCGGCTCCACGAAGGGCCTCCTCGACTACGTGCTGAAGAGCCCGAAGGAGAAGTTCATCGTGGTGACGGAGGCGGGCATCCTCCACCAGATGAAGAAGGGCGCGCCGCACAAGACATTCATCCCCGCGCCTCCGGACAATGGCTGCGCATGCAACGAGTGCCCGTACATGCGGCTGAACACGCTGGAGAAGCTGTGGCGCTGCATGAAGGAGCGGACGCCGGAGCTGGTGATGCCCACGGATTTGCGCGAGGCCGCCCGGGCGCCGCTGCAGCGGATGCTGGAGTGGTCGGTATAGGGGCGGGCGGGGAACTCCGAGCAGCGGACATTTGGCAACTCGCGCCTTGCTTCGAAACGGGCGGGGTGCAATGGAGCAGGCGTGGCCTTCCGATTCCTCGCAGTCCCCGGGCACCGACTGGTCAACTACCCCCAGTCGCTGCCGGACGATGAGCGCCTCGAGCCGGAGCTGCCTCCGGTACACGAGGCCGTGGAGCGTGCCCTGACGGGCGCCGAGTTCCGCGACGTGCGCGCCCGCGACAGGCTGCGCGCCCTCCTGCAGGGGGACCGTCCCCCCACGCTGGGCGCCCCCGAGGCGGGCTTCGGCCCATCCGCCGTCTTCGCGCAGCCGCCCCAGGACTTGCCGGCGCTCCTGCGGCTGGCGGACGAGTTGGAGAACCTGGCGAAGCGAGAGGCCGGCGAGCGCGCCCTGGTGTGGAAGTGCACCGAGTGCGGGGCCCGCTACGCGGTGCCGGTGGCGCTGGTGCGCCAGGTGTCCATCCGCTGCGAGCGGTGCGGCAATCCGGTGGAGCTGACGTCCCCGCGCAGCCTGGGCGAGGAGGCGCTCATCGACCCCTTCCTGGGCGCGGTGAATCACAGCCGGCGCGAGCTGGCCGCCTTCTTCCGCGAGGCCATGGCGCGCGGCTGGCCGGTGCTGGTGGCCGAGGACAAGCGCGTCGCGCGCACCCCGCCGTCGGCCTGAGCCGAAGCGCCGTGCCATGGTGAAAGCGGTTCTCGTGTGGGGCCGGGGGCGCTAGCCTCACCGGTTCCATGCGGCGCGCGCTCGTCTCCCTCCTTCGGTGTCCCCGGTGCCGGCGTGGCGGCCTCCAGCCGGAGGTGGATGCCGCGGTGCTGCTCTTCGGCCCGCTGCGCTGCACCGAGTGCCGCGCGACGTTCCCCGTGGCGGAGGGCGTGGCGGACCTCGTGGTGGAGCACTCCGCCGCGGGCACCGTGCAGCGCGGCCTGGAGAATCGCTGGGTGGCGCGCTCGTACGAGCGCTACGTGCGCCCCGCGCTGGAGCGCGCCCTCACCCGCCAGTCGTGGGACGTGGAGAGCGAGTACGTCCTCTACCGCAACCTGCTGGGCCGCCCGGAGGCGCCGGTGCTGGACGCGGGCTGCGGCACGGGCCTGATGGCGCGGAGGCTGGCGAGAGAGCCGGACTTCCCCACCGTGGCGGCGATGGACGTGTCGCGCGCCATGCTGGAGGAAGGCGTGGCCCAGGTGCGCGAGGCCGGCACCGCGGTGGACTTCCTCCGCGCCGAGGCGCCCTACCTCCCCTTCCAGGACGGCACGCTCGGGGCGGTGCTGATGGCCGGCGCGCTGCACTTCGTGGCGGACCTGGGCCGGATGATGTTGGAGGTGTCGCGGGTGCTGCGCCCCGGCGGCCGCTGGGTGGCCAGCACCTACCAGCCCCCGGGCGCGCCCACGGCGCTCCTGCACAAGCGGCTGGGACTGCACCCGCGCGGCGAGGCGCTGCTGCGCGCGGAGGCCACCGCGGCGGGGCTGGTGCGCTTCGAGCGCGTGTCGCTGCCGCCGCTGCTGGTGGTGAAGGCGGAGAAGGGCTCCGCCGAGTCGCTCAGATGAAGATGCCGGCGGAGGCGTCGTAGCGGGCCTCCTGGAGCTTCAGCTCGGCGGGACGGCCACGCAGCGCGTCCATCACCTGGTGCTTGGACTTCTGGCACTTGGAGCAGCTGCACGAGCCCTTCTTGCAGGTGCAGTCCGCCTTGCTGCCGCAGTTGCACTTGCCGGCGATGAGCGAGTCCAGCGCGTCCAGCGGGCGCTCGACCTCACCACGCGCGGGCGATGCCTTCGGGTCCGCCGCGCCGGCCTCGTCGGCCGCCTTGGTGGCGTCAGGCTTGGGAGTGGCGTCCGCCTGCTTCGCGTCGGCCTTCGCGGCCTCGGCCTTCTTCGCCTCGGCGGCGGCCCGTGCGTGGGCCTCGCAGGCGCGAGCCGAGCCCGGCGCGAGCAGCAGCCCTCCGGCCATCAGCCCCGCGGCCACCATCGTCGCGATGCGCATCATGTCCGTTCTCCTTCGGGATACCGCCACGGCACCCACTCTCGCCGTGCGCTCATACCGCAGCCCCCGCCCCCTGCCAAGGATGAAGGCCACACCTTTGTCTACCCGTGACGGTTGGCTGGCTGCTCGCACGGGTTTGTCGCCGGGGCTGGAGGTGGCGCGTACAGTCCGCGCCTTCCGTGACGAACCGAAACGACCGACGCGTCTACGCCGTGGCGCTGGTGCTGGGCGCGCTGCCCCTGTGGGCGTCGCGCGACCTGCCCATGACGGACCTGCCGCAGCACCTGTACCTCATCTCCGTCCTGCACCGGCTGGATGACGCCACCACGCTGTACCCGCAGCTCTTCGCCGCGCGTCATGAGCTGACGCCGTACCTCGGCTACTACTACCTCGTCAGCGCCCTCAACTGGCTCTTCCCTCTGGAGATGGCCAACCGCGTCTTCCTCACCGCGTACGTGGTGGGGCTGCCGCTGGGGCTGGGCTTCCTCTTGCGCAGCCTGGGGCGGCCGGTGTGGCCGTCGCTGCTGGCGCTGCCCTTCGCGTACGGCGACAGCTTCGGCTGGGGCTTCGTCAACTATTGCGCGGCGCTGCCGCTGACGCTGCTGTGCTGCGGCCTCTTCGTGCGGACGCTGGAGGACGTGCCCCGCCGCCGGAAGTGGGCCGTGGGGCTGGCGGTGTGCCTGGTGGCGGTGCTGCTCTTCCACGTGCAGGCCTTCGGGTTCCTCGCCTTCGGGCTGCCGTGGTTGCTCCTCACCACGTCCGTGCCGGAGGACGCGGGCGCGAAGGGCCTGGGCGCGCGGCTCGTGCCCCGGGTGCCGGCGCTGTTGGGCGTGGTGCCCGGCGTGGCGCTCTTCCTCGGCTGGGTGGTGCTGCGCTTTGGCGAGCCGCCGGACATCCAGCCCGGCGTGCCGTGGAAGGCGTGGGGGCCGACCTTCTCGCCGCAGAACCTGGCGTGGAAGAGCTTCGAGCAGAACCGGGCCGAGTTCCTCGAGGTGCTGGCCAACACGTTCCGCGACGGCTCGGACCGGTGGGCGCTGTACGCGGTGGGCGCGGTGGCGGTGGCCGCGTGGGTGGCGGGGCTTCTGCGGCCGGACCGCTCGAAGGCGCGAAGGCCCGTGGGTGGAGCGCGGCTGCTGGGACTGGGGTTGCTGGCGCTGGCGCTCTACTTCCTGCTGCCCTTCGACATCCGCGGGTACGTCTACTACCTGAACACGCGCTATGCGCACCTGGCGGCGGCGCTGCTGGTGGCCACCGCGCCGGCCGCGGTGCCGGAGTGGCGGCGGCCCCTGCGGCTGGCGGCGGCCGCGTGCGCGCTGGTGCTGGGCTTCGTCATGACGCGCGGCTACCGGGCCTTCTCGCGCGAGGCCGCCGTCGAGTGGGAGCCGCTGGTGGCCGCCACGGCGCCCAGGGCGCGCGTCATGGGGCTCATCTTCGACAGCCAGTCGCGCGTGGTGCGCTTCCCGGTGTTCCTCCACGGCGCGGCCGTGCTGGCCCGCGCTCGCGGCGGCGTGCCCAACTTCACCTTCGCGTCCACGCCGCACTCGCCGCTGCGCTACTCCGGCGAGGTGCCGCCGACCTTCCCGTCGGAGTGGCAGCCGCAGCAGATGGACTACGCCACGCAGGGCGTCTGGTACGACCACTTCCTCGTGCGCGGCGTGCACCCCTCGCGCGTGTTCGGCGCGCGGCTCCAGTCGGAGCTCGTGGTGGTGGCGGAGTCCGGACGGAGCTGGCTGGTGCGCCGCCGCTGAGCACGCGCGAGTGTGGCCTGGTGGGCGCACGCCCCTCACGTCCCGTGCCCCGCACCATGCCGCGTGCAGTAGAAGGCCCGGGCATGAGCGCCAATGAACCCCGCCCCCTGCTGGACGCGCTGCGCGCCGGCACCCCGCTGCCCGCCTTCCCCGCCGACGCCGTGGAGGCCGCCCGCACCCTCGCGCGGGACGTGCGCGCGGCCTCGCCCGCCGCCGTGGAGCCCCTTCCGGAGGCCCTCGCCGCCGCCGTGCTGGAGGCCGCCGTCCTCGAAGGCCTGCCCGCCCTCCCCGAGGCCCTCTGCAACTCCAAGGTGAAGCCCCTCGCCAAGGCCGCGAAGAAGGCGCTGTACCGCCTGCGCTCGCGCGGCGTCGCCGTGGCCGAGGCTCCCCGCCCCAGCGAGCCGGAGGCTCCTCGCGCCGCGCCCGCGCCGGAAGCGCTGCCCGCCATGGCGTCCACCATCACCAGCGCGGGCGAGCGGGCGGTCGTCATGGCCCGCCCGCTGAAGGGCGGCGGCGTGGAGATGGTGCAGGCCCTCATCACCGAGACGGAGGGTGTCGTCGAGCTGCGCGTGGGCGAGAAGAGCCGCGGCAGCTTCCGGCGCCTCCTCAAGGAGAGCCTGGAGCGCGGCGGCACGGTGGAGCTTCCCCTGCACGAGGCCGCCACCCTGCTCGCCGAGGCCGCCGGCACCAACCTCCGCACACGCACGCCCTTCCCGCCCGATTTGGACCTGGCGCTGCGCCACCTCGGCGTGCAGCCCCAGGTGGAGCCCACGCCCCTGCCCACGCCCGAGCCCGAGGACGTGCGCCGCGTCCTCGAGGGCGACACGCTCCACGCCACGCCGGAGATGGCCACCTGGCTGCCGCCGGAGCCCGACGTGAAGCGCCTCCTGCAGAAGATGGACGAGGTGATGCACAGCCCGCTGGCCCTGAGCGACGTGCAGCGCCAGGAGCAGCTCCAGGCGGCGGTGCGCACCGTGGCGCGCGACTTCCTCGCCACCCCGGAGCTCCGCCAGCGCTACGCCCTGCGGCTGTGGCGCATGGCCGACTACTTCGAGCGCACCGCCCGCCCACACGAGGCCGAGGTGGCCCGGGGCGAGGCCCGCCGCCTCTACCATGACGCCGGGGAGCCCACCTCGCGCTTCATGGAGCGGCTCTTCGACAAGGTGCTCGCCCTCGTCGCCGCCGCCGGCGCCCGGGCCAGCGCGCAGGGGGCCGCGGCGACCCAGCCCCCGGGTACGACGTCCGAGGCCCCCGCGGCCGCGCCTGCTCCCTCGCAGGAGCGGCGCAGCCCCGGCGGCCTCATCCTCCCCTGACGCGCGGGGAGGCGGCGCGCCCGCTCACGCCGGTCCGACGCGGGCGCGCAACAGCAGGTCCAGGTTCTCCCGCTCCCAGGTCTGGGCGCGCGAGTAGTCGTGGAAGCGCTTCTCGTGCTCCATCAGCTCGGGCGGGTGGATGCAGCGCCGCCCGTCATCGCCCCGCCGCGTCCGGTACACGTGGTGGAGCATCTCGTGGAAGACAATCCACTCCACGAAGTAGCGGGGGACCACGGGCTGGTCCAACGCCGGGTGGATGCGGATGACCTTCGAGTCCGCGGAGTACGAGCCCATCTTGATGCTCTTGCGAGGCCCCTTCACCCGCGGCGCCGGGCCGTACGTGATCGCCGCGTCGATGCGGCTCTCGAAGTAGCGCTCGTTGAGACGGGCGAAGATGCGCTCCAAATCATGGTGCGCCCCCTCCGGCTCCAGGCGGATGCGCTTGCGCATCTGCGCCGGGGACAGCCGGCGGATGTAGGCGCGGTTGCGCTCGATGTAGCGGTCCAGCATGACGCTCGCGTCCGGGTCGCCCCTGCGCACGAAGCTGGCGAGCGCCTGGACGATGTCATCCGGCGCCGCGAGGAACATGTGGTGCAGCCGCAGCCGCCACATGGACCTCTGCCGCTGGAAGGTCAGCATGGTGTGCGTGTTGTCGTGGATCTCCAACGCCACCTTCGCGCGCAACCGCGTGCGTAGGCGGCGCTCGAGCACGCGCCGCCACACCTTGAGGAGCCTGTTGGGCTCCGGTGCGACGGGAAGCTGCCGGGCCACCCGGCCGGCCGTGTAACTCCTCTTCTTGACTACGCTTTTCTGAGTCTTCGGGCGCGCCATAAGGGCCACGGATTCTACGGGCCGGTCTGACATGTAGCAACGCGCACTGGAAGAGGAAAACCTAGGAATTCCAACGACTTAATGGCACTCAAGCCCACCCGGTCCCACTTGTCCGCCCCGGGGGCAGGATGCCGCATACGTGCCAAGTACCCGACACGACTAGCGCCGGCTCTTGCAGGGAATCTGGAGGACCAACGGTCCCTTGCTCGCCGGCTCTATGAGGTAGGGCTTTGTACCCTTGGGTGCCCGACGCCCGGGGCAGGCGTAGCGCACGCGGATGGGGCCCGGGGCCAGGGAGACCACCTTGTTGACGGGGAGCCGCTCTCCCCCCTCCTGCTTGAGGATGGTGCGCGCGGGGGCCTCGAAGCGGACATCCACCAGAGCGGGTGCGGATGTACCCGCGTCGGCTTCAGTCACTGCGGTGGAGTCCGGCTCCGGTGCCGTCGTGCCCTCCGGAGCGAGCGCGGTGCCGTCCGTCCCCGCGTCCGCCACGGTGGCCTTCACGCTCGTCGCGTCGCCGTTCCCATTCGGAGAAGGCGCGTCCACGGCCGGCGGCGGCTCCGAGGGTGTGGCCGGAGCGGCCTCGGGCGGCGGCTGTTGCAGGGCGCCCGCGGAGAGGTCCTGCCGCGGCACCGCCGCGGGCATGCGCAGGGCCCAGACGACTCCGACGCCAAGAGCGAGCAGCAGCAAACCGCCCACGGCCACCAGCAGCGCCACCGGGAAGCGGCGCCTGGCCGGGGTGGCATTCGTGGCCACGTACATCTCCCCCGAGTCGGAGTCGTCCGCGTAGCCGACGTAGCCGGCGGTGGACTCGTCATCGTCCGGGTCCGGCCGCAGCGTGGGCGTGGGGTCCGTGTGCTCCACCGTGGACAGGCCCGAGTCGGTGGGGAGGTAGTCGTCCTCCTCGTCCGGCGCGGCCATCCGGGACGCGGGCAGGCCACTGCGCGACACGGGCCGCTGGTTCACCGTGGCCGGGGTGATGGAGACGGACTGCGACGCTTCCTCGTCCACCTCGTCCACGACGGAGGGACGGCGCGGCGGCGAGGGCGGCGTGACGGAGACGGACTGCGAGGCCCCGTCATCCGGGCGGGGCGTGCGCCGGGGCGGCGGCGTCAGCGGCGCGGGCGGCGGGGAGACGCGGCGCGAGCGCGGCGGCTCGGAGATGTGGGACGCGCGCGGCGGCGGCGGGGGCTCGGAGGGAGGGCCCGAGCGGCGCGCGGGCGACGGCGGCACCGGCGGCGCGGAGGGCGTGCGCGGGCGCTCGTCACGGACGATGCGGCCGCGCTGCGGCAGGGTGTGCTCGGCGTCCTCGACGTCCAGCTCCGCCGCCACCTCGGCCGCGAGCCGGAAGCCGGTGGGCGTGGTGTTGATGGCGGTGGAGACGTCCGCGTCGGCGTCCTCCTCGTCCCGGCGGCCGGTGGGCAGCTCCCTGGGGCGCGCCATCTGCGTCGCGGGCTCCGGCTCATCCGCGTACGAGGGCACCGGCAGCGCGTCCCCCGAGACACGGCGCGGCGTGGGCCGGGCGGTGAGGCCGGGCGTGGCCAGCGCGGGCGGCTCCGCGGATGGCGTGGTGGAGGACAGCGTGGGGGCGGTGCTCTCCAGGAGGGAGGGGCGCGCGGACGGCTCGGGCACCGGCGGCCGCGTGGCCGGCAGCGGCACCGTGGCGTCCCGGCGCCCCGGCCCCTTGGCCACGGGGATGTGGAGGATGGTGCGCTCCTCCTCCTCGCCCAGCAGCCGGGCGATGTACTCGGACACGTCCGTGCTCTGCCGGAGCACGCCCGAGTCGAGGAAGGACTCCAGGTCCGCGCGCACCGCCGAGGCCCGCTGGTAGCGCTGCCCGCGGTCCTTGGTGAGGCAGCGCATGATGATGCGCGACAGCGCCTCCGGGTAGTCGTTGCGCAGGACGTGCGGCGGCGGCGGGTCCTCGTAGCGGATGGCGTAGAGGATGCCCTCGGTGGTGGGCTTGGCGAAGGGCTGCCGGCCGGTGGTGATTTCGTACAGCATGGTGCCCAGCGCGAAGATGTCCGCGCGGTGGTCCAGCCGCTCCTGCGCCACCTGCTCCGGTGCCAGGTAGAGGAACTTCCCCTTGATGACGCCCGGCTTGCTGCGCTCCATGAAGGCGCCGGCCTTGGCGATGCCGAAGTCGACGAGCTTCACGCGCCCGTCGTAGCCAACCATCACGTTCTGCGGGCTGACGTCGCGGTGGATGAGCTCCAGCGGGCGCCCGTCCACGCCCCGGCTGTGGTGCGCGTAGTCCAGGCCCGCCGCCACCTGCGCGCAGATGCGCGCCGCCACGGCGTAGGGCACGGTGGCGCCGAACTTGGCCTCCTCGGCGACGACGCGCCGCAGGTCCACGCCCTCCACGTACTCCATGGCGATGAAGATGTTGTCCCCCTCCTTCCCCAGCTCGTGCACCTGCACGATGTTGGGGTGGTGGAGCTGCGCGGCGATGCGCGCCTCGTCCAGGAACATCTGGACGAACTCCGGCTCCTCCGACAGGTACGGGAGGATCCGCTTCAGCACCACCAGCTCCGGCGACGGAGGCCGCTGCGCCAGGAACAGCTCGGCCATGCCGCCCACGGCGAGCCGCTTGATCAGCAGGTAGTTTCCGAACGGAATGGCCGTCTGGGGCGAGCTCACGGAAGGGAACGCCGTCTGTCTGGAGGTGGGTGGGGCGTACTTTTCCTGAGCTTACCCACAATCACCGGCTAGGGGGAGCCAACCGCCCTACCCGCTTCGGTGGGTACCGGACAGGACCAGACAACCCCGGAAAAGAAGCCGCCCTACCGGGTGTGGTGCGGGGTGCGGATCATTCAAGGCCGCGTCCGGGGCCGCCGTCGCGTGCGCCGGGATGCGGATTCCGCATCGTGGATGGCGCGTGGTGGATGCGTCGCGAGTGCGGATCTCGCATGCATGGCGCGTGGAATGCGCCGCGGATGCGGATCTCGCATGCGTGGACGCGGGATGGATGCGCAACGGATGCGGATTTCGCATGCGTGATGCGGGGTGGATGCGTCGCGAAGGACACCTCGCGCGCACGCTCCGCGAGAGCCCTGGCACTCCCTGGGAAACATGCCCTCCCAGAGGGAAATCAGCGGCATGTGACGGCCCTGTTTCGGATGGTTCAGCGAATGGACGCCCCCCCGGGCAGCAGTGTAAGAGCGGACCACCTACGAAGGCATCCTGGAGGCATGACCCAATGGTGAATCGCAATGGGCGGTTGGTGCTGGTGGCTGGTCTCACCGCGCTCGCCGCGGTGGCAGCCTGCTCTGACCGCGACGGCGAAAACGAGTGTGAATCCAACGTCGACTGTGCAACCGGCCAGGTCTGCTCGAACAACGTATGCGTGAATCCGACCCCGGCCGACGGCGGCACGGATGCCGGCACCGACGCGGGCTCGGATGCGGGCTCCGACGCGGGCACGGATGCGGGCACGTCGGACATCCCGGCCGATATCACCAGCGCCGAGAACGCGCAGATCAACGCGTTCATCGCGGCGACGGCCAACGGCACCAATCCGACGCCGGTGAGCCCGCCGCTGCCCATCACCAACGTGTACGTCACGTACGTCTCGCCCACGGTCGGCTCCACGCCGACGGGCTTCTACGTGCAGGCGACCGCGCCGGGCCCCTCCATCTTCGTGAAGCTGGACGCCGCCGCGCAGACGCCAGCGCTCGCGGTGGGTGACAAGATCTCCTTCAACATCACGGAGAAGACCGTCTTCGGCAGCCTCGGCCAGGCGAGCGCCATCACCGGCCTCACCCGCGTGAGCCAGGGCGCCCCCGTGCAGAACCTGGTGGACGCCAGCACCCCGGGCCTCGCCGTGGACATCAGCAACCGCACGGACGTGAAGAGCGAAGCGGCGCTCACCGCCTATCAGGCGGACCTCGTGCAGGTGCGCGGCACGGTGGCCGGCCCCGCCACCGCCTCGGGCAGCAGCTTCACGACCTTCACCTTCACCACCGCGGGCTCGCCCACGGCGTCGCCCAACTTCATCCTGCGCATCCCCAACACGGTGGTGACGGCCACGGGCATCAACCAGCAGTGCAACTTCACCGCGAAGGCCGTGCCCTACGTCCGCTTCAACGCCATCGCGCAGATCTCCCCGTTCAGCGCCAATGACCTCGTCGTGGCCTGCCCCGTCAACGTGACGGCCGCGCGCCCGCTGGGGACGACCTCGGTGGAGGTCGTCTTCAACGTGCCCGTGGACGCCTCCACCGTGGCGGCCGCTGACTTCACCATCACCCCGGACCTCGCCGTCAGCGCGGTGGAAGTCTCGGGCAGCAAGGTGAAGCTCACCACCTCGGCCCAGGCCGAGGGCACCCGCTACACGGTGACGGCCAAGGACCTGAGCGGCACCAACGGGGCCCCCGTGAGCACCACCGCCGCCACCGCCACCTTCTGGGGCGGCAGCGACACGGCGCCCAACGGCCTCATCATCAACGAGCTGGAGTCCGACAACGTCCCGGCCGCCCAGGGCAACCCGGACGACAGTGAGTACGTCGAGCTCATCAACAACTCCGACGTGCCCGTGCACGTGGGCAACATGGCGGTGGTGCTCATCAACGCGAGCCCCACCGGTGGCAGCCCGCCGACCACGCCCGCCACCAGCCGCCAGGAGTACCGCCGCTTCGAGCTGTCCTCCGTGACGGACGGCACCAACGCCACCGACGAGCTCGCCCCCGGCGCGGTGCTCGTCGTCGGCCCCGCCACCGTGACGAACTCGCTGCCCGCGGGCACCCTGCGCGTCACCATCACCAGCCCGCTCACGGACATCATCCAGAACGGCTCGGACGATGCGGTCGCCCTGCTCTACTACCCGACCGGCACGCTGACCGACACGCTCTGGTACGAGACCTCCAAGGATGCGCCCCCCACCGTCTTCACCGGCACCATCGCGACGGGCGTGGGTGACAAGGAATTCTCCTTCGTCGAGGGCACCGCCACGGACCTCTTCGAGAACAACACCAACAACGTG
The DNA here is from genome assembly GCF_055568925.1 of Pyxidicoccus sp. M6. Classification (NCBI taxonomy): domain Bacteria; kingdom Pseudomonadati; phylum Myxococcota; class Myxococcia; order Myxococcales; family Myxococcaceae; genus Pyxidicoccus; species Pyxidicoccus sp. M6. Next base: position 4,230,310 of record NZ_CM145714.1, on the reverse strand, counting down.
TCCTACCAGCGCAAGCTGAACCCCGACGTGACCGGCAAGGTGCTGGACACGAACGACAACAAGGCCGACTTCGAGGTCGTGACGCCGACCCCGGGCACCAAGCGCCAGTAACAGTCGACGCCTGACTGACGTACCGGGCCGCGGCCTCCCTCTTCGGGGGCCGCGGCCTTCGTCTTTCCGGGCCGCCGCTTCCGCTCGCTACAATGGCGGCATGTCCCCTCGCCCGCCTCCCTTCCTCCAGGGCCTGAAGCCCACGCTGCACATCTCCCACCGGGGCGGCGCGGCGCTGGCCCCGGAGAACACGCTGGACGCCTTCCGCATGGCGGTGGAGCGCTACCGCACGGACATGCTGGAGCTGGACGTGCACCTCACCCGCGACGGCGAGGTGGTGGTGGCCCACGACGCCACGCTGGAGCGCTGCACCGACGGCACCGGACCGCTGGCCGCGCTGACGCTCGCCGAACTGCAACGGCTGGACGCGGGCTTCCACTTCAGCCCGGACGAGGGCCACACCTTCCCCTTCCGCGGCCGGGGCGCCCGCATCCCCACCCTGCGCGAGGTGCTGCGCGCCTTCCCCTCCTTGCGGCTCAACGTGGAGCTCAAGCCGGACGTGCCCGGCATCGAGGAGCCCTTCGCGCAGCTCCTGAAGGAGGAGGGCGCCCTGGAGCGCGTCTGCATGGGCAGCGAGCAGGACAGCGTGGGAGAGCGGCTCGCCGCGCGGCTGCCGGACGCCTGCCACTTCTACCCGCGCGACGCGTTGGCCGCCTTCGTCATCTCCCTGCGCGCCGGGGAGACTCCGCCCGAGGACCCGCGCTTCACCGTCCTCGACATGCCCCTGTACTTCGGGGACATCCGGCTGGTGGACCCGGACTTCCTGCGCGCGTGCGCCGCCCGGGGCAAGTGGGTCAACGTCTGGACGGTGGATGACGCGGCGGAGATGGACACGCTGCTACAGGAAGGGGTCGGCGGCATCATGACCGACCGGCCAGACCTGCTGAGGCAGCGAATGGACGCCTCCACGAAGCCGGGGTAAGCCCTGCCTCCCATGCCCCGCACCACCTCGCGCCAGCGCCCGCCCACGCCACCGGCCGCACCCGCCGGGGACGAAGCCGCACCCGCTCCCCGCCCCCGCAACACCCTGCGGGTGAAGGTGCCCAAGGGGCGGCGCTTCGTGGCGCTCGCGGGCAACATCGGCGCGGGCAAGACGACGGCCGCGAAGCTCATCAGCCAGTGCTTCGGCTACCAGCTCTTCGACGAGCCCGTCATCGACAACCGCTTCCTGCGTGACTACTACGCGGACATGTCGCGCTGGTCCTTCACGCTCCAGCTCGAGTTCCTCATCCGCCGCGTGGAGCACCACGAGCTCATCCACTCGTACAAGCGCAGCTGCGTGCAGGACCGCACGCTGTACGAGGACCCGGAAATCTTCGCCAAGTACCTCCACGGCCTGGGGCACATGACGAACGCGGAGCTGGACCTGTACTACGAGTACTTCCAGCGCCTGTCGCGCCACATCATCCAGCCCGACAAGGTCATCTGCTTCGAGGTGGGCAGCGTGGACGTGCTCCTCCAGCGCATCCGCACCCGCGGCCGCGAGGAGGAGAAGGGCATCCGCCACCAGTTCCTGCGCGGCCTCAACGGCTACTACGCCAGCTTCCCCCTCGTGCTGCAGGAGAAGTACGGCGTGGACTGCCTCATCATGGACGTGTCCACGCAGGACATCCGCCGGGGACGCGGCCGCGAGGAGTTCCTGGACCGCATCTCCGACTTCCTCGCCTGAAGCGCGCACGCGCCGCGCCCGGCTCCGCGAGGACCGCGCCGCCCTACTTCGACGGGGGCGGCGGCGTCACCGACTGCTGCGACACGAGGACCCAGACGCTGTCCGTCTTGTCGCTGTACATCATGGTGATGGCCACGTTGCGCCAGCCGTGGTCGAACTTGAAGACGAAGCCGAACGTCTCGTAGAGGTTCCGCTTCTCCAGCCCTTCCTGGAAGCGGCCGTAGAACTCGCGCACCTTGGTGCACGGGGCCACCTGGTCGAAGAAGTTCCTCCCAATCTGCCGGTCCCGGTTGATGCGCGCCATCCGCGCTTCCGTCTGGTTGAACTTGAGGATGCGGCCGGTGCGGTCGAGCTGAATCATCCCGAACGGCAGCGCGTCCAGGTCCGAGCCCTGAAGCTCGTCCGCCTGGCGGATGAGGTCTTCAGCCGTTACGCCCTGGGGCAACACGGAACGCGCGGAAACGGGGGTGGCGGACACGGGGGTTCTCCGGTGGGAAGGGGCTGCTTCCGGGGGTGGAAAGCAATGCCCGGACTGATAGGGACGGAACGCTTGAGCCGCAACCGCGTTTCCCGCGCACCCGCGCGTTGAAGCCCGGAGCCATTCACGGGATGACATCGTCCCTGTCCCTCCCTCCAGGCAGACACCTGTCTTGGAGAAGAGAACCGAAGGTGTGAGATGCACGACTTGAGCCCGAAGAGTGCGAAGGACACAGAGGTGGTGATGACGCAGCTCATCCTCCCTCCGGACGCCAACAACCTGAACGCCGCCTTCGGCGGCAAGGTGATGGAGTGGATAGACATCTGCGGCGCGGTGGCGGCTCAGCGCCACTGCCGGCAGGTGGTCGTCACCGCGTCCATGGATGATTTGCACTTCCACGCGCCCATCAAGGTGGGCTGGGTGGCGCTGCTGCACGCGCGGGTGCTGGCGGCGTTCCGCACGTCCATGGAGGTGGGCGTCACGGTGCACGCGGAGAACCCGCTCACCGGGGAGCGCTTCCTCACCACCAGCGCGCTGCTCACCTTCGTGGCCATCGACAAGGACGGGGGCCGCGTGCTGGTGCCGCCGCTCTTCATGGAGACGGACGCCGAGCGCGAGGCCTTCCGTGAGGCCGAGTCGCGCCGCGCCCAGCGGCTCGCGCGACAGAAGGAGAACCAGACCTGGCTGAAGGTGATGCGGCCCCTCGCCGGGGCCTGAGCGAAGACAACGAGGCCGGGGGAGGCATCCGCCCCACCCGGCCCGTGGTGCCCGTCCCCATTCCGGGGCGGGAGGCTCGACCGCGAAACGGCGTGCGTCTCAGGTGGAGAACGACGTGCCGCAGCCGCAGGAGGACTTCGCGTTCGGGTTGTTGAACTTGAAGCCCGAGCCCGTAATCGCGGAGACGTAGTCGATTTCCGTGCCCGCGAGGTACTGGCTGCTCATCGCGTCGGTGGCAATCTTCACGCCGTCCTGCTCCCAGACGGTGTCGCCGGCCTTGGTCTCCTTGACCAGGTTCAGGTCGTAGCCGAGGCCGCTGCAGCCGGCGGGGACGACGCGGATGGAGAAGTAGTAGCCCTCGAAACCCTGGGCCTTGATGACCGCCTTCACCTGATTGATGGCGGTCTCCGTCAGGCGCACGGCCACGTCCGGGTTGGCCTGGGGGGCCGTCACGGTACCGGCGGCGGAAGTCGTCGTGGTGCTTTCCATGTCGGTTGCTCTCCTATGACGCGCCTTATAACGCCCGGGCCGGGAAAATCCATGGGGCCGGCTGGCCGTCCGCCCGGAGGCCCACATCTGGACGGACGCGCCAGGGGTGGCGGGTTATACCCGGCGGCATGGCTCCCACCTTTCAAGAGCTGCTGGCCGGAGTGAAGCAGGAGATTCGCGAAGTCACCGTGGACGAGGTGAAGCGGCTCCTGGACACCCACCCCCCCGTGAAGCTCGTGGACGTACGCGAGGCGGACGAGTACGCGGGCGGCCGCCTGCCCGGCGCCCTCCACATCCCCCGGGGCTACCTGGAGCTTCGAATCGAGGACCGGGCCCGCCGGGACGAGGACGTCGTCGTCTACTGCGCCGGCGGCACCCGCTCCGCGCTGGCCGCGAAGACGCTGAAGGAGCTGGGCTACACGCGCGTGGCGTCCATGGCGGGCGGCTTCAACCGCTGGAGCGACGCGGCCCTCCCGGTGGAGAAGCCCTTCGTCCTCACCGCCGAGCAGAAGGAGCGCTACCGCCGCCACCTCATCCTCCCCGAGGTGGGCGAGGAGGGTCAGGCGAAGCTCCTCCAGGCGAAGGTGCTGCTGCTGGGCGCCGGAGGCCTGGGCTCGCCCGCGGCGCTGTACCTCGCGGCGGCCGGCGTGGGCACGCTGGGCATCGTCGACTCGGACGTGGTGGACCTGAGCAACCTCCAGCGACAGGTCATCCACACCCGCGAGTTTCAGGGCCAGCCCAAGGTGGTGAGCGCTCGCGCGGCGATTGAAGCGCTGAATGCAGACGTGAAGGTGGTGCCCTTCCAGGAGCGGCTCACCTCGGACAACGTGCTGCGCGTGCTGCAGGGCTTCGACCTGGTGCTGGACGGCGGGGACAACTTCCCCACGCGCTACCTCCTCAACGACGCGTGCGTCATGCAGGGCAAGCCCAACATCCACGGCTCCATCTTCCGCTTCGAGGGACAGGTGACGTCCTTCGTCCCCGGCCAGGGCCCCTGCTACCGCTGCCTCTACCCCGCCCCGCCGCCGCCGGAGCTGGCCCCGTCGTGCGCGGAGGCCGGCGTGCTGGGCGTGCTGCCCGGGCTCATCGGCCTGCTCCAGGCCAACGAGGCCCTGAAGCTCATCCTCGGCCGGGGCGAGCCGCTCATCGGCCGGCTCCTCACCTTCGACGCGCTGGGCACCCGCTTCCAGGAGCTGAAGCTGCGCAGGGACTCCAAGTGCCCGGTGTGCGCGCCGGGCGCGAAGGTGGAGCTCATCGACTACGAGCAGTTCTGCGCCTCCCCCACCGCCGCCTGAGACGCATGATGCCCATTCCCGAAATCTCCCCCACCCGGCTCGCCGAGCTGCTCGCCGGCCCTCCCGAGTCCCGCCCCGCGCTGCTCGACGTGCGCTTCCCGGACGAGCACGCGTGGGTGGCGCTCCCGGACTCGGTGCTGATTCCGCTGCCGGAGCTGGACGAGCGCGCCGACGAGCTGGAGGCCCTGCGCGGCCGGCCCGTCGTCGTGTACTGCCACCACGGCGTGCGCAGCCTGGACGGCGCGGCGTACCTGATTGCGAAGGGGCTGGAGGCCGTGTCGCTGAAGGGCGGCATCGACCTGTACTCGCGGCAGGTGGACCCCCGCCTGCCGCGCTACTGACGCGTCGCTGACGCGTCACTAGCCGACGAAGGCGCTCAAGTCCTGCGTTTCCTTGGTGATGGAGCCGGGCTTGATTTCGACCTCGAAGAGGAACGGCTCCTTCAGCGGGCCGCCCGTCAGCTCCAGCTTGTGGTGGCCCTCCATGAGCTCGAGCTTGAGGAACTTGCCGCCCACGTAGCTGCCGACCTCCTGGCCGTTGCGCCGCACGGTGATGCCCTTCAGCCCGTCCGGCTTCAGCGTGAGCTGGAGGTGGCCGCGCTTGAACTCGTACGTGACGACCTTGGGCTGGCCGGGCTCGCCGAAGGCCAGCGTGTCGCTGTCCTCGCGGTAGATGCCCTGCTGCTCGTTCTCCAGGATGAGCGTGTCCTGCAGGTGCGCCCCGGACATCATCGTCATCGGCGTGAAGCCCAGCTCCGTCACGGGCTTGGCACTCCGGCACCTTTCGGTGTGACGCACGGACACCTTCACGCGCTCGTTCGTGTTGACGGTGAGCAACACGCCCTGCCCGTCCTGCGCCGTGCCGTTGAGCACCCCGAGGATGGGATTGCGGAAGATGAAGCCGACAATCAGCACACCGACGACGAAGGCCGCCGTGGCCACGTTGCGCGTGACCATGCTCTTGCGCGCGCGGCGGTTGGACGCCTCGAGGGCGCGCGCCACCGGGTCGTCGTCCTCGTCGCGAACGGCGAGCGCGGAGCCCGAGGAGCGGCGCGGCGGCGCGTCCGGCATCTCCTGACGGTTGTCGATGCGGCTGCTGGTGCGGCGGCGCGGCGCCTCCACCGAGGACTGCATGCCGGTGGCGCGGCGGCGCGGCGGCGCGACGGGCTCCGGAGGCGGCAGGAGCGTCCGCTCGTCATCCGCCTCCTCGTCCTGCACCGCCTGGAGATTCGCGCGCGAGCGCGACGGCGGCGGAGGCGGCAGCGTGTCCATGTCCCCGTCGTCCGGCACCGCGGGGGCCCGCGTGTTGGAGCGGCGCGGCAGCGGCGACTCGCCGGTGGGCGTGCGGCCCAGGTCCGTGCGCGAGTTGGTACGCGCCACCTGCGTGACGTTGGGGTTGGACGTGCGGCGCACGCCCTCCTGGGTGCGGCGGCGAGGCGGGTGCTCGTCCGTGCCCGACGGCGCCTCCCACTCATTCGGGTCCTCGGGCGCCACGGCCGGCGCGGCCACCGAGGACGCGCGGCGCGGGGGCGGAGGCGCCGAGGCACGCGCGGCCGGGGCGCGCGGACGCTCGCGGTGCGAGGGCTCGCCCGGAGGCGCCTCCCAGCTCATGTCCGCCGCGGAGGGAGGAGGCTTGTTGCGGCCGCGCTCCGGAGGAGGCGGCGCGGGCGGCTGGGGCGTGCCGGAGTTGCCGGAGTCCTCGCCCACCGGAACCACCTGGCCCTGGGCCTTCTCCTCGTTGAGCCGGTCCGCGAAGAGCGTCTCCATCAGCTCGGAGATCTGCACCGAGCCCGCCACCCAGCGCTGCCCGACGAGGATTTCCTCGAGCGCCATCTGGAACTGGCGCGCGTCGCGGTAGCGGTCGTCCGCGTTCTTCGCGATGGCCCGCATCACCACCGGGTCCATCTCCTCCGGCACGTCCGCCACCTGCGACGGCGGGGAGATGGCGCACTCCATGGCGGCCTGGAGCGTGGCCAGCTCGGAGTCGCGCTTCAGCGGCCGCACGCCGGTGAGCAATTCGTAGAGGACCAGGCCGATGGCGAAGATGTCCGCGCGCCCGTCCAGCGGCTTGCCGGCGGCCTGCTCCGGGGCCATGTACGCGAACTTGCCCTTGATGGCGCCGGACTTCGTCAGCGACGCCTGATCCGCCGCCTTGGCGATGCCGAAGTCCACCAGCTTCACCGAGCCGTCGAAGCTGATGAGGATGTTCTGCGGCGAGATGTCGCGGTGCACCACGCGCAGCGGCCGGCCCGCGTCGTCCGTGCGGGAGTGGGCGTAGTGCAGGCCCTCGCACGCGGCGGCGACGATGCGGATGGCGAGCGGCCGGGCCACCCACTGACCGGAGCTGGCCGCCTTGCGCATGACGCGGCCGAGGTCCTCGCCGTGGATGAACTCCATGGCGATGTAGTAGGTGCCGTTGGCCTCGCCGAACTCGTAGACCTGGGCGATGTTCGGGTGGTTGAAGCGCGCGGCAATCAGCGCCTCGTTCCGGAACATCTCCACGAACTCACGGTCCTCCGCGAGGTGCGGAAGGATGCGCTTGACGACGAGGTTCTTCTGGAAGCCCTCGATGCCCATCTGGCGCGCAAGCCAGACCTCGGCCATGCCGCCCGTGGCGAGCTTCTTCAGAAGCTGGTATTTCCCGAATGATTGAGGGTTCATCCCGGGACTTCGGCCGCGGGGAGCAGCTCAGGTGGAATGCGTCAGGGCACGGCATACTAGAGGACCGCCGCCTCCATGGCAAAGGCAGCGAGCATGGGAACCCGGGTGGGCGCTGGTCGCCTGCCTGGTCGTGGCCAGTGTCGCGGCCGCCGCGCCCTCGGATGATCAGATCCGCGTGGAGCGGCGCGGCGACCTCCTGGAGTTGCGGTGGTCCGACGCCGAGGAGCGCCTCCAGGGCAGCCTCCACCCCGCGATTCCCCGGGAGGGCGAGCCCTTCGCCCTGTCGCTCCATGTGGGCAACTTCCAGGGCCCCGAGTTCGACGGGCCCCTCACGATTACCTTCCAGAAGCCCGGCTCCCCTGCCCTGGTGACGCGGACGCTGACGCGGGAGGGGGTCAACTGGCACACCGAGCTGACCGCGGATGCTCCCGGCCTGTGGGACCTGGAGGTGCGCTACCGGAACACGCGCCTGAAGGTGCTCACGGCGAAAATCCCGGTGGCGGATCAACCGCTGCCGCGCGGGCTCGGCTGGGGGTTGATCATCACGGCGGCCGGGACGGCGCTGGTGCTGGGCGTGCGCACCGTGCTCCGCCGCATCCGAGCGTCGGCGGCGGACACCGCGCAGCCTGCTCCGCAGCCGCCGGCCGCGCCGGACACCGACGTGTCCTCCACGCCACCGGCGGATCCGTCAGCCAGCCGGTAACTCCTTCCATCGGCCGGGCATTCGTACAGGCCCGCCTGCCCGGGGCGTGGGAACTTTCGTTCCCAATCACGGGCAGGTAACTGCCTCGTGACGCCCGCTTCCGAACGCATCACGCGCTCATCCCACGCTCATCTGTCCACCATCCGACGCCCCATCAGACGGGCACCGGTGTTGCACACGAAGCCTCCCGACTGCGGCGGGGAGGCGAGGGACATGGTGGGGTGGAGGTTCGAAGAACGGGCGAGGCGGGGCCTTCTCGCCGCAGTCCTCCTGGGCGTGCCGGGGCTCGCGAGCGCGGGCATGCCCGTTCCGGAGGAAGGGGCCTCCAGCACGGAGGCTGAAGAGGACACGCTCTCGGGCGGAGTCGTGGATGGCGTGGAGGGGACCGGGAGCAGTGCGCCGGCCGATGCGGCCGCGGAGGGGCCCACGGGTGACGGCTCGGGCGAGGTGATGGAGGGGGCACTGGCGCAGTCGATGCCAGCGCAGGGGAAGCCCGAGGAGCAGGTGTCGCCCGTGGGCCCGGTGCCGGGCGAGGCAGCCCCCGCCGCGCCGGAGAAGCAGGCCAAGAAGAAGCAGCAGAAGAAGAAGGCGAAGCCCGGCGAGGCGCAGGACGACTCGATGGGCGAGAACCCCGACGTCGTGGACGACACGGCCGAGGAGGACAAGGAGCACGTGCGCGTCTTCGGCCGCGTGTACGCGAGGGCCAGCGCGGACGAGCGCCAGAAGTACCAGCGCTCGCTCAGCATCCCCTCCGCGCGCGTGGGCGTCGGCACGTCGCTGCCCAACATCGAGGCCGAGGTGACTGCGGACCTCGCTGACGATTCGCTGCTGAAGGACGCCTTCGTGCGCCTCGCGGATGACTCGAAGCGCTTCCGCATCTACGGCGGCCAGTTCAAGTCGCCCTTCCTCGAGCGCTCGCTGGAGTCGTCGTGGGATTTGCCCCTGGTGCGCCGCGGGCTCGTGGAGGACTACCTCACCGAGGTGCACCAGCTCGGCGGGCGCCGGCTGGGCCTCATGGGCGAGATGCGCCTCAAGAACGCGTGGGGCCTCAAGGTGTCCGCGGGCGTCTTCGAGGGCGCCAAGGACGAGGCGGGCGTGCGCATGAAGGAGGACCTCTCCGCTCGGGTGAGCCTGCGCCCGTTCAAGAAGCTCACCCTGGGCGTGAGCACCTACGTGGCGGAGGCCCTGGACGTGGTGCGCAAGCACGCGGTGGCCGCCGACGCGCAATTGCACCTGGGCGGGCTGATGCTCAGCGGCGAGGCCGTCACCGGCCGGCTGCCGCTGGGCCCCTTCACCGCGCAGTTGCTGCTGGCGCACTACACGCTGCCGGTGGGCGGCGAGGAGTGGGCCGTGCAGCCCGTCGCGGGCTTCGAGGCGCTCCAGCTTCGAGGGGACGTGGAGGGCAAGGGCCACGCGCTGGTGGGTGGCCTCAATGTGCTGTTGGGGGACCGCTTCAAGGCGATGTTCCAGGCGGAGCGCGCGCTGCGTCCGGGGGATGAGACCGCCGCGCTCGAATACACGGTGCAGCTCGCCACGCGTTTCTAGCGCACGGAGACAGAACGCCATGTTGTCGTTCGCCGAGGGAGAAGTCACCAAGCTCCGGCGTGAGTTCAAGCTCGTGCTGGAGGAGGAAGATGCCGTGGCGCTGTGCGGGCGCCTGTCGCGCGGGTTGGGTGGGCACCTGCCCGCGCCCACGCGCATCGTCTCGGTCTATTTCGACCGGCCGGGCTGCCCGCTGGCGCAGCGCGCGCTGCGTACTCCGGAGGACTGCCTCAAGGTCCGCACCAAGGAGTACTCGCCGGACCTGGGCGCGGGCGGAATACAGCGCGTGGTGCTGGAGGTGAAGCGCGAGCGCCATGGCCTCACGCAGAAGCGCCGCGTCTGGGTGCCGCGCGGCGACCTGGGCCGCGTGCTGCGCGGAGGGGCCGGCGGGCTGCTGCCGCTCATCGCGGGGGGCAGCCTCGTGCCGGTGCTGGCCGTCACGTACAAGCGCCACGTGTACCAGGCCATGCAGGAGTGGCGCGTGACGGTGGACCGGGACATCACCTTCCACACGATTACGCCGGAGCTGGCGCTGTCGCAGCTGTCGCTCACGGCGGAGCGGCTGGGAGCACCCCACTCGGTGGACCGCCGGGTGGTGGTGGAGGTGAAGCACCTCGGGTGTGAGCTGCCCGAGTGGCTGGCGTCGCTCAATCCGGGCGGAGCGCCGGCATACAGCAAGTTCGCGGAAGGAATGGCGAGGGTGCATGCCTTCGCCACGGATGGGGTCGCAGGGGGATAGGGCACCGTGTTCATCGACTTCGAGGGAATTGACGGCAGCGGAAAGACGACGCTTTCCAACCTGCTCGCCGTGCGGCTCAAGCGGCTGGGCTACCGGGTGGCGCATGCGCGCGAGGGCGGCGAGTTGCAGGCACCCGCCGCGCGGCGCGTGCGCGAGCTGACGCGCGACGCGCGCCTGTTGGAGATGTCGCCCCGCACCGAGTTCTTCCTCAACCTGGCGCGCGACGCGCAGCAACTGGAAGAGGTGGTGGCCCCCGCGCTGCGGCGGGGCGAGGTGTGCATCACCGACCGCTACCTGTACTCGCAGCTCGCGCTGAGCGGCGGCGGGCGCGGCCTGCCCATGGCGGAGCTGATGCCCGCGTGCGAGCTGGCCTCACAGGGCCTGTGGCCGGACCTGGTCATCCTCGTGGACGTGGACCCGGACCTCGCGCGTTGGCGCAAGCGCCTGGGCAAGATGCAGAGCGCCCGCGCGGCGGACGGCGACAGCCGCAAGGGGCTGGCCGGCGCGGGCCTCGCGGTGCGCGTGCGCGAGTCCTTCCTGGAGATGGCGCGCAAGGACCCGCAGCGCTGGCTCATCCTGGAGAACAACGACGTGCCGCTGCGCGTGCTGGAGCAGCGGCTGGTGGACGCGGTGGTGGCGCGGCTGGAGGGGCGCGAGATTCCGGTGCAGCGCATCGTCCCCGCGCCGGCCACCCTGCCCTCGGACCCGGCGACGGTGGAGAACGTCGAGGAGCGCTTCTTCCGAGCGCTCGACGCGGTGGAGGTGCGCGAGCCGGCGCTCGCGGCGTGGATGGTGGGAGGCCTGCCCGGGATGGCCGCGCACCAGCGGCGGCTCGCGTACACGGAGCGCTTCCCCGCCCTCACCGCGCGCGGCCTGGGTGGCCTGGACGACGAGCCGGCCTGGACGCTGCGCGAGGTGCTGGCCCCGGTGGCACCCGCGGAGGTGGCCTCCAGCCTGGGCGGGCTCAACAGCCCGCGCGCGATGATGCTGCGCGAGCGCCTGTACGCGCAGGCCCCGGAGGAGGTGCTGACCGGCCTCAAGCGGGACGGCTCGCCCCAGGCGTGGGCGCTGCGCGAGCGCGGCATGAAGGACGGCCGGCTGGCGGAGGTGCTCTGCGGCCTCGCCGGCGTGGACGGCGAGGAGTCCTGGGTGGTGCGCGAGGCGGGCATGCAGCGCCGGCTGTACGCGGAGGTGGCGCGCAGCCTCGGTGGCCTCACCACCGCTCGCGCGGACGCGCTGCGCGAGGTGCTGCTGGCGCACGACAGGCTCGCGGTGCTGCGCAGCACCACCGGCCTCGACACGGCGCTGGCGCGCGGCCTGCGCGAGGCCCTGGCGGACAAGGCGATGAAGCTGGTGCTGCGCTCGCTCACCGGCCTCACCACGGAGGGGGCCTGGAGCTTGCGCGAGAAGGGCGCGCCGCTGACGAAGGAGGCGCTGGACTCGGTGGACGGGCTGGATGACCCGCGCGCGTGGCAGCTCCGCGTGACGCATGCGAACCGGTGGCCGACCACGGTGGTGTCGTCGCTGAAGGGCCTGCCGCTGGGGCCGTACTCGCGTGCGCTCATCGACCGCGTGCTGGAGGCGAACCCGGGCCGGCTGCCGGTGCTGCGCAATGCGTACGCCGTCGTCGCCACCGCGCGCCACCTCTCGACGATGCCCGCACGCGCGGCCCGCTCCGAGACGGACGTCACGGCGCGCGTGGAAGTCCAGGGATAGCGGCCCATGGAACCCCTCTCTGCGTTCTTCGAGGGCGCGAAGTCGGAGCTGGGCTCGCTGCAAGCGGGGGCCATGTTCCCCCGCATGCTGGCGGCCACGCTCATCGGCGCGGTGCTGTCGCTGCGGCCGTGGCGGCTCCTGATGAAGCGCGCGCTGCCCCGGTCGGAGATGATTCAGGCGCAGGTGCTGCTGTGCGCCGCGGCGGCGGTGATTACCGCCGTCATCGGCGACAGCGTGGCCAAGGCCTTCGGCCTCGTGGGCCTGGGCGGCTTCGTGCGCTTCCGCTCGGGACTGAAGGACCCGCGTGACGCGGCCATCCTCTTCCTGATGATTGGCCTGGGCATGGCGTGCGGCCACGGCAGCCTGGGGTTGGCCGGCATGGGCACGCTCTTCGTCGCCGGGCTCCTGTGGGTGCTCGACATCTTCAGCCGCGAGGAGAAGAGCGCGCCGAAGCAGCGGCTGCTGGTGTCCGCGCAGGCGGATGACCTGGTGGGCGCGGAGGCCACGCTGCGGCGGGCGCTGCGCGAGCGGAACGTCATGGTCAAGAGCTGCGCGCTCGACTTCGACGGGCGGCGCGTGGAGCTGGAAGTGGAGGAGCCGGAGCCGGGCTCCCTCGCGGCGGCGCTGGGCCGCACCGAGGGGACGCCGTTGAGGGGGCTGCGGTGGACGGCGGTGAGCCCGAAGGGGGCACGGGAGGACATGGTATGAGCCGCAGATGGATGGCCGCGCTCGCGGCGGGCTGGGTGCTGGTGGCGTGTGGTGGCGGGAACAGCCTGCCTCCAGGGCCAGGGGATGACTCGCGGACGCCGCCCGGCGAGCTGCCCGGCGACTCGGTGAATCCGGACGAGAACACGCCCGAGGTGTCGACCTCGCTGTGGCCGCTGACGACGGGCTCCACGTGGGTCTACGACATCGATGACCCCGACCCCATGCTGGGCCGGTTCAAGAAGACGGTGACGGTGCTCGGCCCGCGCGAGGTGCCGGACATGCAGGGCAAGAAGGCGGTGCTCGTGCACAGCCGGCAGGACCGCACGCGGAGCGGCACGGTGTACGAGGAGTACTCGTACCAGCTCGAGCTGACCAACGGCCTCGTGGTGCGCCTGCGCGAGGAGGACCACCGGGACGGCGCGCAGGTGCGCAGCACCGTCTGGGCTCCGGCCACGGTGAAGTCCCTGGCGCGCGCGCCGGAGTCCATGCCCTGGTCCTACCAGAGCGCGGTGCAGGAGCAGACGGTGCTGGGCGACGGGACGAAGGAGGACAGCGACCCGACGTACACGTGGCGCGTGTTGGAAACGGGCCTGACAGTGACGACGAAGGCGGGCACCTTCACCGACGTCGTGAAGGTTCAGCGCGACAAGCTCAACGACGCGGGCGAGGTGAAGGAGGGCAAGGAGCGCACCTACTGGCTCGCGCCCGGCGTGGGGAAGATTCGCGAGGAGGGCGAGCGCACCGAGGAGCTCGTGTCCTACGACGTGAAGAAGTAGCGCCCGCCCGAGGAGGCGGCGTCCGCCGGAAGGCCCGCCCCGCCGCCTGCTCGTCACTGAAGAAGGCTGGATGAAGGTTGGAGAATGAACGGTTGCGCCTCCACCCCGAGTTGCTTCGGGAGGAGGTTTCATGCACCGCACTTCCACCTTCATCCTCGCGCCGCTGCTGGCGGCGCTGACGCTGGCGACGGGTGTTGCCTGCGCGGGCGTGCTGCCCAGGGACCCGTTCCTGCAGAAGGTCGGGCCGGATACCGCCACGGTGGCGTTCCGCCTGGCGGCCAACTGCACGCCCACCGTCCGGTTCGGCGAGGGAGCGACCGACCAGACGAAGGCATCCCCGGACAGCGGCAAAATCCACGCGGTGGTGCTGACGGGGCTGAAGCCCGCCACCGAGTACACCTACGTGGTGGACGCGTGCGGCAAGGTGACGCCCGCGAAGCACTTCCGCACCGCGCCCGTGCCCGGCACGCGCAGCGTGCACTTCGCCGCGGTGGGTGACTTCGGCACCGGCGGCACGGACCAGAAGCAGGTGTCCACCGCCATGCTCAAGGCGGAGCCGGAGCTGTTCGTGGCGCTGGGCGACAACGCCTACTCGTCCGGCACCGAGTCCGAGATTCAGAACAACCTCTTCGCCCCCATGGCGGACCTGCTCGCCGAGGTGCCCCTCTTCGCGTCGCTGGGCAACCACGAGTACGTGACGAACCAGGGGCAGCCGTACCTGGACAACCTCTACCTGCCGTCCAACAACCCGGCGAACAGCGAGCGGTACTACTCGTTCGACTGGGGCCACGTGCACTTCGTGGCGCTGGACTCCAACTGCGCCATCGGCCTGTCGTCGGCGGACCGCTGCGCGCTGGCCGCGCAGAAGACGTGGCTGGAGAAGGACCTGGCCGCGACGAAGCAGCCCTGGAAGATTGTCTTCTTCCACCACCCGCCCTGGTCCAGCGGCGAGCACGGCTCGCAGCTCGCCATGCGCCGCAACTTCGCGCCCATCTTCGAGAAGTACGGCGTGGACCTCGTGCTCACCGGGCATGACCACAACTACGAGCGCAGCAAGCCCATGGAGGGTGATGCCATCGCCGCCGCGGGCCGGGGCATCCCCTACCTCGTGGTGGGCGGAGGCGGCGCGTCGCTGCGCGCCTTCGCCACGTCGAAGCCGGACTGGAGCGTCATCCGTGACGACCAGGCCCACGGCTTCCTGGACGTGAAGGTCGAGGAAGGCACCCTCACCGCGAACCTCATCGAGACGAACGGCAAGGTGCTGGACAGCTTCACGCTGAGGAAGGACCTGCCCCCGCTGGAGCAGCCCGCGGGCACGCTCACCGTCACCGTCGAGGGCGAGCGCGGCGTGGCCCCGCACCAGGCGCTCTTCCGCGCGACGACGACAGCCTCCGGCGCGAAGGTGACGTGGGACTTCGGCGATGGCGGCTCGGCCGAGGGCGAGTCGGTGACGCACACCTACGCGAAGGCCGGCCAGTACACGGTGACGGCCACGGCCACCGCGGGCACGCAGACGCTGACGGCCACCTCGGTGGTGCAGGTGACGGGCGCGGCGACGCCGGGCGAGACGCCCACGCAGCCGCAGCCGTCGGACGGCGACGGCGGCACGGACACGCCGGACGAGTCGCGGCCGACGCTGCCCACCCCCCCGACGAGCCCTTCGGATGAGACGGGCGACGGCTCGGGCTCCGGGGGTGGCGGATGCGCCGCGAGCCCCGCGGCCGCCGTCCTCCCGGGTGTCGCCCTGCTGGTGGCGGGCATGCTCCGCCGGCGCCGCCGCAAGTAGGAAGGTGAACCCCGGCCCCACCCCGAGGCAGCGGGTGGGGCCTCCGCGCCCCTGTCGGGAGGCGCGGTTCGGCCCGGGTGGACCGGTGGGCTCGCGTCCATCGGACACCCGGGTTTGCTTTCCGGGCTTGTCAACCCGGCCCGGGGAATGCAAAGGCCCATTCCGCCATGGCCATGAAACACAAGTCCCGACCGGTCTCCCGCCCTGCCCCGAAGAAGTTCGCCACCGAAGGGGCCGGGAAGAAGCCCGCGTCCACCGAGCGCCCCCGGCGCGCCGAAGACGCGCGCCACGCCGAGCGCCCGGAGCGTTCCGAGCGTCCGCGCCGCTCCGAGTCCCCTCGCGACACCGGGCCCGCTGAGCGTCCCGAGCGCACCGGCCGTTCCGAGCGTCCGCGCCGCGGCGAGCAGCCCCGTGGCACTGAGTCTCGGGAGGGGTCCGAGCGCCGAGGCGGCATGGGCCGTGACGAGGGTGCCCGCCGCTTCGGCCACTCCAAGCGAGGTGGCCGCGCCGAGCGTCGTCCGGGCGGCTCCCAGCGCGAGGCGCGCGAGCGCGTCTCCCCCGCCGAGCGCGCGAGGAACCCGGAGCGCTATGAGCGGCCCCTGCGCGAGGACCTCGTCCTCCAGGCGTGCCTCGAGGCCTACGGCTCCGTCCGCCACGAGGGCCGCCTGTCGGACCGCGCCCTCGACTTCGTCCTGCGCCACAAGAAGAACCTCTACTCCAACGAGCGCCGCGCCGTGGCCGAGCGCGTCTACGGCCTGCTCCGCCGCCAGCGCACCGTCGACTTCCTCCTCTCGCGCGCCCACTCGCGCTTCGACTCGCTCGACAAGACGCGCCAGGACGTGCTGCGCCTGGCCACCTCGCGCGTCCTCTACGGTGAGCCGCTCGACGTCGTGGCCCGCACCAGCGCGCTGGCCCCCGCGGATGCCGCGGCCCTCGGCGCGCTGCCGGAAGCCGCCGCCGCGCTGGAGGCGCTGCCGCGCAAGGAGCGCTTCCCCATCGCCTCCTCGCTGCCGGACTTCCTCGCGGAGCTCTTCCTGAAGCAGTTCGGCCCCGACGCCGCCCGCGCCGCCGAGGCGATGAACGAGCGCGCCCCCCTCACCGGCCGCGCCAACCTCCTCAAGACGGACCGCGACACCCTGGCGAAGCGCCTCAAGGCCGAGGGCGTGGACACCACCCCCACCCCGCTGTCGCCCATGGGCCTGCACCTCGAGTCGCGCCTCAACGTGTTCTCGCTGGAGAGCTTCCGCGAGGGCTTCCTGGAGCTGCAGGACGAGGGCAGCCAGCTCCTCGGCATGCTGGTGGACGCGCCGCCCACGCGCGTGGTGGACGCGTGCGCGGGCGCCGGCGGCAAGACGCTGCAGCTGGCCGCGCAGATGAAGAACCGGGGTGACTTGCACGCGCTGGACGTGGACGAGCGCCGCATGGAGGACCTCAAGAAGCGCGCGCGCCGCGCCGGGGTGCACAACGTGCGCGCCCAGCTCATCCCCCACGAGGGCCCTGATGCGGACGCCGCGCTGGAGCCCCTCAAGGGCAAGGCGGACCGCGTGCTGGTGGACGCGCCGTGCAGCGGCACCGGGACGTTCAGGCGCAAGCCGGACGCGCGCTACCGCCTCACGCCCGAGGATTTGGAGATGCACGTGGGCCGGCAGAAGGCGCTGCTCGCGCGCTTCGCCATGCTGGTGAAGCCGGGCGGCCGCCTCATCTACGGCACGTGCAGCGTGCTCCACGCGGAGAACGAGGGCGTCATCGAGGACTTCCTCTCCAAGCACCCCGACTTCACGGTGCGCCCGGTGGCGGAGCTGCTGGGCCCGGAGCTGGGGCCGAAGCTGGGCCCCGGCCCGTACCTGCGGCTGGCGCCGCACACGCACGGCACCGACGGCTTCTTCGGCGCCGTGCTCGTCCGCGCGAAGTAGCCTTCACCTCGCCTCGCACCAGGGAGAGAGACACCGGCCATGCCCCACGCCGTCCGCTACCGCGTTTCCATGCCCCGGCCGCACTCGCACCTGCTGGAGGTGGAGGTCACCTTTCCGGAAGGCGCCGACGTGCTCGACGCGGTGCTGCCGGTATGGACGCCTGGCAGCTACCTGGTGCGAGAGTTCGCCCGGCACGTGCAGGAATTGTCCGCCGTCTCCCCGGAGGGCACGCCGCTGCCGGTGCGCCGCGTGGACAAGCGCACCTGGCGCGTGCAGGCGGGCGGCCGCGCCGTCACGCTGCGCTACCGCGTCTACGCCAACGAGCTCACGGTGCGCACCAGCCACCTGGACGGCACCCACGCCTTCTTCAACGGCGCCTGTGTCTTCCTCTACACGGAGGCCACGCGCGGCCTGCGGCACCACGTCACCGTGGACGCGCCGCGGGGCTGGCGGGCGTTCTGCGCGCTGGAGCAGCGCGAGGGCGCCTTCGTCGCGCCGGACTACGACACGCTGGTGGACAGCCCCTTCGAGGTGGGGCCGCACACGCCGCTCAGCTTCATGGCCGCGGGCGTGCCCCATGAAGTCGTCGTGTGGGGCGACACCGTCGCGGACCCGGAGCGGCTGTGCGCGGACCTGCAGCGCATCTGCGAGACGCAGGCGCGCATGTACGGCGGGCTGCCCGTCTCCCGCTACCTCTTCCTCATCTACCTGACGGACAAGGGGCGCGGAGGGCTGGAGCACCAGGCCAGCACCGCCCTGCTCTTCCCACGCGCGGGGCTGTCCAGCTCGCGCGGCTGGGAGGACCTCCTCACGCTGGCCGCGCACGAGTACTTCCACCTGTGGAACATCAAGCGGGTGAAGCCCCGGGCGCTGGTGCCCTTCGACTACACGCAGGAGAACTACACCTCGCTCCTGTGGGCCTTCGAGGGCTCCACCGCGTACTACGACAACCTCTTCGTGCGCCGCGCCGGGCTGATGTCCGCGCAGCGCTACGTCACCCGCCTGGGCGAGACGCTCACCGCGCTCCACTCCACGCCGGGCCGCCGCGTGCAGACACTGGAGGAGGCGTCGCTGGTGGCGTGGGTGAAGCACTACCGCCCCGACGAGCACTCGCCCAACAGCGCCATCTCCTACTACCTGAAGGGCGAGGTGGTGTCGGCGCTGCTGGACCTCGAAATCCGCCGCGCCACCCATGACGTGAAGTGCCTGGACGACGTGCTGCGCCTCTTGTGGCTGCGCCATGGCGACGGCTCCGGCGTGCCCGAGGACGGCGTGGAGAAGACGGCGAGCGAGGTGGCGGGCACGGACCTCACGGCCTTCTTCGACCGCGCGCTGCGCACCACCGATGAGCTGGACTACGGCGTCTTCTCGCACGTGGGACTGGAGCCGTGCTTCCGCCCGCGCGAGTCCGCCAACGACAAGGGCGGCACGCCGCCGCCCAAGGGCAAGGCCGGCGAGGGCCGTCCCAAGGGCTGGCTGGGCCTCACCACCAAGGGGAGCAGCACCACGGTGGCCACGGTGCTGGAGGGCTCGCCCGCGCAGGAGGCCGGCCTCTACGTGGAGGACGACGTGGTGGCGCTGGACGGGTGGAAGGTGGACGGCGCGGGCCTCCTGAGCCGCTGTGAGGACAAGCGGCCCGGCGAGACGGTGCGGGTGACGGTGTTCCGCCGGGACAGGCTGCTGGAGGTACCGGTGGTGCTGGGCCAGAAGCCCGCCGAGGCCGTGTGGCTGGCGCGGGTGGAGCGCCCCACCGACGCGCAGAAAGCCGCATTCCAGGCGTGGCTCGGTGCCCCCTGGGACGAGGCCCCTGGCCCGACGTAGGCTGGAGGGCGATGACCGCCCTGTTGCCCCCGCCGGACGCCGTGGACGCGGACGCGCCCGCGCCCTTCTGCAAACAACACCCTCGCGCGCCCGCCGGCTGGCGCTGCCAGTCGTGCGAATCGGCGCTGTGCCCCGACTGCGCGGTGGGACGCCGCGCGCAGACGGTGGAGCTCGTGGCGTGCAGCCTCTGCGGAGGCGGGGCCTCGCCCATCCTCACCCACCGGAGCCGCGAGCCGCTGGCCCGGCGCCTGAAGAATGCGTGGCGCTACGTCTTCACCGCGTCCGGCGCGCAGGTGCTGACGGCGGTGAGCCTCGTGCTCTCCGCCCTCGGGTTCCTGGTGGAGTTCACGGCCCCCTTCCTGAAGCCGCTGCCCCTGGCGCTGTACGGCAGCATGTTCTGGGCCACCTTCTTCACCCTGGTGCGCGACTCCTCCCGGGGCGTCACGGAGCTGGAGACGCCGGAGTTCACCGACTTCTTCAACGACGCCATCATCCCCGGCATCAGGGGGCTCACGGCCTTCACCGCGGTGTGGATGCCGGCCATCATCTGGACGGCCTTCCTGCGGCCGGGGCACACCGGCTGGGTCGGGTTCGGCTTCATCCTGAGCGGGGACCAGCGGCCTCCGCTGGAGGACCCGGTGCTCTGGGTGCTCCTGCTCGTGGGCGTGGTGTGGCTGCCCCAGGCGCTCATCGTCACGTCGGCGGGCATGCCGCCCTCGGCCATCTTCAAGGTGCCGTCGGTGGTGCGGATGATGCGCAGCCTGGGACGCGACTACCTGCTCACCGTGGGCGCGCTCGTGCTGCTGGGCCTCGTCCACCTGGGAGCGAAAGGCATCGCACTGTGGCTGCGGTGGCACGACTGGGTCTTCATCTCGCGCATCCTGGCGGAGGCCGTCACCCTGGTCGCCCCGTTCACCGCCGCGCACGTGCTGGGGCTGTTGCTGTACGTGCGCGGGGATGCGCTCGGGTATGGCGTGGCGAGGGACTACTGGGTGCCCATCCTCGGAGACACGCGCCCGCGCCTCACGGCCGCGCCCCTGCGTGACGACGCGCCGCTGGCGGCCCTCGAAGGCGGGCAGCCGTTCACCGAGGTGAAGGATGCATCGCGGCAGGCCGCCAGCGACGGCCTCTCCGCGCTGGCGTCGGCGGTGGAGGCGCGCGACGTGCCGCAGGCGATGGCGTTGTACACGACACTGCGGGCGCAGCCGGAGGTGCGTGTCCCTCCGGCGCACCACCTGTTCGTCGGACAGGCCGCGGCGGTGGAAGGAAACTTCCCACTGGCGGTAGCGGCGTTGGAATCCGCGGCAGACACGGCGCCAGATGCCCCCACCGCGCCCCGTGCGTTGGTACTTCTGGCGCGTGTCCTGGGCGAGCGGATGGCCGACACGGCGCGCGCGGAAGAGGTGTACCGCTACGTGCTGCACCGCTATCCGGACTCGAGCGCGGCGCGCTTCGCGCGCGAGCGCGTGTCTCCGTCATCCGACTGACACCCGCGTTGCCGCGCGCCCCGTGCGGCACCACCTTCAAGCGCATCATGGTTCGGGTGCGTGGGTGGTGGTGGCTCATCGGGTTCTCTCTTCTCACCGGGTGTGACGAGGCGCCGCGCGTGGAGCGCGCGGACGACGACTGCCAGGAGGAGCTGGTGGCGCTTCGGGTGGAGGTGGTGGCGGCGGATGGAGCCCGCGTGCGTGGCGCCACCGTCACGGCCACCAACCTGGCGTCGGACGTGAGCATCACCGGCATCACCGACGAGAACGGCGTCACCACCGCCGTCAACGAGTCGCTCGCGCCCAGCCCGGTGCGCGTGGTGGCCAACGCGGGCTCCAAGGTGTCGCCCTCCGTCCGCGTCGAGTGGGTGTGTGACAGCTGCAACTGCGTTCCGGAACCCCAGACGCTGCGGCTCGAGCTGACGCCGTAGGCCGCTGGCCCCGGTCCCCTCCGCTCCCGGGACTTCCGGACTTCCACCAGGGAGGTTGTGTTGTCCCCTGCGCCTGGGGTACGGCTAGTGCCATGCGAGACGCCCGCCTGCCCTCCCTGCGTCCCACCCTCCCCGCCCCCAGGGCGACCCGCCAGCCGGGCGCCGACATGTGCGCGGAGGGGGGGACGTGTCGCGGCGGCCAGCGGGTTGCCCCTCCACGAGGTCATGCCCGGGCGCTACCTCTCGGGTAGCGTTCAATCGACATGTCCGCAGACAGCGTGGAACAGCTTCTCCAGTGCGCGCTCTCCGAGCTGACGGAGCGCTTCGTCACCCACTCCCACCCCGTGCCCTCCGGGCTGCTGGAGGCGTTGGAGGGTGACTCGCGGCGCGGCGCGCGGGAGCTCGCCCGCCGCATCCGGGCGCGGCAGGAGCGCAACCGCGCCGAGGGCCAGCGCCTGCGCCACCTGCTGAAGTTCGAGGTGGAGCTGTGGGAGCAGGGCCTGACGCACGTGGCCGGTGTGGACGAGGCGGGCATGGCTCCGCTGGCCGGCCCGGTGGTGGCCGCCGCAGCGGTGCTGCCGAAGGGCTACCGGCTCAAGGGCCTGGACGACTCGAAGAAGGTTCTCGACGCGGAGAAGCGCGAGGAGCTGGCCGTGGCCATCAAGCGCGACGCGGTGGCGTGGGCGGTGGGACGGGCGGAGGTGGAGGAGATCGACCGCATCAACATCTACCACGCGGGCCTGCTGGCCATGCGCCGCGCGGTGGAGGGGCTGGGGCTGAAGCCGGACTTCGTGCTGGTGGACGCGCGGAAGATTCCGGAGTGTCCCGCGCCCCAGCGCGGCATCATCAAGGGTGACTCGCTCTCCATGAGCATCGCCGCGGCGTCCATCCTCGCGAAGACGACGCGCGACAGGCTGATGACGGAGCTGGACGCGCAGTACCCGGGCTACGGGCTGGCCGCGCACAAGGGCTACCCCACGCCGCAGCATGTGCAGGCGCTCAAGGAGAAGGGCGTGCTGCCCATCCATCGCCGGAGCTTCGGGCCGGTGCGCGAGGCGCTCGGACTGGGGCCCGGCTCCACGCCCTCCGCGGTGCAGACGGAGCTCTTCCCCGCTATCCCTTCCGCGACGACGACGAACGACACGTGAGCTCTGACCAGGACATCGACCTGTGGATGGCGGCGCGGGGCATCACCCTGCCCGACGCCAAGGCCCGCGCGCGTGAGGTGCTGGAGGAGGCGGGCCTCACCCGGCAGGGCAAGCAGCGCATGAGCGAGCCGAAGCTGCTCAAGGCCGCGGAGCTGCTGGACTCCCGCTTCTTCTCCGTGTGCGCGGACGGGGCGTGTCTCAAGGTGGCCCAGGCGAGCGGCAGGGAGCCGCTGCGCGTGGAGCCGCGGAGCCACTGCGCGCGGTGTGGCGGCTCGGCCAACCGGCGCGCGGAGGTGGCCTTCGTGGAGAGCTGCAAGCGCCACGGCGTGCGCAAGGTGGTGATTGTCGGCGGCTCGCCCGCGGTGCGCGAGGAGCTGGAGCAGAAGCTCGGGCACCAGATTGATTTGCGCATGGTGGACGGCACCGAGCGGCGCACGTCGGACCGGGCGCGGAGTGATTTGGACTGGGCGGACCTGGTGCTGGTGTGGGGCGCCACGGAGCTGCACCACAAGGTGAGCGGGCACTACACGCACGGGGGCCCGGCCTACAGCCATAAAGTCGTGCACGTGGTCCGCCGGGGCGTGGCCGCCCTGCTGGAAGAGGCGATGACCCATCTGGAGCGGGCACGTTGAAGACCGAGCTCATCCTCATCCGCCACGGCGAGACGGAGTGGAACTCACAGAACCGGCTGCAGGGGCACAAGGACAGCGCGCTGAGCCGCGAGGGGCTGCGGCAGGCGGACTTGCTGGCCGCGCGGCTCGCGTCGGTGCGCTTCCACGCGCTCTACAGCAGTGACCTCGGCCGCGCGCTGGAGACGGCCCGCCGCATCGCCGCGCGCACGGGGCACGCGGTGGTTGCGGACACGCGCCTGCGCGAGCGGGGCCTGGGCATCCTGGAGGGGCTGACGCGCGAAGAGGCCCATCAGCGCCACCCGGAGGTGTACGCGTGCTACACGAACGAGGGGCCGGACTACGTCGTCCCCGAGGGCGAGAGCACCGCGCAGCGGCTGGCGCACGCGGTGGCGTGCCTGGAGGAGCTGGGCACGCGGCACCGGGGTGAGCGCGTGGTGGCGGTGACCCACGGCGGCGTGCTGAGCCTGCTGTTCCGCCACAGCCTGGGGATTCCGATTGGCACGCCCCGCGCATTCTCCGTGCTCAACGCGGGGTGGAACCAGTTCGACTTCCACGACGGCAGGCTGCGCCTCGTGACGTGGGGCGACGTCACCCACCTGCAGGCCGCCAGCCGCGACGACAACACCTGAGCGGCGCCCCGCTCCGACACGTGGGCGGGACGCCGGGGCCGTGGACTACAGCTCGGCCTGGAGGCGCTCGTCGAGGAGAGGCGAGACGACGCGGGAGGCGCGGGACAGGGACTTCACCAGCCGGCGGGCCTCCTCAATCGCGCCGGACACCACGTCGGCGGCGTGGCGCGCCTGCTCCGGGGTGTGCGTCGCCATGACCTGCATGCGGAAGCGCGTCTCGCGCAGGCGCACCGCGGGGTACTCCACGAGGTTGGAGAAGATGCCGCGCTCGAAGACGAGCTTGGCGGCCAGGCGGGCCACCTTCGGGTCCCCCACCGGCACCGGCACCACGTTGGACGGCTCGCCGAGGCACTCGATGCCGCGCTCGGAGAACGCGGTGCGCAGCGCCATGCTGTTCTCCCGCGCCTTGTTGCGCAGCGCCTCGCCCTCCTCGGAGCGGACGATGCGCAGCGCCTCCAGCACCACCGCCGCCTGGATGGGCAAGAGCGCGTTGGAGAAGATGTGCGGCCCGCCCATGACGCGCACGAACTGGCGCACCGCCGGCGAGCGCGTGGCCATGAAGCCACCGTTGGACGCGAACGTCTTCGAGAAGGCCCCCACCACCAGGTCCACCTTCCCGAGCAGCCCCTGCGCGCCCAGGCTGCCCGTGCCGCGAGGCCCCAGCGCGCCGAGGTCATGGGCCACGTCCACCAGCAGCGTGGCGCTGTACTCGCGGCAGATGGCCTGGAGCTCCTCGATGCGAGGAACGTCCGAGTCCATGGAGAACAGGCCCTCGGTGACGACGAGCACGCCGTTGCGCGCGTCCTTCGCGCGAATCTCCTGCAGCTTGCGGCGCATGGCGCGGTTGCTCAGGTGCGGCACGCGGCTCACGTTCTGCGTGGCGGCGGCGGCGCCCTGCTGCAGGCACTGGTGCGACAGCGCGTCCAGCACCACGTGGTCATCCGGCCGGACGAGCCCCACAATCGTCCCGAAGCCCGCGCCCCACCCCGTGGAGAACAGCGCCACGTGCGGCATCTGCAGGTGCTCGGCGAGCGCCTTCTCCAGCATCAGCGACGGTGCCGTGTTGCCCCCCAGCATCGCGGAACCCGCGCTGTGCAGCCCGTACTGCTCGATGGCCCGGTGCGCCGTGGCCACGACTTCCGGATGCGTGGAAAGCCCCAGGTAGTCCTGTGAGCCGAAATTCAGGCCCTGCCGCGAGGTGCCCGTCTCGCTGCGCACACCACCCTCCGGAGTGGGAGCGGACTCCAGGCTCCGCGAGTACGGCCACAGCCCCGTCTGACGCCGCGCCTCCTGCCACTGGAAGAACTCCTCCGTCCGCCCCAGCAGGTCCGGCCCCGTCGGCTGGGAGTAGTTGGAGATGAAGTGGGTGAAGAGGGGCGACTCGAGCTGATCACGGAGATCCATGAAGCACTTCCGGGGGAGGAGGGGGGCGTCGCTGGGTCGAGAGGCAAGGCACTTGGGGGGCGAGCCTGGCTCCATTTAATGCCTTTGCATCTTTCCAGTGTCAACCGGGCTACTCCGATGACCGGGCTGTATTCGTTTGTTCCGACTCAAAGGGATGTTCAGCACAGAGCGAAAGACTGCCCTTGCAGGCGACTCGGGCAAGCCCAGCAAGCGCTTGCTTTGCCTGGTCGGCGGCTGCTCGCGTCATGGGTGCTGGAAGCAGGAGAAGAGGTAGGAAGGGGTGGCCTTTTCGGTGCTTCCTGAGAGGTAGGAAGCCGTCGGCCTCCAGGAATGCGAGGGCCCCGGCGCCACCCGCTTGGGGTGACGGCCGGGGCCCGTGGAAACCCGTACGTGGCGCGGGTCTACCTGCACCGCGGTGCGAGCCGCAGTGCGCTACTCGTCGCTCTGCCGCAGCGCGGCGAGGACGTTGAGGTCCTCCAGCGTGGTGGTGTCCTGGGAGGACTGCTTGCCCGCGGCCACGTCGCGCAGCAGGCGGCGCATGATTTTGCCGGAGCGCGTCTTCGGCAGCGCCTCGGCGAAGCGGATTTCATCCGGCCGGGCGATGGCGCCAATCTCCTTGCCCACGTGCGCGGCCAGTTCCTTCTTCAGCTCGGGCGAGGGCGCGTTGCCCTGCTTCAGCGTGACGAAGGCCACCAGCGCCGTGCCCTTCAAGTCGTCGGGCCGGCCCACCACGGCGGCCTCGGCGATGCGCGGGTGCGCCACCAGCGCGCTCTCCACCTCCGCGGTGCCCAGGCGGTGGCCGGCGACATTCACCACGTCGTCCACGCGGCCCATCAGCCAGAAGTAGCCGTCCGCGTCGGTGCGCGCGCCGTCGCCGGTGAAGTACTTGCCGGGCAGCTCGCTGAAGTACGTGCGCACGTAGCGGTCCGGGTCGCCGTACACGGTGCGCAGCATGGAGGGCCACGGCTTGGTGATGAAGAGGAGCCCGCCCTGCCCTCGCGGCACCGGGTTGCCCTGCCGGTCCAGAATCTCCGCGTGGATGCCGGGCAGCGGGAACGTGGCCGAGCCGGGCTTCGTCGGCGTCGCGCCCGGCAGCGGCGAAACCATGATGGCGCCCGTCTCCGTCTGCCACCACGTGTCCACCACGGGGCAACGGCCGCCGCCGATGACGTCGCGGTACCACATCCACGCCTCGGGGTTGATGGGCTCGCCCACGCTGCCCAGCAGGCGCAGCGAGGAGAGGTCATGCTTGCGCGGGTGCTCCTCGCCCAGGCGCATGAAGGCGCGGATGGCGGTGGGCGCGGTGTAGAGGATGGTGGCCTTGTAGCGCGCGATGATTTCCCAGAAGCGGTCCGGGCCCGGGTGCGTGGGCGCGCCCTCGTAGAGCACGGTGGTGACGCCGTTCATCAGCGGGCCGTAGACGACGTAGCTGTGCCCCGTCACCCAGCCCACGTCCGCGGTGCACCAGTAGACGTCGTCCTCCCTCAAATCGAACACCCAGCGCGTGGTGAGCGACGTATTCACCGCGTAGCCGCCGGTGGTGTGCAGCACGCCCTTGGGCTTCCCGGTGGAGCCGGAGGTGTAGAGGATGAACAGCGGGTGCTCGCTCTCCACCCACTCGGGCTCGCAGACGTCGGACTGCGACTTCACC
This sequence comes from Pyxidicoccus sp. M6, assembly GCF_055568925.1. Lineage (NCBI taxonomy): Bacteria > Pseudomonadati > Myxococcota > Myxococcia > Myxococcales > Myxococcaceae > Pyxidicoccus > Pyxidicoccus sp. M6. The sequence continues at coordinate 4,203,805 of NZ_CM145714.1, read as the reverse complement.
AGCGCGTCCCACGCCAGCAGCTTCGGGCCGGACAGGGGCAGCGAGTCTCCCGTGCGCCGCAGCACCACCACCTTCTCCACGGTGGGCATGTTCGGGAGCGCGGCCTCCACGTTCTTCAACAGCGGCACCACCGCGCCCTTGCGCCAGCCGCCGTCCGAGGTGAGCAGGAGCCGCGCGCCCATGTCGCTCATGCGCTCCTGGAGCGCCTCGGCGGAGAAGCCGCCGAACACCACCGAGTGCACCGCGCCGATGCGCGCGCACGCCAGCATGGCCACCGCGGCCTCGGGAATCATGGGCAGGTAGATGCCCACGCGGTCACCCTTGCGGATGCCCAGCGACTTGAGCCCGTTGGCGAGCCGATTCACCTCGGCCGCCAGCTCTCCGTACGTCAGCTTCCGCCTGTCACCGGGCTCCCCCTCGAAGAGGATGGCGGGCTTGTCGCGGCGCTTGTCGAGGTGCCGGTCCAGACAGTTGTAGGCCAGGTTGGTGCGGCCCTCGACGAACCAGCGCGCGTGCGGCGGCTTCCAGTCCAGGACCGTGCGGAAGGGCTCCTTCCAGTACAGCTCCTCGCGGGCCCTGTCGCCCCAGTACTTCTCCGGGTCCTTCGCGGCCTCGTCCCAGAGCCGCCGATAGTCCTCCATGCTCCGGATATGGGCCTGTTTCGAGAAGGCCTCCGGCGGCGGGAAGACACGCGTCTCCGTCAGGACCGACTGGATTTCGTGCTGCGTTTCAGCCATGGGCTCCTCCGCAGAATGGGCAACCGCCCCTCTGTTCTAGGAACCCACGCGCCCGGGCTCAAGCGAACTAGTCGCAGCGCTTCGAATCCTTGACGGCTTCGTACCTCATCCACAGCTCGCAGACGCACGAGTCCGGGCGCGGGGCCTCGTAGCGCACACGCAGCACGCCGTTGAACTGCGTCTCGCACTGCGTCGTGCCCTCCAGGTGGAGGTTGACCTGGTCCAGCAGGCACTCCTCGCCATTCACCTCCGTGGCGGCGTTCACGATGCTGCCGTCGATGGAGAAGTCGTCGCCGTTCTCGAGGAAGTAGCCGGTGAGGCGGCTGTCCAGCAGGGCGAAGTCCATGGTGACGACGCGGCCGGTAATCTGGAGGGCCCCCCGGAATGCGTCCGGGTCGGAGGCGTACAGCCCGCACTCGTCGCGGTAGACCTCGACGGGAGTGAGGACGTAGTCGCCCTCCTCCTGGGCGTAGGGCAGGCAGCCGGCCATGCCGACCACGAGGAGTGCGGGGACGAGGAGCTGGAAGCGTCTCGGGGTGGACACGGCGCGCACCATAGCCCACGGGGCGCATTGGGTGCAGTGCGCCGTGACGGGCGCGGTTAGACTTGCCGCCATGGCCGAATACCGCAACCCCAAGCCCACCGTGGACTGCATCATCGAGCTGTCCGGTGAACGCATCGTCCTCATCCGCCGGAAGAATCCGCCCGTCGGCTGGGCGTTGCCGGGCGGCTTCGTGGACGAGGGCGAGGCGCTGCACACGGCCGCCGCGCGCGAGGCCCGGGAGGAGACGGGGTTGACGGTGAAGCTGGTGGAGCAGCTCTTCACGTACTCGGACCCGAAGAGAGACCCGCGCCAGCACACGATTTCCACCGTCTACCTCGCCACGGCCGAGGGCGAGCCGAAGGGCGCGGACGACGCGGAGGAGGCGAAGGCGTTCGCGCTCGACGCGCTGCCGAAGGACCTCTGCTTCGACCACGGCACCATCCTCTCCGACTACCGGACGTACAAGCGGACCGGGCAGCGGCGGAAGCTGTAGGGGCGCGGCGAACGGCGGATGCATTACGCGCTCGTCCTCCTGGCCCTCGGGGCCCTGCTGGCCCTGCATGAGTTGGGGCACCTCGTCGCCGCGCGGCTGCTCGGCGTGAAGGTGCCGCGCTTCGTGTTCGGCTTCGGCCCGCCGCTGCTGTCGTTCCGGCTGTGGGGCACGCAGTACGTGTTCGCCGCGGTGCCGCTGGGGGCCACCGCGCACGTGCAGGGGATGAACCCGCACCGCGCGGACTCGGAAGAGCCGGCCAGCTTCCGCGCGCTGGGCCCGCTGCGGCGCGTGCTCATCGTCCTGGCGGGGCCGCTGGCCAACGCGCTGCTGGCGCTGGGCGTCCTCTTCGCGCTGTACACGGCGGGCACGCACGTGGTGGTGCCGCTGACGGTGGGCACGGTGCAGCCCGGCTCGGAGGCGGCGCGGGCGCAGTTGTTGCCGGGAGACCGCATCGTCAGCGTGGCGGGACAGCCGCTGAAGAGCTGGTCGGAGTTCGTGGAGAAGGTGGCCGAGTCGCCGGGGCGTCCGCTGGAATTGGCGGTGGACCGGCACGGCGAGCTGCGCACGGTGCAGGTGCGCCCGCGTCCGGACGAGCGCGGCGCGGGCCGCATCGGCGTGAGCCAGCAGTACGTGTACCGGACGCACGAGGCCGGCGAGGCGCTGAGGCACTCGTTCACGCACATCGGCAACGTGGCCAGCGAGGGACTGTCGATGCTGGTGCGGCTGGTGAAGGGGCCGGGGCACTCCGACGCCTCGGGGCCCGGGGCGCTGATGCGGCAGGAGTCCTCGGACGCCGCGGCGTCGGGTTGGGATTCGATGCTGCGAGCGCTGGTGGCGGCGTCGGTGGCGCTGGCGCTGCTGACGATGCTTCCGGTGCCGGGACTGGATGGCGGCCGCGTGGTGCTGCTGCTGGTGGAGGCGGCGAGCGGAAGGAAGCTGCCCGCGCGCGTGGAGACCGTGGCGCAGACGGTGGGCTTCCTCGGCATCGCCGCGGTGATTGTGGCGATGGCGGGCGCGGAGATTCGGCGGGCGCTCCCGGAGCCGGCACAGCCTCCGGCACCGGTGGCGAGCACCGCGTCACCCGCGACAACGCCACCGACGATGCCAGCGGGCTCGACACCCGCGACGGCGCCAACGGGCCCGGCTCCGGCGACGGCCAGTGGTGCATCGGCGGCACGACCGGTGACACCACCCTCGGATGCAGGAGCGGCTGCGGGCAGCGCGGTCGCTCCGGATGCGTCGACTCCGGCGCAAGGCACGGCGGTGGCCGCCGGGCTTCCGGCTCCGGCCACGGCGGCGGATGCGGGCACGGCCGCCGCGACCGCGATGACGTCCGATGCAGGCACGGCCGGCACGGTGGCCGCGACCGCGATGACGTCCGATGCGGGACAAGTCCCCGCGCCTTCTCCGCCGACCGTCGCGACAGGCAACGGCGCGGCCTCGGGCGGAGCGACGCCGCCTGCCGGAGCAGCACCGGGAACGCAGGCCGCCCCGGCGCCAGTTCCGACAGGCACGACCGGAACCACGCAGGCCACGACGCCGGGCTCAACGCCTCCCGCCTCACCGAGCGGAAGCGCCCGTGTGGAGGCGCCCCAGTCCCCAGCGGCGACCTCCGCCCCCACCAGCCCCGCGCCCGCGCAGGGCAGGCAGCCCACGCCCCCTGCCACCGCCGCCGGCACGCCTCCTTGACCGCGCGTCCGTGGAACCTCTCCCCCGCCCCGGCTGTCCAGGGACCTGGCAGGCGGCGGGCGTCGTCTGTGGGACGTCCCGGTCCACTTCGAGGGGCCGGGAACGGGTGAACGACCTATGCTTCAGCGCGCGATGAACACCAGGCCGAGCGGAGGGCTGTACTGCGAGCTGTACTGGGGCACCAACCTGTCCGAGGCGTGGAGCTACGGCCCCGAGCAGGCGCAGGTTCACGCCGCCCCGGACGAGAAGGCCCCCCTCCCCCTCTACGGCTTCACGCTGCCCGAGGAGCCCTTCCTCCTCGCCGAGCACACCGAGCACGGCTGGCGCATCCACCTGCCCCCCGCCGTGCGCGCCGAGCGCCGCGTGCGCGGTGACACCTTCGGCACCGTCCCCGAGACGTCACTGCACCGCCGCGACGGCCGCACCTCCGTGGACCTGTCCGATGGCATGACGCTCCGCCTCTCCGAGGGCGACCTCCACCTCGTGGTGCAGGGCTCCGTGGTGAAGGAGCGCGTCGGCCGCCTCCAGGCGAAGGACTTCGGCTGGCTGCTGGTGGTCAGCGCCCTCTTCCTCAGCCTGCCGGTGGGCTTCCTCATCGCGGGCCCCACCCCGGAACGCAAGGCCGAGTCCAACGCGCGCGCCCTCAAGGCCGCCGCCGAGCAGGAGGCCGCGCGCCGCAAGGCCCTGGGCCTGGACACGCCGATGCGCCCCCTCACCGACGACGAGCGCGCCCAGCAGTCCGACGGTGGCACCGAAGTCCACTTGCCCGGCTACTTCCGCGTGCGCTGAGTCAGGGCCCCAGGCCCACCCAGACCTCGCCGTCCTCGAAGAACTCCTTCTTCCAGATGGGCACGTCCTGCTTGAGCCGTTCAATCGCGTGCTCACAGCCGCGGAAGGCTTCCTTCCGGTGAGGCGCCGCCGCGGCAATCACCACCGCCAACTCCCCCGGCACCAGCGTGCCCACGCGGTGGACGATGGCCAGCCGCGTCCCGGGCCACTGCGCCGCCACCTCCGCGCCAATCTCCGCCAGCTTCTTCTCCGCCATGGGTGCGTAGGCCTCGTACTCCAGCCGCAGCACGCGCCGGCCCTTCGTCTGGTTGCGCACGGAGCCGCTGAACGTCACCAGCCCGCCGTAGGCCTCGCCCCCCACCGCGTCCACCACCTCGTCCAGCCGCAGCGGCCGGTCCACCACGCGGAACAGCCCCGGCGAGCCACCCGCCACCGGCGGAATCAGCGCCACCTCCGCGCCCACGCGCACCGGCGCCTCCGGCCCGACGAACTCCTGGTCCACCGCCACGCGCAGGTGCGGCAGCAGCGGCGCCAGCGACGGGTGCCGCTCGGTGACGAGCCTCAGCACGTCCCGCACGAGCGCGCCCTCGGGAATCTCCACGGCCTCACGCGCCCCACCCGCGCGCTCGCGGGCCGCGGCGAAGTAGAGGACGGTGACGGCCCCGCTCAACGCGAGACCTCCCGCGTGCCACGCAGGGACACGCGCCCCTTGAGCCGGGCCCCGCCCTCCGCCAGCGAGAAGTCCAGGAAGGCCGAGTCCAGCGGCGTGAGCTGGTCCAGCAGCGCCCCGGTGAAGGCCTGCGCCGCGTCGAGCTGCCCCGACGGCACGCCCGGCACCTCCTCCGGCGCCTGGAGGTCCGCGCGGAGCTGCCCCAAATCCAGCATCACCGACACGTGCCCCGCGCCGAACGCCGCGCCGCCGAAGCGCTCGCGCAGCGCCGCGCCCACGTCCCCGCGCGGGCGCCCCTCCAACACCTCGCCCGCCAGCAGCGTCGCGCGCTGCGCGGTGATTCGCAGCTCCACCGGCTGCTCCCGCACCTGCGTGCGGTACAGCACGCCGTCCGGCAGCGGCTGCGTGGTGAAGCGCAGCGACGTGTCCTGCAGCTGCTTGTCGATGAGCTTGCGCACCGCCTCCGCCGAGGTGAGGCCCGCGTCCACCACCACGGTGCCCTTCGGCTCCGGCCGCTTGTTGCGGATGAAGTTGCGGAAGAAGGCCGCCGCGTCGAAGTACACCAGCATCGCCACGTCGCCGCGCAGCGCCTTCAGCAGCGCCTCCGCGTCCAGCCCCTGCTGACGCCAGCGCTCCAGCGTGCGCTCGCGGCGCGGAGAGCCCGGCGCGCCGAAGGCCAGCTTCGCCAGCTCCTCGGGCGGCACGGACAGCTGCGCCGCCGCCACGGGCCCCAGCGCCGCCTGCTCCAGCAGCGCCGACGCCGGCGCGCTCGCGCCCTGGAGCAGCGGCCGCGACGAGGCGAGGAAGCCATCCAGCACCAGCTCCTCCGACTGCATGCCCACCGACGCGAAGAAGCCGCGCACCGGGCCCGGCTCCTCGCGCGGCTCCGGCCTCGCGCCCGAGTACAGGTACACGCTGCCCTCGGCCACCTTGCCGCGCAGCTCGCCCAGGAGCGCCTCCTCGGACATGCCCGCACCGGTGAGGCCCTTCACCTCGCGCCGCGCGATTTCGGGGTCCGGAGACGCCACGGCCTGCGCCTGCACCGGCGCCCCCTCCTCCACCGCGTCCGGGCTCTCCGGCACCGCGAGGTAGAGGTAGCCCCGGTCCTCGAACAGCAGCCACTGCGGGCCGTTGTCCTGCGGCACCACCCGCATCGAGCCGTCCTCCTGCCGCAGCACCCGGTGGCCCGCCTCCTCCAGCTCGTGCCCCACCGCGTCCAGCGCCTCGGCCGGCTCGTGGATGCCCAGGAGCGCCACCACACCGTCGAAGCCGGGCAGGAGGAAGAAGCCGAGGCCCTCGTCCGGGTCCACCACGCCGGGGCCGCCGTAGAGGCTGCGCAGGAGCAGCGACACCAGCGGGGCCTCCTCCAGCGAGCGCCGCGCGTTCTCCGGGCCGATGAGCCGCTCGTAGAAGTCCACCAGCGGCTCCACGTTGCCGCGCAGCCGGGGCACCCACAGCACCGTCTGCGCGCCCGCGGGCACCGCGCGCAGCACCGGTCGCGGCACCACGGTGAGGCGCACGCGGCCCACCTCCTCGCCCTCGTGCAGCGCGCGCACGGTGTACGTGCCCGGCCGCGCGTACGCGTGGGACACGTTGGCCGCCTGCTGCGCGTCGGTGCCGTCACCCAGCTCCCAGGTGACGGCGGGGACGCCCTTCTCGCGCGAGCCGAGCTCCACCGGCACGCCCGCCTCCACCGTGCGGTCCTGCCCCAGGTCCGGCCGCACCGCGCGCCTGCAACCCGCCGCCGTGGAGCCCACGGCGACCGCCATCAGCAGGAGCGCGACAAGAGACGTGGAGCGGCGCGGTGGAAGCGGCATGAGCCGCTTAGTAGTCCAGCGCCAGTCCGAACATCCAGCGCCGACTGGACAGGTCGAGCCCCGGCTTCCCGAAATTGTTCACGTCCGCGTAGATGTACTCGGCGAACAGGTACGAGTGGTTCACCCCGAGGTCCGAGTCGAAGTCGCGCGCGAAACGCGGCTCCAGCACGTCGAGCATGAAGGCAATGCCGCCGGTGGCGCTCCAGCCCCACTTGCCGCCGGAGCCCGTGAAGCCGTCAGCGACCTCCCGGCTGCTGCCCTTGGTAATCCACCACGGGATGTAGTTGAGGCCCAGCTTGCCGTACGGCACCAGGGGCACGCCCCACTCGAAGGCCGCGTAGTCGAACTTGTAGAAGACGTTGGCGCTCAGCGGAATCACCCGCAGCGCCGTCTGCTCTCCAGCCGCCCCGCCATCGGCCAGTCTCGCCGCCGCGTACTTCTCACCGTAGCCGGCGGACAGGCTGAGCCCCGCCGTGCCATAGCCCTGGTAGAAGAAGCGCTGCAATTCCGCCTCGAACAGCAACAGCGAGGCATCACCGAAGGTGTCCTTGTACGGCGTGGCGCCGTTGAGCGCCTCCTCCTCGTCGATGCGCGGCTTGTACCCGCCCAGACGGAGGATGACGGCACCCGTGCGCGGCGAGCGCAGCGTCACGTCCTCCTGCACCAACGACGAAGTCGAATCCTCTCCCCATGCCGGAAGCGCGGCGAGCACCGCCGCGAAACCGAGGGCCGTTGCCCGCCTCATGACTGCTTCCTCCTCGAAAGCCAGAACCCCAGGGCGGCCACCACCGCGCCACCCGCGAGACCGCCACCCGCCGCGCCGCAGCCGCCCGTCTCCTGGCCGCCCGCGCGCCGATAGGCCTCGAAGAAACCGTTGCTCTTGACGGGCGTACCCTCCGACGGGTCCGACTCGGTGGAGTTGCCCGCGACGTCCGTCGCCGTGGCCGTCACGAGGTAGGTCACCCCGTTCTCCAGACCATCCAGGTTCGCGAGCCCCTCGGTGGCCGTCGTCTCGTCCGACGCCACCTCCGTGCCGACGCCCCCGTCTCCGTCCTGGAGAAAGGCCCTGACGACCACGGTGGAGTCCTCCTCGGCCTCCACCGTGACACCCAGCGCGGAGTCGCGCGGCGACACCGCGGTGATGGTGGGCTTGGGCGGGGGCTGGGTGTCGAAGCGCACCAGCGGGGCCGCCGACGGCTTGATGATGGTCTCACACTGGAGCAGGCTGTTCTGCACCTTGGTGGCCGCGCACACGCGCATCGTCTTCTCCACCTGGGCCGTGTCGCAGGTGACCGTGCCTGCGTCCCCCGACGTGAAGATGGGCAGCTGGTTCACCTTGATTTCGCGGAACAGGTTGCCCGGGCTGTTGACGCTGCCGATGGACACCTCCTGCAGCTCCAAATCACCGGCCGACGCCGTGTCCTTGCAGGAGCCATCCTGAGTGACCCACAACTGCATCGACGCGCAGGCGACGCCTCCGCTGAGGGTCCACCGGACCTCCACCGTGTCGCCACAATCGCTGCGGTTGAGCCCGACGGCCTTGCTGGTGTCAGTGATGTTGTTGACCGTCAGGGTGAGGGTCTGCCCCAGGGCGGTCGATGCGAAGAGCAGGAGACCAACGAATAGGAAACGCATGGGTACGCGCACGCTAGCAAGCGGGGGGCCACCCACAACCCCCATCTAATCGCCGGATTCCCCCCGGGAGGACGGCCGCCCCGCGCCAAACAGGCAGGGGGAGGCCGGGGCCGGTCTGCCAATTTGTCAGGCGGGGCGCTCGGCCAGCTTGAAGCCGGCCTCCACCAGGTTGAGGGCGGCGCCCCGGCTGGCGTTGTCCACCGAGGCGAAGAGCGTCACCCACTCCGGGGCCTGGGGGAAGGCGCGCACCCGGCCCACATGCACGGCCGGGTCCGACATGACGAGCATGGGCATGGGGTAGACGCGCTCGCCGGGGACGTCCAGCACCTTGAGCACCGGTGACGTCTTGAGGGCGGCGCGCACCTGCTCCACCGGGCCCGCCTTCTTGAGCTGGACGTTGAGGGTGATTCCGTGGCCGTAGAACGTCGGCACCTGCACCGCGGTGCCGGCGATGACGGGCACGTCGCCGCGCGAGGAGAACAGCCGGGCGCCCTCGAGCGTCCAGCCGCCCTCCTCTTCCGTCCACGGCGAGTTGACCATGAAGCCGCCCACCTGCGGGACGAGGTTGAAGCCCACCCGGTGGGGGAAGACGTGCGGCTCGGGCTCGCGGCCGGAGAGCAGGTCCGCCGTCTGCTTCTCCAGCTCCGCCACGCCGCGCACGCCCGCGCTGGACACGCCCATCATCGCCGTCACCTGCGCGCGCGTCACGCCGAAGGCCCGCCGCAGCGGCTCCACCAGGTGCACCACGGCGGTGGTGACGGCGCCCGGCAGGCACACCACCCGGCCCTTGAAGGTGAAGCCCGCGCCCAGCACCTCCGTGTTGAAGCCGGGCAGCACCATGGGGACGTTGCCGTCGCTCCGGAAGGCGGAGCTGGCGTCCACCACCCACGCGCCCGCCGCCTGCGCGGCCGGGGCCAGCGTGCGTGAGGCCTCGGCCGGCGTGGCCAGCAGCACCACGCCCACACCCCGGAAGGCGTCCGGCGTGGCGCGCTCCACATCCAGCGAGTCCTCGCCGTACTCCACCTCCAGCCCCTTCGAGCGCTCCGAGCCGAAGGCCCGCACGCGCTCTGCGGGCACGTCCTGCGCGTGCAGCGCGGCCAGCACCTCGCGGCCCACCACGCCGGTGGCGCCCACCACGGCGATACTGAAGTCGTTTTTCATGGCGCGTCCTTTACGTCACCGCGCACGCGGGCAGTACTCGCGCGTGCGTTCAGTCATCCTTCAACCGCGCCGCGGGCGCGGGGCCCGGCAGCGGGGGGAACTTCGGGTTGCGCTCCGGCTCGGAGGCGCGCACGTAGTGCGGCTCCAGCGAGAAGAGCGCCTGCAGCGAGCGCTCCTCCGGGAAGCGCACCAGCCGCGCCAGCTCCACCGCGGACGGGAAGCCCGGCCCCGCCAGCAGCCGCTCGGGCGCGACGCCGTGCGACTCCAGCGCGGCGCGGTAGTCCACCAGCGCGGGGCCCAGCGCCAGCGCGCGAGGCTCGGCGGCGAGCCGCTCCGCCACCTCCTTCGGCGACATGGCCGTCTCCGGCTCCAGCGCCTCCACCGTGGCACCGGTGCGCCGGTACGCGCCCAGGTACAAGTCATCCTTGCGCGCCACCGCGAGGCAGTACAGCGGCACGCCCTCCGGCCCCTCCAGCGCCACCGCCGCCAGCGACGACGCCCCGGCCACCTTCAGGCCCGTCGCGTACGCCAGCGACTTCACCGTGGCCAGGCCGATGCGCAGCCCCGTGAAGGAGCCCGGCCCCAGCCCCACCGCCAGCCCTTCCAACTCCGCCAGCTTCACGCCGTGCCGCGCGAGCAGCTCACCCACCACGCCGGGCAGCACCTCGCTCTGCTTCTGCGGCGGCGGTACCACCACGTGCTCCAGCGCGCGCACGGCCCCGGAGGGCTCGCGCTCCACCAGGGCGAGCGACAGCGTCAGCGTGGAGGTGTCCAGCGAGAGGAACATGGCGCCGCTCCCTACACCGGCGCGGCCCACGATGCCCGGGGAATCTCCGAGACGGGTGTCTCGCACCGGTACAGCCGCACCCGCGCCACGCCCTTGTCCAGCATGCCCAGCTTCTTCGCGGCCGCCTGCGAGAGGTCGATGATGCGGCCCTCCACGAAGGGCCCGCGGTCATTCACCCGCACCTCCACCTGCTTGCCGTTCTCCATGTTGACGACGCGCAGGCACGAGCCGAAGCGCTCCTTGCGGTGCGCGGCGGTGAGGGCGTTCTGGTTGAAGCGCTCCCCGCTCGCGGTGGGCCTGCCGTGCAGCCCGGGGCCGTAGAAGGACGCCAGCCCCTCGCCCAGGTACGTGCGCGGCATCTGCTCCCGCTTCGTCACGCGCGGCGAGCCGGAGGAGGCCGGCTGCTCGCGCGTGGACGTCTCCGGCGGCTGGGGCTTCGCGGCGCGCGGCGCGCAGGCCGCGAGCACGCTCAAGCCCAGCATGACGGCAACGAAGCTTCCTCGCATGGCACCTCTAGCGCATGACGTCGTTGGTGACGGCCAGCAGCATCAGCATGATGAGCAGCGCCAGGCCGACCATGTTGGCCACCTCGCGCACGCGCACCGGAATGGGGCGGCGGCGCACGCCCTCCCAGGCGGCGGACAGCAGGTGGAAGCCGTCCAGCACGGGAATGGGCAGCAGGTTCATCACCCCCAGGTTGATGGAGATGATGGCCATCAGGTTGAGGAAGCTGTCCATGCCCTGCTCGGCGCTCTTGGACGCCATCTGGTACATCATGATGGGTCCGCCCACCGTGCTCAGCGGCACGTCACGCGTGACGAGCCCGCCAATCACCTTCACCATCTGGAAGACGATTTTCGGGACGATGAGCGCCGCTTCCTTGAAGGCCGCGCCCGGGCCCAGGTGGACGGTGACCTCGTCCTGCGGCGGCACATCCGTCGCCGTCAGCAACCACCCGCGCACGCCCAGCGCCAGCGGCGCGCTCTTGGTGCCCATCCCGTCCGTCATCGGCAGCGGGGCCTGGGCCAGCTTCTCCGTGCGCTCACCGTCCGCGCCACGCCACACCAGCGTGAAGGGCTGCTCCTTCACCTCACCGAGGTTCTGCACGAGCTCCTGGAAGGACTGGAGCGGCTTGCCGTTCATGGAGACGACGCGGTCTCCCGGCTTCAGCCCGGCCTTCTCCGCCGCGCTGCCCGAGGCGACGACGGCCAGGTACAGGTCCGCGGGCTCCGCGCCCAGCGCCGCCAGGCCCTCTCCCGACTGCCGGGGCACGGTGAGCTTCAGCACCCGGGGCACCCGTCCCGTCACCGCGCCCGCCTCCACCGCGTCCAGCCGCCGCACGGCGAGCTCCAGCGACGTGCCTTCCGGCACCTTGTCCACGACCTGCTGGAGCCGGGCCTCGTCCGCCACGGCCGTGCCGTTGACGGTGAGGATTCGGTCGAAGGTGCGCAGGCCCGCCTGCTCCGCGACGGAGCCCTTCGGCACGCCGACGAGGGCCGGCCGCGAGGCCGCCATGATGCCAATCTGCCCCCGCTCCACCGTCTCGATGGGGGACTTCTCCTCGTTGCGCCGGGGCGTCACCTGCAGGGTGACGCGCTGCCCGTCGCGCTCCACCACCACGGGGATGGGCCGCTCGAAGCGGCCGATGAAGGCCTCCTGCATGTCGCCGAAGGTCTCCACCTCGATGCCGTCCACCGCGCGCACGCGGTCTCCCGGGCGGACGCCAGCGGAAGCGGCGGGCTGGCCGGGGATGACGCTGCCCACCAGGGTGGACGTGGCCTGATGTGGCCCGAGGTAGACGAAGAAGTAGATGAGGACCGGGAAGATGAGGTTGAAGACCGGCCCCGCCAGGACGATGAGGCCGCGCTTCCAGGGCGGCTGCGCCAGGAAGCCCCGGCTGGCCTCCTCCGGGCTGAGCTCCTCGTGGGGCAGGTCTCCCGCCATCTTCACGAAGCCGCCCAGGGGCAGCAGCGCAATCTGGTACTCCGTCTCACCCTTGGTGAAGCCAATCAGCTTCGGCCCGAAGCCGATGGAGAACTTGAGAACCTTCACCCCGCAGGCCTTGGCCACGAGGAAGTGGCCGAGCTCGTGCACCGTCACGAGCACGCCCAGCAACAGGATGAAGAACCCGGCATTCTGGAGCATGGGCGCAACAGTAATCGTGGGCGCCCGGAGGGACAACGCACATCAGGGCCCGCCGAGCAGGCGGGCAGGCGGATTCACGCGCGGTTACGGCAGGAGACCGCGCACGAATTGCACATAGACGAACACCAGCGGGGCGTTGAACAGCAGCGCGTCGATGCGGTCCAGCACGCCGCCGTGGCCGGGGATGAGGAACCCCGAGTCCTTCACGCCGTACGCGCGCTTGAGCATGGACTCGCACAGGTCGCCGATGGGCCCGAGGATTCCGCCCGCCACGCCCAGGAGCACGCAGTCCCACACGGTGAAGACGGGGAAGAAGCCCGCCTTGGCGATGAACATGCCGCCCACCGAGCCGAGCATGCCGCCGAAGAAGCCCTCCCACGTCTTGTTGGGGCTCACCTCGGGGTAGAGCTTGTGCTTCCCCAGGAAGCGGCCGAAGAAGTACGCGGCGGTGTCGTTGGCCCAGGTGATGACCAGCGCACAGATGACCCACGCCAGGCCGTCCCCGGGCAGCAGCCGCAGGGCGGACAGGGCGGTGAGGCCCACCGCACCGTACAGGAAGCCGTTGACGAGGTGCGCGGTGCGGGTGGGGGCCTCGGCGAGGGGGCCCTTGAAGAGGTGGTAGATCCACGCGAAGAACGCGTAGACGATGGTGAGCCAGAAGGCCGTCTCACCCGTGCGGGCGGCGTCCTTCAGCGGCAGGAAGGGCAGCACCGCGGCGGCGAGCATGCCCACCCAGGCGGCCACCGTGAGCCGCTTCTGGACGATGAGGTAGTACTCGCCCACGCACGCGGCGGCGGCGACGGCGAGCAACCCGGCGCTCCAGACGCCCCCGAGGAACAGCAACAGCAGCACCAGCGGCAGCAGCGTCACTGCCGATACGACGCGGATGACGAGGTTTCGGTTCTTGTCGTTCACGCCTTGGCCCGTTGCGGAGGGTCGTCCCGCTTCACCTGGGCGGAGGTGAGCCCGAAGCGCCGCTCACGCTGCTGGAACTGCGCCACGCAGCGGAGGAACTCCTCGGTGCGGAAGTCCGGCCACAGGGCGTCCGTGAAGCACAGCTCCGCGTACGCCACCTGCCAGAGGAGGAAGTTGGACACGCGCAGCTCGCCGCTGGTGCGCACCACCAGGTCCAGCGGGGGCAGCCCGTTCGTCCACAGGAACTGCTCGAAGTCCTTCTCCTCCACCGGCCCCGTCGCGGGCAGTTCGCCCTTTGCAATCGCGTCCGCCATGCGCCGGGCGGCCTGGAGGATTTCCTCGCGCCCGCCGTAGGACAGCGCCAGCGACAGCACCATGCCGGTGTTGTGCTTCGAGTCGGCGATCAGCTTCTCGAGCGGCTCGCGCACGTAGCGGGGCAGCCGGTCCACGTCGCCAATGGCGTTGAGGCGGATGCCGTTGTCGAGGATTTCGGGGCGCTCGCGCTCGAGGTAGTCGCGCAGCAGCTCCATGAGGCCAGCGACCTCCTCGGCGGGACGGGCCCAGTTCTGCGAGGAGAAGGCGTACAGCGTGAGGGCCTGGATGCCCAGGCGGCGCGCGGTGCGGGTGACTTCACGCACGCTGACGCTGCCCTCGCGGTGGCCCTCCAGCCGGGGAAGCCCCCGGGACTCCGCCCAACGCCCGTTGCCATCCATGATGATGCCCACGTGGCGAGGCACGGGACGGGCCTTCACCTGTAGCTCGAGGGCGGAAACCGAAGGGCGATCCATTGAGCCGCGCACCCTATCGACGCTGCGCTGCGCCGTCCACGGGCGCGTAGCCCAACCGTCACCCGACCGCCCTGGCCGGTCGCCCGTCGGGGCTGAATGGCCAGAGCGCCAGGACATGTGGGGCGGAGTAGGCATGACCTGGTCCGCTCCCCTGCTCGCACGCTCAGTATTCGGGCCAGTTGGGCCGGACGCGCTCGATGGGGCTGTCGAGCCACGAGGCGTAGGCGGCCTCGTTGGCGGCGGGGTACGGCGTGCCATAGGTGCGCGAGAAGTGCTCGGCCCAGTGCGGCTGGGAGCCGTCCACGTCGGTGAAGCCGTACTCACGCGCGAGGTCCCAGGAGGCGAAGACGCGGCCGGCCTTGGAGCCCACGTTGGGATCGGCCGCGAGCGCCGCGACGGCACGGCCCACGAAGAAGGGAGACTCCGAGCAGATGAAGTCGGGCTCCTTCTTCGCGCCGTCGCGCCAGTTGGCCTCGGTGACGCCGAAGAGCTCCAGCATCTCTTCCGAGCGCAGGAAGCCGGGCGTCAGGGCCAGCGCCGTCACCTTCGTGCGCCGGAGGTCTCTCGACATGGAGAAGGCCAGCCGGATGACGGACATCTTCACGAGGTCGTACCAGAGGCTGCCGCGGTAGCCGAACATGTTGCCGTCGGTGATTTCGACGATGAGCCCCTGGTTGCGCTCCACCATGAGCGGGACGGCGTGACGGCTCGTCAGCACGTGCGTGAAGATGGCGCGCTCGAACATCTGCTGGCCCTTCGCGACGTCCTGCTTCCAGAACGGCGGGCCGAACTCGGTGAGCTGCTCGCCGCCCCAGATGTCATTCACGAGGACGTCGAGTCGGCCCTGCTCGCGGCGGATGCGCTCGCAGAGGGCGATGACCTCCTCCTCCACGGAGTGGTCCACGCGCACCGCGATGCCCTTCCCTCCCCGTGCATCGACCAACTCCGCTGTCTCCTCGATGGTCTCCGGGCGGTTGGAGCCGGAAGCGGGCCGTCCGCGGACGCTGCGGCCCGTGCAGTACACGGTGGCTCCGGCCTCACCGAGCATGGTGGCGATGCCGCGTCCCGCCCCGCGCGTGGCGCCTGCGACGAGTGCGATGCGTCCTTCGAGTGGCTTCATGGCTGGGCTCTCCTTGGTGGACCGGAGGGTGGATGGCTTCGCCGGTCGTTCGCAACGCACCCTAGGGAGGGAATCCTGACATCCGCTGTCATGATTCCCCGCGTACAGTGCGCGGCCGATGCGAGCAGACCGACTCGTCAGGCTGACCTTGCTGTTGCAGATGCGCCCGAAGATGACGGCGGGAGAGCTGGCGCGTGAGCTCCAGGTGTCCGAGCGGACGATTCACCGGGACGTGGAGGCGCTCTCCAGCGCGGGCGTGCCGGTGTACGCGACGCGCGGCGCGGAGGGCGGCGTGTCCCTGCTGGAGGGCTGGCGCACGCAGCTCACCGGGCTCACCCGGGCGGAATTGCATGCGCTGGCCACCGTGGGCGCGCCGGGAGCGTTGGAGGATTTGGGATTGTCGGCGCCGCTGCGCACGGGGCTGGTGAAGCTCGCGGCGGCGCTGCCAGCGATTCAACAGCCTGCGTTGGAGTACGCGCGTCAGCGGCTCCATGTGGACGCGTCCTCGTGGTTCGCGGAGCGCGAGCCCGTGCCGCATCTGGCGGTGCTGCGGGACGCGGTGTGGCAGGACCGGCGGGTGTCACTGGTGTATCGGGACTTCGACGGGAAGCAGAGCAAGCGGACGGTGGACCCGTACGCGCTCGTCATCAAGGCGGACCGCTGGTACCTCGTCGCGGGAAAGGAAGGCGAGCCGCGCGTCTACCGGGGCTCACGGGTGGACGGCGCGCGAATGCTGGCGGAGACGTTCGAACGGCCGCAGCGCTTCGATTTGCCCTCGTTCTGGAAGGAGTGGTGCCAACGCTTCGCGGAGAAGCGGGCGACCTTCGAGGTGTCACTGCGGCTCACGGAGGAGGCTGCGGAGAAGCTGCGGCAGATTCGTCCGCGCACCGAGCACGCGCGCTTCGACTCGGCGCCTAAGTCTCGAAAGGGATTGAGGACGGTCACCGTGGACTTCGAGCGCGAGAGCATCGCCGTGGGTCAACTCTGCGAGGTGGGCGGCGGCTTCGAGGTGCTCGCGCCGGAGGCATTGCGGAACCGGCTCGTCGATTTGGCGAGAGGGATTCTGGCGATGCATGACCGTTCACTTCAGCAATCCGGTGACGCGAAGAAGAAAGCTCCGCGATGAGCCGGCGAAGCTGGCGTGCTAGGGTTGGCTTCCATGGAAAGCATTCCTTTCGGGGGGAAGTCTGTCCGTTGTCTGGCCTTGTGTCTGGTCCTGGCGCTGCCGGGGCTGACCTTCGCGCAGGGGGCGGCACCCGCCACGACGAAGGCCAGCACCGGGCAGGAGAATGGATTCCAGGCGCGATTGAAGGAGGCAGCGCGGCTCTACGAGGAATTGGAGTATGAGCAGGCTCTCGACGCGCTGACCCAGGCCATTGCCCTGGTGAAGACCGACGCCGAGCGGATCCAGCGGGCCCTGTACGAGGGCATCGTGATGGCGGACGTCGGGCAGCGGGCCCGCTCGCTCGCGGCGTTCCGCGAGGCGCTCTTGCTGAACCCGAATGCCCAGCTTCCGGTGAAGGTGTCCCCCAAGGTGGCGCGGGACTTCGAGATGGTGCGCTCGGAGGTGAAGAACGAGCTCGCCGTGCTGGAGCGCGCGAAGCCCGTGCAGCCGCCCACGCCCACAGACCGTCCGACGCGGCCACCCGAGCAGATTCCGGAACTCATCGCGAAACCGACGCCCACCGCGCCCGTGGGAGGATTGGATGAGCCGGCCCTGGACGAGAAGAGCTCGCGCCGAATCCGGCCGCTCTCGCTGGCGCTGCTCGGAGCGGGCGTGGTGGCTGGCGGAGCGGGGACGTATTTCGGGCTCCGGTCCCAGGGCAACATCGACGACGCACGCAAGGTCGCCCCTCTCAGCGAGAAGGAAGCACATCTGGATGACGCCCGGGGACAGGCTCTCGCGGCCAACATCCTCTTCGGCGTCGCTGTCACCGCGGCGGCGGGCGCTGTCATCACGTACTTCACCGGCAACGAGACCGCGCAGGCGGAGGTGTCTCCGTAATTCGCGCGGCGCTGGTTGTGTTGCTGCTCGGTACTTCGTGCACCGTGCCGAGCCTCAACGAACTTCTGTGCGACGGCTCAGACTCTCTCACTCCTACAGGTGTTGCGGGTGGACCAGTCGATGCAGTCCTCGGTAACCGCTTGGGCTGTAGCGCCGTGAAGGTCACGGTGACCTACGAAGGCTTCAAGCCCGGCTGCATGCGCGTCATCGCGCGCGACGTGGCCAGCGGGACGGAAATCACCCAGGAGGTCAAGGACACGGTCACGCCCGGCGACGGCTCGCTCGTGGTCGCGGTGCTCCCTCCGGGCAACTGGGGCAGCACAGTGCAGGTGGAAGCGCGGGCCTACGAGCGCTTCTGCGACGTACAACAGGTCGCGACCGCCTCGCGGGACGTCGAGCTGACACGAGGCCAGTCGGCCACTGCGTCTCTGTCGCTGAAGGCAACGGACGCGGATGGGGACGGCTACGTCGCTCCAAACTCGGGCGGCACCGACTGCAATGACAACCCGACCGCCGGGGCCAACATCCATCCGGACGCGGCAGAATTGTGTAACGACGTGGACGACAACTGCGACGGCAAGTCGGATAGAGAAGCGTTCCAGCTGGGAGCGGCGTGCACCGCCTCCGGCTGCAGCGGCACAAATGCCTGTGGCAGCGATGGCAAGCACTTCTGCCAAACGCCCACCGTCTTCCAGGCGTATCCGGACGCGGACAACGATGGGTACGCGGACAAGAGCGCGACCGCGAAGACCTTCTGCGGCACCGTAGACCCCGGATATATCGTCACCACCACGCCCGACGACTGCGATGACACCCCCGCCACGGGCGCCAGCGTGCACCCCGGGGCCATGGAGCTCTGCGACACCCGGGACAACTGCAACGGCCAGACCGACGAGGGCATCGCGGGGCGTGGTGACGCGTGCACCATTTCAGCGACCCAATGTGCCGGCACCCAGCAGTGCACTGCCGGAAGCGGGTTGACGTGCATCGCGACGCAGGCCGCGACGAAGTGGTACCCGGATGCGGACGGTGACGGTTATGGCCCGAACTCAGGGGAGAGGGAGTCCTGCGTGCAGCCCCCCACTTTCGTGAGCCAGGGCGGCGACTGCGATGATGGCAACCGCTTCATCCACCCCGGCGCGAGCGAGGTTTGCGATGGGCTCGACAACGACTGCAAGTCCCCATCCGACGATGCGGCCGTGTGCCCGGGAGGTGGACCGAAATGGGTCGCTCAAGCAGGCGTCGGCGGGGAGGCCAGATCTGGCATTCGGTCTCCACCTGGACGCCAGGAGGCGTGTGGTTCGTCGGCGACAACAATCGCCGCGCGTTCATGAAGCCGACAGAAACGGCATTCACCGTGACGACGAATGGGTGCGGCGATTCGACGACCGCCTGGTATTCCGTCTGGGCCGACCCCAACAACAATGGTCGTGCCTATCTCGGCTCCGCAAGTGGCCGGTTGGCGTTCCAGGATCCGACCGCCACTCCTGGCTGCACCCAGGTCGCGGATATTGATTACCCCGTCCAAGGCATCACGGGCGTGCGGAACAACAACGTGCTCGAGTTCTACGGAGCAAGCGACCAGAACGGCGCTGCAACTCTAGGCTCTGCATTCCGATGGGACGGCGCCAGCGCCTCGGTGACCTTCAACGCCCCCACCAATACCGTGCTCCCCCTCTATGATGTCCACGCAGTGTCCCCGGACCGGGTCTTCGCGGTCGGCGGTAGTAACTCGGGCACCTTCGTGGGACCGCGTGTCTTCTGGTTCAACAATGACTCGAAGCAGTGGGACTCGATGGGAGTGGAGTCGAAGGTCCCAGGGCTGTCGTGGCGCCTCAATGGAATCTGGCTGGTAAACGAGCAACTGATGTTCGTCGTTGGTGATGATGGCGTCGCCCTGCGGTGGAACGGCACGGACTGGAGCAGGCTGAACTTCCCCAACAACGACGACCTGACGTCCGTGGTTGCCTTCGGCATGAACTCGGCCTACGCCACCTCGCTCCAAGGCAACATCTACCGATTCAATGGCACGAGCTGGGCGCGAATTGGCGATCTCGGGAGCGTCCAGCTCCACGACATCGCGGGCACCAGTCCCGTGGACCTCTGGGTGGCCGGCAACAAGGGCAACATCATCCACTGGCCGCAGTAACGCCCTACTCCGCTTCCAGGTTGAGCTTGAACACGTTCGGCGGGTCCGCCTTCACCTCGATTGGCTCCAGGCCCTGCCCTTGGATGCGGCCCCACTGCGCACGCGGCCCCGTGCAGTATGCGGGGCCGCCACAGCACAGCCCTCAGCGATAGCAACTCCGTACCGCCCTATTCCCCGTCCCACTTGAGCTTGAACACGTTGGGACCGCTCGCCGTGACCTCGATGGTCACTGTCTTCTCCAGCTTGTCCTCGGGGTTCACGAGCCTCAGCCTGTGCTTGCCCACGGAAACCGTGACGGCCTTGTCGAACGGCATCGAACCGACCAACTTCCCGTCGATGTACACGACGGCGTAGGGGCGAATGCGGATGTCTATCGGGACCTTGACCGTGGTGGACCGGGCCGGAGGCGTCGGCCGAGGCCCCTGCCAGGTCGGTTTCTCCGCGACTGTCTTCGGCGCGGCCGAGGCACCAGAAGCACTGACGGGAGTCACCGTGGTGGGAGGCGTCACCGCGGCTTGAGCCGCTCCCGGTGCGGTCCCGTTTGTAGCCGCTGGAGCACTGTCCTGGACCGGCTTCCCTTCAACCGGCTCCTGCTCCTCGCTGCCTTGCGCTACATCCGTTCTCGGAGCAGGTCCCGCTCCAGCAGCCGAATTCACCACCGTGGCGCCACTGCTCTTCGAGGGCCCGGCCACGGGCGCTGAAGGCGGAGCCGGAGTGACACGGTCCGCCCGCGGCTCGAAAGGCTTCGGCTGCTCCGGCAGCGGCTTCACATCCACCGGCACCGCGTGCTCCGGGTCCGAGCCGAACAGCACCACCGCGCCGCCCACCGCGAGCAGCACACCACCCGCCGCCACCGCGACGAGCGTGCGTGAGCGCTTCGGCACCGGCTGCGGCGCGGTGTACTCCGCGCTCCGCGTATCCAGCGAGTCCTCGGCGTCCACCTTCCCGTCGGAACTCGACTGCCCCACGGAAGGCGAAGCGTCCGTCACGGCCCCCATCGCCACGGCCGCGGGCGGCTTCCACGTCCCGCCCGCACGGCCTCCCGCTACCGCCAGACCGGGCGCAGCACGCGCTTCCGTTCGCGGCCGAGACGACGCCTGTCCGCTGCCCTGAATCGCCCGCTCCTGAACGGTGGCCCGCTCCGCGGGGCGGAGCGCCGGGAGCTCCTCTTCTGTGGGCCCCTCCATCTCGCCCATCATGGAGCGCATCGAAATCGGCATCGGCGTCGTGGGCGACGTGGAATCCACCGGCGGCTCTGGCGGCGCCGCCATGGAGATGGACCTCGGTCCCGTCACCGGCTTCGGCCCCGTCTGCACACGCGGCCCGGCCACCGGCGGCGTCATGCCCACGGCGGCCGCGCCCGTTGCCGCCATCCACTGCGCGATGAACTGCGAAATCTGGTACGCGCCCACCGACTCACCGGTGGACATCACGAACCGCTCCAAATCCGACTGAAGCGCGCGGCAGTCCGGGTAGCGCTTGTCGCGGTCCTTCGCGAGCGCCTTGTCCAACACCTGCTGCAGCGCCACCGGCAAATCCGGCCGCCGCTGCGTGGCGGGAATGAAGGTCTCGAACAGAATCGCCTGCATCACGCTCACGTCCGTCGTCGCGTCGAACGGCCGCTTGCCCGTGAGCAACTCGTACAGCACCACCCCGAGCGCGTAGACATCCACGCGCTTGTCCAACGGCTTCGTCTGGAGCTGCTCCGGTGGCATGTACGCCACCTTCCCCTTCACCACGCCCGTCTGCGTGCGATGGCTCTGCCCCGCCACCTTCGCGATGCCGAAGTCCACCACCTTCACCGCGCCCTGCCTCGACACCAGGATGTTGTCCGGGCTCACGTCGCGGTGAATCAGCCCCAGCAGCTCGCCGGTCGCCGAGTCCCTGAAGTCGTGCGCGTACGCCAGCCCCTCCGCGGCGTATGCCACCAGCTTCGCGCACAGCGCGGGCTGCAGCGGCACCTCCTGTGCGCGCTTCACCAGCTTGCGCAGCGTGGGCCCGTCGATGAGCTCCATCGCCAGGAAGTAGCTGCCCTCGGCTTCACCGAAGTCGAAGATCTGCACGACGTTCGGATGCTCCAGCTGCGCGGCCAGCTTGGCCTCGCCGAGGAACATCTCAACAAATGCCGGGTCCTCCGCCAGATGCGGGAGGATGCGCTTGAGCACGAGCGTCTTCTCGAAGCCCATGGGCCCGGCGGCCTTCGCCAGGAAGACCTCCGCCATGCCCCCCGAGGCGAGCTTACGAACGAGCTGGTACTTCCCGATTTGCATGTTGGAGTCGGGTTCTCCCAGGTTTGATGGAAAAGTGAAACCCCGCCCGGCCCGCTCTGCCCAACTCCAGGCAAACGAGCGTACATCGCGTTTGACCCTGACCCGACGCGCTCCGTAGGATCTCCGCACCCATGCCCCCGAAGGTCATCGGTCCCTACCGCGTTCTTGAGACGCTCGGCAGTGGCGGGGCCGGAACCGTGTACCGGGCCCTGGACCGCCGCACCAACGACGAGGTCGCGCTGAAGCTGCTCTCAGCCGGCCCCGCGTTGGACGCTCGTGCCGCGCGCAGGCTCGCCCGCGAGTTCGACACGCTCGCGGACCTGTCCCATCCGAACGTGGTCAAGGTCTTCGAGTCCGGCGTCCACCAGGGCTGGCCGTACCTCGCCATGGAGCTCATCGAGGGGCTCACGCTGCGCCACTACCTCGACATGAGCGGCGAGGACCTGCTCTCCAACCCCGCCGGCCTCACGCCGCGCAGCCCGCTGTCCATCAAGCGCACGGCGGACGACGACTTCGGCCCCGGCAGCGACGACAGCGTCTCCGGCTCGCAGGAGAGCGGCGAGGCCGTCTTCGGCCTCGAGGCCTTCGCCGACGAGGCCCCCAGCGAGGACCTCGCCAGCTTCGCGGGCGGCGGAATGACGGGCGGCCTGGCGTCGTCCGCGTACGACTCGGACGACTCGTACGAGGGCCTCGCCCCGCCGCCCCCCGCGCCCCGCCGTCCGGTGCCCGAGGACCGCAACCGGGTGATGCGCGTGGAGGAGCTCAACCGCCCCGAGCGCATGGGACGTCTCAAGGACGCGATGCTCCAGGTCTGCGAGGCGCTCGCGTACATCCACGGCCACGGCCTGGTGCACCGGGACCTCAAGCCGTCCAACATCATGGTGGACGAGGACCGGCAGGTGCGGCTGATGGACTTCGGGCTCGCCAAGTTCCTCGCGGACGACGTGGCCATCACCGAGGCCGGCAAGATGGTGGGCACGTACCGCTACATGGCGCCGGAGCAGATTCTGGGTGAGCCGCTGGATGGGCGCTCGGACCTGTACAGCCTCGGGGTCATCCTCTATGAGCTGATGAGCGGGCGGCCCCCCTTCGACGCGAAGACGCCGCACGAGCTCTGGCGTCAGGTGCTGGAGACGGAGCCGCCACCGGTGCTGGCGCTGAACCTTTACGGGGACCCGCAGCTCGCGCGCGTGGCCCACCGCCTCATCCGCAAGGAGCCGGACGACCGGTTCCAGACGGCCGAGGAAGTCTACGAGGCCCTTTCCGAGTGAATCCCCCCAAGCTGCACACCCTCACCGTGGACGCCGGCAAGGCGGGCCAGCGGGTGGACCTCTTCATTGGCGAAGCCCTGGGCCTGTCTCGCGCGCGCCTCAAGCGCCTCTTCGAGGCCGGCGCGGTGAAGGTGAATGGCCGCACCGCGAAGAAGGGCCTCACGCTGACGGCCGGCCAGCAGATTGCGGTGGAGGTCGAGGACGAGACGCGCGAGGCGGTGCCCGACACCGACTTCCCGCTGGTGGTGCTGCACGAGGACTCGGCGCTGGTGTTCGTGGACAAGCCCGCCGGCCGGCCCTCGCACCCGCTGCAGTCCGGTGAGACGGGCACGGTGGCGAACGCGCTCGTGGCGCGCTACCCCGAGTGCGCGCAGGCCTCCGTGGACCCGCGCGAGGGCGGGCTGTGCCACCGGCTGGACGTGGAGACGTCCGGAGTGCTGGTGGCGGCACGCACGCGTGAGGCGTGGACGGCGGTGCGCGAGGCCTTCGGTGGGCGCTCGGTGGACAAGCGCTACGTGGCGCTGGTGACGGGGCCGCTGGCGGACGAGGGCGACATCGACGTGCCGCTGCGCCACCACCCGCGCCATCCGGACCGCGTGGAGCCCGCGCCCCACGGCGCCGAGGACGCGCGCGAGGCGGTGTCGCGCTTCAAGGTGCTGGCGCGCACGGGCGAGCACAGCCTCGTGGAGGTGCAGATTCTCACCGGCGTGCTGCACCAGGTGCGCGCGCACCTGGCCGGCGTGGGTGCGCCCATCGTCGGTGACACGCTGTACGGCGGACGCGAGGCGCCGGGGCTGGGCCGCTTCTTCCTGCACGCCCGGTCGCTGTCCCTGCCCCACCCGCAGACGCAGCGGCAGCTCCGTGTGAGCAGCCCCCTGCCTCCGGAATTGCGCGCGGAGCTGGAACGCCTGGGACTGCCCCTTCCGTCGAGCATCAGCGAGGGCTGAAGCCTCTACCCGCCTGGGAGGCCCGCATCGGAACGGAGCTTCCGTTCCGGACCAGCGGGGTTCCCTCGGAGCCCTGCCCCCCCGCCCCACCTGTGACGTCGTCCTCTCGGAGACGCCCCCTCAGGGTGTAGCCCTACGCGCCCATCACCTTCACGATGACGCGCTTTCGGCGCTGTCCGTCGAACTCGGCGTAGAACACCTGCTGCCATGGCCCCAGGTCCAGCTTCCCGGTCGTCACCGGGATGACGACCTGGTGGTGCACGAGCATGGACTTGAGGTGCGCGTCGCCGTTGTCCTCGCCGGTGCGGTGGTGGCGGTAATCGGGACCGAAGGGCGCCAGCTTCTGGAGCCACTCCCAGATGTCTTCATGGAGGCCGGGCTCGTCGTCGTTGACGAAGACCCCGGCGGTGATGTGCATGGCCGAAACGAGGACCATCCCTTCCTGGATGCCGCTCTTGCGGACCAGCGCGGCCACCGTGTCGGTGAGGCGGACCAGCTCGCGGCGCTCCTTGGTTTCGAACCACAGGTACTCGGTCAGGGTCTTCATGTCGGCGGCGGTTCAGCGTCAGAGGGGCCCACTACAGTGACTCACGCCATGCGAGCCATCATCCACGTGGACATGGACGCCTTCTATGCGTCCGTGGAGCAGCGCGACAACCCTGCCCTGCGGGGCAAGCCCATCATTGTCGGTGGGCATGCACAGCGCGGGGTCGTCGTCGCCGCCTCCTACGAGGTCCGTCCCTTCGGGGTGCGCAGCGCCATGCCCATGGCCCGCGCCATGAAAGCCGCGCCGCACGCCATCGTCGTGAAGCCGCGCTTCTCCGCGTACGCCGAGGCCAGCGAGCAGGTCTTCTCCATCTTCGAGCGCTACACGCCGCTCATCGAGCCGCTCTCGCTGGACGAGGCGTTCCTCGACGTGACGGCCTCGGTGGGCCTGTTCGGCTCGCCCGCGGAGATCGCCCGGCGCATCCGCAAGGAGATTGCCGACGAGCTGTCCCTGCCGGCCTCCGCGGGCATCGCCCCCGTGAAGTTCGTGGCGAAGATTGCCTCGGACCTGGCGAAGCCCAACGGCCAGCGCGAGGTGCGGCCGGAGGAGATGGTGGCGTTCCTCGCCGCGCTGCCGGTGTCGCGCCTGTGGGGCGTGGGGCCGAAGACGGAGGAGGCGCTCAAGCTCGCGGGGCTGCGGACCATCGGCGACGTGGCGGTGCGGGAACCGGAGTGGCTGGAGGAGCGGCTGGGCTCCAGCGGACGGCACCTGTGGGAGCTCTCGCAGGGCATCGACTCGCGAGAGGTGGTGCCGGACCGGGCCGCGAAGAGCGTGGGCGCGGAGGACACCTTCGAGGAGGACCTCACGGGCGTGGACGCGCTGAAGCCGCACGTGCACTCGCAGGCGCTGCGGGTGGCGAGGCGACTGCGGCGCGCGGGCGTGAAGAGCCGCGTGGTGCAGCTCAAGCTGAAGTTCTCGGACTTCACACTCATCACCCGGCGCACCACGCTGCGCGAGGCCACGGATGACGGACAGACGCTCTACCGCACGGCGCTGGAGCTGCTGGAGCGCTCGCACGAGGGCAAGCCCATCCGCCTCACCGGCGTCAGCGTGCAGCTCGACGAGGTGCCGCCGCAGCTCGGGCTCTTCCCCGCCGCGCCGCCGCGCACCGCGAAGCTGAACGCGGCGCTGGACAAGATCGCGGAGCGCTTCGGCAGCAAGGCGATTACGACGGCGGACATCGCGGGCAGCGAGGCCACCGACAGCGACGAGCACCGCTCCGAGCGCCCCGTGGAGAAGCCGAAGCGCTGAAGCTCCCCTCCCCCGGTGCTCCCTCCGGACGGACCATGCCGTCACGGGAGGGCGCTCGCGTTCGCCTGGTCCCCCCGCCCCGGCTCGGGGGCGGTTAGATTCGCGCCCGGTGTGTGTCCACGGGAGCGCGAGCCATGAGCGACGCCGGCAGGGCCGCAACAGCGGGTGCATCCACCCTGGAGGGCCTCCCCGCACCTCGCTCACCATCTTCAGAGGCTCCCGTCTTCCCCGTGCCCGGCTGGGAGCGCTACCAGGGCGTGCGCTTCCTCGGGCAGGGAGGCATGGGTCAGGTCTTCCTCGCCTATGACCCACGGCTGCGCCGCCATGCCGCCCTCAAGTTCGTCCGGGACGCGGACACCGGGCACACCCGGCGCGTCCTCTCCGAGGCCCGAGCCCAGGCCCGCGTCCAGCACGAGCGCGTCTGCCAGGTGTACGAGGTGGGCGAGGTCCAGGGACTCGCCTTCATCGCCATGCAGTACGTGAACGGGCTCCCGTCGAACCAGCTCGGGGACGCGCTCACCGTGGAGCAGATGGCCCTGCTGCTCCGGGATGTCGCCGAGGGCGTCCACGCCGCCCACCGGGCCGGCCTCATCCACAGAGACCTCAAGCCCGGCAACATCCTCGTCGAGCGCACCGAGGATGGCCGCCTCAAGCCCTATGTCATGGACTTCGGGCTGGCGCGCGACTGGAAGGCGCAGGGCCTCACCGCGACCGGCGCCGTGCTCGGCACGCCGCACTACATGGCTCCCGAGCAGGCTCGCGGCGAGGTGTCCCGGCTGGACAGGCGCGCGGATGTCTACAGCCTGGGCGCCACGCTCTACACCCTCCTGACGGGCCAGCCCCCCATTCCAGGCGACAACGCGCTGGAGGTCCTCAGCAACATCGCCACCGTCGAGCCCCGTCCGCCGCGCGCGCTCAACCCGGCCCTGCCGGTGGACCTGGAGGCCATCGTCCTCAAGTGCCTGGAGAAGGAGCGCGCGGCTCGCTACGACTCGGCGCGCGCGCTGGCCGAGGACCTGGACCGCTTCCTCGCCGGCGAGCCCGTGCGGGCGCGCCCCTCCGGCCCGGGCCAACGGCTGCGCAGGAGCCTCCGCAAGCACCGTGTCGTGGTGGGCGTGGCCGCCGTGGCCCTGCTCGCCGTGGCGCTCGCCGCCGTCCAGGTCGCCCTCACGCGCCAGGACGCGAGCCGCCGCGAGCGCCTCTCGCGTCAGTTCACCGAGCGCGTCGAGCGCATCGAGGCGTTGGCTCGCTACTCCGGCCTGTCCCGGCTCCACGACATCCGCGCCGACCGCGAGGCCCTCCGCGGCCACATGCGCGCGCTGGAGGCCGAGGTGAAGGAGGCCGGCGCGCTGGCCGTGGGCCCCGGCCACTACGCGCTGGGACGAGGCGCGCTGGCGCTCGGTGACAGGGCCCTGGCCCGCGAGCACCTGGAGGCCGCCTGGAGCCATGGCTTCCGCGAGCCCCGCGTGGCCTGGTCCCTGGCGCTGGTGATGGGACACCTGTACCAGGAGCAGCTTCTGGAGGCCGAGCGGCTCCGCGTCCCGGAGCAGCGCGAGTCACGCAAGCAGGACATCCAGCGCCAGTACCGCGCGCCCGCCCTGGAGTGGCTGCGCCAGAGCCAGGGCGCCGACGTGCCCTCTCCCGAGTACGTGGCGGCGCTGCTGGCCTTCTACGAGGACCGGCTGGACGAGGCCCTCGCCCGGCTCGACGCGATGAGGGACCGCCTCCCCTGGTTCCACGAGTCGCCCCTGCTGCGCGGCGACCTCCTCCAGGCGCGCGCCACCCGGCGATGGAACGAGGGAGACCGGGAGGGGGCATTGGCCGACTTCGAGGCCGGCCGCCGCGCCTACGCCGCGGCCGCCGCCACCGGCGAGAGCGTGCCCGAGGTCCACCACTCCCTGGCACGGCTCGAATACGCCGCGATGGTGATGGAGCTCTACGGCCAGGGGGACATCCTGCCTCCCTTCACCCGTGGGCTGGAGGCTGTCTCCCGCGCGCTCCAGGCGGACCCGGACTTCGGGCTCGCGCGGGTGCTGGAGGCGCGCTTCCACAACCGGCTGGCGGAGTACCGGATGAGCCGGGGCGGTGACGTGGAGGAGCCCCTCGAGAAGGCCCTCTCGGCCGCGCGCGCCGCCATGCGCCTCGTGCCCGAACCGCCCCGGGCCCGCTTGGAGCAGGTCCAGAGCCTCTGGCGGCGCGCCCGCGCCATCCAGGCCCGGGGGTTGAATCCGAACGCGCCGCTCCGCGAGGCCGTGGCGCTGTTGGAGTCCATCCCCGCGAAGGAGCAGGACTACGAGCTCCACACCACTCGCGGCCTCGTCTTCAAAATCTGGGCGGACTACGAGGACGAGCAGGGAGAGGACTCGCGGGCCCACCGTGGAGAGGCCATCGCGTCCTACCGCGAGGCCATCCGGCTCGACGAGCGGCTGCCGGACACGTGGATGAACCTGGGCATCGCCCTCCTCGCCCGGGCCACGAACCCGCGCGCCGAGGCGCCCCTGGAGGACCTGGAGCAGGCCCGCGCCGCGCTGGAGACCTCGCGCAAGCTCAACCCGCGCAGCTACGTGCCCTACTTCCTCGGGGGCACGCTGCACCTGGAGCTCGCCCAGCGGCGCCGGAGCCAGGGAGCGGACGCCGGGCCCGACCTGGCCACCGCCCTGGAGTTCTTCGACGGCGGCCTGCGCATCAACGCCCGCATCGCGCAGCTCCACAACGGCCGGAGCGCGGTCTTCGTCGAGCAAGCGCGGGAGGCGTGGGACTCCGGCCGAGCGCCCTACCCCTGGCTCGAGCAGGCCGCGCACGCCGCGCGTCAGGCCATCGAGGTGTCCCCCCAGCAGGGCTTCGGCCAGCACAACCTCGGTGAGGCCCACGCCGAGCGCGCCACGTACCGCGCCCGCTCCGGAGAGGACCCACGCACCGACCTCCAGGCGGCCGAGGCGGCCTACCGCGAGGCCAGCGCGCTGCTCCCGGGCGGCGCGCACTTCCCGGCCAGCCTTGCGCGGGTCCACGCGCGCCGGGCGGCCTTCGAGTTGGAGCACGCGGGTGAGCCGCGCGCGAGCCTCGACCATGCCGAGGCGGCCCTGCGTCAGGCCTTCGAGCGCGGCCCCCGGGAACCCCTGGCCTGGCTCGTCCAGGGCGAGGTGAAGGGCCTGCGGGCCAGTTGGCTCGCGCTCCAGGGACGGGCGCACGCCGGGGACTTCGAGGAGGCCGCTCGCTCCTTCGAGAAGGCGCTGGAGCTGGAGCCCCGGCGCCTGGACTACCGCATCGCCTTCGGCCACTTCTGCCGCGAGTGGGCCGCCTGGCGGAAGAAGACGGGGTTGGAGTCTCGCGCCGCACTGGAGCGCGGCCTCGCCCTGGTGGACGAGGTGCTGGCCGCGCGTCCCCGCTGGGCGGACGCGCTGCTCCTGCGCGCGCGGCTGCGTGAAGAGGCGGAGTCGCCGCGCGAGGCCCGGGAGGACCTCGAGCAGGCCCTCGCGCTGAACCCCCTGCTCAGGGCGACTCCTTCTCCTCGGGGCCTGGGCCCGTCCCGACCTCCAGCGTCCCTATCTTCGAGTCATCCGGCAGCCCAGGACACCCCTTGAAGGCCCTGACGAAGTAGGCGCCCGCCACCGCGAAGGACAGGTCGCGCTCCTTGTCCGGAGGCAGCGGCAGGGTGATGCCCGGTTCGGGCCCATCGACCTTGAAGACTGTCTCCTCCTTGCACGCGTTGATGAACCGGGCCGTGCCTCCCTTCGCGAGACAGTGGTCCGGCATGAAGTGGAGCCCGCTCTCGTTCAGGTCGATATCCACCACGGAGTGGAAGCGCTTGCAGACCGGGGGCTTCGGCGGTGGCTGCTCCTGCGCGGCCGCCGACGTGGCGCAGGCCACGAGCCAGGTGAACGAAAGCCCCAGCAGCAGTCCCGGCATCAGGACACGGACCAGGACCTGCCCCACACCACTGCGCATCTCATCTCTTGGATTCATCGCGCTGGCTCCCACGTCGGACTCTGGACGAACACCGGGTATGCCAGAATTCCAACACTTCACGGAGCCAATGACATCCCAGACTCCGGAGTCCGCTAGGCGAGGCCGAGCTCCTTCACGCGACGCCCCAGCGCCCGCTTCGACACCTGGAGGCGCCGGGTCATCGCGTCGAGGTCCCCGTGGCACTCGTGGAAGCAGCGGGTGATTTCCTCCGTGCTCAGCTCGCCAGCGGTCCGCAGGTTGGGGCTCTTGTCTATCAAGTCGTAGATGGAGGACCGGTGGATGCGGAGCTGGTCGGCGGCGGCCTGGAAGTCCCAGTCGTTCTCCCGCAGGGCGGCCAGCAGCTCCGCCTCTGAAATCTCCGAGGGCTTGCGGCGGGGCGCGGCCCGGGGCCCGGCCGGAGGCGGGGCCGCGGTGGCGGGGCGCCCCGGAGGCGCCTCCTTCACCAGGGCCAGCTCCTGCTCGAGCTGGGCGTCGAGCCGCAGGGACGGCTGGCCCCGGCTGCCGATGACGAGCTGCCGCACCACGTTGCGCAGCTCGCGGATGTTCCCCGACCACCGGTGGCCCACCAGGCGCGAGGCCAGCACCGGTGGGAGCCACGGCTCCGCGAGGGGCTCCTCGGGCTTCAGGCGCCAGGCCTCCCCCAGTGCCTCCAGCTCCTGGCGAGCGAAGTGGTGGAACAGCAGCCCGATGTCCTCTCGCCGCTCCCGCAGCGGCGGCACGCGGATGGAGTAGCCGGCCAGCCGGTGCAGCAGCGGCGCCTTGAAGCGCCCCTCCTGAATCTGCTGCTCCAGGTGCGCATCCGTCGCGGCGACGAGCCTCACGTCGACGGTGACGGGCGTGCGCTCACCCACGGGGTAGAGCTGCCCCGTCTCCAGCACGCGCAGCAGCATCACCTGCACCTCGGGCGGCGCCTCGCCCACCTCGTCCAGGAACAGCGTCCCCTCGTGCGCGGCCTGGAAGAAGCCGGGCTGGTCCCGCAGCGCGCCGGTGAAGGCCCCCTTGCGCGCGCCAAACAGCTCCGCGGCCGCCAGCTCGCGGGGGATGGCTCCCAGATTCACGCTGACGAAGGGCTTGTCCCGGCGCGGGCCGTGCCGGTGGATGGCCCGGGCAATCAGCTCCTTGCCCGAGCCCGTCTCTCCTCGAATGAGCACCGGCACGTGGAGGTCCGCCACCCGGGTGATGTGCTGGCGCACGCGCTGGAGCCCCACGCTGCTGCCCACCATGCCCAGCGCATCCTCGGCCTCCCTCGCCGCGGGGTCCGCCAGGTGCAGCACCAGCAGCACGCGCCCGGCCAGCTCCAGCGGCACGCCCGCGGCCACCTCCCCGGCCGACAGCTCCCACGGCTCGCGCAGCACCTCGCCAGCGATGGCCACGCGGCTCCCCTCGCTCGGCTCCAGCCGGATGCCGCCGTCCGCGCCCGGCGCGAAGACGAGCGGCTTGCGGCTCAGGAAGGGGTCCGCCAGGTGCTGGCCGAGACCGCCCCCGGGCCGCATGAAGTCCGGCTCGTTGCGGGACAGGCTCACCGGGCGGCCCGCGGCCAGCGCCTCCAGCAACAGCCGCTCACCGACGCGATGCGTCCGCGGGTGTGAGGCGATGGTCAGCGCGGGGACGAGCCGGGAACCTTCCGCGGTGAGCGGGCGTCCGGAGACATCGGCCGTGGAGTGGTCCAACGCCGGGGGACGGGGCTGGGAGGACACGTCCCGGAACAAAGCAGACTTCCGACAGCACTTCCACGCGTCGGCGTCCGGGTTCCACGCGTGGAAGCGACCTCTCCTCCAGCCCGGGACGGCCGGTCCCCTCTGGAGTCCTGGGGTACCGGGCCATGGCACGCTGGCTGCTTTGGTGTCGCGCCGCACGGTCGCGGCACGCCGGCATCTCGCCAGCCGCCTGCGGCCGTCCACCCCCGAGAGGACGTCACATGCCCTTCACTCGAACATCCAGACTCCCCTGGCTCATAGGCCTCGCGGGAGCCGCGCTCCTCGGCGCGTGCTCTCCGGAGGGCCTCACCGATGAGGAGCTTCCCAACGATGGCCCCGGTGCCAGCGCGCAAGCGGCGCTGAGCCCCCTTCCCAACTACGCGCTCGGCAAGCCGACGACGCAGTCCAGCAACTATCCCGGTGGCGGCGGCGCGGCGGCGCTCGCGGTGGACGGCAACACCAACGGCAACTGGGGCGCCGGCTCGGTCACCCACACCAACAACGAGGCGCAGCCCTGGTGGCAGGTCGACCTCCAGAACCAGTACGCCATCTCCACCGTGGTCCTCCACAACCGCACCGACTGCTGCGCGGAGCGGCTCCAGAACTTCCGCGTACGCGTCTCCGTGGACGGGCTCAACTGGCAGGACTACTCCTACACGGGCATCGCGCCGACGCAGACCCTGTTCACCATCAACCGCACGGTCCGCTATGTGCGCGTGCAGCTCGACGGCACCAATCCCCTGAGCCTCGCCGAGGTCCAGGTCTTCCCGGCGGCCTCCAACGTCGCGCTCGGCAAGCCGACGATGCAGTCGAGCAACTACCCCGGCGGCGGCGGCGCGGCGGCGCTCGCGGTGGACGGCATCACGAATGGCAACTGGGGCGCCAACTCGGTCACCCACACCAATAACGAGGCACAGGCCTGGTGGCAGGTCGACCTCCAGGGCCTGGCCAACATCTCCACCGTGGTCCTCCACAACCGCACTGACTGCTGCGCGGAGCGGCTCCAGAACTTCCGCGTGCGCGTGTCCTCGGACGGGCTCAACTGGCAGGACTACCCGTACACGGGTGTCGCGCCGACGCAGACCTCGTTCACCATCAACCGCGCGGCCCGCTACGTCCGCGTCCAGCTCAACGGCACCAATCCCCTGAGCCTCGCCGAGGTCCAGGTCTTCGCCTCCGAGTCTCCCGGGTCGGGCGGCGCCAACATCGGCAACACCGTGTATGGCCACTGGAACAACTCCGGCGGGCGCTCCGCTTCCCATGCGTCCAACCGGCAGTTCTTCGTGGACGTCTACGGAATGAGCGAGTCCGTGAGCTTCCAGCTCACCTCTTCCGCCAATGCCTATCTCTACCTGCTGGATGGGAATGGCAACGTCATCGCGGAGGATGACAACAGCGGAGGCGGCACCCACGCGCGCATCTCCCGGGTGCTGCAGGCGGGGACGTACAAGCTGGTCGCGGCGACCGCCACCGCCGGACAGACCGCCGAGTTCACGCTCAACGCGGACCGGGCGCTGCTGCGCTATCCGCAGCGCCTCCGCGTCCAGGTGGCCACGTATTTCAATTGGGTGTACGACGACTACGAGACGGGGGCCGCCGACGACGTGTCCGTCTGGCGCGCGGACCTCAGCCGGTATCCGGGATACTACTCGCTCGGCGACGTGGCCATGCCCTCGCATGGTGAAGCGCCCCGGATGACCTTCGTGGTCTCCGGCGAGGGAGACCTGCTCGCGCGGCCGGTGGACTACAACTGGATCTGGAGCGACTGGGGCTCGGGTGGCGAGCATGACGTGTCCTTCTGGGACCCGGTGCCGCCCTCGGGCTACACGTGCCTGGGCACCGTCACGGTGCTGGGCTACGACAAGCCCTCCACCGACCTCATCCGGTGCGTCCGGAGCGATTACGTGCTGCCGGGCAATCCCGTCTATGTGTGGGACGACGCGGGCTCCGGCGCGGACTACGACGTGAGCCTGTCGCAGTCGGAGCCACGCGACTACCGCGGGCTGAGCCTGTCCACCTTCAAGGGCCAGAACTACTACGGGGCTTCAGACCCCAATCGCTTCTGGGTCCTCAACAAGAGCGCCACCGCCAATCCGGAGTTGATGGGGTTGCCCGTCGACGGGCAGACGGCGCTCCAGTTCGCGCCGCGCATCTGGCTGCACGGCGAGGAGTACTACTTCCCCTCGTCGGTCGAGCACTTCCTGGCCAACGTGCACTTGGACAACGGGCACCTGGTGACCAACCAGGACCTGGGCTGTGACTCCTGCACGGACCCGGCGTTCCTCGACGGCCAGCGGCCGGACCAGGTCCACGTGCCAATGTACGTGGAGATCGTCCAGCGCACGCAGAACGGCCTGCCCACCAACATCACCGACATCATCTATTGGACCTTCTACCCGTATAACAATGGCAAGCGCGTGTGCATCGGCTGGTACTCGCCCTGGGGATGCGTGGGTGCCTACTCCACCTTCGGCAACCACGTGGGCGACTGGGAGCACATGACGGTGCGCTTCGTCGATGGCCGGCCGGACGCGGTGTATCTGAGCCAGCACTCGGGAGGAGAGACCTTCCCCTACGGCTCCAAGTGGCTGACCCTCGTGGACAACACCCACCCGGAGGCCTACGCGGCGATGGGCTCGCACGGGCTCTACCGGGATGCGGCCCGGCACATCTACGAGAACCTCCCCAATGGGGACTTCCTCGCTGACGACACGGGCCGGGGAATCGCGTGGGACGGTTGGGTGCGGCCGGTGGTCTTCCCCTGGCAGACCACGGGCACGTACGCCGGAAGCCTGGCCTGGCTCAACATCACCGCCGACTGGGGCAACCCCGAGGCGGGCTGTGGCCTGAGCGAGCCCATCAGCGGCCAGTGCGTGCGCAACGGCGGACCGACGGCGCCCATGCTGAAGGGCTTCTCCCAGCCGCCGGCCCTGGCGCTGGAGTGAGGACCTGACGCAGTCGGATGACGTCGGTGTCCGATGCCCGCACGCCTCATTCCAGGGCGTGCGGGCGTGCGCGTGGCTCAGTCCGCCGCCGGCACCATGTCCGGCGGCGGCGGCTGACGCAGGGCCTCCTCGCGGGCCATCAGCATGACGCCCACCAGGGCCATGACTCCGCCGAGGACCTGCACCCAGTCGGGTGTCTCGCCCAGCAGGGGCACGGCCCACAGCGTGGCCAGCACCGGCTCGCCGAGGGCGGCCACCGAAACGAAGGGCGCGGACAGGTGGCGCACGGACGCGTTGAGCATCGAATGGCCGATGAGCTGGGGCACGAGCGCCAGGCCCACCAACACCAGCCACGTGCGCGGCGCAAAGCCGGTGAGCGGCGAGTCCACGAAGGCATGCGTCACCAGCAGCGCCACCGCGGCCACCGAGTTCACGACGCCCACGTAGCTGCCCAGCGACAGCGCCTCGCGCACGCGCCGGCCGATGACGAAGTACGCGGCCGCGAGGATGGCGCCCATCACCGCGAGCACGTCGCCCCACAGCGCCGAGCCACCGAGGGCGAAGTCGCGCGCGCCGATGAGCACGCTGCCCGCGAGGCACAACGCGATGGCACCGAGCCCTCGCGAGCCCACGCGCTCGGACAGGGACAGCCAGGAGAACAGCGTCACCCAGACGGGCGTCGTGGTGACGAGGGCCACGGAGCTGGCCACGGTGGTGTACCGCAGCGACGCAATCCACGTGGCGAAGTGCAGCGCGAGGGCGAGGCCGGACAGCACCAGCCAGCCCCACGTGCGCGCGGTGAGCGTGGACAACCCAGCGCGGCCGCGCAGCAGTGCCAGCAACAGCAGCGGCACGGAGGCGAAGGTGAGGCGCCACGCGGAGATGGCCAGCGACGGCGCCTCCGCGAAGCGGATGAGCGGGGCGGCCCAGGACACGGCCACCACGCCCAGCACCAGGCCTCCGTAGACCCGAGCCCGGGACGGGCTCGCGGTGCTCGAGGCCGGAAGGCTCAAGCGTCGCCAGCGTCGGAGCCCGACGCGGACGACCCCGAGGCCGACTCACCGGAGGCAGCACCATTCCCGGAGCCCGAGGGACGACGGCGGCGACGACGGCGGCGGCGCTTGCGCTGGCCTCCACCCTCGGAGCCCTCTCCCTCGGCGGCATCCGCGCGCGGCTGCGGCACCTCGCCGGCCTTCCACGCGTCCAACTGCTCACGGCCCTCGCCGGTGGCCTCCACCGTCATCTCGAACACGGTGAGCGCCTCCTGGAAGAGCGGGTGGCGCTTGAAGGCGGCACTGCGGCGGCGGCGCTCGCCGGACAGCGTGCGCTGGGCCAGCAGCAGCATGCGGCAGCGCTCGGCGATGCGGCGGGGCAGACGCGCGGACTGCACGAAGCCCGCGAGCAGGTCCTCCACCACCTGCGACACCGACGGACGCCCGCCCTCCTGCGACGAGGACTGCTGCGCCTCCTCCTGCGTCGTCGAGCGGCTGATGGGCATCAGCAGCATGGCCAGGAGGATGGCGTCGTCCAGCGCCTCGCCCGCGGTGACGCGGCGGTCCAGCGACTCGGCGAAGGCGTAGAAGGTCTTCTCGCCCTCCTTGCCGTGCTGCTTGAGGTACGCATTCACCGGCGGGAGGAGAATCTTCAGCGCGTCCAGCGCGTCCAGCAGCTTCAGCGCAGGCGCGGACACACCGCCGCGGATGAGGCGGAACGTCTCCTCCAGCAGGCGCGCGGGAGCGCAGCGCGGCAGGTCCTCCACCGCGCCCTCCATCGCCGCGTACGTGCGCGACTCGATGTCCAGGGCCAGCTTCGCGGCGAAGCGCACGGCGCGCAGGATGCGCACCGGGTCCTCGCGCATGCGAATCTCCGGGTCGCCAATCGTCCGGATGAAGCGCTCGTCGAGGTCCCTGCGGCCACGGACGTAGTCGATGACCCGTCCCTCGGCCACGTCGTAGAAGAGGCCGTTGATGGTGAAGTCGCGGCGGCGCGCGTCCTGCTGCGCCGTGCCGAAGACGTTGTCGTGGGTGATGAGCAGGTCCTCGCTCTCACCCTCGTCCTCGCCGCCGTTGGCCGGCTCCAGCTCCGTCGGGTTGGCGCGGAAGGTGGAGACCTCGATGATCTTCCCGCCCTTGAAGTAGACGTGCGCCAGCCGGAAGCGCCGGCCGATGAGGCGGCAGTTGCGGAAGATGGCGCGCACCTCGTTGGGCGTCGCACTGGTCGCGATGTCGAAGTCCTTCGGCTTGCGGCCGAGGAGCAGGTCGCGCACGCAGCCGCCGACCATGTACGCCTGGTGCCCGTGCTGGTGCAGCCGCAGCACGACCTTCAGCGCGTCCGGGTCCAGCTCGTCGGGGTCGATTTCCGCCGGCTCGCCGGTGGGGCGGACGTGGGGGGCGTGCAGCTCGCGCTCGTAGGGCGTGGGCTCCGGCTCGGGCTCGAGCACCGCGGGAATGGGCTCCACCTCTTCGCCACGGTGCTCGGCGGCGTCCGCGGCCTCGGCGGCGGCGAGCACGGCCTCGACGGCCAGCCCGCTCTCCTCGTCATCGGTCTCGTCGTCTTCTTCGTCCTCGTCAGCGTCATCCGTGCCAGCGGCCTCAACGGGCGGCTCGGGCGCTTCGGCGGGGGCGGGGGTGGTGCGGGGTGTTTCGGTTTCGGAAGGGGCCGCTTCGGCGGCCTCGGGCTCGGAGGCGCTGGCCCGCTCGGGGGGCGCCGACAGCTCCGGGTTTGAACTCATGGGAACCTCTTGTGCGCCGCGCTCGGAAGTCGCTACCGCCTCGAAGGAGGCAACCTCGCGCGCGTCAGTGTCGGGCGCAGGTGGCAGCGTCATGCCGGCAGGCGGCGTTTCAGTCGAATCTCGCGTCATCGCCTATAGACGCCCCCCACGGGGCGCTTCAAGGGCAGCCGTCTATACCGCATCCACCCGCCAGGGGAGTAGCGCGTGAAGACAATGTTGACCGGCATTACCGGCCCGGAGGGGCCCACCCCGCGCCCCCACGGGCGGACGGCCAGGCTGTCTCTTCGAGGTGGAACATTCGGGGAGACGTGGAAGGGCATCCTGCTCCGGGCTGGCTCCAGGGCGTGAAGGGGTGTCACGCGAGCGGCGGTCTGGCCGGAAGCGCGTCGGACGACCCGTTCTCCCGGGGCACTCTGTCCCGTATCAACACGCCACGCACGTGAAACGTTCTGGCGGCCACCGGGGTGTCGGGCAGCGGGCCGCTCGGGGGGGTGCCGGGCGGGCTTGTCCTGGCCCCGTTCGCGGCAAAGCGCCTACTCTCGCGCGCCATGAAGTTGCTCGATTCCCGGTACCTCGACGACGGCAAGCTCTTCAACCACGGGCAGGCCGCCCGGCTCATCCACGTCGAAGCTCCGGAGGACTTCCAGGCGCTGCTCGGCAACATCCTCGACACCGGCTATTACGACCAGGCGTACTTCCGCACCCACAGCGGGCTGCGGGACACGACGAAGGTCAATCATTTCTGGTTCCTCTCGGAGCTGGTGCGTGAGCTCGCGCCGCGGGCCGTGCTCGACCTGGGCTGCAGCCGGGGTGACGTCATCTCCCTGCTGCGTCACAAGGGCGTGGACGTGGCCGGCGTGGACTTCAGCGAGGACATCCGCGCCTCCGTCTGGCCCAACATCCGGGACGCCTTCTTCTCCGGCGACATCCGCGAGTGCTGCCGCACCCTCGCCGCCCGGGGCCGCCGCTTCGACACGCTGTGCGGCTTCGACATCTGGGAGCACCTCGCCCCCAGCACCCTGCACGACTACATCGCCGCCGTGCTCGACGTGGCCTCGCCGGACGCGCTCTGCGTCTTCGTCATCCCCGCCTTCGGTGAGGACCGCGTCTTCGGCGAGCAGTTCCCCCTCGAGTTCGAGGAGAACCGCTCCCGCTTCGACGCCCGCGAGCCCTTCGAGTACCTCCTCGCCGAGCACACCTCGCCGGCCATCCCCGCCTCGGGCCACCTCATCTGGGCCCACACGGAGTGGTGGGAGCGGCAGTTCGAACGGCACGGCCTGCAGCGGCTGACGGACGTGGAGCGCCGGCTCCACGAGGTGTTCGACCCGTTCTTCCCGCACTCGGTGAAGGCCTTCTACGTGCTGGCACGGGACGCGGGGGCTGGACGAGCGCGGGCGCGCGAAGTCCTCTCCCGGCCCGCGGCGGTGACTCGCGCGCGGCTGCTGCCACGGCTCCTCCAGGACGTGCGGGACGGGCAGATGTCGCTCCAGGGCAACGTGCTGCCCATGCTCCGCCAGGGGGCGGTGGAGAACCTGCCCGCTCCCGTCCGCCAGACGCTCCAGCAGGTGCGTCGGTGGGTTCGGCGGGCCCGGCCGGGCGGCGCCTGAGACTCGAGGCCCCCTACTCCTCCGCCGGCTGTTTGCGCCCCTTGTGGGTGCGCGGCAGCGCGTGGTGGATGAGCTTCACGTAGTCCACCGCCTGCACCGGCGGCGGGGGCGGCGGCGTGCCCAGCGCGGCCAGGCGCTTGCTGAAGGCGGCCAGGATGTCCGGCATGGGCCGCATCGCCGCCAGGAGCTTGTTGGGCCCCTCCAGCGCCTGCGACAGGGCAATGGCCGCCTGCTGCAGCGGCAGCCCGCGCCGCAGCAGGTCCTGGAACGAGTTCGACAGGGTGATGATGTTGTGCCCCGCCGTCTGCACCATCTCCACGGCAATCTTCAGCACCTGCGGCGCGGTGAGGTGGCCGTCCGCCAGCAGCACCAGCGCGGCCTGGAAGTAGTTGAAGATGGGCACCACGCGAGGGCCGTACGCGGAGAACTGCGCGGGCGGCGTCAGCCGGTCCAGGTGGATGAAGATGCGCCGCACCGGGTCCGACACCGGAATCTTCTTCCACGCCGCGCGCACCCGCTCCGCGTCGTCCGGGTACACCCCGCCCGCCTCCAGCACCTGTGAAAGCACGCGCTCGTCCACGCGGCCCGCAATCAGGTCCGCGTACAGCGAGTAGATGAACGCGTCCGCCTCCGCGTCGTCGCCGAAGAGCACCTCCTCGGCCTCCACCGGCGCGTGCACGCGGCTCTCCAGAATCGCCGGCAGCTTGTAGCCCACCTGCCCGCGCAGGGCCCGGAAGCGCCCGCGCAAGAGGTTGCCCACGTTGTCCTTGAGGACGAACTCGTCCCACTTCACGCCGTCCAGCTTGAGCTTCTCCTCCAGCACCGCCCGCATCTGCTTCGGGCTGCCGGAGACGATGCACAGCCGCGAGTCGCCCTGCTCCGACAGCTCCCGGATGAGCGCGCTCGCGCCCGGCACGGCCACCTTCTCGTGCGCCTTCTGGAAGGCGGTGCGCAGCAAGTCACGCAGCGAGTCGAAGTCCGTCTGGAGGTACGTCTTGTCCAGGTCCCAGCGGTAGATGCGCCGCGGGGGACGCGGGTCGATGCGGTCCGGCAGGCTCACTTCTTCAGGCCTTCCCGGATGGCGCTCGTCAGATTGTTCGCCACCACCTTCGCCGCCACCTTGCCCGCGTTGGCGATGGCCCGCGACTTCGAGCGCCCGTGCGCCTTGATGAAGATTTTATCGAACCCCAGAATCGGAGCGCCGCCGTACTGGTTCCAGTCGGTGATGTCCTTGATGCGCTGGATGCCGCTGGACAGCATGGCCAGGCCCGCGCGCCAGCGCAGGCTCTCCTTGTAGGCGTACTGGGCCAGCTCCACCACCGTGTCGTGGACGCCCTCCAGCATCTTCAGGCACACGTTGCCCACGAAGCCGTCGGTGACGATGACGTCCGCGGTGCCCTTCGGGATGTCGATGCCCTCCACGTTGCCGATGAAGTTGATGCCCGGCATCTCCGTCAGCCGCGCGTGCGCCTCCACCACCCGCGGCGGGCCCTTCTGCGGCTCCACGCCGTTGGACAGGAGCGCCACCTTGGGCCGCTCGTTCTTGGAGATGATGCGCGCGTACGCCGAGCCCATGACGGCGAACGTCACCAGGTCCTCCGCGTTGGCCTCCACCGTGGCCCCCACGTCGAGGATGAGGGAGAAGGGGTCCTCCTTCTCGCCGCGCACCGAGCGCGTCGGGTACACCGTGGCCAGCGCGGCGCGCCGCACGCCGGGGATGAGCTGGAAGTGACGCGCGCACGCGAGCACGCCCGCGCCCGTGTTGCCGGCGGACACCAGCGCCTGCGCCTCGCCCTCGGCCACCAGCCGCGCGGCCACCGCCACGGACGCGTTGGGCTTGCGCGCCAGCGCCTCGCCCGGCTTCTCGTCCATGCCGACGAAGTCCGCCGCGTGCTGCACGGAGATGCGCTCGCCGTTGTGCTTCGTCTCGGCCAGCGCCTCGTCGATGAGGGCCCTGTCCCCGACGAGCAGCGTGTGGATGTGCGGGGACTCGAGCGACAGCATCGCCGCGCCCCGGACCACTTCCGCCGGACCGTGGTCGGTCCCCATGACATCGAAGGCAATCGTCACCGGCTGCGGCTGCGTCCCCACCATGGCCTCCATCTTAGGACCTTTGCACGTCCCCCGCGCCTGCCATTCTCGCCTGGGCCACCAGCGTCAACGCCAAGAGCGCCGCCAGCCCCACCAACACCGCCGCCGTCCCGTACGGCGCCCCCGGCCCCAGACGGGTGAAGAGCCACCCGCCCAGCGCCGGCCCCACGATTCGCCCCAGCGAGCCGAAGGCCTGGTACGCCCCCAGCACCGCGCCCAGCCGCTCCGGTGGAGCATGGAGGGATACCAGGGCGGACAGACATGGGTTCACCAGCGCCGAGCCCACCGCCAGCAGGCCCATGACGGGAAAGAGCCACCCATAACCGGGGGCCACCGGCAGCAGCGCCAGCCCCGCCGCCGTGAGGACGAAGCCCGCCGTGGCCACCGGGGCCTCGCGCCCGGGCCTGCCCTCCCCCCCGCCCACCAGCCGCCGCACCAGCCCGCCCTGCACCACCGCGGACAGCACGCCCACCGTCGCGAAGAGCCAGCCCGCCCGCAGGCTCGCCTCGCGCAGCACCGCCGCGTCCGGCAGCGCCGCCTGGAGGAACAGCCCCCCTTGCAGCGGCACCGGCCCCGACGAGAGGAAGCGCGTCAGCAGGTACACCGAGAACGTCCCCTCCATCTGCGCGAAGGCGGTGGTGAACACCAGCACCAGCACGAGGCACCGCCCCACCAGCGGCAGGCCCAGCGCCACCGACGCGCCCTTCAGCGTGCGCGCGTGCCCCGCGGCCCCCTGGGCCCGCGTCTCCGGGAGGAAGAGGAAGGTGCACGTCAGGTTGAGCGCCACCAGCCCCGCCGCGAACAGGCCGATGGCGAGGTTGCCGCCCCACGCGCCCAGAAAGCCGCCCAGCGCCGGCCCCAGCACGAAGCCCAGTCCGAATGCCGCGCCGATGACGCCCATGCCCCGTGCCCTGTCCTTCGGCGGGGTGATGTCCGCCACCACCGCCTGCGCGGTGGAGATGTTGCCTCCAGACACGCCGTCGATGATGCGCGCCAGGAACAACAGCGGCAGCGAGTGCGCGAAGGCGAACAACACGTAGGCCACCAGCGAGCCCACCTGGCTGAGCAGCAGCACCGGCCTCCGGCCGAACCTGTCGCTCATCCGCCCCAGCACCGGGGCCGCCACCAGCTGCATCAGCGAATAGACGGAAATCAGCAGCCCCACCGTGAACGGCGAGGCGCCGAACTTCACCCCGTACACGCCCAACTGCGGAATCAGGATGCCGAACCCGATGAGGTCCAGCGTGACGATTCCGAAGACGACGCGCAGTGACGCCGCCCGCCTCACCACCAGGGACACCTTCCTTCCAAAAACGAAACCGCCGGGAGCGCGGAACATAGCGCCCCCGGCGGTGGGTAGGGTGGAGAAGTACCCTTTGTGAGGGGTGCTACAGGGCCTCGGCGGACTGGACGTTCCGGTTCGCCGTGTCGCGCTCGATGCAGCCCTTCGTCAGGGTGTACTGGTACGTGCCCAGCTCGTCGCGCCAGTACTCACCCTCGTACGGCCAGTAGAGCTGGTCGTCCGAGACGGCCACCGAGTACTTGTACTTCTTGACGATGGCCGTGCGGCCGCCCGCCTTGAGCTGCTCCTCGAGGAACTCCTTCTCCTTCGTCGTCGTCTCGAACTTGATGCGCAGGCCGTTGGCGAGCAGCTGCTTGAGCGCCACGAGCTCCGTCTCCAGCTTGCCCTTGGCCATGATGCCGGCCTTGGAGATGAGCGCGGTGCGCTGGACCTTGAGGCCCTCCAGGAGCGACTTGCTCAGGTCGCTGTACTTGAAGGTGTCCGCCCGGTTGGCGAAGGCGTCCATCTCCCCTTCCAGCTCGAGGATGGAGTCGTTCGTCTTGCGCAGGTCCTGGTCCGTGAGGGCCAGCCGGAGGATGCGCTCCAGGATGAGGTCCGTCTCGTTCTTCTCCAGGCCTTCCTTGTTCTTCTTCTGCACGTCGGCGAGCACCGAGTAGTACTCGCTGGCGTCCATGTTCTTCTTCACCAGCGCCTCGAGCTGGTCATGCACCGGCAGGTACGTGCGCTCGAAGTCCTGGAGGATGAGGTTGGACTCCCGGTAGCGGCAGTTCTCGTAATAGATGACCGCCTTCAGGATGAGCGCCTCGGGGAAGTACTCCTCGCGGAAGAAGGGCGAGGACAACGTAATCAGGTTGCCCAGCGCCTGCTCGTACTGGCCCACGCGGTAGTTGGCCCAGGAGGACTCGAAGAGGGACTCCAGCCACTGCGTGTTACCGCGCTCCACCTTGGCCAGGTAGAAGAGCGCGTAGCGGTTCTGCTGCATGCCGTAGTGCGTGCGGGCCAGCTGCATGAAGGCCAGCTCGCGCAGCGACTTGTCCAGCTTCGCCTGCTCGGCGGACTTGCCGGCCACGGGCCGGGTGAGGCGGATGACCTCCTTCATCGCCTCGATGGAGGCCAGCATGTCGCCGTTGCCGCGCTTGGCCGCCGCGTCCTTCTGGTGGCTGCCGTTGCGGAAGGAGGACAGGCCCTCCAGGTACTTCGCGCGCGGGTAGAACGGGTCCGTGCGCGGAATGCTCAGGGCGAGGCGCTTGACCTCCTCGAAGCTCTTGTCCGCGTCCGCCGGCTGGCCCACCTGGTCCAGCGCGCGGCCGCGCACGAAGTGGTAGCGCGCCAGGAGGTAGCGGAACTCGTTCCGGTACTTCTCGGGGAACTCCTGGTTCGCGTGCCGGGCAATCTCGTCGAGGATGACCGTCTCGTTCTTCGTCTTGCGGCTGATGAAGAAGAGCCACTCCAGGCTCGTCTTGAAGAACTTGGTGGACGGGCCCAGGGCGAGCAGCTTGGAGAACTCGCCCAGCGACGAGTGGTACATGCCCATGCGGTAGAGCGACTTGGCGAGGACGTAGCGCGCCTCGGTGTGCAGGCCCGCCAGCTTC
This sequence comes from Pyxidicoccus sp. M6, assembly GCF_055568925.1. Classification (NCBI taxonomy): domain Bacteria; kingdom Pseudomonadati; phylum Myxococcota; class Myxococcia; order Myxococcales; family Myxococcaceae; genus Pyxidicoccus; species Pyxidicoccus sp. M6. The sequence continues at coordinate 4,160,143 of NZ_CM145714.1, read as the reverse complement.
TGGTCCTGCAAGAGCTCATGGGCCGACATGGCGGCCTTCTCGTACTCGTCGTTCTTGAAGAGGTTGACGGCGATGTCCAGGCGCTGGCGGTCCGCCGTCTTGCCGGACACGTCCACCGCGTCGAAGGACATGGTGGGCGCGGCCTGCTTGGGCGCCTCCTGCGACAGGTCCAGCCCCAGGCCGCCGCCGGTGGAGCCACCGGACTGGGCGGACGCCGGAGGCGTGGCGGGCGTCGGCGCCGGGGCCGCCGCGGGCGTGGTGGCGGGAGCGGCCGGCGTGGCCACGGCGGGCGTGGACTCGGCGGGGGCCGCGCTCTCGGTGGGAGCGGAGGCCTCGGCGGCGTCCTCCTCCGGAGGCGTGGCCTGCTTGCCCTTGCCGCGCGCCTTGCGCGTGGTGGGCTTCTTCTTCTTGCTGGAGGTGGTGCTGGAGCCGCGCTTCTTCTTCTTGGACTGGGCGCCGAGGTCCAGGCCCTCGAAGCTCTGGGCGTAGGTGGGGGCCGTCCACGCGAGCGCGAGCCCGAGGACGGCGAGACGGATGAGCCGGAAGGAGCGAATCATGACTCGGAGCCGTTGAGGAAGAAGAAGGACACGCCCAGCTCGAACATGAGCTGGTTGCGCAGGTAGTTGTCGGGCTCGCCGCGGCCCTTCTCCACATAGATGAGGTCACGCACCTCGGTGCGCAGCGTCACCCAGCGGTTGAAGAAGAAGCGCGCACCCACGCCCAGGTTGCCGCCGCCGGTCATGTAGTTCTTCGCGGCAGAGGCGTTGGACAGGTCCGGGCCGCGGTACTGCACCGCGGACGCGCCCACGATGCCGTACAGGTCGAAGCTGACGAACTTCTCCGCCAGCAGTGACAGCTTGCCGTAGATGGGCGCCCACTGGACGTCCGCGCCGGCCAGCAGCTTGAGCTGCCCGGGGGCCCGGCCGTCGAGCTGGTTCATGGTGGGCGAGCTGCAGCCGCGCGTGGAGCCACCGTCCGTGCCGTCCGAGAAGGTGCACAACTGCGCCGCGCCGGCCACCGTGTTGAGGGCATAGCCCAGGCGCAGGCCGACGCCGAGCGTCTCCATCGGGTGGTAGGTGAGCGAGCCGCCGAAGATGTACTTGCTGAAGAAGGCGTCGCGCAGCGACAGCGAGACGGACGGGCTGATTTCGAAGCGCCCCTTCTTGAGGAAGAGGTGCCCGGAGACGGGGCGCACGCGCTCGCGCAGCGGCCCCATCCGGTCCTTGTCCACCTCGGACACGTCGCCGGCCTCCTCCTCCTCGGAGGTGTTCTGGGCATGGCCCAGGGCGGGCATCACGAGACAGAGGGCCAGGAGAAGACGAAGGGTCCACTTCATTCCGCGTCCCTCCCCGTCGACTTGAAGGGCAGGAACAGCGAGATGCCGGCGTTGAGGGTCATCATGTTCTGGATGGCGCCCTTGCTGCTGCCCAGGGGCTGATCCACGTAGGAGGTGTTGATGAGGGCCACGTTCACGGCCACGAAGTCCTTGGCCACGAAGCGCATGCCCAGGCCCAGGTCGGCGGCGGGGTTGAGGCCGCGGTCGGGCAGCGCGGAGGTCTCCGTGCGCACCACGCCGGCACCCGCCAGCAGGTAACCGTCGAAGTGGAGGATGGAGTTGAGGAACGCCACCTTGCCGTACAGCGGGCTCCACTCCAGGTCGCCCATGGCGGACCACTCGGGGACGGAGTTGTAGATCTTGCTGTTGAAGGTGCCCTTGGCCGTCCGCACGTCGTCGGACGGCACCACCTGCATCACGGTGCCGCGGGCGGAGATGGCCAGCGTGTCCGCCAGGTACCAGGCGCCGCGCAGCGACGCGCCGACCTTGGAGTAGAACGGATCATTGACCGAAATGCTGATGAGCGGCGTCAGTTCGAAGCGGCCCTTCTTCCGGTAGACCTTGCGCTGGACGCTCTTCACCCGGTCCTCCTGGGTGATGTCCGCCAGCGGCGCGACGGGCTCGGGGGGAGGTTCTTCCGCGGCGGTGGACACGGCGGGCGTGGCCTCCTCCGCGGGTGGTGGCGTGGGGGTCTCCTCGGATGAAGAAGACGGCGCGGCCTGGGTCTCTTCCTTGGTCAGGTCGAGTCCCATGCCTTCCTGGCTCTGCGCGGGCGCCAGTGACGGCACCAGACACAGGGCGAGCAGCAACGTGGGGCGGTTCAAATCCGGAGGCTCCGTGAGGGAGGGGGGCGTAACTGCCACCGGGGGTACAGCGCGACTCTCGGCTTGCGCATCCTATCGGTCACATTCCCAACCATCAACCACGCCGCGCATGCCTGGTTGCCCTGTATCCCTCCGGTATTCCTTCATCTTTCCACTGCCCCGTCCCATGGTACGGGAGGGTTGGCCTGCGAGGGTGCTGTGCTACCCTCTTTGGCGCATCGCGGGTCCAGAGGTCCCGCGTCCCCTCCCCCCATGTTCAGAGGTGTCATGAAGATGTCCGTGCGAACCGCCCTCCTGATGTCCGCCGCGCTGTTCCTGGGCGGTTGCGAGGTCAGCAGCCAGATCGGCAAGCCGTGCACGCTGGTGCGCAAGGCGACGCCCGAGGAGAAGGAGCAGTTCGGTTCCGACACCATGCCCATCCTCGAGAAGGAGATTGCCCCGAGGCAGGACTTCATCTCCTTCGGTGCGCTGGGCTGCGAGGACCTCATCTGCGTGCGCGACGCGGACTTCCCCCGGGCGACGAACGAGGACGGCACCATCAACCAGAACGCGCCGGCCCAGGGCTACTGCAGCAAGGAGTGCGTGGAAGGCTCCAACGCGTGCGAGGTGAAGGACACCTCCGACGTGCAGGTGGACCTGCCGGGGCGCATGAGCTGCCGCGCGCTGCTGCTGGATCAGGACACGCTGGAGGCCCTGCGCTCCGCGGACGAGGCCTTCTACCGGCGGACGTTCGGCGAGAACAACTCGCCCTTCTTCTGCGCGGGCGCCCCGGTGACGCAGGCCGGCAACTGACACTTTCCGGCGCGGGGGGTAGACCTTTTCCCGCGCTTCGTTCGTAAAGGCAGGGCCCGCGTCGTTTGCGCCAGGAGCCCTGCCATGAACCGAACGGTCCTCTTCCTCAGCCTCGCCGGTGGCCTCGCCCTGACGGCCCTGGTGCTGGGGCTGCCGCAGCTCGCGGGGGTGCAGCCCCCGCAGCCGCCTCCGGGCCCGGTGGTGGTGACGCCGCCGCCCACTCCGCCCCCGCCCGTGACGGCGACGCCCGGCTCGCTCACCATGACGAGCCGCCTGTCGCATCCGTACATCCCCGTGGGCACGTCCGAGGTCTTCGCCACGGTGGACCTGACGGGCGCCGAGGTGCCGGGGGCGAAGCGCAGCGCGGTGAACCTGGCGGTGGTCATCGACCGCTCGGGCTCCATGAGCGGCTACAAGCTGGCCCAGGCGAAGCAGGCCGCGCGGCACCTCGTGGGGCTTCTGCGCGACGAGGACCGGCTGGCCATCATCCACTACGGCTCGGACGTGAAGAGCCTGCCGTCGCTGCAGGCCACGCCGGGCAACCGCGAGCGGATGCTCCAGTACATCGACGGCATCTGGGATGAGGGAGGCACCAACATCGGCGCGGGGCTGTCCGCGGGCCGCTTCCAGCTCGCCTCGGCGCAGGGGGCGTTCCACGTCAACCGCCTCATCCTCATGAGCGACGGCCAGCCCACCGAGGGCATCACCGACGACGAGGGCCTGACGCAGCAGGTGCGCGAGCTGCGCGCCGCCGGCATCACCATGAGCGCCATCGGCGTGGGCACCGACTTCAACGAGGACCTGATGCAGGGCTTCGCGGAGTACGGCGCGGGCGCGTACGGCTTCCTCGAGGACGCGGCGCAGCTGGCCACCCTCTTCCAGAAGGACCTGCAGCAGGCCACGACGTCCGTGGCGCGCGACGTGACGCTGACCTTCACGCTGCCCCCGGGCACGGCGCTGGGCGAGGTGCTGGGCTACCGCGCCACGCAGTCCGGCAATATTGTCAGCGTGTCGCTGCCGGACTTCTCCGCGGGCCAGCTGGAGCGCGTGGTGGTGCGGCTCAACGTGACGGACGACACGGTGGGCCACACGGTGCGCGTGACGGACCTGAAGCTCGCGTACACGGACCTCATCCGCAACGTGGGCGTGCAGAACGCGGCCACGCTGTCCTCGGTGGTGACGGACCGGCACGAGGAGGTGCTGGCGAAGCAGGACCGCGAGGCCACGGTGTACGCGACGCGGGCGCGCAGCGCCGCCAACATGCAGAAGGCCGCCGAGGCCCTGCGCGGGGGCCGCAAGGACGAGGCGAAGGGCTACATCCAGCAGAACCAGGCCCTCTTCCACGAGGCCAGCGCCGTGACGGGCGCCGCCGCGGTGGCCGCCGACGTGGCCGAGCAGCAGGCCACGCTGGACGAGTACGACAGCGCGGACAACGACGAGGAGACGCGCTCCGCCGTCAAGCGCAGCAAGGTCAAGGCCCTGAAGAGCTTCGGCAAGGTGGGCTCGACCTACTGAGACGGTAGGGGCCGCGCACCCCTCGCACCTCGCCACCCCGCCCCCGGCGGCCCCTTTCGGAGCCGGCTGGAGGCGGGGTGTGCCGTTTCAGGCTTCAGCGGACGCCGTCAGTAGCAGAGGTAGTTGTTGTCCCAGGAGTGCGGGTCCGCAGCCTCGTACCAGGCCACGCACGTCCTCCCCGCGAGCGGCCCCACGTCGGACCACGCGAAGTCGAGCCGGGACTGGGACGGCAGGCACAGGTAGTTGTCGTGCCAGGCCGTCTGCACCGGCTCCATGCGCTCGGTGACTTGCGTGCAGCGCATGCCGGCGATGGGGTTGGCGCCGCTCCAGCGCATGCCGATGTCGCGGTTGGCGCAGAAGTAGTTGTCCCCCCACGTGCCCGCCACGTCCTGCGACTCGTTGACGGAGGTGCACGCCAGCCCCGCCGGCGCACCGGCCGAGAAGAACTGGAGCGACAGCGGCTCCTCGCGCCAGCAGACGTGGTTGTCCACCCAGGGCTGCGGATCTTTCGGCTCGTACACCTGCGCGCAGGTGAGCCCGGAGATGGGCCCGGCCTGCGAGTAGGACAGCTGCGCGTCCACCTCGGGCGGCACGCACAGGTAGTTGTCACCCCACGTCGTGGAGGGCGGCTCCGCGTCCTCGTACACCTGCGTGCAGCGCATGCCGGCAATGGGCCCGCCCATGCTCCACCGCATGCCGATGTCCTTGTTCGCGCAGAGGTAGTTGTCGTTCCACCCGCCCGCGGCGTCATAGAGCTCGTTCATCTCCGTGCACGTCATCCCGGAGATGGGGCCCTCCGCGCTGAAGCGCAGCCGCAGCGGCTCGTCGTAGCAGAGGTAGTTGTCGGACCAGGCGTAGGGGTCCGCCGGCTCGTAGAAGCGGACGCAGGCCTTGCCGAACACGGGGCCCGCCATGGACCACGTCAGCCGCAGCGGCGAGTCATTGGGCACGCACAGGTAGTTGTCCGCCCACGTCGTGGAAGCGGGCTCCGCGCCCTCGTTGATTTGCGTGCAGCGCATGCCGGCGATGGGGCCGGCGCTGCTCCACGCGAAGCCCCGGCTCTGCGGCGCGCAGAGGTAGTTGTTGTCCCAGGAGTCCGGGTCCGCGCTCTCGCTGATGGCCACGCACGCCATGCCGGGAATCGGGCCATGGTCGCTGAAGGCCAGGCCCTCGAAGCCCGCCGTGAGCACCGGCCCCGCGTTCTGGAGCGAGCGCAGATAGACTTCCAGCGCGTTCAGCTCGCGCTCCGACAGCGCCAGCGGGCGCAGCTCGGGGTCGATGATGCGCAGGCCGTCCGCCACCCGCCCGGGCGCGTTGCCCCCGGCGTTGTAGAAGTCCAGCACCTGCCGCAGCGTGGTGCGGCTGCCGTCATGGAAGTACGGCCCGGTGTTGGCCACGTCCCAGAGCGTGGGCGTCTTGAAGGCGCCAGCGCTGGTGGTGGAGACGCCCGTGTCGTGGGCCAGCTCGTCCGTGAGGTTGGGGCCCGTGTGGCAGGCGCTGCAGCGGGCCTTGCCCTCGAAGAGCTCCTTGCCGAGCCGCAGCAACTCCGGCCGCAGCAGGGTGCCCTGCCCGTCCACCACCGGCTTGCCGGAGGCGATGACGGCCTCCGCCAGCGAGTCCACGCTGAGCTGCACGAGTTGGAACGCTGTGAGCGCCAGCTCCAGGTGCTCGCGGGTGACGGGCACGTTGCCGAAGACCGCGTTGAAGCCCTGCCGCAGCACCGCCTGGTCCGCGCCGGTGTTGATGCGCTCCAGGACCTTGTTCACGTCCGCGTTGAGCTCGCGCGGGTCCACCACCGGCTCCAGCGCCAGGTCCATGAGGTCCTGCGAGCGCCGGGCGAAGAACTGGTTGGTGCCGAACGCGCGGTTGACGATGGTGGGCGCGTTGAGCGTCAGCGGCTGCACGCCCACCGCCGTCGCGCGGCCGTCCGTGAAGGCCCGCGCCACCTGGTGGCACGTGGAGCAGGACAGCGGCGCGTTGGTGCCCGCCTGCACCTGGCTGACGCCCGCCGCGTTCGTCGACAGCACCGGTGAGTGGAAGAGCGAATCACCCACCGAGACGAGCTGGCGGAAGGCCGCCTCGCGCGACGGGTCCAGGAAGACGTTGAAGGCCACCGGCACGCGCAGGTCCTCCGCGCGCAGGAAGCGCGGGAAGCCATCCGCCTGCAGGCTCAGCCGGCGCGGGTTGGTGACGCTGAAGTAGCGAGCGAAGAGCGTGCGCGCCTGCGCCGGCGTGAGGAAGTCCTGCCGGCCCGCGAAGGCGGACGCGGACGCGGCCAGCTCCTCGAAGGGCACCGCGGCCCGGTGGAAGGCCAGCTCGTCCACGAAGAGCGCGTCATTCGCGGCGCAGGCCGCGCACTGGCCCGCCGGGCCCACGCGCAGCAGTTCCGCGCCGTTCCCCGTGCCCTGGTAGAAGGCCCCGGCCTCCAGCCCGGCCTTGGCGACGGCCACGCCATTCACCAGGAGGAACACCGTGGACTCGTCCGGAGCCACCCGCAGCGCCACGTGGCGCCAGCGAGCCGCCTGCGTGCTCGGGAGGTCCGCCACCTGCGCGAAGGGCAGCACGCTCGGGCCCGTGAGGGTGAGAGACCTCGCGAGGCCCTTGGACGACGTGTAGAACACGTCCGCCATCAGCGTGCCGTTCTGGATGCGGAAGGCCCAGAGGCCGTGGTGCTGCGCCAGCGGGAGCGTGGCCCCCGTGGTGTCGAACAGCGGCAGGAAGGCCAGCTCCGCGGTGAAGCCATTGTCGTAGAGCTCCCCGGCGAGGCAGCCCTTGTTGCGGCGGCATGACGTGCCATCCGGGACACCGGCCGCCACCGAGACGAAGCCGGTGGCGCCCAGGCTGATGGCGGTGCCGCGGAAGCCCGAGAGGTAGCGCTCGTCGGCCTGCGGCCCGTAGACCTCACCGACGAAACGCGCGGCGCCCTGGAGCTGACCCACGTACGGGTGGAGGGCCACCAGCGGGTTGCCGCTCGCGTCCAGGAAGTCCGTGTTGTTGGAGTCATCGTGGGTGAGCGGCAGCGCGCGCAGCACCGAGGGGGCGGCGGCCTTGTCGTAGAACATCTCGTTCATCGGCAGGTGGATGAGGCAGCTCGGATTCACGCCGCACGCGAACGAGGCCTCCCAGTACTGCATGTTGCTCCACATGGAGGTGTACGCCTCGGGCACCAGACCGAGGCTCGCGTACGCGGCGCCCGCGGCGTTGCGCACGCCTTCCGCCTGCGACATGAACTGGAACAGCGGCCACTGGCGGCGCAGCGGCAGCGAGCGCTCCGCGCTGGTGCGGTTCTCCGCCCAGAAGCCCGTGGCCGTGTTGAGGAACACCGGCGAGAAGGGCCGGTGGATGGGGTCCTCGGGCGGCACCGGGGACATCAGGCGCTGCGGGTTGAAGCGCCGGCTGTTGATGGTGCTGTCGAGCCGGCGGAACATCCAGCCGCTGTGCTGACCGAAGGAGAAGAAGTGCATGCCCGTGGAGCTCTCGAAGCCCTGGGGCAAATCCAACGCTACGGACGGCTGGACGCTGCCGTTGACGTTCGGGTCGGGGCGGCAGAAGACGTCGGTGCCCTCGGGCGTAATCCACGTGTAGCCGCACGAGGTGTAGTGCGTGGGGAAGCCGCCATCCGTGCGGCGCGAGCCGTCCGCGAGGAAGAGGGGCCGGGCGGCCACGGGGTACACGCGCGCGAAGTCCTCCTCCGTCGCGGTGGTGCAGGACGACAGGCCCGTGGCCGGGTCGATGCGGCGGCAGATGCGCTGCAGCCCCTCCACGTTGTTGCGCACGCTGTCGTAGAGGACACTGAACTCCCGCTGCGTCGTCCAGGTGTTCGGATTCCAGGGCGTCTCGTTGAAGGCCCAGTACCCGCCCTGGGCCGTCATCAGCCGCGAGTCACCCGTCACGCTCGCTTCCAGCGACCAGAGGTAGAAGGACGACCCCTGGCTGCGGCAGATGGAGAAGGCGTTGGACACGTAGCGCGCATTCACCACGTTGGGCGTCGCCGCGCGGGCCACGACGCCGGTGCTGGTGTCCGGACGGCGCGCGTCCACCACCACCGCGAGCTCCGCCTGATGCAGCGCGAGCGCGCCCGTCGCCGTCGCGTAGAAGGGCTGGAAGTGGATGAGGCGGTAGCACTCGTAGCGCCCGGCGGGGTTGATGACGCCCTCCTGCGTCGCCGGCGTGGCGTTGAGGCACTCGCCGGGCTCGGTGACGGGGAAGGGCTTGCCCGCGGGCGAGTAGCGCGGATCCAACACCAGCGTCCCCTGCCCCGAGTTCACCCAGGGCTGGAGCGCCGTGTTCGTGTAGAGCGGCGCGGAGCCATTCACATGCGTGAGGGTGACGGAGCGGGCCGCGAGCGGAGGCAGGGCGAGTGTGAACGTCGTCCCCTGCGCCATGGCGGCCGAGAAACGGGGCGCGCCATCCGTGACGGTGATGGACGGGTCCCCCAGGGCCATGAGGTTGATGCCGGCGCCTCCGAAGCCGAGCCCCAGCCGCCCGTCCGGCGTCAGCAGCACCGGGGCGAAGGGCTGCGTGACGATGGCGTTGCGCAGGGTGATGGCGGGCAGGCTCCGCGTCTCCGAGCCTGTCAATGCGGCGGAAGCGGCGCCCTCCTGCGCGACGGCGGCTTCGGTGGGTACGCCCTCCGGCGCCGTGCCGGTACACCCGGCCAGGAACGCCAGGGGCAGGAGAAATGGAGCGAGCGCCTCACGGAGCCTGGAGCCACCGCGAGAACGCAACGGATTGCGTGGAGCCATCCACGGCCTTCGATGATTCATGTGTGATTCCCCCTCTTCGGACCGGGAGGCGGTGAAGGGCCTCCCGGGTGGGGCCTGGGGCCCCGGATGGATACGTCACGAAGCCTTGCGCCTGGCCGCCACACGGCCGGGCACCGGGGCGATTGCATCCCGGCGGGCTCCAGCGCAGTCATACCGTGGGGCACCCACACCTGGACGGACGGCGGGACGGACGGGCGCCCCGTGCCCACTCGGGTGCACCGCCCTACCTTCCGTGTTGACCGACGTTCCCCCCCGCCCTATCTCCGCGTTTCCTCCGGCCTCGGCTGGAGAGAGCGCACGGAGGCGCGCACACCACATGGCGAGTACGGTCACCCCCTGGGTCGGGGTCATCATGGGCGGCAGGAGTGATTTGGAGTACCTGCAGCCCGCGGTCGACATCCTCAAGGAGCTGGGCATCCCGCACGAGGTGCGCGTGGTGTCCGCCCACCGGACGCCGGACTGGATGATGGAGTACGCGTCCACCGCGGAGTCTCGCGGCCTGTCCGTCATCATCGCCGCCGCGGGAGGGGCCGCCCACCTGCCCGGCATGGTCTCCAGCAAGACGCTGCTGCCCGTCATCGGCGTGCCCATGCCCACCACCCTGCTCAGCGGGTTGGATGCGCTGCTCTCCATCGTCCAGATGCCCAAGGGCGTGCCCGTGGGCACGCAGGCCATCGGCAAGCCGGGCGCGGCCAACGCGGCGCTGCACGCGGCGGCCATCCTCTGCCTGAAGTACCCGGAGCTGCGCGAGCGGCTCGCGGCCTGGCGCAAGGCGCGCACCGACGAGGTGCTGGCGCACCGGGAGATTTCATGAAGTCACGCGTGGTGCTCCCCGGCGGGACGATTGGCATCCTCGGCGGCGGTCAGCTCGGCCGGATGATGGCGCTGGCGGCGCGCACGCTGGGCTTCCAGGTGCAGGCGCTGGACCCGGACGCCACCTGCCCTGCCCTCTCCGTCGTGGACCGCTGCATCACCGCGTCCTTCTCCGACACCGCCGCGGCCGAGGAGCTGGCGCGTGGCTGTGACACGGTGACGCTCGAAATCGAGAAGGTGTCGCTGGCCACGCTGGAGGCGGTGGCCCGCCACGCGCCCATGCGCCCGGGCGCGGACGTACTGCGAATCGTCCAGCACCGCGGCCGGCAGAAGGGCTGGCTCGCGAAGGGCGCTTTCCCGCTGGGCCCGTGGCGCGAGGCGCACTCCGAGCAGGAGCTGGCCGAGGCGATTCAGGCGCTGGGCGGCCGCTGCTTCGTGAAGTCCAGCGAGGGCGGCTACGACGGCCGTGGCCAGTGGGAGGTGAAGTCCGCCGCGGACGCGCCCACCGCGTGGAAGGAATTGGGCGAGCGCTCCGTGGTGGTGGAGGCCGCGCTGGATTTGAAGTCCGAGCTGTCCGTGCTGGTGGCGCGCAGCCCGAAGGGCGAGACGGCGGTGTACCCGCCCGCGTACAACCACCACGAGGAGCGCATCCTCGCGTGGTCCCTCCTGCCCGGCCCGCTGCCGCCGAAGGTGGCCGCGCAGGCCACGGAGCTGGCGCGCGCGATTACGGACTCGCTCCAGGTGGAGGGGCTGCTGGTGGTGGAGATGTTCCTGCTGGGCGACGACACGCTGCTCGTCAACGAGGTGGCGCCGCGTCCGCACAACAGCTTCCACTCGACGGAGGTGGCGTGCCTCACGTCGCAGTTCGAGCAGGCGGTGCGCGCGGCGTGCAACCTGCCGCTGGGCTCGGTGGAGGTGGTGCGCCCCGCGGCCATCGTCAACCTGCTGGGTGACCTGTGGCTGAAGGAGGGCGGGCCGCGCTTCGAGGATGTGCTGGCCATGCCCGGCGTCCGGCTGCACCTGTACGGCAAGAAGGACGCGCGCAAGGGCCGGAAGATGGGGCACCTGTCCGCGGTGGGCTCCACGCCCGAGGACGCGCTCGCGCGAGTGAAGGCCGCGGCCACCGCCCTGGGAGTGTGACGCCGTGAAGACGAACGCCGCCCGCATCCTCGACTCGCTCGGCGTGAAGTACGAGCTGCGCGACTACGAGGTGGACCCGGATGACCTGTCCGCGGAGTCGGTGGCCGCGAAGGTGGGCATGCCCCCCGAGCAGGTCTTCAAGACGCTGGTGGCGCGAGGAGACCGCACGGGCGTGCTGATGGCGGTGGTGCCCGGCAACGCGGAGCTGGACTTGAAGGCGCTGGCGCGGCTCACCGGCGACCGCAAGGTGGACACCGTGCCGCTGAAGGAATTGCAACCGCTGACGGGCTACGTGCGCGGCGGCTGCACCGCCATTGGCGGCAAGAAGGACTACCCCGTCTTCGTCGACGAGACGCTGGAGCTGTTCGACGTGGTGGCGGTGTCCGCGGGCGTGCGCGGTACGCAGCTCGTGCTGGCGCCGGCGGACTACCTGCGGGTGACGAAGGCGAAGACGGGCCCCATCTCCCGCGACAAGGCGTAGGCGCAGCTACGCCGAGGCGCCCTGCCCCGGCACGAAGAGCACCTTGCCCGCCGTCATGTCCGACGAGGCGATGCGCACCGCGTCGCCCGCGGACTCCAGCGGCAGGCGCGCGCGCACCGGCGTCTCCAGCACGCGGCCCACCAGCGCGGGCACGGCCATGCCCGCCTTGAGCTTCTCGCGGCCGAATCCCTGACGGACCCAGCGCTCCGTCCAGAAGCCCTCCACCTTCTTGTCGCCGAAGATGAGCTCGCCAGGGTGGATGCGGCACTCCTGCTCGGACAGGAGACCGTGGACGATGAGGGTGCCACCGTCCGGCATCGCGTGCAGGAGCTGCCCGGTGAGCCTTCCGCCCACCGCGTCGAAGGCGAGCGACACCTTCAGCTCGTGACACTTGATGCGCAGCAGCTCCTCGAACTCGGGCTCGTGGCTGCTGAGCACGTGCTCGGCGCCGCGCTTCTTCAACAGCTCCACCTGCTCCGGCCGCCCCACCACGTTCACCATGGGCAGCTTCGCGCGCTTCGCCAGCGCGAGCATCATCCGGCCCAGTGAGCTGGCCGCCGCCGTCTGCGCGAGGGCCACGTGGTTGCCCTCTCTCGCGCGCTCCATGAAGGCCCAGGCGGTGACGGGGTTGACGAAGAGGCACGCGCCCTGCTCGTCGCTGATGTGCGAGCGCAACGGCATGCACTGGGACAGCCCCACCACCGCGTACTCCGCCCAGAGTCCGTCTCCCTCCGGCGGGGCCGCGCAGGCCACGCGCCGGCCCACCAGCAGCTTGCCCGTGACTCCGCCCGCGGCCACCACCGTGCCGCTGCCCTCGAAGCCCGGGACGGTGGGAAGCGGCTTCTTCACCCCGTACGTGCCGCGGACGAACATCATGTCGGACGGGTTGATGGGGGACGCCGCCACGCGGACCAGGACCTGGCTCGTCGTGGGCCGGGGCACGGGGCGCTCCTGCACCTGGAGCGACGTCGGCCGCCCGTCGTAGGCGGTGAGGACCAGCGCTCGCATCGTCTCGGGAACGGGAGGGGTGCTCATCCGGAAGACCTTTTTATTCTCCCGCGCGTGAAAGGGGGAATTCCCAGCCCGACCCGACTCCGTGGGGTGTCGATGAGCGCCACCATTCTACAGTTCCACCACCGTGAAGCCTTCGAGAGGACCGTGACGCGCGCCCTGGCCGCGGGCGCGGGGGCGGGCCTGGTGAACCTGGCCACCGCGCGCCTGGGGATGCCATTGCCGCTGGCGTGGCTGGTACCCGCTGCGGTGGTGCTGGCATGCGCGCAGGGTGACCGGTGGGACCGCTTCCTCCTGGGGGGCCTGGGGTTGCTGCTCACCGCGATTCCGTACGCGCTGGGCATGGCGCCCGGGTGGACGGTGGCGTGCAGCGCGGCGGCGGCGGGGGCGCTGCTGGTGCGCGCCCGGCTCAGCGAGCGGGGCGAGAAGGGACAGGTGGCCGAAGCGCGGCCCACGCTCGTGCACTTCGGGCTGGGCGCGGGGTTGAGCGTGGGCCTCACGCTGGCGGGCCTGGAGGTGGCGAAGGTGTTCTCCGCGCGCATGGCGGACCTGGCCACTCCGGCGTTGCTGGGAGCGGGCGTCGTGGGCGGCATCCTGGGTTTGTTCGTGGGCTTGAGCGCGGTGGCCGCGCACCTGGGACTGTCGGCAGACCCGGTGGAGGCGCGCGCGGAGGAATTGCTGCCGCGATTGGCGGGGGACTTCCGCACGCTGTCCGAGCGGGCCCTGTCGCTGTACCGGCAATGTGGCCAGTCGCTCGCGCTGCTGCCTCGCGAGCCCGCGCGTGAGGAATTGGCGCGGACGCTGGCGCGGATTACGCGCGACGCAGTGGAGCTGGCGTCGGAGTGGGCCGGGGTGGAGGCGCAGCTGGAGGAGCGGGCCCAGGCGGAGCTCCAGGCCGAGCGCGAGGAGTTGGAGCGCAGCGCTCGCGCGAGCACGGACGCCGTGGCGCGGCGGCAGCTCGAGCTGGCCGCGGCGTCGTTGGCCGAGGAGGTGGCGCACCTGGGCGAGCTGAAGGGGCGTCGGGAGCGCATCCTCGCGCGGCTGCGCGCGGAGGTGGCGCTGCTGGAGCGGGCGCGGGTGGCGCTGCTGTCGCTGCGCAGTGGTCAGGCCCAGCTCAAGGCGGCGGAGCTGTCCGCCCTGGCGCGCCGCTTCCGCTCGCTCTCGTCCGTGCAATGGGAAGAGGGGCAGTCGCTGGACGCCGTCGCCACGCAGGCCGCGCTGTCGGTGACTCCGCCGGTGGCGGCTTCGGCTGCGGAGCCGGTGAGTGCTTCTCCAGCGCTGTCCGCACCCGTGAGCGAGCTTCCTCCGTCCGATTCGGAAGCAGCGCTCTCAGGTGGGCCTGAGCGGGTGAGGGAGTCCTGAAACGGCCGGCCGGGAGGCAGGCAGGGGCTTCCGCGCGACGCAGCCCGGCTGGAAGTTGAAGGGACATTCAGCCGCAGGGCCGAGGGGGCGCGGGGCCGGGAGTTGAACGGGTATTCACGTTGATATCCGAGGGAAAACAGCGACTTACGCAAGCTCGCGGGTCCTGGCGGGGCCACCCGGCCGGCCGGTGACGCGGGGTTACGGAGCCCCGCGTCACCCGACCGCCATGGGTTTCTCACAGGGGTGGCCTGAAGGCGTGGGACGGTTGGGCTACACTTTCCCCACATGAGCCTCTCCTCATCTTCCACCCAGGCCCCCGCCTGGCTGTGGAACGGCGACGAGCCGAGCGTGACATCTGTGTTTCAGCCCATCGTGGATCTGCTGCACGGCAAGGTCATCGGGCACGAGGTGCTCTCACGAGGACCCGGTCAGTGGCGGGAGGCGACGGCGCTCTTCACGCAGGCGCGCGCGGAGGGCTTCACCTGGGAGCTCGAGCGCGCGTGCTGGACGTCCGCGCTGCGGTGCATCTCCACGCTGCCGGCCGAGCAGCGCAGTGCGCCCTTCTTCTTCAACGTCAGCCCGGACGTGCTGAGCGACCCGCGCTTCGGTGACGGCTCCACCGTGGCGCTGCTGGCGCGCTATGGCCTCACGCCGCGCCACCTCGTGCTCGAAATCACCGAGAAGGCGGCGTTCGAGGACCACGCGCTCATCCAGCGGCTGACGCGCCAGTGCGCGGCGGAGGGCTTCGGCCTTGCGCTGGACGACTTCGGCGCGGGGCACTCGGGGCTGGTGACACTGGTGCACAGCGCGCCGCAGTTCATCAAGCTGGACCAGGCGCTCGTGCGCGACATCCATCGGTACAGCTACCAGCAGCACCTGGTGAAGTCGCTGGTCAACTTCGCCGCGAGCGTGGACGCGGTCCTCATCGCCGAGGGCGTGGAGACGTGGGACGAGCTTGCGGTGCTCTTGCGGCTCGGCATCCGCCACGTGCAGGGCTATCTCATCGCCCGCCCTGCCCCGACCCCCGTGCTGCCCACCACCGAGTTCGAGACCGCGCGGCACAAGGCCATGCGCGCGCTCGACTTCCGCGAGCGCGAGGATGACGAGACGGTGGGCAGCATGATCATCCGCCGCCTCTGCGTGGATGAGTCACTGCCCACCGATGAACTGCACGGCCTGTTCCGCGAGGCGCCTCAGTTGGACCACGTGGTCCTCCTGAACGGAGAGCAGCCGAAGTCCCTGGTGACGCGGCAGCGCATGTTGGAGCGCGATGAGCACCCGCTGGTGGTCGAGGACCGCATGGCGATTACCACGCTGGCCCGCGTGGCGATGAAGCGCGGGCCCGAGACGCTCTACGAGCCGGTGGTGGTGGTGGACGGCCAGGGACGCTTCCTGGGCACGGTGACGATGAGGCAGCTCATCCACCGCTCCACGGAGCTGCTGGAGCGCCGCGTCTCGCGCTGAGGCGAGCGCTCCTCATCTTCACTTCGTATCCGAATCCCTGGGCGTGCCCGGGGAATCACGCTTCGGCAGGTTGCGTGTGGCAGCCAGAAGCAACCGGTACAGGTCGAAGGCAACTCCTTTGGGGCCGAAGGCTGGAATCTCGAAAACCTCACCGGAGTACAGGACAACGGACAATGACTCCGAAATGGGCTCCTTCACCGGAAGCACCAGCCGTTCGATGTCCGCGAACCGTACAAACGAGACACCGTTCGGAGACAGAACCGTCAGTTGCTCCTCACCAAACAAGAGGGCCTGCGCCCTGCTCCCGGGAACGTTCTCGTAGACACCAAATGTAGCGGCGGCGAATGGCACATCATCCGTCCACCAGGTCGGGCGCGAGCCATGCGCAAACGCATAATACTGCTTCAGCCCTATCATCGCTCCGCCCCGCCCAGGCTTCAGGTGGAAGTTTCGATTGACGTACCTCTCCAGTGTCATCATCAGAGCGGTCCCTCATAATACATCGTCCCATTCGGACGCGAATTGAACCCCAGCCGCTCCAGGAAGGCGCGCAGCTTGCCCGTCTCCTCGACAACTGGCGTGGTCTCGATTCGCATCGAAGTTGCGCCATCCTCTCGAGCCATGGTCGTCATTCTCTTGAGCACCCGCACCGCGGACGTCCCTATCCCCCTCACGGTCCCCAGATATTCAAACTTGAATATCGCAAGAGAGTCCTTGAGACGGTACAACACTTGAACGTTCGCATCGGTCGCGCCGAGGCCCAGGTCCGCGGCCGTGAGCTGGACGGTTGTGCGGCTGTTCGCGAACAGGGTGCTCATCGACAGCGAGCTTCCCCACCCTGACAACAGGGGCGAGACTGCCAGCAGACGCTGAAGCGTCAGTCCCGCATAGTCCAGCGTGAAGCCAATGCGGGGCAGTCCGGGCATGTACCACCCCCCATTCCAGTCCTGCTGGTAGCCCATGGCCGACAACTGCTCAGCCGTATGGCTCCAGACCATCGAATCATCCAGATAGACACACCCATGACAGTCATCGTAGGCCTGTGTGGCGCCGGTCCCCGAGCCGCCTCCCGTATCCGACGAGGAGGCTGCGCCACCTGCTCCCGCCACGCCGTCGCCGGTGCTGGCACCCGAAAAGCCATCATCATTGCTGCCCCCACCCTTCACTTCGGAGCCGCCCTTCACGAACTCCGCTTCGACGGCAATCTCGTCGACCTGAAGCGACTCTCCGTCCACCTCCATGGTGCCGACGTTGGGGGTATAGGTCGTGCTGAGGATGCGGAGCTCCTCGTTGGCGAAGCCCGACGGGTCGGTCCATCGCAGCGGGTTGTTCAGCGCGTACGAGTAGCGGTTGTGTGACTGGCCGAAGGTGGGGAACTGGACCAGCGGGTCCCGGCTGAGGAAGCGTCCTGTCCTCGGGTCGTAGACACGCCCCCGCATGTTGATGAGCCCCGCTTCCTCGTCGTGCTCGTGAGCGGTGAAGCCACGCCTGGGCATGCCGGGCACCCACGACTCGGGAAGCGCGGGGTTGGTGGCAAGGGCCCGCGCGCCGAACGGGTCGTATTTCAGGCGCCGCACCACGCCGCCCGAAGCGTTCGTCACCGTGTCGACGGACCCCTGGTGGTCACCGTGCAGGTACAGCACGTCCTTGCTGGTGATAGTCCCGGCCTGCTCCTTCCAAGACACCTCCGCCACCGGACGGCCATCGCCGTGGATGTGGAAGACGTGCTCCGCGCTCGTGCCGGAGCGCCGGTGCTCGTAGAGCCCCTCCACATACGCCGTCGTGGCGCCCGTGCTGCTGCGCTTCAGCGCGCGAGTCTGGTTCGCGCCGTACTGGAAGGTGAGCACCTCGGAGGCCAGCTCGATGCGCGAGGGCAGCCCGAAGCCGGTGTAGCGCACCTGCCTTCCGGGCGCGGAGACCTGATTGCCATTGGCATCGTAGGCGTAGGTTCCCCAGGTCGAGTGCGTCACCGCGAAGGCGCCGTACCCCAATGACGTGTCGTAGGTGAGCGAATAGGGCGTCCCGTCACCCTCGTACACGTCCCGGCCGAGCAGGTTGCCCAACCCGTCGTAGCGGAAGCCATGGACGGAGCGCCGCCCCGGAGCCACCACCGTCCAGCCAGTGAGCCGGTCCAGCGAGTCATAGCCAAACGACTCCGACACACCCGTGACGCCGTCCTGCCGCGTGGAGAGGTTGCCATTGGCGTCGAAGTCGTAACCCAATGACTGCACCACACCCGACGCATGCGCCGTATCGATGCGCCGCAACACACCGCGAACAGGGTCGTACTGGCGGGTGGACGTCACGCCGTTTCCGAAGCGCTCGGACTTCAGCACCCCCGCGCCCGTGCGCGACTCGGCGGACCAGTACACATGGCCGCTCACCGCGTCGCGGACGTCCTTGGGCGCGCCCCATGCCGTATAGGTGTGGCGGACCTGGAAGCGGGATTGCCCTGGCACCTCCGGGTAGGAGAGCACGTCCAGCCGGCCCACCGAGTCGTAGCCGAGCCCCACGGTGTACTGACGCCCATCGATGGTCCACGCGCTGCGCGCCAGCCGGCCCACGGAGTCATAGTCATACGTGGTCAGCACGCCGTCCGGACTCAGGGCCGACGCGAGCTGGCCTCTCCCCTTGCCGCTTCCCGTGTCCCAGATGAGGCGTGTGTCTCCCTCCGGTCCCGTCTCCAGCACGGTGCGCCCCAGGAGGTCGTGCTCGTAGGTGGTGACCGCACCCGCGGCGTCCGTCCTGCGTGTCACGTCGCCAAACGCGCTGTAGGTGAGGTCCTCGCGGTACTGCCGGATGCCCTGCGGCTCCACCAGCACCGTGCGCCGCCCCAGGCGGTCGTACTCGAGCTGGGCGGTGTGGCGCACCTCGCTGTTGACGAGCTGCTCCACCTTCTCCGGCAGGTTGAAGGGGGCATATGTGAAGCGCGTGCGCAGGGGTTCGCCCTGCGGCCCGGTCTGAATGCTTTCCCGGATGCGGCCCAGCTCATCGCGCACCAGGGTGCTGTGGTTGCGTTTGGCGTCCCAGCCCTCCGTCGTCAGGGTGGTGTGCTGGTACTCCTCGAAGGAGCCATCGCTGTGACGGGCGAAGAGCAGGCGCCCCAGCTCGTCGTACTCGTAGCTCGTGAAGAGGATGATGTCCGTCGAGGTGTAGGGCTGCCAGACCTTGGAGACACGCCCCAGGAGGTCGTACTGGACGGGCGCATAGACCGGCCGCCCCTCGGCGTCGGTGGACTCCGAAACCACCTGCCGCTCGAGACGGTCGAAATAGACACTCACCCGGCTCCCATCGGAGCGAGTGGCGTGGGCGATGCTCCCCAGCTCGTTCAGGAAGTAGGTACCGCCGCTGCCGTAGGTGAAGGACACCTCCATTCCATCCGGCTGCCCCTCCCAGCGAATCCGCCCGAAGCCGTCATAGCGCCGGCGCGTCCGCAGGCCATTGGCGTCCGTGCGAGCCACCTCCACGCCCAGCCCGGAGTGATAGGCAAGCTCCGTGCGATGGCCCATGGCGTTGGTGATGGACGCGGGGAAGGTGCCATCCACGTTGTCGTAGGCGGTGGAGGCGACGCGCGTGTGGCCCGCGGCGTCAGCGTCGGTGATGCGCGTGACGAGCCCGTACGCATCGCGCTCGAAGGTGCTGCGCAACTGGAAGAGAGCGTCCCCTTCCTCGACGGTCCGCGTGCGCAACAACCCCGTGGCTGGGTCGTGCGTGTAGCGGATGCGGCGGGTGACAGAAGCACCGGTCCGCGAGCGGCTGATGTGCTGTTCGCCGCTCGGACGTCCGATGATCCATGCCCCGGGCCAACGCTCGTAGGTGGCGCGCCACTCCTCTTCGTCGCCTGTGTACAGCCCGCCATACATCGAGCGCAGGTGCCGCAGCGTCGGGTTTCCATCCGTGTCGAAGGCCAGCGTGGTCTGGGCGCCGAATGTCACCCGGGCGTCCTCCAGCGACACGCCCTGGCCCCATTCCAGATGGACTTCCGACTGGGAGGAAGGCCAGGCGAACCGGACCTGCCCTCCCGCCTCGGTGTGGAGCGAATAGCCCGTATGGCGCTGCTCCCGCACGTAGAGCCCCGAGCCGAGGCGCAGCGTCTTCTGCTCGAAGACGGGACGGCCCGCGTACGGCCACGCCGTGCCCGCCCGGGTGTCCAGGCCATACCGGGTCAGGCGCTCCTCCCCGGTCCGCACCTCCGTGGCGACGCGCGTACCGAAGCCGAGCCATCCCCGCCCCTGGAGGTCCGCGCGCGCGTCCGAGTACGTGTAGCGGGTGGCATCCAGGCCATACACGCCATTCTCCACCCGGTGCTCCGCCACCACCCACAGTCCTCGCGTCACGCGAATCTGGGGCAACGCAGGTTGGGAACCGGGCGAGTAGACGTTGCGGTCCGACAGGGGCTTGTAGTCGAACTCCGAGCGGGCACCGACGGCGTCCGTCACCCGCGTCAGCAGGTCCGGCTTCTGGCCCTTGCGCAGGTAGAGACGCACCGTCCCATTGACGGCCTGGACGATGTCCCGCAGCCCGTCGCCGTTGGCGTCCAGCAACTGGTGCATCTTCCACCCGCTCTGAGCCGTCATGCCCAGTGGCACGGAGAGCGGGCGCGCACGGAATTGGTTGCCCGTGGACTCGAGGACCAGCCAATGACCGCGCGAGCCCTGTGAGACATAGGAATTGGCGATGAAGATGTCGGCACGCCCGTCGCCGTTGAAGTCGTCGACGCGGACACCGCCCTCGATGCCCCGGTAGCCATAATCGAGCTCGCCGAACTGGTGCTCGACGGGCAGCGATTGCAGCCGCTGCGGCAGGAAGCCGTTGCCGGTGTTGATGGAGATAAGCGGATTCTCACCGCTCCACAGGACGCTGACAGCGTCGGAGAGCCCGTCCCCATTCAGGTCGGCGAACCAGTGGCGGTAGCCGGTCCACTGCGTGGCCTGGAGCGCGGTGGGCTTGCGCACCAGTTGGTTGCCCGCGCCCAGCATGAGGGCCGTGTAGTAGTAGGGACTGGACGCGGGGTCCGTCGCCAGCAGGGCCGTGCGGCCGCTGCCATCCACGTCCGCGAACTGCGCACCCGCCTCATTGACCGCGTTGACCGGCAGCTCCGTGTAGGCCCCGAGCGTGCCCCCCACGTTGAGCCGGTAGCCCCACGCGGTATGGGAATCCCACGCGTTCGAGGTGATGGAGCGGGTGGCCTCGGGGAGCCCGTCGCCGTTGAGGTCTGCCACGTAGAACAGCGGCAGCGCCGGAGTGCCGGTGGTCACCCACATCTTCGAGGACTCGAGGTCCACCCCGTCCCAGGTGAACCCCGCGCCATTGGAGCGGTACAGGCGGTAATGGGACCAGCCATCCTCCCGCGTGGCGAGGTTGACGAAGTCCAGCTTCCCGTCGACGTCGAAGTCGGCGGGACGCCCCGCGGAGGTGACTCCCTCGTAGAAGTTGTCGGGGACGTTGGCAGGCTGGCGCGGTCCGAAGCCCTGGCCGTTGCTCAGCCGCACCCACCAGCGCCCGTAGCCCAGCGAGCCGCCGCCATCGTTGAGGTACTCCCGGTAGAGCAGGTCATCCCAGCCGTCGCCGTTGACGTCCGGCGTGTGCAGCATCCACACGCCCTCGGCCCGGGCGTAGCCCGCGCTGTTCGTCACGTCGGTGATGCCGGTGGGAATCTCCTCGAACTCCGCGCTGCCGGGCGTCCACTCGAAGCGCGTCGGGGCCTTGCAGACCCCCGCCCCATCGCACTCGTACAGCTCCGTCAGGACGCTCCGCCCGGAGATGGAGGGCGTGCCGTACACCAGGCGGTAGCTCCGCAGGAGCGCCGGCTGCGTCGGATGGGGTCCCCGCATCTCCAGGCGGGCCAGCCGGCGCGAGCGGCGGAGCTTGATTCCCGAGACGTACTGCTCGGTGACATCCGGGCGGTTCTCGTAGACGAACGTCACCGAGCGGGTGGGCGCGGGCGCCCCCTGCACCGTCGAGCCGGTATAGACAATATCCTCCGGCCAGTGCTCCACCGACTCGTCCACGTAGGCGTCCCGGAAGGAGCCGTAGCGCACGCGCAGCGCGTTGCCAGAGCGGTCGCGCAGCTGGGACATCGCCCACGTGTAGCGGACGGATTCAGGGTACTGGAAATCGACGTTGTCCCTCCCCAGGGGCCGCAGGCGCGCGCGCTGGGCCTCCACCCGGGAGTCCGTCGTGCCGCCGAAGGTGAGGATGCGCCCGTCCTTCAGGTACACGTCGAAGGAGGTGGGCCCCAGTGCATCCGGGTTGAGGGAGACGATGCGCGCGAAGAGGTTGTTCTCCGTGCGGTACTCCGTCCCGTGGGCGCCATAGACACCGCTCACTGCCACCAGCCGGTTGCCGTCGAGGCAGAAGCGGTCCGTCGAGTCGAACCGGATGGCATCCGCCTCGCTGTCCTGCGCCACCGTGCGCCTGCACCGGGAGATGCTCGACAGGCCCGTGAGGGAGAAGCCCACGCCCAGTGGCCCATCACCCTGGCGGCTGTTGTACTGGAGCGTCAATTCCGGCTGCACCCCCGCGCGTCCCGGAGACACCCAGAGCGGCAGGGAATAGGCAGCGGCCCCATCCGCGGTGACGGATGGCGTGCCGGTGGTGCGCCCCGGCGACTGCCCCATGCTCTCCTGGGAGGGCACCACATCGGTGCAGGAGGGACAGACTGGAGCGACGCGATAGGGAATGGGCCCCTGCCCCTTCATCTCGGACCAGAGCTGCTGCGCCTGTGCATTCACCTGAGCCAGCGACGAGCCCCGCGCCGACGTCACGAGCTCGGGCACGCCACAGGTATAGGCCGGTGCAAGTCCATGGCTCTCGTGGCGGCATGCGCCATGAATGGGGCGCGTGACGTCGTCACACGAATAGGTGCGTTTGATGCCGCACGACACCCCGGTGCCCTCACGGAACGTGGGCCAGTTCTGGAAGGTGATGTCGCACGAGGCGGTGGGGTCCCCCTCCGCATTGGTGGTCATGGGCCCCTGCGTCACGCTGTACGTCACCGACGCCTGGAGCTGGGTCGGAAGCGTCGCGCGAATCTCCGAGGCACGCTGGGAGCACGTCTTGCTCAGCTTGGGTGTTTCCACCTGCGTGCAGTCCCGGCCGGGGTCCGGAGCAGCGACCTGGCCACCGCTCGAGGTGAGCGTGGGCAGGCACACCCAGACCAGATCGATGTAGCCGGGAAGCATCTCGTGCACCTGCCGGGTGCCAAGGCTCTCCACGCCGAAGTCCGGGTGACGGCACGTGTTGTATTCCGTGCAGGTCTTCTGCTCGTAGCCAGTCCGCGGGCAGGCCGGGGAGGACTGGAGGTTGAAACACTTCAGGCCAAAGGTGTAGCCGTCGGCGCAGGTCTTGTTGGAGTCCGTGGTACCCGCGGGCCAGCAGCCGTTCGCGTCCAACGCGCCGGTCTCCGAGCAGGAGGTGCAGGTGGGCTGGACCCGGAACACGGGAGCGCCCTGGCCTTTCATCGCCGCCCACTCGCTGGCCGCTTGCGCCTGCACCTGGACGAGCGAGACGTTCGGCTGCGTGAAGCGGGTCTCCAATCCGCAGTCGAGCGCGGGGGCTTCACCATGGCTGGGATGCCTGCACTCGCTGAACTGCTCGGGACCGCAGTCATACGTCTCGGTTCCGCACTGGGGCCCCGTGCCGGTGTTGTAGGTCAGCGGGAAGCCGGAATACGTCACGTTGCACTCGGTGACATACCGGCCGTCCGAGGTGTCCAAGTACGTATTCTGTGTGAAGGTGAAGGTGACGCCTTGGCGATTCAGTGGATTGGGGACTTCTGAAGCCAGGATGTCCTCCGCCATCCCCTGGCAGTTGTTGAGGCCCCATGGATCAAAGTCATAGTCATACGCGTACCCGAGGTAGGAATACGTGCCACGAGTCGCCACGCCAAAGTCGGGGTGGGCGCACGTCTTGTTTCGCGTGCACGTTTGCCCCGAGGGTTGCAGGGGGCACGCGGCTGAGCGCTTCAGGTTGAAGCACTGAAGGCTGTAATAGAAACCGCCCGCACACACCTTCTGGTCATCGGGCGTATTCGCCGGCCAGCAGGCATGAACGAGCTCCTGCCCATCCGACGACGTTTCCAGGCCGGGCTCGAGCTCGACGGAGCTGCCCTGACAGGCCATGACGCCCGCCACCAGGAGTCCCAGCAGCACTGTCCGCGAAATGCCCGCCGTGCGCGCCTCCAGCAGTCGCCGCACGCACGAAGCGCCCCTACCCGTCTCGATGTATGGCAATGCGCCCCCTCACAAGAGGGTGCACGATGTCGCCGTTCTGACAGACAAACACACGCAACTTTCGTGTCACGGAGCGCAATCCCTGCCTACTCCCACGACAGGTGCAGCCGCCCGTCCTCGAAGACGAGGCCGGCGTCTTCCAATCCCGTGGAGCCGTTCTCGATGTGCGTGAGCACGTTCTTCGGCGGCGCAATCAGAGTATCGCGTCCCTTCGTGAAAGCCTGCTCAGGCACCAACGCCATATAGGCCCGGTCCAACGCCAGCGCCCGCTCGCGCGAGGGCGTCAGCAGCCACGCCAGGTCCCTGTCGCCCCCCTTCGCGGCGCGGCGCACGTTGGCCTCATCCAAGACGCCGCCCGGGAAGAAGCGCGAGAGCAATTCGTCATTCGCGCGCAGCTCGTCGCCGCCCTTCACGCGCTCGAAGTACGTCAGCACCTCCGGCTTCGCGTGGCCCGCCTGCGGCACGTCGGGAATGCCTCGCAGGTCCTGGTGCCTCCAGCCTTCCTTGCCCGGCACCTTGCGCGGAAAGCCAAACGTCTGGTCCACCGTCACGCCGAGGTTGCTGTGACAGCCCATGCAGAAGACGTGCTCCTCCATCGTCTGCACGCGCAGCCGCCCGCGCGCGTCCTCGATGAAGCCCTGGAACCGCCAGCCGAACTCGTTCACCAGTCCCAGCTCGGGGTTGCCAGGGAACACCGGCAGGCGCCCCTGGAGCTTCTTCTCCGCCTCCTCGGCGTAGAAGCCCTGCACGCGCAGCTCGTCGTGCTCCTCGTCCTTGCGCGAGTAGCGGACCTCCTTCATCCGCGCGGACAAGAGGCTCGGCGCATCCGGGTCCACGTAGCGCACCGTGTGCAGGAACTCCGTGCCCCGTGGGTAGAAGTGCTTGCGCACCGCCACCTGCGCCGCGGCGCCCGCGTAGTGCGCCGGGAGCCCGCGCACCTCCTCCACGCCGGGCTTCAGCTCACCATCGCCGTCCAGGTCCACGCCGCCCGCGCGCTCATCCACGGGCTCCACGCGGCGACGCGCCTGCGTCACGTCCTTCAGGCCCGGGTCCACCGTCATCGCCGCCTCGAGGATGGCGAGGTTCAGCCGGTACACCTCGCGAGACGGCTGCCCTGCCGCATCCCTCCTGAACACATCCGGCAGGCGGATGAAGACATCATCCGTGCTGCCATTGGTGGGCCAGAAGGTGCCGGGAAAGGGCTTGTAGCGCACCGCCCGCCAATCACTGCCATCGCGGGCGAAGCCGTCTCCATCGAAGCCCTGCTTCAGGTCCAGGTCCGGCACCCAGCCCTTGAAGCCGCCGGGCCGCCCCTTCAGCGCGGCCGCCAGCGGCGTGTAGTTGTCGCCGCGGATGTACTCCCGCACCTCGTCGTCGGAGATGTCCGCCATGACGGCGGAGCGGTCCGTGAAGAGGTTCGTCCACTGGTTCGTCTGCCCCACGTCGCTGAAGG
Organism: Pyxidicoccus sp. M6; assembly: GCF_055568925.1. Classification (NCBI taxonomy): domain Bacteria; kingdom Pseudomonadati; phylum Myxococcota; class Myxococcia; order Myxococcales; family Myxococcaceae; genus Pyxidicoccus; species Pyxidicoccus sp. M6. The sequence continues at coordinate 4,134,952 of NZ_CM145714.1, read as the reverse complement.
CGTACTCCGTCTGCAGCGCCGAGTCCCCCATGACATTGGCGCCCACCCCGCCCGTGTGGCACGTCCAGCACGGGTTCGAGACGCCCTCCGTCTTCGTGTAGCAGACGGAGGGAATGGGGGCCTCGCGGTTGAGCACGCGGCTGCCGCTCGCCAGGGCCTGCGCGAGCGGGTCGAAGGGAGGCTCCGGTGTGGGAGGCTGCCGCGTCCTCCACACGCCGACCGCGGAGACCACGAGCCCCACCGCGAGGGCCCCGATGAGGGCCCCCTGAATCATTCCCTTCGACATCGCGCGCATCCGACTCACTCCCGGGGACTGCTCGCTACGGCCAGACGCTGAAGTTGTCCTCGCCCGGGTGCTGGACGCTGACGAAGAGGGTCTTCATGTCCGCGCTGAAGGCGGGGCCGGTGGCCTCCGCGTCGCTCGGCATGGAGAGCACGCGGAACGCGCGGCGGAAGTACTCGCTGCCGCGGTGGGCCGGGCTCTGGTCCAGGTAGTAGACGCTGTCAGCCACCTTGTTGACGCCGAAGTTGCCGTCGGTGCCGAACCACACGCCGCCGTCATGGTCGATGGCGATGTTGTCCGGCTTGGCCGCCGAGTACTCCGGCGCCGCACTGAGGGACGCCGTCTCGCCCTTCCACACGCGGAAATAGGTGAACGTCTTCGAGCCGCCCGGCGCCGCGGTGTTGGACTCGCGGATGCCGAAGATGGAGCCCACGCGGTCTCCGCTGCGGTTGTCCGTGGCGCCACGGCTCTTCTTCACCCACGTCCCCTCCGAGTTGCGCTCGGCGGTGGCGACGCGGCCCTGCTGGTCCAGGTAGGTGGGCTGCCCGTGCTCCGTGAAGGCCACGTACAGGAGCGGCGCGCCGCTCGGGTCCTTCGGGTTCCACTCCAGGTCCTCGGGGCGGTTGAGCTCCATCACGCCAAGCTTGTTGGAGACCGTGAAGAGCACCTTGCGCACCTGGTCGTCGCTGGTGAAGCCGCCCACCGCGTTGTAGCTGGCGTCGCGCAGCGCCGCACCCACCGTCAGCGTGGGCTGGCCATAGGCCGCGCCGTTGGGCGCGAGGTCCTGGCTGTCCACGCTCAGCTCCACCCAGCGGCCCTGACCGGGCGCCTGCTCGGTGGGGATGGCGCCGCCCACCAGCGTGTCACCCGTGCTGTTGTCCAGGCCCGCGAAGTGCGCGGCGTACAGCTTGCCGTCGTTGAGCAGGTCGCGGATCTGCTTCTTCGTCATGCCCTCGGTGTAGACGCCGCTGGAGACGAACTTGTAGATGCGGCCGCCACGGCGGTCATCGCCGCCGTACATGACGATGGGCTGGTTGTTGAGGAGCTTCCAGTTGGCGTCCACCACGAAGGCCGCGTTCTCCCAGTGCGCGCGGCCCATGGCGCCCAGCTTGCGGTGGCCCGCGCCCGGCTTCGTCGCGTCCTTGTCGTACCAGAGGTTCGCGGGCTGGCCCGGGTCCACCTCCGTCAGGTAGCCGTAGCCGTCCCTCCTGTGGCTGGAGTTGACGTCGGGGCTGATGAAGTCACCCGTCGTGGAGGGCATGAAGTTCGGCGAGACCGGGGCGCCGGGGGCGAAGCCCGGGGCGTTCTCGTTCCAGACGTTCTGGCTGTCGGTCCACAGGGCCATCTCCGGGTCGCCGTAGGCACCCTGGACGTTCTCCTCGCCCATGAAGATGGTGCCCCACGGCGTCTGGCCACCCGAGCAGTTGGAGTGCGTGCCGGGGACCACGCCCTCGGGCAGCGCGGCGCCGCTGTCATCGCGCTCGGTCGCGGACAGCGTCACGCCCGTCACCTTCGCCAGCGTGGCGCTGGTGGCGTCGTAACGGACGTTGGCCGCGTTGCGGTCCACGGCCCACTCGCCGGTGGCCGGGTCCTGCACCACGCGAATCCACGAGCCGCCGACCTGCTTCTTCCACTCCTTGTTGTACGCAATCAGCTGGTCCGCCTGCCACGTGGTGCCGTCCGTCACGTTGTTGGACAGCGCGCCCGTGTTGCGGAGGAACTTCGCGAAGTCCAGGTGCTGGCCGAGGGGCGCGGTGCCGGTGCTCGGCCTCGAGCCGGAGACGTACTCGTGGTTCACCCACATCCAGCCAGACGTGCCGTTGCCGTTGAACTGGGGCGCGTTGCCGTTGGCGGACCAGGTGTCACCGAAGAACGCGATGTAGTCCGCGTTGCCGCCGAAGCGCGGGCTCGTCTTCGCGAAGCCGATGGGGTCCATCCACTTGATGACGGTGGTGGAGAACAGGCCCGGCACCGTGCGCACGGTGTCCGTCGAGGCCGGCGGCAGCGGGAAGACCATGGGCGTCGGCATCTTCCCGGCCACCACCTGGTCCACGCGCGCCTTCACGTACTCCGGCAGGTTGGTGGCGCCGGTGCCCAGGTCGCCGCGGAACGTGATTGCAATCACCGAGGACAGCGCCGTGCCCGACTCCACGCCGGGTGCGCGGGTGACGGCGCCGGGGCCGGGCTGGCCATTCGAGCCCGGGCCCGAGGGACCCTGCGGGCCCTGCGAGCCGGGCTGCCCGTCCTGGCCATCCTGCCCGGGGGCACCGTCCTGCCCGTCCTGGCCGGCCGCGCCCTGGGCTCCATCGAGCCCCTGCTCCCCCTCACAGCCGACGACAACCACGGTGCTGCCCAGGAGCATCGCGCCGGTGGCGAGCCCCAACAGACGAGAAGCCATGAAGTACACCCTCCAAGGTGGTTTCGCGGCCCGAGGACACGCGAACGCTGGCGCATCCTGCGAGGGCCGTGTGGCAACCCATTGGAGAGAGTGTCACTTCTTCATCACGGCGGCGCCCCCGCGTCACGGGCTCGCGACACGTGCCGGCGGCGGTGACGCGCGGTGCTCAGGGGGCGATGCGCACTCCGGACACGCCCTCGAACTCCACGGCGCTGCCCTTCTTCACGCCGACCTTCTCCGTCCAGCCGCCGGGCACCTCCAGCACGTACTGGCTGGGCAGCCCCACCGAGCGGGACGTCAGCGTCCGCGGCTCCGCGCGAGAGACGATTCCAGCCACGCGCAGGTCCGTGGTGATGAACAACATGTCCAGGGGGATGAGCGTGTTGCGCATCCAGAAGCTCTGGACGTTCTCCTCGGGGAAGAGGAAGAGCATGCCCTTCCCGTCCGCCAATTCCTTGCGCCACATGAGGCCGCGGGTGCGCGCCTCCGGGGTGGCGGCAATCTCCACCTCCACGCGGTGCACGCCGCCGAAGGCGTCCTTGAGCCGCACATACCCTCGGGGCAGCGGCTGCATGGGGTAGTCCTCCGCGCTGACGTCGTTGGACGGCGGCTTCGCGGGAGCCGCCTTCCGCGGCGTGCTGCCCTGGGCCTCCTGCTGGCAGCCGGAGACGAGCAGCGCCCCGGCCAGCGCGGCGCCCCGGATGAAGGCGTGGGCCCTCACGCGTGCGGGTGCAGCGGCTTGTTGAGCAGCTTCTCCGTCAGCTCGGGCCCGAGGCTGTCGGACATGAGGCGCTCGACGATGGTCTCGAACTCCACCCGCTGGCCCTCGCTGCTGTAGATGAAGCGGATGCCCATGCCGGGCTCCTCCGCGTCCGCCTTGGACCAGACCACCTCGCCCAGCAATTCGAAGGGGGCGTCGCGGTGGGGCACCGTCAGCTTGAAGAGGAAGCGCGTGCCGATGGGCAGCGGCTTCTTCGTCTTGATGAAGGTGCCGCCCTTGCTGATGTTCTTCGTGTAGTCCGCGAAGAACGAGTTGAGCTTCTTGTAGTCGACCTTCAGCTCGATGGGCGCGCGCCCATGCTGGCGGGCCTCGGGACCTGTCTTCTGTTCGGACATGCTGGCCGGGAGTATAGGGGAGGCCATGCGGCAAGTCCTCACCCGTGCCCTGGGCCTCCTGCGCCGCCCGGCTGTCCTGGCCACCGTCCTCGTCCTGGCGGGAGGTGGCTCGGCGCTCGTCCTCGTGCCTCTCTTCGGCGTCCCCGGCTTCGAGCTGGGCCTGGCCCTCTCCATCGCCGTCGGCCTGCTGGGAGGGGGACCAGGCATCGCCGCCGCCTTCCAGGAGCGCCGCCTGCTCCTGGGGGTGGACCCCCGCCCCCCTGGCGCCCTGCGTGAAGAGGCCCCCGGCACCGCCGTGGGTCGCGCCCTGGGGGCCGCCCTCGTCCTGAATGTGGGCGTGCTGGTGCCTCCCTTCCTCGCGGCCACCCTCTTCGCCCTGCTGCGCACCGCGTGCGACCCCTTCGAATTGGTGGGCTTCTATCCCCTGCTCACCCTCCCCTCGGCCGTGCTGGCGTCGGCGGCGGGCGTCTTCTGCGGCTTCAGGGCGAAGCGGCCCCGGGGTGCGGTGGGCCTGTATGCGCTGCTGGTGCTGGTGTCGGCCGTGCCGACGGTATGGCCCATCGTCCTCGGCCCCCAGGTGTTCGCCTTCAACCACTTCCTGGGACACATGCCGGGGCCGCTGTACGACGAGGCCCTGGCGGTGACGCCCGCCCTGGGCTGGTTCCGCCTGCAGACGCTGCTGTGGGCCTGGGTGCTGGTGGGCCTGTCCGCCGGCCTGCTCGACAAGGGCACCGGAAGGCTGGGCCGCTCCGGTCTGCGCCCGGGGGCCCTGGTGCCGCTGGTGCTGCCGCTGGCCGCCATCGCCTTCCTGGAGTCGCGCGGGCCGGAACTGGGCCTGCGGATGAACGACGCGCACCTCGCGGAGACGCTGGGCGGCCTGCGCGAGACGGAGCACTTCCGCCTGCACTACTACCGGGGCAAGCCGCGCGAGGACGTGGACCGCTTCGTCCGCGACCTGGAGTTCCGGTGGATGCAGACGCAGCGCTTCCTCGGCGTGGCGCCCACGGAGCGCATCGACATCTGGCTCTACAAGGACGAGAAGCAGAAGCAGCAGCTCGTGGGCGCCGGCCGCACCCAGTTCGCCAAGCCGTGGCTGCACGCGCTGCACATCCAGGACAAGCCCTTCCCCCACTCCACGCTGCACCACGAATTGGCGCACGTCATGGCGGGCCCCGCGGGCGGCGGCCCCTTCCGCGTCACCACCCGGCTGGGCGTGTGGCCGCTGATGGGGCTGATTGAAGGCCTCGCGGTGGCGGCGGACGGTCCGGTGCAGGGCGACCTCACGCTGCACCAGTGGGCCGCGGGCATGCGCCGGCAGAAGCTGGCCCCGGACATGCGCAAGCTGATGGGGCCGGAGGGCTTCTACCAGTCCGCGCCCGCGCGCGCGTACACCGTGGCCGGCTCGTTCCTGCTGTACCTCGCGGAGACGTACGGCGCGCCCAAGCTGCGCGCCGTGTACGCGCACGGGGACTTCCAGGACGCCTACGGCCGGCCGCTGGACGAGCTCGTCACCGAGTGGGAGCGCTACGTAGACGCGCTGCCGCTGGACGACGCCGCGGTGGCGCGCGCCTTCGCCCGCTTCCGCACCGGCAGCCTCTTCACCCGCGCCTGCGCGCGCGAGGTGGCCCGCCTGTCCGAGTCCGCCCGCGATGCGCTCGCCAGCGACCCGGAGGACGCGCTGGAGCGCTACCGCCGCGCCGCGGACCTGCAGCCGGATGAGCCCTCGTTCCGCATCGGCCAAGCCGCCGCGCTGTCCGTCATGGAGCGGTACGACGACGCGGCCGCCGTGTTGACGTCGCTCGCGGACTCCGAGCGCGTGAAGAGCCAGCCCGTGCTGGCAGCCGAGGTCGCCATGGCGCGCGCGGACGTCGAGCTGCGTCGCGAGCAGCCGGACGCCGCACGCCGCTTCCTCGACACCGTGCTGGCGAAGGACGCGGGGCCGGAGCTGACGCGCACCGCGCAGGTGAAGCTCGCCGCGTTGGACCCGGACGCGCCCGGGCGCCGCGCCCCCATCGACGCCTACTTCCGCGCCACGCAGGAGGAGCTGCGGCTCCTGCTGCTGAACCGCGCCCTCATCGCGCTGCCCGGTGACGCGTACCTCAACTACCTGCTGGGGCGGCGGCTGAGCCAGGTGGGGGCCCCCACGCTGGCCGGGGAGCCGCTCCTGCGGGCCCTGTCCGCCGAGGCGCTGCCCGAGGCCCTGCGCCGCGAGGCGCTGCGCCTTCGCGTGGAGACGGCCTACCTGGCCGGGGACTGCGGCGCGGTGCGACACGAGGTGGGTGCCCTGCCGGACTTCGGCGCCGCCTTCAAGGCCACAGCCGACGAGTGGCGCGAGCGGTGTGATTTCGAGGAGACGACCTTCCGGGGCCCCCTCGTGCCACGTCAGGCTTTCCGCTAGCCGGGGATTCCGCTAGGCAGGGCCCGACAGCAACGACGAAAGCAGCCCAAAGCCAAGGAGGAGCGGATGCGGTTCGAGACGAGGCAGCGAATCCAGGGGACGGTGGACGAGGTGGAGCGTGCGCTCCTCGACGAGCGGTACTTCGACTTCCTGCTGAAGAACCACGGCGTGCTCCTGGAGCTGCAGCCGCTGGAGGTGAAGACGGAGGGTGACCTGGTGAAGCGCCGCGTGCGCTACCGCCCCAGGCCCGTCATCCAGAGCATCGGCCCCAAGCAGGTGCCGCCCGAGTACTTCGCCTTCATCGAGACGTCCACGTACGACAAGCGCCGCAAGGAGCTGACCTTCTCCAACGTGCCCACGTCGCACACCATCTCCAAGATGCTGGTCAACACCGGCAAGCTGAGCCTGCGGGATTTGGGCGGCGGTCAGACGGAGCGCACGCTGGATGGCGAAATCACCCTCAAACTGCCGTTCCTCATGAAGCCCCTGGCGATGATTGGCGAGAAGGTCATCCAGTCCGAGGGCCTGAAGATTCTCGACAACGAGGTGCCGGTGCTGAACCGGTTCATCGCCGAGGTCATCCGCAAGGCCTAGCCCGGCCGCCGGGGCGGACCGCGAAAGTCCGCCCCCGAGCGGGGCCTGGGAATGGGTTGACTTCCTCTTGGTTGTCCCCGTAAGGCCCCGTCATGCTCAAACGCTTCCTCGCCCTCAGCGTCCTGTCCCTCCTGGCCGCCTGCGCTCCGAAGCGCATCCCCGGCACCGAAATCGAGGACACGTCCGACACGCGCGCCATCCTCGAGGTGATGGAGAAGTACCGCTCCGCGCTGGAGAACCGCGACGCCGCGGCCATCCAGGCCCTCGTCGCGAACGACTTCCGCGAGGACGCGGGCACCCCGTCCGACCCCGAGGACGACCTCACCGCCGCCAACCTTGCCCCCTACCTGCAGAACCTCTTCAAGGCGCTCCAGTCGCCCAAGGTGGAGCTGGATGTGCGCCGCGTGCAGGTGAGCGAGAACCTCGCCGCCGCCATCTACTACTGGAAGGCGACCTGGCGCATGCCGGGCCTCAACCCGAAGCCCCAGCGCGACTCCGAGCTGGAGCAGATGGTGTTCCGTCGCGAGAAGGACGGCACCTGGAAGATTGTCTCCGGCATCTGAGGCACCGGCGCGGGGCGTGGGGCACCTGGCTCCATGCCCCCCGGCCTCACAGCCCCAGCAACCGCGCGAGCCCCTCGGGCCCCATGGCGGACAGTGCCCGGGCCCGGTTGAGGTACGTGCGGTAGTCCTTCTTGGTGAGCTTGTCCGCCGGCAGCGGCGACAGGTGGTAGTCGCGGATGCGGCTGGACGTGAAGCGCACCGCCCCGAAGAGCGCGTGGCCGAAGAGGTTGGCGCGCTCCACGGCGGACAGGGGCCGCACGTCCTGGTAGCCGCGGATGAAGGCGCGGCACAGCTCGGGCAGGTACTGGCCGTTGTCGAAGCACCACGCGTTGAGCGTGATGACGACGTCCAGGCCGTACGCCTCGCGGCACGCCATCTCGAAGTCGAAGAAGGCGCCCACGCGGTCTCCCAGCCACTTCACGTTGTCCATGAAGAGGTCCGCGTGGATGACGCCACGGGGCTCCAGCCCCTGGCGCACCGCCTCCGCCGTGTCCAGGTAGCGCTCCAGCTCCTTCGCCACGGACGCCAGTTCCGCGTCCGGGTGGCCCGTCAGGCCCACCAGCCACTGGCGCACCGTCTCCGGCCCATAGGGGTTGGCGCGCGAGCCGGAGAAGGACTGCGTGTCCCGGTGCATCTTCCCCAGCTCCGTGCCCAGCGACTCCAGGTGGTCGGGCGTGAGGTTCGGGTGGCGCAGCTCCTCTCCGGGCAGCCAGCGGAAGACGCTGACGCGCCCGCCCTCCAGCTCCAGGAAGGGCGTGTCGCCGGTGCGCGGCTTCAGCAGCACCGGCCCGGGGAAGTGGTACTCGGCCAGGTGCGTGAGCAGCGCGGACTCGAAGCGCAAATCCTCCGCGGAGCGCACGGTGGTGTGGCGCATGAAGAAGCGCCCCGTGTCCGTCTCCAGCCGGTGGTTGGTGTTGATGGAGCCCTGGGGAATGGGCGTCACCTCGCGCACCTGCCCCAACCCGTACGCCTCCGAGACCCGGGCGAACGCCTCGGGAGACAGGGCCGTGTGTACCGCCATTGCGCACCTCCGATGGCCAGTATGCACCAGTGGCGCCGGACGCAGACGCTCCGTGTCGACAGCTGGCGCTCAGCCCTCGGGCCGCGCCGTTGACACCTGGAGGGGGCGTTCCTATCTGTGCGCGGCCCCTATACTCGGCAAGAGGGCTCAAACCGTCCGGAAACACTCATTCCCAGCGGGGGAGGCAGGTCCATGGGCACGGAAGGACGCGGGGACTGGAAGCGGCGCGAGAGCTTTGCCAGCGCCCTGATTCAGGTGGGTGCCGTCGCCCTGCTGCTGGTGGGTGCGGTGGTGTACTTCGTCCACCGGGGCGGTGTCCGGAAGGAGACCGAGGAGCACATGCGCGCGGCCCGCGCCGCCGCCCAGCGCGGCAACCCGGCCGACCTCGCGCAGGCCATGAAGGAGCTGGACGCCGTCTTCCAGCTCAATGACAAGAACCGCGACGCGCAGGCCCTGGCCGCCGACATCCAGACGGTGCTGTGGCTGGAGCACCACCAGCCCGGCTCGGACGCGCAGGCCCGTGACTTCCTCTCGCGCGCGGAGGCGCTGGACTCGCGCTCCGGCGAGCGCTTCGGCACGCGCGCGCTGCACCTGCTCGCGGAGGGCAAGGCGGCGGAGGCGGAGAAGTACCTCGAGGACCTCAAGACGCAGGGCGCGAGCAGCCCGAAGCTGACGCTGGCCATGGCCATGGCCCTCCAGGCCCGTGGAGACCTGCCCGGCGCCCGGCAGGCCTTCGCCCGCGCCGCCGAGGTCGCCTACCGGGACCCGCGCTTCACCACCGCGCAGGGCGAGGCCCTGCTGGACGAGGGCCAGTACGGCCCGGCGATGGAGGCCTTCTCCAAGGCCACCACCGTCAGCCCGGACCACCTGCTGGCGCGCGTGTCGCTCGCGCTGGCGCAGGCGTACCAGGGCCGCAAGCTGGAGGCGGCGCAGAAGACGCTGGCCGACCTCCAGGCCCGCGACGCGGAATTGACGCCGGTGGTGAAGTCCCGCGTGGGCGCGCTGAAGGCCGAGCTGGCCCTGGCGCGCGGCGCGGCGGACGAGGCCGTGCAGGCCGCGGACGAGGCGCTGAAAATCACCCCGGATGACCACTACGCCCTCTTCGCCCGCGCCCGCGCGCTGGCGGTGAAGAAGGCCCCGGAAGCCCGCGCCGCCTTCGAGGCCGCCGTGGCGAAGCGCCGCAACGCCCCCCTGCTCTACCTGGACGGCGCGCGAGCCTTGCAAGGCGCCGGAGACGGCGCGGGCGCGCTGGCGCTGCTGGACGCATACGAGGCCACCTTCCGCCCCGTGCAGGTGGCGTCCGCCGACGGGAAGAAGGTCGCCCTGCTGGAGCAGGACGGCCGCTACTGGCTGGCGCGCGGCGGCGTGCTGGAGGCGGCGGGCCGCCAGGACGAGGCGCTGACCGCGTACGACAAGGCCATCGCGGCGCGTGGCGTGGGGCTGGGACGCGCCCAGTACGCCAAGGGCGCGCTGCTGCTCGCGCGCAAGGACTACGCGGGCGCGAAGGCGCTGCTCACCCTGGTGGCACCGGACTCCGGCTCGGGCACCCTGGCGGAGGCGTACACCGCCATGGGCGACCTGCTCTTCGCCCAGAGCGAGTACGCCGCCGGCTGCCAGCACTACTACTTCGGCCTCGTGCGCGCCCGCACGCAGGGCGCCCCGCGCGAGGAGCTGTCCGCGCGCATCGACGGCATCAAGAAGAGCCTGGAGGCCGCGGGCCAGGGCAACATGGCCAAGGCCTGGGTGAACGAGACGGGCGTGCTGCTCCAGTAGCGCGCCGCTACAGCAGGTCGGTCGGGTCCAGCGGGCGGTACTTCGCGCGCACCACGCGCCACTCGCCGTCCTCTTCCTTCTCGAACGTGCCCTCGATGAGGTACGCGTTGAGCACGCTGGAGGCGGCGAGGTCCTGCACCCGCTCCGCCTGCGAGCGGCCGAAGATGAAGCGCGCCTGGAAGTCGCCCTGCGTGGGCGACACCTCTTGGACCTCCAGGTTGGTCATGAAGACGCGGACCCACTGACCGCGCAGCACCTGCGCCGTCAGCACGCCGCGCACCTCCTGCTTGCCCCAGCCGCCCCCGTCGCTCTTGAAGCGCTCGGAGACGGACTCCATCACCCCGCCCACGTCCTTCTCCTCGGCGGCGCGCGTCATCTCCACCACCTTGCGGGTGATGGCCTCCTGCACGCCCGGCTCCGGGCGCGGCCAGAAATACAGAACCGCGCCCGCCACCAGCAGCGCCAGCCCCAGCCCCAATACGCGAGAGCGCGACAACGTCAGCATGCCGGCCTCAGGCCGCCTCCGGCTCGAGCACCAGCTCGTCCGCGTCGATGATTTCCGCCGGCCGCAGCGCCTCGCCAATCTGCTTCAGGCGCCGGTCCGAGAGCTGCTCCAGGTACGTGCGGATGTGCGGGAAGTTCTTCACCAGCTCGTGGAAGGCCGCGCGCTCCAGGAAGGCCGCCGCCGTCTTGCGCGTGGCCACCACCGTGGCGGACGCGCGCAGGCCCGTCAGCAGGGAAATCTCCCCCGCCACGTCGCCCTCGCGCAGCACGCCCAGCGTCACCAGCCCGCCCGCCGGGTCCTCCTTCTGCACCACCAGCTCGCCCGCCAGCACGAGGAAGAGGCCCGGGGAGTGCTCGCCCTCCACCAGCGCCTTCTCGCGCGCCTGCAGGGCCCGGAAGGTGAAGCGCTGGAGCAGCGCGCCACGCTCGGACTCCGGCAGCGTCTGGAACATGGGCGACGTCGCCATGAGGTTTCGCGCCATGCGCTGCTGCGCGAAGTCCGCCAGCACCTGCGGCACCGCGGGGTGGTTCTTGGCCACCGCGTTGAGGTGCTCGCGGCGAATCTCGAACACCTCCGTGTCCACCACCGACGTCACCGTCGCCGTGGGGGGCGCGCCCGTGAGCAGCGCAATCTCACCGAAGATGGAGCCGCCGCCGAGGAAGCCCAGCGTGCGCGCCTCGCCATCCATCTGCCGCGTCACCTCCGCCTTGCCCGCGACGAGCACGTAGAGGTGGTCCGTCGTCTCGCCCTCGCGGCTCACCACCTCGTCCGGCTTCACCCGGCGCCACGCCATGCGGCCCACGAGGTCCAGGAAGGCGTCCCGGTCCAGCTCCGCGAACAACGGCAGCGGCGGCCGGCTGTTCGGGTCCGCCTGTCCACCCGGGTCCGGCGCGGCCAGCACCTCAATCGCGCGGTTGGACAGCTCCTCGCCCTGCAGGCCCATCAGGTCCGTGTCCACCTTGCCGTCGTAGAGCGTCTCCGGCGGCAGGGGCGGCGGCACCGCGGCGCGGCCCGGCGCGTTGCGCACCGCGCGCGCGTGCACGCGGATGAGCGTGTCCTTCAGCCGGCGCTCGTTCGGGGACAAATCCAACGCCTGCTTGCACGCGGCCATCGCGGACAGCAGGTAGTCACGGCGCAGCAGCCCCTCCGCGCACGCGTGGTACGCGGTGACGGCGCGCTCGCGCTCACCCAACTCCGCCAGGCTCCGGGCCGCCAGCATCCGCGAGCGGTGGTCCGCCGGAACGCGGCGCACCGCCTCGGCGAACACGGCGAGCGCGCGCTCGAACTGGCGCTCCTCGATGAGGTCCATCCCGAGCTCACGCAGCGACGACTCGTTCATCCCTACTCTCCCAGCACTTTCGGTGTTTGCTCGCCGCGGCTCACTGCTGCACTTCGCTCAGGTACATCTCCGCCTTGCGCTTCACTTCGGAACCATCCGCGGCGGTCTCGATGATGATCTTGAACTTCTCCGCGGCGGCCTGCGGGTCGCGGTCGCGCTGGATATAGGCCTGGAGGTAGAGCTCCTCCACCTTCTTCTGCAGGGACTCCAGCCCGTCGCGCGCGCGGCCGTCGCCGGGGTTGAGGCGCATCGCCTCGCGGAAGTTGGAGCCCGCCACCGCGAGCTCCCCGCGCTTGAGGGCCGCCTGCCCCGCCGCCACGGACGAGGACGCGAGCTGCTCGTCGAGCGTGTTGCCCAGCGAGCCGCGGAAGCCAATCTGCCGGTACAGCTCCGCCGCCCGGCGCAGCGGCTTGGCCGCCGCCTCCAGGGCGTTCTGCTCCATCTTCCGCTGCCCCTCTTCGAGGACGCGGGCGAACTGGGGAATGAGGCGCTTGAGCGCCGTGGCGCGGTCCTTGACGTCCTTGTCGCCCTTGTACTTGTCCACCACGCGGTCGCACTCCAGCACCGCGCGCTGGTAGTCGCCGCCGTTGAAGCGGCGCTCCACGTCCACGAAGGCCTCCTCGATGAACTGGCGGCGCTGCTCCTTGGCGTTGGCCGCGGCGCGCTCCCGGGCGTTGCGGTTGCGGCGCGCGTCGTCGGCGGCATCCTTCGCCAGCTCCGCCTCCAGGTCCGCCAGCTTCGTCTCGTACGCGGGCCGGTTCGCCGGGGGCAGCGCGTCCAGCAGCGGGCGCACCGCCTCCGGGTCTCTCGTGGCGAGCGCCTCCTCCACCTGCTGGATGCGGAAGGCCAGGTGCTTCTCCTCCAGCTCCGCCTCCAGCTTGCGGCGGTCGTCATCCGTCTTCGCCGTGCCCTCCGGCGCATTGGCCAGCTTCTCGCGCGCCTCGTCGAACTTCTTCTCGTCGATGAGCTCCCGCACCGCCTGCAGCGCGTCCAGCACGTCCTGCTGCTTCTTCGCCGCGCGGGCCAGGCCCTCCTCGTCCACGCCGGGGAGCAGCTTCTCCGCCTCCTCCACCAGCCGCACCGCGTTGGCGAAGTCCTCCGCGCGCACGGACTCGCGCGCCTTCTGCATCAGCACCTTCGCGCGCTCCGCGTTCGGGTCCACCGGCGGCGGAGGCGGCGGCCGCTTCTTCGCGAAGACGAGCCCCACCACCAGCAGCACCAGGACGAGGCCGGCCAGGCCGATGAGGGCCTTCTGCTTGCCCGTCATCCCCCCGCCCGTCCTGCCCCCGCTGCGCGTGGGCGGCCGCACGGGACGGGACACCACGGCAGTGCCCTTGTTCCTCCCCTCGTCGCGGAGCACGTCCGCCAGCTTGTAGTTGGCGTTGGTGGCCTCGTTGAGGCGAGGGTCGCTCGGGTCCAGGTCGCGGCCGCGCGCGGAGGAGGCATTCTTCCGGGCCTCCGCCGCATCCTTGGCGGACTCCTCGCGCTCGCGCTGCTCCTCGGCATCGCGGGCCTCGGCCTGGGCGCGCATCTCTTTTATCTGCTCCGCTTCGTCCACGAAGCGCAGGCGCGTCTTGCCCACCTGAAGCTCGTCGCCGTGCTTCAGCACGCACTCGTCCACGCGCTCGTCGTTGACCCGGGTGCCGGAGACGCTGCCCAGATCACGCATCACCACGCCGCCCTCGCCGTACACCAGCTCCAGGTGGCGGCGGGAGATGGACTGGTCCTCCAGCACGAAGTCGCAGTCCTTGCCGCGGCCGACGACCATCCGCACGCTCTGGAAGCGCTTCTTGCGGCCCCGGTCCGGGCCGTCCAGCACCAGCATCTGCACCGGCGGGCCGGCGCGCGTGGCGTCCGGGTTGTCGTCGTCCTGCTCGCGCGCGGAGCCTTCCTCCTCCTCGAAGTCCCGCACGGAGGCCACGCGCGTCTCGTCGCGGCGCGAGCCGCTGGCGTCGCCGTACAGCTCCGGGTTGGGTGGCCCGTCCTCCGGGTAGCTCTCCTCACTGGACAATGGCGCGGAGAAGTCCTCGTCCTCGGACGAGGACGTACCGCGGGCAGGCCGGCCACGGCCGGAGTTGGCCCCCGAGCCACTACCGGAACGGCCGGTGCCAGCGCGGGAAGAGGGAGGAGGACGAGGAGGCATGGGGTGGTTTCCAGTCTCGAAGCGGCGGGCATCTTAGAGCGCCGTCTCCACGGTGGGAATGCGGACAGGCCGCTCACCCGGGAAAGAAGGGCGGGCATTGAGCGTTGCTCCGGGCGGCGCCGCCTCCTATGTAGGTGCCCACACCCCACCAGCTTCACCTTGGGAGTCCCGACACATGCCGCGAGCCACTGCGTCCACTCGACGCGCTTCCGCCTCCCAGCTTGCCCCCCCGGTGGCCCGGGGGCCCTCGGCCGCCCCGCTGCTGCCCCAGCCGCTCATCGAGCGCCTGCTCGCCGTCGCCATGGAGCGCGGCGGTGACTTCGCGGAGGTCTACGTGGAGCGCACGCTCACCACGGCGGTGATGCTGGAGGAGTCCCGCATCAAGAGCGCCCAGACGGGCCTCATCCAGGGCGTCGGCGTGCGCGTCATCTCCGGGCCCAAGGTGGGCTACGCCTACTCGGACGACTGGGACGAGGCCGCCCTCCTCCGCGCGGCCTCCACCGCCGCGATGATTGCCCAGGGTGGCGGCGCCGAGCGCAGCTTCCCGGTGCACCGCGCCGCCGTGCCCAGCCACTACCGCGTGGCCACGCCGCTGATGGACGTGGACGTGGCGCTGAAGACGGGCCTGCTGTCCCGCGCGGACAAGGCCGCCCGCGCCTTCGACGCGCGGGTGAAGCAGGTGAATGCCTCGTACGTGGACCAGACGCGCCGCATCGCCGTGGCCAACACGCACGGGCGCTACACCGAGGACACCCAGGACCTGTGCCGCATGGCGGTCCAGGTCGTGGCGCAGGGGAAGAACGGCGAGCAGCGCACCGGCATGTTCGGCGGCGGCGGCCGGGTGCCCTTCACGCACTGGGACACCTTCCCGCCCGAGGGCGTGGCGCGCGAGGCGGCGCGGCAGGCGGTGGCCACGCTGGGCGCGGTGGAGTGCGCGGCCGGCCCACAGACGGTGGTGCTGGCGCCGGGCTGGAGCGGCATCCTCCTGCACGAGGCGGTGGGCCACGGCCTGGAGGCGGACTTCATCCGGAAGGGCACCTCGCTGTTCGCTGGCAAACTCGGACAGAAGGTGGCGTCGGACCTCGTCACCGTCATCGACGACGGCACGGTGTCCAGCGGGCGCGGCTCCATCAACATCGACGACGAGGGAAACCCCGGTGAGCGCAAGGTGCTCATCGAGAACGGCGTCCTCAAGAACTACCTCTACGACAGCCTCAACGCGAAGCTGATGGGCCAGCGCACCACCGGCAGCGGGCGGCGCGAGTCCTTCAAGCACCTGCCGCTGCCGCGCATGACGAACACCTTCCTCGCACCCGGCGACCATGCGCCCGAGGACATCCTCAAGGAGGTGAAGCGCGGCCTGTACTGCGCGACGTTCGGCGGCGGGCAGGTGGACATCACCAACGGCAACTTCGTCTTCGAGGTGAGCGAGGCCTACCAGATTGAGGACGGCAAGCTGGGCCGCCCGGTGAAGAACGCCATGCTCATCGGCGTGGGGCCGGAGGCGCTGAAGAACGTCTCGCGCGTGGGGAGTGACCCGATGCCGGACCCGGGCATGGGCGTGTGCATGAAGGATGGGCAGATGCTTCCGGTGGGCGTGGGCCTGCCCACGCTGCGCATCGACAACGTCACCGTCGGCGGAACGAAGGTCGCCTGAGAGAGGGAGCGCCAACCGTGGACTACCAGCAGCTCGCGAAGAAGATTGTCCAGCGCGCGAAGAAGAAGGGCGCCCAGCAGGCGGAGGCCTTCCTGGAGGTGGGCCGCCAGGGCAGCGTGCGTGTGCACAACGGAGAAATCGAGGACCTCACCCAGTCCACCAGCAAGGGCGTGGGAGTGCGCGTCCTCGTGAAGGGCCGGCTCGGGTTCGCCTATACGTCGGACTTCGAGACCGGCGCCCTGGACCACATCATCGACCAGGCGCTGAAGCTCGCCGGGGCCGCCGCGCCCAACAAGCTCAACGGACTGCCGTCCGGCAAGGACCTGGGCCGCTTCGGGGACACCGGCCTGCTCTTCGATACCAGGGTCTCGGAGCTGCCCGGCGACTGGAAGATAAAGGCCGCGCTCGAGGTGGAGAAGGCCGCCCGCGCGGAGGACTCGCGCGTCGTCGCCTTCAACGCGGTGGGCGCCGGGGACTTCGTCTCCGAGGTGTACGTGGCCTCCACCGAGGGGCTGACCGGCGCGTACTCCGGCACGTACGTCTTCCTCTACGCCATGCCGGTGGCGTCCGACGGCGCGGGCCTCCAGACGGGCTACTGGGTGGACTACAAGCGCTTCCTGGATGATTTGGACACGCCCGAGTCCATCGGCCGCGAGGCCACGCGCCGCGCGGTGCGGATGCTGGGCGCGAAGCGGGTGAAGACGCAGCAGGTGCCGGTGGTGTTGGACCCGCTCGTCGCCTCCAGCTTCGTCTCGGACCTCGCCGCCGCGGCCAACGGCAACGCCGTGTACCAGGGGGCCAGCATCCTCGCGCCGCTGAAGGGCAAGAAGCTGGCGGGCCCGCACGTGACGCTGGTGGATGACGGCCTGCTGCCCCGCGGCCTCGCCACCGCGCCCTTCGACGGCGAGGGCGTGCCCACGCGGCGCACGCCCATCCTCGACAAGGGCGTGCTGTCCGGCTTCCTCTACGACGCTTTCACCGCGCGCAAGGCGAAGGCGCGCACCACGGGCAACGCGTCGCGCGGCTACAACGCCCTGCCCTCCATCGGCACCACCAACCTCTACCTGGAGGCCGGTACGAAGCCGCCCGAGGAGCTGCTGCGCGAGGTGGACAGCGGCTTCTACGTGACGGCGCTGCTCGGCCAGGGCACGGACCCGGTGACGGGCGAGCTGTCCGCCGGCGCCAACGGCCTCTGGATTGAGAAGGGCGAGCTGACGCACCCGGTGCAGGAGGTGACGGTGGCGGGCAACCTCCTCCAGATGCTGCAGGATGTGGACGGCCTCGGGAACGACTTGCAGTTCCGCGGAGGCTCGGTGGGCGCGCCCACTGTCCGCTTCCGGCAGCTCACCGTCTCGGGAGAGTAGCCCTACCCTCCGCGTCACCCTAGCGTGGACCAACGCGGGGCCGCCTCCATGTCAGGGGCCCCGCGTACAACCCAGTGGCAACGCAAGGAGGGCTCGGCCCATGGCAGCAGCGAAGTCCGCACGGAAGTCCGCCACCGCGAAGAAGCCGACGACGGCCCGCAAGCCACGCCGCAAGAAGGCGGAACCGAAGTCGAAGGGCCTCTCCCCGGCGGAGGTGGCCAGCGACTCGGTGGAGTACCCCACGGATTTGCTGGAGGCCATCCACACCGACGGCGGTGAGGTGCTCGGCGTCTACCGCGAGCCCCTGGGCGGCCACCCCACCATCTTCGCCGTGCTCCCCATCGACAAGGTGGAGCCCACCCCGTACCAGCGCGACTTGTCCGAGCCGCACGTGAAGCGGCTGGCCAACGCCATGGAGCGGCTGGACCGCTACCTGGACCCCGTCATCGCCGTGCGCAAGGACGGCATGTACTGGACGCCCAACGGCAACCACCGCCTCAACGCCAGCAAGCTGCTGGGCGCGAAGTCGATTGTGGCGCTGGTGCTGCCGGACGAGGACGTGGCCTACCAAATCCTCGCCCTCAACACGGAGAAGGCGCACAACCTGAAGGAACGCTCGCTGGAGGTCATCCGCATGTACCGCGGCCTCGTGGGCGCGGACCGGAAGGGCAACGAGACGGCCTTCTCCCACCTCTTCGAGGAGCCGTCCTTCGTGACGCTCGGCGCCGCGTACGAGAAGCGGCCCCGCTTCTCCGCCGGCGCCTACCACCCCTTCGTCAAGGTGCTGGAGGACTTCCAGGAGATGTCTCTCAAGGAGGCCCTGGCCCTGCGCGAGGCTCGCGCGGACCGGCTGCTGGAGCTGGACGACGCCGTCGTCGCCGTCGTCAACACCCTCAAGGAGCGCGGCCTCCAGAGCCCCTACCTCAAGAACTTCGTCGTCGCCCGCATCAACTTCCTCCGCTTCCGCAAGGACGGGGGCAAGCCGGACTTCAACGCCACCCTGGACCGCATGCTGGCCAGCGCCCGCAAGTTCAACGTGGACAAGGTGAACCGCGAGGACATCGGCCGCATGGGCGGCGGCCCCGTGGAGGCCGACGAGGAGTCGGCCTGAGGGAACGCGACTTGCAGGAGCGCGGCCGCCCAGGAGAATTTCCGCACGCCATGACATCCCCCACGGTCCTGGTCGTCGACGACGACCGCGCCAACCTCGATTCCGTCGCCCGCATCTTCCAGCGTGAAGGCATGGCCACCCTGTCCGCCGCCAACGGCACGGAGGCCCTGGAGCTGCTGCGCCGCCCCGAAGTCACTGTGATGGTGACGGACCTGATGATGCCCAACATGGACGGGCAGGAGTTGCTGCGCGCCGCGCGCACCATCCGCCCGGACGTGGAGGTGGTGCTGATGACGGCCTACGGCACGGTGGAGACGGCCGTGGCCGCCATGAAGGACGGCGCCTACGACTTCATCACCAAGCCCCTCAAGCGCCACGCGCTGGTGAAGGCGGTGCAGAAGGCGCTGGAGAAGCGCGCGCTCGTCGCGGAGAACCAGTCCCTCAAGGCGAAGCTGGCGGAGATGAACGCGGCCGGCGGGCGCACCATGGTGGGCCAGTCCCCCGCCTTCCGCGCCATGCTGGACACCATCCGCCAGGCGGCACCCTCCACCGCCACGGTGCTGCTGCTCGGCGAGTCCGGCACCGGCAAGGAGCTGGCCGCGCGCTCGGTGCACGAGTACTCCAACCGCGCGAAGGGGCCCTTCGTCGCCGTCAATTGCGGCGCGCTGCCGGAGAACATCCTGGAGGCGGAGCTCTTCGGCGTGGAGCGCGGCGCCTTCACCGGCGCGGTGGCCCGCCGCGAGGGCCGCTTCGAGCGCGCCAGCGGCGGCACCCTCTTCCTCGACGAAGTGGGCGAGATGCCGCTGTCCGCGCAGGTGAAGCTCCTGCGCGCGCTGGCCGAGGGCGAAATCGAGCGGCTGGGCGGCACGCAGACGGTGAAGGTGGACGTGCGGCTGGTGGCCGCCACGAACAAGGACCTGCAGAAGGAGGTGGCGGAGGGCCGCTTCCGAGAGGACCTCTACTACCGCCTCAACGTGGTGGAGATTCGCGTGCCCGCGCTCGCCTCGCGCCGCGAGGACATCCCCCTCTTGGCGGACGCCTTCCTGCGCCGCTTCGCCGCCAAGAATGGCAAGGTGCTGCGCGGCTTCTCGCAGGAGGCGCTCAACGTCCTGGAGAACTACGCGTGGCCCGGCAACGTGCGCGAATTGGAGCACGCCGTGGAGCGCGCGGTGGTGCTCGCGCGCGGCGAGGTGCTGGAGGCGAGCGACCTCCCCGAGTCGGTGCGCAAGGGCCCGGTGGGCTCGGCCGGTCAGCTCGTCATCCCCATTGGCACGCCCATGGAGGAAGTCGAGCGGCGGGTGATCCACGAGACACTGCGCCACACGCGCGGCGACAAGACGCTGGCCGCCCGCCTGCTGGGCATCGCCGCGCGCACCATCTACCGCAAGCTGGAGCGCGAGCAGTCCACCGGCGAGGCCCCCTCCAACCCCTCCGCCCCGGCCCCCACCACCGAAGCGGACGACTGACAGGGCGTCACACGGGGCCCCGCCGCCTTTTGACAATTTGTCCCACGGGGTTCCGAGGGCCGCCCCCGGGCGCGGGGCGGGCCGCCATTTCGGAATAATTTCGCGCCCTTGGCCCGTTGCCCCTGGATTGCCCGCCTGGCACGCGGTGGCACCTGACTTGCTCACCGTTGGCCCGGCTTTCCACCGGAAGCGTGATGGAACTCTTCTTTCGAAAGTACTTCTGGACGGTGAACCTGCTGTTCATCCTGCTCGTGGCGCTGCTGGCCGCGCGCACGGTGAACCTCGTGTTCGAGGTCGCCTTCTCTCCCGTGCCCTCCGGGGCGACGGCGCGCGCGCCCACGCATACGCGGCGCGCGGAGACGGCCATGGCGATGCTCGACATGGAGCGCCTGTCGAAGCTCACCGGCATCAAGATTCCGGAGCTCGAGGTCGCCGTGAAGGAGCCCGAGACTCCTCAGGTGGACCCCAACGCGCCGCCGGTGAAGAGCGGCCTGCGGGTGAAGCTGCTCGGCACCCTCGTCGCGGCCAACCCGGACTGGTCCTTCGCGTCCATCCAGGACATGGTGACGCAGCGCTCGCAGACGTACATGGTGGGCAACGCCCTCCAGGGCGCCACCGTGCAGGAAATCGAGCGCGAGCGCGTCATCATCCTCAACAACGGCCGCCGCGAGTTCATCGACGGGCAGCCGGGTGACGGCGCCTTCGTTCCGCCCTCGCCGCCCGTGGCCGCCAACACCGCTCCGCCGCCGCCTGGCAACGGCAGCGGCATCCGCGCCACCAGCGACAACGAGTACGAAGTCCCGCGCGCGGAAATCGACAAGACGCTCAACAACCTCAACGACGTGGCCATGCAGGCCCGCATCGTTCCCGCCTTCAAGGACGGTCAGGCGGTGGGCTTCAAGCTCTTCTCCATCCGTCCGGACTCCATCTACTCCAAGATTGGTGTCCAGAACGGCGACGTCATCCGCCGCATCAACGGGTTCGACCTCAACAGCCCCGAGAAGGCGCTCGAGGTCTACTCGAAGATGAAGGACGCATCCCGTATCGAAATCGAGATCGAGCGCAACGGAGCGCCGATCAAAAAGTCGTACAACGTCCGTTAATCACACCCGCAGCGCCCGCTCTCCATGAAGACGCTCCCGTCCTGGATGCTCTGCCTGTGCCTCGCGCTCGCCGTTCCCGCGCAGGCCCAGCGCCGCCCCCCTCCGCCCGGCACCACCGCACCCGCCACGCCGGGCGAGAGGACGATTTCCCCTCAGGCCCCCTCCGCCAGCGGCAACGGCGAGGAGTCCAACCAGGGTCCCCGCCGCACGCCCACGTGCGAGGAGGCCCGGCGCAATGCCCGCTACGGCATCTACTTCGACAAGGTGGAAATCGAGAAGCTGGTCCAGACGGTGGCGGACGCCACCTGCCGCACCTTCATCCTCCCGGAGAACGTGCGCGGGAAGATTTCCATCATCGGCCCTGAGAATGGCCGCGTGGAGGTCAACGCGGATGCCTTCTACTCCGCCTTCCTCGCCGCGCTCGACGCCAACGGCCTGTCCGTCTACCAGCACGGCCGCTTCCTGAAGATTGTCGACAAGCGCTCGGCGAAGCAGAACCCCATCCCCACCATCATCGAGGATGGGGAGCCGTACACCACCAACGAGCAGATGGTGACCAAGCTCTTCCGCATCAAGAACGTGGAAGTAGAGCCCCTGCGCGGCGTGCTCCAGCAGCTCGTGTCCAAGGACGGCGACACGATTCCGTACCCGCCGGACACCATCATCGTCAACGACGTGGGCTCCAACATCCACCGCCTGGAGCGCATCATCAACCAGCTCGACAGCCGCGCCGCGAGCGACGAGCTGCGCATCATCCAGATTCAGTACGCCACCGCGCAGGACGTGGCCAACACGGTGCAGCGCCTCTTCGAGGCGAAGAACGCCCGCGGCGGCCAGCGCCCCGGCGGCTTCCAGTCCAACGTGAATCCCGGTGGCCCGCCGCAGGAGGTCGCCGTCCAGTCCGCCGGGGGCCAGGACACCGCCGCCGGCCCGGTGACGCTGTCTCAAATCATCCCGGACGAGCGCACCAACAAGCTCATCATCGTCGCCAGCCCCGCCGCGTTCGACCGCATCCAGGAGCTGGTGGCGCAGCTCGACATCCCCACCACCAGCGGCGGCCGCATCAACGTCTACCCGCTGGAGAACGCCAACGCGGAGGAGCTGGCCAGCACGCTCCAGTCGCTGGCGCAGGGCACCGCCAACCGCCCGCGCAACCCCTCTCCGGTGCCGCCGGCGGGCATCCCCCGTGCGCCGGGCGCCGGCACACAGGCCGCGGAGCTGTTCAGCGGCGAGGTGAAGATTTCGGCCGACAAGGGCACCAACTCGCTGGTCATCGTCGCCAGCGCGGCGGACTACAAGAACATCGTCTCCATCATCCAGCAGCTGGACACGCCGCGCCGCCAGGTCTTCGTCGAGGCGGTCATCATGGAGGTCAACCTCAACCGGGACGCCGCGTTCGGCGTCAACCTCCACAGCGGCTTCAGCCTGAAGACGGATGACGGCGCGGTGCCGGGCATCATCGGCACCAACAACACGGGCAACGGCCTGCCCCCGTCGCTGTCGCTGGGCAGCCTCGCGCAGTTCGGCGGCTTCCTCGCCGGCCTCCAGGGCCCCGTCATCCCCGCGCTGGAGAAGCTCGGCCTGGACATCCCCGCCTTCGGCATCATCCTGCACGCCATGCAGCAGAGCTCGGACGTCAACGTGCTCTCCACCCCGCACATCCTCACCAGCGATAACGAGGAGGCGGAAATCACGGTGGGCCAGAACGTGCCCTTCCAGTCCGGCTTCAACCCCTCGTCGCTGGGCTCCACGGTGGGCGGCACCGGAGGCGGCACCACCTCCGGCGGCCTGGGCGGCATCCTCGGCGGGCTCGGCGGCCTGAGCTCGCTGTACGCGCCCATCACGCGCCAGAACGTGGAGCTGAAGCTCACCGTCAAGCCGCAGATCAACGAGAGCGACTACATCCGCCTCGTCATCAGCGAGCAGACGGAGGAGATTGCCTCCACGGACCCGGTGCTCGGCCCCACCACCTCGCGCCGCAGCGCGAAGACGACGGTGATTGCCAAGGACCAGGAGACGGTGGTGCTCGGCGGCATCATGCAGGACCGCACCCTGGAGTCCGTCACCAAGGTGCCGGTGCTGGGTGACATCCCCATCATCGGCCACCTGTTCCGAGAGACGACGCGCAAGAAGACGAAGACGAACCTGCTCCTCTTCCTGACGCCCTACATCATCCGGGGCCCCGAGGACTTCCGCATCATCTTCGAGCGCAAGATGAAGGAGCGGCAGCAGTTCGTGGAGCAGTTCTACGGCCAGGTGCCCGGCTACGACGTGGCGGTGGACTTCAGCCACAAGCCCGGCCCGCTGTCGCGCATGAACCAGTCCGTCCTCAAGGAGCAGCAGCGCGCGGAGAACGGCGGCCCCGGCGCCAACGGTGAGCGCATCATCGCCCCCTCCAGCCCGGCCCCCGCCCCGGCGAACGGGCGCACGGCCCCCGCCCCCTCGTCGGCCCCCGCCCCGGGGACGCCTCCGGCTGAACCGCCGGTGCGGGAAGTCGAGCCGCCTCCGGGTGGTTCCGATCAACCAGTGCCTGGTGCACCGGCGCAGCCCTCCGGGGCGCCCGCCCCCGAGAGCCCTCCGGCTCCGGAGGCCTCGCCGGAGAACCTGCGCGTGCAGCCGGACCCAGGGGAACAGACTCCATGAACGTGACCGCAGACCCCACCACCAACGCCACGGCCGCCGTGGCTCCCGCCCGCAACGACGCCACCCAGGTCGTCGCGCACGGCCAGGCCTTCCTCTGCGGACGGCCGCTGGGGGAAATCCTCCGCGCGCTCGTCCCCTCGCTCACCGAGGAGAAGATCCAGGAAGCCCTCACCGTCCAGGCGGAGAAGGGCCAGCGCATCGGCGAGGCCCTGGTGGGCATGCGGGCCGTCTCCGAAGAGGACGTGGCCAAGGCGCTCGGCCACCAGCTGGATTTGCCCTACCTCGCGCGCATCTTCACCGAGGAGGTGGACGCGGAGCTGGTCAAGCGCATCCCCATCAACTTCGCCAAGCAGTCCCACATCCTCCCGCTGTCCCTGGAGGGTGACACCGTCGTCGTCGCCGTCGCGGACCCGCTGGACACCTCCGCCATTGACCACGTGCGCGTGCTGCTGGGGCAGAACATCACCCCCCGCATCGCGCTGGCCAGCACCATCATCGACGCCATCAACAGCGTCTATGACCGCTCCGTCAACGAGGCCGAGCAGCTCGTGGACGAGATGGAGACGCAGGACCTGGACGCCATCGCCCACGAGCTGGACGAGCCCACGGACCTGCTCGACGTCAACGACGAGGCGCCGGTCATCCGGCTGGTGAACTCCATCCTCTTCCGCGCCGCCAAGGAGCGCGCGAGCGATATCCACATCGAGCCCATGGAGCGCGAGCTGCTCGTGCGCTTCCGCGTGGACGGCGTGCTGCAGGAAATCATCAAGCCGCCCAAGCGCTACCAGAACGCGATTGTGTCCCGCGTGAAGGTCATGGGGCAGCTCAACATCGCCGAGAAGCGCCTGCCGCAGGACGGCCGCATCCGCATCAAGCTCGCGGGCCGCGACATCGACATCCGTCTGTCCACCATCCCCACGTCCTTCGGCGAGCGCATCGTCATGCGTCTGCTCGACAAGACGGCGACGCTGCTGGACCTGGCGGAAATCGGCATGAGCCAGAAGACGCTCGAGTCGATGGAAGCCGTCATCAAGCGCTCTCACGGCATCATCCTCGTCACCGGCCCCACGGGCTCCGGCAAGACGACGACGCTCTACGGCGCCCTGTCGAAAATCAATACGCCGGACCTCAACATCCTCACCGTCGAGGACCCGGTCGAGTACCAGCTCAAGGGCATTGGCCAGATGGCCATCAACCCGAAGATTGGGCTGACGTTCGCCCAGGGGCTGCGCTCCTTCCTCCGCCAGGACCCGGACGTCATCATGGTGGGCGAAATCCGCGACAAGGAGACGGCGGAAATCGCCATCCAGGCGTCGCTGACGGGCCACCTGGTGCTCTCCACGGTGCACACCAACGACGCGGCGGGCGCGGTGACGCGACTCGTGGACATGGGCGTGGAGCCCTTCCTCGTGGCGTCCTCGCTCACCGGCATCCTCGCCCAGCGCCTCGTGCGGCGCGTGTGCCCGGACTGCCGGGTGCCCTACAAGCCCACGGACGCGGAGCTCAAGGAACTGGGCCACACCCTCGCGTCGTTCAAGGAGCGCTACGGCACGGACCGCATCTACAAGGCCGCCGGCTGCCCCTCGTGCAACCGCAACGGCTACCGCGGCCGCACCGGCATCTACGAGTTCCTCCCCGTGGATGACGACGTCCGCCAGCTCGTCCTGAAGAACGTGGACGCGTCCACCATCAAGCGCTCCGCCACGTCCAAGGGCATGACGACGCTGCTGGACGACGGAGCCCGGAAGATTGCCCTCGGAGAGACGACCATCGCGGAAGTGCTGAGCATCACCCAGGAGGACATGTAACCGACCGCTCCTCCCTGGGAGGGGCCGGGGTACTGAGCCATGCCGGTCTTCGAGTACAGAGGTCTCAACGCCGCGGGCAAGCAGGTCAAGGGCCTGCTGGAAGCGGATTCGCCCAAGACGCTGCGCACCAAGCTGCGCACCGACGGCATCTTCCTCACCGACGTGCTGGCGCAGGCGGAGGGCAGCCGCGCCGCCGTGGCCAGGGGCGCCAACGCGTCCCTCGTCGCGCGCGACATCGACCTGCGCAAGCTGGGCCGCGGCCGCGTCAACACGGACGACGTGGCCATCTTCACCCGGCAGCTCTCCACGCTGCTGGGCGCGGGCGTCACCCTCGTCGAGTCCCTCAGCGCGCTGGTGGACCAGGTGGAGAAGGAGCGCTTCAAGCGCGCCCTCTCCGACATCAAGCAGCGCGTGAATGAGGGCTCGTCCCTGGCGGACGCCATGGGCGCCCACCCGAAAATCTTCCCCAGCATCTACGTGAACATGGTGCGCGCGGGCGAGGCCTCGGGCGCGCTGGACGCCGTGCTCACGCGCCTGGCGGACTTCACGGAGAACCAGGCCCGGCTGCAGCAGAAGATTCTCAGCACCATGCTCTACCCCGCCATCATGATGGTGGTGGGCGGCGGCATCCTCGTGGCCCTCATGGTCTTCGTGGTGCCGAAGGTGACGAAAATCTTCGAGACGATGAAGGCCACGCTGCCGCTGAACACGCGCATCCTCATCGCCAGCAGCAACTTCTTCCAGAACTGGTGGTTCATCATCCTCCCGCTGATGGTGCTGGGAGGCTTCCTCTTCGTGCGCTGGACGAAGAGCCCCAAGGGCAAGCCGAAGTGGGACCGCTTCACGCTGAAGGCGCCGGTGGTGGGCCACCTCGTGCGCCTGCTGGCCATCTCCCGCTTCGCCCGCACGCTGTCCACCCTGCTCAAGAGCGGCGTCCCGCTGCTGGCGGCCATGGACATCGTGAAGGCCATCATCACCAACACCGTCCTCGCGGAGGTGGTGGAGAAGGCCCGGGACTCCATCCGCGAGGGCGAGAGCATCGCCAACCCGCTCAAGCGCTCCGGTGAGTTCCCTCCCCTCGTGTACCACATGGTCGCCATCGGCGAGCGCTCCGGCCAGTTGGAGGAGATGCTCACCAGCGTGGCGGACAACTACGAGACGCAGGTGAATGTGCGCATCACCGCCCTCACCTCGTTGCTCGAGCCGATGCTCATCGTGGTGATGGGCGCGGTGATTGCATTCGTCGCACTCAGCATCCTGATGCCGATTCTGCAGGTGAACTCGGCCATCCACTGAGGAGTGACGGAGCGATGAACGACACCCTGGACCGCTGGATACAGCGCGTCACCCTGGCGGCGATGATTGCCGTGGCGGCGGCGCTGCTGACGGTGGGGGCCCGGCTGTACGGTTCCCAGCCGGCGCGTCCGGAGGCGGGAGTGGCGGCCGGGGCCCGGACGCCCTGACAGGACGACACACAAACCCTTCGGTGGCTTGCCAGAAAGTCACCCCAGAAAGTGAGCTGACATGAGCCAGAACACCCAGAAGCAGCAGCGCCGCCGTCGCAGCCGCGGCATGACCCTCATCGAAATCATGGTGGTCATCACCATCCTCGGCCTCATCGCCGCGGCGGTGGGTGTCGCCGTGATTCCGCAGCTCGAGGCCGCCCGTCGCGACCGCGCCTCGCTGGACATCAAGAACATCCAGGGCGCGATGAAGCTGTACTACACGAAGAAGGGCAAGTACCCGGACACCGCTTCCGGCCTGGGCGCGCTGGTGGAGGCGCAGGCGCTCGAGCAGATGCCCAAGGACCCCTGGAACAACGACTACGTGTACATCAACGAGGGCGGCAAGCCCGTCATCATCTCCTACGGCGCGGACGGCACCGCCGGCGGCGAGGGCAACGACGCGGATATCTCGTCTGCTGACGCCGCTGCTGCCAACAAGTGAAGAACTAGCGCACCGCGCGTGTTGAACAGGGCCTTGGGTATGAACGAGCACGTCTCCACCACATCCCCGATGCCCTCGACGACAGGGCTGGAGCGCCCCAGCAGGACGGGGCGGCTCATCCTGGCCCTCGTCGTCTCGGTCGCCACGGCCCTGGCCTTCTTCCTGGTCTGGCTGACCAACGACCCCTCGCTGACGCGCGAGCAGCGGCGGGCCCGGGCGGACATCCGCAAGCTGGAGGGGCTCTTCAAGTCGCATCACCGGCTGATGGGCCGCTTCCCCTCGAAGGAAGAGGGCTTCACTCCGCTCATCCAGGCGCAGCTGCTGGACGGCCCGCCCATGGACCCGTGGGGCCACCCGTACGTGTACTGGATGGATGGCGCCAGCGGCGCCGTCATCTCCTACGGGGCGGACGGCAAACCGGGCGGCACCGGCGTGGACGCGGACCTGAGCAGCGGCGGCGTGCTCGCCTCCAACTGGGAGCACCAGCCATGACTCCGGCCCACACTTCTCCCCGCCGCACGGACTTCCGGACGCGGCGCGGGTTGACGCCTGCGCGCCGCCGGGCCCAGCGCGGCCTGACGCTCATCGAAATCTCCATCGCCATCATCATCGTCGCGATGCTCTTCTCGGCCGCGGTGATGGGCATCGGCTCCATCACCGGCGCGAAGGCGAAGGGCTCCGCGGGGGAGATGGCGGGCCTCATCCGCTCGCTCTACGACTCGTCCGCGCTGCGCGGCAAGACGTGCCGCCTGGTGTTCGAGATTCCGGACCCGAAGGCAGAGGAGCCCACCCGCTACCACGCCGAGTGCGCGGAGGGCGCGGTGACGACGTCGCGAGACCGCGACGCGACGCTGCGCGAGGACAACAGCGCGCGAGAGCGGGCCGAGCGCTCGGGCGGCAAGGCCCCGCCGGGCGAGACGCGCCGCAACTACATGGTGTCCGGCGGCGGCGATGCGCCGAGCGCGACGGACCTGATGGAGGGCGAGAAGCAGCGCGTGGAGAGCGCGTCCCGCTTCTCGTCGTACACCTCGGAAGAGGTGCCCATGCGCGAGCTGCCGCCGGACGTGAAGGTGTCGGTGTGGACGCGCCAGCAGCGCGAGCCCGTGGAGAGCGGCGTGGCGTACCTCTACTTCTTCCCGCAGGGCTACACGGAGAAGGCGTACGTCTACCTGAGGCAGGGAGACAACGTCTGGACGCTGGACGTGTCACCCCTCACCGGCAAGGTACAGGTGGTGGCCGAGGCGCTGGAGGTGCCGCGATGAGGCGCAACAAGGGCTTCACCCTGCTCGAAGTCGTGGTGGCGCTCGCCATCCTCGCGATGGCGCTCATGGCCATCTTCGACCTGAACGCGGGCGCGGTGGCCAACCACGTGTACACGAAGCGGCTCACCGTGGCGTCGCTGCTGGCCCGCTCGAAGATGACGGACCTGGAGCAGAAGCTCTACGACGAGGGCTTCTCCAACGACGACGACGAGGAGTCCGGCGACTTCTCCGACGAGGGCTGGTCCCAGTTCAAGTGGCGCGCGCGCATCATCGCTCCCAAGACGGAGGGCGTGACGCCGGACCAGCTCATCGGCGCCATCTTCAACCTGCCCATCGGCGGCGACGGCAGCGACCCCATGTCCGGGCTGGCCGGCCTCTTCGGCGGCGGCGGCTCCGGCGGAGGCAAGGACGGCTCCAGCGGTCCGCAGCAGGCCGGCGTGAGCGGCATGCAGGGCGCGGCCATGGGCATGGCGCAGCCCATGTTCACGCAGATGGTGCAGCAGATTACGCAGACGGTCCGCGAGGTGCACCTCACCGTCTACTGGCAGGAAGGCACCCAGGTGGAGAGCATCGACCTGGTGACGCACGTGGTGTCGCTGGGGCCGGGCTCGGACCGCAACGGCGGCGCGCTCAACCAGCAGGGCCAGCAGCCCGAGGGCCAGTCGAACCAGTGGGTGGACCCGAACACGGGCCTCATCGTGCCCAACCCCATTCCGGGCCCCAACGGCACCATGCTGCACCCGCAGACGCGCGCGCCGCTCGTGCGTCAGGACGTCTTCAACAACCAACGCAACGGCGGCCAGGGCACCGGCAGCGGCAACGGCGGCATCGTTCCGGGCGGCAGGCAGGGCAACAACCCGCTGGGCAACATCAAGCTCCCGGGCGGCCTGAGGAGGGACCAGTGATGAGGCGCCGCATGCGAGGCTTCACGCTGATGGAGGTCATGGTGGCCGTCGCCATCACCGCCCTGATGGGCACGGTGGTGGCCATGGCCTTCCAGACGGGCATCACCGCGAAGGAGACGGTGGAGACGGACGCGGACCGCTACCGCCAGGTGCGCGTGGCCATGAACCGCATGGCGCGCGAAATCGGCTCCGCGTACGTGAGCGACCGCTACGACTTGAAGCGCTTCCGCGACCAGCAGGACCGGCCCACCAACTTCGTGGGCGAGCGGGACAAGCTGCTCTTCACCACGTTCGCCCATCAGCGCCTGTACACGGACGTGAAGGAGTCCGACCAGGCGGTGGTGGAGTACTTCGTGGAGCAGTCCTCGGACCGCGACGCGCGCGGGCGTATGGACCTCAAGCGGCGCGTCAACCCCAACGTGGACGACCGCATGGACCGCGGCGGCACCACCGACACCCTCTTCGAGGGCGTGAAGGGGCTGGAGCTCGAGTACTGGAATTCGGAGAAGAAGCAGTGGGATGACGAGTGGGACACGAAGCGCACGGAGCAGAAGGCCATCCTGCCCACGCGCGTGCGCATCACCGTCACGGCCGTGGACGAGTCCGGGAAGGAAGCGCGTTACACCACCCAGGCCCGAATCATGCTCAACACGGAGCTCCCGAGGTACTGATGTCACGCTCCTTCTTCAAACAGACGTCGAGGCGCCGCCGCCCGGCCGCGGACCCCGGGGCACCCGGTGCCTCCACGGCCGCTGGCGGCAAGCGCGAGCGGGGCGTGGCGCTCATCATCGCCATCGTCTCCATCGCCATCCTCACGGTGATTGCCACCGAGTTCGCGTACAACAGCCGGGTGGACCTGCAGCTCGCGGCCAACCAGCGGGACGAGGTGCGCGCCTATTACATGGCGCGCTCGGGCATCGCCCTGTCGCGGCTGCTCCTGCGCTTCCAGAAGCAGGTGGACCAGACGCCCATCCCCAACCCGGCGTCCATCCTCGCGCAGCTCGGCATCGGCGGCGGGCAGCAGCAGGGCGGCACCCAGACGCCGCAGCCCACGTCGCTCAACATCCAGCTCTACAAGATGGCGCGCGTGGACTGCCACATGCTCAAGGGGCTGGTGAAGAGCGAGGACGGCTCCGGGGGCGGCGAGACGTCTCCGCTGAAGCCGGCGGAGGAAGACTCGAACTTCAAGATGGACGACGCGGAAGCGGACCCGGCCGCGCGTGAAGTCGCATCGCAGATGACGAAGCGCTCCTTCGGCGGCTTCGAGGGCTGCTTCCTCGCCTCGATTACGGACGAGGAGGAGAAGCTCAACGTCCACCGCCTCATGGCCGGTGCCGGCGACGCGTACCCCACCATGCTGCGCATGGTGGACATGTTCAAGGACAAGCGCTTCGAGTTCCTCTGGGAGCGCGACGACGCGAACAAGGTGCGGGGTGTGCCGGAGGACGTGGTGCTGGCCATCAAGGACTGGGCGGACGACGACGAGACAGGGTCGACGATGAACAAGGTGGACCCCACCAACCCCATGCCCAACGGTTTCAAGGACGAGGGCGGGGACTACAGCCGCTATGACCCGTCCTACGAGCCGAAGAACGCGCGCTTCGACAGCCTGGACGAGCTGTACCGGGTGCACGGCGTGAATGACCAGTTCATGTCCGCGTTCCGCGACCGGCTCACGGTGTACCCGGACATCAACCGCCGGCCCAACATCAACACGGACGACCCGGTGATGATGGGGCTGGCCATCCTGTCGGTGGCGGACCCGGCGCACCCGGACCCGCGGCTGACGGACCCGGTGTTCCTCAACGAGCTCATCAACCGCGTCCGCTCCGCGCGCATGTTCAGCTTCTTCGGCATGTCCGTGCAGGACTTCGTCGCCGTCATCGAGTCCAATGGCATCGCCGTCAACCCGGCCGTGAAGTCCAACGTGGCGGGCAACCGCCTCCTGGGCGACAAGAGTCAGACGTTCACCATCAAATCCGTGGGAGAGGCGGGCAGCGTGCAGAAGACGCTCACCGCCGTGGTCCGGCTGGACGACTCGCTGGGACGCCTCCTGTACTGGAGAGAGGAATAGCATGGCCCGCATTCTTGGCCTGGACCTCGGCAGCCACTCCGTGAAGGGCGTGGTGCTGGAGTCCAAGACGAAGGGACACGGAGTCCGGGGGTTCGCCGAGGTGCGGCGCGCCACCGAGGGAGAGCGCGCGGACACGCTGCGCGCCGCGGTGCAGGAGCTCATCGGTCAGCTCCCGCCGGGGCATGCGGACCAGGTCGTCATCGCCCTGCCCGGCCCGTCCCTCATCACCCACGCGCTCGGCCTGCCGTTCTCCGACGGCAAGCGCATCGAGGCCACCCTCCCCTTCGAAATCGGCAGCCAGCTGCCCTTCGACATCTCCGAGGTGGTCTACGACTACCAGGTGGTGGCGCAGAAGGAGACAGAGGGCAGCAAGGAGAAGGCGGCGGACCTGCTCGTCGGCGTGGTGCGCAAGGAGGAGCTCCAGTCGCTCCTGGCGCTGCTGTCCGAGCTGAAGCTGGACCCGCGCATCGTCACGCACCCGGGCCTCGCGTACCAGAACCTGCTCCAGCAGTACCCGGGCCTCTTCGAGGGCCAGGGCGAGGGCGGCGCCATCGCGATGGTGGACATCGGCCACGAGCGCACCTCGGTGTCCTTCGGCAAGCCGGGCACGGGCGTGCTCTTCGCGCGCACCTTCGCGGGCGGCGGCCGGGACTTGTCCAAGGCGCTGGCCACCGAGTTCCAGACGTCCCTCGCGGAGGCGCACCACTGGAAGGAGCAGCACGGGGCCATGGCCGGCGCGGCGCAGGGCCCGGACGCGGAGCGCGCGGCGGCGGCCTTCGTGCGCGGCCTGCAGCCGGTGCTGCGCGAGCTGCGTCCCACCCTCAAGGCCTTCACCGCCCGCACCCGCCAGCAGGTGGGCGCGGTGGTGCTGTGCGGCGGCACCGCGCGCATGCCCGGCCTCGCCGAGCAGCTGTCGCGGGACCTGAACCTGCCGGTGCGCGTGCTCGCGCTGCCCGCGGACACGGCGGAGGCCATCCCCGCGGCGACGCAGCCGGCGGCGGCGCAGGCGTACGCGCTCGCGCTGCGCGGCAACGCGACGGGCGCGAAGGCGCCGCGCTTCAACTTCCGCCGGGGCGAGCTCGCCTTCAAGGGTGACTTCGACTACATGAAGGACAAGCTGGGGCTGCTGGCCGCGTTCGGGGCCACGCTCCTGCTGCTCCTCATCGCGTTCGGCGTGGTGCGCAACACGGTGCTGTCCCGCCGCGAGGCGGAGGTGGACGCCGTGCTGTGTGACACCACCCAGCGCATCCTCGGCCGCTGCGAGAAGGACTACAACCGCGCGCTCAGCATGTTGAAGGGCGTGGAGAGCCCGGCGGCGGCGCTGCCGCGCATGACGGCGGTGAATCTGCTCGCGGAAGTCACGCAGCGGGTGCCGGAGAGCGTGCC
This sequence comes from Pyxidicoccus sp. M6, assembly GCF_055568925.1. NCBI lineage: Bacteria > Pseudomonadati > Myxococcota > Myxococcia > Myxococcales > Myxococcaceae > Pyxidicoccus > Pyxidicoccus sp. M6. Next base: position 4,102,093 of record NZ_CM145714.1, on the reverse strand, counting down.
GGTGAAGTTCGACCGCATCCAAATCGACCTGGACCGGGTCATCCTCCAGGGTGAGACGGACTCCTCGAAGCAGGTGGACACGCTGTCCAACGCGCTCAAGGGCCACGCCTGCTTCAAGGACGTGAAGCAGGGCAAGGTGGAGCGCACGCGCGACGGCAACAAGGTGTCCTTCCGCCTGGACGTCCAGGTGCAGTGCCCCGGCGACACGGGCGGTGAGAGCTAGTCATGGCCAAGGCTTCTGAAATCTTCGCGCCGGTGACGGCGTGGTTCGAGCGGCTGAGCGAGCGCGAGCGGCGCATGGTGTCCATCGCCGGCGCGGCGCTGCTGGCGTTCATCGTCTTCGCGGTGGTGATGGGGTTCTCCACCAGCGCGGCCGGCCACCGCAAGCGCACGCAGGACAAGCTGGCGAAGCTGCAGGAGGTGCAGGCGCTGGCGGCCAGCTACCGCGAGGCGCAGGCGGCCCGCCAGTCCGTGGAGCAGCAGCTCACGTCCAGCAACGTGCAGCTCATCAGCTACATCGAGGACAAGGCCACCGCGTCCGGCCTCCAGGTGCCCAACATGACGCCCAAGGGAGACATGGGCGTCGGTGACGGAAAAATCATCGAGAGCACCGTGGAGCTGACCTTCACGGACGTGGACCTGCGCAAGCTGACGGACTTCCTGCGCACGGTGGAGAGCGGCCCGGGCGTGGTGAAGGTGAAGTACCTGCGCATCGAGCCGAAGCCCGCCTCGGACACACTGACGGCGTGGACCACCGTCGCCACCTACCGGATGAAGCAATAAACCATGCCTCCTGAGAACAAGCCTGCCCGCTGGAAGGTCTTCCTCGGCTACGCCGCGTTCGCGGTGGTGGCCTTCATCCTCTGCCTGTTCCTCACCTTCCCGTACGACACCGTCCGCTCGCTGCTCGTCACGGAGGCGGCGAAGGCGGGGCTCGCCGTGCGTATCGGCTCGCTGCGTCCGGGGCTGGCGGGCATCACCGCCACCCAGGTGCGGGTGAGCAAGCCGCCGCAGCCGCTGAGCGCGGAGACCATCGCGGCGCTGGCTTCCGGCCAGGGCAACGTGCCCGGCGCGCTGGAGCTGGGCGAGGCGCTGGTGCTCGACTCGGTGGCGGTGCGCCCCAGCCTCTTCCCGCCCGGCGTCGCCATGCGCGCGAATGCCATGGGCGGCACGGTGTCGGCGTCCGTCGGCCTGCTCGGCGACAAGAAGGTGCACGTGGAGGCGGACGGGCTGAAGGCGTCCGGCGGCAACCTGCCGGCCTTCACCGGCCTGGACCTGGACGGTGAAATCAACGGCGCCCTCTCTCTGACGCTGCCCTCGAAGGGCGCGGACGCGGACCTGTCCCTGGCGGACGGTGAGCTGACGCTGGACACGCAGGGGCTCGTCATCAAGGGCGGCAAGGTGGCGGTGCCCATGGGCGGTGGCCCGGCCATGCCCATGGACCTGCCGAAGGTCGCGCTGGGCAACCTCACCGGCCGCATCCAGTTCGAGAAGGGGCTGGGCACCGTGCAGACGCTGCGGCTCAAGAGCGAGGACCTGGAGGCGATGGCCACCGGCACGCTGAAGCTGGGCAAGCGGCTGGAGTACAGCGAGCCCGCCATGGATGTGAATCTCAAGTTGGACCCCGAGGCCCAGAAGCGCCTGGGCCTCCTCGCCGCGGGCGTCACCATCTTCCCGCCGGACAAGAAGGACCCGTCCTTCCGCGCCGCGCGCCTCGCCGGCTTCCTCAACCGGCCCACCTTCCTGCCGCGCCGCTGACGGCCTCCCCCCACCCCACGCCCTACCTGGGGCGTGTGGGTTGAAAGGTGAACAGCTTCCTGTGTAAAGCCCTCCCCTTCGGACCTGCCGGGAGAGGCTGAAATGCCGGAGCTGGTGTTCTTTCGTCGTGGCGAGGAGGTGCTGAGGGTGGCGGTGGACCGGGCCCGGCTGGTGCTCGGTCGCGGCGAGCAGAGCGACGTCGCAATCCCCGACCCGGAGGTGAGCCGCCAGCAGGTGGCCCTCCTGTGGGACGGCGCGCGCTGCCGGGTGGAGGACTTGTCCGGCAAGGGCACCACCGTGGCGGGCAAGACGCTCACCGAGGGCGAGCTCGCGGACGGCGCGGACCTGGCACTGGGCCAGTGGCGCGCGGTGTTCCGCGTGCGCGCGGGCGGCGACGGCGCGGACCAGACCACGGAGGTAGGGCACACCACGTCGGTGCAGGCCCCGGACGCGCAGGCCGCGCGCTGGCAGGCCGCGCAGGTGCGCGTGAAGCAGGGCCTCAACGAGTCCGTGCACCGGCTCACCGGCGAGGGCTTCACCGCGGGCAAGGATGCCGCGTGCGACCTCGTGCTCCATGACCGCTTCGCCTCCAGCCGGCACCTGAAGGTCACGCGGCGCGACGGCGTCTTCCACGTGGTGGACCTGCGCTCCACCAACGGCACGTGGCTGGGCCCGGTGCGCGTCTTCGAGGCGGAGGTGCCGCTGCCCACGGTGCTGCGCGTGGGCGAAACGGAGCTGGTGCTGGAGGCCGCGACGCCGGCGGCGCGCAAGGAGGTGGCGGACTTCCACGGCATCATCGGCTCGGACCCGTCGGTGCGGCAGCTGGCGGAGCTGATTGAACGCGTGTCCCCGTCCTCCGCGGCGGTGACGGTGCTGGGCGAGTCCGGCACCGGCAAGGAGCTGGTGGCGCGCGCCATCCACGCGTGCTCGCAGCGCGCCAACCGGCCCCTCATCCCCGTCAACTGCGCGGCCATCTCCAAGGAGCTCATCGAGAGCGAGCTGTTCGGCCACGAGAAGGGCTCCTTCACCGGCGCGGCCAACGCGCGCAAGGGCGCCTTCGAGGAGGCCGACGGCGGCACCCTCTTCCTCGACGAGATTGGCGAGCTGCCCCTGGATTTGCAGGCCAAGCTGCTGCGCGCGCTGGAGGGCGGTGAAATCAAGCGCGTGGGCGCCAGCCGCCCGGTGCAGGTGGACGTGCGGGTGGTGGCGGCCACCAACCGCGACCTCCTCGCCGCCGCGCGCGAGGGGCGCTTCCGTGAAGATTTGTACTACCGGCTCTGCGTGATTCCCCTGCACCTGCCGCCGCTGCGCAGCCGCAAGGGGGACCTGCCCATGCTGGCGGAGCACTTCATCCGCACCTACGCGCCGCGCGGGCAGGCCGTGCGCTTCACGCCCGCGGCGCTGGAGCGGCTGCAGCACCACGGGTGGCCGGGCAACATCCGCGAGCTGCGCAACGTGGTGCACCGCGCGCTGCTGCTCCGCAAGGGCCCCGTCATCGACGCGGGCGACATCAGCTTCGACCAGGAGCTCAACCGCGACACCGGCATCGCCGTGCCGGAGATTCCGCCCGGCATGACGCTGGAGCAGATGCTGGAGAAGCTGGAGCGGCAAATCGTCGAGGCCGCGCTCAAGCGCTGCAACAACAACCGCGAGCGCGTGGCGCGCGAGCTGGGCGTGGCGCGCTCCACCCTCTTCAAGCGGCTGAAGGACTGGGGACTGACGAAGCAGGACGAGCAGGAGTAGACGCTGCCGCTGCGAGCGGCTGAAGCACCGGGGCCTGACGAAGCAGGACGCGCGGGAGCAGGCCCTCCCGCGAGGGCGATGTGCGTGTCGCTCTCCGGACACGCGGGGTGAGAAACCCTTTCGCCCTGAGGCGATAGACCCTTTTGACGGCGGGTTCGTTCACACGGGTGGCAGTCCCCACCCGGGGTGTTCAGGAGACCACCCGTCATGCACGCCGCCGCTCTCACCCTTCCGCCGCTGTCGCAGCTCTACAACGAGCACCGTCCTCGCGCGCTGGCCATCGCAAGGCGCATCGTCGGCGACACCGACGACGCGGAGGACGTGGTGCAGGACGTCTTCGCGAGGCTGGCCCGCAGGGCCCCGGGCTTCGGCGGCCGAGCGGCATGGAGCACGTGGCTGCACCGGGTCATGGTCAACAGCAGCATCAACTGGCTGCGCGCGCGCAAGCGTCGCGAGCGGCTGAGCCACGAGCCGCAGGAGCCGCTGTCCCCCGAGCTGCTCGCGGTGGGCGCGGAGATGGAGCGCCACTTCGGCCAGGCCCTGGAGGACATCAACGAGCAGCAGCGACAGGTGCTCTACCTGCGCGAGGTGCGGGGCCTCAGCTACCCGGAGATTGCGAGCCTGTTGCGCATCCCCGAGGGCACGGTGAAGAGCACCCTGCACCGCGCCCGGCAGCGCGCACTCACGCTGATGGAGCAGCGCGGCCAGCAGCCCTGACGCCACGTGAAGTGGGGCCCGCCTGCTAAGCAGGAGTGTGGAGGCCCGCGGAGGGAAGCCGGGCCCTCCGCACCTTCCGGCCTGGAGGACCTCGGGCCGGCTCACCCCCGCTTCCCCCGGAGTCATCCTTCATGCGCCGTACCTCGCTGTACCTGCTCCCGCTGCTGCTCGTCGCCACGGCGGCGGGGGCCCAGACGTCCATCCCCACCCTCACCTTCAACGACAGCGCGCTCAACTGGAGCATCACCCAGTCCGCGCCGCTGACGCCGGGGGGGCAGGTCAAAATCATCTACGACACGGACCGGCTGCCGGGCTGCCGCGGCACCGCCAACGACGGCGGGCCGGCGTGGGCCATCACCGGCTACTACCAGCTCAACGACGGCACCGTGGGCAACTTCTTCGCGGGCGGGCGGCCCTCGTTCCCCGGCCAGTCGCCGGAGGCCGTGCTGAACCTGCCCGAGGACGGCGGCCTCGCGCTGTGGTTCCAGGTGACGAACCTGTGGGGCTGCAGCGAGTGGGACTCGAACTACGGCAACAACTTCCGCTTCGACGTGGGCAGCCCGCGCATCGTCTTCGGCTCCAACTGGACGACGGCCGTCTACGGGACGCTGAAGCGGGGCGGCAACGTGGTGGTGGACTACGACATCACCCGGCTGTCCGGCTGCCGCCAGACGTACAACGGCTACCAGACGTGGGACGTGGAGGCGCAGTACCGCTTCGACGGAGGCACGGTGCAGTACGCGCCGCTGACGCAGGTGGTGGGCACCTTCGGCCGCGAGCAGGTGCCGGCCGTCCTCGCCATTCCCGCCACCGCGAGCCACCTGGAGCTGTGGTTCCACAACTGGGACCGCACCTCCTGCGTGACGTGGGACTCGGCGTACAACCAGAACTACCACTTCCATCCGGTGCCCTGAGGCATCACCGCCACGGGCCACGGGGACGTCCCCCGCGGCCCCTGGCGGCGCGACGTCACTCGTCGCCCTTCGAGCCGACGAACTGGTCCGCCTTCTCCTTGAAGAGGACGTTGAAGCTCGTCAGCGAGCCGTAGACGCGGGTGATGTAACTCTGCATCTCCACCTTCTCCGCGTCCGTCAGCTTGGGGTGCGCGTTGAGCTTCTGCTCCAGCACGCGCAGCCGGTCGCGCACCATGACGACCTTGTGGAACAGGTTGTCGATGGGCAGGTCCTTCGACTGGAGCTCCGGGTTGCCGGGGACGAGGCGCAGCGTGCCGCCCTCCCACTTGTTGGCCAGGGGCGGCGCCTCGCCCATGCCGGACGCCTCCCGGAATATCTCCATCAGCTCTTCACGCGTCATGCTCAGCCCTTCCAAATCCACTTCTTCTTGAGGGTCCACGCGGCGCCGCACCACCACCGGCGCCACGCTGCGCGCGGAGCGCTCGCGCCCGGGGACGGACGGCGTCACCGGCGCGGCGCTCCCCTTGGGCACGTACTTGTCGCAGATGGGAGCGGACGGAGGGAACATCCCGCGCCACGAGTGCAGCCGGCACGTCCCCACCCAGCCCTTCCCCTCCTCGATGGAGTGCGGGCTGAACAGCTTGCAGTTGGCGCACACCCGCTCGTCCGGCTTGAAGACGGGCAGGGGCAGCGAGCCGTTTCCCGCGTCCGACATCAGCGCGTCTCCCGCACCACGGGCGGGCCCTTGCGCACGCCCAGCTCACGGAGGAGCGCGTCCGCGTCCTCCACCTGGTCCAGCATCCAGAGGATGTAGCGCACATCCACGTTGACGTTGCGGGCCACGTCCGGGTTGTAGCCGAAGTCGTTGGCGACGTTCTCCCAGACGCGGTCGAAGTTGACGCCCACGAGCTGGCCCTTGCCGTTGACGGTGGGGCTGCCCGAGTTGCCACCCGTGGTGTCCGCGTCCGCCAGGAAGTCCACCGGCACGTCCTTCAGGCGAGGGTCCATCCACGTGCCGAAGCGCTTCGCCTCCGCCACCTTCGCCACCTTCTCCGGCACGTCGAAGGGCTCCTCGCCGGTGTGCTTGGCCAGCATGCCCGACAGCGTCGTCTGCGGCGTGTAGATGGCGCCGTCGCGCGGCGAGTAGCCCTGCACCTTCGCGAACGTCACGCGCAGGGTGCTGTTGGCGTCCGGCGCCACCGGCTTGCCCGCGTGGGCCAGCACGGCCCTGCGCCACTCCGGCCGCAGGCGCAGCGTGGCGCCGTCGCGGCGGTCCTCGACGTCGTCGAGCGCGTCCAGCTCCTTCGCCAGGTCCAGGCCGAAGGCGAGCAGCGGGTCCTGGCGGGCCGAGAGCTGCGCCACCGTCTCGCCCGCCATCTTCATGCGCTCGTCGAGCGTGAGCACCTTCGTGCCCGCGTACATCGCATCAATCTTCGCGGCGGCGTCCTTCTCGGAGAACGTCTTGCCGAAGTGCGTGTCCACGGCGGCGATGCGCTCGCTGGGGCCCAGCGCCTGCGCGCGCTTGACGAAGGCGAGCAGGAGCTTCTTGTCCGCGGCGAGGAAGAGGTTCTTCTGCTCGCGCTCCAGGCGGTCCTTGAGGCGCGGCAGCTCGCGGTCCATGAACTCCGGGCGCCGCTCCAAATCAGGCTTCGCGCGCTCCGCGGCCAGGCGGGACACCGTGGCCGCCAGCGCCGGGCCGCGCGCCAGGCGCATCACCGAGCCGAGGAGGAACTCGCGTCCGAAGAACTTCGCCGTCTCGGCCTGGAGGGCCAGCAGCTCCTCGCGGGCCTTCAATGCGTCCGCCCACTTCGCGCCGCCCTTCTTCGCCCACTCGACCACGGCGGCCTCGGAGGCGTGCTGCTTCTCCACGATGTGGCCGCGCTTCAGGCCGGTGAGCTGGCCCGCCGCGTTCTTGTGGACGTTGTGCAGACCCTTGAGCTGCGAGGCGACGGCAATCTTCCCGGCGGCGTCCTTCTCGCCCTCCTCCTCGAGGATGCGGATGGCCTCGCCGAGCACGTCGCGCATGCTCGGATAGACCTGCGACTGGCGCGAGGCCATCTCCTCCGCGAGCAGCGCGCGCCAGGTGCGGCCCGGGTAGCCCAGCACCATGACGAAGTCGTTGGGCTTCACGCCCTCGGTGGCGAGCGGGAAGAAGAACTCCGCCTTGTAGGGGACGTTCTTCTCGCTGTAGGGCGCGGACGTTCCGTCCGGCGCGGTGTACGCGCGGATGATGGCGAAGTCACCGGTGTGGCGCGGCCACATCCAGTTGTCCTCCTCGCCGCCGTACTCGCCCACCGCGCGCGGCGGCGCGTAGACGAGCCGCACGTCCGCCAGCTCCACCGCGTCCACCAGCGTGTAGTTGAGGCCACCATCGAACGTCGCCACCTGGCAGCGGGTGGCGGGGCGCTTCTCGCACTCGGCGACGAGCTCCTTCTGCTTGCGCTCAATCGCCTTGTAGCGCGTGAGGTCGTCCGCGCCGGCCGGCACCGCGGCGAGCACGTCCTTCGTCACGTCCGTGAAGCTGCGCGGCACCTGCACGCGCGCGCCCTTGCCGGGCAGCTCGTCCTCGCGCTTGGAGGCGAGGTAGCCGTCGGTGATGAGGTCGCGCTTCGGGGAGCTGTGCTCCTGGATGATGCCGAAGGCGCAGTGGTGGTTGGTGATGACGAGCCCGGACGCGGAGATGAAGGCGCCGGAGCAGCCTCCGACGTTCACCGCGCCCGCGAGCAGGCCGGTGCCGCGCTGGGGGTCCCACAGCTTCTTGGGAGGAACCTGGAGGCCCTGGGCGCGAAGCCACGCGGGGTCCAGCTCCAGGACCTGCTGGGGAGTCCACTTGCCTTCACCGGCGAGGGCCGGCGCCGCCATGAGCGACAGGAGGAGGAGCGTCTTCTTCATGACCCCATTCCCTACCCCGTCCGGCGCCCGCACGCGACTCCCCTTTCTTCAACGCCTTGCGGCACGAAGGGGGCATTTTCACAGGAAGATGAACCCGGCTTAAGTGTTGGGGTGTCCCAGGAGGGGAGGCAGCCATGAGGACCGCCAGCGGAGCACAGCTTGATTTCGGCCGGTTGGCCCTCCTCGTCCTGATGCTGGGGGTGGGCTGGTACTTCTGGTATTCGCCCGTGTTGTGGCCGCTGAAGGTGCTGGTGGTGATGATGCACGAGAGCGGGCATGCGCTGGCCACGCTGCTGGTGGGTGGCTCGGTGGACAAAATCCACCTGGCGACCAACGAGTCCGGCTCCTGCCTGTCCAGCCTGCCGCCGGGCTTCTTCCCGAAGGTGGCCGTCTACTCGGGAGGCTACCTGGGCAGCGCGGTGGCGGGGGCGGGGCTGCTCCTGGCCACGTTCCGCTTCCAGCTCCGGCGCTGGGTGCTGGGCGCCGCGTGCGTGTGGCTGACGGTGATGGGCCTGCTCTACTTCGGGGACCTGTTCACACTGGCCTTCTGTCTGGGCACGGCGCTGGTGCTGGGCCTTTGCGCGAAGTACCTGCCCGACGGCGCGGTGGACGTGCTGAACCTGTTCATCGCCGCGTTCACCGCGCTGTACGCCGTGTTCGATTTGCGGGACGACCTGTGGAACAGCGCGGTGCGCTCGCACAGCGATGCGGCGCTGCTGGCGGAGCTGACCTGGGTGCCCTCGGTGGTGTGGGCCGCGATATGGACGGGGCTCGCCGTGGGCCTGCTCGCCGTGGCGGCATACGTGTCCATGCACGCGAAGCCGCGCGGCCTCCAGATGCCGCCCGTGTCCGCGCGGGCACGGCGGGTGTAGCCCTACCGGTGCGGTCACACACAGGTCAATCCACGCCCACACGTGGATTGCACGTATTTCAGTTAAATCATGAATAATGCCATAAGCGTGAGGTCCCGGCCGCGGTGTGGCCGCGGGCATGGGAGGCCGTCCGGCCCTTCCGCACCCCAATCACGAACAGGTGGCGAACACATGAAGCTGAAGACGCTCATTGGTTCCCTGACGCTGGCCTCGCTGCTGGTCGGCGGGCCGTCTCTCGCTGAACCGCCGTACGAGCCCGTTCCGGAGAACAACACGGAGCCGCAGGACAACAAGGACGGCGAGCTGACCCGGGTGCCGCTGTCCGCGGTGCTGCGCGACGCGGAGCGCGAGGACCTGGAGAAGGAGCCCGAGGACGGCTTCCTCCCGGACCTGCCCATCCTCGTGGATGGCGAGAAGTACACGCCCGCGGAGCTCCAGGAGAAGGACATCCACCTGTCGCACTACGTGCTCGACGAGCGCGCGGCGGAGCAGGGCGTGGTGCAGGGCTTCCGCACCACGGAGGAGCTGAAGAAGTACTTCGAGGAGACCGACCAGTTCCCCTCCGAAGAGCCCCGGATGCAGCCACTCGTCTGCAACCCGTGGTCGTATTTCTTCGAGCACGCGGGCTACTGGGGGAACTGGTTCGCGGTGTACCCGGGCTGGGGCTATGGCAACCTGGGTTGGTACTGGAACGACCGCATCTCCTCCATCTGGAGCACCGGCTGCGGGCGCTGGACGCTCGTCACGGAGCACTCCAACTTCCAGGGCCACGTGCTGTGGATTGGCCGCGGCTGGGCCATCCCCAACCTGAGCAACTGGGGCTGGTACACGGGCTGGTGGCCGTTCCGCCGCTGGCACTCGTGGAACGACCGAATCTCTTCGGTCGCCGTCTACTGGTAGTCGCCGCGTGAGCGGACCGGGGCTCGTGATGAGCCCCGGCTCCGTGTCAGACAGCGTGCATCGCGGACGCATCTCCGGGCGGAGCGATGTGGCTGCGCTCGGGGTGCAGGTCCAGCCGCTCGAGCAGCCGTGCGAAGTCGATGAGGTGACGCGGGGCCGTGAAGTACTTGAGCACGTCCTGACGCGCCCGCGTCCCCAGGCGCGCGGCGAGCTCGCTGTCACAGAGCACCCTGCGCACCGCACTGGCGAACTCCGGCAGGTCATTCGGCTCTCTCACGAGCAGGCCATTCACCTCGTGGACAATCTGGTCCTGGATGCCGCCCACCGCGCTGGCCACCACGGCGCGCTCCTTCCACATCGCCTCGGTGACGGTGAGCCCGAAGCCCTCCTGCAGACTCTTCTGCACCACCACCGTCGCGTGACGTTGGAGCGCGTTGACGATGGCGGCGTTCTCCTCCAAATCCCGCATGGGCAGGCACGCCAGGTGGATGCGCTGGCGTACCGAGTGGGGCTGCTGCCGCCACAGCGCGATGACGGCGTTGAGCGTGGACGCGGCCTCGGGGTCGTCCGCCACGGACGTCACCGCCGGGCCCGCGAGGACCAACTCCGCGCGCAGGCCCGGAGTCGCCCGCGCGAGCAGCGCGAAGCCCCGCAGCACGCCCGCCGGGTCCTTCAGCGGGTCCCACCGCGACACCTGCACCACCAGCGGCATGTCCGGCACCGGCGCCGAGCCGAGCCGCACGATGTCCGCCCCACGCGACACACGAGCCGCCAACCCATCCACCCGGGTGAAGATGGGCTCGGGCGCACCGGGCTCCTCCCGCAGCAGGCCCGCGTGCGCGAGGATGGCGCGAGAGATGTCCGGCGCGAGCGGCTGGTTCTTCACCGAGAAGATGTCGATGGACGGCCGGACGATGAGCGCGCGGTCCGCGCACTCCGGTGGCACATAGGAGGCGCGCGAGAAGATGGTGACCTCCGCGGCGGCGAGCCCCGGCGCCAGGAACTCCCACGCGCGCTTCACCTCCGCGTTGACCGTGTCCGAGCCCACATGGCACCGCCACAGCACGCGGGCCCCCACCGCCGCGCACGCCGGCGCGAGGCCCGCGGTCTGCGGGTCATGGAGCAGCACCACGTCCCCCGGCCGCACCAGCGCGAGCAACTCCTCCGCGTTGTCGCGCAGCACCTCGTCATAGACGGCGCGCTCCTCCGGCCCCAGCGGCGAGCCGTCTCCCGGCGAGCCGTGCAGCGCATGGTGCAGCCGCTTGGTGATGCGGAAGAAGTCCGGCGTGCCCTCCAGCACCATCCACCGCGCGTCCACGCCCGCGCCGCGCGCATAGGCGAGCAACCAGGGAAGCATCTCCGCCACGCCCCCTCCCCGCGCCGTGGAATTCACGCTCCAGAAGGTGTGGCCCGCCATGCGGGCGCGGGCCTGCTCGATGTCTTCCGTGAAGGCACGCCAGCCCGCCTCGCCCACCAGCGGCGCGAACACCGTCAGGGGCTCGGCATGGACGCTGACCTCGGAGGGCTTCAGGCCACTGGACGGCATCAACACGACGCGCCCCTCCTTGCGGGCCCTCGCCGGGGCCCATGAAGGAAGGTGTGCGCGAGCGGCGGGGCATGACACCGCGTGCGAGAGCAGGGCACGCGGGGCCCGAGTGACTGGCCGCCCTCCGTTATAACGGATTGACGTCCGCCCGCCCTGGCGCCCATAGTTCCTCCCCGAATGTCGCTCTCGCTCCCCACGACTGGCGCTCAGTGCTGCTGCTGCCGCGTGGCGTGTACCTGCTGCTGTCTGGCGGGCCCCGAGCACTGGGAGAGCGCGTAGAGCGTCCCTGAAATCTCTCCCCGTCGCTCGCGCGGCCCGCCCTCTCAGAGGTGTCGGGCCGCTTCCATTTTCACGTCCCCGTCGTTCCGTTCCCTGGAGGCAGACCCCATGAAGGCAGCCAACATCCTGCAGACCATCGGCAACACCCCGCACGTCCGGCTCAACCGCCTCTTCTCCCCGCGCGTGGAGGTCTGGGTGAAGCTGGAGCGCTCCAACCCGGGCGGCAGCATCAAGGACCGCATCGCCCTGTCGATGATTGAGGACGCGGAAGCGCGCGGCGTGCTCAAGAAGGACAGCGTCATCATCGAGCCGACGTCCGGCAACACAGGCATCGGACTCGCGGTGGTGGCCGCGGTGAAGGGCTATCCGCTCACCCTCGTCATGCCCGAGTCGATGAGCATCGAGCGCCGCCGCCTCATGGCCGCGTACGGCGCGAAGCTGGAGCTCACCCCGCGCGCGCAGGGCATGAAGGGCGCAATTGCGCGCGCGCAGGAATTGGTGGCGCAGACGCCCGGCGCGTGGATGCCGCAGCAGTTCGAGAACGCCGCCAACGTGGAGGTGCACAAGCGCACCACCGCGCGCGAAATCCTCCAGGACTTTCCCGAGGGCATCGACTACCTGATTACCGGCGTGGGCACCGGCGGCCACATCACCGGCGTGGCCGAGGTGCTCAAGGACCGCTTCCCGAAGCTGAAGGTCTTCGCCGTGGAGCCCACGAAGTCCCCGGTGCTCAGCGGCGGCCAGCCCGGCCCCCACCCCATCCAGGGCATCGGCGCGGGCTTCATCCCCAAAATCATGCGCACGGACGTCCTCGACGGCGTCATCCAGATTCCCGAGGAGGAGGCCTTCGACTTCGCGCGCCGCGCCGCCAAGGAGGAGGGCATCTTCCTCGGCATCTCCTCGGGCGCGTCGCTCGCGGCGGTGCAGCGCAAGCTGGCGGAAGTCCCGGACGGCAGCCGCGTGCTGACGTTCAACTACGACACCGGCGAGCGCTACCTCTCCATCGAGAACCTGTTCGTCTGACGCCGATGCCCGCGAGCGCCCGGGGACGCACCTCCCGGGCGCCGGGCGCTACTTCCTCGGCCGCATCCGGAACGCGACGAAGGACGCCACGTCGTTGAAGGCGAAGTACGGGTTCTTCTTCCGGACCTCGGACATGGACGTCACGGGCACGTCCGCGTAGTCGTGCCCCGGCCACAGCTTCGCGGTGTCCGGCACCTTCAGCAGCACCTGGGACAGCGAGCGGTACATCTCCTCCGGGTTGCCGCCCTTCATGTCGCACCGGCCGCAGCCGTTGATGAACACCGTGTCCCCGGACACCAGCGCGTCCCCCGCCAGCAGGCAGTGCGAGCCCGGCGTGTGCCCCGGCGTGTGCAGCGCCTGGAAGCTCTCCGCCCCCACCTTCACCGCGTCCCCCGGCCCCACCGGACGCAGCGCGTCACCCAGCTCACGCAGCTCGGCGGAGAACTCCACCTCCTCGCGCTGCGCGTACACCGGCACGTCGTGGCGCGACAACAAATCCGGCAGCCCGTTGATGTGGTCGAAGTGACAGTGCGACACGAAGGCGCCCACCAACCGCTTTCCCTCGGCCTTCACCGCCTGTTCAATCGCGTCCACGTCCCACGCGGGGTCCACCACCAGCACCTCGTCCGAGGACGCCGGCCCCACGAGGTAGACGAAGTTGTCCATGGGCCCGAGCTTGAGCTGCCGCACGTATGGATTGCGCATCGCGTTCGTCCTCCAGACTGGCCCACTCTAACGTCCGGGGCTTGAAGCCGCGGCCCCCTTCCCACTTGAATACGTCCCTCGGCTCCCGAGGAGGTTCCGCCCCGTGAAGCGAAAGCTGCCGCTGCTCGTCTGCACCCTGCTCGCCAGCACCAGCTTCGCCGCGAAGGAGAAGCCGACCTTCAGCTACACCGCTCCGGCGGACGAGGAGCGCCCCGTCATCGTCGACGCCACCGTCGGCCCCCAGGGCAGCGACTTCGCCATGCGCCTGCGCTTCAACCGCGAGCCCTGGGGAGAGGCATGCAAGAACCGCTGCGCCAACGCCACGCTCCTGCTCGACACCGACGCCAGCAAGCAGACGGGCCTGCACCTGACGCAGGAGGGCCCCGCCAACGGCGCCGACCTGGCCATCGTCGTCCAGGGCGTCCGCGAGGCCGCCAAGGAGGACGGCGCTCCCCCTGAAACCTGGCTGCGCATCAAGGTGCGCCTGCTCGCCAACGACGCGCGCTCCGCGGACGACGGTGAATTGCTCGCCGAGCTCAACCACCGCCAGGACACCGAGCGCCTCCACGTGGACGAGAACACCGTCTACGTCCTCGTGGACGCCACCAGCCCCGCCATTCCGTCCGCCCGCAAGGTGCGCGTCGTGTACCAGCCCCCGGGCGCCAAGCCCGTCCAGGCCTCCATCCCCGGGATGATCGGCGGCGGCGGGGGCAGCAAGGGCGTCCGCATCTTCAAGGGCGGGAGCTGGGGCCGGGCCCGCGACGCCGACCCGCGCAAGCCCCGCACGCCCGGCAGCCCTACCGGCGACAACGGGTAGTCCGGTACGCCCCACACCCACCGTCGCGTCCTCACAAAGCAACCAGCCAGGCCCACAACCTCGGAATTTCGCGGGGTTGCTGAGGGGTTCTACTGGGGCTCAGGACTATACGGGCGTATAGGTGTGCACACCCGGAGCATGCGCAACCCCCCGAATTCGTTCCCAATGTCAGGGGGCCATGGTAGTCCCGGCGCCTTGTTACATACCTCTGACCCCGGAAGTGAGGAGTGCGCGGGCCGCGCGCCGCGTTCGGGTACGAGGCGTTCTCACCTGGATTGATGACCATGCTCGCAGAAGCCGAAACGAAGACGCGAAAGAAGCAGGGGGCCGGGGGCGGCGGCGGTGGCGGCGGCTCCGCTGCTGGCGCCGGTGGCGGCGGTGGGGAGAACTCCGTCCCGGCCTCGCTGGCTGACGAGGCGCGTCGCCGGTACATCAACTACGCCCTTTCCGTCATCACCTCGCGCGCCCTGCCGGACGTGCGGGACGGCCTCAAGCCGGTGCAGCGCCGCATCCTCTATGGCATGTACCACGACCACCGGCTCACCTCTGACGCCAAGTACCAGAAGTCCGCCAAGGTGGTGGGCAGCGTCATGGGCCAGTACCACCCGCACGGCGACGCCTCCATCTACGAGGCCCTGGTGCGCATGGCGCAGGACTTCTCCCTGCGCTACCCGCTGGTGGACGGCCACGGCAACTTCGGCTCCATGGACGGCGATGGCGCCGCGGCCATGCGCTACACCGAGTGCCGCATGGCGCCGCTGGCCAGCGAGCTGCTCGAGGAGCTGGGCCGCAAGACGGTGGCCTACCGCCCCACCTATGACGGCTCGGGCCAGGAGCCCGTCGTCATCCCCGCGCGCGTGCCGCAGCTCCTGATGAACGGCACCACCGGCATCGCCGTGGGCATGGCCACCAACATTCCTCCCCACCACCTGGGCGAGCTGGTGGACGCGCTGGTGGCGCTGATTGAAGACCCGAAGCTCGTCACCAAGGACCTGATGAAGTGGGTCAAGGGTCCGGACTTCCCCACCGGCGCGCAGGTGCTCAACAGCAAGCCGGAGCTGCGGGAAATCTACGAGACGGGCCAGGGCAGCATCCGCATCCGCGGCGAGTACAAGCTGGAGGACCTGAAGCGCGGCGGCCAGCAGATCATCATCACCTCCATCCCCTACACGGTGAACAAGTCCACCCTGGTCGCCAAGATTGGCGAGCTGGTGCGCGAGCGGAAGATGCCGCTCATCACCGACGTGCGCGACGAGTCCACCAAGGAGGTGCGCATCGTCCTGGAGCTGAAGAAGGACGCCAACGCCGAGCTGGTGATGGCGTACCTCTACAAGCAGACGGCGCTCCAGACGAACTTCGGCGTCAACCTGACGTGCCTCGTCCCCAACAAGGACAACCCCGAGGTCTGCACCCCGGAGCGCCTGGACCTCAAGTCCATCCTCCAGTACTTCCTCGACTTCCGCTTCGACGTCGTCACCAAGCGCTTCCAGCACGAGCTGGGAGAGCTGCAGCGGCGCGTCCACATCCTCGAGGGCTTCGAGAAGGTCTACGACGCGCTCGACGAGATGATCAAAATCATCCGCGCGTCCGAGGGGAAGCAGGACGCGGCGAAGAAGCTCATCGCCCGCTTCAAGCTGGACGAGCTCCAGGTGGACGCCATCCTGGAGATGAAGCTCTACAAGCTGGCCCGCCTCGAGATTCTCGTGGTGGAGAAGGAGCTCAAGGAGAAGCGCGCGGAAATCAAGCGCATCGAGGCCATCCTCAAGGACAAGAAGAAGGTCTGGGCCACCGTGCGCGACGAGCTGACGGGGCTGAAGACGCAGTACGGCGACAAGCGCCGCACGCGCATCGGCGGCGCGGGCTCCGAGGAGATGGAGTTCAGCGAGGAGGCCTTCATCGCGGACGAGGACGCGCACGTCGTGTTGACGCGCGACGGCTGGGTCAAGCGCATGCGCGAGGTGAAGGACCCCTCCTCCACGCGTCTGCGCGAGGGCGACGCCGTCATGGCGGTGCTGGCCGGCAGCCTGAAGTCCAACCTGGTGCTGTTCAGCAACTTCGGCACCGCGTACGTGACGCGCTTCAACGACGTGCCCGCCTCCACGGGCTACGGCGAGCCGGTGCAGAAGTTCTTCAAGTTCGACGACGGTGAGCGAGTCGTCGCCGCGCTGTCGCTGGACGCGCGGCTGCCGCGCCCGGAGAAGCTGCTGGGCGTGACGAAGCACGGCCTGGGCATGCGCTTCCTCCTGGAGCCGCACCTGGAGGTCTCCACGCGCGCCGGCCGCCGCTACGCGAAGACGGGCGAGGGCGACGAAATCATCGGCGTGCAGCCGGTGGGCGAGAAGGACCTGCTCGCGGTGCTCACGAAGAAGACCAGCGCCCTGGTGTGCAAGGTGGCGGAGGTGAACGAGCTGGCCGGTCCCGGCAAGGGCGTCACCGTCATCAAGGTGGACGAGGGCGACGGCGTGGTGGAGTTCCTGGCCGTCCCGCCGAGCAACAAGGACGCGAAGCTGGAGTTCGAGACGCAGAAGGGCCGCAAGCTGCACCTGTCCCCGGCGAAGTACGAGGTGACGGGCCGCGGCGGCAAGGGCCACGAGATGTCCAAGAAGGACGCGGTGGAGACGGTGGTCCGGCCCATTGTCTTCATCCCGCTGCCGGAGAAGAAGGAGTAGCCAGAGGACGCCATGGCGACGAAGAAGGAAAGCTATACAGGCGCGGACATCCAGGTCCTCGAGGGCCTGGAGCCGGTGCGCAAGCGCCCGGCGATGTACATCGGCGGCACCGACAGCACCGGGTATCACCACCTGCTGTGGGAGATTGTCGACAACTCGGTGGACGAGGTCATCAACAGCTTCGCGACCACCATCGAGGTGACGCTCCACAAGGACGGCCGCAGCATCTCCGTGGTGGACAACGGGCGCGGTATGCCCGTGGACATCATGCCCAAGCAAAAGAAGCCGGCCGTGGAGGTCATCCTCACGACGCTTCACGCGGGCGGCAAGTTCGAGCAGGGCAACTACATCCACTCGGGCGGTCTGCACGGCGTGGGCAGCTCGGTGGTCAACGCGCTGTCGCGCAAGCTCGTCATCGAAATCAAGCGCGACGGCAAGAAGCACGTCCAGACGTATTCGCGCGGCAAGCCCACCAGCGCGCTGAAGGTGGACGGCCCCGCGCGCGGCACGGGCACGTCCGTCACCTTCGAGCCGGACCCGGAGATTTTCGGCGAGAAGCTGAAGTTCGACGCGGAGCTGGTGCGCGAGCGGCTGGAGGCGAAGAGCTACCTCCACAAGGGAATGACGGTCGTCTGGAAGGACGAGACGGCCCACCCGCACACGCACGTGACGTACAAGCACGACGGCGGCATCGCCGAGTACCTCACCAAGGTGGTGGCGGAGCGCAACAAGCCGATGGTGCCGCCGGGCAGCGCGACGTTCTACCACTCGCGTGACAACGGCGTGCGCCTGGAGGCCTCGCTGGCGTGGACGGAGGCCACGGACGAGCACATCCGCTCGTACGTCAACGGCATCCCCACCAACCTGGGCGGCACGCACGAGGCGGGCCTGCGCGGCGCTGTCGTCAAGGCGGTGCGCAACTACATCGAGACCCATGACTTGACGCCCAAGGGCGTGACGCTCACCGCGGAGGACATCCGCGAGGGCATGGTGGCGATTCTCTCCACCTACGTCGTGGAGCCGCAGTTCCAGGGCCAGACGAAGGGCCGCCTCAACAACCCCGAAACCACGGCCCAGGTGGACGGCGTGCTGCGTCCGGCGCTGGAGAAGTGGCTCAACGACAACAAGTCCATCGCCGAGGCGGTGGTGGCCCGCATCATCCTCGCCGCCCGCGCGCGCGAGGCGAGCCGCGCGGCGTCGCAGGCCATCAGCCGCAAGTCGGCCGTCAGCCACCGGCTCAACCTGCCGGGCAAGCTGGCGGACTGCTCCTCGACCGACCCGGGACTGAGCGAGCTGTTCATCGTGGAAGGTGACTCCGCAGGCGGCTCCGCGAAGCAGGGCCGCGACAGGCGCACCCAGGCCATCCTCCCGCTGCGCGGCAAGGTGCTCAACGCGGAGCAGGCGTCCACCGACAAGGTGACGACGAACAAGGAGCTGCAGGACATCGTCTCCGCGCTGGGCTGCGGCATCGGCTCGGACTTCGACATCTCCAAGCTGCGCTACGGCCGCGTCTTCCTGCTGATGGACGCGGACAGCGACGGCCACCACATCGCCACGCTGCTGTTGACGTTCTTCTACCGGCACCTGCGTCCGCTGATTGAAGGCGGCACCATCCACATCGCCCAGCCGCCCCTGTACCGGGTGGACATCGGCAAGGAGACGTACTGGGCGCTGGACGAGGCGGACCGGGACCGCATCATCCGGGAGAAGACCAAGGGCAATGCGAAGCCCAACATCATGCGCTTCAAGGGTCTCGGCGAGATGACGCCGGACGAGCTGAAGGAGACGACGCTCGACCCGAAGAACCGCATGAGCCTGCGCGTCACCATCGACAACGCGCTGGAGACGGACCGCCTCATCAATGACCTGATGGGCAAGGACGTGAGCGCCCGCTTCAAGTTCATCATGGAGCGCGCCAGCGACGTCCAGGAGCTGGACGTCTAGCGCCCTCGGTCCCCGGAATCGGGCCCGCGCCCCCCCTCCCCGGGGTGGCGCGGGTCTCTCTCCACCCGGTGGGGCCGGGGTGACGGCCTGGGGCTTTTGAGGAAGCCCCCCTGCTCGGCTAGGCTCCGGCCCCGTGAACACGTTCCGCCGACTCGCCCTGTTATTCGCGCTGCTGCTGGCCGTCCTTCCCGCGCACGCGCAGACCACCAAGAGGAAGGTCACCCGGAAGAAGCCGGCCGTCACCAAGGTGGCGAAGAAGAAGAAGGCGCCTTCCAACAAGAAGAAGAAGGCGCCGCCCGTGGAGGCCACCGAGACGGCGGGTACAACGGACGTGGAGTCGCCGGAGCCCATGGTCTTCGGCGAGCCCGACTCGAAGCCCACCCCCGCCGGGCACGACACGCCGGTGACGCCGCTGGAGAAGCCGGCGACGCCCGCGGTGGCCACGCCGGCAATGCCGCAGCTCCCCCCGCCTCCCACGGCGAAGCCCGTCGTGGAGAAGCCTGTCGTCGAGAAGCCCGCCGTGCTGACGGCCTCCGGCCCGGTGGTGCTGTTCGCCGTGGCGCGCACGCCCAACGCGCAGGACGCGGCGGTGAAGCTCGAGGGCGAGTTGCTGCGCCACCTGGGCACCGGCGACGTGACGCTGGTGGACCTGGGGGCGGCCTTCCCGCCGCCCGCGCCCGTGCCGCTGACGAAGGCGGACACCCTCTTCGAGGAGGGGCGCACCGCCTACGACAACCTGGACCCCGAGGCCGCGGAGAAGAAGTTCAAGGCGGCGGCGGAGGCGTACACGCAGGCCCCGGCGGACATGAGCACGGAGCGGCTGGCGCAGACGTACGTCTTCCTGGGCGCCTCGCGGCAGCTCAACGGGGACATGATTGGCGCGAAGGAGGCCTTCACCCACGCGGTGGTGGCCGAGCCCACCGCCCGCCCGGACAGCGCCCTCTTCAGCCAGGAGGTACAGAAGGCCTACGAGGAGGCCCGCGGCGCGGTGCGCGGGCTGGCCCAGGGCTCGCTGACGGTGGACTCGCAGCCGGCCGGCGCCGAGGTGCGGGTGCGCGGCCGCAAGGTGGGAATCACACCGGTGCGCAACCTGGAGGTGCCCGCCGGCCAGCACCCCGTCGTGGTGTCGCTGCCCGGCTACACGTCCTACGCCCTCTACGCGGAGGTGAAGTCCTCGAAGCCCACCGACGTGAAGGCGAAGCTGGAGCCCGCGCCGGGCCTGGCCGCGGTGCGCGACTTCGCCTCCAAGGCGGCGACGGAGGAGGCCTTCGACCAGGACACCGTCCCGCCCGAGGCGCGGGCCATCGGTGAGCGGCTGGGCGCCCGCTACGTGGTGCTGGCCGCGGTGTCCCGCGACAGGAAGGGCCGCGCCGAGGCGGAGCTCCAGGCGTGGGATTTGCGCTCCAAGGCGCGGCTGCGCGGCGTGGAAATCGAGCTGGCCTCCGGCAGCCCGAAGCACGGCCCGGCCGCGGCGGCGGACCAGGTGCGCGGCTTCGTCAACGGCGCCATGGCGCCCCGCGTCTCCGAGCGCGGCGGCGGCCCGGACTTCTCGCTGCTGAAGCGCCCCGCCTTCTGGGCCGTGGTGGGCGGCGTGGCGGCGGTGACGGCGGGCACGGTGTTCGTGGTGACGCAGGACAAGGGCAAGGGCTGGAACCCCGTCAACGGCGGCGTCGGCTTCTAAAAAAGGCACAGGGAATGAATGTCTGGCGGGCGGCTCGCGTCGCCCGCGCCGAGGTGCTCCCCCCATGAAAGCCCTTCTCCTCGCCCTCCTCCCCTCCCTGGCCCTGGCGGCGCCACCGCCGGCGCGGCGCATCACCAGCCTCGTCGTGCCCATGGACCCGGCCTCCGAGTCCACCAGTGTGCAGATGGAGGGCTACATGAATGACGCCCTCGGCAACTTCGAGGGCCTCACGGTGCGCAAGCCCGAGGAGCTCTTCGGCCTGCCGGAGGACGCGGCGGCCAAGGCGTCGCTGGACAAGGCGCGCAAGGGCCTGTCGGAGAGCGTCGCCGCCTTCGACAAGAAGGAGTACGAGGAGGCGGAGAAGAAGGTTCGCGCCACCCTCAAGGAGCTGGAGACGGCCGCGGGCGCCATGCGCGGCTGCTCGCCGCTGTGCGAGTCGCTGGCCCTCTACGGCGCGCTGCTGCAGCTTCGCGGCGACGTGGAGGAGGCGAAGCTGGCGCTGATGGACTTGATTGCCCTCAACCCCACCTTCGAGCTCAACCCCAAGCGCTTCGGCCGGGACTACCTCGCCCTGCGCGTGCAGGTGGCCACCGGCCGCTCCGCGCAGCTCCGTGGCGGCGCCGTGGTGAAGTCCCGGCCGGCCGGCGCGCGGGTGTTCCTGGACGGCGAGCAGGTGGGCTACACGCCGGTGACGCTGTCCACGCTGCCCATCGGCAAGCACCTCTTGCGGCTGGAGCGTCCCGGCTTCCGCCAGCACGGGCAGCTCATCGAGGTGACGCCGGACGACGTGGAGGTGAGCACGGACCTGGTGCCCACGCCCGAGTACAAGGCCTACGACGCGCAGCTGGACCGCGTGGCCGGCGAGGTGATGCGCGCCGGGCAGCAGTCTCGCGGCGTGTCGGCGCTGGGCCAGTCGCTGGGGCTGGAGCGCGTCATGGTGGGCACGCTGAAGGCGCAGGAGGTCGGCTCCGAGCTGTTGCTGGGCTACTACGACATCAAGAGCGGCAAGAGGCTCGGCGGCCGGCGCGCGGTGCTCCAGGGTGACGAGTACGGCCAGCTGAAGCAGGAGCTGGAGCGCATGGTGAACCAGATGGTGAACTCGAGCGGCGAGAAGGTGTCGCGCAGCTCGGACCCGCTGGACAACCGCGGCGGCACCGAGGACTGGAGCGCCGAGGACCGCGGCGGCAAGACGAAGGCCTCGGAGAAGAAGAAGAAAGCCGACGACCCGCTCGACGGGGTGTCCGGAACCGAGGATTGGTGACGCGAGGCGCTTGTCCCGGGGCGCTCGGCGCCTAGAGTCCCGGGCCGTATGCGCCTGCTCGCCCTCCTGCTGCTTCCCTCCCTCGCGGTGGCCCAGACAGGGGCCATCGATTCCGCTCAACTGCCCTCGCGCGGCGTGACGCTGCCGCCCACCGGCGCCGCCCTGGTGGACGAGGCCACCTCCCTCTCCCTCAACCCCGCCGGCCTCGGCTACGTCGGCGGCAGCCAGCTCTTCTACCTGCACGAGCGCAACCTCGTGCAGGACGGCGTGGGGGACGGCGTCTTCCTCGCCTCGCGCTTCCTCGGGCTGGGCGCGGGCCTCTCCATGGAGTGGGTGCGCGGCCACGCCCAGCCGGACTACCGCAAGACGTCGCTGGGCCTGTCGGTGGGCCCGCGCACGCTGCAATTGGGCGGCGCGTGGCACGCCTTCAGCTCGGACGATGGTGATTTGGACGACCTGGACACCTTCGACCTGGGCCTCACCGCGCGGCCGGCGCGCGCGCTGTCGCTGGCGGCGGTGGTGCGCGACATCAACGCGCCCCAGGAGGGCCCGTATGACTTGAAGCGCCAGTACAACCTGGGCCTGGGCGTGCGTCCGCTGGACGAGCGCTACACGCTGGGCGTGGACTGGCTCTTCTCCGAGGGGGCCTTCCGCCAGGGGAAGGCCACGTACACGCTGAACGCGGAGGTGATTCCGGGCCTGCGCGTGGGCGCGGGCGTGTCCCACGGCTTCGTCAGCGGCGTGCCGCTGGCGCTCCAGCTCGCGGCCACGGTGGACACGTCCGGCCTGGGCCTCACCTACGCGGCGGGCGGCACGGAGGACGGGACGGACCACGTGGTGGCGCTGCGGCTGTCCAGCGAGAGCTACCGCGCGCTGCGCCCGCCCGGCGGCGTGGTGACGATGCTGGACCTCAACGACGTGCTGGCCGGAGGCACCAGTCCCCTGCTCACGGTGCTCGGCGCCAGCGGCACGGACCCGTACCTCAAGCTGACGCGGTGGTTGGACCTGGCCGCGAAGGACGAGCGGCTGTCCGGCGTGGTGCTGAAGATGGAGGGCATGCCCGGCGTGAGCTGGGGCAAGGCGGACGAGTTGCGGCAGGCGGTGTTGCGGCTGCGCGCCTCGGGCAAGCGGGTGATGGCGGTGCTGCTGTCGGCGGACGACGCGGGCTACTTCGTGGCCTCGGCGGCGGACAGAATCTACGCGGTGCCGGAGTCGATGCTCCCCATCAACGGGCTGACGGCGCACCTCAACACGCTGGGCGGGACGTTCCAGAAGCTGAACGTGCACTGGGACGTGGCGCGCGTGGGCAAGTACAAGGCCGCGACGGAGCAGCTCGCCAACACCGAGCCCAGCGAGCCGTGGAAGGAGCAGGTGAACGCGTACCTGGACACGCAGACGGCCTGGTACAAGAAGGGCGTGGTCGAGTCCCGCAAGCACCCGCCCGAGCGGCTCCATGAGCTGTGGGCCACGGGGCTCGCCACCGCGAAGAAGGCGCAGGAGCTGGGCTTCCTCGACGGCGTCATCCTCCCCACCGAGCTGGACGCGAAGGTGAAGGAGCTGGTGCCGGGCGCCCACTTCAGCACCACCTACGCGCCGAGGGACGAGCGCGAGGGGCGCTGGGGCCGCCGGCGTCGCATCGCCGTGGTGCCGGTGATTGGCACCATCTCCGGGGGCCGCAGCCGCGAGGACCCGCTGGGCTTCAGCCAGATTGCCGGCGCGGAGACGGTGGTGCGGGCGCTGGAGAGCGCGCAGTCGGACCCGGCGGTGGTGGCCATCGTCGTGCGCGTGGACTCGGGTGGAGGCGACGTGCTGGCCTCGCACCTGATGTACCAGGCCGTCATGGATGCGGCGAAGCACAAGCCCGTCATCGCCTCCATGGGTGACGTGGCCGGGTCCGGCGGCTACTACGCGGCCATGGGCGCGCACGAGGTTTTCGCGCTGGCGCCCACGATTACGGGCAGCATCGGCGTCTACTACGTGAAGCCCGCGCTGGAGGGGCTCCTGGGAGGCATGCTCGGCGTCAGCCAGGTGAGCATCACCCGAGGCCCGCTGTCGGACATGTTCGACACGTGGCGGCCGTGGACGCCGGAGGAGCAGACGGCGGCGCAGGCCTGGGTTGATGCCTCGTACGACATCTTCATCACCGAGGTGGCCGCGCGGCGGAAGCTGGACAAGGCGAAGGTGCATGAAATGGCCCAGGGGCGCGTGTGGAGCGGCCAGGACGCGCAGGCGCGCGGGCTGGTGGACCGGCTGGGCGGCCTGCCCGAGGCGGTGGACGCCGCCAGGACACGGGCCGGCGTGCCCGCGGACGAGGAGCTGGACCTCATCATCATGGGCGAGGCGCGGGGCTTCTTCTCCGGGCTGGGCGGGGAGCCGGGCGTCCGGGCGGTGCTCTCCCTGCTGCCCGAGCCCCCTCCGGCCATCCCCGAGCCCCTCCGCGCCCTGGCGCGCTCCACGGGCCTCAACCTGGAGCTGCTCCAGCCGGGCATGAAGGCGATGATGCCCTTCACCCTCACGGTGGAATGAGGTCGTCCGCCCAACACCAGGGTGCGGCGGGGGTGAAAAAACCGGCGGCACCGCCGCCGGCCTCTGTTAGTGTTGTCCATGCACCCCGGACGGCCTCGAGCCGCCAGGGCGCTTCAGGGACCGGCGGTTCGGCCTGCTCGTCACAAGGCCCCGCGTCCGGCACCCTGTCCCACAGCCTGAGTCACTCGCGTCTCCGCCTCCTCCGGGACGGGTCTGCATGGGACGCGCGCAGTCTGGAAACCCCATGAGCGAAAACTCCGATAACCGCGACCCTCGTGAAACCCCACCGATGCCCATGGCCGCCCGGCCGGCGCCTCCGCCCGAAGCGGACGACGACGGCGGCGATGAGGGCGACGACGAGGGTCCCGACGAGGGCGACGCCGCGGGCGCGGGTGGCCCCACTGCCGGGGGTGCCCCCGGACAGCCCGGCCAGGCGGGCGGCCGCCGCCGCCGCCGCCGCCGCCGTCGTCGTGGCGCGCAGGTCCTCTTCACTCCGGACGGTCAGGCCTACCGCATGCAGGCCAGCCCCGACGGCCAGCAGGTCCAGGTCTTCCTGACGCCGCAGGAGGTGGAGCAGTACCGCCAGCGCCAGGCCCAGCAGCAGCAACAACAGCAGCAGCAGGGCGGCCAGCAGCAGCATCACCACCACCAGCAGCAGCGCCAGCAGCACGGCGGCCCGCAGAACCAGGTCGCGCCGCAGTCCAACCTGGCCCCGGTGGAGGGCGTGCTGGACACGGAGGCGAAAGGCCCCAACGCCTTCCTGCGGCAGGTCAAACGCAACCTGCTGGCCGCGCCGGATGACCCGGAGCTGCCCAAGAACCTGGTGCAGAAGCTGCGGCTGCGTCAGGGCCAGTACCTCACGGCCTTCGCGCAGATGCGCGGCAACAAGGGCGTCGTGCAGAAGGTCGACACCGTGGACGGCCGGCCGCTGGAGGGCGCCCCGCGCCTGCCGCACTTCGCGGACCTGAC
Source organism: Pyxidicoccus sp. M6 (assembly GCF_055568925.1). Lineage (NCBI taxonomy): Bacteria > Pseudomonadati > Myxococcota > Myxococcia > Myxococcales > Myxococcaceae > Pyxidicoccus > Pyxidicoccus sp. M6. The sequence continues at coordinate 4,076,877 of NZ_CM145714.1, read as the reverse complement.
GTCGGTGGACCCCACCGAGCGGCTCAAGCTGGAGAACGGCCACAAGGAGATGGTGACGCGGGTGCTGGACCTGATTTCCCCCATCGGCAAGGGTCAGCGCGCGCTCATCGTCGCCCCGCCGAAGACGGGTAAGACCATCATGCTCCAGCGCATCGCCCAGGCGGTGCTGGCCAACCACCCCGAGTGCCACGTCATGGTGGTGCTCATCGACGAGCGTCCGGAAGAAGTGACGGACATGCGCCGGAGCATCAAGGCCGAGGTGCTGGCGTCCAGCTCGGACCGGCCCACGGCGGACCACCTCAAGGTGGCGGAGCTCGCGCTGGAGCGCGCTCGCCGGCTGGTGGAGTCCGGCAAGGACGTGGTGATTCTGCTCGACTCGATTACGCGTCTGGCGCGCGCCTTCAACAAGGAAATCGACAACTCGGGCCGCACGCTGTCGGGCGGCGTGGACAGCCGCGCGCTGGAGCGCCCCAAGCGCATCTTCGGCGCCGCGCGCGCCACCGAGGAGGCGGGCTCGCTGACCATCATCGGCACGGCGCTCATCGACACCGGCAGCCGCATGGACGAGGTCATCTTCGAGGAGTTCAAGGGCACGGGTAACTCGGAAGTCACCCTGGACCGGCTCCTCGCGGAGAAGCGCGTCTTCCCGGCCATCAACATCGCCCAGTCCGGCACGCGCAAGGAGGAGAAGCTCTTCACGCTGCGCGAGTACGAGAAGGTGAAGAAGCTGCGGCAGATGCTCTTCGCGGTGAAGCCGGTGGAGGCGATGGAGGCGCTCGTCAAGCGGCTGTCTCGCTACACGTACAACGACGAGTTCCTGGACGAGCTCTAGTCGCTCCTTCGGGGGGTGGTATGGCGGGCCCGGGTTTGCGTAAGGTGGCGGCATGATTCAGGGCTCGGGCCGCTGCCACTACCACCCGGAGCGCGCCGGCCTCGGCGTCTGTGTGGAGTGCCGGCGCGTCATCTGCCGGGAGTGCACCACGCAGTTCGAGGGCATCAACCGCTGCGCGAGCTGCCTGGACAAGCGCCTCAAGGCGCTGGAGGGCCCGGGCGAGCGGCGCGAGTGGACGCCGGGCAACGTGGTGCTGGCGTTGGTGGGGGTGGGCCTCGTCTGGGGGGCCATCCTCCTCGTCTCCCAGATGGCGGCGAGCTAGCGCATGGCCGTCAACGCACTCGAGCTGCGCCCCCGGGGCGCGGTGGCCCTGATGGACGCGGCGCTGCGGCTGTGCGCGCGCAACACCGGCGTCTGGGCCCTCACCCTGCCCGGCGGCGCGGCCGTCACCGCCGCGGTGCTGTACCTCGCCGAGGCGGTGCGCATGGGCCGGCCGCTCGCCCTGCCCTCGCTGGCGCTGACGCTGGCGTGGTACCTCCGCGGACTGTGCCAGGGCGCCGCGTGCCACTACGTCCAGGAGCTGCTGCTGGGCACGAAGGGCGAGCCTGGCGCGTGGGCCTCCATGCGCGCCGCGCTGGGCCGCGCGCCCGGCCTCTTCATCGCGGTGGCGTACCTCTTCGCCTTCAACGCGCTGGTGACGACGCTGTCGCTGGGCATCGGCTTCTTCGTGTTCGCCGCGCAAGGCGTGGGCTACGCGGCGATGATGCAGGGCAAGGGCAGCCCGCTGAAGCTGTATGGCCTGTGCTCGCGGCTCCTGGGCCCGGCGCGTGGCACCGCCCTGCTGGTGCGCCTGCTGATGAGCGTGCAGCTCCTGGCCTTCTTCAACCTGCACATCGCCGCCAACTTCGCGCTCATCCTCGCCCGCAAGCTGGCGGGCATCGACCTGACCTTCGCGGAGCGGTTCGCCTCGCTGGACACGCCGCCGTGGCTGCTGTTCCTCGGGGCCGCGACGTTCGCCCTCTTCGAGCCGGTGCGCGCCGCGCTGGCCACGCTGCTCCTGGTGGACGGGCGCGTGCGGCAGGAGGGGTTGGACCTGCTCGCCGCCGTGCAGCAACTCCCCGCGCGCAACACGGGCCGGCCGCTGGGCTCGCCGGGCTCCAGGAGCGCGGCGGTGCTGGCGGCGGTGCTCGGCGCGGGGATGTTGCTGGCGGGGAGCCCGGCCCTCGCGGAGAGCGCGCCACGCGGGCACGTCACCTCCTCCCGTGAGGCCGTGAAGCGGCTGGGCGCCGTCGCCGACGCGTGCGAGTCCGATGGCCGCTCGGACGACAAGCGCTTCGAGTCGCTGGGCGCGCTGGGCCCCGCCGAGGCGGGCAAGCTGGAGCGGCTGGTGCGCACCGTGGAGCGCCAGGCCCTGGACGAGCAGGACTGCGACACGGCCATGGCCACGCTGGAGCATGGACTGGAGCAGGCGCGGGGCACCGTCGAGGCCCAGGCGAAGGCGGACGCGCGGGTGGCCTCGGCGCGGGCGAAGGACATCCTCGCGCGGCCCGAATTTCAGGTGGCGCCGCCGAAGGCGGAGAAGGACGCCCCGGAGGACCTCGTGCCCCCGGAGCCGCCGGGCTGGTGGCGGCGCTTCATCGACTGGCTGGGAGAGCTCCTCAAGAAGCTCTTCGAGCGGGAGGAGGCCCCGGAGCCGAGGGACAACGCCCAGTGGGTCAGCGGCATCACCGTGGCCAACGTGCTCGTCATGGTGCTGGTGACGCTGACGGTGCTGGTGCTGGCCGGGCTGCTGATTGTGTACCTCAACAAGGGAACGAAGCAGGCGGACGGGGCCGGGCTGGAGGTGTCCACACTGGACGCCGCGGCGCTGGCGGGAGACCCGGCACACGCGCTGTCCCGCCCGCCCGAGGGCTGGGCGCACCTGGCCGACGAATTGGCCGCGAAGGGCGAGTACCGCGAGGCGGTGCGCAGCCTGTACCTGGCGCTGCTGTCCCGGCTGCACCGCGACGGGGCCATCCTGTACGACGTGACGCTGAGCAACTGGGACTACCTGCGCCAGTTCCGCGGCCGCGCGGAGTGGAAGCCGCCCTTCCGTGAGCTGACGCGCCGCTTCGACTTCGCCTGGTACGGCAACGTGCCGGTGGGCGTGGAGGGCTACCGCGAGTTCCGCGCGCTCACCGCGCCGCTGCTGGCCGCGCCCGCTCCGACGCCGGAGGCCGCCGGTGCGTGACCGCTTCCCGCTGCTGGTGGTGGGCGGACTCGTGCTCACCGTCGTGCTGGGCACCTTCCTCGTGAAGAGCGCGCAGCGCGGCGAGTTCGCCGACACGCTGTCCACCTTCCGCGCGCAGGAGGACGGCGCGCGCGCCCTCTTCCTGCTGGCCCAGGAGAGCGGCCTGCCCGTGGCCCGCCGCATGGCGGACCTGCGCATCATGGACGGGGACGGGCAGCAGACGGCAACGCCCGTGCTGCTCGCGGTGGAAGTGGAGGAGGCGTACGAGGCGGACCCGGACCAGACGCAGCTGGCCGCCGAGCCCGACGCCGGCCTCGCGGACGAGGACGTCCCGCGCACCGGCTTCAACGCCTTCCGCGCCGCGGCGCTCGACGACACCGAGTCCAAGGCATTGCTGGAGCACGTGCGCAACGGCGGCACGCTCGTCTATGTGCCGTGGGGCTCGCGGGAGAACCCGCTGCTGGACGCGCTGCAGGTGAAGCTCACCAAGGCGGACACCACGCTGCCCATGCGCACGCTGGTGCCACCGCTGCCCACGCCGTACACGCTGGGCGTGGAGCGCGTGGAGGCGAAGGTGCAGGGCTACCTGACGCTGCCAACGTCCGCGGTGCCCGTGCTGGAGGATGACCGGCTGGGCCAGGTGGTGGCGGCGGTGGTGCCGTATGGCCAGGGCCGCGTGCTGGTGGTGGGCGCACCGGAGTTGGCGATGAACCGGGCGCTGTCGCGCGCGGACAACGCGCAGTTCTGGCTGAGCGCCCTGGCCGCCATGGGCCCCGGCCCGTACGAGTTCGACGAGTTCCACCACGGCTTCACCAACGAGCGCTCGGTGGTGGACTTCGCGCGGCGCTATGGCCTGCACTTCGCAGTGGTGCAACTGCTGCTGGGCGTGGCGCTCTGGTCCGTATCGCTGAAGCGCTTCGGCCGCCCCCACCCGCCGCCCGAGTCCGTGCGCGTGGGCGCCACCGACGCCCTCTTCGCCATGGGCCGCCTGTACCGCGAGGGCCGGCACCACGCCTTCGCCGCGGGCCTCATCACCAGGGGGCTCACGCAGGAGCTGGCCCTGCACGCGGGCCTGCCCGCGCACTCGCCCGCCGCCTCGGTGGCGCAGGGGCTGCGCGAGCGGGGCCGCGAGGATTTGGCGAAGGGCCTCCAGGCCGTGGCCGCCGAGGCGGACACGGTGGCCAGCGACTCCGACCTCCAGCAGCTCGCCGCCAACGCGGCCGGGCTGCGGCAACGACTCCACACCGCCGGCGCGGGCCGGCGCAGCACTCCCGGAACGACATGAACGTCACCGATACCGCTCCCTCCTTCGCCTCCAGCGGCACCGCCGTGCAGGCCGCCCACGCCATCCGCGAGGGCGTGCTGAACGAGGTGCGCAAGGCCGTCGTGGGCCAGGACGAGGCCCTCGAGCTGATGCTGTGCGGCCTCATCGCCGGCGGCCACGTGCTGCTGGAGGGCGTGCCCGGCGTGGCGAAGACGCTGATGGCCAAGGCGCTGTCGCGCAGCATCGGCGCGGACTTCAAGCGCATCCAGTTCACTCCGGACCTGATGCCCGCGGACATCCTCGGCACCAGCGTCTTCGACTTGAAGTCGCAGTCCTTCGTGCTGGTGCGCGGCCCCATCTTCACGGACCTGCTGCTGGCGGACGAAATCAACCGCGCCCCCGCGAAGACGCAGTCCGCGCTGCTGGAGGCCATGCAGGAGCGCGGCGTGTCGATGGAGGGGCGCAACCTCGCGCTGTCTCCCCTCTTCACGGTGTTCGCCACGCAGAACCCGGTGGAGTCCGAGGGCACGTATCCGCTGCCCGAGGCGCAGCTGGACCGCTTCCTCCTGAAGATTGAAGTGGGCTACCCCGCGCCGGAGGAGGAGGACGCGATTCTGGCCTCGGTGCACCGGGGCTTCGACTCTGGTGACCTGCAGCGCGCGGGCGTCAACGCGGCGGTGGCGAAGGATGGCCTCCTGTCGGCGCGGGCGGCGCTCAACGAGGTGACGGTGGAGCCGGCGGTGCTGGCGTACATCCGCAAGCTGGTGGCGGCCACGCGCTCGTCGGCGCGCATCCGCCTGGGCGCGGGCCCGCGCGCGGGCGTGCACCTGTTGCTGGCGGCGAAGGCGCTGGCGGCGCTGCGGGGGCGTGGCTTCGTCACGCCGGACGACGTGCGCTTCCTGGCGGGCCCGGTGCTGAAGCACCGCCTGCTGCTGTCGCCGGACGCGGAGCTGGACGGGGCCACGCCGTCGGACGTGCTGCGCGAGGTGGTGCAGGGGGTGGAGGTCCCGCGTTGATTCCCACTCCGCGCCTCTGGGGGCTGCTGGCGCTGCTGGCGCTGCCGATGATGGCCGCGGGCTTCTTCCCCGGCCTCGGCGGCGTCGTGCTGGCGCTGGACGTGCTGGCGCTGGCGCTGGCCGGGGTGGACCTGCTCTCCGCCCGGCGGGGGCGCCTGGAGGTGCGCCGGGTGCTGCCGCAGCGGCTCAACGTCGGCGTGCCCAACAAGGTGGAGCTGCGGCTGGTGCACCGGGGCTCGGGCACGGTGGACGTGCGGGTGAAGGACGACGTGCCGGAGTCCTTCACGGCCTCGCCGGAGGAGGCGCCGCTGTCCCTGCCTCCGGACAGCGAGGCGCGCTGGGTGTACCGGGTGACGCCCTCGAAGCGAGGCCGCTTCGAGTTCGGCGACGTACACGTGCGCGTGCGCGGGCCGCTGGGGCTCGTGTTCCACGAGCGCGCCTTCCCCTCCGCGACGTCCATCTCCGTGTACCCGGACCTGCGCGGGGCGAGCCGGCTGCTGTTGTCCGGCGCCGCGCTGGATTTGGTGAATCTGGGCCTGCGTCAGTTGCGGCGAGACGGGCGCGGCAGCGAGTTCGCCCGCCTGCGTGACTACGCGCAGGGCGACAGCGTGCGCGACGTGGACTGGAAGGCGACCGCGCGGCGCAACCGGCCGGTGACGCGCGTCATGGAGTCCGAGCGCTCGCAGTCCATCCTCATCTGCGTGGACGCGGGCCGCTCCATGGCGGCGCACGTGGACGGCCTCACCAAGCTGGACCACGCGGTGAATGCCGCGCTCTTCCTGGCCTTCGTGGCGGTGCGCAATGGAGACCGGGTGGGGCTGGCCGTCTTCGCGGACGGAGTGAAGACGTACCTGCCGCCAGCGGCCGGGCGCGGGCAGTACCGGAAGATGGTGGACGCGCTCTACTCCACCACGCCGAGCCTCACGTACGTGGACTACCTGGCGCTCTTCAAGGAGCTGAATGTCCGCCTCACGCGCCGCAGCCTGCTGTGCGTGTTCACGGACTTCCTCGACGAGGAGCAGGCCTCCACCATGGTGGCTCCGCTGCACCGGCTGGCGCGGCGGCACGTGCCGCTCTGTCTGTCGGTGAAGGACACCGCGCTGCAGAAGCTGCTGCGCACTCCGCCGCCGGGACCGGAGGAAGCCTTCCAGCAGGCGGTGGCCTCCGAGCTGCTCACGGACCGCGAGGTGCTGAAGGCGCGGGTGAGCCAGGGCGGCGTGCAGATGATGGACGTGCAGCCGGATGAACTGAGCCTCGCGGCCGTCAATCGCTATCTGGACATCAAGGCGCGCGGCGTGCTGTAGCGGCACGCCATGGCCCCTCTCTTCCAGGCCGCCGACCTCACCGCCGAGCGCGTGGCCGACGCCGACGTGGACCTGTTCCAGCCGCTGCTGGAGCGCTGCGAGGACTTCTTCCAGCGCTGCTACGGAAGGCCCGCGCGCCACGACGAGGCGAAGCAGATGCCGGGCGAGCGTCCACCGGGTCTGGGCCCGGAGCGCGGACACCTCGTGGCGCTGCGGGACGCGAGCGGCGCGCTGGTGGGCATCCTGGAAGGCGTGAGCGACTTCCCGTCACCCGGTGAGTGGTACCTCGGGCTGATGCTGCTGGCCCCGGAGGTGCGAGGGCACCGGCGCGGCGAGGCCGTCATCCGCGCGTACGAGGAGTGGCTGCGGAGTCAGGGCGCGCGATTGCTCCGGCTCGGAGTCGCAGAGCCGAATCCCGCGGCCCTGCGCTTCTGGACGCGCATGGGCTTCGGCGAGGAGAAGTGGGTGGGACCGCTGGAGCAGGGCCTGCTCACCTACCGCCTGCTGCGGATGACGAAGCCCCTGGTGGCGTGAGCCATCCCACGAAGCGCGTGTCGGGCACATTGCCGCGCATGCGGTGCAGGCCGCGCTTGAAGAAGGCGTAGACGCGGAAGAAGCGCTCCAGCCCTGCGCGCTCCCAGGCCGTCAGCGGCGAGGCACTGCACACCACCTTCGGGTCCCCCCGCCCCGCGTCGATGAAGCCAATCACCGCCACCACGGGCACGCGCACGCGCTGCCCGCGCGGAAGCCTGCGGCCCATCACCACCGCGTCCAGCGGGTCCCCGTCATCGGAGACGAGGCCGGGGATGCTGCCGTAGTTGTACGGACACGGCAGCGGCGACACGAAGTCCACCGCCCCGTCCGCGCGCCGCTTCACGAAGGAGAAGCGCGGGCTCTCGATGAGGACCTCCGGCTCGGGCGGAAGCGGAGGCAGGGCAAGGCGCTCAGTCACGCGGGCGGTGTATCACGGCGCCGGGGCGGCCTCGCCTGCCCCGTCCTCCGCGCCCGCCTTCCCGCCGCGCAGCCAGTCGGACAGCAGGTACGCGTACACGCCCGCGCCCACCATGAGCGCGAAGGAGACCTTGAACGCCACCGAGAGCTTCGGCGGATGGATTTGGGAAATCGTCCCCTCGATGAAGCCCGCGAGCACGAACAGCACGAGCGTCCCGAAGAGCAGCTTCACCGCCGTCACCGCCTCCTGGCGCAGCGCCTGCCCCCGCGGCAGGCCGCGCGGCGCCACCAGCCCACGCGCAATCACCAACCCCGCTGCACCTGCAATACAGATGGCGGAAATCTCCGGGATGCCGTGCGGCAGAATCCACGCCCAGAACCAGCCCGCCATGCCCTTCGCCGCGTACACCTGCGCCAGCGCGCCCAGGAACAGGCCGTTGACGAAGAGCATGATGGCCGTGCCCAGCCCCATCGTGATTCCCAGCGCGAAGGCCAGGAAGGCCACCTGGATGTTGTGGGTGAAGAGGAAGGCGGAGAAGTGGGCCTGCTGCCCCGCCGTCATCCCATCCCCCGCCGCCTCGTCCGCGGCGCGCTTCACCGGGTCCAGGTTCAGGTGCTCGGCCGGCACCAGGTAGTGCGCGGCGTCCGGGTCCACAATCATGCCCAGGTATCCGAACCCCGTCCCCGCCAGCAGCAGCAGCACCGAGGCCACATACATGCGCCACTCCCGGCGCATCAGCGCGGGGAAGCCCCGGGACACGAAGTTCCACACGTCCGCGAAGCGCGGGCGCCTCCCCGGGTAGGTGAGCGCATAGGCCCGGCCCACCAAATCGTTCAGGTACGCGCTCACATCCGCCGAGCCGCTGCGCGCGCGAACCCAGAGCAAGTCACTGGAGACAGCCCGGTACAGCTTGCCCAGCGTGCGGGCCTCCTCCAGGCTCAGCCCGCGAAGGCCGTGGGACTCGGACCTGTCCAGCAGCGCCTCCAGCTTCTCCCAGCGCGGCCGGCGCGTTTCGATGAACTCCGCCATCTCCATGGCCTGACACTCTAACCCAGGCGCCGGCCCCCCTCCCTGCCCTCGCGGCGCGGGTTGTGGGAAAACTCGGGTCCATGACGTGTCGGATGTCGGTGTCCGTCCTGGGCCTGGTGCTGAGCCTGCTCTCGGGCTGCGCCAACATGCGTGCCCTCTGCCCCGCCGAGGGCGGGCGCCCCTGGGTCGAGGTGCGAAGTCCCCACTTCAGCGTTCGCACCAACCTGGACGGGGACACCGCGCAGGAGGCCACGCGCGAGCTGGAGTTGCTCCGCCAGGGACTGCTCCAGGCGTGGGCCGGCACCTTCGACCCGCCGGGCACGGTGGAAGTCATCGTCCTGCGCAACCGCACCGCGCTGGAGGAGTTCACCAACGTCCGCATCGAGGGCTTCAGCGCCACCACCCAGGACGGCCCGGTGCTGGTGCTCGCCGGCAACGCCTACGCCCTCAGCGAGGCCCCGGCCGACGTGGGCACGCAGGCGCACGAGCTGACGCACTACCTCTCCGAGTTCGCCCTGGTGCGCCAGCCGCGCTGGCTATCGGAGGGGCTCGCCGCCTACCTGGAGTCCATTGACTTGCGGCCGGACAAGCACGAGGTCGTCCTCGGCGGCCTGCACTCGGGCTTCCTCGCCCACGTGCAGCGCAACGGCTGGCGCAGCCTCAACGAGCTGTGGGAATGGGACGGCAAGGGATTGCTCGGCACCGCGGAGTCGCGCAACTACTACGCGTCCTCGTGGCTGTGGGTGCACTTCTTCATCAGCCGCCACGCCGAGCGCTTCGACGACTTCCAGACGCGCCTCATGGCGGGCGAGGAGCCCCGGGCGGCGTGGGAGGAGTCCTTCCGCGGCGTGAAGGACCTCGTCGGCGAGGTGCACGCGTATGTCTATGGAGGCCGCCACGTCGTCTACCCCACCATCACCGCCCCGCTGGTGCCGGTGACGAGCCCCCTCCAGATGCGCACGCTGGAGCCCGCGGAGGTGCACGCCATCCGCGCCCAGCTCTACCTCATGACACCCGGGGCCGCGTCGCCGGAGGAGCGCGCCCATCATGTGGAGCAGGAGATGGCGCAGGCCCTCAAGGAGGACCCGGGCAACGTCGCCGCCACGCTGCTGCGCATCCGCTCCACGGTGGACCCGTCCCGGCGGCTGGGACTGGCGCAGCAGCTCGTGGAGCGGCACCCGGACAGCGGCCAGGCCTGGGACGTGCTGGCGCAGGCGCTGGACGCTGCGGGCAACACCTCCGAGGAGCAGGAGACCGCGCGGCTGCGCGCCGTGGAACTGCTGCCCGACAGCATGAGCGCGCAGAACGGGCTGGCCGGCTTCTACGCGCGCACGTCGCAGCCGGAGAAGGGGCTGGCCGCGGCCCGGCGCGCCGTGGCCCTGGCGCCCGGAAACCCGTCCGTGCTCGACACGTGGTCCACGATTCTCTTCCAGCTCGGCCGCTGCCCGGAGGCGCTCTCCACGCAGCAGCTCGCCGCGGACATGCTCCACGAGAGCACCCCGGAGCGGCTGCGGCGCACGGTGCACGACGCGCTGGCCCGCTACGAGGCCGTGTGCGGCCCGGCCTCCCCCTCGCCCGCGGCGGCCCCGGGCGTGCCGATGGCGCCGGCGCCCTCCGGGCTCTGAAACGGCGAAGCGCCGGGGGACCCACGCGGGAGTCCCACCGGCGCCTCGGAGTACAGCGGAGAAGCGTGCGGCCTACTTGATGAGCTTCTCCAGCGGCTTCTTCTCGCTGGACTCCTTGCCCTTCGTCCAGTCCACCACCGGCGTCTGCCAGGCCATGCCCGTCTCGGTGGGCTCGGGGGCGAGCTTCTCGAACTCGAAGCCGTCACCGCCGAAGTACAGGTACTCGACGGTGGCCACCGAGTACTCCTTCTTCGGGTCCAACGCCTTGCCCTTGGCGTCCTTGAACTTGCCCTTCCCGGCGGGGGTGAAGCCGGCGATGAGCGCGTTGGGGTTGGCGAGCTGCTTCGACAGGTCCTCGCCGTTGAGCTTCACCACGAGGAGCGTGTTCTCGAAGGGCATCACCGAGTAGATGCTGCCGCGGGTAATCGGGCCGGCCGGCAGGTCGCCGCGGATGCCGCCCTTGTTGAGGATGGCGCCGTCGGCGTTGAGCACCTCGCGCACCGCGCCCGCCACCCACTTCGCCATCAGCGGCGACGCCTGCGGGATGCCGGCCTTGGTGAAGCCGATCTGCTGGCCCAGCACCTCGTCGAGCTGCGCCTTCCACTTGGCGATGAGCTGCGCCGTCTCGGCGTCCGGCGTGCCGCCGGCCACGTCGACGAGCTTCGTGTCCACCGCCGTCACCTTCTCGCCAGCGGGCTTCGCCGGGTCGAACTTGAGCTGCGCGCGGAAGTACTTGTTGAAGCCGCGGTCCAGCGACACGAAGGTGGTGTCACCCTCCTTGGTGTCCACCGGCTGCGGGCAGCGGCCACCCGCCACCAGCGCCAGCTTCCAGTCGGCGTGCTTGGCGACGACGGGCTGCAGCTCGGTGACGCAGGTGTCGGCCACCACCACCACCACGTCCGCGCCGGCCTTGCGGGCCTCGGGAACGGCGCTGGAGAGCGCGTCCTCGTAGCCGGTGACTTCCAGGCCCTCGGCGCGGCCGGCCATGGCCGTGCGCACCGTCTTCTCCGAGGCGAGGCCCACCACGCCAATCTTCAGGCCGCGGCGCTCGAACACCTGGAAGGCAGGCAGGGACAGGTCACCCGCGAGCGACGGATCCTTCACCTTGAGGTTGGCCGCGAGGAACGGGAAGCCGCCCGCGGCGCGGTTCTTCAGGAAGGCCTCCTTGCCGAAGGCCAGCTCGTGGTTGCCCATGGCGGAGGCCGCGTAGCCCATGCGGCCCATGACCTCGGCGGTGGGCGTGCCCAGGAAGAAGGAGGAGATGGCCGGGCCGTTCCAGTGGTCGCCGGTGGCGAGCGCCAGCGTGCCGGAGTCGGCGCAGGGGGCCTGGCCCTCCTTCACGGGGCCGGGACAGTGCTTCTCGTCGGCCACCCAGCGGCCGAGCATCTCCGCGGCGCCGCCCTTGCCATCGACGGGCTGCAATTGGCCGAAGGCGCCGCCCGTAACCAGGAGCGTGACTTCATGGGGAACCGCAGGAGCCGCGGGGGCCGGTGCCGCCGCCGCGGGCTGCTCCGCCGGTGCAGCGGGCGGAGGCGTGGGGTTGCTCTTCTCGCAGCCAGCGAGGGCTCCAAGAGCGAGGACCAGCACGCCGGACAGCCGCGGCTGGCGGAGGAAACTCGGACGGAAGGCAGGAGGGGTCGGTCTCACAACCGGCGCCTTTAGCACAAGTCGGCTCGTGGTACGGTGATACGCGTGTCGGACCGCAAGAGTGGTCAGGGCCCGTCTTCACCGGAAGACCCGGGACGTAACTCCGGTGAACAGGGATTAGACGGACGGGATGAGTCTTTGAGCCGGAAAATCTGGGATGAGGTACGCGGGGGTGTGGAGCACTTCCACCTCCAGGGACAAGCGCGTCCGAAGGGCCCGCTGCGGCAGTTCTTCCACGGCATGAGCCTGCCCTTCCACGTGGCGCGGGCGCTGTTGAGGGAGCCAGCCGCGCGGCGGACGTACCTGCGCGTGGGGCTGATCCAGATGGTGGCGGCGCTGGTGCTGGCGCTGACGTGCATGAAGTCCGGCACGGAGGTCGCGGAGCACGCGGACGACAACGAGCGGGGCCGGGCGGAAGCCGTCGAGCGCGCGACACAGAAGCTGGTCGAGGCGAAGATCCGCCGGGCGAAGGCCCGGGCGGATCAACAGGCCCGCGACCTGGACGAGACGGCCCGCAGGCTGGACGAGAAGGCACGCAAGCTCGAGGAAGCGACGGCACTCGCGCCGGCCCGGGAGGACGCGGGTATGCCCCGCTCGGCCTCGGAAGACCTCGCGACAGCCGCCAGCAGTGAGGACGCGGACGGAACGGCCGCACACACCGCTGCCGCGAACGTGCCTGACGCGGAAAGCAGTCGCCCCCTCTCGCGCGCGGAGCGCCGCGCCGAGATGAAGGCCCGCCTCAAACAGCGGGCCCGCGAGTTCGAAGCCGCGGCACAGGGGCAGGACGGAGGCACGTCCCTCGCGGAGTCCCTCACCGCGCTGGTGCTCGAAGCGGCGCGCACAGCGGAAGCCGAGTCGGACGAAGCCGCCTCCGACATCGACAGCAAGGGCGACGGCAACTCCTCCGAGAACGAAGACGAGGATGAGGACGACTCGAGCGAGGCCGAGCTCACGGAAGCGCAGGACGGAGGCACGGCCGTGGCAGCGGTCCCCCAGGGCAGCCCGCCCGAGGACGGCGACGAGAAGCCCCGTGGCCGCATCCGCGTGAAGATTGGCGGCGAGGACTCCTTCTGGACGGTGCGTGGCTCCTCGCCGTGGAGCCTGGCCTTCTGGGCGGCGCTGTTCGGTGCGCTGCACCTCGCCCAGTGGGTGGTCATCGCGCTGTCGCGGGACTACCACGACGTCATCGCCCGCGATGCCAGCCTCCTCACCGGCGTGAAGCCGGAGGACGATGTCATCGAGCCGCGCGTGCGCCTCGACGTGCAGTGGCTCCGCAAGAAGCTGCGGCGGCGTTGGCGGGCGTGGTGGCTGTTCGCGGTGGGCGTGCCGGCCCTGGCGCTGCTCACCGTGCCCTTCCTGTGCCTCAGCTCCACCGTCTTCACCGTGCTGAGCACCGTCTGGGGCGCGTGGTGGCTGGTGGTGTTCACCGCCGCCAAGAGCGAGCAGGCGTGGGTGCCGCCCGCGGAGCCCCGTCCGCCGTGGTTCCTGCGCGCCTGGACGTGGCTCACCACGAAGGTGCCTGGGATGCGCTGGGGCATCCTCCAGCGCTACGGCGCGTTCTGGACGCGGCGGACGCAGGAGGTGCTCGGCCCCGTGGCCACCGTGGAGCGCCACCCGTGGGCCTTCGCGGGGCTGGCGGTGGTGCGCTTCGTCGGCTCCACTCCGCCGCTGAAGTTCTTCTTCCGCCCGCTCATCCCCGTGGCCTCCGCGCACCTGCTCGCGGAAGAAGCCGCCGCGCGCGCCGCGGCCGTGCCCCCCGCGCCCAAGCCCCACATTCCCGCAGGCGAGACGGGCGCCTGAGCAGCACTGACGTCCGAAGCCACGCGGGCGCGCCCGTCACTTCCCGTCGCGGGCGCGCTCTTCCTCGTCCTCGCCGGAGGACATGATGGTCTCGTTGGCCCCGCTGGGCTCGGGGGCCGGGCCGGTGGGAAGCGGCGGCACCTCCAGCGGCTGCGGGCCGGTGAGCTCCAGGCGCTGCCCCAGCTCGCGCGAGTCCGGCAGGCCGATGAGCTTCTGCAGTTGGAGGCCCACCGCGCGGAAGAAGCCGGTGAGCAGCTCCGGGCGGTCCGCGAGCAGGTCGAGGAAGTCGCGCCGGTCGATGATGAGCACCTTCGTGTCCACCGCGGCCACCATGTCCGTGGGCCGGGGCGCACCGTCCAGGAGGCTGATTTCGCCGAAGGCCTGCTTGCCCTGGAAGCGCAGCACGTGCTCGCCGTCGTGGAAGGCATCCACCGCGCCCTCGACGATGACGTAGAGCGCGTCGCCAGGGTCGCCCTGCGCGTAGATGCGCTCCCCGGCCTTGTACGAGGCCTCGCGCGCCACGGCGGCGATGGCCGCCAGGTCGTCCACGTCGCTCTGGGAGAAGACGCTCACGCCCTCCAGCGCGAACATCCGTTGGACAGTGCGGTCACTCAAGTCACCCTCCTGCGGGAGCACGTTCAGCCCATTGACGCGCGCCACGTGGCGAGCGCACGCGCGCAGCACCACGTCCTCGCTCTGCACCAGCGCGGCCAGCCGCCGCCACAGGCGGCCCGGCGCGCCCGGAGGCAGCTCGCGGTGGTGGGCCTCCACCTGCTCCATCATCAGCTCCCGGTCCTCCTCGGAGACCAGGTTCTCCAGAAGCTCCAGCGCCAGCGCCCGGCGCCGCGCGTCCTGCCCCATCACGTTGTAGTGGATGCCGCGCATCACCTGTGACGAGTGCAGCAGCCCCAGCAGGAAGAAGGACAGCTCCAGCGCCTGGTCCAGCCGGTCTCCCACCGCGCGAGTCAGCAGCGAGCCGTCGCCCAGCGCCGCGCGCACGTCGCGGAAGGCGCCCACCAGCGCGCGGTACACGTCACGCCGCCGGCCCAGCGCCTCGCGCACGCGCTCCGCGTCCACCGGGTGCTCGGGGTGCTCATCGCGCAGGCGCGACATCTGCGCGCCGATGCGGAAGTGCAGCGAGGCGTCGTCCTTCACGTTGGAGAACAGCAGCGCGTTCAGCGCCTCGGGCGTGCCGATGCCGCGCAGCACGCGGGGCAACTGCAGCCGCATGGCCAGGGGCGCGCCCTTGTTGTTGAGCTGCTCCTCCACCAGCGGCGTCACCGCGTCGCCCAACACCACCAGCGCCTCGCGCGCCGTCTTGCGCTCCTCGCGCCAGGTGAGGAAGGGCAACAAGCGCGGGGCCAGCTCCACGTAGCCGCCCTCGCCCACCGCGGCCAGCGCCACGCGCCGCACCGACGGGTCCGTGTCCTCCAGGTAGCGAGCCAGCGGCCCGGCGAAGCGCGCGTCCTGGAGCCGCCCCAAAAGCCGCGCCACCTCGCGCCGCTCGGGCTCCTGCGCCGCCTCACCGCGGGCCAGCAACTCCTCGAGCGAGGCCAGCGCCACCGCGCTTCCCGTCGCCTTGATCAACGCGCCGATGGCCGCGCAGCGCAGCCCCACGTCCGGGTGGTTGAGCAGCGCGGGCAGCAGCCGCTCCGCGCGGTCCGGCGACAGCCGCGCCAGCGCCCACACGGCCTGGTCCCGAGGACGGCGAGGGCCCTCCTCCACCAGCCGCTCCAGCACGGGCGCCAGCTCGCGCGCCTCCAGCGCCAGGGCCAGCGACACGCCGCGCTCCAATACGCGCTCGTTCGGGTGGCGCAGCAGGGCCGGCAGGTGCGGCCGCAGCGGTACGTCGGCCTGCTCCATCATGGCCACCGCGCGCAGCACCCGCTCCGGAGAAGGCGCCGCCAGCGCCTCGGCCAACAGCCGCTGCTCCTCCTCGCCCTCCAGCTCCACCTCTTCTTCTTCCGGCGCGCCCACCTGCTCGCCCAGCGCCGCCACGTACGCGGGCTTGAGCCGCACCAGCAGCACGCCCAGCGCGGCGCACATGCCCACCACCGCCACCGCCATGGTGTCGCCAGTGGCGCCGCGCCCCGCGCCGATGAGCAACAGGCTCGCCAGCACCATGCCGCCCTTGCGCAACAGCCCATCCACCGTGGCGCGCAGCCCCTCGCGCTGGTCGTCCGGCACCGCCGCGTACAGGAGCTGGATGCCTACCGGGAGGATGGAGTAGCTCACCGCCGTCTCCACCAGCCGCAGCAGGTGCACCGGCCACATCGCCGGGGTGACGAGCGCCGCACCCGCCAGGGGCGCCAGCACCAGCGGCACCAGCGCCACGTAGGGCAGCAGGCCCAGCCGCTTCAGCAGCCGCTGCGCCAGGACGAGCTGGAAGGCCACGCAGAACAGGCCAATCCACGACTGCAGCGAGCCGAAGAGCGCCGCCAGCGCGTCCTCGCTCATCGTGCCTTCCACCCGCAGCCGGAAGAAGTAGTCCACGAAGGAGGACAGCACCGCGAAGGCGATGCCCAGCGCCGCCAGCACCTGCGCGTAGGGGCTCTCCGCCAGGTAGCTCCACCCCATGAAGGACATGAAGGCGGGACGGCCGCGCGGCGCGGGCGGGGGCGCGCCCTTGTACAGGTGGTGGAAGATGGCGCCCGCGGCAAAGAGGCCCAGCGCGCCGCTCACCACCATGGCCGGCGTGCCCAGCTTCACCGCCAGCCCCTGCACCAGCAGGCCGCCGGCGATGCCGCCCCCCATGGCGAAGCCGTTGAGCGCGGTGAAGGCCCGCCGCGCCTCGCGCGCGTCGAACGCGGCGGCCATGCGCCCCCAGAAACGGAAGGACACGTACGTGGAGAAGGTGTCCGTGAAGAGGTACAGCGCCAGCGCCGACATCCGGTGCCCGGCCGTCAGCGCGTACGCCAACCCCAGCGTCACCACCCCGCCCAGCCCCGTCAGCACGCCCGGGGACTCCAGGGGGGAGTCGGGCCGGCCACGAGGCAGCACCGTCAACGCCACCGTCATCAGTGCGCCCAGCAGGTACAGGTACGGCATCGCCTGCGACTCGAAGCGCGACAGCACCAGCGCGCTCGCCGTCGCTTTGAGCTGGGTGATTCCGGCGATGAGCGCGAACTGGAAGGCGGCCGCCGGCCAGAGTCGGCGGTTCCAGGATGAGGTGTTGGAGGCGGCCACGGTGAGCGAGCGCCAGAGCCTAACCCAGGCTCCGGACAACCACGAATAACCCCGCGAACGCCCGGACGGCCACCTGCTCAGCGTGCGACGTCCTCCGCGCTTCGTCACACCCCCGCCCCACTTCCGCCGCGGCACTGGAACCACCGGGCGCCCGGCCGCCTCCCCGAAGGGCTAGACTGGCCGGGTGACGACCGCCTCCGACACGCTGCTGGACGGCACCCACACGGTGCTCACCCCCGAGTACGTGGAGTTCCGCTTCACCCTGGCGGGCCTCTACTCGCGCTTCCTGGCGTGGCTCCTGGACAGGTTCATCGTCAGCGCGCTCACCTTCACCATCATGCTCGGGCTGAGCGTGGTGATGATGGCCTTCCCCGGCTTCGGCAGCGCGCTGATGGCCGTCGTCTTCTTCCTGGTGGACTGGGGCTACTCCATCTTCCTGGAGACGGTGTGGAGCGGCCGCACGGTGGGAAAGCGCGTGCTCTCCCTGCGCGTCATCCAGGAGAGCGGCGTGCGCATCGGCTTCTACCACGCGGCGCTGCGCAACCTGGCGCGGCCGGTGGACGGGCTCCCCCTCCTCTACCTCGTGGGTGGGGTGGCCGCGCTCGTCTCCGGCTCCCAGCAGCGGCTGGGGGACATGCTGGCCGGAACGATTGTGGTGCGCGAGCGCCGCCTCAAGGTGCCCTCCGCCCTGGGCACCACCGGCGAGGAGGGCCTGCTGGCGGACCCGCTCTTCGTGGCGCGCGTGAAGCGGCTGTCCACCGAGGAGCGGGAGCTGGTGCTGTCCGCCGCCCTGCGCCGCGAGGAGCTGCGGCTGGAGGCGCGGCTGAGGCTGTTCTCCGCGCTGGGAGCGAGGCTGCAGGACGCGCTGGCCATGGAGAAGCCGGCCCACCTCTCCGACGAGAAGTGGGCCCTGCTGGTGGCCGCCGCCCTGCTGCCGTCCGCGGGAGCACGCCCGGATGGGCGCGCGTCTAGAAGTACGCCGCCGCGCCGGCCGACAGCGTCAGCGACGTCTGCGTCTTCTCGTTGAGGGCGATGTAGAAGTTGTACTGGCCGCGCAGGCCCAGGCTCACCGAGTCCGACACGAAGAAGTCGAGGCCCACGTTGGGACCGATGCCCACGAAGTTGCTGACGCTGTCCTTGAAGACGACGAGGTAGCTCACGTCCGAGCCGATGTACGGGCGGATGGACTCCTCGGAGAACAGGTAGCGCAGGCCGACGGAGGGCGCGAGTGCCACGACCCGCTTCTCAGCCGTGGTGTCCTTCGGGAAGGCAATCTTCGAGAGCGACACCACTTCGAAGCCGTTCTCGATGTAGAGGCTGGCGTCGACGCCCAGGAAGAGCGCGTCGTCCAGTCCCTTGGTCTTGTTGAAGTCCATGTACCCCAGCGACAGACCCAGGCTTCGATTGGCGAACTGAGCGTGCGCGGGGGCGGCCCCGAGGAGGGCCAGGGCGAATACAACGGTGCAGAGCAGGGTACGCATGGAGCGCCACTTTAATGGTGCAACCTGCGGAAAACAGCCCGGATTCGGGGTTCCCGGGGCGTTGCTTCGGGAGGGGCCGCTCTCCTACACTCGGCCGGCCATGCGTCTGAGCCGACTCGTTACCGCGCTGTCCCTGGTCTCCGCCCTTCCCCTCGCGGCCTGCGTGAGCACGCCTGCACCTCATGAGCGGGCGCTCATCAACAACGAGCTCTGCGTCCAGGAGCTCAACAAGGGCGACCTGGTCCGCGCGGACGTCTACTGCGACCTCGGCCTGGAGTTCTCTCCCCAGTACGCGGACCTGTGGGCCAACAAGGGCCTCATCGCCCTGGGCAACGGCAAGAAGGAGGAGGCCAAGAAGCACTTCATCAAGGCGCTCCGCTTCAACCAGGAGCACCTCCAGGCGTACCAGAGCCTGGGCATCATCTACCTGGAGGAAGGCGCGTACGGGAAGGCCCACGACAACTTCCGCCGGGCCCTGAAGGTCAACCCGGACAACCTCGAGACGCGCTACAACCTCGCCGTCACCTTCATGAAGATGAAGAAGATGGAGGAGGCGAAGAAGGAGCTGCGTACCCTCCTGGCGGTGAACCCCGCCCTGGCGGACGCGCACCACACCCTGGGCATCATCGCCTACTCGGAGAACCAGTTCGACGAGGCGGTGGAGCACCTCTCGCAGGCGGTGCAGCTCACCCCGGACGCTCCCCAGATGTGGCATGACCTGGGCACCGCGCTGATGGAGGTCGGCCGCTTCCCCGAGTCGCGCGAGGCCTTCGCCAACTGCGCTCAGCTGGACCCGAAGAACGCCAGCTGCGTCAACAACCTCGCCCTGGCCCAGCGCAAGACGGCCCTCACCGACGCGGCCTTCAAGGAGCTGAAGGACACCCAGCAGGCGGAGAACTCCGCCCCGGCCCTCTACATGCTGGCCCGCCAGTACCGCGAGAAGGGCCTGCTGGCGGAGGAGGAGTCCACCTACCGCAAGTGCGTGAAGCTGGACGCGAAGTTCGCCCCCTGCCACTTCGGCCTCTTCCAGCTCTTCTCGGACGCGCACAAACAGGAGAGCGCGCAGGTGGCCTGCAAGAACTTCCTCAAGTACGGCACCTCCGAGGAGTTCCCCACGGAGTACCAGACGTGCGAGAAGTTCATCAGCGACGCCACCTTCTGACGTCCCGCCCTTCCCCGTACGTACAACCTCCGCGATGAGCGTCCGTCTCACCGTCACGCAGCGCAGCGAGGCCGGCGCTGCCCCGAGCACCGAGGTCGTCCTCGACGACGCGGTCATCACCCTGGGGCGTGACAAGGCCTGTCAGGTGGTGCTCCCCCAGCAGGCCGTGTCGCGCAACCACGCGCGCATCTGCCAGGAGGGCACCCTCTTCTTCCTGGAGGACCTGGGCAGTGCCTATGGCACCCAGGTCAACGGCAAGCCGCTGCCCAAGGGTGAGAAGCGGTTGCTCCGCAACGGCGACGTCATCGCCATTGCCCAGTACGACGTGCGCTTCGACCGGATGACGGAGCTGAACGCGGACGTCAACTCGGAGAAGACGTCGTTCATCGCCCGCGGCATGGTGAAGGACGCCATGCGCGGCTCCAGCGTGGAGCGCTACCTGCGCTTCATGAATGGCCCGCGCGAGGGCCAGCGCATCGAGCTGGGCGACACGCAGGAAATCATCTTCGGGCGCGACGAGAAGGAGGTGGACGTCGTCCTCAAGGATGACCTCGTCTCGCGCAAGCACGCCAAGATTCGCCGCGACTGGTCCGGCACCCACGTCGAGGACCTGGGCAGCCGCAACGGCATCAAGGTCAACAAGAAGCGCGTCAACCGCAAGGCGCTCAAGGACAGCGACGAGCTGGAGGTGGGCGCCACCCGCTTCCTCTACGTGGACCCGTCCGAGCCGGCAGAGGAGCCCGTCCAGCTCTCCACGGACGTGAAGGCCTCGCCGCCGCCCTCGCCGCAGCGTCCGGGCCCGTCGCGCCAGATGAAGGCGGTGGAGGAGCCTCCCGCGGAGGAGCCCGCGCCCCCGGACGAGGAGCCCGCCCCCCCGCCCGAGGAAGCCGCCGAGGCCGCGTCTTCAGAGGAGCCCGCGGGTAGCGCCGAGTCCCCGTCCGTCGAGGAGCCTGTCTCCCAGTCCGCGGAGGTTGCCGTCCCGGACGACTCCGCCGACGCCGTCTCTCCGCTGAAGGACAAGAAGAAGCTCGTCCCGCTGGTGGTGATGGGCGTGGTGGGGCTGCTCTTCCTCACGCTGATGATTGCCGTGCTCGCCGGCGCCTGAGCGGCCTTCCAAGGCCGAGGGCGCACGGGCGGCCTACTCACTTCCAACGAACGAAGCGGGCCCCCAAGAGGGCCCGCTCCCGCGCCGCCGCTACCGCGTGGAGATGCGGGCCACCGGCTGGATGTTCAGCTCGGGCGACAGCTCCTGGTAGCTGAGCACGGAGAACGAGGGGTTGAACTCGTACTCCAGCAGCTTCCGCACGTAGCGGCGGATGTCCATGGCGGTGAGGATGACGGGGCGCTGGGCGCTGGGCGGCAGGTGACCGCACTCGGAGCGCACGGCCTGGACGATTTCCTGCGCCAGCTCCGGCTCCAGCGCGAGGTGCGCGCCCGCCGACGTGCGCTTCACCGAGCCGCGGATGGCATCCTCGATGTTCGGGTCCAGCAGGTACACCACCAGGGTGCCCGTGCCGCGCGCGTACTTGTGCGAGATGTAGCGGCGCTGCGAGGCGCGCACGTGCTCGGTGAGCATGACGTTGTCCGCCTCCACCTGCCCGTACTCGGCCAGGGCCTGGAGGATGCCGCGCAGGTCTCGGATGGAGATTTCCTCCTCCACCAGGCGCTGCAGGATGTCCGTCAGCTTCAGCACGTTGACGACCTTCGGCACCACCTCCTTGACGATGGCGGGGAAGGCCTTCTCGAGCTGCTCCAGCATCGTCTGCGTCTCCTGCACGCCGACGAACTCGCGGGCGTTGCGCCGCAGCACGGCGGCCGTGTGCAGGATGATGTAGCCGGGCACGTCCCAGGTGGTGAGGCCGGCGGCCTCCAGCGTCTCGCGGTGCTGCTCTGGCACCCACGCGGCCGGCTGGCGGGTGGCGGGGTTGATGGCCTCGAAGCCCTGGATGTTCATCAGCTTGAGGCGGTCCACCGTGTCGTTGACGAGGATGTGCCCCAGCGTGGCCTGGCCGGTGACGACGGGCACCTCGTTGATTTGAATCTGGTACGCGCCCGGCGGGAGGGACGCGTTGCCGCGGGCGCGCACGCCCGGGAAGCGCACGCCCAGCTCCACGAAGAGGCCGTCGCGCATGAAGGGAATCAGCTCGAAGAGGAACTTCCCGTTGTCCTGGCGCGAGTCCACGAAGGGCACCAGCGCGTCGGAGACCTCGAGCACAATCGGCGTGACGACGGGGATGAAGAGCTCGGAGTCCGGATTCATCGGCTCCTTGGGCGCGGGCTCGGTCGCCATGGGCGTGCCGTTCTCCGTCTCCAGGGCCGGGCCGGCCTCCTCCACCACCGCGTCCATCTTCTGCTTCTTCAGCATCGTCCAGGCGCCGAAGCCGGCGCCCGCGCCCAGGAGGAAGAAGGGAATCTTCGGCAGACCGGGGACGAGGCCGAGGACGATGAGCATGCCCGCGGCGATGGCGATGGCCTTCGGGTAGGCGGTGAGCTGGCTGCCCATGTCCATGCCGAGGTGGTTGCCCTCCTCCTCGCCGCCCACGCGCGTCACGATGATGCCGGCGCAGGTGGACACGAGGATGGCGGGAATCATGCCCACCAGGCCGTCACCGATGGTGAGCAGCGTGTACTTCTGCGCCGCGTCGCCCGCGGACAGGCCCTTCTGCGTCACGCCGATGATGAGGCCGCCGACGATGTTGACGACGGTGATGATGATGCTGGCGATGGCGTCGCCCTTCACGAACTTCATGGCGCCGTCCATGGCGCCGAAGAGCTGGCTCTCACGCTCCAAGTCACGGCGCTTCTTCTTGCCCTGGTCCTGGTCGATGGAGCCCGCGCGCAGGTCCGCGTCGATGGACATCTGCTTGCCCGGCATCGCGTCCAGGGTGAAGCGCGCGGCCACTTCCGCGACGCGCTCCGAGCCCTTGGAGATGACGATGAAGTTCACGATGACGAGGATGATGAAGAGGATGGCGCCGACGACGAAGTTGCCCTGCACCACGAAGTTACCGAACGCCACCACCACTTCACCCGGGTCGCCGGTGAGGAGGATGAGTCGCGTGGTGGAGATGGTCAGCGACAGCCGGAACATCGTGGTGATGAGCAGCAGTGTCGGGAACACCGACAAATGCAGCGCCGCGGGCACGTAGAGCGACACCAGCAGCAGCACCACCGAGATGCTGATGTTCAGCGTCAGCAGCACGTCCAGCAGCAGCGTGGGCAGCGGGACGATCATCATCCCGACGATGCACACGACCACCAGCGCCAGGACGATGTCGGAGTACTTCGAAAGGAAGCTGTTCGAATTGGAGGCCATCAGCGGACAGGCATCCTAGGCCAACCCGGGCTGCTTCTGTCAGGGGGGGCTCCCCCGGGCTGCATCCGGGTGGACGGAATTCCACCAGCAGCGCCCTGAAACTTTTTCCGTGACATGGCGCCTCCAGGAAATTGGAGCAGCCAGTCAGCCGACCCATGCGGGCGATACTGCTTGCGCGGCGTCACACCTCGCGGATTCATCCCCTCTTGACGAGCCCTGTCACCCCCGGGGCCGGGACAGGCTGTCTGAAAACGAGGAGCGTCACGATGCGACTGAAGGGTGCGGTGAGCCGGAGTCTCTCGCTATTGCTGCTGGGTTCGACCCTCGCCTGCTCGGCGTGCTCGAGCAACGGTGGGGAGGAGAAGGACGACGCGGGAACGAACAACCCCGGCCAGGTGGAGACCAACGTGGTGAAGGGCAAGGTGGTGGACACCGCTGGCAAGCCCCTCTCGGGGGCGCAGGTCGTCGCCGACAACCAGGTCCTCCACGACTCCAACGTGGTGGGCAACACGGGCACGGACGGCACCTACCGGCTGGAGTTGGGCAGGGCGGCCGTCACGTGGAACGCCAGCGCCCAGATTCAGCGCCAGTACAACGGCAAGACGTACAAGTTCGACCTGCACCCCGACAACCCGGCGTCCTTCGCCACGAACGAGGGGGCCATCCGGAACTTCTCCTGGAAGCTCACCGGCCAGAGGCCGGAAGGGGGCGTCTACGGGAGCAAGGTGCTCTTCAACCTGACGGCGTACACGGACCCCGAGGACCCGAACGCGCCGGTGGAGCGGGAGAACGTGGAGCTGACGCTGACGCCGGAGGGCACGCTGGTGGATGGCAGCGCCGGAGCGCCGCTGACGGCCCGAGGGACCAACTCGGGCGACGGCTTCGGCCTGCAGGACGTGGCGCTGGGGCGCTACAAGATTACGGCGAAGTACGCGCCGGCGGGCAAGCCGGCCCGGGACATGGTCATCCGGCTCAACGGTGGCGACGCGTACGCCAGCTCGGTGACGGCGGACTTCCAGACCATCGCCAGCACGGTGAACCGCATCGACCTGGAGATGAAGTTCCCCTGAGCCCGGCCCGGGGTGAAGGGCCGGGGGGCGCGTGACTACGGAGCGCTGTCGTTCCCCGGCCCGGAGTGCTGAGCATCCTCCACGCTCTCCAGCGCCGCCGCGGCGAGCATCCGGGCCCGGGCGCTGAGCGGATCCTGCCCCTGGGGGTCCAGGCTCACGGCGTGGTTGAAGTCACGGGCGGCCTCCATGACCTTGCCCAGGCGCAGGTGCACCTCGCCCCGGTTGACGAAGGGCGTGAGGTCGGTGGGGTCCAGCTCGATGGCGCGGTTGAAGTAGGACTCGGCGACGTCCAGGTCCTCCAGGGCCAGGTGGCAGGCGCCCAGAGCCGTCTGGAAGTAGGGCTCCGTGGGGTCCCTGGAGGCGAGGGCCTCGAAGATGGCCAGCGACTCACGGAAGCGCCCGTCCTGGAACAGGTTGAAGCCTTCGGTGGCCCGCTCGAGCATCTCCGGGCCGGAGAGGGGCTTCGCGTCGTTCTTGGACACCGTTGCCTTTGATTCGGTCGTCATCTGCACACATCCCTCATGAGGGCGGGAGGACGGCCCCGGGTACCGGCAAGGGCAGTCGGTACCGGGCGCCGGGAGCTTAGACTGTTATCGGGTCATCCAACAACGCAGTGCACTCCGCTGAAGCGCGGGCGTGGCTGGACGGGCGGGAAAAATGGATCAGAAAATCCCGAGGAAACTTTCGACCCCGTCCCGCCCATAATCCTTTTGTAAGCAGCGCCGCAGCAAACCACTCGCTTCCAAATTCCCGGAGAACGCCATGACCACCGCCACCACCGCCGCCGCTTCCCTCACGAAGGCCCTGGGCAACAGCCAGTCCCTGAGCGCGCTGGAGGAGAAGTCCCTGTCCGGCCTGACCGGTCCGGACCGTGACCGCGCCGAGGCCCAGCTCATGCTCCAGAAGCAGCAGGAGGCCACCGCGTTCGCCTCCAACATCATCAAGAAGCTGAACGAGATCGCGATGTCCGTCATCGGCAACATCAAGTAATTCGGTTGCCGCGGTCGCAGTCTCGAGAGCCGGCCTCCCTCACGGGATGCCGGCTCTTCGCTTTTGCGGGCCAGACTCCACCAGCCCGCGGGCGGCGGCCGGAGCACGGCTTCGAGCGCCCTCCCCGTCCGGCGGCATTCGGGAGCACGAGCTGGGCGGTCTGGCTCGGACCTGTCTGACGCTTCTTCGCTTCGGAAGTCCTCGCCGGGGAAGCCGGCCGGGCAACGCGCCCCGCCGGAGACCTCGACCCGAGCGCCTCACGACGGGCGGCGGCCCCAGCACCCGGTCGCCGAAAAAGCGAAGGCCCGGCGCAGCGCGAACCTCGCGCCGCCCGGGCCTGGAGAGGACACCCGTGAGGTGCCCGTTACTTCGCCTTCTTCGCCTGCTCGGCCTGCTGCTTCAGCGCGAGCAGAGTCCCGTGAGCGCGCTGCGTCGCGCGCCGCTGGAGCGAGGGGTCCTTCTGGATGGCCGCGCTCAGGTCCGCGAGCGCCTCGGGCACCTGCCCCCGGCGCAGGAAGATTTCACCCCGCCCCGCGAGCGCGTCCACGTGCCCGTTGTTGAACTGCAACGCCAGGTTGAACTCGTCGAACGCCTCGTCGAAGCGCTCCAGCGTCATGTACGTCGCGGCCAGCTGCGCGTGGAAGACGGCGTCCGTGGGCGCCGCCGCCACCAGGCCCTCGAAGATGGTCAAGGCCTGCTGCGTGCTGCCCGCCTGCAGGAGCTGATGCGCGGTGTTCGCCCAGCGGTACAGGTCCTCCTTGGTGACACCGAGGAACTGACCGAGGGTGACTTCACCCCGGATGATTGCCTCGCCGAGGGGCTCCGGGACCGTGGCCTTCTTGTCTTCTCCAGCAGGGGGCGTGTCGCTCACGACGACCTCGAGGAGGGCCAGGCATTACCGCACCTGGCCCGGTGGGATGGTTCCAGCGATCAGAACATCTGGGTGCCGCGGAAGCGGACCATATCATTCAGCTTGGAGACCTGCTCCAGCGCCCGGAACATGTTGCCCAGCGCGCGGAACGACTGGGTCATCGCGCTGCGGTGCTGGTTGCGGTCGTAGCGGCCGAAGATGTCGTCCTGGCGGCGGAACGGGTTGAAGCCGTTCGCGCGGGTGTTCTTCAGCTGGTCGAACAGCTTGCTGATGGCGTCGAACTTCTCGGTCAGCTTGCCCAGCTCCTCCCAGGCCGGCTTGGGCTTCGCGCCGTTGGTGCCGTTGGTGGTGTGGTTCTGGGTCGCGGTGTTCTGGCCCGGCTTGAAGGTGAACGGATCCTTCGCCGTCTTGATGACGTCACCGCCCTGGTCGGAGCCGGTGATCTCCTTGCCGTCGTAGGTCCAGTCGTCCGTCTCGTTGCCCATGCGGAACACGTCCGCCTTGGGGTTGGAGTGGAAGCGGACCACCTCGTCCAGGCCGTCCTGCTTGACCTCGCCGACCTTGCCCTTGCCCTTGTCGATGTCCGTCACGCGCACGTGGCTGTCGCCGGAGACGATGTCCAGCTGGCCCGTCACCGTCATGCCGTTGCCCCAGGGCTTGGTGGTGACGTTGATGCGGGTGCCGTCGCCGAGGACGAAGGCCGTGTCACGCTTGAAGTCGAACTTGCCGCCGTCGGACTCCTCGACGTGCGGGTCGCCCCAGACGCGGGTGCTCTTGCCGTCCGGACCCGTCACCTTCCACTCGAACTGGCCCATCTGCTCAATCTGGTAGCCGCCCGGGGTGGTGATCTTGCCGCTCTCCTTGTCCACCTTCAGGGAGTTCTGCTCACGGACGGAGTCCAGCGGGTTCGGCTTCTCGGAGGGGAAGCACCCGCCCGGGCCGGCCGCGATGCCGGGGTTGGAGTCGACCGCCTTCGACATCTGATCCACGAACTTCGTGGCCAGGTCGATGGTCTTCTGCACCAGGTTCAGCGTGGACTCGATGAGCTTCGCGTTCTTCTCGAGCGCCGAGGTGTTGACGGCGCCAAACGAGAGCATCGCGGGGCTGATCTGACGGTTGCCGACGCCGGAGATGTTGTTCGACATGACTTGGTACCCCCAGAAAGAATTCGAAACAAATGGGTGAGCTGTGCAGCTACACACCTATTTTCGAAGTTGGCTTTCCGGAGTTTCGCGCGTCCCCCCATCTTTATGAAGAAGGCCCCGACAATTTCCCGTCCCACATTTCTTGGGATTTCTTAGGGGCCCCACCCCCTTGTCAGAGGGGAAAAAAGAATCAGAAAATCCCGAGGAAACTTTCGACCCCGTCCCGCCCATAATCCTTTTGTAAGCAGCGCCGCAGCAAACCACTCGCTTCCAAATTCCCGGAGAACGCCATGACCACCGCCACCACCGCCGCCGCTTCCCTCACGAAGGCCCTGGGCAACAGCCAGTCCCTGAGCGCGCTGGAGGAGAAGTCCCTGTCCGGCCTGACCGGTCCGGACCGTGACCGCGCCGAGGCCCAGCTCATGCTCCAGAAGCAGCAGGAGGCCACCGCGTTCGCCTCCAACATCATCAAGAAGCTGAACGAGATCGCGATGTCCGTCATCGGCAACATCAAGTAATTCGGTTGCCGCGGTCGCAGTCTCGAGAGCCGGCCTCCCTCACGGGATGCCGGCTCTTCGCTTTTGCGGGCCAGACTCCACCAGCCCGCGGGCGGCGGCCGGAGCATGAGCTGCCGGCGCGCACCAGGCGTGACCGGCCCCTGCGAAGCATGAGCTCGGCGGCCCCCCTCCTGCGCACGAGCTGCTGGAGCTCCCAGGGGCCCGGGGACTCAACTCCTGAGGGCCAGGCCCACGACGCAGGGCGCCAAAAAGACCACCGCCCGGATCAACCCTCTTTCGAGGGGACCCGGGCGGCGGGGCAAGACAGGAGGCTGTGGGAGATCCGTCGGGGGATCAGCCCCACATGTCCTTGAGCAGCTCCTTGCGGCGGCTCATCAGCTTGTTGAAGAAGTTGTCGTCGCGCATCTTGTTGAAGACGGCGTTCGTCTCGTGCTTGGAGGAGACCTCCTCCGCCTTCTTCTTGATCTCGTCGACGGAGGCGTTCGGGTTGTCCCGGACGAAGGCCTCCATCTCATCCTTCACCTTCTGCTTGACGCCGTCGATGCGGCCGTCGCCCAGGTACTTCAGGCTGCCCTTGACCTCCGAGTCGGTCATCCGAGCCACGGCGGAGTCCAGGACGCCCTGCCAGGCACTGGTCTTCTCGGCGTCGCTGGCCTGCTGGGTGTTGCCGCGCGCGGTGGCCGGCGGCGTGTTTCCAATGGTGTTGCCCATGGGGGAAGCTCCTTGGGGAAATGAGTCTCGGAGGAGTTATCGACGGGAGGGGCGCGGAAGTTGCGTTCCCGCGCCCCTTTCGACACCGCGGCCCCGGCTAGCCCTTGAGCTTGCCCAGGCTGGGGTTCTTCATCCAGGCCTTGAAGGACTCCAGGTCCTTCTGCTCGGCCTTGACGTCCGGCTGCACCGCGGGAGGCGGGGGCGCCTCACCGGTGAGCGAGGCGTGCTTCTTGCTGCTGGTCTCGAAGGCGTCCTTCGCACCCGCCGGCGCGCCGGACTTGGCAGGGGCCTTCGCGGGAGCCGCCGTCGAGGCGGCCGCGGGCTCGGAGGCGAAGCCGCGGGCGTTCAGGTACGCCTGCATCCACTCGACGGACTCGATGAGCACCGGCGGCATCTGGGCCAGGGCCGGGTTCTTCTCCGCCTCGGCCAGGTGGCGCGAGAAGGCGTCCTTCACGTCCTGGTAGAGCTGGAAGCTCAGCGACGCGCCCGGCTTCGTGTTGCCGATCAGCGCCGCCATCTTCCGCATCACCTGCTGCAGCGTGCCCGTCGCCGACTTCGCCTGCTTCTCCAGCTCGGGGACGATGCGCTCGCGCTTGGCAACCAGCTCGGCCGGAGCCTCAGGCGGCATCTCGGCGGGAACGCGCGGATCAGGATTAGGGTTCGACATGTCGACAACCTCCATGACGACAAAAAGGGAACGTCAGACAGCCTAGCAGACTCCCGGTATTTCGTTTCATTCCGGAAGTGATGGTTGACCCACCCGTCACCGGCGTCCGAGCGCCGTGAGCATGGCCCCGGCCTTGCGCACGACGGGGTCATCCTCGGGCGTCATCGCCGCGGCGCGGCGCAGGTCCTCCAGCGCCTGCTGCTTCTGGCCGAGCGCGAGCTTCACCTCGGCGCGGCCCACGTAGACGGACGGGTCCTGGGGAGACAGCTTGGCGGCCACGTCGAAGGCGGCGAGCGCGCCCTGCCCGTTGCCGGCGGCCATCTCCACCACGCCCAGTGCCTTGGCGAAATAGCCGTCGGTGGGATTCACGGCGTACAGCCCCTGGAAGAGGGTGCGCGCCTCGCTGATACGGCCCTGGTAGAAGAAGAAATAGGCCGTCTTCGCAATGGCATACAGCTCGTCGTCCGAGTAGCCACGCACGTCGCGCAGGGTGGCCTTCCCGTCCGCCCAGCGCTGCAGCGTGGCCGCGAGCTTCGCCTCGTCCTGCGGATCCTCCGGGTCCAGCACGGCCATGGCGCTAGATGCCCTCGTCCTTCTGAGCCGCCCACATCTGGCGGATGATTTCCTTCGTCTCCTCGTTGACCTGATCCACCAGCGTCAGCATGGCGGACTCGCGCTGGAGCAGGGCCTTGAGGCGCTCCAGCCGCTCCGGCGGGGCATTCACCTTGGAGAGGCCGCGATCCAGCATGCGGCGCTGCTCCTCGTCCCCGCGGCCGGCGACGCTGGCCAGGTGCGGCCGGTCGCTGAAGCCCTCGAGGTCCGCGTCGTGCCCGCCGGGGTGCGGGGGCAGCGGCAGACGCAGCTCCTCCGACGAGTGCGCCGGGCCGATGAAGTCCAGCAGCGCGGACGAGGCGAGCGCCGGGTTCTTGGGGTTGCCCGTCTTGCGGAGCTTCTTGCGGTCGACCTGGGACGGGTCGACGAGCCGCTCACGGACGCTTCGGGGTCCCCCCCAGGGCCATACCGGCGTCTTGGGGGGTTGATTGTTGATTCTGGCCATCGTGGTACCCGATGTCACTCCATGTGGGAGGGGGCCGTCCAGCCCCCCTAGCGCTTACTGTTGGCGGCCGCCTGCTCGCGCTGCAGCTCGTAGACGAAATTCAGCACCTCGGCGACGGCATCGTACAGCTCCTCTGGAACCTCCTGCCCCACCTCGACGCGGTACAGGGCGTTGGCGAGGTTGACGTTCCGCATGAAGGGGATGCCGTGCTCCCTGGCGATGGCGCGAATCTTCTCCGCCTTGAGCCGCATGCCCTTGGCCACCACGCGCGGAGCGCCGTCCTTCTCCTTGTCGTACTTCAGCGCGATGGCGATTTCGGCCTCGTCGTCACTCATGGCAGCTCCGAAGAAGTTCCGTGCATCATGGCCGCTTGCTCCCACTCATGCACGCGCGCGGCCCTTGTCCCCGGACGCCGCGGGCGTCGACGGGGCGGCCTTCAGCCCGTAGACGAAGTTGAGGACCTCGGCGACGGCGTCGAAGAGCTCCTCGGGAATCTCGTTGCCCACCTCCACACGTAGCAGGGCGTGGGCCAGCGGCACGTTGCGCAGCGTGGGCACGTCCTTCTCGCGGGCAATGGCCTTGATGCGCTCGGCCTTGTGGTCGATGCCACGGGCGATGACGCGGGGCGCGCCGTCCTTCTCGCGGTCGTAACTCAGGGCCACGGCCACGTGGTCCGGGTTGGTGACGATGACGTCCGCCTCGCGCACGGCCTCCATCTGCGCACCCTCCATGATTTCGTGGTGCATCTCCTTGCGCTTGGCCTTGTGGTGGGGGTCGCCCTCGCTCTCCTTGTACTCCTTCTTCACCTCCTCCTTCGTCATCATCATGTCCTTCATGAAGGACTTGCGCTGCCACCACACGTCGAAGATGGCGAAGAGGACGAAGAGGAGCGCGACGCGGGAGGCCACGCGCGTCACCAATTCCCCCATGATGATCATGATGCCGCGCGTGTCCTGGCGCACCGTCTCCACCACGAGCGGCATGGCGTCCCGCACCACGCCGTAGACGACGTAGGCGGTGACGGAGATCTTGATGAGGTTCTTGAGCAGCTCGACGATGGCCTTCTTGGAGAACATGTTCTTCAAGCCGGCGAGCGGGTTGAGCTTGTCCAGCTTGGGAATCAGCGGGTCCATGGTGAAGAGGGACCCGACCTGCACGTACTCCAGCAGTCCTCCCATCAAGGCGCCGCCGAAGATGATGGGCAGCGACACCAGCAGCATGGTGCGCAGCGCGAGGTAGAGCGCCTGCCCGGTGACGACGTCCAGGTGCTCCGGGTGCGCCACGTGGTCGAAGGTGAACTGGAACAGCGTGGAGATTTCCTGCTCCAGCGAGCTCCACGTCGCCTTCACCACGCCCAGGCCCACGAGCAGCACGCCCATGCCGCTCAGGTCCTTGCTCTTCCAGACCTGGCCCTTCTTGCGAGAGTCATCGAGCTTCTTCTGCGATGGCTCTTCTGTTTTTTCTCCGCTCTCGTCCGACATGGCGTGCGTCCGGGGGGAAGGAAGGTCAGGTGAGCAGCTTCATGGCGTTGTTGAGCATCACCAGCATGCCGCGCAGCTCCACCTGCATGCGCGTCGTCAGGGCGCTCAAGACCAGGAAGATGATGAGCACGCTCACCAGCGGCTTGATGGCCATGGAGATGAAGAACACCTGAATCTGCGGGGCCACGCGGTTGATGGCGCCCAGCGCCACGTCGGTGAGGAAGGTGGCCAGCATGGCGGGCGCGGCCAGCGCCAGGCTCACGCGCAACAGGTCCGCGAAGACGCGGATCAGCATGTCGAAGAAGGGCCACGGCCCCTGGCTGAAGCGGGGGAAACCGTCCAGGGGAATGGAGACGAGGCTGTCGCCCAGGGCCTGGATGACGAGGTGGTGCCCGTCCAGCGTGAGGAAGAGCACCACCGCGAGCTGGATCTTCAGGTTGGAGAAGAGGGACACCTGCTGGCCGATTTGCGGCACGAAGAGCTGGGCGTTGTTGCTGCCCGCCATGGTGTCCACCAGCGTGCCGGCCACGCGCGCCGCCTCGAAGGCCGTGTTGACGATGAAGGCTATCGAGAAGCCGATGAAGACCTCCTTGGCCATCAGCGCGATGTACGGCAGCGCGCTCAGCGGAATCGTCTTCACGGAGGCCGCGACCACCGGGTACAGCACGATGGACAGCGTCAGGCCGATGCCCATCTTCAGCTCGGTGGGCACGACTTCGCCGCCGAGGAACGGGCTGAAGATGAGCACGGGCATCACCCGGCACATCAGCAGCGCCACCGTGAAGATGACGGCGGAGACGTTGGCTCGGGAGGCGAGCTCGCTGACGAGGTCCGCGACGTTCATCGAATCAGCGCGGGGAACCTGTCGAAGACGTGGAAGGTGAAGCGCAAGAGCTGGCTGCCAATCCACGGACCTGTCAGCGCCAGCACACCGAAGACGATGACGACCTTGGGCGCGAAGGTGAGCGTCTGCTCCTGAATCTGCGTGGTGGCCTGGAACAGGGAGATGAGGAAGCCCACCAGCAGGCTCGTGAGGACCGGCGGCGCCGACACCACGAGCACCAGGAACAGGGCCTCCTGGGTGATGAACGTGAGCTGATTCATGGGGGCGCCTTCCTACAGGTAGCCGACGACGAGGCCCTTGGCGATGAGGTACCAGCCGTCCACGAGCACGAACAGGAGCAGCTTGAAGGGCATGGAGATGGTGGTGGGCGACAGCATGTGCATGCCGAGCGCCAGCAGGATGTTGGCCACCACCATGTCGATGACGATGAATGGGACGAAGAGGAGGAAGCCTATCTGGAAGGCCTCCTTCAATTCGGACACCACGAACGCCGGGATGATGACCATGAAGTCATTGTTCTGCACGGCGTCGCGGTCCTCGCCCTTGCGCAGCTTCTTGGCGAGGTTGAAGAAGAGCGAACGGTCCTTGTTCGTCACCTTCTTCATCAGCCACGCGCGCAGGGGCTCCTTGGACTTGTCGGCCGCGCCGAGCAGCGAGCCCACCGTCTCCGAGGAGAACACGCCGGGCCCCTTGGCCCAGATGTCCACGCCGCCGGCCCGGTACATCTCCATGCCCACGGGGGCCATGATGTAGACGGTGAGGATGACCGCCAGGCCCGTAATCACCTGGGTGGGCGGAATCTGCTGGGTGCCCAGCGCCGAGCGGACGATGGAGAGCACCACCGAAATCTTCACGAAGCTCGTCACCATCATCAGCGCGAAGGGCACGAGGCCCATGGCGGCGAGCGCGAGGATGAGGATGAGCGGGCGCGAGGTGAACGAGTCGCTGTTCACCGCCTCGTTGGCCACCGACTCGGGGAGGGCGGCGCCGCCCTTCTTCGGCGCGGCGAGCGCGATGATGGGGTTGAGTGACACCGCGGCCGCGAACAGCCAGGGCGGGATGCGCGGAAGGACGGAGCGGGCGGAGGAAGGGGTGTGCACGGGAAGGTCTTCAGGCGCCGGGGGGCTGGGAGGGCGAACCGCCATTGCGGCGGGAGAGAAGCTTCTGGAGGAAGGGGCTCAGGGTGACAGCGTTCGGCTGCGGGCGCTGCTGCGCGCGGATGCGCTCCACCGCCTCCGAATCCAGCTTCGACAGCAACTGCAGGCCGGCCTCGCCGCCACCCACCAGGAGATACTCGTCCGCGGCCTTCACCACGAAGAGGCTGCGGCGCTGGTCCAACGGGAGCCGCTCCACCACGGAGACCAGCGGCTGGCGGCCCGAGGACACCGCCTGCAGCCCCATCAGCCTGCGCAGGCCCACGTTCAGCGTGAGGTAGATGGACGCCACCACCGCGCCCAGCACCAGCAGCGTGCGCAGGAGCATCCAGCCCACGCTCTCGTCCTGCTCCTCCCCTGCCCCTTGCGTCGCGCCGATGGACGGGTCATCGAAGGGGTCCGCCGGAGCCTTCGCGGCCTGCGCCTGTGTAGCGGGCGCGTCCGTCACGGAGGCAGGGGGGGCGGGCTTCTCGGACGGCTCGGCCGGAACCGGCGCGGCCTTCGCCGACTCCGCCGTGGGTGCTGGCGCCACGGCCGGCTGCGAGGGTGCGGACGGAGCCTGCGCCAGGACGGCGGGCGGCGTGAGCACCAGCGCGGCACCGAGCAGCAGGCGCATGAGGGAGGGGCGGAGGACTGCCATGGTTGGGGGCGAGGCTAGTTCATCGGACGGAGGACCGCCACGGGCCCCGCCCGCCTGCCCGCCTGCCCTTTCCTGAGCCGGGGCGGGGCCTCACCCCGCCAGGGCGATGATGCGCACGCCGAGCTGGCCTTCCACCTCCACCAGCTCGCCCCGCGCCACCACCTTGCCGTTGACACTCAGCTCCACCGGCTCGCCCGGGCCGCGGTTCAGCTCGAGCACCTGGCCCGCCCGCATGCCCACCACCTGCTGCGCCGTGACGGGCACACGCGCCAGCTCCACGGCAATCTGCAGGGGCACATCGCCGAGCAGGTCGCTTCCGTCCTTCAACTCGTCCAAGGCCGCCCCTTCCAGTTCCGGAGGCACATCCAGCTCCGGGTTGGTGAAGTCCTCTGGTTCTTCCGCCCCCGAGCCCTCTTCCCCCGCCGAGCGCGGGTTGCCCGGCTCGCCGAGGACGATGTCGGTGATGCGCGCCCGGTAGCGTCCACCCTCGATGAAGACTTCCGCGTCCGCGCGGCCCGCCCGCCCCGAGCCCACCCGGAGCTGCGCCGTGCCTGGCTCGCCCCGGTCCGGCCGCGCCGACAGCGCGTCCACCAGCAGCACGTCCTTCACGCGCAAGCTGGCCAGGTCCTGCGCCGAAATCTCCGCCGCGCCAATCTCCGCCCGCAGCCAGCTGCGCACCGCGGACAGCCGGCTGGCGTTGGCCTCCAGGTCCGCCTTCAGGCGCGCGCGCCGGTGGGCGCTCTCCACCACCGGCTCGGCCGCCTCCAGCACCGCCGCCGGCACCACCAGGCGCACCAGGCCGCCGTGCGGCCCCAGCGTGGCGTGCAGGTGTACGGCCAGCATGGGCCCGTCGTCGCCCAGGCGCGCGGACACCTCGTCCACGCCACGCGCCACACCGTCCAGCCGGGGCCGGGGCACCGCCTGCTGCAGCGCGGGCACCAGTACCTTGAGGGACTCGAGGACGACGTAGCCCATCACGCCCTCCTCGATGTCCGTCAGCGGCCGCAGGCCCACCATCTCACCGGCGCCGCCCAGGAGCAGGTCCACCGCCGCGTGCGCCAGCGCCAGCTCCACCTCCAGCACCGCGCGCCCCTGCAGCGCGCCCGGGGCCAGCACCGCCAGGAACGTGGGGTCGCCCAGGAAGCGCCGCAGCTCGGCCATGGGCCGCACCTGCACGGACTCCAGCGACAGGCTCACCGGGGCGTCGAAGAGTTCCTTGAGCCGCGTGGCCACCGAGGTGAGCGTCCCCTCCGCCGGCGTCAGCCAGCGCAGCCGCTCCGCCAGCAGGCCCTGGGCGCGCGACACCTTCTCCAGGTTCCGGAAGGTGAACGGCCGCCACGGGCGCTCCGGCTTCGCGGGCCGCTCCGGCAGCTGACGCTCGTACCGGGACGGCTCGCGCTCATACCGGGAGGGCTCTCGCTCGTAGCGGGAAGGCTCGCGCTCGTACCGCGACGGCTCGCGCTCGTAGCGCTCCGGCGTTCGCTCCGGGGCGCGCTCCGGACGCTCCGGGGCGCGCTCGGGACGCTCGGGGGCGCGCTCCGGGCGCTCGGGAGCACGCTCCGGGGCGCGCTCCTGCCGCTCCGGTGGACGGTCCGGACGGATCCGCATCTCGCGGACGTCCACCAGCATCGTCCGCTCGTGCGTTCCGGGCCCGTCGTCGTCGGGCTCCACACTCATGTGCGGGCCTCGAACTTCAGGTCCTCGAGCCTCAGGCCGCGGCCGCTCAGCGCGGTGCGCAGGCCTTCACCCGCCTCTTCCAGCTGCTTCAGCACCTCGCGGTTGGTGCCGCTGAAGGTGGCCGAAATCTTCCCGTTCCTCGCGCTGACCTTGATGGACAGGCCGCTCAGCACGTCGCCGCGCAAATCAATCTGGAACTCCGCATTGCCGGCGGCGTTGGTGCCCACCCGGATGCGGTCGACGATTTTCTGCGCAATCTCGCTCGCCAGGGCACGCAGCCGCTCGGAGCCCGCGGTGTCCTTGGGCTTGGCCACCGGCACCGGCGCCATCAGCGCGGGGTTGAAGCGGAAGCCCGGGCCCATCTCCGTCCCGCCCTCCTTCTTGTCCTTCCCTCCCCCGCCGCTGTTGCCCTTGCCGCCGCCCGCGTCGGCGTCCGCCTTGATGGCGGCGCCCCGCTCCGAGCTGACCTGCCCCAGCGCGCTCTCCGCGCTGCTCATGTCCTTCTCGCGGACCTCCGCGGAGCGGCGGTTCTCCTTCGCGTCCGCCGCGCGCGAGCCGGAGCGGGCCTCCGTCGCGTTCGCATCCGAGCGCCGGCCCGTCTGCGTCGCCGCCTCGTTGCCGCCGGTGCCCGGCTGCTGGAGCTTCTCGTTGAAGGTCTTGCCCTGCTGCAGCGCCTTGGCCAGCACGGAGCGGCCCAGGTTCCCCTGGGGCTGCGCTGGCGTCTGGGGCGCTGCGGGCGTCTGGGCCTGCGGCTGCATCAGCTTCTGGAAGGCGGTGGCACCCTCCTGCCGCTTCTTCGCCTGGCCCTCGGCGAGCTTCTTCTCCTGCAGGAGGCGCTCGGCCAGGCGCGCTGCTTCGCGGTCGTCGTCGACTCGGCTCATGGCGTCATTCCCGAGGGGTGGGTGGGCGGCAGGTTACTTGCGCTGTCGAGCCAGGAACAAGGCATTGCCAATCTCCTCCTGGTTCAGCTCCTCGCGCTGTTGGCGCTCGTACTTCACCTGCTTCAACCAGTTCTCCTTGTGCTTCTCGATGGCCTTCAGCTCCATGGCCGCGTCCGCCATCTCCTGGCGCCGCTTCTCCACCAGCTTCTCCGCCACCTTCACCGCTTCCTTCTGGCGCTCCACCTCGAGTGCCACCTGCGCCTCCTCGTCCTTCAGGCGCTCCTCGAAGCGGCTCATCATGTTCATGCCGTTGATGCCGGCACCCCGGGCCATGACCTCCTTGAGGTAGGCGGCCACCTTCTGCTTGCGCTCGCGCTTGCGCTTCTCCAGGTCGTCGATCAGCCGCTGGAGCTCCGCCTTCTCCTTCTCCAGGGCCTTGATGGCGGCGGAGAAGGCCTGCTCCGCCTCCTCCTTGGCCCGGGCGCGCATGTCCTGCAGGGCTTGCAACCGGTACGGGGGCATGGTGGCGCCATCCTAACCCGGAATTCCCACCGCGCACCCCTGCCCCGCCGTCACTCCTCGAACAGGGCGATGAGCTGGGCCACCGTCTCCTCGAATTCCGAGTTGGAATGGGTGTCCTGCTTCAGGAAGTCGATGATGGCGTCGTACTTGTCGATGGCCCGGTCCGTGCGGGGGTCCGTGCCGTACTGGTAGGCGCCCAGGAGGATGAGGTCTCGCTGCTTCTCGTACGTGGAGAGCAACTCGCGCAGCGTGCCCGCGGCCTTCTTGTGCTCCTTGGTGACGATGCCGCTCATCACACGGGAGAGGCTGGCCAGCACGTCCATGGCGGGCCACTGGTTCCGCTCGCCAAGGGCGCGGTTGAGGATGAAGTGGCCGTCGAGAATACCGCGGACCTCGTCGGCGATGGGCTCTTCCATGTCACCGCCGGCCACGAGGCACGTGTAGATGGCGGTGCACTTGCCCTTCTGCGAGTTGCCCGTGCGCTCCAGGATGCGGGGCAGCATGGAGAACACACTCGGCGGGTAGCCCTGGCGGGCCGGGGGCTCACCGACGGCGAGGCCGATCTCACGCTGGGCACGGGCCAGACGCGTCACCGTGTCGAGCATGAAGAGCACGTTGCCACCGCGCTCGCGGAAGTACTCGGCGATGGCGGTGGCCACATAGGCGGCGCGAAGGCGCACGAGGCTGGGCTGGTCCGAGGTGGCGCACACCAGCACGGAGCGCTTCATGCCCTCCTCGCCCATGGCGTCCTCGATGAACTCGCGCACCTCGCGGCCACGCTCGCCGATGAGGGCCACGACGCAGAGGTCCGCCTTGGTGTTGCGCGCTATCTGTCCCATCAGCGTGGACTTGCCGACGCCGGAGCCGGCGAAGAGGCCCACGCGCTGGCCCTCGCCCACCGTCAGGAGCCCGTCGATGCAGCGCACGCCCAGGGGCAGCGGCCGCTCGATTCGCTGGCGGGTGAAGGGGTCCGGGCAGTCTCGGTCCACGGACCAGTCGACGAGCCCCTCGTCCGGCAGGGGGCTGCCGTCCATGGGCTCACCGATGCCGTTGAGGACGCGGCCCAGCAGCGCCTCGCCGCACTTGATGGTCAGCGGCTTGCCGGTGGGCACCACCTCGCTGTCCGGGCCGATGCCGTACAGCTCGCCCAGGGGCATGAGCATGACCTCGTCGCCCTGGAAACCCACGACCTCGGCCCGCACCGAGCCGCGCGTGCGGCTCTTGATGAACACCAGCTCGCCCACGCGCACGTTGGGCACGCTGGCCTTGATGATGAGGCCCGTCAGCTCGGTGACGCGGCCGCGGACGCGCACCAGGCTCGCGTCCTTGATGAGCTCGTAGTAGCGCGACAGGTCGATGGCCATGGGTGGTGTCCTCCCTCGTCAGGCCGGCCCTTCCTTCCGGCCGTTCGGGTCCGGAAGGAGGACGTTCTGGAGCATCTCGAGCTGGGTGGGGAGCTGGGCGTCCACCGTGCCGAACTCCGTCTGGACGATGCAGCCCACCGGCGCCACCTCGGGGTCCTCCTTGATGGCCAGGTCCACCGCGCGGCCGATGAGCTCCATGAGGACGGGCTTCTTGGCGCGCAGCACCGCCGCCGTCTTCGGGTGCACCCGCAGCACCATGGAACGGGCGCTGCGCAGGTTGTCGATGGCGGACGCGCACAGCTCCACCATCAGGTCCGGGTCCTTCTCCAGGCTCCGGCCGATGATCTTCTCCGCCATCTTCAAGGACAGCGCGATGACGTCCTTCTCGTAGGAGCCGAGGAGCTCCCCCGCCTGCATCTTCGCGCGGAGGACGATTTCGGTGGCCTGCGCCAGGCCCTCCTGGCGCCCCTGGTCTCTCGCCCTGGCCAGCAAGTCGTCGCGCTCGCGCTGGGCCTCGGCGAGGATGCGCTCCTTCTCGCGGTGGGCGTCCTCGATGATGGCCTGGGCGCCCTGCTTGGCCTCGAAGACCTCGGCGTTGATGACGCCGCCGCCGCGCATGGAGGGGGGACGCAGCGCGGGCCGCTCCGACGCGAGGGCCGGCTCGGCCGAGCCGTCGCCTTTGATTACCTTGCCGATAGCCATGGGGTGCTCCTTGGGGCCCGGATGCTAGCGCGTTCCGCCCTTCGGTCCACGCCCACCGGCACCCGGAGGCACCGGACGGTCGGTTCCGGACGGGGCCCGGGGGCGGCGCTGCACCGACGTCCCCTCCCCCCGGGGGAGGGACACGGAGCCCT
The DNA here is from genome assembly GCF_055568925.1 of Pyxidicoccus sp. M6. NCBI lineage: Bacteria > Pseudomonadati > Myxococcota > Myxococcia > Myxococcales > Myxococcaceae > Pyxidicoccus > Pyxidicoccus sp. M6. The sequence goes on along the minus strand of NZ_CM145714.1, from coordinate 4,037,587 downwards.
GCCCGGGAGACGTGGTGGACCGCCCGGCCAGGACGCGAGGAGGCCGCTCCGGCGCGGACTCCTCCTGCGAGCCCCGGGCCCGGGGAACGGAGCCCCGAGAGCGGAACACCCGTGAGCCCTCCGGATCATCCCCCACCTCGCGGCGGTCGGCCTCCGGCTCCGCCCGGGGCCGTACCCGCGAGACACGCGAGGAGTCCTCCGCCGGCCGCGACTGCACGCGCGAGCGCTCCCGAGCGGGCTCGGGGTTCGTCTCCGGGTCCTCGGACCGGCGGGCGTCCCGCTGCCCCAGCCGAGAGGGAGGCGGACCGATGCGGGCGCCCTCCGGGTCTCCCCGCATGGCGCGCGACGCCCGGGGTTCCGGCGCGCCGGGCTCGCGGCGGCTCCCCGCGGGGTTGGCGGTGGAGGCGTCATCACGGCGCGGCGGCACCCGGTGCACGGCCGAGCCGCCCGGGTCTCCGGGCCGCTTCATGCCGGGCGCAGCGCGCGAGGGCTCGCGGTTGGAGACGGCCCCCGCGTTGCGGGCGGCGCGCTCGGCCATGATGTCGCGGCGGGCGGCGCCGGACACGGCGGGCACCTGACGGGACGCGGCGGGGCCGGCCATGGAGGCACGCGGCGCCGGACGGCCATCGGCAGCAGGGGCGGACGGGGCCGCGCGAGCGGGAGCCCCCGCGGCCTTGCGCGCGCCGGGGGGCGGCGGAAGCATGGCGGACTGGCGCGGAGGCGGCGCGGACGCCAGACGCACCGGCCGCTCGATGAGGCCGCGCGAGGCCAGCCGCTCCAGGTCCATGACGATGTCCGTACGGCCGCCGTCGCCGCGCGCGGTGGGGCGGATGCGCTCCTCGCGGACCCACTTCGCGATGAGGGCGCCGAACTCGCCGCGGTACTTCTCCAGCATGCGCGCGGCGAACTCCGGGGACTGCGCCACGCACGCGCGCGCCAGCCGCTGCACGCCCGCGCTGCGGATGGCGCCGCCGAGGTTCTTCAGCCCGTCGTGCACCTCCAGCTGCGCGCGGGCGTCCTCCTCCGGCAGCTTGCGCGGAGCATTGGCCGTCACTGCCTTGGTGGCCAGCAGGCGCAAATCCGGCGGCAGCGGCTCGACGAGGGCGTCGCGCTCCGCGTCGGGCAGGCCCGCCATGGCCGGCCCCAGCACGCGCGCGCCGAGCCTGTCGCAGACGGTGAGCAGCTCGCGCTGCTGCAGCTGGAGCACGTCGGAGAACTTGAAGCTCGCGGCCTGCTGCGCCGCCGCCTCGCGCGCCAGCACGTCCTCCAGCTTCCACCGGACGATGTCCAGCACCTGCGGCCGCACCTCGCGGGTGAGCTTCACGCGCGAGGGCGGCAGGTGCGTGCGCACCGCGTCCGCCAGCGTGCCCGGCAGCGCGCGCATCACCACCTCCACCAGCGCTCCGCGCTCGCGCTGCAGCAGCGCGGCCAGCCGCTCCGGCTCGGCGCTCCAGAGCTGCCCGCGCCGGTCCTTCACCAGCCGCTTGATTTCCTGCACCAGCGCGGGGATGCGCTTCTCGCGCGGAATCTGGAGGATTTCCTGCGCGCGGTGCTTGAGCAGCGCGCCCTCCTCCTCCGGGAGGTGCTCCAACGCGCCGAGGCTGTCCTGTCCGCCGAACGTCACGGCGGTCAGCAGCATCATGCTCTGGCGCTTGTTGAGCGAGGTGAAGAACGAGTCCAAACGTCACCTCGCGGGCTCACGGCCGCCCGCTTCGAGGGGAGAGAAGCGTCAGGCCCCAGCCTCAGGCCTCCGGAGGCCGGCCGCGGCCACGGGCCCCGGCGCGCGCCGCGGGAGCGCTGGAGCCGCCGCGCATGAAGGTCCACGCCGTCAGGCCCATCATCACCAGCACCAGGCCGAAGGCCCCGGCGAACATCACCTTGAACTGGCTGGCGCTGGCCGCCGTCATCCGCAGCCCCAGCACGTCCTGCAGCCGGCTCTCCGCGTCCGTCTCCGCCGTGGGCAGCATCGCCGGCGTCATCAGCACCGTGACGTGCTCCGGCTTGAGCTCCGGCACCGCGGAGGCCGCGAAGTTCTTCACCATCTCCTCGGCGATGGGCGGCTTGCCGTCCATCAGCCTGTACTTGATGAACACCGACGCGGACGGCATCGGCTTGTTCTCCGGCTGCGTCAGGTCGTTGTTCTCCGGAATCATCACGATGGCGCGCGCCTCCAGCACGCCGTCGATCTGATTGAGCGCGTTGGACACCTCGCCGCCGAGCGCCTTGAGGAGCATGGCGCGCTCTTCCGTGGCGGTGGGCACCATGCTGCCCTTGGCGAAGTGGGCCAGGCCCTTCTCCACCGGGCGCGGCAGCGAGTTGCGCTTGAGCAGCTCCGCGGCCTGAGCCGCGTCCGCCTTGGGCACGGTAATCATGAACCGCACCTCGTTGCCGCCCTCCTCCTTCTCCTTCTTGGCGTTGATGCCGTTCTTGCTGAGCAGGACGTAGATTTCGTTGGCGTCCGCTTCATTCAGCTCGTGCTGGAGCTCGATTTGGCAGCCCGTCGTGAAGACGAGGGCAAGGAGCAGGGCGGCAAACGCGTGCGGTCGGCGAATCATGGGCGGGCGAGAGCTTACTAGGCCCCCGGAAAACGCGGAAGGGCGCCCCCTCCCGGGATTGGGAGGAGCCGCCCTTCACGAGCGCCACCAGAGGTTGGTGGGAGGCTTCAGACCTGCGTCTTGACGACGTCCTTGAGGCCGGTGGTGGCCTTCTCGACCACCTTGGACGTCAGGTCCAGCTGCTGCGTGTACTGGTACATGGACGCCTGGAGGGAGAGCAGCTCCGCGTTGGAGAACTGCTTCCCGCTGGAGGCCTGGGAGATGATCTTCTCCAGGTTGACCTGGCCCTTCTCCAGGTCGCCAATCACCTGCGTCACCATGTCGCCGGCCTTGGAGGACTTGGCCGTCTCGGCCTTGCCCTGCACGGGCTCGGCGGCCTTGGCCGTCATGGGCTCCTGGCCCGCGCCGCTGACCTTGTTCAGGGCGGCCTTCTCCGTCTTGTTGACGGTCTCCACCTGACGGACGGCGTCCGCCTTCTGGGTGGCCTGGGCCGCCTGCGCCTTGTTCACACCCTGGGCGGCGTCCACCTGGCCCGCGCCCTGGGCCTTGTCAGCGAGAACTCCGTCGAACTTCGACGCGCCCTGCTTGTTCGTCTGCTGAGCGCCCTGGTCCTGCAGCTTTTGCTGCGCCACCTGCGCCGCGGAGACTCCGGTCATCGGACCCGCCATGTGAGACCCTCCTTGCATCCGTCGGAGAAGGAGGCAGTTCCTCCTCCTCGTTCAAGAGTTCCTTGAGCCGGTCGATGGCGCGTGCGTGAAGCCGCGATGCCCAGCTCTTCGACTGCCCAATCTCCGCTCCCGCCTCCTCCAGCGTCCTGCCCTGGAAGTAGTAGCCCTGAAGGAGCTTCTTCTCCTTCTCCGGGAGCTTCTCTATCGCCGCCCTCACCCTGTTCTTCGTCTGCTCCAGCTCCATCCGGACGTCCACCGGCAGCGATTCGTCGGTGTAGCCCGCGGAGTCCGCCCCTTCCATGCTCGTCGCGAACACCATGGCGAGCCCGGCCACCGCATCCGAGATGTCATTGACATCATCGTCGAAGGAGCTGCCCCGGTTGCTTGCGCCCGACTCGCGGTCCGCCAGATTGCCCAGGTACGCCGCCGCCCGCTCTCCCGCGAACGCCGTCCGAGCGTCCGCCCCTCGCAACACCCCCATCTTCCGCAGCCCGTCGAAGATGGCACCCTTGATGCGGTAGTGCGCGAAGGTGAGGAAGTTGGCCCCCACCTTCGGGTCGAACCGCTCGGCGGCCTCCAGCAGCCCTATCTGCCCGTAGGCCACCAGTTCATCCAGCTCGAGCTGGGCGTTGAACTGCTTGCGCACGGTCGCCGCCAGCGACCGCACGTAGGGGCCGTACTTCTCGAGGATGACCTTCCTGTCTTCGCCCAGAGCCAAGCGCAGCTCACTCGGCCTTGGACCACAGCCGCTCGAGAACCTGGTTCAGCCGCGGATCATCCTGCAGCGCGTCTGAAATCTTGCTGGTCAAGGAGGAGGACTTCATGCGGAGCTTCTCCTTCAGGATTTCGGCGACGAGTGCCTTCGTCGCCTCCTCCTTGCTCTTGAAGCCCCCATTCTTCAGCTTCCGGGCAATGGCCTTCGCCTGGGCGGCGACCGGGTCCGCGGCCTGGGGGCCCTGGACGTTGCTGGAGCCTACCAGACCCGAGGGCCCGACGAGAGACTCCGCCCGGTCCACCTTCCCGCCAAAGCTGGAGCCCGCCGTCGGCGCCGCGCCGCCAGCGCCCTTCGCGCCGCCGGCACGTCCCTTTCCGCCGCCTCGTCCCACACCACCGACAGCCATCGCCATCTCCTCCCGTCGTCTACTTCTTCGCAGGAGGCAGGACACCCGCCTCCTTCGCCTGGATGAGCGACTGGGCAAGCTTCGCGCCATCTCCGTCCGGCTCCAGGTCCATGGCCGCCTTCAGCTCCTTGAGAGCCTCCGGCACCTTTCCCATGAACAGTAGCGCCTCGCCCGCGTGGGCGCGAGGCAGCGCGGAGTCAGGCGCCAGCCGCTGCGCCGAGCGGTAGGCCTGCAGCGCCTTGTCGTGGCGACCCTGCGCGAACTCCACCGCGCCGAGCCCGAGCTGAGGCACCTCGCTCTTCGGCATCAGCGCCGCGGCTCCGGCGAAGATTTCCCGAGCCTTGTCGAAGTGGCCCATGTCGAGCCACAGATAGCCCGCCTCCAGCAGGACCATGGCCTGCCGGCGGCCGACGGGGACGAGGCTGTTCGCAATCTCCGAGCTCTCCGCCATGGACTTCGCTCTTCCTTTCCGCGCCCGGCGGGGACGGGAGCGGCGCCGCTCCCCTCCCTCTCAGGCCTGCCGCCCGCCAGGGATTAGCGGACGTTGCCGATGGAGTTCTTGATGCAATCGTGCCGCGACTTCATCACGTTGGAAATCGCCGTGAAGGTCTGCGACTCCTGCTGGATGGCGGCCTGCAGGTTGAGGAGCTTGGAGTTCTCCTCGGCCATCTTGTTCAGCGAGAAGTTGCCGTTGACGGTGTCCGTGGCGCTGGCGTTGGAGCCCACGCCCGCCGACGGGTTACCGGCGAGGCCGGTGCCCGCCACGCCGCCGCCGACGCCGGCGACGCCCGAGGCCATCACCGCCGAGCCGCCACCCGGCGACACCGCGGTGCTCATCACACCCGCGTAGGGCTGGCCGGCCATGCCGGAGCCGCTGCTGCTCGAGAAGGTGTGCATGGACGAAACCGCGGCGGACAGAATCGTCCCGCCCGGAACCATGCCCGCCACCGCGCCCACGCCCGTGCCCACAGCGCTCGCCGCGCTGTTGAGGCCGTTCTGCAGGCGCGCTCCAAAGCCCGTCTGCGGCGTCTGCCGTGCCGTCGTCACGTTGGTCGAGAGACGCACGTTCGGGCCCATCATGTTGTCGATCTTCGCCATTGCTTCCTCCAGGCGCTGCGGACAGCGAAAAAGGTCAGAGATCCCCAATGCTCCGGATGCTCTCTCCCTGATTATCGGCCCCGGGGGCCCGAGGTTTCCTGATCCACCCCAAAAATGTGGGATGCCCGGGAAACCTCCGTCATTCCGGGCCTTTAGCGCCGCCCCTTGCCGCCCTTGGCCTCGACGATGAGGCGCTCGCGCGTCTCCACCAGCAGCTCCAGCAGCTCCTCGGCGCGGGCCACGGCGGCCTGCACCTTCTTGCCCTGCTCCACCTTGGGGCCCTTGAGCTCGGCGAGGCCGGCCTTCACGGGCGCGAAGAAGGCGCGCACCTCCTCCGCCGGGGTCGCTTCAATCAGGGATTCGACGGCGGGATAGGAGGGCGCGGGCAGCTCCTGGGCCGGCGCGGGCGTGGACGGCTTGGCGGACGGGGGCATTGCGGCGGAAGTCTCCTGACGGGCCAGCGGCCGGACGGCCGATGGGCTCTGGATTCGGGACGGTAGGGGAAAAGCCCGGCCCCCATCAAGCCGCCCGGCCCCTTCCATTGGGGATTGGACGCCACGTCCCACCGGCCGAGGAGGGAACGGGCACTCCAACGGACTGCCCAGCAAGCCCTGTCCGCTTCCTCCAGCGCACCTAGGTTTTGCGCAACGGAGCGGCCCGCATGCCCTCCGCCGCACTCACACAGGAGAGTCTCCATGAAGAAGCTGGTTGGGGTTATCGCGACCATCGCACTGTTCGGTTCGGGCGCCGCCTTCGCGCAGGACTCCGCGAGCACGCAGCAGGAGCCATCGACCGCCCAGGGTGGCTCCGGCACGGCGGGTAGCGAGTCCGTGCCGCAGGACAGCAGCATGCAGGGCTCCACACAACAGGAGCCGGGCATGGGCGGCTCGGGCTCCACCACCCCGGGCAGCACCGGCACCATGGGCAATCAGAACGCCATGGGCCAGAAGGAGCTGACGGGCAAGGTGGTCAAGGCCGATTCGAAGACCATCTACCTGGAGCACATGGGCGCGGTCGTGCCGCTCAAGGTGGACAAGAGCACCAAGTTCGATGACCCGAACCTCAAGAAGGCCAAGGACCTGCAGCCGGGCCAGGAGATTCGCGCCAGCTACGAGGTGAAGGAGACGGACAACGTCGCCAAGAGCATCTCCATGTCCGGCACCGGCGGCTCCGGGGACGTGATGTCGCCCGACTCGTCCATCAACGAGGGCACGGGCGGCTCCGGCCTGGAGAAGGACAAGGACGTGGACATGAACACCGGCGGCTCGGGCATGGACTCGACGCAGCAGCCGAGCGGGAACACCGACATCAACTCCGGCAGCAACACCATGAACCCGGACGACAGCTCCGGCACCGACACGCACTGAGTCACGTCACGCCACGGACACCCGCCCGTGACACACACCCTGCCCCGGCGCACGGGGTACTCCCAGGGCCCACGGCCACCCACGGCCGCGGGCCCCTTCCTTTTTCGCAACCGTGTGGCACATGCACGCCCGGTCAACTCACTTCATTCAGTGTTGACTGAATGAACTGAACGGATTACATGCCGGCCCGCCTTCCTGGGACTGCCGTTTCGTAGCGCGAGCGCGAGCGGCGCCCGGGTGGAAGGCACGGAGGCCAGGCATGACGGAGTTGGGCGCCGCGGAGCTGCGCTTCATCGAAGCGATGGCCCTGCACTTCGAGCGGCAGGGCGGCACGCGCATCGGCGGGCGCATCCACGCGCTGCTGATGCTGGCGGACGCGCCGCTGTCGCTCAAACACATCGCCGAGCTGCTCAAGGTGAGCGCGGCCTCCGTGTCCACCAACATCCGGGCCTGCATGGCCATGGGGCTGGTGGAGCCGGTCAGCGTGCCTGGAGACCGGCAGCACTACTACGTCATCAGCTCCGAGGGCTGGGAGAGCCGGCTGCGCACCGCGGAGGAGGCGATGAAGGCCTTCGTGAAGATGTGCCGCAGCGCCCTCGCCTCGCCGCAGCTCGCCGGCAAGCCGCACCTGCGCGAGGCGGCGGACTTCTGCGACTTCTACCTCACCGAGATGGCCGGCATCGCCGAGCGGTGGCGCGCCACCCGCTCCGCACGCCCCACCCGCACCCCCAAGGCTTCGAAAGGACGTACCGCATGACGCCCGCAGCGACTCCCATCGTCTCCATCACGAACGTGACCAAGGACTACAACCTGGGCAAGGTCGTCGTCCCGGCGCTCCGGGGCGTGGACCTCCAGGTTCACCCGGGTGAGTTCATCTCCATCGCCGGGCCGTCCGGCAGCGGAAAGACGACGCTGCTCAACCTCATCGGCTGCGTGGACACCGCCACCACCGGCGTGGTCAGCGTGGCCGGCAAGGACACCAAGCAGCTCTCCGAGCGCCAGCTCACCGACCTGCGCCTGCACACCATCGGCTTCATCTTCCAGAGCTTCAACCTGGTGTCGGTGCTCAGCGTCTTCCAGAACGTGGAGTTCCCCCTGCTGCTCCAGCGCAAGCTGGACAAGGCGCAGCGCCACGAGCGCGTCATGCAGCTGTTGGAGCAGGTGGGGCTCGCCAACCACGCGAAGCACCGCCCCAACGAGCTGTCCGGCGGCCAGCGCCAGCGCGTGGCCGTGGCGCGCGCGCTCGTCACCCGGCCGCAGCTCGTGCTCGCGGACGAGCCCACCGCCAACCTCGACTCGGTGACGGGCCAGCACATCATCGACCTGATGAAGGAGCTCAACCAGAAGGAGGGCACCACCTTCATCTTCTCCACCCACGACGCCAAGGTGATGCACCACGCGAACGCCGTGTGGCGCCTGGCGGACGGGAAGATTCTGGACCGGCTCAGCGCCTCCGAGGCGCAGCGGGCCATGGCCGCGGGGAGTCACTGACCATGGGGCACTTCCGTCTCTTGCTGCAGGTGGCGTTCCGCAACCTGTTCACCAGCAAGATCAACCTGCTCATCGGCGGCATCATCTTCCTGGGCACGCTGCTCGTCGTCGTGGGCGGCGCGCTCCTGGACAGCATGGACAGCGCCATGAGCCGCAGCATCATCGGCAGCGTGGCCGGGCACATCCAGGTCTACTCGGACGAGTCCAAGGACGAGCTGGGCCTGTTCGGGCAGATGGGCGGCGAGCCGGACCTCGCGGAGGTGGATGACTTCAGCCACATCAAGCCGGTGCTGGAGAAGCACCCCAACGTGAAGACGGTGGTGCCCATGGGCACCAGCGGCGCGCTCATCACCTCCGGCAACACGGTGGACCTGACGCTGGCCCGCCTGAGGGACCTCTACAAGAAGCGCGCGGAAGGAGGCGAGACACCCGGCCTGCGGGAGAACATCGACAGCCTCAAGGCGCACGTGCGGCAGATGGTGTCCCTCATGCAGGAGGACATGGCCAGGGCCAGCGCGCTGCTCAGCGACGCCGCCCGCACGCCCGAGGAGAAGGACGCCCTCGCCCGCGCCATGTCCGACGGGTTCTGGAGCGCCTTCGAGCAGGACCCGTTCGGCTCGCTGGAGTTCCTGGAGAACCGCATCGCCCCGCAGATTCCGGACGGCGACATGCTCTACATCCGCTACGCCGGCACGGACCTGGACGCCTTCCAGCACACCTTCGACCGCATGGAGGTGGTGGACGGGCAGCCGGTGCCCAAGGGGCAGCGCGGCATGCTCCTCTCCAAGTTCTTCTACGAGGAGTACCTCAAGCTGAAGACGGCGCGCCGGCTGGACCTCATCAAGCAGGAGCGCGAGCTCAACAAGAAGACCATTGCCACGGACCCGCAGCTGCAGCGCTGGGTGAAGGAGAACCAGACGCAGACGCGCGAAATCGTCTTCCAGCTGGACCCCATCAAGACGCGCCTCGCGGTGGAGCGCCTGCAGAAGGCGCTGGGCAGCCAGGAGCCGAAGCTGGACAAGCTCCTGTCCGCCTTCCTCACCACGGACGACGCCAACTTCGACGCCCGCTACCAGCAGTTCTACGCGGAGCTGGCGCCGCTGCTGGAGCTCTACCGCCTGCGCCTGGGGGACAGCCTCACCATCACCGCCTTCACCAAGAGCGGCTACGTGCAGAGCGTCAACGTGAAGGTCTACGGCACCTACCAGTTCAAGGGACTGGAGAAGTCCGCGCTGGCCGGCGCCCTCAACCTGATGGACCTGATGTCCTTCCGGGATTTGTACGGCTACCTCACCTCGGACAAGAAGGAGGAGCTGGCCGAGCTGCAGAAGCAGAGCGGCGTGAAGGCCGTCTCGCGCGAGGACGCGGAGTCCGCCCTCTTCGGCGAGGACAGCGGCAACACGCTGGTGGCCGAGGCCACCCCGGGCCTCATCAACGAGCAGGACTCGCTTGGCGGAGCCATCGATTCGCTGCGCCGGGATGACCTGACGAAGCGCGTCTACTCGCAGGGCGAAATCGAGCAGGGTGTGGTGCTCAGCGCGGCCGTCATCCTCAAGGACCCGGAGAAGCTCCAGCAGACGATGGCGGAGTTGAAGCAGTCCGCGACGGACGCCGGGCTGAAGCTGCGCGTGGTGTCCTGGCAGCAGGCGGCGGGCATCATCGGCCAGTTCGTGCTGATGGCGAAGCTGGTGCTGTACGCGGCCGTCTTCATCATCTTCGTGGTGGTGCTGGTCATCATCAACAACGCGATGATGATGGCCACGCTGCAGCGCGTGCGCGAGGTGGGCACCATGCGGGCCATTGGCGCGCAGCGCTCCTTCGTGCTGGGCATGGTGCTGGTGGAGACGCTGCTGCTGGGCTTCGTGTTCGGCGCCGGCGGCATGCTGTTCGGCAGCGGCATCATGGCGGCCCTGGGCAGCGCGGGCATCCCCGCGGGCAACGAGGCGCTCTACTTCTTCTTCTCCGGGCCGCGGCTGTACCCCAGCCTCAGCGCGGGCAACCTCATCGCGGCCTTCATCATCGTGGTGGTCGTCTCCGCCATCTCCACCCTCTACCCGGCGTTCCTGGCGACGCGAGTCTCTCCGCTCCAGGCGATGCAGACGGACGAGTAAGCCCATGCTCCAGCTCTTCCTCATCGCATTCCGCAACCTCGGCACCCACCGCCGCCGCACGCTGCTCCTGGGTGGTGCCATCGCAGGCGTCACCGCGCTGCTCGTCATCCTGAATGGCCTGTCCAACGGCATGCAGGCGACGATGCTGCGCTCCGCCACCACCCTGTCCACCGGCCACGTCAACGTGGCGGGCTTCTACAAAGTCACCGCCGGTCAGTCCGCGCCGGTGGTGACGGGCTACACGAAAATCATCGAGCAGGTCCGCAAGGACGTGCCGGAGCTGGACTACGTCGTCCACCGCGGCCGCGGCTGGGTGAAGCTGGTCAGCGAGACGGGCTCCGTGCAGGTGGGCCTGGGCGGCATCGACGTGCAGTCCGAGCCGGGCATCCACCAGGTCCTCCAGGTGAAGCAGGGCTCGCTGGACGCGCTGGCCGAGCCCGACACCGTGCTCGTGTTCGAGAAGCAGGCCAAGCGCCTGGACGTCAAGGTGGGCGACACCGTGACGCTCTCCGCGCCCACCATGCGCGGCACCAACAACACGGTGGACGTGCGCGTGGCCGCCATCGCCGCCAACGTGGGGCTGATGAGCGACTTCAACGTCTTCGTCCCCTCGCAGACGCTGCGCTCGCTGTACCAGCTCAACAAGGACACCACTGGCGCCATCTACCTGTACCTGAAGGACGTGAAGCAGGTGCCGGCGGTGCAGGCGCGGCTGCGCCAGACGCTGGCGGCGGCGGGCTACGAGGTGATGGACAACGACCCGCGCGCCTTCTGGATGAAGTTCGAGGTGGTCAACCGCGAGGGGTGGACGGGCCAGAAGCTCGACATCACCAACTGGGAGGACGAAATCTCGTTCATCAACTGGACGCTCACCGCGCTCAACGGCCTCACCGGCGTCCTCATCTTCGTCCTGCTGGTCATCATCTGCGTGGGCATCATGAACACGCTGTGGATTGCCATCCGGGAGCGCACGCGTGAGATTGGCACGCTGCGCGCCATCGGCATGCAGCGCACGCGCGTGCTGGCGATGTTCGTCTTCGAGGCGCTGACGCTGGGCGCCCTGGGAACCCTCACGGGCGCGGCGCTGGGGCTGGTGGTGTGCCTTTCCATCAACGCCGCGGACATCGCCGTCCCAGAGGTGGTCGCGGTCTTCATCATGTCGGAGAAGCTGCACCTGGCGGTCAACACCGGGTCCGTGGTGGGCGCCATGCTGTTCATCACCGCGTGCACCACGGCGATTTCGCTGATTCCCTCCTTCCTCGCCGCGCGGATGAAGCCCGTCACGGCGATGCACCACATCGGGTGAAAGCACCATGAGTCTCAAAAGCGTGATGTCGGCCGCGGTGCTCGCCGTGGCCCTGCTGTCCGCTCCGGCGGCGGTCGCGATGGAGCCCGCGGAGCTGGTGAAGCTCCTGGCCACCATCGACGACCGGCAGCGCAACGGCGGCGACTACAAGTCACTCTTCTACCTGGAGCAGAAGGAGAAGGACAAAACGGACAGCGTGCGCGAGGGCTTCGTCTACCGCCGCGACGCGGACGACAAGCTGATGATTCTCTTCAGCCGTCCCAAGACGGAGGCCGGCAAGGGCTACCTGCGCCTGGACAAGAACCTCTGGAGCTATGACCCCAACGTGGGCAAGTGGGAGCGGCGCACGGAGCGCGAGCGCATCGCCGGCACCGACAGCCGCCGCGCCGACTTCGACGAGTCCCGCCTGGCCGAGGAGTATGACCCTTCCTTCGACGGCGAGGGGAAGCTGGGCAAGTACACGGCCCTCATGCTGACCCTCAAGGCGAAGCCCGGCGTGGACGTGGCCTACCCCGTCATCAAGCTGTGGGTGGACAAGGAGACGACCAACGTCCTCAAGCGCGAGGAGTACGCGCTGTCCGGCCGGAAGCTGCGCACCGCGCTCTACCCGCGCTGGAAGAAGGTCTTCAGCGAGTCCAAGGGCGCCGACGTCTGGTACCCCGAGGAGATGCGCTTCTACGACGAGGTGGAGAAGGCCAACTCCACGGTCGTCCTCCTCAAGTCCGTCGACCTGCGCCCGCTGGAAGCGAACATCTTCACCAAGGCGTGGCTCGAGAGCAAAAGTCGATGAGTCCTCGGACCCTCACCGTGGCCGCGGCGCTGTCCGCGGCCCTCGCCGGAGCGCCCGTGCTCGCGCAGTCGTCGGACAGCGCGGACCGGCCGGACGAGAATGCCCTCTTCGGCGGTGAGTCCCAGACGCCCGCCGAGTCCACGCCCGCCGCCCCCGAGTCACCGTCCGAGCGTCCCAGCGACGACGAGGTCTTCGGCGGGGACACGGCGGCGGCGGACACAACGACGTCCGGCGAGCCCGCGCAGCAGCAGCCCTCGCTCACCGAGGCCCCTCCAGCCGCGGGCGACCGGGACGCGAGCGCGCTGGACGGGCCGGCGACGCGCAGCGCCTTCGACTCCGAGGAGGCGGTGGATGACCCGCTGAAGATTGGCGGGCAGTTCTACCTGCGCGCCAACGTGGCGGCGAACGAGGGCGTGTCCTTCGGCAACACGTCGTTCTCCGCGCCCACGCTGGTGGACGGATATTTCGACGCGCGCCCCACGGACCGGCTGCGCGGCTTCGTGGTGGGGCGGTTGAGCTACGACCCCACCCGCTCCACCGAGCCTGCCGAAGGCGCGCCGTCGAACCCGCGCGTCCTCTTGGACCAGGCGTGGCTGCGCTTCGATTTGGAGCGCAAGGTGTTCTTCACGGTGGGCAAGCAGCACGTGAAGTGGGGCACGGGGCAGATATGGAATCCCACGGACTTCCTGTCGCCGCAGCGGAGGAACCCGCTGGCCTTCGTGGACCTGCGCACCGGCGTGTCCATGGTGAAGCTGCACGTGCCGTGGGAGTCGCGCGGGTGGAACTTCTACGGCATCGCCGTGGTGGATGACCTGGGCACCGACGCGGGCGCCGTCACCGACCCCAACGGAAGCCCCACGAATTCCGGCGGCAGCGACCCGGTCAACCGGCTCAGCCGCATCGGTGGTGCGCTGCGCGCGGAGGTGGTGCTCGGCCCGGCGGAAGTGGGCGTCAGCGGCGTGGCCCAGCGTGGCCGCAAGCCGCGCTTCGGGTTGGATTTGTCCTCCGCGCTGGGCCCCATCGACGTCTACGGCGAGCTCGGCATCAAGAAGGGCACGGACCGCCCGCTGTACCGGCTGCCCGAGGGCACCTCGCTGCAGGACATCATCCAGAACGGCATCCAGGTGGAGTCGTACGTGCCCAGCGGCCTCACGCCCCAGGTGACGGGTGGCGCCAACTACAGCTTCCCGTATGGAGAGAACGACCTGGCCGTGGTGGGCGTCGAGTACTTCTACAACTCGACGGGCTACACCAGCTCGGTGGGCTACCCGTACCTGATTGCCCAGAGCGCGTTCCAGCCGTTGTACGTGGGCCGCCACTACGGCGCGGCGTACCTGTTCCTGAACCAGCCGTTCGACTGGGACCACACCGCGTTCAACTTCTTCACGCTGGGGAACCTGTCGGACGACTCGTACACGAGCCGGCTCAACGTGACGTATCGCGCGCTCACCTACCTCACGGTGGAGGCGTTCGGCGCCGTGCACTACGGCCACAAGGGCGGCGAGCTGCGGCTCGGATTCTCCATTCCCGACGTCGTCGTCAACGGAGAGAGCATCCAGGGCTTCAGCGTCGCCGCGCCCACGTTCGAGCTGGGCGTGGGGCTTCGCATCAGCCTCTGACGGCTGCGTGGTGTGTTTCATCGGGGCCGCGTCTCCCGGGTTGGGGGCGCGGCCCTTCGCGTCTTCGGGGTTGAGTGTCTCGCGTGTGACGACCTGCTCGCGGAGGGGTGCTCCTTCGCTCGGGCGTGGCTAGAGGTTCGGCATGGACCTCATCTCGGATGTCGTCATCCTGGGCGCGGGGGCTTCGGGGCTCGCGGCCGCGGCCTCCCTGCACCGGGCGGGGCTTCGCGTCACGGTGTTGGAGGCTCGCGACAGGGTCGGCGGGCGCGTGGCCACCGTTCATGACCCCGTCACGGATGTGCCGCTCGAGTTGGGCGCGGAGTTCGTGCACGGAGAGCCGGAGTCCCTTCGCAAGCTGGCACGACGGGCACGGCTGACCATGCGCTCCTGCAATGACACCCATGCGCTGTCGTGGAAGGGACGCTTCATGGATGGCGAGGAGTCCTTCCGCTTCATGAACGCGCTCGCCTCCGCGAAGCCTCCGGACCGGCCCGTCGCGGAGCTGCTGCGAGAGCGCGCCCGGGCCGAGCGTTGGCCATCGGTCCAGGTGGCCATGGGCCGGGCGTACGTGGAGGGCTTCTACGCGGCGGACCCGGACACCGCGAGCACGCTGGCCATTGCCCGGATGGAGATGGCTTCGGAGGAACTGGGAGGCAATACGCCTTCTCGGGTGATGGAGGGCTATGACCGTGTACCGCGGGCGCTGGCCCGGCCTCTGCTGGAGCGCCCGGGAACGGTGTTCTTCAACGCGGTGGCGGAGGAGCTCCGCTGGGCAGCCGGTGAAGTGCGGGTGCGAGTGCGTACCCGGCAGGGCGTGGGGCTCGGGCAGGTGCGGGCGAAGCGGGCCGTGGTGACGCTGCCCCTGGGCGTGCTGCGGGCGCGGCCTCCCGAGCCCGGTGCGGTGCGCTTCCTCCCGCGATTGCCGGAGAAGGAGCGGGCCTGGGGCCGGCTGGAGATGGGCTCGCTCGTGAAGGTGCTGCTGCGGTTCCGCACCGCGTTCTGGAGCGAGCGCGAGGACACGCGGCGGTTCGGCTTCTTCCATGGGCCATCCCTGCCGGTGCCCACGTGGTGGACGCTGTCGCCTCGCGAGTCCCCGCACCTGGTGGGCTGGGCCGGTGGCCCTGGGGCATTGGCGCTGTCCGGGCTCCCGGAGCACGAGGTGCTGGCGCGCGCGGTGGAGTCTCTCTCTCGCATCTTCCGGCTGCCTCGGCAGGCGCTGCATGAGTTGCTCGAGGCGTGGCATGTGCAGGACTGGCAACGCGAGCCGTTCACCCGGGGCGGGTATGCCGTCATTCCGACGGGCGCGGCGGATGCGATGGAAGCGCTCGCGGCTCCCGTGGACAGCACCCTGTTCTTCGCGGGCGAGGCCACGAATACCGAGGGCGAGGAAGGCACGGTGCATGGCGCCATCGCCACCGGTGAGCGCGCGGCGCGCGAGGTGCTGGCGGTGACCCGGCGGAGGAAGTGACGTTGCCGAGGGAGCGGGCTGGAGGGCTTCCTGTTCGGAAATGTCGGGGGTTTTGAGCGCCATGTGACGCGTGAAATGTCCCGACATTTCCGAACAGGGAGCCACCAGGCTGGCCACCCGACCCCGCCAGGCATGCACGGGCTTTTCCCGTGAGCCACCGGGCTGTCCAATCGATCCGAGGCATGAAGGTGCGCATCTCTCGAGGGCGCTCGATGGCGCGCCCACCAGGCGGCCCGTCGGGCGGAGCGCCGCCGGGCGGGGTGTTTGCACATCCACTGGTGGACACCTTTCAGGCATGCACCTGTGGATTGCCATCGCCGCGGGATTGAGCCTGGGACAGACGCCTGACGCCACGTCCCTGCCGTCGCCTCTGGATCCGAACAACCGGGACCCCGCCGCGGAAGCACTGCGGGATTCCTACGAGCGTGCGGCCGAGAATGCGGAAGGCGCGAGGCCTCCAGAGGGCTACGTGGTGCAGCAGCCCGTCGACACGACCACCACGTACACGTTCGTGCCAGTCCTTCCCGATGGCGCCCCGGCCACGTCCGTCGGGGACATGGCCTACGACGAGGCGTCGCAGGTGTACCAACCCGTGCCCGCCCCCTGGGACAACAAGGTGCAGGATGAATCGGGCACCGGTGGCAGCGGCGACCAGACATCCACGCAGGACACAGCCGCACAGGGAACATCCGCCACGGGGGCAGCGAATCAGACCGGACAGCAGGGTGTGACGGGCGGATCCACGAGAAGCACCGTGGGAACGAGCCGCACGGCGACGCAGTCCGCGAGCGGGCAGACCGGAAGCAACACGGGGACGTCCGCACAGAGCGCGACCGGCGGCGCGGGCACGGCCGGTGGCGCGACGACAACGGGGCAGGACGCGACCAGCGGCGCGGGTAGTGCCGGCGGCTCGACGGCAGCGAGCCAGGGCGCGACTGGCGGCGCAGGCACTGCCGAGAGCTCCACGACAACGGGACAGGATGGGACCGGCGGCGCCGGCACAGCTGGGAGTCCAACGGCAACAGGCCAGGGCGCGACCGGCGGCGCGAGTACGTCCGGCGGCTCGGCGACGACAGACCAGGGCGCGACTGGCGGCGCGACTGCGACCGGCTCGGCGGCAGCGGGCCAGGACGCTACCGGAGGTGCGAGTACTGCCACAGACCAGAGCGCGACCGGCGGCGCGGGGTCTGCCGCGGGCTCGACGGAAACGAGCCAGAGCTCGACCGGGGGCGAGATCATCGGGGGACGCTCCGTCGTCACTGGGTACCGCGCGGGCGAGATCATCGGGGGACGCTCGGTTGTGACGGGGCAAGGCTCTGCTGAGAGCAGCCCTGAGACGCCGGAGCGGGAGAAAGAAAGCAGCACGGGAAGCACCGCACAGCAGGAAGCGACCGGCGGCGGGGGAACCGTCACACAGGATGGTACGCGCAGCTCGGAAGCTGCCGCACAGGAGGCAATCGATCGCACAGGAGCTGCCTCACAAGGGGTGACGGGTAGCACGGGTGCGGTCCCACAAGACGCGACCGGTGGCGCAGGGACCACCGCTCAGGATGCGGCGGGCAGCTCGGAAGCAGCCACGCAAGGCGCAACCGGGGGCAGTGATACTGCCGTTCAGGGCACGACCGGCGGCGCAGGCGCGATGGGCACCGCCGACCAGGGCGCAACCGGCGGCGCGGGCACCGCGGGAACAATCGGTCAGGGAACGACCGGCGACGCGAGCACTACTGGAACCACGGATCAGCGCGCGACCGGCGGCGCGGGCGCGACGGGGACCCCTCCGTCCTCCGGCACGCAGTCCTCCGACGTCGACGAGAATGCCACGGCCTCACAACCCACCGGACAGAACGCCACAGGCGGCGCGGGCACGGCAGGCACCGCAACCCCGCAGGGAGCCGCGCTCCCGCTCGTGGCCGGCACCGGCGCGGCGGCCGGCACCACGGCGAGCCCGCCACCCCCCACCCGCCCCCTCACCATGCAGGAGCAACTCCAACAGCTCCATACGCGCGTGAACCAACTCGAAACCGAGCAGAAGCAGAGCACCACCGAGCTGAAGCAGCGCGACCAGGAGCTCGCGTCGGAAACCACGGACGTACAGCAGCACATCGATCAGTCCGGAGACCGCGCCCTCGACGTGGAGCAGGCCCGACAGCAACGCCTGTCGTACGTCCAGACCGCTGGCCAGTGGATGCTCGCCGCGGACCAGGCCCTCGAGCAGGGCGAGTTCGCCGTCGACAACGCCATCGACCTCGCCGACCAGGCCTTCGAGAACGTGCGCGCCAGCGCCGCCGGCGACGGCCAGGGCCCCGTGGTCGTCCACGCCGAGCGGGCTCGCGCCTACCTCGAACGCGCTCGCGATGCCGTCGAGAACCGCGACAACTACGCCGCGCGCTGCGCCCTCGCGGATGCCGGCTTCGAGCTGGCCTACGTCCGCGAAGCCATGCTGGGACGCGAGTCCACCGGCAACGTCATGCTCAACCCCTGAAACGTGGATGAGCCGCCACCCCGGCCGCGCCAGGGTGGCGAACCTCCGAGCGCCCTACTCCGTCTCGCGGAAGATGAGCAGCCCGCGCGACGTCTCCGTCGCGTAGATGTAGCCGTCACCCGGCACGCGCAGCGTGTTCAGCCCCTCGAAGAAGGTGACGCCGCGCCCTGCGTCGCCCTCGCGCCACGTGTTGTAGTAGGCCACCTGGCGCGGCTCGCCCGGCACCGAGACGTCCAGCACGCGCAGGCCGTCCTGGTAGTAGGCCACGTACAGCTTCGTGCCGGCCAGCGTCACCGAGCGGATGGAGACCTCGTCACGCAGGCGGAACTCGCCCATCTGCACCGGCGACTCCGGAATCGTGACGTTCAGCACGCTCAGGTGCGCGCCCCAGTCCTCGCCCGCGTCGAAGGCCAGCGTCTTGCCGCCCACCGTGCCCACCGCCGTGGTGCGCGAGCTGGACGCCCCGAAGCGCCCCTGCAGCTTCGGCTTCGCCGGGTTGGTGACGTCCGACACCGTCATGCCGTACGTCCAGTGGCTCACGTACAGCTTCCCGCCCATGGCCACCACGTCCAGCGGACGCTCGCCGGTGGTGGGCTCGGCGCCCTCGACGTAGTAGCGCGTGAGGAGCTTGGGCGTCGCGGGCGTGCTGATGTCGTAGATGAGCACCTCGGCGTTGGGGTACGGCGACGCCGCGTACAGCGTGGTGCCATCCATGGCCAGCGACTGCACCTCCACCGCCGTGTCCGGCACCGCGCGCACGCGGACGGGCGACTCGGGGTCCGTCAGGTCGAACACCGCGATGCCGCTCTTCTTGGTGGCCAGATACATCGTCGTGCCATTCACCAGCACGTCGGCGTAGTAGTCGTCGGACGGCTTGGACTCGGCCACCTTGCGCGGCGCGTTGGGCGTCCGCACGTCGTAGACGAAGAGCCCCTCCGTGCCGGCGGTGACGTAGGCGTGGCCGTTGGCCACCGCCAGCTCGGTGGGCGTGCCGCGCGGCAGCACGGCCTCACCCACCAGCGCCACCTTGTCGGACTCCGTCTCTCCGTCGCGGCGCGCCACGCGCACGGCCTCGAACGTGCCCTGCAGGTCGAGCTGTCCGTCCTGGCAGCGACGGAACACACCCGTGAGCTTCCCCGGCCCCGTGGCCGCGCAGCCCGCGAGCGCGTAGCGCAGCTCGATGTCGTCCGTGCCCACGATGTCGCTGGCGAGGTAGAAGGTGTCACCAGAGACCTGCCGCTCCGTCACCGTCAACCCGAGCATGGACGCACCGGTGGCCGCGCCCGACAGGCGCATGGCGCTGGCGGCACCGGTGCCGTCATTCAGTTCGATGTTGAGGTTCCACACGCCCTCGGGATTGAGAGCGGCGAGGCTTGAACGCTGACAGGATGACAGGTCGATGGCTTCAAGCTGACACTCGGCCTTGGCATTGGAGTTACTGTCCTTGCCGCAGCCGAGAGCGAGGACCAGCGTGGATGACAGTGCGAGAAGGCGTCTCATGGCCCCATCCATATCATCGGGCGCCAGCACCAGAGGAAGGCCCCCATCCCACGCAGACCGTGCGCGCGGGACGCTCACCAAGCGGCAAGTAAACGGAAAGAAATAATCGAGGCGCTTGTATACACGAGTCGCTGGGAGGGAACCTCCCAGGTCTCTGCCCTCTCGCCCGCTCCCCATCCGAAGAGGTGACCCCCTGTGAATCCCCGCCCCCTCGCAGTCGCCGCCCTGGCGCTGCTCCTCCCCGGGCTGGCGCTCGCCCAGTTCTACGTCGTGCCCCGACGGCCGGGGAAATCACCGGTGAACAGCTACAAGTTCGAGTGGCAGCACGTGGACATCCTCGTGGGGCCCAACGCCGCGGGCATGGCCAAGCCGCCGGAGCGCACGGCCCACGACCAGCCGCCCGGCACCCAGGGAGGCGCCAACCCGGATGTGCCCACCACGTCTCCCGAGACGGGAGGCACCGAGCCCACCGGCGGCAACATCACGCCGGAGACCCTCCAGCCGGGCACGGCGTCCCCGGCCAGTGAGGGCACGCCCACCTCGCCTCCGCTGGTGGCCACGGAGGCCGCGGACGGCGGCGTGACGGATGGGGGCACCCTGCTGAGCGCCGCGGGCGCGGATGGAGGCTCGGCGGATGGCGGCGGCGTGGCCTCGCTGGGCCTGGGCAACCCCGACGGCGGCTTCAACTACACCTACGCGAAGACGCTCGGGGACAAGACGGGTGGCGTGCGCTTCTACTTCTACGAGCGCGAGCGCATGGTCGCCGAGCGCGCCGCGCCCGTCATCGAGGGCGCGTACCGATACCTCGTGGACACGTTCCAGTACGTCCCCACGCAGACGTTCCCGTACATCCTCTACAGCAGCTACCAGGAGTTCCTGCAGACGAACCTCTTCCAGGTATCCGAAGGAACGCTGGGCATCACCAGCACCGGCGAGGACCTGAAGCTGACGCTGCCGTACCTGGGCGACCACCGCCTCTTCGAGGAGATCTCCACGCACGAACTGGCGCACCAGTTCACCATCCAGAAGGTGCGCACGGTGGCCGAGCAGGCGAAGGTGTTCGGTGATCCGCTGGCGGGCATGCCGCTGTGGTTCATCGAAGGCCTGGCCGAGTTCTACGCCAAGCGCGGCATGGACCCCGAAGCCGAGATGCTGGTGAGGGACCTGCTCGTCAACCCGGACCTGTACAAGGGCTACGCGTTCCTCGACTTCTTCTCGCCCGGGCCCTACGGCTACCTGTGGATCTACAAGGTGGGCCAGGTGCGCTGCACCTTCCTCGAGGAGGAGTACGGCAAGGGCTTCATCCAGCGCGTGCTGGAGGAGTCGCCGCGGCTGGTGGGCGGCTCGCGCGACTCGCCGTCGCTCAAGTTCGAGGAGCTGCTGGAGCGACTCACCGGAGATGACCCGAAGCGGCTGGCGGCGCGCTTCGAGAACTGGCTGAAGCGCCGGGCCTTCAAGACGTACCTGAGCTCGGAGCAGGCCGCGCCGGTGATGGACATGCTGGACAAGTCGCCCGGCTACATCACCTCGATGGCCAGCTCGCCGGACGGGCACGTGCTGGCGCTGCGCACGATTGTGCCGGAGACGGGCGAGAGCCGGCTGTACCTCATGGACCCGCGCGCTCCGGAGAAGACGATGCGCGTCACGTCGGACGGCGCGCCGGGTGTGGAGTCGCTGCACCCCATCTCCGGGCGCAGCTTCGCGCTGACGGACAACAAGCTGGCCTTCATCGCGGAGATGGTGGGCCGCGACGTCATCTACGTGCAGGACTACCAGCACGTGGTGGAGAAGCGCGCCGCGGACGTGCTGGTGCGGCGCACGCCCATCCGCACCGGCATCGACCGGGAGCTGGGCACGACGGTGCGGCTGGGCGTGGGCGGGCGCGTCGCGTACCGCATCGACAAGCACGGCCTGCTGGCGGCCTACTCGCCGGCCTTCTCCGCGGACGGGCGCTGGCTGGCCTTCATCGGCATCAACGACAGCGGCCTGCGCGACCTGTACGCCGTTGATTTGCAGGCGGGACCGGACGCGAAGCCGCTGCAGCTCACGGACGACGTGTACTCCGAGCGGCAGCTCACGTGGGGCCCGGCCGGCATCGTCTTCACGTCGGACGCCACGTCGCACCGCAAGTACAACCTCTTCCGCGTGAGGGTGGACGCGCCCCGCCAAGTGGAGCGGCTCACCACCGAGGAGCGCGACGAGGCGGACCCGACGGCGCTGCCGGACGGCCGGATTTTCTTCACGGCCTTCAACAACAGCAGCTCGGACCTGCATGAGCTGATGACGGATGGGCGCGTCGTGCGGCGCACGGACCTGACGACGGGCGTGTTCGAGCCCGGCCCCGGCCCGGAGGGCAGCCTGTGGATGCTGTTCCACATGTCCGGCGAGCGCCGGCCCGCGCTGCTGCGCCCGCCGCGCATGCTGGCGCTGGACGTGCCGAAGACGGAGACGAAGCCGGAGCCGCCCGAGCCCATCGCCGTGCGCCCGCTGACGGACGCGCAGCAATACCGCCCCTTCACGCGGCAGAACCTGGAGTTCGGCCCCATCTTCGGCTTCGCGGGCGCGGGCGGCGGCGGCTTCGTGGGCCAGTTGTTCGCCGCGGCGAGCGACCGCATGCGGGACCACCAGTTCCTGCTCACCCTGTCGGTGTACGGCAGCTTCGATTTGACGGACGGCTACCTGCTGTACATCAACGACGAGAACCGCACGACGTGGGGCGGCGGCCTCTTCCAGTCGCTGCGCTTCCGCGTGGACCAGACGTTCCCCAACTCGCCCGTGTTCTTCACCTCCGGCGAGCGCTACTTCGGCGTGATGGGCAGCCTGCGCTACCCGCTGAGCACCTTCTTCTACCTGCAGGGTGACTTGAGCGTGGGCGGCGCGAAGTACTTCCTGGACGACCCGACCGAGTTCTACCTGTTCTTCGCGGACCGCAACGAGGCCAACCAGGAGTTGCTGTCCGCGTGGAACGCGCAGAACAAGGACATCCGCTTCCAGACGGAGGTGAGCGGACAGGTGGGCTACGACACGCTGAAGTACCACTACGCCACGGGCCCGCTGTCCGGCAGCTCGGCACTGCTGGAGGCGACGGTGGGCGTGCAGCCCTTCGACAACGAGGCGTACAGCAACCTGCGCCTGGACGCGGAGCGGTACTTCCCCATCTACGGCCGCACCAACGTCTTCCTCCGCGGCGGCGCGGGCACGACACTGGGTGGCCGGTACGCCCGCTCCTACTTCCTGTCCTCGTTCGACACGCTGCGCGGCGTGAACTTCGGAGACGAGCGGTGGCTGCTGGGCCGCCACTTCTTCTACTCCACGCTGGAGCTCCAGCTGCCGCTGAACGACATCGTCCGGGTGGCCTTCCTCAGTGATTTGGAGGCCATCGCGGCCATGGACTTCGGCGGCGTGGGCGAGAACTGGGAGGACTTCCGGGACCACCGCGTGCTGAACGCCGTTGCCGGCGTCAACCTGGCGCTGGGGCCCCTGCTGATGCGCCTGCACTTCGCGCGGCCGCTCGACATCGGCGCGGCCGCGGGCAAGCCGGACCCGGGCTGGGTGACGAACTTCTCGCTGGGCATCGCCGGCCTCAACGGCTTCTTCGACCAGGGCAACACCGGCGCGAAGAACAACGGCGCGGTGAAGCCCAATTCGCCCGCGCTGATGCCCGCGGTGGGCGGCGGCTACACCGGACCGAGGCACTGACGTGACGGCGGGGGCGGGCCACGCACGGCCCGCCTCCGTGGCCCGCGTGGGGCGGGCCTTCCACGCTCCACGGCCTCAGGACTGCGCGGCGACGAGGGCGGCGTTGGCCTTCGCGAGCGGGCCCCCGTCGTTGGGGATGCGCTCGAAGTCGCCGCGCAGCGCCTTGATGGCGAACTTCTCCAGGTCGATTTCCCGGCGCGTGCGCACGCCCATCAGGCGCAGCACCCCGGACATGGGCCCGAAGCCGAACACGCCGTGCTGGAACAGCAGCGCGGTGGCCACGGCGCTCAACACGCGCCAACCACCGCCGTCCCTGCGGCCCAGCAACAGGCCGAGCGCCGACGCGGCGGCGGCACCGACAGTCAGGGCCCGGCTGATGTCCCACTCGCGCTCCAGGCGCTCGAGGTAGCGGCTCATCTCCGCGCGGTCCCCCTTCTGCGCCATGTACCGCACGCAGGACTCCACGTGCTCGTCGATGCGCCGGTTCACCACCACGGGCGTATGGGTGCGGACCTCATCGGACGCAATCTGGTTCCAGGTCTCCATGCGGCTTCTCTCCCCTGACGCAGCGCTCCCTGCTTCCCCGTGAAGCTAGGGCTGGCGCCGCGAGGTGGGCACCGCGCGCCGGGCAGCCCCCTGCCCCACCCCGCCCGGCCGCCTGCCCTACCAGGAGAGGACGGGACTCTCTCCGGTGGCCCCACCCTTCCGGACGAGGCGAGCAGGCGGCCTCAACGTGGGCAAACCGTTACCCACCGGTGACGCGCGCGGGCGCCTCCTTCGCGTCCGCGGTGTCCACTCCTGGCCAGACGTGCGGGCCGCTCGAAGGGCACGTCCCTTGCTCACCGGGAACCCGATGACACGCGTACGACTGCTGCTCTGCCTTCCGTTGCTGTGCCTGTGGGCGTGCGGACCGGACACGCCGTCCGTCCCGACGACGCCGCATCCCGTGGACGAGTCTCCGCAGACGACGCCGCCGGACGAGACGCCCACGCCCCATCCGGACCCGAATCCGCAGCCGCAACCCAATCCACAGCCGCAGCCCGAGCCACAGCCGGAACCGGAGCCGCAGCCCGAGCCGGAACCACAGCCGGTGCCGGAGACGCAGTTGCCCTTCGAGCTGCCGGCCGTGCAGACCTCGGTGCAGGAGTACGAGCTCCTCATCCCCGAAGAGGCGATGAAGAAGTTCGAGGCGGACCCGTGGACGCCGGAGCAGGACGCCGTCTTCAAGGCGAACGGGACGACGTATCCGGTGCAGGTGCGCCTGCGCGGCGCCTCCGCGCGCTTCTTCCCGAAGAAGAGCTGGAACGTGAGCTTCGCGGACAAGGTGAAGTTCGAGGGGCGCACGTCGCTCAACCTCGTGGCCGAGTACGCGGACGCGACGCTGCTGGCGGAGAAGATTTCCTATGACCTGCTGGAGGCCATGCGGGTGCCCGCGTCGAAGGCGAAGTTCGTCCGGCTGAAGGTGAATGGCGCGCCCCAGGGCGTGTTCCTGGACGTGGAGCAGGTGAACAAGGCCTTCCTCAAGGCGCACGACTTCACCGACACCGACGGCGACATCTACCGGTGCGGCTGGAAGGACTGCGAGTTCAAGACGTGGAAGGTGCCCTACCAGGGCAACTGGGTGAAGAAGACCAACGAGACACAGCCGAACGACAAGCTCGTGGAGATGCTGGACGTCATCAACCACACGCCGGAGCCGCAGCTGGTGAAGGCGCTGGAGAAGAGCTTCCAGCTCGAGCACTACCTGCGCTCCATGGTGTTGGACGCGCTGATGTCCAACAACTACGTGGAGGACTCGGAGAGCTACTTCGTCTACGACAAGGCGGTGGCGAAGTGGTCCTACGTCCCATGGGACTTGAACAACGTGGACGCGCGCTGGTGGTACCCCATCAGCGTGGAGGACATGCGCACGAGCAGCAGCAACATGCGCCACCCGCTGTTCAACTTCACCCTCACGGACACGTGGGTGGAGAAGATGTACCAGCAGCGCAAGCTGGAGACGGCGTCGTACCCGGGCTACCTGCCGGTGTTCTCCAACCTGGGCACGCGCGTGGTGATGAACCCCGAGCTGCGCGAGCGGCTGGAGGCGCGGCTGGACAAGGCGATGGACGAGCTCTTCATCGAGAAGGTGATGAACCCGTACATCGACTCGCTGCACGCGCTCATCGCCCCGTACATGAAGGATGACCCGTACATGGATTATGGCCGCTTCCAGGCGGGGCGCGACTACATGAAGCGCTTCGTGAAGGAGCGGAGGGCCATCATCCTCGCGGAGCTGGCGAGGTTCTCGAAGCAGAAGCCCACGCTGGTGTTCGAGGCGTTCGACCCGCGCGAGGGTTGGGTGGAGGTGGGCAACCGCACGGCGTCCGCGCTGTCGCTGAAAGGCCTGGTGCTGACGACGAACCTCCGCGTGAGCCTGGCGCAGAGCGACCATGCGCCCACGCAGGTGAAGAACCCCACGGGCGCGGTGCTGCCGGACGTGACGGTGGCCCCGGGCGAGCGCGTGCGCCTGAAGACCTCGGAGCTGGGCATCCAGCTTCCCTCCGAGGGGGAGATTGGCCTCTTCGACGGGAAGTCCGTGGTGGGGGTGAAGGACCTGCTCTTCTACGGCGAGCTGTCCACGGGCAAGCACTACGAGCGCGGAACGAAGGGGTGGGAAGTGAAGTGATACCCTGCCCGCTCCATGCTCGAAACCCAGCGGCTGAGACTCCACCGTGTCACCCCTGAGCACACCGACGGCTTCGCCGCGCTGTACGCGAAGCCGGAGGTGATGCGGCACCTGACGGGCCGGCCCCGGAGCCGCGAGGAGACGGTGGCCCACGTCGCGAAGATGATGGGCCACTGGGAGGCGCATGGCTTCGGGCTGTTCGCCGTCACGCTTCGGGAGGCTCCGGGCGTCATGGGGCGCGCGGGCCTGTGCTACCTGGAGGACACGGGCCTGGTGGAGATTGCCTACCTGTTCGACACGCCGTACTGGGGCCAGGGGCTCGCCACCGAGGTGGGACGTGAGTTGTTTCGGTGGGGCTTCGAGGAGCTGGGGCTGGAGCAGATCATCGGCGTGGCAAACCTGGAGAACGTCGCCTCGCAGGCGGTGCTGCGGAAGCTGGGCATGGAGCACGAGGGACGCGCGCACCACTACGGCAACGAGGTGGAGCGCTTCCGTCGCTCCGCCGGGCCGTGGCGCGCGGGTCGAAGCGGGTGACGTGCGATGCAGAGTCCCCTCGATGACCTGATTCCGAAGCGCACCGGCCCCGCGCCTTCTGTCGCGGTGATTGGCGCGGGCCTGTCCGGCGTGGTGGTGGGCCGGGTGTTGAGCGCGGCCGGGTTCCCCGTGGCGATGTTCGAGAAGAGCCGGGGACCGGGTGGGCGCATGTCCACTCGGAGGACGCCGGTGGGCGACACCTTCGACCATGGGGCGCAGTACTTCACGGCGAGGGACGCGCTCTTCCAGGAGCAGGTCCGCGCGTGGATGGACGCGGGCCTCGTCGCGGAGTGGCACGGTGTCATCGGCACGCTGGAGCACGGCCGGGTGACACGCTCCGAGCGCGAGCAGGTTCGCTACGTGGGCGTGCCCGCGATGGGCTCCGGGGTGCGCAGGGAGGCCGAGAGGCTGAACGTGCGCTACGAGGTCCGCGTGGAGCGGGTGGAGCGCGAAGGCTCGGCATGGCGGCTCACGACGGAGTCTGGTGAGAAGCTCGGGCCGTATGACGTCGTGGTGGTGGCCGTGCCCGCGCCGCAGGCAGTGCCGCTGCTGGCCGGTGCATCGGCGCTGGCGGCGCGCGCGACGACGGTGAACATGGAGCCGTGTCAGGCGGTGATGGCTCGCTTCGCGGAGCGCGTGCCGCTGGAGTTGGATGGAGCATTCGTCCATGGCTCGCCGCTGTCGTGGGTGGCACGGGACGCGAGCAAGCCCGGGCGCGCGGAGGGCGAGCGGTGGGTGCTGCATGGCTCGCCGGTGGCCAGCCGTGAGTACCTGGAGGCTGCTCCGGACGTCGTCGCGGCGCGGTGGGTGGAGGCCTTCGCGCAGGCGACGGGGCTGGACGTGCGGCCGGTGGAAGCGGTGGCCCACCGGTGGCGCCATGCCCTGCCCTCCCCCGCGCTGGAAGAGACGTCGCTGTTCGACGCGACGCTGGGAATCGGGGCCTGCGGGGACTGGTGCGGCGGGCCGCGCGTGGAGGGCGCATTCCTCAGCGGCGTGGCGTTGGCGCGGAGGCTGTCAGCCCTCTGACGTGACTCCCGTCCCGCCTTTGGACCCCAGTCCAGGGAGCGCACTGACATGAAGCTCTGTGGCGCTGGCTCAAACGGACCGTCGCGTCCTGCGAGGCGGAGACCTGGCCTGATTGCGTCGAGAAGCTTCAGCGCTACTTCGACTGGGAATACGAGGGCATGTAGTACTGGCCCGCTCGCAAGGCCCCCCGCTTGCAACGGGCGCCCGCGCCTTTGAGGCGCATGCGCCGGAGCTGAAAGCGCATTATCTGGAGGGAGAGGTCCACGTATGAGCGAGGCGAAGCAGGACACGGCGGTGGTGCTGTTCGACGGGGTCTGCAACCTCTGCAATGGGGCGGTGAACTTCATCATCGACCGGGACCCGTCGGCGCGCTTCCGCTTCGCGGCGCTCCAGTCCTCGCAGGCGGCGGCGCTGCTCGCCCCGCTGGGCCGCGTGCCCGAGGCCGAGCCCCAGAGCTTCATCCTCGTGGAGGACGGTCGCGTGTACGAGCGCTCCAGCGCCGCCCTGCGCGTGGCCCGGAAGCTGCCCGGCGCGTGGAAGCTGTTCTACGCGTTCATCGTCGTGCCCCGCCCCATCCGCGATGTCGTCTACCGCTTCATCGCGCGCAACCGCTACCGCTGGTTCGGCAAGGCCGAGGCGTGCCGCATGCCCACGCCGGAGCTCCGCGCGCGGTTCCTCTGAGTCACTGCCGCTGGCGCACCACCAGCGTGCGCTTCGCCGTCAGGCCCCGGTCATCCGTGACGAGGATTTCGTGCGCGCCCACCGAGGGCGTCCACCACACTCTCTCATCCGCGCGCGCCGTGCCCAGGAGCGCGCCGTCCACGAACCACGTCAGCGCGCGCTCGTGCGAGGCCTCTGCCTCCAACGGCACCTCCTGCTCCTCCGCGGGCACACCGGGAATCAACATCGCCACCTGACCGTCCGCCGGGGCCACAATCGTCGGCGCGGCGCGCGCGCCTCCGGGCTCGCAGCCGGGCGCGGCTGATGGAGGCTCGGGCAGCCTGCGGTGCTGCTCCTCCAGCCAGCGCCGAATCGTCGCGGGCCACGTGAGGAACACGCGCTCCTCCGTTGTCTTCCCTGCCCTGCACGTGGGGCCCACCGCGAGCCCCGTGGCCACGTCCACCTCCACCTTCTGGTGGTAGGGGCACTTCGCCGTGGGCACCGCCGAGCGCCGCGCCAGCACCGTCTTGCGCTGCGTGCACGCGTCCGTCGGCAGGTGGCCCGAGTACGCGCACACCTCCACGGGCATCAGGTCGTCCGGCGGCGCCACCTCCTCGTCGGGCACCGCCTTCCCGCGCGGGCCCACGCCCTCCAGGATGTCGAACAGCAGCGGCCCCGCCGCGTCCGCGCCCACCAGGTGCACGCTGGGCGAGTGGTCGAAGTTCCCCAGCCACACCACCGCCGTGTGCCTCGGCCCCGAACCCGCCGCCCATGCGTCCCGGTGGCCGAAGCTCGTCCCCGTCTTCCAGTGCACCCGGGGCGGCATGCCTGTCAGCCGCCGTCGCTCGGGAAAGTCCGGCCTGTCTCGCAGCGACAGTGCCTTGCGCGTCAGCCACGCTGCGCCCGGGGACACCACCTCCGCCGGCTCACCCACGGGCTGTTCGTCCTGCAGCAGCTTCAGCGTCGGCGCACGCCCGTTCCCCGCCAGGGCCACGTACACGCCCGCCAGCTCCAGTGGCGTCAGTTCAATGCCGCCCACCGCCGCGGAGAGGCCATAGTGCCCCGGCTCGGTCTCCAGGCTGTTGACGCCCGCCGCTCGCAGCGTGCCGAGGAAGCGCTCCACACCCACGCGCTCCAGCAGCCGCACGAAGGGCATGTTGAGCGACTGCGATAGCGCGTACTCCAGCCGCACGAGCCCCTGGAAGCGGCCGTCGAAGTTGCGCGGCGCATAGCCTCCGTACGTCGTGGGCACGTCCGCGACGAGCTGCTCCGGGCCGACGAGCCCCAGGTCGATGCCCATGGCGTACAGCAGCGGCTTGAGCGCCGAGCCTGGAGAGCGCGGCGTGGCGAAGCCGGCAATCTGCCCGCCGTGCTCCAAATCGAAGAAGTCGAAGTTGCCCACCAGCGCGAGCACCTCCGCGTGCTCCCGCTCCACCACCACCGCAGTGCCGTTGTGGATGCCGTGAGCGGCCAGGCCTCCCGCCGCGTCCCGCATCAACCGTTCCACCATCCGCTGCGTGCCCGCGTCGAGCGTGGTGCGCAGCCGCGCCAGCTCCGGGTGCTGCGTGCGGAGCCACCCCGCCACGTGCGGTGCCTCGCGCGGAAACGGCGTGAGGCCCACGGGGACCGGCGTGGCGTGGACCTCGGTCATCACCGCGTCCGGGGACACCGTGGCTCCCTCCGGGCCGCGAGGGAGCGCGTCTTCGTCCAGCAGCCGCCGGGCCACTCCGTCCCTGGCCGACTTCAGCCGTGCCGCGTTCTCCGGTGAGGGAAAGCGGCGATTCGGATTCTGCGGCACGGCCAGCAGCGTGGAGATTTCAGCCGGGCTCAGGTGCGCGGCCGTGTGGCCGAAGTACGCGAGCGATGCGGCCTCCACGCCCTCCACGTTGCGCCCGTAGGGAACGAACTGGAGGTACGCGGCGAGCACCTCCTGCTTCGTCAGCCGCGATTCCAACTGCACCGCGCGGAAGGACTCGATGAGCTTCGACGTGAAGGTGCGCGGCCGGGGCTCCAGCACGCGCACCAACTGCATGGTGAGCGTGGACGCGCCCGACACGCGGCGCCCCCGCGTCACGTTGCGCGCGGTGGCTCGCAGCACGGCGAGCGGGTCCACACCCGGGTGGACGAAGAAGCGCTTGTCCTCCAGCGCCAGCAGCGCGCGCAGGTACGCCGGGTCCACTCGCTCCGGAGTGGTGGGGATGCGCCACCGCTCGTCCGGTGCGAGGAAGACATGCGCCGGTGTGCCGTCGCGGTACTCCATCACCACCGACGCCGGGGCGGAGAGCCGCGACGGCAGCGGCACCCACCACGCGGCCCACACGCCCACGCCGCCGAGGATGAGCAACACCCCGGCGGCCAGCGCGAGCCTCCTGACGATACGGCGGATACGGCTCATGGAAGCACGGGCCTAGAGCAGGTTGTCCTTCCACGGGCCGGACACCTGCACCGTGCCGGCCGACTCGCGCGCCCAGAGGCGCGGGTCGTACATGGCTTCGACTTCCGCCGACGGCAGCGTGAAGGAACCCGCCGTCACCGCGCGCACCGCGTACACCACCTTCTTCGACTCGCCCGCCGCGAGGCTGCCGAACACCTCCATGCGGTCATCGCGGATGTTCACGTAGTCCGCCGCCCACAGCGAGTCGGCGTCAATCCACGAGGCGCTACCACCGCGGCCCAGCCGCGCGTTCTCGATTTCCCAGCCCGCCGGCAGCCGATCCACGAGGGCGATGTTCTGCACGCGCTCGGCCGTGGTGTTGCGCACCGTCAGCTCCACGTACACCAGGTCCGCCAGCGTCACCGGCGCCGAGCGCACGTTCAGCTCCGCGCCGTTCAGCGTGCGCCACGTGCGAGTCAGCGCGAGCCCCTGCCCGCCCGTCTTCACCTGCCCGTCCGTGCGCACGCCCTCGCTGCTGAGCACGAGGTACAGCTTCCCCGCCTCCTTCGTCTTCACGTCGAGCTGGAGCCCCTGCCGCTCGCTCGCGCGAGCCAGGGCCCACGTGCGGTCCGACGTGCGTGCGTCCTTGCCCTGCACCGGCGCCACGCCCTTGCCATCCGCCGTGAGCACCGGCGGCGTGAAGCTGGAGGCCGCGCCCTGCAACCGCTTGCCGAGGCCCGTGAGGCCCCACACCAGCTCCTGCGTCGTGTACCAACTGCTCGAGTGCGACTGGAGCGCCTCGGCCACCATCTGCGCGAGGGGCTCGCCCGCGGCGTCGTTGCCGAAGAGGTCCTGGAAGGTGCTCAGCATGAAGCCGCGCCGCCGCCGGTCCGAGTAGAAGGACCAGTTGTTCTTCCGCTCGTCGGTGACGGGCGACAGGTCCGGGTTGCGCAGCTCCTTCTCGTAGCGGCGGTCTCCCGCGAGCCACAGCCCGGCCTTGAGCATGTAGTCCTCCTCGCGCTCTTCGCCGGACAGCGGAGCCTTCTTCGCGCGCTCGGCCAGCACCTCCACCATCTTCTGCATGCGCGCCTTGCGCCCCTTGCCGCCCAGCGCGAGCACGTAGTGCATGTACGCCTCGGAGCTCTCGCTGTACGTGCCGTGCTGACGATTCGCTCGGCCCTCCTGGTTGTTCAGCGCGTTGCCCATCCACGTGAGGGCGTCATCCAGCCGGTCCTGCGGCACGGGGTACTTCAGCTTCTGCGCGTCCAGCAGCAGGTGCGTGGCGTAGGCGGTGCCCCACTCCACCGGCTCCGTCTGGCCCGGCCAGTACGCGAAGCCGCCCGACGGCGTCTGCATGGAGAGCACTCGGTTGATGCCCGCCAGCGCCATGTCGCTCACGTCCCTGCCCTGCGTCAGCGTCGGGTCCACGTCGTCCACCAGCTCCGACACGTACAGCAGCGGCCGCGTGGAGGACGTCGTCTGCTCGATGCACCCGTAGGGGTACTGCACCAGGTACGAGAGGTGCTGGAGCGACTGCGCATACGGATTCGTCGTCACCCACAGCGTGGAGCGCTCCGTCGTAGGCACCCAACCCTGGAGGTACTTCGAGACGTCCGTCACCCCCTGCGCCAGCTCGATGCGCTGCACGCGCCGCTCGCGGGGGCCGGCGGGAGACAGCGGCACGTCCAGCGACTCGCGCGACGTGTAGCCGCCGCCCTCCACCGTCACCGTCATCCGCGCCGCTCCCACCGCCTGCACCGCCTTCGCCTGGAAGACGAAGGTGGAGGACTTGCCATCCTCCAGACGGGCACGGCCCTCGCTCTTGCCGAGCAACTGGAGCGGCGAGGTCGCCGTCGTCATGACGAGCCCAGGCACCGGGAGGGACTCGGTGACCAGCGTCACCTTCACGTCCTGCGCCTTGCCGGACAGGTTGGTGACGAAGACGGGCACCTGGATTTCGTCGTTCTGCGTGAGGAAGCGCGGCAGCGTGGCCTGGAGGACCAGCGGATCTCTCACGAGCACCTGCGCGCTCGCGCGGCCGATGCGCTTCGCCCCCGCCGTCACCGCCATCACCCGCACCGCGCCCCGGTACTGCGGCAGCTTGAAGGGCACGCGCAGCTTGCCGTTGGCCGGGACCGCCACCACGCCGCTCCACAGCGCCACCGGCTTCACGGGCTGCACGCGGCCGGACGCATCGCCCTCGCCGTCACCACCGGTGGAGCGCGAGTTGCCACCCGGCGGAACCAGCAGCGTCCAGCCGATGGTCTCGTACGTGTCCACGCCGAGCGCGCGCTTGGTGAAGATCTGCTTCAGCGGGTCCGGGCTCTGGAAGCGCGTGAGGGAGAGGATGCCCTCGTCCACCACCGCCACCGTGGCGAAGGTGGGCCCCTCCACCGCGCCCAGGTCCAGCTCCACGTTCAGCGTGTCGTTGGAGCGGACCTCCTTGGGCACGTTCATCGTCACGGCCTGCGTGAAGTCCACCGGCTCCAGCGGCACGCTGGCCACGCCGAAGGCGCGGTCCGGCATGAAGGCCTCGCGGGACTCCAGGTGCGGGTCCTTCACCAGGAAGGCGCTCACGTAGACGTTGGGCGCGAAGCCCGAGGGCTTGAAGCTCCACGTCACCTCGCCAGGCTCCACCGCCTTCCACTCGGTGGCGAGCACGCGGTCCGTCTCCGCGGTGAAGAGCATCCGGCCCTTGTAGGGCGCCTTCACCTTCACGGCGATGGGCTGCCCCACGCGCGCCGTCGTCGGCAGCGCCACGTCCAGCGACGCGGGCTTGAGCGGGCGCGGCGTCTGGTCCACGCGCGAGCCCTCGCCCCACCAGTAGTAGCGGCCCTCACCCTCCAACTCGAGGTCCGTCTGCGTGGCGCCGGAGCGCACGCGCACGAGGTAGCCGGCGGCGTCCTCGCCCGGCGTCACCTGCAGGGTGAAGCGGCCATTCTGCACCTGCGCGGTGGCGCGGCCCTCGCGCATGGGGCGTAGGTAACGCTGGTAGCGCTCATAGCCCTCCGACTCGTCGTAGTAGTAGCCGTACTCCTCCTCCAGGCGCACGTACTCCACGTCCACCGTCTTCGGCGCCTTGCCTCCGGCGGTGAGGAGCTTCCCGTCCCAGTCCACCACCACGCCATTCACGGTGAAGGGCTTGCCGGCCTTCACCTTGCGCGTCGTGGCCTGGAGGCCCACGTAGTACGCCTCCGGGTGCACCGGCGTCGTCGCCTCGGCCACGCTGGAGCGGCCGCTGCCGGACTCGAAGACGCTGGCCAGCGCCGTCAGCTTCGCGGCGCCGCGGAGGCCTCCCGTGGCCGCCTGCGCAGGGCAGCGCAGCAGCGTCTGGCCCTTCTCGTCGAGCGTGCCCTTCACCTGCCCCAGCGTCACGGCGCGCAGCGGGCCGCCGTCCTGGCGCCACACGCCGTAGGCGTACTGCGCGTTCTCCTTTGGCTTGAACTCGGACGGCACCAGCCGGCACGCCACCTCCACCGGGCTGCCCTCCGCCGAGCCGCCGAAGAGGTACGCCGCCTCCACCGCCACCGGCACCTCCTCGCCCTGGACGTAGCCCTCCTTCTCCGTGCGCGCCGTCACCTTCATGCGCTCGGGGACGAACTCCTCCACGCTCAGGCCGTAGGTGGCCACGTCGCGGTCCGCCACCTTCAGCGTCACGCGGTAGCGGCCCGTGTCCTGGAAGGCCTCGAAGGGCAGGTCCAGCGACACGAGGCCCGCCTCGTTCGTCTTGAGGGGCACCTTCTTGAGCTCACGCTCGCGCGGGTCCACCACCACCAACTCCACCGGCATGCCCGCCGGAGGCGCCTTGTCGTCCTGCCCGCGCAGCACCGCGGCCACGTGCGCCGTGTCGCCGGGACGGTACACGCCGCGGTCCGACCAGATGGAGGCGCGGTAGGGCTTCTCCGAGCGGTACGGCTCGCCCTGCACGTCCGAGTTGGCAATCTCCGTCTTCAGCTCGCTGTACTTGAGGTACGTGAGCTCGTCGCCGTCGCGGGCGATGAGGGCGAAGGGCTCCGAGTCATCCACGCCGGGCGCGGGCACCTTGAGCTGGCAGCCGTCTGTCGCCACCGTGGTGCAGCGAGCCACCGTCTGGCCGCTCTTCTTCACCAGCGACACCTCGACGCCGGACAGCGGCTCGGTGTTCTCCATGCCGAGCGCCCACACCCAGACCTCGCCCTTGTCGCCGGAGCCGGGCGCGGGCCCGCCGCGCTTGGCCACGAGGCTCAGGTCCGTGAGGAGGATGCGCGAGGCGGCCTGCCAGTCCCCCTTGCGCGCGGAGATTTCCACCAGGCCGCGCGTGTTGGCGGGCACCATGCTGGCCACGTCGACGTACGTGGTGGCCAGCGTGTCCGGCTCCGACTTCAGGGGCAGCTTGCGCTTCGCAATCACGTTGGAGGTGCGCTCGTCCGCCGTCTCGGTGCGGTCGTCGCTCATCCAGAAGACGAGGTTCTCCGGCGGCACGACACGGACGGTGAGCTCCACCTCGTCCAGGTTGAGGTGCTGCAAGGGCAGGTTGCGCCACGCGCTGCGCGGCAGGTAGCGGCCGGACGTGGAGAAGGAGACCTGCGGCTGGCGCGCGGGGACGGAGACGGCGTTGACGTAGGGGGACAGCAGCACGCCGCCGCCCACGGACGGCGTGCCCGCGTCGATGCGCAGCGAGTACGGCCCGCGCTTGAAGTCACCGAAGATGCGGAAGCCGCGGCGGGTGGGCGCGAGCGAGAACTTCACCGGAGGCGTCAGGTGGATGGCGTCCACCGCCACGCTGTCTTCGAGCATGCAGCCCTTGTTGCGGTGGTCCCAGTAGTACTCGTCGTAGCCCTCGGACTCGCGCGGGCTGACGGGCGCGTTGGCGTCCACGTCGCGGCAGCTCACCTCCAGGTAGTGACCGCTGGAGCCCTCTCCCAGCGTGACGGCGGTGAAGTCCAGGCGCTTGCCGGCGCGCAGCTCGACGGTGCTCTCGGCGGCGGGCGCGGTGGCCTTCGCGTCACCCGCGGCGGCGAGCCCGGCCTTGAGGTCGAAGCGCAGCTTCGCGGCGGGCTTGAGACGCGGATGCCCGAGCTGCGCGTTGACGACATTGCGCATGTTGGGGACGGTGCGCCACTTCACGTCGGAGATGGGCTCTCCCTCCACCTGGAAGGTGCCGCGCGAGCGGAGGGCGTTGACGTCCACCGGACCGGAGAAGACGACGTCCACCTCCACGCGGCCCTTGAGCAGGTCCAACTGCTTGGGCGCGAGGCGGAGGAACTGGAAGGCCGGCGTGGTGAAACGGTGGGACCAGGCGCCCTCGGAGGGCGGCTTCACCACGCCGCTGCCCGTCTCCACGGACTCGAGGGTGACGGTGTACGTCGTGTCGAAGCCGAAGCCCGAGCCTCCCGACGGGGTGAAGAGGAGCGAAGACGGAGTGCGCCAGGAGAAGCCGCCGGGGACTCGCGGCGTCAGCGCGACGACGGTGCCCGGCTTCACCTCGTTGTCATTGGGCGCCACGGGACGGGGGAACTCGATGACGATGCCCTTGGGCAACGAGTCCCCGGTGGCCAGCTCGCGGATGACGGGCGTCAGCGACTCGGGCGAGGGCGGCGGCGTGGCCTCGGCCGTGGCGGTGCCCGCGTCCGTGCCCGCCTGCGTGGAAGCAGCAGGAGGGGCCTCCGCGGTGGGAGACGGCGCGGGAGTGCCGGGCTGTTGCTGCGCTTCCTGCTTGCAACCCGCGAGCATGGCGCCAACGAGCAGCGCGACGAGGGGCCAGCTCGTGCGAGGCGCTCTGTGCGAGACGACGGACCGCGAACCCATGGTTCCTCCGAAAAGGTGCCTTCGGTAGTTCATGCGGCGTGCCGGGGTTGCGCGCGCCGTGCAAGGGAGGAGTGTGGTCGGTCGCCCGCGGCCCGGACGCCTCCCCGATGCGTCACCGGGCCCGCAGGGTGTCTGGTGGACCACACTTCTTCCGTGGCCTCCGGGCGCCCGCGAAGACGTCGATGGCCGCAGCCTATAGGGGGCGATGGGGCCCAGGGTCAACGGGCGAGGCGCTCGGAGACATCCTCGTCGGAGCCATTCCCGAGGCTTGAGACATGGGACTGGAACTGCCGCAACGCCCGGCTCGAACCGGGTTTAAGGTTCGCGTCTCATGGTGCTGCCCGTTCGATTCGTCCTCATGCGCCCGCGCAACGCGGAGAACCTCGGTGCCGCCGCGCGAGCCCTGAAGAACTGCGGCCTGTCGGATTGGGTCTGGGTGACGCCGGAGGTGGAGGATTTGGGCCCGGCGCGCCGGCTCGCCGTGCACGCGGAGGACGTGCTGGATGCGGCGCGCCGCGCGGACACACTGGAGGAAGCGGTGGCTGACTGCGTGTGGGTGGTGGGGACCAGCTCGCGGAAGGTGGAGGGGAAGCGCAGATTGGCTCCGCGTACCGTCGGAGAGGAGTTGGTGGCGCGTGCTCCGCAGGGGCCGGTGGCGCTGGTGTTCGGGGATGAGCGCAGCGGGCTCACGAATGCGGAGGTGGAGCGCGTCCATGATTTGTCCGCCGTGCCCACCGCGCCCGAGCAACCCTCCATCAACCTCGCGCAGGCGGTGCTGCTCTACGCCTACGAGGTGCGTGTGGCGACGCTGGAGGCCAGTGCGCCGCCTCCGGGACCATTGCCCGCCGCGGCGACGGATGCGGAGCTGGCACAGGTGGAGTCCGCGCTGGACACGATGCTCGGCGCGGGAGGGTTCCTCGTGGACGAGCAGCCGGGACGCACGGCGCTGCGAGACTTGTTCGCGCCGCTGCGGCGCTCGCGGCTGACCCGGAAGGAAGCGCGGCTGTGGCTCGCCGCGCTGCATACGATGCGCAAGAAGCTGACGCAGGGTTAGACAGGACGCGGCGTCCGCGGCGTGCGTGGCCCCCGGCCCGTACCCGTGCCGGTCCCCGGCCTCGTCGGTGGTCCGCGCCTCTTGCGCGAGATGCTCACCGCGCTCCACGCGAAGGCGATGACCGCGAGCGCGAGCAACACCACCCAGAACCAGTACGTAGGGCTGCGGGAGACTTCCCGCTCGACGGGCCCCGGCATGGGCGCCTGGGCGAGCGCGACGATGGGGGCGAGCAACGTGAGCAACAGGGCCTGGGGCGTGCGCATGGTCATCCTCTCTCCGGGAACGTCTCCATCCCCGGAGATGTCCACAAGCGCACTACCCTTCCGTCCCATCCGGCGACGGAGGCAGGCATGGGCCGCCCGCCTCCCCGGCCGGCCTACTTCGCTGCCTTCTCGCCCTTCAGCCGGGCGATGAGCTTCGGGTCATCCGGGAGCAGCCCCGCCTTCGGCAGCCGGGTCAGCAGCTCGCGCCAGCGAGGGTCCGCCTTGTACGTGCGCTGCAACAGCGGCAGCGCCTCGTCCACGCGGCCCACGCTCACGAGCGAGATGGCATGCCAGAACACCATCTCCGCGTTGTCCGGCACCAGCTTCTCCGCGGAGGAGTACGCCTTCAGCGCGCCCTCGGTGTCCTTGCGTTCAATCGCGAGGTCGCCCTCGTTCATGAAGTTGTAGGCGCGCTGGAGCGTGACGAGCCGGCGCAGTTCCTTGAGGGGCTCGGCGGAGTCGTCCACGCGCAGGTCGAACTTCCGGTCCGCCCAGGGACGGCCGGAGGGCTTCGCGGACACGACGATGAGGGCCGCGGACTGCTTGCCACGGATGTCCCCGCCCTGCGCCTGCGCCGCCTCGAGCGCGGCCAGCATGCGCTCGGCCAGGTCTCCCTTCGACTCGCGGAAGGCCTTCGCCATGGCGGGCCACACCGTGTCCTTCTCCATCATGTTGGCCTGCACGGAGAAGCCCTCGCCGACGATGTGGCCGGCGGCGGCGATGCAGTTGTCGCCGGTGTGCGCGGCGACGCGGCCCTGCGCGTCAACCATCGCCACCTGCCGCACGTTGCTCGCGGTGTCGGCGGCGAGCAGCCCCTTGAGCGCATCCGGAGCGGCGCGGCCCGCGCGCAGGAGCTCCAGGCCCAGCTTGCCGTACGACGGGTCCACGAAGGACTGCGTGGCGATGGCGCCCACGCCCGCCTCGGCCCACGGCACCGTGGAGCCCACGGAGAACCAGTGGGACTGCACGGCGACGCCGAGCTCCCCTGTCGCCGGGTCCCTGGCGACGATGGAGTACGTGTGCACGGGACGGCGGGGAACGGCGGCCGGCTCCGCGGCCAGGGCGGGGAGCGCGAGCAGGACGAGGCAGACGGCAAGACGCGACATGAGACCTCCGCAGCGAGGGGCCTGGAGGGTGAGCGAGCAGGCGTCCGGCCGCAAGGCCCGAGGCGTCACGGTGCGGCGGCGGCCCTACCTTCCCGGCAATGGCCGGGGAATGGCCACGCACTTTCACGAGGGAGCACCGCATGGACCACATGCCCTACGAGTCGATGGAGGTTGGTGGCGAGGAACCCGGCCGCGGCAATCCGCGTCAGGCCCCTTCGGAGAACGAGCCGAAGCGCACGCCGAGGACGGCGGAGGGCGGCGGGCTCGACGAGGAGCGCCGCATGCCCCAGGGCGAGCCCGGGAAGACACCCGGCTCCGCCGAGGGCGAGGACTCCAGCCGGCCGCCGCGCAAGTAGCGCTGTCCCCGCCGGCCCGGGCAGGTACAGTGCCGCGCCCATGTCCCGCAAGCCCGACAAGCCGAAGCCGCCGTCTCAGAAGCGCTGGGAGGGCAAGGAGAAGCCGGACTGGCTGTCGCGCGCGCTCGCCCGTGCCGGCGTGTTTCCCCAAGGCGAGGCGGAGGCCGCCATCGCCGCCGGCCGCGTCAGCATCAACGGCCGAGTGGCAAAGATGTCACTCACTCCCGTGCCCGCGGGCTCGGTGGTGAAGGTGGACGGCCATGTGGTGCCGCTCGGCGCGCCGGCCACGCGCGTGCTCGCCTTCCACAAGCCCGCGGGCGTGTTGTCCTCCACCGCGCGCCAGCACCGCACCGGCACCGTGTTCGAGGTGCTGCTGCCCCAGCTCCCGCCCGAGCTGGCCGGCTACACGTGGCACGCGGTGGGCCGCCTCGACGTGGACTCCACGGGGCTGCTGCTCTTCACCAACGACGACAAGCTCGTCGCGCACGCGACGTCTCCGGACACGCGCCTGCCCAAGCGCTACGTGGCCACGGTGTTCAGCACCGCCACCGACGAGAAGGTGGAGCCCCTGCGCAAGGGCATGACGCTCGACGACGGCCCGGCGCGTCCCGCCAAGGTCGTGGTCCGCGACGAGCACACGGTGGAGGTCACCATCACCGAGGGCCGCAACCACCAGGTGAAGCGGATGCTCGGCGCGGTGGGCCTGCCCGTGCGCGCGCTGCACCGCGAGGCCGTGGGCGACATCGTGCTCGACATCCCCGAGGGCACCTTCCGCGTCCTCACCGACGACGAGGTCCGCGAGAAGCTGCGCTACGAGGGGCGTGGCGCGGCGGAGTCACCGGAATAGCCCGCGGTCCGGTCCGCGCTCGCAGTGCAAACCGCCACGTCCTTCCGGCCCGCCTGGCCCCGGCGAGGCGTTCCTCGTGGTGCGAGCCGGCCGCGACATGCCACAGCTGAACAGCGCGCTGGATGCCGTCGTCCAGGACGCGAAGGGCCGGGGCGCGCCGCTCACGCGGGTGGAGCTGCCGGAGTCCCACCACTCCTTCGATTTGGTGGACGACGTGGAGAGCTCGCGCCAGGCCATGCGGCAGACAGTGCAGTTCTTCGAGCAACACCTCGTCCCGTGACTTCAAAGCCCTCGCGGGCTCGTCTACCGTCGTGCCCCATGGCGGATTTCGACTTGGTGGTCATCGGATGCGGCCCCGCGGGTGAGTGGGGCGCGGTGCAGGCGGCGCTGGCGGGCAAGCGCGTGGTGGTGGTGGAGAAGGAGCCCGTGCTCGGCGGCACGGCGGCCAACACCGGCACCCTCCCCTCCAAGACGCTGCGCGAGACGGCGCTCCACCTCTCCGGACTCAAGGCCCGAGGCCTCTACAGCGTGGAGACCACGCTCCGCCACGAGGCCACCGTCTCCGACTTCCTCTACCGCGAGCGCCGCGTGAAGAGCATGGAGCGCGAGCGAATCCTCCAGAACCTGCAGCGCCACGGAGTGGAAGTCGTCCGGGGCACCGGCGCGCTCGCGGACCCGCACACCGTCCGAGTGCAGCGCCAGGACGGGACGGAGCGCCTGCTCACCGGCGACTACATCCTCATCGCCACCGGCTCGTCCCCGTTCCGCCCGCAGCCGTACCCCTTCGGCGACCCGCGCATCCACGACTCGGATGAAATCCTCGACATCGGCCGGCTACCGCGCTCGCTGGTGGTGGTGGGCGCGGGCGTCATCGGCTGCGAGTACGCGTGCATGTTCGCCGCGCTCGGCATCCCCGTGACGCTGATTGACGTGAAGCACGAGGTGCTGCCCTTCCTCGACGACGAAATCTCCACGCTGCTCGCCCAGCGCATGGAGGCCATCGGCATCCGCCTGTGCTTCGGCCAGACGGTGAGCGCGGTGGCGGTGCCCTCCAGCGCGGACGAGCCCATCCGCCTCACGCTCTCGTCTGGAGAGACCGTGGACACGGACCAGGTGCTGGTGGCCTCCGGCCGCACCGCCAACACCGCGGGCCTGGGACTGGAGGCGCTCGGCATCAAGATGAGCAAGCGCGGCCACGTGGAGGTGGGCCCGGACTTCCAGACGGCCATCCCGCACATCTACGCGGTGGGTGACGTCATCGGCTTCCCCGCGCTGGCCTCCACCTCCATGGACCAGGCGCGCATCGCCGTGGAGCACGCCTTCGATTTGACGGGCTCGCGCACCATGGCGCCGGTGCTGCCTTACGGCATCTACACCATCCCCGAGGTGTCCATGGCCGGCGAGACCGAGGAGGCCCTGCGCGAGAAGGGCGTGCCCTACGTCGCCGGGCGCGCCGCCTTCGCTCAGAACCCGCGCGGTCAAATCATCGGGGAGATGCACGGCCTGCTGAAGCTGCTCTTCCACCGCGAGAGCCTCAAGCTGCTGGGCGTGCACGTCATCGGCGAGCAGGCCTCGGAGCTGGTGCACGTGGGCCTCACCGCGCTGCTCATGGGCGCCAGCGCGCGCCTCTTCATCGAGACGTGCTTCAACTACCCCACGCTGTCCGAGTCCTACAAGGCGGCCACCTTCGACGCGCTGGACTACCTCCAGCGCGTGGGGGACTGACGCTCAGCGCGTGCCCTTGAGGCTGCCCACCGTGAGGCCCGTGGACGCGGGCGCCACGCGGTGCGCGCCGTCCGCCGAGACCCGCGCCACCATCGGCGCCCCCATGCGGCCGGACTCCGCGGATGCCGGCGCCGCGGCCACCGCCGGTCCGGCGGCCCCGCTGAGCAGCTCCCGGATGCGCTGCCAGCGGACCTTCTCCTCCGCCATCAGCCGCGTGAGCTCCTCGCGGGCCGCGGCGTCCTCGAGCCCCTCGGCCGCCGCCGCCACCTTGTCCATGAAGGGCAGCAGGTACCCGAAGTCCCTGTCGAAGGCGCCGGCAGGGGTGCTGGAGCTGGGGTTCTTCGCCACGGCCGTCCTCCTCGTCCTCGTCGTCACGGCACCCTAACCCAACGCCTCCCGCCCGTGCGGCTCTCTCAGCCGTGGTACACCCGCGAGGCGACAATCTTCCCCCCGCGCACCTCCAGCACCTCGGCCACCGGCATGGGCGCCTCGCCCGGCGCGTGGCGCAGGTACTCCATGAAGACGCGCTCACCGTCGGCCGTCAGGGCGGTCTCCTCGTAGCGCAGGCCGGGCAGCCGGGCGATGGCCTCCCTCCACCACTTCGCCAGCGCCGGCCGTCCAATCAGCCGGCCGCCCGTCTCCGGGTGCAGCACGCGAATCTTGGGGGAGGTGTGCGTACAGTCCTCGGCATAGAGCGCCACCAGGGCGTCCACGTCGTGGGCGTTGAAGGCGTGCAACCAGGCTTGGGCAATGGAGAAGTTTTCGGACGCGCTCATGGTTAGGAGACCTCGGAAAGCATCGCCCCAACCCGCTTCCAGCGGCGGCCGGGGCCTCACTCTTATAAAGGTGGGATAGCCGCCTGGTAGGCGGAGGTGGGTGTAGTCAAGCCCACCGTCATGCGGATTTGGCTGGAAACTACGTCCTGTGGGAAGTAAGGGCCCCGCCTGCTCTGTTCCCTCAGGCACTTTTCAAATCAAGAAGGACCGGATCGTGGCCGCCAACGCACCCATCGAGAAGATTCGTAACATCGGTATCTCCGCCCATATCGACTCGGGCAAGACGACGCTCTCCGAGCGCATCCTGTTCTATACGGGCAAGATC
Organism: Pyxidicoccus sp. M6; assembly: GCF_055568925.1. Lineage (NCBI taxonomy): Bacteria > Pseudomonadati > Myxococcota > Myxococcia > Myxococcales > Myxococcaceae > Pyxidicoccus > Pyxidicoccus sp. M6. Next base: position 3,994,811 of record NZ_CM145714.1, on the reverse strand, counting down.
CACGAGATCCACGAGGTTCGCGGCAAGGACGGCGTGGGCGCGGTGATGGACTCGATGGACCTGGAGCGTGAGAAGGGCATCACCATCCAGTCCGCCGCCACGTACGCGATGTGGGGCGAGCACAACATCAACCTCATCGACACCCCGGGACACGTGGACTTCACCATCGAGGTGGAGCGCTCCCTGCGCGTTCTCGACGGCGCCATCCTGGTGCTCTGCTCGGTGTCCGGCGTTCAGTCCCAGTCCATCACCGTGGACCGGCAGATGAAGCGCTACCGCGTTCCGCGCATCGCGTTCGTCAACAAGATGGACCGCGCCGGCGCGAACTATGACCGCGTGGCCGCACAGCTGAAGGAGAAGCTGAACCACCACCCGGTGAAGCTGCAGCTGCCCATCGGCGCCGAGGACCGCTTCAAGGGCCTGGTCGACCTCATCCAGATGAAGGCGTTCTACTTCGACGGTGAGAACGGCGAGAACGTCCGCGAGGAGGAGATTCCCGCCGAGCTCGTGGACGAGGCCAAGAGCCGCCGTCAGCAGATGATCGAGCTCGTGGCCGAGGTCGATGACACGCTGGGCGAGCTGTTCCTGTCCGACGCCGCCATCTCCAACGATGCCATCGTCGCCGCCGTCCGCCGGGCCACCATTGCCCTGAAGATGACGCCGGTCATGTGCGGCTCCGCCTACAAGAACAAGGGCGTGCAGCTGCTCCTCAACGCCGTGTGCAGCTTCCTCCCGAACCCCAAGGAGGCGGTGAACGAGGCGCTGGACCAGAAGAACAACGAGGCGAAGGTCGTCCTCGAGTCCGACCCGAACAAGCCCTTCGTGGGCCTGGCGTTCAAGCTGGAAGACGGCCGCTACGGCCAGCTCACCTACATGCGCGTCTACCAGGGCCGCGTGGCGAAGGGTGACTTCATCGTCAACCAGGTGAACCAGAAGAAGGTCAAGGTTCCGCGCATCGTCCGCATGCACGCCAGCGAGATGCACGACATCGGCGACGCGACGGCCGGCGACATCGTGGCGCTGTTCGGCGTCGAGTGCGCCTCCGGCGACACGTTCACCGACGGCACCGTGAACTACACGATGACGTCCATGCACGTGCCGGACGCGGTGATTTCGCTCGCCGTGTCCCCCAAGGACCGTGGCGCGCTGGCCAACTTCTCCAAGGCGCTCAACCGCTTCACGAAGGAGGACCCGACCTTCCGCGTCCGCCGTGACGAGGAGTCCGGTCAGACCATCATCTCCGGCATGGGCGAGCTCCACCTGGAGATCTACATCGAGCGCATGAAGCGCGAGTACAACTGCGAGGTCCAGGCCGGTAAGCCGCAGGTGGCGTACCGCGAGACCATCAGCCAGAAGGGCGAGTTCGCCTACACGCACAAGAAGCAGACCGGTGGTTCCGGCCAGTTCGCGCGCGTGTGCGGCTACCTCGAGCCGCTGCCCTCGGACGCGGTGCAGCAGTACGAGTTCGTGGATGACATCGTCGGCGGCTCCATCCCCCGCGAGTTCATCCCGGCCTGCGACAAGGGCTTCCAGGAGGCCGTGAAGAAGGGCAGCCTCATCGGCTTCCCCGTGGTGGGTGTGCGCGTGGTCATCAACGACGGCGCCTTCCACGCGGTGGACTCGTCCGAAATGGCGTTCAAGACGGCCGCCATCATGGGCTTCCGCGAGGGCTACGCCGCCGCCAAGCCCATCATCCTCGAGCCGATGATGAAGGTGGAGGTCCAGGCTCCCGAGGACTTCCAGGGCTCCGTCGTGGGTCAGCTGAACCAGCGCCGTGGCACCATCCTCTCCACGGAGACGGCCGAGGGCTACGTGACGGCGGTGGCCGAGGTGCCGCTGAACACGATGTTCGGCTACTCCACGGACCTGCGCTCCGCCACCCAGGGCAAGGGCGAGTTCACGATGGAGTTCTCCAAGTACTCGCCGGTGCCGCGCAACGAGTCCGAGGCCCTGATGGCCGCGTACAAGGAGAAGCTGGCCCAGGAGCAGGCGGCCCGCAAGTAGTCCACACCTCCGCCGCACTCTGGCGGTAAGGAAGGCGCTCCTCTTCAGTGAGGGGCGCCTTTCGCCTTTTCAGGAGTCCGCACCGTGACGCTGCTTCGAGCCGCCAACGTCCAGCTCAGCTTCGGAAGCCGCACCGTCTTCCAGGGCCTCACCTTCACGATTGAAGAGGGCGAGCGCGTGGGCCTGGTGGGCGTGAATGGCTCCGGCAAGTCGTCGCTGATGAAGATTCTCGCCGGCGCGGCGAGGGCGGACACGGGCGAGCTGCAGCTGCGCCGCGGCGCCCGCGTCACCTACCTGCCCCAGGAGCCGGAGTTCCCCGAGGGCGCCACCGTGGCGTCCGAGCTGTCCGTGTCGCAAGGCCCGCTGAAGGAGGCCCTGGCCGCGCACGCCGAGCTGACGAAGCGGCTGGAGTCCGCGCCCGCCGAGGGCCACCAGAAGCTCCTGGAGCAGATGGCCGCGCTCAGCGACCGGATTGAGCAGATGGGCGGCTGGGACACCGAGCACCACGCGAAGACGCTGCTGGACAGGCTGGGCGTGAAGGACTGGGACCGGCCGGTGGCGCAGCTGTCCGGCGGCCTGCGCAAGCGCGTGGCCATTGCGCGCGCGCTGCTGACGCGGCCGGATTTGCTGCTGCTGGACGAGCCCACCAACCACCTGGACGCGGACACGGTGGACTGGCTGGAGGAGGAGCTGGACAAGCTGCCCGGCGCGCTGCTGCTCGTCACGCACGACCGCTACTTCCTGGACGGGCTGGTGGACCGCATCGTCGAAATCCAGCCCGGCGAGGGCGTGACGTCCTACCCCGGCAACTACCAGGCCTACCTGGAGCAGAAGCTGGTGGCGCAGGAGAACGCCGAGCTCGCGCAGCACAAGCGCGAGCGGTGGATAGCGCAGGAAGTGGCGTGGCTGCGCCGCGGCCCCGAGGCGCGCCGCACCAAGAGCAAGGCACGAATCGAGCGGGCGCAGAAGCTGATGGCGGAGAAGGGCTTCCAGCGGCCCAAGGTGGCGGACCTGCGCGTGGCGGCGGCGCCCCGGCTGGGGCACACCGTCATCGAGGCGGAGGGGCTGCAGAAGTCCTTCGGCGAGCGGAAGGTGCTGAGCAACGTGGACTTCCGGCTCCAGCGCGGCGAGCGCGTGGGCCTCGTGGGCCCCAACGGCGTGGGCAAGACGACGTTCCTGCGCGTGCTGCTCGGTGAGACGCCTCCGGATGGCGGCAAGCTCGTCATCGGGAAGAACACGAAGGTCGCGTACTACGACCAGCAGCGCGCGCAGCTGGATTTGGAGTCCACGGTGTACGACTCGGCCTCGCAGGGCGAGGACTGGGTCATCCTGGGCGACCAGAAGGTGGCGCTGCGCGACTACCTGGACGATTTGCTGTTCCCGGTGCCCATGCAGCGCATGAAGGTGAAGGCGCTGTCCGGCGGCGAGCGCAACCGGCTGCTCCTGGCGCGCCTGTTCCTGGAGGGCGCCAACGTGCTGGTGCTCGACGAGCCGACGAACGACCTCGACATCGTCACGCTCAACATCCTGGAGCGGCTGCTGCTGGACTTCGGCGGCAGCACGCTGCTGGTGACGCACGACCGGTACTTCCTGGACAAGGTGGCCACCAGCATCCTCACCTTCGAGGGCGAGGGCCGCGTCACCCGGTACGAGGGCAACTACGCCATGTACCGGCGGCTCAAGGAGCAGGCGGACGCGCAGGCCGCCGCCGCGAAGCCCGCGCTCAAGAAAGAGGAGCCGCCCCCGCCCCCGCCCGCGTCCAAGGCGGCGCGCAAGCCGGGGAAGCTCTCGTACAAGGAGCAGCGCGAGCTGGACGGCATGGAGGCCGCGATTGAGGCCGCCGAGACGAAGAAGGCGGCGCTGGAGGCGCAGCTCGCCGACCCGGCCGTGTACAGCAACGGCCCCAAGGTGGCCGAGGTGAACAAGGAGCTGGAGGCCACCGCCGCCGAGGTGGACCGGCTCTACGCGCGCTGGCAGGAGCTGCAGGACCTGGCCGCCGGCGGCGCGGCGTAGCCACGCCCGGCGGTTCCTGGTTGTAGATGCAACCTGAGTACGTCTCGACACCAGCGCTAGTTGAGCAACTGGAATTGCGCAGTTTGCCGGATTCCCATCCAATCTGGCTGCTCCTGACCGGAGCATTCGTTCCCCCACGGAGACTGCCCAATGACTTCATTGCCGTGTCCAACCCTGCCCAGGGTCCTGGCCTCTCTCTTCCTGCTCATGGCGGCGGGCTGTGAAAAGGACGCGGGAGCCCCCACCGAAACGAAGCCCCTTCGCAGCAGCCGCGGAGCCGTGAGCTCGGACACGCCCGAGACGCTTCCGGAGGCGTTCCTTCAGGACCTCGCCAATGAGCTTCCGGAGAACCAGTCCGTCCCCATCCATCACCCGGCCTTCGTGGCCTCCACCTTCGACCCCAATGTCCTGGTGACCGCGACGTCCGATGTCTGGGTCACCTTCATCTCCGAGGGCGCCACCTTCCTGAACAGCCTGGGCTACTTCACCTACCCGGATGGCAGTCCGCCGAGCAGCGCCTCCGCCATCGAGAAGCACGTCATCTTCGAGAATGCCTCGGCGTGGGGCTCGGGTGGTGGCCTCCACACGGGGGACCGCATGTACCTGGGCCAGTTCCCCGCGGGGACGCGCATCGGGTTCTTCCTCGTGTCCAATGGATGGAATTGGACCGAGGTCGACTTCAGCCGGACCACCTACTACTCCCTGGACGCGCTCAATCCCGAGCTGACCGAGTCCAAGCGCAGACACATCATCTCCGTGTTCCACCTGGGCGAGCAGCGTCGCGTGCTGGCGTTCGAGGACTCCGACCGCATGCACGAGCAGGTGGACGACGACTTCAATGACATCGTCTTCACCCTGAGCAGCACCCCGTCGACGGGAACGGACCCGAGCGGGCCTTCCATTCCCACGAAGCCCTGCCCCGAGGCGCCCTCCGCGACACCCCAGTCCTGCCGCCAGTTGCAGCAGTTCTGTCCCTCGCTGGGCAGCGGCGTCTACTCCCTGAACCCGTGCGGCACCGGAGCGGGCCAGTACTACTGCGACATGACGTCTGAAGGCGGCGGCTGGACGGTGGCGGGCTGGCAGCCCGCCTCGGCCAAGACAAACCTCGGCCTCGCCAATCGCGGCACCATGGGGAGCGACAACTGGTCCAAGAGCCTCGCCTGCGTGCAGTTCAGCCAGATTCGCGTCTTCAACCGGACGTATGACGAAGGCTTCAGCGCAACCTACCCTGCCTCGACCTGGAACTACGCCAGCACCAACATGGTGATTGGCACGGCCGGCACGGCCTTCAAGCAAGGCACGTACGGACCAGCCAGCTCGCAAATCATGATGGGCTGTGTCAACTACAGCTACAACAACACAACCTCGGTGGGCTCAGCGTGCGACAGCGACTGGCAGCCCACGGCCCGCGGACACCTCGCGGACTATGCGGGTGAGTACTGCGCCGGCGGGCGGCTCGACTTTACGTGGGCCTGGAGCAACGGTACTACGTGCCGGTATCGGGGTACCCCGTACACCTGGGGCTTCGCCATCCGCTGAGCACGGTCAGCGCCCTCCCCCGTTCAGTCGTACTTGAGCGCGATGATGGGGTCCACGCGCGAGGCGCGCAGCGCGGGGACCCACGTGGCCACCAGTCCCACGCCCAGCAGCAGCAGCGGCGCGGCGGAGAAGGCCAGCGGGTCCAGCGCGCTCACCCCGTGCACCATGCCCTCCACCACGCGCGTCAGGCCCCACGCGCCGCCCACGCCCAGCGCCACCCCCAGGCCCACCGAGCCCAGGCCCTGGAGCAGCACCAGCCGCACCACCTCGCCACGCGGCGCGCCCAGCGCCAGCCGCACGCCCATCTCCCGCGTCCGCTGGCTCACCAGGTACGACAGCACGCCGTAGATGCCCACCGCCGCGAGCACCAGAGCGAGCGCCGCCATCAGCCCCAGCAGCACCATGTTGAAGCGCTCCGAACCCATCGAGCGCTCCACGTGGTCCTCCAGCTTCAGCGTCTCCGTCACCGGCTGCTGCGGGTCCACCGCCCACAGCTCGCGTTGCACGCTCGACACCACCGACGCATGCGAGCCCCGGGTGCGCACGAGGAGGTTCTGCGGCAGCAGGCGCACCAGCATCTGGTTGAAGCCCGGCGTCAGCTGCCCCAGCGCGACGTACTGGACGGCGGGCGCGTCCTCCGCCAGGCCGTTCTCCCGCACGTCCCGGACGATGCCCACCACCGTGCGCGGTATCTCGTCGCGGATGCTCGGCACCGTGGGGCCGTAGCGGATGCGCTGGCCGATGGGGTCCTCACCCTTCCAGTACTTGCGCGCCGTCGCCTCGTTGATGACCACCACCGGCGCGCTGCCCGCCACGTCCGTCTCCGTCAGCAGCCGGCCGCGCACGAGGCTGATGCCCAGCGCCTTGAAGTACCCCGGCGTCACCGGGCGGAACTGCCCGCCGCCCACGCCGGGCCCGTCCATGCGCCCCTCGAACTTGCCCTCGATGGAGAACTGCATCCCGGGCCCCATGCCCATGGGCAGCGCCGAGGTGAAGCCCGCCGCCTCCACGCCCGGCAGCGCCGCCACCCGCTCCGTCACCTGCTTCGTGAAGCGCTCCAGGACGGCGGGGTCGGCGTAGCGCGCCTCCGGCAGCGACAGCGTCACCACGTGCACGTCGTGCGGGTCGAACCCCGGGGAGGTGCGGCTCATCGACGCGAAGCCGCGGATGAGCAGCGCCGCGCCCACCAGCAGCACCACCGCCAGCGCCACCTGCCCCACCACCAGCAGCCGCCGCGTGCGCCCGCCCGCGCGGCCCGCGGTGGCCCGCTGCGCCCCCTCGCGCAGCGCCGTCTGCAGGTCCGGGCTCGACGCGTGCCACGCGGGCAGGAGGCCGAACAGCAGGCCCGTCAGCACCGACGCCCCCAGCGTGAAGAGCAGCACCACGCCGTTGATTCCCACCGCCGCGCCGCCCAGCCCGCCGTTTCCCGACGCGGCCCCCGCCGCCGGAGCCAGCGACAGCAGTGCCGGCAGCGCCGCCGAGGCCAGCAGCAGCCCGAGCCCACCGCCCGACAGGGACAGCAGCATGCTCTCCGTCAGGAGCTGGCGCACCAGCCGCCCCGGCGCCGCGCCCAGGGCCGCGCGCACCACCAGCTCCCGCTGCCGCGCCGCCGCCCGCGCGAGCTGGAGGTTGGCCAGGTTGACGCACGCGATGAGCAGCACCAGGGCCACCGCGCCCAGCAGCACCCAGAGCGCCAGCCGCAAGTCGCCCGCGAGGAACACGCGCAGGTCCTCCGCCTGGAAGCGCTCGTTCTCCTCCATGAGGAGCGGCTTCTCCGCGTGCAGGCGGCTGCTGAGCGTCTTCAGGGCCGCGTCCACCGTGTCGGGCGACAGGCCCGGCTTCAGCCGCCCGGTGACGACGAGGAAGCTGGCGTTGTCCTCGTTGGTGAGGTCCAGTTGCAGCGGCGCCCAGAGCTGCACGCCCTTGGGGTACTGGAAGCTCGCGGGCGCAACGCCCACCACCGTGTAGGGCTGGTCATTCAGCGTGAGCGACTTGCCGATGACGTCCGCGGCCCCGCCGAAGCGGCGCTGCCAGAGCCCGTGGCTGATGACCACCGAGTGGCCGCCGCCGGGCACGTCCTCCTCCGGCAAGAAGCTTCGCCCCAGCTCCGGCCGAACGCGGAAGGTGTCGAAGAAGGACTGCGTCACGCGCACGCCGGACAACCGCTCCGGCATCCCGTCCCCCACGAGGTTGAAGCCGCTGGGGAGCACCTCGTACGCCGTGACGTGCGAGAAGAGGGCGGACTGGCCGGACAGCAGCGTGTAGTGGGCGATGCTCTGCGACGAGCTCGTTCCGTCCGGCTCCTTCCGGCTGAGCTGCACCAACTGCTCCGAATCCGGATACGGCAGCGGGCGCAGCAGCACCCCGTGCACGACGCTGAAGATGGCGGTGTTCGCCCCGATGGCCAGGGCGAGTGTCAGCACCGAAACGAGCGTGAAGCCCCGGTTCTTCAGCAAGAGCCGGAGCGAGAAACGAAGGTCATCGACCAGGACGGACACGCGAGCACCCCTTGCGGTGTCTGCCGTACGCAGGGCCTCCGGAGCCATTGCACGCCTCTCATGCCGCCGGCACGGGGACGGACTTCTCGGCAAGTCCTGGAGAGCCCGGACCGCGCGCGCGTCAAGGAGGTTGCACCCACGGCACGCAATAGTTGCCGCACGAGGAGCAAATAGCGTTGCGCTTGCACTCCAATCCCAGACATGCGAGTGGTGCCCCGTTCGGGGCCGCTCGCTGCTGACATTCATTGAAGGAGTCGTCGTGCCGTCCCGGCCTTCGCTCGCGCTGTTTTCCGCTGTCGCGTCTCTCGTGTTGTGCCTCGGCCCCGCCTCCGCGCGGGCGCAGGACTCCAGGCTCCCCACCTTCGACCTCCAGCGTCTCCAGCTGGACCCGGCCGCGCTGGGTTCGCTGATGGTGGGCACCGGCCGCACGCTGCCGCAGGGCATGCTGCGCGTCGCGGTGCAGGGCCACTACGAGAACCTGCCCTTCCACTTCCAGACACGCTGGGAGCCGGGCAATGGCATCGGGCTCGTGGAGAACCGCTTCACCATGGACGTGACGGCCGCCTACGGCGTGCTGCCCTGGCTCCAGGTGTCGGCGGAGATGCCCTACATCGTCAAGCAGGGCGGCAAGCCGCACATGGACGTGCAGCCGCCCGAGGGCGCGGGCCTGGCCACGCCGTGGGTGGGCGCGCGCGCGGCGCTGCTGCGCCAGGACTTCGGCTTCCAGCTCGCCGCGGATTTCAGCGCGGCGCTGCCACTGGGCAGCGAGGACCTGCTGGCGCGCGACGAGTACGCCCTCCATCCGCGGCTGCAGCTCGGCTTCCTGGCGGAGACGTGGCAGGTGGGCGGCGAGGCCGGCGTGCTGCTGCGCGAGAAGCGCGACCTGGGCCCGCTGTCCGGCGTCGACAAGGACGTCATCGGAAGCGAGCTGCGGCTGGCGGGCACCGTGACGTCGCGTGCCGGTGAGTCCACGCGCGGTGAGGTGAGCCTGCTGGTGGGCGTGCCGCTCCAGGGAGGCCGCGTGGGCGCGGAGCTGCTCCTGGCCATCCGCAAGCACGCCTTGTCCTTCATGGACCTCTACGTCATGGGCGGCCCGGGCGTGGGCGCCGGCGCGGACATGCCGACGTTCCGCTTCGTCGCCGGCGCGTCCTTCGCCACCTCCAAGGTGGACTGAGCGTCACCCTTCGCGCCCGCCCTTCCCTCCTCGGGGAATGGAGGCGGGCGCTCCGGCCCGGGCGCCTACTTCGGCATCCACTTGAAGGCCTTGGCCAGGGCAATCGCGATGCCCAGCAGGCTCTCTCCGGCGATGAAGCCCGAGGCCACCGGCAGCGTCGCGTCCTCCGCGAGCTTCGGCTTCGCGCGGCGCAGCCCCTCGGCAATCGCGGCGCCGAGGAAGAAGGCGATGGAGCTGGAGCCCGGAATCACGATGGCCAGCCCGAAGCCCGAGGCGGACGGGATGAAGGCCTTCGCCTTCGCGGGGGCCCACTTCTCCAGCAGCACCAGGACGACGCCCAGCATCGCCCCGCACAGCGCGCCCACGCGGGCCGTCTCGGGCAGCGCGGCGATGCCGGTGGCCAGCAGCTTCGACACGCCAGCCCACACCATGGACGCGGGCGCGGGGAAGTCCTCCGTGCCGAGCACGTCCGCGCTGGGCACCAGGATGTGGAAGACGGGCACCACCACCGCCGCGCCCGCCACCACGCCGAACAGCTGCGCGATGAACTGCTGACGCGGGTTGGCGCCCAGCAGCCACCCGGACTTCAGGTCCGTCAACAGGTCCGCCGAGTGCAACCCCACGCCGCCCGTGGCGTTGGCGCTCATCACGTTGGCGGGGATGTTGCCCGGCGCCAGCCCTCCGAAGATGAGCTGCGTGACGGGGCCCAGGGCCTTGGTGGGCGTGGTGTCCGTCTCACCCGTCACGCGGCTGGCGATGACGCCCATGACGACGGCCAGCGGCATGGCCAGCACGCCCGCCCACCACGGAATCTGGAAGAGGTACGCCATCAGGAAGATGGCGATGGGGCCCAGCACCGCGAAGCCCAGCGGGAACCAGGACGGCGGGCATTCGATTCCGGCCAGCGGGTCCTGCTCCTCCTGCGCGCCCTTCCCGCCAAAGAGGCCGGACAGCGCCTTGAAGGAGCGCGCCACGCTGCGCCACTGGAAGGCGAAGGACAACAGGCCCGAGGTCACCAGCAGCGCCGAGCCCGTCCACACCATCCAACTGTTGATGGCCTTGTACGTCACCTCGGGGATGGCGCCCTGGGACACCATGGACGGCGCGAGGAAGCCATAGGTGAGCACCGCGCCCAGCAGCATGGACCAGCCCGTCTTGAAGCTCACCAGCGCGCCCGCGCCCACCAGCAGCAGGCTGAAGTCGAATGACAGCGACCAGGCCGAGGCCGGCTTCCCCAGGATGGTGAAGGGCAGGCTCACCTTGTCCTTGATGTTGGGCAGCCAGGTGAAGCGCGCGTCGCGAATGAACACGAGCAACGCGCCCACGAGCCCCGCCAGCCCCAGGAGCCGCGACTTGCGGCGGGCCACTTCTCCATGGCCGTGCAGCGCGCGGATGGTCTCCGCGGTGGCCGTGCCGGTGGGGAACGGCAGCGCCTCGATGTTGATGAGCTGGCGCTTGATGGGGATGGCCGCGAAGACGCCCAGCGCGGAGATGACGGCGAACCACAGCACCAGCCAGCCGGTGGACGGCAGCGTGCCGGTGAGCATCAGCAGCGCGGGCACCGCCGCCATGTTGCCGCCGCCCGTCATGTAGCCCGCGGCCGAGGCCACCGAGCCCATGGCGTTGTTCTCCAGGTCGGTGAACTCCTTCCGGAGCAATCCCAGCGAGCGCAGCGTGCCGAACACCGCGAAGGCGAGGATGCACGCCGTAATCGTGACGCCCAGGCTCCAGCCCGTCTTGAGGATGACGAACAGGTTGGACAGACACATCACCGCGCCAATGGCCATGCCCGCGATGACGGCGCGCACGGTGAGCTGGCGGCTGCCGCCCTGGTAGACATGCTCGAGCCAGTAGCGCTCCGGGTCCTTCTCCGCGGACGCCCCCGGCTCATTGGCCGTCGGGTCGGTCGGATGGATGCGCAGCTCGCTCGGGGACGGGGACGGTGAGGGGGAACTCATTGGGGCCGCGACGATAGTGCACCGCCCCGGCCCTCGCGAAATGCTCGCTCCCCTCGGAGGGTGGGGCCTGGAAGCCCCCACCCCGCGAGTGGGCGCATTGCGTCAACGTGTATCAGCCGTGGTGGTGCCCGCCCGCGCCGTGGACGTGGCCGTGGGTGAGCTCCTCCTGCGTCGCGGCGCGCACCTCGCGCACGGTGACGTCGAAGTGGAGCGTCTTGCCGGCGAGCGGGTGGTTGAGGTCCACGACGACGGCGTCCGGGCGCACCTCCTGGATGCGCAGGGGGATGTCGCCCTGGTCCGTCTGCGCCATCAGCGTCTGGCCGGGCTGCGGGTTGAAGCCGGGGGGCAGCATGTCGCGCGGCACGGTGCGCACGCCCTCGGGGTCGTGCTCGCCGTAGCCCTGGCCCGGGGCCACCACGACCTTCTTGCTCTCGCCGACGGACATGCCCTCGAGGGCCCCCTCCAGGCCGGGGACGATTTGACGATGCCCGTGGAGGTAGGCGAGCGGCTGGCCGGGAGCGCTCTGGTCGATGACCTGCTCATCCCCCAGGTGCAGCCGATACTCCAGCGAGACGACGGAATCCTTGGCGACCCTCATGCGGGCTCCTTGGCGGGTGCTGCGGGGTGACTGCTGCTACGAGGTGCGCAACGCGCACGCTGCTCCGTGATGAAGGATGCGCCGCGAAATGCCGGGCGTCAGGATGCGGAAGGGTCCGCCGCTTCCTCTCCGGCCGGGCGGTCAGCCGGTTCTCCGCGCGCCACGTACACGGCGGCGGCGAGGTCTCCCGAGACGTTCAGGGTGGTGCGGCACATGTCCAGGAAGCGGTCCACGCCGAGGATGAGGCCCAGGCCCTCCACCGGAATCTTGAACATGCCCAGAATCATCGCGATGACGGGGATGGAGCCGGCGGGAACGCCCGCGGTGCCGATGCCCGCGAGGATGCAGATGAACATGATGAGCCCCTGGTCCGAGAGGCTGAGCGGCACGCCGTAGACCTGGGCGAGGAAGAGCACGGTGACGCCCTCGAAGAGCGCGGTGCCGTTCTGGTTCATGGCCGAGCCCGCGGTGAGGACGAAGCGGGACACGTTGCGCGGCAGCTTCAGGTTCTCCTCGGCCACCTTGAGCGCGGTGGGCAGCGTGGCGCTGGACGAGGCCGTGGAGAAGGCGGTGGCCATCACCAGACGGATGTCGCGGAAGAACTGGATGGGATTGCGCCCGCCGAGGAAGCGCACGGACAGCGAGTAGACGACGAACATGTGGATGCCCAGCGCCAGGAGCACCGTGGCCACGTACGCGGCGAGCTGCGCGAGGATGCTCAGGCCCAGGCGCGCCGTCATGGCGAACAGCAGCGCGGCCACGCCGAAGGGGGCGAGCCGCAGCACGCCGTCGATGAGCTTCATCATCACGTCGTAGAGGCCCTGGATGATTTCCTTGAGCCGCTGCGCGGGCTCGCCCGGGGTGAGCGCCAGGCCCATGCCGAAGATGAGCGAGAAGACGATGAGGCCGATGAAGTCTCCCTCGGAGGCGGCCTTGAGGGGGTTGGTGGGCACCATGGACACGAGCACGGCGCCGAACGACGTGTCCGAGGGCGGCGGGGCCGCCTTCACCTGCTGGGCGCCCCGGGCCAGGGCGCGGGCCTCCTCGCTGAGGCCTTCGCCGGGCTTCATGGCGTTGACCATGAGCAGGCCGATGAGGACGGAGATGGCGGAGAAGACGACGGTGTAGCCCAGCGTGCGCAGGCCCAGGCGGCCCACCTGCTTGAGGTCCAGCTCCGCCACGCCCACGACGAGCGCGGAGAAGAGCATGGGCACCACGAGCATGAGCAGCAGGCGGATGAAAATCTGGCCCAGGGGCGAGGCGACGTAGTCGACACTCCACGGGAGCCAGGGGGCGTACTGGGCGATGGCCTCCGCGGGGACGGGGCCCTCGGCGATACCGGCGGCCTTCCGGGCGATGGCGTTGGCGACGGCGTTGGCGGCGAGGCCCGTCACCGCGCCGGCGACAATGCCGATGAGCATCTTCTGGTGCGCCTTCATCCGGAAGTCTCCGCGCCCTCCTGTCCGGAGGGGAATGGGCCGCGCAGCCTAGCGGCAAAGGAAGGTGGCGCCCACCCCGGCGGTGGGACAATGCTCGCCAGACTCGTGGAAACCCTCGTCCAGCTCACCGAAGGCGCCCTGCCCACTCCCCTCTTCCGCCGCCTCCTGCGCGCCGTGGGGGCCCTGGGCACGGAGCGGTTGCGTCAGACGTACCAGACGACGTTCTGGTACGACTTCGGCCCCCCCGCCAACGTGGTGGAGGAGGTCATCCTCACACTGCGTCCGGAGGTGGCCGCGAGGCGGCGCATCGCCGGGGTGGAGTGGTGGCTGTCACGCATGTCCCCCACGGACGTGCGCGTGGACTTCCACCAGGACCGGGACGAGAAGCTGGCGCTGCGCACGGGGGAGTTGGTGCACCCGCGCATCTCCTCCGTGTTGTTCCTCAACCGGGTGCGCGGCGGGGCGCTGGTGGTGACGCGCGAGAAGCCGGACCCGGAGAATCCCTCGCTGGCGCCGTCGCGGCTGGACACCGCGGACCTGGTGGCGCCGCGGCCGAACCGGCTGGTGCGCTTCGATGGGACGCTGACGCACGGCGTGCTGGACGCGGAGAACCGCATTCCGGACGGGAAGCTGCCGGGGCGCTCGCGGCAGCGGCGCACGCTGGTGATGAACTGGTGGGGACATCGGCCCACGGACATCCCGGCGTGGGCGGAGACCCGGCTCTACCGGGCGCTGGGGCGCTGAGCTTCTTCCTCGTCCGTCTCGCGGAGGCGGCGGGTGACGCGCTCGGCCCACTCGGGCTCGACTTCAAGGCACGCGGGCCGGCGGCCGAGCCGCAGCGCCGCGGAGGGCATGGAGCCACTGCCGGCGAACGGGTCCAACACCGTGTCCCCGGGCCGGCTGTACGTGCGCACGAGCGGCTCCAGCACGGAGAAGGGCTTGTGGTGTGGATGCCCGCCCCAGCGCGCGGCCTCGCCCTCATCGTCGTAGCCACCGACGACGGCCCAGACGGTGGGCAGGTCTCCGGGGGCCAGCGGCGGCGCGGGCGTGCGGGCAATGACGAGGGCGACCTCGTAGACGCGCAGGGTCTGCTCGTTGGCGTTCTTGTCGGTGGTGCGCTTGCCCCAGACGTACTCGCCGCGCAGGTGCGGATAGCCCAGGCCACGAGCCACGGAGAGGATGGGCTCCTTGCCGAGCAGGTTGGTCCAGATGACGAGCGGCGCGTCCGGAGTGAGGTGCGCGACGGCGCGAGACATCCAGGCATCGGTGAAGGCGCGGTAGTCGCGCACGGTCTCGAAGCGGACGATGGGGTTCTGGTCGATTTTCTTGTGGGCGCGCGTGTCGCGGAGGTCCCCGCCCTTCCGGCGCCGGGTGAGGAGGCAGTAGGGCGGGTCCGTGTGCAGCAAGGCCGCGCGGGTGTCGCCGAGCGCGGCGCGGTAGCCCTGCGGCTCGCGCGAGTCGGCGTTGATGCAGCGGAGGGAGTCTGCCGGAGGAAGGGAGGTCATCGTCCGAGGCTGCACCCTACACGGCGGGGCGCGAGGCTCAAGTGGACTCGCGAGTAACGGAGAGGATGTCCCCGACGGGCACCCGGGCGTGCGAGCGGAAGACGGCGAAGTCGTCCCCCTGCTCGGTGACGACGTCGGTGACGTGGTCGACGAAGGACTCACCGGCGCGCAGCTCCACGGAGACGGGGCGGCGCCGGAGGACGGCCTCTTCGAGCACGTCGATGAAGTCACAGCGGCCTACGTCGTCCTGGCACATCCGGGCCATGGCTTGCCTGCCTCCTCGCACCCGTTTCGGGGCGTGTCCGGGCAATGTAATGGCGGGCCGGTGCGGTGGCTCGGCTACCGTTGGAGCGTGCTCATGGGAGGGCCGATGAGGCGGCTGACGACGGGTGTCATGGCAGTGGGAGTGCTGCTGTTCGCCGTGGGCTGTGGGGCCGGGAGTCCGTCCCGGCGCGGGACGGGGACTTATGCGCAGGCGGTGGACTCGATGAGCGCCACGTGTGAGCGCAACCCGGCCTACTGCGCCAAGGTGGCCGGAGAAGAGGCAGTGCACCCGCTGATGATACGTGCCGTCCAGGTGGGGACGGCCGGCAGTGCGTGGCAGGTGCTCGATGAGATGGCGCGGAAGCGCATCGAGGACATCCTGGTGGAGTGCGCGAACCTGGCGGATGCGGCGGTAAATCAGAAGGAGTTCGGCGGACGCGCTCCGACACTGCAGGAGTGTCAAGAACAGGTGGGGGGAACGCGGGAAAATCCGGTGACCCGAGGCATGAGACTGGGTGACGCAAAACATCGGCTCGCCTTTCAATGCGCGGATGAGAAGCTAAGCCGAGAGATCCCCGGACGATTCAGTCTGGAGCAGCGCTACCGAATCAACCCCAAGACTCGACAACTGGAGCTGATTACCCACGAGATGGAATTGGAGATGCTACGCAACGGAGGCGAGGAACTGGTGGGCTCGGTGGTGCCAGACGTGGTCATCCACACGGGCAACCCGCTCCAGGTTCAGGCCGTCTTTGATTTCAAGTTTCCCTGCCCCGAAACCAATCGGTCCTCATGGAGGCAATCGCCTTCCGGGAATGCTCGTGAAGCCACGAATCAAGGAGACTCCTACCAGAAGACCTTGGGTGTGAAGCCAGTCCGCGTAAGTCCCAGGAGGGGAATCGAATGACCGAACACTACCCCCGAATCCGAGTCCAGACGAACAAAGGCTACGTCTTCATCCGCGATGGACTCACCTTCCGTTTCTTCATGCACCGTTCCCACAAGGGACTTGGTCCAGCAGTGCTGCGAATGCTGAACGTGTTCAGGCAGGCAGTAGGACAGGAAACACTGGCGATATACCCCGACATGGAGGGGTACTGGAATTCGCTCGACGACTACGCCTGGAAACGCATCGAGGGGGACCTCCTCGAACTCGATTATCCCTTCATCACAATCGCAAGCGATTCCAATGGGATGTCTGAATTCTCTTTCGAATACATCGGTATCTCGCACGAAGATCCCGGCCCCTTCGACGTTCCGGAGCGAGCGTGTGTTGCGACGTTCAAGTTGACCTCGGAATACCTGGAGCAACACGGCCCCGGACGTGTGCGTGAACTGGCGCTCGAACTGGCCTCCCATCTGCCCTTCAACTCCGGTTACGCCAGTCTCTCCTTCAACGCCATCACGGATGAGGTGGGTGTTCAGCGCAGGGTTCGCAGCATGTGCTTCCGCTACCCCGGGATGGACGTCCTCGAGCACGATGTCCACAGAGACATTGGTACCCGTATCCCAGGCGCGTATTGGCTGACGTTCCTCGGACAGCCCGTGCTGGGTGAACTGGGAGGTGCGGAGGGGCTGCGTGCACGACTGTCGTCACCCGGAACCACCGTGCAGCAACTTCCGGGAGATCGCGCCGTCGTCACACTAGGGCAGTGGCCCGAGGCGGGTGACTTGGAAGCAGGAGAAAATCTGCCCGCACATCGGGAACTGGCGCGCGTGCTGGAGCCGTGGCTCTATCACGACCCGGGAATCGTCTTCGATAACGACTTTCAACCGGAAGACAAGCTCCGCTGGGAGCGTCGCTTTCTCGATTGAGCACGCTGCGCTCAGCGGACTTCGAGACCTTCGACCGTCACCGTCTGTCCACCACCTTCGTCCCACATCTTGAGGGTGTAGCGGCCAGGGGGCAGTGATGCCTCGTCGTCACTCGCGATGACAATGCTCTGAACCTCTCTGGAAGTCAGTGGCCCCGCTTGCCACGGGCGCAGCATCTGCACGACCCGCCCTTGCGAATTCTGGAGCGAGGCCCCCACCGCCACCCACCCCCCCGCCCCCTGCCCTCGCAGCGTCACGCGCAAAGCCACCCAGAGTCCCGACAGCCGAAAGCCCTTCGCGGCATTGACCGAAACGGGAACGGAACTCTCCTGCCGCACGAAGGTCAGCGGCGCTGCCTGAACCTCATCCAGCCTCGCTAGCGTCGCAGCAAGGGAGTCACCATCGCCAGACATTCCCGTCGATGACTGAAGCTTCGCAACCTGCTGGTGGAGCCGCGCCATTGCGCTCTTCAACTCCTCGACTTCCTGACGATAAGACTCCGCGATGCGAGGTCGACGGTAGAGCTCGACCTGGCGCTCGACCCGGGCAGCGTCGACCACCAGCGTGAACGCGGCCCGCTCCGGAGCCGCACCATCGCGGAATCGGACTTCCAGACGCAGTTGGTCCCCGTGTTGGAAGGTGCCCGAAGGCACGAGTACCAGATGGTCCTCCGCCAGACCCAACCGCAGGAAGCGTTCGCGCCCTTCCAGCACCACCTCGTCGGGCCGAATCGGTGAGTCGAACAGCACCGTAGTGGTGAGGCCCGGGCCGATATGGATTTCAGGAACGGGGCTCCGCTCTTCCCGGAGCTCGATGTGGCGCACGCCGACGAACGTCTCTGGAGTGCCGGAAGCGCCTACAGCCGTGACAGGTGCAGCCAACAACCCCCATGCGAGCAAGACGGAGAAGGACGAAGCGAACAAGGCTGGAAGACCTCCAGGCGGGCACATCCATGCCCATTGGGTTCGCCGCCCTTCTACCTGGGCTCGAGCCATCCGAAACGCTTCGTCAATGCGACGACCGCGAACGGGGACACCATCCGCTTCTCTGGGGGACTGGACGGTATGTAGAGATGCCCCAGTGCTCGCCTCGTTGAGTCGGCCACGAGTTGGGCACAAACGGGGTATCGCGTGCCATCTGGCGTTTCCACCTCTGTTATCCAGGCATAGACACGGTCCGTTCCGTGAAACACCTGTCCGTGGAGCTGGCTGCCCTTCGGGAACTTGAAGTCTCGATGGGTTCCCGTGAGATCCTTGTATGCCCTCATGGTGAAGGCCCCCTCCGCGGGTACGGGCACCTCGTCATCGGAATCAGGCATCGTCGGGGTGATCCAGAGCTTCTCGTCGCTTCCCAGCATGAAGGGCGGGTTGAGTCCCACGCTCTCCATCCAATCGACGACCTTCTGTGGACACGGCTTCTCCGGGGACGCCGTGCGCAGCTGAGGCCCGCTCGCGCAAGCGGCCCCCGCAACCATGCAAGCTGCGGCCGCGGCCTTCGCCGCACGACTCGAAGCCAGCCGCTTCGGCGCTGACGGCGCGGGGACTTCGCTCACAGGAGCGTTCGATACCGGCGCGGAGGCCAGCATGCCCGCGTCCGGGGCCACACCTGCGTCAACGGCAGGCGGCACCGCAGCCATCGGGTGTGCATCGGGGGAACTCGGAGGACGGCTCGTCACAGCGGGGTTTCCTTTCTCGGAAGGGGGCGGCGAAACGGTCGCCGTCACGGCACGGGGGGATTGCGAGAGACGTGGCAACGCAAAGGCCACGAAGCCGAGGACGAGGAGCACACCCAACCCGAACCCCACCACTGCCCGGTACCTCCCTCGCGCCGGAGACGACGCCACCGCCTCGTCCTTCGCGGCTCGAAGCGGAGTCACGGGTCCACGCTCGGGTGCGGGCGCCTGGGGCTCCAGCGCCGCGGCCATCGGCGCGAGCTCGGGCTCCCTCGTCTCGGAGGACTCCAGCGGCTTCAGCGCTTCCAGCGGCGCGCGCCCCATCTCCGGCTTCATGCGCACGCGGGGCGTCTCCGAGCCCGTGCCCTGCGACTCCATCTCGGGCGGCCGGTCCAGCGACACGCGCCACGCGGGCTGCCGCTTCTCCTTCGCCACGTCCCAGAGCGCCTGCAGCAGCGCCTCGGTGCCCGGGTAGCGGGCCTCGGGGCGCTTCTCCAGCAGCCGCATGGCGATGTCGCCGAGCGCCTTCGGCACCTTCGGATTCACCACGTGCGGCGCTCTCGGCGTCACCGTCTCGATGGCCGGCAGCAACCGGTCATACGGAAGCCTCGGGTCGAACGCGTAGCCATCCGTGAGCGCCTCGTACAGCAGCGCGCCGAGCGCGTAGAGGTCTCCCGGCACGCCCGCGTCGAAGTACGCGCCCTGCTGCCACGTGCCCTCGCGCAGGAAGGCCACGCACTCGGGCGGCAGCAGGTGCGGCGAGGCCGGCGCCACGCCGACCGTCAGCGTCGTGGCCCCCGGCATCCGCACGGTGCCCAGGTCGATGAGGAAGGGGCGCTCGTCCTCGCGGCGGATGATCAGGTTGTCGCCCTTCAAGTCCCGGAGGTGCACGCCGCGCCGGTGCAGGTCCGCCACCGCGCGCACCACCTCCGTGAAGACGGTGAGCAGGTGCGCCGCCGTGGGCTTCACCCGCCAGCGCCACTCGTGGAACGTCTCTCCGTCCACGAAGTCAGTGACGAAGTACAGGTAGCCGTCGGGGGGCTCGGGCCAGCGGTCCACCGCGTGGAGGCGCGGCAGGTTCGGATGCGGCGCACAGGCCAGCAGCGCGGCCACCTCGTGCGCGAGCCGGCCGTTGACGTCCTCCTCCTCGGTGGCGTGCGGCCCCGCCGGACGGAGCGCCATCTTCAGCGAGTAGAACCGCCCGCCCCGCTCCACCTTGAAGACCCGCCCGAAGCCACCCGCGCCCAGCGACGCCACCACGCGCCACGGGCCTACCTCGCTGTCGGGGACGAGCTGGTCCGGGTGGAGTGGCGACGACCTCATGGATGCGCCCCCACCTGGCAGGTCGGCCCCTTCCCCGCTCCGCCCACGCGCGCGGCCCGACGTGACGGCGAGGCCATCACCGGCGCGTGCAGCACGAAGGACTCGAGAACCACCCAGGAAGCGGGGCTGAACAAGGGCAACCTCCAGGGTTGACCTTACCCTCTCTCGCGGGTCTGTCACGGATTTTCCCACCCGCGAGGTGGGTGCCTCGCGTCACTCCGACCCGACGTCCCCCGTCGGCCCCTCGGAGTCCTCGCGCGCCACGTCCCTGGCGGCCCGGGCCCAACGCCCGCGCAGGCGGGCCTCGGCGGCCAGCGCCTCGTCCCAGGACGGACCATCGGGCAGCAGGCGCTGCGCGTTCGCGAGGACGAGCCGCTCCAGCGCCAATTCCTCGCACAGCTTGTACAAACCCACCGGGTCCAGCCCACACGCGGCGAGGTGCGCCTCGCGCCGTCCGGGAGGAATTCCCTGCGCGTCCCACCACGCGGCCTCTTCCTCGGCCACCTCGTCGGCGGTGACGGTCAGCCCCAGCGTCCGGGCCTGCCCCGCGAGCAGCGCCCGGCGCAGTCCCGCCTCGGCCATTTCCACCGCGTCGGGAGCTTCACGGAGCGCATCCAGCACGCGACCGGAGGGCACGATGCCACCTCGGACTCGCGTCACGTCGTCCACCAGTCGCCTGCGGCGTACGAGGGACGAGGGCAACTGCCGTGCGCCCATGTGGGCGGGAGCACCCGAGGCCACCCATTCCGCCGCGGCCTGGATACAGGCGATGGCGTCGAGCCGCTTCAGGTCCTCGTTTCCCTTCGGGAACCATGCGTCCCATGCGGCACGCGTGGACTCCGGCCAGCTCGGACGTACGCGCTCCAGAAGACGGGGCCAGGTGCGCTCCTGGTAGAAGAGCGACTCCGCCTCCTGCACCAGCGTGTTCGCCGCCTCGCGCCCAAGCACCTTCGCCGCCCGCGCGCGCTCGGCCAGGTGCCGCACGTTGACGAGTGGCACCGTGAGCGGCCGCCAGCCGTGCTCCGCATCGGCGTGCAGCAGCGCGACCTCCGAGTCGTCCACCACCACGCCATCCCGGTACCACGCGAAGATGCGCCCCACGCCGACCATGCCGTGCGGTGCCAGCTCCGCCGCGCGCAGGGCGCCCATGCTCGCGCCGCCGAAGACAGCGACTCCCGCCTCCAGCGCCGCCAGGATTTCGTGGTGCCACACCGATGGCTGCGCCTCGAAGACGCCGTCCACCAATGCGATGGCCCGAGGTCGCGAGCCCAGTGCCCGCCACACGTCTCCCTGCCTCGCCGGAGGCAGCACCGTGCACGGTGCCAGCTTCCGTGCTTCTTCCGCCGGCAACGACGGCCCGAGGAAGACCACCAGCGCATCCGTTCGCCGCGTCACAGGAGCTCCGAGATGTGCATGCCCGGCACCACCACCCGTCGCACGTGCAGACCCGACACGGGGGAATCCAGCTCCACCGAGGCCGCTCGTGAGAAGCCCGCGCGCTTCAGCAGGGTCAACACCTGCCGCACCTTCCTGGCCGACGGCTCCTTCGCGTGCGCGCCCAGGTCCGGCATGTCCGCGGCCCGCCGTCTCGGGCGCACCTGCGCGCAGGCCTCCGCGAAGCCTCGCGCCGCCTCACGGTCCGACGAAGCCACGTCCTCGCGTGCACCGTGGATATCCGTCAGTCGCGACTGGGCTGCCTCCAGCAGGGCCTTCAGCAGAGCCTCGTCCCGGCCAAGGGCACACGCGTAACCCGCGGTGAGCGGCACGGGCCCCTCCTCCAGGTCCACCAGCACCGCCGCGCCCACCGGCAGCCCCACCGCACCCGCCGTGCGCTTCGAAGGCGTGGCATCGAAGAGGTACACGCCGAAGCCCCGCTCCCGCAGCGTCTCCGCCAACACCGCCGTGCGAGGCGCGGCCTCACGCAACTCCGAGGGCCGAAGCAGGCGCTGCCGTACGACCTCCTCCGTCCATCCTTCGGGAAGCGTGCGGGAGAGCTGGTCCCGTTCTGTCGCCTCCAACAGCGCGTGCAGCAGGGCCTGACCCGCGTCGGGATGCGCACCGGAGCCGTTGCTCGTCCACGCCGCCGCCACGGGCCCCAGCGCGGGGCCGTCCGGAGGAGGCACGTGAATGCCCTGCGCGGGCACCCACACCGAGCGCCCCGAGAACAACTCCGTGGCCTCACGCCAGGCGCAGCGCACGCCATCGCCCCACAGGCGCGGCGCCACGAGCGCTCCGGCGGACCCGAGCGACTCCGCGTCCCACAGAGAGCCCAGCCGGCCCTCCAGCTCCGCGCGCGAGCCCCACACGAGCCGGCCCGGCATCACCGTCTCCGCCGCCCACAACTCCGCCGTCTCCAGCAGCGCGCCCCACGAGGCGTCGGAGTACGTGAGGCCCTTGCCGTTGCACACCTGGAGCACGTGGCCGCCGGGCCTCACGGCGCACGCGACCTCCACGCCGGTCCGGTCCAGGCCGGTGACACGTGCCACCCGCGTGACGCCCATGGCTCGGGCCAGCCGGCGGGGAAACTCCTGCGAGGAAAAACCGTCCGGGGTCGACCGCACGGGCGCGGACCTTAACCTGAACGCTCCGGACGATGTCGACGCGCTCACACCACGGACTTGCGCCACGAGCGGGACTCCAAGCTCCCATCGGACAGGACGGTAGACGTCATCCAGCTGTTCGAAGTACCTCGTCGTCATCCCGGTTCACAGTCGGAGCAGCCAGGGCAGCAGGACCCGGCTCGAATCGTGGTAGGGGTGGAGCACCTGGCCCACCCGGGAGAGGACCCACCGGAATGCTTGCCGTCGGAGACGCCGCACCGGACTTCACCGCCACCGACTGTCATGGCGCCCCCCTGCGCCTGTCCTCCCTGCGCGGCCGGCGCGTCATCCTCTTCTTCTTCCCCAAGGCCTTCACCGTCGGCTGCACCATCGAGAACCGGGCGTTCCGCGACAACCACCAGCTCGTGAAGTCACTCGGCGCCGAGCTCGTCGGCGTCTCCGTCGACACCCAGCGCGTCCAGTGCGAGTTCGCCGAGAAGGAGGCCATCCACTTCTCCCTCCTCGGAGACGAGAGCCGCGAAATCAGCCGCGCCTACGACGTCCTCTGGCCCGTGCTCAACATCGACCGGCGCGTCACCTTCATCATCGCCCCGGACGGCCGCGTCGAGCACATCATCCGCCACGAGGTGCGCGTCTACCGCCACCTCGACGACGTGCTCCACTACCTGCGCGCCCACCCGGCACCGCCCGCCGGCTGACGCCTCACTCCCAAGAGAAGTGGTATTCGCAGTGCGGCGCGCCCCGCGCTCGGCACAGCGGGTGCGTGGTGTTGACGCCCCGCCCGCCCGACAGCTCGATGGCCCGCTCGTGCCAGCCGATGATGGTGAGGCAGTCCGACTCCGTGACGTTCTCCGCGCCGAACGTCCGCAGCACCGCGCCATTCGTGCCCGCCTGCTCGTACGTGCGCGAGCCCACCGCGTAATAGAAGCGGTAGATTTGCGGCGCCTGGCTCAGCAGGAACTGCGGGTCCCCGGGCTTCACGAAGACGTGCTGCGTCCCGTGGAGCGCCTCCTCGGCGGACGCGCGTCCCATGTCGATGAAGGCCCTCCGCTTGTCCTCCGGCGACATGACCTCCGCGATGGCCGAGTCCAACCGCAGGTTCAGCTCCATCGGGTACCAGGCGATGGGAAGAATCATCTTCCGCAACAGCGCCTGGTCCTCCGGCGGAAGCCGCCGCAGCACCTCGTCTACCCGAACCTGCCCGCCGTGCTGGCGCAGCATGTTCAGCCGGGAGATGAGCACTCCACCCTTGATGCGAGAGCTAGAGCCTTCCGTCACCATGCCCCGTCCGTGGTCGCAAGCGAGCAGCCAGGCATTCTGTCAGCGCGCTTGCGTCAGCGGCAACCCACTCCGTCACGATGGACCCACCCAATGTGCCGGAATTCCAGCACAATCCGTAAACACAGACGGTACACCGTAACGAAAATAACCTTCTGCCGGCCCGGGGGTTGGAGGGGTTGTGAGCGCGGGAGACACAGGTGGGCGGGTGGTGGCAATGCCCTCGCGCGGCGCGCGGCCGGAGCTGGAGCGGGCCACGGACGAGGAGCTGTGCCGCGTCTTCCTGGAGGGCGAGCCGGCGGCCTTCGAGCTGCTGGTGAAGCGGCACCGCTCGCTCGTCTTCTCGCTGGTGCGGCGCTACGTGTCACGCCCGGAGGACGCGGCGGACCTGGCGCAGGCGGCCTTCCTGCGCGCGCTGGAGGCCTCGCGCCGCGTCTTCGCGCGCTTCACGCCACAGGGCCCCGCGCCCTTCCGCGCGTGGCTGGTGCGCGTGGCGCTCAACCTGGCGAAGAACCATGCGCGCCAGGGCCAGCGGTGGCGGCCGGTGCTGGTGGAGGCGGGGCCGGACGTGGTGGCGGCGGACCCGGCGGAGTCCGCGCAGGAGGGCCTGGAGCGCGGCGAGCGAGAGCGCCAGGTGCGCGCCGCGGTGCTCGCCCTGCCCCGCCGCCAGCGCGAGGTGCTGACGTTGCGCGTCGACGGGGGCCTGTCCTTCAAGGACATCGCCCAGACGCTGCGAATCACGGAGAACAACGCGAAGGTGCAGTTCCACCACGCGGTGAAGCGGTTGAAGGCGCAGGTGGGCGCTCCGGAGGAGAAGAGCTGATGGCCGCGTGCCCTGAATACGAGATGCTGCTGGACGTGCACGCCACGGGAGGCCTGGAGACGGACGAGGCCGCCCGCGTCCAGGCCCATGTGAAGACCTGCGACGGGTGCCGTGCGGCGCTCGCGTCGACGGTGGAAATCCTCGGGCTGGCGGAGCTGCCGCCCCTCGACGCCGAGGAGAAGGCCGAGGTGCAGGAGCTGCCCCGGCGCACGCTGGCCGCCTGGCGGCGGGACGCGCAGCACCACGGGCTGCGGCGCAGGACACTGGGCTCGCTGGCCGCCGCGGCGGCGGTGGTGGCGCTGATGCTGCTGGTGCCCGGCAGGCTCCACCTCTTCAAGAGCGGCGCCGGCACGGTGACGACGCCGAGCACTCCGCCACCCGCCGCGGCCTCCGTGGACTCCACCGAGGTGGACCCGGAGACCATGGCCGCCATCGAGGCGTGGGCCGGCCTGGAGCCGCTCGACGAGGATTCGGTCGCGTCCATGGACGACGGCGACCTGGATGAGGACCTGGACGACTTCGACATGGGAGAGACGCTGTGAGGACGATGAAGCGGACGCGCGGGGCGGCGCTGGCATTGGTGTTGTTGCCGTGGGTGGCGATGGCGCAGCCCTCCTCGGGGGACAAGGACCGCGGTGCCCGCGACGCGGAGCGCATCGAGCGCGTGGAGAAGCGCCAGCGGCTGCGGCAGGTGCTGGAGCTGTCCGACGCGCTGGAGCTGGACAACGCGCAGGCGCTGAAGCTGGAGGAGACGCTGCGTAGGTTCGACGAGCGCCGCCGCCCGCTGCGGGAGCAGGTGCGTGACGCCGCGCGCATCCTGCATGCCGCCGCGCGAGGTGACTCCGCGTCGCTGCCGCAGGTGGACGCGGCCGCCCAGCGCGCCTTCGAGGCCCGTGAGCGCATCGCCGTGCTGGACAAGGAGATGTATCAGGCGCTGGCGAAGGACCTGTCGCCGGAGAAGCGCGCGAAGCTCGCGCTCACCCTCGCGCGCAGCGAGGGCAAGCTGAAGCTCGGCAAGTGGAAGCGCAACGGCGGCGGCCCGGAGCTACCGCCCGTGGAGTGAGCCCGCTGCTTCAGGGCTTCAGGGCGCGGGCTGCTCGGGAAGCGTGGCCGACGTGTCCTGGGCGCGGCCCGCCTTCGGGTGCTCGGGCAGGTACAGCGGGCGCTCCAGCCGTGCCCGGTCCCACTGGCCAAGCTCCGCGCAGGCGTCATAGGTGCTCTGCAGGAAGTCGAGCAGATAGGCCCTTGGATTGTCGGCCCGCCGCACGTCGTCGTACGACAGCAGGTACTCCTTGAAGCCCGTGTCGTAGCGGGCCTCGGCCGGACGGACGCTCGAGGAGGAGAAGCCCTCCGGCTCCGGCGCGGCATAGCAGTAGAAGGCGGCGCCCTTCGTCTCCGGAGTGCCCGTCCAGAAGCCGGCGCTGCATACCTCCTCGCAGTACGACTCCCGGGTGATGATGTCCGCGCCCGGGCGTTCCGGCGCGCGGCGGCCGGAGAAGCGCGTCACCGCCAGGTCGAAGCTCCCCCAGAAGAAGTGCACCGGACTGCACTTGCCGGTGAAGCGCGAACGAAACTCCTCGAGGACCAGCGACGACTGGAGCAGGGCCCGCCACCAGCGCTGCACGTACTCCGGCTGGTAGCTGGCGTGGTGCCGGTCCTCGCTGAAGCGGGTGGTGTCGTCGGGAATCTCGACGGGCACGTCCCAGATGCGCACCTCGACGCCGAGCGAGCGCAGCGTCGCCATGACGTCCCGGTAGAACTCGTCCACGGGCCTCGGCTCCAGCCCGAGCACCCGTGTCTCTCCGCCGCTCGTCCGGAAGATGAGCTCGTGCACGAGGAAGTCGAAGTCCACCTCGAAGGCGCCGGTGCCGTAGGGGATGAGCCCCGTCGTCATGCCTCGCGCCGTCACGCGGAACGTCACGTTCCAGTAGTGGTTCTGCGGCGGCGTGAGGGCCAGCTTCACCTTGCCCAGGATTTGCGTGTACCGGTGCAGCGTCGCCTGGCTGTCGCGCCAGGCCTCCAGCGGCAGCTCCGGCCATGCGGCCTCCCGCATGTCCAGCTCGGGCGTCGACGCGAAGGCCATGGTGCCCCTCCTCGTAAGGCCAGCTCTGACCCTGAGGATGGGGACCGCGCCCGCGCGGATGCCACGCGCCCGGAATGGGCCGCACGCCATGAGGACGGGAAGCGAAGCGTCAGCCCCCGCGAATCCCCACACGTGCGGCCGGGTACAGCCAGCGGACGGCTTCTCGCCGCCCCGGGCCAACGGCTACTTCTGCGCGAGCGCGCCGTCGATGGCGGCCTTCAGCTCGGCGCTGTCGGGCGTCACGGCGCTCGGGAAGGCGGCCTTCACCTGGCCGTCCTTGCCCACCACGTACTTGTGGAAGTTCCACTTGGGCGCGGGGTGGTTGCGCGCGAGGAACTCGTAGACGGGGGACTGGCCGTCGCCCTTCGTCTTCACCTTCTCGAACATGGGGAAGGTGACCTTGTAGCGCAGCTCGCAGAACTTCTTGATTTCCTCCGCGCTGCCCGGCTCCTGCCCTCCGAAGTCGTTGGAGGGGAAGCCCACCACCACGACGCCCTTGTCCTTGTAGTCCTGGTACAGCTTCTCCAGGCCCGCGTACTGCGGCGTGTAGCCGCACTGCGACGCGGTGTTCACGACGAGGACGACCTTGCCCTGGAAGTCGGACAGCTTCTCGGTCGTACCATCGAGGCGGTTGGCCGTGAGGTCATGGAAGGACATGGGCTTCTTCTCGCTCTGGGGCTCGGCCTTGGCGGCCGGAGCCTGTGCAGGAGGGGTGGGCTTCGCGGGCTTGTTCGCGGCGAGCGCCGGGGTGACGGCGAGCGCCGCGAACAGGGTCAGGGTGTGGAGGGTTCGCATGCGTCCGCAAGGATGCCGGACGTCCTCGCGCGTTTCACGCCCTTCTCGCAGCCGCCCGGGGCCGTGCGTCCTCACCGGAAAACAGTGACTTGAGCACCCGCCCGGTGGGCGTCTTCAGCTTCGCCACTTCACGGGGAGTGCCCGTCGCGACGATGTGGCCGCCTTCCTCACCACCCTCGGGCCCCAGCTCCACCACGTGGTCCGCCGCGCCGATGACGGACGGGTGGTGCTCGATGACCACCAGTGTGTCGCCTCGGTCCACCAGCCGGCCCATGAAGGTAATCAGCTTCTCCACGTCGCCGATGTGCAGGCCCGTGGTGGGCTCGTCGAGCACGTACAGCGTGGGCTCGTGCCGCGCGGTGGCCGTCAGCTCCGCGGCCAGCTTCAGCCGCTGCGCCTCGCCGCCGGACAGGGTGTTGGAGCCCTGGCCGAGCTGCAGGTAGCCGACGCCGAGGTCCGCCAGGCACTCCAGCGGCGCGGCCACGCGGGGCAGCGCGCGGAAGACATCCTTCGCCTCGTCGGCGGACAGCCGGAGCACGTCGCCGATGGTCAGCCCGTTGTAGCGGACCTCCAGCGTGGCCGCGTCGAAGCGCGCGCCGTTGCACGCCTCGCACGGCGTCACCACGTCCGGGAGGAAGGACATCTCGTGGGAGATGGAGCCCTGTCCCTCGCACGCGGTGCACCGGCCGCCCTGCGCCGAGTTGAACGAGAAGCGAGTCGCCGTGAAGCCGCGAATCTTCGCCTCGGGCGTGGCCGCGAAGACGCGCCGCAGCTCGTCCCAGATGCCCAGGAACGTCGCCGGCACCGAGCGCGGCGTGCGGCCGATGGGCGACTGGTCCACCGACAGCACGCGCTTGATGGGCTCCACCCCGCGCAGCGAGTCGAACGCGCCGGGCTTCACGGTGACGCGGTCCAGCGCCTCGCGCAGCGCCGGGTACAGCACCTGCCGGATGAGCGTGCTCTTCCCCGAGCCGGACACGCCGGACACGACGTTGAGCCGGCCAATCGGGAGCTTCAGGTCCACGCGCTTGAGGTTGTTGGCGCGAGCACCCTTCAGCTCCAGCCACTGCCTGGGCTCACCGCGTCCGGACGGAGGCCGCACCTGCGCGGCCCGCAGCGCGGTGGCCGTGGGCGAGTCACCCTCCAGCACCACGTCCGGCGCGCCCTCCGCGAGGATGTGCCCGCCGCCGCGTCCACCCGTGGGCCCCAAGTCCAACAGGTGGTCCGCCGCGCGGATGGTGTCCGAGTCGTGCTCCACCACCAGCACCGTGGAGCCCGTGGCCACCAGCGCGCGCAGATTGTCCAGCAGCCGGTGCGTGTCGCGCGGGTGCAGGCCGATGGTGGGCTCGTCCAGCACGTACATGGCGCCGGTGAGGCCCGCGCCCAACTGCGCGGACAGGCGCAGTCGCTGCATCTCCCCGCCCGACAGCGAGGCCGCGTTGCGGTCCAGCGAGAGGTAGCCCAGGCCCACGCGCTCCAGGAACTCCAGGCGGCGCAGCAGCTCCTGGCGGGACTGCTCGCCAATCAGCGCCCGGTCGCCCTTGAACTTCCACGCGCGCACGCGCGTCAGCGCCGCGGCCACGGACGGCTGCACCACCTCGTGGTAGCGCGCGCCCTCCAGCCGCACGCCGCGAGGCACCGGGGCCAGCCGGCTGCCGCCGCACGTGCGGCACGGCGACACCTCGCCCTCGGCCATGGCCTCCGCGCCGCCCTCCACACCGGTGCCCTCGCACGACTCGCAGCGGCCCTGCTTGGTGTTGAAGGAGAACCAGCGCGGGTCCAACTCCGGCACGGCGGTGCCGCACTTCGGGCAGGTGCGCTCGGTGGACAGCAGCGTCTCGCCCTTCCCTCCGCCCACCTTCAGCGCGCCCTGGCCCCAGCCCAGCGCCTTGTCGAACACGTCACGCGGAAGCTTGGACAGCTTGCCCTCGTACATGACGAGGTCGATGTCGTGCTCGCGCGACTTCGTCAGGCGCGGCGGGTCGTCCGTGGACGCGAGCTTCCCGTCGACAATCGCCTGCGCAATCCCCGCGCGCGCGGCGGCGGCGAAGACATCCAGGTAGGTGCCCTTGCGAGCGCGCACCGCGGGCGCCAGCACCGTGCCCTCGCCCTTCATCGCCGTGAGCTGCGCGTACAGCACGTCCGGCGTGGTGGAGGCGATGGGCGAGTCGTCCTTCGGGCAGTGCGGCTCGCCCAGCTTGGCGAAGAGGAGCCGCAGGTAGTGCGCCACCTCGGTGACGGTGGCCACGGTACTGGTTGCGCCCGCGCGCGAGGTGCGCTGCTCCAGCGCCACCGACGGCGGCAGCGAGCCGATGCGCTCCACGTCCGGACGCGGCATGGTGGGGAGGAACTGCCGCGCGTACGGGCTCAGCGTCTCCAGGAAGCGGCGCTGCCCTTCCGCGAACACCACGTCGAACACCAGCGAGCTCTTGCCCGAGCCGCTCGGCCCCGTGACGACGGTCATCTTCCCGAGGGGAATCTTGCAGGACACCTCCTTCAGGTTGTGCTCGCGCGCGTGCTCCACCTCGATGGCGGGCACCGCGTCCTTCCCCGGCCGGCGCAGCTTCACCGAGCGCCCCAGCGGCCGGTGCTCCCCACGCAGCGCCTTCGCGGTGGCGCCGTTCGTACGGGCCACGTCGTCGGGAGTGCCCTCGGCCACGAGCCGGCCACCATCACGCCCGCCCACCGGGCCCAGATCAATCACCCAGTCCGAGCCCTTCATCACCGACACGTCGTGGTCCACGACGATGACGCTCGCGCCGCGGTCCACGAGCTCATGCAGCGCGGCGATGACGTGGCGCACGTCCTCCGCGTGGAGGCCGGCGCTGGGCTCGTCGATGAGGAAGAGCGTGCCCTTCGCCTCGCTGGCCAGCGCGCGCGCCAGCTTCAGCCGCTGCGCCTCGCCGCCGGACAGCGTGGACAGGGGCTGTCCCAGCGGCAGGTAGCCCAGGCCCAGCCGGGCCGCCGGGCCCAGCGTGCGCCGGAGGGCCGCGTCGTCACCGAAGTGCTGGAGCACCTCGTCCACCGTCATCTCCAGCACCTGCGCCACGCTGAAGCCGTGGTGGCGGACGGCGAGCACGTCCTCCTTGAAGCGCCGGCCCCGGCACGCCGCGCACAGGAGCGCCACGTCCGCGAGGAACTGCATCTCCACCGTCTCGTAGCCCTCGCCCGAGCACGCCTCGCACCGGCCCTTGTCCACGTTGAAGGAGAAGTGCGCCGCGGTGAGGCCACGCACCTCCGCGTCCGGCTCCGCGGCGAAGCGCTCGCGCATCCGGTCCCACGCCTTGGTGTACGTGGCCGCGTTGCCGCGCGACGTGCGACCCAGCGGGGACTGGTCCACGAAGGTGACGTCCTCCACGGCCTCCATCCCCTCCACCGCATCCGCCGCGCCCGGGGCCTCCACGTCCTTCACGTTCAGCCGCCGCGCGAGGTGCCGGTACAGCACCTCGTCCATCAGCGTGCTCTTGCCGGAGCCGCTCGGCCCCGTAATCGCGCACAGCACGCCCAGCGGCACGCGCACGGAGAGGTTCTTCAGGTTGTGCTCGCGCGCGCCCTTCACCACCACTTCGCCCGTGCGCTGGCGCGGCGTGCGCTTCGTCTCGCCGCTGCCCGCGAGCATGCGTCCCGTGGGCAGGTCCGTCTTCTTCGCCAGCGCCTCCGGGGTGCCGTCGAAGACCCGCTTGCCGCCCTGCTTCCCCGCGCCCGGGCCCAATTCCAGCACGCGGTGCGCGGAGCGGATGACCAGCGGGTCATGCTCGATGACGAGCGCGATGTTGCCCCGCTCCGCCAGCTCGGCGATGGCCTCCGTCAGCGGCGGCACGTCACCGGGGTGCAGGCCCACGGTGGGCTCGTCCAGCACGAAGAGCGCGCCGGTGAGCGAGGTGCCCAGCGCCGCCGTGAGGGACACGCGCTGCGCCTCGCCGCCCGACAGCGTGCGCGCGGGCCGGTCCAACGTGAGGTAGCCCAGGCCCACCCGCTGCAGGTAGCGCAGGCGCCCCGCCAGCTCGCGCCGCGCGAGGTCTCCCTGGCCCGTGGTCGTCTTCAGCGCCTCCAGCCGCGCCAGCGCGTCCGTCAGCTCCAGCCCGTGCCACGAGGGCAAATCCAGCCCGCCCACACGGTACGCCCGCGCCTGCTCGTTGAGGCGCGCGCCGCCGCAGCTCTCGCAGAGCGAGTATGCGCGGTAGCGGGCCAGCAGCACGCGCACGTGCATCTTGTACGTGCGGCCCTCCATCCACCGGAACCACGCACGCACGCCCGGGTAGGCGCGGCCGCCGTGGTAGTCACCCTCGCCCTCCAGCACCAGCTCCTGCTGCGCGGGCGTCAGCGTGGCCCACGGCGCGTCCCAGGGAATCCCCTGCGCGCGGCACCAGCGGTGGAGCATGTCGCGCTCCCACGACGTGGACTGGCCGGACCACGGGCGGATGGCGCCCTTCGACAGGCTCAGCGACGGGTTGGGAATCACCTTCCCCCAGTCGATGCCGATGGTGCGCCCGAAGCCGCGGCACGCCGCGCACGCGCCCACCGGGGACTGGTAGCTGAAGAGGCCGGGCCGCGCGGGCTCGAACTCCTTCGCGCACTTCGGACACACCAGGCCGCGCCGCAGCCGGTGCGGCGCCTTCCCGGGGATGAAGGCCAGCGCCTCACCGTCCCCGCGCGCCCACGCGTCCTCCAGCGCCTGCGTCACGCGCGACAACTGCGCGTCCGTCAGCTTCACGCGGTCCACCACCACGCGCGCCACGCCCGCCGGGTCCGTGGCCTCGGAGGGCTTGAGCGACTCCAGCTCCTTCACCTCGCCCTGTACCACCAGCCGGTGGTAGCCGTCCTTCAAGAGCCGCGCGCGCACGTCCAGGAACGCCGCCGTGTCGGGGATGCGCACCGGGAAGGTGAGCACCGCCTGCGCGTCCGGGTGCTCGCGGATGACGGCGGCCGCCGCCACGCGCGCGTCCGTGCGCACCGCCTCCACGCCGCACGTGGGGCACACCGGCACCGCCTCGCGCGTGAAGAGCGCGGAGAGGTAGGGCTCCACGTCCGCCAGCGTCGCCACCGTGGAGCGCGAGCTCTTCACCGGGGCCCGCCGGTCCACCGCCACTCCGGCCGCCACGGGCTCGAGCGCGTCCATGGGCGGCCGCTCCAGCCGCTCGAGGAACTGCCGGGCATACGGGCTGAAGCTCTCCACGAAGCGCCGCTGCCCCTCCGCATACAGGGTGTCCAGGGCCAGGCTGGATTTGCCCGTGCCGGAGACACCGGTGATGCAGACGAACTCCCCTTCCGCGAGGTCCACGGAGAGGTCCTTCAGGTTGTGCGTGCGAGCGCCTACGAGGTGAGTCTTGTGCATGGAGGCCGCAGGTTTAACGAGCGGACACTTCGGCGCCAACGACAAGTAGGACTCGGGTGCAGGAGGCCCTCCCCCGGGTTGGGGGCCGAGCAGGCGGCTGGTAGAACGAGGGCATCCACGACGCAGGAGGTCATCCATGTCCGAGGGCCCCGATAGGACGCCGCCCCGGGATGCGCTGGTCCAGGCCTCCCCGTCACTGGTGGTGCTCGAAGTCGACGGGCGCACCACCTCCGCCTTCGTGGCCACGGCCCAGGGCCACCTCGTCACCAGCCTCCACGCGGTGGCCGGCGCGCGCAGCATCGGCGCGGTGCTGGCGGACGGGGTGCGCTCGGAGGTGGTGCAGGTGGCGGCGCTGGACGAGCGGAGGGATTTGGCCGTCCTCCGGCTGCCCCTGCCGGACATGGTGCCCGCGCTCTCGCTGTCCCCGCAGCGGCTGCCCGCGGAGGGTGAGAGCGTCTACGTCCTGCGCGCGGTGGGCGGGCCGGCCCCCGAGGTCCGGGCGCTGGAGGTGCGCGCGGTGCAGGTGCTGGGGGACTGGCTCACCCTGCTGGAATTGACGCGCACCCTCTCCGAGGAGACCTCGGGCGGCCCGGTGCTGGACGCGCGCGGCGAGGTGGTGGGCGTGGCCACCGCGGCCCTGGCCAATGGCCGCTCGCTGGGGCTGGTGATTCCGTCCCGCTACGTGATGCCCATGCTCAAGAACACCGCGACGGCGCCGCTGTCCGCGCTGGAGGCGCCCCGGAGGCGCGCGGGCCGCGTGCGCAACGTCCCGCAGCACCCGCTGAGCGTGCTGGAGGGCGCGCCCGCGGGCGCGGTGGAGTCCATCGCCACCACCCTGGGCCAGGCCATCAACGTGGGCGCTCCGGCCTACAACCGCGGCGACGTGGAGGGCTGCTACCGGCTCTACGCCCGCACCGCCGAGCAGCTCATCGACGAGCGCCCCGACTGTCCCGGCGCCCAGCGCGCCCTGCGGGATGGGCTCCTGCGCTGCGTCGAATTGACGGACGCGGATGACCGGGCCTGGGCCCTGCGCGACGCCTTCGACGGGCTCCTGGACGTCATCCAGCGCTGGCTCGCGTCCCGCGCCCCGGCGTCAACGGGCAGGCAACCCCCACCCCCGAAGCGGTTCCTCAATTGAACCGGGCGTCAGCCCTCGTCCCACCGGACGTGCAGGACGTAACCGTGGGGGTGGCGCTCCAGCACCTCCACCTGGGGCGTCACCCGGGTGCGGACCAGCACGGCCTCCACCACCCCCGCGACGAAGTCCGGCAGCGGGTCCGGGTCCACCACGCGCACCCGCCACTCGCGGGACTGCACCGGCTCCAGCATCATCTTCATGTCCTCGCGGCCCGCCTTCATGTACGTGGGCAGCCGCGTCAGGCACCGCTCCGTGCCCAGGAGCGGCGCCGCCGTGGCGAAGATGCGCCCCACCAGCGTCTGCGCGAAGCCCTCCACGTACCTGGCCCCCAGGGCCCGGTTGGCGACCTCGACGGGCTCCCCCGCGTAGGCGTACCGCCGCGCCACACCCAGCGCCGCCCGCCACACCGTCAGCGGGTAGTACTCCTGCGCGGCCTCCGAGTCGTAGCCGATGTCACGCAGCGACTGGGCGAAGCTCCCGGTGGGCTTCAGCGCGTGGACGAAGAGCCCCTCGAAGTTCCGCCTCGGCACCTGCACGGGCATGGGAGGAAGCCTCCGAGTCTCCAGGGCAGGCTCGCTCAATCCCCTCTCGTCCATGCGTGTCCCCCCTCCTACAGCACCGGGTGGCAACCCGGTCCGTGCCGCAGTGTATCAGCCTGGTGACCCCTTGCCCCCGTTCCAGCTGACATCGCTAAGGACACTACACTTTTACAACTGGACGCCTCGTGCGACGATGACCGTTCGTTTGCGAGGAGTTCCATGCGGGTCCTGATCGTCACCCAGGGAGGGGCGGACCTGGCGCCGCTGGAGGCCCGGCTGCGGGAGCGTGGGCACACGGTCGTCACCGCGGCGCGCGACGCCGAGGTGCCGTCCATCTGGCGCTCGGGCGCCTGTGCGCTCGTCGTGGTGGACACCCACACCTCTTCATCTCCGATTCCCCTGCTGCGCGCCCTGCGGAGCCTGCCCGGCGGAATGGAGGCCGTGGTGCTGCTGCTGGGCCCGCGCTCGGCGCTGCGCTTGCTGCACGCCGCCGTCGAGGCCGGCGCGGACGAGGTGCTGGCGTGGCCACCGGACACCACGGAGCTGGAGCTGCGGCTGGAGCTGGCCGAGCGCCGCTTCGCCCGGCGCCAGAGCCGCACCAGCGTGCCCTCCGGCGACGAGCTGCGCGACAGCCTGCTGTCGGTGTCCCCCGTCCCCACGTCGATTACGACGCTGACCGACGGCCGCATCGTCGCGGCGAACGACGCCTACTTCCAGGCCTTCGGCTACACGCGCGACGAGGTCATCGGCCGCACCACGGTGGACCTGCGCCTGTGGGAGCGCCCCTTCGACCGGGCCCAGGTGGTGGAGCGGCTGAGGCGCCACGGCGCGGTGCGCGGCGTGGACGCGCAGTACCACACCCGCACGGGCGAGGTGAGGCACACGCTGCTCTTCATGGGGCTGGTGCCCTACAACGGCTCGCCGCACATCATCTCCTTCTTCCCGGACATCACCCCGCTCAAGCGCGCGGAGGAGGAGCTGCGCCGCTCCGAGGTCAGCTTCCGCACCCTCATCGAGAACCTGCCGGACCTGATGGCCGTCTTCGACAAGGGCGCGCACGTGCGCTACGCCAACCCGAGGACGGCCGCCGCGCTGGGCTACTCGGACATGCGCGAGCTCATCGGCAAGCACATCTCCGAAATCATCCCCCCGGAGGACTTCGTCTCGGCGGACCGGCGCATGCACGAGGCGCTGCGCACCGGCCGCGCCGCGCTCCAGGAGCGGCGCCTCCTGCGCAAGGACGGCACCATCCTCCCCGTGGAGTCCACCACCTTCCCCCTCGCCTTCGACGGCCAGGACTCCATCGTCTCCGTCTCGCACGACCTCACCGAGCGCCACCAGATGCAGGCCCGCCTCATGCTCGCCGAGCGCATGGCCTCGGTGGGCACGCTCGCGGCCGGAGTGGCGCACGAAATCAACAACCCGCTGGCGTACCTCACCGCCAACCTCGCCTTCGCGCGCGAGGAGCTCAACTCGCTTCTGTCCAACTGGATGAACGAGATGGACGCGAAGGCCGCGGGCGCGGTGGCGGACGCGCAGTCCGCGCTCGCCGAGGCCCAGCAGGGCGCGGAGCGGGTGCGCACCATCGTCCGCGATTTGAAGACGTTCAGCCGGGTGGACTCGGCGGACAACATGGACGTGGACGTGCGGGAGGTGCTGGAGTCCACGCTCAACCTGGCCACCACCGAAATCCGTCACCGGGCGCGGCTGGTGAAGCTGTTCGACGACGTGCCCCGCGTGCGCGCCAACGAGTCGCGGCTGGGCCAGGTGTTCCTCAACCTGCTCGTCAACGCCGCGCAGGCCATTCCGGGCGGCGCGCCGGAGCGGCACGAAATCCGCGTGGCCACGCGCGTGGGGAGCAACGGCCGCGTGGTGGTGGAGGTGGCGGACACCGGCGTGGGCATCTCCGCCGAGCACCTGCCCCGCCTGTTCGACCCCTTCTTCACCACGAAGGCGCCCGGCGTCGGCACCGGGCTCGGGCTGTCCATCTGCCACAGCCTGGTGGCGTCGCTGGGCGGTGAAATCCACGTGGAGAGCGAGCCCGGCAAGGGCTCCACCTTCCGCGTCCTCCTGCCCCCGACGAAGCCCGTGGAGGCCGCCCCGCAGGCCCCCCCGCCCCCCCAGCCGTCTGGAGAGCGACGCGGCCGGCTGCTGGTGGTGGACGACGAGCCGCTCGTCGTCACCGCGCTGGGCCGCACCCTCCGGCCCCACCACGACGTCACGCTGTCCACCCGCGCCCAGGAGGCGCTGGAGCGAATCGAGGCCGGCGAGCGCTTCGACGTCGTCTTCTGTGACTTGATGATGCCGGGGATGAGCGGCATGGACTTCTACTCGGCTCTGCAGGAGCGCTACCCGGAGCAGGCCCGGTGCGTGGTGTTCCTCACCGGCGGCGCCGTCACCCAGCAGGCCCGCGCCTTCCTGGAGTCCGTCCCCAGCCCCCACCTGGAGAAGCCCTTCGCCGGCAGGGAATTGCTCTCCCTGGTCCAGGAGCGCCTGCGCCGCGCCTCCGCGCCGTAGCCGCCCGCCCCCACCCCGAGTCCGTGTTGGCTTGTGGAAGTTTTGGACAGCCCTGTTCCGGGGCTGCCCCTCTCGTCCCCAACGCCGGCAACGCCGAGCCGGGGAGAGGTCTCCTCATACCTCTCCATTCCTGAGATTCCTTGGGGCCGCAACTGGATTGCGTCTTCAGAGCCTGGGAATTCCAGGGGTTCCGGAGGGGGCCCGGTGGGTCATGACGCGCTGGTACGCGGGTTGCTCAGGCCCTGACGCGCTGCACCGGGAGTGAGGTGCGGCTTGAAAGTCGGGCGCAGGTCCGAAGGACCCGGGGGGTCGTTCGACGTACCGGTTCATTCGGAGGCACCTGGACGTGAAGTCGTTGGGGCACAAGTTCTGGAGCGCGTGGCTGTGCGCGGCGGTGGTGGCCTCCAGTGGGGTCGCCGGCGCGAAGCAGCCGTCCGCGCCCACGAAGGCGGGAACGAAAATGCAGGCCTTCAGCGCCGCCACCGTCGTGGAGCGCGCGAAGGCGCTCGCCGCGCGCCCCTACCAGGAGCCCCGCTCGACGCTGCCCGAGGCGTACCGCGGCCTCTCGTATGACGCGTACCGGGACATCCGCTACCGCAACGACCAGGCGCTGTGGCGCGAGGACGGGCTGCCCTTCCAGGCGCAGTTCTTCCACCCCGGCTTCCTCTTCCCCATCGCCGTCGTGGTGAACGTGGTGGAGAACGGCCGCGCGGAGGCCGTGCGCTTCTCGCCGGACCTGTACACGTACGGCTCGCTGGTGAAGCCGGGCCCGCTGGCCAAGGCGGACGGCTTCGCGGGGCTGCGCCTCACCCACCCGCTCAACCGGCCCGAGCACTTCGACGAGGTGGTGTCCTTCCTCGGCGCCAGCTACTTCCGCTCGCTGGGCCAGGGCAACGTGTACGGCCTGTCCGCGCGCGGGCTCGCCATCGACACCGCGCTGCCCACGCGCCCCGAGGAGTTCCCCGCGTTCCGCGAGCTGTGGCTGGAGCGCCCGGCGCCCGGCGCGGACCGCGTGGTGGTGCATGCGCTGATGGACAGCCAGAGCGTCACCGGCGCGTACCGCTTCACGCTCATCCCCGGCGCGCGCACGGTGATGGAGGTGGAGGCCACGCTCTTCGCGCGCAAGCCGGTGGAGCAGCTCGGCCTCGCCCCGCTGACGAGCATGTACCAGTTCGGCGAGAACGACCGGGGCGGCTTCGACGACTTCCGCCCCGAGGTGCACGACTCGGACGGCCTCTTCGTGTGGACGCAGGACGGCGAGCAGCTCTGGCGACCCCTGCAGAACCCCGCGCACCTCAACGTCTCCAGCTTCCGCGCGAAGAGCCCGCGCGCCTTCGCGCTCCTGCAGCGCGACACCGACTTCCGCAGCTACGAGGACCTGGAGGCCCGCTACGAGCGCCGCCCCAGCGCGTGGGTGGAGCCGGTGGGCGACTGGGGCCCGGGCGTGGTGCGGCTGGTGGAGATTCCGACGAACACCGAGGTGAACGACAACATCGTCGCCTTCTGGGTGCCGGACGCGCCGCTGACGCCCGCCGCGCCGCTGCGGTTTGCGTACCGCCTGCACTGGGGCGCCGAGGCGCCGTGGGCCGCGTCGGGCTCCATCATCACCGCCACGCGCGTGGCCGCGGGCGACACGGCGGGCGCGCGGCGCTTCGTGCTCGACTTCTCGCGCTCGCCCCGGCCGGGCGATGGGCCGGTGGAGGCCGTCGTCACCGCCTCCACGGGGAAGGTGCTGCGCACCACCGTGCGGCCCCATGACCTCACCGGCGGCTGGCGCGCCACCTTCGAGCTGCTGCCCGACGGCGGCGCTCCCGTCGAACTTCGCGCGTACCTGAGACGCGGTTCCGAGACCCTCACCGAGACCTGGAGCTACCTGTGGATTCCGTGACGACGATGCCGACCTCCCGCCCCTCCGTCCCGCCCGCCATGTGGGCGCGCCCCGAGACGTGCGCGGCGATGGACGTCTTCTTCCAGGGCTTCGGCTTCAGCGCCCGCGAGGACCTCGACGTCCTCTCCGCCTGGGTGCTGGAGGGCTCCACGGCGCACCGCGAGGAGCCCCGGGCCGCGCTGTCCCTGGCGCGCGCGCGGATGGAGGCGTGGTTCGCGAAGGTGCTGGGCGAGCAGCTGGGCGGCTCGCTGCTGTCCCGGGGCCGCGCGGCCTTCGTGCTGTGCGACGGCGCGCGCCTGGGTGCCCGCGCGGTGACGCGCGAGCCGCTGCCGCACGACTTCCTCCGGATGCTGCGCGCGGCGGTGCCGATGCCGGCCCCGGTGCAGGTGGCCTCGGTGATGCCCGAGCAGCAGTTGGTGCTCTGGCCCTTCGGTGAGCTGTTCCGCCGCGTCCTGCGCGGGGCGCAGGCCGACGTGTCCATCTCCGGCTAGTTCGCTGCCGTCCCCCCTCGGAGTCCCCCATGCACGCTCATTCGTTCTCACCCGAGAGCGCCGGGCCGAGGCGCGCTTGCGTCCTGGGCCTGGCCGCCGCGTCCACCGTGCTGGGGACGTGGGAGATGCACCGCCTGTTGAGCGTGCGCGGCACCACCGCGCCGGAGGTGGTGCTGGTGGCCCTCTTCGCCCTGTGCTTCGGGTGGATTGCGCTGTCCTTCTGGACGGCGGTGGCGGGCTTCTTCCAGCTCGCGGTGGGTGGGCGGATGCCGGGCCTGCGGTGGCCCTCGGCGGAGGAAGAAGGCACGCGGCTGACGTCGCGCACCTCGGTGGTGATGCCCATCCACAACGAGGACCCGGCCGCCGTCTTCGCCAACGTGCAGGCCACGTATGAGTCCGTGGCGGCCACGGGGCACCTGGAAGCGTTCGACTTCTACGTGCTGAGCGACTCCACGAAGCCCGAGGCCTGGGTGGCCGAGGAGCTGGCGTGGGCGGACCTTTGCCGCCGGGTGGGCGGCCAGGGGCGCATCTTCTACCGGCGCCGCACGGACAACACGGGGAAGAAGGCCGGCAACCTGCAGGACTTCTGCGAGCGGTGGGGCCGGCACTACGACTTCACGGTGGTGCTGGACGCGGACAGCCTGATGGACGGCCGCACACTGGTGAAGATGGCGCGGCTGATGGAGCTCAACCCGCGCGTGGGCATCATCCAAGCGCCGCCCTTGTGCGTGGGGCGCAGCACGCTGTTCGCGCGCCTCCAGCAGTTCGCGGGCCGGGTGTACGGGCCGGTGGTGGCGGCGGGCGCGGCGGCGTGGCAGCTCGGTGAGTCCAACTACTGGGGGCACAACGCCATCATCCGCACCACGGCGTTCATCGAGCACTGCGGCCTTCCGGTGCTGCCGGGGCAGCAGCCCTTCGGCGGGCATATCCTCAGCCACGACTTCGTGGAGGCCGCGTTGATGCGGCGCGCGGGGTACACGGTGTGGCTGGTGCCGGAGTTGGGCGGCAGCTACGAACAGCCGCCGCCGAACCTGCTCGCGTACGCGCAGCGCGACAGGCGCTGGTGCCAGGGCAACCTGCAGCACCTGAGCCTCGTCATGGCGGGCGGGCTGCACCCCATCAGCCGGGGCCACTTCCTCATGGGCGTCATGTCCTACGTGGCGTCACCGCTGTGGCTGCTGTTCCTGCTCGCGGGGCTGGTGGCGGCGCTGCACGACGGCTGGGTGACGCTGGAGCACCTGCCCGAGGGACTGACGGGGCTGGGGTTCGACGCGGAGGGCGCGCTGCGGTTGTTCAGCGTGTCCATGGGCATGCTGTTCACGCCGAAGGTGCTGGGGCTGACGCTGGCGCTGGCGCGCGGGCAGGACGCGAAGCGGATGGGCGGCCGGGCGCGGCTGGTGGCGAGCGTGCTTTTGGAGAGCGTGCTGGCCACGCTGCTGGCGCCGGTGATGATGCTGTTCCAGTCGCACTTCGTCTTCGGGACGTTGCTGGGCTATCGCGTGACGTGGTCCAGCCAGCAGCGCGAGGACGCGGACCTGCCCTGGTCCGAGGCCGCGCGTCGGCATTGGGTGCACACGGCCTTCGGCGTGGTGCTGGCGGTGAGCGCGTTCCTGCTGTCACCGGGGCTGCTGGCGTGGCTGACGCCGGTGGTGGCGGGGCTGGTGCTGTCGATTCCCCTCTCCGTCTTCACGGCGCGCGCGTCGCTGGGCACGTGGGCGGAGCGCCTGGGCCTGTTCCTCATGCCCGAGGAGACGGAGCCACCAGCGGTGCTGACACGAGCGCGCGAGGTGACGGAGGAGCACGCGGTGGCGCCGGTGGCGGATGCGGTGGACCACGTGCTCACGGACGCGCGGGCGCACGCGCTGCACCTGGCGCTGCTGGAGTCACAGCCCGGTCTGGAGACGGCGCCGGTGGCACTGGCCTCGGCGAGACAGAAGCTGCTGGGCGGCGTGCCGGAGCCGCTGTCCGCGCCGGAGAAGACGGCCGTGCTGCTGGACGCGAGCACGCTGGCGGAGGCACGGGAGCGGCGGCTGGCGCGCATCGCCTCCTGAGCCCCGCTCGAAGCGGCTGATTCAACGAGGGCCCGGCCCCGCGATTCACGGCGGGGACCGGGCCTTGTCGCGCGGCGACTTGAACAACCGCATTCAACGAGAACTGCCCCGCGATTTCACGACGGGGCCGAGCCTCGGCATGCGGCTACTTGAACAACTGCCTCAGCACCGCGACCATCTGCGCCACGTCCGTCGCGCAGGCCATCTCGCGAATCGAGTGCATGGACAGCATGGGGTTGCCCACGTCCACCGTGCGGATGCCGAGCTGGCCCGCGGAGATGGGCCCAATCGTGCTGCCGCACCCGAGGTCCGTGCGCGTGACGAAGTGCTGCGGCGTCACACCGGCCTCGCGGCACAGCGCCGTGAAGTAGGCCCACGACTCGCCGTCCGTCGCGTAGGACTGGTTGACGTTGGACTTGATGACCGGGCCCGCGCCCATGTGCGGCTGGTGCTTGGGCTCGTGCAGCGACGCGTAGTTGGGATGCACCGCGTGCGCCATGTCCGCGCTCACCAGGAACGAATTCGCAATCGCCCGGTGGAACGCGTCCGGCTTCCCGTCCGAGTGCGCCAGCGTGAAGCGCTCCAGCAGCGTGCGGAGGAACGGAGACGCCGCGCCCTGCGCGCTGCGGCTGCCGACCTCCTCGTGGTCGAACAGGATGACGCCGCTGGTGGCCTCGCGCTTCTCGTTGCCGGACAGCAGCGCGGACAGCGCGGCGTGGCAGCTCGCGAGGTTGTCCAGGCGCGGCGCATGGAGGAACTCACCATGCGCACCGGAGCGGATGGACGGCTGCAAGTCATAGAGGCACAGGTCGTAGCCGAGGATGTCCCCCGCCTCCGCCTTCACCCCACCCTTCGCCAGCTCCGCCACCAGCAGCGAGTGCAGGTCCACGGCGCCCGCGCGCTCCAGGCCCAGCACCGGCACCATGTGGTCCTGCGGGTTCAGCTTCAGCCCGTCGGAATTCACACCGCGGTTGAGGTGGATGGCCAGGTTGGGCACGCGCAGCAGCGGCCGGCGGAAGTCCACCAGGTGCCCCTGCGGCTTGCCGCCCGCCATGACCATGACGCGACCGGCGAGGGACAAATCACGGTCCGTCCACGTGTGCAGCAGGACGCCACCGTAGATTTCGACGCCGAGCTGCTGGTAGCCGTTCTTCGTCACGGCCGCGTTCGGCTTCAGCCGGAGGTTGGGCGAGTCCGTGTGGGAGCCGACCAGCCGGAAGCCCGCCCGGTCCACCGGCGCGGTGCCGAGCTGGAAGGCGGCGATGCTGGTGTCTCCGCGGGTGACGAAGACGCGCTCGCCGGGCTTCAGCGTCCAGGTCTCGCGCTCGTCGAGGACGCGGTAGCCCGCCTGGGTGAGGCGGCGGGCCGTCTCGCGCACCGCGTGATACGGCGTCGGCGAGGCGTCGATGTAGTCCAGCAGGTCTTTGGCCAGGGCGTCGGTGTCGATGGGGCTCATAGGGCGCCCCAAGCTAACGCCGTCCGGCCCCTCCGCCACTCCCGAAAGTCGCCTCCCGGGCAGGCGGGCGTTCCCCAGGAGCCCCCGCCGGGAGCACCGTCGAGCCGGCCCTCGCCCCCGGTGCCGCGTCCAGGAACGTGCCCAGCAGCACCCAGCGGCGGCACGTGTCGTCCTTGCCGGGCTTCGCCAGGAGCGGCGTCGTGTAATGCCAGAAGGGCAGCCGGTACACGGTGATGCCGCCCACGGTGCTGACGCGGGTCATCTCGGTGAAGTGCCCGTCCTTGGCGTAGATGAGGTACTGGTGGTCCGCGCCGGGCATGGTGAGGCTGAGGTGCATGTCGACGTAGCCGTCGCGAGCCTCGGGCTCCTCGGGGTGGTGGTCGTTGTGCGGCCCCGAGTAGTCGCCCGGCCCGTAGCACAGCACCTGGATGCCCCACTTGCGCCGCAGCGCGCGGCCCGTCACGGCGGCGGCGAAGGCGGCGAAGCTGTCCGAGCGCATCATGTCCGTGAGGCCCACGGCCTCGGCGGCGCGGTACGAGCGGGAGCGGCGGTTTTCCAGGAGCGCCGTGCGGTTGCGCACCGTCTTGGGCAGCAGCTCCATGTAGTTCATCGTCTGGCCGGAGATGGAGTCATGGGGGATGGGGTCCTCCATGGGCACCAACGTGTCGCGCAGCGCCGCGTCGAGGGCGTCTCGGCAGGCCAAGGCTTTCTTCGCATCGACGACGCCCTGGAGGGAGACGAAAGGCCGCTCCGGATTCAGCAGGGCGCCCGTCACCTCCCGGTCCTTCCCCTCGAGGATGCGGCGGCCCTTGGGGGTGAGCAGATCGGCGAAGTCGGCGGGAAAGGTCTTCTTCATGGGTCGATGGGTGGCGCGGTACCACGGCAGCGGCCCGTTTCCACGTGCTTCCTCTCAAACCGTCCGTGCGGTTGTCCCGCCCATGGCTTAACGCGGGAGCGGTCGTGAAGTATGCATGCTTTCGGGGGTGTCGCCCATGCGCCACGTGCCTCTCGAGCGAACCTTCAAGCCCTTCGACAAACGCCAGGAAATCGACCCGGACGTGGCCGCCTACTTCGCCTGGGATGGCTCCGGAATCGGGGCCCTGAGCTGGGACGAACTCCTGAAGCACCGGCGCGTCGTCGTCCTTGGCGAGGCCGGCATCGGGAAGACCACGG
Source organism: Pyxidicoccus sp. M6 (assembly GCF_055568925.1). Lineage (NCBI taxonomy): Bacteria > Pseudomonadati > Myxococcota > Myxococcia > Myxococcales > Myxococcaceae > Pyxidicoccus > Pyxidicoccus sp. M6. Next base: position 3,950,881 of record NZ_CM145714.1, on the reverse strand, counting down.
AGTTCGAGTATCAGGCGAAGCGGCTGAACAGGCAGGGACATACCGCCTTCTTCCTGCCCATCGAGACCCTCCTGACCCTGAATGGCCCCCTCTCCGACGTACTGGTAGACGATGAAGACAAGGGTCGTTTCGAGGCCTGGTGCGCCCATCCGCAGGAGGAGGCCTGGTTCTTCCTCGATTCGGTCGACGAGGCCCGCCTCAGGGCTCCAAGCGCCCTGAACACCGCACTCCAGCGCCTTCGCAGCCAACTGGGACCGCATGTGCGCCGCATCCGCCTCTTCCTGTCGTGCAGGGCGAGCGACTGGCGCTACCTGGAAGACCGCAAGTTGCTGGACCAGCTCTTTTCGTTGCCCCCACCAGCAGTCAGTATCGAAAGCGGGGGGAACGCGGCGGCTTCCGGCGCGGACGAAGCCACGGGGGTTCGCATTTTCACGATGCAAGGCTTGAGTGCGGAGCAGGTCTCCGAGCTCGCGCGCGCCTGCGACCTCGAAGAGCCACGGCCCTTCATCGAAGAGATTGCGAAGACCGGAGCCTGGGCGTTCGTGCAGCGGCCTCAGGACGTGCTGTGGCTGGTGCCCTACTGGCTGCGGGAGGGGAAGCTCGGAACCCTGAGCGAGCTGGTCGAGAACGATGTCCGGAACAAGCTTCAGGAGGAGAACCGCAACCGCAACACGAGCGATGAACTGTCCCCCGCGGAAGCCCGCGAGGGCGCGGAGACCCTGGCCGCCGCGCTGGTGCTCTGCGGCAAGTCAGCGATTCTCCTCGCGGGCTCAGGGAATCCGTACGCCGACACTTCGGCTCTGGATACACGAGGGGTCCTGCCCCATTGGAAAGCCCCGCAGTGGGTGGCCCTGCTCACGCGGGCCCTCTTCGATGAGGCCACCTATGGGCGCGTCCGCATCCATCACCGCACGGTCCGGGAGTATCTGGCCGCTTGCTGGCTTCTCAATCATTTCAAGAACCGGCGGCGGCCGACCTCCGGGTTCCTCAGGCAATGCGTCCGAACGTCAGCGGGTGGAGCTGTCGTCCTACAGCCATTGCGTGGCGTCCTGGGGTGGATGGCAACTCGAGATGAGCACCTGAGGGAGCGGCTCATCGAGCTCGAACCCGAATTGCTCCTGCAAGAAGGCGATCCCGCGGCACTTCCGCACGCGAGCAGGCAGCGGCTCCTGGAACGACTCGTGGCTCGCTATTCGGACCGCACGCGAGCGGCAGTCCGTCCGGATGGGGTCATGCTGCGCCGCTTTGTGACCCAGGATCTGGCGCCAACCCTCCAGCAACTCATGGAGGCGTTGCCACGCACGGAGGACGTACGGGAACTCCTGTTGAAGATGGTCGCTATCGGGGGATTTGAGACCTGTGCCTCGCTCGCACTGAAATGGGCGCTCACCGAAGGCGAATCCGAACATGTCCGCGCAATGGCGGTCCGTGCCGTGGCGGCGTGTGGCGTCGCGGAGCACTGCACTCGCCTGGTGGAATGGGGAAGTCAGGCTCGGTCCATTCCGCCCCGACTCATCGAGGCGCTCCTCGACAACCTCTTCCCTGGGTGGCTGAACGTCGAGGGCTGTGCGCGACTCCTCCGTGGCGTCGTGATGTCCGCCCGGGTCGTGGATGCCAGCCTGGTCGTTCTGCTGGAGCAACAGCTTGCGGACCGCTGCCCCGCGGACCAGTTGGAGAAGTTCCTGGAGTCCTTGCTGGCGATTCAGACTTCTGACAACGCAGGGTCGGAATACGACTGGGTGTCGGGCGCCATTGCCCACACGATGGCCCGCATCCTGAACACCCTTCCCTTCCAGGCACTCCCCCTGCCCCTGTTGGAGCAGGCCTTCAAGGTGCGCCAGACGAGAATCCAGCTCCGCGAGTACATGGCTGGCGGAAGCAAAGAGCTGAGCGCAGCCCTCCAGGGCCTCGTCGAAGTGCGAAAGCGCCTCTTCTGGTCCTGCATGCGAGCGCCCCTCCCCGACCTCAACCTCTGGCTGATTCGTGACCGCCTCTGTGTGAACGAGGCAGACATTCCCTGGCTCATCGAGGGCGCGGTGGCGGAGGCATCCGAATCGGCTCGCGAGGTCGCGCTCGGGGCCGTGATGACGCTCTGGAGGAAGAACAGCCATACACCCGAGGAGCGGGCGGCGCTGCTGCAGCTTGCCAGTGGCAATCATGAAGTGTGGGCGCTCCTCCAACAGATGACTCAACCGCCCCCAGTCCCACGGCATGACGCGCAGCAGGAGAAGGCTGAGGAGGAACAGCGCCGCGGCCGTGACGCCTGGCGTGACCAGGTGCTCGCAAGGGTTGAGCATCTCGAGTCAGGCGACGATATCGACGCACTCGCCGAGCTGAATTACAGCATTGCAGCCAGCGGCTCGAAGCACGAGAGCCGCAACTACACGCAGTCCTGGGTGGCGCTCGCGACGGAGTACGGAGAAGACCTTGCCAGAGCGGCGCGTACGGGAAGCAAACGCTTCTGGCGGAAGTGGACTCCCCCGCTTCCGGCGCAGCTGACCTTCGAGCACGAGAAGAGACTTCGCGTCGGCCTGTCGGGCCTGGGGACCGAGTTGGAAGAGGGCATCGACTTTTCACAACTCACGCGGAGTGAGCGAGCGATTGCAACGAGGTACGCCTTGTGCGAGTTCCTCTCGCTTCCCCCATGGTTCGGCAAACTCGCCCAGGTCGACCCCGTCACAGTCGAGGCCGTCCTCACCGAAGCCTTGGCGATGGAGTTCCACCCTGACGCTAGAGAGCCTCGAGGGCGAAGCCTGCTCACGAAGCTCGAACAGGCTCCTGCCCGGGTCATGGCATTCACGACGCGCCTGCTCCAGGAGCAGCTCAAGCAAGGCGATCCACGACGCAAGCAGGTGCTCGAGGACGTGCTATGGCTTCTTCGGCGCTCTCCGCACACGGACCCGGCGCGACTGGCATCCCAGGCACGCGATGCACTGGCGCGACGGGCAGGGCATGAAGACTCAGAGCTGCTCCCATGGCTTGCCACCTATGTGTATGCGGACGGCGAAGCGGCGTGGGACTTCGTGGAGCACTGGCTTCTGGAGGCGCGGGATGAGGCAGCGGCAACGAAGAAACTCCTCCAGCTCGCTGCCCTCCTGCTCGAGTACCAGGTGCAGCAGACGCCGGGATACAAGCCCTCGTTCCACGCGCCCGCCACGCTGGGTCGCATGCTACGAACCCTGTACCGGTATTTCCCCCCAGGCGGTGAATCAGGGCACAAGGAACTGGGACGCGACATTCGGCACGGAGCAACTCAGTTCCGTGACCAGCTTTGCCGCGTCCTGTCGGAAGCCCATGACGACGATGCCCAGCGGGCGCTCATTGCGCTAGCCAGGGAACCGTCGTTCGAGTCGCACCGAGATTACTTTCTTCATCTGGCCGATCTGCAGGCGCAAGGAGCCGCACATTTCAAGGCCTGGTCAACGCAGGAGTTCGCCGAGTTCGCGCACGGCCAGATGAGGAAGGATTTCGAGCTTCGGGTCTTCCTCTCGTACCGCAGGGCGACCAGCCTCGAGTTCACGGGATTTGTTCGCGTATGGCTGAGCGGGGAATTGGGGCAGGACAACGTCTTCAAGGACGACGGCTCGATTCCCTGGGGCGCAAACTTCGAGGCGGAGATCGAATCGCGACTGCGGGAGAGCAGTGCGCTCGTACTCATCATCGATGAGCATTGGGTGACACCCAGGCTCGAAGACCCTACGGACTTCGTGCGGCGCGAAGTGGAGCTCGCGCTCCGGCATCGAACTCCGATACTTCCGGTGCTCATCCGAGAAGCCCAGATGCCGCGCAAAGAGCAACTCCCGTCGTCGCTTCAGCCGCTATGCCAGCTACAGGCCCGACGCGTGCGCCCTGACCCCGACTTCGACCGGGACATGCAGCAGCTGCTCGCCGCCATCGAGGGCGCCGCTCTCCGCACGCCTCCCGGATGACGGGGATACATGTCATGGCGAAGCACTTCCTCTCCCATGGAAGCGCTTGACGCCCTGTGGCGGCCTGCCCCATCGGACACATAGCGGCCCCGCCCGGGAGTGCACGGGCCTTGGGAGCGTCCGGACGCAACCTTCTCCGGCCCCTCGCGATAATCCCAAGAATCAGCCGAATTGCCGGAGCCCTTCCCCCATGGACCCCATCCGCAGCCGCCCCCGAGTCGCCACCACCCCGACCCCGGCCGCCCAGTCCCAGACGACGCAGCAGACCGCCGCCCCGGTGCGCGCGAATGCGGTGGGCCACACGGCGCTGAGCACCTTCCAGGCAACGTCGCCGGTCCGCGCGGCCGCTCAGCCGACGCCGGGCTCGTGGCGCGGTGGCCCGGACACCGAGGTGGGCAAGGCCGTCCAGGCCATGTGGGCGCGGATGCAGCAGATGCCGGGCAAGGACATCACCATCAAGGGTGACACCCCGGCGAGCCTGTTCGGCCGCGCCATCCTGGACAGCAAGCACATCACCAACGAACAGCTCATCGCGATGTCCAAGGTGACGCTGGACCAGCTCGCGACGGACCCGAAGGACCGGCAGAAGGTGCTGGAGAAGGTGCCCAACGCGCGCGAGCTGCCGGTGCACAAGTTCACGGTGGCGATGCTGGCCTCGGCCACGGGCATCGACCCGCAGAAGCTCTCCGAGGCCTGCCCCGACCTGGGCCTGACGGGCGCACCGGGCACGCCGCTGCTCTACGCGGCCAGCAGCGAGCGCATGCAGCGATCCACCGCCCTGCACGACTTCACGGACTACCTGCGCGGCGCGGGCGTCAAGGGCGTGAACAAGGCCGTGTGGGGCGTGGAGAACCGCATCCTCTCCGCCATCGTCTCCGCAGTGGGCGGCGGGCGCTACTGAGTCACTGTCTGATGTGAGTCTTTGGGGCCGTGACCTTTCAGCGGGTCACGGCCCTTCGTTTTTCGCGTCATGACGAGCACGGGCCCGTCGCCATCACGCACGTTCATTCGCCGCTGGCTCCGGTGCTTCCCGAAGCTCGCTGCCGCTCCGCCTCGCGGAAGAGTTGCGTGAGAGAGTAGTCGAGCAGCGACTGGCGGGACTCCATGTACCGGCGGGCACGAAGGAAAGGCAGCCAGACGCGGTTGCCGACGCGAACCTGTGATTCCTCCAGCTTTTTGCGCGGTATCCACTGCCCGCCCAGCCTGCGCACGAGCACGTTGCCCAGGTAGGCCCCCACCGCGGGGGTCACCCGTTCGTCGATGAGCGCCCGCTCGTATCTCTCCGGGATGTTGTCGCGCCAGAGGTGGAAGTCGACATCCGTCAGAGCCTCGGGTGTCACGTCGAAGACCGAGGGCACCTGCGTGTGGAGGACCGCCACGAGGTACTCGGCGAGATCGCCATACTGGCCATGGATTGTGTCCAGGTTCTCCACGTCCGATGGGAGGGCAACAGGAAGCCACTCCTCCGGCTCGGGCGGCCGGTACGCGTTGAGCTCGGCAATCTTCCGCTGCCTCTCGCTGATAGCGAACTCGTCGGGCAAGCGCGCGAGGAGAGGTGCAATGTCAGGATGGAAGCGCGGCTCCACAGGGGCGAGTGCGGCACTACGCTCCCGCAAGGCGCGCATCACTGCGTCGAAATCGAGTTCCGGCCGCAGGTGGACATAGGCACGGGCCTGGGCCACGCGCGCCTCTTCGCTGGCGAAGTCCGCGGCAGTCGGCCATGTCACCAGGAGAATTGAGCCATTGGGCAGTTCCTCCACTCGATGAGCTGGCGTGGACAGCATGCGCTCGCGGCCGACGGTCTCCACCAGCCTTGGACCGAAGACATTCAGCCAGAACACCTCGTAGATCTTGTCGAAACCGTCTCGTTTCCAGGTGTCGTCGTCGCGGCCGAAGGTGGGGTAATCCGCGAGCTGACGGTCCGCCATGCTGTGAGCCATGGCATGGGTGACGGGGTAGCGAGAAGCCCACGCGCGTACCAGTTCCACGAACTTGGAACAGCGCTCCGCCGCTGAGAATAGGGTTTGCGGCTGGATGGCGACCCATGCGTGAAGACTGCCGGAGAGCGGAGGAAAGAAGAGCTGAAGTGTCATATCCAACGCAGGCCAGCTCGTGCGATAGAACCCAACGGCCGCGCTGTTTTCGTCACGCTCTTCCTCCAATGCCTTCCAGACGGCGGCATGAGAGTACTTGCGCCGCCGCTTACCCTCGACAACGTCCGGCATCCAGTCCCCTGCGTACGTCTCGAGCGTCCGGAGGAAAGGCTCCAGCTCGTGCACGAGGTCAGTCTGGGGATTGAAGGCTGCTTCGAGGGAAAGCCGGAGGATGTCCTCCGCAGCCGATTCGCGAAACTCGAGCACCCTCATTCGAACGACACCTCCACTCCCTTGACCTTGCTTTCGGTTACCCGCACAGCTTCCCTCATCACGTCCGACTTCAAGGGCTTCAATGCGCCCTCATAGATGAGGCGAACCCGATGAACCCTCGCCCGCTGCCTGATTCCATCCCGGAGGATGTCCAGCGTCTCGCCGTAATACTTCAAGGCTACGGTCGCATCCGAAATCAGCTGCGCCCGGAGGTCCTTGTCTCTTAATTGTGAGAGGTCGCGGCTCTTGAAGCTGAACGTCTCTACGCGTGGTGCCTGGCCGGCAGAAGCCTTTGTCTCAATCACGAGGACATCCGCGAAGCGGATGTCCTCCTTCGCCACGCCCACGTGCATTTCGACGTGGGGCTCGTCGAAGTCCTTCAGCCATTTACGCTGCACTCGCGGAAGCGCCGCATCCTTCTCCAGGATGGAGAACATGAGACGCTCGAAGGCTAGCCCGCGGGCAAACTCCCCGCGCATCTCCTGATAGCCCGTCCACTTCAGTGGGCCCTTGTCCGCTGTGCCCTGCTCGATTTCAGCGGTCCTCTTCTCCAGGTACGACAGGTAGTCGGGCCAGAGCGGATTCGCTTCGACACCAGGAGGAGCAGCTTTCAGTAGCGCCTCGCGATGCTGCTTCAGGACCGCCATGTCCATCGGCAGGCGCGGCCCTCCGGCCTCTGCCTCCAGTTGCTGGAACCTGGCCGCCGCTATCTCTGCGGCGATTCCGGCCGACTCTGGCGACAGGGTAGGCGTGCTGCCGTCTCTCTTCCCGGCGCCGCCCCTCACTGACGCGGTCCTCGGGCGCTCGCGATATGCCTCCGCCAGCATGGACTGCGCCTTCGGCACGTTGCCCCGTGTCTCGTGCAGGGCCAGAGCCGCGGCATCTCCCCACTCAGCCGCGAGGAGGGCGGCCTCTCGACTTTGTTGGAGCCAGCGGGCCAGCTCGCCCACGGCGCGCTTCCCCATCTGCGCCTCCAGCCTCTCCAGCACCGCCTTCAGCGCTTCCACGCGAGGCATTACCGTATGGAGCCGCATTCCCTCCTTCCTGGAGAGGGCCGCTTCGCGGAAGGCACGCGCGCCCTTGCCTCCCGCGTACAGGCCCACCATGAGGGCCGCCGGTGTCAGCTGCCGCGTTGCCTCCTCGTACTCGCCCTGGACGAGGGACACGCCGCCCTGCACCGTCCCCGCTGCCAGGTGGTAGAAGCCCACCGGCACGCCGAAGGTGAGGTGGTCGAAGGCGCCCAGGGCCACGTTGCCCGGCGCGAAGGCTCCCAGGTACTGCGCCTTCTGCATCGCCAGGTACGCATCCCGGTACGGCGGCGGCAGTTGCTGGGGCAGGGAGGATACGTCCACGCTCCGGCTCCCGCCGACGAGCGGAATGGAGGCCGCGACGTCGTCCGCAGCCCGCCCCAGCCCGCGGGCGATGTCGCTGGCGCGGAAGTCTCTCTCCGGGAAGTCACCGAGGCCGAGGCCCCGCCGCTGCAGCTCCGCGCGGACGACTTCCATGTCCCCCAGGGTGCGCTTCAGCAGCTTGTCCTCGGCCAGCAGGCGCAGCAGTTGGCGCACCTCGTCGTCGTAGGCGGTGTGGAGGATGAAGAGGGTGAGGACTTCCGCCTCGGCCAGGCCGTGCTTCTCGACAGCGGTGGCGAGGAAGGCGGCGCGCTTGCGGTTGAGGACTTCCGAGGCCTTCGCGCCCAACGGGCCCAGGGCCCCCAGCCGGACGGCATTCCAGTCGGAGAGGGACTCCACCAGACGCGGCATGTCCACCGTGCGCTGCAGGGCGACGAAGGCCGCAGGGGAGGTACACCCGAGAAAGGGAGCCAGCACCTCCTCCGAGTCCAAGTATGGCCAGCCGGAGGGCACGTCTCCGCAAACGGCGGAGAGGGCATGAGGCGCCCGCAGAGGCGTCGTCTCCCCCCAGTCCGTGCCGTACGCCTGGGCTGGCGAGCGGCGGTACAGCAGCGCCTCGTCCTCCATGCCGGAGGAGTCCTCCGGGAGGCTGGCGGTAGCGGTGGTCCTCCACTCCCGCGAGGAAGATGGGCTCGGGGCATACGAAACTGCCGCGCCACGCCCACTCCGGGACGGCAGCGAGGCGCAGCCCGTGGCGAAGAGGGCAGCGGCCAAGAACAGGCCCACACCGCGAAGCAGCCGAGCCTCAGCGCGCATCTTCCCCCTCATGCCCAGTGAGACGAAGCCGCACGAGCGCAGTGCGCTCTCCGGCATCGGATGCAGCGGGGGTGTCTCCCCGCCCCAGCGCGTACAGCTCCGCCAAGTTGCGCCGTCCCCCGCCCTCAAGATAGGGCTCGTGCAGCGAATACCGCTCATTCACCGGCGGCCGTGCCTCCCGAAGCTCGCTGCCGCGCCGCCTCCAGCCGCTTCGCGCGCACCTTGCCGGCGACCTCCAGGAGCTTCTTGTCACGTGCCCACCGCTCGCGAGTGGTCGCATCCGTCTGCGCCCACAGCGGCTCGCACTTCTCGATGGCCTGCTTCGCCAGCGCCAGCGCCCCGCCGAGCGCGAGGTGCGTGGTGGAGCTCGCCGGGTCCGCCTGGGCGAGCCCCCGCATCATCACCACCAGGGCGAGCAATTCCTCGCGGACAGGCTCCGGCCAACCACTCCGGCGCGCTACCTGGAAGAGCCAGCCGAGCGCCGCGAGGTGGACGTGACAATCCTCCACGGTGCGGAACGGCTTGAGGTAGCGCGTGTATCCGTCACCGGGCAGCACCTCGTCCGGGGCCACCGCCACGTCCTCGAGTGCCATCTCCGCATGCGGCAGTTCCGGCACGAAGTGCAATTCCGGCAGTGCGGTGACGCGAACTCCCGGCCGCTTCGAATCGATGACGACCATGCGCAGCCGGTTGCGGCCCTGGGCGTCCTGGCCCTCGGACGCCACGACCAGCAGCAGTTCCGCGCGAGTGCCCAGCGTGATGAACGTCTTCTCGCCACGGAGTTTCAGTCCGGAGCCTGTGTCCGTCAGCCGCGTCTGGATGGCGGAGGGGTGCGCACCGCCTGGCTCGGTGGCGCAGAGCGCACACGGCCTGTCCCCGGGGAGCATGGGGAACAGGAATCGGTGCGCGGCGTGATAGCCGGAGGCAAACGCAAACCCGAGCCTGTCCGCGCGGAAGCCACCCGCCAGCGCCAGGTCCGCGGGGGCGGAGAAGCGCGGCAGCAATTCCGCGTGACGCCGCCACCACGCGTCGACGGAGTCGAGGGGGAGCGGCTCGGGAGACTCGGAGAGCAGGAAGTGGAGGACGTCGTTCACGTCCCCCACTCTACGTCAGGAGATGGGCCAGCCCACCGACTCAGGCGGCGGGTGTGAGGGCTGGCTCGGTGGAATGACCGAAAGGGAGACGAGGACTTGGGAACGCATGGGCGGGGCTCCTGCAAGAGGATGGCTACTGCCATGCAATGTCCTGCAACGCATCTGCCATGACGTGTGCCAAGGACAGCGAACCCCACGTCCAGTTACGGACCGGCGGGGCTCGTGAGCACGTCAGGGCGCGGGCGTGTACAGCTCCGCCGTCTTGAGCACCTGCCCACCGGAGCTTCCTCCCACGACGAGCACCCTGCCATCGAGCAGCCGCGTCGCCTCGTGGCCCCCGCGGGCCTCGTTCAAGGAGGCAGCAGCACTCCAGGTACCCGAAGCCGGGTCATACAACTCAACGGAGATTCCCAGGGACGTGGTGCCCACGACGAGCACCTGACCATCGAGCAGCAACGTCGCCGTGTGACCGGCACGCGCCGCGAGCATGGAGCCGGTCGCACTCCCGATGCCCGTGGCCGGGTCGTACAGGGTCGCCGTCCGAAGGACTTCCGGCTCGACGTTGTTGACTCCACCCGCGGCGAGCACCCTGCCATCGAGGAGCAGTGTCACCGTGAAACTGGAGCGTGCTCCCACCGAGCCAGTGGCGCTCCACGTATTCGAGACCGCGTCGTACAACTCCACCGACCCGATGGTCGACACGGGATTGAGGTCGCCCCCCGCGACGAGCACCCGGCCGTCGGGTAGCAGCGTCGCCGCGTGGTTGTAGCGGCCCCCGGCCATGGAGCTGGCAGGACTCCAGGTGTTGGAGACCGGGTCATACAGGTCCACCGTCGCGACGGCCTCGTCCATGCCGATTCCCCCCGCGACGAGCACCCGGCCGTCGGGCAGCAACGTCGCCGTGTAATTGGTGCGGGGTTCAGGAATGGAGCCTGCGGTGCGCCAGGTATTCGTGACCGGGTCATACACCTCCGCCGTGACATTCAGTGCGGAGTCCCCGACCACGAGCACCCGGCCATCGGACAGCAACGTCGCTGTGTGGCCAGTGCGTGCCTCGTTCATGGAGCCTCCAGGGCTCCACGCCCCCGAGGCCGGGTCATACAGCTCCGTCGTCGCGAGTCTGGTGGCACCCGGGTTGCTACCGCCAGCGACGAGCACCCTGCCGTCGAGCAACAGCGTCGCCGTGTGTCCGACACGGGCTTCCGCCATGGAGCCCGTCGATACCCAATCCGCGCCGTCGCAGAAGGGCAACCCCTGCACCATGAAGTCGCGGGTGTCCGTGAGATTGGAGGCGTTGGTGACGGTGGCGGTGATGACCGGCTCCCCACCGGAACCCACACAGGAGGGAGCCGTCCAGGTGATGCGGCTGCGGGAGTCTCCCGTGTCGGGAGTGCCCAGCGTGCCGGCGCTGGCCTCCCAGGAGAAGGTGAGCGGAGAGCCCCGAGGGTCGCTGGCCACCACCTCGTAGGTGAGCACCTGGCCCGGCATGGCGGTGTTCGAGGAGCGGTAGGAGCGGATGATGACGGGAGGAAATGGAGTGGGGGTGGGCGCGTCGCGCACGCACAGCGAGACACTGCCCGTGGTCTGCCCCCCGCGCGCATCCGAGACCAGGACGGTCAGGACGCAGTTGTTGCAAGCACCCGCGGGCAGGCTCGAGGGAGTGAACTGCGCGGAAGGGCTGGAGCCATCCTGAATCCAGGAGCCTTCGCAGGTGGCGCTCCAATCGTAGTGGAGGCTGTCACCCTCCCGGTCGGAGGCGGAAACGGAGACGGACGCCGCCTGCCCGACGGTCAGCGGCGAAGGGTTGACGCTGATGGACGCCACCGAAGGTGAGCAGTTGAAGGAGATGAGCAACTGCGCCTCGCCCTCCCCGCCTCGGAGAGTCACATTGACGTCAAGGACGACGCTGGAGGACAGCCCCCGCGAGTCCGTCGCGGTGAAGGTGAGGGTCTGGATGCCAGTGGACAGCGGTGCCCGCCACAGCGTGGAAGCAGCCGAGGGCTCGGTGAAGGAGCCCTCGGTGGCGCTCCAGGCGTAGGAGAGGGTGTCGCCCGGGTTGGGGTCGTGGACGGTGGCCACCAGGAAGATTGCACCGCCCGTGGGCACGGACGTGGTCGAAGCCACCAGGGAGTCGATGACCGGGGCCTCATTGTCGAAGGGTGGCGGTGCGTTGACCTCCTGGAGGGTGATGGCGACGAGGGTGGTCGTGTTCGCGCTGATGATGACGTCGGAGGCGAAGCCCTCGAAGAGCAGCGTGCCCGAGGCATCGAAGGCCTGCGCCAGGAAGGACCGATTCCCGCCCGCGGAAATGTTGCCGATGATTCCTCCCCAGACGCCGTTCGTGGGGACCAGGTCCACGGTCACGGAGGGAATGTCCGGCCCACTGGAGGTCACGGAGACACGTGCGATGCCGGAGGCGAGAGCCTGAGGCACGGCGACAGCAAACCGCGCCGAGCCTGTGTCGGGCGAAGAAGCAGAGCAGCCCGCCAGCAACGTCAGGGTCAGCACCAGCACCAGGGGCCTGGATGTCTTCGGCATGGAGGGGCCCTCCGTCGGGGATTGAGACTGGGGTGGCCCGAACCAATGACCACGGAGGAAAGCACCGCCAATGCCCCCAAAAGCTCGTGCGGCGTCTCCTGGCACACGGGGGGAGGCACCGCGGTCTGGGGCGTCAGTTCGAGTCCGGGTTCGCGGCACTGGCCGGCAGGGCCATCACCGTACGGGTGGGAAGCACATCCGCGAAGCGGTCCGCGAGCGCCGCGAGACTCGCCGCATGAAGGGCTCGGGCGGGAATCGGTGCACCACCCGCCGCGCCCGGCAAGTCACGGGTGGCCGACGCATCCGAGGGCAGCAGCACGCGGTAGCCGAGGACGACTGCGTCCCGCACCGTGGTGTCCACCGCGAGGTGGGTCATCAGTCCCGAGACGATGATTGTCTCCACACCGAGCGCCTTCAATCGCTCGTGCAGGTCCGTGCGGGAGAAGCCGCCCGCAATCTTCTTGATGACCACCTGCTCGGAAGGAAGAGGCGCCACCTCCTGCCGCACCGCCGCGCCGGGGCTGCCCTCAGCGAACAAGGGACTTCCCTTCGCCGTCACGTTGTGGATGTGCACCACGTGCAGCCCCGAGGCGCGGGCCCACGAGAGCAACCGTTGCGCGTTGGCAACCGCGGCAGGAGCACCCTCCAGCGGCAGACCTCCGGAGAAGAACTCCTCCTGGAAGTCCACGAGGACCAGCGCCGTGCGACGCGGGGCGAGTGCCGAGGGAGGCGTGAGGCCATAGTGCTCGCGCAGGGTGGTGGCGGAAGGCGCCTTGGCGCAGCCAGTGAAGAGGGACAGCACGGAAAGGAGCCGAAGCGCTTGAGCATTCATGCCGTGAAAGATGCAGGCGGCGAGGCCCGTGCGCCTCTGCGCGGATGCCTGGCCCCTCTGCATCTGCGCAGAGCGCCCGCGAGCCGAGACGCCTCACGGGCCATGAACGCTGCGCGGATACCTGGGCCCTCTGCGTCTACGCAGCGCCCCCCGCGAGCAGCGACGCCTCGCGAGACACGAGCCCGGCGAGGAAGTCCGCCACCGCGCGGATGCGAGCCACGCGCCGCAGGTCCGGATGCATCGCGAGCCACAATTCCCGCTCCACGCCTTCATCGCGAGCGCCCACCCGCACGAGGCCTGAGCCATCCGCGAGCCAGCACGGCAGCACCGCGAGCCCGAGCCCCGCGAGCGCCGCCTCGAACAGCACCGACGTGCTGTTGCTTCGCAGCACGGGCACGGCATCTCCCATCACCTTCACGAGCCAACGCGACTCCGGCAGGTGCGCGAGGCCTTCATCGAACGCGAGCAGCGGCATCCCCCTCGCGCTCTCTACATGCGCGGGCGGCCGGGCCCCAAGCAGCGCCCGGGTGCCATAGAGCGCGAAGCCCAGCTTCCCGAGCTTCCGGCTCGCGAGCCCCGGCTCCACCGGCTTCCCCAACCGCAGCGCGAGGTCCGACTCACGCCGGGCCAGGTCCAGCACATGGCTGCCCGTGAGCACCTCCAGCCGAAGCCCCGGATGCCGCGAGTGCAACTCCCCCAGGCGCGGGGCCAGGAAGCGGCTGCCCAGCGACTCCACACAGGTGACGCGCACCACACCGGAAGGCGCGGCGTCACGCGCCCCCACGGCCCGCTCCACCGCGAGCGCCCGCTCCTCCACCGCGAGCGCATGCGGAAGCAGCTCCTCCCCCGCGCCCGTGAGGACCATGCCCGCCGGAAGCCTGTCGAACAGGCGCGCGCCGAGCGCCTGCTCCAGCTCCGCGAGCCTGCGCCCCACCGTCGTCTGATTCACCCGCAGCGTCCGGGCCGCCGCCGACAGGCTGCCCGTGCGCTGGATGGAGAGGAAGACGCGAAGGTCGGACCAGTCAAACACGCGGAGCCCGACCTCACCCCGCCCGCTTGCGGCCCGCCGTCTTCGCCTGCTTCGTGGACTTCTTGGACGACGCGCCCTTCTTCCCCGCGCTCTTGGTGCCGCGCGAGTCCTTGCTCCGGGCCTTGGACTTCGACTTGGACTTCGCCTTCGTCGCCGCCTTCTTCGCCGGGCGCTCCTTCTTCAGCGGCGCGAGGATGGTGCCCCGGCACTTCGGCGAGCCGCACCGGCACACGTACAGGGCCTCGGACTCCGGGCCCATGTCCTCGGTGCGCTCGTAGGCGTAGTCGTAGACCAGCTCCTCGCCGAGCTCGATGTTGCGCAGGGAGTAGATGTAGATGCGGCCCTTCTCGATGAGGGCCTCACAGTTCGGGTCGCACGAGTGGTTGATGTAGCGCGACTCGTTGTGAATCGTGCCCGCGTCGAGCACGGCCCCATCGTCCAGGTTGAACAGGAAGGTGTGGTGCCGCTCCATCGCCTCGTCGTCGTAGCGCTGGTCGGCCACTTCCTGGGTAATTCGCTCGCCGACGTACTCGATGATGCGAGTCCCCTTGCGGATGCGGCGCGTGGCGAAGGCGCCCGTGCCCTGGATGGTGGACGGACGCAGCTCGAAGGGAATCGGCTTCGGGGAAGGAATCAGTGTGGGTGCGGTCATTCGGTTGGGAGCGTCCCCGGGAGTTCGCGTCGGCCAGGACGCTCCGGCAGCGGCGGTGTAGCGTGCCCCAGACGGATTTGCGATGAAAGGCACTCGATGATGCGTTGGTGGCTTGTCGTCGGCGCGGTGAACGCTTTCCTGTCCGTGGCGGCGGGTGCCTTCGGCGCGCATGCGCTCAAGGCCCGGCTCCCACAGGACCTCCTCGTCATCTTCGAGACGGGAGCGCGGTACCACATGTACCACGCGCTCGGGCTCGTGGCCGTGGGCCTGCTGGGGCACTTCCGCCCCTCCCCGCTGCTCTCTGGCGCCGGGTGGGCGATGTTCGTCGGCATCGTCCTCTTCTCCGGCAGCCTCTACGCGCTCGCCCTCTCCGGCGTTCGCGCGCTGGGCGCCATCACCCCGCTGGGCGGACTGGGCTTCCTCGCCGGGTGGCTGCTCCTCGCCATCGCCGCGTGGCGCACCACGGCCTGACGGCCCGTGCACACCCCGATGTCACTCCTTCAACGGAGGCGGCATCGGGTAGAGGATGTCGAGCTCCTTGTGGTTGCGCAGGCCACAGGCCTCGCGCTGCACCATGAGGTTCCACCGCTGCTTCTCGGCCTCCTGGCGCACGGTGCGGTAGCGGGTGAAGAGCGCCGCGCGGCCGGAGCCCGTCTGCGCTCGCACCTCGCGCTCGGCCTGGGCCAGTTGCTTCAACAGCTCTTCCAACTTGTCGCCCGTCCTGCGCAGCCCGGAGGCCTTCTCCCTCTGGAACTCGACCTCGACGGGCAGCAGGGCATTCACGCGGTCATCGCGAGCCATGGCCTCCATCTAACAACCGCGTCCGCGCCGTGCCCCCCGGGGACACAGCCCGCCTTCTTGCTCCCATGACGACGGAGTGGCCGCCGTCCCGCCCGCGCGCCATCATCCGCCGCCATGCGCGCCCTTCCCCTTCTCATGGCCCTGGCTGTCTCGTCCGCTTCCGCACAAACCGCCGCGCCCGCGCCGAAGTCGTACCTGCTGCGGCCCGCGCGCGTCTTCGACGGCGTCACCGCGAAGCCCCAGACGGGCTGGGTGGTGCTCGTCACGGGAGACCGCATCGCCGCGGCCGGCCCCGAGGCCCAGGTGAAGGCCCCGGCCGACGCGGAGGTGGTGGACCTGGCCGGCACCACGCTGCTGCCCGGCCTCATCGAGGGCCACTCGCACATGCTGCTGCACCCGTACAACGAGACGTCGTGGAACGACCAGGTGCTGAAGGAGTCGCTCACGGTGCGCGTGGCCCGCGCCACGAACCACGCGCGCGCCACGCTGATGGCGGGCTTCACCTCCTCGCGAGATTTGGGCACCGAGGGCGCGGGCGACGCGGACGTGGGGCTCAAGCAGGCCATCGACCAGGGCATCATCCCCGGCCCCCGCCTCTTCGTGACGACGCGGGCCATCGTCGCCACCGGAAGCTACGGACCCAAGGGCTTCGCCGCCGAGTGGACGGTGCCTCAAGGCGCCGAGGAGGCGGACGGCGTGGACTCGCTGGTGCGCGTGGTGCGCAGCCAGATTGGCCACGGCGCGGATTGGATCAAGGTCTACGGCGACTACCGGTGGGGCCCGAATGGCGAGGCGCGCCCCACCTTCTCCCAGGAGGAGATGAAGCTCATCGTCGACACGGCGAGGAGCAGCGGCCGTCCGGTGGTGGTCCACGCCAGCACCGCCGAGGGCATGCGCCGCGCGGTGCTCGCGGGCGTGGAGAGCATCGAGCACGGCGACGACGGCACGCCCGAGGTCTTCAAGCTCATGGCCGAGCGGCGCGTCTTCTTCTGCCCCACCCTCGCGGCCGGGGACGCGGTGCTTCAGTACCGGGGCTGGAAGAAGGGCGTGGACCCGGAGCCCGCGTCCATTACTTCCAAGCGCGCCAGCTTCCGCGCGGCGGTGACGGCCGGCGTGCCCATGTGCGTGGGTGGTGACTCAGGCGTCTTCGCTCACGGGGAGAACGCGCGGGAGATGGAGCTGATGGTGGAGTACGGGATGAAGCCCGTGCAGGTGCTCCAGGCGGCGACGTCCGGCAACGCGCGCATGCTGCACCGGGAGGACAAGCTGGGGCAGGTGAAGGCCGGGCTGCTCGCGGACCTCGTCGCCGTGGATGGAGACCCGACGCAGGACATCTCCGCGGTGCGCAAGGTGCGCTTCGTGATGAAGGGCGGCATCGTCTACCGCCGCTGATTCACGGGCTCGGCGGACGCGCTCCGCCACACGTCGCGCACCAACACGGCGCCCGCGTAGAGCAGCAGCCCGTTGCGCGCCAGCAGCAGCACCTCGTGCACGGGGCCGATGCCCGTGTGGTACGTGCTGCCAGCGAAGATGCCTCGGGTGATGACCGCGGCGATGAAGACGGTCACCGGCGCCGCGCGAGGCCCCGAGAGCAGCGCCAGCCCCGCCACGCCCGTGAGCCACACGAGGTACTGCGGGCTGAGCACCGGGTTGAGGATGACGAACGCGATGAGCGGCAGGAGCGCCAGCCGCGCCAGGTCCTCCACCTGCTCGGGTGCACGGCGGAGCACGGCCCACAGGCCCACCGCCGCGGACGCCAACGAGCCCACCACCCACACCCATCGCGACACGGCCTTCACCGACTCCGCCGCCGCGCCGTGCAACTCATACGCGGCCGGCGCGTGCTCCCACACCACGTCCGGCGCCAGCCCCAGCAGATGCGAGCCCCACAGCAGCGACGCCCCGAGCGACTCCACCTGCAGGCCCCGCCCGACGTGGAAGGACGCGAAGTTCCACCACGGCCAGAAGGCACTCAGCGGTAGCAACGGCAACGCGCCCAGCAACAGGCCCAGCATCAGCCGCCGAGTCGAGGCCCACGCGCCCCGCCGCCAGCACACCACCAGCGCGAGTGGCACCAACACCACGGGGTACAGCTTCGTGACGATGCCCACCGAGAGCGCCAGCCCCGCGAGCACGTCCCGGCGCCGAGACAGCGCCACCAGCGCCGCGAGCGTGAAGGTCGCGGGGATGAGGTCATACCGCTTGAGGTAGTGGACGCTCATCACCCAGCTCGCCACCGAGTACACCGCGAAGGGCCCCCAGGCCTTCAGCGAATGCCCCCAGCGCCGCACGCCCTCGGACAAGAGCAGCCACTTGCTCACGGCGTCGAACAGCGTGAGTTGGAGGCCGAAGAGGGGCACGAAGGCCTTCAGCGTTCCGCCCAGCCACGCCGCGGGGACGAACCACAGCAGCGCGTAGGGCGGGTACTCGAAGCGGAAGTCCTGGTTGGGCGTCGCGCCACCGAGGAAGGCGTGCGCGGTATTGAAGTACAGCTCCAGGTCCTTCACCCGCGAGGAGAAGGCATACAGCGCCAGCGGCGCCACGCTCACCGCGAGCCCGAGCCAGTGCCGAGGCGTGAGGCGGGACGTGGAGGTCGGAGACGGACTCGGAGAAGACACGCGGGAGGAGCCTGGCGGGGAGCGGCTACGCGGGGGACACGGGCATCGTCTTCACCTGGGCGAACAGGCGCTCCACGTCCGCGCGGTGGCACAGGTCCGTGCCCTGCGACAGGAGCGCGCCCGTGCCGGAGGCGATGCCCCAGCGCAGGGCCTCCTCGGGCGACTTGCCCCGGGCCAGGGCCAGCGTCAGGCCGGCCACGAAGCTGTCACCCGCGCCCACGGAGCTGTGCGTCTCCACCGGCGGCGTCAACGCGCGAATCTGCCCCTCGCGCGTCGTCAGCATCGCGCCGTCCGCGCCCATGGACACGGCGAGCACCTCCGCGCGTCCCTTCGCCACCAGCTCGCGAGCCGCGGCGGCCTGCGAGGCCAGCTCCTCCGTCTTCATGCCGGTGAGGTCCCTCAGCTCGCGGCGGTTGGGCTTCGCGAGGTACACGCCCTCCTCCAGCGCCGCGCGGAGGGGCGGCCCATTGGTGTCCACCACCACGCGCACGCCCTGCTTCTTCCCGAGCCGCGCGACGCGCGCGTAGAAGTCCTCGGGCACGCCCGGCGCGAGGCTGCCGCTGGCCACGATGAAGGCCGCGCCCACGGACACCTCGGCCACCGCGTCCAGGCAGCGCTGCCACTCGTGCTCGGTCAGCGTGGGGCCCGGGAGGATGAAGCGGTACTCGCGCGCGCTGGTGCCCTCGGCCACCGTGAAGCTCTCGCGGGTGTAGCCATGGATGGGGATGGAGCGGCGCAAAAGGCCCTTCTCCTCCAGCAGGTGCTCCAGCATATGGCCGGTGGGGCCGCCGCGCGTGTAGACGGCGATGGACTCTCCACCCAGCTCGCGCACCACGCGCGCCACGTTGATGCCGCCGCCGCCCGGGTCTCGGCGGGCGGGGCCACAGCGCAGCTTGTGCTCGGGTGTTACCTCCGGCACCGACGTGGCCACGTCGATGGCCGGGTTGAGCGTCAGCGTCACGATTTGGGGCATCTCGAGCGTCCTCCTGGGCGGTGCGCCGTGTCTGGAAAGACAGCGGGAGCGCGCGGAGACTGCCCCAGCCGGAGCCTTACCGCCAGCCGTCCGAGCAACCCTGAGCCTCCACGCCCGGAAGGCACCCCACCCCAGGCGTCATGTCGCTTCTCGTTGCCTTCCCGGGTAGGCCCGCGAATATCCCGGCCGCACATGACGACACCGACACGCAAGCCCACGCGCGCGGAGCTGGACGCCGCCACCGACCGGACGATGCCGGACCTCATCCAGCGCGGCCTGCGCGTCCTCTTCTGCGGCATCAACCCCAGCCTCTACTCCGCGGTGGTGGGCGTCCACTTCGCCCGGCCGGGCAACCGCTTCTGGCCCACGCTGCACGCCGCGGGCATCACCCCGCGCCTCCTGATGCCCTTCGAGCAGGAGGAGCTCCTCTCGCTGGGCTACGGCATCACCAACGTGGTGGACCGGGCCACGGCCACCGCGGACCTTTTGGACGACGCGGAGCTGCGCGAGGGCGCGAAGTCGCTGGAGGTGAAGGTGAAGCGCTACCGCCCGCGCTTCCTCGCGGTGCTCGGCGTGAGCGCCTATCGCACCGCCTTCGCCAGGCCCAAGGCCCAGCCCGGGCTCCAGCCGGAGACGCTGGGTCCGGCACGACTGTGGGTGCTCCCCAACCCGAGCGGCCTCAACGCGCACTACCAGCTCGCGGACCTCGCACGCCTGTTCGCCGAGCTGCGCCGCGCGGCGGACGCGGGCTAGCATTTGCGTCCGTGACGACGCGGACTCGCACCACGCCTGAGCGCTCGCAACGGGACGAGCTGGAGGAACTCCAGCAGGAGCTGCGCCACGTCCGCCGCCAGCGCGAGTCATTGCCCGCGGAGAATGCCGAGCTCGCCGCGAAGGTGGCCGCGATGGAGGCGGAGGTCCGGGGGCTGCGCGAGACGCTGCAAGCCACGCGCGGCGAGAAGCGGTTCGAGCCTTCATTGCCGGACCAATTGGTACCGCCGTTCCTGGCCATTCCCTCCCGGTCGAAGAGCACCTGGCTCGTCCGCAGAGGCCTCCTGGTACTGCTTGCGCCGCTGGTGACGTTACTCAACCTCGCCGTCATGTATCAGCGGAGCCCACAAGCCCTGGGGCTGCTCCTCCTGATTACGTGTGACCTCGCGGCGATGCGCTACTTCAAGGCCGCCGAGGATGCCGACGTGCAGCCCTTCTGGAGCTTCGACGAGGAAGGCTTCTGCGAGCGCATCCGGACGGGAGAACGAAACCGGGTGCTGTACCACGACGTGGTGGAGGTGGAGGTGCAGCGCCATGACAGCCTCGTCGGCACCGTGAGTGTCACCACCCATGACCGGAGGGTGGTGCTGAGCACCGTGGATGAAGCGGACCGGCTCGCCACCTATCTGCGAAGACGCGCCGCGCAGGCCCGGGAGAAGAAGCTCCTCCATGCGACTCGAGCGCCCTGAAGATTCCGAGCTCGCCCAGGCAGTGCAGGAGACCCGGGCCCGGCTTCGCGATGAGCACCCTGCTTTCGATGCGCTCTCCCACGAGCACGACCAACTCCGGGCCCGACTGGAATCGCTCCAGGCCGAGCGGGACGGGCTCCAGCATGCAGTGGAGCGCGAGTCCCTGTCGATGGACCTGTCACCCCCATTCGAGCTCTCGATGACCGCGCGGTTCTTCGCGGCGCTCTTCGATGCCCTTCCGTGGATGGTGCTGGCGGCGCTCGCCTTCATCCTCCCCGTGGGCGACGGGAAGAGCGGCCTGCTGGCCGGAGCGGGGCTCCTGTTGCTGGCGCTCTGGCGGGCCATGAAGCGCTGGCGCGAGCTTCCCCGGGTGCGCTTCACCGAGACGGCCATCGAGTGGCGCGCGGCGTCCTCCACCGTCGAGCCCGTCATCGTGCCGTATGCGGAGCTGACCGAGGTGCGAGCGCGCCTCACCGCGCCGTGGAGCCGTCAAAACCCGGGGCTGGTCGTGGTGAAGTATGGCCCGAGCGACGCTTCTCGCGAGCTGACGCTGGAGAACGTCGATGAGCCCGAGCGTCTCGCGGCGTGGCTCCGCTCGAAGCGCGAAGCCCCGCCCTGAGCTTCTCAGCGGAGGATGCCGGCCTCGCGCGCGAAGCGGGCCACCACGGGCTGCACCTGCGGGAAGGCCACGGCGTTGCACGCGAGCAGGCCGCGGTGGTTCTGCAACTCGGAGCCGTCATACGCGTACGGCGTGCCGCCCAGGTCCGTGAGGATGCCTCCGGCCGAGCGCAGCACGGCCTCCGGCGCGCAGTTGTCCCAGCGGTAGCTCTTGCCGCTGGTGTGGATGTAGATGTCGGCGGTGGCCTCGGCGAGCAGCCCGCACTTGAGGCCCACCGAGCCGGACTCCTTCTCGCGGGTGATGCCGAGCTGCTTCGCCACCGCGTCCGTCAGCTTCGAGCGGTGCGAGCGTGACACCACGAGCCGCATCGACGCCGGCTCCGCCACGTCCGAGACGCGCAACTCCTTGCGCGCGCCCTCGCGCTCCACGAAGCCGCCCTGCCCCACCACGCCCGAGTACAGCACGTCCCCCACGGGACGGAAGACGACGCCCACCTTCGCCTGCCCGGCCACGGCGAGGCCGATGTGGATGGCGAACTCGCCGTTGCGGTTGACGAACTCCTGGGTGCCATCGAGCGGGTCCACGTACCAGCAGCGCTCGCGCTTGCCCTCGGAGCCGTTGTCGGACTCCTCGGCCACCACGCCGTCACCGGGGAAGGCCTTGCGCAGCTCGGCCACGATGAAGGCGTTGGCCTGCTCGTCGGCCTCGGTGACGGGGCCCATGCCTCCGGCCTTGTCCTGGACGGCGAAGTCGGTGGCATAGATGCGCAGGAGGATGTCGCCGGCCTGGCGGGCGATGCGGCGGGCGGTGTCGAGCTCGGTGTCGAAGGAGGCCATGGTGTGGGAACAGTCTGCCCCGCCACCGCCTGTCCCGGGGAGGCCAAAGTGGGCTGGCGTTGAGGCGAAATGCCCCAACTGGGGCGGATTGCCCCAGGGGGAAGGCGCTCGGAGGTGCTGTCCCAGGGGAAGGCCCTGGCGTGTCCCGTGCAATGCAGGACACGAACCACACGCCACGCCGGGAGGGCTCGCGCGGCGGGCCACCTGGCGGACGAGGAAGAACCGAGATGAAGAAGTGGATGATGGCGGGATTGATGCTGATGGTCGGGGTGGCGCTCGCCTACGGCGGGGCGCGGACGGTGGTTCGGGCGCACCAGAGCTCGAGCTGGCCCACGACGGATGCCACCATCACCTCCTCGTCGGTGGAGACGCTTCGCAGCCGCCGCGGGGGCGTCCGCTTCCACCCGGAGGTGCATTACCAGTACTTGGTGGCCGGCACGCCGTACTCGGCCAGCACGATTTCGTTCGGCGGCAACGACGCGGGCTCGCTGCCGGATGCGCAGCGCGTGACGCACCACTACGCGTCCGGGCACCACGTGCCCGTGCACTATGAGCCGGGTGACCCGTCCGTGGCCTGCCTCGAGGTGGGCAGCGCCGGCATCGCCAGCTACGTGCTGGCACTGGGCGGCATGGCACTGACGCTCATCGCGGTCTGGGGCGTGTGGGACATGCTCCGCGCCGAGCGCCGCGAGAAGGCCCGCCGCCAGCGTCCGCAGCCAGCCTAATCCTCCATCCACTCCCGGCGGCTGAAGTACGGTCCAAGCCCGATGGACATCTGTAAGTCCTCGCCCGAGCCCGTCGAGTTCTCCGTTGACGGAGAGCTCGGCGGATGATGCCGCTGTGGCCCGACTCAGCGTGATGGACCGCGTGCCTCCGCCCAGAGGGAGAGTTCTCCGTTCGCCTTCACGCGCAGTTCCCAGCGGCCCACGGCGCGCAGGTCGTTCGCGAAGTGCTGGCGCTTGCGGTCCACGAGCGCGTCGACCATCGCGAGCATCGTTGTCCGGCCGGGCTGGGGCATCGCTTCCAGGCGCCGGTAGACATCGGGCAACAGGTTCTCCTTCCCCCACTGCGCCACTACCAGCGCATTCCAGACGGTGATGACGACTTGGAGAAAGGCCTGCTGCTGCTGAAGCGACGCGCCTGGTGGCATCTGCGCGAGCAGTGGCGCGGCGTACTCCAGCAGGGTTTCGGAAATCTTCGCGGCCATGGAAGCCCTTTCAGGCAGCTGTCGCGTACTGGTGCGGTAGCAGTGGCGACTCGCCGTTGAGCGCCGCCAGCACGGCAGCGCGCAGGTAGGCCTTGGGCTCGACGCCGCACAGCTTCGCCGACTCCAGCAGGCTGTAGAGAATGGCGGCCACCTCGGTGCCGCGGCGGCTGCGGCTGCCGTAGTGGTTCTTGCGTCCCACCACCGGCCCGCGCAGGGCACGCTCGGTGGCGTTATTGTCCAAGGGCACGCGTGCGTCGTCCAGGAAGCGCGTCAGTCCGGGCCACAGCTCGCCCAGGTAGCGCAGGGCCTTGCCCAGCGCGGACTCGGGCAGCACGCGCACCTGGAGGGCCCACGCGTGCAGGCGGGCCACCACCGGGCGGCTCTTCTGCTGGCGAAGTGCGTGCAACCGCTGCAAGTCGGGCGGGCCCGTCTGGTACTCGCGCTCCACTTGGTACACCTCGCCAATGAGCTCCACAGCGACTGCCGCCTGGGGCCCGCCGCACTCCAGAAACTTCCTCCGCACATGCGCCCAGCAGTGCGCCACCTGGAAGCGCCCAGCACTCTCCTTCTGCAAGGCCCCGTAGACGGCGTAGCCGTCCGCCATCAACACGCCGGAAAAGTCTTTCAACAGCTCGCGCGCGGCCTCGGCCCCTCGGGTTTCGGCGATGCGGTAGACGACGGCGTGCGCACTGGCCAGCGCCCACAGGTGCCACTTCGTCTGTCCCGGGCTGCCCAACAGCGGCCAGCGCGTCTCGTCCGCGCCCAGCACCTGCTGGCGTAATTGCTCAAGCCAAAGCGCTTCCCACGTCGGTAGCAGCAGGCGCGCCAGCAGCCGCACCTGGTCCCAGAGCGTCTGGCTGTCCACCACCATGCCCTCGCGCGCCATGGCCCGCACCTGCCGCTCCAACGGCGCGTGGTCGAGGTACTTCTGCACGGCGACTTCAATGGCGAAGGCCACGGAGTAGCGGCCCCCCGGCACCAGCTTTGGCGGGCCCAGGGCTGTCTCCACGCACGCGCCGCAGCCGCAGCGGTACTTCTGCCGCCGGTGGCGCTTGAGGACGAAGCGTCGCTCCACCACGTCGACTTCCTCGGCCTCCTCGTACTGGCCGGCCATGGGCGAAAGCGCGCCGCCACACTGGGGACACTGCTGGTCCGCCTCGTCCAAAAGGTGCACCTCCTCTTCCACCGGCAGCGCCTGCTGGCGCGGGCCGTGGCCTCGCTGGGGCTTGCCCTCGGTGGGCGGCGGCTCGGGCTTCGGGCGCGGGCGCTTCTCGCTGGAGGGGCCGAAGAGGGCGGCGCGTGCCTGGGAAAGCTGCCGCTCGACTTCCGCCAGCCGCAGCTGCAGCACCTCGGCGGCCTCGCCGCGCGCCGTCAAAAGCTGGCGCGTCAACTCCACCACCCGCGAGGTCAGGCGGCGATTCTCCGCCTCCAGCAGCAGCGCCGCCTGGCGTAGCCTTTCGACGTCTCGCTCGGTTTCCAGCCGCACCATGCTGGGTCGTGCTGGTGCCACACCACCCTCCAGGTTGCAAGCTCCTCAGCCCACCTGGCCCCGCGCCAGCGCGAAGACCGGCACCGCCTCGGCCGCCGCGGGCGAGAGCGCCTGGTGCCCTACCAATTCGCTGCCCTCGAAGAAGAGCGCCAGCTCCGGCAGCGTTAGCGCCACCGGCTCGCCCTCTTCTGCCCGCTTCCACACCGCCGCGAACCGGCCCCTCTCCAGCCGCTTCGCGTACAGGCACAGCCCCGTGCCGTCGAAAAAGAGGGCTTTGGCCCGCTTCCGGTTTCCACCCACGAAGAGAAAAACGTCACCACTCAGCAGCTCGCGCCCCATGCCCTGCGTCACCAGTGCCGACAGCGTGTCGAAGGACTTGCGCATGTCGCACGGGCGCGCGTACGCGTACACCGCCAGCCTGCGCGTGGTGCCCATCATCCCCCAAGCCCCCTGAGCACCTGCACCACCTGCGTCACGCTGAGGCCCTCCACCCGCACGCCCCCGGGCCCGTGCACCACCAGCGCGCTGCGTACCGCCACCTCGCGCTTCATCTCCACCGGGTGGAAGGCCGCGCCACTCGTCTCCGGTGCTGCTCGCGCGGGCCGCCCTCGCTTCACCGGGCCTGCCTGCCGGCCCCACCGCGACAGCGTCCACGAGGACAGGCCCACCTCCCGCGCCGCTTCCTCCTGCGTCCCTCCCTCCGCCTGCCGCGCCCTCAGATACGCCACCACCTGCGCACGGAAGCCCTCCTCGAATCGCCACCGCGTCCCGCGACCCCGCTGCGCTTCCACCTGCTCCTTCAGCTTCTGCGCCGTCTCCTTCAAGTCCATGCCGTCGCGCTCCTCCTGCTTTGAGTCGAGCGTCGACTTCGCACTTCATCCGCCCCCCCGTCACGACGGGCTCAGGCGAGGAGTTACGGACATCTCGTGAGTGAAGGCCATCGTCCAGGTCAGGTCCAGTGGCCAGACGTAGATGTCCTGCCCGATGGGGACCAGGTTGGGCAGTCGCTCGGCTTCGAGCCTCACGGCGGGCAGTTGCTCGTTTTCCGGAATCACGAGCAGCGTCCCTGGTTGCTCGTGAAAATAGGCGTGCTCCGCCTTGGTGCCGCGCAGCGCACGCGCGGCATCGAAGCTGAAGACATGCCAGTCGAATGCTCCCTGCTTCCAAGCCCCCGTCTTCGCATGGAGCGACGCCGCGTAGACTTCGCGCCACGTCTGCATCCACTGCCAGCGCTCCCGACGCGACAACTCCCGCAGCGCGCTGCCGCAGCGAGACAACTCAGCAATGAAATCCGGCCGTAACATTCAGAGCCACCTGCTCAGCAATCATCACATCCTCTTGCCACCACCGATTACGGCATCAGAACTCCGGAGGTGACCACTCCCTGGGAGGAAGAACGACGGGCGGCCACCGCCTTGGAATGAGATGTGGGTGACGGACACTTCAGCTTGACCGAAGAAAGTCCCTCCGCCGAGATCGCAGTCATACGCCAGGAGGCTTGGCAACCGCCTTCCTGTCCGGTTCCACTCCGCCACCTCCCGCGCCAGCAGCCTGCCCATATTGACCCGCGTCCCTCACACCCACAGGAGACGCGATGGCCAGGAAGATGAAGGCAGTGCAGGTACCGAAGGCCGGAGGCCCATTCGAAATCGTCGAGCGAGACATCCCCGAGCCTGGCCCGGGGCAGGTGCGCCTCGCGGTGGAGGCGTGCGGCATCTGCCACAGCGACGCCATCACCAAGGAAGGCTGGATGCCCATCCAGTACCCGCGAGTCCCGGGCCACGAGGTGGTGGGCCGCATCGACCGCGTGGGTCCCGGCGTGACTGCCTGGAAGGAGGGCCAGCACGTCGGCGTGGGCTGGCACGGTGGCCACTGCGGACAGTGTGATGCCTGCCGCGTCGGCGACTTCGTCACCTGCGTGGTGCAGCAGGTGAGCGGCATCAGCTTCGATGGCGGTTACGCCGAGTACATGGTGGCCGCCCAGGACGTGCTCGCGCGCGTTCCCGAGGGGATGGGCTCCGACGACGCCGCGCCCCTGCTCTGCGCGGGCGTCACCACGTTCAACTCCCTGCGCAACATGGAGGTGCGGCCGGGCGACCTCGTGGCGGTGCAGGGCATCGGCGGGCTCGGACACCTCGCCATCCAATACGCGCGCAAGCTGGGCTACCGCACCGTCGCCATCTCGCGCGGAGGCGACAAGCGGCAACTCGCGCTCGAGCTCGGTGCACACGAGTACATCGACACCGAGCGCGGCAAGGCGGCCGAGGCCCTCCAGAAGATGGGCGGGGCGCGCGTCATCATGGTGACCGCGTCGAGCAGCAGCCTCGCGGGTGAGCTGCTCGGAGGCCTGGGACGCAATGGCACGCTGCTGCTGCTGGGCGCGGGCTCCGAGCCCATTCCCATCCAAGGGCTGCCCATGATTCTCAAGCGCACGCGCGTGCAGGGCTGGCCGAGCGGCAATCCCCAGGACTCGCAAGACACCATGGCCTTCAGCGCGCTCGCGGATGTGCGCTCACGCAACGAGACGTTCCCCCTCGAACGCGTCGCCGAGGCCTACGAGCGCATGATGAGCAACCGCGCCCGCTTCCGGGTGGTGCTCAAGATGCGCTGAGCGCCGTGGCGGACCTCCCGCCGACTCGACCCAGCGCATGCGCGCCTCCTGATGACTCCCGAGCAGGGCCTGGCTCGGGAGCCCGATGTCTGTGATGGACGCAGCACGGAAGCGCATTCCCTGCTTGCCCCTCCACACCACCTTCCGCGACGGTACATCCATGTCCGTCACCATCCGCCCCGCGAAGCCTTCCGATGAACCCGCCCTGGGCCGCATGGGCGCGGCGCTCGCGCGCCTGCACCATGACTACGACCCGCAGCGCTTCATGCTCCCGGACGACGTGGAGTCCGGCTACCGCTGGTGGCTGGGCAAGGAGGCGAAGAACAAGAAGGCCGTCGTCATCGTCGCCGAGCTCGATGGCGCAGTCGCCGGCTATGCGTACGGCCGCGTCGAGGACGTGGACTGGAACATGCTGATGGACCGCTGCGGCGGCTTCCACGACATCTGGGTGGACGAGAAAGCCCGCCGCGCGGGCGTGGGTGTCCTGCTCGCCGAGGAGCTCATGAAGCGCCTCGTCGCCCTCGGTGCCCCCCGCGTCGTGCTGCACACCGCCGCGAAGAACGAGGCCGCCCAGCGCATGTTCGCGAAGCTCGGCTGGCGCCCCACCATGGTGGAGATGACGCGCGAGGCCCCCACCGACTCCGGCAAGTCCTCATAGCCGCCCGTGCGGCACCCGCCCCTGCTGGAACGCGTCCACCTGCAGGAAGGTGAAGGGCTGGTCATACAGGAGCCGGTCCTGCTGCCTCACTCGGAACAGGTCCACGATGAGGTTCATCCTGTCGCCCAGGCTCCCCCAGTCCCGCGCCGCGCTGCCCGCCGTGTCGTCCGGCGTCCTGTCCAGCTCCGCCATCAACGCCACGAGCTCC
This sequence comes from Pyxidicoccus sp. M6, assembly GCF_055568925.1. Lineage (NCBI taxonomy): Bacteria > Pseudomonadati > Myxococcota > Myxococcia > Myxococcales > Myxococcaceae > Pyxidicoccus > Pyxidicoccus sp. M6. Next base: position 3,922,795 of record NZ_CM145714.1, on the reverse strand, counting down.
GGGTGCTCCAGCCGCGTCAGGTCCGGCGGGAAGTCCCGCTCCGAGGTGAGCGCGGGGATGTCCTCGCCCAGCCGCATCGTCACGTCCGGCAGCTCGATGCGCATCAGCGTCTTCGTCTCCAGCTCGCGCCACAGGCGCTCCAGCCGCGTGGCCAACGGCGTGAAGGCCCCGCGCAGTCCCCACTCGGGCATGTCGCGCACGCGGCGCCTCGGGTCCGCGCGGGTGAACTCCACCAGGTTGTCCAGGAACACCTCGCGCAGCGGCGCATTCAGCGCGGCGAGCACCGGCCCCTGCAGGCGCGTCTGCTCGTGATAGCCCACCAGTGCATTGGCCAGGAACATCAGCTCCGCGCGCGCCTTGCGGTCCTTCGTGAAGATGGCCTCGTAGTACGCCTTCGCCGCGCGGATGAGCAGGTCCTGCCCGCCCTCCTCCACCGGCCCCGGCACCAGCTTCGACAGCACCGCCTCCAGCCGCGACGCGTCCGGCGCGTCGAGCCCCGAGAACCTCTCCAGCAGGTCCACGTAGAGCGGGGCCAGCTCCTCGAAGACGATGAAGTTCCCGCGCGCCGCGTGGCGGGCCACCTCGTCAATGATGTCCTCCAGCGTCCGCGCCATGACGAACTGCACGCCCACGGACGCGCCCCATGCGCCGAGCAGCCTGTCTTGTAATTCCGCGATGCTCCGAGTCACCGCGTCGGCCCTGTCCAACAGGTCCGCCAGCAGCCCCGGCAGCACGTCCTTGCGGATGAAGGCGCCCGCCGTCTTCGACGCCCACGTGGCGAAGCCGCACCAGTTGACGTCCTCCTCGCCGAGCACGTCGGTGAGGGCCACCTTCAGCACGTGGTACGTCTGGGTGATGTGGAGGTTGCGGAGGACCGGGTCCTCCATGCGGATGATGGCGTCGACTTCGGCCTGCGTGGGCGTAGGCCACAAGTGTGGGAGCGTGCCGCAGGCCATGATGCGTGAGCCTCCTCTTGCATCGGAGCGGAATGTCCCCGACCTCACGGGAGGAGTGGCCTCGAAGCGGCCGTGATTCAACCGCCCCTTGGGTGCCTGCCTCGCCATGGGGACGGGGACACCGCGGACGGGAGGGGCGACTGTTCCTCGCATGCCCGCCTCGCCCCCGGGTCCGGGGCACGCGGCGCGGGAAGCGGTATGCTGCCGGCATGGTGCCCCTGAAGGACCCCTCTGGACTGCCCGCCGAGCAGCTCGCCGCGCTGGAGCGGGAGCTCGCCCCGCTGACGCTGCTGCAGGACGTGGTGCGCTGGGGCTTCTCGGACACGCCGCCGCGCGACGTGGCGGAGGTCGTCGTCCAGGACGAGTTCACCCACGACGTCGTGGTGCCGTGGAAGAACGGGCGCTACCTCGTCTTCGACACCACCTGACTGGGCGGAGTGAATGCGGTCTCCGTGTGGGACCACCGACCCGACGCAGATGAGATGCTGGACGCCCGGCTCACAGAGGGATGGACGCCCACGCCCACGAGCACCGTCGACGGAGACGTCATCCTCGGCCATGCCGCGTGCCGGGTGCCGCCCAAGCCGGCAGCGCCCTGAAAGAGAAAGGGCCCCGGGGATGGCAACCATCCCAGGGGCCCTCGATTCCACATCAGCGCGGAAGGACTACTTCCCCTTCGTCTGCTCCTTCACCCACGAGTCCTTCAGCGTCACCGTGCGGTTGAAGACGGGCTTGCCCGGCTTCGAGTCCTTCGCGTCCACGTAGAAGTACCCCTGGCGCTCGAACTGGAAGCGGGACTCCGCGGCGGCGTCCGCCAGCATCGGCTCCACGCGCGCGTTGCGAAGCACCTCGAGGCTGCTCGGATTGAGGAAGGTGGTGAAGTCCTTCTCGTCGTCCGCGCCCGGATTCTCCACGGAGAAGAGCCTGTCATACAGGCGCACCTCGGCGGTGGGCGCATTGCCCGGCACCCAGTGCAGCGTGCCCTTCACCTTGCGGCCATCCGGCGCGTTGCCACCACGCGTCGCCGGGTCATACGAGCAGCGCAGCTCCACCACGTTGCCCGCGGCGTCCTTGATGACCTTCTCGCACTTGATGAAGTACGCCGAGCGCAGGCGCACCTCCTTGCCGGGCGCGAGCCGGAAGAAGCCCTTCGGCGGGTCCTCCATGAAGTCATCCGCCTCGATGTACAGCTCGCGCATGAAGGGCACCTGGCGAGAACCCATCTCCGGCTTCTGCGGATGGTTCTGCACCTCCAGGTGCTCCACCTGCCCCTCCGGGTAGTTCTCCAGCACCACCTTCAGCGGGCGCAGCACGGCCATGGCGCGAGGGGCCGTCTCGTTGAGGTCCTCGCGGATGCACAGCTCCAGCACCCCCATGTCGATGAGCTGCTCCGTCTTGCTCACGCCCACGCGCGTCGCGAAGTCGCGGATGGACGCCGGGGTGAAGCCGCGCCGGCGCAGGCCGGAGATGGTCATCATGCGCGGGTCGTCCCAGCCGGACACATGGCCCTCATTCACGAGCTTGAGCAGCTTGCGCTTGCTCATCACCGCGTAGTTGAGGTTCAGCCGGGAGAACTCGTACTGGTACGGCCGGTCGCCCTTGATGAGCGCGTCGACAATCCAGTCATACAGCACGCGCCGGTTCTCGAACTCCAGCGTACAGACGGAGTGGGTAATCCCTTCAATCGCGTCCGACAGACAGTGCGCGAAGTCGTAGAGCGGGTAGATGGGCCACGCATCGCCGGTGCGGTGGTGGTGCGCGTGACGGATGCGGTAGATGGGCGGGTCGCGCAACACGGGGTTGGGCGACGTCATGTCGATTTTCGCCCGCAGGGTGTGCTTGCCGTCGGGGAACTCGCCCGCGCGCATGCGCTGGAAGAGGTCCAGGTTCTCCTCGACGGAGCGGTTGCGGTACGGGCTGTCACGGCCCGGCGTGGTGAAGTCGCCGCGGTACTCGCGAATCTCGTCCGCGGACAGGCTGCACACGTAGGCCTTGCCCTGCTTGATGAGCTCGACGGCGAAGTCGTAGAGCTTCGGGAAGTAGTCGGACGCGAAGAACTTGCGGTCCTCCCAGTCGAAGCCCAGCCACTTCACGTCACGCTGGATGGACTCGACGTAGTCCGTGTCCTCGGTGACGGGGTTGGTGTCGTCGAAACGCAGGTTGCACTTGCCGCCATATTGCTGCGCCAGCCCGAAGTTGAGGCAGATGGACTTGGCGTGGCCGATATGGAGGTAGCCGTTGGGCTCGGGCGGGAAGCGGGTGTGCACGCGACCGCCGTGCTTCCCGGTGCGCCGGTCTTCCTCGATGATTTCCTGGAGGAAGTTCAGGCCCTGCGTCTCGTTCGTCGTCGTCATGATGGAGGCGAATCCTGTTGAAGCCGCCCGGGGCCGGCAAGGTTTTCCTTCCCTTGCGTTGCCATTCTCCGGGTGCCTCGGGGTGGAACACCCCGGGCGCCCCCCTTCCATCCCCGGGTCTGGAGGTCAGGCGGACGGACGTCTGGACCCGGCTGAATCAGACGGACGACAGCAGGTCTTCCCAGGCGCGCAGGGCCCGCTCGGCGGACAGCTCCTCCGCGCGGCGGCGGGACCGGCCGGCCAGCTCCCGCCGGAACTCGTCGTCGCCCACCACCCGGCCCAGCGCGTCCGCCAGGGCCTGGGGGTCCTCCATGGGCACCAGGAGGCCGTGCTTGCCGTGCTCCAGCAGTTCCGCGGGCCCGGAGGGGCAGTCCGTGCTGACCACGGGGCAGCCCAGGGCGAGCGCCTCCAGCAGCACCATGGGCAGCCCCTCGAAGCGCGAGGACATGGCGAAGACGGCCGCCCGGCTCATCAGCGCGTGGGGGTTGGGGACGAAGCCCGGCATGAAGACGGAGGACTCCACGCCCAGGGACTTCACCAGCGCCTTGTGCTCGGCCTCGAGCGAGCCATCGCCGAGGATGAGGAGGTGGTGGTCCGAGCCCTTCTCACGCATGAGCGCGTGGCTCCGGATGAGCACGTCGAAGGCCTTCTGGTGCTCCAGCCGCCCCACGGCGATGACCACCGGCTTCTCGTAGATGGGCACGGCCCAGTCGGGCAGCGGCGCGTCACCGGCGGCGCGCACCTTGTTGCCATCCACGAAGTTGGGGATGACCTGGAGCTGGCCCGGCCGCACCGGCACCAGCGCCTGGAAGGCCTTCGCGGAGTCATGGCCGCACGCGATGATGCGCTGCATGCGCGGGTACAGCACGCGCAGCCCCCAGAGCTGCCGCCGGGGCTGCTCGCGGCTGAAGGCGCCCCAGTCGAAATGAATCATCCCCACCACGGGCTTGCCCAGGAGCTTCCCGGCCAGACAGGCAATCAGCGCGGCGCGGCCCTCCTGGCCGGCGACGATGACGTCCGCGTCGCGGGCCTCCTGGACGAGCCGCCAGAGGAAGCGAGGGAGCATCGTCCGCCGGTAGAAGAAGGCATCGGTGCCCCACACCACCTCGGTGTGCTTGGGGATGCGGTCCGACTGGCTCTTCGGGTGGGGCTGGTGGTGGAAGAACATCTTGGTGGCGAACCGCTTCGGGTTCAGGCCCGCCAACACATTGCACACCGATCGCTCGATGCCCCCGAAGCCCAGGAACACCAACGTGAAGAGCACGCGCTTCTTTTCGGAGGCTTCGGGTGCGTCGACCGGTAGATGTGCGTACATCAAGCCTCACTCCAAAGGCAGCGGCACCGTAGCGCATGGAGGTTGGGGCGCCAAGATAAGCAGATAAGCCCTAGCGTCCGGCTTCTTGAGAAGCAACCGGCCTTGAGGCAGGCACCCTGGCAGCTCTCGGATAGGCTTCGCTTCCCGGCCCCGCGCCGTCCGCCACCGTGAAAACGCGCCTCCGCCCCCTCCTCCTCGCCGTCCTGGTGCTCCTCGTGGGCGCGCTCGGCTTCGTCGGCTACCTCGCCTTCCACGGCTATCGCATCGGCCAGGGTCTTCTGCACCCACCTCACGTTCCAGTGGAGCGCCCGGCGGCCACGGGCGAGCTGGAGGGGCTCACGGACGTGGCCTTCACCCACTCGGACGGGCTGACGCTGCGCGGCTGGTACGTGCCCTCTCGCAACCGGGCCGCGGTGGTGCTCGTCCATGGCTTCGCGGACAACCGCACGCAGCTGCTCTTCGAGGCGCGCGCGCTCGCCCGGGCGGGCTTCGGCGTCCTCCTCTTCGACTTGCGCGCGCATGGCGAGAGCGACGGGGACCGGGTGACGTGGGGCGACAGCGAGCGGCACGACGTGACGGCGGCGCTGGACTTCGTCTCCGCGCGCCCGGACGTGGACCCGGCGAGGGTGGGGCTGTTCGGCTTCTCCATGGGCGGCACCACCGCGCTGCTGGTGGCCAGCGTGGATTCGCGCGTGAAGGCGGTGGCGGCGGCGGGTGCCTACCCCGCGCTCGAGGCGGACGTGTACTCGGGCTATGGCCGCTGGGGCGCGCTGAGCGCGGAGCCGGTGCTGTGGACGCTGCGCCACGCGGGCATCGACGTGAAGGCGGTGCGCCCCATCGACGGTATGTGCCGGCTGCGGGGGCGGCCGCTGCTGCTCGTCAACGGCGACGTGGACCCGGACGCGCCCGCCAAGCTCCAGGCCAGCCTCTTCCGCGCCGCCTGCGAGCCCAAGCAGCTCTGGGTGGTGGAGGGCGCCGGCCATGGTCAGTACTCGAAGGTGGCCCCCGAGGAGTACGAGCGGCGGCTGCGCGAGCACTTCACCCGGGCGCTGCTGGACGCCCGCTGACGCCCGCGCCTATTCCGAGGGCGCCGCCTCCCAGCGGGGCTCCGCGCCGACGGCGGGCCGCTCCGTCAGCAGCTCGTGCGGGCGGAAGCCGCCCTTGTAGCGCAGCGACGCGCAGGCCAGGACGCGGTAGCCCAGGTACACGTGGGGGATGCCGCGCTCGCGCGCCAGCTCCACCTGCCGCACCACGTTGGCGGTGCCGAGCGACAGGTGCGCGTAGGCCGGGTCATAGAAGAAGTACACCGCGCTCCACGCGCGGGGCGTCTCGTCGCAAATGCCCACGCCCACGAGCTTCGGGCCGCCCTCCGCGCAGTCGTCGTACCAGGTCAGCTCTCGCGCGGACGGGTGCGGGAAGGAGAACTGGAGCGAATAGTCGCGCGCGGTGATGGGTGACGGGTTCCACTCGCGAGAGGCCTCGCGCTCCGCGTGCCACGCGCGGTACAGGGCCAGCCGCTCCGCGTCCACGCGGGGCCTGCCCACCTCCACGCGCAGGTGGGCGCAGGCGGCGTGGGCGCGGCGCTGGCTGCGGTTGGGACGAAATGTCTCCACGGGGATGCGCAGCGAGACACACTCGTTGCAGGCCGCGCACGCGGGCCGGAAGTACACCGGTCCGAAGCGGCGCCACCCGCGCACCAGCAGGTGCTCGTACTCCTCCGCCGTGACGTCCTGCATCACCAGGTTTTCAAGGGAGGCCTCCCGCTCCGGCAGGTAGCTGCAGGGACGGGGGTCCTCGACGTCGTGTGCCAGGAGGAGGGCCATGTGCGCCCTCGTTCCTGTCCGGCGGCCGCCCTGGCGTCAATTCGTTGACACTGGCCCGCCAGCCTTGCGTCCGGCGGGCCTCGCGTGGCTGGCCGGACACGGCGCCTCCAGACGTCTTGCACCCGAGGTCGGGCTGGCATGCCGACTGCAAAACATCCCCACGCCGCCCGCGGGGGGGCAGGAGGACGCAAATGGCCCGTGACAGCATGCAGCCCTGGCTGGACCGCGTTTCGTACGGGGAAATCGAGGGAACGGGCGTCTCTCCCCGCTCTATGCTGGGTTTCCGGGACTGGGATGGAGCCGAGGTTTCCCCCGCATCCCGCTCTGCCATCCGGCCCGCAAACCCTGACAGCCCTGCCCTACCTGCCACGGCTTCCGTCCAGGTCGATGACGACACCGAATGGGGCCACGACGACTTCGACTTCACCGTCGCGAGCTACTGAACAGCCTGGGGCAGCGCGTCCGGTCGCAACGGTCCCGCGTCGGCAATGGACGCGCGATGCCCCTTTTTCGCGCAGCTTCTGCGTGGTCCGCGCGGGCGCCGCGATTCCCAAAAACCCAGCATCCAAGCAGGCGGCGTGACGCGTGCGTGAGCAGTCAGGCGCGCACCGTCACGGCCCGGGGGCGTCTTCCCGGCCGTGGGCGCCACCGCATATAAGTCCTGCCATGTCAGCGATTGATGTCTCGGTGGTGATGCCCACCCACAAGCGAGAGAAGGAAGTGGTGGAGGCCATCCGCTCCGTGCTTCGGCAGGAGGGGGTGAGCGTGGAAGTCATCGTCCTGGACGACACGCCCGAGGGGACGGCGCGCGCGACGGTGGAAGGCATTGGCGACGCGCGGGTGCGCTACCTCGTGAATGACCCGCCCTCCAAGGGGCGCCCGGCGGTGGTGCGCAACTACGGCGCCACGCTGGCGAAGGGCCGCTACCTGCACTTCCTCGACGACGACGACATGCTCGCGGAAGGGGCGCTGCACGCCATGGTGAGCGGGCTGGACGCGCGGCCGGACGCCGGTGTCGCGGTGGGCTGGGTGGTGCCCTTCGGCGACGACGCGGACTGGCTCAAGGACAAGAGCGACTACTTCCAGTGGGCCGCCAAGGTGGGCGCCAGCACGCCCAACAGCGCGTGGACGGTGGCGCACATCCTCTTCCGCGGCACGCTGTATGTGAATTCCGCGTGCATGGTGCGCCGCGAGCACTTCGCGCCGCTGGGCGGCTTCGACGCCTCCATCCCCGTCTACGAGGACGTGGACTTCTACCTGCGCGCCATCCGCGCCTTCGGCCACGTCTACGTCGACCGCCCCATCCTGCACTACCGCACGGGCCGGCCCTCGCTGATGCACAACCTGGGCAAGGACGGCACGCTGGTCATGCAGTCCAACGAGATGATTCACGGCAAGTACCGCAAGACGAACGGCATGCTGGAGTACCGCGCGCTGCAGTTGCTGATGCGCACGCTGCCCTTCGACGTGGCGAAGAAGCTGCCCTTGCGGCTGCCGAAGCAGGGACGCGCTTCATGAGCCTCAAGAGCCGCCTCGTCGGCACCGCGAAGCGCCAGGTGAAGGAGACGCTGCGCCCGGTGCTCCAGAAGGCCATGGCGCCCGCGCGGACCTCCATCCCCGCCTCCCACTGGGGGCTGGAGCACCGCCCCGGCCAGGGGCTGTGCCTGGAGGGCGTGCCCCTGAAGGAACTGACGGCCCGCTGGGGCTCGCCGCTCCACGTGGTGCACCTGGCCGCGCTGAAGCGCAACGTGCAGCGCTTCCTCGCGGTGCCTCCGGGCCGCGCGGGCGGGGCCGAGGTCTATTACTCGTACAAGACGAACCCGGTGCCGGGCGTACTGTCCTTCATGCACGAGCTGGGCGTGGGCGCGGAGGTCATCTCCGCGTACGAGCTGTGGCTGGCGCTGAAGCTGGGCGTGGCCCCGGAGCGCATCGTCTACAACGGCCCGGCGAAGTCCGAGGCCTCCGTGCGCGAGGCCATTTCCCGCGGCATCCAGCTGCTCGCGGCCAACCACGCCGAGGAGCTGGACGTCTTCTCGCGCATCGCCGCGGAGGTGGGCCGCCGCCCGCGCGTGGCGGTGCGGGTGAGCACGGACAGCGGCTGGTCCGCGCAGTTCGGCACGCCCATCGCGGGTGGCGCCGCGCTGCGGGCCTACCAGCAGGCGCGCGCCTCCAAGCACCTGGACGTCGTGGGCCTGCACGCGCACCGCGGCGCCACCATCCGCACCGAGGGGGACATCACCGGCTTCGTGGAGTCGGTGCTGGCCTTCACGGACACGCTGCACCAGGAGCTGGGGCTGGACCTGGAAGTCCTGGACCTCGGCGGCAGCCTGTGCACGCCGACGACGGAGCACATCGCCGAGCGCGACTGGCGGCTCAACCTCACCTTCTTCCGCGACGTGCCGGCGCCGGACCCGGCGGCGTCGCTCTCCATCGACCGCTACCTCGCGTTGGTGGTGGAGATGGTGGAGTCGCACTACGCGCGCCGGGGCCGTCAGCGTCCGCGCATCTTCCTGGAGCCGGGCCGGGCGATGACGGGCGACACGCAGCTCCTGCTCACCCGCGTGCACGCCCTCAAGCAGGGCGAGGACCGCGCCTGGGCCGTGCTGGACGCGGGCGTCAACCATGCCGAGTGCGTGCGCAACGAGTACCACCAGCTCTTCCACGTGGAGCGGCCGGACGCGAAGGCCGAGCGCGTGTACACGCTGGTGGGCCCCATCTGCACGCCGGGCGACACGCTCTACCACGCGAAGCGGATGCCGGAGCTCTCCGTGGGGGACACCCTGGCCATCATGGACGCGGGCGCGTACTTCGTGCCCTTCGCCACGTCCTTCTCCTTCCCGCAGCCGGCCATCATCGCGCTGGAGGGCGGGAAGGAGCGGCTCTTGCGCCGCGCCGAGACGTTCGATGACCTGGTGACGTTCGACGCGCCGCCCGCCGAGCCCGCGCGGCTCAGCGGTTGAGCACCATGGAGCGCACGAAGGCGCGGGGGTGGCGGGCGGAGACGTAGAGAATCTGCGCCAGCTCCACCGCGGTGGGCACCAGGTCCTCCGAGTCGATGAGCGGGTCCACCGACACGCCCCGGTGCGTCTCCAGCCACTGCCGCCACTGGCGCGCTTCCTCGCCCGGGAGCGCGCCGGACAGCCGCTGGAGGTTGAGCAGCATCTCCAGCGCAATCCGGTTGCAGAACACCTCGCCCTTGCCGCGCCACTCGCGCGCGGCCTTCGCCTCGCGTTGGAGCGACTCCCTGTCGCCCAGCGCCGCGTGGTACGCGAGCAGCGGCAGCGGCAGGCCACGGGCGATGTCGAAGCCCATCTGCCCGTAGTAGCGGGGGTTGAAGTCGATGAGGAGGAAGTCGTCCTTCGTCTGGATGAACTCCACCTCGAAGACGCCGTGGTAGCCCAGGCGCTTGCACAGGCGCTTGAGGCCGTTGGCCAGCTCCTCGCGCACGGGGGCGGACTCGAAGCACACGCCCACGCCCAGGCGCCGGGGGCGCTGGAGCACCTTCATGGCGCCGCGCACCTCGAAGAGCTCGCCCGTCTCGTCCACGAAGCCGGAGAGGCTGTAGATGCCCCGCGCGGCCTCGGGGTGGAACTCCTGCACCATGGGCCGGGCCACCGCCGGGTCGAACTTCACCAGCATGTCCGCGTACCCGTCGCGCGAGAAGGCGCGGTACTCCTCCGCGAGCTGCGCGGGCTCCGACACCGGGTGGCCCTTGCGGTGGGTGGAGTAGAGAATCTGCGTGGTGGGCTTGATGAGGACGGGGAAGCGCGCCTCGCGGGAGATGGCGTCCAAATCCCCCTCGGACTCGGGGAACCAGGTGCGCGGCAGCCGCAGGCCCACCTCCTGGCCCACCTCGAAGAGCTTGCGCTTGTTGAGCAGGCCGTAGACGGCGTCCACGCCCGGGTCATAGAGGTGGAAGTACTGGGCGAGCGCGTCGCGGTGGACGGAGACGAGCCACGCGAGCTCATCGCTCGTGGGGTAGAGGACGTGCCGCATCGGCTCGCGGCGGCCGAAGTCCAGCAGCCACGCCATGAAGTCCTCGGCGCGTGACTCGGGCGGACACTGGACGCGGCGCCCGACGTAGCGGGACCAGCTCGCGGGGCCCAGCTTCGCCGGGTCCGCGACCGTGACGTCGATGCCGTTGCGCCCGAAGCAGCGCGCGGCCGCGAGCGTGCCGTAGAAGCTCGCGGAGAAGAGCAGCACGGACGGCCGGCCCTCCACGCGCGCCCGGGGTGCTTCTTCCACCATGGCGTCCTCAATCTCCTGCTGCGATTCCGGCGCCCCCGTCTCCCCGTCCCGGCGCGCACGCGACGCCACCGCGCGGTTCGCGGAGCGCGCCTGCGAGGCCCACGCCGGAGCTGTGCCTGGCGCGGGCATGGTGGCGCCAGAGGTGGCCGCGGCGAGTCCCGCGGCGATGAGAGAGACGATGTGCCGTTTCATGAAGGTTCGAAGGTCCTACCTGCTCCAGACTCACGAGCCTTGGCAAGACCCCGAGGGAGGATTTCGGGGCGCAGAATAGCCGTCTGCACCACACTTTTCTCCTCCCCCTGGGCAACTCATCTTCTCGGCACCGGAGAAAGCCCGGAGCCTGGCTGTCTGCCCCCCGCGCATGCGAGGGGGGCATGCATCGCGTCATCGCTGGAGCTCCACGCTTCAGGGACTGACGCCGCCCTCGGGCTTCCAGACGAGGTAGCCCTGCGCCCCCAGCCATGTGTCCGCCAGCACACCATGGGTGCGGGTGGCGAGGCGCGGGGCTGTCTCGCGGAAGGCATCCCGCGGGTCGGTGTGGCCGGCGGCGCGGGCCTCGCGCCAGGCGGCGTCCCACTCGGAGAAGAAGGCGTGGATGGGTTCGCCGGGCTTCACACGGCGGCGCAAGTCACGGGGCAGCCAGTCACGGAAGAGCCACGGTGCGAAGCCGTGGCGGAAGTCGGTGTGGAAGAGGAGGGCCTCACGAATGGGGGGCGCGTCCGCGTCGGGTCCCCGGCGCAGCAGATGCGCTGTGAGGATGGCCCCCTCCGGGTCCGCGCTGCCCTCCACGAGGAGGCCGGACGGGAGGAGGAAGCGGGCCAGCGTGTGATGGACCTCGGGGACGCGCTCGGGCGGGCCCTGGCGCAGCAGGTTCATGGCGCGCACGAGGCGGGCGGGCTCGTCCTCGCGCAGCGGCAGCGCGAAGCCACCCTCGCGGAAGTGGGTGCGGGCGTCGGCGTGAGCGCAGGCGGCGCGGGCGCGCTCCGGCTCCAACTCCACGCCAATGACGGTCAGCTCCGGTTGGAGGGCGCGGAAGGCGGCGGCGCTCTCCAGCGTCGTCCACGGGTGCTCGCCGAAGCCGACGTCGACGAAGACGGCGTGGGCCCACTGACCGTCGCCACGGGAGAGCAGCTCGCGCTCGGCGTGGCACAGGTACGCGTCCAGCGCGCGCAGGCGGCCTGGCGTGGTGCGGCCTCGCGTCTGGGTGTCGAGCGACGACATGGCCCGCTCATGCGGCGAGCGGCGCCCGCGCGTCAAGGCCCGCCCGGGTTTTCTCCCACGGACGGGGCCGCTTAGGCTCATGGGCACCGTGGACTCCTCCCCCTCCTGTCCCCGTTGTCACGCGCCGCGAGCCCCGGGGCCGGAGTGCCCGCGCTGCGGCGTCATCTACGCCAAGGCGAACGCGCGAGTCGCTCGCGATGCCGCCACGAAAGAGGCCTCCGCCGCCCCCTCCCCCGCCGCGCTGCTCGCGCCGGAGGAGCCGCCCCTCATCGACCCGGCGTGGCTGGTCCGGCCCGGGGAGCTGCGCTCCGACGTCCTTCCCGAGGCGACACCCGACCTGGACGCCGACGCCGAGGACGCCGCCTGGGAGCTGAAAATCCACACGTGGACCCTTCCCGTGGTGCTCCTCGTCTCGTATCTGGCCGCATCCGGTGGCAGCGCGTTCCTCGTCCGCATCTTCACCATGCCGGTCCATGAGCTGGGCCATGCCATCACCGGCTGGCTGTGCGGCTACGTGTCCATCCCCACGCTGTGGAAGACGCTCAACTTCGGGCGCTCGTACTTCCTCGCGACGCTGGCGGCCGCGGGGCTCGGGTACTGGGCCTGGTGGGCCTGGAAGCAGCGCCGCATGTGGCAGGTCTATACGGCCGGAGGAATCCTCCTCACCCAGCTCATCGGGACGCTGTTCCTGTCCGAGCCGACGGCGCTGATGCTCATCATCTTCAACGGCGACGCGGGAATGATGGTGATGGGCACCGCGCTGATGGCCACGATGTACGTGCGCCCCGGCAGCTACGTCCACGAGCACGGCCTGCGGTGGGGCTTCGCCGTCATCGGCGGCGCCAGCTTCATGGACGGCTTCATCACGTGGTGGCACGCCCGCAGGGACTTCGCCGAAATCCCCTTCGGCCAGAACGAGGGCTCGGGCCCCAGCGACGCGTACCGTCTCGTGGAGGACCACGGCTGGTCCGAGGGAGACCTCATCCACCGCTTCGTGACGCTGGGAGTGGTGTGCCTCGTCGTCCTGGTCGTCCTCTACGCGGTGAAGCTCGTCCAGGGCCGGCGGCGACTCGCCGCGAAGGCGTGAGCAGCGCGTCCGGGCACACGAATAGAATATTCCACGATTCCTTGGATGGTGGCTTATTCAGGATAGCGTCGATTAACGTCCGCGGGCCGCTCACGGCGAAGCACCCTTCCTCCATGAGGAGCCACATGAGCCACGCCCACACCCCGACGCGTCAGCCCATGAAGTCCCCAAGTCCCTCCACCCTGCGAATGCTCTCCCTGGGAGCCGCACTGCTCGTCGGCGCCGGTTGCGGAGGTGCCCCCGAGCTGGAGCAAGGCGAGCCCACACCGCCAACGGTGACCACGTCCGAGGCCGCGCTGACGGGAGGAACCGGAGGCTGCTACGTGGACACGCCGGCCTATGACTACCCGCGCGCGGGCGGCTGCTTCGGCTTCAACCGCAGCCGGACCGTCAAGAAGACCATCGTGTTCGACATGATCAGCCCGGTCTCCGGCTACACGTACCAGTGGAGCGGCGTGACCTGCACGGGGACCGGCCCCACCTGGTGCGCCATCAGTGCCCTCGCTGGCACCTTCACGGCGACGGTCACCATCCGGGATGGCTCTGGCAACGTGGTGGACGCCCAGAGCGTCACCGCCACGCTCGAGTACGAACCCGGAATGTAGCCCTCACCCCACCGCGCCGAAGGGCCACGTGAAGCCCGCGGAGCGCACCACCTCCGGCTTCCGCCGCCCCTTCCACGCCAGCGCCTCACCGGGCCGCAACAGCAGGGCTTGCGGCCCGTGCTTCACCGCGCGCCGCACCTCCGCGAGCCGCTCCGGGTACGGGTCCGCGTCCGGGTTCTCATCCATGTGGCTCGCGCCGCTCACGGGCTGGCCGGGGTAGCCCTCGTAGCGGGGGCCCATGCCCTCGCGCCAGTACCAGGGCGCTCCTCCGTCCGCGCAGGGCACCACGTAGCGCGCGCCCAGCAACTCGCCGTAGTGCAGCGCCTCCTCCGGCCCGGCCATGAGCTGCTGCGGCTTCGTCAGCGCCGCGCGCGGCACGTTGACGAGGAACGCGTCCAGCGTGGTGAAGCCGAAGAAGATGGGCGCCAACTTGAAGCCGCGCACGCCGCAGAAGAGCACGTCCACCGGGCCCTCCTCGCGCAGCACCTCGCGACACACGTCGCGCATGTCCCCGCGCACGTCGTGCCCCGAGTCCGCGAAGAAGGCCGACGAGAAGCCCGGCGCGCGCACCAGCCACGCGTTGCCCTCGTTGAAGAGGTCCTTGTACGGGCCCTCCTCGTCCGTGGGCTGCTCGCCGTGGAAGGGCAGCGCGCGCACGGTGACGTCGCCCACCTGCCGGGACTCGCCCCAGCGCAGCGGCTCCACGCGCGTGAAGCCGAGCTGCGAGAGCCTCAGCGCACAGTCCGTGGAGAACAGGCTCTCGCGCGCGACGTGGGGCACGAAGATGCGCGTGTCCCGAGGCAGCGGCAGCAGCGAGCCCAGGTGGAAATGGTCCCCGTGCGAGTGGGTGATGACCACCGCGTCCACCCGGCCCACGTCCCTCGGCTGCATGGGCTGGTAGCCCCGCGAGTCCACCAGGCCCGCGGGCCGGAAGTACGGGTCCACCAGCACGCGCGCCTCGCGGCCGGACACCAGCACCGTGTTGTGTCCCACGAAGAGGGCCCCGGGCGCGGGCACCTCGACCGGCGCCTCGTGCCTCACCAGCCAGCCGGCCTGCCCCATATCCGCCAGCAGCCCCGCCACCACGGGCACGACGGACAGCGCGCGCAACTCCGCGCGGGTGGCGCCCCGGGCCAGCGTGGCGAAGAGGTCCGCGACGTGGGGCCACTCGGACGCGCGCACGGGGACATCCAGTCCGAGCGACTCCTGGCGCAGGTGCAGCACGCGCGGGCGGTGCCGGGTGGCGTCCGGGAAGAGCACCTCGTGCTTGAGCACGCGCCGGCCCAGGCGCCGCCGCTTCCCGTCCTCGCAGAGGGCCGCGTAGCGGGGCGTCTCCTCGAGCCAGCGCACCAGCGCGTCCGCCTCGCGCAGCGTGCCCTCGCGGCCGAGCATGGCGACGTGGCGCTTGAGCGGCAGGTGGGCGCGGCGCACGGGGCGCGCGGTGGGGCCCTGGATGCTGCAGCCCAGGTCCTCGTGGTGGTCGGCCTCCGTCCGGGCCGACGCGAGGACGGCCAGGCTGACGCCCCGATGCAGGGTGATTCGCATGGCGCGGATGTTAATGCCGCGCCGCGTGAGCGGGGGTTTCGATGACTCGGGGTGCGTGCAGAGCGTGCGCGCGACAGTCGCGGAGAACGCCGCTACCCTGGAGGGCACATGGCACAGCCCGCTCCCCAGCGTCCCCTGCCCCCTGCTTCTCCCGACACATCCCCCTCCGTAGCCGTCCAGCAGCGCTTCGGCTGGCTGCCCGAGGTGGGCACGTGGAAGTACCACGCGCTCTTGAGTGCGGTGGCGCTCCTCATCCTTGGCCCGCTGGGCGGCATCGCCGCCTCGTACATGAACTTCAGCGTGGGCTTCTTCGTGGGCGGCCAGGTGCTGGCGGGCATCCTCGGCAGCGCCGTCACGTACGGCTACGGCGCGGAGGGCAAACACGGCGCCAACTACATGCAGACGATGGCCGCGTCGGTGGCCTCGCTGTGCGCCATGTCCGTGCTGATTCAATCCATGGTGTGGCTCGGCATGGAGATGCCACCCGCGTGGCACCTCATCCTCTTCGTCGGCTGCGTGGGCATGTTCGCCGTGGGCGTGGGCATGCTCTACACGCCGCTGCTCGTGGACAAGCTGCAGCTCGACTACCCGTCGGGACTGGCCGTCGCGAACATCCTCCGCGCGCTCACCGACAAGCGGCTGCTCAAAGTCTCCATCTCCAAGCTCGGCGGCGGCACGCTCCTGGGCGCGGTGACGGCGTGGCTGACGGAGAAGGTGGCCTTCGTCGGCGCCATCGGCACGAGCGCCGCCACGGTGGGCGCCGGCATGATTGTGGGCAGCCGCATCACCGTGCCCGCCATCGTCATGGCCGTCATCGGCAAGGCGCTGCTGCCCACCTTCCGCGAATTGGGCTGGCTGGGGCCCAGCGACCCGTTCCGCAAGATTGGCTTCCTGCTCGGGCTCGCGATGATTTGCGGCGCGGCGGCGGTGGACCTGTCGCTGCTCGCGGTGCAGGCGGCGGCGAAGATTCGCGCCCGTGCCGCTGA
This sequence comes from Pyxidicoccus sp. M6, assembly GCF_055568925.1. Classification (NCBI taxonomy): domain Bacteria; kingdom Pseudomonadati; phylum Myxococcota; class Myxococcia; order Myxococcales; family Myxococcaceae; genus Pyxidicoccus; species Pyxidicoccus sp. M6. The sequence goes on along the minus strand of NZ_CM145714.1, from coordinate 3,906,655 downwards.
AGCTCCGGACCAGGAGGAGGAGGCCTGGAAGAAGGTCAACATGGGCCGGCTCGTGGCCTGGGTGGTGGGCTGGGGCGCGGCGACGCTGCTGGTGGGGACGGTGGTGCTGGGTCAGCCGCTGGGCTGGCTCCTCCTCGGCCTCGGGCTGGCGCTGCTGTTCGTGCTCATCAACGGAATCTCGTACGGCATCACCGACCAGAACCCCATCTCCAGCGCGTTCGTCATCTCCGTGATGCTGATGTCGCTGATGGGGCTGAAGAACCCGCTGGTGGGGTTGATGGGGGCCACGATTCTGCTCGTCTCCACCTCGGTGGGCGTGGACATGCAGCAGGACCGCTCCACCGGCTGGCGCCTGGGCACCAACCGCGTGCTCCAGTTCCGCTATCAGGTGCTCGGCGTCATCATGGGCGCGCTCCTGTGCGTGGGACTGGCGCGCGTGTTCATGGCGGCCTACCCCGCAATCACCATCAACCAGCTCGACAACCCCAAGGCCGAGGTGGGCCAGTGGGGCTCGGCCATGACGTACAAGCTGGTGGGCGCCATCCGCGGATTGGGCACGCTGTCGGATTCGACGGTGAAGCTGCTGCTCATCGGCCTCGCCATCGGCTTCGTCATCCAGGCGGTGCGCAAGGGCGTGCTGAGCCGGCCGGGCTACCAGCGCTTCGTGAAGGGCTCGCGCACGGGCTTCGTGGTGGGCTGGGTGATGGACGCGCTGCTGCTGTCGAGCCCGTATGCCTCGTCCTTCGGCGGCTTCGTGAACTTCCCGGCGGCGCTGTGGTTCGGCGCGGGCGGCATCTTCACCTCGGTGTGGAACACGCTGGCGCAGCGCGGCCAGAAGCCTCACGTCGCGGGCAGCCCCGGCCAGGGTGAAGCGCTTCCCGAGGACATGAGCAGTATGTCCCTCGTCGGCGGCGGCCTCATCGCTGGCGAGTCGCTCTTCTTCCTCATCGCCGGGATGATTGGACTGGTGTCACTGCTCGCGTGACACATCGCAGATACGAGACATGTCTGACATACATGGAAGACTGGGATAGCTTGAGCCGTCTCATTCAACCCGTCCGAGGTGTCTCGTGAAGAATGTCTTCGTCGCGGTCGCGGTGATGTTCAGTGTGTCCCTGCTGGGCTGTGGCGGGCCCGACGCCGAGGTCTCCGCCGAGGAGCCCACGCCGACGACCGAGGAGGTCTCCGCCAGCGCCGCGCTCAGGACGGACTGCGCGGATATCGACCTCAAGGCGTGTACCACCCAGGGCGCGACTGCGTTCTGCTACATGGTCGGCAGGCCCACGGTCTGCGCCTGCAACGGCACGTACTGGGTCTGTCCGTGACGTCCGGGGCCTCGGGTGCGAGCACCGGCCCGAGGCCCGCGGTTTCGTGACGCGAGGCCGCACGCCCCGGAGGGCGAGTTGACATTTTCGCGGCCAACCAGCAGTTATATCTCCGTGAGCTTCGTCATCTTCACCACCGCGACCACCACCACGACTCGCTTCGGCGGGCCTGGAACGGTGTGCGTCGCGTGGTGAGCTGACGAACGCACGGTTCCCTGCCCCGCCTTCTCCGGCCGGGGCAACCGTGCGCTCACTTCAGCGCTCCGTCCGGATGGGCTTTTCACCGCTTCCGAAACGGAGTTGCACATGCTCGACGAACACGACCACCGCTCACTGGGCCAGCGCCTGGACCTCTTCCACCTGCAGGAAGAGGCGCCCGGCATGGTGTTCTGGCACCCGCGCGGGTTGATGCTGTACCGGCTGCTGGAGGACCACGTCCGCCGGCGCATGCAGGCCGAGGGCTACCGCGAAGTCCGGACGCCGCAAATCTACGCCCAGCCGCTGTGGGAGCGCAGCGGCCACTGGGAGAACTTCCGCGAGAACATGTTCCTGGTGGAGGACGGCGAGCGTCACCTCGCCGTGAAGCCGGTGAGCTGCCCGGGCCACATCGAGCTCGTGCAGCGCATGGCGCCCAGCTACCGGGACTTGCCGCTGCGGCTGGGCGAGTTCGGCCTCGTGCACCGGAGCGAGCCGGGCGGCGCGTTGCACGGCCTGTTCCGCCTGCGCCAGTTCACGCAGGACGACGGCCACATCTTCTGCGCCGAGGAGCAGGTGCAGCAGGAGGTGGTCCGCTTCGTGCGTTCGCTCAAGCGCTTCTACGCGGACTTCGGCTTCGACGAGGTGCAGGTGGCCTTCTCCAGCCGCCCGGCCATGCGCGCCGGCAATGACGCGAGCTGGGACAAGGCCGAGGCGTGGCTGCTGGCCGCGGCGAAGGAGGCCGGACTGGAGTGCCTCATGCAACCGGGCCAGGGCGCCTTCTACGGGCCGAAGCTGGAGTTCGTCCTCAAGGACAGGCTCGGCCGCGCGTGGCAGTGCGGAACGATTCAGCTGGACCTCGTGCTGCCGGAGCGCTTCGACCTGCGCTACGTGGACGCGTCGGGGGCGCGCGTCCGTCCGGTGATGCTTCACCGCGCGCTGCTCGGCAGTCTGGAGCGCTTCATCGGCGTGCTGCTGGAGCACCATGGTGGCGCGCTACCGGCGTGGCTCGCCCCGGAGCAGGTGGTGGTGGCGTCCGTGGGTGAGGCCGCCGCGGACTACGCGGAGCGCTTCGCCGCCCGGCTGCGCGAGGCGGGCTGTCGTGCTCGCGCGGACGTCCGAGGTGAGTCGCTGTCGCGGAAGATTGTCGACGCGCACGGTGATGGTGCGCCGTGGCTGGTGGTGGTGGGCGCTCGCGAGGTGGAGGCTCGCGGCGTACGCCTGCGCCAGCGCGACGGCTCGCAGAAGGATTTGCCGTGGGACGACGCGGTCGCGGAGCTGGTGGCCGCGTGCCGTCCGGCGGAACACGCCTGAGCCGGGTGACGGCCCGCCCCTTTGCGGTGCGAAGGGGCGGGCTGTCCGTGAGACGTCAGCCTTCGGAAGACAGCGAGGCCGCGGGCTCGAGGCAGACCTACTCCGAGCCCCCGCAATCCATGAGGCGCGCGATCAGCGAGCCCTGGTCAGAAGAAGATCAGCTCCGGCCGGTCCGCCCGGATGTAGATGATGTCTCCCGCGGTGCCCGGCTCGGAGGCACCCGCAGTCCCCGGCTGCGCCGTCGAGCTCGTGCCATCTCCGCCATCGCCCGCGCTGGCGCCGCCACCACCGCCCAGCTCCTTCAGGGTGGTGGCCGTGCCCTCGACACTCGCCGCACCCGCTGGGCCGCCGTTCGCCTCGACCCTGCCGCCAGTAGCGATGGTGACCGGGACCTTGGAAATGAACTGGATGATGCCACCACCGCCGCCACCTCCTCCGCCGTACATGTGCCCCACCACCGGGTTGGAGCCCTTCCAGCCCTTGGCCCCCTCGCCTCCCTTGGCTTGAATCACACCGGAGTCCCCCACGGTGATGCTGTTGCCGGCGATGAGGCTGAGGACGCCGCCACCGCCACCGCCGCCGCCCGCCACGGGGGTCGGTGCTCCGGCGGGCCGATTGATGGTGGGAACGCTGTTGTTTATGCCCTGGCGGCCGTTCCCGTCGATGAAGCCGTTGATGATGATGTTGCCCCCTGCGGCGAGGATGAGTCGCCCGCCACCGTCGCCGCCGAGGATGTCGGGATTCGTCGTCGAGCGGTAGCCATTGCCGCCCCCCAACAGGTCGGCGCGTGAGACCAACGACGTGCGCCCCAGGTCCAGCCCCTTTCCACCCAGGTAGGTGTAGGAGGCGGACATGGCGATGCCCTTCTGCGACGGGTTGAGGGTCTGAATCGCGAAGTCGGGGCTGATGAAGATGTTCGCGCCCTTGGCGATGGTGATGTTTTCGGTCGCGCGAATCATCGTCCCGCTCGACACGATGAGCGTGCCTTCGATGGTCACGTTCCGGAACATCAGGTTGGCGCCAGCGGGCGAGAAGTTCCCGGCCTGGAAGTACCGCGGCGGACCGAAGGACTCGACCTTGAGGTCTCCCGCGGAGCCGTCGCCGAAGACCATCTCGAACGCCCCGGACACGCCCTGGGGCCCCTGCGCGCCTGTGTCTCCCTTGGGACCCTGAGGGCCCACGGAGCCCTGTGGCCCTGTCTCGCCCGTGTCTCCCTTGGGCCCCTGCGGGCCCACCTCGCCCACCTCGCCCCGGAGCCCCTGCGCGCCGTTGCAGAGGAACTTCGTCGCCGAGGCGTTCACCTCGTCTTTACCCAGCTCACCATCGCCGTTCGCGTCGACGCCGGTCTCCATCTTGACGCCGCCGAAACCGCAGTTGGCGCCCGCGGGCTCGGGCGTGGTGAGCAGCAGGGCGCTCAGTCCCTGTGGACCGGGAGGACCGCCCGCCGGCCCCGCGGGCCCCTGCGGTCCGATGGGGCCCTGGGGTCCAACGGGGCCCTGCGGCCCAACCGAGCCCTGGGGACCATCCGCGCCCGTCGAGCCCTTGCAGGCGGCGACGCCCAGGAGTCCTGCCGAGAGCACGGCTCGCAGCACATGTGTACGAAGAACCACTGTCGAAAGAGGGACGCGCATGACAACCCCCAGGTGGAAGACGCGTGCGGTCCGGGAGCGCCCCCGGACAGCGTGAGTCAGCAGGGTGCGGGGCCGCGCACACCGGAAGAAGGCGAGCGCGCATTCTGGCTCCATTCACCCGCCGGGCGCCAGCGTTCGCCGGTCCGTCATGTGGCCACCGCCTTCGCAGGCCCCCTTTCCCGTGCCTGCTCACATGAAACGGCATGGCATCAGTTTCACCACCCCTCCTGACGCAAGGCTCGAATGGTGGTTGGGAGTACGGGCATGGACCGCACGGGAAGCGCGCTGATGCCCCTGCACTCCGGCAAGGTGCCGGACTGGCTCCACACCCGCATGGCCCGGCTGGGCGCGTGCTGGTGCACGGCGCGCCCTACCGCTTCAGCGACCCGGCGCGCTTCTCCTTCGCGCAGGGCGGCAAGGACCGGCACCCCTACCCCGTGAAGCTGGAGGTGTACGACGCCACGCTGTGCGTGCTGCGCCACGCGGTGGACGCGGCGAAGCTGGGCCATGACGAGAAGCTCTCCGCCTTGCGCGAGCTGGACCGGCAGGCCCGCCGGCTGGAGGCCACCGCCACCGGCCCGAGCTTCGACGAGCTCATCCAGGAGGGCTGGGCCGCGGTGGAGGGCGAGGAGCTGCTGCCCACATGCGCTCCCGCGAGGACGACGGGGAAGCGCCCGGCCGTGCAGCAGGAACTGCCCGGGCTGGAGACACCGTCACGGCGCCCGCCCGCACGGAAGGCGGGCGGGCGGAAGTGAGCGTCAGGCCTGATGCATGCGGTCCATCACTGCGCTGGCGTACAGCATCTCCTCGGGCTCGGAGACCAGGTCATCCAGGCTGAGGAGGCCCACCGGCTGCCGCTGCTCATCGATGACGATGAGGCGGCGCACCATCTTGTCCTCCATCAACTGCTCGGCCTCCTCGAGCGACGCATCCGCATCGCAGGTGATGACGGCGGTCGTCATGATTTCGCGCACGGGGGTGGTGTTCGGATTCTGCCCCAGCGCGGTGCTGCGCACGGTGATGTCCCGGTCCGTCAGCATGCCCACCAGCTGCCCGTTTTCGACGACGGGCAGAGAGCCGATGTTGCAGGTGCGCATCCTCAGGGCCGCGGCGCGCACGGGCTCGCCCGCCTCGATGGTCTCCAGGTTCTTGGTCATCAAGTCGCCAATCCGCATGGGTGTGCCTCCTCCGCGAGCTGTCCCCTCTCCCCTACCGTGGGTGCCCCGGAGGCCGCGTGCTGGCCAGGGGGAGGAGAAGGGACGCGGAGCGGGCCAGTGGACAGCACGCCGCACTCCCGACTGCCCTCCAGGCGCGACGGCTTGGCAGGATGTGCATCTGAGTAATTCCCCGGGCCCTGACGGGCCCCGAAAGGAGCAATGACGGCATGGCGGACAAGCTGACCCTCAGCGACGAAGAGTGGCGCAAGCGCCTCACTCCCGAGGAGTACGACGTCCTCCGCAGGCACGGCACGGAGCGTCCCGGCTCGGGCTGCTTCCTGGGGACGAAGACGCCGGGCACCTATGTGTGCGCCGGCTGCGGCAACCCGCTCTTCAAGGCCGGAACGAAGTTCGAGTCCGGCACGGGCTGGCCGTCCTTCACCCAGCCGTTGACGGCGGACTCGGTGACGGAGGTGCAGGACGTCTCGTACGGGATGATTCGCACCGAGGTGCGCTGCGCGCGCTGTGACGGCCACCTGGGTCACGTCTTCCCGGACGGACCGCCGCCCACGGGCCTGCGCTACTGCATGAACTCCGTGGCCATGAAGCACGTGCCGGAAGGACAGCCGCTCCAGCTCGTGAAGGCCTGAGGCACGGCCCGGTCCACCCTCGCCTCCCCAGGCCCGGGTGGACCGTCACGGGTGGAGGACGAGCCCCTTGGTGAGCTTGTCCATCGCCTTCTTGCGGCCCCGGACGGCGAGGCCGACCAGGTTCAGGTCCTCGCTGTGCACGGCGCGCACCGCGGCCCGGTTGGCCTCGTCGTGCGGGGTGGCGAAGAGGTCCTCGGTGTAGATGCTCAGTTGCGTCTCGTCCGAGCCCACCGCCTTCGCGTACGCCTCCCGGAGCTGCTCGCGGGTGGCCTGGAAGATGAGGACGGGCTGCTTGAGCATCGGCCGGTAGCGCCGGCCGGACGCGTCCTCGTACGCCTCGCCCACGACTTCCGGCAGCGTGGCGATGCCGCTCACCGTGAAGGCCGTCACATTCAGGCGCTGCCACGCGAGCAGGTCGTCTCGGAGCAGCACGGCAATCTTCGTATCGAATTGCATGGCGTCACCTCTCCTGGCCCAGCTTCGCCAGCAGCTCCCGGAGCTTCTGCGCGTCCCGGGGGCCCAGGCGGGCGAAGACCTTCTCGTTCATCTCGTCCATCTCCCGGTCCAGGGGCGCCTGGAGCGCGCGGCCGGCGCGCGTCAGGTAGAGCCGGTTGACGCGGCGGTCCTCCGGGTCGGCCCGCCGCTCGATGAGCCCTGCGCCGCTCAGCCGGTCGATGAGGCCCGTCACCGTGGCGCTGTCCAGCACCAGCCGCTCGCCGATGCTGGCCCCACTCTGGCCGTCCTGCTCCCAGAGCACCTTCAGCACCGCGTACTGCGGCGGCGTCACCCCGAACTCCGCCAGCCGGCGCTTCGCCTCCTGGTTGAGCTGCTGGTACGCCTTCCCGGCGAGGAAGTTGATGCACTCCTCGATTCGCTCCATGCCCGCTCCCTCGGAACCGCTCGTAGACAAATATCTAGTGTGCTAGATATTCGTGCGCAAGGGGACCTGACATACCCCTGAAACTGAAGATGCCCCGCCTCTTCCGAGACGGGGCATCCGAACAGTCAGCCGCTGGCGCTCAGCTCAGCCCAGCCAGGCGCGGGCGTTGCGGAACATGCGCATCCAAGGCCCATCGTCGCCCCACTCGCGCGGGCGCCACGAGTGCTGCACGGAGCGGTGCACGCGCTCCGGGTGCGGCATGGTGATGGAGAAGCGCCCGTCGCGCGTGGTGAGCCCGGCGATGCCGTACGGCGAGCCGTTGGGGTTCGCCGGGTACACCGGCGTCACCTGGCCGTGGTTGTCCACGTAGCGCGTGGTGACGAAGCCCAGCCCGTTGACGCGCGCGGCCTCCGTGTCGCTCGGGAACTCCGCGCGGCCCTCGCCGTGCGAGGCGACGATGAGCATCCGGCTGCCGGCCATGCCCTTGTAGAAGAGCGACGGCGTGTCGGACACCTCCACCGTCACCAGGCGCGCCTCGAACTGCTCCGAGGCATTGCGCACGAAGCGGGGGAAATGCTCCGCGCCCGGAATCATGTCCTTCAGCTGCGCCATCATCTGGCAGCCGTTGCACGCGCCCAGGCCGAAGCTGTCCTTCCGCGCGAAGAAGTCCGCGAACGCGTCCCGCGCGCGCGGGTTGAAGAGGATGGACTTGGCCCACCCGCCGCCCGCGCCCATCACGTCTCCGTAGGAGAAGCCGCCGCAGGCCATGATGCCGTGGAAGTCCTTCAGCGACACGCGCCCGGAGAGGATGTCGCTCATGTGGACATCCACCGCCATGAAGCCGGCGCGGGTGAAGGCCGCCGCCATCTCCTGCTGGCTGTTGACGCCCTGCTCACGCAGCACCGCCACCCGGGGCCGCGCGCCCTTGGCGATGTACGGCGCGGCCACGTCCTGCGTCGGGTCGAAGGTCAGCTTCGGGGACAGGCCCGGGTCCGCCGCGTCGCACTTCGCCGCGTACTCCTGCTCCGCGCAGACGGGGTTGTCGCGCAGCAGCTGCATCTCGTAGCTGACGCGAGACCAGGTGCGGCGCAGGGCCAGGGTGCCCTCCACCAGCTTCGCGTCGCCGTGGCGCACCCGCACCTCCAGCGCCGCCGTGGGCCGGCCCACCTCATGGCAGTGCGCCGCGAGGCCGTGCTGCCCCAGCACCTCGCGCACGCGCGCCACGTCGGCCGCGCGCACCTGCACCACCGCGCCCAGCTCCTCGTTGAAGAGCGCCGACACCGCGTCGCCGCCCAGTGAGGTCAGGTCCACGTCCACGCCGCAGTGGCCCGCGAAGGCCATCTCGCACAGCGTGGCCCACAGGCCGCCGTCGGAGCGGTCGTGGTACGCGAGCAGCTTCCCGTCCGCGTTGAGCGCCTGCACCGCCGAGAAGAAGCCCTTCAGCAGCGCCGCGTCCTCGACGTCCGGGCACTCGGGGCCCACCTGCCCGTAGACGTGCGCCGCCACCGAGCCGCCCAGCCGCTGCTTCCCGCGCGCCAGGTCCACGAACAACAGCCGCGTGTCCTGCGCCACGTCCACGAGCTGCGGCGTGAGCGACTGCCGCACGTCCAGCACCGGGGCGAAGGCGGAGACGATGAGCGACACCGGCGCCGTCACCGCCTTGCGCGCGCCGTTCTCCTCCCAGACGGTGCGCATGGACATGGAGTCCTTGCCCACGGGAATGGTGAGGCCGAGCGCCGGGCACAGCTCCATGCCCACCGCCTGCACGGCGGCGAAGAGGTTGGCGTCCTCACCCGGGCTGCCCGCCGCCGCCATCCAGTTGGCGGAGAGCTTCACGTCCGGCAGCTTGCCGATGCGCGCCGAGGCGATGTTCGTAATCGCCTCACCCACCGCCATGCGCGCGGAGGCCGCCGCATTCACAATCGCGAGCGGCGTGCGCTCGCCCATGGACATGGCCTCGCCGGTGGTGCTCGTCACGGTGGACAGCGTCACCGCGCAGTCCGCCACGGGCACCTGCCACGGGCCCACCATCTGGTCCCGGCTGACGTGACCGGACACCGTGCGGTCGCCGATGGTGATGAGGAAGGACTTGTCCGCCACCGTCGGGTGGCCCAGCACGCGCTCGGCGAGGTCGCGCAGGGACACGTCCAGCTTCAGCGGCGGCAGCGCCAGCGGGCGGGACGTCACGTCGCGGTGCATGCGCGGCGGCTTGCCGAACAGCACGTCCATGGGCAGGTCGATGGGCGCAGCCTTGAGCTGCGAGTCCGACAGCGTCAGCACCTGCTCCGCCGTGGCGTCACCCAACACCGCGAAGGGCGCGCGCTCGCGCTCGCACATCGCGGCGAAGAGGGACAGGTCCTCCGGGGCCACGCCGAGCACGTAGCGCTCCTGCGCCTCGTTGCACCAGATTTCCACCGGCGCCATGCCGGGCTCGGCGTTGGGCACGTTGCGCAGCTCCAGCCGGCCGCCCAAATCATTGTCGTGCGCCAGCTCCGGCACCGCGTTGGACAGGCCGCCCGCGCCCACGTCGTGGATGGAGCGGATGGGGTTGGCATCGCCCAGCGCCCAGCAGCGGTCGATGACCTCCTGGCAGCGCCGCTCCATCTCCGCGTTGTCACGCTGCACGGAGGCGAAGTCGAGGTCCGCCGCGCTCGCGCCCTGCGCCATGGAAGACGCCGCGCCGCCGCCCAGGCCGATGAGCATGGCCGGGCCGCCGAGGACGATGAGCTTGTCGCCCGGCTGGAGGCGGCCCTTCTTCACGTGCCCCTCGCGGATGTTGCCGAGACCGCCGGCAATCATGATGGGCTTGTGGTAGCCGCGCACCTCCACGCCCTGCGGCGTGGGCACCTGCGCCTCGAAGCTGCGGAAGTAGCCGGCGAGGTTGGGACGGCCGAACTCGTTGTTGAAGGCGGCGCCGCCGAGCGGACCGTCAATCATGATGTCCAGCGCGGAGACGATGCGCTCGGGCTTGCCGTAGGGCTGCTCCCACGGGCGCTCGAAGCCGGGGATGCGCAGGTGGCTGACGGTGAAGCCGGTGAGGCCCGCCTTCGGCTTCGCGCCGCGGCCGGTGGCGCCCTCGTCGCGAATCTCTCCGCCCGCGCCGGTGGCGGCGCCAGGGAAGGGAGAAATCGCCGTCGGATGGTTGTGCGTCTCGACCTTGATCATGATGTGGGCCGGCTCGCGCACGGAGCCCCACTCACCCGTCTCCGGATGGGGAAAGAAGCGGTCCACCTCGAAGCCCGCGATGACGGCGGCGTTGTCCTTGTACGCGGACAGCACGCCCTCCTTGTTGAGGGCGTAGGTGTTCTTGATGGCCTGGAAGAGCGAGCGCTCCTGGGGCTTGCCGTCGATGGTCCACGACGCGTTGAAGATCTTGTGCCGACAGTGCTCGCTGTTGGCCTGCGCGAACATCATCAGCTCGACGTCGGTGGGGTTGCGCTTCAGCTCGGTGAAGCGCGCCACCAGGTAGTCGATTTCGTCCTCGGCCAGGGCGAGGCCGAGGTCGCGGTTGGCGTTGGCCAGCGCCGCGCGGCCGCCGCCGAGCACGTCCACCGTGGTGAGGGGCCGGGGCGTGTGCGCCTCGAAGAGGACGGCGGCGTCCTCCAGGCGCGCCATCACCGCCTGCGTCATCCGGTCATGCAGCACCGGCGCGAGGCGCTGCCACTCATCGGGCTGGAGCGCGCGGCCGTCGGGGCCGGCCACGAAGTACGAGACACCGCGCTCCATGCGGCGGACCTTGTCGCCCAGACCGCAGTTGTGCGCGATGTCGGTGGCCTTGGAGGACCAGGGGGAGATGGTGCCCGGGCGGGGCACCACCAGCAGCAGGCTGCCCGCCCGCTCTCCCGCGGCCACGCGGGGCCCATACTCGAGGAGGCGGCCGAGGGTGGCCTGCTCACCCTCGGAGAAGGGCGCCGAGGCGTCGATGAAGTGCACGAACTCCGCGTAGACGGACGACACGGAGGGCACCTGCTCGCGGCACCGGGCAAGGAGCTTGGCGAGCCGGAAATCAGAGAGGGCCGGAGCCCCACGCAGGATGTGCATGCTGGACATGGGAATGGGTTGGCTCTGGGTAACAGCCGGGCCGTCCTTATCACTGTGCGTCGAGGCGGCGAGGGAAGAGTTGCCGCCAGGTCGCACGCTGTACGGACGGACAGGAGCCAACGTGGGAGCAGCCCGCACGTCGGCGCCTGCACGGCGCACGTGACAGTCCGGAAAGCGCCGTGAGAGAGCCCCCGCCATTCCCATGGACCGGGGGCCCCTGTTCGTGCTTCTCGCGACGCGCCGCTACCCGCCCTTGCCGGACGCGGACGAAGCAGGAGCTGGCGCTGCGGGCGCGCTCTTGCCGTCCTTCGCCTTGGCCCACAACGCGAGCAATTCCGCCTCGCGCTCCGGCGGCAGGCCCGCGCGCATCTTCGCGCGGCGCTCCTCGGGGAGGCTCTTGAAGTACGCCAGCGTGTCGCGGACGGTGATGTCCACCGGGCGGAACTTGAGCCCCGTCTTCACGGCCTTCGCGTTGCTGCGCCGGTGCGTGCCCGCGGAGTTGCCCGTGGGTGGCATGTAGATGGGGAGCCGCATATCGCCCGTCTCGCCCTGCTTCTCCAGCCAGTCCGCGGGAATCCACGTCAGCTTCGTGTCCTTGCCCGACACCTGCCGGCACGTGTCGAGCATGGCCCCCATCGTCCACGCATGCCCCGGGCCCACGGCGTTGAAGATGCCCGTCGTGTTGCCCTCGATGAGGAGCACCAGCCACTCGGCCAGGTCACGCACGTCGATGATTTGCAGCGGGTCGTTCGGCGTTCCTGGCGCGAGCATCTCCCCGCCCTTGTCGAAGCGCACCGGCCAGTACGTGAAGCGGTCCGAGCGGTCCTCGGGGCCAACGATGTAGCCCGGACGGATGTTGGCGACGCGGCCCGGCAGCGCGGCCTCGGCGGCTTCTTCGCAGAGCCGCTTGAGGGCGCCGTAGAACTCGTACTCCTTGCCCATCGTCTCCAGCGTGGGGTCGGCCATGGTGGCGGTGGGGCCGCTCTCGTCCTCGCCGGGCGTCTTGTCGCTGGCGTACGCGGAGACGCTGGAGATGAAGAGGTACTGCTTCACGTTGGGCGCGAGCAATTCCGCCGAGGCCTTGACGAGGCGCGGGTAGTAACCAGACGTGTCCACCACCGCGTCGAACTTGCGGCCCTCGAGGGCCTTGAGCCCCTCGTCCTTGTTCGGGTCCCGGTCGCCGCGCAGCTTCTCCACGTTGGGGAAGAGCTCCGGGCGCGTCTTGCCGCGGTTGAACAGCGTCAGCGAGTGCCCGCGCGCCTGCGCGGCCTGCACCACGGCGGGACCGAGAAAGCCGGTGCCCCCGAGGATGAGGATCTTCTTCTTCGCGCCCTTCGGCGCGGGGGTGGCACCCTTGCCGCCGGACGCGGCCAGGGCTTCGGGACCGAGCGCGAGCAGCGACGCGCCCGCGACGGAGTACTGCAGGAACTTCCTGCGTGAAGAGGACATGTGTGGCGGCTCCTGGGGACTTGGAGCGCTCGGGGGGGAGCAGGCAGGGAACCGCGCGCCCGGAATTCCATTCCCGGCCTTCGACTACCTGTCCCCCAGGGCGATGCCGAAGCCCACCGTCCACGTGACGCCGTGCGCCCAGGATGCGCCAAAGGGACGCACGCCCTGGTACAGCACCTCGGTGCTGGCGACGAAGGGCCCGCCGAGGGACGCATGCGCCCGCAGTCCCACCGGAACACCGAGCCGCGAGCCGCCCTCCCACGAGAACAGGCCCAGGCCCACGGTGGCCCGCAGGTCCACCCCAAACGAGTATCCCGGCCGCCATGCCCACAGCGGCGGCGACTGCACGGCCAGCGCCCACCCGCCGCGCCCCCCACGCGTCCAGTCCACCGAGAGCGTCAGCGCATGCGGCAGCGGGAGCGCGGCGCGAAGGCCCGCGATGGGCGCCGTGCCTCGCGAGTCCCGGGCCATGCCTCCGAGTGCCTGCAACGACAGCTCGGGAGGAGGCCGGAAGCCGAGCAGCGACAGGCGCGGCGAGCCCGGGGCGGACACCTCCTCGAAGCGCGCCGCGGCCCACACGAGGAAGGCGCGCACGTAGGCCACCGCGCTGGAGGCCCGGGCATCGACGAAGGCCTCGACGCTCGCAGAGTCCACCTCGTGCATGTGGCCCTGCCAGCGGACCTGCGATTGGCCGAAGACGTTGCCCACCGCGCCGTAGACGCCGAAGGTCCCCGGGCTGCGTGCATCCGGCTCGGTCCAGAAGGCACTCCACGGAATCGCCGTGCCGTCGCGGGCGGTGAGGGATTGCGTGCGCACCGCGTCCAGCGTCTCGCGCGCGAGTGCCACCTGTGCGTCACCGCCGGAGAGCGGAGCCACTTCGCGAGGCTGCATGCGGGATAGAGCAGCGCCGAGACCGTGCGCCTCGAAGCCATCTCCCAGGCTGTGCATCACCGGCACCACGTGAGGCGGCGAGGCCATGTCCTCGATGTGGTGCGCGAGGTGGCCCGCACGGTCCCAGGCGCGAGCCATGTCACCGTGGCGCGCGGCCTCCAGCGCCTCGTCCCACAGGGCCCGCACGCGCGCGTCCGAGCCCTCGCGTGGCCCCGAGTGAACGCTCCCCTCCGGCCGGTAGAAGTGGTGCCAGCCCAGCCACTTCACGTGGAGGTTCAGGTCCTCCGCGGTGGCCCCGTGCAGCACGGCCTCGCGGTGTTCCTTCAGTCGCGCGCCGCTTCCCGAAGCCACGGCCGCATCCAGCGCGGCCGCGGTGAGCGCGCGGTGGTCCTCCACGGAGAAGGCCTCCGCGCGGGGCGCGAGACCCACGGCCAGGAGAAGTGCAGAGGCGAGGAGGAATCGGGTCACACAGCGCATCGTAGAGCATCGGAACGCGCGCCCGCGTCCCGGCGTTCCCTCGATGCCTGCCCGCACATCATGCTTGCCGCCCTGCCCTACGCCGCCTCCGCGCCGGGCTCGTCGAAGCGCGCGAGGTACGCCCGCGCGAGGTGCAGGTTGTCGTTCTGCAGCGGGTGGAAGGACGGCCGCAGGTACTGCTTCAGCCCCCGCCACAGCACGCGCACCAGCACCGGGTCCTTCTTGTGACCCTTGCGCAGCTCGCGCAGCACGCCCATCCAGCCCAGCCCGGGCTCCTGCCGCAGCAGCGTCACCGTGGCCACGAACCACAGGCCGAAGAGGGCCAGCGTCCCGCAGAACATCCCCGCGATGCGCAGCGCGTAGCCCGGGGCCACCTTGCGGAGCACGTCGAAGGCCACGGACTTGTGCTCGATTTCCTCCGCCGCGTGCCACTCGATGAGCTGCTGCATCGCCGGGTGGCCGTCCGCGAACACGCCCAGCGTCAGCGTGTGCTCGCTCATGACAGCGGTGTAGTGCTCCAGCGCGGCCGTCATCGCCAGGCGCAGCGGCGGCGGAAAGTACGGGTCGATGAATCCCCACACGAGCCGCTGGTACGCCGTCATGAAGCCGGAGACTTTGTATCCCTGTGACTCCAGCAGCTCGATGTACGCCTGATGCTCGCGGGAGTGCTTGCCCTCCTGCGCGAAGAAGGCCTTCACCTGGGCGCGCAGCTCCGGCGCATCCTCCAAGCGGTCCAGGTAGTGGTTGACGCTGCGGACGAAGAAGCGCTCCCCCTGGGGAAAGAGCATGTTGAGCCCGTTCCACAGGTGCGTGGAGCCGAGCCCGTTCTTGTGCCACTGGCGGGGGAAGCTCGCGTCGAAGGTGAACTTGAGGTGGGGGCGCGGGCGGATGCGCCCGGCGTCAGGCGGGGGGACCATGGGGGACTCTTGCTTCGGAAGGCCAGGAGGGTTCAAGGGAGGACCGGCCCGGCGGTTCTTGCCCGACGGGTCGCCTCCGGAGCGAGCGCTGCGCGGAAGGCGCTGAGCCGCTCGCGAGAGTTGAAGTGGCCGCTGCCCGCGACGGAGGCGAAGAAGCGCTTGCGCACGCCCGAGGGCGTCACGCACAGCACCTCCGTCACGCAGAGGGCCACGCCGCCTCCCACCGCGGGGAGCGGGCGCATGGTGTTGAAGTACAGCGGCGGGAAGCGCGCCAGCGCCGCCTCGTCCTCCACCACCAGCGTCGACTTGGACAACAGCGCGTTGCCGCACATCGCCGTGGCCACCTGCCGCAGCGCGGGGGTGTACGCGAAGCTGTGCGTGGTGAGCGACGGCATCCACCAGGGCAGCGACGGCGAGTAGAGCGTGGAGAAGACGTCCTCCAGCACCCCGCCCTCGTGCCGCGTCCGGTCCAGCAGCGAGGACACACGCTCCGGCGTCACCGCGCCCTCGCGCGTGCGCGCCGGCACCACGGCGATGCGGATGCGCCGCCAGTCCCGCTCCACCGAAACCGGCGCGTCCGGCAGCACCGGCACCAGCAACGTCGGGTTGTCGCAGGGAATCAGTCCCTCCGAGGAGCGCTCCAACGCCTCCAGCACCGCGCAGCACAGGTTGCGGAAGTCGAGCCGCTCCGGCAGCTCCACGCGCAGCATCGGCGAGGGCTCGCCGGGGCCGGTGAGCCACTCGCCCTCATCCCCACCGGCCGCCCGCCGGGGCAACCCCGGAGAGATTGCGCGCGACACGTCGAGCATCGCCGTGCCGTCCATGACGAGGTGGTCGAAGCCCAGCTCCAGCGAGCCCGTCGTCGCGTCCACGCGCGCGCCCAGCCACGCGCCCGAGGCCAGCAGATGGGACGTCCACGCGCTGTCACCTCGCGACGCGCGGTCCACCAGCACCTGCGGGCGCAGGCCGTCGCGCCGGGCCTCCGACAGCGAGCACACCGGAGCCCGCGCCAGTTGCGCGGCCACCGCCTCCGGCGTCAGCGCCGCGTCCTCCAGCGGCAGCCGCACCACCTGGAGGCCACCGCCCTCATGCGTGACGGCGGCGGTGAGCGTGCTGGTGTCGGACACGGGCTGGCGCGCGTCGAAGCCCTCGCGGCCGAGCTCCGCCACCCACACGTCCGTGGGCTGGTTGTACCCGCGCCTCCGATTGTCCCGGTGCCAGCGCGCCACACGGGACAGCAGCGCGGAGGTCCACGTGCCGTCCGTGGTGTCCACGCCCAGCGGCTGCACCGTCACCATGATGCGGCGCGAGCGGGGCTCGGTGGACAGGAAGCGCTCCCATGTCGTCAGCGCCGGCACCACGCCGGACTCGCGCCGCGGAGGGAAGAGGCGCTGCCAGCCGTCGCAGAACCGCACCAGCGTGGACAGCGCCTGGCGCGCCACCGGGTGGAAGTGGGGGAACTTGTACGCCATGGCCGCGTGCACCCGTGCGAGGACGTCCACGTCGCGGGGCGCAGCTCGGGGAAGGAGGGGGCCGGAACCGTCCATGTCGCACGTCCGTGAGGGGCCAGCGGGGGATGACCCACAACATCGGTTCCGTACTCTACCGGACAGAGGACCTGTCCGGTCGCGTCAAATCGTGAATTCTCTGTCAGGGCATGTCGGAGAAGCGGCCCCGAGCGAGGAAGACGTGCCCGTCGTCGATGAGGACTTCGGCGCCCTCCGTGGCGCGCCACCGGGCGATGAGCGCGGAGATGTGCTCGGGACTCACCGGCCAGACGTCGCCGCGCCCCGGCGTCTCCACCAGCACCCAGTCGTAGGTGAGCGTCCCCTCGCCCTGGGGCCCGCCCACCGCGTAGACCTCGTCGCGAGAGGCCAGCGGCGTGACGAGCTGGCCGCCCAGCAGCGCCTTCCCCTCACGGTGCGTGGACAGGTACTCCACGCCGCGCCGCACGCTGGCCAACCGCTCCGCATCCCCCGGACATGTGGACGGGAAGGTGGACGGCGACGCCAGCGTGCGCACCAGGGGCCGGAGGTTGCTCTCGTTGGTGGTGACGAGCAGCACGCCCGTCAACGCCAGCACCCACGCGGGCGGACGGCGCGCGAGCAGCAGCGGCACCAGCGCCACCACCAGCGCGGCGATGAGGGGCGCGCCGTACTGGTGACGCCACGCCATGCCCAGGAAGCGGATGCCCAGCATGGGCAGCAGCACCAGCATCCACTTCCAGTCGGGCCTCAGCTTCTCGCGCCAGGCCCAGATGCCCACCGGGACGAACAGCAGCAGCAGCGTGCCCACGCGCGACAGCTGCCGCGAGGCGAAGCGCTCCGCCAGGAACGGACCGAGCCCCGCCTGCATGCCGTTCTTGAGCCGCGCGGTGTAGTCCACCACGGGCCCGAAGCGGGGCCGCACGCCGATGACGAAGCCGAGCCAGGCCACCGACAACACCGCCACACCCACCGCCAGTCGCCGGTCTCCACGCAGCCACAGCGCCACGGCGAGCATGATGCCCACGTAGGGGAACTCTTCCTTGCAGGCGAACAGCAGCAGCAGCGACGCCACCAGCAGAGCGTTCTTCCGGAAGTGGAAGGCGAGCCCCAGCACGATGAGCGGCAGCATGGACCACGTGGTGGGGTGGATGGGGTACATCACCGCATCCATGGCCATGGGGCTCAACAGCAGCAGCGAGCACAGCAGCGCCGTGGACACCCCATCCAACAGGCCGCGCACGTGGAGCCACAGCAGCGGCACCGTGGCGAGCAGCACGAAGATGACCTCCGCCAGGAGGCCGGCCCACATCGGCGACAGCACCTCGACGAGCGGCCGGGCCAGCCACAACACCGGGTCGAAGTGGTCGTTGAAGACGCGAATCTGCCGCGCGCTGAGCCACGGGTTCACGTCGTCCAGCGACAGCCGCGCCAGCGCCTGCGTGTAGATGCCCAGGTCGTAGTGCGAGAAGCAGACGTGCGAGGCCTGGAGCCAGACGGGCACCACGACGAGCCCGACCCAGAGGATGAAGGGGAGCGCCACACCCAGCACACCAGCCACGCGCCGCGCGCGTCCGGCTCCGGGTTCAACAACATTGGGGGTCATGGTTCGCGAGTTCGACGATGCAGGAGCGGAACCGGCTCCTACCACGCGCGAGGGCCTCGCGCTGCCCCCAAGTCACCCCGTGGCGCGGCGCTCGGCGCGTGCGCCCTGGACACCCAGTCCCAGCAGCTTCGAGTAGTGGTCCAGCCGAGCCCGGAAGCGGCGCTCGCTGCGGCCCCAGTACAGGAGGACGGAGCGGGACGCGTCCTCGCCGTGGCACAGGTGGATGCCGAACTCGTCCTTCGCGCCAAGCCAGTCCGGATGGTGCCGGTGCTCGGCGCGCAGGGCCGTGTAGTGCGCCAGCGGCTCGTTCCACGTCCTGTCGCGCAGCACTCCGCCGCCGAGCTGGCGCACCTGCGAGGACGTCACCTCCACCTCCAGCCGCGTGAGGACGCAGCTCAGCGTTCCGGACACGCTGAACAGCCCGCCGAGGAGGAAGATGATGGAGAACCACCAGTTCTCCAGCATGGCACTGAGGGACAGCCCCTGGTCCACCACGTACGCGGTGGGAATCACGCAGAACCACGTGCCGAGGAGCAGCGCGTAGACGACGTCCCCCAGCAACGGCCGCCAGATGAAGCGCAGCGGCAGGTGGTGGCCCATGTCGACGCTCGGGGGAGCGTGGGTGTTCACCTCGAAGAATTGCATGGGCGGCGCCTCCTCTTGCATCGGGGGGATGAAGGGTCGTCCTTGCCGTGAAGCGGACCATGCACGCGGGGCGCGTGTCCAGTCAGGGACCTCCACTACGCGCCGCGTGCGTCCACCGCTCAACCACCCGCCAGGACACGTGCGCGGGACTGGCCTCGGGAGGTGGGCTCTGGGAAGAATGCGCGCCACATGAGCACTGAGCGCGTCATCTTCGGCAACACGGTGGACAGCCTCTACCGCAGGACGCTCGAAGCGGACATCCCGCCCGAGCTGCGGGCACGGCTGAAGACGCTGGGCGTGGACCTGGATGTGCCGCTGCTCGCGGCCTACCCCCATGCCGTCTGGGTACGCTGCCTGGACGAGGTGGGCCGCACGCTCCACCCGGACGTGCCGCTGGACCAGGCCCGCCGCCGGCTCGCCCGCCGCATGATTGAGGGCTATGCCCAGACGCTCATGGGCGCCGCCGTGCTGGCCATGGCGCGAGTGCTCGGGCCCATGCGCTCGCTGGGGCGGATGACGCACAACTTCCGCAGCGGCAACAACTTCACCGAGACGCGCCTCACCCAGCTGGGCCCCAACGTCGCCGACCTCTGGTTCAACGAGCCCGAAGTCACCGAGGGCTTCGTCGAGGGCGTCCTCGAGGAAGGCCTCCAGCGCATCGGCGTGCAGGGCCTCACCATCGGCCGGGACCGCCACGGCCCCGAGTCCTGCACCTACCGCGTCCAGTGGGACGACGCGTCCGCCCGCTGACATCTCCCCTTCCGGAAAGCCCCTGTCATGCCCCGCCTCATCGACACCCTTCCCACGCTGTACCGGGACCTCCTCCCCTCCTTCTTCCGACAGGACGTCCCGGAGGAGGCGAAGGCCACCTGCGCCAACTGCGCCATGTGCAAGGAGAACGCGCAGGGCGCCGTCGACGCCGTGGACGGGGTGAGCCGCTTCTTCCGGCCGGACACCAAGTGCTGCACGTACGCGCCGCGCCTGCCCAACTACCTCGTGGGCGCGCTGCTCTCCGACGAGCGCCCGGAGCTGGCGGAGGGCCGGCGCCGCATGGAGGAGAAGCTCGAGAGCCGCATCGGCGTGACGCCGCAGTGGGTGCGGCCGCCGGCGAAGTTCCACTTCCTCTACAAGAACGGGCACCAGTTCTTCGGCCGGGCCGCGTCGCTGCGCTGCCCCTACTTCGCGGTGGAGACGGGCGGCTGCACCATCTGGCCCTACCGCGAGGCCGTCTGCTCCACCTTCTTCTGCAAGTACGTGGCGGGCGCCGACGGCCGCAAGTTCTACATGTCGATGAAGACGTACCTCACGCTGGCGGAAATCCAGCTCTCCCGCTGGGCGGCGTTCCAGCTCCTGCCGGACTACGTGCTGTCCGGGAAGGACCGCGCGGAGACGCAGGCCGCGCCGCTGAGCGTGGAGGACCTGGACGACATCGCCCCTCCCGCGAAGGCGTACGCGGAGCTGTGGAAGGAGTACGCGGGCCGCGAGGCGGAGTACTACCGCGCCTGCCACCGGCTGGTGCGCGAGCTGCCCCCGGACGGGCTGGAGAAGCTGCTCGGGCTGGACGGCACCATCGAGCTGAAGACGCTGGAGAAGCTGCACGACACCGCCGTGTCGCCGAAGCTGCCGCGCACCCTCAAGTTCAACCCCGACGCCACGGTGCAGTGGATGCAGGACGGCAGCGTCGCCCTGGGCGCCTACAGCGACTACGACGCCCTGGCCCTGCCCGGCGAGGCGTACGGCCTGCTGGTGGAGTTCACCGGCCGCGAGCCCGTGGACGCCGTGCGCCACCACCTGCGCGAGCACAAGCAGGCGGACCTGTCCGAGGACGTGCTGCTGGAGCTGTACCGCCACCGCATCCTCGTGGAGGCGTGAGCGACGGCTACGGCTACGGCTACGGCTGTCCGGCCAGCGCGCCCAGCTCGCGCAGCAGCCGGACGGCCGCGTGCGTCTGGCGCCAGGCGAAGACGGTGCCGGCGAGGTGCTCGGCCAGCCACGCGCAGAAGCCCGGGTCTCCCGCGCCCAGCCACGCGGCCCACTCGGACAGCTCGCCCTCCGTGGCCTCCCAGGCGCGGCGGTAGGCGCTGGCCGCGGTCATGACCTCCGACACCGCGTGGGTGAAGGCGTCCAGCACCGCGCGCAGCTCCAGCGGCGCGCCGGGCTCGCTGCCGCGCGACTCGCGCAGCCGGCCCACGTGGACCAACAGCCCCTGCTCCAGCGCGGAGGCGGTGCCCAGCCGGGCCTGCGCGCCGCGCGACAGCAACTGGAGGTCCTCGCCAATCTCGCGCAGCAACTCCTCGTTGGAGCGCGCCACCGGGCGGCCCAGGCGCGTGCAGACGGCCTGCCAGAGGTTGCTGTAGCCCAGGAGCTCCGCCACGCTCCGGCGCACGTGCGGCGGGACGCGGTCCAGGAAGTCGAGCGCGCACGTGCGGGCCGCATTCACCAGGACGCCCGCCTCGGGGCCGCCCTTCGTCATTTGGAGGAGCCGCCACGCCCACTGGAGCGCGTTCTCCGTGGAGCGGAACAGCCCCTCGCAGCCCACGCCGAGCGCTCCCGCGTGGCTCGTGTCCACGAACGGCGAGGCCATGACGGCGGGCTCCCAAACGGGCTCCGAAACGGGCTCCGAAATGGGCTCGGCGACGGGCTCAGGCGACGGCTCGGGCTGGGGGGCCGTGTCGGCGGACTCGGGGCCGCGGTCGTCCGTGCGCCGATCGGACCCGGAGCCCGAATCGCGTTCCGACGAACGGCTGTCCAGCCACATGCCGCGCCTCCCGAAGCTCAAATGGCAGACTCCTGGTATCGCATGTCGCCCCCCACAACCTCCAGACCCCTCCCCCGCGGGGCTGGGATGGAAGGGGGGCGCGCGGGGATTCAAGGGCCCCGGGGCCTATCGGAGGTCCCCGGGGCTTCCGGAAGGTCCGGAAGCGTCCCGGACCTGACGTGACAGGTTGCCCGTCAGTGCAGGGTGCGCTTCAGGCGGCTCATCCGGTCATGGGTCCGCTTCTGCGCGGGCAGCAGCTCCATCCGGGCGAAGCGGCGGGCCTCGCCGTGCAGCTGGTCCACGTCCCGTTGGTAGTCGTTGAGCCCGTGGTCCTCGCCCTCCTCCAGGGCCTGGACGGCGGCCTTCTCCCCCAGCGCGTCCGCGCCGGTCTGGATGAGCTTCGCGAAGCCGCCCCACAGCCCCGAGTCCTCCGCCGGCTCGCCGCCGAGCTTCCGGATGCGGTCCTTCAGCTCCTCCACCCGGTGTTCGTGGTCATGCCGGCAGTCCTCGATGGCGGTGCGAATGCGGTCGTCCGAAACGTGGCCCATGGCCTTGCGATACGTCTCCACGGCCGAGATTTCGCCTCGGAGGAAGGAATTGAGCGTGTCGACATCCTTGCCGGTATTCGCCATGTCGGCCTCCTGCTTGAGCGTGGTACCGCGCAAAGGTGGTGCCTTCCGTTTCCGGGTCCAGGCCCGCTCGCCCGCTCGCCCAACCCCATGGGGAGGATGGCCTGTTTGTCCGGCTGCCCTGTTTGCAAGAATGCGCTCGGACTGTGAATATGCGGCGCACGCGACGTCACGCGCGACCCACACCCCGGCCATGATGCGACAGCCTGCCCCACACCCGACCGCGGCCCGGTGCCGTGCCTTCCGTTCCCCTCCCCGCGCACTCCGCGTCGCAGGCCGGCGCCGGAGCCCACGCGTGAGCGCCACGGGAAACCAGGGATGTCAGAGGCGCCAAGGAGGCTTCACCCGTCGTCACTCCCCTTGAGCCTGTTTCATCTGTTCTAAACGGCCTGTCTCAACTATCGGGCCCTCACGAGAAGGCCCACTCATAGGGCTTCTCGAACAGCACCTGTCTCCCAGGGAAACACGGTGCTGGTACCGCGATACATCTTTTCAGGAGGCGTCGTGCCTACCGGTCTTCCTTCGGACCTGGATCCCCGTTGTGACACGCTTGTCGAGTTGCTCCGCTTCCGGGCGGACAAGCAGCCGGGCCAGCGTGGCTTCACCTTCCTCGTGGATGGCGAGGAAGAGGAGCTCCACTTCACGTACGCGGAGCTGGACCGGAAGGCGCGCGCCATCGCCGCGGCGCTGCAGGCGCGGGGCGCCCAGGGCCAGCGGGCCCTGCTGCTGTACCCGCCGGGGCTGGACTACATCGCGGGCTTCTTCGGCTGTCTCTACGCGGGCGTCATCGCCGTCCCCATCTACCCGCCGGACCCGATGCGCCTGGGCCGCACCCTGCCCCGCCTGCTGGCCATCTGCCAGGACGCGCAGGCCACCGTCGCCCTCACCACCGACTTCATCCTCGGCATGGGGGAGATGCTCTTCGAGCAGGCCCCGGAATTGCGCGAGCTGCACTGGCTGGCCACGGACACGCTGGACGAGTCCACCGGCGAGGCGTGGAAGCACCCCGGCGCGAGCGCCAGCACCACCGTCTTCCTGCAGTACACCTCCGGCTCCACGTCCTCGCCCAAGGGCGTGGTGCTGAGCCACGCGAACCTGATGCACAACTCGAAGCTGATCCACGGGTGCTTCGGGCACTCGAAGGACAGCCAGGGCGTCATCTGGTTGCCGCCGTACCACGACATGGGCCTCATCGGCGGCATCCTCCAGCCGCTCTACGGCGGCTTCCCGGTGGTGCTGATGTCGCCGGTGGACTTCCTCAAGCGCCCGCTGCGCTGGCTCAAGGCCGTCTCGCGCTACGGCGCCACCACCAGCGGCGGTCCCAACTTCGCGTACGACTTGTGCTCGCGGAAGGTGACGCCCGAGGAGCGCGCCGCGCTCGACTTGAGCAGGTGGGACCTGGCCTTCAACGGCGCGGAGCCGCTCCAGCCGGAGACGCTGCGCCGCTTCGCCGAGGTGTTCGGCCCGTGCGGATTCAAGATGGAGGCCTTCTACCCGTGCTACGGCCTGGCGGAGGGCACCCTCATCGCCTCGGGCGGCCTCAAGCACGAGGCGCCGGTGCTGCGCACGGTGGACGCCGCCGCGCTGAAGGGCCACCGCGTGGAGCCGTCCGAGCCGCAGCGCCCGGGCGCGCAGACGCTGGTGGGCTCCGGCCGCAACCTGGACGGGCAGCGGCTCGTGATTGCCCACCCGGAGACGGGCACGCCGCTGCCGCCGGGGAGTGTGGGTGAAATCTGGGTGAGTGGCCCCAGCGTGGCGCAGGGATACTGGAACCGTCCCGAGCAGACGGCGACGGCCTTCGGCGGGAAGGTGCCGGGCGACGACGCGCGCTACCTGCGCACCGGCGACCTGGGCTTCCTCGACAACGGCGAGCTGTACGTCACCGGCCGCATCAAGGACCTCATCATCATCCGCGGCCGCAACCACTACCCGCACGACATCGAGCGCACGGTGGAGGCGCTGAACTCCGCGCTGCGTCCGGGCTGCGGCGCCACCTTCTCCGTGGAGAAGGACGGCGAGGAGCGGCTGGTGGTGGTGCAGGAGGTGGACCGCCGCGCCGTGGAAGCGGGCAGCGTGGACCTGGAGGCCCTCTCCACCGCCATCCGCCAGTCCGTCGCCGAGGCGCACGAGCTCCAGGTGTACGCGGTGATGCTCATCCAGGGCGGCAGCCTGCCCAAGACGTCCAGCGGCAAGATTCAGCGCTTCGCCACCCGCGCGGACTTCCTCTCCGGAAGCCTGGAGGTGCTGCACCAGAGCATCCTCGACGCGCCGGCCGCCGCGCCCGCGGCCCCCGCCCGCACCGAGCAGGCCGCGCCCGCTCGCGAGGCCCAGGCTCCGGCTCCGGCCGCCCCGGCGCGCGAGCCCAGCTTCATCCAGAAGGCGCTGACGGCGGTGACGGACGCGGGTGCGCGCCGCGCGCTCCTGTCCGTGTTCCTCCAGGAGCAGGCCGCCGCGGTGCTGCGCCTGCCCGCGTCACAGGTGGACGCGAAGAGCCCACTCCATGTGTACGGAGTGGACTCGCTGATGGCCATCGACTTCAAGAGCGCGCTCGACGCGGGGCTCGGCATCGACGTGCCGCTGGGCGGCATCCTCCAGGGCGACTCGCTGGAGAAGCTGGCGGACACCGTGCTGGCGCTGCTCTCCGCGCCGAAGTCGGAAGCGTCGGGCCCGGCCGTGGCGGCGCACGAGAGCACCGGTGATGCCCCGCTGTCCGGCGGCCAGCAGGCGCTCTGGTTCCTGCACCAGCTCGCGCCCGGCAGCGCCGCGTACCACGTGCCCGTCGCCGTGCGCGTCAAGGCCGCGCTGGACGTGGACTCGCTGCGCCGCGCCTTCGAGACGCTCGTCGCGCGTCACCCCGCGCTGCGCACCACCTTCGCCATGACGGCGTCCGGCCCGGTGCAGCGCATCCACGCCGAGCTGCCGCTGGACTTCGAGACGGAGGACGCGAAGGGCTGGGACGACGCCGCCCTGCGCGAGCGCCTGTCCGAGGAGGCCCGCCGCCCGTTCGATTTGGAGGCCGGCCCGCTCCTGCGCGTGCGCCTGTACTCGCGCGCGGCGGACGACCACGCGCTGCTGCTGGCGATGCACCACATCATCACCGACTTCGGCTCACTGGCCGTGATGGCCGAGGAGCTGGAGGCGCTCTACCCCGCCCTGCGCACCGGCAAGGCCGTCACGCTGCCCAAGCCCGCGCGCACCTACGCGGACTTCGCGCGCTGGCAGGCGGAGCTGCTGGCCAGCCCTCGCGGCCATGCGCTGGAGCGCTACTGGCGCGAGCAGCTCGCCGGCCCGCCGCCGGTATTGGATTTGCCCACGGACAAGCCCCGTCCGCCCGTACAGGCGTACGCCGGCCGCGTCCACACGGAGCGGCTGGACGCGCAGCTCACCGCGTCCCTCAAGGCGCTGGCGCGCGAGCAGGGCGCCACGCTGAACATGCTCCTGCAGGCGGCCTTCCAGGTGCTGCTGCACCGCTACACCGGGCAGGAGGACTTCACGGTGGGCGTGGTGAGCGCGGGCCGTCACCGCAGCGAGCTGACCTCCGTGGCGGGCTACTTCGTCAACCCGCTGGTGGTGCGCACGAAGCCCACGGCGGCGCAGTCCTTCACGGACTACCTCGCCTCCACGCGGCGCACGGTGCTGGAGGCGCTGGAGCACCAGGACCAGCCCTTCAACGTGCTGGTGGACAAGCTCCAGCCCGTCCGCGACCACAGCCGCTCGCCGCTGTTCCAGGTCATGTTCGTGTACCAGCGCGCCGCGCGCCTGGACGAGCGCGGCCTGACTGCGTTCGCGCTCGACTTGCCCGGCGCGAAGTCGGAGCTGGCCGGCCTGCCGCTGGAGTCGCTGCCGCTGGACCACGGCGGCGCGCAGTTCGACCTCACGCTGACCATGGGTGAGGCGGCCAACGCGCTGGTGGCGTCCTTCGAGTACAACACCGACCTCTTCGAGGCGGGCACCATCGCCCGCATGGCCGGCCACCTGCGCACGCTGCTCGCGGGCCTGGTGGCGGACCCGCGCCGCGCGCTGGCGGACCTGCCGCTGCTGCCGGAGACCGAGGCGAAGCAGCTCCTCCAGATGCAGTCCGGTCCGCGCGTGTCGCTGGACGGCTCGCTGCTGCCCGCCCTCTTCGCGGCGCAGGCGGCGCGCACGCCGGACGCGGCGGCGGTGATGTTCCGCGAGCAGCAGCTCACCTACCGCGAGCTGCGCCAGCGTGCGGGCTTCCTCTCCGCGTGGCTGCGCGAGCAGGGCGTGGGGCCGGGTTCGGTGGTGGGCCTGTGCCTGGAGCGCTCGGTGGAGATGGTTGCCGCGGTGCTGGGCGTGCTCTCCACGGGCGCGGCGTACGTGCCCATCGACCCGGCGTACCCGGTGGAGCGGCTGGCCTTCATCCTCTCCGACGCGGGCACCCCGCTGCTGCTCACCCAGTCCTGGCTGCACGGCCGGCTCGCGTCGCACGCGGGCGGCGGCGCGGTGCACGTGGTCAGCCTGGATACCGAGCTGGACTGGAGCGCGGCGGCCTCGGCTTCCGTGCCGGAGCCCGTGGCCGTGCGCGCCGAGGACCTCGCGTGCCTCGTGTACACGTCCGGCTCCACCGGCCAGCCCAAGGGAGTCATGCTGGAGCACGGCGGCCTCGCCAACCTCGTGCGCTCCTTCGTGGAGTCGTACGCGCCGGGCGAGAAGGACCGGATGCTGCCGCTCACCTCGGTGGCCTCCGCCAGCTTCGTGGGCGAGGTGCTGCCGCCGCTGTGCACGGGCGCGGCGCTGGTGCTGCCCACCGAGGAGGAGGTGCTGGACGCGGAGCTGCTCTTGGGCCTCATCGCCCGGCACCACATCAGCATCGTCAGCACGGTGCCCGCCGTCATCGCCGGCCTCAACGCGCGCAAGGACACGCTGCCGCCGGTGCGGCTGGTGCTCAGCGGCGGCGAGGCGCTGGTGGCGCGTGACGTGGAGGCGCTGCTGGACACCACCACCGTCGTCAACGGCTACGGCCTCACCGAGACGACAGTCTGCTCCACGTACCACCACCTGCGCGCGGAGGACCTGCAGGGCCGCGCGTGGATGCCCATCGGCAAGCCCATCATCAACACGGACGTGTACGTGCTGGACGCGCGGCGCCGGCCCGTGCCGGTGGGCTGCGCGGGCGAGCTGTACGTGGGCGGCCTGGGCGTGGCGCGCGGCTACTGGCGCAGGCCGGAGCTGACGGCGGAGCGCTTCGTCGCCAACCCCTTCCGTCCCGGCGAGCGCATGTACCGCACCGGCGACATGGCCCGCTGGCTGCCCGACGGCGTGCTGGAGTACCTGCACCGCGCCGACGACCAGGTGAAGATTCGCGGCTTCCGCATCGAGCTGGGTGAAGTCGAAGCCGCCGTGCGCCGCCACCCGGCCGTGCGCGACGCCTTCGTCATGGCGCGCGAGGACGTGCCCGGTGACAGGCGCCTCGTGGCCTACGTGGTGCTCTCCGAGCCCGCGCCCACCAGCAGCGACCTCCACGGCTTCCTCGCGGAGACGCTGCCGCCGTACATGGTGCCGTCGGCCTTCATGACGCTGCCCGCGCTGCCGCTGTCGCCCAACGGCAAGGTGGACACGCGCGCGCTGCCGGTGCCGGAGGGCGAGCGTCCCGCGCTGGCCGCCGCCTACGCCCCGCCGCAGAGCGAGCTGGAGCGGCGCATCGCCGCCATCTGGCAGCAGGTGCTCAAGGTCAGCGAGGTGGGCCTGCACGACAACTTCTTCGAGCTGGGCGGCAACTCCATGCTCATCGCCCAGGCGCACCGCCGCCTGCGCGAGGAGCTCGGCGCCAACCTCGCGCTGGTGGACCTCTTCAAGCTCACCACCGTGAGCGCGCTGGCGCGGCACCTCGGCAACGAGGGCGGCGCCGATAACGCTCAGGAGCAGGCCCAGTCCATCAAGGACGAAGCCCAGCGCCGCCGGGAGGCCATGGGCCGCCGTCAGCAGGCCGCGCGGGGACGTGGGACCCGCAAGTAAGGATTCACGCAAAGACTTCCAGGCCGCTTGGGGCGGCCAGCAGGGACGACGACTTCAATGAGCACCGAGAACGAGAATGAGGGCGGGGGCTTGGAGGGCATTGCCGTCATCGGCATGGGGGCACGGCTACCGGGCGCGAAGACGGTGGCCGAGTTCTGGAAGAACCTCACCGGCGGCAAGGAGACCATCTCCTTCTTCACCGAGGAGGAGCTCATCGCCGAGGGCATCGACCCGGCGATTGTGAAGGCGCCCAACTACGTGAAGGCGGGCGGCGTGCTCGGCGACGCGGAGATGTTCGACGCGGCCTTCTTCGGCCTCAACCCGCGCGAGGCGGCGTTGATGGACCCGCAGCACCGCGTCTTCCTGGAGTGCGCGTGGGAGGCCATGGAGGGCGCGGGCTACAGCCCGGAGCGCCAGCCCGGCCGCGTGGGCGTGTTCGGCGGCATGAGCATGAACACGTACCTGCTCAACAACATCTACGCGCACCTGGCCCACGTCGCGTCACTGGAGAGCCTCCAGGCCTCCATCGGCAACGACAAGGACAGCCTCACCACGGAGGTGGCCTACCGGCTCAACCTCAAGGGCCCGGCCGTCACCGTGCAGTCGTCCTCGTCCACCTCGCTCACGTGCATCCACTTCGCCTGTCAGAGTCTGCTGGCGTACGAGTGCGACGCGGCGCTGGCCGGCGGCGTGTCCATCCACTTCCCGGAGAAGGCGGGCTACCTCTACTACGAGGGCGGCACCACGGCTCCGGACGGCCACTGCCACACCTTCGACGCCAAGGCGCAGGGCTTCGTCGCGGGCCACGGCGCGGCCGTCATCATGCTGAAGCGCCTGGAAGACGCGGTGCGCGACGGCGACACCATCTACGCGGTGGTGAAGGGCTCGGCGTGCAACAACGACGGCTCGAACAAGGTCAGCTACATGGCCCCCAGCGTGGACGGCCACGCGGAGGCCATTGCGCTCGCGCAGGCGGTGGCGGGCGTGTCGCCGGACACCATCGGCTACGTGGAGGCGCACGGCACCGCCACGCAGGTGGGTGACCCGATTGAAGTCGCCGCGCTGACGCAGGCCTTCCGCCAGGGTACGGACGCGAAGCAGTTCTGCGCGCTGGGCTCGGCGAAGACGAACATCGGCCACCTGGACTCCGCCGCGGGCGCGGTGGGCTTCATGAAGACGGCGCTGCTGCTGCACCACAAGAAGCTGGTGCCGCACCTCAACTACGACACGCCCAACCCGGCCATCGACTTCGCCAACAGCCCCTTCTTCGTGAACACGCAGCTGCGCGACTGGCCGGCAGGCGCCACGCCCCGCCGCGCGGGCGTCAGCTCGCTGGGCATGGGTGGCACCAACGCGCACGCCGTGCTGGAGGAGGCCCCGCCGCTGCCTCCCACGGACAAGCCGCGCCGCCCGGCGCAACTGCTGCTCCTGTCCGCGCGCACGGATACCGCGCTGGAGCTGGCGACGGACCGGCTCGTCTCGCACCTGAAGGAGAACCCGGACGTCTCGCTGGCGGACGTGGCCTTCACGCTCCAGGTGGGCCGCAAGCGCTTCGGCAAGCGGCGCGCGGTGGTGGCTCGCACGGTGGCGGACGCGGTGGAGGTGCTGTCCTCGCGTGAGCCGCAGCGCGTGCTCTCCGGCGCGTCGGACTCCGCGGGCCGGCCGGTCATGTTCCTCTTCTCCGGCCAGGGCTCGCAGTACGTGGACATGGGCCGGCAGCTCTATGAGACGGAAGCCGGCTTCCGTGCCGACGTGGACGCGTGCGCGGAGAAGCTGAAGCCGCACCTCGGGCTGGACTTGCGCACGGTGCTCTACCCGCCCGCGGGCCAGCAGGAGGCCGCGGCCGAGCGCCTGAAGCAGACGGCCCTCACGCAGCCCGCCCTCTTCGTCATCGAGTACGCGCTGGCCCGCCGCTTCATGGCGTGGGGCGTGAAGCCGCGCGCCATGCTGGGTCACAGCATCGGTGAGTACGTGGCCGCGTGCCTCGCGGGCGTCTTCTCGCTCGACGACGCGCTGGCGCTGGTGGCCGCGCGCGGCCGGCTGATGCAGGGCATGCCCGCCGGCACCATGCTGGCCGTGTCGCTGCCGGAGTCCGAGGTGACGGGCCTGCTGCCGCCTACGCTGTCGGTGGCGGCGGTGAACAGCCCCAGCACCTGCGTGGTCGCCGGTCCGGTGGACGCGGTGGAGGCCTTCGCGGCGCAGCTCGCGGCGCGGGACGTGCCCACCACGCGGCTGCACACGTCGCACGCGTTCCACTCGTCCATGATGGACCCCATCCTGGACGCCTTCCGCGAGGCCGTGCGCAAGGTGAAGCGCAACGCGCCGCAGGTGCCCTACCTGTCCAACGTGACGGGCCAGTGGATTACCACCGAGGAGGCCACCAGCCCGGACTACTGGGCGAAGCACCTGCGCGGTGCGGTGCGCTTCGCGGACGGTGTGGGCGAGTTGCTGAAGGACGCGGACGCCATCCTCCTCGAGGTGGGCCCCGGCAACACGCTGGCCACGCTGTCGCGCCAGCACCCGGCGAAGGGCGCGCATCACGCCTTCGTGACCTCATTGCGCCACCCGAAGGAGAGCCACGCGGACGTGGACTTCTTCCTCGGCGCCCTCGGCCGGCTGTGGCTCGCGGGCGTGGAGCCGGACTGGGATGCCTTCATCGACGGCGAGCGCCGCCGCCGCATCCCCCTGCCCACCTCGCCCTTCGAGCGGCAGAAGTTCTGGGTGGAGCCGAAGAAGGCCTCGCACTCCCCGGCGGCCGCGGCCCCCGTGGACGAGAGCGCGGGCGCGGACCAGAAGCTGGACGTGTCGCGCTGGTTCTACCTGCCCACGTGGAAGCGCACACTGCCGCTCGCCTCGGGTGAGTGGGCGAAGACGAAGGCCTGCTGGTGGCTCTTCACGCCGGGCCCGGACGGCCTGGGCGCGCAGGTGGCGAAGAAGCTGGCCGACGTGGGCCAGGACGTCATCACCCTCACGCCGGGCCCGCGCACCGCGCAGGTGGCCTCGCGCCAGTGGACGGTGGACCCGAAGGACGCCGCCGGCTACGCGTCGCTGCTGGAGACGCTGACCGCGCAGGGCCTCGCGCCGGACCGCATCCTCCACCTGTGGAGCGCGGAGCCGGAGGGCGCCTCCGGTGAGGCGGCGCTCGACTCGGTGCTGGAGCGGGGCTTCTCCAGCCTGCTCCACCTCGCGCAGGCGCTCGGCCGTCAGGGCGGCGCAAAGACGGTGTCGGTGGTGGCCGTCACGCACCGCATGCAGGCGCTCGCGGGCGAGGAGCCTCGTCCGGAGTGGGCCACGGTGCTCGGCCCCTGCCGCGTGATTCCGCAGGAGTACCCGCACCTGTCCTGCCGCTCGGTGGACGTCGTCCTGCCGAAGGCGGGGAGCTGGCAGGAGGGCGCGCTGGCGGAGGCGCTGCTCGCCGAGTGCGCCGCTGCTTCGCGCGCGGAGGCCGCCGTCGCGTACCGCGGTGGTCAGCGCCACGTGCAGTCCTTCGAGCCCGTGCCGCGCCAGGCGGTGAAGCCGGAGTCCCTGCCGCTGCGCGAGGGGGGCGTGTACCTGCTCCTCGGCGGCTTCGGCACGCTGGGTACCGCGCATGCGAAGGCGCTGGCTGGCAAGGTGAAGGCGAAGCTGGTGCTGGCCAGCCGCACCGCGCTGCCGGAGCGCTCCGGCTGGGACGCGTGGCTCGCCTCGCACGGTGAGGCGGACCCGGTCAGCCGCCGCATCCAGAAGGTGCGCGCGCTGGAGGCGCAGGGCGCCGAGGTGCATGTAGTCGCCGCGGACGTCGGTGACCGCGCGCAGCTCAAGGCGGCCGTGGACGCGGCGGTCTCGCGCTTCGGCACGCTGAACGGAGTGGTGTACGCGGCGGGCGACGTGGACCCGGCGCTCTTCCGCGCCATTCCGGACACGCGCCCCGAGGACGTGCGCAACCACTTCCGCAGCCGCATCCAGGGCGTCTATGCGCTGGAGGAGGCGCTGGCGGGCCGGACGCTGGACTTCGTCCACCTCGCCTCGTCGCTGGCGGCGGTGCTGGGCGGCCTGGGGCTGGCCTCGTACACGGCGGCCACGGGCTTCATGGACGCCTTCGCCGCGAAGCACACGCAGGAGTCCCCGGTGCCGTGGACGAGCGTGGGCTGGGACGCGTGGCGCTTCGAGGAGGGCTCGTCCTCGGCGCTGGCGGCGGCCACGCCGTTCGGCGCGCTGGCCATCTCCGCGGACGAGGGCGCGCAGGCCTTCGAGCACCTGCTCGCGCTGGGCCCGGTGGGCCACGTGGCGGTGTCCACCAGCTCCCTCTCCGCTCGCGCCGCGCGCTGGACGCGTCCGGAGCAGGAGGCCGCGAAGGCGGAGAAGCCCCAGGGCGCGCTGGTGCAACAGGACGCCGGAGCGGAGGACCGCACCCCGCGCCCCACGCTGCAGAACCCGTACGTGGCGCCGCGCGACGAGCTGGAGGAGACGATTGCCCGCCTGTGGGAGGCCACGCTCGGCATCTCCCAGGTGGGCGTGCACGACAGCTTCTTCGAGCTGGGCGGCAACTCGCTGGTGGGCGTGAAGCTCATCGCCCGCGTGCGCGAGAAGTTCGGCGTCTCCATCCCCGCCGTCAGCCTCTACGAGGGACCGACGGTGCACGCGCTGGCGAAGCTCATCAAGGCGGCCACCCTGCCGCCCGACGCGGCGCCCGCGGAGGATGAGGACACCAGCATGGACCGGGGTGCGCGCCGCCGCGCCCGCCGCGCCCGCCGGAGTGAGTCCTCCGAGGATGCATCCGAAGAAGAGACCTGAGCCGTAACAACCCGACGGACCCTCTTTCCGAAAAGTCAGTACCCATGCCTACCGACATCGCCGCCGACGAGCAGGACATCGCCATCATCGGCATGACCGGGCGCTTCCCCGGAGCGCCCGACCTCGACGCCTTCTGGCAGAACCTGCGCAACGGCGTGGAGTCCATCCGCGCCGTACCGGACGCGGAGCTGGAAGCGCTGGGCGTGGACGCATCCCTGCGGAAGGACCCGTCGTGGGTGAAGGCGTCCGCGGCGCTGGAGGGCATGGAGCTCTTCGACGCGGGCTTCTTCGGCTACACGCCCCGCGAGGCGGAGCTGATGGACCCGCAGCACCGCGTCTTCCTGGAGTGCTGCTGGGAGGCGCTGGAGCGCGCGGGCTACGCGCCCGAGAACTTCAAGGGCATCATCGGCGTCTTCGGCGGCGCGCCGACGAACACGTACCTGCTGCACAACCTGGTGCCCAACGCGGACCAGCTCAGCATGCTGGACCAGGTCCAAATCGACGTCGCCAACGGCGCCGACTTCCTGGGCACCCGCGTCGCGTACAAGTTCAACCTGCGCGGGCCCAGCTACTCCATCTCCAGCGCGTGCTCCACGTCGCTGGTGGCCACGCACGTCGCCGTCCAGAGCCTCCTCAACGAGGAGTGTGACATCGCCCTGGCTGGCGGCGTGTCCGTGCACGTGAAGCACCCGGAGGGCTACCGCTACCTGCCCGGCGGCATCGTCTCGCCGGACGGGCACTGCCGCGCCTTCGACGCGAAGGCGGAGGGCACGGTGTTCGGCAGCGGCGCGGGCGTGGTGGTGCTCAAGCGCCTCAAGGACGCGCTGGAGGACGGCGACTTCATCCACGCCGTCATCAAGGGCACGGCCATCAACAACGACGGCTCGATGAAGGTGGGCTTCACCGCGCCGAGCGTCGAGGGCCAGGCCGCCGTCATCAGCGAGGCCCTGGGCGCCGCGGGCGTGGAGCCGGAGAGCATCGGCTACGTGGAGGCGCACGGCACCGGCACGAAGATGGGCGACCCCATCGAAGTGCGCGCGCTCACCAAGGCCTTCCGTCCTCGCAAGGCCAGCGCGGCGGCCGCGGCTCCGACCGCGAATGCGCGCAAGATTCCCATCGGCTCGGTGAAGTCGAACATCGGCCACCTGGCGAACGCGGCCGGAGTGTCCAGCCTCATCAAGGCGGTGATGTCGCTGGAGCACCGCGAGCTGGTGCCCAGCCTCCACTTCGAGCAGCCCAGCCCGGAAATCGACTTCGACAGCACGCCCTTCTACGTCAGCGCGAAGCTGGAGCCGTGGCCCGCGCACCCGAAGCACCCGCGCCGCGCGGGCGTCAGCTCCTTCGGCGTGGGCGGAACCAACGCGCACATCGTCCTGCAGGAGGCCCCTGCCCTGCCCGCGTCCGGCCCGTCGCGGAAGGCGCAGGCGCTGGTGCTGTCGGCCCGCTCGGCCACCGCGTTGGACTCCGCGACGCGGCGGCTGGCGAAGCACCTGCGCGCGCACCCGGAGCAGTCGCTCGCGGACGTGGCATACACGCTCCAGGTGGGGCGGCAGCCCATGTCGCACCGCCGCGCGTTGGTGTGCACGGACCGCGACGACGCGCTCGCCGCGCTCGAGGCCGAGGGCACGCCGCGCTGCCTGACGGACGCGCCGCAGGTGCAGGACCGGCCGGTGGCGTTCCTCTTCCCGGGTCAGGGCTCGCAATACGTGGGCATGGCGCGCGGGCTGTATGACGCCGAGCCCGTCTTCCGCGAGCACCTGGATGCGTGCGCGACGCACCTGCTCCCGCACCTGGGGCTCGACTTGCGCACGGTGCTGTACCCGGACGCGGCGGGCGCGGAGGAGGCTGCGAAGAAGCTGGGCCAGACGGCCCTCACGCAGCCGGCGCTGTTCGCGGTGGAGTACTCGCTGGCGCGCCTGTGGATGTCCTGGGGCGTGAAGCCACAGGCCATGCTGGGACACAGCGTGGGCGAGTACGTCGCCGCGTGCCTCGCCGGTGTCTTCGAGCTGAAGGACGCGCTCGCGCTGGTGGCGAAGCGCGGTCAGCTCATGCAGTCGCTGCCGGCCGGCTCCATGCTGAGCGTGCAGCTCTCCGAAGACGAGCTGCGCCCGCACCTGACGCCGGAGCTGTCGCTGGCCGCCGTCAACGGGCCGCGCCTCACGGTGGTGGCCGGGCCTTCCGAGGCCATCGCCGCGCTCCAGTCGAAGCTGGAGCCGATGGGTGTGGGCGTGTCGAAGCTGCACACGTCGCACGCGTTCCACTCCGCGATGATGGACCCCATCCTTCCCGCCTTCACGGAGGCGGTGCGCGCGGTGAAGCGCAACCCGCCGAAGCTCCAGTTCCTGTCCAACGTGACGGGCACGTGGATTGAGCCCGCGCAGGCCACGGACCCGGCGTACTGGGCCCAGCACCTGCGGCAGGCGGTGCGCTTCGACGCGGGCCTGCGCGCGCTGGCGCAGAAGCCTCAGCTCGCGCTGCTGGAGGTAGGGCCGGGCACGACGCTGACCTCGCTCGCGCGGCAGCAGCCCGGCGCCGACACGCGCGTGGCCCTCGCCTGCACGCGGCACCCGCGCGAGACGAACGCCGATGACGTGACGGTGCTCGTCACCGCGCTGGGCAGGCTGTGGCTCAACGGCGTCCACCCGGACTGGGCGGGCTTCGCGAAGAAGGAGCAGCGCCGCCGGCTGCCGCTGCCCACCTACCCCTTCGAGCGGCAGCGCTACTGGATTGATGCGCGCCCCGGCACCGGCCTGAATGCCGTGCGTCCTTCCGCCACGGCGACGGCCAGCACCGCGTCGCCCGAGAAGAAGACCGACGCGGCCGACTGGTACTACGTGCCCTCGTGGAAGCGCGCGCCGCTGCCGCGCACGGCGGAGGCCGCCGGCCCCACGATGGGCGTGCGCAGCTGGCTGGTGTTCGCGGACACCACGGGCGTCGGGGACGCGCTCATCGCCAGGCTGACGGGCGCGGGCCCCGCCGTGGCGCGCGTCGTTCCCGGCACGGGCTTCGCCCACCTGAGCGACGGCAGCTTCACGGTGGACCCGAAGCGGCGCGAGGACTACGTCGCGCTGCTGGACGCGCTCGCACAGCAGGGCCATGCCGTCGGCGGCATCATCCACCTCTGGGGCATCCACGCGGGCAACGTGCTGCGCGAGGTGGCGCTGGACACGGGCCTGCACAGCCTCCTGTCGCTCGCGCAGGCCACGGGCGCGAAGGGCCAGACGGAGCCGCAGCCGTGGTTCGTGGTGGCCAGCGGGGCCGCGAACGTGGAGCGCGCGGACACGCTGGTGCCCGAGCTGTCGGCGATGCTCGGCCCCTGCCGGGTGATTCCCCAGGAGTACCCGCACCTCACCTGCCGGCTGGTGGACGTGGCCGCTCCGGGCCGGAGCAAGGACGCCGCCGCCCTGGCGGACCACCTGCTGTCGGAGCTCTTCAGGGGCGCGGCGGAGCCGGTGGTCGCCTGGCGCGGGCGCCAGCGCTGGGTGCAGACCTTCGAGCAGGTGCGGCTGCACGAGGACGCCGCGTCCAGCCAGCCGCTGCGGATTCAGGGCACGTACCTCATCACCGACGGCCTGGAGGGCCCGGGCCACGTGCTGGCCCTGGACCTGGCGAAGTCCCTCCAGGCGCGCCTCGCGCTGGTGGAGGGCCCGGGCTTCCCCGCCCGCGAGGAGTGGGCGCAGTGGCTCGCCACGCACGAGCCCACGGATGCCACGCGCCGCAAGGTGGAGGCCGCGCAGGCGCTGGAGTCCGCCGGAGCCGCGGTGCTGGTGCTTGATGTCGACGCGACGGACGCGGCCCAGCTCCAGGGTGCGGTGGCTCGCGCGCAGGAGCGCTTCGGCCGCATCGACGGCGTCATCCACGCGGCGAGCGGGCTGCGCGGCGCCATGCTGGGAGCCATCCAGGACCTCGGCCCCGAGCAGCGCGCCGCGCACTTCGAGCCCGGCGTGAAAGGCCTCCAGGCACTGGCCGCTGCCCTCCCCACGGACGGGCTGGACTTCGTGCTGCTCATGTCGTCGCTGTCCTCGGTGCTGGGCGGCCTGGGACAGGTGGCGAACGCGGCGGCCAGCGCCTTCATGGACGCCTTCGCGGAGGCCCGCACCGACACAGGCACCGTGCCCTGGCACAGCGTGGGCTGGGACGCGTGGAAGCTGGACGACTCCGCCGCCCTGGGGGCGCTCGCGAAGTTCGCGCTCACGCCCGCCGAGGGCGTGGACGCCACGCGCCGCATCCTTGCCGGCACGACGGGCGGTCCCATCGCCGTGTGCACGGCGGACCTTGCCTCGCGGCGCCGGCAGTCGGTGCGGTCCGCGTCGCAGGCCCAGGCCTCGGCCACGCCCGGCGGCCGCAAGGCCCACCCGCGCCCCGCGCTGTCCACGGCCTACGTGGCGCCGCGCAATGACCTGGAGCGAACACTCGTCACGGTGCTCCAGGGCGTGCTCGGCATCGACCCGCTGGGCATCGACGACAACTTCTTCGAGCTGGGCGCGGACTCGCTCCTCGCGGTGCAGGCCTCCGCCCAGCTCCGGCAGGCCCTCCAGGTGGAGGTGCCGGCCGCGACCCTGTACCAGCGCCCCACGGCGCGCTCGCTCGCGGAATTGCTGGGCGAGGGCGACGCGGCGGCCCGCGAGCGCGCGGAGAAGCTGGCGAAGCGCAAGGAAGAACTGAGCCGCCGCAACCAGTGGCTCCACCGCAGGCAGCGATAGCAGCGCGAGCGCGGGCACGCGCGCATCGCCCACCCCTCTGAAAGAAATCACCATGGCCGATATCAACGAGACCGACGAGTCCTCCTACGAGGGACTGGCCATTGCCGTCATCGGCATGGCTGGCCGTTTCCCTGGCGCGAAGGACGTGGAGCAGTTCTGGAAGAACCTGTGCGCGGGCGTGGAGTCCATCGTTCCGCTCACCGACGACGAGCTGCGCGCCGCGGGCGTGCCCGCCGAGGAGCTGGGCAACAGCCGCTACGTGAAGGCGGCGCCCGTGCTGAACGGCGTGGAGAACTTCGACGCGGGCTTCTTCGGCTACACGCCGCTGGAGGCGCGCGTCATGGACCCGCAGCAGCGCCTGCTGCTGGAGGTCTCCTGGGAGGCGCTGGAGCACGCGGGCTATGACCCGGACAAGCACCCGGGCGAGCGCATCTCCGTCTTCGCCGGCACCCGCACCAGCACGTACCTCTTCCACGTGCTGGCCAACCGCGCCGCGCTCCAGCCGCAGGACAGGCTGCTGGTGGAGCTGGGCAACGACATGTCGTCGCTGGCCACGCGCGTCTCGTACAAGCTCAACCTCACCGGCCCCAGCACCATGGTGCAGACGGCGTGC
The DNA here is from genome assembly GCF_055568925.1 of Pyxidicoccus sp. M6. NCBI lineage: Bacteria > Pseudomonadati > Myxococcota > Myxococcia > Myxococcales > Myxococcaceae > Pyxidicoccus > Pyxidicoccus sp. M6. Next base: position 3,868,541 of record NZ_CM145714.1, on the reverse strand, counting down.
TCCACGTCGCTCGTGGCCATCCACCTCGCCTGCCAGAGCCTGCTGATGGGCGAGTGCCGCATGGCCCTGGCCTCGGCCACCGCCGTCAACGTGCCGCACCGCGCGGGCTACACCTACGAGCCGGGCAGCATGCTCTCCCCGGACGGCCACGTGCGTCCCTTCGACGCGAAGGCCGAGGGCACCGTCTTCGGCAGCGGCGCGGGCGTGGTGGTGCTCAAGCGCCTGCAGGACGCGATTGCGGACGGCGACAACGTCCTGGCCGTCGTGCGCGGCACGGCGGTGAACAACGACGGCTCGCACAAGGCGTCCTTCACCGCGCCCAGCGTGGAGGGCCAGACGGACGTGCTGCTGGAGGCGCTGGCGTGCGCCGGCCTGGACGCGGACGCCATCAGCTACCTGGAGGCCCACGGCACCGGCACGTCGCTGGGAGACCCGATTGAAATCCTCGCGCTCAACAACGCGTGGCGCGCGAGCACGGACAAGAAGGGCTTCTGCAAGCTGGGCACGGCGAAGGGCAACGTGGGCCACCTCGACGTGGCCGCGGGCATGGCGGGCTTCATCAAGACGGTGATGCAGCTCCAGCACCGCAAGCTGCCGCCCATGCTGAACTTCACGCAGCCCAACCCTCAAATCGACTTCCCCAACAGCCCGTTCACCGTCAACACGAAGCTGACGGACTGGACGGCCCAGGGCCCGCTGCGCGCGGGTGTCAGCTCGTTCGGCTTCGGCGGCACCAACGCGCACGTCATCCTGGAGGAGGCCCCGAAGGCCGAGGCCTCCGGTCCTTCGCGTCCCGCGCAGCTCGTGATGCTGTCCGCCCGCAGCGAGGCCGCGCTCGACACGGCCACGAACAACCTCGCGGCGTGGCTGAAGGAGCACCCGGGTGCGTCGCTCGCCGACGTGGCCTTCACGCTCCAGATGGGCCGCAAGGACTTCGACCACCGCCGCGTGCTGGTGGCCCGCACCGCGCAGGACGCCGCCGAGGGGCTGACCTCCCGTGCCCTCACGGGCGTGCGCGAGGTGGGCGACCGGCCGGTGGTCTTCATGTTCCCCGGCCAGGGCGCGCAGCACGTCAACATGGCGCGCGAGCTGTACGACAGCGAGCCCGCCTTCCGCGCCGAGGTGGACACCTGCGCGGAGAAGCTGAAGCCGCACCTCGGGCTGGATTTGCGCACCGTCCTCTACCCCACCCCTGCCGGCGAGGCCGAGGCGACGAAGAAGCTGGAGGGCACCGCCCTCACCCAGCCCGCGCTGTTCGTCATCGAGTACGCGCTGGCGAAGCTGTGGATGGCCTGGGGCGTGAAGCCGCGCGCCATGGTGGGCCACAGCATCGGCGAGTACGTCGCCGCCTGCCTCGCGGGCGTCTTCTCGCTGGACGACGCGCTGGCGCTGGTGGCCGCGCGTGGCCGGCTGATGCAGTCGCTGCCGACGGGCTCGATGCTCGCGGTGCCGCTGACGGAAGCCGACGTCACGCCGCTCCTGGAGGGCAAGCTGGACCTCGCGGCCGTCAACGGCCCGGCGATGTGCGTGGTGGCCGGCCCCACGGAGGCGGTGGACGCGCTGGAAGCGAAGCTCTCCGAGCGCGGCGTGCAGGCGCGCCGGCTGCACACGTCGCACGCGTTCCACTCCGCGATGATGGACTCCATCCTCGCGCCTTTCACCGATGCGGTGCGCCGCGTGCGCCTCCAGGCGCCGAAGCTGCCGTACGTGTCCAACGTGACGGGCACGTGGATTGACGCCGCGCAGGCCACGGACCCCGCGTACTGGGCCCGCCACCTGCGTCAGCCGGTGCGCTTCGCACAGGGCCTGCGCGAGCTGATGAAGGACTCCGCCGACGTGCTGCTGGAGGTGGGCCCGGGCCAGACGCTGGCCAGCCTCGCCAAGGCGCAGCCGGAGGCGAACGGCCGCACGGTGCTCTCGTCGTCGCGCCACCCGCAGAAGCCCGAGTCCGACGCCGCGAAGCTGATGGGCACCCTGGGCGAGCTGTGGCTGGCCGGCGTGCCGGTGGACTGGAAGGGGCTCTACAGCGCGCAGAAGCGCCGCCGCCTGCCGCTGCCGGGCTACCCCTTCGAGCGCGAGCGCTACTGGGTTGACGCCGTCGAGGGCGCCACCACGCAGGCCCAGACGCGCGCGCCGTCGGGCAAGGCCGCCGACGTGGCGGACTGGTTCCACGTCCCCGCGTGGAAGCCCGCCGCCCCGCCCGCGCTGGACGCGGAGGCGCTGGCGAAGTCGCGCGTCTGGGTGCTGCTGGAGGACGGGCTCGGCATGGGTGAGGCGCTGGCGCGCCGCCTGAAGGCCGAGGGCCGTGAAGTCATCCACGTGAAGGCGGGCAAGGCGTACGCCCGCGAGGACGCGCGTCACTACGTGGCCGCGCAGGACAGCAAGGCGGACCTGCAGGCGGTCTTCGAGGACCTGGAGAAGCAGGGCCTGCCCGCGGACGTCGTCGTCCACCTGTGGAGCCTCACCGCGCCGGACGTGACGGGCACGGGTCCGGAGCTGTTCCGCAAGGTGCAGGACGGCGGCTACTACAGCCTGCTCGCGCTGGGCCAGGCGCTCGCGAAGGGCACGCGGCCGGTGCGCGTCGAGGTGGTGTCCAACCGGCTGCATGACCTCGACGGCGAGCGTCAGGCGCTGTCGGAGAAGTCCCCGCTGCTCACCGCCTGCAAGGTGATTCCGCAGGAGATCCAGCACGTCACCGCCCGCTGCGTGGAGGTGGAGCTGCCGGTGCCGAACAGCCCGCGCGCGGAGCGGCTGGCGGCGACGCTGGTGGCGGAGTTCAGCGCGCGCGGCTCCGAGCTGCTGGTGGTGCTGCGCGGCACCCGCCGCTACGTGCAGACGTACACCCCGGTGCGGCTGGACGCGAAGGGCGCCCCCATCGCCCCGCTGCGCGAGGGCGGCGTGTACCTCATCACCGGCGGCATGGGCGCGGTGGGCCTCATGCTGGCGGACCACCTCGCGGAGACGTTCAAGGCGAAGCTGGCGCTGCTCGGCCGCACCCCGCTGCCGGAACGGAGCACCTGGGACGCCTGGCTCGCGAGCCACGCCGAGGACGACACCACGAGCCGCCGCATCCGCCGCGTGAAGGAGCTGGAGGCCAAGGGCGCCGAGGTGCTGGTGCTCGACGCCGACGTGGCGGACGCCGCGAAGCTGAAGGCCGCGGTGCAGAAGGCGGAGGCCCGCTTCGGCGCGATTCACGGCGTGCTGCACACGGCGGGCGTCACCCGCGGTGACTCGCCGTACATGGCGCTGACGGACGTGCGCCGCGACGCCGCCGAGACGCAGTTCGGCCCCAAGGTGTACGGCACCTACGCGCTGGAGGAGGCGCTGCGCGGACACGCGGTGGACTTCGTGCTCCTCTTCTCCTCCAGCTCCTCGGTGCTGGGCGGTCTCGCGCACTTCACGTACGCGGCGGGCAACCAGTTCCTGGACGCCTTCGCGGAGAGCCGGCGCGGCCTCGAGTCGCCGCGCTGGGTGAGCGCCTCGTGGGACCCGTGGCCCGAGGAGACGAAGCACACCTCGCTGCGCACGGCGATGGACCAGTACACGATGACCATTCCGGAAGGCACCCAGGCCCTGCGCCGCGTGGTGCAGGCCGGCCTGGACGGCCAGGTGGTGGTCATCACCGGCGACCTGGAGCCGCGCGTGCGCATGTGGGTCAACCGCGAGGCGAAGGCCCCGGGCGCGCCGCAGAAGAAGGCCGCCAACCGCGTGCGCCGCGGCAAGACGGCCTTCGTCGCCCCGGGCACGGATTTGGAGAAGGCGGTGGCCGCGCTGTGGAGCGAGCTGCTCGGCGTGGCCGAGGTGGGCCTGCACGACGACTTCTTCGACCTCGGCGGCCACTCGCTGCTGGCCACGCAGCTTCGCAACCAGCTCCAGGCCACCTTCAAGGTGGAACCGCCGCTGCGCAGCCTCTTCGAGAACCCCACCGTGGCGGGCCTCTCCGGCCTCATCGCGAAGGAGCTGGCGGCGCGTGAAGCCGTGCCGACGAAGCCCCTGGCCGAGGCCCTGCGCACGGCCTTCCCCACCGAGCGCCCGACGCTCCTGGAGGACTGGCTGCGCCGCAAGGTGGCCAAGGTGACGAAGCGCGAGGTGAAGGACCTGCCCGCCAACGGCAGCCTCGCGGGGCTGGACCTGGACGCCATCGGCTCCGAGCTGGAGTTCGACCTGAAGAAGGAGCTCAAGTTCCAGCTCTACCCGCACGAGCTGCGCGAGCACGCCTCGCTGCCGGAGCTGTCGCGCTACCTGCTGGCGGAGATGGAGCGCCAGTCGGACCCGGCGCGCTTCGCCACGGATTTGCCGCTGTCGGCCCTCTCGCTGCGTCCCTACCGCCGGCAGGCGTCCGGCCCCAAGGTGCGCGCGCCGAAGAAGAACCCGAGCATGGTCTTCGTGCACTCCACGCCGCGCGCGGGCTCCACGCTCTTCCGCGTCATGCTCGCCGGCCACCCTCGCCTGTTCTGCCCGCCCGAGCTGAACCTCCTCTTCTTCGAGACGATGAAGGAGTGGAAGCAGAACGTGGGCTTCGGCCACGAGATGGAGTGGACCGAGAAGGGCCTGCTGTGGGCCTTCATGGAGATGAAGAAGCTGGACTCCGTCGCGGGCCAGGCCTTCGTCGACAAGCTGGTGGCGGACAACGCCTCCGCGCAGTCCGTCTATGGCCAGCTCCAGGAGCTGTCCGCGCCGCGCCTGCTGGTGGACAAGACGCCGCCGTACGCCATGGACCCGGAGACGCTGTGGCGCGGTGAGGAGATGTTCGACAAGCCGAAGTACCTCTTCCTCATCCGCCACCCGCTGCCCGTCATGGAGTCGCTGGTGCGCATGCGCTTCGACCGGCTCTTCGGTCCCAGCCTCTTCGGCTCGGCGGACGTGGACCCCTACGCCGTCGCGGAGACGGTGTGGGCCATGCCCAACCAGAACCTGCTCGACTTCTACTCGCGCATCGGCTCCGAGCGCGTGCACTGGGTGCGCTACGAGGAGCTGGTGGCCGAGCCGGAGCGGGTGATGAAGGGCGTCAGCGACTTCCTCGAGCTGCCCTACGACGACAGCATGGTGTCGCCGTACGACGGCAAGCGCGAGCGCATGCTGGGCGGCCTCGGCGACCCGAACATCCTCCAGCACACGCGCATCGAGGGTGAGCGCAGCGACTCGTGGAAGCGCATCCAGTGGCCGCGCGCGCTGGACGCGTCCACCCGCGCCCTGGCCACGCGCCTGGGCTACGAGCTGCCCGAGGCCGCGCCCGCGCCGAAGAAGGCTCCCGCCGCCGACGCCCGCGCCGGGCAGCTGCTGGAGAACCTGGACAACCTCTCCGACGAGCAGGTCGCCGCGCTGCTGGCGGAGATGGAGGGCGCCGAGGGCGCCGACGTGGAAGGCGACGCGAACAAGGTCGCCTGACGTGCCCTCCCTCCTCGCGGGGAGGGAGGTTTTGTAACATCCGGGACACGTGAAACGTACGCAGTGAGCTCCGCCGGGTGGGCCGCCGTGCCCACCCGCGCGGAGACGCGCGTTTCACGCCTGTCGTCTGCATTCCGCACATCGGAGCACTCCATGGCGCTCACCCCCGAGCAGAAGCGCGCGCGACTCGCCGAGTTGCTGCGCGACAAGGCCCGTTCGTCCCGTCGTGCCCCGGTATCCTTCGCGCAGGAGCGGATGTGGCTCCAGGAGCGGCTGGAGCCGGGCAGCGCCGCGCTCAGCGTCCCGAGCGCCGTGCGGCTGTCCGGGGAGCTGAACGTCGACGTCCTGCATCGGGCCCTCCAGGAGCTGGTGCAACGGCACGAGACGCTGCGCACCACCTTCGTCGAGCAGGACGGCCGGGTGTCACAGCGGATTGCCGCCTCGGTCGAGGTCCCGCTGCCCGTCGTGGAAGTCCCCGGCGGGGAGGCGGAGGCGTGGCGCCGGCTGCACGAGGACTCGAGACTACCCTTCGCCTTGGAGCAGGGGCCGCTGCTGCGCGCCGTGCTCTACCGCTGGGACACGCGCGAACACCTGCTGCTGCTCAACCTCCACCACATCGTCTCGGACGGCTGGACGATGGGCGTGCTCGTGAAGGAGTTGGGCACGCTCTACTCCGCGCTCGCCGAGGGGCGCGCCTCTCCGCTGCCGCCGCTGCCCTTGCAGTATGTGGACTTCGCCGTGTGGCAGCGCGACTGGCTCCAGGGTGAGACGCTGGACACGCAGCTCGGTTACTGGCGTCAGCGGTTGAATCCGGGCGCCGTGCTGGAGCTGCCCACGGACAGGCCCCGGGCATCCATCGCCAGCAATCGGGGCGCACGCCTCACGGTGGTGCTGCCACCGGAGCTGCTCCAGTCCCTCCAGTCGCTGGCCCGCCGTGAGGGCCGCACCCTCTTCATGCTGCTTTTGTCCGCCTGGCAGGTGCTGCTGTCCCGCTACAGCGGCCAGGACGACGTGGTGGTGGGCTCGCCCGTGGCGGGCCGCAACCGCGCCGACCTCCAAGGCCTCATCGGACTCTTCGTCAACACGCTCGCACTGCGCACGGACCTGTCCGGCGACCCGACTTTCTTGGAGCTACTGCGGCGCGCGCACGAGACGGTGCTGGGTGCCTTCGCCCACCAGGACCTGCCCTTCGAGAAGGTGGTGGAGGCGCTGAAGCCGGAGCGGCGGCTCGATGTCACGCCGCTGTTCCAGGTGATGTTCACCCTGCAGAACGCGCCCCTGCCGCCACTGGAGGTACCGGGGCTACGGATGGAAGCGCAGCCCGTGGACAGCGGCGCCGCGCAGGTGGACCTGTCGCTGCTGGCCACCGAGCTGCCCCAGGGTCTGCGCACCGCGCTCGTCTACCGCACGGACCTGTTCGATGAAGCGACCGCGGCGCGGATGCTGGCGCACTTCCACACGCTGCTGGAGGCCATCGCCGCGCACCCGGAGCGGCGCCTGTCCGAGCTGCCGCTGATGGACGACGCCGAGCGCCAGCGCGTGCTGGTGCGGTGGAATGGCAAGCCCGTGACCTTCCCGGACGGTGCCATCGTCCACGAGCGCTTCGAGGCCCAGGCCCGCGGCACGCCTGATGACACGGCGCTGCTCCACGGCGATGCGTTGCTCAGCTACGGAGAGCTGGACGCCCGCGCCAATCAGCTTGCCCATCATCTGCGCACGCTGGGCATCGGTCCCGACACCCTCATCGCGCTCCACCTGGAGCGCTCCATCGACCTCGTGGTCGCCATGTTCGGCGTTCTCAAGGCCGGCGGCGCCTTCCTCCCGTTGGACCCGAGCTACCCGGCCGAGCGCCTGGGCTTCATGCTCGCGGACGCGTCCGTCTCGCTCGTCCTCACCGAGCGACGGCTGGCGGACGCTCTGCCCTCACGGGGCGAACGGCGCGTGCTGCTCGACACGGATGCGTCGCGCATCGCGAAGCAGCCGGGGACCGCACCTCTCTCGGGAGTGCTCGCGGACCACCTCGCCTACGTCATCTACACCTCCGGCAGCACGGGCCGCCCCAAGGGCGTCATGGTGACGCACCGGGGCGTGCCCAACCTGGTTCAGGAGCAGGCTCGCGCCATGGGCATTGCTCCTGGCACGCGCGTCCTCCAGTTCGCCTCGCCCAGCTTCGACGCCGCCGTCTCCGAGGTCTTCGTCACCCTCCTCTCCGGCGGCACCCTCCTCCTGCCCTCCAGTGAGGAGCGCATGCCCGGCCCCGCGCTGGCGAGGTTGCTGCGCTCGCGCGACGTCCACGTCGCCACCCTTCCGCCCACCGCGCTCGCCGTCATGGAGACGCAAGGGCAGGACTCGCTGCGCACCGTCATCTCCGCCGGCGAGGCCTGCTCCGCCGAGCTGGTGATGAAGTGGGCCCCGGGCCGTCGCTTCCTCAATGCGTATGGCCCCACCGAGGCGACCGTCTGCGCCTCCATGAGCGAGTGCACGCCGGACGGGAAGAAGCCCTCTATCGGCCAGCCCCTGGCCAACGTGCGTCTCTACGTCCTCGACGCGCACCTGCGCCCGGTGCCCACCGGTGTGCCCGGTGAGCTCTTCATCGGCGGCGTCGGCCTGGCGCGTGGCTACCTGCACCGCCCGGAATTGACGGCCGAGCGCTTCGTGCCGGACGCCTTCAGCGGCATGACAGGAGAGCGGCTCTACCGCACCGGCGATCTCGTGCGTTGGAAGCCCGACGGCACGCTCGACTACCTCGGCCGCACCGACTTCCAGGTGAAGCTCCGCGGCTTCCGCATCGAGCCAGGCGAAATCGAATCCGCCCTGCGAGCCCATGCGGACGTCGGCGACGCGGTGGCCCTGGTGCGAGAGGACGGAGCCACCGGCCACCGGCTCGTCGCCTACGTCGTGCCCGCCGATGGAGCCAGCCTGGACACACAGGCCCTGCGAACCTTCCTCTCCGAGCGGCTGCCCGAGTTCATGGTGCCCGCCACCTTCGTCGCGCTGGAGGCCCTGCCGCTGACGCCCAGCGGGAAGGTGGACCGCAAGGCCCTGCCCGCGCCCGACACGGCATCAGCCTCCGAGTACCTCGCGCCACGCACTCCGACGGAGACGCTGCTGGCGGACCTCTGGTCCCAGTTACTGGGCGTCGCGCGAGTCGGTGCCAACGACAACTTCTTCGAGCTGGGCGGCCACTCCCTGCTAGCAACCCAGGTGGTCTCCCGCCTCCGCTCGCTCTTCGGCGTCGAGCTGTCGCTGCGCGAGCTGTTCTCCGCGCCCACCCTCGCGCGACTCGCCTGGCAGGTGGAGACCCGTCGCAGGGAAGCCCGAGGGCTGGCATTGCCGCCACTCGTCCCGGTGCCACGCACGGGTGAGCTGCCGCTCTCCTTTGCCCAGCAGCGGCTGTGGCTCATCGATCAGCTTCAGCCCGGCAGCCCCGCGTACAACATGCCCGCCTTCGTGCGCATGGAGGGGACGCTCGATTCGGAGGCGCTGCGCCGCGCCTTCGCCGAGGTGGTGCACCGCCATGAGGCACTGCGAACCACCTTCCTCCAGCAGGAGGGCGAGCCCTTCCAACGCATCGCGCCCCACGCAGAGGTGCGGCTGGAAGTGGTGGACGTGAGCCGCGAGGAGCTGGAGCGCGAGCTCCAGGAGGAATCGCTCCGTCCCTTCAACCTCGCCACCGGCCCGCTGCTGCGCGCGCGGTTGCTGAAGCTGGGCCCCACCGAGCACGTGCTCTCTCTCAACCTGCACCACATCGTCTCGGACGGTTGGTCCATGGGCGTGCTCGTGCGCGAGGTCGCCGCGCTCTACGAAGCCTTTACCCAGGGCCGGCTCTCGCCCCTGCCGCCGCTGCCCGTGCAGTACGCGGACTTCGCCATCTGGCAGCGTGATTGGCTCCAGGGTGACGTGCTGAACAGCCAGCTCGACTGGTGGAGGCAGCAACTCGCCTCCGCGCCGCACGTGCTGGAGTTGCCCACCGACAGGCCTCGCCCGTCCGCCCAATCCCACCGTGGCGCGCACGTGCCCGTGCGCCTGCCCCGAGACCTCTCCGAATCCCTCAAGGCACTCTCCAGGCGCCACGGCCTGACGCCCTTCATGACCTTGCTGGCCGGCTTCCAGGTCCTGTTGGCCCGCTACTCCGGACAGGAGGACATCGTCGTCGGCGCTCCCATTGCCGGCCGCAACCGCAACGAGACCGAAGGCCTCATCGGCTTCTTCGTCAACACCCTCGTCCTGCGCTCCCGGATTGATGCGCGTGCGTCATTCCTCACGCTGCTGGAGCAGGTGTGCCACACCACCCTCGGCGCGTACGAGCACCAGGACGTCCCGTTCGAGAAGCTCGTCGAAGAGTTCCGGCCACAAAGAAGCCTGAGCCACTCACCCATCTTCCAGGTGAGCTTCACGCTCCAGAACACGCCCATGGGTCCGCTGGAGCTGCCGGGGCTGCACCTGCGCCCTGTGGCTCCGGCGACACTGCCAGCCAAGTTCGACCTGAACCTCACGCTGGAGGAAACACCCGAGGGCTTCAGCGGCAGCCTCCAGTACGCCACCGACCTGTTCGATGCCTCCACCGTCGAGCGGATGGCCGGGCACCTGCGAACGGTCCTCACCGTAGCCTGTGAAGATGCGGCACGGCCCCTGGCGTCACTGCCGCTGATGTCTCCCGAGGAGCAGCGCCAGGTGATGGTGGAATGGAACGTCACCGCGCGTGACTTCCCCCGCGACACGTGCGCCCACCACCTCTTCGAGGCCCAGGCCCGCCGCACTCCCGAGTCCGTCGCTCTACGTTTCGGTCAGGACTCGCTCACCTATCGGGAGCTGGACACGCGAGCCAATCAGCTCGCCCACCACCTGCGCTTGCTGGGCATCGGCCCCGACACGCTTGTCGCTCTCCATCTGGAGCGCTCCATCGAGCTGGTCGTCGCCATCCTCGGCGTCCTCAAGGCCGGTGGTGCCTTCCTCCCGTTGGACCCCAGCTACCCCGCCGAGCGCCTCGGCTTCATGCTCGCGGATGCGGCCGTCCCCGTCATCATCACCGTGGAGCGATTGGCGGACTCGCTTCCTTCGGGGGGAGGCCGACGCGTGTTGCTCGACGCGGACGCGCCTCTGCTCGCGCGGCAGCCCGAGACGCCGCCCTCGTCCGAGGTGACAGCCGACAACCTCGCCTACGTCCTCTACACCTCCGGCAGCACCGGCAGGCCCAAGGGCGTCATGGTGATGCACCGCGGCCTCGTCCACTATCTCCACTGGGCACTTCAGGAGTACCGCATCTCCGAGGGACAGAGCGCGCCGGTTCATACCTCCGTCGCCTTCGACGCCACCCTCACCAGCCTCCTCACTCCCCTGCTGGCCGGTGCCACCGTGCACCTGCTGCCTTCCGTCGGTGAACTGGAGGCTCTTGCTGATTCGCTGCGACAGCACCGCCATGGCCTCGTGAAGCTCACGCCCGCTCACCTCCAGGTGCTGCTCGACCTGATGCAGCCGGAGGAACTGGCCCGACTGGAAGGTGCCTTCGTCGTCGGTGGTGAAGCTCTGCCTCCGGCCACCGTCGAGCGCTGGCAGCGGCTCGCTCCTCGCGTCCGCCTCATCAACGAGTACGGGCCCACCGAGACGGTCGTCGGCTGCTCCATCTACGACTTGAACGTGGGCGGCGTCGTCAATGGCATCGTCCCCATTGGCAGGCCCATCGCCAACACGTCGCTCTACGTCCTCGACGCCCAGCTCCAGCCCGTGCCCGTCGGCGTCATCGGTGAGCTGTACATCGGCGGAGAAGGCGTAGCTCGTGGCTACCTGCGCCGCCCGGAGCTCACCGCTGAGCGCTTCACCCCCGATGCCTTCAGCTCCATCCCCGGTGCCCGCCTCTACCGCACCGGAGACCGCGCGCGCTTCCTCCCCGACGGCAACCTCGACTTCCTTGGTCGCCGCGACGGGCAGGTGAAGCTGCGTGGCTTCCGCATCGAGCTGGGTGAAGTCGAATCCGCCCTGCGCTCCCATCCAGACGTCGGTGACGCGGTGGCCGTGGTGCGCGACGACGGCCCCACCGGCCCTCGGCTCGTCGCCTACGTCGTGCCCACTGAAGGCACCAGCCCGGACACCCACGCCCTGCGCGCCTTCATCTCCGAACGGCTGCCTGAGTTCATGGTCCCCTCGGCGCTCGTTGCACTCGAGGCGCTCCCCCTGACGCCCAACGGCAAGGTGGACCGCAAGGCCCTGCCCGCGCCCGATACGGCGCAGACGTCAGCGACCGAGTACCTCGCGCCGCGCACGCCTACGGAGGCTCTGCTCGCGGACCTCTGGTGCCAACTGCTGGGCGTCGCTCGCGTGGGCGCAAATGACAACTTCTTCGACCTCGGTGGCCACTCCCTGCTGGCCACGCGAGTCATCTCCCGCATCCGCTCCACGCTGCATGTGGAACTGCCGCTGCGTGCCCTCTTCGAGGCGCCCACCCTCGCGGGCCTCGCATCGCGCGTCGATGCCGTAGGGGACTCCGCGCGGCGGAACCTGCCTGCCATCACTCCCCAGCCACGCACGAGACCTCTGCCGCTGTCCTTTGCCCAGCAGCGGTTGTTGTTCATCGACCAGCTGGAGCCCGGCACCGCCACCTACAACATGCCCGCGACCCTGCGCCTCGAGGGCACGCTGGACTCGAGAGCGCTCGAGCGCGCGCTGGCCGAGGTGGTGTGCCGTCACGAAGCGCTGCGCACCACCTTTGCCTCGCACGAAGACGAGCCCGCTCAGCTCATTCACTCCGGTGGCGACTTCACCCTCACCCAAGTGGAGCTGACACATCTGGCTCCGCCGCAACGCGAGGAAGAGGCCCGGAAGCTGGCGCGAGAAGAAGCGTTGCGCCCCTTCAACCTCGCTACCGGCCCGCTGCTGCGCGGCACGTTGCTACGCCTCGACGACACAGCGAACGTGCTGCTGCTCAACATGCACCACATCGTCTCGGACGGTTGGTCCATGGGCGTGCTCGTGCGCGAGGTCGCCGCGCTCTACGGAGCCTTCACCCAGGGCCAGCCCTCCCCGCTTCCGCCGCTGCTCGTGCAGTACGCGGACTTCGCCATCTGGCAGCGTGATTGGCTCCAGGGTGACGTGCTGAGCAGCCAGCTCGACTGGTGGAGGCAGCAACTCGCCTCCGCGCCGCACGTGCTGGAGTTGCCCACCGACAGGCCTCGCCCGTCCGTCCAATCCCACCGTGGCGCGCACGTGCCCGTGCGCCTGCCCCGAGACCTCTCCGAATCCCTCAAGGCACTCTCCAGGCGCCACGGCCTGACGCCCTTCATGACCTTGCTGGCCGGCTTCCAGGTCCTGCTGGCTCGCTACTCCGGACAGGAGGACATCGTCGTCGGCGCTCCCATCGCCGGCCGCAACCGCAACGAGACCGAAGGCCTCATCGGCTTCTTCGTCAACACACTCGTCCTGCGCTCCCGCGTGGAGCCTCGCACCACCGTCGAGGAGCTGTTCGCCCACGTGCGTGCCACGACCCTCGGCGCCTACGAACACCAGGACGTCCCGTTCGAAAAGCTCGTCGAAGAGCTCCGGCCTCAAAGAAGCCTGAGCCACTCGCCCATCTTCCAGGTGAGCTTCACGCTCCAGAACACGCCCATGGGCCCACTTGAGCTGCCGGGACTGCACCTGCGCCCGCTCGCTCCGGAGGCGCTGCCCGCGCGGTTCGACCTGAACCTCACGCTGGAGGAGACACCCGAGGGCTTCAGCGGCAGCCTCCAGTACGCCACCGACCTGTTCGACGCCTCCACCGTCGAGCGGATGGCCACGAACCTGCGGACGCTGCTGGAGGGCATCGCCACGAATCCGGCGCGGTACCTATCCGAGCTTCCGTTGATGGATGCAGTCGAGCGGCGGCGAGTGCTGGTGGAGTGGAACACCACCGCACGTGACTTCCCCCGCGACTCCTGTGCTCACCATTTCTTTGAAGCTCAGACCCGCCGCACGCCCGACGCTGTCGCCCTGCGCTTCGGCTCCGACTCGCTCCCCTATCGGGAACTGGATACGCGCGCCAATCAGCTCGCATGGCACCTGCGCTCGCTGGGTGTCGGCCCCGACACGCTCGTTGCCCTTCACCTCGAACGCTCCATCGAGCTGGTCATCGCCATCCTCGGCGTCCTCAAGGCCGGTGGTGCATTCCTCCCCCTGGACCCGAGCTATCCCGTCGAGCGCCTCGGTTACATGCTCACCGACTCGGCGGCCCGGGTCGTCGTCACCACGGAGCGCCTGACAGCGGAGCTGCCCTCGCAGGGCGAACGACGCGTGTTGCTCGACGCGGAAGCGCCGTTGCTCGCGCGACAGCCCGAGACGCCGCCCTCGTCCGAGGTGACGGCCGAGCACCTCGCCTACGTCCTCTACACCTCCGGTAGCACCGGCAGGCCCAAGGGCGTCATGGTGATGCACCGCGGCCTCGTCCACTATCTGCACTGGGCCCTGCGCGAATACCGCGTCACCGAGGGACAGAGCGCGCCGGCTCATACCTCCGTCGCCTTCGACGCCACCCTCACCAGCCTCCTCACTCCCCTGCTGGCAGGCGGCACCGTGCACCTGCTGCCTTCCGTCGGTGAACTGGAGGCTCTTGCTGATTCGCTGCGACAGCACCGCCATGGCCTCGTGAAGCTCACGCCCGCTCACCTCCAGGTGCTGCTCGACTTGATGCAGCCGGAGGAACTGGCCCGACTGGAAGGTGCCTTCGTCGTCGGTGGTGAAGCTCTGCCTCCGGCCACCGTCGAGCGCTGGCAGCGGCTCGCTCCTCGCGTCCGCCTCATCAACGAGTACGGCCCCACCGAGACGGTCGTCGGCTGCTCCATCTACGACTTGAACGTCGGCGGCGTCGTCAATGGCATCGTTCCCATTGGCAGGCCCATCGCCAACACGTCGCTCTACGTCCTCGACGCCCAGCTCCAGCCGCTGCCCGTCGGCGTCATCGGTGAGCTGTACATCGGCGGAGAAGGCGTAGCTCGTGGCTACCTGCGCCGCCCGGAGCTCACCGCTGAGCGCTTCATCCCCGACGCCTTCGGTTCCGTCCCCGGTGCCCGCCTGTACCGCACGGGAGATCTCGTCCGCTGGCAGGCCTCCGGTGAGCTGGAGTACCTGGGCCGTGCTGACTTCCAGGTGAAGCTGCGTGGGTTCCGCATCGAGCTGGGCGAAGTCGAATCCGCGCTGCGCTCCCACCCGGAGGTCAGTGACGCGGTGGCCGTGGTGCGTGAAGTCGGCTCCACCGGCCCCAGGCTCGTCGCCTACGTCGTGCCTGCCGAAGGCACCAGCCCGCCCACCCAGGCCCTGCGTGCCTTCGTCTCAGAGCGGCTGCCCGAGTTCATGGTGCCCTCGGCGCTCATCGCGCTCCCATCGCTCCCCCTGACGCCCAACGGCAAGGTGGACCGCAAGGCCCTGCCCGCGCCCGACGCTGCGCAGACCTCAGCGGCCGAATACCTCGCGCCTCGCACTCCCACGGAGACACTGCTCGCGGACCTCTGGGCGCAGGTGCTGGGCGTCACCCGCGTGAGCGTCCACGACAACTTCTTCGACCTCGGTGGCCACTCCCTGCTCGCTACCCAGGTTGTCTCACGCATCCGTTCGGTCTTCGCCGTCGAGCTGCCGCTGCGGGAGCTGTTCTCCCATCCCACCCTCGCGCGGCTCGCGGAGCGGGTGGAGGTCCTTCGCAAGGCAGACCATGGCCTGGCACAGCCTCCACTCGTCCCGGTGCCTCGCACGGGCGACCTACCCCTCTCCTTCGCGCAGCAACGCCTGTGGTTCATCGACCAACTGGAGCCGGGCAGCCCGCTCTACAACATCCCCGCGGTCCTTCGCCTGGAGGGGGCGCTGGACTCGGAGGCGCTGGAGCGCGCGCTCGCCGAAGTGGTGCGCCGGCACGAGTCCCTGCGCACGACCTTCGTCTCACGCGAAGGCCAGCCCGTGCAGTGCGTCCAGGACAGCAGCGGCTTCTCCCTCACGAGAGTGGAGCTGTCACATCTGCCTCCGCCTCGGCGTGAGGACGAAGCCCGGAAGCTGGCGCGAGAAGAAGCGTTGCGCCCCTTCAACCTCGCTACCGGCCCGCTGCTGCGCGGCACGCTGCTGTGCCTCGACGACACAGCTCACGTGCTGCTGCTCAACATGCACCACATCGTCTCCGACGGTTGGTCCATGGGCGTGCTCGTGCGCGAGGTCGCCACCCTCTACACCGCCTTCACCCAGGGCCACCCCTCCCCACTGCCTCCCATGCCCGTGCAGTACGCGGACCATGCGGTGTGGCAGCGCGGCTGGCTCCAGGGCGATGTGCTGAACAACCAGCTCTCCTGGTGGCGCGAGCACCTCACCGGCGCGCCCCGGCTGTTGGAGCTGCCTGGCGACTTCCCGCGTCCCGCCGTCCAGGGCGTGCGCGGAAACACGCTCATTCGCGTGCTGCCTCGCGAGCTGGCGGACTCTCTTCAAGCGCTCTGCCGTCGCGAGGGGACCACCCTCTTCATGGCCCTGCTCGCCGGCTTCGAGGTGGTCCTCTCGCGGTACTCGGGGCAGGAAGACTTCGTCGTCGGCACGGACATCGCCAACCGCAACCGGACTGAGACCGAAGGCCTCATCGGCTTCTTCATCAACCAGCTCGCCTTGCGTGCGAGGTTGGATGGCAACCCGACCTTCCGTGAGCTGCTCGGCCGCGTGCGTGACACCACCCTGGGGGCGTATGCCCACCAGGACCTGCCCTTCGAGGAGCTGGTCAAGGTCCTCAATCCCGAGCGCAGCCTCGGCCACGCGCCCATCTTCCAGGTGAAGCTGGTCCTCCAGAACCAGCCCACCACCGAGCTGAAGGTGCCCGGCCTGACCCTGCGCCCGGAGAACACCGGAAGCGGCATCTCGCGCCTGGACCTCACCCTCTTCGTCATCCCGACCGCGCAGGGGCTGACGTGCGCCTGCGAGTACCGCACGGACCTCTTCGAGGCTGCCACCATCGACCGGATGCTGCGGCACCTCGGCACGGTGCTGGAGCTCGCCGCGGCGCGACCCGAGACTCCGGTGTTCAGCCTGCCGCTGCTGTCTCCCGAGGAGCAGCGCCAGGTGCTGGTGGAATGGAACGCCACCGCGCGTGACTTCCCTCGCGACACCTGCGCCCACCTCCTCTTCGAGGCTCAGGCTCGCCGCACTCCCGAGTCCATTGCCCTGCGCTTCGATCAGGACTCGCTCACCTATCGGGAGCTGGAGACGAGAGCCAATCAGCTCGCTCACCACCTGCGCTCGCTAGGCATCGGCCCCGACACGCTCGTTGCTCTCCACCTGGAGCGCTCCATCGAGCTGGTCGTCGCCATCCTCGGCGTCCTCAAGGCGGGCGGTGCCTTCCTCCCGTTGGACCCCAGCTACCCCGCCGAGCGCCTCGGCTTCATGCTCGCGGATGCCGCGGTCCCCGTCGTCATCACCGTGGAGCGACTGGCGGATGAGCTGCCTTCACGTGGCGAGCTCTATGTATTGCTCGATGCGGACGAGCCACTGCTCGCACGTCAACCTCAGACGCCTCCGTACTCGGGAGTGACGTCCGAACACCTCGCCTACGTCCTCTACACCTCCGGCAGTACCGGCAGGCCCAAGGGCGTCATGGTGATGCACCGCGGCCTCGTCCACTACCTCCACTGGGCCCTGCGCGAGTACCGCGTCACGGAGGGGCAGAGCGCCCCCGTCCATACCTCCGTCGCCTTCGACGCCACCCTCACCAGTCTCATCACGCCCTTGCTGGCCGGTGGCACCGTGCACCTGCTTCCCTCCGGCAAGGACCTGGAGGCGCTCGCCGATTCCTTGCGGCAGCACCGCCATGGCCTCGTGAAGCTCACGCCCGCTCACCTCCAGGTGCTGCTCGACTTGATGCAGCCGGAGGAACTGGCCCGACTGGAAGGTGCCTTCGTCGTCGGTGGTGAAGCTCTGCCTCCGGCCACCGTCGAGCGCTGGCAGCGGCTCGCTCCTCGCGTCCGCCTCATCAACGAGTACGGCCCCACCGAGACGGTCGTCGGCTGCTCCATCTACGACTTGAACGTCGGCGGCGTCGTCAATGGCATCGTCCCCATCGGCAGGCCCATCGCCAACACGTCGCTCTACGTCCTCGATGGTCAGCTCCAGCCGTTGCCCGTCGGCGTCATCGGTGAGCTGTACATCGGCGGAGAAGGCGTAGCCCGTGGCTACTTGCGCCGCCCGGAGCTGACCGCCGAACGCTTCATCCCCGATGCCTTCAGCTCCATCCCCGGTGCCCGCCTCTACCGCACCGGAGACCGCGCGCGCTTCCTCCCCGACGGCAACCTCGACTTCCTTGGTCGCCGCGACGGGCAGGTGAAGCTGCGTGGCTTCCGCATCGAGCTGGGTGAAGTCGAATCCGCCCTGCGCTCCCATCCAGACGTCGGTGACGCGGTGGCCGTGGTGCGCGACGACAGCCCCACCGGCCCTCGGCTCGTCGCCTACGTCGTGCCCGCGGCGGATGTCGCTCCCGAGGAGCTCGACATCCGCACCCTTCGCGAGTCCCTCTCCCGCCGGCTGCCCGAGTTCATGGTGCCCTCGGCGGTGGCGGTGCTGACCGCGCTGCCGCTGACGCCCAACGGCAAGGTGGACCGCAAGGCCCTGCCCGCGCCCGACACGGCCCAGACCTCCGCCTCTGGATACCTCGCGCCTCGCACTCCCACGGAGACCCTGCTGGCGGACCTCTGGTGCCAACTGCTGGGCGTTGCCCGCGTGGGTGCCCATGACGACTTCTTCGAGCTCGGCGGCCACTCGCTCCTGGCCACCCAGGTCGTCTCCCGCCTGCGCGCGCTCTTCGGCATCGAGCTGTCCCTGCGCGAGCTGTTCGCCGCTCCCACCCTCGCGCAGCTCGCCGAGCAGGTGGAGAAGAGCCGGAGGGCGGACACAGGCCCCTCACGGCCTCCTCTCGTCCCCGTGCCTCGCACGGAGGACATGCCCCTCTCCTTCGCGCAACAGCGCCTGTGGGTCATCGACCAACTGGAGCCCGGCACCGCCACCTACAACATCCCCGCCGCCCTGCGCCTGGAGGGCGCGCTGGACCCGGCCGCGCTCGAAAGTGCATTGGGCGAAGTGGTGCGCCGTCACGAAGCGCTGCGCACCACCTTCGTCGCTCGTGAAGGCCAGCCTGGCCAGCGCATCGACTCCAGCGGCGACTTCACCCTCGCGCGGGTGGACCTCACACACCTGCCTCCGCCACGGCGCGAGGAAGAGGCCCGGAAGCTGGCGCACGAGGACGCGCTCCGCCCCTTCGACCTCGCCACCGGTCCGCTGCTGCGCGGCACACTGCTCCGCCTCGACGACGCCTCGCACGTGCTGCTGCTCAACATGCATCACATCGTCTCGGACGGCTGGTCCGCGACGGTGCTGGTGCGTGAGGTGGCGGCCCTCTACACCGCCTTCATCCAGGGCCAGCCCTCGCCACTGCCGCCGTTGTCCGTGCAGTACGCCGACTTCGCGGTCTGGCAGCGCGGCTGGCTCCAGGGCGAGGTGCTGGAGGCCCAGCTCGGTTACTGGAAGCAACTGCTCGCCGGTGCTCCCGCGCTCCTGGAGCTCCCCACCGACAGGCCCCGTCCTCCCGTTCAATCCTTCCAGGGCGGCCTCGTCCCGTTCTCCTTCACCCAGGAAGACTCGGAGGCTCTGCGGGCCGCGTGCCAGCAACAGGGCGTGACGCCGTTCATGCTGCTGCTGGCAGCCTTCCAGGTGCTGTTGCACCGCTACTCCGGCCAGGAGGACATCGTCGTCGGCTCGCCCATCGCCGGCCGGAACCTCGCGGAGACGGAGGGCCTCATCGGCTTCTTCGTCAACACGCTCGTCCTGCGCTCGCGCGTCGACCCGCGCGGCTCGTTCCAGGCGTTGCTCGAGCAGGTCCGCGAGACGACCCTGGGCGCCTACGAACACCAGGACGTCCCCTTCGAGAAGCTCGTCGAGGAGCTGCGTCCCGAGCGCAGCCTCAGCTACTCGCCCCTGTTCCAGGTGATGTGCTCCTTCCAGAACACCCCCAGGGGTGTGCCGGAGCTGCCGGGCCTGCGCCTGCGGCCCGTGGAGCTCGACGACGTCCCCGCGAAGTTCGACCTGGACCTCACGCTGGCGGAGTCACCCGAGGGAATCTCCGGCGCCCTGCTCTACTCCACGGCCCCCTTCGACGCCGCCACCGCTGCCCGCATGGTGGACCACCTGCGCACGCTGCTGCGCGCCGCCGTGGCCACGCCCGAGCTGCCCATCTCCGCGCTGCCGCTGATGGACGAGGCCGAGCAGCACCGCGTGCTGGTGGAGTGGAACGCCACCGCCGCTGACTTCCCATCCGAGGCCAGCGTCCACGACCTCGTCTCCGCCCAGGCGGCGCTCACGCCCGAGGCCCCCGCCGCGATCTCGGATGAGGGCTCGCTCACCTACGCCGAGCTCGCCTCGCGCGCCAGCCTGCTGGCCTCGCATCTGCGCAAGCTCGGCGTGCGTGCCGGCTCGCTCGTCGCCGTCTGCATGGAGCGCTCGCTGGAGCTGCCCGTTGCGCTGCTCGGCGTGCTCGAGGCCGGTGGTGCCTACGTTCCGCTGGACCCGGCCTACCCGCGTGAGCGCCTGGCCTTCATGCTCCAGGACTCCGCCGCTCCGGTGCTGCTCACCCAGCGGCACCTCCAGGGCCTGCTGCCCGAGGGCCCCGCCGTCTTCTGCCTCGACTCCGGCTGGGACGCCGACCTCCGCGACACCCCGGTTGCGCCCCATGCGCCGGTGCCGCCGGAGAGCGCCGCCTACGTCATCTACACCTCGGGCAGCACGGGCAAGCCCAAGGGCACCGTCATCTCCCATCGTTCCCTCGCCAACCATGCGGCGTGGATGCGCACCAGGTACGGCATCGGCCCGGGAGAGCGGACGCTCCAGCGCACCGCTCTGAGCTTCGACGTCTCCGTGGCCGAGCTCTTCTCCGCCCTGCTCAACGGCGCCGCCGTCGTGCTGGCGCCGCCAGAGGCACACCGGGATGCCGCCGTGCTGCTGTCGAGCCTCGTGCGTCACGACGTCACGGTGCTCCAGTTGGTGCCCTCGCACCTGCGCGTGCTGCTGGACGAGCCCGCCCTGCGCACCGCCACGCGGCTTCGCTGGCTCCTCGCCGGCGGAGAAGCGCTACCGGCGGACGTGCCACCCCGCGTGCGCGAGGTGCTGCCGCACGTGTGCCTGCACAACACCTACGGCCCCACCGAGACCACCATCGACGCGACGTGGTGGCACGTGGAGGACACCATCCCCGGGCCGGTGGCGCCCATCGGCCGGCCCATGGCCAACACGCGGGCCTACGTGCTGGACGCGCACCTGCGGCCGGCGCCCACGGGTGTGCCCGGCGAGCTGTACCTGGGCGGAGTGGGCCTCGCATGGGGCTACCTGCATCGGCCGGACCTCACCGCCGAGCGCTTCGTGCCCGACCCATTCAGCGCCGAGCCCGGCACGCGCCTGTATCGCACCGGTGACAAGGTGCGCTGGAGAGCGGACGGCACGCTCGACTTCGTCGGCCGCATCGACACGCAGGTGAAGCTGCGCGGCCTGCGCATCGAGCTGGGGGAAATCGAGTCCGCGCTGCGCTCCCATCCGGACATCGCGGATGCGGTGACGCTGGTGCGGGAAGACGGCGCCGGCCCCAGGCTCGTGGGCTACGTCGTTGCCAACGGTGGCACCAACCCGGACACCCGGGCCCTGCGCGACTTCCTGTCCGCACGGCTGCCCGAGTTCATGGTGCCCACGGCCTTCGTCGTGCTGGAGGCCCTGCCGCTGCTGCCCAACGGCAAGGTGGACCGCAAGGCCCTGCCCGCCCCGGACACGCGGCGGTACGACGCCACGGAGCTCGTCGAGCCGCGCACGCCCGAAGAGAAGACCCTCGCCTCCATCTGGGCGGAGCTGCTGGGCGTGTCCCGCGTCGGGCCGCACGACAACTTCTTCGCGCTGGGTGGCGACTCCATCCTCTCCATCCAGCTCGTCTCCCGCGCGCGGCAGGCGGGCCTGCACCTCGCCGCCAACCACGTCTTCCAACACCAGACGCTGGAGGCCCTGGCTCGCGTGGTGAAGCGCGAGGGCTACGTCCAGGCAGAGCAAGGATTGGTGCGCGGCACCGTGCCGCTGACGCCCATCCAGCACGCGTTCTTCGAGCAGCCACCCGCACAGCCGCACCACTACAACCAGGCTGTGCTCCTCGCCGCGCGCGACGCGGTGGACGTGGCGTGCGCCGAAGGAGCGCTCCAGGCGCTGGTGGCGCACCACGACTCGCTGCGCCTGCGCTTCACGCGCGGAGCCGACGGCGCATGGCTGCAGGAGGTTGCCGGCCTCGAAGCGCCCGTCCGGCTGGAGCAGGTCGACCTGTCCTCTGTGCCCGAGGCCGACCAGGACCGGGCCCTGGAGGCCGAGGCCACCCGCATCCAGGCCAGCCTCCAGCTCGACGCGGGCCTGCTGCTGCGCGCCGCGCTCTTCCACTTCGGACCGGCCCGCGCGCCACGGCTGTTGCTGGCCATCCACCATCTCGCCGTCGACGGTGTCTCCTGGCGCATCCTGCTGGAGGACCTGGCCACGGCGTATGCGCAGCTCCAGGCCGGCAATCCGGTGGCACTGCCTCCCAAGTCCACTTCGTTCAAGGCGTGGGCGGAGAAGCTGCACGCCTTCGCGCGCTCCGAAGAACTGGAGCCCGAGCTGACGTATTGGCGAGAGGAGGCCCAGGCGCGGGTGCCGGCGCTCCCGGTGGACCTGCCGGGTGATGGCAATCCCCTGGCCTCCGCCCGCGTGGTGAACGTGTCGCTGGACGCGGAGGAGACGCGCCTGCTGCTCCAGGAGACTCCGGCCGCCTGGCGCGCGCACATCAACGACGTGCTGCTGGCCGCGCTGATGGAGGGCGTCACGCAGTGGACGGGCCAGCCGAGGCTGCGCGTGGAGCTGGAAGGCCACGGCCGTGAGTCGCTGTTCGACGACGTCGACCTGTCCCGGACCGTGGGCTGGTTCACCTCCACGTATCCGGTGGTGCTCGACGTGTCCGGAGCCTCCACGCTGGGAGACCGGCTGCGCGCGGTGCGTGACTCGCTGCGGAAGCTGCCCCGGCGCGGCATCGGTTACGGGCTGTTGCGCCACCTGGGCGGAGACGCGGCGCGAGCGCTCCGCGAGGCGCCCCAGGCGGAGGTGTGCTTCAACTACCTGGGCCAGTTCGACCAACTCAGCGGCACGCAAGCCCAGGGCGGCACGCCGCCGGCCTTCGTACCGGCGCGTGGCGCCACGGGCGCGCTGCGCAGCCCGTCGGGCGAGCGCACCCACCTGCTGGAAGTCGACGGCTACGTCTTCGAGGGACGGCTGACGCTGGGCTGGACGTACAACGCGGCCCT
This sequence comes from Pyxidicoccus sp. M6, assembly GCF_055568925.1. Taxonomy (NCBI): domain Bacteria; kingdom Pseudomonadati; phylum Myxococcota; class Myxococcia; order Myxococcales; family Myxococcaceae; genus Pyxidicoccus; species Pyxidicoccus sp. M6. Next base: position 3,845,826 of record NZ_CM145714.1, on the reverse strand, counting down.
GCACCGCGAGGACACCATCCAGGCCCTGGCCACGCGCTGCATGACCGCGCTGCGGCAGCTCATCTCCACGCGGGCATCCGAGGACACGCGCCACTACACGCCCTCCGACTTCCCACTGACGAGGCTGCGCCAGTCCACGCTGGACCGCGTGCTGCCGGCGGGCGTCGAGGTGGAAGACCTCTACCCGCTGTCTCCATTGCAGCAGGGCATGCTCTTCCACACGCTGGCGGAGCCCGCCTCGGGCGTCTACGTCTGCCAGCTCGCGTGGACCTTTGGTGGCACCGTGGACATGGCCGCATTCCGGCGCGCGTGGGAAGCCGCCATCGAGCACCATGCCCTGCTTCGCACCTCCTTCCTCTGGGACGGGCTGGAGGAGCCGCTGCAGCAGGTCCACCCCAGCGCGCCCCTCCCCTGGGAGGAGCACGACTGGCGCAACGTGCCCGAACCGGAACAGCGGGCGCGCTTCGATGCCCTCGTGAAGGAAGACAAGGCGCGCGGGTTCGACCTGCGCCGGCCTCCCCTGTCGCGACTGACGGTGGTGCGCCTGAGTGAGCTCGCCTGGCGCGTCCTGTGGACACACCACCACCTGCTGCTGGACGGCTGGAGCCTGGGCCTCCTCATGCAGGACCTCTTCGCCGCCTACGGCGAAGTCCGCGCGAGCCGGACGCCGGCCCGGGGCACGTCGCTCTCCTTCCGCGACTACATCGCGTGGCTGCGGCAGCAGCCCGAGGAGCGCACCGAGGCGTACTGGCGCGAATCCCTGCGCGGTTTCACCGCCCCCACGCCGCTGCCCGGCTTCCTGCCAGTCAGGTCCGGTGCGGAGTCTTCCCGCGAGGAGCTGCACGCCTCGCTGTCAGCCGAGGCCACCTCCGCGCTCCACACCTTCGCACGCCAGCACCAGCTCACGCCGAACGACGTGGTGCAGGCGGCCTGGGCCCTCGCGCTGTCCCGTCACACGGGCGAGGACGACGTCCTCTTCGGAGCCACCAGCTCCGGCCGCGCTGCCGAGCTGCCCGGCATCGACCGCGCGGTGGGCATGTTCATCAACACGCTGCCCGTGCGCATCAGCGTGGATGAGGATGCGCGAGTCCTCGCGTGGCTGAAGGACCTGCACGCGCGGCAGGTGGAGCAGCGCCAGCACGAGCACTCCGCGTTGGTGCGCATCCAGGGCTGGAGCGACGTGCCCCGCGGCACGCCGCTGTTCCACTCGCTGTTCGTCTTCGAGAACTACCCCGTCGACGCCGCCGTGAAGTCGGCTCACGCGGAGCTGGGCATCCGGGACGTGGTCACGCACGAGCAGACCGACCTGCCGCTGCTGGCCACGAGCGTCCCCGGCACGCGGCTCGGGCTGCACCTGACGTACGAGCCCACACGCTTCGAAGCCCGCCGCCTTGAGCAGTTGCTGCGGCACTGGGCCGTGGCACTGGGGGCGCTGGTCTCCCGGCCCGACAGCCGGCTGGGCGACGTGTCCCTGCTGTCCGACGAGGAGCGCCGGCAGGTGCTGGTGGAGTGGAACCCCACCGCAACGCCCCTTCCGAGCGAGCCGCTGCACGAAACCATCGCGCGTGTGGCAACGCGACTGCCTGACAACATCGCCGTCGAGCTCGGTGACTCGAAGCTCACCTACCGGCAGCTCAATGAGCGCGCCAACCTGCTGGCCTCACGGCTGCGCGAGTCGGGCGTGCGCCCGGGAACGCTCGTCGCGCTGTGCATGGAACGCTCGCTGGAGCTGCCCGTGGCACTCCTCGGCATCCTCAAGGCCGGAGCGGCCTACGTGCCGCTGGACCCGAGCTACCCGCGTGAGCGCCTGGCCTTCATGCTCCAGGACACCGCCGCACCGTTGCTGCTCACGCAGTCGCACCTGCGCGAGTTCCTGCCCGAAGGACCCTCCGTGCTGTGCCTCGATTCCGGCTGGGGCGAGGAGGCCAGCGCGAGTGCACCGGACGTCCAGGTGCCGCTGGAGAGCGCCGCCTACGTCATCTACACGTCAGGCAGCACCGGCCAGCCCAAGGGCACGGTCATCTCCCACCGCGCCCTCGCGAATCACATGGCGTGGCTGCTCGCCACGTTCGGAATCTCCGCGGAAGACCGGGTGCTGCAGAAGACGCCGCTGAGCTTCGATGCCTCCGTCTGGGAGTGCTGGGCTCCGCTGCTGGTGGGCACTTCGCTCGTCCTCGCTCCGCCCGAGGCCCATCGCGACCCGGCCGCGCTGCTGGCGTGCGTCGCGAGCCAGCGCATCTCCGTCCTCCAGGTGGTGCCCTCCATGCTCCGCTTCATGCTGGAGGAGGAGGACCTGCGCGCAGCCACACACCTGCGCTGGCTGTTCTGCGGTGGTGAGGGCCTTCCTTCCGAGCTGGCCACGCGTCTGCGCGCCGTCCTTCCGGAAGTCCGGCTCGTCAACCTCTACGGCCCCACCGAAGTCACCATCGACGCCACCTTCGCCGAGGCCACGGGCGGGGAATCCGGCATCACCGTTCCCATCGGCCGTCCCGTCGCCAACACCCGGGCCTACGTGCTGGACGCGCGCATGCAGCCGGTGCCCACGGGCGTGCCCGGTGAGCTGTACCTGGGCGGCGAGCAACTCGCTCACGGCTACCTGAACCGTCCGCACCTCACCGCCGAGCGCTTCCTCCCCGACGCGTTCGGCACCGAGCCCGGTGCGCGCCTGTACCGCACGGGCGACAAGGTGCGGTGGAGGATGGATGGCACGCTCGACTACCTCGGCCGCATCGACTTCCAGGTGAAGCTGCGCGGCCAGCGCATCGAGCCAGGCGAAATCGAGGCCGCGCTCCAGCAGCAGTCCGGGGTGCGTGATGCGGTGGTCCTCGTGCGCGAGGACGTCCCGGGCCAGCAGCGACTGGTGGCCTACGTCGTGCCGGAAGCCTCGGTACCGGAGCTCGATACGGTGGCCCTGCGTACATCGCTCGCCAGGAGCCTGCCCGAGTACATGTGTCCCTCGGCCTTCGTGGTGCTGGAGGCCCTGCCCCTCACGCCCAACGGCAAGCTGGACCGCAAGGCCCTGCCGGCGCCCGACGCCGGGCGGAATGAAGGTTCCTTCCTTCCGCCCGCCACGGCCGTCGAGCAGGAGCTCGCCATATTCTGGCGGGAGCTGCTACGCGTGGAGCTCGTGGGTCGCGACGACAGCTTCTTCGCACTGGGCGGTCACTCCCTGCTGGCCACGCAGGTGGTGTCCCGCATCCGCTCCACCTTCGGCGTGGAGCTGTCCTTGCGCACACTGTTCGCCGAGCCCACGCTCGAAGCGCTCGCCGCGCGCATCGACTCCGCGCGGGGTTCGGCACCGGCGGGACAGGTCCCCGCGCTCGTCCCGGTGCCGCGCGCCGGTCCGCTGCCGCTTTCCTTCGCGCAGCAGCGCCTGTGGTTCCTCGACCAATTGGAGCCCTGCGGCGCCACGTACAACATGCCCACCTTCGTGCGGCTGGAGGGCACGCTGGACGTGGCCGCGCTCCAGCGCGGGCTCACTGAGCTGGTGCGCCGTCACGAGGCACTGCGCACCGTCTTCCGTCAGGAAGAGGACCAGCCGCTCCAGCTCATCCTCCCCAGCATGGAGCTGCCGCTGACGGTGGTGGACCTGAGCAGCCTCGCGCCGGACGTCGCCCGCGAAGCACTGGAGCAGCAGCTTCGCGAGGAGGCGCTGCGTCCGTTCAATCTCGCCACCGGACCGCTCATCCGCGCGGGGTTGTGGAAGCTGAGCGCCTCCGAGCACGTGCTCGCGCTCAACATGCACCACATCGTCTCCGACGGTTGGTCCATGGGCGTGCTCGTGCGGGAAGTCGCCGCGCTCTACGAGGCCTTCTCTCAAGGCAGGCCCTCGCCGCTGCCGGCGTTGCCGCTCCAGTACGCGGACTACGCCGTGTGGCAGCGCAAGTGGTTGCAGGGCGCGGTGCTCGACGAGCAGCTCACCTGGTGGCGCCAGCACCTGTCGGGCCTCTCCAACCTGGAGCTGCCCACGGACAGGCCACGCCCACCCGTGCAGACCTACCGCGGCGCCGAGCTTCTCGTTGCCCTCCCCAGGACGGTCTCCGAGTCGGTGAAGGCACTGTGCCAGCGCGAGGGCGTCACGCCCTTCATGGTGCTGCTCGCCGCCTTCCAGGTGCTCCTGTCGCGCTACTCCGGACAGGACGACATCACCGTCGGCTCGCCCATCGCCGGCCGTCAGCGCGGTGAGCTCGAAGGCCTCATTGGCTTCTTCGTCAACACCCTCGCCCTGCGCACGAGGGTGGATGGCCGTGCCTCATTCGTGAGCCTGCTCCGTCAGGTGAAGGAGACGGCGCTGGGCGCGTATGCCCACCAGGACGTCCCCTTCGAGCGGCTGGTGGAAGAGCTCCAGCCCTCGCGCGACATGAGCCGCAGCCCCCTCTTCCAGGTGCTCTTCGTCCTGCAGAACGCGCCCATGTCCGCGGCGCCCGTCTCCGGCCTGTCCATGCGCCCGAAGGAAGTGCGGAGCGTCACCGCGAAGTTCGACCTCGAGCTCGGACTGGGAGAAACGTCCGACGGCTTCCGGGGCACGCTGCTCTTCAACTCGGACCTCTTCGAGCACGCCACCGCCGCGCGCATCGCGGAGCACTACCGCGTGCTGCTGGAGGGACTGCTCGCGGGCACCGAGCAGCCCGTCGAGTCCATTCCCCTCCTCACGCCCGGAGAGCGGCAGCAGTTGCTGGTGGAGTTCAACGACACGCGCACCATTCTCCAGCGCTCCGTCATCCCCCACCTCGTCGCCGCGCAGGTGACTCGCACTCCCAACGCCACCGCCCTCGTCGTCGGCACCGAGCGCTTCACCTACTCGCAGCTCGATGAGCGCGCCAACCGCCTCGCGCATTACCTCCAGTCTCTCGGCGTCGGGCCCGAGGTGCGCGTCGCTGTCTGCATGGAGCGCACCGCGGACCTCGTGGTGTCACTGCTCGCCGTCCTCAAGGCCGGCGGTGCCTACGTCCCGCTCGACCCGGCCTACCCGCGCGGCCGTCTCGACTACACCCTCTCCGACTCCGGTGCCCAGCTCCTGCTGTCGCACCAGTCCCTGCTCACCTCGCTCCAGCTCGACACCCAGGACCTGCGCACTGTCTGCCTGGACGCGTTGCCGGAAACGTTCTCCCAGTGGCCGACGTCCGCCCCGGCCTGCCACGCCGTGCCCGACAACCTCTCGCACGTCATCTACACCTCGGGCTCCACCGGCAGGCCCAAGGGCGTCGCCATCTCCCACGCCAGCTCCACCGCCTTCCTCGACTGGTCCCTTCGCACCTTCTCCCGCGAGCAGTTCGCCGGCACCCTCGCCGCGACGTCCATCTGCTTCGACCTCTCCGTCTTCGAGCTCTTCGCGCCTCTCTCCTGCGGCGGCACCGTCCTGCTCGCCGCCAACGCGCTGGAGCTCGCCTCTCTCCCCGCCGCCTCCAAGGTGACGCTCGTCAACACGGTGCCTTCCGCCGTGGCCGAGCTTCTTCGCCTGAGCGCCATTCCCCCCTCCGTCACCACCGTCAACCTCGCCGGTGAAGCCCTGCCCGGCACCCTCGTGCGCGGCCTCTACGCCACCGGCACCGTCAAGCACGTCTTCAACCTCTACGGCCCCACCGAGGACACCACCTACTCCACCTTCACCCGCGTCCCCGACGGCCCCGGAGAGCCCACCATCGGCGTGCCCCTGCCGGAGACTTCGGGCTACATCCTCACCCCCAGCCTCCAGCTCCAGCCCGTCGGCGTCCCCGGAGAGCTCTACCTCTCCGGCGCCGGCCTCGCCCGTGGCTACCTCGGCAGGCCCGACCTCTCCGCGGAGCGCTTCGTCCCGGACCCCTTCAGCACCACTCCCGGCGCGCGCATGTACCGCACCGGAGACCTGGTCCGCTGGCGCGCTGACGGCCAGCTCGACTACCTGGGCCGCATCGACCACCAGGTGAAGGTGCGTGGCTTCCGGATTGAACTGGGCGAAATCGAGTCCGGCCTGCGCAGCCACCCCACCGTGCAGGGCGCGGTGGTGATGGCGCGGCAGGACTCGCCCGGCGGCGACAAGCGCCTCGTCGCCTACGTCGTCCCCGCTCCAGGCCAGAAGATTGAAGTCGAAGCGCTGCGCCGCCACCTGCGCCAGCACGTGCCCGACTTCATGGTGCCCTCGGCCTTCGTGGCCCTGGACGTCTTCCCCCTCAACCCAAACGGCAAGGTCGACCGCAAGGCACTGCCCGCCCCCGAGACGGAAGCCAGTGCCACCTTCATGGCCCCGCGCACGCCCACCGAGATACAGCTCGCCGCCATCTGGGCCGAGGTGCTTCACCTGGAGAAGGTCGGCGTCACCGATGACTTCTTCACCCTCGGCGGTCACTCGCTGCTGGCGACAAGGGTCATCTCCCGCATCCGCAAGGCCTTCGAGGTGGAGCTGCCCGTGCGTGCGCTCTTCGAAGCGCCCACCATCGCCGCGCTCGGCTCACGCGTGGAGGCCACACGCCAGTCCCGCACGAGCTGGCACTTCCCGCCGCTGGTGCCCGTGCCGCGCACCGGCCCGCTGCCGCTGTCCTTCGCGCAGCAGCGCCTCTGGTTCCTCGACCAGCTCCAGCCCGACAGCGCTTCCTACAACCTGCCCACGGCGGTGCGCCTCACAGGTACCCTGGACGTGGCCGCCCTGGAATTCGGCCTCGGCGCACTCATCGAGCGCCAGGAGTCCCTGCGCACCACCTTCGCCCTGCGCGGAGAAGAACCCGTCCAGGTCATCCACCCGGCTTGCGACTTCCCGCTACCCCTCGTGGACCTGAGCGACGTACCGGCGGACATACGTGAAGCCGAGGCCCGCCGCCTCGCGGAGGCCGAGGCAGCGCGTCCGTTCGACCTCTCCCGCGGGCCGCTCCTCCGCACCACGCTGCTGCGCCTGACACCCGGCGAGCACGTGCTGCTCCTGACGATGCACCACATCGTCTCCGACGGCTGGTCCATGGACGTGCTCATCCGCGAGCTGGCCGCGCTGTACCAGGCCCACATCTCGGATGAAGCGCCCCGCCTGCCGCCCCTGCCCATCCAGTACGCCGACTACACGGCGTGGCAGCGCGACTGGCTGCGTGGAGACGTGCTGGAGGCGCAGCTCGGCTACTGGAAGCAGCAGCTCGCCGGCGCTCCCCATGCCCTGGAGCTACCCACCGACAGGCCGCGTCCCGCCGTGCAGACGTTCCACGGCGCGACCCACTCCTTCGCGCTGCCACCCGAGCTGTCCCACCGGCTCGAAGCGCTCGCCCGCGAGCACCGGGCCTCCCTCTTCATGGTGCTGCTGGCGGGCTTCCAATCCCTGCTGCACCGCTACTCCGGACAGGACGACCTCGTCGTCGGCTCGCCCATCGCCGGCCGCCACCGCGCGGAGACGGAAGGCCTCATCGGCTTCTTCGTCAATACGCTCGCCCTGCGGGCCCGCGTTGCCGGCACGGACTCCTTCGCGTCCCTCCTGGAGCAGGTGAAACAGACCACCCTGAGCGCCTACGAGCACCAGGACGTCCCCTTCGAGAAGCTGGTGGAGGTGCTCCGCCCCGAGCGCGACCTGAGCCGCACGCCGCTCTTCCAGGCCGTCTTCACCTTGCGGAACCTGCCCGACACTCGGCTGTCTCTGCCGGGACTCACGCTCTCCACGTTGGAGACCGGGGACGATGTCGCCAAGTTCGACCTGATGCTGGCCATGCAGCCGGGGGCGGACGGCCTGCACGGCGCACTCACCTACAACACCGACCTGTTCGACGCGTCCACCGTGGCCCGGATGGCGGACCACCTGCGCACGCTGCTGGAGGCCGCTTCGCTCCGGCCGGAGCAACCGCTCTCCGCGCTCCCGCTGATGGACGCGGCCGAGGAGCGCCGGGTGCTGGTGGAGTGGAACGACACCGCCTCGGACTTCCCCAGGGACGACAGCCTCCACGCACTCTTCGAGGCCCAGGCCCGGCGCACGCCGGATGCAGTCGCCCTGCGCTTCGGGCAGCACTCGATGAGCTACGGCGAGCTGGACGCACGAGCCAATCAACTCGCGCACCACCTGCGCGCGCTCGGCGTGCATCCTGGCGCGTGCGTCGGCCTGTGCTTGGAGCGCTCGCTGGAGCGGGTCATCGGCATCCTCGGCATCCTCAAGGCCGGCGCGGCCTACGTGCCGGTGGAGGCGCACCAGCCCTCGGAGCGCCTCGCGTGGATGCTGCGTGAGACGGGCGCCCGCGTGCTCCTCACGCAGCAGTCCCTGTCGAGTACGTTCGAGGGCCATCGCATCCTGCTGGATGCGGAATGGAGCGCCATCGCCTCTCGGCCCACCACGCCGCCTGATGTGGCGACGCGAGCCGACGCGCTGGCGTACGTCATGTTCACCTCGGGCAGCACCGGCCGCCCCAAGGGCGTTTGCGTGCCGCACCGGGGTGTGATGCGGCTGGTGCGGGGCAACGACTTCATGCGCTTCGGCCCCGACGAGGTCTTCCTCCAGCTCGCCCCGGCGGCCTTCGATGCCTCCACGCTGGAGATATGGGGCGCGCTGCTGCACGGCGCGACGCTGGTGCTCGCCCCTCCGGGCGCGCTCTCACTGGACGACATCGGCGAGCTGCTCTCGCGCGAGGGCATCACCACGCTGTGGCTGACGGCGGCCCTCTTCGAGCAGATGGTGCTGCACCAGGGCGAAGCGCTGGCGAAGGTCCGGCAGGTGCTCGCGGGCGGTGACGTGCTGCCGGTGCAGCGCGTGCGCGAGCACCTCTCGCGGCTGGCTCCGGGCGCCGCGCTCATCAACGGCTACGGCCCCACCGAGAACACCACCTTCTCCGCCACGCACACGCTGAAGGCCGGCGACGCGCCGGGCCGCTCGGTGCCCATCGGCAGGCCGCTGTCCAACTCCACCGCGTACGTGCTGGACGCATCGCTCCAGCCGGTGCCGCCGGGAGTACCGGGCGAGCTTTACGTCGGTGGCGACGGGCTCGCCTGGGGCTACCTCCACCGCGCGGACCTCACGGCCGAGCGCTTCGTACCGCACCCCTTCGCCACCACGCCCGGCGCACGGCTGTACCGCACCGGAGACCGGGTGCGCTGGCGCGCGGACGGCACGCTCGAGTTCCTCGGCCGCGTCGACTTCCAGGTGAAGCTGCGCGGCTTCCGCATCGAGCCGGGCGAGGTGGAGTCGGTACTGCGCCAGGCCCCCGGCGTCGACGAGGCCGTGGTGGTGGTCCGCGAGGACGTGCCCGGCGACAAGCGCCTGGTGGCGTACGTGGCCTCCACGCACGGCGACGTGGACACCCCAGCCCTGCGTGCCTTCGTCCAGCGGCTGCTGCCGGACTACATGGTGCCCTCGGCCTTCGTGGTGCTGAGCGCACTGCCCCTCAACGCCAACGGCAAGGTGGACCGCAAGGCCCTGCCCGCGCCGGACGCCCCGTCGTCCACCTCCGAGTACGTGGCTCCGCGCACTCCGCTGGAGGCACGGCTCGCGGAGACCTTCGCCAGCGTCCTGCGCGTGCCGCGAGTCGGCGTCACCGACGACTTCTTCGCGCTGGGCGGCCACTCCCTGCTGGCCGTGCAGTTGGCGGCCCGCCTCCGCGAGAGCACCAGCGCCGTGGTGCCAGTGTCCGCACTCTTCCAGGGCTCCACCGTGGAGCGGCTGGCCCGGTGGCTGGAGCAACGGCAGGCCAGCCCCCGTCCCACGCCCAACCTGATGAGGCTGGACTCGAACGGCTCCACCCGGCGGCCCCTCTTCCTCGTCCATGGCGGCGGAGGCGGAGTGCTGGGCTACGCGGAGCTGGTCCGCCGGGTGGGCGCGGACCGGCCCGTGTACGGGCTGCAGGCCTCGGGACTCGAAGGCGGTGAGCTACCGCCCGCGTCCGTCGAGTCCCTGGCAACTCACTACGTGGCCCAGGTGCGCGCGGTGCAACCCCACGGACCCTACCTGCTGGGGGGCTGGTCCTTCGGCGGACTCGTGGCGTACGAGATGGCGCGCCAGCTCCAGGCGGACGGAGAACGGGTGGACCTGCTCGCGCTGCTCGACACGCCGGCCCCCGCGCTCCAGCCGCCACCGGACGCACTCTCCGAGCTGGCCACCTTCGGCGCGGTGCTCGGGTTGCCGTGGCGGGAGCTGCCGCTGGACCTGGAGCACCTGCGCAACCTCCACGGCCCCGAGCAGCGGGCCTATCTGCTGGAGCAGGTGCGGCGCTGGAGGCCGGGCGCCCTGGAGCTGGACCTCGACGCCCTGGAGCGGCTCTTCGCCGTCTTCCAGCGGCTCTTCGAGGCCCGGCGAACCTACCTACCAGGTCCATACACCGGCCCCACGCTCCTGGTCCGGGCCGCCGCGTCCTCGCAGGGCGAGCCGCGAGCCGCGGACCTGGGCTGGGGCCCCTGGCTCACCGGTGAGTTCACCGTGGTTGGAACACCGGGTGACCATTTCTCACTGCTCAATGCCTCTCACGCGCCCGACGTGGCGGATAGGTTGATTCATCACCTGAGAATCATGGAACGGGACGCCGCGTGACGGCCCCGTGTCTCATTCTCACGGGGAGTCCTGGAATCCCTGCGTGGGAGTGACGTTGTAGATGAGTTGAACCGTACGTCATTTGGCCGATGGCCCGCCGGGCGGGGTATTTCCCGGCCCGTCCTCGCGATAACTTTCCGGATTGCGCACGACTTCTGGATTTGGAGTTCCCCGTAATGGCGCTCACCCCTGAGCAGAAGCGCGCACGGCTCGCCGAGCTGCTGCGCGACAAGGCCCGTCAGTCCCGTCGTGCCCCCGCCTCCTTCGCCCAGGAGCGGATGTGGATCCAGGAGCGGCTCGAGCCAGGAAGTGCCGCCCTCAGCGTCCCGAGCGCCGTGCGGCTGTCGGGCGTGCTGGACGTGGAGGCCCTGCGCCAGGCGCTCCAGGAGCTGGTGGACCGCCATGAGGCGCTGCGCACCACCTTCGTCGAGCAGAACGGGCGGGTGCTCCAGCACATCTCGGCCGCGCAGGACGTCGCGCTGCCGGTGGTGGACGTCGTCGACACGGGCGAGGCGGAGGCGTGGCGCCGGCTGCGGGCGGACGCGAGGCAGCCCTTCAACCTGGAGCAGGGCCCGCTGCTGCGCGCCGTGCTGTACCGCTGGGCGCCGCGCGAGCACCTGCTGCTGCTCAACCTGCACCACATCGTCTCCGACGGTTGGACCATGGGCGTGCTGGTGCGCGAGCTGGGCGCGCTCTACCCCGCCCTCGCGTCGGGCCAGCCCGCGTCGCTGCCGCCGCTGCCGCTGCAGTACGCGGACTTCGCCTCGTGGCAGCGCGACTGGCTCCAGGGCGAGACGCTGGACACGCAGCTCGGCTACTGGCGCCGGGAGCTGGATGCGAACGCGGTGCTGGAGCTGCCCACGGACCGGCCCCGCACCACGGGCACCAGCGCGCGGGGCGCGCGGCAGACGCGGATGCTGCCGCCCGAGCTGCTCGAGTCCCTCCGGGTACTGGCCCTGCGCGAGGGGCGTACCCTCTTCACGCTGCTCCTGTCCGCGTGGCAGGTGCTCCTGTCGCGCTACAGCGGTCAGGAGGACGTGGTGGTGGGCTCGCCCGTGGCGGGCCGCGGCCGCGCGGAGCTGGAGGGGCTCGTCGGCCTCTTCGTCAACACGGTGGCGCTGCGCACGGACCTGTCCGGCGACCCCTCGTTCCTGGAGCTGCTGCGGCGAGTGCACGAGAAGGTGCTGGGCGCCTTCAGCCACCAGGACCTTCCGTTCGAGAAGGTGGTGGAGGCGCTGAAGCCGGAGCGGCAGGTTGGCGTCACGCCGCTGTACCAGGTGATGTTCTCGCTGCAGAACGCGCCCCTGCCGCCGCTGGAAGCTCCCGGGCTGCGCATGGAGGCCCAGCCCATGGACAGCGGCGCGGCCCAGACGGACCTCCTGCTGCTGACCACCGAGCTGCCCCAGGGCCTGCGCACCGCCGTCGTGTACCGCACGGACCTGTTCGACGACGCGACGGTGACGCGGCTGCTCACGCACTTCGAGCGGCTGCTGGAGGGCATCGTCGCGCATCCGGAGCACCGCCTGTCCGCGCTGCCCTTCCTCTCCAGCGTCGAGCGCCAGCAGGTGCTGGTGGACTGGAACGCCACCGCCGCCGAGTACCCGCGCGCGTCCACGCTGCCGGAGGTCTTCGCGGCCGTGGTGGCGCGCTTCCCCGACAAGGTCGCCGTCGAGTCCGGCGACGCGAAGCTCACCTACCGACAGCTCGATGAGCGCGCCAACCCGCTCGCGCACCACCTGCGCGAGCTGGGCGTGTCCACCGACTCGCGCGTGGCCATCGCCGTGGAGCGCTCCGTGGAGCTGGTGGTGGCGCTGGTCGCCATCCTCAAGGCCGGCGGCGCCTACGTGCCGCTGGACCCTGCGTATCCGCGCGAGCGCCTCGCGGCCATGGTGGAAGACGCGCGCCCGAGCGTACTCCTCACCTCGTGGGAGCTGCTGACGAAGCTGCCCACCACGGGCATGAGCACCCTGTTGCTGGAGGATGTGGATTACTCCGCGCGGCCCTCCACCGCGCCCCCTCCGGCCGCGCTGCCGGAGAGCCTCGCGTACATCGACTTCACCTCCGGCTCCACGGGCCGGCCCAAGGGCGTGGGCACTCCGCACGCGGCCGTGCTGCGCACCCTGTTCGGCGTGGACTATGCGCGCTTCGGGCCGGAGGAGACGTTCCTCCTCCTCGCGCCCGTCTCGTTCGACGCCTCCACGCTGGAGCTGTGGGGCGCGCTGCTGCACGGCTCCCGGCTGGTGGTGATGCCGCCGCAGGCGCCGTCGCTGGAGGAGCTGGGCCAGGTGCTCCAGCGCACCGGTGTGACGACGCTGTGGCTCACCTCGGGCCTCTTCACGCAGATGGTGGACGGACACCTGGAGGGCCTGCGCACGGTGAAGCAGTTGCTCACCGGCGGCGACATCGTCTCCGCTCCGCATGCGCGCCGCGTGCTGGAGGAGCTGCGCATCCCCGTCACCAACGCCTACGGCCCCACCGAGAGCACCGTCTTCGCCACCACCTTCCGCATGACGGACGCGGCCCAGGCGAGCGCGGTGCTGCCCATCGGCAGGCCGTTGGCCAACACGCGCGTCTACGTGCTGGACGCGCACGGCCAGCCCGTGCCCGTGGGTGTCCCGGGTGAGTTGTTCATCGGCGGCGACGGCCTGGCGCGCGGCTACGTGGAGCAGCCCGCGCTCACCGCCGAGCGCTTCGTGCCGGACGCCTTCAGCGGCATCCCCGGCGCGCGCCTCTACCGCACGGGAGACCGCGTCCGCTGGAGCGCCGACGGCCGGCTCGAGTTCCTCGGCCGCCTGGACGCGCAGGTGAAGCTGCGCGGCTTCCGCATCGAGCTGCCCGAAATCGAGGCGGCGCTCGCCAGCCACCCCGACGTGCGCGAGGCCGTGGCGCTGGTGCGCGAGGACGTGCCCGGCGACAAGCGCCTCGTCGGCTACGTCGTGGCCTCCGAGCCGCTCGACACCGCCGCCCTGCGCGCGCACCTCAAGCAGCGGCTGCCCGAGTACATGGTGCCCTCCGCGCTGGTGCGGCTGGACGCCTTCCCGCTCACGGCCAACGCCAAGGTGAACCGCAGGGCCCTGCCCTCGCCGGAGGCGGTGTCGTCCGGCCCGGACGCGGGCTACGTCGCGCCGCGCACGCCCACCGAGGAGCGGCTCGCCGCCCTCTGGATGGAGGTGCTCCGCGTGCCGCGCGTGGGCGTGCACGACGACTTCTTCGAGCTGGGAGGCCACTCGCTGCTGGCCACCCAGGTGGCCTCGCGCATCCGCTCCACCTTCGGCGTGGAGCTGTCGCTGCGCGAGCTGTTCGCCGCGCCGACGCTCGAGGAGCTCTCCGCGAGCATCGACGCGGCCCGGGGCTCCGAGACGGAGAGCCACGGCCCCGCCCTCGTCCCCGTGCCGCGCACGGGCTCGCTGCCGCTGTCCTTCGCGCAGCAGCGCCTGTGGTTCATCGACCAGTTGGAGCCCGGCGGCTCCACCTACAGCATGCCCATCTTCGTGCGGCTGGTGGGGACGCTGGAGGTGTCCGCGCTCCAGCACGGCCTCACCGAGCTGGTGCGGCGCCATGAGGCCCTGCGCACCGTCTTCCGCCAGGAGGAAGGGCAGCCCCGCCAGCTCATCCTCCCCGAGGTGGCGCTGCCGCTGAGCCTCGTGGACCTGAGCGGCCTGACGCCCGAGGCGGCCCGGCAGGCGCTGGAGCAGCAGATTCGCGAGGACACGCTGCGGCCCTTCGACCTCGGCGACGGCCCGCTCATCCGCGCGAGCCTGTGGCGGCTGGCTCCAGACGAGCACGTGCTCGAGCTGAACATGCACCACATCGTCTCGGACGGCTGGTCCATGGGCGTGCTGGTGCGCGAGGTGGCCGCGCTCTACGAGGCGCGCCGCCAGGGCCGGCCCTCGCCGCTGTCACCCCTGCCGTTGCAGTACGCGGACTTCGCGGTGTGGCAGCGCGAGTGGCTCCGGGGCACGGTGCTGGAGGAGCAGCTCTCGTGGTGGCGCAAGCAGCTCGCCGGCGCACCGCGGGCGCTGGAGCTGCCCACGGACAAGCCGCGCCCGGCGGTGCCGGCATACCGGGGCGCCCAGGTGGCCGTCCACGTCCCCGCGGACGTCGCCAGCCGCATCAAGGCCCTGTGCCAGCAGGAGGGCGCCACGCCCTTCATGGCGCTCCTGGCCGCCTACCAGGTGCTGCTGTCGCGCTACTCGGGACAGGACGACATCGTCGTGGGCTCGCCCATCGCCGGCCGCCAGCGCGGCGAGCTGGAGGGCCTCATCGGCTTCTTCGTCAACACGCTGGTGATGCGCGCGAAGCTGTCGGAGCCCGCCTCCTTCCGCGGCCTGCTGCGCCAGGTGAAGGAGATGGCGCTGGGCGCGTACGCGCACCAGGACGTGCCCTTCGAGCGGCTGGTGGAGGAGCTGCAGCCCACGCGAGACCTGAGCCGCACGCCGCTGTTCCAGGCCCTCTTCGCCCTGCAGAACGCGCCCGCGACGTCGCCCCGCATGGAGGGGCTGACGATGCACATGTTCGAGGTGGAGCTCTCCACCGCCAAGTTCGAGCTGGAGCTCATCCTCTCCGAGGCCGCGGACGGCTACCGCGGCACCCTGCGCTACGACACCGACCTCTTCGAGGCCGCCACCATCCGGCGCATGCTGGGCAACTTCCGCGCGCTGGTGGAGGGCCTCGGCTCCCATCCCGACGCGCCGCTGCCCTCCATCTCGCTGCTCTCCAGCGCCGAGCGCCGGCAGGTGCTGGTGGACTGGAACGCAACCACCGCCGAGTACCCGCGCGACGCCACCCTGCCCGAGGTCTTCGAGCAGGTGGTGGCCCGCTTCCCCGACAAGGTCGCCGTCGAGTTCGAGGGGGCGAAGCTCACCTACCGGCAGCTCGATGCGCGCGCCAACCAGCTCGCGCACCACCTGCGCGGCCTGGGCGTCTCCACCGACTCGCGCGTGGCCACGTGTGTCGAGCGCTCGCTGGACCTGGTGGTGACGCTGGTCGCCGTCCTCAAGGCCGGTGGCGCCTATGTTCCGCTGGACCCGGCCTACCCGCGCGAGCGGCTCACCGCCATGGTGGAGGATGCACGTCCGCGCGTGCTCGTCACCACGCGGTCGCTGCTCCAGAAGCTGCCCCTGGAGGGCCTGACGCCGGTGGTGCTGGAGGACGCGCCCCTCTCCGCGCTGCCCACCACCGCGCCCACTCCGGCCGCGCTGCCGGAGAGCCTCGCGTACATCGACTTCACCTCCGGCTCCACGGGCAGGCCCAAGGGCGTCTCCATCTTCCACCGCGCGGTGCTGCGCACGGTGTTCGGCGTGGACTACGCGCACCTCGGCCCCGACGAGACGCTGCTCCAGCTCGCTCCCGTCTCCTTCGACGCCTCCACGTTCGAGGTCTGGGGCGCGCTGCTGCATGGTGCCCGCCTCGTCGTCTTCCCGCCGCACCCGCCCTCCATGGAGGAGCTGGGCCGCGTGCTGCGCGACGCGCACGTCACCACGCTGTGGCTCACCGCGGGCCTCTTCACCCAGGTGGTCGAGTCCGGCCTGGAGGCGCTGCGTCCCCTGAAGCAGGTGCTCACCGGCGGTGACGTGGTGCCCGCGACGCATGTGCGCCGCGTCCTGGAGGAGCTGCGCCTCCCCGTCACCAACGCCTACGGCCCCACCGAGAGCACCGTCTTCGCCACCAGCTTCCGGATGACGGAGCCCTCGCAGGCGAGCGGCGCCCTGCCCATCGGCGGGCCGCTGGCCAACACGTGCGCCTACGTGCTGGACACGCACGGCCAGCCCGTGCCCGTGGGCATCACCGGAGAGCTGTACATCGGCGGTGACGGCCTCGCGCGCGGCTACGTGGAGCAGCCCGCGCTTACCGCCGAGCGCTTCATCCCCGACGCCTTCTCCGGTGTTCCCGGTGCGCGCCTGTACCGCACGGGAGACCTGGTGCGCTGGCGCAAGGACGGCCTGCTCGACTTCGTGGGCCGCGCGGACGCGCAGGTGAAGGTGCGCGGGTACCGAATCGAGCTGGGTGAAGTCGAGTCCGCCCTGCTGTCCTGGCCCGGCGTGGGCGAGGCCGTGGCCATGGCGCGCGAGGACCGGCCCGGCGACAAGCGGCTGGTGGCCTACGTGGTGCCGGCGCCCGCGGACGGGGACGCGCCCCGCGCCCTGGACACCGCGGCGCTGCGTGCCTTCGTGGCGGAGCGGCTGCCGGACTACATGGTGCCGTCGGCGCTGGTGGTGCTGGACGCGCTGCCGCTGTCGCCCAACGGAAAGGTGGACCGCAAGGCGCTGCCCGCGCCGGACCTGACGGCGCTCTCCACGGAGCGCGCGTATGTCGCCCCGCGCACGCCCACCGAGGAGCTGCTCGCCAGCCTCTGGGCCCAGGTGCTGGGCGTGCCGCGCGTGAGCGCGGAGGACGACTTCTTCGCCCTGGGAGGCCACTCGCTGCTGGCCACCCAGGTGGTGTCCCGTATTCGCACCACCTTCGGCGTGACGCTGCCGCTGCGCGAGCTGTTCCGGGCGCCGGTCCTCTCCGCGCTGGCCCGGGTGGTGGACGCGGCGCGCCTGGCGAGCCAGGGCCTGGAGGTGCCCGAGCTCGTCCCCGTGCCGCGCACGGACGATGCGCTGCCGCTGTCCTTCGCGCAGCAGCGGCTGTGGTTCGTCGACCAGTTCGAGCCGGGCACGGTGACGTACAACATGCCCTTCGCGCTGCGCCTGGAGGGCGCGCCGGACGTGGCCAGCCTCCAGAAGGCCCTCTCCGAGGTGGTGCGGCGCCACGAGTCGCTGCGCACCACCTTCGCCTCACGCGACGGCGAGCCCGTGCAGCTCATCCACCCGCCCGCGCCGGTGCCGCTGCCGGTGGTGGACCTGGGCGCCCTGCCCGCGTCCGAGCGTCACGCCGAGGCCCGGCGGCTGGCCGCGGAGGAGGCCCTCAAGCCCTTCGACCTGTCCACGGGCCCGCTGCTGCGCGCGGTGCTGCTGAGCCTGGATGAGAAGGAGCACGTGCTGCTCCTGACGATGCACCACATCGTCTCGGACGGCTGGTCCATGGGCGTGCTGGTGCGCGAGCTGGGCACGCTGTACGCGGCGCAGGTCAACGGCGTGGACGCCGGCCTGCCGCCGCTGTCCGTGCAGTACGCCGACTTCGCCGTGTGGCAGAAGGGCTGGCTGCGCGGAGAGGCGCTGGAGACGCGGCTGGGCTACTGGAAGCAGCAGCTCGCCGGAGCGCCCGCGCTGCTGGAGCTGCCCACGGACAGGCCCCGTCCCTCCGTGCCGCTGCGCCGGGGCGCGCGCCGGCCCTTCGTCCTGGGTGAGTCGCTCTCCGAGTCCCTCGAGGCCATCTCCCGTCGCGAGGGCGTCACGCCCTTCATGGCGCTGCTGGCGGTGTTCCAGGTGCTGCTGGCGCGCTACTCGGGCCAGGACGACATCGTGGTGGGCTCGCCGATTGCCGGCCGCAACCACCAGGCGACGGAGGGGCTCATCGGCTTCTTCGCCAACTCGCTGGCCCTGCGCTCGCGCATCGACCCGCAGGCCTCCTTCACCGCCCTGCTGCACGCCGTGAAGGAGACCACGCTCGCGGCATACGAGCACCAGGACGTCCCCTTCGAGAAGCTGGTGGAGGAGCTCCGGCCGGAGCGCAGCCTCAGCTACGAGCCCATCTTCCAGGTGATGTTCGCCCTGCGGAACATGCCCATGGGCCGCCTGGAGCTGCCCGGGCTGCACCTGCAGTCCCTGCCCGAGGAGAACATCCACGCGCGGTTCGACCTGGACTTCTTCCTCGTCGACGGGCCCACGGGCTTCGTGGGCGCGCTCGACTACGACACGGGCCTGTTCGACGCGGAGACCGCCGCGCGGCTGCTCGAGCACTACCGCGTGCTGCTGGAGAACCTGCTGGCCCGGCCCGGCGAGCCCGTGGCCTCGGCCCCGCTGCTCACGCCCGGGGAGCGTCAGCAGTTGCTGGTGGAGTTCAACGACACGCGCACCATTCTCCAGCGCTCCGTCATCCCCCACCTCGTCTCCGCCCAGGTGGCCCGCACTCCCAACGCCACCGCCCTTGTCGTCGGCACCGAGCGCTTCACCTACTCGCAGCTCGATGAGCGCGCCAACCGCCTCGCGCATTACCTCCAGTCTCTCGGCGTCGGCCCTGAGGTGCGCGTCGCCGTCTGCATGGAGCGCACCGCGGACCTCGTGGTGTCACTGCTCGCCGTCCTCAAGGCCGGTGGCGCCTACGTCCCGCTCGACCCGGCCTATCCGCGAGGCCGCCTCGACTACACCCTCTCCGACTCCGGTGCTCAGCTCCTGCTGTCGCACCAGTCCCTGCTCACCTCGCTCCAGCTCGACACCCAGGGCCTGCGCACCGTCTGCCTTGACGCTCTGCCCTCCTCCTTCGCGCGACTGCCGGCCTCCACGCCGGAATGCCACGCCGTGCCCGACAACCTCTCGCACGTCATCTACACCTCGGGCTCCACCGGCAGGCCCAAGGGCGTCGCCATCTCCCACGCCAGCTCCACCGCCTTCCTCGACTGGTCCCTTCGCACCTTCTCGCGTGAGCAGTTCGCTGGCACCCTCGCCGCGACGTCCATCTGCTTCGACCTCTCCGTCTTCGAGCTCTTCGCGCCTCTCTCCTGCGGCGGCACCGTCCTGCTCGCCGCCAACGCGCTGGAGCTCGCTTCTCTCCCCGCCGCCTCCAAGGTGACGCTCGTCAACACGGTGCCTTCCGCCGTCGCCGAGTTGCTGCGCCTGGGCGCCATTCCCCCCTCCGTCACCACCGTCAACCTCGCGGGCGAAGCCCTGCCCGGCACCCTCGTGCGCGGCCTCTACGCCACCGGCACCGTCAAGCACGTCTTCAACCTCTACGGCCCCACCGAGGACACCACCTACTCCACCTTCACCCGCGTCCCCGACGGCCCCGGAGAGCCCACCATCGGCGTGCCCCTGCCGGAGACTTCGGGCTACATCCTCACCCCCAGCCTCCAGCTCCAGCCCGTCGGCGTCCCTGGAGAGCTCTACCTCTCCGGCGCGGGCCTCGCTCGCGGCTACCTCGGCAGGCCCGACCTCTCCGCGGAGCGCTTCGTGCCCGACCCGTTCAGCACCACTCCCGGCGCGCGCATGTACCGCACCGGAGACCTAGTCCGCTGGCGCGCTGACGGCCAGCTCGACTACCTGGGCCGCATCGACCACCAGGTGAAGGTGCGTGGCTTCCGGATTGAACTGGGCGAAATCGAGTCCGGCCTGCGCAGCCACCCCACCGTGCAGGGTGCGGTGGTGATGGCGCGTCAGGACTCGCCCGGCGGCGACAAGCGCCTCGTCGCCTACGTCGTCCCCGCTCCAGGCCAGAAGATTGAAGTCGAAACGCTGCGCCGCCACCTGCGTCAGCACGTGCCCGACTTCATGGTGCCCTCGGCCTTCGTGGCCCTGGACGCATTCCCCCTCAACCCCAACGGCAAGGTGGACCGCAAGGCACTGCCCGCGCCGGAGTCCGCGTCCTCTTCTCCCGACGCCGCCTACGTCGCTCCGCGCACGCCCACCGAGGAGCAACTGGCTGGCCTCTTCGCCCAGGTGCTGCGCGTGCAGCGCGTGGGAGCCACTGACAACTTCTTCGAGCTGGGCGGGCACTCACTGCTCGCCACCCAGCTCGTGTCTCGGGTGCGCAGTGCGTTCGACGTGGAGCTGCCCCTGCGCACGCTCTTCGAGTCCCCCACCGTGGCCAAACTCGCCGCGCGGGTCGAAGCCACCACCCACTCGCACGGCGCCCAGGCGCCGTCGCTGGTGCCGGTGGCACGGACCGGAGGCATGCCGCTGTCCTTCGCGCAGCAGCGACTGTGGTTCATCGACCAGTTGGAGCCCGGCCGCTCCACCTACAACATGCCGGCCTTCGTATGGCTGGAAGGCGCGCTGGACGTGGCCGCGCTCCAGCGCGGGCTCACGGAGCTGGTGCAGCGCCACGAGTCCCTGCGCACCGTCTTCACCCAGCGGGAGGGACAGCCGCTCCAGATCATCCTGCCGCCCACGACGCTGGCGCTGAACACGGTGGACCTGAGTGACCTCGCACCGGAGGCCGCGCGGGAAGCACTGGAGCAGCAGCTCCGCGAGGAGGCGCTGCGTCCGTTCAATCTCGCCACCGGACCGCTCATCCGCGCGGGGTTGTGGAAGCTGAGCGCCTCCGAGCACGTGCTCGCGCTCAACATGCACCACATCGTCTCCGACGGTTGGTCCATGGGCGTGCTCGTGCGGGAAGTCGCCGCGCTCTACGAGGCCTTCTCTCAAGGCAGGCCCTCGCCGCTGCCGGCGTTGCCGCTCCAGTACGCGGACTACGCCGTGTGGCAGCGCAAGTGGTTGCAGGGCGCGGTGCTCGACGGGCAGCTCACCTGGTGGCGCCAGCACCTGTCCGGCCTCTCCAACCTGGAGCTGCCCACGGACAGGCCGCGCCCGCCCGTGCAGACCTACCACGGCGCCGAGATTGCCTTTACCCTTCCGCGCTCTCTCGCGGATGCCGTGAAGGCGCTGTGCCAGCGCGAGGGCGTCACGCCCTTCATGGTGCTGCTCGCCGCCTTCCAGGTGCTCCTGTCGCGCTACTCCGGACAGGACGACATCACCGTTGGCTCGCCCATTGCCGGCCGTCAGCGCGGGGAGCTCGAAGGCCTCATCGGCTTCTTCGTCAACACCCTCGCCCTGCGCACGAGGGTGGATGGCCGTGCCTCATTCGTTGGCTTGCTGCGGCAGGTGAAGGAGACGGCGCTGGGTGCGTATGCCCACCAGGACGTCCCCTTCGAGCGGCTGGTGGAAGAGCTCCAGCCCTCGCGCGACATGAGCCGCAGCCCCCTCTTCCAGGTGCTCTTCGTCCTGCAGAACGCGCCCATGTCCGCGGCGCCCGTCTCCGGCCTGTCGCTGCGCCCGAAGGAAGTGCGGAGCGTCACCGCGAAGTTCGACCTCGAGCTCGGACTGGGAGAAACGTCCGACGGCTTCCGGGGCACTCTGCTCTACAACACGGACCTCTTCGAGCACGCCACCGCCGCGCGCATCGCGGAGCACTACCGCGTGCTGCTGGAGGGACTGCTCGCGGGCACCGAGCAGCCCGTCGAGTCCATTCCCCTCCTCACGCCCGGGGAGCGTCAGCAGTTGCTGGTGGAGTTCAACGACACGCGCACCATTCTCCAGCGCTCCGTCATTCCCCACCTCGTCGCCGCGCAGGTGACTCGCACTCCCAACGCCACCGCCCTCGTCGTCGGCACCGAGCGCTTCACCTACTCGCAGCTCGATGAGCGCGCCAACCGCCTCGCGCATTACCTCCAGTCTCTCGGCGTCGGGCCCGAGGTGCGCGTCGCTGTCTGCATGGAGCGCACCGCGGACCTCGTGGTGTCACTGCTCGCCGTCCTCAAGGCCGGCGGTGCCTACGTCCCGCTCGACCCGGCCTACCCGCGCGGCCGTCTCGACTACACGCTCTCCGACTCTGGCGCCCAGCTCCTGCTGTCGCACCAGTCCCTGCTCACCTCGCTCCAGCTCGACACCCAGGGCCTGCGCACCGTCTGCCTTGACGCTCTGCCCTCCTCCTTCGCGCGACTGCCGGCATCCACGCCGGAATGCCACGCCGTGCCCGACAACCTCTCGCACGTCATCTACACCTCGGGCTCCACCGGCAGGCCCAAGGGCGTCGCCATCTCCCACGCCAGCTCCACCGCCTTCCTCGACTGGTCCCTTCGCACCTTCTCCCGCGAGCAGTTCGCCGGCACCCTCGCCGCCACCTCCATCTGCTTCGACCTCTCCGTCTTCGAGCTCTTCGCGCCCCTCTCCTGCGGCGGCACCGTCCTGCTCGCCGCCAACGCGCTGGAGCTTGCTTCTCTGCCCGCCGCCTCCAAGGTGACGCTCGTCAACACGGTGCCTTCCGCCGTCGCCGAGTTGCTTCGCCTGGGCGCCATTCCTCCCTCCGTCACCACCGTCAACCTCGCTGGTGAAGCCCTGCCCGGTACCCTCGTGCGCGGCCTCTACGCCACCGGCACCGTCAAGCACGTCTTCAACCTCTACGGCCCCACCGAGGACACCACCTACTCCACCTTCACCCGCGTCCCCGACGGCCCCGGTGAGCCCACCATCGGCGTGCCCCTGCCCGAAACGGCCGGCTACATCCTCACCCCCAGCCTCCAGCTCCAGCCCGTCGGCGTCCCCGGTGAGCTCTACCTCTCCGGCGCCGGCCTCGCTCGCGGCTACCTCGGCAGGCCCGACCTCTCCGCGGAGCGCTTCGTGCCGGACCCCTTCAGCACCACTCCCGGCGCGCGCATGTACCGCACCGGAGACCTGGTGCGCTGGAGGGCCGACGGTCAGCTCGACTACCTGGGCCGCATCGACCACCAGGTGAAGGTGCGTGGCTTCCGGATTGAACTGGGCGAAATCGAGTCCGGCCTGCGCAGTCACCCCACCGTGCAGGGCGCGGTGGTGATGGCGCGTCAGGACTCGCCCGGTGGCGACAAGCGCCTCGTCGCCTACGTCGTCCCCGCTCCAGGTCAGAAGATTGAAGTCGAAGCGCTGCGCCGCCACCTGCGCCAGCACGTGCCCGACTTCATGGTGCCCTCGGCCTTCGTGGCCCTGGACGCATTCCCCCTCAACCCCAACGGCAAGGTCGACCGCAAGGCACTGCCCGCGCCAGAGTCCGCGTCCGCAACATCCGACGAGGCCTACGTCGCCCCGCGCACGCCCACCGAGGAGCAACTGGCCGGCCTCTTCGCCCAGGTGCTGCGCGTGCAGCGCGTGGGAGCCACCGACAACTTCTTCGCGCTGGGCGGCCACTCGCTGCTGGCCACGCAGCTCATCTCCCGCATCCGCTCCACCCTCAACGTGGAGCTGCCCCTGCGCGCGCTCTTCGACGCCCCCACCGTGGCGGCGCTCGCGGAGCGCATCCAGAGCTCCCGGAGCGAGCAGGGCCCGAAGGCGCCCGCCCTCACCGCCATGGGCCGCCACGGCGAGTGGCCGCTGTCCTTCGCCCAGCAGCGGCTGTGGCTCATCACGCAGCTCGACCCCGACAGCCCCGCCTATGCGCTCCCCGCCGTGCTGCGCATCAAGGGCGTGTTGGCGGTGGCCGCGCTGAGCCGCGCCTTCACCACCGTCGTCGAGCGCCACGAGTCGCTGCGCACCGTCTTCGCCTCGCGCGACGGCGAGCCGCAGCAGCGCATCCTCACGGCCTCGGACTTCCCGCTGCCCGTGGTGGACCTGAGCAACGTGCCCGCGGCAGAGCGTGAGGCGCGAGTCCGCAGGCTCATCTCCGAGGAGACGCTGCGCCCGTTCGACCTGTCGCGCGGACCGCTGCTGCGCGCCCATCTGTTCAAGCTGGACGCGAAGGAACACATGCTCATGGTGACGATGCACCACATCGTCTCGGACCGCTGGTCCATGGGCGTGCTGATTCGCGAGGTCGCCACGCTGTACGGCGCCTTCGCTTCCGGACTCGAGCCCAGGTTGCCCCCGCTGCCGCTGCAGTACGCGGACTACGCCCTCTGGCAGCGCAAGTGGCTCCAGGGCGAGGTGCTGGAGAAGCAGCTCGGCTACTGGCGCGAGCAGCTCTCCGGCGCGCCTCCGGTGCTGGAGCTCCCCACCGACAAGCCGCGTCCCCGGGTTCAGTCGACCCGGGGCGCGTACGTGCCGCTGCGCCTGACGAAGCCACAGTTCGACGCGCTCATCGCGCTGTGCAAGCGCGAGGGCGCCACGCCCTTCATGGCGCTGCTCGCCACGTGGCAACTGCTGCTGGCGCGCTACTCCGGGCAGGACGACATCGTGGTGGGCTCGCCGATTGCCGGCCGCAACCGCGCCGAGACGGAAGGGCTCATCGGCTTCTTCGTCAACACGCTGGTGCTGCGCACGCGAATCCGGCCTCAGGTCACCTTCCGCGAGCTGCTCGCCGAGGTGCGCGCCACCACCCTGGGTGCCTACGAGCACCAGGACATGCCCTTCGAGAAGCTGGTCGAGGAGCTGCAGCCGGAGCGCAGCCTGAGCCACTCGCCCCTGTTCCAGGTGATGTTCGGCCTGCAGAACACGCCGGACGCGCCCGTGGAGATTCCCGCGGGACCGGGAGGCGCCGGACCGCTGGAGCTGCGCGCGCTGGACCAGGAGTTCGAGTCGGCGAAGTTCGACCTGAGCCTGGACCTCGCCCAGAAGCCCGAGGAGCTGCACGGCGCGCTCGTCTACAACACGGACCTGTTCGAGCGGCCCACCGTCACGCGCATCGTGGAGCACTTCCTCGTGCTGCTCGACGGCCTGCTGGCACGGCCGGAAGAGCCCGTGGCCACGCTGCCGCTGCTCACCCCTGACGAGCGCCGCCAGTTGCTGGTGGACTTCCAGGGCCGCGCCGAGGCCTACCCGCGCGACGTCTGCCTGCACACCCTCATCGAGGCCCAGGTGCAGCGCACGCCCGACGCCGAGGCCGTGCGCTTCGAAGACCAGACCCTCACCTATGCGCAGCTCGACGCGCGCGCGGACCAGCTCGCCGCGAGGCTGCGCCAGCTCGGTGTCGGGCGCGAAGTGCTGGTGGGCGTGTGCATGGAGCGCTCGCTGGAGCTGCCCGTGGCGCTCCTCGGCATCCTCAAGGCCGGGGCGGCCTACGTGCCGCTGGACCCGGGCTACCCGCGTGAGCGCCTGGCCTTCATGCTCCAGGACACCGCCGCGTCGGTGCTGCTCACGCAGTCGCACCTGCGCGGGCTCCTGCCCGAAGGACCCTCCGTGCTGTGCCTCGACTCCGGCTGGAGCGAGGAGGCCCGTGCGCGCACGCCGGGCGTCCAGGTGCCGCTGGAGAGCGCCGCCTACGTCATCTACACGTCAGGCAGCACCGGCCAGCCCAAGGGCACGGTCATCTCCCATCGCGCCCTCGCGAATCACATGGCGTGGCTGCTCGCCACGTTCGGAATCTCCGCGGAAGACCGGGTGCTGCAGAAGACGCCGCTGAGCTTCGACGCCTCCGTCTGGGAGTGCTGGGCTCCGCTGCTGGTGGGCGCTTCGCTCGTCCTCGCTCCGCCCGAGGCCCATCGCGACCCGGCCGCGCTGCTGGAGTGCGTCTCGCGTCAGCGCATCTCCGTCCTCCAGGTGGTGCCCTCCCTGCTGCGCTTCATGCTGGAGGAGAAGGCCATGGGCAGCGCCACGTCCCTGCGCTGGCTGTACTGCGGCGGCGAGGCCCTTCCCACCGAGCTGGCCCGGAGGCTGAGCGCGGTCCTGCCGAACGTGCAGTTGGTCAACCTCTACGGCCCGACGGAAGTCACCATCGACGCCACCTTCGCCGAGGCCACGGGCGGGGAATCCGGCATCACCGTTCCCATCGGCCGTCCCGTCGCCAACACCCGGGCCTACGTGCTGGACGCGCGCATGCAGCCGGTGCCGTCGGGCGTGCCCGGCGAGCTGTACCTCGGCGGCGTGCAGCTCGCTCGCGGCTACCTGAACCGTCCGCACCTCACCGCCGAGCGCTTCGTCCCCGACCCGTTCGGCACCGAGCCCGGCGCGCGCCTCTACCGCACGGGCGACAAGGTGCGGTGGATGGCGGATGGCACGCTCGACTACCTGGGCCGCATCGACTTCCAGGTGAAGCTGCGCGGCCAGCGCATCGAGCTGGGCGAAATCGAGGCCGCCCTCGCACGGCTGCCAGGCGTGCGTGATGCGGTGGTCCTCGTGCGCGAGGACGTGCCGGGCCAGCAACGGCTGGTCGCCTACGTCGTGCCGGGAGCCACGGCTCCGACGCTCGACATGGCGAACCTGCGCGATGAGCTCGCGAGAGTGCTCCCCGAGTACATGCGGCCCTCGGACTTCGTCGTGCTGGAGGCCCTGCCGCTCAACCCCAGCGGCAAGGTGGACCGCAAGGCCCTGCCCGCGCCGGACGCTCGCGCCGGGGTGACGGCGCCCTGGGTCGCGCCGCGCACGCCGTCAGAGCAGCTCATCGCGGGGTTCATGAGCCAGCTCCTGCGCGTCGAGCGCGTGGGCGCGGACGACAGCTTCTTCGCGCTCGGGGGACATTCCCTGCTCGCCACGCAACTCGCCTCGCGCCTCCGCACCGCCTTCTCCGTCAACCTGCCCCTGCGAGTCCTCTTCGAGACGCCCACGCCGGCGGGACTGGCCCGGCACATCGAGGACCTCCAGCAGGCGAGGAACCCCGAGATTCCGCCCATCGTCCCGGTGCCGCGCACGGGCCCGCTGCCGCTGTCGTTCGCACAGCAGCGGCTGTGGTTCATCGACCAGTTGGAGCCCGGCAGCGCCACCTACAACATGCCGGCCTTCGTGCGGCTGGAGGGCACGCTGGACGTGGCCGCGCTCCAGCGGGTGCTCACGGAGCTGGTGCAGCGTCATGAAGCGCTGCGCACCCTCTTCATCCAGCAGGAGGGCCAGCCGCTCCAGTTCATCCTCCCCTACGCCGAGCTGCCGCTCACGACGGTGGACCTGAGCAGCCTGACGCCCGAGGCCGCCCGCGAGGCGCTGGAGCAACAGCTCCGCGAGCACGCCCTGCGTCCGTTCAATCTCGCCACCGGACCGCTCATCCGCGCGGGGCTGTGGAAGCTCGGACCCGACGAGCATGTGCTCGCGCTCAACCTGCACCACATCGTCTCCGACGGCTGGTCCAACGGCGTGCTGGTGCGCGAGGTGGCCGCGCTCTACGAGGCCTTCCTGCAGGGACGTCCGTCGCCGCTGCCGCCGCTGCCGCTCCAGTACGCGGACTACGCCGTGTGGCAGCGCCAGTGGATGCAGGGGGCCGTGCTGAAGCAGAACCTCGCGTGGTGGCGCCGGCGGCTCGAGGGCGCGCCGCGCGCGCTGGAGCTGCCCACGGACAAGCCGCGCCCGGCGGGGCAGACCTTCCGCGGAGCGCAGGTGCCCGTCCTCATCCCGGCGGACCTCGCCGGCCGGCTCAAGGCGCTGTGCCAGCAAGAGGGCGTCACGCCCTTCATGGCGCTGCTGGCCGCCTTCCAGGTGCTCCTGTCGCGCTACTCCGGACAGGACGACATCACCGTCGGCTCGCCCATCGCCGGCCGCCAGCGAGGTGAGCTGGAAGGCCTCATCGGCTTCTTCGTCAACACCCTGGCCCTGCGCACGAGGGTGGACGGCAGTGCCTCATTCGTGGGCTTGCTGCGGCAGGTGAAGGAGATGTCCCTGGGCGCCTTCGAGCACCAGGACGTCCCCTTCGAGCGGCTGGTGGAGGAGCTCCAGCCCTCGCGCGACATGAGCCGCGGCCCGCTCTTCCAGGTGCTCTTCGTCCTGCAGAACGCGCCCACGTCCACGGCGCGCGTCTCGGGCCTGTCGATGCGCCCCCATGACGTGGACAGCGCCACGGCGAAGTTCGAGCTCGAGCTCGCACTGGCGGAAACGCCCGAGGGCTTCCGGGGCACGCTGCTCTTCAACTCGGACCTCTTCGAGGAGAGCACCGCCTCCGGCATGGTGGCGCACCTGCGCACCCTGCTGGGCGCGGCGGTGGACCATCCGGAGCGGCCCATCTCGTCGCTGCCGCTGATGGACGAGGCGGAGCAGCACCGGGTGCTGGTGGAGTGGAACACCACCGCCGCGGACTTCCCGTCCCAGGCCAGCGTCCACCACCTTTTCTCCGCCCAGGCCTCGCGCACCCCGGACGCGCTCGCGGTGGTCTCCGACGTGGGCTCGCTCACGTACGCGGAGCTCGACGCGCGCTCCGGCCTGCTGGCCGCGCACCTGCGCCAGCTCGGCGTGCGCGCGGACACCCTCGTGGCCCTATGCATGGAGCGCTCGCTGGACCTGCCGGTGGCGGTGCTCGGCGTGCTCAAGGCCGGCGGCGCCTACGTGCCGCTGGACCCGGCCTACCCGCGCGAGCGCCTGGCCTTCATGCTCCAGGACTCCGCCGCCCCGGTGCTGCTCACCCAGCAGCACCTGCGCGGCCTGCTGCCCGAGGGACCCGCCGTGGTGTGCGTCGACGTGGAGCGGGACGCCCTCGCGCGCACCGACGCCCCCGTGGCGAGCGTCGCGGTGCCGCCGGAGAGCGCCGCCTACGTCATCTACACGTCGGGCAGCACCGGTCAGCCCAAGGGCACCGTCATCTCCCACCGCTCGCTCGCCAACCACGCCGGGTGGATGCGCACCGCGTTCGGCATGGGCCCGGGAGAGCGCACCCTCCAGCTCACCTCGCTGAGCTTCGACACCTCCGTCGCGGAGCTCTTCTCCGCCCTCCTCACCGGAAGCACGCTCGTGCTGGCGCCGCCGGACGCGCAGCGGGATTCGCGCGTCCTGCTCGACTGCCTCGTGCGCCACGGCATCACCGTGCTCCAGTTGGTGCCCTCGCTCCTGCGCGTGCTGCTGGACGAGCCCGGCCTGTCCGCCGCCACCGGGCTGCGCTGCCTCATCCCCGGAGGCGAGGCGCTTCCGCTGGACCTGCCGCCCCGCGTGCGCGAGGCCCTGCCCCGCGTCCGCCTGACGAACAGCTACGGCCCCACCGAGACCACCATCGACGCCACCGTGTGGAGCGTGGAGGGCGACGTGTCCGGTGCGGTGGTGCCCATCGGCCGGCCCATCGCGAACACGCGGACCTACGTGCTGGATGAGCACCTGCGGCCCGTTCCCCCGGGCGTGCCCGGTGAGCTGTACGTGGGCGGCGAGGGCCTCGCGCGAGGCTACCTGAACCGCCCGCACCTCACCGCCGAGCGCTTCGTGCCCGACCCGTTCAGCACCGAGCCCGGCGCACGCCTGTACCGCACCGGCGACAAGGCGCGGTGGAAGGCGGACGGCACGCTCGACTACCTGGGCCGCATCGACTTCCAGGTAAAGCTGCGCGGCCAGCGCATCGAGCCAGGCGAAATCGAGTCCGCCCTCCAGCAGCAGCCCGGCGTGCGCGAAGCCGCCGTGCTGGTGCGCGAGGACATGCCCGGCCACCAGCGCCTCGTCGGCTACGTCGTCCCCGCCACCGCGGGCCAGGCACTGGACGTGGGCGCCCTGCGCGCCGCCCTCCAGCAGCGGCTCCCCGCGTACATGGTGCCCTCCGCCCTCATCGTGCTGGAGGCCCTGCCCCTCACGCCGAACGGCAAGCTGGACCGCAAGGCCCTGCCCATCCCGGAGTCGGGCACCCCTTCCGAGGGCTACGTGGCGCCGCGCACGCCCACCGAGGAGACGCTGGCGGACCTCATGGCCGCGCTGCTCAAGGTGAAGCGCGTGGGCGTGGACGACAGCTTCTTCTCCCTGGGCGGCCACTCGCTGCTGGCCACGCAGCTCGTCTCGCGCATCCGCGCCGCCTTCCACGTCGAGCTGCCGCTGCGTGCCGTGTTCGAGGCCCCCACCCTCGCCGCGCTCGCGCAGCGGATTGCCTCGCTCCAGAAGGCCAGCACGGCGATGCATGAAGCTCCGCCCCTGCGGCCCGCGCCGCGCACCCGGGCCCTGCCGCTCTCCTTCGCGCAGCAGCGCCTGTGGTTCATCGACCAACTGGAGCCCGGCAGCGCCACCTACAACCTGCCCACCGCCGTCCGGCTCTCCGGCACGCTCGACGTACCCGCCCTGGAGCGCGCGCTCCACTCACTCATCGAGCGCCACGAGTCGCTGCGCACCACCTTCGCCGTCCAGGACGGCGAGCCCGTGCAGCGCATCCACCCCGCCCCGGCGGCGAAGCTGCCGGTGGTGGACCTGAGCGCCCTGCCCGTCCAGGCCCGTGAAGCCGGCGCCCGGCGGCTGGCCGCCTCCGAGGCCGCGGCGCCGTTCGACCTCGTGCAGGGGCCGCTCTTCCGCGTCACCCTGGCGCGGCTGACGCCCGTCGAGCACGTGCTGCTGATGACGATGCACCACATCGTCTCCGACGGCTGGTCCATGGGCGTGCTCATCCGCGAGCTGGCCGCGCTGTACCAGGCCCACGCCACCGGCGAGACGCCCCGCCTGCCGCCGCTGCCCGTCCAGTACGCCGACTACACGGTGTGGCAGCGCGACTGGCTGCGCGGAGAGGTGCTCGATGCGTGGCTCGACTATTGGAAGCAGCAGCTCGGCGGGGCGCCGCATGCCCTGGAGCTGCCCACGGACAAGCCGCGTCCCGAGGTGCAGACGTCCCACGGCGCGGCGCACGCCTTCACCCTGACTCCCGAGCTGTCCAGGCAGCTCGAGGCGCTCGGCCAGGGGCACCAGGCCACCCTCTTCATGGTGCTGCTCGCCGCGTGGCAGACGCTGCTCGCGCGGTACTCGGGGCAGGACGACATCGTCGTCGGCTCGCCCATCGCCGGCCGCAATCGCTCGGAGACGGAAGGCCTCATCGGCTTCTTCGTCAACACGCTCGCCCTGCGCTCGCAGCTCTCCCGCGAGGACACCTTCGTGTCCCTGCTGGAGCGCGTGCGTGAGACGATGCTGGGCGCGTATGCCCACCAGGAGGTGCCCTTCGAGAAGCTGGTGGAGGTGCTCCAGCCCGAGCGGGACTTGAGCCGCCCGCCGCTGTTCCAGGTGATGTTCGTCCTGCAGAACCTGCCGGAGTCGGAGCTGCGTCTTCCCGGCCTGAAGCTCTCCACGGTGGAGGCCGGCAACCCCGCCGCCAAGTTCGAGCTGACGCTGGTGATGACGTCCACCGCCACGGGGCTGGCCGGCGCGCTGGAGTACAACACCGACCTGTTCAACGCCTCCACCGCGGCGCGCCTCGTCGAGCACTTCCGCGCGCTGCTGGGTGCCATCGCCGCCAACCCGAACCAGCGCCTCGCCACGCTGCCGCTGATGAGCGCGACGGAGCGGACGAAGCTGCTGCGGGAGTGGAGCACCACCGCGGGAGTCACCCTCCCCCTCGGCGGCACGCGGGCGTACGTGCTCGACGCGCAGGGCCAGCCGGTGCCCGTGGGCGCCGTCGGAGAGCTCTACGTGGGCGGGGAGGAGCTGGCCCGTGGTGAGCGCGGCCAGCCCGAGCCCACCGCGGAGCACTTCGTGCCCGACACCTTCAGCGAAGTCCCCGGTGCGCGCCTCTACCGCACGGGGGAGCTCGCGCGCTGGAGGGAGGACGGCACGCTCGACGTCATCGGCCGCGCCGACGCGCGGGTGAAGCCGCGCAAGGCCCTGTCCGCGCCAAGCGCGTCCTCCACTCCCGAGGGCGAGTACGTCGCTCCGCGCACGCCCACCGAGGAACGGCTCGCGGCCCTCTGGGCCGAGGTGCTCGGCGTGCCGCGCGTGGGCGCCACCGACAACTTCTTCGGCCTCGGTGGCCACTCGCTCCTGGCGGCGCGCATGGTGTCCCGCCTCCAGGAGGCGACGCGGACGCGCCTGCCGCTGGCCATCGTCTTCCAGCACTCCACCGTCGCGGCGCTGGCCCACTACCTGGACACGCGCGGACAGGAGTCGACGCCCGCCGCCGCCTCCAACCTGGTGCGCCTGAAGCAGGGCCAGGAGGGACGCCGGCCGTTGTTCCTCGTCCATGGCGGTGGCGGCGGTGTGAATGCCTTCGCCGACCTGGCCCGGTTCCTCCCCGCGGACCGGTCCGTGTACGCCTTCCGGGCGCCCGGACTGGACGGCGGCGAGCTGCCTCCCGCGTCCGTGGAGGCCCTGGCCCGGCACTACCTCCCGCAGCTGCGCGCGGTACAGCCGCACGGCCCGTACCTGCTGGGTGGGTGGTCCTTCGGCGGGCTCGTCGCCCATGCGCTGGCGCACCAGCTCCAGGCGGAGGGTGAAGCGGTGGAGCTGCTGGTGATGCTCGACACGCCCGCGCCCGAAGCCCGTCCCACGCCAGAGCCGGAGCTCATCCAGCAGCTCGCCACCTTCGGCGAGCTCCACGGCCTGCCGTGGCGCGCGTTGAAGGTGGACGTGGAGAAGCTGCGGCAGCTCCAGGGCCGCGAGCGCCTGGCCTGGTTGCTGGAGCAGCTGCGTCACCTGCCCGGCGGCGTGCCCGACCTGGACGTGGACGAGACCGAGCGCCTCTTCCTCGTCTTCGAGCGGCTCTTCTCGGCCCAGTGGAACTACGTCCCGGCTCGCTACGACGGCCCGGCCGTGCTCCTCCGAGCCGCCGAGGCCACCACACCGGCAGTGGACCTGGGATGGACTGCGTGGCTCACCCAGGCGCCGCGGGTGCTCGAGGTGCCCGGCAACCACTTCACGATGCTCCAGCTGCCGCACCTCGGCGCCGTGGCGGAGCTGCTCACGGAGCTGCTGAGGGCACTGGAGCGGGAGAACGACTGATCGCCCACCTGGGCGCTCACGGGACATTCCTGAATTGCATAGAGGGCCGAAGCACGTCAGCCCAGCCTTCTATGACTCCAACGGTGGGAGATTGGAGAATGGCTCGTTCACCGAGCTATTCTCGCTGTCGCGGAGTTCTCTCTCCTCACTGTTTCCACATCCCGTTGGAGATTCCCGTGGTTTCGCAATTCATCCGGATGGCCCGGTGTCGCTTCCAAGCAAGCGGGCGCCCCGTAACCGGACTGCGTGAAACCCGAGAGCAGGTTTGACCATGGCGCTCACTCCCGAACAAAAGCGCGCGCGGCTCGCAGAGCTGCTGCGCGACAAGAGCCGTCAGTCCCGTCGTGCGCCGGTGTCCTTCGCGCAAGAGCGGATGTGGTTCCAGGAGCGGCTCAACCCCGGCAGCGCCGCGCTCAACGTGCCCATCGCCGTGCGCCTGTCCGGCGAGCTCGACACCGACGCGCTCCGCCGCGCGCTCCAGGAGTTGGTGCAGCGCCATGAGACGCTGCGCACCACGTTCGTCGAGCAGGACGGACGTGTCTCGCAGCAGATTGCCGCTTCGCTCGCGGTCTCACTGCCCGTGGTGGACGTGGCGGAAGGCACCGCGTCCGAGCGCGAGGCCGAGGCCTGGCGCCGACTGCACGTCCAGGCGCAGCAGCCCTTCGACGTGGAGAAGGGGCCGCTGCTGCGCGCGGTGCTGTTCCGCTGGGGTACGCACGAGCACCTGCTGCTCGTCGACGTGCACCACATCGTCTCCGATGGATGGTCCTTGGGTGTCCTCGTGCGCGAGCTGGGCGCGCTCTACCCCGCGCTCGCCGCGGGCCAGCCCGTGTCCCTGCCCCCGCTGCCATTGCAGTACGCGGACTTCACCGCGTGGCAGCGGGACTGGCTCCAGGGCGAGACGCTGGACACGCAGCTCGGCTACTGGCGCAAGCAACTGGACCCGGATGCCCTGCTGGAGCTGCCCACCGACAGGCCCCGTCCCTCCATGCCGAGCAACCGGGGCGCGCGTCACACGGTGATGCTGCCTCCCGAGCTGCTCCAGTCCCTCCAGGAGCTGGCCCGCCGCGAGGGCCGCACCCTCTTCACGCTGCTTTTGTCCGCCTGGCAGGTGCTGCTGTCCCGCTACAGCGGCCAGGACGACGTGGTGGTGGGTGCCCCCATCGCCGGGCGCAATCGCACCGACCTCCAGGGGCTCATCGGCCTCTTCGTCAACACACTGGCCCTGCGCGCGGACCTGTCCGGCAACCCGACTTTCCTGGAGCTGCTGGGCCGCGTCCACGAGACGGTGCTGGGCGCCTTCGCCCACCAGGACCTGCCCTTCGAGAAGGTGGTGGAGGCGCTGAAGCCGGAGCGGCGGCTCAATGTCACGCCGCTGTTCCAGGTGATGTTCGCCCTGCAGAACGCGCCCCTGCCTCCGTTGCAGGTGCCCGGGCTGCGGATGGAAGCGCAGCCCGTGGACAGCGGGGCCGCGCAGGTGGACCTGTCGCTGGCGGCCACCGAGCTGCCCCAGGGCCTGCGCGTCGCCGTCGTCTACCGCACGGACCTGTTCGATGAAGCGACGTTGAAGCGCCTGCTCACGCACTTCCACACGCTGCTGGAGGGCATCGTCGCGCACCCGGAGCGTCGCCTGTCCGCGCTGCCCCTGCTCTCCGGCGACGAGCGCCAGCAGGTGCTGGTGGGGTGGAACGCCACCGCCACCGAGTACCCGCGCGGCTCCACCCTGCCCGAGGTCTTCTCGCGGGTCGTCGCTCGTTTCCCAGACAAGGTCGCCGTGGAGTTCGGCGACTCGAAGCTCACCTACCGTCAGCTCGACGAGCGCGCCAACCAGCTCGCGCACCACCTACGCGGCCTCGGCGTGTCCACCGACTCGCGCGTGGCCGTCTCGCTGGAGCGCTCGCTGGAGCTGATTGTCTCCCTCGTCGCCATCCTCAAGGCCGGCGGCGCCTACGTCCCGCTCGACCCGAGCTATCCGCGTGAGCGCCTCGCCGCCATGCTGGAGGATGCGCAGCCGCGCGTCCTCGTCACCTCGCGTGAGCTGCTCGCGAAGCTGCCCGCCGAAGGCCTGTCCACCGTGGTGCTGGGCGAGGTGTCCCTGGAGACGCAGCCCACGTCCGCGCCTCCCATCACCGCGCTGCCGCAGAGCCTCGCGTACATCGACTTCACCTCCGGCTCCACGGGCCGGCCCAAGGGTGTCGGCACTCCGCAAGCCGCCGTCCTGCGCACCCTCTTCGGCAACGACTACGCGCACCTCGGCCCGGACGAGACGTTCCTCCTCATCGCGCCCGTCTCCTTCGATGCGTCCACGCTGGAGCTGTGGGGCCCGTTGCTCCATGGCGCTCGGCTGGTGGTGTTCCCGCCCTCCTCGCCCTCCGACTTGAAGGCGCTGGAGTCCGCGCTGGTGAAGCACGGCGTGACGACGCTTCACCTCACCGCCGGTCTCTTCACGCAGGTGGTGGACCACAACTTCCCCGCCCTGCGCGGTGTGAAGCAGCTCCTCACCGGTGGTGACGTGGTGAGCGCGCCTCACGTGCGCCGCGTGATTGAAGAGCTGCGCATCCCCGTCACCGCCTGCTACGGCCCGACGGAAACCACACTCTTCGCCTCCACCCACCGCATGGCTTCGGTGGAGCAAGTCGGCACCGCCGTGCCCATCGGCAAGCCCATGGGCAACACGCAGGTGTACCTGCTCGATGCTTCCGGTCAGCCGGTGCCCGTCGGTGTTGTCGGCGAGCTGTTCATCGGCGGCGATGGCGTGGCTCGCGGCTACGTCGGCCAGCCCTCCCTCACCGCCGAGCGCTTCGTCCCCGACTCCTTCTCCGCTGTTCCCGGCGCGCGCCTCTACCGCACGGGTGACCTCGCCCGCTGGCGCAACGACGGCGTGCTGGAGTTCCTCGGCCGCGCGGACGCGCAGGTGAAGGTCCGCGGCTTCCGCATCGAATTGGCCGAAGTCGAAGCGGCCCTGCTCGCCTTCTCCGGAGTGGGCGAGGCGGTGGTCCTGGCACGCGGGGACCGGCCCGGCGACAAGCGACTGGTGGCCTACGTGGTGCCCGCGCCCGCGGAAGGAGACGCGCCCCGAACCCTGGACACCGCGGCGCTGCGCGCCTTCGTGGCGGGGCGACTGCCGGACTACATGGTGCCGTCGGCGCTGGTGGTGCTGGAGGCCCTGCCCCTGACGCCCAACGGCAAGGTGGACCGCAAGGCCCTGCCCGCTCCGGAGACGCAGCAGCGCGCTGAAACCGCGGCCTTCGAGGAGCCGCGCACGCCCGAGGAGAAGGCCCTGGCCTCTGTCTGGGCGGAGCTGCTCCGCGTGCCCCGCGTCGGGCTGCACGACAACTTCTTCGAGCTGGGCGGCGACTCCATCCTCTCCATCCAGCTCGTCTCCCGCGCGCGGCAGGCGGGCCTGCACCTCGCCGCCAGCCACATCTTCCAGCACCAGACGCTGGAGGCCCTGGCCCGCGTGGCGAAGCGCGAGGGCCACGTCCAGGCCGAGCAGGGACTCGTGCGCGGCGCCGTACCGCTGACGCCCGTCCAGCTCGCCTTCTTCGAGCAGCCGCCCGCGCTGCCGCACCACTACAACCAGGCCGTGCTCCTCGCCGCGCGCGGAGCGGTGGACGTGACGTGCGCGGAGCAGGCGCTGCAATCACTGGTGGCCCACCACGATTCGCTGCGCCTGCGCTTCACGCGCGGGACGGACGGTGCGTGGCAGCAGGAGGTTGCCGGTCTCGGCGTGCCCGTGCGCCTGCAGCAGGTGGACCTGTCCTCGGTGCCCGAGGCCGACCAGGGACGGGCCCTGGAGGCCGAGGCCACCCGCATCCAGGCCAGCCTCCACCTGGACGAGGGCCTGCTGCTGCGCGCCGCCCTCTTCCACTTCGGACCGGCCCGCACACCTCGGTTGTTGCTGGCCATCCACCACCTCGCCGTCGACGGCGTCTCCTGGCGCATCCTGCTGGAGGACCTGGCCACCGCGTACTCACAGCTCCAGCGTGGCCAGCCGGTGGCGCTGCCCCCGAAGTCCACCTCGTTCAAGACGTGGGCGGAGAAGCTCCAGGCCTTCGCGCGCTCCGAGGAAGTGGCGCGCGAGCTGCCCTACTGGGAGGAGCAGGGCCGCGTGCCCGTGCCCGCGCTGCCGGTGGACGTGGCTGGCGCGGCCAACACGCGGGCCTCCTCTCGCGTGGTGCAGGTGTCGCTGGACGCGGAGGAGACACGCCTGCTGTTGCAGGAGACTCCGGCCGCCTGGCGCGCGCACATCAACGACGTGCTGCTGGCGGCGCTTGCCGACAGCCTGTCGCAGTGGACGGGCCAGCCTCGGCTGCGCGTGGAGCTGGAGGGCCACGGCCGTGAGGCCCTCTTCGAGGACGTGGACCTGTCTCGCACCGTGGGCTGGTTCACCTCCGCGTACCCGGTGGTGCTGGACGTGTCCGCCGCCTCCACGCTGGGAGACCGGCTGCGCGCCGTGCGCGACTCGCTGCGGAAGCTACCCCGGCGCGGCATCGGTCACGGGCTGCTGCGCTACCTGGGCGGCGATGCGGCGCGAGCCTTCCACGAGGCGCCCCGGGCGGAGGTGTCCTTCAACTACCTGGGCCAGTTCGACCAGGTGGGAGGCGCGCAGGCACAGGGCGCGCCCTTCTCGCCAACGCGCGAACCCACGGGCGCGCTGTGGAGCAACCAGGGCGAGCGCGGCCACCTCCTGGAGGTGAACGGCTATGTCTTCGAGGGACGGCTCACGCTGGGCTGGACGTACAGCGAGGCCGTGCACCGCGAGGAGACCGTGCAGGCCCTGGCCGCGCGCTGCCTCTCCGCGCTGCGCCAGCTCATCGCCACCCGCACGTCCACAGACGCACGCCGCTACACGCCGGCCGACTTCCCGCTGGCGAAGCTGACTCAGTCCGCGCTGGACCGGGTGCTGCCCGCAGGGCTGGAGGTGGAGGACCTCTACCCGCTGTCTCCGCTCCAGCAGGGCATGCTCTTCCACACGCTGGCGGAGCCCAGCTCGGGCGTCTACGTCTCGCAACTCGCCTGGACCTTCACCGGCGCGGTGGACCTGGGCACCTTCCGGAGCGCATTGAACGTCGTGGCGGAGCGCCACGCGCCGCTGCGTACCTCGTTCCTCTGGGATGGACTGGAGGAGCCGCTGCAGCTCGTACACCCGAGAACCCCCGTGCCCTGGGAGGAGCACGACTGGCGCGGTGTGCCCGAGGCCGAGCAGCGGGCCCGCTTCGACGCGCTGATGTCCGAGGACACCCGGCGTGGCTTCGACCCGCGCCATGCACCGCTGACGCGCGTGACGGTGGTGCGGCTGGAGGAGAGCTCGCACCGCGTCGTCTGGACGCACCACCACCTGCTGATGGACGGGTGGAGCCTCGGCGCCATCCTCCAGGAGCTGTTCGCCGCCTACGACGAGCTGCGTGCGGGCCGCATGCCCGCGAAGGGCACGTCGATGCCCTTCCGCGACTACATCGCCTGGCTCCAGCGCCAGCCGATGGAGCGTACGGAGGCGTTCTGGCGTCAGTCCCTCCAGGGCTTCACCGCCCCCACGCCCCTGCCGGGCCTGCTGCCCGAGAAGCCCACGGGCGCGCACGGCCGCCACGAGCTTCGCGCGCCGCTGTCCGCCGAGCTGACCACGGCGCTCCAGGCCTTCGCGCGCCAGCACCAGCTCACGCCCAACGCGGTGGTGCAGGCGGCGTGGGCCCTGGCGCTGTCTCGCCACACGGGTGAGGGCGAAGTCGTCTATGGCGCAACCACCTCTGGCCGCTCGGCGGAGCTGCCAGGCATCGACCGCGCGGTGGGCCTGTTCATCAACTCGCTGCCCGTGCGCGTGCGCGTGGACGAGAACACGCGCGTGCTCCCATGGCTGAAGGGGATGCATTCGCAGCTCGCGGAGCAGCGCAACCACGAGCACTCGCCGCTAGTGCGCATCCAGGGCTGGAGCGCCGTGCCTCGCGGCACCCCGCTGTTCCAGTCACTGTTCGTCTTCGAGAACTATCCCATCGACGCCGCGGTGAAGTCGGCCCGCGCGGACCTCGGCTTGCGGGACGTCGTAGCGCGGGAGCAGGCGGACCTGCCGCTGGTGGCCGTCATCATCCCGGGCACGCGGATGGAGCTGCGCCTGGCGTATGACGTGTCGCGCTTCGAGGCGTACCGCCTGGAGCAACTGTTGAAGCACTGGGCCCTGGCGCTGGAGGCGCTGGTGGCCCGGCCCGACAGCCGGTTGGGTGACGTGTCCCTGCTGTCGGAGGAGGAGCGGCGTCAGGTGCTGGTGGAGTGGAATGCCACCGCCACCGAGTACCCGCGCGGCTCCACCCTGCCCGAAGTCTTTGCACACGTGGTGGCCCGCTACGGCGACAAGGTCGCCGTGGAGTTCGGCGACTCGAAGCTCACCTACCGTCAGCTCGATGAGCGCGCCAATCAGCTCGCCTGGCACCTGCGCGGCCTCGGTGTGTCCACCGACTCGCGCGTGGCCATTGCCCTCGACCGCTCGCTGGAGCTGATTGTTGCCCTCGTCGCCATCCTCAAGGCCGGCGGCGCCTACGTCCCGCTCGACCCGTCGTATCCCCGCGAGCGCCTCGCCGCGATGATTGAGGACGCGCAGCCGGGCGTGCTCGTCACCTCACGCGAGCTGCTTGCGAAGCTGCCCGCCGAAGGCCTGTCCACCGTCGTGTTGGGAGACGTGTCCCTGGACGCGCAGCCGATCTCCGCGCTTCCTGTCGCCGCGCTGCCGCAGAGCCTCGCGTACATCGACTTCACCTCCGGCTCCACCGGCAGGCCCAAGGGCGTTGGCACTCCGCAGGCCGCCGTCCTGCGCACCGTCTTCGGCAACGACTACGCGCACCTCGGCCCCGATGAGACCTTCCTCCTCATCGCGCCCGTCTCCTTCGACGCCTCTACCCTGGAGCTGTGGGGGCCGTTGCTCCATGGCGCGCGGCTGGTGGTGTTCCCGCCCTCCTCGCCCTCCGACTTGAAGGCGCTGGAGTCCGCGTTGGTGAAGCACGGCGTGACGACGCTTCACCTCACCGCAGGTCTCTTCACCCAGGTGGTGGACCACAACTTCCCCGCCCTGCGCGGCGTGAAGCAGCTCCTCACCGGTGGCGACGTGGTGAGCGCGCCTCACGTGCGCCGCGTGATTGAAGAGCTGCGCATCCCGGTGACGGCCTGCTACGGCCCCACCGAGACGACTCTCTTTGCCTCCACCCACCGCATGACGGACGTGGCCCACGTGGGCACCTCCGTGCCCATCGGCAAGCCCATGGGCAACACTCAGGTGTACCTGCTCGACGCCTCCGGTCAGCCGGTGCCCGTCGGTGTCGTGGGTGAGCTGTTCATCGGCGGCGACGGCGTGGCCCGTGGCTACGTCGGCCAGCCCTCCCTCACCGCCGAACGCTTCGTCCCCGACTCCTTCTCCGCTGCTCCCGGCGCGCGCCTCTACCGCACCGGTGACCTCGCCCGTTGGCGCAACGACGGCGTGCTGGAGTTCCTCGGCCGCGCCGACGCCCAGGTGAAGGTGCGTGGCTACCGCATCGAATTGGCCGAAGTCGAAGCGGCCCTGCTCGCATTCCCCGATGTGGGTCAGGCCGTGGCCCTGGTGCGTGAGGACGTCCCCGGGGACAAGCGTCTCGTCGGCTACGTCGCCGCGCCCGAGTCGCTCGACGTGTCCGCCCTGCGCGAGTCCCTCAAGCAGCGCCTGCCCGAGTACATGGTGCCCTCCGCCCTCGTGCGGCTGGACACCCTGCCCCTCACCGCCAACGCCAAGGTGGACCGCAAGGCCCTGCCCGCTCCGGATGCGGACAGCCTTCGTGGCGAAGCGCCATTCGTCGCGCCGCGGACTCCGCTGGAAGAAAAGGTCGCGGACGCCTTCGCCCACGTGCTGGGCGTGCAGCGCGTGAGCGTCACCGACGACTTCTTCGCCCTGGGTGGTCACTCGCTCCTGGCCATCCGGGTGGCGTCGCACCTGCGCACGTCGCTTGGCGTGGAGCTGCCGCTGCGGGCCCTCTTCGAGTCATCCACCGTCGCCGCGCTCGCCGCCCTCCTCGCGGGCACTCCCGCGTCCGGCGTGGACCGGCAGGTTCCCGCCATCGTCCCCGTGCCGCGCACCGGCGCGTTGCCGCTGTCCTTCGCGCAGCAGCGGCTGTGGCTCATCGACCAGCTCGAGCCAGGACGCCCCACGTACAACATGCCGTCCTTCGTGCGCCTGGAGGGCACGCTCGACGCGGGCGCCCTGCACCGCGCGCTGGCTGAGCTGACCTGGCGTCACGAAGCGCTCCGCACGCACTTCACCCAGGACCAGGGCGAGCCCCTCCAGGTCATCAGCCCCCGGGCCGAGCTACCGCTCGACATGGTGGACCTCAGCACGCAGGAGCCCCAGACCGCCCAGGCGGAGCTGGAGCGACACCTCCGCGAGGAGACGCTGCGGCCGTTCACCCTCACCACGGGCCCACTGCTGCGCGCGCGGCTGCTGAAGCTGAGCACCACCGAGCATGTGCTCGTGCTCAACATGCACCACATCGTCTCGGACGGCTGGTCCATGGGCGTGCTGGTGCGTGAAGTCGCGGCCCTCTACGAAGCCTTCTCCCAGGGCCAGCCGTCGCCTCTGCCGCCGCTGCCCATCCAGTACGCCGACTACGCCGTCTGGCAGCGTCAGTGGCTCCAGGGCGACGTGCTGGAGGAGCAGCTCGGCTACTGGAGGCAGCACCTCGCGGGCATCTCCACCCTGGAGCTGCCCACGGACAAGCCCCGGCCGCCCGTGCAGACGTTCCACGGTGCGTACCTGCCCGTCGTGCTGTCGCGAGCCACGTCCGAGCAGCTCGAGGCGCTCTGCCTGCGCGAGGGGTTCACGCCCTTCATGCTGCTGATGGCGTCCTTCCAGATGCTGCTGTCCCGTTACTCAGGGCAGCAGGACATCTCCGTCGGCTCGCCCATCGCGGGGCGCCAGCGCGGGGAGCTGGAGGGCCTCATCGGCTTCTTCGTCAACACCCTGGTGCTTCGCGCCCGGGTGGACGGGCGGTCGTCGTTCCTCCAGTTGCTGCGGCAGGTGAAGGAGGCGGCCCTGGGCGCCTACGCCCATCAGGACGTCCCCTTCGAGCGGCTGGTGGAAGAGCTCCAGCCCACCCGCGACCCGAGCCGCTCGCCGCTGTTCCAGGCAATCTTCGCGCTCCAGAACGCGCCCATGCCGTCGCTCCAGGCGCCGGGCCTGAAGATGAAGCCGCTCGTGGTGGAGAACCCCACCATCAAGTTCGAGGTGGAGCTCAGCCTCGCGAAGTCCGCGGACGGCTATCAGGGCGCGCTGGGCTACAACACCGACCTGTTCGAGGCCGCGACGGCCAGGGCCATGGCCGGGCACTTCCAGTCGCTGGTGGAAACACTCGTCTCGCGGCCCGAGGCGGCGCTCGACTCGTTCTCCCTGCTGTCGGCGGAGGAGCGGCGTCAGGTGCTGGTGGAGTGGAACGCCACCGCCGCCGAGTACCCGCGTACCTCCACCCTGCCCGAGGTCTTCGCCCAGGTCGTGGCGCGTTTCCCGGACAAGGTCGCCGTGGAGTTCGGCGACTCGAAGCTCACCTACCGTCAGCTCGATGAGCGCGCCAATCAGCTCGCGTGGCATCTGCGCGACCTCGGTGTGTCCACCGACTCGCGCGTGGCCATCTCGCTGGAACGCTCGCTGGAGCTGATTGTCTCCCTCGTCGCCATCCTCAAGGCTGGCGGCGCCTACGTCCCGCTCGACCCGAGCTATCCGCGTGAGCGCCTCACCGCCATGGTGGAGGACGCGCAGCCGCGCGTGCTCGTCACCTCGCGCGAGCTGCTCGCGAAGCTGCCCGCCGAAGGCCTGTCCACCGTGGTGCTGGGCGAGGTGTCCCTGGAGGCGCAGCCCACGTCGGCGCCGCCGTCCATGGCTCTGCCAGACAGCCTCGCGTACATCGACTTCACCTCGGGCTCCACCGGCAGGCCCAAGGGCGTCGGCACTCCTCAGGCCGCCGTCCTGCGCACCCTCTTCGGCAACGACTACACGCCCTTTGGCCCGGACGAGACCTACCTCCAACTGGCCCCCATCGCCTTCGACGCCTCCACCTTCGAAATCTGGGCCGCGCTGCTGCACGGCGCCCGCCTCGTGGTGATGCCGCCCCAGGCCCCCTCGCTGGAAGAGCTGGCCCGGCTGGTGCGCGACGCCGGAGTGACGACGCTGTGGCTGACCACGGGCCTCTTCATTCAGGTGGTGGAGTCGCACCTGGAGGTCCTGCGCCCGGTGAGGCAGGTGAACACCGGCGGCGATGTCATGCCACCCGCCAGCGTGCGCCGCGTCCTCGAAACGCTGCGCCTTCCCGTCGGCCACTTCTACGGCCCGACGGAGACCACCGTCTTCGCCACCAGCGTCCGGATGACGGACGTGGCGCAGGCCACGGCCCCCCTGCCCATTGGCCGCCCCATCGGCAACACGCAGGCGTACGTGCTGGACGCCTCGGGACAACCCGTGCCTGTGGGCGTCGTGGGTGAGCTGTTCCTCGGTGGCGACGGTGTGGCCCGCGGCTACGTCGGCCAGCCCGCGCTCACCGCCGAGCGCTTCATCCCCGATGCCTTCTCCGGCGTCCCCGGTGCGCGCCTGTACCGTTCGGGCGACCTCGTCCGTTGGCGCCACGACGGCATGCTGGACTTCGTCGGCCGCGCCGACACGCAGGTGAAGGTGCGTGGCTTCCGAATCGAGCTGGCCGAAATCGAGGCCGCGCTGCGGGCCCATCCCGAGGTGCAAGCGGCCGTGGCCATCGCCCGCGAGGACGTCCCCGGCGACAAGCGGCTGGTGGCCTACGTCGCCGCGCCCGAGTCGCTCGACCTGGTCGCCCTGCGCGACTCCATCAAGCGGCGGCTGCCCGAGTACATGGTGCCCTCCGCGCTGGTGCGCCTGGACGCCATCCCCCTCACCGCCAACGGGAAGGTGGACCGCAAGGCGCTCCCGGCTCCCGACGCGGCACGGATGTCGGCGCCCGGCGCCTACGTCGCTCCGCGCGGCCCCACCGAGGAGCTGCTCGCGAGCATCTTCGCCCAGGTGCTCGGCGTTGCGCGCGTCGGTGCCACGGACCACTTCTTCGAGCTGGGTGGCCACTCGCTGCTCGCCACGCGGGTCGTCTCCCGCATCCGCGCGGCCTTCAACGTGGACATCGCCCTGCGCGAGCTGTTCCAGGCGCCCACCGTCTCCGCCCTCGCCGAGCGCGTCGACGCGGCAGTGCAGACGGGACAGACGGGCGTGCTGCCTCCCATCGAGCGCGTGCCGCGCGCGGAGAAGCTGCCGCTCTCGTTCTCCCAGCAGCGTGTGTGGTTCCTCGACCAGCTCGAGCCCGGCAGCCCGGCCTACAACATCCCCGTCGTGCTGGAGCTGACCGGTGAGCTGGACCTCGCCGCCCTGCGCGAGAGCCTCTCCACGCTCATCCGCCGGCACGAGGCCCTGCGCACCACGTTCCACGCGGACGCCGAGGGCCCCGTCCAGCGCGTCTCCGAGCCCGTGCCATTGGAGCTGCCCATCATCGACCTGGGCAGCCTCCCGCCCGAGCAGCGGAAGGAGGAGGCCCGCCGCCGCTTCACCCAGGAGGCGATGAGCCCGTTCGACCTGGCCACCGGTCCCATGGTCCGGGTC
Source organism: Pyxidicoccus sp. M6 (assembly GCF_055568925.1). Classification (NCBI taxonomy): domain Bacteria; kingdom Pseudomonadati; phylum Myxococcota; class Myxococcia; order Myxococcales; family Myxococcaceae; genus Pyxidicoccus; species Pyxidicoccus sp. M6. The sequence continues at coordinate 3,801,680 of NZ_CM145714.1, read as the reverse complement.
CAGCTGTTGCGCCTGGACGCGCGCGAGCATGCGCTCCAGCTCAACATCCACCACATCGTCTCGGACGGCTGGTCCATGAGCGTGCTGGTGCGGGAGCTGGCCGCGCTCTATGCGGCGTTCGCCTCGGGCCAGCCGTCGCCGCTGCCCGAGCTGCTGCTCCAGTACGCGGACTACGCGGCGTGGCAGCGCAGGTGGCTGGACGACGCGGAGCTGGAGAAGCAACTCGGCTGGTGGCGCCGCCAGCTCGACGGCGCGCCGCAGGACCTGGAGCTACCCACCGACAGGCCGCGCTCCCGCCACCCGGTTCCTTCGGGCGCGCTGCTGAACATGAAGCTCTCCCGCGAGCTGGCCGAGGCCGTGGAGGCCCTCTGCACTCGTGAGGGCATCACCCCCTTCATGTTCTTCCTCGCCGCCTTCCAGGTGCTGCTGTCGCGCTACTCCGGCCAGGACGACATCTCCGTCGGCTCGCCCGTGGCCGGCCGCAACCGCGCCGAGCTGGAGGGGCTCGTCGGCTTCTTCCTCAACACCCTGGTCATGCGGACCCGTCTGGACGGGGAGCCCACCGTGCGCGAGCTGCTGGGGCGCGTGCGCGAGACGGCGCTCGGCGCCTACGCGCACCAGCATGTCCCCTTCGAGCAGCTCCAGCCGATGCGGGACCTGCACCAGGCGCCGATGTTCCGGGTGATGCTGGTCCTCCAGAACCAGCCGGCATCCGAGCTGGAGCTCCCCGGCCTGAGCGTGCGGCTCGTCGCGCCCGAGAGTCGCATCGCCAAGTTCGACCTGTCGCTGTCGCTCACCCGCACGAAGGACGGCTTCCTCGGTGAGCTGGAGTACTCCACCGAGCTGTACGACACGTCCACCGTCGAGCGAATCGCGAGGCACCTGCACACGCTCGTGGAGGCCATGGTCGGCGACACGTCCCGCCCCGTGTCCGACCTGTCCATGCTCTCCAGCGAGGAGCGCCAGCGCATCCTCGGGGACTGGAGCGCCAACCCGGCGCCCTTCCCGGACGTCTGCCTCCACTCGCTCTTCGAGGCCCAGGTGCGCCGCGCGCCCGACGCACTGGCCGCATCCTTCGAGGGACAACACCTCACCTACGCGCAGCTCGATGCGAAGGCCAACCAACTCGCGCACGCCCTGGTCCGCCGGGGTGTCGGGCCCGAGGTCCGCGTGGCCCTCAGCGTGGAGCGCTCCCTGGACATCGTCGTGGGCCTGCTCGGCATCCTCAAGGCCGGTGGCGCCTGGGTGCCCGTGGATCCGCTGCTGCCCCGTGAGCGCCTGGCCTTCATGTTGGAGGACAGCGGCGCCGCGATGCTGGTGACGCAGGCTCCGCTGCTGGAGCGCTTCCCGGCGTCGCTCCACTCGCGCGCGCTCTGCCTCGACTCCGAGAAGGATGCGCTCTCGCGCGAGAGCACCGAGGCACCGGTGACAGGCGTGACGCCGGACCACCTGGCCTACCTGCTCTACACCTCCGGCAGCACCGGCACTCCCAAGGGCACCGCGGTGGAGCACCGCGGCGTCACCAACCTCGTGACGCAGGAGGCGGGAGCCTACGGAATCGGGCCGGGCAGCCGCGTGCTTCAGTTCGCCAGCCTCTCCTTCGACCTGTCGGTGGAGGAGATCTTCACCACGCTGTGCTCCGGCGGCGCGCTCGTGCTCTCGCCCATGGAGAAGCTGATGCCGGGCGCGCCGCTGCAGAAGCTGATGCGCGACGAGGCCCTCACCGTCATCAGCGTCACCCCGGCCACGCTGGCGGCCACGCCCGCCGAGGACTACCCCGCCCTGCGCACCGTCATCTCCGGCGGCGAGGCCGTCTCCACCGAGGTGGTGGCGCGCTGGGCGCCGGGCCGGACGTTCCACAACAGCTACGGCCCCACGGAGACGACGGTGGTGGCCACGCTGGGCATCTGCGAGCCGGACGCGAGCGTGCCCTCCATCGGACGCCCCCTGGGCAACGTGCGCACGTACGTCCTCGACGCGCGCGGCGAGCCGGTGCCCATGGGCGTCAAGGGCGAGCTGTACGTGGGCGGCGTGGGCGTGGCGCGCGGCTACGCGGGCCGCCCCGGCCTCACCGCGGAGCGCTTCGGACCGGACGCCTTCTCGGGAGTGCCCGGCGCCCGCATGTACCGCACCGGCGACCTGGTGCGCTGGCGCGAGGACGGGACGCTGGAGTACCTCGGCCGCGCGGACGCGCAGGTGAAGGTGCGTGGCTTCCGCATCGAGCTGGGCGAGGTGGAGTCCGCGCTGGCGAAGCTGCCCGCGGTGCGCGAGGCCGTGGTGATGGCTCGCGAGGACGGGCCCGGTGGCAAGCGCCTCGTGGGCTACGTCGTCGCGCGCGAGGGCGTCCAGACGGACAGCGCCGCGCTACGCGCCGCCCTGAAGGAGACCCTGCCCGAGTACATGGTGCCCTCGGCGGTGGTGGTGCTGGACGCCATGCCGCTGACGTCCAACGGCAAGGTGGACAGGAGGGCCCTGCCCGCGCCGGACCTCGCCGCTGCCGGCGGACGTCCGGACTTCGTCGCCCCGCGCACGGAGACGGAGACGCTGCTGGCCGGAATCTGGAGCGCCGTGCTCGGCGTGGAGCCGGTGGGCCTGTCCGACAACTTCTTCGAGCTGGGCGGCCACTCGCTGCTGGCCACGCAGGCCATCAGCCGCATGCGCGCCGCGTTCGGCGTGGAATTGCCGCTGCGGGATTTGTTCGACGCCGCCACGCTCGCGGAGCTGGCGGTGCGGGTGGACCGGGCGGTGCAGGCCGGCCAGGGCGCACAGGTGCCACCGCTGGTCCCCGTGCCGCGCACGGACGACCTGCCGGCGTCGATGGCGCAGCAGCGCCTGTGGTTCCTGGACCAGCTCGACCCGGACAGCCCGCTCTACAACCTGCCGGCCGCGCTGGTGCTGGAAGGCACCGTGGACCTGGGCGCCCTGGAGCGCAGCCTGACGGAGCTGGTGCGCCGGCAGGAGGCGCTGCGCACCACCTTCCGTGAGGGCACGAGTGGCCCCGTGCAGGTCATCCACCCGTCCGCGCCCGTTCCGGTGTCCGTGGTGGAGCTGACCTCGGTGCCCGAGGAGCAACGGCGGGAGGAGGCGCGGCGGCGCGTGCGTGAAGAGGCGCTGCGCCCCTTCAACCTGTCCCGTGGCCCGCTGCTGCGGGTGACGTTGCTGAAGCTCTCCGAGCGCGAGCACGTGCTCGTCTTCAACGTGCACCACATCGTGTCGGACGGCTGGTCGCTGGGCGTCATGGTGCGCGAGCTGGCCGCGCTCTACCTGGCCTTCTCCGGGGGCCAGCCCTCGCCGCTGCCGGAGCTGCCGCTGCAATACGCGGACTTCGCGGCGTGGCAGCGCGGCTGGCTGCGAGACGAGGTGTTGGAGGGCCAGCTCGGCTGGTGGCGTAAGCAGCTCGCCGACGCGCCCCGGACGCTGGAGCTGCCCACGGACCGGCCTCGCCCGGCGGTGCAGACGTCGCGGGGCTCCTCGACGCTGGTGCAACTGCCGGCGCAGGTGGCCCAGGCGCTGGAGGCGTTCTGCCGCCGCGAGGGTGTGACGCCGTTCATGGCGCTGCTCGGCGCGTTCCAGCTCCTGATGGGCCGCTACTCGGGCCAGCCGGAGGTCGTCGTCGGCTCCGTGGTGGCCGGACGAGAGCGGAGCGAGCTGGAGTCGCTCGTCGGCTTCTTCGTCAACACGCTGCCGCTGCGGGCGCGCCTGTCTCCCTCGGACAGCTACCGCTCGCTGCTGGCGCAGGTGCGTGACACGACGCTCGGCGCCTTCGCGCACCAGTCCGTGCCCTTCGAGCGCGTGGTGGAAGCGCTGCGGGTGGAGCGCAACCTGAGCCGTCCGCCGCTGGTGCAGGTGATGTTCGCGCTCCAGAACGCGCCCATGCCGACGTTGCGGCTGCCGGGCCTGTCCTTGAGCGCGATGCCGGTGGAGGACAAGCCGGTCAAGTTCGAGCTGGAGCTGAACCTGTTCCGCACGCCCGAGGGCTACGCGGGACCGCTCGAATACAACGCGGACCTCTTCGACGCGGCCACCGCCGCGCGCATGGCGGAGCACTTCCGCGCGCTCGTGGAGGCGCTGGTTGCTCGTCCCGAGGCGTCGCTGAGCTCCGTCTCCATGCTTTCCGAGGCGGAGCGGCGGCAGGTGCTGGTGGAGTGGAATGCCACCACTGCCGAGTACCCGCGCGGCTCCACCCTGCCCGAAGTCTTTGCACAGGTGGTGGCCCGCTACAGCGACAAGATCGCCGTGGAGTTCGGCGACTCGAAGCTCACCTACCGTCAGCTCGATGAGCGCGCCAACCAGCTTGCCTGGCACCTGCGCGGCCTCGGCGTGTCCACCGACTCGCGCGTGGCCATCTCGCTGGAACGCTCGCTGGAGCTGATTGTCTCCCTCCTCGCCATCCTCAAGGCTGGTGGCGCCTACGTGCCGCTCGACCCGAGCTACCCCCGTGAGCGCCTCGCCGCGATGATTGAGGACGCGCAGCCGAGCGTGCTCATCACCTCACGCGAGCTGCTCGCGAAGCTGCCCGCCGAAGGCCTGTCCACCGTCGTGCTGGGCGAGGTGTCCCTGGAGGCGCAGCCCACGTCCGCGCCTCCCATCACCGCGCTGCCGCAGAGCCTCGCGTACATCGACTTCACCTCCGGCTCCACGGGCAGGCCCAAGGGTGTCGGCACTCCGCAAGCCGCCGTCCTGCGCACCCTCTTCGGCAACGACTACGCGCACCTCGGCCCGGACGAGACGTTCCTCCTCATCGCACCCGTTTCCTTCGACGCCTCCACCCTGGAGCTGTGGGGCCCGTTGCTCCATGGCGCGCGGCTGGTGGTGTTCCCGCCCTCCTCGCCCTCCGACTTGAAGGCGCTGGAGTCCGCGCTGGTGAAACACGGCGTGACGACGCTTCACCTCACCGCTGGTCTCTTCACGCAGGTGGTGGACCACAACTTCCCCGCCCTCCGCGGCGTGAAGCAACTCCTCACCGGTGGCGATGTCGTGAGCGCGCCGCACGTGCGCCGCGTGATTGAAGAGCTGCGCATCCCCGTCACGGCCTGCTACGGCCCCACCGAGACGACGCTCTTCGCCTCCACCCACCGCATGGCTTCGGTGGAGCACGTCGGCACCGCCGTGCCCATCGGCAAGCCCATGGGCAACACGCAGGTGTACCTGCTCGATGCTTCCGGACAGCCGGTGCCCGTCGGCGTTGTGGGTGAGCTGTTCATCGGTGGCGATGGCGTGGCCCGTGGCTACGTCGGCCAGCCGGCCCTCACCGCCGAGCGCTTCGTCCCCAACGCCTTCTCGGGTGTTCCCGGCGCTCGCCTCTACCGCACCGGAGACCTCGCCCGCTGGCGCAACGACGGCGTGCTGGAGTTCCTCGGCCGCGCGGACGCGCAGGTGAAGGTGCGCGGCTTCCGCATCGAATTGGCCGAAGTCGAAGCGGCCCTGCTCGCCTTCCCCGCCGTGGCCCAGGCCGTGGCCCTCGTGCGTGAGGATGTCCCCGGGGACAAGCGTCTCGTCGGCTACGTCGCCGCTCCTGTGTCGCTCGACATCGGGGCACTCCGTACCTCGCTCAAGCAGCGCCTGCCCGAGTACATGGTGCCCTCCGCCCTCGTGCGCCTGGACACCCTGCCCCTCACCGCCAACGCCAAGGTGGACCGCAAGGCCCTGCCCGCTCCGGACGCGGTGGCCTCCAACGAGGAGCTCGTCGCCCCGCGCACGCCCACCGAGGAGAAGCTCGCGGAGCTGTTCGCGAGTGTCCTGCACCTCCAGAAGGTCAGCGTCACCAGCAACTTCTTCGAGCTGGGCGGCCACTCGCTGCTGGCCACGCAGCTCGTCTCCCGCATCCGTGCCACCTTCAGCGTGGAGCTGCCCCTGCGCGCCCTCTTCGAGGCGGCCACCGTCGCCGCCCTGGCCGAGCGCATCCATGCTCCGGGCGTCTCCAGCCAGGACTCCGCGCCACCGCTCGCTCCCGTGCCGCGCACGGAACATCTGCCGCTCTCCTTCGCCCAGCAGCGCCTGTGGTTCATCGACCAGCTCGAGCCGGGCGGCGCGGCCTACAGCATGCCCACCTTCGTGCGCATGGAAGGGACGCTCGACACGGACGCCCTGCGCCGTGCCCTCGCCGAGCTGGCGAGCCGTCACGAGCCCCTGCGCACCGTGTTCACCGAGCAGGAAGGGCAGCCCCGCCAGCGCATCTCGCCTCACGGTGAGCTGCCACTGGAGCTCGTGGACCTCAGCGGCCTGGAGCCCGGTGCCGCACGCACCGAGCTGGAGCGTCGCCTGCGGGAGGAGTCCCTCCGTCCCTTCAGCCTCACCACCGGCCCGCTCGTGCGCGCACAGCTCCTGAAGCTGAGCACCACCCAGCACGTGCTCGCCCTCAACATGCACCACATCGTCTCGGACGGTTGGTCCATGGGCGTGCTGGTGCGTGAAGTCGCCGCCCTCTACGAAGCCTTCTCTCAGGGCCAGCCCTCGCCCCTGCCTGCCCTGCCCATCCAGTACGCGGACTACGCCGTGTGGCAGCGCGGGTGGCTACAGGGCGCGGTGCTCGACGCACAGCTCGGCTACTGGAAGCAGCACCTCGGCGGCGTCTCCACGCTGGAGCTGCCCACCGACAAGCCCCGCCCGCCCGTGCAGACCTTCCACGGCGCGCACCTGCCGGTGGCTCTCTCCCGTACGACGTCCGCGGCCATCCAGGCGCTCTGCCAGCGAGAGGGCGCCACGCCCTTCATGGCGCTCCTCGGCGCGTTCCAGGTGCTGCTCTCCCGCTACTCCGGGCAGCAGGACATCGCCGTCGGCTCGCCCATCGCAGGCCGCACCCGCGCGGAGACGGAAGGCCTCATCGGCTTCTTCGTCAACACGCTCGTGCTGCGTGCCCACGTGGAGGACAGCGCGTCCTTCATCCACCTTCTGAGGCAGGTGAAGGAGTCCGCGCTGGGCGCCTTCGCGCACCAGGACGTGCCCTTCGAGCGGCTGGTGGAGGAGCTCCAGCCCTCGCGCGACATGAGCCGCAGTCCGCTCTTCCAGGTCCTCTTCGCCCTGCAGAACGCGCCCATGCCCACGGTGCGGAAGCAGGACCTGTCGTTGAGCATGGTGGAGGTGGAGAACCCCACCACCAAGTTCGAGCTCCAGCTCAACCTGTCGGAGACGCCGGACGGCTATCAGGGCGTACTGAGCTACAACACCGACCTCTTCGAGCACGCCACCGCGCTGCGCATCGCGAGCCACTTCCAGGTGCTGGTGGAAGCCCTGGCCGCGCGGCCCGAGGCGCCGCTGGGCTCCCTCTCCCTGCTGACGGAGGCGGAGCGGCACCAGGTCCTGGTGGAGTGGAACGCCACCGCCACGGACTTCGAAGGGGAAGCCTGCATCCACCAGCGCATCGAGGCGCAGGCTCGGCGCACGCCGGATGCGGTGGCCGTGGAGTCGGACGACGCGCGGCTCACCTATCGGGAGCTGGACGCGCGGGCCAACCAGCTCGCACGGAACCTGCTGCGGCGGGGCGTGCGCGCCGGTGACAGGGTCGCCCTCTGCGTGCAGCGCGCGCCGGACATGGTGGTGGGCCTGCTCGGCATCCTCAAGGCCGGCGCCGCCTATGTGCCACTGGCGCCGGACTACCCGCGCGAGCGCCTGGCCTTCATGCTCCGGGACAGCGGCGCCCGTGTGCTGCTCACCCAGCACGCCCTCCTGGGCCTGCTGCCCGAGGGCACGGACGCGGTGTGCCTCGACACCGGTGATGACACCCTCTCGCGCGAGAGCACGGACGCGCCGGCCGTCACTGTCACGCCGAACCACGCCGCCTACGTCATCTACACGTCGGGCAGCACGGGCCAGCCCAAGGGCGTGGTCATCCCGCACCGCGCCCTGGCGAACCACATGGCGTGGTTCCTCTCCGCCTTCGGCGTCACCGCGGCGGACCGCGTGCTGCAGAAGACGCCGCTGAGCTTCGACGCCTCCGTCTGGGAGTGCTGGGCGTCGCTCATGGTGGGCGCATCGCTGGTGCTCGCCCCGCCCGAGGCCCACCGCGACCCGGCCGCACTGGTGGCGTGCCTGGTGCGCCAGCGCATCACCATCCTCCAGGTGGTCCCCTCCATGCTCCGCTTCATGCTGGAGGAGGAGGGCCTGCGCGACGCCACGCACCTGCGCTGCCTGTTCTGCGGCGGTGAGGCCCTGGCCTCCGAGCTGGCCCCGCGCCTGCGGGCGCTGCTGCCGGAGACGCGGCTGGTCAACCTGTACGGCCCCACCGAAACGACCATCGACGCCACGTCGGCGCTGGCCACGGACAAGGAGCGTGGCGCCACCGTGCCCATCGGACGGCCGGTGGCCAACACCCGGCTCTACGTGCTGGACGCGAACCTGCGGCCCGTGCCGCCGGGAGTGCCGGGAGAGTTGTTCATTGGCGGCGCGCAGCTCGCCCACGGTTACCTGGGCCGGCCCGACCTCACCGCCGAGCGCTTCGTGCCCGATGCGTTCGCGTCGAATCCCGGCGCTCGCCTGTACCGCACTGGCGACCAGGTGCGCTGGCTGCGCGACGGCTCGCTGGAGTACCTGGGCCGCCAGGACTCGCAGGTGAAGGTCCGCGGCTTCCGTATTGAAACCGGTGAGGTCGAGGCCGCGGTGCGCGCGCACGCCGGCGTCCGCGACGCGGTGGTGATGGTTCGCGAGGATGTGCCGGGCCAGAAGCGCCTCGTGGCCTACGTCGTCCCCGCCACGATGGATGTCGCGGGCCTGCGGACCGCTCTGCACGAGCGCCTGCCCGAGTACATGGTGCCCACCGCCTTCGTTCCGCTGGAGGCGCTGCCGCTGACCCCCAACGGCAAGGTGGACCGCAAGGCCCTGCCCGCACCGGCGGCCCAGGCGCACGAGAGCGCCACCGCGGCCCCGAGAGACCCGACGGAGGAGGTGCTGGCCGGCCTCTTCGCCGGGCTGCTGCGGCAGGAGCGCGTGGGCATCCACGACAGCTTCTTCGAGCTGGGCGGCCACTCGCTGCTCGTCACGCAACTGGCCTCGCGCGTGCGCTCCGCGTTCGGCGTGGAGCTGCCGCTGCGGGCCTTCTTCGAGGCGCCCACCGTGGCCCTGCTCGCCCGGCGCATCGCGTCCGCACGCCTCGAGCAGAACCCGGCGATTCCATCCCTGGTCCCCGTGCCGCGCGAGGGCGCGCTGCCGCTGTCCTTCGCGCAGCAGCGGCTGTGGATTCTCGACCAGATCGAGCCCGGCAACACGGCCTACAACCTGCCCACCGTCATCCGCCTCCGTGGGGCCTTGGATGTCGCCGCGCTGGAGAAGGCCTTCACCGCGCTCGTGGAGCGACACGAATCGCTGCGTACGCTCTTCGCCACGCACGAGGACGCACCCACGCAGCGCATCCTCCCGCCGTCCGCCTTCCCGCTGACGGTGGTGGACTTGAGCACCCTGCCGCCGGACGAGCGCGAGGCCCGAGTGGAAAGGCTGGCGCTCGAGGAGACCCAGCGCCCGTTCGACCTGGCGCGGGGGCCGCTGTTGCGCGCCCTGCTGCTCCGGCTGGACGCCGAGGAGCACGTGCTCGCGGCGACGATGCACCACATCGTTTCCGACGGCTGGTCCATGAACGTGCTGGTGAGCGAGATGGCCGCGGCCTACGGCGCCTTCGCATCCGGCCGCGAGCCGAAGCTGCCGTCCCTGCCCATCCAGTACGCCGACTACGCCGCCTGGCAGCGCGACTGGCTGCGGGGTGACGCGCTGGAGAAGCAGCTCGGGTACTGGCGTGAGCAGCTCTCCGGCGCGGCGCCCGTGCTGGAGCTGCCCACCGACAAGCCCCGGCCAGCCGTGCAGTCCATTCGCGGTGTCCACCTGCCGGTCCACGTGCCCGCGCAGGTGGTCAAGCGCCTGGAGACGCTGTGCCAGCGCGAGGGCATCACGCCCTTCATGGCCTTGCTCGCCGTGTGGCAGGTGCTGCTGTCGCGCTACTCCGGCCAGGACGACATCTCCGTCGGCTCGCCTATCGCCGGCCGTACGCGTGCGGAGACGGAAGGCCTCATCGGCTTCTTCATCAACACGCTCGTGCTGCGCACCCAGGTGGACCCGCACGCCACCTTCCGCGAGCTGCTCGCGAAGGTGCGCGCCACCACCCTCGGCGCCTACGAGCACCAGGACGTCCCCTTCGAGAAGCTCGTCGAGGAGCTGCAACCCCAGCGCAGCGTCAGCCACACGCCCCTGTTCCAGGTGATGCTCGTCCTGCAGAACACGCCCACGGCCTCCCTCAAAGTGGCCGGAGGCGCCGCGCCCCTGCGGATGGAGCCGGTGGACATCGAGCTCCAGGCCGTGAAGTTCGACCTCACGCTCTCGCTGGCACAGACGCCGGAGGGACTGACCGGAACGCTGAGCTACCGCACGGACCTCTTCGAGCGCTCCACCATCTCGCGGATGGCGGAGCACCTCGCCACCCTGCTGGACGCCGCGGTGTCCTCTCCCGAGGCACGCGTCGGCGAGCTGCCCCTGCTGCGCGACTCCGAGCGCCACCAGGTGCTGGAGTCCTTCAATGCCTCACCGGTGCCCTTCGTCGCCGAAGGCCCGCTGCACGCGCTCATCGAGGCACAGGCCGCGCGCCACCCGTCCAATCCCGCGGTGGCCTGCGAGGAGCAGGTGCTCACCTATGCCGAGCTGGACACCCGCGCCAACCAACTGGCGTGGCACCTGCGCTCGCTGGGCGTGGGCCCCGACACGTGCGTCGCCCTGTGCCTGGAGCGCTCGGTGGACACCGTGGTGGCTCTGCTCGGTGTCTGGAAGGCCGGCGGCGCCTACGTCCCGCTGGACCCGGCGCAGCCCGCCCTGCGCCTGCGCACGCTGGTGGAGGAAGTCTCCGCCCCGGTGGTGGTGACTCAGTCGCGCCACGCGGACGCCTTCTCGGGCACTTCCGTCCAACAGGTGTTGCTGGACACAAACGCGCCCCAACTCTCAGCCGAGCGCAGGGATGCGCCTCCGTGCGAGGTGTCCGCGGACAACCTCGCGTACGTCCTGTTCACCTCGGGCAGCACCGGCCGGCCCAAGGGCGTGGCCGTGGCCCACGGGCAGCTCGTCCACTACGTGCGCGCCGCCACCGAGCGGCTGGGCCTCGCCGACTGCACCAGCTTCGCCCTCGTCTCCACCTTCGTCGCCGACCTCGGCAACACCGTCCTCTTCCCCGCCCTGTGCACCGGCGGCCTGCTGCACGTCCTCACCCAGGAGCGCGCCAGCAGTCCGGAGGGCGTGGCCGAGTACTTCCAGCGTCACGCGGTGGACTGCGTGAAGCTCGTCCCCTCGCACCTGTCCGCGCTGCTCACCGCCGCAGAGCCCCGGCACGTGCTGCCTCGCAAGAAGCTCGTGCTGGGTGGTGAGTCCTCCACCTGGGCCCTCATGGAGCAGGTGCGCGCGCTGGCTCCCGACTGCGAGGTCTTCAACCACTACGGCCCCACCGAGACGACGGTGGGCGTGCTCGCGGGCCCAGTGGAGACTCCGGCCCAGGGCTCCGCTCCGGTGGCGGTGCCACTGGGCAGGCCGTTGGACCAGTCCCGTCTGTACGTGCTCGACGCCGCCCTCCAGCCCGTGCCCGTGGGCGTGCCCGGCGAGCTCTACATCGGCGGTGCCCAGGTGACGCGCGGCTACCTGCGCCGTCCAGAGCTGACGGCGGAGCGCTACCTGCCCGACCTCTATTCGCCTGTGCCGGGCGCGCGCATGTACCGCAGCGGAGACCGGGTGCGCTGGCGCGAGGACGGCCGCGTGGAGTTCATCGGCCGCGCCGACTTCCAGGTGAAGGTGCGTGGCTTCCGCGTGGAGCCGGGTGAAATCGCCACCGTGCTGCGCGAGCACCCCGAGGTGCGCGACGCGGTGGTGCTCGCCCGCGAGGACATCCCCGGCGACAAGCGCCTGGTGGCCTACGTCGTCCCGGCCGTGGACGTGACGGGCCTGCGCACGTGGCTGCGTGAGCGCCTGCCCGAGCACATGGTGCCCTCCGCCTTCGTGCCGCTGGAGGCCCTGCCGCTGACGCCCAATGGCAAGGTGGACCGCAAGGCCCTCCCCGCCCCCGTGATGAACGCGGATGCGAGCGCCACCTTCGTGGCCCCGCGTACGCCCACCGAGAAGCAGCTCGCCGCCATCTGGGCCGAGGTGCTCCGCCTGGAGAAGGTCGGCGTCACCGACGACTTCTTCGCCCTCGGTGGCCACTCGCTGCTGGCGACCCAGGTCATCTCCCGCATCCGCAGGACCTTCGCGGTCGGGCTGCCCGTGCGCGCCCTCTTCGAAGCGCCCACCCTCGCCACACTCGCCTTGCGCGTGGAGTCCGCGCAGCGGTCACACACGGGCGAGCAGCTACCGCCGTTGGTGTCCGTGCCGCGCACCGGCCCGCTGCCACTCTCCTTCTCACAGCAGCGCATCTGGTTCCTCGACCAGCTCCAGCCCGGCAGCGCCTTCTACAACATCCCCTTCGCCACGAGCATCGAGGGCACGCTGAACCGCGAGGCCCTCACCCGGACGTTGCAGGAGATCGTCCGCCGCCACGAGGTGATCCGCACCAGCTTCCATTCCGTGGAGGAAGGCGAGCCCTTCCAGAGCGTCCATCCGGACGCGGAGCTGACGCTGTCCTTCGTGGACCTGGGCGACCTGCCTGAGTCCCAGCGCGAAGAGGCAGCCCGGCGCGAGGCGCTCGCGGAGGCCCAGAAGCCCTTCGACCTGACGCAGGCACCGCTGCTGCGCGCCACGCTGGTGCGGCTGTCGGACGAGCGCCACCTGCTGCTCGCCACCATCCATCACATCGTCTCGGACGGCTGGTCCAGCGGCATCCTCCTGCGCGAGGTGGCGACGCTCTATGCCGCCTTCGCACGCGGGCTGCCGTCTCCGCTGCCTCCGCTGCCGCTCCAGTACGCGGACTACGCGGCCTGGCAGCGCGGCTGGCTCCGTGACGAGACCCTGGAACGGCAGGTGGGCTGGTGGCGCAACCAGCTCCACGGCGTGCCGCATGCGCTGGAGTTGCCCACCGACAGGCCCCGCCCGCCCGTGCAGACGGACCGCGGCGGCATCATCCCTGTGCGCCTGGGGCAGACCCTCACCGCCACCTTCAAGCAGTGGTGCGAGCGCGAGGGCGTCACGCCCTTCATGGGCCTCCTGTCCGTCTTCCAGGTCCTCCTGTCGCGCTACTCGGGACAGGACGACATCGTGGTGGGCTCGCCCATCGCCAACCGCCAGCACACCGAGCTGGAGGGCATCGTCGGCTTCTTCGTCAACACCCTCGCCCTGCGCGGGCAGCTGACTCCGGGGATGAGCCTGCGCGAGCTGCTCGCCCAGGTGAAGGAGACGACCCTCGGCGCGTACGCCCATCAGGACGTCCCCTTCGAGAAGCTGGTGGACGCGCTGAAGCTGGAGCGCGACCTCAGCCGCTCACCGCTGTTCCAGGTGATGCTCGCGCTTCAGAACACCCCGCTCGAGCGGGCACAAGAAGCCAATGCCAGCGGCACCGTCGTACGAGCGCTCGACGTGGACAGCGGCACGTCCAAGTTCGACCTGTCGCTGCTGCTCGCGGACATCGGAGACGACATCACCGGAGCGCTCGAGTTCAACGCCGACCTCTTCGACGAGGCGACGGCACAGCGGATGCGCGGCCACATGGTGCGGCTGCTGGAGTCGGCCATGGCCGACGCAGGCCAGCCCATCTCCCGCCTGAAGCTCCTCGGCGAGGACGAGCGCCGCCAGCTCCTGGTGGACTTCAACGACACCTCGCACGTGCCTCACACGCCCGTGCTGGTGCACCGCCCGTTCGAGGCCCAGGCCCGTCGTGCGCCGAATGCCGTGGCCGTCAGCGACGGCTCGCGCTCGCTCACCTACGCGGAGCTGGAGGCTCGTGCCAACCAGGTGGCGCACCACCTGGTGGAGCTGGGCGTGCCCGCCGGCGGCACGGTGGGCCTGTGCCTGGACAAGAGCCTGGACATGGCCGTCGCCGTGCTCGCCGCGCTCAAGGCCGGCGCCGCGTACCTGCCGCTGGACCCGACCTACCCCGCGGACCGGCTCGCCTTCATGTTGGAGGACTCGAAGGCACGAGTCGTCCTCACCCAGTCGCACCTGCTCTCCGCGGTGCCCGCCAACACGAGCGCGTCCCGCGTGTGCATGGACACCGAGGCGGAGGTGCTCTCGCGCCAGCCCACGCATGCGCCGGACCGCGACGTGTCGCCGGAGTCCAACTGCTACTTCATCTACACGTCGGGCAGCACCGGCCGGCCCAAGGGCGTCTTCATGCCCCACCGGGCGCTCAGCTACCTGCTGGCGTGGCAACACGCGCGCTCCGTGCGTCCGGCGGGCGTCACGTTGCAGTTCGCCTCACTCAGCTTCGACGTGTCCTTCCAGGAGCTGTTCTCCACCTGGTGGGCCGGCGGCACCCTGCTGCTGCCCACCGGCGGCCTGCGCCAGGACATCCCCGCGCTGCTGGACTTCATGAATCAGCACGCGGTGGAACGACTGTTCCTTCCCTTCGTCGCGCTCCAGGCCATGGCGGATGCCGTGTCTCACGGCGCCACGCTGCCTCGCGCGCTCGTCGAGGTGGTGACCGCGGGTGAGCAGCTCCAGGTGACGCCCGCGCTGGTGAGCTTCTTCGAGAAGCTGTCCGGGTGCGTGCTGGAGAACCAGTACGGCCCGTCGGAGACGCACGTCGTCTCCGCGTACCGGCTGGAAGGGGCTCCGTCCACGTGGCCGAATCTGCCGAGCATCGGTGGGTCGCTGGAGCACACGCAGCTCTACGTGCTCGACGCGCACGGCCAGCCCTGTCCCGTCGGCGTGCCCGGTGAGCTCTTCATCGGCGGCACCCACCTGGCGCACGGCTACCTGGACCGCCCCGACATGACGGCGAAGGCCTTCGTGCCCAACCCGTTCAGCAGCGAGCCCGGCGCACGCCTGTACCGCACCGGCGACGCGGCGAGGTGGAAGCCCGACGGCACACTGGACTTCCTCGGCCGCCTCGATGGCCAGGTGAAGCTGCGCGGCTACCGCGTGGAGCTGGGCGAGGTGGAGTCCGTCCTGCGCGCCGCTCCCAACGTGCGCGACGCGGCCGCCGTGGTGCGCGAAGTCGGCGCGGGCGACAAGCGGCTGGTGGCCTACGTCGTCCCCGCGGGCGAAGTGGACTCGGAGGGCCTGCGCGGATTCCTCCAGCAGCGACTACCCGAGTACATGGTGCCCTCCGCCTTCGTCATGCTGGAGGCCCTGCCACTGACGCCCAGCGGAAAGCTGGCGCGCAACCTGCTCCCCGCGCCCGACGCGGAGAGCCTGCGTGGCAACGCGCCCTTCACCGCTCCTCGCAATCCGCTGGAGGAGAAGCTCGCGGAGCTGTTCTGCGCCATCCTCCGCGTGCCCCAGGTCAGCGTCACCGACAGCTTCTTCGAACTGGGCGGCCACTCGCTGCTGGCCACGCAGGTCATCTCCCGCATCCGCTCCAAGCTCGGCGTGGAATTGCCGCTGCGTGTCCTCTTCGAGGCCCCCACCGTCGCCGCCCTGGCCACGCGCATCGAGTCCGCGTCCAGAACTCGCGCGCCCGCCATCCGCCCCGTGCCTCGCACCGGGCCGCTGCCGCTCTCCTTCGCTCAGCAGCGCCTGTGGTTCATCGACCAGCTCCAGCCCGGCAGCGCCTCCTACAACATGCCCTCCTTCGTGCGCATGGAGGGGCCGCTCGACGTGGAGGCCCTGCGGCTCGGTTTCGAGGAACTGGTCCGTCGGCATGAGGCCCTGCGCACCACCTTCACCCAGCACGAAGGCCAGCCCCTTCAGCTCATCGCGCCCCAGGGCGAACTACCTCTGGAGGTGACGGACCTCAGCGCTCTGGAGCCCTCCTCCGCCCGCGCCGAGCTGGAGCGACACCTGCGTGAAGAGCTGCTGACGCCCTTCAACCTCTCCACCGGCCCGCTCATCCGTGCCCGCCTGTTGAAGCTGGGAGCGACGGACCATGTGCTCGCCCTGAACATGCACCACATCGTCTCCGACGGTTGGTCCATGGGCGTTCTCGTGCGTGAAGTCGGCGCCCTCTACTCGGCCTTCTCGGAAGGCCGGCCCTCGTCCCTTGCACCGCTGTCGATCCAGTACGCCGACTACGCCGTCTGGCAGCGTCAGTGGTTGCAGGGCGCGGTGCTCGATGAGCAGCTCGCCTTCTGGAAGCAGCACCTCTCCGGCGCCGCCACCCTCGAGCTGCCCACCGACAAGCCGCGTCCGCCCGTGCAGACGTTCAACGGCGGAAAGGTCCCTGTCGCCCTGCCACGGGAGCTCTCCCAGCGGCTCAATGCCCTGTGCCAGCAGGAGGGCGCCACGCCCTTCATGGCGCTGCTCGCCGCCTTCCAGGTCCTCCTCTCCCGCTACTCCGGGCAGCAGGACATCTCCGTCGGCTCGCCCATCGCCGGGCGCAACCGGGGCGAGCTCGAAGGCCTCATCGGCTTCTTCGTCAACACGCTGGTGATGCGGACTCAACTGGATGCGCGCGGCTCCTTCCGACACGTGCTGCGCCAGGTGAAGGAATCGGCCCTGGGTGCCTACGCGCACCAGGACGTGCCCTTCGAGCGACTGGTGGAAGAGCTGCAGCCCGCTCGCGACATGAGCCGCGGCCCGCTGTTCCAGGCGTCCTTCGCCCTGCAGAACACCCCCATGCCCGAGGGGCAGGCCCAGAAGGCGACCGTGGCACTGCGCCCGCTGGAAGAGGTGGACAACCCCACCATCAAGTTCGAGCTCCAGCTCAACCTGTTCGAGACGCCGGACGGCTACCAGGGCTCGCTCGGCTACAACACCGACCTGTTCGAGAGCACGACGGCTCAGCGGATGGCGGAGCACTTCCGCGTGCTCGCGGAAGCGTTCGTCACCCACGCCGACGCACCCCTCGCGTCGCTGCCCATGCTCACGCAGCTGGAGCGCCAGCAGGTGCTGCGGGACTGGAGCGCCTCGCCTCCGAACTACCCGCGCGAGGCCACGCTGCCCGAGGTCTTCGCACAGGCGGTGGCCCGTCATGCGGACAAGGTCGCCGTCGAGTTCGGCGAGCAGAAGCTCACCTACCGGCAGCTCGATGAGCGCTCCAACCAGCTCGCGCACCACCTGCGCCGGCTCGGCGTGGGAAGCGACTCCCGCGTCGCCATCGCCCTCGAGCGCTCGCTGGAGCTCATCGTCTCGCTGGTGGCCATCCTCAAGGCGGGTGGCGCCTACGTCCCCCTGGACCCGTCCTACCCACGCGCGCGACTGACCGGCATGGTGGAGGACACGCAGCCTCGGGTCCTCATCACCACGCGTGCGCTGCTTCCGCGTCTGCCGGCGGACGGAATCTCCACCGTCGTGCTGGAGGAGACGCCCGTCGCCTCCGAGCCGACGCATGCGCTGACTCCAATCGCCCTGCCCGATTCGCTGGCCTACGTGGACTTCACCTCCGGTTCCACCGGCAGGCCCAAGGGCGTGGGCACCACGCACCGGGGCGTCCTGCGCACCCTCATCGGCGTCGACTACGCCCGCTTCGGGTCCGACGAAGTCCTCCTCCAGTTCGCGCCCATCCACTTCGACGCCTCCACCTTCGAAATCTGGGGCGCGCTGCTCCACGGGGCGCGTCTGGTCGTCATGCCTCCGCACGCGGCCTCCCTGGAGGAGTTGGGCCACGTCATCCAGTCCACGGGCGTCACCACGCTGTGGGCCACCATCGGCCTCTTCACCCAGTTGGTGGACAACCCGCCTCCGGGGCTGCGCACGGTGAAGCACGCCATGACGGGCGGCGACGTCGTCTCCCCGGACCACGTGCGCCGCGCCGTGGATGCGTTGGGCATCCCCGTCACCGTCTTCTACGGCCCCACCGAGACGACGGTGTTCGCCTCCTGCTTCCCCGTGACACGCGGCGAGCAGGTGGGCAGCACCGTTCCCATCGGCCGCCCCACGCCAGGCACGCGGCTGTACGTCCTCGACACGCACGGCCAGCCGGTGCCCGTGGGCGTTACCGGAGAGCTGTTCATCGGCGGAGACGGCGTGGCCCGCGGCTACGTCGGCCAGCCCGCCCTCACCGCCGAGCGCTTCGTCCCCGACTCCTTCGGCGGCGAGCCCGGTGCACGCCTCTACCGCACCGGCGACCTCGTCCGCTGGCGCACGGACGGTGCGCTGGACTTCGTCGGCCGTGCCGACTCGCAGGTGAAGCTGCGCGGCTTCCGCATCGAGCTGGCCGAGGTCGAGGCCGCCCTCCGCACCTTCCCCGACGTGCGCGAGGCCGTGGCCCTGGTGCGCGAGGACGTCCCCGGCGACAAGCGCCTCGTCGGCTATGTCGCCGCTCCCGAGTCGCTCGACATGGCCGCCCTGCGTGAGTCCCTCAAGCAGCGGTTGCCCGAGTACATGGTGCCCTCCGCGCTCGTGCGCCTGGACGCCATTCCCCTCACGGGCAACGCCAAGGTGGACCGCAAGGCCCTGCCCGTACCCGACTCGGCGCAGCGCTCCACGCAGGAGTCCTTCGTCGCGCCTCGCACGCTCACCGAGGAGCGGCTCGCAGCACTCTGGGCCGAAGTGCTCCGGGTGCAGCGAGTCGGCGTGCACGACAACTTCTTCGAGCTGGGTGGCCACTCGCTGCTGGCCACGCAGCTCATCTCCCGCATCCGCTCCACGTTCGAGGTGGAGCTGCCGCTGCGTGTCCTCTTCGAGGCGTCCAGCGTCGCAACCCTCGCCGAGCACGTCGAGTCCGCGTCCGGGACTCGCGCTCCCGCCATCGTCCCCGTGCCTCGCACCGGGCCGCTGCCGCTCTCCTTCGCCCAGCAGCGCCTGTGGTTCATCGACCAGCTCCAGCCCGGCAGCGCCTCCTACAGCATCCCCATCTTCGTGCGCATGGAGGGGCCGCTCGACGTGGAGGCCCTGCGGTTCAGCTTCGAGGAGCTGGTCCGCCGGCATGAAGCCCTGCGCACCACCTTCACCCAGCAGGAAGGCCAACCCCTTCAGGTCATCGCGCCCCAGGGCGAGCTGTCACTGGAGGTGACGGACCTCAGCACCCTGGAGCCCACGGCCGCCAGAGCCGAGCTGGAGCGCCGCCTGCGTGAAGAGCTGCTGACGCCCTTCAACCTCTCCACCGGCCCGTTGATGCGCACCCTGCTGCTGAAGCTGGGGCCGACGGACCACGTGCTCGCGCTCAACATGCACCACATCGTCTCGGACGGTTGGTCCCTGGGCGTGCTGGTGCGCGAGGTGAGTGCCCTCTACGAGTCCTTCGTCCAGGGCAGGCCTTCTCCGCTGCGCCCCCTGGCCATCCAGTACGCGGACTACGCGGTCTGGCAACGCGACTGGCTCCAGGGCCAGGTGTTGGAGGAGCAGCTCGGCTGGTGGCGCAAGCAGCTCGCCGGCCTCGCCACGCTGGAGCTGCCCACCGACAGGTCCCGCCCATCCGTGCAGACCTTCCGTGGCGCGCACGTGCCCGTGGCGTTGTCGCGGTCCGCGTCGGAGAAGCTCAACGCGCTCTGCCAGCGGGAGGGCGCCACGCCCTTCATGGCGCTGCTCGCCGCGTTCCAGGTGTTGCTGTCGCGTTACTCCGGGCAGCAGGACATCTCCGTCGGTTCGCCCATCGCGGGCCGTCAGCGTGGCGAGCTCGAAGGCCTCATCGGCTTCTTCGTCAACACGCTGGTGATGCGGACCCAACTGGATGCGCGCGGCTCCTTCCGAGACGTGTTGCGCCAGGTGAAGGAATCGGCCCTGGGCGCCTATGCGCATCAGGACGTGCCCTTCGAGCGACTGGTGGAGGAGCTGCAGCCCGCTCGCGACATGAGCCGCAGCCCGCTGTTCCAGACCCTCTTCGCTTTGCAGAACGCGCCCACCGCGGCGTCGATGCAGGGGCCGGAGCAGGCTCGGAAGCCGGCCCTGGCGCTGCGCCCGCTGGAAGAGGTGGACAATCCCACCATCCGGTTCGAGCTGGAGCTGAGCCTGTCCGAGGCGCCGGAGGGCTTCCAGGGTCCTCTGCGCTACAACACCGACCTGTTCGAGCCCGCCACCGCCGCGCGCATGGCGAGCCACTTCCAGGTGCTGGTGGAGGCCCTCGTCGCCTGGCCCGAGGCGCCCCTGGCCTCCATCTCCATGCTCACCGAAGCCGAGCGCCGGAAGGTGCTCGTGGAGTGGAACGCCACCACTGCCGAGTACCCGCGCGGCTCCACCCTGCCCGAGGTCTTCTCCCAGGTCGTGGCTCGCTTCGCGGACAAGGTCGCCGTGGAGTTCGGTGACTCGAAGCTCACCTACCGTCAGCTCGATGAGCGCGCCAATCAGCTCGCGCACCACCTGCGTGGCCTGGGCGTGTCCACCGATTCGCGTGTGGCCATCGCGCTGGACCGCTCGCTGGAGCTGATTGTCTCTCTGGTCGCCATCCTCAAGGCCGGTGGCGCCTACGTCCCGCTCGACCCGAGCTATCCCCGTGAGCGCCTCGCGGCGATGGTCGAGGACGCGCGCCCGGGTGTGCTCGTCACCTCGCGCGAGCTGCTCTCCAAGCTTCCCGCCGCAGGCCTGTCCACCGTGGTGCTGGGCGAGGTGTCCCTGGAGGCGCAGCCCACGTCCGCGCCTCCCATCGCTACGCTGCCGCAGAGCCTCGCGTACATCGACTTCACTTCCGGCTCCACCGGCAGACCCAAGGGCGTCGGCACTCCGCAGGCCGCCGTCCTGCGCACCGTCTTCGGCAACGACTACGCGCACCTCGGCCCCGATGAGACCTTCCTCCTCATCGCTCCCGTCTCCTTCGACGCCTCCACCCTGGAGCTGTGGGGGCCGTTGCTCCATGGCGCGCGGCTCGTCGTCTTCCCGCCGCACTCACCCTCTGACTTGAAGGAACTGGAGTCCGTGCTGGTGAAGCACGGTGTGACGACGCTGCACCTCACCGCCGGCCTCTTCACCCAGGTGGTGGACCACAACTTCCCCGCCCTGCGAGGCGTGAAGCAGCTCCTCACCGGTGGCGACGTGGTCAGCGCGCCGCACGTGCGCCGCGTGATTGAAGAACTGCACATCCCGGTGACGGCCTGCTACGGCCCGACGGAAACCACGCTCTTCGCCTCTACCCACCGCATGACGGATGTGGCCCACGTGGGCGCCTCCGTGCCCATCGGCAAGCCCATGGGCAACACGCAGGTGTACCTGCTGGACGCCTCCGGCCAGCCGGTGCCCGTCGGTGTTGTCGGC
This sequence comes from Pyxidicoccus sp. M6, assembly GCF_055568925.1. Lineage (NCBI taxonomy): Bacteria > Pseudomonadati > Myxococcota > Myxococcia > Myxococcales > Myxococcaceae > Pyxidicoccus > Pyxidicoccus sp. M6. The sequence goes on along the minus strand of NZ_CM145714.1, from coordinate 3,780,572 downwards.
GAGCTGTTCATCGGTGGTGACGGCGTGGCCCGTGGCTACGTTGGCCAGCCGGCCCTGACGGCGGAGCGTTTCGTCCCGGATGCGTTCTCCGGTGTCTCCGGTGCCCGCCTGTACCGCACGGGTGACCTCGCCCGCTGGCGCAACGACGGTGTGCTGGAGTTCCTCGGCCGCGCCGACGCCCAGGTGAAGGTGCGCGGCTTCCGCATCGAGCTGGCCGAAGTCGAAGCGGCCCTGCTCGCCTTCCCCGACGTCGCCCAGGCCGTCGCTCTGGTGCGTGAGGACGTCCCCGGGGACAAGCGCCTCGTCGGCTACGTCGCCGCTCCCGAGTCGCTCGACGTGTCCGCCCTGCGTGAGTCCCTCAAGCAGCGCCTGCCCGAGTACATGGTGCCCTCCGCCCTCGTGCAGCTGGACACCCTGCCTCTCACCGCCAACGCCAAGGTCGACCGCAAGGCCCTACCCGCCCCCGACTCGGCACTGCTCTCCACGCAGGAGTCCTTCGTCGCTCCGCGTACTCCCACCGAGGAGAAGCTGGCGGAGCTGTTCGCGAGTGTCCTGCACCTCCAGAAGGTCAGCGTCACCACCAGCTTCTTCGAGCTGGGTGGCCACTCCCTGCTGGCCACGCAGGTCATCTCCCGCATCCGCTCCAAGCTCGGAGTGGAATTGCCGCTGCGTACCCTCTTCGAGGCACCCACCGTCGCCGCCCTGGCCACGCGCATCGAGTCCGCATCCGGAACTCGTGCGTCCGCCATTCTCCCGGTGCCTCGCACCGGGCCGCTGCCGCTCTCCTTCGCTCAGCAGCGCCTGTGGTTCATCGACCAGCTCCAGCCCGGCAGCGCCTCCTACAACATGCCCACCTTCGTGCGCATGGAGGGACCGCTCGACGCAGAGGCCCTGCGGCAGAGCTTCGAGGAGCTGGTCCGTCGGCATGAGGCCCTGCGCACCACCTTCACCCAGCACGAAGGCCAGCCCCTCCAGCTCATCGCGCCCCAGGGCGAACTACCTCTGGAGGTGACGGACCTCAGCGCTCTGGAGCCCTCCTCCGCCCGCGCCGAGCTGGAGCGACACCTGCGTGAAGAGCTGCTGACGCCCTTCAACCTCTCCACCGGCCCGCTCATCCGTGCCCGCCTGTTGAAGCTGGGAGCGACGGACCATGTGCTCGCCCTGAACATGCACCACATCGTCTCCGACGGTTGGTCCATGGGCGTGCTGGTGCGTGAAGTCGGCGCCCTCTACTCCGCGTTCTCTGAAGGCCGGCCCTCGCCCCTGTCGCCGCTGCCGCTCCAGTACGCCGACTACGCCGTCTGGCAGCGTCAGTGGTTGCAGGGCGCGGTGCTCGATGAGCAGCTCTCTTTCTGGAAGCAGCACCTCTCCGGCGCCGCCATCCTCGAGCTGCCCACCGACAAGCCGCGCGCGCCCGTGCAGACCTTCCGTGGCGCGCATGTGCCCGTGGCGCTGTCCCGGTCCACGTCGGAGCAGCTCAAGGCCCTGTGCCAGCAGGAGGGTGTCACGCCCTTCATGGCCCTGCTCACCGCGTTCCAGGTGTTGCTGTCGCGCTACTCCGGGCAGCAGGACATCTCCGTCGGCTCGCCCATCGCGGGCCGTCAGCGTGGCGAGCTCGAAGGCCTCATCGGCTTCTTCGTCAACACGCTGGTGATGCGGGCCCGGCTGGATGACCCGTCCTCGTTCCTGGGTCTGCTGCGCCAGGTGAAGGAGACGGCGCTTGGGGCGTACGCGCACCAGGACGTGCCCTTCGAGCGGCTGGTGGAAGAGCTGCAGCCCGCTCGCGACATGAGCCGCAGCCCCCTCTTCCAGGTCTTCTTCGCCCTGCAGAACGCGCCTACCGCTACGGCGATGCAGACCCCGGAGCAGGCCCGGAAGCAGACGCTGGTGTTGCGCCCGCTGGAGGAGGTGGACAACCCCACCGCCCGGTTCGAGCTGGAGCTGAGCCTGTCCGAGACGCCAGAGGGCTTCCAGGGCCCTCTGCGCTACAACACCGACCTGTTCGAGCCCGCCACCGCCACGCGCATGGCGAGCCACTTCCGTCTGCTGGTGGAGGCACTGGTTTCTCGCCCCGAGGCGCCGCTGAGCTCCGTCTCCATGCTCTCCGAGTCGGAGCGGAAGCAGGTGCTGGTGGAGTGGAACGCCACCACTGCCGAGTACCCGCGCGGCTCCACCCTGGCGGAGGTCTTCGCCCAGGTCGTCGCTCGCTTCGCGGACAAGGTCGCCGTGGAATTCGGCGACGAGAAGCTCACCTACCGTCAGCTCGATGAGCGCGCCAACCAGCTCGCTCACCACCTGCACGCCCTGGGCGTGTCCACCGACTCGCGCGTGGCCATCGCGCTGGACCGCTCGCTGGAGCTGATTGTTGCCCTCGTCGCCATCGTCAAGGCTGGTGGCGCCTACGTCCCGCTCGACCCGTCGTACCCGCGCGAGCGACTGGTGAGCATGCTGGAGGACGCGAGCCCCTGCGTGCTCGTGACGTCCCGCGAACTGCTGGCGAAGCTGCCCACGAAGGGGCTCGTCACGCTGTTGCTGGAGGACCTGCCCGTGGACGGCATGCCTTCGCATGCGCCCTCTTCCACGGCGCTCCCGAGCAGCCTCGCGTACATCGACTTCACCTCCGGCTCTACCGGCAGGCCCAAGGGTGTTGGCACTCCGCAGGCCGCTGTCCTGCGCACCCTCTTCGGCAACGACTACGCGCACCTCGGCCCCGATGAGACCTTCCTCCTCATCGCTCCCGTCTCCTTCGACGCCTCCACCCTGGAGCTGTGGGGCCCGTTGCTCCATGGCGCGCGGCTGGTGGTGTTCCCGCCCTCCTCGCCTTCCGATTTGAAGGAACTGGAGTCCGTGCTGGTGAAGCACGGCGTGACGACGCTGCACCTCACCGCCGGTCTCTTCACGCAGGTGGTGGACCACAACTTCCCCGCCCTGCGAGGCGTGAAGCAACTCCTCACCGGTGGTGACGTGGTGAGCGCTCCGCATGTGCGCCGCGTGATTGAAGAGCTGCGCATCCCGGTGACGGCCTGCTACGGCCCCACCGAGACGACGCTCTTCGCCTCCACCCACCGCATGACGAGCGCCGAGCAGGTCGGGGCTTCCATCCCCATCGGCAAGCCCATGGGCAACACGCAGGTGTACCTGCTCGATGCCTCCGGTCATCCGGTGCCCGTCGGCGTTGTCGGCGAGCTGTTCATCGGTGGTGACGGCGTGGCCCGTGGTTATGTCGGCCAGCCGGCCCTGACGGCGGAGCGCTTCGTCCCCGATGCCTTCTCCGGTGTCTCCGGTGCCCGCATGTACCGCACGGGTGACCTCGCTCGTTGGCGCAACGACGGCGTGCTGGAGTTCCTCGGCCGCGCGGACGCGCAGGTGAAGGTGCGCGGCTACCGCATCGAGCTCGCGGAAGTCGAAGCCGCCCTGCTCACCTTCCCCGACGTCGCCCAGGCCGTCGCTCTGGTGCGTGAGGACGTCCCCGGGGACAAGCGCCTCGTCGGCTACGTCGCCGCTCCCGAGTCGCTCGACGTGTCCGCCCTGCGTGAGTCCCTCAAGCAGCGGCTGCCCGAGTACATGGTGCCCTCCGCCCTCGTGCGGCTGGACACCCTGCCTCTCACCGCCAACGCCAAGGTCGACCGCAAGGCCCTGCCCGCTCCGGATGCGGTGCAGTCCTCGCCCACCGAGTCCTTCGTCGCTCCTCGTACCCCCATCGAGGAGAAGCTCGCGGAGCTGTTCGCCGCCGTCCTGCGCCTGCCGCGGGTGAGCGTCACCGGCAACTTCTTCGAGCTGGGCGGTCACTCGCTGCTGGCCACGCAACTCGTCTCCCGCATCCGCTCGCAGCTCGGGGTGGAGTTGCCTCTACGCGCGCTCTTCGAAGCGTCCACCGTCGCGGCGCTCGCCGAGCGTATCCACTCCGCGGGAGGCTCCCTCCAGGCGCCCGCCCTCGCGCGCCTGACGTCGACCCACGGGCTGCCACTGTCCTTCGCGCAGCAGCGCCTGTGGTTCATCGACCAGCTCCAGCCGGGCAGCTCCGCGTACAACATGCCCTCGCCGGTGCGGCTCACCGGCGCCCTGGACCTCGCGGCGCTGGAGCGCAGCCTGGGCGCGCTCGTCGAGCGCCACCAGTCGCTGCGCACCACCTTCGCCGTCCACCAGGGCGAGCCCGTGCAGGTCATTCACCCCGCCTCGGACTACCAGCTCCCCATTGTGGACCTGGGCACCCTGCCCGCCGAGCAGCGCGAGGCCGAGGCCCGGCGGCTGGCCACCGAGGACGGTGTCCGTCCGTTCGACCTCACCCGTGGCCCGCTCTTCCGCGCTTCGCTGCTGAAGCTCGCGCCGGATGACCACGTGCTGCTCCTCAACCTGCACCACGTCGTCTCCGACGGCTGGTCGCTCGGCGTGCTCGTGCGTGAGCTGGCCGCGCTGTACCAGGCCCACGCCTCGGGCCAGCCGCCGCGCCTGGCGCCGCTGCCGATGCAGTACGCCGACTACGCCGTGTGGCAGCGCAACTGGCTCAGCGGAGAGGTGCTGGAGGCGCAGCTCGGTTACTGGAAGCAGCAGCTCGGCGACGCTCCGATGGCGCTGGAGCTGCCCACCGACAGACCCCGCCCCGCCGTGCAGACCTTCCACGGCGCGACGTACTCCTTCGCGCTCCCCGCGGAGCTGGGCCAGCAACTGGAAGCGCTCGCCCGCCAGCACAACGCCACCCTCTTCATGGTGCTGCTCGCCGCGTGGCAGACGCTGCTCTCGCGGTACTCGGGCCAGGACGACATCGTCGTCGGCTCACCCATCGCCGGCCGCAACCGCACGGAGACGGAGGGCCTCATCGGCTTCTTCGTCAACTCGCTCGCGCTGCGCGCCCGCGTGTCCGACGGGGACACCTTCGCGTCACTGCTGGCCCGGGTGCGCGAGACGATGTTGGGCGCCTATGCCCACCAGGAGGTGCCCTTCGAGAAGCTGGTGGAGGTGCTCCAGCACGAGCGCGACCTGAGCCGCTCGCCGCTGTTCCAGGTCATGTTCTCGCTGCAGAACCTGCCCACGTCCTCCATCGCGCTGCCGGGCCTGAAGCTCTCCACCGTGGAGGCGCCCACCCACGTCGCGAAGTTCGAGCTGACGCTGGCGATGACACCGAGCCCGCGGGGGCTGTACGGCTCGCTGAACTACAACACCGACCTGTTCGACGCCTCCACCATCTCTCGCATGGCGGGCCACCTCCACACGCTGCTGGAGGCCATCGCCGCCCACCCGCGCCAGCTCCTGTCCGAGCTGCCGCTGATGCGCGAGGACGAGCGCCGCCAGGTCGTCGAGCAGTGGAACGACAACGCCGCGCCCTTCCCGGACGGCGCCCTGTTCCACGGGCAGTTCGAAGCGCAGGTCCAGCGCACGCCCGACGCTCCGGCGCTCCGCTTCGGCGAGCGCACGCTGAGCTACCGGGAGCTGGACGCGCGTGCCAACCAGCTCGCGAATGAGCTGCGCACCCGGGGCGTGGGCCCCGAAGTGCGGGTGGCCCTGTGCCTGGAGCGCTCGTTCGACCTGGTGGTGGGCCTGCTGGGCGTCCTCAAGGCCGGCGGCGCCTACGTGCCGATGGACCCGGCCTATCCCCGCGAGCGCCTGGAGCTCATGCTCGAGGACAGCGGCGCCTCGGTGCTCCTCACGCAGTCACACCTGCGCGGCGCGCTGCCCGCCTTCGCTGGCGACGTGCTGATGCTCGATGCCGCCGAAGCAGCGCTCTCGCGCCACCCGCTCACCGCGCCGGCAGCGGCCGTCACGGCGGACGACCTCGCGTACGTCATCTACACCTCGGGCAGCACGGGCCGTCCCAAGGGCGTCATGGTGACGCACCGGGGCGTGCCGAACCTCGCGGCCAGCATCGCGCGTGTCACGGGCCTGAAGCCGGGCCAGCGCGTGCTCCAGTTCGCGTCCTCCAGCTTCGACGCCGCCGTGTACGAGGTGACGCTGGCCCTGTTCCACGGCGCCACCCTGGTGCTGGCGCCGCGTGAGGAGCTGATGCCCGGCCAGTCCCTGGTGGACGTGCTGCGCGGCCAGGCCATCGACCAGGTGCTGCTGCCGCCCTCCGTGCTGGCGCTGCTGCCCACCGAGGAGCTGGAGACGTTGGGCACCCTGCTCTCCGGCGGCGAGGCCTGCACCGCCGAGCTGGTGGAGAAGTGGGCCCCGGGCCGGCAGCTCTTCAACGCGTACGGCCCCACCGAGTGCACCGTCATCGCCAACATGCACCCGGTCGTGGCTGATGGGCAGCGTCCTCCGCTGGGCCGGGCCCTCTCGAATACCCGGCACTACGTGCTGGACCGCCACCTGCGCCCGGTGCCCGTGGGCGTCGCGGGCGAGCTGTGCATCGGCGGAGTGGGGCTGGCGCGCGGCTACCTCGGCCGCCCCGAGCTGACGGCCGAGAAGTTCGTGCCGGACCCGTTCGGCACCGTGCCCGGCGGGCGCCTCTACCGCACGGGAGACCTCGTGCGCTGGAGGCCGGACGGCACGCTGGACTACGTGGGCCGCACCGACTTCCAGGTGAAGCTGCGCGGCTTCCGCATCGAGCTGGGTGAAATCGAGTCCGTGCTGGGCTCGCACCCGGGCGTGCGTCAGGCCCTGGTGCTGGTGCGCGAGGACCGCCCCGGCGACAAGCGCCTCGTGGCGTACGTGGTCGCTGCCGCGGGCGTGTCCCCGGGCGCGGAGTCGCTCCGGGCCACCGTCAAGCAGCGGCTGCCCGAGCACATGGTGCCGTCGGCCTTCGTCGTGCTGGAGGCGCTGCCGCTCACGCCCAACGGCAAGGTGGACCGCAAGGCCCTGCCCGTGCCGGAGGCACCGGCATCCTCGGAGGAGTACGTCGCTCCGCGCACGCCGACGGAGGAGTTGCTCGCGGGCGTGTGGGCCCAGGTGCTGGGCCTGGAGCGCGTGGGCGCGGAGGCCCGGTTCTTCGAGCTGGGCGGCCACTCGCTGCTGGCCACGCAAGTCATCTCCCGCATCCGCGCCACCTTCGGCGTGGAGCTGCCTCTGCGCGCTCTCTTCGAGGCCCCCGTCCTCTCCGCCCTCGCACGCAAGGTGGACGCGGCGGTGAACGCGCGCGGCGTCCAGGCTCCGCCCCTGGTGCCGGTGCCGCGCACGGGTGAGCTGCCGCTCTCCTTCGCGCAGCAGCGGCTCTGGGTCATCGACCAGCTCGAGCCCGGCAACTCCGCGTACAACATCCCCACCGCGCTGCGCATGCGCGGCCCGCTGGACGTGAGCGCGCTGGAGAAGGCCTTCGCCTCGCTCGCCGAGCGTCACGAGTCGCTGCGCACCACCTTCGCCGTCCACGACGGCGAGCCCGTGCAGGTCATCCACCCGGAGCCGCACTTCCCGCTGCCGGTGGTGGACCTGAGCGTGCTCCCCGACACCGAGCGCGAGGCCGAGGCCCGCCGTCTCGCCGCGCGGGAGGCATGGCGTCCGTTCGACCTGGCGCGAGGCCCCGTCTTCCGCGCGCTGCTGCTGCGCCTGGGTGAGCAGGACCACGTGCTCATCGGGACGATGCACCACATCGTCTCCGACGGCTGGTCCATGGGCGTGCTCGTGCGCGAGCTGGCGGAGCTCTACTCGGCGCACTCGGTGGGCCGTGAGCCCCGCCTGCCGGCCCTGCCCGTGCAGTACGCGGACTTCGCCGCGTGGCAGCGCTCGTGGCTGAAGGGCGAGGCGCTGGAGAGGCAGCTCGGGTACTGGCGCCAGCAGCTCTCCGGCGCGGCGCCCGTGTTGGAGCTCCCCACCGACAAGCCCCGGCCGGCGGTGCAGACTTCTCGCGGTGCATGGCAGCCGGTGCAGCTCTCCGGGCCCGTGTCCGAGAAGTTGCTGGCCCTGTGCCAGCGCGAGGGCACCACGCCCTTCATGGCGCTGCTGGCGCTGTGGCAGGTGCTGCTGGCGCGCTACTCGGGACAGGACGACATCTCCGTGGGTTCGCCCATCGCCGGCCGCACGCGCGAGGAGACGGAAGGCCTCATCGGCTTCTTCGTCAACACGCTGGTGCTGCGCACGCAGGTGGACGCACGCCTCACCTTCCGCGAGCTGCTCGCGAAGGTGCGGGCCACCACGCTCGGTGCCTACGAGCATCAGGACGTGCCCTTCGAGAAGCTCGTCGAGGAGCTGAAGCCGCAGCGCAGCCTCAGCCACTCGCCGCTGTTCCAGGTGATGCTCGTCCTGCAGAACGCTCCGACGGCCAACCTGGAGGTGAAGGGCGGTGCGGAGGGCAGCACGCCGCTGCGCCTGGAGTCGTTCGAGTCCGGCACGCAGCCCACCAAGTTCGACCTGACGCTTTCAATGTCCCAGCGGCCCGACGGCCTCGGGGGCTCACTGAGCTACCGCACGGACCTGTTCGAGAAGGAGACCATCGCCCGACTGGTGGAGCACTTCACCACGCTGGTGGAGGCCGCCGTCTCCGCGCCCGAGACGCGCGTCGGTGAGTTGCCGCTGCTGCCGGCCTCCGAGCGTCAGCAGGTGCTGGTGCGCTGGAACGACACGCGCCTGGACAGCGACTGGGGCGGTGCGCTCCATGAACGCTTCGAGGCCCAGGCCGCTCGCACGCCGGATGCACTCGCGGTTCTCGATGACACCGCTTCGTTGTCCTTCGCGCAGCTCAACCGTCGCGCCAACCAGCTCGCGCACGCCCTGCGCCAGCGCGGCGTCGGGCCCGAGGTGCGCGTCGCGCTCTGCATGGAGCGTGGCGTGGACATGGTCGTCGCCGTCCTCGCCATCCTCAAGGCGGGTGGTGCCTACGTCCCCATGGACCCGGCCTACCCGCGTGAGCGCCTGGCCTTCATGCTCCAGGACTGCGGCGCTCGGCTGGCTCTCACCCAGCGCCACCTCTCCGAGAGGATGGAGGGCTCCGGCGTGGAGCCTCTCTATCTGGACGACGAAGCCGTGCGTGCGCAGCTCTCGCGCGAGTCCGAGGCCAATCCGGCCCACGTCACCGCGCCCGAGCACCTCGCCTACGTCATCTACACGTCGGGCAGCACCGGCCGTCCCAAGGGCGTCATGGTTCAGCACGCCTCCGTGATGAACCTGCGCGCCGCGCTCGCCTCCGCTGTGTACGCCGGTGCGGAAGGTTCGCTGCGCGTCAGCCTCAACGCGCCGCTCGCTTTCGACGCCTCGGTGAAGCAATTCATCCAGGTCGCGGACGGTCATGCGCTGTGCGTGGTGCCGCAGGCTGCCCGCGAAGACGTGGCACTGCTCAAGGCGTGGGTGGAGAAGCACCAGCTCGACGTCCTCGACTGCTCGCCCTCTCACCTGCGCCTGCTGCTGGAAGAAGGCCTGGCCTCTTCTCGCGCCCTGCGCGTGCTGGTGGGTGGCGAAGCGGTGGATGAAGCGTTGTGGGCGAAGCTCTCCACTCATCCCTTCATCCAGTGCTTCAACGTCTACGGCCCCACCGAGTGCACCGTGGACACCACCGCCCGTGCCATTCGCGGTGCCTCCCGTCCGACGCTGGGTGGCCCGCTGGCCAACGTCCAGGTGTACGTCCTCGACGAGCACATGCAGCCGGTGCCCACCGGTGTCCCTGGTGAGCTCTTCATCGGCGGCGCGGGTGTCGCTCGCGGCTACCTCGGCAGGCCCGAGCTCTCCGCGGAGAAGTTCATCCCCGACCCGTTCGGCACCACGCCTGGCGGACGCCTCTACCGCACCGGCGACAAGGTGCGGTGGCTCGCCAACGGTGAGCTCGACTACCTCGGCCGCATCGACTTCCAGGTGAAGCTGCGCGGCTTCCGCATCGAGCTGGGCGAAATCGAGTCCGCCCTGGAGACGCTGCCCCACGTCAGCCGCGCGGTGGTGCTCGCGCGCGAGGACGTGCCCGGCAACCCGCGTCTGGTGGCCTACGTCGTCACGCCCGAGGGCCGCACCCTCGACCCGGCAGAGCTGCGCACCTCGCTGCTCCGCTCGCTGCCCGAGTACATGGTGCCCTCCGCCTTCGTCTTCCTGGAGGCACTGCCCCTCAACACCCACGGCAAGGTCGACCGCAAGGCCCTGCCCGCTCCCGACGCCTCCGCCACCAGCGCGGCCTACGTCGCTCCGCGCACCCCCACCGAAGAGGCCGTGGCCGGCGTCTGGGCCGAAGTCCTCCACCTGGAGAAGGTGGGCGCCACCGACGACTTCTTCGCCCTCGGCGGCCACTCGCTGCTCGCCGTGCGGCTCATGTCCCGACTCAGGGAGCGCACCGGAGTCACACTCCCCGTCTCTGCCCTCTTCCAGGGCGCCACCGTCGAGCGCCTCGCCCAGCGCCTGGAAGCGCAGCAGCACCAGCCTCCTCGCGCCACCTCCAACCTCGTCCGCCTCGACTCCGGCACCGCTTCCGGCCAGCCCTTCTTCCTCGTCCACGGCGGCGGCGGCAGCGTGCTGGGCTACACCGAGCTCGTCCGCCAACTGGGCAATGACCGGCCCCTCTACGGCCTGTCCGCCTCCGGCATCGACGGCGGCGAGCTCCCCCCCGCCTCCATCGAAGCGCTGGCCCGCGACTACCTCACCCAGGTGCGCGCCGTGCAGCCGCAGGGCCCCTACCTGCTGGGTGGCTGGTCCTTCGGCGGACTCGTCGCCTACGAGATGGCCCGCCTCCTCCAGCAGCTGGGCGAACAGGTGCAGCTGCTCGCCCTCCTCGACAGCCACGCGCCCGACTCCCAGCCACGCCCCGAGCCCGATGCCCTCATGCAGCTCGCCGGCTTCGGCCGGGTCCTCGGCCTGCAATGGCAGTCACTGCCCCTGGACGTGCAACATCTGCGACGTCTCGACGTCCGGGGCGCGCTGGCCTACGTGCTGGACGAGGCGCGCCGCGCTCCCTCGGGCGGGCTCGACCTGGACGTCGACGCGGCGGAACGTTTGTTCCACGTGTATCAACGTCTCAGCCAGGCCCAGCGCACCTACGTCCCCGCGGGCGCCTACATGGGCCCGGCCGTCCTGCTACGCGCCGTCCTTCCTCCGAGTGAAACACCCATCCCCCAGGACCTCGGCTGGAGTGCGTGGCTCAGCGGCGGGCTCACGGTGTATGAAGTGCCAGGGGACCACTTCACGATGCTCAGCGCGCCCAATGCCCCCCATGTGGCGGAGCGGCTCGTCAATCACCTGGACTCTCTGGAGCGCGACGCCTCATGACAACGCAAGCCCCTCCTTCTCCGGGCTACTCGATGCGGACCTTCGCCACGGTCTGGCTCGGGCAGTTCATCTCCACACTGGGCTCGTCGCTGACGACGTTCGCGCTCGGGGCGCACGTCTACAAGACGTCCGGTTCCGTCACCGGCTTCGCCCTCGTCAGCTTCTTCGGCCTGCTGCCCACGGTGCTGCTGTCGCCGCTGGCGGGCGTGCTCGCGGACCGGTGGGACCGGCGCAAGCTCATGCTCCTGGGCGACGTGGGCGCGGCCCTGGGCATCTTCCTCATCTGGGGCCTCTTCGTCGGCCAGGACGCCGGGTGGTGGACCATCCAGATCTGGTACTTCTACGGCCCGCTCCTGCTCGGCTCGGCCTTCTCCACGCTGTGCTTCCCTTCCTGGGCCGCGACCGTGCCGCTCATCGTCCCGCGCCAGCACCTGGGCCGCGCCAGCGGGATGACGGAGCTGTCCGCGGCCATCGCCCAGATTGCCGGCCCGCTCATCGCCAGCGCGCTCCTGGGCTTCATCGGCCTGCGCGGCATCCTCCTCGTGGATGCCATCTCGTACTTCTTCGCCATCGCGGCGCTGGTCATCGTCCGCTTCCCCACGCCGCCCCGGAGTGAAGCGCGCTCCGGCCGGGGCTCGCTGAGGGCGGACATCGTGGAGGGCTGGCGGTTCATCCGCGAGCGGCGGGGCCTGCTCGGCCTGCTGGCCTTCATCACCACCACGGGCTTCATCGTGAGCATGGTGATGCTGCTCATCAACCCGCTGGTGCTGGCCTTCACGGACATCGACCACCTGAAGTGGATTGCCACCAGCGCCGGCATGGGAATGCTGGCGGGCGGCGTCCTCACCAGCATCTGGGGCGGCCCCCAGCGCCGCATCCTCGGCATCGCCACCTTCTCCGCCCTGGGCGGCCTCATCCTCCTGCTCGCGGCGCTGCCACCCAACGTGCCGCTCATCGCCGTCTCCGCCGCCGTCTTCGTCTTCACCTTCCCCATCACCGCGGCCTGCAACCAGTTCATCTGGCAGACCAAGGTGCCGCCCGACCTGCAGGGACGCGTGGCATCCCTGCGCCGGGTGTTGTTCCAGGCCATGGGGCTGTTGGTGTCCCTGGTGGGCGGCGTCCTCGCGGACAAGGTCTTCGAGCCGCTGATGGCCCATGACGGCGCGCTCGCGGGCAGCGTCGGCCGGGTGATTGGCACCGGGCAGGGGCGCGGCGTCGCGCTCATGTTCCTCATGCTCAGCGTGCTGGTGCTGGCCAACGTCGCCGTCCTGCTGCTGTCGCCCCGCACGCGCAACGTGGAGGCCGAGCTGCCGGACACCCTCCCCGCCCACCCGCGCACGCCCCCCACCCCCACCCCCACGCCCACGGACGTCGTCGCGGATGCCGGAGCCGCGCCTCGCCTCGCCACCGGGAGCTCCGAGTCATGAGTGCCTTCAGTCGCTGGTCCCAGTTGCTCCGCAAGCTGCCCCCCGCGCTGGCCATCGCCACGCCGGGCCTCGGTCCCTGGCTCGCACGCCGCCGCTGGCCGCGGGCCCAGGGCTCCTTCCAGGTGGAGGGCCTGCACGGCCCCGTGGAAATCATCCGCGACACCTGGGGCACCCCGCACATCTACGCGAAGGACGAGCACGACCTGTTCTTCGCCCAGGGCTACGTGCACGCGCAGGACCGCATGTGGCAGCTCGACTTCGGCCGCCTCACCGGCAATGGCCTCCTGGCGTCCGTGATTGGCCCCGGCCTGGTGCCCGTGGACCACCTCATGCGCACGCTGGGCCTGCGCCGCATGGCGGAGAAGACGCTGCCCCAGGTGACGCCGGAGTCGCGCGCCATCCTGGACGCGTACGCCGCGGGCGTGAATGCGCGCATCGCCAACGAGCCGCTGCCGCTGGAGTACACCGTGCTGGGCACCACCCCGGCCCCGTGGACGCCGCTGGACACGCTGGTGCGCGGCAACCTCCTGTCGCTGATGCTGGGCGGCAACTACCGGCTGGAGATGTTGCGCGCGCGGCTCGTCGCCGAGGCGGGCGAGGAGGTGGCCGCGATGCTGCTGCCCGTCAACGCGCCGCAGACGCCGCTCATCGTCCCGCCGGAGGCCATGTACAAGGGCCTGCGCGGCGTGAAGACGATGGAGGGCCTGGACGCCACCGACGCGGTGCTCGGGGACCCGAACATCGTCACCGGCAGCAACAACTGGGTGGTGCACGGCCAGCGCACGCAGAGCGGCAAGCCGCTGCTCGCCAATGACATCCACATGGGCCTGGGCATGCCGTCGCCCTGGTACGAGAACGGCCTGCACGGCGGCCGCTTCGACCACGTGGGCTACTCGCTGCCGGGCGTGCCGCTGGTGGTCATCGGCCACAACGGCAAGGCCGCGTGGGGCATGTCCAACCTGGGGCCGGACACCCAGGACTTCTACGTGGAGAAGGTGGACGACCCGAAGGCGCCCAAGCGCTACGAGTACCAGGGCGCCTGGCACGACCTGGACATCATCCGCGAGGAGTTCCCCGTCAAGGGCGGCCCGCCCGCGACGGTGGTCATCCGCAGCACGCGCCACGGGCCGCTGCTCAACAGGGTGATGAGCCGCCTGATTGGCGACGAGCAGCCGATGGCGCTGCGCTGGGCCCACTCGGAGTGCAGGCCGCTCATCGACGCGCTGGTGAAGATGAACCTGGCGAAGAGCTGGGACGAGTTCCGCGAGGCCTGCCGGCTGTGGGAGAGCCCGGGACAGAACTTCGTGTACGCGGACACGGACGGCAACGTGGGCTACCAGTCCACCGGCCGCATCCCCATCCGCGCCCCGGGGCACCAGGGCACGGTGCCGGTGGCGGGCTGGACGGGGGAGAACGAGTGGCAGGGCTACATCCCCTTCGAGGATTTGCCCTCCTCGCTCAACCCGCCCGCGGGCTTCGCCGTCACGGCCAACAACAAGATTACGTCCGACGAGTACCCGTACGTCATCGCCCACAACTGGTTCCCGGGCTACCGCGCGCGGCGGATTACCGATTTGCTCGCGGCGGGCACGAAGCACACGGTGGAGGACATGCGCCGCATCCAGGCGGAGACGTACTCCATCCCCGCCGAGCTGATGCGCCCGCACCTGCTGGCGATGAAGCCCGCGGACGACGCGCAGGCCAAGGCGCTGGAGGAGCTGGCCGCGTGGGATTTGCGCTTCGAGGTGGACCGCGTGGGCGCCACGCTCTTCCACGCCTGGTACATCCAGGTGCTGCGCGCCCTGCTGCGCCACAAGCTGGGGCCGAAGCTGGTGGAGCGCTACCTGGACAGCGACTACGAGCGGCACGGCAGCCTGCACATGCCGCTCGTCATCGACCTGATGGGCCGGCCCGACGACGCGTGGTGGGACGACCCGACGACGCCGGAGCGCGAGACGCGCGACGACATCCTCCGGCGTGCGCTCACCGCGGCCCTGAAGTGGCTCACCGAGCGCTACGGGCCGGAGCTGAAGTCCTGGACCTGGGGCCGCGTCCACACGGTGACGTACGGCCACATGGTGCTGGGCGGGCCGGCCAGCCCCAAGCCGCTGCGCAAGGCCTTCAACACGCGGACGCTGCCGGCGCGCGGGGACACCTACTCCGTGGACGGCGCGTCCTTCATCTGGAGCCGGCCCTTCGACGTCGTGCACGGCACCGCGCTGCGCGTGGTCATCGACCTGAGCGACGTGACGAAGTCCGTCTCCATCCATGCCCCCGGGCAGTCGGAGCACCTGTTCCACCCGCACCGCGATGACCTGATGGACCTCAACCAGAAGGTCGAGTGCCATCCCCTGCTGTACACGCGGCAGGCCGTGGAGTCCCAGGCGAAGAGCACGCTGGTGCTCCAGCCCGGCACGAAGCGCCTGGGCTGAGCTCCGCGAGTTTCGTCCCGCCGTCTCGCCACCCGGCCGTTGCTGACGCGACTTCCGCGTGCGCGAGACGGCGCTCGAGGCCCAAGCCCGTGAGCGCGGGCCTTTCGAGCGACGCCGGTCCACTCTCCGAGTGAAACATTGAGTGAAACACAGTCGCACCAGCGCGTCGGCTGGAGTGCGTGGCCCGGCGGCGCGCTCGCGGTATATGCAATTCGAGACGAAACGACTGAGCTG
Source organism: Pyxidicoccus sp. M6 (assembly GCF_055568925.1). Lineage (NCBI taxonomy): Bacteria > Pseudomonadati > Myxococcota > Myxococcia > Myxococcales > Myxococcaceae > Pyxidicoccus > Pyxidicoccus sp. M6. The sequence goes on along the minus strand of NZ_CM145714.1, from coordinate 3,765,373 downwards.
CGTTAGAGACAGCCGCGTCTTTCGCCGTTGCTCCCGCGATTTCAACTTCGATTCAAAGTTCTTCGAGAGCGTGTGCATCGGACCGCCGGCCGGCAACGGCCGTGCCGTGGTCTCGTGTACGCGCGCCGGGAAAGGTAGTTGGCCGTGGCACTGACCCCCGAACAGAAGCGCGCACGTCTTGCCGAGCTGCTGCGCGACAAGGCCCGTACGTCGCGTCGTGCGCCGGTGTCGTTCGCGCAGGAGCGGATGTGGTTCCAGGAGCGGCTGAACCCGGGCAGCGCCGCGTTCAACGTCCCCATCGCCGTGCGCCTGTCCGGCGAGCTGGATGCCGACGCGCTGCGCCGGGCACTCCAGGAGTTGGTGCAGCGCCACGAGGCCCTGCGCACCACCTTCGTCGAGCAGGACGGACGCGTGCTGCAGCACATCGCCGAGTCCGCGGAAGTTCCCCTGCCCGTGGTGGACGTGCACGAGGGCACGCCGTCCGAGCGCGAAGCCGAGGCGTGGCGCCGCCTGCACGCGCAGGCGCAGCAGCCCTTCGACGTGGAGAAGGGCCCGCTGCTGCGCACGGTGCTCTACCGCTGGGGCCCCGGTGAGCACCTGCTCCTCCTCGACGTGCACCACATCGTCTCCGACGGCTGGTCCCTGGGTGTGCTGGTGCGCGAACTGGGCGCCCTCTACCCCGCGCTCGCCGCCGGCCAGCCCGCGTCCCTGCCGCCCCTGCCCATGCAGTACGCCGGGTTCGCCTCCTGGCAGCGCGACTGGCTCAAGGGCGACGCGCTCGACTCGCAGCTCCGCTACTGGTGCGAGCGGTTGGACCCCAACGCGGTCCTGGAGCTGCCCACCGACAAACCCCGCCCGCCCATGGCCTCCACCCGAGGCGCGCGGCTCACGGTGATGCTGCCGCCCGCGCTGCTCCAGTCCCTCAAGGAGCTGGCCCGGCGTGAGGGACGCACCCTCTTCCCGCTGCTCATCGCCGCGTACCAGGTGCTGCTGTCGCGCTACAGCGGCCAGGACGACGTCGTCATCGGCACGCCCGTCGCGGGGCGCAACCGCTCCGAGCTCGAGGGCCTCATCGGCCTGTTCGTCAACACGCTCGCCCTGCGCACGGACCTCTCGGGAGACCCCACCTTCCTGGAGCTGATGACGCGCGTGCACGAGGCGTCGCTCGGCGCCTTCGCGCACCAGGACGTGCCCTTCGAGAAGCTGGTAGAGGCGCTCCAGCCCGAGCGCAGCCTGAGCACCTCGCCCCTGTTCCAGGTCAGCTTCACGCTGCAGAACGCGCCGCTGCCTCCGCTGCGCGTGCCCGGCCTGACGCTGGAGATGCAGCCGGTGGACAGCGGCACCAGTCAGGTGGACCTGTCGCTCCTGGCCACCGAGCTGCCCGAGGGCCTGCGCCTCGTCACCCTCTACCGCACGGACCTCTTCGAGGAGGCCTCGGTGCGCAGGCTGCTGGGCCACTTCCAGACGCTGCTGGAGGCCATCGCCGCGGACCCCGGGCGCCGCATCTCCGAGCTGCCGCTCATGGACGCCGCCGAGCAGCAGCGCGTGCTGGTGCAGTGGAACGGCAGGCCCGCGGCCTTTCCGGACGGCGCCACCATCCACGAGCGCTTCGAGGCCCAGGCCCGGAGCACGCCCGACGCCACGGCGCTCCTCCACGGTGACACGTCGCTCAGCTTCGGAGCGCTGGACGCGCGCGCCAATCAGCTCGCGCACCACCTGCGCATGCTCGGCGTCGGACCCGACACGCTCGTGGCGCTCCACCTGGAGCGCTCGGTGGACCTCGTGGTCGCCATGCTCGGCGTGCTCAAGGCCGGCGGCGCCTTCGTCCCGCTGGACCCGAGCTACCCCGCGGACCGGCTGGGCTACATGCTCACCGACTCGGCCGTGCCGGTCATCATCACCCTGGAGCACCTGGCGGACGAGCTGCCCTCGCGCGGCGAGCAGCTCGTGTTGATGGACGCGGACGCGCGCCACCTCGAGCGGCAGCCGAAGACGCCGCCCGCGTCGGGAGCGCTGGCGGACCACCTCGCCTACGTCATCTACACCTCCGGTAGCACGGGCCGTCCCAAGGGCGTCACCGTCACGCACCGGGGCGTGCCCAACCTGGTGCGGAGCCAGGTGGCACCGCAGGGCCTGGGGCCGGGCACGCGCGTGCTCCAGTTCGCCTCGCCCAGCTTCGACGCCACCGTCTGGGAGGTCTTCACCGCGCTGCTGTCGGGCTCCACGCTGTGCCTGGCCTCGCGCGAGCAGTTGCTGCCCGGGCCCTCGCTGCGGGAGCTGCTGCGCACGCAGCGCATCCACGTGGCCACGCTGCCGCCCACCGCGCTCTCCGTCATGGAGACCGAGGGGCTCGACGACTTGCGCACCATCGTCTCCGCGGGCGAGGCGTGCTCGGCCGAGCTGGTGGCGAAGTGGGCCCCGGGCCGCCGCTTCATCAACGCCTACGGCCCCACCGAGGCCACCGTCTGCGCCAGCATGGGGACCTGCACGCCGGACGGCCAGAAGCCCTCCATCGGCGCGCCCCTGGCCAACGTGCGCCTCTACGTCCTCGACGCGCACCTGCGCCCCGTGCCCACCGGTGTCCCCGGCGAGCTCTTCATCGGCGGTGTGGGCCTGGCGCGTGGCTACCTGCGCCGCCCCGAGCTCACCGCGGAGCGCTTCATCCCCGATGCGTTCAGCGGCGTGCCCGGCGAGAGGCTCTACCGTACGGGCGACCTCGTGCGCTGGAAGCCCGATGGCACGCTCGACTACCTGGGCCGTACAGACTTCCAGGTGAAGCTGCGCGGTTACCGCATCGAGCCAGGCGAAATCGAAGCCGCCCTGCGCTCCCATCCGTCCGTCGAAGAGGCCGTGGCCGTGGTGCGCAAGGACGGCCCCTCCGGCCAGCGCCTCGTCGCCTACGTCACCTCTCCCTACGAGGAGGACGAAGGCCCCGCGCCCGACGTGCAGGTGCTTCGCACCTTCCTCACCGAGCGACTCCCCGAGTTCATGGTGCCCGCGGCCTTCGTCGTCCTGAAGGCCCTTCCCCTCTCCCCCAACGGCAAGGTGGACCGGAAGGCACTCCCCGCGCCGGAGGCGCAGCAGCGCGGTGAGACCACGGCCTTCGAGGAGCCGAGCACGCCCGACGAGCGGGCCCTGGCCGCCATCTGGGCGGAGCTGCTCGGCGTGCCCCGCGTCGGGCGACGCGACAACTTCTTCGAGCTGGGTGGCGACTCCATCCTCTCCATCCAGCTCGTCTCCCGCGCGCGGCAGGCGGGCCTGCACCTCGCCGCCAACCACATCTTCCAGCACCAGACGCTGGAGGCCCTCGCGCGCGTGGCGAAGCGGGATGGCGGCATCCAGGCCGAGCAGGGCGCCGTGCGCGGCACCGTGCCGCTGACGCCCATCCAGCGCGCGTTCTTCGAGCAGCCGCCCGCGCTGCCGCACCACTACAACCAGGCCGTCGTCCTCGCCGCGCGCGGAGCGGTGGACGTGCCCGCGCTGGAGAAGGCGCTCCAGGCGTTGGTGGCCCACCACGACTCGCTGCGCCTGCGCTTCACACGCGCAGCGGACGGCGCGTGGCAGCAGGAGATTGCCGGCACCGAGGCTCCCGTGCGCCTCACGCAGGTGGACCTCTCCTCCATGCCCGAGGCCGAGCAGGCCCGAGCCATGGAGGCCGAGGCCACGCGCCTGCAGGGCAGCATGAGTCTGTCCGAGGGGCTGCTCCTTCGCGCCGGCCTGTTCCACGCTGGCACGAGTCGCACGCCGCGCCTGCTCCTCGCGGTGCATCATCTCGCGGTGGATGGAGTGTCGTGGCGCACCCTGCTGGAGGACCTGGCCACGGCGTACGAGCAGCTCCGGGCCGGCAAGCCGGTGGCGCTGCCGCCCAAGTCCACGTCCTTCAAGGCGTGGGCGGAGAAGCTGCACGTCTTCGCGCGCTCGGAGGAATTGGCGCGCGAGCTGCCCTACTGGGAGGAGCAGGGCCGCGCGCAGGTGCCCGCGCTGCCCGTGGACGTGGCCGGCGCGGCCAACACGCTGGCGTCCGCGCGCGTGGTGCAGGTGTCGTTGGACGCGGAGGAGACGCGCCTGCTGTTGCAGGAGACTCCGGCCGCCTGGCGCGCGCACATCAATGACGTGCTGCTGGCGGCACTGGCCGACAGCCTGACGCAGTGGACGGGCCAGCCGAGGCTGCGCGTGGAGCTGGAAGGCCACGGCCGCGAGGCGCTGTTCGAGGACGTGGACCTGTCGCGCACCGTGGGCTGGTTCACCGCCACGTACCCGGTGGTGCTGGACGTGTCCGGCGCCGCCACGCTGGGAGACCGGCTGCGCGCGGTGCGCGACTCGCTGCGGAAGCTGCCCCGGCGCGGCATCGGCCATGGGCTGCTGCGCCACCTCGCGGGTGAGGCGCAGGCACGAGCGCTGAAGGAGGCGCCTCGCGCGCAGGTGCTGTTCAACTACCTGGGCCAGTTCGACCAGGTGGGAGGCGCGCAGGCCCAGGGCGCGCCCTTCGCTCCGACGCGTGAGCCCACGGGTGCGCTGTGGGGCACGCAGGGCGAGCGCGGCCACTTGCTGGAGGTGAACGGCTATGTCTTCGAGGGACGGCTCACGCTGGGCTGGACCTACAGCGAGGCCGTGCACCACCCGGGCACCGTGCAAGCGCTGGCCGAGCGCTGTCTCTCCGCGCTGCGCCAGCTCATCGCCACCCGCACGTCCGCGGACGCGCACCGCTACACGCCAGCCGACTTCCCGCTGGCGAAGCTGACTCAGTCCGCGCTGGACCGGGTGCTGCCCGCGGGGCTGGAGGTGGAGGACCTCTACCCGCTGTCTCCGCTCCAGCAGGGCATGCTCTTCCACACGCTGGCGGAGCCCAGCTCGGGCGTCTACGTCTCGCAACTCGCCTGGACATTCACTGGCGCGGTGGACCTGGGCACCTTCCGGCGCGCGTTGAACGTCGTGGCGGAGCGCCACGCGCCGCTGCGCACCTCGTTCCTCTGGGATGGACTGGAAGAGCCGTTGCAGGTGGTCCACCCGGTCGCGTCCGTGCCCTGGGAGGAGCACGACTGGCGCGGCGTGCCCGAGGCCGAGCAGCGGGCCCGCTTCGACGCGCTGATGTCCGAGGACACCAGGCGTGGCTTCGACCCGCGCCACGCGCCGCTGACGCGCGTGACGGTGGTGCGGCTGGAGGAAGGCGCGCACCGCGTCCTGTGGACGCACCACCACCTGCTGATGGACGGGTGGAGCCTCGGAGCCATCCTCCAGGAGCTGTTCGCCGCCTACGACGAGCTGCGTGCGGGCCGCATGCCCGCGAAGGGCACGTCGATGCCCTTCCGCGACTACATCGCCTGGCTCCAGCGCCAGCCGATGGAGCGCACCGAGGCCTTCTGGCGCCAGTCGCTGCGCGGCTTCACCGCTCCCACGCCGCTGCCGGGCCTGCTGCCCGAGAAGCCCGCGGGCGCGCACGGCCGCCACGAGCTGCGCGCACCGCTGTCCGCCGAGCTGACCACGACGCTCCAGGCCTTCGCGCGCCAGCACCAGCTCACGCCCAACGCGGTGGTGCAGGCGGCGTGGGCCCTGGCGCTGTCTCGACACACGGGTGAGAGCGACGTCGTCTACGGTGCCACCGGCTCCGGCCGCTCGGCGGAGCTGCCGGGCATCGACCGCGCGGTGGGCCTGTTCATCAACTCGCTGCCGGTGCGGGTGCGCGTGGACGAGGACACGCGCGTCCTCGCGTGGCTGAAGGGGATGCATTCGCAGCTCGCGGAGCAGCGCAACCACGAGCACTCGCCGCTGGTGCGCATCCAGGGCTGGAGCGCCGTGCCTCGCGGCACCCCGCTGTTCCAGTCACTGTTCGTCTTCGAGAACTATCCCATCGACGCCGCGGTGAAGTCGGCCCGCGCGGACCTCGGCTTGCGGGACGTCGTCGCGCGGGAGCAGGCGGACCTGCCGCTGGTGGCCGTCATCATCCCGGGCACGCGGATGGAGTTGCGCCTGGCGTATGACGTGTCGCGCTTCGAGGCGTACCGCCTGGAGCAACTGTTGAAGCACTGGTCCCTGGCGCTGGAAGCGCTGGTGGCCCGGCCCGACAGCCGGCTGGGCGACGTGTCCCTGCTGTCCGACGAGGAGCGCCGGCAGGTGCTGGTGGAGTGGAATGCCACCGCGACGGAGTACGAGCGCGACGCATCCATCCACGCGCTCTTCGCCCGGCAGGCGGCCCTCACGCCGGACGCCGTCGCTGTCGTCTTCGGTGACGCGCAGCTCACCTACGGCGAGCTGGACCGGCGCGCCAATCAGCTCGCTCACCACCTGCGCGCCAGCGGCGTGGCACCGGGAGCGCGCGTCGGCATCTGCCTGGAGCGCTCACTGGAATTGGCGGTGGCACTGCTCGGCGTCCTCAAGGCCGGTGGCGCCTACGTGCCCGTGGACCGCAGCTACCCCACCGAGCGCATCACCTTCATCCTCCAGCAGGCCGGCGTCGGCGTGCTGCTGACCCAGGAGCACGTGGCGGACGAGTTGCCCGCCCTCGGCCAGTTCCTCGTCTGCCTGGACACCGAGTGGGAGCAGGTGGCGCGCTGGCCAGAGACGGCGCCAGAAGTGGACGTCTCCGCCGATGCCCTTGCGTACGTCATGTTCACCTCCGGCAGCACCGGCCAGCCCAAGGGCGTCAGCGTGCCGCACCGGGGCGTGGTGCGTCTGGTGCGCGGCTCCACCTTCATCGACTTCGGGCCCGAGCACACCTTCGCCCAGCTCGCCCCCGTCGCCTTCGACGCCTCCACCCTGGAAGTCTGGGGCGCGCTTCTCAACGGCGGCCGCCTCGTCGTGGCTCCGCCGCACAAGCTGTCTCTGGAAGAGTTGGGCGCGCTGCTCGTGCAGCACGGCGTCACCACGCTGTGGCTCACCGCCGCCCTCTTCGAGCAGGTGGTGCTGCACCAGGGCGAGGCCCTGGCCCGCGTGAGGCAGGTACTCGCTGGCGGTGACGTCCTCCCCGTCGAGCGCGTCCGCCAGCACCTCGCACGTCTCCCCGAGGGCGCCGTCCTCGTCAACGGCTACGGCCCCACCGAGAACACCACCTTCTCCGCCACCCACTCGCTGCGGCGTGGAGACTCCGTGGGCACCTCCGTACCCATTGGCCGTCCCCTGTCCAACTCCACCACCTACGTACTGGACGTGGCCCTCCAACCGGTGCCGGCGGGCGTGCCCGGCGAGTTGTACGTCGGCGGCGACGGCCTCGCCTGGGGCTACCTCGGCCGCCCGGACTTGACGGCCGAGCGCTTCATCCCCAATCCCTTCAGCTCCCAGCCCGGTGCACGCCTCTACCGCACCGGAGACCGCGTGCGCTGGACGGCCGACGGCTCGCTGGAGTTCCTCGGCCGCACCGACTTCCAGGTGAAGGTGCGCGGCTTCCGCATTGAGCCCGGTGAAGTCGAGGCCGTGGTGCGCCGCTTCGCCGGAGTGCGCGAAGCCGTGGTGGTGGTGCGCGAGGACGTCCCCGGCGACAAGCGCCTGGTGGCCTACGTCGTGGCCGAAGAGCAGGAGGTGCTGGAGCCCCAGGCCGTGCGCGCCTTCCTCCAGCAGAAGCTGCCCGAGTACATGGTGCCCTCCGCCGTCGTGGTGCTGCCAGCGCTCCCCCTGTCCCCCAACGGCAAGGTGGACCGCAGGGCACTGCCCGCTCCAGAGGCACCGGGTGGCGACGACAGCGTGGAGTACGTTGCGCCGCGCACGCCCACCGAGGAGTTGGTAGCGGGGCTCTTCTCGCAGGTGCTTGGCGTGCAGCGCGTGGGAGCGCACGAGAGCTTCTTCGACCTGGGCGGCCACTCACTGCTGGCCACGCAGCTCGTGTCCCGCGTGCGCGCGACGTTCAACTTCGACATGCCGCTGAGGGACCTCTTCGAGGCGCCCACCGTGGCCGAGCTCGCCACGCGCATCGATGCAGCCGTGAGCGCGGGCGACGTCGGAGCGCTCCCGCCCATCGAGCGCGTGCCGCGCACGGAGCGGCTGCCCGTTTCGTTCTCGCAGCAGCGCCTGTGGTTCCTGGACCAGCTCGAGCCCGGCAGCGCGGCCTTCAACATGTCCTTCACCCTGGAGCTGACCGGGGCGCTGGACGCGGAGGCGCTGCGCAAGTCCCTCGAAGCCCTGGTGCACCGCCACGAGGCACTCCGCACCACCTTTCACGGCGAGCCCGAGGGCCCGGTGCAGCGCATCTCCGCGCCCGGCCCGCTGGAGCTGCCCCTCATCGACCTGAGCGCCCTGGCTCCCGAGACGCGTGAAGCCGAGGTGCGCCGCCGGCTGAACGCGGAGTCCCTGCGCCCCTTCAACCTCTCCACCAGCCCGCTGCTCCGCGCCCTGCTGTTGAAGGTGGAGCCGCTGAAGCATGTGTTGCTGCTCTACGTGCACCACATCGTCTCGGACGGCTGGTCCATGAGCGTGCTGGTGCGCGAGCTGAGCGCGCTCTACCCGGCCTTCGCGTCGGGCCAGCCGCCACGGCTGCCGGAGCTGCCGCTCCAGTACGCGGACCATGCGGCGTGGCAGCGCAAGTGGCTGGATGACTCGGAGCTGGACAAGCAGCTCACGTGGTGGCGCAAGCAGCTCGACGGCGCGCCCCAGGATTTGGAGCTGCCCACCGACAAGCCGCGCACCCACCACCCCGCGCCTCCAGGAGCGCTGGAGCTCGTGCTGCTCCCGCGCGAGCTGGCCGAGGCCGTGGAGGCCCTGTGCCGTCGTGAGGGTGTCACGCCCTTCATGTTCCTGCTGACAGCGTTCCAGGTGCTGCTGTCGCGCTACTCGGGGCAGGACGACATCTCTGTCGGCTCGCCCGTGGCGGGGCGCAACCGGGCGGAGCTGGAGGGCATCGTCGGCTTCTTCCTCAACACGCTGGTGCTGCGCACGCGCCTGGACGGCAACCCCACCGTGCGCGAGCTGCTGGGCCGCGTGCGTGAGACGGCGCTGGGCGCCTATGCCCACCAGCACGTCCCCTTCGAGCAGCTCCAGCCGATGCGCGACTTGCGCCAGGCGCCGCTGTTCCGGGTGATGTTCATCCTCCAGAACACGCCGCCCGCGGAGCTGTCCCTCCCCGGGCTGACGATGCGCGTGGCGCCCATGGGCGACCACGTCGCGAAGTTCGACCTCACGCTGACGCTGACGCGCACGGGGGACGGCTTCGAGGGCTCGCTCGACTACCGAGCTGATTTGTTCGAGGCCTCCACGGCCGCGCGAATGGTGCGCCACCTGCGCACGCTGGTGGAGGCCCTGGTGGCCTCGGCCGACAAGCGCCTGTCCGCGCTCCCGCTGCTCTCGGTTGAGGAGCGGCGCCGCGTGCTCGTGGACTGGAATGCCACCGGGGCGGACTTCCCGGAGGCCTGCGTCCACTCGCTGTTCGAGGCACAGGTACGCCGCGCGCCGGACGCGCTCGCCGCATCGTTCGAGGGGCAGCACCTCACCTACGCGCAGCTCGATGCCAGGGCCAACCAGCTCGCGCACGCCCTGGTCCGCCGGGGTGTCGGTCCCGAGGTCCGCGTGGCCCTCAGCGTGGAGCGCTCCCTGGACATCGTCGTGGGCCTGCTCGGCATCCTCAAGGCCGGTGGCGCCTGGGTGCCCGTGGATCCTCTGCTCCCCCGTGAGCGCCTGGCCTTCATGCTGGAGGACAGCGGCGCGGCGATGCTGGTGACGCAGTCACCACTGCTGGAGCGCTTCCCCGCGTCGCTCCGCTCGCGCGCGCTCTGCCTCGACTCCGAGAAGGATGCGCTCTCGGGAGAGAGCACCGAGGCCCCGGTGACGGGCGTGGCCCCGTACCACCTGGCGTACCTGCTCTACACCTCCGGCAGCACCGGTCAGCCCAAAGGCACGGCCGTGGAGCACCGGAGCGTGGCCAACCTCGTCACCCATGAGGCGGTGGCCTACGGCATCGGCCCCGGCAGCCGCGTGTTGCAGTTCGCGAACCTCTCCTTCGACCTGTCGGTGGAGGAGATCTTCACCACGCTGTGCTCCGGTGGCGCGCTGGTGCTGGCGCCGCTGGAGAAGCTGATGCCGGGCGCGCCGCTCCAGAAGCTGCTGCGCGACGAAGCACTCACCGTCATCAGCCTCACACCAGCGGCCCTCGCGGCGACCTCCGCCGAAGGCCTGTCCGAGCTGCGCACCGTCATCTCCGGCGGCGAAGCCCTGCCCGCCGAAGTCGTTGCACGGTGGGCTCCGGGCCGGCGCCTGCTCAACACATATGGCCCCACGGAAGCCACGGTGGTGGCCACGCTCACCGAGTGCGTGGCGGACGGGCGAATCCCGTCCATCGGCCGGCCCCTGGCCAACGTGCGCGCCTACGTGCTGGACGCTCGCGGCGAGCCCGTGCCCGTGGGCGTCAAGGGCGAGCTGTACGTGGGCGGCGTGGGCGTGGCGCGCGGCTACGCGGGCCGTCCCGCACTCACCGCCGAGCGATTCGTCCCAGATGCCTTCTCCGGTGAGGCGGGTGCCCGCCTGTACCGCACGGGCGACGTGGTGCGCTGGCGCGAGGACGGCACGCTGGAGTTCGTCGGCCGCGCGGACGCACAGGTGAAGGTGCGCGGCTTCCGCATCGAACTGGGCGAGGTGGAGTCCGCCCTGGCGAGGCTGCCCTCGGTGCGCGAGTCCGTCGTCGCCGCGCGCGAGGATGGGCCGGGTGGCAAGCGCCTCGTGGGCTACGTCGTCGCGCACGAAGGAACACAGACGGACGGAGCCACGCTGCGTGCTGCCCTCAAGGAGACGCTGCCGGAGTACATGGTGCCTTCGGCCATCGTGGTGTTGTCCGCGATGCCGCTCACGCCGAACGGCAAGGTGGACCGCAAGGCCCTGCCTGCACCAGACCTCGCCACCTCCAGCGGCCGTCCGGACTACGTCGCGCCGCGCACCCAGACGGAGACGCTGCTGGCCGGTATCTGGAGCGCGGTGCTGGGCGTGGAGCAGGTTGGCCTGTCCGACAACTTCTTCGAGCTGGGTGGCCACTCGCTGCTGGCCACGCAGGCCATCAGTCGCATCCGCGCCGCGTTCAGCGTGGAGCTGCCGCTGAGGGATTTGTTCGACTCGCCCACGCTCGCGGACCTCGCGATGCGGGTGGACCGCGCGGTGCTGGCGGGTCAGGGCCCGCAGGCGGCACCGCTGGTGCCGGTGTCTCGCACGGGCGAGCTGCCGGTGTCCCTGGCACAGCAGCGCCTGTGGTTCCTCGATCAGCTCGAGCCGGGCAGCGCCTTCTACAACCTGCCGGGGACGCTGCACCTGACGGGCGCGCTCGACGTGGACGCCCTGCAGCTCGCTCTGACGGAGCTGGTGCGCCGACACGAAGCCCTACGCACCACCTTCAGCGAGGGTGGGAGCGGCGCGGTGCAGGTCATCCACCCGCCCGCCCCCGTGCCGCTGCCCGTGATGGACGTCCCCGAGCGTCAGGACCTCGGACGCCAGATGCGCGACGAGGCGCTCCGGCCCTTCGACCTGACGCGCGGCCCGCTGCTGCGCGCGGCCCTGCTGCGGCTCGGGGCGCAGGAGCACGTGCTGGTGCTGACGCAGCACCACATCGTTTCGGACGGCTGGTCCATGGGCATCATCGTGCGGGAGCTGGCCGCGCTCTACCTCGCCTTCGCGGAGGGGCGGCCCTCGCCGCTGCCTGAGCTGTCGTTGCAGTACGCGGACTTCGCCGCCTGGCAGCGCGGCTGGCTGCGAGGTGACCTGCTGGACGGCCAGCTCCGCTGGTGGCACGAGCGGCTTGCGGGCGCGCCCCTGGCCCTGGAGTTGCCCACGGACAAGCCGCGCCCGGCGGTGCAGACGTCTCGCGGAGCTGCGCACCCGGTGGTCCTCCCCGTCCCCCAGGCCGAGGCGCTGGAGGCCTTCTGCCGCCGCGAAGGCATCACGCCCTTCATGGTCCTGCTGAGCACCTGGCACGTCCTGCTCAGTCGCTACACCGGGCAGGAGGACCTGCTCGTCGGCACCGTGCTGGCGGGACGGGACCGGAGCGAGCTGGAGTCGATCATCGGCTTCTTCGTCAACACGCTGCCCCTGAGGGCCCGCGTCTCCGGCACGGACACCGTGCGCGCGCTGCTGGCCCAGGAGCGGGAGAGCGTGCTCGGCGCCTTCGCGTACCAATCCGTCCCCTTCGAGCGGCTGGTCGAGACGATGAAGGTCGAGCGCGACCTGAGCCGCCCGCCCCTGGTGCAGGCGACGTTCGTCCTCCAGAACGCTCCGGTGCCCACGCTGTCGCTGCCGGGGCTGACGCTGCGCGCGCAGCCGGTGGAGGACAGCCCGGTCAAGTTCGAGCTGGAGCTGGGCCTGTGGCGCACCGCCGAGGGCTTCTCCGGCCTGCTCTCCTACAACGCCGACCTCTTCGCGCCGGAGACCATCGCCCGGATGGCGGAGCACTTCCGCGTCCTCGCCGAGGGAATCGTCGCGAACCCCGAGGCGCCGCTGTCCTCCCTGTCCATGCTGACCAAGGCCGAGCGCCAGCGCGTGCTCGTGGACTGGAATGCCACCGCGACGGAGTACGAGCGCGACGCATCCATCCACGCGCTCTTCGCCCGGCAGGCGGCACTCACCCCCGACGCGGTCGCCGTCGTCTTCGGTGACTCGCAGCTCACCTACGGCGAGCTGGACCGGCGCGCCAATCAGCTCGCGCACCACCTGCGTGCAAACGGCGTGGCACCGGGAGCGCGCGTCGGCATCTGCCTGGAGCGCTCACTGGAATTGGCGGTGGCACTGCTCGGCGTCCTCAAGGCCGGTGGCGCCTACGTGCCCGTGGACCGCAGCTACCCCACCGAGCGCATCACCTTCCTCCTTCAGCAGGCCGGCGTCGGCGTGCTGCTGACTCAGGAGCACGTGGCGGACGAGTTGCCCGCGCTCGGCCAGCTCCTCATCTGCCTCGACACCGAGTGGGCCCAGGTGGCCCGCTGGCCAGAGACGGCGCCGGAAGTGGACGTCTCCGCCGACGCGCTGGCGTACGTCATGTTCACCTCCGGCAGCACCGGCCAGCCCAAGGGCGTCAGCGTGCCGCACCGGGGCGTGGTGCGCCTGGTGCGCGGCTCCACCTTCATCGACTTCGGGCCCGAGCACACCTTCGCCCAGCTCGCCCCCGTCGCCTTCGACGCCTCCACCCTGGAAGTCTGGGGCGCACTTCTCAACGGCGGCCGCCTCGTCGTGGCTCCGCCGCACAAGCTGTCCCTGGAGGAATTGGGCGCGCTGCTCGTGCAGCACGGCGTCACCACGCTGTGGCTCACCGCCGCCCTCTTCGAGCAGGTGGTGCTGCACCAGGGTGAGGCCCTGGCCCGCGTGAGGCAGGTACTCGCGGGCGGCGACGTCCTCCCCGCTGAGCGCGTGCGCCAGCACCTCGCGCGTCTCCCCGAGGGCGCCGTCCTCGTCAACGGCTACGGCCCCACGGAGAACACCACCTTCTCCGCCACCCACTCGCTGCGACGCGCGGACTCCGTGGGCACCTCCGTGCCCATTGGCCGTCCCCTGCCCAACTCCACCACCTACGTACTGGACGTGGCCCTCCAACCGGTGCCGGCGGGCGTGCCCGGCGAGTTGTACGTCGGCGGCGACGGCCTCGCCTGGGGCTACCTCGGCCGCCCGGACTTGACGGCCGAGCGCTTCATCCCCAATCCCTTCAGCCCTCTGCCCGGTGCACGCCTCTACAGCACCGGAGACCGCGTGCGCTGGAAGGCCGACGGCTCGCTGGAGTTCCTCGGCCGCACCGACTTCCAGGTGAAGGTGCGTGGCTTCCGCATCGAGCCCGGTGAAGTCGAGGCCGTGGTGCGCCGCTTCGCCGGCGTGCGCGAGGCCGTGGTGGTGGTGCGCGAGGACGTCCCCGGCGACAAGCGCCTGGTGGCCTACGTCGTAGCCGAAGAGCAGGAGGTGCTGGAGCCCCAGGCCGTGCGCGCCTTCCTCCAGCAGAAGCTGCCCGAGTACATGGTGCCCTCCGCCGTCGTGGTGCTACCGGCGCTGCCGCTGTCTCCCAACGGCAAGGTGGACCGCAAGGCCCTGCCCACACCGGAGGCGCCTGGAGGTGGCGACGGCGTGGAGTACGTCGAGCCCCGCACGGAGACGGAGCAACAGCTCGCGCGCTTCTTCTCGGAGCTGCTGCACGCCGAGCGCGTGGGTGCTCACGAGAACTTCTTCGACCTGGGCGGCCACTCGCTGCTGGCCACGCAGCTCGTGTCCCGCGTGCGCGCGACGTTCAACTTCGACATGCCGCTGAGGGACCTCTTCGAGGCGCCCACCGTGGCCGAGCTGGCCCAGCGCATCGACGCCGCGAAGAGCACGCAGGCTGGCCCGGCCCGACCGCCGCTGGTCCCCGTGCCGCGCACCGAGCCGCTGCCGCTGTCCTTCGCGCAGCAGCGCCTGTGGTTCCTCGATCAGCTCGAACCGGGCAGTGCCTTCTACAACATCCCCGCGGCCGTCCGGCTCGAAGGCCCGCTGGACGTGGGCGCACTGGAACGCGCGCTCCAGGAGCTCGTCCGCCGGCATGAGGTGCTGCGCACCACTTTCCGACAGGACGCGGGCGGCACCGTGCAGGTCATCGCTCCCACCGCGGAGCTGCCGCTGCTCGGGGTGGACCTGAGCGGGCTCGATGCCGCTGCCGCCGAGGCAGAGACGCGTCGACTGGTGGAGGAGGACGCGCAGCGTCCGTTCAATCTCACCACCGGCCCGCTGATTCGCGCGCTGCTGGTGAAGCTCGGCGGCGCGGACCATGTGCTGCTGCTCAACCTGCACCACATCATCACGGACGGTTGGTCCTCGGGTGTCCTCGTCCGCGAGGTGGCCTCGCTCTACGAGGCCTTCTCGGACGGCCGTGCCTCGCCGCTGCCCGAGCTGCCGGTGCAGTACGCCGACTACGCCGTGTGGCAGCGCGGCTGGCTGCAAGGGGAGACGCTGGACACGCAGCTCGGTTACTGGCGCCAGCAGCTCGCGGGCGCCCCGGCCGCGTTGGAGCTGCCCACCGACAAGCCGCGTCCGCCCGCGCAGTTGTTCCGAGGTGGCGTGCAGCAACGCGCGTGGACGAAGTCCCTGTGGGACGGCGTGAAGGCCCTGGCGCAGCAGGAGGGCGCCACGCCCTTCATGGTGCTGTTGGCCGCGTACCAGGCGGTGCTCGCGCGCCACGCGGGGCAGGAGGACCTCTCCGTCGGCTCGCCCATCGCCGGACGCACGCACGCGGAGACGGAAGGCCTCATCGGCTTCTTCGTCAACACGCTCGTGCTGCGGTCGCTCGTCTCACCGCGAGTCACCTTCCGCGAGCTGCTGGCACAGGTACGCGAGGTGACGTTGGGCGCGTATGCGCACCAGGACGTCCCCTTCGAGAAGCTGGTGGAAGAACTCCAGCCCCGGCGTGACCTGAGCCGCAACCCACTCTTCCAGGTGGCGCTCACGCTGCAGAACACCCCGATGACGGCGGTGAAGCTGCGACAGGGGCTGGCGCTGAAGGGCATGGAGGCCGGCAACCGCACCTCGAAGTTCGACCTCTCGCTGCTGGTATGGGAGACGGCCGAGGGCGCCGCCGCGGTGCTCAATTACGACAGCGACCTGTTCGAGCCGGACTCGGCCGGCCGGCTGCTGGAGCACGTGCGGGTGCTGCTGGAGGCCGCTGTCTTCGAGCCCGGGACGCGGCTGCGCGACCTGCCGCTGATGGGTGAGGAGGAACGGCGTCGGCTGGTGGAGCAGTGGAGCGGCACGTCCGCGAGCTACCCGCGCGAGGCATCGCTGGCGGAGCTGTTCGAGTCCCAGGTGCGGAAGACGCCGCACGCGGTGGCGGTGGAGTACGCGGGCCGGCAGTTGACGTACGACGCGCTCAATCGCCGCGCCAACCGGCTGGCACACCGGCTGGGGGCATTGGGCGTCGGCCCCGAGGCGCGGGTGGGTCTATGCGTGGAGCGCTCGCTGGAGCTGGCGGTGAGCGTGCTGGGCATCCTCAAGGCTGGCGGCGCGTACGTGCCGCTGGACGCCAGCTACCCGGCGGAGCGGTTGCAGTGGATGAAGCGCGAGGCCGGCGTCACGGTGCTCGTGGCCCAGGAGAAGCTGGCCGGGGCCGGGGCCGAGGACGGTGAGCCGGTGGTGCTCGTGGACGTCGGGTCGAACGAGCTCGCGCGCCAGCCGGAGAGCAACCCGCCAGCCCGGGCCGACGGCGCGCAGCTCGCCTATGTGATGTTCACCTCGGGGAGCACGGGCCGGCCCAAGGGCGTGGGCGTGCCGCACCGCGCGGTGTCTCGCCTCGTGCTGGGCACGGACTTCGCGCGCTTCGGCCCTGAGGAGGTGTGGCTGCAGCTCGCGCCCATCTCGTTCGACGCCTCGACGCTGGAGCTCTGGGGCGCGCTGCTGCACGGCGCGAAGCTGGTGGTGTACCCGGCGGGCCCGCCGTCGCTGGAGGAGCTGGGCCGAGCACTGGAGACGTCCGGCATCACCTCGCTGTGGCTCACCGCGGCCCTCTTCGAGCAGATGCAGGCGCGGCAGCCGGAGGCCCTGGCTCGTGTGAAGCAGGTGCTGGCCGGCGGAGACGTCCTGCCCGTGGGGCGCGTGCGCGAGCGGCTCGCCGCGGGTGGCACGCTCATCAACGGCTACGGCCCGACGGAGAACACCACGTTCTCCACCACCCACCGGCTGGAGCGGCTGGAGCAGTTGGGAGCGCGCTCGGTGTCCATCGGCCGGCCCATCCGCAACACGACGGCGTACGTGTTGGATGAAGCGCTGCAGCCCGTCCCCGTGGGCGTGCCGGGCGAGCTGTACGTGGGCGGAGACGGCCTGGCCCTCGGCTACATCGGCCGTCCGGAGCTGACGGCGGAGCGATTCGTCCCGAATCCCTTCGGGAATGGGGAGCGGCTGTACCGCACGGGCGACAACGTGCGGTGGCTCGCGGATGGGACGCTGGAGTTCTTCGGCCGCAAGGACGGCCAGGTGAAGCTGCGTGGCTTCCGCATCGAAGTCGGCGAGGTGGAAGCGGCGCTGACGCAGCACCCGGGCGTGAAGGAAGCCGTGGCGGTGGTGCGGGAGGACACGGCCGGTGACAAGCGACTGGTGGCCTATGTCGTGGCTCCGGGTGTGGAGGCGCAGACGCTCAAGGAGCACCTGCGCACGAAGCTGCCCGAGTACATGGTGCCCTCGGTACTGGTGCCGCTGGACGCGCTGCCGCTGACGCCCAACGGCAAGGTGGACCGGCGCGCCCTGCCCGCTCCATCCGCCTCCGTCTCCACGCAGCGCGAGTATGTCGCGCCCCGCTCGCGGACGGAGCAGCGCCTCGCAATCCTTTGGAGCGAGGTGCTGGGCCGCACGCAGGTCGGCGTGGGCGATGACTTCTTCGAGCTGGGCGGCCACTCGCTGCTGGCCACCCGGATCGTGTCCCGGATTCGCGTGACCTTCGGCGTGGAGCTGCCCCTTCGCGCGCTGTTCGAAGCGCCCACGCTGGAGGCGCTCGCCCTGCGCGTGGAGGCGGCACGCCGAGACGGCGCGGCTCCCGAGGCCCCGCCTCCCATGCCCGTGCCGCGCGACGGCGCCCTGCCGCTGTCGTTCGCCCAGCAGCGCCTGTGGTTCATCGACCAGCTCGAGTCCGGAAGCGCCGCCTACAACATCCCCGTCGTGCTGCGCATCGAGGGCACCCTGCACGTGGATGCGCTCCAGCGAGCCTTCTCCGCGCTCGTCGAACGCCACGAGGCCCTGCGCACCACCTTCGCCTCGCGCGAAGGCCAGCCCACACAGGTCATCCATCCGCCCTCCGACTTCGCGCTGGGCATCGAGGACCTGTCCGCGCTGCCAGAGTCCGAGCGCTGGAAAGAGGCCCGCAGCCGCGCCATGCGGGAGGCGGCGGTTCCCTTCTCGCTCGAAGCGGGCCCGCTGCTGCGCGCCACGCTGATGCGGCTGGCCCCCGAGGAGCACGTGCTGGTGCTGGTGATGCACCACATCGTCTCGGACGGCTGGTCCATGGGCGTGCTCGTGCGCGACATGGAGGCGCTGTACTCGGCGTTCTCGGAGGGACAGCCTCCCGCGTTGCCCGCGCTTCCGGTGCAGTACGCGGACTACGCGGTGTGGCAGCGGCAGTGGCTGAGCGGCGAGACGCTGGATGCGCAGCTCGGCTGGTGGAAGCAGCAGCTCGCCGGAGCGCCTTCGCACCTGGAGTTGCCCACGGACAAGCCTCGGCCCGCGGTGCTGTCGCATCAGGGCGGGACGGTACCGGTGCTGCTGTCAGGAGAGCTCGGCGAGGCACTGGCGGAGCTGGCGCGGAGGGAAGGGGCCACGCCCTTCATGGTCCTGCTCGCGGCCTTCCAGGTGCTGCTGTCCCGCTACTCGGGCCAGGACGACGTGCGGGTCGGCTCGCCCATCGCGGGCCGCCGCTACGCCGAGACGGAGGGGCTCATCGGCTTCTTCGTCAACACGCTGGTGCTGCGCGGCCGCGTGGGCTCGCGCACGTCGTTCCGGACGCTGCTGGCCCAGGTACGGGAGACGACGTTGGGCAGCTACGCCCACCAGGACGTTCCCTTCGAGAAGCTGGTGGAGGAGCTCCGTCTGGAGCGCGACCTCAGTCGTCCCCCGCTCGTCCAGGTCCTCTTCGCCCTGCAGAACGCGATTCAGGTGACGCCGCGGAAGTCCTCACTGGTCCTGCGGCAGGTGGAGGTGGACACCCCCACCATCCGGTTCGAGCTGGAGCTCAACCTCGCGCCGGCGGGTCAGGGCTACGCAGGCGTGCTGAGCTACAACACGGGCCTGTTCGAGGCCGGTACCGCCCAGCGGATGGTGGAGCACTTCCGGGTGCTGGTGGAGGCGCTCGTGGCCAGGCCCGAGGCGCCCCTCACCTCCGTTTCCATGCTGTCCGAGGCGGAACGCCGGCAGGTGCTCGTGGGCAACACGCGCATGTACCTGCTGGATGCCTCCGGTCAGCCGGTGCCCGTGAATGTCACCGGCGAGCTGTTCATCGGCGGCGACGGCGTGGCACATGGCCAGATGGAGCAGCCCACACTCACTGCCGAACGCTTCGTCCCCGATGCGTTCTCCGGTGTCCCCGGTGCCCGCCTCTACCGCACGGGCAACCTCGCCCGCTGGCGCCATGACGGCGTGCTGGTATTCCTGGGCCCCGCCATCACCCGGGTGGAGAGAAAGGCCCTGTCCGCTCCGGACGAGGCGCGGGCCTCCCCGGCGGACTCCGTGACTCCACGCACGCCGACCGAGGAGAAGCTGGCGGAGCTGTTCACCGAGGTCCTGCGCCTGCAGAGGGTGAGCGTCACCGGCAGCTTCTTCGAGCTGGGCGGCCACTCGCTGCTGGCCACCCAGCTCGTCTCGCGCATTCGCTCCACGTTCGAGGTGGAGTTGCCCCTGCGCACCCTCTTCGAGGCGCCCACCGTGGTCGCCCTCGCCGCGCGCATCGAGTCCGCCCGTCAGTCCACTTCCGGCCCTGGGGCTCCGAAGGCACCCGACATCGCTCCCGTGCCTCGCACGGGCGCCCTGCCGCTGTCCTTCGCCCAGCAGCGCCTGTGGTTCACGGAACAGCTCGAGCCCGGCAATGCCTCCTACAACATGCCCACCTTCGTGCGCATGGAGGGGCGGCTCGACGTGGGCGCGTTGCGGAATGCCTTCGACGAGCTGGTCCGCCGGCATGAAGCCCTGCGCACCACCTTCGTCCAGCACGAGGGCGAGCCCGTCCAGCACATCTCACCCACGGGCACGCTCCCGCTGGACACCCTCGACCTCAGCGAGCTGGAGCCCCAGGCCGCACGCGAGGAGCTGGAGCGACACCTCCGCGCGGACATGCAGCGCCCGTTCGACCTCATCACGGGCCCGCTGCTGCGCGCACGGCTGCTGAAGCTGGGCCCCGCCGAGTACGTGCTGTCGCTCAACATGCACCACATCGTCTCGGACGGCTGGTCCATGGGCGTGCTGGTGCGGGAAGTGGCGGCCCTCTACGACGCCTTCTCGCGGGGCAGGCCTTCGCCCCTGCCGCCCCTGTCCATCCAGTACCCCGACTACGCCGTCTGGCAGCGCCAGTGGCTCCAGGGCGAGGTGTTGGACGAGCAGCTCGGCTGGTGGCGCCGGCAGCTCTCGGGCCGCACCACGCTGGAGCTGCCCACCGACAAGCCCCGCCCGCCGGTGCAGACGTTCAACGGCGCGCAGGTGCCGGTGGTCCTGTCGTCCTCGACGTCCCAGGCCCTCAAGACGCTGTGCCAACAGGAGGGCGCCACGCCCTTCATGGCGTTGCTCGCCGCCTTCCAGGTGCTGCTGTCCCGCTACTCCGGGCAGCAGGACGTCTCCGTCGGCTCGCCCATCGCGGGCCGCCAGCGCGGGGAGACGGAGGGCCTCATCGGCTTCTTCGTCAACACCCTGGTGCTGCGTGCCCAGGTGGACCCGAGCACCTCCTTCCGCCACCTGCTGCGTCAGGTGCGCGAGACGGCACTGGGGGCGTACGCGCATCAGGACGTACCCTTCGAGCGGCTGGTGGAAGAGCTCCAGTCCACGCGCGACCTGAGCCGCAGTCCGCTGTTCCAGGTGCTCTTCGCCTTGCAGAACACGTTCATGCCCTCGCTCGACATGAACGAGCTGAAGCTGCGCCCGCTGGAGGTGGACAATCCCACGGCCCGCTTCGAGCTGGAGCTGAACCTGGGCGAGACGGCGAAGGGCTTCCAGGGCTCGCTGAGCTACAACACCGACCTCTTCAAGCCCGCCACGGCCGACCGCATCGCGGAGCACTTCCGCGCGCTCGTGGAGGCGCTGGTTTCTCGCCCCGAGGTGCCCCTTGCCTCCGTGTCCATGCTGTCCGACGCGGAACGCCGGCAGGTGCTGGTGGAGTGGAATGCCACCACTGCCGAGTACCCGCGCGGCTCCACCCTGCCCGAGGTCTTCTCGCAGGTCGTGGCTCGATTCCCGGACAAGGTCGCCGTGGAGTTCGGTGACTCGAAGCTCACCTACCGTCAGCTCGATGAGCGTGCGAACCAACTCGCTCACCACCTGCGCGGCCTGGGCGTGTCCACCGACTCGCGCGTGGCCATTGCCCTGGACCGTTCGCTGGAGCTGATTGTCTCTCTCGTCGCCATCCTCAAGGCTGGCGGCGCCTACGTCCCGCTCGACCCGTCGTACCCGCGCGAGCGCCTCGCGGCGATGGTCGAGGACGCGCGCCCGGGTGTGCTCGTCACCTCGCGCGAGCTGCTCGCGAAACTGCCCGCCGAAGGCCTGTCCACTGTCGTGTTGGGAGAGGTGTCTCTGGAGACGCAGCCTACGTCCGCGCCTCCCATCACCGCGCTGCCGCAGAGCCTCGCGTACATCGACTTCACCTCTGGCTCGACGGGCCGGCCCAAGGGCGTCGGCACTCCTCAGGCCGCCGTCCTGCGCACCGTCTTCGGCAACGACTACGCGCACCTTGGCCCCGACGAGACCTTCCTCCTCATCGCGCCCGTCTCCTTCGATGCGTCCACGCTGGAGCTGTGGGGTCCGTTGCTCCATGGCGCACGGCTCGTCGTCTTCCCGCCCCACTCGCCCTCCGACCTGAAGGAACTGGAGTCCGTGCTCGTGAAGCACGGCGTGACGACGCTTCACCTCACCGCCGGCCTCTTCACCCAGGTCGTGGACCACAACTTCCCGGCCCTGCGAGGCGTGAAGCAACTCCTCACCGGTGGCGACGTGGTGAGCGCACCGCACGTGCGCCGCGTGATTGAAGAGCTGCGCATCCCGGTGACGGCCTGCTACGGCCCGACGGAAACCACGCTCTTCGCCTCCACCCACCGCATGACGGACGTGGCCCACGTGGGCTCCTCCGTGCCCATCGGCAAGCCCATGGGCAACACGCAGGTGTACCTGCTCGACGCCTCCGGTCAGCCGGTGCCCGTCGGTGTTGTCGGCGAGCTCTTCATTGGCGGCGACGGCGTGGCCCGTGGCTACGTCGGCCAGCCCGCCCTCACCGCCGAACGCTTCATCCCCGATGCGTTCTCCGGTGTCCCCGGTGCCCGCCTCTACCGCACCGGGGATCTCGCCCGCTGGCGCCATGACGGCGTGCTGGAGTTCCTCGGCCGCGCCGATGCCCAGGTGAAGGTGCGCGGCTACCGCATCGAGCTCGCGGAAGTCGAAGCCGCCCTGCTCGCCTTCCCCGACGTGGCCCAGGCCGTGGCCCTGGTGCGTGAAGACGTGCCCGGCGACAAGCGCCTCGTCGGCTACGTCGCCGCTCCCGAGTCGCTCGACATCGCCGCACTGCGCACGGCACTCAAGCAGCGCCTGCCGGAGTACATGGTGCCTTCCGCCCTCGTGCGCCTGGACACCCTGCCCCTCACCGCCAACGCCAAGGTCGACCGCAAGGCCCTGCCCGCTCCGGACGCGGTTCAGGACTCTTCCTCCGAGGCCTTCGTCGCTCCGCGCACGCCTACCGAAGAGAAGCTCGCGGAGGTGTTCGCCTCCGTCCTGCGGCTGCCGCGGGTGAGCATCACCGGCAACTTCTTCGAGCTAGGCGGCCACTCGCTGCTGGCCACGCAGGTCATCTCTCGCATCCGCGCCACCCTCGGCGTGGAGCTGCCCCTGCGCGCCCTCTTCGAGGCTCCCACTGTCGCCACGCTCGCGGCGCGAGTGGAGACGCCAGTCTCATCGAGTGCCCTCCAGGCGCCATCCCTGCGGCCCGTGCCCCGCATGGGCCCGTTGCCGCTGTCCTTCGCCCAGCAGCGACTGTGGGTCATCGATCAGCTCGAGCCCGGCGGCGCCGCCTACAACATGCCCACCGTGCTGCGGCTGCGAGGCCCGCTCGACGTGGTCGCGCTGGAGAAGTCCTTCACCGCCCTCGTCGAGCGGCACGAGTCGTTGCGCACCACCTTCGACACGCACGACGGCCAGCCCGTGCAGGTCATCCTTCCGCGAGCTGACTTCCCGCTGCCGGTGGTGGACCTCAGCGCCCTCCCCGCTGACGAGCGCGAAGCCGAGGCCCAGCGGCAGACACGGCTCGAAACGCAGCGTCCCTTCGACCTCGCACGAGGCCCCGTGTTCCGCGCCCTGCTATTGCGCCTGGGCGAACAGGACCACCTGCTCATCGGGACGATGCACCACATCGTCTCCGACGGCTGGTCCATGGGCGTGCTCATCCGCGAGCTCGCGGCACTCTACGCCGCACATGCCACCGGTCAGGAGGTCCGACTGCCCGCCCTACCGGTGCAGTACGCGGACTTCTCCGCGTGGCAACGCTCGTGGTTGGAGGGCGAAGCGCTGGAGAGACAGGTCCGCTACTGGCGCCAGCAGCTCTCCGGCGCGGAGCCCGTGCTGGAGCTGCCCACCGACAAGCCCCGGCCCGCGGCGCAGACCTCGCGTGGCGCGTGGGTCCCCGTGCAGCTGTCCCGAGAGCTGACCGGACGCCTCGAAGCCCTGTGCCAGCGCGAGGGCATCACGCCCTTCATGGCCTTGCTCGCCGTGTGGCAGGTGCTGCTATCGCGCTACTCCGGTCAGGACGACATCTCCGTCGGCTCGCCTATCGCCGGCCGTACGCGCGCGGAGACGGAAGGCATCATCGGCTTCTTCATCAACACGCTCGTGCTGCGCACCCAGGTGGACCCGCGCGCCACCTTCCGTGAGTTGTTGGCCCGCGTGCGTGCCACGACGCTCGCCGCCTACGAGCACCAGGACGTCCCCTTCGAGAAGCTCGTCGAGGAGCTCCAGCCGCCGCGAAGCCTCAGCCACTCGCCCCTGTTCCAGGTGATGTTCGTCCTGCAAAACACGCCCACGGCCTCCCTGGAGGTCGTCGCCGGTCCGGAAGGCGCCTCGCCGCTGCGGATGAACGCGGTGGACATCGAGCTCCAGGCCGTGAAGTTCGACCTCACGCTCTCACTGACACAGACGCCGGAGGGACTGACGGGCACGCTGAGCTACCGCACGGACCTCTTCGAGCGCTCCACCATCTCGCGGATGGCGGAGCACCTCGCCACCCTGCTGGACGCCGCGGCGTCCTCGCCCGAGGCCCGCGTCGGCGAGCTGCCCCTGCTGCGCGACTCCGAGCGCCACCAGGTGCTGGAGGCGTTCAATGCCTCACCGGTGCCCTTCGTCGCCGAAGGCCCGCTGCACGCGCTCATCGAGGCCCAGGCCGCGCGCCACCCGTCCAAGCCCGCGGTGGCCTGCGAGGAGCAGGTGCTCACCTACGCCGAGCTGGACACCCGCGCCAACCAACTGGCGTGGCACCTGCGCTCGCTGGGCGTGGGCCCTGATACGTGCGTCGCCCTGTGCCTGGAGCGCTCGGTGGACACCGTGGTGGCTCTGCTGGGTGTCTGGAAGGCCGGCGGCGCCTACGTCCCGCTGGACCCGGCGCAGCCCGCCCTGCGCCTGCGCACGCTGGTGGAGGAAGTCTCCGCCCCGGTGGTGGTGACTCAGTCGCGCCACGCGGACGCCTTCTCGGGCACTTCCGTCCAACAGGTGTTGCTGGACACAAACGCGCCCCAACTCTCAGCCGAGCGCGGGGATGCGCCTCCGTGCGAGGTGTCCGCGGACAACCTCGCGTACGTCCTGTTCACCTCGGGCAGCACCGGCCGGCCCAAGGGCGTGGCCGTGGCCCACGGGCAGCTCGTCCACTACGTGCGCGCCGCCACCGAGCGGCTGGGCCTCGCCGACTGCACCAGCTTCGCCCTCGTCTCCACCTTCGTCGCCGACCTCGGCAACACCGTCCTCTTCCCCGCCCTGTGCACCGGCGGCCTGCTGCACGTCCTCACCCAGGAGCGCGCCAGCAGTCCGGAGGGCGTGGCCGAGTACTTCCAGCGTCACGCGGTGGACTGCGTGAAGCTCGTCCCCTCGCACCTGTCCGCGCTGCTCACCGCCGCAGAGCCCCGGCACGTGCTGCCTCGCAAGAAGCTCGTGCTGGGTGGTGAGTCCTCCACCTGGGCCCTCATGGAGCAGGTGCGCGCGCTGGCTCCCGACTGCGCGGTGTTCAACCACTACGGCCCCACCGAGACGACGGTGGGCGTGCTCGCGGGCCCGGTGGAGACTCCGGCCCAGGGCTCCGCTCCGGTGGCGGTGCCTCTGGGCCGCCCCCTGGACCAGTCCCGTCTGTACGTGCTCGACTCCGCCCTCCAGCCCGTGCCCGTGGGCGTGCCCGGCGAGCTCTACATCGGCGGCTCCCAGGTGACGCGCGGCTACCTGCGCCGGCCCGAGCTGACGGCGGAGCGCTACCTGCCGGACCTCTATTCGCCGGTGCCGGGCGCGCGCATGTACCGCAGCGGAGACCGGGTGCGCTGGCGCGAGGACGGTCGCGTGGAGTTCATCGGCCGCGCCGACTTCCAGGTGAAGGTGCGTGGCTTCCGCGTGGAGCCGGGTGAAATCGCCACCGTGCTGCGCGAGCACCCCGAGGTGCGCGACGCGGTGGTACTGGCCCGCGAGGACATCCCCGGCGACAAGCGCCTGGTGGCCTACGTCGTCCCGGCCGTGGACGTGGCGGGCCTGCGCACGTGGCTGCGTGAGCGCCTGCCCGAGCACATGGTGCCCTCCGCCTTCGTTCCGCTGGAGGCCCTGCCGCTGACGCCCAATGGCAAGGTGGACCGCAAAGCCCTCCCCGCCCCCGTGATGAACGCGGAGGCCAGTGCCACCTTCGTGGCTCCGCATACGCCCACCGAGACGCAGCTCGCCGCCATCTGGGCCGAGGTGCTCCGCCTGGAGAAGATCGGCGTCACCGACGACTTCTTCTCCCTCGGTGGCCACTCGCTGCTGGCGACGCAGGTTGTCTCCCGCGTGCGCCGCGCCTTCGGCGTGGAGCTGCCCGTGCGAGCCCTCTTCGAGGCGCCCACCCTCGCCGCGCTCGCCTTGCGCGTGGAGCCCGCGCGGCGGTCGCACGCGGGCGAGCAGCTACCGCCGTTGGTGTCCGTGCCGCGCACCGGCCCGCTGCCACTCTCCTTCTCACAGCAGCGCATCTGGTTCCTCGACCAGCTCCAGCCCGGCAGCGCCTACTACAACATCCCCTTCGCCGTGAGCATCGACGGCCCCCTGCACCACGAGGCCCTCACGCGCACGCTGCAGGAGCTGGTGCGCCGCCATGAGGTGCTCCGCACGAGCTTCCACACCCTGGAGGATGGCGAGCCCTTCCAGCGCGTCCATCCGGACGTGGAGCTCTCGCTGTCCTTCGTGGACCTGGGCCATCTGCCCGAGTCCCAGCGCGAAGAGGCGGCCCGGCACGAGGCGCTCACGGAGGCGCAAAAGCCCTTCGACCTGACGCAGGCGCCGCTGATGCGTGCCACACTGGTGCGGCTGTCGGACGAGCGCCATGCGGTGCTCGTCACCGTCCACCACATCGTCTCGGATGGCTGGACCAGCGGCATCCTCCTGCGCGAGGTGGGATTGCTCTACCCGACCTTCGTTCGCGGGTTGCCTTCGCCGCTGCCGCCACTGCGGTTCCAGTACGCGGACTTCGCGGCCTGGCAGCGAGGTTGGTTGCGCGGCGAGACGCTGGAGCGGCAGGTGGACTGGTGGCGCCAGCAGCTCCATGGCGTGCCGCACGCGCTCGAGCTGCCCACCGACAGGCCCCGCCCGCCCGTGCAGACGGACCGCGGAGGCCTCATCCCCGTGCGTCTGGGGCAGACGCTCACCGCCACCTTCAAGCAGTGGTGCGAGCGCGAGGGCGTCACGCCCTTCATGGGCCTGCTCGCAGTATTCCATGTGCTGTTGTCGCGCTACTCGGGACAGGACGACATCGTGGTGGGCTCGCCCATCGCCAACCGCCAGCACACCGAGCTGGAGGGCATCGTCGGCTTCTTCGTCAACACCCTCGCCCTGCGCGGGCAGCTGACTCCGGGGATGAGCCTGCGCGAGCTGCTCGCCCAGGTGAAGGAGACCACCCTCGGCGCGTACGCCCATCAGGACGTCCCCTTCGAGAAGCTGGTCGACGCACTGAAGCTGGAGCGTGACTTGAGCCGCTCGCCACTGTTCCAGGTGATGCTCGGGCTGACGAACACCCCGCACCAGCGGGAGCCAGAAGCCGACGGCACTGGCGGCGGCGATGCCGACGTCGTACGGGCCCTGGAGGTGGACAGCGGCACGTCCAAGTTCGACCTGTCGCTGCTGCTCGTGGACATCGGGGACGACATCACCGGAGCGCTCGAATACAACTCCGACCTCTTCGACGAGGCGACGGCGCGGCGCATGGCCGGCCACATGGTGCGGCTGCTGGAGTCCGCCGTGGCCGACGTAAGCCAGCCCATCTCCCGCCTGAAGCTCCTCGGCGAGGACGAGCGCCGCCAGCTCCTGGTGGACTTCAACGACACCTCGCACGTGCCTCACACGCCCGTGCTGGTGCACCGCCCGTTCGAGGCCCAGGCCCGGCGTGCGCCGAATGCCGTTGCCGTCAGCGACGGCTCGCGCTCGCTCACCTACGCGGAGCTGGAGGCTCGTGCCAACCAGGTGGCGCACCACCTGGTGGAGCTGGGCGTGCCCGCCGGAGGCACGGTGGGCCTGTGCCTGGACAAGAGCCTGGACATGGCAGTCGCCGTGCTCGCCGCGCTCAAGGCCGGTGCCGCGTACCTGCCGCTGGACCCGACCTACCCCTCGGACCGGCTCGCCTTCATGTTGGAGGACGCGCAGGCCCCGGTGGTGCTCACGCAGTCGCACCTGCTCTCCGCGGTGCCCGCCAACGCGGGCGCGCTCCGCGTGTGCATGGACACCGAGGCGGAGACGTTCGCGCGGCTGCCCGTGCATGCGCCAGTCCGTGAAGTGTCGACAGAGTCCAACTGCTACTTCATCTACACGTCGGGCAGCACGGGCCGGCCCAAGGGCATCGTCATGCCCCACCGGGCGCTCAGCTACCTGCTGGCGTGGCAGAACCCGCGCTCAGTGGCGCGCCCGGAAGGCGTCACGCTGCAGTTCGCCTCGCTCAACTTCGACGTGTCCTTCCAGGAGCTGTTCTCCACCTGGTGGGCCGGAGGCACCCTGCTGCTGCCCACCGGAGGCCTGCGACAGGACATCCCCGCGCTGCTGGACTTCATGAATCAGCACGCGGTGGAACGACTGTTCCTTCCCTTCGTCGCGCTCCAGGCCATGGCGGATGCCGTGTCCCACGGAGCCACGCTGCCGCGCGCGCTGCGCGAAGTGGTGACGGCCGGCGAGCAGCTCCAGGTGACGCCCGCGCTGGTGGCGTTCTTCGAGAAGCTGCCCGGGTGCGTTCTGGAGAATCAGTACGGCCCGTCGGAGGCACACGTCGTCTCCGCGTACCGGCTGGAAGGACCTCCGTCCACGTGGCCCAAGCTGCCGTGCATCGGCGGGCCGCTGGGGCACACGCAGCTCTATGTGCTCGACGCGCACGGGCAGCCCTGCCCGGTGGGCGTGCCCGGTGAGCTGTATGTCGGCGGCACGCACCTGGCGCACGGCTACCTGGCGCGGCCTGACCTGACGGCGAAGGCCTTCGTGCCGAATCCGCTCAGCACCGAGCCGGGAGCGCGGATGTACCGCACCGGCGACGCAGCGAAGTGGAAGGCGGACGGCACGCTGGATTTCCTCGGCCGCCTCGACGGACAGGTGAAGCTGCGCGGCTACCGTGTGGAGCTGGGCGAAGTGGAGTCCGTCCTGCGCGCGGCGCCTGGAGTCCGCGACGCGGCCGCCGTGGTGCGAGAAGTCGGAGCCGGCGACAAGCGGCTGGTGGCCTACGTCGTCCCCGCGGGCGAAGTGGACGCGGAGAGCCTGCGCGACTTCCTCCAGCAGCGGCTGCCCGAGTACATGGTGCCCTCCGCCTTCGTCATGCTGGAGGCCCTGCCACTGACGCCCAGTGGCAAGCTGGCGCGCAACCTGCTCCCCGCGCCCGACGCTGAGAGCGTGCGTGGCAACGCGCCCTTCACCGCTCCTCGCAACCCGTTGGAGGAGAAGCTCGCGGAGCTGTTCTGCTCCATCCTCCGCCTGCCCCAGGTGAGCGTCACCGACAGCTTCTTCGAGCTCGGCGGTCACTCGCTGCTGGCCACGCAGGTCATCTCCCGCATCCGCTCTCAGCTCAGAGTGGAATTGCCGCTGCGTGTCCTCTTCGAGGCCCCCACCGTCGAGGGGCTTGCCGTGCGCATCGAGTCCGCTCGGCAGTCCACGTCCGGCCTCCAGGCACCGGCCATCCTCCCCGTGCCGCGCACCGGGCCGCTGCCGCTCTCCTTCGCCCAGCAGCGCCTGTGGTTCATCGACCAGCTCCAGCCGGGCAATGCCAACTACAACATGCCCACCTTCGTGCGCATGGACGGGCCGCTCGACGTGGCGGCCCTGCGGCTCAGCTTCGAGGAGCTGGTGCGCCGCCATGAGGCCCTGCGCACCACCTTCACCCAGCACGAAGGCCAGCCTCTTCAGGTCATCGCTTCCACCGGCCACCTGCCTCTGGAAGTGACGGACCTCAGTGCACCGGAGCCCACTGCGGCCCGGGCCGAGCTGGAGCGCCAGCTCCGCGAAGAGCTGCTGACGCCCTTCAATCTCTCCACCGGCCCGCTCATCCGTGCCCGGCTGTTGAAGTTGGGCGCGACGGACCACGTGCTCGCGCTCAACATGCACCACATCGTCTCCGACGGCTGGTCCATGGGCGTGCTCGTGCGCGAGGTGGCCGCGCTCTACGCGGCGTTCTCCGAAGGCCAGCCTTCGCCGCTGCGTTCGCTGCCGCTCCAGTACGCCGACTACGCCGTCTGGCAACGCAATTGGCTCCAGGGCGCGGTGCTCGATGAGCAGGTCGCCTGGTGGAAGCAGCGCCTCGCTGGCGCCGCCACGCTGGAGCTGCCCACCGACAAGCCGCGCCCGCCCGTGCAGACCTTCAACGGCGGGAGGGTCCCTGTCGCGCTGTCGCGCGAGGTCTCCCAGCGGCTCAATACGCTGTGCCAGCAGGAGGGGGCTACGCCCTTCATGGCGCTGACGGCCGCGTTCCAGGTGCTGCTGTCCCGCTACTCCGGGCAGCAGGACATCTCCGTCGGCTCACCCATCGCCGGACGCAACCGGGGCGAGCTGGAAGGGCTCATCGGCTTCTTCGTCAACACGCTCGTGCTGCGCTCGCGATTCGATGAGCACCAGTCCTTCCGCGACGTGCTGACGCAGGTGAAGGAAGCGTCCCTGGGGGCCTACGCGCATCAGGACGTGCCCTTCGAGCGGCTGGTGGAAGAGCTCCAGCGCACCCGCGACCTGAGCCGCGGCCCGCTGTTCCAGGTGTTCTTCGCCCTGCAGAACACGCCCATGCCCGAGAGGCAGGCGCAGAAGACGGCCGTGACGCTGCGACCTCTGGAGGAGGTGGACAACCCCACCATCAAGTTCGAGCTCCAGCTCAACCTCACGGAGACCCCGGACGGCTACCAGGGCTCGCTCGGCTACAACACCGACCTGTTCGAGAGCACGACGGCCCAGCGGCTGGCGGAGCACTTCCAGGTGCTCGTGGAGGCCCTCGTCAGCCAGCCCCGGGTGCCGCTCGCGTTCGTGTCCATGCTGACGCAGGCAGAGCGCCGGCAGGTGCTGGTGGAGTGGAACGCCACCACCGCCGAATACCCGCGCGGCTCCACCCTGCCCGAAGTGTTCGCGCAGATTGTGGCTCGGTTCCCAGACAAGATCGCCGTGGAGTTTGGCGACTCGAAGCTCACCTACCGGCAGCTCGATGAGCGCGCCAACCAGCTCGCTCACCACCTGCGCGCCCTGGGCGTGTCCACCGACTCGCGCGTGGCCATCTCGCTGGAACGCTCGCTGGAGCTGATTGTCTCCCTCGTCGCCATCCTCAAGGCTGGCGGCGCCTACGTACCGCTCGACCCGTCGTACCCGCGCGAGCGCCTCGCCGCGATGATTGAGGACGCGCGGCCCGGCGTGCTCATCACCTCACGCGAGCTGCTCTCGAAGCTGCCCACCGAAGGCCTGTCCACCGTGGTGCTGGGAGACGTGTCCCTGGAGACGCAGCCCACGTCGGCGCCATCGCCCATGGCTCTGCCAGACAGCCTCGCGTACATCGACTTCACCTCTGGCTCCACCGGCAGGCCCAAGGGTGTTGGTACTCCGCAGGCCGCCGTGCTGCGCAC
Organism: Pyxidicoccus sp. M6; assembly: GCF_055568925.1. NCBI lineage: Bacteria > Pseudomonadati > Myxococcota > Myxococcia > Myxococcales > Myxococcaceae > Pyxidicoccus > Pyxidicoccus sp. M6. The sequence continues at coordinate 3,734,483 of NZ_CM145714.1, read as the reverse complement.
CCTCTTCGGCAACGACTACGCGCACCTCGGCCCCGATGAGACGCTCCTCCTCATCGCGCCTGTCTCCTTCGACGCCTCCACCCTGGAGCTCTGGGGCCCGTTGCTCCATGGCGCGCGGTTGGTGGTGTTCCCACCGCACTCGCCTTCCGACCTGAAGGAACTGGAGTCCGTGCTCGTGAAGCACGGCGTGACGACGCTGCACCTCACCGCGGGCCTCTTCACCCAGGTGGTGGACCACAACTTCACCGCCCTCCGGGACGTGAAGCAGCTCCTCACCGGTGGTGACGTGGTGAGCGCGCCGCACGTGCGCCGCGTGATTGAAGAGCTGCACATTCCGGTGACGGCCTGCTACGGCCCCACCGAGACGACTCTCTTCGCCTCCACCCACCGCATGACTTCGGTGGAGCACGTCGGCACGTCCGTGCCCATCGGCAAGCCCATGGGGAACACGCGCGTGTACCTGCTGGACGCATCTGGTCAGCCGGTGCCTGTCGGTGTCGTGGGTGAGCTCTTCATCGGTGGTGACGGCGTGGCTCGCGGTTACGTCGGCCAGCCCGCTCTCACCGCCGAACGCTTCATCCCCGACTCCTTCTCCGGTGTCCCCGGTGCCCGCCTGTATCGCACGGGCGACCTCGCCCGCTGGCGCCATGACGGCGTGCTGGAGTTCCTCGGCCGCGCCGATGCCCAGGTGAAGGTGCGCGGCTACCGCATCGAGCTGGCCGAAGTCGAAGCGGCGCTGCTCGCCTTCGCCGACGTGGCCCAGGCCGTGGCCCTGGTGCGTGAAGACGTGCCCGGCGACAAGCGCCTCGTCGGCTACGTCGCCGCTCCCGCGTCGCTCGACATCGACGCACTGCGCACGGCACTCAAGCATCGCCTGCCCGAGTACATGGTGCCCTCCGCCCTCGTGCGCCTGGACACCCTGCCCCTCACCGCCAACGCCAAGCTCGACCGTAAGGCCCTGCCTGTTCCCGACTCGGCGCTGCTCTCCACGCAGGAGTCCTTCGTCGCGCCTCGCACTCCCACCGAGGAGGAGCTCGCCGCGCTCTGGGCCCAGGTGCTTCGGGTGCAGCGAGTCGGCGTGCACGACAACTTCTTCGAGCTGGGCGGTCACTCACTGCTGGCCACGCAGGTCATCTCCCGCATCCGCTCCCAGCTCAGAGTGGAATTGCCGCTGCGTGTCCTCTTCGAGGCCCCCACCGTCGAGGGGCTTGCCTCGCGCATCGAGTCCGCTCGGCAGTCCACGTCCGGCCTCCAGGCGTCGGCCATCGTCCCCGTGCCGCGCACCGGGCCGCTGCCGCTCTCCTTCGCTCAGCAGCGCCTGTGGTTCATCGACCAGCTCCAGCCGGGCAATGCCAACTACAACATGCCCACCTTCGTGCGCATGGACGGGCCGCTCGACGTGGCGGCCCTGCGGCTCAGCTTCGAGGAGCTGGTGCGTCGCCATGAGGCCCTGCGCACCACCTTCACCCAGCACGAAGGTCAGCCTCTCCAGGTCATCGCTCCCACCGGCCACCTGCCGCTGGAGATGACGGACCTCTGCACCCTGGAGCCCACTGCGGCCCGGGCCGAGCTGGAGCGCCAGCTCCGCGAAGAGCTGCTGATGCCCTTCAACCTCTCCACCGGCCCGCTCATCCGTGCTCGGCTGTTGAAGTTGGGCGCGACGGACCACGTGCTCGCCCTCAACATGCACCACATCGTCTCCGACGGCTGGTCCATGGGCGTGCTCGTGCGCGAAGTCACGGCGCTCTACGCGGCGTTCTCCGAAGGCCGGCCTTCGCCGCTGCGTTCGCTGCCGCTCCAGTACGCCGACTACGCCGTCTGGCAGCGCAATTGGCTCCAGGGCGAGGCGCTGGAGGCCCAGCTCGGCTGGTGGCGCAAGCAGCTCTCCGGCCTCACGACGCTGGAGCTGCCCACCGACAAGCCACGTCCCCCCGTGCAGACCTTCCGTGGCGCGCACGTGCCCGTTGCGTTGTCACGGTCCGCTTCGGAGAAGCTCAAGGCGATGTGCCAGCAGGAGGGCGTCACGCCCTTCATGGCCCTGCTCGCCGCGTTCCAGGTCTTGCTATCGCGTTACTCCGGGCAGCAGGACATCTCCGTCGGCTCGCCCATCGCGGGCCGTCAGCGTGGCGAGCTCGAAGGCCTCATCGGCTTCTTCGTCAACACGCTGGTGATGCGCTCTCGCTGGGATGACTCGTCCTCGTTCCTGGGTCTGCTGCGCCAGGTGAAGGAGACGTCGCTGGGGGCGTACGCCCACCAGGACGTGCCCTTCGAGCGGCTGGTGGAAGAGCTGCAGCCCGTTCGCGACATGAGCCGCAGTCCGTTGTTCCAGGCCATCTTCGCCCTGCAGAACGCGCCCACCGCGGCATCGATGCAGGCCCCGGAGCAGGCCCGGAAGCCGGCGCTCGCGCTGCGCCCGCTGGACGAGGTGAACAACCCCACCGTCCGGTTCGAGCTGGAGCTGAGCCTTTCCGAGACACCGGAAGGCTTCCAGGGCCCTCTGCGCTACAACACCGACCTGTTCGAGCCCACCACCGTCGCGCGCATGGCGGAGCACTTCCAGGTGCTGGTGGAGGCGCTCGTCACCCGGGCCGACGTCCCCCTGGCCTCCATCTCCATGCTCTCCGAGGCCGAGCGCCAGCAGGTGCTCGCGGACTGGAACGCAACCACCACCGGGTACCCGCGCGGCTCCACCCTGCCCGAAGTCTTCGCGCAGGTCGTGGCCCGGTTCGGGGACAAGGTCGCGGTGGAGCTCGGTGACGCGAAGCTCACCTACCGTCAGCTCGATGAGCGCGCCAACCAGCTCGCGTGGCACCTGCGTGAACTGGGCGTGTCTACAGACTCGCGCGTGGCCATCTCGCTGGACCGCTCGCTGGAGCTGGTGGTGGCGCTGGTGGCCATCCTCAAGGCCGGTGGCGCCTACGTCCCCCTGGACCCGTCGTACCCACGCGAGCGACTGGTGAGCATGCTGGAGGATGCGAGCCCCTGCGTACTCGTGACGTCCCGCGAACTGCTGGCGAGCCTGCCCACGAAGGGGCTCGTCACGCTGTTGCTGGAGGACCTGCCCGTGGATGGCATGCCTTCGCATGCGCCCTCTTCCATGGCGCTCCCGAGCAGCCTCGCGTACATCGACTTCACCTCCGGCTCCACGGGCCGGCCCAAGGGCGTCGGCACTCCGCAGGCCGCCGTCCTGCGCACCGTCTTCGGCAACGACTACGCGCACCTCGGCCCCGATGAGACCTTCCTCCTCATCGCGCCCGTCTCCTTCGACGCCTCTACCCTGGAGCTGTGGGGGCCGTTGCTCCATGGCGCGCGGTTGGTGGTGTTCCCGCCCTCCTCGCCTTCCGATTTGAAGGAACTGGAGTCCGTGCTGGTGAAGCACGGAGTGACGACGCTGCACCTCACCGCCGGTCTCTTCACGCAGGTGGTGGACCACAACTTCCCCGCCCTGCGAGGCGTGAAGCAACTCCTCACCGGTGGTGACGTGGTGAGCGCTCCGCATGTGCGCCGCGTGATTGAAGAGCTGCGCATCCCGGTGACGGCCTGCTACGGCCCCACAGAGACGACGCTCTTCGCCTCCACCCACCGCATGGCTTCGGTGGAGCACGTCGGCACCGCCGTGCCCATCGGCAGGCCCATGGGCAACACGCAGGTGTTCCTGCTCGACGCCTCCGGTCAGCCGGTGCCCGTCGGCGTTGTCGGCGAGCTGTTCATCGGTGGTGACGGCGTGGCCCGTGGCTACATCGGCCAGCCGGCCCTGACGGCGGAGCGCTTCGTCCCCGATGCCTTCTCCGGTGTCTCCGGTGCCCGCCTCTACCGCACGGGTGACCTCGCCCGCTGGCGCAACGACGGCGTGCTGGAGTTCCTCGGCCGCGCGGACGCGCAGGTGAAGGTGCGTGGCTACCGCATCGAGCTCGCGGAAGTCGAAGCCGCCCTGCTCGCCTTCCCCGACGTGGCCCAGGCCGTGGCCCTGGTGCGTGAGGACGTGCCCGGAGACAAGCGCCTCGTGGCCTACGTCGTGGCCTCCGAGCCACTCGACACCGCCGCCCTGCGCGCGCACCTCAAGCAGCGGCTGCCCGAGTACATGGTGCCCTCCGCCCTCGTGCGGCTGGACACCCTGCCCCTCACCGCCAACGCCAAGCTCGACCGCAAGGCCCTGCCCGCTCCGGACACTTCCTCCACGGGCGCGGCCCAGGTCGCCCCGCGCACCCCCACCGAGGAGACCGTGGCTGCCATCTGGGCCGAGGTGCTCCATCTGGAGAAGGTCGGCGTCACCGACGACTTCTTCCACCTCGGTGGCCACTCGTTGCTGGCCGTGCGCCTCGTGGCCCGGTTGCGCGAGCGCCTGGGCGTGGCGCCACCGCTATCGGTCCTGTTCCAGGCGCCCACGGTGGAAGGCCTCGCGAATTGGATGATGCAGCGCGAGGACAGCGCCGTCTCCACGCCGAACCTCCTGCGAATGGAGGCGGGCACGTCCACCCGCCGGCCGCTCTTCCTCGTCCACGGCGGCGGAGGCAGTGCGCTGAGCTACACCGCACTCGTACGCCAGCTCGGGAGCGACAGGCCCATCTACGCCCTATCCGCCTCGGGCATCGACGGCGGCGCGCTGCCCGTCGCCTCCGTCGAAGCGCTGGCCCGCGACTACCTCGCGCAGGTCCGCTCTGTTCAGCCCCAGGGGCCCTATCTCCTGGGTGGCTGGTCCTTCGGCGGGCTCGTGGCGTACGAGATGGCGCGGCGCCTCCAGGCCTCGGGGGAGCGCGTGGAAGTGCTCGCCCTCATCGACACTCCCGCGCCCTCGGGCCAGCCGTACCCCGAGGCCGACCTCCTCTCGTACCTGGCGGGATTCGGCCGGGTGCTCGGGCTGCCGTTGCAGGACCTGGCCCTGGACGTGGAGCACCTGCGGCGCCTCGACGTCCGGGACGCGCTGGCCTACGTGCTGGAGCAGGCGCGGCGCTCACCCTCGGGAGGGCTCGGTCTGGACCTCGACGCGGCCGAGCGGCTCTTCGGCGTGTACCAGCGGCTCCACGAGGCGCTGCGGCGCTACGTCCCGGGCGGCACCTACACGGGCCCGGCCTGGGTCTTCAAGGCCACCACGGGCCCGGAGAGGCACTCGTTCCCCGAGGACCTCGGCTGGGGACGCTGGCTCACCGAGCCGCCCTCGGTCCACGAGGTCCCGGGCGAGCACTACACGCTGCTGCGTGCGCCCCATGTCCAGTCCGTGGCCCGGACGCTGGCCGGGCTCCTCGCGGACCTGGAGCGCGAGTCATGACTTCCCCAGGGGCCCGGCGCCATCCCCTGCGAGGCTGCTATCCTGGCGGCCGCACTCGGGGACTTCCTTCCCTGCTGGAGCACGCATCGTGATCGTCAACATCGAGGACCTCCGCCAGCGCGCCCGCCGACGGCTGCCCAAGGCCGTGTTCGACTACGTGGAAGGCGCCGCCGAGGACGGCTTCACGGCGAGCGCCAACCGGCGCGGCTTCGACCACTACCTCTTCCGGGCGCGCTCGCTGGTGGACGTGAGCGTGGTGGACCGCTCCACCACGGTGCTCGGCGAGAAGCTGGCCACGCCGCTCATCCTCGGGCCCACGGGGCTCGCGGGACTGCTCGCGCCCCGAGGCGAGGAGCTGGCCGCGAAGGGCGCGGCGAGCCGGGGCGCGCTGTTCACCTTGAGCACCATGTCCATCGGCACCATCGAGGAGGTGGCCGCCGCGGCGTCCTCGCCGCTGTGGTTCCAGCTCTACGTGTGGAGGGACCGCGGCGTGACGCGCTCGCTGGTGGAGCGAGCGAAGGCGGCGGGCTACCGCGCGCTGTGCCTCACGGTGGACGTGCCGGCCATGGGCAACCGGGAGAATGACCGGCGCAATGGCTTCACGATTCCGCCGCGCATCACCTTCACCAACCTGCTGGACGTGTTCCGGCACCTCGGGTGGGTGCTGCGGATGTCGTCCAGTCCCCGGGCCACGTTCGGCAACTTCGTGGACCTGCCGGAATTGAAGCGCACGGACGCGGTCTCCGTGGCGCAGTTCACCAACGCCCAGTTCGACCCGTCGGTGACGTGGAAGGACGTGGAGTGGCTGCGCTCGGTGTGGCCGGGGCCGCTGGTGCTCAAGGGCATCTCGTGCGCGGAGGATGCGCGGCGCGCGGTGGAGCTGGGCGTGGAGGCCCTCATCGTCTCCAACCACGGCGGGCGGCAGCTCGACTTCCTGCCGGGTGCGGTGGACGTGCTGCCGGAGGTGGTGGACGCGGTCGAGGGGCGCAGCGAGATCATCCTCGATGGCGGCATCCGACGTGGGTCGGACGTGGTGAAGGCAATCGCGATGGGGGCTCGGGCCTGCATGATTGGGCGGCCGTTCCTGTATGGACTGGCGGCCAACGGGCAGGCAGGAGTGGAGCTGGCGCTGGATATCCTCTCCAAGGAGATTGACCGGACGCTGGCGCTGCTCGGGAGGCCGAAGCTGGCGGACCTGGACCGGTCGGCGCTGCGGGTGGACATGCCGGCGCTGCTGGAGGCACAGAGTTCGTCGCTGCGGCTCGTGGAAGGAGCGCGCCGGCTGCCGGCGGGTGGCACTCAAGCGGGCTGAGGGGTTGCCTCACGCTGGAATCGGGGACAACCTACCGGGGTGGTAGGCTTGGTGCCGCCCTGGCACGTCAGACCCGGTTGGTATGCCGTCCCCATGGAACTGGACATGGGCGGCGGGGAGCATGAGGCAGTCATGGAACGGAAACCGGCCACGTATGCGGACCTGGAGGCGCTTCCCGACAACGTGGTCGGGGAGCTGATTGGCGGGGTGCTGCACACCAGCCCGAGGCCGGCTGGGGCGCACACGATTTCGGCTTACAACCTGGGAGTCGCATTGGGCACGCCCTTTGTGGCGGGCCAGGGAGGCCCCGGTGGCTGGATCATCATGGGGGAGCCAGAGTTGCATCTGGGAACGGACGTACTGGTGCCCGACCTGGCGGGCTGGCACGAAGAGCGCCTGCCGAATGCGCGCGAGATGGTGTTTTTCACCGGGGTGCCGGACTGGGTCTGCGAGGTGTTGTCTCCCTCGACGAAGACCTTGGACCGCAAGGAGAAGCTGCCCATCTATGCGCGCGAGGGCGTGAGGCACGTCTGGCTGCTGGACCCAAAGGCCAAGGTGCTGGAGGTGCTCCGGCTGGAGGGCTCGAATTATTCGCTGATTGCCACCCACTCAGGCCCGGCTGTTGTCCGCGTGGAGCCCTTCGATTCCGTCGAGCTGAAGCTGGCCTTCGTCTGGGGCAATTAGGGCCTGCTGTGAGCGTCCTCCTCAGCGTGATGCTTCCCGGGTGAGCCATTCCTGGAGTTCATCCAGGAGGCGGGCGAGGCGCGCGGTGAACCACTGCCGGAAGCAGGCGGACGCGTCGTAGAGCGCATCGGTCTCGTCATGGAAGCGCATGAAGACGGGGGCCTCACCGGAGACATCTCGCTGCGCACAGAGGGCGAAGACCGCCTCTCCATTCCTGTCGTCGGAGACGTACAGCAGTCGCCGGGGCGCGCTCGGATCGAGCGTGACGCCGTTCTGTTTCACGACCTGGACGAAGCGCTCGGCGGTCAAGGCGACATCCGCTTCGAGCGAGGCACTCGCGGCCACCAACCGCGCCACGGGCGTCGTGGTGTCGAGCCAGGGGCCTAGGAAGGAGACCGAGCCCACTTCGAGGAGGAAGGCCGCGAATGACGGAGGAAGCGTGAAGCCCAGCGCGCGCTCTGTGGCGCTCACGTCCGAGGGAGTCGCCGGTGCTCCCTCGATGGACACGGCCTGGGTCCGCCCGTCCGGCACGTGCGCCGCGAGGCCCGGCTCGCGCCGGAGCAGCGCTGCGAACCACTCATTGATGGAAGCAATCTGCGCCCGGTAGCTGCCCGCGCTTTCGACAGCGGGCCCGCGGAGCCCCAGCGAATCAAGGTAGGCATGCCGGTCACGCGCCCGCTTCTCGACCTCGGCGCGCTCCGCCTGTTCCTTCGTGGCGAGGCCCGCCTTCTGTAAGGCCGCTGCCAGGCCGCCGAGTCCCGACGGCTTGTACTTTCCACCCATGACGTGCTCCCGGGGCCCCGGCATCGGCCCCGACGGTGTTGTAACTGAGTGACGCCACATGAGCCGGGTTCCTACTCACCAGTCTCACGTCGAAGCGGTCCCGTGATGAACGCTTGCCGTGCCCAGGCTTGCATGGAGCGGCTTCATGGCACAACCTTCCAGGGTGGCCGGCGCATTTCCGCCCTGGCACGTCAGACCCGCTTGTTATGCCCTCCCCATGGAACTGGACATGGGCGGCGTGGAGTATGGGGCAGTCATGGAACGGAAACCGGCCACGTATGCGGACCTGGAGGCCCTCCCCGATAACGTCATCGGGGAGCTGATCGGCGGAGTGCTGCATGCCAGCCCTCGGCCCACCGGGCCGCACACGGGTGCGGCATCCCGACTGGAAATCGAGCTGGGCGGTCCGTTCGACCGGGCGCGGAATGGGCCCGGAGGATGGATTCTCCTCATCGAGCCGGAGCTTCATCTCGGAGAGGACGTGCTCGTCCCGGACCTGGCCGGCTGGCGCCGGGAGCGGATGCCCAGACCTTACAGGACCGCAGCCTCTACTCTCGCGCCGGACTGGGCCTGCGAGGTGCTGTCTCCATCCACGAAGGCCCTGGACCGCAAGGTGAAGCTTCCCGTGTATGCGCGCGAGGGCGTGCGCCACGTCTGGCTGATGGACCCGGAGGCCCGCTCGCTGGAGGTCTTCCGCCTGGAGGGTACGGACTACTCGCTCCTCGCCACGCACTCCGGCGCGGCCCTCGTTCGCGCCGAGCCCTTCGAGGCCGCCGAGCTGGAGCTCGCGTATCTCTGGGGCGACGTGTAACGGGTGAGCGACACTCCCACCCTGTCCCGGAAGGGCAGGTTGACGGCAGGCCCCACCCGCCGTTACTTTGGACACTCCTCCGCTACGTTGGACGCCCAGGTGACGCACTCCACCCCGACCGCCGCGCTGTTCCGCTGCCGCTGCTGTCGGTCGTGTGCCTGTTGTGCCCTGTCGGGCCTGGGTTGTTGACGCGCGCACCGGACTCCTGAGTCCCCCGCGCTGTCTCCCCGGCCCGGCCTCCTCTCGAAGGAGCCGGGCCTTTCACTTTCCGCCTTCCGCTCTCACTCCGCAGCTGACGCGCCTCATGCCCTCCTCCGCCTCCCTCGCTCCGAAGTCCCTCGCGCCGGCCACCGCGCGCGGAGCGTCGTGGGCCCGGGGCGTGTGCTGTGCGTGCTGTCTGGCGTGTGCGTGTCCCGTGTGTCCGCCCCCCGGCGGGTGCCGAGCAGCGAGGAGTGGGTAGCAGTCCCTTCTCGACCTTCCCTGCTCGCGCGGCCCGCCCTCTCAAGGGGCGGGCCGTTTTCGTTTCCACTCTCGGAGTCCTCCATGTCGTCCCCGCTGTCCGCCGCCACCCTCACCGCCGCCTCCCCGTCAGCGCTGCTCGATGAAGCACGTGCCCTGGCGGACGCACCCGTGGAGGAGGTCTTCGCGTGGGTGGAGCGGCGGTTCGGCGCGCGCGCGGCCATCGCCTCCAGCTTCGGCGTGGAGGACATGGTCCTCATCGACCTGGCGCGAAAGCACGCGCCCGGCCTCCGCGTCTTCACCCTCGACACCGGCCGCCTGCCCCCGGAGACGTACGAGCTCATCGAAGTCGTCCGCAACCGCTACGGCCTCGCCGTGGAGACCTTCTTCCCCGAGCGCACCCACGTGGAATCGCTGGAGTCCACGAAGGGCTACTTCTCCTTCCGCAAGAGCCTGGAGGCGCGCAAGGAGTGCTGCGCCATCCGCAAGGTGGAGCCCCTGCGCCGCGCGCTCGCCGGCCGCGAGGCCTGGGTGACGGGCCTGCGCCGCGAGCAGTCCGTCACCCGCACCGCCGTCGAAATCGCTGAAGTCGATGCCGAGCACGGCGGGCTCCTCAAGCTCAACCCGCTGGCCACGTGGACCCGTCAGGACGTCTGGGCCTACGTGAAGCAAAACGCCGTCCCCTACAACTCGCTCCATGACCGCGGCTACCCGTCCATCGGCTGCGCGCCCTGCACCCGCGCGGTGAAGCCGTACGAGGACGAGCGCGCCGGCCGCTGGTGGTGGGAGGCCCGCGAGCACAGCGAGTGCGGCCTCCATCCGGTCCGCTGAACCGAACACCATGAGCACTCCCACCGACTACCCCGTCTGCCTCCGCCTGGAGGGACGCCGCGTCCTCCTCATCGGAGGCGGCACCATCGCCGAGGGCCGCGCCCTCGCGGTGCTCGAAGCCGGCGCCCGGCTGCGCGTCGTGTCCCCCGAGGTCACACCCACGCTGCGCGCCCTCGCCACGCAGGGCCACCTCGACTGGCTCGCCCGGCCCTACGTCCCCGGCGACGTGCGCGGCCATGACCTCGTGCTCGCGGCAACAGACGACGCGAGCGTGGGCCCGCTGGTGGCGCGGGAGGCGCGCCTGCTCGGCGTCTGGTTGAACACGGCGGACGTGCCGGAGCTCTGCGACTTCACGCTGCCCTCCGTCGGTCGCCGAGGCCCCATCACCCTCGCCATCTCCACCGCCGGCCACGCGCCCGCGATTGCGCGCCGGCTGCGCCGCGAGCTGACGGCGCGGGTGGGCCCGCACCACGTGTGGCTCGCTCGGCTCAGCGGCTGGCTGCGTCGGCGGCTCCCCGCGGGCGTGGAGCGCCAGCGCCTCTTGAAGAGCCTCGGGGAGGGAGACATCGGCGCGCTGCTGGAACGCGGCGAGCGCAAGGCCGCGGGAGCCCGGCTCCGCGCGGCGCTGAAGACCTTGAAGTCATCGGGAGAGACGACATGAGAGAGCAGGTCCAGGGACGCGTGTACCTGGTGGGAGCCGGCCCGGGAGACCCCGAGCTGCTCACACTGCGCGCGGCCCGGTTGCTGAGAGAAGCGGACACCGTGGTGCATGACAGGCTCGTGCACCCCGCCGTGCTGGAGCACGCGCGCCCCCGCGCCCGCCTCATCTACGTGGGCAAGGAGGGCGGCGGCGAGTCCGTGCGGCAGGAGGACATCCACACCGTCCTCATCACCCAGGCCCGACTCGGCCGCCGCGTGGTGCGCCTCAAGGGCGGAGACCCGTTCGTCTTCGGCCGTGGCGCGGAGGAGGCGCTCGCGCTGGAGGCGGCGGGCATTCCGTACGAGGTGGTGCCCGGCCTGTCCGCCGGAATCGCCGCGCCGGCCTCGGCGGCCATCCCCGTCACCCACCGCGACGTGTCCGGCGAGGTGACCTTCGCCACCGCGCACCGCGCGGGCGGCTCGCCTGACTGGGCCTTCCTCGCGAAGGCGAAGACGCTGGTGCTCTTCATGGCGGGAGACCGGTTGGAAGAGACGGTGCGCGCCCTGGTGACGGCGGGCCGCGACGCCTCGACGCCCGTCGCCGTGGTGGAGGCGGGCACATGGGAGCACCAGCGGGTGGTGGAGGCCACGCTGGGCAACATCGCCCTCGAGGCGCGCCGGGCCGCCATTGGCTCGCCCGCGCTGCTCATCGTGGGCGAGGTGGTGGCGCTGCGCTCCCGGCTGCCGTCGCTGGCGGCGCGCGGCTCGACGATGAACGGGCACCCGGTGCCCCTGAAGGCGGAGGGTGGCCATGAGTGAGAACAACCTGGCGAGGACGACGCACCTGGCGGAACTGGAAGCAGAGAGCATCCACATCATCCGCGAGACGGTGGCCGAGTTCGCCAACCCGGTGATGCTCTACAGCATCGGCAAGGACTCGCAGGTGCTGCTGCACCTGGCGCGCAAGGCCTTCCATCCCGCGCCCCTGCCCTTCCCGCTCCTCCACGTGGACACCACCTGGAAGTTCCGGGACATGTATGCCTTCCGCGACGCCTTCGTGGCGCGGCACGGGTTGAAGCTCCTCGTCCACCAGAACCGCCGCGCGCTGGCCGAGGGCATCAACCCCTTCGACCACGGCAGCCAGAAGTACACGCACGCCATGAAGACGCAGGCGCTGCTGGAGGCGCTGGCGCAGCACGGCTTCGACGCGGCCTTCGGCGGAGCGCGCCGCGACGAGGAGAAGTCCCGCGCCAAGGAGCGCGTGTTCTCCTTCCGCGACAAGCACGGCCAGTGGGACCCGCGCCGGCAGCGGCCGGAGCTCTGGAACCTCTACAACGGCCGCGTGGACGCCGGGGAGAGCATGCGCGTCTTCCCGCTGTCCAACTGGACGGAGCTGGACGTGTGGCACTACGTGCTGCGCGAGCGCATCCCCGTGGTGCCGCTCTACTTCGCCGCCGAGCGCCCCATCATCGACCGCAACGGCACGCTGCTGATGGTGGACGACGAGCGCATGCGCCTGCGTCCGGGTGAGAAGCCCACGCTGCGGCGCGTGCGCTTCCGCACGCTCGGCTGCTACCCGCTGAGCGGTGCCATCGAGTCCTCCGCCACCACGGTGGAGGCCGTCATCCACGAGATGGTCAACGCCCGCCAGTCCGAGCGGCAGGGCCGCCTCATCGACCACGACGAAGAGGGCTCCATGGAGCTCAAGAAGCGCGAGGGCTACTTCTAATGGAAACCGCACTGCAGGCTCCTCTCCCGCTCGACGTGCAGCGGCTCCTCGAGGAGCACTCCAGCCGCGAGCTGCTGCGGCTCGTCGTGGTGGGCTCCGTGGACGACGGGAAGTCCACGCTCATCGGCCGGCTCCTCTACGAGTGCGACGGCCTCTTCGAGGACCAGATTTCCGCCGTGAAGAAGGCCAGCGCGAAGCGCGCCGCCGCCCGCACCGAGGCCAGCGTGGCCGTGCCTCCGGAGCTGCTCGCCCAGGGCCTCAAGGCCGCGGCCGGCGCCGAGGAGGAGGAGCTGGACTTCTCCCTCTTCACGGATGGCCTGAAGGCCGAGCGCGAGCAGGGCATCACCATCGACGTGGCGTACCGCTACCTGTCCACGGCGAAGCGCAAGGTCATCATCGCGGACACGCCGGGACACATCCAATACACGCGCAACATGGCCACCGGCGCCTCGACGGCGGACGCGGCGGTCATCCTGGTGGACGCGCGCCTGGGCGTGCTGCCGCAGACGCGCCGGCACGCGTACATCGCCTCGCTGCTGGGCATTCCGTACCTCGCCGTGGCGGTGAACAAGATGGACCTGGTGGGCTTCGACCGGGCCACCTTCGAGCGCATCGGCCAGGAGCTGGCGGACTTCGCGTACACGCTCGGCTTCGAGGGCGTGCGCCTCTTCCCCGTCAGCGCGAGCCGGGGCGACAACATCACCCGTCCCAGCGCGCGCACGCCGTGGCACGAGGGCGGCACGCTGCTCGGGTGGCTGGAGTCGTTGCCCCACCAGCGCCGGCTGGACAACGCGGCCTTCCGCTTCCCCGTGCAGTACGTCATCCGTCCGCACCAGGACTACCGCGGGCTGGCCGGCCAGGTGGCCTCCGGCACCGTGCGCGTGGGGGACGAAATCCAGGTGCTGCCCTCCGGGCGCCGCACGCGCGTGGCGGGAATCGACACCTTCGACGGGCCGCTGAAGGAGGCCTCCGCGCCCGCGTCCGTGACGCTGCTCCTGGCGGATGACGTGGACGCGAGCCGCGGTGATTTGCTCGCGCACGTGGACGAGCCGCCGCAGGCGCTGCACCAGCTCGACGCGATGCTGGTGTCGTTCGGCGAGCAGCCGCTGGACGTGTCGCGGCGCTACCTGGTGAAGCAGGCCACGCGCACCGCGCCCGCGCAGGTGGAGCGCATCCTCTGGCGCAAGGAGCTGGAGGATTTGTCCGAGGTGCCCGCCGAGTCACTGTCCCTCAACGACATCGGCAAGGTGCGGCTGGTGTGCCGCCGGCCGTTGCTGGCGGACCCGTACCGCGACAACCGGCGCACCGGTGCCTTCATCATCATCGACGCGCTCACGCATGACACGGTGGGCGCGGGCATGGTGCTGGGGCCGGCGGACACCGGGGCGCGGGGCGCGGTGGAGTCCTCGCTCATCTCCGCGGCCGAGCGCCGTGCGCGGCTGGGCCAGCCCGGTGCCATCGTCCTGCTGCCGTCCTCGCCGGACGCGGCGTCGCGCGCCTTCGAGCTGGAGCGGAGCCTGTTCGACCAGGGCCGGCACGTGGCCACCGTCATGGGTGACGTGGAGGTGGCGCTCGCGCTGGCGGGCGCGGGGCTCATCGCGCTGGTGCACACCGAGGCGTCGCAAGCCCGGCGCGTGCTGCGAGCGGAGGCTCGCGACTCCGGCGTGGCGTGGCTGGAGCTGGAGGCATCCGAGGACGCGAAGCAGCAGGTGGAGCGCGTGCTCGCGCTCGGGGAGAACGTGAAGTGAGTCCGTCGCAGATGGGGGGGGCCCCACGACCCGCCGCACCGCCCTTCGTCACCACCCTGCTGGGTGAGGAGAAGGGCGCGCTGCTGCTCAAGCTGGTGGAGGGGCTGGACACAGCGGCGCTGCACTGGCTGAGCGGCTACGCGGCGGGGCTCGCCTCACGGCCGGGGGCCGCTCCAGTCTCCGCTGCCGTGCCCGTGTCCGCCGCGCCCGCCGCGGCTCCCGCGGTACCGCTCACCATCGTCTACGGAACGCAGACGGGGAACAGCAAGCTGCTGGCCGAGCGGCTCAAGCAGCAGGTGGAGTCCTCGGGGCTTCCCACCCGCCTCTTCCGCGCGAGCGACTACCCCGTGCGGGAGCTGGCGAAGGAGAAGCTGCTCTGCGTGGTCATCAGCACGCAGGGCGACGGAGACCCGCCGGACGACTCGCGCGGCTTTTGCGAGCACGTGCTGGGCAAGCGAGCTCCAAAGCTGGAGGGGCTGCGCTTCGCGGTGCTGGGACTGGGTGACTCCAGCTACCCGAAGTTCTGCGAGGTGGGCCGCGTGCTCGACGCGCGCCTCGCGGAACTGGGTGCCACCCGGCTCGTGGAGCGCGCCGACTGCGACGTGGACTTCGAGCCCGTGGCGAAGGGGTGGCTCGACCAGGCCTTCGCGCGGGCGAAGGAGGCGCTGGAGCCGCAAGCCGCGCCCATCGCGGCTGTCGTCCCGCTGCGCAGTGCGGCTCCTGCAACAGCGACGTTCAGCAAGGAAGCGCCCTTCTCCACCGAGGTGCTGGTCAACCAGCGCATCACCGGCCGGGGCGCGCTCAAGGACGTGCGGCACGTGGAGCTGTCACTGGAAGGCTCCGGCCTGGAGTACCAGCCGGGCGACGCGCTCGGCGTGTGGCCGCACAACCCGCCCGAGCTGGTGGACGCCTTCCTCTCCGAGCTGAAGCTGGACGGGAGCACGGAGGTGAAGCGCGACGGGCGCTCGCTGCCGCTGTCGAAGTGGCTGGGCGAGGAGCTGGAGCTGACGAAGCTCAACCGTCCCTTCCTGGAGCGCCACGCGGCCCTGGCCAACAGCACGGAGCTGAAGCGGCTCCTGGAGCCGTCCGGCGCGGAGGGCTTCCGCACGCTGCTGGCGAGCCACCAGGTCATCGACCTCCTGCGCGCGCACCCGGCGGCGTGGGGCGCGACGGAGCTCGTCGCGGCACTGCGCAAGCTGGCGCCCCGGCTGTACTCGATTGCCTCCAGTCCCAAGCGCGTGGGCGCGGAGGCGCACCTGACGGTGTCAGTGGTGGACTACACGGCCTTCGGCACGCGGCACCTCGGCGCCGCGTCGTCGTACCTGGCCTCGCGGGCGGCGGGGACGGACAAGGTCCGCGTCTTCATCGAGCCCAATGAGCGCTTCCGCCTGCCGGAGGACGGCGACAAGGACGTGCTGATGATTGGCCCCGGCACGGGCGTGGCGCCCTTCCGCGCATTCGTGCAGGAGCGCGCCGAGGTGGGCGCGCGCGGCCGCAACTGGCTCTTCTTCGGCGAGCAGCACTTCCGCACGCAGTTCCTCTACCAGGTGGAGTGGCAGGAGGCCTTGAAGAAGAAGACGCTGCACCAGCTGTCTCTCGCCTTCTCGCGAGACCGCGCGCAGAAGGTCTACGTGCAGCACCGCCTGCGCGAAGCGGGACGCGACGTCTACGAGTGGCTGGACGGCGGCGCATACCTCTACGTCTGCGGCGATGCCCAGCGCATGGCCCCGGATGTCCACGCGGCGCTGGTGGACATCGTCTCCACCCATGGCGGGAAGAGCCGCGAGGACGCGGAGGCCTGGCTCCAGGGCCTGCGCGAGCAGCGGCGCTACCTGCGCGACGTCTACTGAGCCTTTCCACGTGAGCAACGACATGAGCAACCAGTCCAAGCCCCTGTCCGAGGTGGAGCACATCAAGACGAAGAGCCGCCTGCTCCGCGGCACGCTGGCGGAGAGCCTGGTGGACCCGGTGACGGGTGCCATCTCCACGCCGGACACCAGCCTCATCAAGTTCCACGGCAGCTATCAGCAGGACGACCGGGACATCCGCGAGGAGCGCCGCCTGCAGAAGCTGGAGCCGGCGTACAGCTTCATGCTCCGCACGCGCCTCCCCGGCGGCGTGTGCACGCCGGCCCAGTGGCTGGCCATGGACGCACTGGCGCGCGAGTATGCCAACCACACGCTGCGAATCACGACGCGGCAGGCGTTCCAGCTCCACGGCGTCATCAAGGACGACCTCAAGCCCACCATCGCCCGCATCAACCAGGCGCTGATGGACACGCTGGCCGCCTGCGGCGACGTGAATCGCAACGTGCTGTGCAACCCGAACCCGGTGGACTCGCGCGTCCACGAAACGGTGTACCAGTGGGCGGTGCGCCTCTCCGAGCACCTGCTGCCGAAGACGCGCGCCTATTACGAAATCTGGCTGGACGACGAGAAGGTGGCCGGCGGCGAGGAAGAGCCCATCTACGGGTCCACCTACCTGCCCCGGAAGTTCAAGACGGCCGTCGCGGTGCCGCCGCTCAACGACGTGGACGTCTTCGCGCAGGACCTGGGCTTCATCGCCATCATCGAGAGGGGTGAGCTGGCCGGCTTCAACGTCTCGGTGGGCGGTGGCATGGGCGCCACGCACGGAGACGCGGCCACGTACCCGCGGCTCGCGGACGTGGTGGGCTTCATCCCTCCGGAGAAGACACTGGAGGTGGCCGCCGAGGTGGTGAGAATCCACCGCGACTTCGGAGACCGCACCAACCGCAAGCACGCGCGCCTCAAGTACGTGCTGGAGGAGCGCGGCGTGGCGTGGTTCACGGCGGAATTGGAGCGGCGGCTCGGCTTCGCGTTGCAGCCAGCGCGTCCGTTCTCCTTCGACCACAATGGAGACCGCTTCGGCTGGGTGGAGGGACACGACGGGAAGTGGCACCTGACGCTGCACCTGGACAGCGGCCGCGTGGCGGACCGGCCCGAGGCGCCGCACCTCACCGGCCTTCGCGAGATTGCCCACGTCCACACGGGCGACTTCCGGCTCACGGCGAACCAGAACCTCGTCATCGCCAACGTGAGCGCCGAGGCGAAGGAGACCATCGACGCGCTGGTGGCGAAGCACGGACTGGATGGATTCCGGAGCGCCAGTCCCCTGCGGAGGAACGCGCTGGCGTGCGTGGCGCTGCCCACGTGCGGCCTGGCCATGGCCGAGGCGGAGCGCTACCTGCCGTCCTTCGTGGAGAAGCTGGAGGCGCGGCTGGTGGCGCACGGGCTGCGGGACGCGAACCTCCTGCTGCGCATCACCGGCTGCCCGAATGGCTGCGCGCGGCCGTACCTCGCGGAGGTGGGGCTCGTGGGCAAGGCGCCGGGCCGCTACAACCTCCACCTCGGCGGCGACGTGCGCGGCCAGCGGCTCAACCGGCTGTACCGGGAGAACATCGACGAGGACGGCATCCTCGCCGCTCTGGAGCCGTTGTTCGCGGAGTACTCGCGCGAGCGGAAGCCGGGTGAGGGCTTCGGTGACTACGTCGTCCGCGCCGGCCACGTCCCTGCGCCATCGGCGAAGGCGACGCCGAACGCGGCGGCCTGAGCATCACCTCCGCCCTCTCTTGCGAGGGAGGGCGGAGTGCCGGCCACGACTCACCTTCTCGACGGCGGGAGGCAGGCCAACGGCGGGGCCCACAATTCGTTCCCCGTCACGGTGGCCCCCGCTGACGTTCAGTCCGGGTCCTCGACGTCCGCTCCGGCCCGATGGGCTCCGCCCCGCACCGCCGTGAGCAGCAGGTCGTACTTGCCATTGAGATACGTGCGGAAGCCATGCTGATGCAGGTAGCGCCGGTAGAAGGACAGGTCCTTCACCAGCAGGGACAGGTCGGGCTCGCGCAGGTTGCGCACCCGCGCGCCGTAGACGACCTCGCCGTCGCGGAAACGCGAGTTGGGGAAGCCGAGCAGGAGCGTGGCCCCCGGCTCCAGGTGCTGCTGCACCAGCCGGCGCAGCAGCGCGTGGTCGTCCACGCCGGGACTCTGCAGCGTGCCCACCGACACCACGAGGTGGAAGTGGCCCAGGTCCTCGGGCAGCGCGTTGAGGTCCGCGAGGACGAAGCGGTGGCGCGCGTCGGGGAAGCGGGCGCGAGCCTCGGCGAGCGCGCTGGCCCCGTGGTCCACGCCGACGAAGCTGACGTCCGGTGCGCCTTCGAGCCACGCGAAGGCGGCGAGCTCGTCACCGCGATTCACGCCCAGGTCGAGCACCCTCGCCCCCGGGGGCAGGTGGATGCGGGAGAGCGCGTCCAGCCACGGCAGGAGGAAGCCCGCGTCCTCCAGCTTGCGCACCCGCGCGAAGCCGGAGCCCGCCCCGTACCGCTCCTGCGGTTCGAGCGCGGCTTCGGCCTCCTCGCCGCCCGCATGCCACGACGCTTCCGAGCCGAGCCGCTCGAAGGTAAGCGCCACGTGCGTGGCGTCCACCGCGCGAGGCGTGAGCAGCCGACATGAGAGCCCATCGGCCAGGTCGCACCAGCTTCGCAGTGGCCGGTGGATGAGTCCCTTCTCCGGGCCCACGCGCTCGCCCGCGTAGTGCCCGCGTCCGAGGTCCGGGTCTGGCACCTCGATGCGCGCGCTTCCTGTTTCGAGCGCGCTTCGCAGATGGCGGACGATGTCGATGAGCGGCTCGTCGTGGAAGCGGCGCGGAGAGGCGGCGGGGCTCGGCATGGGGTGGCCAGCGTACCGCCTGGGACTCCTGCATGACGCGCGAAGACAGAGGCGGTCGCATGCCCCGTGACACGCGCACGGGGACGGGTAGTGTCTCCCCGCCGCGCCCTGGACCTCCCATCTCCGGGGCCCGCCGAGGTCTCCATGAATCCGCTTCGCCGCGCCTCCGCGCTGCTCGCAGCTCTTGCCCTCGCTGGCTGTCAGTCCGGACAGGGCGCTCCAGAGTCCCCTCCTCCCGCCGTCGCGGGCCGGAGCGCTCCTGCCTCACGGCCCGCGCCTCCGGCTGCCTCCGCGCAGACGGTGCTCGGCTACCTCAAGTCCACCGGCGACGGAGAGAAGTGCCAGTGGATGCGCCACCCGCTGCCCGGTGAGCCGTCCTCCGTCTTCTCCTTCGACGCCGCATGCGACAGGTCCATGGTGTCGTGGAGCGCGGACGGAAAGCAGGGCCTCGTCTTCACGTGGCCCTCGGGCGAGGGCGAGGTGGCGCGAGCCTGGCGCGTGGACCTGGGCGCGAAGTCCGGCCAGCCGCTCGACTTGAAGTCCCTGCCGGGTGGCACCGGCGCCTCGGCGCCGGACAAGCCGTATGTCTCGCGCCTCGGCTTCGATGCGCAGGGGCGCCCCGTCGCGCTCATCGTCCTCGCGTACAGCAAGCGCGCGCCGAAGAAGGGCGTCATCACCTTCGAGGGCGAGCAGTTCACCGCGCCCAAGGGCCCGGGCATCCCGGGACTGGCGCTCGCGTACCGGCTGGAGGACGAAGGCTGGAAGCGCGTCGAGGCGAAGCCCGGCCGCTTCGAGGCGGCCAATGCCCCCGGGCTCTCCGTGCTCGACACGGTGAAGACGATGACGCCGGTGTGGACCGCGTCCATTCCGGCCAGTCCCCAGGGGAAGAAGGCCCCCGCGGACGTGGCGGGCGCGCTGGGCGCTCCGGAGGACGGCTGGTGGATGGAATTGCCCGGGCCGGACGGCACGCTCTACTACCGCGCCTCTGAAGCAGGCCCGGAGGTCGTCATGGGCTCGCCGCTGTTCTGGTCCACGAATGGCAAGCGTATGGAATTGAAGGACGTCGCCGAGTCCGACGCATACCTGGGCTTCCAGTTCCAGCGCGGGCTGCTCCTCGTCACCGCATACGGCGGCTACGCGGCCGCGCACGTGTGGAGCACGGCGGCGACGCCGAAGCGCCTCGCGGATGTGTCCGAGGTCTACGCGCCCGCGTTCTGGCCGACGCCATGAAGCACGACGGCCCGGCCACCACGAGGTGACCGGGCCGCGTTGCTTCGAACCTGCGTGAGCGACTAGGCCGGGCCGGCGCCGTTGTACCAGCCGGTGATCTTCTTCACGTAGTTCTGCGTCTCCTTGAACGGGGGGACGCCGCCGTACTTCTGCACGTTGCCCGCGCCGGCGTTGTACGCGGCGAGCGCCAGCGTCACGTCACCCTTGAAGCGCTTGAGCTGCTGGGCCAGGTACTTGGTGCCGCCCTCGATGCTCTGGCGCGGGTCCGTGCGGTCCGTCACGCCCAGCTCCTTCGCGGTGGCCGGCATGAGCT
This sequence comes from Pyxidicoccus sp. M6, assembly GCF_055568925.1. NCBI lineage: Bacteria > Pseudomonadati > Myxococcota > Myxococcia > Myxococcales > Myxococcaceae > Pyxidicoccus > Pyxidicoccus sp. M6. The sequence goes on along the minus strand of NZ_CM145714.1, from coordinate 3,713,993 downwards.
GCATCAGGCCCTTGGCGCCGACGCCCGAGGTGGCGTTCGGGTTGAACGCCGACTCCTGCTGGATGACCGCCTTGATGAGCCGCGCGGGCACGCCGTACTTCTGCGACATGTCGTTGATGATGTTGTCGTACTTGTTGGACGTGAAGCCGCTCAGGTCGTTGTTGCCCTTCACCGGCTTCGACGAGTCCGTGCCCTTCGTGGTGTCCGTGCCCTTCGTGCCGCCGGTGGTGTCCGTGCCCTTCGTGCTGGCACCGCCGACCTTGGCGCCCAGCTTCTCGAAGGCCGCGCGGGTCAGCGGGCCGTAGTAGCCGGTGTTCTTCACGCCGTTGGCCGCCTGGAACTCCTTCAGCGCCTGCTCGGTGCGGGGGCCGAACTTGCCCGGGCCGGTGTTCATCTCGGCCTGGGTCATGTAGCCGGCCTTCACCAGCGCGCTCTGGAGCTGCTTCACGGCCTCGCCGCTCGCGCCGCGCTCCAGGTCCTTGCCCGGCAGCGGTAGGCCCTTCACGGAGCCCTGCGTCGGCTTGCTGTCCGGCTTGTCCGGCTTGGTGGTGCTGTCGCCCGGCTTGATGCCACCCGGGTTCGGGTTGCCGCCGGAGAACGTCACCAGCTGGCCCGTGGTCTTGTAGCCCGAGGGGCCGCCCGACAGCTGGCTGCCGTTGGCCTTGAGGGTGATTTCCTTCCCGGTGGCCGGGTCGTTCGCGTAGTAGACCGGCTTGCCGTTCTCCGTGCCGCGGCCGGTGATGGTGATCCAGTGGTCCGTGCCGTTGGAGCCGCCGTTGCTGCCCTGCTTGTAGTCCACGCCGACGACGACCGGGCGGCCGGCGTCGATCTGCTTGTTGATGGTGTCGAGGCTCCACGCCTGCTTGGACGCGCCCAGGCCGCCCGCCTTCGCGGCGACGCCCCAGTTCAGCGCGTTACCCGAGTAGCCGCCGTGGCTGTCCAGGTACTTGTCCATCTCGCCGGGGTTGATGACCTGGCCGGTGATCTTGCTCACCGCCATCGCGGTGGCCGTCATCGCGCAGCCCGCGGCGGAGATGCTGGAGCCGGTGCCCAGCGCGCGCGAGCCCCACTGCGAGTCACCCTGGCGGTACATCGGCGTGCCGTCGCGCGACGTGGAGAACTGGCGGCCGTCGTCGTCCTTCACCGGGCCCGTCTTCGCCGACGTGGCCGCGAAGTTGTCCGTGCCCGGCTTGGTGTTGGTGGCCTTCGTCGTCGGCTTGTCGAAGCCATCGGGGATGACGAGCTTCTGGCCAACCTTGATCTTGTTCGGGTCCGCGATGTTGTTGGCCTTGGCCAACTTCTCCACCGTGGTGTTGTACTTGGCGGCAATCGAGCTGAGCCGGTCGCCTCGAGAAACGCTGATCGTGGTCACGGGGGAAATCCTTCCCGATGGGGGGAAAACTGCGTCGTCCCCGATTCTCGGACTCCCAGAGACAAAGTTGCCTGGGAGCCTGCGTTTGCCGGGACTTCGACAGATTAACTGAAAAAGTATGACTAGAGCGATACCGCCTTGTGCCGCTGGGCCCAATACCGTTGGATCTCCACGACGCCATGACGCGCGTTGTTGAGGTGGTCCGGATGCGCCTCCGTCGCCAGGGCGGCGAGGAGCGGTCCCGCGTGATGGTGGAGGTGATTCGCTGCGAGCTGGGCGAGCGCGACGAGCAGCCGGGGCTCGGCGCGCGCGTGCGAGCCATGGAGGCGCGGCACGCGTGCGGTCAGCGAGGACACCGGCATGGGTGACCGCCGCCACTGCTCCAGGTGCGCCGCGACACCGAGGGGTGCCGGCGAGGCGAGCCCTTCCATGAACGCCTGCAGCAGCAGCACCGCGGCGTCATCCGTCAGCGGGAGCTTCGCGCCCCCGACGCTCCAGTGGCCCGGGAGGTTGCGCTCGTAGAGCCGTTGAATGATGGGGGCGAGGCTGGAGAGCCGGAACCCATGGTGCTCGATGCGGCCGAGGATGGACGCCATCTCGTCCACGCCGAGGGAGACCGGGGGTGGGGCCGGGATGTGCGGGTGGCCCATCGCGCCCAACCGCCAGCCTCCGAAGTCCCGCTCCGACAGCTCCGGATACATGCCCTGGAAGGCGCCCAGCACCACGTGCGCCCAGAAGCTGCCATCCCCTCCGTGCGCGGACAGCGTCACGCTGTAGCGCCGGTGCTTCGCGGGCGCATCCAGCGCCTTCAACGCGAAGCGGGTGCCCGTGGAGCGCGCGGTCTCGTTCGCCTGCATGACACGCCGCATGAGGAACTGGCGCAGCTCTCGCAGGTCGTCGGGGAGCAGGCGCGACACCTCGGACGGCTCGCCCGTCTCCGCGTCGAAGAGGATGAGGCTCTCGGCATGCCAGGGGAGGAAGGCGGTGACGTCACCACCCGCGATGGGCGTTCCCGGGCCGTGCGCCTCCAGGCCCGTGTCGCGGCCCGAGGCGGGAAGACGCAGCGTCTGGGACTCACCTCCACGGAGCGGCACCCGCTGCAGCGTGCCCGCGTCCACCTGCGTGAGCAGTACGTCCTTCGTGGCGAAGGCCGGCAGGGTGAGCGCGGCGAGCCCCTTCTTCTCGAGCACGTCGCGACCGGAGACGACCCACGCGGTGGCCGTCCCGTGTGGAATGTCGTGAGCGATGATGCCGAGCGCGTCCTCGAAGGGCGTGAGCTGGACGTCCCACGTGGGAGGGACCCAGAGCTTCGCGAAGGCCACCACCCTCGGCGCGTCGAAGTCGCGGAAGTCCGCCAGCAGCACGCGCCCGTCCGCGCCGAGGACGGCCACGAGCCCCGCGCGGCTGACGTACCTGGGACGGGTCCAGAGGGGCGCGTTCCACGCCGTCGACAATGACACGGGCTCCCAGTCCGGGAACGGCAGCGGCCGCGAGGCCTCGGGCTCTCCCTTCAAGGTGAGGCGCTCGAGCGTCAGGGGCGCCTGGAGGTCGGGGACTCGTAGCAACGCCTCGCCTGTGGCGTCGAGGACGGAAGCCCTGAGCTGGAAGCGGGCGTAGCGCTGCTCGCGCTCCAGCGTGTCCACCGCGACGAGGTGGCTCCGGTCGTAGCTGTCGTCCCACGCGAGCAGGAGCCTGCCGGTGCCGTCGGTGGACAGCAGGCCCTCGCTCGATGCGTGGATGTTCAGGTCGGACACCACCTCGTCGGGCAGGCACCACGACGACAGCGCGAGCCCATCCAGCACCACCACGTAGTCCAGTCCGTCGACCTTCGAGACGAAGTGCATGTCGCTCCCCTGCCGCGCCACGCGGGGTTGCTTCAGGCCATGGCCCCCTGAGTGCCCTCCAGGCGGCGCGGCGCCGGGCCACATCATGCCCGGCCCCGGGAGCGATGGGCCGATAACAGTTGCCTGTCTCACTCTGTCTTGAAGCGTGCCCTCGCTCCCGCCGGGCCGTGACGCTCGCCGCGTCCGTCGGCTTTCCTGGTCCCCATGAGCACACACATCGTCGACAACCCGTACACCGGCGACGTCGCCGCCTCGGTGGAGCCCACCTCTCCCGCGCAGCTCGATGCGGTGCTGGAGCGCGCCCGGAGCGCGTCCCGCGCGCTGCGCGCCATGCGCGTGGAGGAGCGCGTGAAGCTGGTGCTGCGCGCCTGCGAGGCGATGGAGAAGAGCACCGATGCCATCGCCCGCGACATCACCCGGCAGATGGGCAAGCCGCTGTCGCAAGCCCGCGGTGAGGTGGGCGGCATGGCCGGACGGCTGCGCCACATGGCGTCGATTGCACCCGAGTCGCTCGCGGACATCGTCCTGCCGCCCAAGGAGGGCTTCGAGCGGAGGATTGCCAAGGAGCCGCTCGGCGTGGTGCTGGATTTGCCCGCGTGGAACTACCCGCTGCTCACCGCGGTGAACGCGGTGGCGCCGGCCGTGCTGGCGGGCAACGCGGTGGTGGTGAAGCACTCGCCGCGCACGCCGCTGTGTGGCGAGCACTTCGCCCGCGCCTTCGCGGAGGCGGGCGCGCCCGAGGGCACGGTGCAGGCCATCTTCCTGGACTACGCCGCGACGGAGAAGCTGGTGGGTGACGCGCGCGTGGACCACGTGCTCTTCACCGGCTCGGTGCTGGGCGGGCACAAGATGCAGGCGGCCGCGAAGGACCGCTTCCTGCACATCGGCCTGGAGCTGGGCGGCAATGACCCGGCCTACGTCGCGCCGGACTGCGACTTCGACAAGACGGTGGAGAACATCGTCGACGGAGCCATGTACAACGCGGGCCAGAGCTGCTGCGCGGTGGAGCGCGTGTACGTGCACCACTCGCTGTACGCACGCTTCGTGGATGCCGTAGAGCCGCTGGTGCGCGCGTACGTCCTGGGCGACCCGGAGTCCGACAAGACGACGCTGGGCCCCATTGCCCAGCCGTGGCACCCGGCCGAGCTGGAGGTCTTCGTCCAGGACGCCACGCGCCGGGGAGCGAAGCTCATCCGCGGCGGCCAGCGCGCACAGGTGAACGGCAGGGGCCGCTTCTTCGAGCCCACGCTGCTCAAGGACGTGAGCGCCGACGCGAAGGTGATGCGCGAGGAGTCCTTCGGGCCGCTGCTGCCGATTGCGCCCGTCAGCTCGGACGAGGAGGCGCTGGCGCGGATGAACGCGTCCAGCCTGGGGCTCACCGCGAGCGTGTGGACGTCGGACCGCGAGCGCGCGGACCGGCTGGCGCGGCAGTTGGAAGCGGGCACCGTCTACATGAACCGCTGCGACTCGCTGGACCCCGCGCTGCCGTGGAGCGGCGTGAAGAGCTCCGGGCGCGGCGTCACGCTGAGCGCGCTCGGGTTCGACTCGCTGACGCGCCCGAAGGCCCTGCACTACCGGCTGCGGTTCTAGCGCCCTGTCAGGGCGTGCGAAGCTGCACGTGAGGGGACATCGTTCCCCGAGGTCCCCCATGCAGCCGCTCCCCGACTGGCGTCCCCATGCCCTCGATGGTGCCCTCCTCTGGTTCCACCGGAGGACGGGCACGAACCTCCGTATCGACGGGCCCCACACCCGGCACCTGCGGCGCAGGGCTCCCCGGCTGGTGCTCTTCGGCATCACCAATGCCTGCAACCTCGCCTGCGCCTTCTGCTCGCGGGACAGGGAGGCCCGGAGCGAGTGGACGGTGGACTCGGCCTTCGACGTGCTGGCGGGCCTGGCCCGCGCCGGCACGCTCGAGGTGGCCTTCGGCGGTGGTGAGCCGCTCGCCTTCCGAGGCTTCGACACGCTGGTGCGCCGGCTCGCGACCGAGACGCCGCTCGCCGTGCACGTCACCACCAACGGCACGCTCCTCGGCGATGAGCGGCTGGCGCGGCTGGCGCCGTACCTCGGCGAGGTCCGCGTGTCGCTCTACGACGACAACGACTGGGAGGCGTGCGTTCAGCGCCTGGCCCGCGCGGGGCAGACGTTCGGGGTGAACATCCTCGCGACGCCGGAGCGGGTGCCCCTGTTGCCGGCGCAGCTCCGGACGCTTCACGCGCTCGGCTGCCGCGATGTCGCCGTGCTGCGCTACGTGGGGAATGACTCGAAGCTCCGGCTGGGCGCGGAGGACGAGGCGCGGCTCACGGACGTGCTCGCTGACAGTCCCCTCCGCGCGCGGCTGTCGGTCTGCTTCGGCGACGCGCTGGTGGAGGTGCCCCGGCTCTTCGGTGGCGACTGTGGCGCGGGGCTGGACTTCGTCACGCTGACCTCCGACCGGCGGCTGAAGGCGTGCTCCTTCCAGGGCCCGGGCCTTCCCGTCCAGTCAGCGGACGACGTGCTCGCGGCGTGGGCGGGACGGCAGGAGGTGCTGTCGAAGCCTTCGCCCCTCCAGGGCTGCGCGCGGACGGGCACACGTCGGGCGGAAGCGCTCTCCGACGGAGTCCGCGTCTGGCGTGGGTTCTCCGGCAACAACAGCGGGGACTGCGTGCTGGTGGGGCGCTTCGAGAAGCCCGAGGAGGCCAGCGCGTATGTCGAGGCGCTCCTCCCCGACTGGACACGTGGAGGCCCCTACTCCGAGCGATGGAAGGAATTGCTGGCGTCGGAGGGCATCCAGACGAATGAGCAGGAGTACTCGCCGGAAGAGATTGCCGCTGTCGGACGCGTGGTGATGCTCTACACGGACATGACGCTGGGGGACGACTTTCCCTCGCTGCGGACGCTGCTGTGGAGGCGGAAGGGGCGGGCAATCCACTCGGAAGTCCCTTCGCACAGTAGGTTCCAGTTGGCGGCCGGGTTCCGCGTGAAGGAGGGCGCATCGCTCGACGCGCTGAAGCAGGCGCTGGAGCGTGAAGCGCTTGAAGGTTTCGTCCGTCACGCGGACCAGTTGTATGGGCTCGTTCACTACGGGGGCCGGGGAAATCTCGGTGCCACCACGGAGAAGCTGAAGGCTCTCGCCCGGGAACAGGGCGCACGGCTCTCCGTGGAGCTGGTGCGGGTGCCGAAGAAGGAACCTTTGGAGCGGGCCCTCGCTTTCCGGCATCCCTCGGTGGAGCAGCCGCGCCTGTGGGTCCGCTTCCATTACCCGGAGACCGCGGCCCATTACGCGAAGGACCTGGGCGGCGAAGTCACTGTCGCCGGTCCACATGTCCTGCTCGAGGCGGACCACTTCGGGCCGCGGCTGGGCTTCCTCGCCCACCGGCAGGGAGGCACCGCGCTGGTGCTCACCAGCAAGCGCGTCATCGTGGCGGGGAACTTCTCGAAGACGGACTTCGGCCCGCCGGATGTCGTCCCCCACCTGCGTCCGTACCTGAAGCCGGATGACCGGCTCGAGACGGACCTCTACGGAGGGACGCTCTTCGTCGCGGTCAACACCCAGGAGCCAGGACGTGTGCTGAAGGCGCTCGTCGAGCTGGAGGCGATGCTGGGCGCGGGCGCGTGGATTCGCGTGCTGCCGGACAACCCGCTCGCGGAGGCGCTGCACCGCATTCGCGAGGACCTGGAGGCGGACACCCGGCGGCGGTAGCGGCCTTCAGCCCACCTCGCAGCGCGGACCCGAGGAGGGCGTGCCCCTGCGCGAGGCCGCATCCAGCGGGATGCCGTTGGCCGGCAGCTCGCGCGGGGCGTCCCAGCCCATCTCCTCACCGATGATGGGGAAGCGCGTCCCGGACAAGGCTCGCGCGGCGAGGGCTGAGCCCGCGGCGCTTCATCCGAGCACATGCTCGAGCCAAAGCCATATATCAAGGCTTCAGCCACCCACCTTGACGGTCGGCGTGCATCTCCCCGCTCACATTCTCGGCTCTAAAATCAAGATTCCCCACAAGACAGGCTGCAAAACTCATGCAGCGTGTCATTGAGCACGGTCCCTTTGCGCCCTCGTCTTCAACGACACACCTTCAACCCAGCGAAATCGCCCTCATCAGCCACGACGGCAGCGTCGACCGCGGCCCCACCTGCCTTCCCAAAACTGTCGCGCTCCGCGCCTCCGGTCCACCATCCGGCGCACCATCTGCTCCGCGAATTTCTCTGCATGGAACGTCTCTTCTCCTCTTCGCGCCCAGGTGCATCTGCAGACCATGCGGGCCGAGCGACACCTTCGCTGGCGCAGGTGACAGATGAAGTGTCGTAAGGGCATCCGCCCATGCCAACTTGGTAGCGCCAAACGAATGGGAACTCGCCGGCAAGCAATGACGTCTGCCCCGAAAGCGGGCCCGCGATATGCCCCAGCACCAGGCAACCAAGGCAGGCTTACACCACTGTTGCCAACTCTAACAATGGCCTCCGCGGGATACGGAGACGCCAGCAAGTCGTCGAGAACGCCTGGCCTGGAGTTCGGAACTCTCGCTTTCCAGCTTTGACGGCTTGAGCGCGGAATCACACGCAAACGACGAGACCCCGACATCCAAGCCGAAAAGTCCAGGAGATTCAGCGGGCCCGAAGTCGTTGCGTCGGCCCCGTGGCGTACAAGCATGCCGCCAAAGGCGTTTACCCGCACGGACAGCTCTGGTAACTCAGTTGCCGATTTACCGAACTCGCTGGTTTCACTCAGACCATTGGAAGGCTGCGGTCACGGTCGGCGCCATCTCATCGCTCGGACACTCCAGATAAGGCTCCAACGCAGGCGCATGCACGCAATCGGGACTTGCAACCAACAGCAACGACACTCCCTCCAGACTCTGGTTGCTGCCTTCTGTCACCATTGCGCAAAGGCATCAATGGCAAGGAAGAGTACTCCGACCATGCGCCTTGGCCGCACGCGAACTGCCGGTCGAACGCTGCGCCTTCAGCTCAAGCAAAGGTAATCCTCGAGCCTATGGCCCAATCAGCGTGCAGGTTGGATATCGACGGGCTCGCAACCAGGCTGACCACATGCACCCTTGCCGATGCAACACCACCAAGCCCGTTTACGCACCTCACATCAAAGGAGCACGCCATCTTGAAGAGCGCATTCGCTAGACTACTGGTCATTTGGGCGACTTTCGGGCTGGCACAACCCGCCAGCGCGCGATGCACCAACGGAACCATCCAGAAAACCACGTTGAGCAATGGCTGCACGCTGACACAAATCTGCAACGACGGAGTAATGGAAGACGTCAGTTGTAGCGGCACCGTCGCCTGCACCGGCTGCGGCGGCCTGCCGGGAACGAAGACATGCAATTCCGACTGCGAAGTAACCGGATGCAACGTGGGCACGGAGGTGTGCAACAATTGTGACGACAACGGGGACGGCGTAGTGGACAACGCATGGAACAACTACAACAACTACACACTAACCGAGTCATGCAACCCAAACAGCTGCAGTCAAGCAGGAACAAGAAGCTGTACTGCATCAGGATGGAGTGCATGCTCCGGATGTGGCGGGACGGCCTCCTGCACGGGATGCGGCGGTAAACAAGGCTCTCGTGCGTGTACCGCGGCCTGCTCCGTAGGTCTCTGCAACGTAGGTCCAGAAGAGTGCAACAACTGCGACGACAACGGCGACGGGGCAATAGACAATGCCATCTCGCAGGGCGCCAGAACACTCAAGCGGAGCTGCAATCATTCAGACCCATCTGTGAGCAGCCCTTGCCCGGTCGCCGGAGTCCAGACATGCACGACGGGCTCATGGAGTTCCTGCACCGGATGTGGGGGGACCATCAGTTGCAGTAACTGCGGAAAAGGAGGGACTCGAACCTGCAGCTCCACCTGCAGCGTCGGGGGCTGCGTGGTAGGCGAAGAAGTATGCAATGAATGCGACGACAATGGTGATGGTCTGGTCGACAACGCAGTTGGCTCCAGCGCCGCGTACTCTCTCAGCAGGTCATGCACCGTCGCAAACGGTGACTGTACTGGACCCGGCGCCAGCTATTGCCAGGCTCACTCACAGGGGCAGTACGGCCCATGTGTCTCGACGGTTGCGGAGCAGTGCAACGGGTTGGACGACAACTGCGATGGAGAGATTGACGGGTACGTGTGCCGCCAAGAAGCTGGCGGCGCGGCCCAGTGCACGCGAAAGACGTGCGAGTCTCAGAGTGCACTTTGCGGCATGGTCGCCGATGGATGTGGAGGGACGCTGAATTGTGGCTCCTGTCCCACAGGAAAGACATGCCAGGGTAATGCATGCATCCTCGCGCCGTCATCAACCAAGCGCAGGAAGTAGCGACAGACGCCCAATCAACCCAAGAGCCATCCCCAAACCACGAAGCCACCGCACACACACAGCAGTCATCCGAGGGGTCATATGAGCCCACGAACATTCAGAATAATTGCCTTTGCGGCACTTGCCGCCTGCTTCAGCCTCACAACAGGGTGTTCGCGCACCGAGGAACAACATGGCGCCAACACAGGTGCTCCTGCCACCACGGCCTCTTCTTCATTGACTTCCACACCAACTCCCGGGGGAGTACTGCCAACCGAGCGAGATGCGTCGGGCCTGGCCGCAGGCACAATGGTGGCGGAGGCAAGCGTATCGAAGGACGGCGCTGCGACCTATCGGCTCCCACTTTGGACCCCCTACCCGCGCGCTGGAATCGGCCCAGTACTTTCCCTCGAGTACAGCAGCCAGTCGGGCGTTGGCATGGCAGGCCTGGGTTGGGACCTGTCAGGTCTATCGCGCATATCCCGCTGCGGCAGATCGCTGATTCAGGATGGAAGAACGGCAGACCCAGGGTTCAACAATGGCGCCGAGGGAGATCGATTCTGCCTTGATGGGCAGCGGCTCGTGGCCGTCCAAGGTGAGTACGGAGCCGAGGGGACAGAGTACCGCGTCGAGAGCAATGGCTATGAAAAGATTGTAAGCCAGGCGGTGACGAGCGCGGGCCCTGGCGTCTTCAATGTCTACTCCAAAGACGGAACCGTCCAGACCTATTCCGCCACACTGACCGGCAAGAGAGTCGACATACGATACGACTCCTCTCTCGACACATACAGCGTCAATACGAGCCAGACTGTGCGGTTCGAATGGGGACTGACGCGTGTTGAAGACACCATGGGAAACTTCATGACCGTCGAGTACTCCCCCAGTGGAGATACAAACACCGGGTATGAGGCCGTTCCCACGGCGATTCGGTACACCGGCTCAACCTGGTCCAACGCGCATCAACCCACACGCAAGGTCGTCTTGACGTACAAGTCAGATCCACGCCCGTCGACCCGGTGGATCTCGGGCTTCAAGGTCCGCCGTTCGCAACTGCTGGAGAACATCGAGGTCTATGGACCGGCCCCCGAAAATGAGGGCTTACTCAAGAAGTACACGATTACCTATCGGCCTCTGAACGACTGGGAGCAATACAGCCTTCCGGAGAAGATTCAGGAATGCGACGGAGCGGGTGCGTGCGTTGACGCCACGAGCCTTGAATACGAACTCCCGGTCAAAGAGCCCGGCCTGAGCCGCACCGGGCTGTCCTTCAACCTGACGAATCCAGACTCCCAGGCAGACATGGACTGCCACTTCGGCGACCTCGACGCCGATGGCCTCGATGACATTCTGTATAGAGATGGAGATCGCTACTACTACAGGATCAGCCAAGGCGCTCAGTTCGGCGCACCCGTGCTGGCCAACGGCTTGCCCACGGTCACCTTCAACCAACTGAGTGACGGAAGAAAGCTGCGGCAGTTCGGCGGCGAAGGTTCAGCACTCGCGGACGTCGACGGTGACGGTCGATCAGACTTCATGGGAACCCACTATTCGTGGGCACAAGGCTCTCAAAGCAGCGAGGTCGTTGCGGCGGCTGGAAACCAGTTCTTTCGCGGCGTCACGAATGCCTCCACTGGCGCCATCGAGTTCCTGTCGGGTCCGGCAGAACCCAAGACATATCCGCGCACCTCCCAGGACTGGCGCCTCCTGGACCTCGATGGAGATGGGGTACTTGAGTATGCCAGCTTCAACGAATCAACCTACGAGCTCGTGTACCGCAAGTATGTCGGGGGACAAGACTTCTCAGCACCTGTATTCCTGTCCTCACGGAGCCAGTCGGAGCCTCGGCGGACATTTCAGGTGTCTCCCAAGGATAGGGACAGCTGCATGGGATACGGGTACGGCAGGTTCCATGCCCTGCTCCCTGGCACGACGACGGTGTCCTCGTTTGGCTACAATGGACGACTGGCATCGAATCAGAACGTTTATCCGGCCGACATCAATGGCGATGGTCTACAGGATGCAGTCATCAGCAATTACGAAGACAGACCTCTCCGGATTTCAATCAACACAGGAAATGGGTTCGAAGAGCCGCATATTGTCGGAAATGGCTATTTTGGGAATGGGCATGACGTAGCGTTCGACGTCGATGGGGATGGACGCGAAGAATACTGGACGACGGGAACGGACGGATATGCGGGAGGGTACGCCTTTGCGCCAGGCGAACAGTCGGTGACACCCCGCACGGGGGGCGGCCTTCGAATGCATCCGGGGCGCTCCGCGGACATCAATGGCGATGGGATTCCCGACTACTGGGAGTGCAGAGCGTCAATGGTGAGCGTAAGCGTCTCGACCTCTCCACAACAGCCCTTACTGAAGAAGGCCCTGCGCGGCTCCGTATATGATTCTTTTGAGTACAGTCACACAGGAAACCGCGCTGTCTACACTCCCTCCGTAGAGCCAGGATCCCCATCGTCCATCCTTCCTCTTCACAGAGGCATATGGGTTGTTCGGCGCTCCAAGGGGGGTGTCGGTGATGCGGTCGAGCACTCCCTGTCATACAAATATGAAGGCAGTCGCGCGGACCGCTTGGGACGTGGGTGGCTTGGCTTCAAGCAGCGTACGGTGACAGATGACCTTACGGGCCAGGTAACGACCACCATCGCAAGCCCTCTCACAAGACTCGGCAGCTTCTACCCGAACGCCGGACTGCCCGATACGGAAGTAACGAAAGTCCCGGCTGAGAATGGGTGGCTCATCACAAAGAAGAGCTGGCACTATGCTTTCGAGCTTGCCGGCTCACGCATGCGCCTTTCACACGGCGAGACGAACGAAGAGCTCTGCAAGGATTCATTGGGCGTTGAATCATGCTTTGCGTCCAAATGGAGTAGTCAGGACTTCGATGAATATGGGAATCCGACACGGGTCAGGAGCAAGGCGGCCTGGGGAGAGTCGTACCCGCAGGCCCCTGCATATGCCACCCGCGATGTAACCCTCACCTACGACACACCCAATGTGTCAAAGTGGTTGGTGGCGTTGCCCAAGCGCGTCATCGCCAGCGTGTCTGACTCCAATGGGCGGGCTGCCACATACTCCATTGAGTACACCGCCAATTCACAGACTGGATTGATAGACTGGATTGTCGTCGAGCCGGACTCATCGGACCCCGCGGCGAGACTCTCGACACACATCTTGTACAATGGCTTCGGCTTGCCTGAGACGGTCGAGCAGCGAGACCTGACCGGCGAGGTTCGACTTCAGTCGACAGAATATGAGCCATTCGATTACATCTTCCCCCAATGGAGGGAGGCTGGCGGTCGCAAGACCTGGTTCGAGCATCACCGCGGCCTGGGAGTACTCCTGAGCGTTCATGACGAGAACGGGGATTGGACGACATTCAGTTTTGATGGCTTTGGCCGCCAGCGCAAAGTTGATGCAGTTCATCAGGGAGATTCAACAACTTCCTATCAGCGAAGGCCGGGCGGAGGAGTTGTCATTACAAGTCAAGTCGCGGGCGGGCAGACCGTCCGGACAGAACTGGATGACCGCGGCCGGCCCCTGCTTGAGCAGTGGATTCGTCCTGGAAATTCGCCAGAACCCGTCATCGTCAACACAGAGTACACAACTACCGGCCAGGTCAAGAGAGTCACGCAGCCACATACGGCAAGCGAACCTCTTCGTTACACATCCCAGGAGTTCGACGCGCTTGGACGTCCACTCAAGCTGACTCATCCTGACGGGAGCTACCGGACCTGGACGTATGACCGATTGACTGTTGAGACAACAGACGAGGCGCTCAACAGGAAAAAGACGACGCTCGATGGCCGAGGTCTTCCCGTGTCCGTGAGCGACGTGCTGTACGACGGCACCCTGGTAACGTCGAAATTGGATTACGGGCCGTTTGGCGAACTGCGAGAGGTTCGAGATGCCAAGGGAAACGTCACTACGCTTGCGTATGACTCACTAGGAAGGCAGCGCTCCCTCGTCGACAAAGACATGGGAAGGATTGATGTTGAATACAATGCCTTCGGCGAAGTCATGCGTCGCACGGATCCCGCGGGCACGACGACCTATAGGCGAGACGGTCATGGGCGTCCGACCTTCCTCTACTCGCCCGATGGTACGACCGAGTATATTTGGGATGGAACGCCTGATTCCCATGGCAAGGGCAAGCTCGCGTCGGTAACCAGTCCTGATGGCGTCCGAACCGAGTTCAAGTATGACGAAGTGGGACGTCCGAGTGAGACGGTCTGGACGATCAGCAACGAGAGCTTCGCCCTGACCACGACCTATGATGACTACGGACGCCCGGCCACGCTCTCATACCCAGCGGCCGGAGCTCGACGGCTCGTGGTTCGCCGCACGTATGACAGTGTCGGTCTGGCCTCGACGCTCGAGAACGTCAGCACAGGCGACAAATACTGGCGCGCCCCTGTTCGGAACAGTCTTGGGCAGATTTCACAGGAGGTCCTTGGGAACGGAGTTGTTACCGACCGCGTGTTCGACAAGACAGGAAGTCTACGCTTCCTGAAGAGTGAAGGCGTGAGCCTGGTGCAGAAGATTGCCTATGCGTTCTCCAATACTGGCAACCTGCTCGAGCGGCACGATCTGCTCAATCACTCCTCGGAAGACTTCGAGTATGACGAACTCAGCAGGCTGAGAAGGTGGCGAATCACGCAAGCCGGACGAGTGTCTCAACAGGAATTTGAATATGACGTTCTTGGGAACCTTGAGACGCGGAAGATCCATGCGGGACCCGGCTTTACCGTGGACTTCAACTACACGGGCCCCAGGCCTCATGCCGTAACCGAACGCGTACAAAAAGGAGTCTCCCGTCAGTACGGGTACGATGCCGCTGGGAATCAAACTTCTGACGGCGCCTCTCGCACTGTGCGGTATACCGCGTTTGACTTGCCAGCTCAGGTCAGCGTCGGCAGTGAGGCGACGCTTTTCAAGTATGACGGCGCACACCGAAGAGTCCGCAAGCTCCTGCCGAATGGCGATGAGACACTGACCATCGGTGATGTGTACGAGCGTCGAACCGAGGTCGGTGTCCGTACTCACGTGTTCAACCTGAGCGCGGGGGGGCGGATGATCGGGCAGGTGCGTTGGCGAGAGGGAACCGGTGGCGGCATTGTCGACGACAGCGTCTTCTACCTGCACACCGACCTTCTTGGGACGCCCACCGCCATCACCGATAAGAACGGGCAAGTCATTGAACGAATGAACTTTGGCCCCTTCGGTGCGCGTCAATCATCGGTCGACCTGGCAGCGGAGCTCTCCCAGCCCTCACTGATGAAACGGGGCCTCCAGGGCCATCCCGTGGACGACGAATCGGGCCTGGTCAACATGGGCGGGCGGATTTGCGACCCTGATTGGGGTGGCTTCCTGACTCCCGACCCGATTGTGTCTGCTTCGCTGAATCGCTATCGATTCGCCCTGAACAACCCCCTGAAATACACAGATCCAACCGGCTATGACCTGGCCGGCTGGGGCCTGAATGTCCTGAGAGACGTCGTGGGAGGGAACGGTGGGGGCTTTGGCGGAGGAGGCCTGAGCCCGAATCCCATTCCGTCGCATTATCAGCCCGAGGATTGGAACTACACTACGTCCCGTGGGCCCAGGGGAAACGGCGTCAACAATGGCACCAATTCCAGATCGACATCCGTGCCGAGCGCGACGAGGCCAGAGGTCAAGGTCAATCCCGGCCCATCCGGCAGTGCAGGAGGCGCTGGGGGCAGCCAACGAATTTCGACCCCGGTAGGGAGTTGGTCTCAAGGCGCTCTGTACGAGGCCAACACGATGGCCATGCAGATGATGCTCGCGAAGATTGAAGAAGTGCGAGCAGACCCCGGAGTGCTGACGGATCCGTTCCAAATCCAGCCGCACAGAATGCTCAAGAACGGGATACGGGATGGGTTTGCACGCTTCCAGCATCTCGACAGCAGCATTCGGGAATACGGAGTTGTTGGCGGCCTGATTGACACATTCAATCCTGCCGGAAAGGTGCTGGAGAATTTCTGGCTTGCAAGCGAATCGTTCAATTCTGGCGATGACTTCGCGGCGGGCCAGCACATATTCCGGGGTTCTTTGGCGTCTGTTGAGACAGTTGGCGTGGCCGCAGGAATCGCGGGCGGTGGCGCCGCCGCATGGAAAGGGTTGAAGGGTGTCCCTGTGGGGGCCGGGAATCCATTCTCGGCAGCCGCTCTCGACGAAGCTCTCGCGGGCGGTGGGTGCTTTGTTGCTGGAACGCCGGTCCTGACATTCGCAGGCGCCATTCCGATTGAGCAGGTTGCAGAAGGCGACTGGGTCTGGACATGGGACGAGAGGACGAAAGCCCCTGGATGGCACAGGGTGGTGCGGACTTTCGTCAAACCGCAGCGAGCGGTGCTACGAGTCGTCCTGGTGACGCCGGACGGCGAGTCCGAGGAGCTAGGGACGACGAATGAGCACCCGTTCTGGGTAGAAGGCAAGGGCTGGGTTGAGGCTCAGTTCCTGGAGCTTGGAGACAAGATTGAGACGGCGTCGGGAGCGTCGGCTCAAGTTCGCTCGCTCTCGCTCGCGACGGCACGGGAGACGGTTTACAACCTTGAGGTCGACGAGGCCCACACCTATTTTGTCGGGGACCTGTCTGCATGGGTCCACAACAATGGATGCTCGACTGCTAGAGGAGTCCGCGCCGGCGAGGCAGGCCGTTTCGCCGATCTTGATGCTCGTCGTGTCTCTGGAGACAATTTGACCCCTCACCACATGCCTCAGGATGCGCTGCACTTCACCGCCAGGGCCGATGGCGGCGCACTTGTGATGACTCAGGCTGAGCATTTTCAAACGCGGACTTTCGGCAGGAGGGGCAGTATTACCGCGAGTGCGGAGGCAGGCATGTCATTCCGCGATGTGCTTGCGCGAGATATCGCTGATGTTCGCAGCATCGTGGGCTCGAGGTACAATCAGGGACTACGAGATCTGCTCGGTTACTACAGGCAACATTTCCCTGAGTTGATGCAAAAGTAGAGGTATTCGATGACTGTGCGTGATTCGGTCGCATCCTTCGTCAAGTTGGGGCCACTCCCCGACTCATCAGCTCCTCCAGAGATAATCGAGCGTCACGAGAAGCTCCTCATGAGCATTGAGCCGCCAGTCTCAGATGAAGAGGCGGAGCAATTGATTTCGTGCTTCGGCCCCGACGACTGTTTCGGCCTGGCTTGGGCTCTCTTACATCTCATTGAATCCGCGCCCAATGGGGCTCCTCTGCGCCAGGAGCCGCCTGCGTCAGCCAACGAGTGGATTCGACGACTGTGGGAGAGTGCGCATCGATGATGTACTCCTCTGGGCTACCGATAGCGCAGTCTTCGTAGCTTCAGTGCGTCAGTAGGCACACCTCTGCCAAGAACCGGAGTAGGACTGCCTGCTCCGGTTCTTGTTTTTTCAGCCCTTCGTCCTTCGTATGCAGCATGCGTAGAGGCCCGCCGGGTTCTTGCCCGTGGCCTCGTGACCGAGGAAGCGGAGGTGCTTCCGGCCCACGGACGCAAGAAAAGTCCCGCTCGAGGGCGCGTGACAAGCGCCTGCCTGCGAGTGTCACACCCTACCCCAGCGCCTCCGCCAACCGGGGCAGCACGTCTCCGGCCCGCGCCTCCACGCGCACGTCGGCCATCTCCACGCCCCGGCACTCGCCGATGTTGACGATGGCGATGGGCATGCGCCGCTCCGAAGCGCGCACCAGGAAGCGATAGCCGGAGAAGATGGCCAGCGACGAGCCCACCACCAGCAGCGCGTCGCCCTCCTCCACCAGCGCGAAGGCCGCTTCCACCGTGGGCGCCGGCACGTTGTCGCCGAAGAACACCACGTCCGGCTTCAGCGTCCCGCCGCAGCGCAGGCACACCGGGACGCGGAAGGACTGGAGCACCTCCGAGGACAGCTCCGCGTCACCGTCCGGCCTTAGCTCCAGCACGTGGTGCTCGAAGTCTGGGTTGAGCGCCAACAGCCGCTTCTGCACGTCCGCGCGCGCCTCCTGCGCGCCACAGTCCAGACAGCGCACGCGCGCCAGCGCTCCGTGCAGTTCGATGACGCGCGAGCTCCCCGCCGCATGGTGCAGCCGGTCCACGTTCTGGGTAATCAGCCCCGGCACGTGCCCGTCTCGCTCCATGGCCGCCAGCGCGTGGTGCGCGGCATTGGGCTGCGCCGCCGAGAAGCGCGGCCAGCCGAGCAGACTCCGCGCCCAGTAGCGCGCTCGGACCTCCGGCCTCGTGAGGTACTCGCGGTGCTGGATGGGATTGCGCGCGCGGGCCCGCGTCCCGGGGCCCCGGTAGTCCGGGATGCCCGACTCGGTGCTGCACCCGGCGCCGGTGAGCACCACCGTGCGGCGGCCTCGCAGGAGCTGGATGAGGGCGTCCACGCCTTCGGTCGCTTCGGGGGCAGGCAGGGCTTCGAGCGAAGAGGTCATCGCGGCACTTCTATAATGGTGTGGGTCCTCCGCCGCCGGATGCCTGCCCGGCCCCCTCCCCTCGCCCGTGGTAGAAAGGCGTCAGTCCCGCGGGGTGATTCCCATGTATGCCTTCGTCGTCGCCCTTTTCGTCGCCCAGGCCGGGGCGGCCACGGGGGCACCGGACCACCTGTCCTACAGCACCGAGCTCCAGCCCGTCTTCGACCGAGCCTTCGAGGTGGCCCAGGGGCCCCGTCCCGAGGACGCCCTGCCCGACGTGCAGCGGCTGCTCGAGGAGGCACCGGAGAATCCCCAGGGCTTCCATCTGGCGGGGCTCGTCTACCTGCAACAGCAGAAGCTCGACGACGCGCAGCGGGCGCTGAACCAGGCGCTGAAGTTGGGCGTCCAGGAAGACCTCCGTGCGGAAGTACTGGGCCTCCTCGGCATCGCGTACGCGGGCCTCCAGCGCTTCGACGAGGCCGACCATGCATTGAACCGAGCCCTCCAGCTCAGTCCGGACCAGTTGACGGCGCGATACCAGGCCGCCGTGCTCGCCGGGCGGCGCAAGGACTTCCAGCGCATGCGGGAGCATGCCCTGCGTGTCATCGCGGTGAAGCCGGGCTCGGGCCTCGGACACGCGCTGCTCGCCGCCGCCGCGCTCGGCCAGGGCGAACTGGACGAGGCGGAGGCGGAGGTGCGGCTCGCGCGCGAGCTCGGCCAGGACGACTCGACGGTGACGGCCGTGGAAGCGGGCATCGCGAAGGAGCGCCGGAGCAGGCTCCTGTGGGAGGTGCCGCTGGGGATGGTGCTGTTCCTCGGACTGTCGCTGCTGGGCACCTGGGCCGCGGGACGCGCGCTGTCGTCGGTGCAGCTCGGGAAGCTCCGCGCGGGGCGCGTCCACCTGATGCGCGCCGAGCAGACGGCCTCCGAGCGCCGCGTGGACCGGCTCTACAGCGCGGTGCTCTGGTACGCCTCGCTGCTCTTCTACGCGTCCGTGCCGATGATGCTCGGGCTGACGCTGATGGTGACGGCCGGGCTCTTCTACGGGCTCCTCAAGCTGCACGTCGTCTCGGTGAAGCTGATGGCCATCGTCGGCATCGTCGGAGTCGGTGGGCTCATCGCCATCATCCGCGGACTCTTCGTCAGCGCGTCCGAGCCGGAGGAAGGCCGGCCGCTGAAGCCCTCCGAGGCTCCCGCGTTGTTCCGCGCCCTGGCCGAGGTGGCCGAGGTGGCCGGGTCCCGCAGGGTGGACCGGGTGCTGCTGTTCCCGAGCGTCGCCATCGGCGTGCGCGAGGCGGGCGGCCGGCTCGAGGTGCTGGTGGGGCGCGGCGAGCGCATCCTCCACCTGGGCCTGGGCGCCCTGCGCGGCCTCACCGTGTCCGAGTTGAAGGCCATCCTCGCCCACGAGTACGGCCACTTCTCCCACGGCGAGACGCGCCTGACGCCCATCATCGGCCGCATCCAGACGCAGGTGCTGCGCACCATCCAGGGCATCCACCAGGTGGGCTGGGCCGCCGCCAGCCCCGTGTACTGGTTCCTGCGCGCGTACTTCTTCGTCTACCTCCAGGTCACCGCCGGCCACGGCCGCCGCCGCGAGCTGCTCGCGGACCGCGTCTCCGCGCTGGCCTACGGAGGCGACACCTTCGCCCGCGCGCTGACGAAGACCATCGAGTATGGCGACACCTTCACCCGGGGCCTGACGGTGGCCGTGGGCCTGCGCGAGGCGGGCCGTCCCACGAGGGACCTCTACCGCACCGTCGACGCGACGGCGCGCGGCACGCCGGCCCCGCTGTGGGCCCTCACCCGCGAGGAGCTGTTCTCCCGCCCGGTGGATGCGTACGACTCGCACCCGCCTCCGTCCGAGCGCGTGCAGCGCGTGGAGGGAATCCCCGGGCGGCGCCCCATGGAGGACGCGCCCGCGCTGTCGCTGTTCGCCGACCCGGAGAAGCTGGCGGAGGAGCTGGGCGGCGGCGTGCTCACCGAGCTCGAGAACGCCCTCATCGGGCGGGGAATCTCTCCCGGCGAGCCCGTGGCCGCGACAGACGCGGAGCAGGACCGGCTGGCGGAGGCCATCGCCCTGTACCAGTCCGCGGTCTCGCTGGCCGAGCGGGAGCACCCGGACGCGCTCGCCGTGCTCCAGGACGCCCTCGCCCGGCTGCGGGAAGCGGCTGGCGCGGGAGACCCCTTCCTGGGGCCGCCCCTCGTGTCCCTGGCCCGGCTCCACCTGCATCGACAAGAGCCGGAGGCGGCACGCGCCGCGCTCCAGCGGGCCATCGACCTCTTCCAGACCCTGCCCGGCCGCGAGCAGGACCTCGCCGAGCTTCAGCGGATGCTCAGCGAGGTTCCCTCCCAGCAGGCCGCGTGAGGACGCCGCTCAGGGTGCGTTGCTGGTGGCTTGTGACGCGTCCGGGGCCGGCCGCTTGCCGTAGTCCAGCGCCACCGTCGTCCCCATGGGCGGAATGACGAGCCGACGCAGGCCTCGGTCCTTCCAGTGCAGCAGCAGCAGCGACGGGTCCTCCAGCGGCACGTCGAAGGTGAAGGCCACGCGTTTGATTCCGCGCGCATCCACCTCCACCACCTTCGCCGTCAAGCCGTCGAGCTCCACCTCGTCGCCCTGCTTCAGCCTGAACCGCTCGCCGCGGTGGACGCGCTCGACGATGCCATCGAAGAAGCGCTCTTGCGTCAGCTCCATCTCCAGCGAGTTGGGCCCCGTCCGGGTCAGCTTGTGGATGTCGACGGCGTACGACAGCGTCCACCACGCGCGGGGCAGCGTGTTGCCGCGCGCCCACCAGGCCACGGACGTATAGAGGTTCAGGTTCGGGTTCGGCAGGGTGAGCACCGCCACGCGCTGGTGGGGCAACGCGGTCTCGTCCAGGTCCTTCTTCAGCTGCGCATAGACGCGGTCAAAGCTCGCGGTCATGCGCGCCAGGGTGCTGGACATGAAGTACCAGCCCACCGGCGCCAACAGCCCGTGCGTCACCGCCAGGAGGCCGGCGACGCCCGTCAGCACGCGCCAGCCGCCGGAGCGCGCCCGGTTGCGCCACACGTGCGTCAGCACCAGGGCGATGACGGCGGCGCCGCCGATGCTCGGCACCAGCAGCAGGCGGTCACCCTGGATGGTGGAGGACACCGGCAACAGCGCCAGGAAGGCACCGGCCAGCAGCCAGCGCGAGTGCCGCCGCTCGTCCTCCGACAGCGACGGCCACACCGCACGCAGCAGGCCGAGCACCAGCGCGGCGGCGAAGAGCCCCACGCCGATGACGAGCCCGTCGCCACCCTCCGACTCGATGGTGAGCTCCGAGGGGATGCTCAGCAGCAGGCCCCACAGCATCGCGGGGATGCGGACCGACGCCGCCGCCAGCCACGCCGCCGGCTGCGACAGCGGGTCCACGTACAGGTCCGAGCCGAAGGAGCCGTAGCCCGCCTTCTTGTAGAGGACCAGGTAGCCCAGCGCGAGCACCGCCGCGGGCGCCACCGACAGCAGCCGCTGCCGCCACGGGCCCTTCGCGCCCAACAACTCATAGGCGAGCACGTACGCGAAGACGCCCAGCGCCGTCTCCCCGCCCACGAGCCCCAGCACCAGCGCCGCCAACGACAGGGGCGCGGCCCACTTCCGGCCGTGCTCGCGCCACTCCATGTGCAGCCACAGGCCCACCAGCGCGGGCAGCGTGGCCACCACCGCGTTGCGGTTGCACCACCAGCCCACCGGCACCGCATGCGAGTCGTCGATGGCGAAGAGCAGCAGCGCCACCGCGCCCACCGCCCCCGCCAGCGTGCGCCGCATCAGCAGGGCGAACACCGCCACCACCGCGAGGTACCAGAGCACCGAGTGGACGTGGAACGCCGCCAGGTTCTCCCCGAAGAGCGCGTGGTCCAGCACCATCGTCATGCTGCTCAGCGGCCGCCAGAAGGCGAGCTTCACCTCCGGCAGCGTCCACCACGGGAGGATGCCCTTCTGCGTCAGCGGCACCGAGATGGCCGGGTCCCCCGGGATGAAGCGGTACAAGTCGAAGGGGCCGTTGGCCAGCGGCGCCGGCGGTGTCCGCCCCGACAGAATGCCGAGGTAGATGAAGTCGTCGCCGAAGAGCCCCACCCGGAACACCGGCAGCGACACCAGCACCGCCGCGCCCAGGGCCAGCCAGAGGACGCGCGGCCACGCCAGCCACCGGTTGGCAGGTGAATCCTTCTGTACAGGAGTAGCTGGGTTTCCCATGAGTGCGAATCTCAACACCAGATTCGGGAGGAAGACCATCTCCCGGCCAGTAGGGCCGCCGGGGCGACGCGGAACGGGCGGAAGACCCTCCCCCGGTGAAGAACCCTCCACGGAGCAAGTGGATGACCTGGACGCTACGTGCGGGAGGGCTCCGGCGGCGCCGCCGTGCTACACGCGAGGGGCATGCTGCGCTGGCAATGGAAGAGCTTTTCGGAGCTGACGCTGGACGAGCTGTACGCGCTGCTCGCCCTCCGTCAGGAGGTGTTCGTGGTGGAGCAGCGCTCCATCTACCAGGACGTGGACGGGCTGGACGCGGCCTCCCTGCACCTGCTCGCGAATGAAGACGCGCGGGGCACGCCCTTCCTCGCGGCGTACCTGCGCGTGCTGCCCCCGGGCGTGAAGTTCCCCGGGGAGAGCAGCCTGGGACGCGTGGTGACGTCGCCCCGGGCGCGCGGACGTGGCCAGGGACGCGAGCTGGTGGCCCGGGGACTCACGCGGCTGGACACGGACTTCCCGACGGCGGCCATCCGCATCTCCGCGCAGCACTACCTCCAGCGCTTCTACGAGGGCTTCGGCTTCCACGCGGAGGGCGACGTGTACGACGAGGACGGCATCCCCCACATCGAGATGGTCCGCGCCGCGGCCCGCCGCTGAAGAGGGAGGAGCCGACGGTGCGCCACGGCCTCGCGATGGGAGCGCTGCTCGCCCTGCTGGCCTCGTCCCAGCTCGCGTGCGTGGTGGGCCCCCGCTTCACCCGGTGCCCCGCCGAGGGCGGCCGCCCTTGGGTGCGGCTGGACAGCGACCACTACACGCTGGAGACGGACCTGCCGCCCGCGCAGGCGCGCGAGGCGATGAGCGCGCTGGAGCGCACGCGCGTCGCCATCCTCGCCTCCATGTGGCCGGACGTGCTGGCGCGGCCGATGCCGAAGGTGCGCGTCTACGTCCTCGCCGACGCCGGCGAGTTCGAGGGCCTGTACCCCCGGCGGGTGCGCGCCTTCTTCCACCGCTCGGAGACCGAGGCCCTCATCGTCCTGCCCGGCCCGCCCGGCTCGTGGGTGCACCGCTTCAGCGGGCTGTCGAAGGCGTCGTCCTCGCGGCTCAACCACGAGCTGGCCCACTTCCTGAGCACGTACGCGCTGCTGCGCCAGCCCCGGTGGCTCTCCGAGGGCATGGCCGAGTTCCTGGAGACGCTGCGCCTGTCGGAGGACGGGAAGTCGGTGGTGGTGGGCGCGCCGCACTTCGAGGCCATCGTCGAGATGGCCCCGCAGCTGCGCCGCGTGGTGCGCACGCGCCCGGAGAAGCGGAGCTGGACGATGCAGCGCGTGCTGGACTGGGATGCGGCGTTGGAGGCCGCTGAGAACGACCAGCAGGTGGGCCTGCTGTACGCGGGGAGCTGGCTGCTCGTGCACTGGCTCTACGACGAGCGCCCCAAGGAGCTCGCCGCGTACCAGGCCCTGCTCGCGAAGGGCGTGGCCCCCGACGAGGCCGAGCGGCAGGCGCTGCCCGAGCTGCGCTCCGCGGAGCTCGACGGCATGCTGCTCGACTACCTGCGCAACCGCCGCTACCGGGAGTACACGGTGCCGGTGCCCACCGTGGGCAGCGCCTTCCTCGAGGAGGTCATCGAGCACGCGGAGGTGCACGCCATCCGCGCGAAGCTCGCCGCGCTGGGCGCGAGCATGGCCCACCGGGAGCCCTTCATCGAGAACCGGAGGAAGCTGTCGCGGGACGAGCTGAACGAGGCCCTGCGGCTGGACCCGAAGGGGCTCCTCGCCCTCTC
Organism: Pyxidicoccus sp. M6; assembly: GCF_055568925.1. Classification (NCBI taxonomy): domain Bacteria; kingdom Pseudomonadati; phylum Myxococcota; class Myxococcia; order Myxococcales; family Myxococcaceae; genus Pyxidicoccus; species Pyxidicoccus sp. M6. The sequence goes on along the minus strand of NZ_CM145714.1, from coordinate 3,690,100 downwards.
CGCGCAGGTCCACGCGGCGCCCGAGGCGGAGCGGCCCGCCATCGCCCGGCAGGCGGTGGAGGCCCACCCGAACGAGAGCGAGGCGTGGCTGCTGTTCGCGTCGGCGCTGGGCACGGAGCCGGCGGCGAGGGAGGAAGCGGAGGCGGCGTACAAGAAGGCGTTGGAGTTGGAGCCCCGCAGCGCCCCCGCGGCGACGGGGCTGGCGTGGCTCTACGTCACGCAGGGGCGCCTCGCGGAGGCGCTCCCGCTGGTGCAGTGGGCCGTCTCGCTGGCGCCCTGGAGCACGCATGCGTTGGACACCTTCGCCATGGTGCTGGCGGGCGGCGGCGCGTGTGACGAGGCCATCCAGACGGAGGAGCGCGCCCTGGAGTTGATTCAGGACGAGGGCAACCCCGAGGTGGAGACGGCATTGCGCGAGCGGCTGGCGGGGCTCAAGAGCGGCACGCTCTGCACGCCGGCCACGCCGCGTCCCTGAGGGCATGCGGCCAGCGGACACCCGCGCCGTGAGGCCGGAGAGCATGCGGCCGGGAGCATTGCCCTCCGGGGCTGCTCGCCAATCCCTTGCATCGGTCCAAGCGTGAGATTGCGGGCGCAATCGCTTGCACCCCGGGGGCCAATGGCAACCAAAGACAGGACCATCCTTCCGACCGCTCGCCCCGAGGCCCAGCCCTACTGCTGGAGTGAGCTCGACGAGGGACAGCGGTGGGTGGCCAGGTCCATCCATCAATGGATGGTACGGTTCGTCGCAGAAGACCCCGTCATGCTCCCGCAGCAGGGCCCCTTCACCTGGCAGGCGGCGGACCTCCAGCGCCCCTCCAATGTCCTGCTCATCAGTGGCGGACGCGGAAGCGGGAAGACGAGCGTGATGCTCACGCTGCTCGAAATCTGGCGCCGCTTGCTCATGGAGGGAATGGAGTTCCCAGATCGCTGCCGCGAGGTCAACGTCTCGGACGGCAAGAAGGATCAGGGCTCGCTCGCCTACATCCTCTCGGGGGAAACCATCCAGAAGGCCCTGGACGTGAGTGGAGAGCCCGGGATGATCATCCCCCTGAAGCCCCTGGATCTCCAGCCGCTCCCGCGGAGCACTTCACTGCTGACCTGGATTGCCAGCCGCGTCCGGGAGTTCGCGGACCTGCTCGAACAGCTCGCGACCGGCACCCTGGCGGGGGGGACACCGCAGCCCATCGCGAGCTGGCATCCCGAGGCCCGGAACGAAGCGCCCTGGCGCAAGCCCTGGCGCGAGTTCGCCACCGCGGCCGCCTACGGCTGGGAGAGCAACCTGGACCAGCGCCGGGGAAGCCTGGACCCGGAGTCTTTCGCGGAAGAGCTCACCCAGGCGGAGCGGCAGCGACATGACGTGGTGGTCAAGTGGCGGGCCTTTGTCAGCGCGGTCGTCGAGTACGCCTGCCAGCGGTTCCCTCGCACCATCAAACCCTGGGCCCGGCTCGTCCTTCCCATTGACGACGTGGACATGAACCCGGACCGCTGCGTGGAGGTGGTGGAGCTGGTGCGCTTCCTCTGGCACCCACAGCTCGTCTTCATGCTGACGGGCGAGTCCCGCCTGTTCGTCAAGATGCTCAGGGTCGCCCACCATGGGATGATGCGAGGCTGGTTCGGCAACGGCGGCATCATCTGGAGCGAGTTCCTGTCGATGGATGCGCGCCCCTCCGCACATGAGCTCGCAGTGCAGGTCTATGACCGGGTCATCCCTCCCGGGCAGCGCTTTCTTCTCAAACCCCTCGTGCCGGACCAGCGCCTCCACCACCTCGTCCGCCTCCTGCACGCGGCCCTGCCTCATACCAACCCGAAGCCCTCCTCGCCCCACGCCCAAAAGCCGCAGGCGAATATGAAGCAATGGATCAATGCACTCGGAGGAAACCGCACGGCTCTCGGCGCATTCCTGCTCCGATTCCATGAGCACCCCCAATTGCAGTTGGGCCTTCCCGAACACTTCCGGCGCCTGCGCAATCTGGAGCATTCCGTGGTGCGGACGGTCTCCACGGGTGTGGAGATAACGCAGGCGGAGCTGGTCCATATCCTCTGGAAGGACGCCATCGAGAACCAGCCCCTCTCCCGCACGTCCGACAGGGGCCTGCGGCACGCGGTCCAGCGCAAGCTGGCCGAGGAAGGCGGCGCATGGAAGAGCAGGCTGCAGGTGTCCCTGAGCGAGCCCGTCAGACAACGCGGCCGCTTGCACCCGCACATCCTCCAGACTCAGCAGACCTCCAATCTGCGCTACGAGCTCAACACCGCCGACGGCTTCGTCTGGAAGGTTCGAAGGGACTTCCCACGCGAGGTCCCCGACTACCTGACGGCGCTGCTCCTGGTGGCAATCGACGTCGCGGCCGATGGGCACGGGGAGCTCGAAGGCCGCTTCCAGTTGAACGGACTCGTGGCGCCCTATGTCCGGGTCTCCGTTCCCGTCGAGTTCTCCTTCGGAGTGTTGAGCGTGCCATTCAGCTGGCCCACCCCGGACTGGGTCGGTTCGAGGCATGCCGGGTACTTCAACGCGTACTGGAACCAGGGGCTGAGCGACGCGCTGGCCCGTGGAAGGAAGACGGGTCGCGAGTTGGAAGAACTGCTCGTCCTCTTCCTAGGCGGCTTCTTGTGGGCACACGACCCCAGTAGACACCCCGGTGACACGCCCAAGCCGGATACCGAGGCGAGCAAGGACCGCTCCCTGCCAGCACGGCTGAAGGCCATCGCCAGCGCGTGCACACGCATCCAGAAAGACGTTTCGCGGACAGTGCATGAGCAGGCGTTCCTCGAGTGGTTCGATGAGCGACTGCCCCTCCTGGCTCAGCCTGAATCGGGACTACCCGAGGACGTCCGCAAGAAGCTGCCACAGGGCCAGGGGCTCAAGCTGAAAGTGGCCCGGATGAAGCGCACGGAGCAGGCCCTGGAGGAAATCAAGCCACCCGACTTGAAGCTCAACGCGGAACAACTCCTGCGGAGGCTCGACGCGCAATTCCAGAGAGCGGGAGTACCACGGCCCCCTCGCGGGAAGCCCGCTCCCGCCGCACGTTCCAAGCACGCCTACCACTGACGACGGCCCCCGACCATGACCACGGTCGCGAACACGTCCCACCTCGAAGCGGAAGTCCTGTCCTTCCCCTTCACGTCCGAGCTGTCCTTCGAGCTGGCGCTCTCCACCCTGGTGCGAAACTCGCACGGACTCTACGTGGGTGACTCCCAGCGGCTCTCGGATGCCCTCATCGACAAGCTGCGGCCCATCGCGCGCGGGCTGTCCCTGGAGATGCTCAAGCAGATTCGAGAGCAGGCCTGGGTTGCGTTCTCGCGGCCGTCGTCCACGGCGGGAGGTCGGGAGCTTCCGCTGGAGCGTCTCTTGCGCCACATCGCCGACAGGCACCTGCTCGTTCTGGGGCATCAGGTGACGCTGGGTCATCACGACGAGCGCTCCATCGAGCGACTGGCTGAGCGCTGGCGCTGGGTGTCACTCGTCCTCCCGCCGGACCTGCTCATCGCCGCGAGCGCCGCGGCGAACCGGAACGAGCCCACGACGGACTTCATCACTCTGGGCACCGCCCACCTGGGGCACTTCTTCCAGGAGGAGGGCATCGCGCAGACCCACCTGCACCTCGGCGCGGCCGTCTCCTTCGAGTGGCTGTGGACGCACCTCATGGCTCGCATCGGGCTGCACGCGCCCCCGGAGGAGAAGCTCCGCACCAAGGGGGGCGTTCCCTTCGGCACGCCGGAGTCGTTCCTGGACTGGCTCGTCACCGCGGCCCTGGCCCGAATCACCCTCGCTGCCTTCCTCTGGCACTGGGACCTGGGGCTGGTGAAGCGGAGCGGTGAGCCCACCTTCATCCCCTTCGTCCGGAAGCTCGTCGCGCGGGGGCCGGACGCCTCGCTGCACCTGAGGGCCCTCGCCGCCCTCGCTAGTGGTGTGGATGCCGTTGGGAGCAGGCAGCTTCGTCCCGTCCTCCGCCGGCTGCAGTACACCGGACTTCCCCCGGATTCGAGCAAGAGGCGCCCGCGCGCCCTGGAGGACATCCGGAGCGCGGATCCCCTGTACGCCTGGTTCAACATGCGGCAGGGAGCGCTGCCCGAGACACGGCTGGCGGCCAAGGCCCTGATGTTCATCCGGGACAACCCGGACGAGGAACAGTTCGCACAGCTCTTCTGGCAGTACGAGCGCATCCGCAACCGCACCTACCGCCACCTCGTCCAGCAGCCGGGAACGGCCGGGCTGGACTGGTTCACCATCCACTACAAGCGCGTCTCCGCGCTGCGCCTGGACATGGGGACGGAGTTGCTGATGAGCTCGGCGCTCGCCCTGGAATCACGCGGGTTGCCGCTCAAGTCGCTCGAGGTCCGCACCGCGCCCGAGAGACTGTGGCACCTGAACCGTCAGCTCATCCGCGCCATCGCCACGGCCCCGGGCCCGGCCCATGTTCAGACGGAGCGGGGCGTGATGCTGCACTTCGTGAAGGAATTGGACCGCGAGGAGCGGGGCTCCGCCAGGATGCGCCACGCGGACCCGTCCGACCTGGTCTACGGCTGCCGCTTCGGCAGTTACTACCAGCGGTGCCAATACGAGGTGGTGGCCATCGAGCGCGCCCTGCGCCGCCATCCAGAACTGCTCATCTATCTGCGGGGCATGGACACCTGCAACCTGGAGCTGGCCATTCCCACCTGGGTCTTCCTGCCGCTCCTCAAGCGCCTGCGCGAGGCCTCGCGCGAGGCGGCCCGGCTGCTGACCCCACATGCCCGGATTCCGCCCTTCCGGCTGACGCTCCACGCGGGTGAGGACTTCCGGCGGCTCGCGGAGGGGCTGCGCCGCATGCACGAGCCCCTGGAGTTCGGCGCGCTCCAGCCCGGGGACCGGATGGGCCACGCCTTCGCGCTCGCGCTGGACCCGGAGCGCTGGGCCCAGACAGCTCCTACCGTCTGTCAGCCCCGCGAGGAGCTGTTGGACGACCTGCTCTGGGAGCTCGCCCGCTGCCGCGCGGGGGACATGCGGGGCGAGGCGGGACGGGTGGACTGGCTCCACGGCCGCATCGACGGGCTGGCCCGCGCCATCTACGGCGACACCTACCGGAACGTGGAGGCTCTCATCCGTGCGCGGCAGTTGCGCCACGTCCCCGAGTTCCTCCTGAACACCGCGCGGTACCCCTTCATGCTCGACGCCTCACGCCCACGCGACACGGGGAGCGCGCGTGACCTGCTCTTCCTCTACCTGACGGACCCGGGCGTCTACGTGCGGGGGCAGGCCCCCGAGGAGGTACAGGTGGACGCCGCCGAGCGGAGGATGCTGCACGAGGCCCAGCGCTTCATGCGGAAGCTCTTCTCGCGTCTGGGAATCACCGTGGAGGCCAACCCCTCCAGCAACATGCTCATCGGGGACGTGCCCCTCGAGGAGCATCCCCTCTTCCGCCTGCAGCCCATGCCGGGCCAGCCCATGCCGGAGGGCGGCCCCGTGCTGGTGGCGCTCGGCGACGACGACCCGTTGACGTTCGCCAACAGCCTGCCGGACGAGTTCTGTTACCTCTTCTTCACCCTCCTGCGCCGAGGGCTCGGCGTACAGGAGGCGCGCGAGTGGCTGAACCAGATTCGCCGCAACGGCCTGCGCGCGCGATTCACCTTGCCGGAGTCGGTTTTGAAGCCCCTGCCCCGCCAATAACCGCCACGCCTACTGCTTTCGCAGCCGTACCCGCTTCACCTTGTGGTCCGGCCCCTTGGTGAGGATGAGCCGCGCGCGCGAGCGGGTGGGCGCGATGTTCTGCGCCAGGTTGGGCCCGTTGATCTCCGCCCAGACGGACTCGGCCATCGCCACGGCCTGCTCGCGGGTGAGCTCGGAGAAGCGGCGGAAGTAGCTGCGCTCGTCGCGGAACGCCGTCTGCTGGAGCTGGAGGAAGCGATTCACGTACCAGTGCCGGATGTCCTGCTCGCTCGCGTCCACGTAGATGGAGAAGTCGAAGAAGTCGGACAGGAACGTGCCCGGCATCCGAGTCCCCTCCACGGGGCCGGACTGGAGGACGTTGAGCCCCTCCAGGATGAGGATGTCCGGCTGGCGGATGACCTTCGCCTCGTCGGGCACCACGTCGTAGACGAGGTGCGAGTACACCGGCGCCGTCACCTCCGCGCGGCCCGCCTTCAGCTCCGCGAGGAAGCGCACCAGCCCGCGCCGGTCATAGCTCTCCGGGAAGCCCTTGCGCTTCATCAGCCCGCGCTCGGTGAGGACGCGGTTGGGGAAGAGGAAGCCGTCCGTCGTCACCAACTCCACGCGCGGATGGTCCTGCCAGCGCGCCAGGAGCGCCTGGAGGATGCGGGCCGTCGTGCTCTTGCCCACCGCCACGCTTCCCGCAATGGCGATGATGTAGGGCACCTTCCGCGCGGTGCCGCCCAGGAACGCCTGCTGGTCCGCCCACAGGCGCTGGGCCGCGGCCACCTGGAGGTTGAGCAGCCGGGAGAGCGGCAGGTAGACATCCACCACCTCCTCCAAATCCAACTGCTCGCCCAGGCCGCGCAGTCCCTCGATGTCGGCCGTGGCGAGCGGCAGCGGCGTGGAGGCACGCAGGCCCCGCCACGCCTCGCGCTCCAGGTCGATGAACATGGAAGCAGCCGTGCTGCCGGGTGCGGACATGATGAGGTGCTCCTCCAGGAGAATGGACACCCTTCCCCTCCGCCGCCTACCACAAGGGCGTACGCGGCGCGCGGGGCTTCAGGTACCCGTGGCCGGGTCCCAACCGTAGAAGCGCTTCAGCTCTTCATACAAATCCGGCGTCTTCTCCCGCATCTGCCGGGGCTTCTCGAAGAAGGACTCGGTGGCCACGGCGAAGAACTCCGCCTCGTTGAGGCCGCCGTAGTCGTCCATTACCTGCCGCTCGCGGCGCCCGCCCTGCTGGAGCTTCTGGAAGTGCTCGCTCATGACGGAGGCCCATGCCTGGTAGTGCGAGTACGCCCGCAGCTTCGGCGTCCCGTCGAAGGCTCCGTCCGCGCGGTCCAACACGTGGGCGAACTCGTGCGCGGCGGTGTCGTGCCCGTCCCCGGGGTTGCTCAGGCCGTTGAGCACCGCCTGCCACGAGAGGATGACGGAGCCCCAGTGCTTCGCCTCGCCCAGCACCACACCGGTGCGGTCCGGCAGCTTGAAGGCGTCCGGATAGACGATGACCTCGCGGAGCCGGTCGTAATACGACAGGTCCAGGTGCACCACGAGCTGCACCGCCGTGGCGGAGACCACCGCGCGAATCTCGTCGGTGACGGTCAGCCCTCCGGCGCCGATGAACTCCTTCTCCCAGGCGAAGACTTTGAGCTTGTCCAGGAAGGGCGCTCGCAGCTCGGGTGACAGCGCGCGGAAGAAGGGCACCCGCGCGTCGAGGTAACCCAGCCAGTCCGCCGGGAAGGGCCGGCGCAGCAGGCGCCGTCGGCGGAGCTGGCGGAGGAGTGAAATCATGGGGAAGGCATAGCAGATGTCCGGGTAGGGTTGGGTTCCCCCCCAGGGCCGAAGGCCGGAGGCCCCCTCGAAGACGGCACGGACGTGGCACGAGCAATGAGTGGACGAGTGGTGATGTGGTGCGTGGCGCTGACGCTGGCGCTGCTGGCACCCCGCGCGGGCGCGCAGGACACGGGGCCGGAGCAGGTGGTGGACGAGGTGGTGGTCCGCGGCCCGGAGAAGACGAAGCCCGAGACGGTGCAGGCCTACGCGCGCATCGACGCGGGCGACACCCTCACTCCGGAAGAGCTGACGAAGGTGGAGCGACGCCTGGTGGCCACCGGCCTCTTCCAGGAGGTGCGCGTGAGCACCGAGTACACGGCGCCGAACCACGTGCGCCTCATCCTGGAGGTGGAGGACAAGGCCTCGTGGGTGGTGGCGCCCACCTTCTCGCTGTCCTCGGCCAACGTCGGCGGCGGGGTGCTGTACGCGGAGAACAACCTGTGGGGCCGCAGCAAGAAGTTCGGCGCGGCGGCGCAGGTGAGCACGGCGGAGAGCGGCCTGTTCGCGGGCTACCTGGACCCGAACCTCTTCGGCCTGCCGCAGCTGCGCTTCAGCCTGGAGGGACAAATCAAGAGCGACCGCGTGGACGAGTACCAGCCCGGGGCGAGCCAGGAGGACCCGGAGGTGGTGCGCCGCACGCGCATCAACACGGCGTCCATCGCCGGGGAGCTCGGGGTGATGCTCTTCGAGCGCGTGCGCGCCGCCGCGAAGTACCGGCTGATGAGCGTGGACGCGAAGTCGCCGGACCCCGAAGAGGAAGTCACGGAGGAGGCCTTCTCCACGGGCCCCTCGCAGCGCGACGCGTCGCTGCGACTGATGGTGGGCATCGACACGCGGCAGAACCTGCACGCGGTGATGGAGGGCATCAACCTCGAGGCCTCGTACGAGGTGTCCAGCCCCGGCGTGTGGAGCGAGTTCACCTACCGGCGCTTCGGGTTGTTGTACCGGCACGGCCTGCGGCTGATGGGCGAGCACAACCTGGTGCTGCGCGGCGAGGCGGTGGCGGGCATGGACCTGCCCTTCCACCAGGAGCTGACGATGGGCGGCAACTCGCTGCGCGGCTTCCTGCACCGCCAGTTCCGCGGCGACACGCGGGTGTCCTTCACCGCCGAGTACCACTTCCCCCTCTTCACGGTGAGCTCGCTGTCCTTCCGGGGCGTGGGCTTCTCCGACACGGGGCTGATGCTGTGGCGGGACATTCCCGAGGACCGGCAGCTGCGCGACGTGAATGGCCGCGTGGTGCGCGGCTACCTGCCGGACGCGAAGGAGGGGCTGGACGGCGCCACGCTGGCCCAGGGCGTGGGAGCGGGCCTGCGCCTGTACCTGCGCAACGTCGTCCTGCCGCTGGTGGGTGTGGACGTGGCGTACGGGGTGAACTCGGGCGAGTTCCGCTTCTACCTCGTGGCGGGGGTGAATCCGTCCTGAGCTGAGGTGCCTCCGGGCACGTTGCCGCACGCCCGCGCCGTGGCCATGTGTTCGGCATGGCGGCCGGTGAACGGCGAGGGGTGGCACGTGTCAGCCGGTGACAACGGCGGGCGTCAGGTGCCTCCGCGCGAAGGGCCTCGGTCTACGGGGTGGCCCGCGCGTGTACGCTGCTTCGTCCTCTCTCCTCCGGTGGCCGCCATGTCCCAGGAACGCTTCACGACCAGCCGCGAGGTGTACCACCGCATCCGCTGGGACCCGCGGCTCGACGCGCGCGAGTTCTCCATCGGCTACGACGCGCACCTCGAACAACTGGAGGAGATGCCCTTCGAGGCTTTTGTCCCCGACGGGGAGATTCCCTGGCACCGCGTCTGGTACTTCAAGCGCGGGAAGCAGGTGGTGTGGGACCGCCGACAGCGCCTCGACCTGCTCGACTCGCTCATCCCGCCGGAGCCCGTGGTGGCTCCGGCGCCCACCGCGGTCGAAAAGAAGCCCGAGCCAGTAGAACCGGCGCGGGACGACGCTGCATCCGCGCCGGAGGTGACTGCTGCCTCCGCATCCGCCGGGAAGACGTCCGCGCCGGGACAGCATGCCTCGCGTGGATACAAGCCTCTGCCGGGATGGCGCTTCGACACGAGCGCCGGCGCCTGGGGGGAGTCCCCGCCCGAGCAGGCAGAAGCCAACGTCGAGCGATTCACCGTCACCACGCTCAACGTCCTCTTCGACCTGTATGACGGGGACGGCCTCGACACGGAGCGACGAACGCCCGCGGCCCTCGCGGTGCTGCGTGACTCCGACGCGGACGTCATCGCCTTGCAGGAGGTGACGCCTTCGTTCCTCCGCGCGCTGCTCGACGCGCCGTGGGTGCGCGAGCACTACCAGGTCTCGGATGGACCGGGCGCGGCGACGGTGACTCCGTCCGGTCAGCTGCTCCTGTCCCGCCTGCCATTCGCCTCGCTGAGCCAACACGTCTTCTCGCGAGACAAGCGGCTCATCATGGGTGAGCTGGCCCTGAGCGGAGGTCCGCTGTGGGTGGCCACGCAGCACCTGACGAGCAGCCGCACACCCGCGGGAGTCTCCGCGCGGGCCGAGCAGGTCGAGACCATCACCGAGTGGGCACACTCGCTCCTCACGCAAGGCTCGGACGTGGTGCTCGCGGGTGACTTCAACTTCGGAGAAGGCGCCCCGGAGTTCGACGCCTTCGTCCGGGTCGGCTTCGTGGATGCGTGGCCGACACTGCGGCCCGCCGAGAGCGGAGAGACGTACGACCCCGCACGGAATGCCCTCGCCGCGTTCACGACCGGCACGGGCCGGAGCCTCCGCCTGGACCGGGTGCTGGTGGGCTCTCCTTCGGGGCGGCTCGTTCCGGAGGCGGTGGACCTCATCGGAGAGTCCCCATTGGAAGGGCCTCCAGGCCCCACCGGAGCCGCGCTCTACGCGTCGGACCACTTCGGCCTCCGCTGCGTCCTGCACCGGAGCCCCTCGCCGCGCGCGGAGGCCGCTCCGGCGTATGCCCGCGAGCGCAGGCCGCCGCTCGTCCACCACACGGCGGTGGTGCTCATCCCGCCCGACGCGGTGTGGGAGCCCATCCAGGCCCTGCGCCGCAAACATGACTCGAAGTTCCAGCGGTGGATGCCACACGTCACCCTGCTCTACCCCTTCGTTCCCGAGGAGTACTTCGACGAGGCGGAAGTACGGCTCTCGGAAGCGCTGCTAGGCATGAAGCCCTTCGAGGTGACGCTGTCCGACTTCAGCCACTTCGAGCACCGCGCCAACGTCACCGCCTGGCTGCGTCCCGAGGACCGGCCGCAGGGTGCCCTGAAGGCCCTGCATGCGGCGCTGGAGCAGGCCATGCCCGAGTGCGACGAGCAGGGCCGCAAGTCGGCGCGTGGCTTCACCCCGCACATGTCCGTCGGACAGCTCCCATGCTCGGGAGCGGCGGACATCGCGCGCACGATTGCCGGCTGGGCGAAGCACTGGCGCCCGCTCACCTTCGAGGCGCGTGAGGTGTGCATCATCCGCAGGAAGGGCGATACCCCGTTCGAGGTCGTGCGAAGGATTCCCCTCGGAGGAAGAGATGGAGGCGCAGGTCGCCGTACAGCAGACGCCTCGGCTCGGGAGGATGAAGCCCTCCGGGCTGCGTTGTCCGCCCATGCTCCGGCGGCTTCCTCCGAGTCCCGGCGCGCGCGCACCACTGCCGTGGAACGGCTCCAGTCGCTCTGTGCACACGTGGGGACGGAGCTGCACCCATATGGCTCGTACCTTCTCGGAACGGATGGCGCGGGCAGCGACGTGGACGCGGTGGCCATCGGCCCCTCGCATCTGTCGCGCGAAGCCTTCGCGAAGGCGCTCCTCGATGCGCTGGAGCGCGAGCCCTCCGCCTCCGGCCGCTTCGTGGCGGATGCCGCGATTCCGCTGGTGAAGCTGTCGCTGGACGGCGTGAGCTTCGACCTCTCCTACGCGAGCCTTCCGGAAGGCGTGGCGCCCTGCCCGCCCGAGGTGCTCGTCGCCCGGCACGGGGATGCCCTGGACACCCCCGGCCTGCGCTCCGTGCTCGGCCTGCTGGACACGCAGCGCCTGCTCGACGAGGTGACGCGAGCAGGCGCCGGGCTGGAGCGCTTCCGCACGCTGCTGCGCACCGTGAAGGCGTGGGCGAAGGCGCGCGGCATCTACTCGCATGCCCTGGGCTATCTGGGCGGATTGTCCTGGGCGGTGCTCGCGGCCTGGACCTGTACGCGGGCGCCCCGAGAGGCGACGGCGTCCGACGTGTCCCTGCTCGCCTGGTTCTTCGAGACGTTCTCCCTCTGGCGCTGGCCGCAGCCGGTGTCCCTCACTCCCGAGACGGCCGGCTACCGGCCCGATGGCAAGCGGGACCTGCTGCCCGTCATCGCGCCCTCGGCGCCGGTGCGGAACACCGCGCGGAATGTGTCGCGCTCCACCTCGCGGGTGCTGCGCGATGAGCTGACCCGGGCCGGAAAGCTCGTGGAGAAGGCCCGCGCCGACGGCACCCCAGCATCCTGGGAAGCCCTCTTCGAGCCCCTGGCCGACGCGCTCCCCTCGCGGCTGGAGCTCACCGTCGAGGCGCCGACCTCCGATGCGTACGAGGTGGCCGCGGGTTGGGTGCTCGGACATCTCACCGCGCTGGTCTACCGGCTGGAGGGCGACCGCCGCGTCTTCGCGCGTCCCCTGCCCCCGACCTCCTCCGAGGACGACAGCACCTTCGTCATCGGCCTGGACGCCAGGTCCGTCCCGCGCACGGTCCTCATGGAGAAGGTCAACGAGTTCTGCCAGGCCTTCCAGGACTGGGAGCACCGTCCCGAAGGGGCCGTGCTCCTCGCGGAGCTGACGCCCTGAGCGCGGGCACGCGGGTGCTCACCGCAGGTCCGCGGGCAGGCGGGGCGAGGCGAGCAGGTCGAGGAACACCTCCCAGCGCCGCTCCTGGGTGGCGCCCGGTCCGGCCCGGCGTTCCACGTACTGCTTCACCAGGTCGCGTCCCAGGTTGTAGTTGATGACATACGAGCGGCCCGCCTCGATGCTCGTCATCACGAGCTCGGCGCGCTCGGGAGTCATCAACGCGTAGCGCATCAGCCAGTCGCGCGCCGCCTCCCTGCCGAGCCTGCCGTCGACGTAGGCACGCGCGACCTCGGTGTTCGCATAGGAGAGCTGCTCGAGCAGCGCCTCCAATCGCATGTACCGGGCGGCGTCCTTCGGGTCGAACCCGGCGAGCGGGAAGAGCACGTCGCGCACGTAGGCCTCCGCGTCGGGGAAGGCCAGCTCGACGCCATGGTCCGCGCTGCCCTCGGCGATGAAGGACATGGGGGAGTAGAGCGGGTACACCGTGAACTCCACCCACCCGCGCTCCCGCACCAGGTGCTGTTCCAGCAGGGAGTTGTAGACATGGTGGCCGGGGTAGCCCTCGTGCGCGGCCAGCACGACGGAGCGCCAGAGGAAGTCCGGCAGCCCGGTGTTGATTTGGATGACGCTGGTCGCGTTGCCCTTGAACCAGTTGTAGGCCCCCCACGGCTTGTCCGAGACGTACTCCAGCGTGAAGCGCTCATGGGCCGGCAACACCCCATGCTGGAGGGTGCGTCGGCGGGACTCGGCGATGACGGCGCGGTACACCGCATCGCGCTTGTCCGCGGGGATGACGAAGCGCTGGCGGAAGCGGTCGACGCGCTCGCCCAGGGGACCGGAACCGGGCACCACCTGTTCGAGCCGCGCGAGCACGGCCTCGAATTCCTCCTCGGAGTGGCGCGGCGCACGCGCGCCGTAGAGGGCCTGGCTCTCGTCGTCGAACGACAGTCGCTCCCCCGACAGCATCCGCACCCGCGTGGACAGCGCGGTGAGCTGGGTGAGCAGGAAGCGACGGCGCATCGCCACGAGCGCATCGTCGGGCACGGGCACGGCCTCCACGGCCTTCATCACTTCCGCGGCGCGCTGGCCTATCTCCGCCAATGGCAGTTGCGTGGTGCGAGCCTCCCGGGCCCAGTCCTCCGGTCCGTAATAGGCATCCACGTCGCTCTCACCGTGCTGGCCCAGGGCGAGGACGAGCTTCACATACTGCTCGGCTGCGGCGTCCAATGGAGAGGAGCTCTTCACAGGCATTCCTCCTGAAGGCGCGGGCGCTGGGCCCTGGGTGGCACAGGCAAACATCAATGAGGACAGGACGAGAGCCGACAGGAATGGGAAGCGCATGCAGGCAGTGCTCCGGGGTTGTAGCCGGCATGTGTACGGCCACACAGCAACTGGATTGCTCAAACGTGCAATGATGGCCGGAGCACCTACACAGGGGGACACATGGCGGACACCTATCGCGTCGCACGACTGCCCATCCGACTGCGCGGCTTCGTCCAGCCGGACACGGCATCGCAGTTCGAGGGCTACGTCGAGCCGGGCGACTACTTCGTGCTCGAGGAGCGACCGAAGTTCCCGAACGCCGACACCGACTATGTACGGCTGGAGGTGCCCACCCTGGGCGCGCTCGACACCTGGGTCTGCACACGCTGGCGCACGCAGAGCTATGCGCGGCTGCTGGACATGGAGAAGCCCCCGCCCATGCAGCGCCTGTCATTCAAGGACGAGCCCCTCGCCGTGGACGAGGAGCGCCTGACGAAGCTGCTCGCGGCGTTCCGCGACTACCGCTACGAGCTCGACCTGGCCCGCTACCCGTGGGCACTCCCCGGAGTCACCCTCCCGCTGGCGCCGCCCGCGGCGAACAACTGCTGCACCTTCGTGGAGGCCCTGACGGTGAAGGCCTTCACCGACGCGCACGGCGACGCCATCGTCTGGGATGCGCGCCGTCACCGGCAGATGATGATTGCCTCCACGGAGGACTACTTCTCGCCCGTGACGGCCGCGGTGGAGAGCGGCATGGGGATTCTCGCGCCGTCGCCGGACGCTCCGCCGCATCCGTGGACGCTGGTGCAGGGCTGGCGCAACCAGTGGCGCTCGGGGCACACCTTCCTCGTGGTGGACCACCACTCCGCCACCGACAAGGTGCTCATGCTGGAATCGAACACCGCCTACGGACTCGATGGTGTGGGCTACCGCGGCATCGGAAACCTTCGCGATAAGGGGCTCAAGCCGCCCGCGAAGTGGTGGGAATTGCCCGACGTGTGGACGTGGCGCCGCGTCTGCTCCACGTACCTCTTCCGTCAGCAGGCGTGGCTGAAGGTGCGCAACCGCAAGCTGTCGGGGCTCGAAAACGCTTCTCCCTGAAGCGCTCGGAGAGTTCTGGTATTTCAATTCTGGCGCGAATGCATCTGTCATTCACCCTCGCGCCAGGAAAGGGACCAGGACATGGGAGAGCGTCGACTGAAGCGGAGCTGGGGGGCGGTGCTCCTGGGGATGGCGGCGGCCCTCGCGGGCTGTGCGCCGGACGCGGGAGGGGCGCAGCAGGCGCCCGAGCAGACGGACGCGCAGACGCTGGCGGCGTGCTCGTACGTCATCACCACCAACACGTACGTGGGCGCGGATTGGTGGGGCACCCTCACGTTCAAGAACACCGGCACGGCGGCGATGACGAGCCCGACCATCGCCTTCGGCGTCCCCAGCGGCATTGTCTGTGATTACGACGAGCCGGGCTGGACGCACACGCAGAGCGGCACGACGTGTACGTACTCACGGACCTCGGCGCTGAGCATCGGCGTGAATGCGTCGTACACGTTCTATTACTCGACGACGTCCAACTCGAACTTCACCGCCTCCAACGTCACCATCAGCGACCCGAGCTGCGGCAGCACTCCGCCGCCCACGGGCACGGGACTGAGCGCCAACCAGAAGAAGGTGGCGGAGGACCTGACGAGCATCTGGGAGAACGACACGCCCAACATCGACTACGCGTACTCGGAGAACATCGATGACGGGCGCGGGTACACCAGCGGGCGCGCGGGCTTCTGCACGGGCACGGGTGACGCCATCCTGGTCATCCAGTGCTACGTCAACCTGCGCAGCGCGGCCAACGGCAACCTGATGGCGAAGTACATGCCGGGGCTCATCACCATCAACGACCGCTACGAGGAGACGGGCGAGTCCCAGGGCTCCACGGCGGAGCTCGACGCGGTGGGCAACTGGCCGGCGGACTGGGCGGCCAGCTACAACAACACGACGACGCGCGCGGACTTCAAGAGCTGCCAGGACCAGGTGAGCGACCAGTTCTATTACACGCCGGCGATGAACGAGGCCGCGAAGTGGGGCCTCACCAAGGCGCTCTCCAAGGCGGCGCTGTACGACGCGTACATCAACCACGGCGAGTCCGGCGTGAAGAGCATGGTCCGCGCGACGAACACGGCGCTGGGCAACTCGGGACAGGTGGCGCCGGCCGTCGGCTACAACGGCATCACCGAGAACGCGTGGCTGCAGAAGTTCCTGGAGAAGCGCCGCGACGTGCTCGCCGGGGACTCGACGTGGATTGACGCCGTGGACCGCGTGGCCGCGTACGAGAAGCTGCGCCGCAAGGGGAACTGGGATTTGAGCACCGCGTTCCGCAACGACGTCCGCGCCCGCGACTGCTGGGGGACGACGTACCCGGCGAGCGGTTACACCGTGCGTGCGATCAACCCGGATGGCACGTGGAGCACGCCGTCTTCGTACACGTACTCGTGCCAGTGACACGCAGCGCGGTGCTCGGACGTCGGCAACTGCGTACGGCCAGACACGTTCGGCCGGCTGTCTATACCGAGCTCCGGCGTTTCGGATAGAAGCGCGGGCACGTACCCGCCGGGCCCGCGTCTCCTGACGCGGCCCGTGCCATTGACTCGTGGAGGGGGGCGCGCGGAGAGTCTGGCTCCGCGTGACGGTGCAGATGGGACGGCATTCATTGAAGAGGTGGGCAGTTGGACTCGCGGTGCTGGGCTGCGGGCTCTCGGGCACGGTGGCTCGAGCGGAAGAGCCCTGGGTGCGGGCGCGGGCATCGTTCTTCACGTCCCAGCAGACCCTGGAGCCGGCCTGGGACTTCACTCCTTGGGTCAACCTGGGCGCCACGCTGCAGTCTCCGGAGCGCGAGGCCAGTCCCTGGCTTTTCGGAGCGAACCTCTCCGTCAACGCTGGGAAGGTCGCGCAGTGGGGCAGTTTCGAGGAGGCGGGCTCTTCGACGCGGGTGCAGGACAGCGGCAGCTCTCTCTTCGTGCGCTACCGTCCGGAGGGCTGGGCCCCAGGCGAGGGTGCCTCCCTGACGGTGTACCCGCTCGACAGCTCCCGGCTGCGCCTGGGATGGGCGTACCCGGCCACCTGGGCCGGCACCTTCCACGGCAGATGGGAGGCGACGCCGCAGCTGTCCAACTTCCTCTCCGTCGAGCGCCGGCTGACCCACGGGATTCAGCTCCAGGTGAAGCGCGAGCGCTGGCAGGTCTTCGCGGCACTGAAGTCGAGTGAGCTGACGCATCTGCTCTCCCCCAGGGTAGGTGCCGGCGTCTCGCTCCCGCTCGCCCTGCGCGCGGAGGTCCAGGCCGCGTACGTCCCGCGCTACCGCCGCTACCCTGGCCTCTTCAGGCCCGAGACCGGCCAGCTCGACCCCGAGCTTCTCGAGCGCAGCAGGTCCAGCGATTCCAGCCCGCCGTATGACACCCGAGGTGTGTCCGCGCGGCTCGTCCACGAACGGGGTGCTCCCATCGGGACGAATGTGGACTTCGGGCTGTACGGCACGTCGCCCGCGCTGTTCGAGGAGGTCTTCCAGGCCGAGCCCTACGCGGAGGGCATCTCCCATAGCATCTCGCTCGAGGCCACCCACACCATCCTCAATGGCTACGCCGAGCTCGGCGTCGTCGATGGCGTTCAGGTGTGGGTCCCTCGAAGTGCCCACACCAACATCGTGGCCCTGGATGCCCGCCTTCGCTGGAACCGGCTGCGGTTGCATGGCCTGGGGCTCGTGCGCAGCGCGGGCGCGGTGGTGCAGGAAGACGCGGACCTGTGGCTGGATTTCTTCCGCGGCTCGCAGCGCCGCCCCGAGCTCGGTGTGAGCCTGGGGGCGGACTACCACCTGGCAGCGCTCGGCCTGACGCCCGGGCTCGGAATGCGGGTCCTGCGCCCCGCGGGTCACCTGAGGGCGAGCAGCACGGCGGGGCAGGCTCCCTCCTGGTGGCTCATCGGCCCGGAGGGATTCGCGAGACTGCTTCCGGAGGGGCAGGCGCCCCAGCCGCTCGTGTCCGCCAGGGCCACCTTGAAGTGGGATTTGCTCAGATGGGTCGCCGCCGCGGGCGAGCTCTCGTACACGTGGGAGCGAACCACCTTCGCGCCACCGAAGACCGGGGCGGAGTACTCCCACGCCCATGCCATCGACGAGCTCCCACCCTCCCTCACGAAAGACCCGAGCCAGCGCGGCGTGGGCTTCAACCTGCTGGTGCAGGCGCGTTACTGAGTCGGGCGCTCACCTGAGCCGCTTCAGGGCCTCGGCCGCCGCTTCCCTGACGGGGTAGCGGGGCCTCTCCTTGGTGCCGCCCTCGGAGAGGTAGTTCCCGCTCGTGTAGGCATCCGTGGCCAGTTGCTCCAGCCGGGGGATGGCGAGCGCCGAGCCAAGCATGCCCAGCGCTTCCGCCGTGACTTCGCGCGTCCGCCCGTCCTTCGAGTCGAGGAGCGGCAGGAGGCGTCTTGCCACGCCGTCTCGCTCCTTCGGCTTGAGCGCGGTGGCGCAGCGTTCCGCGAGCTTCCGGATGGGGCGTTGCATGCTCAAGCTGGATGAATAGCTGCCGCCCATCATCCCGTCCTCCGCACAGGGGTCATATTCGGGTCGCTCCGCGAGCCGGCCGAGCGCGGAGACCGCGCGGTGCTGCGTGTCACCCAGGGACGAGAGGGCAAGTGCGAGCACCGGCTCCAGCGCCTCACGCTGGGCGACATCCGCGAGCCCCTCGAGGGCCTGCACCCGCTTCTCCCATGCCTCCGGTCCCCGCTCCTGGAGGCGCCGGAGCGCGGCCGTGCGCAGCGGCTCCTTGGCGGACGAGAGCACCTGCTTCAACTCCTCCACGGGAATGTCCCGGTGACGCGTCACCAGGGCGCCTCGGTAGAGCCGCGCCAGGTCGAAGCCCGCCTTGCGCAGCCGCGCCGGCCCGTAGGGCGACGGTTCATTCTCGCTATCGAACTCACCGTCGACGTCCAGCAGGCGCTCGGCGACCACGGCGCGGCAGCCCGAGTGCTGCTCCGTGGTGCGGATGACGGCGAGCATCTGGTCCTTGAGGACGAGGTCCACGCCCGTCCCGCAGGCGCCATCTCCCGGACTGGCTCGGCGATAGAGGGCCGCGGCATCCGTGAAGGCACCGAGGTCCTCCTGCACGCTGGCCCACTCCCGCATCACCGAGGCGAAGCGGGAGCCATGCCAGCCGTAGGCGTTCTCCTCGTTTGCCTTGAGCGGCGCCGGGTAGCCCAGCAGCACCAGGTAGCGCCGTGCCGCGGTGTCCATGCCCTGGAGGTCGCCCCGAAGGCGGGCCTCACCCAGCTCCTTGTAGGCCGCGTCGAGCGAGGCGTTGGTCGGCGCGGGGCGGCGCCAGTCGCCACCGGGCTCCGTCCCCTCTCCCACTGGAGTGCCCGCCTCGCGCACCGCCACGAGGAAGTACGCGAGGTCCGAGAGCTCCTTCTGCGTGGGCTTCACGGCGACGAGCTTGCCCCCCTCGACTCGAAGCGCCGCGAAGTCTCCGAGGCGGGTCAGCTCGCTGGCGACCTCTTCCTTGGAAGGTGGCGCACAGGGACGCGTGGCGAGGGCTCCGGTCATCGACCGCGTCTGGAGCGTCTCCCGGGCACGCCTCGCGGCAAACGAGCCCCGCGCATCCAGTTGCCAGAGGAGAGGAAGCACGTCCGCGGTGCCATACCCGCCGAGCATTCCGATGAGCACTTCCGCACTCCGCGCCACCCGACGCAGCTCCTTGTCCTCGGGTGCACCGAAGCTCTCCAACTCCTTGCACTCCTCGGTCCCCGCGAGGCAGCGCGCGAGCAGCGCCCGAAGCACGCGCTCGACGTCGGTGGCGACTATCGCGTGCGCGCCGGGGTTCGAATCCGCGTCCTCCGCCTTCTGGATGAGGGCCTCCGCCTCCAGGAGCGCGGGCGCCGGCTCAGCCGCATGGGCCACGCCCGCGCAGAGCAACGAGCAGGCGCACAGGACGACAGCAAGGCCTCTCATGACATCCTCTCCGTCTCGAACCGCCGACGACGCAAGTCCAGCATCCACGCCTCCATCGCATCCACGGCCTTCCCTGGCGGGTCCTCCGGCAGCACGGACTCCGCCAGCGCCGCGTCGAGAACCTCGAAGGAGCGCGACACCTCCGCGCGCCACTTCTGGCTCAGCTCCTCGGGCAGCTCGCTCTTCTCGCCGCGCTTCTTCTGCTCCACCAGCACGTGCGCCTCCGAGAAGCCGTACATGTCGAGCAGCTCGGTGACGTCCGTTTCGATTTCCCCGGTGCGCAGCGCGTGCGTGCCCGTCAGCGTGGTGCGCAGGACGTAGAGGAGCTTCTTCGCGGACTTGAAGCCCGTCTTCTCCCACTCGCGCAGCTGGCCGTGGGCGAAGCCCCGGTAGTGCCGGTGCACGCGCCGAGACAGCACGGCGCGCACGTGCGGCTTGAGCCCCTCCAGCTCCGGCGAGGCGCGCACGCGGATGGCGCCCAGCACCCGCTCGATGTAGTTGCCGTTGCCCTGCAGGATGCCCTGAAGCACTCCCTGCAGCTCGTTGGACGAGTAGTCCACCTCCACGCCGTCGATGACCTGGAGCCGCTCGGCGGTGATGTGCTTCGGCTGGAGGCCGAGCAGCACCCCAGTGGGCGCCACGTGGATGGACTTCAAGTCCAAATCACTGTCCGGCGAGGGGAAGCCATACGCGTGCGCCCCGGACAGGGCGATGACGAGGTGCTCGCGCTTCGCCGACTCCTCGTCGAGCACCCGGTCCGCCACCACGCGCTCATGTTCCTTCAGCGTGCCCTTCATTCCGGTTCCCTCCACTCCATGGCCGGGGCCTCCGGCGCATCCCGCCCCAGCGGGCCGGGCTCCTTCAGCACCCAGCGCCGCGCCACCTCGTCCCCCACCCGGCGCAAGAGCCGGTCCGCCCGCTCATAGTCGGGGTGCTCCGGCAGCTTGCTCTCCCGGTGCGCGGATTCAAGCTCCGGCGCCATGGCCTCCGCGTCCCGCAGCACGTCCTCCAGCGGCACGCGGCCCGCCTTGATGTCCAAGAGCCGCGCCTTCAGCGCGCCCGACGCCTCGAACGTGGGCACGCCCTCCCGCAGCCAGCCCGTGGCCGTGGCCACCAACCGGAGCAGGTTGTACGCGTTCTTCGGCCGCAGCTCGCGCGCGGACGGAGGCCGCTGCCCGCCGCCACGTGCGTACGCGGTGAGCGCCGCGAAGTCGTTGGCCGTGAGCAGCCCCTGGTCCCACAGCGAGCGGTAGAGCTGCTTCACGTACGTCTTCGCCGCCAGCAGCGCGTCCTGCTGCGTGGGCGCACCGCGCGGAGACACGGCGGACAGCCGCTTCGCCACCTCATCCAGGTCCGGGGCCGGGTCCTCGCACAGCCACTCCAGGAGGAGGTCGCGGTGCTCGGCCAGCCGCTGGCTGCGGGTGAGCTTGTCGAGCTGACTCATGGCGTAGCGGCCGAAGCTGCCGAAGATGGCCTTGGACACGAAGGCGTCACGCTCCGCGAGGAGCCACTCGCCGAGCACGTCCTTCGCCTTCGCGCCGGGGACGAACAGCGTCTCCAGCGTGTTGGGGTCCGCGCGCAGCGCCTGCTCCACCGTCTTGCGCACCTCCCAGAAGGTGGTGCTGCCGTCGGCGCTGACCAGGTCCATCGGCGCCTCGACGAGGCCGAAGGTCCACGGCAGCGGCAGCGCGAAGACGCCGCGCACGTCCACGTCCGAGTTCTCGTTGGCCAGGCCCCACGCATGGCTGCCCACGCGCGTCTCCAGCACCACGCACGGCGTCAGCGCGCTCCACGCGGCCTCGCGGCGGCGAGCGAAGTTCACCTGCCCCATGCGCCGGGGCACCAGCTCCTCGCGGGCGAACCACACCTCGCCCACGCCGACAATCTGCACGTCGAAGCCGCCGTCATGGGCCCGCACGACGCGGCCCACCACGCCCTGCGGAATGCGGCGTCCGCCCGAGGCCATGCGCTCCACGCGCGTGGTCACCTCGGTGCCGTGCGGCAGGGGGACGGACAGCCGGTCCACCTGCTCCAGTCCACGGATGCGTCCGGCGCCCGTGCGCGGGGAATCCGTCGGAGAATCACTCATCGCTCACCTCCCGGTGCTCAGCGGGGTCATCGTGGACGGAGCCACCCGCGCGGACCTGACCGGCCCGAGGGCATGCTACCCCGGCACCGGGACGCACCTGGGAGTGCTAGCTCTTCGCGGAGAGCCGGCCGACGAGCACGTCGTAGGGCACCAGGTTGCTGTAGACCTTCTCGAGGGGAAGGTAGGCCTGCTTGAGCTCCTCGGCCGCGCTCGCGTAGTCCTCGTACTGTGGGAGGTCCTCAACCCCGCCCGTGTCCCCACCGGTGCTCGCGATTGCGTCCCTGAGAAGTCGCATCTCCACCGCTACCGCCTGGATGGCCATGGCCAGCGCGCGAGAGCTCAGTGGCTGCGGGACTTCCTCCCCTCCTTCCGGAACGCTCCCATCCTCCCGAATGGGAGGGGGCTCCTTCACCCATCGGACCTGGGTGACGAGCTGCTCGTAAGGGGCCAGGTTGATGAAGCGCTCGCAGAGGAGGCGATAGGCATCCTCGAGGTCCGAGGCCGCGAGGTCGTAGCACAGGTGGATTTCCTGGGCGTCCGGGTCGACGTCGTCGCCCGCGCTCTCGATTTCGGCCTCGAGGCGACGGAGCTCCGCATCCACTGCCCGGATGGCCATCGCCAGCGTTCGTGGGCTCAGCTGGGACATGGCCCCATCTTCTCCACTCAGTGCGCGCCCGTCACTCCCGCGTCGTGCCCGCGCTCGGCGGCCAGCGCCGCCTCGGGGTCCGGCCGCTTGTCGCGCATGGTGACGAACTCCTCGGCCGCCGTGGGGTGGATGCCCACGGTGGCGTCGAACTGCGCCTTGGTGGCGCCGCACTTCACCGCCACCGCGAGCCCTTGGATGATTTCCGGCGCGTCCGCCCCCACCATGTGGCAACCCAGCACCTTCTGCGAGGAGCGCTCCACCACCAGCTTCATCATCGTCCGCTCGTTGCGCCCGCTGAGCGTGTGCTTCATCGGCTTGAAGCTGGCGACGTAGATGTCCACCTTCCCGTGCCGCTCGCGCGCCTCGAACTCCGACAGCCCCACGCATGCCACCGGCGGCTGGCTGAAGACGGCGGAGGGCACGTTGGTGTGGTCCATCTTCATCGGGTTGTCGTGGAACAACGTCTCCGCCAGCGCGCGTCCCTCCGCAATCGCCACCGGGGTGAGGTTGAGCCGGTCCGTCACGTCCCCCACCGCGTAGATGTTCTCCACCGAGGTGCGGGACCCCTCATCCACCATGACGGCGCCGCGCGCGTCGAGCTTCACGCCCGCCTCCTCCAGCCCGAACCCGCTCGAGTTGGGCATGCGCCCCGTGGCGTACAGCACCGCGTCCGCCTCCACCGTCTCGCCCGACCTCGTCAGCAGGCTCACCCCACCGTCCGCGCGCTTCTCGATGTCGCGGATGAAGGTGTCCATGAGGATTTCGATGCCCTTCTTCCGCATCTCCTCCGTGAGCACCGCGCGCACGTCCCCGTCGAAGCCGTTGAGCACCGTGGGCCCGCGGATGATGACCGTCACCTTGCAGCCCAGCCCGTGGAACACACCCGCCAGCTCCACGCCGATGTAGCCGCCACCGACAATCGCCAGCCGCTTCGGAAGCGAGGGGAAGGACAGCGCGTCGTCCGAGGTGAGCGCATGCTCGATGCCCGTCACCTCCGGCGGCAGGTACGGCCGCGAGCCCGTGGCCACGAGGATGCGCTCGGCCGTGTACCGCTTCCCGGCCACCTCCACCGTGTGCGGGTCCACCAGTCGCCCGCGCCCCTCCACCACCGTCACGCCCGAGTCGCGCAACAGGCGCGCGTACACACCGCCCAGCCGCGCCGTCTCCTTGTCCTTGGCGTCGCGCAGCTTCGCCCAGTCGAACGTGGGCTCCGGCACCGTCCACCCGTACCCGGCCGCGTCCTGGAAGTCCTCGTGGAAGTGCGAGCCGTACACCAGCAGCTTCTTGGGCACGCAGCCCCGGTGCACGCAGGTGCCGCCCAGGTCCTTCTCCTCGCACAGCCCCACGCGCGCGCCGTAGGAGCCCGCCCGGCGGCTCGCCGCCACGCCTCCAGAACCTCCGCCGATGGTGAACAGGTCGAAGTCGTAACGGGCCATGGTCCTCTCTCCTCCGGGTGCGCCGCGCGTGTCCCCCAGAGATAGCCCCTGGAGGGCGCTCACGGCACCGGAAGTGTGGGGCCGGGGCCTTTGAAATCCGCGACAGCGGACACTGCGACCTTCTGGCCCGGGGCTTCAGTTCCGAGGCGACAACGCCAGGATGCGCTCGCGAAGCTGCGCCAGCAGGCGGCGCGTGCCGTCCAGCTCCACCTTGCAGCGCTCCAGTCGCTCCGCCATGCCTTCCATGCTGCCCGAGTCGGCGCGCAGCTCGATGTCGCGGCAGTGCGACTCCAGGGCCGTGGCCCCGAACCACGCCGCGTTGGACTTGAGCGTGTGCGCGGCCCGGCCCAGGTCGTCCATCCGTCCCCGGCCCAGCGCGGTGTACGCGTCGTCCAGCAGGGCCGGCATGCTGTGCAGGGCCGTCTCGATGAGCTCGGGGAGAATCTGCCCGGACTGCGCGCCCAGCTCCCGCCACAGACGCGCGAGCGCGGAGGGCTCCAGGCCGGGGACGCGCGCCGCCTCGGGCATCTCGCCCACGGGTGTGGGCAACGGCTCCGTGGCGAGCGGGGCGGGCCTGCGGGCGGTGACGGCCTCCGCGCGGCGCGGCTGGCAGCGCAGCAGCGACGCGGCCAGCGCCTCCACGCGGATGGGCTTGCCCAGGAAGTCGTCCATGCCCGCCGCGAAGCACTGGTCCCTGTCCGAGTCCATCGCGTTGGCCGTCATGGCGATGATCCACGGCTGCGCGTGCGGCGGCACCTCGGCGCGGATGCGGCGGGTGGCCTCCAGCCCGTCCATCTCCGGCATCTGCAGGTCCATGAAGACGACGTCGAAGCGTTGCTGTGAGACGGCCTTCACCGCCTCCACGCCGTTGAAGGCCACCTGCGCGCGGTAGCCCAGCTTCTCCAGCACCAGCAGCGCCAGCTTCTGGTTGGTGGGGTTGTCCTCCACCAGGAGGATGTCCAGCGGCAGCCGGTCTCCGGGGCGCTCTCCAGGGAAGGGCGCCCGGCGCGGCGGGGCGCGCTCCATGCGGGCCGCGTGCGCCTGCCGGGCCACGTCGTGGGAGAAGCACGCCATCAGCGCGTCGTGGAGCTGCGAGGCCTTCACCGGGCGGGACAACACGCCGGAGAACAGCCCCTCGGGCGTGATGCCCCTGCGGCCGGGCGAGGTGAGCAGCAGCAGCGGCAGCGCGCGCATGTCTCCCCACTGGCGGATGCGCGCCGCGAGCGCCGGCCCGTCCAGCCCCGGCATCTGGTGGTCGATGAGGGCCACGTCGAAGCGCGCGCCGGCCTGGAGGCTCGCCAGGGCCTCCGCGCCCGAGGACGTCTCCACGAAGTCCAGCCCCCACGACCGGAGCTGCCGCCCCAGCAGGCGCCGGTTGATGGCGTTGTCGTCGACGATGAGCACGCGCCGCCCCTGCAACAGGGGCTGCTCCGGCAGCAGGTGCACGGCGGGCTGTTGCGCCGCGGCCTGCGCGCTGAGCGAGAAACGGAAGGTGGTGCCGATGCCGCGCTCGGCCTCCGTGTCCACCCAGATGCGGCCGCCCATGGCCTCCACCAGCCGCTTGGAGATGGCCAGCCCCAGGCCCGTGCCGCCGAAGCGCCGGGACACCGACGCGTCGAGCTGATTGAAGGGCTGGAAGAGCCCCGCCCGCATCTCCTCGGGGATGCCGGGCCCGGTGTCCTGCACGGAGAAGGTCAGCTCCCACGGCGCGTCCGACGCGGCCCCCGGGGGCAGCGTCGCGTCCACCGACACCACCGCGCCGCCCTTCTCCGTGAACTTCAGCGCGTTGCCCACGAGGTTGAGCAGCACCTGGCGCAGGCGCGACGCGTCGCCCACCAGCATCTGCGGCACGCGCGGGGCGATGTCGCAGCCCAGGTCCAACCCCTTCTCGCTGGCGCGCACCGCGAGCAGGTCCAGCACCGACTCCACGCACTGGCGCAGGTCGAAGGGGTGCAGCTCCGTCTCGAAGCGGCCGGCTTCAATCTTGGAGAAGTCCAGCACGTCGTTGAGCAGCGTGAGCAGGGCCTCGCTGCTCTGGCGGATGGTGGAGACGAAGTCGCGCTGCTCCTCGGTGAGCCCCGTGTCCAGGAGCAGGCCCGTCATGCCGATGATGGCGTTCATCGGCGTGCGGATTTCGTGGCTCATCGTGGCCAGAAAGAGGCTCTTGGCCTGGTTGGCGGCCTCGGCGGCCTGGCGCGCGCGCTGGAGGTCGGTGATGTCGTGGTAGATGGCGATGAAGCCGAGCTGCCGCCCTCCCACGGACACCGGCAGCGCGAGCAGCTCCACGTCCACCACGCTGCCGTCCTTGCGCACGCGCCGGGTGACGGAGTGGACGCGGCCACGCGCCACCACTTCACGGCTGGCCCGCTCCGCCTCCGGGAGCACGGCCTGGTTGGTGGCCACCAGCTCGAAGATGTGCCGGCCCAGCGCCTCCTGCGGCGTGAACCCGAAGAGCCGCTCCGCCTCCGGGTTCCACGACAGCACGCGGAACTGGCGGGTGATGGTGACGATGGCCACGGGGCTGTTGCGCACCACCGCCTCGAAAAACTCCTTCTGCTGGCGGATGGACGCCTCCACCTCCAGGCGCCCCGTCATGTCCTGGAGCTGGAGCACCCAGCCCCCTTCCGGGCCCGCCAGCGGCAGCGTCAGCACGCGCAGGTAGTACGCAGTACCCCCGCCGCCTGGACGCTGGCCCGCCAGCTCGGTCTCCTGCGGTGCGTCAGTGGTGACGCGGAACTCGGGAGGGCGCCACCCGGGGAGCACCTGGGCGACGAGGCTGCCCACGAGCCCGGCGCGCGGCCCGAAGAACCGCTCGGCGGCGCGGTTCAGCTCGAGGATGCGCTGCGCGGAGTCGAGCACGAGCACCGCGTCACGCGAGTGCTCGAACACGGCGGAATGTGCGCTGGACGCCAGGTCGGACACCCTTCCCCCTACCTCGCAATGTAGGTCGGTCCCTCGGCCCGCCACCACGCGGCGGGGGCCACTCCTCGGAAACCTGCATCATGCCAGACAGCCGAACGGCACAGCAGTGGACGGCGCCATGCGGCAACGAAGCCGGAAAGCCCGGAGGCGCGGCAGGCAAGAAAGGGGGCGTCGCATGGCGTCGGGGGAGGTAGTCCCGGCCCCACCCTGGCCGTGGGTTCCCTGGAGCCCGGGAGTCAACGAAGATGGGGCGGACCAGGAGTCCCTCCACATGCGTCCCATCGCCCTCCTGCTGGGCTTCTTCGCCACTCTCGCGAGCGCCCAGCAGCCGGCCGCCGACTCTCCACTCCCACCTCCTCCCCTCACCTCTTCGCCCGCGTCCCCGGATGAGCCTGAGTGGGCCACGCCCCCGACCTTCAATCCGGGCAGGGAGTCCGTGACGGAGACGCGGGAGAACCCCACCTCCATCGCGAGCCCCGACGGCCCGTCCACCGCGAGCCCGGATGAGCCCGTCGCGCGCCCGGCTCCGGCCACCGCGAGCCCGGCCGCGCCCGCCGAGAGCCCCGACACCCCCGCCGCCCGCCCGGGCAGGTCCACCCGGGGCACCTTGACACCCGCCACGCGCCGGCCCGCGTCCGCCCTGGAGCCCGCCGCGCTGGAGCCGTCCCGGACCCTGGCGCCACAGAAGCGCCCCTTGCGCTACAGCCGCCTCTCCGCGGCGTCGGGTGGCCCCACGCTGGTCCTCACGGAGGCGGTGGGCGGCATGGTCCTCGGCGCCATGCTGGGTGACAGCTACGACGACCCGAACGGGCGGAGCGACAACGCCTACATGGGGGCGATGCTGGGCACGCTCACCCTCGGCACGGCGAGCACGCTGTACCAGTACTTCATCCCCGTGAAGCGCAACGAGTCGCTGCTCGCCGCGAGCGCCGCGACGCTGGGCTTCACGGCCGGGGTGAGCGCCGCCAACGGATGGGACCTCGACAACCGGCAGCGGGCGCTGCTCGCCCTCACCACCTCGCAGGTGGGCGTGGCCAGCGTGCTGCTGCTCACCGCGGGCGGCGACGACGTGAGCAACGGCGACACGGGGCTGATTGGTACGACGACCTTCTATGCCTTCATCACCACCGGGCTCATCGAGTTCATCGGCTCGCGCCAGTCCGGGGACAGCTTCCGCTACACGCCGCTCCTGATTGCCCCGGCGGCGGGAATGCTCATCGGCGGGCTGCTGGCCATTCCGCTGGAAATCGAGCCCTCGTCCCTGCGGGACGTCACCCTGTTCCCCGTGGGCATGGGACTGGCGGCGCTGCTGGTGGGCTCGCGGTTGGATGTCAGCGACGTCACGGTGGCCAAGACGGTGCTGGGCACGATGGCGGGGACGTTCGCCATCACCGTGCTGCTCTCCGCGCTGGCGCCGGACGGGCCCACGCAGCGCGAGCCCCAGACGCTCAACGCGCTCCAGCCCGTCCCCGTGCCGGTGGTGATGCCGGCGGGCCGGGGCAACGACTCGGTGGCCGCCGGCCCCGGAGTGTTCATGCGCTTCTAGCGGCTGGTCCACCAGGCCTTGAAGGCCTTCCAGGAAATCTTCCCGGTGCGCTCGGTGTCGACGGAGTCGACGGCGATTTCCAGCTCCTCGTCGGTGACGGGCTGGCCGAGCGCCTCCAGCAGCCGGGCGAACTCGCCGCGCTCGATGGAGCCGGTGCGGTTGCGGTCATAGCGCTGGAAGATGTCGAGCAGCTCGTTGCCGGAGCTGGTCAGCTCGTCCACCGCCGCGTGCTCGGGCGCGAGCGGCTGGATTCCGGCGGACGAGGTCTCCACCTGCTCCACGTACGGCGAGCCCGTGGCCGGACGCTCGTCGGCGGCGGCGCGCTCCTCGCGCGGGGGCGTGGGCGTGGCCTCCGGCGCCGGCGTACTTTCAAGCGGGGGCGGCGGAGCGACGGGGGCCGCCGCGGGCTTCCGCGTGCGGGCGGCGGGCGTGGATGGCTTCCGGGCGCCCGCGGCCTTCCTGGCGGCGGGCGTGGACGGCTTCCGGGCGCCCGCGGCCTTCTTGGCGACAGTCGTCTTCTTCGCGGAGGCCTTCCGCGCGCCGGCCGCCTTCTTCGCGGCACCGGCCTTCTTCGCGGCCGCCTTCTTCACGGGGGTCTTCCGGGCGGCCGCCTTCTTCGCGGTGGCCTTCTTCGCCGCGCCTTTCTTCGTGGCCGTCTTCCTCGCGCCGGCCTTCTTCGTGGCCGCTTTCTTCGCGGTGGGGGCGCGCCGGGATGACTTCTTCGCAGCACTCGTCTTGCGTGACTTCGTTGCCATGATGAGCCCCTCCCTGGGCGGCGCGCATCGTAACGCCGTTACGGTGCGGGGCATCAGCCTTGTGTCATGGACGTCGCGCCGAGGGGCCGCGGCCTCCGCGGGGAAGCGCCGCGTCGGAAGGGCCCCGGCCGCCTCCGCGCGGCCCGCTTCGGTGACAAATTCACGGCGGGGGTCCCCTCCGTGCCGCGTTTCATGCACTCTGCGCCAGAATCGCCCGCGGGCCCTGGCGCCCGGCCGGGTGCGATTCCACATCCGTGGCACCGGAAGAACGAGGGGACGCGTGCGACAGAGGGACTGGACGTGGCCTGGCATCTGCCTGGCGTTGCTGCTCGCCCGGGCGGCCGTTTCCGCGGAGCCGCCGCCCCCGGCGACGCCCAAGGCCCCTCCGGCCCGAGAGGCGGACTCCGCCTTCTTCATCACCCGGAGCACCAACCGGAACCAGGTCCACTACGGCATCCACGTGGACGAGGACTGCAAGCCCCAGGGGCCCAAGCCGGTGCACGCGTACTGGCGGATGCTGGAGGAGGGGGTGAAGAACATCGAGCCGCTGCTCGGCCGG
Source organism: Pyxidicoccus sp. M6 (assembly GCF_055568925.1). Classification (NCBI taxonomy): domain Bacteria; kingdom Pseudomonadati; phylum Myxococcota; class Myxococcia; order Myxococcales; family Myxococcaceae; genus Pyxidicoccus; species Pyxidicoccus sp. M6. The sequence continues at coordinate 3,660,663 of NZ_CM145714.1, read as the reverse complement.
GAACAGCCCGCCTACGGGCTGGGCGAGGCGCAGCAGGTGGAGGCCACACCCCAGGGCTGGCGCGTCCACTTCCGGCTGCGGGCCTGGCCGGAGCGGGTCATCGACCTGGACGTCTTCCGCGAGAATGGCCACTGCGCCGCCCGGGCCTTCACCGTCATGGACGGCAAGGTGGCGCAAATCGAGCGCATCTTCGTGAAGGCGGCCTGGCCCACCGGCGTGGAGTACGTGCTGCTCACCGGCACCAGCCCGGACGGCCGCTCCGTCCGGGAAGTCATCAAGAAGTAGCCGCGCACCGCCCCCGAGCGGACGGCCAGGCGGGCACCTCCCCGCCTGGAAGGCTTGGTCCCTAATGACCCACCCCTGGAAGCGAGCCCTGGCTACCCTGGAACCCTGGCCTGCAAACTGCTAGCAGGCCGGGTGCTGGTCCCCGGAACGGCTTGGCGTCGTATGGCGGTAGAAAGGGGAACCCGCGAGATGTTCACATGCCGCGAAGCGCAGCGAACAGGGCCGCACGCGCTCCCATCCGAGACACCTGCCCGGACCTCATTGGACTTCCGCGTCTGAATGAATGACTCACTAGAGACTCTCCTCGCCGACGGCATCATCGAGGCCGTCATCGGCCAGTTGAAGACCGGCAAGGAGGCGGAGGTTTGGCTGGTCCAACACGCAGGCGAGGTGGTGGCGGCCAAGCTGTACAAGGAGCGCCACGAGCGCAACTTCCGCAACAACGCGGGCTACCGGGAGGGGCGCGAGGTGCGCAACTCGCGCACGCGCCGGGCCATGGAGAAGGGCAGCCGCTTCGGGCAGGCCGCCGCCGAGGACGCTTGGAAGAGCGCGGAGTCGGACTCGCTCTACAAGCTGCACGCCCATGGTGTGCGGGTGCCCACGCCGGTGATGTTCTACGAGGGCATCCTGCTGATGGAGCTGGTGCTCGACCCGCAGGGCCACCCCGCCCCGCGGCTGGTGGAGGCCCCGCCGGCCACGCCCGACGAGGCGCACGCCCTCTACCTGGATTTGCGCACCCAGGTGGTGAACATGCTCTGCGCCGACCTCATCCACGGGGATTTGTCGCCGTACAACGTCCTGATGAGCTGGCAGGGCCCCACCATCATCGACTTCCCGCAGACGGTGGCGGCGGCGCGCAACAACCGCGCGGAGTTCTACTTCCGGCGGGACTTGGACAACGTCCGCAACTTCCTCGCGGGCATCGCCCCGGAGCTGTACGACGCCGCGGGCGAGACGGGTGAAATCTGGAACGCCTATGTGCGGCGGGAGCTGACGCCGGACTTCACGCCGAGGGGCAACTTCCGAGATGCGCCTCGCCGCAATGGTGGGCAGGGCCGGGGCCTCAAGGGTCCGCGTGACGGGCGCCAGGGCTTCAACCCGGAGCGCGCCGGGGACAACGGCCACCCGCGAGCCTTCCGCGCGGAGCCGGTGGTGGAACAGGCGCCGGTGGCGCAGTCCACGATGACGCCGGAGGAGGCCGCGGAGGCGGAGCTGCGCGAGCTGGAGGCCCTGGTGCTGAAGCAGGGCGGCGGCGAGCGCGGCAAGCCCCAGGCGGCGCCTCCGCCGCGAGGGGGACGGAACCGCTCCGGCGGTGGGCGTTCCAATGGTGCGCGCCCGCCCCCGGGTGGGAGCCCGCGCGCGTCCAATGGTGGGCCTCGGGGTGGTGGAAACGGGCGTCCCGCGAACGAGCAGCGGGGTGGCGCGAACGCGGGCCCGGGCTCCAACGTGCAGCGCGCGGGTGGCACTCCGGGAGCGCGGCCCAACGAGCAGCGCGGCAATGGCAACCCGGGCACGCGGCCCAACGAGCGCGGCGGAAACAATCGGGGTGCCCGCTTCAACGAGCAGCGCGCGGGAGCGCAGCCGGATGGGCAGCGCGGTGGAGACACCTCCGCACGCTTCGGCGAGCGGCGCTCGGGAGGCAACGGAGCGCCCACCCGGAACGAGCCGCGAGACGGAGCCGCGCTGGTGCAGTCGTCGCCCGTGAATGACTCGCGCGCGGCGGAGGGCCGTCCCAACCGGAACGAGCAGCGTCCTGGTGGCAACGGGCGTCCGCCTCGGAACGACGGGCGTCCCGGACGCAACAATGGCCGTCCGCCCCGGAATGACGTGCAGGCCGGCGACAATGGCCTCACCCCACCGGGCCCGCGCGTGGAGCGGCGCGGAGGCCCGGTCCGCTCGCAGCCCGTGGTGGAGACGCGGCCGGCGACGGGGGCGTCTTCCCCGGGCACCAACACCCTCCGCGAGCCGCGCCCGGCGGGTCCGGGCAACGGTCCGGGTCCGAGGCCGCCGAGGCAGGGGCCGAATCGCGGAGGCCCCCGGCCGCCGCGTGCCCAGGGTCCGCAGGTCTCCTTCGTCCAGCGTCCGCCCTCGTCTTCCGACCCGGGGCCTCACGAGACGGGCTCCTGAGCGGTCCGAGCCCCGCGCACCAGAGGCGGGGCCTCATGAGACAGGGGCCAGAGCACAGTCAGCCTCTTCCCGGGGGAGGCCCAGGCCCACACGACGAAGAGCCGGTGGTCCGCGGGCGTCCGCGAAAGGCTCAGGCCCGCACGACGGAGACCCGGCGCCCCGCGGGCGTCTGCGCGTGGGTCGCCACGGTGCGCTCGGCAATCGGGGGCTGCCCGCTGCGGCGGTCGAAGATGACCAGCCAGCCGGTGTCGAGCCCCAGCCCGGCCAGATACCGGTCGAGCTGGGCCAGCCCCTCGTCCAGCGGGTCCTTCTCCTCGTCGCGCCACACCTTGAGCTCCATGGCGAGCGTGTCGAGGCCGTAGCGCAGACACAGGTCCATGCGGCCCGTGCCGATGGCGTACTCACGCTCCAGCGTGCCGCCACCGTTGGCCACCCGGTGCAGGAAGGCCATCAACACCAGGTGCGGCGCAATCTCATGGTAGGGCGCGGTTCCCAGCAGGGGCTGACCATGCTGGCGCCAGAAAGCGAGGAACGCCTCCATGAGGCGCTCCATGTCGAGCCGCCCATCCGCGCGCAACCACGGCGGCGCGGACTGCATCGGAGGCAGTGAAGCAAAGGCCGTGTTCGCGAGGACTCGGAGGATGACCTCCCGGTAGAGCGGATTGGCCATCTCCACTCCACCCGTGCTGCCCATGCGCACCAGCCCCAGGTCCTGGACGAAGCGCAGGTCATCCTGGGGGATGTCACCCAGAGCGCGGCCCGCGAGCATCGGCTCGAGGATGCGCCGCACCCGGGGTTCGCGCAGGCGCTCGGCGAGGCTGTCCAGGTGCGTGTCCTGCCGCTTGAGCAGAATCTCCTTCGCGGCATCCACATGAGCCGCCGTCACATCCTGCGTCCGGTCCGGCACGAGCTGCTGCACCATCTGCCGCGCCAGGGCGTTGACGAGCCAGGGCTGTCCCTGGGTCCAGTAGAAGACGCGGTCCACGGCTTCGGGAAGGAAGCGCTGTCCCGTGTCATCGGTGTGCTGCTGGTAGAGCTCCGCCACCTCGTCGCGCGTGAAGTTGCGCAGGGTGAGCGACTCCACCTTGATGTTGAAGGGGCTGGAGGTGCCCAGATGCCCCTGGCTGCCTGACGCAATCTTGTAGTCGCGGACGTCCCTCAGGCCGCACAGCACCACGGAGGAGGGAAAGCCCTCGGGCCTGTCGTGGTAGCCCCCGCGCAGTTGCCGCAACACACTCAGGAGGCTCTGCCCCCGGAGCGCGTCGATTTCATCGAAGAAGAGCACCAACGGCCGGGGGCACTGCCGTGCCCAGAGACTCAGAGCCGAGCCCAGGAGCTGCAGATCAGGCGCGGCGGGGAATGGAGGTGGGCGCAACTCCGGAGGCAGGTAGAGCTCGGCACTGCGGCGGATGCGTGCCAGCAACGTCCTCTGTGCCTCCGCGAAGTCATCACCCGCGACCTCCCCTTCCTCGCAGGAGAAGTGAAGCGCGGCGTAGCGCCCGGATGTGATGAGCTGCGCGGCCAGGGACCGGAGCGCCGTCGTCTTGCCCACCTGCCGGGGGGCATGGAGGACGAAGTAGCTCCTCTCCTCGAAGAGCTGCTGCACCTCGGGCAGGCGACGCAACGCTGGGAGCATGTAGTGGTCGGCCGGGTTGCACGGACCCGCAGTGTTGAACCAGCGAGGCATGCGGCCAAGGTAACACCTTCCCGGGTCGTGTCCTCCACGAGGTGAACGGCCGCCCGCCTCGCTGTTCAGGACCCGCCCGGAGCCGCCTCACCCCACCCGGATGACCACCTTCCCGAAGTGCGCTCCGCTCTTGAGGTACTCGAAGGCGGCGCGCGCCTCGGCGAAGGGGAACACGCGGTCCACCACGGGGTGCACTCCGTGCAGCGTCATCGCGCGGTTCATCGCCTCGAAGCCCTGACGGTGCCCCACGAGGATGCCCTGCACGCGCAGGTTCTGCATCAGGATGGGCGTGAGCGGCACCGTCCCCGCCCCACCGCTCAGCACGCCGATGACGGACACCGTGCCGCCCACGCGCACCGCGCGCAGTGACTTCTCGAACGTCCCCGCCCCGCCCACCTCCACGACGTGGTCCACGCCCACGCCGCCCGTCAGCGCCTTCGCCGCCTTGTCCCAGTCCGCCGTCGTCGCGTAGTTGATGACCTCGTGCGCCCCCAGCGTGCGCGCCTTCTCCAGCTTCTCGTCCTTGCTCGACGTCAGGATGACGCGGGCCCCCAGCATCCGGGCGAACTGCAACGCGAAGATGGAAACCCCTCCGGTGCCCTGCACCAGCACCGAGTCTCCCGCCTTCAACCCGCCGTACGTCACGAGCGCGCTCCACGCCGTGAGCGCCGCGCACGGCAGCGTCGCGGCCTCTTCATCCGAAAGGTACGAGGGCGTGAGCACCACGCCGTCCTCGTGCAGCAGCATCGTGTCCGCGAGCGCCCCATCCAGCGGCCCACCCAGCGTGCTCGTCTGCGCGACACGGCTCGGCTCTCCCGCGAGCCACGCCTGCGAGAAGAGGCCCATGACGCGGTCTCCCGGCTTCACGCGCGTGACGCCCGGGCCCACCGCGTCCACCACGCCCGCGCCGTCCGAGTTCGGAATCAGCGGCAGCTTCTGACGCGGGTTGTAACGGCCTTCCACCATCATCAGGTCACGCTGATTGAGGCTCGTGGCCTTCACCCGCACCCGCACCTGGAAGGGGCCGGGCACCGGGTCCGGCCGCTCGCACGCCACCAGCTTGTCCAGACCAAATCCGTCGCGAATCTCGTAGGCCTTCATGGGCCCCGTTCTACCCTGCCCCAAGGGGTGGGGTCGCGCTCGCAGTGACAGCGCGCCTACACTGTGTCGCCAACAGTGCACGCGCTCCTCCTCCTCACCTGCTCACTGCTGGCCGCCGCGCCGAGCCCCCGCTTCCCACAGGGCACCGCGCGGATGGAGCCCGGCCCCGCGCCGCACGGCCTGCCCGACTGGGACGTCCAGCGCTGCGCGGAGTGCCACCCGGCCCAGGTGGAGTCCTGGCGCAACAGCGGCCACGCCAACGCGCGGCTCGACGACGTCTTCCAGGTCGCCCTCACCGAGGACCGGCCCGCCTGGTGCGTGCAGTGCCACGCCCCGCTCGCACGCAACCTGGAGCGAGGCGCCCCTCCCGCCGGCAGCACCACCGAGGAGCACGGAGTCACCTGCGCCGGCTGTCACGCCGCGCGCGGTGACGCAACGGCCACACCGGCAATGCCCTGCGCCGGCTGTCACCAGTTCGGCTTCCCGGTGCTCGACGGCAACGGCCAGCGCGTGCGCCTCTCCTCCACCCAGTGGCAGCAGGACACCGTGGGCGAGTGGACCCGCTGGCGCGAGCAGTCCAGCGACGCGCGTCACTGCACGGACTGCCACATGCCGCGAGGAGACCACGGCCTCGGAGGCACGCGACGCACCGAGTCCCTCAAGGCCGCGCTCGTGGTGGAGCAGACGCGCGGCGCGCTCCGCGTCTCCACGCGCGACGTGGGCCACGCCTTCCCCACGGGCGACGTCATGCGCTGGGTGAGCGTGGAGGTGGCGAGCGAGCCCCTCTTCGAGTCCCCGCGCACGGTGGCCACCTTCGGCCGCCGCCTGGAGGTGCGCGCCTGGCCGGGCGAGCCGCTGCCGCACCTGGGCGCGGTGGCGGACACGCGCCTGCGCCCCGGGGAGACGCGCCGCGTGCCCCTGCCCGAGGGCGCCCGCTACGCCCGCATCGTCTACCACCTCGTGTCCCGAGAGCAGGAGGACTCGGGGCTCTACCCCGCGGGGCTGTCGCGGCTGGTGCTGTGGGCCGCGCCGCTGCAGTCCCGCCACAAGGAGCACGCGCCATGATTCTCCTGTCGCTCATCCTCGCCGCCGCGCCGCCGGTGATGCTCGAACCGGACGCGGGCGGAGCCCACCGCCTGCACCCGCGCCGGGTGACGGCGTCCTCCTTCCTGGAGAACGGCTGGAACAAGCACGCGCAGAACTACCTGCCCCTCTACATCGCGGACGATGACCCCACCACCGCGTGGGTGGAGGGCGCGAAGGGACGCGGCGAGGGAGAGTCCCTCGAATGGTGGGGCCCCGCGCTGACGAAGGCGAAGTCCTTCCGCGTCTTCCTGCGCAACGGCTTCCAGAAGTCCGACAAGCTCTTCCGCGCCAACGCGCGCCCGCGCAAGGTGAAGCTGGAGCCGCTCGTCCAGGGCGAGACGGGCGCGCAGACCACCGGCAAGGCGCTGGAGACGGAACTGAAGGACGTGCAGGGCTGGCAGGAGGTGCGCCTGCCCGTTCCGGCGCAGGTGCAGGGCGTGCGGCTCACGCTCGTATCCACGTACCCGGGCACCGCGTACGACGACACCTGCCTCAGTGATTTGCGCGTCTATGTGGAGGGCGAAGACCCATACAAGCCCGAGGCGGAAGCCGCCGCCTACGAGCAGGTGCGTGCCTTCGCCTACGAGCGCAAGCAGGCCGCCGAGCGCAACGACACGCAGGCGAAGGTGGAGTGGGCGCCGCGCTACAAGGCGGAGAAGCTGCTGACCCTGAAGCGCACCTGGGAGCAGAGGAACCACGACGAGCAGCAGCCGGGCATGGTGGGCGTCCTCAACGGAGTCCGGGAGAAGGACAGCTACCGCGAGGCGCTCGCCCGTGCACGCGAGGTGGCGGCCTTGTTCGACCGCGTGGACCTGCAGCGCGAGGGGACGGGCTCCGAGGCCCGCGCGAAGTGGACGCGCGTGAAGCCCGCGCAACTGCGTCCGCAGAAGGCCGCGGCACGGGCAGCACTCTCCGCCATGGAGGACGACGGCCTCGTGCGCGTCGCGGGGCTGCTGCACCTGGGCGACGCGTCCTTCTTCGAGGCCGACGCCTCGCAGGCGCAGATGCGCGCCAACATCGAGAAGACGAAGAAGAAGGAGGCCCAGGCGCTGGGCGCCTGTGTGAGTCAGTGCGTGCAGTACCGCAAGACGGCCGGCAAACCCGAGGACAGCTACGACTGCGACTGCGAGGGCGAGTGCCTGGGCTGCGAAGAGATGCCGCTGAGCAGCAAGTCCGAGCAACTCACCCACCAGCTCGAGGGCGGAGAGTTCGTCGTCGGCCCCCTCGCGCACCCCACCGCCTTCCTGCGCGGGCTGACGGAGGAGACCGGAAGTCGCGAGTCCTCGCTCGCCTTCCGACAGACGCTCGTCAGCTACGCGGGTGACAAGGCCAGCGTGGTGCTCGTCCGCGGGTTCTGGGAGGAGAACCTGGAGGAGGGCGAGCCCCTGCGCATCCACGTGCTCGAGTGGACGGAGGAGGGAGGCAAGGCGCGGGTGAGCTCGATTACGTCGTTCATCATCGGAGACCTCCTGGTGCGGGTGGTGCGCTACCGCCCGGCCACCAACGCCTGAAGGCGCTCCACGGCCTGCCGCACGGTGAGGATGGTGAAGGGCAGTCCACTGCGGCCGGCCATGGACAGCACGCGCTTGTCCTTGCTCACCAGCCACGCGGCCCCGGCGCGGGCGGCCAGGAGGAGGAACTTCTGGTCGTCCCTGTCACGGCAGCGGGGCAGCTCCGGCGGAGGCGTCCCATCCCCCGCCGGCACCATGCGCGCCAGGGCGCGGTAGCGCTCCAGCGTCACCTGCCTTGCCGCCGCGTCCCATCCGGGCCGGAAGTTGCGCGACGCGAGCACGTAGCCCAGCTCCGCCAGCGTGTCCGCGTCCGCCCAGGCGATGAGCGTTCCCGAGTCGAGGGCCTCGGCGAGCGGGCGTGCGTGCACGTCGTCGAAGGCGAAGAGGTCCAGCACCACGTTGGTGTCGAGGACCACGGGGAGTGAGGGAACGGAAGGAGGCATGAGTGAGCTACGTTTGCCCTGGAGGACATGGGGGCGGAACATGAAACGTGGGCCTCCCACTCAGATTCCTGAACTTGGAGCCTGCCTGGGCCATGGCAACTGCCCCTTCGCATGAAGCTCCGAGCCGTCCCATTCGAGGTCACATCTCGACTTCGAATCACCGGTCCTCGCAGACGTGATGACGAAACTCCCGCTCATTGCATGAGTAGAGGTCCATTCCAGCCTCCCACAGAGAGACTGGGGCAGAGCGTAGCTGGAGTGTCGGCAACGGACACCTGTCGAAGGTCCTCCGGCGCGCGGCGTGTGACAGAGGCTCGCGAGGGCACTCCCACGAGGCCTCGCATCGTGGTAGCCCCTCGGGCGTGAGCGACTCCTTCGACAGACTCGGCCTCTCGCGGGAGACGCTCGGCGCCCTGCGCCGGGCGCGCTTCACCCGCCCCACTCCCATCCAGGAGCAGGCCATTCCTCCGGCCCTCGACGGGAAGGACGTCATCGGCTGCGCGGCCACGGGCACCGGCAAGACGGCCGCGTACGTACTGCCGCTGGTGGAGCGCTTCGCTGGGAAGAAGGGCACGCTCGGGTTGGTGCTCGCGCCCACGCGTGAATTGGTGCTGCAAATCGCGGAGCCGGTGCGCTTCTTCGCGGAGCCGCGCGGCCTCACGCACACGGTGGTCATCGGCGGTGAGGACATGGGGGCGCAGGTGAAGGAGTTGAAGGAGCGCCCCACCTTCGTGCTCGCCACGCCGGGGCGGCTGGTGGACCTGCTGGAAAACGAGGCCGCGGCCTTTCCGCACCTGGAGGCGCTCGTCCTCGACGAGGCGGACCGGATGCTGGACATGGGCTTCCTGCCGCAGTTGGAGCGCATCTTCACCGCCCTGCCCCGCCGCAAGCAGACGCTCCTGTTCTCCGCGACGCTGGGCCCGGACGTGAGCCGCTTCGCGCGCCAGCGCCTCTACAAGCCGGTGCGCGTGGAAGTGACTCGCAGCGGCACCCCCGCCGAGCGCGCGGAGCAGCGGCTCTACTTCGTGCGCGCGGAGGAGAAGACGCCGCTGCTGCTCACGCTGCTCTCGAGGGACGACAAGACAACGCTCGTCTTCGCGCGCGCGAAGGAGCGCGTGGAGAAGGTCCACAAGGCGCTCCAGAAGGCCGGCTACCGCGCGGCCCTGCTGCACGCGGACCGCACACAGAACCAGCGTCGGCAGGCGATGGACGGGTTCCGCGACGGCACGTACCGCGTCCTCGTGGCCACCGACATCGCCGCGCGCGGGCTGGACGTGGAGGACGTGGGGCACGTCATCAACTACGACCTACCGCACGCGCCCGAGGACTACGTGCACCGCATCGGCCGCACCGCGCGCGCCGCCGCGAGCGGCGTGGCGTCCACGTTCGCGATGACCCGCGAGGGCCAGGTCGTCACGAGGATTGAGGGCATCATGCGCGCGGAGATTCCCCGCGTCCCCGTGCCGCGCGAGGACCCCGTGTTCAAGGAACAGTGGGAGCGCTTCCTCGCGGCCCAGCGAGACCCCGGACCGCCGCAAAAGGACGCCGGACAGCCGAAGCGCTCACCCGAGCAGGGCCCGGGGCGCCATGCGCGGACGCACAAGAAGCGCGGCCCCTGATGGGCGCCGGCCCCCGAGTCCCCGTACCGCCACCTCGAATCAGAGGCCGCTCATGACAGCAGCCGCCCCGGCTCCACCGGGCACTCCGGGCGCTCGCCGTCAGGGTCATCTCGCCGGGGGTTCGCGCTTCAGCGGACGCCATGCCCCGACAGGCAGGAGCGGGTTCTCCTCGAAGTGACTGCGTGCCGCGCGGATGAACGCGCTGACGTTGGCGGAGGTGCTCCGGCGTCCGGGATGGATGACGCTCACCGGGAGCGGGGGCGGAGTGGACGCACCGAGGAGAAGGACCAGGCGCCCCGCGAGCACGGCGTCCTTCACCTGGTACGAGAGCGTGCGCGCGATTCCCATTCCCGCCTCGGCGGCCGCGATGGCCGCATCGGCGCTGTTGAGCACGAGGCGGGGCTGGATGCGGACCGCTTGCTCCCGCTCGCCAAACCGCCACTCGTTCGTCGAGTCGAGTCCCTCGAAGGCGATGAGGTCATGGCGGGCGAGCTCGGCGGGAGTCCTGGGTGTCCCACGCTGTTTCACGTACCGCGGACTGGCCACCAGCACGCGCTGGACGGTGCCCAGCTTGAGGGCAATCAGCCCGCTGTCCTTCAACTCTCCCAGGCGGACGGCCACATCGATGCCTTCATCCACGAGGTGCTGGTTCCGGTCCGACAGGTGTAGGCGAACCGACAACTCCCGATGCGCGGCGAGCAGCTTCTGGACGAGTGGCAGGACGTGGAGACGTCCGAAGACGATGGGTGCCGAGAGGTTGAGCTCGCCCCGAGGCTCGGCATCCTCGCCCCGGACGCGGCGCTCAGCTTCGTCGAAGTCCTCCAGCAGCCGCTGACAGTGCTCCAGATAGAGCTGTCCGCGCTCGGTGAGCCGCACGGAGCGGGTGGTCCGGGTGAAGAGCGCCAGGCCCAGGTGCTCCTCGAGCTGGGCGACGGCACGGGTCGCAACCGAGGGAGAGATGCGGAGCTGACGGGCCGCGCCCGTGAAGCTTCCCTGCCTGGCAATGGCAACGAACGTCCGGAGCGTGAAGAGCTGGTCCATGATTATCGCGCAATCAGCAATGAAGACTTGCCGTTCACGCTGATTATTTCACATCGCGATGGTGGCTATTGATGTGGCGTCGGCAATCCCGCCGCGTTGCACCTGAGAAGACCATGTCCCGCATCAACGTTCCGTCCCGCGAAGCCGCTCCCGCCGCCTCCCAGCCCCTGCTCAAGGCCGTGGAGAAGAAGCTGGGGGCCGTGCCGAACCTCTTCCGTCTGATGGCGCTCAGCCCCGCGGCGCTCCAGGGCTTCCTCGGGCTGGACGGCGCGCTGACCCAGGCGCTCGATGTGAAGACGCGCACCCGGATTGCCATCGCCGTTGCCCAGGTGAATGGCTGCGACTACTGCCTGTCGGCCCACGGCTACCTGGCGCTCAACCTGGCGAAGCTCGACGCGGCGGAGATTTCGCTCAACCGGAAGGGCGCTTCGATGGACCCGAAGGCCAACGCCGCGGTGGCGTTCGCCACGTCCATCGCTCGCGCTCGCGGCAAGGTCAGCGACGGCGAGCTCCAGGCGGTGCGCGCCGCGGGGTTCTCGGACGCGCAGCTCGTCGAAATCGTCGCGCTCGTCGCGGAGAACGTCCTGACCAACTTCCTCAACGTGGTCGCCCGGACGGACATCGACTTCCCCGTCATCCGCGCAGCGGAAATGGCGTGAGGCCATGGCCGCGCCGGACCGGATGAAGGTCCGGCGCGCGAGCATCGACGCCGGGGTGCTCGACACTCCGGCCAACCCGCGGCACCTTCGAGATAGGACATGGGTCGATTCGCAAAACTCGCATTCACGCCAGCGGTCAAGGCGATACAGGAGAAGCTCGGGAGCCGCACGGCCTATGCCCGTCTCGAGGGACGGGGTGACGCACCGGACGCGCTCACGCCCGACGAGATGTCGTTTCTCTCGCAGCGAGACAGCTTCTACATGGCAAGCGTTGGCGCCAACGGCTGGCCCTACGTCCAGCACCGCGGTGGACCTCCGGGATTCATCCGGGTGCTGGACAGCCATACGATTGGCTTCGCGGACTACCGAGGGAACAAGCAGTACATCTCCGTTGGCAACGTCAGCGAGAACGACCGCGTCGCGCTCATCTTCATGGACTATCCACGGCGCGCGCGCCTGAAGCTCCTGGCACGCGCATCCGTCATCACGCGCGAGACAGATGCAGCAACGCTCGAGCGCCTGGAGGTTTCCGGGGAAGGCACGAAGGCCGAGCGAGGCTTCGTGCTGCGGGTCGAGGGCTTCGACTGGAATTGCCCACGGCACATCACGCCGCGCTACACGCAGGCCGAGCTCGAGGCCGCGATGCGGCCGCTGTTGAGCGAGCTCGACGCCCTCCGCGAAGAGAATCGGGCGTTGCGCGCTCGGATGCGGACGCCGTGACGGCGCGCGCTAGGCTCCGCGCTCCGTCTCCAGCTCCGCGCGGAAGAACGCGCTGCCCTTCGCGAGCTCCTGCATGTACGGCCGCACGTCCTCGCGGGCCTCGGGGGACAGCTTCGCGAAGGGAATCACGTGCTCATCGGGCACGTAGCGGAACGTCAGGTTGATGCGGCGGGTGCGGAAGTCCGGCAGCTCCGGCGGCATGACGTGGCCGGCTCGCGTGTCCACCCGCTGCACGCGGTGGAACGTCTGGTCCTTCCAGCGCGCACCACCGAAGAGCTGGAGCGCTCCGTCGTCGAGCCACTGCTCCAGCACCACCTCGTCGCGCTCGCCCGGTCGGGTGGAGGTGACGAACTGGATGAGGGCTCGCTCGCCGAAGGACAGCGAAGCCACCGGCCCCGGCTCGAAGTCCTTGTGCTCACCCACGCGCGCGGTGTCCACCCAGCGCCCGTCCTCCAGGCGGCTGCCGTAGAAGTTCACCAGACACGTGTTGAGGTGCCAGCCCTTCGGCATGTCCGGTCCCCGGAACATCCGCCGCGCCAGCTCTTCAATCTTCGTCACCTGCCGCTGGAGCACCGCCGGGAAGGGCTCGGCCTTCACGCAGCGGTTCAGCAGGCCCTTCGGCGGGCGGTAGTAGTCGAGGCACGCGAACTGCCAGTTGCCCAGCCAGTACACCGGCCGCAGCAGCCGCCGCTGCGACTGCCCCGGCGGTGGCGGGAAGTGCTTCGAATAGCGCTCCTCCCACAGCGGGTGGAGCGTGCCCAGCCACGCGATGATCTCCGTCTTGTCCGCGGCGGAGAGGAAGCTCGCGTTGTAGTGGTGGCCGGGGGTGCGCTGGCGGACCTTGTGGCCCAACGAGCGCCCCCGATGGGGAGGGAATGCCATCGGCGCGACTCAGCGCCCGTGCGAGATGCCGACCGAAGCGCCCTCGCCGGCCCCAGAGCCCATGGCGGGCGCGGGCATGGACGCAGGCGCGGACACGGTCGCGGCAGCGGCGGCCTTCACCGCGGGCTCGGAGGCAGGGGCCACGACGGTGACGGTGTTCCCCTCGGACTCGGAGGTCTTCGCCACGGCGGCCTCGGCCGGAGCCACCGTGGACGGGGCGGCCACGGCAACCTTCGCCACCGCTGGCGCGACCACGGCGGGCGCGGAGGACTTCGCCACCACGGGTGTAGCGGTCTTCACGTCGGCGGTCGCAGCGACATTCGCCACGGCGGGCTGAACAGCATTGCCCGCGGCAGGCGCGGCCACGGCAGGCGCAGCCGCCTTCTCGGAGGAAGCAGCCATGGCGGCGGCAGCAGCATCCACACCGGCCGAGCCCGCTCCGGCGGGCACCGCGGCCTTCTCAGCCGAGGCCGCCGTCTTCGCGCAGTCCAGCGCGCCCTGGGCCTTGGAGGCGACCAGCGCGGGAGACGTCACGGCCTCGGGAGGCAGGCGGCGCGGGGGCAGCAGGAACGGCGGCGGCACGGGGCAGTGCGTGCAGGGCCCACGCAGCGGCACGGACAGCCGCTGACCGGCGCGCAGGAAGTTGCTGCGCATCCGGTTCGCCTTCTTGATCATCGCAATCGTCGAGTTGTACTTGAGCGCAATCCCGCCCAGCGTGTCGCCCGAACGAATCTTGTGCGTGGTGACGTTGTACTCGGGCTGGAGCGCCAGCAGCGGCTGCACGCGGCGGCCCAGCTCCTGCGCGCGCGGGTTGTGGAAGCGCACGTGGAAGTGGTCACGGTGCCGGCGCGCGTGGCGGACGACGCCATTCGGTCCGTCATTGAAGAGGGAGTCCAGCCACGCCTTGTCCTCACCGACGGACAGCGCGTAGTTGTAGATGACCTGCCGCACGCGCTTGTCCACCAGCACCATCTGCACGTCGGTCTTCGTAATCAGCGCGCGCAGGAACGCCCAGTTGAGCGGCACGTTGATGTACTTCTCGCGCTCGCGCTCACGGATGGGGTCCACCGTCGGGTAGTAGAAGCCGACGTCCACGTCGCGGCCGTTCTGGTGGCTCTTGTGGGGGCGCAGGTAACCGCCCTCCTTGTTGCTGATGCCGTTGACCCGCAGCGGCGGCGCCTCGGGGAACTTCGCGCGCACCTCGCGGATGGCCGTCGTCAGGTAGTCGATGGTCTCCTCGGTGGCCCACGCCACCTCGGGGGAGACGACAATCCACTCCGGCCCGTTCGGGAAGCGCTTCGAGTTCACCAGCCGGCCGCTCTGCACGAAGCCCACCGCCATGGACCCGAGCGACGCAATCTCGTTCTTCCAGCGGCGCGCCAGGTCCTCGTCGGAGATGTCCGTCGTGTACACCGGCCCCGTCGGCAGCTCGCCCGAGGCCACGGCCTCCGCGGACTCGCCGTCATCACCCGCGTCGCCGTCGGCGACCTCGGCCGCCTCGTCGTCCTCGCCCTCCGCGTCCTCGGCGGACAGCGCACAGCTCCCCTCGGGCGCGGCGGCCGGAGCGGCGGCCACGGGCGCCGGACTCTCGGCGGCGGCAGCCGGTGTCGGAGCCGGAGCCAGCGGCGCCTCGGAGCGCGGCGCATCCGAGACCTCCGGACGCACGGCGGCGAGGGCCGGCGCAGTGCCAGCAGTGGGAGCCACGCGCGCGGCACAGCCGGCGCAAACGAGCAGGAGCCAGATTGGGTAACGCACCGGGGCGAAGGATGACCCGGAATCCATCCGAGCACCAAGTACCTGTCTCGGATTTGTGAACGCCTCCCTGCCCCCGGGGGCGCTCCGCCTCCCTCCACTTCACGGTTTCCGAGGGAGGCCCCGGCTCCACCGCCCTGCCCGGCTGCTGCCCGGCGAGGCGCGGCCGGGCCCGTTGACGCCCGAGCCCCGCCCCGCGTGGAGCCTCACACGGAGCGGGACACGGACGGACTTCAGCCCGCCTTGGGCGCCGAGGCCGGAGGCACCGGCTCCGCGAGGGCGACGTCCAGCGCGAGCTCGATCATCTCGTCGAAGGAGGTCTGCCGCTCCTGTGGGCTGAGCGCCTCGTGCGTCAGCAGGTGGTCGGACACGGTGAGCAGCGCGAGCGCGCGGGCGCCCGTCTCGGCGGCGATGCCGTAGAGCCCGGCAATCTCCATCTCCACCGCGAGCATGCCCATGCGCGCCAGCGTGGCGTTGAGCTGCTCCTGCGGGTGGTAGAAGAGGTCCGACGAGAAGACGGGCCCGGCGCGCACCGGCCGGCCGCGCTTCTCCGCCGCCTCCACCGCGCGCCGCGCCAGCGTGAAGTCCGGCACCGCGGGGTAGTCGTGGTCCATGAAGCGCATCCGGTTCACCTTCGAGTCGGTGCCCGCGCCGGTGGCGACGATGACGTCGCGCAGCTTCACGTCGTGGCGCAGGGCGCCGCAGCTGCCCACGCGGATGAGGACGCGCGCGCCGTACGTCTTGATGAGCTCGGTGGCGTAGATGGAGATGGAGGGGATGCCCATGCCATGCCCCATCACCGACACCTTGCGGCCGCGGTAGGTGCCGGTGAAGCCATACATGTTGCGCACGGAGGTGACTCCGCGGGCCTCTTCGAAGAAGCGCTCGGAGATGTGACGGGCCCGCAGCGGGTCGCCGGGCATCAGCACCACGTCGGCGAAGTCACCGGGTGCGGCGGAGATATGAGGAGTGGCCATGGGCGCGAACCATACCCTACGGCCCGGCCACCCAGGACACGTGGAAGTGGGCGTCCAGCGTGGACTGCGAGTAGCTCGCCGGCAGCGGCGGGAAGGGCGCGGCCTTCTTCACCGCATCTAATGCCGCCGCGTCCCATGCCTTCGAGCCCGACTCGGTGGACACCGTGGCGGACACCAGCTTCCCGTCCCGGCCAATCACCGCCTGCACCACCGTCTTCCTCCCCAGCGCGGGCGTGCCCTTCGGCTGCCGCCACTTGCCGGCCACGCGCGAGTAGGCCTTCTGCTGGTAGGCAGCATCCTTCATCTCGTTCTGGAAGAAGGCCTCCAGTCGAGGACTGCCGGCGGCCATGGCCACGGGAGTCACGGCGAGTGCGAGCAGCGTCACGAGGGCCAGGCGTCGGTTGCGGAACAGGGTGTCCAGGGCAATCCCTCCCATCAGGAGAACTGGCGCGAGGCTAGCGCCTCCCGAGCGGGGTGGCACCCGCCACTACCGCCAGGCCCCGCCCGGGTCGAGAATGGGACATCCGACAGGGAGGGTTGCACGCGATGTATGCCTCTGACACCCCGCTTCCGCCCGGCCCCCGGGGAGAGCCGCTGCTGGGCAGCCTGCGTGCGCTGCGTCGCGCTCCCCTCACCTTCTTCCCCGCCCAGGTGCGCGAGTTCGGGGACGTGGTGCGCCTCCGCGTGGGCCCCTTGTTCGTGACGCTGCTGGCCCACCCGGACCACGTGCGCCACGTGCTCCAGGACAACGCGCGCAACTACAACAAGCAGACGCGCGGCTTCGCGGTGGTGCGTGAGCTCCTTGGCCAGGGGTTGCTCACCAGTGAAGGAGACTTCTGGCTGCGCCAGCGCCGCCTCGCCCAGCCCGCCTTCCACCGCCAGCGGCTCGCCGGCTTCGCGAGCACCATGGTGCGCACGACGGAGGAGCTGGCCCACGCGCTGGAGGCCCGCATCACCAGCGGCCAGCCCTTCGACGTGGCCGAGGACCTCACCCACCTGACGCTGCGCATCGCCGGCCTCACCCTCTTCGGCACCGACGTGGGCGAGGACTCGCGCGCCGTGGGCGACGCGCTGGGCCGCGTGCAGACGTTCGCCAACGAGCGCCTCACGCAGCTCATCCCGCTGCCGCGCGCCCTGCCCCTTCCCTCGCACCGGCGCTTCGAAAAGGACGCGGCCACGCTGGACCGCGTGGTGCGCTCCATCATCGAGCGCCGCCGCCGCGAGGGCGGTGAGCACCATGATTTGTTGCAGATGCTGATGGACGCGCGCGACGAGGACACCGGCGAGCGCATGAGCGACACGCAGCTGCGCGACGAGGTGTTGACGCTGCTGCTCGCCGGACATGAGACGACGGCCAGCACGCTCGCATGGACGGTGATGCTGCTCTCGCAGCACCCCGGCGTGCGCCAGCAACTGGAGGCCGAGCTGTCACGAGAGCTGGCGGGCCGCGTGCCCACGGTGGAGGACCTTCCGAAGCTCGCGCTCACCCGCCGCGTGGTGGACGAGTCGCTGCGCCTCTACCCGCCCGCGTGGATTTTCTCTCGCGCCGCCATCCAGGACGACGTCGTGGGGGGCTATCGCATCCCGAAGGGCTCGTACGTGCTCGTCGTGCCGTGGGTGCTGCACCGCCACCCGAAGCTCTGGGAGAACGCCGACGCGTTCGACCCGGACCGCTTCCTCCCGGAGAAGGAGCGCGAGCGTCCGCGCTTCACCTTCTTCCCCTTCGGCGGCGGGCCGCGCCAGTGCATCGGCAACCAGTTCGCGTTGATGGAGCTGGTGCTCGTGCTGGCCACGCTGCTCCAGCGCGTGCGCCTCGACCTGGCGCCGGGCCATCCCCTGGTGCCGGCGCCCGCAATCACCCTGCGCCCCCGGCCGGGCGTCTGGGTGACGGCCTCGCGGCCTCAGGCCGCCAGCGTCGGGTAGTCCGTGTAGCCGCGCGCGTCGCCGCCGTAGAAGGTGCTTGGGTCCGGCGTGTTGAGCGACGCGCCCTTCAGCAGTCGCTCGGGCAGGTCCGGGTTGGCCAGGTACGAAGTGCCGAAGGACACCAGGTCCGCCAGCTTGTCGTTGAGGACGGCATTGGCGCTCTGGAGCGTGTGGCCGCCATTGGTCATCAACGGCCCGCGGAAGCGCTCGCGGATGAGCGGCAGCATGCGAGGCGTCTCCGGGTCCGGCACCGGCGCCAACACGTGCAGGTACGCCAGCCCCAGCTTGTCGAGCGCGCCCGCCGCGTAGCCGAACGTCTTCGCCGGGTCCGAGTCCGACATGCTGTTGAACGGATTCGTCGGTGACAGCCGCACGCCCGTCCGGTCCGCGCCGATGGCACCCGCGACGGCCTCCGTCACCTCCAACAACAGGCGCGCGCGCTTCTCCACGCTGCCGCCGTACGCGTCCGTGCGGTGGTTGCTGCCATCCCGCAGGAACTGGTCGAGCAGGTAGCCATTCGCGCCGTGCACCTCCACGCCGTCGAAGCCCGCTTCAATCGCCCGGCGCGCACCGTCGGCGAAGCCCTGGATGATGCCCGGAAGCTCACGGAGCTCCAGCGCGCGCGGCGTGACGAAGGACTTGGGGCCTTCCACCGTGTAGAGCGTGCCCTCGGCGGCGATGGCCGACGGTGCCACCGGCAGCGCCCCGCCCGGCTGCATCACCGGATGGGAGATGCGGCCCACGTGCCACATCTGGAGGTAGATGCGCCCGCCCCGCGCGTGCACGGCGTCCGTGACGCGGCGCCAGCCCGCCACCTGCGCGTCGGTGTGGATGCCCGGCGTGTTCGGATAGCCATAACCCTGGAGGGAGAACTGCGTGGCCTCGGTGATGAGGAGACCCGCCGACGCGCGCTGCGCGTAGTACTCCGCCATCAGCGCCGTGGGCACCTGCCCCTCCGCGGCGCGGTTGCGCGTCATGGGGGCCATGACAATGCGGCTGGGGAGCTTCAGGGAACCGACGGTGATGGGCGTGAACAGGGGCTGCTGCGACATGGTGCGCCTCCGAGAAGAATCTCGATGGCGCATCGAAGTAATCAGCCCCATTCAAACAATCAAATGAATGTTTGAATCCCCTCTGGGGCCCGCTCAGTCCACGAGGCCGCGGAAGGTCTCCTCGAGCAACTCGCGGTTGAGGACGCAGAACGCGTGGGGGCCCTCCTTCCGCTTGGAGATGATGCCCGCGCCCTCCAGCACCTTTCCGTGGTGGGACAGCAGCGCCACGCTCACCCCGAGTGCCTGCGCGAGCTCCATGCCGCACATCTCGCCCCCCTTCTTCAGCATCTCCACGATGCGGACACGGCAAGGGTCCGAGAGGGCCTTGAAGACCTTGGCCCGGCGCTCGATGGCGGCCCGGTCGGAGAGCTGGGGAGCGGAAGGTGCCACGAGGCAACCCTAACCAGCGGAGCACCGCCGTCGCAACGAGACGCGGCCCCGCTCCGAGCGAAGTGGAGTACCGGTAGCGCGACGAGAACGCGCCTCGGTTCTGGATGAAGCGCCGCCCCTCACGCCCGCGACACGAGCCACGAGCGGGGCCCCGCGCGTCCGGAAGCACGGCGAGCAGGCATTGGAAGAGGCCAACCCAGCCGGTTGCATCCACCTCCCCCGTTCGGGACATTACCGGCGGGGTAGGGTCCATGCTCGGTTATCAAGCCAACGCACAATGGCGGGACATGAGCGACTTCGTGGTGCACTTCACGAAGCCGGGCGCGCCCTACCATGACTCCTACCAGAACATGATGAGCATCCTCGGCTCGCGGACGCTCATCCCCGGCGCGGAGGGCTTCGGCATCTCCCGCAAGGAGCCCACTGTCGCCGAGAGACACCGCTCGGTGTGCTTCAGCGAGATTCCGTTGGACCAGCTCGCGCGGCTCGTGCAGCGCCGCAGCCTCTACGGCATCGCCTTCAGCAAGAGCTACGTCCTGTCCCAGGGCGGCGGCCCCGTCTGGTACGTGCAATACGGCTCGCCCGCGCACCTCGCGCTGAAGCACCAGGTGCAGCAGGCGCTGACGGCGAAGGAGCCGCAGCGCGAGCCCATCTGGTCCATGACGCCCTTCGTGGACATCCAGGGCGACACCCACAACGCGCCCTACAGCTACCGCTTCGACTGGGAGCGCGAGTGGCGCGTGCCGGGCCTCCTGCGCTTCACCGAGTACGACGTCGCCGCCCTCTTCCTCCCCGAGGAGCTGCACGCCACCGCGCGCGGCTTCTTCGAGTGGGCCGTGAAGGAGAAGGCGGGCCCGGGCTACTTCTGCCCCTGCCTGGACCCGCTGTGGACGTCCGCGCAGATTTCCAACGCCCTGGCGAAGCACGCGGAAGCATCCGCACGCCTCAAGACGGCGTAGCGCGGCTACTCGAAGAGGGACACCTCGGCGAGCATGCTGAGGCTCCTGCCGACGCCGTTGTTCCCATTGGCGTACGACGTCCCGGACAGCCGCACGTAGCGGACCGGCCCCACGTCCTCCAGGGCAGCCTCTCCGAAGAGGCTGCCTCCGTCTCCGTGCCGGTAGAGACCGCCATCGAAGGGACTGTCCCACTGGGTCCGCTCGACGATGTCCTGGCGGTACCTGTCCGTCGTGGGCTCGGTTATCAGCAGCGGGGAGAGCGCCAGGCGCGACCACTGCTCGCCGTCCACGCTGCCCTCGAGGATGAAGTACCCGCCCACCGTGCCCGTCATGCCACGCACCACGGCGTGCCGGAGCCGTGTCGGCTCGGGCAGCGTGAGGGTGAGCCACTGGGCGCTGCGGTTCGACGCGTCGGCGACTCGCACCGGCGCCAGGAGCCCATCCGTCCACGGGCAGCCGCCCTGCGCGGGCACGGGCTCGCAGGACAGGCCCCGGCTGATGGGCCGCAGGGTGCCCGCGGGCAGCGGCAGGGGCGCCGTGCGCCACTCCTGGCGGAACGTCAGGTAGGAGTGCTTGGCCCCCAGCGGGAAGAAGAACCACTCGCCGACGCTCATCGCGCGAAGCTGGAGCTCGGGGCTGGCGAAGTCCTCGAGGATGTACGGGCTCGCCGTCCACGGCGCGGTGGCGCCCCACCAGCGGTACAGCGTCTGGCCTCCGCTCGTGACGCTGAGCACCACCTCGGGGTCCGACGCCGGGCCGGGCAGCACCTCCTGGTCCATGTTGCTGATGTTGGCCACCTCGCCGGTGACGGGGACCTCCGGCGTGGAGGGCGCCGGCGCGAAGGACACGACGGTGCCCCCGGCACCCGGCGTCAGCGTCACGCGCGAGTCCCAGGTCCGCAGGAGCGGCAGCTCCACGTCGTCGTAGAACTCGAAGGACACGAAGGTGCCCGCGCCATCCTCGTCCAGCCGCGACACGCGGTAGCGATAGGGGATGGTGGCGTCGGGATAGGTCGGGTCCGGCGCCTGCACGTCGCCGAAGCGCATCTCCAGGAAGAAGTCCCCGTTGGCGTCGGAGGTGGCCGTCCCGTACGAAGTGAAGACGGGCTTGGGGTACTGCGGCGGCGGGCCGCCACCGTTCGGGCGGTCTTCCACCTTCGCGCGCTCGTAGGACAGCGTCGCGCCCGCGAGCGGTGAGCCGTCGCGCAGCTCGACGCGGCCATAGGCGAAGATGGGGTCGTCCTGCACACGGTCGCACCCGGCGGAGACGAGGACGAGCAGCCCCAGTGTGTGGAATGGATGGCGCATCTCAGTAGCTCCCCTTCAGGCCGAGCAGTGGAACGATGACGGGTATCCCCAGGGATTTGCGCTCCAGATTGCCGGCCTTCCGCGTGTACTCGTAGGCGAACACCTCCGACTGGAGGGAGAGGTTGAGGATGTCCAGCGAGGCCTCCAGGTTGAAGTCGTCGAGGGCCCAGGACTTCGCCGCGCGGAAGTCCACGCGGAAGAAGGGCGCCAGGCGCTCCACCTGGTCCGCGTCCGTGCGCACCCACGCGTAGTAGTTGTCCGCGCCGCGCACCTCGCGCTGGGTGATGGAGGAGATCTCCCCGGACTCGGGCCGGCCGGTGTTGAAGTGCACCACCGTGCCCACCGTCCAGTTGTTGCCGAGCTTGTAGCTGAGCGCCGCGTTGAAGACGTGCGCCTGCTCGAAGGCGAAGGCGAGGTCCGCCTCGGCCATCTCCCGCACGGAGGTGTCGTCGTTGTACCGGGCGAAGCGCTTGTGCCGCTTGCTCTGGAGGAAGCTGTAAGTCACCCAGCCGAACCAGTTGCCGCCCAGCGGGTGGCGCGCCATCAAATCGATGCCGTACGCGTAACCGCTCGCGGCCGGGTCCTCGCGGAGGACTCCCCGGCGCTGCCGGTTCTCAAGCACCTTCTTCACGTCGAACTCCACCGTGCGCCACAGCGGGTTGTAGTAGGCGTCCGCGCTCAGCTCCAATCCCTCGCGCGCCTTCCACTCGGCGCCCACGTCGAGCTGGGCGCCCTCCTGCAGGCCGTAGCGCAGCCCGGACACGTCCATGGCGGGCAGGTGCAGCAGGATGGTGGGCGGCTGGTGGAAGAGTCCCGCGCCTGCCTTGAGCGTGAGCTTCTCCGTGAGCTCGTGGCGCACGGTGAGGCGCGGCTCCACTGCGAGGTGATTGATGCCGGGCACCAGGTGGTACGAGTCCACGCGCGCCCCGGGCAGCACCAGCCACTTCTCCGAGGGCCGCCACGCCACCGACGCGTACGCGCCGGACATCGTCCCCAGCGACGAGGGCTGCTTCAGCGGATGCGCCTCGTCCGTGGGCCTCCAGCCCGGAGGCCGCGCGGAGCCCGTAATCGTGGTGGCCACGCGCCGGTGCTCCACGTCCCCGCCGACCTGCACCTCCAGCGCGTCCGACAGGCGCCGCTTCCAGCCCGCGCGGGCGGAGAAGGTGAGCTGGTCCAGCGCGTACTCGCCGGAGTCGACCTGCGTGAGCCCCTTCCCCGGCTCGAGCTCCAAGGTCCGCTGGCCCACCATCCCCACCTTGTCCACGCCCACGGTGACGCCCAGCTCGCCCTCGCCGCCCGCCACGGGGTGCGTGCCGCGCAGGTCCACGCGATGGAAGCGCGAGACGATGCTGCCGCCCAGCCCGCCCTCGTAGTTCCCCGAGTCCTCGCCGGCATCGTCCGAGCTGCCCAGCGCGAAGAGGCGCAGCCGGCCCTCGCCCACCTCCTGCTCGACGCGGAGCTGGTAGTCCCAGAAGCCGGCGTGGAGGGGGTTCTCCTCGTCCCGGTTGAAGATGGCGTAGGCCACCGGAATCAACAGCCCGGTGTAGCTGTAGCGCCCGGCCACGGTGACGGAGGTGCCCGTCTTCTCGAAGGGGACCTCGACGAAGCCTCCCGCGTTGATGAGGTCCGCGTAGGCGGTGGCGTGCAGCCGGTCCTCACGGGGCCTCGACAGCCGCCCCTCCACCGCGCCGCCCAGCAGGCGCCCGTACTGCACCGGCGGCGAGCCCGGATAGAAGTCGATGGTGTCGATGAAGTCCGGGTGGATGACGGCGGGCCCGAGCAGCAGGTGGTACAGCATGGGGACGCGCACGCCGTCGAGGAAGTAGCCGGTGGCGGCGGGCTGGCCGCCGCGCACCACCGGGTAGCCCAGGCCGGACGCGACGCTGGCCACGCCGGGCATCAGCATGACGACGCGGAACGGGTCGCCCTGCGTGCCGGGCACCTCGCGAATCTCCTGCTCGTGCAGGCTGATGCGGGTGACTTCGGTGCGGGGCCGGTCGTCACGCACCACCGTCTCGTAGGGATTCACCGCGCCGGGCTGCAGCCGGTACACCACCTCGAGGGACTGCCCTGCAATCAACGTCTCCTCGAAGGTGAAGGGCGCGTGCCCCGGCGCTCGGACCAGGAGGCGGTGCGTGCCCGGGGGGACTTCGAGCTCGAAGCGGCCCTGCTCATCCACGAGGGCGGAGGGATCCTGGCTCCCGTCGACGAAGAGCGCGGCATCCTTCAGCGGCCGGCGCGTGCCCCGGGCGCGCACCTCGCCGCGGATGTGGCTCGGGGAGGACGCGAGCTCGGCGGGCGGCTCGAAGCGGTAGCTGAAGTTGATGCGCACGCCGACGGGCTTGCCGGCCATGAGCGCGGGGGTGAAGCGCAGGCCCGGAGCGGCCTTCACCGCGGCCTCGGTGAGGGCCTCGTAGGCAGAGGGCTCCGCCACCTTCACCTCGGTGACGGCGCCGTGCTCGTCCACCAGCAGCACCAGCTTCACCTCGGAGGCGGCGGCCACCAATCCCTCGGGCCACGCGGCGGGGGAGTCCGCGACGAGCTTCGGCGGCTGAAGCCATACCGCTCCGCCGTCGGCATCCAGGCCCAGCCGGGATGCATCATCCGAAGACACGGCCGTGCCGGCATCGGTGGCCTGGACGTCCACCTCCACCGCGCGGGGCTCACTGGTGGCGGCGGGAGGGGCCTGGGCGGCGACGATGCCCGGCAGGGCGGTCAGCGCGAGGAGGAGGAATACGAGTCGTTGGGGGGAATTCATGACCTGAAGGGGGATACGCAGCCATCTCTACCAACTGGCTCGCGCGCCCCCGCCACGACACGCGTAAACGAAACTGTCTACCCCCCGTGCCGGGTGGGATGCCGCCTCCAGGACATGCGGCGGTGGGCGCGCAACCATCCGGGACGCGGAATGGAAGGGCCCTTGACTCTGCACCTTGGTGCAGACCGTAGCCTTGCGAGCATGAACCGGAACGACACCCTCCGAATCACGTCCCGCATCGTCTGGGCCAGCGCCCTCTACGACCTCATCGTCACCCTGCCCTTCGCCACGCCCTTCACGGCCCGCTGGCTCCTCCAGGGCCTGAACCAGCTGCACGTGTGGCTGGGCATGCCCGGGGCCCTCATGCCCACCTTCGAGCCAATGCACCTGTTCTTCGTGAGCCTGATGGGCTCCATCGTCACGCTGTGGGCGCTGCTGCGCCTGGGGCGCCCGGAGCCTCTCTTCGGCGCCGTGGACACGGCGGGGCGCGCCCTCTTCTCCCTGTGGATGGCCTGGGCGCTCTGGAACGGGCAGTCGAGCGTGCTCGCCGTCTTCCTCGTAACGGAGCTGACGTGGTTCTTCGTCCAGGGCGGTGCCATTCTCTGGTGGAGGAACCACCATGAGCCCTCGCGCCTCTCCCCCGCGACCTGACGTCCCCACCTCCTTGCGCATCAGCGACCTGGCCCACGCCGCGGGCGTCGGCATCCCCACCCTGCGCTTCTACGAGCGCAAGAAGCTGCTGCCCCCGCCCCGGCGCACGGAGAGCGGCTACCGCGTCTACGAGCCCCGGCATGTCACGCGCGTGCGCTTCATCCGCCGGGCGCAGGAGCTGGGCTTCTCCCTGCGCGAGGTGAGCGCGCTGCTGGCCGTGTCGGACCGCCGCGTGCCCTCCAACGCCGAGGTGGAGCGCTTCGCGGCGGAGAAGCTCCAGGCCATCGAAGAGCGGGTGAAGGACCTCCAGCGCATGAAGCGCGCCATCCTCAAGCTGATGGCGGAGGGCTTCTGCGGCACCGAGGCGGAGTGCCCCGTCATCGCCTCGCTCGGCGACATCCCGTCCGCGAGCCGTCCGGCCCGGCGCGCGAGGAACTGACCGTGTACGGGCGCCTGCCCATCACCGCCCTGCGCGCCTTCGAGGCCGTGGCCCGGCGCGGCTCGCCCACGCACGCGGCCTCCGAGTTGTTCGTCACGCCCGGCGCGGTGACGCGCCAGTTGCGCAACCTGGAGCAGGAACTGGGCGTCACCCTCTTCGACCGCCTCCCCGGAGGGCTGCGGCTGACTCCGGCGGGAGCGGCGCTGGCCACGCGGCTCACCGTCCAGTTCCAGGCCATGTCCGAGGCCGTGGCCGCCGCCCAGGGCGCGCCCCGCCACGTGCTGCGCGTGGGCATGCCCCGCACCTTCGCCTCCGCCGTCGTCGCGCCGAAGCTGGGCGCCTTCCTCGCGAAGCACCCGGACGTGGAGCTGCACCTGGACGGCAACCAGGCGGACAGCCCCACCGGGGGCACGGTGCAGGTGGTGGTCCGCTACGGCCTGCCGGAGAAGATGCCGGGCACGAAGCTGACGCTGCTGCCCGCGGCGAAGCTGTTCCCCGTGGCCGCGCCCGCCCTCGCCGACCGGCTCGAGGGCACGCCTCCCGAGCAATGGCTGAAGGAAGTGCACCTGGCCTTCCAGCCCGCGGACTTCTGGGGCCCGTGGTACGCGGAGATGGGCGTGGAGAACGCGCGCCCGGCGCGGGTGGTGTACTTCGCCGACAACAACATGCTCTATCAGGCGGCCCAGGCCGGCGCGGGCATCGCGATGGGCCACTCGCTCGCGAGCAGGCCCGCCCTGGCGCAGGGGCTGCTGAAGCCGTTCGGCAAGGCCATGGCGGACTCGCGCCGCTACTACGTGCTCCACGCGGAGGACGCGCCGGTGGGCTCGCCCGCGGTGGCCTTCGCCGCGTGGGTGGCCAGCCTCCGGTAGCGGTGAATTCGTTTCCGTGCCGCGCGGAGCACACGTCATTTGAAACGGGCACGCCCCGTCCGTAGGGTGTCGCATCGAAGCACCCCACCTCGCGGCAGGCTTCGCCATGGACCTCACCCTCTGGGCCACCTTCGCAGTGACGATGTTCGTCCTCTCCATCACCCCGGGACCGGCCGTGTTGCTGGTCATCTCGCAGGCGATGTCGCGCGGCTTCCGCGCGGGAATGGGCGCGGCACTCGGGGTGCAAGCGGGCAATGCGGTCTACTTCTTCATCTCCGCCGCGGGCCTGGGCGCCGCCCTGGCCACCTCGCCCATCGCCTTCAACGTCATCCGCTACGCGGGCGCGACGTACCTCGTCTACCTCGGCGTCCGCACCATCCTCAGCGCCCGGTCGAGCCTGTCGCTGGAGCAGCGGCCGAAGCCCGCGCTGTGGAACAGCGGCTTCGCGCAGGGCTTCGTGAAGCAGTTGGCCAACCCCAAGTCCATCCTGTCCTTCGGCTCGCTGCTGCCGCAGTTCATCCACCCGCAGAAGGACGCCGTCACGCAGTTCGCCGTGTATGGCCTCACCTGCGTCGTGGTGGAGGTGCCGGTGCTGGCCGTCTACGCGTGGCTCGGCGTCGCGGGAGGCAAGATGTCCAGCTCCGCGACGGCCATCGTCTGGCGCGAGCGGCTGGCCGGCGTCGCCCTGGTGTCCGTGGGCGCCGTGCTGGCCACGATGCACGGCGTCGCCTGACCTGCCCGCCCGCCTGCTCCTCCCGTCCGAGGGAGGACAGTCGGCAGGCCCGGCTGACTCCCCGCGCCGTCACCGGATGGTTACTCCTCTGGCCCTGAAGGCGTGACGGGCGAGGGGGAGGACTCAGGTGGCGGGGAAACGCTTTGCGAGCGTCTTGCTGGCATGTGTCGTCACATGCCTGACGGTGGCCTGCGGAGGCTCCAGCGCGGGGAGCAGCGGAACGAACGGGCCCGGACCGGTGGATGAGTCCCCGGGTCCGCGGCCCACTCCGGAAACGGGCCAGCCTGATGCCGGCAACCCGCCTCCGGTGGACACCGACAGCGGGACGCCGGACGCGGGCACATCGCCCGAGGAGACGGACGCCGGTACACCGGACGCGGGCAATTCGGACGCGGGCACTCCGCCGCCGAAGCCCACCGTGTGCGCGCCCGCCGCGGGTGACGCGCGCTGGGTGCAAGAAGGCGAGACGGTGACGGCCACGGTGACGTGCGGCACCGGCCATACGGGCGCGGACGTGCGCTTCACCGTGGACAACCTCCCGCAGGGCGCGAGCTTCGACGAGGCCACCGCCACGCTGCGCTGGACGCCCACCCGGGCCCAGTCGGCGGTGTGGAACCTGGTGCTGCGCGAGAAGAGCACCGGAGAGACGGGCACGCTGAAGGTGGGCGTGGCGCCCAACATCGTCGCCTCGGACAAGGTGACGTTCGCGGACCCGACGACGTACACCGAGGAGTACGGCCTGCCGGTGTTCCACCTGTCCTTCGAGGGCGGCCTCACCTCCGGCGGCTATCGGCCCGCGCAAATCGTCTACCGGGGCCGGCGCCATGAGATTGAAGCGCAGTACCGCGGGGCCACCTCCAGTGTGTTCCCCAAGCGCAGCCTCACCTTCAAGTTCAAGGACGAGGACCTCTTCAGCGAGCCCGTCTTCGGCGACGGCTTCAAGGACCGGAAGCGCGTGGTGCTCATCACCACGTTCAATGACAACTCGTACGTGCGCGCGCGCCTGGCCTTCGACATGTGGAACCGGATGGCCCCGGAGCACGTGAAGATTCACACCTTCAGCGCGGTGCTCTACATGAACGGCCGGTTCATGGGCATCTACACGGTGGCGGACCACGTGGACAAACGGCTGATGGCCGCGCACGGCATCTCCAAGGACGCGGACCTCTTCAAGGCCGTGGACAACAACGCCAACTTCTCCCGGCTGGACCACGACGGTGCGCCCAAGTCGAAGCTGAGCCTGGGCTACGAGAAGAAGGAGGGCACGCCCCAGGAGGGCTGGCCCGGCGACTTCGACACGCTGAACGCCCTCACCGCCTTCGTCGCGGACTCGGACGCCGCCACCTTCCGCGCGGGCTTCCCGCAGCGGGCGAAGGCGAGTGACTACGAGGACTGGTGGATCTTCAACACGCTCATCCTCGGCACGGACTCGCAGGGGAAGAACGCGTACCACGCCCATGACCCGGCGGCTGGAGGCCCGTGGCGCTTCATCCCGTGGGACCTGGACGCGAGCCTGGGGCAGAACTTCGACACCACCCGCTCGCCGCCCACCGCGCGGCCCACCTTCGCGGAGGACAACCTGCTCTTCAAACGGATGCTGGCGGAGCCGTCCATCGCCGGGCCCATGCGCGAGCGCTACCGGAAGCTGCTGCGTGACGAGCTGAAGCTGGAGACGGTGCTCGGCCTCATCGACGGCTACGTGAAGGAGACGGCACCCGCCGCGCGGCGCGACTGGGCCAGGTGGGGAGCGCAGTACAAGAGCTTCGCGCCTCCCCCGCCGGAGCTGCCGGAGAAGGGCTACGGCAACTTCCCCAACTGGCACGCCCGCACGGACTTCAACGAGTACGAGGGTGAGCTGGAGTACGTGCGCCAGTGGGTGAAGACGCGCTGGCCGGCACTGCAGCAGCAACTGCCGTAGGCGGAAGATGGCGCCAGGCCCTCACGCCTTCCCGGCGACGAGGGCCTTCACGCGCTCCACGACGGGAGGCAGCACCTCGCCGATGCCCGCGTCGATGCGCAGGTCCGCTACGTCGTCGAACGGTGTCTCGCCCCGGTTGAGGAGGATGAGCTTCGCCCCGGCCTCCACGGCCATGCGAGGCATGTCATTGGCCGGAGACACCACCAGCGACGAGCCGATGGCGAAGAACACGTCGCACTCCGCGGAGTGCGTGAAGGCCGCCTCCAGCTCCTTCGCCGGCAGCGGGTCCCCGAAGTTCACCACCGAGGAGACGATGCGCCCCTTGCACAGCGGACAGCGCGGCTGTCCCTTGAGCGGGCGCTGACTGCGGTAACCCTCGCCCCATACGCGGCGGTCCCACCCCACCTGCCCGAAGGTGAAGCGCGCCTCACATCCCAGGCAGCGCATCAGCTTCCCGTTGCCGTGCAGCTCCGCGAGCCGCTCGGGCGGGAAGCCCGACTCCAGGTGCAGGTTGTCCACGTTCTGCGAGATGAGGAACGCGAGCCGCCCCAGCCGCTCCAATTCCACGAGCGCCAGATGCGAGGCATTGGGGCGGACCCGAGACGGCTCCACGCCCCACTTCGGCGGAGGCAGCCCCGCGTCCCGCCGCGTCCACACACCATCCGGCCCCCGGAAGTCCGGCATGCCCGAGTCCGTGCTGATGCCGGCGCCGGTGAAGGCCACCGCGTGCTGGCTGGCGGCGAGCCACTCGGCCGCCTGCTCTATCTGTCCTCGAAGCTCGGCTCTCACGGTGGGCGCCCTGCGCAGACAACGCGCCGCACCGTGCGAGCCATCCTGACGCCGGAGGGCGTCCTAGAACTGCGCCCAGCCCGGCACGCGCGGGTAGGGAATCGCGTCGCGGATGTTCTGCAGGCCGCACATGTAGACGATGAGCCGCTCGAAGCCGAGCCCGAAGCCCGCGTGCGGCACCGTGCCGTAGCGGCGCAGGTCGCGGTACCACTGGTAGTGCTCGGGCTGGAGGCCGAACCTCTTCATGCGCGCGTCGAGCACGTCCAGGCGCTCCTCGCGCTGGCTGCCGCCGATGATTTCGCCGATGCCGGGGGCCAGCACGTCCATGGCGGCCACCGTCTTCTCGTCCTCGTTGATGCGCATGTAGAAGGCCTTGATGGCCTCCGGGTAGTTCATCACCACCACCGGCCGGCCCACGTGCTCCTCGGAGAGGTAGCGCTCGTGCTCCGTCTGGAGGTCCTTGCCCCACTCCGGCGCGTACTCGAACTTCTTCTTCGCCTTCTTGAGAATCTCGATGGCGTCCGTGTAGTTGATGCGCTCGAAGCTGGAGTTGATGAACTTCTCCAGGCGCTCGATGACGCCCTTCTGCACGCGCTCCTCGAAGAACTTCAAATCCGGCCCGCAGTCGGCGAGCACCGCCTTGAAGACGGACTTGAGGAAGCGCTCGGCCAGGTCCGCGTCCGCGTTGAGGTCCGCGAAGGCGATTTCCGGCTCAATCATCCAGAACTCGGCCAGGTGGCGCGTGGTGTTGGAGTTCTCCGCCCGGAAGGTGGGGCCGAAGGTGTAGACCTTCGACATGGCGAGGCAGTACGCCTCCACGTTGAGCTGGCCGGAAACGGTGAGGTAGGCCTCCTTGCCGAAGAAGTCCTTGTGCCAGTCAATCTTGCCTTCCGGCGTGCGGGGCGGGTTCACCGTGTCCAGCGTGGAGACGCGGAACATCTGTCCGGCGCCCTCCGCGTCGCTGGCGGTGATGATGGGCGTGTTGACCCAGAAGAAGCCCTCCTCGTCGAAGAAGCGGTGGATGGCCGCGGCCGCGCGGTGGCGCACGCGAGTAATCGCGCCGAAGGTGTTGGTGCGCACGCGCAGGTGGGCCACCTCGCGCAGGAACTCCAGCGTGTGCTGCTTGGGCTGGATGGGGTAGGTGTCCGGGTCATCCACGAAGCCCAGCACCTGGACCTCGTCGGCCTGGATTTCGAAGGCCTGCCCCTTGCCCTGGGACTTCACCAGCGTGCCCCGCGCGACGACGGAGCAGCCCGCGGTGAGGTGCAGGACCTCCTTCTCATAGTTGGGCAGCGTGGCCGGGGCGACGACCTGGATGGGGTCGAAGGTGGAACCGTCGCTGACGTTGACGAAGCTGATGCCCGCCTTCGAGTCGCGCCGCGTGCGCACCCAGCCGCGGACCTCCACCTTCGCGCCCTCTTCCAGTGCGCCCGCGAGGACCTTCTTCACACTGACGACCTGCATTGACGCTCTCCCTTGAACCGTTCAGGGGGCCGAGTTAGCCGCGCGCCGGGCCGGAGGACAAGGGCGGCGTGTGCCCCCGGGGGCGTCGAAACCCCGGCCGACAGGCCCTCCACCGGGCTCGACCCGGCGCGTCCAGGCGCCCCACCAGGGGCCGGAAGCCGGGGGGCCCTGACCTCCCCCACCCCCACCCCACCCGGCGGCGCACCCCGGGGCGTCCAGGGGCCCTGCCGGGTGCCTGGACGGCCCCCGAGCATGTCAGACCCCATAGGTATCTTCTTCCCATGGCCGCCAGAAAGGGGGCCAGGAACTCCCGCAGAACTCACACGCCATTCGCAGGCCTACGTGCCTGCCCTGGCCTTGCCATACCTGGAGAGTCACATGGCTACTCGCAACAAGACCAAGCGCAACGCCGTCGCCCGCAACCGCTCCGCCGAGGCCACCAAGGCCGCCTTCGAGGACCTCGCCAAGAAGGCCCGCAACAAGCCCGTCATCGTGTCGAAGGAGCAGGAGGCGCTCGACGCCCACGCCAAGAACGTGCTGGCGGACGTGTCCGGCCTCACCGCCGAGACGGCCGTGAAGAAGGTGACCGAGGCGGGCCTCACCATCAACAAGACGCTGGCCGGCATCAACGAGCAGGTCATCTCGCTGGTGGAGGAGCTGAAGCAGCTCGACGAGGCCATCCAGCTCAAGACGGAAGAGCTCAACGGCCTGCACGGCAAGGACGTGGCCGCGAGCGCCATCGACGTGCTGGTGGCCGAGTACGACAAGAAGAAGGCGGAGCTCGAGGCGGAGATGGAGCGCCTCCAGAAGGACATCGAGGACACGCGCGCGAAGGCCGCCGCGGACCTGGCCTCGGAGCGCGAGGCCTCGGAGCTCGCCCGCAAGCGCGCCGAGGAGGCGTATTCCTATGACACCCAGCAGCTCCGCAAGAAGGAGCAGGACGCCTTCGCGGAGACGCTGCGCCAGCAGGCCGCCGCCGAGCGCGACCGCAAGGAGAAGCTGGAGAAGGAGTGGGCCACGCGTGAGGAGGCCCTGAAGCTGCGCGAGAAGGAGCTCGAGGACCTGCGCAAGCAGGTGGCGGAGTTCCCCCAGGTGCTGAAGAAGGAGACGGACACCGCGTCCGCCATCGTCGGCAACCGCGTGAAGTCCGAGTGGGACCTGAAGCTCACGCTCGCGACGAAGGACGCGGAGACGGCGCAGCGCGTGGCCAGCATGGAGATTGCCGCGCTGAAGGAGACGACGGCGAAGCAGGCGCAGGCCATCCAGACGCTCCAGGCCGAGCTGAACGAGGCGAAGCGTCAGGTCCAGGCGATTGCCGAGAAGGCCCTCGAGTCCGCCTCCGGCGCCCGCGCCCTGGCCGAGGTGCAGGGCGTCATCCAGAGCCGCGAGTTCAACAAGGGCAAGTAGTCTTCATGCGTAAGCCTGCGGAGGGCCGTGCGTCAGCCCTCCCAGGCCAACCAGGCCCTGCTTCGAGGCACACCCAGGCTGACGCCGGAGCGGTCCAACTGCTAGAGCGCTCCGGCATGCGAATCGCTGTCTCCGGCACCCATCGCGCGGGGAAGTCGACCCTCATCGAGGAGTTGTCCGACCTCCTCCCTTCCTATGTGACGGTGGATGAGCCGTATCACCAGCTTGAGGAAGAGGGATACGAGTTCGCGGAGACGCCATCGGTCGAGGATTTCGAAGAGCAGCTCGCACGGTCCATCGCCAACCTGGACGAGGGCTCTCGTGACGTGTTGTTCGACCGATGTCCGGTGGACTTCATCGGATACCTGTTGGCCCATGAGGACCGCGACGCGTTCGACCTCGACGCATGGCTCCCGCGCGTGCGCAGGGCACTCCGGAAGCTTGATTTGATTGTCCTGGTCGGAATCGAGCGGCCGGACCGGATCGCGCGCTCCGCCTCGGACGACGAGGAGCAGCGCCAGGCTGTCGACGAGAAGCTGAAGGAGCTTCTTCTCGATGCCCCCTATGCCTTCGAAGTGGAGGTGCTCGAGGTCGAAGGTGCTCCGAGAGCGCGTGCGAAGCAGGTTCTCGAGCATCTTCGTGACGCATCCCGGTGACGCGAAGCTCACGCCGACCACGATGGTTGCCCTTTGAATGGGTCCGCTATGAGCCTGTCGGATTCCTGACCTAGGATTCGCGGCCATTTCCGGAGACGCCATGGCTCGCGCAGAAGGTCTTTCTCGTTGGTTGTTGCTCACATCCCTGCTCACCGTGCTCGGACCGGTGGCCTGCGGTGATGATCCACCCGATACGACGACCGATAGCGGCACCCAGGTCATGGACTCGGGCACGCGTCCCGGTGACGCCGGGACGACGGACGCGGGGACCGGTGGCGTCGACAGTGGCACCGGCACGAACGACGCCGACAGTGGCACCGGCGACACGGACGCGGGCCATGGCAATGTCGACGCAGGGACCGGCGACACGGATGCCGGCACCGGAAACACAGACGCGGGCTCCGGTAACACCGATGCGGGCCATGGCAATGTCGACGCAGGGACCGGCAACACGGACGCAGGGACCGGCAACACCGATGCGGGCCATGGCGACACGGATGCCGGCTCCGGTAACACAGACGCTGGCACCGGCGACACGGACGCCGGCTCCGGTAACACAGACGCTGGCACCGGCAACGCGGATGGGGGCACCGGCGACACGGATGGCGGCACCGGCAACACGGACGCGGGCACCGACGGTGGCGTCGCGTGCATCCCCAGTGGCTACGACGCGGGCACGGGCAACCCCGAGGTGGTCGCCGACACGTCGGCGGACATCCTCGTCCGCCTGCGCGCCATCCCCGGGCTCTCCGTGCAGGAGAACCCCGACGGCTACCCTCTCCCCTCGGGCTACCGCTTCTTCGTCATGACGTACAACCAGCCGACGGACCACACCCATCCGGAGTGCCAGCGCTTCGAGCAGCGCCTGACGCTGATGCACACCTCGGACGTGAAGCCCATGGTGCTCTTCACCACCGGCTACTACCTCTACGACTTCCCGGCCCGCTCCGAGCCCACGCAGCTCCTCGCCGCCAACCAGCTCTCGGTGGAGCACCGCTTCTTCCCGCCGAGCATCCCGGAGCCCGCGGACTGGAGTCAGCTCACCATCCGCCAGTCCGCGGATGACTTCCACCGCGTCGTCCAGGCGCTCAAGCCCATCTACACCGGCAAGTGGGTCTCCACCGGCGGCAGCAAGGGCGGCGAGACGGTGGTGTTCTTCCGCCGCTTCCATCCGGACGACGTGGACGCCACCGTGGCCTACGTGGCCCCCATCGCCCGCCGCGACGACGAGCGCTTCCCGGCCTTCCAGACCGTCGTCGGAGGTGACGCGCAGGCGGCCTGCCGCGAGCGGCTGTGGGCCTTCCAGCACGAGGTGCTCTCGCGCCGCGGACGGATGGTCGACCTCCTGCGCGCCTACGCCGAGCAGCAGGGCCTGCCCTACACAAGGCTCGGCTACGAGCTGGCGCTGGAGCACGCCACCATCGAGGCGTACTTCACGTTCTGGCAGTACGACTCCCCCGGGTTGTGCGAGCTGAACATCCCCGACACCACCGCCACGGACGAGGAGCTGCTGGAGGCGCTGAACCACGAGGTGGGCCTGGACACCTTCTCCGACCCGGGCATGGGCTACTACGCGGCCTACTACTACCAGTCGGCGCTGGAGCTGGGCTGGCCCCAGCCTTACGAGGCGCACCTCGGCTCGCTCATCCACTTCCCGGGCACGGACACCGGCGACGTGTACTCGCCGCCCGGAATCCCGTTCGTCCACCGGCCCCAGGCCATGGAGGACGTGCAGAACTGGGTGTCCACCAACGGCCAGCGCCTGATGTTCATCTACGGCGGCCTGGACCCGTGGACGGCTGCGGCCTACACGCTGGGCAACTCGCGGGACTCGTACTTGTACCTGGTGCCGAACGGAAACCACGGCGCTCGCATCAGCCAGCTCCCGGCGGACCAACAGGCGGCGGCGAAGGCCAACCTCAACCGCTGGATGGGCCTGTCCACGCTGAAGCGCAACCCGGAGGTGCGGCTCGAGGAGGAGCCGCCCGCCTTCGGGCCTCACCTGCCGCCGCGGCTGCGCTCGGGCGGGGTCCGCTGATCAGAGCTGGCCGACCTTCACGGCCTGGAGGATGGCCGCCGCGTTGTCCTTGCCGGACAGCGCGGCGCCCTCCATGAAGCCCTGCCACCCGTAGAACGAGTTGGCGTGCTCGCCCGCGAAGAAGAGGTTGCCCACGGGCTTGCCCTCGTTGCCGCAGATGCGGGTGAACTGGCCGGGCCGGTATGCGGTGTAGCTGCCGCGGGTGTTGGGGTTGCTCGGCCAGTGCTCCAGGTGCGCGAGGATGCGGCCGCCCGCGCCCCACTTCACCGCCGTGGCCGCACCCGGCACCACCCGGTCCAACGCCGCCACGAAGCGCTCCGCCTCACGCGCCACGTTGTTCGGGTCCAGCGAGGCCCCGCGCACGCCGCTGGAGTAGTCCGTCAGCACCGCGTCCTGCGCAGTGGCCCGGCCCGGGTTCGTCTCCCACGTGGCCTGATGGTCCGCCAGGTCCGAGTACGTCGCCCCGTTGCAGTCCCGCGCGCTCCAGACAGGCCCCTGGAAGCCCACCATCATCTTCGCGTTGGTGCCGTAGCCGAGTTCCCGAATCGCCAGCGTCTTCCACGCCGGTAGCGCCAGCGACGCGTCCAGCGCCACGTTACGCAGCACGGTGAAGGGCACCGCGAACACCACCGCGTCATACGTGGCCGTCACCGCCGTGCTCCCGCGACGGAACGTGAGCTCCACTGCGCCGGACGCCGTCCTGCGCGCCGCCTCCAGCCGCTCGCCGTAGCGGAGTTGCCCGGGGAGCCGCGCCGCCAGCTCGCGCGGAATCTGCTGGTTGCCGCCCACCAGGTGGTAGCGCTCGTCGCTGACGCCGAAGGGCTCGAAGCGCGAGCGCCGGTTGGCGCGGATGAAGAAGAGGAAGTTGAGGCAGCTCTGCTCGTGCGCCCGCAGCCCGTACTCGCTCTCGTACGCGGCGATGATGGCCGCCTTCGCCACCGGGCCCGCGCCGCGCGATTCCAGATAGGTGACGAGGTCCATCAAGTCGAACTGCCGGTCCACCTCCGTGTGCACGTCCGCCGTCGGCGCGCCGGAGAGGGCTTGCAGGTCCGGACGCATGGCGGCCACGAAGTCGCGGTACTCGTCGACGACGGCGGACTCGGGGTGGTGCTGGCCGGCGAAGTAATAGAAGACCTCACCGGGCCCCCGCGTGACGTCCTCCCTCGCGAGGTTGAACTCCTGCGCATAGGCCAGCATCGTCTTGTGGCCGGTGTCGATGAACTCGCCGCCGCGCTCCACCACCTGACCGGGAAATGACACCGGTCCACTGAAGGCGCCGCCCAGCGAGAAGACGCGCCCGCCGGGCCTGTCATTGGCCTCGTGCACGGTGGCGAGGATGCCCGCGCGCTTCAAGTCGTACGCGCACGCCAGCCCCGCCATGCCCGCGCCGACGATGCCCACCTTCACCGAGGAGGGCGGAGGCTTCGCGGCCTCCGCCTCGGCGTGCGACCCCACGAGCCCCACGCCCGCTGCCGTCAGGCCCTTCAACACCGAGCGCCTGTCCATCCGCATCCACTGCGTGGCCTCCCGGCCAGGCACTCCCCGCCGCTCCGACGCCAGCGCGACACGGGTGGTCTGACGAAACAGCTCGAACAGGGGGGTACGCGCCAAATGGGGCCTCCAGGTTGGATGGAGACCCCATTTTCTCACCTATCAATTTTCACACGACTACGTAAATTTGAAGCGTGGTTTGAATGACAAGCGAGCGTTCAAGGGTTACCAAGCCCGTACCCTAGAAGCTCGAGCGGCGTCGCGAAGTAGATCCAACCGAAGAAGCCGCCCACCGCCGAGACGGCCGGCGGCTCGAACCAGGCCTTGTCGCGCACCCCCACGAGGGCGAGCCACCAGCCGAAGACGAGCGTCCAGACAATCTGGATGGTGCCGGTGACGATGTAGGAGGCCACGACGAAGGGCATGTAGGCCGGACCGAGGATTCGCGCCTGGAGCAGGTGTTGCCGCTCGTGCTGGCCCGCGCCGCCGAGGTTCACGGTGCCCAGCGTCTGGAGCACCTTGCTTCCGAAGCCACCGGAGCTTCGCGGGGCGAAGCTGATCCACGCCTGCCCTTCCGAGTTCGAGCGCGAGGGCGCGCCGAAGAAGATGTAGATGATGTTGCCCACCACGAAGCCGAACATCGTGTTGGGCAGGCTCCAGCTCAGGTCGACAATCATCTCGAACCAGCCGAGCCCCGACTCCAAATCGTAGATGTTCAGGATGGCCGCCTCGAGCCCGTAGAGCAGGCCGAAGCCACCACCGATGGCGAGGGCAATCAATGGCGGAAAGGCCCCCTTCGTGACGGCGCTGAGGGTCAGCGCCGCGGCGATGGGGAACGCGAGCGAGAAGGCGAGCGTGATGACGCCCTGCACGAACTTGGACATGAGAACCTCCAGGACGAGGTCCCCCTGGGCAATGTCCACGGGTCGGGGGACGGACTCCCGCGGTGGCCAGGTCCGAGGGAGTTGCCCCGGCCCTTTCCCTCGCGAAGGAGTCCGTCACCGGTGTCCGTGACGTGACTGACGGTGCCCTTCCCGCCCTCCAGGCGCCGCGCCGGGCGTCAGCCCACCAGCACGCCGTCGAGGATGCCCAACGCCTCGGTGAAGACAGCGTCGGGGATGGTGAGCGGGAAGAGGAAGCGGATGACGTTGGCGTGCACGCCGCAGGTGAGCAGCAAGAGGCCGCGCTCCAGCGCCCGCGTGCGTACGTGCTGCGCGAAGTCCGGGTCCGGGGTGTTGCCGCCGGGCTGGCAGAACTCCACGGCCAGCATGGCGCCCAGGCCCCGCACCTCGGCCATGCGCGGCTGGCGGGCCTTGAGCGCCAACAACC
Source organism: Pyxidicoccus sp. M6 (assembly GCF_055568925.1). Taxonomy (NCBI): domain Bacteria; kingdom Pseudomonadati; phylum Myxococcota; class Myxococcia; order Myxococcales; family Myxococcaceae; genus Pyxidicoccus; species Pyxidicoccus sp. M6. The sequence goes on along the minus strand of NZ_CM145714.1, from coordinate 3,622,600 downwards.
GCTCACGGAGCTGCGCGCCGAGCCGATCTCCCCGTTCCACCAGCTTCTCCTCCTGCATGACGTCCAGCACCGCGTGCGCCGCGGCGATGGCCATGGGGCTACCGGCGTAGGTGCCGCCCAGGCCGCCCGGAGCCGGCGCGTCCATCACGTCCGCCCGCCCCGTCACCGCGGACAGCGGGAAGCCTCCGGCCAGCGACTTCGCCAGCGTCATCAGGTCCGGCGCCACGTCGTGGTGGTTCATCGCGAACCAGCGCCCGGTGCGGCCGAAGCCCGTCTGGATTTCGTCGGCGATGAGGAGGATGCCGTGCTCGTCACACACCTTGCGCAGCGCGCGCATCAGCTCCGGCGGCGCCACGTAGAAGCCGCCCTCGCCCTGCACGGGCTCGATGATGATGGCGGCCACGCGCTTCGGGTCGATGTCCGCCTTGAACAGGTACTGGAGCGCCTTCAGCGAGTCCTCCACGCCCACCCCATGCAGCGGCATGGGGAAGGGCACGTGGAAGACTTCCGGCGGGAAGGGGCCGAAGCCCGTCTTGTAGGGCACCACCTTGCCGGTGAGCGCCATGCCCATCATCGTCCGCCCGTGGAAGGCGCCGGTGAAGGCGATGACGCCGCCCCGGCCCGTGGCGGCGCGCGCAATCTTCACCGCGTTCTCCACCGCTTCCGCGCCCGTGGAGAAGAACGTCGTCTTCTTCGCGTGCGCACCGGGCACGAGCTGGTTGAGTCGCTCGGCCAGGGTCACGTAGCTCTCGTACGGGACGATTTGATAGGCGGTGTGCGTGAAGGAATCGAGCTGCGCGCGCACGGCCTCCACCACGCGCGGGTGGCGGTGACCGGTGTTGAGCACCGCGATGCCTCCGGCGAAGTCGATGTACCGGCGGCCCTCCACGTCCCACAATTCGCTGTTCTCCGCGCGCGCCACGAAGAAGGGGGCCATGACGCCCACGCCCCTCGGGGTGGCGGCGTCCTTGCGGCGCAACAGGTTGGCGTTGTCCTTCATGTCCAGTCCCTCCCCGCTCAGAACTTCACCATGACGTGGCGCACGGCCGTGTAGTCCTCGAGCGCGTACATGGACAAATCCTTGCCGTAGCCGGAGCGCTTCACGCCGCCGTGAGGCATCTCGCTCACCAGCATGAAGTGCGAGTTCACCCACGTGCACCCGTACTGGAGCTGCGCCGCCACGCGCATCGCCTTGGAGAGGTCCTTCGTCCACACCGAGGACGCCAGGCCGTAGTCCGAGTCATTGGCCCAGGCAATCGCCTGCTCCTCGTCCTCGAAGCGCGTGACGGAGACCACCGGGCCGAACACCTCGCGCCGGACGATTTCGTCCTCCTGCCTCGCGCCGGCCACCACGGTGGGCTCGAAGAAGAAGCCCTTCGTCCCTCGCACCTTGCCGCCCACGGTGACTTCCACGTGCTTCAAATCCGCGGCGCGCTCCACGAAGCCCGCCACGCGCTGGCGCTGCTTCTCGGTGATGAGCGGGCCCATCTCCACGCCCGCGGCCTCCTGCTCGCCGACCTTGAGGGACGCGACGGCGGCGGACAGGTCCGCCACCAGCTTGTCGTAGACGCGGCGGCCCGCGTAGATGCGGCACGCCGCCGTGCAGTCCTGCCCCGCGTTGTAGAAGCCGAACGTGCGGATGCCGGCCACCACCGACTCCAGGTCCACGTCGTCGAAGACGATGACCGGCGCCTTGCCGCCCAGCTCCAGGTGCGTGCGCTTCACGCCCTGCGAGGCGGCCTCCAGGACTTTCTGCCCGGTGGCCACGTCGCCGGTCAGCGACACCATGCGCACCTGCGGCTGGCGGATGAGCGGCGCGCCCACGGACTCACCGCGCCCCGTGACGACGTTGACGACGCCGGGCGGGAAGAGGCCGGCCATGAGCGTGGCCAGCTTCAGCGTCGTCAGCGGCGTCTGCTCGGAGGGCTTGAGCACCACGGTGTTGCCCGCGGCCAGCGCGGGGCCCAGCTTCCACGCCGCCATCATCAGCGGGTAGTTCCACGGCGCAATCGAGGCCACCACGCCCAGCGCGTCGCGGCGAATCATGCTCGTGTAGCCCGGGGCGTACTCGCCGGCCACCGCGCCCTGCATGGTGCGCACCGCGCCCGCGAAGAAGCGGAACACGTCCGCCACGGCGGGAATCTCGTCCGCCAGCGCCAGCGCGTAGGGCTTGCCGCAGTTGAGCGACTCCAGCCGGGCAAACTCCGCCCCCTGCGCTTCAATGGCATCCGCCAGCTTCAGCAGCACCGCGCCACGGTCCTTCGGCGGCGTGCGGGACCAGCCGGGGAAGGCCTTCTCCGCCGCGCGCACCGCGGATTGGATTTGCGCGAGGGACGCCTCGGGAACGCGGGCCAGCACCTCGCCCGTCGCCGGGTTGAGGACTTCCTCCGCCGGGCCCTCGCCTTGTACCAGCTCGCCACCAATCAACAGCTTGCCGTCCATGCGGTCCTCCCCTGTTTCATGCGGCCACCGTGGCCGCCCTGCCCTGCTCGCCGCGGCCACCCTGGCCGCGAGAAGTCACCTGCTGCTGCCGGCCACGTCCTCCGTGCCGCGCGTGAGGCGCCAGGCCACGAGGATGGGAATGGCGGTGATGAGCATCACCCACAGCGCCACCACGTTCGTCACCGGCACGTCGCGCGGCCGGCCCAGCTGGTCCAACAGCCAGATGGGCAGCGTCTTCTCCTGCCCCGCGGTGAAGGTGGTGACGATGAGCTCGTCGAAGCTGAGCGCGAAGGCGAGGATGCCACCGGCGAGCAGCGCCGTGGCCATCTGCGGCAGCGCCACGTGGCGGAACGTCTGGAAGCCGTCCGCGCCGAGGTCCGCGGAGGCCTCCAGCAGGCTGTGCGGCATGCGCCGCAGCCGGGCCACCACGTTGTTGTAGACCATGACCACGCAGAACGTGGCGTGGCCCACGGCAATCGTCCAGAAGCTGGGGGACACCTCCGCCAACCGGAACGCGGACAACAGCGCGATGCCGGTGATGATGCCAGGAAGCGCGATGGGCAGGATGACCATCAGGTTGATGGCCTCCTTGCCGAAGAAGCGGCGGCGGTACAGCGCTCCGGCCAGCAGCGTGCCCAACACCAGCGCCAGCGCCGTGGCCGCCAGCGCCACCTGCAATGACAGTTGGATGGCGGCCAGCACGTCCTCGCGCTCGGCGGCTTCGTGGAACCAGCGCAGGGTGAGCCCCTTCAGCGGGAAGCTGAACGCGCTCTCCTCGGTGTTGAAGGCATACAGCCCCAGCATGAGGATGGGGAAGTGGAGGAACACCAGCCCGCCGTAGGCCAGCACGCGCAGCCAAAGCGGGCCGCGGGGCCCGTCGTCCCTTCGGGCTTCAGAGCGCATCGAAGGCTCCCAGCCTGCGGGCCACCGTGAGGTACACGCCGATGATGGCGATGGGCACCACGGTGAAGGCCGCCGCCATGGGCATGTTCCCGATGGAGCCCTGCATCGTGTACACCATGTTGCCGATGAAGAGGCCCGGCGGGCCCACCAGCTGGGGAATGATGTAGTCCCCCAGCGTGAGCGAGAAGGTGAAGATGGAGCCCGCCACCACGCCCGGGAAGGCCAGCGGCAAGAGCACCGTGCGGAACGACTGCGCCGGCCGCGCTCCCAGGTCCGCCGCCGCCTGCAACAGATTGGCGGGCACGCGTTCGATTGCCGCCTGGATGGGCAGAATCATGAACGGCAGCCACACGTAGGTGAAGACGAGGAAGCGGCCGAGGTTCGACGTCGACAGCGACGAGCCGCCCACGCCGGGCAGCTCCAGCACCCACTCCAGCGCGGACATCAGGTGCAGCCGCTCCACCGTCCAGTAGACGATGCCGCCCTTCGACAGGAGCACCGTCCACGAGTAGGCCTTGACGATGTAGCTGGCCCACATGGGGAGCATGACGGCGATGTAGAAGAAGCCCTTGCGCCAGCCGGTGGCGTAGCGGGCCATGTAGTACGCCACGGGGAAGCCGAGCAGCGCCGAGGCCACCGTCACCGCGCCCGCCATGCCCAGCGTGCGCAGGACGATGTCGTGATTGGCCGCGTCTACGAGCGCCGTGTAGTTGGCCCACGTGAAGTCGGGCGTCACGCCCATGGTGAAGTCGTCGAAGGTGTAGAAGCTCTGCACCAGCAGCGACAGCAGCGAGCCCAGGTACACCCCGCCGAACCACAGCAGCGGCGGCGTCAGGAGCAGCAACAGGTACAGCGTGCCGTGCCGGTAGAGCACGTTCGCCACGGCCCGCGACAGGCGCGAGCGCGGACGCGAGGGAGCGGGCAGCGCCATGGTGGGCAAGGTCTCCACGCCCTACCCTCCCTGCTCCAGTTGCACCATCGCCTCGCGGGCCCAGGCCACGCGTACCGTGTCGCCGCGCCGCGGCAGGGCCGCCTCGTCCGCCTCGCCGTTGAGCAGGCTGAGCGTGAGCACCTGGTTGCCCTCGACGTGAACCTCATAGCGGCTGGTGGCGCCGTGGTACTGCACCTCCATCAGCTTCCCCTCCACGCTCACCCGGTTGCCTTCCGCGGTATGGGTGAAGCGCAGGTGCTCGGGGCGCACGGAGAAGGGCTGCTCGCTGCCGGTGAGCCGGCGCGCCAGGTCTCCCTTCACCACGTTGGCCGTGCCCACGAAGCCCGCGACGAAGACGGTGCGCGGCTTCGCGTAGAGGTTGCGCGGCGTGTCCACCTGTTCAATCCGGCCCTGGTTGAAGACGGCCACCCGGTCCGACATGGACAGCGCCTCGCCCTGGTCGTGCGTGACGTAGACGAAGGTGATGCCCAGCCGGCGCTGGAGCGACTTGAGCTCCGCCTGCATCTGCTCGCGCAGCTTGAGGTCCAGCGCGCCCAGCGGTTCGTCCAGCAGCAGCACGCGCGGCTTGTTGATGAGGGCGCGCGCCAGGGCCACGCGCTGGCGCTGGCCGCCGGAGAGCTGCCCCGGCCTCCGCGAGCCGAAGCCCGCGAGCGCCACCATCTCCAGCGCGGCCTCCGCCTCGCGCTGGCGCACCGCCTTCGCCACGCCCTTCACCTTCGGCCCGTAGGCCACGTTCTCCAGCACGCTCATGTGCGGAAAGAGCGCGTAGTCCTGGAACACGGTGTTGACGTCGCGCTCGTACGGCGGCAGGCCGGCGGCCTCCTGGCCGTGCAACAGGAGGCTGCCGGCCGTGGGCTGCTCGAAGCCGGCGATGAGGCGCAGGCACGTCGTCTTCCCCGAGCCGGACGGACCCAGCATGGAGAAGAACTCACCGTCCTGGATGGACAGGGACACGCCATCCACGGCGCGCACCGCGCCGTAGTGACGACTGACATTGCGAAGCTCGACGGCGGTGCCGTTCATGGCGTGTCCCCGAGGCGTTGCGTGACTACCGGCCGCCCATGATGGCGATGTAGTCCTGCGTCCAGCGGCTGTACGGCACGCACGTGCCCTGGCTGGCGCATTTGGCCACCGGCGTCTTCCAGAAGTGCACCTGCGAGAAGCGCTCGAAGCCGTTCGTCTTGCAGAAGTCCGTGCCGCCCGGCGCCTTCGTCTTGCAGGCCTCGGGCACCACCGGGTTGGAGCCGAACCACTCGGCGAGCGAGGCCTGCAGGTCCTTGTTGAGCGAGTGCTCCATCCACTTGTAGGCGCACACCGGATTCTTGGCGCCGACGTGCATCATCGTGGTGTCCGCCCAGCCCGTGGTGCCCTCCTGCGGAATCACCGAGTCCACGGGCTGCTTCTCGCCCTGGAGCGCATTGACCATGTAGCCCCAGGAGCTGGACGCGACGACGCCCTCGTTCTTGAAGTCGCTCATCTGCACCGTGGCGTCATGCCAGTAGCGGTGCGTCAGCGCCTTCTGGCTGCGTAGCAGCGCCGTGGCGGCGGCGTACTGCTTGTCATTGAGCTCGTACGGGTCCTTGATGCCCAGCTCCGGCTGCTTCTTCATCAGGTACAGCGCGGCGTCCGCCACGTAGATGGGCCCGTCGTACGCCTGCACGCGGCCCTTGTTGGACTTGCCGTCCGGCAGCTTCTGCTCCTCGAACACCACCGCCCACGACGTGGGCGGCGTCTTGAAGACGTTGGTGTTGTACATGAGCACGTTGGGGCCCCACTGGTAGGGCACGCCGTAGTGCTTGCCCTCCACCGTGTGCCACGGCGCGTCCTTCAGCCGCGCGTCCACCGTGTTCCACGAGGGAACCAGCGCGGTGTTGATTTCCTGCACCTTCTTGCCGTGCACGAGGCGGAGGCTGGCGTCGCCCGAAGCCGTCACGAGGTCATAGCCACCCTGGTTCATCAGGGAGACCATCTCGTCCGAGGTGGCCGCCGTCTTGACGTTCACCTTGCAGCCGGTGTCCTTCTCGAACTTCGTCACCCAGTCGTACTTCTTGTCCGTCGCGCCGCGTTCGATGTAGCCCGGCCAGGCGATGATGTTGACCTGCCCCTCGGGCTTGCCCAGCTTCTGCGGAGGAGCGGCCAGGGCCTGCGTCGCCGAAACCAACACTGCACCCACTGCGAGATGCTTCAGCATGCGGATTTCCCTCCCCGTTGGCGATTACCGCGAGAGGACTCTAGAGGAGCGCCCCTGACTGGCAAAGAGGCGCCCCGTCCGGGTGTCAGGCTTCAGGCGGCCTGCCATGCGGGCCCGTGCAGGGTGCTTCACCCCGCGTCCACCGCGGGCCACCCCTTTTCCCGGACGGAGAATTCACGGCGCACGGAGCGGCTGGGGACGTACGATGAGGTCTCCAGTCCCCTCGGAGACAGACATCATGGATTCCAACGAACTGGCGAGCGTGCCAGGCATCAACCCGAACGTCCCGGAAGCGTCCCGCATCTACGACTACACCCTGGGCGGTACGCACAACTTCGAGGCCGACCGCCAGGCGGCGGAGTACATGTTCTCGATGGTGCCCTCCACGCGGAAGTGGGTGCGCATGCTGCGCGGCTGCCTCCAGACGGCGGCCCGGCGCATGGCCGCGGACGGCTTCAAGTACTGGGTGGACTTCGCCTCGGGCCTGCCCACCGCGGACCACGTGCACACGGTGATGCCGGACGCACGCGTGCTCTACAGCGACATCAACCCGCTCACCATCGACTCGGCGCGGCATCTGCTCGGCGACAGCCCGCGCGTGAAGTACATGGAATGTGACATCCGCGGCGCGGGCGAGTTCCTCCGCCGGCCCGACGTGGAGTCCTTCCTGGAGGGCCACCGCAAGGTCGCCTTCGGCGCCAACGCCATCACCGTCTTCCTCTCCGCCGAGGAGAACCGGAAGTTCTTCAGGGACCTCTACGACTGGGCCGAGCCGGGCTCCAAGCTCTTCACCACCTTCGAGACGAAGGAGGCGGGCCTGTCCACGCCGAAGTGGGAGCAGTTCGTCGGCATGTTCCAGAAGATGGGCGAGTCCTTCCACCTCTACTCGCTGCCCGAGTACCTCGACTTGTGCGGCCCCTGGTCCCAGGACCGCATGGGCGTGGTGCCCGTGAGCGAGTTCCTCGGCAAGCCGTCCGGCTACATCACCGAGGAGGACCGCGAGGGCATTGGCATCGAGTTCTACGCCGTCATCCTCGAGAAGCGCTGAGGCGCCCGGCCGCCCGCCCTCCGGGCCCCGGGCCCCGGGCGGAAAAGACATGCACCCGGCCGTGGGGCAGCCGTGCGGCCATCCCTCCGCACGGCGTCCCCGCTCGCGTGACTACCGTGTCCGGCAGGTAACGCGCGCAAACGGCAAGGAGACACGAGCATGTTCCAAGCGAGAAGGCGTCGGGTGCTGGGGGCGGTGGTGTTGGGAGCCGCCCTGAGCGTCGTGGGAGGCATGGGAGTCGGCTGCGGTTCCACCCGCGCGGCGAAGGTGGACGAGTCATGGCTGGCCCGCGTCCCCGAGGAGCAGTTGGGGGACGTGCGCGCCGCGCAGTCAGAGCGGCGCCGGGCCCAGGATGAAGTCACGCGGGCGGACGTGGCGCTGCAGGACGCGGAGCGCTCGCTGCAGGTGGCCCGCCGCAACGCGGACGCCTCCAAGCTGCGTCGCGATGCGAACAAGGCCGCCCTGCAGGCCGCCGAGGCCACCGGCCAGCGCGCGGACATCGAACGGGCCAGGGCCGAGCTGACGAACTCGGAGACGGGCGTCACCGCCGCCCAGGCCCAGGTCAACTGGCGCCAGCAGTCCATTGAAGCGCTGGATGCGCGCAAGCAACTCCGGCAGCGCGAGCTGGAGGTCGCCGACGCGCGGCTGAACCAGGCGGAGTACCTGGCCCTCAAGCAGCACGGCGACGTGCGCGCCGAGCAGCTCTCCGAGGCGGACTTCGCCTCCAAGCTCGCGGAGGCCCAACGCCGGGTGGAGGACGCCCGCCAGCGCGTGGACTCGCAGTCGCGCGAGGAGCAGCAGGCCCGCGTCCAGTGGGAGCGGCTGAAGAACCAGGCCCAGGGCTACGGCGGCAGCGGCGCTCCCGTGGAGGAGTGACGTCCCCTGGATGACGTCCGTGGCGGCCTCGCCCGGGATGGGGCCGCCACCGGACGGGACGTCCCTTCCCCGCCGCGCCCTCCCGTGCGAGGGTGCCCCCGCCGCGACGCCCCACGGCGCGCCGCGGCCGGTGCGGAATGGGCCGCACCCGAGCAACGGGAACCATCCGAGCGTGACGCCCTACGAGCAGATTTTCGAGAACAACCGCCGCTGGGCGGAGGAGCAGCTCAAGACGGACCCGGAGTACTTCGCCCGGCTGTCCGTCGAGCAGCGTCCGGACTTCCTCTACATCGGCTGCTCCGACAGCCGCGTGCCGGCGAACCAAATCATGGGCCTGGCGCCCGGGGACGTCTTCGTCCACCGCAACGTCGCCAACCTCGTCAACAACGTCGACCTCAACGTGATGTCCGTCATCAACTACGCCGTGCGGACGCTCGAGGTGAAGCACATCATCGTCTGCGGCCACTACGGGTGCGGCGGCGTGAAGGCGGCGATGGTTCCCAAGGATTTGGGCATCCTCAACCCGTGGCTGCGCAACATCCGCGACGTGTACCGCATGCACAAGGCGGAGCTGGACGCCTTCAAGGACGAGGCGCTGCGCTACGACAGGCTGGTGGAGCTCAACGTCCTGGAGCAGAGCATCAACATCATCAAGACGGCCGCCGTGCAGAAGTGCTACCTCAAGAAGGGCTTCCCCATCGTGCACTCGTGGGTCTTCGACCTGCGCAACGGCCTCATCAAGGATTTGAAGCTCGACTTCCGCGAGACGCTGCGCAACATCCAGCAAATCTACGACCTCACCGGCGAGTGAGCGCGCGCGTCACTTCGGCGGGCGGAAGACGTACTGGAACACCGGCGCTTCGATTCCTGGCGGGTACTGCGCGTCCAGGAAGGCGAAGTGCGCGTGGCCGGAGATGAGCGCGTCCTTCAGGCTGTCGTGGAGCACGCGCACCTGCGTGGCGCGTCCGGACGCATCCACCTGGACGCGCACCTTGAGGTTGCCCTTCAAGTCGGGCAGTTCCTTGAGCCGCTCCATGTAGAGCGCCACCAGCCCCAGGGAGACGCGGCTGTATATCTGGTCCGGCGTCCCCTTCGCCGGGGTGGCGGGCAGGCGGAAGCGCTTCACCAGCGCGGCGGCCTCCCCTTCCGCCTCCGGCACCCGGCGCTCCGGGGCCGCGAGCGCCGCGCGGTATGCGTCCAGCGCGTCCTGGAAGCGCTCCTGCTTCAACACCATTCGCGCCCGGCGCACGTGGATGTCGCCGCGCTCCGGCGCCCGCTCGGACGCCTTCACCAGGAAGGCTTCCGCGCCGGCCGCGTCGCCCCGCGCCTCGGCCAGCTCCGACAGGCGGAGCGCGGCTTCCGCGTCCTTCGGGTCCGCCTCCATGAGGCGCCCCAGGGCCTTCTCCTCGTCGGCCGCCCGGCCCAGCTCCTGGTACAGCCGCGCCAGTTGCGTCAGCGACGCGGGCTCCGCGCCGCCCAGCGCCACGTAGCGCTCCAGCGACGCCGCGGCCTTCTCCTTCTCCCCCGCCGCCAGCCACAGCCCGGCCTGGAGCCGGTGGGCCTCCCTGTCGCGCGGCTTCAGCGCGACGAGCTTGTCCCCCGCCACCGCGGCGGCGCGCACGTCGTTGCCCGCCTGGGCCAGCCTCGCCAGCGTCTTCAGGGCCTCGGGCTGCTCCGGCCAGCCCTCCACCGCGCGCGTCAGCTCCGCGCGCGCGTCGGCCTCGCGCCCCGGCTGCTGGGCGAGCAAGAGCCCCAGCGCGGTGCGAATCTGCGGCGCGTCCAGCTTCGCGAGCGCCTCGCGGAAGCGCGCCTCCGCGTCCGCCGGCTTGCGCTCCGCCTGGAGCACCACCGCCTCGGCCCAGAGCGCGGGCGCGAAGCCGGGCCGCTCGCGCTGCAGGGAGGCGAGCGCCGCGCGGGCCTCCGCCAGCATCCCCCAGCGCACGTAGATGAGCGTCATCCCCACGTGCGGCCAGGGGTTCTCCGGGTACAGCGTGGAGAGCGCCTTCAGCTCGTTCCAGCACGCGTCGGTGGGGAAGGTCAGCCACGCCCGGTACACGCGAGGCATGGAGTCTCGCGGCCGCGTGCGGGCCTGCTCGTCGAAGTCGTCCTCCAGCGCGCGAGACTTCCCCTGCGCGCGGGCCGTCTCGAGCTGCCGAAGCATCGCCATCACCTCCGCCTCCGGAGGCAATGCCGGACGCGTGGCCGCTCCCCAGGCGGGGGCGGCCAGCACGAGCAACACGAGCGCCGAGAGACGGAAGTACGGACGGGAAGCCATCAAAGCGCGGGGACCATAGCAGACGGTCCCCGGGCTACGACTGCTCCCCTGCTCGGGAGTCCCAGGAGACCCGGCCTCCTGCTCATGAGAGGCCGGGCCCTGTGCGCTCAGCCAATCTCAAGCTTGCAGGTGGCGCTGCAGCCGTCGCGGTTGGTGGTGTTGCCGTCGTCGCACTCCTCGCCACCCTCGGGGTGGAGGGTGCCGTCGCCGCAGCGGGGGCCCCACACGCAGCCACGGGCGCACTGGCCGTAGCCGCCGTCATTCACGCCGTCGTCGCACTCCTCGCCCTTGGTCTTGTCGACGATGCTGTCGCCGCAGGTGGCGGTGCACACGGTGCGACGGGTGACGAAGTTGTTGAGGGTGAGCTTGTACGAGGACGCGGTGGTGTGGCGCTCGGCCTGGAACACCACGACTTCGTAGATGCCGCCCACCTTGAGGCCGAGGTCGGTCGCCTTCTGGGACAGGGTGATGCTGCCATCCTGGGCGCCATGCACGCCGCCCAGGTCCAGCGCGAGCTTCTTGTTGATGAACACCCAGACGTCGTCGTCACCGCGGAAGGTGAGCACCTCGGTGCCCTTGTACTCGAACCAGTAGCGGGCCTCGCTGGTGAAGCTGAAGTTGTGATTGTTGTTGCGCCGGGGCTCTTCGTTCGAGGCCACCCAGCCCGCGTTGTCGAGCGGGAAGAAGGCCGGATTGTCGAACACGTACGAGCCGTCGGCCTGGTGGGTCAGCTCCAGGAACCCGACGAGGCTCTTGTTGACCTTGTCCGCGTCCGTGTACCACTGGTTGAACGCCGTGCTCCCATGGGTGGTGGCGGAGCTCACGCCATCCTTCGCGTACACGGGCTTGCCGTTCGAGCCCAGGGTCGCCGCGACGATGCCCAACTCTGAGTTGTTCGCGTTCTCGAAGTCGATGTGCCCCTTGGGCAGGGTGGCGGTGGCCGCCAGGTCATTGCCGCGGAAGTCACGGTAGACGGTGGGGATGGTGACCTTGGCCGGCGGGTCCTCGGTGACGACGGTGCAGGCGAAGCCCTCCTCCAGCTTGCACGTGGCCGAGCAGCCGTCGTTGGCGCGGGTGTTGCCGTCGTCGCACTGCTCGGCCGTGCTGTTGGGCAGCATCACGCCGTCGCCGCACACGGACTTGCAGACGCCGTCGGTGCACTCCGGCTCCTTCTTGCACGTGGGCGAGCAGCCGTCGCCCATGTCGTGGACCTTGATGGGGCCGTCATCGCACTGCTCGGTGCCTTCAATCTTGCCGTCGCCGCAGGTGATGGTCTGGCAGGCCTGGCCGACGGTGGGGCACTTGTAGCCGTCCTCCAGACGGCACTCCTTGCTGCAGCCGTCGCCGGCCACCGTGTTGCCGTCCTCGCACTCCTCCTCGCCGGCGATGATGCGGTCACCGCACTGCGCCGCGCGGCAGCGGCCACCGGACAGCGGGCAGTTGTAGCCGGGCTCCACGGTGCATTCCTTGCTGCAGCCGTCGCCGGAGGTGATGTTGCGGTCGTCACACTTCTCGGGCGCCTCGACCTTGCCGTTGCCGCAGCCCTCGGTGCGCACGCACGCCTCGCCCGCGGTGTCGCAGGACCAGCCCGGCTCCACCTCGGAGCAGGCCGCGTTACAGCCGTCGCCGCTCACCGTGTTGCCGTCGTCACACGCCTCGTTGGACTGGCGCGTGCCATCGCCACACGTCACACCGCCGTCCGTGCCGGCGTCGATGTCCGGGTTGCCGCCGCCGTCCGGCTTGGCGGAGCCACCATCGCCGCCACAGGCAGCGAGCGCGAAGAAGAGAGAAGCGAGAACAAGTCTCGCATATCGGGAAGTAGGCCTGAGGGGGGTCAGCATGAACACAGATGCTGAAAGTGCTTGAAGCATGTGTCAATCCGTCCGCGCGCCCCCGCCCCTCGAAAAACCTCGTCACGGTGCAGGATTCACATACATGTGCAGGACGAGCGGACTTGTGGCCTTTCCGAGTGACGCGCGCCCACATGCACACCCATGAAGCAGAAGCAGGCAACCACGGCTTCCCTGCTCTGCATGCGGGCGTGACAGCCACCCGGGGACATCTGCATTCGCGTGTTTTCAGCTCCCCGCGTTGCGAAGGTATTGAGCGTAGAAGCGCACGGCGTCCGCGTAGCCCTGCACGGACACGCGCTCGTCGCGGCCGTGGAGGCGCGCGAGGTCCGCGCGCTCCAGGCGCAGGGGCGTGAAGCGGTAGACGCTGTCGCTCAGGGCCGTGAAGTAGCGCGCGTCCGTGGCGCCCACCATGAGGAACGGCCCGACGTGGGCGTCGGGGAACACCTGGCGGAGGCTCTTCTGCAGCACGCCCCACCCTTCCGAGTCCGTGCGCGACACCGGCGAGGGCTCGCTCTGGAAGGACAGCGTGCCCGCCTTCACGCGCGCGTCATCCACCACGCGGCGCACGTGCGCGAGCACACCCTCCACGGTGTCGCCGGAGAGGATTCGGAAGTTCACCACCGCGCGGGCGCGGGCCGGCAGCACGTTGTCCTTCACGCTGCCCTCGAACATGGTGGCCGCGGTGGTGGTGCGCACCGCCGCGTTGGTGGTCGGCTGCGCGCTCATCTGCCGCACCACCACCGGCTCGAAGAGCCACAGGTTGGCGAAGACGAGCCGCGGGCCGAAGGGCATCTCCGGCCCCAGGAACTCGAAGAGGGCCCGGCTGCCGCCGCGCAGCTCCGCCGGCATCGGAGACTCCTCCAGGCGTGAGATGGCCCGGCTGAGGACTCCCACCGCCGTCTGCTTCGGCGGCATGGACGAGTGGCCGCCCTCCCCCTCCACCACCAACTCCACGCTGACGAAGCCCTTCTCCGCCACGCCCACCAGCGCCACCGGCGCCGGCACGCCCGGCACGGTGCCCGTCAGCACCATGCCGCCCTCGTCCAGCACGGACTCCAGCTTCACCCCGCGCTCGCGCAAGAGCTTCGCCGTGGCCTCCGCGCCGTCATGGCCGCCCACCTCCTCGTCCCCGCCGAAGGCGAAGAGGACGGTGCGCTTCGGCGCGTGCCCCGCCGCGAGCAGCGCCTCCACCGCTTCCAGCATGGCCAACACGCTGACCTTGTCGTCCAGCGCGCCCCGGCCCCAGACGTACCCGTCCACCACGTCGCCGCTGAAGGGCGGGCGCGTCCAGGCCCCTTCCGAGCCCGGCTCCACCGGCACCACGTCCAGGTGCCCCATGAGCAGCACCGGGCGCAGCGAGGCGTCCGTGCCCGGCCACGTGTAGAGCACGGAGTGACGGCCCACCGCCTCGCGCTTCAGCGACGCGTGCACGCGGGGGAAGTGCTCGCGCAGGTACGCGTGCAGCGCCTCGAAGGCGGCGTCGTCCGCGGGCACCCCGTCCGACGCGGCCACCGTCTTCAGCCGCAGCGCCCCCGCGAGCCGCGCCGCTGCCCCGTCCGCGTCCACCGAGAAGGGCGCCGGGGCCTCCGAAGCCACCTGGCGCGAAGCCAGCGACAGGGTCCGAGTCACCAGGACACCCGCCAGCAGGGTGATGCCCAACAAGGAAAACAGGAATAGACGTTTCATCAGCGGGCTCGCGAAGGCGACTCGGGGCTCCGTACGGTAGCAGGGCCACGCGTCCCAGCTTCGAAGCCCCTGAATTCTCAGGCTTCGAGATTGGCGCCAGGACAACTCAAGCGCGGAATCCCGGATAACTCCAATTATTCAATTTTCCACTGTCGGTGTCAGGCAGGGCTCGTATATACGGCACCTCTCCGAGGGGTGGGTCCATGAAGAATCAGTCCATGACGAACCGGTGGGGGGCGTTCCCGCTCCTCCTGGGGGCGCTCCTGGGTGGCTGCGGGGGCGGGAAGGCGGACGACCCGGGGCTGCCCGGAGCCCCGTCGGCGGTGACGGCCGACGCGGCGGACGCCGAGGCCCTGGTGAGGTGGACACCGCCCACGACGGACGGCGGCAACCCGCTCATGTACTACGTGGTCCGCTGCGAGCCGGCGTGCGGCGGCGCCATCGTCGCCGCGGACACGATGCAGGCCACGGTGCGCGGCCTCAACAACGGCTTCCCCTACCTCTTCAAAGTCACGGCGGTGAATGAGAAGGGCGAGGGCCCGACCTCCGTTCCCTCCGAGTCCGTGACGCCCCGCGCCGGCGCCGAGGTGGCCAACCCCACCATCCCCGGCCAACCGCGCTCGGTGCGCGCAACGGCGGGCAACGGCGAGGCCTTCGTGAGCTGGCTGGCCCCGGCCAGCTTCGGCGGGCGGCCCCTGGGCTCCTACCGCATCACGGTGGAGCCGAGCGGCGCCACGGTGACGGTGGAGGCGCCGGCCGCGAGCGCCAGCATTCCGGGCCTCGCCAACGGCGTGCCCTACCGCTTCAAGGTGGTGGCCACCAACGAGGTGGGAGACGGCCCGGAAGCCGTCACCTCCGTGGTGCGGCCACACCCGGGCGGCGCGCCGGCGAGCTGGGTGTCCGGCTACTACATGGGCTACCAGCGCTCGCTGCTCCCGGTGGAGCGGGTGGACCTGTCCGGCATCACCCACCTCGTCGTCGGCCGCTTCAAGCCGGGCCACTGGGGCACGGTGAGCGCGGACCTGGACATCACCGAGTACGAGGGCCCCGTCCTGGCGAAGGCGCTCGCCGAGCGGGCCCACGCGCAGGGCCGCAAGGCGCTGATGATGCTGGGCGGCTTCGGCGAGCACGACCACTTCCGGACCGCCACCACCGACGAGTCGCGCCCCATCCTGGTGAAGAACCTCATCAAGCTGATGGACGAGCTGGGCTACGACGGCATCGACGTGGACTGGGAGCCCATCGTCCTGGCCGCGGAGACTCCCGAGGGCGTCCCACCCGAGCCGGACGACGGCGCGCCGCTCCTGGCGCTGCTGGATGACCTGCGCGCGGCGCGGCCGGACATCATCCTCACCGTGCCGGTGGACTGGGTGAACGCCAACTTCGGCATGAGCAGGGCCCGCGCGGAATTCGTGAAGCAGCTGGCGGCGCGCGTCGACCAGATGAACATCATGTCCTACAAGATGAGCGGCAACTGGGGCAGCTGGGAGAGCTGGCACTCCAGCGCGCTCACGGACGAGGCGCCCAACCGGCCCAGCTCCGTCTCCAGCTCCATCAAGGGCTACCTCGCGGCGGGCGTCCCCGCGGGGCGGCTGGGCATGGGCATCGGCTTCTTCGGCACGTGCTGGCAGGGCGTGACGGAGCCGCGCACGCCGCTCGACGGACGGCGCGACGTCGTCGAGGGGCAGAGCGACAACGCCATGAGCTTCACCAACATCATGACGCACTATTACGAGGCCCAGGCCTACCGCTGGGACGGGCCGGCGCGCTCTCCGTACCTGTCCTTCACACAGGCGTACGGCCCCGGCCACTGCAACTACGTCTCCTACGAGGACGCCCAGTCCATTGCCGCCAAGGGCCGCTTCGCGCGCGAGCAGGGCCTGGGGGGCACCATCCTGTGGACCATCAACCAGGGCCACCTGCCCCAGGAAGCGGAAGGGAAGAGGGACCCGCTGCTGCAGGCCGTGAAGCGCGCGTTCCTGGACCCGTGAGCCGCGGGCGGCGTCAGCGCTGGAGGCAGATTTCCCCGCTCGCCTCGTTGACGAAGGGGGAGGTGCCGGTGCCCTGGAAGAGGATGTAGCCGGTGGCCCCCTCGAAGATGCCGGTGCCGCTGACGATGATGTCCCGCGCCCCGATGAGCCCGTTGGCGGTGTCCAGGATGCCGGTGTCGCGCGTCGTCAGCGTGCCGCGCTTCGTGTAGAGGGTGAGCAGCCCGGAGTAGACGAGCGTCGTCGGCGCCTCGGTGGGCGCGGCCGGCTGGAGCGAGTCGGCGACGAAATGCGTCCGCCCGTTGAGCAGCCCGTCCCCCTTGTACTCCCCCGCCGCGCAGAGGCCCACCGGGCTCGCGCAGGGGCCCGTGCTGACGGCGCTCGTCAGCGTGCCGGTGACTTTCAGGCACTTCGGCCTGGGACGCTCCCTGGCGGACGCGGACAGCCCCGCCACGGCCCCCACCAGCAGCACCGGCATCCCGAACCTGCGAACAGTCTTCAGCATGGAGCTCCCTCCCGCGAGGCCGGAAAGCTACAGCATGTCTGCCATTTGGGGAGTGCCTCGAAGGCTGAAGTCAGTGCGGCCCCGCACCGGGTCCTGAAAGCAACCTCCGCACTGTCCCCTGGGGGCACCCCGTACCTGGCGCGTGCCGCCGCGGCGTCTCCGGCTCGGGAAGTCTTGCCGGCCCGGTGATATCTGGCCCCGGACTCCGAATCGCTGGCCCTTGCCGGAGCGCTGGCCCACCATGGCGACCATGGAGAATCACAGGCCCGTCGCGACCGCGCTCACCATCGCCGGCTCGGACAGCGGAGGGGGCGCCGGCATCCAGGCCGACCTGAGCACCTTCGCCTTCCACCGCGTCCACGGCACCAGCGCCCTCACCGCCGTCACCGCGCAGAACACGCTGGGCGTCACCCGCGTGGACGTGCTGCCCGCGGCCGCCGTCGCCGCGCAAATCGACGCGGTGGCCACGGACATCGGCGTGCACGCGGTGAAGACGGGCATGCTCGTCAACCCGGACATCATCACCGCGGTGGCCGGACGGCTGCGCGAATGGAAGCTGGGGCCGGTGGTGGTGGACCCCGTCATGGTGTCCCGGGCCGGCGCGCGGCTCATCGACGACGCGGCCGTGGGCGCGCTGAAGTCCCTGCTGCTGCCGCTGGCCCTCGTCGTCACGCCCAACCGCCATGAAGCGGAGTTGCTGGCGGGCATGGAGTTGCACACGCTGGAGGACATGCAGGAGGCCGCGCGCCGCATCCACCGGCTCGGCCCCCGCGCGGTGCTCGTCAAGGGCGGCGGCATGGCGGGCGCCCTGCGCGGCACCGACGTCTGGTTCGACGGAGAGCGCCTGGAGACGCTGCACCTGCGCTCGGTGGAGACGCGCAACACGCACGGCACCGGCTGCACGCTGTCGGCGGCCCTCGCCGCGCACCTCGCGCTGGGGCGGGACGCGCTGGACGCCACCCGGCGCGCCAAGGACTACGTCACCGCCGCGCTCGAGCACCCGCTGCCCCTGGGCCGGGGCGCCGGGCCCTTCAGCCACTTCTTCCCGCTGGACGGCTGAGGCCTCCGGAAGTGCCCTGCCTCCCGGAGGCCCCTCACCGCGGGCCTGGCTACTTCACGTCCTTCGCCTGCGCCTTCGAGGCGGGCACGGGGAAGCCGCGCTTGCGCATCAGCGCGTCGATGCCCGCGTCACGGCCGCGGAAGCCGCGGTAGGCCTCGGCCGGGTCCAGCGTGTTGCCCACGGAGAAGACATTCTTGCGCAGCCGCTCGGCCACCGACTTGTCGTAGGGGCCCTTGCCTGCGGTGAAGGCCTCGAAGGCGTCCGCCGTCAGCGTGTCGGACCACAGGTAGCTGTAGTAGCCCGCCGAGTACCCGTCGCCCGCGAAGACGTGGCCGAACTGCGGCGTGCGGTGCCGCATCACGATTTCCTTCGGCATGCCCAGCGCCTTCAGCGTGTCGCGCTCGAAGGCGTCCGGGTCGATGGGCTTGTCCCCCGCCAGGTGCAGCTTCATGTCGATGAGCGCGCTGGACAGGTACTCCACCGTGGCGAAGCCCTGGTTGAACGTGGCGGCCTTGTCGATTCGGGCCACCAGCGCCTTGGGAATCGGCTTCCCCGTCTGGAAGTGCAGCGCGTAGGTGTTGAGCACCTCGGGCGTGGACAGCCAGTGCTCCAGCAGCTGCGAGGGGAACTCCACGTAGTCGCGCGCCACGGACGTGCCCGCCAGCGACGGGTACGTCACGTTGGAGCTGAGCCCGTGCAGCGCATGGCCGAACTCGTGGAACAGCGTGGAGGCGTCCTCCCAGCTGATGAGCACCGCCTCACCGGGCGCGCCCTTCACGAAGTTGGAGTTGTTGGAGACGATGGTGGTGACTTCGCCGCGGAACCGCTCCTGGTTGCGGTACGCATTCATCCACGCGCCGGAGCGCTTGCCGGGGCGCGCGTACGGGTCGAAGTACCAGAGCCCCACGTGGCGGCCGCTCGCCTTGTCCGTCACCTGCCAGACGCGCACGTCCGGGTGGTATACGGGCACGTCCGTCACCGGCGTGAAGGCGAAGCCGAACAGCTCGCCCGCCACCCAGAACATGCCCTCGCGCAGCTTCTCCAACTGCAGGTAGGGCTTCACCTCGTTCTGGTCCAAATCGTACTTCGCCTTGCGGACCTTCTCCGCGTAGTAGCGGTAGTCCCAGGGCTCAATCTTGATTTTCGCGCCCTCCTTGTCCGCCACGGCCTGCATGTCCCGCACTTCCTCGTGGACGCGGGCCACGGCGGGCTTCCACACGGCCTCCATGAGCTCCATGGCGCGCTCGGGCGTCTTCGCCATGGTGTTCTCCAGGCGCCAGTGCGCGTGCGTCGCGTAGCCCAGGAGCTTCGCGCGCTCGGCGCGCAGCTTCAGCACCTCGGCGATGCTGGCGTTGTTGTCGCGCGCGTCGCCGTTGTCGCCGCGGTTGACGTAGTTGCGCCACACCTTCTCGCGCAAGTCCCTCCGGGCCGAGTACGTGAGGAACGGCTCCATGGAGGAGCGCGTGTTGGTGATGACCCACCTGCCCTCGAGGTTGCGGGACTTCGCGGCGGCCGCGGCGCCGGCGCGGACGGAGTCGGGCAGCCCCGCGAGGTCCGCCTCGGACTCGAGGACGACGGTGTAGCCCTCCTCGTCGGCCAGGACATTCTGGCTGAAGGACGTGTAGAGCGACGCGAGCCGCTGGTTGATGGCGGCCAGCTTCTGCTTCGCCGCCGCGTCCAGCTTCGCGCCCGAGCGGGCGAAGCGCGTGTAGTGCAGCCACGTGAGCCGCTGCTGCTCGGGCGTCAGCTTCGCCTTGTCGGGCGAGTTGTAGACGGCCTCGATTCGCTGGAAGAGCCCCGCGTTCTGGTAGATTTCGTCCTCGAAGGCCGCGAGCTTCGGCGCCATCTCCCGCTGGAGCGCCTGGAAGTCCGGCG
The DNA here is from genome assembly GCF_055568925.1 of Pyxidicoccus sp. M6. NCBI lineage: Bacteria > Pseudomonadati > Myxococcota > Myxococcia > Myxococcales > Myxococcaceae > Pyxidicoccus > Pyxidicoccus sp. M6. Next base: position 3,602,946 of record NZ_CM145714.1, on the reverse strand, counting down.
TGGCCATGGTGGAGCTCCACACGCCATAGAGCGTCTCCACGTCGTTGAACGTCTTCCCCGTGGCCTCCAGCGCGACGATGGTGTTCTCGAAGGTCGGCGGGGCGGACGTGTTGACGATGGCGGCGATTTCCCGGCGGTTCTCCTCCATGGCCGCCTCGAGTGCGGGCTTGAAGTGCTCCACCTTCACGTCGGCGAAGGGCGGCACGCCGCCGTGGGGGCCGGACCACTTCGCGAGGAGCGGGTTGGACGCAGCGGGAGTGGAGGCGGGAGCGGCAGCAGCGGGGGCGGACGGGGCGGAAGCCATGTTCCGGGACTCCTGGGCGAGCGGGGGCGCCGTCGTTGCGCAACCGGCGGATGCGAGCACGGCCATGCCGGCGCCGGCGAAGAGGAGCTTACGCATGAGAAGGGGGTCTCCCAACGAAAGGGTGGCTGTCTGGTGGGGGCGGAGCCTGGCGGCGGCCCGGCGCGAAACGTAGGACGGAATCGCGGCGCCCCCAACACGCCCGCCTGCCCCCCTCTTCCCGAGTCTCCGCCGCTCTCCTCCGGGTATGAGCGCCCACCTCCAGGAGCGGGCCCCCGCTCTTCACCCCGCCCACCCGGCGAGCACGCGGTGTGTCATCTTCCCGCCCGCGAGAACGGCCACCCTCTCCCGGCCGTTGTCCCCATGGATATGACTTTCACGAGCTCCCTGAAGGAACGCATCGAGAACACCGAGCTGCTGGCCAAGGTCGTCCCCGTCGAGGAGGCGGTGAAGCACGTGGCGGACGGCAGCACGCTGGCCATCAGCGGCTTCACCAAGTCGGGTGAGCCGAAGACCTTCCTCCCCGCGCTCGCCTTCCACTTCTCCCAGTCCCTGCCGCAGGCGCGCATCACCCTGCTGTCGGGGGCCTCGCTCTCTGAAGACGTGGAAGGTCCCCTGGCGCCCTTCATCCGCAAGCGCGGCCCGTACATGTCCTCCACCGCGTCGCGCAAGCGCATCCACGCCGGGGAGATGGACTTCACCGACGTCCACCTGTCCGCCTTCGCGCGCAACCTGATGTACGGCTTCTACGGCGACATCGACGTGGCCGTGGTGGAGGTGTCACGCATCCGCCCCGACGGGAGCGTCGTCCTCACGTCCTCGGTGGGCATCAGCGTGGAGGCGCTCGCCCGCGCGAAGAAGATTGTCCTCGAGGTGAACACCTCGGTGCCGGACTACACGGGCTTCCACGACATCGTCGCGCCCGCCACCCACCCGCACGTGGGCTGGCCGCTGCCGGTGGTGAATGTGAGGGACCGCATCGGCACGCCATACGTGGAGCTGGACGTGCACAAGGTGGTGGCGGTCGTGGAGTCCCGCACGCCGGACCACCCGGTGCCCTTCAAGGCGGCGGACGACACGGACAAGCGGATTGCGCGCAACGTGGTGGACTTCCTGCTCCAGTGCCGCGAGCAGTTCAGCTGGGGCAAGCGCCTGCCGCCGATTCAGTCCGGCGTGGGCAACGTGGCCAACGCCATCATCGGCGAGCTGTATGACTCACCCTTCCAGAAGATTCGATTCTGGACCGAGGTGTTCCAGGACGGAATGCTGCGCTACGTGGAGGACGACGCGAAGTTCGAGTACGCGTCGGCCACCGCGGTGTCCTTCTCCGCTGACGGGCGCCGCCGCTTCATGGAGCTGTTCGAGCGCTGCCGCGACAGGCTGGTGCTCCGGCCGATGTGGCTGTCCAACAGCCCTGAAATCATCTCGCGGCTGTTCGTCATCGCGATGAACACGCCCATCGAGGTGGACATCTATGGGCACGTCAACTCCACGCACATCGACGGCTCGCGCATCGTCAACGGGCTGGGCGGCTCGGGGGACTTCTTCCGCAATGCGTACCTGAGCATCGTCCACACGCCATCCACGCGGCGACTGAAGGACGGGCGGACGGTGAGTTGTGTCATGCCGTACGTCCGACACATCGACCACACCGAGCACGACATCAAGTGCGTCGTCACCGAGCAGGGCTACGCGCTGAACATGGACATCCGCTCACCGAAGCGGCGGGCGCAGGACATCATCGAGCGCTGCGCGCACCCGCACTTCCGGCCGCTCTTGAAGGGGTACCTGGACATGGCGGGGGCCGGCGACGAGCCGCGCGCCACGGACATGCAGGCGCTGAACAAGTGGTGGCAGGAGTACGACGAGGCGTGCCGCAACTTCCCCCGGGGCGGGTGAGCCGGGGATGGAGCGGAACGGACGTGAGGCCTCGCCTCCCGAGGTCTCCGAGCAGATGCCCGAGGTGGAGCAGAACGAACGCAAGGCCCCGCCCCCCGAGATGCCCGAGCAGATGCGCGCGGTGGAGCGGAACGGGCGCGAGGCCTGGCCTCCCGAGGTGTCCGAGCAGATGCGCGAGGTGGACCGGCTGCGGCGCAGCGGCCGATACGCGTCGGCGCTCGCGCTCATCCGGCAGCTCGCGGAGACGTACCCGCGGCAGGTGCGCATCCTGAGCGAGCTGGGGCAGACGCTGGGCATCTGGGGCGGCGAGCCAGCGCAGGCACTCGTCTGGTACGAGCGGGTGCTGGAGCTGGCGCCCGGGCACAACACCACGCGACTGCACCGGGCACTCTCGCTGGCGCGGCTGGGACGGCACGAGGAGGCGGTGGCGGACTTCGACGCGCTGGTGGCAGGGGGGTACCGCAAGGCACTCGTCATCCACATGAAGCGCGCGGAATCGTTGGAGGCGCTGGGGAGAGATGCGGAGGCGGAGCGGGACTGGACGCTCGCGGTGGCGGAGGACCCGGGCAATCCGTGGCTGCTCCAGCAGCGCGCGTCGGTGCGGGCACGGCTGGGAATGCTGGCGGAGGCGGTGACGGACCTCTCGGACGCGCTTGCCACGCAGGCAGGGGAGGACGTGGACCCGGAGCTGCTGTGGCAGCGGGGCGTGCTCAGGGCTCGGCTGGGAGATGCGGATGGAGCCCGCGCCGACTTCGAGGCGGGGCTCGCTGCTTTCCGCGAGGGAGATCCGCCCCGACTGCTGGACGCATTGCGCGCCGGACTCGCGGAGTCCATGCGGCGCTGACACCCGTGAGTCAGTGACACTGCCTGACGCCTCGGACGGAGGCGCGGAGGCATCCGAAGGAGACGGGTCCATGCGTTGAGGCCCCGGATCTTCGGCGGACGCCAGCGCACGCCACAGAATATTGCCCGAGGCGAGCACCTCGGCTTCTGTCACCAGCGTGCCCTCCTCGGCCGGCGCGCGCACCAACTCCACCAGCGCGCCCCAGATGAGGCCCTCACCGACGCGGGCGCTCCCCGGAACCAGCGCGCCCTCTTGCTCGCCGTATCTCAACACCTCGCGCACCAGCGCACGCACCGCCCGACCATGCGACTGTGGCCCCAGCGCGCGCAGCGCACGCGGCCCCGGGCGGCTCGACTCATACGGGCCCGGAGTCTCCAGCGAGGCATCTGGAGCATCCGCCTCCATCGCGTCCAGTCCAGCGTCTGCCCTCCGCGACCATGAGGAGCCCGGAGCATCCGGCTCCGCGGCACGGGCACCGGACTCCTCCCAATCACCTGCCGCAGGTGGAACCCCTGTACCTGTCCCGGTAGAGGATGGCGCATACACACCCATCGCGTCTGGCGGCACAGGCCCGAGCGAGCGCGGCATGTAGGGCAGATAGGTGTGGCGCGCATGGGGCCCGGGGTCGCGCGGGTGCCAGTGCAGGAACGTGAAGGCAAAGAGTCCCGGCTCTCTCAGTGCCTCGGCGACCAGCTCGTTCCAGAAGTCGAAGAAGGCCTGGCGAAAGCCCAGCTCCGGCCTGCCATGCGCACATTCGAAGGCAACGCGCGCCCGGTGGCACAGGGTGTTCTCGGCGAAGTCTCGCACCGCGAGCGCGAAGCCTCGCTTGCTGCCGTAACGGCGATAGAGAGTGCCCACCGACATGCGCATCGCCAGCGCCAGCTCCGACGCGTGCACGTTGTCGTACCCCCGCAGCGCCATCACCCCCGCCGCCTCGCCCATCGCGTTGGCATGCATGTGCTCCAGAATCCACATGGCCCCTTCCCCTCCCCACCCGCTCCGGACGACCGGCGGCTGGAACGAACATTACTTCCACGCCTGCCTATCTACCGGGTGGGTCTGACATGGGCGCGAGACCAGGGGAGTAGCCCCGGAGGAACCGCTCGCGACATACGGTCCGCGCAGGGCGTGGTCTGCGCCTGTCTCACAGTCTGGGAACATGGATGCGGGAGCCCCGGCCATCACGGCGGGTCTCGCGCGACGTGCATGCAGCAACGGAGGCTCTGACTCGCCCTTCGCTTCTTTGGGGCGCCCCAGAGGGAGACCCGAGGGAATCGGTCAAGAATGGCGAGAGTCGAGTCTGCCGATGGCGAGCTGGCTGACGCGTGGAACGAAGGTTCCTTCCAGCTCAGCCGCGGCAGGGGCAGGGATGGACGCCCGGGAAATCATCCAGGCGCCACCGACCGCGACACCATCCAAACCGTTTTACCGGTTGAACCTCGACAGCGGTGTCCCTAGCGTTGAAATAACCAGTAAACGACTTTATGCGGTTACATGCCGATTTCGGCCGGAGGCACACATGCCGTCCCCCATCGCCCTCATTGCCGCCCCTTCCTTCCTGGGATTGAGCCGTCCGGATGGGCGCGCCCCCCGGGTGGACCTGCTCCCGGAGGCCTTGATGGAGGCGGGGCTGGGCCGAAGGCTCGGAGTGGCGTTGGAGGCCACTGTGACTCCCGGGCCCTATGTTCCGGAGCGGGATTCCGTCGTCGGCGTCCACAACGCTCCCGGCATCGTGGACCTGGCGCACCGGCTCGCGGATGTGGTGGAGGCGGCGCGCCTTGCCTCTCGCGTGCCGGTGGTGCTCGGTGGTGATTGCAGCATCCTGCTCGGGTGCCTGCTGGGATTGAAGCGGACCGGGGCGCGTCATGGGCTCGCCTTCCTGGACGGGCACACGGACTTCTGGCCTCCGTCGGCATCGCCCCTCGGGGGTGTCGCCGGCATGGACCTGTGGTTCTCCACCGGCCGTGGCTCGGCCGTGCTCTCCAACCTCGAGGGACGCGGACCTCTCGTGCGTGACGCGGACGTCGCATTGCTCGGCGTGAGGGACCCGGACGACTGGGGCGGCGGCGTGGGCGCCGAGCGCGCCCGGGACACCGCCATGCTCTACCTGGACCTGGCCACCCTGCGCCGCGACGGCATCTCCGCGTCCATGGAGCGCGTCCTGTCACGCCTCCGGGCGCCGGGCTTGGAGGGCTTCTGGATTCACCTCGACGCGGACGTCATGGATGACGCGGTGATGCCCGCGGTGGACTCGCGGCAGCCGGACGGGTTGCGGCCGGAGGAGTTGAGCGAGGTGCTGGCGCTGCTCGCCGGCTCCGGACGCGTCGCGGGCGTCGACGTCACCATCTACGACCCGAGCCTCGACCCCGAGCGCACGGCCGCCCGCGTGCTGACGGACGTGCTGGTCCATGGGCTCGGGGCGCTGGCCTCACCGCCCCGGACGCGGCAGGCTGGAGCCGATGGCCTCTCCCCATAGCGCCGAGCTGCCCTCGGACGTCGTGCTGCTGCGCGACTTCGTCAACACGCTGGACGTGGAGAAGCTGCTCGACGACGTGCCCACGCCCGTGGCGCTCGCCGGCTGGTTCCGCGCCCGGGGGCTCCTGTCGCCAGGAGACACGGTGTCGCCCGAGGCCTTCACCGCCGCCATCCAGGTGCGCGAGGCGCTGCGCGCAGTGCTGCTCGCGCACAATGGCGAACCCCTGCCCCCGGCGGAGCTACGTACGCTGGAGCGCGTGGCCGCGGCCAGCCCGCTCACAGTGGGCTTCGACTCCGGCGGCGTGACGCTCCGCCCGGCCGCGCAAGGGGGTTGGAAGGCCCTGGGGAGCCTCTTCGCGGCGATGGCCACCGCCCAGCGGGATGGACGCTGGGAGCGGCTGAAGCTCTGCCCCGCCGGCGACTGCCAGAGCGCCTTCTACGACACGTCGAAGAACCGCTCCGGGCGCTGGTGCAGCATGCGCATCTGCGGCAACCGGATGAAGCTCCAGCGCTTCCGCACCGGCGCCGCGCGACAGGCACGCTGAGGCACTCTTCCTGGGCGTACGCCCCCGGGAATTGCCAGCCGGAGCGTCGTTGCAGCCATGAAGGTCGTCTTGCCATCAGCGGCGGTCGCGGCTCCACAGCCCAGCTTCGTGGAGGACTGCCAGCCCCCGCGTGAAGTGGCCGACCTTGTCGACATTGGATGGCATCGACTGGCCGACGGCCATCCGCCCCGGCTCCGAGTCGGCGATGGACCTGGACGCGTGCCGGGAGCCCGCCGCTACGCCGCGACGTCTGCCTCGGGCGAGCGGCGCACCTTCGCGAGCGCGGCCATCAGCACCTCGGGCCCCGCCCCCGACTTGTGCGCGTTCTCACTCAGGTGCCGGCGCCAGGCGCGCGCACCGGGCAGCCCCTGGAAGAGGCCGAGCATGTGCCGGGTGATGGCGCCTAGCGGCGCGCCCTGACTCATGCGCCGCTCGACGTACGGGAGCATCGCCTCCACCACGGCGTGGCGCTCGGGCGGAGCCTCCCGCGCGCCGAAGAAGCGGCGGTCCGCCTCCGCGAGCAGGTACGGGTTCTCGTAGATGGCGCGGCCCATCATCACCCCATCCACGTGCTTCAGGTGCTCGGCGGCGGAGTCCAGCGTCTTGATGCCACCGTTGATGCTGATGTCCAGGTGGGGGAACTCGGACTTGAGCCGGTAGACGAGCTCGTAGCGCAGCGGCGGCACGTCCCGGTTCTCCTTCGGGCTCAGCCCCTGCAACCACGCCTTGCGCGCATGGACGATGAAGCGCGTGCAGCCCGCGGCCGACACCTTGCGGATGAACGCCTCCAGCGTCGGCCACTCCTCCAGCTCGTCGATGGCGATGCGCGACTTCACCGTGACGGGGATGCTCACCGCGTCCCGCATGGCGCCCACCAGCCGCGCGACGAGGTCCGGCTCCGCCATGAGACACGCACCGAAGCGGCCGGACTGGACGCGGTCGCTCGGGCAGCCGCAGTTGAGGTTGATTTCGTCGTAGCCCCACTCCTGGCCGATGCGCGCGGACTCGGCGAGCGCGGCGGGCTCCGAGCCTCCGAGCTGGAGCGCCACCGGGTGCTCCGCGGGCTCGTAGCCCAGGAGCCGCTCGCGGTCTCCGTGGATGACGGCCCCCGTGGTCACCATCTCCGTGTAGAGGAGCGTGTGACGGCTGAGCAGCCGGTGGAAGTACCGGCAGTTCCGGTCCGTCCAGTCCATCATCGGCGCGACACACAGCGGAATGGGGCGAGGCGGCATCATGGAAGAACCCGGGGGAGCGGCTGGAGCGTCCCTCGAAGCGAGGCCGCTCCCCTGCCGGGTGCATCTACCCGGCTTTCCCGTCCCTGCCCACCCCTCTTTGCCTCCAGCACGCACGGAGAGCGAGGAGGCGGACATCCGTCCCCTGTAGGCTACCCCCGTGTCCCCGAGCCCTCCCCTCCTGGATGACATGCTGCTCTTCGTCGAAGTCATAGCGACGGGCGGAATCACCTCCGCCGCCGAAAGGCTGGGCCTGCGCAAATCCACGGTGAGCCGCCGCCTCGCCGCGCTGGAGGAGCGGCTGGGCATCCGCCTGCTCGAGCGCAACACGCGCAGGCTGCGCCTGACCGAGGCGGGCCGCGACTACCACGCCCACTGCGCGCGGCTCGTCGCCGAGGCGCGTGAGGTCAACCGCGCGGTGAGCGAGTCGCGCGGCACGCCCCAGGGCACGCTGCGCCTCGCCACCCTGTCGCTGCTCGGCGAGCTGCTCACGCCGCTCATCGCCGAGCTCCTCCTGCACCAGCCGCGCATGCGCGTGGAGGTGTCCCTCGCCGAGGCCCACGTGGACCTCATCGCCGAGGAATATGATTTGGCCCTGCGCACCGGGCCGCTGGCGGACTCCACGTTGATGGCCCGCCGGCTGGGGCGCCTGCGCACGGGCTACTACGCCAGCCCCAGCTATCTCAGCCGCCACGGCACGCCCCACTCGGCGGACGAGCTGCGGGGCCACGAGTGCGTCCTCCTCGCGGAGCCGGGCACGGACGAGGTGTGGTTCTTCGGCGAGGGCCGGCGCGCGAAGACGGTGCCCGTGGCGGGCCGGCTGCGCGTGCCCAGCGTGCGCGCCGGACAGGCCGCCGCGCGCGCGGGCCTGGGCGTGGTGCGGCTTCCGGCGTCGCTCGTCGTGGACGACGTGCGCGCGGGGCTGCTCGTCCCGGTACTGGAGGACGTGACGCCGCCGGGCATCCCCATCTTCGCCGTCTACCCCAGCAGCCGGCAGTTGCCGCCCAAGGTGCGCGCCTTCCTGACGCTGCTGTCCGAGCGCAGCGCCTCGCTCCCCTGGGAGCCGGAGACGTAGGGGGCGCTTCGCGGAACAATCCGTTGCGCCGGGGGCTCTCGTCCCGGGCCTCCCCCACCATTACACCTTCCTCCGTACCGGGAGCCTCGGCCATGCAGGCCGTGGCCCGACGAGGAGGATGAAGTCATGGCTGGGAATGTCATCGAGCTGGGGGACGCGGACTTCCGGCGCGAGGTGCTCGAAGCGGAGGAGCCGGTGGTGGTGGACTTCACGGCCGCGTGGTGCCCGCCGTGCCGCATCATCGCGCCCATGCTGGACGCGCTGGCCACCGAGTGGCGGGGCCGGATGAAGTTCACCAAGATTTCCACCGACGACCACATGGAGACGGCGCAGCAGTACGGCATCCGCGCCATGCCCACGCTGCTCGTCTTCAGGGACGGCAAGGTGGTGAAGCAGCTCGTCGGGGCCATGCCACGCAAGCGGCTGGAAGAGGAATTGCGCCCGTTCCTCGCGGAGGTCAGCCTCAACGCGACGTTCTGAGCCGCGCAGGGCCGCCCGGGGCCCGGCCATGTTCGTGGCATTCCCTCACGGACATGGCTAGTGATGCGCGCATGAAAGCAATCGAACTCCAGAAGACGGGCAGCATCGAGGGCTGGGTGCAGGTGGAGCGTCCGGAGCCGAAGCCGGGGCCGGGTCAGGCCCTGGTGCGCATCCGCGCGGTGTCCCTCAACTACCGCGACCTGTTCATCGCCCTGGGCAGGTACCCGGGCAGCCGCCCGCCGAATCTCATCCCCACGTCCGACGGCGCCGGCGAGGTGGTGGCAGTGGGCGCCGGCGTCACCCGGGTGAAGCCCGGGGACCGCGTGGCGCCCACCTTCTTCCAGACGTGGACGGACGGCCCGAGGACACAGGAGAAGGCGGCCAACGCGCTGGGCGGCAGCGTGGACGGCGTGCTCGCGGAGTACGTCGTCGTGGACGCGGAAGGGCTGGTGCACCTGCCGGAGCACTTCTCCTTCGAGGATGGCTCGACACTGCCGTGCGCGGCCGTGACGGTCTGGAACGCGCTGGTGCCCGAGGGCGGACTGAAGCCGGGCCAGACGGTGCTGGCGCAGGGCACCGGCGGCGTCTCCATCTTCGCGCTCCAATTCGCCCGCGCGCTCGGGGCCCGCGTCGTCATCACCTCCAGCCAGGACGCGAAGCTGGAGCGCGCGAAGGCGCTCGGAGCGGACGGCACCGTCAACTACAAGAAGCACCCGGACTGGGAGACGCCGGTGCTCCAGCTCACGGGCGGCCAGGGTGTGGACCACGTGCTGGAGGTGGGCGGGGCCGAGACGCTGCCCCACTCGTTCGCGGCCACGCGGCCTGGCGGGCACATCCACCTCATCGGCATGCTCAGCGGCGGCTTCGCGAAGCCGGACCCCGCCATCGTCGAGGCGAAGAAGCTGAACGTGCACAACATCTACGTGGGCAGCCGCGCCATGTTCGAGGACATGAACCGCGTCATCACCCAGCACAAGCTGAAGCCCGTCATCGACCGCGTCTTCCCGCTCGACGAGGCGCGCGAGGCGCTGCGCTACATGGAGGCGGGCGCGCACTTCGGGAAGATTGTCATCAAGCTCTGAAGCGGGTGCCGCGTCAGCGGACCTTGATGCCCAGCGCCTTGAGGCGCGAGGCCAGCGTGGTGGGCGCAAGGCCCAGCAGCTCAGCCGCGCCTCCCGCGCCGTAGACCTTGCCGCCCGCCGCGGCAAGCGCGGCCTCCAGGTTCTTCCGCTCGCGCTGGCGCCATTCCTTCTCGGCGACGAAGGGCGCGGACTCCCTGCGCTCGCGTGGCGGCGGAGCGCCCTTCGCTTCGGGCAATGCCCCATCCAGCCGCAGCCGTCCCCCGCGCGAGAGGATGGCCGCGCGCTCCAGCACGTTCTCCAGCTCACGCACGTTGCCCGGCCAGTCGTAGCGCTGGAGCGCCAGCACATGGGCTCGTGAGAGACGTGGCAGCGGCAGGTTGAGCTTCGCGGAGATGCGCCGGAGGAGGTGCTCGGCCAGCAGGGGAATGTCGTCCCGGCGCTCGCGCAACGGAGGCACTTCCATGGGAAAGACGCCGAGCCGGTAGTAGAGGTCCTCGCGGAAGCGGCCCGCGGCGACCTCGGCCTTCAAGTCACGGTTGGTGGCGGCGATGATGCGCACGTCCACCTTGCGCGTGACGTCCTCGCCCACGCGCTCGAAGGTACCCTCCTGCAGCACGCGGAGCAGCTTGCTCTGCAGCTCCAGGGGAATCTCCCCCACCTCGTCGAGGAAGAGCGTGCCGCCCTCCGCCGCCTGGAAGCGGCCGGCCCTGTCCCGCAGCGCGCCGGTGAAGGCGCCCTTCACGTGGCCGAAGAACTCGCTCTCGAACAGCTCGCGGGGAATGGAGGCGCAGTTGACGCGGATGAGGGGCCGCTCGCGGCGCGGACTCTGCTCGTGGATGGCGCGGGCGATGAGCTCCTTGCCCACGCCGGACTCCCCGAGGATGAGCACGCTGGCCGTGGTGGCGGCCACCGGCTGGAGCTGCTGGAGGACCCGCTGGAGCGCGGCGCCGCGGCCGACGATTTCCCCGAAGGAGTGCGCGTCCTTCACCTCCTCGCGCAGGGAGTCACGCTCCAGCTCCAGCTGCGCGCGCAGCCGCGCCACCTCCTCGAAGGCGCGCGCGTTGGCCAGCGCCACCGCCGCGTGGTCCGCGAAGGTGCGCAGCCAGGAGAACTCCCGCTCGCCGAGCTCGCGCCGGCTGAACACCGCCAGCACGCCCAGCACGTCGCCCCGGAAGACGAGCGGCTGGCCCGCGAAGCTCCGGATGCCCTCGCGCCGCGCCCAGTCCTTGTGCACCAGCCAGTCCGCCTGCCCGCCCAGGCTCTGGAGGAGCACGGGCTCGCCCGTCCTGCCGATATGCCCCACCTTGCGCACGCCCAATGGAAAGCGGCGGAACGCGCCATCCAGCCGCGTCCACTCCTCGCCGGGTGACTCGCGCGAGGCCCCCGCGCTCGCCGCCAGGTGCAGGCAGCGCGCGGAGTCCGGGCACTCGGCGCGCATGGGGCAGACGCCGCAGATGTCCCCGGGTTCGATGAGCCACAGGCGCGCCAGGGCCACGTCCGGCTGGGCGGCGAGCCCCTGGACGATGCGCGCCAGCACCCGGTCCACCGAGCGGACCTGCGCCACGGCCAGGGCGATGGACTGGAGCGCCTCCGCGTACATGCCCCTTCCCTAACCCGAAAGCCTCCGCGCGAGCACCACGACTTCTCGTGCCGGCTTTTCGGTGTCCACGAAATCTCGTGGTGCCCCGGAGGCGCGCTCCCGAGGGACACCGGCCGGCACGCGCGCTGCAATCCCAGTAGGCGAACCCTTCACCTGAATGAAAAGGAGCTCTCCATGGCATCTCCCCTTCGCCCTCCCTTCACCCTCGAGACGGCGCGCGCCAAGGTGCAGGCGGCCGAGGACGCATGGAACAGCAGGGACCCGGAGCGGGTGGCGCTCGCGTACACGGAGGACTCCGAGTGGCGCAACCGCACCGAGTTCTTCCGGGGCCGCGAGGCCATCAAGGCCTTCCTCCGCCGCAAGTGGGAAAAGGAGCTGGACTACCGGCTCATGAAGGAGCTGTGGGCCTTCACCGGCAACCGCATCTCGGTCCGCTTCGAGTATGAGTGGCGCGACGCCGCCGGCCAGTGGTTCCGCACGCACGGCAACGAGCACTGGGAATTCGACGCCGAGGGGCTCATGCGCCGCCGGGACATGAGCGCCAACGACATCCCCATTTCCGAGGCCGAGCGGCGCTACCGCTAAAGGGGGCGAGCCTGCCTGTCCTCCGGGCCCGCCGTCCACCACGCTCCGTGAAATAAAACGAAGTGTGGAGATTCTCTCCAGGTAGGGTAGTCACGGGCGCGAAACGGGAGCGTCACGGCCGTCTGACGGCGGGCTCCCGGGGAATTGAAGCCCGGACACCCGGGCAGCCTGGAGGGACGGATGCTCGAGAAGCTGATGCCCAAGTCGGATGAGTTCTTCGACGACTTCGACGCGCAGTGTGCCGTCACCGTGCAGGGCGCGAAGCTGCTGCACGAGCTGCTGGTGGACTACCGCGACGTGCCCGAGCGGGTCCGGAAGCTGAAGGAGATTGAGCACCGCGGTGACGAGGTGACGCACACCGCCTTCAACCGTCTGCACCAGCAGTTCATCACCCCGTTCGACCGAGGGCAGATTCACAACCTGCTGTCGCGCATCGACGACGTGCTGGACTTGACGAACGCCGCGGCGGCGCGGCTGCACTACTACGAAATCCAGACCAGCCTCCCGGATGCGACGGAGCTGGCGCGGCTGCTGGTGCTGAGCACGCAGAAGGTGCAGGAGGTGGTGGCGGCGCTGCGGCTCATCAAGAAGCCGGAGCAGATTCTGGCCGGCTGCAAGGAAATCAAGCAGCTGGAGTCCCAGGCGGACGAGGCGCTGCGCTCGGGCGTGGGCCGGCTCTTCAAGAGCGGCGTGGACACGCTGACGGTCATCAAGTGGAAGGAAATCTACGACCTCATCGAGACGGCGACGGACAAGTGCCAGGGCGTCGCCAACATCATCGAAGGCGTGGTGCTGGAGCACTCCTGAGATGCTACTCACCGCCGTCGTCCTCATCGTCGCAGTCGCCCTGATTTTCGACTTCATCAACGGCTTCCACGACGCGGCGAACTCCATCGCCACCGTGGTGTCCACGCGCGTGCTGTCACCCAACCTGGCGGTGGCCTGGGCGGCGTTCTTCAACTTCATCGCCGCGTTCGCCGGTGGCGTGCACGTGGCGAACACCATGGGCAAGGGCATCATCAACTTCGAGATGCTGCGCGCCGAGGGCTCGTCCGCGGTGCTCGCCGTCATCTTCTCCGCGCTGATGGGCGCGATTGCCTGGAACCTGCTGACGTGGTGGTGGGGGCTGCCGTCGTCCTCGTCTCACGCGCTGGCGGGCGGAATGATTGGGGCCACGCTGCCGGTGCTCGGCTTCAAGGGGCTGGTGGGCTCGGGCATCGCGAAGATTGCGTCCTTCATCGTGCTGTCGCCGCTCATCGGCATGGTGCTGGGCGTGGCCCTGATGCTGGCGAGCACGTGGACGGTGCACAAGCAGACGCCACTCCGGGTGGACTTGTGGTTCCGGCGGCTGCAGCTGGTGTCGTCGGGCATCTTCTCGTTCAGCCACGGCACCAATGACGCGCAGAAGGTGATGGGCATCATCGCGGTGGTGCTGTTCGGCACCATCTGGAAGGACCGGCCGTTCCACATCGACTGGTGGATGATCATCTCCTGCCATGCGGCCATCGCCATGGGCACGTTCTTCGGCGGCTGGCGCATCGTCCGCACCATGGGCCACAGCCTCACCAAGCTGGCGCCGATTGGCGGCTTCAGCGCCGAGACGGGCGGCGGCGTCACCATCATCGCGCTGGCGCACCTGGGCATCCCCGTGTCCACCACCCACACGATTACGGGTGCAATCGTGGGCGTGGGCTCCACCAAGGGCTGGCGCGCCGTGAAGTGGGGCGTGGCGGGTCGCATCATCTGGGCCTGGGTGTTCACCATCCCCGCCGCCGCGCTCATGGCGGTGATTGTCTACGGCCTCACCCAGGTAGTCGTGCGGCTGGTGGGCTGAAAGCTCCCCCGTACGTATTGCAACCGAATACCACCTTCCGGGAGGCTGGCTTGACTTGCATCCGCGAGTTCAGCCAGCCTTCCGTTTCATGAGCGGCCTGAACGGGAGCATCGCGCTGGGCGAGGGACACCTGTCCTCCGCCTCCGTGCGCCCGGCCACCGCTTCGACCACCACTACCACCACCACTACGACTCCCCGCGGAGCGCGGGCGGTCTAGCTCGGACACCTTCGCAGGTCTCCCAGCTCGGCCCCGCGCTCCCAGGCGCGGGGCTTTTTCGTTTTCGCACCACCCTTCTCAGGAGCCCCGAATGCAGCCCACCCCGAAGACGCCTCTCTCACAGTCCTCCCGCTCCGCGCCGCTGCACGCCGAGGTGTCGCCATGCGCGTGATGAAATTCGGTGGCACGAGCGTGGGCGGCGCGCAGCAGATGCGCCGCGTGGTGGACCTGGCCGCGGCGGCGCGCCAGGAGACGCGCGTCATGCTGGTGGCCTCGGCTGTGTCCGGCATCACCAACCTCCTCATCGACGCCGCGCGCGTGGCCCAGGAGCGCGGCCCCGTGGACGCGCTGAGCGCCCGCTTCGAGGAGACGCACGCCGCAATCTCCCGCGAGCTGGCGGGCGAGCTGGGCCCCGCCCGCCAGAAGCCCCTCGAAGAAGGGCTCGCCGCGCTCGCCTCGGAGTTGCGCGGCCTGCTCCAGGGCGTGGGGCTCTTGCGCGAGTGCTCCCCCTCCGTGCTCGCGCACCTGTCGGGCCTGGGTGAGCGCGCCGCGTGCCTGATTCTCGAGGCGCTGCTGGAGGCGCGAGGCCTTGAGCCCAGGGCGGTGGACCCGCGCGAGGTGCTCATCTGCTCGGGAGACCCGCTCCAGGCCACGCCGATGATGGACGAGATTCGCTCGCGCTTCGCCCCGCTGCGCGGCGAGGGCGGCCCGGGGCTGATGTTGATGCCGGGCTTCTTCGGCGGTGACGGCAAGGGCAAGACGCTGTCGCTCGGCCGCGGCGGCTCGGACTACTCGGCGGCGCTGGCGGCGGCGGCGCTGGACGCGGAGCTGCTCGAAATCTGGACGGACGTGGACGGCATCTTCAGCGCGGACCCGCGCCTGGTGCCCGAGGCCTTCCCGCTGCCGGAGGTGAGCTTCGAGGAGGCCATGGAGCTGGCCTACTTCGGCGCGAAGGTGCTCCACCCGAAGACGATTGCCCCGGCGCGCGAGCGCGGCATCCCCGTGCGCGTCTGCAACAGCTTCCGCCCCGAGCACCCCGGCACCCGCGTGACGGCCGCCGCCGCTCCGCCGCAAGCCCCGGTGCGCGGCCTGTCCTTCCTCCGGGACATCGCGCTCATCAACATCGCCGGCGCGGGCCTCAAGGGCGTCCCCGGCACCGCCGCCCGCGTCTTCGAGTCCATGGCCCACGCCGGCATCTCCGTGGTGCTCATCACCCAGGGCTCCAGCGAGTGCTCCATCAGCTTCTGCGTCCAGCAGGCCGAGGCCGAGCGCGCCGTGAAGGCGCTCGAAGTCGCCTTCGAGGTGGAGCGCGAGGCCGGCAAGGTGGACGCGATTGAGCGCACGGGCGGGCTGGCGATTCTGAGCATCGTCGGCGACGGCATGCGCCACCGCGTGGGCGTGGCGGGCACGTTCTTCAGCGCCCTGGCCGACGTGGGGTGCAGCATCGCCGCGATTGCGCAGGGCTCCAGCGAGCGCAGCATCTCCGCCGTCATCTCCGAGACGGACGGCCCGCGCGCCATGGCCCACGTGCACGGCCGCTGCTTCGGCACCACGGAGGTGGTGGAGCTGCTGGTGGCTGGAGTGGGCAGCGTAGGCGGCGAGCTGCTGCGACAGGTGCGCCAGCAGGCCCCCAAGCTGCGCGCGCACGGCGTGGACCTGCGGGTATGCGCGATTGCGAACAGCCGGCACTGCGTGGCCTCCAGCGAGGGCATCGAGCTGGAGGGCTGGGAGGCGCGGCTCGAGGCGGGCGGAGACGGCCCGGCGATGGACACCTTCCGCGACTGGGCCCGCGCCAAGCGCCCCGGCCGTCCCATCTTCGTGGACTGCACCAGCAGCGAGGACGTGGCGCTCGCCTACCCGTCGCTGATGGAGGCCGGCCTCCACGTGGTGACGGCCAACAAGAAGGCCAACGCCGGCCGGTGGAGCCACTGGCGCACGCTGCGCGAGACGGCCTCGCGCCACCAGCGCCGCTTCCTCTACGAGACGAACGTCGGCGCGGCCCTGCCCGTCATCGACACGCTGAAGAACATGGTGCGCACGGGCGACACGGTGCTGCGCATCGAAGGCATCCTCTCCGGCTCGCTGTCCTTCATCCTCGGGCTCGTCGAAGAAGGCGTGCCGCTGTCCCAGGCCGTGGGCACGGCCATGGAGCGGCGCTTCACGGAGCCGGACCCGCGTGACGACCTGCAGGGCACGGACGTGGCGCGCAAGGTGCTCATCCTCGCGCGTGAGCTGGGCCGCTCGGTGGAATTGGAGGGCGTGAAGCTGGAGTCGCTCCTGCCCGAAGACTTCGACGCGTCCGGTCCGCTGGACGCGTTCCTCGCGCGGCTGCCGAAGGTGGACGCCGTCTTCCAGCACCGCGCCGAGGCGCTGCGCAAGGAGGGTAAGGTGCTGCGCTACGTGGGCAGCGTCACCGCGGAGGGCTGCTCGGTGGGGCTGGTGCCCGTCCCGATGGCGCACCCGCTGGCGGCGGTGAAGGGCGGCGAGAATGCGCTCAGCTTCCTCTCCGAGCGCTACAGCCCCACCCCGCTGGTGATTCGCGGCTACGGCGCGGGCGCGGCGGTGACGGCGGCCGGCGTGCTCGCGGACGTGCTCCGGCTGGTGGAGGGGCCGCTGCCCTGAAGAATGAGCGTGAGGACGGCACGGGCGCCCGGCCTGTTCCGGGTGCCCGAGCCTGCCCGCCTGCTCGGGACATTTGAAGTTGCCCGGAGAACTGCCCAGAATGCGCCCCTGCCCTCGACTCGCGAGCGGCAGGGGGAGAACGGAATGTTCGTGGCTCGCAGGTCAGACTGGGGCAACGCCAGCAAGGTCCTGGCACTCACGCTCACGCTCGCGCTCACGGGGTGCGGCGATGACGACGATGATGATGACGACTGCACCGGCGGCACCACCGGCAGCCCGGTGACGCTGAGCGGCAAGGTGACGTACGACTTCGTCCCGGCGACGTACTCGACGACGACGAGGACGGGAACGTTGGCCTTCTCGCAGGCGTCCAAGCGGCCGGTGCGCAACGCGGTGGTGCAGGTACGCCAGGACTCCAACATCCTCGCCACCGGGTCCACGGACGAGCAGGGCAACTACCAGCTCGGCTACACGCCTTCCACGTGCGGCATGACGCTCGTCGTGCTCGCGAAGACGACGAATCCTCCCATCCAGGTGGAGGACAACACGGACAACGACGCCATCTGGGCCGTGGGCGAGTCGATTACCGCCACCACCACGTCGAAGGACCTGCACGCGGCGCACGGCTGGGGGGGCTCGAGCTACAACGCGAACCAGCGGACCGCGGCGCCCTTCGCCATCCTGGACAGCATGTACACCGCGTCCAAGGCCTTCATGGCGGTGCGCACCGTCACCTTCCCCCCGCTGAAGGTGAACTGGAGCCCGGACAACGTGCCCCAGTCCGGCAACAAGGCGAACGGGCTGATTGGCACGTCGCACTTCTCCTTCACGGAGAACGAAATCTACATCCTCGGGCGCGCGGGCGCGGACACGGACGAGTTCGACTCGCACGTCATCGTCCACGAGTGGGGCCACTACTTCGAGGCCAACCTGTCGCGCGCGGACAGCCCGGGCGGCCCGCACAGCACGGGTGACGTGCTGGACCCGCGCCTGTCCTTCGGCGAGGGCTACGGCAACGCGCTCGCGGCCATGCTGCTGCCCGAGTCCATGTACGTGGACACGGTGTGGACCAACAGCACGAACGGCCCGCCGCTGGCCTTCGGCTTCGACGCGGAGACGGCGCCCACGCCCACGGACGACGAGAAACCCGGCGTGTTCTCCGAGACGAGCGTCATGCGCATCCTGTATGACCTCTACGACTCCGGCTCCAACGAGGGGTACGACGGAGTGGCGCTGGGCCTGGGCCCCATCTACGACGTGCTGGTGGGGCCGCAGAAGACGACCGAGGCCATGACGACCCTGGGCTCGTTCATCGCGGGCCTCAAGTCGCAGGCGGGCGTGAATACGTCCTCGGTGGACACGCTGCTGGCGCACTACAGCGTGGGCGCGATTACGTCGCCCTACGGTGACGGGGACACGAGCCTGCGGACCATGTACGTGGCCGTACCCAACGCGTACCCGTACAACAACAGCATCAGCCTCAAGGGCGGCGAGGAGGCGAACAAGCAGCAGCAGAACCGCTACTTCGCCTTCTCCGGCACCGGCCGGACGATGAACATCTCCGTGTCCAACTCGTCGTACGACGTGGACATCGAGGTCTACAGCCGGGGCAAACTGGTGGCGTCCTCGTACAAGGAGGCGCCGGGCACGGAGTCCGTGAACTTCTCCACCCAGAGCGACACGCCGTATGTGCTGGTGGTGACGGGCTACAGCACCGTGAATACCACCTACAGCGTCTCCGTCTCCATCTCGAGCCCTTGAAGCGAGGAGCACACATGAATCGCACGGCACTCACAGTCCTCTCGGGTCTCCTCGCGCTGACGGCGCCGGTGGCCTGCAGCTCCCAGGCGAAGTCCACGTCCCCCGCGGCCAGCAGCGACACGGCCAAGGCCAGCGCCCCGGTGACGGTGGACGCGAAGCTGGACGGCGAGAAGGCGCACGTCACGCTGCGCTTCGACGCTCCCGCCAGCGACGTGCAGGTGAACGTCTCCGGCGTGGATGGCCTGGCGGTGAAGAGCGAGGCCTCGCCGGTGAAGGGCGGCAGCTTCGCGCGCGCGGACGAGACGTCCTTCGACGTGGACTTCACGCCCGGCCCCGGGCGCTCGCACCTGGTGGTGGCCATCAGCGGCACCTTCCAGGGCGCGCCGCTGTCGAAGGTGGCGACCTTCGCGATGGGCAAGCCCACCGCGGAGCAGCAGAAGTCGTCCGGCACCACCATGACGGGCAGCGACGGCGAGCGCATCAAGGTCATGCCCTCGGGCGGGCAGTAATCCGCTCGCGGTAGAGGGGACGGGCCGGGCGCTTCCCGGTTCGTCCCCACCCGTGGCGCCGTTCGTCCCAGGCGCCATGGAAGCCGTCCCGGCGCGCCGCTAGCCTTCCCGGCCATGCGCGAGCCGCCGCAGGAGTCCTCCGTCCCCTGGTCCGGTGAAGTCCCGCCCCTGCCCTCGTGGGCCGTGTGGACGGGAGCCCTGGCGTGGTGGTTGACGGACGGGCTCGTCACCATCAGCCAGCTGCGCCTCCTGCGGAGCCTGGGCGAGGTGGATGCGCCCGAGGCTTCGCTGTGGCGGATGGCGCTCGCGAGCGCGCTCTTGTGGGTGCCCTTCACCGTGCTGTGCCTGCGCCTGTCCGAGTGGATTCCGCCGCGGCGCGGGCGCCTGGGCGTCGCGGTGGCGGCGCACCTGGGGGCGCTGGCGCTGGTGGTGCTGGGGCGCGCGGCCTTCGTCCTCGTCACGCAGGACGTCATCGGCTGGTATGCGCGGCCTCCGGACGTCGGGGTGGTACTGGCGCAGAGCGTGGCCAACAACGTGCTGCCGTGGCTGCTGCTGACGACGGGCGCGCATGTCCTGGGGCTGGCGCGGCATGCGCACGTGCGCCAGCGCCGGGCGGACCAGCTCCAGGCGCAGCTCGCGGAGGCGCGCTTGCAGGCGCTCGCGGCGCAGCTGAGGCCGCACTTCCTCTTCAACGCCCTCAACGCGGTGGCCTCGCTGGTGCACCGGGAGCCGGATGGCGCGGAGCGGATGCTGGCGCGGCTGGGGGACTTGCTGCGACACAGCCTGGAGTCCGGAGAGCGGCCGGAGGTGACGCTGCGCGAGGAATTGGAGGCGCTGGCGCCATACCTGGACATCGAGTGCACGCGCTTCGGCGCGCGGCTGGCGGTGGAGTGGCACCTGTCGCCGGACGTGCTGGAGGCGCGGGTGCCGCACCTGGCGCTCCAGCCGTTGGTGGAGAACGCCATCCGCCACGGGCTGGCGCCGAGGGCCGAGCCGGGCCGGGTGCGCATCAGCGCGGAGCGGGACGGGGAGACGCTGCGCGTACAGGTGCAGGATGACGGGCTGGGGCTGCCCGGTGGCGTCGCGCCCACGCGGGGCGGAGGCGTGGGGCTGGCCAACCTGCGCGCGCGCCTGGCCACGCTATATGGGGGCCGGGCCGCGCTGGAGCTGAGGCCCGGCACGCCGCGCGGCGCGGTGGCGGAGCTGCGCGTGCCGCTGCGGCCGATGGCGGGAGCGTGAGCGACATGAACCGCGCGATGCCCGAGGCACCCCCGTGGGTGTCGTTGGCGGGGCCCCGCGAGCCACCCCATCCCCTGGCGAAGGGAGGCCCGGCATGAGCGGCGAGACGGACAAGCCGCCCCTGCGCGTGGTGGTGGCGGACGACGAGCCGCCCGCCCGCGAGCGGCTGCGCGCGCTGCTCTCCGCCGAGCCGGACGTGCAGCTCGTGGCCGAGGCCGCCAGCGGCGCGGAGGCCGTGCGCGTGGTGCTCGCCCATGCGCCGGACGTGCTGCTGCTGGACATCGAGATGCCGGCGGGCGACGGCTTCGAGGTGCTGCGCGCGCTGCCTCCGGAGTCCGTCCCGGTGGTGGTCTTCGTCACCGCGTGGCAGCGCTACGCGGTGCAGGCCTTCGAGGCCCAGGCGCTGGACTTCCTCCTCAAGCCCTATGACAGGGAGCGCTTCCGCTCCGCCCTCGCCCGCGCCCGGCAGCAAGTCTCGCTGCTGCGCCGGGACGACGCGGCCTCGCGCCAGGAGTCCCTGCTGTCCGGGCTGGCGCTGGCGCAGGTGCCGCCCCGCCGGCTGCCCGTGAAGGAGGACGGCACCATCCGCTTCATCGACTGCGCGGCCATCACCCACGTGGAGGCCGAGGCCAACTACGTGCGCATCCACACCGCCGAGGGGCAGCACGTCCTGCGCGAGACGCTGACGCGCCTGGAGGAGCGACTGGACGCGCGGCGCTTCATCCGCGTGCACCGCTCGGTGCTCGTCAACCTGGACCACGTGCGCGAGCTGGAGCCGTTGTCACAGGGTGAGTACCTGCTCGTGCTGGGCACGGGCACCGCCGTGCGCACCGCGCGCAGCCACCGCGCGCGCCTGGAACAGGCACTGGGCCTGGGCCCCGACGCGCCGGGCTCGCGCTGAGGGCCCGTCCCCGCTCCGCTCCCATCCGTCCCCTGCCCCGCGCGGTTCGTCCCCGGCTTCCGGACGGCGACTCCTCCACCCGCTACCTGTGCGTGCGCAACATTCACCGTCGAGAGGAGCCGCACATGTCCCCGAAGTCTCCCGCCGTCCCCACACTGCTCGCCGCGCTCACGCTGCTCGTGGCCGCGCCCGCCTCCGCCGCGCCCCGCGTGCCCGAGGTGTTCCTCCCCGGCCTCGTCTCGCAGCCGGGGCAGGAGGAGTACCGCATCGCCTTCACCCCGGACGGCCGCACCGCCTTCTGGGGCGTGGGCGAGGTCCTCTTCCCCGAGTCGCGCAGGTCCACCATCGTCTACTCCGAGTGGCGCCACGGCCGCTGGAGCGAGCCGCGCGTGGCGCCCTTCTCCGGCGTCTACAGCGACATCGACCCGTTCATCACCCCGGACGGACGCCGCCTCTTCTTCTCCTCCATCCGCCCGGTGAATGGAGTGCCGCGCGAGGACGTGGAGCTCTGGGTGGTGGAGCGCCAGGGCGACGGCTGGAGCGAGCCACGCCACCTGGGCGACGCCGTCAACAGCACCTCGGACGAGCTGTACCCCAGCGTGGACGCGTGGGGCACGCTGTACTTCGGCTCGGACCGGCCGGGCGGCCAAGGCATCTGGGACGTCTGGCGCGCGTCCCCGCGGCGGGACGGCACCTACGGGCCGGCGGAGAACCTGGGCCCCGCCATCAACACGGAGACGCTGGACTTCAACCCCACGATTACGCCGGACGGGCGGACGCTCCTCTTCGCCTCCATCGGCCGTGAGGACGGCTACGGGTACGGAGACCTCTACGTGGCGGAGCGCGCCGGAGGCCGCTGGCAGCCCGCGCGCAACCTGGGCCCCCTGGTGAATACCTCACAGGACGAGTACCACCCGTCGCTCTCCCAGGACGGGCGCACCCTCTACTTCGTCCGGCACCAGTACGAGCCCGAGCCCATTCCCGGGGACCTCTTCCACGTCCAGACGCGGGCGGTGCTCGGCCCCTGCGGCGCGGACGCGTGGGATGCGGCCCCGACGGAGTAACCAGGGCCCGAAAAAACACAGCGGGAAGCGCGCCCCCCGACGCACTTCCCGCCGTATGAGCCACCGATTGTGGGGCTCCAGGACTTCGAGACTTCGGAAAAAAAGCATTGGGAGCACGCCCCCTCGACGTGCTCCCAATGACCACGCGCCCCCACTCTGGGGCGCCCCCTCGACCGTTTGAAGCCAGCCCCCCCGGGCTGACTTCCCCCCTCCCAATCAGACGCGATGCGTCCGAAACCTTGAGTGCCGTCAACGACCCGGACACCCTCCAGAAACCACCCCTTCAGACGCTCTGCGCCTGAAGCCCTTGGGCGTCGCGGCTCTTGCCCCGGCGCCCCCACCTTTCGAAAATAAATACGCACGCCGCCCGAAATCTTGAGTGCGGCCCTATTTATTTTTTCAGGCCCACAGCGCACCACACTCGCGACGCGTCAACCCACGGCCTGGGCGCCGTGCTCCAGCGAGGAGGGCGCGTCCGCGAGCCGGCGCAGCAGCCGGCGGCGGACGACTTCGATGTGCTCGCGGAAGTAGTAGAGGTTCTCCGAGTAGGACAGCGGCATGGGGATGCGGTTGACCTCGCGCTCCGCCTCGTCGAGCCGGCGCAGCATCTCTCCCAGCGCCTCGCGTCCCGGGTTCTCATCCAGTTGGAGCTCGATTTCCTTCAGGCGCGCGTACCAGCGGACGATGCGCGAACGCACCCGCCAGAGGAACAGGGCCGGCACCGCGCGTACGAGCGGCACCACCACGGCGATGATGGGCACCAGCATCACCCACAGCCGGTCCACCAGGTTGGCGGCCCAGAACGGCAGGTAGCGCTGCAGGAGCGGCACGCCGGACTGGTAGTAGCGCTTGGCCTCACCGCTGAGTGGAAAGCCCGTCTCCATGGGCGCGGGGAACTCGCCCGTCTTGTCCAGCATGCCGGCGCTGCCGTGCACTTCACTGGCGGCGCGCAGCAGGAGGTACGCGAGCGCGGGGTGCAGGGAGTCCCTGGCCACGAGGTTGGCGGTGGGGGCCACCAGCGTCACGTCCTGGGCGGGCACGTCCGCGGCGAGGTCGAACACGCCGCGCGGCAGCACGTGCCGGGTGAGGTACGTGTACCGGCGGGTGTAGGCGTCCGCGCGAGAGAAGCTCAGCATGTGGATGCCCGGCACCGCCGCGAGCTTCTTGATGACGGGGGAGTCCGCGGTGGACACGAGGAACACCGCGTCGAGCTTCTCCTGCTTGAGCTGCTCGATGGACTCCTCGCGGCCGAGCTCGACGAGCTGCGTGGGGGCCGCGTCCACCTTGTTGGCCTCGAGCATCGTCAGGGCCAGCGAGCGCGTCCCGCTCTCGGCCGGGCCCACGGAGATGCGCCGGCCGCGCAGCCCGCGCACGTCCTCAATCGGCTCGCCCCGGTAGAACACCCAGAGCGGCACGTAGGACAGGGCGCCCAGCGAGACGATGTTGGTGGCCTTCTCCGCGCTGACGATGCCGCTCTGCACGAAGGCGACGTCCACCCCGGAGTGCTCGTCGGTGAGCAGCTCGATGCTGGTGAGGGAGCCCTTCGTCGGGCGCACCTCCAGGGTGATGCCGTCCCGCTTGAGGATGGCCTCGTACTTGCGCGCGAAGTACCGGAAGCCGCCCTCGTCCTGCGGCGTCGCGATGACGATGGTCTTCGGGGGCGCGGGCTTGACGAAGTAGAACGTCACGGCGAACGCGAGGCCGACGAGCACCAGCGCGGGGCCGAGGGTCAGCCACAAATCACGGCGCAGCGTGCGCCGGAGCTGGGCCTTGATGAGGTCCGTCTTCATCTTCATGGGGGCGGAGTATAGACGCCCCCCGTGCCTGCCTGCCCTGGCGGCGGCCAGACGTCACCGCCGCCAGGGAGCGTCACCCCTCAGGAGTCGCCGCGCCACTTCGTCCGGCCCAACTCCCGGACGGACTTGATGAGGCTGCCCATGTGGCGCCGGTGCTCCTTCCGGGCGAGCGGGTCCGCCTGGCGCAGGTGGTGGGCCTGCTCGCGCCGCAGCTTCTCGTAGCTGCCGAGCCGCGCGGCCTCCAGCGTGCCCTCCTCCACCGCGGCGCGCACCGCGCAGCCCGGCTCGCTCCGGTGCTCGCAGTCCGCGAAGCGGCACCCGGCGGCCAGCGCGAGGATGTCCGCGAAGGCGCTGTCCACGCCCTCCTCCTCGCCCCAGATGCCGAACTCACGCATGCCCGGGCCGTCGATGAGCAGCCCGCCTCCGGGCAGCGCGAAGAGCTCGCGGTGGGTGGTGGTGTGGCGACCCCGGCTGTCGTCCTCGCGGACGGCCTGCGTGGCCAGGCGCTCCTCGCCCAGCAGCCGGTTGACGAGCGTGGACTTGCCCACGCCCGAGGAGCCGAGCAGCGCGCCCGTCTTCCCGGCGGGCAGCCACGTGCGCAGCGCGTCCACGCCCTCGCCCGTGTGCGCGCTCAACGCGAGCACGGGCACTCCGGGCGAGAGCGCCTCCACCTCCTCGATGCGCGCCTCCACGTCGTCCAGCAGATCCGCCTTGCTGAGGACGACGACGGGCGCCGCGCCGCTGTTCCACGCCAGCGTCAGCGCCCGCTCGAGGCGTCGGGGGTTGAAGTCGTCGTCCTGGCCGGCCACCAGGAACACCACGTCCAGGTTGGCGGCGAGGAGCTGGCTGTCGCGCTCGCTGCCCGCCTCGCGGCGCGCGAGGACGCTGTGGCGGGGGAGCACGGCGTGGAGCAGCGCCTCGCCGTCACCAGCGGGGAGCTGGAGCGCCACCCAGTCACCGATGGTGGGCAGCGCCTCGGCGCCGGGCGCGTGGTGGAGGAGCCGCCCGGCGGTGCGCGCGAGGAAGGCGGGCCCGGCCGTCTGGACGGAGAGCAGCCCACGCGCCTGGCGCACCACGCGGCCGGGGACGAGGGGAAGAGAGGACTGCGAGAGGACGTCGGAGAAAGCGAGAGCGAGGGCTGGAGTCCAGCCGAGAGAGTCGAGAGACACTGTGGGAAACTCCGGACACGACGGTGCCGTCAGGCGCACCTGGTGCTTCAGGGCCCGGAGGGGAGCGGCTCGCGCTGCGCCGGAGCTACACGGCCGTCTTACGCGGCCCGCACCCTCGGGGCGGACAGGGCCTTCACGGTCACGACAAGGTCCGGCTTCATGGTGCCTCCGAAAGTGTCCGGGCCGGCGTCCATCGCCGTCCGTCTTCCGCCTTCATAGCAACTCGGGTGCCCGGCGCCAACGTCCAGAACCGGGCACTCCATGCGGCCGGGCGCCAGCTCCCCGCACGAGGAGCGTCAGGTGGGGCTGGCATGACCGGGGACATGGCCCCATGTTGCCGCCGGAACGAGCGCCCCCCTCCGGTGCCCCGACACCCAGGCCGCTCCACCGCACCCACCTTTCAGGAGGGAAGCCCTTGAGTGCCGCAGTCGACGTGCGCGGCGTGACATTCCACGGAGCCGGTCCGGCCCTCCTCCTCGTGGAGGACTCGGAGGCGGACGTGGTGGCCCTCCAGCGGGCGCTGCACCCGCTCGGCGTCGCGCTGGTGTGCGTGGCGTCGGGCGAGGAGGCGGTGCAGGCGCTGGAGCGGCAGGACTTCGTGGCGGTGCTGCTGGACGTCTACCTCGTGGGGGCGTGGGACGGCTTCGAGACGGCGCGACGCATCCGCGAGCTGCCGGGCCGGCAGGCCGTGCCGCTGCTGCTCATGACGGGCGCGAAGCAGGACCCGTTGATTTCCCTGCGCGCCTACCGCGCGGGCGCGGTGGACTTCCTCCACAAGCCCCTCTTCGCGGAGCAGCTCACCGCGAAGGTGTCCGTCTTCCTGGAGCTGTGGCGCGTGCGGGAGCAGGAGCGGAGCGACTGGCACGCCCGCGAGCAGGAGGCGCTGCGGCTGGCGGAGGCGGAGCGTCAGCAGGTGGATGCCCTCAACGCCGCCCTGGTGGCCCAGCAGGAGTGGCTCCAGTCCATCCTGCAGGGACTGCCCGTGTCCCTCGTCCTGGTGGAGCACGGCACGGCCCGCCCCCTCTTCGCCAACTCGAAGGCCGACGAGCACTGGGGCACCGACTTCCCCATGCCGACCTCGGAGGGCGACTCCGCGCGCGAGCTCCAGTTGCTGGACATGGAGGGCCGGGAGCTGCCGCCCTCTGAGTACCCCGCCGTGCGCGCCGCGCGCGGGGAGAGCATCCGGGGGCTGCAGCTCCACATGCGCACGCCCCGGGGACAGCGGACCGTGCTGCTGGACGCCGCGCAGGTGCCCGCGATGGGCGAGCGGCCCGCGTGCGCCGTCATCACCTTCCAGGACATCACCCCGCTGCGGGAGGCCGAGCGCGTGCTGCGCAAGCGCGAGGAGGAATCCCGCTTCCTCGCCGAGGCGAGCGCCCTGCTGGGCAACTCGCTGGACAACGCCACCACGCTGCGGCAGCTCGCGCGGCTCGCCATCCCCACGCTCGGAGATTGGTGCACGGTGGACCTCGTCGACGAGCGCGGCCGCTTCGAGTGCCTCGCCGTCTCCCATGCCGACACGGACAAGGCCCTGCGCCTCCAGGACTTCCTGAACCGCCACCCGCATCCGCCGGACGCGTCCCGGGGCGTGGCCAGGGTGCTGCACACGGGCGAGCCCGACTGGATGGCCGACCTCACGGTGGAAGTGCTCCGCACGACGTGGAAGGACCGGGAGCGGTTGGAGCTCCTCCTGTCGCTGGGTGTTCGCTCCTACGTCTGCGTGCCGCTCATCGTCGGGGGCCGGGTGCTGGGCGTCATGTCGCTGCTGCACGCCGAGTCGGGCCGCCGCCACACGGAGGCCGACGTGCGCTTCGCCGAGGACTTCGCGCGGCGCGCGGCCCTCGCGGTGGACAATGCCCGGCTGTACCAGGCCTCGCAGGAGGCGGTGCACCTGCGCGACGAGTTCCTGTCGGTGGCGAGCCACGAGCTGCGCACGCCGCTGACGCCCATCCGCATCAAGCTGCAGGGACTGCAACGCCAGACGCAGGCGGCGGCGGGCGGCGTGCTGCCGGCGGACAAGGTGGCCTCGGTGCTGGACACGGTGTCCTCGCAGATGCGGCGGCTCGCCAACCTCGTGGACGGGCTCCTGGACGTGTCGCATTTCAGCGCCGGGCGGCTGGAGTTGCACCGCGAGGCGGTGGACCTCTCCGCCCTGCTCGTCGAGGTGGGCGCGACCTTCGAGGCGGACTGCGCGAAGGCGAGCTGCCCGCTGGAGCTCCAGACGCCGGGGACGGTGGTGGGCGCGGTGGACCGGCGCCGGGTGGAGCAGGCCGTCTCGCACCTGCTGTCCAACGCGGTGAAGTACGGCGCGGGCCGGCCCATCCGCCTGTGCCTGGTGGCGGACGGCGGCCACGCGCGAATCACCGTGCAGGACGAGGGCGTCGGCATCTCCCCCGAGGCGCTGCCGCGCCTGTTCGGCAAGTTCGCCCGCGCAGTGTCCGAGCGCCACTATGGCGGCCTCGGCCTGGGTCTCTACCTCGCGCGGGAAATCGTCGAGGCCCACGGCGGCACCATCCGCGTGGAAAGCCAGCCCGGCCAGGGCGCCCTCTTCGAGGTGGCGCTGCCGCTCGGCCAGACTCCGGACTGAAGGCCCGCTCTGGCCTCCCGCCGACGTGGCACTGACGCTCGGCATCAGAATCCGACCTGACGGGAATTCCGGGTACAGGGGGACGTAGCTCCGACTATCTTCTCAGAAATGACGACTCCCCCTCCCGCGGCTCCCGCGGACCTCGGCATGAAGCGCGCGGTGTCCCGCTGGGAAATCGTGGGCTTCTCCATCAACGACGTCATCGGCAGTGGCGTGTACCTGCTGCCCGCCGCGGCGGCGGCGAACCTCGGCTCGGCGAGCGTGGGAGCCATCGTCCTCGCGGGGCTGGGCGTGTTCCTGCTGGTGCTCTGCTTCGCGGAGGCCGCGAGCTACTTCGACAAGCCCGGCAGCGCGTACGTCTACACGCGCGAGGCCTTCGGAGACCTGGTGGGCTTCGAGGTGGGGTGGATGACGTGGCTGGCCCGCGTGTCCTCGGTGGCGTCGCTGTCCGCGGGCTTCGCGCGGGCGCTGGGCTACCTGTGGCCGCAGGTGAATGACGGCGTGGGGCGCTCGCTCGCGATTGCACTGCCGCTGCTGCTGCTCACCGCCATCAACGTGGTGGGCGTGAAGTCCGGAGCGCGCACGGCCGTCTTCCTGGCGATTACGAAGACGGTGCCGCTGCTGCTCTTCATCGGCGTGGGCATCTTCTCCATGTCCTGGGCGCAGGCGACGTCCGTGGCGGCGAAGCCCGACGGCAGCCTGGGCGAGGCGGTGCTGCTGCTCCTCTTCGCGTACGCGGGCTTCGAGAACACGGCGGCACCGGCGGGCGAGTTCAAGAATCCGAAGCGCGACGTGCCCTTCGCGCTGGTGGTGCAGATTGGCGTCGTCACCTTCATCTACACCGCGGTGCAGTGGGTGGCGCTGGGCACGCTGCCGGGCGTGGTGGACGCGCAGACGCCGCTGGCGGACGCGGCGGCGCGCTTCCTCGGGGGCTGGGGCGGGCTGCTGATGACGGTGGGTGCGGTGCTCTCCATCCTCGGCACCAACAGCAACACGGTGCTCGCGGGGCCGCGCTACCTCTACGCGCTGGCTCGCGACGGCTTCGGCCCCGCGGCGCTGGCGTCGCTGCATCCGCGCTTCCGCACGCCCACGGTGGCCATCCTCACGCAGACGGCCATAGCCCTGCCGCTGGCCTTCTCCGGTTCGTTCGAGGTGCTGGCCACGCTGTCGGTGGTGGCGCGGCTGGCCACGTACTTCGGCACGGCCATGGCCGTCCCCGTGCTGCGGCGCAAGCTGCAACAGCAACCGGGCGCGTTCCGCATTCCCGGCGGGCCCGTGGTGCCCATGGCCGCCGCCGCGCTGTGCGTCGTCTTCGCCATGAGCGCGCAGGCGCGCAACCTCATCGCCGGGGCCATTGCCCTCGCCGTGGGCGGCGCGCTGTACGCCCTGCGCAGCCCCGCGCGGACGGCGGCGCCGGAGTAGCACCGGGCGCTCTTCGCTTCAGCGCCCCCTCCAGCGCACGTCCTGCTTCTCCACCGTGAGGAGGATGCGGATGGCCATGATGGCGGACTCCACGTCCACCGGGTCGCCGGTAATCGCATCGCGGTAGAGGAAGGACTCGCCGATGCGGATGATGACGTAGGCCAGCGCGTCCAAATCCATCACCGGCCGGAGGTGGCCCTGCTTCACGCCCTCCTCCAGCGACGCGCGGATGCTCGCGGCGCAGCGCTGCTCCACCGTGCTGCTGCGCGACATCAGGATGCGCATGGCGTACTCGGCGTCCTGCTGGACGAAGGTGCGCAGCGGCGCGTCCTTCACCAGCAAGTCGAACAGTCGCCGGGTGACGTCCGCGGCCAGCTCCGGCCCCTCGCCGCGCGCGCCCTTCTGGGCCGTGGCGAGCGCCGACTCGAACAGCGAGGAGATGACCTCGCCGTAGAGCAGCTCGCGGCTGCCCACCCAGCGGAACACCGTGGCGCGGCTGACGCCCAGCGCCTGCGCCATGCGGCCGATGTCGAAGCGCTCGCCCCGCTTCCACCAGTCCAGCGCCAGGGCGAAGAGGTCCTGGGGCGTGGCCTTCGACGGCGCATCCAGCCGCCGCGCCAGCGGCGTGGCCCGCACGGACGCGCGCGAGCGGCGGGAGGAA
This sequence comes from Pyxidicoccus sp. M6, assembly GCF_055568925.1. Taxonomy (NCBI): domain Bacteria; kingdom Pseudomonadati; phylum Myxococcota; class Myxococcia; order Myxococcales; family Myxococcaceae; genus Pyxidicoccus; species Pyxidicoccus sp. M6. Next base: position 3,573,046 of record NZ_CM145714.1, on the reverse strand, counting down.
AGCGGGGGGCGCTCCGGCGCCTCGGACGTGGCGCGGCGCTTGTACGCGCGGGGAGCCTTCACGCGGTGCTCTCCAGCAGCTTGCGCCGGCGGCGCTTCGCACCCGCCACCAGGATGCGCTGGTATAGCGTGGGCAGCATCCGCTGCATCAGGTCGATGAGCACGGCGTCACCGCCGATGAGCTGGCGCCGCCGGTTCTTCTGGATGGCCGCGAGGATGTCCGAGGCGGCCTTCTCCGGCGTGGTGGAGAAGGACTTCTCGAAGTCGCTGCTGGAGCGCTCGTCCGTCCAGCCCTTGCGGTAGGTCATCCGCGCGTTGCGAGCGATGTTCGTCTTGATGCCGCCGGGGTGGACGCAGGTGACGCCGATGGGCACGCCCTCCACCTCCAGCTCCTGCCGCAGCGCCTCCGTGAAGCCCTTCACCGCGAACTTGGCGGCGTTGTACGCGGCCTGCGTGGGCACGCCGATGAGGCCGAACACGCTGGAGACGTTGACGATGTGGCCCTCGCCCGCCGCGCGCAGGTGCGGGAGGAAGGCCTTGGTGCCGTGCACCACGCCCCAGAAGTTGATGTTCATCAGCCACTCGAAGTCCTCGTACGACGTGTCCTCGATGGTGGCCCCCAGCGCGACGCCCGCGTTGTTGACGACGACGTGCACGCCGCCCAGGCTCCTCGCCACGGTGTCCGCCCAGTCATGGACGACGTCACGCTTCGCGACGTCCACGCGGGCCGCTTCCACCTTCACGCCGAGCGCGCGGCACTGCTCCGCCGTCTCGGAGAGACCCTGCTCATTCACATCCGACAGCGCGACATTGCAGCCGTTGCGCGCCAGCAGCACCGCCGTGGCCCGGCCGATGCCCGAGCCCGCGCCGGTAATCGCTGCGACTCTGTTCTTCACCGACTTCATGGGCAGCCTCCTGAGACTCGTGAGGAAATTCGAGGGCGCACCGTGGATGCACGCTCAAGCATGGGCCACCTCGCGCGCCGGCGCGGGGAGCGCGGCGGGCCGCCGCTGACGGTGCGGGAAGATGGCGACGTACTCGGAGGGCTCGAAGCGCTCCACGCGGCGCCGGAAGGAGAAGGTGAAGCCGGGCCAGAGGGTGGAGATGCGCCCGGTGGCGTCCATGTACCAGCTCACGCAGCCGCCCTGCATCCACACCGTCCCGGACATGCGCGTGTCGAGCTGCTGGACGAAGTCCGCCTGGGCCTCGGGCGTGGGCTCCACCGCGGCCAGCCCGCGTCCCTCGAGGTAGCGCAGCGCGCCGAGCACGTGGTCAATCTGGCTCTCAATCATCAGGATGACGGAGGTGTGACCCAGCCCCGTGTTGGGCCCCAGCAGCATGAAGAGGTTGGGGAAGCCGCTGATGGTGGTGCCCAGGTGCGCCTTCATGGTGCCGCCCCACGCCTCCACCAGCGAGCGCCCGTCACGCCCGTGGATGTGGTGCGCCACCGGCATATCCGTCACCTGGAAGCCGGTGCCGAAGATGATGGCGTCCACGGCGTGCTCGGTGCCGTCCGCGGTGACGATGGCGTGCTCGCGCACCTCGCGGATGCCGTCGGTGATGACGTCCACGTTCGGCTTCGCGAGCGCGGGCAGGTAGTCATCCGAGACGAGCACGCGCTTGCAGCCCAGCGTGTACTTCGGCGTCACCTTCGCGCGCAGCACCGGGTCGGGGATGGACTGCTCCAGATGCTTGAGCGCGCGCCGCTGCAAGAGCCGCAGAATCCACGGGTGCATGAACCCGAGCGCCAGCAATTCGCGCAGCGCGTAGATGAGCCCGCGCATGAGCCGCTGCGTACCCGGCAGGCGCTGGTACAGCCGGCGCATGCGCTCGGGGATGGAGCGGTCGTTCCTGGGCACCACCCAGGGCGGCGTGCGCTGGAAGAGGAGCAGCCGGCCCACCTCGGGTTGGATGGCGGGGACGAACTGAATCGCGGAGGCGCCGGTGCCGATGACGGCCACCCGCCGGCCGGAGAGCGCGTAGCCGTGGTCCCACCGCGCCGAGTGCATCACCTTCCCCTGGAAGCGCTCCAGGCCCGGCAGGTTGGGGATGGAGGGCTCACTCAGGCCTCCCACAGCGGAGATGAATACATTCGCCGTGTAGAGCCCTTCCGACGTCTGGATGTGCCAGCGCTGCTCCACGTCATTCCAGCGGGCCTCCTGGACGGCATGCCGGAAGCGCACGTGCGGCCGGATGCCGAAGCGGTCCGCGCAGTCGCGCAGGTAGGCGTGGATTTCCCCCTGCGGGGAGAACGCGCGGGACCAGGACGGGTTGGGCGCGAAGGAGAACGAGTAGAGGTGGGACTGCACGTCGCACGCACAGCCCGGGTACGAGTTGTCACGCCAGACGCCGCCCACGTCGTGGGAGCGCTCGAAGATGACGAAGTCCTGGAAGCCCGATTCCTTGAGGCGGACGGCCATGCCGAGGCCGCCGAAGCCACTTCCCGCGATGGCGATGTGGAAGTGGGGTGCGTGTCTTGGGGGCACTGGAACCTCCCGGGTGGGTCAGGTGACGCGCATGCTACAGGAAGCCATTGTGAATCGGGCTGCGTCGAATCGTGAATATGACGCATGTCCGACGGACGCGCCGGTCCGCCTCGGGGGCCTTGCTCGGGCGGGAGGGGGCCCGGCCGGCTGCCCGGTTGGGGTGGATATGAGGCGTCCCAACTGTTAGTGCAGGCGTTCGCCAAGGAGTCGCCGTGTTTCGATTCGAGAACGACCGGGCGCTCATCGAGTCCTTCCGCTCGCGAGACCGCCGGGTCATCGAGATGCCCGAGGGCATCAGCTTCCCGCTCTTCGTCCGGGACTACCTCGCGTGGACGGAGACGTCCGGCGCGCGCGTGTACCTCATCTTCGCCGCCCCTGGCAGCCGCAAGCCCATTGGCATCATCTTCCGGCGCGAGCCGCCGGGCGGGGAGCCGACCTACCGCATGTGCGAGTGGTGCCACAGCCACGGCACGTCCGCCGAGGTGGGCATGCTCACCACGGACGTGGACAACAAGCGCCGCGTCGGCGTGACGCTCTGCAATGACCTGCGCTGCAAGGAGAAGCTGGAGGACGCGGCAGACCGCTCCGGGCGACACCCGCGGCACGCCCTCGATGAGCTCAGCGCTCGCATGTACCGCTTCGCGCACGAGGCGCTCGGCATCGAGGTGCAGCAGCAGCCCGCGGTGTAGTGGGAGCCACGCGGCGGGGACACGGATGTCGCGTCCCATGCTGTCGTGCCGCGAAGCAGTCTGACGGAAAAGAACAAAGCTATCAACGGCGGGACGGCTGCCGTACTCCCCTGGCGGACCGCGGCGCTTCGGCCGTGGTCATTCTTCGTCCGGGGGAGCTCGCAATGAATGCACCGTCCGTCTCGCGCACGGCCGCCGTCGAGGGCATGCAGTTGCACTACCGCGTCTGGGGTGAAGGTCCGCCGCTCGTGCTGCTGCACGGCTTCACGGGTTCGGGCGAGGACTGGCGACACGCGTTCGACCTCGAGGCGCTCGCGGCTCGGTACCGGTTGATTGTTCCGGACCTGCGCGGCCATGGGCGGAGCGACAATCCCGCGGACACGTTCACCATGCGCCAGTGCGCGACGGATGTGCTCGCGCTGATGGACGTGCTGGGCATTGCGCGGTTCCGCGCCGTGGGCATGAGCCTGGGTGGGAACACGCTGCTGCACATCGCCACGCGGACTCCGGCGCGAGTGGAGCGGATGGTGGTGGTGTCGAGCCCGCCGTACTACCCCGCGCAGGCGCGCCGCATCATGGCCACGATGACGGAGGAGACGCGGACTGATGCCGAGTGGGCGGAGATGCGCTCGCGGCACCTGCTTGGGGACGCACAGATTCGCGCGCTGTGGCGCCATGGGCGCGCGTTCGCGGACAGCTACGACGACATGAGCTTCACGCCGCCGTACCTGGCCACCATCACCGCGCCCACGCTCATCGTGTATGGAGACCGCGACCCGCTCTACCCCGTGGAGCTGGGGGTGGAGTTGTATCGGTCCATCCCCGAGTCACGGCTGTGGGTCGTCCCCGGTGGGGGACACGGTCCCATCTTCCTGGAGCATCGCGAGGCCTTCGCGCGCACTGCGCTGGCGTTCCTCGATGCGTAGCGCGCCCGGCGTGTGATGAGGCGAACCGGTCCTCGCGAAGATGATCCTCCGTGAAGGACCGGCTCCCTCCTTCCCCATCCGCCACACCCGAGCCGTCCGACCGGAGCAGGCTGAGCTCACTGCCCCGTGTTGCCGTACTGCCCCGTCCCATCCCGCCGCCCGTACTGCGTACTGCGTGCTGCCCCGTGCTGCGTGCTGCTGTTGCTGCCCCGTCCCACTCGCGACCCTTGCTGCCGCTGCCCCGCCCTGCCCGCCGCCCTCACTGCCACTGCCGTACTGCCCCGTGCTGCCCGTACCGCGGTGCTGCCCTTCCCCCCGACCCGCCCCCCGTCCTGCTGTTCTGCCGACCCGCTGCCTCTGCCGCCTTGCTGCATTGCTGCCCCGACCTACCCGCCGCCCGTACTGCTCCGTACCGCCCCGCGCAGCCCCAACACCCCGTGCTGCCGGTCACCCGTACCGCCCTGAACGACCCGCCACCCGACCCGCCCGTGTGCCGCCCGGTACCGCGCTCTGCTTCACCGCTCCGCCCACCCGTACTGCCCGCCCTGCCCCGCACCACTCGTACCGCCCCGCCCGACCCGCCCCACCGTGCTGCTTCACCGCACCGCCGGCCCCGCCCCGTACCGCCAACCCAACTCGCCCGTACTGCGCCGCGCTGCCCGACCTGCCCCGTACTGCCCAACCAACTCGCCCGTACTGCCCTGTACTGCCGCCCTGCCCCGCCGCCCTCACTGCCACTGCCGCCCTGCCCCGCCACGCCCAACCAACTCGCCCCTACTGCCCCCGCCCTGCCCGCCGCCCGAACCGCGCCACCCGTACTGCCCCTGTCCCGCCCAACCAACTCCCGCCCTGCCCGCCGCCCGAACCGCGCCACCCGTACTGCCCTGTCCCGCCCAACCAACTCGCCCCTACTGCCCGCCCTGCCCGCCGCCCGTTCTGCCCTGTTGCCCCACCCTGCCGCCCTGCCCCGTACCGCCCCGTCCTGCCGCACCACCCCATAGCAGGGCGCGTGCCGGGCGCTCCGGATGACCGGAGCCCAGCACTTTCAAGCACTTGGAGGCATATGGGACCTTCGTACGATGCACGGCCCGGTAAGAACTCCGGTGCGGTCCCTTCAGGTCAGCTCGCCCAGTAGCGCTCCAGGGCGGTCCGAACCGGGTTGTCCATGCCCGGCTCCTCGAACACCGACTCGACGGCATCCAGGAAGGCTCTCACCGCCGAGCGCTGTGCGGAAGTCAACGCACCGGCGAACGCCTGGAATCCTTCCGCGCGCTCGCGCTCCATCGCCTGCCACTGCGCATCGCTCCGGCCCCCCGGCGGCGGGCCGCTCGATGACTCCGGCGCCGTGAGCACTGACACCGCCGACTCCAACACCGCGAAGGACTCCGGCCCCAGTGGCTCGGTGAGGAACGCCGTGAGGTACGCGGGCAGGTAGTACGCGAGCGCCTCCGGCGTCAGGTGCCGCAGCGCCACTCCCGCCATGCCCCACTCCAGCAGCTTCGCACCCGAGACGCTCTTCCACGGCGCACCCGCGAAGAAGCGGGCCACACCCGCCGCCTCCGGGTCCTCATGACGATGTGACTGGCCGGCCTTGTCATGCCACCGGCCCCCCCGGACCACATCCTTCCCCTGGGGGAAGGGCCGGTCCGGGAAGGCGCGCTGGAGGGCCTCCAGCGCCACCGCCACCTTCGCTGCGTCCAACATCACGACGTCACCTTCAGGGCGCGCACCCGTTCGAGGCCAGACGGCACTCGCAAAGATACACGCGCTCGTAGGCGATGACCTCTTCGTCGTAGTGCGTGCGGTTGCCACCCCGGAAGCACGTGTTGTTCACCGCACTGCGGGCCAGCGCGCACCGGAGGTTCCGGTCCTTCGCCGCCTGCAGCGGCGCGCAGAACGCCGGGCCCCCGCGTGGCGGGTATGGGCGGCAGCTCGGCGCGCCATGGCACTCCAGGTCCACCACCGCCTGCAGCGCCAGGTGCTGCGCGATGGTGCAGTCACCCGGAGGCACCATCCCATTGCCCGGGAAGGTCGGCGACGGACCGGCGAAGGCGGGCGTCGCCGCGCCCAATCCCAGCAGTATCAGCAGGCCCGCCAGCGCGGGCTTCAAGGCCGCACCCGCCGCGGGAGCCAGCGCCGGCAGCGAGGCAATCAGCAGGATGATGGCCGCGATGATGAAGGCGATGAGGATGATTTCGACGATGGGGATGCGCACCGGCTCGCGTCGGCGGTCCGGGTCGCACGGGTCATCCGAGCCGCCATTCAGGCCGCCGTTGATGAGGTACGCCGCCGCGCCCGTGTCCGGGTCCTCGATGATGTAGCCCGCGCCCTTCCAGTTGCCGTGCGTCGGCGCGCGCTCGGACACGATGACGTGCTTGCCCGCCAGCACCGCGTCGTAGATTTCATCCTCGATGTCCGCCGGGAGGTTCAGCCGGGGCGCGATGTCCTCGTAGTTCTCCGCGGTGATTCGGTAGATGGGAATCTGCTGCTGGTTGGCCTCCTTCAGGAGCTGCACCGCCGACACGCCCGAGCCCTGCTCGCGCTTGAAGAGCGAGTCGAACGTGCGGCCCTCCAGCAGCGAGCCGAACGTGCCCGTCAGCCGGTGGATTTCCGCCGTGTCGCCATTCGCCCGGTCCACCACCGCGAGCAGCGAGCGCGCCACGTCCATCTGCCGCGACACGTACGAGCCGGTGCGGGGAATGCCGAAGAAGTACCCCACCTGCAGCGGCACGGAGAACAGACCGATGGACGGCATGCGCATCACGAGCGCGTTGCGCGTGGACGCCACCGCCTCGGCCAGCGCGTCGTACTGGGCCCAGTAGTACAGCGCCACCGTGTGCAGGTTCTCCGCCGCCGTGTCCGACGGCACCTGCGTGAAGCGGCGGTGAATCATCTCCTGGGTGATGCCGGCGCCGTTGATGCCGAACACCATCTCCTCGCCCGCCGCCACCTCGAACTCCTCCGGCGCGCTGCCCGGGTCTCCCGGCGAGAGGAACCGCGCCTCCCAGGTCTGCTCCGTGCCCATGACGCTCGCCGGGCCCTGCGCCCGGTCCACGCCGTCCACCTGAACCACCGGGCGCACCTGAATCTGGTACAGCGGCAGGCTGTCACCGGGGCTGTTGCGGTAGCTCGCGAGCACCGCCGCATCCGCCGCCGTGGCGGGCGCGTACGTCACGCCCAGCCGCTTGCCCGCCAGCGAGGGCAGGTCCACCGTCCACGTGAGCGACGCGTCGCCCATGGCCCTGTCCCACGAGGACGCGTACAGCGTGAGCTGCACCCGGTGACGCAGGCTGTCCGGCAACCGGGTGAAGCTGTTGCTACGGGCCACCACCTTGTTCGGGAGCGTCCCCGCCAGCACGCTGCCCGTCTCCGGGATGATGGTGCGGCTGCCGGTGAACTCGGACAGCTTCCGCTCCGTCCCGTACTGGAGCTCGATGTCCGAGCGCATCTTCCCGGTCCACGCGTCGAACGCGGCCTGGTTCAGGTTGGTGAAGGAGCCCGTCTGCAGGTCCTCGGTGGCGGTGGCCATGATTTGCGCCGCCGCCGCGTCCACGTCCACGGACACCGTCCCCTTCAGGTCCACCGGAGCGGTGAAGGTGTACTGCTTGAAGGACGCATCCATCGCCACCCAGGTGTCCGGCTCCTTGTTGATGGCGCCGCGCGACGGGACGAAGTCCACCAGCGCCTCCACCCAGACGTGCTCCATCCGGATGCTCCGGATGCTGCCGCCGTTGGCGAGCGCGACGCTGGGGATGCCGCCCTGCCCCATGAGCTGCTGCGCCGCATCCGGCCGCGTGACACCGCCCACCCAGTTCATCACCTGGTCGGCCGGCACCTCGATGGTGCCGTACACGTAGCGCGCGGGGATGCCGGCGGCGCGGTAGAGGGAAATCAGCAGGCTCGACGTGTCGAAGGCATTGCCCCGCCGGTTGAGCAGCGTGAGGTCGCTGCCCTGGAGCGAGCCGTAGCTGGGCACCCACTGGATGTTGTTGCGCACCCAGTTGTAGATCTCCACCGGGTTGTTGTGCAGCGTGGCCGCGAGGTCGCGGATGGGCTGGGTGAGCTGCACGTCCTCCGTCTCCGCCAGCGCGTCCGCGGGCACCGGCACCGCGAGCGAGGCCGCCGCGCCGGACTTCATGCTCGCGCCCGCCGTGCTCCGCCCCGCGGCCTCCGTAGCCAGCGTCACGGGGAAGGCATCGGGGGTGGTGACCGGCTCGCGCACCTGCGCCTCGGGCGCGCGGAAGGGCAGCTTGTCCAGCCGGGCGCGCTGGTGCGTGCGGCCCTGCGGGTTCTGCTCGAAGAAGGCGGCCACCTGCTCCACGGCGGCGGTGCGCTCCGCCGGCTGGTTGGCGTCATCCGCGCGGGCCAGCCGCGTCGACAACTGCTGGAGCTGCGCCTGACGGGCGCGCACCTGCTTCAGCGCCGCGCGGTGCCGCTCCAGCGCCACGGGCGGCAGCTTCTGCGCCTTCAGCTCGCGCTCGGCGGCCTGGAACGAGGCCTCCGCCGCCGTGCCCGACGCCACCGCCTCCGAGAGCTGCGTCCGGAGCGCCTTCACGTCCTCCAGCCGCGCGCCGCGAGCCGCGGGCCGCGCCTGCTTCGCGCGCTCCGCCACCGCGACGAGCTGCTCGCCGTACCGCGCCTCCGCCGTGGGCGCGGGCCGCTTCAGCCCGGAGAGCTCGCACCGGTTGGCTCCCGTGCCCTGCTGCGCCATGGGCGACAGGAAGGGCACCGGCGTGGCCGGGCCCGACGGCACCGCGCCATGGGCCAGCCGCTGCGCCCGCGCCGCCGCCAGGCGCATGGCCGGCTGCGCCGCCGCCGCCATGGGCTGCAGCGAGAGGACGACCATCGCCACCGTTACCGCCACCGAGATGCCCTGCATCCAACCACCGGGGCGCTGGGGCACTGCTTCACGAAAACCCTTCATGACGGATTCCTGCCCTTCATGTCCCCCGAAGGGGACATCCATCCGATGCATGGCCCCCGAAGGGGACATGTATCCATGAGTTCTTGAACTGGGTTCCTGTCGAGACTGAGCCGACTCACAAGGGCCGCGGCAGGCCCTGCACCCCCTGCCGCGGCCAGACGCCGAGCGCGACGCCTCAGAAGGGCGGCGGCAGGTCCTGCGTCGCCTGCCGCAGCCAGATGTCGAGCGCCACGCGCAGCTCGACGACCGACGGGTCCGTGACCGCCAGCAGCGCGTCCGTGGCCTTCACCGCGGACTCGCACGCGAGCACCGGCCACTCCGCTTCGTCCGCCGCGGCCTGCCCCACGTAGTTGGCGGCCGTCTTCAGCGCGGAGGCATTGGGGTGGCCCGCCTTCACCAGCGCGAGCAGCTTCGACTGGATGCTGGTGAGCGTGTCCGGGGCCGTGACATTCAGGCGCAGCGTGGCGTTCACCGACACCGCGCCCGTCGGGCCGCCCTTCACCACCGCGGTGAAGTCCACCGGCCCCGCCGCCTTCGGCAGCCGCACCCAGAAGCGCACCTGCTTCGCCCCGCCCACCTCCAGCGGGAAGGTGAAGGTGAGCTTCCCGTCCACGACCTGGCCCGAGCCCGCGTCCACCAGCTCCACGCCCGGAGGCATGGCCACCGTGGCGGTGATGGGCACCGCCATGCCCAGGTTCTCCACGTCGAGCTGCACCGGCACCACGGCCCGCCCACCGGTGGGCACGGGCACGGGGTGCACGCGCTCCAGCAGCGCGCGGAGGAGGTCCGCGGCCAGGCTCGTCTGTCCGTCGCGGGTGGCGATGGCCAGCAGGTCCATGCCCGCGAAGCCGGACTCGCCGTGGCCGTACGCGTTCAGCGTCACCGCGTCATACGGCGTGGTGGGCGCGGGGTAGCCGCTCGCGAGGCGGAAGGTGCCCAGGCTCTGCGCACCGCGCCGCTCGATGAGCAGCGGCTTCTCGCCCGCGAGCACCGCCATCTCCCCGCTCAGCAGCGGGAAGCCCGGCGCGTCCAGCACCACGCGCGAGGCGCCGTTCACCTTGCTCACGTAGCGCAGGCCCAGCGCGTCGTGCACCGTCTTGTGGCGCGAGTCGTAGTCACCCGCCACCACCAGGCCCTCTCCACGGAACACTGCCTCGCGCAGCTCCTTCTGGATGAGCGGGTCGAGCGTGAAGAGCTCGGTGAGCAGCATGTGCGCGCCGTAGCCGCCCGTGCGCAGTTGCAGCGCGAAGGTCTTCTGCCACTCGACGATGTCGTAGGACCAGCCGGCGTTGTCCAGCAGCTCCTCGAGGAATGCCTTCTGGGCAATCAGGCCCGGCGCGCCGGTGGGGCCGTACGGGTCATTGTCGTGGCCACTTTCCACGACGGGCGCGTCCAGCAGGATGAGCAGCCGGCCGCGGCCGCCCTGGCTGAGCGTCGCACCGAAGCGGATGGGCGGCGTCTCCACCTGGAAGCCCGCGAAGCCCAGGGTGCGCGTCTCTCCGGGCAGCTCTGCCTGGAGCACGCAGGCATAGCCGCCCGGCGTCAGGCCCTGCGTGGAGATGCTGCGCGTCCGGACGTTGGGCGCGTTGGCCGCCAGGTCCACCGTCTCGCGCACCTCGCTCAGCACCGTGCCCGCGGCCACGTCCACCAACTGGCGCACCAGCACGACACCCGGCACCGGCGCCCCGGAGGCGCTGCGCGCCGTGTCCGTGCAGGCGTTGGCGTCACCCACGTACACCTTCGACTCGGCCACGCTCACCGAGCCCGAAACACCCGCCAGCACGCGGCGCTCCACCTGGAAGGTGGTGGTGGCCGTGCTCAGGACGGCCCGCGACAGCGCGTCGCGCAGCACCAGGGTGACGGAGTACGTGCCCCCCGCCGCGTCGGACAGGGTGAGCGGGAAGGGCAGGTCCACCAGCGCGTTGGGCATGAGCTGGCGCACGTCGCGCGTGGCGGTGAACACCGTGACACCACCCGGCGTCCGCACCGTCAGCTCCGCCTTCGAGGGCGCCAGCAGCGCGTTGGACGCGGCGTTGCCCACGCGACCGGTGATGCGCACCGCGTCCCAGGCGCCATACACCGCCTTGTCCGTGACGACGGCCGTGGTGGCGATGGCGGAGGGCGCGCTGATGCGCAGCGGCGCCACGCCCCGGGCCACCACCCGTCCGAGCGCGTCCAGCAGCCGGCCCCGCACCTCGTACTCACCCGCCAGCGTGGCGCCGGTGTTCCAGCCCGCCGGCAGCACGCGCGAGGCCCCCGACGCCAGCGTGTCCACGGGCAGCGGCGGCAACTCCACCAGCGGCTCCGTGCTGCCCACCGCGTGGATGGCCAGCACCACCTGACCCGCGGCGGGCGTGGGCCCGCTGTTCGTCACCGTGCTCTGGATGGCCACGGGCGCCGAGGCCGGGTACGTCAGGGCATCCGTCTTCACGGCCAGCGTCATGCCACTGGCGGCCCGTACCACGGGCACGTCCAGGGGCACCTGCACCTTCTCCTCCAGGAACGAGTTATCGAACTCGAGGAAGGCCTTCGTCGCCACAGACCGCTGCTCGTCCAGGGCCATGCCCTGCAGCCCCAGGTCGAACTCCACCTCGCGGCCCGAGCCCGTCACACCCAGGAGCCGCCAGGTGTACGCCGTCACGCCGCTCGGGCCCGGCTGCACCGTGGTGGGCGCGAGCGTCGGGTTGGACAGCGTCACGTTGCCCGGCAAATCCAGCCGCAGGTCCACGTCGATGCCACCCAGCCGCTCCAGCGCCTTGGGCATGAAGACCATGACGAAGCTGGTGGACGCCAGGCGGGTGCTCAGGCCGTTGTTGTAGTTGTCCCACGAGCCGTCCGCCCGCTGCGTGGCCAGCAGGTACTGGATGGCCTTGCGAATCTGCGGGTCCGAGGGCGAAGGGTCCGTGTACTCGAGCGCGATGCCCACCATGGCGGCCATCAGCGGGTCGCTGCCGTAGCCCAGGTAGCGGCCCCAGCCTCCGTCGGCGCGCTGGCGGGTGCGCAGCAGGTCCGCCTCGTAGGTGATGGCCGTGTCGATGCGGGCCCTGAGCGTGGCGTCATCCACGTAGGGCCGGGCCTCGGCCAGGCCCATCAGCCGCAGCGCGTGCACGGTGTTGTCGCTGTTGTTGTCCTGGTAGCTCGCGATCAGGTAGCGCACCGCGCGGGGAATCTCCGCGCGCAGCGTCGCCAGCGAGGAGGTGTCGATGGCCGCGCGCTTCACCTCCCTCAGCGTGTTGTCACCCGCGTAGGTGACGAACACCTGGTCCCCCGCCGCCGCGACGGCGCGGAGGTTGCTCAGCTCGAAGAGGCGCTCGGCGCTGCCGTCCGGGCGCACCCGCAGCAGGCCCTCCGAGTAGTTCTGGGCCACCAGCACGTACAGGCTGCCGTCCTGCGCCCGCGTCATCCGCATCGGCGGGTACGCGAGGCCGTCCGCGAAGGTGGTGACGGTGCGGCTCGGCGTCACCTTGGCGATGTTGTAGCCCCACTGGTTGGACACCAGCAGGTTGCCGTCCGCGTCGAACACCACGCTGTACGGGTAGTAGATGAGCCCGCCGCTCACGAACGTCTCCACCTGCCCGGTGGGCGACACGCGCAGCACGCGGTGGCTGGAGTAGTCCGCGGCGTAGAGCCAGCCGTCCGGGCCCAGGGCGCCGTCGACGAGGTAGCCGCCCGCATTCACGTTCTGCCGCGTGCCGTCCGGCCGGACGATGACGACGGTGGGGTTGGAGGTGCGGGTGACGAAGAAGGTGCCGTCCGCGGCGACGGCCAGGCCATACGTCGGCGCGGGCAGGCCCGACACGACGCGCGTCGACTGGGCCGTCGCCTTGTCCAGCCGGTCGATGGCTCCGCCGTTGCGCAGCACGTACAGGGTGCCGTCCGGCGCCACCGTCAGGTCCTCGGAGCCGGACATGGTGCCCGTCGCGCCCACCGTGGCGAGCGAGTAGTCCTTCACGTCCGCGACTTCCGGCCGCGTGGCGTCCTTGAGGACGTTGGCGTAGCCCTTGATGGTGAGCGCCGTGTGGCTCACGTTGGTGTTCCACCAGCCCGTGGCGTAGTCCGGCACCCAGTACGTCTGGTCACCGCTGGTGCTACGCCGCGCCTGGAGGTACTTCGCCGCGTTCAGCTTGGTGCGGAAGGTGCCGGCGATGTCCGGCCACGCGGAGAGCGACCACAGGCCCAGCGTGGTCTGCGTGCGCTGGAACTCCGGATGGGAGATGCGCAGCGCGCCGTCCGTCCACTGGCTGCTGGAGATGCTGTTGTAGAGGAACGTCGCGGCATTGCGGTCCACCGGCGCCTTGTCGAAGGAGCTCGAAAGTCCGAGCAGGCTCTGCGTCTGGATGTGGCAGCCCAGGCACCGGTTCACCCGGTGCCAGCTCACCGCCTCCGGCGCCGTGAAGACGCCGCCGCGGCGGACGGACTCCTTCACGAAGGCGAACAGCGGGTCCGTGCTGCCGCCCTGCGAGGTGTCCACGCCCTGCATGGAGACCTTGCCGCGCACCGTCTGGTTGCCCTCGGGCACCACGGTGCGGCTCACGGTGAAGCTGCCCGTCGCCTTGTCGCCCACGTACAGGCGGTCCGTCACCTCGCCGGCCACGCCCGTGGCCACCGGCCGCACGCGCACCTGGAGGTTGCCGGCCTGCATCGGCGTGAAGGTGCCCAGGAACACCGTGGTCAGCTCGCCCACCTCGAGGGCGGCCGCGTTCGCCTGCACGGTGAAGAGCGTCTCACCCGAGTCCGGGTGCACGACGGTGAGCACGTAGGCGCCCGCCGCCAGCGGCACGTTGCCCGCGTTGCGCAGCATCACCGAGAAGGACACCGGCGTGGGCAGCCCCGCCTGGGTGAGCGGCGGGTTGATGTTCATGGCCCCGCTGATGGCCTGCGTGGCCTTCACGCGCGCGGAGGCGCTGTTCTCCGCCAGGACTTCGCCCGTGGGCAGGGCGCGGCTGACGGTGCCCGGCTCCACCACGCGCAGCACCAGCCGGTACACGCCCGGGGAGAACTGCGCCGTGTTCCACGGAACGGAGAGCGTCTTCACCTCGTCCGGCGCGAAGGAGAACTCCGTGCCCGGGGTGGTGGTGCCCTCGATGTAGGGGCGCACCACCGCGATGCCCGTGCCGGTGGCGTCCTGGATTTCACCCAGCACCAGCGCGGCCTTCTGCGCGTCCAGCAGGCTGGCGATGCGGGCGGTGAACATCACCGTGCCGTCCGCGCCCGCCTCGGGCTGCGTCGCGTCCAGCGCGACAATCTGGAAGCTGTCCCCCGCCACCGGGGCGAGCACGGGGCTGAAGGTATAGCTGCCGTGCGCGGCGAGCTTCACGCCGTGCGCCTGCGCGCCGTAGCCCACCGCGGACACCTTCAGGGTGAACTCCAGCGACTCGATGCCGGCCAGCGTGTAGCCGCCGTCCGCGCCGGTGGTGGCGGTCAGGTGGGTGCCTTCGATGGAGACGAGGGCCCCGGCCACGGGCGCCCCCGTGTCCACGTCCGTCACCACGCCGGCGAAGTTGCTCGTGGTGGCGCTGCTGCCGGGCGGCGACAGCTTGAGTTCCACCACCGCCTCACCGAACGCGCCCACCTTCATGGTGTACGTGGCCGGCGCGTAGCCCGTGGCGCTCACCGCGAGGCTGAAGTCCTTGAGGGTGATGCCGGTCAGCACGAAGCGCCCATCCGCGGCGGTGGTGACGCTCGCGCCCGTCTCGACGAGGCGCACCGTGGCGGCGCCCACGGGCGCGCCATTCACGCCGTCGGACACCGTGCCACGCAGCGTGAGCGTGGTGGGCGAAGGCGTGGAGGCCTCGGGGAACAGCGTCAGCGTGCCCATGTCGCCGATGCAGCCCGGCCCGAACATGAGGCTGAAGCGCAGGCCCTGGAAACCGGCCGCGCTCACCGTGCCCTGGTAGCTGCCGCGAGGCACGTCGGCGATGGCGAAGGTGCCGTCCGCCGCGGTGGTGCCGCTCAGGCCGGAGCCCAGCGAGACGGTGGCGCCGGCGAGCGGCTGGCCCGTCTTCCCATCCACCACGCGTCCGGACACGAGGCCCGCCGCGTCGTCGACGGGCGTGGTGTCCGGCGTCATGCCGAGCTGCGCGTTCACCGTCTCGCCCGCCGTCACGGTGACGGTGCCGGAGAGGGTGCGGTAGCCCGTCTTCTGGAAGCGGATGCTGTACGCGCCCGGCGCCAGCGCGCCGAAGTCGAAGTCACCCGCGCTGTTGGTGAGCACCGAGCGCTGGGCCGTGCCATCCAGGCTGACCTGCACGGACGCGAGCGCCTGCGCCGTGGTGGTGTCCAGCACCCGGCCTCGCACGATGCCCGTCTGCGCGGCCACGCCCAGCACGAGCTGGCCCGCGAGCGTCACCTGATTGGCCTGGACGCCCACGGCCACGCTGGCCGACGTGAAGCCGGTCCGGCTCGCGGTGAGCGTGTAGCCACCCGCGGGCAGGCCGGGGATGACGAAGTAGCCCTCCGAGTTGGTGAGCACCGCGATGTCGGGCGACTCGGCCACGCTGACGGTGGCGCCGGCGATGGGCTCGGTGCTGTTGGCGCGCACCACGTAGCCGGACACGGAGCCGGTGGGCGCGGGCGTCCCGCCGCTATTGCGCGCCTCGTACGCGCGCAGCGCCTGGAGCACCAGGGCCGTCGTGTACGTGTCATGGGCCCAGCTGTCGTCGGAAAGCTGGCGGGCCTGGAGCGCCGTCGCGCTGGCCGTCAGGCCGGACAAGTCGGTGGCCGCGGGCACCAGCGCGAGCAGCACCTGCGCGCTGACGAAGTCCTCGCCCCAGAGGCCGTCCGCCTCGGTGCGGGAGGCGAGGAAGCCCTGGGCGCGGGTGAGCGCCGCCGCCACGCCCTGCCACGTCGAGCGGTACGGCCACAGCGCGCGCAGCGTCACGGCGCTCAGCGACACCGAGGCGTCATTCGCCCCTTCCGCCCAGCCGCCGTTGCCCTGCTGGCGCGCGAGGAGGAAGGCCACCGCCTTGCCCACCTGCGGCATGGAGCCGTAGTTGGCTGCGCCCAGCGCCTCCACCGCGAGCGCGGTGTCCGTCACACTGGAGTCGAAGCCCGGCCGGTGGCCGAAGCCGCCATCCGCGTTCTGGTGCGTGAGCAGCCGCGTGGCGAACACCGTCGCCATGCGCCCCGCCAGCGCGTTCACCGTCACCTTGCGCGCGAGGAACTCGGTGTTCACCTCGGGGTGCGCGTTGAGCCAGGCGAGCCCGGGCTCGAAGCCCAGCGCGAGCGATGCGTCCAATGCGAGCTGTGCGCGGAGCACCTCGGCCGTGGCCTGTGGACGGGTGGCGAGCGATGCCGCGCTCCCGCCATAGCTGCCGTCCACATCCTGCTGGGCGGTGAGCCAGTCCAGCCCGGAGCCCGCGTGAGCCACCGTGGAGAACAACAACGCCAGCACCGCGTAACGGAAACGGCTCGCGCGTAGCGCGGCCCTCACGACCCCAACGTGCATGGACAAGGCCTCCCCCTGATGAGGACGGATAGGACTCCGTCCCCTAGGCGCGCCTTGTGTCTCACATCTGCCATTGCAGCGTCAACGCAGCCTTGCGCTCTCGCCGCACGAGAATGTCAGGGTCATCGGTGATGCTCCCCCACCCAGTGCGGCCTCCAGCCAGCCGCGCCGGAGCTCCACGGAGTCGTTCTGGGGACTGACGGCCAGCTCCTCCTGGAGTGCCTTTCTCGGGAGCGTGGCGAGCATACGGTCCAGGAATCCCGACGCGTGCGCGTGCGTGGGGAGCTCCCCGAAGAGGCGCAAGGAGATGAGCGGCCCCTGGGCGAGGGCCGCCCGCTCCAGCGAGTCCACGAGCCCGGCCGGGAGCCAGGGTGCGAAGTACAGAGACTCCGTGCTCCGGAAGCGGCGGACCCAGCCCGCGCAGACCGCGTCCAGCAGCGCGCTCGCGTCCCATCCCCGGGCCCGCGCTTCCAACATGAGGCGCGCATGACAGCCCGGCCAACCCAGGGGGTGGAGCCGGGACAGGAACTCGACGACGGCCCGGCGCGCCCGGGGCCGCTCGGCGAGGCGGATCAGGAGCGCCTCCACACCATCCGGCAGGAAGTTCATCGGCTCGGCGAAGGCGGCCTTCGTGGCCCGCGCTACCAACGCGTCCGGAGCTCCCCGCTCCATCAGTTGCTCCAACACCCCTCTCCAGCACTCCCGGGGCAGGCCTCCCTGGGCCAGCACGTCGATGCACGGCTCCAGTACCTCGCCCTCGCCTTCCACCGGCGCTCCGGGGCGCGTGCCCACGTCGAGCGCGTGGAGCGCTCCGCGCAGCGGCGTGAGGTCCACCGCCTTCTCCGCCGGCGCACCGTCCCAGCGCGCCAGGACTTCACGCGTGGGCCCGGGAAGGTGGAGCCGCAGGTCGGCGAGCGCCTCGAAGGGCGCGGCGCCGGGCACCGGCAGTGCACCGGGAGGAAGGAACGCGCCGGGCCCGGACTGCCTCAACAGCGCGGCGAGCATGTCCGGCAGCGCGGCGAGCTCACGGCTGCTCGCGCAGCGCCTGCGCAGGACGCGCAAGGCCGGTGGACAGCCGATGGGGGCACCTTCGAAGCAGGTGAGGCCCCGGGGCACCGGCCCGGGCCGCCCCAGGTTCGTGGGAAAGGGGAAACGCGCGGCCAGGTGCAGCGCCACCCGGTGCGTGGCGGGGTGCCGTCGGGCGTCCGCGAGGCAGCGGACCACCTCGGCGGGGTCCGGCCGCCGCTCGTAGGCCCGCACGCAGGACGCGAAGACGCGCTGCCACGCCTCGTCGCGGCAGTCCCCGCAGTAGGGCGCCCCGGCCGAGCCGACGTAGTCCCAGAGTGGCGCCACCCGCTCGCACAGCTCGAGCGCCGTGGCCACGTCCAGCTTCGCCAGCAGGGGCGGCAGCACGTGCAGGGTGCCATGCTCGATGCCGTGGTCGCTGTAACGGGCCGAGCGCTTCGACTCGCGCCGGGCCACGTCCACGAGCATCCGCGCCGCCGCCGCGGAGGGGCTCGCGAGGTCGAGGAGCGCCTTGGCCGCTTCCCAGTGGGAGTCGTCCACCCGCGGGAAGCGGCCCAGCATCGCGAGCATCGCCTCGGCGTCGGGGGTGAAGGCGCGGCGGAGGAGCGCGAACCCCAGCGTCGGATGAACTTTCGAGAGCTGGAGACACTCGGCCTCACCCAGGCGCTCGACGAGCCAGTGCGCGGCCTCCAGGTGCACCTCCCCTCCGAGGTTCGGTCCCAGGGCGGTCAGCGTCGCCCCGACGTCCTCGCGCTGGCGGGCGAACCACACCGCCGCCTCGTACTGGAGTGCCTCGGATGGACCGACGGGCCGCCCCAGGTGCCGGCAGTACGCCGCCACGAAGTCCCCGGCCGGGCCTGCCGCGTCCGAGAGCTGGAAGGGCACGGCGCCGTCGTCGTACCAGGAACCCGGGTGCAGGGTCTCCGGCTCGCCGGAGGTCGCCAGCGGCAGCCGGGCGCTGGTGGCCAGGTCCACGCAGAAGGTGAGGAAGGCGCGCTCGACTTCCGGCCGCAGCTCGCGCTCCAGCGCGACGTAGAGCCGGTAGCCCAGGAGCTTCCAGTCCCGGGAGACGGCGAGGAGCTTGCGCGCGACGATGTTCCCGGCCTCGTCGCGCAGGTAGAGGACGCGCTTGTTCGCGTCCAGGGCGTTGAGCACGGTGGCGGCGCTACACCCGCCCCCCTCGATGGACAGGCACGTGTTGAAGGGGATGCCCATCCGCAGCACCTGGAGCGGGTCCTGCTCCACGGAGAGCGTGTGCCGGCGGCCCTCGAGGCGCACCCCGATGGAGCGGGACGCGAGCCACGCCTCCACGTCCATCCGCGTCGCCGCGCGCTTGAGCCACGGCATGTTGGCGGGCATGGCGCGAACCAGGGGCTGCCCCGGATGAGCCACCGCGTGGCGGAGCAGCTTGCCGAGCAGCTCCTTGTTCTCCTCCGTCGACAGGTGGAAGCGCACGGCGTCGCGCCACGCGGGCGTCAGCGAGGACAGACAGATGCCCCAGCCGGCGCGCAGCACGGCGTCGAGCGCGACGTCGAGACGGACCTCGAAGGCACGAGCCTGAGCCGCCTCCACCCGCTCCTGGAGGCGCCGCAGCGTCCACTCCGGCGAGGGCGGTGTGTCCCGATGGGGCCCCTCATGCGCCAACCGCTCCAGCCGGCGCCGCTGGCCTTCCGTGAGACCCTCTTGTGAGGCCAGGTGCTCGCGCTCGCCCTGACGCCGCGTGGCCCGGGCGAAGTCGCGCAGCAGCGCCCGGGGCAGTCCCTGCGGCTCGCCCGCCAGCCGCCGCAGGTGGCAGTAGCGGTCCAGCAGGGCATCCTCTCCGAGCCAGGTGGCGAACTCCGGGAAGAGACCGCGCCCGAGGCCGGGCGTGGTGCCCATCAGGTCCGCATGGAGCTGGCGCGCCTGCTCCGGCGCGGAGCGCACCAGTCCGAGCGTCGCATCAAGCCACGTGAGGAGCGTCTGGGGCTTCGCCGTGGACCGCAGGGTGAGCAGGCATCGTCCAAGCAGCGCGAGCCGCGCCTTGCGGCTCTGGGCGACGCCTCGGAAGGTGGACGCCATCTCCGTCGTTTCGCGCGCGGGCTTCTTCAGCATGGGAGCGAGCCGCAGTGCCCATTGTCCCCAGATGCGCGCCGCCTCCACGTCGTTCTTCAGCTCGACGAGCCCGCCGGTGAGCTTGCCCCGGACGAGCTCGGAGACCAGGGAGAGCTCGAGGCCATGCGCCACGAGCGCTCCGAGCGGGTGGAGGACGTCGCTCGAGGTATCGCTC
Organism: Pyxidicoccus sp. M6; assembly: GCF_055568925.1. Lineage (NCBI taxonomy): Bacteria > Pseudomonadati > Myxococcota > Myxococcia > Myxococcales > Myxococcaceae > Pyxidicoccus > Pyxidicoccus sp. M6. Next base: position 3,553,283 of record NZ_CM145714.1, on the reverse strand, counting down.
CGGTGCCTGTCGAGCCGCAGCAACTCCAGCACCTGTGACACCCCGAGCCGCTGCCCCGCGAGGCCCTCACGCAGCCGGTCCACATTCCGCAGTACGAGCGAGACATCCGAGGGAGTGAGGAGGACCTCCACATCCGGGCGGAACATCAGCCCGAGCACCCCGAGCGCTCGCCCCCGCTGCGCCAGCGCCTGCGCGTTCGTGGTGGAGCGCTGCGCCGCGATGACCTCTTTCCCCACCGCCCGCACCGCGTCTCCCAGGGACGGCGGCAGCGGTTCCGGAGGCGTGTCCCCTTCCGCGGCGGGCGGCGGCGCGGGCCACGCCATCATCGCCTGCACGGTCCGCCGCAGGCGGCGCTCGAAGGGACGGCCTCTCACCCGGTCCGCATGGAGCACCTCGCGAGCGAAGCCATCGAGGACGTCGTCCGGAATCTCGCAGGCGTCGCACGGCGCGAGGCGCGAGTCCGTGGAGAGGCGCGCCGTGAGCGCTGCGATGCGCCGCCGTCCCTCGGCCCGGCGCAGGCGTCCCTGCTCGCGGCTCCGAAGCTCGCTTCGCTCCAGCACCCTGGCGGTGCCTGGGCCGTGGAGGGCTTCGACCAGGGAGTGCAGGCCCGCCGTCCCTTCCAGGGGGCCGGCCGCGAGCTGCCGCGAGAGCGCGTCCAGCGTGTGCTGCCGCGCGTCGAGCCACGCCGCGTCCACGGAGCCATGGCGCCGGAAGACGCGCCGGGCCTCGGCGATGAGCGCGAGCGCGGAGGGATGGCGCCGGAGCGCCTTGAGGTCCCGCTGCGCGGCGCCGAGCCACCGGACGTCCACCGCCAATGGAGGGCGGACCATCCGCACGGCGCGCTGGAGCCCCGCCAACGAGGGACGTCCGTGCCGTTCGATTTCCTCGAGCAGCACGAGCGGGTCGTGCACGTGCTGGGGCCAGATGAGCCGCGGCCCTTCCACGAGCCACACCAGCCGACCGTCGAGCAGGCTCAGGCGCAGCAGGATGCGCTTGAGGTCGGAGATGGGCTCATCGGACGGGCGTCGCATGGGCACCGGAAGGCGGGATGCACGCGGAAAGGGCGTGGTCGCCGCCGGCATGGACGCCGGGCCTTCCGATGCCTGACGACCCGGAGGGGCCCATGCCCTCCGGGGCGACTCAATCCCAGTCCTGGAGCCTCACGCGCACCCGCTTCAGCGCCAGCTCCCATTCCTGGCGCTTGAGGGTGGCCAGCACGCGCGCGCTGACGATGGTGAGCCCGGTGAGCGTCATCACCAGGAAGCCGATGCGGTGGTCCCTCAGGCCCGCGTTGAGCAGGTTGGCCGCCACGTCCAGCGTGAGGAAGAGCGTCCCCAGCGCGAGGTAGGCCCGAATCTGCAGCACCATGCCCACCGCCACGCCGAGGAGACAGACACCGCCGAAGACGAGCGCATACGTCCCGTCCGCCGACTCCCCCACCCGCATCGCCAGCTTCGCCGCCGCCGGCACGTAGAGCAGCAGCCCTCCGACGACGCGCACCGCGTTGCGGGCCGCGTGCGGCAGGCTCGACGAGAACAACTGGCTCAGCATGAGCAACAGCAGGCCGAGCGGCGCGAGGTATATCTCCAGCCCCTCCAGGCCGTACGCCAGCGCCGCGATGAGCAGCGCGAGGTTGCACGCCGCCGCCGCGAACGCGCCGAACATGCGGCTGCGCTCCACCGCGCCCAGCGCCGCGTACAGCAGGCCCGAGCCTCCCGCGAGCAGCGCCGCATCCTGCGTCGCATCCCCGGGCAGCACCAGCGCCACGCCGATGGGCAACAGCGCCGCGAAGCGCCGCGTCGCCGCCTCCACCGGGCGCACGCCGGCCCGCCGCGCCAGCACCGTCACGCCCACCAGCACGAAGCCCAACGCCAGCGCGAAGAGCGCGTCGTGCTCGGGCCGCAGGCCGGGCGCGTACAGGCTGCGCACCAGCGCGTAGACGCCCACCACCGCCAACTGCACGAAGTACACGTGCCGACCCGTGTGCTCACGCCACGCGGCGTGCAGCGACACGAGGACGGACAGGCCGATGGCGCCGACGGCCAAGGGCAGCGCCGCCTCGGTGGCGCGACCGCTCGTCGCGACGATGGCGAGCATCCCGCCCACGACGACCAGCCACCCGTCGCGTCCCCAGCCCAGGCCGTCCGACACGTCCTCGCGGCGGCGCTGCGTCAGCCCGCGGGACAGGTGCAGGGCCAGCGCGCTGCCCGCGACGGCCAGGGCCAGCGCGGCGCCGGACGTGGTGAAGAGCTCGCCATAGCCCGGCGCGCCGCCCGCGCGAAGAACGAGGGAGACCATGAGCGCGGAGACGACGGCCCATCCCCCCACGCATGCGCCCCACCAGGCGACGAACCCGGCGAAGACGCCCTTCCACTGGAACGCCGCCAGGAGCAGCGCGGTGGCGAAGAGGGCCAGCGTCACCGGCACCGCGACGGACACCATCCACGCGCCGCCCAGCCCCAGCAGCATCCGCCACAGCAGCGTGGGCACGGCGAGCACGGGCGACGTCTCGCCCGTCACGGCCACCGCGTACACCATGCCGGACACGAGCCAGGCCAGCGCGACCTGATGGACGCGCACGCGCACCACGCTCGGGTCCACGCCACGCCGTCTCGCCACCCAGGGGCCCAGCACCACCACCGCCAGCCCCACCGCCGCGAGCACCGGACCCGGCCACGCCTCCAGGAAGGGCACCCGGTGCGCCTGCGCATGCACGAGCAGGAAGACGCCCGCGCCGAGCACGCCGCGCCCCTTCTCGCGAGCCCCACCCGCGAAGAGCGCCGCACCCGTCGCGAAGACGAGCCCCGCCGCCGTCAGCCCCGGCTGGAAGAACGCGGCGGCGCAGACGAGCCCCACGGCGATGACGGACACGCGGCGCAGGGCCTGCTTCAACGGCTCGTGCCGCGCGCCAAGGGCCGCGGCGGCATAGACGAGCCCCGCCGCGGCGATGCCCGCGAAGGCCCGCTGCCAGAGGAAGAAGAGAGTGTCCCCCAGGGAGAGCCACGCCTCGGGCTGGAGCCAGTCCAGCGCCTCGCCGGACGCGAGCACCGCCGTGGCGCGCACCCACTGACCATCGGGCGGAACGAGCGCGATGAGGCTCGGGCCGAGCAGGTCCTGTCGCGCGGCCAGCAACGCCGCGCCCGGCAGCCCCAGCAGCAGCCCCACCTGCGCGATGAACACCGAGCGGAAGGAGTACGCCAGCAGCAGTGACATCAGCGCCGCGCCCAGCAGCAGCAGCGGCGGCACCACGCCGAGCGCGCGCGACGGGTCCGGCATGCCCACCGCCACCGCGCTCTTCACGAGGACCACCGCCAGCGCGGCCACGCCCAGGTGCGGCACGAGATGGTAGTCGCGGCCGTGCGACGGGTTCTCCAGCAGCCGTCCGAGCCCGGGCCCGAAGCGCCGCGTCGCCAGCGCGAGCCCCCACAGCGCGATGCCGATGAGCGGCAGGCGCCACGCGGACACGTCTGGCGGAAGCGGCCGGCCCGCGCGGTTGATGACGGCCGTGAGCGCGATGAAGCCGCCGCCCGCCGCCAGCGTGAAGACCGAGCCCCGCAGGCGCCACGTCACGAAGCCGCGCGACACGAAGGCCACCGGCGCGGTGAGCGTGAGCAGCGCGCCCGCGAGCAGCACCTGCGGCCGCTCCACGTCATCCGGCGCGGAGAGCCAGTTGACGAGCGCGAGCGTCGCGGCCGCGCCCTGCACGAACGCGGCGGCGGCGAACCCGTCCGTGAAGAGGTGCAGGCCCCTCGCGGCGAAGGGCAGCGGCAGGAGGTCCAGCAGCACCCGTCCCTTGATTCGGACCGGAGGCGTTCCATCCATGGGCTCGGGCGGGACGGGACGGCGCAGCGCCGCGAAGGCCGCGAAGCCCAGGCCCATGCACGCGGAGACGAGGGCCGCCCACGCGGAGCCGGGGACGGAGACGGTGCCCAGGACCTGCGCCACCGTGAGCGCGAGCCCCGACGCCGCGAGGAAGGAGACCAGCCGACTGCCGTCCCTCCGCACGCGCAGCAGCAGCACCGCCGACGCGAGCGCCGTGGGCACGCAGACCAGCCCGCCATTCCAGCGGTCCACGAAGGGGGCCAGCACCTCGGGCAGCACCGGCGTGACACCGACGGCCATCGCCAATCCGAGCGAGGCCATGACCAGCGACAGGTCATCCAGGGGCCGCAGCGAGTGGGCATTCCCCTGCGGATGCGCCCACGAACCGTGCACGAGCCCCACGAGGCCATACAGCGCCGACGCCAGCGAGAGGACGGCGAGGGTCGTCGCGCTCGCGTTGAGCCACGGCGTGCCCGTGACGTACGTGAGCACACCGAAGAGCAGGGCCACGCCGCCGATGTAGTGCAGCCCCCGCCAGGGCCAGCCGCCCGCCACGTGCGCCGCCACCGCGATGGACGCGCCCGTCAGCACCTGCGGCCACACGCTCCCCCAGTTCCAACCCCACGCGGTGCCCATGACGACGGGCATCGACAGCAGCGAGCCGACGACAGCCCAGGTCAACAGACGGATACGCGTCCCATGCGCCGCCGTCACGCGCGCCAACAGCAGCAGGCCCGAGCACACCACCGCGAAGCCGAAGGCCCACCACGTGGAATCCCCAGGCGCCTGCGTGCGCGCGAGCAGCACGCCGCTCAACATCGCGGCCATGACGAATGGATGCACCAGCGCCCGGCGCCGGGGCTCCAACAGGAAGAAGACGCCCGCGGCCAGCACGGGCGCGAGCGCCGAGGCGAGGTCCGTCTGGAAGTCCCCCACCGCCACGGAGAACGCACCGAGCGCCCCCGCCAGTGCACCGGTGGCCACCACCGCGTGCGCCAGCGTCTCCACCACCGCGCCCGCGCGAGGGAACACATCCCGCACCACGTCCGAGGACGCGGCCACCGCCACCACCGCGCCGAGTGCCACCGCCCACAGCGTCAGCCCCGCGAACAGCGCGCTGCCCGGCTCCAGCGCGTCGAAGCCATCCGGCGCGCTGGCCACACTGAAGATGGCCAGGCACAGCGCTCCGTAGAGCGCCGCGCCCGCGCTGACGAGCGCGGCCTTCCCCGGGCCGGAGGAGCGCGTGCGCCACGCCGTGGCTCCCAGCGACACCACGCCCGCCCCCGCGCAGAGCGCCCGCAACCAGGGCGCCTCCTCGAAGCCCATCAACGGCAGCCCGGCCAGCAGCGACGGCCACAGCGCCACCGCCAGGGACACCGCCGACGTCCCGTGCAGCAGCCGCCCCGCCATCCTCAGCGGCAGGAGCCCCACGCCCGCGACGCCGAGCGCGACGGGTACGCCCACCATCGGCGACAGCGCCACCAACGAAGACAGCGCCACGAACACCACCGGCAGCAGCGCGAGGCCGATGCCCGCCAGCACGCGCCCGGCCGACAGCGAGCGCCGCGCGAGGAACGCGCCCAGCCCGATGAAGGCCGCGTGGTAGCCGAAGAGCGCGCCCGTGACGAGGAGCTGCCGGGGCACGCCGCCCAGGGCCCGCCACGCCTCGCGCACGCCCATCAGCGAGCCGCCGAGCACCAGCACCGCGCCGAGGAACCACCAGATGTACTCGTGGAGGCGCGGCGTGCTCGAGGGCCCGCCCTCGTCCAGCGCCACCACCGCCTCCAGCCCGCCGCCCAGCGCGCTCGTCTGCCCGTGCGCGAAGAGCGCCTGCCCCGAGCCCAGCGCCGAGCCGAGGTCGTCCTCGCTGGAGTCACCGTCATGGCCCGCGCGAGCCCCGTGCTTCCCCGCCGCCTGCCTGGCTTTCGCGCGCGCCGCCTCGCGCTGCTTCGCCTTCAGCTCGCGCTCCGCCTTCGCGGCCTCCTCCAGGTTGTGCGCCAGCGCCGCGCCCCAGCCCGGACGCCACCCCGCCGCCTGACGCAGCGAGTCAGCGACATCATCCGCCCAGGCCTCCACGCGGTCGGCGGAAGGCACCGGCTGCGGCGCCTCCACGGGCTTCGTCGCGGGCGCGGCCTGCGCCTGCGTGGCGGAGAGGGACGCCTCCAGCTTCGCGGCCGTCGCGGCATCCACGAGCCCGTCGAAGCGCCAGCGGTCGATGCGGTGCCGCAGCACCTTCTCGACGAGCGCCTCGACGTGCGCCTCCGTGGGAGGGACGAGCGTGTTGCCACACTCCGGGCACGCGGCCCCGGCTTCATCGGCGCGGAGCCGCGCACAGACTGGGCATATCATCACGCCCCCAGCATAGCGCCGGAGCCCCCAAACTCTGCCAGGACTCCTGAGTCATTACTGCCACCCGGGCGAGCCGCGAGGGCAACCTGGCGAGCACGCCGCGCGAAGCCCGCGCGGCCCGGCGTGCTCAGGCGGCCAGCTCCTGCACCTCGAACGTCATGCCCGCCTTGCGCAGCCGCTCCACCAGCCGCATGCCCATGCTCGAGGCCGGGGTGAGCACCCCACCCTGCGTCGGGTTGGCGTCGAAGGCGAGGCACAGCGAGGACTCGGCGAGCATGCGCGCGGTGGCCGCATAGCCCGGGTCTCCCTGCGCCGCCACCTTGCCCTTCAGCTTCACCTCGCGCCCGGTGCGCGGCGACTTGCCCTCGCCCAACAGCTGCGCCACGAAGTAGCCCCGCTCGCGGTTCTCGGCGGAGGGGCCCTGCCCCGGCGCGGGCAGCACCTTCGACTCCAGCAGCTTGCGCAGCGGCTTCGGCTGGAGCGCGACCAAGAAGCCGCCCAGGCCCACCGTCACGGTGGTGGCCCGCGTCAGTCCCTTCACGCCGGAGCCATGGCTGGCCACCTCCGTGTAGAGGAAGTCGCGGCCCCACGGATAGCCGAGCAGCGCATGGCTGCGCCGCACCACGCGCGTGTTCACCGAGGCCATGAAGAAGGGGCCCGTCCACTGCCCCAGCTCCTGGCTGTAGCGCACCGTCGCCAGGTCCTTCTCGGCCGCGTTGCGCGGCTGGCGCGGGTCCGGGTCCAGCGCGTGCGGATTGACGAGCACGCGCCGCACCGAGCGGTCCGCGTCCACCTCCTCCAGCCCCTGGAGGAGGCTGGCCACCGTGCCGCCGCTGGCGCCCCCGCGCATCGGCCCCATGTAGAGACGCACCGAGCCCAGGTGTCCGCCATGCTTCTCGCGCATGTGCTCCTGCATCATCAGCGTGCCCAGGTCCGACGGAATCGAGTCGAAGCCGCACGTGTGGACGATGCGGGCACCCGTCGCGCGGGCCTGCTCGTGGTGGGCGTCAATCATCCGCCGCATCCACTGCACCTCGCCCGTCAGGTCGCAGTAGTCCGTGCCGGCGCGGGCGCACGCGGCCACCAGCTCGTTGCCGTATTTCGCGTACGGCCCCACGGTGGTGCACACCACGCGCGTGCGCGACACCAGCGCGTCCAGCGAGGCCGCGTCCTTCGCGTCCGCCACCAGCAGCGGCAGTTCCGCGCATGCTGGCACCAGCGAGGCGAGGCCCCGCCGCACCTCCTCCAGCTTCTTGAGGTCGCGTCCCGCCAGGGCCCACCGTGCGCGGTGGGTGTCCTGCGTCTTCGCGAGGTACTCGGCGACGAGGCGCCCGGTGAAGCCGGTGGCGCCCCACACGATGACGTCGAATTCGGCGGAGGACTTGCTCATGGGCCCGGCACTCTGGCCGCGTGCCCCGGCCGCCGCAACCCCGGCGTGCAGCCGATGGCCACGAGGGAACGCGCCGCGCCGCCTCCGTTCCCGGGACGTGACATCATCCACCGCCAGAGGAGCATCCACCGTGACGGCGCAAATCGGCGACAGCGTGGTCCACCTGGGGCGGACCTTCACCCTGGCGGGCATCAACGGCGCCGGGCTGTTCGAGCCACGCGAGCACGGCCTCCAACCGGACACCGGCTTCAGCGACAACCGCCGGGGCTTCTACTGCACCTACGAAGTCGTGGATGCCTCGCTGCGGCTGAAGGACGCCTACCTCGCCCTGCCGCACGGGCGGGAGCTGTTTGGCAGGAGGCCCGAGTACCTGCCGCGCGACTATGTCTACGTGTACCGGGAGCTGCACGTCCCCGTGTTCTTCACCGGCACGCTGCTCCTGGCGAGTGGCCTCCTGCGGGACCTCACCGTCAACATGGGCTTCCATCCCGCGTGGAAGTTCAACGAGGTCCACGAGCTGCTCGTCGAGAACGGCCAGGTGCTGTGCGCGGAGGACCGCTCGGCCCATGTCGCCCAGGTCCGCGAGCTGATGGCGTCCCTGCCCCTGCGCCCCGCGAATCCTCGCGACAACCTGGAAGTGGCGGAGTGGGTCTCCCGCTGCTTCCGGCTCGACTACTGATTCCAGGGCCGCAATCCCTGGCAGTGAGGGGATGACTCCCACACCTCAGATACCTCACCGGATGAGGACGGTGTTCCCCACCCGGTGAGGCTCACCGGCCTATCGGCCGGTCAGGTGCATCACGCCTCGCAGCGAGGACCACCCTCGGTACAAAACGGAGTGGTAATCTCCTTCTTCGTGGGAGAGCCCTCCGGGTTCGAGAGAATGCGGACCGTCTCACGGCTCAGGCTCAGCTTCTTGGGCTGCTTGTTGTCGTGCTGGTTCATGTCGCCTTCCCTTCTGATTGTTGCGATTCACCGCCGATGAGCGGCCTTCCAAGCTTGCAATAGCGCTTTGCGGGCGTCCAAAAGTAATTGCATTCACATAACAATCACACCTCAGCTCTAGATTATTCCAACCCACTCACAATGACAGTTGCAACCTGGGGGCGATTTTCGACTCGCCGACGACGCACCGCTGCAAGATGTCTGTCTGCGTTGGAACTGAAAGAGAAAGCGAGGACGCAGGCATGCGGCGGACGGTGAACTGGAAACCCCTGCTCGAGGGAACGGAGCGCGAGGCCGCGCTGCACGCGGTGGGGAACATCCTCGAGGACCTTCCCCGCTTCCCGGTGCAGGGCCCCCTGGCCACCTCCCTCATGCGAGGCCAGACGGGCCTGGCCGTCCTCTTCGCCTACCACGCGCGCGCGTTTCCGGGCTCCCCGTCCGGCGCCAGGGCGGAAGCGCTGCTGGAGGAGGCCACCGAAGCGCTGGTCACCACCACGCTGCTGCCAGACCTGTATGACGGCTTCCCCGGCATCGCCTGGGCCCTCCAGCACGTACGGGGAACCCCTGAGTCACCGGACGAGGACCCGCTCACGGACATCGACGCCGCGCTCGCGGAGTTCCTCCAGACGCGCCCGTGGCACCACCGCTATGACCTGGTGAGTGGACTGGCGGGGCTGGGCGCCTACGCGCTGGAGCGCATTCCCCGCCCCGGCGCTCGCCAGTGCCTGGAGCAGGTGGTGGCCCGGCTGGGCGAGCTCGCCGAGCCCGTGGAGGACGGCCTCCGCTGGACGACGCCGTCCTGGCACATCGAGGAAGAGGCCCGGGAGCGCTACCCCCGTGGCTGCATCAACCTGGGCGTCGCGCATGGTGTCCCCGGCGTGCTCGCCGTGCTCGCGGGGGCCGTGGCCACGGGCGTCGCGGAGCCCTCCGCGCGGAAGCTGCTCCAGGGCGGATGGAGCTGGCTGATGCGGCAACGCGCTCCCGACGACGACGCCGCGCGCTTCCCCACGCGCCTGGACGCCAACGGCGAGCCTCGCGGCTGGCCGAGCCGTCCCGCGTGGTGCTACGGCGACCCCGGCGTGGCGCTCATCCTCCATGGCATCGCCCGCGCGGTGGGTGACGCCGGCTGGGAGCGGGAGGCGCTCGCGCTCTGCAAGGAGTCGGTGGAGCGCTGGAGCCGCACCGAGCTCGTGAGGGACGCGGGCCTCTGCCATGGCGCGGCGGGGCTCGCGCACCTGTACAACCGGCTCTTCCAGGCGACGGGCGACGGCATCTTCGAGGACGCGGCGCGCCGCTGGCTGCGGCATGTCCTCTCGCTGCGTCGGCCGGGCGTGGGCATCGGCGGATTCCAGACGCTGGAGGTTCCTCCGGGCGGCGGTGAGGAATGGACGGACCTGCCGGGGCTGCTCGCCGGGGCCACCGGCATCGCCCTCGCCCTCCTGGCGGCGGCGACTCCGGTGGAGCCTGGATGGGACCGCCTGCTGCTCATGTCCCCGCCCCCCTTCGCTCCGGTCCAGGAATGACTGCTCCGCTCGCCGCGCTGCCCGGCTACACGACGTCGGGGTTCTTCGTCCTCCGCTCTCCCCTGCTGCCCTTCGACGCGCTCCTCGCCTGGAGCGAAGGCGGCGGGGAGGACCGCGCCCTGCTCCGGAGCCGCCTCGCGGCGAGCCTCTCGCGCGGAGAGCTTCGCGAGGCGCTCTTCCTCGCCTCACCCTCGCTCGACGAGGGCCTTCCCGAGTGGCTCCGCGCGCCCGAGGGAGAATGGGGCCGCAAGGTGGAGCGCGCGTTGGTGCGCTACTGGCAGCGCATGGCCGCGCGGGCCACGCCGTTCGGCCTCTTCGCGGGCACCACCGTGGGCACGCCAGGCCCGAGCACCCGGCTCACGCTGGAGCCTCGCGAGACGTACCGCCGCCACACGCGGCTGGACATGGACTACGTCAGCGCGCTGGCGGAGCAACTCGCCCGGGAGCCCGCGCTACGGGAGGCGCTCCGCTACCGACCCAACTCCAGCCTCTACCGAAGCGCCGGGAAGCTGCGCTACGCCGAGTCGCACCTGACGGGCCGCACGCGCGCCTACCAACTGGTCGCCGTGGAGCCCACGGACTACCTGGAGGCCACGCTGGAGCGCGCCCGTCCGGGAGCGCCGCTCTCCGAGCTGGCCCAGGCCCTCGTCGCCGCGGACCCCGATGTGGCCCGCGACGAGGCGGAGGCCTACGTCGGCATTCTCGTGGACCACCAGCTCCTCGTCCCCGAGCTGCCGCCCCGGGTGACGGGCCCCGAGCCCCTCGACGAGCTGCTCGCGCGGCTGGCTCCCGTACCCGCCCTGGCCGGGTACCACCAGCGCCTGGAGCAGGTCCGGGGCGCGCTGGCGGACCTGGATGCCTCGCCTCCGGGCAGCGCGCCGTCCCGCTATCGCGCCATCGCCCGGGAGCTGGAGACGTTGCCCGCGCCCGTCGAGCCGAGCCGCCTCTTCCAGGTGGACCTGATGAAGCCCGGCGCGGCGCTCACGCTGGGCCCTCGGGTGGTGGAGGAGCTGGCGCGGGGCGTGGCGCTGCTCCACCGCATCAGCCCCGCCTCGGAGTCACCGTCCCTGCGCCGCTTCCGCGAGGCCTTCGTGCAGCGCTACGAGGGGCGCGAAGTGCCGCTCGTGGAGGCGCTGGACGAGGACGTGGGCATCGGCTTCGAGACGGGCAATCCCATCACCGCGGAGGCCAGCCCGCTCCTGCGGGGGCTCGCGTTTCCCGCCAATGCCGGGGACGAGCGTCAGCCCTGGGGGCCCGGACGGGCCCACCTGCAGCATCGCCTGACGGAGCTGCTGCGCTCCGGAGGGCAGCAACTGGAGCTGGACGAGGCGGACCTGAAGTCGCTGGAGAACCCACGCACGGGCCCGCTGCCGGAGGCCTTCTCCGTCATGGCGAGCGTGCTGGCCACCTCCTCGGAGGACATCGACGCGGGGCGGTTCCAGGTGGTGCTGGAGTCGGTGGTGGGGCCGTCGGGCGCGCTGCTGCTGGGGCGCTTCTGTCACGTGGACCCGGAGCTCCACCGGCACGTGGAGGCCCACCTGCGCGCGGAGGAGGCGCTGCGTCCGGACGCCCTCTTCGCGGAGCTGGTCCACCTGCCCGAGGGGCGCGTGGGCAACGTCATCTGTCGCCCCGTCCTGCGCGAGTACGAGCTCGTGTACCTGGGGCACTCGGGCGCGCCGGTGGCGAAGCAGATACCCATCACCGACCTGCGCGTCTGCGTCCAGGGCCGGCGCATCGTCCTGCGGTCCGCCAGCCTGGGGCGCGAAGTCCTGCCCCGGATGACCCACGTCCACGACTTCGGCAAGGCCCACCTGCGGCCCTATACCTTCCTCGCCACGCTCCAGCAGGAGGGGGTGTCGCCGGGCCTCCGCTGGGGTTGGGGCCCGCTCGCCGACAGCGCCGTCCTTCCTCGCGTCACCGCCGGAAGGCTCATCCTCTTCCGTGCTCGCTGGCGCCTGCGAGTCCCCACGTTGGTGGCACTGGGCGCGGTGTCCGAAGCGGAGCGCTTCCAGGCCGTGCAGCGCCTGCGCGCCGAGCTGCGGCTGCCTCGCTTCGTGGGTGTCGAGGACCGGGACAACGTGCTGCCGGTGGACCTGGACAACGCGCTGAGCATCGACACCTTCGTCCACCTGGTGAAGGACCGGGAGCACGCGGTGCTGGTGGAGCTGCTCACGGAGGGGCTCTGCGTCCAGGGTCCCGAGGGACGCTTCGTCCACGAGCTGGTGGTGCCCTTCGTGCGCTCGGCGCCCGTGGCCCGGCCGCCGCCGCGTGCCACGCCGGTACGCCCCATCCCCATCAGTCGCTCCTTCGCACCGGGCTCGGAGTGGCTCTACGCGAAGCTCTACACGGGCACGGCCACCGCCGACGCCGTCCTGCGCGACGTCGTGGCCCCGGTGGCGCGAAAGGCGCTGGCCTCCGGCGCGGCGAAGCAGTGGTTCTTCCTCCGCTTCGGAGACCCGGACTGGCACCTGCGGGTGCGCCTCCAGGGCGACCCGGCGCGACTGAGGACGGAGGTGCTGGAGCGCCTGCACGAAGCGCTGGCGCCGTCACTGCACGCGGGGCTCGTCCACCGCGTCCAGTTGGACACGTACGAGCGCGAGGTCGAGCGCTACGGCGGCGACGAGGGCATCCTGCTCGCCGAGCACCTCTTCCATGTCGACAGCGAGGCCGCGCTGGAGCTGCTCGACACCTGCGTGGGTGACGAGGGCGCGGACGCGCGCTGGCGCCTCACGCTGCGGGGCATCGACGCGCTCCTGGACGACCTGGGCCTGGACGTGGAGGCACGGCGGCAGCTCCTCGCGGGACTGCGCGAGGCCCATGGGAAGGAGTTCCAGGTGGACGGTGCCTTCGAGCGGCAACTGGGCGAGCGCTTCCGCGCGCACCGCCGGGAGCTGGAGGCGCTCCTCTGGAATCCACCTCCATCCGAGGGCGCGCTCGCCTCCGGGCTGGCGGTGCTGCGGCGGCGCTCGGAGCGCAACGCGCCGCTCATGGAGCGACTGAGGGCGCTCTCGCTCCAAGGAAGGCTGGGCCAGGCGCTGCCCCACGTGGCGGCGAGCCTGGCGCACATGCACGCCAACCGGATGCTGCGCTCGGCCGCGCGGGCCCAGGAGCTGGTGCTGTATGACTTCCTGCACCGGCTCTACGAGTCCCGGGCCGCCCGCCAGCGCCGGGGAGTCTGACATCGTCATGGCACATGGGGTGCCCAGACCGTGGCCGTACTCCGGATGCGGCCATGGATGTAATGGGTGTCACCGACCTGCTCGCGCTGCCGGGACTGCTCGTGGCCCTCGCGGTGGGTTGGAGGCGAGGCGGCACGCCGTAACCACTCATTCCCGAGAGGCTTCCCACGGCGTCTCCAGCAACGACGGGGACGACGGGTCCTGCCATCGCTGCCACAGCGGGCAGCCCCGCGCTCGAACCCGCTCCTCACACCACGCCACGAACGCCTCGAGCGCCGTCTCCTTCATCGAGCTGCTGAAGAAGGACTCCGACTCGCCGCCGTCGGGCGCGGCCCAGAAGAGATGAAGGTTGGCGTAGCCAGGGTCTGGCCGGCTGTAGTCGGTGACGACGAGCCCGTCCGGCCGCGTGAGGCACCACGCATAGGTGGCCTCATAGCCCTGCAGCTCCGCGCGCCGCAGCGGCAGTCCGGTGAAGAGCGCCTCCAGGACGCGGAGCTGCCGGTCACAGAGGCGCAGCGCGAAGGCCTCGGGGTCATTCAGTTGACCAGGGTCGTCGTCTCCCCACAGCCCCGCCAGATAGACGCTGTTGACGCCCGTGCGCGCGGGCCGTCCACCGAGCCGCGTGTTGGCGGCCCAGAGCGCCTCCAGCACCGCGCGCCCTTCGGCCGGACGCAGGCCTCCCGCCTCCAGGAACTGGTAACGCCGTTTCTCGCCATCGTCCTCACGGAAGCTCGCGACGATGCCCACCGCGTCCAGCCCCTCCACGCGAAGGTCGATGACGAGGCCACCCTCGCCCACCAGGCGCGGCGGATGCAGCAGCGCCGCGAACAGGGCTTCCACGTGAATCGCCAGCTCGTCGGGAGGCAGCGAGCGCAGCAGGGCGCTGTGCCCCTCTTCGTCCGCCGACATCCAGCGGGCGGCATACAGGCGCGGGTTCGTCCGGGCGAGGTGACGGTCCATCCCCGCCACCTTGCCCATTCAGGACGCCCGGATGCAATGGGCGCCCGGCTCGACTCGCGGCGGAGCCCTACCTGCGGCGGCGCGTGTGCAACGCACGCCGGGCCGCCCCGCGCGCCGCCACGTCCTTCATCCCCTGCCCCTCCGCGCCGTCACCGGAGAGGAACGAGGAGAGCGCTCGAATCGTCGGGTAGCGGAACAGGTCCACCAGCGTCAGCGGCCGCTCCACCTTCGTCTTGAGCTTCTCCAACACCTGCACCATCAGCAGCGAGTGTCCGCCCAGGTCGGCGAACTTGTCCTCGACGCCCACCTTGTCGAGCTTCAGCACCTCCTGCCAGATGCCAGCGAGCATCGCCTCCGTCTCCCCCTCCGGGCGCGTGAAGGCCGCGCGCGACTGCGCCTGCTCCGGCGGCGGCAGTGCCTTGCGGTCCACCTTCTTGTTCGGCGTCTGAGGGAAGGCGCTCAGCGTGACGAAGGCCTGCGGCACCATGTAGTCCGGCAGTCGCGCGCGCAGGAAGTCGCGCAGCGCGTCCGCGGTCGGCGGCTCGCCCGGCTTCGCGATGAGGTACGCCACGAGCCGCTTGTCGCCCGGCGTGTCCTCGCGCACCACCACCACCGTCTCGCGGACCGCCGGGTGCTCACCGAGCCGCGCCTCGATTTCGCCCAGCTCGATGCGGAAGCCGCGCACCTTCACCTGGTGGTCCAGGCGGCCGATGAACTCCACCACTCCGTCCTGCCGCCAGCGCGCCGCGTCCCCCGTGCGGTACATGCGCGCGCCCGGCCGCGAGGAGAACGGGTCCGACACGAAGCGCTCGCGGTCCAGCTCCGGCCGCTGGTGGTAGCCACGCACCACGCCCGCGCCGCCGATGTACAGCTCGCCCACCGCGCCGATGGGCAGCGGGCGCTGCCGTGCATCCAGCACGTAGAGCTGCGTGTTCGCGATGGGCGTGCCGATGGGAATCCCGTCTCCCACGTTCTTCACCGCGTACGTCGAGGACCAGATGGTCGTCTCCGTGGGCCCGTACATGTTGAGCACATCACCGGAGACGACTTCCGAGAGCTGCCGCGCGAGTGGAACGGGGAAGGCCTCGCCGCCCACCATCATCTTCTTCAGCCGCTTCAGTCCCGCGCGAGCGCGCTCCTCGGCCAGCAGCATGCTCGCCTGCGACGGCGTGCACTGGAGGTGCGTCACCGGATGGCGCTCCAGCAGCGCGGGCAAGGAGCCATCCACCTCGTCCCCCTCCATCGGCTTCACGCCCACGCTGGCGTTGGCGCGCTGGAGCACCTGGGCCAGCAGCGGCAGGTGCTTCAGCACCAGCGCCGTCGGCACGCCGAAGTCCACGAGGCAGGCCACCTCGTCCACGTCCATGCCCTTCAGCTTGTCGACGACGGCGACGCAGGTGTCCACGCTGCCGAAGAGGCCCGACGTCTGGAAGTAGCGCTCGAAGGAGAACTCGAGCAGCGCGTCCATCTCCTCGGCGGAGAGGTTGTCGGTGCCGAAGTTGCCATTGGCCAGCGTCGTCTGCGCCTTGAACGCCGGGAAGCTCCACGCGGCCTCCTTGATGAGGCTCACCGAGGACTTCAGGTACGCCTTCATCGGGCCGCGCACCACCTCCTTCACCGCGGCCTCGGACTCACCGACGAAGGTGTGCAGCATCAGCGTCACGGTGCCCTTCCCCGGGTGGCCCGCCTTGCGCCACGTCTCGCGGTAGAGGGCAATCTTCTGAGCGACTTCTTCCGGCGACTGGCCGAGCAGGTGCGTCAGCACGTGGCAGCCCGCGCGCGCGGCCTCCTCGAACGTCTCGGGGTTGCCGGCGGTGGTGACCCAGATGGGCAATTCCTTCTGCACCGGCCTGGGCAGGGTGCGCAGCTTCACCGTGCCGCCCGTGCCGCTCTTCGCCTCCAGCGTCTCGCCGCGCCACAGCCTGCGCACGTCGTCGATTTGCTGGAACATGACGCGCTTGCGGTCCGCGAAGTTCTCCGGCCGCAGCGCGAAGTCATTGGGCTGCCAGCCCGCCGCGAAGGAGATGCCCACGCGGCCGTGCGAGATGTTGTCCACCACGGCCCAGTCCTCGGCGATGCGCAGCGTGGGGTGCAGCGGCGACACGAGACTGCCCGCGCGGAGCTGCACGTTGCGAGTCACCGCCGCCAGCGCCGCCGACGTCACCGCCGGGTTGGGGAACAATCCTCCGAACGCATGGAAGTGCCGCTCCGGCGTCCACACCGCGCGGAAGCCATTCGCGTCCGCGAAGCGCGCGCTCTCCAGGAGCAAATCGTACCGGCCCTCCGGACGCTCGCCCTCGTCGCTGGAGAAGTAGAAGAGGCTGAAGTCCATGCCGCGCGAGGCGTGCTTCCCCTCTTGCGCGCCGTCGTGCCGCTCCGCGTGGATGACCACCGTGAAGCCGCGAGTGAGCGTCCACAACAACTCCAGCACGGAGATGTCGAAGTTGAGGCTGGTGACGGCGAGCCACGTGCCGCGCTCCGTGCCCAGGCGCTCGTCCATGCCGATGCCGAAGTTCACGAAGTTGCGGTGCTCAATCATCACGCCCTTCGGACGGCCCGTGCTGCCGGAGGTGTAGATGACGTACGCGAGGCTGTCCGGCCCGGCCGGGGGCGTCTGGGCGTCCTCGGAGGCGGCGATGCGCGCCCACGCCGCGTCCACCGCGAGCACCTGCCGCGCGGCCGGGGGCACGCGCGCGAGCAACCGCTCCTGCGTCAGCACCAGGTGGCAGCCCGAGTCCTCCACCATGAACGCGATGCGCTCCGCGGGGTACGCCGGGTCCAGCGGCACGTAGCAGCCGCCCGCCTTGTGCGCGGCGAGCACGCCCACCATCATCTCCAGCGAGCGCTCCATGAAGATGCCCACGCGCACGTCGCGGCCCACGCCCGCGCTTCGCAGGTGGCGGGCAAGGACGTCGCTGCGCTCATCCAGCTCGCGGTAGGTCAGCGAGGCGCCCCGGCAGACGAGGGCCGTGGCATCCGGGGTGCGCCGTGCCTGCTCCCGGAAGAGCGAATGGAAGGTGGCGTCCCCGGGCAGCTCGCGCGCGGTGTCGTTCCACTTCGCGAGCAGCGCACGCTCCTCCGCGCCCAGCAGGCCCTGCTCATCCAGCGGCCTGCCCGGAGACTCGCGCAGCGAGGCGAGGAACGCGGAGAGCTGGCGCGACAGCTCGGAGACGCGGCCCTGCTCCACCCGCGAGGCATCGAAGAGCAGGTGCGCCTTCGTGCCCTCCGCATCGACGGAGACGGTGAGCACCGCGCCGGGCACGACATGGCTCAGCTCGCCCGGCGCGGAGATGCGCAGCGCGACGGGATGGGCCACCTCACCCAGGTGGCGCGGCAGGCCGGCGAGCTGCGGCGAGCGGCCGAGCAAATCTCGCGACATCACGCCCTTCTCGCGAAGCTGCGTCAGCGCCTTGCGGAATGCGGACGCCGCGGCATCCGGCGAGTCCTTCATCGGCAGCTCCACCCGGAGCGGGAGCTGCGAGGCGAAGAAGCCCTCCACGTCCCGCACCCGGGCGCGCGTGCTCGCGTCACTGAAGCCCACGTCGAAGGACGGCTCCGGGGACAGGCGCGACAGAAAGGCCACGGCGGTGAAGAGGAGCCGCTCATCGGGAGGCAGGTCCGTGGCCCAGCCCGAAGCGACGTCGCTGGCGGAGAGCGTCAGCGAGTGCGTGCCCTCCTCCTTCGAGCTTCCACCCAGGAACGGCAGGTCCGGAGGCGCCAGCGTCTCCAGCCGCGCGAGGAAGAACGCCTCCGCCTTTCCCGCCTGCACACCCACTTCAGTCACGCGGGCACGAAGCTCCTGCGAGGGCGGCGGCAGCGCATCACCCACCGCGAGGTTGCGCGAGCCCAGCAGCTCGGCCCACGACAGCGGTGCACCGCACAGGCCCTTCGGCCCCTTCAGCGTGAGGTCCCCGCCGCCGAAGGCCAGCGTCAGCGCGTCCCCTTCAATCGCGACGATGCGGCCCGGGCTCGCGCCGGAGCCCTCCTCCACCCGGACTGCGTCGGAGACGGCCACCGGCGCGCTGCCCAACCACAGCTTCGCGAAGGAGAGCGGGTTGGGATAGCCGCCGTAGTCCAGCGCTGCCACCAGCGCGCGCGCATCCTCCACATCACCGTGCGGGTCCAGCAGGGCCCCCGCATCCGGGCGCCGCGCCATGCCGAAATAGCTGCGCTGGGAGAAGTCCTGCTCGATGAGGTCCACGCTCCCGTCGACGAGCTCCGCGGCCAGCTCCGCGAAGATCTCCATGCCCAGCGTGTAGCAGCGCGCGTTGAGGCTGAAGGCCGTCTCGTTGGGAGCAATGTCGAAGAGGCGCTGCTTGAGGATGCGCCCCTTGTCCGCGCCCGACGTCATCTCGTGCCACGTGACGCCGTGCTGGGACTCGCGGTGCAGCAACGCCCACGAGGTGACGTTGAGGCCCGCGTAGCGCGGCAACGGCCCATCGTGGAAGTTGATGGCCATGCGACGCGGCAGCCGCAGCACCTCGTCCTTCACCAGGCTCAGGTTGACGATGCTGAAGAGCCAGTCGAAGGGCGTGGCGGAGAGGAAGGGCAGCACTCCGTCCCCGGGCGGCACTTGTTGGATGCCCTGCGCCTCCGCCCACTTCTGGAGGGCCGGCTCCCGGGTGACGAGCCCGAGAATCCGCACGCCGTGCTCCTGGAGCGCCTCGGCACAGGGAACGACGAGGGTGCCCTCGCCGATGATGAAGCAGGAGGGCGACTCGGCAGTCGCGGTCATTCGATGGCTCCGGACTGCGAGAAGAGCTTCGAGGCCTCGGCGAGGGCGGCGGGATGCTTCAGCAACTCCGCGTGCCCCACGCCCGAGAAGGTGTGGAAGGGCGCGCCCAGCCTGCGCGCGAGCTCTTCACCATGGACCGGCGGCAGCGCCTGGTCCGCCAGTCCGTGCAGCACGCGGACCGGTGGCAGACGCTCCGAGACGAGCGAGAGGTTGTCGTAGCGGTCCGGCGTCCGCAGCCGGCCGCGCAGCCCCTTGTCCGTCACGTCCATCAACGTGAAGGGCGCGAGGAGCACGACGCCGCGCGCGGGCCTTCCGTCCTTCGCCAGCGTGTGCGCCGCCGCGAGCGCCGCGTTGCTTCCCATGGAGAAGCCCACGAGCTGGAGGTCTCCCGGCTGGTGCGTGGCGACGAGCCAGCGCACCGCGGCCTCCGCTCCGGCTCGGAGGGACTGCGGCGATGGCTTGCCCGGAGAGCCATCGAAGCCCGGCGGCGCCACCGCGGCCAGCCCGAGCCCGCGTCCTGCGTCCAGCGCCTCCAGCACGGAGCGTGCCTCTTCGAGGTAGCCCGGACCGTTGCCTCCGAAGAAGACCAGCCAGCGTGTCTCGCCCGGCGCGGGAGCCCGCGTCAGCGCGCGCTGGCGTGGCGGTCCGGCGATGTCGCTCAGCGTCCACCCGCCCGCGGTGAGGCGTGCCTCCGCTCCGGAGGCCAGGGGCGCACCGTCATAGGGAAACGGCCCCGGCGCCTCCGACGGTCTGTCCAGCCAGCCGAACTTCAACACGATGCCCCCCAGTGCGGCCGCGAGCGCCGCCATGCCCAGGTCCCGACGATTCACTTGCGGCCCGCCTGTTGTGCCTCGTCCAGCGCCGTGCGCAGCAGTCGGCCGAGGATGTGGACGTTGGGCTCGCGCACGAGGCTGTCGTGGTCGCCGGGCACCTCGCGGATGCGCAGCGACGGCACCAGCGGCTCCCAGCCCAGCGTCGCGCCCATGTGCGAGTAGATGGGGTTGACGTCCTGCGCGCGGAACAGCGTCACCGGCCCGGAATAGGGGCGCGGAGCGTAGCGGCTCGACAGGAACTGGAAGCGCTCGGTGAGCTGGAGGTCTCGCAGCTCGATGGGCAGCGGCTCACCGCGCTGCTCGTACCAGCGCAGCTTGATGGAGTTGATGAGCCGGTTGCCGTCGCGCTCCACCTTCTTGCGCAGCCGGTCCTTGAGGTAGGCCGCCGCGCCCTCGTCGAGCACCGCGCGCCAGCGCTCGTCGAAGGTGAGCCGCCGCTCCTGCGTGGCGGGATGGAAGGTGTCGAGGAAGGCGAGCAACGCCACATCCTCGCCCTGCTCGCGCAGCCGCTGCGCCATCTCATAGGCGACGACGCCGCCTCCGGAGTAGCCACCGAGGAGGTAGGGCCCGCGCGGCCTCACCTGGCGGATGCCCTCCAGGTAGATGTTCGCCATCTCCTCGATGCTGTCCGCGGGTGGCAGCTTGCCGTCCACGCCGCGCGCCTGGAGCCCATAGAAAGGCTGCTCCTTCCCGAGCGTCGCCGCGAGGTCGCGGAAGTTGAGGACGTTGCCGCCCGCTCCATGGACGCAGAAGAAGGGGATGCCTGCGCCACCCTTCTGGATGGTAACGAGCGGAGACCACCCCTTCGACACGGGCGCGGAGGCCACAGGCGCCGCGCTGGCCGGAGCGGTGTCCGGCGTGAAGGGAATGCCGGCGGCCTCGCGCACGAGCGCGGCGCACTGCTCCAGCGTGGGCGCCTCGAACAACGTCGCCAGCGTCAGGTCCGCGCCGAGCAGCTTCTTGATGCGAGCGAACAGGCGCACCGCGATGAGCGAGTGCCCGCCAAGGTCGAAGAAGTTGTCCTTGAGCCCCACCCTCGGCACGCCGAGCAACTGCTGCCAGAGCTCCGCGAGCTTGCGCTCCACGTCGTCGCGCGGAGCATCCGCAGCCGCACCCTGTTGTGCCGGAGCCACGCCCTGCTGCGCGGCCACGGGCTTCTCCGCCTCCTGCTTCGGACGCAGACGCGCCGCCAGCGCATGCAGGTCCATGGAGCTGACAAACAACGCCGGAGTGCCGGTGAGGGACAGCGCGCGGAGGAAGGCCTCCTGTCCCTCCGCGGGCTTGATGCCCAGGGGCAGCCACGTCTCCAGCAGTGAGCCCTTCTTCTGGGGCGAGCGGCCGAAGCGCTTCGCCTCGACGGCGGCGACGAGGTAGCCCTCGATGGCGCAGAAGACGCGGCCGTCCGAGTCACAGAGGGTGACATCGAGCAGCGCGCCACGCCCCTCCTCCTGGCGCACGCGCACGTGGCTCAGCGCCACCTCGGGCCACGGGCCCCACACGCGCAGGTGCCGGTAGGAGACGGGCACGTGCAGCTTCCCGGGCTGCCCCGCGTCGGGCAGCAGTGAGAAGGCGAAACCGGAGGCGATGTCCAGCAACCCGGGCGGCAGCGCGTACGTCGCCAGGTCTCCGAGGAGCGCGCGAGGAAGCTCCAGGCGAGCGAAGGCCTCCGACGCGCCGAAGCCCGCCGAGCGCAGCACCTTCCACCGCGGACCGAAGGCGATGAGTGCGTCCTGGGGCAGTACCTGCTCCCCTTCGCCGAAGCTGAGCGGGCGCGCAGCGCAGCGCGCATGCACCGCGCTCACGTCCAGTGGCGCGGGAGGCCCACCGGCCGCGGGCCCCAGGCGCGCGGTGGCGTGCTCCACCCACGCACTCCCGGCCGAGCGGCTCGACACGCGGAAGGTGAAGCCGTCGCCCTCGGGAGCGAGCGACACCTCGACCTCGCGCACCTCGCCGTCGGGCACGTCGAGCGGCGCGACGAAGGCGAGCTGGTCCACATGCAACGGCGTGCCCGGACGCACCGTCTCCCAGACCGCGCGCGCCAGCTCCACGTAGCCCGTGCCCGGCAGCACCGGCCCGCCGCCGCGCATGCGGTGCTCGTCCAGCACCCACAGGGCCTTCGCGTCGTAGATGGCGCGGAAGACGTGCTGGCCCTCGGGAGCATCCACGCGCCGCTGCAACAGCGGGTGGGCCACGGACTCGCCTGGAGGAAGCCGAGGCGCCACCTGGGCCGCGGCCATGCCCACCTCCTGCCAGACGCCCCACCCCAGCGCGAGCGCGCGCTTCGCCGTACCGGACGCCTCCAGTCGCGCCGCCTGGGCCAGCAGGAACGCATTGGCCGCGACGTAGTCCACCTGTCCCGGAGGACCGAGGTGCGCACTCGTCGAGGAGAAGCTGACGAAGAAGTCGAGCTGGGTGCCGTGCAGCACCTCTTCGAGCGCGAGCGCACCGAGTGCCTTGGGCGCCAGCACGCGCAGCACCGAGTCCCGCGTCTTCGACTCCAGCGGCCCGTCCTCCAGCCCGCCCGCCGCGTGCACCACGCCGTGCAACGCGCCAAAGCGCGCCTTCACCTCGGCGATGGCGGAGCGGAGCTGCCCCGCATCGGACGTGTCCGCCTTGAGCAGCAGGACCTCGGCGCCCAATCCCTCCAGCATGCGCTGCACTTCCGCGTGCGAGGCACTGGCAGCGGAGCGGGACACGAGCGCGAGCCGGGCCTTCGCCTTGCGCGCGAACAACTCCGCCAGCGTCCGACCGATGCCGCCGAGCCCGCCAGTGATGAGGTACACACCGCGCTCGCGCAGCGGTGTCGGCGCTTCCGGCAACGCGGTCCGCTCCAGCACCTGCACGAGCCTGCGGCCACTCCGCAGCGCCACCGGCACGTCCACGTCCGGGCGCAACAGCTCATCCGCCAGCTCGCGAGCCTGCGTCGCCGGAGCGGCGCTCACGTCGACATCCACCGCGCGAGCGAACAGCTCGGGCAGCTCCTTCGGAGCCACGAGGACAGGACCGAAGGCGAGTGCCTGCTCAGGTATCCGCGCGGGCCCGTCCACCGCCATGCCGCCCCGCATCACCCGGACGTACCGCAGCCCGGCGGGCAGCGACTCGGCGGTGAGCGACTGCATCAGCGCGAGCGGCGCGAGGAGGTGACGCGACACCGCGCGCTCCCAGCCACTCGCGTCCACAGCCGGCAGGTCCACGAGCCTCGGAGGCACTCGCCCTTCCGCACCCAGCGCATCCCAGAGCGCCTCCCAGTCCTCGCGCGCGTCGGGTCGCAGCGTGAACGCACCGTCCGACCTCCGGGCGAAAGCCCCACCCGGGAACACCCGCTGTACGCGCGCCCCTCGGGCCGTCAGCTCACGGGACCACTCCTCCGCGAGCGGCTCCTCATCCGCCAGCAACAGCCAGCGCTCGTTCTCCGCCGGAGCCTCCGGCTTCGGCCCCGGCTGCTCGCGGAAGCGCGGCGCATAGCCCCACCGCGACACGTCCTCCTCGCGCACGAGCGGACGCTCTCCCTCGCGCCGGGCCATGAAGTAGCCTGTGCCCGGCTCCACCCAGTGGCGCTCGCGCTCGAACGCATACGTCGGCAGCCCCACGCGGCGCCGCTTCAGTCCCGCGAAAAGCGCCGCCGTGTCCAGGTTCACTCCGGCCGCCCACAGACGTCCGAGCGCGAGCTGGAAGAAGGCCTGGTCCGGAACCGAATCATTCGGGTGCCGCAGCGACGGCACGAGCCCCTCCGCCTGGGGCTTCTCCCCCTGCGCCCGCAGCAGCGACAACAGCGTCTGCCCTGGACCGACCTCCAGGTACACGCGGGCCTTGTCCGCGAGGAGCACTCCGGCGCCCTCGGCGAAACGCACCGGCTGGCGCAGGTGCCGCACCCAGTAGTCGGCAGACGCGGCCTCCTCGGGCGCAATCCACGTCCCGGTGACGTTGGAGACCCACGGCGTCTTCGGCGCGGAGAAGCGCACCTTCGTCGTCAGGTAGTCACGGAAGGGCGCCAGGATTGGCTCCAGCATCCGCGAGTGCGCGGCGACGCGGATGTGCAGGCGCCGGGCCTCCACCTCGCGCGCCTTCAACCGCGCCTCCAACGCATCGATGGCCGCCACCTCGCCCGAGACGAGGCACAGCCCCGGTGCATTGTGCGCGCCCAGCTCCAGTCCCGGCCCGAGCAGCGGCTTCAGCTCCGCCTCGGGAAGCTCCACGCTGAGCATGGCCCCCGCGGGGAGCCCGTCGAACAGCCGCCCCCGGCACGCGACGATGCCGAGCGCATCCTTCACGGAGAACACCCCGGCGAGCTGGGCACACGCGTACTCGCCCATGCTGTGTCCCAGACACGCGGCGGGCGTCACCCCGCGCGACTTCCACAGCGCCGCGAGCGCCAGCTCCACGGACAGCAGCGCGGGCAGCGCATACGTCGCCTGCTCGAGCTGCTCGCGCGCCTCGGCCTCCCTGCCCGCCTCGGGGAACAGCAGCGGCCGCAGCTTCAGCGACTCGTGCTGCTCCAGCAGCGACAGACACTCATCCAGCGCGCGGCGGAACACGGGCTCCTGCTCGTAGAGCCCCTTCGCCATGCCCGGGTACTGCGCGCCTCCACCGGGGAACAGGAACACCACCGAGCGCCCCTCCGCCTCGGTATGCGCCTGCGCCGTGCGGGCCGGCTCGGGTTGCTCCAGCAGGCGGATGGCCTCCTCGCGCGAGGACGCCACCACCGCGCGCCGGTGCGCGAAGCGGCGCCGTCCGGCCAGCAGCGTGAAGGACACATCCCCGAGGTTCGGCGCCCCTTCCTCTCCGAGCCGCTGCGCGAGCCGGCGGGACGCACGCTCCAGCGCGGCCGGCGTGCGCGCGGACAGCCAGAGCGTCTCGAACGGCCGCGCGGCGGACGTCGTCGGCTGGGCCGGAGCCTCTTCCAGGATGACGTGCGCGTTGGTACCGCCCACGCCCAGCGAGTTCACCGCCGCGCGCCGGGGCCGGCCTGACTTCGCCGCCCACTCGCGCAACGCGGCATTCACCACGAACGGCGTGCGCGCGAAATCAATCTGTGGATTCGGCTTCTCGTAGTTGAGGCTCGGCGCGAGCTGCCGGTGCCGCAGCATCTGCACGACCTTGATGAAGCTCGCCACGCCGGCCGCCGTGTCCAGGTGGCCGATGTTCGTCTTCACCGAGCCGATGCGGCAGTACCCGCTCTTCTGCGTCTGCGTGCGGAAGGCCTGGGTGAGCGCGGTGATTTCAATCGGGTCGCCCACCGGCGTGCCGGTGCCGTGGCACTCGATGTAATCGATGGTGTCCGCGCCGATGCCGGAGACGTTGAGCGCCTCCACCACCGCATCCGCCTGCCCGTCCACGGACGGCGCGAGGTACCCCACCTTGCGCGCGCCGTCGTTGTTCACCGCGCTGCCCTTCACCACCGCGTACACGGTGTCTCCGTCCGCCAGCGCGTCCTCCAGCCGGCGCAGCGCCACCACGCCCACGCCACTGCCAAAGAGCGTCCCCTGCGAGCGGTGGTCGAACGCGCGGCAATGCCCATCCGGAGAGAGGATTTCCCCCTCCTGGTACAGGTAGCCCCGGTAGTGCGGCAGCTCCAGCGTGACACCGCCCGCGAGGGCCAGGTCACACTCGCGCGTCAGCAGGCTCTGCACCGCCGAGTGGATGGCCACCAGCGACGTGGAGCACGCCGTCTGGATGTTGACACTGGGGCCGCGCAAATCGAGGCAGTACGAGACGCGCGTGGTGAGGAAGTCCTTGTCGTTGCCCGTGTGCCGCGCGAGGAACAGGCCCACCTGCTCCATCAACCGCGGATTCGTGAAGAGGTGGTAGGGCATGTACGCGTTCATGCCGGAGCCGCCGAAGACGCCGATGGGGCCCTTGAAGGACTCGGGCGGGTGCCCGCAGTGCTCCAGCGCCTCCCAGCACACCTCCAGGAAGTGCCGGTGCTGTGGGTCCAGGATGGACGCCTCGCGAGGGCTGAAGCCGAAGAAGCCCGCGTCGAAGTCCTCCAGCCCCTCGAAGACCATGCCGGCCTTCACGTAGCTCGGGTCCTTCAGCAGCGCGGGGTCCACGCCCGCGGCCAGGAGCTGCGCGTCGGTGAACCACGTCACCGAGCCCACCCCGTCGCGAACCCGGCGCCAGAAGGCGTCCACGTCCCGCGCTCCCGGCAGCCGCGCGGCCATCCCCACGACAGCAATGTCTGGCGAGTCCGAGACCTCAGCTTCGTCCGTCATGCCGGTTCCCTGTTCCCCCCGGAGGTGCCCTCGCACCGTCCGCGGCGAGGGTAACACGGTTACCGCACTGGCCAGCCGAGCCCCCCGGAGGTCTCCGCTGGAGCAGCAGCAGCGGCGGAGGAAGCTCGACTGAAAGCGACCGGCACGAGGCCTCGCCTCCATGACTGGCGCCGGGCTTGTCCCCGGCAGGTGCTTCCCCCACCTCTGAAGGGAACCTTTGGGGGAAGGAACCACCATGCGAGACGTACAGAGCATCATCCAGGCCATCCAGCGCGAGGGAGCGCACTGGCGCGCAAGCCCCAACCCGCTCACGTCGCTCCCGCTGTCCCAGCTCAAGCTGAGGCTGGGTGCCATTCCCGGCCCCAATCAGCCCAGCTTCGAGGAGGCCGAGCGCCAGGGGAAGGCCCGCTACGCCGCATACCGCGCCTCGATGGGCGAGCGAATGGAGGCCTCACGCGGCCCGGTCGCCGTGGACTGGCGCAACCACGACGGGCGCGACTACACGTCCCCCGTGAAGGACCAGAGCTATTGCGGCTCGTGTGTGGCCTTCGGAACACTCGCGGCCGTGGAGGGCACGCTGCGCATCCAGCGCGACGATGCCTACCTCCCCATCCTCTGCTCGGAGGCCCACCTCTTCTACGTCTACGCGCAGCAGGAGGGCTACGGCTGCAACACGGGCTGGTGGGTGGACAGCGCGACCAGCCACCTCGCGGAAGGCGTCACCGACGCGTCGCTCTATCCATACACCCCGGGAGACCAGCCGCCCCAGCTCCCGGAGAACTGGAAGCAGGGCTACACGCTCGCCCATTCGCAGACGACGCAGGACCTCGACCAGATGAAGGCGTGGCTCGCGCGCGACGGGCAGCTCATCGCCTGCTTCGCCGTCTACGACGACTTCTTCAGCTACTCGAGCGGCGTCTACTCGCCCACGAGCACCGCGCAGTACGTCGGCGGCCACTGCATCTGCGTCGTGGGCTACAGCGACACCGAGCGGTGTTGGATATGCAAGAACAGCTGGGGCACCTGGTGGGGCGACCAGGGCTACTTCAAGATTGCCTACGGCGTGTGCGGCATCGACTACATCATGTGGCTGCCCACGGACATCACCCGTCCCAGTGAGCAGGCGGCCTCGCTCACCAGCCGGGGGAAGATGACCAGCGCGCGCCATGACGACGACCGCGTGCGGCTGTGGGCCGTGAATGGGGGCTACGCGTGGAGCTGCGCCAAGTCCACGCCGGCCTCGGACGCCCCGTGGACGCCGTGGACGACGTATTGGTCCCAGCCCGCCTCCACGCTGCCCGGCATCCAGACCGCCCAGGTCGCCGCCGCGAAGCGGGCGGACCAGTACGTGGAGCTCTTCGCGCTGGCGGCCGACGGCACGCTGTGGGGGCTCGTGGAGGGCACGATGGGCGGCGAGGTGCCGCAGTGGAATGCATGGCAGCCGCCCATTCCCGCCCCCTCCGGCGTGAAGCCGGTGGAAATCGCCGTGGGCGCCATCGCGGGCGGGCGCCTCCAGCTCTGGTGCATCGGCTCCAATGGCACGCTCTACAGCCGCTTCCAGCGCGACGAGCCCTCGCTGCCCTGGAGCGACTGGAACGAGTTCCAGCGCATCCCCGACGTGAAGGTCGCGCACCTGACCACCGTCCGGCTGGCCAACGGCGCGCTCCAGCTCTTCGCCATCGACACCCAGGGGAAGCTGCACGGCTGCCACAAGGAGAGCGCCCAGGCGGGAGCGAAGTGGACGCCGTGGAAGGACCTCTCCGGCGTGAAGGACCGGAAGCTGGCATACCTCGCCGCGGCGCCGCTCTCCGACGGCCGCGTGCAGCTCTTCGGCCTCACCACGAAGGGCGAGCTGTACGGCTGCCGGCAGAAGGGCACGGGGCCAGACGCGGGCTGGAATGCCTGGAATGCCTTCCCGCGCCCCGGCTCGGCCTCCATCGAGGGCCTGGCCCTGGCGGTGCTGCCCGACAAGCGGTTGCAGCTCTGGCTGACGAGCCCGACGGGCGGAGGCCACTACACCCTGTGGACGTGCTGGAAGCAGGACACGCAGGCGAATGCGCCGTGGACGCCCTGGGTGAAGCACGCCTTCCCCGTGGGCGTGGAGGCAGGGCGCGAGGTGGCCGAGCAACCCGAGGCCGCCATGCCGCCGTCAGCGTACGTGGAGGAGCGCGTCGAAGCGGCGGATGACGGACGCATCGCCTAGCCACTCGCGCCAGAGCTTGAGCCGCAGCCGGGTGGTACCGGGAGCCTTCGCTTGGAAAGTCAGCGTGGCCTTCCCGGTACCGCCCACGGCCATGGCCGGTTGCGTGCGCGTACCGACGGAGGACAGTACCGACTCGTCGAGCGACTCCACCTTCCACCGGTAGCCGGTGGGACCCGGGTCGGGCAGCTCGAGCGATACCGACTGCCCCACCGAGAGGTCCACGGTGCGCCCGGAGTCCGCTTCCTTCATGAGGACATCTGTCGTCTGGCTCATGAAGGAACGTTAGCCACGCGCGGGCCGCGCGGCCCTCAGCGGCGGCGCCGCGTGGGAGCCTTGGGCCGGCGCAGGTCCTCCTCCTTCGTCGGCAGGTTCGGGCCCGACGCGAGGTCGAACTCGTAGGTGGCGCCGAGCAGCACGCGGAATTGGTAGATCTCACTCAGCTCCGGCGTCACCGCCACGCCCGCGACGGCCTCCAGCACCAGTCCGGGCCAGGCCTCGTGGCGCAGCACGGGGATGATTTCCACCTGCGTGGCGTTGTCCCGCCACACCGGCGTAATCACGTCCTCGAAGTAGATGCGGCTGACCACCTCGAGCCCCAGCATGGTGAACTTGTCGAGGTTGTACGTGCCGGCCAGCGACACCTGCACCGCGTCCGGGACGTCGAAGTCGGGCAGCTCGTCCCTGTCGCGCGTGCCCTGGTGGAAGTAGCCGCCGTTGAGCATGAAGCGCAGGTCCTTCGTCGCGCGGAGCTCGGCGATGAAGGTGCCCTCGTAGTCCCACGTGCCGTCGGACAGGCTGGGGATGATGCCGTCCTCGTCGCTCGGGCCGGTGGGCAGCGTGACGCGCCCGTAGGCCCCCAGCGCCAGCTTCGACGTCTCCAGGAACGTCCACTGCAGGCCGATGGGGATGTCACCGAAGGCCAGCTCGAACTCGTCCTCTCCGGGCAGGCCCAGCGCGAGCACCTCCAGGAAGAGGTTGGCCTCCAGGCCGTCGACGATGCCGAAGCGCAGGCTCGGCGAGAGCTGCTGGTAGGGCTGCGACTCGTCGAAGTCG
Source organism: Pyxidicoccus sp. M6 (assembly GCF_055568925.1). Taxonomy (NCBI): domain Bacteria; kingdom Pseudomonadati; phylum Myxococcota; class Myxococcia; order Myxococcales; family Myxococcaceae; genus Pyxidicoccus; species Pyxidicoccus sp. M6. Next base: position 3,524,079 of record NZ_CM145714.1, on the reverse strand, counting down.
AGCGCGAAGAAGCCCTGGTAGCGCAGGCCCAGCTCCAGGTTGCCGGGCCGGGTGGTGACCGCGGTGCGCGTCACCATGGCGCGGTAGGGCCGCGCCTGCGCGCGGGGAGCCACGAGACACACGGCGGCGAGAACGAAGACGAGCAGTCGGGTGTGCATGGCGCCGGACGCTACCGTGCGTCACGTGGCGGCACAGCGTGCGGCCGCCATCAAAACGACCGCACGCTTCACTTCTTCGACACCGGTGAAAACGCGCCTGCCCTCGCGACGGGCCCGCGTCAGTTCCGCGTGTGCACCGTCACGTGCGCGGAGAGGCCAGCGCGCAGGGCGAGCCCCTCGGGCGGGTGGCTCCACGCGATGCGCACGGGCACGCGCTGCACCACCTTCACGAAGTTGCCCGAGGCGTTGTCCGGCGGCAGCAGCGAGAAGCGCGCGCCGGTGCCACCCGACAGGCTCTCCACCCGGCCCTCCAGCGTCTTGCCGGAGAAGGCATCCACCTCCACCTCCACCACCTGCCCGGGCTTCATGTTGCCCACCTGTGTCTCCTTGAAGTTGGCCACCACATACGTCTGGGTGGGCACCAGCTCCGCCACCAACTGGCCGGCGCCGAGGAACTGCCCCTCGTGCACGGAGAGGCGGGACACCTGCCCATCCGAGGGCGCGACGACGCGCGTGTAGTCCAGCCGCAGCTTCGCCTGCTCCAGCGCCGCCTCGGCCGCCTTCACCCGCGCGTGGGCGAGCGCCGAGCTGGCGCGCGCGGCGGCAATCTTCGAGTCGATGGGCGCGCTCTGGTCGAGCTGGCCCTGCGCCTCGGCCACCTTGCCCTGCGCCATGCGCCGGCTCTCCTCCGCGGCGGTGAGCTGGGCGCGCGCGCCCTCCACCGCGGCCTGCGCGGTGTCGTAGCCCGCCTGGGCGTCATCCAGCGCCTGCTGCGGCAGCACGTTCTGCTCGCGCAGCGTTTTCGCGCGCTGCAAATCCAGCTCCGCCTTGCGCGCCTGGGCCTCCGCGCGCGAGAGGGCCGCGCGGGCCGCGGCCACCTGGGCCTCGGCGTTGCCCGCGGCGGCGGCGCTGGTGGACACCTGGGCGCGCGCCGTGGAGAAGCCGCCCTTGGCACCGGCCTCCGTCACCGCCACCTGCGCATCCGCCGCGGCCACCTGGGCCGTCGCGGACTCCAGCTCTGCCTCGGCCTGCTTCACCTGCGCGGCGTACTCACGCGAGTCAATCTCCAGGAGCAGGTCGCCCTTGTGCACCACCGCGTTGTCCGGCACCGCCACGCGCAGCACGGGGCCGGCCACGCGGATGGACATCGGCACCACGTCCGCCTCCACCTGCGCGTCGTCGGTGTCCTCCTGGCCGGCGGTGAGGAGCTTGTAGCCGCCGATGGCGAGCAGCACCGCCACCACCACGCCGGCCAGGATGAGGTAGGCGCGCTTGCCGCTCTTGCGAGGAGCCTGGGTGGCCGCGGCCGCCCGCTCCGGAGTCACGAGTTGAGGAGCCGTAGTTGGAGTCGACATTTCAAATCTCCACGTCGATGTGCGGCGTCTCTCCGGACGCCGGGCCACGCTTCGGGGCCTTGAGAAGGAAGACGAGGGGCAGCACCACCACGAAGAGGAGCGCGGCCAGCACGAAGAGCTTGTCGAAGGCGAGCACCGCGGCCTGCCGCGCCACCGTGCCGGACATCATGCGCAGCGCCAGGGCCTGGCTGCTCACCGGGTCCATGCCCGCGCCGGCCAGCCCCTTCTGCATCGCCGCCATCCGGGTCGCCACCTCCAGCCGGTCCGGCGTGAGGTGCGCGGCGACGGAGGCCGTGGTGTGCACGGTGAAGCGGGACAGCAGCGTCGCGAAGATGGCGAGCCCGATGGAGCCACCCACCTGCCGCAAGAGCGAGTTGAGGCCGGTGGCGTCCGTCATCCGCTCGCGCGGCACCTTGGACAGGGCCACCGTCGACAGCGGCACGAAGAGCAGGCTGAAGCCGATGCCCTGGAGCGCAATCGCGCCGATGATGTTCTCCGTGCCCGTCTGCAGTGAGAAGTGGCTCATCTGGAACGCGCCCAGGCCCGTGACGACCACGCCCACGAGGATGAGCGCCTGCGGCGGCACCTTCCGGTAGAGGCGCCCCACAATCGGCATCATCACCATCATCACCAGCGTGCGCGGCATCAGCGCCAGGCCCGACTGGGTGGCGGTGAAGCCCAGCAGCTCCTGCATGAACAGCGGCAGCAGGAACATGCTCGCCATGAGGATGGAGAACATCAGTGCGTTGAACACCGTGCCGGAGGCGAAGACGGGGTCCTTGAAGAGCCGCAGGTTGACGGCGGGCACCTCGGCCGTCAGCTCGCGGATGATGAAGGCGGCCAGGCACGTGAAGGACACCAGGGCGCACGCGGAGATGAGCGTGGACTCGAACCAGTCGTGGGCCTGCCCCTCCTCCAGGAGGAACTGGAGCGACGCGAGGCCCGCGCACAGAAGGATGATGCCGGCCCAGTCCATGTGCTTGCGCTGGCGCTCGGCCTCCGCTCGCGCGAAGGCCCGCAGCGACTCGTCCTCCTGGACGTAGCGGGCCACCATGAAGAAGCCGAGGATGCCCACCGGCACGTTGATGAAGAAAATCCAGGACCAGTGCAGGTTGTCGACGATGACGCCGCCCAGCGTGGGGCCGATGGCCGGGCCCACCATGACGGCCATGGCGAACAGCGCCATCGCCGTGCCCTGCTCCTCGGGCGGGAAGGTCTGCCGGAGGATGGCCTGCTCGGTGGGCTGGAGCGCTCCGGCTCCAAGTCCCTGGATGAAGCGGAAGAAGACGAGCGACGGCAGGTTCCACGCGAGCCCGCACAGGAACGAGCCCGCCACGAAGAGCAGCAGGCACCCCAGGTACACGCGCTTCTGACCGAAGAGGCGGCCGAGGAAGCCCGTCAGCGGCATCACCATCACCGTGGCGATGACGAAGCCCGTCGTCGTCCAGGTGATTTCCTGCACCGTGGCGCCCACCGCGCCGCGGAGCTGCGGCATGGCCACGTTGACGATGGACGAGTCGATGGCGCCCATCAGCGTGCCGAACGTCACCGACAGCGTGACGAGCCACTTGTTGGACACCTGCTTCGGGGCCGCGGGGGCCAACGGTGGGTTCATTGCGATGGACGTAGCCATGTCCGTCAGGCCTCCACGCCTCTCAGGAAGACGCGGGCTGCTTCCTCCAGGCTCTGCTCCACGCGCTCCACGCCGTGGCCGCGTCCCAGCTCGCGGTGGAAGACGGCGGTGGCCATGCCCGACAGCAGCGTGGCGAAGAGCTCATGTCCCTCGGAGCGCAGCTCGCCGGACTTCACGCCCCGGGCGACGAGCGTCTCCAGCCGCTGGTGCAGCTCCGCCCGCGAGCCGCCCTGCTGGGCCTTGCGGTTCATCAGCTCCTCGGACTGGATGAGCACGCGCAGGAAGGCGCCGTGCTCGGCGACGTGGTGGGCCAGCGTGGACAGGAAGGTGCGGAGCTGCTCGCGGAAGGGGCGCCCCTCCGAGGCGGCGAGCGCGGCGTCCATGCGCTTCAGCAGCGCCTCGCGGCGGCGCTTCATCAGCGCGTCCAGCAGCGCGGCCCGGTCATCGAAGTGGTTGTAGAGCGTGCCCACGGACACGCCCGCCCGCTCGGCGATGGTCTCCATGCGCGCCGCCGCCAGCCCCTGCTCCCCGAACACCTCCGCCGCGGCCACCAGGATGGCGTCGGCGGTGGCCTCCTTCAGCCGGGAGCGGAGATTCTGAGCCGGCTTTCTATTTTTTGAATCTCGATTCAGCATCTGAATCCTATTTACAACACGGAGCGGCCGAGTCAATCCGACGGGGTGGGACATGTCGGTGCCGGGGCCGGGCGGTCGCCTGGAGTCCAGGCAGCCGACCAGGGCCCCGGACGGCATCTGCGTCCAAGCGCGCTAAGACTCCGATTCCAGGGAGTGACAGCGCGGGGCCATCACCGCCGCTCGCCACCGCGCGCGGCGCGAGTGATGCAGTCGCGCAGCCACGCATGCGCGGCATCTCCATCATGACGGGGGTGCCATGCGAAGCGGATGGACAGCGGCTCCAAGGGAAACGGGAGTGACAGCACCTCGAGCGGCAGCGTCCGGGCAACCCGCTCCGCGAGCCGCTGGGGCACCACGCCGAGCAAATCACTCTCCGCGACGAGCCACGCCCCCGCCAGATGGGTGGATACGACGCGGGTGACGGTGCGCTTCAGCCCCTCCCCGGCGAGCACCTGGTCGATGCGCCCCGTCAGCTTCCCACGCCGGGAGACACCCACGTGCTCGACGCTCGCGAGCCGCTTCGCCGTCAGCCGTCCCCGCGCCAGGGGGTGCCCCTTCCGGACGATGGCGACCATCGGGTCCTCGTAGAGCCTGCGCGTGCGCAGCTCGGGCCCCAGCTCACCCTGTACGCCGATGTCCAAATCAAGCTCGCCCGCGCGGAGCGACTCCACGTCCTCCGCGCCCTCCGGAACCATCACCAGCCGGACGCGCGGCGCCTCGGCGCGGATGAGCGCATCCATCACCGGCCCGATTGTCGCCACGAGATAGTCATTCGTCCGAATCGTGAAGGTGCGCTCCAGCGTCGCCAGGTTGAGCGGCGCGTCCGGTGACAGCAGCGCGCGCGTCTCCGCGGCGGCGAGCCGGACGCGCTCGCGAATGGCCAGCGCCCGTGGCGTGGGGACGAGGCGGCGCCCGGCACGCACCAGCACCGGGTCCCCCATGGCCTCGCGGATGCGCGCGAGCGTGCGGCTCATCGCGGGCGGGCTCAGATGCATGCGCCGCGCGGCGCCCAGCACGCTGCCTTCATGGAGGAGCGCGTCGAGCGCGAGGAGAAGGTTCGCATCCACGGGAGAGTGCATGGGATGCACTCATACCATTCCATCATTGCACTGGAGAGCAGCCCTCCCCGGCGGCACCTTGTGCGCCATGAACGACACTCCTGGCATTTCATCCATCCCCGCCGCGACGTCGCGGCCATCCTCCCCCGTCGCACGGCTGCTTCCGCTGTGCGCAATCGTCTTCCTCGGCTTCTCCAGCATCGGCGTGCCGCTGCCCGCGCTGCCGGGGCTCGTCCATGACGGCCTCGGGTTCGACGCGCTCGTCGTGGCGCTCGTCATCGCCGCCCAGTCCGTCGCGACACTCGTCACCCGGCACACCGGCGGCACGCTGGCCGACCGTCGGGGCCCCGGAGCCGGTGTGCGCCTGGGCCTCGCGCTGAGCGCGCTGGCGGGCCTCGGCTACGTGGGGGCCTCGCTCGTCCAGTCCACGCCGGCCACCAGCCTCGCGCTGCTCGTCCTCTCCCGCGTCGTGCTCGGAGCCGGGGAGAGCTTCCTCATCACCGGCGTGCTCTCGTGGGGCGTCGGGCTCGTCGGCCGTCAAAGCGCGGGGCTCGTCATGGCGTGGACTGGCATCGCCATGTACGGAGCGCTCGCGGTGGGAGCCCCGGTGGGCGCCGCGCTCGCGGAGCGGTATGGCTTCCTCGGCGTCTCGCTCGCCGCGGCGGTGGCGCCGCTGCTCGGCCTCGGCGTGGCCCCGCTGCTGCCCGGCGTGGCACCGACGGGGGGCACCCGCATGGGATTCCACCGCGTGGCCGCGCTCATCTGGCGTCCGGGACTCGCGCTGTCCCTCTCGGCGCTCGGCTTCGGTGCGCTCGCCGCCTTCGGCACGCTGTACTTCCACGCGAAGGGCTGGGCCCACGCCTCGCTGGCGCTCACCGCCTTCGGCGCCGCGTACATCCTCGCGCGGCTCCTGTTCGGCGGCCTGCCCGACCGGCTCGGTGGACGGCGCGTGGCGCTCGTGTCCCTCGCCGTCGAAATCGCCGGGCAACTGCTGCTGTGGCTCGCGCCCTCGCCGCTCGTCGCCATGCTCGGCGCGGCGCTCACCGGCTTCGGCTTCTCGCTGGTGTTCCCCTCTCTCGGCGTCGAGGCCGTGCGCCTCGTCCCTCCGGAGAACCGGGGCGTGGCGATGGGTGGCTACGTCGCCTTCTTCGACATCTCGCTGGGGCTCCTCGTGCCCCTGTCGGGTGGCGTGGTGCGCGCCATCGGCTACCCCAGCGCGTACCTGCTGGGCGCGCTCGCGAGCACCACGGGCGTCCTGCTGGCATGGGGACTGCGCGCCCGTCCGCGGCCGTGAGCGGGAATCACTCGCTCCGGCTGCGCAGCAGGCTCTCCAGGCTCAGGTCCAGCGACTGGGCCAGGCCGAGCACGCTCTCCACCTGTGACGCGCTCAGCTTCAAATGAGCGCCGAGCGCGCCGCGGGTGCGTTCGAGCACGTCCTCGCGGGCCCGGGCGAGCCAGCGTGAAATCGTCGAGGCATTCACCCGGTGCATGATGGCCAGCCTGTCCAGCTTGAGGCCATCCGCGTAGTACATCCGCAGCAGGTTGCGCTCGCGGGGCGACAGCGATGCCATGGCCTCGCGCAGCGCCGAGCGGAGCAGCTCCGCGTGGCGCTCGCGCATGAGCCGCGACTCCGGGTCCAACGCCGGGTCCATGGCCTCCAGCAGGGAGCTCTCGTCGACCTGCACCTCACGGCGCACGCCCCGGTGGAGGCTGATGCCCGTCCTCAGCGCGGCGACGCGCAGCCAGGCGGCCAGCGGCCCCAGCCCCGTGTACGAGGCGAGCTTCGGCGCCTCCTCCTCGCCCACGAGCAGCTTGTCGCCGAGCACCGACTTCACCTCGTCCGCGAACTCGGGCGAGGTCCCGAGCCCCCGCAGCGCCGCGCGCACCTCCACGTCCAGCCGCGCGTCCAGCGCCTTCAGCGCCAGGGCATGGCCGGACAGACACGCGAAGGCCAGCCAGAGGTCGGCCACCTCGACGCTAGAGAGCGCCTCGTCAATGTCTCCTTCTTGTGACAACCGCTCCGCCATGTGGCCCACGAAGGCCACCTCGTCCGCCGCGACGTCCGGGAAGCGGAGCCGCGCCTCGTCGATTCGCGCGCGCAGGCGCTGTTCCAGCGCCTCGGCGTCACCGAGTTTCGATGCGGCCTGAGGCGGGAGCCGCCCGCGAAAGGCATGGGAGAGGGGGCCGGGGGGTGGCACGCCGCCATGATACACGCGGCCCGCGGCGGCACTGAAACCCCAGGCGCCTCACGGCGTCCGCGACGCCCCCCTGCCCTCCGCGCGCGCTCGCTCGAGATACCGCCGCGCCCGGGTGAGAGCCTCGCGGTTGTCGACCGTCTCCTGCTGTTTCACCGCGCGCTCCAGCGCCGGCAGGGCCAGGTCGAAGCGCTTGAGATGCACCGCCACCATCCCGAGGTCAGTGAGGGCGACGGCCAGGTTGGCACGCTCCGGGCCCAGCTTCTCGCTGATGGCGAGCGCCCGCTCGGCCAGCGGAAGTGCCTCGGCGTAGCGGCGGAGCACGACGAGAGCCTCGATGACATTCGAGAGGGCGACGGCGGCGTCGTAGGAGTCCTGCCCCATCCGCTTCTCGAGCAGGGGAAGCGCCTTGCGGTGCAACGCGAGCGCCTCTGCGGGGCGCCCCAGCTTCAGGAGGACCACACCGAGGTTGTCGAGGTCCTCCCCCACCATCTCGGTGTCGGGCCCCAGGGACTTGATGCGGAGGGCGATGGCGCGTTCGAGCGTGGCGCGAGCGGCGGCGTATTGCTTGTCCCGGAGCTGCGCCTTCCCGAGCGAGCTGAGGACCATGGCGATATTCGGATGCCCGGGGCCGAGCGCCTTCTCGAAGATGGCCCGTGCCCGTTCCAGCGTGGCGAACGCCTCGGCGTGCCGCCCCGCGCTGGACAGCGAGCGGCCCAGTGCCAACAGCGACAACGCGACGGAGGGGTGCTCGGGGCCATGGAGCTTCACCGCGAGGTCCCTCCCACGCTCGTTGAGCTGGACTGCACGGGCATGGTCTCTCCGCCCGCTCGCCAGGGTGCCCATCATCGCCAGGAGCCTGGGAATCAGTGGGTGCTCCCCGAGTCCGGCCCCGTCCAGGATGTCGAGCGCGCGCCGGTAGCACGCCTCTGCCTCCTCCTGCTGGTCCATCGTGTGGAGCAGGATCCCCAGGTTGAACAGCGTCATGGCCACCGTCGGGTGGCGGGGCCCGAAGGCCTTCTCCTGGATGGCGAGCGCCTTGCGCTGGCTCTCCCGGGCCTCGTCGAGGCGGGAGAGGCTGCCGTACACGGTGGCCAGCTCGCTGAGGCTCAGGGCGAGGTCGGGATGGTCCTCGGGCAGCAGCCGCTGCCGTATCGCGAGCGACTCCCGCGCGTCCTTCAGCGCCCCCGCGTAGTCCCCCTTCGCCCACAGCACGCTGCCGCGCGTGGCCAGCAGCCGGGCCATGTCCACGTCCGCGTTGCCCAGGCGGACGATGGCTGCGTGCGCGTGCTGTCCGAGCGTCAGCGCCTCGTCGAAGCGCTGCTCGCGCCGGCCGACGATGTGCACGAGCGAAGTCCACGCCCGCGCCGCGGTGACGTCGTCGCGGCCCGCCTCCGCCGCGAGCAGCGCCTCGCGCAGCGTCTTCTCCGCGGCCTTCGAGTTGCCGAGCTGCGTCTCGGCCTCGCCCTGCAGCAGCGCGAGCTGCGCCTCCAGCGGCTGGTAGCCGGTGGTCCGCGCCTCCTCGCGCGCGGTGCGCACCACGTCGAGCCCCTGCTGGTACTTGCCGTTGCGCAGGAGTGCCTGGGCCTCCGCCGCCTTCACGCCGAGCGCCTCCACCTTCCCGCGCACCGCCGGGTCCGTCGGCGGAGGCACCCGGGCCGTCAGCGCACGCAGGTCCGCGCAATGTGAGAGCGGCGGGAGCGCGCGCGCCGCCTCCACGGCGTGCTCCACCACGTCGCGGTCGGCGCGCGTGAAGAACGTCCCCAGCGCGCGCACCGCTTCGAGCCGTTCATCGAGGCACATCATCCGCAGCGCCTGGTGCTCCTCGAGCTGCTCCTTGCGCACCTGCGTCGCCTCGCACGCGTCCCTGCGTGCATCGACCCACTCCCGCGTGTACGCGTCGAGCAGGGCCGTGCTCGCCCGCGCGGCGTCCTCCGCGTAGGGGACTCCGGTGGCGCGGAACGCGGCGAGCATCGCCTGCCTGCGCGCATCGTCCCAGACGCCCGCGAGCTTCCGCTCCCCACCCGCGCACACCTGACTGGGCCCCGCGCCCAGCAGGTAGGCCCCGAGCGAGCCCAGCGCGAGCAGCACGAGACCTCCGGCGACGGCCAGCGCCCGGCGCCGCGAAGAAACCTCCTTCGGAGCGAGCACCGAGAGCAGCGCGTCCATCGAGGGGAAACGCGCCTCGGGCCGGGGTTGCAGCGCGCGCAGCAGGGCGCTCCGGACACGCTCCGGCACCTCGCCATTCGATGGGAGCTCCGCCGGCCCGCGCTCCTTGCTCGCCGCCAGCTCGTCGAGCGTCCGTCCCTCGTGGGCCCCGCGCCCGTAGAGCGCCTCGTGCAGCGCGACGGCGAAGCTGAACTGGTCCGCCAGCGGGCCGGCCCGCTCCGCGCGGTGCTGCTCCGGCGCCATGTACAGCGGCGTCCCGAGCAGCCCTCGCGTCCGGGTGTCCTTCGCGGACGTCGCCTCGTCCCGCGGGATGCCTTCCCCGACCTCCTCTCCCGTCCAGCCGGCGAGGCCGAAGTCGGTGACGCGCACGCGGCCGTCCGCGCCGACCATGACGTTGGCGGGCTTGAAGTCGCGGTGGACGAGCCCGGCCGCATGGGCCGCCGCGAGCCCCCGGCCCGCCTGGATGAAGCGCTCCAGGATGGCGCTGGCCGGATGCGGGCCCGCGTCGAGCCAGGCGGAGAGCGGCTGCCCGTCGACGTACTCCATGGCGATGAACACCTGACCGTCATGGCTGCCGACGTCGTAGATGGTCACCACGTTGGGGTGGGACAGCCGCGCGGCGATGCGCGCCTCACGCAGCAGCCGCGCCGACGCGAGGTCCAGGCCGATGCGCTCGGCCAACTCTCCGCGCAACACCTTGAGCGCCACCTTCCGGTCCAGCGCGGAGTCATGCGCGGCATAGACGACGCCCATGCCACCCCGGCCGAGCACGTCGAGCAGCGTGTAGCGGCCGAAGCGGACATCACGCTCGGGCGGAGCGGATGGTGGCGGCGAAGCGGGGTTGCTCGCGTCACCTTCACCATCGAGCGACGCGCTCGCGGCGGCCACCACCAGGGCGCGGCACGCCTCGCAGGCATCGATGTGCGCATCGAGCGCCTCCGCCTCGGCGGCGGGAAGGCGGCCCTCGACGAAGGCAACGATGGTGTTCTCTCCAGGGTGCTTCATCGACATCGCCCTTCAGCAGCCATCGGATGGCATCATACCGGCCTTGTCCTTCCCCTGGCCTGCCTGCCTCCCAGGGGTCCACGGCCCCGCGCTTGGGACTTCGCGTCCGGATTCAGCCCGGCCACCTGGCGCGCGATTGCCTCCGCGAAGGTCTTGTCCAGGGGTGCGTGCTCGAAGAGCAGCCGGTACCAGAGCGCGCCGAAGACCTGGTCGATGACCAGCTCCCGGTCCACCGTGGAGGGCAGCTCACCTCGCGCGGCGGCGCGCTCCAGCAGCAGGCACAACACCTGCCGGCGTCGCTCCAGGAACTGGCTCCGGAACTGCTCCAGGAACTCCGGGTGGATTTGGCTCTCCACCACCAGCGCCTTGAGGATGGGCCCGGTGGGCTTGTCGCCGCCCAGCACCTCGAAGCTGCGCCGCAGCAGCGCGGCGATGTCCGACTCCAGCGCGCCCGTGTCGGGCTCGGGAATGCGCTCGGAGGACTCGTCCGCGAGCGCGTCCAGCACCAGCGCCCCCTTCGAGGACCACCAGCGATAGATGGTCTGCTTCCCCACCTTCGCGCGCGCCGCCACCTTGTCGAAGGTGAGCGCCGCGTAGCCGTCGCTGCGCAGCAACTCCAGCACCGCCTCCTGCACCGCGAGCCGCGAGGCCTCGCTCCGCTTCCTTCCCGTGTGGGGACGGGGAGTCGTTTCCATTGCCCCGACCCTAATCCGCCCGCACCGGCTTGACGAGACGAAGCGTCTCGAAAAGGAGTCAGCCATGGCTGGACGAGTCGCAGTGGTGGGCGGCAGCTCGGGCATCGGCGAGGCCATCGCCGGGCGGCTGAGCATCGAGCAGTCGCGCGCCACCCTGCCCGCGCGCCGCATTGGCAAGCCGGAGGACGTGGCCGCCGCGGTGGAGCTGCTCGTGAGCAACACCTTCATGACGGGCACCGTGCTGGAGGTCGACGGCGGCGCTCGGCTGGTCTGAGCAGAGGCCGGGGCGTCTATGCTCCCGGCACCGTGTCTCGCGCCGAGCGGAGCCTGAGCCGGGACGTGGCACAGCCACCTGCGCGTCGCACCTTCCGCCGCCGGTCGGCGGGAACCGGGCCCTCACCTTCAGGGTGCGCCGCGCACCAGGGACGTCGGCGTGACGCCGAGGACGCGCTTCATCCACCGCGCCATGTGACTCTGGTGCGAGAAGCCCGCTTCGAGCGCCACCTGGCTCGGAGCCAGGTCCCGCTTCAGCAGCAGCGCCCGAGCCCGCTCCACGCGGCGCTGGATGACGTACTGGTGCACCGGCACACCCATGGACCGCCGGAACTGCGTCTTCAGTTGGGACGCGCTCACCTCCACCACCCGGGCGAGCCGGGGCAGCGTGAGGTTCTGGTCCAGGTGCTCCTCGATGTAGTCCGTCAGCCGCCGCAACTGCAGGGATGACAACCCGCTCCGGCGCTCACCCGGAATCGCGTAGTGGCCAAGCAGATGGACGGCCAGGGCCAACCCCAGGCTGTCGGTATAGAGGCGCCCGTTGGGCTGGCCGGCCCGGCGCTCCGCTTCGAGCGCCCAGGTCACGTGCTCGATGCGCGAGTCCCGGAACTGGTGCCGGGGCTCCAGCCCCGTCCGGTCCGGGTCCTTCCCCAGGTCCTCCGCGGCGAGGCGCAGGAACGCCTGCGGAAGCTCGACGACGATGGACGTGGCCGGCTCCTCTTCCACCCAGGTACCGGAGAAGCCCGCGGGCAGCAACGTGAGGTCGCCTCGCGTGTAGCGATGCGTGGAGGTACACGACATGCGGGCGGGCGGCCCGGCGTGGACGGAGAGCCGGTGATGATTCAGGGGCGGAAGCTCCACGACGCCCGCCGCGTCCGTGAGGCGCTCCACGCGAAGCCCGCCCATCGTCTGTGTCCGTGCATTCATCCCGTGTGCTCCCGAGCCCGTATATGCGGCCGGGCCCGGGCCGTTTCATGGCGAACCGCCAGCGCACGTGTCCGAACGTGTTCCGCATGTGTCCATCCGTGCGCGCTTCCAAGAGGGAGGACTGGAGAGAGTGCCGCCCCACAAGGGAGGCACACACATGAAGGCCATTGTGTTCGATGAAATCGGCTCGCCCCTGGAGGTGCTTCGGCTCCGGGACATTCCCATCCCGGAGGCCGGGCCCAACGAGGTGCTCGTGAAGATGCTCGCGGCGAGCATCAACCCGGGCGACTTCCTCTACATCCAGAGTCTCTATCCGGAGCCCAAGAAGCCCGCGCTACCGGGGCAGATTGCCGGCAACCACGGCGCGGGAGTCATTGCGAAGGTGGGGCCGGGCGTCTCGCTGGAGCCCGGGACGCTCGTGGCCTTCAGCCACCTGGACACCTGGGCCGAGTACGCAGTCGTCCCCGCGGAGCGGCTGATGCCACTGCCCGCCGGCTACCCGCTGGAGAAGGCCGCGCAATTCTTCAACCTCATCACCGCGCGAGACATGCTGGAGGAGTCCCAGGTGCAGCCGGGCCAATGGCTCGCGCTCACCGCCGGCAACTCGGCGGTGGCGACGATGGTGCTGCAACTGGCCCGGGCCCGGAAGGTGAACGTCCTCTCCATCGTGAGGAAGAAGCAGGAGCACCTGGACCTGCGCGCCCTGGGTGCCACCGCCGTCCTCGAGCTCGCGGCGCATCCGGATGACGTGGACAAGCGAGTCCTGGAGCTCACGGGCGGACAGGGCGTCAGCGCCATCATCGACGCCGTGGGAGGACGGCTCCTCGAACAGCTCCTGAAGAGCACGGCCTTCCGCGCGCGCGTCGTCGTCTACGGCCTCTACAGCCCGGAACGCTTCAGCCTCCACAACTACGACCTGCTGCTGAAGGAGCTCCGCATCAGCGCGCACGTGTACCGCTACTTCTTCGACCCGCCGAAGCCCGGGGACACGCCCATGCTCCGGGAGCTGGCGGCGCTCACCGCGCCCCCGGAGTTCAAGGTCCCCTTCCGCGCCATGCACCCGCTGGAGGACTTCAAGGCCGCCATCGAGGAGAGCGTCCTGCGCCCGGAGAGCGGCAAGCGCTTCTTCCGCATGACACCGTAGCGCCGGAGGACGCCGCGCTACCGGCGCTCGCTGTCGAGGTGGCGCATCTGCTCCGCCCCGTAGCGGTCGCCGGAAATCCTCACCAGCGACTCCAGCGCGGCCATGTCCTCCTTCGACAGTGGCCGGCCCAGGGCGCCCATCGAGTCGTCGAGCTGCGCGCGCGTCTTCACGCCCACCACGGGCACGAGGGCCGGCTGCTTCGCGAGCACCCAGGCCAGCGTGAGCTGGCCCGTCGTCATCCGCCGCTCCTGGGCGAAGCGCTGGAGTGAGGCCACCACGTCCTCGTTCTTCGCGCCATCGGCGCCGGTGAAGCGCGGCAGGTGCGCGCGGTAGTCCCCCTGCCCTGTCGGCTTGCTGCCTGTCAGCAGCCCGCGCGAGAAGACGCCGTAGAGCGTGGCGCTGATGCCCAGCTCCTTCAGCGCGGGGAAGATGGAGGCCTCGGGCGCGCGGCTCGCCAGCGAGTACTCAATCTGGAGGTCCACGATGGGGTGCACCTTGTGCGCGCGGCGGAGGGTCTCCACGCCCACCTCGGACAGGCCGATGTGCCGCACGTAGCCCGCCTTCACCAGGTCGGCGATGGCGCCGATGGTCTCCTCGATGGGGACGTTGGGGTCCAGCCGCGCGGGGCGGTAGATGTCGATGACCTCCACGCCCAGCCGCTTGAGGCTGTAGGCCGCGAAGTTCTTCACCGCGGCCGGGCGCGTGTCCATGCCGCCCCAGCTGTTGTCCGGCCCCCGCAGCGCACCGAACTTCACGGAGAGCTGGACGCGCTCCCGCCGTCCGGCAATCGCGCGCCCGACGAGCATCTCGTTGTGGCCCATCCCGTAGAAGTCGCCGGTGTCGATGAGCGTGACACCCTGGTCGATGGCGGACTGGATGGTGCGGATGCTCTCCGCGTCATCCGTCGCGCCGTAGATGCCCGACATGCCCATGCAGCCCAGGCCGATGGGGAATACCTCGGGGCCCGTGTTGCCGAGCTTCACCGTGCGCTGCGCCTGCTTCGTGTCTTGCGTGCCCATGTGCCGTCCCTCCGTGTGCGAAGGGAGATTCATCACTCGCCTCGATGAAATCCATTTAATAGGATGTATCTGAAACATGAACGACATCTATGGGAGGAACCTGGACCTCAACCTCCTCCGAGTCTTCGTCGTGGTGGCGGAGGCGGGCAGCGTCACGGCGGCGGCGGACCGCCTCTACCTCACGCAGCCGGCGGTGAGCGCGGCGCTGCGGCGGCTCGCCACCGCGGTGGGGGCGCCGCTCTTCGTGCGCGCGGGCCGGGGGCTGGCCCTCACCACGCGAGGCGAGCGCCTGCTCGCTTCCGCGCGGCCGCACCTGGGGGCCCTCGTGGAGGCCGCGCTGTCACCGGCGACGTTCGACCCGAAGACGAGCGAGCGGACGGTGCGCCTCGGCATGTCGGACGCGAGCGAGGGCTGGCTCCTGGCGCCGCTGCTTCGCGTCCTCGCCACGGAGGCGCCGCGCATGAAGTTGGTGGTGCTGCCCGTGCAGTTTCGCACCGTCGCCGACGCGCTCACGACCTCGGCGGTGGACCTCGCGGTGACGGTGGCGGATGAAATGCCCGCGGGCGTCCGGCGCCTCGCGCTCTTCACCAAGGGCTTCGTGTGCCTCTACGACCCGCGCCACGTCCGCTTCGGCAAGCAGCTCACGAAGGAGCGCTACCTGGAGCACGAGCACGTCATCGTCTCGTACAACGGAGACCTGCGCGGCATCATCGAGGACCTGTTCGGCGTCCAGCGCAAGGTGCGGGTGTCGGTGCCCACGTTCCAGAGCATCGGGGCGCTGGTCGAGGGCAGCAGCCTGATTGCCACGGTGCCGGCCATGGTGGCGCAGGACATCCTCTCGCTGCGCCCGCGACTCAAGACGACGGAGGTGCCCTTCCGCCTGACCGGCGCCGGCACGCCCATGGAGCTGCTGTGGCGGAGCGCGGTGGAGGACGACGAGGCCATCCGCTTCATCCGCGAGCGCGTGGTGGAGGTGACGAAGCGCCTCCTGGAGGACGACTGAGCGCCGTGCGCGGCCCTCACTCACCCATGTTGCAGTGGCTGGACCTGCGGCCCTCGTAGAAGGGCTTCGTCGGGCGGACCACCACCAGCCCCGCGGCCCCGAGGCCCACCGCGCCCGCCTCGGAGGCATTGTCATAGGTGCAGTTGTAGTGCGTTCCGTACTCGCAGCGGACCTTCCAGCGCAGCCCCTTCAGTCCGGGAGACACCTCCCCGGGCCCCACCTCGGCCGTACACATCTGCACGGTGTCCGCATCGTGAGCGCGCTGCATGGCGGCGACCTTTTCGACACGCATCGGGCTGGTGCCGCTCTGCTGGGTGCTCGCCACGAAGAGGAGCCCCGAGTACTCCGTCACGCCCACCTGCCACGCGGAGAGCGTGAGTGTCGGTCCTGACGGCGCGCCCTGGGTCGCCGAGGCGACGAGCTCCCCCACCCGCGGACACTGGCCATGCCACGACTTCGGCACGCGCACCTTGCGGGAGTAGGCCCCCGGCATGAAGCCCCGCAGCGCCTTCAGTCGCGCCTCCGCTTCATCGGGCTGACAGACGCCGAGCGCGACGACGTGGAAGCCGGGCTTGAGGCCCTCCACCGTGCCGCTATCGAGGAGCCGGGGAAACCCCTCGGCGAAGCTGAGCAGCTCCGGCCTGGTGCCCTGCCAATCGGGCTTCGTGAGGGGGCCGAACTTCCAGCCCTCCAGCAGGGGCCGGGCCTCGCCGGGGCTGGTCGCGCCTCCGCCCAGGAGCAGCACCAGCTCGATGTTGTCTCCGCTGCTGCCCGCGGGCTTGAAGTAGTCGAGGAGCGCCTCGACGAGCTCCGGCTGCTTCTCCTCCCGCGCCCGGTCAATCAGGGAGCGCTTGTAGAAGGAATCGAGCAATGTGGGGTTGGCGCCGGCGGCGATGAGCAGCCGGACGGCGGGCACGTTGTTCCGGTAGGCGGCGGTGGTCAGCAGCGCGTCCCGGTCCTTCTGCGTCAGCCCCGCCTCGTCGCCCCGCGCGAGCCACTCGCCCAGGAAGGCCGGGGGCGGCCGGTTCTGCTCCAGCACGTAGTTGAAGATGGCCTTGCTCCAGGGCTTCACGTCCGCACCACGCGAGACGAGGAGCGCGACGTTCTTCTCCGCGAGCTCGCCCCTCACGGAGGCGCTGAGCATGGAGCTGTCCCAGGCGGACTTCATGTTCGCGGTGCAACCATGGTCGAGCAGCCACGCGAGGATGTCCGTGGCGGCGTAGAACACGCAGTGCTTGTCATTGACCCGCGCGCCGGCCGCGAGCAACTGCTCGAGGACCTCGATGAGGCGCGCCCCCGAGCCGCTCGGAAATCGGTCCAGCGCCTCCTGGGCCAGCGCGGCTCGCTCCGCCTCGGGCACCCGGGCCAGGGAGAGCGCGAGCGTCTCGGGCTGAGCGTGGTACGCCGAGTCCTTCACGGCATCCTTCAGCGGGCCTCCAGCATCGAGGAGCAGGATGAGCGTCTTTGTCCAGCCACCGAACGCCGCGCGACCAATCGCGCCGCCCGTTGGCTTCGCGCCGGCGTCGAGGAACACCTTCACCGTCGAGGCCGCCTCATCATCGGTCGGCACGAACTCGCCCCCGGACACCCACGGACGCTTGGGGCTCATGAGCAGCGCCATCCAAGTCCTGCCGATGCGCTTGTCTGGCGGCAGCGTCCGACGCGCATGCTCGAGGATGACGCCCAGCGTGGCGTTGAGCGCGGGACGCGAGCGCTGCAGCGAGAGCGCATCCATGATGCCCCATGAGCGCTCATCGTCCGCCGGCTTCGCCTCGAGAGAAGCGCCCTTCTCCAGGAGGAGCTTCACCACCGCGTCGTGGCCATTCATCGCCGCGCAGCCGAGCGGATTCACCGGGATGGTCAGGGTCGGATGGGCTTCGTACGCGTCGATGGCGCCGAGCACCTCCGGCTGCGCGAGCAACCGGGTCACCTCGTCCATGCGTCCCTCGCACGCCGCGCGCTGGAGCGCCTCATGAGCGAAGGAGGGAGAAGTGACGAGGAGCAGGACGAGGAGGAACGAGCGGGACATGCGTGCACGCGAGGATACCCGGACGCTCCCCTCTCCGGGCCTGGGTCCGGCACGCCTCGCGTGACACCTCGCCCGGAGTGGTAGCCTGCGCCGCGTGGCGCACGCACCCTACGAGGACGAGCAGGAGGGCGAGGACCCCACGGTCTCCCTCATGCGGGCCCGGTCCAGCCCGACGCGGCTGAAGCTGCTGGTGTTGTCGGGACCGCAGGTGGGACAGAGCCACCTGCTGTCACCCGGCGCATACCGCCTGGGCAAGTCCGCCGAGTGCGACATCGTCGTCAACGACAAGGCCGTCTCGCGCCAGCACCTGCGCCTGGATGTTTCAGAGGGCGGCGTGAAGGCCACCGACCTGGACTCGCACAACGGCTCCTACTGCGAGGGCATGCGCTTCACCGAGCTGGAGGTGCGCCCGGGCGCCATCCTCCGGCTGGGCTCCACCGAGATGAAGCTCGTCCCGGAGTCCTCGCGTGAGCGCGTGATTCCGCCCTCGGAGAGCACCCGCTTCGGCGGGCTCGTGGGCAGCAGCCGGCGGATGCGCGAGGTCTTCACCCTGCTGGAGCGGCTGGCGCCCGGCGGCGCGGACGTGCTCATCCAGGGCGAGACGGGCACCGGCAAGGAGCTCTGCGCGGAGGCCATCCACGCGCAGGGTCCGCGCGCGAAGGGGCCCTTCGTCATCGTGGACCTCGCCGGAATCGCCCCCTCGCTCATCGAGTCCGAGCTCTTCGGTCACGTGAAGGGCGCCTTCACCGGCGCGCAGGCGGACCGCGCGGGCGCCTTCGAGCGCGCCGCCGGGGGCACCGTCTTCCTCGACGAGGTGGGCGAATTGCCGATGGAAGTGCAGCCGCGCCTCTTGCGCGCGCTGGAGCGGCGGCAGGTGAAGCGCGTGGGCGCCAATGACTACCGGGCGCTGGACGTGCGGGTGCTGGCCGCCACGCACGTGGACCTGGAGAAGGCGGTGCAGGAGGGCCGCTTCCGCGCGGACCTGTTCCACCGGCTCGCGGTGCTGCGCGTGACGCTGCCTCCGCTGCGCGAGCGCCCCGAGGACGTGCCGCTGCTCATCGACACGGTGCTGGAGCGGCTCGGCCGTCCCTCCAGCGCGCTGTCGGATGCGACGCGCGCATTGCTCCTCCAGTACCCGTGGCCGGGCAACGTGCGCGAGTTGCGCAACGTGGTGGAGCAGGTGGTGAACCTCGGCGAGGAAGCCCTGCCGGACATGGCGGCAGCGCCCGCGCCTGCTGGCGAGCCACGCATCGCCTCGTTGGATTTACCCTTCAAGGAAGCCAAGGAGAGGCTCATCGAGGGCTTCGAGCGCGACTACCTGCGCGGCCTCATCGAGCGCTGCGGAGGAAACATCTCCCGCGCCGCGCGAGAGGCCGGCATCGCCCGCCTCTACCTGCGCAAGCTGCTCCACAAGCACGGGCTCTCCGCCCGTGACACCGACGAGTGACGCAGGCGTCCACCCTCACCGCCGTTGCGGCTTCTTCACCCGCGCGGGTGGCTCGGGAGCCGCCTCCTCCTTCGGAAGCGAGTCGAGCCACGCCTTCACCTCCTCCGCCTGCGCGGAGCGGCCGGACGCGGTGAAGTGCTCCTGCGCGCGTGTGGCCTCGGCCCGGGCCTCCTCGGCCTGCCCCTCCTTCCAGAGTGCATGTGCGAGCGCGAAGCCCGACTCACCCAACGAATCCTCCTGCGCCCCGGCGAAGGACACGGCCCGCCGCAGCGGCTCCAACGCTTCGCGTGTCCGCCCCAGCCCCAGCAGTGCCTGACCCACGCCGTCGTACGAGTACTGGAGGTCGTCGTCCCCTTCCTCCAACTGCTTGCGCTTCACGGCGAGCGCCTCCTCGTACACCTTCAGCGCCTCGTCGTAGCGCTTCAGCGCGAGCAGGCTCATGCCCTGCTCATCCAGCGCCTCGGCCACGGCCAGGTGCTCGTTGCCGAGCAGCTTGCGCTGGATGTCCACCAGCACCCGCGCATGCTCCAACGCTCCGGAAAAGTCCTTCAGCTCACGCAGCACCATGGACAGAGCCAGGTGCCTGCGAGCCACGTCCGCGTGCAGCGGCCCCACGGCCGCTTCCGTCTGCCGGAGGGCCTCCTCCAGCACCGGCTTCGCCTCGGCGGCGGCGCCCAACTCCAGCAGCGTTCGCCCCAGCGTGAAGGCCACGCGCGCCCGCTTGGGATGTCCCGGCGGCAGCGCCTTCGAGAGCCGCTCGGCTGCCTTCTCCAGGAGGGCACGCGCCTCCTCGGGCTCCTCACGCATGAGCGCGAGATTTGCCTCGTTCACCCACAAATCCCCCTCCAACACCGCGTCCCCGCCAACCCGCTGAAGCGTCGCCTCGCCGAGCTGCGCCCAGCGCGAGGCGTTCTCGAAGCGCTTCCGCTCGCCCTCGACGTAGAGGAGCTTGTTGAGCGCGGACACCTTCAGCCGGTCGGCGCGTCCCGCCTCGGCGTCGAACACGGCGCGCTCCAGCAGCCCCGCGCCCTGCTCCTTCTCGCCCAGCACCGCCTGCAGCCAGCCCAGGTGGAAGCGCACCTCCGCCATCAGCGGCAGGTAGCCCGTGGCCAGTACCTTCGGTTCCAGCGCGCGCGCCTGCTCCCGCGCGGGCGCATAGCGGCTCATGTCCAGCAGCGCCTTCACCTCGGAGACCTGGCCCTCCAGCCGCTCCAGCTCCGCGCGCCGCGCCGGGTCCGCCGGCCGGGGCTGCTGTCCGGACAGCGCCTCCACGTCCGCGCAGTCCCCCGGCGAAGGCAGCGCGTACACGGCGTCCAGCGACTTCTCCACGCCCGCCTTGTCCGCGCCCGCCAGCGCCTCCACCAGCGCGCGCAAATCCTTGTGCCGCCGCTCCAGGCACACCACGCGCTGGGACAGCAGCGCCTCCGTCTGCACCTGCCGCACCCGCGTGTCCTCGCACGCCTGGGTGTGCTGCCGCGCCCACGCGCCCGCGTACGCATCCAGCGCGTCGCCCACGCGCCGGGCCAGCTCGCCCGCCACCGGGCTGCCCGTGGCCGCGAAGGCCGCGGTCACGCGCTGCCGCGCCGCCGGGCCCCACGTGTCCGCCAACAACCCCTCCGCCCCCGCGCACACCCGCGAGCTCCACCACGTGCCCGCGCACACCACTCCCAACACACCGGCCATCGCCACGCCGAGTCCCAGCCGCCTGCGCCGTTGCGACAGCCGATGCTCCTGCGACAGCGCCTCCAGCAGCGCGTCCATGGAGGCGAAGCGCTCCTCCGGCGCCAGCGCCAGTCCGCGCATCACCGCGCGCCGCACCCAGGCAGGCACCTTCACATCGCGAGGGGGCTCCTGGATGGGAGACGCGGGCTTCGGCGTCCCGGGCCGCTCCAGTGACACCGTCTGCCCCGGCGCTTCCGGGGCCTTGGGCTTCATCGCCTCGGCGGCTCGCGAGAGCTGGTCCGGGTCGAAGGGACGTTGGCCATACAGGGCCCGGTACAGCGCCGCGCAGAAGCTGAACTGGTCGCTGCGCGCGTCCACCACGTCGCCCCGGAACTGCTCCGGCGACATGAAGGCCGGCGTGCCCATCACCACGCCGGACATCGTGAGGGGCTCCGACATCGGCCGGGCGAGGCCCAGCTCCGCTCCGGGGACGACGTCCTCCGGAGTCGTGTCCCCCACCGCGCGGGCGAGGCCGAAGTCGGTGACGAAGACGCGCCCGTCGCGCCCCACCAGCACGTTGGCGGGCTTGAAGTCGCGGTGCACCAGCCCCGCCGCGTGCGCGGCCATCAGCCCCCGGCCCGCGGCGAGGTACTTCTCCAGCACCTCGCGCCAGGAGCGCGGCTGGGCCTGCTGCCAGTCGCGCAGCGTGCCCCCGTCCACCAGCTCCATGGCCACGTAGACCTGGCCGTCCCAGAGGGCCGCCTCGAAGACGGGGATGACGTTGGGATGGGAGATGCGGGCCATGGCCTGCGCCTCGCGCAAGAGCCGCACGTGCCCGGCCTCCAGGTCCGCGCCCTCGCCCGTCACGCGCAAGAGCTTGAGTGCCACCTTCCGGTCCAGGTCCGGGTCATGGGCCGCGTACACCACGCCCATGCCTCCCTGCCCCAGCACCTTCAGCGGGATGAAGCGCCCCACCTGCTCGGCGTTTCGCCGCTGAGGCAAGGAAGACCCTCTCGGTGTGGGCGTGGGCGCCGTGCGCGGACCCGTACGAGGTGGAGGAGCCGCGGCAACCGCCTGTATCGACTGCGTCTGCGTGTGCTCCGGCGCCACGACTGGAGCCGAACCCCAATCATCCCTGTCCTGCATGACCGCAGTGTACCCGCAGGTGTCCGCCGGGAACGAAGCCCGGGGCTATCGACTTTATTCGGGAAACGATAAAAGTCCTGGAAGGACAATCCCCCCGGCGCACCCCCAGCGCCCTCTACCGGAGGCGACCGTCAGCGTGAAGCTCTCCCCCCACCTGATCCCCCTCTCGACGTCGTTGCGAGTCCGCTCCCTGGAGCGCACGCCTCACGTCCCCGCCCAGTCGAAGCCGTTCGAGGCGGGCAGGACGTCGGCGTACCACCGGGACACCTTCGAGCGGACCTCCGCCCCCCGCCGTGATTTGCCCGCCCTGAGCGTGCCTCCGGCGCGGCTGGCGAACCCGTCCGGCCCTCAGTTCGTCAACGAGGCGGCCGAGGCGCAGGCGAAGCAGCAGTGGCGCGGTGACGACTCCGCCGTCGCGCAGACCACGGACACCGACTGCGGTGAGGCGAGCCTCACGCAGTTGAACAAGGCGAAGGGCTCGGCGGAGCCCTCCTCCGTGGACAAGAAGCGCGACGAGGTCCGCGCCTCCGAGGCCTCGGCCCGCCGCGCGGTGGGAGACCGGTTCGACGTGAATCTCGTCGACGGCGCCCGCCCCGAGGAGATGGGGGCCACGCTCGGCTCCATGGGCGTCGAAGTCACACGCGGGCTGACGAACTACGACCCCACGGCCATCAGCGACGCGCTGAAGGCGGGCCAGTTCGGCATGGCCATGGTGGACTCGCAGACGCTCGCCAACGCCGCGCTCCCGCCCGAGCAGCGGAAGGAAGGCACGGGCGCCCTGCACTGGGTGACCATCGACGGTTACAACAAGGGCGAGTTGAGCCACGACCCGATGGACGACAAGCTCCGGGTGAAGGACCCCGTCAACGGCTCGTACTGGGTGGACGCGAAGGACCTCCTCGAGGCCATGGACGTGGCCCGCATCCAGCACAAGAACAACGGCGGCATGCTGCTGCTCCAGAACCGGCCGGACGTGACGACGGACGCGCAGCGCGAGGCCCTCGTCCGGAGCAACGCGGAGCAGACGGAGAGCCTCGGCAAGGGCAGCGGCATCGGCAGCAAGCGGCTCAGCGCCAGCGAGTCCAGCTAGGACGCGCGGGTGGTCACAGCCGTGACCGGGTGGTAGCCGCGGTGACCAGGGTGATTGCGCCTCGCGACTGAGGCGCCTCGCGGAATCCCTCGGGAGGACATGGTTCGGGACGCGCGCGGGGCATGGCACGCGCCGTGCTCTACCCGGGCGGGTCAGTCACCTGCCCCCCCGAGGAAATCCCGCCATGAGCCCGCCCCCGCTCTCCCGCGCTTCCGTCTCCCTCCCGGCCACACCCACGGATGACGCGAGCACCCTGGGCACCAGCGACACGCACCTCGACGTCCACCTGAAGAACGTCGTCTGAGCGCTCATCGCCTGAGCGCTCAATTGCAGTAGTACTCCGGCGCCAGCTCGAGGACGCGCTGCTCCGCCCTGGTCGAGAGCGCGCGCATGCGGGAGAGGAAGAGCGGGGCCTTCATCCCCATGCCGATGAAGCCGTAGACGTACGAGCGCTCCTGGGCGTCGTGGATTTCCTTCCGCTCGGCCTCGGTGAAGGGCCGCTCCGCGACCTTCTCGAAGGTCCGCAGGTCCAACTGGAGCTGCGCGTTCAGTGTGGCGCGCAGCGCCTGGAGCAGCTCGGCGTACTCCGTCATCGCCGCGTCCACCGTGTCGGGAGCCTCGGCGATGATTTTCTGCGCCTCCAGGAAGTCGAGCCGCGTGTGCTGCGCCTCCTCCAGCCAGTGGTGCTTGAGGATGTTGCGGAACAGCGGGTCCAATGACTCACGCTCGTTGTCGCGCATCGTCTCCACGTAGTGCTGCTGCGTCATCAGCTCCATGTGGAGGTTGAAGAAGAGCACGCCCAGGTTCGACTTGGACATGATGGCCTTCGCCACCGCGACCTGGTTGTCGAGCAGCGCCGGGGGCACCTTGAAGCCACGGGCAAAGACATCGGTGTAGCGCGAGAAGAGCTGCTGGTGCTTCAGCTCCTCCTCGCTGAAGCGCAGGAGCGCGCGCATGTGCGTGGGATTGCCATGCAGTTCCAGGCCTGCGCGCTGCGCCGCCAACGCCACGGCGTACTCCTCCAGGACGAGGAAGAGGTGGGCGTAGCTGTTGGAGCGAATCTGGTTGAGCATCAGCTTCTCGCCCGCGCTCAGGCAGGTGATGCCCTCCGTGTTCGTCAGCGCATCCGAGAGGAAGCGCCGGGTGAAATCCAGGGCGGTGTCCTTCGGCAGCAGGTCGTCAATCCTCCAGGCCACGCGTTCCGAGGCCTGGATACAGGACTGATACTCGTGGTCTTGATTGAGCATCCTGAAAGCAGACGTCCGCTCGTGTCTACACGTCAAGACACCCGGACCTGCACCCGGGCGCGATTGACCCGAGAGCACGAAATCCATTAGGGCGCGATGAATCACGCGATACGGCGCGACGCCGTGGCGGCGGCCTCCGCGCACGCCCCGAGCCTTTGTCGACTTCGTGGACCTGTTGCCAATCCATTGGCATCCGGCCGCACCGGGCCGGAGTGTTGCGTTAGTCTCCGGCCACATCGAACCAGGGAGAACCATGAAGCTCGCATCGCTCTTTCCAGCGCCCCCGTCGAAGACGGCCAGCATCGGGCTGCTGCTACTGCGCCTCGTCGTGGGGCTCGCGTTCATGATGCACGGGTGGGGCAAGATTCAGGACCCGTTCAACTGGATGGGTCCGCAGGCGCCGACGCCCGGCTTCCTCCAGGCGCTGGCCGCCCTCTCGGAGTTCGGCGGAGGCCTGGCGTGGATTCTCGGCGCGCTGGTGCCGCTCGCGTCGCTCGGCATCTTCTGCACCATGGCCTTCGCCACGTTCTTCCACGCCGTGGTGCGCGGAGACCCGTTCGTCAGCAAGGGCGGCGGCAGCAGCTATGAGCTGGCGCTCGTGTACCTCGTCATCGCCGTGGTGATGCTCACCGTCGGGCCGGGGCAGTTCTCGGTGGACGCGTGGCTGCGCAAGCGGCTCGCGAGAAGCTGAAGCACGCATGAAACGGGGCCGGTCTCCTCGCGCGAGGGAGCCGGCCCCGAGTCACTTCATCGTTCCGCCGTGTCTCAAGACATGCCGGCCGGCGTGTGCAGCGAGGCCGCCGGGGACGGGGAGGCCTGCGGCCCCAGGGCGGAGCGCTGCAGCCAGCCCGCGAGCCCCAGCAGCACGAGCCCCGAGGTGCGCAGCGTACGCAGCAACTCGACGGCGTGCGCCGAGTCCCCGGGGAGCAGCGGCGCCAGCCAGGTGCGCGCGTCGTAGAAGAGCCACATGGCGCCGGACGCGCCCATGGCCCACCACACCCAGGCCAGCTTCCCGCCGCGCAGCATGTACGCGACGCCGAGGATGGGGGCGATGAGGCCGATGGTCAGCATGTCCGCCAGCGTGGAGGCGATGGCGATGACGGCGGACAGGCTCGCGCCGCCGCCCACACCCACGTCCCTCACCCCGGTGACGAGCGAGGGCAGGCCCACCGCCAGCGCGGCGAGGGCCGTCACCGCCCGAAGTGTCTTGGAGCGCGGGCCGGAGGGCGGCTGCAGGCCGGACTGACGGTACGTCAGGGACAGCAGGATGAGGCCATACGCGTTGCACACGTTGGCCAGCACCACGACGGCCATCCGGTACGGCAGCAGCGGCGAGTCGGTGAAGGGCACATCCGGCACCGCGTGCAGCCAGTAGCTGCGCAGCGCGGTGCTGACCAGCGACAGCGTGGCCCCGGCGGCGATACCGCCCCAGACCTTGCGCAGGTAGTCCCCGCGGTCGAACGAGCCCGCCGCCAACCACGTGCCGGCGACGGCCAGGAGGCCGCTGCCCCAGCCCGCGAGGTCGTGCACCACTTGAAGCGAATGGGGCGCATCCAGCGCGCTGGTGGCTGCGAAGAGGTGGGCGAGCTGGAGGACGACGGCGCCCGCGAACCACGGCGCCACGCTTCCGGAGGAACGGCCGGACGGTTGCGCGCTCATCGCGGCTTCTCCAGGGCCAGCGACGCGGACACCTCGGTGAGGATGACCTTCGTGTGCAGCGCGCCGATGAAGGTATTGAGCATGGGTTTGAGGCCTTCGAGCAGCTGCGGAAGGTCCGCGAGGGTGAGCTGCTCGGGAGGACGTTTGAGGGCGCGAAGGGAGGCCGTCTGGATGGCCATCTTCGCCGTGAAGCCGCCAAGCAGCGGCTCGAGGTGACGCACGAGGACGTCGTGCCAGCCCGATGGGGAGCTGTGGGATGACAAGGGAGGAGTCACGCAACCTCCATCAGTGGGGGACCTCCAGCGTAGGGTCCTCTCAAGCGGCAGACGAGCGTTGTAATGCAACCGAAATACAAAATTCACCGGATTGCGCTGGATATCCAGAGAGTGCGGGGAGTGAAACCCGGAACTCCGCCTTTCTCTCCGGCAATTCGCGCATGGAGCGTTCCTCCAGCGCGCTCCTGATGGGGCCCGCGCACCGGCTGCCCGCCTGCCGGGTACCCGCGGGGGCCCATGCCCCGGATGCCTGATGGCCCAGACCTTGAGGGCTCCGCTCCCGCCTGCTTCCTCCCACACGGGTTGAGTCCCTACACTCCGCGCCGCCTTGCCCCCGTTCGCTCCCCGGTCACCTCGCTCGCACAGCCGGTGTTGGACCGCCCTCGCGGCGCTCCTCCTGCTCGCCTCGTGCGGGGAGTCCTCGCGCCCACAGCAGGCGCTGGCCTACGCAGGCTCCGGCACCATCAGCGACACCGTCCTTCCCACGCTGAGCCGCGGCTTCGTGGAGTCCGGAGGCGTGCCGGTGGACGCGCGCTTCTACGTGGGCTCCAGCGCGGGGATACGCCTGGTGCTGGAGGGCAAGGCGGACCTGGCCGGGCTGGCGCGCGCGCCGAAGAGCACGGAGAAGGCCCGCAACCCGTACTACGTCATCTTCGCCTACGACGCGCTCGCGGTGCTCGTCCACCCGGACAACCCGGTGAGGGGCCTGACACGCGCGCAGGTGAAGGCCCTCTTCACCGGCGAGGTGAAGAACTGGCGCGAGGTGGGCGGGCATGACGGGCCGGTGGAGCGCGTCACGGTGGAGCTCACCGGCGGCTCCGGCACCGTGGACTTCTTCCGCGAGTCGGTGATGGAGGGCGCGGGCTTCGGCCCCGGCCGCGTCATCGCCCACCCGGCGGACGTGCTGCGCTACGTGGCCGAGCACCGCGACGCGGTGACGTTCCTCTCCCTCTCACAGGGGGCGGAGGGCGCGCACCGGCTCGCGGTGGACGGGGTGGAGGCCACGCCCGCCACGGTGCGCACCGCGGACTATCCCCTCTCGCGCCCGCTGGTGCTCGCTACCCGGGGCGTGCCCGAGGGCGCGCTTCAGTCCTTCCTCGACTACGTCATGTCCCCGCCCGGCCAGGCGCTGGTGGCCAGGACTTTCGTCCCCGTTCGCGCGGACCGCTGAGCCCTCCATGATGTCGCTGCTGCGCCGCCTCACCGTCCGCCTCAAGCTGATGTTCCTCACCGTCATCATCCTGGCCGCCTTCGTGGCGAGCCACGCGGTGCAGGCCTCCACGCTGGAGCGCTTCCGGGTGGGCGGCCCGGTGTACGCGGCGCTGGCGAGCCACTCCCGCACCTACGACACCGTGCAGGCGCTGCTCAGCGAGCTGAACGCGGCGCGCGCCGTCCTCCACCTCCTGCTGCTGCCCACCTCGGCGGACCGGGACAAGCAGCTCCAGGGGCAATGGGAAGAAGTGGCCGCGGGCGTGGACGCGCGCTTCACCGAGGCGCTCTCCGCGACGGACGCGCCCGACGCGCGGCTGTACCTGGAGGACGCGCGCGGCACCTGGAGCGGCTACGCGAAGGCGCTGCGCGAGCAGGTCTTCGCCGTCTCGCACGAGCAGCGGGTGACCACCGTCGCCACCTTCGTGGATGGCGCTCCCGGCCGACGCTACGCGCGGATGACGGAGCAGCTCGAGGCGGCGGCCAACAGCCTGCGCCTGCGCCGCAGCGAGCTGGAGCGCTCGGTGGAGGCCACCATCGCGCGCACGCGTCAGGCGCTCCTGGGGGCGGGGCTCCTGCTCGGGCTGCTCCTCTGGGGCGTCAGCGTCGGGGTGCGCCGCACCATCACCCGCCCGCTGCAGGCGCTGGTGGCCGCCGCGCGGCAGGTGGACGGCGGTGACTTGTCCGCCCGCTTCGCCACCGACGCGCAGGACGAGCTGGGGCAACTGTCGCGCGTGCTCGGCCACACCGTGGCCCAACTGCGCGAGCTGCTGGTGTCGGTGCAGCAGGCCGGCCTGGAGACGGCCGAGGCGGTGGAGCGACTGGCCGCCGCCGCCGAGGAGCAGAACCGCAGCGTCAGCCGGCAGGCGGGCGCGGTGGCCCAGGCGAGCGCCCAGGCGCAGGAGATTCGCCAGACGTCGGACCTGGCCGCGCATCAGGCCTCCGAGGTCCTCCGCTCCGCCGAGACCGCGGACGCGGTGGGCCGCTCCGGCATGGAGGCGCTGGCCGGCAGCTTCAAGGGCATCCAGGACATCCACGCCCAGTTCGACCGCATGAGCGGCTGCGTGGAGGACCTCGCCCGGCGCAGCGCGCGTGTGTCCGCCGTCACCGACGCGGTGCGGGAGCTCGCCAGGCAGAGCGACATGCTGGCCATCAACGCCGCCATCGAAGCCACCCGCGCGGGCGAGAAGGGCCTGGGCTTCAAGGTGGTGGCCACGGAGATTCGCTCGCTCGCGGACCGCTCGGTGCGCGCCACCGCCGAGGTGCGCGAGCAACTGGAGGCCACCACCGAGGCGGTGCGCGCCGCGGTGGAGATTACCGAGCAGGGACGCACCCACGTGACGCAGGGCCTGGGCCAGGTGCGCACCGGCGAGACGCGCCTGGAGGAGCTCACCCGCATCCTCCAGGAGTCCAGCAGCGGAATGCGCCGCATCGCCACTGCGGTGGAGCAGCAGCACCAGGGCGTGAGCCAGATTTTCTCCGCCGTCCGCGAGCTCTCCTCCACCACCCACGAGGCGGTGAATGCCGTGGACGCCATGCGCCAGTCCGCCGAGCAGCTCCGCAGCGTCACCCGCCGCCTCACCGGCGCCCTGTCCGGCTTCCGCCTCTAGCGCCTCGCCCAGGACTGTTCGGGAATCGCTGTTTTCTCATTTTAGGAGACAAAGAGAGGCTTGGCCGGCAATCCTGGGAATGGAGTTTCCCCCTCACTCCATTCCAAGGAGCCGTTGCATGCGCTCGCTGTTGCGGTCGACGTTGACGACGTTGCTGGTGGGAGTCGCGCTGGCGCAAGGCGCCGCGTTCGCGGAGCCGTCCCAGGAGTCCCTCCGCGCCACCGAGCCCGAGCGCACGGGCGGAGTGAGTTGGACGGAGGACCTCGCCACGGGTGAGGGCTCCAGCGACCTCGTCCACACGCGGGACGGACTGCTCTACGAGCCCAACGCCGTCATGCGCCGCCGCGAGGGCCTGCTGCGCCTCACCGGCCTCTACACCTTCCCTGCGCGCACGCTGGCCCAGCCCGTGGACACCGTCCGCCCGGTGCTCGGCGCCAAGGCCTTCCTGGGCATGAATGTCGAAGTGGACGTCCGCGTGCGCTTTGGCAACGGCGCCTGGAGCGAGTGGAGCACGTCCACCGCGGGCGAGGCCGTGCGCCTGCCCCGCGCCGGCACGGAAGTCCAGGTGCGGCTCGCCCTCGTCGCGGACGAGCAGGGCCGGGGCCCCGTGGTGCACGACGTGAGGCTGGAGGGCACGCTGGCGGGCGGCACCTCCCAGGCGGAGCTCACGACACTGGCCCCGCTGACGTACCGCATCTACGCCACGCGCGAGGGCCTGGTGGGCGGCACCACCGCCAACGGCCACGTCATCAAGAGCTATGACCGCTTCGTCGCCCTGCCCTCGCGCCGGGCGCTCGCGTCCAACGGCGGCTCCGAGTACCAGGTGAAGGTCTGCTACTCGAAGACGGCGAAGTGCACCACGACGTCCGTCTGGGACGTGGGGCCCTGGAACACGAAGGACGACTACTGGAATGCCTCCAGCGTCCGCGAGATGTGGAAGGACCTGCCGCAGGGCAAGCCCGAGGCGCAGGCCGCGTACCAGGACGGCTACAACGGCGGGCTGGACCAGTTCGGCCGCCGCCCCGCCAACCCCGCGGGCATCGACATCGCGGACGGCTCGTTCTGGACGGACCTGGGGATGAGCAACAACGACTGGGTGGACGTCACGTACCTGTGGACGTCGGGCGGAGGCACCACCACGGCGCTCGTCATCGACAGCAACAACGCCAACAACGACACCACGAAGGGCTACATCCAGCTGTCGTCCAACTGGATTGCCGGCACCAGCGCCGGCTACTACGGCAGCGGCTACTACTACGCCTCCACGCAGGCCATCAGCGACCCGGCCGTGTTCTATTTCTACCTGCCGGCCGCCGCCTCCAAGACGATTGATGCGTGGTGGGTGGCGGGCACCAACCGCTCCACGACGGCGCCCTTCATCATCACCAACGCCTCGGGCACCAACCTGGCCACCGTGTCCGTCAACCAGCAGGTCAACGGCGGCCAGTGGAACACGCTCGGCACGTGGAGCTTCCCGGCGGGCTGGAACAAGGTGCAGGTCAGCCGCTGGACGACGACGGGCTCCGTCGTCATCGCCGACGCCATCCGCGTCCGGTAGCGGGAGCCACGGCGGGGAGCGCGGCGAAGAATGCCGCGCTCCTCCCGCCAGACGGCGGACTTCAGGCGCTGGGCGCGCGGCCCGCGCGGCGGGCGGCGAGCTTCGCCTTCACGTACTCGATGATGCCGGGCAACAGCGACACGAACACCACGAGGATGATGACCTTCTCGATGTGCTTGTCGATGTTGGGGATGATGTTGCCGAGCACGTAGCCCGTGAAGGACATGGACAGAATCCACGCCGCGCCGCCCACGATGTTGTACGTGGCGAAGCGGCGGTAGGACATGTTCGCGGCGCCGGCCACCACGGGCACGAAGGTGCGCACCAGCGGCATGAAGCGGGCGATGATGATGGCCTTGCCGCCGTGCTTCTCGTAGAACTCGTGCGCCTTCTGGAGGTACTCGGGCTTGAAGATGCGCGACTCCGGCTTGTTGAAGAGCGCCGCGCCGCCCCGCTTGCCAATCTGGTAGCTCACCGCGTCGCCGATGATGGCCGCGGGAATGAGCAGCACATTGAGCAGCCAGATGTTGAGGTCCCCCTTCGCCGCGTACAGGCCCGCGGTGACGAGCAGGGAGTCTCCCGGCAGGAAGAAGATGAGCGCGCCCGTCTCCAGGAAGATGATGAGGAAGAGGCCTGGATAGCCGGCCCACTCGATGAGGGGGCCGGGGTCGCGGATGAGGTGGAGGAGCTTCTGGAGCAATTCCATCATGGGCTGACTGCCTATCAGCAACAGGCCCCCTTCCACGAGGGCGTTGCGTACGCCTGTCAGCCCGAACCCTTTTCAGGCGGGGGCCTCCAGACCCCAGGCCCCCTCCCCTGCCCTCCTGCCTACACTCCGCTGGCCGCCACGCCCGGGCGCACCCGGGCCCGGGCTTCCCGTGCGTCCCAGGCCCACAGCAGGCCCCACTGGAGGGCCACGGTGGCGAGGAACACCAGCGGCCACAGGTGCGTATAGGGCAGGCGCAGCGAGTAGATGCCCAGGAAGTAGACGTAGAACTGGAGCAGGAAGGCGAAGAGGGAGTGCCGCCCCATCAGCCCCGCCCAGCGCATGTAGGGCAGCAGCCAGCCGCGCTGCTCGGCGCGCATCATCAACCCCAGCCCGGACAGCACGGCCCCGCCGTAGAGGGCGAGGTACGTGGGGCCGGGCGGGTACTTCTGCGCGTAGGAGGTGAGCTCGGACAGCGCCTCGGCCGCGCCCCCCATCAGGTGCAGGCCGCCCATGCGCCGCAGCCAGAAGTGGACGAGCGACAGCAGCACTCCGGCGGTGCCCATCCCCACGCCCACCCACTGGAAGCGCCGCGCCACGCGCACCACGTCCGCGCGGCCCCACGTCCCCAGCCACTCACCGAAGAGGCTGCCGACGAGGTAGAAGCCCAGCCACGGAACCGCCGGGAAGCTGGAGACGAGCACGGAGAGGTGCTGCTGGCCGATGAGCGCCTCCTTGAGCGTCTCCAGCACCACGGAATCCGGCCACCACCCGAGGCTCAGCCCCCAGCTCCCGATGAACAGCGCCGCGCCCAGCAGCGCGCGCGCCCGGCCTCCGAGCCGCGTCACCAGGGACGGCCCCACCAGCAGCGCCAGGCCGATGGTGTCCGTCACCGGCAGCACGCGCAGCAGGTACCAGGGCTCACCCGCCCAGAAGCGACAGGTGGGCACGATGAGGACGTGCCCCACCGTGAGCAGGAAGAGCCCGCGGCGCTGGAGCTTGCGCGCGACGGTGCCGAAGCGCCCGGGGTTGCGCGCGTACAGCAGCCCGAGCATCAACCCGCTGATGAGCATGAAGCCCGGCGAGGCCATCCGCGTGAGGAGGTTCAGCCGCTCCCGCAGCCGCTCCGCGTCGCCTCCCAGGCGGTAGAGATATCCATCCGCGAAGTGCGAGAGGAACACGAGCAGCATCACCGTTCCGCGCATCGCATCCACCGAGAGCAACCGACTGCCCGCGCTCCGCGTCACCACGGGCGCGACATCCGACGTCGCATCGAGACTCATGTGCTTGTCCCCCTCCGCGGTAGACCCACGCGGTAATGTGCTTCCCCTCGCGCGCGGCATCGTAGGGTGCATCACTGACCAATGCGAGACAATGCAGCGGGAGTCCCTGAAAGCATTCACAAGCCCCGCGTCAGACTTGTGTGCGTGGAATGCTTTTCATCCCAATGATTTTCAGACCTCTCCTGTCTGGCCACGCTTCCCCACTCTTCCCCGAGAGGGAATCCGTCAGAGGCGACAGGGCACCGCGCGGTGAATCCGACCCTGGACCGCGGGTCGGGTTGTGCGCCCGCGTCGGCTAGAGTCCCCGGGCGACGCACGTTTCGTGCGCCGACAGGAGGAGCCTTTCGTGGCCCCCATCCGCTGTGCCGTGGGACTGCTGCTGCTCCTGGCGTCGGGCTTCGCGCGGGCGCAGCCCCTGCCGTCCCTGCCCTATCGCCATGAGTCGTGCTCGGAGAACGGACGCGTCTGCCTCATCATCGAGCAGTCGGACACGGAGACCGCGACGCTCACCCTCCGCACCACGGCGACCTCCGAGCTGACGGTGACGCTCGACGCGGAGGTGGAGAACGTGGAGCTGTCGACGCCGCTGCCCGTCACCGCCGTCTTCGAGGGCTCGCAGACGAAGACGCTCGTGCGGCTGCGGCGCGCGAAGCGGGGCGTGGCCTGGCGGTACAACAACGTCCACTACAACTGGAACTGGGGCACCGCGCGGGCGCGGCACGACGACTCCGTCCTCTACCTGCTCCCCTTCGAGCCCAACCGCTCCGCCCGCGTGATTCAGGGCTATGACGGTGCCTTCAGTCACACCGGGGCCATGCGCTACGCGGTGGACTTCGACCTGCCGGAGGGCTCGATGGTGCGCGCCGCCCGCGAGGGCGTCGTGGTGGATGCCATCCACACCTTCAAGACGGCGGGTACCGACAAGAGCTACCGCGAGAAGGACAAGGCGAACCGGGTGCTCGTGCGCCACGCTGACGGGACGTACGGCTACTACGGGCACCTCAAGCCGGGCGGCGTCTTCGTCCGGGAGGGCCAGTCCGTCACCGCCGGGCAGCCGCTGGGCATCTCCGGCAACACCGGCTACTCGCGCGGCCCCCACCTGCACTTCGAGGTGCGCACGGCGGTGGACGGCAAACAATGGCAGACATTCCCCGTCCGCTTCACCACCCAGCAGGGCCGGGGCCTCACGCTGGAGCAGGACAAGGCCTACTCCGCCTCGCGCTGAGCCGGGTGGCTCTCGGGTGCCGTCAGCAGCAGCACCCTCCGCCTCCGCCGCTCTGGCGCCGCTCGTTGAAGACGCACGCGCGGCGCGTGGTCGTCAGCAGCAGCGCCCGCCTCCACCCCGGTAGCGGGCCTGGAGCCGCTCGTCGAAGAAGCGGGCGTAGCTCATCACCTCGCGGTCCGGGTGATGCCGGCGCATGTGCTCGACATAGGTGTCGTAGTCGGGCACGCCAATCATCAACCGGGCCGTCTGCACCGCGCGGCGCCAGGCGCGGGACAACCACGTCCATGCGGGCGCCATGTCAGCGGGCCTCCGCCGCGAGGGGCACCGGCGGCGTCTCCTGGGCGGTGGAGGTCGGCGAGCGCCGGGCCGCCATCGCCGAGCGCAACCCGAAGAGGACGGTGGCCACCACCAGCGCCATGAACAGCGCGGTGAGCGTGGCATCCACGTAGTCGTTGGTGATGATGCGCGACATGTCGTCCGGGGACTTCGCGGGCGCCAGCACCCGTCCCTCCGCCAGCGCCGCCGAGAAGGCGCGCGCGTGGGCGACGAAGGACACGCGGATGTCGCTGCTGAACACCTTCTGCCAGCCGGCCGTCAGGGTGCAGATGACCAGCCACACGGCGGGGACCGCGGGCACCCAGACGTAGCGCTCGCGCTTCATCTTCACCAGCACCACGCTCGCCAGCGTGAGGGCAATGGCCGCCAGCATCTGGTTGGCGATGCCGAACAGCGGCCACAACGTGTTGATGCCGCCCAACGGGTCCACCACGCCTTGATAGAGGAAGTAGCCCCAGGCCCCCACGCACACGGCCGTGGCAATCATGTTCGCCGCCCAGGACTCCGTGCGCTTGAGCGGCGCGTACACGAGGCCGGCCAGTTCCTGAATCATGAAGCGGCCCACGCGCGTGCCGGCGTCCACCGTGGTGAGGATGAACAGCGCCTCGAAGAGGATGGCGTAGTGGTACCAGAAGGCCATCATCCCCTCGCCGGACACGAGGCCATGGAGGATTTGCGCCATGCCCACCGCCAGCGTCGGGGCGCCGCCCGCGCGCGAGAGGATGGAGGACTCGCCGATGTCGCGCGCCGTCTGGCTGAGCACCTCGGGGGTGATGACGAAGCCCCACTGGCTGATGGCCCTCGAGGCCTCCTCCACGGTGGTGCCAATCACCGACGGCGGCGAGTTCATGGAGAAGTACACGCCCGGGTCCAGCACCGACGCGGCGATGAGCGCCATGATGGCGACGAAGGACTCCATCAGCATGCCGCCGTAGCCCACCACGCGCGCGTCCCGCTCGTTGGCCAGCATCTTCGGCGTCGTCCCCGAGGAGATGAGCGAGTGCCAGCCGGACACCGCGCCACAGGCGATGGTGATGAACAGGAACGGGAAGAGGCTTCCGGAGAACACCGGCCCGCTGCCGTCCACGAAGCGGGTGAGCGCGGGCATCCGCATGTGCGGCGCGGCCAGGAGGATTCCCACCGCGAGCAGCAGCACGGTGCCAATCTTGAGGAAGGTGGACAGGTAGTCGCGCGGGGCGAGCAGCAGCCACACTGGCAGCACCGAGGCGCAGAAGCCGTAGGCGATGAGCATCCACGCCAGCGCCGTGCTGTCATAGGTGAAGAGCGGGCCCCAGTACGCGTGCTCGGCCACGCGGCCGCCCAGCCAGATGGACAGCATCAACATCACGAAGCCGGCGACGGACACCTCCAGCACCTTGCCGGGCCGGACGTAGCGCAGGTACAGGCCCATCAGCACGGCGATGGGAATCGTCATCGCGACGGTGAAGGTGCCCCAGGGACTGTGCGTCAGCGCCTTCACCACCACCAGCGCGAGCACGGCGAGGATGATCATCATGATCATCAACACGCCCACCATCGCCGTCACGCCCGCGGCGGGCCCCAGCTCCATGCGGACCATGTCGCCCAGCGACTTGCCGTCGCGTCGGATGGAGAGGAAGAGGATGACGAAGTCCTGCACCGCGCCGGCCAGCACCCCGCCCGCGAGAATCCACAGCGTGCCGGGCAGGTAGCCCATCTGCGCGGCCAGCACGGGGCCCACCAGCGGGCCCGCGCCGGCGATGGCGGCGAAGTGGTGGCCGAAGAGCACCCACCTGTCCGTGGGCACATAGTCCAGGCCGTCATTGCGACGGTGGGCCGGCGTGGCGCGCGTGGCGTCCAGCCCCAGGGCCGTCTCCGCCACGAAGCGCCCATAGAAGCGGTAGCCGATGAGGAAGACGGAGACGGCCGCCACCACCAGCCAGACGGCGTTGATGCTCTCCCCCCGGTGCAGCGCCACCGTGCCCAGGCTGAAGGCGCCGACGATGGCCAGCAGTCCCCAGCCCAGCTTTCGAGCCACTCCTCCCATGATGCCTCCATGCGGCCGAGCACCCGAAGCAGGCGCGGCCCGAGCGATTCGTCTGTCCGAGACAGGCTAGCGCGCGGGCCCGCCGCCCAGCGGCCGAAATGAAGGGCGGGTGTCTCACTCCAGATACGCGGGGAACGCGGGCAGCGCCCGGACGTCTCCGGGCTCGTGCTGCACGATGAGCCGCGCGCCGGTGTTGCGAATCAGCCGATTCACGCGGTCGATGGACGCGAGCGTGTCCGAGCGGCTCACGTTGAAGGGCGGCACGAGCGACTTCTCGAAGTTCTCCCGCGCATGGAAGAGGTCCCCGGAGAGGATGACGGAGCCGGACTTCGGCAGCCGCACCATCAGCACCTGGTGGCCGGGCGTATGGCCCGGCGTCTTCAGGATGCGCACGGTGCCGTCACCGAAGACGTCGTGGTCCATCTGGAGGGCCACCGTCTTGTCCTTCGCATGGCCGCGCACCAGCCGCGGGTCGACGCCGATGGGCGTGGGCGTCCCCAGCGCCCAGGCCAGCTCGGCCGCGTTGATGAGCCACGTGGAGTTGGCGAAGGCCGGGGCGTTGCCCGAGTGGTCCGCGTGCAGGTGGGAGAACGAGACGAAGTCCACGTCCGACGGCTTCAGTCCGAGCTTCGCGAGCTGGGACACCAGCGTCGTGGAGACGCGGAAGCGCGAGCCGGGCACGGGCTCCTCGCCGTCGGGGAGCGAGGCCACCCTGTCCCCGAGGCCCGCGTCCCACAGCAAGGTGCCGCGCGGGTGCTGGATGAGGAAGCACGGCGCGCTGAGGGTGCCGTGCTCTCCGGCGTGCTCGCCCGTGTCGGAGAACATCCCCATGTCCGCGATGTCGATGCGGCCACAGTCGAGCGCGTAGAGGCGCACCGCGGGAGCCGCGGGCAGGGCGGCGTAGACGGCATCACGGATGATGCCGGGGTACGCGCCCGACATGCCCTCGATGGCGGTGTTGGTGAGCGCGACGACGGTGAGGTTGCGCTTCGGGTCCACGAACCAGCTATGGCCGTACGCCCCGCCCCACTGCCAGGTGCCCACTGACTGCGGGCTCTTCGCCGCCACCGGGTCCACCAACAGTGCCGAGCCCAGGCCCCAGCCCCAGCCGGGCCCCTGCGTCTGCGCCTCCGGGCCCACCTGGTCGGTGCCCCACTGCTGGATGGAGGACGCGGCGAGCACCGGCGCGCCGCCCTTGCGCAGTGCCTCCAGGAACTTCAGGAAGTCGTCCGCCGTCCCCACCATGCCCGCTCCGCCGGACGGGAAGGCGCGCGGGTTCAGGGCCCGGCCGGGTGCATAACGGATGGTGCCGCCGAAGGGCACGAGCCCCACCTCGCCCATGCGCACCGGCTCCGGGCGCCCGTCCGCGTACGGCGTCGCGAGCCGCGCGGCGTCCCTGGCGATGAACGCGGTGTCCTTCATGCCGAGCGGGCGGGTGACGAGCCGCGCCACGACGTCGGGCAGCGGAGCCCCGCCCGCGCGCGCGACGACAGCACCCAGCACGTCGATGGCCACGGAGTAGCCCCAGCGCTTGCCGGGCTCCGACGACAGCGGCACCGAGGCGATGCGGCGGAGGTTCTCCTCCAGCGTCAGGCCAGGCACGTCATCGAGCCCGTCGGAGACGCGGGCCTTGAGATAGGGCCCCTGCTCGGGCTGGAAGAAGCCGTAGCTCAGGCCCGCGGTGTGGGTCAGCAGGTGGCGCGCCGTGATGACGGGCTCCCGGCCGTCCGGCAGCCGGGGACGGAAGGTCGGCAGCCACTTCGTGACGGGGTCCTCCAGGGACAGCTTGCCCTGCTCCACGAGGGCCAGCGCGGCGGCGGACACCAGCGGCTTCGTCATGGAGGCCAGCCGGAACACGGCGTCCTCGGACATGGGCCGCTTCGCCTCGCGGTCCGCGAAGCCGGCGGCGCGCCGATAGACGACTTCCCCATCCTTCGCGACGAGGACCACGGTGCCGACGATGCGCTTCTCCGCGAGCGCCCGGTCGATGACCGGGTCCAGTTGACCGGCGAAGGCACGCGCCTCGGAGGTGTCGGGGCGGACGGGGGACACACCAAGGCCGACAGCCACCAGCAGGGTGGCGATGGCAGAATACATGGGGTGGTGCTCCTGTTTATGTAGTGACCAATACGTAAATAGGTCCCACCCCGGCGCATTTCAAGAACGAACGCTATGAAATCCACCATGCCCCCTGCCCCACGCCCCCGAGGACGGCCCCGCGAGTTCGACGCCACGAAGGCGCTGGACAAGGCGATGGAGGTGTTCTGGAGGCTGGGCTACGAGGGCGCGTCGATTGCGGACCTCACGGAGGCGATGGGAATCACCGCACCCAGCCTGTATGCGGCGTTCGGCTCGAAGGCGGAGCTGTACCAACAGGCGCTGGCGCGCTACCAGGCGGACCAGGGCTCCTTCACCGCCCGGGCGCTCGACGAGGAGCCCACGGCGCGTGGGGCCATGGAGCGGGTGCTGCGGGAGTCCGCCCGGCACTTCCCCCGGAGGAAGCAGCTTGCCGGCTGCATGATTACGGCGGCGGTGCTGACATGCGCGCCGGAGAACCAACCCGTCGCGGAGTACGTCTCCGGCTTGAGGGCGGCCACGCTGAAGCGGTTCGAGGACTGCATCCGCAAGGGCATCGCGCAGGGGGAATTGCCCGCCGAGGCAGACGCGACGGCTCTGGCTCGCTACTTCGGCGCGGTCATCCAGGGCATGACGATTCAGGCCCAGGACGGCGCGAGTGAAACCGAGCTGCTGGGCATCGTGGAGGTCGCGATGCTGGCCTGGCCGCCACGTGGGACTCGGGGTGCGTCACGTGGCAAGGCCCCCGTGAGCCGCTCCGCCTAATAGCTGCCGCCCGCGCCGCCACCTCCCGAGCTGCCGCCACCACCGCTATAGCCACCCCCGCCACCACCACCACCACTGCGGCCTCCACCACTCCAGCCGCCGCCCCAGCCGCCGCCGCCCCAACCCCAGCCGCCGAAGAAGATGCCCCGTCGTCGCCGCCGGCCGCCGCCGCCGCCGCGCATGGCCACGATGAAGAAGATGATGAAGGCGACCATGAGGCAGCCCAGGCCCCCGATGCCCGTGTCGCCCTGGGGCTCGCGCCGCGTGGGCTGAGGCCGAGGCAGCGCCGCGGCCCCCGGCAATGGCTGCCCTGTGAGCGTCTGGGCAATGGCATTGCTGCCATCCTCCGCCGCCGCGTCGTACTCCCCTGCCTTCAGGTGCGGAGCGATGTACTGCTTGATGATGTCGTAGGCCTGCACGTCCGTGAGCTCACCGCCCACGCCCTTGCCGGTCTCCATCCACACCTGCCGCTCGTTGGGCGCGACGAGCAGCAACACTCCGTTGTCCGCCCCCTTCTGACCAATCCCCCAGGTGTTGAACGTGCCGTACGCGGCGTCCTGCACCGTGTCCCCTTCCAGCGAGCTGGTGAAGAAGACCGCAATCTCGTAGCCGGACTGCTTGCGCAGCGCCTCCAGCCGCGCCTCCAGCACCGCGCGCCGTTGTGGGCTCAACACGCCCGCGGTGTCGGTGATGTGGCCCTGGATGGGCGGAGGCGTGAAGGCCCGCGCCACGCCCGCGCACAAGAGCAACGCGAGCGCGACGGCGGCAGCACGGGATGCCGCCACCGGACGCATCAGAAGTTCACCTGCGGCGCCGCCTGCGAGGCCGCCGACGCGCGGAAGTACTCACGCGGCTTGAAGGTGCTTCCGGTGGCGCGCCGCACCGCCGCGCCGCCCAGCTTGCCCAGCTCCGTGTTGTAGTCGCGCACCGCCGCGTTGTACTGCTCGCGCGAGCGCAGGATTCGGTTCTCCGTGCCCTCGAGCTGCACCTGCAGCGCGCGGAAGTTCTCGTTGCTCTTCAGCTCCGGGTACTTCTCCTGCACCACCATCAATCGCGACAGCGCGCCGGAGAGCTGGTCCTGTGCCTGCTGGAACGCGGCCACCTTCGCCGGGTCCTGCAGGTCTTCACCGCTCAACTGGATGCTGGTGGCCTTCGCGCGCGCCTCCACCACGCTGCTGAGGATTTCCTTCTCCGACGCGGCGGCGGCCTTCACCGTGTTGACGAGGTTCGGAATGAGGTCGGCGCGCCGCTGCAGCGCGGCCTCCAGGTCCGCCCAGCGCTGCTCGGCCACCTGGTCCTTCTCGATGAGCACGTCGTACTTCTGACAACCGGTGGCCATCACCACAGCGAGCAACAGCACCGGCGCCAGGGTGTTCACTCGGGAGATGCGAGAGCTCATATCGGTCTGAAGGTAGGGACCCTGTTCAGCACCGACAACGCGGACCGCCAGGCAGGCGGCCGAGTCCCCGTCAGCTCCAGGTACGCTGCTGGTTGCGGGCGTTCTTCTCGCGGAACGCCTGCTCCAGGTCCACGCCCACGCGGTTGGCGAGGGCGAGCAGGTAGTTGAAGACGTCCACCAGCTCCTCGCCCACGTGCGCGCGGGCCTCCTCGGTGGGCGTGCTCGTGCCCTCGTCGAAGAGCTTGTTGTAGCGGCGCACCGCCTTGAAGACCTCGCCCACCTCCTCGCCCATGAGGAAGCAGTTGTGGACGAGGTCCAGCTTCAGCCAGCCGTGCAGCGCCTCCAGGTCGTGGATGTAGCGCTGGTAGTCCTTCATCGACGCGCCTTCGGGGAGCTCAATCATGGCTTCCTCCTCGGGGAGAAGCGCGAGGCTGTCAATGGCCATCACCGGGCAACCACCGGGCGGGAGTCCCACGGAATGCTGGTACGCTTGCCATTGGATGACGCCCTGCCCTGCCGAGACGACGCTGAGTGATTTGCTGGCGGGACTGCTCTCGGAGGAGCAGCGCTCGCAGGTCCTGACACACGTCGAGAGCTGTCATGACTGCCAGCGGGTGCTGGCGGCGGCGGACTCGACGAGCGGCGACGTGCCCACCGGGCCGGCCGCCGCGCCGCTGGAGCGTGGCGCCAGGCTGTCGCGCTACGTGGTGCTGGAGCGCATCGGCGCCGGGGCCATGGGCGTGGTGTATGCGGCGTATGACCCGGAGCTGGACCGGCAGGTCGCCCTCAAGGTGCTGCGCCCCGAGGGACGGCAGGTGGAGGAACTGCGCCAGCGGTTGGTGCTGGAGGCCCAGGCGCTGGCCCGCCTCTCCCATGCCAACGTCGTCTCCGTCTTCGACGTGGGCACGCACGAGGGCTGCGTCTTCCTGGCCATGGAATTGGTGGACGGCGTCACGCTGGCCGAGTGGCTGAAGACGCCACGCGCCTGGCAGGAGGTGCTGCGCGTCTTCACCGAAGCCGGGCGGGGGCTCGCGGCGGCGCACGCGGCGGGACTGGCGCACCGCGACTTCAAACCCGCCAACGTCCTCGTCGGCAAGGACGGGCGCGCGCGGGTGACGGACTTCGGCATGGCGCGTCCCCTCAACCGGGGGCAGGCCGCATCGAACGCGGCGCCCGGCTCCGCCGCGTCCACGGCCAGCCCGCTCACGCGCACGGGCGTGCTGCTGGGGACGCCCGCGTACATGGCGCCGGAGCTGCTCGACGGAAGGCGGGCGGACGCGCTGTCGGACCAGTTCAGCTTCTGCGTGGCGCTGCACGAAGCGCTCTACGGCGTGCGTCCCTTCGAGGGCTACAGCCTGGAGGAGGTGGCCCGCGCCGCGCGGGAGGAACGCCTGCGTCCGGTGCCTCACGGCACGAAGGTGCCCACCTGGGTGCGGCGGGTCATGCTTCGCGGACTGAAGCCGCGTCCCGAGGAGCGCTACCCGTCCCTGGAGCCACTGCTGGCGGCGCTCGCGCCTCCGCCCCGGCGCACGTGGGCCCGCATGGCGGCACTCGCGGGCACGACCTGCGTGCTGGGCGGCGTGGGCGCCTGGGCCCTGGCGCACCGGACCGAGGCGAGATGCGAGCAGGAGACGGAGAAGCTCGACGCGGCGTGGGGCTCCGTGCAGCGCGAGCAGGTGCACGCGGCCTTTCTCGCCACGGGCGCGCCCTACGCCGCCGCTGCCTGGGAGAAAGTGGCCGGGGTGCTGGACGCACACGCCTCGCAGTGGCGCACG
Organism: Pyxidicoccus sp. M6; assembly: GCF_055568925.1. NCBI lineage: Bacteria > Pseudomonadati > Myxococcota > Myxococcia > Myxococcales > Myxococcaceae > Pyxidicoccus > Pyxidicoccus sp. M6. Next base: position 3,482,287 of record NZ_CM145714.1, on the reverse strand, counting down.
CTGCGCACCGAGGCCTGTGTCATGTCCCACGAACAGCCCGCGAGCAACGCGTGGCAGACGGCCGCCTGCCTCGACACACGGCTGTGGCAGCTCGCCGCCGTCACCGAGGTGCTGCGGAAGGCGGACACCTGGACGGTGCGCAACTCGGGCCAGCTCATCACGTCCCTGGAGGGGCTCACGGGGTGTCGTGATACGTCGGCGCTGTCCACCCGCCCGCAACCCCCCGATGCGCTCCGTCCCCGCGTGGACGCGGCACGGCGCAAGCTGGCCGAGGCACGCGCCCGGTATGAATCCGCTCGGTATGCGCAAGCACTCGAGCTCACGTCCGCCATCCTCGGGGACCTCCAGGGCCTGGACTACAAGCCGCTCGAAGCGGAGGTGCTCCTCGTCCACGGAAAGCTCCTGGACAAGCTCAGCAAGGCGAAGGATTCGGAAGCCGCCCTCTACAAGGCCGTGTTCGCCGCCGAGGCCGGGCACGACGACGTGACGGCGGCGCGCGCATGGATTCAACTGCTCTGGTTGGTGGGAGACCGCCTGGCCCGCCCCACGGACGCGGAACGCATTGACGAGCACGCGCAGGCCGCCGTGGCCCGGCTGGGCCGCGAGCGCTACCCGGACATTTCCGCGGACTACCACCTGATGCGGGGGGCGGTGTTCGTCCAGCAGGGTAAGTACGCCCAGGCGGAGGCGGCAATCTCCATGGGGCTGGAGCTGGCGAAGCGCGCCTTCGGTGAGGACAGCCTTCGCGCCTCGGACTTCTTCTTCATGCAAGGGCGATTGCACTTTCTGCAGGGCCGGCTGCAGCAGGCCGTGGACGCCCACCTCCGCGCGCTCCAGCTCCGCGAGCGCTACCTCGGGCCCAATCACCCCCAGCTCTCCACCATCCTCAACAGCCTCGCCCTCGGATACGCCGACCTCGGCCGCGCCGACGAGGCGCTCGCCGTCCTGCAGCGGGCCGTCGGCCTGTACTCGGACGTCGAGGGCCAGGAGCCCTCCGGCTTCGGCGTCCTGCTCGGCACTCTCGGTGAGAAGCTGAGGGAACTGGGCCGCGCGGAAGAGGCCAGGCGCCACGCGGAGCGCGCACTCGCCATCTTTGAACGCACCCTCGGCCCGGACAACCCGCTCGCCGCCCTGGCCGTCCTCCATCTCGGCCAACTGGCGAGTGAAGCGGACCAGCCCGAGAAGGCCTTCGCCCTCTTCGCCGATTCCGAGAAGCGCTTCGAGCGAGCGTTGGGCCCCGACTCCCGGCGGAGCACCGTGGTGATGCTCTTCCGTGCGCAGGCGTACAACCGGGTGGGCAGGAATGCCGAGGCCCGAAAGGACATCGCGCGCGCCCGGGCCATCATCGAAAAGGAGCAGGGCCCCGACGGCGCCAACGTGACGGAGGGGGCGCTGACGCTGAGCCGGGTGGCCCTGGACGAGAGGAAACCGAGGGAGGCGCTCGACCTCTGCGAGCGCGCCCTGGCCCTCGACGAGAAGCAACAGGGCCCCCGGTCCCTGAAAGTGGCGGAGACCCTCGTCTTCCTCGGAGAAGCGCACCTCGACCTCGGCGCACCCGAGAAGGCCCTGCCCCTGCTGGAGCGTGCCCGGGAGTTCCTCGATGGCGCGTCCACCGCGAAGCTGTCCTCGGCCTGGGCCCGATTCGTGATGGCGCGTGCGCTGATGGCCCAGCGTCCGCCGGACCGGGAGCGTGCGATGGCCCTCGCCGAGGAGGCCCGCGTCGTGTTCGAGGCCCAGGGCACCCGCGCCAGGCCGGAGCTGGAGAAGCTCCGGGCATGGCGGCAGAGCCTGTCGCGGCGGTGAGGCCTCGGCGAAGCACGGTGTTCCGGAGGAAGCGCGTCAGTGCCTCGGCCAGCTTCGGGTCGAGGCCTCAGCGCAGCACGGTGTCCTGGAGGAAGCGCGTCAGCGCCTCGGCCATCTTCTGGTGCGTGGTGGCCGAGGGATGCCAGTCCTCGCCGACACCGTCGGCCGCGGGGTTCTGCACGGCCATCAGGTGGCGGTAGACGCGGGCATCCCCAACGCGGTTGCGCTCCTGCACCAGCTCGGTAATCCACTCGCCGACGTGCGCGGAGGTGACGGTGCCGTTCACCTCCTGCTGCTTGTACCCGTCCGTCATGCTGCCGAGCGTGCACACGATGCGCGCCTTCGGGTGCAGCTCGCGCACGCGCGCGAGGAGCTTGCGGTACGCGGCCTTGAAGGCCGTCTCGCTGGGGAGGAACTCGGGGGTGCCGTAGCCGGCGAAGGCGTCGTTGGTGCCGGCGTTGATGACAACCACGTCGGGCGAGTAGAGGCCCGCGTCCCAGGCGGCGGGCTGCCCCGGCACGGCGAGGTCATAGAGCGCGGGCAGCAGGTCCGTCGTGGAGCTGTCCAGGTTGCGGTACATGCCATGACCCGAGTAGCAGACCGTCACCAACTCCGCGCCGAGGCTCCGGGCCGTGAGCCAGCCATAGCTCCGCGTGGGGTTCTCGTTCTTCGAATTGAAGGTCGGCGCCTGCCACGACGGCGAGTCCGGGATGAGGGAGACCTCGGTGCCATAGCCGCAGGAGATGGAGTCGCCGACCAGCTCCATCCGCAGCGTCGGCCGTGATGGCGGGTCCCGCGGCTCTCCGTGGACCTCGAGTGCCACGAGCTCGCTTTGGCCCACGGAGGACTCGGTGCGCTTGAGGACCTCCACCGTGTGCACCCCCGCCTCCAGCCCGCTGGCGAGCACGTAGGTGGACTCGCCACCGCGGACGGCGAGCGGCTTCGGCGCGGCGCCGTCGATGCTCACGTCGAACCAGTTCGTTCCGATGTCGCCGCCGAGGCCGAAGTCATTGAGCCGCATCCGCACCGCATCGCCCCAGAAGCGCGCGCGCACCGTCACGCCGGGATGGGAGAAGACGACACCCGTGCCGGAGGTGTAACGGCGTCCGGTGTACTGGAGGCGCGCGTCGGAGGCCGGCACCGTCACCCACGTCAGGGCGCCGGGAGACGAAGCGCCCGCATCGGAGGAAGGCGCGGGCACCGAGGGCGCCCTGCACGCAGACATCCACAGACAGAGTCCGAACCCGAGCACCACGTTCCGCCGCGTCATGGCTCTGTCTCTATCATGGGTGTTCCCGCCCTACGGACGGACGGTGGGCAGGCAGCCGGCTCCAAGATCGCCACCGGAGTGCCTGGGGTTCCTCAAGGAGGAGACGTGGAAGCAGGGCGCCCGTTTCGACCCGGGCGTGCAAGGGTTCGCATCCACAACCACGTGAAGGAGTTGGCGTAGAGGCCGTTGCATTCGGGCCGGCAGGCCTCCAGATGGACGATGCAGTCAGAGCGGCGCTGCCAATCGCCTCGCTGCAAGGGAGCGCATCGCCATACTCTGGAGCGACACGCGGCGACGCCTGCTTGTCGGGCCAATCCACCAAGAGGGGCTCCCACCGCCGTGACTTGTGCGCGGCGAGCTGTCGGTGCTATCCGCTTTTGCATGTTTCCCCCCTCCGAGCATCGTCCGCTCGTCGTCGCGCTCACTGCGGCAGCCCTCGTCGCGTGCGGCTCGGCCACGGTCGGCGCAGTCGGCATGCCCCCAGCAACTGCGAAGTGGGTTGGGCCCGAGGTGCCGAGCCCCGACGGCGGCCGGGTGGCCACGACCATCTACTACGGCCCATGGCAGTGCAACGCCAAGCAGTTGGGGCGCTGCCAGCGCCAGTGCGCATCCGAGGGCCGCGTGCTCATGGGCTGCATCTGGCTTGCGGACATCAAGGGCGATTGGGTCGGGCGCTTCATGTTCCTCCCGGCGGAGGGTGGCACCCGCTATCCGCTCACTCACTGCTGCTGCGACTACGCGACCGTCGACCCCCGGCGCGGCAGAGGCATCTGGGACAACGCGCGGGACGCGTTCCGGGCCAACTGGATTGAGGAGTTCGGCGCCTGGCCCAGCACGGCCGGCCGCAACTGGCCGGGCCACCACATTCTCGACCTCGGCCACGGAGGGCACCCCACCGACCCGCGCAACATCCTGCCCGTGCCAGACTTTGTCCACACGCTCTTCAACAACGCCTATCCGCAGTGCTACGCGCGCGGCAGTCGGTGGTCCACCCCCGGGCCCAACCTCCCCTACAGCGACTAGCCCATGACACCAACCCTGGACCAACTCCTTGCGACCGTGGTGCGCGAGCACTACCCGCATCCTCCCGCGACCGAGGCGGAGATTGCCGCGTTCGAATCGCGTGCGGGCTGGCAGCTCGGGGCCGAGCTGCGCGCCTTCTACTTGCGGTGCAATGGCGCGGAGCTGTTCGAGCCGCTGCCCAACGCGCGCTACAGCCTCCTCTCTCTCGGAGAGCTACAGCGCGCCCGCGTTCGAATGCGCGGCATCGACGAGGACTCCATGGGCCCCGCGTCCTGGTGGACGCTGGTGGACTGCCAGGACTCGGATTTCATCCTGGTGGACGTGGCCCGGCCGCCCCCCTATCCCCTGTTGGATGCGTACCACGGCACATACCCGGCCGTGACGCCCGTGGCCGCGTCGCTCCGCGAGTTTCTGGCGCGCGCCCTCACGAGCAACAACCGCCTCTACTGGCTCCACTAGCAGCGCCACGTCGTTCAGCGCCGTCTCGGGCCATGCCGGGCCGCCGGTGCAGCCATGCACTGGCGGCGTGCTCGGTGCCGATGCACCGTGACGCGTGGCACCCGCCAGGTTGCCGTCACGAGCGCCAGCCCATACGGCGCCCAAGCGCTCGGGTCGTGCCCGAGTTTTCCGGGTGATGCCGACGGGCCACTCACGGCGCGAGCGACGCCGGAGCGACAGCCTCTCCCCTTCCCTGCGTCGCGGGCTCAGAAGCGCCCAGCCGGATGCGCCGGCTGAGCGCGAGGCTCGGCGCTTCGATGAGCTTGTGGAACACCCACGCGAAGCCGATGCACGCGCCGAGCGAGAGCACGAACCACACCACCTCCCACGCCGGGCTGCGTCCGGTGAGCCGGAAGCCCACGCGGAAGAGCGCGCCCGTCACCGCGTTGTGCGTGAGGTACAGGCTGTACGAGATGGCGCCCAGCCCCTGCAACCCGCGCCACGACAGCCACGTCTCCAGTCGCCCCGCGAGCCCCACCGCGAGAACAAGGGCACCCGTCGCGGCCGCCACGTGCAACTGCACATCCGCGCGCACGAGGCCCATGACACCCACCAGCGCCACCTGCGCCGCCGCCGCGGCCACGTGCGCGCCCGAGCGCCGGACGACGGAGCGCCACACGAGCACCCCAGTGAGGAACAGGTGCCACCGGTCCACGAACAGCCCGTGCACGTGGAAGGGCTCGAGCCCCACCAGCCACAGGTCCGACACCAACGTCGCGGGCCAGACCGCCGCCGTGAGTGCCCGCTCGGCCCCCAGGCGCTCTCGCAGCCGCGTGACGCCGAGGAGCAGCAGGGCGAACGTCGCGTAGAACTGGAACTCGTAACAGAGCGTCCAGTACACCGCGCTGAGCTGCCGCACGCCGAGCAGGTCCGTCAGGTACGTGAGGTGGACGAGCACCTCGCCCCAGGTCGGCAGCTCATACGTCTTGCCGGGGACGAAGCGCACCGAGAGGAGCCCGAAGCCCACGGTGAGCGCCATCGACGCCCAGTAGGCCGGGTCCAGCCGCACCGAGCGGCGGGCGAGGAAGCGGCCCACATAACCCGGCGTGACGTGCGCATGCGCCATGCTCGCGGCGATGACGAAGCCGCTGATGACGAAGAACACGGTGACGCCCGCGTCCCCGCGCCGCAGCACGCCATTCAGCACCGGGCCGAGGAAGGGCTCCAGCTGCGCGAGGTGACCTCCCTCACGCGCATGGAAGCCCACCACCGCGAGCGCCGCGAAGCCGCGCAGCGCGTCGATGAAGACATACCGGGGTCTGGATTCCGCTGGCATCCGGGGCGCGCGTCGACGGGGACGCGCGATTAGACGTCGGCGCCGCGAGCGATTGCAACCCGCGCCCCTGGACCGCCTACTTCCTCGCTGCCGCCATGATGAACTGGGGCAGCAACTCCTCGCGGAACTTCCTCCACACCTTGACCTGGTTGTAGTTGCCGCCGGTGAACATCACCGTGAGGTCGAGCTCGGGGACGACCATGATGAGCTGCCCGCCATTCCCCCCGGCCTCGTACTCGGCATAGGTGCGGTCACCGACCTGCAGCTCGTGCCGCCACCATGCATAACCGTACGTGCGCCCGGGGCTCATGAGGGCATGGCGCGCGATGGAGCGCTCCACCCAGCGCTTACTGATGACGCGCCGCCCGTTCCACACGCCGCCCTGCAGGTACAACTGCCCCAGCTTCAGCGCGTCCCGGGGGCGCAACTGGAAGCCACCGCCCATGTACGCGTCTCCATCGGGCGAGAGGTTGAGGTGGTAGTCGCGCATCTGGAGCGGCACGGCCAGCGAGCGCGCGAAGAAGTCCGGCAGCCACGCGCCCGTGGTGTTGTGCACGACAGCGCCGAGCAGGTTGATGCCCACCGAGCAGTACACGGCCTGGTCCTCGCCCGGCTCGCGCTCCATGGGCAGGTTCAGCGTGTACGTGTACCAACCGGACTCCAGTTCCTGGACCTTCTCCTCGTTGCCGGGCGAGTCGCCGTTGTCGTCGTCGCACGCGTACCCGGACGTCATCGTCATCAGGTGCTCCACCGTCAGGCGGGCCTTCCTCGGGTCCGAAGCGGCGGCGTCCTTGTGCTCGGGGAACAGCGAGTACACGGGCGTCTCCGGCGCCAGCTTCGCGCCCTGGTCGATGGCGAGGCCCACGAGCGCGGGAGCGAAGGTCTTCGCGGCGGAGCGGAGGTCATGCGCGCGCTCCTTGTCGTAGCCGTGGAAGTACTCCTCGACGACGAGCTTCCCGTGGCGGGCAATGAGCAGTCCGTGGATGAGCGGCGCGGCCGGGTCGGCGGGGGACGTGTCGAGGATGCGCTGCACCAATTCACGCACGGGGCCCGGGTCCATGCCCACGTCCGTGAGCGACGCGGTGGCCCAGCCGTCCTCCTCCGCGACGGGCTTGCGGTACACGTACGGGGCCGACGACGGCGTGCGCGGGTAGAGCCCCACGGCCTGCTCCCTGTCCCGCCGCGTGAGGTCAAACGTGCCCAGGAACAGCATCGGCAGGGACAGCTTCTCCGCTTTCGCGTCGTAGGTGCCCTCGAAGCTCATGCCTCCCTCGCGGGTGTTGGTGAGCTTCACGGTGTCTCCCGTCATCGAGACGCGGAACACGCGCTGCGGCGGGAAGTTCCGCTCCGGGTTGCGCATGACGGCCTGCACGGTGCCGTCAGGTGCTTCCTGGACGATGAGGTACACGGTGAAGCGGTCCTCCATGGGCTTCACGGTGCCGCGCCACACGTCCTTCTGGACGGCGCGCAATTCGATGGGCGTGGCGTACCGGTAGCCCCCCACGACGACGCGCGCCTGAATCCAGTGCCCCACGAAGCGCTTGCCGTCGGGCGTCAGCGCTCCACGCAGCTCGCCCTGCCCTCCGGGCAGGACGACGGTAACGGCCTTCTTCTCCTCCCGGCCCGGAATCTCGAAGCCGCCGACGCGGGCCAGCCACGTACCCTGCTCCCTCAGGAGGGTGAGCTCACCCTGCACCTCCGGGCCGAAGATGCGCTCGGCGCCCCAAGTGCCGATGAGCTGCTTCGCGGCATCCGCGGAAGGCTTCGCTGCAACGGGTTGCTTCGTGCTCTCAGCGGGCGGCTGCGCGGCATCCGCGGAAGGCTTCGCGGCGGCAGGCTGCTTCGTCGCAGCGGGCTGCTGCGCGCTGCCAGTCCCGGGGGCGAGTGAAAGGCAGAACAACGCAAGGCCCAGACTGCGGCAGGCGGTAAGGCGCATGGCGGACGTCCTCGGGGGAGTAGGGCTCGGTGGTGGCCGCACCGGGCCCTACGTACCGCACGAAGAACGATTGCACCTACAATCCGCGCTGCATTCCCGGCCTACAACTGGAAGCTCCGGGCCACCTCGAGCAGCTGCGCCTCGTTCGCTCCGCCATTCGCGAGGCAGGCCTGCGTGGAGACGATGAAGCCGCGCTGGTCCTTCACGGTGACGTACAGGTGGAGCAGGTGGGTGGCGCCCTTCACCACCAGCTCACGTCCGGGCAGCCCACTCACCGTAGTGGGCTTGTCCTCGAGCAACTGCCAGTGTTCGCTCTTCCCGTAGTCGTCGCGCTGCAACTGCACATACGCGTCGAGGGTGTAGTCGTCCCGGCGCGAGCGCATCACGCCCGCGTTGTCGAGGCAGTCCGAGTGCCCCGTCCCCGACGGGCGGATGCCCGCCACCTCGAAGCCGTCGATGTCGCGCTGGCGCCAGCCCTGGGGGTACTCAATCGAGAAGCCGTCGCCCTCGTAACGCCCGCCCAGCTCCGGGTCCTCGCCGAGCTTCACCACGTAGGCGCGCACCGCCTCCGCGTTGCGCGCGGCGAGGAAGCCCAGGCCGCCGAGCACCGCCAGCACCGCGAGGCTCGGCACCGGCCGCGTCACCAGGCTCCTGGCCGCGAAGAGGAGCGCCCGCAGCGCGCCCACGACGAAGGCCACCACGCTGGCGATGGCCAGCACGTAGAAGAAGCGGCCCGTCACGCTCGCGAGCCAGAGGGTGAAGACGAAGAGCAGCGGCCCGCCGATGAGTCCGTAGAGGAACCCCAGCGGGTGCTCGGGTTGCTTCTCGGGGGCGGCGGTTTCAGGAGTCGGCTCGGACATGCACCCGGAACGCTAGAGGCCCGGCCCGGGTGGAGGCAACGGAGCCCCCTCGAAGCACGGAGCGGAAGCGCCCGAGCGGGCCCGGGCTACTCCGCCCAGGGTGGCTCCATACCCCGCGCGTCCTCCCCTTCCAGGGCAATGCCGTCGAGGAACGCGAGGAGTCGCTCCTCGGCGGGGACGACGTCATCGAGGAACGCGAGGAGGCCCTCCTCGAAGAGGGCGACGCCGTCGAGGAGCGCGACCTGGTCCCGGTGCCAGACCGGCGCGAGATGCGGCCCACGCATCCCGACCGGCCGGCCGGCCCCCTGCTTCCGCCGGGAGCGATGGCGTGCCACGCGCTTCCTCATGGTGCCGTGGACGGCGGCTTCCAGATGAAGACGTTCCGCCGGGTGCTGTTCGCGACGACGAACACGTTGCGCGCGGGGCTGTAGCGGAACCGGCCAAAGGTGCCATTCGAAGCCGCGGCTCCCGGGTCGTCGCCCGTGCCCGTGACTTCCACCCACCGGCCCGCCTGGAGGTCCAGAATCGCCAGCTTGCGGCCGCCCGGATATGCGACGAACCGGTCCAACACCGGCGAGTACGAGAGCCCGGGCGCTCCGCCCACCGGCGCGCTCAGCCCGGTGGTGGTGACGGTGGCGTGCGTCTTCCCCGAAGTGCCCAGCGCATACGTCGACACGGTGGTCCCCTCGCGAACGAGCGCGAGGATGTTCCGCTTCGTGTCCACGGCCGAGCCCGCGTAGTAGTAGCCCGCGCCACCCGCGGCATGGGCCGTCCACGTGTCGGCCACCGGGTCGTACTCGTGCAGCTTCCGGGAGCCGACGTACCAGAGGTGCCCCCGCGCATCGGCGGCGCTCGCCCCGTAGTCGACCACCGGGTTGTTCGCGCCGCGCACCCACCGGCCGGTCGCGAAGTCGAAGCCCATCACCCGCTGCGTGCCGGTCTGCCCGCTCGGGTAGATGGCAACGGAGCCCAGCACGTAGAAGCGCCCCGTCGCCTCGCTGAACGTCACATTCCCATAGGTGTGCGCGCTGCGCGGCTGCTGCGCGTCCAACTGCGAGAGGATGCTCGGGTCCTCGCACAACTCCTGCCGCACGTAGCCCGTGGACGTCAGGCCCGCGTCCGGAATGTCCAGCGACGCCACGGACGGATACAGGCCGCAGGACTCCACGCGCTTGTCGCGCATCACCGGCGTGACGCTGTTGCCCGTCATGCCCGCGGGCAGGTCCGTCCACCGCTTCCACTTCATCGACGCGAGGTCGAAGGTGAGGACGTTGTTGTACGGCGAGTCGTCATGCCCGCCGCCCCAGACGACCAGCCTGTCCCGGAGCGAGTCGTACGCCCCGCCGCTCCACGCAATCATCACCGCTTCGCACGGGTAGCTGGAGTACGGCGCGGGGCAGACATCCGACATCTGCGTATTCGGCAGCTCCTTCCAGGAGCCCTCGGGCATGGCGGCGATGATGGCGTCGATGGGGCCGGGCTCGATGCCTCCCGCGTCGGGGACCCCGCTGTCGGCGCCCGCATCCACGCCGGCATCCACCGGCGTGATGACGCCCGCGTCACCCGGAAGCGGCTCGTTGGAATCGCTCTTGCCGCAGCCCGGGGCCATCAGTCCCCAGAGCAGGAATGGAAGGCCGTAACGACACCGAGATGCTCGGTTCATCCCTCGTGCTACAGCAACACGCATGCCGCACACGCGCCGCACAGGTGCGAGACACAAATGTTTCATGAACCATACTCGCCGTGTGCGCCGTCGGGGAATTCCCCCCACACGATGAGGCCCGCGCCCCACACTCGCGGGCGGCACTCCAGCAATGTTTCACGAAGTCTATTCAACCAGGATTTGTCGGATACCCTCGCCATGATGTAGCTCGCCGTGCACCTCGAAAAAGGAGTTCCCCGAATGCGTCATCTTGGCTCAGCCGTTCTTGCTGTGAGCTTGGTGGTGGGCTGTGGTGGTACCGACATCGAACCGACGTCCCCGGAGGCCGTCGAGAGCACCCGGTCCGCGCTCACCAGCACGGACGTGGACGTGGCCCCGGAGTGTCAGGGCATCCTCAACTTCACGAACACGGCTTCGTACGCCACGCTGGATGCGTATCTGCCGAGCGATGTGGTCACCCGCATCGTGAATCAGCGCGCGACGGCGCCCTTCGCCTCGCTGGCGCAGGTCTCCGCGGTGCAGGGCATGGGCGAGGCCCGGCTCAAGCAGCTCGAGGGTGGCGCCCGCGCGCAGAGCTACATCAACGCGAGCTGCGTGGGCATCTTCGACGAGCTCGCCATCTCCGCGGATGACGACGCGGCCATCGTCTCGCTGGTGAACTCCATCGACGACAGCGAATTGCACGACGTGCTGCCGGACGCGTGGAACGGCGCTTCCAACCTGCTCGGCACGCGCCCCTTCACCTCGACCCAGGCCATCGCCAACACGGCGGGCATCGGCGCGGTGAGCCTGCGGAACATCCGCAACTCGGCGACGCTGAGCCGGCCCTTCGAGGCGCTCGTCGCGGCGGTGGATGCGCTGCCGCAGTATGACTACAGCAAGACGATGGCCCGTCACTTCGACTGGTGGAACATCGTGGTGGGCAACCAGCACTACCGCGAGGGGACGCCCACGTGCTTCGGCCTGGAGCCGACCAGCGTCCCCTACGGCGCGACGGTGCGCCCCAACCTCGCCGACGCCGCCGAGGTGCGTGGCAAGGTGAACGAGGTACTGGCCTGGGCCAACCGCAACAACCAGATTCCCAGCAACATCGTCTCCGCCGGCCTGGCGAACCTGGACACGCTGATTGCAGGGCGCTCGTTCAAGGGCTGCTACACCAGCTTCCAGGATGACCCGTGGAGCGGGCACCAGGTCGCCATCTTCGTGGACACGGTGAACGGCTTCAGCGTGATGACCGACTCCTTCTGGAGCGAGTGACGTCCGGCCTCACGGCCGCAACGCGGGTCTCCGGCTCCCCGCCGGAGGCCCGCTTTCTTTTTCAGAACGCCAGACCGACGGCGACCCGGTAGTTCGCGGAGAGCCCCAGCTTCGGCCGGCGCGAGTTGGCCGTGGCGGAGACGCCATACGACTCGAGGACGGACTTCATGTCCCGGGACGTCGCGAAGGCGTGTTCCGCGCCCACGCCCAATGACAGGGCGAGCCTGTTCCAGAAGAGCAGCGTGTACCCCACGTCGAGCCCCTGGTGCAGGGTCACAGGCGTCCTGTCCACCGAGGCGGAGCTGGCACCCGGATTGATGTCCACGACGCTGACGCCCAGCTTCGCTCCGACGAAGAGTCCCTCCGGCGCATTGTCGAAGAGGTGGTAGCGAGCCCCCACGTCGAGCCCCGCCATGTTGATGCTCACGAAGCCGCTCTCCTGCCAGAGCACGGGCTCGACGGTGAGCGCCCAGGACGGCGTGAGGGCCTGGGCGTACTCCAGGTGGAGCACCACCTCGAACCCGAGCGTCAGCGGCCGCACCGTCACCAGCCGGTGTGGCGTGCTCGTCGCCCAGCGCGTGTCGCCGCCAGCCCCCTTGGATGCGATGGAGGCGAAGCTCGCGGGCACCAGGCTCTCCTCGTCCACGAGGAGCGACTGCTCGGCCTGGACGCTGAACTCGCGCACGGCGGGGCGGTCCGGGTCCTTGCGGACGAGCAGGTAGCGTCCCGGGCGCAGTGCCACCTTCACCTGCCGCTCGCCCTCGGGCACCTCGAGGACGCTGCGCCCCGTCGAGGCGAGCACCACCTGCAGCGGCCCCTGGCGCTGGTGCAGCATGACGATGCTGCCGCCCGTCTCCACGTGGGTGAGCGCCAGGTCGTCCCGCCCCCGGAGGTTCATGTCGAAGCTGGGGTGCTGCAGCCGGTCCCCGAACACCGCCGTGTCGCGGATGGTGAGCTGCTTCGCGTAGGTGAAGGCCTCGACGAGCGACACCTCGCCATCCCCGGCGATGTCGGCCGCCCCGCGAAGCCCCGCCACCAGGTGGTGCGTGAAGAACGAGCCCTCCAACGCCTCCGTCTCGTGCGCGTTCTCCAGGCCGGAGCTGGAGGCGATGAGCACCGAGCCCGTACTCTGCACGTTGAGGGGCACTTGCAGGGCGAAGGGCGCCTCCGCGTGCAGGCCCTTGGCCTGGGTCCACCCACCGCCGCGGCACGCGTCGATGATGCCCAGCCGCACCGTGGCCTCCGGGCTCTCGATGCGCTGCTTCAGCGCGGCGAGCGCGAGCGGCGCGCCGTGGGGATACAGCGCCTGCTGGTCCGCATGGCCCGAGTAGTAGAACAGCAGCAGCGTGTTCCCCGGCGTCGAGCGCAGGCGCGCGAGCTGCTGGTCCAGTGCGGCCAGCACGGCCTCGGGAGCGGGGTCCAGCAGCAGCGTGACGTCTTCCGGCCGGAACTCGCCCACCTGGGTGAGGACATCCGCCACCCGCCTCGCGTCGTCGTGCGCATAGCGCAGCGCGGCCCGGCCGAGCACCGCCGCGTTGGAGCCCACGACGACGGCCACCCGCTTCGAGGCTGGTGGCACGGCGCGCACCTCCCCCGCCCCGGCCGTGGTGGCGGTCAGCCACGACAGCAGGACGAAGAGGCACGCGCGGGTGAAGCCATTCATGGACGAGGACTCTTGGGGAGGCGCAGCTCGGTGGTCCAGAGCTTCGCAGTCCTGGGCGCCTCGGAGAAGAGCTCGGCGGTCCGGGCCCCACCGGGCAGCGGCTCCGTGCTGAAGAGGACGCGGAGGACCTCCTCCCCACCGGCCGCGTCCACCCGCCAGCTCGCGGGCAGCGCCAGCTCCGGTCCGGAGAGCGGTCCCTCGAAGAGCACGACCCACCCCTCCGGCGCGAGCGTCGCCACGGTGACGTACGAGTACGCCTCTGAGGCCACGCCCAGGCGGATGCGGTCTTCCGGCACGAGGGGCGCCCGGCCATCCCAGAGGAAGATGCGCTCGCCGCGCTTGATGTGGACGGCGACGGCAGGCGCCCCCTTGGGGCCCACGTACTCCGTCCCCGTGTCACCAGCGGGGCGCGGCACGATGACGAGCACCAGGGAGGCCAGCGCGGCGGTGGCCAGCACGGGCCACGTCCAGCGCATCCACTTCGCGCGCCGGCGCTCGCGGGGCGTTTCGCCGAGCGCTCGCACCCACGCGGGCACGGGCTCGGGCTGCGTCACCGTGCGCAGGTACGCGCCGCACTCGGCACAGGTCTCCAGGTGCGCTTCGAGCGGCGGGCTCCGCAGCCCGAGCGCCGCGCGGTCCAACTCCAGACGGGAAGGGTGTGGCGCGGGCGTCGTCATGTTCCGAGCGTCCTCCTCAGGTGTTGCACCTGCTCATCCAACCGCTGGAAGAGCCGCCGCACGGTGCGCTCGGACACCTGGAGCACCTCTGCGACCTCCTGCTGCGTCAGTCCGTCCAACCGGTTCATCAAGGCCGCCTCCAGCACGTCCGCGGGCAGGTGCCGCGCGAGCACTTCCAATTCCTGGCGCTGGGCCAGCAAGGTCTCCGCGGAGCGCCCCTCCGCCGCCAATTCCGCCACCGTCTGCGTCGTGGGCACGCTCCGGCGATGGCGGAGCCGGTCCACGGCCAGGTTGGTGCTGGTCCGGTAGATCCACCCCGTCACGTGACGGGCGTCATGCATGGGCAGCCGCGCCTTCCACAAGCGGATGAAGGTCTCCTGCGCGACATCCTGCGCCTCGTCGGAGTCCCCCAGCATCCGGCGACACTTCTCCCGGATGATTGGGAAGTAGCGCACGTAGGCGCTCTGGATGTCGGTATCCAATGCGGGAGGAGGCTCCGGAGGAATTCTCCGAGGGAAACGAACGGGGACCAGAAAAGCGGACAGGAAATCTCACGGCGGGGTTTCACGAGGAAGCCTGGCCGGTCTGGCGCGCGGAAATCGTTGTTCCGCCAACCGGAGGGTTTCATGTCTCGAATGCCGTTCCACCGGGCGGGGTGGACGCTCGCACTGTGGGTCCTGCTCGCGTCCCACCCCGTCCTGGCGCAGGACGTCCCCCAGGGCCAGGCCGAAGCGCCCCGGGCGAGAACGGCCCGGGTGCAGGGCGTCGTGCGCGCCAAGGGGACGCGCCGCCCGCTGGCCAACGCCGCCCTCCTCGTCTCCGGGCTTCCGGATGCCGTGCAGCCGGACGCGGAGGGCCGCTTCGTGCTCCGGCTCCCGGCGGGCACCCACGCCGTCGAGGTGCGCGCCCCCGGGTACAAGCCCGCCACCTTCCTGGAGACCGTCACCGAGGAACAGCAGGTCGAGGTCATCTACCGGTTGGAACCGATGAAGGTGAATCCCTACGAGACGGTGGTGAGGGATGACCGCCCGCGCACCGAGGTGACGCGCATCAGCCTGCACGAGCAGGAGATTCGGGAGGTGCCCGGGACGCAGGGGGACCCGTTCCGCGTCGTCATGCTGATGCCGGGCGTGGGCAGCCTCGCGTCCGGCCTCGGCTACCCGGTGGTGCGTGGCGGTCAACCTGCGTCCACGGGCTTCTTCATCGACGGCGTCCGCGTCCCGATGCTCTACCACCTGCTCCTCGGCCCGGCCGTGGTGCAGCCCGACTTCATCGACACGATCGACTTCTACCCCGGCACGCCGCCCGTCCGGTTCGGGCGCCTGCTCGGTGGCGCCGTGGAGGGCCGCCTCTCGCGCCCGCGCGAGGACCGCGTCCACGCCACGGCCACCGTGGACTTCATCAACAGCGGCGCCTTCCTGGAGGTGCCCATCAACGCCACCGGCACCAGCATCAGCGCGGCCGGACGCATGAGCTACACCGGCGCGCTGAGCTCGCTGCTGCTCAATGCCCTCTCCACCTCGGGCTCGACCACCTACAGCGCCGAGTTCTGGGACTACCAGCTCCGCCTCGAGCAGAAGGTGGGGCCCGGGCGGGTGCGCCTGCTGGCCCTCGGAAGCTCCGATGTCCTGGCGGAGCACGCACCCGAGGAGCCGGGCCAGCTCCCCGACGGCACGCCCCTGCTGCCCACCAATGGCGCCGGCATCGTCACCCGCTTCCACCGGGTGGACCTGCGCGGACTCCTCCCGCTCGCCGGAGGTGAGCTGGAGCTGGGCCTGACGGCCGGCGTGGACGAGATGGGCCTCCTCGCCGAGCGGGGCCCTCCGCGCGTGAGGCTCGGTGAGTTCACCCTCCAGCAGGAGAGCCTCGCGGGACGCCTCCGCTGGACGCACCCCCTGGGCGAGACGCTCCAGCTCACCGTGGGAGGGGACGTGGAACAGCTCCGCGCCACCGTGGTCGCCACGGGCAGCGAGGCCTCCGCCGGCTCCGAGTACTTCTCCGAGGACGACCCGCTCACCCGCCCCACGTCGGAAGCGCGCATGAGCGGCGCCTTCGCCGAGCTGCAGTGGCGCCCCTCACCGGGCTGGGTGGTCGTCCCCGGCGTGCGCGCGGATGTCTATCAATTGCTCGGGGAGCTCCACCGCACGACGGTGGAGCCCCGCCTGACGGTGCGCTACACCCTCACGGAGGCGCTGGTCCTCAAGGGCGGCGCGGGCCTCTTCCACCAGCCGCCCACCGTGCTCCTGCAGCTCCCGGTGATGGACGCATCCGGCCTCCGCTATGGATTGCAGGAGGGAATGCAGTTCGACGTGGGCGCCGAGTGGAAGCCCCATGAGCAATGGGAATTGAGCGCGGATGTCTTCTTCAATCCCTTGCAACGCACGGTGGAGTTCAGCCTCCAGCAGGTCTTCGACAGTCGCCGGCGGGGAGACCTCATGGACACGGACCCGTCCGCGAGCGGTGAGGCGTATGGCGTCGAGCTGATGGTCCGCCACGCGCTCGGCGGTGACTGGTTCGGCTGGGCTTCGTACAGCTACCTCCAGAGCCGGCGGCGGATGGACGTCCCACGCTACGACGACCGGAATCAGCTCATCGGCACCGAGCGGGCCACCGTGCCGTTCGCCTTCGAGCAGGCGCACGTCTTCAACGCCGCCATCAGCCGGAAGCTCGGCGGGGGCTACACCGTGGGAGCCGTGGTGCACTTCAACACGGGCCGTCCCGAGACGGGCGAGCTCACCCCGCAGCCCATGCGCCCCGGCGAGGACAGCGAGGGCAATCCCAGGTGGGTGCGCCAGGACAGGGACCGAGCCACGCGCATGCCGTCCTTCTGGCGCGTGGACCTGCGCGCCGCCAAGGCGTGGGCCCTGGATGACCTCACGCTCGAGCTCTCACTCGACCTGCTCAACGCCTCCATCCAGAAGGAGGTCCTCTTCTACGAATACACCGCCGAGCGGCCCAACGCGGAAACCCCCACCCGGCTCCTGCGCAAGGAGCAGGCCTTCCCCATCGTCTTCCCCATGCTGGGACTGAAAGGGACCTACTGACATGCGCCCCTCTCTCTTCTCCGCGCTCCTGTGCGTGAGCCTCTGCGGCGCGGGCTGCGACGTCTACCCGGACTCCCCCGTCTTCATCTACGGCATGGCCCTGCGAGCGGATGGCTCGCCCTACGGACAGACGGAGCTGTCATTGGAGGGAGGACGGAGCGAGAACCTCGCCCGCCCGCTCGACTTCACGCCGTACGGGACGGTGACCACGCATGACAACGGCGCCTTCGCGCTGGAATTCCTCGCGGGGGACATCGTCCCGCAGGTGGATGGAGAGGACTCCAGGCTGCGGCCGACGTTCCGCGAACGCTTCCGGGTGGCGACGCCCATGGAGCAGGAACGGGCGACCTTCATCTCGTTCACCCTGACCAACGGCGGAGGTGACTCCGCGCTCCCGGTGATGCGCGTCTGGGAGGCACGTCTGGCTCGCGAGGAGACGGCCACGGGTCCGGTGCTGAGCTTCGCCCCGCTGCCACCCGTCCCGCTGCTGCCAGGCGGTGCGGTGGTCGAACCCGAGGTACTGCCGGAGGAAGAAGACCCGGGCAGCAGCCTGGAGGACCCGATGATTCCCGTGGCGGCGCTGCAGCTCCACGGAAGGGAGGGCCTCGTCTGGCACGAGGACGCCGCCACGTCTCCGAGGCCGCTGCCGCCCTGGCTGCTGGAGGACTTCGACTCCCCGGAGGCACAGGTGCGCGTGGTGAGCGCGGGTGCGTGGAACCGCACTCCCGTGACGAGTCCCGAGGCCTGGCTCCGCTTCCGGCTCGAATGGCGCAGCGAGCGTCTGCCCATTCCGACGGGCACGCTGCGCCCGCTCAGCCGGGGCGCCGGGTGTCATCCGGCGCTCGACGCCCCCTGTCCGTTCACGGATGGAGTGCTCACCGAGAGGAGCGTCTACGAGCTGTGGCCGGGTGAGGTGTCATCCGTCCCGCAGCGCGTGGGTGTCAGCCTGGAGGCGCCGGCCCGCATCTCGCGCGTGGTCATCCGCAATCTCGTGACGAGCGGGCAGGAGCTGGCCATCGAGGGCAGTGAGGACGGTGCACAGTGGACGGAGCTCGCCCGGCGGTCGCTGCCCGGAAACTCCATGGATGGAAACAGCCGGACCTTCCGGAGCGCGAGCGATACGGACAGCCCCTGGGACCCGCCCCTTCCGCGAGGCAGTCACCACTTCCTCGACATTCCCCTGCCCGGCAGTCCCTCGGTCCGGTACGTCCGGCTGGTGTCGCTGTGGCAGGGCAGGTCGGTGCTGAGCGTGGCCTCCCTCTCGGAGCTGTCCCTCTTCGAGTGACGCATGAAGCGCCCGCGCCGGGTCAGCCTCCTCGCGCGCGGGTGCCCGATGCCGTGCAACTCACTCGCGCTTGCCCGGGAACATGTGGAAGTAGGGCTTCGCCTCCTCGAGCACGCGGGCGAAGGAGGGGCGCGCCATCAACCGCGCGAGATACGCCGCCGTATTCGGGTGGTCATCACCGATGGCCACCACCTTGTCGGCGTAGAACAACCCGGGCGCCGCCGCGCAGTCGGCCAGCGTGAAGTCCTCCCCCATGGCCCACTGCCGCGTGGCCATCTCCTTCTCGATGAAGGCATACGCGTTCCGCAGCGCCGCGCGAGCCTGCGCCACGCCATGCGGGTCGCGCTTCCCCTGCGGCCGCAGCTCGTCGCCGACAATCTTCTGCATCGGGTCCTGGACGTACAAATCGTAGAAGCGGTCGCTCAGCCGGGTCCGCAGCGCGAGCTCCGGCTCCGCGGGGATGAGCCGCTTCGCCCCCGGATGGTGCATGTCCAGGTACTCGATGATGATGCTCGTCTCCAGAACCGTCCTGTCCCGCGCCTCGTCGCGCAGCACCGGCATCTTCCCGAGGGGCGTCAGCTTCAGGAACGCGGCGCGCTCGGCCTCGTTGCCGAGGTCCACGAGGCGCGGCTCGAAGGGCGTGCCCTTCTCATACAACGCGATGAGCACCTTCCAGCAGAAGGACGCGAGCGGATGCTGATACAGCGTCAGCGACATGGCACACCTCGGCGAAATGGCCCCGGCAGATAGTTAAGTCACTGCCTAACTATTGGGCGCGGCCCGCGGAGTCAAGGGCTCGAGCGTCTGGCCCCGGGCCGAGGCGCCTCAGGGCGCATGGGCGAGGATGTAGAGGGCCACAATCCAATCCAGCCCCACCTCCAGCGCCATGTACGTGGAGCTCACGCGCGAGTTGCCGAAGGCGAATGCCACGTGCCCCAGCGGCCCGGCGAAGACCTTCATCCCCACCTCCAGGCCGGCATCGATTCGCGCGCGCCGGGAGTCCAGGACACTGCCCGCGAGCACCCGCGCGTAGGGCGCCGCCCAGTCCGTCACGAAGTGCTGGTAGCCCGCGTACCCGTTCAGCCCCACCTGCGCCGAGCGCCCGTTCGACACGACGAGATTCACGCCCACGTTGAGGCGCCGCGCGAGGAACGCCATGGGCTGCACGTTGATGTCGAGCGCCAGGCCGTTGCCCCCGGTGAACCCGAAGCGGTACGCCACGACGGCCTCCACCACGGACTTGTCGATGGAGAGCGCCTCGTAGCGAAGACGCTCCGCACCAACCTCGTCACCCCGCGCCGCATGGAGGTCCGCGAGGGCCTCGGCGCCCTCCTCCGTGCCGGCCTCGTAGGTCTTGCGCAGCGGTGGCTCGGCCCCTTCCAGGTCCCCCAGCTCCATGCGCAGCCGGCCTTCCGTCAGGCAGGCCGCCGTGTCCTCACGCTGGCAGGCACGTCCGTAGGCGGCCGCCGCCTCCTCTCGCCGCCCCTCGTCCCGCAATTGCCTGCCCCACGCGTTGCACGCGCCCGACTCGCCCGCGTCACAGCGCGAGGCGAAATCGGGGGGCACCCTCACGGCATCGGAGGCGCTGGTGGTGGCACATGCGGACCCTGCGAAGGACAGCAGCACCATCCACGCATACAGGGCGTGGAGCGGGCCGCGACGGGCCACGGGAGTATCCATGCGGGGATTCAATCACGGGTGCCGTCGCACGAGCGAGCCGGGCACAAGTAGTCCCGGAGATGTCATCGACGTCGAGCCGACGCCGTGCGCCCTGGCCCGGAGCCTCGCCACTCAGCGCAGCGTGTTATGTCGGCGGCCATGACCCCAACCATCGTCGTGTGTGGCCATGGGCCCGGCATCTCCGATGCAGTGGCTCGCAGGTTTGGCAAGGAAGGCTTCGCCGTCGCGCTCGTCGCGCGCAGCGCGGAGCGGCTGAAGTCCTCGGCCCAGGAGCTGTCGGCCAAGGGCATCAACGCCAAGGCCTTTCCGTGTGACCTCGGGTCCCCGGAGTCCGTTCGCTCGCTCATCCGCGAGGTGCGTGCGTCGCTCGGGCCCATCGCGGTCCTCCACTGGAATGCGTACTCCAACCGCGCTCGCGACCTGCTGACCGCGAGCACCGAGGAGCTGCGCGCCGCGTTCGACGTCGCGGTGGTGGGGCTCATCACCGGCGTGCAGGAGGCGCTGCCGGACCTGAAGCAGCAGAAGGGCGCGGTCCTCGTCACCGGCGGCGCCCTCGCCTACTTCAACCCGCGCATCGAGGCGGGTGCGGGCCAGTGGGGCGTCATGGGGCTCGCGATTGAAAAGGCCGCGCAGCTCAAGACGGTGGGTCTGCTCCACCACCGGCTCGCGCGCGAAGGCGTCTACGTGGGCGAGGTCGTCGTGGGCGGCACCGTCCGGGGCACCGCGTTCGACTCGGGCCACGGCAACCTCGAGGCGTCGGACATCGCCGACTCCGTGTGGGCGATGTACAAGCGCCGCTCGGAAGTCTCCATCAACTTCCCGTAGTAGCGCCCTGCCCGGTCGGGACTGTCCAGGTTCCGGCAGCGGGATGACCCCGGTGGCGAGGTAAGCCGCTGGTGAGCGCGTGCCTAGCCTCCCCGACACGGGGCGAAAGCCCTCGAAGGGGAGGCACATGCAACGCGCATACGACGTCACCGCCATTGCCCTGGGCATGGCGGTGCTGCTGCTGGTAGCGCCCGCAGCACGGGCGGACAGCAGACGGGAGGACACGAGCCGCGGCCTCCGGTGCGGTGACACCATCACCCGCAACACCCGGCTCACCCGAGACCTCGTGTGTCCGGGCACGGACGTCCCCGCCCTCCGCATCGCCCGCGCGGGCGTCGTCCTCGACCTGGGTGGCCACTCCGTGCGCCGCTCCGGCACCGGCACGGAACTGTCTCAGGGCATCCTCGTCGAGGCCGACAGCACGGTGAGGAACGGCACCATCCAGGGCTTCACCTACGGCTACATCGTCGACTCCGCCGACGACGTGCGGCTGACCGGGCTCACCTTCCGGGACAACGGCGTGGCCGTCTACAACCGCAACGGCAGCTTCACGACCTTCACCCTGACCCGCTGCCGGCTGTTCCGGAACGGCACCGGGTTGGGCAGTGAGCAGGACGCGGGCAGTGGCACGTTCAGGGTGAGGTCGTCGCTGCTCAGCGGCAACCGGCTCGCGTTCGCCGCGAACCTGCATGACGTCGAGGTGGAGGGTTCGACGTTCACCGCGAACGAGCTCGTGTTCTGGTGCCCCTACGGCAGCGTCAGCATCCGGTCGAGCATGCTCCTCCGGAACGAGGTCGTGGGCTACGTTCCGCTCGGAGAGTTCGGCTATGGCACCTGCTTCGGGGCGACGTTCGTCGACACGGTCTTCTCGAACAACGGCGCCCTCGCCCCGGACTGGGAGCCGGCCTGGGAACCGTTCGACCTCGTGCTCCGCGGCTCCTGGTTCATCGACAACGGCACCGGACTGGAGGCCCGCGCCCGCTCGCTCGATGTCCGCGGCAACACGTGGTGGGGCAACGAGAGCGGCCTGCTCGTGGCCGAGCCGCCGGAGCTCCTGCAGCCCTCCGTCACCGGCACCGTCAGCGACAACCGTTTCCTCCTCAACCGGGGCGATGGCCTGCTCGTGACGTTCCCCGGCACCCTCACCGTGTCCGACAACGTGGCCATCGGCAACCTGGGCTGGGGAATCAACGCTCCCGGCGTCATCGACGGCGGCGGCAACCGCGCGCGAGGCAACCGCGCTGGCGACTGTGTCGGCGTCGTCTGCGCTCCCACGAGCCAGCGCCTCGAAGCCCCTCAGCTCGCCGGAGAGCTGGACATGGGGGATGCGCGGTAAAGTGAACGGCCCCGCTCCGGGTCAAACGTTCGCATGCTCACGCAGGGCTTCACGCAGCCCGGGGGAGAAGCGCGGCAGCGTGGCACGCTCCGCCCTCATGGCCGTCCGCATCGACGGAATGAAGGACTCGGCGACCGAGCGGCGGAAGTCTGGCCGGGTCAACAGCCAGAAGCGGAGCTCGCGCCCGTGCTCGGCGAGAATCGTCCCGACCGCCGTCTGTTGCACGCCAAGCACGCGAGCCAGGTGCTCATACAGCTCGGGCGCGGGAATGGCGGGGAAGGCTTCCTCCAACACATTCGTGGTGCCGGTCTCCGCGCGCATGGCCATCCCCCTCGCGCCCGCGAGCCTGGACGGGTCCGGCAGTGGTGCCTTGAGACATTCGCAGGCGTTCACGATGCCCGCGCCCCAGAGGCTGGGGTCCTGCTCCCAGGGCGTGCAGCTCGCCCGCAGGACGTACCGGAACACCTCACTGAGCAGCGGGCCGCCCGCGTAGCGCGCGAGCAGGTTGTCGCGGCCATGGTGCGCGAGCCAGAGCGCCGCGATGCCTGCGACGGTGGCGACCGCGTGCGAGGTGCCGTTACTCGCAGCCACGTATTGCTCCATGTTGGCGGTCCACACGTCCTCTCCCGGACCGGTGGCATCGACCGCGGGGCCCCGAGCTGAACCCCACCAGGGCAGACGCTGCGCGTTGCAGGCCGCCATCGCGAGGGTCTCGGGATAGGCCGCCGGCCACACGACGACGCGCCCCGTGTAGTTGCCCGCGGCGGCGATGACGATGACGTTCTGGGCCACCGCTTCCTGGACGGCTCGGTGCAGGCCCGCATCCGGCAGCCATCCGAGGCTGATGCTGACCACGTGGCAGGGGGGCGCGAGCGTGAGCGCATACCGGATGGCGTCACGAAGCCGCGCCGCGCCGGTCTCGAAGAGGACGGGGGCCGGAACGAAGGCGTGTGGCCTCGTCACGCGCAGGGGGATGACCTCTGCTTCCGGTGCGATGCCGGTGACGGAGCGGTCACGTTCAGGACGGTTGTCGGCGCTCGAAATGACGCTCGCGGTGCCGAGGCCATGGTCCCCCTGCGCGTTCTCCGTCACGGAGTCACGGCCGATGAAGTCCCAGCCTGGCGTGGGATTGAACAGGACACCGAGCTCGGGATGGGGCCTGTAGCCACTGTCCGGATGGCCGATGCGGGCGCCCTGTCCCCGGCGCGCCACGCTGCCCGGCAGTGCCCAGGCCTCCTCCGCCTGGACCAGCTTCATGCTCCAATCGCAATCGCTCGCCGCCTCCGAGGCGCCACCGGAGCTCCCGAACGCCAACGCCCGCGGCGCGATGTCGGGGTCCGCGCCGGCGACGTCCTGCCCGGGCGGCTCCGCATAGAGCACCTCGAAGGAGGGCTCGGCATCCACGACCCCCTCCAGCGCCCGGAGCTGGCGAGCGAGCTCCCACGCCTGGGCGGGCTCGACCTTGGACCGGGGCACCACGTCGAACTCGTCGCCCGGGGGATGGAACGGGACGGAGCGAACGTGCCATCCGGCTCCGCCCAGCTCGGTGACCTTCTGCTGAAGCCAGACCTTGCCGAGCCCCGCACGGAGCTGGACATCAATCGCGTGGAGCTTCGGAGACTGGAATTGTTCCGGCACTGCCATGACATGCCCCCCGGGGTCGGCGTCAGCCGCTCACGAAACTCACGTGCGCTCGGGCCTGGGCATCCGCGCCCGGCTGCAGGAGGGAACCTGCATGTAGTCCTCCAGCGCCTCCAGCAGGCGCTCTCCACGAGCCCGGGCCGAAGGCCTCCAGGGCACCGTGAAGCGCGCATCCATGCCTATCTTCTGGATGGTCTCCAGCCAGTCATGCACCGCGCGCTCGGAGTACCCGGCCATGAGGCCCGCCTCGTAGAGCAGCGAGTACTCCCGCAGCAGCCAGGTGCTGAAGGTGATGGGGTCGTCCGAGCCCAGCGCGATGGGCACCGGCGGTGGTGACCCCTCCAGGCGCTCCGGCGGGAACAGCCGCAGGATGGGGTGGCTGCGCAGGTCCATCATGTCGCCGATGAGCAGGTTGCTGGAGGGGTTCACCTCGACGACGATGCCGCGCAGGCCCACCTCGCGGCGCAGGGCGTTCTGCACGGCCTGGAGCGCCGCCACCTCGGAGTCGTCCAGGGTGATGTCCACCAAATCCCTTCCGCGCACGAAGACGCGCTCGTCCTCGCGGAAGGTGCGCAGGAGGTTGAGGACCTGGCGGTAGTGGCGCACCTGGTCCGGGTCCAGGTTGTTCAGCGCGTGGACGAAGACATCCAGGCTCACTTCCGCCTGCCCCCGGGAGACGGGCGGACACAGGAGCTGGTGCACCACGTGGTGCGCCTCGGCCAGCACCTGGGGCTCCTGGGCCCTGCGGAAGATGCCGCCGGAGAGCGAGCGGATGAGGTTCTCCACCTGCTCCGGGCGGCCCGGTGGCGCCTCCATCTGGAGCTGGGGGTCGATGCGGTAGCGGCTGTACATGCGCCACTCGAAGACCAGGTCCCACAGTCGCTCCTCGGCCGTCATCATCACCGACCCGGTTGACTCCGCCCACAGCCGTGGGTCGATGCCCAGCGCCGTGGCGTGACCCAGCCGGCCCCCGGCGCTGGCCAGCAGGTATTGGATGCACTCATAGATGCGCCGCAGTCCCTCCATGAGGTGACGGAAGTCCTCGCCCACGTGGGCCGTGAAGCGGAGCGTCGGAACGCCCTGCGCGGCGGGAGACACGGAGGCGAGCGCCGCCTCGCGCTCGACGTAGCGGTAGAGCGGCACCAGGACCCAGGTGGGAACCCCCAGCTCGTCGGACGCCACGTCCAGGCCTCGCAGCAACCAGAGCGACTGCGGCACCGCGCGCAGCAGGTCCACCAGGGCCTGGACCTGTCCCGCCTGCCACGAGAAGAACGCCGCGTAGCGGCCTCCCAGCGTGACCTGGTCCCGGGGGCGAGGCTCGGCATGCGTGCTCCGCTCACCCGCGGGAGGACTGCCCGCGAGCCAGCGGTCCCTGACGTCGCGCTGCTTGAGCAGGTGGACGATGACGCCGAACTCGGGCTCGCGCCGTCCCTGCGCGGTGCTGCTGGCCTTCTTCAGGACGGTTCCCCAGGAGCGGGTCAGGTCGCGGAGCTCCTGGGCCAGCTCGAACGCGCTGTTCTTGGGGCCGATGCGGGCCTCCAGGCCGGAGAGCGGCTGTCCCCGGCCCGCCACCTCATAGGACACCTCGGAGCGTGCGGCGGCCAGGGGCGTGCGAGCCCAACCCAGGCGGTTGTAGAAGCGGACGAACCACTGCAGGCCCGCGGTCATCGGCCGCTGCACCACGGTGCGGTAGTAGATGCACCGCACGCGCTGCAACTGCCAGAACAGGAGCGTGAAGAGCGGGTCCCGCGCTCTGTCGCCAGCCTCCGGTCCGTGCTCGCGGAGGTAGCGCAGGCCATGGCGCACCAGCCACCGCTCTCCCCCATTGGGATTGTGCAGGCCCAGCCTCACGGCGATGGGGTCACACGTCCTCCACACGTCATCGAGCGTCCTGGGTGGCGCTCGGGAGGGGCGGTCATTCAGCGGGTGCAGGTCCCGGTAGAAGTCCCTCAGCCGGTAGGGGTCTGGCAGCTCGGAGACCCTCCCCCGCCCCAGCGCGTCGAAGGTCCGGCTCAGCAGGTGATAGCGGTCGAAGGGCCAATCCGCGGACTCGCTCAGGTCGGCCAGGAAGCGGTGAAGCTTCGGGCCGGAGCCGTCCGTCCGCAGGAGGAACTCGCAGAGGATGCAGCGGACCACGGCGGCGGCCAGCAGACACTGGAACATGCACTCGCCCTTGCCGAACGGGAGGGCGGGGCTGTTGAGCTCCTCGGGGGAGAGGGACGGGTCGGCGAGCCGCGCCTGGATGGCGGCCCATAGCAGCGGGAAGTCCATGCCGGCGCCGAGGTGGTGGTGGATGTCCACCACGCCGCGGTCCGCCAGGTGCCGCAGCAGCAACGGCGGCTCGGAGCCCACGCCGACGGGAGGAGGCTCGGACGGGGACGCCGCCAGCAGCAGGTCCTCCGGCAGCGCGAAGGTGAGCCAGCGGTAGTGGGTGGAGGCATCGAAGGCGTTGGCGTCGTAGCTCCGCCGGAGCCGGGTGTACCCGGGAGACGCCTCCAGGTAGCTCCGCGCGAGGGTCCGCAGGTATCTCCGCATGGAGACGCGAGGGGGCACCGTGCTCCGCTGGACGCCAGGGGAGAAGCCGAACCAGAAGAAGTCGCGCGCCATGATGAGACGGTCCAGGGACCAGCCTCCCGCGTGTTGCGACAACTGCTCCTCGCAGTACGACCAGAGCTGCTGGGTGCTCCCTTTCGTCTGTCCATCCAGCAGCGGGTTCAGCTCCACCATCGCGGACTTGAACGCGGAGATGCTGGTCAGGGGGAAGCTGGCGATCTCCGCGCGGACATAGGCCTCCGGAATGCGCCGGGGCGCCAGGGGCATTCCGGGAGCTGCGTGCGGGGCGCTCATGTCAGTGACTCCGCACTCCCTCGGTTTCCGATGACAGGATGAGCGTGGGCGTGGGCGTGGGCGCCGCCTCATCGAATGGGCCCCGGAGGGAATCAATCCAGGCCCTGCAGGAGTCCAGCAGGAACCGGCGGGCCTTCAGCGCCCCCGGCCCCGTGGAACGGTTGAAGAGGAGCTCCTGGCGCTTGTAGGCGTCGGAGCGCTGAATCACGGCTCGCACCATCTCGAAACGGCGGCGCCGGATGAGCTCGTGATTCCAGCCGAGCTTGGAATCGAGCCTGTCGCGAAGGGGCTTCGCCACGGAGTCCGGCAGGAACTCCGGGCCCAGCATGAGGGGCAGGCTGTAGCGGAGCCAGCGCCGGGCAATCTGGTTGCGCCCGAACGCGTCGTCCCGCGCTTCATCCAGGAGGCCCTTCATGCGCTCCACGACCTGCGCTTCGTATGCCTCGACCCCGATTGTCTGCGCCTGGCCCAGGTCGCGGCTCTCCCCCAGTGCCACCGAGCAGGAGATATCGACCCAAAGCGCCAGGATGCCTCGCAGCTGGCCGTTGAACCAGGGAACGGAGCCCGTGGAGCTGGACCACAAACACCTCTTCCAGAGATGCAGGAAGACGGCGGAGTCGATGAAGGTCTCCCACTCGGGAGGAACCCACCAGAAGTTGAGCTCGGCCAGGAACCCGTCGCAGAGCTTCGCCTCGTGCTGGCTCACCACGAGCTCGGGCATCACCTCGAGCGCCATGACCTGGTTGTTCAACACGCGCCGCTCCGTCGCGGACATGAGCAGGTCATGCAGCAGCATGAACCAGCCGGCGACATTCCAGGGCAGGGGGACCTTCCGTCCCGTGGAGTCGAGGTCGTGCAGCTCCAGGATGGTGCTCTGGAGATGCCGCAGATGGAGCCCGCTGCGAAGCACCCGGTCCGCAGGGGTCTTCCGGGTGAAGCCCGGGCCCCCGGCCACCGGGTCCATGCTGATGGCCTTCGTCAGAACGGTCCGCTTGAGCCGTTTTATGGGCGTGCTCGTCAGGTCCAGGACGGCCCGTTTCCTCTCGTCGAGGCGGATGATGCGGTGCAGGAGCTGCTCACTGGCCCAGCTCGGCAAGTCACTCTCGTCGATGCACATGAGGAGCATCTGATGCGTGATTCGGATGGCCAGCTCGTCCAGCTCCTCCTCTGCATTTCTCTGACGCGTCGATGCAGTGCCCTCTGGCGTCTGGGTGCTCCCGTTTGGTGAATGGAGGATGGCCTCGAGCTCCTTCTTCCGCTCGCGCGCCGAGAGGACCGCCTGCCACAGGTCCAGGGCGGTCCGGGCGGACGTGGTGAGCGCGAGCCGTGCGGCCTCCGTGAAGACCGGCGCGTCCGCCGCTCCGTCGGCCGGGGTCTCGCCCTTCAGCTTCAGCCACTCCCGGAGGTCGAACAGCGCGGCGAAGGAACGCTCGCGCCTGGAACCGGGCAGGGGAATCTCCGTGAGGAGCTCATGGAGGAATGGGCGGGAGCTCGCATCATCCAGGAGCGAGGCGGGGGCCTTGAACCGCCAGGCCTGCTCGGGGAGCAGGGATTGGATTTCGATGCGATGGGCCGGCGGGAGCACCCGGCGCATGGCGGCGGCGGCCTGCCGGCGCGCGATGGACTGAATCTGTTCCTGACTGCCCGGCGCCAACGTCATCCTCCCGGACTCCGTCAGCTCCTTGTGGAAGGTCTTCTCCAGGAACAGTTGGAACTCCTGCCGGCCCGCCGCGAGCAGGAACCACAGCCGCCGGCTGGCCACCATCCGCGTCAGCTTCAGGATGAGGTGCAGGTGCTGGATGCTGCGGTCCACGTTGTCGATGGGCAGCACCAGGATGACGCCAGACTCCTCCTCTTCGTCCTGGCCGTACCGGCGCCGTGACAAGAACCGGGACACCGACTCGAGGGCCTTGTGGAAGCGCCCCTGGAACCGCGCGTACAGCTCCGCCGCCCGGAGCTGGTACTCCGCGCGCTGGCGGGGGTCCTGCCCCTGGACCGGGATGTCCTCCCACATGAAGGTGGCGTCCCGGACGAGCTGGTCGATTTGCCCCCAGGGCTCATCCACACCTTCCTCGAGCAGGACGGGCGAGGCGAGCCGCTCCCGCTCGTTGGAAGGGTCCTTGCTCAGTGCATCCCGCACGCGCACCAGCAGCGTGGCCAGCAGGTTGGCCTCCGCGGGGAGCGGCTCCATGTCCAGGGGAGTCAGGAGGACCAGATTGTGACTGAGCCGCCGGAGGCGGGAGGGCGGCGAATTCTCCGCTTCCTTGCCGTCGTGCCTGACCGCGTCCTGCTTCGTCCCCCCGTTCTCCGTTGGCTTGAGGAACTCGGTGGGATTGCGCAGCGCATCCGCCAGGGTCATCAGGATGGTCGTCTTGCCGAAGCCGCGGTCTCCGGCGACCAGCACGCTCGTCGCGAGCTGTTCATGAAAGCTCGGAGGAGCGCTCCCCTGTTCGACCGGCCGCTTCTTGCGGCTCGAGGTCAGGGCCTCATCCAGCCACTGGATGACCTCCCACATGGCCTTCTTGGTCGCGGGGAGCAGCTCGTCCCAGTGGAGCGCCTTGGCCTCCGGACGCGGGCGGCGCTGGGGGTCCACGTACTGCGTGAAGTCTTCCGTGGTTGCCTCGGCCATGCCTGCTCCCCTCCCTGGCGGAGACCTGGGCCTCCTCTCCGACAGGTGGGGAACCTGGAATGGCGAGGCAACAGCCTGGAGATGGAGGCATCAGTCGGCTGCCCCCATTCCACCGGCCGAAATGGAACTGGACTGCTCTGTCGCGCCGCCTGTCCGGTGTGAGCGTCGGGCCGCCCTGCTGCGCATGTTTGCCTCAGCAGGCGCACCGCCCCGTGGCGCCGGAGGGGAGCGGCCGGAATGAAGGGCGACATGAGCGAGAGACCGGTGACCTGGGAGCGCCCTGCGCACTCGTGGACCGCCCTCGCCTCCCGTCCCTCACCGGTCGAGCAGTTGCTCCAGGTGGGAGCAAGCCTTCAAGCCGCGCTGGTCGTGGACATCGACGGGCGGATTCTCTGGATGGACCCGGTGCTGGCCGGCGCCGCCGGGTGGCGGGGCGGACCTCCCACCGGTCGTCATACCGAGGAGGTGCTCGGCGGCCTGCCCTGGCTCCGGAATGCGCTCGACAAGGCCCTCGTGGGCACGGATGGGCTGTGCGCGGACAGCGGGAGGGAGGCGCGGTTGAGTGCGCTGGTGGTGCCCGTCTTCGGAGAGGACGGTACGCAGCTCGGTGTCTGTGCCCGCCTCCGGACGGCCAGGCCTTCGATGCCGGAGCCCGAAGTGGAGCAGCAGTCGCTCTGTCCCAACGCCGCCGAGGAGCGCAGGGCGCGGGAGCACCTGGAGCAGAAGACGTCGCTGCTGCACGCCACGTTCGACTCGATTACCGACGGCGTCATCGTGGTGGACCTGTCCCGGCGAATCACCGCCTTCAACAAGCGCTTCCAGGAGATATGGGGGCTCACGGACGCGATGATGGAGGAGCGGGACGCGGAGAAGACACTCGTGAGCGCGGCTCCGCTGGTCAAGGACGCCGAGCGCTTCGTCACGCTCATCCGTCAGGGCTTCATCCCCTCCCTCGCGCAGAGCCACGACACCATCGAGTTGATGGACGACCGCGTTCTCGAGTGCAGGTCCATTCCGCAACGGCTGGGGGATGCCGTCATCGGCCGCATCTGGAGCTACCGGGACGTGACGGCCGAGCGCCACGCCCTGGCGGAGCAGAAGCGGTTGCTCGCCGCCGAACACCGCGCTCGTGAGCGACTGGAGGAGTCGTTCGCCGTGCTCGACACCTTCCTCAAGCACGCGCCCATCGGCCTGGGCTTCATCGGACGTGACCTGCGCTACCTCCGCCTCAACGACGCGCTGGCAGCGCTCCACGGCCGGCGCCGGGAGGAGGAAATCGGGAAGACGGTGCGGGAGATGACCCCGCACATGGCGCCCATCATCGAACCCCTCATGCGGCAGGTCCTGGAGAAGGGCACTCCCATCATCGGCATCAACACGGAAGGAGAGGTGCCCGCCACCCCGGGTGAGCGGCGCCACTGGAACGTCAGCTACTACCCCGTGCGGACGGAGAGCGGAGCCATCCTGGGCGTGGGCGCGGTGGTGGTCGAGGTGACGGCGGAGCGCCGCGCCCAGGCCGAGCGGGAGCGCCTGCTGCGCGAGGCCCAGAAGGCCATCCGCGTCCGGGACGACTTCCTGTCCATCGCCGCCCACGAATTGAAGACGCCGCTGACGCCGCTCAAGCTGCACCTCCAGATGCTGAAGCGACCGGCGGATGCCGGCCGCCCCGTTGCCCCGCGCCACGTGCACAAGGCCCTCTCCCAGCTCGCGCGGCTGTCCGCGCTGGTCAATGACCTGCTCGACATCTCGCGAATCCAGGCCGGCAGGCTGGAGCTCACGTGCGAGCCCATCGCGCTGCGGGAGTTCATCCGCGAGGTCCTCTCGGACTTCCGCGACACGAGCCCCCTGCACTCACTCCAGTTCGAGGCGCCCGACGAGCCGCTCGTCGTCCAGGGAGACCGCGCCCGGCTCGCGCAGGTGCTGACGAACCTGGTGGAGAACGCCTTCAAGTACAGCCCCACCGGCGGCACCGTCCACGTCACGGCGCGGCGCGTGGGCTCCGAGGCGTGCGTCTCCGTGAAGGACGAGGGCATCGGCATTCCCGAAGACCAGCAGGCGCATCTCTTCGAGCGCTTCTTCCGAGCGAGGAACGCGCCCATCTCCGGCTTCGGAGGCCTGGGCCTGGGGCTCTACATCTGCCGCGACATCATCGAACGCCACGGCGGCCGCATCTGGGTGGAGAGCGAAGTGGAGCACGGCTCGACGTTCCACTTCGCCCTCCCCTGCCGCTGACGGCTACTCGGCCCAGTAGGTCCCGGTCAGGACGCTGAAGCCGTTCACGGTGTCGACGAAGATGGCAACGGAGTGGCTGCTCCAGGGGTCAGGCTCGTAGCTGAAGTAGCAGCCCTTGAACTGGCGACCCTCGGTCAGCCGGTCCAGGTTCGCCAGGCCAGCGGTGACGATGCTGCTGGGGATGCCGCCGTTCCCGCTGGAGATGGACACGATGCCACGGACCTGGGAGCGCACCTCGGCGGCGTCGGCGAGGTAGGGGCGGACGTCCGCCCCGGACGGGACGCTGCTCGGCTCGAGCCCGAAGCACTCCAGGCTGTGCATGCGGTACTGGCGCCCGGCCACCACCTCCCACCAGTCGAAGTGGCGGGCCAGGTACGCGCCCCCGTGGCCACCCTGGTTGCCATTCACCGCCGCGACGAGCGCCTCGAAGGGCCGGCTCAGCGTCGCCGAGTTGCGGATGTTCCGCAGGCTCACCGGGCCGATGCCCGCCATGTTCGAGATGGCCTGGGTCGAGGTGAAGGGACGCAGGTTGAGCAGGTTCACCGCGCCGTTCCACGCGTCCGGCAGCACGTCGTGCAGCTCGCTGTCGCTGATGGTGTTCACCAGGGACACGACGGCCGCGTCGTCATCCGCGGAGATGGCGAGCTCGTCCATGATGCCCACGCAGCTCGCGTTGATGTAGCTCTGCGCGCGGGCGCCACCCTCGAGCTGCTCGAGCCGGGCCTCGCCCATGCCCTGCACCGCGGAGACCTGCGCCAGCGAGGTGAAGGGCGCAATCGCGCGCTGATTCACGAGGCGGGTGACCACGTCGCTCGGCAGGTACGCATCCAGCGTCGCGTACGACGCCGTGTTCACGAAGTTGAGGATGCCCTGGCACTCCGGGGCGACATCGACGTCCGTGCTGGTGAGCGGCGACTGCGTGCTCTCCACGGACGGGGGCTGGGAGGGCTCGGTGGACGGCGCGGAAGTACCACCGCCACAACCCGCGAACATGCTCACGGCAAGAAGGACTGAGACAACACAACGCATCGAATACTCCTCGAGGGGGGAACTGCCTTGTCACGACTGTGTAGACACAACAACGCCCCCGGTCGAAGACCCCGGAGGCGTGGATGCTCCGCACCGCGGCGGAAGGATTAGAGGATGGGGATGAAGACCTTGAACCCGCTGCGGCCACCGGCGTTGAGCGTGTTGCGCTCGATGAAGTCGCTCACGGACGACTTGCCGTCGCCGGTGGTGATGGCGGTGTGGCCGTACTTCTGGCCCGCGGCCGTCGACGTCTTCTCCCAGGTGAGCACGAGGCCCGGAATCTTCAGCGCCTCGGAGAGCGGGATGTCGATCTGCTTGAACTTGTCGCGAGGCAGGTTGTTGTCAATCTGGTTGCCGTTGCCCCAGACCTTGAAGCCGAACGCGTTCTGGATGGCCTTGCTCACGCCGGTGGCGCACAGGCCCTGGCTGTTGTAGCCGCCGATGCTCATCGCGGCCTTCCGGCCCGCCTCGGCCAGCTTGCGCATCTCCGGCGTCACCTTGATGTTGCCGACCTTCGACGGGCCCTGGTCCACCTTCCCGCCGTTCGACGTGCCGCCCGTGCCCTTGGAGCCGCCGGTGCCCTTGGAGCCACCCGTGCCCGTACCCTTCTTGCCGCCGCTCTCGAACGTGTCACCGCCCTTGCCGGGGACGCGCAGCGTCTTGCCCGCGATGATGAGGTCGGGGTTCTTGATGTTGTTCGCCTTCGCCAGCGCGGAGACGCTGGTGTGGAAACGTGCAGCCAGGCCAGAGAGGGTGTCGCCACGGCGGATCTTGTAGTTGGACATTCAGGTCTCCTCGGACCCCATTGTCGTGACCCGCGTCACAGAGTTGCGTCCGAATTTCCCGGCCTCTTGGAATTCCGCTGAGAAATTTGGTCCGCTGCCCATCATTCCCCTCCTTTGGGAGGGGTCTTTCGCCAGGGCGTTCGTGCCATGTGAATTGGCATGCCCGCCACCTTGAGCGACCCGCAGCTCATGACGCTGCGCGCAATCTGCGACACCGCTGTTCCCCGCATCGAGCGCCCCGATGACCCGGATGGCTTCTGGAGGCGCCGCGCCACGGACGTGGGCGCGGACCAGGCGCTGTGCGCGGTGCTGGACGGCATGCCGCCGGAGCAGCGCGCGGGGATGCTCCAACTGCTCGACGTGCTCGCGGAGCAGGACTTCGCCCGGATGTCGCAGCCGTCGCGTGAGCAGATACTCACCAACCTCTCGTTGGCCTCGCGCGAGGCGGCCGCCGGCATCGGCGCCTTCCTCACCCTCGCCATCTTCTTCGCGTACGGCCTGCCGGATGCCACGGGGCGCAACCCGGCGTGGAAGACGTTCGGCTACCCCGGCCCCTACGCGGCGGCGCCTCCAGAGCCCAAGCCCCTCTCACCGCTGACGCCGGACGGGGACACGACGCTCGAGGCCGACGTGGTGGTGGTGGGCTCGGGGGCTGGCGGCGGGCTCATCGCCGGGCGCCTGGCCCGGGCCGGGCTCGGCGTCGTCGTGCTGGAAGCGGGGCGCTACCTGAACGAGGGGGACTTCCACCAGCTCGAGGTGCCCGCATACCAGCACCTCTACTGGCGCGGCGGGCCCACGCCGACGGCGGACCTGAACGTGTCGCTGATGGCTGGCGCATGCCTGGGCGGCGGCACGACGGTGAACTGGACCAACTGCCTGCGCACGAAGCCCTGGGTGCGCCAGCAGTGGGCGGAGGAGTTCGGCCTGGAGGATGTAGCGGGCGAGGACTTCGACCGGCACCTCGACGCCGTGTGGCGCGAGCTCTCCATCAATGACCGCTGCTCGGAGCTGAACCGGCCGCAGGAGGCGATGCAACGCGGCGCCCAGGCGCTGGGCTGGTCCTTCATCAAGGCCCACCGCAACTGGGACCCGGAGCGCCATGACCCTCTCCGGGCCGGGTACATGGGCTTCGGCGACGCGTCGGGTGCGAAGCGCTCCACGGTGAAGACGTACCTGCGACAGGCGGCGGAGCACGGTGCGCGAATCCTCGCCGGCTGCTTCGTGGAGCGGGTGCTCGTCGAGGGAGGCCGCGCCACGGGCGTCCAGGCCCGGTGGACGGCCGCCGACGGCAGCAAGGGTGCCCGCGTCACGGTGCGCGCGCCGCACGTCGTCGTCGCGGCGGGGGCATTGGAGTCGCCCGGCATCCTGCTGCGCTCGGGCATCGGCGGGCCGGCGACGGGCAACTACCTGCGCCTGCACCCGTGTACCGCCGTCATGGGGGACTACGGGACGGACATGCAGGCCTGGTGGGGCCCGCCGCACGCCGGGCTGGTGGACGAGTTCGCCAACCTCCCGGACGGCTACGGCTTCCTGGTGGAGGGCGTGCAGTACACCACCGCGCTCGGCACGTCGGCCGTGCCCTTCACGACGGGGCTGGAGCACAAGCAGCTCATGGCCGACTACCGGAACGTGGGCACCTTCATTGGCGTACTGCGAGACAGGGGCCACGGGCGCGTGACGCTGGATGCGAATGGCATGACGGTGCCCTGGTACGATTTGACGGACGCCATCGACGTGCGCAACGCGCAGCGCGCAATGGAGGCCCAGGTCCGCCTGCACCACGCCGCGGGGGCCCGGCGCATCATGCTGCTCGCGCAAGGCCTGCCCAGCTGGCGCGTGGGGGATGACCTCGAGGCCTTCGTGGCCCGCCTGCACCGTGTCCCGCTGAGGGCTGGCGGCGCCCGCCTCTTCGCGGCCCACCAGATGGGGACGTGCCGCATGGGCACCAACCCCGCGACGAGCGTGGCCGACCCGCGCGGAGAGCTGCACGACACGCGGGGCGTCTGGATTGGGGATGCGTCGGCGTTTCCCACGGCCTCCGGCACCAACCCGATGGTGACCATCATGGCCCTGGCGTCGCGGACCGCCGAGCACATCGCCCAGGCGGCGGGAGTGCGGACCTCGCTCACGGAGAGGGTATCGGCATGAAGCACACGCGGCTCTATATCGGTGGCAGGTGGGTGGAGCCGGCGGGCACGGGGACGATTGAGGTCATCAACGCATCCACCGAGGAGGTGATGGGACGCGTCCCGGCGGGCACGGCCGAGGACGTGAACCGCGCCGTCTTCGCCGCGCGGGCAGCCTTCGACGAATGGGCGGCCACGCCACTCCAGACGCGCGTCGACCTGTGCAGCGCCATCGCGCGCAAGCTCCAGGAACGCCAGCAGGAAATCGCCGTGCTGATTGCGCGGGAGCTCGGCACGCCCATCAAGGTGTCGATGATGGTGCAGGCGGGGCTGCCGGCCATCACCTTCGGCTCCATGGAGCACCTCGTCGAGCAGCTCCCCTGGGAGCAGCGCCTCGGCAACTCGCTGGTGGTCCGCGAGCCCGTCGGCGTGGTGGGGGCCATCACCCCGTGGAACTACCCGCTGCACCAGATTGCCGCGAAGGTGGCGCCCGCGATGCTCGCCGGCTGCACCGTCGTCGTGAAGCCGAGCGAGGTGACGCCGCTCAGCGCGTTCATCCTCGCCAACATCATGGAGGAAGTGGGCGTCCCGGCCGGCGTGTTCAACCTCGTCACCGGGTATGGGCCGGAGGTGGGCGAGGCCCTCGCCGCGCACCCGGACGTGGACATGGTGTCCTTCACCGGCTCGACGCGCGCGGGGCGGCGCGTGAGCGAGGTGGCCGCCGCGACGGTGAAGAAGGTGGCGCTGGAGCTGGGCGGCAAGTCGGCGAATGTCATCCTCGACGACGCGGACCTGGAGCGGGCCGTCGTGGACGGGCTGAGGAAGTGCTACCTCAACTCGGGGCAGACGTGCTCCGCGCTGACGCGGATGCTCGTGCCGAGGGACAGGCTCGGCGTGGTGGAAGCCATTGCCACGGCGGCCGTGCCCCACTTCAAGGTGGGCGACCCGATGGACCCGGACACCGCGCTGGGGCCGCTGGTGTCCGACGTCCAGCGGAACCGGGTGCGCGACTACATCTCCCGAGGGCTCGCGGAGGGCGCGAAGCTCGTGTGCGGCGGCTCGCGGCCTCCCGACGGACTGGAGCGCGGCTACTTCGTCGCGCCCACCGTCTTCAGCAATGTCACACCGGAGATGACCATTGCCCGGGAGGAAATCTTCGGACCGGTCCTCTCGGTGATGCCTTACGACACCGAGGACGAAGCGGTGCGTATCGCCAACACTTCCATGTATGGCCTTGCCGGTGCTGTCTGGTCTGGCAATGCCGAGCGAGCGATGCGCGTCGCCCGGCGGCTGCGCACCGGTCAGGTGGAAATCAATGGCGCGGCCTTCAACCCACTGGCTCCGTTTGGCGGCTACAAGCAGTCCGGCCACGGCCGCGAGCTGGGCCCGTACGGCATCCTCGAGTTCACCCAGGTCAAGGCGGTGCAGCTGTAGGCGCCCTACCCCGTTCCCCAGGAGGACGTCGGTCCGATGATGGCACCAGAGACAGAGACGAAGAGGACGATGAACACCGCCCACTACACCCACTGGCCGGTGGGCCTGCCGTACTCCATCGCCACGCCGGAGACGAGCCTGTATGTGAATCTCCAGGTCTCCGCGCTGCGCTATCCGAACCGGCCCTGCGTCGTCTTCTATGACACGGTGCTGAGCTACGCGCAGGTCCACGCGGACGTGCTCGCCCTCGCCGGCTACCTCCAGAAGGAATGCGGCGTGAAGCGCGGGGACCGGGTGCTGCTGGACATGCAGAACAGCCCGCAGTTCCTCATCGCCTTCTACGCCATCCTCCGCGCCGACGCGATGGTGGTGCCCGTCAACCCCATGCTGCTGACCGAGGAGCTGGCGCACTACGTCGCGGACAGCGGCGCGAAGGTGGCCATCGCCTCGCAGGAAATCTTCTCCCGCGTCGCGCCGCTGATTCGCGAGACGTCCCTCCAGAAGGTGGTGGTGGCGGCCTACTCCGACTACCTGCTCGCGCCCACCGAGCTGAACGTGCCGGACTTCGTGCGCGCGCCCTACGCCGTACCACAGACGCCGGGCGTGGTGCCCTGGAAGGAGGCGCTGGGCGCGAAACACACGCCAGGCGAGCACCTGGCCGGCCCGGAGGACCTCGCTGTCATGCCCTACACGTCCGGCACGACGGGGAAGCCGAAGGGCTGCATCCACACGCACCGCTCGGTGATGTTCAACGCGGTGGCGACGCCCACCTGGTGCGGACCGGTGGTGCCCGACAACGTCGCGCTGGCGGTGCTGCCCACCTTCCACGTGACGGGGATGCAGTCGGTGATGAACGCCATGGTGTACTCCGGCGGCTCGGTCGTCATGCTGCCGCGCTGGGACCGGGACGCTGCCGGTCACCTCATCACCCGCTACAAGGTGACGTCCTGGACGCTGATTCCGACGATGATGATCGACTTCCTGTCGAACCCGCGCCTGGGTGAGTACGACATCTCCGGAATCAAGCTCGTGGCGGGCGGCGGCGCGGCGATGCCGGCGGCGGTGGCGCAGAAGCTGCTCGACCTGACGGGCCAGCAGTACATGGAGGGCTATGGCCTGTCCGAGACGATGGCTGCATCACATATCAACCCGCGCACGCGCATGAAGCAGCAATGTCTCGGCGTCCCCTACCTCAACGTCGACGCGCGCGTCATCGACCCCATCACCTTCAAGCAGGTGCCGCAGGGGGAGGTCGGGGAGATTTGGATTCACGGCCCGCAGGTCTTCAAGGGCTACTGGAACGACCCTCAGAAGACGGAGGAGGCCTTCGTCGAGCTCGACGGCAAGAAGTTCTTCCGCTCGGGTGATTTGGGCTACGTGGACGAGGAGGGCTTCTTCTTCTTCACGGACCGGCTGAAGCGGATGATCAACGCCAGCGGCTTCAAGGTCTGGCCCGCCGAGGTGGAGCTGGCGATGTACCAGCACCCGGCCGTGCAGGAGTGCTGCATCATCGCCGCGAAGGATGCGTACCGAGGCGAGACGGTGAAGGCCGTCGTCGTGAAGAAGGCTGGCGCCACGGCCACCGCCGAGGACATCACCGAGTGGGCGCAGGGGAAGATGGCCGCCTACAAGGTGCCCAGGGTGGTGGAGTTCGTGGAGACGCTGCCCAAGACGGCCACCGGCAAGGTGATGTGGAAGGTGCTCCAGGAGCAGGAATTGGCGAAGCGGTAGCCGCCAGCGGCCGTGCTCCGGCACCCGATGTGCCGGAGCACACCTGGACCGCTTCCATCACGGCCTGGGAATCCTGACCTCGCTCTTCTCCGCCATCGCGGGAAGCTCGTTCATCGCCGCGCAGGCGAACCGTGCCCCTTGCGGCCTCACCAGCTGCCTCGCGGGCATCCTCCAATTCGTAGCGGCCGTGCTGGCCGGCATTCAACCCGCCTCGAACTTCGCGGGCCGGGCCGAAGCCCACCGTGTCGCGGGGGGGGCTACAAGACCATCATCCGAAAGCTCGAGCTGCTCAGCCGCGAGCTTCCGAAGCATGGGGCGGCGGGTGGAGTAACCTGGAAGCAGTCCTGCCCGACATCGAGAAGGAACTGAACGAGTTGGGGGTCGAAGTCTCCTGTCGTGCCGCCCCGCGTCTACAAACGCATTAACACTCAGTACAAAAGAAGGCGCGGCGCTGCCATGTCCTACATTCCAGACTTCGACACAGACGCAATTCTCAGCGCTCTCGACTCTATTGGACAAAAGCACCCGGAAGGATCGCCAGAGAGGGATTCAATCGAGCTTGCGCAGATAGCATTGATATATCCTCGTCACATCAGGAGAGAGGACGATTTTCGCAGGTTCTACAGGGATTGTTTTGACTCCTCATTCAAGCTCATGGTCTCCCATGAGTTCGCAACTCAGGAAGATGCAGCTAGATGGCTCTCCAGTGGAAAAGCCAAGGATGCAGAGCGCGTCAGAATCGCTGGCAACGGTTTCATGGTCGTTGAATTGCCTGGGCGGTTTGCGTTCATGCGCGCACCGCTTGAAGGGGACGAGGTGAAGACAAGAGAATCCGAGGTGGATCCCAAGTAGGGAACTTCGGACCGTGGCGCCCTCCCGGTTCGTGCTGGCGGCCAGGGCCCGTGCCGAGCGCGACCTCGGAACCGTGGAGCTTGCCCGCGCCGAGCACCGCCTCGAGCCATGGCGGCCGCCCGCGCGTCGCACTTCCGCGCGGCCCGGAGTTTCGCCCGCGCGGCGCACCGGCTTGCGACCAGGAGCCGGCCACGCTGGGCAGGCGTTTCGCGCTGAGCACCACCTCGGGCCAGGGTGCCCGCCCGTGTTCATGTTGACGACGTCAAGACCCCAAAATTCCCCTGCCTCTGGCGCGCGAGCGCTTCAGAGAACAGGGGTGAGTGGGGTGCATCGTCGCGGTGCGGTGCGAGGACGGGGCTACGGGGAGGCGGGCGGAGCGGATGGGAACGACAGGCCCCGCGAAAATCTCACTGGAAATTCCGAGGACCACGAGCGCTGCTGTGCAGGTGCATGCCCTATCGCGGCTGCGGACCTGAGCGGGGAGTACGGCGAGCCCTGGCAACTCGCCTCATGCGTGCCGAAGTGGCCTTGAGATCTGCTCAGAGAGGTACAAGAGCATTCAGGCGGTCAGCATCGGCCCGCGTCAGCAAATTGAGGCCGGTGCGCAGAAGCATATCTGAAGGAAGTACCGGCAAGCCATTGTGAGGCAGGGTTGTGTCTCTGACGCGCAGGAACGACGCGGCATTTCCTGCCTTCGGGTATCCGAGCCGCTCTGCTGCATCACGCACGCCGCGATGGGTCTTGTTGGTCCAAAGAATGGTGGTGCCATAACACTGACTGGGAGATTTACAGACCCGACCTCCTCCCAATAGCAAATGCGAACCTGTATGCGTGTCCTTCCATACGAGCCAAAGTCGCGCTCCATCCTGAGGGTGATAGGGGACTTGCCAAAGAGGGAGATGGCGTTTGAGTGTTGGAGGCGGACACCAGATGGCTTCCCAGTCTTTGAGCAATCGCTGCGTGTCAATGGCTGACACTCCATGCTCGTTTCCACAGTAGGCGAAGTCTGCCATTTCACTCCTCCGCTGCTGACCTTGACTTGGCGACCATGGGTTAGGGCTCAGCCACACGACCGACTGGAGACCCGCGGTGCTCCGGAATGTCTCCTGAGGATTCTCTCTAGAAATGGTCCCTTCTTTTTTCCTTCCTGGAACACCTATAGGAAGGGTTTGGTGAACACCTACAGACCCTCTAAAGAGTAACCCTTAGAGTCTTTCCTCTCCTACTGGGTGGGTTTATTCCAAGTGCCCGGAGCCACAGGGCCTTGTCTCAGCTCAGGCTGCGCCCCGGCAAGGCCGCCCGCCTTCTCCGCCTTGCCGGTGTCGCTGTCGTCCTCGGTGAACAGGCCCCGGAGCTTCACCTTGAACGCGACCGACACCGCGACCAGGGGGCCGCGCGTGGCGTTCGCGCTCCCTGCTCAAGCCGCGTCAGGTACTTCGGGTGCAGCCCCATCGCCTCCGCCGCTTGCTCCTGCGTCAGCCCGCGCCCCTGGCGTAGCGCTCGGATGCGCTTCCCAAGCCGCTTCAACTCCCGGGCGATGGCGCGGGCCACACCGTCCCGCGACCAGATCTCCGAGAGCCCATGAGCATGTGGAGACTTCCCTTTGGAGAGTTCGACGAGAGCATACCGATGGTCACAAGCTACACTTTCGTGAACCTCACGCCGGTGGCCTGCACGTGCTCCAGCGCCTGCTTGATGTCTTCGGAGACGATGAGGGCGATGGTCCAGCCCTCTGTACGGAAGACCTTGGTGTGGCCGGGCTTCGTGGGGTCGATGTGCATGTCGTCGACGGCGTAGTAGTGCCCCACCTTCTCGGGCAGCCCATCCTCGGGCATCCAGAACTGCACCTTGGACGCCTTCTCGTCGATGCAGCGGATGAGCTTCGTGGCAACGAGGACGAGGTACTGGTCCGGGTGGCCCTGGATGTCCACGGGAATGAGCTGGATGTCATCGGGAGCCAGCTCCGTGAAGAGCGTTGCCACCTTGACGTGGACGATGGGGACGCTTGATGCGGTCAGGGTGAAGTCCAGCGGGTTGCCAGCATGCTCGACGGGGACATTCAGGCGCCCTTCGACCTGGACCGGACGCCCCTCATTGAAGTCTCTTGGGTCGTCCACCTCGCGCCCTTGACGGTCCGTAGGGTCGTCCAGGTGCCAGCGGCCTGGGACATGGAGGTCCTCCTTCAACCTGAAGAAGCGGTGGGGCATGGTGGGCATCTAGGGCTGTGCGCTCTTGGTGACAAGTCGATTCAGCTCTGTTCCGGGAGTGCTGGCTTCCTTGGCCAGCCTCTTGAGTGCCCTCGTCAGTGCTTCCCTGCACTCAGAGACCTTACGACAATGGCGAGTCGCCTCGTACAGACGTTCATAGACCCAGTCGTGGTACTCCCGCGGATGAGGCCCTTTGTGGCCTGGAATGGGCACGATGTTCTCAGGGTCCTCCAGTTCCATCCCAGCTTTCTTGAAGATCTTCTCGAACTTCGGTGTCCAGGGTCCGCCACGTGCAGTGGAGACACTGTTCTTGTTCGTGGCGAGGTGGTGATCTTCAGAGCGGCCACCCCCCTTCCCCCGAGCCGTCATGGCCAGCGCATTGGGTGCGAGCGCGATGGTGAAGCCCTCGGCCGCCATCGCCACCGACTGCACGCTTCCGATGGCCACGTACTGGTAGCCCGCCTGCGTCTCCACGACGACGGCCGCCTGCGCGGAGCCCGGCAGGCGCGATGCCTTGGACGCCAGGCCCACCGTGTTCCCGATAGCCGCGGTGGCCAGCATCACGAAGATGCGCGCCGCGTTCTCCCCGAGGACTTCGCCGTACGCCTCGCCCGCTTCGCTGAGCTGCTCGAAGGTGGTGGCGCGGTCCACCTTGCGCACCAACACTATCCACCCCTCTAGCAGGGTCCACACCGTGTCCACGCCCAGGTAGGCAATGGCCGTGGCCGTCAGCAGGGCGGCCAGGCCCTTGCTCACCGGCTCGGGTAGCGACCAGAGGAGCAGGTACATGCTGACGGAGGCACTCACCGTCGCCATGAGCGCCTGCGGGTCCGCCATGCCCTTCAGGGCCTCTGCCGTCTCGTCCCAGACCGAGTCCATGGCGATGGCTATG
The DNA here is from genome assembly GCF_055568925.1 of Pyxidicoccus sp. M6. Taxonomy (NCBI): domain Bacteria; kingdom Pseudomonadati; phylum Myxococcota; class Myxococcia; order Myxococcales; family Myxococcaceae; genus Pyxidicoccus; species Pyxidicoccus sp. M6. The sequence continues at coordinate 3,439,786 of NZ_CM145714.1, read as the reverse complement.
GCCAGCGAGTACTTGCCGTCGCTGGCCAGCAGCGGGCCTTCGGCCAGCAGGCGCAGGCAGTCGCCGGGCTGTGACTTGCGCTCGCACCAGCGGCCATAGGCGCGCGTCAGCTCGTCGTCCGCATAGGTCTCCAGGAGACGCGGGCCGTCCGGGTCCTTCTCCTCTTCCTGGGGGATGAGCCGAGGGCCGCGGTGCTGGTACAGGTACACACCGCCTCTTTCGGGGACTCCGAAGAGCTGGCGGGCCTCTCGCAGGGGATTGGAGACGGGCCGCACGTCCTGGGCGAGTTCCACCAGGGCTTCTTCGAATTCCTCCTCGTCCAGTTCCACGGGCCCGGCGCCGTCCTCCTGGATGGGCGTGTGGACGATGGGTGGCCCGTCCCCTATGTCCAGGCGCACGAGCCGCGTGGTCGAGCAGCCCGCAACGGCAAGAGTCAGCACCAGCCAGATGACCGCATGCGCTCTCATTCAAGTCCTCCAGTTCCTGGCTCGGTCCCACGAGACCAAGCCAGGAATACCAGAAGAGTCCGACAAGACGCGAAGAGGCCGGGGCTGGGGCTCAGATAGGCGCAGGAACCACGAGGTCAGGCACCCATCTTCATGTTGACGACGTCAAGACCCCAAAATTCCCCTGCCCCTGGCGCGCGAGCGCTTCAGAGAACAGGGGTGAGTGGGGTGCATCGTCGCGGTGCGGTGCGAGGACGGGGCTACGGGGAGGCGGGCGGAGCGGAACGGAACGACAGGCCCCGCGAAAATCTCACCAGAAATGCAGAGAAAGGAGCGCGCCGCTGTGCAGGCTCCCCCTCGTTGCGGCAATGGATCCGAGCGAGGCACTGCCGCGAACACGGACCACCAGCTCATGTGTACTTCAGGGGTCCTTTTCCATTTCTGAGCTTGCCCGAAAGGCGGACACTCCGAGGTCGCGGAAGGTGAGCTTGTCGTCCAGCGCCAGGCCGTTGCGGTCCGCGTACTCCCGCGCCATGGAGGTCTGACGCCGGAAGGTCTGCCCGGCGCGTGGTGTCCGCCAGCGCCCGTGCCGAGCACCATCTCGGGGCTCCCCGCGAGTTTGTCTACGGCATGCACGCGCTCGCGGCTCAAGACCTGGCCCGTGCACCCTCGCGTTGCCCACCTCACCAGGAGCGCGCTCGGAGCTTGCCGCCGTCTGGTAGCGTCATCTACCCATGAGGTTACGCTCCTTGCCACACCTTCCCGGGTTCTTGCTGGCGCTTCTGTCCATGGCGGCATGGGCGGCGGAAGCGGAAACAGCTCCCAGCCCCTCCCTTCAATTTCGCCGCGTGCCCCTCACGACGGAGTCCGAGGTGGTGCGCCTCGCACCGGGCATCCCTACCACGCTCACGTTCGATGCGGAGATTGACACGCAAACCGTGAAGCGGGATGCCCCGGCCCGAGTCAGGCTCCTGAGCATTTCAGAGAACTCCGTCACGCTGCTGGCCAAAGGGGACCTGGGCGATGGAGTAACGCTGCGCGTGCCCTTCCTGAATGAGCCCGCCCTCGTGGAACCCGAATTCCAACTCGTCACGGCTTCGGATGTGGCGGATTCGCAGGTGATGGTCTACCGCAGCGCCGACGCGCCGGAGTTGATGCGAGCGCAGGTGGCCGAATTGGAGGCCCGCATCGCCGCATGCGCGGCGCAACTCTCCGCCGAGCGAGCGCGCAGCAAGGTCACGGGCCCCGCCGCATGGGTCCTCGCGGGGCAAGTTGATGAGGGGGGCGTACATGTTGTCCGGCTCAAGCAGCGGTCCGACGAGGGCACGGCGGACGTTGCGGCTCTGGCCGTCCGCCGCTTCCTTGCGGATGAATGGGCGGTGCTCGAAGTGCAAGTGAAGAACTACTCCAGGCAGCCCTGGCAGGCGGGGCGAGCATGGTTGGAGAGTGCGTCTACCGGCCGCCGCGTGGACGCGCACACGGTAAGCATGGCGCCGGAAGTGCTGGCGAACGGAGGTAAGGGCCGCGTGGTGGTGGAGTTTGGCGAGAAGTTCGGGAGCGTGGGGGAAGTCTTCCGGTTGATGGTTGAGGACGCGAACGGCGCGCGCCCCCTATCCGTCGGGGGCGTGGTGATGAAGGACACAGCGCAGGAGAAGAGCGGCCCATGATGAACGTGGAACCTCCCAGTTTCCTCAAGCCCGGCGCCCGCCTCGGGGCCCCTTACCGGATTCGCGGTTGGAAGGGCGGCGACTCCTATGGCGAGGTGTACGAGTGCGAAAGTCAGGGCAGGCCCTACGCCCTCAAGCTGTCCAAACACCGCCAGTCCAGCGATGACCCGGGCAAGACGTACCAGCGCCAACTGCGGGAGTTGGTGTGCCTTGTCCAACTGGACCACCCGAACATCGCCAAGGTGCTCGGCTGGGCGCGCACCCGGGAGGGTTACGGCTACCTCGTGCTGGAGTACGTGGACGGCTGGACGCTGGCCCAATGGCTCCAGGAAGCCCGCCCCACCTTCGCGCAAGTCCTCCGTGTATTCGCCAAGCTGGCGGATGCGCTGGCGTACATGCACGCGCGGGGCGTGAGGCACCGGGACGTGTCACTACTCAATGTCATGGTGCGCAGGGCGGACGGTGAGCCCGTCCTCATTGACCTGGGGGCGGGCGAATACTCCGGCGCCCCCGAGTTGACGGATGCGCCCCTGCCCCCGGGCACCACCCGCTACCGCTCGCCCGAGGCGGCCCGCTTCCTCAAGGAACACCAGAACGACCCGAGCGCCCGGTACGACTTCCCGCCCGAAGACGACTTCTACTCGTTGGCGGCGTGCCTCTATGACGCGCTGACGGACGCGGAGCCCGCTCTCAAGGCCGCGGCACGCAAGGCCCCGCGCCTCAACGTCAATAGCCCCACCCTGGCTCCGCCTCCGGCACGCAACGTCAACCCGCGCGTGCCCGAGGCACTGAGTGCATGGGTGGCACGGTGGCTGGTGCGCGACGTGGAGACGCGGAGGCCGGCGTTGGCGGCCATGCCCGTCGTCCTGGAGGAGTTGGCGAAGCAAGGTGGCGCGGAGTGGCTGGCCCCCGTCCAGCCCCCACCGGAAGAGGGCATCCCGGCGCCAGAGCGCGCCCACACCCGGACACAGCGGCGCGTGCTGGCGTGGGCCGTGGCCGCTGGCGTGCTCGCCGCTGTCGCGGCGCTCGCGTGGCTGCGCGCGGGCCCCTCGCCGGAGACTCCGCCGTCCCAGGCCGCGCCGGAGGTGCCGCGCCTCCCACGTGCGGCAGCCCCAGACAGTCCACCTTCCCAGCCCGCGCCGTCCACGGGTGCAGTACCGTCCTCGTCCCAGGTGTCCCCTGTCGAGAAGGAAAACCCCTCTGTGAGTGCTCCCACGAATCCGCCCCCGAGTCCGTCCGCCGCGAAGAAGCCGAAGAAGGCCGCGCCCGTCTTCAGCCCGGAATTCCTCAAGCAATGCGCCGTGGCGGGCGCGAGTGCAGCCGCGTTGATGGGCTGCCCCGGCTCCCAGGTGACGCCCTCTCGGGAGACGTGCCCCAAGGAAGCCGTGCGGGCCGCGCAGGCAAGAGGGCTGGGGCACGACGACACCTTCGGCATCCAGGTTGACGTGAGGCAATCGTGCGAGGCGAGTCCGGATTGCTCGGTCACCTTGAGCGACGGGAGGATTGAAAGCGTTGTGATGAATGAAAGCCGGTACGGTCTGCCCCCAGGCACGCGTCTGTACGGCCAGGTCTGGACGGGCGGTGACGAGGTGGTCATCCACTACACGCGCGCCGTGATTCCGCCAGGGATAACCAGGTATTACGCCAAGGGCACGGCACGGGACTTCCCCATTTGCGCGGTGCTCGGGCTCAACGGCGGCGAGCCGAAGTTGCGCGGCTCCAAGCCCGGTGCCGCACGAGTGCAGGCCGAGACAGCCGCACGCATCATTCTGGGGCGGTGGCCGTAAGGCACGGTGTAAAGGGCCTTTGCAGAAAACCGGCCCGGATGGCTCTAGCAATTAAGTTGCGATAATCCGAGCCGCCAACCTGGAGCGTCGTTCCCTTCCGGGACTACTCACCGGTAGCTTCCTCGTGGAAGACTTGGGGCCCGGCCACCACGGCGAGCGCGTGCTGGTGGCGCTCCGGCGCGTCAAAGGCGAAGCGCACTGAAAGGTCATCCTCAAGGCGGTGCTCATGCCCGCCGTCACGTCCGAGTTGAAGCTGGCGCGCAGACGGCTGGAGGAAGAAGTGCGGCTCGCCAGCTACCTGTGCCATCCGAACATCGCCCGCGTCTACGACATGCACAAAGCCCGGGGCGCCCTGTATGTCATTACGGAGTACGTTGCCGGGTGCTCGCTCAATACCCTGACCGAAGTAGCGCTGACTTACGGGCGCTACTTTCCCGAATCCTTCATGCTGTACGTGGGCACCCAGGTTGCCGGAGCTCTCGCGCACGCGCACACCTGCCAGAGCGAGAAGGGCAAGCCGCTGAACATCGTCCATCGTGCGATTGACCCGGTGCGGATTCGCGCGACGCTGGCGGGGGAATTGAAGCTATTGGATTTCGGCCTCGCGTCCGCGCGGCTTCCAGGGGACGAAGCACCCGCCGACCCGGCCCGCGGGGAGAAGTCTATTGGGCCTCTCCCGAGGCGTTGCTCGGACAGTCCGAGGATGCGCGCTCGGACCTCTTCACGCTGGGAATGGTGCTGTTGGACTTCGCCACGGGGAGACACCTCCTCAGCGCGCCCACCCTGCTAACGGAAGACTTGTGGGCGTTGGTCCCCGAAGGGGAGCGGAAGCGGTTGGGCGGCGCCATCGCACGGGTGCAGGATGAATGGGGAGGGATAGACCCAGAGGAGACCGTTCTGCGGGCGGCCACCTTCACCCTGACGGACGTGGACGCGGCAACGCAAGGGCTGCAGTGTGCGGACGACCGCCACGGCCCGAAGATTGCGCTTCGTACAAGCTTTGGCGGCCACCGCGCACCGTGCAGGCATCACGGCCCAAGGTGGCCCCACTCCGAGTGGAACCGGCCTGTCTGTCTTGGGGCACAAAGGCAATGGCTCCCCATCACCACGGGGCGGGGCAAACATTTACGCATGACTGCTCTCCACGGAGGCCGTGCTCCGGCACCCGATGTGCCGGAGCACCGCGCCCGCGCTCACGCCACCAGCAGCGCGTCGCTCACCAGCGAGAGGTGATGGTCCGCATCGCCGAACAGGGCGTTGATGACCGTCAGCCGCTTGAACAGGTGGGCCGCGGCGAGCTCGTCCGTCACGCCCATGCCGCCGTGGAGCTGCACGGCCTGCTGTCCCACGTAGCGGGCGGACTGCCCCACCAGCGCCTTCGCGGCGGACACCATGCGGCGCCGCTCGGCGGCGTCCTCGGACTGCACCTTCACGGCCGCGACAATCGCCATGGAGCGCGCCTGCTCGGTGGCAATCAGCATGTCCGCCATCCGGTGCTGCAGCGCCTGGAACCGGCCGATGGGCACGCCGAACTGCTTGCGCGTCTTCAGATACTCACGCGTCGTCTCCAGCAGCGCGTCCATGGCGCCCACCGCCTCGGCGCACAGGGCTGAGATGGCCAGGTCCACCGCGCGCTCGATGACGGGCAGTGCGCCGCCCTCCTTGCCGAGCAGCGCGTCCGCGCCCACGCGCACGGCCGCCAGCTTCACCTCCGCCGCGCGGCCTCCGTCCTGCGTCACGTAGCCGTGCACCGTGACACCCGGCGCCGACGGGTCCACCAGGAAGAGGGAGACACCCGCCCCGTCGCGCGCGCCACCCGCCGTGCGCGCCGAGACGATGAGCTTCCCGGCCTGCGCCCCGGACAGGACGAGGGACTTCGCCCCGCTCAGGACGTACCCATCCGCCGCCCGCTTCGCGGTGGTGGCCACGTGCTCCAGCGCGTAGCGGCTGCCCTGCTCGTAGTGGGCGAAGGCCATGATGAGCTCACCCATGGCGATGGAGGGCAGCAGCGCCGCCTGCTGCGCCTCCGAGCCCACGTCGCGCACCAGCCCGGCGCTCAGCACCACGGTGGGCAGGTACGGCTCCAGCACCATGGCGCGGCCGAAGCTCTCCATGATGAGCAGGGTGTCCACGGGAGTGCCATTCATCCCGCCGTGCGCCTCGGGCACGCCGAGCCCGAGCACGCCCATCTCCGCGAGCTTGCCCCAGTGCTCCTTGCTGTAGCCCGCCGCCGAGCGGGAGATGTGCTTGCGCTTCTCGAAGTCGTACTCCTTCCCCAGGAAGCGGCGGAGCGAGTCCTGGAGGGCCTGCTGTTCCTCGGTGTAGCTGAAGTCCATGTCCGCCTCGCCTCACAGGCCCAGGAGCATCTGGGAGATGATGTTGCGCTGAATCTCGTTGGAGCCGCCGAAGATGCTCAGCTTGCGCATGTTGAAGTAGTCGCCCGCCGCCGCCGCCGCGTAGTCCGCACCGACGCGCAGGCCGGAGTAGCCCGGCTCCAGCGCCTCCGGCAGGTACGCCAGCGCGTCGTGCCCGGCGGCCTGCATCGTCAGCTCGAAGATGGCCTGGCCGATTTCGGTGCCCTTGATTTTGAGCACCGAGGCCACCGGCCCCAGCCCCTTCTTCGGGTCCTTCGCCTCGGCCGACAGCACGCGCAGGAGCGTCATCTCCAGCGCGAGCAGCTCCACCTTCACCTGCGCCACCTTGTCGCGGAAGCGCGCGTCCTCGATGAGCGGCCGGCCGTTGGAGGCCGTCTCGCGGCGGGCCACGTTCTCCAGCCTCTTGAGCAGCCGCTTCCACTGGCCCACGTTGGCCAGGCCCGTGCGCTCGTGGCCGAGGAGGAACTTCGCGTACGTCCAGCCCCGGTTCTCCTCACCGACGAGGTTCTCCACCGGCACCTCGACGTCGTCGAAGTACGTCTCGTTCACTTCGTGCTCACCGTCCAGCATGATGGTGGGGCGCACGGTGACGCCCTTGCTCTTCATGTCGATGAGCAGGAAGGAGATGCCCTCCTGGGGCTTGCCCTCCGTGCCGGTGCGCACGAGGCAGAAAATCCAGTCCGCGTGCTGCCCCAGCGTCGTCCACGCCTTCTGCCCGTTGACGACGTAGTGCCCGCCCTTGCGCTCGGCGCGCGTGCGCAGCGAGGCCAGGTCCGAGCCCGAGCCCGGCTCCGAGTAGCCCTGGCACCACCAGTCCTCGCCGCTGAGGATGCGCGGCAGGAAGCGCTCCTGCTGGGCCTTGTTGCCGAAGGCCATGATGACCGGCGCCACCATCCGCAGCCCGAAGTCGAGCTGCCGGGGCGCGCCCGCGTCCGAGGCCTCCTCCTCGAAGATGTGCTGTTCAATGGCGCTCCAGCCGGTGCCGCCGAAGGCCTTCGGCCACGCCGGCGCGCCCCACCCGCGCTGGTGGAGGATTTTCTGCCAGAGGACCGTGTCCTCCTTGGTGAGCCGCAGGCGGTTCTGCACCTTGTGGCTCAGCGCCGGGGGAAGCTGGGACGCGAGGAACGTGCGCACCTCGCGCCGGAATGCCGCCTGCTCGGGAGTGTCGTTCAGGTCCATGTTCAGGCCACCTCGAAGAGACCGGCCGCGCCCATGCCGGTGCCGACGCACATGGTGACGACGACGTGCTTCACGCCGCGCCGCTTGCCTTCAATCAGCGCGTGCCCCACCAGCCGCGCACCCGACATGCCGTACGGGTGCCCCACGGCGATGGCGCCGCCATTCACGTTGAGCCGCTCGTCGGGGATGCCCAGCCGGTCCTTGCAGTAGAGCACCTGCACGGCGAACGCCTCGTTCAACTCCCACAGGCCGATGTCCTCCACCTTCAGCCCGGTCCGCTTCAGCAGCTTCGGCACGGCGAACACCGGGCCGATGCCCATCTCGTCCGGCTCGCACCCGGCCACCGCGAAGCCGCGGAAGTAGCCCAGCGGCTTCAGGTTGCGCTGCGCCGCCAGCTTCGCGTCCATCAGCACGCAGGCGGAGGCGCCGTCGGAGAACTGGCTCGCGTTGCCCGCCGTCACCACGCCACCGGGCACGGCGGAGCGAATGCCCCGCACGCCTTCGAGCGTGGTGTCCAGGCGGATGCCCTCGTCTGCCGCCACCGTCACTTCACGGGTGCCCAGGGCGCCCGTCGTCTTGTCGGCGGTGCCCATGACGGTGGTGAGCGGGACGATTTCGTCGTTGAACTTCCCCGCTGCCTGCGCGGCCGCGGCGCGCTGCTGGCTGCGCACGCCGTACTCGTCCTGGGACTCCTTCGAAATCTTGTACCGGGCAGCGACAGTCTCGGCCGTCTGGAGCATGGTCCAGTAGAGCTCGGGCTTGTGCTTCGCCAGCCACTCCTCCTTGAAGTACGTGGTGTTGACGTTGCCCTGCACGGTGGAGATGGACTCCACGCCGCCGGCCACCATCACCCCCGCGCCGTCCACGAGGATGTGCTGCGCCGCCATGGCGATGGCTTGCAGCCCCGAGGAACAGAAGCGGTTGACGGTGACGCCACCGACGCTCACCGGCAGGCCGGCGCGGATGGCGGCCATGCGCGCCACGTCATTGCCGGTGGAGCCTTCCGGCAGTGCACAGCCGAAGATGACGTCCTCCACCTCGGCCGGGTCCACGCCGGCACGCTGCACGGCGTGCTGGATGACGTGGCCGGACAGCGTGGCACCGTGGGTCATGTTGAAGCCGCCGCGCCAGGACTTGGCCAGCGCGGTGCGGGCGGTCGATACGATTGCGACGTCTTTCATTGGGTTTTCCTCCCGCGAAGGTCAGTTGAAGGTCTTGCCCTCGGCCGCGAGCCGGGCGAGCAGGGGCGCGGGCTGCCAGAACGCACGGTGGCCGCGAGGATTGGCCGCGAAGCCCTCCATCGTCCGCACGACGTTCATCAGCCCAACGGAATCGGCGTAGAGCATCGGGCCGCCACGATTCACCGGGAAGCCGTAGCCCGTCAGGTACACGAGGTCGATGTCCGAGGCGCGCTGGGCGATGCCCTCCTCCAGGATGCGCGCGCCCTCGTTCACCAGCGCGAAGACGCAGCGCTGGACGATTTCCTCGTTGCTCAGCGTGCGCGGTGTGACGCCCAGTTCCTTGCGGGCCGCGTCGATGACGCCGTCCACCACCGGGTCATGCAGCGCGTCGCGGCGGCCGGGCTCGTAGCGGTAGAAGCCGGCGCCCGTCTTCTGGCCGAAGCGGCCCATCTCACACAGCCGGTCGGCGATGAGCACGCGGCGCATGTCCGGGCGCTCGGCGTACTGGCGCTTGCGGATGGCCCAGCCGATGTCGCCGCCCGCCAGGTCCGCCATCTTCAGCGGCCCCATGGCGAAGCCGAACGCTTCAATCGCGTTGTCCACCTGCTGCGGAGACGCGCCCTCCTCCAGCATCAGCAGCGCCTCGCGCTGGTACATGGCAATCATCCGGTTGCCGATGAAGCCGTCGCAGACGCCCGACACCACCGCCGTCTTCTTGATGCCCTTGGCGAGCTGCATGATGGTCGCGAGCACGTCGCTGCCCGTCTTCTCGCCGCGGATGACCTCCAGCAGCTTCATCACGTTGGCGGGGCTGAAGAAGTGCGCGCCCACCACGTCCTGCGGCCGCTTCGTGAAGCCGGCGATGCGGTTCAAGTCCAACGTGGAGGTGTTGCTCGCGAGGATTGCCCCGGGCTTGCAGACCTCGTCCAGCTTGCGGAACACCGCCTCCTTGACGGACATCTCCTCGAACACCGCCTCGATGACGAGGTCCACCTGGCGGAAGTCGTCGTAGGACAGCGTGGGCTTGAGCAGCGCGAACCGCTGCTCGGCCTTGTCGGCCTTCAGCTTCCCCTTGGCGACCTGGCCCTCGTAAATCTTGCGGATGGAGCCGAGGCCGCGCTCCAACGCCTCCTGCTTCATCTCCAGCAGCACCACGGGGATGCCGGCGTTGAGGAAGTTGATGGCGATGCCGCTGCCCATGGTGCCGGCGCCGATGATGCCCACCGTCTGGATGGAGCGGACGGGCGTGTCCTCCCCCACTCCGGCCACCTTGGAGGCGGCGCGCTCGGCGAAGAAGGCGTGCCGCAGGGCGCGCGACTCGGAGGTCTGGATGAGGTGGACGAAGGCCTCGCGCTCCACCTGGAGCCCCTCGTCGAAGGGTTTGGTGACGGCGGCCTCCACCGCGTCCACGCACTTGAGCGGCGCGGGGTAGCCCTTGGACGCCGCGCCCACGGCCGTGCGCGCGTAGAGGAAGAAGGCCTCGGGCTTCGGGTGCGACGCCGTGAGGTCCCGCACGCGCTTGAGCGGGCGGCCCTCGTCGACGACGACCTTCGCGAAGGCGAGCGCGCCCTGGAGCAAATCCCCCTCGACGAAGTGGTCGAAGAGCGGCGTGCCCTTGAACTGCTCCGACGGAACGGTGGCGCCGGACACAATCATGTTGAGGGCCGCCTCCGCGCCGATGAGGCGCGGCAGGCGCTGCGTGCCGCCCGCGCCGGGCAGCAGGCCCAGCTTCACCTCGGGCAGCGCTATCTGCGCGCCCGGTTGCGCCACGCGGTAGTGACAGCCCAGCGCCAATTCCAGGCCGCCACCCATGCACGCGCCGCCGATGGCCGCGATGACGGGCTTGGACGAGGACTCCACATAGTGGATGACGGTGCCGAGGTTGGGCTCGGCGAGCGCCTTGGGCGTGTTGAACTCGCGGATGTCCGCGCCGCCCGAGAAGGCCCGCTCCGAGCCGATGAGGACGACGGCCTTCACCGCCGCGTCCGCCTCCGCCTGCCGTAGGCCTTCCACGATGCCTGTCCGCACCGCGTGTCCGAGGCCGTTCACCGGCGGGTTGTCCAACCGGATGACGGCCACACTGCCGTGCTGCGAGTAGTGGGTGCTGCTCATGTCAGCTCCTCTCTCGCAGCCGCGCGCCGCGAGCCGGGTGAGTCACTTCGACAAAGTGACTCGCCTTGAGTTTTCCTGTCAAGTTGGCTATCCACGATTCATGGCTTCAGGGAGACCCAAGGCGGCGGGTAGGAGAAGGAGCGCGGCGCCGGTGGCGACGCGGCTGGCGCGGGAGCTGGCGGGGGAAGGGGCACCGAAGGCGAAGGCCACGCCGCTGGACGCCTTCAAGCTGGCGAAGAAGAAGTGGCTGGCCGGAGAGCGCATCGACATCGGGGCGCTGGCGAAGGAGCTCGGCGTGGGCCGGGCCACGCTGTTCCGCTGGGTGGGCAGCCGGGAGCTGCTCATCGGCGAAATCATCTGGTCCATCCAGATGCCGTTCATGGAGCAAGCCCGGGCCGAGGTGCGGGCCCGGGGCGCGAAGGGCGCGGCCTACGTGGCGGGCGTGAGCGAGCGGCTGATGGAGGAGATCCGCTCCTTCACCCCGCTGCGCCGCTTCATCGAGAACGACGCCGAGTTCGCCCTCCGGGTGCTCACCTCGAAGAGCAGCACGGTGCAGAGCCGCAACGTGGAGCTGGTGCGACAGAACCTGCTGGACCAGGTGGAGCGAGGGAACCTCAACCCGCCGCTGCCCATCGACACGCTCGCCTACGTCATCGTCCGCATCGGCGAGGCCTTCGTGTACGCGGATGTCATCAGCGGCCGGGAGCCCGCCATCGACCAGGCAGCGGCCGCCATCCTCGTGCTGCTCGGCGGCAAGCCGAAGTAACGCGGCACTCCGGGCCTGCCATCCTTCGAGAGGTCAGGAGGCAATCATCTGCATCGCCTGCGCGGGAGGCAGGATGAGCTCGCCTCGGAGCGTCTCCACGGCACCGAGCGCGCCCCTCGCATCCACGAAGACGAGCAGCTCGTCATCCGGAGAGAACGCCACGGAGTCGATGCGTGCCAGGCCGGGGACCAGCGTGCGCCAGGCTTCCTGTCCCTCCGGCCCGAGCAACAGCAGCCCGCCTTCCTTCTGCCCGAGCGCCAACCGGGAGCCATCGTTGGAGAGTGCCGCGCTCTGGGCGTGCGTCACGAAGGGATGGCCCCGGACCCGGGCCCCCGTGGTGACGTCGAACACCGAGGCGTCGTCCCAGTAGACGTAGAAGAACCGCCCATTGGCGGACAGGCCGACATGGCCATCCATGTGGAGCAGCCCTGAGCCCCGGACGGGAGCGTGACGGGAGAGGCGCTCACGCCGATTCGGCTCCCAGACCTCCCACGAGAACCCCGAGAGCAGCACGAGCCCCTGTCGTGTGAGGACCAGGTCGTCCACGGAGAGCCCTTCCCCCCGGGCACCCGCCAGGGGATTCGAGGCGAGCGAGCCCTGGCCATCCTGGGACCAGACAGAGGCCTCGGCCTGGGCGACCGTGACGTAGGTGTGCGGCCCCAGCACGACCCCATGGGAGATGGGAGCCTCGCACTGGAGGTCATCCATGGGTTCTCCCGTGCGGGCGCTCCACACGAGCGCCCGCCCGTCGCGGTCCGACGCGAAGAGGAGCTCCGAGTCCTCGGAGCGGGCGAGCGCGCGGATGTGGCCACCGGCCAGGGCGTCGAAGCTCGAGACGACGCGCTGTCGCATCAGGTCGAGCACGTGAACACGGCCGGTGTCCGTACCAACGAGGAGCTGAGCTGGCCGGGAGAGGAATTGGAGAGCGGAGACGTGGGCTGACATGGCGTGGCGCCCTGGAGGCTAGGGCTTGCTCCGGCGGTAGACGTGGGCCTTGTTGATGTTGGGCTCACCGGGAGCAAACCGCGGGTTGGCGAACCAGGACGGGTGCTGTTGCTCGTCCGTGAAGTTCGATTCGTACTCGACGAAGTAGGGGGTGTCCTTCCAGGCCCCGACGCCCTTGAAGCCGTTGACCTCGTTGGCATGCGTCAACCCCGCCTCCTTGAGGTCGTCCCCGAGCGCCGCCGAGCCATGGAGAAGCAGCTTGCCGCCCGACTTCAAGATGCCCAGGCCCCGCGCCGCGTAGTTGCGCAGCAGGTGCTCCTTGAGCCCCCGGGTCTGCCTCGTGGGTCTGTAGTGCGTGACGGCGCTCCGGAAGTTCTCCAGGCTGTGCTCGTAGGCGGTCAGCGGGTCGAAGACGCCGCGGATGCCCAGCCCCTGCCAGGCTCCGCTGGAGAAGTCCGCGACCCTGTCGGCCCCATCGCGCTGGATGCCGCACTCGAGGAGGAAGTCCCGCTGGAAGCTGGCATCGGGGTTTCTCTCGGGGGCCGCCTTGAACCGGGTGACCATCTCGCCATTCAGGGTGCCCTCGTGGCCCAGCGAGTGGACACTGATGTACTTGCCTCGCAGCAGCTCGTCCTCGACGACGCCCATGACGTCGCACATGTGCAGGCCATAGCCGGGATGCGGGTTGTTGAAGATGGCCGCCGCGAAGTCGTTCCCATGCTTCGCGCCGAGTCGCCCCCAATGCGCGGGGTCCGTGGCGTCGAACCGGCCTCGGGGCCCCTCGGCATCTCGGTAGACGTACAACGTCTCCACACTCTCTGCCGGCTCGTCCACGTCATATTGCGACGCGAACACCCACTGTCTGGGGGTGTGCTTCTTCCTGTTCCTGTCCCGGAAGTCGCCGAGGAGCTTCCTCGCCAGGGGCGTGGCATAGCGGAAGTTCGTTCCCTCCCCGACGATGAAGACCTTCTCGAAGGCCAGCTCGAATACGAGGTCCACTCCCGCTCCGGCGGTCCGCACCGTCAGCTTGCAGGAATGGCTGGAGACAAGCTCGCATCGCTCCTTCTCTGCCCCCATCACGGACAGCGAGGAGCCCACCAGCACCGCCCCCGGGACTTCCGCGGTGATGGTGTACTCCGTGTCGAGGTCCATCTTCTTCCACTCGAAGGGCTCGCCATTGCCTCCCGTGCTCACCGGGTTCGCCCTGAGTTTGTCCGCCTGCCATTCAATCTTGAGTGGCGCGAGCTTGAGCTGGAGGGGCGAGAGCCCGGACACCCCCGGGGGCCGGCGGTCCTTGACCTGGATGCGAAGCGTCCAATACCTGGAGAGGAAGGCATAGGCCCGGTAGACATTGTTGCTGACGTTTCCAAAGGGGCCTGACAGCTTGCATCTCACCTGCGTACCGGGTCGCTCCACGGTGAGCTGCGCCGTATCGAGGCTCTCCTTGCTGTCGAACTCGATGGTGAACTGGCCCTGGCCGTTGGACGTGACTTCGAGGGAGCTCATCCCCTGCGTCACGCGCAGTGGCGTGTCCCCCAGGCGCACGTCCCCGCCGTCGGGGTCGTCTTCCGAGGCAATCACAATCAGGTAGACAGCGCCGGTGCTGCAGGGCTTGACCGGCTCGTCGACAGTTCCCGGCGGCCCGGGGAAGACCTTCACGATGGGCATGGTCTTCAACCGCCTTTCACGCCGTCATGGCGAAGCGCCTCGAGCTTCGTCGAGACGCTGGTCCGGAGGTCATTCAGCAGGGACGCAGCCCAGGCTGTCTCTGGCCGCTCCGCGAAGTCGGCGCCATGGCGCGCGACGAAGCGGGAGAACAGCCTGACTTCCTCCGGCCCGAAGAGGCTGTAGTGGGGAGCCAGGTCGACGGCGGCGCGAATCCGCTCCAGGAGCGCCTCCTCGGAAAGGGAGGCGACCCGCTCCGGCTCATCCCGGCGCAGCCCGGCGGCGATATCCCGGCAGAACGCACGCCGAAGCTCCCCTCGAAAGGCATCCATCTGGCTTTCACGGATGACCAGCATTCACTTCCTCCCGCGGCAACCGCACCAACCAGGGCAGGGGCCACTCCACGCCTGTCCGTCGCCGGTGGATGGTACGCCTCCACTCCGCTCTCGAATAGCCAACAATCCTGGTTGTTCCGAAGCATCGGCCGGGCCCGAAGCGAGGCGGTAGAAGGAGGCCGTGCTCCGGTTGCTCGCGGGCGAGGGACATGACGCGGAAGCAAGCGGCCTGACCCGGTGCCCCGGCAATCGGTGCGGCACGCCGGTGGGAATCGCCTCCCCGCGCGGGCCTGCCCGGTGACGGCACCGACAGGAACCCACCTGCCGCGTGCGAGCGGGACGCGCCGCGTTCCCATCGGACGCGGGCCCCCGAGGGCCTCGCCGACCTCCGGCCGGGCATCTCCGACCGAGGGGAGGCCCACTTCCGCCGGTGGCATGTACGTTGCTGAAATGCTTGCGCATGAGCTCCGAATCCACGCTTCCCGTCTCGAAGCCCCACGGTCCGCTCGGACCCATCGCGGTGTCGCTGTCAGGCGGCGGCTACCGCGCGGCGGCGTTCCACCTGGGCACGCTGCGGTTCCTGAACACCGTGGGGCTGCTGCCCGACGTGGTGGGCCTGTCCACCGTGTCCGGCGGGACGCTCACCGGACTGGCGTGGGTGGTGAGCCAGATTGACGGCAAGCCCTTCACGGACTTCTACGACTCGTGGTCGGCGTACCTGAAGCGGACGAATGTCATTGGCGACGCGCTGGACGAGCTCACCTCGAACCGCGAGCCCATCAGCCACAACTGGGCCAGCCTCATCCGCTCCGCCGCGGACGTGTACGCGCGGCCCGACCTCTTCGGGGAGCGGCGCTTCGAAGACGTCCTGGGCGCGAGCAACCTCCAGCTCCAGGAGGCCATCTTCAACACCACCGAGTTCCACACCGCCCTCGACTTCCGCTTCCGCAAGAGCAACAACCCAGCCGCGCTGCTGGGCAACGTCAACTACAAGGTGCCGCGCGCGGTGGCGCAGCACGTGCGGCTGGCGGACATCGCCGCCGCGTCGTCGTGCTTCCCGGGGGGGTTCGAGCCGCTCGTCTTCCCGCAGCAGTTCCACTGGCCGAAGGACTACCCGCTCAGCGCCGCGCTCGGCGAGCTGGGGCCGGGCTTCAACGGCGGGCTGCCGCTGATGGACGGCGGCATCTACGACAACCAGGGCGTGGACAGCCTGGTGGTGGCCTTCGGGGAGGCGCAGAGCCCGCCCACGCTGCTCATCTCGGACGTCAGCACGCAGGACGACGAGATGTACAACGTCCCGGAGAACCCGACGAAGCGCGGCTGGCTGACGTTGCAGGGCGTCTCGTGGCTGGGCTGGGCGCTGTTCATCCTGACGCTGGTGTGTGCGGGCGTCCTCACGTGGTGCGGGCTCGAGGAGGTGCGCGAGGGCACATGGGAGCCGAACGACTTCTTCCTGTATCTGATTCCCGGCCTGCTGACGGCCTCGGTGGCGGCGGCGCTGGTCTGGGTCCGTCGCCGCCTGAATGACGTCAAGGCTCTGATTCAGAAGCAACTGGACATGAATGCATGGCCGTCGCTCCTGAAGCTCACGGTGGCGGAGCTCATGCAGATGCTGGTGCTGCGTGGCACGTCGCTGCTGGCGCTGACGTCCAAGGTGTTCATGAAGCGGGTGCGCGGGCTCATCTACAAGCGCGTGTACGAGACGCCCGCCTTCAAGGACCGGCGGATGTCGAACCTCATCTACGGGCTCACGGTGAACCGTCCCAAGCTGTTCTCGGCGTACCCGTGGCTGCAGCCCGGCCCGCACCTGGTGGCCCTGGCCCAGCAGGCGTGCCAGATGCCCACCACGCTGTGGTTCACGAGCGACAGCCAGTTCACCATGGTGGAGTCCGCCGGACAGGCCACCGTCTGCTTCACCCTGCTGCGCCACATCATCGAGCACCGCCAGGGGCAGTACGAGTCGCCGGACAAGCCGCTGTACGACCTGTTCCAGACGCTGCGCAAGGCGTGGGACGGCTTCAACCAGACCACCCGCCAGCCCGAGGCCGCGCGCACCGTGGCGGCGGCCTAGCGTCCTGCCCCGACGGCGTGGACCACGTTCCACCGCCGTGGTTCACGGATGGGCGGGCGCTTCAGGGCCCCTCGACTTCATCGCGGTCCAGCTCCCGCCCAGAGAGAGCACCTCCAGTACGGGTTCATCGACATCTCCCCACCGTGAGCCCCATGTCTGCGTCGTCCTTCCACCGCGACTGAAGATTCCCCCGCGCCGTACCCCATCAAACCCGTCACCAGCAAGGTGCCGCTCGCCGAGGAGGAATTCCGGGCCATCGCGAACAACGTCGCGCCCAACCCGCGCACGCCGTGAGCAGGCAGGGCGCTGTCGCCACGTGGATTCCGGGCTACGTCAGGTCACCGAGCCGCCACGAGCCGTCGAGGCTCGCGGCCTCGGGGCCGTAGATTCGGAAGTAGAGGAAGAAGCCCGTCTTCGGGTTCGTCTGAATCCACTGGTGCTCCATGCCTGCTGGCGCGACGGGGCCGAAGTGGAGCTTCACCGTGCCGTCGGCGCTCGGGGTGAATTTCGTCTGGAGCGAGCCGAGCACGGCCTTGTCCTGGGGCGTCTGGACCTGTGAGCGCGTCCGCGAGTCGTAGGCCGTGACGGACCAGAACATCTTCGCGGGCACGGGCTGTGGCACCGTGAGCGTGTATGACCGGCCACCGTCGAGGTACGCACCGGCCCTGTCACGCGCGGCGAGGTAGTAGACGGAGCCGACGCCGACCTTCCTCCGGAACATGGCCGGTGACGCCACGATGGCCTGGACGAACCAGCGGTCCCGCGCCTGGAGGTCGAGGTAGTCCTCCGTCTCGAAGTTGGCATCGTCGGGAACCAGGCCGACCCACTCCCACTGACGGTCCTCCCAGACGAGGCGGTCCGCGCGCTGGCTGGCGAAGCCTTCCACGCGCATCTGGTCGAGCGCCACCCGGGCCGCCACCTCCAGGATGTTCCGCATCCGCTCATCCGGCGCGAAGGGCCGCCCCTTCGCCACGCCCAGTGCCGCGAGCACGCCGTACATCGGGCGGAACTCGTCGAGCGTGGGCTCCTCGTTGATGACGGAATGGAGCCGCCTCCAATATTCGAGACTGTCCTCCCACCGCAGCGGGGTGCCGTCGAAGGCCCGGTTCGAGAGGTCGACGAAGGGGAGCACGGCAGCCGGGCTCGTCAGGGGATGGACCTTCACCTGGCGGAGCGCGCTCATCGCGCCTTCCTGGTCGCCCCCCTGAGGAAGCGCGCGCACGGCGACGAGCACCTTGTAGGTGGCCGACCGCGCCACGTGGTAGCCGGAGGGAACGTCCCCCGTGAAGCCGGGTGGCAGCAGCAGGTACCGGCCGCCCTTGCCGGCATCGGGGCCCGGGATGCCCATGTCGGTGACCCACCGCTGGTGGTGGTCGTTGACGAGCGCGATGAAGGGCCCGGCGGGCAGCTCCACCACCACGGGGCCAAAGGCCTTCAAGTCCACCACCGCGGCGGCATACGGCGTGTCGGAGTTCGCGGTGAAGATGAGGTGTCGCGGGCCCACGGCGAATGCACCGAGGCCCTTGTTGTCCCCGATGCCCGCCTCGCGGTTGCCATTGAAGATGCCTTCGGCGGACACCGTCGGGTAGAAGAACCGGTACGCCTCCACCGCGCGGTGGAAGTCCTGCTCGTCGTAGATGGTCCGGGCAGTGTCGGGCGTGGGGAAGTGGTGCTCGAACGCGTGGCGCGCCTGGGTCGGAAGCTGCGGGTTCATGAGGCCGTCCTCTCCAAGGAGCCCCCGGCCGCTCGCCTCCATGACTGGAGGAGCCGCGGGCGGCTCAGTGCAGGAGCAAGGTGGAGACAGCCTCGCGCGTCACGCAAGGCGCGAGACGCTGCCCTCAGGCGCCGGCATGCCTGACGGCCTCCGGTGAGGCGTGCATCATCCGGGCGTGCCGCTGGCGGGCATCGAGCCGCAGGCTCCCGAGCGCGACGACGACGGCTGACAGGGGAACCAGCGCGGCGACCCACGGCACCGCGCCCAGACCCAGGCCCCGGTCGATGACGGCGCCGCCGAGCCACGCCCCGAGCGCGTTGCCGAGGTTGAACGCACCAATGTTGATGCTCGCCGCGAGGCTCTGCCCCGCTCCCTCGGCCTTTTCCAATACCCAGAGTTGCAGTGGAGACACGGTTGCGAAGCCGGCAGCGCCGAGCAGTCCCACGAAGAGCACGGCCAGCAGCTTGTCGTGTACGGCGAAGGTCATCAGGCCGAGCACGAGGGCGAGGACGATCAGGCTCCCCAGGATGGTCGGCCCCAGCCGCCAGTCTGACGAATTCGGTGACGCCGATGCCGAAGGCACCGGCCGTCAGCGCATACAACGCAAGGGGCATGGGGTTTCCTCCCCGCGGGGACAACCGCGGACGCACCTGATATGGGCGCCGCGTGACACGGGCACCACACGCCCCTGGGCACAGCACTTGTGAGGTGAAGTCACGATGTCGCGTCTGGACGTCAACCGCTCGGGGGAGATGGAGGTATTCGTCCGCGTCGTCCAGCTCGGAGGCTTCTCCGCCGCCGCGCGCGCGTTCCGGATGACGCCCTCCGCGGTCAGCAAGCTCGTGGCCCGGCTGGAGGCCCGGCTGGGCGTGCGGCTCATCCACCGCTCCACGCGGGCCCTGCAGCTCACGTCCGAGGGCGTCACCTTCTACGAGCGGAGCGTCCGCGTCCTCGCGGAACTGGACGAGGCGGAGCGCGGAGCGGCCACCAGCGCCGCGCCCCAGGGCCGGCTGCGCGTCAACGCCAGCGTGCCCTTCGGGACGCAGGTGCTGCTGCCTCTCGTCCCCGAGTTCCTGGCCCGCTACCCATCCGTGTGCCTGGACATCGTCCTCACCGACACCGTCATCGACCTCATGGAGGAGCGCACGGACGTGGCCCTCCGCCATGGGCCGCTGAAGAGCTCGGACCTCGTCGCGCGCAAGCTCGGCGAGCCGCGCATGGTGGTCATCGGCTCACCGGCCTATCTGAAGCGCCATGGGACGCCGAAGACGCCGAAGGACCTGGAGCGGCACAACTGCATCGGGTTCGGCTTCGCGCGCGCGGTGAATGACTGGCCCTTCGTGGCACAGGGCGTGGAGCTGGGGGTGACGCCGCATGGCAACGCACTGGTGAGCAACGGCGAGGCGCTGCGGCAGCTCGTGCTCTCGGGCGTGGGGCTCGGGCGGCTCGCCACGTTCCAGGTGAAGGACGACATCGCCGCGGGTCGACTGGTGCCGCTGCTGGAGGAGTACAACCCCGGGGATAGGGACACCGTGCACGCCGTCTTCCTCGGCGCGGGAGGACAGCTCCCCTCCCGCGTGCGCGCGCTTCTCGACTTCCTCGCCGAGAAGGTCCACCTGTGACGGCTGTCAGCCCCGCACCGACCCCGGGGCGTTGAAACCGACACTCGCATTCGCATAACGGTGGCGCTCCCGGAGTTTCCGGGAAACAACGGCAACTGGGATGTATCGACAACTGAGAGACGACATCATGAATTCCCATGTCCTGCGAGTTGCATCTGTAAACAAGTGGCGTATCGGAGCGGCCCTGCTGGCGGTGCTGACGGGCTGCGGCCAGGAGGCGGAAGCGCCGGTTGCTCCGGCCACTCCGGCTCCGACGGAGCAGGAGGCGCTCCAGACGGTGGAGGAGCAGTCCGCGCGGCTGAATCCGCCCGCCGGGTGCACGGAAATCACCCTGGGCGAGCTGTCGAATGGCGTGGAGCTGACGCCGGTGCTCTACGGCTCGCAGCCGACGTACCGCGGTGAGTTCTCGAACCTGGGAGACCCGGCCGTCGCGGACCTCGCACGCATCCGGCTGGATGTGAACACGGCGCCGGGGTTCTATGACCTGGCCGCGGGCGGCACCAACCTCTTCACCTGCGAGCAGTGCGTGTGGGGCATCCAGGATTCGGGGACGACCGGACAGAAGATGTTCGTCGCCGAGTCGGGCGCGCTCCTGCTCGCGCTCAAGGTCTCCCCGCAGCAGACGGTTGGCGCGCTCTCCAACGTCGTCCTGCGCGAGTCGGTGGCGGCGGCGCCCCTCTCCGCGCCGTACACCGGCAGCGCCCCCGTGGCGGGAGGCGAGTGCCGGTGGATTCGCTTCGCGACGTGGAACACCCTCCGTCCCGGAGGCTGCGACCCGCGCGAGGGCTCGCTGACGGCGAACGTGCCGGGTCTCACCTGCGTCGCCAACGACTACGCGGCCGATGACGGCACGCTGGAGCGCTCGCTCGGCACGAAGACGCAGGGTGAGGCGTGCACGTACACGCCGGCCACGTACGAGGGTGGGCTCGCGTCGACGGACTGCGCGCAGGGCTACGCCTGCACCGACGCCTATACCGACGCGCCCCAGTGCCAGGCCACGTGTGACTTCATGGCGGCGGACCCCGGCTGTCCGAGCGGCACGGTGTGCGGCGTCTACGGCCTGTGCATCGAGCAGTCCGTCATGGAGCCCATCGGCTTCGAGTTCGATCCGGCGCACATCGGCGAGCAGTGCAACCTCAGCTACGCGGAGTTCTGCGGCGTCGAGGGCGCGCGGGGCGTCTGCCTGGACCTGAAGCGCACCGGGAAGGGCACCTGCTTCCGCTACGCGCGCGCCCGCTCGGAGTGCGGCCCGGGTGAGGAGCTCGGCTTCGTCAGCTACGGGCGTCCCGGTGGCGGCAGCGACCGCACCTACGGGTTCTGCTACCCGGACGGTCTGTAACGACTGACGCCGTCGGCCCGCCAACGGGCCGTCATGCCCTGCCCCTGCATCCCGGGGCGGGGCGCTGTCCGCCGCTGACGAAACCTCTCGTACCGGAGTCGCGACGCTCGCGCGCGTCACTTGCCGCGCCTGCCCTCGCGCTCCATATGGGAGTGCCCGGCCGCACCACCCTGCCCGTTCCCTCCTTGAGCCCGCCGGCCGTCCGCCCCGAGTGACTCGGGACGCGGGAAGGAGCAACGATGCGATTGCCAGGAAGCGCCCGGACCCGCCTTCACGGTGGACTGCTGCTGCTCGGCCTGTGTGCGCTGGGAGGCGTCCTCTCCGCCGTGGCCGGCTGCGCCGTCACCGCCACCACCGGCAGCTCCACCGGCGCCGCCCACCCCAAGAGCAATGCGCAGCTACCCCTCTCACCCGAGCCGCTCTACGGGAAGTTCGTGTGGCACGACCTCGTCACGAAAGACCCCGCCGCCGTGAAGCGCTTCTACAGCCAGCTGCTCGGCTGGGAGTTCGAGGACTTGAAGGGCACCAAGCGGCCCTACTCGCTCATCAAGGCGGAAGGGCTCTGGATTGGCGGCATCGTCGAGCCCACCGGGGCCGTGGGAAAAGCCGAGGTCTCCCAGTGGCTCGGCTACCTCTCCGTCCCCGACGTGGACCGCGCGGTGGCGCAGGTCCGAGCGGGCGGCGGCAAGGCCCTGGTGGAGCCGGAGGACGTGCAGAAGATTGGCCGGGCCGCGGTGGTCGCCGACCCGCAGGGTGCGCCGTTGGGCCTCATCCGCTCGCAGCACGGGGACCCGGCCGACACGGGCATGCCCGAGCCCGGTCAGTTCCTCTGGATGGAGAACCTGGCCGACGACGCCGACGCGGCCGTCGGCTTCTACAAGGACCTGCTGGGCTATGAGGTCGAGGAGCGGAACGAGGGCGGTGGTCCCTACTTCGTCCTCAAGCAGAGCGCGCACCCCCGCGCGGGCATCTTCCGCAAGCCCGTGGAGAAGGTGCGCCCCAACTGGCTCACCTACGTGCGGGTGGAGGACCCCGCGGCGCTCACCGGGCGGGTGGTGGAGCTCGGGGGCCGCGTGTTGATGGCGCCCAGGGACGACGTCCGCGGAGGCTCGCTCGCCATCATCGCCGACCCGAGCGGGGCCGTCCTCGCCCTCCAGCGCTACCCGTTCAAGACCGCTGAACCCGCGGCTTCGTCGAAGTGAGGAGAACATCCGATGCTCAAGCCCAAGGCCGTCCGCCTGCTCGTGTGGATTCCCCTGCTCGGGGGCGCCCTGATGGTTTCCGGCTGTGAGAACGCCTCGGTCGGCGTGGGGTTCGGCGTCGCCGTGCCCGCGCCGTGGGGCGGAGTGACGGTGGGAACCTCGATGGGTCCCTGGTACGGCGGGCCGCGCTGGTATCCCTGAGCAGCGGCCCCGGCGGCGCACGCACGCGTCGCCTCGACGACATGGGCCTGCCACCGTGAGGCGGGGGAGCCGGGCATGGAGGGCCGCGTTGCCCGGGCCGTGCATCGCTCCCCACCTTCTTGCGCGTAGAACTCACGGCAAAGGAGGCCACCATGTTCTCGTCCAGACTTCCGGCCGCGCTCGCCGCCGCCGCCGCGCTGTGCTTCGCGGCCGGCTGCTCCAAGAGCGCGACGACCTCTCAGCAATATCCTCCGGGCACACAACCCGTCTCGACGCCGGAGACTCCCGAGCAGCAGACCGGACAGCCACCGCCTCGGGCCGAGCTCGAGAAGGACTGTCCCATGACGGTGCCCGGCGCCGAGGCGAAGGCGGTGGACACGGCGGAAGGCGTGGCCCTCAACTTCACCACCACCGAGCCGGACCAGGTGGCGAACCTCCGCGACCGCGGCCGGAACATGATTGCGCGCCAGCAGGAGCACGGCGTGTCCGGCAAGCGCGGGCTCGAGCAGCCCCCCGGGATTGAATACCAGGGTGAGGGCGGTAGCGGCCTCGCGGGCTCGGCGGGTGCGCCGAGTGTCCCGGCCTACGCCCGGGTGGAGGACATCCCGGATGGCGTCTCCATCACCTACAGGGCCACCGACCCGTCGAAGCAGACCGAGTTGAGCCAGGAGGTGCATGAGAACGCGGAGTATCTCAAGCCGGGCCTGTGCCCGGGCATGGCGCATCCGGTGAAGTGAGGCACGGCCCTCAGTCAACCCGGGAGGACGGCCTCCCGGGCCCGTGCCCGCTTACTCCGTCCGCTTGCGGCGGCGCGACATGATGCGGCTCAGGGCCACCTCGGTGATGCCGAGGTAGGCCGCCACGTCGCGCTGGGGAACGCGTCCCTTCAGGTGCGGGTGCTCCTCCCAGAACCGCACCAGGCGTTCCTCCGCGGACAGGTCGAGGAACTCCTGCTCGCGGCGCTCCTTGAGGATGAAGTGGAGCTCCGCCACCCGGCGCGCCAGCCGCTCCCAGCACACGTGGCCCTGCTCCAGCTTCTGGAAGTCGCGCGCCTGGAACACCAGCACGCGGCTCGGCTCCAGGGCCTCGATTGACGTCATCGACGGCAAGCGCTGGAGCATCTCCGCGTAGGCACCAATCAGCTCGCCCTCGGCGCGGAAGGCCTTGATGGACTCGCCCCCGCGCGGCGACACGCGCACGGCGCGGAAGACGCCCTGGAGCACCACCGCGAACCGGTCCGCCGCGTCTTCGGGACGCAGGAAGAGCTCCCGTTTCGCGAGCGACTGCTCCTTCGCCATGGCCTCGGCCTTCGCCCACTCCTCGGGAGGGAGCGGAACCAGCGCGGCGAAGCGTTCGAAGAGCTTCGGAAATCTCACGTCGACAGGACCTCGGGTTGACCGAGGTTAAGGCAGGGGCCGCGCCGGGCGCCATACACCGGGGGCATGTCCATCAACGTCTATGCGGTGGCCACGCCGTTCGTCATCGTCCTGGCCCTGGCGGAGTTCGCGTACTGCGTGGTGCGGCGCAACGGCTACTACAGCTTCCAGGACTCCATCGCGAGCATGGGCACGGCGGTGATGAACCAATGTGTGAATGTGGCGGTGGCCCTGCTGGTGCTGCCCCTCTTCACGCAACTGGGCCGGTTCGCGCCGTGGCAGCTCGACGCCTCGTCGCCGCTGTCGCTGGTGGCGCTCTTCCTGGGCGTCGACTTCCTCTTCTACTGGTTCCACCGCTTCGGCCACCGCACGAACATCGGCTGGGCGGCCCACTCGCCGCACCACTCCACCGAGGAGCTCAACTACGCCGTGGCCCTGCGCGCGAGCGTGACGCAGCGCCTCTTCTCGTTCCTCTTCTACTGGCCGCTGGTGCTGGTGGGCTTCCCGCCGGAGGCGGTGCTGGCGATGGTGGCCTTCCACCTCGTGCTCCAGTTCATCCCGCACACGCGCGTCATCCCCAAGCTTCCGTGGTGGGTGGAGTCGTGGCTCAACACGCCGTCGCACCACCGCGTGCACCATGCGCGCAACGACGCGTACATCGACAAGAACTACGCGGGCTTCCTCATCATCTGGGACCGGATGTTCGGCACCTACGCCGAGGAGACCGAGCCGTGCTCCTACGGCCTCACCACCCCGGCGAACACGTGGGACCCGACGGCCATCAACTTCCAGGCGTGGGCCCGGCTCGTCGCCGACGCCGTCGCCACGAAGAGCCTCTGGGACAAATTGCGCGTCTGGGTGATGCCCACCGGCTGGCGGCCCGCGGACCTGCCGCCGCGCTCGCTGGGGTACTGGAAGCAGGACGGCGTGGAGGTGAGGTTCACCTCGACGGAGCTGCCCGGCGTCCGCGGCTACCTCGTCTTCCAGTTGTTCGCGTCGATGCCGTTCATGCTCCTGGTGAGCCACCATGCCTCGCCACTGTCGGGGTGGCAGAAGCTCTGGCTGAGCCTGCTGCTCTGGGCGATGGCGACCGCCTGGAGCGGGATGCTGGAGTCGAAGCGCTGGAGCGTGCCGCTCGAATACGCGCGGGTGCTCACCATGGGCGGAGCGGTGACAGCGTGGCTCTTGTGGGCCGGCGCGCCCCAGACATGGAGCGCGCTCACCGTGGGGTGGCTGCTCGTCTCGCTCATCTGGATGCGGGTGGCGCGAGGTGGCGCCGCTCGGCGCACCCAGGCAAGCCCCTTCCCGAGCTGAGACGACGGGCCGGAGAAATCAGCCGGCCTTGCGCCGCGCGAAGGAGTCGCGGTGCTGGTCCACCCAGGCGCGGGCCTCCTCGACGGTGGGCACGAATACCGTCTCGAACATCGTCTTGCCGGTGAAGAGCAGGGCCAGGGCGATGGCCTTCCCGATGGTGCGCTGCATCAGGTCCGCGCCCACGTAGATGGCGGCGTGGAACCACTCGGAGCGGCCATGCTCGGACAGGTACCTGCGTCCGGCCGTGTCCAGTTGGGAGCGGCCGACGTCGACGATGCAGAAGTACTGCCCCCGGCGCTCGTAGTTCTCCCGGTAGAGCTGCACCGCGCGCTTCACTTCGTCCAGGGAGATGGGGCCATTGAAGGTCGCCACCAGGGTGTCTGGCGGCTCGAAATGGGCGTGGTGCGCACCGAA
This sequence comes from Pyxidicoccus sp. M6, assembly GCF_055568925.1. Classification (NCBI taxonomy): domain Bacteria; kingdom Pseudomonadati; phylum Myxococcota; class Myxococcia; order Myxococcales; family Myxococcaceae; genus Pyxidicoccus; species Pyxidicoccus sp. M6. Next base: position 3,414,075 of record NZ_CM145714.1, on the reverse strand, counting down.
CCTCACCTCTTCCTGATGCATGTCGTCCCCCCGGGAGTCAGCGCTCACGGGCGTGGTGGAACGCCCGTCTCTCATTCACAACGCGGGACTCCTTGTTTCTTCCGTGCGGGTTTCACATCGGTGTTGCGTCCTCGACATGCACAGGAATTACAGATCTGGATGTATGCATTTGTCATGGGAGCCCCCGTATCGCACCCGGCGCGGCCGCGAGCTCCTGCCCGGGGGGAAGCCCCTCACGTCCGGGTGATTGACACGGAGCCATCTCCCAGCGTCGCCGCGCCCGTGGCTTTGCCTGGCATACAGTTGGGGGATGTCCGAACAGGGAAGGCAGGAGCGACTCGCCGCTGAAGCGGCGCGCATGGCCCGAGAGCTCGTCCGGGCCCTGGCGGAGCTCAGCGACACCTCCGAGGTGGAGCGTGTCGGAGTCGAAGCGCCCGCTCCTCGCAATCCCAGGTTGTACGCCTCGCCCATGCTCCTGCCATTCCAGCTCCATGGCAGGCAGCGCTGGTTGCTCTGGCTCGAGGATGACGAGGGAGATTGGGTCTGGGTCGAACCGGGTGGCCTGGTACCGAGCTTCGCGGACACGGACTCGCTGGTGCGCCATGCCCTTCAGGCGGGCCTCTCCGAGCCCACGCACGTCCTTTTCAACTGCAATGTCGATGCAATCCAGACATGGCTGAGCAGGCCAGCGGCCGAATCCATTGACTCCACCGAGTGCATGAACTTCTGGCAGCTCGTCGACACGGTAGCGCGCTCCGTGCGGGTGCTGGCTCCCATTGGCGCCCTCGACAGGCTGGTCTACAGGCACCTCTGGATTGGCATGTACGCAAAGCCCTCGGATGTCCCGCCATGGCTGCCCGTGGAGGTCACCCAGCTCGTGAACCATCTGAGCTGGGGAATGGAGCTCTTCCGCACCCGAGTGCTCCGGTAGTCCCGGCCCTCGGATGAGGGCCGGGCCGATGACCCACGTCCGTCAGTTACTCATGGCGTGCGGCGCCAACACGTGGAGCCGGGCTGTCAGGCGGGCTGGCGGTAGTCGATGACGACCACCCCATTGCCCGTACCGAGGTCCGCCTGGTTGTAGGGGCTGCTGCCCGCGTTGTACGAGCCGCCGCCTCCGCCACCACCGCAGTTGTTCGTGGCACCACCCGCGCCACCGCCGCTGTACCCGCCAGCTCCACCCGCCGCGCCGGCCGCACCACCACCGCCGCCGAAGCCACCGTTGCCATTGAGCGTGCCTCCGCCAGCCGCACCGCCCGCGCTGATGGCGGAACCACCGCCGCCACCACCCGAGCCAGGACCGCCCGCCCCCGTGCCACCCGACTGCGTCAGGCCGGCGCCGCCACCGCCACCGCCGTGGAAGCCGGCCGCGCCTCCGGAACCTCCTCCTCCGTTGCTACCGCCGCTCGCGCCAGGACTGCCATTGCCCCAGTTGCCACTGGGGTTCAGCGCCGCGCCCCAGCCGTTGTAGCCATTGCAGCCCGCGCCACCACCACCACCCGCCGCCACCATCAGCGCCGAGGCGGACGCGGCGCTCGTGCCACGCCAAACGAAGGAGCCGCCGCCACCGCCGCCGTTGGTGCCATCAGCGCCCCGACCACCCACGAGGAGCGTCAGTTGCTCTCCGGGCGTCACGCTGAAGGTGCCCTGGAGCGAAGCGCCCAGACCCGCCGAGGAGTTGTTGAACGCATTGCCGCCGCGAGCCCCCACCGCCCTGACGGTCACCGAGCTCACGTTCGCCGGCACGGTGAAGGTCTGCAGTCCACCCGTGTAGTTGTACGTCACGGTGACGGGAACGGTCGGAATCCAGGACAGGAGGACCTGCCCGTTGCCAGTGCCCTGGTCCGCCTGGTTGTTGGGGCTGCTGCCCGCGTTGTACGAACCGCCGCCGCCACCACCGCCGCAGTTGTTCGCGGCACCGCCAGCGCCACCGCCGCTGTAGCCACCCGCTCCACCGGCCGCGCCAGCCGCGCCACCACCGCCGCCGAAGCCACCGTTGCCGTTGAGCGTGCCCACTCCACCGGCACCGCCCGCGCTGATGGCGGAACCACCGCCACCACCTCCCGAGCCGGGCCCACCCACTCCCGTGCCTCCCGACTGCGTCAGGCCCGCGCCGCCACCACCGCCACCGTGGAAGCCGGCCGCGCCTCCGGAGCCACCGCCTCCGTTGCTACCGCCGCTCGCGCCAGGGCTGCCATTGCCGGAGAGGCCCCCAGAGCTCAATGCGGCACCCGAACCGTTGAAGCCGTTGCAGCCCGCACCACCACCGCCGCCCGCTGCCACCAGCAGCGCCGAGGCGGACGCGGCGCCCGTGCCGCGCCACACGAAGGTGCCACCACCACCGCCGCCGTTGGTGCCGTCCGCGCCACGGCCGCCCACCAAAATCGTCAGTTGATCACCGGCCGTCACGCTGAAGGTGCCCTGGAGCGAAGCGCCCAGACCCGCATTGGAGTTGTTGAACGCATTGCCACCACGAGCCCCCACCGCCCTGACGGTCAGCGCCGCCACATTCGCCGGCACGGTGAAGGTCTGCAGCCCGCCCGTGTAGTTGTACGTCTGGGTTTGCGGCGTCTGCCCGTAGGCGGGGCTCCACAACAAGCCCGCTGCGAGCGCCGTTGATATGGCGAGAAATCTCGAGACACCGAGCACATCAGGACGAGCGTTCCTCATCGCGACCTTTCTTGCTGCGCATGTGTGTTGGCCGGGGTTGGCCAGCGCGCAGGCGCATGAGCAAGCGGCGAGCCACTTCTCGCCCGCAAGCACGCACACGCGGTGCGTGTCGGAATGAGCCCTCGTTCCCGAAAAGCTGCGTCTCGATGGAACACACCCGCGTCACGCCAGGAAGCAACCCGCCCGGATACGTGTAGCGCCGCGGGCGCCATCCGTTTGCCTCCGTGCGATGAGACATTGAGAACGCGAGGGCTCCTGCCCCGGCACATCCGCTCCGGGGCAGGAGCCCATGACACGCGTTCGTCAGTCGTTGTCGGCGATGGACACCGTCGCGCCCGACGTGCCCACGGTGTAGCCGGTGGTCGCGGTGAGCGTCACCACCACCGTCTCGCTTCCCTCCTTCACCGCATCGTCGATGGGCGTGACGGGCAGCGTCACCGACGTGGCTCCGGCCGGAATGCTCAGCGGCGAGGTGAGCGCCGCGTAGTCCGTGCCCTGGGTGGCGGTCCCCGTCACCGTGAAGGTAACGGCCAGGTCCGCCTTCGGAGCCGGAACGGCCGTCACGGTGAACAGGCCGCCATTCGCGTTGGCCTCACCGGCGGCGGAGTCCGTCGCGGCGAGGCGCAGCTCGGGTTTCTCGTCGTCGAAGAGGTACACGGTCGCCGCGGTGCTCGTGGCGAGCTGGTACGCGGCATCCGCCACCAGCGTGACGGTGACGCCCTCCTTGCCCTCCACGAGCGCGTCATCCGTGGGCTGCACCGCCAGCACCGCCGAGGCCGCGCCTTGCGGAATGACCACCGAAGTGGCGAGGGCCTGGTAGTCACTCGTGCCCAACGCGTTCCCGCCCACCACCAGCAACACCGTGAGCGGCGCGGAGGTCGGTCCCGTGCGAGTCACGGTGAAGGCCCCCGGATTCGAGGGCTCCGCGCCCTCCGCGTCCGTCGCCGTCACGGTGACGACGGGCTGCTCGTCATCCAGCAGCGACGCCGTCGCGGACACACTGGTGTGCACCTGGTACGCCGCGTCCTCCGACAGCGTCAGGACGACGGTCTCCTTGCCTTCGACGAGGGCATCGTCCGAAGGCGTGAGCACCACGTTCGCCGAAGCCGCGCCCGCCGGAATCGTCACCGTGCCCGGCAGCGCGACGTAGTCCGTCTCCGCCGCCGTTCCGGACAGGGCATACCGCACCGTGAGCGCCGAGGTGGTCGCTCCGGTACGGGTCACCGTGAAACGGCCCGTGTCGGTGCCCGGCTCGGCCGCCAGTGCATCCGGCGCCGTCACCGTCACCACCGGCAGCTCGTTGTCCAGCAGCGTCACCGTCCCGCTCACCGTGGTGCCTTGCTTGTACGTCGCATCCGGGACGACGGTCAGCACCACCGTCTCCTTCCCCTCCACGACCGAGTCATCCACGGGCAGCACGTCGACATTCACGGAGCTCACGCCCGCCGCAAGCGTCACCGAGCCCGAGAGGGCGGTGTAGTCGGCGCCGGAGGTGGCCGTGCCCGTGACCTCGTACCGCACCGTCAGCACCTGGCCGGAGACGCCACCCGAGCGGGAAATGGTGAAGCGGCCGGTGTCCGTCCCCGGCTCGGCGCCCGTCGCGTCCGAGGCCGAGACGCTCACCGTGGGAGACAGGACATAGACGTAGCTGGACGTGGACGTCGTCACCGCGCCGCTGCCGTCGTATGCCTTCGCGGACAGGACGTACGTCCCGGCCACCAGCCCGCTGAGCTGGAACGTGAAGGGAGCCTCGGTGTCCTCGCCCAGCTTCGTGGAGCCCTGGTACAGCTCGACGCGCGAGACGGGGCCCTCCAAGTCGGAGGCCGCCACCTCCACCGTCACCGTCGCGGGGGCGGCGAAGTTCGTGCCATGGGCCGGAGAGGCGATGCGCACCGTCGGCGCGTCATTCACGGGAGTCACCGTCACGGTGGCGACGGCCAGCGGAGAGCTCTCCATGCCGTCATGCGCCTGGAACGTGAAGCTGTCCGGCCCGGCGTAGTTCTGCTCGGGCCGGTAGAGCGGGCTCGGCAGCGAGCCCGAGAGCGTGCCATGCGCGGGCGGGTCCACCACGGTCCACGTCAGCACGTCTCCATCCGCGTCGAAGGCCGTGAGGGCGAAGACCTTGGTGGAGTCCTCGGTCATCGTGGCATTCGGGCTGTTGGCGAGCGGCTTCGAATTGAGGGCAATGCTCCAGTACTGCGACGCCACGCCCCCGACGCCGTCCGACACCGCGACCTTCACCGAGTGCGTCCCCGCCACCGTCGGCGCGTAGGTGAACGAGGAGGTGTTGCTCCCCACGGGAGCGCCGTCCACGCTCCACGCATAGGACAGTGGCTGACCGTCGGCGTCCTGGGCCACCACCGCCAACTCAACCGAGCCCGCGGGCGCCAGCTTCACGCGGCCCACCGGAGTCGCGCTGGTAATGACGGGAGCACGGTTCACCCGCGTGTAGTCGACGTGCGCGTACCCGGTCGCCGCATCCACGGTGAGCGGAGCATCCAGGCTGGCGACGGCCCAATCCCCGTTCGCGGCATCCACGATGCGGAACGACTTCAGCACGGCGGAGTCACCCACGGAGCTGTCCGCCATCCTCACCAGGAAGCGCTTCTCTCCGAGGACGGCGGGCAGCAGGTCCGTGAAGTCGAACACGAACGTGGCATCCACGGCCGCCTGCGTGGAGCCATTGAAGGCCCTCGCGCCACCTGTGTAGAAAATGGTCGTCGAGCTCCACACCGTCGGGTCCACCGGCCCGGCGTCACGTCCTCCGCCCCCTTCACCCGCGTCGCGCCCACCGCCCTGTCCCGCGTCCTGCCCTCCCGGCTGGCCCGCGTCCTGCTCGCCCTGCCCCACGAGGAAGCCACTTCCCTCGTCAGCCCAGGCCACCGCGTTCTGGAACGTCGTCACCGGCATGCCGAAGCCCACGTCCGAGATGCCCAGGGAGAGTGCGAGCTGGCTGCGCTTCAGGTGGTTCACCTTCACTTCCGCCACGAGCTTCGGCGTGTAGTTGGGGCGCACGGTGAGGTGGTAGACGAGGTCGCCCTGGAAGATGGGGACGCGGCCCGTGCTCGGGCCACCGGAGACCGCCGACACCGCCCTCAGCGCGTCGTAGGCCATCCAGGTGAAGCCCGCTTCATTCCAGCCCGTGCCCCAGGAGTTGGCGATGCGCAGCGCGCCCTTCTCTCCCGGGTCCACCACGCTGTTGCCGTTGACGTCGGCCCAGATGGTGTCGTCGTACCCGACGATGGTTATCGCGTGCGAGCCCGCATAGCCGTTCTGCCAATACGTGACGGCCTTGCCCACGAACGCGTCATCGTCCGGCGTGGCCGGGTCGTTCTTGATGGACGTGCTCCTCCACGAGTTGATGTACGTGCCGAAGACGAGGATGTAGCCATTGGCCAGCAGCTCCTTGATTCGCTGCAGGCCGTCCGTCGTGCTCGCCTGGTAGACGTACTGGACCGGGTTCGTCCGGAACGAGAGGGCGCCGCGGTACACCGCCGCGTCCAGGGGCCAGGACGTGTAGTTGGAGTCGTAGGGGATGGTGGCCCAGCTCGTCGCGCCCTGCCCCGCGAGCAGGCTGTAGGCGCTGGAGATGTAGCTGCCCCCGTCCTCGCCGAAGTTGATGAAGTTGTAGGTCCACTTCGGCGAGAACAGCCGCGTGTTGTCGGTGTTGTGCTTCGCGTCCCAGCCATACTGGAGCGCCACGGTGTGGCTGAGCTGGTAGTACGTCGTGGCCCACGCGGTGCAGGAGCCAATCGAGCCCTGGCTGCGAATGGGCGGGAAGGCGTCCAGCACGCTGTTGTCGACATGCGCCGGCAGCTCGGTGAACGACGCGACGCCGGACGGCGCGAGCAGGCCCGGACCGATGGCCTCCTCGCCCACCTTCGCCGCGGTGGACAGCGACAGCTCACGCTGTCCCTTCGCACGCCGGACCTCATTCATGCGCTCCAGCGCGATGCGGTTCGGCAGGACGCGGCGGACCTCGTGGCCCTCCGCGCGCAGCCGCTCCACCTCCCGCTCCGTCAGGGGTTTCAAGCCCGTGGCTCGCGGCTCTTGAGATGATTGCGCCAGGGCAGGCAGCGAACCCGTGACGAACAGCCCGCCAACGAGCAACGCCCGTAGATGATTTCGTGGTGACACGCACTTGCTCCAATCAGTGGACAACGCGCTCTTTGAAGACGAGAAAGACCACCCGCGCCGTGTCATGTGTTTCAGCCATGTCTCACGGTCGCGAAGGTGGCGCGCGCTCAGGCAAGCCCCGGGCCACGGACGGGCATTGGCTCGCTCGGAGGAGGACGCCGCGCGTGGCGCGTGAAGCCACGCATGACTGTGGACCGCGCTCCCCAGCGAAGTGGGGGCACGGGGCCACAGGTCATTCCTGAGTCATGTCATCTCGACTGCGGAAGCAGGAGGTAGCGCTCCAGCTCGCGCAGCAGCGCATCCGCGCGCTCCCGGGCTGTCGGCTGCCAGGCGACGGTGAAGCGCGCGTCCATGCCCATCTTCTGGATGTTCTCCAGCCACGTGTGCACCACACGCTCCGGGTAGCCCGCGGAGAGGGCCGCCTCGTACAGCAGCGAGTACTCGTGCAGCAGCCACGTGCTGAATGTAATCGGGTCGTCCGAGCCCACCGCGATGGGTACCGGCGGTGGAGCCCCCTCCTCCCGCTCCGGGGGGAAGAGCCGCAGGATGGGATGGTTGCGCAAGTCGAGCATGTCTCCCGTCAGCAGGTTGCTGGACGGGTTCACCTCCACGACGATGTTGCGCAAACCCACGCCCCGGCGCAGCGCGTTCTGCACGGCGTAGAGCGCCGCCAGCTCGGTGGCATCCAGGGTGATGTCCACCAGCTCCTGTCCGCGCTTGAAAGTCTGCTCATCCTCCCGGTGGGCCCGGATGATTTCGCGGACATCCTCCGCGTAGCGCACGTGCTTCGGGTCCAGGGTGTACAGCGCGCGGGTGAAGGCCTCCAGCCCTCCCGCCTGACTGCCGACCCGGGACTCGGGCCGGCACAGGAGCCGGTGCAGGGTGTGGTGGACCTCGGCCATCACCTGCGGCTCGTGGCACTTCCCGAAGATGTTGCTCGAGTGCTCGCGGATGAGGTTCTCCACGCGCTCCGGGCGTCCGGGGGGCGCCTCCGCCAGGAAATGGGGCGCGACGCGGTAGCTGCTGTACAGCCGCCACTCGAAGACGAGGTCCCACATCCGCTCCTCGGCCGTCGTCATCACCGAGCCCGTCGACTCCGCCCACAGGCGCGGCTCCACGCCCAGCGCCGTGGCGTGTCCCAGCCGTCCCCCGAAGCGCTCGAGCAAATACTGGATGCTCTCGAAGACGCGGCGCAATCCCTCCATCAGGTGGCGGTAGTCCTCACCCACGTGCGCCGTCAGCCGCAGCGGGGGCGCACCGGCGGCCGCGGGTGACATCGAGGCCAGCGTCGCCTGACGGTGGATGAAGCGGAAGAGAGGCACCAGCACCCACGTGGGCACGCTCAGCTCGTCCGAGGCCACGTCCAGCCCCCGCACCAGCCAGAGCGCCTGCGGCACGGCGTTCAGCAACTCCGCCACCGCCCGGGCCATGACGGACTGGTCCGAGAAGAAGGACGCGAAACGGCCTCCCAGCCGCAGTCCCTGCTGGGCGCGGGGCTCGGCATGCGTGCCCAGCTCGGCCGCGGGAGGCACTCCCTTGGCCCAGCGCCGCTCCGGGTCCCGCTCCTTGAGGAAGTGGAGGATGACGCCGAACTCGGGCGCCCGCGCGCCGAACCGCGGGCCATGGCTCTTCTCCAGCACCCGCGTCCACGAGCGGGTCAGCTCATGGAGGTCCTCCGCCAGCGCAAAGGGATTGGCGTTCGGGGCGATGCGCACCTCCAGGGAGGAGAGCGGCCTGCCCCGCCCCGCCACCTGGTAGGACACCTCGGCGCGCGCGGCGCGCAGGGGCTCGCGCGCCCACCAGAGCCGGTCATAGAAGCGCACGAACCACTGCAGGCCGGACGTCAGCGGCCGCTGCACCACGGTGCGGTAGTAGATGCACCGCACCCGCTGCACCTGCCAGAAGAGCTTGTTGAAGTAGCGGTAGCCCGCGTCTTCGCGGGCACGCGCGTGCTCGCGCTCGAGGTACGCCAGCCCGTGGCGCAGCAGCCAGCGCTCCCCGCCATTGGGATTGCTCAACCCCAGCCGCACGGCGATGGGGTCGCACCAGCGCCACACCTCGCCCACCGTCTCGGGCCGCCAGGAGCCGAGCCGGATCGCCGCCGGGTGGACGCTCCCGTAGAGGCCCTGCAATGCGTAGTACTCGGGCAGCTCCGAAATCTGTCCCCGCGAGAGGGCCTGCAGCGTCTCGCTCAGCAGCCGGGCGCGGGCATAGGGCCAGGAGGACGAGCGGAAGAGACGCTCGAGGAAGTCCTTCAGGCTGGCGCCGGTGCCCGCGTCATGGATGAGGAACTCGGCGAGCACGCAGCGGGCCACGGCGGCGGCCACCAGCCAGCGCAACAGCCGCTCCCCCAAATCGAAGGGAAGGTCCGGGCTGTTCGCCGCGGTGGGGGGAAGGGCCGGGTCCGTCAGCTTCGCCATGAGCGAGGCCCACAGCAGCGGGAAGTCCATGCCCGCGCCCACGTGGTGGTGCACCTCCGGTGCCCCGCGGTCCACCAGGTGTTGCAGCAGCAGGGGGTACTCCACGTTCACCTGCGTGGGAGGCACGTCCACCGGGGAGGCGGCGAGCAGCAGGTCCTCCGGCAGCGCGAAGCCGAGCCAGCGATAGTGGATGTAGGCGTCGAAGGCGTTGGCGTCGTGGCGCTGGTTGAGGACGGTGATGCCCGGGTACGCGTCGAGATATTCCCGCGTCAGGTCGCGCAGGTAGCGGCTCATGGAGACGGGGCCCGGGGCCACGTTGCGCGGCGTGTTCGGTCCGCAGCCGAACCAGAAGAAGTCCCGCGTCATGATGAGCCGGTCCAGGGACCAGCCGCCGGCATGCTGCGCGAGCTCCTTCTCGCAGGCGGCCCACAGCTCGCGCGTCTTCTCCGCACGCGACTCCTCGAGCGTGGGGTCCAGCTCCACCAGGGCACTGCGGAAGGCCTCGACACGGGCCAGGGGGAAGCTGGCGATTTCCGCCCGGACGTAGGCCTCGGGAACGCGCCGGGACGCCAGGGGGAGGCCCGGAGGCGCGAGGATGTTGCCCATGGCGGCTCACTCCCAGGCGTTGCGCCACGCCTTCCAGGCGCCGTCGACCCAGTCCGGCTCCGAGAGCCCTCCCGCCGTGTCCTGGTTGTAGGCCTCCTGGACGGCCACGCGGACCATCGCGTACCGGCGCTGGGTCAGCAGCAGCTTGTCCTGGCTCCAGGCGTCCACCAGGGGGACGACCCGCAGATGGGACGGGAGGTAGCGCCAGGACTCCCTGAGCGCCAGGGCGCGAGGCGGGATTGCATGGGCAGGCAGGTTCAACCGGACCGTTCCCGGCTTCAGCCAGCTCCTGAACGAGTCGCTACTGTCGCCGGGCATGAGCTCGGGCCCCAACATCAGGGGCAGGACCAGCTCGAGCCAGTCTCGAGCAATCCGGGGCCTGCCATAACTGACACGCTGCGACTGACTCTCATCATGAAGTTGACGGACGTGTCGGGCGACCTGGGCCTCGTAGATGCGGGTCGCATCCTGCAATCCTTTGTCAAAGTCCTCGAGGTCCAGCGCCTTGCAGACAAGCTCGAGCATCCTCCAGCTCCACTGCCCGCGGCGCCGGCCCGCCACCGAGCAGACGTTGTCGACCCACGCCGCCAGGATGATTCGGAAGAGACAGCGCTCCGCGTTGACGGACTGGACCTTCGGGCTCCGGATGATGCTCTCGAAGCGATGGGTGAAGGCCTTCCACTGCGTGGTGAAGATGAAGGAGTCGAAGTAGGTGTCCCACTGGGGAAGCATCCAGCGGAAGTTCAGCTCGACGAGCGAGTCGCTCTGCAGCACCGCCTCGTGCTTCGTCACCACGAGCTCTGGCGTCACATCGAGAGGCGCCAGCTTGCGGTTGAGCACCAATGATTGGTTGGAAATCACCAGCAGGTCGTGCAACAGCATGAACCAGCCCGTCACGAGGGGAGGCATGGGGATGCTGCGGCCGGACTTCTCGAGGTCGTGCAGCTCGAGGATGACGTCCTTGAAATAGCGCAGGTGCAGCTCGCTGCTGAGAACCAGGTCGTCGCGATTCTCGTTCTTGTTGTTCAACCCCAATTCGCCACGCCACTCCAGTGCGTCGGACAGGGCCGACAGCTTGACGCGCCGCACGGGCTCACCGGTCAGGTCCAGGGTCACGCGTCCCATCGGATTGCGACGAATGACACGGTGGAGGAGCTGCTCGCTGGCCCAGTTCGGCAGGTCACTCTCGTCGATGGCCATCAGCAGCATCCGATGGGCGATGCCTATGGCCAGCACCCCAAAATCGCGCGTGTCCGCGGTCGCCGGGTCGCCCTGCTTGCGCGCCGCCAGGTCTTGCTGCTTGCGCGCTTCTTGAAGGTGGTAGGCGCGGCGCACCTCCTGCCAGAGGTCCAAGGCGGTCCGAGCCGACATGGACAGGGCGAGCCTCGCCGCATACGTGAAGACGGGAGACGTGTCCGACGGCTTCCGCGAGCGCGACTCCTGCTGCTGGCCGAGCTCCTCCAGGAGCCGAAGCCGGCCCTCCGAATCGCGATAGAAGCGCCCCACGAATTCCGCCGTCTGCCCGGGCCCGTTCTCCTGCGACTCCTCCTGCTCCCCACCTTCTCTTCGCAGAACCTCGCGGAGGCTCTTCAGCAGCAGCCCCTCGGGCTTCTTCTTCGTGCCCTCCCCGTCCTCCTGTCCTTCTTCCTCCTCATGGTCCTCCTCGACGTCGAGGCGGTCCTTGACCTCGAAGAGGTCGGCGAGGACTTTCGGGTCATGGTGGCCTGAACCGCTCACCGTCAGGTGGAGCCCCTTCAGGTACTCACAGAGCGGCGTCTTGTCCGAGGACGCGCCCGCGATGGAGGCGGGAGCATAGAAGTCCCAGACGGCCCGCGGGGTCAGCGGATCGATTTCGATGCGGTGCACCGGAGGCAAGACCCTGCGCATCGCGGCGGCGGCCTGGCGCCGGGCGATGGACCGCGTCTCGTCCTGCTCCTTCGCACCGGAAGTGGCCTTGCCGAACTCGGTCAGCTCCGCCTGGAAGGTCCGCTCAAGGAAGAGTTGGAACTCCTGGCGTCCAGAGGCGAGGACGAACCAGAGCCTCCGGCTGGCCACCATCCGCGTCAATTTGAGGATGAGGTGGAGGTGCTGGATGCTCCGGTCCACGTTGTCGATGGGCAGGATGAGGATGACCCCTTCCTTCGACTCACTCCCATATAGACGCCGCGCAAGGTGTCTGGACACCGCGTCGATGGCTCCGAAGAGACGGCTCCGGAAGTCCGCGTAGATTTCGGCGGCCTTGAGCTGGTACTCGGCGCGCTGGCGGGCATCCTGCCCCTGCACCGGCGCCCCCTCCCACATGAACGTGGCATCCCGGACGAGCGTGTCGACCTTTCCCCACGGGTCCTCCGCACCCTCTTCGGGAAGGACGGCGGGGATGAGCTTCTGGCTCTTGCTCCCGGAGAGGTCGAGCTCCAGCGAGTCGCGCACGCGCACCAGCAGCGTGGCCAGCAGGTTGGCCTCCGCCGCCAGGGGCTCCATGTCCAGGGGCTCCAGCCAGACCATGTGCCGCGTGAAGTCCCTGAGCTGGCTGCGCAGCTCGCTCGCCTTCGTGGACGCGTCCGCAACGGCATCTGGGATGAACTCATCCGGCCGCCGGAAGGCATAGGCGGCCGACAACAGGACCGTCGTCTTCCCGAAGCCTCTGTCACCGGCGACGAGCACGCTGGTCGCGAGCTGCTCACTGGTGGCCCGAGAGTTGTCCGAGGCGTCGGGCTCGCGCGTGGCCCCGACCTCCTTCGAGGGAAGTGAGCGGACGGCCGAGCACAACCAATGGATGAGATCCGCCGTGGCCTTCTGGGTCGTCGGCTGGAGCTCGGACCACTTGAGCGGCATTGCCTCCGGCCTCGGACTGGGGTCGGACCTCGAACGTGGGGCAGCGGCGCTTCCGGCGTCGTTGGCCATGTCGTCCCTCCTCCAGGCTTGCGCTCGACCGGGTGGACGGGACAGTTGAGGTTCCGGGGGCGTGCGCGGCAACGGGCTGGAGTGCGCGAGGACTGTCCATCATCGCCACACCGTACGAGGGTGGATGGTGCCCTGCCCTCCGGGGCCGGCTCACCGGCGAGAGGCGTCCGCCATCCACGCGATGGCCCGCCGCACCGCGACCTCCAGCGAGTCGCAGCGCTCCAGGTGGGGCTGGTGGTACTTCACCGCCGCCCAGAGATAGTTGCGTCCCCGCACGTCGGGCTCGACGTGGAGGAAGGTCTTCAGGCCTCGTCCGGCGAGCACGCCCAGCTCGAAGCGGGCCGCGAGCGAGGACTGGTCGCCCGCGAAGTGGACGACGGCGCAGCCCGACTTGAGGAGGGCGCCCTGCTCCTCCTTCACCAGCGTGTCGATGAGCGCCTGGTGCGCGTCTCCGTTCTCATGGGTGATGCCGTTCCAGCGCGCGTCGCTGGGGTCGTGCCAGGAGACTCCCGCCGCGTCGAGCAGCGCCCTGGCGCGGCGCCGCCACTCCGCGCCGTGGCTGCCGTAGAGCGCGACGTAGGTACCGCGCGGGTGGATGAGAGCGGTCATGGGTTCCTAACCCTTGTCCTTCGAAGTGGGCGCAGCGTCCTCCCACGGCCGGACGAGCCGGCGGGTGAGCCGCGCTGTCGGCATGGCGAGGAAGTTGACGTAGAGCCGCAGGGCCCGGGCCCGATACTGGGAGACGATGGCCTCCCTGCCCCACCAGTAGAACAGGACGACCAACAGCAACAGGGGAGCCACCCACGGACCGAGCTGCTCGTGCCAGGCCACGATATGGCCCAGGAGCACCAGGATGACGGAGATACAGACAATCCCTATCGACTTGGCCGTGTCGACGAAGCCCCGCGTGTCCGTCGGGTCGATGCCGCCGAGGATTTCGTAGAGCACATAGTCCGTGACCTCTTCGACGTTTCTAAACGCCCAGAGCGCCTGCTCATCGGCGAGCCGCTGCTTCACCTTCTTGCGAAGCTCCTGGAGGGCCTTGGCCTCACTCGCCGCGGAGACGCTGAAGCGGGTGGCGGGGTCGAAGTTCCGCTTCAGCCTGTTGTCGAAGAGGAGCTGCTGGATGGCCCCGAGCGCGTAGCTGATGCCGATAGCCAGCAGGATGAAGAAGACGATGAAGGCCGATGACGGCTGGAAGTCCTTGTTCCCCAGATACGCGAGCCAGGCCTTGAACTGCTCCCTGGCCGGGACCCCGACCAGCTCGGCCCGGATGAGCTCTCCCACGACGACGAAGACGAAGAAGGTCATCGAGGGCGCGAATCCCCTGCGAATCAATCCCTCGAAGGCCTGGACGATGGTCTGGATGGCCGTCTCCATTCGCGCGGGGTTCCTCGTGCCGGGTGCGCGGCGCTACGGGGCCTGGGTCCCCGCGTCGGAGACCGGTGTCTGGGCGGGCGGAGCTCCGCCGACCTGTATTTCGAACGCGGCTCCAGGTGCCCTCCTGGGTTCCTCCCGGGGAGGGGCCGTGCGCCGGGGAGTGAGGAGGGCCATCAAGGCGGCGATGAGGACGAGCATCAGCCCCACGCCTCCGGGTCCGAGCGCCGGCTGCACGTCAGGGGGTGGCGGGTGGCGGCCGGCGCCGGCTGTACCGGATGCGGCGGATGCAGCGAAGTGAATGAGAATACCCAGCCCGATGGAGCCACAGAGCAGGGCGAAGGCGATGACGACGCGACTGAGCCGTGTCGCCTCGCACATGGCAATCGCCTGCTGGAGCTGCACGCACGCCTCAGGGGTCAACGGCGCCATCCCTGCATCCGCCTCCCCTGCATCCACGTCCTTGCAGTCCACCGGGATGCCGCAATCACGGTTGCCAGGACATTGGCCACTCAGGAAGAAAACCACGATCAGAACCGCGGCCACGGCCCCAGCGTAGAGGGCTACCTTCGTGCCTTCGTCTGGCTTGCACATGGGGCTTCCCGCCTCGTCGCGCCGATTATCCCCGCCGCCGCTCCGCCCCGTTCACGCCCTGGGGTGCCGCGTAAGGCAACCGACACAACACCTGCGTGCCCAAGCCCACGTCGAGGCGTCGTGGCCGCGCCGCTGGCAAGTATTCCTTCGTACGTCCAGGCCCCACGCCGAGGTGTCGTGGCCACACCGCCGGCCTCATGCACCTTCGTAGAGAAAACCCGGGTCCGGGTCTCACCGCCGGGAAGGCTTCCCCAGCATGCGCAGCGCGAGCTCCGCATGGGCCTCCGCGAGGGCCTCGACGTCCAGCGCCCCACCTGGCTCGTACCAGTACGGCAGGCGCACCCCCATGGCGGCAATCGCTCTCGCGGTGACGAGGGGATGGGGCGGAGCGAAGCGTCCCTTCGCCACGCCGCGCTCGATGACCTCCAGCAGCAACGCTGCGGACTGCTCCCGCAGCGTCTGCGCCGGAGCGGCCATCTCCGGCGCCAGCGCGTAGAACTCCTCGTTCACCACCAGGGCGAGCTGCGGGTGCTCCGCATGCGCACGAGTATGGGCGCGGACGAGCGCGCGCACCTGCTCCGCCGGGTCCGAGCCCGCTTCCAGCAGTGCAGCCCGAAGCATCTCGTGGTGCGACTCATGGCCGATGCGCACCAACTCCGCGAGCACGTGGTCCTTGGAGGGGAAGTGCGCGTACAGCGCGCTGGGCCGCAGCTCCAGCGCGGCGGCCAGGTCCCGAATCGACGTGTCGTGGAACCCCCTGCTCGCGAACAGGTGCAGGGCCGTCTCCAGGATGCGCCGGCGAGTGCCCTCGGGGCCTGCGGAGGGCGGAAGGCTCGACTGCGGGGCTCGCAGCCGCGAGCGGGTCGGGGTTTTCATGAAGGACCTTGTAAAACGAACGTTCGTTCAGATACGGTTCCCGCCAAGACTGGAGCAGTTCTACCCGAACCCATGAATGGCCGTTCGTTCGAACGGCGGCCGCCGCCAGGAGACCGGGCATGCCGATGCTTCCGCTCGAGGGAGTCTCCCTGCACTGCGACACGGCGGGTGACGGGACTCCGGTGCTGCTCCTCCACGGGCTCGGCTCCTCCGGGCGCGACTGGGAGCTCGTCAAACCCCGGCTCGCGGCGCGGCACCGCGTCCTCATTCCCGACGCGCGGGGCCATGGCCGGAGCGAGTCACCTCCGGGGCGGTACGGCGTTCCCCTCTTCGCGCGAGACATCGCCGCGCTCTGTGACGCGCTGAACCTGCGACAGGTCCACGTGGTGGGCCTGTCCATGGGCGGGATGATGGGTTTCCAGCTCGCGGTGGACCGGCCGGACCTGGTGCGCAGCCTGGTCGTCGTCAACAGCGGGCCGGAGGTGAAGGCACGGACGCTGCGCCGGAAGTTCGAATTCGCGTTGCGGTTCGTGGTGCTTCGGTTCCTCGGGCCCATGCGCATGGCGAAAATCCTGGCGCCCAGGCTCTTCCCCAAGCCGGAGCAGGCCCACCTGCGTCAGCTCGTGCTCGACACCCTCGGGCACAATGAGCCCGAGGTGTACTTCCGCGCGACGCGTGGGCTCCTCGGGTGGAGCGTGCTGGAGCGTATCCGGGACATCACCTGCCCCGTGCTGGTGCTCCACTCCGAGCGCGACTACACGCCGCTGCCCGAGAAGCAGGCCTATGTCGACCTGCTCCCGAACGCACGCCTCCAGGTGCTGAGCGACTCCGGCCACGCGGCGCCGTTGGACCAGCCCGAGCGGGTCGCCGACGCAGTGGAGACGTTCCTCCGCGACGTCGAAGGCGCGGCGGGTGCCACGCGCGGCGTCGGCTGAGCGGTCCGGACTTCCCCCCCGAAGGAGGCAGGCCCATGTCGATGAGTCGGAGTGTTGGCGCGCTCGCGCGGATGCTGCTCGTGTCTCTCGCAATCTTCTCCGGTGCCCCGGCCGAGGCCGGCTCCTGGGTGTATGCCACCTACGGCACCCGGGGCCTCCAGCTCTGGGTTCCCGAGGGCTACACGCCGGACACGCCGCTCCCGCTGGTGGTGGCGCTGCACGGCTGCTTCCAGAACCCGGACCAGTTCGCGGGCCTGACGCGGCTGAACGTGAAGGCGGACGCGGAGAAGTTCCTGGTGCTCTATCCAAACCAGGCGACGTTCGCCAACCCCACCCAGTGCTGGAACTTCATGCTCGGTAGCAACCAGGAGCGCGGCAGCGGCGAGCCCGCGCTGATTGTCGGCATGGTGGACCTGGTGAAGCAGCACTACGCGGTGGACGCGCGCCGCGTGTACATCGGCGGCGTCTCCTCGGGAGGCGTCATGGCGGGCACGCTGATGGCGTGTTACTCGGACGTCTTCGCCGCCGGCATGATTGGCGCGGGGGCCATGTACAAGGCGGCCACCACCTTCTCCGGCACGGCCTGGGCCATGGAGTTCGGCAGCATCTACTCGCCGGATGACCGGGGCCGCGACGCGTGGGTCTGCTCGGGCCGGCCGCGCCGCACGGTGCCGGTGCTCGTCATGCACGGCAGCGCGGACGACGTCGTCAATCCCGTCAACGGTGAGCAGGCGGTGCGACAATTCCTGCAGACCAGCGACCAGGGCGACGACGGACTGAACAACGACAGCGTGCGTTATGTGCCGACCTGGACGGCGAGCGGCAGCGTGCCAGGAGGCCGCTCCTACACCGTGAAGGACTACGTCTACGGCGGCGAATTGCTGGCACGGCACTACGTCATCCAGGGCATGGGCCACGCATGGCCCGGCGGTGACTCCCGCTACCCGTTCGCGGACCCGTCGGGGCCGGATGCCACCACCTTCATGTGGGACTTCTTCAAGCAGCACGCACTCGACGCGCCGTAATTTTCGCGGCCCATGGGACGTCCTGGCTTTCTGCAACTCAGTGTCGCAACGTGAGGGTGCCGCTCCCCCGAGCGGCGTTCCCCTACACCTGGGAGTCGGTCATGCGTCGATTCTTCGTGATGATGTCGCTGGTGGCGCTGAGTGCCTGCGGTGGTCAACCGCCCGCCGAGGAGACCCCCGCCGAGCAGCAGCCGGCATCGGGTGACGTGAGCGCGACGGCCATCTGTTCCTCGGCCAATGCCTGGGAATGCTTCTGCGCCCAGTACAAGACCTCCACGACGTGCAACCAGGCCAGCCAGGGAAACTGGCACTGCGTCTGGGTGAACAACAAGTGCGGCCCGACCTACGAGTAGCCTGACGCCTTGGAGCGCCACGCACGTTGCGTGGCGCTCCGCGTTGCGCCCGGCCCATCAGGCCGCCTGCTGGGCCTGCGCCTTCACCGCCTGGACCTCGAGGGCAATTTCAATCTTCTCGCCCACGAGGACGCCGCCCGTCTCCAGCGCCTGGTTCCACTGCAGCCCGAAGTCGCGGCGGTCGATGGACGTCTTCGCCTCGAAGGCCGCCTTGGTGTTGCCCCACGGGTCCTTGCCCACGCCGAGCTGCTCGGCCTCCAGCACCACCTCGCGTGTCACGTCGCGGATGGTCAGCTTGCCCGTCACCTTCAGGCCGTTGCCGCCCGCCTTCTCCACCTTCGTGCTCTGGAAGGTGATGGCGGGGAACTTCGCAACCTCGAAGAAGTCCGCCGAGCGCAGGTGGTTGTCGCGCTGCTCCACGCCCGTGTTGATGCTCGCCGTGTCGATGGTGACGGACACGGAGGACGCGGTGACGTCCTGCTCGTCCAGCGACACCGTGCCGCTGAACTTCTGGAAGCTGCCGCGCACCTTGGCGATGACCATGTGACGGACGCTGAAGTGGATGCCGGAGTGGGTGGTGTCGATGTTCCAGTTCGTGGTGGCCATGTGCGTGCTCCCTTTCGTGTCCCGCGGCGTGTGTGCCGCGTTTTTGATGAGCGAAAGGTAGCGGCCGGGGGGCCCCCGGATTAGACGGGCCCGGCAGGAAGGACTGTTCCACCCATGGGACAATCCCCGCCCCAGGAACCGCCATGGACCTCAACGAGCTCCTCGTCTTCGCCCGGGTGGTGCAGGGCGGCAGCTTCACGGCCGCGGCCCGCGCGCTGCGCATGCCCAAGTCCACCGTCAGCCGGAAGGTATCCGAGCTGGAGGAGCGCATCGGCGCGCAGCTCCTGCAGCGCACGACGCGACAGCTCCGCCTGACGGACGCCGGGCAGGCCTACTACGCGCACTGCGCCCGCGTGGTGGCCGAGGCCGAGGAGGCCGAGCTCGCCGTCACGCGCATGCAGGCCGCGCCGCACGGGCTGTTGCGCGTGACGACGCCGCTCACCTTCAGCTTCCTCGGGCCCATCGTCGCCGAGTTCCTCAAGCGCTACCCGGACATCCAGGTGGAGATGCTGTGCACGGACCGCTCCGTGGCCCTGGTGGAGGAGGGCTTCGACGTGGCCATCCGCGCGGGGCGGCTGGCGGACTCGACGCTCATCGCGCGCAGGCTCGGGGACATCGAGCGCATCGTCGTGGCGTCGCCGGCCTACCTCGAGGCGCACGGGGAGCCGAAGACGCCCCGGGACCTGGAGAAGCACGACTGCCTCATCTTCGGCGCGAGCGTCGGCGGTGCGATGTGGAAGCTGCACTCGGGCGCGAAGACGGTGGAGGTCGCGGTGCGGGCGCGCATGTGCGTCAACGAGCCGGACATGTTGCGCGCGCTGTCCCGGGCGGGCGCGGGCATCGCCCTCTCGCCGGACGTCCACTACCTGGAGGACGTCGCCGCCGGGCACCTGAAGCGCGTGCTGCCGGAGTGGGGCTCCACGGGGACGCCGGTGCACGCCGTGTACCCGAGCACGCGGCACCACGTGCCCAAGGTGATGGCCTTCGTGGACTTCCTGCGCGAGCGCTGGCCCGCCCACACGACGGGGACGGCGCCTCGCGGCGAGCGCTCACGCTCGGGGGACTGACGAGCGGGGATTCTGGTGCGGGCCCGCGTGCGCCGGTGTCCCATGGGAGCCACGGTTGTCGGGCGCCGCCGCCGGTGACTTCCCTCTCCGGCGACGCCGCCGCTTCTTGGCCTGAGCACCCCCGGGCTGCCCTCCGAGCGCCTGCAGCACCCGCGTCCGAATCCCACGCTCCAGCCCCAGCTCGTGCATCAGCGAGTGCACCTGCTGGGTGCCATGCGGATGGAGCAGCGTCTCGGCGAGCCGCTCGACGATGTCGATGCGCAGCGCCACCGGGCCGAGCACCTCGTAGCCGAAGACGCGCGCATCCCGGCCGCCCAGCTCCGAGACGTCGAGCACCGGCTCCTGCGGAGCCCCCTTGGGGCACGGGGCCTGCTGGAACAGCGCCGTCAGCATGCAGCGCCGCTGCAGCGCGTGCGGAGCCAGCGCCTCCGCGACGTAGAGGAAGCGCTGGCCCTCGCGGACGCCCACGGCCTTCAAGCGCTCACGGGCCTCGGCGTCCAGGAGCTTCCACTGCTCCTGTGCCTCCCGCTGGGAAATCACTCCCAGCCCCTCGGCCAGGCGGTACGCGAGGCCTCGCGTCGCCGCGGAGCGCCCCGCTCCCGTGAGGGCCTCGGCGGGAAAGCCTCCCATGGCCTCGGTGACGAGGTCTCTCGCCAGCGCCACCAAGCGGCGCTCCAGCCGCTGCCGCGCGCCGCCAGTCCACACCTCCGGCTCCGCCAGAGCAATCAGCGGTGAGCGCCGGTCCTTGCCGCGCACCAGCCGGCCCAGGGGCTGGCCTTCGAACGAGATGCGTCCCAGCGCATCCACCTCGAAGGCGTCGTGCGTGGCGTCCACCACGCGCTGGACGAACTGCTCCTCCGTCATCGCCTCGCCGTCGGCGTCCGGCATCTCGCCCAGCAGGTGCCCCAGCTTGGCGAAGGGGCTGTCCGAGCGAGGCGGCGGGTTCGCGCCAGGCCTGATGAAGCGGCGTGCGCTCCTCCGCGCGGCGCGTTGGACGAAGCGCTCCACCAGCCGCTCGTGCAGGGCGTCTCCCAGCGCGTCCTCGATGCGGCGGGTGCGCTCCTGCCAGTGCTCGGCGTCGTGCAACCAGCTCGAGCGATGGCTGATGTACGTCCAGATGCGGATGGCGGCCAGCCGGTCCATCAGCGTGTGGATGTCTCCGGAGACATCGTCGAGCGGCGACACCTGCCTGGACAGCCAGTCCTGCTCCAGCTTCCCGTCACCGTCGGCGAGTTGGAGGAACGTCTCGCGCAGCAGCGACACGTGCTGGCCGAAGAGGCCCTTGCGGAAGTCCGGAATCTGGCAGACCTGCCACAGCAGCTCCACCGAGGCGCGGTCCGTCACCACCTCACGGATGGCGGGGACCTGCGACAGCTCGCGGAGCGCGTCGAAGTCGTCCGCGCGCTCCACGCGGATGAAGGCATTGTTGCGCGGCGCCCGCGCGAGCGAGTCGAGCAGCGCCTCCGGGTTCGCGAAGTCGAGCTCGGAGTTGCGCCAGATGAGGCTGCGCACCGAGGAGAAGCGGTGGGTCTCGATGGAGGACACGAGGCGCGGGTGCAGCTCGGGCAGCATGTTCAGCATGCCGAAGCTTCCGTCATTCAGGTGGCGTCCCGCGCGGCCGGCAATCTGGGCCATCTCGTCCGGGAAGAGGTCCCGCTGCTCGGCGCCGTCGTACTTGGAGAGCGCCGCGAAGGCCACGTGGTTGAGGTCCAGGTTCAACCCCATGCCGATGGCGTCGGTGGCCACGAGGTACTGCACCTCGCCGGACTGGTACATCGCCACCTGCGCGTTGCGCGTCCTCGGGGAGAGCGCGCCCAGCACCACGGCCACGCCGCCCCGGAGGCGGCGCAGCGCCTCGGCGAGCTCGTACACGCGGTCCGCGGAGAAGGCGACGACGGCCGAGCGCGGAGGCAGGCTCTTCAGGGAGCGGCGCCCGGTGTAGCGCAGCTGCGACAGGCGGGTGGCGCGCTTGAAGGAGGCCTGCGGAATCAGCGACTGCACCATCGGCCGCATCGTGTCCGCGCCGAGGAACCACGTCTCCTTCCGTCCCCGCGCGTGGAGCAGCCGGTCCGTGAAGACGTGCCCGCGTTCGCGGTGCGCGGCGAGCTGGATTTCGTCCACCGCGAGGAAGTCGACCTGCCTGTCCGTGGGCATCGCCTCGACGGTGCAGATCCAATAGTCGGGACGCGGAGGCAGGCGCTTCTCCTCGCCCGTCATCAGCGCCACGCGTCCCTCGCCCACCCGGGCGGTCACCCGGTCGTAGACCTCCCGAGCGAGCAGGCGGAGCGGCAGCCCCATCATGCCCGTGTCGTGCTCGAGCATGCGCTCGATGGCCCGGTGGGTCTTCCCCGTATTCGTGGGGCCCAGCTCCGCCACGACGATGGAGTTCATTCGCGAATTCTAACTCCGAGCACGCCCCTCCGCCCGGGGCTGGTCCCCGAGAGGCCGAGCACGGCTCGCTCAGACGTTCCAGCTAACGCGGGAGCCCCGTCGCTGCTTCCGGCATGTCCTCGTGGACGCCCACACGCCAGCTCACGCCCACCAGGCCGCAGTCCCGCACCAGCAGCTCCACCAGTGCGCCGTAGTTCTCTTCCACCCATTGGCGGAAGTAGACGTCGGGCACGGCCAGGATCAGACGGCCGTCCTCCACATCCACCGGACGGGCCTTCTGGAGCCACAGCAGGGCATAGCGCTTGCCCTGGTCATGGAGCCGCGTGAGACATCGATGCCACGCGAGGCCCGCCGGGGTGGACGCGTCCACGTCCAGGGCGGGAGGCGCGGACGCGTCCGCGGTGACGGCGGCTTCGGACAGCGCGTGCGGGACGTAGCGTACCCACACCTTGGGTGAGCAGAAGGCCACGGCGGTGCCCACCGGCTGGCGCGAACGTCCCCAGTCGGACTGGAGGTAGCCGCGGCAGGCGGCCATCAGCCGGCCCTCGTCGCCGCCCACCTTCTCCAGGGCGTGCCGGTACCAGTCCGTCCAGGCCGAGGGCATGTCCTCGCGGGGCACGCCCCGGAAGGCGCGGGCGCGCTCGTTCTGGAAGCTCTCGAAGAAGGCCTGCGCGCGGATCTCCGGCGCGGGCTCGGGGGCCTGGGACACCGGAACGAGGTGCGTGCCGGGCAGGGCGAGCTGGACCGGATCATCGTCCGCGGACACGGCCTCGTCCGGTGGAGGGGGCGGTGGAACGGGCGCGAGATGCGCCAGGGATGATCCGATGTCCATCACCTCCGCCGCTGCTGCAGAAAGAAGACTCTTCTTCTCCGTCTCCTTCTCCCTCTTCTTTCTAGCGGCGGATGTCCCGGTCGCGTCCAGCGGACGTCCAGTGGACGCGGCAGCCTTCGCGGCACGCTCTTTTCGTTTTCGCTCGGCATCCTTCCTCCTCTTTTCGAGGACTTGCACGTAGCGGTCGCAGAGGGTGAGCCGGATGCAGTCGCCCTCGCGCACGAGGACGCCGGTGCGGATCAGCGTGTCCCAGAAGGCACCGGGGGTGCCCGTCCAGCGGACCGCACCCTCGACCGCTTCACACCAGATGGCCTCGTCCGCGGACGCGTCCCGCGGACGTCCAGCGGACGCGGGGAAGGGTTCGAAGCGTCCGGAGGGCAGTGCCTGCACGGCCCAGATCTGAAGCTCGACGATGGCGCCGAGGAACGCGCGACGCTCCATGCCCAGCAGGCGCGCGGCGCCCACCACGGCGAGGCTCATGGGAAAGCCCACGTCGACTTGCACCCAGTCCAACCCGCCCACGATTCACTGCCTCCAATGATCCGCGCTCGAAGCGCCGATCCCGTTACCACCCATGCCTGCCGCAGCCTGTCGCACCCTGAAGACACATGGGCGGAGAGGTCGTGAGCTGATCGCGGCCAACCTCTATGACAGAGACGTGTCGGTGATCCAGGCCCGCGCGATCTGCGTCGTGATCTGGAAAGCGTCCACCCCCCACGTCCCGCTGCCCGTGAAGATCCGTTGTTCGCACTGCGACACGGAGCGCGAAATTCCGTGCGTGTGCAGCAGCTCTCTACAACTCGCAACATGGGATGATCAGCGCACCCGGATCACACTTGCATTCATGTTGAAACATGTTTCATGTTGTATCAGTCACCCGGCATGATCACGTCGGACGCGGACTCCTTCGACGTGCGCAAGTGGGATGTGGACGCCTGAGGCCCTGCACCTGAGGTGCGAGCACCGCGCGAGGCATGCGAGGGATGCGCGGCTTCGCGGAGCGCGGCCCTGCGCGCTCGTACACGAAGCCTGCCGCGATGCACGGCGGGCCACGCCCGCCCCGGAGAGGCGTGCCGGGGCGGGCATGATCCACTACTGCGGCTTGCTGATGACGAGCTGGTACGTGCCCACGCCCGAGTAGTTCACCACGCGGTAGCGGTAGTACGCGGCCGTGCCCGCGTAGGAGATGCTCTCCACCGAGGTGGAGCTCTCGCTCGCGGCGACCTGCACCCACGCGGTGCCGTCCCAGCGGTCCAGGTACAGGTCGAAGTCCGTCCCGCTCGGGCCCGTGAAACATGCGGCGTGCGTGCCGCTCACGGTGCTCTGGTAGTAGGTGCCACCGGGTTGTATCTGCGTCTGTCCATTCGCGCCGCTGAACGTGCCCGAGTACGCGGTGCCGGGGCAGGTGGAGCCGCTGCTCACCGTCACGTTCTGCGTCGCGGTGCCGGTGGCGCCCGCGTTGTCCGTCACCGTCAACTGCACCGCATACGTGCCCGCGGCGGAGTACGTCTTGCTCGGGTTCGTCGCGCTGGACGTCGTGCCGTCGCCGAAGGCCCAACCGCGCGTGGCAATGGAGCCATCCGCATCCGTCGACGTATCACTGAAGCTCGCCGTCAGGCCGCTGGTGGTGAAGTTGAAGTTGGCCACGGGGTTCTGGTTGGCCGTGCCGCCCGTCAGGGTCGCCTTCCACGCGCCACGGCCGTAGGTGCCGGCCACGAGGACGTGCGGCGAGTCATCCACCTCCAGGTCCATGACGACGAGGCCGAGCGGCAGGCCGGCGGAGAACGGCACGAAGGTGTCGCCGCCGTCGGTGCTCTCGTACACACCGACGTCGGTGCCCACGAAGATGCGGTTGGTGGCGAGCGGGTCGATGGCCACGCTGTTGGCCGGCACGTTGGGCAGGCCCGCGCCCACCGCCGTCCACGTGGTGCCGCCGGTGGTGGAGCGATACAGCTTGTTGCCACCAAAGGCCGCGCGGGTGACGAACACGCGCTGCGGATTGCCCGGCGTCAGCGCCACGTCGGACACGGTGCCGCCCGGGAAGTTCCCCGTGACGTTGGTCCACGTCACGCTCGCGGCCGCCGCGTCCGCCGTGGAGAAGACGGTGCCGCTGGAAGTGCCGACGAAGGTGGGAATCGTGGTCCCCGTCTGCATCGGCGTGATGACCGAGACGCGGGCGCCCAGGTTCGCCGAGACGGCCGTCCACGTCATGGGGTTCGTGGTGGTGGTGCCGCGATACACCGTGTCACTGGCCACGAAGATGCGGTTGCTCGCGACCGCCATGGGGGTGACCCAGGGGAAGTTCGCGGAGGCGGTGATGCCCGTCGTCGCCAGCTTGCTGAAGCTGTTGGGCGCGCCGCCCGTGGTGGAGCGGTAGATGCTGGGCAGGTTGCTGGAGGGATAGCTCGTCTGGAACACGTAGTTCGTGTTCGTGGGGTCCACGGCGTTCATGAAGCCGTCGCCACTGACGAAGGTCAGGTCCCACACGGGGCTGGTGGTCCGCCGCGAGGACGAGTTGTCCTGCGCGCCACCGAAGATGGTGTCCGCGTTGGAGGGGTGCAGCGCCACATCGTAGAACTGCGTCACGTTCAGGTTCGAGTTCATGTTGGCGAACGTCGAGCCGCCGTCGTCCGTGCGCCACAGGCCACCGTCGCTGCCAATCCAGAAGCGGCTGCCGTTGGTGCGCGAGTACAGGACGACGTGCGTGTCCTGGTGCACCGTCTGCCCCGAGCCCCACGTGGTGGTGAGGAAGGTGAACGTCGCGCCGCCATCCGACGAGCGCGCGGGGCGGATGGTGCCCACCAGCACCTGGTTGACGTCCGTGGGGTGCACGGCGATGGCCTGGTTGTAGGTGCACTGGCCCTCGCACGCGCCGCTGGTGCGCAGCGTCCACGTGGCCGCGCTGTCCAGGGAGCGGTAGACCTGCCCGCCCTGCAGCACGTAGAGCACCTTCGCGTCGCTCGGCGCCATGGCCAGGCGCATGCGGCTGCCCGACGGCGTCATGCCGCTGCTGGAGTTGACCCACGTGGCGCCGCCGTCGGTGGACTTGTAGACGCCCTGGCCGGGGACGCTCGCGTAGGCCGTCGCGGTGCCCGGCGCGAAGACGATGTCCTCCACGTTGAAGCTGAGCACGCGCGTCCACGTGGCCCCGCGGTCCGTGGAGCGGAACATCCCGGGCCCCGTCGGAGAGCTGGAGCCGGTGCAGCTCCCGGCTCCACCCGCGAGCACCACGTTGGTGTTCGTGGGTTGCACGGCCACGGCGTTGACGATGGACAGGGGCATCGCGGTGGCGCCCGAGCCGTTCTTCGCCGTCCACGTGGCGCCGCTGTCCGTGCTCAGGAAGACGCCCTGGCCGAAGTAGCCCGCGCACCCGCCGCCGTTCTTGTCGCCCGTGCCCACCCAGACGTTGGCGGGCGCGGATGGCTCCACGTAGATGGAGCCGATGGGCAGCGTGCCCACGGCGTCGAACAGCGGCGTCCAGCTCGCGCCCGCGTTCGTGGTCTTCCACACGCCGCCAGCGGCGCTGCCGAAGTAGACGGTGTTCTCGTCGGTGGGGTGCGGGACGACGGAATTCACGCGGCCGGAGACGCGGCCCATGGTCCAACTGCCCATGCCCATCGCCGACGGGCCCATGGACGTCCACACCTCACCGGCCAGGGTGAGCGTGTTCTCCCGCGCGCGCTTCTGCTGGCGCAGCTCGTTGACGGCCTTCGCTCGCTCGGACCGTGGGTTGGCGCGCACCTTGTCCAGCCCGCGCGACTCCGTGAACCAGCGCTTGCGCTCTTCAATCTCGCGGCTCTCGTCACGAGCCCCGCCGCGTCCTTCGCGCTCCCGCTCCTCTTCGTCCAGCTCCCGCTCCTGCGCCCAGGCACTGCTCCCCAGCATCGACAGCGCGAGCGCGAGGAACGCGCCCCGCCGTGCGGACGGCATCAGCTTCATCTTGGACTCTCCCCTGCTTCGGCCACGCATCCGGGTGACGCGCGGCGCGGCGAACCGGGCACGGCCCCGAGGTCAGGGACGAAGGTCGTGGAGAGGGGACGTCACCGGGACACTCACGGTAACGCCGCGCCCTGACTCACCCTGAAGTGAAATCGCCCGCCGCGCGGCGTCAGGCGCAGGGGCCTCTGCTGTCACCGGAGAAGTGCAGTGCCCGGCGCGGTGGGGTCGTTCGGACACGCTCCGCGTGGCGCGGAAGCTCACCACCACGGAGCGACTGCTCCTCACGGCGGGTCACTGGACTCCATGCCCCAGGAGCCGGTCATGGGCACCGGACGAGAGCCGCGGGTGTGCAGGCTGCCCTCGGGCCGCACGAGTGCCTGCATGGTGGGCATCAACCAATCCGCGATGGCCCGGCTGAATCGTCTACTCTGCCCGCGTCTCGGAAAGTCGGGGTGCTTGTCTCATGGGTGGTGGTCGTGTCCTCTCGCCAGTTCTCCTCGTCGGCGCCGGCACTGGCGAGGCCACGTGCGGCATCCTCTACCTGGCGAGCTACCTGCGTCGCGGCGGCATCGAGGCCTTCGTGCGGCTGTACGACGGGGACGAAACCGAAGCCGAGGTGACGCGCTCCTTCGAGAGCCTCATCGCCCGCGTGCGCCCGAAGCTCGTCGGCATCAGCCTCAAGTGGTTCCACCATGTGGACCGTGCGCTGCGGATTGCACGGACGCTGCGGAAGATAGACCCCGGGATTCAAATCGTCGTGGGCGGCAACTCCGCCTCGTACTGGTGGAAGGAATTGAGCGCCTTCGACTGCATCGACCACATCGTGCTGGGCGACGGCGAGCGGCCGCTGCTGGCCCTCTGCCAGGGCGACCCCTCCCCTCCCAACTGCGTCACGCGGTACTCCGACGGCCGTCCCCGGCGGCTGCCGCTGGCCTACGTGCAGGGCGCCACCAACAGCGAGGACATCTACTACTCGCACTTCAACGACATCTTCCTGAGCCGGCTGGACCAGAACTCCTTCTCGGGCTGGGTCGCGCCCGGCAAGGGGTGCGGAGAAAATTGCCTCTACTGCGGCGGAGCCCGGGGCAACCAGAAGGCGGACTTCGGGCGCGCGAAGCCCTTCCTCCGCGCCGAGGAGAGCGTTCGCAAGGACCACCAGGAGATTGCCAGCAGCACGTGGCAGATGCGCTACGACTTCTCCGGGAGCACGGCCCAGTTCCTGGGCAACAGTTGGGCGGGCGTGGACCTCTCGCGCCACTGCTGCACGTACTTCCTGTGGGGCGTACCGAAGATGGAGCTCGTCGACGCGCTGGCCGGGACGTTCCAGCGCGTCTACATGGTGGTCGATATCGGCTGCTTCTCCGAGCAGCAGCGCCTGGAGCAGATGAGCCGCGGGCTGCTGAAGCCGTGCGCGAAGGACCGGGAGCTGCTCGACCTCATCGAGGCCTGCCGCCGCCATCCGAACCTGGAGATTGAAGTCTCCGGCATCGGCGGCCTCCCCTTCGCGAGCAAGGCCACGCTCGCGGAGGAGCTCCGGCTGGTGGAGCGCGTCATCGACCTGGACTGCGTGGTGGGCTACCAGCGGCTCGAAGCGCAACCCGGGGCGCTCGTCACGGAGCACCCCGCGCGGTTCGACATGGTGAGCGAGGCGCGGACCTTCACCGAGTTCGTCGACTACTTCGAGCGGCGCGAGCCCGGTGATGTGTCGGTGCCGATGATTCGCTTCCGCGACGCGGAGCTCGAGGCGGCGGTGCAGCGCAACTCGGACCGCGTGGATGCCCTGGCGTGGGAGCACCGCGACGCGAGGAAGCGCGTGGACCTCGATGGCCGCACGCGGCTGAAGAACACCGCTCCGTCGACGCAGCGGTTCACCCTGGGAGACTGGCTGGGCAGCCACCGGGCTCCCGCGAAGCTGGCGCGCGAGCCCGTGACCGTCGTGCGCTCGGTGGATGGAATCACGCTGAGCTGCGCACCTTCCGTCAGCCCGCGCCGGTTCTCGGATTCAACGCTCGTCCAGGGCGAGGATGGCGCCATCCTCCTCGCGGCCCTCACCGCCTTCGAGCGCCCCACCACCATCTCCAGCGCGGTGACACAGCTCGGGAAACAGGAGCGGCTCGACCCGGACTCGGCGCGCGAGGTCATCGAGCACCTCGTGGACGGACGCTTCCTCCAGCCGGCGTAGCCGGCCGCGGCCGGGTCATCGTGCACCTCGTCACCGGGCGCGTCTTCCCGCCGGCGCGGCGCACGGACGAGCACGCGGCCCACTGCTTCGCGGGCGGGGTGTACGGCGATACGCTCGCGGCTCCTGCTCGACGAAGGACCCTCCTTGAATGTCTCGGTGTTGATCCAGTTCGCCTTCTACTTCCTGGGTGTGGGGCCGGTCGTCGCGGGAATCCTCGCCGCCAAGGCGTCGCCTCCGGTTTCCACCTTCGCGCGGCACTACCTGTTGCTCTCGTGGCTCGCCTATGCCGCCGCGACCGGCTGGTGCCTGTGGACCTGCTTCTTCGCGCGCTCGACGGGCATCGGCAATGGCGTCTTCCTCATCATTGCCATCCCTCTGGGCGTCTTCACCGGAATCCTCTTCAGCGTGTGGCGCGCAACGGACCGGGATGCCTTCTAGTTGCCGTAGCATCATCGTTGCGCTTCCGAGTCCTCACAGCGCCACATGGCGCGATGCATGATACGTGTCCTCGGTGTGACGCCCGGAGCACTGGTGCGCAACCGCCCGCATCGGGGGTGGCAAGTTCCAGCGTCCTCGAATGACGGCCGTGGGCATCGTGCAGGACGGGAAGGTGTAGAGGGGAGTCCACCCCGCTTTCTCGCGCAATGACAGACACGTTCCCGTCTGCACGGCGTCAGTATTTGATGCTAGCGTTGTATGCATGCCCTGGCACCTGCACTGGAAGAGCGCGGCGACGCTGACCGTGCTGTTCGCGATGTCCGGCCTCATCGGGCCCGACGCGCACGCGCAGCAATGCATTCCCGAAGACCCCGAGCCGAACAAACCGCTCAATGACAAGATGAGCGACACGCGGCTCCTACGCCGCATGGTGCTCGGGCTCACCGGCACCACGCCGACCGTCGAGCAGTACGAGGCGATGGCGGCCGCGGCCACGCCCGAAGCACGCACCGCGCTCCTGCGCTCGACGCTCGACGAGGTGCTCGCCTCGCCGAAGTTCTACGAGCGGATGGTGAACTTCGGACACGAGTGGATCACGGTGGGCGCGTACACCACCGGCGCCCAGGGCGACGCGTACCAGGGCGACATGTCCGGCCACCTGTTCCGGTGCGACGCCAACAGCAAGCATCCCGGCGCGTTCTACCACGTGAACGAGTTCGGCCCCTCGAAGGACTCGGCCAGGCAGTGCTCGGACCTGGATGCGGACGGCAACGCCGCCGTGCCCGAGGTCCGCGCCATCGAGCCCTGGTGGGCTCCGGGGACCACCGTCACCGTGCTCGGCAAGGCCGGCTCCGACGTCAAGCAGGTCGTCGATTCCAACAATGGGAAGGTGTACGACTGCGGCGTCGCGAACGGCGGCTACTACGACCCCTCGCTGCCCACGGGGTGCGGCTGCGGCCCGAACCTGGCGTGGTGCTCGCCGCTCTCCGGCCTGGGCGGAGGGAGCACCTTCGACCTCCTGGGCACTCAACGGCGCCACCCGTACGAGGAGCCCGCGCGCCTGTTCGCGCACCTCGCGTGGCATGACCGGCCCCTCTCGGACCTCGTCGTCGGCAACTACTCGGTCGGGACCAACTGGCTGCGCACGCTGTACGTGCGCTTCGGCCGGCAGATGGGCAACAAGCCGGAGAACGAGAACACCACCTGGTGGCGCGCGGGCCAGGACAGCTCCCCGAGAGACCCGCTGCACCCCACGCCGAACGACCCACAGGCG
Source organism: Pyxidicoccus sp. M6 (assembly GCF_055568925.1). NCBI lineage: Bacteria > Pseudomonadati > Myxococcota > Myxococcia > Myxococcales > Myxococcaceae > Pyxidicoccus > Pyxidicoccus sp. M6. The sequence continues at coordinate 3,383,450 of NZ_CM145714.1, read as the reverse complement.
TGGCGCGAGTTCGTCGTGGAGGACCTGGAGCCCTACCACCTCGCGCTCACCCCCGACCGCTCGCGCTCGGGCAGCCTGGACCGCACCTACCGCTTCGACCCGCGCACCACGACCGAGCCGCCCAAGGGCCTTCCCGCCGCCGGCGTGCTCACCATGATGGGCTCGTTGTCCTCGTTCCCCCGCGAGCGCGTCCGGGCCGCGCGCTTCCTGGAGATATTCGCCTGCCAGAACTTCTCGCCGCCGCCCGCGGACGTGCACTTCCCCCCGCTGGAAATCGACCCGGCGACCGGTGGCACGTGCCTGCACTGCCACAAGACGCTGGACCCCGCGGCCATCTCCTTCAAGCGGTGGGACTTCAGTCCCTTCTCGAGCTACTACGTCCCGTGGCCCTTCCTCCCGGGCATTGGCAACCAGCGCATCACGAAGGAGTGGCTGTCCGGGCAGTATCCGCACACCGGCACCGCGCCGGGCTTCCGCTGGAAGAACGCCTTCGTGCCCAACACCGTGCTGACGCCGGTCACCCCCGAGCAGCTCAAGACCAATCCGGAAGCGGTGATGCTCGACACGATGCCCGAGAGCTACACGCTGCTCGGCGAGCACGGCGACGGCACCATGGGCCCGCTCGGCTTCGGCAAGCTGCTCGTGCGCTCCGGTGAGTTCGACCGCTGCGCCGCGCGCAGGCTCTACGCGATGTTCATCGGCCGGGATTTGAACCCGGCCACGGAGAAGGGCTTCATCGACAAGCTCGCGAGGGAGTTCGTCGCGAGGGAGCGCAAGCTCCGTCCCTTCATCCGCTATCTCTTCGAGCAGCCCGAGCTGCGGAGGGGCCTGTGATGCGTACGCTGCGTTCGCTATTGGGAGCCGTCGCGCTGGCCTCGCTCGCGCTCACCCTGACGGCCTGCACGGAGCAGGGCACGGCCCGCGTCGTTGACGCCGCGGGCCCCGACCCGGACGGCGGCACGGACTGCCAGGCGGTGAGCAAGAACGACGAGATTCGTCTCGCGCTCGCGCCCGCGTGCCAGGGCTGCCACCTCACCGGCAACAAGCCCTTCTTCGCCTCGCTGACCGCCTTCGAGAACGGGCTCGTCTACGACGAGAAGTACGTGAAGCGCGGGGACCCGGGGAACAGCCTCCTCGTCCAGATGCTCGAGGGCACCGCCCCCGGGAGCTATCCGCAGATGCCGCCGGGCCAGCACTACGACGAGCTCGTCGCCAGCGGCAAGGTCACGCTGACCATCGCGCAGGTGGAGGAGTGGATTCGAGACCTGCCGGCTCCGCCCGAGCGGATGGAGGAGCCCTCGCCCGCGGAGTTCCGCGTCCGCCGGCTGTCCGCCGAGGAGATGGTCGTCAGCCTGATGGACCAGCTCGGGCTCGGCCTCGAGGACTTCGTCAGCACCAGCAACCCCGACTGGCGCAACCGGGCCTACGTGGTGAACTGGAACAAGTTCTTCGTGTGGCCCGGTGACTGGTCGCCCGGCATCTCCGGCGAGTACGTCTCCGACCCGCGCACCGTGGAGCGCTTCGAGGCGCTGGGCGGTGGCAACTCGCTCCTGTACCGCAAGAAGGACGTGAGCTTCGGTCCCTCCGCCGGGCAGGCGCTGGTGCAGATGTCGCAGGCCTGGTGCGCGCGCGCGGTGGACAAGGCGAACAACAAGGCGGTGCTGCGCTACGTCGCGCTCGCGGACACCTCCACCAAGAACCCGGACGCGGTGCAGAAGAACCTGCGCTACCTCTACCTGCGCATGCTCGGGCAGCCGGCCACGGACGCGGAGGCGAAGGCGCTGTACGAGCAGGTCTACCTCCCGCTCGAGACGCAGAGCACGCGCCTGGCCTGGATTGGCGTCTGCGCGTCGCTCATCCGTCACCCGCTGTGGATTACCTACTGAGCCGAGGACCCCATGCCCAATACCTCTCGTCGCACGTTGCTCAAGTGGGCCCTCGGAGCGGGGCAGCTCGCGCTCCTCGAACGCGCGGGGCTGCTCGGCTCCGGCGTTGCCCACGCCGCGGACGCAGATGCTCCCTCCCGGCTCGTGGTGCTCTACATCCCGGGCGGCTTCCGGCCGGCGTACTACTTCACCCCGATGGAGGACGCGGACATCCCGCTCTGCGTCCCTCCGCCCGCCGGCTACGCCAGCGAGCCCGTCTTCTTCGACGCGAGCAAGCTGGTGAACCTCGCTCCCGCCAACGGCCCCTACAAGCCGCTGCGGACGTGGCAGTCGTGGAATCCCCAGGACCCCGCCTCGCGCGCCAACTACAGCTACAGCCCGCTCATGTACGGCTACACGCACTTCGGGCTGGCGTCGCAGCTCAGCGTGCTGCACGGCATCGACCAGGGCACCAATGACCACGCGAGCGCCTTCATCTCCGCGATGTGCGGCGTCGCCGGTGCGGACTACCGGGCGCCCGCCGTCCACTCGGTCATCGCGAACCACCTGTATGAGAAGTACCGGGAGACACGGCCGCTGCCGTTCGTGGTCGTCACCGGAGACCGGGGCATGCCCGTCGGCATGGGGCTGCCCTCGCACGCCTCCCCCGTGCGAGTGCCCTCCATCGAGGCGCTCAAGCCGATGCTCTCGGCGAAGCCCACGGACAACGCCTGGTGGACGGGACTGGATGCGCGCACCGAGGGGCCCGAGCTGGACGCGCGGGGCAAGCCCACCGGGAGCAATCTGAAGACGACGACGGTGGAGCGCTACTCGCTCTCGCGCGCCCAGCAGTTCATGGGCCGCTCGACGGCGAAGGTGGACAGCTACATGGAGGGCCTGCACGGCTCGCTGTCGTCCGTGTCCCGCGTGCTGGCGACGGACGTCGTGTCCGTGCTGGAGAAGACCAAGGGCATCGACGCGCTGAAGACGAACCGTCCCGTGTACCTGTCCAGCTACCTGAGCGAGAGCTTCACGTACACGTTCGGCCTGGCGAACTTCCACCTCGTGGGGATGGACCCGCGAATGGACATGGCGCTGCGCCTGCTGAAGTCGGACCTCTGTACCTCGGTGCACGTGTCGCTGCAGCTCGACTTCGACACCCACAACGGCCTGGGCCACGCCTTCAGCTGCGCGCACGGCCGCGGGCTCATGGACTGCGTCGCGCGCTTCCTGGGCGAGATGAAGGCCACGCCCGCCCCCGGCAAGCCGGGCAAGACGCTGCTCGACGACACGCTGGTGCTGGTGATGAGCGAGTTCGGCCGGAGCTGGGCCTCGCGCTCGAGTGACGGCAGCTACTACCAGCCAGATGACCACCACCCCTACACCTCGGTCTGCTTCGCGGGTGGAAACGTGGCGGGGAACCGGCAGGTGGGCTCGTACACGACGCGCGGGCTCGGCGTCCCGGTGGACATCGTCGAGGAGACCGGACAGACGTCGAAGCGCGTGCCCCGGTCCGCGGACGTCGTCACCACCGCGCTGCGCATCATGGGCATGGACACGCACGAGTTCTTCATCCCCGGCGGCTACGGCGAGGTGGTGGGACTCCGGAAGGCGTAGGGCACTCCGGCCGCCCGCCGGCCTGCCGCTGTGCTTCCAGAAGCCGTCGCTACCTTTGACCTGGAGGGCCCGCGAACGCGCGGGTCCTCCGGCGTCCAGGAGGTGGAGCGTGGCCACACCCGAAGAGCTCTTCCGGACCGTTCACACCGCGCTGGGGAGCGAGCCGCGCATCGGCCTGCCGCACCACCCCATCCGGCTCGGGATGGAGTGGGGAGACCTCGTCATGGAGGGTGTCCTCGAGGACGTGGCCGCGAAGAAGCTGGCGCTCGAACGAGCGGCCGCCGTGCCCGGCGTGGACCGCATCATCGACAAGCTCCGGGTGCGGCCGGCCCGGCGGATGACGGATGGCGAGATTCGCCAGCATGCGTGCGACGCGCTGCTCGGCGAGCCGGCGATACAGCACATCGCCGTGCGCGAGCGGGAGGGCCACGAGGTCCGCGAGCTGCGCGTCACGGTGCCGGGCTCCCGGGGCGGCGCCATCGAAGTCCGTGTGGAGGACGGCGTGGTGACGCTCGACGGCGACGTGAGCGGACTGGGGGCCAAGCGGCTGGCGGAAGTGCTCGTGTGGTGGATTCCGGGCGTGAGGGACGTGGTGAACGGCCTCGGCGTGGACCCTCGCGAGCAGGACAACGATGGCGAGATTGCCGAGGCGGTGCGCATTGCCCTGGAGAAGGACCCTCTCGTGAATGCGGGGAACATCCAGGTGGCCACGCGCCACAGCATCGTCACGTTGACGGGCGCGGTGCCGAGCCCGGAGCAGCGACACATGGCCGAGATGGACGCCTGGTACGTCTGGGGCGTGGACCGCGTGGTCAACCGGCTCCAGGTGGTCCACTAGCGAGGGGCGCTTCCCGGTACCGCGTCGTACGCGAGCGAGATGGAGAGGTCGCGCCACGTCTGCGACTCCTGTCGCCGGGTCGCGAGCGTGTGCTCCAACAATTCGACTGCGTCGGTGCCTGCCTGGAAATGCAGCGGCGGCGTCTCGGAGGCGGCCAGCGTGAGGAAGGCCTGGGCCAGCTTGCGTGGGTCTCCGGCCTGGTTGCCATTCATCTCCCGGGAGCCCCGGCGCATCTCGCCCGCCGTGGCGTCGTAGTCGTCGATGACCTTCTGCGCGTACGCCGCCGAGCTGTCGGTGAGGAAGCCGGTGCGGAAATAGCCGGGCTCGACGAGCGTGACCTTGATTCCGAGCGGGCGGACCTCGTGCGCCAGGCTCTCACCGAGCCCCTCCACCGCGAACTTCGTCGCGCAGTAGGCGGACGCACCCGGGAAGCCGGCGATGCCCGCCGCCGAGGAGACGTTGAAGATGTGGCCCGACCGCTGTGCGCGCATCGTGGGTAGTACCGCGCGGGTGACGGCGGCAAGGCCGAACACGTTGGTCGCGAACTGCCGGGCGAGCTCGTCGGCAGTGCATTCCTCGAATGCGCCAATCAGCCCATAACCCGCGTTGTTGACGAGCACGTCGATGCGGCCGAACCGTGCGATGGCCGCCTTCACGGCTTCTTCTGCCTGCCCCGGTCGGGTGACATCGAGTGCGAGCGCGAGCAGTCGCTCGGAGGTGCCGAGGGCCTGTTCGACGGCTTCGGCCTTGCGGCCCGTGGCGACGACGGAGTGTCCGGCCGCGAGCACCGCCTGGGCGAGCACGGCGCCAATGCCACGCGACGCGCCCGTGATGAACCAGATTTTCGACATGGGAAGTCCTCCATTGCATCGGGGCGACACCGGGAGGGCGGCCCCGCGCTGCATCCAGATAGCGCCGGGCCGATGAGCCGATTAGAGCCCGCGAACGGAATGGCTTCATGAATCGGGTGCATCAATGAGCAGAGGCGACCTGGATGACCTCGCGGCGTTCACCGTCCTGGCGGCCGAAGGCAGCTTCACGCGCGCGGCGGCGAGGCTCGGCATGTCACAGTCAGCGCTGAGTCATGCCATGAAGGCGCTCGAGCAACGACTGGGCGTGCGGCTGCTGTCGCGGACCACCCGGAGCGTCGCGACGACGGCCGCGGGAGAAGAGCTGCTCAGGACGCTGCGTCCCGCATTCGACGACATCGCCGCCGGGCTCGCCATCCTCCGCACGAAGCGGGCGAAGCCGGCGGGAGTGGTCCGCCTCACCATGATAAAACTGGCGGCCCTGTCGCTCGTCCGGCCCATGCTGCCGGGCTTCCTCGCCGCCCATCCCGACATCCAGGTCGAGGTCGACGTCGACGATGGCTTCACGGACATCGTCGCGCAGCGGTTCGATGCGGGCATCCGCTTCGGTGAGCAGGTCGAGAAGGACATGATTGCGGTCCGCGTGGGACCGGACATCCGGGCGGCGGTGGTCGCGTCACCGGCCTATCTCGCCGCACGGCCCGCGCCGCGCACCCCACGTGAGCTCGCCGGCCATCGCTGCATCAACTACCGGCTGGCAACGTCGGGAAGCCTCTATGCGTGGGAGTTCGAGGAAGGCGGCCGGCGCTTCAAGGTCCGCGTCGACGGCCCGCTCGTCTTCAACGATGGGGACCTGGTCGAAGCGGCGGTCCTCGACGGACAGGGAATTGGCTACCTGTGGGAGCCCCAGGTAGCGGCGCACCTCGCGAGTGGCCGGTTGGTGCGCCTGCTGGAGGCGTGGTGCCCACCCCTCCCCGGCTACTACCTCTACTACCCGAGCCGGCGTCAGACGCCGCCGGCCCTGGCGGCCTTCATCGAAGCGCTGCGCCCCGCCGGACGCTCGGGTGCGGTGGTTCCGGCAAGAGGCTGAAGGCCGCGCCTCCAGCCCCCGGCCGGGGACGCTCACGGCTTGCCGAGGTTCGTCCAGGTGTTCGTGGCGGCGTCGTAGCGCTCGATGGTGTCGTCGGCGTTCGTCACGAAGAGGTGGCCGTTCGAGGAGAAAATCTTCGTCGCCGCTCCATGGATGGACGTCCACTGCGAGCCCACGTACTTCATGACGAACGAGCCATCCGGCCGCAGCCCGTAGACGTTGTTCCCCGCCGCGGCGAAGCTCCGGCCCGAGCCGCCGATGGTGGTCCACGTCGTGCCGCCGTCGAACCGCTGGATGGCGCTCTTGTCGTTGGTGAGCCGGTACATGCTCACGCCACCGCCGATGAGCTCGCTGGCGCCGTCGCCCACCACGGACCACGAGGAGCCCGACGCGCTGGGCCAGCGGGCGACGTAGTCGTCCTGCCAGGGGCCGATGCCGAAGATGGCGCTGGTCGTCGCGGCGAAGCGCGAGCCGGGGCCGCCGAGGGTCGCCCACGTGTTCGTCGTGGCGTTGTAGCGGACAATGTTGCCGCTGGTCGGGTCGGTGCCGCAGAGGGCGCCGGCGCACGCGAAAATCTGTCCGGCCGGGCCGCCGATGCTGACCCAGCCGCTGGCCCCGAACTTCACCGGGGCACCGCGACCCGGAATCTGCCCGTAGAGCGTGTCGCCCACCGCGACGAAGGCCTGGCCCGGGTTGCCGATGAGCGTCCAGCCGGCGGCGTCACGCCGGTAGAGGTCGCCGGTGGAGCGCTTGCGGGCGAACACCGTACCGTTGGTCGTGCTGAGCACGTTGGTGGGCGCTTCATAGAGCGACTGCGCGCCCTCCACGTCCCACTGCGAGATGAAGTTCAGCGTGCGGTTGGAATCCAACCACCCCGGCTGGGACGGGTAGTGCATCGCGCCGCGGCCGTCGTAGCAGGTCAGCGGCCGGTAGCTGCCGGTGGTCACCATGCCGCAGCCCGACGCGGTGTCGTGCTCGTGCACGAAGCCCAGCGCGTGGCCGAACTCGTGGGTCAACACCGCGATGAGCTCCGCGTCCGTCCACTCGTGGACGGGGCCGAGCTCGAGGTACCGGCCGGTGCGCGCGTACGTGGGGAAGCCCATGCCGGCCGACAGGCCCGTCATGTTGAAGTTGCGCTCGACGTTGTATTTGACGTGGGTGTTGCTGCGGGTGCAGGAGGCGGAGTCCTCCGACTTGACGTGCACGAAGCGCACGTTGGCGGCGGCCTCCCAGCCGGACGCGGCGCGGTGCATGAACTCCACCACGCGGTCGTACTGGGTGCCGAAGTCGCTCGGGCGGATGCAGTAGCTGATGTTCCAGCGGTCCGTCCTGTTCCAGGCCGCGTCGACGCCTCCCACCCGCCACACGGAGAGCGCGTTGGGGTTCTCCGTGATGTCCGACCAGTACTGGCGGACCGTCTGGAGGTCGGGCATGCGCATGTCGTGCTCGACGAGGAACTGTCCGTCCTCGGTGGGGACGACGTGCTTCGCGCGCCAGGCCTCGAAGTCGGCACGGGTGCGCTCGCCGGTGGAGACGAGGTGGTCCTCTTCGGGGACGGCCCCCTCCGGACCGCAGGCGCCCAGCAGCATTCCCAGGGTCGTCAGGGCATACGCCACCGTCCGCCGCCCGGGGCGTTGAGTGTGAGTCTCGAGCTTCATGTGATTTTCCTTCAGCGCTTCGAGGTCGTGCCCCGGCGCGTCGCAGTGCCCCTGCGCCAGGAGAACGGAGGGGGTGCGCGATATTCCCGGCGCCTGACGGAGGAACGCCATCCCGCCCCACGGCCACGGGCCGGTGGCATGAGGTCGAGCAGGTGATTGGAGTGCCGCTCGGCGCGCGGGGCGGCTGTGATTCGCCGCTGGCGCCGGGCGCCCCCATCTTGAGCCGAGGACCATGCCTCGGGAGACATCGCGTGAGCAGGGGGGAATCCCTCGAGATTCATAGCTGCCGGCGCTTCGTCCTTCGCAGGCAGGCGACCGCGAGCGGCACGGTCGTGCTCAAGACGGTTTCCGGACGGGGGGCCTCGCCTCGCCTCGCACTGCTGCTCCGCAACGAGTTCGCGTTCCTGCGCAGACTCGACGTGCCAGGAGTCGAGCGGGCCATCGACCTCCGCGGCCCGGATGATGCGCCCACCCTCGTCCTGGAGAGCGCTGGCCTCGAGGACCTCCAGCATCGGCTCGCCGAGGGGCCGCTTCCGCTCGCGGACTTCTTCGGCGTGGCCATTCCGCTCGCCGAGGCGTGTGAGCGCATCCATGCGCGCGGCATCGTCCACCGTGCCATCTCTCCGTCCCATGTGGTGCTCGATGCCAGGGGAACGCCGACCCTGGTCCATTTCGGAGATGCGGCCGAGCTCGCGAGCCTGGCGAGGACGCCCGAGCACGAGCAGCTCGCCGCGCTGACGTGGGCCTCACCGGAGCAGACGGGCCGGATGAGCTGGCTCATCGACTGGCGCGCCGACCTCTACTCCCTGGGCGCCACCTTCTACGCCATGCTCACCGGTGCGCCCCCGTTCCGCTCCGCGGACCCGCTCGAGCTCGTGCATGCGCACCTGGCCAAGGTTCCGGTGCCCGCCGCCGTCGCCAGCCCGCGTGTCCCTCGCGTGCTCTCCGACATCGTCCAGAAGCTCCTCGCGAAGATGCCACGGCAGCGGTACCAGAGCGCCGAGGCGCTCGCCGCCGACCTCCGGGAGGCGCGCAGGCAGTGGGGCGCGACGGGCACCATCGAGCCCTTCGAGCTGGGCCGGCTCGACCTCGCGCGGGAGCTGCCCTTTCCGGAGCGCCTCTACGGACGCGAGCAGGAGCTCGCCGCCCTGGACGAGGCCCTCGGCCGCGTCGCGGACGATGGGACGGAGCTCGTGCTCGTGGCCGGGGACGCCGGCGCCGGCAAGACGGCCCTCGTCGGCGCCGTACGCAAGGCGGTTGCAAGCCGCGACGGACGCTTCGTGTCCGGCAAGGTCGACCTGCGTGCGGCGAACATGCCCTACGCCTCCGTGGTGGAGGCGCTGCGCGTCCTCGCGCGGGCGCTCGTGTCCGAGTCCGAGGCGCGCCGGGAGGACGAGTCCCGCCGCCTGTGCGAGGCCGTCCATGGGAATGGCCGCCTGCTCATCGAGCTGGTTCCGGAGCTCCAGGCGGTGCTCGGTGCGCTGCCTGAAGTTCCCGCGCTCGGTCCGGTCGAGGCGGAGAACCGCTTCCACCTCACGCTCCAGGCCTTCATCCGCACCGTGGCCGCGGACCGGCCGCTCGTGTTCTTCCTGGATGACCTGCAGTGGGCCGATGCCGCGTCGCTCCGCGTCCTTCGCGGACTGGCCACGGACCGGGAGAGCCGGCACGTGCTGCTGCTCGGAGCCTTCCGGCCGCGGGACGTGGATGCCAGGCATCCCCTGCTGCGGACCCTGGGGGACATCCAGGTGGTGGGAACACCCGTCACGCGGCTGGAGGTCGGCCCGCTGGGGACCGACGCGCTCATGGCGCTGCTCGCCGACGTGCTGCGCTGCGAGCCCGCACGGGCGAGGCCTCTCGTGGAGCTGGTGCGTGACAAGACGGCGGGCAACCCCTTCTTCGTCCGGCAACTGCTGCGCTCCCTGCAGCGCGGAGGGCTCCTCGTCTTCGACGAGCAACGGGGGACATGGCAGTGGGACCTCCGCGAGCTCGAGCGGATTGAAATCACCGAGAACGTCATCGAGCTGATGACGGCCTCCATCCGCAAGCTCTCCGCGGAGGCGCAGGAGCTCCTGCAGGTCGCCGCGTGCATCGGCAAGGAGATGGAGCTCCCGACGCTCGCGGCGGCCTGGGGCAGGTCCGTGGAGGAGATGACGCCCTGGCTGGGCGAGCTGGTGCGAGAGGGGCTGCTCGTGCCCGAGAACGAGCAGGCGCCGCTCTCGGCGCTCACCTTCGGGTTCGTCCACGACCGTGTCCAGCAGGCCGCCTATGCGCTCCCGTCCGAGGCGCAGCGGAAGCAACTCCATCTGCGGATTGGCCGCCGCTTCCTGGAGCTGTTCCACGGCGAGAAGCGGGAGGAGAAGCTGTTCGACGTCGTGGACCAGCTCGACCTGGGAGTCGACCTGCTCGTGGACGCCCGGGAGCGCGACGCGCTCGCGCTGCTGAACCACCAGGCCGGGACGAAGGCGCGCCGCTCCGCGGCCCATGGCCCCGCGCTCGCGTACTTCCGGACGGGCCTCGGGCTGCTGTCAGGGGACTCGGACTCGGACCCGGCCCCCGGCGCGCTCCCGTTCCTCCTGCACCGGGATGCGGCCGAGTGCGCCGCGTTGACGGGAGAGCACGCGCTGTGCCGCGCGCTGGTGGCCGGAGGGCTCCATCATGCCGGCTCGATGGACGAGGCCGTGGACCTCCACGTCCTCCGGGTTGCGAGCGCGACCGTCACGGGCGAGTACGAGCTGGCGCTCCGCTGGGGATGGGAGGCCTTGCACTCCTTCTTCGCAGTCGAGCGCCCCACGCGGGACTTCGACGAGGCGATTGCCGCGCAGCGACAGGCCATCGACGCGCTCCTGGACGGACGCTCGCCCGAGAGCTTCATCGAGCAGCCCCGCATGACCCGGCCCGAGGACCGGGTGTACATGAAGCTGGTCTCCGCCATGCTGTCCCCCGCGTGGTTCGTGGACCGGACGCTCCTCCGCCTGCTCACCGTGGATGCGGTGCGCTTCACGCTGGAGCACGGCCCCTGCAGTGATTCCATCCTCCCGTACGCGGTCCACGCCCAACAGCTATTGGGCATGGAAGAGCTCGCGGCCGCGGAGGGCTTCAGCCGCCTGGCCCTGGGGCTCGCCCGGAGCTTCGGGGACCCGCTCCAGGAAACGAGGGCCTTCCAAATCTACAACAACTTCATCCGGGCCTGGCTGGAGCCGCTCTCCGCATGTGCCGCCGGGGCCCATCAGGTCTTCACGATGGGGCTCCAGTTCGGTGAGTTCGAGCACGCCGCCTACGGCCGGGCGATGATTGTCATCTACTCCTTCACGGCGGGAATGGACCTGGAGCAGGTCCTGGCGGAGCTGGGTGATGGCCTGGCCTTCTGCCAGAAGGTCGGGAACCAGGGGCAGGTCCGCAACCACATCAGCTACCGGCAGGCCATCCGCTGCCTGATGGGGCTTACGCGCGGGCGGAGCTCGTTCGATGACGCCGGGTTCGACGAGGCGACGTTCCTCCTGGCGGCCCGGGAGGACCCGACGACGGAAGGCGTGTACAACATCCTGCGCCTCCAGACGTCGTTCCTGTTCCGGGACCTGGCCGAGGCACGCGCGTGGGCGGAGGCGGCGGAGAGGCCCCTGGCCTTCCTCGGGGGCTACATCCCCCTGGCCGAGCACACGTTCTACACCGCGCTGACCCTCCTGGCGCTCGGTGAGAACCCCGCGGCCGGGGAGCGGGACGCGCTCCTGGCCCGGGTGGCCGTCTTGCGGGAGAAGCTGCTGCGATGGGAGGAAGGCTGCGCGGAGAACTTCCGCCACAAGCGGCTGCTCGTGGACGCGGAGCTGGCCCGGGTCCGGGGCCGCATCCTCGAGGCCGCCGGCCTGTATGACCAGGCCATCGACGGCGCGATGAAGTCCCGCTTCCTCCAGGACGTGGCGCTGGGCAACGAGCTCTGCGGACGGCTCTATCTCTCGCTCGGCCGGACGCGCGTCGCGGACCTGTACCTGCGCGAGGCCCAGCAGGGCTGGGTCCGGTGGGGAGCCCTGGCCAAGGCGCGCGCGCTCGAGGAGGAGTTCGCGCTCGGCGGGGGACTCGAGGGGTTCGCCGCGGCCATGTACGCGCCGGGCCCGTCGCTGGACGCCCTCAGCCTGCTCAAGACGGTGGAGACCATCTCCAGCGAAATCGTGCTCGAGCGCCTGCTGGGAAGGCTGATGGAGGTCTGCATCCAGGCCGCCGGAGCCGAGCGGGGCGTGCTCGTCGTCGAGGAGGAGGAAGGCCCCTTCGTCCGCGCCGTCGGTGGCCCCGTCCCGCCGGTCTCCACCTGGCGGGCGCCGCTCGCCACGTCGCACGAGCTCCCCGTCGAGGTCATCGAGCACGTGCGCCAGACGCGCCGGGTCCTCGTGCTCGATGACGCGTCCCGGGACTCGAGGTTCGCTTCCGACCCCTTCCTGCGCCGCGGCGGCGTGAGGTCCATCCTGGTGCTGCCCATCCGGCGGCAGGACAGCCTGCTCGGCACGTTCTTCTTCGAGAACGACCTGACCCCACGCGCCTTCACGCGGGAGCGCGTCCGGGTGCTGGAGGTCCTCTCCGCCCAGATTGCCATCGCGCTGGAGAACAGCCTCTTGTTCGAGAAGCTGAAGGTGGAGGTGGAGGAGCGCACGCGCGCGGAGAAGGCCGTGCGCTTCCTGTCCGACGCGAGCGCGCTGCTCGCCGAGTCGCTCGACTATCCGACCACGCTCCGGAGCCTGGCGCGCTTCATCGCGCCGGGGTTCGCCGACTGGTGCCTCGTCGACGTGATTGAAGCGAACGGCAGGATTCGTCGGTTGGCCAGCTTCCACTCCGACCCCGCGAAGCAGCGGCTCCTGCACGAGCTGGAGGAGCGCTATCCGCCCGACTGGAACTCACCCCAGCCCGCCATCCGCGTCATGACCTCCGGCAAGCCGCTCCTGTTCGCCGCGCTCACGGAGTCCGTGATGCGCGACTACAGCCGCAACGGCGAGAACATCCGGCTCATCCTCGAGCTGGGAACGCGGAGCGCCATGTCCGTGCCGCTCGTGGCGCGCGGACGGATGTTGGGGGCCATCACCCTGGGGAGCGCGGACCCGAAGCGTCCCTTCGGGCCCTCGGACCTGGCGCTCGCCGCGGAGCTGGCCCACCGGGCGGCGATGGCCATCGACAATGCGCACCTCTACCAGGAGGCCCAGGAGGGCATCCGCGTCCGCGAGGAGTTCCTCTGCGTCGCGGCGCACGAGCTGAAGACGCCCATCACCTCGATGAACATCGGGCTCCATTCGGTGCTGCGCAGACGCGGAGGGCCCCCCTCCGCGGAGCGGCTCATGCAGGTCCTCCAGTCGGCGGACAAGCAGGTGCAGCGCCTCATGCGCCTGGTGGACGACGTGCTGGACGTCTCGCGGCTGCACGCCGGGCGGCTCGAGCTCCACCTGGAGCGGGTGGACCTCCTGGCCGTCGTGGACGAAGTGGTGGACCGGTTCAGCGAGACCTCCGACCGGACCGGCTCGCGGGTGGACGTGCGCGCCGAGGCGCCCATCGAAGGAATGTGGGACCGGAGCAGGCTGGACCAGGTGGTGACGAACCTCCTCGGCAATGCCCTCAAGTTCGGCGAGGGCCGGCCCATCGAGATTGCAATCTCACGCGGGGATGGGATGGCCAGGCTCGTGGTGGAAGACCACGGCATCGGAATCCCGCCCGAGCGCCTGCCCCACATCTTCGAGCGCTTCGAGCGCGCGGTGCCCACCCAACACTATGGCGGGTTCGGGCTCGGCCTCTTCATCGTCCGGAGCCTCACGGAGGCGCTGGGCGGCACGGTGAGCGTGGACAGCACGCCGGGCCTCGGCTCGAGGTTCACCGTGGTGCTTCCGTGCCAGCCCGCCACGACGGCCGGCGAGTAGGGCGGGACGCGCATCTCGCTAGAGCGCGGACGGATGCCACTCGGTCATGACGAACATGTTTCCGCTGGCATCTCGCAGGGTGATGCTGAGGCCGAGCGGGTATTCCAATACACTGGCGGAGCCGCCAGTATCTGGGACGAGGCCCCCCTTCGCGAAGGGAACGGCCGACACACCCGGGCCAGCGGCCCGGCGCCGTCAGCGCGTAATCTGGTAGCCCAGCTCGCGGAAGGCGAGGGACAGGCCGTCCTGCAGCACGGCCAGCGTGGGGATGTCCCGGAACTCGATGCCCGTGGTCACCATCGTCAGGGCCAGCGCTGGCGACATGCCGACGAGGGTGCACTTCGCGCCGAGCAGCCGCGCGGCGCGGACGGCTCCGAGCAGGCGGGTGGCCGTGGTGGTGTCGAGCACGCCGATGCCGGTGATGTCGATGATGACGTAACGGGCGCGGTGGCGGGTAATCGCGTCGAGCAGGTTCGACTGGACGATGGTGGTGCGCTCCGCCGTCAGGTCGCCCACCAGGGGCATCAGCACGATGCCATTCCACAGCGACACGGCCGGGGCCGTGAGCTGGTCGAGCATGGACTGTTGGGCCTGGAGCCGTACCTCGTTCTCCCGCGCGCGCTGCTCGAACTCGGCCCGCGAGGTGATGCGGTTCTGCAGGTTGGTGATGTCGGTGATGATGGCGATGAGCCCCGTGACTTCGCCGGCCTCGTTGCGCGTCGGGTACTTCCGCGTCCAGATGGTGTGGATGGTGCCGTCCGGGAGCGGGATGGGCTCCTCGTTCTCGTGCGGCGCGCCCGAGCTGAAGACCAGGTCGTCGTTCTCCCAGAACAGGCGCACCGTCTCCGGTGGCATGTACGCGTCGTCGCTCTTGCCCAGCAGCTCCGACAAGGGCCGCCCCAGCAGCCGGGCGAAGGCCTCGTTGGCGTAGAGCCAGCGATGGCTCCGGTCCTTGATGAAGATGGGGTCGGCCAGCAGGTCGAAGGCCTTCCAGACCTGCGTATCCGACAGGAGGAACTCAGGAGCAGCGCGGAGGTGGCTCGCAGACGGTGCCGTGCTCATATGTCGAAAAATTCTACAATAACTGAAGCCATCAATGAAGTGGGGCAGGCTGGCACCGCCCCCTTCCCTGCCCTCCAATCCGCCCGCCGGCCTTCGTGCGCATGGGCATCCATGGCCTCTCGGATGATGCCCCGGGCACCGTGGCTGCCGGGCCCACCGCGTGGCCAGTGGATTGCTCTCGCGTGCCCGCCTCCAGCCACGGAACGGAACGGCGTGACACGCTGCAATCCCTTTCATTTCCGTCTCCGCCTGTGACTCCAGGGCACACGCCTGGAAATGCAACTGGCACTGCAAGTGCAAACCTCCTGCGCGGACAACCCGTCCTGGAGGCGTACGTGCGTCACCTCCAACAGTTGGGTGGAGTACGACGTCACCATCGCGGTGGGGAGCCACGGCTCGTATGGCTTCGTCCTGATTCCCGACGGCGGCAACGGCGTGGACTTCGTGTCGAAGGAGGACGCGAACACGGAGCTGCGGCCGCACCTCGTGCTGACGCAGGCCTTCTCCGAGTGCACCTACCGGGGCACGGGTGGAGAGGTGCAGGGCGCCTGGCTGAAGGGCGGCACGGGCCACGAGGTGGGGCAGGCCCTGGCCACGGACAGCACGGGCGCCTCCGTCGTCGCGGGCGTCTACGACGGCAGCGCCTCGCTCGGCGGTGACACCTTCCCGAGCCAGGGCGGGCTGATGCTGGGCCGCTTCCGCGCGGACGGCACGCATGAGTGGTCCCGCGCGTACCCCCAGGCCAATGCGTCGCTGACCGTCGCGGACGTGACGCTCACGCCGCTGGGCAACGTGCTGATGGTGGGCAGCTACTTCGGCACGCCGGACTTCGGCACCGGCCCGCTGCCCACCGCCGACGGGTACAACCCGGCCACCTTCATCGCGAAGTTCTCCCCGGCGGGCAGCCTCACCTGGGTGAAGGGCTTCCGGGCGAGCACCCCGTTCGACGGCAAGCTGACCCCCATGCCCATCGTCCCGCTGGCGGTGGCCACCGACGCCAACGGCAGCCTCATCGTCACCGGGTGGTTCTTCGGTGACGCCAACCTGGGCGGCGGCAACCTGGACGCGGGCATCACCAGCCGCGCGTACGAGGACGCCAGCCCGGGCCTGTTCGTCGCGAAGTTCTCCTGGGAGGGCAACCACCTCTGGTCCCGCGCCTATGAAGCGGGGAACGCCCCCACGCGAGGCCACGCGCTGGCCACGGACAGCGCGGGCAACGTGCTGCTCGGCGGCACCATCAGCAAGCCCAACCCGAAGGCCAGCAGCGCGGAGAACCCGTTCATCGCGAAGCTGTCCCCGGATGGCGTGGAGCTGTGGTTCCGCGTGCTCCACGGCAGCATCGGCCAGGTGTCGAGCGTCGTGTCACTGCCCGGTGACGCGGTGGCCTTCGCCGGCCACTTCGGCGGCGGCTTCACCTTCGCGGGCCAGACGGTGGCGAACAGCGACCCGGAAACGGAGCCGTCCTGGGACTCGAAGGACCTGATGCTGGGTCTCTTCGAAGCCTCTGGCGCGGAGCGCTGGGCGCGGGCTCGCGGCGTCTCCACGTCGCAGGAGTACCTGCGAAAGCTGGTCACGGACGCGCAGGGCCACCTCACGCTGATGGGTATCACCCGGACCACCACGGACCTGGGCGGCGGCAGCATCGGCCCGAGCTGGTACGAGGAGCGCCCCTTCGTGGCGCGCTACACGCCGCAGGGCGAGCACCGTTGGTCCCGCACCCTGGGCCCGACGCTGCAGACGATGCTGCTGGGCGCGCTGCCCGACGGCTCCACGCTCTTCGGCGGCACGTTCGAGGGACTTGTGCAGGTGCACTTCACGGAGTACGGCCCCTCGCGCGGCCAGGACCTGCTGCTGCTGAAGCTGGACCCCTGAACCCCGCTATCCAGGCCAGGGCAGGAAAAAGCCCGACGACCCACCGAGGTTGCCGGGCTGCTGGATGTGGGAGCGGCGGGAAGCCAGGCTGTCGCGCGGGCCCACGGAGGGCATTTCGCCTATGCTCCGGGCCTCGCCGGACACATGGTGACCGCCAGCTCCCCACCCCAACGCATGGACTCTCCTGGAGCTGGACGGCCGCGTCGGCGGTGGGCCCGACTCATCGCGGGCGTGCTCCTGGCGTTCGTCGGCGTCCTCGCGCTGGTGCTGCTCGCGGTGGGGGTCGCGCTGCACAACCTCGACGCTCCCTGGTTGAAGCAGCGCATCGTCTCCGAGGTGGAAGCGGCCACGGGCCTGAAGCTGGACTACCAGACGGCCCACGTCGCCGTGCTCTCGGGCCTGCGCCTGGAAGGGCTGGTGGTGAGGACTCCTCCGCCATTCCAGGACCTCGCGCCCGAGTTGCTGCGCGTCGGCACCCTGGAGGTGCAGTGGTCTCCCGGCGAGCTGTTGAGCCGCACGCCTCGGGTGGAGCGGGTGGCGGTGCGGGACGTTGCGCTCGCCTGGGTGGCCGATGAGGCGGGGCCCACCTCCATCTCCGGGGTGATGGGGCCGCCGGCTCCCGAGCCGCCCCCCATGGAAGAGCCGCTCGGCAACTCGCAACAGCTCGCGGCCTTCCTGGCCTCGGCGCCGCCCTTCGGAATGGTCGAGCTATCGGGCGTGTCGCTGACCTACATCCACGTCCGGAGCGGCGAGGTGATTGAGCGCTGGTCCCTACGCGGGCTCGCGCTCGCTGTCGAGGCGAAGCAGCAGGACGGGGGATGGAAGCTCTTCGCGAGCCTGGGGCGGCCTGGAGCGCTGCTTCCACTGGAGCTGGGCCGTGAGGGCCCTTCCCTTCCGTCGGCCATGGCCCGGCTCGAGCTGGCGCTCTCGGCGGAGGCCGGAGCAGCGGACGCGCGCGTGCGCGTGGACCTCGATGTGACGCAGCAGACCTTCGAGCCGCGGTTCTCCGTGCGCTCCCTGCTGCACGGCTCGGCCTCGGCGAAGTTCGATGGCGAGAAGCGGCACATCACCGTCGAGCTGGACCGCACCCGGCTGACGGACAGCGCCGAGGTGCAGGCGCGGGTGGTGCTTCCGGATGCGGAGGAGATTCCACCCGTCCTGACGCAGGCCCTCGCGGAGGTGGACCTCGGGAGGCTGCTGCAAGCGGTGCCCGCGGACCTGCGGCCGTTCGCGCTCGAGCGCGGCAAGGTGCATCTCGACGCCCGGGACGTCACCCTCAGTGCCATGCCGCAACTGGGCGCGCAGGGCCGACTCGGACTGGATGTCGACGTCGCGACCCTGCGGCTTTCGCAGGACGCGCTTCGCGTGGCGCTCGGCGATGGCCGCATCTCCCTGGTGGCGACACCGGACTCACGGACGGGCCTGGAGGCACGACTCACGTTCGCGCTCCAGGGGGTGGGCATCGACGGGCCCGTCACGCTGGTGGCCCCGAAGGTCTCCGGCGAGCTGACGGGTCAGCAGCTCCGGCCCGACCTCTCCTCGCCCATCAGGGTCGCGGGGGATGCCGCGTTGTCCGGCAAGGTGGACGCATTGGAGGTCCGCACTCCCGAGCTCCGTGCGACGGCGGAACGGCTGGGGTTCCAGTTCCAGGCCGCGCTGGCGGGCAGGCCGCCCTTCGCGTTGAAGGCGGACGTGCCCGTGGAGTCACTCCAGGTGCTCACCGCGGAGGGGCGCGAGGTGCTGAAGGGCCCCGTGCACCTGAAGCTCGATGCCTCGGACGTGTTCCCTGATTCGGAGGACCCTCGGCTCAGCCGGGGCCGTGCCCGGATGAAGCTCGACGTGGGCGCGATGCAGGCATCGCTGGACGCCACCAAGGGAGCCGACGATGTGGCGTACGCCTTGACCTTCCAGACGCCGGACCTCGCGGCCGCCCGGCCCTTCCTTCCGGACTCCGTCGCCGCGCGCCTTCCCTGGCAGCGCCTGGGTGTGGACGTGACGTCCTCGGGCAGGCTGGCGGCGCTCTTCTCCTCCTCGCCACGGGAGGAGCACCGGACGGAGCTGCGCCTGCAGCGGCCAGGCTGGGACGACATGTCGGCCAGCAGCGCCACCGTCGTGGTGCGCTCGAAGGGGGACCTCTGGCGGCACCAGGCCGACGCGGAGGTTCGCGTCGAGGGGATGCGCGTCGGGGACAAGGAGATAGGCCCTCATCACCAGACGCTGACGCTGGACGTGGACCGCCGCCGGCCGTCAGCCCGGCTGGGCGTCACCACCCTCGCGGGGCCGAAGCTCACGCTCGATGCCGCGGTGTCATTCGACCGGAAGGCCCGCGCGCTTCGCTGTGATGTGAAGGGCAGCGTCGAGCCCGGAGGCGCGGTGGCACCGCTCCTGGCCAAGGCCCAGGTGCCCGCGGAGCTGGATGTCTCGAAGCTCGCGCTGGATGTCGAGCTGCACGGCTCGCTGACCGGCGTGCTCACGGACATCACCGCCAACGGAGTCCCGCGCCTGACGCCCGACCCGCTGCGGACCGCCGGCTTCGACGGAAAGGCCACGGTGGACGCGCGCGGCTTCCGCTGGCGGAAGGATGTCCAGTCACTCAACATCCCCGCGCTGCAATGGCAGGTCGAGTCGCGCGTCGATGGGCCCCGGCGAAACATCCACAGTCAACTGACGGTGGAGAAGCTCAACGTGGGCATGTACGACCGCCGGCTGTCCTTCGCCGGCCTGTCCAGCGACACCACCGCCACCTTCAACGAGGCGTGGGAGACGAACGAGAGCGAGCTGAAACAGCTCCTGAAGGTCCGCTCGCTCGAGCAGAAGCCCGCGCTGCCCTACCCGGTCCAGGATTTGGAAGGCGCGTTCTCCGCCCGGCGCAAGCCGGATGGCGTCATCCACGTCCCCGACCTGCGACTGTCCAATCCGGGCACGGGGACTGAATTGAAGGTCGAAGGCCGGCTCGACCTCGGCGACCACCGGCGCCGCCTGGCGGTCCGGGGTGAGCTGGAGCAGGACCTGTCCAAGCTCACGCGGCCCGGCGTGCTCGAGAGCAGCGGCAAGGCCTCGGTGGATTTCCGCGTGGCGTCCACCGACATGAAGGTCTTCCGGACCGTCTCCAACTTCCTCCTCCGGGACGTGAATGTGCGGATGCTGCTGTCGGGCATCGAGGTCCAGGCGCTCGATGGCAACGTGCCGGTGACGGAGAACGTGGAGCTCACCCCGGACGGCGTGCGGCTCTTGAGCGACGCCGACGTGAACCCGTATTCGATGCTGCGCTTCGCCGACCAGCACCCCCTGCTCTCGCGCAGCGGTTTCGTGTCCGCGGGCCGCATCAGCACGCCGTACGCCACCCTCGCTCCGCTGGCGGGCAACCTGGCCATCAGCCAGAACGTGTTCTCCATGAGCCAGCTGGAGATGGGCGTCCGGGGCGGGCACGTCACCGGACAGTGCACGCTGAACTGGCAGGGGAAGGGCTCCTCCCTGGAGGCCCACGTGCGGGCGACGGGCGTGCAGTCGTCCCGGGGCGAGCCCTTCGACGGCAATGCCGCCATGGTCATCTCCGGCAAGGACCGCAGCGTCAACGGCCGCGCGGAAATCCTGCGCATCGGCAACCGCCACCTGCTCGACCTGCTGGACCTCGCGGACCCGCACCACGCCGACCCCGCCACCAACCGCGTCCGCTACGCGCTGGGCCTGGGCTATCCGCAGCACGTGCGGGTGAGCTTCAACCAGGGCTTCGGCCGGCTCAGCATCGCCATGGGCGGCCTGGCCCGGCTCATCAGCATCGACGAAATCCGGGGCATCACCATGGGTCCCATCGTCGACCGTGTCATCGACTCGCTCTACCTTCCGGAGGCCATGCCATGAACCACCGCGGGTTGCTGCTGCTCGCCGCCCTGGCCGCTTCCGGGTGCATCCGTGCCCCGGAAATCGTCATGGTGGACCGCGCGACGGCGCTGGAGGAACAGGCCTCGGGCTCGTTCAAGGATGTGGAGCGGCGGCTCGCGCGCGCGGGCATGAGCCCGACGCCGGTGCCGCTCACGCCCAACCAACTGGAGGACCTGGGCCTTCAGCCCGCGCCGCTCATCGAGAACCTGGGGAGGACGCAGGCGGACCGCGTCGACGAGTTGCTGCGGCGCCACTGCGTGGGCGAAGGGAAGGACGGCCTGCTGGTGAACACGCGGCGCCAATGCCTGGCCGGGCGCATGTCGGCGGATGACGTGGACTTGATTGAGCGGGTGAACCAGGCCCGGCACCACCTGTGGCAGTGGATGCGGACGGTGCGCCCCGGTGTGCCCGAGGAGCAACTGCGCCAGAGCTGGCACCGCGTGCACGCGGAGGGCGTGGTCTGCGGCGGCTGGGTGGAAGCCGCCAACGGCACCTGGGGAGAGAAGGAGTGCTGACGCCCCGGGGCTGGTGCTTCGTGGCCCTGGCCCTGCTCCTCGCGAGCGGCGCCCGTGCGCAGGACGACGAGAACGACACGGGAATGCGCACCCCCTCGCGGCTCACCGTGGGCGCGGGAGACCACTACCTGGGGCAGGTGACGCCCGATGGGAAGACGCTCGTCTTCGCGTCCAACCGCAACATCGCGACGGAAATCTACCACCAGGACCTGGAAGGGGGACGCGAGCGCCGCCTCTTCGACGAGGGCGCGGATGTGACGTGGCCGCGCGTCAGCCCCGACGGCAAGCACCTGCTCTACATCTCGTTCCGGGAACAGGCCAGCGGGCAGCTGTGCGTGAGGGACTTGCCGGACGCGGAAGGCCGCCGCTGCCTCGTAGAGGAGACCAGCGCGCTGCAGGCGGAGTGGATGGATGCCTCGCACATCGCCCTGGTGAGCCGGGCGACCATCCAGGGCGACCTGCGGCTGTCGCGAGTCACGGTGGAGAAGAAGCTGAGCGCGAGCCCCCTGCTCGAGCGCAACCTGACCAGCCCCACCCTCTCACCCGATGGGCGCTGGCTGGTGTACGTCCCCGTCGAGCGCTCCGTGCAGCAGGTGGGCCCGGGCTTCGCCGCGCGCGCCGCGCCCCACCTGGAGGCGCTCCGGTTGGATGTTCCCGGCGCGGCTCCCGTCCCGCTGGCGTTGGATTTGCCCGGACAGACGGGGCAGCCGGTGTTCGCGCTCGATGGGCGCTCGCTGTACGTGGTGCAGTTCTTCACCGACTCGAATGCGGACGGGGTGATTGACGCCAGCGACAGCGGGGTGCTGTTCCGCGTGCCCTTCGCCTCCGAGCGCGACGACGCGCCCGCGCTGGCCTCCACCTCCAGCCCGGACCAGCTCACCAGCGTGGCCTGGAACTGCGAGTACCCGTCCCCTTCGGCCGAGTCCCTCATCACGACGTGCTCCCGCGACCGCTCGCTGGACGTGTATCAGTTGCCGCTGGATGGCCAGGTCCCCAGCCATTGGGATGTGCCGCGGCTCAACGAGGAGCTGGGCATGGCCGGCCGGCGCGCGGACCTCCTCCTGCTCTACCGTCAGCGCCTGCTGCGCGAGGAGCGGCCCAAGCCCCGCCGGCTGCTGATGATGCGCCTGAGCATGCTCCACCTCACCTTCGAGGACTTCGACGCGGCGGAGTTCTACGCCGACCACATGTGCAAGGTGAGCGACCCCGCCACCGCGGGGTTGGCGGAGCCGCTGAAGCTCCTCATCCAGCACCGGCGCGACATGAAGGAGCGCGAGCGCGGCCGCATGGTGGACGAACTGGCGGAGATTGAGCGACAGCGCATGGCCTCGCTCCAACCCGATGCCGCGCCCAGCCCTCCGTCCGCCGTCTTCCAGCACGTGGTGCGCAGCGAGCTGGCGGATGACGCCGGCAACCTCACGCTGGCGCGTCAGGAATTGGAGGCGGCGCAAATCACGGACACCACGCCGCGCGCGGTGCTGGAGGCCTGGCACGAGCGCGCGGACGCGCTGTACCGCAAGCTGGATGACCGCGAGGCCCTGGTCGACGCCGGCCGCCAGCTCTCCGCGAACAAGGTCTTCAAGGCGGACGACCAGCTCGACTTCGCGCGTGCGGCCGTCCGCGCCCTGTACCGGGGACGCCCCTATGACGAGGCGGATGCCGTCATGGCCAAAGAGCTCGCGTCCGCCCCTGCCGGCTCGGCGTATGCGTTTGCCCTGGAGATGGGTCGGCACGTCAATGCGTTGCACGAGGAGCGTCCGCCCCGCCCCGTCCGTGACGCCCTGGTCGCGTTCTACCGTCAGCAGCAGGACCCGCTCCGGCGGCGCGCGCTGGTGCAGGACGCCGTCGAGCGCGCGTCGGGCCTCGGCGCCGACGGTGTGCTGGAGGCGCTGGCCACCGTCTACGTCGATGACGCTCCGCCCGGCACCGAGGAGCGCCGCCGGGCCGAGCGGCTCTTCCGCCGCGCGCTGATGGGCCGCGCCTACCGCCGAATGGGGCGGGAGCGCCTGGACGATGCCCGCGCGGACTTCGACCTCGTGACGCAGCGGACGGGCTCGCTGGAGAGCGCCGTCGAGTCCATGAGCCTGCGGCTGCGGGCCGGCGTCCGCCCCGAGGTGGTGGAGAAGGAAGTCACCACCACCTCCGCGAGCATGGCCCGGCCGCTCGCGCACTTCGTGAAGGCCTACGTGCTGGCGCGCCAGTTGCCCGAGCTGGATGACGACGCCCACGCGAAGACGGTGGAGCAGGCCGTGAAGGAGCTGCGCGCCGCGTGGAAGGAGCTGAAGAACCAGCGCGCGGTGCATGCCCTGTACGGCGCCATCCACCACGAGGCCTTCCTGCGGACCCAGGACTCCGCCGCCGCCGAGCGCGCCAACCGGCACTACCTGATTGCCCTGGACCTGGTGCGCAACAACGTCCGCTCCAAGGCGATGCTGCTCGGCGCGCTGGGGCTGCTGCACACGCAGGTGGGCAACTTCTACATCGCCCTGGGCTATCTGGAGCAGCGGGACGCGCTGCCCTACGTGGACAACGCCGCGGGGCTGGCGGTGTCCATGGCCCGCGCCCGGGCGCTGCTGCACGTCGGCCGCGAGCAGGACTCCGCGCAGGCGGCGGACAAGGCCCTGGCCATGGTGGAGGCCTCCCCGAAGCTGGCGGAGTTCACCCCCCTCGTGTTGGACCGCGCCGCGCTCTACAACCTCGCCGCGGGGCGCTTCGAGCGGGCGTTGGCGCTCCATGACCGCGAGCTGCCCCTCCTGGAAGCAGGCACCCTCGACGCGGAGGGGCTGCGCAACCGGCTGGTGGTGCGACTGGCCCGCTGCGCCGCGGCGCTGGGCGCGAACCAGCCCCAGCGCGCGCTGGACGACCTGGACCTCGTGGACAAGGACCTCTCGACTCCCGCCGTGCAGGCCACGCTGCGCTGGCTTCGCGCCACGCCCGAGCACGTCCAGCGCTCCTACCGCATCATCGCCGCGGGGCTGCGCGCCAACGCGGAGACGCGGCTCGGGCGCCTGGACGCCGCCGCGCGCTCTCTCGAACAGCGGAGGGCGCTGTTCCTGGAGCAGTTCGACGACTCGGACCGGGACGAGGACCTCCGCGCGGCGACGCTGGTGGAGCTGCGGCTGGCCGAGAACGCCGTGGACCGCAAGGATTCGGCGCGGGCGGCCTCCTGGCTGGGCCAGGCGCTGGCGCACGCCGACACCCTGAGGGAGCGCACCCACGCCCCCGTCGAAGCCGGGCAGATGGACGCGCTGTGGTTCGCGGCGCAGCTGCACGCGGAGGGCAACACGCCCATGCCCTTCGACGTGCCCCAGCGCATGGGCCAGGCGCACCGGACCCTCATCGACCAGCGCAACCCCTCCTGGCGCGCGAACCTGGCGTGGTTCGAAATCTATCTGGCGCTCACGGCGCATCCGCCCGCGGAGGTCCGTGACGCACTGCTGCTACCGGAACAGCCGTGACTTCGCCATGCCTGTAATTCTGTATAATCATGAATTACAGTTCTTAAGGCTTTCTTAAGATTTGCCGGGCTGAATGCCCTCCCATTGCCCACGGCGGGCAAACGGGGAGGACTCACGATGCACGAGCATGATCACGAGCACGATGATGGCGGACTGCAGCAGGACCTGAAGCTCATCCACACGGCCATGGAGCGCCGGACGCTCCTGCGCCTCGCGGTGGGCGCGAGCCTGCTGCCTCTGGTGGGCTGCGGCGGCGACGAATCCACGGACGTGCTGGGCCTCAAGGAGGACTTCGCCTCCTGCACCACGATTCCGACGGAGACCGCGGGGCCCTACCCGGCGGACGGCTCCAACGGCCCCAACGTCCTCACGCAGTCGGGCATCGTGCGGAGCAACATCCGCTCGAGCTTCGGCGCGTACTCGGGGACCGCGGGAGGAATTCCGCTCACCACCACCCTCACCCTCATCAACTCCGCGGGAAGCTGCGCGCCGCTCGTCGGTTACGCCATCTACCTGTGGTACTGCGACCGCGAGGGCCGCTACTCGCTCTACTCGTCCGGGGCGACGAACCAGAACTACCTGCGCGGGGTGCAGGTGACGAACTCCCTGGGCCAGGTGACCTTCACCGGCATCTTCCCCGGCTGCTACGCGGGGCGCTGGCCGCACATCCACTTCGAAATCTACCCGAGCCTCGCGTCCGCGACGTCGTCGGCGAACAAGATTGCCACCTCGCAGCTCGCGCTGCCGAAGGCCACCTGCGACGCGGTGTACGCCACCACCGGCTACTCGGCGAGCGTCACCAACCTGTCGCGCATCACCCTCTCCACCGACATGGTGTTCCGTGACGGCTGGACCACCCAGCTGGCGAGCGTGACGGGCAACACCACCAGCGGCTACGTGGCGACCCTCAACGTCCCCATCGCCGTCAACCTGTAGACCCGGAGGCCGGGCGGGAGCGGAGTCGCTCCCCCCGGCTGGCGACGCTACGGGAGCGTGGCCGGAGTGATTCCCCGGTCCTCGAGGAAGGTCTCGAACGCCTCCACCCGCCCATCATTCGGCGTGCGCGGGTTGCTGGCCCCCTGCGTGCCGTCTCCGGCCACCGTCTCCACGTACCAGACGACGAACTCCGCGAAGTCGTCTGGAGAGCTGGTGGCGCCGTAGTCCGAGGCCGCGCCCGCCGACTCGGTGGAATCCAGGCTGTCATCACCCCAGCCGCTGCCCGTGTCCCATTCGGAGCCCTCGGACCACAGCGTGCTTCCCGCTGGCGCCGCGTGGAAGTCGATGGCGTGGGCCATCTCGTGAATCATCGTCTCGATGGACGCCTGCGAGCCGTCCGGCGGCAGCCACAGCTGGATGCGATTGGAGCCATCCGGGTAGTAGAACCCGCCAGAGTTGGTGCCCTGAATCATCTCGATGTTCAGCGTCGTCGTGCCATCGAGCCCGAGGAGGGCCGGTAGCTGGTCTCCGAACACCGCCTCCATGCGGTCCAGGGCCGTCAGCAGGTCCTGGATGTTCTCACCCGTACCGCTCGGCACGTTGGCGGACCACTGCAGCACGATGCCCCGGTCCTGCCACTCCTTCAGGTTCTTCAGCTCGTCCTCGGACAGGTTCTCCAGCCCGAGCGGGAAGCAGCCCAGCTCCGCCGTCACCTCCCGGAGCAGCTCCTGGTGCTCCGCCGTCAGCGCAGAGTAGGTGCCCATGGTGGCGCTCTCGGGCTCGGCCACGCCATCACCGGTGGAGTCGACGACGTGCTCGTTCGTGCCGTCCCCATCCAGGTCGAACTCGGTGTCCGCCATGCCGCTGCCGTCGAGGTCCACGAACTCGGTGGCCAGGTTGAGGCTGCCGTCGTGGTCCCGGTCCGAGGCGACAATCTGGTCCGTCTCGGCGTCGACGAGATAGTCGGTGGTGCCGTCACCATCCATGTCCACCTCCTCGAGCTCCCGGTCCGCGACGCCGATGCGCTCGCGGTACTCCGCCTCCACCTCGTCGTAGGTGAGCGACGGCGGTGGCGTGGACGTGGGCGTGAGCGTCGGCGCGGGCGTCGCGGTCTGCGCCAGCACTGCCGATGGGTTGCCGGGGATGGCCGGGGCCGCGACGTTGGAGAAGCTCGACGGCTGCAGGGCGACCAGCGGCCTGGGCCGCGAGGACTCGAAGCTGGAGCCAAAGGACTGAGGCGCGGGCGCGGGCGGCTTCGGCGCTTGCGGCGCCTGGCTCTTGGCGGGAGCCGGGGCAGGTGAAGTCACGGCAACGGGCACACGCGTCTTGTTCTGGATCTGCATGGATTTCCCCCTCTTGGCTTCGCGGTAGCGAAACTTCATGAGGGTTGTCGGGAGCGCCGGCTCACCGTTGCTCGGTCATGTGGACGCGCCCCGCACCGCCGGATGGGTACCTCCATCATTTCGAAATGCGCATTTAGGTCAAGTGACCTATATTGGGGCCATGACCTCTCAGACATCGTCCGTTCAGGACACCCTCCAACACGCTCCCGAGGGAGCCGTGGTGCTCGCCGGTGGCTATGGCGTCGTCGGCGCGGAAGTCGCCCGGATGTTCCGGGCCCGTCATCCCTCGCTGCCGCTGGTGCTGGCCGGCCGGACACCTTCACGGGGCGAAGCCCTGGCCGCGGAAGTGGGTGCATCGCTTCAGGTGATGGACCTCTCGAGCCCCTCCCCGCTCGACTTCTCCGCGCGTGCCGTCGTCGCGCTGGTGAATGACCCGGTGGACCGCCTGCTGCGTGGCTGCCTCCGCGCGGGCATCCCCTTCGTGGACATCACCCGCTGGACGGCTCGCGTGCAGCAGGCGCTCGCGGTGGTGGCGGTGGAGCCGCCTCGGGCCCCGGTCGTCCTCGCCTCCGGATGGATGGGCGGCGTCATCCCGCTGGTGGGCGCGGCGCTCGCGCGGGAGCTGGGGAGCGCCTCCTCCATCGACACCTCCATCCTCTACGACCTGGCCGACCGCGCGGGCGAGGACTCCATCGAGTTCATGGACCGCATGCACGTCTCCTTCGAGGTGACGGAGGAGGGACGGCGCCGCGTGGTGGAGCCGCTGACCGAGGCGCGCCGGGTCGAGCTCGCGGGCCGGCGCCACCGGGTGGTCCGGCTCGACACGCCCGAGCAGCTCACGCTTCCCATCGTCCTGGGGGCGCGGACCGTCTCCACGCGCATTGGCTTCTCGGACGAGTCGGCGACGCTCGCGCTCCAGGCGCTCCAGGGGCTGGGCCTCTTCCACCTCCTCCGAGGCGAGCGCTTCCGCGGACTGCGCCGCGCAATGCTGCGAGGCTCGAACAAGGGAGGCCGGGCCGTGGTGCGCATCGAGGTCTCCTCCCCCGAAGGCTCGCGCGCCCTCACGCTCGTGGATGCGCGCGGGCAGGCCCACCTGACCGCGGCAGGAGCCACCCTGGCGCTGGAGCGCGCGCTGGGGCTGGATGGAGACGCGCCTCCCCAGGGTGTCTCCTTCCCGGAGCAGACCCGCGCTCCCGAGCGCGCGCTCGATGCGCTGCGCTCCCTGGGCGTGGAGCTCGAAGTGGAATCCGGTGCGGCGGCGGAGCGACGGGCGGCATGAGCACGCGCGGCGCATCCCGCAAGGGACAGGAGCGGAGCGAGGCCATCCTCGAAGCGGCGGAGCGGCTGCTCGTGGACGAGGGCCATGCGGCCCTCACGTTGCGCGGGGTGGCCCAGCGCAGCGGCATCCGCCTGGGCAACCTGCAGTACTACTTCGCGACCCGGGAGGAGCTGGTGCGGGCGCTCCTCGCGCGTGTCCTGGAGCGGGCGACTGCGCGGCTCGAGGCGCGGGTGGGTGCGGCGGGAGGCTCGGCCGGAGCGCTGGACAATGCATTGGAGTTCCTGCTGGAGGACCAGAAGGACCCTGACAGCTACCGGCTCTTCTATGACCTGTGGGCGCTGGCGGCACGGGAGCCCGCCATCGCCGAGGAGCTCCGAGGCTTCTACGCGCGCTACACCGAGATGGCGACGGAGCTGCTCGCCAGGGCGGCGCCGGAACTGTCCCGCGCCGAGGCCCGTGTGCGAGCGGAGATGCTCGTCTCCCTGATGGAGGGACTCTCGCTCTTCCGGTCCGGGACGGTGGGCACTCCGTCCCGGCGCGTCGACAACGAGCTGCGGCGGTTCGTGTCCTGGCTCACCGTGAAGTGAACCTCCCCGGAGGGGCCTCGAAGGGCGAAACAGGTAACACGTGCGAGATGAGCTATCCTGGCGAGGCTGTTCCCCCTCTCAGGAGAAACACATGCAGGCGAAGAAGCTCATCAGCGGTGTGATGCTCGCGGCAGGACTCCTCGCGGTCGGCTGTGGCGGCACCGAGGCCGACATGGCCATGGAGGAAGAGGCCAACCTTTCGACCCGCGAGGACGCGGTCATCTGGTGTAGCGACAAGAACTGGCGGGTGAACTTCTACGCCGAGCCCGAGCTCATCACCCTCGTCGGTTACATCCAGTGCCGGTGCTGGCAGCCGCGAATCGACAGCGGCACCGTGACGCAGTACCAGAAGCTCGTCAGCGAGTTCACCTGCTCCCTCGATTAGGCACCGGAGCCAGGTGTGAGCTACGGGTCCCGTGACACCTTGCCGGTGTCATGGGACTCACTCCGAGTCGATGGCGCGCCGCGCGTGGGCAATGACAGCCACGGCTGGGTATGGTCCGGGCCTTCGTCCCATCCTCGGTACGTTCTGAGACGTGCGCCCCGGGCTCGCAACAGGCGTTCGGCGGGGCCCCTCAACGCGAGGCCACTGCACCCGCGACATCAGGAACGTCCCGAGGAGAGGAAGCCGGAACACCGAGGCGGGAATCACGCACGCTGTCGACGATGGCCACCCAGTCCCCCACCTTCACGGCATCGTAGAGGACGAGGATGGCGGCGTTGTCGTGGCGGATGCAGCCGTGCGACACGTCCTCGCCCAGCCGTGGCGGCGCATTGGTGCCGTGGAGCTCCTCGCCCGAGCGCGAACCATCCGCCCAGGACAGGTCGATGATGCGCGGGCCGAAGACGAGGCCACCCCAGAGCTTCAGGCCCAGCTCCCGCGCATCCTCCGCGCCCAGCTTCTTGTTCACCTTCTTCAGGCCGGTGTTCGTCGGCGTGGCGCGCGCGCCCACTGCGTTGCCGAAGATGCCCTGCAGCCCGCCCTTCGCATCGAAGAGGAACGTCCGGTGCTCGTTCTTCACCACCAGCACGCGCAGCGGCTTGCCGTCGTAGCGCGGCACCGGGAGGTTGAGCGTCTGCCCACGCTGCTTCGGGGGCGGCGCGAGCGCATCGAGGGCTCGCAGCGTGGCGGCCTCCACCACGCCCGTGGGCTGGACCTCGGAGAATGCCGAGCGGGCGTGCACCTGGAAGTTGCGGACCGCCTTGAGCGTCTGCGGACCGAAGGCGCCATCCGCGCCACCGTGCAGGCTGAAGCCCATGTCGATGAGGGCCTGCTGCACGGCCAGCACGGCCGGGCCCCGGGCATTGCGGCCGAGCATCGCCCGGCCCGTGAACACCTGCGCCAGCTCGGGCTCGTTGCCGAAGCGGGTGTTGCGAAGCGTGTTGTAATCGTCAGGCGTCGTGGACGTGGACATGGAAGACCTCGTGAAAGGTGAAGCGAGGGAACCCATTCAGGCGACAGACACGGACGGCCGCTGCGGCGGGTCTCCGTAGGTCCGGAGCTCCCAGCCCTCCGCATGGAGGCCGAGGATGAAGTCCTTCAGGTCGTGGGCCGTGGCCTGATTCACGTGCATGAGGATGTCCAGCGGACGGCCCCACTTGCCGCAGAGCCCCTTCCAGTGGCTGCGAGAGGGCTCGCACTTGCGCGTGTCGACGAGGCCGCGAGGGGCCTTCCAGTCGTTGGTGTCCACGTCCCACCCGGTGAGCTGGAGGCCCAGCTCGGCCGCCACCTTCTGCAGCATCGGGCTCTTGGAGCCCACCCAACCCGCGCCGTACGGAGGCCGCAGCCGGTTGGGGCGTACGCCCGCGGTCTGGAAGATGAGGTCCTGCGTCCGCTGGAGATCCTGACGGAGCTGCGCCTCGGGCAGCTTGGGAAGGGGCACGTGGCTCCAGGCGTGGCTCTGGAGGATGTGGCCGCGCTCGGCGATGAGCCTGACCAGCGCCGGCTGCTTCTTCACCTCTTCGCCCAGCACGTAGAAGACGCCCTGGGCGCGATTCGCATCCAGGATGTCCAGGGTGGTCTTCAGGGCCGAGTCCGTGCCCTTGTCGTCGATGGGGCCGTCATCGAAGGTGAGGATGACACCAGGGGTGGGGTTCATTCGTCAGACCTCTCTTCGGAATCCGAAAACGTCGGAGCGTCCGAAGGTCAGACGAACGGCGGCATGAAGACGGTCTGCCCCCCTACTTCCGTCCCATCTTTGTTCATGCGCCCGACACACGGCGGGAAGGCCGCGTCGTGCGCCGGCGGCAGGGGCCCGGAGT
The DNA here is from genome assembly GCF_055568925.1 of Pyxidicoccus sp. M6. Classification (NCBI taxonomy): domain Bacteria; kingdom Pseudomonadati; phylum Myxococcota; class Myxococcia; order Myxococcales; family Myxococcaceae; genus Pyxidicoccus; species Pyxidicoccus sp. M6. Next base: position 3,352,489 of record NZ_CM145714.1, on the reverse strand, counting down.
GGGCCTCCAGCCGCCCTTCACACCGAGGTCCGAGCGGGGCTCGAGATTTGACGCGAGCGCCCAGGAGGTACGACACGCGGTATCTTCCAGGCCCACTTCGCGAGCCCCCCATGACGACGGACCCAGAAGAACCCACGGGCAGACCTCCCGCGCGCATCAACCGCGGTGACGTGTTCTGGATTGCCCCCGATGACTCGCGTGGTCCTGTCCCGGATTACTCCCATCCCCACGTGGTGGTGCAGGACGACGTCTTCAACCACTCGCGCATCACGACCGTGGTCGTGTGCGCGCTGACGTCCAACCTGCACCGGGCGAGCGAGCCCGGGAACGTCCTGCTCGACGTGGGCGAGGGAAACCTCCCCAAGCAGAGCGTCGTCGTCGTGTCGCAAATCTCCTCGGTCGACAAGACCCGCCTGGGGGAACGCATCGGCTCGCTGTCCGACGCGCGGGTGGAGCAGATTCTCGCCGGCCTGCGCTTCCAGCAGGTGTCGTTCTTCCGGCGGTAGCGAACGGCGCGGGCTTCACGCGCCGGCAGCACCACGCCCGCCCGTAGCCTCTACCCGGTTCAACGAAGATCCGGCGCACCTTGCTGGCGCCACGGGTTCGCTCTACGACAGACATCTCTGTGTCTAAGCATCAATCCAAGCTTAGCGAGACCTTCTGGTAAATTGCCCTGGGCTGATGGTTGTCCGCCCTGACGGTCTCATGCCGGGGCCGAGGGAAGCACTGCTTCAGGAAAAAGGGGAAACCGAGCATGTTCAAGAGAGCGGCAGTCCTCGTGGTGAGCTGTGGCGCGTTGCTGTCCGGCTGCGGCACCGAAGAAACGCGGAGCGAGAACCAGGAGATCATCTCCAACCTGGTCGAGGCCGGGTTCCAGGCCAATAACATCAAGGTCGTCGAGGATGCCGTGTTCGTGGGAGGCGATGCTCACGTCACCCTCGATGCGTCCCAGGAAATGCTCCAGGACGGCGAAGGCAGCAAGGAGCACTACAGGACGACCAACATCGTCGACACCTCCATCGTGAAGAAGATCTGCATCAACCCCACCTCTACGTTCAAGAGCTACGCCCTGCTCAGCCAGGGGCTCGACATGGCCATCGCCAACTACAACGCCCTGGGACTCTGCTTCACCATGGTGCGGGGCCCGGCCACCGGCTGTGACGCGAACATCATCGCGCAGACCATGGCCGGCACCAGTGGCTCCGCGGGATTCCCCTCGGGCGGCAAGCCCTACGGAGTCATCAACATCGGCATCGGGCTGCTCAACTACAACGTCGACCGGGTCGAGCACGTCATCACCCATGAGCTGGGCCACGCCCTCGGGCTCCGTCACTCGGACTACTACGCTCAGTCCACCTGTGGTGTCAGCGAGGGGAGCGCCGGCGTAGGGGCCATCCACATCCCCGGGACGCCGACCACGTCCTCGCCGGGGATGTCCATCATGAACGCCTGCATGCTGGCGACCACCAACGGCGAGTTCACCAACTACGACATCATCGCCCTCCAGTACCTCTACGGCGGCTGCTGAGCGCGACGGTTGAAGAGGAGACCCCGTGGCACCTCGCTGGAGCCACGGGGCTCGCGTTTAACTGCAGCAGCAAGATGAGCCGTTATTGCCTGACGCCGGTCTCAGGCCACACGCCACAAGCGCTGCGCCTCTTCGGCGATGACGTCCGGGAACTCCTCCTGGAAGAACAGCTTCGCTCCAGGAACGAAGCGGATGCCCTGGGAGCGGGGGAACATCTGGTCGAGGTAGCGGGCGTCCGCTTCCGGAAAGATGTCGTCACTGGTCCCCCACACGATTCGCACCGGAACCTGGCAGCGCCGGAGCTCCACTTCGATACCAGCCAGCGGGTTGGGCTCCAGCGCGACGTGGAACGCGTGGTACTGCGCCCTGCGCAACGGTGAGCTCACGAGTGGCGCGGCGTAGTACTCGATGGTCTCGTCGGCGAAGCGGCTGGGGTCGCGAAAGACGGCCGCGCCGAACGTCGACCGAGCATGCGCCTTGTCGGTCAGCCATCGAGCGGTTGCGTCCGCGAGGGTCCCGGCGCGCGCCATCTCAATCACCGGCTTGACCTTGGGCGGAGGGCTGTTGGGCTCGGTGTCGCAGTTCGTCAGGAGCACGGTCCGGACACGCTCGGGATGACGGACCATGAACAACTGCGCCACGGCGCCGCCGCTGTCGCTGGCCACGATGTCGACCGTGGAAATGCCGAGCGTGTCGAGCAATGCCACGAGCATCGCGGTCTGGGCATCCGCTCCCAGCGACTGGTGCTCCGGAACCTGCGAGTAGCCGAGTCCCATGAAGTCGGGGATGACGCATCGGCGGGAGTCGGACAGCCGGTCGATTGCACCGCGCCATTGAAAGCCGTTGAGCGGAGCGCCGTGGAGGAACAACGCCGAATCACCCGAGCCCCGCTCGACATAGGCAATCCTGCCGAACGGGAGGGTGGCGAAGCGCCGTGCCGCGCGGAACGCCGCCGCGTCTGTCGGCCGCGTCGAGGCCGTGTCCGTGGCGCCACGTCCGGTGTCCACGCGCGATACACAGCCGCCGACGACACCGGCGGCGAACGTGGCGCCGGTCCACTGCAAGAACTGTCTGCGCTTCATTTCAGAGTCTCCAGGCGATGAGTGCCGCCCATGGATGGCACCGTCGCTACCGACGCGCGCGCACGAACGGCCGGTACCCCGCACAGAAGGATGATTCCCGGCGCTTGCACGAAGCCGGGCCGCGGAAGATGGTTCAGGGAATGAGCGACAGACCCTCGTGCTACCCGGGCCCTCCGGCCACGCTGCTCTCGGGTGTCGACCCCAAGCGCCTGCCACTGCTCGACGTGCTCACCTCCCCGGTTCCCTCCGGCTTGTTCGACTCGCCGGTGGATGGCCGTCACGTGCTCTGTCTCCACGTGGGTGACCCCGTCCCCGTCACCTACCGCGTGGGCAACCACGAGCGGCAGGGAGTCCGGCTCAATGGCCAGTACTGCGTCGTGCCCGCGGGCTCGAGCACCCGGTGGACCGTGTCCCGGCCCGCGACGTCGCTGCTGCTTCGGCTGACGCCCTCGCTCCTGCGGAACACCGGCGAGGCCATGGGCCTGGGCGCGCGAGGCACCGAGCTCGACCCCGCGATTCACATCCGCGATGCCCAGGTCGAGCGCATCGGCTGGATGATGCAGGCGGAAGACCATGACGGCTATCCAGGCGGCCGGCTGTTCGCGGACAGCCTCGCCTCCGCGCTCGCCGCGCGACTCCTCGCGCTGCAATCGCGCAAGGGCACTCCGGACTCCAAACCCTCGCGCGCGCTGCCCGCATGGCGGCTGCGCCACGTGGTGGAGTACATCGAGGCGCATCTCGATGAGGACCTCACCCTCGCCGAGCTCGCGGGCGTGGCGGGTTTCAGCCTGTCGCACTTCAAACCGCTGTTCAAAAGGGCCACGGGTGTGCCCGTCCACCGCTTCGTCCTCGAGCGCCGCGTGGAGCGTGCGAAGCTGCGCCTGCTCGAAGGAGGACGCAGCCTGACGGACATCGCGCTGGAGGCGGGCTTCGCGCACCCCAGCCACATGGCTCGCTGCATGCGCCGCGTGCTGGGGCTGAGCCCCTCGCAGGTGCGTGCCCAGGGACATGACGCGCCCCGGCTCCGGGCCAGGCAGGGCCGCGACTCCTGAGGAGACCACTCCTCGCGGCGGAGCCTTCGTGCCTGGCGCCAGGGATGCCCTCCTCCACCCGAGTGCTGTCCCGTGGCTGATGCCGTCACCCCAGGCGAGCCGAATCACCGCCGCGCGCCCTATCCTCCGAGCGACATGCCTCCGTCGACATGGAGCGTGGCGCCCGTGATGAAGGCCGCCTCCGCCGACGCCAGGAAGGCCACCGCCGCGGCCACCTCCCACGTCTTCCCGGGGTGCGGCAGAGGCTGCAGGGCCTTCCGCGCCTCCACGATGTGTTCGTGGGGGTCGTCCCCTTCCGGCAGCCCCGCGTGCTCGAAAATCTCCGTGGGCATGAGGCCCGGCGAGACGGTGTTCACCCGAACTCCCAGCGGGGCCCACTTCTTGGCCATCCCGCGCCCGAGTATCTCGAGGGCTCCCTTGCTCGCGAGGTACACCAAATCAATGGCGACGTTCCTCGCGACCCCGGCGGAGCCGACGTTCACGATGGAGCCCTTCGTGGCGCGTAGGTGCGGCAGCGCGAGGTGCGAGAGCCGATAGGCCGAGCGGACGTTGAGCGCGAAGGCCTCATCGAACTGGGCGTCGGTGGCGACGCCGTCGCCGGACCCCGCCGGAGCTCCCGCATTGTTCACCAGCAGGTCCAGGCGCCCGGCGCGCCCCACCAGCTCCTCCAGCGCGCGCTCCGCGAAGCCGGGAGCGCGGAGGTCCCCCGCCAGCACGTGGGCCTGTCCACCGCCGCGCCGGATTTCCTCCGCCAACTGCTCCAGACGCTCGCGGCGGCGGGTCAGGTGGCTCCTCGCAAGGTGACGCACATCCCCATGACGGGCGTGGCCGCCATGGAGATGGCGCGAGGGAACCTGGGCATCACCGTCATGCCGAGATGGGCCGCGGAGCCTTCCCTGGCCCAAGGCGATTTGTGGGCCGTGCGCGTCGGCTCCCAGGGCCTGTGGCTCGAGTGGTCCGTGGCCACCCGCGCCGAGGACCCGGAGCCCGCCCTCTCGGCGTTCCTCGACGCCCTTCGCCAGCACCACCCACGTGCCGGCATGGACGCGCCCCGCGCCCGAGGCACGCGCGGTGGGGCGACCTCGGGTGGGACCCGCTCGCGGGCCATGAAGGCACGTCCCCAGACGTGAAAGAATGGCCCGCGACGGCTCGCGGCGGCGAGGCAACCTTCACGCAGGAGGAAGCGATGCAAGCGCGATGTGAACAGTGCGGCAATCCGCTCCCGGGCCTTCCAGCCGGCCACGTCCTGCTCACGTGCCGCCAATGCGGCGCGACGTACCACGTGCGCGACGACGGCCGCTTCCGCCGGCTGGGAAGCCCGGAGCCCTCGGGGGCCGAGGACGCCGCATCGTCCCGTGGCGCAGTCTCCGTGGCGCCGCCCAACTTCGTCATGGAGCACGGCGACGGGACACTGCGCATCGGGTGGATGGCGCCCTCCTTCGACGCGCTCTACATGATGATGGGGATTCTGCTCGCCGCCCTCCTGGCGGGCGTGCGGTTCATGGACGTCGTCACCGAGTTCAACGCCTTCCAGTGGGTCTGCGTGGGCGTGGCGCTGGTGCTGGGCCTCTATCCGGCCATCGCCGCGGCCTACAACATGACCTGGCTGGAGATGCGGGGGCACACGCTCCGCATCTCCTCGAAGCCCCTGCCCATGTTCGGCTCCGTCTCCGTGGACGTGCGCACCCTGCACAGCGTCTTCGTGCAGGGCTTCACCCAGAAGGGAGGCAAGGGGCTCATCGAGCTCAAGCGCTATGCCGTGCGCGTCCGGACGCAGGACGGGAACAAGCTCACACTGGTGGGCGGCTTCGAGGGCGAGGCGGAGCCCGCGTGGCTCGCGGGCGTCCTGCGCCGGCACCTGGGCTTGAAGGATGGCCCCTGGGACACGGAGCCCTCACGGAAGTGATGCTGCAAGGCCAGGTCCAACGGGCACCTGGCGGCCCTCTGGTGGCACCTGCAACCGGGATTCACCTCCACGCCGCAACCATTCCCAGACACCAACACGCGGCACGAGCCATTCCCCGGACCTGACGCCGTTGGAAGGAAGGAGTCCCCCACTCCCGTGGGGCTTCCTTCGCGTGAGGCCCGTGATGAGACTTCCCCCGCCCTTCCCCCGGGCGCTGCTGCCCGTGTGTGCCCTGCTGCTGTGCGTGCTCTCCGGCTGCAAGGACGACCCTGCTCCCGGGCCCGCTCCCGATGCCGGCGATGCCGGTCCCCAGGCCGAGGACTCCGGCTCCGATGCCGGCCCCTGGGACGGCACCTACACGGAGCTGGAGGAGCACGGAGACTGGCAGGACCGTGGCCGCTTCGCCCCTTGCACCTTCGACACGCAGGGGACACCCACCACCGTCTCGTGCGAGGACCTGTCCCGCTTCGACCTGTCGCAGTGTGATGCGGACGCGCTCGCCAGTGTGGAGTCCTTCGGCATCTACCAGTCAGACGTACGCGCCGAGACGCCACTGTCCGACGGCGGCACCCGCATCTCGAGCGTCTCCGTCGCCTTCAAGCTCGAGGCGGACGGAGGAGGCGTCATGAGTGGCGGGGCCTTCCGGAACCGCATCACCGACGGAGGCACCTTCTTCCTCTCCGTCGAGCGCACGGGTCCCTTCCCCGGCACCATCCTCACCGCGCTGGCCGGCTGCAAGGTGCCCTCGCCGGGCATCATCACCGGTTGCTACGCCCGCTGCCGCGACGGGCGGTTCTTCCAGTCCGGCACCTTCGAGGCCCACCGCATGACCTGGGCGGGGGGCGAGCCGGAGTCCTCCGGCGGGATGCGGCTGCTCTCCGAGTCCCCTGTCTCCCTCGGCGATGCCGTGGACGTCTACGTGACGAAGAACCACGCCTACCTCGTCTCCCAGCCCCACGCGACTCCCGAGGGCGGGCTCACCGTCTTCGACGTGACGGACCGCGAGCACCCCATCTTCAAGACCTCCATCAGCCTGCCGGGAGACAGCTCGTGGAACGGCGTCTGGGCCAAGGGGGACGCGCTCTATGTCGCCAGCGCGGCCACGGGCGTCGTCGTCTTCGACATCACCAACCCCGGCGCCCCCGAGCTCGTCCGCAGCCTGCCGGGGACCGGAGATTTCGGAGCGCATACCGTCCTCGTCGACGGGGACCGGCTCTACGCCATGTCGGGCTACGACCTGCTGCTCATCTTCGACGTCTCCAATCCCCTGGAGCCCGTGCTGCGCCAGAGCATCTCCCCGCCCCCGGACGGCATCAGCGCCCCGCATGATGCCTTCGCCTACGAGGGGCGCCTCTACATCAGCAACTCGTACGGCGGCTACTCGGTCATGGACGTCACCGACCTGGACAACATCCGGCATCTCGGCCAGTACGTGCACGGCGGCTATGCCCATCACAGCGCCGTGGGCACCTTCGCCGGCCGCACCATCGCCTTCGAGGGCAGCGAGCTCGTCGGCTCCCACATGCGCGTGCTGGACGTCACCGACCCCGCCCACATCGTCAAGATGGGCGAGTTCAAGATGCGCCCCGTCACCTCCATCCACAACATGCTCCTCAAGGGAAACCGGCTGTATGTCGCGTGGTACCAGGAGGGCGTGCGCGTGCTGGACGTGTCCGTCCCTCCCCATCCACGCCAGGTGGCGCACTTCAACACCTACCGGGAGACCCACCCCGACGCGGTGGGTGGCCTGTTGGAGGGCACCTACGGCATCCGCGTCCCCGGTGACGGGTACGTGTACGTCGCGGACTCGCTGCGCGGCCTGCTCATCTTCAACGAGCCCTGACGTCGGACGCACGTCCTCCCCTCCGGGCGCCATGCCCAGTGTCGACCTGGCGCTCGGAGCATGTGGCCGCGGGGTCCACGCCCCGTGGTCGCTCCGCTTCACCCGGCGCCGGTGCAATGGAGTGTGGCCTCACGAGTACGGTGCGGAGCCCGCACCACCTCGCCCGAGGGAATGGATGTCCTTCTCCACCCGCCTGTTGCTCACCGCGCTGTTGTCCGTCACGAGCCCCGCCCTCGCGGCCGATACGCCGGAGCAGCTCGCGCGACAGGCCATGGGCGCGTACTCGAACAAGGAGTATGCGCGTAGCGCCGACCTCTTCGCCGCCGCCGTCGCCGCGGGCTCCGACGATGGCAGCGCCTTCTACAATGGCGCGTGTGCGGCCGCGCTGGCGGGCAGGAAGGCACAGGCCCTGGAGTGGCTGACCCGCGCGGTCGACCTCGGCGCCGTCGACGCGAAGCACCTGGCCGAGGACTCGGACCTGGCGTCACTGCACGAGGACCCGCGCTGGAAGCCGCTGCTCGCGGACGCGCAGAAGGCGCACGCGCGTCGCGAGCGGATGTGGAGCAGCCCGGCGCTGGCCACGCCCTTCCGCGAGACGCTCACGGAAGACGAGCGCGTCGCCGGGTTGTCCCGGCTGTGGTCGGAGGTGAAGTTCAACTTCGTCAACTTCGACCTCGTGCCGGAGCTCGACTGGGACGCGCTGTATGCGCAATACCTCCCGCGAGTCCGCGCCGCGAAGGACACCGTCGCCTACTACCGCGAGCTGCAGGCGTTCACCTCGCGGTTGCACGACGGCCACACCGGCGCCTACATGCCGAGCGAGGTGGGCGACCTCGTCCACGCCCGGCCGGGGCTGACCACGCTGTACCTCGAGGGCCGCGTCATCGTGCGCGCCGTGTTCGACGAGCGGCTGCACTCGCTCGGCATCGTCCCGGGTTGGGAGGTCGTCACCCTCGAAGGCCAGCCGGTGGCGGAGTACGCGGCGGAGAAGGTCATGCCGTACCTGTCGTGGTCCACCCAGCAGGACAGGCTCTCGCGCGCGTACGAGCGCTTCCTGTTCGATGGCCCCATCGGAGCGGCGGTGAAGGTGGGTTTCAGGGACGCGCGCGGCGCCCTCCACGAGCTCGACGTGCCTCGCATGACCCCTCAGGCGCGCGGCGCCGCGATGCCGGCCTCGGCGCCCTTCGAATGGAAGATGCTGCCCGGCAACATCGCGTACGTGGCGCTGCGTGGCTTCGCCGATGACCGGCCGGCGGAGGCGTTCGAGGCGAGCTTCGAGCAATTCGCCAAGGCGGACGCGCTCATCCTCGACATCCGGGACCACGGCGGTGGCAACAGCGACGTCGGGTTCAGGATTCTCTCCACGCTCACGGACAAGCCGTTCGCGACCACTGCATGGAGGACGCGCGACTACCGGCCCGCGTTCCGCGCCTGGGGCCGGGGCGAGCGGTGGTTCCGCGGCGAGCCGGAGCAGGTCGCCCCCAGCGGCAGGTTCCACTTCTCGAAGCCGGTGGTGATGCTCACGAGCGCACGGACGTATTCGGCGGGCGAGGACTTCGCCGCGGTCTTCGATGCGATGAAGCGCGGGCGCATCATCGGCGAGCCCACGGGGGGCAGCACCGGGCAGCCGCTGATGATTTCGCTTCCGGGGGGCGGCCGCGCGCGCATCTGCACCAAGCGCGACACGTACCCGGATGGGAAGGAGTACGTGGGCGTCGGCGTGATTCCGCAGGCGAAGGTCACCCCGCGCTTGAGCGACTTTCGCGCCGGGCGCGACACCGTGCTGGACGCCGCGGTCCGCCTGCTGCGCGAGAAGCGCTGAGAAACGCCGGGGCCCGCGCGGGAAAAGGGGGGCGAAATCCACTTTTCTGGGATGGCCCCCGCCCCCACCCCTCATCCCATTGAAGGCCGTCCCTACCCACCCGCCGTGGAGCGGCGCAATCGCGTGCGCCATTCATGCTACGTGTCCGCGAATGTCGCAATCACTTGCGCCATTTGCGATGCCCGTCCATGAATGTCTCAATTGCTTGCGTCATTGGCGATTCGTGTATTCGAATGGCTCCGGCGCGCGCCTTCTTCCCTTATTCCTCCTCTGAAAGGGCCGGGCGCTCCGCTCCTGGACGGGGCATTGATGCATCTTCAGGGCGCCCTTGGTCGATGTCTGGGAAATCAATGGCGGCAGGAAACAAGAATAAATGACTGCCGATGATGTATTCAAAGGCAGCTCATCCACTCCCCCGCTGCCACTGGAGGTCACCATGTCGTTCTCTCCCGTGTCGTCGCGTCGCTTTGGTTCCGCCCCCGTCATCTCCCCCCTCTCCACGGCCCGGCAGGGCCCTGCCTCTCCCGTGGCGGAGCAGGGCCGTGGCTCCCGCGCCCAGCCGCTCGCTCTTTCCCGGGACAGCTTCACGCCCGCGGGCGCCTCACCGGGCCTGGAGCAGCTCCAGTCGCTGATTGGCCGGAGCATGCAGGAGATTGCCCAGGAGCTCCGCTCCCTGCTGGAGAAGGTCGCGCCGCGCACCGACGCGTCGAGCTTCACGCCCGCGAGCTCGCAGCAGCCGCCGGTGAGCCTCGACCCGACGGAGGCACAGCCGGCGACGGCCGCCGCCGAGGCGCGCGACGGCACGGGGCTGGATACCCTCACCGAGGAGCCGGGCGTCGAGGAAGGCGAGGCCAGGCTGGAGCACAGGCCCTTCGGCGAGGTCCCGTACATCAACCAGTACCACCCCGACGGAGAGGAGAACGGCTACTCCAACGGCAAGGCCAACTGCGGCCCCACCTCCATGGCGATGATTGCCCGCTCCTTCGGGTACGGGAGTGACATGACGGATGCCGAGCTCATCACCCACCTGAACGCGGTCGACGGCAGCATGACGGGCGGCACCGACGTCGGAGCCATCGGCAAGATGGCGGAGAGGATGGGCCTGGAATCGGAGATGCGCGGGCCGGGCGCGAACGTGGACTGGATTGCCGAGCAGCTCCAGCAGGGCAAGCTGGTGGTGGCCAACGGCGACGTCCACTCCCTGGGCCCCAACAAGGACTCCAGCAAGAAGCCCTCCGGCCACTACGTGGTGGTGACGGGCATGGATGCCCAGGGCAACTTCCTCGTGAAGGACCCGGCGCAGCCCGAGGTCAAGGTCGTCTCGCCGCAGGAGCTGAAGACGTTCATCAACAAGAACCCCAACGGCGGCTACCAGTTCGGCATCGGGTAGTCACCCGCGGCGAGGGAGCGCGGTGTCTCATGGGCCGCGCTCCCTCCGCTCGCGCCAACTCACCTCTCGAGCACGAGCACCCAGTCCCCTGTTCCCGTGCCGTTGTTTCCGGGGGGCGTGAAGGTGCGGGTGCCGCTGTTCGGGAAGGGAGAGCCGCTCACGGTGGCATGGGTTCCCTGCGTCGGGTCGAACCACCGTGCCGTGGCGGGACCGCTCAGCCGGGACATGTCGACAGTCACCGTGCGGAGGCTCGGCAGGTAGGCGAGGCCGAAGGAGCCATCCGAGGCCAGTGCGGCGGCCGTGGCGTCCAGTCCGGGCGACCCGAAGCCCACGGTGAGGAACGTATGCGCCGCGTCCGGCACCAGCTTCTCCCACCGGCGACTGGAGAAGAGCGCCTTCACGTGCGCCATGTCGAGGGAGCCTCGGGCCTGGAGCTGGTCCTTCCAGAGGCGGGTCGTCTCGGAGATGGGGAGGTAGTTGAAGTTCCAGATGGGGTTGTTGCCGAAGATCTGCCCCATGCCTCCCGACAGGAGGGCCTCATACGCCTGCTGGCGGATGCCTCCCTGTTGTATGGAGCCCTCGTTCTCGTACCAGGCCTCGGTGAGGAAGAACGGGAGCCACTGAGTGCGCTGGTACTCGACCTGGGCGCGGGCCTGGACCATGGTCTGTGTGTTGGTCGCCACCGGGTAGGTGTAGACGTTGTCGACATCCAGCCAGCTCTCTCCGGCCCAGTACGCCAGCGCGGAGGTGTGGGGACCGCAGTGGACCGAGTGGAGGTGGTTGGCGTCCTGCGACTTGATGCCGTTGACGATGGCCCGCACCAGGTCCTTGTTGGGCGGGTTGTAGTCACCGCCCTGCATCCAGAGGATGTTGGGGAAGTCCTTGTAGCGCGCGCCCAGGAACTCGCCGTAGGTGCGCAGCCGCGCGGTGCCGTTGGCCTCCAGTTCCTGGTACCACCCCTCATTGCCTCCACCGATGCCCAGGTAGGCCGGGAGCAGGAGCACCTGGATGCCCTTCTGCGCCGCCTTCTGGAGCACCCAGTCGACGTGCGCGAAGTAGGCCTCGTTGGGCGTGGTGAAGTCCGGCACGGTGCTGGAAGGCAGCGTACCGGTGAAGGGGCTGACACCGTAGGCGTTGAGAGGCGGATTGGCGGCGAACTTGTGCTCGATGAGGTTCGCCAGGACGGTGTTGAAGCCCTTCTGGCGCCGGTCCTCCAGGTACAGCTCCGCGTCCTCCTTGCTGATGCCCACGAAGAGCGACCAGGCGGAGTCCCCGTGCAGCAGGAAGGGCTGGTTGTCCTGTCCGACGAGGTAGCGCAGGCCCGCCACGCGCTTCAGGGGATACGGTGACGTGGCCGCCACGTTGCTCACCTGCACCTGGACGCCGGTGCTGGTGGTGGTGTTGCCCGCGGCGTCCCTGGCGACGGCGGCCAGTGCATGGGTGCCATTGACGGCCGCGGTGGTGTCCCAGGACACGGAATAGGGCGGGCTCGTGTCCGCGCTCCCGAGCGGGGCGCCGTCGACGAGGAACGTGACGCTGGCGACGCCCACGTTGTCGGACGCGGAGGCCGCGAGGGTGACGAGGCCGGAGAGCGTGCTGCCCGCGCCCGGTGCCGTGAGGCTCACCGCCGGAGGCGTCGTGTCCGGTGTCACCGGGGTGATGGGCGTGTCCCGGTCACTGATGATTTCCGCCGCGGTGAGGGCGCGGTTGTAGATGCGCACCTCATCGATGAGCCCGGGGAAGTACTCGCCCCAGACGCGATTACCTCCGATGCGCAGCTCGTTCGTCGAGACGTCCATCGTGGCCGTCTCCGCGACGCTGGAGACGAGCACCCCGTTGACGTACAGCGAGAACGCCGCGCCGTCATAGGTCGCCGCCAGGTGGGTCCACGTGTTGAGCGGAAGCCCCGAGCCTCCCAGCACGCCATGCTCGATGCCTCCGGAGACGAAGAAGGCGCTGGGGCGGGTCTGGTCGGAGTTCGCATAGAGCACGTAGGCCATCTGCGAGGGCTTCTCCTTCATGATGACGGTCGGCCAGCGCTGCAGCGCCGCCGTGGGCTGGACCCAGGCCGACAGCGTCATCCCCTGCGTCAGGTCCAGGAGGTTCGAGTCCGGCACCGTCACGTAGTTGCCGCTGAACGCCAGGGCCCCGCCGTACCGGCCCGTGGTCCGCGTCTGTCCGGAGAGCGTGCCGTTCAGCCCGTTCCCCGACGCGTCCAAGGCCGTCGTTCCGCTCCCCTCGTCGAACCCATAGGCCGCGACCAGGCCGGGGACGGCCAGGGCCTGACGCTCGCTCCGCGCGCCCTCGGGAGCGCCGGACGCAGCGTCCTGGCACCCCCAGGAGAGACTCCCCAACACCACCGCCGTCATCCATGACTTCGAGCACCACCGTCCCACGAGCCGCTGCCCCCGTTCCATTTTTCATCTCCTGAGTTGCATTTGTTTCCCTGAAACTGTCCCCGCGTGAAGACGGGCCGTCAAGGAGACGGAGTCGGTCCGGCGCGAGCCCCAGGAGATGGCTCACGAACAGGGACTCCCAGCACGGGGTGGATGCGCCAGGAGCGGAAACGAAAAGCGTCGCGCGAACTCCGCGCCCCGGCACCGAAAGGAAGGACGAGGACGGCATGACGCCGGGCCTCCTTCACCTCGCGGTTGCCGGGAGCGACACGGCCCCGGCTGGGAGACACACGTGCAGACGCAAACGGAGAGTCAGGCGCGGACGGACTGGGTGGCGGTGCTGGACCAGGAGGCAAAAGCGCTCGTGGGAGCGCTGGATGCGCATCCCGATGCCAGTCGCCTCTTCGGTGGCACCATCGACACGGCGGGCTACATCCACTACCTCGTCCAGACGTATCACTACGCCCGCTGGAGCACGCCGATGCTGGCGGAGGCGGGCAAGCGGCTGAAGCGCCTGGGCCGGCATCCCCAGCTCGCGGACCTGCTGCTGCAGAAGGCGGACGAAGAGCGGGGGCACGAGCGGTGGCTGCTCTCGGACCTGAAGAACCTGGGGTGCGAGGAGGAGCAGGTCGAGGCCGCGGCGCGCACCCCGGCGGTGGATGCCTATACGGGCTGGAACTTCTTCACCTCGAAGTCGGGCGTGCCCACCGCCATCCTGGGCACGGCGTACGTCCTGGAGTACCTGTCCCAGACGCGCGCGGGCGTGGCGGCGGAGCGCCTGCTCCAGGCGGACGCAATCCCAAACATCCACAAGTCCGTGACGTTCCTTCGCAGCCACGGCGCCCTGGATGGAGGCCATGTGGCGGAGATGGCCTCGGTGCTGCAGTCGCTGACGGACCGGGAGGAACAGGCGGCCGTGATTCTCTCGGCACGCGCCACGCGCGTCGTCTATCCGGGCATCTTCCGCGAGGTCTGAAGACTGTCATACCTCGCCAGGGGTAGAGACAGCCCAGGCCGTGGAAGCCATTCTCCCGTTCGAACCGTGGCATTCGAACCGCGAGGCGTCTTCATGCGCTACATCACGCAAATCCATCTCGAAGGCGGTGCGCTCCACGAGCACATCACCCGCCTTCGCTGGAAGGACGGCGCCACCACCGGGGAAGCCAGCCGCGCGGAGCTGGTCCAGTGGGTCAGGAGTGGAGGGGATGCGCGGGTGGAGACCCGCTCGTCCCGGGACGTGAAGGTCGAGGTCATCAACGCCACTCCGCCCTACCTGCGGACGAAGGCGAACGGCATCGCCACGGACAACCTGCTCGAGCTGCCCCGATTCTGAAGGGGCGCGCGGTGGGCGGGCGACGCGAGCGGGCTCGGAACAGGGAGTGGGGCGAGCCCGCTCGTGTCATCTCAGACGGGCTTGTTGAGGTGGGCCGCCTGGTAGAGGAAGTCGGCCCGGCTGTCGACCTTCAGCCGCCGGAAGATTTCCTTCACGTGCGTCTTCACCGTCGCCTCGGAGAGGTCGAGCTCGCTGGCGATGTCCTCGTTGGACCAGTTCCTGAGCAGGCCCCGGGCGATGTCGATGTGCCGCGGCGTGAGCGCTCGCCGCATCACGTCCGGGAGGGGAATGGACAGGGGAATCTCGTTCAGGACGAGGGCCCATGAGCGCGGGCCGTCGGACTCGGGCAGCTCGACGAACCTGACGACGCGGTACGCATCTCCGTGGAGCGAGACCCAGAGACTGGCATCGAGGCGCGCGTCACCCTCCATGCGCGTCAGGGCCTGCATGCGCTCCAGCAGCACGCGCGGGATTCCGGACGCGTCGAGGTCGGAGGGAACGAACCATTTCTCCAGCAGCGCGGCGGCCCGCTGCGAGCGCAGCACCTCGTGCGAGGGCGGCTCCACCACGAGGAAGGCGGAGTCCTGCTGGCTGTAGAGCTCTTCCAGGAGGCGCGCGCCCGTCGTGGCGACCTGCACGTCGCGGCAGTTGCGCACCGCGTTCACCAGGTGCGGCGTGAGGCTGGTGAGGATGGCGGCGTGCTGCTCGGAGAAGGGCATCCGGCGGTCCCGGTACAGCGTGAAGGCGCCGCACATCCCCGGAGGCACGGGCAGGAGGACCGCCATGACGTGCTCCAGGCTCAGGTCCAGCTCCCGGCTGCGCTGGTACAGCGCGCTGCGCTCCAATTCCTTTCGCGAAAGCATCTCCGAGTCCCGGAGGGCCACATGGGGCCGGGCGAAAATCGGAGCGCGCACGAAATCAGAGTCGGCCCACTTGGAATACTCATCCAGCAGGGCGAGCCGGTGGCCCGGCACCAGCCACTTGAACTCCACGAGCGGCCCCAGGGTGATGAGGCACAGCCCCATGTAGTCCGCGGGTGTCAGCTCGAGGAGGGGCTCCCGGGCGGCTTCGAGGGCCTTGGGGAGGGACAGGTTGCTGTTGAGGGCCGCGATGACCCTGTCCCTGAGTACCCATTCCTGCGAGCTGAGATTCATCGACGCGAGCATCCATCCTCCCTGGTCAGACAACCCCGCGGGTCCGTACCGCTGCCGGTCATTCAATAGCGCGGGCTGAAGGCCTGTCCCTCACCCCTCGGGAGTAGGGCCCGTGCTTGACTGAAGGCTTTCCTTCCAACCCGCCATGATGCAAGTGGGTGGATGTCGACTGCCTGGCGGCCCGGGGTGCGCCGGTGGAGTGACGGCTCAGCGGTACACGACGAAGTTCTGCCCGTTGTTGTTGTTCCAGGTGCGATTGCCGGACGCGTCATCCACGTAGATGGCGAACTGGACGGTGCTGAACGACAGGTAGGGCGGGATGTTGAAGTACCCGTACCAGACCTCGTCCTGGCTGCCATGGGCATTGGGCTCGTTGTTGGCCCACTGGAGCGTGCCCCACTGCGCCGTCTGCCAGTTGTCCCACGAGTAGACGACGCCGGCGGTGTGCCCCGGGGCAACCGGCCAGACGCCCGTGCTGAGCTGGAATTGATGGAAGACATAGCCGCCACCGGCGCCCACCACCGGCACGCTCGCCGTCTTCAGCCACGTCGTCTCCGCGGCGGCCAGGGCGGGCACGAGGAGGAACAGCGCGGCGGCCAGACTTCCAAGACGCTTCTTCATGCAGACTCCCTTCGAGAGAAGCGTCCACCTTGGTCCGCGCGCTCCGTGAACTCAACACCACCGGAAGCTCGCGGCTGCCCAGACGAAAAGCCCTGCCCGGTGAGGTCATCACCGGACAGGGCCTCGGGGGCTTCGCGTGGCTGTTGCGTGAGGCTCAGTCGTGCTGGAACGACGAGCTCATGTCGTTGGAGTTGAAGCGGGTGCTCAGCCGCTGGATGCCGCGCGAGCCCAGGTCCACCAGCTCGCCCTTGTCGGTGACGCCGTCGCCGTCGCGGTCCTCCCAGATCTTCAGGCCCTTGAGCTCGCTGCCCTCGACGCGGCCGTTGCCGTCCTTGTCGAAGTACTTCGACAGCTTCTCGTAGCCGTTGGAGAAGCGGTTGGTGCCGTCCAGGTCCACGTGGCCGAAGATTTCCTTGCCGCTGGTGATCTTCCCGTCGCCGTCCACGTCCCAGGCGAGGATGCCGTCGCCGCCCGTCTTCGAATCCCAGGCCTTGGTCCACTCGTTCTCGTTGACGTTGCCGAAGTGGTACATGAGCTGGTTCTTCTGCTTGTCCGTCTTCAGCTCGCCCACCAGCTTGCCGTCCGGGCCGCGGAACTCGGCGCGCATGCCCTTGCTCAGCCCCAGGCCCATGTCGCCCGACTTCGCCTTGGACTTGTTCAGGGCGCTGGCGTCCAGCGTCTTCACCTTCTTGCCCTTGGCGTCGAACACCTCCACCTTGGTGCCGGCGGGCAGCTCGGGAGCGCCCTTGCCCGGGCGGCGCTGGACGCTCTTCGTCGTCCACTGACGGTTGCTGGGGTCCAGGTCGAAGCCCTTGACCGTCTTGCCCTCCAGCTTGCCGTTGCCCTTGATGTTGCTACCGGTGATGTCCGCCTTCCCGTTGCCGTTCAGGTCCAGGACGATGGGCGACTTCTGCGTCGTCTTGGTGCCCGACTTCGCGTCGAAGAAGACGTCCCACATCTTCCCCTTCTGCAAGGGGGGCTCGCAGTGGGGCCGGGGCGTGGGCTCGCAGTGGGGCCGGGGCGGGCAGTGCGAGCCCGACGACGGCGGGGGCTGCTGGCAGTCCTGCGAAGGCCGCGGCTGGCAGCCGCCCTGGCCCATCTGGCCGAGCATGTCCACCAGCGACTGGAAGAAGTTGGCCATCTCCTGGAACAGCTGGGAGACGGTGTCCTCCAGCCCACCCTGCTGGGCCCCGCCCACCGGCGTGGGGAAGCACCCGCCCGGGGCAAAGCTGTCCCTCGTCGGAGTCCCACACTTGGAGGTGTTCGAGGCGCCATGGGAGTCATTGACGCTGACGCGGGAGGACGAGGAGAGCTCGAGGCTCGTCCGCTGGAACGACAGGGCCGCACGGGTGTGGCTCGTAATGGTGGTCATGGGGGAAAGCCTTTTCGCTGGGAGGTGCGCGAGCACCTACTATTGAAGGGGTTATCGCACCCTGTGTGCAGCGAGTTTCCGCCCGGATTCCGAGATTCTTATCCTGAATTTCCCCCTGCCCCGGCGCGCAGACCTGTCGCCTTCCGGACAGCGGACGGGGTGTGGTGGGGCCGATAGAGTGCCCCGCCCCATGAGAGTCCCGCTCGAGCTCCGCCGCGCCTACAAGCTGCTCAACCACGGCCCCACCACGCTCGTCACGAGCGCCGCGCAGGGCCGCACCAATGTGATGGCCGCCGCCTGGGCCATGCCCCTCGACTTCGAGCCGCCCAAGTTCGCCGTCGTCATCGCCGAGGGCACCTTCACCCGCGAGCTGGTGGACGCCTCGGGCGAGCTCACCCTCTGTGTCCCCACCCGCGCGCAGCTGGACGCGGTGTACGCCGCGGGCTCGGTCTCCGGGCGCTACGAGGACAAGTGGGCGGCGACGGGGCTCAAGGCCGCTCCCGCCTCGCGCGTGAAGGCGCCGCTCGTGGAGGGCTGCGTGGGCTGGCTGGAGTGCCGCGTGCTCTCCGAGCCGGACAACCAGCGCAAGTATGACCTGTTCATCGCCGAGGCCGTCGCGGCCTGGGTCGAGGACTCTGTGTGGAAGGACGGCGGCTGGGACTTCAGCGCCGGTGATGCGTACCGCCCCATCCATCACCTGGCTGGCGGTGTGTTCTTCGCCACGGGTGAGCGGCTGCTGCCGCGCAAGTCGTAGGCGAGAGGAATGGGGTGCGGCGCCTCGCCTGGCGTGGCGGGCCTCACCTGCTGGCGATGCTGCTTCGCGCGTCGTCGCATTCGGCGCACTTCGCGCTCGGGGGATGGAGGAACACGAGCGGGTCGCGCTCCAGGTGTTCGAGCGCGACCGCGACGATGTCCCGCGAGCGGATGAGCCGGGCGTGCGCGTGGCCCACGCTCCCCTCAGACTGGAGGCCCCGCTCCCGGAGCCACGTGTCCGCGAGGGCGAAGCGCTCACAGCAATGGTCGTTCTCCAGGTAGGGCACGTGGACCGGGCGTCCGTCCTGGAGCACGGTGATGTGTTTCGGCACGCCGTAGGGAACGCCCGCGAGGAGCTCCGCCAGATGGAGCGTGGTGTCGGAGTCGTGGCCGACTCCGAGGAGGAGCACCTGCCCGTCCAAATCACACACGTGGCCGACGGGGCTCTCGGGGACATGGGGCGGCGTCGGCAGTGGACCGGCGGTGATGTCCTCTGCCTTCGGGCCCACCGCCGCGAAGGCGAAGGCGTGATTGCTTCGCACCACCCCGGGGAGCCGCCAGAAGGTGTCCGGCACCACGCCGAGGTCCTCGGAGGCCGGAGTGGTCTTCGGGTCGAACGGCTCCTCGTCGCTCCCCGTCCACGAGGGAGTGACCAGCGTGCCCTCGGGACCGAGGGCGGCACGGAGCGCCTCGATGAGGCCCTTCGGCCCACCTTCCACCGGCCGCACGGCCCGGAAGGACGTGTGGACGAGCAGGATGCCGCCGGGCCTGACGCCGAGCGCGCGGAGCTGCGCCACGACTTCGTCCCTGGTGAGTTCCTTCCGGATGTCCTGGCGTTCGCTCATGGGCCCATTCTCCCAGGAAGCTTCCGCCCGGGTCCATGGCGGGAGCCTCTCATGCGTGATGCGTCGTCGTGAGCACCTGGCCGGCCCGGTTCAGCAGGTCGACGTCGTCGTGGAGGACATCGTCTCGCGTGTATCGGTGGAGGACGTCGACCTCCACGCCCCACCCTTCCACGGGGATGCCTCGCTTCTCACCGACCCGGGTGGACCGCATCAGCGCCACGCGAGCCCTGGCCCCGCGCGACAAGGGCTTCAGCAGGCCGCCCTGTGCCTGGCCCAGGTCCCGGATGAGCTGCTGATGAAAGGAGATGATCGAGCCGCCCGCGCCGGTATGCGTGTCGACACCGACGACCTTCCCGATGTGATGGTCCATGAAACCCGCGACGAACACGTCGGTGGCGCTGTAGCTCAGCGCATCACATAGGAGGACGACCGGTCCCGCGTAGATGCGCCCGACATCGTTTGCCTGCTCCACCGGCGTCAGCGGAATCCCCTCGGAGAACGGCTCGCTCGTGACGACGCCCGCTCGGAGCGAAGGCCTCCACGGTGCCCACTGCTCGCAGGACTCGCTCAGCTCACGCGTGAGGTCCGTGCACCGGAGGGAGAAGGGCTCCGGTTCGATACGGCTCGGGGTGAAGAGCTGGAGAAGCCTCTCACCCGCGGGGATGGAGCCGCCCGGGTTGCCGCGCACGTCGATGATGAGCCCCGTCTCGGGGAGCCGCCGGACGATTCGTTCGACCTCCCTGACGAATCCCTCCACATCGTCGACCACGAAGTGGGCAATCCGCAGATAGCCAAACGTCCCGCTGGACGTCTCCACGCGCCGGAAGGACAGGCACTCCGGAAAGAGACTGCGCCCGCTCTCCTGGCCGGGCTCGAGCAACTCCGCGCGCAGTCGCTGCAGGTGCATGGCGTGCTCGTCGAGCCCGTGGGCCGGGGTCTTCATGGAAGCCCACCCGGCATCTGGCGCGTCGCTCGGGTCCGTCTCACGGACACGCCACGGGAGCTTGATATCGGCCGGGCCCTTCTTGCCGAGGTACGTGAGGAACACGGAGTCCTCATCCGGCGGGAGGCCGTACTTCAGGACGCGCCACGTCAGTGACTCCACGGCGCGGCGCCTCCGCGCGGCGTGATTCGCGCCCGCCGTCGACAGCCCGAGGCGAAAGACCTTGTGCGCCAGGGGCTCGCCATTCCAGTGCGTCACCTCCACGCCCCTGACGAAGTCCCCGCCCAGGTCCACTCCCGGCGCGAGCGCTCCCACGACGTAATGCGCCGCGCCCGCCTCGTCGAAGTACTCATGGAGCTGGAAGGGCAGGAAGGCCGTGAGCCTCGACCAGGGCTCCGGCAGGTCAATCATCGTGTGGAAGTCACGCAGCCCGGTGCACAGCCGCAGCAGGGCCTCCATGAAGGAGTGGTCGTCCGGGTAGTGCCCGAGGTTCTCCTGGAGCAACCGGGCCTGCTCGACGGGGCGCACTCCGAGCATGCGCTCCTTGAGCGGCAGATGGACGTAGAACCCATCGAGCAGCACCTCCCACTGATGTGCCAGGAGAAGCCTCTCGTCGCGTGACTCGAAGAGACGGAGGTGGCGAACGGATTCCAGCGGAGGAGCGCGCGTTGAGCCCATGACTGCCGCCAGGGTGACAGTGAGTCCCTTCTGGGGGAAGAGCGCGCAGCCCTATACTCGGGACGCGGGCCCACGCCGGAGGGGGAGCGGCGCGAGAGACGGGCCGGAAGCGGGAGCACGTTGTCCGAGGCAACCTACGATTTCTTCGCCCCGGAGGCGGTGTGGAGCGCGGATGCCCTCCTCCACCGGGTGCGCGCTGAGAGTCCCGTGTACTGGAGCCCCCAGTTCAATGGCTGGGTCCTGACGCGCTACGCGGACGTGCTCGCGGCGGCCAGGGAGCGCAGGCTGGTCTCTCCTCCGGGAACGGGCTGGTTGGACCGCCTGCCCGCGGAGCTCAAGCCGCGCTTCCAGCCAGCACGAGACGCCCTCCGGCTGTGGGCGGGACTCAGCAGTGAGCAGGACCACCTGGACTTCCAACGGGCCCTGAAGAAGTACTTCACCCCCGCCCAGGTGGACCGGCTGCGCCCGAGCGTGCAGCGCTTCATCGACGAGCTGCTCGAAACCGCGCGGACCGCCGGTGAGCTGGAGGTGGTGGAAGAGCTGGCCCGTCCCCTGTCCGCCAGTGTCATCGGCGAGCTGCTCGGGCTTCCCGTGGGAGACCGCGAGCTGCTGCTGCGCTGGTCCACCGACCTCCAGAGCTTCTTCCAGCATGCCAGTCTGGAGAGTCTGCATCGCGGCCAGCGCAGCCTGCTGGAGATGCAGGACTACATGCGCCCCCTGGTCGAGGAGCGCCGCCGCGCGCCGCGCGAGGACCTCGTCAGCGTCATGGTGTCGCAGGAGGAGGGCTTCTTCGCCCGCGAGCCGGAGGCGGTCGTCGCCAACTGCGTGACGTTGCTCTTCAGCGGGCATGAGACGACCAGCCGGCTCATCTCCAGCGGCCTGCTGCTGTTGATGGAGGACCCGGAGCAGCAGGCCCTGCTGCGCGACAGGCCCGAGCTGATGCCCTCGGCCATCGAGGAGATGCTGCGCTACGCGGGGCCCACCGTGGCGATGATTCGCGTGAGCAGGGAGCCGGTGGAGCTGGCGGGCCGGCGGTTCTCCGCCGGCGAGTCCTTCGTGCTCATGTACAAGGCCGCCAACCGAGACCCCGAGGTCTTCGCCGAGCCGGACCGGTTCGACATCACCCGCCAGCCGAACCGGCACCTGGCCTTCGGGATGGGCCCCTTCGCCTGCCTGGGCTCGGCGTTGTCACGCATGGAGGCGGAGGTCTGCTTCCACACGCTGCTACGGCGCCTGCCCGATTTGCGCCCGGCCTTCGAGACACCGGACTGGAAGCCGCTGCCGCCCTTGAATCGGAGCCTGCGCACGCTGCGCGTCGCGATGCCTCCACGCGCGTGAGCGCGGCGTCAGCCCATCGGGCCGCCACCACCCGTGCCGCCGCCCGGGAAGCCCGACTCGTACTCGCTCGCGAGCGCGTCCGGGGATTGCCCGAGGGCGGCCTTGAGCGTCTGCAGGAATGTCTCCTGTCCCTCGATGGGATACCCGGCCTCCCGAAGGGCCCGCTCGGGGTCGGCGCTCAGCAGCTTGCGGAACTCCGCGTCGGAGATGGCGCGGGTGGTGATTTCGTCGATGAGCTTCTTGTCCATGGTGTCGAGTCCAGGGTGTCGGTGCCAGATGAAGCCTTCAGCTACGCGGACTGCTCGCGGCGGCCCCGCGCGATGAGGGCGGCCATCGGGATGCCCGGTGTGTCGGGATAGGGGTTGAGCTCCACGCTGTCGAAGGCGGGCTCGAACATCGCGCGCATCACCTCCACGGGCGGCGCGAGCACATCCTCGTGGTGCTTCCCGTCAGGCTCCACGAAGGACCAGCGTGTGCCATCGGGCGAGCGCAGCGTCACCGCATCCATGAGCCTCCCCTGGGCCTGGAGGGAGACGAAGCGCGCCGGGTCGAACACGGGCAGGAAGACGGTGCCACCCGGGCGCGTCCACCGCGTCAACTGCTTCACGAGCCGCTCGACGTGCGCGACCGACTCCTGCAGCCCATAGGCGCCCCACATGCAGGAGGTGAAGGCGAAGCGTCCCTCGAGGTCCGGATGCGGTGCGAGGAAGTCACCCTCGATGAAGCGGGCCTCGGGGTTCGCCTCGCGGGCGAGCGCGAGCATCGCGGGGGAGAGGTCGAGCCCCGTGCAGGAGATGTTGGGATTGCCGCGCCCGTGGCGGAGGAAGAAGCCGGTGCCACAGGCCACGTCCAGCCACGAGTCCGCCTGCATGGTGAGCATCCGGAGGAAGAACAATTCGAGACGTGTCTTCTCGCGGAAGCCGTACTCGGGCGTGTGCAGGAACACCGCGTCGTAGCGGCGCGCGTACGCCTCGTCATAGGTGGCGCGAACCTGGTCGGGCGTCATGGAACGGCCTTCTCGCCGGCAAGGACCCAGCGGAGTTGAAACACCTTCGCCTCGTGCGCCAGCTCGTCCAATAGCGACAGCCGCTCGCGCGTGTACTCCGAGAACTCCGTGAGGCCGAGCGTCTCCGCGCTCCTGGCGGCTCGGTGCTGCCACTCAGCAGAGGCTTCCAGCGTCGCAACGAGGAGGCCTCGGCCATAGAGCGCTTCACGCACCGTCCGCAGCGACTGCTCAGGGGGGCACCTCGCGTGAAGCCGGCCCGTGCGAGCAGGAACGTGCGGTGGCCATTGGCGAGGTCCCTCCGCCAGCCGACCACGTCGTTGGTCAACCCGTAGGCGACGCCGAGTTGATCCACGAGTGTCTCGACGGTGGGCTCGAGCTCACCGTGACCGGCGAGGATGCACATGGCGAGCGCGGGCACGCGGGCGAAGGCCACCTTGCGCGCATGCTGCTCGAAGCGCTCGTCGTCATACGGGGCGTCGGAGAGGAGCTGCTCGTGCTCCGCGAGCGTCCACCGGGTGAAGTCGAGCCAGGAGCGCTCGAAGGCCGCGCGGAAGGCGGCCGAGCTTCCGACGAGCGACTCCAGGAGGCGCGCCATCTCCCATACACACACGTTGCCGAGCAACGTCTGCGAGCGCTCCGGGTGCGCCTCGTCGAGGAGGTCATCCTGGATGCGGATGTACAGGTAGCCCCACATCGCGGCGGCCACGAGGCGCGCCGTCGTCTCCTCCGAGGGCACGGAGGCGGGTTGCTCGCGCCGGAAGCGCTCGCGCAGCCACAGCGGGAGGAAGACGAGCGGGGGCGCGAGCCGGCTGGAGAAGTAGCCACGGTGGCCCTTCTCTCCATGGGCGATTCGAGCGAGGAAGCGGCGCGCCAGTGCATCGAGCGGGGGGGCCAGCGTGGTGAGCCGTCCCTCCAGGATGTCCCAGGCAGCGTCGAGGATGGATTGATGGACCTGGTAGCTTCGCAACGGTGCTCCGACGTCGAGCATAGAGTTACGCGTGATATCGATGCAACGCACGGAACGAGCTCCTGCGTCAGCACGCATGTCCTGAGTACAATGAACACGGAATTCCCTGTGACACCGGAAGCCGTCGCACGGCACTACGACACCATCACGCCGTTCTACGAAATCATCGGCAGCAGGAGCCTGCACTTCGGCCACTGGCCCCGAGGTGAGACCGGCGGCTCCTTTGGCGAGGCCCAGCAGCGCTTCACCGACCTGCTGATTCACCAGCTCGGGAGTGAGAAGGGCCAGCGCGTGCTCGACGTCGGGTGTGGACTGGGGGAGCCGGCGACGCGGCTCGCGCGGAGCACCGGATGCTGGGTGGAGGGAGTCACCATCAGTCCGCTGCAGGCCGCACAGGCCGAGCAGTGGGCGCGCCGCCATGACATGAGCGGACAGACGAAGTTCCACTGCGCCGATGCCATGGCGCTGCCCTTCCCGTCCGAGTCATTCGACGCCGCGTGGGCCGTCGAGTCGATGTTTCACATGCCCGACCACGCCGCCGTGCTGCGCGAAGTCGCGCGCGTTCTTCGTCCCGACGGACGGCTGCTCGTGGCCGACATCGTGCTCTCGGCCGATGCGACGCCACAGGACCGGAACTTCCTCCAGCATGCGTTCGTCGCCCGGAACTTCCTCACCGTTGACGCCTACCCGGAGCTCGTCGCCGACGCGGGCTTCGAGGTGGAGCAGCTCCTGGACGTGAGTGGGAGCGTCATGGCGACGTTCGACGCGGTGGCCGCCGCCATCCAGGAGAAAGAGGCGGAAGTGCGGCGTGTCTACGGCGAGGCGTTCCTTGTGGGCGTCAAGGACCAGTGGGCACGCATCAGCCAGAGCGCGTCGTGCTGCATGGGCTACATCGTGCTCACCGCGAAGCGCCGCTCCCCTGGGACGTGAAGTCGGCCTGGCGGACTCCACCTCATTCACAGAAGCGCTCCTCCTGCGTCTCTCCTTGAGCCCACCACAGGAGGCGCAAGCCGATGGCCGACTACACCATTGAGATGTCCGCATCGCTGGACGACGTGACCATGCAGCAGTTCACCAACATCTGCTCCTTTCTCAACGGGCAGTATGGAGGCAGCGAGGACGACACCTTCGAGCTCACCCGCGCGCCGAGCAAGCCCAGCCTGAGGAGCGTGAACAACGCCTTTGCCCGCGAGGGGCTGCGGATGACGTGCGTCAGCGTCACCTGACGCCAGCCCACCTGTCCCGGCACTCCTGTTGCCTCACGCCTCTCTGGAAAACTAGATTAAGCTCTAAATCTAGTTTTCGAGGTGCCAACAGGGAGGATGCGCATGAAGAGCCGGATGCTGGCGTTGTGTCTCACCGGGCTGCTGGGACAGGCGGGGTGTGGCAATCCCGAGAGCGAAGCCGCGGGCGAAGAGGCGGCCCTGGGCGAGTCCTCACGGGCCATCCGTGGAAACATCATCAGCTTCAATGGAGATGCGTACTCGGACCTGCTGTGGAGGGAACAGACCACGGGCAACATGGGCGCCTGGCTCATGAGCGGCCCCGTGTTGAGTGGAACCGCCACGCTGCCCGCCGTCTCGCCCTCGCTGATGGTGCAGGCCGCTTCCGACTTCGGCTCCACGACGACGCCCGACCTCGTGTACCACTCGACGACGACCGCGTCCGGGGAGGCCGTGCGCTTCCTCAGCAGCACCTTCTCCGTCCTCGGCATGGCCACCCTCTCGCCCCTGCTGCCCTCGCCGGACTGGTACGTCGCCGCGTCCGGTGACTTCAACCTGGACGGGAAGACGGACCTCGTGCTGCACCACCGCATCTCCGGTCAGTACTTCTACCGCTACCTGAATGGGACCACCGCGCTGGGCAACTCCCCCATCGCCTCCCGGCCGATGCCGTGGTTCATCGTGGGCGCGGCGGACATGAACGGGGACGGCAGGACGGACCTGCTCTGGCGCAACAAGAGCACGGGCCAGAATGAAATCACGCTGATGAACAACACCACCGTGCTCGGCACCGTCACCCTGCCCGTCCTGTCCCTGGCCTTCTATCTCGGCGCCACGGCGGACTACACGGGAGATGGCAACACCGACGTCGTCTGGCACAACCCGGGCACGGGACAGGTGCTGCTCTGGCGGATGGTCGGAACGAGCCTGTCGAGCACCAGCACCCTCGGCAACATGACGCCGGGTTGTCCGGCCTGGTTCTCCCAATCCACGCCTCCGCCCGCCACCTACGGCTGCTGGTACCTCGTGGGCCCGAGGTAGCAGCCGTGCCGGGGTCCAGGCCTTCAGCAGGCCATGCACCGCGGACGGAGCTCCTCGGAGAACCGTCCGCGGTGCGATGCCTTCAGCGGACTACGGAAGGGCGTCCAGGTACGCGCGGTGGCTGTTGGAGAACTCGTAGTTGGTGAACTTGTCCCAGTTGATGGACCAGGTCATCAGTCCCTTGAAGCCGGGGTAGCCCGAGGCCTTGCGCAGGACGTAGGTGCCGCCGAACGACTGGCCCTTGATGAGGTAGTCGAGCGCCTTCTGCACGTTGGCGGGAGTCGTGTACCCGCCACCCGCCGCCTGCGGCGAGGAGGGCAGGCCAATCACGACCTGCTCGGGGCGCAGCGCCGGGAACATCGCGCTGGTGTTGCCTCCCACGGGGAAGCCCTGCAGGAGCATCTCCGCCATGGCCACGTGGAAGTCCGGAGTGCTCTGCGCGTAGGCGCGGCCATCCAGCGCCATGACGGTCCCGGTGTTGTAGTGCTGCACGTGCAGGTACGTCAGCCGGTCGCGCAGCGCGTGGATGACCGGCAGGTAGGCGCCCCACGGCCCGCCGTAGGCGGCCATGCCTCCCTGCACATAGGCCGTCTCGGGCGCCATGGTGAGCATGAAGCCCGCGCCGTTGCGGTTCAGCAGGTCTCGCGTGGCCTGAATCAGGTTGATGATTCTCGGCGTGGTGGGGTTGCGGAAGTCGGTGTCACCGCCGTTGAGCGACAGCGAGCTGCCTTCCAGGTCCAGGTCCATTCCGTCAAAGCCATACGTGTCGATGAGCGACTGCATGCTGGTGACGAAGGTCTGCCGGGCGGTGGCGTCATCCAGGTGCACCGTTCCATTCGCGCCGCCGATGGAGATGAGGACCTTGCGGCCCTGGCTCTTGAGGTACGCGATGTCCGCCTTGAAGTCGGCGACCGTCGAGTTGTACGGCGTGAAGGTCATGTTGCTCGCGCTTCCCACCGGTTCGGCGAACGCGACCTGGATGACGTTGAACTTCGGGGAGACGTCGCGCAGCCGGATGTTGGTCGAGCCGTTGTCGAAGTTGTGCCAGTAGCCCACGATGACCTTGCTGCCCGAGGGCTGGGGCCCCGTCGTGGTCGCGGACACGCTGTTGCTCGCCGCCGAGCGGTTGCCGGCGGCGTCACGGGCCTTCACGGTGAAGGTGTACGTGGTGTTCGCCGCCAGGCCCGTCACGGTGACGCTCGTCGCGCCGGAGGTGGTCGCGGACGGCGCCGTGCCGGCGTTGACGAAGACCTCGTAGCCGGTGACGCCGACGTTGTCCGCCGAGGCGCCCCAGGACAGCGAGACGCTGTCCCAGGTCTTCGCGGGAGACGTGAGCTGCGAGGGCGCGGACGGCGGCTGCGTGTCCACGGGCGGAGGGCCCGAGCGCTCCAGCCACAGCGCCAGGACATTGGGCGGCTCCCAACCCGGCAGGGACGTGTGGGACTGGCGGCAGTCATAGGCCTTGCCCGCATAGGAGGCGATGTCCCCCACGCTGTAGGCCACATAGGGAGCCCACTCGCCACGGTCCGCGGCGGAAGCCCACGTGGGGAGCAGGGTCAGCAACAAGGCGGTAACGGCCAGGAGGGCGGTGGAGCCCGCCCGGAGCAGGTGACGAAGCGGCGGCATGCAGGTGCCTTTCAGGGACGGTGAGGTGCCGCGAAGAAAGAGCGACGCGGACCGCGTTTCGGGTCAACCGCACTCAATCGAAGTGAGGTGTCTCGCGGCCCTGGAGCTTTGCTGTCGCACTGGAGCCCCCTTCGTGGGTGCAGGTGCTCAACGTGTTTTTCCTGGTCTCCGTGCAAGAAACGCCGGCCACTCGCATCAAGGAGGGTGGAGGCCACGCACGATGCTCCAACCGTCCCGGCCGGGTGCAACACATCCGTTGCCGGGAGGGCCGCGGCATCGCGCATCCAGGCAGTGAAACAACTCCTGGATACATGAAACAGAGTCTTCAACAGGCGCCAGCAGGTCGGCATGAGGCCTTGTGTGCCCATGCCTGCCGGTCTCGGCAATCAACGAAGAGGATGCTCGACATGAATCCTGTCATGAAGCGCGACGCAGTCGTATGGAGGGGGGCGCTGCTGTGCCTCGCCCTGGTGGGCTGTGGTGGTGACACGGCCGGCAGCGGCACGCCGTCCATCCCGGAGCCACTTTCCGAGTCCGCACCCCCCGCGGCGGACCTCATGCCCGGCTCCGAGTCGGCAGCCGTCGCAGCCGCCCCGGAGGGATGGGAGACGGTGGCGAACCAGTATGCGTACTTCACGCTGGCCAGTCCGTCGACGGTCCGGTTCGGCGTGGGTGACACCTGGGTCACCAAGGAGCTGCCCGCGGGCCGCGTGTATTGCTTCTTCTATCCGGACCCCGCGCCCGGCAAGGCCAAGACGTGCCAGCGCAGCACGCTGACGGGCCCCGTGGGTGAGCCGGCGCTCAGCCCCGCGTGCGCCACGTTCTATCCCTCGGGCTTCGCGCTCACCAGCACCCGCCAGGCCGACGCGATTCCCACGTTGGCGAAACCCGCGAAGGGGGTGGCGGTCTCGGAGCCCACCTACAGGACGTGCCTCGTGCGCGCGACCGACCACACCGCTGACGGCCTGTCTGGCTTTGCCCGGAACGACTACTCGCGCCGTCAGGCCTTCAACGCGAACAGCACGAAGCAGCTCGTGTATGCCCTCGACGGGTCCTGGCATGTGTATGATGCCAACACCCGCGCGCGTCTGAAGAAGCTGTCGGGGCCGGGCGGGGATGCGGAGCCGCAATGGCACCCGACGAATCCGGACCTCCTGTACTACCTGCCCACCAATGGCGTCGGCATGAAGCTCCACGAGCTGAACGTGTCGACCGGTGCCACCCGCGTCGTGGGCGACTTCGGCGCGCGGTTGAAGGCCCGGTGGCCGGCATCGGCGGCGGCGTGGACGAAGTCGGAGGGCTCCCCCTCGGCGGACGGGCGCTACTGGTGCTTCATGGTCGACACGAGCAACTGGAGCAGCGTGGGCGTGTTCACCTGGGACCGCGATACGGACACCATCCTGGGCACGTATGACACGCAGGGAGAGCGTCCCGACCACGTGAGCATGTCCCCCAGCGGCAACTACTGCGTGGTGTCCGGCGACGGTCCGCGAGGCACGGCGGCATTCTCGAGGGACTTCAGCACGAAGACCCAGCTGCTCTCGAAGTCCGAGCACTCGGACCTCGCGCTGGACGCCAACGGCGACGACATCTACGTGGCCGTCGACTACCAGTCCAACGGGGGCGACGTGTTCATGCTCAACCTGCGCACGGGCGTGCGCACGGCATTGTTCCCGACGTACCTGAGCGGCACCGCGACGGCGCTGCACATCTCGGGCAAGGCGTTCGCGAAGCCCGGCTGGGTGCTGGTCAGCACGTATGCCGACTACGGCGGCGCGCAGCAGTGGCTGCACCGCAAGCTGCTGGCCGTGCAACTGAAGGCCAACCCGACGGTCTACACGCTGGCGCACCACCGCACCGCGTCCAACGGCTACTGGACCGAGCCGGTGGCCAGCGTCAACCGCGACTTCACGCGGGTGGCCTTCAACTCCAACTGGGGCAACGGCAGCGACACGGACGTCGAGACGTACGTGGTCGAAATCCCGGCGGGCGCGTTGAAGTGACGCCGTAGCACATTGACGGCTCGAGCACGGCTCCAATACCAACACTCCGATTGTCTTCAGACACCACCATGAGAGCTCTCATTCGCCAGGCAAACAGGCCGGTCTCTGCATTCGTCGTCGTCTTCCTGCTCGCCTGCTCCGGGAGCTCTCCTGGTGGAACGTCTGAGGAGCCAACGCCTCAAGAGCCGACGCCAGCGTCCAAGTCATTCCAACTGACGCTCACCCGCTCGGGTGACGGCACGGTGACTTCCAGCCCCGCGGGTGTGTCGTGCGGCACCACCTGCTCGGCCTCGTTCGCCAGCGGCACCGCCGTCACGCTGACCGCCGAGCCCACGGCGGGTTACAGCTTCGGCGGCTGGAACGGAGGTGGCTGCACCGGCAAGGCCGCATGCGCCACCACCGTCACCGCCGCCACCACCGTGCAGGCCGACTTCGCCCCCATGGCCGTCGCCGGAGCCCAGTACATCCCCCTGAGCCTCGCGGAGAGCCCGGCCGCGGCGAGAGTTCCCGTGCGCACGGGCATTCCCCTTCCGAAGGGGGCGCTGGCCAATATCTCCGCCATGCGGCTGGAGACAGGAGATGGCAGCCAGGAGGTGCCAGCCCAGTTCGACGCCATTGCTCGCTGGCCGGATGGCTCCATCAAGGTGGCCCTGCTGCACCTGGTGACCGACCTCGGCGCCGCACGCTCCTACCGCGTTGCCTACGGCACCGGCGTGGTTCGCGCCTCGCTGCCGCGCAACGTGGTCATCGGTGGCAGCCCGTCGACGGAGCTCACCGTCGATACCGGCCTGGCGAAGTTCACCGTCAGCAACAAGGGCGTCATCACCCGGCTCTGGCGCGATACCAGCGGCAACGGCGCATTCGAAGCCGGGGAGCAGCTCGTCGACGCTGGCGAGCTGTTCATGGTCAACGCCTACGACAACCTCGAGTACACGGCCTCGGCGGCCACCGACGCCGTCGTCACCGTGGAGGAGAGCGGACCGCTCCGAGCCGTCATCAAGGCCCAGGGTTCGCTCACCAACGCCAGCGGCGTGAAGCTGCTCAAGTACCTGGTCCGCTACTACGCGCACCAGGGCTCCGACAAGGTCGACCTGGAAGTCTCCATCATCGACGACCGCACCGAGGCCAACGTCGAGAGCACGCCCACGTCGTTTGCGATTGCCGCCAAGGCCATGGGCCTGCGCTGGCACTACCTCTCCGATGGCGCGGCCGACTACCGCTTCGGTGGGGAAGGCGGCGCGGCGCACGGCGCGAAGGTTTCTGGCGAGCACTACCTCCTGCAGAAGGGCCAGTTTCGCTTCGAGGACGGCCAGGACCTGGGCCACACCTTCAGCTACAGCGGCGTGGGCACGGGCAGCCGGGCCCCCGGCTGGGTGGCGCTGGACTCCGGCAGCCGTCACCTGGCGGTGATGGTCAGGGACTTCTGGCAACAGTTCCCGGGCGAGCTGAGCGTCAATGGCAATACCCTGACGGCCTCCCTGTTCCCGGCGCGTGGCGGCAGCGCCGAAACCACACAGCCGGTGTTGTCGGGCGTCACGTATCGCCGCGCGGAGAGCATGTACTTCGCGCGTCCGGGCGGCGCGAAGACCTACCAACTCCGCCTTGTCCTCAGCAACTCCCAGGGCACCACCAGCGCCCTCCATTCGCTGAACGACAGCTATCAGCGCCACCGCCTGGCGCTGACGGCCACCCCAGCCTGGTACGTCTCTTCAGGCGTCTTCGGCGACCTGAACGTCGGCACTCCGACCGGGGCCACCAAGGGCTACGACGCCTCACTGATGCAGGACATCTACGTGAGGAGCATCGAGCAGACCGACGGCAACGCCACCATGTTCGGCTGGCGCGACTTCGGCGACCGGCTGCGCGGGGGCTGGGCGTACGACGTCAATGGCGTGCACGTGCCCAGCTTCTACAATGACACACACGTCGGCGCGAACAACTTCTTCAAACAGTTCCTGCGCAGCGGGGACCCGCGCTGGTTCCAGTTGGCGGACCTCAGCACCCGCCACTTCATGGACTTCGACGTGTCCCATGGTCCTCGTGCTGGCTACTGGAGCACGGGCGGGCTGCCGCAGCCGGCGGGCGAGGTGCACGCCATCAACCATGAGAACGTGGACCACCAGGTTCGCAACCTGCACTGGGGCCACGCGCATGTGAGCGGCCTGAGCGACAACTACCTGCTCACTGGCGACAAGCGCTCGCTCGACGTGCTCACGGAGATTGCCAACTGGTGGAAGTTCGTGTCGCCGTACTTCTTCAAGCGCCCGTTCAAGGCGACGGACCTGTACCGCGAGGCCGAGCGTGACTTCTCCTGGCCTCTCTACGTGATGAACGAATACGTCCGGGTGACGGGCGATGCGGCGTACCACAAGGACGTGGCGGGCGGTCTCGTCAGCTACCTGATGGACTGGTTCAAGACGCCGCTCAACCACGTGGGCTACGACCCGGCCACGGGAGCCATCTCCAACACCGTGCTCGGGGTGAACGACGCCAGCAAGGGGACGGGCTACTGGACCATGACCAAGATGGACAACAACGGCGGGTACAACGCCACCGGCACCAACCCGTGGATGGCGGGCGCGCTCCTCGGGAACCTCATCCAGTTCCGCGAAGCCGACCTCCAGTTCTCCGCCGCGGGCAAGGCGTCAGGGGTGAGCCAGCCGGTGCTCACCGACATGCTGCTGCAGGGCCTGAACTACGTGGTGAAACATGGCTACGACAGCAGCAAGAAGTACTTCGTGTACTCGGAGGTGACTCGCGGCTACAGCGGCGGCGACAATCACATCATCTTCGCGCTGGCCTACCTGGACCGCTTGTACGCGCAGGAGCTCGCGGCGGGCCGCCTGGCCCATCCGGAGTGGTATGACACCCGGAGCTCGTGGGGCACCATCGCCACCCGCCGTTACGATGAGCTGCAGAACATGACGGTCGGGTCGAACACCCAGTCCTACGGCTTCTATGGCTACGAGATTGTCTATCCAGCCGACTTCTTCAAGGTGATGCAGGGCACGCTCGGCCGGTAGGGCGGTGGTGCCCCGGTCCATCACCCACTCCAAAGCGCGGGCACGGCCGCTCACGGTGGACGCATCCTCTTCCTTCACGCTGCTGTGGCTGATGCCGCGGCTGGCTGGCTTCCGTGCCGAGAGGCGCGGTGCCGAGGTGCGGAAAAGGCGGTGGCACGGCCGAGCGCACGCTTGGACGGCTCCTCTTCCCTACCCTCGCCTTCCCGCTGCCGACCGGAATCTCCGCCGATCTGGTCTGAATCCCCGCTCTCCCATCCATCGGGGGGGCGGACGCATCCTCGGTTCAACCGAACGCTTCCCGAAGGACTCCCGAGGACACGTCATGCATCACAAACACCCCGACCATTCCCACCACCATGTCGTGCCGGGTTTTGGCGCCGACCGCGCCGCCCACTACGACGCCCAGGCATCCATCAACGTCGCCGGCTTCTCGGCGGCGTACGAGCTTGGCGTCAGCGCGATGACCGCCCTGCTCGACGGCCAGGACTCGGCGTCCCTGCTCTACCTGGGACTGGGCACGGGCGCGGAGCTGGTGCCCTTTACCCGCTTCAACGTGCCGGGCTGGCGCTTCACGGGAGTGGACCCCTCCGGCGCCATGCTCGACGTCGCCCGCAAGCGCCTGGAGGCCGAGGGATTGCTCTCGCGCACGAACCTGCACGTGGGCGAGCTGCACACCCTGCCTGCCGGCCCTCTGTTCGACGGCGCGCAGATGATGGGCGTCCTCCACCATGTGGAGGGCGACGAGGCCCGCCTCGCGCTGCTGCGAGAGGTGACCCGGCGACTCAAGCCCGGAGCGCCCCTCGTCGTGGGCTGCCGCGTCGGCATGGACCCCGAGCTGATGAACGTGGAGCTGCGACGGCTGCGGGCGTACGGAATCTCCCCAGACGAGCTGGAGCATCGCCGCCAGCGCTTCGCGACGATGCGGCCCATCGAGTCCGATGCCGCCCTGTTCGCGATGTTCGCCCGCACCGGACTGGTAGCGCCGCGTCCGCTCTTCGTCTCGCTGCAGTTCAAGGTCTTCCTCGCGCGCTTCGAGCCCGGCGCCGCGAGTTGAGCCCCCAAGGCACGCTGCCGAGGCCCAGGCTCCGCCTACGCGGCCTGCTGGGGGCGGCGGAGCAGCAGCATGCCGGCCACCGCCACGAAGGCCATGGCGGACAGCGCGAGCGAGACGTGGGTATTGGTCACGCTCCCCAGCAGTCCCACCGTCACGCCGCTGAAGGCCCGCAGGCCGGAGGCCGACATGCTGTAGAGCCCCAGGACGCGGCCCCGGATGGTGTCCGGCGCATTCAACTGCACGAGCGCCTGGGTCATGCTGCTGAAGGACAGCTCGAGGAACCCGGCCACGAACAGCACGCAGATGGCCGCCGGGTACCAGCGCATGAACGAGAACACGAAGAGCGAGCATCCCCACAGGAACGCAATCTTCAGCGCCGAGGGCGCCGTCATCGGCAGCCACGTCCCTCGCGTCTCGAGCAGGACGCCCGCGAGCAGCGCACCGGCCGCGTCCGCGCCGAGGAGGAGCGTATAGGTCAGGCCGGGGTCTCCATGGCCCAGGTCATGAGCGAAGCCCGGCATCTGCGCCTGGTAGCTGTTGCCGATGAAGAAGGAGGCCGCTCCCGCCAGCAACACCATGGCCGCGACCACGGGAATCCCTCGCACGTCGCCGATGGTCTGCACGATGTCGGCGAGGCCCCGGACGGCCCGCTTGGGGCCCGTCCGCGTCCCGCGGAAGTGCCGGCCAAAGGGCGCGCTCACCAGCCACAGCAGCAGGGGCAGATAGAACATCGTGTTGACGAAGATGCCCCGCGTCGGCCCGAGCGTCTGCATGATGATGCTGCCCACGCCGGGGCCCACCAGCACGCCGAGGTAACGGGCCGTCGCGTTCAGGCGCACCGCGCTGGCCAGGTGGGCCGGGCCCACGATGTCGTAGAGCAGCATCTGGCTGGAGGTGCTCCAGAGGACTCCCGCGCAGCCGTGGAGCGTGAGGAGCACCATCGCGTGCCACATCTGCAAGGAGTCCGTGACGAAGAAGTAGCCCCACCCCACGGAGGCGCCAATGAAGAGCACCATGCCGGCCTGGATGAGGCGCCGGGAGTCGAACCTGTCATTGAGCGCCCCCACCGGCACCGAGAACATCAGGAAGGGCAGCCAGTGGGACACCACCGCGAACCCGCCCAGCGCCGCCGAGTGGAACTTCTGGAACGCCACCCAGTAGCTGATCACGTGCTCGATGTTGTCGGCCATCATCGCCAACATGAACGTGACGAGGAAGGTCCGGTAACCAGCGATGCGAAGCGCGCTGGCTTCAGCGGGGGCGGCGGCCACGGTGGAAGTCATGGGTGTTCACGCACGGGGTAGTGAGAGACGTACATTACCGCGCCGGTCGGGCGGATTCAGGGCCGCCTGGTCCGCCGTCTGTCGTGGACGCCGCCACCCGTGCGAGGGGCTCACTCCCCCGGTGTGAGCGCGAAGGCTCCCAGGTCATACGGCGCGCCCCGCCGGTCGTTGCCCTCGTGGTCGAAGTCCACCACGCCCTCCAGCGACACGCCCGTGCCCACCGCGGGTGACGCCGGCAGCAGGCGGTAGTTCCGGGCCGCCGCGTCGACGAAGCCCGCGGACTCCACCTGCTTGCTGAGCAGGTTGTAGGCGCCATTCAGCGAGGTGACACACGACACGTCGTTGCCGTTGGCGCCATACACCGTGGGAGCGCCGGCGATGATGTTGTTGGCGAAGAGGACCTTCTTGTGGAGGTTGCAGTAGAAGAAGAGCCCCTCGACGCTCGAGCCCACCACCGTGTTGTTGTAGTAGGCGACGTCCGGCAGCGTCAGCTCCAGGTTGACGTCGGTGTTCCGCAGGAACTGCGTCCCCGAGCGGGCCCCGATGATGACGTTGTTCGTCACCACCGAGTCCCCCATGCCCATGAAGGCGATGCCCACCGTGATGTTCGGCTGCGTCGCCTCAATCCAGTTCGCGTCCACCACGCCGCGGCTGCCGGGATTCACGGTGATGCCTCCTGAGTGGGACCGGTCCGCGTTCAGCCCGTAGTCCTTGATGACGTTGTTGCGAATCGTCATGCCCTGCAGCGCGCCGCCCACCTGGATGCCGTCGTTGCCGATTCGCTCCACGAGGTTGTCCACCACCTCGACGCCAATCACGTCGGCTTCAATCTGCCGGTTGCCATTGCCGCAGTCGAAGCCAGGGGTGTAGCCCGGCGACGCCTTCCACCCATGGTGGGACGGGCCGATGTACATGCCCTCGTACCGGGTGTCATGGACCCAGGTGTCGTGGATGCGCGTGTTGTACTGGGCCCAGGTGCCACGCCGATACGTACCGCTGCACGTGGGATAGGTGCGGAAGGCGATGCCCACGCCACCCAGGCGATTCCCCCGGACCTCCACGTGGTCGATTTCCACGTCGGACGTCCCCTCCCTCAAATCCACGTGAGCCTGTTCTCCGCCCGAGGTCCCCGCCACCAGCCCGTAGAAGTGCGCCGCGCTCCCCGTCCCCGTGAAGCGCAGGTAACGGCTCGCCCCTCCGATGTAGACGGGAATGCCAGTGGTCGAGTTGAAGACGGCCTGACCGCCACAGTTGGTGATGACCGCGGGTTGGGTGGCCGAGCCCACCACGCCGTAGAGGCCGAGGCTCGAATACGTCCCCGCCCGGATGCACAGCGTCTTCCCCGCGTAGTACCCCGGCCGGCTCTGCTCGTTCACCCAGATGGAGCCCGCGCCGTTGCCGATGATTTCCGAGCAACCTCCCGGCGCAACCACACAGGCCAGGCCCTGGGCCGATGCCGCGGGAGCGTATCCGACGGAGAGGGACAACCCGACCGCGACCACGGCCACGAGGATGCGCGAGCGAGTAATCATGATTCTCATGATTTGACGGCCACTTGTGTTCTCATGTCCATCAGATACAGATGCAACAGAGTGATTGTTTCAGGGTGCGTGTATCGATTTTTCCCTCCTGTCACGACATGAGCCCCGGAACACCTTCGCGAAAACGAACGGGCCCGGTGTAGGGACACACCGGGCCCGAGGTCATTTCACGGCGGAGACTTCAGCCGCCGAGCGCCACGTTCTCCAGCACGCCCAGCGCGTCGGGGACGAGCACGGCGGCGGAGTAATACGTGCTCACCAGGTACTGGGTGATGGCCTGGTCGCTGACGGCCATGCGCTTCACCGTGAGGCTCGGCTCCACCTCTTCGGGGACACCGGCGTTGTGCAGGCCGACGACGCCCTGGTCGTCCGCCCCGATGCGCATGGCAATGATGGCGGTGGTGTTCTCCCGGCTGATGGGAAGCTTGTCGCACGGGAGGATGGGCACGCCGCGCCACGCCTGCAGCTTCTGCCCCTGCACGTCCACCACCGTCGGGTAGAGGCCGCGCTTGTTGCACTCCCGGCCGAACGCCGCGATGGCGCGCGGGTGGGCCAGGAAGTAGCGCGTCTTGCGGCGGCGCGACACCAGCTCGTCCATGTCGTCGGGCGTCGGCGGGCCGGAGCGGGTGTTGATGCGCTGCTTGAGGTCCGCGTTGTGCAGCAGGCCGAACTCCGGGTTGTTGATGAGCTCGTGCTCCTTGCGCTCCTTCAGCGCCTCGATGGTGAGCCGCAGCTGTTCCTGCGTCTGGTTCATCGGGTCGTTGAAGATGTCGGAGACGCGGGTGTGCACGCGCAGGATGGTCTGCGCCACGCTCAGCTCGTACTCGCGCGGCTTCAGCTCGTAGTCCACGAAGCCGCCGGGGATGACCGGCTCGCCGTGGTGGCCCGCGGTCAACGGGATGGCCGCCTGCCCCGTCTTGTCCTGGGGCTTCTTCAGGTTCGCCCGGTAGCGCTCCACGTGCGCCTTCAGCGTCGGCGACTGGAGGATGCGGGCCTCGAACGCCGCCTGCGGCAGCGCCATCACCGTGCAGGCCGTGACGGCCTTGACGGTGAAGGGCCACACGTCGTTCGACTCCACCACCGCCTGGTCGCCGAAGTGGTCGCCGTCCGCCAGCGTGTCCAGCACGACGGGGTCGCCGTACTTGCCCGCGGTCAGCTTCTGCGCCTTGCCGTGCGCGAGGAGGAACACGTGCTCGGCGGGCTTGCCCGCCTCCACGATGGTGTCCCCCGGCTTGTAGTGCTGCTGGGTGAAGAGGGTGGCCAGGGTGCGGATGAGCAGGTCATCGACGTCCTCGAAGCCCCGCAGCAGGGGCAGCTTGAGCAGCTCCTGGGGGATGACCTCCACCTTGACGCCGATGTTGCTGAAGTTCAGGCGGTCGTCGCCCACCAGGTACGTCAACCGCCGGTTGACGCGGTACGTGCCACCCGACACCTGCACCCACGGCAGCACGCGCAGGAGCCACCGGGGCGTGATGCCCTGCATCATCGGCTGCGTCTTGGTGGTCGTCGCGAGCTGGCGGGCCCCGGCCGTGCTCAGGCTGGTGCCCTCGTGCGCGGCCATCTCCTTGTCTGGATTCGCCATGAATGAATCTCCCGATTCCGTGAGGACGTGGGACTACGAGCGGCCCAGCTCCACGCTCTCCAGGATGCCCAGAGCGTCCGGCGTGAGGACCGCCGTGGAGAAGTACGTGGTGACCAGGTAGCTCATGATGGCCTTCTCGTTGATGCCCATGAACCGGACGTTGAGGCTGGGCTCGATTTCATCCGGGATGCCCGCCTGGTGCAGGCCGACCACGCCCTGGTTCTTCTCTCCCACGCGCATCAGCATGATGGAGGTGGTGCGCGACTCGCTGATGGGAATCTTGTTGCAGGTGAAGATGGGGATGCCACGCCACGCGGGCAGCATGTTCCCATTCACGTCGATGCTGGTGGGGTAGATGCCGCGCTTGTTGCACTCCTGGCCGAACGCGGCGATGGCGCGCGGGTGGGCCAGGAAGAACGACGGCTCCTTCCACACGGTGGCCAAGAGCTCGTCCATGTCGTCCGGCGTCGGCGCGCCGGAGCGGGTGTGGATGCGCTGCTTGAGGTCCGCGTTGTGCAGCAGGCCGTACTCGCGGTTGTTGACGAGCTCGTGCTCCTTGCGCTCCTTCATCGCCTCGAGGGTCAGCCGCAGCTGCTGCTGGGTCTGGTTCATCGGGTCGTTGAAGAGGTCCGCGACGCGCGTGTGGATTTGCAGGACGGTCTGGATGACGGACAGCTCGTACTCGCGGGGGTGCGTCTCATAGTCCACGTAGGTGCCGGGCAGCACGGGCTCGCCGTGGTGGCCGGCGGCCAGCTCGATGGCCTTCTGGCCGGTGGTGTCCTGCTTCAATCTGGAGCGGGCCTTGAAGTCCTCGATGTGCTTCTGGAGGGACGGCACCTGCGCCACCACTTCCTCGAAGGCGGACTGCTGGAGGATGAGCGCGATGACGGGCGTCACGGCCTTGGCGGTGAACTGCCAGTAGTCCTGCGACTCCAGCAGCGCCTGGTAGCTGTAGTGGTCGCCGTCCGCCAGCGTGTCCAGCACCAGCGGCTCACCGTACTTGCCGGTGCCGATGCGGTTCACCTTGCCGTGGGCGATGAGGACGATGGAGTCCGCCTCCTTGCCGGCCTCGGTGATGACGTCACCGGCCTTGTACTCCTTCTGCACGAAGCGGTTGGCCAGCGCGGTCAGCGCCTCCACGTCCTCGTACCCGCGCAGCAGGGGCAGCTCGCCCAGCTCCTGGGGGATGACCTGCACCTTGGCGCCGGTGCTGGTGAAGGTGACGCGGCCGTCACCCACCGCGAAGGTCAGGCGGCGGTTGACGCGGTACGTGCCGCCGGACACCTGCACCCATGGCAGCAGCTTGAGCAGCCACCGCGAGGAGATGCCCTGCATCTGCGGCTCGGTCTTGGTCGTCGTCGCC
The DNA here is from genome assembly GCF_055568925.1 of Pyxidicoccus sp. M6. Classification (NCBI taxonomy): domain Bacteria; kingdom Pseudomonadati; phylum Myxococcota; class Myxococcia; order Myxococcales; family Myxococcaceae; genus Pyxidicoccus; species Pyxidicoccus sp. M6. The sequence goes on along the minus strand of NZ_CM145714.1, from coordinate 3,312,721 downwards.
AGTTGGCGGGCCGCCTGGGTTCCGAGGCTCAGGTTGTTGTCGTCGAGCTTCTTCGTGTCATTGGACATGGGTCACCCTTCGGATTGAGGAATCAGGAAAACTCGCGCACTGCCGTTGGAGCTCAGGACCTGCCGCCGCGGAACAGCTCGGCGACGCGCGTCGCGGACATGCCCAGGCCGGAGAGGTTGCCGGTCCTGAGCCTGGGGGTCGCCGAGGCGATGAGCTCGGGCTCCTTGTAGCGGTCCACCGCCGCGTGCCACCGGGGGATGCCCGCCATCCACTGCTGGAGCTGCTCCACGTACTTGTTCAGCTTCTCCTGCGCCTTCGTATCCAGGCCGAAGGTGCGGATGACCACCGGCAGCTCCGTGGCCACCAGGTGCTCGAACTGCTTCATGCGCGCGGTCATCAAGTCGTTGACCACGAGCACCGCCGCGTCCTTGTCCAGGTCCAGGAAGCGCTGGGCCACGAGCACGCAGTTGTTGAGCTCGCCCTCGAACTCGATTTCCTTCTGGTAGGAGAAGATGTCGTTGACGAAGCAGGAGTAGTCCGACGCGCAGTTCTCCAGCCCGCGCAGCGTGCGGGTGTTGAAGACGTCCTCCGGCACGGCGTCCCCCTTGGAGAGCCGCGACAGGCTCATGGTGAGGTCGGAGCCGAACGTCTTGCGGCGCATCTCCACGTAGTCCACGGGGTCCGGCACGCGGTTGAGAATCTGGTTGTTCAACTCCCAGACCCAGCTCTCCGTCATGTCCTGGACGGCCTTGCGGAACAGCATGCGGCCACGCGGGGTGAGCGGGCCGGCCGTGCGCTTCCACAGGTCCGCCAGGCCCGCCTCCACCGGGTTGGTGGGCACCGCCGGGTTGGGGGCCTCCACGTCGTCCGGCATGAACTGCGTGAGGCGGGCGTTGAACACCTTCGCGCCCGGCATGTCGCGCGTGTAGCCGTAGAGCGCGGGGAAGTAGTCGTCGGCGTAGGTGCCCCACACGAGCCAGCACGCCGTGAGGTCCAGTTGCTCCGGCGTCGCGTCCGGGTGGATGAGTGCGCCGCAGAGGGCCACGTCCGCCACGTCGAACCTGTGGTCGTCCCAGATGTAGAGCCCCACGCCGGGCAGCACGTCCAGCATGCCCATGCGGCGCGCCCAGTCCTTGGAGTTCCTGCGCGCGCGCGCCAGGTGGGGGCTCAGGTACGTGCTGTACGGCATGTAGAACTCCGGCAGCTTCACCGGGCCCACGTGCTGGCGGGGGACGTGGCTGAAGGACTTCACGCGGGGCCCGAGGCCCAGCGCGCCGGCTGTCAGCGGCACGCGCAGGGCGGAGGTGCCCAGGCCCCCCGGCAGCGGAATGGACAGCTCCGCGCGGCGCTCCGTGTTCTTGTTCATGTAGCGGTTGGAGCGCATGTGCCACTCATGGCCGCCGGACTGCCAGTCCTGGAGGCCGCGCAGGTACGTGAGCACCTGGCCCTGCTCCACCGGGGTGAGTCCGTACTCGGCGAAGAGCCAGGGCAGCTCCGTGGCGGCGGTGTTCTCGAACTGCTGGAGCCGGGACGTCAGCAAATCGTTGACCAGGTCGGCCGCGCGCTGGGTGTCGCAGTCGAGGAACTTCTCCACCACCAGCACGCCGTTGGAGAGCTCGCCCTCCTCCAGGATTTCGCGCTCGTAGGAGAACAAGTCGTTACGCAGGTGGACCGCGTCGGAGAACGTGTCCTTGAAGACGCGCATGGGCCGGCTCTTCACGACGCGGGCGGGAATCTCCGCGGCGACGGCGTGCTCCACCAGGTCCGACGACCAGGGCGCGCCGCCGACCTTGCGGCGCATCTCGATGTACTCGATGGGGTTGGCGATGCGCGCTTCGCGGATGTTGACGATTTCCCACATCGACTCGTCGAGCAGGTGCCGGGTGTTCTCGAAGAAGCGCCGGCGCCAGTCCATGGACATGGTGGGCACGGTGCGCTTCCACAAATCCCAGAGCCCGCGCTCCACCGCGTTGGTGGGCTCCGGCGGCGGGGCCATGTCCAGCGGCATGAACAGCGGCAGCCGGTCCAGGTACGCCTGGCCGCCCGCGACGTCGCGCGGATGCTTGTAGACCTCCAGGAAGTGGTCGTCGAAGTAGAAGACCCAGACGTACCAGTCCGTGATGAGGTCCAGCTCCGGGCCGGGCGCCTCCGGGTGCGTGTAGGAACAGAGCAGCGCGTAGTCCATGCCGTCGAAGCGGCGCTCGGACCAGATTTCGCGGTCCGTCCCGTCGCGCGGCGGGCCCAGGATGCCCATCTCGTACGCCCACGCCTTGGTGTGGACGCGCGCCGCTTCGAGGTTCGGATTCAGGCGCGCCGGCCAGGGGACGTAGAACTCCGGTAGCCGGAAGGGTTGCTGCTGCCGCGCCTTGGACATGCGTGCTCCTCGTCGAGTCCGGGGGCTTGTACTGTCATTCAGTCGTCAGCTCCACGATTGACTGGGTAATCAGTCAAGACTGTTTAGTCTGAGAAATTAAGAAATCACAGTTTCCGCCGCCGAGAGCCAGCGCCCCGGGGCGAACGCATCGCGTGAAAGGCGACGACAGGAGTGACCGGGGAGCAGCGGTTGTCTCGCACCGTGCCGGCACCCAGGTTTGCGCAATGAGCCAGTGCCCTGGCTTTTCTCGGGAGGGCGTGCCCATGGCGAGTGCGGTGCCTGCTTACGCGCAGTGGTCTCATCTGGAGCGTCGGATTCGCGCGCTCGTCCCCGAGTCCTTCGACGCTTCAGGCCGGGTGCTCAACCTCATCGAAGGCACCTGGGGCCACGAAGGAAAGGGCAAGCCCTACCTGTCACCGGTGGACGGCACCGTGCTCGGGCGCCTGCCCATGGTGGATGCCAACACCGCGCGGACCGCCGTGAGCGCCGCCGCGAAGGAGGCCCGGGCGTGGGCCCGGGAAGAGCTCGACGTCCGCCGGGAGCGCGTCTCGCGGTGCGTGGCCCTGTTGCGTGAGCAGCGCGAGTTGCTGGCCCTCATCCTGGCCTGGGAGATTGGCAAGCCCGTGCCACAGGCGCGCGTCAGCGTGGACCGCTGTATCAGCGGCGTGGAGTGGTACGTCTCCCAAATCGAGCCGATGGTGGATGGCCGCCGGCCGCTGGGACTCATCTCCAACATCGCCTCCTGGAACTACCCGCTGTCCGTGCTGGTCCATGCGGTGCTGGTCCAGGTCCTCGCGGGCAACAGCGCCATCGCGAAGACGCCCACGGATGGGGGCCTCTATTCGCTGACGCTCTGCATGGCGCTCGCGCGCCGCTGTGGACTGCCCGTCTCGCTCATCAGCGGCTCCGGTGGGCAGCTCAGCGACGCGCTGGTGCGCCATCCGGAAATCGCCTGTCTGTCCTTCGTGGGTGGCAAGGCGAACGGGCGTGACATCGCCGCCAGCCTGTATGACCGCAACAAGCGCTACATGCTGGAGATGGAGGGGGTGAACGCCTACGGCATCTGGCACTTCAGCGACTGGGAGGCGCTGGCGAGGCAGCTCAAGAAGGGCTTCGAGTACGGCAAGCAGCGCTGCACGGCCTACCCGCGCTTCGTGGTGGAGCGTGGCCTCATGCCGCGCTTCCTGGAGGCGTACCTGCCCGTCGTCTCGGCGCTGAAGGTGGGGCATCCCCTGCTTGCTGAGTCGCCCGACGGAGCGCCTCCCGCGCTCGACTTCGGACCGCTCATCAACAGCCAGAAGGTGGAGGAGCTGCACGGGTTGATGAGCGAGGCGGAGGGGCGCGGCGCCGTGCCCCTCTTCGCCGGGCGCCTGGAGCCGGAGCGCTTCCTTCCGGAGCAGGACGTGTCCGCGTACCTGGCCCCGCACGCGCTGCTGCACGTGCCACGCAACTGCAAGCTGTACCATGGCGAGCCCTTCGGCCCCGTGGACACGCTGGTGGTGGTGGACAGCGAGGAGGAGCTCGTCGCCGAGATGAACGTGTCCAACGGCGCGCTGGTGGCCTCCATCGCCTGTGACGAGCCGGAGACGTGCCACCGCATCGCGGGCGAGCTGCGGGCCTTCAAGGTCGGGCACGGCGTGCAGCGCTCGCGCGGGGACCGGGAAGAGGTGTTCGGCGGCATTGGCGGCTCGTGGAAGGGCTGCTTCGTGGGCGGACCGTTGCTGGTCCAGGCCGTCACGGAAGGCGCCCCGAACGAGCGGCTGCACGGCAACTTCCACGACTACACCCAGCTTCCGGACACCCGCTGACGCGGCGTGGCTGGCACGGCGGATGCCCTGGTGTCGGAACGTCGCCTGGCTCCTTCCCCCGAGGGCCCCATGAAGCTCCGCTCGAAGCCCGCGGCCCCGAAGCCCGCCGAGCTCCAGGCCGGCAAGAATCAGCTCAAGCCGGCGGACTACGGCGTGGTGCAGCCGGACCTGCCGGGCATCCGGACGCGCCGGGCGTCAGGATGCCGGAGGCCGCGTCCTGGAGGCCGTGCCCTGCCCCTGGCGGCCGAGCAGCCGTGCGATGAGCGCGGTGCGGGACTGAACGCCGAAGCGCCGGTAGATGGACTTCGTGTAGTGATTCACGGTGAATCGGCTGATACCGAGCCGGGCAGCAATCTGCTTGTCGGCGAAACCGTGCAGGAGCAACTCCAGCGTCTGGCGTTCGCGCGGCGTGAGCAGCACGTCCCGAGCGTCATCCTCCGTGGGCGCCGGCAGACTGAGCATGGCCCCGCATTCGGCGTGGAAGAGGTGCAGGAGCTCACGGTCCGCTTCATCGAAGGGGCGCCCGCTTCGCCCACGGTAGATGCCGATGCCCTGCGCCACGCCCGGCACATCGGCCCACCGAATCGAATACACCGAGTCGTCGAGCTGGCTCGGGCGCAGGTAGTGCTCGACGTAGGGTGAGCCGTACCAGCCCCGGTCTCCGACGAGCACTCGCCGCACCTCCGTGACGACGGCACCTGGCTCCGGGCGCTGCTCCATCAGCGCGCGGATGCCAGGGTTGGAGGCACTGCCCATCTTCCGGAGCGCCTCGAGCGCGGGCCGCGCGGTGTCGTCCCAGCCCTCCAGGACGACGTCCGTGAAGTCTCCGCGCCCTCCCGGTCTGAAGTCACATTCCAGGACGCAGGCCCCCGCTTCGGCGCCCAGGATGCGGCACATGCCGGAGAGCAGATGCCGTGAGCGCGCCTTCGCTGGCAGCTCATGCGCCTCGTTGAGCAGACGAACCCATGCACGAACCTGCGAGCTTCGAAGGTTTCCTCCTGCCATCGGGACCTCCAGAATCGGCACTATCTGGAGTGTATTCGCTAAATCGAGCCGGGAGCGCTCGCGGCGGTGGCGTACCTCGCACGGGAGGGCGCGGAGCTGACACCCTGATCAGTGGGAGAGCGCCTCGCGGGGAGCCGGCGGTGGTGCCGTGGCGGGCTCGGGTTCCTGGACGGAGGCGCTCGGCGCGGGGGCCTTGGGAATGAGCAGGGGCACGCGGCCCTCGGGATACAGGGCCGTGAGCCGGTCGCCCCGAATCTCCAGCGCCGCCAGATGGCGGCCGTAGCCCGTGCTGAGGCCCGTGTCGATGAACACCGTCCGCCCTCCGAAGCGCAGGCGGATGCGCCCGTCCTGCGTCGTCGTGTGCCCCATCACCATCCGCTTCGCGCCGAGCTGGCCCAGCACCTTCGTGAGCCCCGCCTCCCACTGCGCCTCGTCATCCAACGCGTAGCCACGGAACCACAGCGGTCCGTTCCGCGCCGAGGCGCCCCCGGGAGGCTGGCCCGGTGTCAGGTCCTGCCGCACCCAGCGATTGAGGCCCTCCAGCGTCGTCTCCGGCAGGCCCGGTGCAATCCCTCCGTGCAGGAAGAGCGTGTCGTTGATGCGCACGACGGCCGCGTGCGTGCGCAGCCAGCGGCCATAACGTCCTTCGGGCCCGTAGGCGGCCTGGTGGCCCTGCGTTCCCCGGTCCATGCCCGGGCCATCCGGCACGGCGCTCTGGTCCGCGAACGAGGCCCGCTCGCCCGGGGCGACGTAGCGCAGGTCCCCCATCATGTTCATCATCTCGTGGTTGCCCAGCAGTGCGTGGACCCGGCCACCGGCCTTGCGCGCCTCGACCTCCAAGCGCATGAGCAGCTCGTAGGCCTCGCGCGTCTGGTCGCCCCGGTCCGGGATGTCCCCCGTCTGCACCAGGTGCGCCCTGCCACCCGTCCAGTGGTCCCGGGCATCCACGAGCCCTGCCAGCTTCAGCACGTCACGCAGGGCTCCCACATCCCCGTGGACGTCTCCCACGGCGACGATGCGCTCCACACCCTTGAAGGCGTACGGCTCCTCACGGGGCGCGGCGGCCATGAGGAGGGGACACAGCAGGAGGCTGAACAGGGCAGGACGCACGGGACGTTCCTCGGCACGGCGTGGACGCCGCGGAGCGTAATTCACGTCTCCTCCCCTTCCCATCCGTCCGCGGTCGCGCCCTGCCCTCCGCCGCGAGCAGCGCGTTGGCAGGGAGCGCACGGCCAGGACAACCCGGCGCGCAGCCCCGGAAGGCGGGCAGCAAGGAGGGCGCTCGGAAGGCGTGGGGGTGACGCGCTCCCGAAGCAATTCCCATCCATACGGAAGGGGATGGGGGTGGAGCCATGACCGGTCGGGGTCCTCCCGGCGCGCAGCAGTCCGTCGAGCGCGGCGTGCTCGACGTATTGGGAGGGCTCTTGTCCGAGCTCGGCCAGCCGCGCGCCTCGGAGGACTTGAGCGCGGAGATTCCATTGGACACCGGGCTCGGCCTGGGCAGCCTGGAGCGGGTCGAGCTCCTCCTGCGGCTGCAGCAGGCGTTTGGCGTCACGCTGCCGGACGACGCGGTTGCCCGCGCCGTGTGCGCACGGGAGCTGGCCTGCCTCGTCCTCGAGGCACACCCGGCCGTCGAGGAACCCCACCCCGCTCCGCGAGTCGCCCAGGCTCCCGCGCGGGCGGCCCCCGGCTCCGCGTGTCTCCTGACGGACGTGCTGCGCTGGCACGCGGAAGCCTGGCCCGAGCGCACCCACCTCTTCCTGCGCGAGGAGGACGGCACGGAGCGTCCGATGACGTACGGGACGCTCTGGGCGAGAGCCACGGGAGTGGCGGCGGCCCTGGCGGACGCGGGCGTGGAGCGCGGCGAGCCGGTGGCCCTCGTGCTGCGCACGGAGGCGGCCTTCTTCCCGTGCTTCTTCGGCACGCTGCTCGCGGGAGGAATCCCGACACCCCTCTACCCGCCCTTCAGATTGGACCGGCTGGAGGAGTACGTGGGACGGCAGGTGGAGATTCTGCGCAACGCGCGTCCGCGGGTGCTCGTCACTTTCGACGAGGCGCGCCGCGTAGGCGCTCTGCTCAAGGCCCGGGTGCCCTCGCTGCGGCACACGCTGACGCCCGGGGAGCTCGCGTGGACGGACGCGAGCGCTCCGGCGGTCCATCTGGACGGGAAGGACGGGGCGCTCCTCCAGTACACCTCTGGCAGCACGGGAGCGCCGAAGGGCGTGCTGCTCACGCACGAGAACCTGCTGGCCAACCTCCGGGCCATCGGCCGGGCGATGCGGGTGGGCCCCGAGGACGCGGCGGTGAGCTGGCTGCCGCTGTACCACGACATGGGACTCATCGGCTCGTGGCTGATGCCGCTGACCTACGGAGTCCCCATCGCCTTCCTCTCTCCGCTGGCCTTCCTGACGCGCCCGTCGCGTTGGCTGCGCGCGCTGCACGCGCACCGGGGGACGCTCTCCGCGGCGCCGAACTTCGCGTACGACCTGTGCGTGAAGAAGGTGCGCGACGAGGAGCTCGCAGGGGTGGATTTGAGCGCCTGGCGCGTGGCGCTGAATGGCTCGGAGGCGGTGAGCCCGGAGACGCTGGAGCGCTTCACGCGGCGCCTCGCTCCATATGGACTGAAGCCGGGGGCGCTCTTCCCGGCGTACGGGCTGGCCGAGGTCGCGGTGGCGCTCACCTTCCCGCCGCCAGGCCGGCCGCCGCGCATCGACGTGGTCGAGCGCGAGCCCTTCGAGCGGAAGGGAGAGGCGCGTCCCACGACGGAGCCCCCGAGGGCGCTGCGCTTCGTCTCGTGCGGAAGCCCGCTGCCCGGCTACGCGGTACGCATCGTCGACGAGAAGCACGGCCCGGTGGCGGAGCGGGTGCGGGGCCATATCGAGCTGCTTGGTCCGTCGCTGACACCGGGTTACTACGGCAACCCGGAGGCGACGCGGAAGGTGCTGCGGGACGGGTGGCTGGACTCGGGGGACCTGGGCTACCTGGCGGACGGAGAGCTGTACGTCACGGGCCGGAGCAAGGAGCTCATCATCAAGGCGGGGCGCAACCTGTACCCGTCGGAAATCGAGGAGCAGGTGGGCGAGGTGCCCGGCGTGCGCAAGGGCTGCGTGGTGGCCTTCGGGCAGCCGGACCCGCGGGTGGGAACGGAGCGGCTGGTGGTGGTGGCGGAGACGCGCGAGCGCTCGCGCGAGGCACGAGAGCGGCTGCGGGCGGCCATCGTGGACCGGGTGGCGGAGGTGCTGGAGTTGCCGCCGGACGAGGTGGTGCTGGTGCCGCCGGGGGCGGTGCACAAGACATCGAGCGGCAAGCTCCGACGAGGCGCCACGCGAGAGGCCTGGATGAGCGGAGCGCTGACCCGGGGCCGGAAGGCACGGTGGGCGCAATTCGCGCGGCTGGCGGCGAGCGCATCGTGGGCCCGGGCGGGACGGCTGCTGGGGACGGTGGGGGCCGCGGCGTACACGGGATACTTCACAACGTTGGTGTCGCTGGCGGCGTCGACACTGGAGGTGGCGCTGTGGCTGACACCGGCGGGCGCGGCGACGGCGCGGATGATGAGGCGAGGCTCGCGCTGGCTGCTGAAAGCGGCGGGCTGCCCGGTGCGCATCGAAGGGCAGGAACACCTGCGAGGCGAAGGCCCCTGGGTGCTGGTGGCGAGGCACGTGAGCTACCTGGACTCGGTGGTGCTGCTGGCGGTGCTACCGGTGGACTTCCGGGCGGTGGCGCAGCGGGAGGCGGGACGCTGGCCGGTGGTGGGAAGGGCGATGCGGCAGTCAGGACAACTGTTGGTGGACCGCTTCCACGCGGGGCCGGCGGCGGAGGCCGCGGAGCGCGCATCACGACTGCTTCAGCAGGGGATGTCGCTGCTCGTCTTCCCCGAGGGCACGAGGGCCCGGGGGCCGGGGATGCTTCCGTTGAAGCTGGGAGCCTTCAAGGCGGCCGTGGAAGCCGGACGGCCGCTGGTGCCCATCCACCTCGCGGGGACGCGGCGCATCTGGCCGAGGGGGAAGCACCTGCTGAGGCCCGGACGCATCACGGTCGTCATCGGTGAGCCACTGACACCCGAGGGGACAGGCTGGCCGGAGATGGTGAGGCTGCGGGAGCGGACGCGGCAGGTGCTGAGCGCGGGGGCGGGCCCGGGGTGAGTTGCTCATGGGACGCGAGTGACTGAGGCAGTACCGGGCGGCCTCGCGGTAGACGGAGTCCAGGTGGGCGAACAAATCCTTCCCCAGCAGGTCGTGCTGTTCCCACCGGTCATAGAAGACCCGATAGCCGGCCTCCGACAGGAGGCGCGCACAGCGCTCGACCAGCTCGCGGTCCTCCTGGGCGAAGGACAGTGCGAGGTCGTACTGGTGCGGCGGGGACTCTTGCCGCACCTGGGGTGAGGAGGGCTTCACGGCGCTTCATTGTAGCCGCAGCCCGCCGGGCTGCTCCCCTGTGCGCGGGGGCAGGGTCGACGCCTCAAGAGGCGTGCCTGAGGCAGCAGCCCTCCTCGGTCCCCTCTCCGTCCCAAGCTCTTCGGGTACTCTCCCCGCCGTGTGGAGCGAGCTACGTGCGCTGTGGAGCGAGCCCGGTCTCGAACGCCAAAGTGAGCCTTCGAGGTGGGATTGGGGGCTCGTGTTCGCCCTCATGGCCGCGGCAATTGCCGAGGGGCTCCTGCGCGAGGGCCTCGCCATGCGACCCGTGCAGATCGCGTTCGGCGTGGCGCTGGTTGGCACCCTGTGGTTTCGACGAACGAACCCGCTGGCCGCAACGGCGGTTGCATTCGGGCTGTCGATTGTCGTCTCGATGGCCGAGGTGCTGCTGGGCGGTCCGAACCTTTCGCCCTACACCGGGGCCTGCGTCCTGCTCCTGCCGTACTCGCTGTTTCGCTGGGGCTCGGGGCGAGAGGTCGCCGTCGGGCTCTTGTTCATGGTGGGCGCATACGCCTCCTCCGCGCTCCGCGGGGAGATGCAGGGGATGACCGATGCCATCGGCGGGGCGGTCGTAATGCTCTTCCCGGGGGCGCTCGGTGCGTCGGTCCGATTTCGGGCGGCCGCGCACCGGCGAGAGCTCGAGCACGCCAGGCTCCGCGAGCGTGAGCAGCTCGCACGCGAGCTCCACGACACCGTTGCGCACCATGTGACGGCAATCACCATCCAGGCCCAGGCTGGCCGCGCGGTCATCGGAACGCGGCCGGACGCTGCCGCGAAGGCACTGGAGGCCATCGAGGGGGAGGCCACGCGCACGCTCGCCGAGCTACGAGCGATGGTGGGCGCCCTTCGGGACGACCAGGCCGCCGCGCTCGCGCCTCAGGGACGCATCGCCGACATCGAGCAGCTCGCGCGGCACGCTGGGGACACGCCCTCCGTGGAGGTGGAGCTGGTCGGAGACCTCACCGGGCTCCGGCCCTCGGTCGAGTCAGCCCTCTACCGGCTGGCACAGGAGTCCATCACCAATGCCATCCGGCATGCCCGCAAGGCGAACCACGTCCGTGTGCGCGTCGCCGCCGATGGCGCCGTCGTGCGCCTGACGGTGCGCGACGATGGCGAGACACCGTCCGGGCGCCGCAGCTCGGGCTTCGGACTGGTGGGAATGGCCGAACGCACCGCGCTCCTCGGAGGGACGCTCGAGGCCGGTCCGAGTGCCGACGGTGGGTGGCGGGTCGACGCAGCCCTGCCGCGGAATGGAGGCGTGCCGTGACCATCCGGGTGCTCGTGGCTGATGATCAGGAGCTCGTTCGAACGGGCCTCCGGATGATTCTGGACGCGCAGCCGGGCATCCAGGTGGTGGGTGAGGCTTCCGACGGAAGGCGGGCCGTGCAGCTCGCGCAGGAGCTCCGGCCCGATGTGTGCCTGTTCGACATCCGCATGCCGGGGATGGATGGCATCGAGGCCACGCGGCGGCTTGCAGGCCACGGCGTGACGGAGCCGCTGGCCATCATCGTCATCACCACGTTCGACCTCGACGAATACGTCTTCGGCGCGCTCAAGGCGGGCGCCCGGGGCTTCCTCCTGAAGGACGCGGGCCCTGAGTTGCTCGTGCAGGCGATTCGCGCGGCCGCGAGTGGCGACGCGCTCATCTCCCCCAGGGTGACCGCCCGGCTGCTCGAGCGATTCGCCGACCTCGGCGCGGCAAGCGCTCCAGCGCAGCCCGTCGAGCCGCTGACGGAGCGTGAGGAGCAGGTGCTCCTCACCGTGGCGCGTGGCCGGACGAACGAGGAGATCGCGCAGGAGCTCCACATCAGCCTGAGTACCGTGAAGAGCCACCTGGCCAGCCTGATGGGCAAGCTCGGGGCAAGGAACCGGGTGGAGATTGCCGTGTGGGCGTACGAGACGAAGCGGGTCGGGCGCTGAGACGGGCTCCAGCTCGTACTTTCGGCTGAGCGCGAAATGACCTTTCGCTCGATGTCCTGTCGTTGGGCGCCGCGCATGCTCACCGTGCATGACGACCCACACGACGACATTCCCATCCACTCCGTCTCGCACCCCCGTTGCTCGAAGCGAGGCCTCCCCTCCTGACGGTCGCGATGGGGCGATGCGGGCCGTCGTTCACGAGCGCTACGGGGGCCCCGAGCTCCTGCGGGTCAAGAGTGTCCCTCGGCCGAAGCCCGCGGCCGGGCAGGTCCTGCTGCGCGTCCACGCGTCGTCCCTCAACGCCATGGACTACCGCCTCATGCGCGCGAATCCATTCCTGGTGCGACTGCACAACGGCTTCCTGCGGCCGAGGCGGCCGATTCTCGGTGCCGACGTGGCGGGAGTCGTCGAGGCGGTGGGGCCCGGAGTCACCCGGTTCACGGTCGGAGACGACGTGTTCGGCGAGGCCTTCTTCGCTGACGGGCTGGGCGCCTTCGCGGAGTACGTCTGCGTGCGCGAGCAGGCAATCGTCAAGAAGCCAGAGAGCCTCAGCTTCATCGAAGCCGCGGCGGTGCCGCTCGCCAGCGTCACGGCCCTGCAAGCCATTCGAGAACGGGCCAGGGTGCGGCCGGGGCAGTCGGTACTCATCCAGGGCGCGGGCGGTGGCGTCGGCATGTTCCTCGTTCAAATCGCCAAGGCATACGGTGCGAACGTGACCGCGGTGTGTGGTCCCGGGAGTGTCGAGCTCGTCCGGTCGTTCGGAGCAGAGCGCGTCCTCGACTACACGCGTGACGACGTCGTGAACGACGACCAACGCTACGACGCGATATTCGGCGTCAACGGCTTCCGTTCCCTCGCGGACTACCGGGAGCATCTCACTCCAGGTGGCGCCTACGTGATGGTGGGTGGAACCAACCGCCAGCTCTTCGAGGCACTGCTCCTCGGGAAGGCCCGATTCGGAGCCGGGGGACGAAGAATCGAGGTGCTGACCATCGACGACAGCCTGCGCGCGAGCGACCTCGAGGAGGTACGTGGCCTGCTCGTCGAGGGACGGCTGCGAGTCGCCATCGACCGCGTGTTCCCGCTCGAGCGGGCCGCTGATGCGTTTGCATACGCGGAGGGCGGACACGTCCGAGGGAAGGTGGTCCTCCGCGTGCGGGAGGCTGAGTGAAACGTCGTTCACACCCGAGCGGCACGGGCGTCCTGGTGTCATGGACAACAGGAAACCTGCACCGTCGCGGGCCCATGCGTGGGCCCAGGGCTCACCCGTCCCCGTGGGGGCAGGGTTCATCCAGACACAGCGCAGCACCGTCGGAAATCCAGGGGCCAATGCGCCCATGGCTGGAAGCCATGCGGTGAGCTGCACCGATGCGCTCCCGTGGCCCTACAAGACCAACAGCTGGCTCAGCCCCATACTGATGGCCGACAACACGTCATCGGTGTACCTGGGGCAGGACGCGGAGGGGCGGTACCAGCGGTCCACCATGGCCCAGCTCCCTGTCTACCCCCATCCCTGGGCCATCTCGTTCAGTGCTTCCGGCAATGCGGACCCGGGCCTCCTGCTCATGCAGGAGACGGTGCGCGTGATTGGAGGCGCCTTCATCCCGGGGCCGGGCGGCCCGGCAACGAACTCGAAGGACCAGCTGACGGAGCTCATTGCCGACTTCAGCGCCCAGCTCCAGGTCCTGCCGGGATTCCTGCCCCGGGCCATCAAGGTCCACCGGATGGGCGACTACGACGCGGAGCTCGTCATGCGCGCGGCGGACGCCTCCATCCGGCCCGCCTCCCTCCCCTGCGACGCGCAGCTCCAGATGGGCGTCGTTCGAGGAAGCCCCCTCCTCTACTTCACGGCGGTCAAGCTCCCCGGCGTGGGCTTCAAGTTCATGACTGGCCCGGCGGGCAATGCCCATGGCACGGTCGACGTCGGCGGCGTGAAGGTCGCCTGGCGTGTACAGGGGACCACGGTCCTGTTCTTCCCGGATGGCGCGGCCCGCTACCAGGACGCGTCGGCCACCGAGCCGACGCTGACCTTCAACGACGCGACGGCCAGCAACTTCTTCGTCCTGGGCACGCTGCCGGAATACTGGTTCGACGACGCCTCCGCGCTCACGACGCTGGCCGAGGCGGCGTTCTCGTACCCCACCGGTTCCACCGTCACGTATGCCTATGACCCCGCCAGCCAGTCAGTGGACGCCACGTACACGCTGAAGACAAACAACGTGCTGGGCTCGAAGGTGGACAAGACGATTCACGGGCTGCTTCCGGGGCACTACCTGCCGAGCCCGATGCGTGACAGCGCCCCGGTGCTGCAGGGGAACCCGCCACCGCTCCGGAACAAGGCCGGCGAGGAGCTGCGCTTCCTCACCGTGCGTGGCGTGCTGCGGGTCTTCGATACCAGCAGCTTCACCTGCCGCTACGCCTACCCGGGCATCCTCCCCTGGCTGCCGCCCCTGGACGCGAACGACCAGGACGGACGGGCCGAGCTCGAGAAGTGGGTCAACGACGTCTTCGTCCGGCGGCACGGCTCCGACGACCCGCCCTACACCAACACCAACACCCTTCAGGGAGAGCCGGCGTATACCCTGGGCAAGTTCCTGACCCGCAACATGGTGGCCGTGCCCTCCATCGCGGACACGCAGAAGGACGCCGCCCTGGCGGAAGAAGTCACACGGGCCACCCGGGAAGCCATCCAGCTCTACTTCCGCAAGGACCCCACGTACACCCAGCGCGAGCCCGGCGCCGCCCCGTATTACACCGTCTATGACTCCGAGGTGGGGAGCCTCTTCCAGTACCCGAACGGCCAGGGGCCCAGCATCGCCTTCCCCTCGGACACCGACGTGCCTCCGTATGACACCTTCGGGGCCATCTCCCGGTGCAATGACCATCACTTCCACTACGGCTACTTCATCTTCGCCGCGGCCCAGATTGCCCTGCGTGACCCCGCCTGGGGCGCGGATTGGAAGGATGCCATCAACCAGTACGTCTTCGACGTGGCCAACACCCCCGCCATCAATCCCAATCCCCTCTTCCAATTCCCAGACATGCGCTGCTGGGACGCCTACGAGAATCACGGCTACGCGTCGGGCCTCTCCTGGCGCGACGTCATTGGAAACAACGAGGAGTCCATCTCGGAAGACATCCACTTCTGGGCCGGCGTGATTCTGTGGGGCGCGGCCACCAGCCAGCCGGAGATGATGGAGCACGGCATCACGCACTACGCCGCCGCCGTCCACTCGTCATGGGTGTACTGGTTCGACAAGGCCGGTATCTACCGAGACGTCATCGAGCAGATCGCTGGCGGCGACTGGCCGGTCAACTGGCCCGGCAACGGGGTGGCCCGCCTCTTCGATGCGAACTCACGCTGGGACACCTTCTTCGGCATCCATCCGGTGAATGGCCGGGGCATCACGATGATCCCCATCACCGCGTGCTCCTTCTACCATGCCATGAGCCCGGACTCCGTCGGCGCCGTGGTGGAGGCGTACAAGGAATTCGTCACGCGCTACGACATCGACCCGCTGAAGCCCCAGGGGCTGGATACGCCCTTCACGCAGGACAATCAGTGGCTCGGGTATCTCTACTGGTATGGCCTGCTCGCGAAGTACCAGGCCCTGGTCGACCCGCACGCGGCCCTCGACTATTTCTATCCCGTCGCGCCCAACTACGACGTGGTGAATGGGATTGTCCCCAATGACAAATTCACCGACGTGGGAGATTCGGGAGCGTTCATCTACCACCTGGCGCGCTACCTCCAGACGCACGGCACGCCCGACCTGGGGCTCAAGGCGACCAACACGCCGTTCTTCATGACCTTCTTGGACGCGGCGAACAAGCAGAGGACCTACGCCGCCTTCAACCACTCCGGAGCGCCGCGCACCCTCACGTTCACCGATGGCACCCGCATCGAGGACGTGCCCCCTCGGGCGCTGGGAACGAAGGTGGTCCCGCTGCCTTGAGCCCTGGCCGCCCTGCTCGCGACGCAGCCAGGTCCTTGGGGCTGGCAGCGTCAGGTCGGGGCCGAGATGGCACCCCAGAACAACACTGCGAAGCCCCCGAGCTCGCCGGCAATCAACGCGACCATGGAAGCGACCATCACCGCGGGCGGAAGCTCGGCGCGCCCGAGCCTGTGGGGACGCGCGAACTGGTTCTCCGTGTCTCGCAGGACGCCGTGGACGACATAGGACGAGAGCCCGAAGGCGAAGAAGCCCACCAGCGAGAGGACCGCGGCCAGCTCGACGTTCGCGTCCAGGGTGCTGAGGACGACGAAGCGCTCGACGACCAGACATGCGAAGGAATACAGCAGCGCGGCCCTGTGGGCGATGTCGACGTAGGTGGAGGCCTGGGCCTTGGGGCTGCGGGCAATCTGGGCGTACTTCCAGACGCCGAACGACAGGCCGGCCAGCAGGAAGCCGCCGGCCGCGAAGACCGAGATGCTCTGGGCGAGGTTCATGGCGCGAGTGTGGAGACTCCGCGTCCCAGGCGCTTGTACGAACCAGCTACGATGGGGGGATGTTCCGGGCACGCATCGAGCTGTGGGAGGACCGGGTGCTGTCCATCGCGCGACTGGGGCGCGTGGCCGTCCATGCGCACGCGGGCTCGGCGTTGCTCGTGGGAATCGACGGCCGGTTCGGTTTCCGCCTCGGACAGCCTGGCGCCCGGTGGCAGGCCGTCGAGCACCTCGTCATCGCGCCCGGGTGCCTCCACGAGCTGGATTGTGGCGAGACGCTGATGGGCGTCCTCCACCTGACCCCGGGCCGGGTCGACCACCGGCAGCTCTGCGAGCATGTCGAGCTGCCCGACTTCGAGAGCGTGCACGTGCTCGGGACGCCCCGGCGGCGGCGTGAGGAGCTCGAGGCCATCTTCGCGGGCGAGCTCCGCGACGCCGAGCTCGAGGCGTGGGTGGCGCGGCAGGTCGGGCCTCCTCCAGGACGGTATGCGCGCGACGCCCGGGTGGAGGAGGTGGCGGCGTTGATATCCCGTCAGCCGGAGGTCCTCTGGAGTCTCGACGCGCTCGCCGCGCGCACGGGCGTCTCACCCTCACGCCTGCAACACCTCTTCCATGCCGAGCTCGGCGTCACGCCGCGGCAACTGCGGACGTGGCAGCGCCTGCGCGAAGCCAGCCGGCGATTCGCCGCGGGCGAGAGCCTCACGCTGGCGGCGCACGAGGCCGGGTTCGTCGACTCGGCGCACATGAGCAAGGCGTTCCGGCACTTCTTCGGAATCGCGCCCTCGCGGGTGCTCTCGGGCGGGACGCACATGCAGGTGCATGCGTCCCGAGCCAGTCAGAGCGGTGTGCCCGCCCCGGGTGTGGAGTCAGGCACCGTGGGGCCAGGCACCTCAGGCCGCCACGGCGGCACCTGGCACGGGCCCCTCGTAGCGCAGCGGGACACCGTCCTCGGGAGCCAGCGTGACGTGGCGGCGCACGGACCGGATGGGCCGGTCGTGCACCAACGAGAAGCGATGCGCCGCCAGCAGTGAGCCCAGCGCCACCTTCATCTCGTACAGTGCGAAGGCCGCGCCCACGCAGCGCCGGGCCCCACCGCCGAAGGGCAGGTACTCGAAGGGCGAGAACTTCCGCTCCAGGAAGCGCTCCGGCCGGAAGCGCTCCGACTCGGGGAAGACGGCCGGGTTGGAGTGCGCCTGGGTGATGGAGGCCATCACGCCCATGCCCACGGGCAGCTCGTGCCCGCGCAGCTTGAAGGGAACGCGGAGCTTGCGGTTGACGAGCGCCACCACCGGGAACAGCCGCAACGTCTCGTCGCACACCGCGCCCAGGTAGGGCAGCCGCGCCAGCGTCTCCGGCTCCGGCCGGGAGCCGAGCCCGCTCAATTCCTGCTGCACGCGCTGCATCGCCTCGGGCGTGCGGTGGAGCCAGTACAGCGCCCACGCCATGCCAATGGCCGTCGTCTCGTGGCCAGCGAAGAGCAGCGTGCGCAGCTCGTCCTTCAGCTCCAGGTCGGACATGGGCTGCCCCGCCTCGTCTCTCGCGGCCAGCAGCAGGGAGAGGATGTCCTCGCGGTTCAGGTTGTCCGCGCGCCGGCGCTCGAGCTGCTCCGTCAGCAGCCCGTCCAGGGCCTCCACGTTCTTCTGGAAGCGCACCCAGGGCCCTCTCCCACCGAAGGAGCGCCGCAGCACCGGGAACATGGTGATGGGGACCGTATAGGATTGGGTGTAGGCCGTGATGACGTCGTGGAAGCGCCGCACCCGCTCCGGCTCCTCGACGCCGAAGACCACGCGGATGATGATTTCGAGGGAGATGGCCTGCGTCATCTCCAGGGCCACCCGCGAGGCACCGGGGCGCAGCCCCTCCATGGCGCGCAGGGTGATTTCCTGCATCTGCGCGCCGTAGGCCCTCATCCGCTCGCCGTGGAACGGGGGCATGAGCAGCTTCCGCTCCCGCTTGTGGCGCTCCCCGCTCAGCAGCAGCATCGAGTTCAGGCCCACGACGGGCTCGAGCGGCACCCGCGCCAGCGGCTCGAAGGTGTCCGGGTCGGCGGAGAAGATTTCGCGCAGGCCCTCCGGGTCTCCCGTGACGGCGACAGTGCCCGAGGGCAACTGGGCCACGAAGGGGTCGCCATACCGCGCGACGCACTCGCGGACGAACCCCGCGGTGTCTTTCAGGAAGCGCAGCGACTGGAGCAGCCGGAAAGGAGGCCCTCGCAGGGACCGGGACATGTGTGAACCTCGCGGAATGGAGGGCGCGAGGAGGATAGCCGCCCGCTCGCCCGGATTCGACGGGCGGGAGGGCGGCCCGAGGGCCTGTCCCCATGGCTCGCGGTCCCTACCCCAAGCCGGCACCCTCACGACAGGAGCGTGACGATGGAGCCGGAGGCCGTCCTCGGCACGGCCGGCCAGGGTAACGGGCATGACGGGCACCCCGCGCGTGTCTAGCTCATGACGCGCCCATGTACACGGTCACCGAGACGCTCCACGAGAGCAGCCGAACGGTCCTCTACCGAGGGCTCCGGGACGGCGATCGGCGTCCCGTTGTGCTCAAAGTGCTCGCGCCTGGACACCGCCCGCAGGACCTCGAGCGCCTGAGACACGAGTACCAGCTCGTCAGCACGCTCCACCTCCCGTCCGCGGTGTCGCTCCTCGCGCTCGACACGTTTCGCGGCCTGCCAGCACTGGTCATGGAGGATTTCGGCGGCGTGTCGCTCGACACCCTGCTCGGCACCCCCATGGAGACGGGGCGGTTCCTTCCGCTCGCGCTGCGCATCACCGAGGCGCTCGCGGAGCTCCACCAGCGCGATGTCATCCACAAGGATGTGAAGCCGCGGAACATCCTGGTCCACCCCGGCACGGGAGAGGTGAAGCTCGTCGACTTCGGCATCGCCTCGCGCCTGCCGTGTGAGCAGGGGCCCATGGGAAGCGCGAGGTGGATCGAAGGCTCGCTCCCCTACATGTCTCCCGAGCAGACCGGGCGCATGAACCGGGTCCTCGATGAGCGCAGCGACCTGTACTCGCTGGGTGTCACGTTCTACGAGATGCTGACCGGGAGGCTGCCTTTCGAGGCGACGGACCCGCTCGAATGGGTGCACTGCCACGTCGCCCGAACGCCTCAGTCCCCGGCGGACGTGCTCGCCTCGGTGCCCGAGGCCCTCTCGGCCATCGTGATGAAGCTGCTCGCGAAGCAGACCGAGGAGCGCTTCCAGAGCGCCACCGGGCTGCGGCGCGACCTCGAGACCTGCCTCGCGCAGTGGCGCGCGAACGGGCGCATCGCGCCGTTTCCTCCAGGCGAACGCGACGGGTCCGACCGCTTCCAGCTCCCGCGGAAGCTGTATGGGCGCGACGAGGAGCAGGCCGCTCTGCTGGCCGCCTTCGAGCGGGTCGTCGCCACGGGGACGCCGGAGCTGATGCAGGTCTCCGGGTACGCGGGCATTGGAAAGTCGTCACTGGTCCACGAGCTCCACAAACCCATCGTGGTCGCCCGGGGACTCTTCGCGGCTGGGAAGGTCGACCCCTATCAGCGCGACATTCCGTATTCGATGGTGGTCCAGGCCGTGCGGGAGCTCGTGCTGGACGTCCTCGCCGGGAGCGAGGAGCGCATCGCCGAATGGAAGCAGCGGCTTCAGGCCGCACTCGGAACGCATGCCCGGCTCATTGTCGATGTGCTTCCACCGGTGGAGCACATCCTGGGTCGGCAGCCGCCGGTTCCCGAGCTGCCACCAACCGAGGCGCACAACCGCTTCTGCACCGTGTTCCGGCGCTTCATTGGCGCCTTCGCACAGGAGTCCCACCCCCTCACCCTCTTCCTCGACGACCTCCAATGGGCCGACTCCGGAAGCCTCGCGCTGCTCCAGGACCTGCTGTCCCATCCCGAGACGCGGTACCTCTTCGTCGTCGGGGCCTATCGAGACAATGAGGTGTCCGCCAGCCATCCCTTGAAGCTGATGCTGGAGGGCCTGCGGAAGGCAGGCGCGCGGGTCTCGAGCATCGTGCTCCGTCCGCTCCAGGAGGTGCACCTCGCCACCTTCATTGGCGATGCGCTGCACTGCACTCCCGAAGAAGCGGGGCCGCTCGCGAGGCTCGTGGAGGAGAAGACGGCGGGCAATCCGTTCTTCGCCATCCAGTTCCTCACCGCGCTCCATGACGAGCACCTCATCGCGTTCGATGCGTCCGCCAGGGCGTGGCATTGGGACATCGAGAAGATTCGCGCCAAGGGCTTCACGGACAATGTCGCCGAGCTCCTGGCGGGCAAGCTCCAGCGGCTCCCCACCGCCACCCAGGAGGCCTTGAAGCTCGCCGCCGGCGCGGGCAGCAGCGTGGAGCTCGAGCTGCCGGCCACGCTGCTCGGCCGCGACGAGGAGGAGACCCGGGAGACCCTGTGGGAAGCCGTCCGCGCGGGCCTCCTCGTCTGCGTCGGGCGCCGTTACACGTTCGTCCACGACCGCGTGCAGGAGGCGGCCTATGCGCTCATCCCTGAGGAGTCGCGGGCCGCCGTCCATCTGCGGATTGGCCGGTTCCTGAGGTCCCGCTTCGGGGAGACCCCGGCTGACGAGCGGCTGTTCGACCTGGTCACCCAGCTCAACCGCGGGGCCGCGCTCATCGTCGACGAGCGTGAGCGGGCATTGCTCTGCCAACTGGACTTCCAGGCCGGCCGGAGGGCGAAGGCGTGCACCGCCTACGCGTCGGCCGTTGGCTACCTCACCCAGGCGACGCGGCTGTTGCCGCCGGAGGCATGGAGCACGCGCTACGAAGAGACGCTCGCGCTCCATCTGGAGCTCGCGGAGAGTGAGGTCCTGGTCGGCCACTTCGAGCGGGCCGACAGGCTGTTCACCCTGATGCTCGAGAAGGCGCGCACCCAACTCGACCGCGTCAAGGTCTGGACCCTCCGGATGCGCATGTATCAGGTCATCGGCAGACCGGGGGACGGGGTGACGTTGATGCTCGAGGGACTCCGGTCCTTCGGAATGAGCTTCCCGGACGATGACTCCGCGCTCGGGGAGGCGCTGGAAGCGGAGCAGCGGGAGGTCGCGCTCAACCTGCGGGGACGCCGCATCGCCGACCTCGTGGACGCTCCGGTCGCGACCGATGCCAACGTGCGCGCCATCCTCCGGCTGCTCGTCACGGCCATGCCCTGCGCGTATATCGGCCGGCCCAGGGTCTTCCCCCTGATTGTCATGCGGGCGTTGAACCTCTCCCTGCGGCACGGAAACACCGAGGACTCCTGCTTCACGTACAGCGCCTACGGCACGCTGCTCGTCTCGGTCTTCGGTGACATTCCCTCCGCCTTCGAGTTCTCCGAGATGTCCATCCGGTTGAACGAGAAGTTCGGCGACATCCGGCAGCGGGGAATCCTCCTCTACCTGCATGCGCACTTCATCCACTGCTGGCGCAAGCCGATGTCCACCGTCACGCCCATCCTGGAGAAGGTGCTGCCCGCCTTTCTGGACGTCGGGGAGTTCGTGTTCGCCGCGTACCATGGCTTCTGGTCCATCTGGCTGGCGGTCGAGCGGGGCGACACGCTGGACGACGTCCTCCAGGAATCGCGCAGATACACGGCGTTCGCGCGCGAATCCCACAACGACGTCATGCGGGTGACCATCGCCGTGCAGCAGCAGTTGGTGGCAAACCTGAAGGGACGGACGCGGGAGCTGGCGAGCTTCGACGATGAGCAGTTCAGCGAAGCCGAATGCCAGGCGATGCTGGCCCGGGCGAACTTCGGCACCGGGCTCGCCGCCCTCCATATCGCGAAGCAGGTCTCCGCCTTCGTCTTCGGGCAATACGACGAAGCGCTGGCGTGCGCCGAGCGGGTGGCGCCGATGCTCGGGGCCGTGATGGCCACGACCATCGAGGCCACCCACCACTTCTACCTGGCGCTCACCCTGGCCGCGCTCCATTCGCGGGTCTCCGGAGAGCGGCAGCGCGAGCTCGCACGGCGCCTCGCGGAGGAAGTGCGGAAGCTCGCGCTCTGGGCGCGGCACTGCCCCGAGAACTACCAGAACCGGTTGGCCCTGGTATCCGCCGAGGTCGCGCGCATCGAAGGACGGGAGCTCAACGCCGAGCGGCTCTACGACGAGGCCATCCGCTCCGCGCATGACAACGGCTTCGTGCAGAACGCGGCCCTCGCGTACGAGCTCGCGTCGAAGTTCTACCGGGGGCGCGGCCTGCCGCTCGTCGGCGATGCGTACCTCCGCGAGGCCCGGGCCTGCTACTCGCGGTGGGGCGCCGATGGAAAGGTGCGGCAGCTCGACCAGCACCATCCCCAGGTCCGCGAGTCGAAGACGCTCGCCGCCGGTGCCACGTTCGCCGCCCCGGCCGAGCAGCTCGACCTCCTCTCGGTGGTCAAGGCGTCACAGACCATCTCCGGGGAGCTCGTCCTCGACAAGCTCGTGCGAACGCTGCTCCAGGTCGTGCTCGAGCAGTGCGGCGCGCGGAAGGGCGCGCTCCTCATTCCCAGGGGCGGCGAGCTGACCCTCGAAGCGGAGGCCTCCTTCGACGAGCAGGGCGTGACGACGGAGCTGCTGCCGTCGGTGCCGGCGTCCTCTTCCTCGCGCGTCCCGATATCGCTCATCCAGTACGTGCGGCGGACACGGGAGCGCGTCATCCTGGATGACGCCGTGCGGGCGCGGTATGCGTCGGACCCGTATCTTGCCCGCGAGAGGCCGAGGTCGGTGTTGTGCCTTCCCGTCCTCCGGCAGGCGGAAATCGTCGCCATCCTGTACCTGGAGAACAACCTCGTCTCCGACGCCTTCACCCCGGAGCGGCTGGCAACCCTGGAGCTGCTCGCCACCCAGGCGGCCATCTCGTTGGAGAATGCGCTGCTGCTGGCCAAGGAGCAGACGGCACGCACGGCAGCGGAGGACGCCGAACGCCGCGCGGCGTTCCTCGCCGAGGCAGGACGGCTCCTGTCCGAGTCGCTCGACTCCGGAGAAATCCTCGCGCGGTTCAGCCGGCTCTGCGTGCGCTCATTCGCGGACTGGTGTCTGCTCGACGTGCTCGAGGCGAGCGGAGAGTTCCAGCGGGTGGCGGCGGCACATTCCGACGTCCAGCAGCGAAGTCCCCCTGGCTGGGACTCCGCCCCACCCTCCCTGGGCATCCTGCACACGGTGGCGCCATCCCTCCTCCGGGAGGTCTCGGCTGCGTCGCTGAGCACTTCGGGGCTGGGTGAGCCCCTGCGCGCGCTCATCCAGACGCTGGGCGCACGCACGGCGATGGTCGTTCCGCTCGTGGCGCGAGGACAGAACCTCGGGGTGCTCACGCTCGCCTCGGCGAAGCCCGGTCGCCAGTATGGGCGTGAGGACCTGGAGCTCGCGCGGGAGCTGGCCCAGCGCGCGGCAATCGCCATCGACAACACGCGCCTGCACCGCCACACCCTCGAGGCCCTGCGCCTGCGCGAGGAGTTCCTCTCGGTCGCCTCCCACGAGCTCAACACGCCCATGACGTCGCTCTCGCTCTCATTGCAGAGCGTGGTCCGTGCGACGCGGAAGGGGCGGCCTCTCAAGCCCGAGCTGCTGGACAGGACGGTGGACAATGCCTGGCGGCAGGGACAGCGGCTCAACCGGCTCATTGGCGAGCTGCTGGACGTGTCGCGAATCGAGTCCGGGAGTTTCGCCCTGGAGCTCTCCGAGGTGGACCTCACCTCCCTCGCGCATGAGGTGGTCCAGCGGTTCGCCTCGGAGCCCACGCAGCTCCCTTCCACCGTGACGATTCGAGGCGCGCCCTCGGTCATGGGCCGATGGGACCGCTCGCGCATCGACCAGGTGCTGACGAACCTGCTCTCGAATGCCCTGAAGTTCGGCGGTGGGAAGCCCATCGAAATCGACATCACCCAGGTCGATGGGACGGCGCGCATCGCCGTGACGGACCGGGGCATCGGCATCGACGCGTCCCGGCAGGCTCGAATCTTCGAGCGCTTCGAGCGAGCGGTTTCGGTGCGCCACTACGGCGGTCTCGGGCTGGGGCTGTACATCTGCCGGAGAATCGTCGAGGCCCACGGCGGCTCCATCCGCGTCGAAAGCCATCCGGCGCAAGGTGCCACCTTCACGGTCGAGCTCCCCCGGGGAGCCGTGCGTTTCCGGTCTCGCCCTTCACCCTCGCCCGCTCCGAGCCAATGACAGGCCCCCGGCTGGCGCATGAGAGGGATTGAGGCCCGGTCAACCGGGGTAAGGCTCCGAGCGCTCGGTTTCGTCCGGCCGGCTTGCTGTCACCCCACGGCGTCCCCAGCATTTGACGAGGCTCTCAGGAGGGGAGTCCGTGCAAAACCTCGCCCGGGTATTCAGTCTGCTCCTGCTGCTCGCCGTGCCGGCCTGCCTCCGCGAAGAGAAGGAGCCCTTGAGCGTTGCCACGCTCCTCTGGCCGGGAAGCGAGCCCATCTTCCTCGCGCGGGACCTCGGTTACATCGACGATGGCTCGATTCGCCTGGTGGAGTACTCCACCACCCAGGGCGGGACGAACCGCGAGTTCCGCAATGGGATGCTCGACGCGGCGTTCGTCACGTTCGACATCGCTCTCCAACTCCAGCAACAAGGCTTCGAGCCCCGGGTGGTGCTCATCACCGACTATTCGGAAGGCGCGGATGCCATCGTCGCGCGTCCGGGGGTGAAGCGACTCGAGGACCTCCGGGGCAGGCGCGTGGCGGTGGAAGACCTGGTGGTGAGCATCTACGTGCTCGGCCGGGCCCTGGAGCTGGCGGGGCTCCGGCCCTCGGACATCCAAATCCTCCGGATACCTGTCGATCAGCAACTGCGCGCCTATGAGTCGGGACAGGTGGATGCCGTGGTCACCTATCAGCCCTTCGTGGCCAAGCTGCGCGCCGCGGGCGCCCACGAGCTCTTCGACAGCCGCCAGCTCCCTGGAGAAATCGTGGACATGCTGGTGGTGCGCGAGGACGTCCTCGAGAAGAAGCCCGAGCAGGTGGAGCAGCTGCTCCAGGGGTGGCGGCGCGCCCTGCGCTATATGAAGGAGCGCCCGGACGACGCGGTGGCGCGGATGAGCCCCCGCCTCGACACGAGCCCCTCCGAGCTCGCCTCCATGTTGAACGGGCTGCGGCTGCTCTCCGTGGAGGAGAACCTCTCCCTGTTACGGGGGCCCTCCTCCCCCCTCATCGAGTCGGGGCGGCAGCTCCAACGCTTCATGCTGGAGGAGGGGCTGCTGCGCGAACCCGTGCGGACCGAGCAGATGCTGGACGCGCGCCCTCTCGAGGCGCTCCAGGAGCGCCAGTGATGGAGCGTCCCCAGCGCGGCGGCACCGGGGAGCGGGCTGCGAACCCACACAGGCTGCCCCCTCTACTCCCGCTGCGCCTCACCATCCCGCTGGTGCTGCTGCTCTTCGCCGTCACGCTGGGCCTGTTGGACTTCCAGCAGAACTCGCGCCTGGCCTCCCTCCGCGTGGAGGAGAGCTCCACCCAGGGACTCACGCGGCTGCTGGGCGAGAAGCAGGACCAGTTGGAGCTCCTCCTGCGGCTGCGCGAGCACGAGCGGGTCCGGGAGGAGGTCGCCGGTCTCGGCGCGGATACGCATGTGAAGCGGGCGTTGCTCATCGATGACACCGGCACGGTGCTCGCCTCGACACGGCGCGTGGAGATAGGCAAGCAGGCCCGGGAGCTCTCCCCCGGGCTGTTCAACCGGGAAGAGGAACAGCGGGCGCACCGGGCCCGCGAGGACCTCGTCCCGAGCGTCCGGGTGACGCCGGGAGGGCAGAGCATCGTGGCCTGGTTCCCGGTGATGGGCCCCGCGAGCCCCGAGCACCTCGCCCCTCCGACGGTCTGGTTGCTCGCCGTCGAGCGGGACCTCACCGCCCTCAAGGCGCAGACACGCAACCTCGTGTGGATGAGCGTGCTGCGGCGCAGTGGTGCGCTCGCGGGGCTCGCGGTGTTGCTCTGGCTCTTCTTCCACTTCGTCCTCACCCGCCGGGTGGACCAGTTGGTCGCCACCGCCCGTCGCTTCGCCGCGCGCGACTGGGAAGCGCGCAGCGGGCTCTCCGGAAGCGACGAGCTCGCCGTGGTGGGGCGCGCCTTCGACGAGATGGGCGAGCGCCTCCGCGCGACCCACACCCAGCTCGAGGAGAGCGAGGCCCAGGTCCGGCTGTTGCTCGACTCCGTCGCCGAGGGCATCTTCGGGATGGACCTCGACGGACGCAGCACCTTCGTCAATCGCTCCGCCGCGCGGATGCTCGGCTATTCGGACGCGAGGGAGCTGTTGGGGGTCGATGCGCACGCGACGTGGCACTACGCCCGCGCGGATGGCACGGCCTATCCCCCGAGCGAGTGCCCCATCCTCGAAGCGCTGAGAGCCGGCACCGAGAACCACATCGAGCGGGATTGTCTCTGGCGCAGGGACGGCACACGCCTGGCGGTGGAGTGCTGGTCCTACCCCATGCACCAGAGGGGCCGGCGAATCGGCGCCGTCGCGACGTTCGTGGACATCACCGCGCGCCAGCGCGCCGAGGAGGCCCAGGCGCTCCTCATCGACGTCGGCACGCAACTGGCGGAGCTGCTCGACGAGAAGCGCACCCTGGAGCGCGTGGCGCGGCTGGCCATTCCCCAGCTCGGCCAGTGGTGCATCATCGACACGGTGGACGACGAGGGCGTGCTCCACTCCGCGGCCGAGGTGCACCAGGACCCGGCCCGGCGGGAACTGCTCCGCGAGCTGGCCGGGCGTCCTCGGAATCCGCTCCGGCCCACCGCGCGAGTGCTGCGCACCGGCAAGCCACTCCTCGAGGACGAAGCCACCCAGGCGCTGCTCCACCCCGTCAACTCCGATGGGGAGTACTCGAGGTTGTTGCAACGACTCGGAACCAGGACCGCCATCGCCCTCCCCATCACCGTGCGGGGACAGGCGCTGGCGGCCCTGTTGCTGGTCTCGAGCACGCCAGGCTTCCACTACGGACCGCTCGAGCTGGCGCTCGCCGGGGAGCTCGCCCGACGCGCCTCGGTCGCCATGGACAACGCCCGGCTCTACCGCCAGTCGCAGGACGCGGTGCGCCTGCGCGAAGACTTCCTCAGCGTGGCCTCCCACGAGCTGCATACCCCGCTCACGCCCCTGCGCCTGCACCTGCAGACGCTCCGGCGCGCGCTGGCCTCGCCTCACGATGGAGCAACCTGCACCCACCTGCTCCCGAAGGTGGACAAGGCGCTCGGACAGGTGGCGCGCCTGTCCCGGCTCGTCGATGACCTGCTCGACGTCACCCGCCTCGGCTCCGGCCGGCTCGACCCGCGGCTGGAAGAGGTGGACATGGGGGAGCTGACCTGGGACCTGGTCGAGCGCTTCTCCGAGCAGGCAAGCCTCGCCCGGTGCCAGCTCCTCGTCTCCACCGAGGGGCCCACCATCGGCCACTGGGACCGGGCGTATCTGGAGCAGGTCTTCACCAACCTCCTCACCAACGCGCTGAAGTACGGCGTGGGCAAGCCGGTGGAGCTCCACGTCGCCTCATCCGGAGGCAGGGCACGCTGGAGCATCCGGGACCACGGCATCGGAATCGCCGCCAAGGACCTCGAGCGCATCTTCGGACGCTTCGAGCGGGCGGTCTCCGCCCGGCAATACGGCGGATTGGGACTGGGCCTCTACCTCTCACGCGCCATCGTCCACGCGCTCGGGGGAGAGATACACGTCGAGAGTCAGCCCGGAGCCGGGGCCCTCTTCACCGTCGAGCTGCCGCTCGAACCCGCACTGGACGTGACGCGGGAGCAGGTGTCACCGGCAGGCGCCTGAGCCCCGGGCGCGCGCTTCTCCTCAGCGGCAGCCCGAGGACGCCTTGCCCGGTCCGCCGAAGAAGAAGCGATTCTTCGTGCTCGAGGTGCTGCTGAAGGTGGGCTCGCTCACGGAGTAGCATTTGGCATCGGTGGCGACCGGCTTGGTGCTGGCGTCCCACCACCAGTAGGTGGTCGGGCCCCAGAAGTAGGTGAGGTTGCGGAAGTAGGCGGCGTGGCTCCAGCCCTCGGATGCGAAGTGGCCGCTTCCCATCTGCGTCGCCGTGGCCTCGGGCGCGGAGGAGTCGTAGACCTCGCCGAACCAGGTGAGCCTGTCCGCGTTGTTCCGGATGCCCGCCGTCGAGAAGAGGAAGCCCTCTTCCTTGCAGGTGGGGGACGGGTCGTTGTCCTTGCAGCGCGGGTAGTAGCCAATCCACTCGCCCAGGACCCACACCCACCAGTTGCCCTGGTGGAGGCGCACCTCGACGTCCATGATGCGCTGGGTGCCCCCCTGGGAGCTCATGCCGATGAGCTTGGCGCCGGGCACGATTTTCTTGCTGACCTGCTGCCAGCCATCGCTCAACTGGTTGTAGCCCCCCTCCCAGTCACCGTCCTCGGCACCGTCGGTCCGGAAGTAGGTGAAGAGGTGGGGATGCTTGTCGCCATTGAGGGACTCGAGCTCGATCTTCCCCACCTCGATGGCCTGGAGGGGACTGCCCCGCATGACGGCGACCTGCGCGATGGAGGTCTCGTTGTCCACGGGGCCGGAGGTGTCCCAGATGTTGATGATGGCCGCGCT
This sequence comes from Pyxidicoccus sp. M6, assembly GCF_055568925.1. Taxonomy (NCBI): domain Bacteria; kingdom Pseudomonadati; phylum Myxococcota; class Myxococcia; order Myxococcales; family Myxococcaceae; genus Pyxidicoccus; species Pyxidicoccus sp. M6. Next base: position 3,284,262 of record NZ_CM145714.1, on the reverse strand, counting down.
GCCGAAGAAGGGGCCGCCACTCCTGTTCCAGTTGCCGTAGTAGCGGTCATTCGAGGCCGGAGAGGGTTGGGGGATGCGCTTGAAGACGTCCTCCGGGTTCTCGGGGGGCTCGGTCTCCAGGCGCAGATAGTTCTCCACGTCGAAGCGGACGACGGGCACGGTGCCATCAGGGCCCTGGGCCCACGGCTGGAGCTGGAGCTCCGTCTGCACGGGCGCGTCCTTGTCCTCGGGCCCCGACGTCTCGGGCAGCGGCCTCGTCCCCTCTGGCATCTTCTCGTCGGGGCGCGGCGGCATCTCGGGCACGTCGCGCGGGGCGGGCACCCAGTCGATGAGCTGCCCCGAGTCCGTCTTCGTGGTGGCCACGATGTCCAGCCGGGCCAGGCGCTTCTGGAAGTACTCGCGGATGCGCTCGCGGCGCAGCTCCAGCTCCTCATCGGTGAGCGGGGACGCAGAGCGCGCGGTCCGGTCCGCGGAGGGCGCGGCCCCGGTGGCCTCGGAGGTGGGGGTCTCCTGCGGGCCGCAGCCGGACAGCAACAGGGGAAGAAGGGTGACACCCCACAGGGCGGAGGACTTCCGGAGCATGGCGCTTCCTTGGACGGAGGTGGTTGGGACCGACATCCCTCCAACGAACGCTGCCTCGTTTCTTCCCGGTGGGCCGGGCCGCTCCAGCGGCGCTGCGGGTGCTCACGGGCTGCTTGCGTTGGCGGCGAGGTACTTCCTCCGCGTCAGCGATTGAGAGGCTCCCACACCCGTGGACAGCCCAGATGTGATGGAAACATCCCTGGCAGTGAATCCCCGAAGGACTGTGCGTCGCCTTCTCCACGGAGGGCCTCCTGCCCCCGCGCGTCCCCAGCATGGTATCCAGGACGTTGGCTGCAACCCGGACCAGCGCCGGGCCGGTAGAGGGGGAGTTCGAAGGACATGGGGATTCTGAGGCAGTTCCATCTGGTGGCCGGCATCACTCGCAAGGTCCTCGGAGACATCAAGGACGACTTGAGAAGAAACAGGGGGACCGCCCCCGTGTCGGCTTTTCGCAACGCGCTCGCCATGGCATTGCTGCTCTGCCTTTGTGCCACGGGTTGTGGGCGCGAGCGGAAGAAGTACCTCGAGCAATTGGATGCGGACTGGGCCGCGCTCGAGCAGGGCGCCCTGGCCACCCCGGACCCCGAGGATGACGGGCCCGCGCTGGTGGCATTCCTCACGAAGTACCCGGAGGGCCACGAGTACGGCAACCCGCGAGCCCCCCAGGCGCGGGAGCGGATGAATCAAGCGCACTGGGCGCTGGAGCGGCGCCGGGAGATCGCGAAGCTGCACGAGGCGCTGATGCCCCGCATCGCGCGCTTCCTCTTCGCGCGCGCCGCCGAGGCTGCGCCCGCGGGCCCCTACCCCGACCCCGAGCCGCTGCGCGTGCTCGCCCTGCGCACGCCGGAACTGCGGATGCTCACGCGCGGCCGGGAGAGCTCCTCGCTGTGGTCCATCACGCGGTATGGGCCACTCGAAGAGGTGCGTGAGGCCGTCGGCTCCGCCGTCTATGACGAGGAGGCGCATGCCTACGATAACGAGTCGCTCGGCCTGCTCCTCGCGGCGGCCTACGTCCCGCCCGATGTGCCGCTCCTGGGCCAGGCGGCGCGAGAGGTGTACCCGCTCTTCCGCCCCTTCGTCCGAGCCCAGGCGCGGCTGTACCGGGCGGTTGCCCGTCACCGGGAAGCCATCCGCGCATATGACCGCGCGCTCGCGCAGGGCACGGAGCGCTACCCATGGATTCGCGAGGAGGTCGACGAGGCGTCCGAGAACGAGGGCGAGGGCGAGGCCGAGAGCGAAAGTGTGAGCGAGGAGGAGGAGGTTTCCTTCCGGAACTTCAACTCCGTCTACGACTACGGGGAGCCCGCGACGGACCGCCGCCACTTCTACCGGGCCGTGGCGCTGAAGCTGGCGCTCCATGAGAAGGCGGGGATGGCGCAGAAGGACTTCGACTACCTCGACGTGGGCTTCTGGCTGCGGCGCTACGAGGACGGCACGGCCGATACGATTGGCAGGTTCCTGCTCCGCGTGCTCGAAGGTTACGACTCCGCGTTCAAGTGGGAGCTGGAGGCCATGGAAGCCGAAGGGAAGTGGCCGCCACTGCCCGAGCCCGCTGGCGCGCCGCCCAGGCTCGAGCCGTATGACGGCCCCATCGAGGGCGAGCGCTTCGTGTCCTTCGACCCGGCCTGGAGGGCGGCCCGCTTCGACGAGGATGGAGAGACGCTCACGGTGGTGACGGACTGGGATGTCCGGCGCGTCTCACGGGAGGACGGGCGGGTCCTCTCCGAGAAGACCTTCCGCCAGCGCACCTCCCTGGAGGACTGGTACCGGGCCATGGTGGCCTTCTCCCAGGATGGGAGGGTCATCGCCATGATGCCTCGTGGGATGAAGTCGCTCCTGGTGCTGGATGCGTGGACGGGAGCACAGCTCGACTCCATCCATGACGTCCGGTCCGTGGAGCGCATCGAGCTGAATCGCGATGGCTCGATGATGGCCCTACAGCTCGGCTACTCCGATGTGCAGGTCCGGGTGCTCCGTGGCACGGCCTCGGTACAAGGGGACGGGGCGGATGCCGGACAGGTGCTCGCCACACAGGAGCTGACGGAGCCGCGCATGTTCAAGGGAGTGGACAGGCTGGTGGGTCTGCATCCCGACCTTCCCCTGCTCTTCACCGAGAGCGGCAACACCCTCTCCGTCTGGGACGTGAAGACCGGCAAGCGGCTCGCGCAGCGGAGCATCGGCCAGGTCATCACGGCCTCGGCCCTCTCTCCGGATGGCAGCACCGTCCTGCTGGCGTATGACGGGGACACGCCGAACTTCTCGGTGGTGCGCTTCGATGCGGAGAAGGCCGAGCTGACCCTGCGCACCACCATCAGCGGCCCCACCTTCCGGGAGGCGGTCTTCACGGGGTCCGGTCATCTCGCGGTCCTGAGGGACAGGAACGGAGTGACTCGCGTGCTGAACACCGCCAGGGAGCGGCTCTGGGACGAGGGCTTCTCCGGAGGGAGCGTGCTCGCCATCAGCCCGGGCGCGGACCTGCTCCTCCAGCAGAGCTCGGAGGGTCTGGGCGAGCTGCAGCTCCATGCGCCCCTCCCTCCCCGCGTCTTCCAGGGGGAGTTCAAGGACTCACGGGCCATGCGGCTCCTCTACGGTTCGTTCGACCCGAGGGAGGGAGGTTCCCCCTGGGTACCGACGCCCGAGGAGAAGACGCAGCTGGAAGCGCTGAAGCACTTCGCGCCCGGGCACCTCCTCGTGCGCCCGCTGCACTCCGTGACCTACACGGAGGGAAGGGAGGAGAAGGTGCTGCTCCTGACGGAGACCCGCTCCGAGCCCGTGAGTCCGTCGTCCACGGCGCTCCTCGGTGGCGCGGTGTTCTCACGCTCTGCGGAAGGCTGGCGGATGGAGAAGCATCAGCGGGTCATCACCGAGCTGGGCTCCAACGGCGTCGTGGGGAATTCGAAGGCAGTGGTCCTCAACACGTCCGTGAAGGGCTTCCTCGTGGGGCTGTTCACAGGTGGCTCGGCGGACACGCCGTCGCAAAGCGTGGTGCTCCTGTCCGACGAGCTCCCCTGGTCGGAGAAGAAGCCGGTCATGGTCATGGCCAGGGTGGGTTTCATCGAGGGCCTCGTGCCGGCGGGGCCCGACGGCCGCTGTGACAAGCCGAGCGAGGACGGTGGGACGGCGCCGGAGTGCCCTGAAGCGGCGCTCGTGAGAGTTCCTCCGGAGGACGAGCACGATGACCTGCCCGACCTGCTCGTGCGTGTGCGCGGGACGGGCTCGAATGGAGAGGCGAGCTCGTCCGAGGAGGACCGCAGGTACGAGTTCAACCTCAAGTCCCACGTGTACGAGCTGGCGCGGTAGCTGTTGGGACCGGGAGGCAGGAATTCGCGGGTCACCACCGCCATCTCGAGCTGATGTACGCGCTTGCGTCACTGCAACAGCTCCGCGACGGATTGACCTTTTCCAACTCCCGCTTCACCGCTCCGGCTTTGAACTCCGGGCAAGGAAGCGGGGGACTCTCATTCCTCCCGAGCCAGCACCTCCACCGTCCCTGTCTCGCGCGCCCGCGGGTCCACCCGCACCTCGTATGTCCCGGCTGTGCGCACGGTGACGGCGACCTTGCCCTCACCGCCGCGCAGACATCCACTGGCGGCCTCCCGGCCCTTCGGGTCGAGCACCCGGACCTCTCCGCACATGTCCGGCAGCGTGGCCTTCGTGAGCAGCACGGAGATGCGCTGTCCCACGCTCCCGGAGAACGCCAGCCGCGCCACGGCACCGGGCTGCTCGATGCGAGCCATCACGGCCGGGCCGCCGAGGCTCAGGCTCCCGCGCTGGTCCGCCGCCGCGATGAGGCGCACCCGCGCCGTCCCCGTCCCCTCCGCCGACGGATTCAGTTGAACCGTGTACCGGCCCGCGTCGGCGAGTTCGAGCGCGTCGATATCCCCCGCGCCATCATCCAGACATCCGGACCGGAGCGTCGCGCCGCCGGGCCCCCGCAGCACCAGCACCCCGCATTGGTTGGGAATGGGCGCTGCTCCGGCGACCGGGTCCACCTGCACGAACACCTTCTGCCCGGCTGTCGCGTCGAACACCACGCGGCCTTCGGCTCCGGGCTCGCGCACCGTGACGCTCACCGGCGGGCCCCCGAGCGTGCCCACCTGCTCGTCGTCCACCGCGGTGACCACGCGGAGCGACAACCTTCCGGTGGCGCCCCCGCGCGGGTCGATGACCACCGAGTACCGGCCGGCCTTCTCGAGCACCGTGCGCTCCAGCGCGCCCGCGCCTCGGGACAGGCAGCCCGTTCGCAGCGACGCGCCATCCGGGCCAAGCAGCCGCACGGTGCCGCAGCCATCAGGCAACGTGCCGTCATCGAGGACGACGTAGACGACCTGCCCGGCGGCGGCTTCGAAAGTCACCTGACCGACGGCGCCCGGGGCCGTGAGTTCGACCGTGGCCCGGTCGCCGTCGAGCGGCACCGTCGTGGTGCCATCGGCGAAGGTCAGGACGGGGCCGGAGCTCCCGCCGTCACGCTCCGGTGCGCGCCTCGCGATGAGGTCCTGCTGGGAATCCCCGGCGGCGGAGGCGAAGACCGCGAGCCCGCTGGCCGCCACGTCGAGCACGCAGTCCTCCAGGAGCACGGAGTCCACCACACCGGCGATGCCGCAGGCCGCGGTGGCGCGCTCCCGTGCGCCCGCGTCGAGGTCCGCGACGGTGAGCACGGCGTCGGGGAAGGAGAGGTCGGTGAACGTCGCCGTGCTCTCTCCCGGCGCACGGTCGAACAGGGACTCCGCATCCGACACGCGCCAGCTCTCCACCAGCTGCGTGTAGAGCTGCGTGCGGTCCTTCGGGTCGGTGATGCGCACCCCGTCCCGCGTGACGAGGTCTCCGTCCGCGACGCCATCGAAGTTCCCGAGCAGACCGCGCACGGCGCCCCGCCGTTCCGCGCCGAGCCGGACCTGAATCTTGAGGCCCGCCGCGCCGATGGGGTCGACCCGCACCGCCGACCCGTCCGGCCATTTCACCGAGACGCCATCGGGTGCCCAGCGCCGCGACGACGGGCTCCGCTCGAGGGTGCCGCCGCCAGGCAGCGTGAAGACTCCGCGCTTCGCCGCCACCACCGCGCCGTCGTGGCGCACGGTGACGCCGCCGGACGTGAGCGAGAGGGTCACCCGGTCCGCCCCCACCCTGACGGCGACAGCGGTATTCACCGAGACGCGGCGGGAAGGGCCGAGCGGGCTCTGCCGCACCTGGACCCTGAAGTCAGTCCGGCCGCCCGCCGGCTCCACGAGGACCAGCTCCCCCACTGCCTGCGGGCTGAACCGGACGCCGTCGAACGTGGTCAGGTGCGGGTCCCCGGTGGACTCGGCGCAGCCATTCTCCGAGTAGTGCTCGGCCCGGGCGTCCCCGCAGATGCGCTCGGGGCCGGGCCTCGGCTCGGACGGCTCATCACATTCGGAGAGGTCTGCCGGAAGCGGGTGGCCGTGGTACTCGGTGCGCGGAGGAAGGCCATTGGCTGCCCGGTAGGCATTCTCGAGTTGGGTGATGATGACCTCCTCACGAGGAATGCAGGTGTCGCCGCACAGGGTGGAAGCCGGCACAGCCGAGCCGTCCGCGATGTGCGCCGCATGCGCCAATTCATGGAACAGCGACGTGCAGGGGTCGCGTGGGACGCCGGGCTCGTATGACGCGCGCGAGTGCGGGTTCCAGGTGATGGAGGACGAGCCGGGGCCAGCCGGGCTGTCTGGAGTGGCGAAGGTGTTCGACCCGCCGTCGGTGTACACCAGCGTGATGGGCGGCGAGTCATCTGAGTCGACCATGTCGATGATGCGCCGGGTCTCCGGCGTGTGGTTGGCGTCGCGGATGACGCGCAGACAAGCCTGCACCTGGCCGGCGAAGCCCTCCGGCTCGACCGGGATGCGCAGGTCCGCGCGTGCCGGCGTAGGCACCCCGGTGATGAGCCCCACCGCGAGGAGCACGATGACGGCGAGGCTGCCCACCAGTCGCGCCTCGTAGGCCCGGCCGGAGCGGCGCCGCCGGGACAGGAGCCAGCCCGTGAGCACCGCGCCGACGAGCAGGACCGCCACGCCCGGGATGGCCAGCCATGGCATTCCGCCACCGGCCGGCGCTTCCGTGGCGGACGGGGCGGCGCCGATGGTGAAGGAGACAGACGCGACGTTGCTGGAGCCGGCGCAGACGGCGGGCTTCGCGTCCACCGCCGGCACCTCGTACCGCATCGAGACCTGATAGGTGCCTGGACCTTCGATGGGCCACATCGAGACGAGCGCGTCGCCATCGGCCAGGGGCTCGACGTCGATGAGGAGGAGGCGTTGGGTGCCCGCCTCCATGGTGCTCACCAGGCGGGTCACCTCGACGCTGCCGCCGGGCTGGGTGGCGCGGAGCGACGCGCGGACCGCCGAGGGCAGCCCATGCTCGTAGAGCGCATGGCTGAACCGTGGCGTAAGGGGCTTGCCGTCGACAGACACACTGGCGACACGCAGCGCGGCATCCGGGTGCGACGCCAGCCCGCAGGGAGTGCCGGTCGCGTTGGTCACCCTGGCGGTGAGCGGAACCGGCGCGCCGATAGCGTAGCGCTCGGCCGGTGTGGACACCGTCAGCACGAGGGGTGTGCTGGAGCCAGCGGCCCCGGCCGTGGCGCACATGAGCGCCAGCACCACCGTCACTTCCAGGCTTCGATGTGAGCTCGCCATCGGGCGAGTTTCGAGGATGGAGCCACGACATTCCAAGGCCGGGCCGGCGCATTCCCGCGCGGAACGTTCGCGTCGAACCTCTTCGAGTTCTGACCGCGCTGACATCGAAGGGGAAGGGGCGAGAAATCTCCCCTTCCCCTCGGGCACTACGGGAGGATGAGGCAGGAGCACTTCTTGGTAACGGCGTTGCACCGGCCGGTCAGGTAGCCGCCACACTGGCTGTCCGAGGTGCACGACCTGCCCACGACGCAGACACCGCAGTCCGGGTCCCGATAACACACCTCGGAGCAGCAGCCATCCTGGCCACAGCCGCACGTGGGGAGCTGGATGACGGCGGTGGCGTCACGGGGCTGCGTCGTATCATCGCGGGTCACACTGCTGCTTCCGTCTGGATTGACCGAGCCCTCGGAAAGCGTGGCCTGCTCTTCGAGAACAGGGTCCTCATTGGACATGGGCCCACAGGCAGTCAGCATCATCCCCAGCACGACAAGCATTCCGGCAAACATTTTCACGGGAGACTCCCTTTCGTTGGACGCGCGCCGACAGGCAGGCGCCGTGCCAACGTGGAATGTCTTGGAATGACGTGAGGCCGGTCGGGCCTTGTGACCTGAACCGTCACAAGGCGGGCGGAGTCGTAGCGCCTGTGGCTACACCGTCCCCGCCAGCGCCCTGCCCGCCGCGCGGCCGGAGAAGATGCACCCTCCCAGGAAGGTGCCCTCCAGCGCCCGGTAGCCATGCACTCCGCCGCCGCCGAACCCCGCCACCTCGCCGGCCGCGTAGAGGCCGGGAATGACCTGCCCATTCGTCCCGAACACCCGGCCCGACAAGTCCGTCTCGAACCCGCCCAACGTCTTGCGCGTCAGGATGTTCAGCTTCACGCCGATGAGCGGCCCCGCTTCCGGGTCGAGAATGCGGTGGGGCTTCGCCGTGCGCACCAGCTGGTCCCCCCGGTACGAGCGCGCCTGGCGGATGGCCGCAATCTGGAGGTCCTTGCCAAAGGGATTGTCCAACTGCCTGTCTCGAGCCAGCACCTCCCGCTCCACCGTCGAGTAGTTCAGCAGTGGCGTCTCCGTCTTCGTGTTCATCCCAGCCACCAGCGCCCGCAGGTTCTCCGCCACGACGAAATCCACGCCGTGTGACTTGAAGGCCTCCACCGGCCCCATCGCCTTCTGGCCCACCGCGCGGTTGAGCACCCCTCGCCAGTCCTTGTTCGTCAGGTCCGGGTTCTGCTCGGAGCCCGAGAGCGCGAACTCCTTCTTGATGATTCGCTGATTCAGCACGAACCACGAGTGCTCGTGCCCCGTCTTCAAGATGTGCTCGAGCGTCCCCAGTGTGTCGAAGCCCGGGAACAGTGGAGGTGGCAGCCGCTTGCCCGTCGCATCCAGCCACAGCGAGCTGGGCCCGGGCAGGATGCGGATGCCGTGCTGGGGCCAGATGGGATTCCAGTTCCGCAGCCCCTCCGTGTAATGCCACATCCGGTCCCGGTTGATGACCCGTGCGCCCGCCGCTTCGGTGATGGGAATCATCCGCCCGTCCACGTGCGCGGGAACGCCCTGGACCATGAACTTCGGCGCCGGGCCCAATCGCGAGGGCCAGCTCTTGCGCACCAGCTCATGATTGCCGCCAATGCCTCCCGACGTGACGACGACCGCCGAGGCCCGCAGCTCGAACTCCCCCGCCGTCTCCCGCGGGCTGCTCACGCCGCGCGGCACGTCCGTGGGCACCAGCCGCATCCCCCGCACTCCCACCACCGCGCCCGCCTGGACGAGCAGCTCATCCACCCGGTGCCGGAACAGGAACGTGAGCGTCCCCTTCTCCCGCGCCGCCTGCGCCCGCCGCACGAAGGGCGCGAGCACTCCCGGCCCCGTGCCCCATGTCACGTGGAAGCGAGGCACCGAGTTGCCGTGGCCCACCGCCCCGTAGCCACCCCGCTCGGCCCAGCCCACCACGGGGAACCAGCGCATCCCCAACTGGTAGAGCCAGGGCCGCATCTCGCCCGCGGCGAACCCGACGAAGGCCTCCGCCCACTTCCGCGGCCAATGGTCCTCCTCGCGGTCGAAGCCCGCCGTGCCCAGCCAGTCCTCCAGCGCGAGCGCATGCGAGTCCTTGACGCCCATGCGCCGCTGCTCGGGCGAGTCCACCAGGAACAGCCCGCCGAAGGACCAGAAGGCCTGTCCACCCAGGCTCTGCTCTCCTTCCTGGTCCAACACCGTGACGCGCTTGCCCGCGTCCGCGAGCTCCGTCGCGGCGACGAGCCCCGCCAACCCACCGCCCACGATGATGACGTCCGCTTCCTGTCCCATCCGGCGTACCTCCAGGTGTCCCCTTCGAGTGGATGACGGATGATAGGGAACAACCCGGGACGGCGGTGAAAGACTTGCCGTACGCGGCGTGGGTCATCCAATCCCTGTCGCTGGAACACGAGGTCCCGGGCCGGGTGGACGCGGTTCATGATGGCGTGCAAGGATTCACCGCGTCCGTGGCGCCCCACACGCCATGGACCGGTAGCCACCTGGCTGCCGGGTTGAGGGGGACTCTCCATGAACTCGCGAGCACTCACGGGCCTGGCCATCTGCGCGGCCGGCGTCATCTTCACCTTCATCGTCAAGACAGGCTTCATCTGGTACGGCGCCATCATCTGGGGCGGCATCATGTTCATCCGCGGCCTCGCCCAGGGTGATGGTGAATAGCGCCACGGCCGCCCCCGTCAGCAGCCCTCCCCCGCTTCTCCCACGATTGCGCGTGGGAGGGCGGGCAGCTCCGCCCCGCTCACTCACCACACCAGCGTGTGCGTGTATTTGAGGAGCAGCGCGCGGTTGTTGTTCTGCGGCGCCACGCGCTCGGCGGGGTCGGACAGGCCGCGGGTGAGCCGCTCGTCGTAGACGAGCCAGAAGTCCTGGCCCTCGCGGACGTGGTAGCGCACGCGCGCGTTGAAGCTGGCCCGCTTCACCACGCTGCTGTACTGCGCCAGCGTGCTCAGCGACAGGTGCGGATCCAGCGCGAGCTGTAGCCGCAGCCGGAAGATGTGTGAGTCCAGCGTCTGTTCCCGCTCAGGCGCGCGGAAGGCGTCGAGCTGGTACTCGGCCCCGACGTTGAGGTGGCGCGAGGCGTTCCACGTGGGCCCCAGCGTCACGCCCACGCTCCGCCCGTCGTACAGCCCGCCCACCTCGACGGCGACATCCGTGCGCAGCCGGTGGCGGCTCGCCATTCCGTACTCCGCCCGGACGCGCTGGAAGGTGTAGCGCCCGGCGGGAATCGCCGCGTCTCCGCCCAGGAGGAACTCACTCGCCACGTCCTCCGTGCGCAGGGAGCCCGACAGCGCCAGCTCCGAGCCCCCCTGCGTCTCCATGCGCAGGAAGGGCTCGGCCAGCGCGGTCTCCACCACCCGGTCCGAGTTGCGCTGCCACACCTCGCCCGTGGTGCCCAGGCGGATGCGGCGAAGCGGTGAGGCCTCGGACAGCAGCCACTCGTATTGCAGCGCTCCGTCCGCCCAGCGCACGTCCCGGCGCGGCTCGAAGCCCAGCGGCGCCACGTAGCCGTCCGCCACCCAGTTGAGCCCCAGCCGGTAGCTCAGCCCCGCGGCGCGGCGGCGCTGCCAGTCCACCAGCAGCCGGCCTCCCCGCCCCGACGGCGGCGTCACCTCGGGGGCCACGTCCATCACCGGCGCCGGGCCCCAGCGCGTGCTCTGCGCCCACTTCACGCCGAGGTACTCGTCTCCCACCACTCGCAGCACGGAGTCCGCGCCGTAGGCCAGTGAGGAGCGGCCCTCGCCGTCGACGCGGGTGGTGAGCATCAGTCCCACGCTGGAGCGCGGGTCTCCGAGCTGGCGGCGCACACGCACGACGCCCAGGTTCTCCGTAGGACGTGCTCCGGTGGACATCGCCTGCATGTCCAGCAGGCCGAAGTCCCACGCGCCCGTGCGGCCCACCAGCCGCGCGCCGCCCAGCAGCGGCACCGGCTGCCCCTCCACCAGCCCGATGCTGCGGCTGTTGAACAGGCGCCCGTCGCCCGACAGCCCGAAGGCGAAGACGCTCGCGCGCTCGAGGAAGAACGGGCGCTTCTCCGGGAAGAAGAGGGGGAAGCGCGTGAGGTTGATCTGCTCGTCGTCCGCCTCGGCCTGGGCGAAGTCCGTGTTCACGGTGATGTCGAGCGTGGTGTTGCTGGACACGCCGAACTTCGCGTCCACGCCGACGTCGGCCCGGAGGCCGCGCTGCTGGAGGCCCAGGGTGCGCGTGTCTCCCGGACGCTGGCGCTGCGTGTAGCCGCCCAGCGCGTAGGGAGTCACGTAGACGGCGCGGCGGCCGTCCACGCCCCGCAGCACCACGTCCTGGAGCCTCGAGGGCTTGGCGTAGGCGCGCGGCCAGCGCGGTGGCACGTCCGGCCAGATGTGCCGCTCATTGTGCCGCGCGAGCCAGCGATACACCGAGAGCCCCATCACCACCTGCCCGCCCTCGTCCTGGAAGCCGAGCGTGGAGAAGGGAATGCGCATCTCCGACGTCCACCCGTCCGCCGTGCGCTGGGACGCCGCCTCCCAGTGGCCGTTCCAGCTCCAGTCCGCTTCGCCGCTGGCCATGTCCGCCACCACGGTGCCGTCCACGCGGATGCCGGTGGGCGTGGTGTAGAACCAGAGCGCGGTGTCCTCGTCGTTGAAGGCGTCCACGATGAGGCCCACGGTGTCATCGCCGTTGTACTGGTCGCGATACAGCGAGTTGCCGCGCACGTCGTCCGGCAGCGAGTCCGACAGGCGCGCGGCCACATACAGCGCACCGTCGTCGTAGGCGATGCGAATCTCCGTCTGCTCCGCGGGGGCCTTGCCGTAGACGGGCTCGTAGACGGCGATGGGCAGGGACGGAACGGACTCCCACGCCCGCTCGTCCAGGCGGCCGTCCATGACGATGGGACCGGACAGCCGGCCCAGCTCCATGGGGCCCTGGGCGCTGGCGACGGCCGAGCCCAGCGCACAGGCCAGCAGCAGGAGCCGCGGCGCGACGCGTGGTGACATGCGCCTCATGTTCCCTGTACTCCCCGCGCCACCAGCCGCCCCCGGGCGCCGAGCGCCGCGACCATCGCCGACGACGCGAGCCCCACCCCGACGAGCAGCAGCCACGCCGCCGCGCCACCGCGCTCCAGCAGATGGCCCGTCACCAGGTTGCCGAGCGCCGCGCCCAGGCCCGCCGCCAGGTAGTAGACGCCGTAGTACGTGCCCAGCCGCTGCTCCCCCGCCAGCCGCGACACCATGTCCATGGAAAAAGGAAAGGCCACCATCATCCCCAGCGTGAGAATCGCGGTGGTGAGCAGCGCCGCCACCGTCACTCCCCGTGGCGCCCCCGGGCCCAGCGCCGTCAGCACCGCCATGGGCAGGAAGGCCGCGCCCATCAGCGCGAGGCCCCGGACAATCGCGGACGCGGGCGTCCACCGGCCCCGGCAGAACGCCGTGACGCGCACCTGGAAGAGCACCATCAACCCGCCCGACAGGATGAACACCCACCCCACGCCCCGAGCCCCCTGCCGCGCCGAGTCCAGCGCCAGCGGCAGCGCGAGGTAGAGCTGGTTGAAGAGCACGGCGTACCCCGCCATGGCCGCCGCGAAGAGGACGAAGTCCCGGTGCGCGAGCACCTCGCGCCAGCCCCGCCACACCGGGGCTGAAGCCCCCGCCTCGGTGCCGCGCTTCTCCGGCAGATATCGCCGCAGCAGCACCGCCCACAGGAAGAAGAGCCCCGCCGCCGTGAAGGCCAGCCGGCGGAAGTCCGAGCCCAACACCCCCATGCCCAGCAGCGGCCCCAGCAGCGCCCCCGCCTGGGACAGCATCGCCGACAGCGCGAAGGCCGCCGGCCGCTCCTCGCGCTGGAGGCCGGACAGGTACGCCTTCATCGCGGGCGTGAAGAGCGCCGCCGCGCCGCCCGTCAGTACCGACGCCACCGCGAGCGCCGGCACCGACGTCGACAGCCCGAACAGCGCGAACGCCCCGCAGCGCACCAGGCAGCCGAGGACGATGAGCGAGCGGTACTCGCCCCGGTCCGCGAGCGTTCCCCCCACGAGGTAGAGGCCCTGCTGGCTCAGGTTGCGCAGCCCGAGGATGAGCCCCACCAGCCAGCCGGAGACGGCCAGCGAGGTGAGGTGCCCCGCGAGGAAGGGCACCAGCATGTAGAAGCCCAGGTTGAAGCCCAGGTCGCACGCCAGCAGCATCCGCACCGGAGGGCTCGCCGCGCGCAGCTGCGCCAGCGCCCCCACGGGGCGGACCGGAGGACTCGTCGCCTCGGCCATGGCTCACTCCACCTGGATGTCCAGCCGCGACACGGCCCACTCGGCCTTGCGCCGCGCGCCGGGCCCGCTCCGGTCGACGGCGATGACGTGGCCCATGAAGTCGTTGTTGTCCTGGGGCTGGCGGAGCGTCCTGCCCACCACGTCGTCCACCACCAGCCGGTGGATGTCCGCGTCCTGGCGAAGCGCCTCCGCGCCCTGGATGGATACGACGCGGCCGCCACGCGGCGGCAGCAGGAAGTGCACCGCCGCGCTGGTGATGCCCGTGGCGCGCGGCTGCACCGCGGGGCGCCGGTCCAGCGCCAGATCGATGACGGTCGTGAAGAAGTCCACGCCCGTGACGAGCTCCACCAGCTCGAAGACGTAGCTGCCACCCATGCGCGCGTTGATTTCGACGATGCGCGGCCCCGCCTCCGTGAGCTTGACCTCCGTGTGCGTCAGCCCGTGCGTGTAGCCCACCGCGGTGAGCGCCTGGCGCACGCAATCCGAGAGCGCGCGGGCCGTCTCCGGACGCAGGTCCGCCGGGTGCATCATCCCGGACTCGATGAAGTGCGGATAACCCACCAGGCTCTTGTCCGTCACGCCGATGACGGTGGTGTCGCCGCGCCAGGTGCACGTCTCCACGCTGAACTCCTCGCCGCGGAGGAACTCCTCGACGAGCACCACGCCGGGCCGCGACTGGCCGCGGATGTTCACCGGCGGGCCGAGGATGTGGGCGAAGGCCGCGCGCAGCTCGTCGGCGTCGTGTGCCGCGCGCACGTCCTCGCTGGCGCACAGGTCCACCGCCTTGAGCACCACCGGGTAGCCGACCTCCTTCGCGAAGGTGAGCGCGGCCTCCAGGTCCGGCGTGGCCAGGAAGCGAGGCCCCGGCAGGCCCGCGCGGCGGCACGCCTCGCGCATCAGATGCTTGGAGCGTGCCACCCGCATGGCCGACGGCGGCGGCCCCGGCAGGCTCAGCGCCTCGGCCACGAGGGCCGTCGTCTCCAGGTAGTAGTCACAGCAGGTGAGCACGCCGTCGAAGCGGCGCTGCTCGTGCAGGGGCTTCAGCACCGCGAGGAGCTGCTCGACGTCGTTCGTCTCCGCGGTGACGACGTCGTCCGCCAGCGCGATGAGGGGGTGGGGCTCCGGCTCCGCGCCCGAGCCCAGCAGGCCCGCGCCCCGGGCCCAGCCCGTGTAGTGCTCCGGCTTGCGGCTGACGAAGGTGTACCGGTGCCCCAGCGCGCGCAGCTTCTTCGGAAGGATGAGCCCGACAGAGCGCACCCAGCTTTCGATGACCAGGAGGTTCGCCATGATGTGTCTCTTGGGGAGGCTCAGGCCGCGGCCTGGGTGGACGCGGCGGGCACCTCGGCGATGAGGACCGAGTTGACGACTTCGTCGTGGGGGTGGATTTCCATGCGCGGCACGAAGGGCGCCAGCCGGCCGATGTCCACCTCGGGGTAGAGCAGCACGCGCAGCCGCGCTGAGCTGCGCGCCAGCAGCAGCGCGCCGGGCCGCATGCACGCGCCCAGGTGCCGGAGCAGCGCGGCCTTCTCGCGCGGGTTCATCCCCACCAGCGCCGCCAGGAAGACGCAGTCGTAGTCCCCCAGCTCCGAGCACGACATGACATCCGCGTGGCGGAAGCCGAGCTGGTGCGCCATGCCCAGCCGCTCCGCCAGGTGGCGCGAGGCGTGGAAGGCGCGCTCGTCCATCTCCACGTTGTCCACGCGCAGGCCGTGCTGCCGCGCCAGGAGGATGGAGGTGAGCGGCAGCGGGCCGCTGCCCACGAAGAGGACGCGCTCCAGCGGGCGCGCCGCGGCGCCGTGCAGGGCCGCCGCCTCCAGTCGTGCCAGCTTCTCGTAGTTGCCGTAGTAGGGGAATCGCTTCAGCTCGGTCCAGGCGTCCCCGGCCTCGACGATGCGGGTGGACCACTGGCGCTCCAGCTCGAACTCGCCGCGCGCGCAGACGCGCCACAGGTTCTCCCGGATGGCGTCGAGGACGGGGTCCGCCAGCATCCGCGCGGCCTCGGCCTTGTGCAGCGGCGACAGGGAGATTCGCACCAGCTCGCTGAACAGCGTGTTCACCTCGTCGCAGGGCTCCAGCGACGAGGCCGTGGCCAGTCGCTGATAGACGCGGTGCACCTGGACTGCCATGTCATCGTGGGGTGTGGGCAGCATGAGTCTCTCGCTCAGCGCAGGCGCGCGTCGGGCAGGTTGTTCATGGGCAGCGGCGTCTCGGTTCCGGCATACGCGGGGGGAAGGAGGGAGCGCAGCCGCGCGGCGGCCTCCTCGGGCCAGCCCGGCGGCAGGTAGGGAAGCCGGTCATCCACGCCCGCGCGCAGCGTGTAGCGGGCGCGCAGGGGCTCCGGCAGGGCCTCGTACGAGGGCAGGTACCAGAGGCTGAGCGCGGTGCGGTCCTCGTCGCTGTCGTTGGCGTGGGCGGCGTGCAGCAGTCGCGCGTCGGTGACGACGAGGCTGCCGGCGCGCACCTGCACCGGCTGCTCGTCCGGGTAGAGCTGGAAGGCGGGGGCCGTGGGGTCCTTCATCGCCCGCAGGTCCGGCGTGTACGTGCCCTTCAGGTGCGAGTGCAGCGCGTGGCGCCGCCGGTGGCTGCCGGGGATGACGCGCAGGCAGCCATTCGCGGGGGTGGTGTCCACGAGGTAGTAGATGAGGATGAGGTCCAGCGGCTCGGCCTCGTAGGCTGCCGGGTGGTCCCACATCGTTCCGTCCTGGTGCCAGAAGGTGCGCGGCGTGCGGGGCAGCTTGTTGAAGACGATGCCGTGCTGGTAGCGCAGCTCCGGGTAGCCCAGCGACGCGAGCCCCGAGCGCATGCCGGGGTGACAGACGAGGTCCACGAAGCCGGGCTCGCGGAGGATGTCCACGAGGCTGCCGATGGCCCGGTGCTTCTCGCGGTACTCCGCGCTGCCTTGTTGGGTCTCGAGGATGCGCTGCGCCAGCGCGCGGAAGCGCCGCACCTCGTCCGTGCTCAGCACACCGGGCAGCACGGTGTATCCATCGCGCAGCAGCTGCTCACGTCCGGAAGTGGGCGCGAGCGTGGAGCTGGGGGTGGTCAGGGCTTCATGGGCCCGGGTGGGTGAGGGTTCCAAGCGGTACTCCCATGCGGGTGTGGGGTGGGAAGCTCACGAGACGGCCCGGTCCATGCGGCGGCAGGCGCCTGGCACCAGCGCTGCCAGGGCGAGCACGGCGAGGCCCAGCCCCCAGAGGCCCGGGAACAGGCGGGGCTCCGGGGGGAGGAAGTGGTGGCGGGGGATGGCGTCGAAGTCGAGCGAGGCCAGCCGCGCGCCCTGGAAGACGGGCGGATAGAAGTGGCGCTTGAGCTGCTCGTGGTAGGCGATGACGCTGTCGCGGTACGCGAGCTGCGCGCCCAGGTCCGTGGCCGCCAGCCGGTTGAAGAGCAGCTGCACATTCACGGGCGGCAGCACCAGCGCCAGGCGCTCGGCCCACGTGTCGCGGAGCTGGAGTTGCTCGCGGTAGGCGCGCAGCGGGGCCTCCACGGAGGCGTCGCCCACCTCGTGCATGGCGTAGTACCAGGGCCACGAGAAGCGCTCCTCGGGCACGCTCGTCGAGGCCCACTCGGGACGCCGCGCGAAGAAGGGCTCCATCGTGGCGCGCTTGGGCTTGTCCCAGCCCGCGTTCATCTCCTGGCGTTGGGTGAGGGTGAGCTCGATGCCTCCCGGCACCGGGAAGCCCAGCGACAGGCCGAGGTTGAGCAGCGCTGGTACGAGCACCGCGCTGCCCAGCCACACGCCCACCAGCGTCAGGGCGGTGAAGGCGGAGGAGCGCCGCAGCGACGCCACCAGCAGCACCACGAGGAACCACAGCGCCACCGAGCCCAGGCTGATGAACGCCGCGTACACCACTCGCGCGTCCAGCGGGCTGCCCGTCCACGCCACCGCCGCGCCCAACAGCACCAGCGACAGCACGGCGACGGCGGCGGCGCGCAGGCCCAGCCGCAACAGGACGAGGCGCGACACCGGCGCGGGCTGCGCGCGCACCAGGAAGGCCGTGCCCAAATCCTCGTCCCCGGAGAGCGCGTCGTGCCCCAGGCCGATGACGAGCAGCGGCAGCAGGAAGGCCAGCACGAAGGCCAGGTCGAAGCTCCCGGTGAGCTGGCGCACCGGGTTGTCCGGCTCCAGCGCGTGCAGCTGCGGCACCAGCCCCAACAGCCGCAGGGAGTGACTGCCGGGGTAGACGTCCCAGAGGCCCGTGGACACCGCGGCCCACGGGGACGGCTCGCGTACGGTGGGCAGCACCAGGGAATAGAGGATGAGGCCCAGCTCGGCGTCCGGCGCATGGCTCGCGCGCAGGTGGGCCTGTTGCTCCGCCAGTCGCTGCTCGCGCAGCGTCACCCCGCGCGCGCCCTGCCCCGTGCGCTCCACGCCCAGGGCGATGGCGCCCAGCCCCAGGAGCAGCACGCCAGCGAGGGCCGCCACGGATGCGCGAGACGTCCACAGCCTCCGCGCCTCGTAGCGCAGCAGCATTCCCCGGGCGCTCATGACAGCCCTCCGGGGCGCAGGCTCAGCGCGGCCAGCAGCGCCACCGCCCAGCCCACCAGCGCGGTGCCGGCCAGCGCCACCGGAGCCACCACCTGGGCGAGCGCGGGCCGCTGGTACACGAAGGGCGGGAAGTCTCTCCACCTGCTGGCGTCCAGCCGCTGCGCGCGGTCATTCACCGCGCGGATTTCATGCGTGTGCAGCGCGTTGAGGCGCTGGATGAAGGCGTAGCGGTGGTCCTCCGCCTGCTGCTCGAAGTCGATGACGTGGTGGGAGTCGGTGCCGGCGAGGGCCATGGAGGCGTTGCGCAGCGCGAGCATGGGGTTGAAGAGGGACAGGACGAGGGCCTCGCGGTCCTGCTCGCGCCAGGAGTCGAAGAGGCGGCGGTAGTGCTCCTCGAAGACGGCGCGGGTGGCGGCCTCGCTCTCGTGCATGGCCACGCCGCCGAAGTTGATGGGCAGGTCCTCCACGCGCTCCACGCCGTATTGGCGCAGGTACTGCTGCTTCATCTCGGCGAAGGCGGGGCTGCTCGGGCTGTGGCCGTCCGCGGCGGAGCGCAGGGACTCCTCCAGCTGCGCGTCGAAGCGCGCGCCGGAGGGTGCCGGGTGGAGCCGGGCGGCCAGCTGCGTGGCGGCGCGCGGCACCACCAGCCACAGGCCCATCCACAGCACCAGCAGCGTCATCAGCGCGCCGCGCGTCTGCTGGTGCCAGGAGGACACCCACACGGCGAGCATGGCGCAGATGAGCCCATATACGGCGTAGCCCGCCATGAGCAGCAGCGCGCGGGCCAGGGCGTCCGCGCCCGCTGACAGGATTCCCGTCAGCAGGGCACCCACCGCCACCAGCAGCAGCGAGGGCAGCAGGAGGAGCGCCACCAGGAGCCACACCCCGAGCACCTTGCCGGCCAGCAGCGCGCGGGGGCTCACGCCCTGCGCCAACAGCAGGCGCCAGGTGCCGCTCTCCCGCTCACCCGCCACGGAGCCCGCGCCGAGGCAGAAGACGAGCAGCGGCAGGAGCAACTGGAGGACGAAGGCGGTGCTGGCGGTGCCCAGGCGCAGCAGCTCCCCGGACTGCGCCGCCTCGCTGAAGGTGAGGCCGTTGCGCCGGTGCGCCTCCAGGTACACCGACGTGCCGACGAAGTCGCCCACGCCCGGGTCGAAGAAGGCCAGCGGCCCGGCGGGGCGGAACGCGAAGGTGCCGTAGTGCGCCACGCGGTGCGGGTGGCGCGCGGGCTGCCCTTCCCACTGCGCGCGCACGAGCTGCTGGTGGGCCTCCCGCTCGCGCGTCTGCTGTGCCTGCCGGTACGCGCCCAGCAGGCAGCCCACGAGCACCAGCGCGCCCAGCGCCACCATGCCCACCCGCGCCGTCCGGTGGCGCAGGGCCCGCAGCACCTCGTGCCGCGCAATCATCCAGAGCGCATTCATGGCCATGGCGAGGGTCAGAAGGTCATCGTGGTGGTGACGTAGCCGGCCCGCCCGTCGCCGGGCGTGTGCAGGACGGCGGGTCCGCTGAAGTCGCGGTACCAGACGGAGGTGTCGTAGGTGGCGCCCAGCAGGTTCCGCAGCTGCACGCCAACGCGGGCCCACCGTTTCACCTCGTAGGCGGCGTCCAGGTTGAGCAGGGTGTACGCCCCGTACTGGCCCTGGTTGTTCTCCTTCGTGAGGTGGTAGTCGCCCTGCGCGTAGAGCCAGAGGGACAGGCGCAGCGCGGTGAGCGGCGCGACGTCCACGCCCGTCTTCGCGCTGAAGTCCGGCACGTGGTCCAGCTGCCGGCCCCGGCGCGCGGCGAAGGCGGCGCCGGGCTCCGTCTGCCACGCCACGTGGCGGCTGAAGGAGCCCCACAGCGTCACCTGCGTGAGCGGCTGGAGCGTCAGCTCCACGTCGAAGCCCTCGCGACGGGTGCGGCCCACGTTCTCGGAGTCTCCCGAGTCGTCGAACCTCAGCCGCACCTCGTTGCTGGCGTACTGCTGCCACACGGCCACGCGCGCGGTGAGCCAGTCGCGGGGGCTGAGCGTATAGCCGGCCTCCCAACCGTCATTGAGCGAGACGGACAGCGGCTCGCCCTGCGTCTGGTACGCGCCGGAGCCCACACCCGTCTGGAAGGTGCGGCCGTAGTTGCCGTACACGGTGTGGCCCTCGAAGAGCGTGTACGCGAGGCTCAGCTTGGGCTGGAGGATGAGGTCCCTGTCGCTGATGCCGTACGTGTCCCCGGTGCGCCGGTCGGTGAAGCCACCGAGGAGCCGGTCCACGCGCAGCGCCGCCACCACGCGCAGCCGGTCCACGAGCCAGGCGCGGGCCTGGAGGTACGTGCCGAGCGTCTGGAAGTCGAAGTCCTGGTTGCGCACCGGGTCGCCGGAGCGCCGCCGCTCCTCCGCCGTGTAGCGCAGGTGGCGGTTGTCCTGGAGCTGGTAGTCCAGGCCCCACTCCAGCGCGAAGCCCTCCAGGCCGAGCGCGTCCGTGCGCAGGGTGAGCACGGAGAGGGCGCCATACTGCTTCTCGTCCTCGACGCGCTCCTGCTGAACGGACTCGGCGCTGAGGCGCACCCAGCGCTTGCGCAGGAAGCCCTGGCCATAGGCCTTGAGGGACCACGTCAGGTCCGGGCCGAAGTCCCGGTCCAGGTGGACGCTGGCGTGCAGGTTGCGCTGCGTGCCCCCGTCCGCGCGGGCGTAGTCCACCACCGAGCGGGGCGAGGCGCGCAGCTCGTCGGTGGTGAGGTAGCCGGGCGCGTCCGCGTCCATGTACGCGCCGCGGACGATGACGCCCACGCGCGCGCCCTTGTCGAGCGTGAGGAACCACCTTCCCGAGCCGGCGAAGCGGCCCTGCTCGGAGTTGCCCCGGTAGCCCGTGGAGCGCCGGTAGGCGGCCGAGTAGTTCTGGGCGAGGGCCCCCTTCTCGATGCCCACCACGGCCTGGGGCTCCAGGGTGCCGAAGCTGCCGGCGAGCAGCCGGAGCTGCCGCTCGTTGCCACCGCGTCGGGTGACGACGTTGACGTTGCCGGCCACGTTGTAGAGGCCGTAGCGCGGGTCGTTGGTCCCCTTCACCACCTCCATGCGCTCGATTTCGAGCGGAGAGACAGCCTTCAGGTCGGGCACGCCGACGTGGAGGTTGCTGGGGATGCCGTCGATGAGCAGCTTGACGGGCGCCACGTCACCTTGGGTGCTGAAGCCGCGCACGCCGACGTCGGAGCTGACGATGCCCTGGTTGAAGCCGTCCATGTAGACGGCCGGAGTGCGGCGCAGCACCTCCAGCGGCTCGTTGACGTTCTCCTCCGCGAGCTGCTTGCGGCCGATGACGTTCACCGAAGTGAGCACCTCGGAGCTGATGAGCGCGCCCCTGCCGCGGCCTTCCACGGAGATGGTCTCTCCCAGGTCGTCGGCTGGAGTCTCCGTGGGAGCGGGAGCGTCGGTGGAGGCGGCGGGGGCGTCTGGCGTCGTCTGTGCGGTAGACGGTCCGGGCCAGCACAGCAGCAGCGCCGCCGTCAGGGACAAGGGGGTCTTCATGGGGTTGCGCGTGCGGTTTGGGTGGGGGCCGGGCCGGTGTCCTCGAAGTGCTTCCAGTACAGGCGCTCCAGTCCTTCCTCGGTGAGGGCGGCCGCCGGGGCGAGCTCCACCAGCCGGCCCGCCTTCATGACGCCCACGCGATGGGCCACGGCGCGCACGATGGCCAGGTCATGCGTCACCATCAGCACCGCGGCGCCCCGGGTGCTCAGGCGCTCGATGAGGTGGCCCAGCTCGCGGATGGAGACGGGGTCCAGGCCCGAGGTCGGCTCGTCCAGCAGCAGCGCCTCCGCCTCGCGGGCCAGCGCCAGCGCGAGAACGACCTTCTGCCGCATGCCCTTGGAGTAGCCGCCGACGGGACGGGTGGCGGCCTCGGCGGGCAGGCCCGCCTCGCGCAGCAGCGCATGGAGCCGCTCGGGAGGAGGAGGGCTCGACTGCGCCAGTCCCAGGAAGTAGCCCAGGTTCTCCAGGCCACTGAGGTGCGGGTAGAGCTGCACCTGCTCGGGCACGTAGGCGATGTGCCTTCGCGCGGCGATGGGGTCCGTCGCCACGTCCACGCCCTTCACCCGTGCAGTCCCTGACGAGGGCTTCAGCAGTCCGAGGAACAGGTGGAGCGTGGTCGTCTTGCCCGCGCCGTTGGGCCCCAGCAGGCACAGCACCTCGCCGCTCCCGACCTCCAGGTCGAGCCCGTCGAGCGCCTTGCGCTGGCCATACGCCTTCGTGAGTTGTCTCGCCGTCAGCATGGAGTCTGACGGGCTTTTATTGATTATGTGGTGCAGATGCAACTGAGTTGCTCATGACTCAATGTGGCGATTTTGACGCACGACGCGTCTGACACCCTGGGGCGATTGCGCGCGGCGATTGAAGGTGGTGGCGGGACTGGGACGCCACGCTGGTGGGACTCGCAGCCCGGTCCGGGCTGAGCCACTTCACCAAGGCCGGTGGGCACTCCGCTCGGCGCTCCACGATGATTGCTGCCCCAACGCTCTTCCTGCGTGGAACGGTTGGAGAACCACCGACGAGGGTGCGCCTTATTCTGGATTTCCACGCCTCTGCGGCTCGACTGGCGGCTTGCCGTGCCTGCCCGCTCCTCTCAGGCGAGCACACGAAGGCGAGAAATCCACGGAAGAAATGGATTCTCTGCGGCGATGGAGGCCCGGAAGGCGGGCAGATTCTGCCCACACCCTCCGAGTGGCTCCCAGGCCGTGCGGAAATCCCGTATAGGCCCTGCGCGCATTTCGTGCGGCACGCGAGCGACCCGGAGTGGGAGGTCAGGCCCCCGGACTGCTCTGGAGGAATGGATGGAGTTGTCGAGTCTCGAGTCGAGTTTCTGGGCAATCGCACCGGGCGTCGTCGGCGCCGTGGGGTTGCTCTTCGCTGCGTTCTTCTACTTCCGCGTCAAGTCGCTCCCGGACGGTGACGCGACGATGAACCGCATCGCGGGCTACATCCGCGAAGGCGCGATGGCGTTCCTCGTGCGCGAGTACAAGGTGCTCGCGGGCTACTGCGCGGGCGTCGCGGTCATCATCGGACTGGCGCTGGGCTGGATTGCGAGCGCGAGCTTCGTGGTGGGCGCGTTCCTGTCGCTGCTCGCGGGCTACATCGGCATGAAGGCCGCGACCTTCGCGAACGTGCGCACCGCGCAGGCCGCGCGCACCGGCTCGAAGCCGAACGCGCTCCTGGTCGCCCTGGATGGCGGCGCCGTGATGGGCCTCGCCGTCGCCGGCCTGGGCCTCATCGGCATGGGCGGCGTCTACTACCTGTTCCGGGGGCATGAGCAGCTCTCCCCCATCCTCCACTCGTTCGCCGTGGGCGCGAGCTCCATCGCGCTCTTCGCGCGCGTGGGCGGCGGCATCTACACCAAGGCCGCGGACGTCGGCTCCGACATCGCCGGCAAGGTCATCGAGAACATCCCCGAGGACGACCCGCGCAACCCCGGCGTCATCGCCGACAACGTGGGCGACAACGTGGGCGACGTGGCCGGCATGGGCGCCGACATCTACGAGTCCATGGTGGCCGCGCTCGTCGCCGCGATGGCGATGGCGCTGACCGCCAATGCGACGGAGCTCTCCCGCCTCGTGGTGGACCCCTCCGCGTCGGGGACCGCGAAGGTGGCGGGCGTGGTGCTCCCGCTCGTGCTGTCCGCGGTGGGCCTGGTGGTCAGCGTGCTGAGCATCTTCATCGCGCGCGCCCTCAAGCACATGAACCCCGCGCAGGTCCTGCGCAGCGCCCTCATCATGCCCCCCGTCATCCTGGTGGGGCTGTCGTACGTGATGATGCAGGTGTTCGGCCTCTCCCAGTCCATCACCGTGGCGCTGGCCGCGGGCGCGTTCGGCGGTGCCATCATCGGCCTCGTCACGGACTACTACACCTCGGCCAGGCCGGTGCAGCGCATCGCGGAGGCCTCCGTCACGGGCGCGGGCACCAACCTCATCCGCGGCCTCGCCGTCGGCATGGAGAGCGTGGGCATCTCGATGGCCACCATCGCCCTGGTGGCCTACATCGCGGACCGGGCGCTCGGCCTGTACGGCATCGCGCTGTCGGCGGTGGGCATGCTGGGCGGTACGGCCGTCGTGATGACGGTGGACGCCTACGGCCCCATCTCGGACAACGCGGGTGGCATCTCGGAGATGTCGGGCCTCGGCCCCGAGGTGCGCGCCATCACCGACGAGCTGGACGCGGTGGGCAACACCACGGCGGCCATCGGCAAGGGCTTCGCCATCGGCTCGGCGACGCTCACCGTCATCGCGCTCTTCTCGGCGTTCAACCTCGAGGTCAACCACACGCGCGTCGCCGCCGGTCTGCCGGAGATGAGCCTGCTGCTGACCGACCCGAACGTCATCGTGGGCCTGCTGCTGGGCTCCATCCTCCCGTTCCTGGTGGGCGCCTCGACGATGCTCGCCGTGGGCCGCGCGGCGGGCGCCATCGTCGAGGAGATTGGCCGCCAGTTCCGCGAGATTCCGGGGCTGATGGAGCTCAAGGCCGACCCGGACCCGAAGAAGATCGTCGACATCTCCACCAAGAGCGCCCTGCGCGAGATGGTCTTCCCGGGCCTCATCGCCGTCGTCGCCCCTCCGCTGGTGGGCTACCTGCTGGGGCCCAAGGCGCTGGCGGGCCTGCTGGCCGGCGCGCTCGTCGTCGGCGCCACGATGGCCCTCTACATGGCCAACGCCGGCGGCGCGTGGGACAACGCCAAGAAGTACATCGAGAAGGGCAAGCTGCCGGGCCACGCGAAGGGCTCGCACGTCCACAAGGCCGCCGTCGTCGGCGACATGGTGGGTGACCCGTTCAAGGACACCTCCGGTCCCGGCGTTGCCATCCTCATCAAGGTCATGAGCGTCGTGTCGCTGCTCGTGGCCTCCCTCATCGCGCTCCGGTAGTCAGTGATTGCGGAGGGGCGCCTCGAGGCCGGGGCGTCCCGCACCGCGAGCGTCAAGACGCACCGCGCGGCCCACGGGCGGCGCGGTGTGTCGGAGTTTCAGCAGAAGGCTCCAGCGCGGGACAGACCCGGCCGATGGAGGTGCGCGACGGACGGACGCACGCTCCCCCGGCGACGGTTCGAACCGCTGCTGTATGACATTGAACACTTCGCCAGGACATGTCGGGCAGGGGGCCCCCTGGGCGGTAGGCGTGCGCGTGATAACCTTTCGGGTGTTCCGCGACCGCCTGCGCGCCAGGCAGCAGGAGCAGCAGCAGCGGCCCGTACGGGCCTGACGCGCGCGCGCTCGCACCCGCTCCCTCGGGTGTGAGGGGGGAAGTGCCACCGCTGTTCCGCTGACAGAGAGGTGTCGCATGGTCCTGGAGCTCTCCCAACAGCAGATCAACCTCCTCCACGCCTGCCTGGCCGAAAGCATCGAGGAGCTGCACGACGAGGTCCTCCACACCGACGAGCGCGAGATGCGCGGGGAGCTGAGGGAAAAGCTCCACCGGTTGCAGGCCCTCCAGCGCCAGGTGCAGGACCTGCTGCAGCGCGAACAGCCGTCCCTCTGACGGGGGTAGTATCAACATCCGTTCGTTGCACATCGACCCGGGGCCGCTCCGTCGAGCCACTGGACCGAGCCCCCATGCGCGTCGCTCCCCTGCTCCCACTACTCGAGGAGTGATGACTGCCTCGTGAGCAGTGTCACCGCGTCATCCCGCTTGAAGAACAGCAAGGCCACCGATTCCACCTATGGCCCGGACAACGTGCGCGATGGAGAGGACTCCACCGCCTGGTGCGAGGGCGCGGCGGGGATGGGCCGCGGGGAGTGGCTGCGGTTCGAATTCGACACGCCCGTCACGGTCCGGGAGCTCTCGCTCGTGTCCGGCTACAACAAGAGCCCCGAAGTCTGGCGCAGGAACGCGCGCCTCAAGCGGGTGCGCCTGCACTTCTCCGATGGGACCCGCCAGGACGTGGACCTCGAGGACACCGCGTCCCCGCAGGACATCCGGCTCGAAACGCAGAGCGTTCTCGAGTCCGTGAAGCTCGAGGTGCTCGCCGTCTACCCGGGCAGCCGGTATGCGGATGCATGCGTCTCGGAGGTGGACTTCTCCGAGGTTCAGGCCGTGCCTGTCACCGAGGAGTGAGCCGGCGCGGCTGTCTCTCTTGTAGTCGGGTTACGTCCGTCACCCGTATGCTCCGGGGCACGAACTCCCGGGAGCACCTCGCATGTCAGGTAGCAATGCATCGACGCTGAACGCGGACCTGGTCGCGGCCGTCGAAAACGCAGACGCCGAAACGGTGGCGAAGCTGCTGGCCGCCGGTGCCGACCCCGACTCCCGCAGCAGTGATGACGCTCCTGTGCTGGTGCTGGCGGCCTCCGAGGAGGAGCTCGGGCTCGTGCGGATGCTGCTCGACGCGGGCGCGGCGGTGGATGCAATCGACGGGCTCGAGATGTCGCCGCTGATGTATGCCGTCCTGTCCGGGAACATCGAAATGGCGGAGCGGCTGATTGCCGGCGGTGCCGACGTCAACCATCGGTGCGACGACGACCTGGGCAACACCGTGCTGACGCTGGCGCTGGACAAGAACGAGCTCCCGGGCGACCCCTCCGCGGCCATGGTGGAGAAGCTCCTCCGCGCGGGGGCGAATCCGAACACTCCCAACGCGGCGGGCTGGCCCCCGCTCCACCGCGCGGCCAGCTTTCCGGACCTCGCCATCATCGAGCTGCTGCTCGCGGCCGGAGCCGACGTCAAGACGCCGAGGTCGAGCGGGTATCACGCCATCGATACCGCGGAGGCGCATGGCCAGCACGAGGTGGTGAAGCGCCTGCTCGCGGCTGGAAGTCCCTCGCTGGAGGAGACGGCGGCCGCGCGGATGACGGCGGTGTGGACGCGCATCGAGGCGGTGTTCGCGGAGCACTGCACGCCGTATGCAGAGGCCCTGAGGAATGCCCAGCGCGCGACACCCGAGGAGCTCGCCGCCCTGGAGCAGGCCCTCGGGGCGGGGCTGCCTCGGGACCTCCGTGCCTTCCTGCTGCGCTTCGGAGGTGGCGGAAAGCATCCGCCCGGGGACGCGAGCGTCTTCGAATACTCCGGCATGACCGTGGACCTCATCCTGTCGCAATGGGAGGGGCTGGCGAAGCTCCGGAGGGAAGGCGCCTTCGAGATGGCCACGCCTCACGAGCTGCCCGAGTCGGACAAGTCCCTGCAATGGACCTGGTGGCACCCCGGCTGGGTTCCCTTCGCCAGGGACAGCGGAGGCAACCTGTACTGTGTGGACCTGGCGCCCGGCCCCGAGGGGACTCGCGGGCAGGTGTTCAAGTGGGAGAGCCACGACGGGCCCCTCCCGCCCATCCGGGAGTCGCTGCAGGACTTCTTCGAGTGGTACCTGGAACAGCTCGAGGAGGGCAGGTTCACCTTCGACGGCGGAACCCTGTTCCGCGACTGAGCCCCATGGGCTCGGTATGCTCGAATCCAAAGACTCATCGTCGGGCCCCGCCCAGGCGGACGGGGCCATCTGGGGAGGGCAACGATGAAGACTCTCAGCCCGATGGACGCGGTGTGGCTGTATGTCGATGGTCCGCAGACTCCGATGCACGTGGCGAGCCTCTGCATCTACTCGCTTCCCGAGGGAGCGCCGGATGGGTGGCTTCAGGGCCTCATCGAGCGGCTGCGGAGCTGCCGCGAATTCACCTCCCCCTACAACCTCAAGCTGGCCTCGCCGAGGTTGAAGTCTGTCTTTCCCACCTGGGTGGAGACGGAAGACATCGACCTCGACTACCACTTCCGCCATTCCGCGCTCGCGAAGCCTGGAGGAGAGCGCGAGCTCGGGGTGTTGATTTCACGCCTGCACTCGCATGCCATGGACCTCTCGCAGCCGCTCTGGGAGGTGCATGTCATCGAGGGGCTGGAGGGCAACCGGTTCGCCATCTACACCAAGGTCCACCACTCGCTGGTCGACGGGGTCGGCGGCATCCGCCTGCTGGTCAAGGCGATGTCCGCGGACCCGGACGCGCGTGAGGTCGTGGCGCCCTGGTCCGTGGGGACGCGCCGCTCCGGTCCGCTCACGACGCACCAGGACGCCGCATCCATGACGAAGCTGTGGGCCGACGTGAAGGAGCGGGCCACGGCGGTGCCAGGGGTGGCGAGGTCCTTCGCCAGCATGGCGCGCGACGCCGTCCGAGGGTCTCCGAACGTCGTGCTGCCGTTCGCGACGCCGAGGTCCATCATCAATCGCCCGGTGTCGGCGCAGCGCCGGTTCGCGACGCAGCACTACACGCTGCCCCGCGTGAAGGCCGTGGCCAGGGCGGCCGGCGTCACCGTGAACGACGTCTTCCTGGGGCTCAGCGCCGCCGCGCTTCGCCGGTACCTGGGAGAGCTCGGTGCGCTTCCCGAGCGGCCGCTGACCGCCGGGGTGCCCGTCTCGGTGCGTCCCAAGGGTGATGAGGCGACGGCCAATGCCATCAGCTTCATCTTCGCCAACCTCAACACCCACCTCGAGGAGCCGGTGGCGCGGCTCAAGGCCATCGCGGAGTCCACGCGGCTCGCCAAGGAGCGGCTCCAGGAGCTGCCCAGGAGCGGCATCGCGGACTACACGTCGATGTTGATGACGCCGTACGTCCTGCAGGTGTTCTCGGGGCTGGGAGGCCACATGCGGCCGGTGTTCAACCTCACCATCTCCAACGTGCCGGGGCCGGACCGGCCGATGTACCTCTGCGGCGCGCGCCTGGAGCAGCTCTACCCCGTGTCGGTGCTGCTGCACGGGCAGGCGCTGAACATCACCAGCACGAGCTACGCGGGGCAGTTCAACATCGGGTTCACCGGCTGCCGCAAGACGCTGCCCCACATGCAGCGGCTGGCGGTCTTCGCCGGTGAGGCGCTCGAGGAGCTCGAGGACGCCCTGCGGGTGACCGCTTCGCAGGGCGCGGGACTGGCAGCGAGTCGCTGAGACATCGTGCGACGCGCTGCCCCGGGTAGGCGCGAGAGGCACCGGAGCGGGTGCCTCTCACGCCGACCTGCTAGTCCTTCGTGCAGACGACGTCGTCGACCTGGAGGTGGTCGCGGTCCGCCTCGCTGCGGCTCGGATAGAAGAACAGGCGCCAGTCGCGCACGTTCCCGGTGAAGCGGAAGAACACCGTCTGCCACTCGTCGCTGTCGACGGTGAGGAAGTCGGTCTGCGTGCTCCAGCCGCCGCTCGAGTAGCTGCGATGGCGGATGCTGCCGTGGCCGCGCACGCGGTACGAGCAGGAGTAGTTGCCGCTCGGGACGTTGAACTTCTCGGACGAGAAGCGCTCGGCGATCTGGATGGGGACGACGAACTGCAGCGCCGTCGAGCCGCCGTGCACCGCCTTCGTGTAGAGCACGAGGCGCGTGGGCTTGATTTCAGTGCCTGGGTCGCTGACGCCGTTGTCGAGGCCGTACCAGTAGTCAGGGATGAGATGGTCCCCGTGATAGGGGATGGAATAGATGTTCCAGTTCTCGAATCCACCGTTGCGGATGATGTTCGAGGGGTGGCTGGCGGCGACGCAGCGCCGGGTCGTCGGATCGCAGGCGGGCAGGTCTCCGACGCAGTCGTAGGTCGTGAAGCAGGCGCCTTCGGCCAGCTCGCAGACACCGGTCGTGGGGTTGCAGGTCGTCGCCGAGTTGCTGCAGGTGACGCCAGCGCAGGGGTCGCCCGCGATGCAGAGATGCGTGGCGGAGTCGCAGAACGGCGTCGCCGGGGTCCCCGCGCAATCCGCGTGACGGACGCAGCGATTCTCGGCGACCACGCACGTGTGGGTCTCATCGCAGGCCTGCCACTCGCTGCAGTCAGCGGCGTCGTTGCAGCGACCGGAGAGCGGCTCGCAGGTCGCGGTGGTATTCACGCAACGCTCCCAGGCCTCGCAGCTGACCTGGTCACACGGCTCCTCGGCCCTCACGCAGCGCACGTCGTCGATGAGCAGGTTTTCGCCGCTGGTATTCCGGACGCTGAAGATGAGCTCGAAGGTGTCGAAGACGTCGTTGGCGAGGTTGAAGCTGTACGCCAACTGCTTCCATTCCGTGGTGTCGACGGAGGTGTAGGCCGAGTAGGTGGAGTAGTCGGCGGCGAAGAAGGCGTTTCGAACGTCACCGGTGCCCCGCACCTGGTAGGTGCAGGAGTAACGGCCGGCGGGCATCGACTTCGCCAGGGTGCTGAAGCGCTTGTGCGTGGTCGAGGAATTGGTCAGCCGGACCGCGTTCAGGCCCTCGAAGGCATTCGACGTCACCTTCTGCACCGCGTCGGCGGTGATGTTCGACGTGCTTCCGAACCACATCGCGGGAAGCGCACCGGGCCATTCTTCGAAGCCCCAGTTGTCGATGACGCTCGCGCCAGGACCCGTGCCTGCATCCGGCGTCTGAGTGCCCGAGTCCGGCGTCTGGGTGCCTGAGTCCGGCGTCTCCGTGCTCGCGTCGGGCGTCTGAGTGCCTGAGTCCGGCGTCTCCGTGCTCGCGTCGGGCGTCTGAGTGCCCGAGTCCGGAGTCTCCGTGCTCGCGTCGGGCGTCTGAGTGCCCGAGTCCGGCGTCTCCGTGCTCGCGTCGGGCGTCTGCGTGCCCGCGTCCGGGGTCTCGTTACCCGAGTCCGGCGTCTGAGTGCCCGAGTCCGGAGTCTCCGTGCTCGCGTCTGGAGTCTCGTTGCCCGAGTCCGGCGTCTGAGTGCCCGAGTCCGGGATCTCCGTGCTCGCATCCGGCGTCCCGTCGCCCGCGTCCGGTGTCCCGTTGCCCGCGTCCGAGGGCTCGTTGCCCGCGTCCGTCAGCGTCTGGCCATCAGGAGTCACCGCTGGATTCGAATCACCGCAGGCGACCACCACGACCAGCAGCGAAGTCAGACACACTCGGAACAACGTCAAAGGAAACCTCCAGTTTCAATAAACGAAACTCTCGTACCACACTTCCCTCCACGCGGCGGCGTCACATCTGCGGAAGGAAGTCGCCAGAGGCCGACAACCGTGGAGCCAGGGTCAGCCGGTGTTGGCGAGACGCACCCCCAGTCCTAGATGCGTGGCGAGCACCCTGACTTCAGGGAATTGTTGCCCCCTCCTGCCCTGGCCGAGCCTGGGCGCGCTTCGCGGCAGTCCTGCACGAAGCGCAGCTCATCTCGAATCCAGGAGAAGGATGATGCACAGCAGGCTCAGGGACTTGTTCATCATGGCCTCCAGCAGGAAGCAGCGGAGGGTGCTGGCTGCTGGCTGTGGGTTTCTCATGCTGGCCGCGGGCTGCGGCGAGGAGCGTGTGTTCCGGAACGAGGCCGTCCCGGATGAGTCCGGCGCCGTGATGTCCGGCGGCACCACGTCTCAGCCGCTCTACGTCGCGACCTCGAAGCTGTGGGGGAGATCCATTCCCACCTGCTGGGAGAACCCCACCGCGGCCAACGCCGAGGGCCGGCAGTGGACCCTCGACGCGGTGGCGGATTCCTGGGAGCGGACGACCGGGGTGGACTTCCAGGGATGGGGTACCTGCCCGGCCTCGTTCTCCGGCTTGCGAATCTTCATCAACGATGAGGGACCGCACACCCAGGGGCTCGGCACCACACTCAACGGCCTCCGCAACGGCATGGTGTTGAACTTCACCTTCAACAACTGGAGTACGTCTTGCCAGAGCAGCCGCGAGTTCTGCATTCGCGCCATCGCCGTGCACGAGTTCGGGCACGCGCTTGGCTTTGCCCACGAGCAGAACCGCCCGGACACCCCGAGTTGGTGTGACCAGGAGCAGGGCTCCGATGGAGACATCGCGGTGGGGGCGTGGGACCTCGACTCGGTGATGAATTATTGCAACATGAACTGGAACGGCAACGGCAACCTCAGCGCGGGCGACATCGACGGTGCCCAGTTGTATTACGGCTCGCGCACCTCCCGCGTGGTCGCCGGTGACTTCAACGGGGATGGGCGCTCGGACACCTTCACCTATGCGCCTGGCAGTGGTGAGGGCTGGGTCTCGCTGGCCGGAAGCTCGGGCGCGCTGTCGTCGGTGTGTCCGGGCGGCACGGGCTTCAACGGCCATGACCTGCTGGACGCTCGCGACCGCGCCCTGGTGCTCGACTACAACAATGACGGCCGCGATGACCTCTTCCTGTACCGGCCGGGGAAGGGTTCGGCGTATGTGTTTCGCTCCAACGGGGATGGCAGCTTCACCACCGTCTACAGCGCGAAGGGCATTGGCGGCTACGACCTGCTGGACGCCCGCGACCAGGTGCTCGTCCACGACTACAACGGGGACGGCCGCGATGACCTGTTCCTGTACCGGCCGGGGACGGGTATCGCGTACGTGGTCCGCTCCAATGGTGACGGCAGCTTCACCGGCGTCTATGGCGGCTCGGGTATCGGCGGTTATGACCTGTTGGACTTCCGCGACCGGGCCCTGGTGTTCGACTACAACAATGACAACCGCGACGACCTCTTCCTGTACCGGCCGGGAGAGGGTATCGCGTACGTGGTCCGCTCCAATGGGGATGGCAGCTTCACCGCTGTCTACGGGGCGAATGGGATTGGCGGCTACGACCTGCTGGACCTCGACGACCAGGTGCTCGTCTACGACTACAACGGGGATGACCGTGACGACCTGTTCCTCTACCGGCCGGGGGAAGGCGCGGCGTACGTGGTCCGCTCCAATGGGGATGGCAGCTTCACCGGCGTCTACGGCGGCACGGGCATTGGCGGCTATGACCTGCTGGACACCCGCGACCGGGCCCTGGTGTTCGACTACAACGGGGACGGCCGTGACGACCTGTTCCTGTACCGCCCGGGGAAGGGCTCGGCGTACGTGGTCCGCTCCAACGGGGATGGCAGCTTCACCACCGCCTACTCCGGACTCGGCATCGCGGGCATGAACCTGCTGGGCGCCAATGACACCGCCGTCGCGCTCAACTCCAACGGTGACGCGTACGGAGATCTGCTGCTCGTGCGCCCCGCCTATCGGGCCGGCAGGCTTGCCATCTCCGGGGGGAGCGGCTCCTTCGGGGTCGGTGCCTGCATGAAGGGCTGTGACGTCAGCTGTCCTTTCTGAGCGCGCACTGGAGAAGTCCCGGGCGGCCGCACACCTGGCCTTCCTCTGCTCGAAGGCCAGGTGTACGCTCGGCATCGCCGAGGTAGCTGCCCCCCTTGTCCGGTTTCCCTGATGCACGACGGCGATGCCCTCAGCGAGGTCTGCCACAGGCTGGGACCGGCCATCTACCGCCGGTGTCTGAAGATCCTGCGCAATCCGGACGAGGCCGCGGACGCCTGTCAGAAGGTCTTCATGCAGCTGGTCCGACATCGCTCCCGGCTGCCCCCGGAGCCCGAGCAGCTTCGCTGGGTCTACGTGGTCGCCACGCGGGTGTGCTTCGCCCAGCTGCGAGACGATGCCTGGGAGACGGCGAGCGGGGCGGAGCTGAACCACGACGTACCGGCGTCCACGGACAGCTTCGCGGAAGTGGCCGACCGGCAGATGGCCCTCAAGGCGCTCTCCTACGCCACGGAGAGTGAGCGCATGGTCGCGTGGCTCGTGCTCGTCGACGGCCATTCCCAGGAGGAGGCCGCCGAGCTGCTGGGCCTTTCGCGCAAGACGATTGGCAAGCGCATCCAGCTCTTCCTTGCGAATGTGCGCCGGGAGATTTTCGAATGACAACAGCCCCCCGCACGGCGCAGTGCCCGAGCGACCTCGCGCTCGAGGAGCATCTGCTCAAACCGAACCCCGCCATCGCCAGGCACATGGCCGTGTGCGCCCACTGCCAGATATGGGAGCGGACCGCCGCCCAGGCCGCACGCGCGTTTGCGCACGAAAGCCCTCGGTGGCTGGCGAACACCCGGCCCTCGCCAGTGAGGCGGTGGGCGCCGCTGCTGCCGGTGGCGGCGGCCCTCGCCGCGGCGGCCCTGTTCTTCCTCCGCCCGACGCCGCCGGTGGCCCCGCCCTATGCGACCAAGGGCGAGGCGCTCACCGTCTACGTTGGAGGCCAGGGCGAGCCGCGGGCGGCGGCGCAGGGAGAGCGGGTGCGGCCGGGAGAGGAGCTGCGCTTCCACGTGGCCCCCGGCCCGGCGGCGTTCGTCTGGATTGCCTCCGTCGACTCGACGGGCGCGGTCTCCCGCCTCATGCCCGCGGAAGGAGACGCGCCGCTCGCGGTCGGCGGGGCGCAGCTGCTCCCGGGAGGCGCGGTGCTCGATTCGGCCGAAGGACCCGAGCGCATCTGGGCGGTGATTTCGGACCAGCCGCTGAGCTGGGCCGTCGTGGAGCAGGCCCTGCGGGGGAGTCCGGTGCGAGCCCCCGCGGAGCTTCACATTCCCGGCGCTCGAACCTCCACGGTGCTCCTGGAACGGGGCGCGCCGTGAGCCGGCTGGCGCTGCTCGCCACCCTCCTCTGCGCTGCTTCCGCCATGGCCCAACTGCCCGAGCGGCGCTTTGCCCTCGCCATCGGCAGCAACGTGGGCGCGCCGGGCCACTCGCGCCTCCGCTTCGCCGAGGCGGATGCTTCCCGCTTCGCGGACACGCTGAGGGAGCTCGGAGGCTTTCAGGGCGAGGACGTCCGGGTGCTCCATCAGCCCACCCGCGCACAGCTTCTCTCCGAAGTGCGCGCGCTCGAGCAGCGCATCGCCTCGGCCGCCCGGGGCTCCTCGCGGCGAACGCTGCTGCTCTTCTACTGGTCCGGACATGCCACGGAGCAGGGGCTCGAGCTCGGGGCCGAGAGCCTCGCCTTCGCGGAGCTGCGGAAGCTGCTCGGGGCCTCGCGCGCGAACGTGCGGCTGGCCTTCGTGGATGCGTGCAGGTCCGGAGGACTCGTCACCACGAAGGGAGCGAAACCCCTGCCCCGCGGGTTCGAGCTCAACGTCACGAGCGACGAATCCCCCGATGGCACCGCCATCGTCGCGTCCTCCGGCCCGGGGGAGAACGCGCTCGAGAGCGCGGAGCTTCGCGGCAGCTTCTTCACGCACCACCTGACGGCCGGGCTGCGCGGCGCGGCGGATGCCGATGGGGACGCTCGCATCACGCTTCAGGAGGCCTACCGCTATGCCTATGCAAAGACGGTCTCGCACACGGCCGAGGTGTCCGGAGTCGCCCAGCGGCCGACGTACGCGCTGGAGCTGAAGGGCAAGGGCGACCTCGTGCTCACCGAGCTGCGCCGCGCGGACGCGCGGCTCGTCTTCGCCCCCGGGGCGGAGCCTGACAGGCGCTGGCTCGTCGTGCGCGACGAGGGGCTCGGCGAGGTGCTGGAGATTCGCGAGGACCCGGTGAAGCCCCGGCGGCTCGCGCTGCCCGCCGGGCGCTACCGCCTGATTCGCACGACGGCGGACGACGTGCGGACCGGTGCCTTCGCGCTGACCCATGGGGAGGAGCGGACGGCCACGACGGTGACGATGACGCAGCGGCCTTTCGCCGAGAGCGGGGACAAGGGCGGCGAAGTCCCGGGACCTGGCTTCGGCCGCGAGGTGGAGCTCCTCGCCGCGGTCGGCCTCAACACGCCTTCACTTCGGGGCATGGGGCTCGCGCCCGCGCTGCTGCTGGGCGGCGACGTGGCGGTGGGCGCATCCCAGACGCTGCGGCTCCGCGGGAGATACCAGGACGGCCGGGGCCAGGATGCCGGGATGCCCTACGGGCTCCGGAGCGTCGGAGGTGACGTCGCCTGGCTCTGGCGGCTTCCCGTCCGGGGGCTCATGGCAGGGGGCCGGCTGGGCGCGGATGCAGTCCGGCAGTCGGTGGCGAGCACCGCCGCGGGGACGGCGTTTCGCGGGCGCGCCGGGGCGGTGCTCTCCCATGCGCTTCCCCTCACGGGCCGGGTCTCCTGGTTCTCCGAGGCCGAGGTGCAGGCCGCCACGTTCAGATTGAATGACCGGGCGGTGCTTCGGCCCGGGCTCGAAGCCCTCACCGGGTTGAGCTTCCGGCTCTGATGCGTGCGCCCCTCGCCGTCGCGGCTCTTGCCCTGCTCGTGGGGGCGTGCGGAGAGAGTCTCTTCGATGCACGCGGGCGGCCCGACGTGCGCGTCATCGGGCGCGAAGGGGGCACCGTCACCTCCCGCGATGGCCGCGTCCGGGTAACGCTTCCGCCGGGCGCATTGGAAGGCGAGGAGACGGTGTCCCTCCGGGAGCTGGGCGTGCAGGGCTGGTCGGTCGGAATGACCTATGCCCTGGAGCCCTCGGGACGGACGCTCGCCCTCCCCGCCCAGGTGGAGATGCGGGCCGAATCGGCGCCGGGCCACCGTGGCCCCGCTTCACTCGTCCGGGTGACGCGGGACGGCCTCCCCGCCCCGATGGGCGGCGCCTGGAGCGAAGGGACGCGAAGCTTCGGCCAGCTCTCCACGCTCGAGGGTCTCGGGCTCGCACAGTCCTCGTGCACCGAGCCCATCGAATGCGCGGATGGCTTCCGGTGCGAGGACGGCGCGTGCAAGGCCTGTCCCGCCAACACCTCCTGCCGGGCCAACCCGGCCCTCCCCGGTCCGCACAACACCGGAGCTCCCGCGGGCGCTTCCCTCGTCCGGCACGAGGGGGACGTCGTGCTGGACACGCCGGGCGCCGTGCTCGAGGACCGGGACATCCGCGGCCGGCTCATCATCCGCGCCAACGACGTCACCGTTCGCCGGTGCGTGGTCCACGCGCCGGTGCCCCGCGAGATTGACGGCATCATCAGCGTGGCGGGAGCGACGGGCGTGCTGCTGGAGGACATCGAGGTCTTCGCCGAGGAGTCCTCGACGCTCCAGTGGGGAGTCATGGGCGGAGGGTTCACCGCGCGCCGGCTCGACGTACACGGGGTGGTGGTCGGAATGAGCCTGAAGTCCGGCGCGCGGGTGGAGAGCTCCTGGATTCACGCGCTGGACCCGGTGGGCGCCCAGTACGGCATCAGCGTCTTCGAGGGGCGCGACATCGGCATCTACGACAGCAACGTGCACGGTCCGGGTGAAGAGGCCGGCGCGGCAATCTTTGTCAGCCAGCAGGTCGGGCCGGTGCGCGACGTGCGAATCGAGCGCAACCGGCTCGACCGCGGCAGCTGCATCGTCAACCTCGGACATGCGGGCGGAGCGAGCCTTCCGGGCATGGTGGTGCGCAACAACGTCTTCGGCGACCAGACGGTCTTCGACTGTGCCGTGCTCGTGAGCACCCAGACGCAGCTGTCGGCCGAGGGCAACGTCTGGGAGGCCACGGGCGTGGAGGTCTCCATCGAGCGGCACGATTGAGACCTCCGGGTTGCCCTGGGGCCCTCGCTAGTTCGAAGGAGGAAGGGGCGTTCCATCCTCCCAGGTGTTGTTGGACCAGACGTTCCCCGGCTCCGAGGTGTCGAAGCTGGTGATGGCTCCGTAGTAGCCACAGCGTCCGCTCGAGCCGCGCGCGAAGACGTTGCCGATGAAGCGGATGTTGTTCGTCGCGTCCGAGTACGGCTTGCCCTGCGACGACCCGCCATAGGCGCAGAAGCCTCCCGTCGTGCCCGGGAAGAAGTTGTTCTCCACCAGGTTGTTCTCCACCGGGGCGAAGTCGCCATAGCCGGTGAGCCCCGCCGAGCAGCCCGCGTCGGGCGGCACATCCGGCGCGTCGCAGATGATGGTGTTGTGCCGGAGGATGACGTTCCTGCCCATCCGGATGCCGGACTCGTGCGCGGTGCCCGTCTCGTCCGTCATCTGGCCGTGGACGTAGGAATCGCGAATCTCACAGTCGTGCCAGCAGTGCATGGAGCGATTGCCGCCCTGCACGTGCACGCGGACGGCGGTGAAGTTCACCGCTCCCACCCCCGTGACGAGGCGGTCCCCCGCGTCGACGTGGGAGTCGGTGAGCGTGAAGGAGTAGCCGGTGGAGTTCTCCTCGGTGGCGACGCTCCCATTGATTTTCGAGTTGCGAATGACGACGCCCGCCGCGCGGATGAGGAGGTCGCAGTTCACCGTCTTGGAATCGATGACGGTATTGGCCACGGTGACGGTGCACGGGCCGGTGTAGGGCGTCAGCTGCGTTCCCGCCGGCACGCCCGTATTGCTCGCATTCGGAAAGCCACCGGCCGGCGGCGGGTTGGACCCGGTCGTCGCCGTGACGGTATTCGAGGCGGCGCTGACGTTGCCGGCGGCATCCCGCGCCTTCACGAAGTAGCTGTAGCTCGTGGCCGCCGAGAGGCCGGTGTCCGTATGGGTGAGGCCCGCCGTGGAGGCCACCTGCACGCCATCGCGGAAGACGTCGTAGGCCGTGACGCCGACGTTGTCCGTCGAGGCGCTCCAGCTCAGTTGGAGGGTGCTCGTGGACGCCGCGGACGCGACGAGTCCCGAGGGCGCACCCGGCGCCTGGGTGTCCCCCGCGGGGGCCTCCGGAAGGAAGACCACGTCCACCGCGTAGTCGGTGTTCTGGTAGCCCTGCGTCGGGAAGCCGCCGCCGTAGCGGTAGACGCCATTCACCCCGTCCGCACCCGAGGCGAGCCCGCGAATGGGGCCCGCCACCTTCTCCGAGTTGAAGCCGCCCACCGTGGCTGCGTACCGTCCGGCCGAGGCGTAGTACGACACGACATAGGTCGTCCCGGCGCTGACGGTGACGGGTGAAGCCAGCCGCACCGTCTGCCACCCCGACGTCGTCTCGATGGTGGAGGTCGCCTCCGCGAGCTTCGCACCCGCCCGGCTCCACAGGCTCACGCGGTGCGGGCCGGCATTCTGGGCTCCGCCCTTGAAGAAGCGCACGCCGCGGACCGTGCCCGGGACGGACACGCGGAACTTCATCCCGAGCTCCACCGCGCCGGTATCGCTGTCCATCGCAATCGCGGGACGGGCCGTGTCGGGGAAGAGCGTGACCTCGCCTGCCTCGAGGGACTGGTGCTCAACTGGGAGCGCCTCCTGGCCCGCGACATCGTCCACGGTTCCCGTGGAACAGGCGGACAGAAGAAGGAAGAAGACCGCGCCGAGACTCCGAAACTTCATGGGAATTCCCTCCGGAAAGGTTTCGCTTCGGGCGGCTAATGCGCGAGCCGCGATTTGTGGGAACCCCCAAGCGAGGCGCCTGGAGCGAAGACGCCGTCCGGGCGGTATCATCCCGCCCTTTCCAGGGGGCTCATGTACCGTCCGCCGCTTCGCATCCTCGTGCTGTTCCACCCCGAGTCTGGAACTGGCAGGGCGCTCGCGATGGAGATCTACCGGCGCTTCATGGCCTCGGGGGGCTCTCCCGGGCTGCGCATTCCCGTCGCGTTCTCACCTGTGAGGAAGGGGAACCTCCCTCCGGCATCCATCCAGGAGGACCTGGCCGAGCACACCCTCGTGGTCGCCCTCGTCGACGACCGGATGGCCTGGCGGGCGCTACCCGAGGACCGGACGGCGGCGGACCAGTGGGCGGACCTGGTCGCCTCGCTGGTGGCACTGAACACGCCGGCCTCCCCCCATGGGCTGTTGCCGGTGGCGGTGGATGGAGGGGGCCTCGGCCTCCCCCAGGGCCGTCCGGAGCTCGAGGACCTCGCGACCCGCTCGTTCGTGCGCCTGGACCGCTACGACGACGAGCCCGGGCGGAAGCCCGACGAGCTGTGCTTCCACGTGGCGGTCGCCGCGCTCCAGCTCCTCGCCAGCGGACAGCTTCCCGCGGCACCCGAGCAGAAGGCTCCCATCCAGCTGTTCATCAGCCATGCGAAGGCGGACCTCCCGGACGAGAGCCTTCCCAGTCAGGGGCCTGTCCATGAGCTGCTCCAGGACCTCGCCCGGGGCCGAGTCGATGCCTGGTATGACGCCAAGCGGATTGCACCTGGAATGCGCTTCGACGAGGCGCTCCGTAAAGCCGTCAAGAAGTGCGACGTGGTCGTGTGCGTGCTCACGGACACCTGGTCTGACCGGGAGTGGTGCCGGCGCGAGGCGCTCATCGCCAAGCGCGAGCGGGTGCCGCTGCTGGTTGTCGACGCCATCGAGTCGGAGGTGCCGAGGCTCTTCCCCTACCTGGGCAATGCCCGCACGCTCCGCTGGTCGGAGGGCCGGGCCAAGGTCGTGGTGCTGGGCGCGATGCTGGAGGCCCTGCGACACCGCTACACCGAGGCCGTCCTGAGCCGGCGGAAGAGCGAAGGCGATGTCATCATCGGAGTGCAGCCGGAGACACTGACCCTGCTCCAACTGGAACCCGGCACGCGGCGCGTCGTCTACCCGGATCCTCCGCTGCCGGTGGAGGAGCTGGAGGAGCTCCAGCCGGTGCTGAGGCCTGGAGGAGTCTCGCTCACGACACCGCTCAGCGAAGTGGCGCGGTGGAACCACCCGCCGCACCTCGAGATGATCGGGCTCTCCCTGTCGGGCGCGACCGACATTGGCGCCTGGGGCGCCAGCAGTGAGCACCTCGCGACGCTCGCGGACGACCTCACCACGATGCTGCTCGTCGCCGGGCTCCGTCTGGCCTACGGCGGGAACGTCGGCCATCGAGGAACGGCGCGGAATGACACCATCAACTACGCCACCCGGCTCTTTGGACTGGTGCGTAGCTACTCGCCGCTGGCGAAACCGCTGGCGGCGTCCCGCGTCCACCCAATCACCAACTTCGTGGCCTGGCCGGTGTACCTGGGCTACGGACCGGAGCAGATGAAGCTCTATGGCCAGGTGGCCGTCCTCGAGAAGGGCCCGCCTCCTCCCGGGCTTCCGACCGGGGAACTGGCGCCCGACGCGCGTGGATACTTCCCCCGCGACAATGATGCCCGGGCGTGGGCCTGCGCGAAGGGAGTGACGGAGATGCGCGAGATGATGGCCCGGGAGATCTCCGCGCGCGTCGCGCTGGCGGGAAGGATTGAGGGGTATGGTGGGCTGCTGCCGGGCGTCTTGGAGGAAATCCTCATCGCCCGCTGCGGAGAGAAGCCCATGCCGCTCTACCTCATCGGCGCGTTTGGAGGCGCGACACGCTACGCCATTGACCTGCTGGAGGGGCGCTCGCGGCCCGAGGCGGATACGGCCTGGGTGAAGGCGAACGTCACTGGCTACGAGCAGCTCGCCGAGGAGTACCGGCGGCGCCACGAGCACGTCACGACGCCAGAAGAAGCGGCGGCACAGCTCCGGGCGCTGGGACGGAAGGGGCCGGGGGAGGCGCTCGACAACGGCCTCGACGATGAGCAGAACCGCGAGCTGTTCGAGACGACCGATTCCTACCGCATCGTCGAGTTGATCCTCACGGGGCTGAGGAAACGCTTCGGTGACAGGACGGCCCCGTGAGTGAACCTTCTCCCAAGGCAACGCCTCGCATCTTCTTGTCGTACGCGGCGGAGCAGTCGAGTCTCGCCGAGCAGATCTACCAGCGCCTGAAGAACCTGGGCCACCAGGTGTTCTTCGACCGCACCTCCCTGCATCCTCGAGAAACCCCGAGCGGCGCGTGCTTCCCGTGATGGCTGTGAAGACTAATCAATGATGTTTCGATTGAGTCCTCGCCAGCCCTTGCTGTCATTCCCTTGTTGTTCAGCATGGCTTGTGGGGTGCTCACACGAAGCCGCCAAAGCGAGCTACCTCGATGAGAGGGGGCAGCTTCTCGAGACGATCAACAAGGTATGCGTCGGCACGGCCAGAAGGGGCACATTGTCCGAGGGGGCCGGACCGAATTCCCCTTTGTTTCGTCAGGTCCAGGCCAGGACGAACGCGACGACCGCTGCGTCCATGAGCGCGCGCACGCGCGGCACGTCCTCGAGGTCGCGGTGCACCACGAGCCAGGCTTCGCGCGCTATGCTGTGTCCGACGTATCGCTCGGGAGGGGGGCATTACATGCAGCAGTCGCGAGAGTGGCTGTGTGGCGTACAACGCTCATGGTTCGAGCCGCCGGACATCCTCTGGCAGCGGTTCCGCGGCGTGGTGACGCTCGAGGAGATGAAGTGGGCGGTGGAGGTCTACCGCGAGGTGGCCGCCTCCACGCCGTTCTTCGGAGCCATCGACGTGAAGGACTCCGAAATCACCGCCGAGGCGCGCAGGTACATGGTCGAGAACACGCGCACCCGGTGGACCCGGGGCGTCGTCTACATCGGCGCGGGCTCCATCCAGCGGGTCAACACGAAGGGGATGATGGCGAAGCCGCTCTTCGAGGCCCGGCCCGCCTTCGAAATCATCTACGTGGAAACCGCCGAGCAGGCGCGTGCATGGATTGCGGCGCAGCGCGCGAAGCAGCCGCGGAATGCCGGCTGAAGCGGCTCGCCGCCTCGAGACGACGTGCTGGAACGTCCCCGCCAGGAGCCCTGACCGGCACATCCGTCAGCGCCTCCCTCCTGAGTGACAGCACCCGCGGCGTGACGCGGAGCGGCCACGCCTTTCGGGCACCCCTCTCATGGAAGTGCTCAGGGGGAGGAACCAGGATGGCTGGCGACGCCAGAATCACCAACACGAGTCTGAAGTTTGCGGGCGTCAGCTACTTCCGCGCGAATGCACCGGCGTGCTGATGGGCGCGTTCGGCGACAAGAAGACGCCGCTGACGAAGCAGAACTCCATCGAGGTGCTCGGCCGCATCCCCGCGGCCCGGCTGAAGATGCACCGGGCCACCAAGGCAAGGATGGACTTCACCGGCACCAGCTCGGCCGATGTCGCAGTGGACGTGTCGGTGCCAATCTCGGGCATGGACACGCCTACGCGGCGACCGGCAACAGCAGCCAACCGTTCAGTTGCTCGACTGACCATCCGCGACGCTCCACGAGGTGACTGGCCAATAGCCAGTACTTCGTGCGGCTGGCCTCGAATGGACCGAAATTGGCCACATAAAGGGCGAGCATCTTCACGTCTTGATGCAGTTCGTTCTGCTCGCCTACCGAGGGGTCGAAGTACGTCAGATAGTCGTTGGAGCAATGATGGATGAAGCTGCGTGCGGGAAGCCGCTCGCACAGGCTCGAGTACTCCCGTGTCTGCAAGATCCAGGCGTGCCAGATGTCATCGATGTCCCTGCTCACCGGAATGGCGCCCGTGCACTCGTGCGAGATGAACAGGAACTTCAGGGTTTCTTCGATGCGCACTTGCAACTCATCAGCCCGCAGGTTGGCGAACTTGCACCGAAAGTAGTGCAACATCGGCGGGTCGAGGAACGTCGCGCCCAATTGTTCGTTGGTCATCATGCCCACGTACCCATGCCACAGTGGCGCCGCGGGACAGGCGCTCAGGGCCGCGCCTTCGATTCGACACCTCGTTCGATAACGGTCTTGTTCGGACAGCAGGTGCCACCGTCCGGCTTGCAGCAGCCGTCCCGGGCCATCCGCGCGAGCACGCCGCGATCCACGAGATGATTCAACGCATCCTCATTCACCACCATCACTCGCTTCTTCAATTC
This sequence comes from Pyxidicoccus sp. M6, assembly GCF_055568925.1. Lineage (NCBI taxonomy): Bacteria > Pseudomonadati > Myxococcota > Myxococcia > Myxococcales > Myxococcaceae > Pyxidicoccus > Pyxidicoccus sp. M6. Next base: position 3,241,183 of record NZ_CM145714.1, on the reverse strand, counting down.
ATTCAGGAGCGTTTCCACTCGGTCTTGCGGCACTGCTTCGAAATGCTGGGAGGCAGCCTTCTGCTTGTCCTCGGACATGATATTGCTCCTGGGATTGCGCTCGCTTGCAGGAGGTTCGAGTGAGCAGTGACTCTTGCGACGCGGTGCAAGGATAATGAGGTTCAGCCGGTGCCGCTCGAGGCTATTTTGTACTGTTCCCGGCGACACACATGGCCCGTCCCGCAGTCGCGGTAGGTGCGGCCCTTCGTCCGTCGACTCGCCAGCCTCCGCACAGCTCCGAGAGGGCGCAGCCAAAACACTCGGCCCCTGCGCTGGCTGGGGTGAGCTTGCCCGGGTTTCGTGACGCTCCCAGATGCACGTAACCGCAGCTCTCGCATGCCTGTCTCTCTTGTCACGAGCTTCTCCGTGCCCATCGTCTCGGCTGGAACAGAGAAGGAGTGCGCCTGCAATGATTACCTCGATCAACGTGTCGCCCTACGAGTTCGTGACCCGTGACTTCGAAATCCAGCTTGAGACAGAGGAAGAGCTCGACCCCGAGTCTGCTCAAAGCTCCCTCCAGCTCCAGGGGCAGCACGCATTGGTGAGCCTGGCGGATGGCGGGAGGAAAGCGGTGCTGAAGACCTCCGAGCCGCTGCGCCCCGGGCCACAAACCCTGGTGGTGGACACCCTCACCGACCGCGAGGGGCATCTCATCTCGGAGTCCCTCACCATTCCCTTCTTCGTCATGGACTCCAGGGCAAGCATTCCCGAGAACCTTCGGGTGCAGGCCTATACCCAGCTGGTCGAAGGAGAGGTCGGCCTGACGGCCCGCTCCTCTTTCTCGTCCGCCGAGGGCCCGTACGTGGAGGTCATGAAGGCCGAGGACCGCGCCACGGGAGCCCCCGTGGAGCTGGCCTTCGACCAGAACGGACGAGCCACCGACCTGAAGGCCCTTCGCAAGAAGGTGGCCGCGAGCCAGGAGCGGCGCTTCGGCAAGCTCCACCCCCAGCTCCACCGGCGGCTCGACACGGCGAAAGCCGGTGAGCCCATCGAGGTCGCCATCTGGCTTCGCGAGGAGCCGGAGAGGCTGGCGGAGAAGTCACCCGTGGCCGAGACCGCGGCGCCGCCGCCCGAGCAGCTGCGCAAGCGGCACGCGCAGGTGGTCACGCGACAGCAGGCCCTCCTCAAGCGCCTGAACGGGAACGCCCGGTTCTCCCGTTCGCTCGAGGTTGCCCCCTACTCGCCGGTGATGTTCGTCGCGCTCACGCCCGAGGAGATCCGCCGCGTCGAGCAGGACCCCGACGTGGCCGCGGTCTTCCTCCACGACCGGAGCGTGGTGCTGGACCTCACCAACTCCATCAACATCGCCGAGGCGGATACCGTGCATACCCAGGGACAGAGGGGCGCCGGTGTGAGGGTGGCGGTCTTCGAGGATGGTCCGGACGACACCACGAACCTCAGCATCGCCGGCCAGTACATCAACGCGCCCGGCAGCAGCTCGCACGCCCGGCTCACCCACGGAATCATCAAGAACATCCAGAGCAGTGGGCCGCATGGATACGCGCCGGATTGCCAGCTCTACTCGGCCAACAGCACCTCACTGGCGGCGCTGGACTGGGCGGCCAGCCAGGGCTGCACGGTCATCAGCCAGAGCTTCCACCGCACCAGCGAGGCCCAATCGGACGTGCTCTCATTCGACGACATCTACAAGGACTGGCTGGCGCTGCGCTGGCCCTACCCGACCATCGTCCATGCCGCGGGCAACTTCTTCGCCGGAGACCCCGACGGCATCAGTCCGCCGGACGCCGAGTACGTCAACCACAAGGGGTACAACACGCTGGGGGTGGGGAACCACAACGACGCGGCAAGCGCCATGTCCGGCTCGTCGGTGTTCCGCAACCCCACTTCGCCGCACGGTGACCGGGAGCTGCCGGAGCTGGCCGCCAACGGGATGGCGGTGACGGCGGTGGGCCTGACCAGCTCAGGCACCAGCTTCTCCGCCCCCGCGGTGGCTGGCTGCGCGGCCCTCATCCAGGGCATCGACTCCGTCTTGAAGAGCTGGCCCGAGGGATGCCGCGCCATCCTCCTGGCGGGCGCGAGGCGCAACGTCACGGGTAACGCCTGGTGGCAGGACGTCGCGGGCCATACGGACACGTCCGATGGCTCCGGCGCGGTCAACGCCGCGCTGAGCGCGGAGATTGCCCAGAGCCGCGTGGCGGCCAACAACGCCCCTGCCCGCTGCGGATGGGACTTGGGGACCCTGTCCTCCAGCAGGTTCGACGCCAATGGCATGTCCACCTTCTTGTACCAGGTGCAGGTGCCGCCCACGGGCGGGCGACACGTCAAGGTGGCCCTGACCTGGGACAGCACCGTCAGTGGCTCCCCGCCCGTGAGCTCGACGCTCGAGCACGACTTCGACCTGTTCGTCAATGACTCCGCTGGCAACATGGCGAGCTACAGCGGCTCGTTCGACAACAGCTACGAGATTGCCGAGTTCGACGGGCTCCCGGGCCAGACCTACACCATCAAGGTCCGTCGCTGGAGCGGCACCACCGACGTCTGGTTCGGCCTGGCCTGGGCTGTCTTCTGATGGACCCGAGGCGCGGGGGCCCACTCCCCTGCGCCTCCTGGCGGTCGCCGTCTCACGGAAGAAGCGCCGTGCCGGGTCAGCCGTGGCGGAGGACGCGGCGGACGAGGCCTCGCCAACCCCCGGCGCCTCGCAGGTAGGCGCGGTGGGCGCTCACGGTGACGGTGATGGCGGTGCCGCGGCCCGGGTCGCACCGGATGTCGAACTGGCCGCCCATGTTCTCCGCGCGCTCGCGCATGCCGCGCAGCCCCCAGTGGCCCTCGCGCCCTCCCCTGCCCAGGGTGTCGGCGTCGATGCCCCGGCCATCGTCGCGGATGTGGAGCCGCAGCGACGTGTTCTCGAAAACGAGGCTCACCTCCACCTCCCGGGCGTGGGCGTGGGCGTAGGCGTTGCAAAGGGCCTCGCGGCCGATGCGATACAGCTCGTCGGCGACCAGCGGGTTCAGTTCCAGCACCTCGCCCTGCATCGAGAAGCGGAAGGCCGGTCCGCCATTCTCGCTCAGCTCCACTCCCAGCGTCTGGAGCGCGAGGTCGAGCCTGAGCTCGCTGGTGGCGCGCAGCGCGGCGACGCGGTCCCGTCCTTCCGCGAGCGTGTCGTCCGCGCGGTCCAGCGTCCGCTCGAGGTCGTCGCGAATCGCTCCCTCGGGCATTCGCGACGTGGCCAGGTGGACATGGAGCATCAGGGCGTGGATGTCCTGGAGCAGCGTGTCGTGCAGCTCGCGGGCGATGCGCTCGCGCTCGCCGTGGCGCTCCTCCAGGCGCATGCGCAGCCGCCGGGTGACCTGCCACATCCGCAGGGCGTAGAGGCACCACAGGGTGAGCAGCGCGACGACTCCGCAGAGGATGACGAACCCGCGCGACTGCTGGAAGGTCGGAGCAATCTCGAACGAGAGGGTGTCTCCCTCCATGTTCCAGACGCCGTCCTCGTTGGCGGCGATGACCTGGAACCGGTACGTCCCGGGGCCCAGGTTCGTGTAGATGGCCTCGCGGCGAGAGCCGGGGTCCTGCCACGTGTCATCGAGCCCCTGCAGCCGGTAGCGGAAGGAGACACGCTCCGGCATCCCCAGGGTCAGCGCGCTGTAGGTGATGCGCAGGTCCCGGGTGCGAGGGGGAAGCTGGACGGACGTGGTGGGGGCATGGACGCGCTCTCCCGCGATGAGGGAGCGGATTTCCACGGGCGGAGGCCGTGGATTGCGGTGGATGTTCTTCGGGTCGATGACGCCCAGCCCGTTGGTGGAGGCGAACCAGAGCCTGCCGTCCCTGCTCTCCACGAGCGAGGGCATGGGGCGGACCTGCTGCGCGCCTCCGGGCATGCCGTCGTTCATGTCGAAGAGCTCGAACGGCATCTGGTAGCCCGGCTCCGCGAGCGCGCGCTGGAGGGCGTCGGCGGTGATGTGCACACCGCCCGCGTGCCCATGGAGCCAGAGCGAGCCATCCTTCGTGCGCAGCAGGCCGGTGATGCCCGTCAGCACGTCCGGACGGGTGGTGGTGAGGGAACGGAAGCGTCCGCCGTCGAACGCGGCCAGTCCGAGCGCGCCGCCCACGAGCGTCGTCCCGCCGCCGGGGAGGATGGCGGTCACCGTTCCGGTCCGGAGTCCCTCCGCCTCCGAGTAGATGCGGACGCTGTCTCCTTCCAGGATGGCGACCTGGTTGGACGTGTATCCGAACCAGAGCCGTCCCTGCTCATCGTTCACCGCTCGGGACGGCGGCAGGTCCGGAAGCGCCGCGAGGTGGCCCTTGCGCACCCAGGTGTCCCCATCCAGGCGATAGACGGTGGAGGCGCGAAAGGACATCCACAGCCTGCCAGCGCTGTCTCGCACGATGGCCTGCACGCGCTGGTTGGTTTCTTCCGGGGGGCGGGCGAGCGGCTCGAAATGCCCGTCGACGAAGCGCCAGAAGCCCGCGCTCCCCGCAAGGAGGATGGCGCCGTCGCGGTCGAGGAAGGTCGCGGTGACGTCCTCCTCGAGTCCGGGGATGAGGGTGGGCTGGGAGTCCAGCCGCCACCAGCGGTCGAGTGAAGGGGCCCGGGTCGCGGTTCCGCTCCACAGCGCGCCCGTCGCGTCGGGCGTCATCGCGAAGTAGATGACGTTCAGGGGGAACCGCACCGTCATCACGTCATTGCGCCGGAAGCGGTCGAGCCCCAACTGCGTGCCGACCCAGATGTTGCCTTCCCGGTCCTCGAGCATCGTCATCGCGGAGTCCGTGGTGAGGCCATCCTTCGCGGTGAAGCGGTCGGTGACCTCCTGGCGCGGGGACGCGGGGGACTCGGGAGGGGGCAGGGACTCGCGGCAGATGCCTCCCGGCGTACAGGAGACATGCCAGACGCTGCCCCGCGGGTCGAAGGCCTGCGTCGTCGAGCTCCAGCCCCGGTCCGAGTCGGCCCGGGGAGTACGGGGAGGCTCGGGCAGGTGTTCGCTGACGAGCGGGCGCGGGGTCGTACTCGAGAGGACCCAGAGTCTTCCATCCGCGCCGAGTCGCAGCTCTGCTTCGGAAGGGATGTCGAGCTCGACACGCTCGAAGTGGTCCGCTCCCTTCTTCAGGAGGAACGACCCGGCTTCGCCCACGAGCCACAGCCCGCCCTCCGCGTCCCGGGTGAGACTGTCCCTGGCGGACGTGGGAATGCCCCACCGGGGCGCCGCGGGCTGCCAGCGTCCCTGCTCGAAGAAGTAGAGCCCCTGGGGCGTCTCGGCCCAGATGCGGCCGGTGCCGTCCTCCTCGAAGTTCTCCACGGGGACGCCCAGGGGCAGGCCACCGGGGAGCATGTGCTCGACCTGCCCGGAGGTCCTGAGAACGCTCGTTCCGCCGAATGAGTAGGAGGCCCAGAGGTCTCCCGACCGGGAGGCGAAGATGGTGCTGATGGAGCGCGACGCGGTGCTCTCCGGCGGCAGCAGGTCGTGATGTTCGAAGGAGATGCCGTCGAAGCGGTACAGCCCGGCCGCGGTGCCCAGCCAGAGCCAGCCGTCCAGTGACTGGGCGATGGCCCAGATTCCCGCGGGGGCTCCGTCCTTCTGCGTCCAGGCGGTGTGGTGGAAGTCGTGAAGGGTCGTCGCCTCGGGTGCGGCGGAGGCCAGGCGGGAGATGCCCAGCACGAGCGCGCAGGTCAACAGGGCGGTGGCGCGCGTCCACGGCGCTGCACGGTGCAATCGAACTTCCATGTCCGCTCAGGATAGCCCGGCTCGCTTCGGGGCAAGGCGTTTCGCAACCGCCACGAGACCACTGGAGCCGCGACACGCACGGCTCGACGCCAGGAGGCCTCAGCCCTGCGGCGCTTGACGCCTTGTCTGACCTACAGGCAATCATGCGGTGAGTCCGGAATAGCCCGGCCCATCCCCGGAGAGAGTCATGTCGCTCGACCCAGCTACCACCGCCGTGCTGCTGATTGAGTACCAGAACGAGTTCGCCACCGAGGGTGGGGTGCTGCACCCGGCGGTGAAGGGCGTGATGGCGGAGACGAAGATGCTGGAGAACACCGTCGCGCTGGTGAAGGCCGCGCGGGAGAAGGGCGTGACGGTGATGCACGCGCCCATCACCTTCGCGGAGGGCTACGGCGAGCTGACCCGGCACCCCTACGGCATCCTGAAGGGCGTGGTGGACGGGAAGGCGTTCGTGAAGGGGAGCTGGGGCGCGCAGATCATCGACGCGCTCGCGCCCCAGAAGGGCGACATCGTGGTGGAGGGCAAGCGCGGCCTCGACACCTTCGCCAGCACCAACCTGGACTTCATCCTGCGCAGCAAGGGCATCAAGACCGTGGTGATTGGCGGCTTCCTCACCAACTGCTGCGTCGAGTCCACGATGCGCAGCGCGTACGAGAACGGCTACGACGTCATCACCCTCACCGATTGCGCCGCCGCCACCTCCTCCGAGGAGCACAAGAACGCGCTCAAGTACGACTTCCCGATGTTCTCGCGCCCCATGCCGTCCTCGGAAGTGATTGGCATGCTCAAGAAGTAGCGCGACCTCCGCCTGGCCGCGATGCGCGTGCATCGTGGCGAAGCGGCGCCGTCCGTCCTGGCAGTCTCCGACTCTCCACTGCAATCCGAGCATTCATGCGTCCCTGCTCCGTCCGTGTCTTCCCTGTCGTTCCCCCTGCCCGTCCGCTCCGAGGAGGTGGCCCCGTGAGTCGCGCCGTGGGGTGGATGTTGCTGGCGGTGGCGTTGATGTTGTCACTCCCGGCCGAGGCCGCGCAGGGGCAGAAGGTCCGGGTAGCGGTGCTGCGCCCCGAGGGCCGCCCGGCGGAGGCGCTGCGCAAGGTGCTGATGCAGGAGCTGGGCAAGAAGGGACGCGGGCGCGAGGTGCTGCCCTCCCGGACGGTGGATGCTCAGGTGAAGCGCATCCGGGGAGGGCCGAAGACGGATGACCAGAGGCAGGCGCTGGCCGAGAAGCTCAAAGCGGACGCGCTGGTCACCGCCTCGGTGAAGGGAACGAAGCGCTGGGACGTGGAGGTCCGCGTCTACTCCGGCGAGGACGGCACCCTCCTGGCGGAGGAGCGATGGAGCGTCCGCCCCAACCGCGCCTTTCCCGAGGTGCGGCGTGAGCTGGAGAGCAGGCTGGGCACGGCCCTGAAAGAGGCCGGGGAGCCGCGCACTCCGCCTCAGCCCGCCGCCGTCACCCCTCCGGCCCCCCTGCCCAAGCCGGAGCCGGAGCCCACTCCTCCAACCCCTGTCGCGGAGGCCCCGCGTCCGGCGGTCGTGAAGCCGCCGGCTCCCCCCGTGAACACCGTGAAGGAGGAGCCGATGAAGCCCGAGGCGAAGGCGGCCAACTCGCGTCCCTCGAACGAGCCGCGCCTGGAGGTGCTGCTGTCCGGGCAGGGCCTCTTCCGCCGCTTCCAATACTCGGGGGCCAGCTCCGGCGGGCTGCCCGACTACCGCCTCAACCATGCCGCGGCGGCGAGCCTCTCGGTGGGCTACTACCCCCTCTCCCACTTCACGGATGGGGCGATGCGCAACCTGGGGCTGTTGGTGCGGGGCTCACGCGCCTTCGGGCTGTCCTCGCTGGACCCGGAGGGAAGGAAGTACGCCACCACCGCGCAGCTGCTGGAGGGAGGCCTGCGCTTCCGCCTGCCGCTGCGGTGGCTGGAGGTGACACCGGGGGTGCTGTACGGCACTCACACCTTCGCGGTGGATTTCACGCCGGAGGCCGGCATGGAAGACCTGCCGGACGTGGACTACCGCTTCGCGCACGTGGAGCTGGGTCTGTACAAGGCGCTCACGGAGCGATGGGCGGTGTCGGCGCGGGTGGGCTACCAGCATGTGCTGAGCGGCGGCGAGTTGTCCTCGGACCGCTTCTTCCCGGCGCTGGGCGGCTCCGGACTGGATGCCGAGCTTGCGGTGGAGTTCGCCCTGACGCGCATGGTGGGCCTGCGGGTGGGCGGCGAGATGCGGCGCTACTCCATCACCACCAACGCCAAGGAGGGAGCCCCGGTCTTCGTCGGCGGCGCCACGGACCAGTACTTCAGCGGTCTGCTCGGCCTGTACCTGCGGCTCTAGGCTGTTCGGTCCTGGCCGTCACATCGGTCTGGAAGAAGCGCGTGAGATGACCGCGAGCGTTCGGCACGTCCGGGGACCAGGACGAAGGAGGGCCCGGAGCGCCCCAGCCTGATTTCAGCGCAGGAACTGACCAGAAGCCGCAGGGACGTACCGTGTTTTCGCCCCTGGACTCGGGCCTGAATGAACCCGGTCCGGCAAAGCCGGCCGATGAGTTCTTCCCTCTCCCGATGTCACTTCCTCCCAGGAGCCTCCAGACCATGAGCACGGCCCATGCTTCCTCCCATCGCGGGCTCGACGCCCTGCTGACGCCCCAGAACAGCGTGCTGGTGCTGATCGACCACCAGCCCTACCAGTTCGCCAACCTGCACAGCCACGAACCGACGATGGTGCTGAACAACGTGATTGGCCTTGCCAAGTCCGCAAAGGCTTTCAAGGTCCCGACCATCCTCACCACCGTCATCGAGGAGCGCGGCGGCTTCCTGGTCAAGGGCCTGCAGGACGTGTTCCCCGAGCAGAAGCCCATCAACCGCACCTTCATCAACACGTGGGAAGACAGCCGCGTGGTGGACGAGGTGAAGAAGACAGAGCGAAAGAAGCTGGTCATCGCCGCGCTGTGGACCGAAATCTGCCTGGCCATGCCCGCCATCCAGGCCGCGGGCGAGGGTTATGACGTCTACGCCGTCACCGACGCCTCGGGCGGCGTCAGCCGCGAGGCGCATGACATGGCGGTGCGGCGCATGCAGATGGCGGGCGTGACGCCCATCACCTGGATGGCGGTGATTGCCGAATGGCAGCGCGACTGGGCCCGCGAGGCCAGTGCCACCGCACTGGCCGGCGTGGTCGGAGCGCACGGCGGCGGCAGCGCCGTGGCCTACGCCTGGGAGCTGCAGTTGCTGGCGGGCCGGGCCGGCCAGGGAGTCTGAACGAGCGGTCCTCCCCCGTTCGGGGGAGGACGCTCCCCAACGCTGCTGACATCGTTCTCCCGAGAGATGGAATCGGGGTCCCCGCCAGAATCGGGAGAACGATGCCGTGGAGACACGCACTGAACGGCTGAGCCCGCTGCCGGAGAACGTGATTGGCCTTTCCGTCGTCCGGCGGGAATGGAACGGAATCTGCGTGGACGTGAACGAGAGCCGGTGTTCGGGCCCGGCCGAGTATCACCTGTGCCTGGAAAGCCACACGCGACTGAGCGCGCTGCTGGAGGAGGTGGGGTCGCCCTGCGAGCCCCGCCTGCGCAGAGGCCGGCCCTGCGAAATCGGTTACGTCCCCCGGCAGCTGAACATCGTGCCCGCCGGCATGCCGCTGTGGGGCTTCGGCGCCCATTCGCGTCTGGTGCGCGATGTCGTGCTCATCTTCGACCTGTCGAAGCTGGGCGAGCGCCTGGGCCAATCCCTGGGCCGCGCCGACCTGGGGACGCCGCGGTTGCGCTTCGCCGATGACCGCCTCTGGACGCTGATGCGTCTGCTCGCGGAATCGGTGGATGACGACGACCCCACCACCCAGCTCTACGGCGACGGACTGACCGCCGCCATTTTCGCCGTGTTGGGCTCGCGCCGTGGGGAAAGTCCATCGACGGGCAAGGGCCTGGCGCCCTGGCAACTGCGGCGGGTGCGCGACTTCATGGAGTCGCGCCTGCCCGAGCGAATCAGGTTGTCGGAGTTGGCCGCACTGGTGGACCTGTCGCAGGCGCACTTCAGCCGCGCCTTCAAGGCATCCACCGGCCTGGCGCCGTATCAATGGCAGATGCGGGCCCGCCTCGAGCGCGCGCAGGAGCTGCTGCTGGCGACGCCGGCTTCGTTGGAGCGGGTCGCCGAAGCGACGGGCTTCGCCGATGCGGTGCACTTCGGCAAGGCCTTCCGGCGGGTCCATGGCACCACGCCCGTGATGTGGCGACGGGGGCGGAAGCTCTAGCAGGCCATGCAGGTGCGGAGACGCACCAGGAAGCCCGCTGCCGCGCACCTGATGGGCGCGCGGCAGGGGCCGGCATGGTCATCCCTCACATGCCCGTTCCACGAGACAGCGGCTCAGCTCTCGGCGGAGACGGTGGATTCCGCTGCCTGCTGCTCGTCACTGCAGACGAGGGCGGGCTCCTCGGACCGGCTCGCCGAGGGCGTCACGTCGAGGAGGGTGTAGCCGCCGCACCAGCCATACTCCCCACAGGTGGTGTCAGCGCCGCGTTCGTCACGGCAGGGCTCATCGCAGCTGGCCTCGTAGCCACAGACAAAGATGCACCGCGGCGGGCCGGCCAAGGCGGCGGTGGGGGCGAGGGTGAGGAAGGCGGTGGCTGCCAGCAGGGACCTCAGAAGCGTGCTCATGACTCCTCCATCCGGGTGAGGACTGCGGCGCCACGGTGGCGGGGTTCTTCCCGCAAGTAAAGCCGGACCATCTCTTCCGCTGACCCCAGCAGATGGCGTCGTCGCCGCCCCGGCTGGGATCGCAACGCCAATCCACTCGCCTACGCTTCGATTTCCTCGTTGCTTTCGATGTGGCCACCCTCCACCGGAATGGCGAGCACCTTCTCGATGACCACGTCCGGGGCGGCCTCCAAGGCGAGACGGATGAAGGTGTCGATGGCCTGCTTGCTGCTGGAGAACGTGCCAACGAGCGTCGTGTTCGGCAGCTTCCGCAGCTTGCCGAGCTTCGTCCGCACCCAGGCGGAGAAGCCGTTCTCGCAACAGTGCTTCTTGATACGGGTGTGGTGCTCACTGATGTCATACGAAACCGCGTAGACGATGCGCTGCATGGTTCCCCCAGCCAGTGAGTTCAGGCGAATTGAGCCCCAAACAGCAGGTGCTCACAAGCCCGGCCTCTCTTCCCTTCCGTCAGAACCCTTGGGCCTGACGTTGTGGGGGGCGGCTCCGCTCGCAGTGGCTCAGTAGTACTCCTTCATGACCTCCGTGGCCCAGGCAGGCTGCACGACCTCTCCGCGTGGGCCGAACTCGACCATGTAGGGCTTGAGGTCGAGGATGGGCGTAGCATCAATGGCATCGAGCCCCGCGACAGTAAGCTTCAGCCCGTCTACCTTCAGCAACCGGCAGCGCGAGACTCCGAGCCGGTTCGGACGCCCCTTGGCGCGCTGCGCGAAGATCCCCACCAAGGGCCAGTCCTGACGATTGCGCGGATGACGCGCACCCATCTCGATCTTGCTGTCTGGGACGAGATGCATCAGGAACACCACGTCCTCTCCACCCTCCAGCGCTCACCGCGTGTCAGAAGCTCGTTCGTGGAGGCGGGATTGCCGGCCCTTTCCCGTCCCGTGCGGTATGCCGATTCACGCGTCCCATGTCCGCGCCGCTCCCGTCAAAAGATAGCGAACAGGTGCCCAGCGCGGACGAATACATGTCAGGCCATTGCTGGCTCACCGCCGCATGACCGGCCCACTGCAAGAACCCACGCGGAGCGGGCCCGAGCCACGATGAATTTCTTCCGCCTGTATCACCGGGGGTGACCCAATCGTTGCGATTCCTCTATTGTCCTCTTGGTACGTGAGACCCGTTTTCGGCGAAGATGGCGAAAAGCACTCAAGAGAGGACGCACATGAACAAGCTGTCAGTCATGGTGGTGGGCCTGCTGCTCGGCGGTTGCGGAGCGACACAAGCCGACCTGGGGGGTGACGACGTTGCCCTTCAGATGGAGCAGGACTTCGGCGGCCCGAGCGGCCTCATGGACTTCTTCGAGAGCCACTCGGACGAGGAGATTTCGGCGGTGCTGGCGCAGTACGGCGTGGGGTACGTCGTCCACGGGAGCGTCAACGAGGCGGTCATCAGCGACTGCCCGAAGTACTTCCCGTCGACCGACCGGAGCAAGTGGCACAGCTTCGACGGCGAGTACTACTACATCGACAGCGCGGGCCGTCCGAACCGGGCCTACAAGGACCTGCCCAAGATTGTCGCCGCACCGCGCGTCGACGCCTGTCAGACGAGCGTCGGGCAGTGGGGCGACGCGGAGAACTCCAGTAACGACTATGACGGAGGGCACCTCATCGGCTCGCAGCTCGGGGGCTGGGGAGGCCGGGCGAACCTGGTGCCCCAGGATGCCAACTTCAACCGTGGCAACTGGGTGCAGCTCGAGAACAAGATGGCCCTGTGCGGGGGCCTGCCGAGCGGCCGGCTGCGCTACACCATCGGTGCAAGCTACCCGAACTCCACCGCGCTCATCCCCAACACCCTGACGATGGAAATCAAGAACCAGTCCACGGGAAGCTCCGTGTCCATGTCCTTCTCGAACGTCGACTACGGCGGCTCGAACGGCACGAGCGAGCGGACCCGCGGCGTGAACTGGCTGACCAGCCAGGGCTGCAACTGAGGAGCCGGAGCTTTCAGCTACAGGCCGAGCCAGATCACCGCATCGAAGGGCGGGGTCGAAAGGCTGCCGAGTGGAGAGCTCAGCTTTTCGAACCCGAGCATCCAGGTCCCCGGTGGCAGAGGGACACCGTGGCGATGGAGGGGCGAGATTGAGCTTGCCCGGGTTTCGTGCCTCAGCGGCCCCGTTGAGGTGCGATCCGGCGCTGATCCGCTCCGGATGGTGACGGCAGACACCGATGTGACGCGTCTCGTCTCCAAGCAATATGGCGGGGGGTGGGGGAACAATTTCAGGGCCATCGAGAAGGGACCGCTGGTGCTCACCTCCGTCGCCCTTGCAGCCCACCAACTTGAAGGTTCAACGCTCAATGGCTCAGCGCGTGCGCAGGATGGGCCGGGCTGCTCCGCCGGACGTTCGCCTTGGACGTCTTCGCCAGTGCTGGGTGTGGGCTCCGGCGCTGCCCCCGCTACACCCCCCGTCTACGCTTCCATCTCCTCGTTGCTTTCGATGTGGCCACCCTCCACCGGGATGGCGAACACCTTTTCGATGACCACGTCCGGGGCGACCTCCAGGGCGAGGCGGATGAAGGTGTCGATGGCCTGCTTGCTGCTGGAGAACGTGCCGACGAGCGTCGTGTTCGGTTCGCGGACAGCGGATAGAGCCAGGGGCGCACGGTGGTGCTCCAGGGAGATTCGTGGGAGCCCATCCGCACAGGGGGGCTTCCGCGCTCCTCGACTCGGGCTTCTTGGAGAAACTGCCACCGCGCTGTGAAACAGAAACGGCTCTCAACTCGGCGTATCGCATACTCAAAGAAAAAGTGACGTCTGGGGCAAATGCGACCGGGTTGCATGAAACCCTCTCCTTGGAGTGGTAGAAACAATGACGCTCAGTGAATGGGTGCTATGTGTCGCGAGCGTCGGCGCCTTCCGCACCGGATGCACGCGCCGGCCCATTTCCTGGAGAGCAGATGAAACGTCTCATGCAGTTGAGCGTCGCCCTGGCACTGCCCCTCTACGCCAGCGCGGCCTTTGCTCAGCAAACACCCGTTGTGGTGGATTTCTATGGCGAGTCGACTTTCCGTGGCTGGGGGAGCGGAATCGAGCGTGACGACAATCCCATTCCCGCAGCGAAGTCCAACCCTGATAGCCCATACACCTCTGCAGTCCAACAGGACATCGCCGTCGGTGGAGACTACGCCAACACCCCCCGGAGGGCGCTGGATCGCTACTTCGGCAATCCCGGCGACCCGAACATCGCCAAACGCAACAACTTCGCGATGTCGTCAACGCCGCTGAGCGCGACCTTGCATGGCACATGGTTTCAAGCGGGTGTGGCCACCCTGTCTGGCGGAACGGAGGGGTTGGTCGCGGTCATCAACTCGGGGCTCAACGACGCGGTGAGCAACACCGGCTACCTCACCTTCCGCAGTGAAATGAAGCAGGTCGCGGATCGCCTCCTGCGCACAGGCAAAAAGGTCCTCATCGTGCGCCCGAACAGCATCTCCACGGCCAGTTCGGCGGCACTCAATTCATTCTACAATGACATCAGAGATGATTACTCCACTGACCCGCTGTATAACAGCGCCAATCTGAAATACATCGAAACGGGCGCCGTCGCGGGGACGGATGGTATCCACCCGAACAATGCCGGCTATGAGATGATGGCCGAATCCATTGCCCTGGCGCTCCCGTCGCTCCTCACGGATGCCACGTATGAGCGCATGGTCGCCCAGTACTACGTCCTGTTCTTCAAGCGGGCAGTCGACTCCGGCGCCGGCAACAGCTTGCTGACGCAATTGAAGTACTCGAGTGAAGCGACTGTATGCCAGGCGCTCTACTCCACGTCGCCCGAGTACCAGGGCTTGACCCATGCGCAGATCGTCACGAAGTTCTACGACAACCTGCTCAATGTGAGTCCAGATGCGTGGGCACTCAGCTACTGGACCAGCTACATGAGCTCATACGGAGTCGGCCAGACGGCGGTCGCCATCCTGAATGCGGTCCGAAGCTACAATTACAACACGAACGACCAGAAGAAGCTGCTCGTCCACAGGACGAATGCGGGCGTGGCCTACGGCTTCCGGCTCAAGCGGACCACCGTGGACACCTCGGGCCTGATGAGCACGATTACGACCGCCCCTGCCAGCGTCTATGCGGCCATGCAGAGTCGGTAACCGGCCCCCACGCGGGCCTCCCTGAGTCCGAGTCCGTCTGCTCGGAACCTGAAGAGGCTCGACACGCCGCCGTTGATGTTCTTGCCGAGGACCTTGGCGCCCTCGGCAAGCTTGTTCGTGGCGTCCCTGGTGCCTTCCTTCACCTTGTCCGCCACCTCCCAGCTCGAAGGACGGCACGCGGGTGCCTTTCTTCGTGTCCCCGTGAAGCAGGGCTCCGGCGCTGGAGGCGCTGTTCCCCGGCTACGACGTGGCCGGGCGTCTCCGGCTACTTCCAGCTCACCGTCGCTCCGGCCACGTCCGTCACCCAGACGTACCTCTACACGACCAACGCCGCCGCTCCGGCGGGTGCCGCAAGAGGATGGCGCCGCCAGCGGCAGTCGCCGTGGGGCGGTCCGAACCGTAGACGGCTCCACGGCGGCGCTGCTCAGGGGAAGGTCCGGAGCGACGAGGGGAAGGCGTGAGCGCGCGGTGCGCCGTGCTCGAAGAGCTCCTGGAGGAGCCGGCAGCGCTCGGGTTCGACGGAGGCGTCACAGGTGGAGGCTTCCTGCCGGAGCTGCTCGAGCGGGACGAGCGAGGAATCCACCGGGCGCATGGCGCGGGAGGAGTAGGCCCACGCATTGCCCACCTGATGCGCGGGCTGTTCGTCCGCGTGACAGAGCGCGCATGACGTGACGCCGGGCTGGAACATGACCTTCGTGTACGGAGCCTCGGGTGGCACGTCCGCCTCGATGGGGAATGCCAGCTCTCCCTTGATGGAGCGGCCGGAGTCATCGAGCTGGCTGAACTCGACGACCTCCGCTCCCGGTCCCTCGGGGACGACCGAGAGGATGAGCGGACCCGAGAACAGGAAGATGCGAGGGCTGCGCCGGCCGTTCGCGGGCTGCGCGCTGGTGACGCTCTCCGTGGCGCTCACCCGCAGGGGGCGGTCCAGGCTCTCCACGAGGCAGGCGACGGAGGTGGGGCGCGGCAGGGAATTGATGAGCGCTACCGCCTCCTCGATGGTTCCAGGTGAGCCCGTGGCACCGTTCGAGGGAACGCAGTCGCGGGGCGCCTCATCCGTGGGAGCCGGACCGCCGGAGGCGCCGCAGGCCGCCAGCACGGCCATCGCCACCATTGCGAACACCTTCTGTTGCCACCTGCGCTTCACGTGTGACCTCCGGGATGCCTCATTCGCCCGCGGGGGCTCTGGCGCGAGCTTCCCACGCGAGAAGCTTTGTTACGCCTTCAGCGAAGCCCTGTCGATGGAGAGGGGCACTCCGAGGGCACACGAGTCCACGCCAGGGATGCGAGCTCGAAACCGCCTGGTCAGCGGGAGTCACGGCGTGGGTTGTTGTGTTTATTGTTTGTCTTTCTGTCATCGCCTCATCCCAACACGTCATGGGTTCCTCGCGCGAGAAGAGGGCATGAACAGGAACGCCAGCTCTCGGAAATGGTCCCCGAGGGCCCGCTGTCAGCTCTCCTCTTCTCGAGTAGTCGCCGAAGACGATGACGTGGAGCGTTCGATTTCCTCGAGAGCAGGTTGCTGTAGTACTCCAGCACGCCATGACGTCCAGACACTCCGCCCAGAAGACTCTCGCCCTGCTGACTCTCGCGCTCGTGCTGCTGTCCGCCTGCGGCGACGCCGAGCACGCGGCCGACGCCGGGACACCGGAGCCCGATGCGGGCACGGATGCGGGCCTGGACGCGGGCACCGACGCCGGCACACGTCCCGAGGTGCCCGCCATTCCCCGGGAGCAGGTGATGCTCGGAGGGCAGAGCTACCTCGCGTACCAGCGCCCGGGTGACACCTTCCGCATCGTCTGCCAGGAGCCCTGCCCCATCGACGAGGAGTACATCTTCGCCCGCTACGCGGGCTTCCTCGCGGTGAAGGACGAGCTGCTGGCACTCACTGGCATCGACGTGCTGCCCCAGAGGGTGCCGGTGGACATCCACCTCGCTGGCGACAGTCTCTGCGGGACGTCGGGCACGCTGGCGGGGGCCTCCTTCATGAACTTCAGCGCTGGCGGACCGGGCCCGGGGTCGAACGTCTGCCTTCTTTCCCGAGGCGACGTCGATCAGGTCGAGCTTCACCTCGACCTGGTCAGGCCGGCCTGACCACTGGGTGACTCGGTCCTCCCAGTGCACGAGGGTGGGACGGACGAAAAGGAAGCTCACGGAGCAGGCGACGCGTGCCTTGCCTTCCGGCCCCCGCCGACGCGCGCCAGGTACTCGCGCGCCCGGGCGAGCGCCTCGCGATTGTCCTCCGTCTCCTTCAACTTCACCGCGCGCTCCAGCGCGGCCCTGGCGGCGTCCAGGCGTCCGGCGTGGAAGGACGCCACGCCGACGGCACTCAGGGCGTCCACCAGCTTCGGGTCCTCGGGCTTCAATTCCTTCTCACGGTCGGCGAGGGCCCGCTCCGCCGTGGCCAGTGCCTCGGGGTACTGGCGCAGCTCGAGCAGGATGCCGGTGATATCCAACAAGAGGCCCGGCACATCGCGCCCGCCCGCGTCTTCAGCCTTCTCGGCGAGCGCGAGCGCCCTGCGGTACGCCGCGAGTGCTTCGGCGCGGCGGCCCTGCCGGGCGAGCACGTCGCCCAGCCCCTCCACGCTGGAGCTGGAGGCGACGGCGTCGGGCCCGAAGGCCTTGGCAATCAGGGCGATGGCCCGCTCGAACGACTCCTTCGCGGCGGCGTACTCCTTGCGCATGAGGTACGTCCGGCCCAGCGCGTTGAGGGCGAGGCAGACGCTGGCGTGCCCGGGGCCCATCACCTTCTCGAAGAGGGCGCGCGCGCGCTGGAGCACCTGGAGCGACTCGTCGAGCCGTCCCGAGTACGCGAAGGACCTGCCCAGCCGTATCAGGATGAGTCCCACGTCGTAGTGCTCGGGGCCATGCAGCTTCTCGGCGAGCGCGAGCGCGCGCTCCCCGAACTGGATGGACCGGGCGTAGTCGTCGCGCTGGTACTCGAGCATGGCCATCACGCCGTAGAGCTTGACGACCAGGGGATGCTCCCCGAGCGACGCCGCGTCCATGATGTCGAGCGCGCGCTGGAAGTACGGCAGCACCTCCTCGGGGCTGTGCTTGATGTAGAGCACGTTTCCGAGGTTGAACAACGTCATGGCCACCTTCGGGTGCCAGGGCCCGAAGGCCTTCTCCTGGATGGCCAACGCCTTCAGGTGGTCCTCGCGGGCCTCGCCATACCGCGCGAGGGTCGCGGAGACCGCGCCCGCATCGCTGAGCGTCTGCGCCAGGTCGGGGTGGTCCTCGGGCAGCAGCCGGTTGTAGATGGCGAGCGCCTCCTGCAGCTGCGCCAGGGCCTCCGGGTACTCCCCCTTCGCATTCAGCACGGCACCACGGTTCGCCAGCAGCCGCGCCTGCTCCAGCTCCGCGTTGCCCAGGCGGACGATGGCCGCGTTCGCATGCTCCCCCAGCGTGAGCGCCTCGTCGAAGCGGAACAGCCTGCGACCGACGACCTGGACGAGCGACGTCCAGGCCCGCGCGGCGGTGACATCATCGCGCCCCGCCTCCGCGGCGAACAGCGCCTCGCGCAGCGTCTTCTCCGCGACCTTGTAGTCTCCCGCCTGGTCCTCGGCCTCGCCCTGGAGCAGCCCCAGCTGGGCCTCCAGCGGCTTGTAGCCCGTGGCGCGGGCCTCCACGCGCGCCGCGCCCGCCACCGCGATGGCGTCCTTGTACCGTCCCGCGCCATACAGCGCCCGGGCCTCGGCCGCCTTCACGGCCAGGGCATCCACCCTCGCGCGCACCGCCGGGTCCGTCGGAGGCGGCACCTTCGCGCTCAGCGCCTGGAGGTCCGCGCAGCCGGCCAGCGGCGTCAGCCCGCGTGCCGCCTCCACCGCGCGCTCCACGATGCCCCGGTCGGCCCGGGTGAAGAACGTCCCGAGCGCCCTCACCTGCTCCAGCCGCTCGTCGAGGCACATCATCCGCAACGCCTGGTGCTCGGCCAGCTGCTCCTTGCGCACCTGGGTCGCCTCGCACGCGTCGCGGCGGGCCGCCACCCAGTCCCGCGTGTACCCGTCGAGGATGGTCGTGGCCCTGCGAGCGGCATCCTCCGCGTAGGGCACGCCGGTGGCGAGGAACGCGTCGTTCACTGCGCGCCGCCGCGCATCGTCCCAGACGCCCACCAACTGCTGCTCACCGCCCGCGCACACCTGGCTCGGCCCCCGTCCCAGCGCGAAGGCCCCGAGCGCGCCGACGACGAGCAGCAGCAGCACGCCCGCCACCAGGCGCGGCCGGCGCCAGGGCGCGACCTCCCGTGGCGCGAGCACCGCGAGCAGCGCATCCATCGAGGGGAAGCGGTCCTCCTCGCGCGGGCTGAGCGCCCGGAGCAGGGCCTTGCGCACCGGCTCCGGGACGGCGCCGCTCGCGGGAGGCTCCGCGGGGCCCCGGGCCTTGCGCTCGGCCAGCGCCTCCAGCGTCTTCTCCTCGAAGGGGCGCCGCCGGTAGAGCGCCTCGTATAGCGCGACGGCGAAGCTGAACTGGTCCGCGAGCGGGCCGGCCCGCTCCCCGCGGTGTTGCTCCGGCGCCATGTACAGCGGCGTGCCCTGCACCCCGGCGGTGCGGATGTCCGTCGCGGAGCCCGCGTCCGCCGGCGCGTCCTTCCCGGCGGGCTCCTCCGTCCAGCCGGCGAGGCCGAAGTCCGCCACGCGCACGCGGCCGTCCGTGCCCACCATGACGTTGGCGGGCTTGAAGTCCCGGTGCACCAGCCCCGCCGCGTGCGCCGCCGCCAGCCCCCGTCCCGCCTGGATGAAGCGCTCCAACACGGTGCTGGCCGGATGGGGCCCGGCGTCGAGCCACGCCGAGAGCGGCTGGCCGTCCACGTACTCCATGGCGATGAAGACCTGGCCGTCGTCACTGCCCACGTCGTAGATGGTGACGACATGGGGATGTGACAGCCGCGCGGAGATGCGCGCCTCGCGCAGGAGCCGGGCAGACGCCAGGTCCACGCCCAGGCGCGCCGCCAGGTCCGCCCGTAGCACCTTGAGCGCCACCTTGCGGTGCAGCGCGGAGTCGTGCGCGGCATACACCACGCCCATGCCGCCCCGGCCGAGCACCTCCAGCAGCGTATAGCGCCCCAGCTGCGCGCCCCGCTCGGGCGGAGCGGGCACCCCGGCGGACGCGCCCGGTGCACCGCTCCCAGGAACGGAGTCCCTCGCCGCGGCCACCACCAGCGAGCGGCACACGTCGCACGTGTCGATGTGCGCGTCGAGCGCGTTGGCCTCCGAGCTCGGCAGCTGGCCCTCGACGAAGGCCACGATGGTCTTCTCTGAAGGGTGCTTCATCACCGCCCCATGCCGGTCCCCGCACACTATACCGGGGACCGGCACCGCTCCCGGCTGCCGTGCTGCTCGCCGCGAGGTATGGCCAGAAGGTCCCGCTGGACTGAAACCTCGCGGGACCCAGGCCGGCTCAGGGCTCGGGGAAGCCGCCGCGCACCCACGCGTTGGCGACGTCTCTGCTGAACTTGAAGTTCATGGGCACGCGATGCTTCGCGACGGTCGCGCCCGCGTCGTCGATGGCCGAGAGCAGCGCGTGGGGCTCATACTCATCGGCCACGAGCTCGAGCCGGACCTCGTACCAGCGGCCCTCCCAGGCGATGGAGAGCTTCCGGGTCATGGCCTGGTCGCGCTGTCGCGCGGAGCGGTCGAGGACCTCCGAGGCCGTTTTCACGAAGGTCGCGAACGCCGGCGCATCGAAGGGCTTGGGGTTCTTCTTGTCGCGGCCCATCACCCACGGACTGATGAGGACGGGCTCGGCGAGCCCCTGCTTGCGGATTTCCACGGCCCAGCCGTCGTCCTCCTCGTTCTTGATGACCCTGGCCGTCCAGCCGTTCTTCCGCCAGAACGTGGGCTCCATCACTTCGGGCTCGGCAGGCGTGCGCTCGTCGCTCATGGCGTTCCTCATACCCTCCGGTGGCCATTTATTCGCCAGAGAAGTAGCCGTCCCCGCGCGAGCGCCCGCGGCCCGTGAAGCTGCCCCGCGGAACGGGGCAACTTCAAGTTTCCGCCGAACCGCTACCCCGGCATGGACGTGCTCGTTGGCGGCAAGCGCTTTGATGCGCTGCAAGTCGGCGTGCGTGTGCTGTGGGAGATCATGACCCATGAATTTGACACGTACTCGCTCTTTCTTCGGAATCAGGTGGCGCGCGATCATGTGGATGAGATGCGGGAAGATCGCGAAATTGCTGCGGCCTGTGGATATGACTTCGTTGTTGGGGTTAGCAGCGCCGCGCACAAGAAGGCGCTGCTCGATTTGGCTCCCGACCTTGAACCCAATGTCGTCGTTACGGGGTGCAAACGATGACCACGCAAGCTCGCCTCCATTTCGCCCTCTACTCGCCCGCGCTCGAGAACGACGATGGCCGCACGCTCGCTGTTGTCCATGGGATTGAGCGGGCTCTTCCAGGTTTGCGCCTAAAGTGGGAAGTAGGCAAAGGAGGGCGCCCCATCGAATTACCGCAGCGCGACGCTTGGCTCTCTGAGGCGGCAACACGCGGAAAGTTCCCGTTGCTATGCAACGGCGACGAGAGCTACCCCGTGACGATTACCGGGTTGAAAACACCCGCGAGTCAGGCACCGGGAGGCCAGCCGCTGCTCGATGTCCATGCGGACCTGCCGCTAGACGCGACTGTTATCGCTGCGGCATCGAGTGTGTTGGAGGGTGTTGCCGAAGGCGCTCGCGCGTTCTGGGGGCATTCCTCGTCGGAGGGTTACGGCTCGGAAGTCGCGCAGCAGATGCGCCGCTCAGATCATGGACCGGAGCGTTCACCCCGTGGGCTTCCCATGCTCAAACCCCCAGAGAAAATCCGCTCACCTGAGATTCCCTATTATCTCGGGTGGCTGAACTACTGGTCTGCGGCTGCCGCGCAGGCCATCGGATTCCCGGACCCGACCCGCGATGCCGAACTGCTCACGCGGGCGCGGCGCACGTCGTCGGGTGGGTGGGTCGTGCAGCTCACGGACGCGCCGCTCGACCTGGACAACCCCGCCCACCTGGACGCGCTGAAGCGGGCCTATGAGCGCTTCCCGGAGATCGGCGGGCGCTCGGCGCCTTGACCCTCTGCTCGGGGCCCCCCTGCGCGCGTGCCGGCAATGGTAGGGCGCCCATCCGGGAGGTCATGCACCATTGCTGCAACCTACACCGGTGAGCGTCAAGGAAGATGTCGCGTGAGAGGGTTCAGCCGATGCGCTTCATCTCCTGCACTGCCGGGGTGAGGTTTGGAGAGGGGCCGAGACGGACACGGCCCGCTGGCGTCCAGTCTCGCGTGTCGCGACCCCAGCGCTCGGGGTGACGGACTCGGGCGCGCTGGTACAGTTGGTGGCGTCGAGCCAGCAGCGCCGCCTCGCGGCCGAAGTGTCTGTCGTCAGGCGTGACGAAGCGGATGGCCGAGTGCCGGTGCTCGGTCTTGTACCAGGCCACGAAGCGCATCACCCAGGCACGCGCGTCCTCGACGGACGCGAAGGGGCGCTGCGGGAAGGTGGGGCGGTACTTCAACGTGCGGAAGAGGGCCTCGGAGACGGGGTTATCGTCCGAGACGCGGGGCCGGCTGAAGGACGGGGTGACGCCCAGCCACTGCAGGGTGGCCAGCAACGTGGCGCCCTTCATCGGACCACCGTAGTCCGAGTGCAGCACCAGCCCCTCGGGACAGCCAGCTTGCTGCCAGCAGCGGCGGCTGAAGGGCCTCGACGCGCTCGGCTGCTCAAAAACAAAACCCCGTGGCACCTTGCTGGCGCCACGGGGCTCGTTCTTCTCAGTGGAGGCGGCGGGAATCGAACCCGCAGACAGGGCGATAGGAAACCTCAGGCAGGACACGCTGTTACCCACTATCGCCTTGATCTCACGTCGGTTCGTTGTGCCGCCCTATCCCGGCTTCCCCCGTCTTGTCCCGTTCTCATCCCCGCTGGAGGGGCACACTGGGGGCACATGCGGCCCCACAGGGTCAACCCGCTCACGGACGCGAGCGGCCCGAGTTCCCCAGTCTCGCAGGGCTCACGTGAAGCCCGTGCGAGCCTGACGGCAGCGTATGCCCTGGCGAGGTGGAACTGGGGAGGGGCAGGTGAAGGAGCGGGGGTGGGCGTACCGGCGGATGCAGCCGGAGGGGACGTTGCTGTACGAGGCTGTAAGGGAGAACCTTGCCACGCTACTGGCGGAGGCGAGCGACGTGGGGCGCGGTCTGCCACGGTACGTGAAGCGGGACTTCGCCAGGCACCTGGAGTGCGGCGTGCTGGTGCACGGATTCCCGCGGGTGCGCTGCGAGAGTTGTAAGGACGGACTGCTCGTCGCCTTCTCGTGCAAGGGGCGAGGGGGGCCCCTCCTGCAACGCGAAGCGGGCTCAGGTGACGGCGGTGCACTTGGTGGAGCGGGTGCTGCCGCACGTACCCTACCGTCGTGGCGTTGGCCTTCAGGTTTCGGCGAAGCCGACCCTTGACGCACCCGGGCACGCGGGCCCCGACGTGATCGAAGCTGCGATCCGAAGGGGTGGCCCGCGAGCGATCCAATGGGGTGGCCCGTCACACTTCGACGTGTTCGCCTGCGTGAGGCGTGGAGGCAGGCTTAAGGGGCTTTGGCGTACGTGAAGGGGGGCCTCCGAGGCGAGGGCGATGCTGGAGCACCTGGGCTCGCCCACGGCATGTGCGAGGTTGGACCCGGCACGAGGGCCACCCCTGGCCGAGTGGTGTTGAGGCTCAAGACAGCCAACAGGCCCAGGCCCCTGCCACGTACCTGATGGGAGCACGGCCTGGGCAAGCGTGTACCCCAAGGGGCTGCGCGGCCTGTCCACCGGCCGGGAGCAGCGCTCGGGCGGCCCCGTCAGCGGCCCTCCTCGGCCCCTCTGCACCCTCCCTCCCCTCAACAGGGCCCCCATCCCTCTTATGCGCTCTCCCTCCCCCTCAACAGGGCCCCCATCCCTCTTATACGTCCAAGCGGGGTGTGGGCGGCCGCAACAGGGCAAGGCCGTCAGCGCGGCCCAAGTCCCAGCTGACGCCCGGCAGCCTTTTGCTTTTCGTCCGACGCCGCCATCTTGGCCTTGAGGCTCGCCAGCGCCTCGCGTGCGTTGATGAGTTCCTGCGCGGCGCCCTCGACTTCCGCCGCGACGTGGTCGGCCGCCGCCGCCAATGTGTCCTTGTTCACAGGGTGACCGCCTTCCTCCCGAAGGCTCTTGAGCGACTGCAACAGCTCCAAGTCAGCACGGAGCTTCTCTTTGGCCGTTTCCAGCCTGCGGGTTGCGATGTCCATCGGCGTCGGCATCAGCGTCTCCATGGGAAAGGGACCAGGGGTTCCTGTCCTGCCCTCAGGCGGTTGTCAATCATCCGCGACTGCCGGGAGCCGGGACC
Source organism: Pyxidicoccus sp. M6 (assembly GCF_055568925.1). NCBI lineage: Bacteria > Pseudomonadati > Myxococcota > Myxococcia > Myxococcales > Myxococcaceae > Pyxidicoccus > Pyxidicoccus sp. M6. The sequence continues at coordinate 3,217,334 of NZ_CM145714.1, read as the reverse complement.
GTGCAGTCCTCGCCGCAGCCGGCCGGTGTGGGCCTTCGGGGGTGTCCTCGGGGGCATGGCCGAGCTGCTCAACCTTGCCACCGACACCGTAGAAGTCGTCCCGGACAGCGAGGTGGCGGAGCGCGTGCGCTCCGGCGCGTACGCCTTGCCCAAGGGGCTGGTGGAGGTGCGCGGGCCGGACGGGCAGCGCGGTACCGTCCCCGCCGAGAATGCCGCCGGCACCTTCTCCATGGGCTGGGGCTACGTCAGCCCCGAGGAGGCCGAGAAGGAGCGCCAGGAGAAGGAGTACGGCAGCCGCGACGTGGAGGCCTTCGCCACCGGCGTGGCGCGCGGGGCCACCCTGGGGCTGTCCGACAAGGCACTCACCGCTCCTGCCACGCACCTGATGGGAGCGCGGCCTGGGCAGGCGTGTGCCCCAAGGGGGCTCAAGCGACCTGTCCACCGGCCGGGAGCATCGCTCGGGCGGCCCCGTCAGCGGCCCTCCTCGGCCCCTCTGCACCCTCCCTCCCCCTCAACAGGGCCCCCATCCCTCTTATGCGCGGGCCGTCTCTTTTCTCCAATTTTTCGGCTCGGCCTTGCAAATAACCCCTCACTACCATGCGCTGGTGCCGGAAGGCGTCTTCGTGCCGGGCGAAGGCAGGCAGCGTAGTCAACCTGTCCACCGAGGCGAGTGAGGCTCACACGTTTGGTAGAGGCTTTAAGCTCCGAGTACAGCATTGTAAAATCGATTAAACTCTTCATCCCGTATCTTAAGCGCAGCTATATCCGCTTGATAAGCGGCTAACTGGTATTGCTCGATCCTGAACTTTCCGCCCTTGCGGCGGAGGCTCTCCGGATCAAGGCCCAGCCAGGTTTCGATCGATGGATTCGGGATGGAAGCAACCCAGTCTTTGAATTCCAGCCCGTTCGAGAGCATGGCGGATGTTCCGATAGGGTCGTTATCACCGTCGGCCACGATCAGTACCTTGGAGTCGGAGCGGAAAGTACTCCGCAGCGCATTGGCAACGCGCGGGATGGTTAGCTTGCCCATCGCAGTCAATATCTTGATTGAGCGATCAGAGCCGGCTGTCGCTAGGATACGTTCGACAAGCGTGGCTATAACCACACGATCGGAATCCCCTTCGCAAACGATCAAAAGGTCAGCTGCCGCGGGCTCAACCGGCTTAGTAGCCAGAACTCGGTCCGTGACGTGGTCGAAGCGCAGGTGATCGATGTCAATGGTGCGCGTCTTCTCAGCTGTGACGAGTTCGCCCTCGGCTGGGAAATAAACAGCCCCCTCCTCTGAGGCTTTGCGGAGCTTCAGCTTCAGAACCTTCTTGAAGCCATTGCCGCGTACGATGGCCGCGTCCATGTCGCGTCGATCGACCAGAATCACATTGAGGCCCTTGCCAAGGATGAGTGCATCGACGGCGTCGTCTGCGTATCCCGACATGGATATGAAGATGCCGATCGTGCCCGCGAGCTTCCCGTCCACCTTGCCCTTGAACTGATAGAGCGTTGAGGCTGGCAGCGGGTCAGCGTGCCATTTGGCCTCAAGCAAGTAAATGCGTCCGTCAAGATAAATCGAGCCATCGATCTGTTCCCCTGCGGGCCGATAGCCGGCCCGCGGCTCAAGTTCGTCGAGTGCAAAGAGATTATTTAGCAGCCGCTCAAACGCAAAGCCTCGCCGACGTTTCGCGACTCCAGTCGACTCAACGGGCAAGCTCAAGAGCTCTTCGTATTCCCTTCTAATTGCGTCGAAGCTGTTCATTTGATCACACAGGAGAGCAAACGGCTGATTGCGGAAAGAAGCACCTCATTCACGGCGACCGAACTTCGCGGGCGCAACGAATGAAAAGTATAGGACGGATAGGAACCCTGTTGAATGCGGCGGGCTGGTGAAGAGGGGCGAAGAAGGGCCGCTGGAGGGGGACACGAGGGCTGTGCACCGAGCCGGAGCAGAGGCTGTGCCGCCCCTCGGGGCACATGCCGGCCCAGGCGGCACATCCAGACGGCAGGGCGCAAGGGCATGGGCTTCCATGTCACCGTGGGAGCTTGGGCTCAACACTACGCGCTCTGGGGGGACCCTGTGCCGGTGCCACGAGCTTCGCAAGCCGCGAGGGCAATGCCAGGTGCTCCAGAATGGCGCTCCCTGCAGCGGCGAGGCCGAGCGAGGAGGAGGCACCCGCGGCAGCGACAGCAGTGGTGGGCACCTGCGGCAGGTGTCAGCGCGCACCGAGGCTCGCCTGGGCGGGACTGCTGCGCCGCGTTTTCAAGGTGGACGTCTTCTCCTGCTCCTCGGCCCCTCTGCACCCTCCCCCTCAACAGGGCCCCCATCTTTCCTTGGCGTCTGTTTACTCGAGCGATGCGGCCCTCCACCGGGCGCGGTCGTCACCTCGTCCGGGTGGCGCGACGAAGCGGCAGCCGTCCGCGAGCCTCCGGATGGCTCCGTCGCCGTCAAAAGCTCACCTGAGCTGAGCGAAGCAGTGAGAGGCACGGTGATGCCGCCCTCATCTTCCGGCACCTCCAGTTCCCACAGCTTGTCGCCCGCCTCTACGAGCGCTCGCTGAACTTCTCTCACGGCGTCTTCGCCCGTGTAGGGCCCCAACTGCGCCAGTCTCGCACTCATGACGGTTTCCAGCTCGGCAGCCGTGGCGAAGCGCTCAGCGGGGTTGCGCCTCAGCAGCGTGTGAAGGATGTCCCGGAGTGGCACGGGCAGTCCTTCCGCCGCGCGCTCTACGTCCTCGGAGCGATAGGCCATGGCGCACCAGATGGCGTCCTCGGCAAACGGCGGCAGTTCCGTCACCATGGACGCCACCGAGGCCGCGAGCGCCTGCTCCCGTTCCTCTGGCGATAGCCGCGCCTCCACATCCTCAATGCGCAGGTGGCCCGGGTCATAGAGGTGCCTCCCGGTGGCGAACTCCAGCAACGTGAGCCCCAGGGAGAACAGGTCAGCCCGTGCGTCCACAACCTCACCCAGCAACATCTCCGGCGCGGCGTAGAGAACTTCGCCCTGGGGACGAGGGAGCGAGGTGGCTAACCGCCCCGCCAATCGCGAGAGGGCCACCCCGAAGTCTGTCAGCCTCACCTCGCCGTGCGGGCCCATGCGAATGCGGGCCGGGTTCACGTCTCGGTTGACGATGCCCAGCGGCACGCCCGCGTCATCCGTGCGCGTGTGCGCGTAGTCCAAGGCCGCTGCGACTTCCGCGCCCACGTAGAGGATGAACGCCTCGGAGAAGTAGCGCCCGCACGCCTGGGCCACGCTCAGCAGCGTGTTGAGCGTCAGCCCTTCGACGTTCTCCATCGCCACGCATAGGCCGTACTCCATTTCAAAAAGGCCGTGGACGCGGGCGATGCGCGGGTGCTGGAGGTACTGCGCCAGCCTGACCTCTTCCTCCAGCCGAGCACGGGTGCGCCGGTACTTCTCGGTCAGGTTCGCCACGTGCGGGACGGGCACGCACTTGAGCACCACACAGGGACCCAGCCGCTTTCCCGTGCGGGTCTGGGCGAGGAGGATTCGCTCGCCAACACGCCCTTGCCCCAGGTCCCGGAAGAACTCGTAGGCGGTGTCGCCATTCGTGAATAGGACAACGCTCCCGGCACGCCGAGAGTCAGACGGATTGGACATGGGCGGGAAGCTCCGGTGCCCGCGCGAGAGGGATTCGCGCAAAGGCACGCACAAGGTAATGCCAGCCCATGCCAGGAGGAACGACGTGATAGGTCAAAAAACTTGGAATTCCACTTCACTTCGAGTGAAGAAAAGAGACCCCGAACTGCAAAGGAGCTTTACGCGCTCCGAGAGAGCTACGGCCAGCGCTCGACGAAGTAGGCTGGGAACGTCCGATTGAGTTCCGCTGCCCCGGGCTTCGAGTTGTCCCCCTTCTCCATGTACCCCCGCTTGCCCAGGACGATGCAGACCGGCACGGTGCGGCCGTCGGGGAGCTGTGCCTCGGTGTAGCGGCCCACGGCCACCTCGCCGCTCGTCCACAGGTAGCCCGACACCAGCGTTCCTACGGGGAACCCTTTCCGGGTGCTGATCCGCACTACTCCGGTCACAGGCCCATCAGCGTAGACACCCGATTCACCGTGCGCGCCGGGCTGGCGCCTGTCCAGGGTGAGCATCACCGAGTCGCCCGGCTCCAAGCTCAGCCCCTCCTTGCGCTCCCAGTTGAACATGACATCGCGCGCCTCTGAGGGGCAGTCAGCGGGCTCGGGGCGAACCTGGGCACCCGGGCAGCCCAACTGGAGAGCTGCGGCAGCGGTCGCGCCCAGGCAGGTCTTGAAGAAGTCCGCCCACGGCGACGGAGGCCAGCTCGGGCGGGAGGCCAGGGCCTTCGGCTTTCTGGCGGTGGACTCGGCGGGGTTGGGCATCGGAGAGGGAGCGCGCTTCACGGGAGGGCTTTCCTTCTGGACAGGGGCGGGAGGGGGCAAAGCTACCCCAGGGGACGACGCTGCGGGCGCTGGAGGCGAGGTGGCGGCCACCGCGCGGGAGCCGGCATCTCGCGCGACGGAAGGCGGGGCGGGTGCCTGGACCTCCGGAGCTTGCGCCACCGGGGGCGTAGAGGGGCGCAGCAGTGCGTAGGCCGCCAGTGCCGCCACGCCGAGTGCCACAGCGGCCACCGCGCTCGCTACGCGCCGCCGTGGGGGGCGGGACGTCACTTGCGGCTCCTCCTCCGGCGCGGCGGGGGTGAGCTGGAGGTGTGGCGAGGGAACATGCAGGGGCACCACCCACTCACCGCCTTGTTGCGACAGCAACGCTTCCAGTTCCCGGCGCATGACTTCGGCCGTAGACGCTCGCTTCTCCGGCTGACGGGCAATGAAGTGCAGGACCACAGTGCTCAGCGGCTCGGGCACTCGCGGGTTGAGGGTATGGGGCGCGGGTGGCAGCCACTGGCCCCCCACCAGCACACGCGGCGACTCGCTGGCTGGCTGCGCATTCGTCAGCACGTCATAGAGGCAGATGCCCAGCGCGTACACGTCATCGGTCGCCTTGAACTCGTAGCGTGCGCCATGCTCGTCCCCGTGCTCGCGCAGGAAACTCGACGCCTCGGGAGAGCGATAGCGACGGGTGCCGGGCGGCAGCGGAGTGTCTGTCAACTCCGGGGCCAGCGTGTAGTCCCCCGCGCTGAAATCCAGGATGAAGGGCTCACCGTCCGAGGCGCGCACGAGGATGTTGCCCAGCTTCAAGTCCCGGTGAAAGACGCCCCGCGCGTGCAGGTGGGCCAGCGCCGCCGCGAGCTTGGCGAACACGCGCACCACCTCGCGCGCCGTCGGGTGCATCTTCTCCACCCACTCGCCCAGCGTGTAGCCGTCCACGTAGTCGAGGACGACGTAGAGCCAGCCCTTGGCCACATCAGGCCAGCGCCCGTGGGCGTGGACGCGCACGATGTTGGGATGGCCGCTGACCTGGACGAGGCACACCATCTCCCGCATCAGTCGTGCATCCGCCTGCTCCGCGTCCCCGCTGCTGGCGCGGTGCATGGCGATCTTCATCGCGAAGCGCTGGCCGTCCTTCTCCACGAGGTAGACGGCGCCGTAGGTGCCCGAGCCCAGCAGCCGCAGCACACGCCAGCCGTCTACCATCTGCCCGGGTTGCAGGTGGGCGGGGTTCGTCGCGTTCAGCATGGGGCATTTCTAGAATGCGAGACGCGGGATGAGAAGGCGCCGGGCGCCCTCGCTGTCGCGCAGATCCAACCGGAGGGCCGTGCCTGTCGGCCAACTTGGGGCTCCGGTTTCCACCACCACGAGGGCCGTCCCGCCCGGCTCAATCCGCGGCTCCCGCATTCGCACCGCAAGCACGTTGATGCGCTCCCCGCTCGCGACGGTGACAAGCCGCGCCTCGGAAGGTGTCCAGGGCCTCGCGCCGGTGTTGCGCACCGCTATCGCCAAAGCGGCCCAGGCGCTCGACCGGTAGGCGACCACTTCTTCGGCCACCAGACGGTCCTCCCCCTGACCTGAACTCGCTTCAGGCCTTCCGGCCTGGACTCCCTTCTCGTCCAACAGTCCCGCGAAGATCATCCCGGCCGGGCCGCTCGCCATGCTGCGCCTCCGGAGCGCTTCCAGCTCGGAATCCTTGGCTGCACACGCCGCGCGAACCTCGTCCAGCTCGGCCTGCACTGCCTCTGCCGTGCGTTGCAGACGCGACACCGTCACCTGGCCGTCCACCTCGGAAGCGTGCGTGACGAGCGAGAACACGGCGCGGTCCGGGGCGAGCCCATCCGCAAACGGTACGGTCATCTCCACGCTCTGCTTGGGTGCCAGTTCCATTGCCGGCTTGAGCACAATGCTGCGGCTGTTGACCTCGAACAGCGCGAACCGGTCTCTGGGTGCACTGAGCGTCACCGTGTCGCGGTCCACGGGTGAGTCGAACTCCAGGGTTGTGAGGTAGTCGGGCGCGACGTGCAGCTCCACCGGCTTGTCGGCTGTGGCAACGGAGAGTGCCACACGGCGCCGCTTCAGTTCGCGCCCGCGCGTAGCGTTCGGGGCCTGGGCCATGGCCTTCGCGCCCAGCAGGGGGACAGACAGCAGAACGAGCCGACGTGGGACAGAAGGCACCGGCGGACAACCTCCGAAGAACTGCGCCCAACCTAGCAGGTGAGGCGCGGGTTCCGTTCGACTGAGCACGCCCCACCGCGAGCGGGGACGCATATCCCTCCGCCACGCGGCTCGCGGACTTCTCGGCAGGAGGGGTGTTCGTGGAGCCCTCCGAGCTCACGGGCGTGAAGGAGACGCTCTACTCCATGCCAGTTCATCCCGGCGCACTCAATGCTCGTCCCCGTTCCGTCAGGACGTATCGGGGACGAGCCCGCCGGGCTTCGAAGTACGGTGCGGCGGGATCGAACTCCGCCGCTCGACAGCTACGTCAGACGGGTCAGCCTCCACCAGGCGGCCTTGTTCTGAGATCTGATGGGCGGGAAGGTGTCCCCCTTGTCGAGAGGAATCACCTGCTCATTGGCTGTCGGTGCAGGGGCCCACACATTGTCCGCGTACCGCACGAACGTGTAATCGCCCTTGGTCTCGCACTTGTCACCTGTCTTGAATTCCTGTCCCACGGTCGCCATTGGCTTCTCCTTGGTTGTTTCAAGACACAAGCTAGAGCCTTGAGTTGGAGAGCCATATCCCCCCGTTCGGGGGGAGTGCCCGTGTCTCGGCTGGCCGCGCGCACCACTCGCGTCCTCGACCTGGGCCTCTTGGCGGAGGAGGCACGCGAGAACGCGATGCATGCAGCCTGCCCGAGCGCTGGGCGGGTCCTTCTGGCAGATGGGCTCGCTCCGTCCCCGAAGTGCCTCAGGAGCGCCGGGCCCGAGCGATGAGCTCGGCTCGGCTATGCACGTTCAACTTCCGGTAGGCCCCGTGGACGTAGTCCTTCGCCGTTTCCTCGGCGATCCCCAGCGCGTGGGCGATCTGTTTGTCTGCCTTGCCCTGAACAACGAGGACTGCCGCCTGGAACTCCCTGCGCGACAGTTTCCCCCGCCAGGCTTCGGGGATTTCGTTGACCTCTCGGAGCCGAAGTTCCCACAATTCGCGCCCCTCGATGCGAGGCAGCCGGGTAAAGCTCACTTCCAAGGCACTCATCGCTCGCTCTTCCCGCCACGAGTCCGAGGTGGGCGTGAGAAGGACGCTCCTCGCCATGAGCGCGTCCATCCGCGCGCTCATGGCCCGAGGAATTCCTCGTTCGTCCCGGTCGGAGCGCGAGGGGAACCATTTCTCCAACAGCGATGTGACGGCTCCCGTCCGGAAGAACTCCCGTCTGGCGTCCAGCACGATGGCGTTGGCCCCCTCCTGGCGAAGCATCTCCTCCAGGAGTTGGTTGTGAGCGGACAGCGCGCCGAATCGCGCGAAGTTCTGGAACGCTCCCGACAGGGCGGGAGTCAGTTTTTGTAACAAACGCCGACCTTCCGCACGGAAAGGCTGGGTTTGGTCACTGTACAGCGCGACCGCACCGCTCCCCATCTGGCGCTCGGCAGCCAGCAAGACCGCGAGGACATGCCGCAAGCCCAGGTGCGACTCCCGGCTGCGCCGAAACGTCTCCGTCTCTTCGAGCTTCCGGCCTCGAAGCATCTCCGTGTCGCTGAAAGCCGTGTTGGGATGCTGCGAGAGCCACTGGAAGACGAAGTCGCCCTGGTACCATTGGTAATAGCTCTGGAGGAAATGCCCCGTCGTGCTCGCCTTCCACTCGAACCCTGTGGGAAGGTCAGGATGCATCCAGCAGAACGCCACATGGTCAGCGTGAAAGAGCTTCGCCAGAAGCGACTCTGTGCGCTCCTGGAACTGCGCGAGGCTTCGTGACTCGGCCAATCCGCACATCAAGTCGAGCACCACCCGCTGCGGCAACCGGCTCATGGCACGGGTCCTCCAACACTCGAAGCGTAGCCCCAGGGTTGCACCGTCTTATCCACCGGGGGTGAGCATCCGCACGCCCTCAATGCACGTGTGTTGTCTCGGCTGTCTGGAACTGGCCGAAAGGGGCGACTCCGATGGGCAGCTCGGGTCAGGCCTCCAGCAGCGGCGGAAGGACCTCGACGCGCTCGGCTGCTCAAAAACAAACCCCGTGGCACCTTGCTGGCGCCACGGGGCTCGTTCTTCTCAGTGGAGGCGGCGGGAATCGAACCCGCGTCCGAAAGCCTTCCGCTCTTCGACCCTACGTGCGTAGTCCGCGATTTGCTACGTCCCTGAGGCTCCCACGGACGGGATACTCAGAGCCGGTCCTGGAAAGGTCTCGCTACCTCGGGCCCAGGCACCCTCGGCAGCCAGCCCGCATTATGACGGTCCGTCCCAACCCCACGGGCCGAGAGCTGGGGGACCGCGCACTAGAAGCTGTTGTTAGGCAGCCAGCGCGAGCTCAACGTTGTCGTTGGCTTTTGTGTTCTTGCCGGGTTGGATTTACGAGCTACCAGACAAGCTCGGCACGCGTCTCGAACTTCAATGCCCCCGTCGAAACCAGGTCGCCCCCGGTAGGTTGACTCACTGCGACTTCTCGCGGGCTGCGTCACCCGCGCTTCCTCACATTAACCGCTGACGGGGGGCCGTCAATCCTCCTGACTGTCCCGGCTCTCACTTCGGCGCACGCCGCCGGACACTCGCGCCACAAGCCGCCCCCTCCACGGCCGAGCCGTCGTAGGGTCCCCACCCCGCCGGGTCTCATCGTCACAGCCCGGCCCACGAGGACCCCGAATGAGACGACTGCTCCCCCTCCTGCTGCTCCTGCTGGGCACCGCCCTCCCGGCCGCCGCCCAGTCCGGGCCCACCGCCTCCTTCCCCTACACGCTCAACACCGAGAAGCTCCCCAACGGCCTCACCGTGGTGCGCGTGCCCTACCCGTCCCAGGGCATCATCGCCTACGTCACCGTCGTGCGCGTGGGCTCGCGCAACGAGGTGGAGCCCGGCAAGACGGGCTTCGCCCACTTCTTCGAGCACATGATGTTCAAGGGCACGAAGAACAACCCGGAGGGCACGCGCGAGAAGGTGATGGGCACCTTCGGTTTCGACGACAACGCCTTCACCTCCGACGACATCACCGTCTACTACTCCTACGGCCCCACCGCCGGGCTGCCCAAGCTCATCGAGCTGGAGGCGGACCGCTTCCGCAACCTCGAGTACGCCGAGCCCGCCTTCCAGACGGAGGCGCTCGCGGTGCTCGGCGAGTACCACAAGAACGCCGCCGCGCCGTACCTCAAGATGGAGGAGGAGCTGAACGCCGCCGCCTTCACGCGCCACACGTACCGGCACACCACCCTGGGCTTCTACGACGACATCAAGGCCATGCCCCAGGCCTACCAGTACAGCCGCGAGTTCTTCCAGCGCTGGTACACCCCCGACAACACGATGCTCTTCATCGTCGGTGACTTCGACGATGCGAAGGTGATGCAGCTGGTGCGTGAGAACTACGGCCCGTGGGACCGCAAGGTCGCCAGCGTGACGGTGCCCACCGAGCCGCCGCAGACGGGCCCGCGCACCGCGCACATCGACTGGCCGCAGCCCACGCAGCCCCGCCAGGTCCTGGCCTGGCGCACGCCGGCCGCGTCCGTCACCACCATGGACGCCGCGATTCAGACGGTGCTCGTGGACTACCTCACCGGCCCCACCAGCCCCGCGTACAAGTCGCTGGTGCTGGAGAAGCAGCTCGTGGAGGAGATTGGCAGCGACTACTCCGCGCACAGGGACCCGAACCTCTTCAGCCTCACCGCCACCCTCAAGAACGAGAAGGACCGCGACACCGTGCGGCTCGCCCTCTTGAAGGAGGTGAGCAACCTCGCCGCCGGCAAGGTGGACGCCGCGCGCGTGAAGGCCATCCAGGACCACGAGCGCTACGGCACGCTGATGTCGCTGCAGACGCCGCGCGACGTGGGCATCCGCCTCGCGCTGAACGCCGGCATCCTCGGCACGCCCGACGGGCTCCAGCTCCACCTGCAGAACCTCTCCAAGGTGAAGCCCGCGCAGCTCCAGGACTTCGCCAAGAAGTACCTCACCGCCAACAGACTCATCCTGCTCAGCCTCACCCCCAAGACGGCCGGCGCCGGAGGGACGAAGTGATGAAGATGCGTGCTCTCGTTTCGCTCGCCGCGCTGCTGGGCCTCGCCGGCTGCGCCTCGTCGCAGAAGCCGCCCGTGGACTCCAACGAGCCGCCCCCGGCGGTGCCCTCCTCCGCCGCGCTGACGGAAGCGCCACCCGCGCAGGCCCAGGCGCCCGCGCGGCCCGAGGCCGTGCCCGCGGTGCCGCTGCGGCAGCCGAAGCCCATGGAGCTCGTGGTGCTGGCCCGCCAGGACACGCCCATCGTCGCCTTCCGGCTCGTCTTCCACTCGGGCTCGGTGGATGACCCGAAGGGCAAGGAGGGGCTCACGGACCTGACGTCCGCGCTGATGGCCCAGGGTGGCACGCAGAAGCTCACCTCGGCGCAGCTGTTGGACGCGCTCTACCCCATGGCCGCGCAGCTGGGCGTGTACACGGACAAGGAGTTCACCGCCTTCTCCGGGCGCGTCCACAAGGACTTCCTGCCGCGCTTCCTCGACATCTTCACCGACGTCGTCCTCAACCCGCGCCTGGACGCTGGCGAGCTGGAGCGCCTGCGCGCCAACGCCATCAGCGACGTGGAGAACGGCCTGCGCAGCGCCAATGACGAGGCGCTCGGCAAGGTGGCGCTCGACGCACTGCTGTACCAGGGCCACCCGTACGCGCACTACGTGGGCGGCACCGTGCAGGGGCTGAAGGCGATTACGCTCGACGACGTGAAGGCCCACGCCCGCCGCGTCTTCACGCAGGACCGGCTCGTCATCGGCCTCGCCGGCCCGGTGGATGACGCGCTGAAGCAGACCCTCACGCAGCGCCTGTCCACGCTGCCCGCGCAGGGCGCCGCGCGCGTGGAGTTGCCGCCGGTGCCCACCACGGCTGGCCGCGCCGTCATCATCCAGAAGCCCACGCTCTCCACCGCCATCAGCATGGGCTACGTCACGCCGGTGCGGCGCGGGGACCCGGACTTCTTCCCGCTCGCGCTCGCCTTCTCCCACCTGGGCGAGCACCGCCAGTTCCTCGGCGTGCTCTTCAACGAGCTGCGCGAGAAGCGCGGCCTCAACTACGGCAACTACGCCTACGCGGAGAACTTCATCGAGGACCCCGGCTCCACGTACAACCGCACCAACATCGCCCGCACGCAGCAGCTCCACTCCATCTGGATTCGCCCGGTGGTGCCCGTCAACGGCGTCTTCGCCACGCGCGGCGCGGTGTACTTCCTCGACGCGCTGGTGAAGGAGGGCATCGACCCGGAGCGCTTCGCCCTGATGAAGGGCTACCTCCAGGGCTACACCCGCCTCTGGGAGCAGACGGACCAGCGGCGCCTGGGCTACGCCATCGACTCGCTCTTCTACGGCGCGCCCAACTTCCTGGAGCAGTACCGTCAGGCACTCAACACCATGACGCCGCAGACGGTGCAGGAGGCGCTGCGCCGCCACGTCCACCCGGACGCGCTCAACTTCGCCTTCGTCACCCAGGACGCCGAAGGGCTCGCGCAGGCGCTGCGCGCAGGTCCGCCCTCGCCCATCAAGTACGCCTCGCCCAAGGACGAGGCGCTGCTCAATCAGGACGAGGCCATCTCCACGTTCAAGCTGCCCCTGCGCCCGGATGCGATTGAAATCGTCCCCGCGCAGAGTGTGATGGAGAAATAAGACGGGGCTGTATTTGATACCGGAGGGTGGGTCATTTGTTTCCGCCCTTCGGTATCGGGTGCTAAGAGCGTGAGCCATGCGAGGCATCCTGCGCGGCTCAGTCATCCGACTCGCGACCCTGGGCCTGCTGCTGTTCACGGTGGCGGCCCGCGCGGAACACGACCCCTTCTCCCGTGGCTTTGACGCCGTCCCGGTGAAGCCCACCGCGGCGCAGCACAGCGGCATCGCGCTGGAGGGCACCTCCTCCGGTGAGCCCGTGGGCAGCTTCCGCGGCGCGCTCCTCTTCGACTTCAACTGGCGCATCCTCGCGCTGAAGCTGGGCGACGAGAAGCTGGGGGACTTGCTGCCCTACCGGCTCGACGCGCACCTGCTCTTCGCCTACCAGCTGCACGAGCGGCTGGAGCTGGCGGTGGACCTGCCCTTCACGCTGCTGCAGGGCGATAACTTCGACCTGCTGAGCGACGCGCTCGACGCGCCGGGCTTCCCGGGCGCCGCGGGCGTCAGCAGCACCACGCTGGGCGACATCCGCCTGCTGCCGCGCGTCCACCTGCTGGACCGCGAGCAGTTCCCCGTGGGCCTGTCGCTCATCGCCGAGGTGCGGCTGCCCACCGGCAGCGCGTCCAGCTTCACCGGTGAGCGCGGCGTGTTGTGGGCTCCGCGGCTCGCGGTGGAGCAGCGCTTCACCTTCCTGCCCATTCCCTTCCGCGTGCTGGGCAACGTGGGCGTGCGCCTGCGTCCGCATGCGCAGTACCTCAACCTGCTCGTGGACGACGAGCTGACGGTGGGCGCGGGCGCGGTGGCGGAGCTGCCCAACCTGGGCCGCTTCACGGACGTGGAGGGCGTGGCGGAGATGCACCTGGGCACGCCGCTGGTGCGGCCCTTCAACTTCGACCAGGCGGACTCGCTGAAGTCGCCGTGGGAGGTGCTGGTCGGCGCCCGCGCGAAGGTGTGGGGCAACTGGGGCCTGGAGCTGAACGTGGGCCGCGGTGTCAACCTCACCACCGGCTACGGGCGCGAGGCCCTGCGCGTCATGTTCGCGCTGCGCTACGACGAGAAGTTCGTCGACTCGGACGGCGACGGCGTGCCGGACATCCGCGACAAGTGCCCCACCGAGGCCGAGGACAGGGACGGCTTCCAGGACAACGACGGCTGCCTGGACCCGGACAACGACGGCGACGGCGTCGTGGACGGTGAAGACGGCTGCGTCATGGAGAAGGGCCCCAAGGAGCGCAAGGGCTGCCCGGAGAAGGACACGGACGGCGACGGTGTCACCGACGAGTTCGACAAGTGCCCGGACAAGCCCGGCCCGAAGGACTACGACGGCTGCCCGGACAGCGACGGCGACGAGGTGCCCGACAACGAGGACGACTGCCCCGACATGTTCGGCCCGCCGGAGAACAACGGCTGCCCGTTCGACTCGCCGCCGTACGTCTTCGTGGAGTCGGACCGCATCCGCATCAAGGGCAACGTCCTCTTCGAGACGGGCTCGGCCGTCATCCAGAAGCGCTCGTACCCGCTGCTGGACGAGGTGGCCACGGTGCTGCGGAAGAACCCGACGCTGGGCCCGGTGCAAATCGAAGGGCACACGGACAACCGCGGCTCGCGGCAGCTCAACATGAACCTGTCCGACAAGCGCGCGCGCTCCGTGCTCGAGTACCTCGTGAGCAAGGGCATCGACCGCAAGCGCCTCACGTCGGCGGGCTTCGGCTTCGACCGGCCCATCGCCACCAATGACACCGCGCTGGGGCGCGCGAAGAATCGCCGCGTCGACTTCCGCCTCATCAAGTCCGAGGTGGAGACCGAGAAGAAGGAGACCGTCGTCCCCGCCGGACAGCAGCCGCCCGCGGGGAAGACTCCGGCTGGTGGAGGAACGCCGGCCCCGGAGAAGGAGAAGAAGTAGCGGCGCGGTGGTGGGTGCCCGCGGCTACTTCTTCGCGGGCACCACCGAGACCTCACCCACCCAGGTCTTCTTCACCTTGAAGCGGGCGCCCGTGCAGGCGACGGCCACGCGTCCCTTGCACGGATTCACATAGACGAGCTTGCAGCTCCCCTCATCCTTCACGAGGGCGTCGAGCTCCGCCATGCAGGGAGCATCGTTCGTCTGGCAGCCCTCCCCACCCTCCAGGTCGCTCGACCAGTAGATGCACTGGTGCGCGGGCGGCGACGTGACGCTTCCCGCGGCCGGCGCGTTGTCGCAGAACCCTGTCTTCTGCTTCACCGTGCCGGCCGGCTTGGCCCCGCCGAAGATGCGCAGGTTGAAACCACTCGCCGTCAGGTGCTTGAGGTCCGCGTACGGGCCCGGGTCGGTCGCCGAGGACCACGCCTCGACGCAGGCCCCCAGCTCCTGGCGGCAGCTCGGCTCCGAGGACGGCAGTTGCGCGCACGGGCCGTTGGCCGGCACCGAGAGCGCGTGGCCCCGCGGCGTCGGCGTCGACTCCAGCCGAAGCTGCGGCGGCGTCACGTCCTCGAACGCGGCGAGGTTGAAGTACACGTGGGTGCGCGTGACGGGGTCCGCGTCGCTCTCCCGGAGCGCCCAGAGGAACGTGGTGCGGGCCGCCTCCTTCTTGCCCTGCTTCTGCAGACACAACCCGAGGTCCGCGAGCGTGGGTCCGTGCTTCGGGTCGAGCTTCACCGCGTGCGCGAACAGCGCGCAGGCCTCGTCGTACTTCCTCGCGCGATAGAGCTGCGTCGCGCGGGCGCGGAGGGCCTCGACGGAGTTGTCCTTCTTCGCGGCGGTGCCCTGCGCCGGTGCCGCGGCCAGCAGGGACAGCGTGAGGACCCAGGACATGGATGGCTCCTTGTCTGTCTTTGACCGGGCCAGGGCGGCGTGCGCCCCGGCGGCTCACTGCTGCTTCAGGGCGCGCTCGATTCGGCGGCGCAGGGCGTCCTCGGACAGGGAGCCGCGCTGCGCGTCCATCACCTTGCCCTCGCGGTCCAGGAAGTAGAGCGTGGGCAGCGCCGTCACCTGGAAGGCCTGCGCCACCTCGTCGCTCGCATACACGACGTAGGGCTGCAGCTCCGGCAGGTTGCGCTTGATGAAGGTCTCCACCAGCCGGGGCGCACGCGGGCCGTCATCGCGGCTGGCCGCCACGAAGACGAGTCCCTGCGGCTCGTACTCCTTCGCCAGCTTCACCAGCGAGGGCATCTCCTCGCGGCACGGCGGGCACCAGGTGGCCCAGAAGTCCAGCATCACCACCTGGCCCTTGAGCTCGTCCAGCTTCAGCGTCCCGCCGCCATGCTTCTCCAGCACGATGGTGGGCGCGGACGCCCCGTCCGGCATCAGCTTCGCGCGCTGCGCCTCCACCACGCCGAGGTACACCACGCCCGCCAGGCCCAGCGCCGCCAGCAGGCCCAGCACCACCTTCGTCCCGCGGCCCTTCGGCGATGGCGGCGGAGCTCCAATCCCTTCCTGCGTCACGCGAATCCACTCCTCGTCAGGCGGCCGTGCACCCGCCGCAACACCCACCGCACGCCGCCGCGAGCCATGGGACGGCGCGATACCCACGCCGCCACCCCGGGCCCCCAGCGATAGTAGCCTCGGATGAACACGCGTCCGAGCACCCTCTTCCGCAGCACCTCGTCGCGGTACGCGCGGAAGGCGACCAGCTCCGGCGCGCCCTCACCGAAGGCCACCGTGGCCACGAAGCACGAGGACGCCGGGCTCACCCACATGAGCCGCTGGTTGGTGAGATTGACGACGGCCTTCAGCTCGCGCGCCTCCGTGTAGAGGAAGGCGAGCAAGTCCCTCCGGGCGGCGGGGAACTCCTGGCCGCTCGCCTCCTCGAACTCGATGCGCGTGGTGCCGGCGGGGCCGACCTCGTCCACCGTGAAGAAGTAGCGCTTCGAGCTGCGGCGGACCTCCACCTCCAGCCCGCGCAGCTCGCCGAAGTAGCCCAGGAAGGGCGTGTGGCACACCGGGCAGACGAAGCGGTTGTACGGGTGGCTCGTGAGGAAGGCGAAGTCGTTCACCCGCTTGCAGCCGGTGTTGGGGCACACGAGCTTCACCGTCGCCTGGGGCGCGGAGCGTGGGTCATACCGCGACACCTTCGTCGCCTTGTCGAACACCTGCGGCGGGCGCGGCGGCGCCGTCACCAGGTGCCGCGTGGGGTGCGCCGCCCGCTCCAGTTCCTGCGCGCGGCGCCACGCCGTCTCGGCGGCCTCCAGCCGGCCGTCCGCCGTGTGACACAACGCCTCGCCATGGGCGAGCAGCGCCGCCACCAGCTTCTCCAGCGCGGCGGTGGCGGACGGGTCCCGTCCAGCGGCGAGGGCCTCCGCGAGCACGCGCTCCACCTCCGGCAGCAGCGCCTGCGCGGCCTTGCGCGAGGGGTCCTCCGCGCGTCGGTAGACGGGCGGCTCGGGGATGCGGGCGAACAGCGCGGACGCCGCCGCCCGCACACGCTCCACCGCCGCGTCACCACGTCCCACGTCCAGCTGCGCCGCCCGCTCACGGGCCTGTTGGAAGAGCTCTTCGGGTTGCAAGCCCGCGGACATTAAGGGCCCCACCCGGCCCTGTCAGCGACTTGCGCCCACCCGCGGTCGGAAACTGGCCAGCCGCGCTTCACGGGTGTACGAGGAGGTAGGAGGCTGTGAAGAATGGGTGCACTGAAGTTCATCGTCTGGACGGCCTGCGCGGTGGGACTGGGCATCTTCCTCGCGACGGGTGAGGTGGATGGGCGCACGCCGCTGGAGCACATGGAGCGGGCGTGGAAGCGCACGGTGAAGCCGAACGCCGTGGACCGCGTGAAGGACGGGCTGGAGGACGCGTATGAGGACGCGAAGGACGCTGTCTCCCGCCCGACGAATCCGGCGCCGCGCGAGCGCATCAGCGCGGAGGACCGTGCGGCGGTGAACCGCATCATCGCTCAGAAGAAGTAGCTCGGACCCCGGGCCCGCTTCCCCCGCGAATGCACCCTCCCTAGCTTGCGCCCAGGCGGTGTTGGGGCGGAGGCGGGGCCATGGGCAGGGCCGGGGTCAGGAGCGTCGTTTTCTTTGCCGCGCTGGTGTGCGCGCTGGTGCTGCCAGCGCAGGCCGCCGGAAGCGGGAATGAGCGGTTGTGGCTCGAGGCGAAGAACCGCGCGCTGCACCAGCAGCGTGCCACCCTGAGCGACGTGGCGCGCCGGGCGATGCCGGCGGTGGTGTCCATCACCACGAAGCAGGCGACAGCGGAGACGGCCGTGTCCGGCGAGGAGCCGCAGAAGGGTATCGGCTCCGGCTTCATCATCCACCCGGACGGCTACATCCTCACCAGCGCGCACGTGGTGGAGGGCGCGTCCGAGGTGAGCATCACCGTGCTGCACCCGCGCGGCGGCGTGGAGGAGTACCCCGCGCGCGTGCTGGGCCAGGACGACCGCACCGACTGTGCCCTGCTGAAGATTGAAGCGTCCCGCAGGCTGCCGGTGCTGAAGCTGGCCTCGGCGACGCACGTGCGCTCGGCGGACTGGATTGTCGTCATCGGCAATCCGTTCGGTCTGTCGCACTCGGTGACGGTGGGCGTGGTCAGCTACATGGGCCGCACGGACGTGACGCCCAATGGCCGCGACGGCGACTTCGACTACATCCAGATGGACGCGTCCATCAACCCGGGCAACTCGGGCGGGCCCGTGCTCGACTTGCACGGCGACGTGGTGGCGGTGGCCAACGCCGTCAACGTGGCGGGCCAGGGCATCGGCTTCGCCATCCCCATCGACATCGCCAAGACGGTGATTCCGCAGCTCAAGGTCCACGGCCGCGTGCGCCGCGGGTGGATGGGCATCAGCGTGCAGGACTTCTCGCCGGAGGTCGCGGACGCCTACAACCTGCCGCGCGGCCGGGGCGTGGTGGTGACGGAGGTGGCCGAGGGCGGACCGGGCGAGCGCGCCGGCCTGCAGGCCGGTGACGTCATCGTCGGCCTGGACTCGCGGAGCGTGACGCGCGCCCACGCCCTGCGCTGGCAGGTGGCCGCGCGCGGCGTGGGCCGTCCCGTGAAGCTCAAGGTCCACCGCCTGGGCCGGCCGATGCGCGTCACGGTGAAACTGGAGGAGATGCCGGCCGAGGAGGCACCCGCCCCCACCCTGGCCGCCACCACGCCCGGGCGCCAGCCCACCCGGGGGCAGTCCGTGCTGGAGGACCTGCTCTCGCCGGTGCCCCGCTCCAAGGCCTCCCTGGGGAGCCCTCCCTCGAAGGAAGCGGAGGACGGAGCCGAGAGTTCAGAGGACGGCGCACCCGAGCCCTGAAGGGGGCCAGCCCCCTGTGTGGGCTCCCGGCATTCTCCGGCCTCCTTGCGTTCGGGTTGCATGGGCGCTAGACAGTGCGCCTTTTTCCGTACCCGGCGGCGGGTTCCACCTCGGTGTGGCGCCGCGATTCCGCATCGTTCGCAGGAGAGTTCCAAATGGCCGAGGCCCAGACGACGAAGCTCACCCATTGGCCGCGTATCGCCAAGGGCAATGGCAAGAAGGCGTGCACGGTGGAGGGCTGCAAGCGCCCCTACCGCGCCAAGAGCTACTGCTTCTTCCACTTCAAGAAGTGGCGGCAGGGTGAGCTGCCCCACTCCCGTTACCGCACCTGCTCCAAGGCGGAGTGCCGCGTGAAGACCTTCAAGGCCGGCCTGTGCGAGAAGCACTACGGCGAGACGTACAAGAAGGAGGCGGCGGCCTAAGAGCCGTCGTCGCTTCACGGCAACGCGGCGCCGGGGCATCCCGCTCTACTCTCAGACGGAGCTGCCCCGCGCCACCGCGCGCCCCAGGTGCTTGAAGGCCGTGAGCCACAGCTCCGCCTCGCGCTGGGTGAGCCGCGCACGCAGCAGCGTCAGCTCCAGTTCATTCAGCACGTGCTCCGGCGCCTGCGGGTTGAGGAACTCCGCACCCAGCAACACCTCGCGCATGCGCGCCGCCAGCGCGTTGAGCGTGCCCATCCGCGCGCCCTCTTGCGGCGCCACGGGCGCGGAGGGCTGCAGCCCCTGACGGTGGCAGAGGTAGAGCAGCACCGCCGCAGACTGCGCGAGGTTCATGGACGGCTGCACGTCCGACGTGGGGATGACGAGCACGTCCGTGCAGCGCGCCAGCTCCTCGTCGGAGAGCCCCCGCTGCTCGCCGCCGAACACGAGCGCCACGCGCCCGCGCTGGCTCTCCTCCGCCAACTTCTGGACGGCCTCCTCCGGCGTGAGGGCGGTGCGCCCCTTGAGCTGGGTACGAGACGTGGTGCCGACGGCGTACACGCAGTCCGTCAGCGCTTCTGGAAGGTCCCGCGCCACGGCCATGCGCTCGAGCACGGCGTCGCCCTTCACCGCCAGGCGCTCGGCGCCGCGGAACGAATAGGTGGCCGGGTCCGACAGAATCAGCCGTGAAAACCCGAAGTTGGCCATGACCCGCGCCACGGCCCCCAGGTTGTCCGGCGAGCGCGTCTGATGCAGGACAACGGTGAGATACTCCCCTGGACGCATGCCTCCGAGTTTAGCTGGTTGATCCTGGAGGAGATCGGTATATTCCCGCTCGTCATGCGTCGCTGGCTCCCTGGGCTGCTCCTCTCGCTCGTCACCGTCCTCACCGCTTGTGGTGAGGCTGGCGTGCCCGCGCGCGCCACGATGAGCGCCCGCCAGGCCCTCACCAACCCTCCGGAGTTCCTGGAGGGCGAGTCCCCGGCGACGCGGCTGGAGCTGTTCCGCGAGGTGGCCCGCCAGTCCGTGGTGGAGGCCGGCCAGGCCGCGCAGGCGCTGGTGCTGTTCCCCATCAGCCAGCAGGGCGAGCTGCTCGCGGCGCGGGGATTCGACGCGAAGACGGACCTCTTCCAGTCTCCGGACGCGGGCGGCGGCTTCCAGCTCGTGTTCGACGCGCGCGTCGGCGAGCGTTGGCCGGAGGACCGCCGCGAGGCGCTGCAGGGCCTGTCCGAGCGCGAGGCCGCGGAGCTGGTGGCCCGCACGCTGCTCGCCCACTGGGGCATCCACCCGGAGGGCGCGGTGCAGGTGGACCGGGCCTCGGGCGCGCCGTACGCGGTGGCGTACGTGGACGGAATCCTCCGCATCAACCCGGCTTTCCTGTACCTGGCGGCGGCGTACGGTCCCGCTTCCATGCCGGCCACGCTCCAGTAGAGTCGCGCGCCTCCAACGGAAGGCCCACCTTTCTCTCGCCACTCCCAGCGAGGGGGTGGACCTCGAGGCGCTAGTGGATACCTCCGCAATTCACGCTCAGCTTCCCCTCACGCTCCGGCAGACGGACCTGCCGTCGCTCGGCCAGCAGTACCGCGGCAAGGTCCGCGAGACGTACCGGCAGGGCGACCAGCTCGTCCTCGTCACCACGGACCGGCTCTCCGCGTTCGACCACATCCTCACCACGATTCCCTTCAAGGGCGAGGTGCTGAACCGGCTCTCCGCCTTCTGGTTCGAGCGCACGAAGCACATCTGCCCCAACCACGTGCTGGACGTGCCGGATGCGAACGTCACCGTGGCGCGCGCCTGCCAGCCCTTCGCGATTGAAGTGGTGGTCCGCGGCTACCTGACGGGCAGCCTGTGGCGCGACTTCCAGAAGGGCACGCACACCGCCTACGGCGTGCCCTTCCCGGAGGGCATGCGCAAGGACGAGGCCTTCCCCGCGCCCATCATCACCCCGTCCACCAAGGCCGAGTACGGCCAGCACGACGAGCCCATCTCCGAGAAGGAGTTGCTGGCGCGCGGCCTGGCCACGCCGAGGGACTGGGCGCGCGTCACCGAGGCCGCCAAGGGGCTCTTCCTGGAGGGCCAGAAGTGGGCGCGCACGCGTGGCCTCATCCTCGTCGATACGAAGTACGAGTTCGGCAAGGTGGGCGACCAGCTCTACGTCATCGACGAGATGCACACCCCGGACTCCAGCCGCTACTGGGTGGCGGACGAGTACGAGGCGCGCTTCGCCAAGGGCGAGGACCAGCGCATGCTGGACAAGGAGAACATCCGCCAGTGGCTCATCCGCGAGCGGAACTTCTCCGGCCAGGGCACCCCGCCCGTCATCCCCGACAACGTGCGCGTGGACCTGGCCACCAAGTACCTCGCCGCGTACGAGCGGATTACCGGCGCGCCGCTGGCGCTGGACGTCGGTGACGTCAACGCCCGCATCGAGCGCAACCTGCGCGCGAAGGGCTACCTCAAGTAGCCGCCTCGCCACGCCGGAGCCTGGCCGCTCCGGCGTGCCTCGACGCCGCGGCTATTCGCTGCGGCCGAACACGCGGCGGAACACGTCGTCCATGTGCCGCGTGTGGTAGCCCGGGGAGAAGCAGTCGGAAATCTCCTCGGGCGTCATCATCTTCAGGAGGTCCGCGTCGGAGAGCAGCGCCTTGCGGAAGTCGGTGCCCTCCTCATAGAGCTTCATCGCGTTGCGCTGGACGATGACGTACGCGGCCTGCCGGTCCATGCCCTTGCGCGCCAGCTCCAGCAGCAGTCGCTGCGAATTCACCACGCCACCGAGCAGCTCCAGGTTCTTCTTCATCTGCTCCGGGTAGACGCGCAAATCTTCCATCAGCCGCGCGAAGCGGATGAGCATGAAGTCCATGAGGATGGTGGCGTCCGGGCCGATGACGCGCTCCACGGACGAGTGGGAGATGTCCCGCTCGTGCCACAGCGCCACGTCCTCCATCGCGCTCACCGCGTAGCCGCGCAGCAGGCGCGCGAGGCCCGTGAGGTTCTCGGAGAGAATCGGGTTGCGCTTGTGCGGCATCGCGCTGGAGCCCTTCTGCCCCGCCGTGAAGGGCTCCTCCGCCTCGCGCACCTCGGTGCGCTGCAGGTGGCGGATTTCCACCGCGAACTTCTCGATGCTGGAGCCCAGCAGGGCCAGCGCGGTGAAGAACTCCGCGTGCCTGTCACGCTGCACGACCTGGCTGGAGGCCGGCGCGGGCTTCAGGCCCAGCTTGCGGCAGACGTGCTCCTCCACCGCCGGAGGCAGGTGCGCGAAGGTGCCCACCGCGCCGGAAATCTTGCCCACGGCGATGGTGTCGCGCGCGTGCAACAGGCGCGTGCGGCCGCGGCGCAGCTCGTCGTACCAGATGGCCAGCTTGTGGCCGAACGTAATCGGCTCCGCGTGGATGCCGTGGCTGCGGCCCATCTGGAGCGTGTGCTTGTGCTCGAAGGCGCGCTTCTCCACCGCGGCCATGACGCGCTCGAGGTCCTTCAGGATGAGGTCCAACGCGTCGCGCAGCGTGAGCGCCAGCGACGTGTCGAGCACGTCCGAGGACGTCATGCCCAGGTGCAGCCAGCGCGCGCTGGGCCCCACCCGCTCCTCCATGAAGGTGAGGAAGGCGATGACGTCGTGCTTGGTGGTGCGCTCGATTTCCTCAATCTTCGCGGCATCGGCGGCGGTGAAGTCACCGGCGCGCTGGAGGCAGTCGGCCAGCGCCTCCTTGGGGGCGAGCCCCGCCTCCACCATGCCCTCCAGCGCGGCGAGCTCCACGTCGCGCCAGCGGCGGTAGCGGGCCTCGTCGGACCAGAGGGAGGACATCTCCTGTCGGCTGTATCGCGGAATCACGGGCAGACCTTCGCGGCAAGGTCCACCGCGCCGTGAGCCGGAGCCACTCCAGCACGGCGACGGAGGACGGACCTGACTGACTCGCGGCGGGTCCTACCGCTCCAGTCGCCCCACCGCCAGCGCTACTGTTCCAACGCTTTCGCGCCGCTGGGGGACGGCTTCAGCCGAACTGTTGGCCATTGGCCGGGGGACCCGGCGAGCACGCCCCCGTGTTCAGGGCTTCACTCCCGAGCAGCAGCGGAAGCCCACCGAATTCGAGCGCTCCGAGGGGGCCCCGTTCTTCCGCGCCGAGCAGCGCGACGCATAGTCCGGCTTGTTGAAGGCGCCGCCCTTCTGCGTGAAGTCCACCTTGTCGAAGCGCGTGGCCGTCCACTCCGCCACGTTGCCGGCCAGGTCCACCACGCCATAGGCGGAGCGGCAGCCCTTGAAGGTGCCCGAGGCCGCCAGCGTCCGGTCATCCCCCGAGGCCGTCTCGGTGTTGCAGACGTTGGCGTCGTACGGGTTGCCGTACGGGAAGCGCGCGTTGCCCGGCCCCTTGCAGGCCTTCTCCCACTCCTCCTCGGTGCACAGGCGCTTCCCGTCGCGCTCGCACAGCGCGCGGGCGTCCTCCCAGCTCACCCCCACCTTCGGCTGCGCGCCGGCCTGGTTGGGGTACTCGTACTCGTCGATGCAGAACGAGGGCACCTGGACGCTCGCGATCGGGCGCTCGTCGAGGAACTTCATCGTGTCGTCCCCGGCCGTGCCCATCTTGAACGCGCCGCCACTCACGCGGCGCATGCCGGCGGAGCAGTCCCCCACGGGCGCCGCCACGGCGGACATCCCCTCGGAGACGGGAGCCGCGGCGCCCTCGCGTCCCGCCTGTCCCGGGGGCGTGACGCCTCCCGGGCCCACGCGGGACATGGCCTGTTGGCGCACGCGCATCACGACGTAGCCGCCACCCAGGCCCAGGGCGAGGCCGCCCACGATGAGCAGCACCATCCACAGCGTGGAGCGCGGCTTCGCCTTCGCCGCGCGAACCACGGGCTGCGTGGGAAGCGCGCCGATGCGCGGGGCCGAGCGCGCCGCGGACGTCGTCGGCGAGTCCAGCCGCCGCGCGCCCGAGCGGGCCCCCGACATCGCGGGCGAGCTGTCCAGCGAGCGCGCACCGGAGCGGGCACCCGACATCGCGGGTGACGAGTCCAAAGTGCGTGGAGCCGTGCGCGCGCCGGACGTCGCGGGCACGGAGTCCAGCGTGCGCGGGGCCGTGCGCGCGCCGGACAGCGCCGGAGTGGACTCCAGCGTGGGCATGCTGGCGCGCACGCCGGAGACCGTGGGGCCCGCATCCTGCGTGGGCGCGGTGGCGCGGTCCGCCTCCTGACGCCCCATGGAGGCCTCCGCCTCGTGGCGCGCCGAGGACGCGCGGGGCTGCGCGGGCACCGGGCCCGAGGGGCGCGGCGACGGCAGGGAAGGCACCGGGCCCGAGGGGCGCGGCGCCGACGGCATGGAGGCCACCTGTCCCGAGGCACGGGGCGGCTGCGAGCCCATGGAGGGCACCGGGCCCGAGGGACGCGGCGCCGCAGACGCCTTGGGCGCGGGTGGCGTGACGAACGGCAGGGCCTGTTCCGTCAGGCGCTGCGAGGGGTGCCCACCGCCGCCCGCCCCGGCCGGCCTAGTGCTGCCCATGATGGCCGCCAGCGTCGCGGCATCCAGCGGCTGCGTGGCATCCGGCGGAGGCGGCTCCTCCTCGTCCTCGGGAGGCAGGGGCCTGGGCGCGGCGACTCCGGGGGCCGCCACGCCCGGAGCTTCGGCCTGGGCGTCCATGGCGGGAAGCATGCCGGTGGGCACCGGCGGAGGCGGCGGAGGCCGCGAGGTGGCCTTCCCGCTGGAGGCCTGCGCGGAGCCCGGAGGCGGGCGCTGCGCGGAGGCGATTGCGGCGGGCGTACGCGAGAGGATGCTGGCGAACTCCGCATGCAGCTCCCCCGCCGTCTTCGGACGCGCCAGCGGGTTGGGGTTGAGTGTGCGGCGGTAGAGCGCCTCGAAGGACGTCGGCAGGTCCGGGTGGTGCATCGTCAGCCCGGGAATGACGCCCTCTTCCGGGAGCAGTCCCGCGACGAGCTCGCCGAGGATGACGCCGAGC
Source organism: Pyxidicoccus sp. M6 (assembly GCF_055568925.1). NCBI lineage: Bacteria > Pseudomonadati > Myxococcota > Myxococcia > Myxococcales > Myxococcaceae > Pyxidicoccus > Pyxidicoccus sp. M6. The sequence goes on along the minus strand of NZ_CM145714.1, from coordinate 3,192,621 downwards.
GAGTACACGTCGATGCGCGTGTCCAGCTCGCCTCCGGCGACGTACTCCGGCGCGATGTAGACGTCCGCGCGGTGGCTCTTCTGCGCCTGCACGAAGGGAAGCTGCGGCACCGCGAGCCCCAGGCCGTAGTCCGTCACCTTCAGCAGGTCCGGCAGGACGATGACGTTCTCCGGCTTCAGGTCGGAGTGCGGCCCGAAGCGGTGCGCGGCGTCCAGCGCCGCGGCCATCTGCGCCAGCAGCGGCTCCACGTCCTTCAGCGAGAAGAGCTGCCCGCGCGAGGTGCGCTGCTCCAGCATCCGCCGCAGCGTCATGCCCTCCAGCAACTGCATGGTGAAGAAGGGCCGGTCTCCGTCCTGGCCCTCCTCGTACACGCGCAGGAGGTTGGGATGGTTGAGCTTCTTGCCCACGCGCATCGACAGCGAGAACTGCGTGCGCTCCTCGGGCTGCTGCACCAGGCGCGGGTGCACGGCCTTGAGGGCGAGCTCGACGTCAATCTCCTGGTCCTGGGCCCTGAAGACGAAGCCCATGGGGCCGGCGCCCACCACCTCCTGGATGGAGTAGCGGCCGGCGACGACGTCCCCCGGCTTGTAGGGAGCGCCCTCCAGTCCCCGTCTGCGAGCGGCGCCCGCCGCCTGGCGCGACGCCGCGTCGTACTTCAGCCCGCAGGTGGGACAGGTGTCTGTCGTCGATGGGACGTGACTGCCGCAGCGGTGGCAAAGCAAAGCAGTGGGACTCCAGGGGACAGTCGAGGGGGACCGCCACGGGGCGGCCCAGACTCATATTCTGCCCGCTCCCCTGACAGCAAGGAACGACGAGCGGAGTCCCTGACTCTACCGGCCCGTGGAGCCGAAGCCGTTGGCGCCCCGCGACGTGGCGTCCAGCGCTTCCACCTCGTGAAGTTCCACGGACGTTACGGGCGCCACGACCAGCTGGGCCACGCGGTCGCCGCGACGCAGCGTGAAGGGCTCGTTGGAGAGGTTGATGAGGATGACCTGCACCTCGCCGCGGTAGTCCGCGTCCACCGTCCCCGGCGCGTTGAGCAGCGTGACGCCGTGCCGCAACGCCAGCCCCGAGCGCGGCCGCACCTGGCCCTCGTAGCCGGCCGGCAGCATGAGCGCGAGCCCCGTGGGCACCGCCATCCGCTCCAGGGGTCGCAGCACGCGCTCACCGTCGATGTCCGCGCGCAGGTCCAGCCCGGCGGCGAGCTCCGTCTCGTAGCGCGGCAGCGGCAGCGGGTCCGGCCGCGCGCGCACGCGAACCACCTTCACAATCAGCGGAGAGGCCATGTGCAACTTCATGCCACACCACCCCACCGAAGCCAGTTTCCAGCCAGTCAGGGCTCCAGGTCCTTCAAGGCCGTGCGCAGCGCGGTGCGGAACTTCAGCGGGTCCATGGGCCGCGCGGCGAGCTCGAGCTGGTAGTGCAGGTGCGGCCCGGTGCTGCGGCCCGTGTTGCCGGAGCGGGCGATGACCTGCCCGCGCTCCACCCGCTGCCCCACCGCCACCCGCAGCTCCGAGTTGTGGCAGTACGCCGTCGTCACGCCGCGCCCGTGGTCCAGCACCAGCACGCGGCCATTCACCGAGTCCTCGCTCGCGCGCCGCACCACGCCTTCGGACACCGCGCGCACCTCGGTGCCGGTGGGCACGCTCAGGTCCACGCCGGTGTGCAGCTTCCGCGTGCCGAGCACGGGGTGGAGGCGCTCGCCGAACGGGCTCGACACGGGCGCGCCCTCGTGGACGGGCCACGCGAGGCCGAAGGCGGTGGCCAGCGCGAGGGCCTGCGCCGCGCCCACGGACGCGCCCTCGAAGCCGGGAGGGAGCTGGCCGGCGAGCCGCTCCAGCGTGGGTGCCTTCCCTTCTGCGGCCACGCGGTCCAGCGCGTAACGCGCGGGCACCCGGCCGACGAAGAGGGCCGTGAGCCTCACCTCGTCGCCGGGGAAGTCCGCCTCCAGCGCCGCGTGCAGCTTCTTCGCTGCCGCGGGGCCCTCGGTGGTGTCGAGCAGCGCCGTGGCGGACACGCCCACCTCCGAGGCCAGCGCCAGCACGGGCTGCCGGGCGCGGGCGTCCAGGCCCTTGAGCGCGAGGTGCGTGCCCCACGCGAGTGCCTCCGCGTCCGTCAGCGGCCTCGCGAGCGCCACCTCGGGCGCCACCAGGGGCTCGGAGAGCTGCGTGCCGCTCACGCCGTCGTAGTACGCGAGCAGCGGGCGCGCGGTGCTCCGCGTCCCGGTGGCCCAGGCCGCGGCCCTGCGCGCCAGCGCTCCCGCGGGCGTGTGGTGGTACGCCGCCCAGAGGCAGAGCACCGCCATGCAGAAGTCCAGCATCCCCCTCGCGCGGCTTCGGAACATGCAGGCCTCGTCAGCGGAGGAAGGACAGCACCGGAGACGCATCCAGCACGGCGGCCACCGCGAGCGGCACCACCACCGCGCACCCCAGCAGGCCTCGACGGAAGGCGCCCCTGCCGCCGTCCTCCTCGCAGGCCGCGTCGGCGGACTGGAGGTTGCGCAGCACCGCGCGCCAGCCCAGCGACACCCAGACGCCCAGCAGCGTGCCCACGGCCAGGGCGCGCGCCGCCACGTCCGCAGCGTTGTCGCCCATCAGCTCGCGCCAGGAGAGGTACACGGTGCCCTGGATGAGCTTCGCCACCGCGCACGCGCCGGCCAGCACCACCGCCGCCGTGGCCAGCGGCCGCAGCCACCGCATGGGCGTGGGCCGGCGCAGGCACCGCGTCCACAGCGCGCGCCACGAAGGCTGCGCCGCCTGCGTTCCCATCGCCGCGCGCCACGCCTCCGCCTGCGTGGGCGCACGCGTCTCGCGGTAGCCCAGCGCGGGGAGCGCGAGCACGAGGTCCGCGGACAATTCCCACGCCAGCGCGAGCATGCGAGCCAGCCGGGTGCGCGACTCCAGCGACAGCCACTCCACCATGGGCGAGGTGAATTCGAAGCGGCCCACCAGCGCGTCGAAGGCCGAGTCCACCCGGTCCACCACCGCGAGCAGCCGGTCATCCAGCGTGTCCGCCGCGGCGTGCACGCCCACCGCCACGAGCGCCAGCAGTCCCAGCGGCATGAAGGCCCACCGGAAGCCGCCGAGGAAGCGGGACACGTCGGCGAGGAAGCTCGACGAAGGCGGAGACGCAGCGGGCTGTCGGCGCGGCACGAGGCCTCCAAGGCGGGGCTCGAACCTCCAACGCACGGCCCCCTTCCCCGGGTCTAAGCCATCCACGCCGGAAACGAAAACGCCCCCTCCCGCGCAGTGGCGAAAGGGGGCGTCCGGGACTCGAGCCCTCACGGGCCCGAGCAAGCGGGCATCAGGCCCTGACTACGCCTTGGCGTCCGGCTGCGTCGCCGTGGGCGCCTGCGCGGGCAGGCCCTCGCCGCCGGCCGCGCCCTGCTGGGCCGCCGCGCGCTCCGCCATCGCCTCCTTGCGGGAGAGGCGAATCTTGCCCGTCTTGTCGATGCTGACCACCTTCACCAGCACCTCGTCGCCCTCCTTCAGCACGTCGGACACGCTCTTGACGCGCTTGTCGGACAGCTCGGAGATGTGGATGAGGCCGTCGGTGCCCGGGAACAGCTCCACGAAGGCGCCGAACTCGGCAATCTTCCGCACGGTGCCCGTGTAGATCTTCCCGATCTCCGCCTCGCGCGTCAGCGCCTGAATCATCGCGATGGCGGCCTTCACCGCCTCGCCGTTCGCGCTGGCGATGTCCACGCGGCCCGAGTCCTCGATGTTAATCGCGGCACCCGTGCGGGCGATGATGTCCTTGATGACCTTGCCGCCCGGCCCGATGACGTTCTTGATGAACTCGGGACGAATCTGGATGGTGGTGATGCGCGGCGCGTACTGGCTGATCTCCTTGCGCGAAGTCGCCAGCGTCTTGAGCATCTCACCCAGGATGTGGATGCGGCCCTGACGCGCCTGCTCCAGCGCGCGGCTCATGATCTCCGTCGTGAGGCCGGTGATCTTGATGTCCATCTGGATGGAGGTGATGCCCTTCGTGGTGCCGCACACCTTGAAGTCCATGTCGCCCAGGTGGTCCTCGTCACCGAGGATGTCCGAGAGGATGGCGACCTTGTCGCCCTCCTTCACCAGGCCCATGGCGATGCCGGCCACCGGCGACTTGATGGGGACGCCCGCGTCCATCAGCGCCAGCGTGCCGCCGCACACCGAGGCCATGGACGAGGAGCCGTTGGACTCCAGGATGTCCGACACCAGGCGCACCGTGTACGGGAAGGACTCGCTCTTCGGCACCATGTTGCGCAGCGCGCGCTCCGCCAGGGCGCCGTGGCCGACTTCACGGCGGCCCGGGCCGCGCAGCGGCTTCGTCTCGTTCACGCTGAACGGCGGGAAGTTGTAGTGCAGCATGAAGCGCTTGAAGGCCATGCCGCCCAGCATCTCCAGACGCTGCTCGTCCTCGCTGGTGCCCAGCGTGGCCACCACGAGCGCCTGCGTCTCGCCGCGCGTGAAGAGCGCGCTGCCGTGCGTGCGCGGGAGCACGCCCACCTCGGAGGTGATGGGGCGCACCACGTCGTGCGGGCGCCCGCCGATGCGGCCACCGTTGACCGTCATCTCGCGCATGTGCTCGTACTTCAGGTCCTCCACCACCTGCTTGGCGTGCTTCTCCACCAGCGGGGTGTAGCCCTCACCGAGCTGCTCCTTGAGCTTCGCGAGCGTGTCCTTCTTCGCCTTGGACAGCGCCTCGTAGCGGGCGCCCTTCTCCTTGATGCCGTAGCCCGCCTTGATGCCGTCCATGGCCAGCTCGCGCACCTTGGCGCGCAGCCCCTCGTCCACGGAGGGAATCTTGTCGAAGGCGCGCACCTGCTTCTTCAGCTCGCGGCGCAGCTCGTCCTGCAGGTCCAGCGCGGGCTGCGCCGTCTTGAAGCCGAACTCCAGCGCGGCCACCATGTCCGCCTCGGAGACCTCCTCCGCGCCGCCTTCCACCATGACGATGGCCTCGCGACTCACCGCCATGACGAGGTCCAGGTCGCTCTGCTCACGCTGCTTCGCCGTGGGGTTGGCGACGAGCTGACCGCCCACGCGGCCCACGCGGATGCCGGCGAGAGGGCCGTTGAACGGGATGTCAGACACCCACAGCGCCGCGGAGGCGCCGGTGATGCCGTGGATGTCACCCTCGTTCTCCGGGTCCGAGGAGATGACGCCCGCGATGACCTGCGTCTCGTACGCGTAGCCTTCCGGGAACAGGGGACGCAGGGAGCGGTCCACGAGGCGGCTGGCCAGCGTCTCCTTCTCCGTCAGCCGGCCCTCGCGCTTGAAGTAGCTGCCGGGGATGCGGCCCGCCGAGTACAGCTTCTCCTGGTACTCCACCGTGAGCGGGAGGAAGTCCACGTCCTTCTTCTCACGCGCGCTCACCGCGGTGACGAGCAGCATGGTGTCGCCATAGCGCACCACCACGGCGCCGTCGGCCTGCTTGGCCATGCGGCCCACTTCGATGCTCAGCTCGCTCTCGCCAATCTTGACGCTCTTCTTCAGCATGTCCTTGCCTCTGGGTACTTCAGGGCGAGGACCCCACCGCACGCACCCGGCCCGCAAGGGGCACCGGGCACCCCGGGAGGGCCCTCGGGGTGTGTGAGCGGTCGCCAGGGCCTAAGACAGGCACACGACAGACAACCGCCAGCCTGTACTGCGGAGGGCGCTTGCGGAGCGCCGGAGGGATGTCCCGGAACTTTTGATCCCTGATCGCACCGGCTGACCCCACCTGCCTGGGTCAGCCGGTCCGAACGGAAACCAAAACCTCCGACGGCACCACTCCCTTGCCCGCCACCACCCACCGCGCTTCCACTTCCAACGACTGCCTACCGCATACGTCTTAAACACGCGGGGCGCTGGTTGCTGCCAGCGCCCCGGGTGCTTCACGGATGACTACTTGCGGATACCGAGGCCCTCGATGAGCTTCTTGTACCGGGCCACGTCCTTGGACTTGAGGTAGTCCAGCAGGCGGCGGCGCTGACCGACCAGCTTCAGCAGACCGCGCCGGGAGTGGTGGTCCTTCTTGTGCGTCTTGAAGTGCTCGGTGAGCATGTTGATGCGCTCGGACAGCAGCGCGACCTGGACCTCGGGGGAGCCCGTGTCCGTCTCATGCGTCCGGAACTTCGCGACCAGCTCCGTCTTCCGCTCGTGATGCAGTGCCGACATGTTCGCTTCCTTCGCCCGCTCCGGTGGAGTGCTGCTTCAGAGTCGCCACGGTCCGCGGAGGGGTACAGACCGGGTCTCGTCCTTCTAACGGCGGGGGGGCTTATAAGCTCCGCCCCCCATAGGGTCAACCATCGACGCCTGCCTGCCGGACGCCGGGCGTCCTCGACAGTGCGAAGAAATACAGCTTCAGGCCGGCGGAAAGTCCGCTGCCCCCACGGGCCAGCTCCTCGCCCGCCCGCTCGTCCAGCGCGATGTGGAGGTAGAGGCCCGCTCCCCCGCGTCGCTCCCCCAGCATGTACTGCCAGGCCCGAGGGTAGAGCTGGAACAGGGATTCCAGGACATCGCCCACCCCCGCGGTGGCGGGCAGGCCGAGGTTCACCTCGCGGCGCCCTTCAAAGGCGCCTCGTAGCGAGGGTGCCACCACCACCGTGACGTCCCAGGCGCGCGCCACGTCAGACGAGCACGCGCAGGTAGCGCAGCCGGCCGGCAATGATTTCCGCGACGGCCAGGAGCGCGCCGTCCGGCCCCATGACACGCACGCGCCCGGGGCGCCCCGCGGGCACCTCCACCGGCACGCCATGGGACACACGCTGGGCCTCCGCCGCGCTCACCCGTACCTCGGGCAAGTCCACCAGCGCGTCCTTCATGGACACCAGCCGCGACGCCAGCGTGCCCTCCTTCGTCAGCGCCGGCAGGTCCGCCAGCGGCAGTGTCTGCGCCAGCGTGAAGGGCCCGCTGTGCGTGCGCCGCAGCGCCTCCAGGTGGGCGCCGCAGCCCAGCGCGCGGCCCAAATCGAAGGCGAGCGTGCGCACGAAGAAGCCCTTGGAGCAGCGCACGGACAGCTGCAGCCGGTCCGCCGAGAAGTCGCGCAGCACCAGCTCGTACACCGTCACTTGCCGAGCGGCCCGCTCCACCTCCTCGCCGGCGCGCGCCAGCTCGTACAGCCGCTTCCCGGCCACCTTCACCGCCGAGTACATGGGCGGCACCTGCTCGAAGGAGCCCCGGAAGCGCGCCAGCGCGGACTCCAGCAGCGCGGGCGTCAGGGGCGGCACGGGCGCGCGGGCCGTCACCTGCCCTTCCGCGTCCTGGGTGTCCGTCTCAGCGCCCAGACGCACCGTGGCGTCGTAGGCCTTGTCACCCTCGGTGATGAAGCCCGCCACCTTGGTGGCCTCGCCCAGGCAGAGCGGCAGCACGCCGGTGGCCATCGGGTCCAGCGTCCCCGTGTGGCCCACCTTCTTCAGCTTGAGCAGCGAACGCACCTGTCGCACCACGTCAAAGGACGTGGGGCCCGAGGGCTTGTCGATGACCAGGACGCCGTCCATGTCAGGCCAATATTGTGGGCCGGAGGCTTTTACTACCAGCCTTCCTTGCTCCGGACCTCGCGCAGGAGACGGTCAATCTTGTCCCCCTCGCCCACGGACTCGTCGAAGGTGAAGAAGATTTCGGGCGACACGCGCAGGTTGACGGTGGACGTCACCTCGCGGCGCACGAATCCCTTGGCGGCCTCCAGCCCCTTCTGCGTGTCCGCGCGCTCCTGCTCGGTGCCCATCATCGAATAGAAGACACGCGCCACGCGCAGGTCCGGGGACACCTTCACGCCCGTAATCGTGATGTAGCCGATGCGGGGGTCCCTCAGCATGCCCCGGGCGAGCAGGTCGCCGATGGCCGCCTGGATTTCCTGTCCCACGCGCTCCGGTCGGGAATGCGTCGTCATTTCTTCTCCCAGTCTCGCGGATTGCGCAGGGAGCGGGCCCGAGCCCGCGCCTCTTCCAGCGTCATCCGTCCACCGCTCGACGGAGACGGGCGGCCCGTCACGGGGCCTCCCTCGTTATCGCCTTCATGGCGGCGCTCCCAGTCGCCCAGCCCCTCCGCCTCCGCCAGCGAGGCCTTGTCGCCCCGCAGGAAGCGGGCGATGGCGGCCTCCGTCTGCGCCGCGGCGTCCTCGGGCGACTCCTCCTCGTCCGAGTCGTCCTCGTCGCCATCCCCGTCCGCCGCCAAGGCGGCCCGGCCCGGGGCCATGCTCCGACCAGGCGAGCGGGAGGCCCCGCCCGCGAAGAGCTGGTCGCCGAAGGCGAGAATCTCCGTCTCCCGCGCCATCAACGGGGCGACGTACATCTCCTCGATGAAGTGGATGACCTTCTCCAATTGCTCATCCACGTGGCGGCGGTCATTCCCCACCACGGCCAGGGCGAGCGCGGCCTTCTGCCAGAGATCCTGGTCATCGACCTCGGCCATGGCCACGTTGAAACGGGCCTTCACCCGGTCCGTCACCCGGCGGAGCACCTGCCGCTTGGACTTGAGCGACCCGCTGTCCGGAATCTGGAGGGTGAGGCGTGCGACACCAACGAACATGAAAGTCCCCCAGCCACCGGTGGACGCGCCATGCAGGGCGGCCACCGGGGCATCAGCACCCTGGGAAGATGGGGTCTTCCCAGGGGTTCAGGGAGGGCACTGGACTGTCGACTAGGTCAGGCTCTGACGAGTCTCTTCAATCTCGTACGCCTCGATGATGTCACCGGGCTTGAGGTCGTTGAAGTTCTCGATGCCGATACCGCACTCGAAGCCCTGCGCGACCTCCTTGACGTCGTCCTTGAAGCGGCGCAGCGAGGCCATCTTCCCGGAGAAGAGCTGCTTGTTCTCGCGCATGAGGCGCACGAACGAGCCGCGCTTGATGACGCCGTCCAGCACCGCCGCACCGGCGATGGTGCCCAGGCGGGGCACGTTGAAGGTGTTGCGCACCTCCGCGCGGCCCAGCTTGCGCTCCGTGCGGATGGGCTCGAGGAGATTCTCCATGTCCTCGCGCACACCGTCGATGAGCTCGTAGATGATGCTGTAGCTGCGCAGCTGCACGTCCTGGGCCTTGGCCGCGGCCTCGGCGCCGGACTCGGGGTTGACGTTGAAGCCCAGCACGATGCCCTTGGAGGCCGCCGCGCGCATCACGTCGCCCTCGGTGATGGCACCCACGCCGGTGTGGATGATCTCCACCTTGACCTTGTGCGTGGAGAGCTTCTGCACCGCCTGCTTGACGGCCTCGGCCGAGCCCTGCACGTCCGCCTTGATGACGACGCGCAGCTCCTTGGGACCGCCGCCCGCCTTCGTCTTGGCGAACAGCTGCTCCAGGGACTCGCGGTTGACCTTGCTGAGCTCGGTCTGCCGATCCTTCATGTTGCGGTGCTCGGCGATCTGCTTGGCCGCCTTCTCGTCCGCCACCACGTTGATGGTGTCGCCCGCGCTCGGCACGCCGGACAGGCCGACGACCTCGGCGCAGTAGCCGGGCTTCACTTCCTTCACCTGCTCGCCGCGGCTGTTCGTCATGGCGCGGACACGGCCGTAGTGCGCACCGGTGACGATGGCGTCGCCCAGCTTGAGCGTGCCCTCCTGCACCAGCACGGTGGCCACCGGCCCGCGGCCGCGGTCCAGCTTGGCCTCGATGATGGCGCCCACGCCCGGACGGCTCGGGTTGGACGTGAGCTCGAGCACCTCGGCCTGGAGGGCCAGGTTCTCCAGCAGCAGGTCCAGGTTCTCCTTCGTCTTCGCGGAGACCGGAACCATGATGGTGTCGCCGCCCCACTCTTCGGGGACGAGCTCGTGGGCCGACAGGTCCTTCTTCACGCGGTCCGGGTTGGCGCCGGGCACGTCCATCTTGTTGATGGCGACGACGATGGGGACCTCCGCCGCCTTGGCGTGCTTGATGGCCTCAATCGTCTGGGGCATCACGCCGTCGTCCGCGGCCACCACCAGCACCACGATGTCCGTCACGTCCGCGCCACGGGCGCGCATGGACGTGAAGGCCTCGTGGCCCGGCGTGTCGAGGAAGGTGACGTCACCGCGCGCCGTGGAGATGCTGTACGCGCCGATGTGCTGGGTGATGCCGCCCGCCTCGCCCGCCGCCACGTTGGCCTTGCGGATGGCGTCCAGGAGGCTCGTCTTGCCGTGGTCGACGTGGCCCATGATGGTGACCACCGGCGGACGCGGACGCTCGTCCTCGGGACGGGCCTCCACCTCGGGCAGGTAGTCCTCCACCTCGAAGCCGACGCGGTCGATCTTCCAGCCGTAGTCGCCAGCCAGCATCTCCGCGGTGTCCGCGTCGACCATCTGGTTGGCCGTGGCCATCTTCCCCAGGCCCATCAGCTTCTTGATGATGTCCGCGGTGCGCACACCCATGCGCTGGCCCAGGTCGGACACGCTGATGCCCTCCTGGAGCTTGATGACCTTCTTCTCCTCGGCCATCTGGGTGATCTGCGTCTTCGCGCCCTTCTTCGTGGGCTTCTTCTTCTTGCCACGCACCGGGATGGTGACGCGGCCCCAGACCATGTCCGTCAGTTCCTGCTTGGACACGCTCTGCGTATCGCCGCTGGTGCGCTTGCGCTGGCCACGCTCCTTGTTCTTGGAGACGTCCACCAGCTCGCGGCCCCGGCCGAGGTGGTCCGGGACCACCTTGTACTCACGCCGCTCGGGGATGCCCGCGCGGCCCGGCGCCATGGGGTACTGCTTGGCCTGGCCGGCCGTGGGCGTCACGCGGCGCACCTGGATGAGCGGGCGCGAGATGACGACGGCCTGCGTGGCCGTGGGACGCGCCTGGCCGCCCGTGGGCGACACCTGCGCGTGGGGCACGCCGCCCACCATGATGGTGGGACCCGTGGCGGGAGCCCCGGAGGCGCCGCCCGCGGAGGCCTGCGCACCCGCGCCCGGCGCCCCGGTGGGACGCACGGGGCCCTGGCCCGGACGCGCGCCCTGACCCTGATATCCCTGCCCCTGGTACGAAGGACGGCCACCCGGACCGCCGGGACGACCACCCGGGCCACCCGGACCACCGGGACGGCCACCCGGGCCACCCGGACCACCGGGACGATTTCCCCCCGGGCCACCCGGACGACCACCGGGGCCACCCGGACCCCCGGGACGACCACCGCCGGGACCACCGCGCTGGACATAACCCGGGCCACGGGACACGACGGTCGCGGACGTAGAGGTGCTCGGCGTCCGGACTGTCGGCGGGACCGGTGAGCGAGGGGGGGGTTGGGGCAAGGTGGTGCGCTCCTGGGCTGGGGAAGGTGGCTGCGCGGCAACCGGTGGCTGCACGGCGGCGCGGGGTGCCTCGACCGGGGCCCTGGGGGCCTCGGCGGGGGGCGTGGGTTGGGCCGCGACAGCGGCGGGGGCCTGCGGGGCCTCCGCGACGGGCGCGGGCTGCTGCGGGGTGGCGGCAACGGCGGGGGCCTCCGCGACCTGCGGGGCGGCCTCCACCTGCCGGGCTTCAACGGCCCTCGGCATCTCGACTGGGGCCTGGGGCGCCTCGGCCGGGGGCTGAGGCGCCAGAGGCGGCTCCTCGGCCCGGGCGGCGACGGGAGGCGCCTCATGGACGGGCGCCTCGTAGGCAGCCGGAACGTGCTCGGCGGCCTGCGCGCCCTCACTCGACTCGGCGGACGGACCTCCAGCGGGCGCGCCCACCTTGCGGCGGACGACGAAGCCCTTGGCCGTCACCGGCGGCGTGGCCTGCTTCGGCTTGCGCTTGTCCAGGATCTTCTGGACCGCGGCGGTGGCCTGGTCGTCGTCGAGAGAAGACGAGTGGCTCTTGACGTCGTACCCGAGCGCCGCAAGCTCGTTTACGACCTCCTTGTTGTCGAGCTCAATTCCATGGCCCTTGAGCTCCTTGGCGATTTCGTGGACGCGCTTCTTCGACATATTGCCCTTGTTGGCCTTCTGCTCCGCCGGCTTCCGGGGCGCAGCACCCTAGTCCAAACCCGAAAATGTGTGCGAGTGGTCCTTAACACCCACTCCCCCCCCCCACACCCCTCAGCTCTCCTCCGCCGACTCCCACGCCTGCCCGAGCTGCGACGGGTCAACCTGGCCCGCCTTGCCGCGAAAGGCCCTTCCAAACGCCTTCCGCTTCAGCGCCGCCGTCAGACAACCGGCACCGCACAGGTAGGCGCCCCGTCCTGGCAGCCGCCGTGCCCTGTCCACCTCGATGGCGCCCCCGGCCCCTATCACGAACCGGGTGAGCTCTGCTTGTGGCCGCTTGGAGCCGCATCCGACGCACGTCCGGACCGGACCTGACTGCGCGCCCCGCTCTTCCGGCACCGAGCGTCCTGGCTGGCGCCCCACGTCCCCTTCCCTTCCCTAGCTTACGGCGACTTGGTGGCTTCCGCGCCACCTTCAAGGGTCGCCGTCATGGCGCCACGCTCGGCGTTCAGCTCCGCGCGCAGCTTCGCCTCCTCCACGAGGTAGTTCTCCGCCGCGCTCTTGAGCTGGCGGGCCTTCTTGATTCCCACACCCGGTACGTCGCCCAGCTTCGCCAGGTCCTTCTCGTTGGCGATGTCCTCCACCGTCTTGTAGCCGGCGAGGATGAGCTGTTCGATGGTCTTCTCGCCCACACCCCTGACACGCGCCATGCGCTCGGACTGGGTGAGCTCGTCCGGATGGCGGCGGGCCTCGGCGATGCGGGCCTGCTCCCTTTCATAATCCATGCGGGACAGTTCCGCCTGATCCTCGACCATCCGCTTGCGCGCGGCCTCCTGCATGGAGGGGATGCGGGCGGGGTCGATGCCCGGCAGCTGCGCCAGCATCTCCGGGTTGGCGTCCGCGATGTCGCGGGCCTGGCGGAACCCGTGGGCGTAGAGCGTCTCCACCAGCATCTCGTTGACGCCCGGCAGCGAGCCCAGCGAGCGGTTGGCGAACTCACGCAGCTCGCGCACCCGGCTCTCGCTGTTGATGTCCAGCTTCCAGCCGGTGAGCTGGGCGGCCAGGCGCACGTTCTGCCCGCGCCGGCCGATGGCGAGGCTGAGCTGGTCGTCCGGGACGATGAGCTCCATGGCGTGGTTGGCCTCGTCGATGATGACGCGGCTGACCTCCGCCGGCGCCAGCGCCGAGCACACGAAGCGCGCCGGGTCCTCGTCGAAGGGGACGATGTCGATCTTCTCGCCGCGCAGCTCCTGCACCACCGCCTGCACGCGGCTGCCCTTCATGCCCACGCACGCGCCCACCGGGTCCACGTCCGAGTCCCGGCTGGACACCGCAATCTTCGCGCGGCCACCCGGCTCGCGGGCCGCCGCCTCGATGACGACGATGCCCTCGGCGATTTCCGGCACCTCCATCTCGAAGAGCTTGGTGAGCAGGTTGACGGACGCGCGGCTGAGGACGATCTGCGGACCCTTGGACTCGCGCAGCACGTCCAGCACGTAGGCCTGCACGCGGTCGCCGGGGCGGTACGTCTCGCGCGGCACCTGCTCGCGCACCGGCAGCACGGCCTCGGCGCGGCCCAGGTCGACAATGATGTTGCCGCGCTCGAACCGGCGGGCGATGCCGGTGACGATCTCGTTCTTGCGGTCCTTGTACTCGTTGAAGACGTTCTCGCGCTCGGCGTCGCGGGTGCGCTGCAGGATGACCTGCTTGGCCGTCTGCGCGGCGATGCGGCCGAAGCCGCGGCGGAAGGTCTTCAGGCGGAGGATATCGCCGTACTGGTCGTCCTGCGCCTTGGCCTCGGCGGCGTCCTCGTCGCGGTAGAAGATCTGGAAGACGAGCTCGTCCCCAGCCTCCACCTCCATGCCCTTCTTGTGCGCCTCACCGGTGGTGATCTGGTTCACCGCCTGCACCGGGTCGGTGATTTCGTCCACCACGGTGATGGCCTGGAACAGCTCCACCACGCCCTTGTCGGGGTCGTACTTGGCCTCGAGCTCGCGGTCCTGGCCGAAGTGCTTCTTGGCCGCGGTCTTCATCGCGTCCTCGAGGGTGGCAATCAGCACAGCCCGGTCGATGCCCTTGTCCTTGGCGACCTGGTCGAGGACGAGGTTGAGGTTGACGCTCGGGTTGGCTTGCTGCGTGGCCATGGTGTTCTCCTAAAAGGGTCCACGGGCGTCCCCGCTCGGAGGGAGGCCCTGTATGTCGACGTCTAGAACTCGAACTCCAGGTTCGCCTTCGCGATGTCCTTGAAGAGGATGTGGAAGGTTCCGGCACCTTCCACCTCCACCGAGATGCCGTCGCCCGCCACCTCGGTCAGGGTGCCGGTGAAGTTCTTGCGCGGGGGCTCTCCCACCGGCCCGAACGTCTTCACCTTCACCTTCTGTCCCTTCACCCGCTCGAAGTGAGCCGGCTTCTTCAGCGGCCGATTCACCCCGGGGCTGGAGACCTCCAGGCTGTACTCGTGGGGGACGAGGTCCTCCACGTCGAGCACGGGGTCCACCGCGCGCGACACCTGGGTGCACTCGTCCAACCCCACCCGCCCGCCCGGCTTGTCGATGAACAACCGGAGGATCCAGCCCTCGCGCTCCCGGAGGAACTCCAGGTCCACGAGCTCCAGGCCTTCCTGCGCGACGATGGGGTCAAGCAGGGCCTGGGCCCGCTCCTCCACCGTCTGCTTGAGGTTCTTCTCCGACATAACCGGGAAATCAGTCTCCAAAAACGCGAAAAGCGGGCACGCGGCCCACTTTTCGAGGTCCATCATCGAAAAATGTGGGGCGTCCGTAGCACACGCCCCGTCGGGGTGTAAAGGAAGGACGCACCCTCCTGCTCCGGGTGAAACCTGCCCGACAGGGCAAGGAATTCCCAGGGGTTCCAGCACTGCGACGGGCGTTATAACGGGCCCATGCACCTCATTGCCGCCGCGCAGATGGTGTCCACCGCGGACAAGAGTCACAACCTGGAGGTCGCCACCCGCCTCGTGCGGCGAGCGGCCGGTCTGGGGGCCCGCCTCATCGGTCTTCCGGAGAACTTCGCCTGGATGGGGCCGGAGCCCGAGCGTCCTGGCGCCGCCGAGGGACTGGAAGGGCCCACGCTCGCCCGCATGGCGGAGCTGGCCCGGGAGCTCAAGGTGACGCTCCTGGCCGGCAGCGTGTTGGAGACCGGCGGGCCGGGCGGTCGGCTCTACAACACCAGCGTGCTCTTCGGGCCGGGCGGGGAGCGTCAGGCCGTGTACAGGAAGATGCACCTGTTCGATGTGGACGTGGGTGACGGCTCCACCTACCAGGAGTCCGCCGCCGTGGCGCCGGGCACCGAGGTCGTCTCCGCGGACACGGAGGTGGGCCGGCTGGGCCTGTCCGTCTGCTACGATTTGCGCTTCCCGGAGTTGTACCGGCGGCTGTCGAAGGACGGCGCCACCCTGCTGGCGGTGCCGGCGGCCTTCACGCTGATGACGGGCAAGGACCACTGGGAGGTGCTCCTCCGAGCGCGGGCCATCGAGAACCAGGCGTATGTGCTGGCTCCCGCACAAGGTGGGAAACACTCCGCCAACCGCCTCACCTATGGCCACGCCATGGTGGTGGACCCGTGGGGGCTGGTGACGGCGCGCGCGTCGGAGGGTGAGGGGTTGGCGCTGGCGCCGGTGGACCCGGAGCTGCAGGCGCGCATCCGCCGCAACCTGCCCTGCCTGCAGCACCGCCGACTGGACTAGCGTGCTGGTGGCCGGGCCCGTACGCCCCAGGTCCCCCCCTTCGCTAGAATGCAGTTCCCCGGAACCCCCACGTGACTGGACGACGCTGGCCACCCATGCTGCTCGCGCTCGCGCTCTCGGCCTCGACGCTCGGCTGCACCGCCGAGGAGACGCCGCCTGCGCCCGCGGCGCCCACCCGTCCGGTTCCGGCGCCCCGCGCCCACCTCAAGGGCGTGAAGGGCGCCGTGCAGATAAAACGCGCCACCGAGGATGACTGGAGCGCGGGGCACGAGGGGCTCCCCCTCTTCGAGAACGACAAGGTGCGCACCGAGTCGGGCGCGGGCGCGGACCTCATCTTCGCCAGCGACGGTGGCACGGTGCACCTGGGCGGCGACTCGCTCATCGGCATCGCCGAGACGCGGCCCCGGCCCGGTCATCAGCGCACGGACCTCACGGTGCTGCGCGGCCGCATCGACGCGGAGCTGGAGCAGCCCGCCGCGCAGTCCCTCTCCGTCACCACGCCGGCGGCCACCATCCAGGCCGGAAGGGAGATTGTCTTCCAATGAAGACGGCGCTCCTCATGCTGCTGGCCGGACTGGGCGTCACCGCGCACGACACGGCGGTGGTGGGCCCGCACGAGACGCTGCGCCAGGTGGCGGAGCGCACCGTGGGCGACCCGAACGCCGCGGAGGAAATCCAGGCGCTCAACGGCCTCTCCACGGACACCGTGCCCGAGGGCACGCGTTTGAAGGTCCCCGGCCAGGAGCGCGCGCTGGCACTGAAGGCGCTGGAGACGGCGCGCACGCTCGTGGGGGACGCCGGCGCGTCGCCCGTCGCCGAGGCGCGGTTGAAGGAAGCGGAGGCGCACTTCCGCGCGGCCCGCTACGCGCAGGCCTCCGAGGCGGCCAACGCGGCCGGGAAGCAGGTGGCCGCGGCCCCCGCGCCGCAGCCGTCCACCTTCAGCGTGGAGGTGGGCCCGGACGGGGGCACCACCACCGTCACGGTAAAAAGAGGCCCTCCGGTGCGCGTGGAGGCCGAGGGTGTCACGCGGCCCGTGCCCGCGGGTGAGTCGGTGAGTGTGGCGAAGGGCCAGCCGCCCCCGACGCCGCCGGCCCTGGTGGCGCCGCGCCCGGGATTCCCGGAGGATGGGGAGTTGCTGAAGCGGCGCCCGGACCGGGCGGGCCGGCTGGGGCCGGTGAAGCTGGGCTGGGCGAGCGTGCCCGGAGCGGAGCGTTACGAGGTGGAAGTCCTGCGCGACATGGAAGGCACCCCGGTCTTCGCCCAGGCCGTGTCCGCCGTGGAGGTGAAGCTGCCCGTGCTGCCCGCGGGCCGCTACCGGTGGACGGTGCGCGCGGTGGGGACGGCGGGCAAATCCGAGCCCGGGCCGGCCCGGCGCTTCGAGCTGGTGTCGGAGCGGCTGAAGCTCGAAGTGCAGAAGGGACAGTGGCAGTAGCCACTGACTGGAGGAGCAGCACTGTGCGCCTTTTCAAAGCCATCCTCCTGTTGATGCTGGTGGTGGGCTTCGTCCCCACGCTGATGGTGGGCTGGCTCTCCGTGTCCCATACGCGCGAGCTGCTGGTGCGCGACGCGCAGGAGCTGGCGCAGGAGCGGGTGAAGCAGCTCCAACTCAAGGCGGCGGACTACCTTGGCGAGCCCACCGACACGGTGCTGGGGCTGGCCCGCGCGCCCGGCGGCTTCTTCTCGCTGCCGATGGAGGCGCAGCAGACGCACCTGGCGTCGGTGCTCACGCAGCGGCGCGAGGTGCTGGCGCTCACCGTCTTCGGGCCGGACCGCAAGCGGCTGCAGGGGTTGCAGGCCTTCTCGCGGCACGACGTGTCCCCCAGCGCGCTGGCGGCGCACGAGGAGCGCGCCCGCGCGCTGCTGGAGAAGCTGGACGGGCTGCGCTACTCGGACGCTGTGATGGGGCCGGACGGCGACGGGCCGGTGGTGACGCTGGCCTTCCCCGTGGGTGAGCCGGTGAAGGGCTACATCGCGGCGGACCTGTCGCTCGTGGGGCTGCGGCGGATGCTGGAGCAGGAGCGCGTGGGCAGCACCGGCTTCGCGTACGTGGCGGACCGGCACGGGCACCTCGTGGCGGGCGGCGGAGGCATGGCGGGCCCGGGCGAGGACGTGTCGCGGCGCCGCCCGGTGGCGCACCTGCTGCGGCAGTTGGAGCGCCACCCGGACACGGAGACCTTCCACGTGGGCAACTTCGGCGAGGGCCGGGACGCGGTGGTGGCCGCGTACACGGTGCTGCCGGAGACGGGCTGGGCCATCCTCTCCGAGCAGCCGGTGGAGCACGCGTACCGGCAGGTGGAGGCCATGGAGCGCCGCATCCTCCTGGGCCTGGGCGCGGCCATCCTCGTGGCGCTGGTGCTGGCGGCGCTCTTCTCGCGCAACCTCACGCGGCCCCTCAAGGGCTTCACGAAGGGCGCGCTGGAGCTGGCGCGCGGCAAGTTCGGCGTGGAGGTGGACGTCCCGCAGAAGAACGAGCTGGGCGAGCTGGCCCAGACGTTCAACTACATGAGCAAGCAGTTGCTCGCGTACGACATGGAGAACCGCGGCCTCTACGAGAGCCTGGAGAAGGGCTACCTGGAGACCATCGTCGCGCTGGCCAACTCCATCGACTCGAAGGACGCGTACACGCGCGGCCACAGTCAGCGCGTGGGCGACGTGGCGGTGGAGGTTGGCCGCGAGCTGAACCTCACCGAGCGCGAGCTGCGGCAGCTCCAGTACGGCGGCATCCTCCACGACATCGGGAAGATTGGCATCGTCGAGTCCATCCTCTGCAAGCAGTCGCGGCTGACGGACCAGGAGATGGCCATCATGCGCGAGCACCCGGCCATCGGTGACGCCATCATCGGCCCGGTGAGCTTCCTCGGCGCGGTGCGCGCATGCGTGCGCCACCACCACGAGCGCTGGGACGGCACCGGCTACCCGGACCGGCTGGCGGGCGAGGACATCCCCCTCTTGGCCCGCATCGTCGCGTGCGCGGACACCTTCGACGCGTGCACCTCCACGCGCCCGTACCAGAAGGCCATGCCGCTGGAGAAGGCGATGGAGATTCTCGACAACCTCAGCGGCGCGCAGCTGGACCCGAAGGTGGTGCTGGCGCTGCGGCGGGTGCTGGCGAAGCAGGGCGTGCGCCTGGAGGGCCACCGGCTGCCCGTCAAGCTCGCCTCGTAGGCGCTGTCCGCGCACGGCTTCTCGCGCCACGCCGGCTCCGAAGGATGGTAGGGAGGGCGCGGCGCTGTTGAGACTTCGGAAGGTGCAACGTTGAGTTTCTGGGACCGCATCAAGCCCGCCCCCAAGCCCGTCTCCGGCACGGACGTCCGCGTGTCTGCGGACGGCGCGCGGCTGGAGCTGGGCTGGGACGACGGGGTGAGGACCTCCGCCACCGCGCAGGTGCTGCGCCAGCAGTGCCCGTGCGCCGGGTGCGTGGACGAGTGGACGAACAAGCGCACCCTGGACCAGACGAAGGTGCCCGCGGACCTGCGCATCAAGGAGGTGCAGCCGGTGGGCAACTACGCGCTGGCCTTCGCCTTCAGCGACGGCCACACCACGGGCATCTACCCGTGGAGGCTGCTGCGCGAGGTCACCCAGCCCGTCACCTGACGTGGAGGCAGTCCTGAACGAACGCTATCGGCTCGTGCGGCTGTTGGCTTCCGGCGGCATGGCGGAGCTGTACCTCGGCGTGGCGCGCACGGAGGGCTTCGAGCGCGTGGTGGCCATCAAGCGCGTGCTGCCGCAGCTGGCGCAGGAGCCGGACATCGCGCGGATGTTCCTCACCGAGGCGCGGCTGGCCATGCTGCTGCAGCACCAGAACATCGCCACCGTGTACGACGTGGGCCAGGGCCCCGGCGGACTCTTCCTGGTGATGGAGCTGGTGGACGGCTGGGACCTGGGCGTGCTGCTGCGCACCGCCGCGCGGCAGGGCGCGCGCTTCCCGCCGCACCTGGCGGCGTTCATCGTCCTCCAGACGCAGGCCGGCCTCGCGCACGCGTACCGGAAGCTGCACGAGGGCCGGCCGGTGATGGCGGCCCACCGGGACGTGTCTCCGTCCAACGTCCTCGTGTCGCGCGAGGGCGAGGTGAAGGTGACGGACTTCGGCATCGCGCGGCTGGAGGGCGGCTCCTTCACGGAGCCCGGCGTCTTCCGCGGCAAGGAGGCCTACAGCGCGCCAGAGGTGCTCCAGGGCGCGCCGGCCAACGCCCTCAGCGACCAGTTCTCGCTGGGCATCGTCTTCTACGAGCTGCTCGCGGGGCGGCACCCCTTCCATGACGTGAAGGAGCCCATGGCGGTGGCGTACGCCATCCTGTCCCGCGAGGTGCCGCCGCTGCCTCCGGACGTGCCCGCGCCGCTGGCCGAGGCCGTGCTGCGCATGTTGTCGCGCGCGCCCGAGCAGCGCTTCCCGACGCCCGAGGCCCTGAGCGAGACGCTCGCGCGCTGGCTGGCCCGCTCCGGTGAGCCCGCCACGTCGCACGCGCTGGCGGACTTCATGCGGCAGCTCTCCCTGCCCGCCACGCTGCGCGAGCTGGCCGAGGCGGGTGGAGGAGACGCGAAGGGGGCTCCAGCGGCCCCGCCGGCCGTCACGCGCCCGTCGAATCCGGGCCCCTTCGCCCTCTCGATGGAGATGGAGGCAGAGGAAGAGGAGGCACTGCCCGGTGGGCCGGCGCTCAGCGTCAGCGGGCGGCTGATTCATCAGTGCACCCGCTGTGGCTCGCCCCTGCCCTCTCTGCATGCGCCGTGCTACCGCTGCGCGGAGGAGCTCTCTCCTCCTTCGCGGGCCTTCGCACCGGTGGATGCCGAGGCAGTGCCCCAGGACACGGATGGGGCGGCCCCGTATGGCGCGGCGCCGGCTCGCACCGCCGCGTATGGCACTCCGGTGCATGTGGCTCCGAGCGCCTCCGGGGCCCTGGGCGCGGCGACGTCCGCGCGCGGCGCGGTGGCTCCTGCGGGCCTCTTCGCAGCAGCCCCTGGTGCCTCGGCGCACGCGGCGGCTCCTGGTGGCTCCAGCTCCGCGGCATCCATGCACGGAGCACCGGTGCATTCGGTGGCTTCTGGCGCCGGTGCGTCATCCGCCCGCCGCTCCCATCCGGGCATGCCACCTCCTCCCCAGCAGCCCGCGCCTGGTGTGCCACCTCCGGAGGAGCTCATCCCGCTGCGCAGCGTGCTCCAGACGCCCGCCGAAACGCTGGAGCTGGCCGAGCGCGCACCGCGTCCGGAGAGCGACTGGCAGGAAACGCAGGAGCTGCCCCGGACCCGCAGGCGCTGGGGCCGTGTCGTCGTGGCGCTCGGGGTGGTGGCCGTGCTGGTCGCCGCCGGCGCGTGGGCGGTGACTTCCGGCTCCACGGTGGTGACCGGGCTGCTCGCGAAGCTGGGCGCCCCGATGCCCTCGCCCATCCTGAGCATCGTCAGCAACCCGCCGGGGGCCACCGTCCTCGTCGAGGGCCAGGAGGTCGGCACCACGCCCCTCGCGGTGGACAACCTCTACCCGGACAAGCCCATCTCCGTGCAGCTCAAGCTCAAGGGCTACCGCGCGTGGAAGGGCACCTTCCGTGGCGGCAAGCCCGTCGAGTTCCGGGTGGCGCTGGAGCGCTGAGGCTCGCGCGCCACCTCACACGGCGCGGCGAGCCCGTCATGCTTCGAGGGCGCCGGAGCGCTGAGGCCGCGCCTCACTTCACCAGGCGCAGGTGGCCCCGGCGTGGCGTGGGCGGGTCGTCCTTGGGCCCGTCCGTCGGCGGCGTGGGTGGCACCTCGGGCGCGTCACCCGCGAGCGCGTCTCCCGGCATGGGCACCTCGCGCAGGAAGGTGCGCGGGCGCTCGGCGGCCACGGGCACCACCGGCACGGGCTGCGGCGGACGCGCCGTCGCGGGCTGCTGGAGCAGTTCCGGCGGCATGTCGTCCGGGTACATCCAGAACTCCTTCGTCACGTGGCTGGCGATGGCGAACAGCGCCGACCAGGGCACCGCCACCGTGAAGCGCGAGCCGGAGAAGCTCAGCGTGCAGCGCACGCCCCACTCGCCCACCGTCAAATCCGGCGGGTCGAAGCGGTAGGAGAGGTTGAGGCGCAAGTGGGCCTCCCCTCTGAGAGAGGCGGGGACGAGCACGCCGGGGCGGCGCGCGTCCAGGTGGATCATCACCATCCCCTGGTCGAGCGCGGCCAATAGCCGCTCCTTCTTGTCGAGACCCTTCTTGTCGTCCATCCGGTGTACGGCGAGAGAAATTCGGGCGCCCCTCTCAACGTCGGCGCATCGCCCGGTCCATCTCCCGCTTCGTCTCCCGCTCCTTGATGTCCTGGCGCCGGTCCTCGTGTTGCTTGCCGCGGCAGAGCCCCAGCTCCACCTTGGCTCGTCCGTTCTTGAAGTACAGCACAAGCGGGATGATGGAATAACCCCGCTCCCGCACCTTCGCCGCCCAACGGTCGATTTCCGCCCGGTGCAGCAGGAGCTTCCGGCCCCGGGTGGGCAGGTGGTCGAAGACGCTGGCGGCCTTGTACGAGCCGATGTTCGCGTTGAGGAGGAACAACTCGCTGCCCTTGGGGAGCGCGTAGGCGTCCGACAGGTTGGCGATTCCCTCCCTCAGCGACTTCACCTCGCTGCCGGTCAGCTCCAGTCCGGCCTCCAGCTTCTCGTCCACCGTGTAGTCGAAGCGCGCACGCCGGTTCTCGGTGATGACCTTCACCCCGGGCTCACCGCCGGGTCCCTTCGACTTGCCGCTGGATGTCATACGCGTCCCGGGTCTCCTAACCGGCCAGCGGCATGTTGTCGATGAGGCGTGTCGTCCCGCTGAACGCCGCGACGAGCAGCCGGGCAGCCTGGCCGGATTCCACCGAGGCCAGGGGCTTCAGCCGCTCCGCGTCCACCAGCTCCACGTAGTCCTCACGAAGTCCCGCCGCCTCCAGCTCGCGCCGCACGGCGCCCACCAGCGCGCCCGCCTCCCGGGTGCCCTCCCGCAGCAGGGCCTGGGCCGCCTTCAGCCCCCGGGAGAGGGAGAGCGCCCGCTTCCGCTCCTCGGGGGACAGGTAGGCATTGCGGCTGCTCATCGCCAGCCCGTCCGGCTCGCGCACCGTCGGCATGCCGATGATGTCCACGCCCAGGTGCAAATCCCGGTTCAAGGCCTGGATGACCTGGAGCTGCTGGTAGTCCTTCTCCCCGAAGAGCGCCACCTCCGGCCGGAAGAGGCACAGCAACTGGGTGACAATGGTGGCCACGCCACGGAAATGGCCGGGCCGCCTGTCTCCACACAGGCCCTGGCTGACGTCCGTCACCTCCACGTACGTCTGGTACCCCGGGGGGTACATGGCCTTCGGGTCCTCCGGCGCGAAGACGACGTCCACGCCCGCGCTGGCACACTTGGCCACGTCCCCCTCCAAATCACGGGGGTAGCGGGACAGGTCCTCCCGGGGACCGAACTGGGTGGGGTTGACGAAGATGGAGGTGGCCACCACGTCGGCGCGGGAGCGCCCCTCGCGCATGAGCGAGAGGTGCCCCTCGTGCAGGTAGCCCATGGTGGGCACCAGCGCGAGCCGGCGCCCCTCACGGCGCAGTCCCGCAACCCACGCCTTCACCTCCGCCACGGTTCGCAGGACTGCGGTGGCCATGGCTAGACCGGAACCCCGTAGACGGGGCCAATCTTCTCGCCACCCTCGGCGGGGGCGGTGGAGCCCTCCACGCGCGGCGCCGGGCTGCCGGCGACGAGGCGGATGTTCTTGCTCGACTTGAAGGAGTGGTCCTCGTCGGGGAACGCGCCCTGGCGGACCTCGGAGAAGAAGGCGCCCGCGGCCTCCGTAATCGAGCCGTGCAGGTTGGCGTAGCGCTTGACGAACTTGGGCTTGAAGTCCGGGTTCATCCCCAACAGGTCGTAACAAACGAGGACCTGGCCATCACAGTCCACGCCCGCGCCGATGCCGATGGTGGGGATGGACAGGCTCTGCGTCACCGTGCGCGCCAGCTCCAGCGGCACGCCCTCCAGCACCAGCGCGTAGGCACCGGCCTGCTCCAGCGCCAGCGCGTCGTCGAGAATCTTGCGGGCCTGCTCCTCGTCGCGGCCCTGGACGACATAGCCGCCCATCTTGTGGACGGACTGCGGCGTCAGCCCCAGGTGGCCCATGACGGGGATGCTGGCGCGGGTAATGGCGCGCACCGTGTCGGCGAACTCGGCGCCGCCCTCCAGCTTGATGCTGCCCACTCCTCCCTCGGACACCAGGCGGCCGGCGTTGCGCACCGCCTCCTGCGGCGACACCTGGTAGCTCATGAAGGGAAGGTCACCCACCACATGGGCCCGGCGCGCGCCGCGCGTCACGGCGGCGCAGTGGTAGACCATCTGGTCCATCGTCACCGGGAGCGTGGAGTCATGCCCCTGGACCACCATGCCCAGGGAGTCACCCACCAGCAGCACATCCGCGCCAGCCTGGTCCAGGATGTGGGCGAACGTGGCGTCGTAGGCGGTAACCATGCAGATCTTCTGGCCGATCTGCTTGAAGCGCTTCAGCGTGTGGATGGTGACCTTGTCCTTCACGGTTCACCTCCTGTTGTCGTCGGGTTGAACGGCCTTGGTGGACCCTTCGCCCCTCGCCGTTCCTCGCGGAATCGCCGGAAGCTACGGGTTCCCCACCGCAGTCTAACGCCCTCCGGGCGGCCGTGGGGGCCTGGAGGGTGTGCAGCCCGCCGGGAGCTTGAACTTCAGCCCCGCCGGGAAGCCTTTGGAAGGTAATGCTGGGTGCCCGGCTTCGCCTTCCGGATGGTGGCCAGCAGGTCCTCCCGGTCCGCCTCGTTGTTGACGAAGTCGATGTCCGAGGTGTCGACCACCAACAGGGGCGTGTCCGTGTAGTGGAAGAAGAACGTGTTGTAGGAGTGGACCAGCCCCTCCAGATACGCGGAGTCGAACTTGCGCTCGAACTCGCGGCCCCGCTTCTTGATGCGTTGCAACAGCACGTCCAGGCGGGCCTGGAGGTAGACGACGAGGTCCGGCTTCGTCACGCGGGGCCCGAGCGCCTCGAAGACGCGCTCGTAGAGGGCGAGCTCGTGGGCCTCCAGGTTGAGGTGCGCGAAGATGCGGTCCTTCGCGAACAGGTAGTCGCTGACCGTCATCGAGCTGAAGAGTTCCTGCTGGAACAGGTCCTGCTGCTGCCGGAAACGCGACAGGAGGAAGAAGACCTGCGTCTGGAACGCGTACTTCTGCCGGTCCGCGTAGAAGTTGGCGAGGAACGGGTTCTCCTCCACCACCTCGAGGATGCGCCGGCCACCCAGCCGCTCCGCGAGGATGTTGGAGAGGCTCGTCTTGCCCACGCCAATGGGCCCCTCGACCACGATGTACCGTAAGTCCATCCGCCGAGGCCTCCCGACCACGGAATGCGTGCCTCGAGGCCGCGCGCCCGCATGTGCGAGGGCACGGCCACGCACCCGGGCGGATAACACAACACGGGCGCTGGAATCCGGCAATTTTCCACGGCCGCACCCACCGTCCGGGCGGCTCGCGCTCCCTTGACGCTATGGAGGGCATTGCCTACGGTCCGCGCGACTTCAAGGCGTGTGCGCGGGACGGTCTCCGGACATGAGCGGCAGGCAGCGGGTGAAGACGGTGGTGGTGCTGGAGGAGGCCCGTCAGAACACCACCGCCCGCGCCGCGCCCACACCGCCGGTGGAGCCCGACCCACTCTACGGCGTGGTGCTGCTGAAGGCGGCGCTGGAGCTCAAGCGGCGGCAGGACGGCTCGGTGGAGGACATCCTCCGCGGTGTGCTCGCCCGCATGCGGATTCCGGAGGCCGCGTTCTTCGCCTGGCTGGAGCAGCAGGGCGGCCTGAGCCAGGCGCTCGGCCTGCGCGAGCGCTGAAGGCTCGGCCGCTCCCCTACTCCTCCAGCTTCGGCGCGGGCACCGGAGTCACCACCGGCCCCAGCGCGCGCTCAATCGCGGCGAACTCCTCGGGCGCGAGCGTCTCCGCGCGCCGCTGCGGGTCCACGCCGGCCGTCTCCAGCGCGGCGAGGAGTTGTTCCGGCGAGCCGAGCGTCGGGTCCGACTTGATGGAGTTGATGAGCGTCTTGCGCCGGTGCGCGAAGGAGGCCTTCACCACGCGGGTGAAGCGGGCCTCGTCCACGATGGGCGCGCGCGGGGACTTGCGGCGGGTGAGGCGCAGCACGGCGGAGTCCACCTTCGGCGGCGGGTGGAAGCGCCAGGCCTCCAGCGTGAGGATGTTCTCCGCGTCGAAGTGCAGGCCGAGCAGCACGGTGAGCAGGCCGTAGTCGCGGTTGCCGGGCTCCGCGGCGAGCCGCTCCACGACTTCCTTCTGCAGCGTGAAGACGGCTCGCGTGACGTGGGCGCGCTGCTCCAGCACTCGGAAGAGGATGGGGCTGGTGAGGTGGTACGGGAGGTTGCCCGCCACGGCCACCTCGGGCACGCCGGCCACCTCGGCGAAGTCCACCGTGGCGGCGTTGCCGGCCACCACCTTCACGCCTGGAATCGCCTCCTTCTCCAGCACCGTGAGCATGTCGCGGTCCCGCTCCACGGCGGTGACGCGCGCGCCGGTGGCGGCGAGGAAGCGCGTGAGGTGGCCGAGGCCCGGGCCCAGCTCCACCACCGCTTCGCCCTCACGCAGGAGGAGCGCGTCGGCGATGGTCTCCAGGGCGTCCTCGTCACCGAGGAAGTTCTGTCCCCAGCTGTGCTTGGGACGCAGGCCGTGTCGCTTGAGGATGTCTCGCGGCTGTTCCACGTCTGTCTCCCTCTACATGCGCCAGGCGGGGTCCGCCGCCAGCTTGAAGTCCCCGCGAAGGCCGCGGCGGTACGCCTCATACCCCGCCACCGCAATCATGGCGCCGTTATCCGTGCACAGGCGCACCGGCGGCAGGTACATGTTCAGTCCCCGCTCCTCCGCGCGCTCCTTGCACAGCGCGCGCAGCCGCGAGTTGGCCGCCACGCCTCCGCACAACACGAGCTGCTTGTGGCCCAGCCGGCGCGCGGCGGCCACCAGCTTCTTCGACAGCACGTCCGCCACCGCCTCCTGGAAGGACGCGCACAAATCCGACAGCGCCTGGCCTCCGGGGACACCGTGCTTCTGCACGTGGTGGAGCACCGCCGTCTTCAGGCCGGAGAAGGACACGTCGAAGTTGTCGCCGGGCAGCGCACGCGGGAAGCGGATGGCCTCCGGGTCTCCCTTCTGCGCGAGCTGGTCGATGGGCAACCCGCCCGGGTACGGCAGCCCGAGGATGCGCGCCGTCTTGTCGTACGCCTCGCCGGCCGCGTCGTCGCGCGTGCTGCCCACCAGCCGGTACCGGCCAAAGGCCTGCACGTCATAGAGGCTGGTGTGGCCTCCGGAGACCACGAGCCCGAGGAACGGCGGCTCCGGGGCCTCCTCGATGAGGCGGATGGCCAGGAGGTGGCCCTCCAGGTGGTTGGCGCCGACGAAGGGCTTGCCGGTGGCGAGGCTCAGTCCCTTGGCCACCTGCACACCCACCAGCAGCGCGCCGATGAGGCCGGGGCCGGAGGTGACGGCGATGAGGTCCACGTCGTCGAGCGTCTTCTGAGCGCGGGTGAGGGCCTCGTGGAGGACGGGCATCACCTGGACGATGTGGTTGCGGCTGGCCAGCTCCGGCACCACCCCGCCCCAGCGCCGGTGGATGTCCACCTGGGTGGAGACGACGTCCGACAGCACGCGCCGGCCGTCCTCCACGACGGCGGCGGCGGTTTCATCACAGGAGGTTTCCAGTCCGAGGACGAGCAAGGCGGCTCACTTCTCCGAGGCGAGGGGTGCCGCCCGCCTGCCCGCTCACTTGCCCAGTCCGTTGAGCAGCGAGCGGACCTCGTTGGCGGAGGGTCCCGTCGGTTCCAGGAACAAGTATCGTTTGTAGGCCTCGGCCGCCTGGGAATTCCGACTGGTGAACTGGTACGCCATGCCCAGCGACAGCCAGGCGCGCGCATTCCGCTCGTCCTCCTTGACCACTTCCTGGAGGAGCTTGGCGGCCTCGCGGTACGCCGCGTCCGCGGTGGAGCCGTTGACGAGGGAAATCCCCAGCCCGGCCTTCGCCTCCGTGGCGTTCGGCTTGAGGAGCAGCGCCTTGCGGTAGCTGATGGCGGCGGACTTGTACCGGTTGCCGACGATGGCCGCCTTCGCCTGCTTCACGAGATTGGCGTACTCCACCTCCGGGTCCACCGGCGGAGTGTTGGCGGCCGCATCTCCCGCGTCGGGCGTCGCGGCCTCCGCGATGGCGGCCCCGGCGTCCGGCGTGGCGGCCGGCGGCGGAGTCACGGCGGCGGTGGCCGAGCCCGCATCGGCGGCCGAGCCCGCGTCAGCGGCGGCCACGGGCGCGGGGGGCTCGACGGGCGTGGGCGGAGTCGGGTCCTTCTCCGGCGGCTTCACCGTGTTGACGGGCGTCGGCTGCTCCACCGGCGGCTTCGGCGCCGGGTCCTGCCCCTTGCCACCGGAGCCACCGCCGAAGACGACGACCGCGGCGACGGCGCCGATGAGCAGCAGGCCCACGGCGACGTACAGGCCGGTGCGCTTGGGACGGATGGCCTCGGCCACGGTGGCGTCGGACATCTCCGGCTTCGAGTCAGCAGGCTTCGAGTCCGCGGGCTTCGACTCCACGGCGGCCGGCTGCGGCTTCGCTTCCACCGGCTTCGCCTCGACGGGCTTCGTCTCGGCGGGAGGCGGTGTGACGGCGGCGGGCGTCGGCGCGGCGCTCGGCGTCCGGGGCTCCTCGGAGAGCGGAGGCGCCGCCGGAGTCGGGACGCCATGGCCCGGGTACGGCGGCAGCGCGAGCTGCTGGGGCGGCGGCTGCGGAACCTCCTCCACCTCCAGCATCGGCTCTTCCGACATGGCGACGGGCGCCACCGGCGGCACGGAGGGAACGGGCTGCGGAGCGGCGCCCTTGCCGCTCACCAGCGTCACCTCGGACGACGGCGGGGCCGGCGCGGGAGGCGGCACGGGCGGCAGCGGGTTGGGGCCCACGGCCGCGCCGCCGAAGATGGGCGGACGCGGAAGCGTCGGCTCTACCGCGGCGCTCTGGGCATGGGCCGGAGCGGCACCGGAGCTGCCCGAGCCGCCACCATAGGCGCGCGGCGACGGAGACCAGAGCGAGCCCGGCCCCCACGTGGACGCGGAGCTGATGCCGTCGGTGTCCACGCGGCTCCAGTCCAGCAGCAGGCTGCGGTGCGACTGCTCCGCGGCGCGATGGGCCGGAGGCGGCGCCACGAGGAAGGACGAGCCCTCCTCCGCGGGAGGCAGCGGCGCCGCCGCGGACGCGGCGGTGTCGGCGGGCTCCTCGGCGGCTCCGTTGCGACGGGGCTTCGCGGGGAAGAGGATGACGTTGGCCGGTTGGGCCGGGCCCGTGGCGACGGCGGATGCGCCCGGGTCCTCCACGCCGGCCGGCGGCGCGAGCACGCTGGGCGGCATGGAGCGCGGCGTCTCCGCGGGGATGCTCGGCGGCGGCTCGGGCGCGACGGCCACGGCGGGGACGGCCGCTGGCGGCGGCTCGGGCGCGACGGGCGGCTCCGGGGCCACGGCCACCGGCGCGGGGGGCGCGGGCTCCACCGGCGCGCTCGGAGGCGGCGCCGCGTTGAGCCACTGCTCGATGCCGGGCTTGCTGCTCTGCACCGGCTCCAGCGGCGCGTTGCCCAGCTCGCGGATGAGGCCCTCGAAGTACAGCTTGCTGATGATGCCCAGCGCGGCGAGGTCCTCGAAGTCCGAGTCCTCCACCACGCGGCTCAACGTGCGCTTGCCGTCGAACAGGCGCAGCAGCCCGTTCACCTCGTCCGGAATCTCCGAGAGCCGGTCGGCGAGCTGGTGGTAGTCAATCTCGAACACCGTCTCCAGCGGCGGGAGCTGCTCGAGCATGCGCCCCCACTCGTCCAGGCGGCGCATGCCTTCCATCAGCAGGCCCTGGGTGGAGATCTCGATGCGCTCCGGGCGGTCCAGGGCGGTGAACTGGACCTCGAACTGCCCCTCGAAGGTGTTGAGCATGCGGTAGAAGGCGTTCTCGCCCTTCAACCGCCCCAGCTCCGCGTCGATGACGCGCCCGTCCTTGAAGTAGACGGTGCCGGTGCGCTCGCCCTGGATGGAGATGCTGCCCGTCTTGCGGCCAATCTCGAACGTCTGGACCAGGTCCACCACGCCCATGTCGGCGAGGCTGCCGGCGAAGCCTCCCTTCGTCGTCTCGCGTTTCTCGATCCTCTCCTTCTCCGCCTTCTGGAGGATCATCTTCACGCGGGTGACGATTTCTTTGATGTAGATGGGCTTCGTCAGGTAGTCGTCGCCGCCGAGCTCGAGGCCGCGCACCTTGAACTCGACCGACTTCTGGTTCGTCAGGAAGACGTAGGGGATGAACTTGAAGCGCTCGTCGGACTTGAGCGCCTTGCACAGCTCGAAGCCGTCCATCTCCGGCATCTTCGTGTCGGCCAGCACGAGGTCTGGAGGGCTGATTTGAACCTTCTCCAGCGCATCCTTGCCGTGGATGGCCGTCGTCACGGAGAAGCCAGCCTTCTTCAGGCTGACCTCCATCACGCGGAGGCTCTTTGCGTCACCATCCACCAGGAGCAGGTGCTGCTTGGCCACGTTGCTTGCCTTTCGTCACTGCGACTTCTTCTACAGAGAGCCTGACGCGGGAGCATCCTGCCCGCTTTCCAGGCATGTCAATGGCTTGGGGTGGCGGGGCGTCTGGCTGTCTCCCCGCTGGACAGGCACCAGCTTGAGCCTGCTTCCGGGGAGAGCCGAGAAGGCCCGCTGCTGACACCCGCACGATGCGTGAGGAGCGCGGGCGCCCTCGGGGCATTCAGCGGAAGAAGCCGCCTTTCTTCGGCGGGTTCTTCTTGCGCATCTCGATGAGGCGCAGCTCCTGGTTGGCCTCGAGGTGCTTGGAGTTGGCGCGCACCGCCTCGCGGAAGTGGCGTTCGGCGCGGTCCATGTCGCCCTCGACGCGGGCGATGACGCCGAGCTGATAGTGGGCGCGGTCGCAGTTGGGGTCTGTACGCACGGCATCGGCCATCATCTGCTTGGCCTTGGCCATGTCCGCCTTGCGCGCCGGGTCCATGTAGATGGCCCAGGCGCGGGCGGCGAGGTACAGGGGCTTGGGGTCCATCGAGTACGCGCGCTCGTAATGGTCCGACGCGGTGGTGAAGTCGCGCTTGCGGAAGAAGACCTCGCCCATCTTGTAGAGGTCGTCCGGGCTGCTGTCGGGACGTCCCGGGGAGCGGGCCGCGGGGCCGGTGGGCGCGGTGGCCTGGGCGGGCGCCTTCGGCAGCGTCTGGGCGGCCTGGAGGCTCTGCACGTACGCCTTGCGGCGGGCGTCGTCGTAGAGGACCTCGTAGGCCTCGCGGATGGCCTCGAAGACGGCGGTGATTTTCGGCGCGAGGTGGGGAAGCGTCGGCGGCAGCCGGTCCGGATGGAAGAGCTTGGCGAGGTTGAGGAACGCCGTCTTCACCTGGTCCCTCGGCGCGTCCTGCGAGACGCCGAGCACGTAGAAGTGGTCCCGCTTCGCCTGGATGTCGGCGTAGCGCTGCTCGATCTGCTGGGCGAGGCGCGCCTCGTCGGGCTTGGGCGGCTCTGCCGGGGCGGCGGGCGGCGGCGCGGCCTGGGCGGCAGGGTCGGTCGTGGGTGTCGCACCCACCACGGCGGGGCGCGCACCGAGTACGCCCATGTTCTCCATCGCACGGCGCAGCAGGCGCTGGCGCCGGAGCTTCGCTGCCTCGTCGGGATTGGAGGGGTCTGCCGCCACGTCGTCCTCGTCGAAGTCCCAGTCGTCCAGGTCTCCGGACGGCTCGGCCCATGCAGTCTGTCCAGTTGGGCCAGTGTTGTCACCGGGGAAGGTCCCCGTCACTCCAGGTGCCACCGGTTCGAAGGTCGCTTCAACAATGGCCTCCACGGGAGGCTCGTCGAAATCGACGCTCGCCGGATTGACATTCGAGCGGACGAGCGACTCCAGGTGGGAGTCCACCTGCTGGAGGGCGGCCTCGAAGGAGGCGGTGAGGTTGTCGGCGCCCTCGTCCTTGTCGAAGGCGACGATGCGC
This sequence comes from Pyxidicoccus sp. M6, assembly GCF_055568925.1. NCBI lineage: Bacteria > Pseudomonadati > Myxococcota > Myxococcia > Myxococcales > Myxococcaceae > Pyxidicoccus > Pyxidicoccus sp. M6. The sequence goes on along the minus strand of NZ_CM145714.1, from coordinate 3,161,118 downwards.
CACAGGTCCTCCTCCCCCGCCTTGGGGGCCGCGGGGCCCAGCTTGAGCGGCGGCGGCGCGGCGCGGGGGGCGGGACGGGTGGCCCAGAGGCTGTCGCTGTCCTCGCTCGTGGGCGCCGGAGTCAGGACGGGAGGCCCGGCCCGGGGCGGAGCCGCGCGAGCCGGAGGCTGCGGCGCGAGGGGAGTGAGCACGGGAGGCCCCGAGACGGAAGCCGTCCGGGCCGCATTGGGAGGCACGGGGAGCGGGTCGGAGGCGGGGACGGCTTCTTCCCAGGCCTCGGGCTCGACCTCCAGGAGGGGCAGGTCCTCCGCCTCGGAGCTGGCCGGAGGGGGCTGGGCGGAGTCGCGGGCCTTCCACGGCTCGTCCTGCACGGGGACGAGGTGGTCCTTCGTGCGGGTGGGCGGGGTGGCGCGGGGAGGCTCCTCGGCGAGCCAGGGCTCCAGCGGCGGCTTCTGCGAGCGGCGCTGGGCTTCCTCCAGGTCGTGGAGGAGCGCGGCCTGGGCCAGCTGGCGCGCGATGCGGAGGGTATCGGGGCTCTCGGGCTGGGACGGGAGGTCCAGCGAGGAGGCGGCGGAGGGAGGAACGGCATCCGCCCACGAGTCGGAAGCCTTCGGAGGCTCGGGGTCGGCGGGGATGATGTCGCCGACATCGAGGGCGAGGGCCTCGGCATCGTCGGAGGGAGTCGAGACCGCGGCCTGGGCCTGGCGAGCCTCTTCGGCGCGGCGGGCTTCTTCCGCGAGCCGGGCTTCCTCGGCCAGACGCGCTTCTTCGGCCTTGCGAGCTTCCTCGGCGCGACGGGTCTCCTCGGCGAGGCGGGCCTCTTCGGCGAGGCGGGCCTCTTCGGCGAGGCGGGCCTGCTCCGCGAGACGCGCCTCCTTCGCACGGCGCACCGCTTCGGCACGGCGGCGCTCCACCTCGAGCCGCAGGGCCTCGGCCTGGCGGGCCTCTTCGGCCATGCGAGCTTCTTCGGCGAGACGGGCTTCTTCTGCCTTGCGAGCCGCTTCGGCGAGACGGCGCTCCTCTGCGAGGCGGGCCTCTTCAGCCAACCGAGCCTCTTCAGCGAGACGACGCTCCTCCGCGAGGCGGGCCTCTTCAGCGAGACGACGCTCCTCCGCGAGGCGGGCCTCTTCAGCGAGCCGAGCCTCTTCGGCAAGACGGGCCTCTTCAGCCAATCGCGCCTCTTCAGCGAGCCGAGCCTCTTCGGCAAGACGGGCCTCTTCAGCCAATCGCGCCTCTTCAGCGAGCCGCTCCTCCTCACGGCGACGCTCTTCGGCCAGCCGCGCTTCTTCCGCGATGCGCCGCTCCTCCGCGAGCCGTGCCTCTTCAGCCAGCCGCGCCTCTTCGGCCAGCCGCGCCTCTTCGGCGATGCGCCGCTCCTCGGCGAGCCGTGCCTCTTCCGCCAGCCGCGCCTCTTCGGCGATGCGACGCTCCTCCGCGAGCCGCGCCTCTTCAGCCCGACGTGCCTCTTCGGCGAGGCGAGCCTCCTCCGCGAGCCGTGCCTCTTCAGCGAGCCGAGCCTCCTCGGCGAGCCGTGCCTCTTCAGCCCGACGTGCCTCCTCGGCGACGCGAGCCTCCTCGGCGATGCGGGCTTCCTCAGCGAGGCGCGCCTCTTCAGCCTTGCGAGCCTCCTCGGCGATGCGGGCTTCCTCTGCGATGCGCCGCTCTTCCGCTACGCGAGCTTCCTCTGCGAGGCGGGCCTCTTCGGCGAGTCGTGCCTCTTCCGCAAGCCGAGCCTCTTCGGCGATGCGACGCTCCTCCGCGAGCCGCGCCTCTTCGGCGATGCGACGCTCCTCCGCGAGCCGCGCCTCTTCGGCGAGTCGTGCCTCTTCCGCGCGGCGTGCCTCCTCAGCGAGGCGGGCTTCCTCGGCCAGGCGAGCCTCTTCAGCCAGCCGCCGCTCTTCTTCCAGGCGTGCCTCTTCCGCGCGGCGTGCCTCCTCCGCGAGGCGGGCTTCCTCGGCCAGACGCGCCTCTTCCGCGAGGCGCCGCTCTTCCTCAAGCCGAGCTTCTTCGGCCCGCCGGGCCTCTTCCGCGAGTCGCGCTTCCTCGGCCAGACGCGCCTCTTCGGCGAGTCGCTCCTCCTCGGCACGGCGCGCCTCTTCTTCGGCCAGGCGAGCCTCTTCGGCGAGCCGCCGCTCTTCTTCTTCGAGCTTGCGACGTATCTCTTCGACCCGGCGCGCTTCCTCCGCGAGCCTCAGTTCCTCCTGGAGTCGCGCCTCCTCGATTCGGCGCAGTTCGGCGAGGCGCGCCTCTTCAGCCAATCGCGCCTCTTCAGCAAGCCGAGCCTCCTCCGCGAGACGTTCCTCCTCGCGACGGCGCTCTTCGGCCAGCCGGGCTTCTTCCGCCAGCCGAGCCTCCTCCCGACGACGCTCCTCTTCGAGGCGAGCCTCCTCCGAGAGACGGGCTTCCTCCGCGAGTCGACGCTCCTCCGCCTGACGCGCCTCCTCCGCGAGCCTCAGTTCCTCCGCGATGCGGGCCTCTTCCGCAAGGCGGCGCTCCTCGGCGAGGCGAGCCTCCTCAGCCAGACGTGCTTCTTCGGCCCGACGACGCTCTTCTTCGAGGCGAGCATCTTCAGCCAACCGCGCCTCTTCAGCGAGACGGGCTTCTTCAGCGAGTCGAGCCTCTTCAGCCCGGCGAGCCTCTTCGGCGAGGCGGGCTTCTTCCGCGAGTCGAGCCTCTTCGGCGCGACGAGCTTCCTCGGCCCGACGCGCCTCTTCAGCCAGCCGAGCTTCTTCAGCGCGGCGGGCCTCCTCCGCCAGCCGGGCTTCTTCAGCGCGGCGGGCCTCCTCGGCGAGGCGAGCCTCTTCAGCCAGCCGAGCTTCTTCAGCGCGGCGGGCCTCCTCGGCGAGGCGAGCCTCTTCTGCGAGTCGCCGCTCTTCTTCCAGTCGAGCCTCTTCTGCGCGACGAGCCTCCTCCGCCAGTCGAGCCTCTTCCGCAAGGCGCCGTTCTTCCTCAATCCGAGCTTCTTCAGCCCGTCGGGCCTCTTCAGCGAGTCGAGCCTCTTCAGCGAGTCGAGCCTCTTCCGCGCGACGAGCCTCCTCGGCCAGCCGTGCTTCCTCTGCGAGCCGAGCCTCCTCCGCGAGTCTGCGCTCCTCTTCGAGGCGAGCTTCCTCCGCCCTCCGGCGCTCTTCCTCGGCACGGCGCTCCTCTTCCTCCGCTCGGAGGCGGGCCTCTTCGGCGAGTCGCCGCTCTTCTTCCAGCCGAGCCTCCTCGGCCAGACGCGCCTCTTCCGCGAGCCGAGCAGCTTCCGCGGCCTGACGCCGCTCCTCTTCGAGGCGGGCCTCTTCTTCGGCGCGACGGCGCTCTTCCTCTAGACGTGCTGCCTCGGCGAGCCGGGCCTCCTCCTCAGCGCGCAGTCGCTCGGCTTCAAGTCTCGCCTCTTCCGCACGGCGGGCTTCCTCCTCGGCCTTGCGACGCTCCTCCGCGAGCCGAGCCTCCTCGGCCCGACGCGCTTCTTCGGCGAGCCGGGCCTCCTCAGCCTTGCGCCGCTCCTCTTCGAGCCGAGCCGCCTCCGCGAGTCGAGCCTCTTCGGCCAGTCGAGCCTCTTCGGCGAGTCGGCGCTCCTCCGCAAGCCGAGCCTCTTCCGCGAGACGACGCTCCTCCGCGAGCCGAGCCTCCTCGGCCAGTCGCGCCTCTTCCGCGAGTCTCAGTTCCTCCGCGATGCGGGCCTCTTCAGCGAGTCGGCGCTCTTCCGCGAGGCGCGCCTCCTCAGCCAACCGAGCCTCTTCAGCGAGACGACGCTCCTCTGCGAGCCGGGCCTCTTCGGCCAGTCGAGCTTCTTCAGCGAGCCGGGCCTCTTCGGCGAGCCGAGCCTCTTCCGCGAGCCGAGCCTCCTCGGCCAGTCGCGCCTCTTCCGCGAGCCGGGCCTCTTCAGCGAGCCGAGCCTCCTCGGCCAGTCGCGCCTCTTCCGCGAGCCGAGCCTCCTCGGCCAGTCGCGCCTCTTCAGCCCTGCGACGCTCTTCTTCGAGCCGAGCCTCTTCCTCGCGGCGAGCCTCCTCCTCCGCCTCGCGCCGAGCCTTCTCCCGCGCCTCCCACTCCTCCACCGACAGCGCCTGAACGCACCCCTCGCGCTCCAGCAAGAGCAGCAGTGCCTCCTGCGCGGCCGTCAAACCCTCCGGCTGCCGGAACTCCGCCAGCGTCTCCAGGAACTCGCGCTCGGCCTCATCCGTGAGCCACGGCGCGCACTTCGCCACGTCCTCGCAGCGAAACACCCGCGCCACCCGCGCCCCGCCGTCCAGCACCTCCAGCGCCGCGCGCACCACCCGCGCGCCCGCAATCGGACGGAAGTCCTCCTCCACCGTCCCGGGCTCGAACGCGGCGCGCTCGGCCAGCTCACTCAGCCTCCGCACGTGGGCGAGCACCTGCTGCTCCACCACCACGTCCGGCTCCAGGCCGTAGTCCTCCAGCAACTCCTCGTCCGGCGTCCCCGCCCCGCCCCGCGCCCACAGCGCGTCCAGCGCCTCCGCGCCCAGCATCCCGCTCTGCAGGAGCGCCTGCGCCGGGCTCTGGTAACCAAATCCGAGCCGCGTCCCCACGAGGTTCCCCTCGCGCAGGAGCAGCCGCGACTCACGCCCTCCCGCGGAAAGCGTCAGCCTCCCGGTGGCTCGGGTCTTGTGGGCGGAGTACAGCGCTTCGGCGGCCTGCGACGGGGTCATGCGCCCTCGCAGTGTAGTCCCTCCACGGGGCCCCTCAACTTGCCGGGGGTGCCTGCCTGGCCGCTCCGCTGAAGGCCACCTGACGCAGTGCCTCGTACGCGCCAATCCCCACCGCCGTGGACAGATTCAGGCTCCGCCGCTCCGCGAGCATCGGAATCGTCACCGGCGTCCCCGAGCCCCCCTCCATTACATCGGGCAACAGGCCTGTAACCTCCGAGCCGAACACCAGGTGGTCCCCCTCCTGGAAGCGCGCCTCGTACAGTGACGTCTCGGCCCGCGCGGAGAACAGCCATCGCCGGGCATCCGGGTAGTCCGCGACGTACGCCGCATAGGTGGGATACAGCCGGAGGAACACCTTGTCCCAGTAGTCCAGCCCCGCCCGCTTCAGGTGCTTGTCGTCGATGGAGAACCCCAACGGCTCCACGAGGATGAGGCGGCAGCCCGTCACCGCGCACAGGCGGGCCACGTTGCCCGTGTTGGGCGGAATCTGGGGGGACACCAGGACGAGATGCAGTGGACGCGCCAGGGGTTCGAGCATGGGATAGAAGGCGCTACATGCGCTGGAGGGTGAACAACGAGACGCGGCAGAAGCTGTTGGCGGACCGGGCCGAGCAGGCCACCGGCTTCCTCCAGCGCTTCAAGGGGCTCATGGGGCGGCGCTCGCTCGCCGTGGGCGAGGGGCTGCACATCCTCCCCTGCAACTCCATCCACACGTTCTTCATGCGCATCCCCATCGACGTGGTGTTCCTGGACCGCCAGGGCGTCATCGTCAAGCAGTTGTCCGCGCTCCCGCCCTGGCGGGCAACGTCCGTCTACTTCCAAGCCCGCTCCGTCCTGGAGTTGCCGGCGGGCGTCCTGGAGGCCAGCGGCACCCGAGAGGGTGACCGATTGACCTTCGAACAGGTCCCCTGAGCCCCGGGTCCCCGCCTGAACACCGGGCAGGCTCGCGAGTTTTGACCGTTTTCCGAGGGCTTTGTTACTCTGTGGCGCCAGTTTCCCGCCCCTCCCAGATAGAGTTCCCGAGCATGCGTATCGAAGTCGCCGGCAGCACCCACGTCGGGATGAAGCGGAATCACAACGAGGACAACTTCCTGGTGCTCCCGGAAGAGAACCTCTACTGCGTGGCGGATGGCATGGGTGGCCATTCGTCCGGCGAGATTGCCAGCCGCATCGCGGTGGACGAGCTGGGTGAGTTCTACCGGATGACGTCCAAGGACCAGGACTGCACCTGGCCCTTCAAGATGGACAAGGCGCGCAACTACGACGAGAACCGGCTCTCCACCGGCATCAAGCTCGCCAACGCGCGCATCTTCGAGAAGGCCAGCATCGAGGCGAAGTACAAGGGCATGGGGACGACCATCGTCTCCGTCCACTTCGCCAGCGACGTGGCCTACGTGGGCCACGTGGGCGACAGCCGCGTGTACTTCTTCCGCGCCGGCACGCTGAAGCAGGTGACGGAGGACCACTCCCTGCTCAACGACTACCTCAAGGCGAAGAAGCTCTCGCCGGAGGAAATCGAAAACTTCCCGCACAAGAACGTCATCGTCCGCGCGCTGGGCATGAAGGAGAACGTCCAGGTGGACGTGTCGCGCGTGGAGCCGCAGGAGGGCGACGTCTTCCTGCTCTGCTCGGACGGCCTGAGCGGCATGGTGACGGACGCGCAGATGCAGGACATCCTCCAGCGCACCCCCGAGCTGGACAAGGCCTGCGGCCAGCTCATCGACCTGGCCAACGCCGCCGGCGGCAACGACAACGTCACCTGCGTGCTGGCGCGCTACCACACCGCCTGAGGCCGCGAGGCCTCGAAGCACCGTCATGACCCAGGGGCGCCGGAGGACTCCTCCGTGCGCCCCTTCGACGTTCCAGGCTCCAAGTCTCCGTCAACGCCCCGTGAGCGGCGCGGGAATCCGGTGCTTCCCCCACGCGAGCACCTCGGACAGCGTCTCTCCGGGGGCCACCTCGGTCTCCTCGAACACGGCGGCGCGCTGCGCCGTCACCCCGTCGCCCAGCTTCGCGCCCACGCCCACGGACACGCCCGGGCCCACCGAGGCCCCAGCCGCCACGGTGGCACCGCGCCCGATGTACACGGGCCCTTCCACCGACTCCGTGTCCACGCGCGCCTCCGGAGACAGCCACGCGCCCCCGGGCCCGCGCATCGTGCCGGCCAGCGGCGAGTCCGCGCCCAGCCACTCCAGCCGCACGCGCCCGGCGAGCACGTCCTGCACCGTGGCCAGGTAGCGCGACGGCGTGCCGAGGTCGGACCAGTACCCGTCCACCCGCACGCCGCGCACCGTCTGCCCGGCCTGCATCGCGCGCACGTACACCTCGCGGTTGATGTCCTCGGGCCCCTCGGCCGTCATGAAGTCGAAGATGCGCGGGGACATCACGTGCACGCCGGTGAAGTGCCACGGCGTCAGGCCCTCACCGCCGGGGCCATGGCCGGCGATGCGCCGCACCCGCCCCGCGTCGTCCAGCTCCACCGCCGCGTACTTCTCCGACTCGGGCATGGGCTGAAGCACCATGGTGGCCACCGCGCCGGATGCCCGGTGCATGGCCACCACGGGTCGCAGGTCCACCGGGTAGAGGATGTCCCCGTTGAAGACAATGAAGTCATCCCCGGAGAGGAAGTCGCGCAGGCCTCGGATGCCGCCGCCGGTGCCCTGAATCACGGGCTCGTGCACCACGTGCAGCGGCAGCTTCGCGCGCGCGCACTCGGCGCGGGCCACCTCCGCCATGGTGTCCGGCAGGTGATGGGTGTTGATGCCCACCGCCGTGACGCCCGCGGCCTTCAGCACCGCGAGGTGGTAGCGGAGCAGCGGCTGCCCGAGCAGCGGCATCGCCGGCTTGGGCCAGCGCTCGGTGAGCGGACGCAGGCGGGTACCCAGCCCCGCGCAGAGGACCATCGCCTTCATTGTCGCCTCCCCTCCCCGGGCGTCCGCCTCAGGCGGCCAGCTCGGGGACGTACTTCGCCACCAGGTCCTGCAGCTTGCGCAGCTCCGGCTTCCGGGCGAATGCGTCGCGCACGTAGCGCAGCGATGCGGGGATGGACACCAGGAAGCCCGGGTTGCCCTTCACGCGGTTGATGAACTCGAAGCGGCCCGCGTCCTTCAGCTTGCGCTGGATGGTGAGCAGGTCGAAGAACGACTTGAACGACGCCGCGTCGATGCGCTCTCCGCTCGCCTCCTGGAACGTCGCGATGTAGCGGTCCAGCATGGTGTCCACGAAGGCGCGGTCCAGCTCCACGTAGCTGTCGCGCAGCAGCGCCACCAGGTCGTACTGGCGCGGGCCCTGGAGCGCGTCCTGGAAGTCGATGACGACGAGCTCGCCCTCCTTCACCATGATGTTGCGGCTCTGGTAGTCGCGGTGCGTGAAGCCACGCGGCGCGGCGGCGAGCTGCTTCGCGATGTCCCGGAAGGTGCGGTCCAGCTCGGCGCGCTCGGCGGCGGTGGGCTGCTTGCCGCTCCACGCCTCCAGGCCCCACTCGCGGAAGTGGTGCAGCTCCCAGTCGTAGAGGTCCTCGTCGAACGCGCGCGTGAAGGCGAGGCACTCCGGGTCCTGCTGCTTCTCCGCCTTCGCGCGCAGGCGCGCGAGCAGGTCCACCGCGCGGGTGTAGAGCGCCTCGCGGTGCTTGCCGCCCTCCAGCGCGGACTCGAAGGTGATGTCGCTCAGGTCCTCCAGCACCATCATCCCCGCGGGCTCGTCGTAGCGGAGGATGCGCGGCACGCGCACGCCCAGCTTGTCCAGGTAGCGGTGCACGTTGACGAAGGGCAGCTCCTTCGGAGGCTCACCCTTGGTGGCCTCCTCGCTCTTCTTCGTCGCGTCCAGGGGCATCACCATCACCACCCAGCTCTCGGGCGCCGCGCCAACGCGGTAGTACGAGCGATTGCTCGCGTCGCCCTTCAGCTTCTTGATGGCAGCATGGGGAACGGGACGGCCAATGGCCTGTCCCACCTGGTCGCGCAGGGCGGCCTCGAGTTCCATATCGACAGGGTTCTCCGCAAGGGGGTTGAAACGAGACTCCCGAGTATGGGAGGCGCCTCCATCCGGGTCAAAGCCCACGACACGCGAACGGCCGTCAGCCCTCCGGGCTGTCACGTACGAGACGGGGCACCCGACCTCCCACATCCCGTCGCGCCTTCGCGAGCGCGCCTGGCGCCCGGGCGGCGGAGCCAGGGCCCGCCCCCGAGGCGAGCCGTCCTTCGACGCACTCCGGCATGCGACCGGCCGGAGTGGAAGCGACATGGGGTCCGGAAGGACGCCGAGCCCGGGCCTGTTGCTCTCCGAGGCCCGAGACGTCACGTGCTGTCGACCGGGCCCGGGCGGCGACATATAAGACGCGCCGCGAACCCTTTTTCCGGAAGCAGCAATGGACACCCACGACAACATCCTCACCGCCATCGGCCACACGCCGCTGGTCAAGCTCAACAAGCTCGTCGGCCCGAATGACGCCACGGTGCTCGTGAAGTGCGAGTTCATGAACCCGGGCGCGTCCATCAAGGACCGCATGGCGCTCTACATCATCGAGAAGGCCGAGCGGGAGGGGAAGCTCAAGCCCGGTGGCACCATCGTGGAGAACACGTCCGGCAACACCGGCATGGGCGTGGCGCTGGCGGCCGCGGTGAAGGGCTACAAGTGCATCTTCACCATGCCGGACAAGATGTCCCTGGAGAAGATCAACCGCCTCAAGGCCCTGGGCGCGCAGGTGGTGGTGACGCCGACCAACGTGCCGGCCGAGGACCCGCGCAGCTACTACGAGACGGCCAAGCGCCTGTTCCGCGAGACGCCGGGCGCCTTCATGCTCAACCAGTACCACAACCCGGACAACATCGAGGCGCACTACAAGCTCACCGGTCCGGAGATCTACGAGCAGACCGAGGGCAAGTTCGACTACTTCGTCGCGGGCCTGGGCACCGGCGGCACCATGAGCGGCGCCGGCAAGTTCCTCAAGGAGAAGATTCCCGGCCTGAAGAACGTGGGCGTGGACCCCGAGGGCTCCGTCTACGAGGGCTACTTCAAGACGGGCAAGCTGACCGAGCCGCACGTCTACAAGGTCGAAGGTATCGGCGAGGACATGCTGTGCGGCGCCATGGACTTCAAGGTCGTGGACGACGTGCGGCAGGTGGATGACCGCCAGTGCTTCATCGCCGCGCGGCGGCTGGCGCGCGAGGAGGGCATCTTCGCGGGTGGTTCCTCTGGCGCGGCGGTGCACGTGGCCGTGCAGCTCGCGAAGGAAGTGGGCAAGGGCAAGACGATTGTCGTGGTGCTCCCCGACTCGGGCAGCAGCTACATCAGCAAGTTCCACTCCGACGAGTGGATGCGCGACAACGGCTTCCTGGAGGAGAAGGGCACCGGCACCGTCCGGGACATCATTGGCGACAAGCGCAAGGACGTGAAGACGGCGCGCAAGGGCGACAAGGTGGACCAGGTGGTGGAGACCATGCGGGGCCACGGCATCAGCCAGATGCCCGTCGTCAGCGAGGACGGCCGCGCGGTGGGCATGGTTCACGAGTACGACCTGCTCAACGCCCTGGTCGCCGGCAAGGTGAAGTTCTCGGACTCCATCGACCCCATCGTCGCGCCGCTGCAGGGCGCGCTGTCGCCGGACACCAGCATCACCCGCCTGCGCGAGGTCTTCGCCCAGGACAACGTCGCGGTGGTGAAGGAGGGCGAGAAGGTCGTCGCCATCGTCACCAAGATCGACCTCATCGACTACCTGCACCGCACGGCGGCGTAGTCGTCATCACACGCGACTGAAGCACGGAGGGCCTCCACGCACCCGTCATGGGAGCGGGAGGCCCTCGGTGTTTTCGCGGGCCCCCGGCTTGCACTGCGAGGCGGGCTGGAGGGCGCGTGGGCGCGGACTACTACAGGCAAGACCAATCAGACGAGATTACGCCTCCCAACCTGGCGATGGAGGCGACCTATGCGGAGCACATCGTGCATGCGCGTGGCAAGCGCACCCAGTACACGTCGCTCAGCACGGCCCCCGCATGCATCAAGGACTTCGGTCCCCAGCTCTGGCGCTTCCATGAAGCTCCCGCGGCGGCTGACGGGCACCGGGTCCTGGGTCATCAGGAGCTGGTCGCAACGCTCCGCGTGGGCAAGACCTCACGTGCGGCGCTACTTTACCCGGGCGTAGCCATGGACCTCTTCTCCTGCCGCAACTGCATCTACAACCCGTCCCAGGGCCTGACGCTGGGCGTGGGGAGCGGGTACTGCATGAAGTGGCGCTCGCTCATCGAGCGACCCGACCAGACGACCTGCAAGTACCTGCACCGCAAGGACCTGCCCCGATTCCTGACGGAGGAGTCCCTGCTCGAGCATGCGGAGGAATTCGCCGCATGTCCTTCCATGGCGGACCTCACGTCCCATGAGTCGCGCGCCCAACGCGCCCCCGGCGAGAAACGCGACGCGTCCGTCAGTCCGCTGACCTGGGAGGTCATCACCTGTCATTCGATTGAGGATCGCCGACTCGCAACCCGCTTTCCCCTCTTCTTCGCGGGGTCTGTCGACGGCGGTCGGGCCATGGTCCACGCATGCCTCGTCCGCGGCGGCCTCCACCCAGGTCCCTTGTCAGCACTGGGATGGGACTGGGCGTCCAGCCTCCTGGACGACCTCGACCGGGACATCTTCCTGGACGACGCCACGTTGCTCGAAACCGGCACGCCTGCGGACAGCGCGCTCCAGGCGGCACGCTGGGAGGTGTTCTTCGCCCGGCTCTCGGGATTGCAGGAACTGGGGTGGCATGCATCCATTGACGCGCTGAAGTTCCCCATGGAAGAGCTTGGGACGGTGGTCGCCGAGCAGAACTGGTCCGCGCTCCGAAGCGCGCTGGTGCCTCTCAAGCAACGCTGGCGCCCGCTCCTCGACAAGCCCCCCGCGACGGCACTGCCGGTACTCAAGGACAAGGCTGTCAGCAAGGGGCAATCCAGCCCGCTTCGGGAGCTGCACTGATGTACGCGACGGCACACCGGGTCCAGTCCCCATCCGGGAAGAGGGAGGGAATCAATGTCTTCCTCAGCCTCCACCAGGGAACACCGCACGCCGATTCAATCAATTGGGCGATGCCCTCCGTGGAGGTGATTGCGGAGCAGACCCCAGGCATCCTGAGCGAAAGCGACTGCGACATCCCCCCGGGCGGAAACACGGTCAGGAGCTATCTCGACGTGGTCGCCAGGGACGGCACCCCGGTGGAGACACTGGGCGCCGCACTGGACGCATTCGAGCGACAGCTCACGGACGCGCAGCTCCCCTTCACCCGCCATGTCAACGAGGTGGGCATCCGGTTCGGAGTCGTCCTGGAGCTCGAACCGGAGAGGGTCGAGGAGTTCCAGTCACTCAGGAACCGGCTCCTGCGCTTCCTGGAGCGCACGCAGCCATAGCACTCCAGGAACTCCGGGCGCGCGCTACCCCGCCGCGGGGCGGCGGGCGAAGAGCGCGTTGGCCACCTCGCTCATCACCACGTCGCCCTGCTGGTTGCGGACCTCGAAGCGGAACTTGATGGCGCCGCGGTCCGCCTTGCTGCGCGACGGCGTGGTGGAGAGGACCTCCGTGCGCACCGTCAGCGCGTCCCCGGGGCGCACGGGCTTGAGCCAGCGCAGCTCGTCCAGACCGGGAGAGCCCAGGCTGGCGGCCTTGCCCAGCAGTCCCTCCACGATGAGCTTGTGGCAGATGGAGGCGGTGTGCCAGCCGCTGGCGATGATGCCGCCGAAGATGCCCTCGCGGCCACCCTCGTCGCTCAGGTGGAAGGGCTGCGGGTCGAACTGCTTCGCGAAGGCGATGATCTCCTCGCGCGAGATGACATACGGCCCGTACTCGCTCACCTCACCCTGCTGGAAGTCGTCGAAGTAGCGCATGCGGCCTGTCATAAAACCATAGGCCGGCGCGCGCCAGCCCACGGTGTGCCGCGCGTTCACGGCGCGGGGAACACCTTCAGCGTGCCCGACTCCGTCAGCACCACCAGCTCCGGCTGCGAGTCACCGAGCACGTCCACCGGCGCGGCCCACAGCGGCCTCGCGTCCACGGGGTAGCGCAGCACGGAGCGGTAGGTGCCTCCGCCCTCCCCCATCACCACCACGACGCCCAGCAAGTCCTTCCCGAGCAGGTCCGTGATGCCGTCGCTGTTGACGTCCACCGCCTCCAACGCCGCCTGTCCCGCGGCATTCAGCAGGCACTGCAGCGGTGCCTCGAACGTGCCGCCCGCGTCACCGCGCAGCACGGTCATCCCTCTCGTGCCCGCGAGGACCAGGTCCACCTTGCCGTCTCCGTCGATGTCCCCCGCGCTCCGGGCACCACCGCCGCCAAAGTAGAAGGGAGCGAAGCCCTCGCCGGACAGCACCGTCCCCTCCTGCGTCGTGTAGTTGAGGTTGAGGGCCAGGGTGAGGTGGACGACGTCGAGCGTGCCGTCCCGATTGAAGTCAGCGACGACGGGCCGCATGTTGCCGCCGCACTGGTCATCCGGCTCGAAGTTGTGGTCGGGCAGCAAGGCCGGCGCGAACTTCCGCCCGCCCTGGTTCGTCAGGAGGAAGGCTCGGGTGGCGCACATCGTGGGAAGGCTCGCCACCACGTCCACGCGCCCATCGCGGTTGAAGTCCCCTGCCACCACGTAGCCGCCTTCTTCCGTGCGCAGCTGGATGGGCTGGGCATCCTCCTCGAAGCCGCCCTGCCCGCTGCTCCACCACACCGCGAGCCCCTCCCAGCTGGTGACGGCCAGGTCGGACAGCCCATCGTCGTTGAAGTCTCCCGCCGCGAGGCTCATCACGTGCGAGCCCTGGAGTGAATCGCGCGTCTGGAAGTGCCCCTGCGCGTCTCCCAGCAGCAGACGCACGCCACGGTCGTACGTGCCCAGCGCGAGGTCGAGGTGCCCATTGCCGTCGAAGTCGCCCACCGTCACGTCCTGTGGCACCACTCCGGTATTAAGCGACAGGAGCGGCTCGGGCGCGGCGCCCGTGGCCACGCCGTCACGCAGGCCCATGGGGCAGCGCGGGGTGAAGGGCTCCTCGGAGGTCGGATTGCGCGGGAGGGTGTAGACGGAGACGGCGTTGTCGCCCGCCTCCGCCACCAGCAGCTCGGACACGCCGTCGCGGTCCAGGTCGGCCACGGCGGCGTCGCTCGGCTGACGGCCCGTGGCGAGCACGGCGAGCGCGTCGAAGCGACCCACGCCGTTGCCGTGCCACACGGAAACCTGCCCCGCGTCACGGTGCACGAGCACCACGTCGGGCGTGCCGTCGGCATCCGCGTCCGCCACCACGAGCCGGCTCACCGCTGTGGGAAGCGAGGTCATCAGGCCGGAGGTGAAGCCACCATTGCCGATGTTCAGGTACGTCCACAGCTCCTTTCCATCCACCGCGATGAGGTCCGCGCGGCCGTCGCCGTTGACGTCCGCGCTCGTGAGGAGGTCCAGGTACCGCGCATCGAGGTACGACGGCGTGAAGGACAGGGCCGCGTTCCCGAAGAAGCGCGTCACCTTCCACAACGTCGTGGAGAGGACGATGTCCATGCGTCCATCGCCGTTGAAGTCGGCCACCGCCGCCGCCGGCTCCGAGTCGAGCAGGCGCACCAACGGCGCGTCGTCGACCGTCATGAGCTCGAGGCGGCCGAGCGAGCCGTCCCCGGTGACGACGAGGGCCTGGAAGTTCGCATCGGTGTAGGGCCCGTCATCGGGGCCGGCATGGCCTCCCACGGCCCAGGCGCGTGGAGCGCCATGGCCCTGGCCCCCCGGCCAGAAGCCCAGGGCCGAGGCGCGTCCGTAGGCAAAGGAAGCCCCCTTCTCCTTGAAGCTTCCGTCTCCGTTACCGGAGAGGAACCAGGCGCCGTACCGGGTGCCCAGCAGCACATCGAGGTTCCCATCCGCGTCGCCGTCGCCCACGGCAATCCGCCCGGAGGAACTGGAGAGCGTGCGGCGCGCGGAGGGCATGCGCAGCGCGCCCTTCCCGTCATTCAGCAGCAGGGCGAAGTTGCCGGGCCGCGCCTTGTACCGGCTGAAGAAGCCCGCTCCCTGGTCGTTCACCGCGACATCGGGCGCGCCGTCGCCGTTGAAGTCGCCCACGGCGAGGCCGCCCGGCGCCACGCCCGCGTAGTACGACGCGTGCCAGTGCGGCCCATGCTGAGCAGGCCCACCCGTCACAGGTGGCACGCCCGCATCCGGCGTGGGCATGCCGCCATCATTCCCGCCCGGAGTGCCCGCATCGGTGCCTCCGCTGCCGGCGTCCGGTTCACCCGCGTCCGGCTCGCCGGCATCGGGCTCGGGGGACGAGCCAGCGTCCACCTCCGGCCCCGCGTCCGCGCCCGTGTCCGGGCCGCTTCCGGCATCAACGGGAACGAAGAGGGAGTCTTCCGGAGGAGGCGGCTGCTCCTCACGCGACTCCGCGCCCTCGCCACCACAGCCCACGACCCACAACATCCCCAGCGCGCACGCGTACCCGCGCGACACGCGTCCCCACACCCCATCCGGCTTCATTGCCCTGCACTCTCCGCGCCCGGCCCTGCGCAGCAGGTGTACACGTGCCACGGACAGTGCAAGTCACGCCGGCAAGTCCTCCCTCCAGGCCAATGCCAATCGCATCCATGGCTGGCCGCCTTCGCCTCATGAACAGTCACCGCGAGGCCCCGCACGCGCGGATTGCCCACGCTGGGCAAGGTTCTTCCCACCGGACGCGCTCGTGACTCCGGCCCCTCGACGTGCCTGATGTATGGTGAACACGAAGGGCCTCGCACGTCCTCACGGTGGACGACGGGAGGCCCCGGTACTTCAGTGACGCGAGAGCCCGGTACTACTGATTCACGGGCTCATTGTGGTCCGCCACATCCTCCAGCCGGTCCGCGGGAGGCAGCGGCTTGTCGAAGCGCAGGCCCTCGGGCGCGCGCGTCGGGTCATCGACAGGGCCCGGCGCGGTCTCCAGCGACTGCGCCTTCATCGTCGTGGTCGCCGTCACCGTGGCCGGCAGCGTCTTCGTGAGCGTGAGCGAATCCTTCACCGCACCCGTGGACGAGATGAGCCGCGCCGTCAGCGTGCCGCCATCAATCAGCACGTCCATGAAGCCATACGTCGTGTTGTCGCGCTTCGCGGTCCACGAGGGCTGGCTGCCGGGGAAGGGCCGCAGGGTGGCGCCGCCGCTGCCCACCACGATGTATGGGATTCCGCGCGTGCCCGACGGAGCCACCGCGTCGCCCTTCATCGCCTTGCTGCGCTCGTAGTTGTGGTCATGCCCGGTGAGCACGAGGTCCACGCCGTACGTCTCGAAGATGGGCGCGTAGGTGCGGCGCACGGTGAGCTGCGAGCCGTGCTCGCCGCTGGACCAGGCCGGGTGGTGGAAGAAGACAATCTTCCAGGGCTGCTTCGTCGCCGCCAGGTCCTGCTCCGCCCACGTCTTCTGCGCGCTGGCGGTGCATCGGTCCGAAGACGCCAGGCCGATGGCGCAGTTCGAGTCGAGCGCCACGAAGTGCACGTTGCCCCAGTCGAACGAGTAGTAGCGCTCCGTGCCCGCGGGGTTGTTGGTGGGCAGGTAGAAGTTGTCCAGGTACGGCTGCCCCTGGTTCGTCACGTACTCGTGGTTGCCCAGCGAGGGGAAGATGGGCACCTCGCGGAGCAGGGGCGCCATCGGGGTGAACATGCGGTCCTGGAACTCCTGCTCCGTGCCGGAGGAGTAGGCGTTGTCGCCCAGCGCCACCAGGAACTCACCGCGCCACTCCGCCTTGTTCATCATGGCAATCACGGCCTTCTGCGAGCTGCCGCCCGTGCCGAAGTCGCCCATGGTGGTGAAGCGCACGCGCTGCGTGCCCGTCGCGGACGCGGTGCGGAACGAGCGCACGCCGGTGACGGAGCCGCACGCCTCCACGCTGTAGCCATACGTGCGGCCCGGCAACAGGCCCGTCAGCTTCACCGCGTGACGCCAGCCCGCCGCGCTGGCCGTCGCGGTGCGGGACAAATCCGTGCCCTCGCCGTAGCGCACGAAGGGCGTGCAGGACACGCCGGAGCGGAAGGCGACGATGGCGCTCGTCGTGCCCACGCTCTGGAGGTACGGCAGGCGCGGCAGCGCGGGCCCGGAGTCCGTCGTCGGTACCGGCGGAGGGCTGGTCTGCTCCGCGCAGGCGCGCGACTCGGTGATGGAGGCCCAGTCATTCACCGTGTTGCCGTTGACGGTGATGCGCACGTAGCGGGCCTGCCGCGCGCTGAAGGCATACGTCTGCGCGGAGAGATTCAGCGCGCTGGTGCCCGAGTACGCCTGCGTGAAGGTGGTACCGTCCGTCGACGTGGAGATGACGAAGTAATTCTGCCGCGTGTTGCCCTGGTGCCAGGCCACGGTGGCACCGGCGATGGGCTTGGAAGCGCCCAGGTCCATGGTGAGCCAGGCGCCCTTGCCCGGCCCGCTCCAGCGGGTGGTGAGGTTGTCGTCCTGCGAGTTGGCGGCGACGCTGCCGGCGCCGTCGTCGCCGCTGGCCGTGACGGACGCGGTGGTGAGGATGCTGCAGCCGGTGGCCGTCAAATCCGCCGTCGCGCCGCGTGCGTCGGGCGCCGGCAACTCGACGGGAAAGTCCTGGTCGGTGGTGGGAGTGGGCAGCGAGTCGCAGCCGGAAGCAGCCGCGAGCAGCCCACCCAGCGCTGCGTAGAGGGGACGGTTGCGCATGATGGGAGCCCAAACGGTGTCCGCCAACCGACATTCCGTTTTGTGACGCGGCCCCTCATGGCCCGGCCGTCGTGCGTGGGAGCAGCCGAGCGCTCCGGCATGCGGACATACGAAGGGCCTCCGCGCGTCTCCAGCAGGGGAAGCGGGGAGGCCCTCGGTGGCCCGGCGTGCTGAAGAGCGGGCGGGTTACTTCACCGTGTCGAGCGCCTGCGCGAGGTCGTCGATGAGGTCCTGCGCGTCCTCGATGCCCACGGAGAGGCGGATGAAGCCGTCGGCGATGCCGAGCTTCTCGCGCGTCTCCTTCGGGACGGAGGCGTGGGTCATGATGGCGGGGTGCTCGATGAGCGACTCCACGCCACCGAGCGACTCGGCGCACGCGAAGACCTTCACCGTCTTGAGGAAGGTGCGCGCGGCCTCCAGGCCACCGTCGATGTCGAAGGTCAGCATGCCGCCGAAGCCCTTCATCTGCTGGCGCGCGAGCTGGTGCTGCGGGTGCGTCTCCAGGCCCGGGTACGTCACCTTCTTCACCTTCGGGTGCGTGGCGAGGTACTGCGCCACCTTCATCGCGTTGAGCGCGTGGCGGTCCATGCGCACGTGCAGCGTCTTCACGCCGCGCAGCACGAGGAAGCTGTCGAAGGCGCCGGACACGCCGCCCACCGCGTTCTGGAGGAAGTACATCCGCTCGGCGACGTCATCGCGGCTGGTGCACACGAAGCCGCCCACCACGTCGCTGTGGCCGTTGAGGTACTTGGTGGTCGAGTGCGCCACCACGTCGAAGCCGAGGTCCAGCGGCCGCTGGAAGTACGGCGTCATGAAGGTGTTGTCCGCGACGGAGAGGATGTTGTGCTTCTTCGCCACCTCGGCGATGCGCGCCAGGTCGATGAGCTTCAACATCGGGTTGGTGGGGGACTCCACCCACACCATCTTCGTCTTCGGCGTGATTGCCGCCTCGAAGCTCCCCGGCTTGGAGAGGTCCACGAAGGAGAAGTTGAGGCCCGAGCGCTTGAAGACCTTGTCGAAGATGCGGAAGGTGCCGCCGTACACGTCATCGGACACGACGACGTGGTCGCCCGCGTCCAGCATGTGCATCAGCATGTCCGTGCCCGCGAGGCCGGAGGCGAACGCGGCGCCGTACTTCGCGCCTTCCAGCGCGGCGAGGCAGTCCTGCAGCGCCTTGCGCGTGGGGTTCTGCGTGCGGCTGTACTCGTAGCCCTTGTGCTCTCCGGGCCCGTCCTGCACGTAGGTGGAGGTCAGGTACACGGGCGTCATGATGGCGCCCGTCGTGGGGTCCGGCTCCTGGCCGGCATGAATGGCAAGCGTGTCGAAGCGCATGGGCGGGGAACTAACACAGCCCTCCCGCACACGCACCAGGAGCACCACCGCCTCTCGGGGGGGCTATTCGAACCTGCCGTGCCGGCCCGCTCCCCGAGCGAAACGGGTAGCGCCGGCGGTGGACTCGGACTCCAGTACTTTGACTCCGCGCTCGAACTCCCCGAGCAGTGCTTCCTCCAGGCCCAGGGCCGCCTGCTCGTAGGCGGAAGCCCGGTCGGCATTCATGCAGGCCTGGGGAAAGGCGGCGACCTCGCGAGCCAGCGCCTCGGCGGCCTCCCGGGCCTGGCCCTTCGGTACCACGCGGTTGACCAACCCCATGGCCAGCGCCTCCTGGGCCGACACCGGGCGGCCGGTGAGGATGAGGTCCAGGGCCCGCGACAGGCCGATGAGCCGGGGGAGCCGTACAGTTCCGCCATCGATGAGCGGTACACCCCAGCGTCGGCAGAAGACGCCGAGCACCGCGTCCTCCTCGGCCACGCGCAAATCACACCACAGGGCCAATTCCAGCCCGCCCGCCACGGCATGGCCGGAGATGGCCGCGATGACGGGCTTGCTCAGCCGCATGCGCGAGGGACCCATCGGCCCGTCACCGTCCGGAGCAAGCCGGTTCGGCCTCCCCTCCGAGATGGCCTTGAGGTCCGCGCCCGCGCAGAAGGTGCCACCGTCGCCGTACAGCACGCCCACACGCGAGTCCGGGTCCGCCTCGAAGGCGCGGAAGGCGTCCGCGAGCGCCTGGGCGGTGGGGCCGTCCACCGCGTTGCGCACCTCGGGACGGTGGAGGACGACGGTGGTGATGGGGCCGTTCTTCTCGACGCGGACGCTCATGGCCCGCGAGTGTCCGTCAGGCGCGCGGTCCGTTCCAGGGGTCGCGCGCTCACCTCACCTTGCCGTCGAAGGTTCAGCTCGACGCGGACGATGTCACGGCCGTCCACGGTGGCGTAGCGGCGCACGCGGAGGTAACGCCGCCACGTCTGCTTGTCGGGCTTGCCCGTCACGGGGCCTGCCCTACTCCTGCGCGCGGACCCAGTGCTGCGTGCGACCGAAGGCGGAGATGCCGACGAAGCCGCGGACCTTCAGCTTCTTGCCCCCGTCCTCGATGGCAATCTTGCACTTGTACGTCTTGCCGTTGGCGGGGTCCATGATGGTGCCGCCCGTCCACTCGTCATCGTCCTTCTTGAGGTTCTGCAGGATGACCATGCCGATGATGGGCTTGTCCTTCAGCGCGCCCTCGCACTTGTCGCAAACGGGGTTCTGGTCCTCGTTGGGCTCGCGGAAGAGCTTCTCAATCTTGCCGAAGAGCTTCCCGTTCTCCTCGTAGATGGCGATGACGGACTTCGGCTTCTTCGTCTCGTCATCGATGGTCGTCCACCGGCCCACCGGCGTCGCGGTGTCCGCCTTCGCATCCTCGGCCAGGGCGTTCGAGGCGAACAGCACGGTCAGCGCGGCCAGTCCCAACCAACGGCTTGCAGTCATTCGGAGTTCCTCCGGTGCGGGGTTCGTTTGCGGACGAATAGACTACCCCGGAGGGTTCCATATTCAGAGAAGACATCGCGCGCCGCGGCGTCCCATGACGCAGCGCGCGGGCCGAGGCGGATTCCGCTGCGCGGAAATGCCGTGTCCCCTCGCGCCGCGAGGTCCGGATGGCGAACGGCGCGCTCCCGCTCACATCGGCGCGTGCGCGCCTTCCCCGGCTTCCGCGCCACGGCCGTGGATGAGCCGCGCCACCGTGCGCAGGTCGTCGATGAAGGCCTCGAGCTGCGCCTCGCGCGCCTCCGGGTCCGGGGCCCGGAGAATCGACGACGGGTGCACCGTGGCCACCACCACGCGCGCCCAATCCGAAGGCATGGGCCGCCCCCGCGACTGGGTGACGCGGAAGTCCTTGCCCAGCAGCGCCTGTGCGGCCGTGGCGCCGAGGCAGACGATGACGTCCGGCCGGAACACGCGAATCTCCGCCTCCAGCCACGGCAGGCAAGCGCGAATCTCCGCCGTGTTCGGCTTCGCGTGGATGCGGCGCTTGCCCTGGCCGGTCCACTTGAAGTGCTTCACCGTATTGGTGACGTACACCTGCGAGCGGTCGATGCCGGCCGCCTCCAGCGCCTCGTCCAGCAGCCGGCCGGACGGCCCCACGAAGGGCCTTCCGGCGCGGTCCTCCTGGTCCCCCGGCTGCTCCCCCACCAGCATGACGCGGGGGCCGGGGCGGGGCCTGCCGGCGGGCTCGCCGAAGACCGTCTGGGTCCCCGTCTTCCACAGGGGACACGCCTGACAGTGCGAGGCCGCTTTTCGGAGCTTGTCGTACGTCGGGGACTCGGGGATGAGAGGGGCCGCGGTCTGGACGGGAGGACGCTTGGGCATGGCTGATTCAGAAGGTAACCACGACGCGCAAGGGGCAGCCGACCCGGTGGGTATGTTCGCCAACCGGCTGCGCAAGGACGCGAAGCGCTTCCGCAAGTGGGCCCGCTCCCAGGGGCTGACGGCCTTCCGCGTCTACGACAGGGACGTTCCCGAGTACCCCTACGCGGTGGACCTCTACGGCGACTGCGCGCACGTGGTGGAGTACCCGCGCCGCCGCGCCCTCAAGTCCGGCGCCGCCGAGGCCCAGCGCGAGGAGGTGCTGGCCGCGGTGACGGAGGTGCTGGGCGTCGCGCCCGAGCGCATCTTCGTGAAGACGCACACGCCCCAGCCGTGGGGCCGCTCGCAGTACGGCCGGGTGGGCGAGGGCAGCGGGCGAATCGTGGTGGAGGAGCAGGGCCTGAAGTTCTGGGTCAACCTCGGCGACTACCTCGACACCGGCCTCTTCATGGACCACCGCAACACCCGCGCGCGCGTGCGCACGGAGGCGAAGGGCAAGCGCTTCCTCAACCTCTTCGCGTACACCGGCGCCTTCACCGTGTATGCCGCCGCCGGAGGCGCCGCGAGCACCACCACGGTGGACCTGTCCAACACGTACCTCGACTGGGCCGAGGACAACCTGGACCTGAATGGACTGGCGGACGCGCGGCACACGCTCATCCGCGCGGACGCGAAGGCGTGGGTGGAGGCACAGGCGGACGGGCCGGAGCGCTACGACCTCGTGGTGTGCGACCCGCCGTCCTTCTCCACGTCGAAGAAGATGACCGGCAGCTTCAACGTGCAGCGCGACCACTCGCGCCTGCTGTCCGCCATCCGAGCGCTGCTCGCGCCCGGCGGCATCCTCTACTTCTCCACCAACTTCCTCGGCTTCGAGCTCAACGACTCGGCCGTGCGGGGAATGGGCGTGGAGGAAATCACCCCCGGCTCCATCCCCGAGGACTTCCAGCGGAAGGAAATCCACCGGTGCTGGCGGATGGTGGCCCCCTGAGTCACCGGGGGCCACCCGCTTCGCTCCGGTGCCGTCCTACAGCCAGCAGACGTTGTCGATGCAGTGCTCGCCGGCGGGGCACTCGCAGTTGGCGACGCACGCCTTGCCGCTGCCCTGGTTCACCGGCTTGCACACCCCCGCCGTGCACACGTTGCCCGCGGGGCACTCGCAGTTGGCGCGGCACACCGGCGAGGTGCCCGCGTCCGCCGGAGGCGGCGGGGTGGGCGTCTTGCAGTAGCCGCTGGTGCACACCTGACCGGAGGGGCAGTCGCAGTTGGCCGCGCACGCGGTGCCCGAGCCCGCGTCCGGCGGCGGAGGCGGCGGCGTGGGCGACTTGCAATAGCCGTTGGTGCACACCTGGCCGGAGGGGCAGTCACAGTTGGCCACGCAGGCCTGGCCCGGGTCCGGCTGCGTCGACTTGCACTGACCATTCACGCAGACGTTGCCGGAGGGGCACTCGCAGTTGGCGCGGCACTCGCCCCCGCTGGGGATGGGTATGCAGTAGCCAATCTGGCAGGTGTACTCGGGCGGGCACTCGGTGGTGGAGTCACAGGACGCGCGGCAGTGGCCGTCCACGCAGTCCTTGCCGCTCTCGCACTGGTAGCCGGTCGTGCACGCCGTCGGGTCCGGCGGGCGCGCGCGGCACACGCCGGCGACGCACGCATCCGTGGAGGGGCACTGCGCGTCCGTCGAGCAGCCGTGGTAGCAGGTGTTGTTGATGCAGTAGTTCCCCGCACCGCAGTCCGCGTTCAGCCGGCACGTCGCGCTGCTGCCGCCGTCCGTCCCACCATCCGCGCGCGTGCCGCCGTCCGTCCCACCGTCCGTGCGCGTGCCCCCATCCGTTCCGCTGTCCGGGCGCGTCGTGCCGCCGTCCGTTCCGCTGTCCGGGCGCGAGCTGTTGGGGACACAGAAGTGGTCGGCGCACTTGTTGCCGTAGCCACACTCGGAATCACGCGAGCATGGCGTGTAGCAGACATTGTTGACGCACACCTCGCCCCGGTCGCAGTCGTGCGAGGCGCGGCAGCTCTTCGAGCCGTCCGGCACCTCGTAACAGCAATTGTCGCGGCAGGTCTCCCCACTGCCACAGTCGAGGTCGCTGTAGCAGGAGTCCTCGTCGTCGAACCAGTCGTCGTTCTCGTGGATGATGCAGCCCGGAAGGGCCGATCCAAGCAGCAGCAGCCAAAGCGGCAGCAGCACGCTGCGCGCGGGGGTATTCCTCATGAGTGGGTGCTCCGAGAAAGTTGGGGGACCGGTCCGGCCACCGGGTGGGTTGTCCGGGTTCAGGTGCGTTTGACGCCGGAGGCGGTACGGCTGATCAAACAATAATTTTGATCGCCCGCATTGGGAGCGGCGACCCAGGGAGTACGGAGGTAGTCTGTGCTGGCCTGGACCTTTCACATCGGCGGCGGAGCGCTGCTGAACGGCGCGAAACCGTTGCATGCCCCCGAGGGAGCGCCCGCGGTGTTCTTCAGAGGAACTCGTTCACTGGCGGAAGTCAGCGCGCCGGCCGAGCGCCTCGGAAGTGCCGTGCCCGTGCCGGAGAGCGCGGACGAGACGCGGCTCCAACATCTGGTGCGCCGGGTCCAGGAGGGTGACCTCTCGGCATTCGAGCAGCTCTATCAGCTCACGCGAATGGACGCGGCGAGGACGCTGAGTCACCTGGTGGGCAATCGCGTGGAAGTAGAAGACCTGTTGCAGGAGACGTACCTGCGACTGCTGACGGCGGTGAAGGGCTACCGGGGCGAGTCCCGCTTCCGGACATTCTTCTACCGGGTGTGCTCCAACGTGGCGCTGTCGCACCTGCGCTGGAAGCGGCGGCGGCCGGAGGACTCGTTCGCGGAGCCGCCGGAGACGGTGGCGCAGGGAGAGGACCCGGAGCATGCGGCGCAGCGCCGTCAGGCGGCGCGGCTGGTGGAGCTGGCGCTGGAGCGGCTGAAGCCGAAGAAGCGCATCGTCTTCGTCTACTACGAGCTGTGCGGGATGAGCCCGGATGAGATTGCGGAGGCCGTGGGAAGCTCGGCCAACACCGTCCGCAGCCGGTTGCATCACGCGAGATTGGAGTTCAACGAGGCCATGCAACGACTGCTCGTTACCCGTCGACCTGGGGGTCTCCATGACACACCCTGAGGTCCAGGCGCTGTGGGCCCTCGCGGCGAGAGAGTTGGATGAGGCGGAGCGGGCTCGTGTGGAAGCGCACGTGGCCGGGTGCGAGGAGTGCGCGCGCGAACTGGAGCGGGTGAAGCAGTCCCGCGCGGTGCTGCATGAGGCGCGCGAGGTGGCGACGGAGGTGCGGTGGGACGCGGTGGACGCGCAGGTGCTCGCGGCGGCGCGGCGGACATTGCAGGAGCCGCCGCGTTCCTGGGCGGCGATTTCATCTGTGTTGCGGCTCCCGTGGGTGAAGCCTCCCGCCACGACTTCCGCCGTGCCCCGGTCCCGGCTCCCGTGGGCCTTGGTGCTCGCGGGGGCCTGCGCGGCGATGCTGGGCTTCTGGATGTTGCGCGTGCCGGAGGTGGTGTCAGGCCCGGCGGTGGTGCGCGAAGGCGACGGTGCCTCGGGCTCGGCGGTGCATGATGACGGCGCCCTCCAGGCCACGGCGCAGACCGGGGGACTGCGGGGTGACGGTGCGCAGGCGACACCTCCCTCGGGGACAGCGAGGGGTGGTGCCTCGGCCACCGCGCGGTCAGACAATGAGCGTCTCGACATGGCGTTGGCGGAGAACACCACGGGCGCGGTGATGCGCGACGCGGGTGGTTCGGAGCGAGCGCTCCAGGCAGGCACGAAGCTGGGCTCGGGCGTTGCGGTCCGGACGCCCACGCGGTCCACGGCCCTGCTGCGGCTCCCGGATGCGAGCCGGGTGCATGTGTCATCGGGGTCAGAGGTGGAGCTGTCGCGAGCGGAGGCGCGTGACGTCCACCTCACGGTGAAGCAGGGCCGGCTGTCGGTGCACGCCTCGCATGTGCAGCGGGAGAAGTTCCTGGTGGAGGCCGCGGGCCTGCGCGTGTCCGTGGTGGGCACCGTCTTCACGGTGGAGCGCACGGAGCACGGCGCGGCGGTGGCCGTGGCGGAAGGCCGCGTGCGCGTGGAGGCGGAAGGTCAGCCCGCGCGATTGGTGAGCGCGGGTGAGCGCGTGGAGCTGGACACCGAGCAGAAGACGCTGAAGCAGGCACCGGTATCGGAGCCCGACCGCCGCGCCTTCGAGGCGCTGAATGCTCCGGCGCAGGGCAACACCGTTGCGACCGAGGCGGTAGCGCAGTCGACGCAGGCTCCGGCTCCAGAGAAGCCAGCGGTCGCCACGAAGGAGGCGCGGCAGCAGGCGGTCTCCGCAACACCGCGCACGGGAGGCAAGGCCGCTGCGCAGAAGGAGCAGACCGCACCACGGAAAGAGGAACCCGCGAGCACGCAGGCTGTCGCTGAAGCGGCGCCGGCCCCCGTGCCCCTGGTGCCTCCGGGCGCGGAGCCGGACCAGGAGTTCGCACCCTACCCCGCGCAGTCCGTGACGGAGTTGCTGCCGCCGAAGACCGCCGAGGCCCCCGCGCCTCCCACGGCCGTGGCGGAGGCGCCCACGCGAAAGGACAAGGACAAGAAGGGGCCCATGGTTCCGATGGCGCTTCTGTCGAACGACGCGGATGAGCGATTCCTCGGCTACGCGCGCCTCCAGATGAACCGGCGCACCTGTGAGAGCTACCTCGTCGGGCTGGAGGAGATTGCGCAGCGGAGCCCCCACAAGGCCCACCGCGAGCAGGCACGCTACCTTCGCGCCCGGTGCTTCGAGGAGAAGCTCCAGCCCAAGGCCGCCCAGAGCGAGTACCGCCAGTACCTCAATGAGTTCCCGCGCGGCCGCTACGTCCGCGAGGCGAAGACCGCGCTGCTGCCCTGAGGAGGGTGCATCAAGTGCCCGTGAGCGGCAGCTTCTGCGGCGGCTCCGTCGCGTTGCCGCGCGCCACCAACTCTCGCACCACGGACTCCAGCGCGCGGATGCGGCGACCCGCGCGGCCCGGGGCCCACAGGGGCACGTCCGGTCCGCGCAGCAGCTCCATCGCTTGCTCCACCCCGCCCGCCTTGCCCTTCAGCGCGCGCGCCGTGGCCAGCCGCACGTTGCGCGCGGGCCGCCGCGTGACGCCTCCGTCCCACAGCAAGTCCAGGGCGAACGTCGTCCACACCGCCAGCTCGTCATCAGGGCGGAGGAACGCCTCGAATCGCGCCAGCGCTTGCGCACGGGGCTCACCCGCGAGCAGCACCTCCTCCGACAACTCCACGTGCAGCGGCGTGCTGCGCGCCAGCGGAAGCTCGGGGGCAATGACAGCCTCGAAGCGCTCGCCCGTGGCGGGGCGGCACGCCACCGCATGCACCAGCTCGGAAGGAATGTCCGCCCCCGACGGGTGCGCGTTGGCCTCGCCGTAGAAGACGACGAGCTTCTCGAAGCGCTCGGCCAGCGTGCGCAGCTCCAGGGGCGGACGCCACGGGCCGAAGTAGATGCGGCGCCGGTTCGGCGTCGTCCGCTGCGACTGCCGCTCCAATTGCGTGTCCACCATGTACTCGAACGCCTTGAGCATGGTGTCGAAGCGCGCCGGGTCTCCCTCCAGGATGCCCAGCATCTCCACCACGGCCTCGATGGTGGACACGCAGTGGTCCGCGGGCTCGGAGCGGATGCGGTAGTTGCTCGGCCGGCGGGGCACGAAGCTGATGCGCGGCAGGCTGGCGAGCAGCGGGTTGCGCGAGACGACCTTCTTCGCCTGGGGCCACGTGCCGTCCACGACGATGATGGTCTCCGGGGGATTCTCGCGAGCCTCCTCCACGGAGATGGCGTTCTCCCCGGGGAAGAGCACGGCCACCTTCTCCGGCCTGGCCGCGAGCTGCTCGATTCGCGCGTGGCCGGCGAAGTCCACGCCCTCGTGCAGCTCGGCGTTCTTCAGCGCCAGCCGCGCCATGCGCGCCGTGCCGATGGCCACACGCCGCTCACGCGGATGCTGGAGGAAGACGACGTGGGTCCGCGTCTCCAGCGGGGGCGGCAGTTGCGCGCAGTAGCACGCACTCTCGGGACGGCGGCAGCGAAGGCACAGGTTACGCACAGCCAGCCTTTACGGTACGCCCCGGGGCGGGGCAAGCACTGCCGACAGGCCGCGAGGAGACCGGACGGCGAGCCAACCCCCACCCTGCTCCCAGGATGGACTCCCACGCACCCTCCTGACGGAGTACAGAAGCCCTCGTGAACCTGCTCCTGCTCTTCGACGAGGACTTCCTCCCGGACGGCACCGCCCGCCTCACGGGACGCCGCGCGCAGCACGCCCGTGAGGTACTGCGCGCCGAGCCCGGCGAGTCCCTGCGCGTGGGCCGCCTCGGGGGCCTCACCGGAACCGGCGAGGTGCTGGAGAACAGCGCCGGCGTCCTCCACCTGCGCGTCTCCCTCACCGAGCCGCCGCCCCCGCGCGCGGGCGTGGACCTGCTCCTCGCCATCCCCCGTCCCAAGGCCCTCAAGAAGGTGCTCCCCGCGGTGGCCTCGCTCGGCGTGGACCGCGTGGTGCTCGTCAACGCGGCCCGCGTGGAGAAGAGCTACTTCGACTCCAAGGTGCTCGACACCACCTTCGAGCGCGAGCTCCTCCTCCAGGGACTGGAGCAGGCCCGCGACACGCACCTGCCCGAGGTCCTCATCCGCGAGCGCTTCCGCCCCTTCGTCGAGGACGAGCTCGACTCCCTCTTCGGGCCGAGCGCCGTCCGGCTGCTCCCCCACCCGCCCGCGAAGCAGCCCCTGCGCGCGGTGGGCGCGGATACGGCCGAGCGCGTCGTGCTCGCCATCGGCCCCGACGGCGGCTGGGTCCCCTTCGAGGCCGACCTCCTCGAAGCCCACGGCTTCCGTCCCTTCTCACTGGGCCCCCGCATCCTCCGGGTGGAGACGGCCGTACCCGTCCTCCTCGGACAGGTGGCCCTTCTGCGAGAGGACATTGCCCCGCGGCACGAGCCAACTCGGGCTTGAAGGGCCGCCGGGCGCTGTTGAAGAGTCACACGCCATGGCCACGTCCTCCCCTTCCGCCACGTCCTCCGCCACCGACGGCACCACGCAACCCGCCGTGGGTGAGCAGCAGCCCCTCGTCACCTCGGAGCCGCAAGCTCCACAGGCCGCGCCCGCGAAGCCCGCCACCCACGACACGGTGCCGCCCCCGGCCCTGCTCGACTTCATGATGAAGCGGTGGAAGCCGGGCGCGAAGAAGCTGCCGCCGAAGCTGAAGCACGCCGACGCCTTCCGTGCCCGCCGCCGCGCCCTCTCCAAGCTGTTCCCCGGCGAGACGCTCGTCATCCCCACCGGCCACGAGAAGGTGCGCGCCAACGACACGTACTACCGCTTCCGGCCGGGCAGCGACTTCTACTACCTCACCGGCAACACCGAGCCGGACTGCGTCCTCGTCCTCCAGCCGAAGGAGGGCGGCGGCCACACCGACATCCTCTTCGTGGAGCCCAACCCCGGCCGCAGCGACTCCACCTTCTTCACGGACCGCAACAAGGGCGAGCTGTGGGTGGGCCCGCGCCTGGGTGTGAAGGAGAGCCAGGCCCGCTTCGCCGTGGACGAGGCGCGCGGGCTCGACGGGCTGAAGGACTACGTTGCCAGCCTGAGCGGCGCCGCCACGAATCCCACGCGCGTGCTGCGCGGCTACTCGCCGAAGGTGGACACGCAGGTGCCCGAGGGCGGAGACCGCGACAAGCAGTTGGCCCAGGCGCTCTCCGAGATGCGGCTCCTCAAGGACGCGCAGGAGCTGCGCGAGCTCCAGGCCTCCATCGACTCCACGCAGCGCGGCTTCGAGGACGTCATCCGCGGCCTGAAGACGGCGAAGACGGAGCGCTACGTGGAGGGTATCTTCAACCTCCGCGCCCGTGTGGAGGGCAACGACGTGGGCTACGGCACCATCGCCGCCAGCGGCTCGCACGCATGCGTGCTGCACTGGACGCGCAATGACGGCCCGCTCGTGCCTGGAGACCTGCTCCTCCTCGACGCGGGCGTGGAGGGCCACACGCTCTACACCGCCGACATCACCCGCACCCTGCCGCTGTCCGGGAAGTTCTCCAAGGAGCAGCGCGAAATCTACGAGCTGGTGCTGGAGGCGCAGGAGCAGGCGATTGCGGCGGTGAAGCCGGGCAACGACTTCATGGAGCCCAACCGCGTGGCCATGCGCGTGCTGGCCAAGGGCCTGGAGACGCTCGGCATCCTCGAGGACGCCGAGGTGGCGCTGAAGGACGAGCACCAGTTCTACAAGCGCTACTCGCTGCACAACGTCAGCCACATGCTGGGCCTGGACGTGCACGACTGCGCGCAGGCGCGGCAGGAGGCGTACAAGTACGGCAAGCTCCAGCCGGGCATGGTGCTGACGGTGGAGCCCGGCCTGTACTTCCAGACGGACGACCTCACCGTGCCGCGGCGCTACCGCGGCATCGGCGTGCGCATCGAAGACGACGTCGTCGTCACCGCGCGCGGCTGCAAGGTGCTGTCCGGGAAGATTCCCCGCACGGTGAAGGACGTGGAGGCGTGGATGAAGTCCGTGTGGAAGGCCGCCAAGAAGTAGGCGGCCCGTTCCACGTCGCGGGAGGACGGTGCGGGCGCACCGTCCGTCACCGGCGATATGCCCGGGCTACTGCGCCGTCCCTTCCGCGGGCGGTGCCGTCTCACCGGGCTCCGTACCCACGGGCGCGGCCGCCGGCGTGGGCACGGTGCCGGCCGCAGCTTTCGACGGCTCGCCGGGCTTCACCGCGGCCGACTTCCGCGTCTTCTCGTACTCCTCCTGGGACAGCGGCTTCAGCTCCTTGAGGGTGGAGTACTCCAGCTTGTACTGGCGCGGCTCGGTGCGCGCGTCCGGGCCGACGGAGAAGTTGATGCGGTGGATTTCGTGCCCGTCCTCCGTCTCCAGCACCACGCGCCAGTCACCGGGCTTCAGGTTGGACGTCGTCGCGTAGTAGCGGTAGCCGCCGTCCGTCCCGTTGCTGCTCACGTTGGCCATGAAGCCGTTGCCGTACGTCGTCCAGCCCTTGTCGGGGTGGTCGAAGTACCAGCGCACGCGGACCTTGTAGGGCGCGAAGCCCTTGGGCGCGAAGATGCGGAAGAAGTAGTACGGCTTGTCGCCCGGCTGCATGACGAAGTCCGGGCCGAACCACGTCCACGGCTTGTACCAGACGGAGTCATCCACCGAGGACAGCTGGTACACGCCGGGGCTCACCCGCTCCACCTTGTGGAAGACGTCCGCGAACTGCACGGCCACCGGCAGCGGCGGAATCACGCCCACGAGGTAGAGCGCCAGCAGCGCCGCCTGCACGCCGAAGCCGGGGATGGCCACGTTGCGGATGAGGAACTCCACGTCCGGACGCCAGCGCTCAATCAGCCGCATCAGCCCGAAGACGTTCGCGCTGCCCAGGGCCACCGCCAGGAGGAATACCCAGAAGCCCATGCGGCCAATCACCACGGGCAGGAGGCACGCGAAGTAGAGCGTCACGCACAGGCTGAGCAGCACCACGCGGATGACGGGGCCCACCTCCCGGAAGCGCGGCAGCTCGTTGGCCACCAGCAGCGCGAACAGGCCCACCACGAACAGGTAGGGCGTGAAGCCCGACGTGGCCTTGAAGAGCAGCAGCATGAAGACGCTGAGCAGGCTTCCGAAGAGGAAGTGCACCGCGTCCTCGCGCCAGCGCCACACCTTGGAGAGCAGCTTCGGCGGCTCCGTCCCCTCCGGGAAGCGCTGCTCCAAGAGCAGCAGCCCGGTGAGGACGAGCAGGTACGCGAAGCTCTGCACCAGCGTCAGCGTGTCGTCGATGCGGCTGAGCGAGACGACGTCGTAGATGAAGCCGCCGAAGAAGAAGAGCGCCATCTCCCACATCTCGTGGCGGGCGCGGAACTCCTGCACCTTGTCCATGAAGGTGGGAGTCTTCTGCGTGGCGACCAGGTCATCCGGGTCCACCGCCGCGGCGGGCGCGTCCGCCGCGAGCGCGACGGCGGCATTCGTGTCGGGGATGACGACATTCCCGGAGGCGGCCGGAGTGCCCGGCGCTTCGACGGTGTCGTCCTTCTTCTCGGGACTGTTGGGCTGTGTTGCGGTGACCACGGCGGTTCCTCGGGGAAGCGGCTGGTGATTCTAGCCGCTTCGGGGGAGACAAATCTCCCCTCCCCCCGCCCCAAGGTCCGCGCGGCCTCAGGCCTGGGACTTGCCGGCGACGAGGTCCGCCAGCTCGCCGCGCTCGGCCAGCTCCATGAGGATGTCGGAGCCGCCGATGAACTGCCCGTTGATGAAGATCTGCGGAATGGTGGGCCAGTTGGTGAAGTCCTTGATGCCCTGGCGAATCTCGGGGTCCGCCAGCACGTCCACCGTGTGGACCTGGCCGTAGGGCTGCAAGAGCTGCAGCGCGCGCGCGGAGAACCCGCACTGCGGGAAGAGGGCATTGCCCTTCATGAAGAGGACGATTTTGTGCGACTTCGTCTCCTGCTCCAGACGGGCCTTGAGCTCGGGATTCATGGAAAGCGTCTCCTTCTAGCGTGGCCCGAGCTTCTGCCACTGCTCGGGCGAATAGGTCTTCAGCGCGAGGGCGTGCAGCTCGCCCGTCTTCAGCCACTGCTGCAGGGGCGCGTACACGAGCTGGTGCTGCTGCACCATGGGCTTGCCAGCGAAGGCCGGGCTCACCACCCGCGCCTCGAAGTGGTCTCCCGTCCCGGTGGTATCTCTAACCTCGACCTCGGAGCCCGGCAGGGCCTCGAGGATTCGGGCACGGACGAAGTCTGCGTCGAGCATCAATTCATCCCTCTTCCCATCACCAGCATGGCCGGGTCCACACCCATGCCACGCAACGTGGTCTCCCACAGCTTCGCGGGCTCCTGGCCCAGCACCGCCTCGGCCGTCGCCTCGGCGAAGAGCCAGGAGCCGGCGGCAATCTCGTTCTCGAGCTGCTTGGGGCCCCAGCCCGCGTAGCCCAGGCAGAAGCGCAGGCGCGGCGAGGGGTTCTCCAACAGTGGCCCCAGCGCGTCCAGCGTCACGCTCAGGAACAGGCCGGGCAGCACCGGGTGCTTCTCCAGCAGCTCCGTGTCGTCGTGGAGGACGAAACCGCGCTGCGGCTCCACCGGGCCGCCCACGTAGACGGGCTGCGCGGTGCGCTCCGAGGCGATGCCCATGTTCTGCCCGCGCGCCAGCTCACCGAGCGTGAGGGGGGCCCCCCGGTTGATGACGAGCCCCATGGAGCCCGTCTCCCCGTGCTCAATCATCAAGATGACCGAGCGGTAGAAGTTCGGGTCCCCGAGCTGGGGCATCGCCAGCAGGAGTCCGGGAGCGAGGTTCTTCACATGAAGAGCATCGACCGTTCGCGAAGGCGGCGCAACCGGAACCCGTCCCACGAGGCTCCGGTCCGTCCACCCGCGCGACATGCGGGCTGCGTCAGTGCCAGCTCGTGTGCTTGGACTGGAGCGCCTCGGCGAGCTTCTCGGGGTTGAGGGGCTTGCCGATGAAGAGGTCCGCGCCCAGGCCCTTGCACTTGCGCGCCATGGCCGAGTCGCTCATGGCGCTCACGCCGATGAGGACGGACTGCGGGAAGCGCTCGCGCAGCTTCGACATCAGCGTGGCGCCGCTGCGGCCGGGCAGGAAGACGTCGACGATGGCGGCGTCCATGCGCTTGTTGCGCACGGCGAACTCCGCCTCCTCGGCGCTGCCCACCGGCAGTGGCTCGTAGCCCCAGCCCGCCAGGAGCTCCACGAGGATTTCGCGATGCGTGGGGTCGTCCTCGACGACGAGCACCGCGCCGCGCGCGGGTTCGAGCTTCAGGTCGTCATTGCGCGTGGTGCGCTCGCTCGAATCGTGGCCAGTGGAGATGGGCAGCTCTTCGACGGTGGGCAGGGACATGAGTGCACCGGTTGGGCAAAAGGTTTCCGTGTGATGGAAACCCACCCCCCGACGTTGGGAATTCCATGGGAGGAGGTGCTTCTCCCACCCCTGCGCGCCTGCTCAGGCGGCGCGACGAGGGGCCGCCGAGAGCGCCTGGGAAGCGAGCGAGGCGCCGAGCACCAGCAATACCAGCAGGGCCCACGCGGGCAGGACGACGCGGCCGCCGCCCTCGTAGATGAGGGCCGCGTAGCTGGTGCCGAGATAGCGGCCCAGGGACATGGGCTCCATGCGGGCGATGCCGAAGAAGCTCACGGTGGACTCGGTGAGGATGGCGGCGGGGAGGCGACTGAGGAACACGGCGAGCGCGAAGGGGCGCAGGGCGGGCCACAGGTGGACGCGCAGGAGGTGGACTCCTCCCCCGCCGAGCGCTCGGGCGGCCGCGACGTATTCCTGCGACTCCAGCGTGGCGAGCCGGTTGCGGAACATGCGCGCCGGGCCCGCCCAGCCCACGAGGGCGAGAGACGCCACCATGAGGCCGAAGGGGCCGAGCCCTCCGCCCACGCCCGCGTCGGAGAGGGACTGGCCCGCGAGCTGGAGGACCATGACGACGAGGACGTCGGGCAGCGCGAAGACGGCGTCCACCGTGCGCAGGATTGCCTGTTCCACGGTGCCGCCGGTGAGACGCGCCACCGCCGCGACAGTGAGGCCGATGAGCGTGGACAGCCCGCCCGCCGCGAGGCCCACGGCGAGGGAGACCCAGAGTCCGCCGAAGGCCAGCTCGCACACCGTGCGGTCCGGACGCGTCGGGTCCATGCCGAGCGGACAGGTGCTCGCGAGCGCCTCGGGAAAGAGGCGGCCCGCGATGAGGCTGAGGACACCGAGGCCAATCAACAGCGTCAGCCCGAAGCGGGCTCGCGTGGGAACGCGGCTCATGTCGTGGCCTCCCGCGAGCGAGGGTCCACCGCGTAGCGCACCACCTCCACCGCGAGGCTCACGAGCACGAGCAGCGATGCGAAGGTGGTGGTGGCGACGACGACGACGGCCACCTGCTTGTTGAGCACCGCGAGCACGTAGAGCTGGCCGAAGTAGGGCAGGCCGAAGACGCGCTCCGCGGCGAACGAACCGGCCAGCAGCGAAGTCGCCACCGGCCCCACCGCGTCGAGCAGCGCGGGCCACACGTTGGGCAGCACATGACGACGCAGCACGGTGCTCCGCGCCAGGCCCTTGCCCAGCGCGGTGCGTACGTAGTCACGAGACAACTCCGTCTCCAGCGAGTCACCGACAAGAGTGCCCAGGAAGATGCCGGGCCACACCGAGGTGACGAGCGCCGCGCAGAGCTCCGGCAGCATGTGCCCACGCTCCACCACGCCGGGGGCCAGCAGCAGCGCGGGGATGAAGACAGGCGTGCCGAAGGCCACCGCTGGCACCACATCTCCCAGCGCCGCCCACTTCCCCCGGCGCCAGCGCGTGCGCAGCAACGCGAAGCCCAGCGCCCACGTCAGCGCGAGCGGCAGCGCCATCAACCCCACGCCCACGCTGCCGGAGAGCTTCAGCAGCAGCTCATCACCGGTGATGCCCTGTGCGCTGGTGCCCAGCCGCTCGCCGCGAAACAGCTTCTCCCAGGGACGCAAGAAGCCCAGCGGCTCACCGACGCCGAGGTCGCGCCGATACGAAGCGGCGAGTTCCTTCGACACCTGCCGCTTGGCCTCCGTCTCCGTGGTGAGCGGCAACGCCGTCATGAGGAAGTACGAGGCCAACGCCACCAATGGCACCAACACCAACTGCCTCGTGAGCTTCTGCGCCACGAGCATCATGGTGTCGCCCCTGCCCGTGCTTCCGTCGCAGGCGCCAGCCGCAGCGCACGCAGCGCGAGGAAGTTGAACGGATCCACATCCATCCCGTGCAGCCGGGCCCGAGCGCGGTAGTAGCGGTCCGGATGGTAGATGGGCGCAATCACCGCCTGCTCGCCGACGAGCACCTCCTGGGCCTGCGCATACAGCGCGCGCGCCTTTGCCTCGTCCGGCTCTCCGTCTCCCGCCTCCAGCAGTCGCTCGAAGCGCGCCATGGGCTCACCACCCGCCTGCGTCTCCCAGCCCGTCTGGTGATTGCCCTCGCGCTCGAACAGCGTGAAGAACGTATTGGGGTGCGCGTAGTCCGCGCCGAGCCGCCGCATGTACAGGTCATACACGCGCGGCCCCTGCGCGGAGCGGCGAGCCACCTCCGCCGACAAGTCCGAGCGTGGCTCCACCACCACCTGCACGCCCACGCGCGCCAGTTGGGCAGCCACGCGTTCGGCAATCGCCACCTCCGGCACGAAGCCATCGCCCTGCCGGTAGATGAGCCGCAGCGGCCGGTCCAACCCCGGCACTCCCGCGAGCGCCGCACGCGCGGCCTCGGGCGCATAGTGCGGCAGGCGCGCGGCCTCCTCGGGAGTCGCGGCACCGGGCAGCTCCGGCGGCAGCAACGTGTTGGACGGTCGCGACGCGGGCAGCAGCCCCGCCACCAGCGCCTCGCGGTCCAGTGCCATCGACAGCGCGCGCCGCACCTCGGGCCGGTTCAACGGAGGCCGCTCCGTGTTGAACGCGAGGAAGTACGTGGATAGCAGCGGCTCGCGTTGCAGGTCCTCCGGCCGCCGCACGCGCAGCGCCGCGGCGCTGTCCACGAAGACGAAGTCCACCCGGCCACGCTCGTATAGCGCGGGGCCGATTTCTGACTTCATCAGCGTAATCACCGGAGCAGGCGCCTCCCCGGGCCCGAGCGGCGGAGGAAACGCCGTAGCCGGGTTGTAGACGAGCCGCACGCGCTCACCCGCGCGGTCCCACCGCTCGACACGGTACGGCCCCAGCGCGAGCGGCCGTCCGTCGCGAGGCCGGTCGAAGTAGTCGCGGACCTCCTCGTCCGACTTCCCCTCCAGGTCCGCCGAGGGCGCGGGATAGAAGATGTACACATTGGCGATGCGAGCGAGGAAATAGCTGCGCGGCCGCGCCAGCATCACCCGAAGCGTGTGCGCGTCCACGGCCTCCACGCCCACGCGTTCCAGCGCCGCGCGCACCTCGGCCTCGGGGGCACCACGCTCCTGCAGCGCGAGCGCCTCCGCCGCGCCATCCAGGTCCGCCATCTCGCCGCGCTCACGTCCACGCAGTGCGCGCCGCCAGCCGACGACGAAGTCGCGCGCGGTGAGCGGCGAGCCGTCGGACCAGCGCACGTCCTTCCGCAGGTGGAAGGTGTAGACCTCGCGGCCCTGCGCGTCGCCTGCCCGCTCCCACCGCTCGGCGAGGCCGGGCTGCACGGAGTGGTCCGGCCCCAGCATGGTGAGCCCGCGCTGGGTGGCCATCATCACCGGGTAGTTCGCCCAGCTCTCCGGGTCCGAGTGGCTCCAGTCGAGCGTGGTGGGCATGGCCGCCACCACCACCTTCACACCCGGGTCCGGCTGGAAGCCACACGGCCCGCAGGCCGTGGCCGCCAGGGCCAGCACGAGGAACGTCCACCGGAGTCGAGCGCGGGAGGCCACTTGGGGCCACGTTGTACCCCGAAGCCCGCGCACCCCGGAAAGAGAGAAGCCAGGACCCCGGCGACCTCGGTCGTCCGGCATCCTGGCTTCACTTCATCTCAGCGTCCCTCCCCGCTCAGGGAGGGAGCCTTCGCCCGGGTGCGCCCTGGCCGGCTGGGCGTGCCACATCCACGGAGCCGGAGCAGGGACGGAGCCAGGCCGTGGGACCCGCCTCAATCCGATGCACATTGCCCCGGAGGCATCGAGAGGGCTGCTCCTCACTCAGCGGCGAGCTGGACCACGTGCTGCCGCTGAACGAGGCGCATCCGGCGGAGCAAGCCGCTACCTGAGGGCCGGTTCAGGTCCCTCCTCCCTGAATCGTCACGGATACCGGTATGAGGCGGTCAGCGGTCGTCCCGTCCCCCAATTGGCCGAGGTTGTTGCGCCCCCAGGCCCAGACGGTGCCGTCCTGCCTCGCAGCCACCGTATGGAAGTTACCCGCAGCGATGGCGGTGGCTCCCGTCAGCACCTGCACCGGCGAGAAGCGGCGAGTGGTCGTCCCATCCCCCAGCTGGCCGTAGAAGTTGTTGCCCCAGGCCCAGGCGGTGCCATCCGGCTTCACGGCCACCGTGTGGTTGCCATTGCCCGCGGCAAGCAGGGGCCCCACGGAAGTCGCGGAGGCCTGGGCACCCTGCAAGCCCAACGCAGTGCTTTTGAACGAGCCCAGACTCGCAGGCGCCGTCGAGACGCCTTCGCCCATCGCCGCTTCGCGGGTGGTCGTCTCCTGCATGCCCTGCTCCGCGCCCGGAGCATCCTGCGGACCGCAGCCCGCCACCGTGGCGCAGAGGGCCAGGGCCACCCACGCCAACCACTTCCGTCCTTCCTGTCTCATCAATCCCCTCTTGCCCTCGCGCCGCGCGAGCGCCGCCGTCCCGGCCCGGGCGGCAAAGGCAGCCAGCGATTCCGGGAGAGAGCTTCGGGAGGACTATAAGATTCCAGAAATATTGCAAATGGGTACGCGCCACCCCACGGGCATCAACACGGAATTCAAAGACAGACACCCAGAAAACAGAGAAGCCAGGACCCCGGCGACCCAAGTCGTCCGGCATCCTGGCTTCTCTTCAACCCGGTGCTCCCTCAGTCAGAGGAAGCCCTCGATTCACCGCAACTAGGCCGGAGCCCCGGCCGGCGCGGAGGCCGGCATCTCGGCGGCAGGCACCTGCTTCTGGCCGTCGGTGCTGAGCGGCTTGCGGCCGAACTCCTCCGGCTTCTCCAGCACCAGCGCCTCGCGGAGCACCTCGTCCACGAACTCCACCGGGACGATGCGCAGCTGCTTGCGAATCTTCAGCGGGATGTCCTTCAGGTCCTTCTTGTTCGCCTTCGGAATCAGGACCGTCTTGATGCCCGCCCGGTGCGCGGCCAGCGTCTTCTCCTTCAGGCCGCCAATGGGCAGCACGCGTCCGCGCAGCGTGATTTCGCCCGTCATCGCCACGTCACGCCGAATCAGCGTGCGGGTGAGCGCGCTCACCAGCGCCGTGCAGATGGTGACGCCCGCGGAGGGGCCGTCCTTCGGAATCGCGCCCTCCGGCAGGTGGACGTGGATGTCGTAGTTCTCGAACGCCTTCCGGTCGATGCCGAACCTGTCTGCGCGGCTGCGCACGTACGACATGGCCGCCTGCGCGGACTCCTGCATCACCTCGCCCAGCTTGCCGGTGATGATGAGCTTGCCCTTGCCCGGCATGATGGTGGCCTCGGTGGTGAGGATTTCACCGCCCAGCTCCGTCCACGCCAGGCCCGTGACGATGCCCACCTGGTCCTCGGCCTCCGCCATGCCGTAGCGGTAGCGCGGGGTGCCCAGGAACTTCATCGCCATCTTCCGGTCCACCGCCACGTCGCGCTTGCCGTTCTTCAGCACGTCGCGCGCAATCTTCCGGAACACGCCGCCAATCTCACGCTCGAGCGAGCGCACGCCGGACTCACGCGTGTACCGGTGGATGATGGTCCGCAGCGCCGGGTCGCTGATGTCCACCTTCACGTCCGTCAGCCCGTTGGCCTCCTGCTCCTTCGGGATGAGGTACCGGCGAGCAATCGAGAGCTTCTCCGGCTCGGTGTAGCCCGCGATGCGAATCACTTCCATGCGGTCCTGCAGCGGACCGGGGATGTTGTGCATCGTGTTCGCGGTGCAGATGAACATCACCTTGGACAAGTCGTAGTCGAGGTCCAGGTAGTGGTCGTTGAAGTTGTGGTTCTGCTCGGGGTCCAGCACCTCCAGCAGCGCCGCGCTCGGGTCGCCGCGGAAGTCGGTGGACATCTTGTCGATTTCGTCGAGCAGGAAGACGGGGTTGTTGCTGCCCGCCTTCTTCAGCGACTGGATGAGCTTGCCCGGCATCGCACCGATGTACGTGCGCCGGTGGCCGCGAATCTCCGCCTCGTCACGCACGCCGCCCAGCGACAGGCGCACGAACTTGCGGCCGGTGGCCCGAGCAATCGAGCGCGCCAGCGACGTCTTGCCCACGCCCGGAGGACCGACGAAGCACAGCACGGGGCCCTTGAGCTTCTTCACCAGCTGCTGCACCGCCAGGTACTCGAGGATGCGCTCCTTCGGCTTCTTCAGGCCGTAGTGGTCCTCGTTGAGCACCCGCTCCGCCTCGGTGACGTCCAGGCGGTCCTGGGTCTCGTCGTACCAGGGCAGGCTGATGATCCAGTCGATGTAGTTGCGGACGACGGTGGCCTCGGCGCTCATCGGGCTCATCATCCGGAGCTTCTTCAGCTCCTTCTTGACCTTGAGCGTGGCCTCCTTGCTCATCCGCTTGTTCTTCAGCTTCTCTTCAATCTCCTGGATTTCGTTCTTGAACTCGTCGCGCTCGCCCAGCTCCTTCTGAATGGCCTGCATCTGCTCATTCAGGTAGTACTCCTTCTGGGTCTTCTCCATCTGCTTCTTGACGCGCGTGCGGATCTTCTTCTCCACCTGGAGAATCTCGATCTCACCCTGCATCAGCTCGTAGAGCTTCTCCAGGCGCTTGGCCGGGGACTCCGTCTCGAGCAGGGCCTGCTTGTCATTCAGCTTCAGGGAGAGGTGCGCGACGATGGTGTCCGCCAGGCGCGCCGGGTCGTCGATGCTCGCCACCTGCATGAGCATCTCAGGCGGAATCCGCTTGTTGAGCTTGACGAAGGCCTCGAACACGGAGTGCACGCTGCGCACGAGCGCCTCGAGCTCCACGCTCTTCTCCGTCTGCTCCTCGACCTCCTCCACCTCGACCATGAAGAAGGCGTCGTTGGGGTGGAACTTCTTCACCCGGGCGCGGCGCACACCTTCCACCAGCACCTTCACCGTGCCGTCCGGCAGCGGGAGGAGCTGGATGACGTGGCCCAGCGTACCGAAGTGAAAGATGTCGTCCGGGGTGGGGTCGTTGGTCTTGGCCTTCTTCTGCGCGGCCAGCAGGATGACGGCCTTGTCGTCCGGCCCCTTGTGCGCCATCGCGTCCTTCAACGCCGCGATGGACTTCTCCCGGCCGACGAACAACGGCACCACCATGTGCGGGAACACGATGATGTCCCGAAGGGGCAAGAGCGGGACGGTGAGTCCCCGCTTCTGGGCTTCCTTCTTGTCGTCACGTCCGAAGAACATGTATCCGCCACCTGCTGGCCCGCCGGGAAGGCGGGCCATTGAAGAGTTGCCCGCCTGTCCGCCTGGGGAGCGCACACACGGGGTGAAGCACGTCTATAACACGGCGATTTCGGGCGCCGTTCCCCGCCTCAAGATTGGGGAACGGTGTCCTGCCATCAAGGGAACACCCCGAGCCTTCTTGGGCGTCCGCCCGGTATGTCAGCGGCCCTGCGCCGCCACCCCACCCTGGCGCATCTCCACCTCCAGGGCGTGGAAGAGGAACGCGTAGAGGTCCGCGCTGGATTCAATCTGCTTGGCCACCTGGTCCGCGCCACCGTGGCCCGCGTTGGCCTCGATTCGCAGCAGGGCAGCCGAGCGGCTGCCGGCCGCGTTCTGCACGGCCGCCACGAACTTGCGGGCGTGCATGGGGTCCACCCGGTCGTCGTGGTCCGACGACATCATCAGCAGCGCCGGGTAGCGCACGTCCTGCCGCACGTGGTGGTACGGCGAATAGGCGTTCAGCGTCTTGAACTCCTCCGCCTTCTCCGGCGTTCCGTACTCCGGAATCCACGTCCTGCCGCTGCCGAAGAGGTGGTAGCGGACCATGTCCAGGAGGGGCACGGCGCATACCACCGCGCCGTAGAGCTCCGGGCGTTGCGTCATGGCCGCGCCCACCAGCAGGCCGCCGTTGCTGCCACCGTGGATGGCCAGCCTGCGGGGCTGCGTGTACTTCTCACGGGTGAGGTACTCGGCGGCCGCGTGGAAATCATCGAAAACGTTCTGCTTGTTCGCCAGGCGGCCCGCGTCGTGCCAGGACTTGCCGTACTCGCCGCCGCCGCGCAGGTTGGCCACCGCGTAGATGCCGCCCGCGTCCAGCCAGGGCAGGATGCTCGCCCGGAAGACGGGCTCCATGTTCACGTTGAAGCCGCCGTACCCGTAGAGCAGCGTGGGCGCGGTACCGTCCTTCTTCAGGCCCTTGCGCGACACCAGGAACATGGGCACGCGGGTGCCGTCCTTGGACGGGTAGAACACCTGCTCCACCGTGTACGCGTCCGGGTCCATGGGCAGCTCCACGCGGGCCCACTCCTCGGACTTCCCGGTGCTGACGGACGTCTTGTAGACGAGCCGCGGCGTCGTGAAGGACGTGAAGACGTAATAGGCCTCGTCCAGGTCCTCCAGACCCACCAGGTTGGACGCGGCGCCCACACCCGGCAGCTGCACGGTGCGCACCGGCTTGCCGTCCAGCGTCGTCACGCGCACCTCGGTGGTGGCGTCCTTGAGGTACTCCAGCGCGAGGTGCCCGCCGATGACCTTGGCGCTCTGCAGCGAGGCCACCGGGTCCTCGGGGATGATTTCCTTCCAGCTCGCCCGCTCGGGCTTCGCCGGGTCCACCACGAAGACGCGCTGGCGCGAGGCGCCCTCGTCCGTGGTGACGTAGAAGCGGTCCTTCCACGCGTGCAGCTCGTACTTCGCGCCGTTGCCCTTCACGAGCAGGCGGAAGTCCTTCTCGCCCGGCCGCTTCCAGTAGATGTCGTTCTCGCTCCAGCCGCGGATGACGTAGACGAAGAGGTACTTGCCGTCCCGGCTCAAGTCGCTCTGGAGGAACGTGGTCGGGTCCCCCGTGCGCGGGTGCACCTGCGCGTCCGTCTTCGGGTCCGCGCCGAGCTTGTGGTAGCGGATGGTGGTGTAGCCGGGCCGCGCGTCCACGGGGATGCTCGGGTCCGTGGGCAGCCACTCGTAGTAGAAGCCCTTGTTGTCCGGCGTCCACTTGGGCGAGGCGTACTTGCCGCCCTCAATCACGTCGACCTGGGACCACTCGCCGGTGTCCACGTCCATGACGTGCAGCACGGCCTCGTCCGCGGCGTTGGGCTTCTGGGAGAAGACGACCTTCTTGCCGTCCCACGAGGGCGCCCACATGCCCATGGAGAGGGTGCCGTCCTTGCTCCACGTGTTCGGGTCCAGGAGCACCTTCTCCTGGCCGTGCTCACCGTCCCGCCAGTAGACGATGGACTTCTCCTTGTCCTTGTGGGTGCGGACGTAGAAGTAGCGGCCGTTGCGGCGCGACGGCGGGGAGATGGAGTCCGTGTAGAACAGCTCCTTGAAGCGGCGGGCGAGCGCGTCGCGGCCCGGCATCTTCGCGAGCTCCGCGCGCGCCAGCGCGTCCTGCGCCTTCATCCAGGCCTGCACCTCGGGGGCCTTCTCGTCCTCCAGCCACCGGTACGGGTCCGCCACCTGCACGCCATGCAGCGTGTCCACCAGGGCTTCCGCCCGGGACGCGGGGTAACTCATTCGCGAGGACTCCTCCTGGGCCGACGCGGGGGTGGCCGGCCTTGTCATTCCCCCGGGCGCCGCGGACGCGGACGCCGGAAGCTCCTCCCGCGCCGCCTCCTTCTGGCTGGCACATGCGGCGAGGGACAGCAACGCAGGGACGAGCAGCTTTCTCATGGGGTCCCAGCACATACAGAAAGGCCCCCGGCCGTCCCACAAAAAGTGTGGTGGGGACGTACGAGCACGGCCCCTCTCCAGACACGCGGGGCGCGCCGGAGGGGCCCGGAAGGCCTCCCTGACGCGCCCCGTCATGTTTCATTCAATCAAGAGCCCCGAAAGGAGGGGCCCGTGAGGTCCGCGCGCTAGGCGGATTCCTTCTTGGGCTCCGGGGCCTCCTTGTCCTGCGAGTGCAGGACGACGGGCTCGCTCTTCTTGAGGATGACCTCCTCGGAGATGAGCACCTCGCGGGCCGTCTTGCGGGACGGGATTTCGTACATCACGTCCAGCATGGCCGACTCGAGGATGGAGCGCAGGCCACGCGCGCCGGCCTTGCGGCGGATGGCCTCCTGGGCGATGGCCTTCAGCGCGCCGTCGGTGAACTTGAGCGCCACGCCGTCCAGCTCGAAGAGCTTGCGGTACTGCTTGGTGAGCGCATTCTTCGGCTGGTTGAGGATGTTGATGAGCGCGGGCTCGTCCAGCTCTTCCAGCGCGGTGATGATGGGCAGGCGGCCGATGAACTCCGGAATCATGCCGAACTTCAGCAGGTCCTCCGGCTCCACGTGCTTGAGCAGCTCCGTGAGGTTGCGCTGCTTCTTGGACTGGATGTCCGCGCCGAAGCCGAGGCTGCGCCCGCCGAGCCGCCGCTCGATGACCTGCTCCAGTCCACCAAACGCGCCGCCGCAGATGAAGAGGATGTTGGTGGTGTCCACCTGCAGGAACTCCTGCTGCGGGTGCTTGCGGCCGCCCTTGGGCGGGACGTTGGCCACCGTACCTTCGATGATTTTCAGCAGGGCCTGCTGAACGCCCTCGCCGCTGACGTCGCGGGTGATGGAGGGGTTCTCCGACTTGCGCGCAATCTTGTCGATTTCGTCGATGTAGACGATGCCGCGCTGCGCCCGCTCGATGTCGTGGTCGGCCGCCTGGAGCAGGTTGACGATGATGTTCTCCACGTCCTCGCCCACGTAGCCGGCCTCGGTGAGACACGTGGCGTCGGCGATGGTGAAGGGGACGTTGAGGATGCGCGCCAGCGTCTGCGCCAGCAGCGTCTTGCCGCTACCGGTGGGGCCCAGGAGGAGGATGTTGCTCTTCTGGAGCTCCACGTCCTCCATGGCGACCTTGGACTCGATGCGCTTGTAGTGGTTGTGCACCGCCACCGACAGCGTCTTCTTCGCGCGCTCCTGGCCGATGACGTACTCGTCCAGCACGGCCTTGATTTCGGAGGGCCGCGGAATGCGCAGCTTGGTGTCCTTGGTCTCCTCGCGGTCGATTTCCTCCGCGATGATGTCGTTGCACAGCCCGATGCACTCGTCGCAGATGTAGACCGTCG
Organism: Pyxidicoccus sp. M6; assembly: GCF_055568925.1. NCBI lineage: Bacteria > Pseudomonadati > Myxococcota > Myxococcia > Myxococcales > Myxococcaceae > Pyxidicoccus > Pyxidicoccus sp. M6. Next base: position 3,117,422 of record NZ_CM145714.1, on the reverse strand, counting down.
GCCCCGCGATGAGCTTCTTCACTTCCTTCTGGGACTTGCCGCAGAAGGAGCAGCAGAGGGTCTGGTTGTCTCGCTTCTCCACGTTCTTGCCCGCCATGTCATCCCTCGCTGCGCCTGTAAGGCCCCACTCCTGAAGACCGCCCCTACCCCTGCCTCCAGCCCAATCTAGTCAGCCCCTGTCCGGAACGTCCACGCGCCTTCCAGGTACTTAACAGGGCGTTGCCACCGACGCAGAAAGCAGAAAGCCGGAATCACGGGTTTGAATTCCCGCGACTCCGGCCGTACTCCGAGGTCCGGGGCCTCGGGCACCCGCCTACTTCTTCTCTTCCTTGCCGAGCCCCACGACCTTCCGGGGGCTCTGAATCTCGTCGATGATGCCGTACGCCTTCGCCTCGGTGGCGCCCATGAAGTAGTCGCGGTCCGTGTCCTTCTCCACGCGCTCGATGGACTGGCCGGTGTGCTTGACGATGAGCTCGTTGAGCTTGGCCTTCATGCGGAGGATTTCCTTGGCCTGGATTTCGATGTCCGTGGCCTGACCCCGCACGCCGCCGAGCGGCTGGTGAATCATGATGCGACTGGAGGGCAGCGAGTAGCGCTTGCCCTTGGCGCCGGCGAGCAGGAGGACGGCCCCCATGGAGGCCGCCTGCCCCACGCAGATGGTGGACACCGGACACTTCAGGTACTGCATGGTGTCGTAGATGGCGAGACCCGCCGTCACCGAGCCACCGGGCGAGTTGACGTAGAGGTTGATGTCCTTGTCCGGGTCCTCGGACTCGAGGAAGAGCAGCTGGGCGACGATGACGTTGGCGACGTCATCGTCGATTTCGGTGCCCAGCATGACGATGCGGTCCTTCAGGAGCCGGCTGTAGATGTCGTACGAGCGCTCACCGCGGTGGGTCTGCTCGATGACGTAGGGAACGGGCATGAAGGGCATGTCGACCTCGGTGAGGACCTGCGGAGCTCAGGAGTTGAACCTCACGAATACTTCGCCCGACCCCTCAGGAATTCAATCGTCTTTTCCTCCCTCAGTCGGAGAGACAACCCGAGCCGCTCGTCCGGGCCCTTGAAGTACTTCTTCACCGCGGCCACGGGCTGGCCCGCCTCGGTGGCGAGCTGCTCGATGCGGGCGTCCACGTCCGCGTCGGAGGCCTGGATGCCCTCCTTCTGGGCGATGGCCTCGAACAGCAGCGTGCCCTTCACCTCCTGGACGGCCTTCTCGCGCATCTCCTCGCGCAGGCGGTTGAAGTCCAGGTTGAGGCGGCTGGGGTCCACGCCCGAGCGCTGGAGCTGCTGCAGCGCCCCGCGCAGCATGGAGTCCATGGCGCGCTCCACCATGGCGCGCGGCACCTCGAACGGGTTGCGCTCGATGAGGACCTTCATCAGGGCCTCGCGCTCCTCGCCCTCCACCTGCTGCTTGCGCGCCTTCTGCATGTCCTCGCGCATCTTGGTCTTCAGCTCGTCGAGCGACTGGGCGATGCCGGTGTTCTTGGCGAAGTCGTCGTTGAGCTCGGGGACGATTTCCTTCTGGAGCGACTTCACGGTGATGTGGAAGCGCGCCGTCTTCCCGCGCACCGACTCCTCGCGGTAGTCCGCCGGGAAGGCGTAGTCGATGTCCTTGGACTCGCCCACCTTCACGCCCTCCAGGGCGGCAATCCGGGACTCCACCAGCTCACCGGGCGCCACCTGCACGGCGATGCCGTCGGCCTTGCTGCCGGGGAAGGGCTGGCCGTCCACCGTGGCCTCGAAGTCGATGGTGGCGTTGTCGCCGGCGGCCGCGGTGTCGCGGTCCGTGACGGGCTCCATGCGGCCCATGGACTGGCGCATGCGCTCGAGCTGCTCGTTGAGCTGCTCGTCGGTGACGGAGGTGTCGGCCTTCGTCAGCGGCAGCTCGACGTAGTCCTTCGCCTCGACCCTGGGCTTCACCTCCACCCGCGCCTCGAAGGTGAAGGGGGCGTCCGCCTTGAGGCCGGAGTTGGTGACCTGCGGGTTGGCGACGACGTCGACCTTGTGCTCGCGGATGGCCTCCACGTACGCCGTCTGGACGACGCGCTGGATGACCTCGTCCTCGACCTGATCCTTGAAGCGCTGCTCGAGGATGCGGCGGGGAACCTTGCCCTGCCGGAAGCCAGGCAGGCGCACCTGCTGGCCGAGTCTGGAGTACGCGCGGTTGAGCTCTTCCGCCACGCGGGCGTTCTCGACCTCGATGGAGAGCTTCTTCTCGATGGGAGAGAGCTCCTCGACCTGGACCTTCATGGGGGGCCTCGCTCGCCGCCGCCTCGGACATCCGTCCCGAGCGGCGCCGGAAAAGTGGGACGTGCGCCTTTAGGGGATAGGCACGAACGGGTCAACGCGAAATGGGCGAGGAGGGACTCGAACCCTCACACCTTGCGGTACCAGATCCTAAGTCTGGCGCGTCTACCAGTTTCGCCACCCGCCCAGGGTGCGTCGCGCGCCGGCCGTCTTACCGCGAACGTCGGTTGGACGGCAGAGGCCGGAAAAAGAAAAGGGGCCCCTTCATTTCTGAAGGGGCCCCGGAGTGAGAGCGGAGGGAATCGAACCCACAACCTATGGATTAAGAGTCCATTGCTCTGCCAATTGAGCTACGCTCCCGGCACTCCCCCGGTCCGTCGCCAGCGCGACGTCCAGGTGGCGGCGGTAACTACAGAAGCCCGACCGTGCTGTCAAAAAGTATTTTCGGGCCCCCCTTCATTCCCGCGCTGCTGATCAGCTGACGCCCGGTGCGGCGAGCGCCTGACGCCGGTCCGCATGCCCGGCGGCCAGCCCCCGGAACGGCTCTCCGCGGGGGTGAAGCAGGCCCCTGCCCCGGATGTTCAACATGGCCGCAGCACGCTTTTCGTCCCGGCCGCACGAGCAGTCGTGCGCGAGCCGCACTCCGGGGCACGAAGCGCACGAGACGGTTCGTGGGCACTCATGCGCTTCGAGGGCGCGCCGCCGCGGCAACCAGGCGGGCGGACGGAGGTCGTCCGCCCTTTTCGCGAAGGACGTATGCAGGAGACGACAGTGACGGAAGCCAACACCAAGGCCGAGACGGCGCAGGGCACGTGGAGCCGGGAGCGCGCGGAGCTCGTGCGGCGGACCATCTGCCCCAAGGGCATCAGCGAGGACGAGTTCGCCCTCTTCATCGAGCAGTGCAAGCGCAGTGGCCTGGACCCGCTGCTCAAGGAAGCCTTCTGCGTGGCGCGCCGGCAGAACGTGGGCAACCGCGAGCGGCCCAACTGGGTGACGAAGTACGAGTTCCAGCCCTCCGAGGCCGGCATGCTCGCCCGCGCGGAGCGCTTTCCGGACTTCCGGGGCATCCAGGCGTCCGCCGTATTCGCCGAGGACGAAATCATCGTGGACCAGGGCAAGGGCGAGGTGGTGCACCGCTTCAACCCGGCCAAGCGCAAGGGCGCGCTGGTGGGGGCCTGGGCCCGCGTGGTGCGCGACGGGAAGCTGCCCGTCGTGGTGTGGCTGGACTTCAGCGGCTACGTCCAGCAGACGCCGCTGTGGGCCAAGATTCCCACGACGATGATTGAGAAGTGCGCGCGCGTGGCGGCCCTGCGCAAGGCGTACCCGGAGGCCTTCGGCGGCCTGTACGTGCGCGAGGAGATGCCGGCCGACGACTACGAGCAGCCGCACGCGTCCGAGGAGCCCGTCCCCGCGGGCGGCCCCTACGAGGTGCTGGGCGCGAAGCCCGGCCCCGTGAAGGCGTCCTTCCCCACCCTGGCTCCCGCCGCGCCGGTGAAGGAGGAGAAGGTGCCCGCGCTCAACGTGGACGTGCCGGTGCCGCCCGCCTCCGCGGTGGAGGCCGAGCCCGTCTCCGGAGCTGCATCTGGAGCCGGTTCGGGAGCCGCTTCGGTGAAGAAGAGCGGCAAGGTGGCGGCGACGCCCGTCGACGAGCCGGTGGAGAAGGAAGTGGTGGTGGAGGCGGCGGCCCCGCGGCCCAAGCCGAGCTCCGTCATCGTGGCGTTCGGCCCCTACAAGGGGAAGACGGCCTCCGAGCTCTCCGACGAAGAGCTGAGCGAGACCATCGACATGGCCAACGAGAAGCTGATGGAGCAGCCGAAGGCGCGCTGGGCCAAGGCGATGCGTGAGAACCTGGCCGCGCTGGAGGCGGAGACGGAGCTGCGCTGCCGCGTGCCTTCGTCCGCCCGCAACGGCGCGGCCCACGAGGCCTGAGCCGTCCGCGCGTACCGTTCAGCAACTGAAGTGAGGAAGCGCCCTCGTCGCGAAGCCAGCGGCGGGGGCGTTTTCACGTCCCCTTCCGGCGGCGGTGACTCGACTCGGGTGAGGAGGAGCGCGCTCGGAGGGACTTGAACCCCCAACCCCTGGGTTCGAAGCCCAGTGCTCTATCCGGTTGAGCTACGAGCGCAACACAAACGGGGGTGAAGGAGGGCGGCCAACCGGGATCGAACCGGTAACCTCAGGAGTCACAGTCCTGCGCTCTAACCAGTTGAGCTATGGCCGCCGTTACAGCGTTTGAAGCGGCGGCTTCCCTATCGTGGAAACCGGGGCCATGACAAGGCCCAAATGTGACAGCAGGCAGATCGGCAAGCGCCCCAGGCAGGGCTCGAACCTGCGACCCCCGGCTTAGAAGGCCGGTGCTCTATCCAGCTGAGCTACTGGAGCCGGCCGAGTCGCCTGCAGTGCTTCGGCTCTACAACTGCTTCTCTTCAAATCGGGGCGAGAGGATTTGAACCTCCGACCCCCTGCGCCCAAGGCAGGTGCGCTACCAGGCTGCGCTACGCCCCGTGAAGTAGAGTCCGGCATTGTTGAACCATCGCGAACGGACGCGCAAGGCCGACGTAGCTGACGCCCTTCTCTTCAGCCTGCCACCAGGGCGAGCAGGTGCGGTTTCATCAGCCGGAAGGCCGCGCCCCGGTGGGACACCGCCGCCTTCTCGTCCGCCGTCAGCTCCGCCATCATCCGGCCGCCTTTGTCCGAAACGATGAACACCGGGTCGTACCCGAAGCCGTGGCTGCCGCGCGGCGCATGGCCGATGCGGCCCTCGCACCGGCCCACCTCCACCTTCGACGTGCCTCCGGGCATCACCAGCGCCAGCGCGCACCGGAAGGACGCGGTGCGCTTGTCGTCGGGCACGCCGGACAGGTCGGTCAGAAGCTTCTCGTAGCGGGCCTTGTCGTCCCCCGGCGCATAGCGCGCGGAGTGCACTCCGGGCCGGCCGTCCAGTGCGTCCACGAACAGTCCGGAGTCGTCCGCCAGCGCGGGCAGGCCGGAGGCCTTCGAGTACTCGCGGGCCTTCTTCAGGGCATTGCCCTCCAGGGTGGGGGCGTCCTCGACGACTTCCGGCAGGGGCGGCAGGTCCGCGAGCGACACCACCTCCACCGCGTCCCCCACCAGCCCGCGCAGCTCGCGCAGCTTGCCAGCGTTGGTGGTGGCGAAGAGCAGCTTCGGCTTCGCCGTCATCCGAGCACCTTCGCCTGCGCGGCGACGAGCTGCTGAATCGCGGCCAGCCCGCCGTCCACCATGGCGTCCAGCGTCTTGCGGTCGAAGAGCTGGTGCTCGGCCGTGCCCTGCAGCTCCACCATGCGGCCGTCGGCGGTGGCCACGAGGTTGAGGTCCACGTCCGCGTTGGAGTCCTCGTCGTAGTCCAGGTCCACCCGCACCTCGCCCTTCACCACGCCCACGGACACGGCGGCCAGCGGCGTCAGCTTGGGCAGCCTGGTCAGCGTGCCCGCCTTCTGGAGCGAGCGGATGGCGAGCACCAGCGCCACATAGGCCCCGGTGATGGAGGCGGTGCGCGTGCCGCCGTCCGCCTGGAGCACGTCACAGTCCAGCGTGAAGGTGCGGGGCCCGAGGGCCGCCAGGTCCACCGCGGCGCGCAGGGAGCGGCCGATGAGGCGCTGGATTTCCATGGTGCGGCCGGTCTGCTTGCCCTTGGCGGACTCGCGCTGGTTTCGCGAGTGCGTGGCGCGGGGGAGCATGCCGTACTCGGCCGTCACCCAGCCGGTGCCCTTGCCCACGAGATGCGGCGGCACGCGCTCCTCGGTGGAGCAGGTGACGAGCACCTTGGTGTGGCCGAACTCCACCTGCACGGAGCCCTCCGCGTAGCGGGAGACACCGGGAGTCAGGGTGACGGGGCGAAGGTCCAGCGCACCACGTTGGAAGGAACGCAAGGCAGGCTCCTGGGAAATGGAGTGGGGAGTGGGCATCCCCTCTCTAGCAGAGCCGCGCCGCGCGGGTGGAATCTCCGCTCCGCCGGTCTGCCGTCACGGCGACACGGGGCCGGCCACCTGGGGCTCGCGGGTGGCGTCGCGGCGGCGGGTCTCCTTGAGGAAGGCGAGCACGCCGTCGGCAATCGCCTCGGCCAGCTTCTCCTGGTACTCCGCGCGGCCCAGCTTCGCGCCCTCCTGCGGATGGGAGATGTAGCCCACCTCGACGAGGACGGCGGGGCACTCCACGCCGGAGAGGACGAAGAAGGGCGCCTGCTGCACGCCCCGGTCCGCCGCGCGCGTGCCGCGGATGAGGCGCGGGTGGATGGAGTAGGCCAGCCGCGACGAGTCCGCGTGCGCCTCGGTGCGCACCAGGTCCTGGAGGATGAGGGCCAGCGTGGAGTCACCGCGCGCGGCGCGGGACACGGGGGCCTCGGCATTCTCACGGTCGGCCACGGCGCGCGCGGCGTCTCCGGAGGCATTGGCGGAGAGGAAGTAGGTCTCGATGCCCTCGGTGCGCTCGCGCATCCGCTTCGTGGGCATGGAGTTGGCGTGGATGGAGAGGAAGAGGTCCGCGCCGTGGTCGTTGGTCAGCGACACGCGCTCGGTGAGGGACACCTGCGCGTCGCGCTCGCGCGTGAGGTACACGTCACCGCCGGCCGCCTCCAGGCGCGTGCGCACACGCTGGGCAATCTGGAGGGCCACTTCCTTCTCGCGCAGCTCGCCGGGGCCCTTCGCGCCCTCCTGCGCGCCGCCGTGTCCCGGGTCGATGACGATGCGCGCGGGTCGCTCCCCTGCCCCTGCGTCGAAGGGCAGAAGACACAGCAACGAGAGGACGGCGAAGAGGGGGCGGTGCGACTGCGGCATACCGGAGACAGATGCTAGCGGAGGGGACCCCCGGGGGCGAAATCCGGGCCGGCGCGAGGCGGGACGTTCAGCCGAGGACGTCGGTGACGGGGAGGCGCTTCGGAGGCAGTGAGGGCCGTGCGACGGAGCGGCAGGCCATCAGCCGATGACGTCGATGCCGGGCCGCCCTGCCCTCACCTCGCCGATGAGCGCGGCGTCCACGCCCGCGGCCTCCAGCGCCTTCAGTGCCTTCAGTGCCTGCCGCGCGGGCACGCTGGCCAGCAACCCGCCGTTGGTCTGCGCATCCGCGAGCACCCACTGGATGTGCTCGGGCAACCCGTCCGGGAAGCGCACCTTCTTCTTCACGTGCGCGAGGTTCGACTTCGTGCCGCCGGGCACCACGCCCTGCTCGGCCAGCGCGGCGACCTCGGTGATGAGCGGAATGCGCTCCAGGTCCAGCGCCGCGCGCGCCTTCGCCCCCTGCATCATCTCCAGCAGATGACCCAAGAGGCCGTAGCCCGTCACGTCCGTGAGGGCGTTCACCTTGAACTTCCCCGAGGCGAACACCTCACCCGCCGCGCGGTTGAGCGCGGACATCACCGCCACCACGCGCTTGGAGAGTTGCTTCGACGCCACGCCCCGCTTGATGGCCGTGGTGGCGATGCCCGAGCCCAGGGGCTTGGTCAGGAAGAGCACGTCCCCCGGCTTCGCGCCCGCGTTGGTGAGCACCTTCTTCGGGTTCACCACGCCGGTGACGGCCATGCCGTACTTCGGCTCCGGGTCCCTCACGCTGTGGCCGCCGAGGATGGGGATGCCGGCCTCGTCCGCCTTGGACTGGCCACCGGCCAGAATCCGCGACAGCACCTTCAGCGGCTGCCCGTCCGGGAAGCCCACCAGGTTGAGCGCGAAGAGGGGCCGCGCGCCCATGGCGTAGATGTCCGACAGGGCATTCGCCGCGGCGATGGCCCCGAACTGGAACGGGTCGTCCACCACGGGCGGGAAGAAGTCCACCGTCTCCACCACGGCCAGGCCGGGCGTGAGGCGATAGACGGCCGCATCGTCGTTGGTGGCGAAGCCGACCAACGCGTGGGGACTGTGAGCAGTCTTCAGGTGGCGCAGGACCTGCGCCAAATCCGCGGGCCGCAGTTTCGCCGCTCAGCCCGCGCAGTGACTCAATTCGGTGAGGCGCTTCGGCTTCACCGGCTGCTCGTCCGCCATGGTGCTCCCCTTCCCGTCAATGATGCGGCCCCCGCTAGAGGACTGGAGGGCCGCGAGTGTCCGTCAGACCTTGCGCACGTAGTCGCGCTTCAGGAGCTGCGCCACCGCTTCCGCCGTCACCACGTCGTCCGCGTCCGCGCGGTCCAGCACCGCGCCGAAGGTGCCGTAGTTGTGCACCAGTTGGAGCACGTCGAGCATCTCCGGCGACAGCTCCTTGAGCGGCGGCGTCAGCGGCATGGCCAGCGCCAGCGGCGCGTCGAGCGCCGGCAGGCTCGGCTGCAGGCGCTTCATCTCGTCCAGTTGGCGGAGCGAGTCCATCAGGAGCGCCTCGGTGGACGAGTCCAGCTCCACCATGAACTCCTGGTTGTCCGCCGGGCGCAGCTCGAAGTCGCCGCTCTCCCAGGTGATGATGCGGTTGAAGCTCTTCTGCGGGCCCAGGTTGTGGTTCTCGTTGATGACCGCGTAGTACACGCGGCCCTGGCGCAGGTAGATGCGGCCTTCCTGGTCGCTGTTGACCACCAGCACGCCGTTCTTCTTCGACGTGTGGAAGAGCTGGAGCAGGTCCGGGAGGGGAATCTCCTCAATCTTCCCCGTCATGGAGCTGGCCTTGTTGGTGGTGCGCGCGGCCTGGGCGGCGGCGGCCTCCTCCAGCTTCTGCTTGGCCATGCTCTCGTCGACGTTGGCGCCCTCGGCGCCCTGGTGGACGAGCTTGAGGATGGAGGTGCCGATGAGGATGCGGTCCCCCTCCTTCAGCCGGGCCTGCTTCACCTTCTCGCCGTTGACGAAGGTGCCGTTGGTGGAGCCCAGGTCCTCGATGGTGATCTTCCCGTCGCTGAAGCTGATCTTCGCGTGCTTGCGCGAAACCATGTCCTCGACGAGGACCATGTCCAGCTCGCTCGAGCGGCCGATGACAATCTGCTTGTCCACCTTCAGCGGGAACTCGCCACCCTGGTACTTCCCGGAGATGAACTTGAGGGCGTAGGTCTTTTGGGTGTCCATGATCATCAACCTGCCTGGTCCGGCGTGCCGGGGTCCTTCACCAGGTTGAGGTACATCTGCGCGCTCTTGTTATCCGGGCTGCGCGCCAGCACGTCCTCCCAGACCCGCACCGCCTCTGCCCGACGCCCGGCCGAGTACAGCGCCACTCCGTACTGGATACGGCCCGGGATGAAAGATGGGTTCTGCGCGATGACCTGTTCGTACTCGACGATGGCCGCCTCGTTGTCTCCCGCGTCACGCAGGGCATTGCCCAGCTTGAGGCGGATGTCCACGAACTGCGGGCAAAGCCCGAGCGCTCGCCGGTACTCTTCGATGGCCTTCGCCCACGCGCCGCTGGAGGCGTAGACGTCTCCAATCTCGCCGTACATGTTGGCGATCTTCTTCTCGACGTAGGGGTCCAGCTCGCCGGGGCCGCTCTTCTGCTGGGAGAGGGCGGCCTGGTAGACCTCCTTCGCCTCGGCGTACTTCCCCATGTCGTTGTAGATGACGGCCAGGTTCAGGGCCGCCTCGGTATACGCGGGGTTGAGCTTCAGCGCGGACTCGAAGGCTCGCTGCGCCCGGGCGAACTGGCCCTGGTCGTGGTAGATGATGCCGAGCATGTTGAATACGTCGGCGAAGGTCGGATTCTGCTCGACGATCTTCGCGAGGTATTGCTCGGCCTGCGCGTACTGCTTCTTCTCGAAGTAGCCGCGCCCGAGGGTCAGTAGCTGCTTGAGGGGCTCTTCCATGAATCGGCCCGAACGGGGGCCCTGCCTCCGAGGCGGCTAGCCTACATGAGCCCGGGCGAAAACAAGAATTCATCACCGCGAAGCGTCAGCGACAGTTGCCGCTCCCCCCGGGTGTCCACGGGCCGCGCCGGCAGGGCTCCCTGCAACCGCCAGTGTTCCGTGACGAGGGCCTCTTCCCGCTCCAGCCGGACGTACCAGGCCTCCGCGCGGTAGCCGCGAGCGCGCATCTTCCGCAGTTCCTCCCACTCCGGGCCGCCCACACCCGGAGTGCCGGGCGCCGCCAGCCTTGCCAGGGCGTCCGCGTCCGCCGCCTGCAGGGCCCGCCGCCGCGACTCCAGCGCCGTCACCACGGCCAGCAGTCGGGGCGCCGCGGTGCGCTCCGGCACCCAGTCCCCGTCGCGCCGGACGAAGGGCACCCGCTCCACCCCGGCCGTCCCCACCTCGGTGGGCCCCAGGGTGCCGTCGAAGTCCAGCGTGGCGTGGGCCTCGGCCCGCTTCCCGCCCGGGGCCACCACCACGGTGATGCGGGCGAAGCGGTGCCGGCGGGACTTGAGGGGCACGTCCGAGCCGGGCACGGGCAGGGAGAACCCCTCGGCCTCGGTCTCCTTCAGGGCGGTGATGATTTCCGCCTCGGGGCCGGCGGCCGCGCCGAGGAAGCGGGGGGCGAAGACGGCCAGGGCGCCGCCCAGCGCCAGCAGGACGATGAGGGCGCCGCCGAAGCGGCTCCACTCCTCGGTGGTCCTCACGAGCCCAGCATGCGCTGGGCCCGCTCCGCGGCGGGCGTCCCGGGCAGGCGGCGCAGCACCTGGCGCAGCGTCTCCTCCGCCTTCTTCGGGTCATTCAGCTTCACGTAGGCATTGTGCAGGTCGAAGAGGGCCGTCTCCTCGTACTGCGTGCCAGGGTAGCGGCGCAGCAGGCCCTCCAGACGCTGGGCCACCGCCTTCCAGCGCTCGCGCTTCTGGTAGAAGCGGGCCACGTAGAGTTCGTGCTCCGCCAGGCGCCGGCGGGCCTCGTCCGCCTGGACCTTGGCGTCGTCGGCGTACTCGGACTGAGGGTACTGGCGGCGGAAGTCCTCCATGGCCAGCAGCGCGGCCTGGATTTCCACCTGGTCCTTCTCCTCCGAGGGCGGCAGGGCGAAGAACTCCGAGGGGTAGTCCTCCACGTGCGTGAGGGCGGCGCGGTAGGCGGCGTAGTCCACCTTGGGGTGCGTGGGGTGGAGCTTGATGAAGGAGTCGTACTGGTCGCGCGCCTCGGGCCAGGCCTCGCGGGCGAAGTCCACGTCCGCCAGCTTGAGCTCGGCCTCGCGCGCCGCGTCCTGGTAGGGGAACTTCGCGCGGACGTACTCGAAGTACTTCTGGGCCTTGAGGAGGTCCTTGTTCTCCATGGCCTCGGTGCCCAGCCGCAGGTTCTCGTCCGCGGTGTTGGCGTAGGAGGGCTCGCCGGCCTGGCCCGAGGTGAGGGAGGCACAGCCAGAGGTGAAGAGCAGGGCGGCAGTCAGGAAGGCGACGGCGGAACGCATCTCCACCACGCTATTCCTCCGGACCGGAGGGGTCCAGTGAAGGTTCACCCAGCAATCGGTGGATGACATCCTCGGAGAAGCCCCGGCTGTCGAGGAGCCTTCCGGCGCGGGCCCGCTCCTTCGCGTCGAGCGGACGGCCGAGCAACCCCTTCCCTTCCAGCACCGCGCGCGCGGCGGACAGGGCGTCGAAGGACTCCGTGTCACTTGCCTGCGCGAGGGCCTGGCGGGCGGTGTCCTCCGGAAGGCCGTGGGCCTCGAGGCGCTGGAGCACGGCGCGCGGGCCCAGCCTGCCCTTGCGCAAGAGCGCGGCGGCGCGCTCCTGGGCGAAGCGCGCGTCGTCGAGGTAGCCCCAGCCCGTCACGCGTGAGAGGGCCTCGTCGCGGACCTTCTCCGCGAAGCCCTTTCGCGCGAGGGCCGCGTCCAGTTCCTGGCGGCTGCGCGAGCGCACGGAGAGGAGCTTGAGGCAGGCGTCCGTGGCGCCGCGGACGGCGTCCGCTCCTGCGTCTTCGGGGGGACTGTCATCCTCCGGATGCATGGCGGGATACCTAGCATGTGGTAACAGGCCCAACCATGCACCCCGTCCTCGCCCGCTTCCTCGCCGCCGACGCCGCCCGGGAGACGCTCCGCAAACAACAGTCCGGTGAAGCCCTCTCCCCCGAGGAACAGGTGTTCATCGACGCCGCCACCGCGCACCCGAAGCACCGGGGCGTGCTGCTCGGCGTGGGCGGCCGCGTCCTGTCGTCCGATGCCCAGGCGTCGCTGGTGCTGCTGGCCGCTCACGCCGCGGCCCGCGCCATGCGCGAGGACGCCGATTTGGCCGAGCCCACGCGCAAGGCGCGCGAGGCCCTGGCCGAGGAAGGCGCCAGCGAGGAGGAGGCGGACGCCTTCATCGCGTCCATCCTCCTGGAGGAGGCCTTCGGCTACGAGCAGGAGGTGGACAGCTTCGACCAGGAGTACGTGAAGGAGGCGCTGGGCGAGGTGCCCGCGCTGGCCGCGCTCACGAAGGAGGCGGTGGACGCGCTCTTCCTGGCGTTCGTGAAGGGCGCCGCGACGGACGCGGAGCGCAAGGTGCGCGAGGGCATGGCGCGCGCGCTGTTCGACATCGCGTGGTCCGAGGGGCCCGCGCCCATCAACCCCGAGCACATGGAAGCGCTGCTCGACGCGGAGGTGGTGGACCGGCCCGAGGAGGAGCAGGAGGCGAAGGTGCACGCCACCGCGCAGCTGCTCCAGGCGCTGTCGAAGGAAGGCCTCGTCGGACCGCTGCGGCTGTCGCGGCTGCGCGCGCTGCTGGGCGAAGAGGACGCGTAGCGGCGGAGCCGGCGGCGTTACCGGCCCCGCCTCGTCAGTGAATCAGAAGCGCTCAATCTGGAAGTCGTCATCCCCACCCGCAGCGGGCGCGGGCGCGGGCGCCGGAGCGGGAGCTGGCGTGGGCGGACGCGCGGCGGGTGCGGGCGGACGCGCGGCTACGGGAACCTGACCCGAAGGACGCGCGGGCGCGGGCGCCGGAGCCCCCGGGCGCATCGCCTGGGCCACCGGGGCCGGCGTGGGCTGAGTCGCCGCCGGAGCGGGCGCGGGCGCCGGAGCCCCGGGCGCGCCCTTCTGCGCGAAGGCTGCGGAGCCCGGAATGGGGCGCGCCTCGCCGGGCTTCGCGTCGAAGTTGTCCCACTTCGAGTCCGACGTGCCGCTGATGCCCGAGAAGCGCAGCGCGAAGTCGTCCGGGTTCGTCGCCTGACGGTGGGCCTCGTCGTACGTGACGAGCCCCTGGCGCACCAGGCTCATCAGCGACTGGTCGAAGGTCTGCATCCCGTACGAGTCCGTGCCCTGCGCAATCGCGTCGTGGATTTCCTTCGTGCGGTCCTTGTCCTCGATGAGCTCGCGCACGCGCGCCGTGACGCGCAGCACCTCCACCGCGGCCACGCGGCCCTTGCCGTCCGCGCGCGGCACGAGGCGCTGGCTCACCACGCCCTTGAGCACGCTCGCGAGCTGCAGGCGCACCTGCTTCTGCTGGTGCGGAGGGAATGCGGACACGATGCGGTTGATGGTCTCCGTCGCGTCCAGCGTGTGCAGCGTGGACATGACGAGGTGGCCCGTCTCCGCCGCGTGGAGCGCGGTCTCAATCGTCTCGTGGTCACGCATTTCGCCCACGAGGATGACGTCCGGGTCCTGGCGCAGCGCGCTCTTGAGGGCCTGCGCGAAGCTCATCGTGTCCACGCCCACCTCGCGCTGGTTCACGATGGAGCGCTTGTCGCGAATGAGGAACTCGATGGGGTCCTCAATCGTCATGATGTGGCTGGTCTCGTTGGCGTTGATGTGGTCGATCATCGCCGCCAGCGTGGTGGACTTGCCCGAGCCCGTGGTGCCCGTCACCAGCACGAGGCCGCGCTCCTCGCCGCAAATCTTCGCGAGCACCTGGGGCAGCAGCAGGTCCTGCATCGTCATCACCTTGAAGGGGATGACGCGGAGCACCGCGCCCACGGTGCCGCGCTGCTGGAAGACGTTCACGCGGAAGCGGCCGAGGCCCGGGACGCCGTACGCGAGGTCCACCTCGTTGCTCGTCTTGAACTTCTCCTTCTGGAACTCGTTCATGATGCCGAAGGCCATGCGCGCGACCTCCTCCGGGGGGAGGCGGCGCCCGTCCTTGAGCGGCACCAACGAGCCGTCCACGCGGAACATGGGCGGAAGGCCGGCCTTGAGGTGAATATCGGAGGCACCGCCGCGCAGGGCGATCTGCAGAATCTCGTTCAGTTCCATGAGCGTCCCGGATGGTAGCAGAGGCCTTCGGCCTCATGCGATGGGACCCGGCTGACCCCGCAACGACAACGGCGGAGGCCCTCGTGAGAGGACCCCCGCCGCTGAGAGACAACCAAGCTGCCGAGCTGGATGCTTAGCGCTTGGAGAACTGGAACCGGCGACGGGCGCCCGGCTGGCCGTACTTCTTGCGCTCGACCGCGCGAGCATCGCGGGTGAGGAAGCCGGCCTTCTTCAGCGCCGGACGGAACTCCGGGTTGAAGGAGCACAGCGCACGGGCGATGCCGTGACGGATGGCGCCGGCCTGGCCGGAGAGACCGCCACCCTTCACGTTGACCGTGATGTCCAGCTTGCCCTTCTGCTCGAGAATATCGAGGGGCTGGTTGAGGACCATCTTCGAGGTCTCACGACCGAAGTAGGCGTTGAGGTCGCGACCGTTGACGGTGACCTGGCCGGTGCCGGGACGAATCCAGACGCGGGCGGTGGCCTCCTTGCGGCGGCCGGTGGCGTAGAAACCGAGTTCCTGGTGGATGGGCATGGACGTTGTCTCCCTTTACGCCTCGACCTCGAACGCGGCCGGCTTCTGGGCGGCGTGAGGGTGGGTGTCACCTGCGTAGACCTTGAGCTTCGTCATCATCTGGCGGCCGAGCGCGTTGCGCGGAAGCATGCGGCGCACGGCGTTGATGATGATGTCCTCGGGGTGACGCTGGCGGAGCTTCTCCAGGTTGGTGATCTTGAGGGCACCGGGGAAACCGGCATGGGGGTGCCGGTAGTACATCTTGTCCTTCTCCTTCGTGCCCGTCACCCGCACCTTCTCGGCGTTGATGACGACGACATGGTCGCCCGTGTCGATGGACGGCGTGTAGATGGCCTTGTGCTTGCCCTTGAGCAGGGTGGCAATCTGGCTCGCCGCGCGGCCCAGCACCTTGTCGGACACGTCAATGACGTGCCACTGGCGCTTGATGTCCCCAGCCTTCGCGCTGTAGGTCTTCTGCGACATTTCTTTGCACTCCAGACTTCTCGCGGCCGCCGTGTGCATGCCAGGGGCCGCTGCTCGTGCCAAACCAACCGCGGGTCCGTCGTGAAAACTCCACGCTGGCCCGGAAAGGCCGACCGTCCTAGTGGGTGCGGAGGATCAAGTCAAGGTCGCTCCGCACCTCCCGTCCGGATTCCCGGGCCCACCCACCCCCACACGTCCCGGGGACGGGGCTCCGGAGGGGGGCTCCCCTACCCGGCCGCCCCGCCGGTACGGCCAGAGGCAGGGCCGGTGGAGGGCCCGGCGCCGCCCGGCTGGGGCTTCTTGAAGCGCTCCTTCAGGTTGGCGAAGAAGTTCTTCTCCTCGGTGGTGGGCGGCCCCTGACGCGGTGCTTCCAGGTCCACCTTCTCCACCACCTCTTCCGGCAGGTCCTCCAGGAAGCGGGACGGGGTGCGGGGCACGTCCTTGCCGCGCTTGGTCCGGACGTTGGCGCGGGTGAGGTAGAGCAGCTCCTTGGCGCGGGTGATGCCCACGTAGCAGAGGCGCCGCTCCTCCTCGAGGTTCTGCGCCTCGCCCTGCATGCCGCCGTGGGGCATCAGGTCCTCCTCCATGCCGATGAAGAAGACGAGCCGGTACTCCAGCCCCTTGGAGGCGTGCACCGTCATCAGCGTGACGCGGCGGTGGCCGCCGGGCACCTCCTCCTCTTCCTGGCGCGTGTCCAGGCTGAGGCGGTTGAGGTAGGTGAGCAGGCTGGCCTTGGGGCCCTCGCGCTTCTCGAAGTTCTCCAGCGAGTTGAGCACCTGGTCCACGCTCTTGAGCTTCTTGTCCGCGGCGGTGGCGGACGTGGCGTGGGCGCGCGTGGCCTCGCGGAAGCCAATCTCCTCCAGCAGCTTGCGCGTCACGTTGGCGAGCTGTCCGTGCTCGTACGCGTCCCGGTAGCGCTCGACCATCTCCACGAACTCGAGCACCTTGGCGCCGGCGCCGGGCGGGAGGTCCTCGTAGTCACCGGCCTTGCGCATCACCGTCCACAGCGTGACGCCCTCGCCGCGCGCGTGGACGGCGAGCCGCTCCATCGTCACGTCGCCAATGCCGCGAGCGGGCACGTTGACGATGCGCAGGAGCGAGATTTCGTCCAGCTTGTTCACGATGACCTTGAAGTACGCGATGACGTCCTTCACCTCGCGCCGGTCGAAGAACTCGCTGCCGCCCACCACCTCGTAGGGGATTTGCTTCTCGCGCAGCATCTCCTCCACCGGGTGGGCCTGGCCGTTGGTCCGGTAGAGCACCGCGATTTCGTCCGCGGGGATGCCCAGCGAGATGTGCTTCTGGATTTCGTGTGCGACGAAGCGGGCCTCCTCCTCGTCGTTGGGGCAGCTCACCACCGTCACCTTCGGACCGCCCTTGCGGTCGGTCCACATCTGCTTGGCCTTGCGCTCGGGATTCTTCGCGATGACGGCGTTGGCCGCGTCCAGCACCATCTGCACGGAGCGGTAGTTCTGCTCCAGCCGCACCTCCTTCCCTCCCGGGAAGAGGCGGTCGAAGTCGAGGATGTTGCGCACCTCGGCGCCGCGCCACGAGTAGATGCACTGGTCGTCGTCGCCCACCGCGCACACGTTGCGCTGCTCGCCGGCCAAAAGCTTCAAGAGCTCCAGCTGGGCGATGTTGGTGTCCTGGAACTCGTCCACCAGCAGGTAGCGGAAGCGCCGCGTGTACTTGGCGTACAGGTCCGGGAACTCGCGCAGCAGGCGCGTGGGGAGCAGCAGCAGGTCGTCGAAGTCCACCGAGCCCTGCGCCTTCAGCGCGAGCTGGTAGTCCGGGTACACGAGGTGGGTGATGAGGTCGTAGTCGTCGCCGATGCCCTCGGGCTTGGGCTGCGGCACCTGGCCGGAGTTCTTCGCCTTGGAGATGAGCGTGAGCACCTTGCGCGCGTCGAAGGAGCGGTCGTCGATTTTGTGCTCGCGCATGGCGCGGCGGATGTTGGCGAGCTGGTCACCCATGTCCGCGATGGCGAACTTCTTCGGCCAGCCGAGGCGGTGGATGTCCTCGCGGAGTACCTCGGCGCCGAAGGCGTGGAAGGTGCACACCAGCACGCCCTGAGCGCGCGGGCCCGCCATGTGGACCAGGCGCTCCTTCATCTCCGTTGCCGCCTTGTTGGTGAAGGTGACGGCGAGGATGTTGCGGGCCATGAGGTGGCCCGGCCGCTCGTTGAGCAGGTGGACGATGCGGTGGGTGATGACGCGAGTCTTGCCGCTGCCTGCGCCTGCCAGCACGAGGAGCGGTCCCTGGAGGGTAACCACGGCCTCGCGCTGCGGAGGGTTGAGCTTCGAGAGGTCCATTGCGCGCGCGCCCTGGATACCCTTTGATTCGTCCGTGCGCGACTTCTTCCTGGGGCTGACTGCCGCATTTCTCGCGCTCGGCGCGGGTGCGGGCTGCATGGACAAGGCCAGCGCCCCGGTGGAGGTGGCACCCTCCGTCCCGGCGGCGAGCGCGCCCTGCGTGTACTTCAAGCAGCTCTCCCCCTTCCTGCCGGACGCGCTGGAGGGCTTCACCGTGGCGCGCACCCAGGGCTCCACGGGGAAGTATGGAGAGGTGTCCGTCTCCGAGGCTGAGCGGCTCTACACGCGAGGTGAGGGACGAGAGGTGAAGGTGCGCATCGTGGACACCACGATGGGCGGGAAGATTGGACAGGCCATCCGCGAGGCCGCGGACCGGGCGAAGAACAGGTCTCCCAGCGACCCGGCGGCCCCCATCCACTGGGGCGACGCCGTGGGCTTCGTGAGGTACGACGCGGAGGAGTCGCTCGCCGAGGCGAACCTCCTGGTGGGAGACCGCTACGTGGTGGCCGTCACCAGCCGGGGCTTCCCTGGCACGGTGGAGGTGCGGCGGGTGGCGCGAGGCATCGACCTGGCCGGGCTGGCCCGGCTGCAGTGAACCCCGACATGGGCAAGGAGTGTCCCTGGTGGTGAAGGAGAAAGGAACGCGGCCCCAGGTGGACCCGCTCGCGGAGGAGAAGGCTGCGCGGGCGGCGGTGGCCACGCTGGGCAAGCGGGAGTTCCTGGAGCAATTCCAGAAGCTGGCCAAGCTCTACGCGGCGGACCCGGGCAACCCCGGCTCGTACGCGTGCGAGGGCTGCCAGCGCTGCGCGAACTGCATGTTCTGCAAGGACTGCGACAGCTGCTTCCAGTGCACTCACTGCACCCGGTGCGAGCTGTGCAACAACTGCTCGCACTGCGTGGAGTGCAAGAGCTGCCACGCGTGCGCCTACTGCGTGCAGAGCGAGAACTGCACCAGCAGCGCGTACCTCGTGCTGAGCCGCAACCTGCAGGACTGCAACTACTGCTTCGGCTGCGTGGGCCTGGCGAAGAAGGACTTCCACATCCTCAACGTCCCCTTCCCCCGGACGGAGTACTTCAAGGTCGTCGGGCGGCTGAAGAAGGAGCTGGGGCTGCCGTAGTCAGCAGCCCGGAGACTGCTTCGCTACAGGGCCCGCACGTAGAGGGCCTTGAGGTACTCGGTCTCCAGGAGGCCGCCGAGCACCGGGTGGTCCAGCCCGGCGCCGCGGCGCTCCAGAATCTGCACCGGCCGCTTCGCGTCCGCGGCGGCCGCGAGCACCATCTCCTCGAAGCCGGCGCGGTCCAGCTTGCCGGAGCACGAGCAGGTGACGAGCAGCCCGTCCGGCTTGAGGCAGCGCAGGGCGCGCAGGTTCAGCTCGTGGTACGCGCGCAGCGCGGTGGCCAGCCCCTCGCGGCGCTTGGCCAGCCCTGGCGGGTCCAGGACGATGGTGTCGAAGCGGCGCCCTTCCGAGTCGAAGCGGTGCAGCACGTCGAAGGCGTTGGCGTTCTCCACCGTGACGTTGGCGCGGCCGTTGGCCTCCGCGTTGGCCTTCGCGCGAGCGGCGGCCTTCGCGTCCTGCTCCACCGCGAGCACCGAGGTGCAGTTGCGCGCGAGCGAGAGCGCGAAGCCGCCGTGGTAGCTGAAGAGGTCCAGCCCCTCGCCGCGCGCCAATTCGCCTGCACGCAGGTGGTTGTCCACCTGGTCCAGGAAGGCGCCCGTCTTCATGTCGCCGAGGAGGTCCACCTCGAAGCGGTTCTCCCCCTCGTGGTACGTGAAGCGCGCATCACCTTCGCCGTACAGCAGACGCGCCTCGCGGGGCAGGCCCTCGAAGTCTCGGCCGGAGCCGTCGTCGCGGGCGACGACGTGCGTGGCGCCGGTGAGCTCCGCCAGCATTCGCGCCAGCGACTCCTTGCGCGCGTCCATGCCCTCGGAGAGCGTCTGCAGGGTGAGGCCCTTGCCGTAGCGGTCCACGAAGAGGCCGGGCAGCAGGTCCGCCTCGCCGTGCACCAGGCGCAGGCCGTCGCGGCCGGACAGCGAGGCGCGGCGCGCGAGGGACGCCTCCAGCCGGCGGCGGAAGAAGGCGTCGTCCACCTTCTCCTCGGTGGGCCCCTTGCGCGTGAGCAGGCGCAGCGCCAGCGGCGAGCGGCGGGCGTAGAGCGCCTGGCCGATGGGGTTGCCCTGCGCGTCCACCACCAGCACCACGGCGCCGGGGCCCTTCACGTCGGGCGGGGCGGCCAGCTCGGTGCGGTACAGCCAGGGGTTGCCCCGACGGAGCGACTTGGCGCCCTTCGGGGTGGTGCGCGCCACGGGGAGCGCTGCTTGGGGGGGCATCGGGCTTTCACTCCAGGCCGCGCGCGGCCAGCTCTTCGTCGTCCTCGCCGCGAAGGTGCCCGATTTCGTGCAGCAACGTCACGCGAATCTGCTCGCGAAACTCATCGGACGTCCGCACCGCGCGCGCGAGGTTGCGCCGGTAGAGCACCACGGAGCGGCACGGCGTCTCGGTGCCGTCACACGGCTCTCCCAGCGGAGGCCCGCGGAAGAGGCCCAGAATCGTGGGCGACAGCGGAGGCTGGTTGGCGAGCAAATCCCCGTCCGCGGGCAGCTCCTCGGCGGTGACGGGGATGCCCTCCAAATCGCCCCGCATGTCGGCGGGCAGCGCGGCCACGGCCTGGACCACCTGGGCGCGGAACTCCTCCTCCGAGGGCAGGGGCGGCGCGGGGAAGTCCTCCGGCGCGAGCTGCCGGGCCTTGTCGAAGTGGACCTGGGCCTGCTTCCACTTGCCCTCGCGCTCCATCAGCAGCCCGAGGTGCTGGTGCGCGTGCGCGGCGCGCTCCTCGTCGTCCACCAGCGCGGAGAAGGCCGCGCGGGCCTCCGCGAAGCGGCACAGCTCGAAGAGGGCGAGGGCCCGCTCGTAGAGGGCCTCCTTGTTGCCGGGCTCACGGGCCAGGACGATGGCGGCGCGCGCGAGGGCTTCCTCGGACTGGCCCAAATCGTTGAAGGCCATGGCCGCCACCAGCGCGAGGTGCGGCACCAGCTCCGGCGGCGTGTTGGGCTGGGACAGGCCGCGCTCGGCGTAGAGGGCGCCCAGCTCGTCGCGCTCGCGCGTGGAGGGCAGCTGCACCGCGTACAGGTGCGCCGAGCCGAGCAGCGCGTCCGGGTCTCCCGGGTCGATGGCGAGCGAGCGCGCGTAGGCGAGCTGCGCCTCGGCTTCACGGCCGAGGGCGGCGAGCGCCACGCCACGCTCGGCGTGGGCGGCGGCGAGGTCCGGCTCCAGGGCGGCGGCCTGCGCGGCGCAGGACAGGGCCTCCTCGAAGCGGCCGTCGTCGAAGTAGCGGCGCGCGGCGTCCAGCGGAGCGGCGCCCTCCGCGCGGCACACCGCGAGCGGCTGCACCCGGTGGGTGGCGTCCCCGGGAGTCATGGAGGGCGTGTCACCGGACGCTGACGGCTGCGTGGCGGAGGCGCCCACCGTGGATGAGGCCTGGGCACCCGCGTCCGGCACCGCTTGGGCCGGAGCGTTCCGTTTGCAGGCAGACAGGAGGAGACAGAGGGCGAGCAGACCGCGCCGCGACATGGGCCGCCAGGGTACGGCATCACCCCGTGGTCGTGAAGCGTTGACGTGCATGCCTGCCCGTCAGGCGGCATCCTTGGCAGCCCTATGCGAGACCTGATTCTGGCGTCGACGTCGAGCGCCCGGCGGGCCCTGATGGACGGGCTGGGCACCCCCTACCGCACCGAGGCCCCGGGCGTGGACGAGCACGTGTCCCCCCACCTGTCGGCCGAGGAGGCCGTGCTGGAGCTGGCGGCGCGCAAGGCCCGCGCGGTGAAGGACCGCAGCCCGGGCGCGTGGGTGCTGGGCGCGGACCAGCTCGTGGAGGTGGGCGGCGAAATCCTCACCAAGCCCGCGGACCGGGACGCCGCGCGGCGGCAGCTCGGCAAGCTGCTCGGGCGCACGCACGACATCCACACCGGTGTGTGCCTGGTGGGGCCGGGCGGCCACATCACCGAGACCGTGGAGCGCGCGCGGCTCACCTTCTACCGGGTGTCACCCGAGGAGCTGGAGCGCTACCTGGATTTGGAGGAGTGGCGCGGCTGCTGCGGCAGCTACCGGGTGGAGGGCGCCGGGCAGGCGTTGCTGGAGCGGCTCGAGGGAGACCGCTCCAACGTGCAGGGCCTGCCCATGGTGGCCGTGGTGCGCCTGTTGCGGCAGTCGGGCTTCCCCTTCTTCGAGCGGCGGTAGCCTTCAGCCCGCGGTGGACAGCTCCGCGAGGATTTCGGCGTACGCGGCGCGGGCCTTGTCCGCCTGGTCCGCCTTGAAGCTGGCCGCGGCGACGACGGGGTGCCCGCCCCCGCCGTAGCGGCCGGCGATGGCGGCGAGGTCGTGCTTGCGCAGCTCGGGCTTCCACGGGTTGGAGCCCAGCGACACCTTGGCTCGCGAGGCGCCCTTCCCCACCCACAGCGTGTAGCGCGCGTCCGGATAGAGCGCGTAGGCGATGAACTTGTTGAGGCTGTCCACGCCCTCGTCCACCAAATCGAAGAAGACGACGCCGCGCTCGTAGCGGGCCTTCGCGCGCACCAGCTCGATGTGGCCTCGGTGGCGCTCCAGCAGCGGGGCCAGCGGCGTGGCGATGAGCGGCGAGGCGGCGATGGCCGCGAGCGACTCCGTCTGCATGCGGCGGATGACCTCGGGAATGAGGGCCGGGTCCTTGTTGGCCTCCAGCACCGTCATGATGCGCAGCGCGGGCTCCTCCAGCGCGACGGCCATCTGCGGCGTGGGGAACTGCGCGCCGTCGATGATTTCCGCCCAGTGGATGAGGTCCGCCATGGGCGAGGCGTCCCAGCCGAAGCGCTCGCGCGCCACGTCCGCGAGGTACTTCGTGCAGCTCTTGCGGTGCGCGTCGTGGAACTTGCGGCCACTGGTATCCGCGCGGAAGTGGTCCTCGTCACCGGGCTGCTGGAAGGCCGAGACGTGGTGGTCGAACCACCACGTGAGCCTCGGGTCCTGGCTGTAGCGGAAGTCGACGATGACGTTCTCCTCGCCGGTGAAGACGGCCGGGTCGATGCCCTCCGCGCCCGGCTTGTGCGCGAGCCCCAGGTAGCGGAAGGCCGCGTCCGGGCGGATGCGCTCCCGGTAGAAGCGGGAGAAGACGGCCGCGCTGGCGGCGCCGTCGAAGCAGCTGTCGTGGAAGAGGACCTGGACGTTCATGGCGTCGCTCCCTTACCGCAACGCGACTTCCACGTCAGGGCACCCTCGAATCCCACCCGGGAGCATGGCCCTCCAGTCGGAGAGGACGGCCGAAGGTGGGGTGACGGCGACCTGTACGACGGACGCTTTTCGGCAGGTGACAGAACCTTGACTGTTGAACGAAACGTCGAGGGACCCGCGACGAGCTGAACGAAAAAGCTCGACAGAACGGAACACCACCCCATGGGGCGGGTTTTGGCTTCACCCAGGGTGTTGCGGAAACCCGCTATCCGACTGAGGAAACGTAGGTCTTGTCACACCGGGCAGGTAGCCGAGCCACTGGCACTCCGCCTGCATATGTCAGACCCCCGGTGTACTCACCCGTGCAGTCGCGGCGCGGTGGGAGGAACACATGGCCAAGAGGACGACACGCAAGAGCGGGACGCTCACCCGGCAGGGGCGAAGGGTGATGCCGTCGCTGCGGCGGACCGCCCAGCGGGCCCGGGCAGTGGCGGAGAAGGCCCACCTCACGGTGGGGGAGATCATCGCGGCGGCCTTCGACACCTCCGGCGGAGAGCTGGGGGAAGTCATGGAGCTGATGACCTCGCCGCAGATGACCCGGGCGCTGGGGCGCCGCATCATCCTGGAGGGCTAGGCCCTCCGCCTCCCCCTCCTGCCGCTCCCGGATGATGGGACGCGGGCGGGAGGGCAGTTGCGTTTCCTCCGTTACTGTCCCGTCGCCGTCAGATGTCGCCCGCGTGAATGCGGATGCCGGCGCTGACGGATTGGGTTTCCCGTCAGTCACGGCTCGGAGTCTCCGGCGCATGAGCGCGGCAGCGGGCGCACGGGCCTGTGGCCTGGTGGACACGGCCCTGCGTGAAGAGGCCCGCGCCCCGCTCGGTGGCGGGACGCGGGCCCTGGACTTCGTTCAGGACGTCCCGTGCGCGACGCGCAGGACGTCCGTCATCCGGGACTACTTGGGCTGCCAGCGCGGGCGGTGGTCGTCACCAGCTCCGGTCTGGATGGTGTAGCCGCCCTTCGGGTGGACGATGGCCGCCGCACCGGAAGCCGGCAGGCCCGTGGCCGGGTCGATCTGCTGGACGTAGAGCTGGCCGCCCTTCACGTACGCGAGGAAACGCCCATCCGGAGAGAAGGACGGGAGCGTGCCGCCTTCGACGAAGGAAGCCTCGGCCGCCGCGCCCGCGCCCGACGCCGGGTCGATGCGGCGTACAAAGATGATGTTGCCGGGCCGATCCGCGCAGGGCGAGCTGCCGCCGCCGCAGAGCACCGGGGCCCCGCTCGTGGGCTTGAAGAAGTAGGCCCGGACGTAGGCGACCAGCGTGCCGTCGGGAGACCAGATGGGATTGGCGATGTACGAGCCGATGGTCCCACCCGTCGAGGACTCGGTCGAGAAGTCCGCAATCGGCTGCACCGTGCCGCTGCCGGTGGGAATCACGAAGAGCGAGGTATTGAAGCCCTCGGGCTTCGTCGTGTCCGTGCGGAGGAACAGCAACTGGTCGTTGACCCGGTTGTAGTGCGGCTGCTCCGCGGTGCCGCCGGAGTTCGCGATGAGCGAATCAGAGCCGCTTAGCGTGGAGGTCGACAGCCCCTCCGTGGCCGCGCTGAACGCGAACGTCTTGCCGTCGGTGGACCAGTCCGGGAACGTCCCATTCTCCTCCTCCGAGCTCACCGCGCCACCATCCACCTGAGCCGAGGAGATGCCCGACGAGCTGCCGCCATTGCGGCGCACGTAGAGGATGACGGGGCCCGGCTCCCATTCCATGTAGCGGAACTGCTCGGTGTTGCCGGTGCCGCCGTCCGCGAGTAACGTCACCTGGCCCTCCACGGGTGGGATGTCGCGCACCACGAGGTCACCCGCCTTGCGCTCGGAGGCCGTGTTCGACTCCACCGCATCCTGGACGAACGCAATCCGCGAGCCTCCCGGACCCCAGCGCGGATAGAAGCTGGGCGTGCCCGCGTCCGTCAGCGACACCATGCCCGGCGTGTCGTAGCGCATGACCAGCGCCCTGCTCTCTCCTCCCGTGTCCGCGGTGGCGGTGACGGCCACGTGCATGGCCTGGCACAGGGACGGCGTCCCCTCGCAGCGCAGGCCCGGCTGGCAGTCCATGGACGAGACGCAGGCCCCGCCCTTGGGCACGCTCATGCTGCCCGCGTCGACACCCGCGTCCTCGGTGCCAGCGTCCTCGGTACCCGCGTCGGTGCCGGCGTCCTCGGTACCCGCGTCGGTGCCAGCGTCCACTTCCGTACCTGCGTCGGTCCCCGCGTCCTGCTCGGGAGTCGCTACCGCGCGCTGCTCGCACTCGTTGTCCGCATTGCAGACCCACTCCTGCCCCGCGGCAGGCGCTCCGTTGTCGGCACGGCAATCAAACGTATCGACACACTCATCCCCACAACCCGTCGTGAGCACCCACAGCGCGCAGCACAGCGCGCTGATAACGACACGTTTGGTCATAAAGACCCTCCGAAGTACCAGGGGGCCGCGTATAGCTTCACCACTCCGAGCCGCGCCGG
Source organism: Pyxidicoccus sp. M6 (assembly GCF_055568925.1). Classification (NCBI taxonomy): domain Bacteria; kingdom Pseudomonadati; phylum Myxococcota; class Myxococcia; order Myxococcales; family Myxococcaceae; genus Pyxidicoccus; species Pyxidicoccus sp. M6. Next base: position 3,092,167 of record NZ_CM145714.1, on the reverse strand, counting down.
GTTTGGTGCGCGGCAATGACAACCGTGTTCCTGATTGAACGGCCAGGCGCCGCTGCGTGCTCAATGATAGACACCCACTGCCACCTCGATGCGACGCGCTTCGACCTTGACCGTGCCGCCGTGCTCGAACGCGCCTGGGCCGCGGGCCTCCACGGCATCGTGATTCCCGGCGTCGGCCCGCATGACTGGGAACCCCTGCTCGAGCTGTCGCGGAACGACGCGCGCCTCCAGGTGGGGCTCGGCATCCACCCGCAGCTCCTGCCTGAGATGCCGCCGGAACAGGACGAGGCCGTCCTCGAACACCTCGATGCGCTGCTCTCGAAGGGCGGAGCCGCGGCCGTGGGCGAGTGTGGCCTGGACGGTCCCTCCATCCCCGGTGCTCCGCTGGAGCGACAGGTGATGGTGCTGCGTCGGCACCTCGCGCTGGCGCGCAAATACGGGCTGCCGGTGCTGATGCACTGCCACCGGCTGCACCCCGCGCTCATCGAACTGTTCAAGCAGGAGGAGCTGCCCGAGGCCGGCGTGCTCATGCACAGCTACAGCGGCGGCGTGGAGCTGGCGCGCTTCTACCTCCAGAAGGGCTGCCACTTCTCCTTCGCCGGCCCCGTCACCTGGGCGGAGGCGCGCAAGCCGCTGGACGCGCTGCGAGCCATTCCCCTGGACCGGCTGATGGCGGAGACGGACGCACCGGACCAGGCACCCACACCGCACCGGGGAGCGCGCTCGGAGCCGGGCTACCTGCCTCGCATCATCGAAGGCATGGCCCGCGTCCGGGGAGAGCCCGTCGAGGTGGTCGCCCAGCAGACGACCGAGAACGCACGTAGGCTGTTCCGGGAAGCTTTCCCCCCGCCTTCGCGGTAGGCGAGCGTCGCGTTATAGAGGAGCGCCATGAACACGCAGCCGACTACCACCCCCGAGACCGAGACTCCGCCCGCTTCCCCGGCCGCCCCGGCGAAGGCGGACGACTCGCTCGCCCGCCCCTTCAAGCTCTCCCGGCGCTTCGACCGCACGGGCCGGCTGCTGGGTGACTCCGCGATGGAGCGGCTGGCCAACGCGCGCGTGGTGGTGTTCGGCCTGGGCGGCGTGGGCAGCTACGCGGCCGAGGGACTGGTGCGCAGCGGCATCGGCCACCTGACGCTGGTGGACCATGACGACGTGTGCGTCACCAACACCAACCGCCAGCTCCACGCCACGGTGAAGAACGTGGGCAAGAGCAAGGCGGAGCTGATGGGCCAGCGCTGCCAGGAAATCAACCCGCAGGCCCGGGTGACGGCGGTCCGCGAGTTCTACCGCGAGGAGGTGGCCGAGCAGATGCTGCAGGCCGGCCAGTACGACTTCGTGGTGGACGCCATCGACAACGTGAAGGCGAAGCTGCACCTGCTGCACCGCTGCGTGACGCTGGGCGTGCCGGTGGTCAGCTCCATGGGCGCCGCGGGCCGGCTGGACCCCACGGCCATCCGCGTGGAGGACCTGTCCGAGACGCACATGGACCCGTTCGCCAAGGACATCCGCAAGCTGCTCAAGCGCAAGTACGGCGTGGAGACGGACCGGCACACCGGCATCACCGCCGTCTACTCGATTGAAGCGCGGCGGATGCCGGTGGCGCTCCAGTACGACGACGCCACCGACGGCTTCCTCTGCGTGTGCCCGCAGGACAACGACTTCCACACGTGCGACCACCGCACGCAGATTGACGGCAGCGTGGCCTTCGTCACGTCGTGCTTCGGCATGAATGCCGCCGGCGTGGTGGTGCGGCGGCTGGCCTCGGCGCGGTAGTCGTCACGCCACCTGCTGCTGACGCTGCTGCGCCTGCGCCGCCACGGCGGCCTCGCGTCCGCACGGACGGCGGAAGACGCAGCGCGTGCAGGCGGACACCTCTTCCGTGAGCGGGAAGGCGGACGCGTCCAGGGGCGTGTTGGTGGCCACGTCCTTCAGGAGCGCGCGCATCTTCGCCACGCTGCCCTCGAAGTGCCGGCGGAAGGAATCCATCGCCGCCGGGTCCACCGTCACGTCCTGTTCCTTCCCCTCGTTGAGGTACACCAGCGAGGCGCGCACCTTCTCCACCGGGACGCGGTAGCGCTGCGACACGTAGAGCGCGTAGCCCAGCACCTGCTCGTCGTACCCGTCCCGCGCCTTGCCCGTCTTCCAGTCCACCACCACCGTGGTGCCGTCCGCGTCCACGAAGGCGAAGTCCGGAATGGCGAACACCTTGAGACCGTCCAGGGTGAAGTGCGCGAAGTCGAAGCCCGCGTCCACCTCCAGCCACTGCTGCGGCTTCAGCCCCCGGGCAATCCCCGGCCAGCGCGACGTGAAGAACCATGCGAGCGCCCCGCGCACCGTCTCCCAGTTCTGCTTCCAGGCCTCGTCCGGCACCACGTCGCCGTACTCGTGCTCCACCAGGCCGGTGAACTGCTTGCGGTACTTCGCCGTCCAGTACGCCTTGCCGCGCGAGTGCCGGAAGTCGTCCTGCATCAGCTTGCGCGCCCGCGCCTCCACCACCGCCGGGTCCACCTCGCGCCCCGCCTGCCAGTCCAGCAGCACGTCCTTGATGCTCTCGTGCACCACGCTGCCCGCCCAACTGAAGCGGTTGGCCAGCTTCTTCAGCACGTACAGCTCCCGCACGTCCTTCGCCGCGTCCGCCTCCCACCCGCCCCAGGAGCGGTAGTAGTAGAGGTAATACGCACGGAGGCACTCGGAGAACTTCTCGTGACGGCTCTTGGACCAGGAGAAGTCGTTGCTGAGGGTGGGACGCCGCATGGAAGCGGTGCATCCTAGGCGTTCGCCTGCTCGTCAAGAAAGGGAACAGACAAGGAAACGAGCGCCCGTCTTGAGGTGAAAGACACTTGGGCTACTGAACCATACGGGTAAGGTGCTCGCGGCATGAAGACCCAACCCTTCAAGGGCCGGACGGTCCTCATCACGGGGGCTTCCGCTGGAATCGGCCGGGCGGCGGCGAAGCGGTTCGCGGCAGCGGGCGCGGATGTCGTCCTCGCCGCCCGGCGCACCGCGGAGCTGGAGGACGCGGCCGGTGAAGTGACGTCACTCGGCGTGAGGGCGCTGCCCGTGCGGTGCGACGTGACGCGCGGCGAGGACGTGGAGCGGCTGATGCGCGAGACGGAGGCCACCTTCGGGGGGCTGGACGTGCTCGTCAACAACGCCGGCCAGGGGCTCTACGGGCCGCTGGAGGCAATCAGCGAGGCGCAGCTCCGGCAGGTGTTCGAGCTGAACGTGTTCGCGCTGTGGCGGGTGACTCGCGCGGCGCTGCCGTTGCTGCGCCGGAGGTCTGGAGCGCAGGTGATGAACGTGAGCTCGGTGCTGGGGCACCGGGGCCTGCCGCTGTTGGGCGGCTACTGCTCTTCCAAGGCCGCCGTGAATGCGATGACCGAGTCGCTCCGCGCGGAGCTGGCCGCCGAGGGCATCCGCGTGCTGCTCGTGTCCCCGGGTCTCACGGAGAGCGAGTTCCGTGAGAATCGCCTGCATGCGGAAGGCTGGAAGCAGGAGGCCATTCCATTGAAGGCCATGTCCGCCGAGGAGGTCGCCGACGCGATGGTGCGCGCGAGCCTGCGCGGACGCCGCGACACGGTGCTCACCCTGCCCGGCCGGGTCATGGTGCTGGCCAACCGGTGGGTGCCTGGACTGTTCGACCGCGTTGCCCGCCGCCTGGCGGCCGCGCCGAAGCTGACGAAGAAGGATGCATGAGTCTCCGCGGTCCCCGTACGAAGCGGGCCGGGTCCGAGCAGGTCCCGGCCTCCGATGCTCCCGCCGACTCCACTGACGCGAAGCCGCGAGTGAAGGGCAAGACGACACGCTCGCGCGCCGCCCCCGCCGCGCCCTCCGTCATCCCGACGCCACAGCACCTCGCCGCCGTGCGCGGTCCGCTGCTCGGCTGGTACGACCGCAACAAACGTGACCTGCCGTGGCGCCGCACGAAGGACCCGTATGCCATCTGGCTGAGCGAGGTCATGCTCCAGCAGACGCAGGTGTCGACGGTGATTCCCTATTGGGAGCGCTTCCTCGCGCGCTTCCCCACGGCGCTCGCGCTGGCCGCCGCGCCACTGGACGACGTGCTCGCCGGGTGGAAGGGCCTGGGCTACTACAGCCGCGCTCGCAACCTGCACCGCGCCGCGCAGGAGGTGGTGTCCCGCTTCGGCGGCCGCCTTCCCTCCACCGCCGAGGAGCTCCTCTCCCTGCCCGGCTTCGGGCGCTACACCGCGGGCGCCGTGGCCTCCATCGCCTTCGGTGAGGAAGCACCGCTCGTCGACGGCAACGTGGCGCGCGTGCTGTCCCGCATCTTCGAGGTGGAAGGCCTTCCCGGAGACCGCGAGCGCGAGGCCACGCTGTGGGCGCTCGCCACCGCGCTGGTGAAGGGCGAGCGGCCCGGGGACTTCAACCAGGCCCTCATGGAGCACGGCGCCACGGTGTGCCGGCCGGAGAGCCCGCTGTGTCTGCTATGCCCCGTGCGCGACGCGTGCCTCGCCTTCCGCAAGGGCCGCGTGGACGAGCTGCCTCCCGCCAAGGTGCGCGCCACGCCGAAGAAGCTGACGCTGGCCCTCGCGGTATGGCCGCATGCGGGCACGCTCCTCCTCGCGCGCCGCGCGGACGCGGGCCTCTTCGGCGGCCTGTGGGAACTGCCCGCCGCCGAGGTGGACGAGGACCTCCCCGCCGCCGAGGCCGCCACGAAGCTCGCGGCCGCGCTGGGCACGGAGGTGAAGCTCGAGGGCGCGCTCGGCACGGTGAAGCGGCAGCTCACCCACCGCGACCTCACGCTGCGCCTCTTCCGAGTGTCCGGCGCTCAGCGCCCCACCCGCACGCCCGCGTTCCAGGAGCTGCGCTGGTGCACGCCCGACGAGGCCTCCGCGCTCGGCATGAGCACCGCCATGCAGCGCGCGCTGGACACCGCGCTCGCCTCGGGCGTGCTGCGCGGCGGCTGACGATGCGCCACTGCCCCTGTCCTTCTCCCGACAGTGGCCCATTCGTCCTGTTGCTCCGAGAACCCCTGTCCCAGGGGGTCGCTTTCGCGTGCGCCTACCCGAACCCCAGACTCCGCGCGTCCAACCTCACTGGAGGAGAGGCTCCCCCCATGGCACGCAATACCGCCAACAAGCAGGCCCCCCACACGACGCCGTCGAGCATGCCCGCGCGCACGCCCACCCCGGAACCCGCGACGTCGGCCCCTCGCAACATCCCCACGCACGAGCAGATTGCCCGGCGCGCCTACGAAATCTTCCTCGCCCGCGGCGGCACGCCCGGCAACCCCGAGCAGGACTGGTTCCAGGCGGAGCGTGAGCTCCGGCTCGGCCGTCAGTAGTCCGCCTCCTCAGTGGGGATTCGGCGTCTGGCGCGCCGCGGGACGCTCCGCCTCGAGCGCCCCGCGCAGCCGCCGCTGTGCCGCCTTCAGCTCCTCCAGGATGCGCTCGGCGTCCACCACCGAGCGCATCGCCAGCCCGCACGCGGGCGTCAGCACCACCGTGGATACCACCTGCGGGAAGGTGAAGCCCCGTGGCAGCGCCGCCTTCAGCGTCGCCTCCACCGAGTCCACCAACTCCCCCACCTCGTACGCGGATGCCAGGTCCGTGGGGACGATGCCCAGGCTGAGCGTCGCGCCCGACGCGAGGAAGCGCTCCAGCGCCTCGCGCTCCTCCACCATGGCGTCCAGCGACAGCCGCACGTCCAGCGACAGCAAATCCGGCTGCACGTCCAGCAGCGCGCCCCAGTCCGTGTTGCCGCAGCAGTGCACGCCCACCAGCGCGCCCTCGCGCTGCAGGGCCACCACCAGCAGCTTGAGCTCCTGCAGCGCCAACAGGTGCTGCGGCTGCGTGCGCTGGAAGGCGTAGAGGCCCGGCTCGTCCAGGAAGAACAGCGGCGTGGTGCCCGCGCGCCGCAGCGCCTTCACCATGGCCAGCGAGCGCGCCAGCACCAGGCGGAACATCACCTGGTCCAGCCCCGCTACCTCCAGCGCGGGCTGCCCCGAGGAAGTGCGCGTCACCGAGCGGACCGTGAAGGGCCCCGCGAGCTGCGCCTTGGCGAAGGCCAGCTTCCGCGTCTCCACCTCCCACAGGAAGGGGCGCCACGCGCGGCAGCCCTCGGGCGAGGGCTCGTAGGCCTCCAGCGCCCCCGCGGACAGCGCCGCGTCCAGCCGCGCCTCGAAGTCCGCGCGCCCCGCCTCCCAGGCCGCCAGGTCCACCGTGCACAGGCCTTCCGCGTCGAAGGACAGGCCCGGCAGCCCCTCCAGGGCCGCGGGAATCATCAGCTCGGACGGGTGGCCCACCGGGAGCTGCGGCAGGAAGGGGATGTCCTGTGCCAGCGCGGCCTGGAGGCCCAGTTCCACCTGGGTGTGCGGCAGGCTCCCGATGCCCGTGGTGGCACAGGCGGGGAGAAGCTGGACGGCTCGGCGGATGTTCGGCGCGCTCATGCCATGCACTCTAACCGCTCGCCCCTCCCCCGGGGGCTGCCTGACATCCCTCGCGTGCCGGGTTCCGGACCTCTCGCGCCGGCACCATGGTCTTCCAGGAGAGCCCCCGGTGGCCGAGGAGGTGTGCGGCGATGACGCGACATGCATGGCGGGCGGGCACCCTGACGGCGGCGCTGCTGGCCGCACCCGCGCTCGCGAAGAACACCCCTGCCGTCACCAGCCCGGCCCTGCAGCCGGCCCCAGGCTTCGGAGCCGCGGGTGTGACGGTGCACACCGGCCTGGCGTCCTATACCGGCGCGCTCGGAAGCGAGACGAACGTGGGCGCCTTCCTCGACATCCAGGGGGAGGTGCCGCTCTTCCCGGGGCTCGGCGTGGAGGCCGGCTACGAGGGCTCCGCCAATGGCTTCGCGGAGTCCAACGTCGGCACGCTGTGGCGGCACAACCTGGGAGCCACCGCCAAGCTCGGCCCCACGCTGGGAGGCCGCTGGAAGCCCTTCCTCAGCGCGGGCGTGGGCATCAGCTTCCTCGACACCAGCGGCGAGGCGGACCAGCAGCCCTTCAGCAACGACTTCGTCCCGGAAATCCCGCTCGGGGCGGGAGTCGAGTACCGGTTCTACGGCGTGACGGCGGGCGCGCGCGCCACGTACCGCATCCTCGTCAATGACGACGTCGGCAGCGGCCCCTACTACGAGGGAGACCTCGTCACCGCGGGAGTGAGCCTGGGCATGCGCTTCTAGGCCGCGAGCGCTTCAGAAGCGGCCCGCGAGTCCGAGCGCGCCCCCGTGAGAGGTCACCCCCACCGTGGGCGTCCACCACGCGCCGGAGTCACCGGACGACGTCAGCACGCGCGGCCGGGACGCGGCCGACGTCACCTCGTAGGTGATGATGGACGTCGCCAGCGGAAGCGCGAGGAGCGCCAGCGCCATCTCCTCATCCACGGCCTCGGACACGTACAGCCCCGTGGACACGCCGCCCGCCAGCAGACCCAGTCCCAGCGTGGGCAGCAGGCGCCCGCGCCCCTGCAACATCGAGCCCGAGCCGTACACGCCCAGGGCCGAGCCCAGCGACCAGCCCATGATGCCTCCGGCCAACAGGCCCGAGGCGGAACAGTTGTCTCCGTCACAGCCCATCGTCGTGCCCCCCAGGGGGAGCATGGCGAGCACGCCCACGAAGCCACCTCCCACGCCGGCCACCGCGCCGCCCATGGCTTCCACGAGCACGCGTCCGGCGACCCACTCCGGAGCGTCCGGCGACCGCTGTGTCTCCGTCAGCACCTCGGGCGAGGGAAGCACCGCGTCGCGGACGGGCGCATCCCCCGCGTCCGAGTCCCTCGCGTCCTCCACCTCGATGAGCGGCGGGGCCTGGAGCTCACCGGATTGGGCCCACGACAGGCCGGGAGACAGTGCGAGGACGCACAGCACGACACGAATGTCAGACACGGAACGCTCCAGCGGGGTGGCCCCCTCTCGGCCCGAGGGGACGTGGGGGGCTGGAATGCACCTTCCGCGCCACGCGCCGCCGTCACCCGCTCACGTCACGGAGAAGTACGAGGCCTGCGGGTGGTGGAAGACGATGGCGGACACCGAGGCCTCCGGCTCCATCATGCAGCCGTCGGTGAGCTGCACGCCGATTTCCTCCGGCCGCAGCGCGGCGAACAGCTTCGCCTGGTCCTCCAGGCGCGGGCACGCGGGGTAACCGAACGAGTAGCGCTTGCCCGCGTACTCCGCGCGGAAGCGCTCCAGCATCGTCATGTCCGGACGGTCCGGCGTGCCCCACATGCTGCGCAACTGCGTATGCAGCAGCTCCGCGTAGCCCTCCGCCGTCTCCAGCGCGAGCGCCTGCACCGCGTGCATCTTCAGGAACTCGCCCTTCGCCTTCAGCTCCTCCGCCAGCTCGCGGATGCCCCGGCCCGCGGTGACGACGAACATGGCCACGTTGTCGCGCGGCGCGCCGCCACCGCCGTCAAGGGGCTTGAGGTAGTCCGCCAGGCACAGCCCGCCCTCGCGGTCCTGCCGGGGGAAGTCGAAGGACGCGGCCTCCTTGCCGGTGCGCCCGTCGAAGAGCACCACGCGGTTGCCGTCGCTGCCCGCCTGGAAGAACTGGAAGACGGCGCGCGCGTGCATGAGGCCGCCACGCAGCGTGCCCTTCAGCTCCTCCACCGCTTCCTTCAGCGCCAGCGCCTTGCGCCCTTCCTCCGTCTTCGCGAGGTCCGCCTCGGCCGGCGTGCCCAGGGCGCGCGACGAGGTGCGCAGGCCCAGGTGACGGCCGTACAGCATCACCGGGTTGATGAACTTCCAGATGTGGTCCAGCGGCGTGTTCGTCAGCACGTGCCGCTCCCAGTCCGGCGCGGACGGCACCGTCTCCAGCACCTGGATTTCGGCGCTGCGCGTACGCGACACGGGCGCCGTCGCGGCCGGGCGCTCCTTCACCTCCTGCGCCAGCTTCTCGCGGCGTGTCGCGAGGTCGCCGCGCAGCTTCTCGTGCGCGCCGGGGTCCACAATCTGCTTCGCGAGGTCCAGGCCGCTCATCGCGTCCTGCGCGTAGGCCACCGTGCCGCCGCCGTACGCCGGGGCGATGTTGCGGTCCACGAAGTTGCGACTGAGGGCCGCGCCGCCCACCAGAATCGGCGTCTCCACGCCCGCGCGCCTCAGGTCCTCCGCCGTCGCCACCATCTGGTGCGCGCTCTTCACCAAGAGGCCCGACAGGCCGAGGATGTCCGGCCGGTGCTCGCGCACCGCCTGCACGAGCTGCTCGGGCGGCACCTTGATGCCCAGATTCACGACGTGGAAGCCGTTGTTGGCGAGGATGATTTCCACCAGGTTCTTCCCGATGTCGTGCACGTCGCCCTTCACCGTGGCGAGCACCACCTTGCCGCGCATGGCCGCCTGGGCCTTGCTCATGTACGGCTCCAGCCAGCTCACCGCGGCCTTCATCGACTCGGCGCTCTGGAGCACCTCCGCGACGATGAGCTCGTTCGCGGCGAAGAGGCGGCCCACCTCGTCCATGCCCTTCATCAGCGGGCCGTTGATGATTTCCAGCGGCGTGTACTTCTTCATCGCCTCCTCGAGGTCCGCGGTGAGGCCGTCGCGCGTGCCCTCGATGATGTAGCGCTGGAGCCGCTCCTCCAGCGGCAGGCTGCTCACCGCCGCGCGGGCCGGCTTGCGCTCGCGGAAGTGCGCGGCGAAGGGCGCCACCGGGTCCGTGCCCCGGTTGTAGAGCAAATCCTCCGCCAGCTTGCGCTCCTCCTCCGGCAGCGAGGCGTAGCGCTCCAGCTTCTCGGAGTTGACCAGCGCGCTGTCCAGGCCTGCCTGGACGCAGTGGTACAGGAAGACGGAGTTGAGCACCTCGCGGCCCGCGGTGGGCAGGCCGAAGGACACGTTGGAGATGCCCAGCACCGTCTTGCAGCGCGGGAAGCGCTGCTTGATGAGGCGCACGCCCTCAATCGTCTCCACCGCGCTGCCCGTGTACTGCGCATCGCCCGAGGCGCACGGGAAGACGAGCGGGTCGAAGTACAAATCCTCCGGCTTCATGCCGTACTTCTTCGTGAGCAGCTCGTACGAGCGCTCCGCCACCTCCAGCTTGCGCTGGCGGTTGACGGCCATGCCCGTCTCGTCGATGCAGCCCACCACCAGCGCGGCGCCGAAGCGGCGGGCCAGCGGCACCACCTTCTCGAAGCGCTCCTCGCCGTCCTCCAGGTTGACCGAGTTGATGATGGCCTTTCCCTGGCTGTACGTGAGCGCCATCTCGATGACGCGCTCGTCGGTGGAGTCAATCATCAGGGGCACGCGCACCTTCTTGACGACCACCTCCAGGAAGCGGCGCATGTCCTCCAACTCGTCCCGGTCCGGGTTGGCGAGGCAGATGTCGATGACCTGCGCGCCCCGCTTCACCTGCGCGCGGGCAATCTCCGACGCGTCGTCGAGCTGCCCCGCGATGATGAGCTCCTTGAACTTCTTGCTGCCGATGACGTTGGTGCGCTCACCGACGATGAGCGGACGCTCGTCCTCCTTCACCTCCACGTAGTCCACGCCGGACAGCGAGGCGCGCGGCCGGGGCGTGGAGTGGCGCGGCTGCAGGCCCCGCACCGCCTTCGCCAGCGTCTCGATGTGGCCCGCGTGCGTGCCGCAACAGCCACCCACCACGTTGAGCCAACCCTGCTCACAGAAGCGCGTCAGCGAGCGGGCAATCATCTCCGGCGTCTCGAGGTAGCGGCCGTTCTCGTCCGGCAGGCCCGCGTTGGGCACGCACGACACCGGGAACGGGCTCATCGCGGACAGCGAGCGGATGTGGTCCGTCATGAAGTCCGGACCGGTGGCGCAGTTGAGCCCGAGGTACAAGAGGTCCGCGTGCTCCAGCGACGCGGCGAGGCTCTCCACGCTCTGGCCCGCGAGCATCGTCCCCATGGGCTCGATGGTGCCGGACACCGCCACCGGCAGCGCCCAGCCCAGCTTGCGGAAGGCCTTCTCGATTCCGAGCAGTGCCGCCTTGATGTTGCGCGTGTCCTGCGCCGTCTCCACCAGCAGGTAGTCGGAGCCGCCGAGCGCGAGTCCCTCGGCCTGCACGGCGAAGTTCTCCACCAGCTCCTCGAAGGTGACGCCGCCGGTGACGCTGATGGCCTTGGTGGTGGGGCCGATGGAGCCCGCCACCCAGCGCATGCGGCCGTCCTTCGCCTCGGCGGCCTCGGCGGCCTTGCGCGCGAGCCGGGATGCCACTTCGTTGATTTCGAGCGCCTTGTGCCCGAGGCCGAACTCGTTGAGGACGAGCGGCGTGCCGCCGAAGGTGTCCGTCTCCGTCACGTCCGCGCCCGCGGCGAAGTAGCGCGCGTGGATGCCCTCGATGATGTCCGGCCGGGTGAGGACGAGGTGCTCGTTGCAGCCCTCGTACTCCGCGCCGCCGAAGTCCGCCGCCTTGAGGTCATGGCCCTGGAGCAGCGTGCCCATGGCGCCGTCCAGCACCAGCACGCGCTCGCGCAGGGCGGTGCGCAGCGCCTCCACGCGGCGGCCGTTCTCTCCGGAAGGGGGCGGCAGTGCGGCGGGCAGATGGCTCGTCATGATGGCTTGACTCCGGTCAGCAGGAAGACGCGGAAGGGACTGGCCCCGTCGCGCGCGTGCGTCTCGCGGGTGAGGGACGTGAAGCCGGCCTCGCGCAGGGCGGCTTCGAGGTATTCGGGCGCGAAGCCCAGGTGCTTGTGGCCCAACCGCTCCAGCACCCAACGCTCGTCGTGCGGCATCAACTCCAGCACCACCAGCCGGCCGCCCGGCCTGAGCAGGCGAGCGGCCTCGGCCAGCACCGCCGCGGGGGACTCCACGTGGTGGAGGCTCTGCGAAATCACCACGAGGTCCATCCGCCCCGCCTTCAGCGACAGGCGGTGCAAATCCTCGCGCAGGAAGGTGATGTTGGAGCGCCCTTCCCGGCCGGCGCGCTCGCGGGCCTGCTGGAGCGCGTCCGCGTTCTGGTCGATGGCCCACACGTGCCGCGCCCACCGCGCAATGGCCACGCTCAGCACGCCGGTGCCGCAGCCGAAGTCCGCCACGTCCAGCGGCGGCAAGAGCGACGCCAGCGCCCCGGCCCACAGGAACCACGACTGGCCCGGCTCCAGGAGCCGCTCGTTGAGCGCCTGTCTGTCCTCACGCGCGCGCAGCAAATCCTGCAGCCGCGCCGAGTCCCCCGCCGCGTCCTCCGCCTCGCGCGCCAGGCGGATGAGCGGCCAGCGCGAGTCAGCCTCTTCCAGGGCCAGCGAGTAGTAGCTGAAGCCCGCCTGCCGCTCCTCGCGCAACAGGCCCAGCCCCTTGAGCTTGCCCAGGTGGTGCGAGACGGACGACTGCGCCACCCCGACGAGCGACACCAGCTCCGTCACGTTCAACGGAGCCTCGGCCACCAACCGGAGGATGCGCAGGCGCGTCGGGTCTCCGAGCACGCGGAATGACTGGGACAGCTCGTCCATATCGCCGCATCAACATACGTCGATGTCCTGTCGGAGGCCAGCACTCTCTAGACGCGTCGCGTTGCCTGTTTCCGGACAGTGGCGTACATCCTGGGAATGGCCTCTCCTACCCTGCACCAGCTCCTCGACGGCAAGCGGTTCGGCCTGGTCCTCTCCGCGGGCTACTTCGGCTTCTATGGGCACGCCGGCTTCCTCAAGGGGCTGGCGGCCTCGGGGCTCAAGCCCCAGGCGTACGCGGGCACGTCCGCCGGAGGCATGGTGGCGGCGTACGCGGCGGCGGGGATTCCGGTGCACGCGATTGAAGAGCTGGTGCTGCGGCAGACGCGCGCCAACTTCTGGGACCCGGACCCGATTGGCGCGGTGCTGAACGCGGACTCGGTGGGCCACGGCATGACGGGCCTGCTCAAGGGCGAGCGCTTCCGGCGGCTGCTGGAGGACACGCTGTCGGTGCGCACCTTCGAGGAGCTGCCATCCCCGCTGTTGCTCGTGGCCTCCAACCTCACGCTGGGGCGGCACGAGGTGTTCACCTCGGGCGAGCTGGCTCCGCGCGTCCACGCCACCTGCGCGTACCCGGGCCTGTTCCGCGCGGTGCCGCTGGAGGGGAACCTCTATTGGGACGGCGGGCTGGTGGACAAGGCGCCCGCGCTGTCGCTCAACGAGAGCGCGGTGGGGAAGGATTTGGACGCCATCCTCGTGCACTTCCTGCCCAGCCGGACGCGCAAGGTGGTGGGCGGACCCATGGCGTATGCGCAGGGACTGGCCTCGGGCTCCGCGGCGCTGAGACGGGACCACTTCCGCCTCCAGCTCACCGTGCTGGAGGCGCGGAAGGTGCCCGTCTACGTCGTCGTGTCCAACCTGCCGCCGGTGACGCCGACGACGATGGAGCGCGGCTTCGATGCGCTGGACCAGGCGCGGCTCGCGGCGGAGCGCGCGCTGGCCCGGCCTCCCGTGCCCTTCGAGCAGGCGGAGTGGTGAAAGCCCCTGTCGGCTTCAGGACAATTGTCAGACTTCAACTGGGATAAAATGACAGACCAGGAACGCAAGATGTCCGCGTGATTCGCGCTCCGCTTCGGGCAGGGCCCGGCGGCGTGGCGAATCACGGCCGTCCCCCTCGAAGTCGTGGAGGCAGTCCATGCCGACGTCGTTCCTCCTGTCGATGCGTCCCCCGCGTGGCGCACTGCTGTCCCTCTCCCTGCTGGCACTGGCACCCACCGCCGAGGCGGCACCGAAGCTGGAGCCGCGAGGGCTCGTGGCGAAGCACACCGGCCGCGAGCTGGCCGCGGACACGTACGTGGAGCGCATCGTGGTGAAGTTCCACGAGGGCAGCCGCGTGCGCCTGCGTGACAACCGTCTCGTTCCGCTCGCCACCGAGCGCGGCGAGGCGGAGCGCTCGCTGCTGGCCGGCCAGGGCCTGAGCGACGCGCGCCTGCGCGCGGATGCCGCCTCCGTGGAGGCCCTGCTGGAGCGCGCGCCGCGCATCGGCGCTCCCTCGCGCCTCTTCGACGAGGCCGAGCCCGTGCTCGAGGCGCGCAAGGCCTCCGGTGAGGCGCAGAGCGGCGTGCAGCTCGCGGACCTGAACCTCTACTTCGAGGTGCCGCTGTTGCCGGGCACCACGGCCGGCGCCGTGGCGGACCTGGTGGGCGAGCTCAACCGCCTGGAGGGCGTCGAGGTGGCCTACGCCGAGCCGCCGCCCGAGCCGGCCATGGTCAACTTCGGCATGGACGCGGCGGTGCGTAGCCTGCTGGCCGCGGCGGACATCCCGCCCACCACGCCGCTGTACCAGTCCAACCAGGGCTACCTGAACGTGGCGCCCGGCGGCATCGACGCCACCTACGCGTGGACGGTGACGGGCGGCAACGGCGCCAACGTGAAGGTGGTGGACATCGAGGGCGGCTGGCGCACCACGCACGAGGACATGCCGGCGATGTTCTACACGGGCGGCACGCAGTACGCGGACCTCGCCTGGCGCAACCACGGCACGGCGGTGCTGGGTGAGATTGCCAGCGTGTCCAACGCATACGGCACGACGGGCATCGCCAACGCGGCGCGGGTGGGCATCGAGGGCGTCGCGTCACAGAGCACCGCGAGCGCCATCTCCAAGGCGGCCACGGCGGCGGGCCTGGGCGGCATCATCCTCATCGAGCTGCACGCGGGCGGCCCGTCGGACGGCACGGCGTGCACGTGCAACACCAGCCAGTGCAACTACATCGCCATGGAGTACTGGACGGCGAACTACGACGCCATCCGCACGGCGACGGCCAACGGCGTCGTCGTGGTGGAGGCGGCGGGCAACGGCAGCGCCAACCTGGACGCCGCCGCGTACGGCAACGCCTTCAACCGCAGCGTGCGTGACTCGGGCGCCATCATCGTGGGCGCCAGCACCGCCACCACGCGCGTGCCCATGTGCTGGACCAACTACGGCAGCCGCGTGGACGTGCACGGCTGGGGTGAGAAGGTCTACTCCCTGGGCTACGGCAACGTCTTCGGCTCGGCGAACGGCGAGGACCAGTACTACACGTCCACGTTCAGCGGCACGTCGAGCGCCTCGCCCATCATCGTCGGCGCCGCCGCCAGCGCGCAGGGCGTGGCCCTGGCCAACGGCCGCCGCCTGACGAGCGTGCAGATGCGCGGCCTGCTGCGCAACAACGGCACCGCGCAGGCCTCCAGCTCGCAGCAGATTGGCCCCCTGCCGGACCTGCGCAAGGCGCTGCCCAAGGTCATCTCCGGGCAGTACTGAGTCAAGGCCCGGGCCCGCGTGCTTCGTGACGCGGGCCCGGTGCTGCTTCAGCGCCGGCCGTAGCGGCGGTGGTCCACCATGAGGCAGCGGTCCTGCACCACCTGGATGCCCGCCTTCGCGAGCTTCTCCGCCGCCGCGTCGTTGCGGATGCCGGACTGGAACCACACCGCCTTCGGCTTCTTGGCGATGATGTCGTCCACGTGCGCGTCGATGTCCTGTGGACGGCGGAACACGTCCACCACGTCCACGTCACCAGGCACATCCGCGAGCCGCCGGAACACCGGCTTGCCGAGGATGTGCGTCACGTCCGGGTAGTAGACGGGCACCGGCACCACGTCCACGCCGGCCTTCGCGAGGTAGTCCGGCACGTAGTAGGCCGGCTGCCCCGACTGCTGCTCCGTCTTGATGCCCAGCACCGCCACCCGCCGCGCGCCCTGCACCACGCGCTCCACGCCCGCTTCGTCCTCCACGAGGTTCTGTTCCCAGCTCATCGCGCCTCCTCCTGAAGTCCCTGCGCTCGCGACTCCGTGGTGACGGTCCACTGCGCTTCCGCCACCGTCGCCTTCACTGTCAGCTCCCGGCTCACCGGGACGAACCGGCCCCGCGCCACCAGTTGCTCGCCCTCGCACTTCACGCCCGCCGTGAGCTGCGGCCGTCCCGCCGTCGTCCACGCATCCGTCAGCTCCTCGGGCGCGTCCGCCGGCAGCGCGTCCAGACAGCGCAGGCTCAGCACCAGCGCGTCACCGTACTCGGTGTCACGCGTGCCCTGCACCGTGCGCTCCAGCACGTATGCCACCTGCGTCTCTCCCAGGGGCAACACGTCCACCGACCAGATGCGCTGCCCCTCGGTCAGGTTGCGCCGGAACAGGCCCGAGTAGCGCGCCTCCCACTCGCGGCGCGTCCGTGCATCCAGGGCCTCTGGCGAGAAGAAGCGCTCCAGCTCGGGCGCGCTCACGCCCGCTGGCACCACCTGATGCAGCGCCTCCTGCGCGGACTCGGGTGAGACGAGCTTCACGAAGGTGCCGTCCGCGGCCAGCTTCACGCGAAGCGTGAAGCGCGCGAGCACGTCGTCCACGAACGTGTCCACCTCTGCGGCCGCCGTGCCTCCATCCACCGCGCCCGCCGCGCCTCCACGCATCAGCCGCGAGCGGGGCACCACCTGCGCCAGCAGCCACCCACCCTCCGACGGCGTGAAGCGCGTCTCCGTGGTCAGCTCCGCCTCCTCGCGCACGGCCATGCCACCGCGCTCCACCATCTGCACGGCGCGCACCGTCTCGATGAGGACCCGGTCCACGGGAGGCTGGAAGTCGAGCCGCACCGGCGGCGGCCGCGCGGCCGCGGGGACCATCGGCGGCGGCGCCCTCCGACAGGCGGCAATCACGGACAGCATGAGACAGCTCAGCAGGAGGCCTGGACGCATGCGCCCGCGCACGCTGGCAGAAAGCGCCAGCGCCCGCGAGCGCTTCCTCATCCAACGGCTCGGTACTTCACGGGTGCCGCGTGTGGCCGTCGGGCGCGTTCTCCACCAAATCACGCCCGATGTTGCGCCGGTCCCTGTCCACCCCATCGTCGTCCTTCAACCAGGGCGCGCCGAACCGCCTCGCCGCCTCGGCCAGATCCCGCATCACCTGCTCGCGTGACGCGTACTCCGTCCGCGGCAGCGACTTGAGGACGTTGATGATGTCGACGGGAGCGCCGTTGTCCTCCGCGGCCCGAACGATCTGCTCTCGCTCCGCGGGGTAGTCCACCGAATCGAGGTGCGAGGTGATGGAGAGCCCGGGGTCTTCCGCGAGTCCGTATGCCATCGCGACTCTGCCTTTCTGCCCGGACACAAGGGTCCGGGCGCAGTGCTTGGTAGGAACAAAATGGGGATGCCCCTTGCGCGAAACCACCGGCCCCACATCCTCCCCAGCCCCTACCCGGCCAGGGGGCCAGCCGCCCTCGCCCCTTCCCGAGGTACAGTGCTCGCCGCAGCCCTGTTTCCGCCGGAGCCCCATTCCCCATGCCCGCCGCCCCCGTCCTGCTCGCCTGGCTGGCGCTCGCCAGCACGCCCGCCGTCCCGCCAACCGCGCCCACCGCCTCCGCCGCGCCCGCGCCCACCGCGGATGTCTACGCGCTCGACGATGAGGCCTTCGTGGCCCAGGCCCAGCGGGACCTCGCCCAGTTGGAGCGCTACGCCATGGGCCTGCGCGGCCTCCAGGAGTCCGTGAAGCAGGCGCGCGCCGTCTACCTCCAGAAGCAGAGCGAGCCGTACACGCCGGACCAGAAGCGCCTCCTGCTCACCACGTGGGCCGCCTTCTTCGACTACTTCGTCTCCACCGAGGTCATCCGTCAGCGCTACTGGGACTTCGTGAAGGTGCCCGCCCTCACACAGCCGAAGAAGCACGCCTGGGGCTTCCTCCTCACCCACGGCGCGCTCACCACGGAGCTCGCGCACGGCCTCACGTACGCGGACCTCGCCGGCGGCAAGAAGCAGCTGGAGGTGCTCCTCGACGAGCCCGCCCCCGAGTACGGCCTCCCGCAGCGCGCCTTCGCCCGCTTCAAGGAGAAGGTCATCCACGTGGCCACCACCACGCAGTTGATTACGGGTGACGGCTACAAGGAGCAGCTCCGTCCCCTGCTGACGAAGGCCGGCGCGCTGGACGCCCCGCGCGTGCCGTGGGTGCTGCAGGAGATGAAGGAGAACAGCAAGGTGGCCAAGGGGCTCCTCGTGAAGCGCGGCGCCACCCTCTTCGCGAAGGCGGCGGCGGACATCACCCAGGACTCCGCGCAGCGCGCCTTCTTCCCCGTGCAGCGCGCCGTGGCCGAGTGGATGGGCGACACGCGCGTGCGCCGCAGCGGCCAGCCGCTCATCACCCGCGAGCAGGTGCTCGCCGTGCTCAAGCGCATGGAGCCCGGCGACGTCATGGTGGCCCGGCAGAACTGGTACCTCTCCAACGTCGGCCTGCCGGGCTTCTGGCCGCACGCGGAGCTCTTCGTCGGCACGCCGGACGAGCTCGCCGCCTACTTCGACTCTGACGCGGACGTGAAGGCCTGGGTCGCCGCCCTGCCCGGCAAGCCCGCGACATTCACGGAGCACCTGGCGAAGACGTTCCCCGCCAAGTGGGCCGAGTACAGCGGCAAGGACGCGCACGGAGACCCCATCCGCATCATCGAGTCCATCAGCGAGGGCGTGTCCTTCACCGGCCTGGAGCACGGCATGCGCGTGGACTACCTCGGCGTCATGCGCCCGCGCCTGTCGAAGCTGGAGAAGGCCCGCGCCGTGCTGCGCGCCTTCACCTTCCAGGGCCGGCCCTATGACTTCAACTTCGACTTCTTCTCCGACCAGACACTCGTGTGCACGGAGCTGGTGTGGAAGTCCTACGCGAAGTCCACGGAGATGAAGGGCCTGGACGTCCCCCTGGTGGACGTGGCCGGCAGGCGCACCTTGCCCGCCAACGAACTGGTCCGCGTCTTCGACGCCGAGTTCGGCCGCGAGGACAGGCAGCTGGACTTCGTGGCCTTCCTGGACGGCCGGGAAGCAGAAGGCAACGCGAGGGAGGCGGACGCGTCCGACTTCCGTTACAGCTACCGCCGGGCCAAGTGGGACATCGCCCAGGAGTAGGCACGCATATGACGGAGCAGGTGGCCGAGGAGATGCTGGAGCTGTCGTCCCAGCTCTTCGAGCGGATGATTTCTCAACAACAGGCCAAGGTGATGCGGCTCGCCCGCGAGGCCGTGCCCAACATCACCCCCGAGGAGCTGCGCAATCCCCACGACTTCCCGCAACTGAAGGAACATCCTACATTCGAGTTCGAGGATGGAATCCTGTCGGGGCTGATTTCGGCCCAGGTGGCGTTGCGTGCGGAAATCAAGGGACGGCTGCCACTTGCTCCGCCTGCATTCTGACGGTCGCCTGCCTGCCTTTGCCGTCCGGCCCATCGTGGGTTACTGGTTCCGCCCGTGAGCATCCCCTCTGGATTCAGCCCGCCGCTGGCCCGCGAGCGCCTGGTGTCCGCCCTCGCCGCGGAGCCGCCCCGGTTGGATTTGGCGGCGCTCGCCATCGCCACCCTGGGCCGGCCCGGGCTGGATGCTCCCGGCTGTCTGCACATGCTGGACGTGCTGGCGTGCCGGGTGCAGGTGGAGGCGGAGCGGCTCAAGGAGAAGGGCGAGGCCCTGGCGCCCCTGCGCGCGCTGCGCCACGTGCTGGCGGACATCGAGGGGTTTCGCGGCAACGAGGAGGACTACCACTCGCCGGAGAACAGCTTCCTGGACCAGGTGCTGGAGCGGAAGGTGGGCCTGCCGATAACGCTCTCCGTCGTCTACCTGGAGGTGGCGCGGCGCGCGGGAATCTCGCTGTACGGCGTGCCCTTTCCCGGACACTTCCTGGTGGCGCACGACGCGGGGGACCACAAGCTCGTCATGGACCCGTTCCATCACGGGGACATCCTCACCGAGCACGGCTGTGAGGAATTGCTCAAGCGCGTGGCGCCGCAGCTCAAGTTCGATAGGACCATGCTGGCCCCCGCGCCGGTGGAGCTGATTACGTACCGCATGCTGTCCAACCTGCGGCGCGTGTACCTGGGCCGCGAGGACCCCGAGCGCGGGCTCGCGGTGGTGGATTTGCTGCTGCTGCTCGCGCCGGACCACCCGGGAGAGCTGCGCACGCGCGCGGCGCTGCTGGCCAACCTGGGCGCGTACCGCGCGGCGCTGAAGGACGTGGAGCGGTGCCTGGAGCTGTCCCCCGAGGCGCCGGACCGCGACAGGCTGGAGCTGACGGCCCGCGAGCTGCGCGAGCGCGCGTCCCTGCTCAACTGAAGCACCGACACGGGCCGCGGCCATGCGGCCCTGGAGAAACCCACGTGTCCCAGACGGTGAAGCCCTGGCTGCGACTGCGCCGGGGGTTGGAATTCGACTACCGCGTCCTCAAGGTTCGCGAGGACCGCTGGGCGGACCCGCGCACGAATCAGGAACAGGGCCGCGTGCTGGTGGACTGCGCGGACTGGGTGAATGTCATTGCCGTGACGCCGGAGGACCAGCTCGTGCTGGTGCGGCAGTTCCGCTTCGGCATCCAGGCCCCCACGCTGGAAGTCCCGGGCGGCATGGTGGAGCCGGGCGAGGACCCGGCGGCGGCCGCGGCGCGCGAGCTGGAGGAGGAGACGGGCTACGTGGCGGGCCGTGTGGTGCCGCTCGGCGCGGTGCACCCCAACCCGGCGCTGCAGCCCAACCGGTGCTTCAGCTACCTCGCGCTGGACTGCGTGAAGAAGCACGCGGGACAGCAGGACGAGGGCGAGGACATCGTCGTGGAGCTGCACCCGCGCGCGGACGTGCCCCGGCTGGTTCTGGAAGGACACATCACCCACTCGCTGGTGGTGGTGGCCTTCTTCCTGGAGCGGCTGCGCGCGGAGGCCGGAGGCACGAAGTAGCCACGCGTCCTCGCCGCGGCGCGGCGACGTCGCGGGATGAACATGGCGCGCGCGCAACGTCCGGGAGGCGTCGGTTGTGGCGCGCGGCCATGCGGCGATGTGGGGACCCCTCTCGTATCCTGTCTCCCCGGCGCCACACCGCCGGAGCACTCCAGGAGCCGCGCCATGCACGCACGGGGGGAGCAGGTCCGGGCCGTGCCGGAGCCCAGGCAACGCGTCATCTTCGAGCACACCGTGGATTGGTTGCTCCAGCCCTCGGTGCGCCTGCGCCTGTCTCCGGCCGCGTACAAGGCGCTGAGGGAGGCGGGGCTGGACCCGACGGAGCGGCTGAAGCCCGCCTACTCCTTCGAGACGTGGAGGCGCAGCCTGGCCATCATCGTCGCGGACCTGTACCCGGCCGTGCCCACGGGCGAGGCGTACCGGATGCTGGGGCAGATGCTGGTGAGGAGCGTGGAGCGCACCGCGCTGGGGCGCGCCATGGTGAGTATGGGGCGGCTGTTGGGGCCGCTGCGCTCGATGCGGCGAATCAATGAGACTTTCAAGAGCGCGGATAACTACGTGGAGTCCCGCTTCACGGAGCGGGGCCCCACGCACTGCGAGGTGTGGATCAACGAGGTGCTGGACCAGCCGGGCTACTACCAGGGCATCCTGGAAGCGTGCCTGGATTTGGCGGGCGGCAGCGACGTGCGCGTGGAGGTGCTCTCCCGCGACGGGGCGGGAGCCACCTTCGACGTGTCGTGGCGGTAGCGCGCGTCCTCAGCCGCGCCGCTTCCTGCGCTTCCCCTCGGTGACGATGGTCTCCAGGGCCTCGCGCAGCCCCTCCTCGTCTCCGAGGCGCCGGCCCCGGCTGCGTTGCGGAGGGGCCTTCAGTGGCGCGGCCACCGCCTTGCCTCGCTTCCCACCGCGAGCACCCGAGCCCTTGGCGTTCGCCGCGGCAGCACCGCGCGGGCGCTTGTCGCTCACCGTGCTGGCACCACGCGCACCCGCACCCTTGTTGCTCGCCGCGCCAGCACCGCGCAGAGCGGGGACGAGCGCCGTCGTGCTCCCGAAGTCCAGCTCGGGCTCGGCCCCCGCGTCGGGATGGACGAGCTCCGCCTTGCCGCCGTGCTGATGGCCGGGCACGGCCGGGGACGGGCGCGCACCGCGCGGGCCCGGGGCCTGCTTCTCGGGCGGGCGCTGCCACGTGCCGGAGCGGCCTCCGGCCTTGTGCTCGAGCTGCACCGCCTCCAGCACCATGCCCCGGTCCACGCTCTTGCACATGTCATAGACGGTGAGCGCCGCCGCGCACGCCGCGGTGAGCGCCTCCATCTCCACGCCCGTGCGGTCCACCGTCTTCACCTGCACGCGGACGGACAGCCCCGCCAGCTCCGGCGTCAGCGTCACCTCCACGCCCGCGAGCGCAATCGGATGGCACAACGGGACGAAGTCCGGGGTGCGCTTGGCGGCCATGATGCCGGCCAACCGCGCCGCCGCGAAAACGTCCCCCTTCTCCACCTTCCCCGCGAGGATGCGCTCGCGAGTCTCGGGCATCATGCGCAGGCGCGCGGTAGCGACGGCGACGCGCTCCGTCCGGGGCTTGTCTCCCACGTCCACCATCTTCACTTGCGCACCACCTTCGCCACCGCGCCGAGCAGGTCCTCGACGATGTCGTCCGGGTCCTCCAGCCCCACGGACACGCGGATGAGGTTCTCCTGGATGCCGGCCGCGGCGCGCTCCTCCGGCGTCATGCGGCGGGCGCTCGCGCTGGCCGCGTGCATCACCAGCGTGCACACGTCGCCGAGCGACGGGCCCGGCCTGCATGTCTTGAGCCCCTCCAGGAAGCGCATCGCCTCCGGCCGGCCGATGCCCTTGATTTCGAAGGCCACCATGGGCCCGCCGCCCGTGAGCAGCTCCTTCGCCACCGCGTGGTCCGGGTGCGAGGGCAGCCCCGGGTAGATGACCCGCTCCAGCAGCGGCGAGTCCGACAGTCGCCGCGCCACGTGCGCCGCATGCTCGGCATGGGCCTTCATGCGCACCGGCAGCGTGCGCAGGCCGCGCAGCGTGAGCCACGCCTCGAAGGGCCCCAGCACGTCACCCGCGAGGATGCGCGCCGAGCGCAGCGGAGCGATGCGCGCGGCCGAGCCGCTCACCGTGCCGCCCAGCGCGTCACTGTGCCCGTTGAGCCACTTGCTCGTGGACTGCACCGCGTAGTCCGCGCCGAAGTCCAGCGAGCGCTGCCCCGCGGGCGACGGGAAGGTGGCATCCACCACGAAGGTGGCGCCCACCTCGTGACTCACCTTCGACAGCACGCGCAAATCCGGCACGCGCAGCAGCGGGTTGGTGATGCTCTCCGCCAGCACCATGCGCGGGCGCAATTCGCGGATGCGCTCGGGCGTGCGCGCGTCCGTCATCAACAGCGGGTGCAGCTCCACGCCCAGGGTGGCGCACAGGTTCTTGTAGAGCAGCCGCGTGACGCCGTAGCCGTCCGCCGGCATGACGAGCTTGTCCCCCGACCTGAAGCCCTGCGCCTCGAAGACGGAGCGCAGCGCGGCCATGCCGCTGGCGTAGGCCACGCAGCCGTCGGCGCCCTCCAGCGCGGCCACCGCCTCCTCCAGCAGCGTCGTGTTCGGAGCGCTGATGCGGGCGTAGGCGTAGTCCTTCCCGTCGAGCGCGCCGTCCAAATCATCGCTGCTGTCGAACC
Organism: Pyxidicoccus sp. M6; assembly: GCF_055568925.1. Classification (NCBI taxonomy): domain Bacteria; kingdom Pseudomonadati; phylum Myxococcota; class Myxococcia; order Myxococcales; family Myxococcaceae; genus Pyxidicoccus; species Pyxidicoccus sp. M6. Next base: position 3,068,989 of record NZ_CM145714.1, on the reverse strand, counting down.
AGTTCACCGCCGCGGGGTAGATGGCCGGGGAGACGGGCACCGCCTTGCTGCCCGTCAGCCGGCTGCCGGCGTGCACCGCCACTGTCTTCTGCTTCTTGCTCATGGGTGGGCTTGCGTCCTTGCTTCGAATGGCAAGGCCGGCCCGACAGTGTGGGCCGGCCTCGTGGAGTGCATCGCCGGTGCCGCGGGTGCTACTGCCTACTCGCCGTGCTCGATGAGCCAGCGCTCGGCGTCGATGGCCGCCATGCAGCCGGTGCCGGCGGCGGTGATGGCCTGGCGGTAGTAGCTGTCCTGCACGTCGCCGCAGGCGAACACGCCCTCGATGTTGGTGCGCGTGCTGCCCGGCACCGTCTTGAGGTAGCCGCCCTGGTGCGTCTCCAGCACGCCCTGGAACAGCTCCGTGTTCGGCGTGTGGCCGATGGCCACGAAGAGGCCCGTGACGTTGAGCAGCTTGCTGTCACCCGTCTTGAGGTTGCGCACCACCGCGCCCGTCATGCCCTTGGGCCCGCCCACGACTTCCTCCACCGCCGAGTCCCACATGAAGGAAATCTTCGGGTTCTGCTTCGCGCGCTCCTGCATCACCTTGGAGGCGCGCAGCGTGTCGCGGCGGTGGATGAGGGTGACGCTCTTGACGATTTTCGCCAGGTACGTGGCCTCCTCCATGGCCGTGTCGCCGCCGCCCACCACGATGACGTCCTGGTTCTTGTAGAACGCGCCGTCACACGTGGCGCACGCGGACACGCCCCGGTTCTTGTAGGTGTCCTCGCCCTTGATGCCCAGCCACTTGGCCGTGGCACCGGTGGAGATGATGACCGTCTCCGAGAGGTAGCTCACGCTCTCCCCCTCGATGCGGAAGGGGCGCTTCGAGAAGTCCACCTTCACCACGTTCTCCATGTGGATGACGGTGCCGAAGCGCTCGGCCTGCTTCTGGAAGCGGTCCATCAGCTCCGGGCCGGTGATGGCCTCCGGGAAGCCGGGGTAGTTCTCCACGTCCGTCGTAATCATCAGCTGGCCGCCGGGGACGCGCTGCGGGTGGTCCAGCGTGGGGCCACCGGCGAACACGACGGGCTGCAGGTTGGCACGCGCGGCATAGATGGCCGCGGTGTAGCCCGCCGGCCCCGAGCCGATGATGGTCACCTTGTTGAGTTTCTCCTCCGCCACCTGATCCTCCCTGTCGTGTTGAAGCCGCGAAGGTACCAGAGCCCTCCGGCCACGTGATACGAAGCTGGCCACATGGATGCCGCCATCCTCAAAAAGGTTGCGCTGTTCGAGGGTTTGACCCAGGGCCAGCTCGCCAAGGTGGCGCAAATCGGCCACTCCCGGGACTTCCCGGCAGGCGCCTACCTCTTCCGCGAGGGGGAGGCCGGCCAGGAGATGTTCGTCATCGAGAAGGGCAAGGTCCGCATCTCCAAGACGGTGCCCGGCATCGGCGAGGAGGCGCTCGCCATCCTCGAGCCGGGGCAATACTTCGGAGAAATGGCGGTAATCGAGGACTCGCCCCGCTCCGCGGACGCCATCGCCCACGTGAGCTGCACGGTGTGGGTCATCGAGCGGTCCAAGCTGGACCAGCTCATGTTCACCGACAAGGACCTGGCGTACGTACTGCTCTGGACGTTCGTCCGCACGCTCAGTGAGCGGCTGCGCGAGACGAACGACAAGATAAAGGCCTTCTTCGCCATCTCCCGCTTCTGACGGGCTCCTACCTTCCGCGCCTCTCACGCCCCGAGAGGTCGGGTGGTGCGTGCATGTCCGTCCGGAAGACGGGCCTCTTTGCACGAGTCGGGACGGGTGGGAGGAAGACCCCCGAGGTAGAGCAGTCAGGCACGCACGTTGCTTTATCTCCCACCCGTGGAGGTGGGCGGGATGGAGCAGGCGGCAGGAGCGGCGTGGGCGGGCGGAGATTCAGCGGGCGGCGGGTCGGTGCGGGGACGCGGGGCCGGGAGCGTGGAGGAGTCGCGCGAGCGCCTCTTCCGGTTGGGGGCGGAGGCCCTCACCGAGTCGGAGCTGCTGTGCGTGGTGTGGGGCCCGGGGCCGCGCTCGCCCGGGCCCCTGGAGCTGGCGGGCACGCTGCTGGCGCGCGGCGGAGGGCTCAAGGCGCTGGTGCACGAAGAGCCGCTGGCGCTGAGCCTGTTGCCCGGCGTCGGGCCGGTGCGGGCCGCGCAGGTGCTGGCGGCGCTGGAATTGGGGCGCCGCGCGCAGCGCACGGTGGAGACGCGGCCCAAGCTGCGCACGCCGGAGGAGATACACGCGTACCTGGCGCCGAAGCTGGGGGCGATGCGGCGCGAGGTGTTCCACGTGCTGTGCTTCAACGCGCGCAACGTGCTGGTGCATGACGCGCGCGTGGCGGAGGGCACCATGAACGCGTGCCCGGTGGACCCGCGCGAGGTGTTCGCCGCGGCGCTCACCTCGCGCGCCACGGCCATCGTCCTCGCGCACAACCACCCTTCGGGAGACCCGGAGCCGAGCATCCAGGACGTGGGGCTGACGCGGCACCTCATCGCCGCGGCGCAGTTGCTGAACATCAAGGTGCTGGACCACGTGGTGGTGGGGGACGGCGGCTACGTGTCGATGATGGAGCGGGGACTGTTCCCCGACGGTGGGTGGGAGACGAAGCGCTGGAGCGCGAATGGAGGCGGCGGATGATGGTGGGCGCGGTGGGGGTGTGGAGCGCGGTGCAGGTGGAGGTGCTGGAGGAGTCGCGAGCGCAGGTGGTGCGGCTGGACACCGGGCAGGCATGCACGGTGGAGCGGTGGACGCTGCCGGCGGGAGTGCGCGAGGGGGACGTGGTGGTTGACGGCCGGCTGGAGCCGGAGCGGACGGCGCAACGGGTGCGGGAGGTGGCGCGCAGGCGAGCGCTGCTGGCCATTCCCCTCCCGCCGGGGCTCGACCTGTGAGGTGGGGTGATGCGCCGGCGACGTTTCCGTTGACGGCTGGACGAGGATGGAGAACATGCGCGCGATGCCAGTGGCCCTGCCCTACCTCGAAGAAGCCCAGCAGGGGCTGGTTCGCCACTTCGGCCTGACGCAGTTCCGGCCGGGACAGGCCCAGGTCATCTCCTCGGTGATGAGCGGGCGCAACACGGTGGTGGTGATGCCCACCGGCGCGGGCAAGAGCCTCTGCTACCAGCTGCCGGCCACGCTGCTGCCGGGGCTGACGCTGGTGGTGTCGCCGCTGATTGCGCTGATGAAGGACCAGGTGGAGGCGCTCACCGCGCGCGGGATTCCGGCCACCTTCATCAACTCGTCGCTGACGGATTTGGAGCGCGCGGAGCGGATGCGCCGGCTGCGCGCGCGGGAGTACAAGCTGCTGTACGTGGCGCCCGAGCGCTTCCGCAGCCAGAGCTTCCTGGAGACGGTGGGCTCGGTGGGCGTGGACCTGTTCGCCGTGGACGAGGCGCACTGCATCTCCCAGTGGGGCCACGACTTCCGGCCGGACTACGCCCTGCTGGGGCAGGTGCGCAAGCGCCTGCGTCCGCCGCGCACGGTGGCGCTGACGGCCACGGCCACGCCGGAAGTCCGGGCGGACATCCAGCGCGTCCTCTTGATGAAGGACCCGCAGGAGTTCACCGAGGGCTTCGACAGGCCCAACCTCTTCCTGGGCAAGCAGGAGGTGGGCGGGGACTCGGACCGGCACGAGGCCTGCGGGCGGCTCGCGGCGCTGGGGGGCAGCGGCATCGTCTACTGCTCCACGCGGCGCGCGGCGGAGGGTGTCTTCTCCGAGCTGCACGGCAAGGGCCTGAAGGCGGTGCTGTACCACGCGGGCATGGAGGACGACGCGCGGCGCCGGGCGCAGGACACGTTCATGTCCACGAAGGACGCGGTGGCGGTGGCCACCAACGCGTTCGGCATGGGCATCGACAAGCCGGACATCCGCTTCGTGGCCCACGCCAACATCCCCCGCGCGGTGGAGGCGTACTACCAGGAGATTGGACGCGCGGGCCGCGACGGTGGTGACGCGCGGGCGGTGCTGCTCTTCAACCACTCGGACGTGTACACGCAGGAGCGGCTCATCCAGAGCAGCCACCCGTCCGAGGCCGTCTTCGGAGACGTGTGGAGCGTGCTCCAGTCGGTGGAGGAGTTCGAGCGCGGTGTGTACGCGCTGGCGGGCACCGTGAATGCCAGCGAGTTCGAGGTGTCCGCGGCGCTGCGGATTCTGGAGCGCGAGGGGAAGATTGAGCGCGGCGGCCGCGGCGAGGGCGAGCACGGAATCACCCTGACGGAGAAGGCCCTGGCCGCGCACCCGCATGCGGAGGACGCACAGCGGCTGCTCAAGTCGCTGCTGGAGACCTTCCCCGTGGGACGGCAGGCCACCACGGAGCTGCCGATTCTGGCGCGGCGCACGGGGCTGTCGGTGGACGAGGTGCGGCACGCGCTGAGTCTGCTGGAGAAGTCCGGCGCGGCGCGGGTGCGGCGGCCCTTCGCGGGGCGCTCCATCCGCGCGCTGGAGCGGGTGCCCTTCCGTGAGCTGGGGCTGGACTTGAGCCGCGTGCGCGAGCAGGAGCGGCAGAACCTGCAGCTCCTCCGGCGGATGACGGAGTACGCGTACTCGGACCGGGACAAGAAGTGCCGGCGCTCGGCGATTCTGCGCTACTTCGGCCAGCAGGACGCGCGGGCCTCGTGCGGCAACTGCGACGTGTGCGCGCCGGAGAAGATGCCGTCGCTGCTCGCCGCGCCTCCGGGGGCGTCGCGGCCGCGCGCCTCGGCCTTCGCTTCCGCGCCGGTGACGAGCTACAGCGAGCTGGCCTCCACGGAGCTGCGCCGCTGGCGGAGGGATTTGGCGAAGGATTTGGGCGTGGCGCCCTTCATCATCTTCAACGACGCCACGCTGCTGGGGCTGTCCGCGACGCTGCCCATCGACCGGGAGGGCTTCCTCGCCGTGAAGGGCACGGGGGAGAGCCGCTGGGAGCGCTTCGGGCCCAAGGTGGTGGAAATCTGCCTCATGGCGCGCGCGGCGGGACATGAGCCGCAGGCGGTGCCGGCGACTCCGCCCCGGGTGAGGAAGTCCCGGCGCCTGGCCTGAGGTGCTTCCTCAGCCTCCGCCCGCGCGGCGCCACGCCCTGCGCGCCATGAAGAGGCGGAGCCCGCCCATGATGGAGCCCACCACCAGCGCGAGCAGGAAGATGACGAGCACCGTGGTGACGCCGAAGACGACGCGCACGCCGAACTCGGAGATGCGGCCGTTGAAGTAGGCCTCGCGCAGCGGGTCCATGACGCCCGCCAGCTCCAGCGCGCGGGCGGGCAGCGAGTCCAGCGACAGGGACAGCCGCTGGAGGAAGCGCGTGGGGTACAGCCGCAGCGCCAGCTCCACGCCGAGCCCCAGCACGAGGTAGAGCAGCGAGAGCAGGAAGGCGTTGCCCCACATGATGCGAAGCAGCGGGGCGGCCTCGGGGCGGGGTGGGTAGGACGTCACGCTATCTGGCCGCCTTCTTCTTGAGGGCCGGCAGCGCCTTCTTCACGCGCGCCGCCTCCGGTGAGCCTTCCGCCAGCCGCAGGAAGGCCTCGTAGGACTCCACCGCGCGGGGCAGCTCCGCCGACTCGCGCACCAGCACGTCCGCCAGCGCCAGGTGTGCCATTCCGTCCGTGGGCTCCAGCTCCACGGCCTTCAGCAGCGCCGCCTTCGCCTCGTCCTCCTTGCGCTGCTTGAGGGCCACCATGCCCAGCGCGAGGTACGAGCGCGCCTCGTATGGCGCCAGCCGCACCGCCTCGTCCGCCGCGGTGCGCGCGTCCTTCACCGCGCCCGCGCCGAGCAGCACCCGCGCCATGGTGGCCTGCGCGAAGGCCTTGTCCCAGACAGCGGGCGCGCGGGCGGCCAGATCTTCCAGCGTCCGTGCCGCGGGGCGCCCGCCGGAAGGGAGCTGCACGTAGAGCTCGCCCACGCGGCCACAGGTGGCGTCCGGCCCCTCGCGGCGGGCGGCGGCGAAGGCCGCGTCCGCGTTGTCCGCGTTGCCCTGGCGCAGGAAGGCGTGGGCAATCTCGCAGAAGGTGTCCGGGTCCTTCGGGTCCAGCTTGTTGGCGCGCTCCAGCGAGGAGAAGCCGCCCTTCGCGTCCCCGGCGGCGAAGAGGATGGCGGCGCGCAGCCGGTAGGCCTCCGCGTCATCGGGCGCCAGCTTCACCGCGCGGCCCACCGCCCCATCCGCCTCCTTGCGGCGGCCGGCCTGGTACAGCGCCAGCGCGAAGCCCTTGTGCGCCCCGGCGCTGCCCGGGTTCTCCAGCTGCCAGGCCTCGAACTGTTTGAGGGCCTCCGGCGTGCGCCCCAGGGCCAGCAGCGTGCGGCCCAGCGCGTCGCGGGACTCGCCATGCGCGCCGTTGCGCTCCACCGCCTGCGTCAGCGGCTTGAGGGCCATGTCCGGCAGCCCGCGCGCCAGCAAGAGCCGCCCCAGCGAGCAGGACCCCTCGTAGTCGCGCGGGTCCTTCTGCGCCTCCTCGAACTGGGCCTGCGCCTTGTCGAAGGCGCGCTCGCGCCAGTACACCTGCCCCAGCGCCAGGCGCATGTCGTTGCGCGGGCGCTTGGAGGCGGCCAGGGCCTTCTCCAGGAGCTCACGCGCCTGGGGCGCGTTGCCCTCGGCGGCGTCGGCCAGGGCCAGCATGGAGACGGCCTCCGGCGGGTAGCGGTCATTCACGCGCGTGCGCGCCAGCTCCGCGCGGGCGCGCTTCCAGTCACCCAGGCGCGCGTAGGCGGCGCCGCGCACCAGGGCCACCTTGCGGCCCCCGTCCGCTTCCAGGCGCGTCAGCACGTCGCGCTCACGGTCCCTGTCGAGCAGGGCCCGGCCCAGGCCCTCACGGGCCTCGTCGCTCTTGGGCTGCAGCTTGAGGGCGGCCTCGTAGGCGGCCTGCGCCGCGTCCAGCTTCCCCGCGGCGCGGCTGGCGGCGCCGAGCGCGAGCTGGAAGTCGAAGGCCATGGGGCCCTGGGCGCCCTTGCTCAAGAGGGCGCGGGCCTCGTCGTGCTTCCCCTTCGCGGAGAGCAGCTCGCCGTGGATGAGCTGCTGCCGTCCCTTGAGCGCGGCCGGCAGCTTCGCGTCGTCCGCGAGCGGCGCCACGTCCGCGAGCGCCGCGTCCAGGTCCTGGTCCAGCGCGAGCCGCGCCTCGGCGAGGCCGATGCGGGCCGCGGGGTGCTCGGGGGACTTCTTGCGGGCGCGCTCGAACATCTCGATGGCCTGCGGGAAGTCCTCGGAGGCGAGGTAGTAGTTGCCCAGCGCCACCAGCGCGCGCACGTTGATGGGCGAGGCGCGCAGCGCGCGGTCGAAGTGCTCCAGGGCCTTCTTCTCGTCCTTCGACGCGAGCAGGAGGCTGCCGGCGAGCGCGTGGACCTCGGTGCTGTCCTCGGTGGCGGCGAGCAGCGCGCGGCGGGAGGGCTCTCGGCCCCGGTCATCCGCCACCAGCACGTTGGTGGTGAGCACCAGCCCCGGCGAGCCTTCCTTCACGCCCGGCTTCTCCAGCGCCTCCAGCGCCTGGCGCCGGTCGTCGGGGGACATGCCGTGGTCCGCGAAGAGGAGCGCGTGCGTCCAGGCGGTGAGCGCCCAGGCGCGGCTGCTGCTCTCGTCCATCTCCCGCGCGAGCTGGAGCTGCGCGAGCGCCGCGTCCAGCGAGGTCCGTGTGTCCTGGAGGGTGAGGTCCTCGGCTTTGGCCAGCGCCTCGTTCAGCGTCTGGCCGCCGTTGTCCGAGTTGATCTTGATGAAGCCGATGACGACGATGACGAGCACCAGCACCGCCACCACGCCGCCGGCAATCTTCACGCCGTGCCGGGCGATGAAGGAGTTCTTGGCGGCCTCGCGCGCCAGCTTCTCGCGGAGCTCCTTCTCATAGGCGGCGGTGAGCGCCTCGGTGTCCGGCGTGGGAGCCTTCGCCTTCGCGGCGACGGTAGGCGAGGACGCCGTCGCGTCCGGGATGTCGTCGAGCAGCGAGCGCTTGCCGCCCGACGGACGCACCGCCGTGGCGGCGCGCGCGGCGACGGGATTCCGCGCGGTGGGCTCGGGAGGCGGCAGGTCGCCGAGGAGCCCTCCTCCCGCGGCGGGAATGGTGGGCTTCGCGGTGGTGAACTCGCCGGAGAGGAGCAGCGGCAGCTCGCTGGTGCCCTCGGGCGGTGCGGCCTGGAGCGCATCCGGTGAGGCGCCCTCGTCACCCGAAGAAGCGCTGTCCGACTCCTGTTCCGAAGAAGCGGAGCGCTCGCCCGAAGAGCCGTCCTCGGACGTGCCCGAGGCTTCGCGGGAAGCCGGGTCGCTGTCGCCCTTGGACGAGTCCTCGTCATCGTCGAGCGAGAGGTCCAGCCCCGGGAGCTGGGTGTCCGGCACGGGCCGCAGCACGGGGACCGACCGGTTGATGAGTCCGAGCGACGACGCCACGTCGCCCGTGGCGTCACCGTTTCCGACGGAAGCGTGCTCGCCCGTGACCGCGCGACCGGACAGGCCCGCATCGTCGGCACCGCTGTCCGTCGCGGCCCCCGTGTCGAGCGCGCCCTCGGCGCCAGCGTCCGGGCTGGTGCCAACGCCGTCCGCACGCCGTCCGCCAGCCTCGGTGCCGCCAGCGCTCCGTGCAGTCGCATCGCCACCTGTGGCGGCACGCGGTGCGCGCGCGCCCGCCTCGGCCGCGCCATTGCCAGCCGGGCCACCCGCCTTCCGCCCACCCGCCTCGCCACCCTCGGCCGGCTTCATCTTCGCGGCGTCACCGAGCGCCGCGGCCCGCAGCCTCGCGGCCGCCTTGGGCGCCGTCGCCGGAGCCGCCTCCTGCGCGCCCTCCCCGCCCGTCTCCGCGGACTCGCCTTCCTTCGGAGCCTTCGTCTTCTCCAGCCCCATCAGGTCCGCGAACACCGGAGCCGGCCCACCGGACAGCGCCTGCTGCGCCTGCTCCAGCCACAGCTTCACGCGCCCGTCATTGGGCTGCAGCGCCACGGCCTTGCGCAGAATCGGCAGCGCCGAGCGGTACAACCCGCGCTGCAACAGCACCTCGCCGATGAGGTTGTACGCGTAGGGGTTGTCCTTCTCGATGCTGATGGCCTGGTCGAACTGCTCCATCGCCTCCGCGGGACGCCCCAACTGGATGAGCGCCTTGCCCCACAGCACCCGGCCCACAATCGACGTGGGGTGGTGGGAGATGCCCTGCCCGCAGACCTCGATGGCACGCGCCGCGTCCCCCTTTTCCAGGAGGGCCTTGGCCAGCTCGACGAAGACGGAAGAAGTGGGGTCCTGCCGGAGGAGCTGCTCGTATCGCTCCACCATCGACTTGGCCATGTGTGCTCGCGACTCCGGTACTCGGGAGGGGAGCCGGACCATACCACCGCGCTCGTCCGTTCATGCAGACGGGTGCTACCGTCCCGGACGTGAAACGCCTGCCTGCCCTCTTCCTCGTGCTCGTCCTCGGGGCGTGCGCAACCGCATCCAAGAAATCCAGCCTGGAGGCACTCAAGCCCGCGGTGGAGAGCTTTCACCAGCTCATCCGCTGGAGGGACTACCGCTCCGCCGCCAGCCTCATCGTCCCGGAGCGGCGCGAGGACTTCCAGCGCGCCCGCGTCCGCCTCAATGATGACCAGGACCTCACCGTCACCGACTACGAAATCGAGGACGTGAAGCTGTCCGACGACTTGCAGCGCGCCACCGTGCACAGCCGCATCCAGTGGATGCGCCTGCCGTCCGCCTCCGCGCGCACCGCCCTCGTCACCTCGGAGTTCGTCCTCCGCGACGGAACGTGGCTGCTGGAGAGGCAGGAGGACGGCCCCTTCGACGGCGAGCTGCCGTAGCGGGGCGCCCAAAAAGAAACCGCCCACCGTCTCGGGGCCGGCCGAGACGGTAGGCGTCGGGAGCTCCCCAATGGAGCGCCCTACAAGAATCCGCCCACCGTCTCGGGGCCGGCCGAGACGGTAGGCGTCGGGAGCCCCCCAATGGAGCGCCCTACAAGAATCCGCCTACCGTCCCGGGGCCGGCCGAGACGGTAGGCGTCGGGAGTCCCCCCATGGGACGCCCTGACAATCTGGCTTGAGGCGGCGCCGTGCTCAGGCCCTCGCCGCCTCGCCGTTTCGTGGCATCCCTAGAGCAATGCGAATGCCAGCCTCCATGCGAGTCATTGGAGACCGGCGGCCCACTGGAGATTCAAGGGTTTGCAATCGCAGACGCCCGGCCGCACGCCTGCCCGCCCGCCCGGGTCCTGACATCGCTGTCAGTGCCCCGAGCAGAAGGCGTCACGCCAGGCGCGACACGGATGTCAGGGCGGTCTCGGACTTTCCCGTCGCTACTCGCCGAGCACGGAGCGGATGGTGTCCCGCATGGAGTGGCGGGGCTTCCAGCTCACGTCCTTCACCCAGCGGTTGCCGTCCACGGCGCAGAGGAACTGGATGTGGTCCAGCTCGGGCGGCGGGAAGTTGGACAGCCGGTACTTGAACAGCGTGCTCAGCAGGGGCCGGGCAATCGGGTGCGGCACGGGGATGGGGGTGTTGCCCAGCTCGCGCATCACCGCGGACAGCGGCACCTCGCCGGGGCCCACCACGTTGTAGACGCCCTTGGGCTCGGGGCGCAGGGCCTCCACCATGGCGCGCGCCACGTCCTCCACGTGGATGAGCTGCACCATGGGGTCGAAGCCGGCCATCACCCAGGGGCGGCGCAGGCGCAGGTAGTTGGAGGGCGCGTTCTTGATGGTGGGCCCGACGATGTGGACGGGGCGCAGAATCACCGTCTCGATGTGGGGATGCTTCCAGAAGAAGCCATGCGCGAGCATGTCCACTTCGATGAGGTCCCGCACTCCGGAGAAGCGGCTGGCCGCCATCAGCGGCGCGTCCTCGGTGAGGAAGTTGGAGTTGTCCGGGCTGGGGCCGTAGACGTTGGCCGAGGACAGCACCACCACCTTCTTCACGCCATACTTCGCGCAGTACTCCAGCAGGCGCGTCGTGCCCACGACGTTGAACGAGTGGTGCTCCTCCTCGCTCATCCGCGGGTCATGCATGATGCCCATGTGGATGACGGCCTTGACTTCGTTCTTCCGGAAGACGTCCTCCGCCTTCTTCTTGCGGAGGTCCAGCTCGTACATCTCCACGTCCTTCGGCCGGCCCACGAAGGGGCGCCGGTCGATGCCGATGATGCGCTCGTGCTTGTGGAGCAGCTTGGCGAGCGCGCGGCCCAGGTTGCCGCTGATGCCGGTGACGACGACGGCCGGGCGCGTGGAACTGCTGGAGGCGGTGCTCACCAGAACACCCCCCGGCGCTCCTTGAGCCCCTGATGCAGCATGGATTGGATGGCGGCCTTCACGGTGCGGACCTTCTTGTCCAGCTCGCTGTCCTCGTCATCCGGGCGTCCGGTGAAGCGCAGCGGGTCTCCGAAGTAGATGCGGTACTTCGTGGGAAGGGGAATGGGCAGCCCCGTCGGCGTGACGGGGAAGGACGGGAAGCCGAGCAGCTTCGCCACGGGCTTCAGGTCCATCAGCGCGGGGGCCTGCTCCTCGGCGCCCACCACGGCGACGGGGACGATGGGCGTGCGCGTCTCCAGCGCCAGCCGCATGAAGCCCAGGCCGAACTCCTGGAGCTGGTAGCGCTGGGGCCACAGCTTGTTGATGCCGCGCGTCCCCTCGGGGAAGACGAGGATGGCCTCCTCCGTCTCGAGCAGCCGGCGGCAGTTCTCGGGCGTGCCGACAATCTGTCCCACGCGGGCCATGAAGGTGGACACATAGGGCAGCGAGGGCACCCACTTCTCCACCATGCTGCGGATGGCGCGCGGGGGGCTCGCCTCCAGCATCATGGCGACGCCAATCATCGCGCCATCCAGTGGCAACTGTCCCGAATGGTTGGACACCAGCAGCACCCGGCCGGGGGGCACCTTCTCGATGCCGAACGTCTCCACGCGGAAGTAGTTCCGGTAGAGCCACACGAAGGGAGCCAGGGCGGAAAGGCTGTAGTCGAGGCTGAAACCGAACGGGTCCACCCCGTACTCGTTCGCCGGGCGGGCGAGCGCCAGCATCCGCTGCTTCTGCTCGTCGGTGGCCAGCCGGTCCGTCCAGTCGCGCAGGCCCTTCTTCACTCGGTCGGTGAGACGCTCCAGCATATGAGGGGTTCTTTACACCACCGGCCCCGACTCCGGGAGGGACGGAGTACGCTTACGGACATGCCGGGTCTCTTCGGCTCCACTCGTGGACGAAGTGCCCCGTGGAACATGGGTGGGGCGGGCATCCGGGCCCGTGCATGCATGCGGCGTTCGTGGCGTGTCTGTCAGGAGGTGGTGCGGTGACGACCGCGGTGGCCCGGGCCCCAGCCCCGCTGCTCGCGCCCGTGGAACAGCGGGCGCCGGTGCTGCTCGTCCACGGCATCAACGACGACGCGAGCGCCTTCGACGCCATGCGCGCCCGGCTCGAGCGCGAGGGTTGGGTGCACCTCCAGGCCATTTCGCTCGTGCCCAATGACGGCTCGGAGGGAATCCCCGCGCTGGCCCGGCAGGTGGCGCGCGAGGCCGAGGCGCTGCGCGCGCGCACGGGCGCCAGGCGCGTGGACGTGGTGGGCTTCAGCATGGGGGCGCTCGTCTCGCGCTACTGGCTGCAGGCGCAGAGTGGGCGGCTGGTGGTGCGCCGCTTCATCTCCATCTCCGGGCCGCACGCGGGCACGCGCATGGCGTGGCTGCGCCGGGGCAAGGGCGTACGGCAGATGCGGCCCGGGAGCCCGCTGTTGCGCTACCTCCAGAGCGAGCGCCGGCCCTGGGGCGAGGTGGAGGTCCACAGCTTCTGGACGCCGTGGGATTTGATGATTGTCCCCGCCTTCAGCTCACGGCTGCGGGGCGCCTGCGAACGGACGTTCCCCGTGATGCTGCACCCGTGGATGCTGACCGATGCGCGCGTCATCGACGCCGTGGTGGAGGTGCTGGGCTCTCCCGCCGTGGCCCGCTGATGGGGCTCACAGCGTCGCGGAGAGCCGCCCGGCCGCGTCGCGCAGCGTGACGACGTCGCACTCCGCCTTCAGCCAGCCGAACACCTCGCGCAGCCGCTCCATCTTCCGCGAGGCGCTCACGCGCAAGTCGCGCTGCTGCCGCACCAGCTCGGGAGGAATCCCGTCGGTGGCGTCGAGCACGTCCACGCCGTGCAACTCGAAGTTGAAGAAGGCGTCCTTCCGGCACGCGCGCCAGGCCGCGCGCAGGGCGGACAGCGGCAGCGTGGTGGCGAAGGTGCCGATGAAGGGGAAGCGCACGCCCGGCGTCACCGCCATGGGCAGCTCCAGCACCGCGCCCGAACCTCGCTGATACGGCCGCGCCGGGTCCGGCCGGTAGGGCACGCGCGGCGCCAGCAGCACGCGCGGCGTGTCCAGCACGGAGCGGGACGGCCGCCCCAGCACCGCCAGCGCCCCCATCACCGCCGCCTTCGCCGCGTAGTACGGCGCGGCCGGAAAGGCGGACGAGCCATACAGGTAGCCCTGCTCCACCGTGGCCGCGTACAGGTCCGCGTTCAGCGTGTAGCCCGGGGCGCGGAAGCCCACCGGGCGCACGCCCGTGGCCGCGAGGATGGCGGCGTCCGCGCGGGCCAGGTCCTCACGGATGGCGGGCAGGCCCCGTCGCGTGAGCGCGTAGTCGTGCGCGTACGTGTGGCTGGCCACCTCGATGCCGGCCTGGTGCGCGGCGCGCATCCCCGCCGCGGCGCCCGGGTCCGACTCCAGGTCCTCGCCGATGGCGAAGAAGGTGCCCGGCACGCCCAGCCCGTCCCAGAGCTCGCGGAAGCGCGGCACCGCCACGGCGTGCACCAGTGCGCGGGCGCGCGCGTCGAGCAGCGACTCCGGCAGGCCGTGGATGCGGCAGTAGTGCGGCAGCGAGTCGAGGTCGACGGAGATGGACGCCAGCCGCACGGTGCCTCACGTCCCGCGGATGCGGATGACGTAGACCAGCTTGCCCACGTTCTTCAGCACGTTGGGCACGCGCTTGAAGAGGTGGATGGACGGCTGGCGCTTCTCGTGGAGCTGGATGGGAATCTCCATCACCTTCAGCCCCTCGCGCCAGGCGCGGATGACGAACTCGCTGGCGAACACGTCCATGTCCACCACGCACTTGTGGATGACGGGCAGCAGCGCCTCGCGGCGGAAGGCCTTGAGGCCGTGCGTGTCCGTGCCCTTGAAGCCCAGCGCCACCTTCAGCAGCTTGTTGTGCACGCGCGTGGCCGCCCGGCGCACCAGCGGGCGCTGGTCGCTGGCGCCCTTGGCCGCCTTGGAGCCCACGACCATGTCCGCCTCGCCCCGCTCCAGCCGCGGCAGCGCCGCGTCGTAGAAGGTGAGGTCACACAGGTCGATTTCGTCGCAGATGACGTACGTGCCCTTCGCCAGGAGGATGCCGGCCTTCAGCGCGGAGCCGTAGTTGGGCCGCTCCGAGTGGAACCAGCGCAGGCGCGGGTTCTTCGCGCACAGGTCTTCCAGGATGCGCGGCGTGGCGTCCCTGGAGCCGTTCTCCGCGAAGATGATTTCGTAGTCGAGCCCGCGCGCATCCAGCCCCTGGCGCAGCTCTTCCGCCGCCGAGGCGATGATGGACTCCTCGTTGTAGACCGGAATGACGACGGACAGATGGGGGGCCATGGAATTGGGTCCCTCAGATATGGGGCGGCCGCCGGGCCGTCAACCGTTCAGCGTCCGGGCACAGGCCCGGCCCGCGAGGATGGCGTCCTCCATGGAGGAGTACTCCCACTGCCCGTAGCGCCCGGCGATGAGGATACCGGCGTGCTCCAGGAAGCGGAGGATCTCCGCCTTCGCCGGTCCATACGCGTCGTCGTAGAGGACGTACGCGTGCGGAATCTCCCGCGCGTGGGCGAAGAGGACGTCGTCCGCGGAGTGAATCATCCGCGAGCGCACCAGGTCCTCCACCGCGTACTTCTCCGCGGTGGCGGGGGCCAATTCACCGTGGTGGCTGTACTCCACGTAGAAGGTGGACGTGTCCGGCGGCGCCAGCGGCGCGTACACCGCCGAGGGCGAGCCGATGCGGTACGTGTGGAACTCCGGCTCCGGCAGGTAGATCCAATGCCAGGGCTGGCGGTTGGGCCCGCGCGCGGCCACGGCCACGTAGGTGACGGTGGTGGCGCGCAGCCGCTTCGCCGCGGCGGTGACTTCCTCCGGCACGCCCGCGCCGCCCTTCGCCAGCAGCGCCACCAGCCCCGGCAGCGAGATGCTGGACACGAGGCCCGAGTAGCCCTGCACGCGCCCGTCGGACAGCGTCACCTTGCGCGCCTTCCAGTCGATGGCGGTGGGCTCGGTGTGGACGCTCAATTCGCCGCCCTGGAGGTGGCGCTGCATGGCGCGGGCGAGGCTCTCGATGCCGCCTTCGCGCGGATAGAGGAACGAGGCGTTGTAGCCCACGGCGTCGCTGCCGGCGCCCAGCGCTCCGTCCACGACTTCCTTCAGGTTGGGGCGGGGCACGAAGCGGCCCACCCAGGCGGCGGACAGCTCGCGCGGGTGCACCGTCCAGAGCTTCTGGTTGTAGGGCACCATGAAGTTCTTTGCGAAGCCCTCGCCCATGTAGCGGAGGATGAACTCCTCGAAGTTCTTCGGCTCGCGCTCACGCAGCGCGCGGCCCTTCTCGCCGTAGATGGCCTCCACGTAGCCGGTGAGGTTCTCCGCCACCACGTCCGGCGGCAGGCCGTGCGTGTTGACCTGGTACGGGAAGCGGGTGAACACCCCGCGCGTGAAGATGCCCGCCTTGCGCTGGATGCGGACCATCTGCCCCGGCAGCCAGACGGTGTTCACCAGGTCCTGAATCTCCGGGTCCCTCAGGTGGAGCCAATGGCCGGTGGGGTCGAAGTAACACCCATCGATGACCTCGGTCTTGATGAGTCCTCCGACGCGGTCGGACTTCTCGATGAGACGCCAGGGCTTGCGAAGGAAGTGGGCGGTGGACAGGCCCGCGAGTCCCGCGCCAAGGATGACGATGGGTTCCATGACGGGGCGGGTCTACCACCTCCGCGCCGGGAGGGGGCAACGAACGCATGACGCTCTCCGACGGGTGGACAGAGCCCTCGGCCGCCCGGCTGGGAGGCCAAGGGAGGGTTCGTTCTGGCATCGACATGCGCGTTCTTTCCGGGCTGGAAACGGCTCTGCTACCCTGCGCGCACCGCGAAGGCGCTCCGAAGCCCGCTCGCGAGCCATTCGCGCCTGCCGGTCCCGTCGAAGGAAACCCATGAAAGTCTCCTGCCCGTCTTGCCAGACGAACTACAACATCGATGACAAGCGGATCCCCCCCGGTGGCGCGAAGCTCAAGTGCGCCCGGTGCCAGACGACCTTCCCCATCAAGCTCGAGGCCGTGAGCGGTTCGGCGCCGGCCGCGCCGCAGGCTCCCGCCATTCCGCTCCCTGGCGCCGCCGCGCCGCAGTCCGCCGCCATTCCGCTGCCGGGCGCCGCCGCGCCGCAGTCCGCCGCGGCCATTCCGCTGCCGGGCGCCGCGCCCGCGGCGGACGCGTTCGCCTTCGATGACGGCGCCACCGCTGTCACCGCCGCCGCGGCCATTCCGTTGCCGGGATACGCCGCCCCTTCCGCCGCGGCCATTCCGCTGCCGGGCGCCGCCGCGCCGCAGTCCGCCGCCATTCCGCTGCCGGGCACCGCCGCGCCGCGCTCCGCCGCCGTCCCCTTCGACACGGGCGCCATTCCGCTGCCGGGTGCCGCCGCGCCGCAGTCCGCCGCCATTCCGCTGCCGGGTGCCTCGTCGTACGGCGATGCCATTCCGCTGCCGGGTGCCTCGTCGTACGGCGATGCCATTCCGCTGCCGGGTGCCGCGCCCGCGGCGGATGACGCGTTCGCCTTCGATGACGGCGCCACCGCCGTCACGTCCGCCTCCGCCATTCCGCTGCCGGGTGCCTCGTCGTACGGCGATGCCATCCCGCTGCCGGGCGCCGCGCCGGCGGACGCCTTCGGCGAGTACGACGACAACCCGCCCGCGGTGGACACCCGGGACGCGACGCGCGTCGTCCGCATCCCCCTGCCGAGCGACGCCTACCGCGAGCCGCAGCCCCCCACGCACGCCTACGGCACCAGCAGCGACATGCAGAGCACGGCGCGCGACTTCGACTTCTCCGAGGAGCCGCCGCTCCCGGTGGACGCCCCGGCCGAGTCCTACGCCGCCGCCGACGTGCCCGGCACCGCGCGCGACTTCGAATTCTCCGACGACGCGCTGCCCGTCCCCGCCCAGCCGCAGCCCGCGGCGGACCCGTTCGCCTTCGACGTCGAGACGCCGAGCGGCGAGGCCCAGGCCTACGCCCTGCCGCCCACGCCCAACCGCGCGCAGGCGCCGGACTTCGGCGCTCCGGCCGGTGAGGACCCGTTCGCCCTGCCCCCGCCGCCCGCCGCGTACGCGCAGCCGGCCGCCGGTGAGGACCCGTTCGCCCTGCCCCCGCCGCCCGAGACGGACCCGTTCGCCTTGCCGCCTCCGCCCGCCGCGTACGCGCAACCGGCCGCTGGCGAGGACCCGTTCGCCCTGCCGCCGCCGCCCGTCGCCGCGCCGTCGTTCGACTTCGGCGAGGTGCCCGCCCCCGCCGGTGAGGACCCGTTCGCCCTGCCCCCGCCGCCCGCGGGCATGGACTACTCGGACCTGCCGGCCCCCGCGGCCCCGCCCGCGCCGGCCATGGACTTCTCGGACCTGCCCGCGCCGGCCGCGCCGCCGCAGGACCTGTCCTTCGACTTCGCCGAGCCTCTGCCCGCGGCCCCCGCGCCCTCGGCGGACCCGTTCGCCCTGGACTTCGCGCCCGCGCCGGCCGCGCCGCCCGCGCCGGACTTCAACCTCGACTTCGCCGAGCCACCTCCGGCCGCCGCCCCCGTCAACCCGACGGTGGACTTCGGTGACGTGGACTTCGGCTCGCCGCCGCCCCAGGCCGCCGGTATCCCCGACTCGCTCGAGTTCGACCCCACCGCCCGGCCCGCGGATGATTTGGAAGCGGACCTCTCCGAGCCGCTGCCGCCCCCGCCCAACGCCGGCCCCGCGGACGGCCTGGAGATGCTGTCGTTCATCGACGACGCCGGAAAGGACGCGGGCGCCAACGCGGGCGCCAAGGTGCGCCGCTTCCACGTGCGTCGCCGCTCGGGCAAGGTGTTCGGCCCGTTCGACGAAGGCGTCATCGTCAAGATGCTGGAGGACGGCCAGCTCCTCGGCAACGAGGACGTCTCCACGGACTCGGAGAGCTGGTCGCCCATCGGCACCGTGTCCACCTTCGCCGCCGCCATCCAGCGGCTGATGGAGGGCCCGGCCAAGGTGGTGGCGCCCGCCGCGGCACCCACCGTGGCCGCCGCCGAGGCCCCTCGCGCCGAGGCCGCTCCGCAGGCCAGCATGAAGCGCCTGGAGCAGCTCTACGAGGGCCGCATGGCCGGCGTGGCCGTGGTGGACCGCAGCGGCGCCCAGGAGAAGTGGAAGAAGCGCATCCCCCTGCTGGTGGCCGCCGGCATCGGTGTGGTGGTGCTCGGCATCGGCGTGGGCATGGAGTTCGGCTCGCGCTACGGCGCCTATGGCCGCCGCGCCCTCTTCCCCGCCAAGGTCTCCGCCGGCTCGCCCCAGGCGAAGCAGGTGGACGACGCCCAGAAGGCGCTGCTCCAGGACACCTTCGCCAGCTACAAGCAGGCGTACTCCCTCAGCACCCAGGTGCTGGCGACGGGCGAGTACCCCGCGGTGCGCTCGCTGTGGTGCCAGTCCGTCCACTACCTGCAGCGCCGCTACGCCGCCGCCACCGTGAACGACATCTCCAAGTGCCAGGAGGTGATGCCGGACGTCGCGCTCCTCGGTGAGAAGGACGTGGACTTCATCAAGGCCTCCGCGGCCCTGGCCCTCACCTCGCGCCAGACGGACACCGTGCTCCCCGCCCTGCTGGACGCGTACAGCCGCGAGGCCAACCAGGGCGACCTGGAGCTGGCCTTCCTGCTGGCCGAGGCCTACGGGCAGAAGCGCGACACCGCCCGCGCCATCGAGACGCTGAAGAAGGTGCTGGCCCGCGAGCCCAAGTCCGCCAAGGCCCACCACGCCCTGGGCAACCTGCACCAGGCCGCGGGCCGCGCGGACGAGGCCGCCGCCGAGTACGCCGCCGCCCTGGAAGCCGACCCGAAGCACGTCGCCTCCGCGGTGGAGCTGGCCGCGGTGGAGCTGCTGGTGCGCAAGGACGGAGACAAGGGCGCCCAGGCCGTGGACCGCGCCCTGGCCGAGGACGTCCAGTCCGCGCTGGGCCCGGCGGAGCTCGCCCGCGCCCGCGGCCTGCGCGGCGTGGCCCTCTTCCAGCAGCACAAGCCCAAGGAGGCCGAGGCCGAGCTGAAGGCCGCCATGGGGAAGGACCCGGGCTCCGCCTTCCTCAAGGCCCGGCTCGCCCAGGTGCTGCGCGCCCAGCGCAACTACGAGGAGGCCCAGCCCCTCTACGCGGACCTCGCCTCCAAGGAGTCCGACAACCTCGAGTACACGGATGGCCACATCACCACGCTGGTGATGACGGGGAAGATGCAGGCCGCGCTGGATGCCGTGCAGAAGGCCAACGCGAAGTTCCCCAGCGAGGCGCGCATCGCCTACCTCTACGGCCGCATCGAGGACGCGCTCGACAAGGCCGTCGAGGCGGAGGGCCACTACAAACGCGCCATCGCCGCGGACGAGAAGCTGGTGGAGGCGAGCCTCTACCTGGGCCGCTTCTACCTGCGTGCCCGCCGCAACGCCGAGGCGCGCACGCAGCTGGAGCTGGCGGCCGCCAAGGCCCCGGACAATGCCGGCGTGCGCGCCGGCCTCGGTGAGCTGGCCCTCGCGGAGAACAACGCGCTCCTGGCGCAGCAGGAGTTCGAGCGCGCCGTGCAGGTGGACCCCAACCTCGCGGATGCCCACCTCGGCCTGTCCCGCGTGGCGCTGCTGAACGAAAATCTGGAGAAGGCCCAGGCGGAGGCCAACACCGCCCTGGAGTTGGATCCGCACCTCCTGAAGGACGGCCGGCTGCAGCGCGGCATCGTCCTCTGGCGGCTGGGCAAGCTCGAGGAGGCCGTCGCGGAGCTGGAGAAGGCCAAGACGGAGGACCCGCGCTCCACCACCACGCCGATTACGCTCGGCGCGGTGCTGCTGGAGAAGGGGGATCTGGCCGGCGCGGAGAGCAACCTGGGCCTCGCGCTCAGCAACGAGCCCTCCAACCACGAGGCGCTCTACTACCTGGGCCTCGTCAAGGCGAAGCGCCTGGAGTTCACCGGCGCCGTGGACAACATGCGCAAGGCGGTGGAGCGCGCGCCGCAGCGCCCGGACTACCACTACGCCTACGGCGTCATCCTCCGCGACGCGAAGAACCTGCCGGACGCCATGAAGGAGTGGCAGAAGGCGGTGGAGCTGGACCCGAACAACGCGGACGCGCACGAGGCCCTGGGCCACGCGCACCTGGAGAACGGCGAGTTCGACGAGGCGATTGAGTCCTTCGAGGCCAGCCTGAAGGCCGACCCGCGCCGCACCCGCGTGCTGGGCTCCATCGGTGACGCGTACTTCAGCGCCGCCCGGTGGACGGACGCCGTGAAGCGCTACCAGACGGCCCTCAAGGAGGACCCGAAGCTCACGTACGTCTATTACAAGGTCGCCCGCGCCTTCACGGAGCAGGCCCAGTACGCCAAGGCCATCGACTGGTACCGCAAGGCCACCGGCGCCGAGCCGGAGAACCCCATGGCCTACTACTACCTGGGCTTCGCCTATAAGGAGAGGAACAAGCGCCGGGAGGCCGTCCAGGCGTTCAGGGAGTACCTCTCCAAGAAGCCGGAGGCGACGGACAAGAAGGACATCGAGGACGAAATCTACGACCTCGAGCACTAGGTCCGCCGCCAGTAGCAACCGGTAGCCCGCCGGCCGTGGACGCTTCCGCACGGCCGGCGCCGTCAGGTGAAAAGAGCGCCGGGCGTCCGCCCCTGAGCAGCCCGGGTGCGAGGAACCTTGCTGGCCCCCACCCGGGGTGACTACAAGGCGCACCATGCTGGACCTCCGCCACGTCGCGCAGAACTTCGATGCCGTTGTCGCCCGCCTGAAGACGCGGGGCGGCAACCTGGACCTGGGCCCCTTCCAGCGCCTCTTCTCCGAGCGGCGCGAGCTGTACGTCTCCATGGAGTCGCTGTCCGCCCGGCGGAACGCGGCCAACGAGGAGATGAAGCGCAAGGCGAAGGAGGACCCCAAGGCGCTGGACGCGCTGCGCGGGGACCTGCGCGCCGTGTCGCAGGAAATCAAGGAGAAGGAGGCCCGCCTCAAGGAGGTGGAGGAGGAAATCAACCGCATCCTCCTGCTCATCCCCAACGTGCCGCACGAGTCCGTGCCCACCGGCGGCGGCGCCGAGGACAACGTCCTGGTGCGCAGCTGGGGCGAGAAGCCCAACCTCCTCTTCGCGCCCAAGCAGCACTTCGAGCTGGGCGAGAAGCTGGGCATGCTCGACTTCGAGCGCGCCGCGAAGGTGTCCGGCAGCCGCTTCGCCTTCTACAAGGGCGCGCTGGCGCGGCTGGAGCGGGCGCTCGTCATGTTCATGATCGACGTGCACAACCAGAAGGGCTACCTGGAGATGCTGCCGCCCTACCTGGTGCTGCGCGAGACGATGATGGGCACCGGGCAGCTGCCCAAGTTCGAGGACGACGCCTTCAAGACGCTGGGGGACCCGGAGCGCTTCCTCATCCCCACGGCTGAAGTCCCCGTCACCAACTACCACGCGGACGAAATCCTGGAGGGCGAGCAGCTCCCCCTGCGCTACTGCGCCTACAGCCCCTGCTTCCGCGCCGAGGCCGGCTCGGCGGGCAAGGACACCCGCGGCCTCATCCGCCAGCACCAGTTCCACAAGGTGGAGCTGGTGAAGTTCTCCACGCCGGAGAAGAGCCTGGACGAGCTGGAGCAGCTGACGGACGACGCCTGCGACATCCTCCGGCGCCTCGGCCTGCACCACCGGGTGATGCTGCTGTGCACCGGCGACATGGGCTTCGGCTCCCGGAAGACGTACGACATCGAGGTGTGGCTGCCCGGCCAGGACACGTACCGCGAGATTTCCTCCTGCTCGGACTTCGGCGACTTCCAGGCCCGCCGGGCGAAGATTCGCTACCGGGCACAGAAGGGGGACAAGCCCCAGCTCGTCCACACGCTCAACGGCAGTGGCCTGGCGGTGGGGCGGACGACCGTCGCCATCCTGGAGAACTACCAGCGCGAGGACGGAAGCGTGGCCATTCCGGAGGCGTTGTGGCCGTACATGGGGGGGCTGAAGGAGCTGAAGCCACTTTGAGCCGAATACCGGCTTGCAACGGGCGCCGAATCAGGTAGAAGGGCGGCCCCACGGTCGCCGTCGGACCGCGGGACTCCGCCGGCTCTGTAGCATGGAGGCGTGGCCGAGCGGCTGAAGGCAGCGGTCTTGAAAACCGCAGAGGGTGCAAGCTCTCCGTAGGTTCGAATCCTACCGCCTCCGATTTTGGGCTTGAGTTTCGCGGTTCTTTGACAGAGAAGAGTTGGAGAGATGGCCGAGAGGCTGAAGGCACAGGTTTGCTAAACCTGCATACTCGAAAGGGTATCGAGGGTTCGAATCCCTCTCTCTCCGCCACTTGTTGTGGTAAGCAGCGCCGGAAGAAATGCTCCCTTAGCTCAGCTGGATAGAGCGTCGGACTACGAATCCGAAGGCCGGAGGTTCGAATCCTCCAGGGAGCGCACTTCTTCTTGATGCGTTGTTTCTCATGAGTTCTGACGAAGCTTTCATGCAGCAGGCGCTCGCGCTCGCGCGGGAAGCAGCAGAGCTCGGAGAGGTCCCAGTCGGCGCGGTGGCGGTGCATGACGGCAAGGTCATTGGCACGGGTTTCAACCGCCGCGAAGTGGACCGACACCCCCTTGCTCACGCGGAAATGCTGGCGATGGATGCCGCGGCGCGGAGTCTGGGCGTCTGGCGGCTCTCAGGCGTTACTTTGTATGTGACGCTGGAGCCGTGCGCCATGTGCGCCGGTGCCCTGGTTCAATCCCGGGTGACGCGGTTGGTGTTCGGCACCACGGACCCGAAGGCCGGCGCGGTCGGCTCTCTCTACAACCTCGCCGAGGAGCCCCGACACAATCACAGGCTCCAGGTGACGAGTGGTATCCTGGCGGACGAAAGCCGCCTGCTTTTGAAGACGTTCTTCGAGCGCCTGCGCGCGAAGAAACGTGAAAACTGAATACTGGAGAGCTGGCCGAGTGGTCGAAGGCACCTGACTCGAAATCAGGCGTACCGGCAACGGTACCGTAGGTTCGAATCCTACGCTCTCCGCTCCAGATTTCTGGAGAGGTGGCCGAGCGGTTGAAGGCGCACGCCTGGAACGCGTGTATATCTGAAAGGGTATCGTGGGTTCGAATCCCACCCTCTCCGTTGTTGTTTCAGCAGTAGGTTGTTACAGACTTTGTGGTCGGGACAACGTGGGGGCGTGAACCCCGCCAGGTCCGGAAGGAAGCAACGGTAGCGTACTTCCGCGTGTGTCCCGGCCGTTTCTTGTGAGGAGCCGGCATCCTGTTTCAGGGTGCCGGCTCTTCGCCTTTGCGGGCGAGCCTTCGCCCGGGCCCTTCCCTGCCCTAATCGCGGACGAGGAGTGTCTCGCGGCCGATTCGGCGGGCGATGCGGAAGCCGGCGGCCTGCAGCTCCGTGAGGGCGCGGTCCTCGAAGGTGACGACGCGGTTGAAGTTCCTGTCGCGCATGGCGTGCTGAAAGGCGCCGTCGCGCGGCCAGTCGCAGGTGAGCCAGGGAATCTGCTGGCCCAGGTAGAAGAAGCCGCCAGCGCCCCACAGCCCCTCGTTGACGATGAGCAGCCCGCGCGCGCCGCCCCCTTCCGTGGCGGCGACAATGGCGCGGAACTGGTCCGCTCGCAGGTCCGTCGAGGGGAAGAAGGCGGCCGCGCCCAGCCCCGTCCCCAGGGCGAGCGCCACGAGGCCCCAGCGGGCCGCCGCCCGGGTGCGCTCGCGGATGAACGCGGCCACCGGCGCCGCTGCGGCGAGCACCGCCAGCACCAGCCCGGGGTAGAGGAAGCGCTCCTCCTTGTGCGCGGTGGTCAGCAGCACCGCCGTGTACACGGCCGCGCACCACAGCGGCAGGGACACCGCGCGGCGCTGGCTCAAACCGGCCAGCCCCAGGAGCGCGGCCCCCCAGGCCCAGAGGGGCACGGCGCTGAGGAGCGGCCGCACGTAGTAGCTGGGAGGGTCGGAGCCGAAGCGGGCCGCCGCCTCGCCGGAGAAGACGTTGAAGCGCGCGTAGGCGAGGAAGGAGTGGAACGGCTTGCCCCACGTGGCGAAGTCGAGGACGCCCAGGCCCGCCGCCACCACCGCGCCGCCCACGCAGGTGAAGGCCAGGAGCCTCCAGCGCCGCGCCGCCGCCAGCCACACCAGCGCGGCGAGGACGAAGATGGCGGACGGGTAGCGCGTCACCACCGCCAGCCCCAGGGCCGCGCCGCCCAGGAGGCCCGCGCGCACCGGACGCTCGCGCCTGTCCAGCGCCTCCATGGCCACCACGAGGAAGGACGCGGAGAAGGACTCGCCCAGTGTGCGCCCCGCGAAGACGAGCACCGGCCCGTAGAGGCCCACCAGGAGGGCGGCCAGTCCCCCGCCCATGGGCCCGGCTCGACGCGCGGCGAAGCGGTACGCGGCCCAGAGGCTCCATGCGTGCAGCGCGGCCTGCGGGAGGGCCACCACCGCCCGGTAGCCCTGGGGCCTCGTGATTCCGAGCAGGTCCGCCAGCTTCAGGAAGCCGGCCAGCACGCCGGGCACGGCCCAGTTGCGGATGCCGTCCTTCCACTCCCAGGCGAGTACGCCGTAGCCGTGGACGCGCCAGAAGGCGGGCTCCAGGGCCTGGTACACCTCGTCCGGGTGGATGCGCCCGAGCTGCAGCACGGCGATGACGGCGGGCAGCAGCGCCACCACCGGCAGCAGGAGGACGGGCCAGCGTCCACCATTCCCAGGCACGGGGCCGGGCAGGTCCGGAGCCGGCTCGGGTGTTGACTCGGGAACGGCGGGAGCTGGGATGTGGGGTGCAGGCGCGGACACGGGCGCGAGCGACTCTCCCCGCCCCGCAGCCCCGGCGCAAGATGCGTGGCGTTCGTCCGCTCGCTCTCCGCTCGGGTTGGGGTAAGGAACGCGGACCATCCAGGAGGAGAAGACATGCCGGACGTCATCGTCGTGGGAGCGGGGCACAACGGGCTCGTGACAGCGGCGCTGCTGGCGCGCAGGGGCCTTTCCGTCACCGTCCTCGAGGAGAAGGACGTGATTGGCGGCGCGTGCCGCACGGAGTACCCCTTCCGCACCGCGCCGAAGCTGGGCGTGTCCACCGGCGCGTACCTGCTGGGGCTCATGCCGCCGGAGCTGCTGCGCGAGCTGGAGCTGGACTTGCCCCTCAAGCGGCGAGACCCGCACTACTTCCTGCCCACCACCGGCAAGCGCTACCTCCTGTTCGGCTCGGACGAGCGCGAGCTGAAGCGCCAGTTCCTGGAGTTCTTCTCCCAGGAGGACTGGGAGGCCAACCAGGCGATGAACGCCGAGCTGGCGGCGATACGCGACGACATCGCCCCGACGTGGCTCATGCCGCCGGTGTCGATTGAGGAGACCGCCGAGCGCTTCGTCCGCCCTGCCCTGCGCCAGCACTTCGTGCGCCTGTGTCGCGGCACGGCGCGCGAGTACCTGGAGCGCTTCGGCTTCAAGTCCGATTTTGTGAAGGCCATGTACGCGGTGACGGACGCGTTCTCCGGACTCGACGGCGGCTATGACACGCCGGGCACGGGCATGAACCTGCTCGTCCACAACATGTGCCGGCTGCCCGGCAGCGGCGGCACGTGGATGATTGTCGGCGGCGGCATGGGCACCGTCACCGAGTCCATCGCCAACGTCGCTCGCAAGTACGGTGCTCGGATTCGCACCGGCGCGAAGGTCGAGTCCGTGCGCGTGGACCGGGGCGTGGTGAAGGGCGTGGTGCTGGCCAACGGCGAGGAGGTGAATGCCTCCGTCGTCGTGTCCAACGGCGACCCGTTCCGCACGCTGAAGCTGGTGGAGCAGGCGGCGCTGCCCGCGGACTACCGGAAGAAGGTGGAGGCCATGGCGGTGCCGGGCACCACGCTGAAGGTGAACCTGTGCCTCAAGGATTTGCCGCGCTTCACCTGCCTCCCCGAGGACCGCGGCCAGTTCGGCCCCACCATCCACCTGCTTCCGCAGGAGGATGACGTGCTCGGGGCGCTGGCGCGCGCGTACCAGGACACGAAGGAGGGCCGGCTGTCCGAGTTCCCCTCCATCGAGTGGTACATCCACACCACGGTGGACCCGTCGCTGCGCGACGCGGAGGGGCACCACAACTCCGCGCTCTTCGTGGAGTGGGTGCCGCACACGCTGAAGGGCACCACGTGGGAGCAGGAGGAGTCGCGCTACGTGAAGCAGCTGCTCTCCATCTGCGACCGCTTCGCTCCCGGCACCAGTGATTTGGTGCAGGAGACCTTCGTGCTCACGCCGCCGAAAATCGAGAAGCACTTCGGGATTACAGGCGGCCACATCCACCATGTGGACAACAAGCGGGGCTTCACCGACCGGCTGCCCTACGAGACGCCGGTGCAGGGGCTCTACTTCTGCAGCGCCGGGTGTCACCCCGCCGGCAGCGTCGTCGGCGCGGCCGGACACAACGCCGCGGGCGTGGTGCTACAGGCGCTCGGACGCTGAGTGCAGTCCCACCTGGTGGGATGGCAACGAGATGGATCATTCACGCCGTCGTGTTTAGATGACCAACCCCATGAGCTACCTCGTCCTCGCGCGTAAATGGCGTCCGCAGAAGTTCGATGACATGACCGGACAGGAGCACGTCGTCCGGACCGTCGCGAACGCCATCAAGATGGACCGGGTCGCCCACGCGTACCTGTTCTGCGGGCCTCGTGGGGTGGGCAAGACGACGGCCGCCCGCCTGCTCGCCAAGGCCCTCAACTGTGAGAAGGGCCCCACGGCGAGCCCGTGTGGCGAGTGCCGCGCGTGCACGGAGATTGCCGCCGGCACCAGCGTGGACGTGGCGGAAATCGACGGTGCCTCCAACAACGGCGTGGAGAACGTCCGCGAGATTCGCGAGAACGCGAAGTACCTGCCGCAGCGGGACAGGCACAAGATCTACATCATCGACGAGGTACACATGCTGTCGGGGGCGGCGTTCAACGCGCTGCTCAAGACGCTGGAGGAGCCGCCCGGGCACGTGAAGTTCATCTTCGCGACCACCGAGGCGCACAAGCTCCCGGACACCATCCTCTCGCGGTGCCAGCGCCACAACTTCCGCCGCATTCCGGCGGCGCGGATGCTCCAGCGGCTGCAGGAGATCTGCAAGGCGGAGGGGGCGGGTATCTCGGACCGCTCGCTGTCGCTGGTGGTGCGCCAGTCCGAGGGCGGCATGCGCGACGCGCTCAGCCTCCTGGACCAGATTCTGGCGTCGTGCGGCGCCAACCCCACGGATGAGGAAGTGGCCGAGGCGCTGGGCGCCATCGACCGGACGATGGTGCAGGACTTCGCCGAGGCGCTGGTGCGCAAGGACGCGAAGCGGGTGCTGGAGCGCGTGGAAGAGGTCTTCAACCGCGGGCTCGACTTGAAGCGGCTGGCGGAGGAGCTGGCGCTGCAGTTGCGGCACCTCTTCGTCACCAAGACGCTGGGCCAGGCGCCCAACGAGCTGGCCGAGTCCGAGCAGAAGGCGCTGCTCGCGCTGGCGAAGGAGGCGGAAGTCGCGCAGCTCACGCGCCTGTTCGACGTGGTGCACGGCTGCATCTGGGACGTGTCGCGCGCGGCGCAGCCGAGGCTCGCGCTGGAGATGGCGCTGCTGAAGGCCATCCAGCTCTCGCCGGGTGGCTCCATTCCGGAGCTGCTCGCCCGGGTGGACCGGCTCGCGGCCGGACTGCCCCAGGGGGACGGTGCGACGAAGAACTCCGCTGGAGCGCCGGGAGGTCGCTCCAGCTCCGCCAACTTTCGCGCCTGAGCCGAGGCACGACGTTCCCTCTCAGCACGCCCCTGCCCCGCATCCGTGGGAAGGCCGCCCCGTGGCCGCGCCCTCGCGCCCGGCGGAGCCCGTGCACATGGGTGAGCGGCAGGTCGAGCCGGTGCGCGCGGCGGCACCGTCGACGTATGCGGAGCCTGCGCACTCCGCCGAGCCCATGCGAGTAACGGGGCCCGCGAGTCCCGCTGAGACGCCGCGCTACACCGAGCCGGTGCACACGGGGCCCGCGATTCCGGTCATGCCGCCCGTGGCGCCCACCGGGTCCGTCATGGACGACCTGCCTCCGTCGGCGGCCCGTCCCCTCTCCTTCCTGCGCAATGGTGGAGGCGCTGGCGCCACCGCGATGGCGGCTTCATCGCCCGCCGCCGTGCCCGTGTACTCCGCCGAGGACGTGGTGCCCTCCGGTCCGCTGATGGAAGGACTGCCTCCGACGGCGGCTCGCCCGCTCTCCTTCCTCCGGAGGAATGGTGGCGCGGGTGGTGCGCAGCCTCCGCCCGCCGTGCCGTCGCAGCCTCCGGCGGGAGCCACGCCGCTGTCGCGCACCATGGAGCCCGCGCCCTCGGTCCGCGTCACCAACGTGCGCAAGCCGGAGCCTCCGCCCGGTCCCCCGGAGCCTCCGCCCTACAACGACGAGGACGCGCGCTATTACCCCGAGGAGGCCTCGCCCGAAGGCTGTGCCTCCGGCGAGTGCATCCCGGACGAGGTTCCTTCCGAGCCCGTCGCCGCGAGCGCGCCCACTGCGGCTCCGCAGGCCTCCGGCACTCCTGGCTTCTCGCCTGCGTCGGGCATGCAGGCACACGGCGCCGCGCCGTCGTTCGCGTCGCCCCCGGCTTCGAATGGCCCTGCGGCCTACGCGCAGACATCCTCCGCGTCTCCGGCCACGCACGAGCCCGCGCCAGCCCCGCGCGCGCCCACCCCGCCGCCGGTCTCCGCGCGCCCCGCCATCACACCTCCCGCGCCGGCTCCACGGGCTTTCGCCCCGGAGCCGGACGGCGAATCGGATTCTGAACCTGCCGCTGCCCCGGCGCCCGTGGCTCGCGGCCGGGACAACCCGAACCTGCCCCTCATCGAGCGGTGGCGGGCCGCGGTGGAGAGCGTGAAGGCCAACTCCATCCGTCACGGCACGGCGCTGGCCAACGGCCGGCTCCTGTCCATGCGGGCGGGGGAAATCGTCCTCGGCTTCCTCCCGACGGCGGGCCTGCACAAGATGGCGGTGTCCGCCGCCGCGGGCAAAGCCACCATCGACAAGGCCCTGGCCGAGCACTTCGGCCGCCCGGTGAAGCTGTCCTTCCAGGACGTAAGCCCGGACGACGGCCGGGCCACGCTCAGCATCGCCGAGCAGGACGCCCAGAGCCGCGCCAACCACGAGAAGAGCACGGAGGGCAAGGTTCGCAGCCACCCCGCCGTCCGTACGGTGCTCAAGTTCTTCGGGGGCGAAATCGAGCACATCCAGGTCTACGAGCCCGAGCGCCCTTCGGCCGTCCCTACGGCCGATACTCCGGACGACAGCGCCTGACAACCACCGCGCGCAACGATAGGGTGCACCTCTCTCCACGCCCGGGCGGGGCCAATGACGGCGCCCGCTCCCACGAGTACCGAGGAAGCACATGCCTGGCGTCGACCTGAACTACTTCATCCGGCAGGCGAACAAGCTGACGGAGAAGATTGAAGAGCGGAAGCAGCAGTTGGCGGACGAGACCGTCGAGGCCAAGTCCGGTGAGGGCCGCGTCACCGTGGTCGCCAACGGCATCCAGGAGATTCGCAGCATCAAGATCGACAAGTCCGCCATCGACCCGAATGACCCGTCGATGCTCGAGGACCTCATCACCGCCGCCGTGAATGCTGCCCTGGCGAGCAGCCGTCAGCACATGCAGCGCGAGCTCGCGAAAATCTCCGGCGGCGTCAAGATCCCCGGCATTACCTGATACCGGATGACTCCCGACCCGCTGAATCGACTTGTCGCCCAGCTCGCGAAGCTCCCGGGCATTGGCGAGAAGACCGCCCAGCGCCTCGCATTCCACATCCTGCGGGCGCCCGGCGAGTACGCCTCGGACCTGTCCCAGGCCATCCGTGAGGTGAAGGAGAAGGTGCACCTGTGCGTGCGCTGCTTCTCCCTCACCGACTCGGAGACGTGTGGCTTCTGCCGGGACTCTCGCCGCGACGAGCGCGTGCTCTGCGTGGTGGAGACCTACGCGGACCTGATGGCGCTCGAGCGCACCCGCGAGTTCAAGGGCCGCTACCACGTCCTGCACGGCGTGCTGTCGCCGCTGGAGGGCGTGGGCCCGGAGCAGCTCCGCATCAAGGAACTGCTGGAACGCCTCAACGACAGCCGGGTGGAGGAGCTCATCATCGCCACCAACCCGGACGTCGAGGGCGAGGCCACCGCGCTCTACCTCACGCGCCTGCTCAAGCCCATGGGCCTGCGCGTCACCCGCATCGCCCAGGGCCTGCCCATGGGTGGTGACCTGGAGTTCGCGGACCAGGCCACGCTGGCGAAGGCGCTGTCGGCCCGCCGCGACCTGTAGCCAGGGCATTGGCGGCGCCGGGCTCCCGGCGCCGCTACTCCGTCACCCGCCACGCGAAGGGCACCATCGCGGTGAGCTCCTGGTCCTTGTGGGCCGGGAAGCGCAGCCGCTCGGCCTGCGCCGCCACGCAGCGCCCCACGTCCGTGGAGGCCAGGGGGCCGCGCGTCGTCGCGCGCACCTTGCCCGACGAGGCGATGGTGAGCTCGACCTGCACCTGCCCCTGCGACGACGGCAGGTCCGCCTTGTAGCGCGCGAAGCACGAGGAGATTCGGGCCCGCCCGCGAGACACCACGCGCTCGATGTCCTCGATGCCCAGCGTCACCAGCTTCTTCGAGGTGGCGGTGCGGGACTCCGGCTTCCTGCCCGTGTCCTGTGCGGTCTCGTCCGTCTCGGAGCCCGCGGCTCCCACGCCCTGCGCGGTCGCCACCGTGGTTCCCACCGAGGTGCCCTGAGGGGACCCCGTGGAAGGCGCCGCACCCGGCGAGCCACCCGTGAGGGCAGTGGCCCCCGTGCCAGGAGGCCCCCCCGTCGGCGAGGCCGTGCCCGTCATCGCGACGCTCCCCGTCGCTGCAGCCGTCCCCGCGGGAACTCCGTTCGCGGCAGCGGCCAGCTCCGCCTGAGTACCGCCTGTCGTGCCGGGCGCCCCCACTGGCGCTTCGTTCGCGGCAGCGGTCCCCGTCAACGCGGCGCCACCGACCCCCGTATTCGGCCCCGCGGCGACGCCGCCCGTCGCGGCCATTCCCCCAGAGGGGCCACCCATCGCCGGAGCCATCCCCGCCGCACCTCCCGACTCACCGGACTGCACGATGGACGGCGACGTCTGGATGCGCTGAACCCCGGTGTAGCCAACGACAGCCGCACCGCCCAGCAGCAGCGCCGCCGCGAGGCCGACACCCACCATGAGGCTACGCCGGCCCGCGGGCGCGGAGCCCACGGGTGCGGTCGCACCAGGCACCTGCGGCCCGGCCTGCACCACACTCGTCGCGACGGGAGATGGCCGCATCGGCGCCATCTCGGCCCCCTGCTGACGGCGGCCATACACATCCGTCGGGGCCTTCTCACCCGCCGGCATCTGTACGGGCGAGCCCTCCGTGCCGTGCGTGGCGGTGAGCGTGGACAGCGTGGGGATGCGGGTGCGCTCGGTGAAGCGCTCCTCGCCGAAGTGGCCGCGCAGGAACGCGCCCAGGTGCGTCGAGCCCGACGCGCTCAGGTTCTCCCCGAGGAACGCCTCCAGGTCCTCCGCGAAGGCCTCCGCCGTCTGGTGGCGGTCCTCCGGCTTGAAGGACATGGCCTTGAGGATGATGGCCTCCAATTCCTGGGGCAGGTCCGGCCGCAGCTCGCGCGGGCGCTTGAAGTCACCCTGCAGGAGCGCGTTGAGCACCGCGAGGTCGTTCTCCCGCGAGAAGGGCCGCACGTGGGTGAGCGCCTCGTACAGGCTGACGCCCAGCGCGAAGACGTCCGCGCGCCGGTCCACTTCCTTCCCCTGCGCCTGCTCCGGCGCCATGTACATGTACTTGCCCTTCACCACGCCGGTGCGCGTGTTGACGAGCCTCGACTCGGCCTTGGCGATGCCGAAGTCCAGCACCTTCACCTGCCCCTGGTACGTCAGGTACAGGTTCGAGGGAGAGATGTCGCGGTGGACGATGTTCAGCGGCTGCCCGGACTCGTTGCAGAACTCGTGGGCGTAGTGCAGCCCGTGCGCAGCGTCGATGAGCACGCGCAGCACGATGGGGAAGGGCAGATAGCTCCGCCGCCGTCCCGCCAGCCGCAGCGTCGTGGAGAAGTCCTCGCCCGCGAGGTACTCCATGCAGATGTAGTAGCAGCCCTCGGTGAAGCCGAGCTCC
Organism: Pyxidicoccus sp. M6; assembly: GCF_055568925.1. Classification (NCBI taxonomy): domain Bacteria; kingdom Pseudomonadati; phylum Myxococcota; class Myxococcia; order Myxococcales; family Myxococcaceae; genus Pyxidicoccus; species Pyxidicoccus sp. M6. Next base: position 3,036,751 of record NZ_CM145714.1, on the reverse strand, counting down.
TGAATCTGCACGATGTTGGGGTGCGCCAGCTTCGCCGCCAGCCGCGCCTCGTCGCGGAACATCTCCACGAAGTCGGGGATGTTCGACAGGTGCGGCAGCATGCGCTTGATGACGACGTTGCGCTCGAAGTTGTCGGCGCCCAGCAGCTTGGCGAGGAAGATTTCCGCCATGCCGCCCTCGGCCAGCTTCCGCACCAACACGTACTGGCCATAGGGCCGCAGCAGGGGTGCGGCGGCTTCCTCGGGAACGGGGCGTGTCGTCTGGGGGGGTGCCATCCTCACGGCCCTCGCTGTTTCAGGGTGCGCACGGTGTGGACTTCCGGGGCACCGGGACGGTTCATCTTAAACACCAGCATCGGGGGCGAGCCCACCGGCTCCACCCACGTACTGAAGCGGTGTTTGCCATCCAGGGGTACCGGACGTCCATTGATGGACAGGCGCGCGTCCACCGGCGCCACCCCCGTGGCCCGCACCTTGTCCGCCGCCCGCGTGCCGTTGCGCGGCGAGGCCACCACCAGCTCCGGCACCGAGTTGTCGTAGACCAGCTCCAGCTTGTTCATCCGCCCGCCCCGAAGCTGCGCGCCCGACGCTGACAGCGGCGTGACGGACCACAGGTAGCTGCCCTCGCCCAGCGCCCCCGCGTCCAGCGCGGCGCGCGTCTCCGTCACGGTGCGCTCGGCCACGGGAGTCCCCAGCGCGCCCACGCGGTACACGGCCACGCGGTACCTCGCCGCCGAGGCCTCCTCGCCATAGGTGAAGGTCACCGCCGGAGGCTTGTCCTGGTAGAAGATGGTCGTCTTCTCCAGCCCCTCCGGCACCACGTTGCGCAAGCGGTCCAGGTCCTTGGACTGGCGCTCCGGAGCGAAGCTCGCGCTGCCCTTCGCCACCTCGGTGCCGTCCTCGCGGCGCACGCGCCAGTACAACGTGCCGCGCGCGGGGACGGGCACGTTGACGAAGGGGCGGTACACGGTTCCCGTCAGCACCGGCCGCGTGAAGTCCGCGTCCGTGGCCACCTCCACTCGCGCGGCGCCCTCGCCCTCCCAGGTGAAGGCCACCTCGGGCAGGCCCTGGTGGTAGACCTCGGCGCCCTCGCTCGCGCTCAACGCCACCGGCGCGGGCGCGAGCGGCTCCACGCGCGCGACACCGGCGTCGCCCTCCATCGTGGCGCGCTCACCCGCCCGCAGCGGCTGTCGCGACTCGCCGCGCACCAGCGTCACCTGCCCGGTGAAGGCATCCACGCGGTAGCCCGTCGCCGTGCGCCGCACCTCCAGGCCCGCGGCGCCATGGCCCTCTACACCCAGGCCCGGCAGCACCACGCGGCTGGTGCGGCCCTGCGCGAGCTGGAGCCCCAGCCCGCCCTGCCGCAAGTCGACGCGCGCCTCGTCGGTGGTGCCGCCCTGCCCCGCCGACTCCAGCACCAGCTCCGTGGCCGGGCCCAGCGACAGCACGGAGGACGAGCCCTCCAGCGAGAGCACCGCCGTGCCTCCCGGGCGGGTGCGCACGCCGTCTCCGGGCGCCAGCACCTCGCCCTGCTTCTTCACCGGGCGCCAGCGCACCGTGCCCTGGGGGCGCATCTCCGCGCGGCCCGAGCCCAGGTGCACCGTGACGGGAATGGGCGCGAGCTGCACCACGCGCGGCGTGCGCACCACTTCCGCCCGGCCCTGCGCCACCGCCACGGACTCGCCCTCGGCGGCGCGGAGCTGCTGGCCGTCCTTGCTGACGAACTCGATGGCGCCGAGCCGCACTTCCACATGGCCGGCGTCCTTCTCCACCGCCACGCTCACCTCGCTGGGCGCGTCCGAGCCCACGCGGGTGAGACCGAAGGGCGTGAGGATGCTCAGCGTCACCTTCTTCGCCCCCGGCGCGGCGGGCCGCGTCCCTGCGGGCACGCGCGACAGCACGATGCCGCGCTCCACCTGCAGGATGATGCCGCCCGAGTCCTCGCTCAGCGCGAAGCGCGCGTCCGGGCCCACCTCCACCGAGCGGCCGTCCGGAAAGCTCACCGTCGCCGCGCCGCCCACGCCCGTCTCCACCGCGTCACCGCCATGGAGCGGCCCCGCCACCGCCGGAATGGACTTCCCTCCACGCTCCAGCCGCACGTCGCCGGACAGTCCCTCCAGGCGCGCCAGCTCCGCCCCCACGCCCGCGTCGGATACGGAGGCCGGAGCCACGGGCGTCGCGGACGGCGTGGCCGCATCCTCATCGCAGCCCGCGACGAGGAGCAGGAGGGCCAGGCCCCAGTGGCGCACGGTGCTACTCACTGCATCATCCTCGTTTCACCGTTTCTGCCTCGGGAAGAGGTCGACGTTGAAGATGGCCTGCTCGCCTTCGCGCACCTTGACCGTCTTGGTCTGGGACAGGTGCCCGGGAGCGGAGATGGTGATGCGGTACGTCCCACCCTTCACGCGCACGGTGAAGGCCCCCTTCGCGTCCGTGCGCGTGCGCACCTTCGCCTGGGGAATGCGCAGTGTCGCGGCCAGCGGCTTTCCGGCCCGTGTGCTGCGCACCTGTCCGGTGAGCGTCGCGGGCCCGCTCTTGCGCTCCAGCGCGAGCGGCACCGACAGCGCCGCCTCCTGCCCGGCGACCACCACCGCCGCCTCCTCTGACGTACGGAAGCCAGGGGACCTCACCGTCACCGCCACCGGCCCCGGCGACAGGTCCTTCACCTGCGCCTGCCCCATCATGTCCGTGCGCACCTCCGTCGCGCCCACCGCCACGCGCACGCCCGGCAGCGGCACGCCCGTCTGCGCGTTCACCACCGTCACCCGCAGCCCACCCGTGGGCGGAGGCAGCCGGCTCGCACGCACCTCCAGCGCCGCGCGCCCACCGTCCTCCACCGTGGCCCGCGCTTCCGCGGGCGCGTAGCCCTCCGCGCTCACCCGCGCCGTCACCTCGCCGGGAGGCAGCTCCACCTCCACCGCGCCCTGCGCGTCCGCCACGCGCTCCACGTTTCCCAGCACCACGCGCGCACCCGGCAGCGCCGCGCCCGTCTCCGCGTCCAGCACGCGGAGCGACACCGCGCCCCGCGGCACCCGCGGCTCTGGAGGAGGCGCCACCACCGCTGGCGGCGTGAAGTCATTCCACGAGAGCTCCAGCGCCGCGCCCACCCGGCGCAGCCGCTGCTCCGAGCGCGTCCCATCCGCCAGCGTCACCGTGTCCCGCACGTGCTGGAAGTCCAACACCAGCGTCCCGCCCCACGTCCCCGTGCGCTTCAGCGGTACCAGCAGCGCGCCGCCCGCCGAGAAGCCCGTGGCCTCCGCCTCCGCGCCCGACGCGTCCTGCGCCGACAGCGTCACCGGCAGCTCGCCGCGCGCCTCCAGCTTCAGCCCGAGGAACAGCGGCACCACCAGGCGCCCATTCACCAGCGCCGCGTGCCGCACCCCGCGCGCCAGCACCGGCTCCGCCGAGTCGCCGAACAGCGGGAGCTGCGAGAAGCCGTAGCCCGCTCCCACCTCCGCGCGCACCGGCCCCAGGAACAGCCGCGCCCTCGGCCCCGCCGACGCGCGCAGCAGGCTGCCGCCGGTGATCCGCAGCGAGCCCTCCTTCAAATCGAACGCCTCGCGCTGTACCCCCGCCCACGCCCCCAGCCACCGCCCCACCCACCCCGTGCCCACCGCCGCCAAATCGTTCGGCGTCAGCCCGTCGTAGGTGAGCCCCGGCCCTACATCCGCCTGCTGCCCGTCGCGCAGCGCCACGCCGTAGCGCAGCCGCAACGAGGCATGCTCGGCCACCTGCTCCGCCTGCGCGAGCGGGGTGGCCAGCACGAGGAGCACCAGGACCAGGCGCGCCACGAGGGCAAGGAAGGGGTTGGGGCGAGGCAAAGCCCGGCGGAGTATAGAGAAAGCCGCGAAGGCTCCCAACCCCGTGCCACCTGAAGGCCCCGGAATGTCCCGCGAGGGCGCTTGCGCCCTTGTTGCCTTCCTACAGCCCGTCCGGACGGCATGCGAACACGCTCCGACACGTGGATGGCTTCTTGCTGGAGTGGGTTCGCTTTGCTAAGCATCCTCACGGTCGGTAGCGGCTCGTCTAACCTCCGGGATTCACTCCAGAAACAATCGGAGCATCGCCGTGAGCGGGGCGAGCGAACGCTGAGGAGCGCATACGCCCATGGGCACGCAACTGGTGATGTACGAAGAGGAGTTCACCAAGATCAACGCCGTTTGCGACCGGCTCACCAAGGACGCGAACGCGAAGGTGGTGTTCCTCGTCGACAAGAACGGGCAGCTCATCTCCTCGGCCGGACAGACGCAGAACATCGACACCACGTCCCTGGCCTCGCTGACGGCCGGCAACGTGGCCGCGATGGGCGGCCTGGCCAAGCTGATCGGTGAGAACGAGTTCCCCAACCAGTTCCACGAGGGGGCCAAGGACTCGCTCTACATGACCATCGTCGGGAGCCGGGTCGTGCTGGTCGTCATCTTCGACAACCGCACCAGCCTCGGCCTCGTCCGCCTTCGCATCAAGAAGGCCAGCGACGAGCTCACGAAGATCTTCGAGAGTCTGGTGAAGAAGACGGACAGCCCTGGAGCCGGGTCGCCCTTCGCCGAGATCTCCGACGACGATATCGACAACCTCTTCAGCGAGTAACCCGGGAAGCCATGTCCTTCATCAACTACTCATCCCGCGAAATCAACTGCAAGATTGTCTATTACGGGCCCGGGCTCTGCGGGAAGACGACCAACCTCCAGTACATCTACAACAAGACCGCCGCAGAGACGAAGGGCAAGCTCATCTCGCTCTCCACGGAGACGGACCGCACGCTCTTCTTCGACTTCCTCCCGCTGTCGCTCGGTGAGATTCGCGGCTTCAAGACGCGCTTCCACCTCTACACGGTGCCCGGTCAGGTCTTCTACGACGCCAGCCGCAAGCTCATCCTCAAGGGCGTGGACGGCGTGGTCTTCGTCGCCGACAGCCAGATCGAGCGCATGGAGGCCAACATGGAGTCGATTGAGAACCTCCGTGTGAACCTCGCCGAGCAGGGCTACGACCTGAACAAGATTCCGTACGTGGTCCAGTACAACAAGCGCGACCTTCCCAACGCCGTGACGGTGGAGGAGATGCGCAAGGCGCTCAACCCGCGCAACATCCCCGAGTACCAGGCGGTGGCCCCCACCGGCGTCGGCGTGTTCGACACGCTCAAGGCCGTGGCGAAGCTGGTCCTCACGGAGCTCAAGAAGGGCGGCTGAAAGCAGCCCGGCGGGCGGGCGCCGGGGTGCCTCTCACCGAGCGTGACAAGACGGCCCGCCGCGAACGGTGCTATGACCTCGTGCCGTCGGGTCGGGCCGTCCAGCTTCTTGAGGTCGCACCGTGCGTGTCGCTGCCGCCACCTTCCACCTCCTCGCGCTCCTGAGCGCCACCGCCTGGATGCCGGCGCTCGCGCAGGAGCCCTCCGCCACACCGGCCGCCGCGCAGACTGCTCCCGCGGCGCAGGCCCAACCCCAGACGGCGGACGAGGCCTTCGATGTCCGCGTGAAGACGCTGGAGGAGGAGGTCGTCGACCTGAAGGAGAAGATCTACCGCTCCAAGGCGCGCCTGCTCCTGTTGCAGGAGTCGGTGCTCGGCGGTGACGTCTCCACCGGCTCGCGCGCGGTCATCGTCCACAAGAACGAGATGGGCGGCTCCTTCATGCTGGAGTCCGTGGCGTACGCGCTCGACGGCGCGCCCATCTACACGCAGGTGGACACCGAAGGCGACCTGGGCAAGCGGCAGGAGTTCGAAATCTTCAACGGCCGCATCGTCCCCGGGCAGCACCAGATTGCCGTGCGGTTGGTGTACCGCGGCAACGGCTACGGCGTGTTCAGCTACCTGGAGGGCTACAAGTTCAAGGTGCAATCCAGCTACACCTTCAACGCGGAGCCCGGAAAGCTGTCCACGGTGCGCGTGGTGGGCTTCGAGCAGGGCGGCATGACGACGGACCTGAAGGACCGGCCCGCGGTGCGCTATGACATCGACGTGTCGAAGGACCCGGGCCGCAAGGTGACGCCGACGGACGGCGCCCAGGCCCCCGCCACCACCTCCTCCGAGACGAAGTAGGAACCCCTGGTGAACGCGTCGCTCCGCGCCCTCGCCCTGGCGGCTGCCCTGCTGGGCACCACGCCCGCCTCCGCCGCCGAGCCCGGCCCGGCGCCGCGCCCGTCCGCGCGCGAGCTGGCGCAGCAACTGGGCGCCGTGGAGCAGGGCCTGCGCGGCGCCGAGGAGAACCTGCGCTTCGTGGAGACGCAGTACACGCAGCGCACCGAGCCTGGCGAGGACGACTCGCGCGAGCGCCGCTTCTCCGACGGAGAGATTCAGTACCTGCTGCAGGACTGGCCGGCTGCCTCCGTCCTCTTCTACGACCTCGTCAGCGAGCCGCGCTTCAAGAGCCACCCGCGCTACACGGAGGCGCTCTTCTACCTGGCGGACTCGCTGCTCCAGCAGAAGAACTACATCGGCGCGCGGCTCTACCTCCGCGAGTTGCTCTCGCTGCCCATCTCCGCCGCGCGCTACCGCGACGCCCTGTCGCGCTTCCTCGTGGTGGCCGGGCGGCTCAACCACTACGAGGGCGTGGACGCGTACGTGGAGAAGGCGCGCGTCCTGTCCGGCGGGCAGCTGCCTCCGGAGATGGCGTACGTCTACGCGAAGTGGCTCTTCCGCCGCGTGGACCTGCCGCCCGACGAGCGCCTCGCCCGCACGCGCGCCGCCTTCACCCCGCTGGCGCAGGCGCCGGATGGCCCCTTCCGCCTCCAGGCCGCGTACCACCTGGGCGTGCTGTCCGTGCAGGCCGGCGACTACCCGGGCGCCATCCAGCAGTTCCAGCAGCTCGCCGTCGCGCCCGCCACGCCGGCCTCGCAGGTGCCGGCGCCGCCGCCCGGCCTGAGGCGTCCCGGCGCGGAGGCCGTCACTTCTCCGGAGGTCGACGCGCAGCGCGTGCGCGAGCTGGCGCTGATGTCGCTGGGGCGGCTGCTCTACGAGACGGGCCGCTACGACGAGGCACTGGACACGTACAGCCGGGTGCCGCGCGACAGCGAGTCCTTCCCGGACTCGCTCTACGAGGTGGCCTGGGTCCACGTGAAGATGGGCAACCACCAGCTGGCGAAGAACGCCATCGACATCCTGCTGATGGTGGCGCCCGACTCGCAGCTCGCGCCCGAGGCGCGCCTGCTCCACGGCAACCTGCTCCAGAAGCTGCACCAGTACGAGCACTCCATCGACACGTACACGCACGTCATCGACACCTTCCGCCCGGTGCGCGACACGATGGACAACCTGCTGCGCGTGGACAGGGATCCGGTGGTGTACTTCGACCGGCTGCTCGCGCGCCCGGAGGCGTCTCCGGACGTGAGCACGCTGCTGCCCCCGCTGGCGCTGCGCTACGCCACCACGGAGCGCCAGGTGACCGACGCCATCCGCATGGTGGGGGACATCGACAGCGGCCGGAAGGGCGCGGGTGAGGCGCAGGACCTGGCGAAGCGCATCCTCGAGGCGCTGGACACGCGCGGGCTGGAGACCTTCCCGGAGCTGCAGGAGGGCTACACGCGCGCGGACGCGGTGGACAGCGCCCTCATCCACGCGGAGGCCTCGCTGGTACGCGTGGAGGGCGCCGCGCTGGAGGACGTGCTCAACCCCGCGGAGCGCGAGCAACTGGCGGGCCTGCGCCGCGAGCGCGAGGCACTGGGCACGCGCTTCGCGAAGCTGCCCACCACGATGCAGGAGCTGGAGGAGCGGCGCCAGCGCATGCAGGCCCGCGTGGACGCGGTGGACCGTGAGGCCTTCCGCCTGGGCTACGAGCTGCGCAGCCTGGAAGCCGTCGCCGCCTCCATCCGCAAGTGGGTGGACGACACGCGCCTGGAGCGCAAGTCGAACCCGGATGAGGAGCGCGAGTTCCTCGTGCAGCTCCAGGCGGAGACGCAGACGGTGACGGACCTGCAGGCGGAGCTGAGCGGCGCCCGCGCGCGGCTGGCGGACGAGCGCAACGCCGCGGCCACCGCGCTGGCCGGCGAGCAGACCATCCGCACCAGCTACGCCGAGGCGCTGCGCCGGGAGCACGAGCTGCTGGACGCCGCTCAGGGCCGCCTGTCCCCGGACGCCGCGAGCACCCTGCAGAGGGCGCACGAGGTGCGCGCGAAGACGGACGCGATGCGTACCCGCGTGGCCACCGCCCGCGACGTGCTGCGCCGCCGCGTGGCGGAGCGCGGCCGCGTCATCCGCGAGAAGGTGGTGGCGGAGCAGGAGATGCTCAACCGCTACGAAGCGGAGGTGGCGGAGGTGACGGGCGACGCGCGGAACATCGTGGGCCGCATCGCCTACGAGAGCTTCCGCCGCGTGCGCCAGCAGTTCTACGACCTCGTGCTGAAGGCGGACGTCGGCGTGGTGGACGTGGCCTTCACCGAGAAGCAGGACCGCACGACGGAAATCCAGAAGCTGTCCGCGCAGAAGGACAAGGCCCTGCACGAGCTGGACGCCGAGTTCCGCGACGTCCTCGTCGAGGAGGGCAGCAAGTGATGCGCCGGAGCGTCCTCGCGGCCCTGCTCGCCCTCACCTCCCTGCCCTCCGGCGCCGCCCAGGACGCCGCGAAGGCCGAGGCACCGGCGCAGGCTCCGGCCGCCGCCACGGAAGCGCCCGCCGCCGACGCGAAGCCCGCCGCTCCGGCCCGCCCGGAGTACCTCGAGGGCATGGGCCGCACGCCCGAGCAGGAGGCGATGCTCCGGGACGTCAGCCGCGCGCTGAAGACGTACGAAGAGGAGTCGCGCGAGTTCCACCGCGAGGTGCAGCAGGTCGTGGAGCGCAAGTACGAGCAGAAGCGCGGCGAACTCGCGGGCTCGTACGAGAAGGCCATCCGCGACCAGGAGACCCAGGAGCGCAAGGCGCGCCTGTCCGCCATCGCCCGCTTCGAGGAGTTCCTCCGCCGCTACCCCAACGAGCCGCGCTACACGCCGGACGTCATGTTCCGACTCGCGGAGCTGTACTTCGAGCGCTCCGCGGACGCGTTCCAGGTGGCCGGCAAGGAGTACCGCGACAGGCTCGAGGCCGCCGACGGCAACCCCGACGCGGAGGTGCCCACCGAGCCGACGGTGGACTACTCGAGCTCCATCGCGCTGTACCGCCGGCTGCTGAAGGACTTCCCGGAGTACCGCCTCAACGACGGCGCCACGTACCTGCTGGGCTACTGCCTGGAGGAACAGAAGCAGTTCGACGAGAGCCTCGTCGCGTACGAGCAGCTCATCGCCCGCTACCCGAAGAGCCGCTTCTCCACCGAGGCGTGGGTGCGCATCGGCGAGCACTGGTTCGAGGAGTACGAGGACCCGAAGGCGCTGCAGAAGGCCGCGTTCGCTTTCGAGTCCGCCAGCCGCGACACCGCCCACCCGCTCTACGACAAGGCCCTCTACAAGCTGGGCTGGACGTACTACCGGATGGACCGCTTCGACGAGGCGGTGGGCTCGTTCCTCACGCTCGCGGACTTCTACGAGGCCCAGCGCGTGGCCCGGGGCGACGAGAAGGCCGGTGGCGACTTGCGCGAGGAGTCACTGCAGTACGTGGCCATCTCGCTCGCGGACGAGAACTGGGGCGGCATCCCCCGCGCGAAGTCCCTCTTCGAGAAGCGCGGGGCGCGCCCGTACGAGGCGGAGGTGTACCGGCGCCTCGGCAACGTCTACTTCGACCAGACGAAGTACCCCGCCGCGATTGAGGCGTACCGGCTGGTGCTGGAGAAGGACCCGCTCGCGCCAGACGCGCCGAAGCTCCAGCAGCGCATCGTCCAGGCGTACACGGGCGACCGGCTGATGAACGAGTCCTTCCTCGAGTCGGAGAAGCTGGCCGACCTCTACCAGCCGGGCACCGCCTGGTATCAGAAGAACAAGCGCGACCCGGAGGTCATCTCCGAGGCCAACGCGCTCGTCGAGCGCAGCCTCTACAGCACCGCCACGTACCACCACCAGCAGGCGCTGGTCTTCAAGCAGGAAGGCAAGCTCGAGCAGGCCCACGCGGGCTTCCAGGTGGCAGCGCGCGCGTACGGCGCCTACCTGGAGCGCTTCCCCCGCAGCAAGAGCGCGGGCGAGATGCGCTTCTACCACGCGGAGTGCCTCTACAACTCCTTCCAGTTCGCCGAGGCCGCGAAGGGCTACGAAGTGGTCCGCGACACCGGCGTGGCGGAGAAGCACCGCGACGACGCCGCCCTCAACGCGGTGCTCGCGTGGCAGCAGCAGCTCAACGTCGACGTGCAGTCCGGCCAGGCGCCGGACCTGAAGCCGCTGCGCTCCACCGAGCGCCCCGAGGGTGAGGTGGTGAAGCCCATCCCCTTCGCCGCCACCGAGCAGAAGCTCATCACCGCGTCGGACAAGTACCTGGCCATGCTCCCGAAGGGGGAGAAGGCGCCGGGCATCGCCTACAAGGCCGCAGAGCTGTACTACACGCACAATGACCTGCCCGAGGCGCGCCGCCGCTTCGAGTCCATCGTCCAGACGTACCCGAAGCACGAGGTGGCGAAGTACTCCACCAACCTCATCGTCGAGACGTTCCTCATCGACAAGGACTGGAAGAGCGTGGAGGAGGTCAGCGCGCGGCTGGCCGCCAACTCGGAGGTCATCGACCCGTCGAGCGACCTCCACAAGGACCTGGTCAAGTTCAAGCTCGCCGGCCGCTTCAAGCGCGCCGACCAGCTCCTGGCGGAAGGCAAGTACGACGAGGCCTCGAAGAAGTACATCGAGCTGGTGGACGAGGAGCCGCGCCACGAGTTCGCCGACAAGGCGCTCAACAACGCCGCGGTGGCCTATGAAAATACGCGCCGCTTCGACTCGGCGATGAAGCTGTACGAGCGCATCTACCGCGAGTACCCCAAGTCACCGCTGGCGGACGCGGCGTTGTTCCGCGTGGCGGTGAACGCGGAGAACTCGTACGACTTCGACAAGGCGGTGGCCAGCTACCAGAAGCTGGTGAAGGACTACCCGGCCTCGAAGGACCGCGAGGCCGCGCTCTTCAACACCGGCCGCCTGCTGGAAGGCCAGCAGCGCTACCCCGAGGCGGCGGCGGCCTTCCTGCGCTACGCGGACCTGTTCCCCAACGCGGAGGACGCGCCGAAGAATCAGTACCGCGCCGCCCTCATCTACGAGAAGCAGGGCGACGCGCGCGGGCAGATTCGCGCGCTCCAGGAGTTCGTCACCAAGTTCTCGCGCAAGCCCGGCCAGGTGGAGCTGGTGGTGGACGCCTACCGGCGCATGGGTGACGCGTACGACAAGCTGGGCAACGAGCGCGAGGCGCAGCGCGCGTGGACGCAGGCGTCCGCGGAGTTCGACCGGCGCAAGCTCCCGCCGGACACGTATCCGCTCGCGGCGGACGCGGCGGCGTACGGGCGCTTCCAGGCGGCCGAGGCCGAGTTCAAGAAGTTCGACAAGCTGAAGATTGGCGGCCGGGGCAAGGCGCTGGAGCGCAGCTTCACGACGAAGCGCAACGCGGTGAAGTCGGTGAACGAGGCCTACGCGCGCGTCTACCCGTACAAGCGGCTGGAGTGGACGCTGGCGGCGCTGTACCGGCGAGGCCACGCGCTGGAGCGCTTCGCCAACACCATCATCGAGACGCCCGTCCCGGTGGAGGTGAAGCGCCTGGGTGAAGAGGCGGTGGTGGTGTACCAGGACCAGCTCGCGCAGCAGACGACGGCCCTGGAGGACGCGGCGGTGGAGAGCTACGCGGCCACGCTCGCGGAGGCGCGGAAGAATCGCATCTCCAACGAGTGGACGCGGCGCACGCTCGAGGCCCTCAACCGCTTCCGCCCCAAGGAGTACCCGGTGCTGAAGGAGCCCAAGCAGTCGCTCTCCTCGGACGGAGCGTACCCGGAGGGCCTCGTGGGCAGTGTGGACGGACCGCATCCCGTCGCTCCGGCTCCGGCACCTGTGCCTCCGGCTCCGGCGCAGAACGAAGCACCGAAGGTCAGTGGCGGAGGTGAACAGTGAGCCCCACCTCGCGTGTCCCCGGCGTCCGTACGCTCCTCGCCGCCCTCGTGGCCGGCCTGTGGCTGTCCGCGTGCGCCTCGGGGCCCCAGCCGCGCACGGACTCCACGACGCCGCCTTCGGCGGACAGCACCGCCGCCGACGCGGGGACCGCCGGTGACGCGACCGCGAAGCCCGCGGCGGAGGCCGAGCTCGCCCGGCCCGACGTGCCCCGGGGCCCGGCGCGGGACTTCGAGCGCGCGGTGGAGATTGCCCGGCGCGGAGAGCTGACCGCGGCCGAGGCCGCGCTGAAGACGCTGACGGAGGAGCAGCCGAAGCTCGACTACGCGTGGACGAACCTGGGCATCGTCCAGGAGCGGCTGGGCAAGCCGGAGGAGGCCGAGCGCTCCTACCGTCAGGCGCTGGCCGTTGCGCCCGAGCAGGAGGCCGCGTGGGACTGCCTCGCCCGCCTGTACGCCCGCACGGGCCGCGCGGTGAAGCTGGAGGCGGAGCTGCGCTCGCTGCTGGAGACGAAGAAGGACTCGGTGCCGCTGCACACCGCGCTGGCCGTCACCCTGCTCCAACAGAAGAAGCTGGAGTCCGCCGCCACCGAGGCCAAGCTCGCGCTCAAGGGCGACGAGCGCCACGTGCGCGCCATGCAGGTGCTGGCGCAGGTCTACTACCGCGAGAAGAAGTACGAGCTGGCGCGCATGGTGTTGGAGAACGCGCGCGCCATCGACGCGGAAGACGGGGCCACGCACAACGCGCTGGGCCTGGTGTACCTCGCCCTCAAGGCGCGCCCGCAGGCGCTGGAGGAGTTCAAGGAGGCCGCGCGGCTGCGGCCCGACTTCGCGGAGGCGCGCAACAACTTCGGCGCCATGCTCAACGAGGCGCAGGACTACGCCGCCGCCGTCACGGAGCTGGAGGCCGCGGTGCAGGCCGCGCCGGATTTCGCCTCCGCGCGCCTCAACCTGGGCAATGCGTACCGGGGCCAGGGCGACTTCGCCCGCGCCCGCGCCGAGTACGAGCAGGTGCTGAAGCTGCTGCCGGACTCGGCGGACCCGTACTTCAACCTCGCCATCCTGTTCCTGGACGTGGAGCCGCCAGGAATGGACGCGCTCGAGCGGTACAAGTCGGCCATCAGCTACTTCGACCAGTACCAGGGCAAGGGCGGCCGCGACGAGCGCATCGACCAGTACGTGAAGGACGCGCGCAAGGGCATCGAGCGCGAGGAGCGCCGCCGCGAGCGCGAGCGCAAGGACCAGCTCCGCAAGACCGAGGAGCAGCAGAAGGCCGAGGCCGAGAAGGCCGCCGCCGCGCAGAAGGCGGAAGCCGACAAGGCTGCCGCGGCGCAGCAGGCCGGCACACCTCCGGCCGCCGAGGCCCAGGCCCCTGCCCCCGAGGGCAAGGCGGCGACCTCCAAGAAGGCGCGTCCCACCCGCAAGAAGAAGGGCACCGCCACTGCCCGGACGTCCGAGGGAACCCCTTCCCAGGGAGAGGTGTCCCAATCCCCATCCACCCCTGCCCCCGCGCCGGCCGGCTCGGGTAAGCTCGCCAAGGACGCCCAGTAAGGCCGCCATGCGCACTGCCCTCGCCCTCACCCTTCTGCTTGCCGCCGCGCCCGTGCTCGCGCAGGACTCCTCGTCCGCGAGCACCTCGTCCGACGCCAGCGCGTCCACCAGCGCGGGCAAGAAGCCGCGCAAGGTCATCCGCCTGGACGCCATCACCGTCGAGGGGCGCATCCAGAAGCCCCAGGCCTTCTACATCCTTCCACGCTCCAACCTGAGCTTCGACGAGCTGAGCCGCACGGAGACCTTCGTGCCCAAGGTCGTGAAGAGCGTGGAGCAGGAACCCTTCTAGCCATGGCAGCCACTCCGCAGAACAAGCTGCTCCGCGTCGGCGTCATCCAGAACGGCCGCATCGTCGAGGAGCACCACGTCCGCCGCGACAACGTCACCATCGGCAGTGACGCGCGGAACACCATCGTCCTGCCCGCCACGGACGACCGGCCGGCCCGCTTCTCCCTGCTGGAGAACCAGGGCCAGCAGTTCCAGCTCGTCATCGACGAGAGCATGCGGGGCCGTGTCAACCTCGGCTCCTCCGACGTGGACTTCGACTCCCTGCGCCAGCAGGGGATGGCCACCCGCCGCGGCGACCTCTACGTCCTGCCGCTCCAGGAGAGCGCGCGCGGCAAGGTGGAGCTGGGCGACGCCACCCTCTTCTTCCAGTTCGTCACGCCGCCGCCCGAAGAGGCGAAGCCGGTGCTGCCCGCGGACATCCGCGTCAGCCGCTGGAAGACGATGGACCGCGTCTTCTTCGGCATCCTCGCGGCCTCGCTCCTCATCCACTTCTCCGGCGCCGCGCTCATCATCTCCGCGGAAGCCCCCAAGGAGCCCGAGCTGGCCCTGGACGAGCTGGATGACCGCTTCGTGCGCGCCATCATCCCCCAGCGCCCGGCGGAGGCGCCGAAGGTCGCGGAGGCCGGCCCCGGCGAGGAGGCGCCCAAGGAGGACAAGAAGGGCGACGAGGGCAAGGAGGCGGCGGAAAAGCCCGCGAGCAAGTCCTCCGGCGACGCCGCCGAGGCGCGCGCTGAGGTGGTGAAGAAGGTCTCCGGAAAGGGCCTGCTCAAGATTCTCGGCTCCAACAGCGGCAGCGGCCAGGGCGCCTTCGCGGACGTGCTCGGCGGGGCCAGCGGCGGTGGGGACATCGCCGCGGCGCTGGCCGGCGCGGGCGGCGTGGGCGTGGCCACCGAGGCCTCCGTGAGCGGCGGCACCGGCCCGCGCGGCGGCGGCACCGGCCGGGTGACGGGCATCGGCGAGGTGGGCACGCAGGGCGGCGGCAACGTGGACCTGGGCACCAAGAAGGAGGCCCAGGTGCAGGGGCGCGTGCAGGACGCGGCCCCGGACGTGGAGAGCTCGGACGTGGACCGCGCGGCGCTGGCCCGCTACGTCCGCTCGCGCCTCAAGTCCATCCAGGCCTGCTACGAGAAGGAGCTGAAGCGCAACCCCAACCTCAAGGGCAAGGTGGTGGTGCGCTTCGTCATCAAGCCCTCCGGCCGCGCTGGCGAAATCGACATCGAGGAGAACACCCTCGGCAACGAGGCGGTGGGCAGCTGCATCCGCACCACCATCCGCAACTGGGCGTTCCCCTTCAAGCCCGACTCGGACACCGCCGTTTCCTATCCCTTCGTCTTCTCTCCGGCGGGGTAGGCTCCAGGGCCCGAGCCACCCACCAGGGCCCCGGGGGGACCATGGAGAAGCTGTCCGTCATTTCATCTTCGCCCCTCTTCGAGATGCTCTCCCCCGCGGAGCTCGCCCACCTCGCCGAGCTCGCGCGCGTGCGGCGCCTCAACGCCGGGGAGGTCGTCTTCGAGGAAGGGGATTTGGGCGACAGCCTCTTCGTCATCGTCCAGGGCCAGGTGGAGGTGGTGCGCCGCCAACCCTCCGGCGAGCTGCACCCCCTCATCACCCTGTCCGCCCCCGAGTTCTTCGGGGAGATGGGCCTCATCGACAAGGACTACCGCTCCGCCACCGTGCGCGCGAAGACGGACGCGGACCTGCTCCAGCTCACCGCGCAGGACCTCCGCGCCTTCCGCCAGTCCCACGGCGACGGCTTCACCTTCGTCGTCGTCAACATCGCCCGGAGCCTGTCTGCTCGCTTGCGTGAGGCCAATGCCCGCCTGGCTGGCAAGGCCTGAAAACCCCGTCCGTGGCTGGTTTGACACCCCACCCCCCGGACTCTACGCTTTGATGCCAATGGAAGGGCCGGGAGAGCCGTGAGGCGCATGCGCACCGTGGGAACGCTCGTCGTGGTACTCGCCGCCGGAATGGCGCTGGCGCAGGGCCAGGCCCTGGCGCCGTCCCAACCCGCCGGCACTCCGCCGCCAGCCCCCGCGCCCGCTGCCTTCGAGAAGGCCAGCGACGTCCCGGACGGGGAGAAGCTGGCGCGCAGCACCCAGGCCGTGGCCGTCATGAAAGACGTGCTCCGCCAGGTGCTGGGCAAGGTGGAGGAGGCGCGGCGCACCAAGGACGTGGTGAAGCTCAACTGCGCCAACGAGAAGCTCACCCAGATCAAGGGCCTGCTGCGCATCTCCGAGCAGGCCGAGGTGTCGCTCCAGGAGGCGCTGGCCACCAAGGAAACGGGCACCAGCGACCACGAGTTCACCAAGGTGATGATCGCCCGGCAGAAGGTGACGCAGCTTCGCGCCGAGGCCGAGGAGTGTATCGGCCAGCTCGCCTTCCGCACCGACGAGAACCTCTTCGTGGAGGTGGAGGAGCCGGAGAACCTGCCTGGTGGTGACCCCACCCGGCCGCCTCCTCCGGAGGAAGTCGTCATCCGCCCTCCTCCCGCCAGCCCCATCCGCTGACACGCGGTGTGCCCTCTGGCCCACCAGGCGAGTCACCTCGGTGTCCAACAATGAATTCGGCCCCAGCGTACGCGCGTGCTATGACGCCTCGGGCCGTGAGCACGAAAGGTGGGAGCGGGCCGTTCTTCCATCTGGGAAGTCCTTCTGAGCCATGAAGCAGCCTGGGAAATTCTGGGGGGGATGGGGTGTCCTGGCGCTGCTGGCGCTGGGCGGCACCGCCACGGCCCAGGACTCGGCGGCCACGCCCCCATTGGGCGGCAATGGCATCAAGGTCGGCAGCGGCCGGCTGCACCCGTACTTCGACCTGGAGACGCGCCTGGACAGCGGCGTGGGCTACTTCGCCCCCGTCCCCGGGCAGGATGAGCCGACGCCGTCGGGCCTCTCGACGGACCTGTCCGGTGAGTTCGCCATGCACTTCCGGCCCGGCTTCAAGCTGGAGGTGCCCTCCTCGACGCTCGCGTTCAACCTGGGCGCCAACCTGGACTACGTGCTGTACACGGGGCTGATGACGGCCGAGTCCGGTCGCGCCTCGCACCTGGAGGGCGCGGCGGACCTGCTGGCGCGCCTCAACCCGGACGCGCCGCTGTCGCTGGAGGTCTCGGACCAGTTCGTGCGCTCGGACCGCACGCGCACGGCGGCCATTGGCGCGGGCGTGCTCAGCCTCTTCAACGAGGCCCGCGTGAAGGTGCCGTGGCGGCCCGGCGGCGGCGCGGTGGAGCTCACGCCCAACGCGGCCTACGCGGTGGAGTTCTTCGAGCCGCTCGGCGCCACCAGCCCGGTGGACTGCACCGAGGGCGTGTGCGACCCGCTCACCGCGGACCGGTTCGACTACGGCAACCTGCACTTCGGGCTGGAAGGCCGCTGGCGCTTCCTGCCGAAGACGGCCGTCATCCTCGACACGGGCGTGGACGTGCGCAGCTACTTCAACGACGGCAGCGAGGGCGCCACGGTGGCGCGCGCGCTGGTTGGCGTGGCGGGCCTCGTGTCGCCCAAGGTGGCGGTGACGGCCAAGGCGGGCTGGGGGCAGAACTTCGCGTCCGCGGGCGGGGGCACCTTCCTCGGACAGCTCGAGGGCACGTACCTCTTCAGCCCCACCCTGAGTTTCAAGGCGGGCTTCCTGCGCACGTTGGAGCCGGTGGCGGCCTATGGCCTCCTCACGGACAACCGGGCCTACGGCGAGGCGCGCGCCCTCTTCGGCGGCAAGCTGACGCTGCACGCGGGCGGCGGCGTGGACTTCATCTCCTTCAACGGGGGCCGCAGCGACACGCTCGTCAGCATGGACGTGGGGCCCGAGTACCAGTTCCGCCCGTGGCTCTCCTTCGCGGCCGGCTACATGCTGAGCACGCGGTCGTCCTCGCTGGTGGGCGGCGGTCTCAACTACACGCGCCACGAGGGGTATGCTCGCCTCTCCGTGACGTACTGAGCCGCCGCGGCTCTGGCCGCCCTATCCTGTCCTATGTCTTTGCGCTCCAGCCTCGCCGTGCTGCTCCTCGCGGCGCTTCCCGCGTGCTTCGGCTCTGCTCCCCGTCCCCCGCCTCCCCCGCCCACGCCGGCGGCCGAGGCGGGCGAGGCTCGCGCGGGCGGTGGCACGCTGGGCCCGGGTGACGTGGTGGAGGTTCGCGTCTTCCAGGAGCCCGAGCACTCGGGTACCTGGCGCGTGTCTCCCGAGGGCACCATCGACTACCCGCTGTGCGGCAAGGTGCCGCTGGCCGGAATGACGCCCAGCGGGGCGGCGGACGCGCTGCAGACGTGCCTGGCGCGCTACGTGCGCCGGCCGCAGGTGTCGGTGCTCATCCGCGAGTACAACTCGCAGAAGGTCTTCGTCTTCGGCGAGGTGCAGAAGCCCGGCACCTTCCCGGTGGACGGGGAGATGTCCATCGTCCAGGCGATTACGCTGGCGGGTGGCTTCACCAAGCTGGCGGCGAAGAACAACACGCTGGTGACGCGCGTGGTGGACGGGCAGGAGCGGAAGATTCGCGTGCCCGTCGAGGACATCGGCGTGGGGCGGGAGAAGAACTTCATGCTCCAGCCCGGCGACATCGTCTTCGTGCCGGAGAGCTTCTTCTAGGCGCGCGGCGTCTACGCGCGCGGCTTCCACCCGAGGTCGTCCACGAAGCGCTTTGCCTCGGCCAGCAATTCCGGCGCGAGCGCGGGCGCGGCGGCAATCACGTCACCGCGCAGCACGCTGAAGGGCGCGCCGGTGACGTGGCGGATGACGCCGCCGGCCTCCTCCACCAGCAGCGAGCCCGCGGCGATGTCCCACGGCTTGAGGCCGAACTCGAAGAAGCCGTCGAAGCGGCCCGCCGCGACATAGGCCAGGTCCATGGCGGCGCTGCCGGTGCGGCGCATCCCCTGTGCGCGGAGGATGAAGCGGTTGAAGAGGCCCACCGGCCCCTCGGGCCGCTCGCGCACGTCGTAGGGAAAGCCCGTGCACAACAGCGCCTGGTGCAGGTTGCCGACGTTGCTCGCGCGCAGCGGGCGGCCATTCAGCGTGGCGCCCTCGCCCCGAGCGGCGGAGAAGAGCTCGTCCAGCATCGGGTCATAGACGACGCCGGCGAGGACGCCGTTGGGGCCCTCCACCGCGACGCTGACGCAGAAGTGCGGCACGCGGTGCGCGTAGTTGGTGGTGCCGTCCAGCGGGTCCACCAGCCAGCGCAGGTGGTTGGTGCCCGCGCTGGCGCCGCTCTCCTCGGCGAGGATGGCGTGCGTGGGGTGGCGCTCGCGCAGGAAGGCGAGCAGCGCCTCCTCCGACGCCTTGTCCGCGTCCGTCACCAGGTCGATGCCGCCCTTGTACTCAATCGTCCGCTCGCCCAGGAATCGGTCCTTGAGGATGCGGCCGGCGAGGCGGGCGCCCTCCTCGGCGGTACGGCGCAGGGCGGCGGGCGTGTCCTGGGACATGACGGCTCTCTTCCCCTTCGTCTACGGCGCGGGCTCGGCGAGCAGCGCCTCGATGTGCGACTGGTAGCGCGTGAGGAACTCCTCGGCGAAGCCCTCTTCCATGTGGCGCACCACGCCGCGGCGGTCGATGTAGAAGGTGGTGGGCATGCCCTTCACCTTCAGCGTGCGCTCGGCCACCTGGGCATTCTCGTCCAGGAGGATGGGCAGCCCCACCTTCGTCTCCTGCAGGAAGGGGGCAATGGCGCGGGGGTCCTCGTCCACGCTGAGCGCGTACACCTTCAGCCCCTGGCCCGCGTACTCGCGCGCGAGGTTTTCATAGAAGGGCAGCGCGTCCCGGCACGGCTCGCACCACGTGGCCCACACGTCCAGCAGCACCACGCTGCCCCGGTCGCTGGCGAGGTCATACGGCTCGCCGCCCGGGTAGCGCTTCACCTGGAAGATGAGCGGCGCTCCGGCCTTGGCTGCCGGTGCTGGTGCCGTGCCGTTTCCGGTGGGCGCGGGGCCGGTGAGCGGCGGCATCTGCGACTGCGCGCAGCCCGCGAGCGCGAAGGCGCCCGCGAGCGCGGCGAGAGAAGCGCGTGCGCGCATGTCAGGCCCCCATCCTCGCCTTGAGGGCCGTGAGCAGCTTGTCGATGAAGCCGCCGAAGGCGCCGTTGCTCATGACGAGCAGCACGTCACCGGGCTTCGACTCGCGGGCGACCAGGTCCACCAGCGACTGCACGTCCGTCGAGCCCTCCGCGGCGATGCCCTGGGCCTTGAGGTCCTCGACGAGCTTGCGCACGTCGAGCTCTTCACCGACGGGCACCTTGTCGTGGCGCTCGGGCACCTTGAGGCTGGCGCGGGCCGCGCCGGTGAAGGCGTGGGCGTACTCCTCCTGGTGGATGTTGCGGCGGCTGGTGTTGGAGCGCGGCTCGAAGATGGCCCACAGCCGGCGCTCGGGGTAGCGGTTGTGGACGGCGGCGATGGTCTCCCGCACCGCGGTGGGGTGGTGCGCGAAGTCGTCCACCACCATGATGCCGCCGGGCTCGCCGCGCACCTCCTGCCGGCGCTTCACGCCGCTGAACGTGGAGAGGCCCTTGCGAATCTCCTCGAAGGACAGCCCCAGGCCGCGCGCCGCGGCGATGACGCTCAGCGCGTTCTCCACGTTGTGCAGGCCGCCCATGGGCAGCTCCGCCGTGCCCAGCACCTGCCCACGCTCCACCACCTCGAAGCGCGCGCCCGCAGGGCTGAAGGTCACGTTGCGCGGCGTGTAGTCCGCGTCCGCGCCTTCCTTGGCCACGTACGTCACCACGCGCCCCTGGCAGCCCTCGCGCGCCAACTTCACCGCGTTGGGGTACGCGGCGCAGACGACGAGCTGCCCGTCCTTCGGGATGAGCTTCACGAACTTCGCGAAGGTCG
This sequence comes from Pyxidicoccus sp. M6, assembly GCF_055568925.1. NCBI lineage: Bacteria > Pseudomonadati > Myxococcota > Myxococcia > Myxococcales > Myxococcaceae > Pyxidicoccus > Pyxidicoccus sp. M6. The sequence goes on along the minus strand of NZ_CM145714.1, from coordinate 3,016,193 downwards.
ACTCGTAGTGGGGCAAATCACGGAAGATGTCCGCGTGGTCGAACTCCACGCTGGTGAGGATGGCGGTGCGCGGCCGGTAGTGGAGGAACTTGCTGCCCTTGTCCCAGTACGCGGTGTCGTACTCGTCGCCCTCGACGACGAAGTGCGGCCCCTTCCCCACGCGGTAGTTGCCCGCGTAGTTCTGGGTGACGCCGCCCACGAGGAAGGACGGGTCCTTGCCGGCCTCCACCAGCACGTGGGCCATGAGCGAGGACGTCGTCGTCTTGCCGTGCGTGCCGGCCACCACCACCGAGTGCGCGCGCTCCAGGAAGAGCGAGCCCAGCGCGGCGGGGAAGCTCATCTGCTTGAGGCCGCGCTCGCGCACGGCGGTGGCCTCGGGATTCACGCGGCGGATGACGTTGCCGATGATGACGAGGTCCGGCTTCGCCGCGTCCAGGTTCTCCGGGCGGTAGGGCGTGGAGGCGGGGATGCCCCACGTCTTGAGCATGTCGCTCATCGGCGGGTAGACATTCTCGTCGCTGCCGGTGACTTCGTAGCCGGCGGCCTTGAGCATGCCGGCGAACGAGCCCATGCCGGTGCCGGCCACGCCCACCAGGTGGATGCGGCGCACACTGCCGGGCTCGAGGGTTTCGAGGACGTTTCCGTTGTCGTCAGCCATGCGTTCCCTGCTTCAAGTCGGTGAGGCCGAGCGCCTCCACGACGAGGTCGTGGAAGACGGGTCGGAATTCGCGGATGCGGAGCTCGTGGCGGCCGTGGGCCACGCGGTTGGTGACGAGCGCCACCACCAGCGCGCGGCGCAGGTCCACCCAGAGACTGGTACCGGTGAAGCCCAGGTGCCCCACGGCCCCGGGCGGCGTGTCGCCGATGTAGTGCCCCGCACTGGAGCCCACGGCGGACGGCGAGTCGAAGCCCATGGAGCGCGTGCTGCCCTCCACGAGCGCGTCGGTGGCCAGCAGGCGGTACCACAGCGGGCCGGGCGCAAGCACACCGCTGCCCGCGCAGCCCTCCAGCACGGCCTGTCCGAAGCGGGCCACGTCCACCGCGGTGCCGAAGAGGCCCGCGTGTCCGGCCACGCCGTCCATCACCCAGGCGTTGTCGTCGTCCACCTCGCCCGGGCGCGTGGGCCGGGTGGGCACGTCCTTCCACAGGCCTTCCTGACCGGGCGCGGGCTCGCGGGGGCGCGTGGCACCGGTGGGCGCGGGCGTGGCGTCCGCGGGGAAGTCGGTGAGGCGGTGGAAGCGCGCGGACAGGCCGAGCGGCTCGGCGATGTGGCGCGTGAAGAGCGTGTCCAGCGGAGCGCCCGCGACGCGCGAGAGGATTTCGCCGAGGAGGATGAAGCCCACGTCGCTGTACGCGGTGCGCGTGCGAGGCGGCGCGGCGAGCGGCGTGGCGGCGGCGGCCTGGATGACTTCCTCGCGGACTCGGGCGCGCGTGGCGGAGGGGCAGTCCGCGTCGAGCAGCTCCGGGTGCGCGGTGAGCGCCTGGGCGAAGAAGGGCACGAAGGGCGGGAGGCCGGAGCGGTGGTAGAGCAGGTCCGCCACGGTGGCGCCCGCGTCGCCCACGGGCGAGCCGGGGAAGAAGCGGGACACGAGCGTGTCCGGGCCCACCTTCCCTTCCGTCCACAGGCGCAGGAAGAGCGACGTGGTGCCGAGCACCTTGGTGACGGAGGCGAGGTCGAAGCGGGCGTCGCCGGAGACGTTGCCCGTCACGTGGCCGAAGACCTGGGCGCCCCGGTGCAGCACCACGGCCTGCGCCGCGGGGAAGACGCCATTCGCGCAGGCGTCGTCGAGGACGGTCCGCAGAATTGCAATGGGGTGGCGACTGCCGCTCATGCGCGCACGGCTCCTTCGAGGAAGGTGAGGCGCGCGGCATCCGCGTCCAACCGCACCTGGGTGCCCAGGGCGACGGGGTAGTTGATGTCACCGTGGCCGATGGGGAAGCCGGCGGCGCAGGGAAGGCCCGCCTCCTTCGCCAGGTCGCGCAGTACGTCCGCACTGGTGAAGTCCGCGTTCTTCTCCTCGCATCCGTAGAACTCGCCGAGGACGATGCCGCGCACGCGCGAGAAGACGCCCGCGAGCCGTAGGTGCGTCCACATGCGGTCGATACGGTACGGCCGCTCGGTGACGTCCTCCAGGAGGAGCACCGCGCCGTCGAGCGGCGGCATGTACGGCGTGCCGATGAGCCGCGTGAGGACGGAGAGGTTGCCGCCGACGAGGGGCCCCTCCGCCATGCCGGGCACGTAGGTGTCGGTGCCCGTCAGCGGCGGCGGGGCCTCGGGGGACTCGAGGAGGCGGAAGAGGTAGTCGCGAACCTCCGTCGGCTGCCGGCCGAGCTGCGTGAGGACGGGCCCGTGGATGGAGACGCGCCCGAGACGCTGCATGGCGCTGTGGATGGACGTCAGGTCGGAGAAGCCGACGAAGAGGCTCGACGTGGCGTCCGCGAGCGGGAGGTCCGGGAGGAGGCGCGCGCTGCCATAGCCGCCCCGGGCGCAGAAGATGGCGCGGGCGTCGCCGTCCAGCAGCGCGCGCGAGAGCTCCTCGGTGCGCCGGGCGTCGTCACCCGCGAGGTAGCGGTGCGCGGAGGTGATGTCGGGGCGATAGACGGGGCTGTAGCGCTCCGCGATGACAGCGAGACCCACCTCGAAGCCCTGGCGGTCGAAGGGTCCTGCGGGGGCGACGACGTGGACGTTGTCGCGGGGACGGAGCGGGAGGGGCTTGAGCCAACGCACGGGCGCTTTCATAGCACCGGGGCAGTGCGGGGCACTCCGATTCCAGACACGGCTGCTCCAAGCGTTGAGTACCCCCGTCCGTCGGAACGAGGACACTGCGGCCGCTCGGCGTCCCCGCCCCTACCCTGCCGAGCGCTCCATGACGGCGGCGAAGAAGGCGTCCGTCCCATGCCGGTGCGGCGCGACGAAGAGGAAGCCGTCCCGGATGCACGCGGGCGCAAGCCAGCTTCCGCCCGGACGCACGAGGCGGAACTCGGGGCGCGAGGCGAGGAACGTGGTGACGAGGTCCTCGTTCTCCGCGCGGTTCACCGTGCACGTCGCATACACGAGCCGGCCGCCAGGACGCACGAGGTCCCCGGCGTGCTGGAGGATGTCCTGCTGCAGCGGCGGGAAGTGGGTGAGCACGTCCGGGCTGGCGCGGAAGCGCAGGTCGGGGCCGCGGCGCAGCGAGCCCAGCTCCGAGCATGGCGCGTCCACGAGGACGCGGTCGGCGTTGAGTCCTGGCTCGGGAGGCGTACGGAGCACCTGCACATGGGCGAGGCCGGCGCGAGCGCTGCGCTGGAGGAGCCTGTCCAACCGCTCGGGGTCCGGGTCGTAGGCCAGCAGCCGGCCGGAGTCCCTCATCTCCGCTCCCAGCAGCAGCGTCTTGCCCCCCGCGCCGGCACACACGTCCAGCACGGTCTCCCCAGGGCGGGCTTCCACCACGAGCCCGAGGAGCTGGCTGCCCTCGTCCTGGACCTCGAAGAGGCCCTCGCGGAGGGAGGGCAGCGCGTAGAGGTTGGGGCGGGGGCCCTCGACCTGGAGCGCGAGGGGGCTCCACGGGCCGGGACGGGTCGTGACGCCCTCGGCACGCAGGCGGTCCGCGAGGGCGTCGCGCGAGGTGCGCAGCGGGTTGGCGCGGAGGGTGATGGGGCCGGGGACGTTGAGGTGGGCGCAGAAGGCATCGGCCTCGGGGCCGAGCTCGCGGGCGAAGTGGTCGGCGAGCCAGTCCGGCAGGGAGGCCCGGAGGGCGAGCGTGGGGGGCGGGGCGGTATCGAGGGGCGGGCCCTCCCCCACCCCGGCCAGGGTGGCGGCCTCCTTCGAGGCGACGCCCGCGAGACCATGGAGCAGGCCGTAGAGGAGGAAGGGGGGCGTGGCGTCCTCGCGGCCGAGGAGGAAGCCGAGGCGCCGGCGCCAGAGGCCGACGTTGTAGACGGCCTCCTTGAGGGCCTGGCGCTGCTCGCGGGAGAGGTGGCGGTGGTCCCGGAGGGTCCGGTCGAGGACGCGCTCGGCCGGGGAGCCGGCGAGGACCTGGGCGATGGCCTCCGAGGCAATGGAGACCAGGCCGGCGAGCGCGGGCCAGGGCTGGGAGTGAAGCCGGGAGAGCGGATCAAACGGGACTGTTGACACGGCGGGCTCCGTTCTCTACAAAGCGCGTCATCTCGGCAACGCCGTTCCGCCGCGACAGACATATTCCCCGATAGCTCAGCCGGTAGAGCGGGTGACTGTTAATCACTAGGTCCGTGGTTCGAGTCCACGTCGGGGAGCTGAAGCACAGAAGGCCCTGCCAGCAATGGCGGGGCCTTTTTGTTTTCTACATGGGCCTCGTGGCGGACGTCGCGGGGCCCGAGTGCTTCAGGCCCTGAACCCCAACAGATTCGCCTCCCACTCCGCCGGACAGGGCACTCGCCCTCGCCCTGCGGTCCCCTTCCCTACCCTCCACTGAACTGAACGACGCCGGCCCCTGCCGCGTGCGGATGGCGCACGCGTGTGGGGCGTCGTGCGTCCCGAGGTGCCCCATGCGCCGTGCCGACCTCGTTCCGGATTGCGGTGCCTGTGCCGCCCTGTGCTGCGTCGCCACCTCCTTCGAGCGCTCGGAGGACTTCGCCTTCGACAAGCCGGCGGGGGTGGCCTGCCGGTACCTGACGCGAGGTCACCGCTGCGCCATCCACGCCGAGCTCATCTCGCGTGGGTGCCGGGGCTGTGCCGTGTACGACTGCCATGGCGCCGGCCAGCGCGCGACGCGCGCCTTCGCGGCCGCGCCCGCACACCTCCGCCACCAGGCATTCCTCGTCTTGAGGGGCCTTCACGAGCAACTCTGGCTGCTCACGGAAGCGGCGAAGCTCCTCCCGCCGTCGTGCGGCGAGCTGCGTGCGGAGCTCGCTGCGCAAGTCCAGGCGCTCGACACCCTCGCTCAGGACGATATGCCAGCGCTCCTCGAGAGCGAATCGAGCCATCACGAGAAGTGGACGCGCGCGCTTCTATGCCGGGTCGGCGAGGCACTGGGTGGACGCGCCTGGGGCCGCTCCACTGTGAATTGCAATGACTGACTCCTCCTTGGATTTCCCTTCGCCAATGAGTCGTTCAATCACCAGGGCACCAGAAAGCGCCTGCGTCGACACGAGCCACGCGATTCTGTTCGTGCGCACGAATTGAGCGCGGGGCGTCTGGTTATCGCTGGTAGCCGATTGCGATGATTCGGCCTGACGCGTCGCTGCTCACAAACAACTCGCCATGGGGCCCCACACCCAATCCTACTGGACGATGCGGCCAGTCGGCTGAGGTGTCGCCGGTGCCGTTGAGCTCGAAGAACGGCTCGTAGCGAACCGGCAACCCGTTCTCGAACACCACTCGCGCCACTTCGTAGCCCCGGGCGGGCTGTCGATTCCAGGAACCGTGGAAGCTGACGAAGGCGTCGCCGACCACCTCGGGCGGGAAGGACGCGCCGTCGTAGAAGACGATGTCGAGCGGCGCACCGTGAGCGGGCATCGCCAACATCGGAGGCACCACATTGTTGACATCGCGGCACCACGCATCGGAGTGGGTACCATCATTCATGAAGCCCGGATCCGCCCACTGTGTCCCTGGGCCCATTCCCACACCCGCCGGAAGCAGGAACTCACTGAAGCAATAGGGATAGCCGTAGAACCGTCCCGCTTCGGCGAAGAGGTTCAGCTCTTCAGCGGGATTATCGGTGTGAATGTCGCCCCCGAGGTCGGCACGATTGAGATTGTCTCGCTCGTTCTCCACACCCCACAGCCTGCCCTGGCTGTCGAAACGCAGGCCCACTTCGTTCCGCAGGCCATCGGCGAACACCTCGCCGTCCGTGAAAGCCACGTTGCCTGCCTGAACCTGGGCCGCGGTGAAGCGACGAATGCGAGCGCGCGTCGAATCGCTGTCCACGTTCGCGGCTGAACCGACGCTCACGTAGAGGCGGCCTTCGGCGTCGAAGACAATCGTCCGGGTGACATGGCCGCCCGCGACGCCGCCCGAAGGGATGCCGGTCACCACTTCCTCTTGGCCGCTCAGCGCTGCTCGCGTTCCGGTCGCGAACGGCCAACGCAGGACGCGCGTCGCGGAGGAGGCATAGAGATATCCGTTGTGCAGTGTGATGCCATGGTTGAGCCCGCTGACCTCGACCAGCGTCGCCCGTTCGGACGAATCCGAAACGCCGTCACCGTTCGAATCGTAGAGCGCGGTGATTCGGCCCGCGCGGCGCTCGACCACCAGTACGTCTCCGTTCGGAGCGACGATCAACCCTCGCGGATCAGTCACGGTCGCCCAGGTCCATGCACAGTACCCCCCTGGCAACCTCGCATTGGCTACGTTCGCGCTCGAAGGCCCCAGGCAGCTGTTCGTGAGAGAAGTGCCCGCATCGGAAGTCCCAGCATCATCGGAGGTGCCGGCATCAGAGCTCCCGCCGCCGTCGGCCTCACCGGCGTCACTCGTTGGGTTTTGCCCTCCAGCATCGGTCAGACTCCCGGCATCCACTTCGACGCCGGCATCGCTCTCGGTGGAGGGGCGGTCTGAACAAGCCACGAGGGCAGAGGCACAGAGCGCTGCGACGAGCCCAAGTCGTTGGTGAAGCAGCATGGCTCCGCAACGGACGCGCCCGTCCGCGAGCCGCTTCCCGGCGGCCCGGTACGCCCCCACGGTCGCCTCGAACACGCCGAGCCCGAGGGCCGGAATCTTGATGCCGTTGCGGAGAGAGAGGCAGAGGCGTCTTCCAGACATGGGGTTATTGCCTCGAAAGAAAGAGGGATTTGCTGCGACCCGCGTTCCTTGTCGCGCGCGCGAGTGCTTCTGGCCGGGCGAGCGAGCGTCTTGGTGAAACGGAAATACACCGCGAGTCCGCGGAGCACTAGCAACCGGGGCGTTAAGGGCTTTTAAACAATGATTGAAAACGGGGTGCGCCCTGCAAGCAGCATGTAGGCGTGGATAGAAGCCATGTTGAGGGTGAGGGCTGGAAGCGCTCCAATTTCTCCAATGCTTGGGCGCAGCCGCTCCATGCCCGCTACCGGCTCAGCGTCACCTGCTTGTCGAGCCGGGCCATCTTGTGCGGGTTGCGCATGGCATAGATACGGGTAATCCGGCCGCTCTCGACGACGACGCTGACCGCTGTGTCGAAGTCGCCGGCGGCGTCGACCCGGAGCGCGGGCGCGCCGTTGATCCACACGGTCGCAATCCGAGCGCCGGGCGCGAGCGAGGGGAAGCGGGACAGGAATCCGGCCACGCGATCTCCACCGACGATGGGGCGCCGGGCCGCCGCCGCCAGGCCGCCGCCGTCGGCGACCAGCACCACGTCGGGGGCGAGCACGTCGAGCAGGCTTTGCAGGTCGCCGGAGTTGACCGCGGCCAGGAACCGCTCCAGGACGGCCTTCTGCTCCGCCCGGTCGACCTGCATCCGGGGGCGGCGTGCGGCCACGTGCTCCCGCGCCCGGTGGGCGATCTGCCGGACGGCGGCGGGCGTCTTGTCGAGCACCGGGGCGATCTCGTCGTACGGCATGTCGAAGACCTCCCGGAGCACGAACACCGCCCGCTCGGCCGGGGTGAGGGTCTCTAGCACGGTGAGCATCGCGATTGAGACGCTCTCCGCGAGTTCGACGTCCTTGGCGACGTCGGGGCTGGTGAGTAGCGGCTCCGGCAGCCACTCGCCGACGTACTCCTCCTTGCGGCGGGCGAGCGTGCGCAGCCGGTTGAGGGCCTGCCGGGTGACAATCCGGACCAGGTAGACGCGCGGGTCGCGCACCTCGGCCCGACCTGCGTCACCGATGTCCGCCCACCGCAGCCAGGCCTCCTGCACGATGTCCTCGGCGTCGGCCGCGGAGCCGAGCATCTCGTAGGCGACCGTAAAGAGCAGGCTACGGTGGGTGACGAAGGGGTCCTCCAAGCCCAGCGGTTCGTGCGGAGCGAGGGTCGCGTCAGGCGAGGATGTCGAGCAAGCCCCCTCGCCGGCAGGCTCGTCTCCCGGCGACGTCGGGCGCGTCGAGGCCGTCATGACGCGGACGCTCCCTCCAGCCGTGCGCTCGGCTGGGCCATCGGCTTCAGCCCGCACGAGGCGGCGAAGCCCTCCGACTCGATGCCCAGGGCGGTGTTGGAGCGGGTCGTCAGGTTGGCGAACTCGATAACCGTGGTGAGCTCGATGAGCGCTGCGGCACCGAGCTGCTGCCTCAGGCTCGCGACCATCTCGTCGGTCACCGTGGGGGGAGTCTGGCTCATCGCCTCGGCATACCCCAGCACCTCCCGCTCCAGCGGGGTGAACACGTTCGACTCCCGCCACCGCGGAATCTCTCGCGCCTTGTTCACGTCCAACCCACGGTTGTGGGCCATGAAGTAGTTGAAGTCCAGGCACCACGAGCAGCCCACCAGCGACGCCACCGCCATGTGCGCGTACGACTTCAGGCTCTCGTCGCACTGGTCCCACGTTTGTAGCTTCTGCCCGAAGCCCATGCTGGCTTTGAGCACCGGCAGGTGGTGCCACATCACGCCGAGCGACTGGGGGACCTGACCGAACGTCCTGCTGGCGAACTTCTTCACCAACGCGCCGTAGAGCCCGGTGATCTCCTTCGGGGGAATCCTGGTCGAGGTCATGTCTTCTCCTGGTGTGTGTATCGGGTTCCGACGACCTGGAGACACCGCCCGCCAGCGGGATGTGACATCCGGGCCGGAGACCCTCGTCACCCGTGGCTGTGGACGCTCCTCCAGGTGGCCCCCGAGGCGCTGCGCCGGCTGACCGCCGCGGCGATGTACGACCTCGCCCATTACCTGCGGCCCACGCACCGCGCGCAGCTGCGCAGGAACCATCGACGAGGAAAGCGGATGCCAGCCCTACGCCATGCCATCCGGGCACACACGCCGTGAAGTTCGCGGCGAACGAATCGGGCCCGGACTGGCAAGCCCTCCACTTGGCCGCCCGTAACCACTGGATATTGCAGCGCCTTCCACCCTCAGAGAGTTCGGGTTCTCGAGAGAAAAGCCGAGAACGAGTTCGTGGAGCCGACCGTTCGGGGAGCTGAATGGAAGGCCCTGCCAGCAATGGCGGGGCCTTTTTGTTTTCTACATGGGCCTCGCCGCGGAAGTCGTCGCGGGGCCCGGGTGCTTCTGGCCCTGAACCCCGACAGATTCGCGTCCCACCCCGCCGGAGAGGGCACTCGCCCTCGCCCCGCGGTCCCCTTCCCTACCCTCCACTGAACTGAACGACGCCGGCCCTGCCGCGTGTGGATGGCGCACGCGTGTGGGGCGCCGTGCGTCCCGAGGTGCCCCATGCGCCGTCCCGACCTCATTCCGGACTGCAGCGCCTGTGCTGCCCTGTGCTGCGTCGCCACCTCCTTCGAGCGCTCCGAGGACTTCCCCTTCGACAAGCCGGCGGGGGTGGCTTGTCGATACCTGACGCGCGGGAATCGTTGCTCCATCCACGCCGAGCTCATCTCGCGTGGGTGCCGGGGTTGTGCCGCGTACGACTGCTACGGTGCCGGCCAGCGTGCGACGCGGGCCTTTGCGGCTACGCCCGCACGTCTCCGCAACGAGGCGTTCCTCGTCCTGCGTTGCCTTCACGAGCAACTCTGGCTGCTCACGGAGGCGGCGAAGCTCTGCCCGCCGTCATGCGGCGAGCTGCGCGCGGAGCTCGCCGCGCAGGTCCACATGCTCGACACCCTCTCCCAGGGCGATGTGGCAACACTCCTTGGGAACCAATCGAGCCACCACGAGAAGCGGACGCGCGCGCTTCTATGTCGGGTGGGCAAGGCGCTCGGTGGGAGGCCAGCTTTCAGGGCGGCGTAGTACCTCACCCGGTAGTCATTGAAGAGACCCCAGCTTCCGTACACGACATCCTTACTCCACCGCTTCCAACCGAATCCCCCTCGCTTCGCTCTCTTCGCCGCAAACCGCCTCACCTTGAGCTCGACGTGGTGCTTCACCCTGTCGAGCGCCTGGTACCCCTCTTGGTGCCCTTGGGGCAGCCCCTGCTGGTGCCCCTGCTACAGTCCATGCTGGTGGAGTTCTTCGGCTGCGATTCCCATGGCCACCTCGGTGCTGGGCACTGCGTCGATGACGAGCTGCCTGATTTCTTGGAAGGGCAGATTGCTGACCCGCACGATGTAGCGGATGGCCGCCAGGACGTCGGCCCCTGCGAGTCCTTGCTCGTTGACCAGATGGTCTAGCAGACGCTTCCACAGCCCCTGCAAGTGCTTCTCCAGTCTGGCGAGATCGCGAGCATCTCAGGCGCCCCCCCAAGGGGTGAGTGGGTGGTTCAGCGCAGCGGCAATCCCAGCCGCATTGCCAGGAATGACATCATCACGTCGGCTGCGGCCTGGGTGTATTCGTTCGTCATGCGGCCATGAAGGTAGAAGGACGTACGTAGGCTCGCGGTGCCGAACTCCACCGCCAGCGCTGCGATGTCCGGCGACCCCCGCGGGATGTCGATGCCGCGCGTCGCGAGCAGGCTGCGCGCGAGCGTGCCGAGGCGCGCGATCGTGGATTCGAGCGCGCGAAAGCTCACATCCGAGACCGGCCCGGTCAGCAGGACGACCTGCGCCGCCGGATGCGTGCGGTAGAAATCCGCCGCCGCATGAACCATGCGCGTGATCAATTCCTGCCAGTCCTTGGCCCCCGCGAGGCTTTGGGCATAGCTCGTCAGGTGCGCTTCCAGCGCCCCGAGTTGGCGCTCCGCGAGCTCGTTGAGGAGGGCTTGGGGGGTCGGAAAGAACTTGTAGATCGTCGATCGAGGGTACTCGAGACGTTCCGCCAGCGTCGGGATCGAGAAGGCCGAAAGCCCTGATTCGAGCAGCAGTTCCTCCGCCGCCTGGAGCACGGCATCGACCCGGACCTTGGCGCGCTGCTGCTGCGGCTTGCGCGCCACGAAATCTGGGTTGGGGGCGGAGTGACGCGCATCGTCAGTCATGGCATTTGACTCCATTGCGTTCGTCGCGGACTCGAAGTCGGCGGAGCTGGTTCTTCCACGCCAGGGTTCGCTCGACAACCCAGCGGTGGCGGCCGAGTCGTTCCTTGGACTCGACGCCCGGACGGGCAATACGAGAGGCGATGCGGCGCAGGCGCAGCCCACGGCGGTTCTTCCTCGAAGCATAGGCCTTGTCGCCATGCAGCTTCCCGGGGCGGAGCCGGCGCTGGCCCGAGGGCATCCTCACTCGGAGCACGAAGACGATGGCTTCCAGGGCTGCTCTGTCGTCCGCACGAGGTCGCCCCAGCTTCGCCTGCGACCAGCCCAACCCTGACTCTCGTCAGGGGCTACTAGGCGACAAATGTCGCCTACAGCACTTTCGCGACAAATGTCCCTTTCCGGTACGCGCGGGAAAAGAGCTCATACCCCGCGTGCGACTCGGAAACTGACATCTCCGAGCACGCGCCCACCCGGTCGGACCGAGGCCCCATCCGACCGACCCACAGGATGTCAGGAGGAGGGACGTCATGGCGGCACGTCTGGCTCGAAGCGTTCTCGTCGCGATGTGTTTTGTGAGCGCCGGCATCACACCGGCGGCAGCTCAATCGGACCTGCTCGGCAGCAAACGTGGCGGGCACTACTGGTTCGAGTTCTGTACGGGCAAGTCCGATGCGACGCTCCTACCGCCCGACCCACGGTCACTCGTGACGCCGACGTCGAACAAGAACGTCGTCTTCAACGTGGGGTGGAACTCGTGCATGGACCGGGCTCCGCTGACGTGTGGCGAGCTGCGGTCGAGCAGCGCGGCTGGAGGGCGGCTGCTCGGCGGAAACGGAAGTCCCGATGCCGGCTGGGAGTTCAGCGGCCATTCCGCCTGGAGTCTCTGGTCGATGTCGGCGTCCCAGTACAACGCGCTGTGGCTGAAGTGGGGCCTGCCGTTTCGCCCTTCCGACTTCGACAACCTCGTCGCCGAGCGCTACGGCAGCCCTCTCAGCCCGCAGCGCAATCCGTATCCTCTCCCGTTCGAGGATCCGAACCGCACGAACGGTGGCTCCGGCCAGCTGCCGATGGCACTGACCCAGACACGCAACCCCGACGGCTCGTGGAGCGGACAGATCGGCGTCACGTGTTCGGTCTGTCACAGCGGCCAGGTTGGCAAGGCGGGCGACGGCGCGGGCCTAGGGGCGTTACACGGCACCAACGGCCTCACCGACGTGACCCTGCTCTTGAGCGAGCTCGGCGGCCTCAACCCCGCCTTCACGATCGCCTCCCTGAACCGCATCCGCGGCACGGGTAACATCACCAACTTCCAGCTCTTCGCCCTGCTCACGATCTTCGATCCCGACGGGACGATCCCCGGCGTCTTCCTCAATCCGGAGATCTGGGCGGCCGGCTCGACCGGCACGGAAGACCCGCCGAACTGGTGGAACCTCGGGCACCGGCCGGTGAAGTTCTACGACGCCGGTATGAGCAGCGACGCCACGCGCATCGAGCTCTCGTGGTACATGCCGGGCGCCGCAACACCGAACTACCAGGACGGCTACGACTGGATCCTCAACAACGAGTACCAGGCGAACACCTGGATGCTCGGTCTGAAGTCGCCGGCCTACCCTCTGCCGGTCAACACGGAGCTCGCGGAGCAGGGGTCGATCCTGTTCCACACGCTCGATCTGTGGGCAGCGAACCGCGACAACCCGGTCGTGAAGCCGCAGCAGGCCGGCAACGGCTCGTGCGCGAGCTGCCATGGAGCCTACGCGCCGCGCTACGTGAACGATCCGAACTTCCTCGCCAATCCCTTGTTCGAGGGCATGGCGGCCAACCTCACGCCGATCGACGTCATCGACACCGATGACGCCCGAATGCTTGCCAACGACGGAGCCATCGAGACCCAGGCCAGGTACAGCTTCTTCGGGTACGAAGGTCAGGATGGGTGCGCCGACAAGTACAACATGATCGGCTATCTCGCGCAGCCTCTCTACGGTATCTGGGCGTCCGCCCCCTACTTCCACAACGGCTCGGTGCCCGACCTCTGGAGCTTGCTCAAGTCGTCGGACCGCCCGCGGATCTGGCGTCGCAAGTCGAAGTCGCCGAGGTTCGGCGTCGTGATGGGATTCGAGACCGACCTCGCGAAGGCCTATGACCAGACCAAGGTCGGGTGGAAGTACGACACGATTCCGTGCAGCCACCTGACCTTCTCGCCATTCAACCACTGCAATCCATGGGATCCGAACGAGACGCCGCTCATCGAGAGCGGGCTGTCGCTGCTGTACGGCAACGGCGCGCTGGCCTGGAACCTCCTCGGCAGCATCGTGGCCCCGAGTTTCTCGAACTCGGATATCGAGGATCGCAAGATCTACAACACCCGGATGTTCAGCCAGTCGAACTCGGGCCACACGTTCACCGACGTGCTGACCGATGCGGAGCGCACCGCGCTGATCGAGTACATGAAGACGTTGTGAGCCCTACGCTGGAGCGTGGCGGGGATTCGCTCGCCACGCTCCGGCACACCCATCGACGCCAGGCGGGGAGGTGCCTGATTCGGGGGCCGCTTCACAGAAGGAAGGACAGGAGCCCTCTTGGGCGTAGCGGGCAGGAGCAGAGGGGGGAGGTAAGGGACGCTGACGGGGAGCACTCGTCCACCGCATCGCTCATGACACGCTCTGCGCGCATTGGATGCTCCTGGCGCTGTTCTGGCTGTATCTGCGCGCCTGTCCAGAGAGGGCCTGTGTCCGGCGCACCCTCCTGTGGACCTTGGGCATCAACGTGCTGGCCGCGGGCGTCCACCCCTACCTGGCCGTCATGACCTTCGCCCTCACCGTGGCAATCATCATCAAGCTGCAGGCCCTGGACGGACTGCTCACCCGACTGGAGGCGCTGGGCGCGTTCACTGGGACGGGGTTGGCGGTGGCTGGCACCTTCATTCTCTTTGGGTACATCGGCGGGTCCGTGCGGATACGCGGCTCGGGCTTCTCTGTCTTTTCCGCCAACCTGCTCACGTTCATCATTCCCTTTGGCCAGTCCCGGTGGATGCCGGAGATTCCGGCCGCATTCGGCCAGACGGAAGGCTTTGGCTATCTGGGATTCGGAATGATTCTGCTGGCGCTCGCGAGTCTGGTGAGCGCACGTTTCGGAGCGCGAGAGCCCATCCGCTGGCGGCCATCATGGCCCCTGCTGGTTGCAACCCTGGGAGTGACCTGCCTTGCTTTTTCCGCCAAATGGAGGCTGGGCACCATGGTCGTGCTCTCCTTCACGGGGCTGGCCAACAAGTTGGCATGGCTGCTGGAGCCGTTTCGTGCCTCGGGGCGGTTCATCTGGGTGGCGCACTACCTTCTCGTGGCGGCCATCGTGGGCCTGTGCGTGCGAACCTGGAGAGCCCGGCCCCTGGTGGCCACAGGGCTCTTGCTCGCAACGCTGGGGGTCCAGGTCCTGGACTCGGCGGTGATTTGGCAGGAGTCCGCCTTCTTCCCTGGGCGTCGGTGGGCTCGGCTGCGCCACGAGGCTTGGAATGCCTTGGACTCTTCGTATCGCCATCTCGCGCTCTATCCTTTTCCCCTTCACCCGGACTTCCGCACCCCGAAGTGCGAGCCGCAGGAGTATCCCTTCCCGTACGTGGTGCTGCTCTCGGACCTCGCCTACCGCCGGCACCTCACCATCAATGCCGCGTACCTGGCGCGCGAGGATGTCGGCAAGAACCAGGCGGCCTGTGAGGACTTTACCGCTGCCGGCCACGCCGGGAGATTCGCGCGCGACACTGTCTACATCGTCCAGCCTCAAGCGCTTTCGGCCTTCCTCCGCCCCGAGGCAGGCATGGTTTGCGGCCTCCTCGAGGAACAGCACGTCTGCGTGGCAGCGGAGCCTCCCAGCCCCTTTCGGGATCAACTCCTCGCGCAGCAAGCTGGGCGCTGAGCGCAGGCATTCTCTCCACAGCTGTCATTGACGGGACGACCGCACGGTGCCGTATGTGCGTATTCCGGCCGAAGCCAATCACCGGGATGACGACGCTGGTGGGGGCTACGCCAGTTGTTCCTGAGAATCGCCTCCGGTGGCGCAGCGCCGCCAGAATCCACCGATACTCGCCACCATGGTCACTGCAACGAAGAAGCCCACGAAAACCACGAAGAGCTTCGCGGCGCTCGTGCGCAAGCACGTAGAATCCGCGGCACCGTTGTACGAGTTCATCGAGGCCAGCGGCGGCTCGGGTCCGATTGTGACGTTCGAGCGTCGGTCGTCGATGCATCCGCGTCTTCGCGAGCAGGTCGCGTTTCAGAAGGGGCTGCACGGCTCCGACTGGTTTCGCGTCAACCTGTTTCCGAGCTTTCTCGCGGCCGGCGCTGGCGGAAAGGAATTCGAGCACACGGTCTCCGAGGGCAAGGCCACGGGGCCCGACGTTCGGTGGAGCAACACCGCGGAGCTCGAGGCAGCGCTGGAGAAAGAGTGCCTGATGCTCGAGACTGCGGCGTCCGCGTTCTTCGAGCCCTTCGAGCGGGCGTACGCAGGCTACGAAGCGCTCTTCGGGCAGCTCGTTCGGCACTACGCGGAGTGGTTGAAGGCCACCGGCTCGACGCTGGCCCCACACGATTTCGCAACCAGCGACGATGGAAGGTCGCCCGCGTTCGACGCATGGAAGACGAGCCTCGAGAAGAAGGAGCTGCTCTCGGGGTTGCCCGGCGATCTCGAGACCGCGCTGTGGCGCTTCTGGAACGGCGGCCGTCCGATGCGTCGAGAGGACTACCAACAAGACGACTACTACGACTGCACGAAGTGCAAAGCATTCACCTCGTTCGCACGAGGAAGGCTGGTGAAGGGCGAGGACCCGGTCGTCGGCGAGTACTTCGAGTTCGTGTGCAAGAAGCACTGACGGCCGTGAACGCAGCGTCACGGGGAATTGTGCCTACCCAAGACTCGGTGGTTGCGTCATGCGCGCGTCAAGGTCCTCCTGCGCGGCCTTCACGAATGTGGATGTCGGCTCAGCGGCCCTTCATGTTGCCGAAGGCCTGTCGGTAACGGACCGGCGTCATGCCCGTCACCTGCCTGAACGCGCGATGCAGGCTGCTCTCATTGAGATAGCCCAACCGCTCGCCAATGACCTTCAGGGGCTCCATCGTGGTGGTCAGGGCCTCGCTCACCTGACGCAGCTTGACCAGGCGCAGCCATGCGCCCGCTGAGAGCCCGGTGTGCGCCTCGAGTCTCCGGCGCAGGGTGCGTGGTGATACCGCGCAGTGCTCAGCGACAGCGGTCAGGCTCAGCTCCGATGCTGGAATGGACTGGGCGTATACCAGCAGTTGTTGCAACCCGTCGGACTGCTGCGCCATCAGCTCCACCGGGCGGAACGCAGGATGCGATGCCGGGGGCCGAGGCAGCATCAGCAAGTGCTCGACGTCACGCATCACGTCAGGGCTGACCCATTGTGCCAGTTGCTGCGTGACGAGGAGCAGGTGTCCCTGCGCACCTGCCGCGGTGATGGCCCCGCGGTCGCTCACCAGCGGCTCGGCGAAGCGCCAGCGCACGCGGCCAAAGCGCCGCTGCAAGAGTTGCTGGAACCACCACGTTCCCGTGGCGGCCTTTCCGTCCAGCAGGCCTGCCGCGGCGGCGAGCGCGACCCCCGCGCAGTACCCCCACAGCGTATGCCCCGCCGCGGCCTGGCGGAGCGCCGTGATGAGTTTGTCCTGACGTCCGAGCATGCTCTCGATGTCGGCCTCGGATTCAGTCCAGAACCCGGGCACCAGACACACGTCACACGGATTCCCGGTAAGGGACTGCTGGGGCCGCAGCGCCAGCCCGTCTTCGGTGACGATGGGCTGAAGCGTCAGGCCGAGCCACACCACTTCACAGACCCTGCGCCCCGACCGTCGATTCACGGCACGCACCAGGTCCGCGGTGGCCAGCAGACCGGCGGGCATGCAGCCCGGGTAGAGCAGAAGACCAATCCGCCGGGGGCGCGGGCGCGAGGACGTCACGGGCACATGCCTCCCAGCATGACTCGACAGGTCGCCATCGATGTCACGAAGCGCAAAGTTGTTGTCACTTCCTGCCATTGTGCCGTGAGGCCTGCCCGGGCACAAATGCACGGCAGCTCCACCCGTGCCTTGAGGCCCCCCATGCACATCACCCAATTGCGCAACGCCACCGTGGTGCTCGGATTCGAGAGCGGCGGGCGTCCGGTGAACCTGCTCGTAGACCCCATGCTGGCGCCGCGCGCCGCGCTCCCCTCGTTGAAATGGCTCACCGGGACACGGCGCCGCAATCCGCTCGTGGACCTGCCCCCGCAGGGCGACCAGGTGCTGGCCTCGGTGACACACGCACTCATCACCCATTGTCAGCGGGGGCACTTCGACCACCTGGACCGGGCCGGGAAGCACTTCCTGCGCGAGCGCCACATCCCCGTGTTCTGCACGCCCCATGATGCGCCGTACCTGCGCGCACGCGGCCTGGATGCCAGGCCGCTGAGCGCCCTGGTGCGCGCCCCCTTCTTCCATGGCCACATCTCCACCATTCCCTGCGTTCATGGCATGGGGTGGGTGGGTCGCTTGATGGAGCACGGCGTGGGCTACTTCATTGAGCTCCCCGGTGAGCCCACCGTCTACATCGCGGGCGATACGCTGCTGACCGACGCGGTGCGCACCTGCATGACGCAGCAGAAGCCCGACATTGCAATCGTGCCCGCGGGAGGCGCGCGCTTCGACATGGGCGGCGACATCCTGATGAACGGAGAAGACGCACTGGAGCTGGCCCGCCTCTCAACGGGCCGCGTGCTTGCAAATCACCTGGAGGCATTGGACCACTGTCCCACCACGCGAGAGGAGCTTCGCGCGGCGGCGCAGCACGCGGGGCTGGCGCACAAGCTGCTCGTCCCGGATGACGGCGAGCGGTACCAGTAACTTCACCTGTGCCTTGTGTCTACTCGGCAAGCTCGCGGATGAGCTGTTCGACCCCACGCGCGGAAGCGTCATCCACCGGCGACAAGACAAACATGCTGAGGCCGTCGCTGTCGTCGACGGAAAGCACGGTCGTCTCGAACACGAGCTCGCCGACCTTCGGGCGGACGAGTCGCCTGTACTTCACTCCGTGCGTGCTCAGCTCATTCTCGGCCCACAGCCGGCGAAACTCCTCGCTCGTCTCCATCAACTCGTCGACGAGCGCGGCAGCTTCTTCGGATGCTCCCGCACGCTCGATGTCGACGCGAAACGCGGCGAGGCACGTGCGGCGCATGTCATCGCCATGCGGCAGGAACGTGGCGGCCTCGGGATGGAAGACCCGGCGCAGCATGTTGCGGTCACGCTCGGGAACCGCGGCGTAATCGCCGATGACCGCCACGGCGGCGCGATTCCACGCGACGATTTGAAACGTCGGCGTCTTCACCAACGCGGGCACGTGCAGGTTGTCGAGCACCCGCTGCAGCGCCGGCGTGACCTCGGCGGGTGGCATGGGGCGCCGCGGTGGCGGACGCTGGTGAGCGAGCAGGAACAGCATCTCGCGATTCGTGTCGTCGAGCTCGAGTGCGCGAGCGAGGCGTTCGAGCACGTCGTCGGACGGCACGCCGCCGCGACCTTGTTCGAGCCACGTGTACCAGGTGACGCTCACACCAGCGCGCGCCGCGACTTCTTCGCGACGAAGTCCCGGAGTGCGACGCCGCCCGGTCGATTCGGGGTGAAGCCGCTCTCGGCGAGCGCGGAGGAATTCGGGGAGGGTGGTAGTCGCCATACCGGTATGCGGACACGCCTTTTTCAGCGGATTCGCGCAGCCTACGGTTCCGGCATGACCACGACAATGCTTCGGGCAAGGGAGCGCGTATGCTGACGGTGCATCATCTCGGACGTTCGCAATCGGAGCGCATCGTCTGGCTCTGTGAGGAGCTTGGGCTCGACTATGAGCTGAAGCGCTATCAGCGCCGGGCCGACAACCGGCTGGCTCCGCCGGAATACAAGGCGCTTCATCCGATGGGCACGGCGCCGGTCCTCACCGACGGCGACCTCGTCCTCGGGGAATCCGGGGCGATCTGCGAGTATCTCATCCAGGCCCATGGCAATGGCCGGCTCGCCGTGAAGCGTGGCGAATCTGGTTTCACCGACTATCTCTACTGGTTCCACTTCGCCAACGGGACGCTGCAACCGGTCGTCTTGCAGGTGAGGTATCTGGAGCGCGTCGACCCTTCGGACACGAACGCGCTGCTGCAGGCGGCCAGGGAGCGGTTCAGGCTGGTGTTCTCGACCCTGGAGCAGCGGCTGGGGGAGGCGCCCTATCTGGCCGGCGACGAGTTGACGGCGGCGGATATCATGACCGTGTTCTCGCTGACCACGATGCGGCTGTTCAAGCCATATGACCTCTCACCCTGGCCGAACATCCTGGCCTATCTGCAACGCGTCGGCGCGCGGCCGGCCTACCGTCGGGCGATGCAGAAGGCCGATCCGGATTTGACGCCGGTACTGGGAGCCGTCCCGGAATGAACGAGGGGCCATGCTGAATCAGAGGCACTCCCGTGTGGCCTCCGCGTCGCCCGCGGCGAAGCGAACGCCCCCCCTCACCGGTACGCCGCAGGAAGTCACCCGGTGTGCTCCCGATGAGCTTCCGTAAGTCGGCAATCAGGTGCGCCTGGTCGTAGTAGCCCCCTGGCGGATGCCGCAAGGCAGCTCGGTCGAATCGAATCCAAGTAGGCGGTGCCCTCTGTCGAAGCCCCTACCCGGCCCGATATTCCTTCCCTAAATCTAGGGATAGGAATGCTCCGCGATTGCGCGCAGGATGCGCACCAACAACTCCAGCCCTCAGGCACTGCGTCTTTGCAAGCTCAACTCGGGCAAAGTCAGACTGAATGTGTCTCTCGAATGTGACTCGGATGCAGATCCACACACTTGCCAGGAGATACGCCCATGGCGACGAGGACGACTGTATTCGCATTGGTCTGTAGCGCATGGATGTTCGGCTGCAGTGCCGTTCCAGGAACCTCGGATGATACGCAGGAGATCATCGGCAATCTCGTGGAGGCGGGGTTCCCGGCCAGCGACCTCGAAGTCGTCGATGGCGTCGTCTACGTTGGAGGTGACGCTGCCGTGAGCCTTCAGGCCTCCCGCGAGATGCGCCAGAGGGACAAGGGCAGCCAGGAGCAGTACCGCACGACCAACCTCATCAGCACCTCCGTGAGGAAGATCTGCGTCAACCCCACCTCCACGTTCAACAGCTACAGCCGGCTGAGCCAGGGCCTTGACCTGGCCATCCAGAACTACAACCGGTTGGGCCTCACCTTCACCCTGGCGCGTGGCCCCACCACCGGCTGCAACGCCAACATCACCGCGACCACCACCTCGGGCACCGGTGGCTCCTCGGGCTTCCCCTCCGGCGGCAACCCCTACGGCACCATCAGCATCGGCACGTCCCTGCAGAGCTACAGCGTGGACGTGAGCAAGCACGTCATCACGCACGAGCTCGGTCACACCCTCGGCCTCCGTCACTCGGACTACTACAACCGCGCCATCAGCTGCGGCGGCACGGCGACCAATGAGGGCACCGCGGGCGTGGGCGCCATCCTCATCCCCGGCACGCCGAGCACGGCCACGGTGGGCGGCTCCATCATGAACTCCTGCACCCCGTCGAGCACGACGGGGGAATTCACGAAGAGCGATGTCGCGGCATTGAGCGCTCTTTACTTTGGAGCGCAGCCTGTGCCCTGGCTGTCGATGACCGGAGTCTCGGGTGGCGCGGGCGCCTTCCAGTATTGGAGTCTCGAGGTCCCCGCCGGCAAGTCGCAGGTGACGTTCAAGATCAGCGACGGCACGGGTGACGTGGACCTCTACGCCAGATTCGGCGCGCCGCCGACGATGGCGACTTACGACTGTCGTCCGAACCTCAGCGGCAACAACGAGACCTGCACGTTCACGCTGCCGCAGGCAGGCACGTACCATGTCGGCCTTTACGGGTACTCGGCGTACTCGGGAGTCAGCCTGACCGGCACGTACGACGATCCGCCCATTTGCCCGCCCTGGCCCTGGCCCTGGCGCTGGCCCATTCCCGTGGTCCCGCCGCCTCCGCCCCCTCCCCCCTGGGACCCGATCATCAACATCGCTGACAGCTTCGTCGGCCACTTCAATTACTGGACGGTCGACGTACCTTCAGGCCAATCGGTGTTGAAGTTCACGCTCAGCGACGGCACGGGTGACGCGGACCTCTACGTCAACTTCGGCACGGCTCCGACGACGACGACCTACCAATGTCGTCCGTACCTCAGTGACAACAACGAGACCTGCACGTTGACGGCGCCGGCGGCGGGCAGGTACTACGTCGGCCTCCGCGCGTACTCGGCGTACTCAGGCGCCACTTTGACGACTACGTACACGGCCGGGCCGTAGGCTCGAGACGCGGTGTAGATGTTGAAGTGGAGTTGACCCGCGGAGCCGGGGCAGCTCCACTTCAGGGCTGCATCGCTCTGACGAAGTCAATGAACGCACGCAGCGGCGTCGGGAGGTGGTGACGGCCAGGGTAGTAGAGAAACGGCCCAGGGAAGCTCGGCCACCATGATTCGAGCACGGGTTCGAGTTCGCCTCGGTCGATGAAGGGACGAAGCCAATCCTCGAAGTCGTAGATGATGCCGGTGCCAGCCACGGCCGCAGCCACTGCAAGGTCGGTGGTCGTGCCAAGGCCGACAATCAGCGGGCCCTTCGGCTCGACGCTGAGCGTCTCTCCGTCGCATTCGAATTCCCACGCATGCAGCGGGCCACTCGTAAACCGCCCCCCCAGGCAATCATGGTCCAGTAGCTCGCGCGGATGTTTGGGGCGCCCACGACGAGCGAGGTATGCGGGCGAGGCGGCTGCCGCGAATCGCTGGACGCGAGGACCGATTGGAACAGCCACCATGTCCTGCGCGAGCCGCTCTCCGTAGCGGATGCCAGCGTCATAGCCCTCGGCCACCACGTCGACGAGGCGCTCCTCGGCAATCACCTCCAGGCAGATGTCGGGGTACTTCGCGAGGAACGGCGGCACGATGCGCGGCAGCACGAGCCGCGCTGCCGCGATTGGTACGTTGAGCCGCAGGCGTCCCGCGGGTCGGTCGCGGAAGTCGTTGACCACGTCCAACGCCGAGCGCACCTCGCTGAGCGCAGGCGCGAGCCGCTCGAGCAGCCGAGCCCCTGCGTCCGTCAGCGTCACGCTGCGCGTGGTTCGATGGAGCAACCGGACGCCGAGCCGCGCTTCCAGCCGGCGGACAGCGTCTCCCATGCGCGAAGCGCTGCTGTCCGCCACGCGAGCAGCGCTGCGGAATCCGCCCTCGCGAGCGACCGTCAAGAATGCCGTGAGATCAGCGAGCTCATCCATCACTGTGCGGATTTTCGCACGACCTGTGCGGAGTGCCACCGGTAGTCGCGCAGTGCTCCCTTGCGTAGAGGAGTGGGCAACCTCGCTCAACAAAGGACCTTCGCCGTGACCCACAGTCACATCTCAGGCAGCTATCGCATCGGCACACACACCGTTCGCCGCGTGGGCTACGGCGCAATGCAGCTCGCCGGCCCCGGCGTCTTCGGTCCGCCCAAGGACCGCAAGGCGGCGGTCGCTGTGCTGCGAGAGGCCATCGCCCAGGGTGTCGACCATCTCGACACCAGTGACATCTACGGTCCCCACGTGACCAACCAGCTCATCCGTGAGGCGCTGCACCCGTATCGCGACGGTCTGCTGATCGCCACAAAGGTCGGAGCGGTGCGCGGTCCCAACGGTTCGTGGGAGCCTGCGTTCTCCACCGCTGACCTCGAGCGCGCGGTCCACGACAACCTGCGCAACCTCGGGCTCGATGTGCTCGATGTCGTGAACTTCCGTGCGATGTTCAGCGTCGAGGGCCCGGCTGAAGGCTCCATCGAGGCGCCGCTCACCGCGCTCGCTGAGCTTCAGCAGCGCGGCCTCATCCGCCACATCGGATTGAGCAACGTCACGCCGACGCAGGTCGCCGAGGGTCGCAAGATCGCCGAAATCGTCTGCGTGCAGAACCACTACAACCTGACGCACCGGCGTGACGACGCACTGATCGACCAGCTCGCCGCCAGGGGGACGGCCTACGTGCCGTACTTCCCGCTGGGCGGGTTCACGCCACTGCAGTCGAGCGCGCTGAACGACGTGGCCGCGCGGCTGGGCGCGACACCGATGCAGGTTGCGCTGGCCTGGCTCCTGCACCGGTCCCCCAACCTGCTTCTCATCCCGGGCACGTCGTCAGTCACCCACCTCAGGGAAAACCTCGCAAGTGCCGCGCTCACCCTGAGCGCTGAGGACATGGACCTCTTGAACCGTCTTGCCGAGCGGACCTGACCTCGGCTCGTCCCCGAAGACGCCTTGAGCGCGCTTTGCTCTGGCGTGTCATTCGGCGGAGCTGCGCGCGGCGCTCGCCGCGTGCATTGGGACCGCCCGACTCCGAGTTGGAATGACCGATTCTACGCCGTCCGGGCCAGCGCCACCGCGTCAGGTCCCGCGGGGAAGCGAAGCGTCCCTGACGCGTCGTTCGCGGCATGCCAGACTGCCTCGGCCACGTCGGACGCGCGCGTCACCGTGGCTGGCTGTCCGAACGAAGCGAAGATGCGCTGGGCGAAGGGCGCATACGGTTCGGGGAACAGCCCTTCCATGCGGGAGCTGCCGTTGCTCGTGAAGCGGGTATCCGGGCAATAGCCCGGCTCGACGAGCTTCACTCGAAGGTTGAAGGGCTCGAGCTCGAACGCGAGCGACTCGGTGAACCCTTCAATGGCGACCTTGCTTGCGGTGTAGACGGCCACCAGTGGCATCGGGGCCAGCGTCGCGCTGGAGGTCACGTTCACAATCACTCCCGACTTGCGCGCACGAAGCCCCGGCAGCACCGCCTGCGTCATCGCCATGACACCGAAGACGTTGGTCTCGAACACCTCACGGACCGTGGCCATCGGCGTGGCCTCGAAGGCCCCCATCAGCCCGATGCCCGCGTTGTTGACGAGCACATCGATGGGCCCGCTCTCCTTCAGCGCGGCAGCGATGCTCTCGGGCTTCGTCACGTCGAGCGACACCAGGCGCAACCGGTCCGAACGAGGGAGGACATCCTCACGCGGCGTTCGCATGGTTGCGACCACGTTCCAGCCCTGGGCATGAAAGTGGCGTGCGGTCTCGAGTCCGTAGCCGGAGGAGCACCCCGTGATGAGCACCGTCTTCACTGCCTTCATATGTCGGCTCCTTGCCGCGATTCGCGCGGCGTCGATGTTCTGAAGGTACCGTCGGCATTGAAGACGCTCTACCATGGGGAGTCCGTATTTCTTCTGTTGGAGTCCAGCCATGACGGACCCTCTTTCGGAAATCATCGCGCTGCTTCAGCCAAGAGCTGTCTTCTCGAAGGGCATCAGCGGAGCAGGCTCCTGGGGTGTTCGTTACTCGGACTTCGGCCAGCCGAGCTTCTGTGCCGTGCTCGAAGGGCGCTGCCGGCTGGCTGTCGACGGCCAGCCGCCCCTCACGCTCGAGGCGGGCGATTTCGTACTTCTGCCGGCAACGCCGGGCTTCACCATCTCGGGCTTCGAGCCGGTGACGCCCGAGCGCGTCGACCCCAAGGTGGCCCCCGCCCCCAAAGGCGAAGTGCGCCACGGCAGGCGTGGCGGCCGCCCGGATGTGCGCCTGCTCGGCGGTTACTTCGTCTTCGACTCGCCTGACGCAGCGCTGATGGTGTCGTTGCTCCCAGCCCTGGTGCACGTCCGCGGAGTGGAGCGGCTCGCCACGCTGGTACGCCTTGTCGGCGACGAAACGAGCGAAGAGCGCTCGGGCCGCGACCTCGTGTTGACGCGTCTCGTGGAGTTGCTGCTCATCGAGGCGCTGCGGTCAACGTCGAGCGACGACACACCTCCGGGGCTCCTGCGCGGACTGGCGGATGCGCGGCTCGCACCTGCGATACGGCAGATGCACCGCCACATCACGCGTCCATGGACCGTGGCGCAGCTCGCGAAGAGCGCGGCGCTCTCACGCTCGGCGTTCTTCCAGCGCTTCACGCGCACCGTGGGCCTGCCCCCGATGGAGTACCTGCTGGACTGGCGGATGGCCGTCGCGAGGGGACTGCTTCGCAGCCAGGAGCTCAGCATCACCGAAGTGGCCGAGCGCGTTGGCTACAGCTCGGCAAGCACCTTCACCATGGCGTTCAGCAGGCACGTGGGCCAGCCTCCAGGGCGCTTTGCGCGTGCGAGCTGGAACGGTCCTCATCGCCGTTGAGTCGAATGATTCAGGACCGCTCGCCGGGTGCGCCTTTCTCCGCGGTCGTGTCGATTGCGGTCAGGGCGACGTGCTCTGCCGCAAGGGCGCGGGCGAGGTCGGTGCGGAGCCTCCGGTAAACAGGTTGAGCAGCCCGTACGGCGCGTTGTCATCGTTGAAGCAGAGCGCGTGGATTTTCGCGGCCTCGACGGCTGCGTTCGCGCTCCGGATGAACATGGCGTCCTCGTACTCGGCGAGCGCGGCTTCGAGGTCGCCTCGGTGCGCGGCAATGGCCTTCCCGAGCTCGGCGCCGTCGTACATCGCGAAGTTGGCGCCCTCACCGTCGGGTGGGTTCAGATGCGCGGCGTCGCCCAGAAGAGTCACACCGGGCACGCGCTCCCACCGATGTCCGGGCGGGAGCGCATGGACCTTCCGGAGGACGGGGGCTGTCTCACCGTCGGTAATCAGCGCGGTGAGCTCTGGCGCCCAGCCGTCGAACTCCGCCGCGACTCGAGCCTTCGCCGCCTTCGGGTCGGCGAAGTCGATGCCTGCGATCCACTCCTGCGGCCGGGTGAGCGCGACGTAGGTGTGCAGGACGCCGTGGGGCTCGCGGTGGGCGACGATACCCTTAACGAGCCGTCGAGCAGTGCCCACCGACTCGGCCGCAAGCGCCTGAGCATGGCCTGACGCAGCGCGCGGGCTGTGTTTCACTGGTACGTGATTTACTT
The DNA here is from genome assembly GCF_055568925.1 of Pyxidicoccus sp. M6. Classification (NCBI taxonomy): domain Bacteria; kingdom Pseudomonadati; phylum Myxococcota; class Myxococcia; order Myxococcales; family Myxococcaceae; genus Pyxidicoccus; species Pyxidicoccus sp. M6. The sequence continues at coordinate 2,990,425 of NZ_CM145714.1, read as the reverse complement.
GATATTCGTGTTGCACTTGAAATTCGATTTTAATCGCACTAGGAGTGTCATGTCGTCGATACAACCTGTTTCCGTGAATGGGAGCAGTCGCGATGATTCGAAATCTCATCTGGGTAGTCGTGTGTCTCGCGGCCTTCGAAGCACGTGCAGCCGGTGAAGCCCTCTCGAGTGTTCGGTCTGGCAGTTGGTCGGATTCAGGGACCTGGAACGCAGGGCGCGTGCCCGGCACGGGCGACACCGTCACGATTTCCACCGGCCATGCCGTGGTGTTTCAGGTCGATTCGCCCACCTTCGCGGGCGTGACGATTGAAACCGGCGCGGCATTGACCTTCGACCCCGGCGTCTCCGCGGCGCTCCGTTCGACGGGCAGCGTCATCGTCCGGGGGACCCTGTCGATGAAACCCTCTTCGCTCTCCGTCGTTCACCGCATTGCGTTCGTGAACGTGAACGAAGCCGCCTTCGTCGGAGGAGGAATGGAGGTGGTGCCTACGGACGTCGGCTTGTGGGTGAGGGACGGTCAGCTCGACCTCCAGGGCACGCCCAAGACCGCCTGGACGCGACTCGCCGGAGGGATTGGCGCCGCGACGAGCTCCATCACCCTGGAAGCGCAGCCCGTGGGCTGGAGCGCGGGAGATGAAATCAGCATCGTCCCCACCGAAGCACCCTCGGTGGGAGACATGAGCTGGAGCGGCTTCGACCTCGGCACGGTCGTGAATGTCACGCAAGCCACCGTCCAGCTGAGTCGCGCGACGAGCCGTGCACATCCCATGGTGAACAACCAATGGAAGGCCGAGGTCCTGAACCTGACGCGGAACGTCCGGATTGAAGGCACCGGCGATGGGAGCGCGAACCCGAACACGAACCATCGGGCGCACATCTGGATTCGCTCCGACAAGCCGCAGACCCTGAACTATGTCGCCATCCGATACATGGGGCCGCGGCGTGTGAGCGATAACGCGACGGAGTCCATCCTTGGCCGTTACGCACTCCACTTCCATCACTCGATGGAAGGCACCCGAGGTTCCGTCGTGCGCGGGACGGTGGTCCGGGATGCCGGAGCGCATGCTTTCGCCTCGCACATGAGCCACGGCACCTTGATTCAGGACTCCATCAGCTTCAACACCTTCGATGAGGCCTACTGGTGGGACCCGGGGGACGAGAGCCACGACATCGTCTACGACCGTTGTGTGGCGGCGCTCGTGCGCGTCGACCCCGAATATCGCGGCTACAACCTGACGGGCTTCATGGTGAATCAGGGCCTGCGCAACGTCATCCGCGACTCGGTGGCGGTGGGCGTTCAGGGCAACATCGACTCCTCGGGATTCAGCTGGCCCGAGGGAGATGGAATCAACGGCGACGGAGTCTGGAACTTCTCCAGGGGAAACATCGCGCACAACAACAAGGTCGACGGCATCTTCGCCTGGCAGAACGACCACCAGCCTCATGTGGTCGCCAACTACGTCGGCTACCACAATGGAGAGGCGGGTATCGACCACGGCGCCTACTCCAACGCCTATCACTATGAGAGCTCCACGCTCTACGGCAACGGCGAGGCCGCGCTGCACATGAAGGCCGTGTCGCCCGGGGTGGACGAGTTCGGCCATCTGCGCCTCCGCTTCGACAACTTCATCTTCGACGGAGGCGGACAGTCACCGGACCTGATTCTCTCGGACGACCACAACGCGGACGGCACCGGCGACTCCACCATCATCCGCAACTCGACCTTCCGAAACGCCACGAATGCCCTGCACTTCGGCCCGGGAGAGCGGGGCACCTGGCTGGACCTCGAGCTCTGCACCATCAACACGACGAACGACGTCGCATTCGATGCGAGCGCCCTCCCTGACAATCGTGTCCGCAAGCAGAGCGACAACCTCCAGGCCTTCAACATCACCCCGGCGGGACGGACCTCGATTCCGCTCTTCGTCCAGCCTTACCTGGACGAGTCGATTCCGCAGGTGTCGATTGCCTCCCCCTCCGGCGGAGCGACGGTGACGGGCACCGTCCCTGTGAGTGTGTACACCTACGACCTGGGTGGCATGAAGGCGGTCGAGCTGTACGTCGACAACAGCTTCGTCGCGAGCAGCACGACGGCCCCCTTCACGCTGTCGTGGAGCTCAGCCTCCGTTCCGAATGGTCGGCATGACCTCCAGTTGATTGGCATCGATGCCGCCGGCCTCACGAACACCTCGGCGCGAACGACTGTGTTCGTGTCCAACTCCGGTGCGCCACCGGCGACTCCCGGCAAGAGCCTGTGGCCCGCGTCGGCACAGGCGGGCGCGTACAGCGCTCGCGACACGCAGCCCATCGAGGTGGGGGTCAAGTTCAAGTCCGACGTGGCAGGCGCGGTGACCGCGATTCGCTTCTATCGGAACGCCATCAGCTCGGGCGGCTACACGGTGCATCTGTGGTCGTCGACGGGAGTGTTGCTGGGCTCCGGACGGGGGACGGATGGGCCGGACACGCCGGGCTGGACGGAAATCAAACTCTCGACGCCGGTGTCGGTCGCCGCGAACACGGTGTATGTCGCGTCGTACTTCTCGCGCACGGGGCAGGTGTCCGGCGACGAGGACTGCTTCGCGAGCTCCGGCGTGGACAGCAGCCCTCTGCACGCGCCGTCCAGCTCCACGGCCGGCGGCAACGGCGTCTTCACCTATTGCAGCAACGGCTGCTTCCCGTCACAGGTCGACCACGCCACCAACTATTGGGTGACGCCCGTGTTCGTGCAGCCCTGAAGCAGGACTGGCGCCGCCAGGCGCTCGGCTGGGATTGCACGCCTGCGCGGACGTCGTTTGCCCCTGCCGTCCACCCTCCCTGCTGAACTCCAGCGAAGCTGGAAAGAGAGCGCCTCCCGGATTCCAAGCAACCCTTTTTGAGTCATGGCGACAATGTGCGTGAAGGTCAGCACCTTCCCACAAGGAAGGCCCATCTCCTACCATGCACAGGAGTCCCCCCATGGGCTGGAATCCCATCAAGCGGTTGAAGCACGTGGCAGCGCCCGTCGTCCGCACCACCCGGCACGTCGTGAAGGAGACCCAGGACAAGGGCAAACAGCTCCAGGCCGCCGCGGGGCGGGCCAAGGACCGCTTCGACGCGAAGGCAGACAAGGCCATCAGCCACCTTCCCAAGCCGTTGCGCACCGCCGCCAACTTCCAGCGCGGCGTCGTGGAAGGGTTTGGCCAGGGAGCCATCAGCACCGTCAAGGGCGTGGTGGACCTCGGCAGGATGGGCTTCAACAACTCCAAGAACCTGGTGACCAGCACGGTGAAGCTGGCCAAGGACCCGAGCCTCCAGAACGCGGCCGAGGTCTCGAAGAACTTCACCAAGGTGACCAACCCCGTCGCGGGAATCGCCATCACCGCGGCGGATGGCTTCGCGAAGAACCCCCGGAAGTACATCGACGGAGCGAAGAATGCCCTGGCCAAGGAGGCCAATGACCACGCGCGGGACGTCAACAAGGCCGTGCGAGACACCCGGGCCTTCGCCCGCGACCCGAGCGCGGGCTCGGCGTTCCGCGCCCTGAAGAACATCAAGCAGGTGGCGCTCCCCTCCTTCGCGGAGAAGTGGAAGGCGCGGGATTGGGGACGCCTCACGGGACGCGTGGGGTTCGAGGCGGTGACCTCGGTGGGCACGGGTGGCTCCACCACCGCCATCAAGGGAGCCTCCGTGTTCTCCAAGACCACTCGGCTCGCGGAGCACCTGCCCCTGCCCCGGCGACCCCGCGGAGCACCCACGGAAGTCCCGCGCGACGCGGCGCCCTCCCCGTCGACGCGGGTGCCTCGGACGGAGGACCCTCCCCGCACCATTCGTGTCATGACGCCCGAGGGCTCCCTCCGGCGGATTCCCAACCCGGACATCCAGCGCAACCTCAACAGCGAGGGGCTCCCGGGCTTCCGCATGCAACGCCAGCGCTCGCCCGCTCCGAAGCGGCAGCAGCCCGAGCAGGCTCCAGAGGTCCAGCCAACCCAAGCCCCGGCGCAGGCTCCCGCCACGAGGCCCGACCTCCAGGTCTCTCCACGGCAGGCTCCGGCCACGAGGCCAGACATCCAGGTCTCCCCGCGGCAGGCTCCCGCCACGAGGCCCGACCTTCAGGTCTCTCCACGGCAGGCTCCGGCCACCCGGCCAGACATCCACATCCCCTCGCAGGCTCCGGCCACGGCGCGACTGCCCGCCGCTCGGAATCCCCAGGCGGCGGAAGCCGTCGTGGAGGCGTACAAGGACAAGTACAGCCACGGCTATCAAATCTTCGGAAAGCCCTCCGTCGATGACTCGCCCGCGGTCCGCGAGGGAATCGCAGACTACCTGCAGGCCCACGTGGGTCCCCAGCGCCTGACGGCGAGGGAGCTGGCCGACATGGACGATGTGCTCCGCAACGGCGACCTCTCGCACCAGCAGTTCCTGCAGGACTACGAGCGCTCCATTCGCGCGGCGCCGCATCCGACGCTCGAGCCGCGCGGCAAGCCCAGCGTGGTCTCGAAAGGCAATGCCAGCCATGTCGAGCGCCTGGAGGACGCCTCAGGCCAGCAATACTATTTCAAGCCCTTCTTCAAGCCGAAGAATGGCGTGGCCCCGAGGCAGGAGGTGGCCGCCAGCGAGCTCAACAAGCTCTTCGGATTGGAGGCCGTCCCCAACGCACGGATTGCTCGCGTCGGGGATGAGGTCGGCGCCGTCATCGACGCGGTTCCCCCGGGGTTCCAGCCGTCGCACCTGCGCCAGGGGCCGGACATCCTCACCGACCCGCGCTTCGCCCGGAGCCTGAGCGAGCAGCGCTCGTTCGACTACCTCTTCGGCGTCGCGGACCGCCACCTCCAGGACCTCTTCGTGAAGGAGCCCACGCCGGGACAGCCGGGGAAGCTCATGGGCATCGACCACACCGAGGATCCGCTCCTGCTCGCGCTTCCGTTCCGCGCGACGTCGCGCCCGACGCAGGGCGGCCTGCCCGAGGCCTACAGCAAGAACTTCATCGAGCACTTCCGCGAGGTGACGCCGAACCAGCTTCGGCAGCAGCTCTCGCCGCACCTCAGCCCCCGCGAGGTCGAGGGCATCGTCCTGCGCTACCACATCATCGCGCGGGACATCGCCGAGAAGCACGGGCTCGACGCGCTCAAGCCGGGCTCGCCCATTCCGCCCTCGGCCCTGGAGTGAGCCGGCTGCCACGGGGGCCGTAGCTGGCCCCCGTCAGCCCGCAACCTGGCTCCACGCTCCGGCCCTGCACCTCACATCCTCGATGCGAGGAGGCATGGCCGGACCCGCGATGAAGCTATCCGGCCCGCTTGCTGCTCGCTCGCCGGGGCTTTGGCTTGCTCTTGCCCTCGAGATTGAGCACCACCGCGGCGCGGATGAGATTCTTGAAGGCCACCGCATCGAGCTTGTCGCCTTCGTGGATGTCGATGGCGCGCCTGACATTCCCCTCGAGGCTGGAGTTGAAGAGGCCTGCAGGGTCCTTCAACGCAGCACCCTTGATGAAGGTCAGTTTGACGACGCTCTTGTACGTCTCGCCCGTGCAGACGATGCCGTCGTGAGACCAGACGGGAGTCCCCATCCACTTCAACTCTTCGACGATTTCAGGGTCTGCCTCGTGGATGAGCTTGCGCACCTTCGCGAGCGTCACCCCGCGCCAGTCCCCAAGTCCCTTGATCTTCTCGTCGATGAATGCAGACGCGGATTCAACCGGGACGGCCTTCTTCATGTACGGCTCCAACTTTCGCGCCAGCCTCGAGCTGCGCTCAGCGTGAGCGCAGTGGGTGGCCTGGGTGAACAACACTACGACTTCAACAGCCGGCGGTGCGCGGTCAGGCGCTCGCCGGTGTGGCCTGCAGGCGGCGCCAGAAGAAATACGAGAGCCCCCAGAGCACGCCGGTGACCACCGCCCAGCCCCACGCCTCCGGACCATCTCCCACCGCGACGTGGGCGATGAATGCCGAGACGAGGGTGATGGCGAAGCCGGCATAGGCCCACTCCTTGAGCCGCGCCGGCACCGGCGCAAGCATCAGCGCGATGCCGAGGAACTTGGCCCACGAGAGCTCCACCCGGAAGTAGTCGGGGAAGCCGAGGTGGGTGAACGCCGCCGCCACCTGCGGCAGGCGCAGTTGCGCGTAGGCGGTGAAGCCCATCTGCAGGCAGAAGAGCGCGGTGACGCTCCAATAGGCGATGGTCGTGGCTTTGGGGCTGGTCTTGGCGGCGACGAAGGCCGGCTTCTGCAGGGTCGATTCCATGGTGTTCCTTCTTCCTTCAACGCTTCGGGGTGTTGGACGCCATACCGGGGGCCGCGACGCCGAACTGCTTTGCGTACTCGGCGGTCAATCGCGTCCAGCCGTCGAACTTCATCGCCTCGCCGCCAGCGATGCGGCCAATCGCCTCGCCCGCGAGGAACCGCTCGAGGACGTCGAAGCAGATGTGCCAGCCCGCGGCGCCCCACGAGATGAAGCCGCGATTGATGTTGTGCCAGAGCGTGAGGCGCGTGCCGCTCTCGCGCGGCTCCAGCTCCCACCGGATGTCACCGCCCCCCCAGCTGTACTCGAGCAGCTTCGGCTCCTCGGCCCGCTTCACGGTGGTCTCGGAGACCTGCGGCGTCGGCGTCCCCACCGTCGAGAGCTTCGCCGGCCCCACGGCGGCCAGACTCCGATTGGCGTCGAACGGCGCCCATTCCGACAGCTGCGCGGGGTCGGTCAGCGCCTGCCACACCAGCGCCGGGGGATGACGGAGATCTCGAACGAGGACGAGCGTCCACTGCTCGCCGGCCTTCTGGACCTCGGCTCCGGCCGCGGGGCCGGGCACATACCTCTCACGCATCTCACGATTCCTCATCGGTTCTTTCCTTTCCTTGTGTCTGCGCCATGCGGTCGAGATGGCGTTCGAGTGCATCGACATGGGCCGACCAGAAGCGCCGGAAGGGAGCGAGCCAGGCGTCGACCTCCATGAGCGGCTCGGGCCGAATCCGATAGACGCGCCGCTGGGCTTCGACGCGTGACTCCACGAAGCCTGCCTCGCGCAGCACCCGGAGGTGCTTGGACACCGAGGTTTGAGGCATCCGCAGCTGGCGCTCGATTTCGCCGACGGACTGCTCCGACGACGCCAGCAGGCTGAGGATGGCCCGGCGGTTCGGCTCCGCGATGATCGCGAACGATGATTCCATGTCCAGGTATATACGCATTCAGTCATATGCTCGTCAAGTCACATATTGTTCTTCCTGCCCTTCCGAGCGCGACGTACCCTGACTTCCTGGTCTCCCCTCCCACCCAACCCGTTCAATAGCCCCCTCTGCCGTTGGTGCCCCACGCCATGACCGAGCCCAAGCCCTCCTCCCGCCAGCATCCCGCTGACAGCCACGACCTGATTCGCGTCCGGGGTGCCCGGGAGAACAACCTGAAGGACGTGAGCGTCGACATCCCCAAGCGGCGGCTGACGGTGTTCACCGGCGTCTCGGGCTCGGGCAAGTCGTCGCTGGTGTTCGGCACCATCGCCGCGGAGTCGCAGCGGATGATCAACGAGACCTACAGCGCGTTCGTGCAGGGCTTCATGCCGACGCTGGCCCGGCCCGAGGTCGACGTCCTGGACGGGCTGACGACCGCAATCATCGTCGACCAGGAGCGGATGGGCGCCAACTCCCGCTCGACGGTCGGCACGGTGACCGACGCCAACGCGATGCTGCGGGTGCTGTTCAGCCGCCTCGGCAAGCCGCACATCGGCTCGTCCAACGCCTTCTCCTTCAACGTCCCGTCGGTCCGCGGGGTCGGGCAGATTTCGACCGAGAAGGGCGAAGGCAAGACCGAGAAGCGCACCTTCACCGTCAACGGCGGCATGTGCCCGCGGTGCGAGGGCATGGGCTCGGTGAGCGACATCGACCTGTCCCAGCTGTACGACGACAGCAAGTCGCTCAACGAGGGTGCGCTCACCATCCCCGGCTACACGGCCGACGGCTGGCAGGTGCGCATCTTCGCGGCCTCGGGCTTCCTCGACCCGGACAAGCCGATTCGTGACTACACCAAGAAGGAGCGCCACGACTTCCTCCACAAGGAACCGACCAAGGTGAAGTTCCAGAACATGAACCTCACCTACGAGGGCCTCATCCCACGCATCCAGAAGTCGTTCCTGTCCAAGGACGTGGACGCGATGCAGCCGCACATCCGGGCGTTCGTGGAGCGCGCGGTCACCTTCACCACCTGCCCCGACTGCAACGGCACCCGGCTCAGCGAGGCCGCCCGGTCCTCGAAGATCAAGGGCATCAACATCGCCGACGCCTGCGCGATGCAGATCAGCGACCTGGCGAAGTGGGTGCGCGGTCTGGACGAGCCGTCCGTCGCACCGTTGCTGGCGACACTGCGGCAGACGCTCGATTCGTTCGTGGAGATTGGTCTGGGCTACCTCAGTCTCGACCGGCCGTCCGGCACGCTGTCGGGCGGAGAGGCGCAGCGCACCAAGATGATTCGCCACCTCGGGTCCTCGCTCACCGACGTGACCTACGTCTTCGACGAGCCGACAGTCGGTCTGCACCCCCATGACATCCAGCGGATGAACGACCTGCTGCTGCGGCTGCGCGACAAGGGCAACACCGTCCTCGTGGTCGAGCACAAGCCGGAGGTGGCCGCGATCGCCGACCACGTCGTCGACCTCGGCCCCGGCGCCGGCACTGCCGGCGGCAAGGTGGTCTTCGAGGGCACCGTCGACGGGCTTCGGGCCAGCGGCACGCTCACCGGGCGTCACCTGAATGACCGGGCCCCCCTGAAGCCGTCGGTGCGGAAGCCGTCGGGTGTGATGAAGGTGCGCGGCGCCCGCGCTCACAACCTGAAGGACGTCAACGTCGACATCCCGCTCGGTGTGCTGGTGGTGGTGACTGGCGTGGCCGGGTCGGGCAAGAGCTCACTGATTCACGGCTCGGTGAGTGGCCGGGACGGGGTGGTGTCGGTCGACCAGACCCCGATTCGTGGCTCGCGGCGGAGCAACCCGGCGACGTACACCGACCTGCTGGAGCCCATCCGCAAGGCGTTCGCGAAGGCCAATGGCGTGAAGCCCGCCCTGTTCAGCGCCAACTCCGAGGGCGCCTGTCCGACCTGCAACGGCGCCGGGGTCATCTACACCGACCTGGCGATGATGGCCGGCGTCGCCACGGTCTGCGAGGAGTGCGAGGGCCGGCGGTTCCAGGCATCGGTGCTGGGCTACCGGTTCGGCGGGCTCAACATCGCCGAGGTGCTCGACCTGTCGGTCGAAGACGCGGTCGGCTTCTTCGGCGCTGGCAAGGCGCGCACGCCGGCCGCGCACGAAATCCTGCAGCGCATGGCCGACGTGGGGCTCGGCTACCTGCGGCTCGGCCAACCGCTCACCACGCTGTCGGGCGGTGAGCGGCAGCGGCTCAAGCTCGCGACGCACATGGACACTGACGGCGGCGTCTACGTGCTCGACGAGCCGACCACCGGACTGCACCTGGCTGACGTCGAGCAGATGCTCGGGCTGCTGGACCGGCTGGTCGACTCCGGCAAGTCGGTCATCGTCATCGAGCACCACCAGGCGGTCATGGCTCACGCCGACTGGCTCATCGACCTCGGCCCGGGCGCGGGACATGACGGCGGGCGAATCGTGTTCGAGGGCACCCCGGCCGACCTGGTCGCGGCGCGGTCAACACTGACCGGCGAGCACCTCGCGGCGTACGTCGGCGGACCGGCCGTTGGCTCGAACGATGGGCGCGCAAAGCCGGGGCGGAGCGGCAAGTCACGGGGGCGTGCGGTTTCTCCTCCGTAGTCGTGCCGGTCAGCTCGGCCCCCTACTCTCCTACATGTCCATGGCCGCCCGTGGGATGTCCACCCACCCGCCCCATTGTCGCGGAGAAAGGGGGGCGCGAGCCGTCGTCGCGCACTCCAAGTCACGCGAGGAGCAAGCTCCGTGGTGACTCAGCGCTGCCTGGCGGCGCGTGGCACTTCGGGGATGGCTATATTGCCGGCATGGCGAGCGTGACCGTCTCCGAGCTGTTGCACCTGAGCGTGGCTGAGCGCATCCAGCTGGTCGAGGACCTGTGGGACAGCGTGGCAGCCCACCCCGAGCAGGTGGAGACCTCGCCAGAGCAGCGCGCCGAGCTCGAAAGGCGGCTGGCCGAACTGGACGCGAGCCCAGAGGGGGGCGAGTCCTGGGACGAGGTCAAGGCACGCATTCTTGAGTCGCTGTGATTCCCACGCTGCGGATTCGCAAACCCGCGCAGGCCGACGTGGCACAAGCGGCTCGTTGGTACGAGGCGAGAGACAAGGGCCTGGGCGCGGAGTTCCTTCGAGCTGTTGAAGCGTGCCTCTCGAGCATCCAGCGCAGCCCGGAAAGTCATCCTCACGTTCACCCTCGAGTCAGACGTGCACTGCTACGCCGCTTCCCGTACGCGGTCTTCTACGTGTGGGGTGAGCAACGTATCGATGTGATTGCCTGCTTGCACGTGCGCCGCCGGCCGAGCGCTTGGAAGTCGAGAACCTGAACCGGGCAACCTCAGTCGCACCACGACGCTCCCGGTCGCGTGACAGTCAGTCCGCGGCGCCCGTGGACTCCCTGCGATAGGCGGTCGGCGTCTTTCTGTGGTGCTGCTTGAAGAGCGCGGTGAACGTGGATGCATCCTCGTATCCCACGCGGTGCGCAATCTGTGAGACGGCTTCGTCGCTGGAGCGCAGCAGCGCTCGCGCCCGCGCCAGGCGAACTTCAGTGAGGTACGCCACCAGGGTGTGCCCGGTCGCTTCGAGGAAGCGTCGACGCAGGTTGCGAGGGCTCATGTGCACCATTCGGGCGATTTCCGTCGCGGAGATGGGCTGGCCGTAACGTGATTCGAGCCACTCCTGCACCTCCAGAACCTGGGCGTCCCGGTGGTCACGGAGGGGAATGGTGTGCAGGAGGGGCAACGCTTCGGAACCGGGCTCGTAGATGAGTGAGTACTGGTACGTGCGCTCGGCGATGGCGGCGGTCAGCGCGCGGCCGACCACGTGGCAGAGCGCCACCGCGGACGCGCCCATGTCGCGTGCGGTCACGATTCGCCCCGTGACCGCGAGGCGCAGGTCGCTCGTCCAGTCGACACGCGGATACTGGTGCCGGCACCGGTCCAGGCTGGCCCAGTGGGTTGTAGCCGTGTGGCCGTCGAGCAGGCCTGTCTCCGCGAGCAGCCAGCTCCCCGTGGTCATCGCGAGCACCGAACATCCCCTGGCATGTTGCCGGGTCATCCAGTCCGCCAATCCCGGCGGATGCCCTTCGGGCTCCAGGAAGGGAATCGCCCTCGACGGAAGGATGAGCACGTCCACGTCCGTGCGCTCCCAGCTCGCTATCCAGGCCAACATCACGTACCTGACCGCCGCGAACGACGGTCCCCTGGAGGCTCGAGCCCGCGAAATATCTCGCGGGCGGAAGCTGGCCACGTACGAAGTGCGCGTGCTCGACTCCGAGGAGCGACAGGTCGCGGCCTTCCAGGCCACCGCGTATCTGCGGTGACGTGTCGAGCTTGTTCGGGCGTCATGCCCCATCAACCCGGGCGTGTCAGCGGATGCCGCGCTCGCGCAGCAGGGCGTCGCTGGTCGCGTCCCGGCCGCGGAACGCGCGGTAGCCCTCGAACGGGTCCACGGTGTTGCCCACGGAGAACACGTGCTGCCGTAGCCGCGCCGCCAGCTTGGGGTCGTGCAGCCGCCGCGCCTGTCTGAAGGACTCGAACGCGTCGGCGGCCAGCACGTCCGCCCAGAGGTACGTGTAGTAGCCGGCGGCGTACGCGTCGCTCTCGAAGACATGGGGGAAGTGCGGCATCCGGAAGCGCATGCCGACCTCCGCCGGGGCCCCGAGCTGCTGGAGCGTGTCGCGCTCGAACGCGTCCGGGTCCAGGGGCTGTTCCTTCGCCAGGTGCAGCTTCATCTCCACCAGCGCGGAGGTGAGGTAGTCCACCAGGTAGAAGCCCTGGTTGAACGTCGCGGCCTTCTGGATTTTCGCCAGCAGGGCCGGCGGCATCGGCTTGCCCGTCTTGTGGTGCACCGCGAAGCGCCCCAGCACCTCGGGCGTCGCCACCCAGCGCTCCAGCAGCTTGCCCGGAAACTCCGCGTAGTCGCGCACCACGCGGCCGCCGCTCAGCGAGGGATGGGACACGTTGGAGCTCAGCACGTGCAACGCGTGGCCGAACTCGTGGAAGAGCGTCTGCGCGTCGCGCCAGCCGACCAGGGCGACCTCGCCGGGCCCTGGCCTCACGAAGGGCATGTTGTTCGACACGATGGGGGTGACTTCTCCCCGGAACCGCTCCTGGACGCGGTACGGGTCCGTCTGGCCGCCGTTGTACTTGCCCTGGCGCGCATAGGGGTCGAAGTACAAGAGCCCCACGTGACGCCCGCTGGCGCGGTCCTTCACCTCGAAGACGCGCACGTCGGGGTGGTAGACGGGTACGCCGACCGCAGGGGCGAAGGTGTAGCCGAACAGCTCGCCGGCCACCCAGAACATGCCCTCCCTCAGCTTCTCGAGCTGGAGGTAGGGCTTCACCTCGGTGTCGTCGAAGTCGTACTTCGCCTTGCGCACCTTCTCCGCGAAGTAGCGGTAGTCCCACGGGGCGAGGTCCTCCGTCAGTCCGGAGCGCCGGGCCAGCGCCCGCATCGCGGTGACGTCCGCGCGCACCTGGGCGACGGACGGGGCCCAGGTGTCCATCAGCAGCTTCAGGGCGCGCTCGGGCGTGGCCACCATGGTCCCCTCGAGCTGCCGGTGCGCGTACGTGGGGAAGCCCAGCAGCCGGGCCTGCTCGGCGCGCAGGGTGAGGATTTCGCTGATGATGGCGTTGTTGTCGTGCGCGTCGCCGTGGTCACCCCGGCTGTCGTAGTTGCGCCACACCTTCTCCCGCAGCGCCCTGTTGTCCAGGTACGTGAGGAAGTCCGCCACGGCCGAGCGGGTATTGGACACCACCCATCGGCCCTTCAGGCCGCGTGCCTCGGCTTCGGTTGCCCCTGCCTTGCGCAGGGCCTCCGGCAGTCCCGCGAGGTCCGTCTCGGTGTCGATGATTACCGCGTCCGTCTCGTCGGCGAGCACGTTCTGACGGAAGGATGTGTAGAGGACGGCGAGTCGCTGGTTGAGCTCGGCGACGCGCTTGCGGCCCGGGGCGTCGAGCTTTGCGCCGGAGCGGACGAAGTCCCGGTAGTAATACTGGACGAGGCGCCGCTGCTCGGGCGTCAGCCGCGCCATCTCGGGCGAGTCATGGATGGCCTGGACGCGTTGGAAGAGGGCGAGGTCCTGGGACTGCTCGTCCCAGAAGGCCGCCAGTCTTGGCGCCATGGCGCGCTCGACCTGCTGGAAGTCGGGCGTGTTCATCACCTTGGACCAGGCGCTGTAGACCTCGTAGACGCGGTTGAACGTCCGGCCCGCGTCCTCCAATGCGGCGATGGTGTTCTCGAAGGTGGGGGCCTCCTTCGTGCGGAGGATGGCGGCGAGCTCGCGCCGGTTCTCCTCCATCGCGACCTCGAACGCCGGCTCGAACTGCTCGACCTTCACCCGGTCGAAGGGCGGCACTCCGCCATGACGGCCCGTCCAGGGCTCCAGCAACGGGTTGGCGGGAGTGGCCGGGGCGGCGGATGCCAGGCCCGCCAGGAGGAAGACGAACACACCGATTCTGTTTCTGGGCATGAAGACAGAATATGAGTGCGGATTGCCGTCCCTCCATCGAATGGAATTCGTCCGGGAGACCTCGATGCCCCAGCTCGACCGAATCGATCGCGCGATTCTGACCGCCCTCCAGAACAATGCTCGGCTGTCCAACAAGGAACTGGCCGCGCAGGTGGGGCTCGCCCCCTCGTCGTGCCTCACGCGGGTGCGGAAGCTGGAGGCGGACGGCGTCATCAAGGCGTATCAGGCGGACCTGGACGCCAACGCGCTGGGGCTCGGCCTGCAGGCGCTCATCGCCGTCCAGCTCCGCCTCCACGTCGGCGAGGCCTTCGGCAACATCGGAGACCACCTGCGCTCGCTGCCGGAGACGGTGGCCGTCTACTGCCTCGGCGGCACCACGGACTTCCTCGTCCACGTGGTGTGCCGGGACACCGAGCACCTGCGGCGGCTGACCATCCTGTCCTTCACGAGCCGGCCGGAGGTGAGCCGCATCGAGACGTCGCTGGTGTTCTCATACACGCGCCTGGGGCTGCCGGTGGACCACGCGCATGGCGTCGGCATTCCGCCGCGCTGACGTCTCCCGCCGCGCGGCCCCGGCTGGCGGACGGAGCCCGAGCCTCCCGCGCTCGGCGGCGAGGGAGGCCCGGTGCATCAGGTACCGCGTCAGGCTTCCGGCGGTTGGCAGTACTGGGGGAAGAGGTTGCACGGGTAGCAGGTGCCGCTCCTGCAGACCTCGTTGACACCACATTGGCCGTTCGGGTCACAGCGCCGGAGCTCCTGCTCCTGCGACCCTGGCGCGGCCTCCTGCGCGGGCTCCTCGAGGGTTCCACCGCATCCGGCCAGCGCCAGCACCGCCATCAGCCCCATGCCTCGAATCCACAGCGCACTCATGGATGACTCCTGGGTTTGAGGGAACTCCAATGATAAAGCCGGGGGCTCGAACGCGTCCCGCGAACTCGCTATGGTGCGCACCCATGCGGTGCGACACCTGTTCTCGTCCTGAGCCGTCGACGTACGTCGAGCTTCACCACAACGTGGGCATGCTTTTCATGCGCCGCTCCTACACGACGTCCGGGGAGCTGTGCCGGAGCTGCCTGAATTCTGCCTTCTGGCACCACACCTTGCGCAACCTCACGTTGGGGTGGTGGGGCACCATTTCATTCTTCATGACGTGGTACTACCTGCTCTCCAACATCGTCACCTACGTCCAGGCCCGCATCGAGATTGGGAAGGTTCGCCAACGGCATGCCCCCCGGCCGGTGGCGACTGGCAAAGACGCCTGGAGCGTCCTGCAGCCCTTCGAGCACAACGTGCGGATGCAGCTGCGGATGGGTGATGCCGCTGACGAGATTGCCCGGCACATGGCTCGTCTCCACGGCGTGGAGGTCTCGGCCGCGCTGCGCTTCGTGGAGCAGATTCGGCAGTCCGACGAGGCGGCCCCCGGAAACGTAGGCACCTGAGCCAGAAGCCCCCTGGCGGGCGTGGTCACCAGGCTTCTGCTGCCCCACCGGTCTCGAAGGTGAACGCGAAGACCTGATTCGAGGAGGCTTGCACCTGGAGGTCACTCCAATGCTCCGTGCTCGCCGCGAGCTCTGGCGTCAGGACGGCTCGCTCGCCATGTGGCCGCCCCTCTTCTCCGCTCCAGGATGCAAAGACCTGGAGCGGTCCCTGGCGCCGTGCCTCGCATAGATATTTCGAAAGTGCGGCCGCGGAGCTCCGGTACGGCGCTGCCTCTTCCGGAGGGGCGGAGTCGTCGCGGTACCCGAACCCGCAGCCGCACCCTTCATGCGAGCCGAGCGCATAGACATGCGGAAAATCGAAGTGTGCGCGCACGGCGTCGCCAGCATCCACCTCCTGCACGTTGAAGGCAGGGGCGGACTCATTCCATTCGATGGTCGGAAGCGGCTTGGGGCTGGCGGCGTATACGACGAGACACATCGAAATAGCCTACCAGAACTGGGAGGCCACACGCTCAAAGCGCCAGGAGCACATCCAACTGTGCCCTCAATGCGTTGGCCTCCGCGTGCCTGCCGAGCTCGGCGTAGAGAGCCGTCGCATCCCGCCGTTCCTGGATTTCTCTTTGGATGATGGCATTCACCGCATCCGGCGACAGGACCCGCCGTGGCACTTCACCACTCCCAAGTCCACCCGCACTTCCGGCGAATACGCCACCGACTGGAGCAGGAGCCACGCTCATGTCGGGAGCCTCGGCATTGTCGATGGCAGCCAGCGCTTCACGAAGCACCGCCGAAGCAGGCGCGTTTCGGGTGCGCAGTGCCTCTTTCAGTGCCGCACGCAGAATCGCCTTCCAGTCGTCGACGGTCCTCATGCACCTACGGTAGATGCTCTCTCCGGAGCACACAAGGAGAGCGGCCTCCAGGACGGCTGGGGCGAACAGACGCAAGGCAAGTCTCGTGACCGCTCGTGCAATTCCTGTTATGTGCTCTTCATGTATAGGAAGGTCATTCTCCGGATTCTGTCTTCAGCTCTCGGATTTGTTGCAGGCCTTGTGACTTGCGCTGTACTGACGCCGGTGTTCTGGCGGCTCGAAGGGCCTCTGGGTGTGGAACTGGCGGGCCATTCGGGGCCAGCAGATTGGCTGTTGCTGACCTTTGGAGTGCTCTTCGCGGGTCTTGGGTTCCTCATCTCGAAGGCAGCAGCGACTGCCTCGCTGCGCCGTTGACGGACGCGGGTGGCACCCGCCCGCTCCGAAAATCCCCCGAAAATCTTTTCTGGGATGAGCGCCGGCTCGAGCGCTCCCCGGGATGAAGCTCCCATCTCGGAGGCAGCGCCCGGCCGCCCTCCTCGCTCGGGGTCCGTCCCGGACCCACGCCGCCCGTGCCACGCACGCGCCACCGCGAGGGGGACGTGTGTTGTCGCATGTCTTCAATCCATGGCGACATGCGAGTGATTGGGTCGCTTCCAGAAATGAGTCCAACGCGCGAAACAAAAAACAACCGCGCCCCGATGATTCCCTCAAAGACTGCTCAACCCTCCATCGAGGCCCCCATGTCGTTCTCCCCCGTGTCGTCGCGTCCCTACAACTCCTATGTCTCGGGCTCCTCGGCGTCGCAGCCCGTGTCGCGGCCTTCCCCTTCCTCCACGGCGCGGCCGGGTGCCTCGACGCGCTCCCCGGACGTGGACACCTTCACCCCGAGCCCCTCGCCCGGACCGACTCCCAGCCGCCCGGAGCTGTCGCCGTCGCCCACCGTGCGTGAGGGATACTCCGAGCCGGTGTCCGCCGGGGAGCTCCCCGACCCGGGGAACGGCACCGGAGTGCTCACGCTCAACCTGGCCAACGGCCAGAAGCACGGCGGCTACCGCACCTCCGAGGGCCGGGAGCGCCAGGCCGCGCTCATCCGCGAGACAGGCGCCACCATCGCCGCGCTCCAGGAGGTGGACACGAACGTCGACCGCAGCGGCAATGCCAACACCTCGCTGGACGTCGTGCGGCGGGTGAATCCGTCCTTCGACGTGTTCACGAACGGCACGTCGGTGCCGACCGTGTCCATGAGCGCGGATGCGCCCGAGACGGCCATCCGCAAGGGCTCGGACGGCACCACGCTGTACCAGACGCCGCAGGGCGCGCTGGTGACGGGCGAGTCGTTCTCCGGCGATGACCGTGGAGGCCTGGGTGACACGGGCGCGGACGCCACCTACGGCAACGCCCTCTACGTGGGCGCGCCCAACAAGGTCGTGGACGCGTACACGGTGGCGCTGCCGCCCACGCCCGGCGGTGACGGGCCTCCGGTGTCCTCGCCCGAGGAGCTCGCCGCGCTGGCGGACGGGAAGCTCACGGACGCCGAGCGCGACTCGCTCGGGCAGCGCAACGAGGCCATCCGCAAGGGCAGCCCCAACGAGCCCCGGTCCGCGCTCGTGACGCGCGTCGTGGGGCCGGACGGCCGAGAGCGCAGCATCATCACCACGCACCTGGCGAAGAACGGGGACAAGGAGCTGCGCGCGAAGCAGCTCCAGTACCTGGCGCAGGTGGCCCAGGCCGAGAGCAAGGGGCCGCCGGCCCGAGAGGTGATGGTGCTGGGTGACTTCAACTCCTCCACGCAGGAGGTGGGCGCGGCGCTCGAGGGCGCCGGGCTCCACCGCGTCGTGGGCGGCAAGAGGGAGACCGAGGCGAACTTCGACCAGATATGGGTCTCCGGCGGCACCGACACCGACACGAGCGCGCAGGTGAAGGCGGGCGGGGCCTCGGACCACAAGTACGCCGGGTACACCGTCATCCGCTGACCGCGCGGGCCTCCTACGGGCACCGCGCTCCCACGCGGTGCCCGGGACTACCGCCGCGCCACGCGGCGTGCTCGCGGAGCCAGCACCCCGAGCGCCATCAGGCCGAGGAAGGCCAGCGGCGCACCGTCCGTCTGCGTGCAGCCACAACCGCTCGACTCCTACTGAGGCAGCACCGTCGGCGGACGGGGCACCGGCCCCTGCGAGCCGGCGTCCGGCATGCCGTTGCCCGGCTGCGACGGGGCGGCGCGGTGAGGCGGTTGCCGCCTGCGAGGAGGCCATGGATGGAAGAGGCGGCCCCGGGCCGCAATCCCCGGGCACGTCAGGAGGACTGGAAGACCATCCACGAGCGCTCGAACCGTCGCGCAAGCAGGTCTTCGTCCCGAATCAGCAGGTAGACGCTCCCCTCCTCCCGCCACGGCAGACCGCGCCCCTCTTCTTCGACCACGATCTGCCAGAGCAGGTTCCAGCCCGCGAGGACATGCCTCAGGCGGTCCAGCTCCTCTTCGAAGTCTTCGCCACCGGAGCGAGTCCCCTGGGGGTTGAGTCCCTCGAGTACCTGATGGGCTTCCCCTCTGGCATCGTAATCCCTCCAATGCGCATGTCCGCGCACTTGATGGACGTTCCTGGCGCAGCACATCTCATCGGACAATGCATTGAAGTCCTCGGCATGGTCTTTCGCCCACTCTCCGCTCTCGTCTGGCTCGAAGATGTCCCGAGTGAGGTGCATGAGTGAGCAGGCCAGATGCGGAACCAGTCGATGCGGGTGACGCTCCCGCTCCGGCTCTTCTGGGTCAGAGGCTGGCTGGAAGACAGCTTCGGATGGCGGCAGAAGCGGAACGGCCTCCTGCCGGGTCGGGACCCACAGCACCTCCCAGAGCATGCGGTCCGTGGGGTCGACTCCCTCGGGCGGTGATTCGTCGCAGAACAGCGACAGGATTCCCTCTCGAGGGAGCTCTGGCAGCGCATCCCCCAGCTCCCTCGCAATCTCCGCGAAGTCGAGCTGCCCCACGAACGCCATCGGTCCCACCGGCGTGCGAGGCCATTGCGCTCCTCGAGGAGCGAAGGGGATGCCACCCAGGCGGCAACCGGGCGCGTCAGGCGGGGCCTGGGTGGGGGTGAAGTGGACGCAGGGAGCGACCACTTCCTCGCCGAGCGTGCGATTCCATTCGAGCACCTTGCGCATCACGGACGTCGTTCGCCGCTTCGAGGCCGTCGTGGACGCGGACGCGCGACTGGAGACAGCGGGCTTCATTGATGTTTCTCGACTTCGCGCGGATGACGCGGCAGCCCGTGACGCGCGACATACTCGGGCGATGCGCAGGTGATGATGCGCGCACGCATGAGCAGTCGAGCCTTCAGCGCCGACGGCTCCGGGAGGCCAAACCGGACGGCGACGTCGAAGCCCTCCCCGACCAGGTCTCCCATCCGGTCGCGCACCGCGAGCTCCACGAAGAGGTCGGGGTGCTGCTCGAGGAACGGCCGAAGGCGAGGCATCAGCACGAACTGCGCGATGCCCTCGTCGACATTCACTCGAAGGCGACCGCGAACCTGGGCCGATGAGCCCCCCGCCGCAATCGTCGCGTCCTCGATGGCCGCCAGGTGGGGCGCGACGGCCTCGTAGAAGCGACGGCCCTCATCGGTCAGCGAGATGGAGCGCGCGGTGCGATGGAACATGCGCACCCCGACCCGGCTCTCCAGGCGAGCGACAGCCCGGCTGACCGCGGATTGCGTCAGGCCGAGCGCCTCCCCCGCGCGCACGAAGCTCCCGGCCTCGACGACCGCGCTCAGCAGGCCGAGCTCACTCAGCGAATGTCTGTCGAAACCCCGAGGCCTACTTTTGTTCATGCTCAGACTTCCCAGTATGCATGTGCGGAAGGCTCGGCGCAGCCTCTATATGGCTCCCCGACAAAAGCCGCAGCCTCGCGGTTCAACTCCAACAGGGGACCCACCATGCGTGTCTTCGTCACCGGCGCGACGGGCTTCATCGGCTCCGCCATCGTTCAAGAACTCATCAGCGCGGGCCATCGGGTGCTCGGCCTGGCTCGCTCGGAAGCGGCTGCGAAGTCGCTTGCCGCCGCGGGCGCCGAGCCGCACCGGGGCACACTCGAGGACCACGACAGCCTGAGACACGGAGTGGCTGCATCGGACGGCGTCATCCACACGGCCTTCATCCATGACTTCTCCAACATCGCGGCCGCTGGCGTGACGGACCGGCTTGCCATCGAAGCCATCGGCGAGGCCCTGGCGGGCTCCGGCCGTCCCTTCGTCGTCACGTCGGCGGTCGGGCTCCTCGCGCAGGGCCGGGTGGGCACCGAGGACGATGCGCCCGCGACCGGCTCCGTAGGCGCGCACCGGGAAGCCTCGGAGGGTGCCGCGCTCGCGCTGGCCTCGCGGGGTGTGCGCGTGTCGCTGGTGCGCCTCCCGCCGTCGGTGCACGGCGACGGCGACTACGGCTTCGTCCCCGCCCTCATCCGCATCGCGCGCGAGAAGGGAGTCTCCGCGTACGTGGGTGACGGGCACAGCCGGTGGTCGGCGGTGCACCGGCTCGATGTAGCCCGGCTCTACAGGCTGGCGCTCGAGAACGGTCCCGCCGGGGCCACGTTCCACGGGGTCGCCGAAGAGGGCGTGCCGACCCGGGACATCGCGGAGGTCATCGGCCGGTGCTTGAACGTGCCGGTTGTCTCGAAATCCGCCGACGAAGCAGCGGCTCATTTCGGCTGGCTCGCTCGCTTCTTCGCGCGCGACATGCAGGCCTCGAGCACCAGGACGCAGGCCCGGTTGGAATGGCACCCACGACAGCCCGGGCTCATCGCCGACCTGGAGCGGGGCCGCTACTTCGAAACCTGAAGAGGAACAGCCTATCTGTCGGCGAACAGGTAGAAGTAGCCCAAGCCGACGGCGATGAAGCCGCCAACGACCAGGGCGACTCGCAGCATGATGCTGAGCAGGATGCGTAACGTGCTTTCGTTCTTGTGAAGCACAGGGGCAGAGGGTGCGGCGGCCACGGCCTCCTCGGCCAACTCCTGCTCCATGGCCATCCTCTTCGAGGAGCCGCCGCGCTGGCGCCAGTACTTCGCTTCCGCATCCCATCGGTCCCGCGAATCCCGCAAGGTCGCCACCAGCAACAGTCCACATCCCGGGCAGCGCGGGTCGGAGGGCCGGACGGAGCTTCCGCAATCGCTATCAGAACAATGGAGGCTGGGATGGCGCGCGCCCCACCACCCGCCGAGGACCGGCAACAGCAACACCCAGGCGGACTGGTAGAAGAGGATGGCGGGGAGCATCGCCAGCAGCCCGAGCATGCAGAAGAGCATCGCGCTCGACTCGGGCACCCGGAACGCGATGCTCCCCTGCCCTTCCATCACCGCTTCCTCCTCCGGCTCCTCCCTCTCCGCAAGCACGGCGCTCCCCGCCTCGCGCGTCATGGGCCCTGAAGGAATGCTCGCGGGAGGCGGAAGCTCCGCCCACTGCTCGGGTGGAGGCACCCCAAGTCTTTCACGGAGCGCCTCACGCTCCGGCTCGAGGAGCTTCAGCGAGGCACTGAAGGCGTCAGCCTGGGTGGGAAGCAGCTCCCGCTTGAGCATCTGGACATCGCCGCGCTCGCTCCCGCGGACCACCACCTGCGCGGCCAGCAGGAAACTCATCACCTCCGGAGGGAGATATCCCTGGCCGCCGACACTCCAGCGGTGCACCGTCGCGCTTCCGACCAGCCCGCCGCCGGCCTGGGAGCGAAACGTGTTGTTCGTGGTGAAGACGCCAAACCCCAGGAAGATGGTGGTGAGGTCCGTCAACTGCTCTTCATGCCGCGGGTCCTCCACCTCCAGCCCGTGGAAGCGGCGGTAGGCGTGTGCCACCTCGTGGGCGAGCCCTCCAACGAGCTGCTCGACCTCCTCCAATTCCTCCACGTCCACGCCAAAGAGACACGTGCCTCCGTCGAAGCCCGCGAACCAGGCCGCCGCCCCTTCCTTGTGTCGCGAATAACCCAACCCACCTACGGAAGGCACGGGCTCATGATGGGCCTCGTTCTCGTAGAGCGTGACGTGGACGTCGAAGGCTCCAAGTCCGGCATAGGCCATCAAACGGAGCGCCAAGGCACGCACGCCGTTGGCATCCGGTGACCAGGCTTCCGGGAAATACGATGGATGGGGACGGAGAATGGGGGCGCGCACCAGCGTCGCATGACCGCGCTGGGCGACCAGCTCGCCGAGCGCCTCCAGGAGCTTCGTGCGCTCGCCCTCGTCGGGAACCAGATAAGACATGTGGTTCCAGTCTAGCCGGTTCCCCGGTACGCGTCTGGCCCTCCCATGGTTGATTCAAACCTCAGGCTTCGCACCGGCCGTGAGGGATGGAGCCGGAAATCCGTCTGTTTTTACGGGGATGGCGGCGTGTCAGGGGAATGCCCTACCCAGGGTCGGCCTCGCACCACTCCGCGTCTCGTCATTGCGTGGCGGGAGCGGGGGCGCGAGGCCACCCGGCCGCGCTACGGCCGCCAGGTGTAGGGCGGCGCGAGTGTGACATCCGCGGTGTTCGAAGCGGCCACGGTGCCCGAATCGACGAAACCGAAGTACGTGCCGCTCGACTTGTTCAGGCCGACACCCCGGTATTCGACGTCGCCGATGAGCTGCGCCGTCCCGGACACCGCCTGCTGCCCCTCGTAGAAGCCGAGCGGATAGAAGGTGGCGGCGACGCGGGCCGAGCCGCTCACGCCGAAGCCATTCGTGAGCACGGAGAGCCCGGTGACGGTGCCGCCGGACACGGTGCCGGAGAGGACCACCGCATGGTCCTCGATGCGCGCCGAGCCCGTGACGCTCCCGCCGAGCACCTGCGCGTAGGGGCCGACGTACACGCTGGCGGGAACGCTGCTGGTGACGCAGCCCCCGCCATTCGTGTGACGCACCGTCCCCGAGGGGCAGGCATCCTGGCTGCCGCTCTTGAAGCCCTCGGGCCAGGCATTCGCCAACTGCACCATCCACGGGTAGCGGTGGAGGGTGTTGTACGGCTGGTCCCAGACAATCTGCTTCTGCACCGAGGGCGTTCCGACGACGACCAGGAACAGCGCCTCGCCGGAGTTGATGCAGAAGGTGAGCTCGCCATCCGCACCGCGCTGCAGCGTGCTGTACCGTGGCGTGGTGATGGCACTGTCCGTGGCGACCAGGCCCCAACGCCAGTCGGAGTCCGCGCCAGTCTGCGTCACGCCTCGGAAGGTCACCGTCACGCTGGTGGCGCCCGCTTCCGGATACAGCCGCACGATGTTGTAGCCCCAGCGCTGCGGCGCCCAGCCTGACGGCGTCACGAAGCGCCGGTTCGTCGCGTAGCTCGCGTCCAGCGGCTCGAGCTGCGTCAGCCGCACGCGCCGCTCCGGCCTGGACTTGCTCGTGATGGAGCCGTACCTCGCACGGTAGGTCGGCCCCTGGTTGCCGCCGCTGATGGGGGGCGGGTCCTTGTAATCCCAGGTCACGTTGTGCATGGCCCACTCGCCGAAGAAGTCATTGAGCTGGCTGACGTTCCAGCCGCGCGTCTTCATGATTTGCGAGAACGGGTCATTGCTCGGGCTGCTCGTCCAGATGTCATTGACGGCGCTGTAGCAGTGCTTGTCCTTCAGGAACTCCATGAACTGCCAGTTGCAGTAGCGGTCTCTCGTGGAGCCCAGGTAGACGTGCGGCGCGTTCACGGACATCTCCGAGCAGTGCACCTCGCCGCGGTACTCGGGGAGCTGGTGCGGCATGAAGTTGGCGTGGCTCTCGTAGATCCACCCGCAGGTGTTCGACTGGTTGCACGACATGCCGCCGCTCACGCTCTGCACGGCGTGCATGAACTCGTGCGCCAGCCCCCAGTGGTCACTGAGCGCCCCGGGGCCAATCCACATGCCCATCCGCGTCGAGCTCCAGGCGCCGCCGGAGAGGCCCCAGTTGGAATGGACGTGGACGCTGACCTTGGTCTTGTTCGTCAGGTTGCAGAGCGGCTCCTTGAAGAAGATGGGTGAGCCGAAGTAGGCCTTCCAGACGGTGTTCTCGAGTGTATCGAGCGCGGTCTGCGCCGTGGTGCTGGAGATGGCCTCGTCCGAATAGATGGCGAAGTGAGCGGACTCCTGGATGAGCTTGAACTGGGAATGGTCCGGGTCCGGGCCTCCCGCCTTCCAGGTGCCCGCGACACAGGTCGGCGCCGCCGTGGGGCAGCTCGTCGCCCAGGCTGTCGCCGTGGTGCCAGGGTCACACGCGGCCACTCCCTGCTGGGAGCCGCCGGTCCCCTCGCTGCTGTCGGTACATCTGCCGTCGGGACACCCCGAGGAGACGGGCTCTACCTCCGTCATTCCCTCGTCCGGAAGACAGCCGGCTCCAACCACTCCCATCACGGATAGCAGCACGGAGAAATGCAGCAATCTTGTATGTGTCATCATGGTGTCACGTCCCATTGCCGGAGACGGCAATTTGAAGACATGGTGCATCCGGCCGGCGCACGCGAGAGGGCGACAGGCAGGGGCGGGGGGAGTACTTCCTTACGGCCATTCCTCTGTACAGCGCGCTCGCACTGAATTCAATGTAAGACCAGTATTTGTGATTGCGTCTATATTTCGAGCAAGGCTGGAACGGCGGCCCGCGGTGTGGCGCGAATGAAACAAGGTGGAGTCAACGGCAACTCGATTACATTTGACTTCCTCGGAGGAGCGCCCTCCGTGAGCCCGACCGCCCAGGTTAACTCGTGGGCGTCCTGGCACCCAAAAGCCCTTGTCCGGTGAGTCCCGAACCGCCGGAACCAGGAGCGGCCCCTCTTCGTGAGGGAAGGAGCGCCCTACTCTGCGCGCGCATCCCGTTACGGCATCCCCTCCAGCCCTCGTCTCTCGACAGGAGCCTCGCGCCATGACGCACGAGTCACCGTTTCTCCGCGCTGTCGTCCTCGGTTGTGCCCTGCTGGGATTCTCCTGCTCCGACAAGCCGGCGCCGGCCGAGCCCCCTCCCCCCGTGGAACCCTGGGACGGCACGTACACGCCGCTGGTCGACCCGACGGACTGGGTCGACCGGGGCGAGTTCGCGCCCTGTTCCTTCACCGCGCCCCGAGGCACCATCATCGATTGCGACAATCCTTCACTCTTCGACCTGTCGAAGTGTGACACCGCCTCGCTCTCCACCCTGGACCCGCACGGCATCTACCAGGTGGACATGCGTCACGCCGGGGGCATCGGCGACTTCGTCGGCATCCGGATTCCCCAGGACGGCAGCATGGGGACGCTGGACCATTACCCGCTCACGCGGCAGCAGGTGACGGGAGGCTTTATCATCTCGACGCAGTACACCCAGAGGGCCTATGTCCGGCAGGTGGTCTTCGCGGGGTGCGACGTTCCGGGACCGGGATTGGTGACGGGCTGCTTTGCCCGCTGCACCAACGGCAAGGTCTCCTCCTCGGGCACCTTCGAGGCCGCGCGGATGACCTGGGGACGGGGCGAGTCCGAGTCGTCGGGCGGCGTCCGCCTCATCTCGGAGACCGCGATTTCGACGGGCCGCCCGGTGGACGTCTATGTACACCGCCAGCATGCCTATGTCGTGTCCGTCGACCACTTCAACGGCGGCGCGGGCGGGCTCACCGTGCTCGACGTCAGCGACCCGAGCCACCCCGTCCTCGAGAAGCAGATCACCCTGCCAGGCGACTCGTACTGGAACGCGGCCTGGACGAAGGACGACGCGCTATACATCGCCAGCGACAGCTCGGGCGTCATCGTCTTCGACATCTCCAACCCCGCCGACCCGACCTTCCTGCGCGGCGTGCCCGGTGGTCCGCCCCTGAACGTCCACACCCTCTTCGTGGATGGCAACCGGCTGTATGCCGTGTCCCCCGGCCCCGCGCCTCACGGCGAGACGCTCATCTTCGACATCACCACGCCGCTCAACCCCACGCTGCTCAACCGCTTCGTCGTCGCCGACACGACCTCTCTCGTCCCCTCCGCGCACGACTCCTTCGCTTATCAGGACCGGCTCTACGTCAACCACTTCAGCTCGGGCTACGTCGTCTTCGACGTGAAGGACCCGATGAACCCCCGCGAATTGGGCCACTACGTCTTCGGTGAGACCGACAGCAGCTTCGCGACGAGCCATGCGGGCGCGGTGGGCACCTTCGCGGGAAGGACCATCGCCTTCGAGGGAGGTGAGTACCAGGGGGCCCACCTGCGCGTGCTGGATGTCACGGACCCCACGAACATCCCGCTCATCGGTAGGTACAAGCTCCGCCCCCAGACCTCCATCCACAACATGGTGCTCAAGGACAAGCGGCTCTACATCGCCTACTACCAGGAGGGGCTGCGCGTGCTGGATGTCTCCATCCCTCCCCAGCCGCGTGAAATCGCATACTTCAACACCTTCCGCGAGTCCGACCCCGGCCGGACCGATGACCTGCTCGACGGTGCCATTGGCATCCGTGTCCCAGGAGACGGCCACGTGTACGTCGTGGACACCTCTCGCGGCCTGCTCATCTTCAACGAGCCCTGAGCCTGGCGCGCCATGAGCCCGGGCGCCGTCAGGTTCTCGGGTTGCGCCACGTCCTCGACCCACGACCAGACGAGGTGCGAGCACAGGTGCGAGGCGCGATGAACCAGAGGCCCATGCGGCGTCGAGCGATGTGGTGGCGCTCGAACCGCCCGGGGACCCGGCGAGCGTGCCCGCGACGGCCCCACCGGTGTGGCCAGGAGTCCGAGCAGGCCTGCTCCGCATCTCCCGTCGCCGCGATTCCCTGAGGTCTCGAGCCTCCATTCCCCGTGCTGGGAATGGAAGGCATTATCATTCAACAGCCCGAGTGGCGCAGGGGCCTCCGCGTCAGGCTGACGAGCGGACCAGCGGGTGCTTCCCGCCCTGTCCTCTCCGGCCCCGACGCAGCGAGGCACCATGACCGCATCCATTGCCACGGACATTCCTGATTTGTTGCTTCCTTTCCGCCATGGCGATGCGGCGCGCGTGTGGAATTACTGGTTCTCCCACCGTGACCTGTCGCAGTCCGCCCGCGCGGCGCACGACCCGTTCGCTGACGATTACAAGCTGAACCAACAACTGTGGTTCCATGCGGGCCCGGAGCTCGACGCTGAAATCCGGAGCCTGTTCGAGCCGCTCGTCGAGCGGGCCGCCCGGGGCGAGCTCGAGGGCTGGCGTGACACGCCGCGGGAATGCCTGTCGCTGGTGCTGCTGCTCGACCAACTCCCGCGCAACATGTATCGGGGCACGGGCGCCGCCTTCGCGCACGATGCGCGCGCGCTCGCGCTGGCGCACGAGGCGCTGGAGCGCGGCTTCCATCGCCACCTCTCGCCCGCGGAGTCGCTCTTCTTCTATCTCGCGCTGACGCACTCCGAACACCTGCCGGACGTCCGCAAGGCGCTCGAGGGCATCACCGAGCTCGGCACCCGCTGCACGCGCTCCCAGCAGCGGGCCGCCCGTGGCTGGCGCGTCGGGACGCAGAAGCACATCGACGTGCTCGAGCGCTTCGGCCGCTATCCCCACCGCAACCCTGCGCTGGGCCGCATCAGCACGCCCGAAGAGGAGGCCTTCCTCGCCCGGCCCGAGTTCACCGCGCTCTTCATGCGCTCCCAGCAGCCGCGGCCCTCGCATGAGGCAGTCGCCGCGCCGCCTTGCGCCGAACAGGCGCGCGTTGCGCACCGCCCACAGCGGCAGAAGCTGAAAGTCCTCGCGCTCCACGGGTTCCGGCAGAACGGCGAGGTCTTCCGCACCCGCGTGCGGAAGCTGCGGCACGCGCTGGAGGACATCGCCGACTTCACCTTCGTCACCTCGCCACACGTCTATTCGCCCCAGGGGGAGACGCGCGCCGCCACGCTCGCGGCCTTCGGGACGATTCCCGAGTACCCCACCCAGCGCGTGTGGTGGATGTCCTCCGAGGACAACAGCGAGTACCAGGGGTTCGACGCCTCCGTGGCCTTTCTCGAAACCGTCTTCCGCGAGCAGGGGCCCTTCGACGGTGTCGTGGGGTTTGCCCAGGGCGGCACGCTGGCGGCCGTGCTCGCGGCCATGCAGCCGCATCCAATCCTTTCGTTCCAATTCGCCATCTGCATCTCGGCGTTTCCGTCGCGCGCCCGGGCACACGTGAAGTACGTGCAGCCGCGGAGCATCCAGGTGCCCGCGCTCCACGTGCTCGGCCTCCGCGACATCCTCGTCACCCCGGACCGCTCCAGCCAACTGTTCGAGACCTTCGACCCGTCGACGGCGACCTTGTTGCAGCACCCCGGGGGCCACTTCGTGCCCGGTGCGTGGCCCTACGCGGACATCCGCGCGTTCATGGAGCGGTTCGTCCCCTCCGGCACTTCCACTTCCGTCGCCGAAGCGACGTCCGTGGCCGGCTCGCCGGCCCTTTTGGAGCCGGAGCCGGATGACAGCGGCTCGCTGCTCGGGCTCGCGCGCGACGCCCTGGTCGTCGCGTCACGGTCGCCGCGCTCACCCATCGACGTGCCGCTCGTGCAGAACATCCTGCACGAGATGGCCACCCAGGGCCGCTGGAGCGAGCTGCGGCAACTGGCCGTGTACGCGCATGGACTGCGAGGTGACGACGATGCCGCGCGCCCGGAGACATCCGACCTCGTCGCCGTGCATGAGGAAATCGTCGAGTTGTTCGCGCGGCAGCTCACCGTGGACCTCGCGGCGGCCGCGAGCGTCCTCCGCAAGCGGCCGGGTGCGGGCCCGTCCGAGCGTGAAGCGAAGTACCTGCGGCTGTTCGAGTCCCATGGCGTGCTCCCGGCGAGCGGCTCCCTGGGGGCCGAGCGCTGGCCGTCGCTGTGTGCCCGCGAGGCGCCGCGCGTCAACGCGCACGTCGACAAACACTGCCGGCTGGCCAAGGACATCGCCGCGGCGATGTTCCACCAGGAGGCCATGGTCGCCTTCATCGACCAGGCCGAGCGTGAGCGTCTCGCCCGTGGCGGCGCGGACGCCCCGTCGCCGGCCGATGACAATCCCGCGCGCCGGCGCCGGCGGCAGGAATATGACCGGGACACGTTCGCCCGGCGTCTGTCCTATCAGCGCTACCGGCAGGCGCTGGCGGTGATTGCCGAGGTGCTCTCCAGCATGGACCCGGGCCACACCCGGGAGCAGTTGCATGCGCTGCGGTCGAGCCGGGAGTACTCGCCCCAGCACATCCTCGCCGCGAGCACCCTGCCCCTCTCCCAGGCCGTCACCGAACCCGAGCCCGAGCCGGTCGTCCCCTGCTCTCTCGTGGAGCTGGGCCCATTGCTGACCCACCTGCGGGAGAATCACGGCATCAGCCATCAGACCGCCTTCAGCAAGGGAACCCTCACGACGGACGGGCGGCTGGACCTGTGCAAACAGGTCGTCGGCCCTGGCGGCATCCGTCCGCTGCTGGATGCGATGCGCTCCACGCAGCACGTCAAGCGCCTGTTGCTCGGCAACAACATCGTGGGTGACGGAGGCGCGGCGGCCATCGCCCAGTTCCTGCGCGAGCGCAGGGACTCGCCGCTGGACTGCTGGTACATCGCCGGAAACCAGATTGGCCCCGAGGGGATTTCGCACGTGTGCGACGCCCTCATGGACGATACGAAGGTCACTTCGTTGTGGCTCAAGCGCAACCCGCTGAAGGCCGCCGGCATGCGGCCGCTGGCGGAGCTGCTGCGCCGCAACCGCACCCTGGTCGTGCTCGACCTGGTCAACTGCGGCCTGCTCGATGACGGGCTCGACGTCCTCCTCGACGCGCTGACGGGGCCGGGGGCGAACAAGACGCTCAAGCATCTGTACCTCGGCACCAATGGACTCACGGCGGCCTCGGCGCCCCGGCTTGCGCGCTTCCTGCGGGAGGACTGCGCGCTCGAGTCGTTCTATCTCTCGTGCAACCGCCTCGGCGACGAGGGCGTCACCCAGATTGCCGAGGGCCTCGCGGCCAACCAGTCCATCCAGCGCGTGTCGCTGGCGTCCAATCGCGTGGGCCCCGAGGGTGCCAGGGCGCTGGCGGAGGCGCTGACCGGGCATCCTTCGATGGAGCTGCTCGACCTCGGGTTCACCAAGGCCACCGTGGCCGTCGGTGAATTGGGCAACTTCATCGGCGATGAGGGCGCGCGGGCGTTCGCGCGGATGCTCGAGCGCAATACCGTGCTGCGCTCACTCGACCTGCTCCACAACTTCATCTCGCAGCTCGGCGTCAACCACCTGCGTGACGCGCTCACCGTCAACAGCACGCTCGTCACGCTGCAACTGACGCAGTTCGGCCGCGTGCACAATGAGCCGGGCAAGGAGGAGATCCGCGCCGCGCTCGAACGCAACCGTCAGCGCATCCCGCCTGACGAGCGGGAATCCGTCGCCCGAATCGACCTGCCGGACCACATCCGGGAAATCTACAGCGTCTATCGCACGCATTCGTGAGCGGCATTGGAGGCGTCCGCATCCTGTCTCCCAGTTGCAATAGTGGATTCCTCTTATTTCTAGCGATTCCTTATTTTCGTATTTAGCGAGTGCGCGCAATCCATCACGTATTGCAGAAGGGGTAGACCATGATGCGCAGCACCCGCTGGCTCGCCGCATGTCTGTCGCTCTCGCTCTCCGCCTGTGGCACCGGAGACCTTGAACCCTCCGAGGCCTCACAAACCGAAGTCTCACAGACGGAGGAGCGCATCTTCACGAGCGAAGCCCACCTCAAGGACATCGAGGCGGCGCTGAACGCCTTCCCAGACGTCCAGGTCCTGGGCACACACGCTGACGGCGTGCCGTACATGATTCAAGGCGAGCTGGGAGGGACGGGCCTGGCCCTCGCGGACGTCACGGCCTGGCAGGCTCACGCGCTGGTGAGCCCGGCACTGGAGCGCATCGCCCCATCCTTCCGCCTGGATGCGCGGGACCTGGTGCCGCAGCGCATCTCACGTGACGCGCAGGGACACACCCACCTCCGGTACGCGCAGACCAAGGACGGCCTGCCGGTGCTCGGAGGTGAGCTGGTGGTGCACCTGGACGCGTCGGGACGGGTGTATGCGGTGAACGGCTCGGCGAGGGACGGAGAGCAGGTCTCCTCCAAGCCAGTCATCGCCTCGGAGGCCGCCCAGCACGTGGCCCTGAAGAACATCCCGGGCGCCAGCGCCCTGGAGGGCGTGCCCCGGCTCGTCTACGTCCGCGCGTCCGCGAAGGACCCGCTGCACCTGGCCTGGGAGGTGCGGGTGACGGGCAACGACGCCACCATGCCCCTGCGTGACCGCGTCTACGTGGACGCCGCGGACACCTCCATCGTCCTGCGCGTGCCGGAGATCCACGACGTGCTCAACCGCAGGGTGTACACCGCCAACAACGCCACCAGCCTCCCGGGCACGCTCAGGCGCAGCGAGGGCGGGAGCGCCACGGGCGACACCTACGTGGACCGCCACTTCGACGTGCTGGGAACCACGTACAACTGCTTCAACACGCTGTTCGGGCGTGACTCGTATGACAACGCGGGCCACACGCTCTCCAGCACCGTGCATTACTCCACCAACTACGTGAATGCCTTCTGGGACGGCACGCAGCTCGTGTGCGGCGATGGAGACGGCGTCAACGCCGGGCCGCTGTGCACGGACCTGGACGTGGTGGCCCACGAGCTGACCCACGCGGTGACGGATTATGAGTCCGACCTCGTCTACAGCGGCGAGTCCGGCGCGCTGAGCGAGTCGCTGTCGGACATCTTCGCCTCCGTGTGCGAGAGCTGGTCGACCTCGTGGTCCACGGGCGCGGACATCTGGAAGATTGGCGAGGACATCTGGACGCCCGCCACGCCCGGTGACGCCCTCCGGTACATGGACGACCCGGCCCTGGACGGCGTCTCGCTGGACTTCTACGAGGACTACGCGTCCACCACGGACGTGCACTACGCCTCGGGCATCTCCAACCTGGCCTTCAAGCTGCTGGCCACCGGCGGCGTGCATCCGCGCGAGCGCTCCTATCTCACAGTGCAAGGCATTGGCGTCGAGACCGCCGCCCGCATCTTCTACAAGGCCAGCACCGACCTGTTCACCTCCAGCACGACCTTCGAGCAGGCCCGGACCTATACCGAGTTCGCGGCGCAACAGCTCGGCTACGACGCGCTCATCCTGGAGTCCGTGAGCAGGGCCTGGGAGATCGTGGGCATCTACCCCCTCTATCCGCTGTTCTGCACCACCCTCCCCCCCCGCAGCGGCACGGTGACCAACCTCTTCGGCAAGGCGAAATCGAACCGGTACTACTGCGCGAGTGCCAGCAGCTACAACGCCACGGTGTTCTCCACCAGCGGAGGCGCCGGGGACGTGGACCTGTACGTGCGGTTCGGCGGGGCGCCCACGAAGACCGTCTACGACTGCCGGCCCTACAAGTCGGGCAACGCCGAGTCGTGCAGCTTTCCGGCGCGGACCACCTCGGGCAAGTACTGGATCTGGCTCAGAGGATACAGCGCCTACTCCGGCGTGACGTTCAGCTATTCCTTCTGAGCAGCTCCGGGAGAGGGGCCGGCGGTGAAGGCTGGCTCCCTTCCAGTCCGGAGTCACCCGCTTGCAAGCCATGCCCCGGCCTGACACGGGCTGGGGGCTCAGTCTCCGGCCCGCTCAAGCTCCATGGCGAAGCCACGCAGGTCCGCCGCGAGCAACTCCGGCGCCTCGAAGCCTGGGAAATGCCCGCCACACGCGGCATGACCGTCCAGCGCGTGATGTCGAACCAGCGCTCCCCCCACGTCCTCGGCGCCGGAAGGATATCCCTGGGGAAGGCGGCGACCGCCGGGCTCACTCAGGTCTGCGTCGCGTCGAAGGCGGCGCGCGCCTCACGTACGGAGTGATGGTGGTTCTCGGCCCACTTCAGCACGAGGTGCAGTTGCTCGAACAGCGAGGTCCCCAGCGAAGTCAGGCTGTACTCGACACTGGGCGGGTTGGTCGGCAGTTCCTTGCGGTGCAGGAAGCCGTCACGCTGCAGGTCATGCAGTGTATGGGTCAGCATCCGTTGCGAGATGCGGGGAGGATGCGCCGCAACTCTCCGAAGCGGTGAGGACGCTCCGCGAGCGCCCGCATAGGCAGACAGCCAGTGCTCAGGACGAGAGCCACACCCGCCTGGAGGCTCGCCCGCGCTGCGTACCGCCTCGGGCCGCCTCGCGCCGTCTCTGGTAGGCGGCGCCTCCGTACGCCAAGCATAGCCACGGAGCCGAGGTGCCTGCTCGGCGCATGGTGGCTGCCAGGGCCTGTACCGAGCACCATCGCGAGGCTCCCCGCGAGTTTGCCCACGGCATGCATACGCTCGGGGCTCAAGACCTGGCCCGCGTACCCTCGTATTGCCACCTCACCATGAGCACGCTCGGGGCAGGGTCACGTCTGGTAGCCTCTACCCATGAGGTTACGCCCCTTGCGACACCTTCCCGGGCTCCTGCTGGAGCTGCAGTCCATCGCAGCATGGGCGGCGGACGCGGAAACAGCTCCCCGCCCGTCCCTTCAATTTCGCCGCGTGCCCCTCACGACGAAAACCGAGGTGGTGCGCATCGCACCGGGTATCCCCACGACGCTCACGTTCGATGCGGAGATTGACACGCAAACCGTGAAGCGGGATGCCCCGGCCCGCGTCAGGCTCCTGAGCATTTCCGAGAACTCCGTCACGCTGCTGGCAAAGGAGGACCTGGGAGACGGGGTGACGCTGCGCGTGCCATTCCTGAATGAGCCCGCCCTCGCGGAACCCGAATTCCAGCTCGTCACCGCTACGGACGAGGCGGATTCGCAGGTGATGGTCTACCGCAGCGCCAACGCGCCGGAGTTGCTGCGAGCCCAGGTGGCCGAATTAAAGGCCCGCAACGCCGTGTGCGAGGCGCAACTGGCCACCGAGCGCAAGCACAGCAAGGCCACGGGCCCCGCCGCGTGGGTACTCTCTCGGCAGATGGATGCGGGGGGCGTGCGCGTTGTCCGGCTCAAGCGGATAACCAACGTGGGCGCGGCGGGCATTGAAGCACCGAGCGTCCGCCGCTTCCTGGCGGATGGGTGGGCGGTGCTCGAAGTGAACGTGAAGAACAAGTCCGAACAGCCCTGGCGGCCGGGGCAGGCATGGTTGGAGAGTGCGTCCACCGGACGCCGCATGGACGCGAGCACGGTGAGCATGGCGCCGGAAGTGCTGGCGCCCAAAGAAGGTGAGGGCCGCGTGGTGGTGGAGTTTGGCGAGAAGCTCGGGAGCGTGGGGGAAGTCTTCCGGCTGGTGGTAGAGGGCGCGGACGGCACCCGGCCCCTGTCCGTCGCGGGCGTGGTGATGAACGACACAGCGCAGGAGAAGAGCGGCCCATGATGAACGCGGAACCTCCCAGCTTCCTCAAGCCCGGCGCTCGCCTCGGAGCCCCCTTCCGGATTCGCGGTTGGAAGGGCGGGGGCGCCTATGGAGAGGTGTACGAGTGCGAAAGTCAGGGCAGGCCCTACGCCCTCAAGCTGTCCAAGCACCGCCCGTCCAGCGATGACCCGGGCAAGACGGACCAACGCCTCCTGCGGGAGCTGGTATGCCTTGTCCAACTGGACCACCCGAACATCGCCAAGGTGCGGGGCTGGACGCGCACCGAGGAGGAGTACGGCTATCTGGTGCTGGAGTACGTAGACGGCTGGACACTGGCCCAATGGCTCCAGGAAGCACGCCCCACCTTCGCGCAAGTCCTCCGTGTCTTCGCCAGGCTGGCGGATGCGCTGGCGTACATGCACGCGCGGGGCGTGCGGCACCGGGACGTGTCATTGCTCAACGTCATGGTGCGTAAGGCGGACGGCGAGCCCGTGCTCATCGACCTGGGGGCAGGCGAATACTCCGGAGCCCCCGAGTTGACGGATGCGCCGTTGCCCCCGGGCACCAACCGCTACCGCTCGCCCGAGGCGGCTCGCTTCCTCAAGGAACACCAGAACGACCCGAGCGCCCGGTACGACTTCCCACCAGAAGATGACTTCTACTCGTTGGCGGTGTGCCTCTATGACGCGCTGACGGACGCGGAGCCCGCCCTCAAGGCCGAGGCACGCAAGGCCCCGCGCCTCAACGTCAACAGCCCCACCCAGCCACCGCCTCCGGCACGCAACGTCAACCCGCGCGTGCCCGAGGCTTTGAGCGCATGGGGGGCGCGGTGGCTGGTGCGCGACGTGGAGACGCGGCGGCCGGCGTTGGCGGCCATGCCCGGCGCCCTCGAGGAGTTGGCGAAGCAAGGCGGCGCGGAGTGGCTGGCCTCCGTCCAGCCTCCACCGGAAGAGGGCCCCCCGGCCCCCGAGCGCGCCCTCTCACGGACACGGCGGCGCATGCTGGCGTGGGCCGTGGCCGCTGGCGTACTCGCGGCTGTCGCGGCGCTCGCGTGGCTGCGCGCGGGCCCCTCACCGGATACGCCGCCGTTCCAGGCCGCGCCGGAGGTGCCACGCCTCCCACGTGCGGCAGCCCCGGACAGCCCACCTTCCCCGCCCGCGCCGTCTGCGGGTGCAGTACCGTCCCCGCCCCAGGTGTCCCCTGTCGAGAAGGAAATCCCCTCTGTGAGTGCCCCCACGAATCCGCCCCCGAGTCCGTCCGCCGCGAAGAAGCCGAAGAAGGCCGCGCCCGTCCTCAACCCCGAATTCCTCAAGCAATGCGCCGTGGCGGGTGCGAGTGTCGCCGCGTTGATGGGGTGCCCCGGCGCCCAGGTGACGCCCTCGCGGGAGACGTGCCCCAAGGAAGCCGTGCGGGCCGCGCAGTCACGACGCCTGGAGCAGGACGCCTTTTTCGAAGTCTACGTTGACGTGAGGCAGCCGTGCACGGAGGGGAAGATTTGCCCCGATGTCACCTTGAGCGACGGGAAGATTGAAAGCGTCGTCACGCGTGGCCGGTACGGCCTGCCCGACGGCACGCGGCTCTTCGGCCAGGTCTGGACGGGCGGTGACGAGGTGGTCATCCGCTACACCCGCGCCGTGATTTCGCCCGAGATAACCAGGTATTACGCCGAGGGCACGGAACGGGAGTTCCCCATTTGCGCGGTGCTCGGGCTCAACGGCGGCGAGCCGAAGAAGCCCGGCTCCAAGCCTGGTGCCGCGCGAGTGGAGGGCAAGACAGACGCGCGCATCATTCTCGGGCGGTGGCCGTAAGGCCGGGTGTAAAGGGCCTTTGCAGAAAATCGGCCCGGATGGCTCTAGCAATAGCGTTGCGATAATCTGAGCCTCCAACCTGGGGAGTCGTTCCCATCCGGGACTACTCACCAGTAGCTTCCTCCCTGTGCTCGCGCGGCGTCCAACGCCGCGCTTCCAGGAAGGAGACACCCTCATGTCTTACGCTGGTGCCCCGTGGTTTCCTCCGGGGACGGTCCTTTTCTCGCGTGGAAAGACCCTCTACGAAATGGTGGAGGACCTGGGGCCCGGCCACCACGGCGAGCGGGTGCTCGTGGCGCGCCGGCGCGTCAAAGGGGAAGCGTATGGAAAAGTCATCCTCAAGGCGGTGCTCATGCCCGCTGTCACGGCCGCGTTGAAGCTGGCGCGCAAGCGGTTGGAGGAAGAGGTGATGCTCGCCAGCTACCTGCGCCACCCCAACATTGCTCGCGTCTATGACATGCACAGAGCCAAGGGCGCTCTGTATGTGATTACCGAGTGCGTCACCGGGTGCTCGCTCAATACCCTGACCGAAGTGGCGCTGACGCATGAGCGCCGCTTTCCCGAATCCTTCATGCTCTACGTCGGCGCCCAGGTGGCCGGGGCCCTGGCCCACGCGCACGGTTGCCAGAGTGAGAAGGGCAAGCCGCTGCACATCGTCCACCGGGCGATTGACCCGGTACGCATTCGCATGACGCTGGCCGGGGAAGTGAAACTGACGGACTTCGGCCTTGCCTCCGCAAGGCTTCCAGGCCAGGGGAGCACCCGCCGCCCCGGCGCACGGGGCGAAGTCTACTGGGCCGCACCCGAGGCGTTGCTCGGCCAGCCCGAGGATGCGCGCTCGGACCTCTTCACGCTGGGCATGGTGCTGGTGGACTTCGCCACCGGGCGGCACCTGCTCAGTGCGCCCACCCTGCTAACGCGGGACTTGTGGGAACTGGTGCCCGAAGGGGAGCGGGAACGGCTGGGAGGCGCCGTTGCACGAGTGCATGACGAATGGGGAGGGGTAGACCCGGAGGACACCGTGCTGCGGGCGGCCACCTTCACCCCGACGGACGTGGACGCCGCAACAAAAGGGCTGTCCGAGCCCACGCGGGCCGTCTTCCGCAAGCTGCTGCGCCGAGAACCGGCAGAGCGCTACGCCTCCGCCCTGGAGTTGCAAGAGGACTTGTCCAACGTGCTCCGGGAGCGCGGGGGGTACAGCGCCAAGAATGCAGCCGACGCCATCCAAGCGGCGCTGCGTCGGGCAGGTGAGGCCGTGGCCGACGACGTGGACGGGGCACAGAGTGCCTTTTGCCAAGACCACATCACCACGGAGCCGACTCCGCCGTGAGGTCGCCCGCCCGGACTCCAACCCCGGTTCGCGCCGCCATGAAGGCCGGTAGCAGCCAGCAGGAGCGTTGCCACGGAGGTTCACGGGCGCCTGGAGTGCGGCCTGCTGGCTCCGCGCGTCGGCACGCAACGGAGCCTGTGCATCGCACTCGGCATGTCCATTGATGCGGCGTTCCGCTTGAGCTTCCCAGCGAGCGAGGAAGCCAGTGCAGCGGTTGTTTGAGAATCGAGATCCTCCGTTCAGCTCACGGGCTCGTCCCCCGCCTCCGCGCGACGCGCCCTCGTGCCCGTTGCCCCAGCTCAGCCGAAATGCCAGCGGTCGTCGCCGCTCAGGCCGTGCAGATAGGGCGCGAAGAGGGCCACCGCGAACACCACGCCCGCGAACGTCAGGACCCGCTTCGACCTGCCCCAGGTGGCGAGCCCCAGGAGTGCGACGCCCGCCACGAAGTTCGGGATGACCAGGTTCTCGCCCAGGAAGGGCCGCAGCGAGGCGAGGCCCATGCAGATGGCGAAGCCACCCAGGAGGATGCCAAGGGTTCTGGCGGTGCCCTCTGACCTGCGGATGCGCGCGAACTCGCTTGCGCGGGAGCGTCGCCGTGCAAGGCGCCGTGGATGCGAGGGAAAGGCGCGTGCGGCTACGCGCCACCGCGCTCCTCGCTCGCGGCGCGAGCCACGTGGTCGATGAAGGCGCGAACCCGCTCCGGCACGAAGCGATGGCTCGGAAGGATGGCGTGCAGCGGCGCGGGCTCACCGACGAGGTCCGGGAAGACGGGCACCAGGTCGCCGCGCCGCAGGTCCTCGCGGAGGTCCAGCTCGCTCTTGTATGTGATTCCCCGCCCGGCGAGCGCCCACCGCCTGCTGATTTCGGCGTCGTTGCACGTGCGGCGGCCCCGGACGGAGACCTCCGCCTCGAAGGCCCCATCCTTCCGGAAGAAGCGCCAGCGCGCCGTCCGCGCGCCCGTGCCGTGGTAGACGAGGCACTCGTGCTGGGCGAGGGCCGTCCCTTCCTGGACGAGCTCCAGCGCACGTCGCGCATACTCCGCCAGCACCTCTCCCGCGGGCGTCGGCCGCAGCGCCCGCGTGGTGCGGTTGAACAGCCTCGCGTCCACGCGGCGCTCGATTCGCTGGAGCATCGCGCTCGTGGCCGCCGGCGTGAGGCCGAGCTGCTTCGCCACCTCGGTGAGGTTGCGTCCCGAGGCGCACTCCACGACGAGGACGAGCTCCGACAGACTTTCAAATCTGAGTTGGTAATCCACCAATCCCATGTTGATTCACAAGCCTAGCTGGCGGCCCTATCTCTCTGCCAATCCGAATCACCTCCTGGAGGTCGCCATGAAGGCCGTCGGCTATTTCAAGTCCCTTCCCGTCGAGAACCCCGAGTCCCTGGTGGACCTGACGCTGCCGGAGCCGGTGCCCGGCCCGCGTGACTTGCGCGTCCGGGTGTCGGCCGTGTCGGTGAACCCGGTGGACACCAAGGTGCGGCGCAACCGGGCGCCGAAGGCGGGCGTCCCCGAGGTGCTCGGCTGGGACGCGGTGGGCGTGGTGGACCAGGTGGGCTCCGCCGTCACCGCGTTCAAGCCCGGCGACCGCGTCTGGTATGCCGGCGCCATCACCCGGCCCGGCTCGAACAGCGAGCTGCACCTGGTGGACGAGCGCATCGTCTCGCTCGCCCCCCGGACGCTCTCCGATGCGCACGCCGCCGCCCTGCCGCTGACGGCCATCACCGCGTGGGAGCTGCTCTTCGACCGGCTCGGCGTGTCGCGGGATTCGAAGGGCGCGCCCGCCACGCTCCTGGTCACCGCGGGAGCGGGCGGCGTGGGCTCCATCCTCCTCCAGCTCGCGCGCAAGCTGACGAACCTGACCGTCGTGGCCACGGCCTCGCGCCCGGAGTCGCGCGCCTGGATTGAGCAGCTCGGCGCCCACGCCGTGCTCGACCACACCCGGCCGCTGGCGCCTCCACTGAAGGAGCTCCACCTGCCTCCCGTGCGCTATGTCGCGAGCCTGTCCCATACCGACAAGCACTTCACCTCGCTGGTGGAAGCCCTGGCGCCGCAGGGAAGGCTGGCTGTGATTGATGACTTCGCGGCCGGCGCCATCGACGTGATGGCGCTCAAGGCGAAGAGCCTCTCATTCCACTGGGAGCTGATGTTCACCCGCTCGATGTTCGAGACCGAGGACATGGGCGCGCAGGGCGTCCTGCTCACCGAGGTGGCGCGGCTGATTGATGAGGGGCAGCTGCGAACCACCGTCGGGCAGATGGTCGGCCCCATCAACGCCGCCAACCTGCGCCGCGCGCACTCCTTCATCGAGAGCGGGCGCGCGGTGGGCAAGGTGGTGCTGGAGGGATTCGCGCCTTCTCATGAATGAAGGCTCATGTTTCCGCGGCGGATGTCTGTGGGGCATGAGGGCCACACGGTGTGGGGTGGCCCCCCCGTGAATCCACGGCGCATGACGAGCCCCCCGCACCGTGCTCCCCCGTGAGCACGCGCGAGCGCCCCATGGCATGTGACTTGCGTCGGGGTCGCGGATGCTTCCGTGTCTTTCGACTACTTCCGGGTTCAGCCGGAAGTTCCCCCCACGGCAGACGGCGTCGCATCACACGCACTCCGTGTTGTGGCTCATGCCATTGCTGTTCTGGCTGGGCTGCACTGGCAGTGCCTCGATTCCGCATCCTGATGGCAGCAGCAACGTTGATGCTGGATGTGTCGAGCCTCCACCCGAGAACACTGCCGACGCGGGCGAGCCGGCCGACGTGCTCGCTCCCAGCCGGTTGTTGCGGCGCACCGCGCTGGCGCTGACGGGCGAGCCTCCGACAGACGAGGAGTACGCCGCGCAGGAGGCCGCCGGAGACGAGGCCGCGCAGCGCGCGTTCGTCTCGGCCTACGTGGACCGGACGCTGCAGCAGCCGCTCTTCTACCGGACGCTGTTCGAGACGGCGCGCGACTGGTTCAACATCCCTCCCATCGGGCCGACGGCGGACGCTCCGGAGTACGGCCTGCAGCAGCAGCGCGCCATCGTCCAGTGCGCGGCCGGCACCCCGAAGGCAGGGGCCTGGAGGTACTTCCGCGGCGACGACAAGGCCTGTCAGGGCCAGAAGCCAGATGGAACGCCTGCGGAGGAGCGCAGCCTCGAGCCCTGGTGGGCGCCGGGCACGACGGCGGTGTTGGTGGGCTACGCGGCGAACACGTCGGCCACGGGCACGGGCAGTGTGAATGGCAATCCGGTGACGGTGAACTGCGTCACCGCGGGCCCCGAAGGGACCTGCGGCTGCGGTCCCAACGCGGTGCGCTGCCATGCCGACATTGGCTCGTACGCGGGCTGGGAGAACTACGCGCCCTACAACCCGCAGGGGCAGCGGCGGCTCGCCTCCGAGGAGCCTGCCCGGTTGTTCGCGCACATCGGCTGGCACGACCGGCCGATGACGGACCTCATCCTCGGCACCTACTCCGTGGGGCCCACGCGCCTGCAGGCCGCCTACGTCATGCAGGGAATCTTCGGCGGGCAGACGTCGCTCATCGACGACGACTCGTGGTGGAGGCCGTCGCGCTTCACCACCGCGCCGGTCGACCCCGAGCACACGCAGGGCGACCCGCTCGCCTGGCGCGAGTACTCCGTCCCGGCTCGCAATCCCTTCTTCCTGGCGGAGCGCGACTACCGCTACGACCCGCGCACCACGACCGCGCCCATGAATGGCATTCCCGCCGCGGGCATGCTCACCAGCTTCGGCTTTCTCAACGCCTATCCCCGCGAGCGCGTGCGGGGCGCGAGGGCGCTGGAGATGCTGGCCTGCGAGGTGCTCTCCCCTCCGCAGGGACAGACCTTCAACGAGTACCGGAGGGACCCGGGCACGGAAGGCCCCTGCCAGCACTGCCACCGCCGGGTGGACCCGGCGGCCATCCACTTCAAGCGCTTCTCGAAGCAGGGGAACGGGTTCGAGGGCTTTGGCGCTTCCTACCCCATGCCGGGCGTGGGCACGGTGTGGCACTGGCCCGCGCAGTGGCGCCGGGGCGAGTACCCCTACACCGGCGACCCGTTCAGCCATTGGAACCGCTGGTACTCGCCCGACACCCTCCTGACGCCCGTCACCCAGGCCCAGGCCCAGGCGAACCCGGAGGCCGTCTTCATCGACTTCCTCCCGCCAGAGCACACCCTGCTGGGCCAGGTGAGCGACGGGACGGTGGGGCCACTGGGCTTCGCCAAGCTCATCGTCGCCTCGGGCTCCTTCGACCGCTGTGTCGTGCGTCACCTGCACGCGCAGGTGATGGGCCGGGACATCGACCCGACGAAGGAGGCGGGCTACCTGGATGACCAGGTGGCGCGCTTCATTGCCGCGGGCCGCAAGGTCCGGCCGTACGTCAAGGCACTCACGCAGTCGGACCTCTTCCAGAGGGGGCGCTGAGATGAACCGCTACGTTTTGCTCCTCGTGCTCCCCTGGGTCCTCTCCTGTGGCTCGGAGGTGACTCCATCCACCACCCGTCGCCAGGCCCAGGGAGTCTGTGGCACGCCGGCGACCTCGGAGACCCTGCGCGTCATGGAGGGCCTCAGGCCGCACTGCGAGGGCTGTCACACGCAGGGCGCGCGCGGCTTCTTCGCCTCGGCGGAGGCCTTCCAGAGCCTGCTCGTCTCCGACTCCCGACTGGTGAAGGCGGGAGACCCCGACAACAGCGAGCTGGTGCGGCTCCTGGATGGGCGCGGAACCGGCGCCTTCAAGCAGATGCCCACCGGCCAGAAGACCTACTCGCAGCTCGTCTCGGAGGGCACCGCGACGCTCACCGTGGACGCGGTGCGCGCATGGATTCAGGGGCTCGGCGCGCAGCAGCGCGACCCGCGTCCGGACCCGCAGGCCCGGCGCATCACCCGGATGACGGCCATGCAAATCCAGCGCGCGCTCTACAAGCAGCTCGGGCTGGGCTACGACGACTTCTTCATCCCCGCCAAGGAGTTCGGCTTCGACATGGCGGAGTCGCGAGGAGAGGACCTCTACCCGCTCCAGTCGCCGGACGTCATCCCCTCGCCCCGGCAGCATGTCACCGGCGCGCGCTACCACGGCCTCGGAGGAGGCTCGGTGATGTACCAGGTCTCCGCGGACCGGGGCACGCCGCCCACCTTCGTCCTCACGCTGACGCAGGTCTCCCAGCGCTGGTGCCGGCTCGCCCTCTCCAAGTCGGGGAACACGGTGCTGTTTCCGCAGGGAACGACGCGCTCGGCGAATCCGGCCGACGTCAAGGCCACGCTGAAGCGCTGGTCGCTCCACTTCCTGGGCGAGCGATTCACCGACGCGCAGGTGGACGAGCTGTACACGGACGTCTTCGTACCGCTCTCGACTCCCACCGACACCGAGCCCGCCTACGTGGGAGCCTGCTCGTACTTCATCCGCCACCCGCACTGGATTTTCTACTGAGGCGCCCATGAAGCTCACTCGTCGCAATCTCTTTCAGGCGGCCTTCGGGGCCGCGCAGGTCGGGCTGCTGGCGCGCTACGGACTGCCCACGGCGAGGGCTCAATCGAGCTCGGGCCGGCCCACGAAGATGCTGGCCATCTGGCTGGATGGTGGACTGCATTGGGAGTCCTTCT
This sequence comes from Pyxidicoccus sp. M6, assembly GCF_055568925.1. Taxonomy (NCBI): domain Bacteria; kingdom Pseudomonadati; phylum Myxococcota; class Myxococcia; order Myxococcales; family Myxococcaceae; genus Pyxidicoccus; species Pyxidicoccus sp. M6. Next base: position 2,947,688 of record NZ_CM145714.1, on the reverse strand, counting down.
TCGCGCCAATGTCTCGCGCGGGCATCCTGAAGTTCATTCCGCCCGCGCAGGGGGCCGTGTATCCCTATGGGTACAACCCCGAGCAGGTGGAGAACCTGGACCGCTCGCCGGTGGACCTGGAGGCCCCCGGGCCCGTGCGCAAGCTGCGCACTCCCGTGTACTGGAATTGGGCCAACCCGGCTGACACGAGCGGCACCAATCCCATCGTCAACAACACACAGATTTATCGTCCGTATGGGTATGTCTGGGCGAACCCGGCATACAAGCTCTACGAGAAGGCGGCGCTGCTGGTGGCGGCGGACCAGGGCACCGCCGCCCATGGGAGCGGCATCGTCGCCAGCCTGTCGGGTGTCGCGGGCGCCAGCTTCCGGGCCCCGGCGGTGCAGGCCGTCGTCGCCAACGCCATGGCATCGCGCTTCCCGGACAGGCCGCTGCCCAACGTCACGCTCGGCGGGCCACTGCCCATGGCGCTCGGACTGCCTGCACTGGCGAACCCGACGCTGCTGGCCTCCAGCGCGACGGTGGAGCCCACGATCTCGGACCGGCGCGACAGCGCATGGAAGGGGCTGCGCGCGCGGCAGGACCAGCCCGACCTCGCCTTCGATGGCTCCCAGCTCTCCGGCACGGTGCCCCTGTCGGCGGTGGACGCGGCGGTGCTCAAGGCCCTGCGCCGCGAGCGCGCCCTCTCCACCGCGGGCACGGACGCGCAGTTGGAGCAGCTCTACGACACGTACAAGGGCGCCAGCCGCACCATCCGGCGGGACATCCTCTCGGTGCTCGGCACCACGAAGACCTGGGAGAATCTCAAGAAGGACCCGGCCTACCCCGAAGACTGGGGGGCCTGCGTCGGCTACGCGGATGCCTGTGGTCAGGCCTCGTCCATGGGGGACTATGCCTTCGCGCTCCAGTTGCTGAAGTCCGACCTGGTTTCGACCGTCACCCTGCGGGCGTCGAGCATCAACGGCTACGCCTTCGACTCCCACTACGTGAATGGCCAGGTGGTGCATGCCAACTACCTGCGCATCGCCATGGAGATGGTGGGGCGGGTGTGCCTGGAGATGAGCCTCACGCCCAGCCGCTCGAACCCCTCGCGCTCGCTGCTGGATGAGACGCTCGTCTACGTCTACAGCGACTTCGGGCGGACCTTCCCCAAGACGGGCAGCGACCACCACCCGGCGACGTGCGCCCTCCTCGTGGGAGGCGGCATCCAGGGCAACCAGATGCTGGGCGGCTACGACGAGACGATGGAGGGCTCGCCCATGGGCATTCCGGTGAAGCTCATCGAGGAGTCCGGCGACCCGGTGACGCGGACGCCGCGCGCCCAGGACGTCGCGGCGACGGTGCTCGCCGCCTACGGGCTCGTCCCCGGGAAGGACTTCTTCATTCCGGGCGGCTACGGCGTCTTCGACGGCGTCGTGAGGACCTGAGCGAGAAGGTGACGCGGGCGTGTACCCGGCGCCCGCGTCAGAGCCTCGTGCATCCTGGGAGTCCCCTGCTTCCGTGCGCCTTCACACCGCAGTGTGGCCGTCCAGCAATCCCCCCTCGAGGAGTGGAGCATGACCGCAGTCAGACCAACACGTTCGACACCTTGGATTCTCGTCCTGGCGCTCTCGGTCACGGGAGCGTTCGCTGGCTGCGACTCGGATGACCCGCCCGCCGAGAATCCTCAAACCGATGCAGGAACCCGTGATGCGGGGAGCACCGACGCGGGCAATTCCGACGCGGGCAATTCCGACGCGGGGAATCCTGATGCAGGAAACCCTGACGCGGGCAGTCCCGACGCGGGACGGGTCGACGCGGGGCCGCCTCCTGATTTCACCTGGGGCAACGGCACGGACACCGGCAAGCTCGAGGGCAACGTGTGGACCCCCGGGCGTGACTCGACGGGCATCGTGAACGCCTCGTCGTGGGCCATCGTCCCGAAGGGGAAGTGGATTGAGGTCGCGAGCACGCCGATCACCACGCTCGACGCGGAGGTCAAGGCGGCGCTTCCCGGCTTCCGGGACCTCGGCTCCGGGGGAATCGCCGGAGTCATCAACGCCTACTCCGGCCTGGCGGTGGACGCGCCTCGCGCCCGCTGGTGGGCCTTCGGTGGCGGGCACGCCGACAGCTCCAACAACGGCCTCTACCGCTTCGACATGGCGAAGATGCGCTGGAGCATCGAGCAGCTCCCCGACAACTCGGCGAACTGGACGGGAGTCCCCTGGGGGAACACGTACAGCTACTACCCGCCCGCCGGGGAGTACTCGAAGGCCCACCCGGACAGCGACGTCTTCAATGACGAGTTCTACGACCCGGACCGGCCCGCCGCGTCGACCGGTAACCCGGTGGCCCGTCACACGTACAACGGGCTCGTCTACAACCCGGACCTCCAGGAGGTGGCCTTGGGCGTCCGGCGGATGTGGCGCTACAGCCTGACCACCCACAAGTGGACGCGTCACAACCCCTTCAACACCCCGGGTTCCAAGTACGACGGGGCCACCGGCTACGGCGGCGCAGCCGGCTGGACGTTCTGGGACGAGGTGAAGCACCGCTACCTCTTCGGCCCCACGGAGAACTACGACTATTCGAAGTGGTGGTCCTTCGACACCGACGACCAGGCCTGGAACTGGGAGACCATCACGCCCCCCGCTTGGTTCTTCGCCCAGATGACCCGGGTGGGCCGCAAGCTGGTGAGCTTCCCCTACCCGGAGGCGCAGCATGACACCTTCCCTCCGCGGCTGATTACCTACGACCTGGACACGACGAAGTGGGATCGGTTCGACCTGGCGCACGACCTCCAGGTGGCCCGCACCTATACCGAGTACTTCGAGGGAATGATTTTCACCTACGTGCCGCCGCTCAATCGCTACATCGCCGCGTTCCCGTATGACCGCGGCGGGGATGGGAGCTACGAGTACCGGACCTTCGAGGTGGACCCGACGACCCTCAAGCTCACCGAGGCGCCACAGTGGGAGGCCGGTGCCTTCGGCGGGTGGCACGACCTCGTCAAGAACCGCTTCTTCTACCTGGCGACGCACGACGCCCTCGTCTACGTGCGCAAGGGCGAGGAGAACCTGCGCGTCTTCCGGCTCCCCTGAGCCAGGGATGACGTGAGCGGAAACAAGAAGGCCCTGCCAGCAATGGCAGGGCCTTCGGCTCTTCAAGGGGCTCACCAGGTGTTCCGTGTGTCGGGGACGCAGGGCTGGTAGAGGTAGTCGCTCGAGGTCGGCCCCACGAGGTCGAGGTCACGCCGGCTCGAGTTGATGTGCCATTGATTCGCGCGGGTGCAGTGTCGAAGTAGCCCACCAGCTCGGGCGCTTCGGTGGGCAAATGATGCGGGGAGTCGCTCCGACGGCCCGGTTGCATGGTATGGGGCGAGCAGACGTTCGCCCGGACCATGAACCCCATGAAGATGTCCTCCGTCCAGAATCTCGTTGTGCTGACCCTCGTCGTGAGCGCGTCCTCCGCCCTGGCGGATGAGGAACAGGGGCGCGGGCCCTCCGTGGGGCTTCGCGCGGGTTACGGCATGCCCTTCGGCAAGTCGCGCGGCTGGCCAGCCGATGACGACCAGCAGCTGGCCGACTACGTCTCGAGAGTCATTCCGCTGCAGGTCGACGCGGGCTACTTCTTCAGCCCCCGCTTCTACCTGGGGGCCTCCTTCCAGTATGGCTTCGGCAAGCTCGCGCTGGGCTGCTCGGAAGGCGTCAGCTGCAGCGTGAGCCAGCTCCGCCTGGGACTCAACGCGGCCTACCATTTCCAGCCGAGCGGAGCGCTCGAGCCCTGGGCGGGGCTGGGCGTCGGCGTCGAGAGCCTCCAGTCATCGAGCTCCTTCGAGCTGACCGTTGGTGGCCCCGTGAGCACGGATGGCTACGTCCGGGGCATCGAGCTCGCCGCCCAGGGCGGGCTCGACTACCGCATCAACCCCACGTTCTCCGTGGGGCCCTTCCTCAACTTCACCGCGGGGCAGTACCGGACGAGCCACATCCACATCGAGGCGCGGCCCGAGAACCCCGTGGTGCAGGCCACCGACACCACGGAGGACATCGAGGACAAGAGGTTTCACGGGTGGCTCAGTGGTAGGGTGCGCCTCCAGGCTCGTTTCTAGACGCCTTCGAAAGCGTGATTCGCGCCGCACATGTGGGTCTCCGTCGGCGACGCGGTGCGGCCGGAAGCCCCGGAGGTGCTCCGGCGTGGCGGAAGGGCTCGACCCGGTCGCCTCCCGAGGCCTGGTAACAGGAGATGTCGCACACGGCGTGCGTGTCGCAGTGTTTGTTTTTGGCGAGGAATGGTAATCATCCCTCGCGGTTATTACGTTGCGGCGCCACGCTTCATCCGGCGCTGCCTTCGACTCGTACAGCTCGAGCCTTTACACATGCAGAGACTTCATCGTCGTCGCGTTGCGAAGCCCGTCCCGCTCCAACTGGTTTCAGCACAGTCCATCGAGACCGCGCTCCGTGCCGCCATTCGCCAGGAGGCAAGGGGCCCCGTGGCCTCGCTCGCGGCGGCCCTGGAGCGCCTGGCGAAGCGGTTCACCGGGAAGCCGCGAGCGGTCCGTCCCGCGAGCACCGGCCGCGACACGGAGCTGCTGGCGGCGGTCGCGCCCGTCCTCGCCTCCGTTCAGGCCACCCTGCCCGCGGCCGCCGCGCCCGGGCCCACGGTCCGGCACTGCGCCGTCATCGGCTGTCGGCGGCCCCTCCGCAGCCAGGGCTACTGTGCGGCCCACTACCAGAAGCGGCGCCTCATGGTGGCCACCGGCCGCCTCCACTCCGCCTGGGTGGAGAACGCGGCGCCCCACAGCATCCCCGACGTCATCCTGCCGCGTGGGCGCAGGCCCAGGGCCGGAGAGCCCATGCCTCAGGCGGAGGTGCAGGCTCCCCTGCCCGCGCCCCGGGTATGGGTGCGGAAGAAGGGGCAGGGCGTGCTGCCGCTCGGCCTCGAGTCGGACAGCGCCGCGACGGCCGCGAGCGCCGGCCCTGGCGGCCCCAACGGAGCGAGCACGGGTGCCACACGCCCCGTCCAGGAGAGCGAGCACGAGCGAGCCACCGCCGCCGCGCAGCGCTGGGTGAGCGACTTCCTCGCCGCGAAGCGGGGGGCGTGAGGCCCTCGCGTGAGCCTCGCTTCGGTTGCCACGGCCGGGTGACGTTGGCACAGTAGAAAGATGCGAGTTGCTCGCAAAGAGCAGGTGGGGGAAGACGTCATCTCGCGCGCGGTGGAGGCGTTCCGCGTCGCCCTGCGCGCCAAGTCCCAGAACATGAGCTCGGTGCGAGAGGCCATCGTCCGGGCGGCCCTCACCTACGACGGGCACTTCTCCGTGGAGGACCTCGTGCAGGTGCTCCACGGCCGGGGCGTGGCCGGCGCGCACATGGCCACCGTCTACCGGGCCGTGCCCCTCCTGCTCGAAGCGAAAATCATCCAGCCGGCGCTCGTCTCCCGGGGAGACCGCCAGCTCTATGAGGCGGCGTTCGAGCAGGAGCACCACGACCACCTCGTGTGCTCCATGTGCGGCAAGGTTGTCGAGTTCCAATCCGAGGCGCTCGAAGCGCTCCAGCGGGAAATCGCGGAGCGCTACGGCTTCGAGCTCGACGAGCACGTCATGGAGCTGTCGGGGCGGTGCTCAGCGTGCAGCGCGAAGCGCCGGAAGCACGGCGCTCACTGAGCGGTCTCCCGGGCGCCTGCCGGGGGCTCGATGACGCGCGTCGCCGGGGCACTGGCGGTGGGCAGGCCTTCCGCTCGCGCGGGGCTCCGTTGCGTGGACCGGACGCGGCCCGTGCGCTTCTTCCACCAGATGATGACACCCGTGACGCTGAGCATGGCCACCACCAGGCCCATCAGCGAGATGAGGATGCGCCCGGGCAACCCGAGGATGCGGCCGGAGTGCAGCGGGAACTGCGCCTGCACGAAGATGTCCGCGGCCGTGCCCTTCCACGGCTGGCGGTCACCGAGGAGGCGGGCATCCTGGGTGTCGAGGTAGAGCTGGCGATGGCCCACGCCACCCGAGCCGTGGTCTTCCTCGGGGTGGAAGAAGGCGATGGCGTAGATGCCCTGATATTCGGAGTGGAACAGGTACCCGACAGGCTGCGTCCAGCCGCGGCGCCGGGACTCCTGCTCCGCGACCGCAATCGCCTCCGCGTAGCCGACGCGGGGCTCCATCGGCAGCGCCGCCAGCGCGCGCGTGTCGAACGGCGAGGGCGTCAGCTTCGAGACGACCGACATCATCGGGATGAAGACCTCGCGGTAGAGGTTCATCGAGAACGCCGTGAAGGCCAGGATGAAGAGCAGCACCCACGTCCAGAGCCCGAAGGCCCGGTGCAGGTCGAAGTTCAGCCGGTAGCGGCCGGCGCTCCAGTTCACCTTCCACGCGGGCTTCCAGAGCTGCCAGAAGGTGCGCCCCGAGGCCTGCGGCTTGTCCCCTTCCGCCGCGGCCGGCTCGGCGGCGGCCTCGCGCTTCCGCTTGCGTAGCGGCAGCGTGAGGTAGAAGCCGACGAAGCAGTCCAGGGTCCAGATGAGCGCGATGACGCCGAGCAGCCACGGCCCCCAGCGGTCCGTGCCGAACATCACCGGCAGGTGCAGGGTGTAGTGCATCTTGTAGAGGAAGGAGACCGCGGTCTCCCGGGTGACGGGCCACACCGCGCCCCACTCGCGACGGCCGAGCTCCTCACCCGAGACAGGGTCGACGAACACCTGATTGAAGCCCGGCTCGAAGAGCCCGCCGGTCGCGGGGTTGACCCGGGGCGAGACGCTGAACGCGAGCGACTTCCCCGCCTCCGCGGCCATCGGCATGTACGTGACGCGCACCTCGGGATGGCGGGCCTCCACCTGACGGGCCAGTTCGAGTGCCGAAAGGGGCGTGCCCTGCGCACGCGCCTGGGTCAGGTGGGGGTTGAGCCACTCATCGAGCTCGTGGTCCCAGGAGATGACCACGCCGGTGAGGCCGGTGACGAAGAGGAAGGCGGCGGTGATGAGCCCCATCCAGCGGTGAACCACGGTCCAGAATGCGCGCATCACGGCCTCCTCGAAGCCTGCCCCGCCGCGAAGGCGGGAGCAGTCATCGGTCGAATCTCACGTTCACGAGCGCGACCGCGCGCGTGGGCTGACCGGCTCTATCGAAACCGGGGGACCACCTCTTGGACAGCGCACAGCGCCGCGCCTCACGCCCGAAGCCATGCCCCGGGTCCGCCGTCACGGCGGCGGAGAGCACGCTGCCCTCGGCGTCGACCTCGACGCGCAGCGTGACGACACCGTGGTCGATGCCCGCGTCATCCGCCTCGACAGGGAACGGACAGTCCCAGCGTGCCCCGCCCGCGAGCGCCGGCCTGCGGGAGCGGTCTCCGTTGAGGTCGGTGCCGGTGCCGCCTTCGACACCACCCGCGCGCGCATTCGGGTCGCGCACGGCGTGCGTCGCCGTGCCGCCGGACTCCGTCGTTCCTCCGGCATAGGCCGAGCCCTTCCCCACCACGAACGTGTCACCGAAGTCGACGACCTCGGGGGCGGCCGTCGCCACCTGCGCGGCCTGAGCGGCGGCGGGCGGCGGCGCGTTCGCGGTGCGCGGAGCGGCAGCCCGCGCCGCGGCTGCAACCTTCGGGCGGGCAGGTTCCACCTTCGGCTCCTCGACAGGAGGAGGCGGGGCCACCGGCGGAGCAGGCGGAGGCGGGAGCTCGACCTCCACCCACTGGGTCACGGGCGCGCTCTTCGCGACGCCGCCCTCCTCCGGCAACGGCCCCATGAGGCTCGCTCCCAGGGCGAGCGCGCCATGAAGCAGCGCCGCGCCGACTCCCGCCACGATGAGCGGCCCCGGCGAGCGGCGCGGTGAGCCGTCCAGCATCGACGCTCGCGCGCCCACGCGGGCGCGAGGTGCCCTCTCGGGCGACGCGCCCCGGCCACTCAAGGTGCGACCTCCACCGGCGGTCCCGGCTCCACCGCGAAGGCGATGCGGGACAGACCGGCCTGCCGGAGGACGTCGAGCGCATGCATGACGCGGCTGTGCGGGACCGTGCCCTCCGCCTGCACGACGGCGCGCAGGTCCGGGTGGGCCGCGAGCGCGGCGCGCGCGAGCTGCAGCACCTGCTCGTCACGGGGAACCGCCTGGCTGTCCACGTACATCGAGCCATCCGCGCGCAGCGAGACGCTGAAGACCTGCTGCACCTCGCCGCCCGTCGCGGCCCTGGGCAGGTCCATGGGCATCGCACGCGACACGACAATCTTCGCCGTCACCATGAAGATGATGAGGAGCACGAGCGTGATGTCGACGAGCGGCGTCACGTTGATGCCCGTAATCGGCGCGTTCGGCTTGTTGGAAGAGAAGCCCGCCATGCGTCACTCCGTGGCCGTCGCCAGGGAGGCGGCCGCCCCGTGGCCATGCACCTGGTGGCTCGCGGCCTCGCGCTGGGCGCCATTCCGCGAAACGCCCCGGGGAGCGTGCTCCTCGCGAAGGTGCGCCAGCAGCACGTGCCCCAGCGTCTCGGCGTCCGCGAGCGCCGCCGTGACGCGCCCCTGGAAGTAGTTGAACGCGGCCACGGCCGGAATCGCCACGACGAGGCCGACGGCCGTGGCCACCAGCGCCTCGGAGATGGCGCCCATGATGCGCTCGGGCGCCAGCGCGCTCGCCGCGGCCATCGCGCCATTCGCCGGCTGGGTGTGCCCGAGCGCCTCGAACGCGCCGACCACGCCGATGACCGTGCCGAGCAGCCCCACGAACGGCGCGTTGTTGCCGACGGTGCCGAGGAACAGGATACGCTGTTCGAGCCGCTTGCGCTCGAGTCCCATGGCCGCCGCCATGGCCTCCTCGGCGGACGCGGCGCCCTGCTCCAGCTCGGCGAGCCCCGCGGCCACGACGCGTGACTCGACGCTGTTCGCGCCCTCGAGGAGCTGCCGCGCGCGCTCGTACTCCCCGCCGCGCAGGAGCTTGCGAAGCTCGGGGACGAGCTGGTCCATCCTGCCGTTCATCCGGCGGAAGACCCACGCGCGCTCCAGCGCCACCGCGACCGAGGCGAGGCTCAGCGCGATGAGCAGCCAGAGCACCCACGTGGCGCCCGACCCGACCATCAGATAGGTGAGTCTCTCAATCATGTCTGGCTCCCCGACACCCGTGCGGGTGTCTCACTCGATGGGCATCAGCCCGGAGAAGTAGCCGTCCATCGTGAACTTCTGGACGGCGACGTTGGTGGCCGGGTCGAGCTCGAACACGGTCGACTTCACGCCGTCGGGGCTCTCGCTCGTGTAGAACTTGCCGTCCACGCCGCTGCCGCTGAAGCCGACGACGGAGTAGTTCGCGCCCTGGACCTCTTCCGCCTTCGGCGTGTCCCCGAGGGTGATGCGCCACATCTTGTAGGCGGGCACGCTCCAGTGCTCGAAGTTCACCCGGTCGAGGTTGGTGGGAATGCGGTCCTCGTACTTCATCATCGTGAAGCCGACCCCTCCGGTGATGGAGGCGTGCTCCAGCTCCGTCATCGAGTCGAGCCCGCCCGTGAGCGACGGGATTTCGTAGAACCAGTTCTCCTCGAAGTCGGTGGTGCCCGGAGCGATGCGCAGCAGGCAGTTGGGCACCGAGGACTTGCCGCTCGCCGCCGCGAACGTCTGCATCGACTGGTTGCGGCCGTCGCCCATCACATAGGCGTAGCCCTTCGCGTCGAACGTCACCCGGCCGCCGGCGCCGCAGCGGTGGTCCTCGGCGACCCCGACGACCTTCATCGCCTTGGGGTCGAGGATGATCATGCTCACGGACTGCTCGACGTTGGCCGTGGTCCAGTTCACCCACTTGCCGGGGATGTAGACGAGCCCGTTGTGCGTCGTCGTCGTGAAGGACTCGATTGAGTAGCCTTCCTTCCGGAGGAACGACAGGTCGACGTTGCCCTTGATGGTCATCGTCTCCGGATTCCAGATGACGGCCACGTACGCCTCCGTGAGCACGGAGACGGCCGTCTCGTCGTCCACGATGACGTTCGCGAAGTCCATGTAGCTGATGCCGTAGTTCAGGAAGCTGAGCCGGCCGGTCTCCTTGAACCCGTTCTCGGTGGAGTAGCGGACCCACACCGGAGACTCCGCGAGGCCGTAGAAGAAGTTCTTGCCGTGCGCGAGGAAGACGGCGTTGCCGTTCACCTCGATGCCGTGCTCGTTGGTGAAGTGGCCCTCCAGCTTGCTCACAATCTGGGCGTAGCTGACGCGGTTGCCGTCCGCGTCGATGCTCACCGAGCCGAGCACGTAGCGCTTGCCCTCCGGCGCGGGCGTCTCGGGGCCCTCGTCGGACTTGTCGCTGCACCCCGCGAGCGCGAGCGCGAGCGCGCCCACGGTCCACATCTTCCTGCTCAGCGTCACGGTATTCCTCCTCGCGCCGTACGAGAGGCGCTCACTGCTTGTTCCTCAGAGCAGCTCTCCCGTCACCTTCAGGAAGAGGGCCCGGCCGGGCCGCTGCACACCGAAGAAGTCGTAGACCGCCGCGTCGGTGACGTTCTGCATCTCCAGGGTGCTCGTCACGCGCGCGCCGTGGTTCATGCTCCACGAGACGCCCAGGTTGTGCGTGAGCTGCGCGTCGACGACCTGCTTGAACTCGCGCAGGCCCTGGCTCTCCCAGCCCCGGTAGAACGAGTGGACGTAGCGGCCCGCGTAGAAGGGCTCCAGCGTGTCGTCGCGTCCGGGCATGCCCGGGAGGCGCACGCGCGCCCCCCAGCTCGCGAAGAGCCAGGGGCGGTTGGGGATTCGGTCGCCCTCGAAATCGCCGAAGGTGCCCTCGCTCGACGCGTTTCGGACGTCCTGGAAGGTCACCATTCCATCGAGGCTCAGCAGGCGCCCCGGCGAGCTCCACGACAGGGCGTTCTCGATGCCGACGGAGCGGGCGCGGTAGACGTTCTGGTAGGTGAAGTAACGGTCGTTGCCGAGCAGCACGATGAGGCGGCTGCTGTCGCGCCAGAAGGCGTTGAGGTCGACGGTGAAGTCGCCGAGCGAGGCGTGGCGCAGCTCCAGCCGCGGACCGAGGTTGGCGTTGTGGCTCACCTCGGGCTCGAGCTCCAGGCTCGGCGAGATGAGCACTCCGTTGCCGAAGACCTCGTCCGGCCGCGGCAGGCGCGTGGCGTATTCGTACGACGCCTTGGCGTAGAGCCAGTCGGTGAGGCGGACACGGAGGCCATCGCCGATGCCGAAGGCCTGGGTGTCCTGCGAGAGCGGCCGGAAGATGTTGCCCGGGAGCGCCTCCTCGCTGGACGTGCGGTAGACGTAGGCCTTCACGAAGAAGCTGTTCTGGATGAGGTAGTCGGTGCCGCGCCGCCGCTCCATGAGCACGCCCGAGGCGTCGGAGACCGGGAGCGCGTTGAGCTCGTACTCGAGCCCGCCCACGAACGTGAAGAGCTTGCGCTTCGCGGTGAGCGGGTCCCGCGCGGTGGGGTCGGCCTGGAGGCGCTCGTCACCGGTCCGGCTCACGTGTGTCGGCGACAGCGCGAGCCGCAGCACGTGCTCGGCGTGCGGCACCCACTCCAGCGACACGCGGCCCAGGACGCTGTCCTCCCAGAGCGTCTGGTCCGACGGGTCGGTCTGGGTCTCCCCATCCACGGCCCGCTCGCGGATGCGGTTGCCGAACCAGTCGTACACCCACTCGCCGCGGTCCACGAAGTCGATGCTGCGCCGCGCGACGTTGCCGAGCACCGACAGCTCGAGGTTGGGTGCGAGCAACTGCTCGTACCGCGCGGTGACTCCCGCGACGTTCTCCCCGTAGGAGACCTCGCCGTACGGGACGGTCATCACGATGTTGTGCTGGATGTCCTTGTCGAAGGACGACGCGAACGCGCGGACCAGGAGCTTGCGCGCCCAGGGCCGCTCGACGAAGCCCAGCTCCACCGAGCCGCCGAACGCACCGTACCCGTCGTGGAAGCGCGGGACGGAGACGGCTTGCGGCTGCCCCTGCTCGTTCGGAGCCTCGACGCTGATGCGGTAGTCGTTGCGGGCGGAGTCGAAGAAGCCCTCGGCGCCGGCCACGAAGCCGCTGAGGTCGTGGCGGTAGTGCCCGTCGAGCGTCACCCGGTGCGTGCCGAACGAGCCGACCTGGTAGCTCGCACCGAGCCGCGTCTGGTGGCTCTGGTCGGTGACGAGGTTGAGGGCCCCTCCGAGCGCATCCGCGCCGAAGCGGATGGGCACGACGCCGCGGAAGATTTCCACGCGGTCGATGAGGTTCACCGGCACGTTGGAGAACCCGAACGTGTACCCCGCCAGTTCGAGCGGCACACCGTCCAGGAAGAAGCGGATCTGGTCGTCGTAGAGGCCGTTGAGCGAGAACCGCGCCCCGCTACCGAGGCCGCCCGAGCGGCGCACCGACACGCCCTGCGTCCGCGTGACGACCTCTCCCAGGTCCGCGCTCTGCACCCGCGCCCGTCGCAGGTCCACCACGTTCACCGCCTCGGCGGACTCCTGCCGCTGGCGTGCCTCGGAGGGCGTGCCGCGCACCGTCACCTCGACGGGAGTGGGCGCGGCGGGCGCGGGCGCGGCGGGAAGTCGAAGCTCGAGGCGAGCCTCGCTCCCCGCTCCCACGGCCACGTCGCCCTGCACCGTGCCCGTGCTGCTGGAGGCCTGCAGCCGGTAGTTGCCCGGCGTGACGTCCTCGAATCGCGCACGCCCCTCGGTGTCAGTCACCGCGCGCACCGCCGCCTGGTCGGGTCCAATCAGTGAGACTTCGATGGCCGTACCCGGAGCGCCGTTCGCATCGAACACCTGTGTGGCCACACTCCCCGTGGTCGGCACGGGCGGGAGGTGGAACGCCATGCGGTAGAGGATGCGGGCCGCGATGGGCTGCCCGTCCCGGCGCGCCGGGTTGAAGCGCAGGCGCAGCGCGGCCTCGCGCGCCGCTTCATCCAGCGAATTGCCAAGCGCCTCAACGACTTCCACCGCGGTGACGCGCCCTTCCGCGTCGATGCTGAGCCGCAGCACCACCTCGCCTTCCAGGCGCTGCGCGCGAGCGTCTTCTGGATAGTCGGGCTCGACGGACTCGATGAGCGTCGGCGGCCCGAGCCCCGTGGCGGGTGCGGCCCCCGCGGCCTGTTGCGCGTGGGCACCGAAGCCCAGACCCACCACGGCGACGAGGACGAGGAGCTGGAGCCCCAGCCCGGGGCGACGGCTACGGCTCCCCCTCATGATGCGAGGGACTCGCCACTTTGAAACCCTGCCGGCGCGGGCCGCGCCCGCGTCGGTGCGCTGGCGGGCGCCCACACGAAGGGACACCGAGACATCGGGAGCGTGTGACGAGGGGGACATGGCTCCGGGCACCGAACGAAAGCGCGAGTAGTTCGCATTCTCGTCGCACGCGAAGTTCTCACTGTCAAGAGAGGAACGCCCGCACAGTTGAGCTGTAACGCGCTGTAACGGAGCCGATGTCGGCAGCTCGCGTTCGCAGAGCGAAATCGCGACGGTGTGGAGAAAACGGAGACGCTGGGCCACAGGCATCCGGCCTCTTCGTTACATCAGCAATCGCGGGCTGTTACGGCGTGAAGCGTAGGAAGAACACCCTGGTGGCCCCGCCTGACGGGAGGTCCTGCTGGCCGTTGACCGTCACGGGGTCGTCGGCGTCGCCCACCAGCAGCGTGCTCCCATCCGCCGTGGCCCCCAGGCCCAGCACGTGCTGGGCGAGGTCCACCGTTCGCGACCAGAGGCGCGTCCCCGTGGAGGTGAAGCGGGCCACGTACCTGTTGTACCCCGTCGGGTGTCCCAAGGGACCGCCGCCCAGGTCGAACGCGCCTTGCTACTGCATCTGGGCTGCGCCTTCCTCGAAGCTCCCGCTTCGGCGCACCCGATGCGTGGCATGGAGCACAGCCCGTCTCGAAGGCTTCACGCCATCGTGACGCCGGCCCTGCGGCGTCGGACGTGGCGCCTGACGTTTCCCCGAGCAGGCGCGGAGGCAGGCGTGCTCCGGACGATCCCGATCACCGATTCCGGAGCAAGCCGAACACCCGCTCCGGGACAAGCCGAACACCGATTCCGGAGCAAGCCGAACACCTGTAGCAGGTTGAAGCACCGGGGCTGGAGCAGCGCCAAGGGCCTCTGGGGCTGAAGGCCTGGACTGGAACGTTGACGACGCTGGACAGAGCGCCGACCACGCCGCCTCCCAAAGGAGGCGGCGGTGGCGGCAGAGAGGCTGTCCATGCGGCAGATGAGAGAGATTCTGAGGCTGCACCTGGAGAAGGGGCTGGGCCCGCGGGCGATAGCGCGCAGCCTCTCGGTGTCGCCGGGCACGGTGAGCGGCTACCTGGGCCGGGTACGGGTGGCGAAGCTGACATGGCCGCTGCCACCGGAGTTCGATGAGGACGTGGCGCTGACGCGGCTGCTGTTGGCTGATGAGAGGAAGTCGCGGCCGAGCCGGCCGGAACCCGACTGGGCGCGACTTCATCCGGAGCTGCGCAAGAAGCACGTGACGAAGCAGTTGCTGTGGGAGGAGTACAAGGCGGAGCAGCCAGACGGTTACCAGTTCAGCCAGTTCTGCGAGAAGTACGCGCGGTGGGCCGCGACGCTGAGCGTGACGATGCGCCAGACGCACGTGGCGGGGGAGAAGCTCTTCCTGGACTTCAGCGGAGACGGCGTTGACGTGGTGGACCCGAAGACGGGCGAGCGTCGCCAGGCGAAGCTCTTCCTGGCGGTGCTGGGCGCCAGCAACTTCACCTACGCGGAGCCGGTGCTGAGTGCGGAGTTGCCCACGTGGGTGCAGTGCCATGTCAACGCGCTGGAGTACATGGGCGGCGCGACGCAGGTGTGGGCGCCGGACAGCTGGGGAAGTCGCGCCGGGACGTCTTCGAGGAAGTGGCGCGCGCCGCGCTGCGGCCGCTGCCAGCGCGGCGGTACGAGTACGCCGAGTGGGCGCGCCCGAGAGTGCGCGTCGACTACCACGTCGAATTCGACGGCCACTGCTACAGCGTGCCGTATCAGCTGGTGGGCCAGCATCTGGACGTGCGCGCGACGGCGAGGGCCCTGGAGGTGATGCACGGCGGACGCCGCGTCACCTCGCCCCTGCGCAGCTTCGAAAGGGGCGGCCACACGACGAAGTGTGAGCACATGCCCAAGTCCCACCAGGCGCAGGCGGAATGGACGCCGCTGAAGCTGGTGGAGTGGGAGAAGAAGACGGGGCCGGCCACCGCGGCACTGGTGGAGGAAATCCTGCGGCGCCGGGTGCACACGCGGCACGGCTTCCAGGCTTGCCTCGGCGTGCTGCACCTGGGCCGCAGGTACGAGGCGGAACGCATTGAGGCCGCGTGCGCCCGGGCGCTGCGACTGAGGGCCTGCACATACAAGAGCGTCGCGGCGATTCTCAAGAACAACCTCGACCGCGAGCCGGTGCGGGAAGAGCCACGGCCCGAGGCGCTGCCCGTGCACGGCAACGTGCGGGGCCCCGGCTACTACCACTGACCGCTGGGCGCCGAGGACGGCCTCGCGGTGCTCCAGCAAGGGCCATGGAGCGCGGTGCACGCGCCCAGGCTGCCAAGACGTTACGAAGCCCCGCGCAGGCAACGGACCCGCCGCTATCCAAGGAGACACGCATGCTGGTGGAACAGACGCTCGAGAAGCTCAACGAGATGAAGCTGCATGGAATGGCGAAGGCGCTGAAGCAGTGGCTGGAGCAACCCAAGGGCAAGGACTTGACGCCCGAGGATGTGCTCGGACTGCTCGTCGATGCGGAGCAGATGCACCGCGATAACCGCAAGCTCCAGCAGCGGCTGAAGAACGCGAAGCTGCGGCAGCATGCGTGCGGTATCCGCTGCATGAGACCCGTCTGGCGGCACTGAGCCTCCGCGCGCAAGGTGTCGCGCATGGCAGACGCGGAGCTGTGGAAGAAGCGGGTCGAGGAATGGCGCGCCAGCGGACTGGGCGCGGCGGAGTACTGCAAGGGCCAGGAGTTTACGGCGGGCACGCTGTACCGGTGGTCCAGTCGTTTGGCGGAGTCGGCGCGTGGCAAGCTGACCGCGCAAGTCCCCCTGGTGCGGCTGGTACGAGAGCCGGTGCAGGAATCCCCGGCCCTCGCCCGGACTACGCCGCGAGCCACCGAGGTCATCATCGAAGCGCACGGGGCGCGTGTCCTGGTGCCACCTGGCGCGGACACGGCGACAGTCCGGGTCGCGCTGGAGGCCCTTGAGGACGCCAGGCGGGGCGCGCAGCGATGATTCCGCACGGCGTCGAAATCTTCGTGGGGCTGGAGCCGATTGACTTGCGGTGGGGCTTCGAGCGGCTGGCGGGACTGGTGGACGAGCGGCTGGGCCGCCAGACGCGCAGCGGCGCCCTCTTCGTCTTCTTCGGCAAGCGACGCACCGCCCTCAAGGTCCTCTTCTACGACGGCAGTGGGTTGTGCCTCTTCTACAAGCGGTTGGACTCCGGCTGCTTCCAGGTACCGCAAGGGCTGGAGTCGGGGGCCACCAGCGTGGCGGTGGAGGAGCACGTACTGGAGGAGCTGCTGGACAGGCTGCGCGTCGAGGTGCCGCCTCGCGGCCCTCGCCCGCATTGACGCAGCTGGAGAGCGAGACTGCACGAGGCGCCCTACCTGACAGGAGGGCGTCGACAGCGCCGCCGTGGGGAGTTACAAGGGCGCGGTGTCCATGCAGGAGTCCCCGACAGCCACCCAGGCACGCATTGCAGAGCTCGAAGCGCTGCTGAGCGCCGAGAAGCAGCGCAGCGCGCAGTTGGAGAGGGAACGGGACGTACTGAAGGCCTCGCACGAGAGGCTGCGGCTGGAGTTGGAGCTTCTCAAGCAACGACTCTTCGTGGCCAAGGCCGAGAGGGTGGACAGCCGGCAACTGGAGCTGGAGTTCGCCCAGAAGCTGCGCGCCTTGGAAGAGGTAGCCGGTACGTTGGGCATGGCCTCGGACGAGACGTCAGGCGACGCGGGGGCGAAGAAGAAGAAGCGCAAGCCCAAGGGCCGGCGCGACTTGAGGAGCCTGCCGCTGGAAGAGAAGCGGGTGGAGATTGCCGACCCCGTCCTCGACGCGCTGGTGGCCCAGGGCAAGGCGGAGCGAATCGGCTTCGAGGAGAGCTGCAAGCTGGCGTGGCAGCGGGGCGGCATGCGCCGGCTCGTCATCGCCCGGGTGAAGTACCGCACCGTCGACGCCGACGGTGAGGCCTTCCTAGCGTCGGCGATGACGCCCAAAGAGCTCTTCTTCCGCTGCCTGGCCGCGCCGTCGCTCTTGGCCCACCTGGTGATTGGGAAGTACTGCGAGGGGCTGCCGCTGTTCCGCCTGGAGCAGCGCTTCGCGCGTGACGGGGTGCCGGTGGACCGGGGGACGATGGCGCGGTGGATGGAGGACGTGGGGGCGACGGTGGGCACCACCGTGGTGGCCGCCATGCGCGAGGAGGCGCTCGCCACCGCCTTCTGCATCGCCACGGACGCCACGGGCGTGGCGGTGCAGCCGGTGCCCGTCGAAGGGCAGCGCCAGGCGTGTCGGCGGGGCCACTACTTCGTGCAGGTGGTGGACAAGGACGCCATCTTCTTCGAGTACACGCCGCGTGAGACGAGCGCCGCGGTGCTGGAGCTCTTCAAGGGCTTCCGCGGCTACGTGCAGGCCGACGCGAAGAGTGTCTACGATGCCCTCTTCCGTCCCGCCGACGACGAGCCGCCGGACGGCGAGGCCGAGGTGCGGCACGAGGTAGCGTGCTGGGCGCACTGCCGCCGAGGCTTCTGGGAGGCGACGGCGGCGAAGAGTGCCGTCGCCCGCGAGGGCCTGGCGCGCATCGGCCGCATTTTCGAGCTGGAGGCGACGTGGAGAGACAAGCCTCCCGAGGAGATTCACCGGCTGCGGCAGGCGCACCTGCGTGCGCACGTGGAAGCCTTCTTCGCCTGGGCCGAGGCAGAGCACCAGAAGGTGCGGGAGGAGCGCGGGCTGCTGCGCAAGGCGCTCGGCTACGCCGTGCGGCAGCGAGAGGCCCTGGGCCGCTTCCTCGAGGACGGCCGGCTGCTGCTGGAGAGTCGGGTCGGGGACCGGCGCGGTGGTGTTCAGGCTGCCCTTGGCTGTATCCGCCGTTTCCGGCTTCGTGCCCGTGTAGAGCGCGCCATCACTCCGTCTCCGGTCCCCGCCTCATCGAACCGGACAGGCGGATTTCCCGCATCCGGCTCGCCGCGAAGGCGTCATCACACCGGGGTTATGAGTCCTTCCGGCAGGGCGCTCGCTTTCGCGGCGACGTAGTACCGGATGCGGTAGTCGTTGAAGAGACCCCACATCCCGTACACGACGTCGCTACTCCACCGCGTCCAGCCGAAGCCCCTTCGCTTCAGTTTCTTCACCGCGAACCGCCTCACCTTGAGTTCGACCTGCCACTTCACCTTGTCGAATGCTCGGCTCGAGTTCCCCACTCGGAAGTAATTCACCCAACCGCGAAGGACCGGGTTGACCCGGACCACCGCCTCCTGCACCGACAGGTGCCGGCTGCCGTGGAGGACGTCCCTGACCTTGCGGAGAACCTCGGTGAGCTTCTTCTTTCGCGGGCTCGTGTGTGCATACCCCTTCCGAATGGTTGGGTTCGGCTTCCAGCGAAACTCGAAGCCGAGGAACGCGAACATGGCCCCCTTCTGGGTCAGCAACACCGTCCGGGTCTTCTTGTTGGCGGTCATCGCGGAGCGCGGAAATCTGGTCATCGGATGCAGCTCGGCCCCGCCCCCACCGCGGAGCGGGAGAGCGGGGCCGGCTGGCCGCAGTGGGACGCGGAGGGGGTCAGCCCTTCTTGGCCTTGCGCTCGGCGCGGGACTCCTCGGCCACGCGTCGGCGGTAGCTGTCGCCCTCAATGCTGATGATGCTGGCGTGGTGGATGACGCGGTCGATGAGAGCGATGGCGCACGCGGCGTTGGGGAAGATGGTGGTCCATTCCGAAAACGGCAGATTGGTCGTCAAGACAATCGGCTTTTTCTCATACCTGCGCGACACCACTTGGAAGAGCAGGTCCGCGTTCCGGGCGTCGTAGGAGAGGTAGCCAATCTCGTCGATGACGAGCAGACCCGCCTGGGTGCAGTAGTGCTTCAGGCGCCGGTCCAGGGCCCTGGCGGAGTCCTGACTGCCCAGGTCGAGCAGCAGTTGGGAGGCGGTGGTGAAGAGGACGGAGTGGCCAGCCTGCACGGCGTTGTAGGCGATGTTCTGGGCAATCATCGTCTTGCCCAATCCCTGAGGGGCGACAAGGACGACATTGGCGGGGCGGGCCATGAAGTCCAGGGCCAGGGCGCTCTCGACGGCCGGCCTGTCAATGCGCTTGGGCCAGCCCCAGTCGAAGTCGGCCATCGTCCTGAGCGCGCCGAGCTTGCTGCGTGACAGGCGCCGCTCCACGCTGCGACGAGCCCGGTCCTTCGTCTCCTCCTCGGCGATGGCTTCCAGCAGCTCGGTCGGCCCCCACCTGCGCTTGGTGGCCATGGCAATGAGGTCATCGAGTGCGTCGCTGGTGTGGCTCAGGCCGAGGGCGGTGAGACGTTCTTTCAGGGGCATCATGGTGCTTGCTCCGGGTCGCCCTCGAGGAGGGCGTCGTAGGCGTTGAGGGAATGCTGGGGGACGCGCTGCTCACGCACGCGCGGGTCATCTGGCAGCACCAGGGGCAGCGGCGGAGGCGCCCCCTTCTGACGGCGTCGCTGGTCGAGGACGTGGGCGACGGAGGCGGGCCCGAGTGCGCCGCGCTCGAGCGTCTCGGCCAGGGCGGCGTCCAGTTCCGCGGCGCCGTAGCGCTCTGCTAGCGCCAGCAGCTTCACGGTGTGGTTGCCGAGGTTGTCACCGCGGTCGGCGAGCGCCTGGAGCATCTGGTCGGCGCGTGGGCAGCGGGCGCGCAGCAAGTCCCGTCCGCGCAGCTCGTGGGCGTGGGCCTTCTTCCTGGCCAGCGCGGCCAGGTGCTGGGCGTCCTCGACGAGGGCGCCCTTGTCCCAGCTGCGCACGTGCGAGGCGACCTGCTGGGCGCCGTCGAGCAGGCGCACCGTGGTGGCAGAGGCCACCAGCGTGAGAGGACGGCGTACCAGGCCATCCGGAATCGAGTAGTCATTGCCGTCGAAGCGCACGTAGGGCGTCTTGCCGGAGGAGGCGGGGCGCACCACGTCGGTGGGCAATGGGTGGGCGGGCAGCGGCAGCAGGCGGGGACGCTCGTCTTCCAGTGCCTCGGCCACCGTGCGGCCCGAGGCGTCGCCGGGCACCCGACGCTGGTGGGCCACCTCGTCCACCCAGCGCTTGAGCTGCCGATTGAGGTCGTCCAGGCCGTGGAAGCTGCGAGCGGCGAAGAAGGAATCGCGCAGGTAGCGGATGGTGCGCTCCACCTTGCCCTTCTCGTTGCCGCGGTAGGGGGCACAGGGTTTGGGCGCGAAGTGGTAATGCCCGGCGGCCTCCAGCACGCGGGGGTGGAAGCGGATGGCGTCTCCGGCCCGCTCCAGCACGACGGACTTCAAGTTGTCGTAGAGGAGGCTGCGAGGCACGCCCCCGAGCGCCTCGAAGGCCTGGACGTGGCCCTGCAGAAAGCACTCCATCGTCTGCCCCAGGAAGAAGCGTGCGTACATGGCGCGCGAGTGGCCCAGCACCAGCACGAAGCAGGAGAGCGTCCGGGAGGCCCGCCCCACCTGCACCTTGCCGAAGCTGCCCCAGTCCACCTGCGCCTCTTCGCCAGGTAGGGTGCAGCGGCGCAGGAAGGCCTCGGCCTGGGGCCCAGGGCGCACCCGCCGCACGTAGCGCTTCACCTGCTCGTAGCCCCCCGGGTAGCCCCGGGCCTTCACCATGTGGAAAAGGCGCGTGGCCCTCAGGCGCGGGTGGGCCTTGAGGGTGGCGTCGATGAAGTCCGTGTAGGGGCCCAGCACGGTGGGTTTCACCGTGCTCCTATCGGCAGGGGCCACCTGCACGTCCTCGAGGGCCGCCTCCACGGTGTCGTGGTGCAGGCCCAACTCCGTGGCGATGGTGCCCACCGGCCAGTGCTCCGCGTAGTGCAGCCGGCGGATGCGGGCACGTACCTCCGGGGCAATCATCCGCCCACCTCCTCACGGAAGGCCGCGCCGCCAACGCGGGCCCACTCGGGTGCGCGCCAAGGTGGTGTGGCGGAGGAAGGGGCTTTGGCGCCCGCAGAACGTGCAGGCGGGAGAAGGCGGCAGTGCATGCGGAGGGGGCCTCGCTGCGCTCGGCTCCGAGGCCACCTGCGTGGTGGCCTGGACCGGCGCGAGTGGCACCGTCGCCTCGTGAGCCGCCTCCGGGGGAGCCTGATGCGTCACTTTCCTGCGTCGCTCCCGGTATGCAGCCTGGCGCGCAGCGTGGGCGTGCCGCCCGTCCCGCGTGCGCTGGTAGCGCCGCCCGGCCGCACGCACCGACTCCGCGCGCGCCCTCCTGCCGCAGGCCCGCTCGCAGTAGCGCTGGCCCCGGTCGCATCCGGTGCACAGCTGAAACAGCCGTCGGCACTCCGGCCGACCGCACACCGCCAACCGCAGCGACTCCACGCGCAGCCTCCCGCGCGCGCCGACTTCTGGCGCTACGCCCCGGACTGCGCTACCCCTGCCTCACCGGCCCGCCCCTCTCGCACACCAGGGCGCGCCTCCAGGAGGGCCCTCCAGGTGTCGCTGGTGGGCCTTCCGTTTTTCAGGACGCGCGCGACCGCGGACTCCACCGGCGCACTCCCCACCCCTCAACTTTTTGGCTGCACGCGCCGACGGTGCCGGCCACGAAGTCACGGAACTCCGGGCGACCGATGACCAGGAATCAGCGCTTCCTGGAGACCATCAACACTTCTCCTTGTTCAACTGCACGCCAATGGCCTCCGCTTCTTCGCGAATGCGCTCCAGCGCACGCTCCGCCCACCGCCTCCCTCGTTTCGAGTTGAAGGTGAGCACCACCATGTCGTCGAGATACCTCACGTACGTGAGATAGCCTTTGCCCTTCCCCAGGACGTGATCCAGGTCGCTCAGCGCCACGTTGGCCAGTAGCGGCGAGAGCGGAGACCCTTGCGGGATTCCGCACCCACCCGTGCTCTTCAGGAATTGCTTCACCAGAGCGAGCACCCGGCCGTCTTGGACTCTGCGTGCCACCTTCTCCATCATCCGGTCGTGCCGGATGGTGTCGAAGAACGACTTCAGGTCCACGTCCACAGCCAGGTGCTTCTGGTGGTTCATCCCCTTGCGCACTTCGTCCACGGCTTGATGTGCCGAGCGCCCGGGTCGCGCCCCGAACGAATGTGCCGAGAAGTCGGCTTCGAAGAGCGGTTCCAGCAGCAACCGGAGCGCGCCTTGGACCACCCGGTCTCGAATCGTTGGAATCGAGATGGTGCGGACCTTGCCGCCCTCCTTCGGAATCTCTCTTCGACGGTACGGCTTGGGGGTGTACCGCTCCTCCTCCAACTCCCGTGCGAGCTCCGACAGGAACTCGCCGCGCCCCTGGCTCTCGATGGCCTCGAACGTCACGCCGTCCGCCCCGGGAGCACCGCCATTGCGGCGGGCTTCAAGGTAGGCGGCTTCGAGGGTCTCCAGTCGCGTGAGGTGGACGTACATTCCCCAGAAACGATGCGTCGGGGCGGATTTCGCCCGATGGCCTATCCTCGTTCGAAGCTCCTGCAGACTGATGGTGGGCTTTGTCATCCCGCTCCTGCCTCGCTCCTCACTTGGAATGCCTCCGGTAGGGCCCCTTCGCTCCACGGGCGTTACCCCGCTTCGCCGCTACTACGGACCCATCCGTCGGGCTCTCGCCTTCGCCGTGCTTCACCTTTCGGCTCGCCCGGCTACCTTGCTTCCGCGGGCTTTCTCCGCGGGGCGAGGAGCCCTTCCCTGTTTCAACCCATGGCCTTGTGCACGTGCCGTGGCCTTTACCCCGCCGAGCGGTCCTTCCCCTGGTCGACTTCGGAACGGACCTGCTGCCTTCGCCATGATTGTGGTGACTCGGCGCTTGGAACCTATCTGCTTACGGGGCCTCGACCGGCCGTTCATCGCGTCGTTACGGCCCGCGCACTCGCTCATCCCGCCCGAGGCGGGACTTCGTCGGTGGGCTTCGCTCTCGGGCATCTCCCCCGCGAGCGCCACCCCAGCTATGCGGCCTCGACCTGTTGCCGCTTCGGGACTCGCACCCTACGGATCCATGAGTACCTCCAGGCATCACACAACCGCTCTGAGAGGGAATTGAGGAGGATTGCCGTCGGCAGAAAGGCGTGGCTCTTCGTCGGCAGCGATGACCATGCCCAGAGCGCTGGCCACCTCTTCACCCTCATCGCCACCGCCCGGCTGCACCGTCTGGACCCTGAGACCTACCTCCGAGACTTGTTGCGCGTGCTGGCCCACTGGCCCCGCGAGCGCTACCTGGAACTGGCCCCCAAGTACTGGGCCGCCACGCGCTCCCGCCTCGTGGCCGCCGAGCTCGACGCCGAGGTGGGCGAGCTCACCCTCCCGGAGCCGCTCGCGACCTCGTCCGAAGAGCAGTCGCCGCCGCGCTGAAAGAGTCCTGTTCACCCTGTCAGGATGATGCGACCGCCCGGCTCACGGAAGACGGGGCTCGTGCAGCGGATACTGCGTGCGTGGAGGACATCGACTAAGCGCACGCCCGAGGGCTGTTGTTGCTGAGCACGGTGGTTGATGGAGATCGGCCTCGTCGCGGTGGGCGTAGCGCCAGCAGAACATCCTGCGCACCGGGCCGACGGGCGTGGGCAAGAGCTACCTGGCGTGCGCGCTGGGCCAGAAGGCGTGCCGCGATGGCTACAGCGTGGTGTGTCGCCGGGCCTCACGCCTCTTCGACGAGCTGGCGCAGGCCCGAGCGGACGGATCATACCCGCACCTGCTGCGCAGGCTGGCCAAGGCGAAGGTGCTCATCCTCGATGACTTCGGGCTGGAGCCGCTGGCAGCCACGCAGCGCAAGGAACTGCTCGAAGTGCTTGATGACCGCTACCAGCTCGGCTCGACGATTGTGGCCAGCCAGCTGGAGCCCAAGGACTGGCACGCCATCATCGGCGACGCGAGGCTGGCTGATGCCATCTGCGACCGGCTCGTCCACAACGCCCACCGCCTCAAGCTTGGCGGCGAGTCGATTCGCAAGCCGAGAGTTTGACCAGCGGGAAGAAGGCGGCGAAGTAGCCCCGTCCAGCGTCGTCATCCCGGTGTTCGGCATGCTCCGGAACGGGTGATCGGCTTCGGCCGGAATCGCTGATTGGCATGGCCGGAATACGCAATCAACCCCCGGCACCGTCACCCTCCCGAAGAGTTAGAGTTGACGACGGCCCCTGCGGTGCATCCCTGGCAGGTCAGCTCGGTGTCGGAACGAGGCACGGCGAGCGCATGCTTCGCCTCTGCCCCGCTTGGAGAACGCTTCGTCTGGGACGAGCGCATCAACCCGTTGGTGGGCGTGCCCTACGCGGCGTAGGCGGCGTACGCAGCGGCGGCTCGGAGCCGCTGCGCAACCTCGGTCATCGTTTGGACGCGCCGCTGCGGGAGCAGGTCGGTCATGGTCTTGATGAGCTCGTTGAGCATCCGCGCGCCGCGGGAGTCGTTGGCCACAACGTCCTGCTGGATGCCCATGCCGAGAGTGATGGAGAGCTGGCTGCCATGAATGAGTTCCGCCAGCATCAGCCCAAGGGAGTAGACGTCACCAGTCTGGGTGCACTTGCCCGAGGACCACTGCTCCATGCTGCAGTAGTACTCCGTGCCCATGCCCCCGCGGGTGAGCTGCTGCAGCACCTTGGAGTGCTTGTGGACGAAGTACCCGACGCCCCAGTCCGCGATGACGGGGTTGTGGTTGCCATCCAAGAGGATGTTCTCGGGCTTCAGGTCCCGGTGGATGAAGCCCTGACCATGGGCATAGGCCATGGCGTCGGCAATCCTGGCCACGAATCGGGCCGTCCACGTCCACTCGAAGCCGTGGGCCGCCGCCGCGAGCGCCTCGCGCAGGCTGCGCTTGTAGAGCGGCATCACGTAGAAGCGCTCGCTGGAGCCGGCCAGGCTCTCCCCCTCGCACGTGACGATGGCATGGTGCGACATCCCGCGAAGAGCGATGATTTCACGCTCGAAGCGCTCGCGCGCTGTCGGCTCGTTCTTCCATTTGTCGCTGAGCCGCTTGCAGGCGAGGTGTGCCCCCACGGGATGGGCTTGGTTCGAAGCCGTGACGATGATTTCATCGACCCTGCCGAGCCCGCCCTCCCCCAGCTTCTTTCCCCACGTGAATGAAAACTGCCCCGGCTGGAGAGTCCAACTCATGCTCGTGCCCTTTGACGAAGGTTGTGCGGCGCAGTGACCCGGATGTGCGGAGTCGTGCCCCATCGCGAGGGAGACGCCTGCGGCTCAAAGGCACTGACACACGCCCTGGGGCGTTGTGCTTGTTGCTGCGGATAAGGACTGTCAGAGGGATTTTTCGGTGTTCGTCTTCCCGGCCCCTTGAGCCGGGAAGAGCGTGCTTGAAGCCCGAAGCGAACCCACCTGGTGGTCCTGCGATGCCAGTTCTTCGTAGCACCTATGACCCGCGCTCATCTCGCGGGCTGCCGCCAACCCAGTTACTCGCAGTGAGCCTAAAGGCTGCCGATACGAATCAGGGCGTCGCTCAGCTACATCTTGAAATGAATCCCCGTTCGGGGCAGCCGCGCGACGGACTCCGAAGCCACCTGCTGTTCAGTGAGCGGCAGGAGCTGGCGAGGGCGATGGGGACGCGCAGCACCATGGGGCACCATGTCACCTCTGCGGAAAGGCAGAAGGTGGATCGGTTGCTCCGGCACGTCGGGGACCTGCTACCCCCGGTGTGCGAGCATGGGATGGTGACGTTGAGGCTGGAGGACGTGCGGCGGTGCGTTCAGCGTCCCGGCGGTTCCTGGAGGGGGTGACGCGTGGACCCGCAGCCAGGCAGAAAGAGAGGTGCACGTGGCCGAGAGCGTTGAGTGGTTAGCCCTGGTGGATGAGTCGGGGAACTTCGATGACCCGCGAGAGGCCGTTTGTGTGGGGGGGCTCCTCCTCCGGGCGGCGGATTCCGCCGAGCTGGCCCAGGCCCTGCGCAGGGCCGTGGAGGATGCGCTGCCCCACCTGGCCTACCCGCCACACGCGGCGGAGTTCAACCGGCTCTCGTTCCACCTCATGAGTTGGCATGGGCTCCCCCTCCACATCCGGCAGACGCTCCCCTCATCCCTGGCCGGCTCGCTCGAAAGGGCGGCGAAGGCTATCGCGCAGCTCCCGGATGCGCCCGCCGAGCTGAATGCTGCGCCTCACAACCCGCCCATGGAGCTGCTCATCAGGTGTGACCAGTGGCTGGAAGCCCGAGCGCCCGAGGCCTTCCGGGCGCTTCAGTCCGCAAGGGACCGCTGCTACCAGAAGCTTTGGAGCGTACTGTCCTACTACGCCTCCACCTGCAAAGCGCTGGCGGTAGCGGCGGTGGAGTCCCGCGGCGGCCCGCGCCAACCTCTCGGCCTGGATGAGGAGCGTTACCTCCACCTGCTGGCCGTCCTCTGCGAGCGGCTCGTTCAACTGGCTCGCCTCACGGAGCCCCACCCACGCATCGTCCTACGAGTCGCATCTCGCCGGGTGCTGCGCATGGAGCGTGCCAGCGAACTCACGCGTGAGGACCTGGTCAGCCTCGCCGAGAGGGTGACTCGCACGTCGCTACCTGGCGGGATGCGGCTCGAACTCGCCCCGGAGCCTCCGGAGCGATACGGCACGCGCGTCCATCCGGGACTGACCCTCGCTGACTACGTGGTAAACCAACTGCGATTCATCCTGGTCCGCGGAAGCACGTTGCCGTGGCCCCGGGTTCGACAAGCGGTTCAGAGCCAACTGGCCCTGCCCATCGAGCTGACGGTCGGCGGCATGCAGAAGTTCCCCACGCTCGCGGCGGACGGCACGCCCCAGCAAGCCATCCTCTCGGCGTCGTCGGGCCTTCCTCCCCCCGACCTGACAGCGGTGCATCCACGATGGAGCCGGGAGCAAGCGGAGACGTGCATGACGCTGCTGGGGACGGGCTCAGGGCAGGAGGTGGTGCAATGAACATCGGGGAGCTGCTGCTGGACATCGTTCCCAAGCACCCTCGGCGCCACGAGGCCTGGCCCAAGCTCTACGCGCTCTTGGATGCGCTCAGCCGCTCCCAGTTCGGCTCAGCCTCAGGTGGCGCCATGCGAATTCCGGAGGAGGTCCGGGAGGACATCGTACAGGCCGTGGCCATCAAGGTGCATCAGCTCAGCCCGCTCCCTGTAGCCGGCAAGAGCGATGGGGAGTGCAGGAGCTATCTGCTGCGGATGCTGCGCAACCGATGGATTGACGAGCACCGTCGACGTGTCCACCAGGAGAAGCTCGTCCAGGCCGCTGCTCGCGAGGAGTCAGAGGAGGCAGCGGTGCCTGCCCCTGCTAGCTCACATGGGGTGGAGGCCGCCCGCAAGTTGCTCGAGCGGGTCTACCAGGAACTGCACGCGCGGCGTGCTCCACGATTCCGGGCCGAATTGGAGCGGGCCTGGGCTCAACTCTGCGAGCTGAGCTTCATGAACGGCGACATTGAACTCATCCTTCGCAGGGATGAAGGAGTGACGCAGGCCCACACTCCGGCGGAGCGCAAGATGGCCCAGCAGCGGGTCCACCAGAGCCACAGCCGCCTGCGGAAGCACCTGCGCAACACCGTGGACGCCCTGGCACGCAAAGGGCTTTTCTCCCAAGACGACGCAGCCATGGCGCGCCAATTAATCGAGAATTTGAACAGGTGTCAGAGGCTTCCCGCAGCAGGCGTATTGGATGACGAGGAAAACGAGACAGCCAGGGTGGAGCGTGGGGACCCATCATGAACAAGCTTGCCCCTGAGGAGTTGGAGGCATTGGGTTTGGCGGCGGACGTGGAGTTCGAGCTGGTGGAGCAGGAACTGGCCCCGGAGCGCTCCGTGGCACTTGGCAAGGCGGGGACGGCCCAGGCGGATGCCCCGCTGCAGCGTGTGCGTGATTTGCTTCGCGAGCAGCCGCACGTCTCGCCGGTGTCGCTGAAGTGCTGGCAGGAGATTGCGCCTAACACGAGCCTGCAGCGGTGGGACTTGAGGCCGGAGATTGCCGTCTTCCAGCATGGCGGACGGCGCCATTTCGCATGCAGCGGCGACAGGCTGGACCTGGATGAGTCCACGATGCTGCTCGACTCGCGCTGGCGGCCCGCATGCCTTCGGGTGGACCAGGGCGACGTGGCCTGGCTGTTACGTTTCGAGTTGGGGGACATCACCCTCTCGCGGAGTCAGCCTCGCGCCCAGCCAGCGCGGGCGGCCACATGGACCCCGGCCGAGCCTCCCGAGGTTCCCGTGCCTGAAGTCGGCACGTGGCTCGAACGCAGTCCTGGCGATTCATGGCTGATGGAGGCATCGGAGCGGCTGGCCAACGAGGAGTGGAACCTGGCCCGTGTCGCTTCAGCAGGGCTGGTGGCCCGCCTGTGGTCTCCCTCAAGCCATGCGTCCCGGAGCGAGCGCGCTCGCTATCTCTCGCCGGACTTCGAGGGCCCCGCCCATCTGGCCGCGGCCTGGTTCAGCGCGTTTCCGGCCGATACGCGGGAGAGCGTCGAGCGGTCCGCGCTCTTCGAGGTGGGCGCCCTGCAGGAGCGGCTTCAGGAACTGGAGGATGTCGCCATGGAAGACCCTGAGCAGGCCGAAGTATTGGGGCGCTCGTGGCTGCATCGTCGAGATGACCTCCAGGGCGTCCTTTTCCTGCTGAAGCGCTCCGGGACGGGCGACGTGCTGGAGGAGGGCCTGAGGAACCTGGACGCGCAGGCCTCGGAGTTTCCTTCCTACTGGGCACTGCTGGAGCTGGAAGGTGACGAGCGTCTGCGTGCCGTCTCCTGGCAGGAGCCGGACGCCTGGTGGGGGCGGCTCGCGCGCGCCTGAGAGGAGGTCCGTGTGCTTCGAGAACTGCTCAAGGCTTCCTCTCTTGGCTACGTGGAGAGGGCCCAGGTCGCGAAGGCACTGCGTTATCCGTGGTGCTGGCCGCGGACTCCCGAGTTGCTGGAGCACGAGGCCGTGAAGCGACTCCCCTGCCCTGCGGCGCCCACCCCGGGCGTGACGCTCCTCATCTCCGCGACGCCGGGAGACGGGGGCTATCGCCTGGGCCTGTGGAAGCTCTGGCGTAGGCCCCGAGTGGAAGACTC
Organism: Pyxidicoccus sp. M6; assembly: GCF_055568925.1. Taxonomy (NCBI): domain Bacteria; kingdom Pseudomonadati; phylum Myxococcota; class Myxococcia; order Myxococcales; family Myxococcaceae; genus Pyxidicoccus; species Pyxidicoccus sp. M6. The sequence goes on along the minus strand of NZ_CM145714.1, from coordinate 2,918,716 downwards.
GAGCGGCACGGAGGCCCACTTCGTCAACGAGTCGCGGCGCGCCCTCCGCATCGCCGAGCAAATCGTCACACGAGGGCTACCCTTCATCCTCTCCATGGAGCCGCTCCAGGTCCCTGGCGATTGGTATGCGGAACTCATCTACAAGACGGGAAAGTGGCGCGACGAAGCCCTGGACGGCACCTCCTATGGATTGGCATTCCTGCTCGCCACCGCATCGCTGCTGCTGCAGGTCCCCCTGCCACCAGACATGGTGGCGGCGGCGACCGTTTCGGAAGACGGCTCGCTGGGGCCGGTCGAGGCGCTCCCCGAGAAGATTTCGCTCCTGGTCGGCTCGGGTTTGGGGGTGAGACGGTTGATGGTCGCCGCTTCCCAGGCCGAGACTGCCCGCAAGGCCGTCTCCACCTGCCAGGGCTCGCTCGAAGTGCTCGGCGTACAAAACGCACGCGAGGCCTTCGCCGAGGTGTTCAACGAGGCCCACCAGCAGCTGGCCCAACAATGGCGCGACCCCGGCGACGTGAGGAGGGCCGCGCGCAGGCTGTACCTCATGGCGCTGGGCTCAAGCTCCCCCATCCTCGACTGGAAGGCGGTGGCGCGCGGCGCGGACCTCCTGCGCTCCCAGTTGGAGGAAGGCGAGAACGCCTACAACGAGGTCACCACCGCCGGGATGATTGCTCGGCGTCACACGGGCGAGCTGAGCCTGATGCCGTGGCCCGACGAGGAATTCCTGTTACGGCTGAGCCGGCCGCTGCGTCAGGTCCACATGGCGCACGTGCTCCAATCGGCCAATGATGCCGGCACCCTCGCCCTGGCGGAGATTGTCGGCAAGATTCAGAAGGAGTTACCCGAGGCTCGGGAGTGCTACGAACCCCAACTCATCCTTCGCGGGGCAGCCGGGCGCGCGCTGGCATCGCTGCGGCGCTACGAGGACGCAAGAGACTACCTGCGTGAGACAGTCGACGCTTGGCGGGAGCTTGGACGCATCCATGAAGCCTCCTATCCCCTCTGTGAGCTTCTTCGCGTCATTGGCATCCTGCGCGATGCCGACGCGCTCTCCAGGCTCGAGCCCCTCCTTCGCGAGTTCCGCGCCAGCCCTCTTCTCTCGTCGGACTCACGAGGCTTCCTGCGCTTGGCACTGGGCCGCGCCCGCGTGCTACTCAACCAGCCCGATGCGGCCCTGGCAGTGCTTGGGGACGCGGCGGACTTCGCCTGGGACACCATGCGCGATGACGTCCAGTACCCCAGGCTTCGCTGGCTTGCTCGGGCGCAATACCTCACGGGGCAGTGGGAAGAAGCAGCGGAGACTCGTCAGCGGTTGCCGGAGGGATGCTTCGAGGCGCTCCTGGCCCGCCTGGACCATCTGCTCGAGCAGGGGGAAGACCCCGAGCCCGTGCTCGGCGACCTCCTCGCCCACCGGGAAATCCACCCGGCCTCACGCCTGCTGAAGGGGGTGACAGAACCTCGGGAACGCGCGGAAATCCTGGCGCGAGAGTATCCCTATTGAAGCAGGTGGGCCTTCCACCCGGGTGGGTGAGCTCTGCTCTGGCGTTTGAGGATGGCTCCCCTGCCAGCAGCCCGCGCCGGTGCACGGGCCGCCAGCAGCCCCTCAGGCGGCGGTGTTCCGGGAAAAGAGTAACTCCACCGCCAGGTCCTTGCTGAAGGGGCAGACGGGGGTCAGGTCTTTGATGAAGCGAATGGTCTCCTGGCGGAGCGCATCCGCGAGCTGCTGGAAATGCTCGGGAGTCTGTGGGTCCGCCGTCCCGATGTAGCGCATGTACACGGCGGCCTCCGCCTGCAGGTTTCGCTCACGCTGCTTTTCGTCCGGGTGGACCACGTGGACCCAGGCATTCCGGAGGGTCATCACCTGCCGCACGACGCATTCCGGATGCTCGTAGCAGAGTTCGGGGAGCTTCAGCGGCCCCTTGGTCGCGCCTCCGGTGCCGTCATAGAGGAGGCGGGCGAGCGACAGCACCAAGCGCCCAAAGTCCTCTTGGCTGTTGATGGTCCGTCTCAGGAAGGGCACGTCCTGCGCGGTCGTGAAGACGTCGGGGCGAATGATGCGGTCGTGGGAGCCCGTCAACCGCTGGAAGCGCGTATTCAGCGAGTCGACCACCTGCACCAACTTGTCATAGGGGTCCTCCTCGCGTGGCGCTGTGGGTGTGTCAGCTTCCCAGGAGCGCGCCTGGAGCCAACGGCTCAGCAGCGAGCCGGCGGGCCTGAACTCCTTCGTCCCAGGAGCGGCCCAGCCAGCCATCTGAAGCTCGTGCAGAATCCACTCGGCGACCTCCACCGGCTGCTCGAGGACACGCCGCGCGCTGGGTGACAACCGCCGGTACGAGGAAGTCCAGTCCTGCCGCAGCCGCTGCATCAAACGGAACTCCAGTTCCTCCCACGTCGCCCCTGATTGCCCGAGCTTCTCATTCCTGAGCTCGTCCTCCTCAGTGAGCACCGCCAAGGCCTGCTGGACCCAAAGCGCATAGCCGCCGACCCGCTCATGGACAAAGCGTGCGACGAGCTCCGGCTGCCGTGAGTCGATGGGGAAGCCGGCCGCCCGCTGGACCATCTCCTGAATCTCTCGGCGGCTGAGCGGCTCCAACAGCTCCTGCATCTCATTCAGCAAGGGCGCCAGGTCACTCAGCTCGTCCTTCCACTCCTGCAGGCAGCGGGCGAGCGGGAGCCGGCTGGCAATCACGTAGCCCACGCGCGTCCCGTTGTAGACGGCCTGCCGCAGGTCGGTCTGGTGGTCCCTGCGCAGGTCAGAGCCTACGGCTTCGAAGTCGTCGATGACGATGATGAGCCGGCCGGGACAGACGGCCAGCGCATGCTTGACGGCAACCACCATGGAGCCGGCATCCGCCACCGCATGGTGCGGCAGCCCTCGCCGCGCCAGGGTGTCCGCGATGCGCTGGATGAGGTAGCGGATGGCGCCCTGCGGCTCGCCCTTGTGCTCGCGAAAGCTCGCCTGGACGATGACGGCCTCCTTCAGCGCCGGCTGAGTCAGGAACTCGGGGTGCGAGAGCTGCTGCAGGAGACTGGAGCGCCCGCTCTGCCGCGGCCCCACCACGGAGACCGAGTTCGTCGTCGTCGTGCCGCCCAGGGTCATGAGCAGCTTGCGAAGCCGCCGCAGTCCAGCAAACGACGGCGCCCCCGGCGGCAGCGCCGTCCGGGACGCAAAGGGCTGGGAGTCGATGGAGGCTTTCACAGGGCGTACTCCTGGCGTTGAAGGACGTGCCTGGCGAGCAGCGCCGGGCGCAGCCGCAGCTCCTCCCTCCAGCGCGCCGTCAGGTGGTGCTCGCTGAGCCATTCGAGGCAGCGCTCCAGGGCGGCGGCATCCACCGTCTTGTCATAGGCATGGTTGTGCAGGTGCTCGAGCAGGTCTTCCACGGAGCCGCGCTTGTCATCCACGCCCAACTCGGCGAGCGCGCGGATGACCGCCTTGCGCAGGGGGTCATCCCCCACTGCGCTGAGCAGGAAGGAGAAGTGCGCCTCACGCCGGGAGACGGCCTCCACGACCTCCAGCACGTCACGGTGCGTGGCCACGGTCTGCTGCCGCTGAAGCATCCGCAGGAAGAGCTCGTGGCAGACAATCTGAATGAGGTTGGGCAGCCGGTCCGTCTCGTCGAGGATGAGCTGGGTGGCCGGGCCGGTGACGTGGAAGTACTTCCCCACCGGCTCCTGGATGAGCTCGCGCGCGGCGCGCTCGTCCAGGGCCTTGAGCTCCACGGGCAGGCCCAGCTGGAACAGCCGCTGCTCCGGACCGAAGGTGGCCTTCTTCAGCTCGGGCGTTCCCGCGACGATGAAGCCAATGGGCAGATACTGTATCCAGTGCCGCAGGGTGCGGATGAGGTCTCCGAAGCCAAGCGCCTTCTGCTCGCTCGTGAAGAGCATCTGGAACTCGTCGAAGAGCAGCAACAGCCGCTTGGAGGGCCCGAGCGCCTCGGCCACGCCCCGCAGGTACTTCTCGAAACCAGAGTAGCAGTCCGGCGCCTTGCGCAGCCGAGGCTCCACGGCGCGCGCCCCCGCGTGGGTCAGCTCCTCACGGATGTGGTGGGCAACCTTCTCCAACAGCATCGCGGGCGTGTCACCCGTCAGCAGGTGGCGCTCGAGGTCCAGATGCACCATCTCGTAGTGCTTGCGGAAGCGGTCCTCGAAGCTCAGGCGCTGCAGCAGTGACGACTTCCCGATGCGGCGCATGCCGTAGATGAGCACGAAGTTGTCGCTGTGCTGGCCCCGCAGCTTGCCGAGAATCTCCTCGACCTCCTTGTTGCGCCCCTTGAAGATGGTCAGCTCGTTGAGGCACTTGCCCGTAACGTACGGGGTAGCCACCTCCTGGTGGGGATAGCTGGCGACAACGCTGACCTGGAACGTCCGGCGGGCGAGCTGCTCCGCCTGGCCCCGGGAGTCCTCCCGGTACAAGAGCAAGGTCACCTGGGCCTTGGCCGCCTCGCCTCCCCGCTCGCTGCCGGGAGCGGCGACCAGCGGGAAGACGACGTCCTTCACGTCACCCCGGCGCAGCAGCCCCAGCTCGCGAATCTTGTTCGCTGACTCCAGCCGTAGGGTCGGGTGCTCCACGGTGGCGGCCAGCTTCAGGTCCTGGGCATGGCCCACACCATTCCGGTAGGTGACGTTGGCCACCAACTGGATGCCCTCGTCCGACTCTTCGGCGGAGGAGAGATAGACGAGGGTGGTCGCCAGACTGCACGAGAAACGCGTGTCGCTGGACGGTGTGTTGGGAGAGAACAGCCGCTGCTGGAAGGACTCCTCGACCCGGGCGCGCAGCTCGGTAGGAACGCCGGCTTCCTCCAACGAATGGATGAGCTGGGCGAGCCACTCGTCCAGGGACTGCTGCGTCCAGGAGCCGGACCAGTGCGAGAAGTGCTCCTCCACCCGTTCCGCGACCTCGGAGGCGAGCCAAGGGTTGAGCAGGTCCACGACCACCCGGGCCACCAGCCGGGTGTCCTGGTCGGCGCCGACGCGGAGCACGTCCCGGAGCAGCAACCCGCGCAGGTGGTGCTCGTTTTCGCCCAGGGTGGACAGCAACCGGGGCAGCGCCCAGCCTCCGATGGCCGCTACCTCAAGCATGATGGACGCCAGGATATCGAGCCCGCGGTATTCCACGAACCGGCGGATGAGGAAGGCGATACGCAGGTGGTTGCGCAGCTCGTCCCAGGGCAGTGACTCACGGGCGCGGGCCAAGTGGCTGCCTTCAAGCCGGGCGGCGAGCCACAGCGTCAGGGCCTCATCCAGGGACCAGCGGGATTCCTCCGAGTCGGGCTCACTGGCCAGCAGCAGTGTGGCGTCTCGGGCGTATTCGGAGGCACGCCCGAAGCCACGCTCCCTCGCGTGGGCGAATCCCTCGTCCAGGGCCCAGCGGGCAAGGACGGGGCGCCACCGCCCCTGCTGCGCGTGGAGCATCTTCGCGCTGCGCAGCTGGATGGCCTGACGCTCGTGCTGAGCCAGCAGTCCCGTGGACTGGGACGAGGGCGGCCGGAAGTCGGCGGGGACATCCATCCGGTCCCAGGCCTGCCGGGCGAAGCGGCTGAGAGAGCCGACCTCCACGGGAGACACGGCCCGAATGCGTGGGGCGCGGGGCGACGCAAAGGCCGTGGCGCCCGTGCGAAGGATGGGAGGGAGGTTGCGGCTAGGGTGGTTGGGTGGCAGCGACAACAGCGCCAGGTTCCGCCGGGATTCCAAGAGGTCGCCCGCGAGCGCGGCCTCCAGCGCCCTCGCCAGAATGGGGCCTCCCTCCAGCCGCCGGCCTTTCAGGATGGCGTCCAGCGCGGGCATGAAGTGGTCATGAACTTCCTGGCGCCGCCGCTGGTTGAACGACTCCCAACGGGCCAGAGCCCGTTCCGTCTCCTCCAACAGACGGTTGAACTGGTCATCCGCGACGGCATAGGGCAGCCGCGACAACTCCCGCAGCATGCCTGCGGCCCGCTTCTGAAGCTCCATGAGCTGCTGGCTCAGTGCTGCGTCGTCGTGGGCTCCCCCACTCACAGCCTTCTCGATGGGCTCGAGCAGGAAAATCTTCACCATCGCCGCCAGGTCTTGGCGGGCGTCGTCGATGGCGGCATTCACCTCGGCCCCCACCGCGTCCTTCTCGGAGCCCTCGAGGTGCTCGACAAGCGCTTCCGCCAGGTCCAGGCGCTTCTTCGACAGGTACGTGCCCGCCACGGTGCGGGGCGCGCAGAGGCCGGCGAGTTCCTCCAGGATGTCCTCGCCGGCGCACTGCACCCAGTCCGCGTCGCCCGCGAGCTGGAACCGCCAGCGGAGCCAGGGCCGGGACAGCCCCTGCCGGAACATCTCCCGGGCCTCCTCCTCGAAGGAGGGACCGCCCTCCGGCGTGTGGACCCGAGTCGGCGCGTCGAGCAGCCGCGACAGGTACTCGGCGGCAATCCGCCCCAACGCCCCCCGCCGCTTGAGGACCTCCAGCTCATCGCGCAGGACGCTAGCGCCCGCGGGTGACAGAAACCCCGCAGGTAGCTCGGCCAGGGCCTCGGTCGCGGCGGGAAGGTCGCGCTGATAGTCCTCAATCCACTGGGGGATGAGTTCCTCGGCCTTGGGGTTGAGCCCGCGGAAGCCCGCGTCCTCCAGCCCCTGCTTCCAGAGGTTGGCGGGCCTGATGGCCGCCAGCTCCTTCAGCGCGGACTCTCGTTGCGTGGGCTGCTCCAGCCGACCTCGCAGCGCGTTGAGCCGGAGGACGATGAGCTTCCAGACCTGCGAGGCCGGCCCTCCCCCCGGATTCTTCTGTTCGGTCCGGACCAGCGTCTCAATCGCCTGGGCCTTCTGGTGGTGGCGCTTCTGGAGCCGGGCGAGGTCCTCGTGGGAGTGAGCGGTGAAGGTCCCAAGGTGCTGGCCGATGGTGGGGAAGCCCGCCGCAACCAGCCGCTCCGGGAGGCCCTGGAAGAGAAGAGCGGTCTGCCCCGTCAGCGCCGCAAGTGCGCCCAGGAGGACGTCACTGGCGGGCTCGTGCACCGCGCCCGCGAAGTCGATGGCTTGCTGTGCGGCCACCAGGGAGGGAAAGGGCGACTGACGGGCCAGCCAGGGCGCCAGCAGCGGGTGGGGGCCTGGGTGGGCCTGGCCTGGCGCTTGCTGCTCGGCCCAGCAGCGCACTGCGTATGCCTCGAGTTCCGGCAGCCCGGAGGTGACTTCGTTGACCCGCTCCTCCGTCAGCCCCTCGCCCTTGGTGAGGACCCACCAGCGCGCCAGCGCCGTGGGAGGCGGTCGGTCGGACCAGAGGCATGCGAAGAAGGCCTGAGCCCACGCGAGCTGGCCTTCAGCGACGAGCCCCTTCAGGACGGGCCAGAAGTCTGCGGGGTCCTCTCCCCCATGGTCGACGTCCAGCAGCAGCAGCTCGGCATCGTCCCTCAATTCGGCAGGCGCTATGGACGAAGGCGGCCGGGGGAGCGTGGCGATGACGGCGGCCAGCCGGCTCGCCGCGGAGCCGTCGTCCCAGGCGCAACTCACCGTCCGGTGCCACAGGTTGAGGGCATTCCTGAACGAGAGGTGGGCGGTGGCGATGCGCTGGGCCAGGCGCAGGGCGATGCCGGGCAGCCGCGCCTGCTCCCCCACCTCGGCCGCCTGCTCCAGCCGTAGGGTGAGCTCCTCAAGCTCCGAGAAGCTGGTTTCCGTGGACACATCGAGCCACTGGTCGAGCAGGTCCAGCGACTCAAGCGCCCGCGCGTGCTTGCGCTCCGTGATGAGCGTCTCCAGCATCGCCAGCTCGTTCTTCAGCCGAGCCTGGCTTCGGTCGAGGGACCAGTCGAGGTACGGGCGTACCTCCAGAATGGCCCTCAGCTCGGGCCTGGGTGCGCCGAGGCCCTCAAGCCGTGCACAGGCCGCCTGGAGCTGCTCCTCCAGGCCATGGAGCGCCCGCCCGCGCGCGTCGCGCAAGTGGGTACGGACCTCGGCCGCACACTCTTGGAGCTTCTGCGCGACCTCTGGGTCGGAGGACTGCCGGGCCTTCGAGATGAGTTTCTGGATGCGCTCTGGCAGGGACGCCGAACCACTGACGCCCTCCTCCTCCAGGACCATGCGCAGCCGCTCGAGCTGCTGCTCAAGCCCGTCGCACGCGGACGTTACCCGGTCCTGGGCTCTGCGCCGCAGGGGAATGAGGTCCTTGATGCGCTCCTGGGTAAGCCCGATTCCCGCCGCGTCCACGGCGACGAACTGGGAGCTGAGCTCCCGCTGAAGCTGCTCGAACTGGGCTGAGTACTGCTGGAGTTCCTCGTACGTCGAGAGGAGCTGGGAGGCACAGGACTCAATGATTTGCCAATGCTCGTTATCCGCCGGGTCGGAGGCCGCTGCGCTCATCCCCTCTGGCTCCGGCGAGGGTGGATGCGGCTCGGTCACCACCTCGGACACCGCCGCGGCCGGCATAGGTGGTGGCTCTGGAGCGGCTACGGCCGGGGCCTGCGCAACGGGCTCCGCAGAGGATTCGGCGGAAGACGACTCTGGTACGAGGGGCGTGGCGGGAGAGAGCGGTCCAGGCTGAGAGGCGACCGCTGCAGGCGTCTCTAGGACCGGCGGGCTCACAGGGACGCTGTGGGGGACGGGCGAAGACAGGAGGGCGCGGGCGAGTTGCGGGATGGGGGGCGGAGCCGCCAGTTCCTGGGACGGGACTTCTCCCACGCCTGGAACCAATGCCAGATGGGAAGGTGCTCCTGTGAGGACTTCCTTCGACGCGGCCTGCTGGACTTCGAAGTACCTGGCGAAACCACTGCCCAGAGGGAGCAGGACTCGGACAAAGCTCGCCGCGCTTTCGGGCTGGAGAAGCCCGAAAGCCAGCGCGAAGAGCGCGAGCGCCTCATCGTGGCCGCCCGGCCGGATGACGACCGTCGGCTGCTTCCTCCTCAATCCCGCGACTGCGTCCCGGAACTTCGCTGGGTCCAGGAACAACGCATCCCCGCGGCGAACCTGCGCCTGGCTGATGACGTCGGCATAAACCTTCTGACCTCGCGAGTCACGCAGGTAGTCGTAGAGTCGACGGTGGAAGCAAGCATGCACCACCTTGCCGGAGCGCGACCTGAAGAGCACCAGGGTTTCCAGCTTCCGGCGGAAGTCCGGGTCATCCAACCGATTCCGCATCTGTCCATCGGAGTCCGACCCGGACCGGAGACCCGCGAGGGTCAGCACCCGGCTCGGCCACGTCTTGTTGAACCTGTACACCTCTTTGACGAGGTGGTTGGAAATGGACGGCGGCAGTGGCCCACGAGGGTTGAGCGGGGCGAAGCGGGATACCAACGGCTCCACGCCGGCACCAGACGAGGCGACCTCGCCCGTAAATGCGGCCAGCGGCGCCAGTTGCGGAAGGAGGCTCCCCTTCGCGCCATTGGAGCCCCGAGTACTACCCCCCTTGGATGAACCCATGCAGGATGTTCCTCGCCGTCAGGGAGACGTCGCGCCCCCGCCACCATCCCAGACGTGCGGCCCCATTCTAGGGAGAACCCACCTGGGAGGGAAACCGCCAATCCTTGGCCTCTCTCCTGCTTGACGCCATTCAAAACGAGAAATTCAAGGGGATGGGTTTACCTGTCAGAGGCCCCCCGTGCCTGACGTTCTCCCAGGCAGACGGGGGCAGCGTGCGATGCGTTGCCCTCTCATACCGGAGGCGTTCTGAATGAAGGTTGGGATTTGCAAGCAGTGCGGCCCTCAGAAGAAGAGCGGCCAGCGAGTCATGGGCAAGCTCGGAATGGCGGTCGCCCTGGGATTGATGGGTGGGAGTGCGGGCAAGCACCCGCTGGCAGCCATCCTGGGCGCCGGCCTCGGCGCGGCGCTCGGCCACATGCTCGATGAGAGCGTGCTGCCTTCCTGCCCGGGCTGTGGCGTCGCACTCGAGCTCGTGGACGCCATTCTCTAAGAGGAGCGCGGAAGACCATGAAGAAACCTGGCTCCCGTAAGGCGAAGGTGCGCACCCTGACCCTCCTGCTGTTGCGTAAGGGCATTGAAACGCCCGAGGACGCGCTGAAGAGCCCCGGCTCGCTGATACCGCATCCCCTGGAGGGCGCGCCCGACGTGGAGCACTGGCTCTACCTGGCGCCCAACGTCAGCCGCGAGCCGCGGTGGTTCGACTTCCTGAGGGAGGGCACCACCGAGGCATTTCCACCGCTCACGAGCAGTGTCGCATCGGGAGTGCTGTTCATCCGCGCGAGCTCGCGGCTGTTCGCCGTGACGTTCGGCCAGGGCAGGCACCTGCTCAAGCCGGAGGCTTTCGAGGTGGACTTCGGGCTGAAAGTGACGCTGAACACGGCCGACCCCACGAAGCTGCGCAGCCTGGACATGCGCACGTTCGAGGAGATGACCGTCCACACCCGCCGCCAGGTGAGCCGGGGTGCTTCACTCGATGCCTTCGGCGTCGACATCACCCGAGACCTGCTGCGTGCCTTCACCGGTGAGCCACGCGACACCAGCCTGGCCAAGCGGTTCACGGGCAAGGACGCGCTGGTGCTGACGGGCCCCTGTGCCTTCTCCGACCTTCCGCAGAAGTGCGCCCTGCTGCTGGTGGCCTCCGAGAGCCATGAGTACCGGACGACGTTCCCCTGGGTGGACCACATCCAGTCGATTCGCGACCCGGTGCAGGTGGCGAGCCTCAACGAGCGGATGCTGGTGATGCTGCGGGAGCGAAAGCTCGACAAGGCCCACCTCGCGCCCCCTGACATGGTCGGGTGGGAGGACGTGGCCGGGTTCCACTATCCCGGCGAGCGCGGCAAGGACGTGCATCCGGACCTGGACCTCGAGGAGTGCCTCGACGCCATTGACCAATTCGAGCGTGGGGCACCGGACGGCTTCGAGCCGACGACCGAAGACCTGAAGCGGCGCTACAAAATCAGGGCCGTCTACGACGAGTCTGCCCGGGAGCCAGAGCGGTGGTCGCTCTACGACTGCCTCGTCCTCGAACTCCAACTGGATGACGCGCTCTATGTCCTCTCGGGAGGGCAGTGGTTTCGCATCGGTCAGTCCTTCGTCTCCGAAATCGAGGCGAAAGCGGCCCGGCTTGCCCGGGACATGCCGAGCCTGCCTCCCGCCCGGCTCAACCAGAAGGAGGGGGCCTACAACCGGTCCGTCAGCAAGGCGTCCCAGTCGTTCGCGCTACTGGACGAGGAGCTCATCAAGTGCACAGGGGCCCGCACCCCCATCGAGGCGTGCGACCTGTTCTCGGACGCCCGCCAGTTCATTCACGTCAAGCGGAAGACGCGCTCCTCCACCCTCAGCCACCTCTTCTCCCAGGGACTGGTGTCCGCTGAGACCTTCCTCAAGGACGCGGGCTTTCGGAAGGACCTGAAGGAACGAGTCATGGCCACCAAGCCCGCCCTCGCGAAGCTGCTGCCTCCCCCCGAGAGCAAGCCGACCGCGGGCGAGTTCGAAATCATCTTCGCTGTCGTCGTGGGAGCCTCCAGGGTCCGGGCTCCGTGGCCGTTGTCACTGCCGTTCTTCAGCCAGCTGAACCTCACCATCGCGGCGGAGCGGCTCGAACTGCTTGGCTTCCGCGTGGGAATCTGCCGCATCGAGGAACAGCGGAAGCGGGCCACCGCGGCCGCATAGCGCGGCCCACACGAAGGCGTGCCATCGCGTTCATCACGAGGGCCGCTCATGGCGGTGCACCCTGGCCAGTAGCCCGCGGTAGGGAGCGGGCCACAATTCCCTCCCTGCACTCCCCCGCCCGCGAGCAGGTGGTTTGCGGCCACGAGCCCGACGTTCCGGTACTCAGGGGCATGGTTCATGTCTGGCCCGTCCGTCATCCGCTCTTCGGTTTGTAACCCACGATGAATGGACTCGGAGAGCCTGCGAACGCGTCCTGGCGGAAGGAGTCGAAGAGCGAGACCTCCGTGAAGCCGGCCTGACGTACCCACTCCGCGACCACGTGTGCATCGGCGACGCGTAACTGGTGCTGCTCGTGGAGCAACTCCCTGGAGGACTTGCACGCGTAGACGTACTCCGCCAGCAGCCCATCCTCTACACCGCTGGTGCGCTGGAAGCGGTACAGGAGGAGGACATCGTCGGGCTCCCCTTCGGGCCCCGCCTCACGGTCCTCCAGGAGACGGCCATCCGTATGAGCCGCATGCGCCACCTGCAGCAGGAGCCCGCCACCGGGGAGCAGCGCCCGATAGAAGCGCCGCAGCACCTCCGACAAGGCCTCATATCCGGCGCAATAATTGAGCGTCCAGGAGAGCGAAACGATGGCGTGGTACGCCAGCTCCGCTTCGACCTCCTCCATTCCCAGCAGCGACACGACTCCCACCCCAAGTCGCGCCTCTGCGGCGCGGACCATCCCCGGAGACGCGTCGATACCCACCGCATCGATTCCGGCCGTGCGCGCTTTCTCGAGGAACACCCCCGTCCCGCAGCCGACATCCAGCAACCGGCACGGCCATCCCCACTGCCGAGCCCACTCGACGGCAAAAACATGGTCGTCCTGATAATGGTGCGCTGGCGTGTGCAGGTCGTAGCGGTGGGCGAGCTCGTTGAACAGCCGGTACATGGGACATGAACCTCGGGGCACGGCGCGGCACGCCCTTAACTGGACAGCACCGGCATATCCGTGAAGGCCTGGACGACTCCCTGGCTGACTTCCTTCAACTTGGGGAGGTCCGTTGACGACCGGAGCGCGTGCGTGCCACCAGCCAACGGCTCCAGACACTGAAGCAGGCGCTGACAAGAACGCCTTTGGCGCTCGGAAGACGTCCTCAACTGCTTCAGCGCGACGCAAAGCTCGCTGACGGTTCCATCCCGGACCCACTCCCGCCAGGAGCGCTCCCCCAGCTTCAGCAACGTGCTGACGGCGCCCAGGCCCGTGCCTTCACACCCCGGGCAGGAATGGGCGGACCGAGAGCGCTCAACGGCCTCCTTCCACCTCGCATCCGTGCTCCTCTCGAGCTGTCCCTGAACGTAGGCGTAGAGGCCATCCCACCGAAGCCAGGCACTCACCTCTTGAGGGTCGGCCTTCGCGTCCTTCAAGAAGGTCCCATGGCCCGGACGCGTCCAGCAGCCGAACAGAAACAAGTGGCGCGCGTCCTCGCCGAGACGATGGAAGGCCACCCCCTTCTCCCAGAGGCCCTCCTGGGACATCCGCTTGAGGAACGGCAGCAGCTCGTTCCGGCGAATGCCTTTCAGGATGGCGGCGGCCGCGGGGTGCAGTAGCTCCTCGTCCTCCGGCGCAGCACGCCGGTTACCGATGAGCAGTTCCTCCCCCAGGGCCAGCACCTCTCCTGTTCCCCGGCACATGGGGCAGCGCCCACGGGCATCGTGCCGCGAGAAGTGGAAGGACGTGGCTTTCATCGGAGCGACGATGCCTCGCTCCAGGTCCATCAGCCGCGTGTGCAGTGTTCCGAGCAGCTCCCACTTGGGCCCTCGCAGCTCGACGTAACCGCCCCCGAGCGCCAGCGCATCTATCAAGGCCCGGTGCCGCTCCTCACCCGAGGCCTGCCGCGGCACGAAACGGGCGCCAGTGGCGCGCACCTGTCGCCAGTCCGCCTGTGCGCCCTTCTTCAATGGGTCTCCGTCAGGGTCCAGCAGCTTGAGTCCCATCGCCCTGGCATGCGCGCAGGCGGTTGCAACCACGGAGTGCGGCAGCTTGAGTCCCCATACCTGGAGTTCCTTCAGGAAGGGGTGAATGACCAGGCGGGCTGTCTCCTTTCGGGTCCATGTTTCCAGGAGCGAGTCCTGAGATGCCACAGTGCCCGAGCTGTCTGCCCACATCTCAAGCAGGAACCTGCCGAGCTCTTCGTCAAGCCCGCCCAGTTCCCAGGGCAGACGCCCCTTCCAGAATCGCTCTCCCAATACGACTGCGGGCCGCGCGGGCGGAGTTTCCTCGGATGGCTCCTCGGGGATGGCCACGTCATCCCCCATGAGTTGGCGTATCCAGGCCTGGGCCCTGGAGGCCTGCTCGATGGAGCCGGCCGCGGTTTCCGCCCTGTCCGTACGAGAAGAGGGCTGCCTCAGGTGCCGCGACTCCGCCTTCAGGCGCCCGGCGAGCGCGAGCCCCGTCGCCGATTTCGTCTGACGGAGCTGGTCCGGCGTACCTTCAGCGACGACCTGTCCTCCCGCAGGCCCGCTGCCGGGACCGAACTCGATGAGCCAGTCCGCCGCCCGAACGATGTCCAGGTTGTGCTCCACGAGGACCACCGTGTTGCGCCCCTGGTCCAGGATGCGGTCGAGCGCACGCACCAGCAGTCCTACGTCCCGGGGATGGAGCCCTGCGGCCGGCTCATCGAGCACGAACAACAGCCCCCCCTGCCCATGCTCGGCCAGCTTTCGCGCGATGCGTAGGCGCTGAACCTCACCACCGCTGAGGGTATCTACCCTGCGCCCGAGGCTGATGTGGCCGATGCCCAGCTCCACCATCGCTTCCAGCAGTGGCAAATGGGGCGTGACGAGCGTCCGCGCTCGCTGCTGGAGCCGGGACACTGACAGGGCGAGGAGGTCGCTGATGTTCAGCCCATCGACCCGCACGGACAGGACCTCCTCCCCGAAGCGGGTTCCTCCGCAGACCGGACAGGGGGACCAGTGTGCCTGCTGCTCCACCTCCCCCACTCCCAGGCAGTACTGGCAGCGTCCACGCCCGGCATTCAGGCCGAAGTCCGTGGCAGAGAGTCCGACGGCCCGAGCCCCCTCGGAGGCCGCCAGGAGGGAACGGAGGTCATCCGCCACCTCGATGAAGGTGGCGACGATGCTACGGCGGTTGGGTGGCGGGACTTTCTGGTCCAGGGCGACGAGCCCACGCAGGTGCTCGCTCCCCGACACGCGCTCCCAACGGCCCTGGCGAAACTCGAAGTCCTCAAGTTGGGGGGGAGACGCAAGCGCGGCGGCAACTGCGGGGACGAGGATGCCTCGGACGAAGCTCGACTTCCCGGAGCCGGAGACCCCCGTCAGGCAGGTCAGGCACCCAAGAGGAATGGAGCACCTCACATCCCTGAGGTTGTGGATGGTGGCGCCCTGAAAGGACAGCCGGTGCGTCTTGTCGCCTACCGACAACCGAGCGCGCTCAATGGGTGGCACGTCCCGCCAGGGGGACTCCACCGGCGGCCCCTCGTAGATGACACGCCCACCATTCTCTCCCGCTCCATCTCCTAGCTGAATGAGATGGTCCGCCGCCCTCGCGAGGGCTTGGCGATGCTCGTTCATCACAACGGTGTGAGCAGGTGCGAGGCTCAAGATAGACTCCGCGAGCCCCGCCAGGTCCTGCTCATGCAGCCCGCGTGCAGGTTCGTCGAGCAGGAGGCACAGCCCAGTACTCCGCACGTTGAGCAGCCCGGCCAGCCGAGCGCGACGTCCTTCGCCTTCGCTGACCTCCTGCATCCCCCGCTCTCCCGAGAGGTGGCCGAGCCCGACGGAGACGAAGGCCCGGGAGTGGTGGTGGATGAGGTCCACCCACTTGCGAGCCCCCGCCGAAACGGCCGCGGCGAATGGCCCCTCCCGCCTCGTGATGTCCATCAACTCCATGAACGGCCTACGCAGCAGCTCATGGATTCCGGTGCCTCCCACCCGCAGCGCCCGCGCCTGGAATGCCCACCTGGTCCCTTCGCACGCAATACAGGGGCCCTCGGACACCAGGGGGGACAGGCTCTGAGACACCTTCGTCCCGCGTGAAATCCTCTCGAGGATGGCTTGGCGGAACCCCTCGAAGGGCCGCCCGGAGCTCATCTTGCGTCCCGTCTTCGGGTCCTTGTCGACAACCAGCTCTCCACCAGAACCCTCCAGCACCAGCCGCTGGGCATCCGGGGGCAGCTTCGTCCAGGGAACATCGGGAGAGAAGCCACGTAGGCCGCGCAGTCCCTCGATGGTCTCATGCTGGATGTTGACGTACTTGTAGTTCTTCTCCGTCCAAAGAGAGAAGGCGCCCTCATGCATCGAACGGCCAGGATGGACGACGAGTGCGCTCTCCTGGAGCACCACCGCCCGTCCCGTGCCGAGGCACGAGGGACAGGCGCCACTTTCCGGGTGCTCCGGCGCGTTGAATGAGAGGAGGTGGGGGTTGGCTGGGAAGAAGCACGTCGCCAGCTCCGGCTCTACATAGTGCGTCTTCGAGTCGAGCCGGGGACCAAAGGGACCGCGTAGCTCAGGCTGTCGGGCCTCTGGCAAATCGACAACCACCGCGCCAATGCCCGCATCAAAGGCCCGCTGGAGCAACGCCAGCAGCTTCGCGCGGTCCGGCTTGCCGCCGAGCGTGACCGCGCCTACTTGCGCCTCGATGATGTGCCGGACCGTCGGCTTGAGCGGCTTGAACTTGTCCAGGCGCACGTTACGCCCCCGCTCCCAGACCGCCGGACTGTCCGTCTCGCTGCGGACAGTCACCTGCTCGATGCCCACTTCGCGCAGGTGCTCCACCGCGCGCATACCGTCCGTCGCGACAAAGCGCACCGGCACAGCCCAGATGGACAGGAGCCCGCGGTAATGCCGGAAGAGCCAGTCGGCATAGCGCTCTGGCGAGGGCTCCTGGACATTGCGCCGAAGCTCATCGGAGTAGGGCCTCGCGTCCGCCAGGAAGAGCCGGCGCAACGCGCCGAGCAGACCCGTCGCGGTCGCAACGGTCGTCCGCGAAGATGCCCGGAAGGCGCGCTGCCCGACGTGTAGGGTGGCTGGCATGGCTCCGATGAACGCACCTGGAGGCGGCCGGTCCAGCTGAGGCTGCTGGATGCCGAGGAAGGTGTGCATGCGCCGGGCAGCTTCGGTGGCGAGTGTGTCCTCGAGCAGCGAGCTCTTCCCCGAGCCCGATACGCCGACAACCATCGTCACCCTGCCCACCGGAATGCGGGCGTCGACACAACGAAGGTTGTTCGCGTCGGCGCCAATAATCTCGAGGTCAGCCGCGGGCTTGGAGGACACGTTCCTCTGGGTCATAGGGGCTCGTCGAGCAGGTGGAGGACGTAGACCTCCCTGGACGTGAAGTGCCTGGGAAAGGACTGAAACACCACGGAGCACTCTCCCCGGTAGTGCAGAGCCCTCGTGTTGGAGACCAGGAGAACCTCGCCAGCCGCCAGATGGATGGGGGCCGACACAGCGAGCGCGGCTTCATGAATGACCCGGAGATGCTCCTCGAAATCCGAGGGGTTGCTGCCATAACGGAGCTGTCCGGCCCGGAGGGTCTCGGGATGGAACCGAATCCGCCCATCCTCGACGATACGCCCGGTCCACCCGCCAGGAGACGTCTCGTTGACCATCGTCACATCGCTCCGCTCCAGGAACGCCAGGGTGCTGGCCGCCTCCTGCTGGCGTAGCGCCACGAGCAACTCGCTCAGGCGAGCGACACGCAGTTCGCCGTAGCGCGGAGCTCCCGGGTCGGGGGCCTTGCACTGAATGCCTGTGAGCACTGGAGGCGCGGGAGCAGTATTGATATCCGTGTGGAAGTGCCCGGCCTGGAGCGTATGGGACAACTCGGTGGTCCAGGGCGACATGCGGAAGTGCTTGACCACCCTGTCCTTGCGGTAGGGCTTGAACCGCCTCGACAGGCAGGAAGAGACAAGGAGCAGCGAGGCGCCCTCTCCTGCGTCTGGCACTCCTCGAATGACGGCATGGTCGTGATTCTTCCAAAGTTCGTGCACGTGCTCAGTGAAGCGAATCCAGGCCTCGGAGGTCAGGAAGGGGTCATCGAAGGCCCCCTCGAGCGCGGCCTTCTCGAAATGGACGAGCGCATCGGGCCGCTCACAGCACGAACGCAGCCAGGCTGCGACCTCAGGACCGATGCGCAACTCCGGCACGGTGGAGTGCGGGGTCATTCGGGACGGACCAGTCTGAAGAGCAGCTTGTGCTTGAAGTGATGGTCAACCATGGTCGCCACATCGGGGAAGGTGAAAGGCGTGAGCCGGGGGTCATGGTCAATCCACCCCTCTGAGCGTAGCGGTCTCACGGAGGGCATCAGCCCAGCTCTCCCTGCGGCGGCAAGGA
This sequence comes from Pyxidicoccus sp. M6, assembly GCF_055568925.1. NCBI lineage: Bacteria > Pseudomonadati > Myxococcota > Myxococcia > Myxococcales > Myxococcaceae > Pyxidicoccus > Pyxidicoccus sp. M6. The sequence continues at coordinate 2,900,839 of NZ_CM145714.1, read as the reverse complement.
TTTCCATGGGCCTGTGGTCATAGGTCGTGTGCCCCATCTCCTCAAGCAAAGGCTTCCACGTCGGCCAGACTGGGTTGTCCGCATGGCAGCCCAGCACGACATAAGCCCGGCCGGCTGGAGCCAGTACGCGGCGCACTCGGGCCATGAAGAGGTCTAGCGCAGGCTCCAGGTAAAGCACCTCATGGCAGGTGATGAGGTGGATGGAGCCAGTGGGTACCCGATGCCACTCGGGGACATCCAGCATCTGGACTTCCTGCACTCGCTGCATGACCCGAGCCCGGGCCTGCTCCCTCGCGGCGGCGATAGGCTCGATGCCATAGGCCTGCTTGAGTGGCCAGAGGGATGCCAGACGCACCAGCAGCCCGCCACGGTGACAGCCAATGTCAAGAATGGCTTCCGGTGGGCTGCTCCAGCCATCCTCTCGTACATGATGAAGCAAGCAGTCCCAGAAGACCTCATTCGAAGCTTCGAGCTGCTCGTCCTCGTCCAGGCTTTCGAAGAACCGGCTGCGCATGACAGAGAGGACCGGCTGGGTCATTTCGTGCGTATTGAAGCACGCACCACACTGGCTCAAGGACAGCGCTGAGGCTTGCAGCTCCTTGCTCCAGTGTCGCCGGCCGTCGGGTCCACACCGAAGTGCAGGATGAACAACTCGAGCGACTCGGCAAATGCCTGCTCCAGCGCCTGACGGTCCGCAGCGCCGCGCATGCCGAAGTACGGGAAGTGGTGCAGCATCTGGCCGAACAGTCGCTCGCAATCCTCAGCATACGCCCGGGTGTCGAGGATGTGCGCGTGCCAGAACTCATCGATGGGACCGGTGGGACAGATTTTGCGGTCAGGGTACCTGATATTCAGGGCCAGAAACTTGCGGTAGAGCCCCTCCACTTCATTGCAGTACTCGGCGGTCCAGCTCTTCTCCTCCATGAGCTTGCGCTTCAGCATGCTGAAGTCGATTTCCGCCACCTGGGCAAGCGCCCTGGCCAGCGGCGCATCTACCTGGACGAACATCTGGGATTGTTCAAAGGTCATCGGCAGGGAAGACACCTGAGCTTGCATGCAAGGCTCCAATCTGGACGGACTGTTTGATTGCTAGCTCGCCTAGCCTAGCAACGCAAGCCTGGCTGCGGCAGCCATTGGGCGGCCCGGGAGGCCCTTGTGGACCCTACGCGCCAGACGAGCAGGAAAGGATGAAGGATGGCGGTGAGGCTTGCGAGGAGAGCGTTGCGTACCGCGACGCGTGTTCCCGGCAGGCCCATGCTGTCCTCTGGTTGGTGGAAGGTCATGAAGTCCTGGCGCAAAGGCCACTTGAAAGCTTCCGCCGAGGTGTAGGCCCACCGCCATACCCCTGCAGAGGTAGGCTTCCGACTCCGCCCACTGGCTAGACAAGTACGGATTGCTTGGGCGACGCAACAGCCGGCCTGGGAGCGAGTGTGCTCCAAGTGGGTGCAGTCTGACCGCAGCAGTGCATCCTTTGATGCGGCAGGTGCCTGCTGCGAGTGCTTCTCAAAGTCCAGACGCTGCGGCGTTCACCTCGGCGGCGACTCGGCAGGAGTCCTCGGCAACGACCCTTCGACTCATTGGGCCATCACCGGAGTGCCGCGACGAAAGGGCGTCGAGGCATTCGCCACGAGCAATTTCCAGCCAAGCGCCCGGGCGCAGCATGGAGCTGAAGAGTACGTGTTGAGTGGAGGCGCGGCCCTCTGTCTCCCTCCGCACCGACTTCGTCTTTGGCCTGGCGCTCATCACCATCAAACAGGTGCCCAAGCTCTTCGCTATCGAAGAAAGTGAGAGCGTTTTTCGTGCGGTCAGCGCCCGGCGGGGTGGCGCACGGTATGGACGAGCACCTCGCCCGTCTGCGATGGGATGCCAACCCCTGGTACGAAGGTGTAGGCCATGCCCCCCAGGAGCACGCGGACCGGGTCGCTCACCCGTACTTCTCCCGGGGCCGCGCTTGCGGCGATGCGCGTGGCCAGCAGCACCGAAGGCTCGGCGGACACATCTCCCTCCAGCGCGCAGTCCCCCGCATGCATGCCGAGGGAAACTCTGATACCTGCGGCGGCGGCGCGCGTGGCCAGCTCGCACGCGGCCTGAGGGGCGCGCGCGGCCCCATCAAACCGGGCCACCCACCCATGGCTTTGTACGGAGAGCTGCTCCCCTCCGAAACGCGCGAGCAACTGGGCCGTCCCCTCGTGGAGGAGCCAGTCCAAAGTCTCCTCCGGAACCCACGCCGCCAGAAGGATGCCGAGCCCACGCGACGCCGCGGGCACCTCGCGCGTCGAGGCCAGGAATCGCTCCACCTCATCAAGAATGGCGGCTGAGTCACCCACGAAGGGCAGATGGTCGTCACCGGGTAGCTCCACGAACTGCGCGGCCGGGATGTGCTCCGCCAGGTACCGGGCACTGCCCACCGGAGCGAGACGGTCCCCAGTGCGGTGCAGCACCAGCGAGGGCACATGGATGCAATGGAGCACCGCCCGGAGGTCGAAGGCCGCGTTCATCCGAAGCAGGGCGGCCGCACTGCCGGGGCTGGCCGCCATGCGCAGATAGCGCGCGAACCACTCTCGGAACCCGGCCTCGCCCGCCAACGAGTGTGACGGGCCGGGGTAATGGATCGCAGACGGGTCACCCAAGCTGTTCGTAGCGGGGTCGGCCAAGCGGATCGCGACGGGGTCGGCCAAGCGGATCGCAATCCGGAGCAGATAGGGCGGCGGTCCGTTCACCCTCAAGACGGTTGGAAGAAACGCGGCCAGTAGGTGGGCTGAGCGCCTACCTGACCGGTCATCCCGTGCATCCTCGAGCGTCCACGAGCACCGCCAGCGCGGTGCTCCCAGGGACGCGCGCGGATGAGCTACCGGAGAGTCGACATGGACAGGTTGAGAGAGTTGGTGCGGCTGCACCGCATGGGGACGGGTGCGCGCGAAGTGGCACGGCTGTTGGGCATGGGCCCGAATACCGAGAGGACGTACCGCGCGGCGCTCGCGGCTGCCGGAGTGCTGGAGGGCCCCGCGGAAGAGGTGCCCGAGCTGGAGGTGCTCAAGGCGTTGGTGCAAGTGCACCTGCCACCGAGGCTGCCACCGCAGCAAACATCGTCGCTGGTGGAGTGGCAGCCGCGCGTGTGTAGAGCGACAGCAAAATTGACCCCCTCGCGACACTAAAACTGACCCCCTCCCCGGGCCTGCAAACCAGGGAGGTAGGCAGCAATGGAAGGGACGGCAGTAGTAGCCCTCCGCTCGACAGCGGAGGAGGCGATGGTCGAGCAGGAAGTGGTGCGGCAGATGCGCGTGCTGGCCCAGGCGGGCTGGGGCGCCAAGCGCATCGCGCGCGAGGTGGGCGTGGCGCGCAACACGGTCAGGCGCTACCTGCGTGCGGGCCCTGCGGCCGACAAGCAGGTCCGACCGAAGGCCCGGCGGCTCACCGAGACCGAGCAGCAGCGCGCGGTGGAGCTCTGGGACTCGGTCGCCGAAGGCAACGCCGTTGTCGTCAAGGCGCTGCTGGCGCAGGAGGGAGTGGAGGCCAGCGTGCGCACCGTGCAACGCGCGGTGGAGAAGAGGCGGCGCCAGGTGCACGCAGCTCAGACGGCGACGGTGCGCTTCGAGACGAAGCCAGGGCAGCAGCTGCAGGTGGACTTCGGCGAGAAGAAGGTGCGGCTGGGTGGGCAGGTGGTGAAGGTCTTCCTGCTGGTGGCGGTGCTCTCGTTCTCCAGGCGCCTGTTCGTGCGAGCCTTCCTCAACCAGCGCGGGGACGACTGGCGCGAGGGCGTGGCCGCGGCCTTCGTGCACTTCGGCGGGGTGCCGCTGGAGGTGCTCTCGGACAATGCCCGGCCCCTGGTGGAAGAGAACAACCGGCAGGCGGGCACCGTGCGTTTCAACCCGGCCTGGGTGCAGTTCTGCCAGGACTGGGACGTGACGCCCAAGGCTTGCGGGCCGTACCGCGCTCGCACCAAGGGCAAGACGGAGTCGGGCGTCAAGTACGTCAAGCGCAACGCGCTGGCGGGCCGGGACTTCGAGTCCTTCGGCGCGCTGGAGGCCCACCTGGTGCAGTGGATGGGCGAGGCGGACGAGCGCGTGCACGGCACCACGCATGAGCCTCCCCTGGAGCGCTTCGAGCGCGAGGAGAAGGCCGCCCTGCGCCCGCTGCCCCTGCGAGTGCTGCCGCGCCGTCACCAGCGGCTGAAGCGAAAGGTGGCCAACGACGCGCTCGTGGACGTGGACACGGTGCGCTACAGCGTGCCGCACCGGCTGGTGCGTCAGAGTGTCGAGGTGCAGGTGGGGGACGAAGAGGTGCGCATCTTCCACGCCGGCCAAGTGGTGGCCACGCACGCGCGCAACCGGCAGCCGCATGCGCGTGTCGTCGACCCGGCACATTGGGAGGGCCTGTGGCGTTCGCGCCCCGTGGAGAGGTCCGCGAAGGACTCGTCGCTGGCAGTCCTCGGGCGCTCGCTGGAGGACTACGCCGCCGTCGTGGAGCAGGACGCGAAGCGAGGTGCCGCATGAGCCACGAACTGGTCCACGCGCGCGTGCGGGAGCACCTGAGCCGGCTGCGCCTGGGGCATCTGGCCGAGCGGCTCGACGCGCTGCTATCGGAGGCGGCTCGCACCGAGCCCACCTACCTGGACTTCCTCGACGCGCTGCTGCGCGAGGAGATGGACGCCAAGCAGAACAAGCGCGTGAGCATGGGAATCACCATCGCCCACTTCCCCGCGGTGAAGACGCTGGAGGACTTCGACTTCAAGGCGCAGCCCTCGGTGGACAGCAAGCTGGTGCGGGAGCTTTCCACCGGACGCTTCATCGCGCAGGCCGAGAACGTGCTGCTCTTCGGCCCGCCGGGCGTGGGCAAGACGCACCTGGCGATTGGACTGGGGCGGGCGGCGGTGGAGGCCGGGCACTCGGTCCTCTTCACCAGCGCCACGGCCCTGCTGGCGGCGCTGGCCAAGGCGGAGAGCGAAGGGGCCCTCAAGGACAAGCTCAACTACTTCGCCAAGCCCAAGCTGCTCGTGATTGACGAGCTGGGCTACCTGCCCTTCGAGAAGAGGAGTGCGCACCTCTTCTTCCAGTTGGTGGCGCGGCGCTACGAGAAGGGCAGCCTGCTGATTACCACCAACCAGCTGGTGGGCCAGTGGGGCAGCGTCTTCGGGGACGACGTGCTCGCCGCTGCCATCCTCGACCGGCTGCTGCACCACAGCCATACGGTGCTCATCCAGGGAGAGAGCTACCGGCTCCGGCAGAAGCGCAAGGCGGGGCTACTGGGCCGCAGCATCCCCCCAGCTCACGAGGGCTGAGCCGGGCACGAGCGCAGTGCCTCGGAAGTCGCCTCCGCGCGCCCTCGCTTGAGATGCAGCGAGGGCGCGCTCCGGCGGACGCACGCAGGGAAACGACGTAGCATCACCGAGCAGTCCAACTGGCCCTGGGGAGGGGGTCAGTTTTAGTGACGTATGGGGGTCAAAAATTCCTGTCGCCTGACAGCGTGGAGGCCCTGCTCGGGCAAGGGCTGGGCGCGCGCGCCATCCACGACAGGCTGCGGCTGGAGGTGGAGGGCTTCGCGGCGAGCTGCTCGGCGGTGAAGCGCATGGTGCGGCAGGGGCGGCAGGTGCGTAAGGCGCGGGGCGTGCGGGGGACGTGTCTTCGGCATCGTGGGGTCCTTTTCGCACAGCGAGTGGGACTCCGCGAAACCGGGGCAACTTCAGAGTACCTCCAGGCATCACACAACCACGTCGAGCGGCAGATGCGCGACATGGTGATGGGCAGGAAGAATCACTACGGCAGCAAATCGAAGCGAGGCACCGAGGTGGCCGCGCTCTTCTACTCCCTCATCGAAACGGCACGCCTGCGCGGTGAGGAGCCGGGCCACTACCGTGGTGAAGCGGAAGCGGACGCCCGGGCGCAGCTCGGGGCCCTGGACACCGTGGAAGCGGATGTCCGAGACGTTGCTGTAGTACGTCGGCCATGCGGAGGTGTTGTTGAGGTACAGCCACACTTCGGCGGCGCTCAGGCCGGACACGATGGTCTCGTTGGACACATAGTCAGGGGCGTGACGGACATCGCGCTGGCCAGGCTCGGGCGGGAGCGGCGCGTCACCGTGTCGGTGACCAGCTTCCTCGTCCTCCCCGAGTTGTTGCGCACGAGCGACCTCATCGCGGTCGTTCCACGGCGGCTCCTCGCGGGCACGGAGGGCCTGGTGTCGCTCCCTCCTCCCGTCGAAGTCTCCAGCTTCACCAAGGTCGCGGTGTGGCACGAGCGAACGCACCGAGCCCCCAGCCAACGCTGGGCACGCTCGCTGCTGTTCGAGACGTGCGGCGATGCGTTCCGACGCCGTGAGGGGACGTAGCCCGACGTCGAGCGCCTCGCCCTTCCTGTAACTGGGTGGCTAGATATTGAATTTGATAATCGATATCAAGTAACTTGCCGCGCCGGGACTGATGGCCGGCCCTGCCCTGCATCGGGCCTGGGGTTCGACGAGCCAGAGGGAGGAAGGCAGCGAATGAGGACTCAGCTGGAAGAGAAGATGCCGCGGCGTCACGGGCAGCAGGGGCTGTGGGTGCTGGCCGCCGTGGTGACGGCACTGGTGTTGCTGGTGAACTGCGATTCGTCCGACGACGATTCTGACGACCCGAGTCCGGGCGACACCGTGGCGGACTCGGGAACGGGGACCGACACGGATGCCGGTCAGCACCCGGTGGACGCCGGCACGGATGCTGGCACGCAGACGGACACCGATGCGGGCACGGACGCTGGAACGCAGACCGACACGGACGCCGGCACGGACGCTGGGACGCAGACGGGCACGGACGCCGGTACGGATGGGGGCACGCAGTGCCTGAATGAAGTCCCGTGCAAGGAGCAGAGCATCGACAAGCTCGGCCTGCTCACCACCCTGTCCACGGGTGACGTGCGCGAGGAGCAGGCACCGCAAGGCGAGTTCCTCACGTACATCGACGCGCGCGCGGGCGGCGTGGCGCCGACGCAGTCCTATACCTATGCCCGCTTCACCTCGCAGGGCCTGGCCCGCGTCTCGGTGGATGACCAGGCGGCGCTCGCCCGGACGGACTGGGACATCGCCTTCCGCCGCTACTACATCCGGGTGAACAGCGGCACCTCCGGTCCGTCCTGTGTCTCGGTGGCCAGCACACCGGAGGGCACCACCTTCGAGTCGGTGACGGCCGTGGACTCCACCTGGGAGTTCAAGACGGAGGCCTGGTACGACAACAGTTGCACGTTCATCCCCGACGACTCGGGCCTCTCGGGGCCCCTGATGGCGATGAGCCACTTCTGGGAGTACCCCAAGTCATGCGTGCAGATGACGGGGAACGTCTTCATCGTCCGCACGGCGGACGGGCGGCATGTGAAGCTGCAGGTGACGGCCTACTACGAGCCGACCGCGCAGCAGGCCTGCAACGAGACGGGCACGGTGCCCCAGCCGAGTGGCTCGGGCCAGCTGCGCGTCAGGTGGGCCTTCCTGCCATGAGGGCCCGGGCGCTGCTCCTGCTGCTCCTTTCCGGCTGTGGCCAGGTCCAGGCTCCGCGCGAGCCCCATGAGCGGCAGGAGCCCTTCGTGGAGTCGAGGACGGGGCTGTTGGCGGGAGCGCGCCCCACTTCACCCTCGGCGACGCCGCCTCGCTTCGCCGAGGGTGAGCAGGTGGAGTCCGTCATTTCGCCGGAAGGGAGCTTCCGGATTCACTTCTCCCGCTCCGGGCCCAACGCCGTGGAGGCGGCGGACGTGGACGGCAATGGCGTTCCGGACGCGGTGGACACCGTGGCCCGCGCGTATGACCGGGTGTCTGCCTTCTACGCCGGGCTGGGCTTCCTGAGGCCGCGGGACGACGCCTGGCTGGGAGAGGACGTCGGCGGCGATGGTCGCTTCGACGTCTACCTCGTGGACTTCGCCGGGCGCGCGGATGGTGCCTTCCGGCTGGACGGCTGTCTGGACGCGTCCTCGCGCTGCACCGGGCACATGCTCCAGGAGAACGACTTCGCGGGCTACGGCTACGGCTCCTACGAGCAGGCGGTGGCCACGCTGGCGAGCCACGAGTTCTTCCACGCCGTGCAGGCCGCCTACCACCCGGACCTGGGGAGCGTGGCGTCGGAGGGCACCGCGGTCTGGGCCAGTGAGCGCTTCGAGCCCGGCCTGGACGACTTGGAGCACTTCACCGCCGCGTATATGGCGCGGCCGGACCGCAGCCTCGTGCTGGACCCGGAGGGGCCCGCGGTGTCGTTCAGCTACGGTGCCGGCCTCTACTTCCAGTTCCTCGGCGAGCGCTTCGGGGACGCGGTCCTCCGCTCCCTGTGGGAGGAGAGCGTCGTGACACAGGATGTCCGCTGGCCGCTGCTGGTGGACACGGTCCTGCGCCGGGACTGGGGCGCGGACTTCGACACCGCCTTCGCGGAGTTCGCCCTGTGGAACCTCGCCACGGGCGAGAGGGCGGGCCGGGCCCCTGGCTATGCGCGCGGTGGCTGGTACGCGGAAGTGACGGTCTCCCCGAGGACGCTGCCCGTGGACGAGTCCTCCGTGCGCGTGGCGGCCGCATCGACGCGCTACTTCGAGGTCGAGGGCGGCGCGCCGAAGGTCTCCGCGACTTTCGAGCCCGAGACGGGCGAGGTGCCCGGCGGAGCCCACCTGCTGGTCGCGGCGGTGACGGACGACGCCGTGCTGAGAGTCTCCCGGGCGGATGGGGCTGGCATCCTGGCCGCGAGCGTCGAGGCCGCGGACGCGACGCACGTGGTGGTCGCGGTGGTGGATGGCCGGCTGCAGGGACTCGGCCGCTATGGTCGGCTGTGCATCACTGGCGAAGCGTCCGGGGCTCCCTGTGTCGCCGTGCAGCCGGGGCCTGATGGTGGCACGGACGCTGGCGTCGACGGTGGCGTGGGTCCTGTCACCGACGGTGGCGTGGAGCCGGATGTGGATGGAGGCACGGAGCCTGAGCCACCTCCGCCGGAAGACGGCGGCGGCTGTGGCGCCGCGTCCGGCGGACCCTGCTCATGGCTCCTGCTCGTCTGGCTGAAGCGCCGTCGCGGACGGAGGCTCGAATAGCCCCATCACTTTCCGGGGAAGGTCTCGTACTTCACCAGCGCGTCCGAGACCTCGTAGTAGTCGCCCTTGCTCGCCAGGTAGATGTGGGCCTTCTCGCGGATGCCGGTGGGCGCGTCGAGCGTGCCGGCGCATATGGAGATTTTCGGAGCGGGACTCTCGTCGAACAGCACGCTCGAACCGCATTCGACGCAGAAGCCGCGCCTCACCGTGGATGAGACAGTGTGCCACTTGAGGCCACGAGCCTCGGTGAGTCGGAATCCTTCGCGGTCCACCGCCGCGTAGGCACCGACGTGCCCATGCCACCGCCTGCACTTCGAGCAGTGGCAGTACGTCACTGCCGTCATCGGCGCGCTCACCTCGTACCGAATCGCTCCGCAGAAGCAGCCACCCGTGTTCATGGGCCTGCTTTACAGCACACCCGCGCGCAGGCCCCCAACGGGATTCCTCCCCTCCCCCATCCATGTCCTTGACATGAACGTTTACGTGCGTAATCTCAACGTCAGATTACGTGTGTAAACGATGAAGATCAGCGAAGCCGAGTCAATCGTGATGGAAGTGCTCTGGAGTCAGCACCCGCTGGCCGCCGAGGAGGTGGTGGCGGCGCTAGCCCAGGCCCGGCAATGGCAGGAGGCCACCATCAAGACGCTCCTCAATCGCCTGCTCAACAAGGGCGCGATTGCCGCGGAGAAGGAAGGCCGCCGCTATCTCTACACCCCGGTGCTCCGGCGCGAGGACTGGGTGTTGGAGGAGAGCCAGGGCCTGCTGGAGCGACTCTTCGGCGGCCGCGTCGCGCCGCTGGTCGCGCACTTCAGTCAGCACCGCAAGCTCAGCAAGAAGGACGTCGCCGAGCTGCGCAAGCTGCTCGAGGAGCTGGACAAATGACTGTCGCCGGAGCGTTGCGCACGCTGCTGGAGACCACGCTGGCCACCAGCGCCGCTGTGCTGGGAGTCCTGATGCTACGCGGAGTGCTGCGCGCGGCGTTCGGGGCGCGGGTTGCGTATGCCGCGTGGAGCCTGGTGCCCGCCGCGCTGCTGGCCGTATTGCTGCCGGCGGCGAGTGCGGGGCCCGCTCCGGCACCGGTCCTGGCGTTCATCGATGCAGCGTTGCCGCGGACGCACGCGAGCGATGCTGGCTCCACGCTGGATTGGGCAGCGGGGTTGCTGGCGGCCTGGCTGGTGGGCGCGGCGGCCACCGGGCTGTGGTTCGCCGCGCGACAACGTGGCTTCAGCCGGGCGCTGGGACATATGCATCTTCGCGATGACGGCCTGTACCAGTCCGAGTCGGTTGCCGGCCTTCCCGCCGCCGTGGGCCTGTGGAGGCCGCGCATCGTCGTCCCCATGGATTTCGAGGCGCGCTACTCCGAGGAGGAACGGGTGCTGCTGCGCGAGCACGAGCACCAGCATCTCGTCCGTGGCGACACGCGGCTCAATGCCATCGTGGCGCTTCTGCGCTGTCTGTTCTGGTTCAACCCACTGCCGCACTACGCCGCGCGGCACTTCCGCCAGGACCAGGAGCTGTCCTGCGACCAGCGCGTCATGGCACGCCACCCCGCATCACGCCGCGCCTACGGCGAGGCGATGTTGAAGACCCAGTTGGCCACGCAGGCCTCGCCGCTGGGGTGTCACTGGAACAGCAGTCACCCGCTCAAGGAGAGAATCCTCATGCTCAAGCAACCCCTTCCCTCTTTCAGGCGCTGGTTGTCCGGCAGCGCGTGTGTGCTCGCCCTGACATTGACCGGTGGCTATGCCGCCTGGGCCGCGCAGCCGGGCGAAGAGGCCCCATCCCACCTCCCCGCGGGCAGCATCCACGTGAAGGCCGTGCTGCGTCTCAATGGCGGCGAGCCCAGGACCACGACGTTCGTGACGGTGCCCGGCGGCTCCATCGTGCTCACCGACTCCGTGGATGGCCACGAGTGGACCCTTGACGGGAAGGTCGGGCGCGGCATGGGCAAGCGGCCCGACGTGCTGATACTCGAGGCGTCCATCAAGCGGGACGGTCAGGTCATCGCTTCGCCGAAGCTTGGCCTGCTCAGCGGCCAGCCCGGTACGATTCGGACGAACAGCGACCCGCACCTGGGCGGAAAGCCCGAAGCGCTCGAGCTGCAAGTCACGCTGACCGCGGCTGAAGCCGGCACCTGACCCGCCCGTCGCTCACAGCTGGAAGTGCGATCCGGGTGCCAGGCAGAAGCGAACCATCGCGCACTCGATGTTCTGGAGGCCCGCCACCAGCGCGCGTGCAACGGCCCGGGGACTGCGCACCGTGAAGACTCCCGTGGCCCTCCCGTCCTCGAAGATGGCCTCCAGCAGCGCCACCTCGCGGGCTCGCGGCCCGGCGAGGAGCGGCTCGACGAGTGGGAGGATGTCACGCAGCGCCGCGGCTGTGATTCCCAGCTCGCGAATCATCCGCCGCGCCAGTCCCTGGCGCATCTCGATGAACGTCTGCAGCCTCACCTCGGGAGTCCGCGCCTCCCAGACGGCCGCCTCGAGCTCTGTCAGGGCCTCATCCCAGACCAGGTCCACCACCGCGTCGAACAGGTCCCTCTTGGTCTTGAAGTACGAATGGAGCAGCCCCTGCGACAGCCTCGCGCGCCGGGCAATCTCCTGCATGGAGACCTCCGTGAATCCCACCCGGGCAAAGGCCTCACGTGCCGCCGCGAGCACGGCGGCACGCTGTCTGGGAACCATCGAGACGACCGTCATCATGTTCAGAAGCCGAACCCCACCGCCGCGCTGGTGACGAGCTTCCCAGTCTGCGGGTGACGCGACACCTCGAGCCCCACGGCCGGAATGGCCACATCGCGGACGTAGACCCGGATTCCCAAGCCGGGGGTGGCATACCGGGTCACCGAGTCCTCCCACTCCACCCTTCCGACATCCACGAAGGCATGGGCGGTGAGCGTCGCCAGGCGGGGACTCCAGACGGGCACCTGATACTCCAGCGTCGCCGAGCTCGACATCTCCGCCCACAGGGACTCGGTGGCGAAGCCCCGGCTCCCCGTGCGGCCTCCCAGCAGTTGCGCATCCAGGAACGGGTCCCCCCGCGTCTGTCCATGCATGACGGTCAGCGTCAGTGCATGGTCGCCCAGCACGGGCAGCGTGTAGCTCGCGAAGAGCGACACCTGACGCAGCTCGCGGGACGAGCCCAGGAAGTCCAATCCCTCGCGATAGAGCGCCCGGGCCACCAGCCCTTCGTTGAAATAGAAGTGGAAGTCCTGGCCCAGGTACTCCGCGGAGACGGTGGCTCCGTACACCTCGCCGCGCTGGGGTGGCGGTGCGCCGTCCTTCGAAGCCAGCGGCTTGTTGAGGAGGGTGAACCATCCCGCGCCGATGTTCAGCTCGGGCGTCACCTGGTAGCCGAGCGTGCCCGCGATGTCGAAGCGCCTGTCTGTATACGCGTCCACGACGACGTCCTCGACTCGCCGCTCGCGGTCCGACTTGGAGAACGAGAACGAGGCGAGGCCCGTCCAGCGGCTGCCGCCGATGCCCGCGTCCCGGTACATCGAGAACAGCGTGCCTCCGCGGTTGCCCCACATGCCGCCCCCCACCAGGGTCTTGTTGAGACCGAACAGGTTGCTCTCGACGGCGAAGACACCGGCCTGCCACCGCCCTTCGCTGGAGGAGAAGACGGGGATGGGCAGCAGCGTCCAGCGCTCCTCCACGGCGACCTGGAGGCCGACGCCCGTGCCCTCGGGACGCGTCCGCACCTCGACGCTCGTGAAGAGCTTCAGGTTGAGCAGCCGTCGCTTCAGCTCGGCGACATCGCCCGTGGCAAGCACGTCACCCGGTGCCATGCGCAGCGCCCGGAGGATGACGGATTCCCGGGTGCGGGTGTTGCCTCGAAGCTCGATGAACTCGATGCGCCCCGTCAGCGGCTCGGGCTCCGGCGCGGCGGCTTCGAGCGTCAGGGCTCCAGAGGATGGCGCGGGCTTCACGTCCTGGGCCCAGGCCCCGCCCGAGAGTCCCACCGCGTGCAGCACGGCGAGGAGACGGACGTGGCTCAGCGACGGGGTCATCGAGGCTGCGCTCTTCATCGCGGCACCAGGGAGTTGCCGGTGGGGTCGAACAGGCCCATCGCCCGCGCCAGCGCCAGGCGTGAGAGCTGCACGTTGAGCGTCTCGGCCACGGAGGAGAGCTGGGCGCCCGCGAGCGTCGCGTTGACGTCCGTCACCTGGAGGTACGTCGTCGCTCCGGCGTCGAAGTTCTGCTTCGCCAGCCGCGCGCTCTCCCACGCGAGCTTCACCCTCTCTTCGGCCGTGCGAAGGTTGGCCTCCGCGGTCTCCAGCTCGCCGCGCGCCTTGCGCACCTCGTCGCGAATCTTCTCCTCGGTGCCACGCAGGTTGGCGCTCGCCTCGGCAATCTTCCCGGAGGACTCGCGCAGGTTGGCCTCGCGCAGCCCGCCGTCGAACAGCGTCCACGACAGCGCCAGCCCCGCCGTCCAGGTGGACGACTGGCCCGTGAGGCCACCGGTGTTCGTCACCGAGTAGTTGCCCGTGGCGTACAGGTTGGGGAGGTACTCGAAGAGGACCTGCCGGCGGCCGCCGCGCGCGACATCCACGTTGAGGCGCGCTGCCGCGGCGTCCGGGCGCTTGTCGAGCGCCGTCTTCTCCGCGGTGGCCGCGTCACCCGCCTCGGCAGGCACCGCGACCTTCACGTCCTGGGGCGGCGCCACCTCGAAGTCCACCGGCCGCCCGAGGAGCGCCGCGAGGGCGCTCTTCGCCGTCGCATAGGCGTTGCGGCTGCGCACCACCTCCTGCTCGGCCTGCTTGCGGTCCAGCGTCGCGCGCAGGACGGCCAGCTTCTCCGCGTCGCCGACCTCGAAGCGCGTCTGCGCGTCGCGCTCGAAGCCGCGGCGGACCTCGAGGAGCTGCTCCTGCACCACCACGGACTCGCGCAGGCTCGCGGCGCCGAGATAGGCCTGGGCCACCGCGAAGAGAATCTCGCGGCGCGTGTTCTCCGCCGTCAGCGCCGCCGCCTGCTCACCCAGGTAGGCGTTCTTGATGGCGGGCCACAGCGTGGGGACGATGAGCGCCTGCCGCGCGGAGAGCTGGCCCGAGAGCTGGTCCGCCTTCTGCAGCGTGATGGGGTCCGGGGCACCGGGGAAGGTAAACGTCAGCTCCTTCGGGTTCCGGATGTACGAGCCGCTCGCGGTGATGCTGGGCAGGTAGCCGGACCACGCCTTGTTGCCGAGCTCCCGCGACTGCTGGAGCCGTGCGCGCGCGGCGTCGAGGTTGGGACTCTGCTTCTCCGCGAGCGCAATGGCCTCATCGAAGGTGAGCAGCGGGAGCGCAGCCGCGTCGGGAGCCGAGGCGTCGGAGGCAGACGCCGGTACGCCGGCAGTGCTGGGAGCCGCCTGGGGAGCGGACTCCCGCACCGGCGCGTCGGTGGTGGCGGGAGCGGCCTGGGACGTGGGAGCGCGTCCTGGAGTGCCGGAGGCGCTGGGGGCCTGTGTCAGAAGGACGCTGGAGAGAAGAGCACGGATGAGCATGGTGAAGAACCGAGGTGGAGGCGTCAGGATGTGAGAGGCCACACGAGGTGCGTTGCAACCCCGAAGGGCTGGAGCGTCGACCTCGTGGGTGGGGTTGAAGGAAGCGCCACCATCAGCGCGTCGCGGGCTTCTTCTTCAGTGGGAGCCCTCGCTCATGAGGTCGCCGTTCACGGCGGCGGAGGCAACCGCGGCCTCCTCCGCGTGAGCGGCGCTCCTGCGCTTGAAGCGCTCGGAGAGCCCGTCCAGCAGCGAGTACACGACGGGCACCACCACCAGCGTCAGCACCGTGGAGCTGATGAGGCCGCCGATGATGACGAGCGCCATGGGCACGCGCGTCTCGGCGCCATCCCCCTTGGCGAGCGCCACCGGCACCATGCCGGCCACCATGGCGATGGTCGTCATGAGGATGGGGCGCAGGCGCACCGGAGCGGCCTGCAAGAGCGCGTCGCGCGCGCTCCGGCCCGCGTCGCGAAGCTGCTGGGTGAAGTCCACCAGGAGGATGCCGTTCTTCACCACCAGGCCCATCAACATGATGACGCCGATGAGGGCAATCATCGACAGGGCGTTGCCCGACAGGAGCAGCGCGCCGATGGCGCCGATGAGCGCGAAGGGCAACGACAGCATGATGGTGAAGGGGTGGATGTAGCTGCCGAACTGCGCCGCCAGAATCATGTACAGCAGGAGGATGCCCAGCCCCATCGCGGTACCGAAGGCCACGGCCGTCTTGCCCAGCTCCTTCGCGTTGCCGGCGAAGCTCCCCACCACGCCCTGCGGCAGCACCTGCTGGGCCTGCGCCGTGACGGAGCTCATGGCCTCGCCCAGCGTGTAGCCCGGCGCGAGGTTCGCGAGCAGGGTGATCTGCCGCTTCTGGTTCTGGCGGTCGATCTGCACCGGGCCCTCGGAGGGGACGATGTTCGCCACGTTGCGCAGCTCCACCAACTGCCCGCTCGTGGTGCGCACGGTGAGCTGCCCCAGCGCCTCCTGCGAAGCGAGCGTGGCGTCCGGCAGGCGCAGCTTCACGTCGTACGTCTCGCCGCCCTCGCGGTACGTCATGAACTCGTCGCGGCCGAGGTAGGAGCGCAGGGCGATGCCCACCTGCGCAGCCGGCACGCCCAGCTTCGCGGCGCGCTCGCGGTCGATGCTCACGTCGTACTGCGGCTTGCCGGCGCGGTACGTCGTGTCCACGTCGGTGAGGCCGGGGTTGGACTTCATCGTGGCGAGCAGCTTCTCGCTGGCGGCGACGACCTGGGGCCAGTCCATGCCGCGCAGCACGTACTGGACCTGCTGGTTGCGGCCACCACCGCCGACGCCGGAGACGTCCTGCACGGAGAGCAGCACGCCGGGAAGCCGCGGCAGCGCGTCACGCAGGCGCGCCTTGAAGGTCTCCTGGTCGAAGGCGCGCTCCCGGCGGGGCACCAGGTTCACCAGCACCTCGCCCTTGTGCACCTCCTCCAGCGTGCCGCCGCCCGCGGTGCTGAACGTCTCCTTCACGCCCTCCAGGCCGCGCACCTGCGCGGCCACGGTGGCGAGCTCCCGCTCGGTGTCCTCGAGGGTGGAGCCCACGGGCAGCTCGAGCGTCACGCGCACCGTGCCGTTGTCCGAGGGCGGGATGAAGGTGAACTTGAGGAAGCGGGCCATTCCCAGCGTCAGCACCAGCACGCCGACGGCCGCGACGACGACCAGGCCGCGCCGCTCCAGCACGCGGCCGAGGATGCGGCGGTACCAGTTCTCCAGTCCCACGAGCGCGCGCTCGATGGCGGCGCTCATGCGGCCCGTGGGGCCCCCATGGCTGTGCCCCTTGAGCAGGCGGCTGGAGAGCATGGGCGTGAGCGTCATCGACACCGCGTAGGAGATGAGCACCGCCACGGCCACCGTGACGCCGAACTGGTAGAAGAACTGGCCAATCGTCCCCTCCATGAAGGCCACGGGGATGAACACGGCCACGATGGCGAGCGTCACCGCGAGCACCGCGATGACAATCTGCTGCGTGCCCTCCAGCGCCGCCTGCATGGGCGTCTTCCCCTCCTCCAGGTGGCGGACGATGTTCTCGATGACCACGATGGCGTCGTCGATGAGCAGGCCGATGGAGAGCGTCAGCGCCAGCATGGTGATGATGTTGAAGGTGAAGCCCAGCATGGCCATCACCGCGAAGGTGCCGACGACGCTCACCGGCAGCGCGATGGCGGACACCAGCGTGGAGCGCCAGTTGCGCAGGAAGGCGAGCACGATGATGACGGCGAGCACGCCGCCCAGCAGCATGTCCTCCTGCACCGCGTGGATGGAGGCGCGGATGTTCGTGGAGTTGTCGCTGATGGTGCTGACCGTCACGCCCTGGGGAAGCTCGGCGTTGATTTCCGCGAGCGACTCCTTGACGCTCTCGGCGACCTGCACCGTGTTGGCGCCCGACTGCTTGCGCACCACGAGGGCGAGCGCGGCGCCGGTGTCCGAGCGGGCCAGGCCGCGCGCCTCCTGCGGGCCATCCACCACCGCCGCCACGTCACGCACGCGCACCGGGGTGCCGTTGGGGCTGGCGATGATGATGTCGCCAATCTCCCCCACGCTGCGAGCCTCGGCCGTCAGGCGGACGATACGCTCGCGGCCGCCCTGCGTGGCGCGCCCGCCGGGCAGGTCCACGCTCTGCGACTGGAGCGCCTGACTCACGTCGCCGATGGCCAGCCCGTAGCCGCGCAGCCGCTGCGGGTCCACCACGAGCTGGATTTCGCGCTTGCGGCCGCCCACCACGTCGATGCTGCCCACGCCCGCCTGGCTCTGCAGCGAGGGCTTCACCACGTCCTCGGCCACGCGCGTCAGCTCTTCAATCGGCAGCGCGCCGGAGAGCGACAGCGTCAGGATGGGCGCCGCGCCGATGTCGAACTTCTCGACGACGGGCGTCTCGATGTCATCCGGCAACTGGCGCAGCGTGGCCTGCACGCGGTCCCGGACGTCCTGGGCCGCCACGTCCACGTTGGTGCCCAGCTTGAAGCTGATGGTCACCTGACTGACGTTCTCCAGGTTGATGGAGTTGAGCTCGTCCACGCCGTTGAGCGTGTTGAGCCCCTCCTCCAGCGGCTTGGTGACGTTCTTCTCGATGGACTCGGGGTCCGCGCCCGGCAGCAGCGTGGTGACGGTGACGACGGGGATGTCGACGTTGGGGTACTGGTCCACGCCGATGCGTGGGAAGGCGTAGAGGCCGAAGACGACGACCGCCGCCATCAGCATGACGGTGAAGACGGAGTGTTTGATGAAGGTCTTGAGCATGGGTGGCGTGCGTCGGAAAGAGGATGAGAAGGAAGCGCCGGGCTACTGGACGACCTGGAGCGCGGTGCCGTTCTGGAGCGGCAGGCTCGCGTCGGCCACGACGCGCTCCTCGGGGCCGAGGCCGTGCACGACGCGCACGAAGCCGGGCAGCACGCGCTCCACCTTCACGTCACGGCGCTGCGCCTTGCCGTCCTGAACCACCCAGACGAAGCCCTGCTGGCCCTTTGCATTGACGGCCTGCGAGGGCAGGAAGAGCCCCGCCTGTCCCTGCCCGTCGTCGGAGGCCAGCGTGGCGGAGAAGTCGAGCTCCACGAGGGCGCCCGCGCGCAGCTGCGCCCCGCCGTCCTTCGCCGGCAGCACGTCCGCGAGCACCTCGACGGTGCGCGTCTGCTCGTCGATGGTGGCGCCGAGGCTCCGCACCTTCGCCTCGAAGGGCGCGCCGGAGGGGTTGAGGGTGCCCTTGACGAGGGTGCCCACCTGGACGCGGTCCACGAAGGCCTCGGGCACGGCCGCCCGCACCTCGAGCGCCTGCGTATTGACGAGGCCGAAGATGGCCGTGCCCGGAGACACGTAGTCGCCCTCGTTGCGGCTCTTGCTGGTGATGACGCCGTCGAAGGGCGCCGTGAGGGAGGCGTCGCGCAGGTTCTCCTGTGCGTTGGCGAGCGCCGCGGCCGCCTGCGCCGCCTGGGCCTGCGCCTGGCGGAAGCCCACCTCGGCCTTGTCGAGCGAGGCGCGCGCGAGGCTGCCGGACTGCGCGAGCGTCCTCGCCCGCTCCACCTCCGTCGTCGCGCCGTCGAGCGCGGCGTCGGCGGCCGACTTGGAGGCGCGCGCCTGGTCCACGGCGATGCGCGCGTTCGAGGTGTCGAGCTGTGCCAGCACCTGGCCGCGCTTCACCTTGTCACCCACGTCCACGGTGACGCGCGTGAGGGTGCCGGACGCCTGCGCGCTCAGCGTCGCCGCCTGCCGGGCGCGCACGCTGCCCGTGGCCTGCAGGACGCTCGACTCGAGCTGCGTGGCCGGTGCGACGGCGCGAACACCCACTGGCTTCTGGACGACCTGCGCGGCGGAAGCCTGGGGGGCGACAGGCTTGCTGCCACCGCACCCCGCCGCCACCACCGCCACCGCGACCGCTGCTGCTCTCAGGGACATCTTCATGGCTTCGTTCCTCGTGGCCCGGCACCAGCTGACTGAACTGGTTTTCTGGTCAGTCTCGGGCGTGAAAAAACCCCAAGCGAGACGCATGGGGTGCGTGGCGTTTCAGTGCTTCCTGGGGCGCGTCGTCTCTCGTGAGGCAGCGAGGCCGCGGATGAAGACGTCGAAGAAGGCGTCCAACGCGTCCTTCAACGGTGCTTCGAGGCCCTGTGTGAGGAACTTGATGGTCAGCCCCGTGAGCATCTCGATGAAGCCGGTGGCCACCCGGTGGGGGGCCGCGACGGCAAACACTCCCTGCGAGGTGCCTTCGGCAAGAACGCGCGCGAGAACCGCGGCTTCCTTCGCCTGGAGCTCGGGCACGAAGCGCATCGCTTGGGCCCCCAGCTCGAAGAGATGCTCCATCATGATGCGATGCTCACCCAGTCCGCGGGTCATCTGCTCCAGCTTGCAGTCGATGAATGCACGGACCTGGAGCTCCGGGGTGGTGGCACGACGCACGGCGGCTTCGAGCTCGGCGGTCGACCGGGCGTTCGAGGCCCGGACGCAGGCCTCGAACATCGCCTCCTTGCTCTCGAAGTGGAGATAGATGCTGCCCTTGCCGACGCCGGCACGGCGGGCGATGTCCTCGACGGAGGCCTTCTTGAAGCCATACCGTGCGAAGACCTCGCCGGCGGCGTTCATGATGGCGGTGCGAGGGTCCGAGTTCATTGACCAGATTAATAATCCGGTCAGTCAGTCAGTGCAAGCCCCTTCCCTGCTTCAGGCCCCCAGCCTGCTCCGCGGGCGAGTCCTCCAAGCGCTCCCACGTACGCCCGGGCTGGACGCGTCCCTATGCCGCGTCCCCGGGCACCTCATCCGCCCCGCGCTGTGGCAGGGCCCTCCGAAGTGCGTGGGCGAGCGCGCGTGCCGTCGTCAGGGAACGGCCCTGGTACACGAGCTGCGAGCTGAACCGGGTGTGCAGCCAGATGTACGTGCGTTCGGAGCGCAACAGTCTCCGGGACAGGGCCGCGTAGCCCATGAGCGCCGCCACGCTGAACGCCATCCCTTCGGGGCTGCCATCGTGGACGAATGCCGCCAGCGGGCCCCGTGCGAGCCCGTAGACCAGGAGCAGCGCCCCGACGAGCACGGCCTGCATCCGCAGCAGGCGCTCCGCGGGTGGCTGGAGCAACACGGTGACTCCGCGAACGTGCTCCAGGCCCCATGCACGGCCGCGCACCACCACGCGCCGTGTCGTCACCCGCACGCCGTCTGACTCGAAGAGCACCTCGTCCACCGCCGTCGTCGCGTCCGCCAGGGGCGCTGTCGTTCCCACGGAAGCCTCGTCGTGATGTCGCCCCTCTGGCACGCCGTCACCTCTCGCTTCGAAGGCTCATGGGTTGAGCTCGACGCCGATGCCCGGCGCGATGGACCACAGCCCCCGGTGACCACCCGAGGGCGGGTACCACTCCCCCACCACCTGCACGCGGAGGCGCTCGAGGAACGTCGCGCCGAGGAGGCCCTGCACCACGGGGCGCGAGCACGAGCTCACCCCCGCGGAGTCGCAGTCCTCGTCGCCCAGGGACTCCCGCGTGCTGAACTGCCAGCCGGCGCGCAGCGCGATGCGACCCTGGACGAGCGCCGCCTGCAGCGCGGACGGCCGGAGCTCCGGGCCCACGACGGCGGCCAGCGCGAAGGGCTCCCCTCCGCCCGAGGAGAACACCCGCTGCAGCCCCCGCAGGCCGAGCGCGCCCGCGAGCCGCAGCCCGCGAGGCATCTCCGGGGAGTCGGTGCCGAGGCTCACGCCCAGCTCGGTGAGCGTGGGTCCCATCACCAGGTGCAACGACGCGCGCGGGGGCGCGTACGCCACGCTGTCGGCGAGGAGCTTTCCGGCGAACTCGACGACCCCGGAGCCGTCGCCGGGTTGCACTTCGGCGAGCCGCTGCACGGCGCGCCCGATGGCCTGACGGATGCGCATGAGCGCGATGTCGTCACGCCCCGGAGGCGCATCGAGGTCGCGGAAGTGGAAGCCGTAGCCACCCAGCAGCCGCAGGGTGTGCGCGAGCTCCGTCTCGTGCGCGCCCTGTTGCCAGTCCGGCCACCGCTTCGGCGAGAGCCCCGGTACCCGTGGTGGCGCCTCACCTGCCGCGGCTCGCTCGCAGTGCGCGTTGCGCCAACCACGAGGGCCCGGCGCGGCCTTCGCGTCACGGCACACCGCGTACAGCCGGTCGAGCGACACCTTCAGCAGCGCGCGGAAGTCGGCCAGCTCCTCGCCGGCGCAGTCCGCCGCTGCACCCGGCAGCCCGTCGTACACCGCGCGCATGCACCACAAGGGTGTCCAGTCCGTGCCCTGTCCCTCGGGCGGCACGAAGCGCCCGAGTCCCGCCGCCTCCGACTCCCTCATCATGGCCCGCGCGTCGTACATGCCCAGGTAGAAGTCGAAGCTGCGGAAGGCCGTCTCGAAGAAGCCGAGGAAGGCGCCCAATGGAGCGCTCGCGGCCGGGAAGTGCCGGCGCGGCAGGGAGAGGCGCCAGGCAATCTCCGGCTCCTCCTCGAGGAGCAGCGCGAGCTCCTTGGAGCGCGCCGTGTCGATGAAGGCCGACGCCACGCCCCCGAGCATCTGCGGCAACTGCCGCGACGTGCGGGGGCCCTGCGGGACGGGCGAGGCCGGGTACTCGGTGGCGTCCGGGTCCACGAAGACGAAGAAGACGTCGGTGGGGGAGCCCCGGCCACCGGGCTCGGGCGCGTCACGCCAGCGCAGGGGGCCGCCCTCCGGCGTGGGCTCGAGCCCGTCGCGCGCCAGGCCCACGGCCAGACGCAGCGGTGTGTTGTCGAAGATGCCGCCATCGATGTAGTCGGCCACGTGTGCCTCGCCGGGCAGACACACGCCAGGGCGTGCCGTCGCACCCGCCGCGCAGGTGGCGAGCGCCTTGGGCGGAAAGGCCACCGGGAAGGCCATGGACGCGAGGACGAGGTCGCGCACCTCGGTGAACGCCACCTCGCCCTGCTCATCGGTGACGAGCAGCGGCTCGCGCCGCGTGCTGCCAGGGGCGGTGTAGTTCGTCACGCGCGGCGGCTGGCCCGGGCCGCGCCCCTGGATGCGCAGGGCGAACTTCTCCTCCATGCGCGGCAGCGGCAGGCGTCCTCCCGCCACGTGCACGAGGCGCGGCTCCACGCGAGTGACGGACACGCCCAGCACCACGTCGCAGCCAGGCGACAGGCCGCGGTTCCACGCCGCCTCGATGCGACGCGACTGGGCCTCCAGCCACGCACGCGAGAAGGCGCCCAGGGGCGTCACGTCCTCGGGGACGAAGAGGCGCTCATAGCCCACGGGAATCCACGTGCCCCAGAAGAGGGATTGGGTGGGCCCGGGCGCCTCCTCTCCGCACGCCGCGAGGACGGCCAGCAACACATTGAGGCTGCCAGCCGAGGCCCCGGTCAGCAGACGCATGCGCTCCATGCGGTCCGCGCGGGATGCGGCGGCGGCGTACGCGAGGAAGCCCGCCTCGTAGGAGCCCAGCGCCACCCCGCCGCTGACGGTGAGGGAGTACGCGCCCGTACCGGAGCCGGGACCGAGGGTCCCCTCGAGAACCTCGGCCCTCGCCACGCTGGCGACGAGCAGGAGCGCGGCGAGCACGGCGCCGCGCCCCAGGCGCTGGAAGCCGCCCCGCCCGAAGCCGCGTCTGTCCGCGCGAACCGGGCCGGCCGCGCTGCACGCATCGGTCATGGACGCCTTCATCCGACCCATTGACCGAATTACTAATCCAGTCATTTGGTCGAAACAAGCCTCTCTCTGTCTCCGAGTCGGCTGCGCGCTTGCATCGCGGCCTCTGCTCATGAGGCGGCGGTGCGGAGGTGTACCTGTCGCTCGGCTGCTCGGTAGGGCGTGTCCCGGGGGCGTCAGAATGTCTTAAGGACTCGTCGCTACAAGCCGTCTCCTGGGAAACCTTGCCCAGGGGTAGAGGATGCAACAACGACATGTCATCAAATGGCTGTGTCTCGGAGTGAGCTGCTCCATCCTGGCTCTCAGCGCCTGCGATGGAGACTCGGACCCGGGCACCACGACCGACGCGGGCACCACCACGGCGGATTGCTCCACCGCCGCGACGCACGCCGAGCAGGTGGTCTGCGCGTCCAATGCCTTCCTCGACACGCTGACGGAGGAGCAGCGGGCCTCGGTGGTCTACGCGTGGACGGACCCGGTGGCGAAGACGTACTGGAGCAACCTGCCCGGCGTCACGCGCAACGGCCTGAAGTGGGGCACGCTGAGCGCCGAGAGCAAGGCGGCCGCGCTGAAGCTCGCCTCCCTTGTCCTCACGGAGGAGGGATACGCGGACATGACGGGCGTGTTCGCGGCGGATGACTACCTCGGCGCGTACGACGGTGGCACCGCGGGCCCCGGCGGTCCTCCCGGCGGAGATGGCGGCATGGGCGGCCCTCCGCCCGGAGACGGTGGCTTCGGCGGTCCTCCCGGCGGCGACGGAGGCATGGGCGGCATCGCGTTCGACTACTCGTCGAACAACTACGTCATCGCGTTCATCGGGACGCCGTCCACGACGGGCAGTTGGATGCTCCAGATTGGCGGCCACCACATGGCCTTCAACGTGACGTACCTCAACGGCACGGGCTACCCGACGCCCAACCACCTCGGCGCCGAGCCCAAGTCGGCCATCGAAGTGAATGGTGCCACCTACGCGCCGCTCGAGGATGACGGCAACGCGATGCTGGCCATGTACGACTCGCTGAGCGCCGAGCAGCTCGACGCCGCGTACCTCACGGGCTCCTTCTCCGATGTCGTGCTCGGGCCCGTGGAGTACGGAAGCGGCAGCTACTCGAAGGTCGTCTTCCCCACCCAGGCGGGCCTGCTCGTCTCCACGCTCTCCGAGAGCCAGCAGGCGCTGGTGACGGCGGCCATCAAGAAGTGGGTGGCCGACTTCGCGCCCGCCATCTCCGACCCGCTCGTGGCGGCGTACACCTCACCGGACGCCTACGCCCACACGTACATCGCCTGGGGCGGCACGAAGTCCGCGGGCGTCGACGTGGACGCCAGCGGTACGTACATGCGCATCGACGGCCCGCGCGTCTGGATTGAGGTCGCATGCCAGAGCGGCGTCGTCATCCGGAACATCACGCACTACCACACCATCTACCGAGACAAGCAGACGGACTACGGGAACCGGCTGAGCCAATGATTGCCATCCCCGCCAGGAGCACGACGAAACGTTGGGCATGGACATTGGGACTCGCCGTGCTCCTGGTGGGGGTGTCCGCCCGCGCGCACCTCGTGCGCAACACGGCCGTGCTCCTCGACATCGGAGAGCACGCCGTGGAGGCCGAGGTCCAGTTGCCCCTGGACCAGCTCGCGCTCGCGCTGACGCAGTCGTTCGACGCGGTGCCCGCGGAGGTCATTCGTGAGCGCGCCGCGACGCTCCCGGCCTACATCCGGGAGCACCTGAAGGCGAGCACACCCGACGGCCGGCCTTTCGACGTCGAGGTCGGCCCCGTGGGCGTGGCGCGCGTGGAGGATGGGGACTGCGTCCTGGCGCACGTCACGCTGCGGGCACCTCCGGGCGCCTCGGCGCGCGCCTTCACCCTCACCGACACGCTGGTGCTGCATCAGGTGATGAATCACCGGGCCCTGGTGTCGGTGCGGCGCGACTTCCGCACCGGCCTCTTCGGCGAGGGCCAGGAGATGGTGGGTGACGTGAGCGCCCAGGCACCGTCGCTCCGCATCGACCGGACGCACGGCACGTGGTGGACGGGCTTCAAGGCCGTCTTCCAGCTCGGCCTGCGCCACATCGCCGAGGGGACGGACCACCTGCTCTTCCTGCTCGTGCTGCTGCTGCCCGCGCCATTGCTCGTGCGCGGAGGGCGCTGGCGGGAACCGGACCGCCTGGGCAAGAGCCTGAAGCGTGTCCTCGGCGTGGTGACGGCCTTCACCGTGGGCCACTCGCTCACGCTGGCGGCCGCGGCGGTGGGCGTGCTCCGCCTGCCGAGCCAGCCCGTGGAGGTGCTCATCGCGGTGAGCATCCTCGTGTCCGCCGTGCACGCGGTGCGCCCGCTCTTCCCGGGCCGCGAGCACCTCGTGGCGGCCGGCTTCGGGCTCGTGCATGGGCTCGCGTTCGCCACGGTGCTCGCGGGCATGGGGTTCGACTCGGGAGCGCTGGCGATGAGCATCCTGGGCTTCAACCTGGGCATCGAGGTGATGCAGGCCGCGGTGGTGCTGCTCGTCCTGCCCTGGCTCCTGCTCTGGAGCCGGGGGCCGGGCTTCACCGTGTTGCGCATGGGCGGCGCGGCGGTGGGCGGCGCGGCCGCGTGCGGCTGGGTGCTGGAGCGGGCCCTGGGCGTGACGACGCCCCTGGGGCACTGGGTCGAGGCCGCGTCCCGGCACGCCTGGGTGGGGCTCGCCGTGCTCGCGGTGGTGTCGCTGGGAATGTCCCGGCGGGGCGGCCGAACGGAGGCGCTCGGGTAGCATCGCGCGGCCCCCCCCAGACACCGAGCCGTACGACTCGTGACTCAGGGGACGTACTCCACGGAGGTGCTCAGAGAGGTGTTGCCGTTGCTGCTGCCGCCGGTGATGAGCACCGCTCCAGACCTCAGGTGCGTGGCCGTGTGATAGACGCGCGCAGTCGACATACTCTCGATGGACTTCCAGCCTCCATCCGCCCGGTATATCTCCGCGGATGAGAGCGAGGTCTCGTAGTCGTCAGTCCATCCGCCCGTGACCAGCACCTCGCCCGAGTCGAGGAGAGTTGCCGTGTGGGCGAATCGGGCTTGTGTCATGTCGGCCCTGCGCGACCACGTCTGAGCGGTCGGATTGAAGAGCTCCACGACCTTGCTGACCCTCGCCGGAGACGAACCGACCAGTGAGCCGGTGACCAGGACTCCGTCCGAGGTCAGCGCCATGGCGTGACCGCTCCGGGGTTCGGACATGCCCCCCGGAAGGAGCGTCCACCCCGCATCCGGCGGGTTCGGGTTGTACACCTCGGCAGTCGATTGAGCGCCGCTGCCGTTGTAGCCACCCACGGCCAACGCCTTCCCATCCATCACGAGGAGGGTCAGCAAGGCACGCCCGTAGCGGAGTGCCCCCGCGCTCGTCCACGTGCCTGCATCAGGGTCATAGAGCGCGGTCGGGAGCTCCATCTGCTCCGCCGGGTTCGCTCCACCGACCACCAGCACCTTCCCCGAGGGCAACTGGATGGCGGCATGATCGGCACGCCCCCCGATACTCAGCGATGGCGCGGGCTCCCAGGTATCCCGGGTCGGGTCATAGATTTCGGCGCTGCTCAGGATGGTTCCACCGGCGCCCCGCCCCCCGACCACCAGCACCCTGCCGTCCGGCAGCAGGGTGGCGGTGTGGTTCATGCGGGCCGTCTGGAGGTGCTGCTTCGTCTCCGTCCAGATGTGGTCGCTCGGGTTGTACACCTCCGCCGTGTCCGTGGGGACTCCGCCCCCGGTATTTCCACCGACCACCAGCACCCGCCCATCCCTCAATTCCGTCGCCGTGTGCTCCGCGCGGGCAGTGTGCATCGTGCGCTCGTACTTCCAGCCCGGCGGCCCTCCATCCACACCGGAGTCGGGCCCGGCATCCTTGCCAACATCCGTCCCACCATCCGCGCAGATGCTCGGGTTCCTGTCGCAGAAATCATTCACCGCGTCGTCCACGTCGAGGCATCCGGAGAGCTGGAGGCCGAGCCCCAGCGCCACCGGCACCATGAAACGCAGGAGCGCCTTCATGGCCACCTCCCGGACACGAAGGCGGACGTCCCATCCGTCCCCAGCGTCACCGCCACCGGGTCCTTCGGCCCACCCATCAGGTACATGCCCGTCGCGACTCCCAGCCCCACGACGCCTCCCACCAGCAGGCCCACGCTGACCGTCTGCAGCGTGCGGGCCCGCGACGCCACGTCATGCGCGTCATCCCTCGAGCGGATGCCATCGCCCCCGCCCTCCAGCTTCGACTTCTGCCCCTCGGCGGCCACCCAGAACGCGCCACCCGCCAGCGCCAGCACGCCGCCCGCGATGGCCGGAATCCGCGCCTGCCTCCGCAACGAGGAGCGCTCTTCGGACACCTCCGCCGCGGGAGCGGACGTGGCCGCCGGCACCGCCGCCCGTGGCAGCGGCTCTCGCGGCGCATCCGCGACGCGGGACGCGGGAGGGTCCATCTTCAGCGCGTCGGGATGCTCCCCTCGCGCGGCCAGCTCCTTCAGGACCTGCTGTCGCGCGGCCTCGAAGCGCCGCCTCAGCTTGGGGGACACGTTCAGCGGCAGCTTCGCCTCCGGATTCAGGAAGAGCGCCGCCTTGAAGGCCGCGTCCGACTCGTCCTGCCGGCCCGCGCTCAGCTCCGCGAGCACGATGCCCTCGTAGAGGGACAACACCACATCGTCCTCGGGCCCCTTCGACACCTTCTTCGCGCGCGCCACCTGCTCCAGCGCCCGCTCGTACGCGAGGTCCTGTATCAGCCGATGGATGGACAGCACATACCGCCGCACGTCGGAGGAGACCTCGGCACGAGCCGTCAGCGGAAGCAGGGCGAGCCCCAACAGCAGGCCCCAAAAACAGACACCGAGCGGGATGCGTGGGATTGAAATGGACCGGGTCATGGTCATGGACTCCCAGGTTTGGGGAATACCCATGCTTGATTCCCGATAGGGGTACAAGGATTCCTTGCCCCCTGCCGGTCATCAGGACGCAGTGTGTGCGCACCGCTGAATCCTGGGTGGAACTTGCCGTCCTCGCAGCGGTGTGGACGTGGCTCGGTTGACGCTGGTGGCGGACGTGTGCTCCAGAGTCGGGCGTGCGCGTCTTCGTGGTGGCGAGCTTCGTGGAGGCCCTGTGTTGGTTCGTTCCCCGGCTCCCCATGGCGGGGGAGAGCCTCGCTGCCTCACGTCTCGAGGTGGGCCTGGGAGGCAAGGGCCTCAACGTCGCGGTAGGCCTCCACCGCCTCGGCGTGGAGGTCGACGCGCTCATCGGCTGCGGGCGCGACGAAGCGGGTGAGCGCCTCCTGCGAGTCCTCAGTGCGGAGGGACTCGACACCCGGCACGTGCACCGCTTCGAGGCGGCATCCTCCGGCCGGGGCGCGGGGTTCGTCGCCCCCGACGGTCAGAGCACCATCGCCGTCCATCCGGGAGCGAACCTGCTCCTCACGTCCGCGCACGTCGAGCGTGCCGCCGCCGACCTGGACCGTGCCCGGCTCGTGTACGGGCAGCTCGAAGCCTCCGTGGAGGTGCTCACCGCCGCGTTCCGCCGGGCCCATGAGCGTGGCATCCCCACGGTGCTCAATCCCTCGCCGTGGCAGGAGCTGCCGGCCGCGTTACGAGAGACGACGCACACGCTCGTCGTCAACGAAGTGGAGGCGTCCCGGCTGCTGGGCATCGAACCGTCGAGCCTCGCGGCACTGCGCCCATCACTGCCTACTCTTTGGACGAACTGGCCCGCGTGCCGCCGGCTGGTGGTGACGGTGGGTGAGCGCGGCTGTCTCGCCTTCGAGCGCGACGGCGACGCGCTCCAGGCACCGGCCCTCCCGGTGTCGGCCATCGACACCGTCGGGGCGGGCGACGCCTTCTCGGCCGGGCTGTGTGCCGCGCTGGCCGAAGGCGCGTCACTCCAGGAAGCGCTCGAGCTGGGCAACGCCTGCGGCGCCCACGTGGCGGCGCGTGCCGGCGTACTGGAAGCGCTCCCCAGGGGCAGGCCTCACATCCCCAGCCGCACCCGGTAGACGTAGGCGTCGCCGCGGAAGGTGCCCTCGGCGTACTCCACCAGCCGTGAGCGGTCATCGTACGTCTTGCGCTTGAAGAGCAGGCACGGCTGGGGATGCTCGAAGCCCAGGGCACGCGTCTCGGCGGACGAGCTGAGCACGGCTTCCACGGTCTGCTCGGCCGAGCGCAGGGACACGCCGCACTCCTCCCGGAGGAACTCGTAGACGGAGCCGCGGCAATCGTACTCGCCGAGCGCCGGGGCGAGGGTCAGGTCGTACCAGGCCACCTCGCGCGTCATCGGCACGCCGTTGCCCTTGCGAATGCGCACCAGCCGGAGGAAGAGCGCGTTCGACGGGCGGCCGAACATCGACGCCATGAGCCGGTCCGTCGTCACCTGTCTCTCTTCGACCTCGGTGGACGCCGTCAGCCCCATGTCCCGCATCTCTTCGGTGAAGCCACGCAGCTTGCCCAGGGCCGGCTCGACGCGCCTCACCGAGCGCACCACGCTACCGGCGCGGCCCTGGCCTCCCAGCACCATCGAGCGCCGCAGCTCGTCGTAGCAGCGCTTCACGGTGGCGCGGCTCACTCCGAGGGCCGCCGCCAGGTCGCGCTCCGAGGGGAGGTTGGCCCCCTCGCCGATGCGTCCCGCCGCGATGAGCGAGGAGAGCTGGGTGTGGAGCTGCCGCCAGGCCGGTGTACGCCCCTCGCGAACGATGCGGACCCCGCGCAGGGGCCCCTTCAGCGCCGTGACCGTCATGGCCACACCGTATACCCCGGGCCCGGCCGTAGGCGCTGGGGTGCGATGCACGTCACGGAGCGGTGGGACACGGAAGTGAAGCCGCCCCGGCCGCGGTGCGGGTCAGCCCGCGGCGTGCCCCGTCGCTGAAGGTGGAGCGCCCGACGATGAGACAGGTGCGATAGCGAAGCACCGGTGGCGTGGCGACCAGCGGCACCGAGCGCTCGTCGTTGAGCCACTGCGTATCGGCGCTGGAGCCGTAGAGGTTGCTGCTGCCCCAGGCGAACTTCTTGAAGGTGGTGGGCGCATTGGCGCTCACGCCCGAGTACTGGGCCGACTGGAAGGGCCACTCCCAGTCAGCGAACTCGTCGGACAGGAGCCGGTGTCCACTCTTCGCGCTGGAGGTGCCGCGGTTGGCGGACCAACCGCTGTAGACGAGCGCCGGCTCCGTCTCGACGAGGCCCAGCTCGTAGAGCACCGTGCCCGAGCGCGCGAGCAGGGCATGGTACGGGCGGGTGGAGCCCATGGGCTCGTCCCAGGTCCACCCTGCCGCGGTGGTGAGGTTTCCGGCGGCCGGCGCCAGCGTGGTGAAGTGGTA
This sequence comes from Pyxidicoccus sp. M6, assembly GCF_055568925.1. Taxonomy (NCBI): domain Bacteria; kingdom Pseudomonadati; phylum Myxococcota; class Myxococcia; order Myxococcales; family Myxococcaceae; genus Pyxidicoccus; species Pyxidicoccus sp. M6. Next base: position 2,870,914 of record NZ_CM145714.1, on the reverse strand, counting down.
GGCCGAGTCACCCCACTGCACGTTGTTGAGCGGGGCATTCACATCGGCGTTGGCGAACTCCAGGACACCGTAGGGGCCGCGCACGTCGAAGGTCAGTTGACCGGCCGTCACCTGGGCCAGGTCGACCTCCACGTCGATGCGCGGCGCATTGAACCCCTTGGCGAAGTGCCAGCGGGTGGTGACCGGCAGGAGGAAGCGCCGGTGCGCGGCCGCCGAGCGTGGCGTCTGCCCGTCGACGTCGGCCATCGGCGCCACCGTGCCCCACTTCGGGTAGGTGCTGGCGAAGGCCTCGAAGCCCGAAGTCGAGGTGGCGCTCAGTGCGCTACGGGTGATGCTCACCGGGAAGCCGATGCCCAGCGGCGAGTCGTCCTCTCCGTGAAGCCCGGCGATGGTGCCCGAGCTGCCGTCGTCGAACGTGCGGCCCCGCTCATGCGCCACGAAGGTGCCGAAGCCGGCCTCGCCTCCACCGAGGCCATCCGCGGACTCGGTCCGCCACCCCGCGCCGTCGGGCACCTGCCAGGTCAGCCGCACCGCCACCCCGCCGTGCCCTGGATTGCCGTCACCCTCGCGCTTGAAGGAGACGGTGCGGGGACGGCCGGCCGCGTCCTCCCAGGTCCACGTGTCTACCTCCAGGTCCCCCAACCGCTCGCGCTTCCAGGACACGCCGTCGCCCACCGCGCCGCCCGGCGCTCCCGCGTCGGGCGAGCTGCCTGCATCGCCCTGACTGCCCGCATCCTCGGAGACGCCCGCGTCCTCGGACACACCGCCGTCCGACGGACTTCCAGCGTCCGCCGGGTCTCCGCTTTCGCTACAGCCCGCCACCAGCCAGAGGACGGCCCACACCATGCCCATATGTCGCATGATGCATTGGTATCACCATTGGACCGGTCCATTCAAATTGGAGAGCCGGGCGCGGCCATCCGCTCGGAGGGCGTCAGGCGCCTCTCGGCATGATTACGGAATATTTCGCGACTACTTTTGATACCTGATTGCGTTTACTTCGCGCGTGTTTCGCCATAATCTCGAAATGGACCGGTCCATAAACTCCAACAGAATCGTTGTGCTCCAGCCTCCAACACTTGTCAGGAGTGACCGATGGCCGCGAAAGCGACCGTATTCGCATTGATTTGTAGCGCGTGGATGTTCGGCTGCGGCGCCGAGTCAGTCGCCGTGGACGAAACGCAGGAGACCATCGCCAACCTCGAGGAGGCGGGCTTCCCGGCCAGCGAAATCACGGTCGTGGACGGTGCCGTCATCGTGGGAGGCGACATGGCGGTGAGCCTCCAGGCCTCGCGGGAGATGCTCGAGAGGGACAGCAGCAGCCAGGAGCAGTACCGCACCACCAATGTGATCTCCACCAACATCCAGTTCATCACCATCAGGTCGACGGCGGCCATCCCCATCGCAATCCGGATCGGCCTCGACGACGCGATTGCCAACTTCAATGCGCTGGGCCTGGGCTTCGACATCCGTTTCCTGCCCGAGCCGTGCGTGAATGATCCGAACTGTCCGCCCCGGCCTCCGTACGCGGATATTGAAATGATCATCAATCCCGCCACTCCCAGCACCGGGGGAGGCCTCGCCACGACCCAGGCCCCCTCGGGTGGCAAGCCAGGCGCCCTCCTTGCCATCAGCGCCTCTCTGTCGAGCTACTCGCACGACTTCATCGAGCACGTCATCACCCACGAGATCGGTCACGCGCTCGGACTGCGCCACTCGGACTACTACAACCGCGCCATCAGCTGCGGCGGAACCGCGACCAACGAAGGCGTCGGCAGCGTCGGCGCGGTCCTCATTCCGGGAACCCCGGCCCTCGCCACGGCGGGGGGCTCCATCATGAACTCCTGCTACCCCGCGGGCACGACCGGCGAGTTCACCGCGAGCGACATCACGGCACTGCAGACTTTGTACTGAGGGGGACGTCCATCGCTTACTGCTCGGCGCGAGCCCAAGGCGCGCCGGGCAGTAAGCGGTGAGGCGTTGTTCTTCCAGGCCGCGAAGTGCGGGGCTACCCCGGCCGGAAGCGGCGTTCGATTCGCGAGCGCAGCAGCGCCACCAGCTCCTGCTCGCCCTCGGCCAGCTCGGACGCGAGCGAGTCCCGGCCCGCCTTGCGGATGCCGAGCGTCAGCACGGGAGCCTCGACCGGTGCCTCGTCCTTCAGCACACGAGAGGCCGCCTTCACCACCAGGTCCGCGTGCTGCGCCGAGATTCCGTACGGCTTGAGGTACAGGTCCGCGAAGAGCTGCTTGAGCGCTCCGACAGTCAGCGCCTCGCGCGACACCGGCACGAGCTGGAAGGCAATGCCCTTCCCCGCCAGCTTCACCACCACCTCGTCGACGAGGCCGACCTTCAGCGCGAAAGGCAGCAGCGCCTCCTGGCCCTCGGACCAGTTGAAGAGGAAGTAGCTCTTCGCGACGTGACCGCAGGCCGGGCACACCAGCCCGTTGATCTCGTCCAGCCCCCGGGTGCGCATCAGGTGCACGAGGAAGACGTCCACGCCACAGCCCTTGCACTGCTCGCGCGGACCGAGGTGCGCGAGCACACGCTGCGCCAGCGTCGCGACGGTTTGACGCTCCAGCGCGATGGGCACTCCGGCGAGCAGCTCCACGGACTTGAGCTGGAGCCCGAAGCGCACCTTCCCACCCTGGTAGCGGAGCCCGAGCTCCAGGGGCGGAGGCAGCCGCGTGAGCAGCGCCTCGAAGGACGGTGCCTCCGGCCATGCCTTGGCCATGGCGGCGTAGCGCTCGGCCCAGCCCTCGCGGTTGGCGAGCGCATCCGGCGGACGCCCCGCCCGCTCGGCGAAGAAGGCCAGCAACACCAGCGCGGCCTCCCACGGGGCCCGCTCCACCGCCTCCTCCAGCGTCTGCGCGAGCGCACGCGCCTCGGAGGTCGCCCGATGGCGCTCGAGCCGCTCCGCGCCCTTGCGCACGAGGGGACTTTCGAGGACGGGGTCGAAGGTGCGCAGCGCCCCCTCGGGCTTCGCTTCGGTGAGCGAGTTCTTCAAAGCGGTCAGCTCCCGGGCCGCCCGGTCAATCCGGCCCATGCGCGCCAGGGCGTCGCGCATCGTGCGCTCGGCGTCCTCGGCGAGCTCGGTGAGAGTCTCCTGGAAATAATCGCGTCCCTGCTCCTCCCGCCCCTTCCACTCGGCATGGAGCCGGAAGGTGGACGTGGCGCGCAGGCGGTCCAGGTCCGTGAGCAGCGAGCGGCGAATCTGCGTGAGGGCGGCGCTGCGCTTCTCCACGTGCGCGAGCCGCTCGTCCGCGGACAGCGCCGTGTCGAGCAGCTCGCCCTTGTCCACGCGGAGGAGGAAGAGCTCCAGCGCGGTCCGGTCTCCCTTCTCGAAGGCGAGGTTGACCTGAATCATCAACTGGTGGAGCCGGCTCCGTTCCTCCTCCGTCCGGGCGAGGTCCGGGTGAATCAGTCGCGCGAGCTTGCGATAGAGCCGCTTGAGGGTCTGCTCCTCGGACGCGAGGTCGGGAGGCGGCGAGAGCGGCTCGGGCACGTCGTCGTCGAGCGTGGCTCCGGGCGTCCAGGGGCGCTCCTCCCCTTCCGCGTCTTCGTCCTCCCAGGCAGCCCGATACGACCGGGCCGACTTCTTCTTCCTCGCCTTGGTCTTGCGGACGGACGCCTCCGCTGACGGCGGCGCGCGCAGCTCCGCGTCGAGCCGGGCCAGCTCGTCCTGCAGCGCCTGGAGCCGCCGGACGAGGCGCTCACAACGCTCGAGGTGGGCGAAGGCCGCCGCCAGCTCGTGCTCGTAGAACGCGGAGAAGGTGGCCAGCTCCGAGGAGAGGGTCTCCACCTCCAGGTCGAGCGCGGAAATCTCTTCGAGCAATGCGTGGAGCCGCCGCTCGGCCTCGGCGACGGCAACGTCGGAATCCGTCTGGTTGCGCGCGAGGGCGACGGAGCTCACCACCAGCGCGTCTGAAGCGCTCATCCGCCGCCCTTCTACCACCAGCTTCCTCCGGGCGTCTCCATGCCTGCTCGCCTCCCCGACGAGCAGGACAGTCGCGCATCACACTTCGCGTCCCGCCAGGAGGCTCCTTCCGCTACCCGGGGTGCGCGTTCGGCGCATCCGGCGCCCGGGGGCCGCGCTGCGTGCGCGAGACGCTCAGCCGAGCCGCATCGACAGCTCCACCTCGCTCGCGAACGGCACCGACAGGTAGCCGTGCTGGGGCGAGCGGACGCGCTCCAGGTACTCCGGGCTCCAGTCCGCGTTGTCGGCGAGAATCCAGGCCCCCGGCCGCAGCCGGGCTTCGACGAGCGCGAGGATGTCCGGATAGAGGGCCTTGGCGCCGTCGAGCAGCAACAGGTCGACCTGCTCGGGCAGGCCCTTGGCGAGCGTCTGGAGCGCGTCGCCCTCGCGAACCTCCACGAGGTCCGCGAGCCCCGCCGCCTCGAGGTTCGCCCTCGCGCGGGCGACCTTCGAGGGCTCGAACTCGCTCGTAATCAGCCGGCCGCCGCCATTGTCGCGGAGCGCCGCGGCGAGGTGCAGCGTCGAGATGCCGAACGAGGTGCCGAACTCCACAATCGTCCGCGCGCGGCAGGAGCGCGCCAGCATGTAGAGCAGCGTGCCCGTCTCGCGGGAGACGGCGAGCGCGTCGTCCTTCAGCATCGCGTAGAACTTCAGGTACTCCGTCTTGCTCGACCGCAGCCGGGCGCGCTCCTCGTCCGGCATCCGCGCGAAGGCCTGGATGCTCGCGGACGAGGTCTGGTCCGCCTGCGAGAACAGCCGCTGGAGCAATGGGGCGAGAGGGGCAGTGGAAAGTGTATTCATCGGTAATCCCAATCAGGTGGGGAGCGCGTCCTTGCGCCGCGATGAGGAGTACGATTGATTGCCTGTGTTTCCCATTCGCGTTCCCGAGGCGCTTCGTGACGGCCCGTTCAACCCCACGCATTTCCTCGCGAAGGAAGCCCCAGCAGGCGCGCTCCGAGCAGCTCGTCGCCGACATCCTCGCCGCCGCTATTCAGGTTCTGGAGCGCGAGGGCGCGGACCGCTTCACCACCATCCGTGTCGCGGAGAAGGCGGGAATCAGCATCGGGTCGCTGTATCAATACTTCCCGAACAAGGCGGCCATCCTCTTCCGCCTGCAGACGGACGAGTGGCGCCAGACGGGGGAGCGGCTGCGCGGCATCCTCGGGGACTCGGTTCGGCCTCCGCTGGAGCGCCTGCGCGAGTTCGTGCACGCCTTCATCCGGTCCGAGTGCGAGGAGGTCCGGGTGCGGATGGCGCTCGACGAAGCGGCGCCGCGCTACCGCGAGGCCCCCGAGGCGCGGGAGCCGCGCGTACACGGCACGCACGTGGTGCAGGCCTTCATGCGCGAGGCGCTCCCCACGGTGCCGGAGGAGAAGCGCGTGCTCGCGGGCGACATGGTCATGATGACGCTCAACACCGTGGGAAAGCGGCTCTCGGAGGAGGACCGCACCGAGCAGGACATCGACGCCCGCGCCGGGGAACTGGCCGACATGCTCTGTGCCTATCTCCAGCAGGTCGCGGCCTCGTCCACCGGGCTGGGGTGAGACGGCTTCGCGACTTCGAGTGAGCGCCCTCCCCGCTCACGTCGCGGGCAGGGGCATCACCAGCAGCTCGCTCCGGCACGTCACGTAGATGGCGCCGTCGTGCAGGAGCAGACCTCCGATATCGGCGTGGCCGACGTCATGGACGGCGAGGCACTCGGGCGAGTCGAGCGACCAGAGGCGCACGGTGCCGTCGGAGCTGCCGGTGCACAGCAGTCCGCGCGATGGCTCGACGGCGACGGCGTCGACCCAGTGAGCGTGGCCGTGCCACTCCCGCACGACGTGGCCGGTGCGGCTGTGAACCATCCTGGCCACGAAGTCCCAGCTCCCGCAGAGCAGGTGCTCTCCATCGGGGTGCCAGGTCAGCGCGGGAATGAGGTTTTTCGGGCGGTCCCACACGATGCCAAGCTGTCGCTTGCGCTCCTCGGAGAGTGGCGCATGTCGCGCGGTCGCCTTCGGCAGGTGGAAGCTGGCGCGAACATCGAGCGTGGGGCCGTCGAGCAGGAGCACGACACCGTCATGCCCACTGACAGCGACGAGGCCGCTCGCATCGTTCTTCGCGAGCCCGTAGAGCGGCAGGGTGTCGAGCATGCGCAGGCGCTCACCCGTCCACGCGTCCCATACCTGCGCGGTGCTGTCGCCGCTGATGGAGAGGACGCGGTCCCCGGAAACGAACGTGGCGGCCTCTACCGGCTCCCCGTGCCCGGCGAAGGTCTGGATGCAGCGCCAGTCCGTCGAGTCCCAGATGGCGACACCGCGAAGCTTGTGGGCTTCGAGCACGCGCCCCAGCACCGGCTCGCACGCCAGACGGAACGATGACTCACCGATGGCGCCGGTCTTCAGCACCTGTGAGCACGCCCCTGTCGCGAGGTCCCAGAGGAAGATGCGGCCACGTCCGCTGGCGGCAACGTGGCGCCCGTCGGGCCACAACATCGGTGGCCCCAATGGGTCTCCAGACTTTTCGTCCGGGTCGAGCTTCTGGCGATAGCGGCGCCACATGTCACCAACCTACAGCAGTTGCTCGAATCCAGGTTCTGGGTTTCCGTGCTGGGTATGAGCTTGCTCTCGCAGCGCGTCCTCCTGCTTCCCGCACTTGTCCTGCTGACGGCCTGCGCCACCGTCCCGCCACAATCCGGTGCATCGTCGTCGCGCGACTTGCGGCTGGACACCTACTCCACCCACTGCGGCAAGTACCCCGCCACGTGCACCGAGCTTGCGGAGAAACAATCCGCTGCATCCAAAGCACTGACCGTGGCTTCTGGTGCCACCCGTGCCGCCCCAGTCGTCGCCGCGCTTGCGCTTCGCGACACGGAGCCTCAGGACGAGCTGGAGCGGCGATTGGAGGAATGCGCTGTTCAGGCCGACCTGGAGGTCAACCGTCGCTGGTTTGGAGGCCGGCGCCCCAACGATGACGAGTGCTTCGAGGAGGTCGAGGTGGAGGTGGAAGGCTGCCTCGAATCCATGACACGCGCGGCGGCGCTGGGCCATGAGAAGCATGCCGTGGCGCTGGCCTGCGCCCGCCGGGTCCTGGACGAGGAGTGGGGCGACCTCTACAGCATCGAGCCGCGTTACCGCTTCTTTCGGCAGCCCCGCTTACTGGAGAGCGTGAGCCGCGAAGAGGAGAAACGTCTGTTGGCCAGCGGCTGTAAGAGGGGCCTGTGGCGGACCATCAAGCCTGACATCGTCCTCCACGGCAGGGACAACCAGCCACTTGCATGTCGGGTCTTCGACTTCAAGTTTCCGTGCCTGGAAGGCAAGCAGCCGCAGTGGACACGGTATGGCCCGAAAAGCGCCTTTGCTGGAGCCGACCAGGGAACCATCTACATGGAAGCGTTGAGCTGCCGGCCCGTCATCATCTCGCCGGCGGGAGTCTTCCGGTGACAGCGACGCTTCCCTCCTTCCGCATCCACGACAGCCGGGGCCGCGTGGTGCTTCGCGATGGCCTCCTGTTCTCCTTCTTCATGAGGCGCTCCCACGGAGACGTGGCCGCGGGCCTGTGGCGAGCCTTGCAGACCTACCGCGCCGCCGTCCCCGCCCAGGCATTGAACTGGTACGTCATGCCGGATGGAGAGTGGGCGCCCCTGGACGACGCGGGCTGGGAGTCCGTCCGCCAGGAAGTCCTCGAAAGCCCCCGGCCCACCGGAAGCGAAGCGCGCCTGCAGGAGAGCCACGACGAAGTAGGGGCCCACAACTTCGAGTACTCGGGCAAATGGCTGGATGCCCCTGCGTGGCAGGGCAACGAAGAGGCTGTCAGCGCAGCGGCCTTCACCCTCCCCACTGAATTCCTGTTGGAGCACGGCCCCGGCCGCGTACGCGAGCTCGCGCTCGCCCTGGCAGCGGAGCTGCCCTGGAGCTTTGGCTACGTCAGCCCTGCGTTCGTCTCCCCGGGTGGCCTTCGCAGCGCCGCCAGGCAAGCTGTCCAGGAACTCTGCCTTCGCTATCCGGGCCTGGATGTCTACAATCTCCGCCCCGCGGCCCGGTCCATTGGCACGCGGGCCCGAGGGGCCTACTGGCTGACCTTCCTGGGCTCGCCACTGCTGGAGCAACTGGGCGGCCCCGAGTCCCTTCGCCAGCGACTTCCCCCCTCCGTTTCCCTCCAGCCTCTGGGGGATGGGCGCCTCCTGCTATCCCTGGGCGAATGGCCTCGGGCGGGTGACGCATCTGCACAGGACGACATGTCTCCCTACCGTGCACTTGCCCGGGTGCTCGATCCCCAACTCCATCAGGAGAGCACTCCCTGGCTGCTGGACGAGGCCTTCGAGCGCCGCTGGCTGCGCCGATTCTTGGACTGAACTCGGTCATCCCGGGTCCACCGCTGCCCAGGCTTCGGCCACCGTGAGCATCTCTTGGCCTCCCTCCAATCCAATCCGCAGGCACAGCAGGCCCGAGGAGGTGCACTCCATCAGGCCCCATTGCCAGACCGCATCCGGGTCCGCTCCCGTGAGTGCCACCATCCGGTCTCGCCGCGCCCGGCCCAGCGCCACGGGGTCGCCCGCCAACAGCTCGGCAGTCCACTCGCGCATGAGGACTCCCACGTCGTAGGCCTTCTCGATGAAGAGCCCATCCGGGTCGATGAACTTGAACCGCTCCTCCCCGCCTCCGGGGACGCTCAGCGTGTTCCATGAGTGGGCATCGCCATGGCCCAGCACCGCCGTGTCCGGATTGAAGGCCCGCCGGCGTGCCTCCGCCGCGGCCAGGGCTCGCGACACCAGCCGCTCGGAGCACGGCCGCCCCATTGCCTCCCAGTACTGTTGGATGAAGACCGCCAGGCGCTCGGCCTTCTCCGCTCCGGAAGTGAAGACCGACGGCTCATCGGCCCGTGCCCAGGCCGAGTTCAGCGTGGCGCAGATGGCCTTCATCTCCGCCTCCGCGGACCACCCCAGTGCGGCCAGCGGCGTCCCCAGTCGCTCCAGCAACATGGCGCCCCGCGCCCGGTCATGACGGTAGACCTCGGCGTAGCCTCGCCCCTTCGCCGCCAGCAGGGCGTCCAGCTCCCGCTCCGTCGGCTCCCGCGTCGGCCCGACAATCTTCAGCACCGCCTCGCGGCCGTCCGTGAGCGAGACCTCCATCACCAGCGCATCCGTGCCGCCCGTGAGGACTCGCCCCGGCTCCAGCCCCCAGTCCCCGACCAGCCCCCCCAGGACACCCGGCAGCTCCGCCAGCCAGGCCTCTCCCACGGCGCCCAGCGCCAGGGCCCTGAGCCGCACCGGCTCCGGGATTTCGAGCCCGCTACGCCTGGCTGTCATCGGCCACCTCCTGTGCTTCCCCGAGTCGGGGCTCTCGCCATTCAATTACTGGAATTGCGGTGAGACACCGAGAATTGCGGAGTAGTCGGCACGCACTGCTGGAATACCGGGCAGGCAGGCAGTCATGCGGAGCGCCGTCATGACGCGGGGCGTTCGTTGCGCTGGCGGACGAAACATGTTCAGGACAAACTGCGCGCCGTCCTGCAACGCGAGCGAGGCGTTCCATTTCAACGACAGGCACACCGGCCCCCGCCGGCACTTGGCAAGAGGGCATCGAGCGTCAGCTCGGAGCGCTGTTGGGTGACTTCACGGCGAAGATGGCGATGCAGACCGCCGCGCTGCGCAGCGCGAAGCGCCCGTTGGAGCAACTTACTCCCGCGGACCTTCCCGCGCTCATCGAGGGCCTCCGGCCCATGCTCAACACCTTCCTGGGCGCCGCGCGCGCCAAGAGCGTCATCGAACAACTGTCGCTCCATCCGGAGATGCGATGAACCTCCGTTTCAATGAGCGCACGGCGGCGGCGATTGGCGCCGGCCTGGTCCTGCTGCACGCAGGTGCCGTGCTCTTCTCGCTCCAGTCCCCCGAGCGACTCCCGCTCATCCACCAGCTCGCCGGGCTTGCCGCCTCGCTGCTGAGCACCGCGGGCACGGTGATGGCGGCGCGCGCCTTCTCCCCGGGGGACTACCTGCGCCGCGTGTGGACGATGTTCGCCATCTCCGCCGTGCTGCTCTTCGTCGCGTCCTCGCTGCGCGTGGGGTGGATGCTCTCCGTTCAGGACGTGCCCTTCGAGCACTCGCCGCTCGCCCCCGTGCGCACGCTCGCCGTGGTGGTGCTGAACGTCCTCAACCCCGGTGCGCTCGTGCTGCTGGCGCTCACCTACCGCCGCTCGGGCCTGCAGCCGCCGCGCAGCTGGAGGACGAACGCCCTGTGGGCGCTGTGCGCGGCGGTGGCGCTGGCCATCGTGCTGCCGCACCTGTCGAGCAACGTGAAGCTGCTCCTCGACGGCGGCGCCTCCGTTCCGCAGACGCTCGCCAGCGTCGTCTCCGCGCTCGGCGACATCGTCACCATCGTGCTCGTGGCGCCCATCCTCCGGGTGGCCTACATGATGCGCGGCGGGAAGCTCGCCTGGGCGTGGTGGGCCATGGCGGCCTCGGGCGCCATGTGGATTGTCTACGACGCGCACCAGTGGGACCGCGTCCAGGGCTCCCTCGCGCTGCTCGCCGTGGCCCGTACCGCGGCCATCTGCCTCAAGGGCCTCGCGGGCGTGCTCCAGTGCGTGGTGCTGGAGCCCGAGCCCGTGAAGCCGGAAGCCGCCGCATCGCTTCGCGCCGCCTAGCCGGCGCGCCCGGCCTCCGCGTCTCCGCGCAGGGGCCGGGCTCCTCCCCGTTCGGACAAGAGCCCCTGGGGAGCGTCAGCGCTTCGCCAGGATGGACCTTGGGTCGAAGGTGACGCGGATGCTGTTGATGCGTCCGTTCTCGACGTGGCTCCAGTTCGCCACCGGTACGGGCGCGCCGTCGTAGGGGAATATCTCGGACCAGGTGAGCACGTCGTTGCCATCCACGAAGCGGTGCAGCACCGTCGTGCGCGGCGACACCTTCCACATTCCGTTGACGAGCCCCTTCACGCACGCCTCCGCGCCCTCCGCCGTGCCGAGCGCGCCAACGAAGGTCACGTTGGACGCCAGCGTGCCTCGCAGCTTCGCCTCGTCCTTCGTCTCCCACGCATCGAAGTACGCCTTCACCACGTCCGCGGGACTCTCCATGGTCATCCTCCTGGGCAAGCGACGGTGCATCCCGTCATGCGCCTCGGATGCTCGGCCACGCTGTTGACAGCCTCATGTCAGGTTTGAGTCACCCGGCTCCCGTTCCGTTCGCGGCGCGGGCCCTCGCCAGAATCTCCCGCACGACGCCCGTCTTCGCGTCGGCGTAGTTCTGCACGTACTTCCACTCCCGCTTCGCGAGCTCACGTTTCGTGGCGGCGTAGCGCTCCCGGTCCTCGGGATGCGTGCCGCCTCGTCCGCAGAGTCCGCCCCGGAGCGACTTCCGTCAGCCGGGCAGCCTCTCCAGGAACGCCAGCAGCGCCGCGTTGACCTCCGCCGCGCGCTCCTGCTGCACCCAGTGGCCCGCGCCCGGGATGACGCGCACCTCTTCGAGCCGGGGCACCAGCGGCTTCATCAGGTCCACCGGAGCCATGGCGCGCGCCGGGTCCTTCTCCCCGATGAGGAAGAGGGCGGGCTGCTCGATTCGAGCCGTCGCGAGCCCGGGCAATTCCTCCCAGTCGCGGTCCATGTTGCGGTAGCGGTTGAGCCCACCCCGGAAGCCGCTGCCCTGGAGCTCCCCCACCACGTACGCGAGGTCCGCCTCCGTGAGCCAACCCGGAAGCGTGCGCGGCACCTCGAGTCCCGTGAGGAATCCGTCTCCCTTCTTCCGGGCCCGTACGACGTCGTTCGTCGTGTCGAAACCGGCGACGCCCGCGAGCAGGGTGCGCATCGTCCTCGGGATGTCCGCTTCCAGCTCGGCCTCCGCGACGCCCGGCTCCTGGAAGTACAGGATGTAGAACCACTGCTCTCCGAACATGCGCTCGAAGAGCTGCGTCGGCGGCATGGGCGGGCGACCGAGGTACGGGACGCTCATCCCGACGACGGCGCGGAAGCGGTCCGGATGGAGCGCGGCGCAGTTCCACGCCATCGTCGCGCCCCAGTCGTGGCCGACGACGATGGCCGTCTTCTCCCCGAGCGCATCCAGCAGGCCGACGCAATCGGCGAGCAGGTGCTTCATGCTGTACGCCTCGAGGGCCTCCGGCTTGTCGCTCTGCCCGTAGCCGCGAACGTCGGGCGCGACGGCGTGGTAGCCGGCCGCCGCGAGCACCCGGAGTTGATGGCGCCACGAGTACCAGGACTCGGGCCAGCCATGGAGGAGCAACACGAGCGGTCCTTCACCAGCCTCGGCGATGTGGAGACGGACGCCGTTCGTCTCGACGGTGCGGTGCGTGATGTCAGCCATGGGCAGTCGTTCCCTTCTTCGTGGCCCGAGCGTGGTTGCGTTGAACGGTCTTCCCGAGGTCCGCCACCGAGATGCTCCGGAGCTGCTTCATCAGGAGCGCTTCGGCATCGCCGAGGACCTTCCCGAGCGCGCCGTTGACGGCCTGCTCGACGAGACACCCGGGGCTCTCGTTCCGATGGCCGATGCTGAACAGGACGGGCGTGCCGAGCGCCTCGTACACATCCGCGAGCGTCACGGACTCGAGCTTGCGCGCGAGCGACCATCCGCCGCCATGTCCCTTCTCCGAGCGCATGATGCCGGCCTCGCGCAGGCCCGCCATGGTCCGCCGCACCACCACCGGGTTCGCCTTCATCAACTTTCCGATGGCCTCCGACGTCACCACGGGCCCCATCTCCTCCATGTGGAGGAGCACATGGAGCGCCACCGACAGCCGGCTGTCCCGTCTCATGTAACTTCTTATGTTGCGTGAGCGCCACGACGTCAAGGCGAAGTCGCGGGCGCCCGGCCGGGCGCGTCCGGCTTGACTATTATTAGTCCTGAGTAATAACAACGACCCATGGACGCGGACGAAGGGCTCGTGGCCCTTGGGTTCACCGAGGTTGAGGCGCGGGTGTACTGCGAGCTGCTGAAGGGAGCGCCCGCCACCGGGTACCGGCTCGCGCAGGCGCTGGGGAAGGCGCCTCCGAGCATCTACCAGGCGCTCGCCTCCCTGGAGCACAAGGGAGCAGTGCTCGTCGAGGAGGGCGAGCCCCGCTCCTTCCGGCCCGTGCCGCCGGACGAGGTGCTGGCGGCGCTGCAGCGTGGCTTCGAGACGCGCAGGCGCGAGGCCTCGGAGGCGCTGCGCAAGCTCCATGCTCCCGTGCAGGACGACCGCATCTATCACCTCAAGAGCACCGCCCAGGTGATGGAGCGCGCGCGGGCGATGATTGCCGGCGCGAAGGAACTGGTGCTCTTCGACCTCTTCCCTTCCCCCTTTGACGCCCTCGCCCCATCGCTCACCGAGGCGAGCACCCGGCGCGTGGCCATCGCCGGGCTCGTCTACGACGACACTCCCAAGGTGCCCTTCGACTGCGTGCGCTCGTCCAGCGCGGACTTCGTGCGGGAGCGCTGGCCGGGCGCGCAGCTCACGCTCGTGGCCGATGCGCGCGAGTTCCTGGTGGCGCTGCTCACCCCGGATGGCACCGGCGTCAAGCAGGCCATCTGGAGCGACAGCGTCTACCTCTCCTGCCTGCAACACAGCGGCCTGTCCGCGGAGGTCCGGCTGAGCGCGCCGCAGTCCGTGCGCGCACGGCTGTCGCGGTCCTTCTCGCTCATCGCCTCGAGCCCGCCCGGCCTGCGCCACCTCGTGGGACAGCCCCCTTCCTCCTCCAAGCACCGAGACACCGAATGAGACTCCTCACCACGGCCCTGCTGGCCCTCGCCCTCGTGCTCGTCCCCACCACCTCCCGGGCGGACGCGCTGCAATCGCTCATCGAACGGCACCTCACGTGGCGTGGCGGAGACGCCTTCGCGCGTCTGGAGAGTGTCCACGCCAAGGGGAAGACCGCGACGGGCGGACTGCAGGGCCCGATGGAGTCCTGGAGCCACCGTGACGGACGCGCCCGCAAGGACGCGGACTACGGGGTGCTGCGCAACTCGCTGGCCATCACCGCCGAGGGCGGCTGGAAGCTGAACGCCAGCGGCCAGGTCGAGGATGCGTCGCCCACGGATGCGCGGGATGCGCGGCACCGGGTGGCGCTCGACTTCGGGACGGCGCTGCGCGGCGGGGCCGGCGCGAAGCTCGTGCTCCAACCCGACGAGCAGCGCGACGGAAAGACGTGGAAGGTGGTGCGCGTCACCTTCGGCGACGAGGACCTCTATGACCTGTTCCTCGCGGAGACCGACGGGGTGCTGCACGGCCTGCGCATCCGCGAGGACAACGACACCCGCTTCGTGCGGCTGGGGGACTGGCGCCAGGTGCACGGGGTGCGCATGCCCTTCCTGGAGGAGGAGCTCACCGACAACCCGGACGCCGACTCACGGACGGTGGTGGAGTCGCTGGAGCTGAACGTGCCCGTGCCTCCCGCCGTCTTCGAGCGTCCCCAGGACACACGCCGGGCGAGCTTCGCGAACGGCCGCCACGGCACCGGCTTCATCCCCTTCGAGTTCTTCAACGAAAACCGCGTCTACATCCCGGCCCAGGTGAATGGCCACGCGACCCAGGTGCTGCTGGACAGCGGCGCCGAGATGACGGTGGTCGATACGGCCTATGCACGCGAGCTGGGGCTGAAGACGCAGGGGCAGCTCGCGGCGGTGGGCAGCGGCGGACAGGCGCAGGCCCAGCTCGCGGGCGGCGTGGACATCACCATCGGAGACCTGCGGCTCTCGGGACTGACGGTCGCCATCATCGACCTGGCCGAAGTGGCCCGGCAGATTGGCCATCCGCTGCCCGTCGTCCTCGGCAAGGAGGCCTTCAACCAGCTCGTCGTGGACGTGGACTTCCCCAACCGGCGCGTCGCCTTCCACGAGGCTTCGAGCTTCAAGGCCCCGCCGCGAGCGGTGCGCCTGCCCCTCGTCGAGTCCGCGGGCGGACAGCGCGCGGTCCACATCTCCGTCGAGGGCCGGCCCACGATTCCCGTGCTCTTCGACGTGGGCAATGCCGGAGCGCTCTCACTCTTCCCCTCGTACTGGCAGCAGGCCGGGCTGCTCACGGGCCGGCGCAGCTCCAAGACGCTGTCCGGCGCGGTGGGCGGGCTGCGCGAGCGCGACGTGGCGACGCTGAAGCGCATCCAGCTCGCGGGCGTCACCCTGAAGGACGTGCCCACGGTGTTCGATGACGCGGGCGGCAGTGTCTCCGCCTCGGACCGGCTCCTCGGCAACCTGGGGCTTGCCGTCCTCGGACGCTTCCGGATGATTACGGACTATGCGACCGACACGCTGATGCTCGTCCCGGATGCCCGCGCGCTGCGCCAGCCCTTCCGCAAGGACCGCTCCGGCTTGATTGCCATTCCCTCGGAGGGACGGCTCGTGGTGAAGCTGGTGGCTCCCGGCAGCCCGGCCGCCGCCGCGGGCTGGCAGGTGGGGGATGAAGTCGTCGCCATCGACGGACAGAAGATCGGCCCCGACTACGCCGGCACGGAGCTCGCGCGCTGGCGCTACCGCGCCGCCGGACAGACGGTGGTGCTCACGCTGAAGGACGGCAGCGAGCGCCGGCTCACGCTGAAGGACTATTACTGAGCAGGCACTCCGGAGCTCGTCGCGGACAGCGGCTGCGTCTTCCACGTCCGCACTTCCGGGCCCGCGCGCGGAATATCCTGCAGCGAGGCCGCCGCGTTGCGCTGCTTCACCGCCTCGTCGTGGAAGTGAAGCCGCAGGTGCTCCGCGAGGGCGGCACGTCCCGCGCTGTCGAGCATGGGGACTTCGGTCCCCACGTGGCCCCAGTCGTCCAGCCGTTCATCGATGCTCCGGCAGACCTGCAGGAGAGCGCCGTGGCCGGCGACTCCGGCGAGCTTCAGGAGCGACCCGAGCATCGGCTCCAGGTTTTCGGTGCGCGCGAAGCTGGGCGCGACCGGGGGAATATGTCCCAGGGGATGGATGGAGTCTTCGCTGGGGATGAACCGGAACAGCGGACACACCTCGACGTGTCCATCGAAGCCCACCCAGACTTCCAGCTCGAGGTGCCCCGGCAGGAGCGACGTGTTCGCGGGAGACGTCCCCCAGCGCCGAATCGATTCGAGCCCCGAGAGCATGGCCGCGAGCACGCCACGCGATGCCGCCGCTGACAGGGGTGGCCCCTGGAGCAGCCGCGGAAGCGCCACACCTCCGGGCTGTGCGTCCACGGCATGAATGCGCGGGAGCACGTCGAGCTGCTCTTGAGGGACATGCGGCAAGGCGGGACTCCGGGCGCCCTCGTCCCGCGGCAGGATGACGCCCACCTCCAGCGGTGTACGCAGGATGGACGACGCCAGGTCCGCGCGCAGCCTCAGGTAGTCCAGCACCTGCTCTTCCTTCCACATGTCGTCCACGGCGTAGCGCTCTCGCGCGGTGCCGAAGTCGGTGAGCCGCACCGGACTCCACACCCCCAGGACGTCCAGGAGCCGTCCGGGACGACGATGGGGAAGCCACGCCAGACTCCGTTTCTGCTCGAAGAGCTCGACCCGTCCCACGACTTCGACGCAGCGAGGCCCCGCGCTGGGGGATGCGCCCGATGTGGCATTCAAGGTTGTGAACCTCTGAGACAGCGGCCCCGTGCATCCAGGAACGTTCGGGCGCGGCGGTCGTATCGGACCCGGGCCCCCTGTTCCTATCCCCCACCCTTCGGACGACCTCGCACGGAGGGCGCCTTGCGCGCACCCTTCGTGGAGGCGGCCTTCGACTCCCCGGGCGGGATGCCGTATCGCCGGGCCGCGATGTCCTGGTGCGCGAGGCGGCGGAGCGCGATGAGCACGGGCTCATGGAGCGCGGTGCCGAGCACCGAGTACTCGACGGCGGTCTTGGGGTCCGGGGGAATGCGGCTCACGTCGAACTCGGCGATGGCGCGGATGTGCGGCCCGTAGGCGGCGAGCCGGTCATCATCGAGTGGAATGCCAGCCGCCTCGGCCGCGGCGAGCGCGCGCTCCAGCTGCGCCACCGCGGCGAAGCGCGGGTCGTAAATCTGCCCCAGCTTCTCCAGCACTGCGCGGGCGCGCGGGTAGTCGGATTCCCCGCCCCGCGTCACGTCCGGCGGCAGGTTCTCGATGGCCCTGCCCAGCGTCTCGAACAGGTCCTCCTCCGGCTGGTCGATGAGCCGGAGCACCTCGCGCGCCTTCTGCACGCTGAGGCCCACCGTCTCGGTGAGGGCGCGAATCACGGCGACGCGGCGCACATGCTCCTCACCGTATTCCGCCCGCGTCGCGGCCGTCGCCTCTCCGGCGGGCAGCAGCCCCTCACGCAGGTAGTACTTGATGGTCGCGAGCGGCACCCCTGTCCGCTCCACCAGCTCCGAGATGCGCATGCCGATTCCCTTGCGTTGGATACCAACGCTATCTAACATTGGATACCATGACTATCCAACCCCACACCCTCATCCTCATCGGCACCCTGCTCCTGTCGCTCATCACCGTGGAGTCGGGGGGCCTGTTCCTCACCCGCGTCGGCCGGGGGATTGTCCCCGCGAACGCACTGCAGAAGAACTTCTTCCGCGCGGGCCACGCCCATGCGGCGGTGCTGCTGGTGCTGAGCATCGCCATCCTGGCGGTCATCGACGCGGCCCGGCTGCCGCTCGCCTTCGACCTGGTCGCGCGCTTCGGCGTGCCGGTGTCCGCGCTGCTGATGCCGGCGGGCTTCTTCCTGTCCGTCCTCGGCAAGGACCCGCAGCGCCCCAACCGGCTCATGGCCCTGCTCTGGGTGGGCGCGGGCTCGCTCACGCTCGGACTGCTGGCGGCGGGGCTGGGACTGCTCTTCGCGGGAATCTCCGCCGCATGAGCCGCGCCGGCCTACCCGGCGTTCGCCAGCGTGCCCTGCCTGGCGAGCCGTCGGAACTCGCCCGGAGTCTGTGAGTAGATGCGCTGGAATGCCCGGTTGAAGGCGCCGGGAGACTCGTACCCGACGGTGTCGGCGATTTCGGCGAGGCCGGCTTCGCTCTCGCGCAGCAGACACCCGGCTTTGTACATCCGCCAGCGCGTCAGGTATTCGAGCGGCGTCTCACCGACCTGCTCCTTGAAGCGCAGCGCGAAGGCCGAGCGCGACATTCCCGCGACGGTGGCCAGCGCCTCCACCGACCAGGGGTGCGCGGGCGCGTGGTGCATCGCCCGCAGCGCGGCGCCGAGCGGCCCATTGCCGAGTGCCGCCAGCCACCCGAGCTCCCCCGCGCGGCCCGAGGCGTAGTGGGCCCGAATCGCCTGCACGAAGAGGATTTCCGCCAGCCGGTTGATGACCACCGGGGCGCCAATCGTGGACGTCGCGGTCTCCAGTGCGAGGAGGTTGAGCGTCGCGCCCAGCGCGCCCGTCTGGGCCTCGTCACCCCGCACGCAGAGGACTCGCGGGAGCAATTCGATGATGGGCCTGCTGCTCCACTCGTCGAACTCGAACAGGCCGGTGATGAGGTCGGTCGGCACGCCACCGCCACCGAGGCGCAGCAGGTCACCCACCTTCGTCCGGATGAGCGCCTCCCCGTCCACGGCACGGGTGCGGAGCGAGTCGCGCACTGTCATCGCGGTATTGGCCGCGACGACGTAGCAGTCACCGCCTCGCAGGGGGATGGGCTTCGGCTCGCCCGCCACTTCGAGCCAGCAGCTCCCGCGCGTCACCAGCCCGAACTTCGCGTGCGGTGAGCCGGGGAACCTCGCGCCCCACGGCGCCGTCGCCTCCAGCCGGCAGTACAGCGCGTTCCGCACGCGCATCGCGGTGAACACGTCGCTGAAGGGGTCAACGCTCGACAGCGCCTTCAGGTTTGGACGATTGAGCACTTGTTCTGGCGTTCCAGGCACTGACAGTCCTCCACCCTGGACTTAGGGTACTTCGCATCAAGGAGGAGTCACACCGTGATTCTCGTCATTGGAGCGAATGGGACGGTCGGCAGCCTGGTGGTGCGGCAGTTGGTCGAGGCGGGCCGGAAGGTGCGCGTGCTCGTGAGGGACGCGTCGAAGGCCGCGAAGCACGGCGGCGAGGTGGAGGTCGCCGTCGGGGACCTCGCGCGGCCGGAGACGCTGGGCCCGGCGTTCTCCGGTATGGAGAGGGTCTTCCTGCTATCGACGGGGCCGGAGTCGATTGAAATCAACGCCATCGACGCGGCGCGGGACGCCGGTGTCCGGCACATCGTGAAGTTCTCCTCCATGGGCTTCGGCCCGGAGCGGGACGCCCTGCGCATCGGCAACTGGCACCGCGCGGTGGAGTCGCACCTGGCGGCATCCGGCATCGCGTGGACGGTGCTGCTCGCCGGTGGGTTCAGCAGCAACGCGCTCGGCTGGGCGCCCACCCTCGCGACCCAGGGCATGGCGTTCGCGGCGACGGGTGAGGGCAGGGTCGCGGTGGTGGACCCGGCGGACCTCGCGGCCGTGGCGGTCGCCGTGCTCAGCCGGCCCGGACATGAGGGCAAGCGGTACGAACTGACGGGACCGGAGGCACTGAGCTTCGCCCAGCAGGTGGAAATCATCGGCAAGGTGGTGGGCCGGCCGCTGCGCTTCGTGGACGTACCGCCAGCGACGGCGCGCGACGCGATGCTGCAGACGGGCATGCCGGCGCCACTCGTCGAGGGAATGCTGGAGGTGATGGCACGCATCAAGACCGGCGGCGCGGAGACCGTCACTCGCGACGTCGAGCAGGTGCTGGGACGAAAGCCGCGCACGTTCGCGGCCTGGACGGAGCAGAACGCCGCCGCGTTCCGTCAGGCCCGAGGTGAATGACATGCGCTTGGAACCTGTAGCCATGAGCGCGGCGATGCAGGGGAGCGGCGAGCCCCTGGCCCCGCGCGTTGCAATGCCGAGGAGAGGGACATGAGCTTGGAATCCGTGGTCCCGGGCGTTGCGATGCCAAGAACCTGGACGCTTGCGAGGTTCCTCCGCACGCTCGCGGCGGGATGGCTGGCGTCCGTGCCCGTCGTGTTGCTCGCGACACTCGCCGTCGAAGTGGTGCCTCGCACTCGAGGGCTCTTCTTCTTCCCCCAGCTCCGGTACGCGGTGGTGACGCCCGCGTGCGTGCTCGTCGCGGTGGGCGCGGCGTGTGCCTGGCGCGCACTCTCGGAGCGCTCGCGCCGCCCGCGTCTGCTGCTGGCGGCGGCCCTTCTGGGGCTTGCCGTGGTTCTCCTCTTCGGGATGGCCGTGATGGGGCCTCCCGGTCTGGCCCTCTCGGGGCTCCCCGCAGTCGTCACCGTGGCAGTGACGACTGCATGGTTCGTCCCCCGCGCTGTCGAGCGGCCCTGGCGCTTCAGCGCGGGCACGGTGGCACTCGTGCTGTTCGGTGTGCTCGAAGCCACGGGCGTGGTCGCCGCACTCGCGAGCGAACGCCTCTCGCCGCCTGGCCCCTCCGGTCTCGCCTTCGACATCCCGCGCACGATGTTCGACGTCGAGCACCGCTTCATCGACCTGCCGAGCGGCGCGCGCGTGCACTACGTGGACGAGGGCCAGGGCGAGACACTGCTCTTCCTGCATGGCAATCCGTCCTGGTCCTTCCAGTGGCGTGACCTGATTCATGGGCTGCGCGGCTCCTACCGCTGCATCGCCCTCGACTACCCCGGCTTCGGCCTGTCCCAGGCGCCGGCCGGGTTCGGCTTCGCGCCTCGCGAGGAGAGCCGCGTCGTCGAAGAGCTCGTCGACCGCCTCGGGCTCGAGAACGTGACACTGGTCCTCCAGGACTGGGGAGGCCCCATCGGCATCGCCCTCGCGGAGCGCCGTCCCGAGCTCGTGAAGCGCGTCATCCTGGGAAGCACCTGGGCCTGGAGGACGAACACGAGCGAGCCGCGCGGCCTATGGTCCGTCATCGCCGGTGGGCCCGTGGGCGAATTCATCCAGGCCAACTTCAACGGAATTGCCACCCTCGCGCTGAAGGACAGCATCGCCCGCGAGCTTCCCGCCGATGTGGCCGACGTCTACGTGCGCCCGTTCCGCCCGCTCGACCGGAGAGGCATTGCCGCCTTCTACCCGGGGCAGATTACCGCCGCGAGCGACTGGTTCGCGGAGCTGGAGGCCGGCCTGCCCGCGCTCAAAGACAAACAGGCGCTCATCTTCTGGGCCCTGGAGGACCCGGGCTTCCCTCGCACCGACCTGGAGCGCTGGGAGCAGGTCTTTCCCAATCACAGAACCGTCGAATTCGCCCACGCCCACCACTTCTTTTTTGAAGACACCACCAGTGAAGTGATTTCGAACATCCGTGCGTTCATGACGTCAGAAATGGTCCCGCGCTAACGTCACGCGCGCCATGGACTCCCAGCACCATGCCTCCTCCGAGGCCGGCTCCCCTGTTCCCCTCCCCCACGCGACGATAGCCGTCACCCCTGCGCGCCCACGCGTGTGGACGGTCTTCGTCGCCTACGTATTCCTGCTGACCACCATCGTCATGATTGGGAGCACCATCTTCGGAGTGGTGCTGGTCATGGAGGCGGCGCGAGCCGGGGTGAAACCCCAGGACTCGCAAGCCATCAACGCATTCGTCGAAAAGCTCAAGGTGGAGCCCTGGGTCCAGGTGATGGGCGTGATGACGTCGAGCACCGTCGGGCTCGCCATGGCGTTCGTGTGCGCGCGCCTGTCTCCTACTCCGTGGCGTGAGCGGCTGCGCCTCCTGCCCGGGACACCGCTGCCTCTCGTGGCGTGGGTGGCCGCGGTGGTGGGCTGTGTCGCGCTGGGCCAGGCGCTGGATAGCGCCACCGTCCTCACGAGAGTGTGGACGTGGACCACGACGCTGAAGGGGCTGGAGGCCAGCAGCAGGGCCTCTCCCGGGACGTTCACGTTGCTGATGATCTTCGGCACGCTGGCGGCGGGCACGGCCGAGGAATTGTTCTTCCGCGGCTACATGCAGAGCCGCCTCGTGGAGCGCTGGGGCCGCGCGGCCGGCATCGCTGGCGCGGCCACGCTCTTCGGCATCCTCCACATGGACCCCATCCACTCGCCCGTCGCCCTGGTGATTGGCCTGTACCTGGGCTGGCTCGCCGAACACACCGGCAGCGTGCGCCTGCCGGTGCTCGTACACATCCTCAACAACGCGACGTCCTTCGTGCTCACGCGCCTCGCGACATCGGGCCTTTCCACCTCCGAGCACGTGGCACTGCTCATCGGGTGCCCGCTGCTCGTGGCGGGCACGCTCGTGCTGCTGCGCCGGTCCGTCGCGGCTCCCGTGCTGGCAGCCGCGACAGATGGGCGGTGAAGAGCGAAGCGCTTCGGCTCAGGCGGCGCGTGGCCGGCAGTTGACCTCGACGAGGATGCCGCCCGGCGCCTGGCAGTACACCATGGTGCCGCGGTTGTTCCGTGTGACGTCGGAGACCTCCAGCCCGTCGCTCTTCGCGCGGGCGTGGAACTCCGTCACCCGGTCCTCACTGTCGACGTAGAAGCCGATGTGGAAGCCTTCGGGGTAGGCCTCCTCCGGGCGCTTGTGCTTCTGCAGCACGAGCACGAGCCCCTCCCGGTCCGAGAGGATGGCGATGGCCGGCGAGGCGCGATTCGAGGTGTGCTCGAAGTCGAAGTAGCGCTCGAAGAACCGGGCGGTGAGCTGGACGTCGGGGACCTGCAGGTCGAGGTGATTCAGCTTCATGATGGGAGCCTCCGAAGGCACACGCGTGCCTCGAATGGCCGTGGGTTCTCACCTGGACGAGGTGGAACAAGTGCTCCCACCGAGGGAGTGAGCGGGGCTCACCGAACCGCTCTGCCGTTTTCCGACCGCCGCGCAAGGTAAGGGGCTCGGCACCGCGATGCAAGTCCGGCTGTGCGGAACGGGCCACGTCACAAATTCCGGAGGGCAATCGTCGTCCCGGTGAAGCTGACGGTCCACCCCGTTACCTGGACGCCGAGATGACCTCCCACGACGAAACAGCGCTCTTCGAGGAACTGCGCCCCACGCTCCTGGGGCTGGCCTACCGGATGCTCGGCTCCCGGGCGGACGCCGAGGACGCGGTCCAGGACACGTTCCTCAAGTGGAAGCAGGCCGACAAGGGCGACATCGACAACCCGTCCGCGTGGCTCACCTCCGCCTGCACGCGCCGGTGCATCGACCTGTCGCGGTCCGCCCACCGCAGCCGCGTGGACTACGTCGGCCCCTGGCTGCCCGAGCCCGTCCACACCCCCACGGAGGGCGGCGCCGAGGACGCCCTCGTGCTCGCGTCGTCCCTCACGACGGCGTTCCTGCTGATGCTGGAGCGGCTCACACCGAAGGAGCGGGCCGCGTATCTCCTCCATGAGGTCTTCGACGTCTCGTATCCGGAGACGGCGAAGACGCTCGAGCTCCAGGAGCCCGCGGTCCGGAAGCTCATCTCCCGTGCCCGCGCCAGCATCGACCAGGCGAAGGTGCGGCACGTGACGCCAGTGGAGCGGCAGGAGCAGCTCCTCGCCGCCTTCAAGGTCGCCATCCTCGGCGGCAACACGGAGCAGCTCGCGGCGCTGCTCTCGGACGACATCGAGCTGCGCGCCGACGGTGGAGGCAAGGTGCCCACCCTCCTCCAGGTGCTGCATGGCAAGGCCGAGGTGCTGGAGTACCTGGAGCAGAAGCTCCGCCAGTACTGGGACGGCTACCAGTGGGCCGTGGCCGACCTCAACGGCGGCCGGGGACTCGTCCTCCGCAAGGAGGGGCACACGGTGGCCGCCGTCTCGTTTGCCTATGACGAGGCCGGCCGAACGACAGACATCTACATCATCCGCAACCCCGAGAAGCTCACCGGCCTGGACGGCGTGGCGGCAGTTCAAGAGCACTGACAACAGGAGCAACACATGACGACGACGAATCTGCGCTTCATCAATCCCCCCACCCTGGCCCGTCCGCCGGGCTACACCCACGTCGTGGAGATGACCGGCCCGGGCCGGACGGTCTGGATTGCCGGCATGATTGGCACCCGGAGCGACGGGACGCTCGCCGGGGACTTCCGCGCCCAGTCCGAGCAGCTCTTCGAGAACCTGAAGGCCGCGCTGGACGCGGTGGGCGCGAAGTTCGAGCACGTGGTGAAGCTCCAGAACACCTTCCTGGACCTCGCGCAGCTCCCCGTGTTCCACGAAGTGAGGGACCGCTACGTGAACAAGGCCGCGCCCCCGGCGAGCACGGCCCTTCAGGTGTCGGGGCTTCCACGCGGCGCCCTGCTCGGGCTGGACGCCGTCGTCGTGCTGCCCCCAGCCTGAAGGGGCGCGCCACCTGCATTCCTAGATGCCCAGCGTCTGAATCACGCTGGCCAGCTTCGTGGCCACCCGCTGCTGCGTCGCCGCGTTGGGGTGCCCATTGCAGCCCATGTTCGTGAAGGCGTCCGGGTCATACATGTCGAGGAACCGCACCTTCGACTCGCCCGAGGCCTGGAGCTGGCTCACCGCCGTCTGGATGTATCCCCTCGCCGAGGCGTTCATCGGCGATGACGCCGCGATGAGCCATGCGTTGGGGTACTTCGAGCGGACCGTCCTCGCCAGGCCGACCCAGGCATTGACGAAGTCCGACTGCGTGGGCCCCACACCGTCCCAGAAGTCATTGCCGCCCAGTTGAATCACCACCACGTTGGGGTGCCTGGACGCATCCGTCGGGAACGCATACTGCGCCGACGACTCGGTGAGGGTGCGCAGGTAGTACGTCGGCATGGCGGGGAAGCCGGTGCTGGGCCCGTCGTAGCCCCAGTTCCGGTACACGCCGATGCCCGAGTAGCAGAGGTTCGTCGCGGGCCGCGCGCCCAGGATGCGCGCGGTCTGCTGCGGATACGCGTGATACGCGCTCTCCGTCGCATTGGAGTACGGGCATGGGTCCGCGCCCAAATCTCCGTAACCGCACGCATTCGAGTCGCCAATCACCTCCAGGCGGACGTTGCTCGCATACGTGGGAGGTGCCTGGAGCTGGCCGCCGCCGTAGCTGAAGCCGAGGAACTGCGAGACGCCGACGTTGCCCTCGTTGTCCCGGAACAGCTCCACCTTGTGCGTGCCCGAGGCGAGCCCCGTGGCCAGGGTGTACGTCCTCGTCCCCACCGACGTCGCGAGCCGCTGCGCCGGCTGCCCGTCGATGGAGTACGCGAAGTGAATCTGGTCCTCGGTGTTGTTGAGCGTCACCGCCAGCGAGGGGCCGGTGAACCGCGCGACGATGGCTGAGTTGGACCAGGTGAAGCGCGGCCCCGCGGCGTCCGAGGTGTCGAACCGGCCCAGGTAGTCGATGGCCGGCGCCGCCGTGGACGACTTGAACTGCCAGGCGCGGACGTAGTTGACCTCGAAGGAGTTGCCCTCGCCGGTGGGCGTGGTGCCGTCGGGCGTGCCGCTCGCGCTGCCGAACCAGAGGTCCAGCATGATGTACATCGGGTCGGACATGCTGACGTTCAGCGTCCAGAACGGCTGCCCGTCGAAGTAGAAGGTCTGCTTCCCCGGCTCCCACTTCACCGCGTACGTGTGGAAGCCCGCGGACAGGTCCACCGTCTGCAGTGTCTTGCTTCCGGCCGCGGGGTTGTTGGCGCCGTTGGGCCACACCGTCGCGGCGAAGGCCACCGGGTGCAGGTTGCTGTCACCCCAGCCGGAACTCGGACCACCGCCGGGGTACGCCTCCATGATGTCGATTTCCGGCCGGCGGTCACCGGGGTGGTTGAACAGCCAGAAGGCCGGCCACACGCCCTTGCCGACGGGCAGCTTCGCCTCCACCTCGAAATAGCCATACGTCTGGTAGTACTTCCCGTCCGTGTCGAGGGTGCGGTTGAAGAAGTTCCCGCTGCCGTCGCGCTGCGGCCAGATTTTGAGGACGCCGTTCTTCACCGCGTAGTTGATGGTCGGGTTGGAGGTCTCGTACCAGATGTGGTCATTCCACTTGCTGGTGTCGAAGCCGCTGTTGAACTCCTCGGAGAAGGTCAGCACGTACTGGCTCGCGTCCTGTCCCACGGGCCCGCCGGAGGACGAGGTGCCGCCGCTGACGGTGAGCGTGCCGATGATGTAGCGCGTCTCGTTGTCGGCGGTGACGCCCGGGCCGGCTCTCAGCGTGACGCGGCTGTTGGGCGAGGACATCGGGTAGAGGCCCGCTCGGAGGGTGTATTGCCCGGACGGGAAGTTGGTGGGCACCGTCACCGTGCGATTGTAGGAGACGGTCCCGCTCCACGTGGTGGTGCTGACCGGCGGCAGGTGGTCACCACTGAGCGGCATCTGCACGCCGTTGGCATCCACGAAGTGGACGAAGACGTAGTAGTCCTGCCCCTGCGGCACGGCGTTCCACCGCATGCCCAGCGTCACGCTCTGCCCGGGCTGCGCGGTGAGGCTCGGGGTGGCGAGCTGGAGGATTTCCGACGTCACCGGCCCCACGGTGAGCGTGCCGACGGTGTAGCGGAGCTGGTCGTCGACGGTGACGCCCGTGCCCATCGCCAGCGACACGCGGCCCCAGGGCGAGTGCGTCTGATACAGGCCCACGCGGATGGAGTAGGTGCCCTGCGGCAGTGACGACGGCAGCGTCACCGTGCGGTTGTAGGCGATGGCCCCGCTCCACCGGGACGTGGGCGTGGGCGGCGCGTGGTCGAAGCTGGACGGCGCGCGGTTGGTGCCGCTCGCGTCGATGAGGTGGACGAAGACGCCGTAGTCCTCGGCCATGGGCACCGCGTTGAAGCGCATGGCCAGCGTCACGGACTGGCCCGGCGCGGCGGACAGGCTGGGAGTCCCCAGCCGCTGCACCGTGGTGCTCTGTGCTCGCGCCTCCGGGCTCAGCGCCAGGAGGAAGACGGCCAGCAGCAACGTATAGGCAAATCCTGAGAGTCTTTGATGCAGTCTCATGGAGTCCTCCGGGGCGTCACTTGAACTTCCAGGAGCGCACGTAGCGGATGTCGAAGGAATTGCCCTGGCCCGTCGGCGTCGTGGAGTCACCCGCGCCGCTGGCGCTGCCGAACTGGAAGCTCAGCAGGAGGTACATGCGCTCGGGCATGCTCACCGTCGTCGTGTAGATGAGATTGCCGTCCAGGTAGAACGACTGACGGTTGGCTTCCCACTTCAAGCCATACTTGTGGTACCCGGCCGAGAGGTCCACGCCGGCGTTGTACATCCGGGTGCCGCCCTGCTCTCCCGGCCAGCCGGTCCAGATGGTGGCGGCATACGTCGTGGGGTGCAGGTTCGCATCGGACCAGCCGCTGTTCGGACCGCCGCCGGGGTACGCCTCCATGATGTCGATTTCAGGGCGGTACGGGTCCGGCTGGTCGTGGTTGTAGAGCCAGAACGCCGGCCACGGGCCTCGGCCATATGGCAGCTTCGCCTCCATCTCGAAATAGCCATACGTCTGGTAGTACTTCCCGTCCGTGGTGATGTGACGGTAGTCGCGGATGTAGCTCGTGCCGGCGACGGGGAACATCTTCAGGCTGCCGTTGCTGATGACGTAGTTGGGAGTGGAGTCCGCGGGCTGGTACCAGAGGTGGTCCGTCCACTTGCTGGTGTCGAGGCTGGAGCCGTCGAACTCCTCGGAGAAGGCCAGCACGTACTGGCTCGCGTCCTGGCCGTAGGGGCCGGTGCCAGGCGGCGGTGGAGGCGGCGTGGTGGGCGTGCCCACTGTCCACGACTGGTTGGCTTCACCGGTGCAATCCCAGAGCTCGGTCAGCACTCCATCCGCCGTCGCGGTGGGGCCGCCCGTCACGTCCAGGCAGCGGCCGCTGGCGACGTGGACGAAGCGGTATTCACCCGTGGCGCCCGTGCTCTGCATGCGCCAGAGCTGCCGGGGCTGGCCGTTGCAATCCCACTGCTGGAGGCCCGTCAGGTTGGCGGTGCCGCCGTTGATGGTCTCGATGCACTTGCCGCTGTGCTTCGCGATGAGCTCGTACTGGCCGCTGCCCATGTCCTTCAGCGTCCAGGCCTGGTTGGCCTGGCCGGTGCAGCTCCACTGCTCGATGAGCGCGCCGTCCTGGGTGGCGGTGGGACCGCCTCGGACATCCAGACACTTGTTCGAGTGCTGCGCGACGATGGTGGTGGCCGCGAGCGCCGGGGCGGACACGAGGGCCGTCCCGGCCACCAGGGCCAGGGCGCCCTGGCGCCACGATGCTCTCCTGAAGTCATCAATCACAGACACGGTGCTGTCCTTTGCTGGGGGGACGCCCGCGCGAAGCGGCTGCGCTCCGCGAGGGCGGGGGCTGCGGCCAGGGCAATGGCAACGGATGTGCCAGCCGGCACAGCATCCGTGAAAAGCGTGAAGGCTCGGGATTCAGCGCACTTGCGCGAGCGTGCCGGTGAGCGCGCTGTCACCGGGGACTGTCACGTGACGACACGGCTGTGTCAGGTCAGTGGCGGGCCTCGTGCTCGGAGTGGGCCGTGGCCACCGTGCGGCGCTCGTGACGGGCCAGCCACGCGCGCACCTCATCGAGCGTGTGCCGCGCGGACTCTCCCGCGGACTCCAATTCCGTTCGGGCCCGGTGGGCCTCGGCGAGCGCCTCCGCCTGATGCCCGGTCGCGTACCTCCCGCGTGCCAGCGCGAAGCGCGCCTCTGCAATGTCCTGGGCCGTGGCGGGAATCGACTCCAGCAACTTCAGGGCCTCCTCGAAGAGGGCCACCGCCTCGGCGCCGTGCCCGCGCGCCAGGTGCACCTCCGCCATGCCTCGCAGGGGCGCGGCCACGGTGGAGACCTTCTCGCGTCCCATCTCGCGATAGATGCGCAGGGCGCGCGCGTAGTCGTCCCACGCCTCGGAGAGACGGCCGAGCGCGCGGTACACCTCGCCCCGCTCCGCGAGCGAGTAGGCCACGTCGTCATGCCGCTCGCCGAAGGCCTTCAGGCGCACCTCCAGGGCGCGCTGGTGCCAGGCCAGAGCCTCCTGCTCGCGTCCCAGCCGGTGCAACACGATGGCGATGTTGCAGACCGCGAAGGCGACGCTCAGGTGCTCCTTGCCCAGCGACTTCTCCTTGATGGCCAGCGAGCGCTGGAAGTAGCGCAGCGCCTCCTGATTGTCGTGCTGGAGGAAGGCGAGCACGCCCAGGCCGTTGAGCGCGGTGCCCGTCTCCGGGTGGTCCTGCCCCTGGACGCGCTCGCGGATGGACAGGGTTCGCAGCAACAACGGGCGTGACTCCTCCAGGCGGCCCAGCTCCGTCAGGATGATGGCGAGGTTGTTGGCGGAGGCCGCCACCTCTGGGTGCTCGGGCCCCAGGGCCCGCTCGCGCAGGGTGAGCGCCTTCTGGGTCAGGTCGAGCGCCGTGGGCAGCTCGTCCATCTGCCGGACGATGGCGCCCAGCACATGCAGCGACGCCGCCACTTCCGGGTGCTCCGGGCCGAGCACCTTCTCACGCAGCGCCAGCGCGCGCTGGGACGTCGCCCGCGCCTCGGCGAGGCGCGTCTGCCCGAGCTGGACGACGGCAATCATTGTCAGGGTGCGCGCCACGTCCACGTGGTCGGGGCCGAGCTCCTTCACCTGCAGGGCCAGCGCCCGCTCCAGGTGCTGGAGCGCCTCCACCGGCTTCCCCTCGCGCCAGGCGAGCTGTCCCTGGGCCGTGGACAGAGCAATCTCCAGCCGCGGAGGCCGGCCGAGCGAGTCGAGCACCGCATCGGCATGGCGCGCGGAGCGCCGGCCCTCCTCGGCGCGCCCCTGGTTCACGCCCACTGTGTTGACGAGGTGAATCCACGCCGAGGCTTCGAGCTCCCGCTGCCGCGAACGCTGTGCCGCGAACAGCGCTTCGTCGAGGCTCTTCTCCGCGGCCCGGGCGTCCCCCGCGAGGTCCTGGAGCGCGCCGAGCCACAGCAGGGCCTCCGCCTGGAGCGAGGAACCACGGGCGGCACGCTCGGCAACGTCCTTCGCCAGCGCCATGCCCTGGGTGTACCGGCCCGCCGCGCGCAGCACGCGGGCCCGCGCCACCTGGGCCCACAGCGTCTTGGTGTCCCCGGCTTCCTCCGCCGTGCCGCCAGGCGGCGTCGTATCCGGGCCGCACTGCGTGACGGGGCTCAGCGACTGCACGGCCTGCACCACCTTGCCCGCTACCTCGTCGTCCGCCTGCGCGAGCAGGTCTCCCAGCGCGCGCAGCTCGTCGCGCCGCCGCTCCAGGCAGGTGGCGCGCTGGCGATACTCCTCCTCCGGTTGCGTGGCACGCACGCGTGTGGCCTCGCAGTTGTCCCGCGTCTGGGCGGCCCAGGCGTTGGCATAGGCATCCAGTAGCGGCTCGGCGCGCCTCCAGGCCTCCGTCGCGAAGGGCTTTGAAAGGGCGGTGAAGGCCCGCGAAGCCGCATCCCTGCTCGAGTCGTCCCAGAGGCCCGCGAGGCTCGCGGACTCGGCGCATGCACGACTCTCTCTCCAGCGCGTGTATGGGAAGAGGCCCACTCCAATGAGCATGGCCAGGGCAACTGCCGCGAGGCCCAGCCGGCGCACGTGCGTTGCGCCCGTGCTTCGTGTCAGCTCCTGGAGCAGGACATCCAGCGATGGGTAGCGCTCTCCTGGCTCCAGGGACAAGCCGCGCCGCAGCACGCGCCGCACCTTCGCGGGGACGCGGATGTCTCTCGGTAGCACGAGCGGCTTGTCGAAGCCTTCATCGAAGGGCCTGCGTCCGTGGAGCGCTTCGTACAGCGCGACGCAGAAGGAGAACTGGTCGGCGCGCGCATCCGCGGGACGGCCGGCGAGCACCTCCGGTGCCTGGTAGCCGCGCGTGCCCACCACGGAGACGCTGCTGGCTCCCTCGCGCTCCACCTCGGTGTGCAGCAGCGCGAGCCCGAAGTCCGTCACCCTCGCGCGCCCGTCCCTGCCGAGCAGGACGTTGTCGGGCTTGAAGTCGCGGTGAATCAGTCCCGCCGCGTGCGCGGCCGCCAGCCCGCGCCCCGCCTGGAGGAAGACCTGCACCGTGTCGCGCCAGGAGCGGGAGCCGTCCTTCAGCCAGTCGCGCAGCGTGCCGCCGTCGACGAACTCCATGGCGAGGAAGACCTGGTCCTTCAGGAAGCTGCCCGCGTCGTGCACGGAGACGACGTTCGGATGGGAGAGCCGCGCGAGCGCCTGGGCTTCTTGAAGCAGCCGCTGCTGCCGCGCCGCGCCCGGCACGTCCGCATCCGTGCGCACCAGCTTGAGGGCCACCTTGCGGTCCAGCTTCGGGTCATAGGCCGCGTACACCACGCCCATGCCGCCGGAGCCCACCGGCTCCAGCACGACGTAGCGCCCCACGCTCGTGCCCCGCATCAGCGGGCGCGACGCGAGCCGGGACCTGCTGCCGGTGGACGTGGAGACGTCGTCGGCTGTCGGAGTCCCCGAAACGTGGCCGAGGCCGCGGCAGTGCTCGCAGCCCTCGCGGTGTGACGTGAGCTCGCGCAGCAGCTCCGCTGGCAACGCGCCGAGGCTCCAGGCCTGCCATGTCTCCCGGTCCGGGCAGTCCATGCGTTTCCCTCCGTCGGAGTCCCGGCGCCGAAGGCTGACACGGATGCGTCGTCACGCAAACGCCTGGACCCGGCTTCCGGGGAGACCGTCATGATGGGGTCCGCATGTCGGGTGCCCAACGACGTGGCGTGGCCGGCGCCGCCCAGGCCGAACCCCTGGGGAGAGCATCGCCGCCCTCGTGACTGGCGGGTGCGGAGTCGCCTGTGCCAGCCTCTCGCCAGGCAGGAGCCGGGACCTCGGGGACACGATGCGGAAGGACCTGGAGACGCAGGAAGACAGCCAACTGGAGCAGGCCGCGCCGGAGCCACCCCGGCCCGGCCTCGTCTTCGTGTTCTCGGGTGGCACGCCGCTGTTCCGTCCCGTGCCGCTCGTGGACGGACGGCTCACCCTGGGACGCGAGGGCGCGGGCGACCTTCCGCTCCCCGACGAGCGCCTCTCGCGCCAGCACGCGGAGGTGCGCCGCGAGGGCTCGCACTGGCGCGTCGAGGACCTGGGCAGCCGCAACGGCACCTTCGTGGACGGCGAGCAGGTGGTGGGCCGCCGCACCTTCACCGCGCCCCGCGTGCTGCGCCTGGGCAACACGCTGGCCCTCTTCCGCGAGGACGTGCGGCGGCTGGCGGGCGCGGACGTCGTCCCAGGTCCGGACGTCGTGCTGGGCCCCACCTTCCACGCGGTGCTGGAGCAGGTATCCCCAGCCGCCGCGGCCGGTGACACGCTGCTCATCACCGGCGAGAGCGGCACGGGCAAGGAGCTGGCCGCGCACGCCTTCCACCGCTCCGGCCCGAATGCGCGAGGGCGCTTCGTGGCCATCAACTGCGCCGCCGTGCCCGCCAGCGTGGCCGAGCGGCTCCTCTTCGGCTCGCGGCGCGGCGCCTACTCGGGCGCGGAGGCGGACGCGGAGGGCTACGTGCAGGCCGCCGACAAGGGGGTCCTCTTCCTCGACGAGGTGGCGGAGCTGTCGCTGGAGGTGCAGGCCAAGCTGCTGCGCGTGCTGGAGACGCGCGAGGTGTTGGCGCTCGGCGCGTCGCGGGCGCAGCCGGTGGACGTGCGCGTGTGCTCGGCCACGCACAAGGACTTGCGCGCCGCGGTGGCCGCCGGCCAGTTCCGAGCGGACCTCTACCACCGGCTGGCCCAGGCCCGGGTGCGGCTGCCGCCGCTGAGAGAGCGATTGGAGGAGGTGCCGTGGCTGCTCGCGCACGCGCTGCGAGACGCACCCGTACCCGCGGTGCACGCCACCTTCGTGGAGGCCTGCCTCTCCCGTCCGTGGCCCGGCAATGTGCGCGAGCTGCTGGGGGAGGCACGGCGCGCGGCGAGAGAGGCCCAGGCTTCAGGCAATCGCTCCCTGCGCGCCGAGCACCTGGATGCGGAGGCGGGTCAGGCGCTGGAGGGCCCA
Organism: Pyxidicoccus sp. M6; assembly: GCF_055568925.1. Classification (NCBI taxonomy): domain Bacteria; kingdom Pseudomonadati; phylum Myxococcota; class Myxococcia; order Myxococcales; family Myxococcaceae; genus Pyxidicoccus; species Pyxidicoccus sp. M6. Next base: position 2,838,361 of record NZ_CM145714.1, on the reverse strand, counting down.
TCCGAGCCCGCCGCGCCTTCCTCTTCGACGACTCCGGACCGCGCCACGCTGGAGGCCACGCTGGCCGCGCACGGCGGCAATGTCAGCGCGGCGGCGCGGGCGCTGGGGCTGCACCGCACGCAGTTGTATCGGTTGATGCAGCGGTGGGGGCTGAGTCCCCCCTCGTGAAGCTGGAAGTTCCTACTCCGCGCTGACGGAGAAGAGCTGCTTGCCGGCCTTGCCGTTGATGCAGGAGACCATGGCGCTCTCGTCCAGGCCGCCGGCGCGGCGACGGCCGCCGAGCTTGTAGTGCTGCTCGAAACAGGATTCGAAGTGCTGCCCGACGCTGGTGAGACACTCGGCGTCCTTCTCGCAGATGTTCTCGAGCTGCGTGCGCACCTCGGTCTTCGCGCTGCTCTTGCTGTAGAACTTGTAGCCAATCACGGCTGCTGCGACGACGAGGCCCAGCCCCAGCTTCTTCAAGTACTCCATTTTTCGGTCTACCCCTGTTTCCGGAAAGGTCGCCCCCGCCGACGTGAGCAGCCGGGCATTGCTGACATGCCATCGGTGGCTCCTTGCTGTCGAGGACGGTTTCGAGCGCGTTCGCAACCGCCTTCTCAGCGCGTGCGCCGCAGCAGCGCGCCCAGGCTGTCCTGCAGGTTGCCGAGGGTAATCACCTCGTCCACGCCGGCCTCGCTCAAGGCCAGCTCTTGAACGAGACGCGCGCGCACCCGGTCCACCAGCTCGGTGCGAGCCGCGGCGACCCAGCGGGCGGCGGTGGCGCGGTGCACCTTGTAGCGCCCGGCCAGCATGTCGATGTGGATGATGGCCGGCGTGTCGCCGCGGCTCGCACCGGGCGTGGGAGCGGAGCTGGTCCTCCACTTCGGCGCGTCCTTCCGCGCGGGCGCGTCCGGAGGAAGCGGGGCCCCCGTGCAGTTGCTCGCGCTGCGCGACGAGCCGTTGGCGCTGGAAGCCATGGAAGGTGTGGACCTGCTCGCGGTCCGCCTCCGGGCCGGGGCCCTGCGCCATCTCCTCCCCGAGCCCTCGCTGGAGCGCTTCACGGGCATGCGGTCCGCCCTGGACATCTGGGGTGAGTCGCTCGCGCGGACCTCGTGGCGGCGTGGCTGCGGCAGGTGCTCGCGCACCATGCTCGTCCGGATGGGAGGGTGGACGCGGCCATCGCCCACCTCATGCGCGAGCCCTCGGACAGCCTCGCATCCGTCCGGGAGACCTCACGCCTGGAGTCGCGCACCTTCCAGCGCCGCTTCCGGGCCGCCACCGGCCTCATGCCCAAGCGCTTCCAGACGATTCTCCGGGTGCACCGGCTCATCCAGGGCGTGCTGCTGGAGCGCGGGGACAGGTACCTGGACCGCGCGCTCGCGCTCGGCTTCTTCGACCAGGCGCACGTGATTCACGCCTGCCAGGACGTGCTGGGAACCACGCCGGGGCGCTTCCTCGCGACGGCGCGCGGCCTGACACATTTCTACAATCCCTCTCGGGGGCGTCGTTCCTAGCCTGCTCGCGTTTCCCTTCCAGGAGGACGCGAGTCATGCACGCCGTCATCGCCACGCTGAATGTCAAACCCGGCCACGCTTCGCGGTTCGAGCAGGCCTTCCGCTCGCTGGTGGAGCGCACCCGCGGAGAGCCCGGAGCGCGCATCTACACGGTGCAGCGGAGCCTCGATGCCGAGAATCGCTGGTTCGTCTACGAGGCCTATGCGGATGCTCCGGCCCTCGCGGCGCACATGGAGTCGGAGCACCTGAAGGCCTTCCTCGGGCAGGCGGCGCCGCTGCTGGCGGAGCCGCCCCGGGTGGAGCGCGTGGAGGTGCTCCAGGGCTTCGCACTCGCGGCCACCGTGTGAAGGCGCGGCAGGCTCACGGCGCGCTCCATGTCTGGCCGCCTCGAAGCCTGGCGGTCAGAGAGCGCGCTTCATGCCCTCGTGGCTCGCCTCGAAGCCCAGCCGCGCGTAGAAGCGGTGGGCGTCGGCGCGGCGCTTGTCGGTGGTGAGCTGCATCAACCCGCAACCGCGAGCCCGGGCGCGGGCCATCGCGTCCTCCATCAACTGCTCACCGATGCGCTGGCCCCGCAGGTCCGAGCGCACGCGCACCGCCTCCACCAGCGCGCGGCGCATCCCGCCGCGGCTCAGGCCGGGGATGTATGTGATTTGCAGCGTGGCGATGACCTCGCCCGCGAGCTCTCCGACGATGAGCTCGTTGTTCGGGTCGGCGGCAATCTCGTCGAAGGCCGCGCGCACGCCGGGGTTGGGCTCCTCGACATAGCCCGTGCGCGAGCGCGCAATCGCGTCATCGGCGAGCAGCGCGAGGATGGTGGGCAGGTCGGCGGCGGTGGCGATGCGGAAGGTGACAGGGGCCATGGCCCCCATCTAGGTGAAGCTCCGCGGATGCGCCACCGCGCCGTCGCCCTACCCCGGGAAGGCGCGGATGGCCTTCACCAGCGCGGCGACGGACTCGTCGCGCACGACGAGCGGCGGCATGAGGCGCAGCACCTCCGGGTCGTGCGAGCCGCCCACCAGGATTCCCGACGCGAGCAGGTGCTGACGCAGCGCCGAGGCCCTCGGGCCCACGCGCAGGCCGAGCAGCAGCCCCGCGCCGTGAATCTCCCGCACCACGGTGCCCTCCAGCTCTCGGCGCAGCACGGCCTCCACGTGGAGCGCGCGCTCCATGAGCCGCTCGTCACGGAGGATGTCCAGCGTGACGCTCAGCGCGGCGCACGCGAGCGGGCCTCCGCCGAAGGTGGAGCCCAGGTCTCCGGACTTGAGGCTCCGCGCCACCTTCGCCGTCATCAACACCGCGCCCATGGGCACGCCGGACGCCATGGCCTTGGCGCAGGTGATGAGGTCCGGCGTCACGCCGAAGTGCTGCGCGGCGAACGGCGAGCCCGTGCGCCCGATGCCCGTCTGGATTTCGTCGAAGATGAGCAGCGCACCGCTCGCGTCACACGCCCGGCGCAGGGCCAGGAGCCACTCCGCCGTCGCGGTGCGCACGCCGGCAATGGACTGGATGGGCTCGACGATGACCGCCGCCACGTCGGACAGGTCCACCGACGCCAGCGCGGCCACGTCGTTGAAGGGCAGCACCTTCTTCGGCACCAGGAAGTCCGCCAGCGGCTCGGTCAGCTTCGGGTCATCCGTGACGGAGAGGGCCAGCAGCGTGCGCCCGTGCCAGCCACCCTCGATGGCGGCCAGCCGCTTCCGCCCCGTCAGCAGGAGCGCAATCTTCAGCGCGTTCTCGTTCGCCTCCGCGCCCGAGTTGCAGAAGAAGACGGACGCCATCGCCTCGGGGGCGAAGGCCACCAGCTTCTCCGCGGCCACGTCGCGCACCGGCAGCGACGCCGCCGTCGAATAGAACAGGAGCGCACGGGCCTGGGCCGCCACGGCCTCGGCCACGCGCGGGTGCGAGTGGCCGGTGGCGCAGACGCAGTGCCCGCCGTACCAGTCCAGGTACGCCCGCCCCTGGTCGTCGTAGACGCGGTCCTCCTCGCCCCGGTGGATGGGGAAGGGATAGGGCGCGTAGGTCGGAAGCAGGGCCGGGAGGCCGGGCTGGATGGACATGGGGGTGGCGTGCGCTCCTGGCCGTCATGCGGCCGCGATGGGAATGGCGGCGCATATTATGCAGACACATGCGTGACGCAAGCGCTTACGCAAGAGGAGAATGCAAGCTCGGCCCCTTGAATATGCACCATCATATGCATCCAGCTCCACCGCTGGCCGTCGTCAGGAGTCCTCGCGCGAGCCCATCGCGGCGATGGTGCCCTGGGCCACGGCGACCAGCGTCTCGCCCTTCTCGGAGATGGCGAAGATGTCGCAGTGGCACACGGCCTGGCGACGGCCAGCGTGTACCGCGTGGGCGCGCGCGATGAGGCGGGTGCCGACGGCCGGACGCACGTAGTTGATCTTGAACTCCGAGGTGACGACGGGCACCTGCATCGCGGTGCCACCCGCGAAGGTCAGGGCGTTGTCGGCCAGGTAGCTCAGCACGCCGCCGTGGGCGAAGCCGTGCTGCTGGCGAAGCTCGTTCCGCAGGCGCAGCTCGAGGACGGCATTGCCGGGTTCGAGGTGCGTCAGCTCCGCTCCCAGATACGTGCTGAAGGACTGCTCTCCGAGCACCTGACGGCCAAACTCCAACAGCGCATCCATGCGGTTTACCTCCATCGTTGAGCTCAAGGTGCCGCCGGCTCGCGGGCCATGCGGCGCAAGAGGAAGGGCGAGAAGTGACCGGCGTAGCGCTCGCGCACGGCGGCGAGCTTCCAGTCGCGTCCCGTCACGGTGCGACGGCACGCGGACGCGCCGCAGTTGCACTCGCGGCGCATGACGTACGTCTCCGCGTCCATCCACAGCGCGTAGTCCGCCGTGAGCTCCTCACCCGCTCGAATGGGCCGCCGCGCGCAGAGGGTGAGCGCGTCGTGCATCCACAGGTTGGAGTCACAGGCGTGGTTCATGAAGTCGTCGGGGCTCAACTCCTGGTCGGGCAGCGCCGCGATGACCACGCCTTCCGCGATGGCCACCGAGGTGTGGTCCCTCACGCCGCCCGAGTCGCGCACGGCGGCCGGGAGGATGCGGCCGCCCCAGCGCACGACGAGCTCGCCCGCGGCGATGGGCACGTCCGTGAAGAGCCCCTTGCCCTGGATGGACGAGGCACCCACGTAGAGGCCGGGCCTCAGCCAGCCCTGGATGTCGAGCATGCACGGCTCCTTCGCTCACTAGAATATGATTCTAGAATCAATTTCTAATCTGGGACCCCGGGGCGCGCAATGGCCCTTCGAGGTAGGCGGGGGAGGTCCTGCGATTCCGGGGGCTTGCCCGGACGAAAAGTCCCGCGAAATGGGCGTGTCGATCTCCCGATGGCTCATTCGTCGCCACGGTGAAGGCAGCACGAACCCGGGAGGTCCCCATGCAGAACGTATCGAAGCCGCAGCTCTGGACTGGCCGCATCCTCAGCGGCATCGCCGCCCTCTTCCTCCTCATGGACGGGGTGATGAAGCTGGTGAAGCCCGCCCCCGTCGTCGAGGGCACCCTCCAGCTCGGCTACCCCGAGAGCACGGTGCTCACCATCGGCGTGCTCGTGCTGGTGGGCACGGTGCTGTACGTCATCCCCAAGACTTCGGTGCTCGGCGCCATCTACCTGACGGGCTTCCTCGGCGGCGCCATCGCCACCCACGTGCGGGTGGGCAACCCCCTGTTCACCCACGTGCTCTTCCCGACCTACGTCGCGGCCCTGCTGTGGGGCGGGCTCGTCCTGCGCAACCCGCGGCTGCGCGCCTTCCTCCTCGCCCGCGAGGTGCCGGGAAGCTGAAGCCCTCCCCCACCCACCGAGGCATGCCATGCTGTTCCTGCCTTTCGACTTCATCTTCCACATGGCCACGCTCGCACCGGAGGCGAGCCCCTCCATGAGCCTCGCGAAGAAGCTGAACCTCAAGGATGGAATGAAGGTCCGGGTCGTCGGAAAGCCCTCGGGCGTGGACCTGGATGACGTGGTGACCACCACCTCCGCGAAGGCGGAGGCGCTCCTCGTCTTCGTGAAGAACCTCGCCGACGTGGACGCGAAGTGCGCGCCCCTCATCGAGGCCGCGAAGGCGGACCGCATTGCCTGGGTCGCATACCCCAAGGCGGGGCAGCTCGACACGGACCTCAACCGGGACATCCTCTGGAGGCACCTGGAGCAGCAGGGCATCCAGGGCGTGCGTCAGGTGGCAGTGGACTCCGTGTGGAGCGCCATGCGCTTCCGCCCGGGCGCCTGAGCCTGGCGCTCCTCGCGCTTGAGGAAGTCGATGAAGGCGCGCAGCGGGGCGGGCACCTGCCGGTGGCTGGGGTAGTAGAGATAGAAGCCGGGGAACCTCGGCGACCAGTCCTTCAGCACGCGCTTGAGCCGCCCCAGCTCCAGCCAGGGCCGCAGCTCCTCTTCGACCAGGTAGGCCAGGCCCACGCCGTCGAGCGCGGCCTGGATGAGGAGCCCCGAGTCATTGATGATGAGCGGCCCTTCGACGGCGACCTCGAACTCGCGGCCGTCCTTCTCGAACTCCCAGCGGTACAGGGCGCCATCCGACCACCGCCAGTTGATGCAGCGGTGCTTGTGCAGCTCGTGCGGCGTCTTCGGAACACCGAAGCGCGCGAAGTAGTCGGGTGAGCCGCACGCCGCCAGCTCCAGGTCTCCGCCGAGCTTCACCGCCACCATGTCCTTCGCGAGGCGCTCTCCCAGCCGGATGCCCGCGTCGAAGCGGCCGGCGACGATGTCCGTCAGCGCGTCCTGCACCACCACCTCGAGAACGATGTCGGGATAGGCGGCGCAGAAGCGGCCGAACAGCGGCGCCAGGCGCTGCGTGGCGACGAACCGGGGCGCGTTGATGCGCAGGCTCCCCGAGGGCACGTCGCGCGACTCGCGCACCTCGGTCACCGCCGCGTCCAGCTCCGACATGGAGGGCAGCACCCGGGCCAGCAGCCGCTCCCCCGCCCTGCTGAGCGCCACGCTGCGCGTCGTCCGATTCAGCAGGCGCGCCCCGAGCCGCTCCTCGAGCTGGCGGATGGTCTGGCTCAGCGCCGACGGGGAGATGCGCAGGTGCGCCGCGGCCCGGGAGAAGCTCTGGTGCTGCGCCACCGCGACGAAGGCGGTGAGCTCCGCGTATTCGCTACCGCGCATTCTGTATCTCCTGCTTCAAAGCCCATTCAGATTCTGCACCATGCTCTAAAAAGCCGCAGGTCCCATTCTTGGCGCCGTGAAGCAGCCGCAATGGCGCGGCCGCCGACGCGGAGACTGTCATGAACGCGAAGCTTTCCCTGAACACGTACCGCCTGCTGGGCCGCTCCGGCCTGCGCGTCTCGCCGCTGTCGCTGGGGACGATGACCTTCGGCTCCGACTGGGGCTGGGGCGCCGACGAGGCGGAGTCCCGCCGCATCTTCGACGCCTACGTCGACCGCGGCGGCAACTTCATCGACACGGCGAGCAACTACACCAACGGCACCTCGGAGAAGCTGGTGGGCACCTTCGCCGCCGACAAGCGCGAGCGGCTGGTGCTGGCCACCAAGTACACCCTGCACAGCCGCCCCGGGGACCCGAACTCGAGCGGCAACCACCGCAAGAACATGTTCCAGACGGTGGAGCAGAGCCTGGGGCGGCTGAAGACGGACTACATCGACCTGCTCTACCTCCACGCCTGGGACTACACGACGCCGGTGGAGGAAATCCTGCGCGCCATGGACGACCTCGTGCGCGCCGGCAAGGTGCTGTACGTGGGCATCTCCGACACACCGGCGTGGCAGGTGTCGCGCATGCAGGCCATCGCCGACCTGCGCGGCTGGTCCCCGCTCGTCGCGCTGCAAATCGAGTACAGCCTCATCCAGCGCACGGTGGAGCGGGAGTTGATTCCCATGGCCCGTGAGATGGGCCTGGGCGTCACGCCCTGGTCGCCGCTGGGCAGCGGCGTGCTGACGGGCAAGTACACCCGGGCGGACCTCCAGGACGAGGGCGCGACCAGCGTGGTGGGGACGCGCAAGGGCGTGGCCATGGCCAACGGCGCGCTCTCCGCGCGCTCGCTCGACATCGCCGACGTGGTGAAGGACGTGGCCCGGAAGCTGGAGCGCACGCCCGCGCAGGTGGCGCTCGCGTGGACGCTCCAGAACCCCGCCGTCGCCTCGCCCATCATCGGCGTGAGGACCTTCCGCCAACTGGAGGACAACCTCGCCGCCCTGGAGGTCGAGCTGCCCGCGGATGCGCTCGCGCGCCTGGAGGCGGTCAGCGCCGTCGAGCGGGGCTTCCCCCATGACTTCATGGACTCGCCCCTCGTCCAGAACGTCATCTACGGCGGCGCGAAGCCCCTGCCGCGTGTGTGAGGAACGCGGCCCGGGTGGGACTCAATCACCCGGACTTGAACTGATGCGCGGGGCTGCGTAAGTCGAGCGCCGTGACGGCCACCGAGACGCAGCGAGCGATTCAGGCAGTCTGGAGAATCGAGTCGGCCCGGCTCATTGCCGGCCTCACGCGCTTCATCCGCGACGTGGGCCGGGCCGAGGAGCTCGCACAGGACGCGCTCGTCGCCGCGCTGGAGCAGTGGCCGAAGACGGGCGTCCCGTCCAACCCGGGCGCCTGGCTGATGGCCACCGCGAAGCACCGCGCCATCGACGAGATGCGCCGCAACCAGCGCCTGGAGCGCAAGCACGAGGAGCTGGGTCACGAGCTGCAGGCCGAGCAGGACGCGTCCACGCCGGACCTGGACGCGAAGCTCGATGACGACGTGGGCGACGATTTGCTGCGGCTCGTCTTCACCGCCTGCCACCCGGTGCTGTCCTCCGAGGCGCGCGTGGCCCTCACGCTGCGGCTGCTCGGGGGCCTCACCACGGACGAAATCGCGCGGGCCTTCCTCGTGCCGGAGCCCACCGTCGCGCAGCGCATCGTCCGGGCCAAGCGCACGCTCGCCGAGGCGAAGGTGCCCTTCGAGGTGCCTCGCGGGCCGGAGCTCGCCGAGCGGCTGTCGTCGGTGCTCGGCGTCATCTACCTCATCTTCAACGAGGGCTACTCCGCCACCGCCGGGGATGACTGGATGCGACCGGAGCTGTGTCAGGACGCGCTGCGCCTGGGCCGCATCCTCGCCGGCCTCGCGCCCAACGAGCCGGAGGTGCACGGCCTCGTCGCGCTGATGGAAATCCAGGCGTCGCGCATGCGGGCGCGCACCGGGCCGACAGGGGAGCCCATCCTCCTGCTCGACCAGAACCGCGGGCTGTGGGACCAGCTCCTCATCCGGCGCGGGCTGGTGGCGCTGGAGCGCGCCGAGAAGGCGGATGGGCCGCGCGGGCCCTACGTGCTGCAGGCTGCCATCGCCGCGTGCCACGCGCGGGCGCGCACGGCGGAGCAGACGGACTGGGCACGCATCGCCGAGCTCTACGGCGAGCTGGTGGAGCTCATGCCCTCCCCCGTCGTGGAGCTCAACCGCGCCGTGGCCATCTCCATGGCCTACGGCCCGGCGGAGGGGCTGAAGCTGGTGGACGCGCTGCTGCCGGAGCCCTCGCTCAGGAGCTACCACCTGCTGCCCAGCGTGCGTGGAGACCTGCTCCAGAAACTGAGCCGCTTCGACGAGGCCCGGAAGGAGTTCCAGCGTGCCGCCTCGCTCACCCGCAACGAGCGTGAGCGCAAGCTGCTCCTGGAGCGCGCCGAGGCGTGCGCCGCATCCGCGCGTTCCCGGAGCTGAGCGAGCCGAAGCAGGTTCCGTCAGGGACGAGCGCCGCCGAGGCCGGGAAGGCGGCCCGAGGTCTCAGGCCCGCGCGCGGGTGGGCCACGGCTGGGGGCGCATGCCGGCCTGCCAGTTGTCGTTGCGCCCGTCCCAGTAGCCGATGTTCAGCTCGCTGAGGTCCACGTCATCCAGGCAGTTGACGTAGACGGAGCGGAACTCGCCCCCGATTTCCGGCACGTTGCCCTCGCCGTAGACCTGGGTGCCGCACTGCTTGCAGAAGACGCGGTAGTTGGGACCGCCGCTCTTGCTCCACCGGCCCAGGTGCTCCTTACCGGACACGACGCGGAAGGCGCTCGGCTTCACGACGGCGCCGGTGGAGCCCACCTTGACGCAGATGGTGCAGTTGCAGCGGCCGACCGGCTGCGTGAGGTCCACGTCGGCCTCGAAGCGGACGGCGCCGCACAGACAGCCTCCCTTGTGCGTCTTCACGTGGCTCTGCGTCTGCTGGGTCTGGGTCTGGGTCTCGGACATGGCGTGTTCTCCGGTGGGTGCGTCGTGAAGGAACGAGAGGAGTTGTAGGCCCCGGCAGTGACAGCCTTGTGTCAGGTTTCTCCGGAGGGGAGCGAGGAGTCGAACTCGTAGGCGTGCTTCCCCTCGGTGATGATGATTTTCATGGAGCCGGTGAGCCCCTGGAGCTGCCCCGTCCCGGAGTCGGGCACCACGGTCAGCGTGAGGTGGGAGGCGCCGCGCGTCATCGTCCCGTAGTGCTGGAGGGCGAAGGTGCCGGTGCGGCCGTGCAGGGTGCCGGTGACGCGCTCCATGGCCACGTAGCCGCCGGAAGCCAGGGCCACGTCCCGGATGGCGAGCATCTGCCCCTGGCTGGTGGCCTCCAAATCCCCGTGGAACTTCTTGTCGATGCTCATCCGGCCGATGGCCGCCGCCTCGGCACCCGGGTCCGGAGCCATGGGGGTCAGCTTCACGTCGAAAGGTCCGCTCGCGCGCTTCGTCATGGGGTCGTCTCTCCTGCCGTGGGAGATACGCCCTGCGTGCCGGGCTCGATTGCAAAAACGCGACACGTGCCCAGAATGCCGGCCGGTGAGCCGCCCCCGTCTCGACGCGCCTCGTGGCGTCCTCCAGCGCCGCGCCCCCGAGGGCCGGATTGCGCATGAGCGCCTCGCGCCCTCGGCCGCCCTGGAGCCGTTCGTCCAGCACTTCTGGACGGTGCGGTGGGACTTGCGCGGCGAGCCACCCGTCCTCGCGGAGACGCTGCCGCACCCGTGCGTGCACATCGTCTTCGAGAAGGGACGCGCCCGGGTGCTGGGCGTGCAGACGGCTCGGAGGTTCCGGCGCTACCTGCGAGGGGTGGACCGCGTCTTCGGCATCAAGTTCCGCCCGGCCGCCTTCCAGCCCTTCTTCCCTGCCCCGCTCTCCACCCTCACCGACCGGGGACTGAGCCTGCGCACCGTGTTCGGCCCGGAGAGCCACGCGCTGCGCGACGCCATCCTCGGAGAGCCGGACCCGCGCAGGTGCGCGGCGCTCGCGGAGGAGTTCCTGCGCAAGCGGCTGCCACCGATGCCCGAGGAGACGGCCCGGCTGCGAGATTTGGTGGAGCGGCTCACCGCGGACCCGAGCCTCACCCGGATGGAGCAGGTCGCCGCGCTCGCGGGGATGGAGCCGCGCAAGCTGCAGCGCCGCTTCAACGCGGCCGTCGGCGTGAGCCCCAAGTGGGTCCTCCAGCGCTACCGCCTCCACGAGGCCGCCGAGCGGCTCGTCCAGGCGGGCGTGCCGGACATGGCGGGCCTCGCGCTGGAGTTGGGGTACTTCGACCAGTCGCACTTCATCCGCGACTTCAAGGCCGTGGTGGGCCGCCCACCCGCGCAGTACGTCGCGGAGGCACGGGCGGCCAGGATGGCCTCACGGCAGTGAGCGCCGACGCCTGCAACCCCGGAACACCTGCACACAGTTGGCGGCTCACCGGGCTCGCGCACTTCAGCGCCATGTCTGGTTTGAAGCCGGAGTCGGTTTCTTCGGCTCTGGAGCCCCGAGAAGACCCAGGAGCCCGAGAGGCGGATAGGCATAAACTTTTAATGACGCTTGATTGCATCAATGTTTGCTTTTAGTGTGGCGGGGCAAGGGCAACCCACGAGGTGAAACATGAATCACCGGCCCCGGCACGCGTGAGTCCGGCCGGATGTGTCACCCGAGCGCTCCCTCGCGAGCCCCCTCCTCTACTGACGCCGCGTTCGCACGACGCTCCCCCCGGCGGCGTCATCCCCCGCGCGGCGTGTAGCCTCCCGACAACCTCTCCGCCGCACCTCCCCTGTCCCCAACAGGAACGTCCCTTTCATGCCTCGCATCCAGATGCAGACGGCCCGGTCCGCACAGCAGGACCCGGTCGCCGCCGCGGAGGAGCTGGTGTCCCAGCTCTCCGGCCCCGCTCCGAAGCTCGTCACCCTCTTCGCCTCGCGTGAGCGCGACCAGTCGGCCCTCAACCGCGCCCTGCGCGAGCGGCTGCCGAAGGGCACCCGGCTGGTGGGCGCGACGACGGCGGGCGAGCTGGACAACCGGGGCATCCACTCGGGCTCCGTGGTGATGGGCGCGCTGTCGGGCGACTTCGAGGTGGGGCTCGGCCTGGGCACGGGCCTGTCCTTCGATGCGCTCGGCGCCGGGCACCGGGCCATGCTGAGCGCCTGCCGGGAGCTGGGCATCCGCCCCGAGGACCTGGATCCGCGCCACCACGTGGGCATCGTCATGGATGACGGCTTCCGCAACAAGAAGGAGGAGCTGCTGCTCGGCCTGCTGGACCGCAACCAGGGACTCGTGCTCATCGGCGGCGGCGCGAGCGACCACGAGACGAACCCCGCGAAGCAGTCCGCCATCCTCCATGTCGACGGTGAGGTCGTCACCGATGCGGCGTGGATTGCCCTCCTCCACACCACGGCGCCGTGGGCCGCCATGCGCTCGCACTTCTACGTGCCCACCGGGGAGCGGCTGCGCATCACCCGCGTGGACGAGACGCACACGCGCGCGCTGGAAATCGACGGCCAGCCGGCGGCCCGCCGCTACGCGGAGCTGCTGGGCGTGGGCGTGGACGAGCTGGAGTTCGGCAAGCCCCGTGGCTTCTCGCTGCGTCCCGCGGCGCTGAAGGTGGGGCGCGAGTACTTCATACGCTCGCCGTGGAAGCCGCTGGAGGACGGCTCCATCCTCTTCGCCAACCTGCTGTCGGAGGACATGGAGCTGGAGCTGATGCGGCTGGGCGACATGGTGGAGTCCACCCGGCGCTTCTTCACCGAGGAGATTCCGCGCCGCGTGCCCAACCCCCAGGCCGCGCTGCTGTTCCACTGCAGCGGGCGGATGTGGGTGGCGCAGGCGATGGGCATGGTGCCCGCGCTCGGCCAGACGCTGCGGTACGCGCCGCCGGCCGTGGGCGCCAACGTGCAGTTCGAAATCTATTCGGGCTTCAACCTCAACACGACGCTGACGGCGCTGGTGTTCGGCGCCACGCCGTGACGTCCGCGCTCAAGCCGCCTCCTGGCTGTCCTTGATGAGCAGCGTCAGGAAGCGGCTGAAGCGCAGGCTGCCGAGCGACGCCAGCTCGCGCTCCAGCTCCTCGCGGCGCCAGTGGAGGCTGGCGCAGTCGCGCCGGGCCGACTCCACCTCCAGGCCCACCGCGTCCAGGTCCGCCCTCCGGGCCTTCAGCTCCCGGGTGAGGCGCAGCGACTCCTGCTCCATGAGGCCGGAGACGTCCGGCGCCTCCAGCCAGAGCCGCTCCGCCGCCTCGGACTCCTCGGCGCTCAGGGCCTCGCGCTGCGCGACGAAGCTGGCGGCCAGGGCCTCGGTCCGGCTCGCGCGCTCCGCCTGGAGCGCCTCCAACGCTCGCTCCGTCCGGGCCCGGAACTCGCGCCAGTTCTCGTCGAGGACGACCCGCTGCGCCTCGGGAAGTCGCGTGGGCATCGACTCGCGCGCCCACTTCTCCAGTTCGGCGCGCCACTCGAACAGGAGGGACTTGTAGTGGGTGGGGAGCTTCCGGATGACCGATACGCTGCCGGGGACGATGTCCGCCGCCGTCATCACGCCATTCCTCCGCAGCCGGTCGATGGCCTGCGTGGTCAGCCCGACGCCGCGGACCCGGGCCTTGTCGATGTGCTCGCGCCGCAGCACCGTGGCCACGTGCTCCTCCTGGAGCATCCGGAGCGCCTCGGCGCGGGCCCGGTCGACCGAGGTGAGGTTGGCGAGGCGCCGCTGGAGCTCCACCTCCCGGGACTGCAGCTCGCCCTCCAACGACTGACGTGCGTGCTCCTCCTGCACGTTCAGCTCCTTCCGCCGCTCGGCGTAGCGGGCGAACTTCTCCTGGTTCGCGTCGCGGACCTTCTGGACGAACAGGTGCTGCTGGTTGCTCAGCGTCCCCAGGGCGGACAGCAGCTCCGCGCAGCGCGAGCGCGTCTCCCGCTCTACACGGGCGTGGTCCTCCCGCAGCCGCTGGAGCCGGGCTTCCGCCTCCTCCAGGTCCTTCCGCGTCGTGGCGAGCGCCGCCTCCGCCGTCCGGAGCCGCTCGAGGCCTCGCGTCCGTTGGTACGCGGAGCGCGCCCATGCCCACCCCAGGCCTCCCGTGAGGCCCAGCCCCATCAGCCACATGGGGGACATGGCCACGGAGAGCACGGCGGACAGGCCGCTCGCGAGGAGGATGCCGTTGGCCACCTGCCGGTCCTCCAGCGGCACCGCGCCGAGCACCGCCGGAGCCGAGGACTCGGGGACCATGAGGCGAAGCAGCTCTGGCACCGTGGTCCGGGACGGCAGGGCCTTCGCCTCCGGTGCCGGAGCTGGCGTCACTCCGGGCACCTCGATGCCGACGAAGGCCGCGTCGTCCAGGGGCGGCACGCGCTGCGGAAGGCTCGGCAGGAGGGTGCCGAGCATGAAGGACGCCACCGCCCTCACGCGCGGATGAGGAGAGGCCAGCAGGGCCTGGAACAGCGCGGAGCGCTCGCGCTCGACGAAGTCCTTCTTGCGGAACAGCAGGCAGTCATCGCCGCCGTGGAAACGCTTCCAGAGCGAGGGCTCGTGGGCCAGGACGACGAGGGAGCCCCACACCACCCAGGCGGAGAAGTGGTCCAGGCTGTCATTGAAGAAGTCCGGGGAGCGGTCCGGGTGCTGGTAGTTGGCGTGCCCGCGCTCGTGGCTCTTCCGCCCGGCGAGCGCGGGGACGAACATGCCGTCGTAGTCCACCAGCCGCAGCCCCTCGGGCGTGACAACGACGTTGCCGTGCTGGAGGTCGCCATGGGCCACGCGCGCGTGACGCAGGTCCTTCAGCAGCTCCAGCCATGAGGCCGCGAGGTCGAAGAGCGCCTTCGGCGACGCATGGTGCTTGTCGACGTGGGCGGCGAGGGACTCGCCCTGCACCCACTCCATCTTCACGATGGGGAACCAGCGCCCCTGCACCTGGATGCCCTGCGAGAGGAAGGCGACCTCCACGGCGGATGGCACCCAGTTCGTGGAGAGGTGCCGGATGATTTCCGCGTAGCGCACCGCCTGGTCCTGCTGGATGGGGCGGGTGAAGCAGCGCACGGCGAAGTCCCGCCTTCCACAGCGCAGCTTGTAGACGGTGGCGAAGTTCCCCGCGCGAGGCCGAGGCAGTCCGGCCATGGCTCCGCTCTCCATGACTTCCGGCACGCCCGCCTGGAGCTCGGGGTCGGCGAAGGCCTGGCGCGGGTTCTGGAGGGCCGCCTGGTAGTCGCTGTCGGAAGGGAGCTTCACTCACTCCTCCACGGTGAGCTGGAGGAGCGTCACGTCGTCATTGCGCATGGCCTTGCCCGCGCGCAGCCGGCCGACGAGCGCCTCGAACGCGGCCCGGCCTTCGCCCGAGAAGGAGCGGGGAAGCCCGGTCCACGGAGCACCGCCGCGCTCGTGCTCCGCGAGGAACCAGCACGCCAGCGCATCCGTCATCAGGAAGAGCGTGTCTCCGCCGCGAAGGTCTCCCGAGGCGCTGCGCACCTGCGTCCCCACGCGCGCGTTCTGATGGACGTGGGTCGAGAGGAGGAACGGCGTGGAGCCGAACTCGGATGACTGCTCCAGCGGGAATGAGCGCACGAGCCCGCCGTCCCGGAGCAGGAAGAGGCACGAGTCCCCCACCGCCAGCGCCTCCCACGTGCCGATGCCATCCTCCGTGGCGCGCTCCCGGAGCCTCACGCCGAGGAGCGTGGCGAAGGCGCCCTCGCGAAGCTTCTCCTCCGCGTACCAGGGGAGCTGCTTCGCGCCGACGTGCTCGTGCCACTGACGCTGGAGCCCGGGGAGCACGGAGAGGAGCCCCTTCGCATCCGGGACTTCGCCCCGCGCATGGGCTCCCGCGAGCAGCCGCGCCCAGTAGCCCGAGAACAGGCTCTCCGTCGCGCCATCCGCGACAGCCGCGTGGAACGTCATGGCTTCGAGCGTGCCACTGCCCTCGGGGGCGAACGCGTCCTCGTTCTCGGAGGGCGCGTTCCCGTCCTTCTGGAGGGAGACGGCTTCGATGTGGATGCGCACGGTCGTCCCCTAGCGCAGGTTGCTCGGGCGCGTGCCGATGTTCAGGAACTTGATGAGCGAGATGATGTCCGCGTTGAAGACGAAGCCTCGCGCGCCCTCGCTGACCTGGAGGCCCTCCTCGCGCGCGGCGGAGAGCATCCCCGGAGTCAGCGGGCTGGACATCTGGAAGAGGAGCCGCGCATGCGCGTCCGGCGGGGCCGCCTCTGAATGGGGGAACTGGATGGGCGTGGCCGGGTGCGCGGACAGGTGCACGTTGAGCAGCAGCACCTGTCCGTCCGTCGTGCGCAGCCCGCGCAGCTCGGAGGCAATTCCCGCGGGGTCTCCATCGGTGGGCTGTCCGTCGGAGATGTTCACCACGATGGGCGGGAAGCCCTCGGGATGCTGGCGCACCCACTCGCCCATGAGGCTGGTGGCGCGCTGGAGCGCCTGACACATGGGCGTGGCGCCGTTGGCGACGGACTCGAACCAGATGGGGAAGCGGACCTTCTCGCGCACCAGCCCGCCCATGCCGTCCTCGCGCTCGCGCGTGCGCTCCTCCAGCCGCGCCGGGGCGTGGCCAATCTCGCTGATGGGGACGAGCGTGCGCCCCGCGAGTGGCCCCCGGAAGGCGGGCGCCACCTCTCCGCCATAGCCGAGCACGCCGAGGTGGAAGTAGTCGCGGATGCCCTCCTCGCGCGCGCACCGGACGACGAGGTTCTGCAGGAGCCGGTTGGTGACGTCCGCCACCCCGTCCGCCTTGCGCCGCTGCGAGCCGCTGAAGGGCTCCTCCATGGAACCGGACTGGTCGATGAGGATGAGGATGCACGCCGGATTGGTCCGGCTGATCTCCGCCGAGTACGCCATGATCCCCCTTGAGCTAAGTCGTGGTGACAGGGACGGAAAGCGTAATGCAGCAGGGCCGGGGCCGAATAGCCGGAACGGGCCGTGCCCCACTCACCCGGTGTCAGGGCCGGCGACCTCGGACCACGTGGTCCCGTCGAAGCGGAGCAGGCTGTCGGGCCCCACGGACCACAGCACGTCTCCCGCGACGTCCAGGCGATGGAGGAGCGGGCGGTGCATTCCGGGCGTCACCTCGGAGAGCGTGCCGCGTGCGTAGGCATGAAGGCCGCGCAGGCCCGAGGTGAGGTAGAGCTTCCGGTGGTAGGCGCAGATGGACCAGAAGCTCTCCGCCGTGCCGCCAGGCCGCAGCGCACGCCAGCCGTGCCGGCCTCCGCGATACAGCGTGCCTTCGGCGCCCGCCACCACCACCTCGCCCCGGGAGAGACAGCGGACCGCGTACAGGTGCGCGCGCGTCGGCGGGTGCAGGTACCGCCAGCGCGAGCCGTCGAAGTGCGCCGCCACACCGTCCATGCCGACGACATAGAGGTCGTCTCGCGCGAAGCCATCCAGGTCGAGGAAGGCATTCTCCCGCCACGGGTCCAGGCCTCGCTCCAGCCGTAGCCATGAGCCCGACTGCACGCGGTAGAACTGCCCGCCCCGGCCACAGGCGAAGAACGCGCCGTCCACCGCGCGCACGCGCTCCAGCGGGCCGCGCGCCTCGGCCTCGGTGATGACGTACTCGCGGAAGCGGCCCCGGATGCGCCAGGGGGTCAGCGGTCGTGCCCACTCCCCCGCCCAGGTCACGAGGCCGCGCCGGCCCAGCGCGCAGACGAGGCCGTGATGGTGAGCCACCGAGGTGAGGACGTCGTCCGCCACGTCATGCCGGAGCCACGTGCCCGCGAGCTTCACGTAGAGGCGTGAGGCCGCCGCGCCCGTGAGGCCCGCGCTGACGACGAGCGTGTCGGCGTCCACGGCCACCCCGTCCGTGAAGAACGCGGCGAGCATGGGCGGCTACCTCGGAGGCGGAGGCTCGCCGTCCTCGGTGGGCTCCACCTGAGTCGGGTCGAGCACCACGGTGAGCACCGGCCGCGCATTCGACAGCAATGGCGCGAAGAGGGACGGCTGGCCCGGGTCCTCGAATACCGTGGCGAAGTCCTCGGGATTCAATGCGCGCACCAGCCGTGCGGCGAAGGTCTCCTTCAGCAGCCGCACGTAGTACTCGACGTCGTAGTCGCGCGGGTCGCTCGAAGCGCTGGCGCCGCTGTCGTCCTCCGGGTCCGGCAGCAGGCCCGCGCGTCCGCCCACCGCGCGGTACACGCGCACGCGCTCGCCCACGGCCCAGTCCTTACGGCCTCCCGAGAGCATGGCCTCGTAGGGCAACTCGCGCCGGCGCTCGCGGATGGCCAGGTACTGCGACGGGCTCTTCGTCAACCGCACGCGCGAGGACACGTCGAACGTGGGCACCTGCCGCCGTCGCAGCGCCATCACCGTCGAGAGATAGGCATCGCGCACGCCGGGGACGTCCCCCGCGAGCAGGAAGCGCAGCGCGCGGCGCAGGAAGTCCTCGCCGAAGGGCTCCGCGCGGCTGGAGCGGAACGCCACTCCGCGCAGGACGAGCGGCCCGTCGTACGGCTGCAGCGCGTAGTTCTTCGGTTCGTGCGACAGCATCGCCTCGTAGCGCCCGTCGAACTCCAGCTTCACGCGGGGCGGCAGCAGCGCGGCGACCTCGGAGACCACGCGACGCTCGTCCAACTCGCGCCAGTCCTCCGGCACCGCGAAGTACACACCGTCCGTGTCGGCCTCCAGCAGTGTGACGCCCCGCCGCGCCAATTCACGGCACAAGAGCGCCAGCACCGCGCGCCCGTGCCGCGTCACCTCGTTGGCGGCGTGGACGTCCGAGAAGCGCGTGAGGCCCACCGCGCCCAGGTAGCCATAGGCCGAGTTGACGACAATCTTCATCGCCGCGGACAGCGCCTCGTGCGTGTACCGCTCCTGTGAGCCGGGCGGCGCGGTCTTCGCCTTCGCCTTCGCGGCCAGGCGCTGGTCCACCAGCCGGTCCACCAGCGCGAGCAGCACGCCGAGCCTGTCCCGCTTCGGGCCGATGCGGTACTGGCGCATCAGCGACGGGTACAGGCTCGCGACGTCCGCCTTCACCACGTGCTTCGCGACGCCGGTGGCGAACAGGTGCAGCGCCGCGCCGCTGTGCGAGGTGCCGTCGCCCTGCTCGTGCGCGGGCAGCGCCGCTCCGGCTCTCAAGTACGCACGCACCAGCAGTGGGTCCAGCACTCCGGTGGCGGGCCCCGCGTCGGCGAGGCGCTCGTAGCGGCGCGGCGCCATGCGGGCCAATGCGAAGGCCGCTCCGCCCAACAGGCGCGCGAGGCCCGCGGCCTCATTCACGTCCTCGCGGGCGTAGCGGCGCACCCGCTCCGGGTCCTTCAGGAACACTTCGTGGACCTTCGCGCCGGGGATGAGCTCTCGCGCGGGCCCGGCGATGCCGAGGTGCTTCGCCACCACCTTGAGCCCGTGGCCCGGGAGGTCCCTCGCGGAGAAGTCGTGCCGCAGCACCGCGTCCAGCGTGTCGATGAGCTCGCGGCCCGGCACCGTGTACCGGCTGCGGCGCATCGCCTCCGAGCGCCCCGTGGGCCCGCGTCCCACCGCGGCGCCTCGCGAGGCCGGACGCTGGCGCAGCCCCGGCGAACCCGCGCGTCCCATTGCGAGCGGCACGTCGAGCAACCGCGCGCGGCGCGCGAGGAACGGCAGGTCGAAGCCGTGCAGGTTGTGGTTCTCGATGACGTCCGGGTCGTGGAAGCGGATGCGCTCCATCAGCCGCAGGATGAGGTCCGCCTCGGCGGTGTCGTCGTTGCCGTGCGCGTCGAGCACCTCCGTCCCGCCCGCCGGGTCCCTCAGCGCCACGAGGAAGATGCGGTCCTTCTCCGCGTCCAGGCCCATCGTCTCCAGGTCGAACTGGAGGCGGCGCAAATCGTCGAAGCCCAGGTCTCGGAAGTACGTGCGCCCGGAGGCGGTGAGGTACTGCTCCTCGGGCGGCAGCGAGAGCACCGTGTTCGGGTCCAAGTCCCTCAGGTGCCCGAGGGGACGCCCCAGCCGCCGCGACGCCCCGTGCAGCAAGGCCGACGTCAGCGCCCGCCCGTCATTCGCGCGCACGAGGTAGCGCAGGGCTCCGGGCCCCTCCAACTCCTCCCACGTCACGACGTTCGGCGCGGGGCCCTCCTTCTCGGGACGCAGCCGTGTCCCCAGGTATGCCAGGTCGTCCAGCGACGACAGGAGGAGCCACGGCCGGAAGCGCACGTCCTCGCGCACCAGCCCGCCACCGCCGGGCAGCCGGCGCCACACGAAGGCGCGGCCATCCGGCTCGGCCCACACCGAGACGATGCCGGGTGTCGGGTCCCAGCCCCAGAGCCACTCATCCTCCATCGGGTTGGCCATGAGGGTGGCTACAGGGGCAGTGCCCTTCCGCGGGTGACCGTCGAGAACGCCCATGATGCAAGCCGCTCCGTGCACGCGATGCAAGGTGGGAAGGGCCCCGCTGTCGCGCCGCCCTGCGTCGGCGCCACGGCGGGCCTCGCGTCAACGGAACCGGCGGAAGAACGTCCGCACGTCGCCGAGCAGCAACCCCGGTACCTCCAGGTTCGCGAAGTGGCCGCCCCGGTCGAACTCCGTCCACTGGACGATGTTCGTGTTGTCACGCTCCGCGAAGCGGCGGATGGACAGGAAGTCGTTCGGGAAGACGGCCACGCCGGTGGGCGTGGAGGACGGCGTCGTGGGAGCCCAGGCCCCCTCCCGCGTGGTGTCTTGGTAGATGCGCGCGGAGGAGCCAGCCGTGCCCGTCAGCCAGTACAGCATCACGTTGGTGAGGATGTGGTCCGGGCTCACCGCGCCCTCGCAGTCCCCGAAGCCGGCGAACAGCTCCAGGTTCCACGCGAGCTGCCCCACCGGCGAGTCGGTGAGCGCGTAGGCCAGCGTCTGCGGCCGGGTGCCCTGCAGCTTCGAGTAGGCGGACTGCTCCGACTCGAAGCGGCCCAGCCGGCCGAGGCGGGCCTTGTCGTCGCCGGTGAGGGCCGCGAGCTCCGCCGGGTCACCGGAGGGGAAGGAGAAGGCCTGGAGCACGTGGACGCCGACGACGTGCTCGGCGTCGATGATGCCCAGCTCACGCGACACCATGGAGCCGAAGTCCCCACCGTGCGCGCCGTAGCGCGAGTAGCCCAGCCGCCGCATCAGCTCCGCGAAGGCGCGAGCAACGCGCTTCAGGCCCCACCCTCCCTCAGGGGTAGGACCGGAGAAGCCGAACCCCGGAATGGACGGGCACACCACGTGGAAGGCGTCCGCCGGGTTGCCGCCATACTCGCGAGGGTGGGTGAGCGGCCGGATGAGCTCCACGAACTCCGCGACGGAGCCCGGCCAGCCGTGGGTGAGGAGCAGCGGCATCGCCCCGGGCTCGGGCGAGCGCAGGTGCAGGAAGTGGACGTTGGCGCCGTCGATGATGGTGGTGAACTGCGGGATGGCGTTGAGGCGCGCCTCCTGCTTGCGCCAATCGTACCCATCCGCCCAGTACGCGGCCAGCTTCTTCAGGAACCCGAGCGGCACGCCCTGGCTCCAGCCCGCCCCCGGCGCCGCGTCCGGCCAGCGGGTGCGGGCCAGACGGGCCTTCAGGTCGTCCAGGTCGGCCTGCGGGACGTCGATGAGGAAGGGGTAGATGGTGGTGTCGGCCGGCGGCGCGGCGGTGGCGGTGTCCATGACGTTCTCCCTCGTGCGGCGTTGGATGAGCGTCATATTGAGGCGGGGCAATGACAGTGGTATGTCAGGTTTCCTCGCCATGCAGCGGACCGAGCGACTCTTCGCCCTCGCCGAATACCTCCGGGGTCGCCGGACGGGAGTCACCGCGGAGACGCTCGCGGAGCGCTTCGGCGTCACCGTGCGGACCATCTACCGGGATTTGGACGCGCTGCGCGCCGCGGCCATGCCGGTGGCCGCCGAGCGCGGACGCGGGGGCGGCTACGCGCTGGACCGGAGCTACAGCCTGCCGCCGGTGAACTTCACCGCGCGCGAGGCGGCGCTCATCGTTGCGCTGGGGCGCTTCGCCATCGACATGCGGCTGATGCCCTTCAGCGACACGTTGGAGTCCGCGCTCGACAAGGTGCGCGCCGCGCTGTCCACGTCCGCTCAGCGCGAGCTGCTGACACGGCTGAAGGAGTTGTCATTCCTCGGGGTGCCGGCGCTTCCGGCGAAGAAGGCCGTGCGCGAGGCCATCGAGCGGGCCTGGTTCGAGCAGCAGCCGGTCCGCATCACCTACGTGGACAGCAACTACCTGGAGACGACGCGCGACGTGCGCATCATGTCCGTCATCATGGACCGGCACGAGACGCGCATCGACGCCGTGGAGCTGGACAAGGACGAGCGCCGGCCGTTCCGGTTGGACCGCATCACCCACGCAGAGGTGCTGCGCACGGCGCCGTGACGGGTGGGCTATCGCTTCCCGGCTGAGCGCGCCTTACGGGCCACATCATGGCGCGAGGGCTTCCGCGCCTCGGAGGGGCGCGCCTTGCGGGCGGCGACAGTGCGCAATGGAGTCGTCCGCGCCGGTGGCCGCCCGCCGCGCCTCACCACTTCACGCTCGGGCCGGAGGTAGCCGAGAACCAGCGCGCACAACTCGTCCACGTAGGACTCGCGGGTGAGGTAATCGGGGCGGCTCGACAACGCCACGTGGGTGAGGGACTCCACGGTGTTGAAGATGATGAAGGCGGCCATGTCCAGGTCCCGCGGCCGCACCTCGCGGGCGTGGGGCTGCAGGAAGTCGCGCACCAGCCGCAGCATGCGAACGGCATAGGGGTCCACCTGCTGGAGTTGCCGCATCCTGGGAAGCTGCTCCACCAACACCTGATGCAGCCGGGGGTTCTCGGCCTTCTTCGCGAGCACCTGCCGGATGAGCAACCGGAGCGCCTCCCGCAGCGTCGCGCCGGACAGGCGGGCCATGCCCTCCTCCAAATCCGTGAGCCCCTCCGCCCGGTAGCGCTCCATCACCGCCATCACCAGCGCCTCCTTGCTGGAGAAGTACTGGTACACCGAGCCCACGCTCACGCCCGCCACGCGCGCGACGTTGTTGGTGCTCGCGGCGTCGTACCCGTCTCTGACGAGAATCTGAGCAGTAGCCGTGATGATGACGTCACACGTCGCCTGCGCGCGGGACTGGCGGGGCCTTCTCCGAGGGGCGAGCGGGGCGGTGGACTTCATGGAGGGCTCCTTCCAAAACGTGAGCGGTAGGCGAGTTGAGAACGTGAGTCCGCGCTCACATTCTTTAGCACATGACCCCTTCGAAACTCCTCCTCTCCCGGGGCCACCGCGCCCTCGTCACCGGCGCCTCGGGCGGCATCGGTGAGTCCTTCGCCCGATTGCTCGCCGCGCGTGGCATGGACCTCATCCTCGTGGCGCGCTCGGAGGACAAGCTCCGCGCGCTGGCCGCCGAGCTGTCCAAGGCCCACGGTATCCGCGCGGAGGTGCTGGCCACGGACCTGAGCCGGACGGATGCCCCGCGCCAGCTCCATGCCGCGTGCGAGGCGCGAGGGCTGCCGGTGGACCTGCTCATCAACAACGCGGGCTTCGGCTCGTATGGCCCCTTCGACTCCCATCCCTTCGAGCGGGAGCACGAGCAGGTGATGCTCAACGTCACCGCCCTGGTGGACCTCACCCGCCTCTTCCTGCCCGCGATGCTGGCGCGCGGAGCCGGTGGCGTCATCAACGTCGCCTCCACCGCCGGCTTCCATCCCGTGCCGTACATGGCCGTGTACGCGGCAACCAAGGCCTTCGTCCTCTCCTTCACCGAGTCCCTCTGGGCGGAGACGCGCGAGCGCGGCGTCCGGGTGGTGGCCCTGAACCCCGGTCCCGTGGAGACGGGCTTCTTCGACGCGGTGGGCACGCGCGACGTGGCCGTGGGGACCATGGCCACGCCGGAGGGCGTCGCGGCGGCGGGCCTGCGCGCCCTGGAGCAGGGCCGCGTCTCCGTCATGCCGGGCTGGCGCAACCGCGTCCAGACCGCCCTGCCCCGCCTCTTCCCCCGAGGCTTCACCGTCCGCCTCATCGCGCGGGTGATGAAGCCCCGGACGCCCGCGCTGCCCCCGGGCGCAGCCTCCGCCCGCGGTTGAAGTTGCAGGGCCCCGGGCGCCCCATTAGGATATTGACCAGTCAATAACCCAATCATGGCCCGGCCCGTCACCATCCAGGACGAAGACATTCTCGAGGCCGCGCGCGAGGTGTTCCTCGAGCGCGGCATGCGGGCGACGAGCCTGGAAATCGCCGAGCGCGCCCGCGTCTCGCCGGGCATCCTCTTCAAGCGCTTCAAGACGAAGGAGGCGCTCTTCCGCGCGGCGATGACGCCACGGGGAGACGCCGAGCGCCTGCTCCCCATCGACCTCGGCGCGCGAGTGGGCAAGGGGAGCGTCGAGGACACGCTCGTGGAGTTGGGCACGCACCTGCTGGAGCAGTTCTCCAGCTTCACGCCCACGACGATGATGGCCTGGAGCAACCGCCAGGACGCGGAGACGGGCTCGGGCGCGCATCAACCCATCGCCAGTGCCACGGAACGCGCGTCGAAGCGGGTCCGCGAGGTGGCCGACTACCTCGCCGCCGAGGCCCGGTTGGGCCGCACCCGCGCGGGTGACTTCGACATCGTCGCGCAGACCTTCATCGGCGCCCTGTGGCACCACAACTTCCTGCAGGTGATGCACGACAAGGCGCGCAAGCAGCCCGCCGCGCAGCAGGCGTACGTGCGCGGCGTCGTGCAGGCCCTCTGGGTGGGACTCGCGCCCGCTCGCCCTTCCCGCCGTTGAGTCACGACACGTCATCGGCACGCGCCGCTTCTTCACGCCTAATTAATGAATGACCAATCAATTACTCGATTCAAACGCGGTACCCACGGCAAGGAGCGAGAGATGATCCTCATCACCGGAGCGACGGGAAACATCGGCAGCGAGTTGGTGCAGCAGTTGTCGGCACAGGGGGCGCCGCTGCGCATCGTCACGCGCGACGAGCGGAAGGTGGCTCACCTGGATGCGCGCATCGAGCGCGTCATCGGCAACCTGAGTGAGCGCGACACCGTGCAGCGCGCGGTGCGCGGCGTGGAGCGGTTGTTCATGGTGACGCTGCTGACGGGCGAGGGGGACACGGCGGACCCGATGCTCATCGAGGAGGCGAAACGAGCCGGCGTGCGGCACGTGGTGAAGGTGTCGTCGCTGGGCACGGCGGGGAAGAGCCGCATGGGGCAGATGCACCGGGAGAAGGAGCAACTCATCGAGGCGTCGGGCATGGGGTGGACGTTCCTGCGCCCGGGCTCGTTCATGTCCAACGCGCTCCAGTGGGCCGGTCCCATCCGCGCGCAGGGGAAGGTCTTCACTCCGACGGCGGATGGGAAGGTGGCTCCTATCGACCCGAAGGACATCGCCGCCGTCGCGGCCGTGGCACTCACCTCCTCCGGACATGAGGGACGGGTTTACGAGCTGACCGGACCGGAGCTGCTGAGCTCGCATGACCAGGCGCGAATCCTCTCGGGCGTCCTCGGCCGGACCATCCAGTGCGTGGACGTGCCCGTCACCGTGGCGGGAGAGAACGTTCGCAAGTCTGGCGCGCCCGAGTGGATGGTGGAGGGGCTGATGGAATTGTGGACCGCCATCCGCAGTGGCAACGGGGGCATCCTGAAGGACGGTGTGCAGCACGTCACCGGCCGCCCGGCGCGCAGCTTCGAGCAGTGGTGCCAGGAGCACCGGGGAGCGTACTCCTGAGTCGCGCGGTACTTCCGCGCTGACTCGCCCCTTCCAGATTGCTGCAAGACCTCGATATCGCCCTTGCGCCTATTATCGTACGAGCCGGCTCACAGGAGCTGCTCTCGAACGAGGTATTACCGGATGGAGCTCAAGGGAGATGGGTGGAGCGGACACTTCGGAGGCGAGACGCCTGTGGAGGGTTCGGGCGAAGTCGATGGGCAGCCGTTCTACTTCTATGCTCGCTGGGACGCATGGACGCTCTCTGTTGCGTCCCCAGGCACGGAGCCTGTGCTTGTCGATCTCGAGCAGGTTGCAGGCTGGCGCCATGAAGAGAAGTGGCTCGATGGCACATTCGACGCCGGCTACATGAGCATGAAGGACGTGAAGAAGTGCATGGAACGAGCTGTCGCTCTCTTCCGCAGCCAACGCCCACCCTCTCCATCCACGTGATGACGCCTCGTGAAAACGAGGCCACCCACTCCGTCTTCACCAGCGCAGGGTGACCGCAGTGGTAGAACAACTTGCAACCCGGGAGCGGCATGCGTTCCATGACTTCTTCACGCGGGAAGCACTGCCGACGCGGGACCACGCGAGTCATCACGCGCTGGCTCCGGCTCAAGCCAGGTTCGACGTCATGAGTCTCACCAAAATCGTGTTGCTCTCCCTGGGCGCGGTGGTCCTGCTGGGAGTTGTCGTCCTCTTCATCTCAGGGGGCTTTCTCGCCCTCCTCTTCAAGAACAGCTACGAGAGCAAGAACGGCAAGGTCCTCTACCACGTGGCGGGAATCGGTCTGTCCGAGGTCGCTGGTGCCGATGCCGAGACGTTTCGGGAGATGCGGGCTGGGAATCACGGCTTCGGTGAAGACAGGCACGGTATCTACTTCCATACGCAAAGGCTGCCCGGGGTGGACCGGGACAGCTTCGTCATCCTGTCCGAGGCTTCGTACTGGTCGAAGGACAAGAACACGGTGTTCTACGGCGCCGACATCCTGCCCGAGGTGGACGCCTCGCGGTTCCGGCTGCTCAGCCCCTATTACGGGACGGACGGCAAGTCCGTGTACAGCGTTGGTCGGCGTATCGCAGGGGCTGACCCTGAAACGTTCGAGCTGGTCGGCAAGGACGGGACGATGGCCAAGGACAAGAACGCCTGGTACCGCCTGGAAGAGCGCGGCCACATGAAGAACGGCACCTTCGTCAGTGACGAAGAGGCGGCCGAGGACGCGGCCAGTGACTCTCAGGCCCCGTGAGAGCCCGCCCCACCGCGTCGATGAGTCCAGCATCCAGGACCCGCGGCGGACGGGCACGGGCCACCGGGTCGGCGGGCCCTCAACATGGGCTTGAAGGCCTCGCGGTTCTCCCACGCAAGGAACAGCGTGATGCCGAGCATGAGGAAGCCCATGGCCAGGAACTGCGGCGCGTAGAAGCGGGCAGTCCAGGTCAGACGCGGGAGATGCTGCGCAGGAAGCCGCGCACGTGGGCGGCGATGACCTCGCCGTGGTCCTCCAGCGCGAAGTGGCCGCTGTCGACGAGGTGCACCTCCGCGTTCGGCACGTCCTGCTTGAAGGCCAGCGCACCCTCGGGCGCGAAGCCGGGGTCGTTCTTCCCCCACACCGCGAGCAGCGGCGGCTGGTGCTTGCGCAGTGACGCCTGCCACTCGGGGTACGCCGCGACGTTGGTTCGGTAGTCGTAGAAGAGGTCCAGCTGCACGTCGGCCATGCCCGGCCGCTCCAGCAGCAACTGGTCCAGCAGCATCGCGTCCGGGTTGATGCGGCTGATGTCGCGGATGCCCGTGGTGTGCTCCATCTTCCGGAACTCGCGCGTGAAGATGCCGCGCACCGCCGCCTCCGCCGCCGCGTCGTTCCGGTTCGCCCACAGCGCCCGGATGGGTGCCCACAGCGGCGTCAGCCCCTGCTCGTACGCATTGCCGTTCTGCGTGACGATGCCGGTGATGCGCTCCGGGTGCCGCGTCGCGAGCCGGAAGCCCACCGGCGCGCCGTAGTCCTGGACGTACAGCGCATACCGCTCCAGCCCGAGCCGCACCGTCAGCGCGTCCACCACGTCTGTGATGGCCTCGAACGTGTACGGCCACTCACCGCGGAGCGGCGCCGAGCTGTGCCCGAAGCCCGGGTAGTCCGGCGCGACGACGTGGAACTCGTCCTTCAGCGCGTCCATCAGCTCGCGGTACATGAACGACGAGCTCGGGAACCCGTGCAGCAGCAGGAGCGTGGGCGCGGACGGGTCTCCCGCCTCGCGCACGAAGATGGACAGGCCGTTGACGTCCACGGTGCGGTAGCGGAAGCCCTTCGCGTCGGACGCGGGCTGGGAGCCGCCCACCGGTGAAGAAGGCGAGCCGCCGCTGGCCTGGCTCACGGTGCCGCACGCGGAGAGCGCCGCGGCCCCCAGCGCGGCGCCTCCGCTCGCGAGGACCTGACGCCGGGAGACCACTTCGGAAGAGGAAGGAAGCGCAGGAGTCGTCATGGCCCTTCTTGTACGGCCCGGCCCCCTTTCCCGGTAGACCGACACGGGGCATGACACTGTGGACACGGATGTCATAAATGCGTCCCCCATGGAGACCCTCACCACCATGGCCACGTTCGTCCGCGTGGCGGAGACGCGGAACTTCACCAGGGCGGCGCGGCAGCTCCGCACCACGGCCTCGGCGGTGAGCAAGAGCGTGGCGCGGCTGGAGCAGCGGCTCGGCGTGAAGCTGCTCGACAGGACGACCCGCCGCGTGTCGCTCACGCAGGA
The DNA here is from genome assembly GCF_055568925.1 of Pyxidicoccus sp. M6. Lineage (NCBI taxonomy): Bacteria > Pseudomonadati > Myxococcota > Myxococcia > Myxococcales > Myxococcaceae > Pyxidicoccus > Pyxidicoccus sp. M6. The sequence goes on along the minus strand of NZ_CM145714.1, from coordinate 2,810,355 downwards.
AGGGACGCTCTACTACCAGCGCTGCGTGCGCATCCTCACCGAGGTGAGCGACGCGGAGGCCGAGGTCTCTCAAAGCCTCATGAAGCCGCGCGGCCGCCTGCGCGTGACGGTGCCGCCCATCATCGGCCTGCGCGTGCTGGTGCCCCAGCTCCGGCGCTTCCGCGAGCGATATCCCGACGTGCAGCTGGAGCTGGAATTGGATGACCAGCTCGTGGACCTCGCTGGAGGTTCCTACGACTGCGCCCTTCGCATGGGCGAGCCTTCCGACTCGCGCCTCAAGGCCCGGCGGCTCGCGCCCATCCGCTACGTGCTCTGCGCCTCACCGGACTACCTGCGCAAGCGCGGCACGCCCCGCGCGCCCGCGCAGCTCTCGGAGCATGACTGCATCCACTTCCGCTTCCCCTCCACCGGGCGCCTGGAACCATGGGCGCTCCCGGCGGAGGGCGGGGACTCGGCGGTGCACGTGCCCCAGACGCTCGTCTTCAACCACCCGGAGGCGGTGCAGCTCGCGGCCATGGAGGGCATGGGCATCACCCACCTGCCCGAGCTCGTCGTGGCCCCCGCGCTCGCGTCAGGACAGCTCGTGGCCGTCCTGCGCGAGCACGTGGGGGAGCGCGGGGCGTACTGGCTGCTCTGGCCGCCGGGGCGCGAGCGGCTGCCCAAGCTGCGGGCCTTCATCGACTTCATCGGCCCGCTGTTCCGGTAACGCCGGACCCGGTGGAGGGGCGAGACGTTGCCGCCCCTCCGGCTTTCGCGGCGGCGCCTCGAGCATCGCCGCTCAGGTCAACCGGGCTTCGGGCTGGCTACGGCTGGGGCGGCGCCAGGTCCGGCAGCATGGGCACGCGTCGCGCGCCGGGGCCGTTGGGCGTGGCCGCGCTGTTGTTCGTCACCCGCCGCAGCAGCGCGCGCAGCTTCGCCGCGTCCTTGCGGAGGTTGTTCGCGAAGGCCGACGGCGCGGCGGGCTCCACGTAGAAGGTCACCGCGCCCCACGTCGCGTCCGTCACGTAGGCGCCGTAGTCCTGCAGCGCCTGCGCCACCATCTTCCCCTCCGCCGTCAGCCCCTGCGCGTTGATGTCCACGGACGGCGGAATGGCGAAGTACGAGCCCATGGGGATGTGGCCCTTGTAGTTCGACTCGCTGCCCCAGTCCTGCTCGGTGGCGGGCCAGACGTAGCCCTTCGCGGTGCCGTAGCCCTTGGAGTCGTAACCGCTGGACCCGCCGCTGTAGTAGAGCATCGAGCGGTCCACGGCGAGGGCGAGCGCGTGCTGAATCTTCCCCGTGTACTTCGGGTGCGTGGGCGTCGTCTCCCACGCGCGGATGAGGCCCCCCACCGCGGCGCCGCCATATGCGCGCACGCCGTTCTGCGGCCCCAGGCCACTGCCGTAGAGGTCGATTTTGTGGTGGCGCCCCACGGTGTACGACGTGGTGGACACGCGCGTGGTGGCCCAGGCCTCGTCGATGTACGTCCGCCAGGGGTTGATGATGTGCATGTGCTTGTCACCACCATTGGCGATGGTGGCGGTGGCAGGCACGTTGTAGGCGCTGCTGCGCGCCGAGTCGTTGAGGTCCGCCACCGTCGCCCACGGGTCCGTGCCGGCCGCGAGGCTGATGGGATGCGAGTACTCGTTCCAGTTGGCCCAGCCGGTGACGGTCCTGTTGTCGAACCAGGTGGCGAGGAAGTCCTTCGTCGCCGGGTCCGTGGTGTCCGCGTACGTCGCGCCCTGGCCGATGGGCAGGTTCCACACCGAGCTCGACTGGAACGGCTGCAGCGTGGCGTCACGCGTCCCCTGCGTGTAGACCTTGAACTCGTCGAAGCGCGCGAGGTTGTCCTGGCTCGCGAGCAGGCCGACGCGGGTGGCGTACTGGTGGCTGGAGTCGTTGACGCCGCCCTTGTGCACGCCGTTGATGTACACGTCGATGCGGGTGCCGGACGCGCGCACCTCGAGCACGTCCCCCGCGACGGGCGCCTGCGCAATCTGCAGCGGGAAGTACTGCGTGCCGCTCACGTACTTCGTGAGGAAGTACTTGCCCGCGCCCAGGTCCGTCGCCAGCTTCCAGCAGTTACCGCGGTCGATGTGGCGGAAGGTGAGGCCGGAGAACTCGCCCAGCGCGGCCAGCGTCACCATCACCCGGACGTCGGAGGTGCCGGGCACCGTGGCGTAGTGGTCCCACCAAGTGCCGTCGTCCTTGGAGAGGTAGGCGCGGCCCGACATGATGCCCCAGGCGCTGCCCCAGTAGGGATTCGGGGTCCACGCGTGGAAGCCCTGCTCCAGGCTGTACAGGCGGGAGTCGTGGTTGGCCCGGGTGAAGGAGTCATACAGGTTGGCGTCCGAGGCGGCCTGCGCCCCGGTGGCCAACGGCGCCTCCTGCGTGTCACCCGGTTCCGCGTCACCACACGCCGTCCCCAGCGACAGCACCGGGAACAGCAGCGAAAGGAGCGCGGGCCGGGTGGCCCGCGAGAAGCAGCGTGCAATGGTGTTCATCTCGTCTCCTTGTACGCGCCTGGCTAACTAAGCGCGTTTTTCAAGGATATCGAGATTGCAACTCAGTACTCAATACTCCACCGGCGGCTGCGGGCCGGGGACGATGTCGGCGATGTCGGGGTCGACGTCACCGGGCTGGCGGGTCGGACGCTCGGCCTTGACCTTCTTGCGCTCCTCGCGCTTGGCGTCCTTCTCCTGCTGGTGCTGCTTGCGGGCCTGTTCCTTCTGGCGCTTGGTGGATCTTCCTTGCATTGAGCCTCCCTCACGGAAAACAAAAGCCCGGCCTCACCATGAGGAAGCCGGGCCAACGGATGCTGGAGCCGACGCTCTCAGCTGACGACGCGGACGTTCTCGGCCTGAAGTCCCTTGGGGCCCTTCTTGACCTCGAACTCCACCTTCTGGCCCTCGGCCAGGGTTCTGAACCCATCCGATTGGATGGCGGTGTGGTGGCAGAACACGTCAGGGCCGCCATTGTCCTGGGCGATGAAGCCGAAGCCCTTCGAGTCGTTGAACCACTTCACGGTTCCAGTCGCCATGTGCTTCTTCCTTCTGCTCGCGGCTCCGGGGGCCGCCGCCACCGGTCCCGACGTGATTGGAGCAGCCTCTAACCTGTCGGGGGACCAAAGTCGAATGTGTAAGGCCCCGAATATCCGCCGGTTGTCAGCCGTGAAGAGAAACGACCAGAGAAACGGAAGAATTCCGGCCCCTTGCCTCCCAGGGAGGCGCCTCACGGTGATGTCAAGGTAATGCGCCGGGGGCCGTTCCGCTCGTTTCCGGCACGCCAGGCCGGCGGATTATCCGCGAGCCGACAAGGGGGGGCCGGCGGTGCGCGGAGCCCTCACCCGCCCGGCTGCTTCCGTGTATCCGGGAGGCCCCGCACGGAGGGCCGCCCGCCCTCCGTCCTTCGTGGAGGAGACATGCACCGCAGCCGGCTGAGCACCTTCGTACTGGATTGCAAGGTGGAGGACGTGGACGCCGCCGCGCGCTTCTGGAGCCAGGCGCTGGGCCGCCCCGTCCAACCCGTGGACGAGACGAGCCCGAAGTACCGTGAGCTGAAGACGGAGGTGGACGAGCCGATGCTGCTGGTGCAGCAGGTGACCCACCCCAGCCGCATCCACCTGGACATCGAGGCGGACGACGTCGAGGCGGAGGTGAAGCGGCTGGAGGCGCTTGGCGCGAAGCGGGTGGAGCTCATCCGGACGTGGTGGGTGATGGAGGCGCCCACCGGTCAACGCTTCTGCGTCGTGCGGCCCCAGCGGGGAACGCTCGACGGGCGGGCCAATGTGTGGGACGGCGAGGGCCGCTGAAGCACCCGCCGGTCCTCCAGCGCCTGGAGCAGCCCCCGCTTGCCCCCGAAGTGGTAGCGCAGCGCGCCCGGCCCCACGAAGGCGCGCCGCGCGACGGCCTCGACGGTGAGTGCCTCGGGGCCCTGCTCCCGGACCAGCCCGGCCGCCGCCTTGAGCAGCCTGTCGCGCGTTCCCTCCTCGTTCTTCATGCGCACCGGCGCGACGATGAGGTCGAACCAAGGCAGCCCGAACATGCTTTCCTCCCCCTGCGCACGAGGCGGGCCCGTCCCGCCTCTCCCCGGATACCCGCCAGGGCGGGTACTCCTGGACTCATGCCTACGACGGAGACGGTGCCCGCTTTCTACCGTTAATCCCAGTGATGGTTGGTGATGCCCGACATCACCGAGGTGAATCAGCCGTGACGTCGAAGCAGAGAGTCCGGAAGCGGCCGCCCGTCATGGCCGCCACGTCCCTGGTGCTGGACGCGTCCACGGGGGCGCCGCTGCACGAGCAGCTCGCGGAGGCGCTGCGGGTGGCCATCCTCGCGGAGCGGCTGGCGCCGGGCACGCGGCTGTTGTCCACGCGCGCGCTGGCGGAGCAGCTCGACGTGGCGCGCAACACGGTGCTCAACGCGTACGCGCGGCTCCTGTCGGAGGGCTACCTCGTCGGACAGACGGGCTCGGGGACGTACGTGGCGCGCGAGCTGCCGGAGCGGCTCTTGTCCGTGCGCCGCGTCGCGGCTCGGGAGCCGGTGAAGCGCGCGGACGCGCCGAGGCTGTCGAAGCGCGGCGCCGCGGTGGCCGCGGGATTGGGGGTGGAGAGCCCCTCGGCCGGAATGGGGCCCGGACGCATGGCCTTCCGCCCGGGCCTTCCGGCGCTGGACGCCTTCCCGAGCGAGCTGTGGGGCCGGCTGCTGCACAACCGCTGGCGGCGCTCGTGGCATGACCTGATGTCCCACTTCCATGCCGCGGGGCACCCGCCGCTGCGCCGCGCCGTCGCGGACTACCTCGCCACCGCGCGCGGCGTGCGCTGCGTCCCGGAGCAGGTGCTCATCGTCAACGGTACGCAGCAGGCGCTGAGCCTGGTGGCGCAGGTGCTGCTGGACCCCGGTGACTCCGTGTGGGTGGAGGACCCGGGCTACGTGCCCGCGCATGGCGTCTTCGCCGCCGCGGGGGCCGTGCGCGTGCCGGTGCCGGTGGACGCGGAGGGGCTGGACGTGGCGACGGGACAGCGGCTGTGCCCGGACGCGCGGCTGGCCGTCGTCACGCCGGCGCACCAGTTCCCCACCGGCGTGGTGATGAGCGAGCGGCGGCGCAAGGCGCTCCTGGCGTGGGCGGCGAGCTCGGACGCGTGGGTGCTGGAGGACGACTACGACAGCGAGTTCCGCTACGAGGGGCGGCCGCTGCCGGCGCTGCAGGGGCTCGCGCCGGACGCGCGCGTCCTCTACACGGGGACGTTCAGCAAGGTGCTGTCTCCTGCGCTGCGGCTGGGCTACCTCGTGGTGCCCGAGTCCCTGGTGGACGCCTTCAGCGCCGCGCGCGGCACCTTCGACCGGCACTCGCCCGTGCTCGAGCAGGCCGTGCTCGCGGACTTCATCACCCAGGGCCACTTCAGCCGCCACGTGCGGCGCATGCGCGTGCTGTACGCGGCGCGGCAGGAGGCGCTCGTCGAGGCCGCCCGGCGCGAGCTGCGGGGGCTGCTGGACGTCCAGCCGCTGCACACGGGCATGCACCTGGTGGGCTGGCTCCCCGAGGGCGTGGAGGACCGCGCCGCGTCAACGCGCGCCGAGCGGGCGGGGCTCGTGGCGTACCCGCTCTCCGACTTCCGGATGCGGAGCCAGGGGCGCGGGGGGCTGCTGCTCGGCTACGCCTGTGTGCCGGAAGTGGAGCTGGCCGAGGCCGTGCCCCGGCTCGCGCGCGCCCTACGCTGAAGGGGCGCAAGTGGCCCCATGACCTGGCGTCCAAGTGGCTCTCGTCCGGCGTGGAGCCCGCCGTTACATCGGCCCCATGAACGCCGGGGGGCACACCGCCCGGCCACACGGGAGGACGAACATGGATGCACAGCGGATGAACCCAGGGAAGGTCGCTCCGGGCGCGTACCAGGCGATGATGGGGCTGGAGCGGTACCTGCACGAGTGCGGCCTGGAGGCGAACCTCCTGCACCTGCTCAAGCTGCGCGCGTCGCAGGTGAATGGCTGCGCGTACTGCATCGACATGCACTGGAAGGACCTGCGCGCCGCCGGTGAGTCGGAGCAGCGGCTCTACGGGCTGGATGCGTGGGAGGAGAGCCCGTACTACACGGAGCGCGAGCGCGCGGCGCTGCGCTGGACGGAGTCGGTGACGCTCCTGACGGAAGGGCACGTGCCGCAGAGCGTGTACGAGCAGGTGAAGCCGCACTTCTCCGAGAAGGAGCTGGCGGACCTCACCCTCGCCGTGGCCACCATCAACGCGTGGAACCGCCTGGCCATCGCCTCGCGGACGACGCCGGGCACGTACAAGGCTCCGGCGCCGAAGCAGGAGCGCTGAAGCCCCAGGTGCCCGTGAGGCCGGCGCGGCGGCGCTGAGCCTCAGGTGCCAGGAGGCGTGCGCGGCAGCTCGGTGCCGAAGAGCACCTGGAGCAGGTCCATCAACCCGGGCCACGCCTCCGCGCCGAGCCACAGCCCTTCCGCGCTGTGCTCGGCGTTCACGGCCAGCGAGGTGTTGTCGAAGAGCTTCGCTGGCAGCGGTCCCTCCGCGGGCAGCTTCCCCTCAATCTGGAGCACATTGCCGTCCCAGCGGATGCCCGGCGGCAGGAGCCGCTCCGCCACCGCGCGCAGCGCCGCCTGTCCGGCGCCCGCGCGCAGCACGCCCATCACCAGCGACGAGGCCGTGCGCGACTCCTCCAGCTCCACCACGCCTGGCGTGTGCAGCCACACCCGGTAGCGACCGGAGGCCAGCTCCACGCGCTCCAGCGTCGCGTGCACGCGCAGCTTCCAGCCCTGCACGGAGAGGCGCACGTCGTAGACGTCGGACTTCGCGGTCCACTCGCGCAGCTCCAGGTGCTTCACCTTGCGCAGGAGCTGGCGCACCACCGCCTCCACGCGCGGGTGTGACAGGCGCAGCCGCTTGCGCCCCACGTCCACCGCCACGTCCTCACCGAGCGCCGTGGGCAGACGCTTCGCCCATTCGCGCGCGCCCTCCATCAGCTTCGCCGCCAGTGATTGACCTGACATTCCGCGTCCTCCGTGGTCGCGTCCCGAGCCGTGTGCCCTGCCTGGAGTGCGGGGCCTCGCTCGACACGCGGGCCCCAGCATGCACCGGATTGCGTCCATCCGCGCTAGCCCGGCCGTCGGGTGGGCAGGAGAAGGACAGAGGCTCCGTCCGCGCCCTCAGGGCACGAGCGACGGGAAGCGGCCAGCCTCCCAGTCCGCGTAGCGCGCCCGGCCCTCGGCCACGCTCTCCACCACGAAGTTCCACCAGATGACCAGCGGCTCCGGCAGCGGCGTGCCGCCGAGGACGAGCAGCCTCGCGCCCGCTTCCGAGGCCAGCGTCAGCGACGGAGCCCCGTCCTCCAGGTGCGCGAGCACGCCCCGGCCCACGGCCCTCCCGCCCACCGACACCTCGCCGTCCGCCACGTACAGCGCGAGCGCGTGCGTCGCGTCCACGGGCAGCGACACGCGCGCCCCCGCCGATAGCTCCACGTCCAGGTACGTGAGCGAGGAGAACGTCACCACCGGCGACTGTGCGTCCCCCAGCCAGCCGGCGATGACTCGCACCCGCGCGCCATCCCGCTCCACCAAGGGCAGCCGCCCGGCGGGGACGTGCGCGAAGGAAGGCTCGGTCTGCCGGTCTTCGCGCGGCAGGGCCACCCACGTCTGCACGCCGTGCAGCGGCGGTGCGTCCGGGCCCGTGTGCACCTCCTCCGCGTGGACGATGCCGCGCCCCGCGGTCATCCAATTCACATCGCCCGGATGGATGTCCTGCACCGTCCCCAACGAGTCCTGGTGACGGATGGCGCCGGAGAAGAGGTACGTCACCGTCTGCAGGCCCGCGTGCGGGTGCGCGGGCACGTCCATCGCCGCGCGCACGGCAGGCGACGGGCCGAAGTGGTCACAGAAGACGAAGGGGCCCACACGGCGCAGCTCCACCCGGGGCAGGGCGCGCATGACGCGGGTGTCTCCCACGAGCTCCGTGGACTTCGCGGGCCACAGGGCCTTCACTTCACGCTCGCGCGGGAGCGCGTGGGGACCGCCACTCAAGGACTCGATGCGCATGCGCCCATCTTCCACCGTCCGGGCCTGAAACGGGAAACCGCCCACCTGTCGCTCACCGAGCGAGCAGGGCCGGGAAGACGAGCGTCGGAGTGCCGCACCCGTCCGCGGCGGGGAAGAAGCAGAGGTCCGCTCCCACGCCAATGAGCGCGCGCAGCGTCTCCACCACGGGCAGGTCCAGCTCCACCGGGCCCACGCGCCGCACACGCCGGCCGGCGTGCAGCTCCCAGCCCGCCGCCACCAGGGAAACGAGGCCCGGGTGCGGCATCGTGGTGAAGGTCTCCACGCGCGCCACCAGCTCCGTGCACCGCTCCGGGAGCGCGTCGCCGCGCGGCACCACGAAGAGGTTCAGCGCGGACGGCGAGGGCGCCCCGAGGCCAGCCCGGAGGCCGCGCCCGTTGGGCGTCACTCCGAGCCGTGCCGCCGTGGACGCCGAGTGCAGGAAGTCCTGGAGCCGCCCCTCGTGCACGAGTCGCAGTGCACGTGCGGGCAGGCCCTCGTCGTCCAGGTGGCGGCGGCGCGTGCCGCCGGAGTGGAGCGGGTCGTCCTCCACGCTCAGCACCGAGGGGAAGAGCTTGCGCCCCAGGGCTCTTGCGAGCGCCGGTGTGGACGCCGCCACGTCGCCGCGCAGGAGCCATCCCAGCCCCGCCACCAGCGGCGCGGCCACCGCGGGGCGCAACACCAGGGGCAGCGCCGGGTCCACCGCCTCCGCCGGCCCCTCCAGCGCCGCGAAGGCCTCCGCCAGCCGCGACCGGAGAGGCTCGAGCGTGTCCGCGTCTTCCTCGCGAGGAAGCACGGCCGCGTCCACCACCGCGCCGCGCGCCGTCTCGCAGCGGACGAAGAGTGTCTCCCGTCGCTCCACCTCGCCGCCGAGCGCGCCGGCACGCGCCAGCGCCGTCCACGCGTGGGCCTGGCCCACCACCACCGCCTGCACGACGGCGCCGTGAGGCACCACCGTCCGCACCGCGCGCTCCGCCCACCTCCGAGCGCGCTCCGGAGAAACCACCGGAAGCGCTGACGGTGGCAGGGGGGCTCCCGTGGCGGGGGCCTCGGGAAGTCGCCCCGGTCCAGACGCGGCGCGGAAGGCCTCCTCGCGCAGGGAGCCCAGCGCTTCCACCATTCCGAAGGGCCGCGCCGTTCCGGACGAGGCCCGCGGCGCATCCTCCCACTGGGGACTCAGCGCGTCCCCTGCACCGAGAGGCCGCGCGGCGACTCCCAGCGCTCCGCCCTCCACCTCCACTCTCGCCACCGCGCCCACGGACTCGCCCCGGCTCAGGGTGAAGCGGCCGGTCCCCGCCTCGTACTCGAGGCTCAGCTGGCGCTCCGCCAGGAGGAAGAGCTCCGTGCCCTCCCCCGCCGCCGCGCGGGCCGCGTCCAGCAGCGCGCCCAGCTCCGCGCCCGCGCAGGTCGTCTCGTTCGTCTCGGGAATCTCCGGCTCCGTGCTCACCGTGGGGACTCCATCATGCCCCACCCGCGTGTTCAGGGCTGGCGCTTCGGCCCGCGGCCCCCGGCTCCGCTCCACCCGGGTGGGTGGTAAGAAGGCGCGGGGCCGCGAAGCCGCGCGGCGCATCCGGATGACGAGGAGCCCTCACGTGGTGGACTGGTTCGTGGAGCGGCGCGAGGTGAGCGAGGCCGTCCACGTGCGCTCGGGGCTTCGCGTGAAGCCCTCGCTGTGCGAGCGCGGCTGGTCCACCGGAGCGACGGTGCCCGGAGGCGAGGAGTGGCGCTGGACGGAGCTGGCGGGCCGCTCGCCGCCGCCCGGTGCCCTGCCGCGCGAGCTGGACGCGCGGTGCCAGGAGCTCCTCTCCCCCACAGCGCTGCTTCCTCCCCTGGGCGAAGTGACGGAGGACGTCGTGCGCCGCCTGGTGGAGACGGCCCGCGCCGCCGGGGCCGCGCACCTGGACGTCCTGCTGCGCGAGGCGGAGCGGCGCACGCTCTTCGCCAACGAGGACCGCCAGGTGGAGGGGCGCCAGCGCTACGCCCTCCTCGAGGTGAAGGCCTTCCACACCGCTGGCGGCGTCACCACGGACGCCTGGCGCTGCACCGCCTGGCCGGACACGCACCACCTGCATGCGGCCCTGCCCCGGCTGGTGGCCGACGTGGAGACGCTGGTGCGCGAGCTGCGCGACGCCACCCCCGCGGTGCCCTGCCCCCGAGGCTCCATTCCGGTGGTGTTCCCTCCCGGCGCCGCGTCCGCCTGCTTCTTCCACGAGGTGTGCGGGCACCCGCTGGAGGGGGACGTCGTCGCGCGCGGTGGCTCGTACCTCGCGAGGCGGCGGGGCCAGCGAGTGGCGGGAGAGCACGTCTCCCTGTCGGACGACCCCACGGACGGCGCGGACTCCTGCGCCTACCCCTGGGACGACGAGGGCCACGCCGCCACCTCCGTGCCGCTGCTGCGCAACGGCGTCGTCGGCACGCCGCTCCTGGACTCGCGCAGTGCCGCCGCGCTGGGCCTTCCGCCCAACGGCCATGGCCGCCGCGTCAGCTACCGGCACCCGCCCCTGCCGCGCATGGGGCACACCCGCCTGGAGCCGCACCAGGGCCACCTGGAGGCCCTGGTGGCGGAGCTCCCCCACGGGCTGATGGTGCAGCACCTCACCCCACGGCAGATGGACCTGCTGTCGGGCGACTTCAGCTTCTACGTGGTGGAGGCGCGGGAGATTCGCGACGGCCGGCTGGGGCCCCGCGTGGGCCCCGGCATCCTCCGGGGCAATGGCCTGGAGGCGCTGGCCGCCATCGACGCGGTGGGCGCGGACGCGCGCAACCTCTTCGCGACGCGCGGCTGCCGGAAGCTGGACCACGGACCGCTGCCCGTGTCCTTCGGGCAGCCCACCGTGCGCTTCCGTCAGCTCCACGTGGAGCCCTGGCGCTAGAACGCCCGGGCTCCGCGCCTCAGCGGCACATCCAGCCGAAGTCCGGCTCCGGCTCCGGCTCGTTGTCCGGGTCGGTGGGGAGGTCCTCCGCGTACCTGGCGAGCCGGCGGATGAAGCCCACCCTTCCCGGCTCCAGGCTCAGGGTGACGGACGTGATGCGCCAGGGGCGGATGGCGGTGGGGTCCTGCTCCTCGGGTGGGGTGGTGACGCGGTCCACGAAGCGCACCGTCACCGGGCTCGAGGTGTTCGGCGGCAGGACGAGGGCGAAGTACCCCAGCGGGCTCACCGGGTCCGGCGACGCGTAGTAGCCCATGGACGACGCGCCCGGAACCGCTCCCGGCGGCGCCCAGTCGATGGCATAGAGCGTGCCCGCCGACGCCTCCGCGGCGATGTCGTCCGCGGGGATGTTGACCAGGTCGAACGCGAAGCTGGGGGCGTGCACCCACAGCAGCGCGACGCCGCCCGTCTTCGACGGGTCCAGCAGGTCCGCCGGCGTGGTGGGGGTGCCCATCTCCGTGAGCAGGTTGGCCACCGCGCCCACCGCCCCGCCGTCTCCCACCACTCCCACCAGCTGCGCGAGGCACGAGGACGCGCCGCCCGTCTTCAAGGGCACCAGCGTCGACGTGGGGAAATGGGTCGCCTGGGGAATGGGCTCGTAGCCATCATCGGGGGAGTACTCCTCCGGGTCCCCGCCGAGGGTGAGGCCCCCCACCGGCGGAGTCACCACCACCCGGTAGTCGTCCTCCTCGCCCACCGGCACTCCCCGCACCTGCCAGGCGCCGTTGGGGGCCACCGGACCGCTCTGGTCCGCGCGGAGGCCGTTGCGCTCCAGGTCCACCCGGGCGCCCACGGCCGCCGAGCGCATGAGGTACGACGTCCCCTCGAAGAGGAACGGAGGGTCGGGCTCGGGGCCCACGGGCGGCTCCGGCGCGGTGGCGAGAGCGAAGAAGTACGCCTCCGGGTCGAAGGCGACGCCCGCCACCGTGGTGAGCGACTCGGGCAGCTCCGTGTAGTGGTTGGCGGGCGGCGTCTGGGTGGGGGCGTCGCTCCCGGAACAGCCGACGAGCGAGGCCAGCGCGATGCTGGAGATGGTGGCGGATGCCCTCATGGCGGTCCTCATGGCTCTCTCCGACTCACTCGGCCGGCAGGATGTGCAACGTGGGAGGCGTCTCGGCGTGGCACGCGTTGGCGCAGTTGCCGTAGGCGTTGGGCGTGTTCTGCATCACCTCGAAGTTGAGGTCGAAGTACTCCGTGCCGTGGGACTTCACGTGGCAGCCGTCGCAGGCCATCAGGCTGGGACGCAGGGCGCTCTCGCGCGTCAGGTGGCACAGGGTGCAGTCCGCCCGGTTCTGCGCGTACTTGCGCGAGCGGGCGTGGATGCGGTGGACGATGTCGGAGACCTGCCCGACGGCCTGCTCGAAGTGGCACGTCTTGCACAGCTCCACATGGTCCACGGACAGGCCGTGGTGCACGTTGGAGAGCGAGTTGGGCCCGTTGTGGCACAGCTGGCAGTTGCCGATGCGGTTCGGGTACGTGGTGGGCTGCTCCTGGCCCACCTGGAAGAAGAAGGGGTCCATCCGGCTGAGCCGCTCGCCCATGAAGTTGCGGTGGCCCTTGAGGATGATGGCGTAGGTGCCGGGCTTCGCGTCCTCGGGCAGGGTGACGGCATAGCGCGCCGGAGGGTGGGCAGCCGCGTAGCCGGGGAGGGCGTCGGGCATTCCGGGCTCGACGATGTAGCGGGGCTCGCTCGTCGCCGGATAGGAGAAGTACGGCAGCTGGTAGGTGCCATTGGCGATGCGCAGCTCCTGCAGCGGACCCACCACCTTGAAGCCGGACTCCGTGCTGCTCGCGTCCCGGAAGGAGACGAGCATGTAGTCGGTGAAGTACGCGAACCCGTTGGACTGGTCGCTCTGGTACTCGTCGAAGGAGGGCAGCAGGTCGCGCGAGTGGAGGCCATGGCCGTCGCCGTCACGCATCGACAGCATGAAGTCCACCGTCTCGCCGGGCTGGAAGTAGCGGCGGTTCTCCGGAGGGCGGATGCGCACGGCCTGCTCCAGGCCGAAGCCGCAGGGGACGACCTCCTCCGTGGCCAGCCCGTCGGGCCCCAGCTTGTAGCAGGTGGCCGGGCGCTCCTTCTCCGGGACGAACGTCACCGGGAAGTAGAAGGGGCTGCCGGGCATGAGGCTCCAGGTGACGCGGATGGCGCCGTCACCGGTGAGGTTCGGCATGGCGAAGGACTTGAACGGGTTGGTGGCGTTGGCGAAGGAGACCTTCACCACCGTCGCGTACTGGAAGTCGCCGCCCTCGGGCTGTGGCACCGGGTCATTGGGGAAGCGGGGGCGCTCCAGCCGGTCTACCTCCCACGACACACGGGTGCGGCCGGTGGTGGCGTTCTCCGCGAGGAAGTCGTGGCGCAGATAGGTCTGCGATGCGCGGACGTTGCCGTCCGTGTCCAGCACCTCGAGGAGGAAGCTGTCGTCGTCGGAGGTCATCCACGCCGCGTTCTCGTAGAAGATCTCCCGCATGAAGTTGCCGCCGCCGCGGTCTCTCCAGTGCTCCTCGCCCACCGTCAGGCCGCTCCAGTCCAGCGCCTTGAAGCGCGACTGCTTGCGCATCCACGTCGCGGGAGCCTGCCGGTCGTTGAAGTCCACGTGCACGTTGAACACGGTGTCCACCAGCGACAGCTCGCGCAGGAAGTAGAGCGTGCCCGGGGTGATGTTCTGCCGCGCCGCGGGCGCCACGGCCGGTCCCAGGGGGATGCCGGAGTTCAACCGCGCGCACGACGCCGGATAGGCGCCCTCCGGCAGGTTGACGCTGCCGCGTGCCACGGGCTCGCCGTTGGGGAGGATGGCGCAGCCGTTGAAGGCCAGCAGGCTGAGGGAGATGGCGCCGGACGCGGAGCTCGCGTACGGGTCGAACGCCGTCGCGCCGCGCCCGCGGGTTCCTTCCGCATCGGAGGTCTTCAGGAGGTCGCAGCCCGAGGCAAGCACCCAGAGGGGCAGGAGGAGCAGCGTGAGCAGCTTTTTCATGGGGGGCACATCCTCTGCGGCTCCCCCGGGGTGAGGGGAGGCGGCAAGGGGGCGAAGCCTGCGAGCGCGCAGTCTAGCGGCAGGCTCCGTGGGAGACCAGGAACCGTCATGGAGCCGCACGGGCAGTGGTGGGGGCCGCTGCGGGCACGGTCCGCAGGTAGCGGTAGAGGGCGCGCAGGTCGTCGTCTGTCATTCCGGCGAAGAAGCCCCAGGGCATGACGAGCTTGTTGACGCGGCCGGGGCCGCTGGGCGCGGGGGCCGCGTCGCGGAAGGCGGTGAAGCGGGCGACGAAGGCGTCCTCGTCCAGCGCGTGGAGTCCCCGCGCGTGCGGCGTCAGGTTGGAGACGACCTCGGGCCCGTAGGGGGTGGCCATGGGCCGTCCTCCGGCGAAGGGCGTGCCGGCCTCGTCCATCCCCGCGTGACAGGCGGTGCACTGGGCGATCTGCGCGAGGTAGCGGCCCCGGGAGACGGCGTCCGCCGCGGGCTGAGGCACGGGGCCCGGCAGCGGCGAGGCGAGGCCCGCCAGTTCCTTCATCATCTCTTCGGGAAGCTCCGTGCGCGGCACCGCGCGCGGGGACGGGGGCACCGTGCGCAGCCAGGCGATGACGGCCCGCGCGTCCTCGTCCGACAGCTCGCGATACGAGAGGTAGGGCATCATCGGCACCAGCGTCCGCCCGTCGCGGCCGAAGCCCTCGCGCAGGGCGCGCAGGAGCTCGGCGTCGCTCCAGCGGCCCACGCCGTGCTCGGGGTCGGAGGTGAGGTTGGGGGCGCAGACGCGGCCCGGCAGATCCCAGTCCTCGCCCATGCAGGCGCCGGAGAGCGGCGTCCCGGTGACCGGCCCGCCGTAGCGCGTCCAGTCGCGCTCGGTGTGGCAGGCGCCGCAGGCCAGCACGCGCTCTACGAGATAGCGCCCGCGCTCGAGGCGCGCGGAGGCCGCCGCGTCGACGGCGGGCGGCTTCGCCGGGGCGGCAGCGGCCGGCGCGGGCGGGGGCGCCTCTTCCTTGCGCGACTTGCACGCGCACAGCGCCACCAGCAGGGCGAGGGGGATGGACCTCATCAACACGTCATGCCTCCCGGAGCGCGGCCCCGGCACGTTCATTCCGCAAGGGGGCCGTCCGGAGGGCGGCCCTCGCGGATGGCGATCACGCCCCGGCGGTATTCAATGGGCAGCCGGTCCGCCTTTGTGAGGACCTCGCCGGAGAAGTCCGTCGGGTGGGCCCGGGGCCGGACGCCTTCGAGGACGCGGCGGTCCTGCTCGAGGATGGCCTGCTCGCTCTTCACGAACATGTCCGGGAAGTGGCCGCGCAGCCGCGGGTGGTACGACGAGAAGTAGAAGCACTCCATCTTCTCCTCGGAGCGCGGCGAGGCGATGGCGTACACCGTGTGGACGTAGAAGAGCGTGGGCTTGAACGACAGGCGCACGGCGAAGGGCCACGTCACGTCATAGGTGAGCGTGGTGCGGTCCACCCGGGGCGGGGCTCCGCCAATGGACGGCGAGAGCGCGGGGTAGATGATCTGCGAGCGCAGCCCACCCGGGCGCCGCTCCACGTCATAGGCGGGCACCTCCTGCTGATCCGGGTTGCCGAAGGTGCCCTGGTGCACCCAGGACAGGTGCGCCACGTCGAGGACCACCTCCACCATGCGGCCCGCGGCCACGTCCCAGTCGAGCCGGGGCAGCTCCACGGTGGCGACGCTGCCGTCCTCCAACTCGGGCCACTCGGGCAGCGGCGCCGCGGGTGTGGCCGACAGGCACACCCAGACGAGGCCGTAGCGCTCCGTGGCCTGGAACGACGCGAGCACCGCGCCCGCAGGCGCCGGCACGCCCGGCTGGGACGGCACCCGCACGCAGCGGCCGTCCCGGCCGTACGTCCAGCCGTGGAAGGCGCAGCGCAGGCCCTCGGGGGTGGGCTGCCCGTCGCGTAGATCCGCGCCGCGGTGCGCGCAGTAGCGCTGGGTCGCCGCGACGCCGGAGCCCGTGCGCCACACCACCAGGTCGGTGTCGAGCAGACGCGCGGCCAGAGGGCGCTCACCCAGCTCCCGTGAGAAGGCCACCGGGTGCCAGTACGGGGCGAAGGCTTCGTTATAGGGGCGCACGGTGGCGGACGGACGGGCTCACGCCAGGGCGAGCGGGGCGATCTTGCTCTCGATTTCCTCGAGGAGGAAGTCGATCTCCTCGATCTCATCGAGCTTCTCCGGGGCCGCGGCAACCTCGGTGGCGGAGGCCACGGGCTGCTCGGTGGACGGAGAGACGGCGGACGCGTGAGCGACCTGCGGGAGAGCTTCTTCCGACGCCATGCGTGGCTCCAAGGGGTGGGAGGGAGATCATGCTGGCGTGCCCCGCGAGCGCGTGTCAACTCACGGATTGGGAAATCTCGCGGAGTGAGAAATTCCGGTGCCCCTGGCTCTGGAGCACCTGCTAGCATGAGGCCATGCCTCTGCCTCCGCTGCCCTTCGACGCGCGTCCCGTGCGCCGGCTGCACCGGCCCGAGCCCGAAGCGTTCTGGGAGCTCGCCCACAGCGAGCCCGTGCTCCTCACCGGCTGCATGGAGGACTGGGCGCTGTTGAAGGAATTGCACGCGCGGGCGGGCCACGAGGAGAAGCTGGCCCTGCTGGGCTCGCTGCTCGGCGCGCAGTTGGTGTGCTTCGAGACGCTGCCGCGCCAGCGCCGGGGCCACTACCACTTCGCCGACGACCTCCAGGGGCTGACCTTCACCGAGTCCACGGAGGACGTCCCGTTCGCCCGGTTCTCCGAGCGGATGTCGAGAAGCCTGAGCGGCGCGTCCGACGAGTACGTGTACCTGCAGTCGCACCTGATCAAGAAGGGCACGCCGCTGCACGGGATGCTCGGGCCGCGGGTGCTGCCGTACCTGTCGGAGGAACAGGTGCGGCCCCTGATGTGGGTGGGCTCCGACGGGCAGGTGGTCAACCTGCACTACGACGACTTCCTGAACTTCATCTGCATGCTCGAGGGCACCAAGCGGGTGACGCTGTTCTCGCCGGACCTGATGCCCTTCATGTACCACGCGCCCTTCGACCGGATGATCAAGCAGGCCCAGGCCAGCCACGTGCGGCTGCTGGAGCTGGACCGGGCGCGGTTCCCCCTCTTCGAGCACGCGCTGCGCGAGGCACGGGTCGCCGTGGTCGAGCCGGGCGAGGTCCTCTACATCCCGCCCATGTGGTGGCATCACGTGGAGTCCTTCGGATTCAACGTGATGGTCAACAACTGGGTGCTGGGGGCGTCGTTCGAGCAGTTGGGGGAGATGGGCGAGAACGTGACGCGGGGCATCCGCCACTTCTTCGGCGCCACCGCCGAGCAGCGGGCCCGGGCCTGGCGGCTCTACGAGCGGACCGTCTTCGCCCCGGCCCCGGTGGACGCGCAGGGCCCGGATGCGGAGTCGGGGGAGACGCCCGAGCAGGCGGAGCACCGGACCCAGACGCGGGGCTTCGTCGCGAGGGTGCCGGACTTCCTGCGCCGGCAGCTCGCCCGCTACTACAGCCACTTCGTCTTCCATGCCTCGGGAGACCCCATCCCGTCCCAGCCCGGGGCCTTCGCCGCGATGGTGGAGCGCAACGCCCAGGGCACGAACTACTTCGCGCGGGAAGAGCTCCCGCCCACGAACTGAACGGCTTCTCCTCGCGGCCCCCTGCCCCCGATGCCCTCCTCCTCCGCTGTCGCCGTGCTGCTCCTGCTCTGGGCCGGCACCGCCATGGCCGCGCTGGAGCCTCCTCCCTCCACGCCCGACACGGAGCCGCCGGCCCGCCACCGGTCCACCAGGCCATCGAAGACGTCCAAGAAGACGTCGAAGACGCCCAAGAAGACGTCCAAGGTCCGGCGCACGTCCCCGTCCCCTTCCGCTTCCAGGACGAAGATGCGGCGCACCCCGAAGCCGTCCCCGCCGGCTTCGGAGACGGAGACCGCGCTCACACCGGAGGACGCCACTTCCGGGATGGCTGAATTCGTACCGCCTCCTGCCCCGGGCGATGTGGCCTCCGATGTGGCCTCCACCACCGTCGGGGCGCCTCCCTCCCGCGCGCAAGAGGCCTCCGGCTCCCCGACGGCCGCCATGGAGCTCGCGCCCGCCGCCATCGAGGTCCCCGGGAGCAGCGCGCCCCCTGCCTCGACCGCGCCGGCGGATGCGTGGCTGCGGCCCGTCGTGGTGGAGGAGCCTCCGGGCGACAGCGGCGCGAGCCCGGCGACGAGCGCCGCGCCTCCCTCCGAGGCGGCGCCCGGCTCAGGCGACGTGCGAGAGATTCCCCCGGGCCCCACCATCATCGAAACAGAGCCCCTCCGATCAGAGGCCGCGCGCAAGGAGCAGGACCTGCTCACCCTGGGCGGCCTCTACTACCAGCGGGCGGAGCTGAGCGGCTCCGAGGGAGGCCCCGGCGAGTCCATGGTGCCCGTGCTGCCCTCGCTCACGGACGTGTACCTGGATGTGAGGCCCGCCGAGCACCTGCGCGGCTTCGTGCGCGGGCGGCTCCTGTATGACCCGCTCGACAAGCAGCTCGCCACGCCACAGACGGTGCTGGACCAGTTCTGGTTCTACTTCGGGCTCCTGGACCGGGTCTTCGTCACCGTCGGGCGGCAGCAGGTCAAGTGGGGCAGCTCCCGGGTGTGGAATCCCACCGACTTCCTCCAGCCCCCCAACCCAAAGCCGCTGGACGCGGTGGACCTGCGCACCGGCGTGGACATGCTGAAGGTGAATGTGCCGTGGGAGGCGATGGCCGCCAATCTGTGGTTCGTCGTCACCGCGGACCTGACCGGGCCTGACGAGCGTCCGGTGCGCTACGGCGGAGCGGTGCGCGCGGAAGTGGCGCTTGGCCCGAGCGAGCTGGCCGCGACCGCCGCCTTCCGACAGGGCCGGCGACCGCGCTACGGGCTGGACTGGTCCCTGGGCGTGGGCCCGTTCGACCTCAACGTCGAGGCGGCGCTGCTGCGCGATACGAACGTGCGCCTGTGGGAGCGCGGCGAGGAGGGCTTCGTCGAGCGTCCCTTCGGGTCACCGAAGCTGCAGGTCAGCGGAGGGGTGACGAGCGAGCTCCGCGTGGCGGATGTCTACCGCGCCTCCATCCGACTGGAGGGCTTCTACAACGAGCTGGGGACCGATGAACGCGCCCAGCTCACCTGGCTGCGCTCCACCGAGGACTACCTGCCGCTCTTCTTCGGACGCACCTACGGCATGGCGCAGCTGAGCGTGGACCGTCGCAGTCAGTACGAGCCCCGGCTGACGCTCACCGCCCTGGCGAACCTGGGCGACCCGTCGGTGCTGGGGCGGGTCGAGTTCGAGGTGGCCGTCCTCCGGGATGTCTTCGCCCGGACCTTCGTGGAGGCCCCCCTGGGCGAGCGCGGCACCGAGTTCCGTTTCCAGCCCGACCCCACCGTGACGGAGCTGCCTCCCATGGGCACGCCCGTCTTCCGGGCCGGGCTCAGTGTCCTCATCCGGATGTGAAGTTCCCGAGCACCTGACATGACTTCGCGAACCGACCTGGACTCCCTGACTCCGGACGAGAAGCGCGCGCTGCTCCAGCGGCTGCTGACCCGCAACACTCCGTCCCCTCGGGCCGAAGACGCCAACACCGTGCGCGACCCGGGCCCGGTGCGGCGCGAGGCGGGCACGCCCGGAGCGCCGTCCTCCGCCCAGGAGCGGATGTGGTTCCTGCACCAGCTCGCACCGGGCTCCGCGGCCTACAACGTGGCGCGTGCCGTGGAGCTGTCCGGCGCGGTGGATGCTCCCGCCCTGGACAGGGCGTTGTGCCAGTTGCTGGCGCGGCACGAGGCGCTGCGCTCGGTGATGTCCGCCGCCGCGGGGCAGCCGCGGCTCGGCATCCAGGAGGTGCCCGCGCGCGTGCTGGCCCTCGAGGACCTGTCCTCCGTGCCCGAGCACGAGCAGCAGGCACTGCTGGCGCAACGACTGCGGGAGGAGGCCGCACGGCCCTTCGTGCTGGAGCAGGGGCCGCTGTACCGCTTCCACCTCTTCCGCCTGTCCGGGACACGGCACGTCTTCGCGCTGACGCTGCACCACCTGGTGGTGGATGGCTGGAGCTACAACATCCTGATGCGCGAGCTGGGCGCGCTCTACACGGCGCTCGTGCGTGGGCAGCCTCCCGCGCTGGCGCCGCTGCCCGTGGAGTATGCGGACTTCGCGACCTGGCAGCGCACGCCCGCCGCCGCGGCGAGGGAGGCGACCCACCTGGAGTACTGGCAGCGGCAGCTGGCCGGGGCGCCCCAGGTCCTGGAGCTCCCCACGGACAAGCCCCGGCCCGCGCCCCGCACGGACCAGGGCGTGCAGACCGAGCTGATGCCCCTCGCCCCACCCCTGACGCAGGCGGTGCGGGCGCTGTGCCGTGAGCGGCAGGTGACACCCTTCATGGTGTTCTACGCGGCCTTCGCCGCGCTGCTGCGGCGCTACTCGCAGCAGTCCGACTTCTGCGTGGGCACCCCCGTCGCCGGCCGCTCCCACCTGTCGCTGGAGGGAATCGTCGGCCTGTTCATCAACACCGTGGTGCTGCGCGCCCGCGTACAGCCCAAGGCGACCTTCTCCGAGGTGCTGGCCCACGCGCGCGAGACGACCCTGGCCGCGTACGCCCATCAGGAGGCGCCTTTCGAGCGTGTCATCCAGACGCTGGGCGTGGAGCGCAGCCCCGGCCACTCGCCCCTCTTCCAGGTGATGTTCGACCTGTACCGGGAAGAGGACTCGCTGGCCGGTGCCTTCCCCGGGCTGTCCGCGCGGCCGGTGCACGTCGACACCGGCACGAGTCAGTTCGACCTGTCGCTCACCCTCATCGAGAGCGCGGAGGGCTTCGGGGTGACGGTGCAGTACAGCACCGACCTGTTCGAGGCCTCCACCATCCAGCGGATGGTGGGGCACTACTTGCGGCTGCTGGAGGGGGCACTGGCCTCGCCCCAGCGGCCCCTGTCCTCGCTGGAGTTGCTGGGCGCGGAAGAGAAGGCGCAGGTGCTGCGCGCCTTCAACGACACCGCGCGCCCCTTCGACTCGCACGCCACTGTCGCCTCGCTCTGGATGGCGCAGGTGGCGCGCTCGCCGGAGGCCCTTGCCCTGCGAGTCGCCGGCAGCGACGAGGCCCTCACCTTCGCTCAACTGCACGCGCGTGCCCTGGCTTTGGCCCAGCACCTGGTGGCCCTGGGCGCGGGGCCCGAGTCCGTCATCGGCCTGTGCCTGGAGCGCTCGGCCGAAGCCGTGGTGGGCCTGCTGGCCATCCTCCTGAGTGGCTCCGGCTGCCTGCCCCTGGAGCCCAGCCATCCGCCCGAGCGCCGCGCTCTGCTGCTGCGCCGCGCCGGTGCGCGCTGCGTCCTCTCCTCACCCCACCTCTTCGCGGGCACCGAGCTGCCAGTGCCGCTGGTGCAGCCCCACCTGCTGCCCGCTGCTGCCCGGGTGGCGCTGCCCTCCGCTTCGCCCGACTCGCTCGCCTACGTCCTCTTCACCTCCGGCTCCACCGGCGAGCCCAAGGGCGTCGAGCTCTCCCACCGCAACCTCGTCCACGCTTTCGACGCCTTCGACTCCCTCTACGACACCCGTCCTGGTGACTGCTGGGCCGCCTCCAGCAGCTTCTCCTTCGACATGCACCTGGAGGATGTCCTCTTCTGCCTGACGCGCGGGGCGCGGGTGCTGCTGCGTGAGGTCGGTCCGCTGGGGCTGGGACGCGACATCACCCGGCACGGCATCACCCACGTCGTCACCACGCCTTCGTCGCTGGCGACGGTGCTGGAGGAGCCCGGGGCCCCCGAGGCCCTCCGGTCCATGAAGGTCATCGTGGTGGGTGGCGAAGCATTGCTCGAGCCACTCGTGGCGCAGTTGGCGCTGACGCGCACGGCGCTGGTCAACGCCTATGGCCCCACGGAGACGACCATCGCCGTGGTGGCGGAGCGGGTGGCGACGGGGCGGGCCGTGAGGTTGGGCGTGCCCCTGGCTCGCTCCGAAGCCTACGTGCTGGACGAGGCGGGGCAGCCGGTGCCGGTGGGCGTGCCCGGAGAGTTGTACCTGGGCGGAGAGGGCCTCTCGCGTGGCTACCGCTCCCTTCCCCACCTCACCGCGGAGCGCTTCGTCCCCCACCCCTTCTCCTCCTCCGCCGGCCAGCGCCTGTACCGCACCGGAGACCGGGTGCGCTGGAATGCCGACGGCACCCTGAGCTACCTGGGCCGCACCGACTTCCAGGTGAAGGTGCGCGGCGTGCGCGTCGAGTTGGAGGAGGTGGAGGCGGCCCTCTCGCGCCTTCCCGGCGTGCGTCAGGCGGCGGTGCTGGCCCGCTCGGCTGCAGGCACTTCCGACGTGCGCCTGGAGGCCTTCGTCCGTCTGGAGGAGGGCACCTCCTCGCACGCGGTGCTCGCCTCGCTGGCCCAGTCGCTGCCGGCGCCCATGGTGCCCTCGCGCCTTGTCGCCCTCGACTCGCTGCCCACCACCTCCAACGGCAAGGTGGACCGTGACGCGCTGGCGAAACGGCCGGTGCCTGAGGACGAGTCCGCACCGCGAGGGGAGCCTGCTCGCGGGCCGGTGGAGGAGGTGCTGGCGCAGCTCTTCTGCCAGGTGCTGGGCGTCGAGCGCGTCGGGCGCGAGGACGACTTCTTCCGCCTTGGCGGCCACTCGCTGAGCGCCGTGCGCCTCGTGGCCCGCGTGCGGCAGGCCTTCGGCGTCGAGCTGCCCCTCACCTCCCTCTTCTCCTCTCCCACCGTCGCCGGCCTGGCCTCGGCGCTCGCGGGGCTTCAGGGTGCGGCTGCTCCGCGGTTGCCTTCGCCATCGCCGAGGCCGGCGGATGCGCCACCGGTGCTGTCCTCCACCCAGGAGCGGCTGTGGTTCATCCAGCAACTCCAGCCCGACTCCAGCGCGTACCACATCCCGGAGGCCGTCGAGCTGAGGGGACCGCTCGACGTGCGCGCATTGGAAAGCGCCTTGCGCTGGATGGTGGAACGCCACCCCGTGCTGCGGCTGGCGGTGCCCTCGCACGAGGGCCAGCCCGCGCCCGTGCTGCTCCCGGTGCCCGGCCGGGTGCTGGCGCACGAGACGCCAGCCGAAGGAAGCGACGCGTCCGCGCGGCGCGACAGCTGGCTCCGCGAGGAGCTTCACCGGCCCTTCGACATGGCGCGAGGGCCGCTCTACCGCTTCGGGTTGCTCACGCTGGAGGCGGAGCACCACGTGCTGCTGCTCGTCTTCCACCACCTGCTGGTGGACGGGCTGTCGCTGTCCATCCTCGTGCGCGAGCTGGGCGAGGCGTACCGCGCCTTCCACGAGGGGCGGGCTCCCGTGCTCGCTCCCGTGAAGCTGGACTGGGCGGACGTGGCCGAGTGGCAGCGAACCGACGCCGTGCGCGCCCATGCGCAGACGCAACTGGAGTACTGGACACGCAGGCTCGACGGCGCTCCGGGGATGCTGTCGCTCCCCATCGACAGGCCCCGCCCCACCCGGCTCTCGCCGCAGGGGCGCCTCACCCAGCGGCAGCCGTTGCCACCCTCCCTGGTGAAGGCGGCGCGGGAGCTATGCCGCGAGCGGCAGGTGACACCCTTCATGGTGTTCTACGCGGCCTTCACCGCGCTGCTGCGGCGCTACTCGCAGCAGTCCGACTTCTGCGTGGGCACCCCCGTCGCTGGCCGCTCCCACCCGTCGACCGAGGACGTCGTCGGCCCCCTCGTCAACACGCTGGTGCTGCGCAATCACGTGGGCACCGGCGACTCGTTCGAGGCGCTCCTGGCCCAGGCGCGCACCACCACCCTGGAGGCGATGCTCCACCAGGACGCTCCCTTCGAGCGTGTCATCCAGGCGCTGGGCGTGGAGCGCAGCCCGGGCCACTCGCCCCTCTTCCAGGTGATGTTCGACCTGTACCAACAAGAGGACTCGCTGGCTGGTGCCTTCCCCGGTCTCTCCGCCCGGCCGGTGGAGCTGGACATCCGGACGACCCACTTCGATTTCTCGCTGACCGTCCACGCGAGCGCCCGGGGCTTCGAAGTGGCGGTGCAGTACAGCACCGACCTGTTCGAAGCCTCCACCATCCAGCGGATGGTGGGGCACTACCTGCGGCTGCTGGAAGGGGCACTGCACGCTCCGGCCACGCGCGTGGATGCGCTGCCCGTGCTGACGCCCGAGGAGCGCGAGCAGGTGCTGCGCGCCTTCAACGACACCGCGCGCCCCTTCGACTCGCACGCCACCGTCGCCTCGCTCTGGATGGCGCAGGTGGCGCGCTCGCCGGAGGCCCTCGCGCTTCGAGTGGCCGGCAGCGACGAGGCCCTCACCTTCGCCCAACTGCACACGCGCGCCCTGGCCCTGGCCCAGCACCTGGTGGCCCTGGGCGCGGGGCCCGAGTCCGTCATCGGCCTGTGCCTGGAGCGCTCGGCCGAAGCGGTGGTGGGCCTGCTGGCCATCCTCCTGAGTGGCTCCGGCTGCCTGCCCCTGGAGCCCAGCCATCCGCCCGAGCGCCGCGCTCTGCTGCTGCGCCGTGCCGGTGCGCGCTGCGTCCTCTCCTCACCCCACCTCTTCGCGGGCACCGAGCTGCCGGTGCCGCTGGTGCAACCCCACCTGCTGCCCGCTGCTGCCCGGGTGGCGCTGCCCTCCGCTTCGCCCGACTCGCTCGCCTACGTCCTCTTCACCTCCGGCTCCACCGGCGAGCCCAAGGGCGTCGAGCTCTCCCACCGCAACCTCGTCCACGCTTTCGACGCCTTCGACTCTCTCTACGACACCCGTCCTGGTGACTGCTGGGCCGCCTCCAGCAGCTTCTCCTTCGACATCCACCTCGAAGAGCTTTTCTACGCACTCACCCGGGGCGCCAGCGTCGTGCTGCGCGCCGTCGGGCCGCTGGGGCTGGGACAGGACGTCGCGCGGTATGGCGTCACCCATGTCAGCACCACGCCGTCGTCGCTGGCGACGGCGCTGGAGGAGCCCGGAGGCCCGGAGGCACTGCGCGCGCTGAAGACGCTCATCTGTGGCGGCGAGGCGCTGCCGGATGCCCTCGCGCAACAGCTCGCGTCCCGGCTGCTCAACACGTACGGCCCCACGGAGACGACCATCGCCGTGGTGGCGGAGCGGGTGGCGACGGGGCGGGCCGTGAGGTTGGGCGTGCCCCTGGCTCGCTCCGAGGCCTATGTGCTGGACGAGGCGGGGCAGCCGGTGCCGGTGGGCGTGCCCGGAGAGTTGTACCTCGGCGGAGAGGGCCTCTCGCGTGGCTACCGCTCCCTTCCCCACCTCACCGCGGAGCGCTTCGTCCCCCACCCCTTCTCCTCCTCCGCCGGCCAGCGCCTGTACCGCACCGGAGACCGGGTGCGCTGGAATGCCGACGGCACCCTGAGCTACCTGGGCCGCACCGACTTCCAGGTGAAGGTGCGCGGCGTGCGCGTCGAGTTGGAGGAGGTGGAGGCGGCCCTCTCGCGCCTTCCCGGCGTGCGTCAGGCGGCGGTGCTGGCCCGCTCGGCTGCAGGCACTTCCGACGTGCGCCTGGAGGCCTTCGTCCGTCTGGAGGAGGGCACCTCCTCGCACGCGGTGCTCGCCTCGCTGGCCCAGTCGCTGCCGGCGCCCATGGTGCCCTCGCGCCTTGTCGCCCTCGACTCGCTGCCCACCACCTCCAACGGCAAGGTGGACCGTGACGCGCTGGCGAAACGGCCGGTGCCTGAGGACGAGTCCGCACCGCGAGGGGAGCCTGCTCGCGGGCCGGTGGAGGAGGTGCTGGCGCAGCTCTTCTGCCAGGTGCTGGGCGTCGAGCGCGTCGGGCGCGAGGACGACTTCTTCCGCCTTGGCGGCCACTCGCTGAGCGCCGTGCGCCTCGTGGCCCGCGTGCGGCAGGCCTTCGGCGTCGAGCTGCCCCTCACCTCCCTCTTCTCCTCTCCCACCGTCGCCGGCCTGGCCTCGGCGCTCGCGGGACTTCAGGAGGGGGCGGCCGGACCGCTGTTGCCCGGGCCCACGCCTCGCGCCAACCCCACGGCCGAGGTGCTGTCCTTCTCGCAGGAGCGCATGTGGTTCCTGCACCAGCTCCAGCCCGACTCCGGCGCGTACCACATCCCGGAGGCCCTGGAGCTGCACGGCGCGCTGGACGTGGAGGCCCTGGAGTCCGCGCTGTGGTGGTTGGTGGAACGCCACGCCGTGCTCCGGCTGGCGGTGCCCTCGCACGAGGGCCAGCCCGCGCCCGTGCTCCTCCCGGTGCCCGGCCGGGTGTTGATGGTGGAGTCCCTGGAGGCGGACAGCTCCTCCGGCGAGGCCCTGGGGCAGCGCCTGCGACAGGAAGCCGGGCGTCCCTTCTCCATGAGCGAAGGCCCGCTGTACCGCTTCCACCTGTGGAGGCTCGCTCCCGAGCACCATGTGCTGCTGCTCGTCTTCCACCACCTGCTGGTGGATGGGCTCTCGCTCTCCGTGCTCATGCACGAGCTGGGCGAGGCCTACCGTGCCTTCCTCCAGGGACACGAGCCCGCGCTCGCACCCGTGAAGCTGGACTGGGCGGACGTGGCCGAGTGGCAGCGCACGCCCCCGCTCCAGGAGCGGGAGGCACGGCAGCGGGAGTACTGGCGCCAGCAGCTCGCGGACGCGCCGCGAATGCTCCAGCTCCCCATGGACAAGCCGCGCCCGTCCGTCCTCTCCAGCAGGGGCGGAGCCATCGAAGGGGCGCCCCTGTCCGCGGAGCTGTCGCGGGCGTTGGAGGCCTTCTGCCGGCAGCAGGGCGTGACGCCCTTCATGGTGCTGCATGCGGCCTTCGCCGAGTTGCTGCGCCGCTACTCGGGCCAGGCGGATGTCTGCGTGGCCGTGCCCGTTTCCGGCCGTTCGCACCCGGCCACCGAGGACGTGGTGGGCCTCTTCGTCAACACCGTGGTGCTGCGCACCCGCCTGCGGCCCGGTGACGATTTCGCCTCGCTGCTGACCCGGGTGCGCTCCACCGCCCTGGAGTCCTTCGCCCACCAGGACGCTCCCTTCGAGCGCGTCGTCCAGGACCTCGGCGTGCAGCGCGGCCCCGCTCATGCGCCGCTGGCCCAGGTGGCCTTCGTCTGGACCCGCGCCGCTGCCTCGCCCCACCTCGGCGGCCTCACCGTCCGCTCACGCCCCCTGCCCTCCACCACCGCCAAGTTCGACCTGACGCTGCACGTCCTCCACGACGAGGAAGCCCTCCACGTGAGCGCCGAGTACAGCAGCGACCTGTACGAGGCGGACACGGTGCGGCGGCTGCTGGGCCACTACCTGCGGCTGCTGGAAGGCGCGCTGAGCTCGCCTCTTTCGCCCCTGGCCACGCTGCCCCTGCTGACGCCCGCGGAACGCCAGCAGGTGCTGCATGACTTCAATGCCACCCAGCGTCCCTTCGACGCTCAGGCCACCTTCGTCTCCCTCTGGGACGCCCAGGTGGCCCTGCGCCCCGACGCCCTGGCGCTCGAGGTCGCCAGCTCCCACGAGGCCCTCACCTACGCCCAGTTGGACGCGCGGGCCTCGGCCCTGGCCTCACACCTCGCCGCCCTCGGTGCCGGTCCCGAGTCCGTCGTCGGCGTGTGCGTGGAGCGCTCCGCCGCGCTCCTCATCTCGCTGCTGGCCACCCTCAAGGCCGGAGCTGCGTACCTGCCGCTGGAGCCCACGCATCCTCCGGCGCGCAGGGCGGCCCTGCTGCACCAGTCCGGTGCCCGCTTCCTCGTGGCCACGGAAGGCCTCTTCCCGCAGCCTCCGCCCGTCGCGCACCTGCTCACCCCGGACTCGCACGGCCTCGTCGCCCCGCTGACTCCGCCTTCCGCCGAGCACCTCGCCCTCGTCCTCTTCACCTCCGGCACCACCGGCCAACCCAAGGCCGTGGAGCTCTCTCACCGCAACCTCTGCCACCTCTTCGCGGCCGCGGACTCCGGCTATCCCTCCCGTCCCGATGACGCCACGCTGGCCGCGGCCTCGGTGGCCTTCGATGTCCACGTGCTGGAGTTGCTCTATCCGCTGACACGCGGCGCTCGCGTGGTGCTGCGGGCCACCGGGCCCCAGGGCCTCGCGCGGGATGCGCGACAGCACGACGTCACCCACCTGCTGGCGACGCCGTCCGTGGTGCTCGCGGCCCTGGATGAAGAGGCCGGCGCCGAAGAGGCCCTGCGACATCTGTCCTGGCTGCAGCTCGGTGGAGAGCCCGCGCCGGAGGCGCTGGTGCAGCGGCTGGCCTCCGGCCCCGTCCAACTGCTCAACGGCTATGGCCCCTGCGAGGCCACGTGCCTCTCCACCCTCCACGCACTGAGGCCCGATGCGAGCTCGCGACTGGGCCGCCCGCTGCCGCGCGTGGAGGCCTACGTGCTGGACGAGGCGGGGCAGCCGGTGCCGGTGGGCGTGCCCGGAGAGTTGTACCTGGGCGGAGAGGGCCTCTCGCGTGGCTACCGCTCCCTTCCCCACCTCACCGCGGAGCGCTTCGTCCCCCACCCCTTCTCCTCCTCCGCCGGCCAGCGCCTGTACCGCACCGGAGACCGGGTGCGCTGGAATGCCGACGGCACCCTGAGCTACCTGGGCCGCACCGACTTCCAGGTGAAGGTGCGCGGCGTGCGCATCGAGTTGGAGGAGGTGGAGGCGGCCCTCTCGCGCCTTCCCGGCGTGCGTCAGGCGGCGGTGCTGGCCCGCTCGGCCCAAGGCACTTCCGACGTGCGCCTGGAGGCCTTCGTCCGCCTGGAGGAAGGCACCTCCTCGCACGCGGTGCTCGCCTCGCTGGCCCAGTCGCTGCCGGCGCCCATGGTGCCCTCGCGCCTCGTCGCCCTCGACTCGCTGCCCACCACCTCCAACGGCAAGGTGGACCGTGACGCGCTGGCGAAACGGCCGGTGCCTGAGGACGAGTCCGCACCGCGAGGGGAGCCTGCTCGCGGGCCGGTGGAGGAGGTGCTGGCGCAGTTGTTCTGCCAGGTGCTGGGCGTCGAGCGCGTCGGGCGCGAGGACGACTTCTTCCGCCTCGGTGGCCACTCGCTGAGCGCCGTGCGCCTCGTGGCCCGCGTGCGTCAGGCCTTCGGCGTCGAGTTGCCTCTCACCTCCCTCTTCTCCTTGCCCACCGTCGCAGGCCTCGCCTCGGCGCTCGCGGGCGCGGCCGGGGCCCGGGATGAGCTGCGGCCCCTCACACCCAGGCCCTCGCGCTTCCCGGCCTCGCTGGTGCAGGAGCGGCTCTGGTACGCGCTCCAGCTCCCGGAGGCCCCGCCCTATGTGGTCGGAACGTCGCTCGCGCTCGAAGGCCCGCTCGACGTCGCCGCGCTGGAGTCCGCGCTCGAAGCGGTGGTGGAGCGGAACGAGACGCTGCGGACCACCTTCGCCCAGGAAGGCGAGGCCGTCTTCGCGGTGGTCCACGGCCTGACGCGTCCCGTGCTCACCCGCACGGACCTGTCACACCTGCCCCCGGAGTCCGCGAGGACCGCCGCCCGCGCCGTCGCCGCACGCCACGTCCAGCAGCCCTTCGACGTCCGCACCGGCCCCCTGTACCGCTTCGAGCTGGCCCGCCTGGATGCCGCCGGCACCCGGCACGCGCTCGTCGTTTCGGCCAGCCACCTCGTCAACGACGGCGTGGGCACGCAGGCCCTCCTGGAGGAGCTGGCCACGGCGTACCGCGCCGCGCTCGCGCGCCAGCCGGAGCTGCTGCCCCCAGCGCCCATCCAGTACGGCGACTTCGCTCTCTGGCAGCGCCGTCCCGAGCACCTGCGCCAGCTCGACGCGAGCCTCGAGTCTTGGAAGCAGGCGCTGACCCACGCGCCGCCCGTGCTGGACCTGCCGCTCGACTTCCCGCGCCGCGCCCCGGCCCTCAACGCCAACATGCGCCCGACGCGGCTGGAGCTCGTCCCGGCGGACATGGCCGCGCTCGAGGCCCTCGCGCGACAGGAGGGCGTGTCGAGCTTCACCGCCGCGCTGGCGCTCACCCAGGCCTGGCTCCACCGGCTCACCGCCCAGCCGCACGTGGTGGTGGCCTCGCCCGTCTCCGGGCGCGTCCTGCCGCAGGTGGAGCAGCGGGTGGGCTACTTCGCCAACGTCCTGCCCCTGTGCACGGACGTCTCGGGCGCACCTTCCTTCCGCGAGCTGCTGCGCCGCGCCCACGGCGTGGTGGTGCACGCCACCGCCCACCAGGAGGTCCCCTTCAAGCGCATCGCGGATGCCGTCCAGCCCGACGCGTCCCGCGCCGCGCCGCCCCTGGCCCAGGCCCTGCTCCTGATGAACCGCTTCGGCACGCCCTCTCTCGACGGGCTCTCCGTGGCGCAGCTGCCCGACGACGGCGTCTTCCCCGCCTACGACGTGGTGGTGAGCCTCGAGTCGCGTCCCGGAGGCGGGTGGGAGGGGCTGCTCGCGACGGACAGCGCCCTCTTCACCCCCACTACGGCCGAGCGGCTGGCCCAGGCACTGGGGACACTCCTGTCCCACGCCATCCGCGCCCCGGACGCGCCGCTGTCCGCGCTCTCCCTGGTGTCCGCGCAGGAGCGCTCGCGGGTGCTGGCGGCGCTCGACGGCGGCCCCCACCCCCAGGACGTGCCGCCCGGCGCGTGCGTGCACACCCTCTTCGAGGCCCAGGTGCACCGCACCCCGCACGCGCCCGCCGTGGCCCGGGACGGAATCACCTGGAGCTACGCGGAGCTGAATGCCCGCGCCAACCTGCTGGCCGCGCACCTGCTCGCGCAGGGCCTGCGTCCCGAGGAGCGCGTGGGCATCATCATGGAGCCCTCCAACCAGGGCATGGCCGCGCTCCTGGGCATCCTCAAGGCGGGCGGCACCTACGTACCGCTGGACGCGGGCTGGCCGGAGGCTCGCAAGCACACGGTGCTGGAGCGCGCGGGCGTGCGGCGGCTGTGGGTGGACGCCGAGGCCCTGTCCACGCATTACGACTTCGCGCCCGTGGTGGAAGTGCCCCCGTGCCCGGAGCACGTGGCGGAGGACCTCGGGCCCGGGCCGCGAGCGGTGACGGACTCGCAGCTGGCGTACATCGTCTTCACCTCCGGCTCCACCGGCGAGCCCAAGGGCGTCATGGTGGAGCACCGCTCGGTGGTGAACCACAACGTCGCCCTGGCCCGGCGCTTCGGCCTGAAGCCCGGAGACCGGATGCTTCAGTTCGCGCCGCTCAGCTTCGATGCCGCCGCGGAGGACCTCTACCCGCCGCTCGTGGTGGGCGCGACGGTGGTGATGCGCAGCGGGCTGGTGCCCGCGCACGCCATGACGCCGTACCTGGAGGAGACGGACATCACCGTCATCAGCCTGCCGCCCACGTACATCGAGGAGTGGATTCGGCAGATGGAGGCCCACGGCCAGCGCGTGCCACCCCGGCTGCGGCTGCTGGCCCCCGGCGGCGACGTCCTCAAGCGGGAGACCTTCGAGGCCTGGGTGCGCGTGGGCGGCGGCCACGCGCCCTGGCTCAACGTCTACGGCCCCACCGAGTGCACGATTACGTCCGCCACCTGCGACATCCCCGGCGCGGAGGGCCTGGGCACCGACGCCACCTTTCCCATCGGCCGGCCCATTTCGCGCGTCCGCTTCTACCTCCTGGACGAGGCCCTGGCGCCGGTGCTGCCCGGCCTGCCGGGCCGCGTGTTCATCGGCGGGGCCGCGCCCTCCCGCGGCTACCTGGGCGCGCCGCACCTCACCGCCGAGCGCTTCATCCCGGACCCCTTCTCCGCCGAGCCGGGCGCGCGCATGTACCACACGGGAGACCTGGCCCGGCTGCTGCCGGACGGACGGCTGCGCTTCCTCGGCCGCTCGGACCACCAGGTGAAGATTCGCGGCTTCCGCGTCGAGCTGTCGGAAATCGAGGCATGCCTGCGGCGCTTCCCCCGCGTGGAGGAGGCCGTGGTGGTGGTCCGCCAGGCCTCCACCGCCACGCAGCAGCTCGCCGCCTACGTGCAGGCCCCGCCGGACGCCGTCACTCCGGACGCGCTGCGGGCCCACGCGGCCGCGCAGCTGCCCGCGTACATGGTGCCCGCGTCCCTCGTCGTCATGGAGCAACTGCCCGTCAACGCCAACGGCAAGGTGGACCGCCACGCGCTGCCGGACCCGGAGGCGGTGCCCGCCGCGCCCCAGGCGCCGAAGGGCGAAATCCTGTCGGCGCTGGCCTTCCGCTCCACGCTGGAGCTGCGGCTGTTGCGCCTGTGGCGCGAGGTGCTGCGCAAGCCGGAGCTGGGCCCCGGCGACGACTTCTTCCAGCACGGCGGCGACTCG
This sequence comes from Pyxidicoccus sp. M6, assembly GCF_055568925.1. Classification (NCBI taxonomy): domain Bacteria; kingdom Pseudomonadati; phylum Myxococcota; class Myxococcia; order Myxococcales; family Myxococcaceae; genus Pyxidicoccus; species Pyxidicoccus sp. M6. The sequence goes on along the minus strand of NZ_CM145714.1, from coordinate 2,778,337 downwards.
CTGCTGGGCATGCGGCTGCTGGGGCGCATGGAGGAGGAGTTCGGGATGCCCATTCCCCTGGCCACCCTCTTCCAATACCCCGTGCTGAGAGAGGCCGCGGACGCGCTCAGGGAGCTGCTGGCGCAGGGCCCTCCCACGTCCAGCGTGGTGAGGCTGTCCGGGCCGGACGTGCCGGCGGAGGCCCCGGCCCTCTTCCTCTTCCACGCTGGTGACGGCGAGCTGCACCACTACCGCCACCTGGTGCCGCGGCTCGAACCCCACCTGCGCTGCTACGGCGTGCAGGCGCCGGAGACGCTGTCGCAGCCCGGCTACGCCACCTTCGAGGAGCGCATCGCGGCGTACACACGGGACGTCCGCGCCGTGCAGCCGCACGGGCCCTACCGGCTCGCCGGCTTCTCCTACGGAGGCTATCCGGCGGTGGGCGTCGCCGCCGCGCTCGAGGCCGCGGGCGAGGAGGTGCAGGTGCTGGCCCTCGTCGAGGCCATCACCGTCCGCGCGGTGAATGCCGTGGAGCCCACGCCCCTTCCGCCCGTCCTGCAGGTGGCGGAGATGTTGGGGGTGCTCGACGGTGGACTGGAGCGCGAGCTGGCCCTGTTGGACGACGCGGGCGCCCGGTGGGAGCACCTGGCCACCCGCGCCCGCGAGAGCGGCAACCTGGCGCTCCACTTCACTGGAGGAGACCTCGCGCACATGTGGCATCTCATCGGCGAGCTCCTGGTGCCGCAGGTGCGCGGCTGGAGCATGCCGTCCGTGCGCTCGCGGCTCCTGCTCTTCCGCGCCGAGGGTTCGCCCGCCCAGGACGAGACGCTGGGCTGGAGCGAGGAGATGCCGCGTGAGCGCATCGACCTGGTCGTCCTGCCGGGCGGGCATTCCTCCGTCCTGAGGCCGCCCTTCGTGGACGCGATGGCGGCACGGCTCCTGGCCCGGTGCCGCGGCGGAGGGTGACGGGCGGGCCGCCTTGCGCGGGAGGTGCTACCGCAGGCGGCCCTCCAGCCACGACTTGGTGAAGATGTTGGGGCTCAAGGGCCCGAGCTGCACGTCCTCGTAGCGGACGACGAGCTGCGTGCCCTCCTCCTCCTCCATCTCGAAGACCTCGCGGTAGTGGAGAACGGGCTGCTGGTTGGCGGGGTCCTTCAGCCGCTGGTAGGTGCGGATGACGTCCGTGCGCAGCACCCGCCCGGAGGGCGCGTAGCCCACGCGCTTGACGATGTTGAGGTCCCGGTCCAGCCACAGGCGCAGCCGGGGGAAGCTCACATCGGCTTCCTGCCGCGCGGTGAGCAGCAGCTTGCGGTAGCGCGTGCCCTGGAGGGTCTCCTCGCCCTCGTCGACGGCGGTGTAGTCCTCGGCCAGCCGCGAGCGGTCGAAGTCCCCCTCGCAGGCGATGGTGCCCACGATGTTGGCCCGCCGCGTGGTGCGCTCCCAGTGGCCGAGGGCGGCGTTGTACTCCCAGAGGTTCTTCCCGATGCGCAGGTACCCGCTGCCCGCCATGTTGCGCGGCTGGGTGACGAGCATCATGAAGTTCTGCGTCGAGTCGCGGCGGTAGACCTGCATCTCGAAGACGCGCTCGACGCCGTCCTTGCGCGTCTCCCGGATGCGGACGACGCCCCGGTAGTCACTCTGCATGGCCATTCGCGCGTCCACCTGGCGCAGCAGCGCGTCCGGGGAAGGGGGAGACTCCGCCGCGCCGGCCAGCACCGGCAGGAGCAGGGCCACGACGACGAGCGACGGCTTCAGGACGCGCAGGCGCATCAGAGGGACTCCATGGCGGACCGCGGTGAATGAGCGGCGGCGCGCGCCGCCGGGATGATGGAGGCCAGGGCGGCCCCCACGGTGGCCAGCAGCACGGCGGCCACCACGTGGCCGGGCGACGGCGCCAGCGGCAGGGTGCCGCTGAAGAGGAAGCCCCCGAGCGCTTCCGGCAGGGGGATGGCGTCGCGCAGCAGCACGCACAGGCCCACCGACACGGCGGCCCCCACCCCGGAGGACACCGCGCCCAGCAGCATCCCCTCCAGAATGAACAGGCCCACCACCGAGCGGCGCTGCATTCCCACCGCGCGCAGCGTGCCAATCTCCCGCGTCCGCTCGCGCACGGCGACGCTCAGGGACATGAACAGGCCCATCATCACCACCACCAGGAAGATGGCGCCCAGCAGCGCGGTCAGCGCGGCCAGCCCCGCGGCGATGAAGTCGAGGAAGGCGGACTCGTCCTCCCACGTCGTCACGTCCAGCCGCTGGCCCGCCCAGCCCTCGCGCAGCAGCGGAGCGAGCTTGTCGCCATAGGCCTCGTGGGAGGGGGGCAGCACCGCGAACCCCGCCTGCTTCAGCGACTCGCGCAGCCGGTCCGCCAGCGCGTCCACGTCCAGCCCTTCGCCGGACGCGCCGCCGCACGCCACCTGCAACACGCCCGCGGAGCCCGGCCGGTACCCGTCCAGTTCCCGCAGCGTGGCGTTGGAGACGAGCAGGCCCGCGCTCTCACCGAGCAGGCCGGAGCGCTCCGTCACCGCCACCACCTCCACGTCGAGCGCGTTGCGCTGGCCGGCCACCGTCCGGGTGAAGAGCGTCGTGATGTCCCCGACGCCCACGTGCAGCCGCCCGGCCAGCTGGGTGGACAGGGCCACCGTGCGCGGCCGCGCTAGCGCCTGAAGCGCGCCCTCCTTCACCTTGAAGCGGTTCAGGGCCGCGCCCTCGCCCGCCACGTCCAGCGCCACCACGTAGGAGCGCACCCGGTGGCGGCCCGCGCCGGCGGTGGCATGTCCGCGGCCCCGCTCGCGCAGGCTGCACTCCGCCGGAACCAGCGGCTCCACCACGGCGCGCACCCGCACCGCGTCCCCCACCACCGGGGAGATGGTGTCGGGGTGGACCTTGAAGAAGCCGCCCACGTTGAGCTCGCCGCTGAGGAACGTCGTCACCACGTCCCGCTGGCTCGCGGCCACCCCCGCGCTCAGGGCCATCACCCCCACCAGCGCCGCGCTGGCGGCGGCGATGACGGCGAAGAGCAGCAGGCCCTGCTCTCGGCGGAGGAACAGGTTGCGCAGCGCGATGCCCGCCAGTGAAAGCATTCGTCAGTCCTCCCTCTGGCGCATGGCCACCACGGGTGTCACCGCGCCGCCACGCCAGGCGGGAAGCCACGCGGCCACCAGCACCACCCCCGTGACGACCAGCCCCACCAGCGCCGCATGCCACGCCTCCTGCTGGGGCTGCAGCACCGCCCCGCCGAGGAAGAACTGCAGGGACTCATCGCGGATGGCCAGGCCCTGCCCCACCAGGCCGCGCAGCAGCAGCGTCCCCGCCCCCAGGCCCAGCGCGCTCCCGGCCACGCCGAGCACCAGCGCCTCCAGCAGCAGCCCGAGAAAGACGTCGCGGCGCTGCATGCCCACCGCGCGCAGGGTGCCCACCTCGCCCACGCGCTCGCGGACCAGGAGCAGCATCGTGCCCGAGGACATCCCCAGCACGAACAGGCCCATCAGCGCGCCGAGCGCCACCAGCAACAACTGTGTCATCCCCACCATGCCGGTGACGAAGCCGCCCACCTCGCGCCAGCCCGCCGTCGCCAGGGGAAGGCCCTTCGCCGTGGCGAGCGCGCCGATGCGCCCGGCCACCACCTCGGGGTCCGCGCCCGGCTTCAGCACGAGGGCGGCATGGAGGATGCCGTCCTCCAGGTCCTCCGGTGAGAATGTCGGTGGCGGCCCGGTGCGCTCGAAGACGGGCGCGGGGGCCTCGGCCGCCGCGGGGGTGGGCTCCACGTCCACCACCTGCGGCGGGGCAATGGCGTCCGGCGACAGCTTCTCCGGTGCCACCGTCATCCCCAGCGAGGACACCAGGGCCCGCGCCTCCTCCACCTCCATGCGGGTGGGCCGGCCCGACAGGTGGCGCACCGTGGCCAGGTCCAGCAGCGACGCGCCGTTGGCCTGGCTGCCGTCGCCCCCCAGGCCGTGGAAGCGGTACGTGCCCCACACCTTCACCGGAACGCCCGAGGCGTCATCCAGCGTGCCCCGCAGCACCAGCGTGTCCCCCGGCCGGATGAGGTGGAGCGGAAGGTGCGGGGCCAGCTCCGCGTAGAAGGCCTGGAAGCGCGCGTCGAAGTTGTCGTCGTCCAGCGCCCAGAAGGCCTTCAACAGCTCCTCGAGCTCCCCGGTGCGGGCCAGCACCCGCGCCAGCGCGGCCCGCAGCGCCGTGGCCCGCTCCACGTCCAGCCGCGACAGCAGGTCCGGCACCTCCGCGAGGCTGCGCTCGCACAGCGTGGCCAGCCGTGAGTCGCCCGCGAAGGTGGCGCCACGCTCCCGCTCGCGCTTCAGCTCGTCCAGCCGCGCGGCCATGGGCAGCTTGAAGGACTGCTCGTACGCGCCCTGCCCCAGCAGCATGCCCCGCGCGCCCGGCGGCGGGAGCTGCCCGGAGACGAGCTCGAAGCGGGCGAACATCTTCGCGAAGCGCGGCAGGTCCGTGCCCACATAGTCGAGGTAGATGGACTCGCCCTCTCCCGCCTGCTTGGCCACGCGGTTCTCCAGGAACTCCAGCGCGGGCAGGGGCTCGGCCGCGAAGCGCTCCCAGAAGGCGGGGGACACCGCCTCCTCCAGCGCGCGCAGGTCCTCCTCGGCCTCGGGGCCGGAGGTGAAGGCCTCTGCCCGTCGCCCCGCGTCATGGGCCACGCGCTCCAGCGTGCGCCGCAGGTCCTCCGCCAGCCGCGCCAGTCGCGCGCTCCGCTCGGGAGAGGCCGGCTCGCGGGTGACGGCGCGCACCGAGGCCAGCTTCTCGTCGAGGTAGTTGCCGCGGAACACCTGGCCCGCCCCCACCTCCAGCGGCACGACCTCGTCCACGCCCTCCACCTCGCGCAGGAGGCGCTCGGTGGCGCCGAAGTCCGGCAGCGGCACGAGCTGCGGCGCGCCCCCAGGCCCCAGCGACATCTGCGGCCCTTCCGGAGAGGTGGAGTTGTAGACCTGGAGATGGCCCGCGCCGCTCTCAATCATGCTGCGGCGCGTCCCGTCATAGATGCTGCCCACCAGGGCCAGCCCCAGCGTGAGCAGGGCCGCCATGAAGGCCGCGAGCAGGCCGACCAGCCAGCTCCTCGGGCGGGAGCGCACGCTCTGCAGGGCGAAGTGGAGGAGCATCACCTGGGAAGACCTGGATGAGGGGCGTGTCGGGGGAGTCGGGAGTGTAGGGACGCGGCTCGAGCGAAGACAAGCGCCCGAGGCCTCAGTCCGCCTGGAGCACGCGCAGCAGCAGGCCCACCTGCGCGTCGGAGAGCTGCGACACATCCACCTGCGCCGGGTCCACCACGCGCCGCACGTGCGCGGCCAGCTTCGCGACGGAGGAGTGCTCGAAGAGCACCGTCACCGGCAGTCGCAGCCCGGTGCGCTCCTGGATGCGGGAGAGCACGCGGGTGGCCTGCAGCGAGCTGCCGCCCAGCGAGAAGAAGTCCGTGTGCGCGCCCATCACCGCCACGCCCAGCACGTCGCGGAACGCCTCCGCCACCACCTCCTCCATCGGCCCCGTGGGAGCGCGTCCCGCGTTGCCCGCGAGCTCCTCGCGGAGCGCCTCCCGGTCCACCTGCCCCGCGGGCCCTCGCGGCAGCGCGGGCAGCACGTGCACCACCGCGCCCTCCACCTCCGAGGGTGGCGGGGCGCCGGAGCCCGCCTCGACGTAGACGTGGGGCTGCTCCAGAGGCTCCCCCGCGCCCAGTCCCACGGGGCGCCACGGCACCGCCGTGCCCTCCACCCCCGCCAGCACGTGCGCCAGCCCCGACTCCACCGCCAGGCCGAGCATCGCCAGTGCCTGGGGCACCTCCAGCACGCGGTACCCCGGAGGCGAAGCCGTCAGCCCGCGCGCCATGCCTGTGTCGCGCACGGAGCTGAAGGACACCGCCACCGCGGGCCGGCCCTCCGCCGCGAGGGCCTCCGCGAAGCGGGCCGTGAAGCCGGTGGCGGCGCAGTAGCCCGCGTGCAGGCCCGCGCCCACCGTCCCCATCAGCGACGAGGCGAGGACCAGCGGCGCCTCCGGCCGCTCCCGCAGCGCCTCGGCGAGCCGCACGGCGCCCAGCACGTGCGCCTTCGCGGCGCTCGCGATGGAGGCCGGCGTCTCCTCCTGGAGGGGCCGCGATTCGAGCGTCCCCGCGAAGTGGAAGACGCCGTCGATGGCGCGGCCGAAGTGCGCCTCGGCCGCACGCAGCGCCTCCTGGAGCGCTGCCGCGTCGGTGACGTCCACGGGCCGGTACAGGGCGTCGCCCAGCTCGCGCTCGAGCGCCTCGGCGGAGGCGTCGCGCGCCCTGCGCCCCAACAACAGCAGGCGCGCGCCCAGGGCCCGCCGCAGGTGGCGCGCCCAGGCCTGCCCCAGGCCGCCCAGCGCCCCCGTCACCGCGTAGAGGCCGCCCTGTCGCAGCCTCCGGGGCGCTTCCACGGGCGCGGGCGACCAGGGCGCGTAGGCGCGCTCGCGGCGCTGCCCCTCCTGCCACGACACCTCGCGCGCCGCGCTCGCGCCCCGCAGCTCCACGGCCACCGCGCGGGCGGCCTCGCGAACGTCGTGCGGCACCCAGACGAGCGACGTCTCCAGGCCGGGCACCTCCGCCGCCACCGAGGCGAGCAGGCCCGGCACGAGCAGGCCCACCGCCTCCGCGGGCCGGGCTCCCGCCGGGTGGGGGACTGCGGCGCGCAGTCGCACGGGCGACTCCAGCGCCCGGACGCACGCGAGCAGCGGCGCCACCGCGGCTTCCAGTGCGTCCATGTCCAAGGTGTCGCGGCCCCGGCTCGCCACGTAGACCACGTCCTGCACGCGCGGCTCCCGAGCGAGGAGGGCGCGCACCGCCGCCCCGGCCTCCGGGCCCGGCACCACGTGCCGCACCTCGCGACCGGGCAGCGCTTCGCGCAGGGCCGCCGCCCAGGCCTCGCTTCCCACCACCAGCACCCCGCCCTCCCGCGCTCCCGTCGGAAGCAGGGGCCGCGGGAGCCACCGGGGCACCGCCAGGCAGGGCGGCAGCGCGAAGGGGCCTCCCAGGAGCCGCTCCGCCACGCGGCGCTCCGCGGCCAGGTCTCCCGACTCGAGCCGCCGGCGCAGCTCGGTGCGCCCGCGCTTGCCCAGCTCCGTGCGCGGCACCTGTTGGCGGGCGAGCGGCACGAGCCACGCGACGTGCAGGCCCAGCCTCCGCCCCACGGCGTCGCGGATGGCGTGCAGCAGTGACTCCAGCGGCGGCGCGTCCGGCGTGGGGACGAAGAAGACGACGACCTCGTCCGTCTGCGCCCAGCCCATGCGCGTGGGGCAGGCCACGGAGTACGTCGGCAGGACGCCCGGCACCTCCTCCACCACCGCCTCTATCTCCTGGGGATAGATGTTGTTGCCGTTGATGATGAGGACCTCCTTCTCGCGCCCGGTGATGGCCATCTGGTCGCCGCGCACGAGCGCGAGGTCGCCCGTGCGGAACCAGCCATCGGCGGTGAAGGAGCGGGCGTTGAGCTCCGGGTCATCCAGGTAGCCGCCCAGCACGGCGGCGCCGCGCACCTGCAGGTGCCCCACCGTCTCCCGCGGGACGAGCGCGTCCGCGTCGTCCACCACGCGCAGGGCCGAGCCCGCCGGCGGCGGCCCCAGCTCCACATACGACTCCTCCCCCGCCGTCCTCACCCCCCGCGTCTGTGTGAAGTAGGAGGTGGTCTCCGCCATGCCCCAGCCGGGGCACACCGCGTCCTGCCGCAGCCCGTCCCGCGCGAGCCCGTCCGTGAAGCGCCGGAGCGTCCGCGCGACGAGGGGCTCTCCCCCGCAGCTGAGCACCCGCACGCGGGACAAGTCCCAGGCGCGGCGCTCCCCGCGCTCCAGCCGGTCCGCCACCAGCCCGAACGCGAAGTTGGGCGCCCAGCTATGGGTGCCTCCAAACTCGGTGAGCAGGTCCATCCACCGCAGCACGTCCGCCAGCACGTAATCCCGGGCCACCAGCACGTGCGAGGTGCGGGCCCGCACGCAGAGCAGGTGCGAGTAGGCGAGCCCCGCCACGTGGTCCAGCGGCATCCAGCTCATCCCCACGTCCCGTGGCGTGTACCAGCCCGCCGCCATCATCGAGTCGCACATGGCCAGCAGGTTGTCGTGCGTGAGCACCACGCCCTTGGGCAGCCCGGTGCTCCCGGAGGTGAAGGACATCAGCGCCGGTGCGCCGGACTCGGCCTCCCAGGGCTGCTCCTCCCCGCTCCCCTCCAGCGATGCGAGCGCGACGGCCCGAAGCCCGGCGGCCTCCAGGGCGCCCGTGGCCGCGGCGGTGGTGAGGACGAGCGGCCCGCCCAGCCGCTGCGCCACGGACACCACGCGCGCGAAGGTGGGGTGCGAGCGCTCCAGCGACGCGGGCCAGGCCAGCGGGGCCGGCACCACGCCGCCCAGCGTGCACGCCCAGAAGGCGCGGATGGCGTCCACGGGCCGCTCCGTCACCAGGACGGCCCGGTCCCCCGGCTTCAGCCCGAGCCCCCGCATGCCACTCCACAGCCGCAGCGCGTCGCGCCACAGGTCCGCGAACCGCAGCACCTCACGCCGGCCGTCCACGTCGAGGAAGGTGACGGTGCCCTCCGGGTGGAGCGCTACCGCCCTGCGCAGCATGGCCCCCAGCGTCCGGGGCTCGCCCTCGGGCCGGCACGCGGGCCCGCCGTCGAGGAGCGAGGGCAGCGCCGTCCCGGCACCGGAGGACGCCACGCGGGGCGCTGGCACGGTGGAGGCCGGCCGCGCCCGAGGCAGCAGCGCGGCGGGGAGCAATTCATCGAGCGGCGTGTGTCGCTCGTCCCGCACCCGGGGACCTGCCATCGCCACCGCCTCGTGGCCGGCCTGCCGCAGCCGCGACTCCAACCGCTCGAGGGCAGCGGGCGTGGGAGGCCGCAGCCGTGAGAGGGCCCCGAGGTCCACCTCGCCCGAGTCCAGGCGGGGAATGGCGTCGAGCAACGCGACGCCCGGCGCGGCCTCGCCCAGGTGCTCGCGCAGAAGCGCGTCCAGCACGTCGGCGCGGACCGCGCGGCGCGGCACCACCCACGCCGTGGCGGACGCGCCTTCCGCGACGATGCAGACGTCCTGGACGCGGGCGTCTCCGCGGAGGAGTTGCTCGGCATCCAGGGCGACGTTCGTTGGAGGGGCCATGCCGCCATCGTACCGCACGGCCCGCTGGGGAAACCGGGGCCCCGTGAGGTTGCGCCCCAGCGCGTGAGGGGCGAAGCTCGCGCCCCTCCCCGGACGAGGTGTCGATGACCGCCCCGCAGCGCGCCGCGAGCCGCCCCCTGGCACAGTCCCTCCACTTCTGGGCCCGCAACGCCTCGAACGAGTCGGCCCTGCTGCGCGCCTCGCTCCAGGTGGGCCTCTTCGACACGCTGCCCGTGAAGGACGCGGCGCCCGCGGTGACGGTGGCGGCACTGGCGGAGCGCACCGGGTGCACGGCCCGTGGCATCCGCGCGCTCGCCGAGCTGTTGGTATGCCTGGGCCTCGTCCACGCGGACGACGCGGGCGCGCTGTCCCTTCCGGCGCCGGTGGCGGCATTCCTCCGCGAGCCCGGCTTCCGGCAACGGCTCGACGCGGAGCTGCCGTGGTGGGGCCCGTGCGGACAGCTCGACGAGGCGGTGAAGCGCGGCGAGCCCCTTGCCCACGGAGGACGGAGCTGGGACGTGCTCGGCCACTTCCGGGAGCTCTTCCTGGCGCCGGCGCCCGCGGGCCCTTCGACGGAAACAGCAGCGGAGAACTTCTTCGACCGCTTCGCGCGCAGCGCCGCGCGCACGCAGGTGCTGCTGTCCGCGGGCCGCCTGGGCGTGCTGGCGGCGCTCGTGTCGAAGCCCCACTCCGTGTCGGAGCTGGGCGCGGCCACCTACATGAGCAGCCCGGGCCTGCGCCTCCTCCTGGAGGTGCTGGAGACGCTCGGCATCAGCGAGCGGGACGGGGCCACCTGGACGCTGACGGCCGAGGCCCGGCAGCTCCTGGAGGGCAAGGCGTTGGACTACCTCCTGCGCTCGCTCTCCGTCACCGCGCGCTACTGGGAGGCGCTGGAGCGACTGGACGAGACGGTGCGCCACGAGCGCTTCTTCCTGGACCTGAAGGACCCGGAGGTGAGCCAGCGCTTCTACGCGGACAACTCGAGCCAGATTACGGCGGTGTTCGCCTCGCACTTCCAGCTCAGCCGGCGCGCCGCTGCCACCGTGGCCCGGGCCCGTCCGCTGGAGGGCGCGGCGGTGCTGGACATCGGCACCGGCTCCGGCGTGTGGGGCGCCGCCTTCGCCCGGGCCACGCCCACCACGCACGTCACCTACTTCGACCAGCAGGTGGTGCTGGAGCAGGTACGGGGCAACGTGGAGGGCCTGAAGGTCTCGGACAGGGCCCGCTTCTGGCCCGGCAACCTCTTCACCCAGGACTTCGGCACGGCGGACTTCGACGTCGTCATCCTGCCCCAGGTGCTCAACGTGCTGCGGCCGGAGGACGTGCCCGGCCTGCTCGGCCGCGCGGCGAGAGCGTTGCGCCAGGACGGAATCCTGGTCATCGCCGAGTACGTGCTCCACGAGCGGAGGGACGGCCCTGAGGACCACCTCTACTTCGGGCTGCGGCGCTTCATGACCAATGAAGGGGACTTGCTCTCGGCCTCGGAGTACCGCCGGCTGCTGGCGGACGTGGGGCTGACCTCCATGGTGTGCCTGCCGCTGCCGACGCAGGAGTTGCTGCTCGCGGCGCGTCCCGGCGTGGTGCTCCCCACCGAGCTGGCGCCCGCGCCGGCTCCCGCGGGCCGGCGCGCCGGCTGAAGCGTCCGCCTCAGCGGGGTGCCGCCTCTGGCCAGGGCACGTCGCCGCGGTGGGCGACGACGACCTGTTGAATGGGCATGTCGAAGGCGCGCGCCGAGGTGAGGCCCACCGGCGTCAGCAGCGCGCGGAACTCCGGCAGCGACAACACGTCGCCCTCGTTGGACACGTACCGGCGCAGCGCGAAGTAGAGCGCGTCCAGCGGGCCGTCGCGCCGGTCCGTCAGCAGGTAGCCGGAGATGAGGAGCACGCCGCCGGGTTTCAGCGCGCGCGCCAGCCGGGCGAAGAAGCCCGGCAGCTCCGTGGGCGGCAACGCGGGGATGATTTGCGGCAGCAGGATGACGTCGTACGCGGCCTCGCCGTAGTCCACGTCCAGGCAGTCCCCGGCCCACAGCCGCGAGCGCGCCTCCAGCTTCAGCTTCGCCAGGTGCGGGCGCACCGCGTCCAGCACGTGCGGCGAGTCCAGGAAGGTGACGTGCGTGGCCGCGTCCGCCAGCCCGAAGGCCGCGCCCCACACGCCCGAGCCGGTGCCCACGTCCAGCACCCGAGCCCCCGCCAGCGGGCGCATGCTCCGCACCAATTCGGCCGCCTTGCGGCTCAGCCGCAGGTGCGAGGCGAAGATGCTGGAGATGCGCGAGGCATTCTCCTGGTAGATGCGGCGTGCGGTCTCCGGCTCGCGCAGGTCCAACCGGAACTTCCGCTCGCGTACCGCCTCGTCCGTATGTCCGAAGGCCTCCCAGTAGGCCATGGTGGCCGGCAGCGCCCGCTGGAAGTACGGCAGGCTCTGCGCGTCCAGCGCGTGGCCGGCGGCCTCCGTGAAGCCCCACGCCCCTGCGTCCCCGCGGGTGATGCCGAGCGTGGCCAGCACCTCCAGCAGCACCCTCAGCCCCTCTGGCGACGCACCCACCGCGCGCGCCAGCTCCGCCAGCGGCGCGGGCCCGGACACCAGGCGCTCCAGCAGCCCCAGCTCCGCGGCCGTCACCAGGGCCTGGGTGCGCAGGAAGTTGCGTGCGAGCCGGTCATGGAAGTCCGCGGCCTCCGCGCCCGGCGCCGGCACGTCGGGCCCCAGGAACAGCGCGCGGTACCTGCCGAGCAAATCCCATGTCCCATCCGCCCACGTCACGGCGGTGCCGGTGCGCACGGCCTCCGGCAGCTTCGCGGCTACGTGCCACCAGCGCGCCGCCTCGCGCAGCCGCGCCACGAAGCCCTCATCCCGGAGGAAGGCGGCCGTGGTGGCGGGGAGCGCGTAGCCACGTCCCGTGTCCAGGTGCACGAAGCCCAGCGCCACCAGCGGCTCGATGACGGCGCGCGTGCCCCGGAGTGTGCCGCCCGACAGCCGCGCCAGCGCGTCCAGCGGCACGGGGTCGCCGGTGCCCACCTCCGGCAGGTGAGCGAGGAGCCCCAGCGAGAGCGCCGCCTGGAACGCCGCGGACTCGTTGCTCGCGTCGCGCGCGTGGAAGTTCAGGCGCTGGACGAAGGCCGGGGCAGCGGTGGATTCGGACATGGGGCAGGCTCCTGTCAGCTCCAGCGAAACCAGCGGACGGTCAACAGCAGGGGCACCAGCGTCCACACGAGCATCACCGCCAGCGGGAAGCCCAGCGCGAGCGCGCCCTCACCCTCCAGCATGATGGCCCGCAGCGCGTCGTTGAGCGCCGTGAGCGGCAGCGCGTGGATGAAGGGCTGGAGCCAGCCGGGGAAGTTCTCCGAGGAGAAGAACACGCCGGACATGAATATCATCGGCATCATCACCAGGTTGACGAGCCCTCCGACGCTCTCCTCCGAGCTCGCCCGCACGGACACCATCAGCCCCACCGCGGCGAAGCACAGCGCGCCCAGCAACCCCATGCCGATGAAGAGCACGTAGCTGCCGAACATGGGCACGCCGAAAAGCCACCGCGCGAAGGCGCAGAAGAAGAGCACCTCCACCAGTCCAAAGAGGCCGCGGGCCAGGATGAAGGCGAGGAAGAAGTCGAAGCGGGACATGGGCGTCGCCGCCATCCGCTTGAGCAGCTTGCCCCCGCGCATGGACGCCATGGAGCTGGCCAGCGTCCACATGCTGGTGGACATCAGGGACATGCCCAGCAGACCCGGGACGAGGAAGTCGACGTAGCGGTTGCCGGGCTCCTCCACCGGCGTGGCCTTCAGCGCCTCGAGGCGGGGCCCGCCCCCGCTGGCCGCGAGCGCCTGCGACACCAGCACCCGCGCGGTGCGACCCTCCGGCTGGCTCGGGTCCACCAGCGCCTCCGGCGAGGCGCCCGGCAGCAGCACCAGCGCCACCTGCCCGCGCGCCAGCTTGCGCCGGGCAGCCTCCGCATCCAGTCGCTGCACCTGGAGCTCGGGGACGCCCTCCAGCCGCGCCACCAGCGTCGGCGCCTCCGGCCCGTCCACCACGGCGACGCGCACCGGCGGCAGCGCCTCGTTGCGGAAGGCCAGTCCCAGCACCAGCGTGACGATGACGGGGAAGACGAACGTCCAGAAGAACACGTCCGGCTGACGCCAGAGGATGCGCAGCCGCATCAGCACGAGCTGGCCCAGGGCTCCCATCATGCCGCCTTCTCTTCCTCGCCCTCGCCCTCGCGCAGCGAGCGGCCCGTCAGTCCGATGAACACGTCGTCCAGCGTGGGACGGCGGGTGGACAGGTGCTTCAGCGTCCCGCCCCCCGCCTCCACCTCTCGCAGCACCGCCGGCAGCGACAGGTGCAGCTCGCGCACGCGCACGGTGATGCGGTCGGCGTGCCGCTGCGCCGTCACCACGCCGGGCAACGGACGCAGCCGCTCCGGCTCCGGCGCGGGGTCCGCCTCCAACTCGATGACCTGCTCGGCGCCCAGCGAGGCGATGATGTCCCGGGGCGTGCCCCGCGCAATCACCCGGCCGTGGTCGATGATGACGAGCCTGTCGCACAGCACCTCGGCCTCGTCCATGTAGTGCGTGGTCAGCACCACCGTGCGCCCGCGCGCCTTGAGCTGGGCCACCACGTCCCACAGCGAGCGGCGCGACTGCGGGTCCAGGCCGGTGGTGGGCTCGTCGAGGAAGAGCACGTCCGGGTCGCCCGCCAGCCCCAGCGCCAGGGCCAGCCGCTGCCGCTGGCCTCCGGACAGCTTCCCCACCCGCGCGTGGCGCTTCTCGCCCAACTGCACCATGCCGATGAGCGTCTCCACGTCGAGGGGGCGCGGGTAGAAGGACGCGAAGAGGCGGACCATCTCCTCCACGGTGAGCTGGTCCACCAGCCGCGTCTCCTGGAGCGTCATCCCGATGCGCCGCCGGAGCGCCCGGGCGTCCTGCTTCCAGCTCATCCCCAGGAGCTTCACCTCGCCCGCGGTGGCGTCCTGGAGCCCCTCCAGAATCTCCACGGTGGTCGTCTTGCCCGCGCCGTTGGGGCCGAGCAGACCGAGGCACTCGCCCCGGCGGATGTCCAGGTCGACGCCGTCCACGGCCACCACGTCACCGAAGCGCTTGACCAGGCCCTTCACCTCGATGGCGAGCTCGTCCTTGGGAGTCATTGAGAGGGGGGCGAGGGGTGGACGGCCAGTATGGCGTAACGATTGTCCGGTGCCCACTCCGTGCTGGCGGGAATGCAGCGGCCCCGTGCCGAGGGTGCTACGGTCCCTCCCCGTGTCCCAGAGCGACTCACTGGAAGCGCGGGTGGAACGGCTGGAATTGCCGTTCAACGAGTACGGTGTGGACCCCTACGGCATCTCGAAGCGCCACGTGCTGCATGCGCTCCAGGTGTTCTCCGTCCTGTACCGGTATTACTTCCGGGTGAAGTGTTTCGGCATCGAGAACATCCCCGCGCGAGGCCGGGGGATGCTGGTGGGCAACCACTCGGGCGGCGTGGCGGTGGACGGGGCCATGGTGCTCGCCTCCACGATGCTGGAGATGGACCCGCCGCGGCTGTCGCAGGGCATGGTGGAGCGCTTCCTCCACAAGTTCCCCATCAGCTCGTTGTGGGCCAGCCGCACCGGCCAGTTCACCGGGCTGCCCGAGCACGCGAAGCGGCTGTTGGAGGACGACCGGCTGCTGATGATTTTCCCCGAGGGCGCGCGCGGGACGGCGAAGCTGTACAACCAGCGCTACTCGCTGGTGGACTTCGGCACGGGCTTCGTGCGGCTGGCATTGCAGACGCGCTCGCCCATCATCCCCTTCGCCTTCCTGGGCGGCGGCTCGGCCATTCCCACGGTGTTCAACGCGTATGCGCTGGGGAAGCTGATGGGGGTGCCGTACGTGCCGGTGACGCCGTGGCTGTTTCCGGTTCCGCTTCCGGTGCAGCTCGAAATCCATTACGGCGAGCCGCTCGTCTTCCACGGGACGGGGGACGAAGAGGACCACGTCATCGAGGGCTATGTGGCGAAGGTGAAGGCGCGCATCGCGGGACTCATCGAGCGGGGCCGGGCGGAGCGCCACGGCCGGCGGTCGGGCAGGAGGCTGTTGCCATGAGGGTGCTGATTCCGGGCATCGCGGGAGGAATCGCGCGCAAGCTGGCCCTGCGGCTGCACGAGGCGGGGCACCAGGTGGCGGGAGTGGACATCCGCCCGTGGGAGGAGGCGCGCGAGCTGGGCATCGAGGTGTTCCGCGGCGACGTGCGCAAGCGGGCGGCGGAGGACGTCTTCCGGCGCTGGCGTCCGGAGGCGGTGGTGCACATGGCCACCGTGACGGCCTTCACGGTGCAGGGCGCGGAGCGGGGCCGCATCAACCTGGACGGCACGAAGGCGGTGTTCGACCACTGCGCGGCGCACGGCGTGAAGCAGATGCTCTTCGTGGGGCGGCACACGTTCTACGGGGCGGCGGCGGACTCGCCGCTGTACCACTCGGAGGACGAGCCGCCGCGGGCGCTGGAGGCCATTCCGGAGCTGGCGGACCTGGTGGCCGCGGACCTGTACGCGGCGACGGCGCTGTGGCGGCTGCCGAAGGTGACGACGGCGATTCTGCGGCTGCCGTACACGCTGGGGACGCCGGGCACGGGGACGCTGGCGTCGTTCCTCAAGGGACGGCGGGTGCCGCTGGTGCTGGGGTATGACCCGTTGTTCCACGTGCTCCAGGAGGAGGACGTGGTGGCGGCGCTGGTGCTCGCGCTGACCGGGGAGCTGCGGGGCATCTACAACGTCGCGGGACCGCCGCCGATTCCGTTCTCTGTGATTGTGAGGGAGACGGGCCGCACGGGCGTGCCGCTGCCGGCACCGGTGCTGCGGATGCTGCTGGGGCGCGGAGGGTTCCCGAGGCTGTCCGTGGGCGCGCTGGACCACCTGCGCTTCCCCATCGTCGTGGACAACCGCCGGTTCCTGGAGGCGACGGGGTTCGAATACAAGTACAGCGTCGCGGACATGCTGCGCATGTACCGGGAGTCGGCGCCGTTGCCTCACGGTTGAGGCGCCGGGGCTTCAGCGCACGCAGAGCGCTCGAATCGGGAGGGACGTCCGCAGTCCCTCCACGCCGCCCGTGCCGAGGTGGGCCGTCCAGGCCACCTGCCCGAAGCTGTTGCCCCCGAACGATGTCGCGGACCACACCTTGCCTCCGATGGCTCCGGAGAGGGCCTGGTACAGCGCATTGCGCACGCCCGGGTCGCTGACGAGCTCCGCCAGTTCGCCTCGCTCCGGCAGGCGCCAGCCGCCGCCGTCGACGACAAGCGCACCGCAATAGCGCTGGGCCTCCTCCCACGAGTACGCGTTGTCGGACAGTCGCCGCGTCCATACGAGCCCCGTCCGCGTGTCACGCACCGTTGGGCCCTGCACCACGAAGCGCTCGGGCGCCCCACGCTCGGGTGCTTCGGGCGCCGTGGCCTCGTGTGGCTGGGGCGGCTCCTCACGCAGCTTCGTGGGGGATGCTTCGGATGATGGAGCCCGAGCCTCCTCGGGGGGAGCCTCCGGCTCCGGGACGGATTCGGGCCGGGCGGCCGCACGCGCGAGCGTGAGCCTCACCAGATGCACCGTGTCCTCCTTCACCTCGATGTCGCGCTCCTGGGGCTCGTGCCCCAGCGCGGTGGCCCTCACCTTCCACCGCCCCACGAGCGCCTGCTCGTCCACGAAGGATGCCGCGGCCAGGAAGCGCTGCTCCCCGCGAGGATTCGTGACCTCGATGCGCGCGCCCGCATCGGGGCGGACCTCGACGCGCAGCCGCGCCGAGGCGGGCTCGGCGCGCGGGCTGGGGGCAGGAACCGCAGGGGACTCGCGAAGCGGCATCACCGGGGGCGTCGCGACGGGGACCTTCGACGCTTGTGAAGACTTCGCGGCCGAGGGGCGCGCAGAGGACGGGGCTGGAGTGTTGGTGGTGGGGCCCGGTGTATTGATGTTGGTGCGCGGCGTGGTGGTACTGGGGACCGGCGCGGTGACGGGAGCCGGTGTCGCGGCGGGAGCCTTGGCGGGCGCTGCTGTCTGCTCCGAGCGCCGCAGCCACAGCATGAGCAACAACAGTCCGAAGAGGCCGAGCAGCCCCGCTCCCTTGGCCTCGCTGGACAGGCCCCGCGAGACGGGACGCGGCTCCTCCGCACGCGCGGGCGGAGCCGACTTCAGCGGAGAGCGGCGCTCCACCGCCTTCGGCTCGGGAGGTGGCACGGGCCGTACCTCCGTTGCGGCAGCCACCTTCTGCGAGGGACGCGCCACGGCGGGAGGCGCCGCCGGAGGAGGCTTCGGCTCGGGCGCGGCCTTCACCTGCGACATGGACATCACCGGCCGGGGTGCAGGCGCGTCCAGGGCCTGTGAGAATTCCTCGCATGTGGCGAACCGCTGCGCGGGCTCCGGCGCCATGGCCTTGTGGATGACCGCGGCGAGGCCGGGGTCGATGCCGGGATGCACCTGCTCCGGGGGAAGGAACTCCGCCTGGACGATGCTCCTCATGATGAGGAACTCGCTGTCCCCGTCGAAGCAACGCTTGCCCGTCGCCAGCTCGTACAGGGTGACGCCCAGCGAGAAGATGTCCGAGCGGGGCGTGGCGTCTCTCGGGTCCTTCACCTGCTCCGGGCTCATGTAGTGCGGCGTGCCCAGCCGGGCTCCGGTGCGCGTGGCGCGCTTCCCCTCCGCGCCGGGTGCCTTGGCGATGCCGAAGTCGAGGATGCGCGCCACCCGGTCGCCGTGCACCTCGTGGAGGAAGATGTTGGAGGGCTTCAGGTCCCGGTGCACGTAGCCCTGCGCGTGTGCGAAGCCCACGCCCGCCAGCGCCTGCCGGAAGATGTCGCGCACCTCGTCGGGGGATGGCGCCCGGCCCTCGCGCGACTCGATGAAGGCCTCCAGCGACTGGCCCTCCAGGAAGTCCATCACCAGCCCGGCGACGCCCGGGGCCACCACGAGGTCCGTCACCGCCACGATGTTCGGGTGACGCAGCTGCGCCTGGATGCGCCCCTCCTCCAGGAAGCGCGCGCGCAGCTCCGCGTTCACCGTCAGCTCCGGGTCCAGCACCTTCAGCGCGTGGACGCTCCCCAACACCCGGTGGCGCACGCGGTAGACCCGAGCCATGCCCCCGCCACCGAGCTCGCGCTCGATTTCGTAGGGCTCCACCACCACTCCCGGCTGCAACATCATGCTCCTCCTCGGGCGTCTTCCCCCGTGCTGGCTAGAAGAACTCCCAGGCCCCCACGTACTGCCCGCGCTTGCGCTTGCCGGCGATGAGATACCCGTCGATGGCGAACAGCAGGTTCATGGTGAGCGCGAGACAGGGCCCGCCCGCCGCGGTCAACCCGAAGACCAGCACGAGCCACGTCACCATGAGGCTCAGCCCCTTGGCGATCTGCTCGTTGTAGAGCTGCCCCACACCGGGGATGCAGAAGAAGCTCGCCAGCGCCGCGATGATGGGCGAGGCCCCCGGCGTCGGCGCGATGGCCCCTGGACGGGGGGGCATCACCGCGGGGACCGCCACGGTGCCCACCGTAGCCACTCCCGGCGGACGCTCGGCGACCGGTGAAGCCAGGGGGCGCTGCACCCTGGGCGGAGGCGCGGGCGCGGCCGTCGAGTAGGCGGGCGCGGCGGGCTCGTTCCGGGGTGGGGGCGCGGCGTGCTTCTCCGGCTGCGGCGCGTTCATGGTGCCCACGACGCCCGGGCTCGTCACCGCGTACGAGCGCGAGGGCTTCGCCGGGGCCTGCGCCGCCGGGTCGTTCACAGACTCCAGCGCCACGCGGAAGGCGGCGCAGTCCTGGAAGCGCTCCGCCGGGTCCACCGCCAGCGCCTTGCGGATGCAGCCCGCCAGCACCGGCGGCAGTCCACCGACGACGCGCTCGGGCGGCTCGAACGTGCCCTCCACGATGCGGCTCATGGTGCCGAAGTCGCTCGGCGCGGCGAAGGCCACCTTGCCGGTGGCGACCTCGTAGAGGATGGCGCCCAGCGAGAAGATGTCCGAGCGCGCATCCACCTCTTCCGCGCCCCGCACCTGCTCCGGGCTCATGTACAGCAACGTGCCCATGCGCGCGCCGGCCCGCGTGCGCTGCTTGTTGTGCAGCTCCTCGTCGCGCAGCAGCTTGGCGATGCCGAAGTCCGTCACCTTCGGCTGCAGGCGGCCCCGGCTGTCCCGGCCGAGGATGATGTTGTCGGGCTTGAGGTCCCGGTGGACGACGCCGGCCTTGTGCGCCTCCTCCACCGCGTCCAGCACGGGCAGGAAGACGGCGAGCACGTCGTCCAGCTTCAGCGCGCCCTCCTGGTGGACGCGGTCCCCGAGCGTGGGGCCCTCGACGAAGTCCATCACCAGCCCGGCCACCGGCGTGGTGACGATTTCAGTCACCTGCACGATGTTGGGGTGGCGCATCCGCGCCTGGATGCGCCCCTCCGACAGGAAACGGCCGCGCAGCTCCGGGTCCTTCGCGAGGTCCGAGTTCAGCACCTTCAGCGCGTGCGTGCTGTGCAGCCCCAGGTGGCGCACCTCGTACACGGCCGCCATGCCCCCCTGCCCCACCAGCCGTACGACTTCGTACCGGCCGTCGAGCTGGGTCCCCGGCTGCAGTTCCTCCGTGCCACTCATTGCCATCTCCCCGCGAGCGCCAGCCCCGCGTGTCTATCCCAGCAGTTCCAACACGCCCGCCTTGTCCGGCCCCGCATCGAGCACGTCCTGGGGCGTGCATGCCTGGCAGCCATGCGCGCATCCGCAACCGGCCAGCAGCGCACGCACCCACTTGAAGGTGTCGTCGATGAGCGACAGGTCCATGGCCTCCGCCACACCCATGCCCTGCAGGTGGCGGTCCACCACCGCGACGCCCGCGGGCGCCCCGGCGTACAGCCCAGGCCCCACGGGAACGACCTCGATGTCCTCGTCCCCGGCGAGCAGGTGCGCCAGCAGCACGCCGTCCGCCGAGCGCGCCAGGTGGAAGAGCGCAGCCGCTGTCCCGCCCGAAGGAAAGAGGAGGGCCCGCACGCGCGTGCGGTAGCGGCAGGTGACCTCACCCATGTCCACGCGGCCCGGCCGGCCCACCTGCATGAAGCCGGTGACGCGCTCCACCACCGTCGCCTCCACCGTGCTCACCTGGTACGTGGTCCGTCCGCTGTGCACCGTCTGCGGAGACTCCACGACGCTGGCCGCCTCCACGCGAATCTGGAGCTGGGGCCGCGTGAGGGGCCGGTCATGCGGCACCGGGTGGACGCGAATCTCCCCGCGCTTCGTGTCGTAGGCATTCAGGGGGACCTCGTAGCGCGCGTCCCCCACCGCGAACACCCGGCCCGGATAGAAGCGGGTGTCCACCAGCAGCCGGTCCACCTCGAGCAGTTGCTGGCCGCCCTGCCCGTCGACGATGTGCACCACCTGGTCGCTCACGGTGCGGCGCAGCGGGCCGCCGTGTCCGACCGCCGAGGGCATCGCGGGGATGACGGGGCTGCGCACCACCTCGTCCTGTCCCGGTGGCCGGCGCACCGCGTGGCGCTCGGCGCGGAAGCCCTGGCCGAGCGCCGCGTCCACCCGCGAGCGTCCGAAGACGGCGGCCAGGGCCGCGTAGTCCTGCGTCCCTTCGCGCAGCGCCGCCTTCAGGTGCGCGTTGGCCAACGAGGCGTTGTGTCGCCCCACCAGCGGCCGGGGCGGCGGCAGCATGCCGTTGCGCGCCAGGCCCTCCAGGTTGCTGTCGCGCAGGAGGAAGCGCACCAGCGGCGTGTCCGGCAGGGACCACAGCGCATCATGCGCGCCTCCACCCGGCAGGGGCGCCAGGTGCGGCAGCGCGCGGTACGCGGCCACCAGCCAGGCCTCGCCCAGGTCCGCCACGGACGCGGCCCCCGCGAGCGAGACGTCGCGCGTGAAGTGCACGTCGCGGCCCCAGAACTCGGCCGCGCTCCGGTCGAAGGCGCCGCCCGGGTCTCCCACGGAAGCGGGCAGGCCCGCCGCCGTCACCGGCTCCAACGCACGGCGCACCCACGGCGTCCCCGGCGTGTCCCGGAAGCCGGGGGCCACGCGCCACGCACGCACCTGCGCGGCGGCGCGTGGCGCGTACGGCACCTCGCGCACCGGGAAGCCGGGGAACATGCCCTCTACCAGCGAGCGCGTGCCGACACCGCCCACGCCCGTGGCCAGCACGCCCCACCGCGAGCCCGCGCTGGAGAGCGCCAGCCCGAGGCGGCGCAGCGTGAACATGCGGTGCGAGGTAGCCAGTGGCGTGCCGCGGTCCACCTGGGACAGCAGCACCAGCCCCACCGAGCGCGCCCACAGCCGGCCGCAGCCGTCGCTCGCGCCGCCCAGCGCGGCGATGCCCTCCGAGGACAGCCCTTCCACGTCCAGGAAGACGGCCGCGGGCATGCGGTGCCCCACCAGCGCGTCGCGCAATTCGCCCGCCCCCGCCACCAACGCGCCCGGCGGCCATCGCCCCAGGCGCGCGAAGGCCTCCTCCACCGCGTCGCGCAGCGCTTCCGGCGCGTCCGCCACCACCAGGCACGTCAGCCCCTCGCGCTGGAGCGCCAGCGCCAGGCACGCCGCGAGGAAGTGGCGCTCCGTCGGGTCCGGCAGGTCTCCCACCAACCAGCCCTGGCGCGGCTCGCGCCAGGCGGCGCTCACGTCCTCCAGCGCGCGAGGCGCGGGCCCCAGGCCGCCCGCTGCCTGCCAGGCCCGCGACGTGCCATCCGCCGCCGCGACACCCGACGCGACGACACCCGGCGTGGCCAGCAGCGGACGCGCCCGGCCCTCCACCGCGCCGACGCGCTGCCAGAGCGCGGCCACCTCCACGGGAGTCACGGGCTTCGCGGCCACGGCCGTGGAAGCCACCACCGGCGCGGCGCGCTCGGAGCGCGTCCACACCGCCAGCGCCACGCACACCATGGGCAGCACCGACGCCAGGTCCAGCAGCACGCGGCCCGGCCGGTCCTGCAGATAGGGCCCGTGCAGCGCCACCAGGGACAGCACCGGCACGCCCACCAGCGCCACCGCCAGCGGCGAGGCCAGCGGCACGCGGAAGGGCTCGCCCCGCCGGTTGCGCTCGCGCAGCGCGAGGATGGGCGCCGCGATGAGGAACAGCACGGCGTGCGCCAGCGCCAGCATCAGGACTGCGTGCAGCGGGTACCACAGCCTCGACGTGTTGCCGGTGAGCGCCGTGTCCAGCGCACGCAGCCAGCCGAGCGGCCCATCCTGCATGGCACCGCTCGCCGCCTCCAGCAGTCGCGCCAGGACGACGGCGGCCAGCGTGACGCCCACCGTCCTCCCCACCGGGAGCGCGGCACGGTGCCAGCGCGTGCCGGCGTCGCCGCCCACCAGCAGCGCGGACAGCACCCACGCCAGCACGGGCGTGGCCAGGACGAGCGCCCACAGCGCCACGACGAGGAGCAGCGGCAGCGGCACGGGTTGCAAGCTCATGACAGCCCCCGGGCGCCGCGCGCCACGTCCTCCACCGTGAGTCCCTCCCACGTCCGCACGAAGACGACGCGGGCCGCCGGCCGAGGAGACCAGAGCACCGGCAGCCGGAAGGGCATGTCGCGCAGCGCGTCCTGCATCACCTCACGGCCTGCCGCCGGCGCCAGCACGAAGCCCTCTCCCTGGCGCGTGCCCACCACCGGGTCTCCCTGCGCGTCCAGCGGCTGGCATGGCGGCGCGAGCACCGCGCCCACGCGCGTCCCGAAGTCCGCCAGCGAGTCCCGCATCGCCAGCGCGGCCTCCGCGTCCTCGAAGAAGCTGCGCCGGGCGAGCGGCGCCACCTGACGGCGGGCCAGCTCGCCGATGCGCGCGTCGTCGCCGCACGGCGCGCCCTCGAAGAGCCCGCCCGCGGGCCACGTCCCCTCCAGCAGCCGGTCCGCCCAGACGCGCTCCTCCGCCACCTCGCGGCACGCGGCCACCTGGCGCGCCAGCACCGGCGACGGGAGCAACGGAACGTGCAGCAGTCCTCCAGCCCCCAGCAGCGGCCCCAGGTCGTCCTGCCGCGCCTCGGTGGCCGGTGTCAGTCCCAGCGTGCCCATCCGCTGGCGCGCCCTGTCCCGGGCCTCCCGCACTGTCCGCCGCGCCAGCCACAATCGCTCCGCCGCGCCCTCCACCGCGAGCAGGGCCCCGCGCAGGCCGCGCAGCCGGCGGACCCTCAAATGCGACTCCGCCTGCCGCCCCACCTCGCTCCCCTCGCGCTGGTGCGCCGCCGCGGCAAGGGCCTCACGCCGGGCCTCCAGCTCGCGCCGCACCCGCCGCCGCGCCGGGTAGCCGGCCAGCACCAGACCTCCCAGGCCCGCCGCCAGCGCCAGCACCAGCGCGCCGAGCCACGGCCACACCTCCGTCCAGTCCACCGCCGCGCCCTGTGTGGGCGCCGTCGCGGCCGCCACCACCAGCGTCGACGGCCCCGCGCCACCCGCCGTGGTAACAGCCGGCGTGGAGAAGGCGAGGCCCGTGGCGACCGCCGCCAACAGCACCGCGGCCAAGAGCGCCGCCGCCGTCGCCAGCGCCTGCCTCCTCTCGGGCAGCGCCTTCACGGCCTGCTCCAGCGCCTCCGTGGCCGCAGGAGCCGCCGCGCTCCCCGGGGAAGCGCCCGTTATCTCCGCGCCAGTATTCGCGGCCGCCTCGCACGCCCGGGCGTCCTTGAGCCGGGCGGCGAGCCCCTCCAGTCCCGCCTCGACATGGCGCAGCCGCACGAGTCCCGACGTGGGGCCCAGTTCCTGGTCGAAGGCTCCTCGCAGCCCGTGCTCCACCGTGGCTGCGACCTCGTACTCGGCCGCGTCCAGCGCGCGCATCAGCTCCTCGCGGCGCACGTCTCCCGCGCGCGTGGAAGGCCGGGCCGCGTCCCCCGCTTCGAAGAGCAGCGGATAGCGGGCGCGCAGGGTGGCGGCCGAATCGAAGGGCCCCACCCGCACGTCCATGGCCGGCAGCTCGCGAGGCACGTTCGCCAGCGAGGCCGCCTCGCGCCGGCACCGCTGCGCGGGCTCGCCATCCACCAGAGGCGCCAGCCACTTCTCCGGTTGCAGCGCCGCCGCCGTCCCCTCGGCGAGCGCCGCGTCCACCCGGGGCGGCTCCAGCCGCGCCACCAGCGAGCCCAGCCCGTCATACGCCGCGCGCGCTTCCGCGTACTCGCGCACGCGCGCCTCCGGCACCTCCGCGGACGCCACCGAGACGAAGCCCAGCAGCCCCTCCCCATGCGCCGGGTGGGCCATGCGCTGCGCGATACCCTCCTCGGTGCGCAGTCCGGAGCCCACCAGGGCCACGCCGAAGGCGGCGCACGTGGCCACGAGCTCCTGCGACGTCAACGTGCCCGCCGTCGTCTGCTGGGCCACGAGCCAGATGCGCGACAGCAGCGGGTACGCGGGCCGGCCTCGCGCCCAGGCCTCCACCGCCGCCAGCCGGGACAGCGCCACCGCCGCGCGCGAGTGCGACAGCGCGGGCACCTGCACCACCAGGTGCATCGCCGCGGCCCGCTGCTCCGGCGGCCGGTCCGGCGGGAAGATGGAGCCGTAGCCCTCCGCCACCAGCCTCGCCGCGTCCTCGCACGCGGTGAGCAGGTCCTCGTCACCCACCTGGAGCGCCGCCGCGAAGACGACCACGTCCAGCCGTGGGTCCCTCCGCTCGCCTCCACCACGCCCGGCGCGCAGCAGGTCCTCCAGCAACGGATGGAGCCCCGCCGCCACCGCCGAGCCCGCCTCGCACTTGAGCGGGGCCAGCAGCGACTCGTCCGCGTCCAGCGACAACAGCGCCCGGTCCACCACCTCGTGGCCGAACCGCCCCAGTCCCACCAGCACGGTGGGGTAAGCCACGGCGCCGCTCAACTCACGCCCTCAGCTCGGCCAGGAGCGACTCGACCACCGCGCGCTCTTCCTGGAGGAAGCGCTTCTCCGCGTCGCGTCCCTCCGCCACCGCCCGCGCGTACGTCTCGGTGAGCCGCCGCTGGTGCGCCTGCGCCTCCTCCAGCAGCCGGGTACGCTCGGAGCGCTCCACCGTCCGCTGCCGCCACGCGTCCTGGGCGCTCGTCTCCAGGTCTGCCCTCAACGTCGGGTCCATCGCCTCGAAGGACTCGAAGGCCTGGGCCCGCTCCGGCGCCAGCTTGTTGCGCGTGCCCGCGAAGGTCCAGTGGTAGCCCTGCTCGTCGCGGATGATGTTGCCGAACAGCATGCACAGCGTGAAGGCGCGCAGCCGCGCGTCCCGGGACTGGCGAGCGGCCTGCGCGGCGCGCTCGGCGGTGCGGCGCTCCTCGGCGCGCTTGATTTCCACCGGGTCCAGGTCCGGTAGGCCCGGGTCGCCCTCCCACGCCGCTTCGATGTGCAGCGGGTACGTGCGGTTCGCGTCCGCCTTCACCTTCTTGTAGGCGGAGTACAGCTCCGTCTGGATGTTGCGGAACCAGTAGAGCGGCACGCCCAGCAGCGCGCGGTACAGCACCAGCGCGTCCTGCTCCTCCCAGCCCGCCACCCGCTGCGTCCCCGCCACCGAGCCGCGCAGCAGGTTCCACAGCGCGCCCTCCTCGTCGCTGGCGTAGCGCTCGTGCAGTCCCGCGTAGAAGACGTCCGCGGGCACCACCGTGGGGTCGTCCCGGCGCGTGGCGTCCACGTGGGCCAGGAGCACGCACTCCTCCGCCAGCCGCTTGAAGCGGTCCTCGATGCCGGTGCGCACGTCGCGCGCCGGCACCGCACGCAGTTCCTCGTCCAGCTTGCCCGTGCGCTTGAGCGCCTCCAGGTCCTTGCCCGCGCGGTGCAGGGCCACGTAGCGCTGCTCCAGCTCCAGCGCGCTCGCCAGGTCCAGGCCCATGTCCTTCAGCACGCGGCCGTACACCTCCGTGGCCTGGGCCTCCAGCCGCTCCCGCACCTTCTGGACGATTTCCCCCGCGTCCCGCGCGCGCAGCCGGCCGTCCGCGTCGCGCGCCGGGCTGAACGCCTCCGTCACCGCGTCGAAGATGTCCGCCGCGCGGAAGTTGGAGTCGCTGTCCAGCTTGTGCAGGTACAGCTCGCGCCACAGCCGCTCGCGGCGCCGGTCATCCCGCAGCACCTCCGCGTCCAGGTAGAACTGCGCCACGTCCGAGCCCGTGTCCACCGCCGCCGGGTCCTTGCGGAAGCGCTCCGCCTGGGCCTCGGCGTCACGAGCGCGCTCGTCCGCCACCTGCGCCACCTTGCGGAACGACTCCAGCCGCGCCTCCGCGTCCTTTCGCAGCTCGCTCTCGAAGGCGCGCCAGAAGGTGCGCTTGATTTCGTCGCGGAAGTCGTTGGACCACTGCTCCACCCGCGACACCGCGCGCAGCTTGGCCGCGCTGAAGGCCTTGTTGTCGCGGTCCGTCAGGCTCTTGAGCAGGCCCGGCTGCGCGTTGCGCGCCATCTCCGCGTCCAGCCGCGAAATCTCCTGCCGCACCTCCGGGCTGTCCAAATCCGGCGGCGCCACGTCCGACTTGAGGTACGCGCCGTCCTCCGGGTCCTGGAACGGGACGAGGAAGGGCTGCTCCAGCAGGCGGATGAGGAACAGCCGCTGGGCAATGGGGTTGACCTCGTTGTCCTTGAAGAAGGTCTCGAAGAAGCGCCCGGTGCGCACCTCGCCGCGCTGCGCCTCCAGGTACTCGCCCACCACGCGGGCGCGCGACTCGTCCTTCGAGCGGCGCAGCACCGCGATGGGCCGGCTCAGCGACGGGTTGCCCGGGTTGATGGACTGCTTCTCCACGTCCGGGATGTCGATCTTCTCGTCCAGCCGGCCGAACACCTCCTCCAGCCGCGTACGGAACGCATCCGCCAGGGGCCTGCCGCCCTTGCCGAGCTGCGCCTGGATGCCGAAGAACTGGCCCTTCTCGTCGCGGCGCTCCTCCTCGCCCGCGCGGAACGCGACGTAGCCCTTGAACTTCTCGTCGATGCGCCGGTTCTTCTCCAGCACGTCCAGCCGCTGGAAGGCCGGGTCGCCGTAGGGCACCTGGAAGTCCGGGTGGTCCGCGCCGAAGCAGAGGAACTGCCGGAAGGCGCTCGCCACGTAGCGCAGGCCCGCGTAGCGCAGGATGTCGCGCCGCGGGAGCTGGAGCAGCGCCGTGCCGAAGGCGCCGTAGTGGACGGAGAAGTGGCCCAGGGCCAGCTTCTTCTGGTGCTTCTCGTAGTTGTCGTACTCGCCGGCCTGCGCGCCCAACAGCGGCGAGAAGAGCTGCACGTAGCAGGCATCCGCCACCGCGTGCTCGTACTTCTCGATGGAAATCTGGTCCGGCCGGTCGATGAGGTACGTCAGCGCGAAGGGGCGCTCGCCGACGAACTGGCGGCTCGTGTCGCGGGTGCCCGGGTCGTAGTGGAACTCCAGCGAGTCCGTGCCGCCCGCGTAGTCGAGCTGGCGGTTGAGGAACTCCAGCTCCTTCAGCGCGGCATAGCCGTTGGCCATGATGTCCGCCTGGAGCTGGGGCCGCACCTTCTCGCGGAAGGCGGTGGGCAGCGTCAGCATGGAGACGATTTGCGGCCGTCCCCAGCCCGCGTCCTGCACCATCTGCCGCAGCAGATAGGCCATGGGCAGGAAGCCGCCGGAGCCGGTGCCTCCCGCCACGGAGCCGTACAGCATCACCCGGACGACCTTGTTCTCGTTGTCACGCCACGGGTTCTCTCGGCGCGTGGACTCGTCGAGCAGGCGCTGGAGCGTGCGGCGGATGCCGCGCCGGTCCTCTTCCAGGTTGTAGTAGAGCCGCAGCCGGCTCTCCATGCGGATCTGCCCCGCGCCCGCGCCCTGGGCGGCGCGGAAACCGTAGCTGGCGGGCACCCACTGCGTGACGAGCGGGTCCTCCGGCAGCTCGCGCTGGCCGCGCTTGCGCTCGATGTACGCGCGCTGGTCGAACGCGGAGATGAGGAAGCGGTTCTCCGGCGGGACGTCCCGGAGCTTGTCCAGGTCATCCTTGTTCGTGTCGATGGCCACGAAGTGCGTCATCGACTGGATGCGTTCCCAGTTCGGATGGCGCCGCAGACGCTGCGCCAGGAGCTGGACGATCTTCCCGCCGTTGCCGCCCAGGCCCACGAACAGGGTCGGGTTGAACTTCTCCGTAGCCAACAGCCCCAAGGCGTCGTCCCCCTTGCTCAGCTCCACTTAAGGTAGAGATTGCCCACGCGATATACCACGTGAGGAGTAAAGCCCGCCGCCAGCTCCTCGGGTGGAACCGGCTCCCACCTTCCGGTGCGCTGGACCTTCCGCTCCAGCCCGCCCGCGTTGACGAAGCGGGTGGTTCCCGCCGGACCCGCCTCCAGCGTCACCGCGGCCGCGCGCGGTGTGCGGGTGAAGTCGCCTCCCGCCGTCAGGCACATGCGTGCATTCCGGTAGAAGCCGCGCAGGCCGCCGGGCAGCTCGCGCAGCACCTGCGCGCTGGCGCGTCGTAGCCCGGCCTCGGAGCCGGCGACGTAGACACAGGTGGCCGCGTCGAAGTCATGGGGCCTCACGAACCCCAGGACGAGCCAGATGGCGAAGAGGATTCCCGCCGCGGTCGCGAGCCACGGCCACCAGCAGCGCAGCCACCCGGTGGCCTCCACGCGCACGCGCGCGGGCACCGTCACGGCGGAGGAAGCGTAGTGCGCGTGCGCGCCCTGGAAGGTGGCGCCTGGCTCCGAGGGGGCCAGGTCCTGGCAGCAGCCCCGCGCCTCGAAGCACACCTCGTAGTGCAGCGGCTGACCCTTGCGGCCTCCGCCCAGGTCCGCCTCCGAGCCCGGCACCGGCTCACACGTCAGCGTGCCGCCCTCCACGCTGCCCTTCGGCGAGCAGGTGATGGGGACGCGGTCCGCGTTGGTGGAGCGCGACAGGTCGATGACCTGGCACCGGCGCGTCGCACCACGCTCGCCCCGCCACGCGCCGAAGTCCAGCGCCGGGGGATTGGGCACCAGCGCCAGGTCCAGGAAGCCCTCCACCTGCACGGCCTGCCGCGCCGTCTGCTCCATCCACGCGTTGCGGAACGTCACCTGCACCGGAGTCGGGCTCCCGTCCAGCGAGGGCTCCGACGGAGTCCAGTCCGCCACGAAGCGCCCGCCGCCCGCGTGCCGCAGAGGCACGTCCTTCCCTTCGACATGGGCCACCGCCGCGAAGCCATCCGCGTCGAAGAAGGCCGCGTCGTCGAAGGTCTTCCCCCGGAAGAGCAGCCGTGCGTCCAGTTGCACCGGCTCGCCCACGCGCGCCGTGGGAGGCACGGCCAGGGTGGCCACCAGGTCGTAACGGAGGATGAGGCCGTAGTCGACGTCGCCGGGAGCCTGCGGGAGCGCCAGCGTCCAGCGGCTCGGCGCGTCCGGATTGTTGGCCGCGCGGAAGACCTGGTAGTGCCGGTGCGGCGGCTGGCAGAGCCGGGGCGCGTTGGCGTATCGCAGGTGGGGCGGACAACCATTGTCACCGGACGCCTGTGCGGGCACCGCGCCCTGGGGACCCGTCAACGTCGCGGAGTAGGCGTCGCCGGGCTCGGCGGAGGCCGTCGCCACCAGCACCTCCACCACGTAGCGCCCCACTTCGAAGGTCTTCGTCCCACTCGGGGACAGCGTGCCCGTCTCCGGCCGCGAGCCCAGCACGCGCGCATAGCCTCGCGTGAAGGCGCCGACGACCTCGCGCGGACGCTGGACGAAGACCAGGTCCTGCGGGCCGTGCGTCAGCGGTTGGAGGAAGGCCTCGCCGACCTGACGCGCGTCATCGCTGCCATAGAGCCCGATGACGAGCGTCTCCACGTTCGGCGTCGAGCCCAGGCCGAGCGCCGTCACGCCGTCTCGCGGGTCGCTCAGGTCCTGCGGAGCGCCGTCGGTGAAGAAGAGGAAGAGCTTGCGCGGCAGGGACGACTCGCGCAGCCGCCGCCCGGCCTCTTCGAGGGGCCGCCGGAAGAACGTGCCCTTCGAGTACGGCAGCGCGCGAATCTGGTCCGCGGTGAGCGCGGGCAGGGGCGGCGCATTCGCGTCGTCACCGAAGGCAATCACCGAGACGCGGTCCGCGGAGCCGCGCGCGAGCCCTTCCACCAGCAGCGTGCCGAGCACCGCCGCGCGCTCCGGGTCATTGGGAGGAATGCGCGCGCCCGTGCGCTCGTCCCGGCTCTCGACGCCCATGGAGCAACTGTTGTCGAGCAGGAGCGCCACCTCGTGGCCGCTCATCTGCGCGGAGGCCGACAGCACGGGCACCAGGAGCGACAGCAGGCTCAGCGCCTTCATCAGAGCTCCACCTGGAAGAACGTGCCGCCGGACCGGTAGAGCGCGCCCATGGACGGCACATGCCCCGAGGCCAGGTCGTCCACCGGCTCCCACTTCAGCGTGCGGCGGTCCTGCCGCTCCACGGGCCCGGTCCCCATGAGCACCACGCCGCCGCCCTGCACCGCGCGCAGCACCACCGACGCACCACGCACCCGGCCGGTGACGTTGCCGTCGCCCTGCATCCCCAGGCGCGCATCACGGAAGAAGCCGGGCGAGCTGCCCGGGCACGCGCGCAGCAGCACGGACGCGGCCTGGCGGATGCCGCGCTCGCTGCCGGCGATGCGCACGGCCGCTCCGGGTGGGAAGCGCGCGGGCCGCGTGAAGCCCGCCAGCAACACCACCGCGCCCAGGCTGCCCAGCGTGGGCAGCAGCCAGAAGCCGTGACAGGCCAACGGGCTGCGTCCCTCCACCCGCCAGCGCAGGTGCACGGTTTTGGCCTGGGAGGCGAACTCCGGAGTCAGGGGCGCGATGCGGAGCACGGCCCCGGCGGGCGAGACGTCCGCCGCGCAGCGGGGCACCTCCAGGCACACGTTCAGCCAGCGCTGCCGAGGGTCCAGGGCCTCGATGGTCAGCGGCGCGTCCAGCCGCCGCGTGTCCACCTGGCCCGCGCCGTTGGTGAAGTAGAGCACCGGGCGCGCCTGGCACCCCTCGAGCCCCTCGGCCTGGAGCTTCCACCGGTGCTCCTCCACCGCCTCGGAGCTGCCGAAGTCCAGGCGCTGGCACGCGGAGGCCACGGCGGTGCCCGCGGCCACGGTGCCGAAGTCCAGCTCGGATGGCAGTTCCAGTTTCAACGCCGGCCGCACCTGCACCGGATGTCCGGGCATGGCGGCGACCTCCTCTCCCTGTGCAGAAGAGAGGACGATCGACCAGCTCGCCGATTTCACCTGGGTGTAGGTGGTCTCGAAGGTGTAGCGGTCATCCGGCGTGGGAGGCCCCTCGCGGAACGTGTCGCCGGTGTCCACCTGCCGCACGCGCAGTCCGGGCTCCGCCAGCTTCGCGTCCACCTGGGCGCGGCCCGGCCCCGGCGCGGGTCGCTTGAGCAACACCGTCCCCCGGCACGGCAGCCCCACGTAGCAGGTCCGTGGCAGGTCGGACATGTCGAAGCCCAGGCCCAGCTCGCTCACCGTCGCGGTGGTCTCCGCCAGCGGGCACACCACCCGGTCCCCCGCGCGGCCCGAGGCGCTGATGCGCACCTGCCGGGGCGGCGGTGGCGATGACGACGGAGGCAGGCGAGCGGGCGTCCACCCGGCCTCCAGCGCGCCGCTCGCGGGCAACGTCTGCGCCACCTCCGTGTCCACCTGCACCCGGAACTCCAGCGTGGTGCCCGGAGGCGGTGTGGCCAGCGGCACCTTTCCGGACGCATCGAAGAGCGCCGCGCGGAGGGAGACCTGTTGGCCCGCGACGAGCGGCTCGCCCTCCGCGGGCGCCACCACCCGGGCTCGCAGGCCGCAGACCTCCACCTGGAGGGACTGAGCTTCGGACGCGGCGGAGCGCAGCACCTCGTTCTTTCCCACCGTCACGCGGGGGACGAACTCCACCTTGAGCCCCGAGGTGGCCGGCAGCGTGTAGTCCGCCGTCACCGTGCCGTCTGGCTGCACCGAGCCCGCGACTTCCGTCACTCCGCCCTGCGCGTCCGTCACCCGGAAGATGCCGCCCGTCACCTGTCGCAGCGTGCCGCCATCGTCGCGGACGGCGCCGACCAGGGAGATGCTGTCTCCCGCGGTGTAGGGACCCGGGGTGATGCGCTCGACCTTCGCCTCCAGCGGAATGGGCTTGGGAGGAGGCGGTGACGCCGGCACATCCTGTCCATCCTTGACGTGGAAGAGCACCACGTCGGAGGTGTGCTGTTCCCCCAGGCGTGCGCAGTCGTACCGGTCCGCCGCGCGAAAGCGGGGATTGCGCCGGAGGAACACCGACTCACAGGTGTTGTCCTCTTCGTCGTAGCAGACGGAGCACGTCCCCTTCTCGGTGTCGAAGACGTAGATGTGCTCGTGCCAGTCGTCGTGCTTGCTGCTGACCTCCGGACGTGCGCACGCGGCGTCCACGTCGGGAGGACGCCCCTCGTATCCCCCCACGCAGTACGTCTCCCCGGGCCTCCCGAGCTGCGCGGAGGCGGCGGACGGAAGCAGCGAGAGGACCAGCGCCGCGACGAGCGTGACGAGGACGCGAGCCATCACGTCCCCTTCCCCTCCGAGGCGGAGCCCGAAGCCCGGGTTCCGGACGAGGGCGCCTTCGACGGCGCGGCCTTCTTCTTCGACTTCGGGGCCGGCGGCGCGGCGGAACCGGGAGCGCCCACGGTGACCTCCGCCGCCGAGCCCGCATCGGCGGCGCTGCCACCCGCCCCCGCATCGGCTCCCACGGCTCCGGTCATCGCGGCCGAGGAGGCTCCGGCATCCGCGGCGGGCGCGACACCCGCGTCCTCGCTCCCCGCATCTCGAGCGGCCAGCACTGCCACCACGGGAGTCGGAGGTACGGCCGGCGGAGTCGCGAGGCTCCCGGAAGGAACGTTCGTTCCAACCTGCGTCCCCGACACCGAAGAGGTGCTCACGGCCGCGCCGGGCTCCGCGCCCTCGGTCTTGGAGCCGCGTCCAAACGCCCAGCCGAGCAGAGCACCCACGAGCAGCGTTCCCGCGGCGAGGCCCACCGCCCACATCATCGACACCCTGCGAGAGCCTGCTGGCGTCCCTGCGCTCGCGGCGACGGGCTGCTCGCGAGGAGCCTCCGCCGGAAGCGTCGCGGCCGCCAGGGGAACCAGGGGCGTCTCCGGCAGCGTCTCCCGACGGGACGAAGGCGCGGGAGCAGCCATCCGCGGAGTTTCCGGCAGCGTCTCCTGGCGGAACGAAGGCGCGGGTGCGGCCCCATGCGGCGTTTCCGGCTGCATCTCCTGGCGGAACGAAGGCGCGGGCGCAGCCCCATGCGGAGCCTCCGACAACGTCTCCCGTCGGGACGAAGACGCGGGCTCCTGCACGGACTGCCGGGGTGAAGCAGCGTGAGATGCCTCGGTGGACGCCACGGGCGCGGCCACCCGGGGCGTCTCCGGAAGGGTGTCCCTGCGAACGGCCGCTGGCGAAGCGCCCACAGCGGGCACGTTCGGCTGTCCCGCGACGAGCAGGACGGCGGTGATGTTGTCGGTGCCCCCGCGTGCGTTGGCCTCGCGGATGAGCGAGTCGACGGCGCCCAGAAGGTCCCGGCGCTCGATGAGCGGGTACAGCTCCGCGTCCTCGATGAGGTCGTAGAGCCCATCGCTGCACAGCAGCACCACATCACCGGGTTGCAGCTCCAGCGGCTCGTTCCAGACCTCCGGCCTGAAATCCTGCTGGACGCCTACGCTCCCGCCGAGCGCGCGCAACAGGACGTGCGCGTCCGGATGTTGCTTCGCCTGCTCGGGCGTGAGGATGCCGTGCTGGACCATCTGCTCCACGCGCGTGTGGTCTCGCGAGCGTTCGATGAGCCGTCCCTGGCGGAACTGGTACAGCCGGCTGTCCCCCACCCAGCCCACGTAGCAGCGCGCGCCCAGCACCCACGCGGCCACGGCCGTGGTGCCCATGCCGGGTGTGCCTCGCGCGAGCGCCGTCTCCACCACGGCCCGGTTCGCCTCCGAGAGCGCGTCATAGAGCGCGCGAGGCGGCTGCGCCGTGGAGCTGGCGAGGAGGACCTCGATGATGCGCTGACTCGCCACCGCGCTGGCGACCTCGCCCGCCTCGTGTCCGCCCATGCCGTCGCACACGACGAGCACCCACGAGCCGTCCGTGCGCTGCTGGACGCGGAAGCAGTCCTCGTTCTGCGCGCGCTGCCGCCCCGTGTCCGAGTGTCCCTGGATGTAGAGCGGCAAGCTCATGACTCATCCTCTCGCGCGGGCGCGAAGAGGGTCTTTGCCTTGACGCGTCCGCCTTCCGCCGCGGGCGCCGCGCTCCCCTGGGTGGGCGGGGCCGCGACGGGCGCGGGTGCGGACGAAGCCGCAGCGGGCTCGGCGGCGCGCGGCTGGGTGCCGGGCTGCATGAGCACCAGCTCCACGTGTTG
Source organism: Pyxidicoccus sp. M6 (assembly GCF_055568925.1). Taxonomy (NCBI): domain Bacteria; kingdom Pseudomonadati; phylum Myxococcota; class Myxococcia; order Myxococcales; family Myxococcaceae; genus Pyxidicoccus; species Pyxidicoccus sp. M6. The sequence goes on along the minus strand of NZ_CM145714.1, from coordinate 2,744,112 downwards.
GGACAGGCGCAGGCTCTGCCCCGGCTTCATCTGCACACGCTGCCCGGGCTCCAGCCTGCGTCCGTCCACCCAGGTGCCGTTCGTCGAGCGCTGGTCGATGACGAACACGTTGCCCGTCTTGTAGAGCTGCACGGTGGCGTGGTGACCGCTGATGGCCGGATGCTCGATGGCCAGGTCCATCTCCCCCGCGCGCGCGCCGATGGAGAACTCCGCCTTGTGGACCCGGTAGTAGGGCTCCATTCCGGAGGGGCCCTGCTTCACCATCAGCCGCGTCTCGGGGAGGGTGACGAAGGGGTCCTTCCATTGCGCCGCGGGAGCCGGAGGAGGCGCCGTGGGCGGAGGAGGCGCCTGGACGGGTGGCGGCTGCGGTGCGGCCACCTGGGGCGCCGGAGGCTGCGGCGGCGCGGGAGTCGCGGCGGGTGGACGCCGTCGGGCGAGGAGCCCCACCAGCGTGCCGGCAATCGCCAGCCCGGCGCCGACCAGCAGCAACCACCACCACGAGGGAGACGCGGGCGCGGGGGCCTGGGCCGTCGTGGCCGCCGGCTGTGACTCCGGCGTGGGCGAAGCGGCGGGCTGGAGCGTGCACGGCTGGGTCGCGCCCCCATCCGTGCTCTGCCGGAAGCGCACGGGCTCGCTCCAGTGGCTGCGCTGCCCGCCCGTGACGGCCTCGATGGAGACGTTGTCGTAGACCTGCCCCGGCTTCACTCCGCACAGGGCCACGTCCAGCCAGTACAGCCGGTCGAGAGCCTCCGCGAGCTCCACCATGGCCCGGGCCGGGTCCTTCACGTCCTCCACCTGGACGTAGCGCCCGCCGGAGCCATCCGCGAGCTGCTTCATCTCGTCCAGCCGCTGGGCCAGCTTCCGGCCCTTCGCGGTGCGGGTGAAGCACACCACGTGCACGCGGACACCCTGCTCGCGCGCGTCCTCGGCCACCGTCTTCACGTCCAGCGCATCCGACTCGTCACCCGCGTCGGTGAAGACGATGACCTCGCGCGAGCCGAAACTCGTCAGTCGCTGCTTCTCGTGGGCCTCGCGTACGGCCTCCTGGACGTAGTACTTGAGCCGCGTCACCTGCTGGGAGGCGCCGAGCGACTGGAGGCCCTTCAGGCACGCGGTGAGCGCGGCGGGAGTCTTCTCCTCGCAGTGCGTGTTCCGCTTCATGCCGAAGCTCATCACCGACACGGTATGCCTGGGGCCCTTCAGCGCCCCGACATACGCGGTGGCCAGCTCCAGCGCCTGCGGCCAGTAGGTGGAGAACGAGCCGGACTGGTCGAAGGCCAGCACCGTGTAGGCGTCCTGGTTCTCCTCCACCATGCGACGCACGGCGGTGACGCGCCCGCCGGATTGCTCCAGCAGCGCGCGGAACCGCGAGGGGTCCAGCCCGTTGCCCTGTCGGAGGCTGCCGTCCAGGTCCGGGTCCACCTCCACCTGGAGCTGCAGCGTGCCTCCCGAGGCCGGTGGCACGGCGAGTACGCGCACCCCGTTCTCCGCCGCGGTCGCCGGCAGCACCATGCACAGCGCCGTGAGCAGCGCCAGGGACCTTCCCGTGCGGAGCAGGTTCCGCGAGACCTCCGCGCATGCGACAGCCCTTCGCCCTTCCATCGTGGACCTCCCCCTCCTTGCGAAAGACCTCAGCGCGTCTGCCGGGCCAGCACGCTCTCTGGAACGATGACGAGCACCAGCGTCGTCTCCCCCAGCTTCAGCACCGCGTGGTTCTGGAGCACCACCTGCTCTCCATGAACCACCCGTCCGTCCACCACGCTCCCGTTGGAGGACACGTCCATGTAGCTCGCGTCTTCGGCGCGGATGAACAGGAAACCATGCTGCCCGCTGACCCGGCCGTCGGAGAGGACGACCGAGCAGCCCTCGTCCCGGCCCAGCGTGTTGCGCCCGGTGTGCAGCGGGTGGACGCGTCCGGCATCCGTGGGCCCCCGGTACTCGAAGAGGGCCGCGCGCACCTTGCCCGCCATGGGCTGCGAGGCCGGAGCGGACTCGACGATGGTGCGCGACTTGGGCCGCGCGCCCGCGGGACCGGCGGCCGGAGCGGGAGCCTGGGCCGGCGCCTGGACGGCGCCACCGAACGGGTCCCTCGGGTCGATGGCGGGACGCGGAGGAGGAGGCCTGCCGAAGTAGTCAGCGTGCTCCGAACGGGCCGGGCCGGCGGGTGCGGGCGGTGGCGCGGCTTCGGGCTCGAAGACGGTGCGGCGCTTGACGTGCGGAGTGGCCGGGGCCGGCTCCGGCGCGGGTGGCCGCTCGGGCTCCACCGTCGTGGCCCGCTTGGGGGGCGCGAGCTCCATGCCGCACATCTCGCACCAGGAGACTCCGTCCGGGTTCTCGTTCTGACAGTAGGCGCAGCGCTTCACAGGGACCCCAATCTAGGCGTTGCCACGCGAGGACATCAAATCACCTCGTCCGGGTCCTACCCGACTTCGCGATGTCTTGCGCCGAGCGCACTGCAATCACAGCCAGGTGCGGTCAGGCAATGCATTCGCATACGCTTCGCGCGGCGAGTCATTTCATTGCAAGGAGACGCGGAGGAGCCATGGCCAGACGGAGTGTGATGGGGAAGCTGGTGCGCGCCGCCATCAAGGACGCGGAGCGCTCGTCGCGGCGGCGGCAGCGGGAGCTGCAGGCCATGGCGAAGGAAGCGGCACGCCGGGCCGAGCGCGAGCAGGCGGCCTACGAGGTCGAGGTCTTCCAGAACCAGCTCGAGCTGCTGACCTCCCTGCACCGCGAGGCCACCCCCTCCGTGGACTGGCATGCGCACGCCTCCGCTCCACGTCCCGAGCCCTCCGCGCTGGACCGCCGCGCCAGCCTGGCGGCCAGGGAGGCGCTCGAACGGTACCGGCCCGGCTTCTTCGCGCGCCTGTTCGGCATGGACGCAAGGAGCAAGCTGGAGCAGCGGCTGGCGGACGCGCTCGCGGCCGAGGCCGCGCAGCAGACCCGGCTCGACGAGGAGCACACGGCGGCGGTGGAGCAATGCGAGGCACACCGGGAGTACGCGAAGGCGGTGCTGGCGGGTGACCAGTCCCTCTACAACGAAGTGTTGCGGGACACCGCGTGCCTGGAGGAACTGGAGCAGCTCGGCTGCAAGGTCCAGGTGTGGTGGCACGACGCGACGCTGGCCCGGCTGGAGCTCCGCACGGAGCAGGACTCGGTGGTCCCCTCGGAAGAGAAGTCCCTGACGTCCACGGGGAAGGTGTCCACGAAGAAGATGCCCGCGGCACGGCGCATGGAGGTGTACCAGGACCATGTCTGCGGCGCGGCGCTTCGCGCGGCCCGGGAGCTGCTGGCCGTGCTCCCCCTTCGCGCCGTGCTGGTGGACGTGAAGGGTGAGCTGCTCAACTCGGCGAGCGGCCACTTCGAGGACGCCACCCTGGTCTCCGTCTACTGCCCGCGCGAGAAGATGGAGCGCATCCACTTCGACCGGGCCGACGCGTCGGATGTGGTGAGCAGCTTCGTCCACGCCATGAAGCTCAGCCGCGGCAAGGGCCTGGGCGCGGTGCAGCCCCTGGCTCCCGAAGACTTCGTCTCCAAGGCAGGTAGCATGCGTGTCGTCTGACCAGGCACGACAGTGACTGCTGAACTCCGGGGGGAGGACATGGCGGGGAACACAGAAGAAGTCGACGTCGTCATCGCGGGAGGCGGCCCGGTCGGCGTGCTCACCGGCAGCCTGCTCGGGCTCCATGGGGTACGCGTGTTTGTCCTGGAGCGCGAGGCCACGCCCCACGGGCAACCCCGCGCCTTCTCCTGTGACGACGAGGCCCTGCGCATCTACCAGTCCGCGGGCCTCATCGACGCGCTGAAGCCGGACCTGCGCCAGAGCCGCCGTGTCACCTACACGGGCGTCGGGAACAAGCCCATCGCGGAGCTGCACCTGAGCGAGGTGGACTTCGGCTTCGGCTACACGCCCATCTGGTTCTTCTACCAACCCCTGCTGGAGAAGGTGCTGCGCGAGGGGCTCGAGCGCTTCCAGCACGCGACGCTGCGCCTGGGCACCGAGGTCGAAGCGCTCGAACAGGACCACACCGGGGTGACGGTGCGGACCCGCGAGCTCGTCAGCGGCAAGCGCGGCTCGGTGCGTGCCCGCTACCTCGTCGGCTGCGACGGAGGCCGGAGCACGGTGCGCGGCCTGCTGGGCATCCCCATGGAGGGGCGCAGCTACGAGGAGCCGTGGATTGCCATCTCCGGCACCGTGCCGGAGGAGGACGCCCCGCCCGAGTGCAGCATCGTCTGCGACCCGCACCGTCCCGGCTTCCTGGGCCGAGGCCCCGTGGGGCAGTTCCGCTGGGAGTTCCGCCTGCGCCCCGGAGAGACAGCCGAGGAGATGGTGCAGCCCAACTCCGTCCGCCGGCTGATTGCTCCCTACGTGAATCCGGACAAGGTGAAGGTGGAGCGCGCCCAGCTCTACACGTTCCGCTGCCTCATGGCTCCGCGCTGGCGAGAGGGCCGCACGTTCCTCGCGGGAGACGCGGCCCACATGATGCCGCCCTTCATGGGCCAGGGGCTCGTCTCCGGCCTGCGCGACGCGGCGAACCTCGCGTGGAAGCTGGCCCGCGTGATTCACGGGCGCGCCTCCGAGGCGCTGCTGGACACGTACGAGCAGGAGCGCGGCCCGCACGTGCGCACCATGCTCGATGCCACCGTGCGCCTGGGCTATGTGTTCCAGGCGCGCAACACTCCGGCGGCCCTGCTCCGGGACACCGTGCTGCGAGGTCTCCAGCGCATCCCGAACGTCCGCCGCTTCGTGGAGGGCTTCCGCTTCAAGCCACCCCCGTCCATCGAAGAAGGCTGGCTGCTCGGCGGCCGTCGCTCCGGACGACGGGCTCCGGAGGGCAGCTACTTCCCCCAGCCGAGGGTGCGGCTCGCGACGGGAGAGGAGCGGCTGCTCGACGACATGCTGGGCTCCGGGTTCGCCGTGCTGAGCCGGAAGAACAGCCCGGCGACGGAAGCGGCCCATGCGCTCGCGCGGGCCCTGGGAGGCACCTACGTCATGGTGGGACCCGCGGGCTTGAGCAGCACGGACTCGCGCGGCGTGGAGGACCACACCGGCAGGCTGGCGGAGTGGTTCACCCGGCACGGCGTGGACGTGGTGGTGGTACGGCCGGACCGCTTCGTCTTCGGCGCGGTGCCCCTGGCACGGCTCCAGGAGTTGCGCACCGCGCTGGGCGTGGACCGAGCGGGAGACACTCAGAGCGCCAGGGCGGGCGCGGCCTGAGGCGCCTGCGCCTCCACGGCCTTCTGCCCGCCGGACTGCACGGCCGCGTCGAGGTTGGCCAGGCCCTCCTCGAAGTTCTTCCCCAGCATCGCATCCATGTCGATCGAGAATGGTGATTCGCCCCTCGCCCGCCTTGCTGTTCCCGCTCCACGAGCAGGTGGCGCCCGGACCCGACGGCGGGCCCTCGATGCGCCTCGTCATGTTCGGGTCGAGCTTCTCGTAGGGAGACCAGCGGCCCCACTGGTGGAAGTCATTCCGCCGCGCCGCCAGACCCTCGAAATCGAAGGATTTTCGCCCTTGACTCCCGGCCCCTGACGCACGACCTTGCACGTCCCATGGGGCCCTGGTGACCTCCTGGATGTGCGAGACGACCCGGTGCAAGGAATTGAATCAATGGCTTGTCAATACCTCCCCCTCGACTTGCAACGAAGCCGGCGGGAGGCGCAGGCTTCCACCTCCGCGTGACGGATTGGAGCCGCGCGCGAGGTGGGGGGAGTCTGCTTGCTGCCACCGGTGCACACCGCACTGCTCGACTCGCTGGACCGGCACGCCCGGCGGCGCGCGGAAGGCATTGCCACCCTGAGCACCCTCGTGGGCCCACCCGAACAGGGGCTCGCGGTGCTGACGGAATGGATTCATCGCCGGGGGCTCGGTGTCGTCGTCGCGGAGGGGGACGACCCACGCACGATGGCCACCACATGGGCCACGGCGCTTGCGCGCGAGCGGGACCTGGCATCGGACGCGGAGACGTTCATCGCCCTCTCGCAGGCCATGGGTCCTCGGAGGGAGCTGCGCTTCCGGGGGAAGACGGCCCATGAGCGCCGTGTCCTGTTGGATGGGCTCACACCGCCGCGCTCCGAATCCGCGCCCTGGGAGCTGTGCGGCGAGCTCCTGAAGTCTCCTGTCCTGCCCACGCGCGGAGACCTGCCTCCCGTGGTGCGTGACGCCATCCAGCATGACCCGGCGGCTGCGCTCCACTCCCTGCTGGCGCTCGTCCCCTACGGCAGTGCGCCCGTGCTGCGCGTCCGCGCGGAGCCGTCCGACTTCCGCGCGCTCCGTACCGCCGTGTCCCTCTGCGCCGAGGCACCCGCGCTCAACCTGGTGTGCGTGCTCACGCCGGAAGCCCTCGACGCGCACCTGCGACGTGGTGAGTCCCGCGTCCAGGCGCTGTTGCGCGAGGGCCGGCTGGACCTGCCGGAAGCCCCACCCGAGGCCCTGGCCCCGACGCCCATCAGCACGACGGCGCCCACGCTGGCCCGGCTCCAGAAGGACGGCATCCCAGAGGCCGTCCTCGCGCGGTACGCCGAAGCGGCCCGCGCCATCGCCCACGCACGCCGTGAGGTCGAGGACCGCGCCCGCAGCGAGCAGGAGCGCTTCCTCTTCGACCTGCTCGAGAACCTTCCCTCCACCCGGGGACTCTTCGCCCTCAACGCCCGCGTCGACGTGGGGCACGGCAGCCGCCCATTGGAGGTGGACCTGCTGTGCCGCGAGCTGAGGCTGGCGGTGGAGCTCGACGGCCACTTCCACTTCCGCGACGACGAGCGCTTCCGCCGCGACAGGCGCAAGGACCTCGCCCTGCAGCGCGCGGGCTATTGGGTCGTCCGCTTCCTCGCCGACGACGTCGTGCCTCGACTCGAAGACATCCTCGAAACCCTCGACACGCTGATTGCCGCCCGGAGGCAGGAGCTCTCCAGGCCGGAGGTAATACATGAACCCCGCTGACCCCCGGCTCGCCGGGATTGCCCTGTGCTGGCTCCTCACCCGCGGCAAGAAGCCTGGCACGCGCAAGGAATTGGAGACGGCGCTGCGCCCCTTCGTGGAGCACCGCCTCAGCAACGCCGAGTCGAAGGCCCGCTTCGAAACGATGGTGACGCGGCTCCTCGGCGACGCGCTCGTGACGGAGCGCAAGCGCGGCGGCCTGGAGCTGACGGCGGACGGGCGTGCCGGAGCGCTGCGCTTCCTCCACCTGGAGCAGGCCCCGCGAGCGCTCACCTGGAAGAAGTTGAAGGCCACCTACCTGCTGGCCCTCACGCTGGACCTTCCTCCCACGAAGAACATCGTGGCGCGGTTGGCGAGCGCCGACGGTGTGCGCGCCACGCTCCTGAAGCGGCAGCACGGCATGGCGGACGGGGACAACCTCTCGCTCGCGCAAGTCAGAGACAGATTGCTGTGGCGGCAGCTCGGCGTGGAGACGGACCGTCCGTTCTCGTTGAGCGCCGTGCAGGCGCATCTCCTCGGGGAGATGCTGGACGCGGAAGTCAAGGACCCGCGCAAGGGCGTGGAGCAGCTCGCTGCCCGCTCCGCCGGAGCCGCGCGCGGGGACGCCGAGGCCGTGCGCCAGGCCCTGTTGCGCCAGTGGGCCCTGCCGGAGTCCGCGCCGCCCGCGCCCACGGAAGTGGAAGTCCCCGCCCCGCCGAAGGAGGCGCCCCCCCACTCCGAGGACACGGTGGCGAGCTTCGCCGAGCGCGTGCTCTCGGTGGCTCGCGCCCTGCCCACGGGCCGCTTCGGGAGGAACAAGGTGTTCATCTCCCACGTGTGGAAGGCCCTCCAACCCGAGTGGAGCAGCCGCGAGGCCTTCGATGTGGCGCTGCTGGAAGCGAACCGCACGCGGCGCCTGTCCCTGACGCGCGCGGACCTCGTGGCGGCCATGGACCCTCGCGACGTGGCCGAGTCCGAGGTGCGCTCCTTCGGCGCCAGCTTCCACTTCGTCGTCATCTAGACCGTCAATCCTGGAGCGCCCCGTGCCCACCGACCCTCGACTCGAAGCCTTCCTCACGGACGGCCCTGAGGTCTTCAACAGCGTCCAGCAGGGCCAGCAACTCTGGCAGGCGGACCCGTTCGATGTGGAGTCCCTCAACGCACCGGCTCGCCGCGCCTTCAAGCGGCTGCTGGAGCGCGCCGCCTCGAACACGCCTCCCCCAGCGGGCAAGCTGTTGCTCCTGCTCGGAGAGTCCGGCAGCGGCAAGACGCACCTGGTGCGGGCCTTCCGCAACCTGGCGCACGGCAAGCGACAGGGCTTCGTCGGCTACATGCCGATGACGGTCGATGCCAACCGTTATGACGGATACATCCTCTCCAACCTCATCGACTCGCTGGACCGGCCGTATGACCTGAACACGGGCGAGGACACCGGGTTGATGCGGCTGTCCGACGCGCTGATGGCGAACTGCAAGAGCGCCTTCGCCCCGCTCATTCCGGATGAGAAGGTGCTGGAAGAGGAGGAACTGCACGGCACCATCCGCGCCGTGGCCGACGAGCTGCTGGAGGACCCGCGCTTCCAGAGCGTGGAGGTGGACCTGCTGCGCGCGCTCATCTACCTGCAGCGCAGGGAGCCGCGCATCAACCGCCGCATCTTCCACTGGCTGCGCTGCGAGGAGCTGTCCGAGGAGGACCGGCAGGTCATCGGGAACCTCGTGCCGCGCACGGCGGACGACGCTCCGGCGCGGATGATTGAGCACCTGGGGCGGGTGATGGGAGCGCTCGGGCACGCCCTGGTCTTGTGCGTGGACCAGGTGGAAGACTTCCACGACTTCGAGGAGCGCCCACAGATGGAGAGCTCCTTCCGGCGGGCGATGAGCAGCCTCACGGCGCTCGCGGCCAAGGTGCCCCGGGCCGTGGTCGTCATCTGCTGCCTCTCCGACTACTGGGAAAGGATGCGGCCGAACCTGCCCCGCCCGCAGTTGGACCGCATCGAGAACGACCCGGAGCCCATCTTCCTGGAGGCCCAGGTGACCGCCGATACGGCCCGGGAGATTGCGGCACGCAGGCTCCACGTCCTGTACGAGCAGCGCGGCGTGGCCATCGACCCGGCTGCACCGACGTGGCCCATTCCAGCGGAGGGCATCGAGCTGCTCGCGGGGCGGCGGGCGCGCGACGTGCTGAACGAGTGCCACCGCTACAGGGAGCGGGCCCTGCAGGACCAGCGCCTTCCCGAGTCGTTTCCGCTCGGACGTCCCGAAGAAAGGCCGGTGGCGCCTCCTCAACCCCCGAAGATGGATGTCGACCAGGCGTGGACGGACTTCAAGGCCACATTCAAGCCAAAGCTCCCGGAGGAGGCCTCGGACATCGCCCTGCTGCTGGCGTGGGCCATCGAGGTGGGCAGCGACGAGCTGGGAGGCGCGCCGCGCTTCGCCGTCGTGCCCAGGGATGAAGAGGCCATGGACGTCAACGTGCAGCCCCAGGGCAGCAAGCTCTTCGTGTCGCTGTGTGAGAAGGACCCGCGCGGAGGTGGTCTGTCGAGGCAGATGGCGGAAGCGCTCAGGGCCGCAGCCGGTAGCACTCCCGTTCTCGTCAGGACCTCCGAGTTCCCTGCCAGGGCAGGCGGTGCGGTCGCGGACAACCTTGGCCTGCTCATCCGGAAGGGCGGGCGGCGAGTCGTTGTGGGAGACGCTGAGCTGCGCACGTTGGTGACGCTGCGTGCCTTCCGAGAGCGGCACGCAGGGCAGAGCGCGCTGATGGAGTGGAGCCGCACAACGCGGCCCATCACCCGGCTGAAGGCCGTGGGCGACATCCTCGGACTGGAGCGCCTGGGCGCTCCGCCTCCGCCATCCGGTCCGCCACCGTCCTCAACGAAGCCATCAGAGCCCACGGCTCGCAACACGGGTGCGAGCACTCACGGCGCCGCGCCTTCACGTCAGTCGAACCTCTTCGAGAGCACGGCCAGCGTGACCTCCGGTGCGCGAGCAGAGCACCCTGCGCTGGCCCAAGCCGGAAACCAAGGCACAGGGGGGAGCAGGTCTCCCGGCCCCGCGGGTCTGCGGCCCAAAGGCACCACTCCGCCTCCGGTGCCGCTCGATGATGAAGCCTCATTCGGGCTCACCGCCGCAGCGGGCATCCTGCCCCCACCAGCTCCCACGGTGACGCCGCCGAATGGCACCAAGACGCGTACCGTCACGCCGACGCAGGTTCCACAAGCGCGTGACATGCTCACCGGTCCGGTCCGGCTGGGCGTCTCCGAGGGCATCTTCAGCCAGACCGTCACGCTCGAACCCTCTGACCTCACGCGCCACAGTGCCTTCCTCGGAGGCACGGGCAGCGGCAAGACGACTCTCGCGCTCAACGTGCTGGAGCAACTCCTGCTCCGGGGCGTGCCCGCCATCCTCATCGACCGGAAGGGCGACCTCGCCACGTATGCGCGTGAGCTCTCGTGGCAGGAGAAGCTGGAGGACCCCACCCTCTCCGAGCGTCGCCGACTCCTGCGCGAGCGCGTCGACGTCGCCGTCTACACCCCGGGCCGCTCGGACGGGCGGCCCCTGGCCATTCCCATCGTGCCCCGGGGCCTCGACTTGCTCCAGGCCGAGGAGCGAGAGCAGGGAGTGCAGCAGGCGGCGGACGCCATCGCGGGGATGCTCGAGTACAAGAGCAAGAGCGATGGGGCGGCGCACGCACTGCTCGCCCAGGCACTCCGCATGCTCGTGCAGCGTCCGATTGGCCGTGAGCTCACACTGGACGTCGTGCAGCAGTTCGTTGCCAGCCAGGACGAGTCCCTCCTCCGCGAAGTCGATGGGATTCCTACGAAGACCTTCGCCAAGCTCGCGCAGGACCTCGGGGTCCTCCGCCTCAACCTGCGCACCCTGCTGGCGTCGGGAGGAGAGCAACTGGACCTGGAAGAGCTACTCGGGCGGGGCGCGTCGGCGACACCAGGCAAGACGCGGCTGAGCATCATCAGCACCAAGTTCCTCGGGGACACCAACCGCGTCCTCTTCTGGGTGTCTCAGCTTCTGCTGGAGGCGAACCGCTGGACGAGTCAGCACCCGGCCGCGCAGCTCCAGGCCGTGCTCCTCTTCGATGAGGCGGACCTGTACCTCCCGGCGACGATGAAGCCCGCCACGAAGCAGCCCATGGAGGACCTGCTCAAGCGTGCCCGCTCGGCGGGACTCGGGGTGATGCTCGCTACCCAGAGTCCCGGCGACTTCGATTACAAGTGCCGCGAGAACGTGCGCACCTGGTTCGTGGGAGCGGTCACGCAGGAGACGGCGCTCAAGAAGCTTCGCCCCATGTTCACCGAGGCCCGCGTGGACGCGGATGCAAAGCTGCCCTCTCAGAAACGAGGCCAGTTCCATGTCCTCGGGGAAGGCAAGGTGCAGCAGCTCAAGGCGGACCGCTCCGTCATGCGCACCGAGCAGCTCGCCGAGGATGAAATCCTCAAGCTCGCGCGCCAGACGCTGGAGAAGAGCAGGAGCACGGCCGCCGGCACATCACGGGCCGGCGGCTCGCGCTGAGGCTACTCGCACTTCGTCTGCGTGAAGATGGTGACGTGCTCGATGCAGCCGGTGGAGTAGGTCGTCCTCTCGCACTCGCGCTTGTAGACAGCGCCACACGTGGCGTTGCCCTGGAACTCCCACGGGGTACAGACCGTGGACGTCGGCGGACAGACGAACGCGTTCACCGTGCCGCCCTCCTCCACGGTGGGCGTGGCTTCCTGCTCCGGAGCCTGCGACTCGTCGAGGCCCGCGCCACAGGCGGAGAAGAGGAGGACGGCGGCGGAAAGCGACAACAGCCGATGCAGCTTCATGGGTGCTCCCGGGGTGTGGGTTGCACCGCGATATTTATCAACCTCAAAACAGCAAAACAAAACTAAGCAGAATAATCTGTTCGGGCGGTGCCACATTCCATGGCCGAGGAAGGCCCGGCCCGGGAGGGACGTTCCTGCTAGGAAGCGCCCCGGCATGGACCTTCCGCCTCAGACTCGCTCCACCTTCGACGCGCTCGTGGCCCGGGGCTACAACCAGGTGCCCGTGGTGCGGCGGTTGGCACTGGGGGCCCTGCGTCCGACAGACCTCCTGCGCGCCCTGCCGGAAGGCCACCGCTTCCTGTTGGAGAGCACCCGGACCAGCGCGGAGGGGCGCTACTCCCTCCTCGGCAGCCGACCCTTCCTCCACTTCACCGCGAAGGGCGCCCGGTGCTTCATCGATGGTGAGCCGCAAGCAGGTGCTCCGCTGGACGTGCTGCGCGGCCTGCTGCGGCGCTGGAGGGGCGTGCGCTTCACGGGCCTGCCCCTCTTCTGCGGTGGCGCGGTGGGCTTCTTCTCCTACGAGGCGAGCCACTACTTCGAGTCACTCCCGCGCCACCCGAACGACGACCTGAAGCTCCCGGACATCGCCCTGTCCTTCGTGGACACCTTCCTCGCCGTGGACCACCAGGAGGGCCAGCTGCTCGCGGTGGCCACGGGCTCGGACTGGGAGGACTGCACGCGGCGCCTGGACGCGCTGGAGGCGTGCGTGCGCGAGGCCGTCCCCACGCCGCCGCCCGCGCCTCCGTCGCTGCCGGCGCCCACGGTGGAGTACCGCTCCAACTTCACGCAGCCGGCCTACCTGGACGCGGTGGAGCGCGTGCGCGAGTACATCCGCGCGGGAGACACGTACCAGGTCAACCTCTCGCAGCGGCTGGAGGTGGACTTCACGGGCGAGCCGCTCGCGCTCTACGAGACGCTCTCCGCCACCAACCCCGTCCACTTCGCCAGCTACCTCGAAGGGGACGGCTTCCACGTGGTGAGCGCGTCGCCGGAGCGACTGGTGCGCGTGGAGGACGGCAAGGCCATCACCCGCCCCATCGCGGGCACCCGGCGGCGCGGCACGCCCGAGGAGGAGGCGCGCTTCGTCCACGAATTGCGCACCAGCGAGAAGGAGCGCGCCGAGCACGCGATGCTCGTGGACCTGGAGCGCAACGACCTCGGCCGGGTCTGCGCCTACGGCACGGTGGAGGTGGCGAAGCTGATGGAAATCGTCGAGTACGCCCACGTGCTCCACATCGAATCGGAGGTGACGGGGCGGCTCGCGCCGGGCGTGGAGCCGCTGGACGTGGTGGGCGCGCTCTTCCCCGGAGGCACGATTACGGGCGTGCCGAAGATTCGCACGATGCAGATCATCACCGAGCTGGAGCCGCACGCGCGCGGCCTCTACACGGGCTCGCTCGGCTATCTCTCCTTCACGGGAGATTTGGACCTGAACATCGTCATCCGCACGCTGGTGGTGAAGGACGGCCGCGCCTACGCGCAGGTGGGCGGGGGCATCGTCCACGATTCGCAGCCGCGCCAGGAGTACAAGGAGACGCTCAACAAGGCGCGCTCGCAGCTCCTCGCGTTGTCCGCGTGCGGGAGGGCGGGATGATTGTCCTCATCGACAACTTCGACTCCTTCACCTTCAACCTCGTGCAGGCGCTCGGCGCGCTGGGGGCGGAGCTGGAGGTGGTGCGCAACGACGCCATCACCGTCGAGGAGGTCAAAGCGCTCCGGCCGAGCCACATCGTCATCTCCCCCGGCCCCTGCACTCCGGCGGAGGCGGGCGCGTCGATGGACGTCATCCGTGCCTTCGGCGGGAAGGTGCCGCTGCTCGGCGTGTGCCTGGGGCACCAGTGCCTGGGCCAGGTCTTCGGCGCGAAGGTGGTGCGCGCGCCGGTGCCCGTGCACGGGAAGACGGCGGAGGTGGAGCACACCGGCCAGGGCGTGTTCCGGGGCCTGCCCGCGCCCTTCACCGCCGCGCGCTACCACTCGCTCGTCGTCGCGCGCGAGGGGCTGCCCGGGTGCCTGGAGGTGACGGCCTCGCACGACGGGCTCATCATGGGCATGAGGCACCGCGAGCTGCCGCGACTGGAGGGCGTCCAGTTCCATCCCGAGTCCTTCCTCACGCCCCACGGTCCGAGGCTGCTCGCCAACTTCCTGGAGCCGGAGCGCTGAATGTTCTCGACGGTGGCGGTGGACGGAGAGGTGAGGCGCTGGGAGGACCTGCGCCTGCACGACTTCGCGCAGGGCTTCTTCTTCGGCGCGGGCTTCTTCACCACCTTCCGCATCGACTCGGGCGCTCCGCTCTTCCTCGCCCGACATCTCGCGCGGCTCCGGGCCAGCGTCGCGGCCTTTCCCACCGCTGTCCGCGCACCCTCTCCGGAGCAACTCTCCGAGGCCACGGTGCGTGACACGCTCCGCCGCTGCCTGGGTGCGGATGCGGCACTGGGCGCGGGCTTCACCGGCGTGGGCAAGCTGTCCGTGAGCGATGGGCACGTGCTGCTCACCCTTCGCCCGGCGAGCCCCGAGGCCGAGCGTCACCTTCGTGAAGGCCGCGCCCTGGACGCGGTGGAGCCGGGCGCGTACCGGCGCGGAGAGCCCACGCTGAACCACAAGGGCCTCTCCTACTTCCGCCAGTACGCGCTGATGGAGCGCCTGCCCCTCCTCGGCAACGACGCCGGCGAGGTCTGCGAGCTGCCCACCGCCAACCTCTTCTTCCACCTCGACGGCGCGCTCGTCACGCCACCGCGGGACGCACCGTGCCTGCCGGGCATCATCCGCGAGGTGCTGCTGGAGGCCGGCCACGTGGACGGGTTGTCCGTGGTGGAGCGGCCGGTGCCCCTCGCGCGGCTCGCGGACGTGCGTGCCTGCTTCTTCACCAACGCCGCGGTGCTGGCCACGGGCGTGCCGCGCCTTCTCGGCCGCGAGCTGCCGCAAAGCCTGTCACTCGCCGAGCAGGTCCGCGTCCTCGTCGAGGCGGTGGCGCGACGCGAGACCTGAGGCACACTGCCCCCATGAGCCGCACCCTCGTCATCGTCCACCGCTGGGCGGGCCGTCCCAACACCGACTTCTACCCGTGGCTCGACGAAAAGGTGCGCCAGCCTCCGGCGCGCTTCGACTCCGTTCGCACGCTCGACATGCCGACGCCGGGCGCGCCCACCATCGACGGCTGGGTGTCCGCGCTCCGCGACGCGGTGGGCCCGGTGCCTTCGCCGTCCACCGTCCTCCTCGGGCACAGCGTGGGGTGCCAGACGATTCTCCGCTACCCCACGCGCGGCGCGAACCCGAGCCCCTCTCGAACCTCGTCCTCGCGCAGCATCCGCCACGCGCCCTCCGCCACGTCCAGCACCACGCCGCCCACGGCCTCGCGGTGCAGCGCGAGCACCGGGTGCCCCACGGCGGCCAGCATCCGCTTCACCTGGTGGTGCCGCCCTTCCGTGAGCGTGAGCTCCACCACGTCCGGCGCGCGCAGCCTCGCACCCGCGGGCCGCGTGGGCCCGTCCTCCAGCACCAGCCCCTCACGCAGGCGCTGCAGCGCGGCCTCCGCAGGCCGGCCCGCGACGCGCGCCACGTACCGCTTGGCCACGTGCGTCTCCGGGGACGTCCCGTGCCGCACCAGCCGCTCGTCGTTGGTGAAGAGGAGCAGCCCGGTGGTGTCCCTGTCCAACCTTCCCACCGCGAGCCACTCGTAGCCGCGCAGCTCCTCGGGCAGCACCGCGCGTAGACGCTCGAAGACGGTGCCCACACCCTCCGGGTCCGAGCCGTGCACCACCGGCCCCGCGGGCTTGTGGAACATCAGCGCCGACAGCTGCGCATCCAGCTCGCGCACGCGGCCGTCCACGCGCACCACCGTGCCGGGCCTCACCGGCGCGAAGGGCTCGCGCTCCACGCGCCCGTCGACCTCCACGCGCCCCTCGCGAATCGCGGCCTCCGCCTCGGCGCGCGTCAGCACGCCTGCCCGCCCCAGGGCCCGGGACAGCCAGTCCGCGCGTCCGTCCGCCGGCACGTCTCCGGGCCCGCGGCGCCGGGCCGCCTCCAGCCACTTCGGGGTGCGCTGCCTGCGTGCCATGCCTGCTTCCTCGCATCCTCATTCCCCGCCAGCAAGCACCGCCTCCTCTCCCGCCCGCCCTCCCTTCGAGGCGGCCACGGCGTCGAGCGCTCAACATGGCGTGCCTACCTTCAGGAACAACGGGGCGCGGGCACATGGGCGCCGGGCAGCCCCCTCTCGACAGGTCATTTCTCGCACTGGAGGAGACTGCATGGGCAGCGTACAGGAAGGGTCGAACGTTCAGGGCAGCACCTACTCTCAGCGCCCGGTGGGCGCGACGGATGGCTCCGGTGACTCGCACTCCACGGGCGGCATCGCGGCGGCCAGCAAGGAGCAGGTGAAGCAGCTGAGCGGCGTGGCCAAGGGCCGCGTCTACTCGCAGGTGGAGAGCCGTAAGGGTGAGCTCGTGAAGAGCATCCAGGGGCTGGTATCCACGCTGGAGTCGGCATCGAACAACGAGGAAGCGGCCATGGTGCGCCCGCTCCTCAACGGCGCGGTGGGGCTGCTGCGCAAGACGTCGGACCGGCTGGAGAACGGCACCACCGAGGAGCTCCTCGCGGACGCGCAGGCGCAGGTGCGCCAGCGGCCCGGTCTGTTCATCGCGGGCTGCGTGGCCGTGGGCTTCGCGCTCGGCCGGTTCATCAAGGTCTGACGGGAGGCACGCGGATGGAACCCACGACTCCACGCCATGACGGAGACGGCTACGAGACACGCGACTCCTCCTCCGAGAGTGCCTTCGGGGGCCGCGGCTTCGGAGCGCTGTTCTCCGAGTTCATGGAGCAGGCGCGTCGCCTGGTGCGCGCGGAAGTGAGCCTGGCGCGCGCGGAATTGCGCGACGAGGTGAAGAAGGCGTCAGCCGGCGCCGGAATGCTGGCGGGCGGCGGCGTGGTGCTGCTCCTCGGAGCGCTGACCTTCGTCGCGTTCCTGGTGGCGGCGCTGGCGGAGGTGATTCCCGTGTGGGCCTCGGCCCTCATCGTGGCGGTGGTGCTGCTGGCGGTGGGTGGCGCGGTCGCCTGGGCGGGCCTCGGCAGACTGAAGCGGGTCCACGGACCTCAACGGACGATTCAAACCCTCAAGGAGGATGGGCAATGGGCGAGCAGGACCGCGCACTCCATGAAATCTCAGATGCACGGGCACGCCTGAGCGAGCTGGCCGACGAGCTGGCCCGCAAGGCCGAGCCGGACCGCCTGAAGGCCATGGCCCAGGTGAAGGCCGAGGAGCTGAAGGTGAAGGCCAAGGAGTTTGCCGTCGAGAAGACGGCCGAGCTCAAGCAGCACGCAAAGGATGCCGCCGTGGAGAAGGCCACGGAGCTCAAGACACACGCCAAGGAGACGGTGATGCAGAGGACGACGGAGCTGAGGGAACGTGCCGACACCCCGAAGGGGTGGAGCCTGCTGGGCGCCATCATCGGCGCCGGCGTGGGCTCGGCCCTGATGCGCAAGGCCTTCACCAGGCGCGAGGAGCACCGGTACGACACGCACCGCGACAACCGGTGGCGTGACGAGGACCGCTGGCGCTACGAGGGCATGCGCGGCCGCGGCTATGACGACCGCTATGCCTCCGCCGAGCGCACCGACATCGGCTACGGCGCGGGCACCAGCTACGGCGACGTGGGCTACCAGGGCTCCGCGCCCGTGGGCTACGAGGGCGTGTCCTCCGACTACGACGTGTCCTCCAGCCGCGACATCGACACCGGCGAGGGCGGCCTGAAGGCGAAGGCCTCCGAGACGGCGGCCAACGTGAAGGAGCGCGCTTCCGAGGCCGCGGCCAACGTGAAGGAGCGCGCTTCCGAGGCGGCCCACACCGTGAAGGACAGGGCCGTCGACGTGAAGGAGCGCGCGGTGGGCAAGGCCTCCGAGGTGCGTGAGCGCGCCGCGGGCGCGGCGCACCACCTGCGCGAGCGGGCCTCACACCTGCGCGAGCGAATCCCCTCGCGCGACGAGATGCGGTCCCGCGGCACCGACTGGTTCAACCGCACGCTGGACGAGCAGCCCCTCCTCCTGGCGCTGGGCGGCATCGCCGTGGGCATGCTGGCCTCCACGCTCATCCCCGTGTCGAACAAGGAGCGCCGCCTCATGGAGCCGGCCAAACGCCGCGCCGGGGAGGAAATCTCGCACCTGGGCGACCAGCTCAACCAGCGGTTCCAGCCCCGCGAGTCGCAGGCCTCCACGTACGAGGACCGCGAGGGCTACTCGGCCTCCAGCATGTCCTCGACGTCGGACCTGAACACGCCGGCCTCCACCACCACCGGCTTCGGGGCGAGCAGCATCAGCTCCTCCACGCCGACGAGCGCCTCCGGACTGGGCTCCGCGAGCACCTCGGGGGTGAGCGTGTCGGGCACGGAGGACAGCACGGACGCGCTCGCCTCGTCGCCCTCCGGCTCGTCGCGAATCCCTCCGCTCCCGCCGCTGGATGACGTGACGAAGGTGCACTGAAAGCCACGCAAAACGTGACGACACGGTGACAGGGGGAGCAGCGGCCAGGGGGCCGTTGCTCCCCTTCCGTTTGACTTGGGCCGGCTGCGTCTGCCATGTGCGCCGCCGTGGCCGTCCCCTCTGAAATCCTCGCCTCCATGTCTCCCCCGCCGCCGGGCGCCGCCGTGGCCTTCACGCTCCGGCTCGCCGAGGCGCTGCACCGCTACGGCACGCCTGCCCACCGACTGGAGGGGCTGATGCAGCGCGTGTCGGAGCGGCTGGGACTGGAGGGGCGCTTCTTCTCCACGCCCACCTCGCTCTTCGCGTCCTTCGGTCCGCCGGAGTCGCTGCGCACCAGCCTCATCCGCGTGGAGCCGGGTGATTTGGATTTGGAGCGGCTGACGCTGCTGGACGTGCTCACGGATGACGTCATCCAGGGGCGGCTCACCCCCGCCGAGGGCGCGCGGAAGGTGGAGGCCATCCTCGAGATGCCGGTGCGCTACGGCCCGGGGCTCCAGCTCTTCTGCTGGGCGCTGGCGGGCGGCGCGGCGGGGCGGCTCTTCGGCGGTGGCCTGCGCGAGATGTGCGTCGCCGCGCTGAGCAGCCTCGTCATCGGCACGCTGGGCGAGCTGACGCGGCGGCAGCCGAGCACCGCGCGGGTGCTGGAGCCGGTGGCCGCCATCCTCTCCTCGTCCTTCGCGGTGCTGGCCGCGAGCTTCTTCGGCCCTCTGTCCGTGCAGGTGGCCACGGTGGCGGGGCTCATCGTCCTGCTGCCGGGGCTGTCGCTGACGGTGGCCATCAATGAGTTGGCCACGCGCCACCTCATCTCCGGCACCTCGCGGCTCACGGCGGCGGCGCTGGTGTTCCTCCAGCTCGGGTTCGGCGTCGCGCTGGGGAGCCGGCTCGCGACGCTGCTGCCCCCGCCGGCCCTGGCACCGCTACCTCCGGCGCTGCCCATGTGGACGCAGATGGTGGCGCTGGCCCTGTCGCCGGTAGCGGTGGGCGTGCTCTTCCGCGCGGGGCCTCGCGACTGGGGCTGGATTGCGGCGGCGTGCACCTTCGCCTTCGTGGGCTCACGGCTGGGGGCGCTGCTGCTGGGCGCGCAGCTCGGTGCCTTCGTCGGAGCGCTGCTGCTGGGCATCGCGAGCAATGCGCTGGCGCGGCTGCGCAACCGGCCGTCCGTCACCACGGTGGTGCCGGGCCTGATGTTGCTGGTGCCCGGCAGCGTGGGCTTCCGAAGCCTGTCCTCGCTGCTGGAGCGGGACGTGGTGGCCGGCGTGGACACGGCCTTCAACATGCTGATGGTGGCCGTGGCGCTGGCGGCGGGCCTGCTGTCCGCCAACGCCCTCGTGCCTCCGCGCAAGGTGCTCTGACGTCTCAGTGCAGCCGGGTGACGTACACCGCCACCAGCGACAGCAGGAAGTACGCCACCAGCACCGCGGCGCCCGCGTACTCCTTCGCCATGCGCTGGCCGAAGAAGAGGGCGATGAGCGACACCGCGGACAGCAGCGCGCCCCAGAAGGCCAGCGTCGCGCTGCCGGTGACGAAGAGGGCCACGAGGCCCGCCGCGCTGAGCGCGCCGGCGGCCAGCTCCAGCAACGTGAGCGTGGCCAGCATCAGCGGCACCATGCTCCGCAGCGGGCTCTTGGCGAAGTGGCCGGTGAGCCACCCCAGGTTGCCCTTCCAGTCGAACACCTTGTCCAGGCCGGACTGGAGGAAGAGGATGGCGAGGAAGGCCGAGCAGAGTGCCTGCAGCAGCCAGAGGGTAAAGGCGGTCGATTCGAAGGACGGCATGGCGCGCCACTCTAGCCGCCTGGCGCCCGGGCCCAAGTCTTCTCGTCAGGAGGGCGTCCAGGCAGGCATGGGCGCAGTGCGTTGCTGCCTTGCCACCATGGCGTCCCTACCTTGACGCCATGGCATCCGAGGTCACCGCCCGCCGGGTCTTCACCGGCCTCATCCTGTTATCCATCCTGCTGTTGGCCCTGGTCATCCGCCCCTTCGCCGAGGCCTTCTTCCTCGCGGCGGTGCTCGCGGCCGCGTTCTACGGGTTGCACAAGCGGCTGACGCGGCGGCTGCGCGGCAGGAGCCACCTGTCGGCCAGCATCATCTGCACCGGCATTGTCCTCGCCCTGCTCCTGCCCCTGGGCGGCCTCACCGCCTTCGTCGTCACCGAGGTCTCGGAGGGGGCCCAGTTCGTCACCAAGACGGTGCAGCAGGAGGGCGTCACCGGCCTCGTGGAGCGGCTGCCCGGACCGGTACGCGGCACGGTGAAGAGCCTGCTGGAGAAGATGCCCGTCGAGGAGCAGAACCTGGACCAGACGATTCAGCAGCAGGTGACCACCCAGGGCGGCACCGCGGCCAAGGCGGTGACGGGCGCGGTGGCGGCCACCGGCTCCATCGTCTTCCAGTCGGTGATGATGATCATCGCCCTCTTCTTCTTCTTCACGGACGGCGCGCGGCTGGTGGAGTGGATTGAGAGCGTGTCACCGCTCAAGCGCGGGCAGACGCGCGAAATCATGCGCGAGTTCCGTAGCGTGTCCGGCGCGGTGCTCCTGTCCTCGGTGGCCACCGCGGGCGTGCAGGCGGTGGCGGCGCTCATCGGCTACTTCATCGCGCGGGTGCCCGCGCCGCTGTTCTTCGGTGGGTTGACCTTCTTCGTGGCGCTCATCCCCGCCGTCGGCGCGGCCTCCGTGGTGCTCGTCGCGGCGGCGTTGATGTTCTTCAGCGGCCACCCCTGGGCGGCGCTCTTCCTCGCCATCTGGGGCACGGTGGTGGTGGGCCTCGTGGACAACGTGGTGAAGCCGCTGCTCGCCAAGCGCGGCATGCACCAGCACGGGGCCATCGTCTTCTTCGCGCTGCTCGGCGGCCTCGCCGCGTTCGGCACGGTGGGCCTGCTGCTCGGGCCCCTCATCGTCGCCTTCTTCCTCGCGCTGGTGCGCATCTGGGAGCGCGACTACGGCCGCTCCAGCCCGCGCCCCGGAGACCCGGCCACGCCAGGCCCCGGCAGCGAGGGCGAGCGTGGCACCCCCACCGTGCGCGCGGAGACGGGCGAGCGGGTGCCCCTGTCACCGACGCCGACCTCCGAGGCGCACTGAGTCTCACGAAACAAAGGCGGCCCCGCCCTCCGATGCTCACGGGAGGCGGGGCCGCGGTGTTTCCAAGGCCTTCGCTCAGGCTCAGAACGACGAGCCGCTGGCGCGCCGGCCCGGCGACGAGGTGAGGCTGGACAGGCTGGTGTGCAGCACGAAGGTGCCGCTGGCCGAGGCATCCGGGCTGCGGTTGGCGGACACGCCGTCCGTGCCGCTCACGCCCGAGCTCAGCGTCGCGGTATCCACCGCCGTGCCGGACGCGTTCTTCAGCGTCACCGTGTCCCCGCTGTTCGTCAGGCCCAGCGTGCCGGTGGACGCCACCACCGCGCCCGGCGTGCCCGAGGGAATGCCCGCCGAGCCGCCGAACACCACCACCACTCCGCCCGCCGCCAGCGTGGTGCCGCTCGGGAAGGTGTGCCGCACGCTGGCCGCGTCCGCCACCGTCCAGCCGCTCAGGTCCGCGGAAGCCGTGCCCACGTTCACGATCTCCACGAACTCACCCGTCACGTCCGAGCCCGGCTCGTTGACCATCACCTCGTTGATGATGACGCTGGCCGTGCCACCGCCAGACGTGGTGATGGTGAAGCCCGCGTTGCTGGTGTCGGTGACGCTGGCATCGGCCGCGTCGCTCACGCGCACGCGCGCGGTGGTGGTGGAGCTGGAGGGCACCGTCCACGTGTAGCTCCCCGTCGAGGCCGAGGCGCTGGAGGTGAGCGTGGTCCAGGTGCTGCCGCCGTTGAGCGAGTACTCAATCTTCACGCTCGTCACGCCGGAGGAGGTCCAGGTGATGCTGTGCGAGCTGCCACCCGCCCAGCTCTCGCCGCCGTTGGGCGACGTCACGGTGACGCTGGCGCTCGTCGTGTCGCTGGGGACGAGGAAGTCCTTGATGACGCCCATGTGCTGCATGCCGGACGCGCCGCTGTCGCCGGAGAGCGCGGGGGAAATCTCGGAGATGGGCGAGTACACGCGCGTGTCCGCCACCAGGCCCGCGGAGAAGGAACTGCCACCGATGACGACCGCCGTCTGGTACGCGCGCAGGTCGCTGTCCACCAGCACGTGGTCATACGGCGAGCCGCGGCTCGCGTTGGTGTTGGTGTTGCCATTGCGGTCCGCCGGGTACGGGCTGGCCGTGGACACCACCTGGGCGAAGGTGGTGAAGCACGCCTCGCTGCGGCTGCCGGTGTTGAAGTCACCGCCGATGGCCAGGTAGTCCCCCGTGGGGATGCTCGCCTTGATGCGGCTGACCAGGCTGGTGGCCTCGGTGTTGCGCGTGCTGCTGTTCGTCGTCAGCAGGTGCACGCTGACCACCCACAAATCCTTCGAGCCCGGGATGTCGATGCGCGCCCAAGTGAAGTCGCGGTCGCTGACGGACGTGTCATCCCACTCGCCCGCGGAGAGGATGGGATAGCGGCTGATGATGCCGTTCGGAATCCCGCTGCCGCTCTCGCGGAAGTACGAGAAGCCCGTGCCGAAGGCGGTGTCGACGAAGGAGCGCAGGTCCGCCGCGGAGTTCGTCTTGTAGTTGAACTCCTGGAGCATCACCACGTCCGGGTCCGTGCCCTGGAAGATGCGGATGCCATGGCCCGGGTCATAGTCCTGACCCGTGCCGCTGGTGAGGTTGGCCGCCATCAGTCGGAGACGGACACTCGCCAGTCCGTCCTCGCGGACGCCTACCGCGGCCTCGTCCCCCGGAGATACGGACTCCGGCTCCACGCCACCGCCGCACGCGGAGAGCACGAGGGAGAACATCAACGCCACGTAACGCCATACCTGCTTCGAAGGGGGCTTGTCGTTTCGCACGCGGTCCATTCCTGCTCCGGAAGTGAGGAGCGGTGAGGGGTCGGATGAGACACCTGATACGTGTTTCACGCGTGCGACAGCACGCGCGGAACCAGCCCGGTTTATCCAATCTCTCCAGGAGGGTGCTGCGTCAAAGTCCGGTGAAAATATTTGGAAATATACCCAGCGCCGCCGGCTACATCGCGGCGGCCGTGGAGAGCGCGACGAAAAGGTAGCGCAGCCCCTTGCCGAGTGTGACGAAGAGGACGAAGGGCACGGGCCGCACGCCGAGCATGCCCCCGGCGATGACGAAGGCGTCTCCCACCACCGGCATCCACGACATGAGCAGCGCGGGCGCGCCCCAGGTGCGCACACGTGCTTCGATGCGCTCCAGGCGTGGGCCCTCCTTCGCGCGCCGCCGCGCATACCACCGGCCCAGGGGCCCACCGCCGCCGGCCGCCACCCAGCGGCCCAGCGCGTACAGCGTCAGCGCGCCCAGCACGTTGCCCACGGTGGCCACGGCGATGGCCGTCGCGAGAGGCGTGCCGCCGTAGATGAGCGCGGCGAGCGCCGCCTCCGAGGGCACCGGCACCACCGAGCCCGCGAGCATGGCGACGAGGAAGAGGCCCGGGAGCCCCCAGGTGGCGAGTGTGGACGCGTCAGGCATGGAGCACGGGCTCGGGAAGCGCCGCGAGCCTGCCATGTCCCGGCGCGCGCGGGTGGGTTTCCCATCGTCCGCTCCCGAGCAACCGTCCCATGCGCCGGGTTGCTCGGCTGCCCACACTGGTGCTCATGCTTGCTGGAAGGCCCACATCGGGCCTCGAGACTCGTGTCTTGACGGAGGGTGCATGCGGTCCATGGATTCGGGAGACGCCCGGGTGGCCTCCATCCTCGTCGCGGACGACCCGGAGTTGTCGCAGCAGGGGGACGGCCTGGACGTGGTGGTGCGGCTTCGCGACGGCCGGGGGTTCACCCTCACGCTGGTGCCGCTGGAGGCGCTCCAACGGAGGCTGTCGGACGCGCCGTCGCTGCTCGCCACGCGCCTGGTGCTGGTGCGTCAGCTCACGGACGACGCCGTGCTGCACGCGGTGCGCGCCGCGGTGGACCAGGGCATCGAGCGCTTCGGAACGCTGCAACCCCCGCTCGAGCAGTAACTCGCCGCGCACGAAATGCGCTGTTTCGCGGAGGAACGCAGGAACTGCGCCCTTCGGAGGGCAAGCGTGCGTCTGGACCTCGTGCGTCATGGACGGCATGGGGCTTGCCATGGGTGACGGTGACGTCTTCTCCCCCGCGAAGGAACGCCGAGCCCATGAGCAGCACCGTTGCCCCAGTCCCGAGCCCTTCCCCCGACCTCCGTCTCGTCCCCGTGGAGATTGCCCCCGAGACGTTCTGGGTGGGCAAGCGAGAGCCCGGAGCCATCTTCTTCGCCAATCCCTACCTGCGCCGCTTCAAGGGTGCCGACACGAAGACGCAACGGCAGACCGAGTTCAACCTCCTCATCGACCCGGGCTCCAGCAGCGACTTCTCCACCATCCACACCAAGGTGACGTCGCTGATTGGTGGCATGGACCGGCTGTCGGCCATGTTCATCAACCACCAGGACCCGGACGTGGGCTCCTCCGCGAGCATCATCTCCGCGCGCTACGCGCCCCGCGCGGGCATCCTCTGCACGGAGGACACGTGGCGGCTCATCGTCCACCAGAACCTGCCGCGCCACCGCTTCATCCCCACGGAGAAGTTTGCTCAGGGGCTGAGCGTGCCCACCGGGCACAAGCTCGTGCCGGTGCCCTCGCCCTTCTGCCACTTCCGGGGCGCGGTGATGCTCTATGACCCGCAGACGCGGGTGCTCTTCACCGGAGACCTCTTCGGCGGCCTCACCGACTCCAACGCGAAGGGGCTGTGGGCGGACGAGTCCGACTGGGCCGGCATCCGCGCCTTCCATCAAATCTACATGCCCGTGAATGCGGCGCTGGTGCGCGCGGTGGCGGCCATCCGCAAGCTGACGCCGGCGGTGGAGATGCTGGCGCCGCAGCACGGCCGCGTCATCCGCGGGCCGCTGGTGCATCAGTTCCTGGAGCGCATGGAGAAGCTGCAGGTGGGCCTCGACATCATGGACGAGGCGCAGGACCGCACGCACCTCCAGGCGTGGAACGTGGTGATTGACCGCGTGCTGACGCTGGCGCGCGGCTACCTGGGTGACTCGGTGGAGGCGAAGCTGGCGGCCAGCAAGGATTTGGCGGACACCGCGCAGTACGACGGCACGCACCTGGTGGTGAACCGGCTGGGCAAGTGGACGCTGGAGCACGTGGTGGACCTGCTGTGCCACGGCGAGCCGCCGGAAATCGCGGGCCCCATCATCGTCGAGGCCACCAGCGCCGCCGCCGAGTACAACCTGCCCACGCCGCACCTGGACCTCGAGGGCACGGGAGCGCCGTCCCACGTGTCGCTGCTGGACCCCTGAGCCCGGCGGGCCCGGAGAAAGGAGACGGAGGTCCCGGTGCACTCGACGGATGATGAAGCCGGCGATGTGGCGTACCTCGGAGGCGCGGTGGAGCAGGCGGAGGCGCCGCGGGGCCCTCCCGCGATGGCGCACGCCGCGACGCCAGGGCCGGCACAGCCTCGGACACCCGCCGCGCCGCCTCCCGGCGGGCCGCTCGCGCCGTCGCGAGAGCAGCGGCCCTCCGGGATGCCTTCCGACGTGCCATTCCCGGGCGGGCCGTCCATGCCCGCACTCGCGCACGCGCCCGGTGCGACACCCGCGGACGCGTTGCTCCGTTCCTCGACGCCTCCGCCCGCGCTTTCATTGGGAGAGACGCTGCGCCCGCTCACGCCGGTGTCTTCGCCTCACGGCACGCTCCTGCAAGGCGTGGTGACGCCGCTCCCTCCTTCTCCCAACGTCCGGGGGCTGATGCCAGGACAGGTGGTTGCCGGGCGCTACCGCGTGGAGCGGTGGCTCGGCGCGGGCGGCAGCGCCACCGTGTACGAGGCCACGGACCTGCGTCAGGACCTGCGCGTCGCCCTCAAGGTGCTGGCGGTGCCATACGCCCACGAGGCCCTGGTGGCGCGCTTCCATCAGGAAGTGGAGCACGTACGCGCGCTGGAGCACGTCAACATCCTCCGCGTCTTCGATGCCGGCGTGGACGGAGAGCGCCACTACCTCACCATGGAGCTGCTGGAGGGCTCGGACCTGCGTCAGTTGCTGGCCACGCGCCGGGCCACGCGGGCCGAGGCGCTGCGCTGGCTCACCCACGCCACGGTGGCGCTGGAGCACGCGCACGGGCGCGGCGTGCTGCACCGGGACGTGAAGCCCGCCAACCTCTTCATCACCCGCACCGGCGTGCTGAAGCTGATGGACTTCGGCCTCGCGAAGAGCACGCACGTGGCCGGCGCCACGGCGCAGGGCGCGGTGCTCGGCACGCCGGAGTACATGGCCCCCGAGCAGGTGATGGGCAGCCCTCCCGTGTCGCCCGCCACGGACCTCTACGCGTTGGGCGTGGTGGCGTACGAGCTGCTCACCGGGCAGCTCCCCTTCCGCCACGCCCAGCCGATGCCGCTGATGTTCATGCAGGTACAGCAGGCCCCGACACCGCCGCGCACGCTGTGCCCGGACCTGCCGGAGCCCTTCGAGCACGTCGTCCTGAAGCTGATGGAGAAGCGCCCCGAGGACCGCTTCCCCGACGCGGCCTCGCTGCGCGCCGCGCTGGGGAAGCTGTGGCCGTACGTGTTCCTCAAGGAGCCCGCTTGAGCGACACCCCCGCGGGCGTCCCGTCCGCGGGCCAGCGCGACAGCGACAGCATCCGCCCCGGTGCCTGGCACAGCGTGACGTAGCGCCCGCCGCCCGGGTGGAGGAAGTAGAGCGAGCGCGGCGCCTTGAAGGCCGCGGGCACGGAGTCCTCCCGCTCCGGCCAGACGCTCCGCCCCGTGCGCCACGCACGCACCACGGGCCGCTCTCGCAGGTGGTGATGCACCTCCACCACCACGCCGTCCACGTCCGCGGCGTTCCAGTCGAGTACGAGCGTGTTCCCCGACTGCCGCCGCTCGCTCAGCAGCGGGAAGGTGCGCCCCTCGGCGGAAGCCGTGGCGTCTACCTTGGCCCCTCGCAGCGGCTCCAGGAAGGACATCTCCAGGCGCGAGGTGCCGGGCGGGAAGCGGAACGTATAGGCCATGCGCCCGGGCTTCGGGTGCGTGGCGCCCACGTAGGCCTTCGCGTCGGACTCCACGAGGCGCGCGGGCTCGCCCACGCGGAACTGGTCCACGTCCTCGGGGGCGGCGAGCGCGGGCGCCTCCGGCGGCAGCTCCACGCGCTTCCAGCCCGCCGTCTGGTCATCGGGTAGCCAGCACGTCCCGGCGGGAGCCATGGCCAGCCACAGCGCGCCGGTGAGCGAGAGCAGGGCCCCCATGTCACGCGCTCCGGGAAGGAGACTCGGACGCGCGCGAGGACAGCAGGGCCGCGCCCACCAGCAGCGCGCCCGCGGCGGCCAGTCCCATCACGCGCAGCGAGCCGTGGAGATTCACGGTGTCATAGAGCAGCGCCTTGCCCACGGAGATGGCCACGAAGCCGAAGCCCGCGTCGCGCATGACAGGCGTGCCGCGCCGACGGCCGATGAGCACCAGGGCCACACCCGCGACGAGCCATCCCAGCGTGAGCACCAGGCGGCGGGCCACGTTGTCCTCGGCGATGCCGAGCGTGAGGAAGTGGAAGTAGAAGGCCCACGACGCGGCGACGGCGGCGATGGTGAAGCCATGCCAGACGAGCACGTTCCGCACGCGCTCGGAGGCCTCCCCCGCCCGCGCGCCCGCGCGCCACACCAACAGGGCCGCCACGGCGAGCGTCAGCGCCAGCCCCACGAGCAGCGACTCCTGCTTCGTCGCCGCGTACCAGAGCCCTCCGGCCATCGCGCACGCGAGCACCGAGATGGGCCCCAGGAGCCCGCGCGTGCGGGGCACGTCGACGAATGCCAGCGCCGCGGCTCCCAGCGTGGCCACCGCGAGCAGCCACTCGGGCGCCACCTGCAAATCTCTCCAGAGGAACACCACCGCCAGGGCCAGGAGGCCACCGCCCACGCCTCCCAGCACCTTCACGTCCCACTTCGTCGTCGTCGTGTGCATCCGATTCCTCCTTCGCCATGTGTCGGCGCGCGGAAGAGCCCGGATTGCAGCCGCCCTGCCAATGCCTGACGCGAGGCGGCACGCCCACTTTTGAGCCCCCGCGTGCAGCGGTGTGCACAGTGCCGGAGACGCCTGTGCACACCGCCGTGCACGGCTCACGGCGAGCGGACCCCGTCGCGACTCCGCGTGCTTCCGCCGCAATCCCTGTCACCCGGCGAGCCGCGGACGCTGCCCGTGGATGGGATGTCGGCCTACACGCCGCGCGGCCTCTCCGAGAATCTTCCGGTTCCCGGCGGTCGGACTCTGTATGGTTGACCCATCTGGAGCCGGGCCCGGGGCCGAGTCACGGGCCGGGCCGGGGGACACCATGCACACCTGGCAATTGCTGTCGTTGGCCGCGTTCCTGTGCCTCACCGGGACAGGCTGTGCCGAGTCCGCGTGGACCGCGGAGCGCGGAGCCATGCAGCAGGAACGGCCAGCGGAGTCGGACTCCAGGTCGGAGACGTTCCACTTCGGCAACGAGACGGGTGAGGAGCCCGCCGAATCCGAGTCCGAATCCGAGGGCGACCCGCTCGAGGAGGGCGACGCCGAGGGTGAGGCGCCGGGCTCCAGCCCGGTGCGCATCTCCGGCTCCATGCGGGACCTCACGAAGGAGGAAGAGGAGGAGGAAGAAGAGGAGCATCCCTGGTTCTTCCCACCACGCTCCCTCCACCTCTTCGTCCGGCAACGCGGCTCCTTCGTCCCCATGCGCGGCGCTCCCGGGGTGGCGGGCGACTACGTGTTCGCGAAGGTGCCCGACGGCCGCTACTACCTGCGGGAGGGCGACAACGTCTTCGTCACCCGCGCACGCAAGGTGGACCTGGGCGTCGACAAGCTGCTCCGGGACGGCATCGCGGACCTGGAGACCGACTCGCTGGTGAGCGTGCGCCTGGGCAATCTGGAGCCCTGGCATGACCGCTTCAATCACTCGGAGGGCGAGCAGGGCCCGCCCTACTCCGACGTGCAACTCGTCTCCGAGCAGCTCGGCTTCGGCACGTCCCTGGTCCTCTACGACATGCACGAAGGAGCGACCTCGGCGGACGAGGACGTCGAGCTCTACCTGGCCCGCCGCATCGAGGCGGAGCGCGGCGACAGGCTTCGCGTGGTGCAGCACGCGCCGCGCGAGCTGTGCCTCCTACCCGGCGGTGGCGTCCAGCGCTACTCCACGGCGGTTCGCGCCCTCCACCTCCCCCCGCTCTCGCACGACGGCACCGGGCTGCTGAATATCGAAGGGGCGCTCGCGCCGCTGCCCCAGCATGAGCTCGCGCTGGACTGGAGGCTCTCCGCCTTCGCGGCCCTCGCCGCGGAGGTCCACCCGGAGGCCGTGTGCGCCACGTCGCGGCTGTCCATGCGACCGTCCTCGCCCGAGCCCTGCACCGTGGGTTGGATGGGATTCCTGGGCGAGCTGATGAGCATGAGCGTGTCCCCGAACGCACCGGAGCGCCTCGCGGGCACGGTGCGTTATGGCAATCCCTCTCTCACGCGCACGGGCGTGGTGGCGCGGGCCGCGACGACCTTCGCCGTCCCCGTTCAGACGCCCGACGGAGTGGCCTTCCACCTCACGGCCTCCGTCTTCGTGCAGGACCGGCCCGGCAACCTCTCCGGCAGGCCGCTGCTGCCTCGCATCCAACCGCCCCGCGGCCTCACCCTCGACGGGACGGAGGCCTACAGCTCACGCATCCTGGACGATGGGGCGCATGTCATCGGCTGGCAGCCGCCCTCGGGAGGTGCGCCGGATGTCTATCTTCTGCGGCTCCAGTGCATCGACCTGGACGACCCGGCGCATCCCCAGCCCGTTCCCGTGGCCCAGTTCTACGTGGACGGCGACGCCACCTCCGTCCGGCTGCCGGCGGGGTTCCTGGAGCCGGGCAATCACTACTCCCTCACCGTCGAGGCCGTCGTGTCCGAGGGGTACGCCGTGTGGAATCGGCCGCTGATGCTGAACGACCGCTACATCATCAGCCGTGCAGCGGCGCTCTGCGGCCTGCTCAGCATTGCCCCGCGTGCGTCTTTGGCGGCATGACCGGCCCATGACATCCCTATTGCATCCGTAACTGTATAGTCCTCGGACCGCGCCAGCATGGGGGACCGGGCATCCAGCCCGGCGCATGGTGTTGGCGGGAGGGGGCTATGCAGAACGGACGTCTGATATTGCTTTCGCTGTTCCTCTGCACGACGTGGTTGGGTTGCAACGAGGACCCGGACCCGACACCCGACAGTGGAACAGTGGCGGACGGGGGAACGACCCGGGACGCTGGCTCGGATGCGGGCCTGCCTCCGACCGACGCGGGCTCGGATGCGGGCACGGACCCGGCCGACTCGGGCACGGATGCGGGCACCGGCTCGGAGGACTCGGGTACGGATGCGGGCACGGACCCGGCTGACGCGAGCACGGACGCCGGCCCGACCCCGGCCGATTCAGGAACGGATGCAGGCACGGGCACAGAGGACTCGGGCACTGACGGAGGTTCGGGCCCGGCCGACTCGGGCACGGATGCAGGCACGGGCTCAGAGGACTCGGGCACGGACGGCGGCTCGGGCCAAGCGGACTCGGGCACGGACGCGGGGCCCGGCCCGGAGGACTCGGGCACGGACGGCGGCACGGACCCGGTCGATGCGGGCGTGGACGCGGGCACCGACGGCGGCACGGACCCGGGTGACGCTGGCATCGACGGCGGCAGCGGGCCGAGTGACGGCGGAGTGGATGCCGGAGCCGACGCAGGCCCCTCGGACGACGCGGTGCACATCCGCCGCAGCCTGCGCTTCTACACGGCCACCGGCATCACGGAGGTGCCGGAGGACTTCACCGCGAATCCCGTGGAGTTGTTCGTCCTCGACGGAGGCACCTTCGTCTCCATCCCCGGCGAAGCCATCGGCTCCGGCCAGCTCATCTTCCGGGATGTGCCCCAGACCCAGTTCTACGTGAGGGTCGGCAGGGACTACCTCATCACGGATGCACGCGAGCTGGACCTGGGCGTCAACCGCCTCGGCCGCGCCGATGCACGGGCCGTCGAGCCCTCGGAGCAGGGAGACCTCGGGGACCTGCGACTGTCCGGGCTCGATCCCTGGGTGACGAACAAGCCGCCGTACACCCAGACGAACCCCTATTCCGACTTCCAGCTCATCTCTGGCGAGCTGGACTTCACGAGCACTGTCAGCCCCCTCACGCCACAAGACGGGGACATCCGCGTCGAGGAGCAGGGGGTGAGCATCTTCAACGAGGCGGCGCCCTCCATGCCCATCTTCGAGCAGGCGCGAGGAGACCGCGCCTGGATGCTGCAACGGTCGCCTCGATACCTGGACCCGCTGCCCGATGGAGGCGTGCAGGGCTACCTCACCACGGTTCGCGCCATGCACCTGCCGCCGCTCGACTATGACGGCACCGCGCCCATGGCCATCGAGGGCACGCTCGAAGCGCTGCCCCCGCGGGAGCTGCGGCTCGACTGGCGCATCTCCGAGTTCGCGGCGCTCGCCGCCGAGGTGAATCCCTCCGCCAGCCTGCGCAATCTCTCCTTCAGCGTGAATCCGTCGCCGCACGACACGCCCGAAGGCTGGGTAGGCTGGTCGGGCGAGTTGCTCACCTACTACCGTCCTCGTGGCGACGCGTCCGACGTCCAGGCCACCCTCGTCTATGGAAACCCCTTCCCCTCCGATTGGGGACTGGTGGCGACCGCGACCACCAGCTTCGGGATGCAATACACGCTTCCCAACGGGCCGAGCGTCATCGTCAACGGCAACATCCTGGTGGCCAATCGCCTCTCCGCGCTGGTGGCCGGCCCCATCACCCCGCTCATGCGGCCCCCGCGCGCGCTCCTGCTGGATGGCACGCTGGCGTATGGGCCGCGAGAGCTCGCCGTCGGCAGCCACCGCGTCGACTGGCAGCCGCCCGCTTCCGGAGACGTGGAGGTGTACACGGTAAGGGTGCGGCGCTTCGAGGTCCTCGACGAGAACTTCGCGTTTCCCATCCAGGTCGCCACGTTCTTCGTGGACAGCAGCACCACCTCGGTCCTGCTGCCGCCCGACCTGTTCGAGCCGGGGGTGGGCTACATGATCACCGTGGATGCCATCAACGCGGGCGCGTACCGGATGAGCGATAGGCCGTTGACGCTCGCCGACTGGGCAACCCAATACCGGGGGTCGACGATGAGCGGCCTGCTCACCGTTCCCGCTCCAGCGCCCTGAACCGTACCGGGCCGGCGGGAAGCGTCACGCCCGCCGGCCCGCATGTCGCACAAGAGAGGGATTCCCGGGCGGTGCGTCTGGATTCATGATGAGTCCATGACGCATCCGCCGCCCGGAGCGCTATATGGTCCCCGGTGATTGCGCCACCACCGGGGACCGGGCATGCAGCCCAAGCGAATAGTGGGGCGGTATGGGCCTATGCAGACGTGGCGTTTGATATTGCTTTCGGTGCTGCTGACCACCTTGTCGCCAGGCTGCTCCAAGGACGCGGAGCCGGCACCGGACAGCGGGACGACGGTGGATAGTGGAAGCGATGCGGGCGAGGACCCCGACGCGGGTACGGGCCCCGTGGACGGCTCGGTGCATGTGCGGCGCTTCACGCGCTACCGCACGGCCGCCGGCATCACGGAGGTGCCTGAAGACTTCACGAAGAACCCGGTGGAGCTGTTCATCGAGGACGGCGACGCGCTCGTCCCCGTCCCAGGCCAGGCCGGAGGGCCTGGGGAACTCGTCTTCTCCGACGTGCCCCGCGTCGCGTACTACCTGAAGGTCGGCCCCGACTACGTCAAGACGGACGAGCGCAGCATCGACCTGAGCATCAACAAGCTGGGCCGCCCGGACAGCCAGACCCTCCAATATCCCTCCACGGCCAACCTGGACCTGCGTGGACTGGACCCCTGGTACTCGTACATCTTTGATTCTTCCGTGGGCCTCTTCGCGGAGACGACCTACTCCCAGCTTCAATTCCTCTCGGAGGAGCTCGGCCTCAATGCCGACATGACGCCCGACTATGTGAGGGACGGCTGGGAGTATGCGATTGGCTCGGTGGAGCTCTATATCGGAACGGACCCGATGCCCCGGTTCGAGGAAGCCCGGGGTGACAGGGCGCGAGTGGTTCAATTGTCTCCTCAACCGCTCTACAGCGCCCCACTGCCCGATGGCGGCATCCAGGAATACGTCTCGGCGGTCCGCGCCCTGCGTCTTCCCCCGTTCTCCCACGACGGC
This sequence comes from Pyxidicoccus sp. M6, assembly GCF_055568925.1. Classification (NCBI taxonomy): domain Bacteria; kingdom Pseudomonadati; phylum Myxococcota; class Myxococcia; order Myxococcales; family Myxococcaceae; genus Pyxidicoccus; species Pyxidicoccus sp. M6. Next base: position 2,710,730 of record NZ_CM145714.1, on the reverse strand, counting down.
ACCCAGGAGCTGCCCGTCGCGGGAACGCTCGAGCCGATACCCATGCAGGAGCTCCCGCTGGACTGGAAGGTCTCCGACTTCGCGGCCCACGCCACCGAGGTGAACCCGGCGGCGGTGCTTCGCGGCCCCACCTTCTATCTGTACCCGACCGCGTACGGGCTGGCGGACGGCTGGTTCGGGCGCTCGGGATACCTGCTCAACCTCGACCGTCCCCTGGGCCTCGCCACCAATACCTCGGGCACCCTCGTCTACGGCAATCCCTATCCCTCTGACTGGGGCCTGGTGGCCACGGCCACGGTTCCCTTCAGCGTCACGGTCCGAGCCGACAACAGAGAAACGTTCCGGATTTCCGGCAGCATCGCCGCGAGCCGCCGTGTCACTCCTGGGGACACGCGGCCTTTCGTCCCGAGCATCATGCCGCCTCGCGAGCTGACCCTGGACGGAACGGAGGCGTACAGCTCGCGGCACCTCTCGACGGGCACCCACGTCCTCGGGTGGCAGCCGCCCCAGGGAATGCGTCCGGATGCCTACGTGGTGACGCTGTACAGGCGCGACTACAGCGGCCTGAATGGCCCCACCTTCGTGAGGGACGCGCGGCTCTACGCGGAGGGAAGCGCCACCTCCATCCAGCTCCCTGCCGGCCTCCTGCGGCCTTCGACGCTGTACTACCTCACGCTGCGGGCCGTCGACGCGGACGGGTACACACCGGACAAGCCGCTGCTGCTCAACAGCCTCGCGGACTACAGCGACGCCTCGGCGCTCAGCGGGCTGCTCACCACGCCCGCGCAGTGACATGGGGCCGGGCCGGTGGGAGTCACGTCCCCGGCCCGGCCTTGACGCTCACGACGCGAGCTCCGCCCTTCTGGAAGCGCGCATCTCCAGCGCCCTTCCGCCGGCCCCAGGCTTCACGCCTCAAGCGCCGGACGCGGGCTCCGCCCTTCCGGGAGCGAACACCGCCAGCACCAGCGCCGCGGTGGCGGTGAGCCCGGCGGCGATGGCGAACTGCGAAGCGAAGTGGCCGCGAGCCAGCGCCAGCAGCGCCACCGACAACGCGCCGCCCAGGAGGCGCGTCGCGTAGAGGCTGCTGGTGACGATGCCGCGGTGGTGCCACGGCGCGCGGGACTGGGGCCCGATGAGCGAGGTGCTCGCCGCCGGCCCCAGGCCGAGGCCGAGAATCCCCAGGCCCGTGAGCGCCGCGGGCACGCCCCACCCGAGCGCGGCGGACAGCGAGAGGAACCCGGCGCCCACCGCCGCCACCGCGAAGCTGACGCCCGCGCTCAGGCGCATGCCGCCGCGCACCAGCAGCTTCACGCCGAAGGTGGAGCCCACGGACCAGCCCAGCAGCATCGGCAAGAGCGCGAGCCCCGCGCCCACCGGCGTATGCCCGCCCTGCTCCGTCATCCACAAAGGCACCCACGCGGCCATGCTGTAGAGCAGCGCGCCACCCGCGACGCTGCCCGCCACGCCGCTCAGCACGGTGCGGTCCTTGATCAACTCCGAGGGCAGCAGCGGATTCGTGGCGCCGCGCTGCTGGCGCACCAGCACCGTGCCCACCGCCACCGCGCCCAGCGCGCACAGCCACCGCGCGTCCGCGTGTCCGGGCTCCAGCGAGAAGAGGAGCAGCGCCGCGGTGGTGCCGGCCAGCACGGGGCCCCACTTGTCCAGGCTCACGTCGGTGCGGCGCGGCGGGTCGCGATAGGAGAGGTACAGCAGCGTCGCGGCGAACAGGCCCACGGGCACGTTGACGAGGAACACCCAGCGCCACGAGGCGTGCATGACGAGCCAGCCGCCGATGAGCGGACCCAGGCTGTTGCCCACGGCCCACGCGCCGGTGAAGAGGCCCTGCACGGCGGCGCGCTCGCGAAGCGTGTAGAGGTCCGCGCTGATGGTGAGCGTGGTGGGCTGGAGCGCGCCCGCGCCCAGGCCCTGCATGACTCGGAAGGCGATGAGCATGGGCACGGACTCGGACAGGCCGCACAGCGCCGAGCCCACGAGGAACAGGCCCATGCCGCCGAAGAAGACGGGCCGGCGTCCCAGCCGGTCCGCGAGCTTGCCGGAGATGAGCACGCCCACGGTGGAGGCGAAGAGGAAGGCGGAGAAGACCCACGAGTAGAGCTGCTGGCCGCCAAGCTCGCGGGTGATGGTGGGCATGGCGCTCGTCACCACCGTGCCCTCGAAGGCGCTGACCACCAGGGCCAGCAACACCGCCCCGGTGGCCATCCGCCGCGCCGTGCCCGGACGCGCGCTGGCCAGGGGCTCCACCGTCAAGCCGCTTCCATCCATGCTCATGGTCTACGCCCCGGATGGCCATGCGGAAACCGCACCTTGCGCATAGACTTCTTGCGGAAACCGCATGACCACCGAACAGCTCAGGGCCTTCCTCCAGGTGGCGCAGGAGGGCCGCCTGTCCATCGCCGCCAAGGGGCTGGGACTGTCCCAGTCCGGACTGTCGCGCCAGTTGCAGTCGCTGGAGGCGGAGCTGGGCACGCGCCTGCTCGTCCGCACGCCGAGCGGGGCGGTGCTCACCGACGCAGGAGAGCGCTTCCTGCCGCACGCCCAGCGGGCACTGGAGGCGCTGTCCAAGGGCACGTCGGAGCTGGAGCGGCTGTCGAGTACACCTCAGGGCTCGGTGGCACTGGGCACGCTGCACACGGTGGGCGCGTACCTGATGCCGGACATCATCCCCGCCTTCGCGCAGCGCTTCCCGGAAGTGCGGCCCCGGCTGAGCGAGGGCATGGCTCCGGCGCTGGAGGAGGGCGTGGCGCGAGGGACGCTGGACCTGGCCATCCTGTCGCTGCCGGTGCGGCGGGCGGACCTGGTGGCACAGAAGCTGTGGGAGGAGCGGCTGTCGCTGGTGGTGCCGCGAGGCCACCGGCTGGCGAGGCAGGGCAAGCCGGTGGCGCTGGGCGAGGTGGTGGAGGAGTCGTGGATTGTCATCCCCGGCATGAGCGGCACGCGCGCGCTGGAGGCGGAGTGCGAGGCGCGCGGGGTGACGCCGAAGCTGGCGTTGGAGACGGACAACGCGGAGGCCATCCGCCGCATGGTGGAGCGCGGGCTGGGCGTGGCGCTGGTGCCGGAGCTCATGACGCGAGACCACCAGGCGCGCGGCTTCGACGTAGTGCCGCTGGTGCGCAGTCCGAAGCGGCAGGTGGCGCTGGTGCACCGGGGTGAGGGCTACCTCACGGCGGCGGCGCGGGCGCTGAAGACCTTCATCGTGGACAGCGTGCGTGCGATGCCCGAGCCTTGGGGAAGAGGGCCGCCATGACGACGAAGGTGATGACGTTCAACGTGCTGCAGGGAGGAGAGGAACGCTTCGACGACATCCTCACCTTCCTGGCGCGCGCGTCCCCGGACGTGCTGGTGCTGCAGGAGTGCCTGGGCTGGGACGACGGCGGCCGGCTGCGGCGCGTGGCGGAGGCGCTGGAGGTGCCGCAGGACGACGCGCACATGGTGCTGGGACAGTCGCGCTCGCGAGGGAGCGGGCGTTGCTACCACGTGGCGGTGGTGAGCCGACCCGGGCTGCGCTCGGTGAGCGTGCACAACAACCGGCACTTCCTGGGGCACTGCATCGTGCAGTGCGAGCTGGACATGAAGGAGCCGGTGACGCTGTTCGGGACGCACTTCGACGCGCACCAGGAGAAGCTGCGGTACGTGGAGGCGCGCTACCTGCGCTCGCTGATGGACGCGGCGGCGTTTCGCGAGGGGAACTACCTGCTCGCGGGCGACTTGAATTCGCTGTCGCGCAAGGACCCGTACCCGGTGGACCTGGAGGAGCGGCTGCGGAAGGCGGGGACGGACAAGTACGGGCATCCGCCGCGCTTCGACGTCATCGACGACGTGGAGGAGTACGGCTGGGTGGACACGCTGCTGACGAGGCCGGCGACGCAGAAGTGGGTGACGGCGCGGAGGAACCGGGGCGGCGTGACGATTGATTACCGCACGGACTACGTCTTCGCCTCGCCGAGGATGGCGGAGCGGCTGGCGTCGGCGGAGGTGTTGGAGGTGGGAGACATCTCGGACCACAACCCGCTGGTGGCGACGTTCCGCTGAGGGATTCGGGAGGGTGACATGGCGAGGATGGACAGCTTCGTGGAGTACACGGTGGAGCTGCTGGAGAAGCTCGGGCCGGTGCAGGCGCGGTCGATGTTCGGCGGGTGGGGGCTGTACTTCGGCGGGAGGATGTTCGGCCTCATCGCGGAGGGGCAGCTCTTCCTGAAGGTGGATGACGTCACGAAGCCGGACTTCCAGGCCGCGGGGTGCCGGCCCTTCGTCTACGAGGGCGCGGGCAAGGCGGTGGAGATGGGCTACTGGACGCCGCCTGCGGACGCGGCGGATGACGCGTATGCGCTGCTGCCGTGGGCCCGGCGCGCGGTGGACGCGGCACAGCGGGCGGCGCTGAAGAAGGCGGCGCCGAAGAAGAAGGCTGCGGCGAAGAAGGCTGCGGCGGTAAAGAAGGTGCCTGCGCGCAAGAAGGCGGTGGCCGTGAAGAAGGCTGCGGCGAAGAAGGCTGCGGCGGTAAAGAAGGTGCCTGCGCGCAAGAAGGCGGTGGCCGTGAAGAAGGCCGCTCCAGCGAAGAAGCCCGCTGCTTCGAAGAAGGCCGCGAAGAAACTCGCTGCGCCGAAGAAGGCGACACGCAAGGCCTGACTGACCCCTGCGCCTGCGTCACCCGAGCCGGGTTATTGGATCCGCAACGTCCGTGCGCGCTTCAGCCAGTACCCCGGACGCTGGCGCACGTGCGCAATGGCGAGGACCACGACCCGGTCTTTCAGGACGACATACGGCAGCACGAAGGGGAACCCGGACAGCAGGAAGCGGCGAATGACCGGGCCCTGACGCACTCCAGGCCACGGAGGCCAGGTCTCCGGGGCCTCTTCGATGGCGTCGAGCGCCCGGAGCACCGCAATCGCGAAGTCCTCTCCCAGGCCAGGGCTGCGTCCTTCGTACCAGGTGGCGGCAGTGGACAGCTCGCTCCGCGCCTCCTCATTCAACTCGGCGCGCACGGACGGACTCAGCCTCCGCGACGCACGCGCAACTGTGCGCGGACTTCCTCGATGGCCTGGCGCGCGTCGTACGTCTTCGCCTCGCCTGAAATCACATCCTGAGCGCGGCGTTCGAGCTCGGTCGTCCACTCGGCTTCGACGTCAGCCCCGTCATCCCCTTCTTCGAGGCTGAGAAGCAACTTGTGAGCGAGCCGGGCCCGCTCCTCGGGCGGAAGCTGAAGTGCGTCGGGCAGGAGTTCGTCCGCAGAGGAGGCCATGCCTCAAGTGTAGCACCGGCATTGGCGCGCGGCTGCCCGCACGGCTAGAGAAGTCTTCAACGCGGCAGTCAGGCAGCCGGGCGAATTTTCCCACCGCTTCACGCCGTCTTGATACCCGCCGCGTCCTCCAGTCCCAGCTCGGGGATGGACAGCTCGCGCATGCGGAACTTCTGCACCTTGCCCGTCACCGTCATCGGGAACGCGTCCACGAACTTCCAGTAACGCGGCACCTTGTACGTGGAAATCTTCCCCGTGCAGTGCTTCGTCAGTTCCTCTGCCGTGAGCGTCACGCCGGGCTTCGGCTTCACCCAGGCCATGACCTCCTCGCCGTACTTCTTGCTCGGCACGCCGATGACCTGTGCCTCGCTCACGCCCGGGTGCGTGTGGAGGAACTCCTCCACCTCGCGCGGGTAGATGTTCTCCCCGCCGCGGATGATCATGTCCTTGATGCGGCCGACAATCTTCACGTAGCCGTCCGCGTCCATCGTGGCCAGGTCACCCGTGTGCATCCACCCGGCCTTGTCCACCGCCGTCGCCGTGGCCTGCGGGTTCTCCCAGTAGCCCAGCATCACGCTGTACCCGCGCGTACACAGCTCGCCCGGCTGGCCCCGAGGCACCACCGCGCCACTGTCCGGGTCCACGATCTTCACCTCCAGGTGCGGATGGATGCGCCCCACCGTGGACACGCGCTTGTCCAGCGGGTCATCCAGCGCGCTCTGCGTGGACACCGGCGACGTCTCCGTCATCCCGTAGCAGATGGTGACCTCGCGCATGTTCATCCGCGATTGCACCTGCTTCATCACCTCCACCGGACACGGCGAGCCCGCCATGACGCCCGTGCGAAGTGACTTCAAGTCGAACTCGCCGAAGCGCGGGTGGTCCAGCTCCGCGATGAACATGGTGGGCACGCCGTACAGCGACGTGCACCGCTCCGCCTGCACCGTCTGCAGCACCGCCAGCGCGTCGAACGCCTCGCCCGGAATCACCATGGTGGAGCCGTGCGACGTGCAGGCCAGGTTGCCAATCACCATGCCGAAGCAGTGGTAGAAGGGCACGGGGATGCACACGCGGTCCTCCGGCCCGTAGCGGAGAATCTCCCCGATGAAGAACCCGTTGTTCAGCACGTTGTGGTGCGACAGCGTGGCGCCCTTGGGGAAGCCCGTCGTGCCGGACGTGTACTGGATGTTGATGGGGTCGTCGAACTGGAGCGTCGCCTCGCGCTGCGCCAGCGTCGCCTCGCTCACGTGCTTCGCGTTGGAGAGCAGGAGCTGCCAGTCGTCATCCATCACCAGCGTCACGCGCACGTGGGGGCAGCGCGGCCGGACCTCCTCCACCATGGCCTTGTAGTCCGTCTGCCGGAAGCCGCGCGCGAGCAGCAGCACGCTGACGCCGGACTGGTTGAGCGCGTACTCCAGCTCGGAGCTGCGGTAGGCCGGGTTGAGGTTGACGAGGATGGCGCCGATGCGCGCGGTGGCGTACTGGGCCACCACCCACTCGAAACGGTTCGGGGACCAGATGCCCACGCGGTCGCCCTTCTCCACGCCCAGCGCCAGCAGGCCCAACGCCACCTGCGTCGTGGTGTCCCAGAGCTGCCGGTACGTGGCCCGGTAGTTCTGCGAGGCCACCACCAGCGCCTCCCGGTCTCCGTACTGCTCGACGGTGCGGCGCAGGTTCTGGCCAATCGTCTCGCCGAGCAGCGGGGTGGAGCTGGTGCCGTGGACGTAGGAAAGAGCCGGAGCGTGGTTCATGCGGCCATCGTCCCGCCCCCACCCGGGGTGCGGCAAGGGCAAGCAGTGCTGGGCCACCCGGCGGATGTCCACCCCGGTGCCGCGCACGAGAAGCCCCCCTGCCGCCTGCCCGGTCTCCGGCCGGAGCGGCCCGCCCGTGCCTCCCGCCCCGCCGCGTCCACCTGTCCCCTGTCCTACATCTCCAGGGCCGCTCACCCGCTTCCTGGCATTGAGCCGGCATTCAAGCCGTGCGGCGCTCGCACGCGACGCGTTAAATGGAGCCGCTCATGGACGACTCCCACTCCCGGCTGGTCGCGGCCCTCCTCGAGGCCCGGCAGCGACATTGCTTCCCTCCCGACGTGCGCCGCGCGGCGCCCGAGTTCGTCGGTCAGGTCCTCGCCCTGCTCTTCCCCCACTTCGCCGAGCGCCTGGAGTGTACCGCCGCCGCCGTCCGCCGAGACGTCACCACCGTGGAGGCCAGCCTCCACCGCATCCGAGAGACGCTCGCGCCGCTGTACCCCGAAATCAATCCGTCCCTGCCCACGCGCTTCATGGAGCGGCTGCCCGGTCTCTATGACTGGCTCCGCCAGGACGCCCAGGCCATCTTCGAGGCCGACCCCGCCGCCCGCACCGTGGACGAGGTCATCCTCACGTACCCGGGCTTCTACGCCATCGCCATCTACCGCGTGGCCAATGCGCTGCACGCGCTGGGCTTCCCGCTGCTGCCGCGCCTGCTCACCGAATACGCCCACCAGCGCACCGGCGTGGACATCCACCCCGGCGCCATCATCGGCCGGCGCTTCGTCATCGACCACGGTACGGGCGTCGTCATCGGCGAGACGACGCTCATCGGTGACAACGTGAAGCTCTACCAGGGCGTCACCCTGGGCGCGCTCATGGTGGAGAAGGCGCTGGCGGACAAGAAGCGCCATCCGACAATCGAAGATGACGTGGTGGTGTACGCCAACGCCACCATCCTCGGCGGCGAGACGGTGGTGGGCCGGGGCAGCATCATCGCCGGCAACGCCTGGCTCACGCAGAGCGTCCCCCCGCAGTCCGTCGTCACCCGCCGCAGCGAGGTGCGTCCGCGCGGCGCGGATGGAACGCTGGACGCACTCGAGTTCCACATCTGACCCGACGAGGCCCATGACATGAAGGCGAACAACATCCTGGAGACCATCGGTAACACGCCGCACGTGCGCATCAACCGGTTGTTTCCCTCGCGCGTCACGGTGCACATGAAGCTCGAGCGCGCCAACCCGGGCGGCAGCATCAAGGACCGCATCGCCCTGTCCATGATTGAGGACGCGGAGAAGCGCGGCCTCCTCAAGAAGAACAGCATCATCATCGAGCCCACCAGCGGCAATACCGGCATCGGCCTCGCCATGGTGGCCGCGGTGAAGGGCTACAAGCTGGTGCTCGTGATGCCGGACTCCATGAGCATCGAGCGCCGCCGCCTCATGGCCGCCTACGGCGCCACCTTCGAGCTGACCCCGCGCGCCCAGGGCATGAAGGGCGCCATTGCCCGCGCGCAGGAGTTGGTCTCCCAGGTGCCCGACGCGTGGATGCCGCAGCAGTTCGAGAACGAGGCCAACATCGAGGTCCACCGCCGCACCACGGTGCAGGAAATCCTCAAGGACTTCCCGGACGGGCTGGACTACCTCATCACGGGTGTGGGCACGGGTGGCCACATCACCGCGTGCGCCGAGGAGCTGAAGAAGGTGTGGCCGAAGCTGAAGGTGCTCGCGGTGGAGCCCACCAAGTCGCCCGTCATCAGCGGCGGCCAGCCGGGCCCGCACCCCATCCAGGGCATCGGCGCGGGCTTCATTCCGAAGAACCTCCACAAGGAGGCACTCGACGGAACGATTCAGGTGAACGAGGAGGACGCCTTCGAGTTCACCCGCCGCTCCGCGCGCGAGGAGGGCATCTTCGTGGGCATCTCCTCGGGCGCCGCGCTGGCCGCGGTGAACCAGAAGCTGGGCGAGATGCCCGACGGCAGCCGCGTGCTGTGCTTCTGCTACGACACCGGCGAGCGCTACCTCTCCATCGAGACGCTCTTCCCCGCCCAGCAGTAGCTGTCATCCCCGGCGCGTGCGCTCCCGCTCCACGCGCCGGTCCGTCTCCTCGGGCTGCCGTGTTCCTCCGCCGGGCCGCGCGGCCTGGCGAAGCGGAGACCTTCAACCGAGGCGCGTCTTCACCAACTCCACCAGCCGGTCCATCTCCTCGGGCAGGTTGTAGAAGTGGGGCGACAGGCGGATGCGCCCGCGGCGCACGGAGTGGGCCACGTTGCGCTCGGCGAGCCATGCACCCAGCGGGCGTGCCTCCGTGTTCGGCGGCAGGAAGGTGAGGATGCCCGCGCGGTGCTCCGGCGCGGGCCCCACGTCGCAACCCAGCCCACGCAGCCCCGCCTCCACCCGCGCCAGCAGCGTGCGGATGCGCGCCTCGATGACGTCCACGCCCACCTCGTGCAGCAGCCCCAGCGCGGCGCCCAGCGCGTAGATGCCGGTATACGCGACGCTGCCCTCTTCCAGCTTGCCGGCATCGGCGCGCAGCTCGAAGTGGCTGCGGTTGAAGTTCCACGCGTCGGTGGTGCTGCGCCAGCCCACAATCACCGGACGCAGCCGGGGTAGCACGTCCTTCGCCACGTAGAGGATGCCGATGCCGGAGATGCCGAGCATCCACTTGTGGCTGTCCGCGCTGAGGAAGTGGATGCGGCTCTTCTTCACGTCCACGGGCATGCAGCCCACGCTCTGGATGCCGTCCACGCAGAAGAGGACACCGGCGCGCTCGCACAGGGCGCCAATCGCATCCAGGTCCGCGCGGTAGCCGCTGGCGAACTGCACCGAGGACAGCGCCACCAGCTTCGTGCGCGGAGTGAGCGCGGCGGCCACGGCTTCCAGCGTGACGTCGCCGGAGGAGGCCTCGATTTCGCGCACCTCCACGCCCCGGTCCTTCAGGTGCTGCCACGGGTAGACGTTGGACGGGTACTCGATGGAAGTGGCCACGGCCACCTCGTCCCCGGGCTTCCAGTCCAGCCCCTCCGCGACAAGGCCGAGGCCATGGCTGGTGTTGCGCACGAAGGCGATTTCACCTGGCTCGGCGTTGATGAGCTTCGCCGCCAACGCGCGCACCCGCTCGCAGTGGGCCTCCCAGCCGCGCTCGTGCTTGATGCCGTGGTAGACGAGGTCATCCATCCACCCGCGCACGGCCTCGGCGACGCGCAGGCTGGTGGGGGCCACACCGGCGTGGTTGAGGTAGAGCTGCTCCTGGAGGACGGGGAAGAGGGCGCGGTATGACTCGAGCGAGCGCGTCATGCGCGGACTCTACCCGCCGGGCACCCGGTGGAGCGCGCCTCACGTGAGGTGGGTGTCCACCCCGCGGCACCGGCCCCCTCCTCCCGCGAGGAAGGCGGATGCGATATTCGTCGGGTGCCTCCCACGAGACGAGGACACCGCATGCGCCGAGATGTGAGGAACCTTCTGCTGGCGGGACTCACGCTGCTGGCGGGCTGCGCGGGCACGGTGCACGCGCCCTACCCTCCCATCCGCGCGGACACGTCTCCCACGGCGTTGGCACGCGGCGCCACCATCTTCCATGCGAGCTGCGAGGCGTGCCACCGGGGCGGCGACGCGGAGACGGTGTCCGGCGCGCCCTTGCGCGAGCTGCCCTCGTACATGGGCAGCTTCTACGCGGCAAACCTCACGTCGCACCCGTCGGCGGGCGTGGGCTCCGCGACGGACGAGGAGCTGGCGCGCGCCATCCGCTACGCGGTGAGCCGCGATGGGCGGTTGATGGTGATGCCCAGCTACGCCATGGGCGACGCGGACGTCGCGGCGGTGTTGGGGTTCATGCGCTCGGGGGACCCGCTCTTCGCTCCGGATGCGCGGCCGGCGCCGAAGTCGGAGTTCAGCTTCTTCGGCGGGCTGGGCTTCCGCATCATCACCGGCAACGAGCCGGCGGAGCGGCCCGCGTCGGGCATCCCCGTGCCGGCGAAGGCGGCCACGCCGGAGTACGGCCATTACATGGCGCATGCCGTGTACGACTGCGCGTCGTGCCACACGGATGGCTTCAGCCCTACGAAGACGGAGGGCGATGACGTCTTCGCTGGCGGCATGTCGTTCATCGACCCGGAGGGGAACAAGGTCCGCTCCAGCAACATCACCTTCCACGAGACGGGGCTGGCGTACTGGACGCTGGAGGACTTCACGCGCGCGGTGCGGGACGGCATTGCCCCGGATGGCTCCGCGCTGCGCTCGCCCATGCCGCGCTTCCGGGGCATGGACGCGGTGGAGGCGCAGGCGCTCTACGACTACCTGCGCTCCGTGCCGAAGAAGGACAACGAGGTGAAGGGGGCCCGGCCCCGCCTCACCGCCACCTCCGTGCGCCCGGCCTGGGTGGTGGCGAGCGCGGACACGGCTGTCGATGAGGGCCCGGATGCGGACACCGCGAGCTCCGCTTCCGAGCGTTCCACGGCGGCGGCGGGCACCACGACGGCCGGTGTCGGCGTGTCGACAGCAGGCACTCCACCGTCGAAGGCCGGCACGGAGGTGGCGCTGTCACCCATGACGGGCAGCACCGTGGCGTCGAGCGGTACACCGCAAAAGACAGGCAGCGCGCCAGTGGCCTCCTCCGCCCCAGCGGCGCCCGTGCGGAAGCCGCATTCCTCCGCGCCGAAGGTCGACGCGGCGAAGCTCTTCGTGCAGCTCGGCTGTGCGAGCTGCCATGGCCCGGGGGCCCGCTACCAGGACCGGCTCGCGCGGGCCTCGGGCAAGAGCGACGCGGACCTGGTGCGCTGGGTGCGCAACCCCGAACAGTTCCTGCCGGGCACACCCATGCCCACCTACGCGGACCTGATTGATGAGCGCACCGCGAGGGCCCTGGTGCGGTGGGTGAAGGCTGGCGGCCCGGCCTCGCTGCCGTCCTCGCGTTGAGCGGCCCGCACCGACAGTGGCGGCGCCACGCCCTCGCGGCGTGACCGCATGTCATTCCCACCCGGGCGGGGTGGGAAATGACGTCCGAAATTGCCAGGGAAAAGCCGGCGCGACGTATGCGGTGTGGAAGTTCCTCGCGAGTGGTTCTTGGTTGCACTCTCGAGGCGCGTGCCACTCCGGTGCTAACCGGCCCCTGCCCCGGGGTGGCACGTGTCACTTCCAATGGCCTTCGACTGTCGTCCCGCGCCTGCCCCCGAGGAGGGATGGCTGCGCCGGAAGCCCTCCTCGCATAGGGTGGGCCTCATGACGGAGTGCCTCCTCAACATCGACCTGGGCGAGCTGCCCGGGGAGGACGAGCAGCTCTACGCGCTCGCTCACGTGGCCAACATCGCCTGTGGAGGACACGCCGGGGACGACGCGTCCATGCGCCGCGCGCTGGAGTCCTGTGCCCGACACGGCACGCGCGCCGGAGCGCACCCGTCCTACGAGGACCGGGAGAACTTCGGCCGCAAGGCATTGGACGTCTCGCCCGAGGTGATGCGTGGGCAGGTGGCCGGACAGTGCGGCCGGCTCGCGCGGCTCGCGGCCAACCAGGGCGTGCCGGTGCGCTACGCCAAGCCGCACGGCGCCCTCTACCACTCGGCCAACGCATCGCCGGAGCTGGCCCGCGCGGTGGTGGACGGCGTGGTGGAGGCCCTGGGGCGGGGCATCACCTTCATCGGCCCGGGCAAGGGTGCACTGCACGATGCGGCCCGCGCGGCGGGGCTCGCCTATGCGCGCGAGGGCTTCGCGGACCGGGGCACTCGGCCGGACGGCTCGCTCATTCCGCGCGGGCAGCCGGGAGCCGTGCTCACGGACGTCGCGAGGGCCCGGGAGAACACCGTGCGCCTGGCCACTGGCGACACGGTGGACACGCTGTGCGTGCACGGAGACACGCCGGGCGCGGTGGAGCTGGCTCGCGAGGTGCGCGCTACGCTGGATGCGCTCGCCCTGCGCGTGGACGCGCTCGGAGAGGGCGCGCTGCGGGTGGCCCTTCCCGAGGGACTGGAGCGCCGGGCCGCGCGAGAAGCACTGTGCGCGGTGCCTCGCGTGGTGGATGCCGTCATCACCGAGGAGCACGCCTGCGTGTACTTCGACCCGGACGCTCCGCCCGAGGAGCCCCGGCTGGCGCTCGCGAGGTTGCTGCACGTGCCTCCGCGTCCGGACGCGCGCCCACCCACCGTCCTGCGCGTGCGCTACGACGGGCCGGACCTGGAGGCGGTGGCGGCGCGCACGGGGCTGACGAAGGACGCGGTGACGAAGCTCCACGCGGCGCGCGAGTACACGGTGCGGTGCGTGGGCTTCCTGCCGGGCTTCGCATACCTGGGCGAGGTGGACTCACGCATCGTCGTGCCCCGTCTTGCCACGCCGCGCACACGAGTGCCGGCGCTGGCGGTGGGAATCGCCGGTGGGCGCACGGGGGTGTACCCCTTCGCGTCGCCCGGCGGGTGGAACCTCATCGGCACCGCGCTGGACTTCACCGCCTTCACGCCGGAGCAGGGCGCGATGCTGCGGTTGGGAGACAGGGTGCGCTTCGAGCGGGTGGACTGATGGCGGGTGGGTTGGAAGTCACAGGCGTGGGAGGCCCCGCCACGGTGCAGGACGCCGGCAGGCCGGGACAGATGCACCATGGCGTGCCGCCGGGTGGAGCGCTGGTGCCGGAGTTGCTGGCACTCGCCAACCGCGCGGTGGGCAACCCGTGGGGCGCGGCGGCGCTGGAGACGTTTGGAAGGCTGGAGCTGCGGGGGCGCGGACGCGGGATGCGCGTGTCCGTGGATGGCCGCGTTATCACCGTGGCGGACGGAGAGACCTTCACGGTGCCCGCTCCGGAGTCCGCGAGCGTGCGCTATGTCGCGGTGGACGGAGGCCTCGCGGTGCCGGAGGTGCTGGGCGGACGCGGCACGTTGCTGGTCGCGAAGCTGGGCGGACACGAGGGCCGGCTGCTGCGTCCGGGAGACGCATTGCCACTGGGCAACGGTGGCGGCACGCCGGAGGCGCTGGAGTTGGGAGACGCGCTGGACGTGGGAGCGCCCATCCGCGTGACGCTCGGCCCGGACGTGGAGCGCTTCGATGAGGCGACACGGAAGGCACTGCTGGCGAACACCTTCACCGTGTCCCCCGCGAGCGACCGCGTGGGCATGCGGCTGAAGGGGGCGGCACTGACGCACGGAGATGAAGGCGCCGGCACGTCGCGCCCCATGGTGCGTGGGGCCATCCAGGTGACGCTGTCGGGAGAGCCCATCGTCCTCGGCCCGGACCACCCGACGACGGGCGGGTATCCGCTCATCGCCACCGTCATCCGCGCGGACTGGGGCCGCCTCTGTGCGCGCCGTCCGGGCACACCCGTGCTCTTCAGCGCGGTGAGTGTCGAAGAGGCCCGTGAGGCCTGGCACCGACACGTCGAGCGCTTCCGCTCCCCCGTACGCTGAGGGCCCCCGGGCGTCCGGTCCGGAACACCGCACCCGCTCGAATGTCGGAGCAAGGACACGCTCCGGGAAGCACGCTGACGCGCACCGGAGCGGCTCCTCCCGGCGCGCATAGCCTCCGCGTCCTCCAACGCCCCCTCAGGAGCCCGCACATGTCTCGGAATCCACGCCCCGCGGCGCTGGTCGCAATCACTGTCATCCTGGCAGTAGGAGCTGCCTTCGCGCAGGCGACGAAGGACCCCAAGCCCGGTGGCCAGAAGACTCCCGCCCCCAAGGACACCGGCGACCAGACGTACACCATTCCCATCGTCGCCGAGGAGAGCTTCAAGGCCGTCATGGACCGCGACGTCCGGGACAAGCCCGGCGTCATGCGCCGCCAGCAGGCGCTCCTCGAGTCCCGGTATGACCTCAGCAACCGGTCCTCGAAACTCATGATGTCGGGAGGCCGCAGGGCCGTGCAGACAGGCGTCCGCGTCAAGCTCCCCCAGGGTGTGACGTGGGAGCAGCTCGCCGCGATGAAGCCGGAGGAGATTCGCGAGAAGGGCCTCTTCCCGCAGGGCTTCCTCCCGCTGCCTCACGTGAAGCACGCCGTCGGCGGCCAGGTCTTCCCTCGGATGGAGATTGACGACATTCGCAAGCAGGAGGCCCGCTCGCTGGAGCGCTTCGACGTGGACTTCGACATCCCCGAGCACTTCCTGCCGGAATTCCCTCCGCCCATCTTCCTCTCGCAGCGCCCCGAGCTGGGGGACGTCTCCCAGGGCAAGGTCCTCACCATCCGCAACTTCTACGAGCTGATGAACGGCAAGCTCACCCCCGTCCAGATGGACGGCCTGCGCCAGCTCCTCACGCCATTCCCCCAGGCGGAGTTCAACGCGACGGACGCCCGCAAGGTGACCGAGGGGAGCTTCGGCGTCACCTGTCTCGACTGCCATACGAATGGCCACACCAACGCGGCCTTCCACCTCAACCCGGACACCCGGCCCCAGGCCGCGCGCTTCCGGCTCGACACGGTCAGCCTGCGCGGGGTGTTCAACCAGCAGATTCACGGCTCCAAGCGCTCGCTGCGCTCCATCGAGGACTTCACCGAGTTCGAGCAGCGCACCGCGTACTTCAACGGCGACATCGCGGACGCCGCGAAGAAGGGAGTGAACGAGCCGGACCGTCCCACCCAGGTGGCGAACATGGCCCAGATGCAGAACATGTTCGACTTCCCTCCGGCGCCCAAGCTGCTGCCCACGGGCCGGTTGGACCCGACGCTGGCTACGGAGCAGGAGAAGCTCGGCGAGCAGGTCTTCTTCGGGAAGGGCCAGTGCGCCACCTGCCACCCGCCCCCGTTCTTCCTCGACAACCAGATGCACGACCTGCACGTGGAGCGCTTCTTCAAGCCTCAAACCCTCAATGACCAGGCCATCCACGCGGATGGCCCCATCAAGTCCTTCACGCTTCGCGGCATCAAGGACTCGCCCCCGTATTTCCATGACGGGCGCCTGCTGACGCTCGAGGACACGGTGGAGTTCTTCAACCTCGTCCTCGGTCTCAAGCTGGACTCGCGGGAGAAGGACGCGCTCGTCCAGTACATGCGCGTGCTCTGACGCTCAAGGAGCCTCCAGCTCCGGAGGCCACAGCTCTCCGAGGTCCAGCTCCAGCGCGTCGAATGGTTCGACCCGCACGCGCGCTGTGCCGGAGTACGTGCCCAGCGCGACCCATTGTTCTCCCTGCCGCCGGAACGCCTCCAACGTGCGCGTGGCAGGGTCCACCAGCCAGACGTACTCCACGCCCTCGCGCGCATAGATTTCCCGCTTGCGGTCCAGCGACGCGGTGGATGGAGAGAGCACCTCGCAGACCCAGTCCGGCGCCACGGTGAAGAACGGCATCCGGCGCAACTGCGGCATGCGCTCGCGCCGCCAGCCGCCAATGTCGGGAACCAGCACATCCTCGCCAAAGTGCAGCTCGGGTTCATCGTGAATCCACCAGCCACCTGGGGCCCGCTGCCCAATCTGGAAGGCCGTCGCCAGTAGACTCTGAATCACAGTGTGTGCCACGCCATGCGGAATCGCGGGCCTCGACATGGCGATGAGCTCGCCGTCGATGATCTGTCCGACCATGTTCTCGGGCAGCGCTTCGATGTCCGCGTAAGTCGCGCGCCGCTTCGTCTCGTTGCCCATCGCGATGCTCCCCGTTCCGCCAACCTCCAACCCGTCCATCATCAGCCCAGCCTCCCAGGAGTGAAACCCCACCCTTGATGGTGTGTCCACTCCTTCCTACTCACTGGGTCTGACAGCCGGCTGTCGCCTACCTACGTAACAGGCGAGACAGGAACTCCCGGGTGCGAGGCTGCCTCGGCTCGCGCAGCACCTGTTGAGGCGCGCCCTCCTCCACCACCTTCCCCGCGTCCATGAACAGCACGCGGTGGGCCACGTCCTCGGCGAAGCCCATCTCATGCGTCACCACGCACATGGTCATCCCCTCGCGCGCCAGCTCGCGCATGACCTCCAGCACCTCGCCCACCAACTCCGGGTCCAGCGCGCTGGTGGGCTCGTCGAACAGCATCACCTCGGGCTTCATCGCCAGCGCCCGCGCGATGGCCACCCGCTGCTGCTGACCGCCGGAGAGCTGCTCCGGCCATGCCTCCGCCTTCCCTCCCAGGTGGACCAATTCCAGCATGCGCCGGCCCAGCGCCTCCGCCTCCGCGTCCGGCATGCCCAGCACCTTGCGCGGCGCCAGCGTCACGTTGTCCAGCACGCTCAGATGGGGGAACAGGAGGAAGCGTTGGAACACCATGCCCACGCGGCGGTGCAGCGCCTGGAGCGCCTTCGGCTCGTCGCGCACCGGCACGCCGCCCACCACGACCTCGCCTTCCGTCGGCATCTCCAGCCCGCACAGGCACCGCAGCAGCGTGGACTTGCCACATCCGGACGGGCCCACGAAGACCACTACCTCTCCGGGCTCCACCATGAGGTCCACGCCCCGGAGGACCTCCAGCGTCCCGAAGCGCTTGTGCAGGTTGCGCACTTCCACGAGCGGCATGCGACGCCTCAGCGCTGACGGTGCAGGCGCCGCTCCAGCGCCGAGGCCAGCCGCGTCAGCGGCAGCGTGGCCAGCAGGTAGAACACCGCCACGGCGGGCCAGATGGCGAGCGGCGCCGCGAGCTGGCTCGCCAGCTCCTGCCCCGCCCGCGTCAGCTCCGCCATGCCGATGATGGACACCAGCGACGAGTCCTTCAGCAGCGCAATCCCCTCGTTCGTCAGCGGAGGCAGCACGTTGCGCACCGCCTGCGGGAGGATGACGTGGCGCATGGCTTGCGCGGGGCTCATGCCCAGCGCCCTCGCCGCCTCCGACTGTCCCGGGTCCACCGAGGCGATGCCCGCGCGGAAGATTTCCGCCACGTACGCCGCGCTGTTGAGCGTCAGCGCCAGCACCGCCGCCAGCATCGGCGCCAGGTCCACCCCCAACAACTGCGGCAGCGCGTAATAGATGAAGATGATTTGCACCAGCAACGGCGTACCGCGCAGCCCCTCCACGTACGCCGCGCACAGCCACGCCACGGGCTTGAAGCGCACCCGCCTCCCCAGCGCCACCAGCAGCCCCAGCGGCAGCCCCGACAGCAGCGCCAGCGCGGTGAGCCCCAGCGTCAGCACCAGCCCCTCCGCCAGCCTCCGCGCCACGCGGCCCCACGGAACACCCGTCGGTTGCACCGGAGCGTTCCGCGCCGCCTCGCCGAAGTACTTCTCCTCCAGCGCGGCGAACCGGCCGCTCTCCCGCAGCCGCCGGAGCGCCCCGTTGACGGCCTCGCGCAGCGCGGTGTCCTCCGGCCTGGACACGATGCCGTAGTGCTCCTCCGTCAGCAGGCCGCCCGTGGTGCGCAGCCCCTGGAAGCCGTGCGTGATGAAGTAGCGCAGCGTCGGCGCGTCCCCCACCACGCCGTCGAGGTTGCCGTTGAGCAAATCCTGCAGCGCCAGGTCGATGCTCGGGTACTGCCGCACCGTGACGTCCGGGTACTTCTGCAACACCAGCGCCGCGGTGGTGTTGAGCTGGATGCCGGCCACCTTCCCTCGCAGGCTCTCCAGTCCCTGGATTCGCGCGTCCCCCTCCCGCGCGGCCACCGTCTGCCCGGCGGTGTAGTACGGGTCCGAGAAGCCCAGCCGCGCCTGGCGCTCGGGCGTAATCGTGACGGCGGACATCACCAGGTCGAACTTCCCCGCCATCAGCGCGGGGAACACGCCGTCGAAGGACGTATTCGTCCACGCAACCTTCGCGCCCAGCTCCTCGGCGATGAGCGTGCCCAGCTCGATGTCGAAGCCCACCAGCTCGCCGTCCCGCACCGACTCGAAGGGCGGATAGGTGGCATCCGTCCCGATGCGTAGCGTCCGGCCCTTCCAGTCGCCTCTGGACGACGGCCCCGCCGGCTCCCGGCAGCCCATGCCCCCGAACAACCCCCACACGAGGCCGAGCAGGACCAGCCCGGGAGCCCAGGCCCGGTGGCGCGAGGAGCGGAGGAAGTCCATGGAGCGTCCCGGGACATGGGCACCCTCCACTCCGGGTTCAAGGTGCCATGCCCCCCGGTGCGGACTTGTGCCCACCACGCAACTTCAATTCCTCAATGTCCGATACTCGGGGTCATGAAGACCCCCGTCTCGGGCCCCCGCCCCCAGGCTCCCCGCACCAGTGAGACTCCCCAGCCGAAGCAGGCCCCTCGCAACGAGGTGAAGCCCGCTCCGCAGCCCAAGGCCGCGCGCTCCGACACCGTCGGCGTGTCGCAGTTCGACTCCGCCAAGGGCCGCCAGCCCAACGTGGCCCTGGCCACGCCGGTGGGCTCGCCGCCCCCCAGCGGCATCGCCCCGGGCAGCTACCCCACCGCCGCGGACGTGAAGGCCATTGCCGCCATGAAGGACCCGGTGGCGCGCAACTACGCGATTACGCAGGGCTACCACGACCTGTCCGACGCCATGGGCAAGCTGGTCGGTAGCGACAACGCCAACTGGGCCACCTTCGGCACGTGGGCCTCGAAGCAGGCCGGCGTCAGCATCCGCGGCGAGGACATGCCCAAGGTCCTCACCGACGTGCTCAAGGGCGCCGCGAATGTCTCGGGCCCCCTGGCCAAGGTGGACGACTTCATGCGCAAGCTGGGCCTGCCCGGGCTGCCCATCGGCGACATTGGCATGGCCGGTCAGGACGCGCTCTCCAGGGTCAGCAACGAAATCGCCGGCGGCAACCAGTTCGTCTTCAACGAAATCGGCCAGGAGTTCGCCCGCTTCATCGACACCTTCAAGGGCGACACCAAGCCTGACGCAGCGAAGTTGCAGCAGTACCTGGATGGCTTCCCCAAGGACAAGCCGCTGCTCCGCGAGGCCTTCAGCCACTACGCGGAGGCCATGAACGAGAAGGACCCGAACAAGAAGGCCGAGCTGATGCTCATGGCCAACGACAAGGTGGGCCTGCACGAGCAGACGCAACTGACTCCCTACGTGGAGCGGGCGCTCAACGCGCCGGTGCAGGAGACCTTCCGCAACATCCTCAAGCAGTCCGTCGAGGGGGCCATCAACGCGCTCCCCTTCCCCGCCAACCTCGCCGGCAAGGCCGCGCTGAAGTCGGGCGCGGTGGACGCGCTGCTGAATCCCGTGGTGGATGGCATCGCCGGCGTGTTCCGGGGCATCGCCACCGAGCACATGATGAAGCTCGCCGTCCCCGGTGGCGCGCTCAAGATTGGCAATGATTTGCCCCCGCCCAAGGGCATGGAGTCCACGCTCTTCCCGCCGCACCTGCGCACCATCCAGAACCCGGAGCTGAAGGGGCTGCTCGGCAAGCTGGACCACAGCCCCGACAGCCTGAAGGGCACCGGCGCGAAGGACTGGAGCAAGCTGGGCCAGCGGATGGACTACATCATCGACCTGTTCCGCTCGCGCCAGTCGGACCCGCACCTGTTCGACCAGCCCTTCGGCCGCAGCACCACGTATCCGCTGCCGAACGCGCCGCGCTGAGCTGAAGGAAGGTTCCGCCCGGCCGTGCCCCAAGCGGCCGGCCAGGCGGTGTGCAGCGCCCCCGCACCTTGGGAGCGGGCGAGGGAGTGAGCAACGTCAATCACTCCCATGGAGTCCATCGCCTGGTACCTCATCATCGGGCTGCTGCTGGTGGCGATGGCGCTGGGCGGCTCCGTGCTCAAGCGCCTGCCGCTGTCCACGTCGCTGCTCTACCTGGGCGTGGGCTTCGCGGTGGGGCGGCTGGGGCTGGGCCACCTGGACCCGGTGAAGCAGGCCGGACTGCTGGAGCGAATCACCGAGGTGGCCGTCATCATCTCCCTCTTCAGCGCGGGGCTGAAGCTGCGCCTGCCGCTGAAGGACCGGGAGTGGCGCATCGCCGTGCGTCTGGCGCTCGGGGCCATGGTGCTCACCGTGGCCCTGGTGGCGCTGGTGGGCATGGGCGCGCTCGGCCTGCCGGTGGGCGCGGCGCTGCTCCTGGGCGCCATCCTCTCTCCCACGGACCCGGTGCTCGCGTCCGAGGTGCAGGTGTCCCACGCGTTGGACAGGGACAGGCTGCGCTTCGGCCTCACCGGTGAGGCCGGCCTCAACGACGGCACCGCCTTCCCCTTCGTCATGCTGGGACTGGGCCTGCTGGGCCTGCATGAAGTCGGGCCCGGACTGTGGCGCTGGGTGGTGCTGGACGTGCTGTGGGCCGGGGCGATGGGCCTCATCGTGGGCGTGGTGCTGGGAGACCGGGTGGGCCGGCTGGTGCTCTACCTGCGCAAGCACCACCAGGAGGCCGTGGGCATGGACGAGCTGCTCGCGCTGGGCCTCATCGCGCTCTCGTACGGGGCCGCGCTGGTGGCGAAGGGCTACGGCTTCCTCGCGGTGTTCGCCGCCGGCCTCGCGCTGCGGCGAATCGAACGGAAGCACACCGGCTCGCGCCCGCCCCAAGAGGTGGAGGAGGCCGCGCGCGCCGCGGACAAGCTGGAGGCGGCCACCAACCCCCGGCACGCACACGCGTACATGGCCAACGCGGTGCTGGGCTTCAACGAGGCGCTGGAGCGCATCGCCGAGGTGGCCGTGGTGGTGGGACTGGGGTTGCTGCTCGCCCGCACTCCCTTCCCTCCGGAAGTCCTGTGGCTGGCGCCGCTGCTCTTCCTCGTGCTGCGGCCGCTGTCCGTCGTGCTCTCGCTCGTGGGCTCACGCGCGGACAAGCACCAGCGCGTGCTGATGGCCTGGTTCGGCGTGCGCGGCATCGGCTCGCTCTACTACCTCTTCTATGCCATTGCGCACGGGCTGGGAGACGGGCTCACCGCGCGGCTGCTGCCGCTGGTGCTGTGGGTGGTGGCCGTGTCCATCGTCGTGCACGGCATCTCCGTCACCCCGCTGATGGCGCGCTACGAGGGACGCGCGCAGCGGCGGCGTGAAGCCACCGCTTGAGGCGTCCTCACACCTCGTCCACGACGAACTGGTCCAGCCGGGCGATTCCCAGCTTCTTCATCCGGCTCTGCAGCGTGGACGGCTTGAGCCCCAGCAGCGCCGCCGCGCCGCCCGGCCCGTAGACGCGACCGCGCGTGAGCGTCAGCACGCGGAGGATGTGCTCGCGCTGCACCGTCGCCAGCGTGGGCACCGCGCCCTGCTTCAGCGGCGCCTCGCCCGAGGTGACCTCTCCCGAGGGAGCCTCCGCCCGGGCCCCCTCGTCGCTCCGGTTCGGCAAATCGAACGCGTCCGGCCCCAGCTCCGTGCTTCGCGAGAGGATGGTGGCGCGCTCCAGCGCGTTGGCCAGCTCGCGTAGGTTGCCCGGCCAGTCGTACGCCTCCAGCCGCGACAGCCCCGCCGGCGTCACGCGCATCCCCCGCCGGCCCGTGCGCTGCGACTGCTCCTCCAGGAGGAAGGTGCAGAGCTGCGGCAAATCCTCGCGCCGCTCGCGCAGGGGCGGCAGCCGCAGCGGGAAGACGCTCAGCCGGTAGTAGAGGTCCTCCCGGAAGCGCTTCTGCGCAATCGCCTGCTGCAGGTCCACGTGCGTGGCGGCGAGGATGCGCACGTCCGCGCGCACCGTCTTGTCACCGCCCACCGGCTCGAAGGTCTTCTCCTGCAGCGCGCGCAACAGCTTCGCCTGCAGTTCCACCGGCAGCTCACCCACCTCGTCCAGGAGCAGCGTGCCTCCGCTCGCCATCTGGAAGCGGCCCGCCCTGTTCTGCGTGGCGCCGGTGAAGGCGCCCTTCACGTGGCCGAAGAGCTCGCTCTCCAGGAGGC
Source organism: Pyxidicoccus sp. M6 (assembly GCF_055568925.1). NCBI lineage: Bacteria > Pseudomonadati > Myxococcota > Myxococcia > Myxococcales > Myxococcaceae > Pyxidicoccus > Pyxidicoccus sp. M6. The sequence continues at coordinate 2,688,134 of NZ_CM145714.1, read as the reverse complement.
CTGCCGGAATCGCCGCGCAGTTGAGGGTGACGAAGGGCTGGTCCGCCCGCGCGCTCCAACGGTGGATGGCCCGCGCCAGCCGCTCCTTGCCCGTGCCCGTCTCGCCCGTAATCAGCACCGGCGTGTCCGTCTCCGCCACCTGCCTCGCGCGCCGGGCGAGGTCGCGCATCATCGGACTGAGCGACGTCTCGAGGATGCCCTCCGACTCACCGCCGAGCTGCGCCTCCAAGAGCTTCGCGTGCTCATGGTCCTGCCGGTGCATCCGCTCGAAGGTGGCCCGCTGCTCCGCGGACTGAATCGCCGTGGCCAGCATCTGCCCGTACACCTCCACCAGGTCCACCACCGGCTGCGGATACGACTCGCACTCGGCCCTATCCAAGGACAGCACGCCGTAGGCGCGCTCGCCCGCGCACAGCGGCACCACCATGCACGAGTGGCCAGGCGGCAAGTCGAGCACCCCGTCGAACGGGTCCCCATCTCCGTGCGAGTGGTCCTCCTCCGTGAAGGCGCGCGCGCGCCGCGTCTCCAGCGCCTGTCGCAGCGAGGGGAACTCCGCGAGGTTGAGCGCGTGCTGCCGCACCTTCGCGTTGGCCAGCGGCCCTCGCGCGGCCACCGCGACGAGCCGCCCCTCCTTCAAGAGGAACACTGTCGCCAGGTCGAAGCGCACCACCCGCGTCAGCCAGTCCAGTCCTCGACGGAGCAGCTCCCCCACTCCGTCTTCCGTGGTTGCCAGCTCGACCAGGTCCCGAGCATCCTGCGCGCCTTCGTTGCGGCCTGACATTTCATCCGACATGCTGCACGAATAATAGCGGTCCACCGAAATTGCAGTGGCGAAACCCACCGAGATTTCGTTATTCACCGGCCCGCTGGCACCGACTGGTCGGGGGCTGAAGTCAAACCCCTGGAATCATTGAAGCAGAAGACTGGCACGGGGCCTGCTTTGGAAGTTGGCACAAGCAACGTTCCCCGGGACGTCCATGAGGGCGCCCCCTTAACCCCCCAAGGAGTCGTAACGACATGCTGACCGTTGGCGACAAGATCCCGAGCTTCAAGGTGAAGGCCACTGTGTCCCTGGAGAAGGGCAAGGAGTTCCAGGACATCACGAACGAGACCTTCAAGGGCAAGTGGCTGGTGCTGTTTGCCTGGCCGAAGGACTTCACCTTCATCTGCCCCACGGAGATCGCGGAGTTCGGCAAGAAGAACAAGGACTTCGCTGACCGCGACGCGCAGGTGCTGGGCCTGAGCACCGACAGCGAGTTCGTGCACCACGCGTGGCGCACGCACCACCCGGACCTGAAGAACCTGCCCTTCCCCATGCTGGCGGACCTGAAGCACGAGCTGTGCAACGCCCTGGGCATCCTCCACAAGGAGGAGGGCGTGGCCCTGCGCGCGACGTTCATCGCGGACCCCGAGGGCATCATCCGCCACGTGACGGTGAACGACCTGTCCGTGGGCCGCAACGTCGCGGAGACGGTGCGCACGCTGGACGCGCTCCAGACGGACGAGCTGTGCCCCTGCAACTGGACCAAGGGTGAGGAGACGCTCACCCAGAAGCTGGCGAAGGCGGGGTAACGCTCCATGGCCTCGCTCGAAGTCGTCCGCACGGAGCTCGCGGACGCCCACAAGGACACCCGCCTCAACCTCCAGGCCGTCCTGGAGGGTGGCAGCCTCACCCCGGAGCAGCGCTGGGGCGTGGCCGTCGCCTGTGCCTTCGCCGCGCGCAACGAGCGGCTGAAGGACGCGATTCTCGAAGAGGCGAAGAAGGCCCTGACGACCCCGGAGCCGGTCATCGAGGACGCGCGAGCCGCTGCGTCCCTGATGGCGATGAACAACGTCTACTACCGTTTCCGGCACATGATTGGGAAGGAGTCCTACTCCACCAAGCGCGCCGGGCTGCGGATGAACCGGCTCGCGCAGGTGCTGACGAACAAGGTGGACTTCGAGCTGGTCTGCCTCGCGGTCAGCGCCATCAACGGCTGCGAGATGTGCATGAAGACCCACGAGAAGGTCATCCTCGAGGGTGGCCTGACCGAGGACCAGGTGCACGACGCGGTCCGCATCGCCGCCGTGATTCACGCGGCGGCGGTGGGCCTGGAGTCGTAAGGCCTCCTGTCGCGAGACATCGCTGAAGGTTCAGGGCGCCCTCCGGTGGAAACACCGGGGGGCGCTCCCTTTTTCGCGGCCACGCATCTGAATGCGCAAAAGCACGAGAGAGACAGAAAGGAACGACACCATGTACCGAAGCCCCAGCCCCCTCCCCGAGAAGGCCCGCTCCACCATCGCCGAGTCGCTCAACGCCCGCCTGGCCGACGGCTTGGATCTGCACTCGCAAATCAAGGTGGCCCACTGGAACATCAAGGGCCCTCAGTTCGCCGCGCTGCACCCGCTGTTCGAGACGTTCGCGGTGAGCCTGGCCAACCACAATGACTCCATCGCCGAGCGCGCGGTGACGCTGGGCGGGAAGGCCTACGGCACCAGCCGCCACGTGGGCAAGACGAGCCGCCTGCCGGACTACCCGCAGGAGACGACGAAGGACATGGAGCACGTGAAGCTCCTGGCCGAGCGCATCGAGGTCTACCTGGACGGCCTGCGCCAGAGCCGCAAGACGTTCGAGGAGAACCAGGACACGGACTCGGTGGACCTGATGACGGGCATCATCACCGAGTTCGAGAAGCACGCCTGGTTCCTGCGCGCGTCGCTGGAAGGCTGACACGCGCACCCGAGGCGCCGCGCACCCGGGCCGGCTCGCCCGGTGTGTGCAGCGCGCTTCACGCACCCGGGGTGGCCCATTCCAGGGCCACCCCTTTTGTTTCAAGGGGTTGGGCGGGGCATGGCGGTTGCTCTGGTGGGGTGGGTCCCCCTTTTTGCCAGGAGCGCCCCATGCGACGCATTGCCTGCCTGTCCCTCGCCGTCCTCGCCACCGCCTGTGGCAGCGAAGTCCCCTCGAAGGAGGAGGTGGAGGCCGCGCGGGTGAAGGTGGAGCGCGCGGTGGCCGCGGCCCACCAGGTGCGCGGCGCGCTGGAAGTCCTGGGTGTGCTGCCGGTGTACACGTGCGGCGAGCCCCGGCGCTCCTTCGTGGGCCGCGCGGCGGAAGGCGTGCGGGCGAAATACGCGTGCGCCACCGCCACGGTGGAGGCGCACGACGCCGTCACCGACGCGGTGGTGCTGACCTTCAACGAGGGTGGCTGCGACGTGCACGGCCTGCGCTTCACCGGGCAGGTGGCCTTCCTGTATCGAGGCGGTGAAGACCTGATGGAGGTGGGCGCGGACCTGCGCGGCCTGTCGGTGGACGGGCACAACCTCCAGGCGGAGGTGGGCTACGGCACCTGCGGTGACGAGACGCGCCTGTTCGCGGACGTGGCGGGCGGCGTGCCCGGGCGCGAGGACCACTCCTTCCACATCGACGGTCGCGTGGGCCTGCGCGGCGGCGTGCCCGTCATCGGCGGCTCGGAGCTGGTGCTGAACGGGCCCGGCTCGCTGACGGGCCCGGACGGCACGGACACCCTCACCCTCACGTCGTTGCTGTACGACGTGGGCCAGTACCTGCCGAAGGAAGGCACCGCGGTGCTGGAGACGGCGGACGGCCACCGGCTGGAGGCGCGCTTCCAGGAGGTGTTGTGGCGCGTGGGCAAGGTGGAAGTCACGGTGGATGACAAGGAGTCGGTGACGGTGCCCATCGTCCGCTGACACGTCTCCAAGCCCCACGGGCAGCGCACGGGCGCCCGACTTCCGCTAGGGTGCGCGGCCGTGAGCGACGACGTCACGATTCCAGCCTTCCGCTCCGTGCCCCGCACGGGCGTCATCTACGTCACCGCCGAGGCGACCCGCCGCGGCTACCGTTCCAGCGACCCCGAATGGTGCAACCTGGGCCAGGGCCAGCCGGAGACGGGAGAGCTGCCCGGCGCACCGCCCCGGCTGGGCTCCGTCAACATCGACGTGGCGGACATGGAGTACGCGCCCGTGGCGGGCCTGTGGGAGCTGCGCGAGACGATTGCGAGTCTCTACAACAAGCTCTACCGCAAGGGCATGCCTGGCCAGTACAGCGCGGAGAACGTCTGCCTCTCCGGCGGCGGGCGCGCGGCCCTCACCCGCGCGGCGGCGAGCCTGGGCTCCATCAACCTGGGCCACTTCCTGCCGGACTACACCGCGTACGAGGAGCTGCTCGACGTCTTCAAGGCCTTCACCGCCATCCCCATCCTCCTGGAGGGCGAGCGCGGCTACACCTTCACCTCGGAGGATTTGCGCCGCGAGGTGCAGGGCCGCGGCCTGTCCGCGCTGCTCTTCTCCAACCCGTGCAACCCCACCGGCAAGCTGGTGCAGGGCGATGAGCTGGCGCGCTGGGTGGGCGTGGCGCGCGAGCAGGAGTGCTCGCTGCTCATCGACGAGTTCTATTCGCACTACATCTGGACGGGCCGCCCCGGGCACCTGCCGGTGGAGAGCGCGGCGCGCTACGTCGAGGACGTGAACAAGGACCCCATCGTCATCTTCGACGGCTTCACCAAGAACTGGCGCTACCCGGGCTGGCGCATGACGTGGACGGTGGGTCCGCGCCAGGTCATCGAGGCGGTGTCCAGCGCGGGCAGCTTCCTCGACGGTGGCGGCAGCCGCCCGCTGCAGCGCGCGGCCATTCCGCTGCTCCAGGAGGACGTGGTGGTGGCGGAGACGCAGGCCATCCACAAGGCCTTCCGCGAGAAGCGCGACCTCTTCCACTCGCGGCTGGAGCGGCTGGGCATCCGCACGGACCGCGCGCCGGACGGGACGTTCTACGTCTGGGGCAACGTGTCCGGCCTGCCGCCGCCGCTCAACGAGGGCATGGGCTTCTTCCGCGCCGCGCTGGAGCAGAAAATCATCACCGTGCCCGGTGAGTTCTTCGACGTGAATCCGGGCAAGCGCCGCGCGCGGCGGCCCTCGCGCTTCCGCAACTACGTGCGCCTGTCCTTCGGCCCCTCGCTGGAGGTGCTGGAGAAGGCGCTGTCGCGGCTGGAGGCCATGGTGCTGCACTACACGCACGCGCCGCACTCCGTCCCGCCGAAGCCGTGACGCGAGACGGCCCGGCTTCCCACGCAGGGCGCCGGGCCTCGCGGTTCAGCGCGCGGAGCGGACGCCACCGCGCTCGGGGATGACCCACAGGTACAGCGTGCGGCCGTCCTCGTGGATTTCCTTGTCGGGCTCCCAGTCGCCCATGTCGAAGCCGTGGGAGACGATGCGCGTGCCCGGCTTCAACTCGGACAGGAGCTTCGGCTTCAGGCGCTCGTTGACGGAGGGCAGCAGGTACAGCGTCACCACGGTGGCGTCGCCGATGTCCGCGTCGAACAAGTCCCCCTGGCGGAACTCCACCCGGTCCTGCACTCCCGCGCGGCGTGCGTTCTCAGTGGCCTCGGCGATGCGCTCGGGGTTGATGTCCACACCCACCGCGCGCGCCGCCCCGTGTTTCTTCACCGCGGAGATGACGATGCGCCCATCGCCGCTGCCGAGGTCGTAGACGACGTCCCCGGACTTCACGCCTGCGAGGCCCAGCATGGCCTCCACCGCCGGTTCTGGAGTCGGGACATAGGGCACCTCCGGAGCGCGCACCAGCGGCGTCTCTGCCGGGTCCGGCACCGGGACGGATTGGTGGACGTTGACGTCCTGCGCGAGCGCCGTGGCTCCCACCACGAGCGACAGCATGAGGATGGAGCGCTTCATGTGACCTCCTTCTGCCTTGGCAGCCTGGGGAAGAACCGCGCCACACGCGGCGCGCGGCGGGCCCGGGCCACCTCCACCGCGAGCAGCACGCCGCCAGTGCCCAGCACGGCCAGCCCCGCCAGCGCGCCGGGCCCGGTGTACGCGATGCTCGAGTAGAGGACGTACGCACACAGGCCGATGAAGACGAGCGGCGTGAGCGGATACAGCGGCACGCGGAAGGGGCGCGGGGTGTCCGGCTCGCGCACGCGCAGCACCAGCAGCGCCACGCCCGTCAGCAGGAAGAAGAGCCAGAAGACGGGCGCGGTGTACTCCACCATCGTCTGGAAGCCCTGGCGCGTCACCGTGCCCAGCCCCACCAGCGCGAGGGTAATCGCGCCCTGCACCAGCAACGCGCGCGTGGGCGTGTTGGCCCGCGCGTGCCACTTCCCCAGCCCGTTGAAGAGCACGCTGTCGCGCCCGAAGGCGTAGTGCGTGCGCGCGCCGGTGAGCACCGTGGCGTTGGCGGAGGTGAGCGCGGAGATGGCGATGAGCACGCTGATGGCCGCCGCACCACCCGTGCCCGCGGCCCGCTGCATCAGGTCCGCGGCCACCGCCTCGGAGCCCGCCATGCCCGCGTGCCCCAGGCCGCGCAGGTAGGCCACGTTGACGAGCAGGTAGAGCGCCGTCACGAAGCCAAGGCTCGCCAGCAGCGCCCAGGCGAGGCTGCGCCGCGTGCCCCGCACCTCGGCGGAGAGGTAGGCCACCTCGTTCCACCCGCCATAGGTGAGCAGCACGAAGACCATGGCCAGACCCCACGATGTGCCCGGCGGCGCGGCGGCCGTCACTGGTGCCGACTCCGGCGCGGCGGGGGCGAGCAGCAGCCCCGCGATGCTGACGGCCAGCACGCCCGAAACCTCCAGGGCGGTGAGCAGGTTCTGCGTGCGCGTGCCCTGCCGCAGCCCGGCGATGTTGAGCGCCGTGAGGCCCACCACCACCGCCGCCGCGTACACGGCGGATGAGCTGGGCCCCAGTGGGACGAGCTGCGAGGCGTAATCGCCGAAGACGAAGGCCAGCAGCGCGATGGAGCCGGTGGGAATCACCGTCAGCCGCGCCCAGGCGAAGAGGAAGGAGGGCCCGCGCCCGAGCGCGCGGTAGAGGTAGTGGTACTCGCCGCCCGCGTTGGGCCAGGCGCTGGCGAGCTCCGCGTAGCAGAGTGCTCCTACGACCGAGGCCACCCCGCCGAGCAGCCATGCCAGCAGCATGGCCCCACCGCTGCCCGTCTGCGCCGCCACGAGGGACGGCGCCTTGAAGATGCCGGCGCCCAGGACGATGCCGACGGTGAGCGCCATCGTGTCGACGATGCGCAGCGAGGGCGAGGGAGCGGCAAGGCGCTCCCGGGAGTCGTTCACCCGCCGGCCGCCCGCCATCGCCCGCTGCTCTCGCATTGCCTCGCTCCGCGTGTCGGGACCGTCCACCGCACGCCACAACCTGAGCCCGGAGTGTGGGTCCGGCGAGCACGAGACTCCTGGCCCCCAGCCCCGCGCTCTTGCGCCGTGGGGCTCCTCCGCGTCCTCGTGGTCAGCGCACCACGGGCGGAGCAACGGGCGCAGGTCCCCGGGGCCGTTGGAGCGCATACATCGGACGGCCTGCGCCCCGACAGTCCTCCAAGGCGCGCAACGCACCGGGCGGCGGCTCGCTCCACGGCTTATGCTCTTCCGCGCATGAGACTTCCGTCGCCCCGGCTGCTGCTGCTGAGCCTGCTCTACCTGGTGCAGGGCATGCCCTTCGGCTTCCAGACGACCGCGCTGCCCGTCTACCTGCGCACGCAGGGCGTGACGCTGACGACCATCGGCTTCGCCAGCGCGCTGTCGCTGCCGTGGGCGCTCAAGGCGCTCTGGGCTCCCCTGGTGGACCGGTACGGCTCGGTGCGGCTGGGGCGGCGCCGCTCGTGGATTCTTCCCATGCAGCTCGGGTTGACGGCGAGCTGCGCGCTGGCGGCCGCCGCCGCGTCGATGCAGTCCATGCCGCTGCTGTTCGGGCTGGTGCTGCTGATGAACGTCTTCGCCGCCACGCAAGACATCGCGGTGGACGGCTTCGCGGTGGACACGCTGCGGCCCGAGGAACTCGGCCTGGGCAACACCGCGCAGGTGGTGGGCTACAAGTTCGGGATGATGTTCGCCGGGGGTGGCCTCATCGCCTGGACGGGCGAGCGCGTCAGCTGGACGGGGCTGCTGCTCGCCATGGCCGCGCTGAGCCTCGCCGCGTTCGTGGTGGTGCTCTTCGTGCGCGAGCCCCCGCCGCGTGACGGCCCGGCCGCCACGCGCATGGACTGGGAGGAGGTCCTCGGGCGGCTCAAGCAGGCGCTGCTGCTGCCCGGCGCGGGCTGGCTGCTGCTCTTCGTGGGCACGTACAAGTTCGGCGAGAGCATGTCGGACGTGCTCTACAAGCCCTTCCTGGTGGACGCAGGCATCCCCACCGCGCGCATCTTCCTGTGGGTGTCGACGTGGGGCACCGCCGCCTCCATTCTCGGCTCGGTGACGGGCGGGCTGCTGGCCACGCGCATGCCGCTGCTGGGCGCGGTGGCCCTCACCGCCACGCTGCGGGTGGTGCCGCTCGTGGGCCGGTGGCTACTCGCGACGTCGGGCGTGAGCGATGCCAGCGTCATCGGCGTGACGCTGGCGGAGGAGTTCTTCGGCGGCGCGCTCACCACGGTGATGTTCGCCTTCATGATGTCGCGCGTGGACCGGCGCATCGGCGCCACGCACTACACGCTGCTGGCCAGCCTCGAGGTGTGGGGCAAGGCCCCGGCGGGGCCGCTCGCGACCTGGCTCGCGGACCCCATCCATGGAGTGGGGCTGGGCTACCCGCGCGTCTTCATGCTCGGCATCGTCCTGTCCGTGGCGTTCCTCGTGCTGCTGTTGCCCATGCGGCGCCTCCGGCGCGTGGAGTCTCCGGCCAGCGCCGTCACGTGAGTCCGGGGACGCACTGGCGTCCCCACGCACTGGCGAAGCTCGACGGTGGGACGGGCCGTGCGCCCGCCCCCGCATGATGCGTGATTGTGCGACAGCAATACTTGAAACCTTCGTGACACCTGTATGTCGCGTGAAACACGTCAGTCGGGCGTGCTAACTGCGAGGCCGCTGTGCACTCCAACCCGTGAGCCCCCCCGGCCCACGAGAGGTCCACCGCATGTCCTCCTCGTCCCTGAAGTCTCTCCTGAGCGGTGCCATCCTGCTGTCCGCGCCCCTGGCCCTGGCCAACAGCACCACCTCCATTCCGGCCTTCGACGCGAAGATTGCCGCCGCGCGCGGCGCCACCAGCCCCGGTGGCACCACCATCATCCGAGATGAGATGTCCGGCGCGCTCCACGCCCTCCTCGACGGCGACGACCGCGTGGTGGACGCCACCGAGCGCGCCTGGCTGGGCACGAAGGTGAATGACGCGGCCTTCCTCACCGGCGTCGACGCCTCGGCGAAGCAGTTCCTCGATGCCTTCTACGAGCTGAACGACGCGGCCACCACCCCGGCGCCGCTGTACCTGGGTTGGCTGTGGGCCTCGCCCGAGGAGCTGTACGGCGCGGGCGGCCCGCTGGCGGACGCCTCCACCATCCTGGAGGGCAACATCGAGGGCGAGGGCGTGGCCAACCAGCGCACGCTGCTCGAGGCGCTGAGGACCACCCAGGAGTTCGGCTACGGCTCCCCCAACAGCAGCTTCTCCCCCATCAACCCGTCCGAGCTCATCGAGACGCTCTCCCAGTCCGCGGGCTTCGACTACGAGACGCCCTCGCAGGAAGAGGTGAGCGGCGCGGCGGCCTTCCTCCAGGAGATTTCCGGCGACACCCACCGCCTCTACCAGGCCAGCTGGGCCTGCTTCCGCGGCTGCCAGGGCGACGTGGGCGGCTACGTCATCGCGGCAGTGAGCAGCGACCGGAGCTTCGTGCGCGTGGTGAAGGTCATCACCTGGGTGGAGTAGCCGCAACCCCGGCACGCCTCTCCCGACAATCCAACGCATCTCCCTCACCCAAGGCAGGTTCATCCATGCATACCCGTCCCCTCCGGGCGCTCCTCGCGAGCGCCACGCTGCTGGTGTCTTCAGCAGCCCTGGCCGACAGCAGCACGTCGGTCCCCGCCTTCGAGGCGAGCATCGCCTCGGCCCGCGCCGCCACCAGTCCGGGCGGCACCAGCGTCACCCGCGCGGAGATGAGCTCCGCGCTGGAGTCCTTCCGCACCGATGACTGGCTGGTGGACACCACCGAGCACCAGTACCTGGGCACGAAGCTGGGCAGCAGCACGTTCCTCACCGGCATCAGCGGCCCCGCGAAGAAGTACCTGCAGGACTTCTACGAGCTGGAGGACGGCTCGGACACTCCGGCGCCGCTGGGCTCCACCGCGGTGACGACGCCCGCCTCGCAGCTCTACGGCGCGAGCGGCCCGCTGGCCTCCACCTCCGTCATCCGCGAGGGCTACATCCCCAACGGCCAGGGCGTGGCCAACCAGGTGACGCTCACCAACACGTACTACTCGTACTTCGGCGACGGCTGGGACGACCAGCTCTGGTTCGAGCCCATCTCCCTGCGCGAGCTGACGCTCCTGCTCAAGCAGCACGTGGAGGGCGGCACGCCGACGTCCGACGAGGTGGACGGCGCGCTGGCCTACATCACCGAAATCTCCCGCAACAGCAGCCGGCTCTACGTGGCCCACTGGCACAGCTGGGGCAGCAGCAGCGGCCCCGGCGAGGCGGCGGGCCGCATCGTCGCGGCCGTCAGCAGCGACCGGCGCTTCGTGCGCATGGTGAACTTCACCTCGTGGGCGGAGTGACTCTCATGAAGACCTCTTGGAAGACGCTTCTCTCCAGCATCGCCCTGCTCGCCTCGGCCTCGGCCTTCGCCGACAGCACCACCACCATCCCCGCCTTCAACGCGAAGATTGCCACCGCGCGCGGCGCCTCCAGCCCGGGTGGCACCACCGTCACCCGCGCGGAGATGCGGGATGCGGTGGACCTCTTCCTCCAGGACGACGGCAAGGTGGACGCCGCCGAGCGCGCGCACATGGGCGCGCAGCTGAGCAGCACGACGTTCCTCACCGGCGTCAACGGCTCCGCGAAGAAGTACCTCAGTGACACGTACGAGCTGAACGACACCGCCACCACCGCCGCGCCGCTGGGCAACTTCGCCGTGGCCCAGACGCCCGCGGAGCTGTACGGCGCCGATGGAGACCTCGCCAGCTACTCCGTCATCCGCGAGGGCTACATCCCCAACGGCCAGGGCGTGGCCAACCAGGTGACGCTGGTGGAGACCTATAACTCCACCGCCGAAATCGGCCGGCCGGGCAGCCACGGGGTGAGCTACTTCACGCCCATCACCACGCAGGAGCTCATCGAGGTGCTCGGCACGCAGTACTTCTCCAACAAGCCCACGGTGGACGAGGTGGAGGGCGCGCTGGCGTACATCTACCAAATCTACCGGAACAGCAACCGGCTCTACATCGGCTACTACTCCGGCAGCTACCACAGCGGCTGGTTCAACGGCTTCGTCATCGCGGCGGTGAGCAGCGACCGTCGCTTCGTGCGATTCGTCGACGTGCTCACCTACGGCGAGTAGCCGGGTGACGCCTCCGGCCGGAAGGCGCCTCCTCACGCCTTCCGGCCGGACTTCTTTTCGCGGGCCTCAGACTCGCGACAGCCGCCGCCACGTCAGCCCGCCTGCGACGAGCGCCGTAACAGCGGGAAGCCCCCATGGAAGGGACCTCCGCAGCCGGTGCTCCCACACGTCCACGCGGTCCGCGAGCAGCAGCACCATCCAGTGCCGCGCCCAATGGTCCGGGTCGTTGTACGCGGCCTTGCGCAGCACGCCGCTCAGCCCCTTGGGCGGCTGCGCGGTGCCGTACACCGGTGGCATGTCCTTGCGCCCCGCGTGCTTGTACACGGGCACTTCCGAGTGCTGCGGCGTAATCGGCACGCGCGCACCGGGCAGCGGCTGGGCTTCCTTCTCCATGGGGACGCCGGGGCGGCTGGACGGCTCCAGGTCCGCGGCGGCGCCGGGAATCGGTCTCTCGGGCGTGGCTCGCCTCCTCTTCGTCGACTTCGTCGTCATGCGTGGCCGTGGGGGGTGAGGACTCACTTGATGCACCCTTCGCGCTTCTGCGCGAAGAGGTGGTAGGCCTCGGGCGCCTGCTCCAACGAAGCGGTGGGAGATGATGGCCTTCGCATCCACGCGCCCGCTGCGGATGTGCTCCAGCAGGCGCGGCATGTAGCGGCGCACGTTGCACTGGTTCATCCGCAGCGTGAGCCCCTTGTTCATCGCGGTGCCAATGGGGATGAAGTTCCACGGCGGCCCGTACACACCGACGATGGAGACGTTGCCGCCCTTGCGCACGGTGCTGCTGCACCAGGTGAGCACCGTGGGCGCGCCCGCCTCCATTGGCCGCCGCTCGCCCGCCTGCCCTGCACCGACGTCGTTCAGGTCGTCTTGAAGGATTCCGGCGGCAGCTCCGTCGCGCGCCACAGGTACCAGCTCGCCACCGTGCGCCACGGACGCCAGCGCTCGCCGTGGGCCAGCAACTCCTTGGGCCGGGGCATCTCGGGAAGTCCGTAGGCGAGCATGAAGCCCTTGCGCACGCCGTAGTCGTCCACGGGCAGCACGTCCGGACGGCCGAGCCGGAAGATGAGCAGCATCTCCACCGTCCATTGCCCGATGCCGCGCACCTGCGTGAAGTGCTCGATGAGCTCCGCGTCGTCCATGCGCTTCACGCGCGCCAGCGGCGGCACCGTGCCGTCCAGCGACTTGCGCGCGAGGTCCCTCATGGCGGCGAGCTTGTTGGCGGACAACCCCGCCTCGCGCAGCGCCGCGTCCGACACGGCCATCAGCGCTTCCGGGGTGAACTTGCGGCCCTCGCCCACGCGCTCGCATACCCGCGCGAAGATGGACGCGGCCGCCTTGCCGTGGAGTTGCTGGTAGACGATGGAGCGCGCAAGCGCGGCGAAGGGGCTGTGCAGCGGGCTGAGCTCGAGGCGGAAGGGGCCCACTCGCTTCATCAGCGAGCCCAGCACCGGGTCCGCCTTCACCAGGGCGCGGCGGACCGCGGGCGTGTAGTCATCGGGAATGCGCGGGGCGGCGGGAGCAGGACGCGGCATGGTGTGCCGCATGCTGCCGCTCCGGCCGGCCCGCGCAACCCGATTCTTCGGCGGCGCCTCAGATGGGCGCGGCCTGGTCCGTCTCGGCGGGCACCTGGACGCGCGGCTCGCTCTCCATGAGCTCCTCGAACTCCTGCTGCATCTGCACGCCCAGGTCCTCGAGCTGCTCCTTGGAGAGGAGCTTGCGGACCTTCTTGAAGAGCTCCGTCTCCTCCTCCTCGACGTGGTGCTCGGTCTGCTCCTGGAGCACCTGCATCTTCGCGTCGAACTCCTCGTCGCCGGGGTCCATCTCCAGCAGGTCGGCGATGATGCGCTTGACGGACAGGTGCTCCTCGGCGGCCTCGCGCAGCAGGTCCTCGGTGTCCTCCGCCTTGGCGGACGGATAGAAGTACTGCTCCTCAATCGTGGCGTGCGCACCGAGCCGGTCGGCGATGGCCTCGAACAATTCCTGGCGCTTCTCGTCGGCGTGGTCCGGGAGCTTTTCGTACTGCTTGAAGAGCTTCTTCACCTCGTCGTGCTGCTGCTTCAAGAGGTCGAGTGCGTTCATGGTCTCCGGCTCGCAGGTGCGGTTTGAACGTCGCGCGGGGGCGTGTGTCTGCTCACCCTCCGTCCACCGCCCAAGCTAGGAACGGGGTGCGGGTGCGATAACCCGGCGCGTTGCCCCCGTTCGCCTGCCTGCCTGCCCTGCTTCAGGGCCTTTGAGATGTGTACGAACGGACAGTGGCTACCTTCGGATGTTGGCAAGTCACGGTGGCCGGGAAGCGGTTCTGGGGCGACCCGCTCCCCCGCGCTACAAGATGGCTGGACGTGGGCCGCAACCCACCTCGCGCCGAGATTGAGGAGTCACACGGATGCCGGTGGAGAGAACGGCCGGAAGCACCAGCCTCGTCGATGTCCTGGACCGGGTGCTGGACCGGGGCCTGCGCTGGGACGCGAATACGCGCGTGGCGCCGGAACAGACCGCCACCACCTGGGGCGCTCCGCGCATCGTGGTGACATTCATGGATGTACGTACCGACGACACCCCCGCCCGTGGAGCGCTCCCACGAGCCCCTTCCCCTGGAGCCTGACGCGTTGGCCTCTCCCGCTCCGTTGCCCACTGCCCACGCGCCCGACGCGGAGGCGCGCCTCGCCCTGGCGGAGACACTCCTCGCCTGCGACGCGGCCCGTCCGTGCGCGGAGGCCGTGGTGGAGTGGCTCATGCGCCACGCACGCGCGGACGTGGCCGCATGCCTGGTGCGCGAGGAGCCCGGGGACCGGCTGAAGTGCCTCGCGGCGCGGGGCCTCTCCGAGGCGCAGTGGACCGCGCTGGAGCGCGAATGGGAGAACGGTGGCCAGCCGCTGGTGGAGGTGCTCGTCCATTCGGCGCCACGCTACTTCCCGGCCGCGCGCGCGCCGCTGACGGCACTGGGGAGCGGGGGTTCCTTCGCGGTGCCGCTCGGCCGCACCGGTGCTCCCGCGGTGGGGCTCCTGCTCATGTCCGCGAGCGGGCCCGCGCTGCCGCCGGAGGTGGCGTGGGTGGCAGCGCACGCCGGGCCCACGCTGGCGCGCCTGGTGCCCGCCGCGCGGCGCTTCGAGGCGGGCAACGGGCTGCTCCGCCGCATCATCGACGCGGTGGTGGACCCGGTGCTGCTGACGGATTTGGACGGGCGGCCGCGCATCGCCAACGCGCGCGCGGAGGCGCTGCTGGTGGCGGGCCCCGAGGCGAGCGAGGGTCGCCGCCGCGCGGTGGAGCTGAACCAGCGGGTGTTCTCCACCGCGCTGGCGAGCGCGTCCAGCGGAGGCGCCTCCGGCACGCGCCGGCGCGAGGTGCCGCTGGTGGACCCGGCGGAGGGCATGGACCTGCTCTTCGAGCTCATCAGCACGCCCGTGCACGCGCCGGACGGCACCGACGCCATGGTGAGCGTGCTGCGCAACGTGACGGACCTGGGCCGCGCCACACAGGCGCTGGGCGAGAGCTACCGCCGCCTGCGCGCCACCGAGCGCGAGGCGCGCAGCGAGCGCCACCGGTTGGACCGGGTGCTGGACTCGGTGGCGGACCCCATCATCCTGTCGGACCCGTCCGGCGGCATGGTGATGATGAACGACCCGGCGGAGAAGCTCTTCGCCCTGCCCCCGGACGGCGGCAAGGCCGCGCAGCGCCGCGTGCGCTCGAACGATGCGACGTTCTCGTCGTTCCTCGCCAACCTCGTGGATGGCGGGACAGGCACGCGCTGGCGCGGTCAGCTCGGTCTCGCGGACCCGGCCACCGGAGCGTCCATTCCCGTGGAGGCGGTGGCGAGCAAGGTGCTCGGGGACAACGGCGAGCTCACCGGCATCGTCACGCTGTTCCATGACCGCACCGAGGCGCTGGAGAAGGCGCGCCTGCTGGAGCGGGTGAAGGAAGTGTCCAGCCAGCTCGAGGCGCGGGTGCAGGTGGCCACCGCGGAGCTGGCCGAGCAGAACGAGAAGCTGCGGCGGCAGGCGATTCAGCTGGAGCAGGCGAGCGCGGCCAAGTCGCAGTTCCTCGCCAACATGTCGCACGAGTTCCGCACGCCGCTGAACGCCATCCTCGGCTACACCAACATGCTGCTGCAGGGCGTGTCGGGCGAGCTGTCACCGGCGCAGAAGCGCAACCTCGCACGCATCGACTCCAACGGGCGCCACCTGCTGGAGGTCATCAACGAGATTCTCGACATCACCCGCATCGAGGCGGGGCGGATGCCGCTGCACCTGTCGGACTTCGGCATTCCGGAGCTGCTCCAGGAAGTCGTCGCCGAGCTGGACCCCATCATCGCCCGCAGCAAGCTGGCGGTGAGCACACAGCTCGGCGAGCGACTGCCCGCGGTGCACAGCGACCGGCAGAAGGTGAAACAGATTGTCCTCAACCTTCTGTCCAACGCGCTGAAGTTCACGCATGAAGGCTCGGTGACGGTGCTGGCCGAGTACGTCACGGCCACGTCGACGGTGACCATCTCCGTGCAGGACACGGGGATTGGAATTGATCCGGCGTATCAGGAAAAAATCTTCGAGGACTTCCAGCAGGTAGACAGTTCGCCGACGCGGGCCTATGGAGGCACGGGTCTGGGGCTGTCCATCTGCCGTCGACTGGCAACCATGCTGGGAGGGCGCGTCACCCTCCAGAGCGCCCCGGGCCAGGGCTCGACGTTCACCCTGCACTTCCCACGACGCGCGAGGCGTGCATGACCAATCCCGCTCCGACAACGAAGCCGCTCGTGCTGGTCGTCGACGACTACCAGGATGCGAGGGAGATGTACGCCGAGTACCTGGAGTTCTCGGGCTTCCGCGTGGCCGAGGCGAAGAACGGGCAGGAGGCGCTGGACAAAGCCTTCGAGCTGCGGCCGGACATCATCCTGATGGACTTGTCGCTGCCCATCATCGACGGGTGGGAGGCGACGCGGCGGCTGAAGAACGATGACCGCACGCGCACCATTCCGGTGGTGGCACTCACGGGCCACGCGATGACGGGCCAGTCGGATGAAGCGAAGGGCGCGGGCTGCGACTCGTTCGTCACCAAGCCATGCCTGCCGGACGCGCTGGTGGACGAGGTCCGCCGCGTGCTGGCCACGAAGGGAGCCGCCCGGCCCGGGTGAGACGCGCGATGCCTCGGACGTCACGGCCCCGAAAAGGCGCTACTGCCAGGGCTGGCAGCGGGAACACCTCCGGCCCGGTGCAGAGGAAGCCCCGGGCGAAGAGGCCCGGTGCGAAGACGGAGACCGCCACCGTGACGGCGTCCCCGGAGGGCACGGTGCTTCCTTCACAGACGTTGCCGCACGGCGACGCACCGGAGGCTCAGCGCCCGCGCGTCGCGGCTCGCTTCGCACCGGCCGCCGGGACGAAGCCCTCGATGGATGTGAGCACCGAGGCGACGACCGATGAAGGCGTCGCACCGGGCCGCGCGGTGACGCTGGAGGCGGAGGAGAGCCCGCAGTACCTCTACGGCATCGTGCGCACGGCGGGTGATTTGGACTTCGGGCTCATCGGCCTGGGCGTGCCGCCCGCGGACGTGCGCACGGTGCGCGAGGGCGACCTCGCGGCGCTGGTGTCCACCTCGCCGGCGCTCGTGGTGGACCCGACGCGCGCACACCTCCTCGTGCACCAGCGTGTCACCGAGGCCGTGCTGCGCGAGCACACGCTGCTGCCGGTGGCCTTCGGCACGGTGCTGCGCTCCGAGGCCCAGGTGCGTGACTTGCTGCGTGTCGAGCACGACGCGCTGTCCGGAACGCTCGTGGCGCTGGAGGACAAGGTGGAGCTGGGGCTGAAGGTGCTCTACCACCGCGAGCACCTGGCCCGGCGTCTGGAATTGGACGACGCGACGCTGTGCCGCCGCGAGGAAGAGTCCGAGGCGGACCACGAGCACCGCATGGGGGCCGCCTTGTTGGACCGAGTCGAGCGCGACATGGCCGAGCTGCTGGAGGGCCTGCGCCCGCTGGCCTTCGCCTCGCGCACGTCGCCGCCCGTGGGGGACCGGATGCTCCTCAACGCGTCCTTCCTCGTGGGACGCGACTGGGTGGAGTCCTTCGAGGCGCGCGTGAAGACCCTGGCCGCGCGCCGGGACACCTATACCTTCCGCTTCACCGGCCCCTGGGCACCCTACAGCTTCGTGGACATGCGGCTGGGGCTGGAGCCCGAAGCGGCGGCCTGAAACCCCAAGGCCGCCGCGAGCCGCATTACTTCCCCACAGCCGACGACACCGGCGCGGACACCTTCGCCGCCTCGGCGGCCAGTGTGTCCACGCCCGCGTGCAGGCGCGTCCAGCCGGTGGTGTGCTCGGTGCGAGCGAAGAAGCCGCCCAACCCCTTCGCCACCGTCAGCTCGCCCACGGCCTTGCCGCCCTTGCGGTACTCCACGCGGAAGGCCTCTTCCGGCTCGCCGCCTGGAGGCAACTCGCCCCGGCCGAGGTAGTCGAGCGGCATCAGCCGCCACACCTTGTCATGCCAGTTGCGAGCGAACTCGTCCGGCCGGTCCGGCGTCTCCTCCGGCGCCAGCGCCACCGCGCCCGGCGCCTTGCCGCTCGCGGTGAAGGTGCGCGACGTGCCACCCGCGGTGACGACCAGCGCATCGAAGTCTCCCACGTCGAAGGTGTGCAGCCGCCGGTCCACCAGCCGGTTGGAGGCATTCTCCAGGTCCGGCAACAGCGACGGGCCGAGCAGGAACACGCGCCCGTCCTCCTCGCGGCGGAGGTACGGCGTGCCCCAGCCTCCCGGCGGTGACGCCAGCGAGAAGGCCTGCGGCTTGCCACCCACCGTCAGCGTCAGCTTGCGTGCGGTGCTGGCCAGGCCCACCTCGTCGAGCTTCTTCCCGTCCATCTCGCCCAGCGCGCGCAGGGCCCGCAGCGGCGCGAAGCGGGTGAACAGCTTCTCCGCTGTCTCGTTGGCGCGAAGCTCTCGCGGGGGCGGCGGAGGCTCTGTCGTCCCGGCCACCGGCGAAGTGCCCGCGTCCGCACCGTGCGCCTGCGCCAGGGCCGTGCCCGCGTCACCCGTGCCGCCATCCGCGCCTGGCGCAGCCACCGCCGTGCCACCGTCCGTGGCGCCCGCCACCGGCGGCTTCGGTGGCTTGGAGCCCAGGCGAACCCAGAGCTGGTCTCGGTCCTTCTCGTCGCGGAACAACTCCACGAAGCGCGTGTCGTCCTCATAGCGCACGCGGTCCAGCGCGCGCGACGGAGCGTCCACCACCGTCACCTCGCCCGGAGAGCCCGCGGGCTCGCGCTGCCAGACGAAGAAGGCGGCCACCAGCGCCACGGCCGCGAGGCCCCCTTGAAGGGCCAGGTCACGCACCTTCATCGCTCACCTCCAGCCGCCGCCGCGGCCCGTGGAGCGCGCCGCCCCCGCCGCCGCGTCTTCACGAAGCCCACCGCCAGCACCAGGGCCGGCCCCAGGAAGACGGTGGCGTAGAACCAGGCCACGTCCTGGTCTCGCGTGTGCTGGATGGGCACGTCCTCTTCCGTGGACACCGCGCCGGAGATGGCCTCCTCGCCCGTGAGCCACCGCACCGTGTCCACCGCGAGGTACGCATTGCCCAGGTTGGTGATGACGCCGTCGCTCAGCGCATCCGCGTCCACCATGACCACGGCGCGCGTCGTCTCCTTGCCGGCCGGCGAGGGCTTCTCCACCGCCACCACCAGCGGCCACGTGCGCCGCGTCTCGCCCGCGTCCTGCGCGAAGTTGCCGTTGGCGTCCGCGTACGTCGCTCCGTGCGCGCGCACGGAGATGTCCTGCATGACGCCGTTGGGCAGTGGCTGCAGCTGCTCCATGGCACCCGCGCCGGGGAATAGCACCGGCGCCTGTCCCGCCAGCGCCGACAGCGAGGTGATGGACGGGTGCGAGGAGTAGCTCGCCGTGGCCAGGTTGCCCCGGTCGCTCTGCTGCCGCGTGGGACGGAAATACACCTGGTCATTGGCCAGCGGCGTCTTCAGGTACTTCAAGCCCAGCGGCTCCAGCAGTTGCTTGAAGTCCGGTCCGTCCGGCTCCAGCGCCAGCCACAGCCGGCCACCGCGACTCGCGTATTCGTTGAGGGCCGTCAGCTCCTCGGGGAGGAACTCGCGCGTGGGGCCCACGATGGCGATGGCGGCGGCGTCCTTCGGAATCTCGGAGCCCAGCCCCTCCGACACGCCCAGCGAGCGCACGTCCACGTTCTGCGCACGCAGCAACTCCTTGAGCTGCGCAATCGAAGGACGCGGCGCCTCGCCCGGCACGGGACGGGACTCGGCGCGCTCGCCATGGCCCGCCGTGAGGTAGACGACGCGACGGGGCCGAGCCACCGCGAGCAGCCGGCGCTGCACCTCCTGGTCCAGCCGCTGGAGCTGACCACGAGCCCGGTCGATTTCGAGCCCCACCGTCAGCGGCTCCTTCCGGTCACCTCGCGCGAGCACCACGGTGCCGTTGTTGAAGACGCCCAGCGCACGAGCGCGAGCCGGCTCCACCGCCTGGTCCAGCCGCTCCACGTTGAGCTGCGGGCTCTCGGTATTCAGGTCGCGGAAGTACTGCGCCACGGCCTCACCCACCTCGTTGGCGGGCGGGAAGAACAGGGTGACTTGAAGCGGCTCGTTGAGGCCGCGAATCACCTTGCGCGTGGACTCGCCGGGCTTCGCGGTGCGGAAGTACGAGAGGTCCCACGTCGTGTCCGCCTGCGTGGCGACGTACATGGTGGCGAAGGCGAAGATGACGACGAAGGCCAGCCCCAGCCCGGAGTAGAGCGCGCTGCGCGCACGCCCCGTCTCCAGCACCGGCGCACGAGCCATGGCCGCGGAGGCCGCCTCCACCAGCGCAAGCGGCAGCAGCGTGCACAGGAGCAGCGCGGGGAAGAGCGCCGCCAGCACCACCGCCAGCTTCGGGGCCTTCTGCGACAGCGGCCCGCCGAAGAGCGCCGTCCCCACGTCCGACTGGAGGAAGTAGAGCAGCAGCGCCACGAGGCCCACGCCATACAGGCCGAGCACCCACCCATCCACCGCGCGCCGGTCCGCCGCCGCGGAGCGCAGACGGGTGAAGCGCCACGCCGCCGCGCCCACCGCGAGCACCACACCGAGCCCGGTGAGGACGTTGCGGCCCGTGCCCACGCCGAGAACCCGCTCGCCGATGAAGATGGCGAGCAGTCCGGCGACATACGCCAGCGTCATGGGCAGCCCACTGCCGACAGGACGCGTGCTCATCGCCACCTCCGCGCCTCGAGCACCCGCGTGGCCGCGAACAGCGCCACGTAGGTGACGACGAGGTAGTAGACGACGTCGCGAATGTGGACGAGCCCCGACTGGAAGGGCGGGAAGTGCAGGTTCCACAGCGACATCGCGCTGAAGACATCCGCCAGCGGCTGTTCGGTGATTCGCGCCAGCAGCCAGCAGAGGACGAGCGCCGTCAGCAGCACCGCGGACGTAATCGCCGCGAGCAACTGGTTGCGAGCCAGCGCCGAACCGAACGTCCCCACCGCCATCGACGCGCTGCCCAGGAGGAACAGGCCCAGGTACCCCGCCGCCACGTGGCCGAACGACACCTTGCCGTGCACCATGATCAAGAGCGGCATGTACAGCGTGCACAGCACGTACAGCCCGAGGAACGTCAGGCCCGCCAGGTACTTGCCCAGGACGATGTCCCGGTCGCGCAGCGGCGACGAGTACAGCAGTGGCAGCGTGCCCGTCTGCCGTTCCTCCGCGAGCAGGCGCATGGAGATGAACACCGATGCGATGATGACGAAGCCGCTCGCGTCGTAGAAGAACAGCGACAACACCTCGGCGGAGCGCTTGCTCGCGCCGCCCATGGCGTGCGCGTTGAAGAGCAGGCCGTTCAACGCGAGGATGACCGCGATGATGACGTAGCCGCTGAGCGTGCGCGTGTAGCCGGCCAGCTCGCGACGTGCGATGAGCAGCGCCTTCACGCCCTCACCTCCTGGCCGTGCGTCAGCCGCAGGAAGATGGACTCGAGCTGTCCCCCACCCTGGTCCAGGCGCAACAAATCCAACCCCGCGCCCACCACCGCCTGCGCCACGCGAGGCCGCTGGTCCGGCGAGGCGCGCACCGTCAGCGCCACCACGCCGTCCGCCACCCGGCCCACGTCCACCGCGCCGAAGGGCTTCAGCACCTCCACCGCGCGCGCCCTGTCACCGCGCACCTCGACTTCGATGGAGCCGCCACCGCCCATCTTCGAGCCCAGCTCCTCCTCGGTGCCCTGCGCCACCAGCGTCCCCTTGTGGATGATGAGGAGCCGGTCGCACGTCTGGGAAATCTCCGGGAGGATGTGGCTGGAGACGAGCACCGTGTGCGCGCCCTTGAGGCCGCGGATGACGTCGCGCATCTCGACAATCTGCTTGGGGTCGAGACCGCTGGTGGGCTCGTCGAGGATGAGCAGCGCGGGCTTGTGCACCAGCGCCTGCGCCACGCCCACGCGCTGGCGGTAGCCGTGGCTGAGCGTGGAGATGAGCTCGCCGTCCACCTCGCGCAGGCCGGTCTTCTCCTCGGCCTCGCCCACGCGCGTCGCGGTGTCCCGGGAGGTGACGCCGCGGAGCTGCGCGACGTAGGCGAGGTACTCGCCCACCGTCATCTCCTCGTAGAGCGGCGGCACGTCCGGGAGGTAGCCGATGCGCTGGCGCACCTCGTGCGGGTTGTTCACCACGTCGTGGCCGTCGATGACGACGCGCCCGGCGGTGGGAAGCAGCACGCAGCCGAGAATCTTCAGCGTGGTCGACTTGCCCGCGCCATTGAGGCCCAGGAAGCCGATGACCTCGCCCTGGCCAATCGTGAAGGCCAGCTCGCGGATGGCCGCGTGCTCACCGTAGTACTTGGTCAGCCCTTCGACCTGAATCATCAGGGTGTCCTCTCCCCTTCGGAAGCGGCGTTCTTTCTGGCGCAGCCGTGGGGGTTGTCAAGCGACGCAACCAACGCCCTACGAAAGTCGGTATTCCGGCCCTGCCGTCGTCCGGCCCAGGGTGAAGCGCAGGGCGTCCTCCAGGTCGGGAAGCAGGAAGGAGAAGCCGAGCCGCTCGGCGGCCGTGGGCAGGACATGGGCTCCGGACAGCACCGTCTCCTGGCCCATCTCGCCGAAGAGGGTGCGGATGACGGGGGCCGGCACCGGGAAGAAGGCCGGCCTCCGCAGCACCCGGCCGAGCGTCCGGGCGAAGTCCGCCTGCCGCACCGCCCCCGGCGCCACCGCGTTGATGGGGCCGCGCGCTCCTTCCGTGAAGAGCGAGAAGTGGATGAGGCCGAGCAGGTCCTCCAAAGACACCCAGCTGAACCACTGACGCCCGGAGCCGATGGGACCACCGCCACCCGCCTTGAACGCGGGCAGCATCTTCGCGAGCGCACCGTCGCGCGCGTCCAGCACGGGGCCGATGCGCAGGTGCACCACGCGGATGCCGGCGGCCTCGGCTGGGGCGGTGGAGGCCTCCCACGCGCGGCACACGTCGGCGAGGAAGCCGGTGCCGGGAGCGCTCGTCTCGGTGAGGGGCTCGTCTCCGCGGTCGCCGTAGAAGCCGCTACCCACGGCGCAGACGAGCACGCGGGGTTTGCGCTTCATGCGCGCCAGTGCCTCGCTGAGCGTGCGTGTGCCCTCGGTGCGACTCTTGAGGATGAGGTCTTTGTATTCAGGGGACCAGCGCTGGCCCACGTTGGCACCGGCGAGGTGCACCACCGCGTCCACGCCCTCCAGTGCGTCGGTATCCACCTGTCCCTTGTCGGGGGCCCAGGAGATTTCTCCCTTCGAGGCATCTGCCTTCCCGCGCACCAGGCGCTTCACGCGGTGGCCACCGGTGGTGAGGAAGGGTGTCAGCGCCGTGCCCACGAGTCCCGAGGCGCCGGTGATGGCCACGGCGAGCGGGCCGTGGCCCGGGAAGGCGGCGTGACGGCGCAGGTCCTCGCGAGTCACGCGGTGCCTGTACGCGAACATGCGGGAGAGCTTGTTCCGGGTGAAGCCATTGCCGAAGGCGCTGCCCAGCGGGCCTACGGGGAGGACGTACTCGATGGCGTCCTCGAGGATGGAGGTGTTGGGCGAAGCCGGGTCCGGGAGCGTGCGGTGGGTGTGGACCCACTTGGAGAAGGGGCCGGAGAGCTGCTGGTCCTGGAAGAAGGAGCCCTCCTCGTAGGCGGTGTGCTCGGCAACCCAGCGCTGGGAGATGGGGCCCAGCTTCATGCGGACGACGGCGCGGGCGCCCTGGCGGATGCCGTCGCCGGTGCGCTCCACGACTTCCACGCGCTCCCAGGGGGGCGTCAGCCGCTCGAAAGCTCCCTCGCGGGTATGCCAGGTGAACAGCTCGGCGGCGGAGACTGGCATCTGGCTGCGCGCATCGAAGACGTGCGACTTGCCCATGTTCCCTCCCGGGGCGACAGTGCGGCCGAGAATGCTTACCCCGGACCCAATCGAGCGCGCAGTGGAATTGCTGCGCCGCGGCGGTGTCGTCGCCCTGCCCACGGAAACGGTGTACGGCCTCGCGGCCAACGCCGAGGACGAATTGGCCGTGCGCCGCGTCTTCGCCATCAAGGGGCGCCCCGCGACGCACCCGCTCATCGTCCACATCCCGGGCGTGGAGCACCTGTCCTCGTGGGCACGTGAGGTGCCGGAGACGGCGCTCAAGCTGGCCCGCGCGTTCTGGCCGGGGCCGGTGACGCTGGTGCTGCCACGCACGACGCGCGCGACGGATGCGGTCACGGGTGGGCAGGACACGGTGGCATTGCGCGTGCCGAATCATCCGATGGCGCTCGAAGTGCTGAAGAGGCTCGGAGGTGGACTCGCGGCGCCGAGCGCCAACCGCTTCGGCCGCGTGAGCCCGACCACGGCGGAGCACGTGACGCGCGACTTGGGCAGCGACGTGGACTTCGTGCTGGATGGAGGTCCGTGCACGGTGGGCGTGGAGTCGACCATCGTGGACCTGAGCTCGGGCGCGCCCGCGATTCTGCGGCCTGGAGGACTGGCGGCAGAGGAAGTGGAGCGCGTGCTGGGAATGCCGGTGCCGGTGCGCGCCGAGTCCAAGGTGCGCGTGTCGGGCTCATTGGCTTCGCACTACGCGCCGCGCGCGGGCGTGGTGCTCGTGGAGCCGCGTGAGGCATTGGCGCGCGTGCAGGCACTGCGCGGTCAGGGAATGCGAGTGGGCGTGCTCGGACCGGCGAGCCTCTCGCTGCCGCCGGACGTGCCTCGCTTCGACGTGCCGGAGGGCCCGGCCGCAGCCGCGCGCGTTTTGTACGCGAGGCTGCGCGAGGCGGACGAGCAGGGGCATGACGTGCTCGTGGCATGTCTGCCCGAAGCGAGCGGCCTGGGCATCGCCGTGCGAGACCGGCTCGCACGCGCCGCCGCTCCCCGTGGCTGAAGACCTTGCAGTCGACTCAGCCGCTGGAGGCAACCAGGGTGATGCAAGCCCATGGTGGCTCGCCACGTCAGTGGGAGCTGGCGTGCCGTATGTCAGCTCCCACCGGGCGCTGCGACTTGCGGACCGAGCCGACAGCGCTCTCTTGCCCGGGCGTGCTCAGTGGCAGATAGGGTTTCTCGGTCGCCGCCACCGCGAGCACGACCGCCTGACGTACCGCGGAATGTGCCACTTCGAAGGTTGCGAGGTACACGGGTGCTAGCACGCGCTGTGCCTGGCGCCTGGGAAGGCTGAGGTAGCCGAAGCGCATGCCCTGTATCGCATTCACCGATACCGGTTCCCTACCGCCATCGACGAGCATGCCGTGGAGCTGCCGCGTCAGCTCCTGGGCCGCGCGCTCGGGGGCGAGCACCTTGGCGCGGTCAAGCATCTCGCCCTCTGGCGTCCGCACGAGCATCGAGACCGTGTCGAGCACGCCGTCGGCGGCCAACTGCACGGCCACGGATGCACGGCCAAGCACGGGGATTCCATTGATGTGGTGGCGAAACGCGCCGACCGCACGGCAAAGTACCGGCTCGACGGTCCTACCGGTGCGGTCAGCGGCACTGGCCTTGATGTGCCACAGGCGCTCGAAGTCGAGCGTCTCGCCGTAGCCAAGCAGTTCGCTGAGTCCGAGTGACTCGACGAGGTCCTTGGCGCGCCGTGTGAGGTCTGCCTTGCTCTCGGGCGTCTTGAAGAGCTGCTCCATCGGCGCGAGCCCTGTCTTCAGCGTCATCGCGCCGGAGGCGTGAAAGACGACCGCGCGCGCACCCTGTGGCAGGCGCACGAGGGAGCGGTCCTCCCGCGTGGTCCAGTCGCCGTGCTCAAACGAGCGCTGGGCCACCGCGCCACCGCTCTTGAGCAGCTTGTGCAGGCGCCGGTGCAACTCCTCCACCGGCCAGCGGCGAAGCTTGAGGATGTCCACCCGGTCTGGAATGTCCTGCCGGGCGGAAGTCAGCGTTTCAATCAGTGCTTGCTTATCCATGGCTCAACCCTCTGACCATCGCCACAGGATGCAGGCCTGCTGCGCGGGTGGCAGGTCGGGCTCCACGTTGCCCTCGCCCCAGAGATGGTCACGATTCAGGTAGCTGCGATCCCACTGGATGGCACCGCCATTCCACGTGGCCGCGTCACCGACACAAACAGTGATTGGATGGTTGTCGACGTACCAATCCGAGACGCCGTCGTGCCAGGCCTCGGAGATGGTGTCGCCGTCGACGAGGTTGGAGGCGACATCCTCTCCGCACTCGTCCGTCGTGGTCCCGTCATACATGAAATCCCAAGCGCCGCAGTAGATGTGCAGGCCGGCGAAGATGTTCCACAGCCCGGACACGTTGTTGCGGTCAACCGTATCGCACGAATAGGCCATGACCCACTCGGCGTTCCAGTTCTCGCCCAACTGCCACTGGCCGGAGTAGGTGAACCAGTCAGTCTGCGGCGTGTCGTAGAGAAACAAGGCCTGGCCATCGCCGGTGTGGTTGCCGTGCGTTTCAATCCAGAACAGGTCGACGTTGTCGACCCATTCGGAATCGTTCCCTCCCTGGTCGGTATCGCGGATGTCGGTCTCCCAGCAGTCGGTGTTGGCCAGGTAGAATGTGCGCGTGTGGCCGGCCTCGCGCAAAACGCGGTCGAAGCCGTTGCTCCGGTTGAACGTGTACGTCAAATCCGCGGACGTGCTCACGCCGGCTGCGCGTGCGTGGTCGAAGTAGCGGATGCCCTCGACGCCAAATTGCGCCATTGCGGTCTCCTCCCCAGTGCCCGGCCTGGAAGGCCAGGCATGAGAGGACTCTGGGGGCCAGGGTGCGCGTCCGGGATGCTCGGCAGGGGAAGCGTCTGGTGCCAGCCCAGGAGGGCAACTCGGCCGGGTACCTCGCGGCGCGTCGGTGGCTCCCATGTGACGCCGTCCCCAAGCCGAGCACGGAGCGGTGCGCTGCCCGCCCGGCGGCAGGAAAAACCCACCGGCTACCGCCAATACGCAGGGCGCGCCACCGCCCGCGGCCGCGCCGACTCCCGTTCACCGCGCTGGCGGGCTCCAGGTCTTCAGCCACGCGGCGCGCCGGTAGAGCACCGCCTTGCGCCACTCGAGCTCGTCCTGCTCGGAGAGGATGTGCGGATCGGTCGCCTGGGCCTCGCGCACCTGCGCCGCCCACCGGTCGAGCCGCGCCTCGAACTCCGCGGGGTCGAACGCGGCGATGGCCCGCGCCACCTCCCGCTCATATGCCGCGCGCCACTTCGGAGCGCTCAGGGCGATGCGCCCGTGCTGCTGCATCTCCTTGGGGAAGAAGATGTCGACCAGGGCCTCCTCGTCACTCAGGGGGAAGGCCTCGTCCATGTCGGTGGGCAGCCACAGGAAGCCCCGCGTCGGGTGGTGATAGAGGTAGTAGTTCCAGTCGGTGAGCCAATAGCCGTCGTTCGCCGGGAGGACGGCCTCGGCGGCCCACACGCGGACGGCCTCCTCGAGGTCGGCGCTCGCTTCGAGCGAGGGCAGGTCCCGCACCTCCCAGAAGGCATCGATGTCGGAGGTGTCGCCCGAGTCCTCGTTCGTCTTCAGCTCATAGCCCTGCTTGTAGAGGTTGCCATTCGCCTCGGTGAAGTGGCGCTCGAGGAAGTCCTTGTTGATGGCCTCCACGTTGGTGAAGAGGCCGTAGTACTGGCCGTTGACCACCAGGCGGGCATGGTTGGCGCAGGCGGCCGGTAGCCCGAGGTCGCGCAGATACGAGAGCGCCAGCCGTTCGTTGAAGATGTGGCAGCCGCCATGGTCGAGGTTGATGCGCCGCAGGCCCTGGAAGCGCCCGCGCCGGTTCACCTGGTTGAACGAGATGGCGAACTGCATCTTGTCGCCGCACCTGGAGTTGCCACCCCGGAGGCGAATCATGGCCTCGGGGATGACCTGGTCGCCGTAGCGGAACACCGCCGGGTAGTAGTCCTCCACCTCTTCACCGTCCTCGGTGCGTTCCCGGTACGTCGTCTCCATCGCCCGCCAGTCGGCCTCGGCCACCTCCACCTCGAAGGTCGGCAGCAGGTCGTCCGCGTAGATGGAAGGACAGGGCCCCGGTGTCTCCTGGGGCGAAGGGTTCTCCGGAGGAGGCGGGATGGGCGTCGCCGGTGTGCCCGCCGTCCCGTCCCCCCCGCACGCCAGCAGCACTCCGCCCAGCAACAGCGCCCACGCCCCGTGCCGCCGCGCACTCCCGTATCCCTGACGCTTCCGCTCCATGTGACCGTCTCCCACGCCATCCGCACGCGCGCCCTCCACGCGGGAGCGCGCATGCTGATGGCGCAACAACGTGGTGACGGCGGCGCGGGATGCCAGTGGCCAGGAAGAGGCCCTGGAGGGAGGGACCAGGCCCCGATGCACGACGTCCCGCGGGTGAAGCCGGCGCGCACACCGGCTCCACCCAGCGGGAATGCGCTACTGCACCTGCAGCTCTGTCGTGAGCAGGTTGAGGCCGCTCGCCGCCACCCACGTGCCCTGGTTGGCCAGGCGGATGGCGTACTCGGGCCGGTCTCGCAGCGTGCTCGCCGCGTCCGGCAGCCACAGCGACGCGCGGTAGGTGCCCGCGGCGAGCCCCTGCGGCACCACCACCTGGTGGCGCAGCGTGAGCGTCTTCCCGGACTCCCAGCGGCGCGGGTCGGCGCCTTCGAGCGCCAGGGCGTGGCGTCCACCGGGGCCCTCGAGCACGAGGTACACCGGCCGCGCGTTGAAGGGCGCGGCGTAACCCGTGTTGCGCAGCTCCAGCTCGAGCGTCAGCGCCTGACCGGCGCGCACCGTGCGGTTCAGGCCCGCGGAGAGGAGCTCGAAACGGTAGCCGAGCTTCCGCCGGATGTCCGGCATGCAGCCCTGGCTCGTCCAGCGGCCGAGCACGTCCGTATTGTAGGCGGAGTTGACGTAGGTCCAGTGCAGGCGCGAGAGCTCCGCCGTCGCACTGGCGCAGTCGCTGCGCGGAGAGGAGACCGCGCACGTCTCCCCGCCCACCGGCGTGAAGCGCCCCTCCTGGGCGATGAATGACTTCCACTGCTCGATGTTGTTCGACGGGTAGGTGCCCATGTCGGTCGAGCTGGCCAGGAAGCAGTCGTTGTGGTGCCCCACGCGCGCCGCCCCCGAGCCGCTGAAGGCCTGCGCCTCCGTCAGCGGGCCCCCGAAGGACTCCTTCTTGAACTGGGGAGTGCGAATCTGGACCATGCGTGAGGCGGGCAGCGCCGCGAGCAGCGCACGAATCACCGCCGCGCGCCCGCTCGGCGTATCCAGCCCGGAGCTGGAGGCATGCCACTCCCCCCACGCGCCGATGAGGCCGGCCTGCAGGACCGCAATCACATCCGCGTTGCGCCCCAGCACGGGGGTCAGGTGCGCCAGGTGCTGCTCGACACGGCTGAGCGGCGCATCCTGCCCGTTCATCGTCTCGGTATAGACGAAGCGCAGGATGACCTTGATTCCCGCGCGCCGCACCCGCGCGAAGCCCGCGTCCAGGCTGGCGAGCAGGCTGTCGGGCAGCGCTGTCCCACGGTATGCGCCGAGGTTCACCGCCGCGTACGCGAGCGTCTGCCCCTTGGTGCGGATGCCGCTGAGCTCGCCGCTCCCCAGCAGGCTCACATGGCCATAGAACCCCCGCTCCGGGTTGAGGATGTCATCCGTGGCGGCGGTGAAGCGCAGGCGCTGGAGCACCGGCTCGCCAGTGGTCGACTCCGCGGGGGGCGGGAGCGGCGCCGGTGCCGGCTCCTCCGGGGTGGGCTCGGCCGGCGTCGGCGCCGGTTCCGCGGGAGTCGGCTCCTCGGGCGCCGGCATCGGCTCCACCGGGTTGGGCTCCGCTGGGGCGGGCTCCGCCGGAGCCGGTGTTGGCTCCTCGGGCGCCGGTGTGTCTGGCCCTGTCGGGGAGCTGTCGGGGCTTGGAGCCGTCGGGTCCAGCGTGGAGGGGGTGTCGTCGTCGTCGTGCGTCGCTCCCGCCTGCTCGCCGCACGCGCCGAGCAGCAGGAGGGCCATCAGCGCCACAGCGAGGCCCCGACGGGGCCGTGGTTGCCAGGAGTGCTGTTTGAGTCCGAACGAATGCATGGTGACGGTGTATCGTCACCCGCATTCCCGCAGCAGCAAGCGAGCCCCCAGGCGCCATCGCGCCTGTCGAGAGACTCCGGGGTGGCAGGCCACCCCACAGACCCCGGTCAGCGCCTAGCGCTGCAGCATGAAGGTCTCGAATTCGAGTCGCTGCATCTTCCGCGACAGCCAGCCCAGCCCCAGGACGGCGGTGAGCGCCACCGCGCACGCGAAGCCCAGGCCATAGAAGCGCGGACCGGCCTGCTGGCTGAGGAACGTGAAAGCGAGGTTCGCCGCCAGCAGCCCGGCGCTCAGCCACAGGGCCACGCGCCGCTGGTCGAAGTAGTAGAGCACGTTGAGCACCGCGAGCAGCACCACCTGCAGCCCGACCCCCACCAGATTGAGTGTGTACAGCGGGAGGTGCGCGGGTGAGAGCCCCAGCAGGCGGAGCAGGTGAGGGCCGGCGAGCACCAGGAACAGCACGGTCAACCCCTGCACCTTGAAGACCTCGTAGAAGCCCTGGCGCACCGTGGCCGTCATCGTCCTTCGCAGCCGCTCCAGCTCGCCGAGCGGCTCCCCGGTGCGCACCGCCTCGTAGAACATCCGGTGCTGCTCGGCGAAGTCGGTCTCGATGCGAACCAGGTACACCGCCATGCCGGGCACGATGGAGAGGTAGGCGAGCAGCATCGGCAAGTCGTAGAGCACCGAGGCGCGCAGCGGCCCATCCACCTCATACGAGGTGGCGGGGTTGAACCAGAACAGCAGCTTGTCGCTCCAGATGGCGAGGTTGTACAGGACCCCGGTGAGCGCGAGCTCCCGGTAGCCCCGGCTCCGGGTGAGGAACTCGAACGAGCACAGCTGCGTGGACGGATAGCGGGTGAGCACCATGCGCAGGAAGCCGAAGAGCATCCACGCCTGCCCCATGAGGAAGCCGGCCATCAGGCCCGCGCCCCCCGCGCCCTGCAACGCCACCGAGAGGCCCACGGACAGCGCGTAGCCGATGAAGAAGCAGCGGAGCACGCCGTGGTACTCCTTGAGCCCCGAGAGCATCACCACCAGGAGCCACAGGTTGCACACGACGACGAAGGTGGACAGGAACACCAGCCGGTAGGCGAGCTGCCCGGGCGGGAAGAGCAGCGCGAGCACGAGCACCCCGGTGAGCGCCGCCCCCGCGCTGGTGAGCAGCATCGCCCCCACCAGGTTGGGAGCGATGCGCTCCTCGGTCCCTTCGAAGGTCCTGTCCGCGACGAAGCGGGAGAAGAACAACTGCAGCGGCCCGGTGAGCACCAGGGACGCGGCCATCAGATAGGTCACCGCCACCTGGAAGCGCGTGACGCGCTCCGGGTCGCTCGCGACGGGCGTCACCAGCTCGCCCATCAGCAGGACGCCCAGGATGGAGAGCACCCAGGCACCCGAGGAGATGATGCCGGCGTAGCCGTAGCCCCGCAGCAGCCCCCAGAAGCTGTCGTCCCTCAGCAGCCTACGAAGCTCGAACCCTATCCCCGCCATGTCCCCTCCCCAGCGCGTTCCGGTACACCGCCTGGTAGCTCGCAATCATCTGCGCCTCGTCGTACGAGCGCTCCACCCGGGCGATGCCCGCCGAGCGCGCCCGTCGCCAGGCCTCCACATCCCCGAGCAGCCGCAGCGCCGCCCGTCCCGCGGCCTCCGGTGAGGCGATGGGCACCACCGCCCCCGCCGCGCCCAGCGCGCGGTCCTCCTCGTCCCGCCCCTCGACGAGCTCGCGGCAGCTGCCCACGTCGGTGCAGACCACCGGAAGCCCACTGGCGTACGCCTCCAGCACCACCAGCGGGAGCGCCTCGCTGATGGAGGTGAGCATCACCAGCCCCAGCCGCGGCAGCACCTCCTCGGTCTTCTGGAAGCCGAGGAACTTCACCCGCTCCGACAGGCCGAGGCCGTGCACCAGCTCCCGGCACTCCCGCGCGTAGGCGGCGTTCTCGTCCTCGGGCCCGATGATCCACCCCTCCACCTGGGGCATCTCGGCGGCCATCGTGTGCACGGCGCGCACGAAGGTCCGCACGTCCTTGATGGGCACCACGCGGCCCAGGAGCCCCACCACCGGTGGAGGCCGCTCTCCACGCCGCTCCCGCAGCGGCGCGAAGCGGCTGATGCGCACGCCGTTGGGGATGATGAGCGTGCGGGCCTCGTCCGCCCCGTCCTTCACCTGACGCCGCCGGTTGCCCTCGTAGAGCGCGATGATGGGGTCGGCCGCGTGATACGTCAGCCGGCCCAGCCCCTCGAAGAAGCGAATCCACATCCGGCGCAGCTGCCCCTCCGCGCCGCCGTGCTGACCGGAGCGGTCCTTTATCCACGTCGCGTGGCTGAGGTCGATCTTCCGCTCCTTGGTGTAGATGCCGTGCTCGCTGAGGATGAAGGGCAGCCCGCGCTGGCTCTGGAGCAGGGCGCCCAGCGCGCCGGCATACCCGGTGGACGCGGAGTGCAGCACCCGCACCGGTGGCACCTGCCGGGCAATCTCCGCCAGCCGGAAGAGCGGCGCGTGCATGGTGCGCACCGTCCAGAAGAAGTCCACGAAGGAGCCCTCGCCCCCCTCGCGCTCGTACTCGCGCAGGATGTACTCCCAGCTCCGCTCGCTGTGCAGGAAGTCCTCCGGTGGGATGCCATCGGGGCTGCCGAGGTCCCGGGCCACCCGACTCAAGAGCGCGGCTGGCAGGGGCGTATCCGAGCGCAGCGCCGCGTGGAGGGCCTCCAGGTCGGCGAAGGCCCGCGCGTTGCCCTCGCGGACCCTGCGCGGGACGTCGCGAAACTGCTCGGCCAGGTAGTGGACCGACAGGTGCACCACGTTGTCCGGCAGCGTGTAGCGCATGGCGCCATAGTGCTCGGGGCTGCTGCCGATGAAGACCAGCGCGAAGCGCAGCTCCGGCAGGGAGCTGATGAGCTGGTGGACCCACGAGGACACGCCGCCGCTCACGAACGGGTACGTCCCTTCGAGCAGGAGCGCGACGTCCGCGTCCTGCCCCTTCTCGAGGACGGGAGGGGTGCTCATTGCCAGAACTCCGCGATGCGGCGGGTGGGCGTGGGGCCGTGGCTCAACTGCCGCGCGCTGAAGTCGAGCACGTCACGGCGGCCGAGGAGGAAGGCGGCCTCGGCGAGGTATGGATGGACGAGGTGCGGAGCGAGGCCCGCGTGGAGCGCCCGGGTGAGCGCGTCGCGCGCGGACCACGCGTCTCCCCGGCGCAGGTGGATGCGGCCGATGAGCAGACGCTGCTCGCCGTCCTCCCGTATCAGGCAGGCCGCCTCCGCGTGTGCGAGTGCCTCGGACAGCAGGTGCTCCGCGCCGTCGCCCCGGGCCAGGCCCGTGAACACCAACTCCCACTGCCAGAAGGCGAGGCGGGCGTGCAGCCCGGCCCGCTCGGACAGCGGAGCCCGGGCGAGCGCCTCCAGGTCGGCCGCCACCCTGCCGTAGAGCTCGCGCTCGCGCGCCTCGAGCAGTGCGTGGGCGAGGAGCCGGACCTCGTCGTCCGGGTCCTTGAGCGCATGCTCGAGGATGGGGACACCGATGTGCGGGGGCAGCCGGCCCGCGGACAGCACCGCGTCGAGCCGCTGCTCCGCCCGGTCGGCGTGGCGGACGATGGACGCCACGTCGAAGTCGGTGGCCCGCGGGCCCGCCCGGTGCGGGCGGGCGCGGTACGGCAGGGCCGGGGCGGCATAGGTGTCCATCGGCGCGGAGCGCTTCGCGGCCGCGGGCCTGGCGAGCACGGCACAGGCCACCAGCACGGGCAGCCCCACCAGCGGGGTACAGAAGCCCAGCGCGAAGTACAGCCACCGCTCGCGCATCCCCTCCCCGAGCCCGAGGGCCCCGAGCGCGCACGCCAGCGCGTGGACGAGGACGAACGCGACGAGCCACGGGCCGGGGCGCTCACCCCATGGCAGTGCCGCCCAGCTCGCCAATGCGGTCAGGAGCGCGGACCCCACCAGTAACTGTCTTGTCGTCCTCGACATTCAGCCTCCCCAGGCTACGAACGAGCACGTCCTCGGCCCGGTCCCGCGGGGCGAGCGGCTCGGTGTGGAACAGGAACTCGGCCGGATTGCAGACGTCCCCCGCGAGCGCGGGGAGGAGCTTCTCGAGGCGCGCGCGGCAACTGCTCGCGCCCGCCGCGTCCGTCAGCGGCAGCACCGCCAGCAGCACCGGCCGCCCGCGCTCGTCCCGGGTGACCCACGGCTCGTCGAGTCCCCGGAGCCGCGCGGCCAGTTGCTGCAGCACGGCCCTCGCGTGCGGGGCCTCGCCGGTGACAATCACCAGCGAGGACGGAAGCCCGTGGCGGGACACGTCATTCAGCGCGCGCCGCAGGGCATGGCCCAGGCGGGTGCCAGGGGGCGCTCCCGCCTCGGGCGCGTGCGACAGCAGGTCTCCCGCGTGCGTGCCGAGCAGGGCCAGGGTCCGGAAGGTCTCCGCGTGGATGGACGGGAAGTGCATCCGCCGCACCGCGAGCACGCCGTGCATGTGGCCCTCGACGTCCCGCAGGGGCACCACCGCCAGCAAGCCGCCGGGCGAGGGGCTCCTGCTCACCGCCACCTCGCCGGTCTCGATGGCGCGGGCGAGCAGCGGGTCTCCGGCCTCGAGCGGGCCCACGTCTCCGAACGCCGCAATCGGAGCTCCGTCCAGGGCACCGCGCTCGTCCGGGACGTGGACCGTTCCGGCCTGGACTCCGCAATGCACGGCGGCCAGCCGCAGCAAAGTCTCTCCCATCACCTCGAGCTGCTTCGCTCCGGGCTCCATCCTCGGCAGCCGCGCGCGCAGCTCGGCGAGCCCGTTGCGCAGGCTGCCGCCCCCGCTGGCGACCCGCTGCTCCAGGCGCTCATGCGAGGCGCGCAGCACCTGGTAGACGTTGGAGAACTCGGCCAGCCGCTGCTTGTGGTAGGCGCCCTCAGCGCGGCTGCGCTCGAGCCTCCGCTCCCACACATCGCGGAACTCGCCGCTGACCATGCCCACCACGAGGAGCCCGAAGGCGAACTGGCCCGGGAAGGTGTCCTCCACCCCGGTGACGACGTGCGGGTAGCCCAGCCTCCCGAGGATGAGCACCAGCGCGCAGCCCATCCCGCCCGCGAAGCCGTAGCGCAGCCCCGCCAGCAGCGGCCCGAGCATGCTCCAGGCGAAGGTGCTCGCGCTGAAGAACGGGTCCTCGCGCCGCAGTGCCGCCCCCAGCGCCACGGTCGCCAGCGCCAGCGCGCCCGTCTCCAGGCACATGGCCCGGGCTCCGGGCTGCCGCGCGGCCATCAGGTTCTTGAGAAACGTACGCATCCCTTCCCTCCCCCTCCCCTTGTCCCGCCAACTGATACGTCGTCGCGCTACGGCCCGAAGCGCTGCTGCAGGCCGAGGCCGAAGCGCAAGTAGGTGTCGGACGTGCCGCTGGCGAGGGTGTTCGCCAGCGTCGTCTCCAGACCGACCTGGGTGTCCCCGAGCACTGGCAGCCCCAGCCCCAGCGTCAGCCGGTAGCCCGGCCGGTGGTTGGGCCAGAGCCAGCCGCCCCAGGCTTCCGCCAGCAGTCGCACCGGGGCGCCGCCAGAGGCCTCGCGCACGTCCCCCCGCGCCAGCGTGAGCCCGGCGCCCGAGCTCGCCGCGAAGGGCGGGAGGAAGGGCGCGGCATGCGCGTGCTCCCAGCCTGGCGCGGGCTCCGAAAGCCAGTGAAGCGCCAGCTCCTGCGCGAGGTAACCCCGCAGCTCGAAGCCGCCGAGCGGCAGCATGCGCTCCAGTGCCGCGGTCCCCCGCGCGCCGTGGCCCAGCAGCGCCGAGCCCCGGGTCCGGAACTGCATCCCCGACAGCGTGAGGAAGACATCGGTGTGCTTCCCCAGCAGCACGCTCCCGGAGAGCGTCAGGTGGTGGCGCAGCGCGGAGAGTCGCAGGGGGCCGTCCTCCTCGGCGGGCGCGTTGAGCGCGAGCTCGGCGCGGGCCATCCCGCCCGGGCCAAGGCCCACCTCCCGGGCCACCGAGGCGCGCGGCAGCAGCGCCTCGCCACGCGCCTCCACGCCCAGCGACAACTCCGTGCGCCGCCTGGGCGGCCCGAAGGTGGCACTCCCCGCCACGCCCACGTCCATTGCGTCGCTCGGCGCCCCCGCGGGTGCGCTCCGCGCGCGGTGCTCGAGCACTCCCACCTCCAGCTCGAAGAGGCTGTCGAGGAACTGGCCGGTACTCGCGCGAACCAGCAGCTCGCGCTGGTCGAAGTGCTGCTGCTTCACCATGGCGCCGTCCAACTTCACGCGAGGGGCGACCCGCTCGCGCAGCTCCTGGCGCTGCTGACGCAGCCCCTCGGAGCCGCCCGGCTCCGGGGGGCGGGTGGCGAGGGCGTAGGCGGTGCCGTCCTGCCCCAGCAGCCGCCGCGCGTATATCTGGTCCTCCAGTGAGAGCGTCGCGCCGTGTTCCTTCAGCAGTCGCTCCAGCGCGCGGGTGTCCTGCTCCCGCGCGGCGAGCGCCAGTTGCTGCCAGGGCTCCAGCCGGTGCCCGGCGCGCTCGAGGCGTGCTGCGACCTCGCGCGCCTCGCGCACGGCGTCGCGGCGCAGGTGATGTCCGAGCAGCCACTTCTGCGCCTCCACGCTGTCGCGCAGCCGCCCGTCCACCAGCGGCACCCACGCAAGCGTCGCCTCGTCCCCCTCCAGCCTGCCCAGCACGTCGAGATAGAGAAGCAGTGCGCGCTGGTCCTCGGCGCTCGGGACGGTGGTGGAAGCGAGCAGCCGCTGGACGCGAGGCTCGAGCAGCGCGCGGATGTCACGCCACACGCCGCGGGCCCCCCGGGCGTCCCCCGCGCGCGAGAGCGCCTCGGCCCAGTCCATGCGCAGGAAGGGGTCATCCGGGCGAGTCCCGGCGATGCGCGCGAACCACGGCGCCGCGCGCGCGGGCTGCTCCAGTTGGACGTACGCATAGGCGTACGTCTCCCAGTACTCCGGTGACACGACGGCGTCCCGCTCCCAGTCGGACAGCCGCGCGAGGACGGCCGGGGTGTCGTTCTGCTCCAGGAGCAGCGAGAGCAGCGCGAGCCGCGCATGGCTGGAGCGGGGAGTAAGGGCCAGCGCGCGCCGCACCCACTCCAGTGCCTGCTCGCGCTGGCCGGTGCCGCGCAGCACCTGCGCCACGAGGAGCGCGAGCTGCGCGTCGCCCGCGAAGCGGGACAGGTGTGGCTCGCTCTCGCGCACCAGGACGAGCGCCTCGTCCCACCGCTCGGCCACCACGCCCGCCTCCAGTCCGAAGAAGAGGACGATGGGGTCGAACTCGGCGCGCAGCGCCTCGCGCGCGAACGCCAGGGCTTCCGCGTGCCGCCGGGCGCGGCCCAGCAGTCCGACCACGTGACGCGCGGCCTCCACGTTCCGGGGGTCCCTCGCGTGTACCGCGCGCCACGCCTCGAGCCCCACCGCGTCGTCGTCCAGCGCCAGGGCCAGTTGCCCGAGCATCAGCCAGTACGCGTCGTCCTCGGGAGTGGCCAGGTGCCGTACCGCCAGCAGGGCGGCGAGCGCGGGCCGGGGACGCTCGCGACGCCAGTGGAGCTCGGCCTGGCGCAGCGCGACTTCAATCGAAGGGCCGGCCTGGCGCTGGTGGTCCTCCCATGCCGCGAGGGCGCCATCGAGGTCGCTCACCCGGGTGCGCACGCCCGCGAGCAGGGCCAGGGTGGCCGCGTCCCCCGGGTGCTGACGCAGGTACAGCATGAGATAGCGCTCGGCCGCCTCGGGTTGACCGAGCGCCTCCTGCAGGCCCACCAGCTCCACGCGCTCCCGGTCGTCGAGCCCGCCATGCCGCGCACGCAGCAGCAGCAACTCCACCTGCGCGCGCAAGTCCCACATCATTCGGCTGAGGGCCATCGCTCGCGAGACCTGCTCGGCCGTGCCCTCGTGGCGCGCGAGCCACATCCACTCCTCCAGCGAGGCCTCCAGCGCGCTGGACCAGCCAGCCACCTCCGCGGCCTTCCGGTGGGCGCTGACGGTGCCGAGCAGCCGCGCCAAGCGGCGCGCCGGTGTGAGGGCGGCCCCCGGGTCACCCGCGGCGAGGGCCAGCTCCATCTGCTTGCGCAGCGCCTCCACGTCCCGGGGCGTGAGCGCCACGCGCTGCTCTTGCCAGCGCCGCGCGGACGGAAGCGCGGAGCGCTCGAGCGCCAGGGCCACGGCGCGGTCCAGCACGGCGGCGCGGTCACCGAAGCGAGCCACCACCCGCTCCAGCCGTTCGAGCACCACGGCGGAGTCCTGCACTCTCCGAAGCAGTGAGATGGCCTGGAGCACCAGCCGCTCCGCATGGGCGGGGTCCGGGGCGCGGCGCGCCTCCGCGAGCAGTCTGTCGGCCCCGGCCAGCGGGTCTGCTGGCGTCGCGGTGTGAACGGCCAGCTCCGGGCCGAACAGCTCGGAGGTGAGTGAGACACCGCCCAGCTCGAGCGCTACCGGCACCCAGGCCGGGTGCTGGGCCGCGGGCAGTGCGGCCAGCCGGCGGCGAAGCGCGTCGACCAGTTGTTGGCCCATCACCAGGCGGCGCGGGTCCCCGGCGGCGAGCTGGCGCCAGCGCCGGAGGCGAAGCTCCCAGTCGAGCTCCCGGAGGCGCGCGTCCGGGCCGCCCGGCGGGGCCAGCAGCGGGGAGAGCACCTCGAGCGCCTCGTCCAGGGCACCGGTGCGGCCCAGGGCGTCGACGAGCGCCAGACGTGCCCCGGCGTCTCCCGGACGGTGGGCCAGCGCGGCCCGCAGGTAGGCGAGCTCCACGGTGTCCGGGCTGCCCTGCGCCGGGGCGGTGCGTGGACGCAGCAGGAGCCCCCCGAGCGCTCCGGCGACGGAGAGCACCAGCAGCAGCAGGGCCACGGGGTGGACGAGCGCGCGCTCAGCGGCAGACGAGGAACGCATCACCGGTCTCCGTCTCCGCGAGGGAGAACTCCAGCAACCGACCCTTGCGCACGCCCTTGCGCGTGCCCGAGGCCGTCTTCAGGTGGCACCTGCCCTCCAGCCCGGCGACCGCGAAGCGCAGCGGTACGTGGCCCACCAGGTGAAGCGAGACGCCGCGCGTATCCGGCGCCCAGCGGCGGACGCGACCGTTGGCCCAGGCGAGCCGTGGGCCTCGCGGCGCCGCCGGCGCGAGCGCCAGCGTGGGGCTGTCGACCTCGGAGAACGTCACGTACCGGCCCTGGGGCAGCTCGCTCACGGTGGCCACGCCGTTGGAGCGCGCGAGGTCCGGCAGCCCGCCTCCGTCGGGCAGTCGCACGGTGCGCAGCCGGTCCATCCCCGCGAAGCGGAGCTGTCCGTCGAGCGTGCGCAGCACCACCAGACGCTCGAACTCCTCCACCTTGCTCGCGTAGTCCGACAGGTAGATGGGGAAGGTGGGCCGGGCCGTGGCCCAGCGATGAACGTCCTCGAGTGCCCGCAGCGCGGCCAGCTTCCCGCCGGACCAGAAGTGGTAGTACAGCGACAGCGGCTTGAAGCGCCGCGGACCCTCCGTCAGCTCCAGGATGGGAATGACATCGCGGTAGCCGTAGAAGGGACCCGCCCCGTCATTGGTCAGGACGTTGTCATCCGCCACGGCGGCATAGACCTGGGTGGGCAGGTCCGCCCCGAAGGCGCCTTCGAAGGGGC
Organism: Pyxidicoccus sp. M6; assembly: GCF_055568925.1. Taxonomy (NCBI): domain Bacteria; kingdom Pseudomonadati; phylum Myxococcota; class Myxococcia; order Myxococcales; family Myxococcaceae; genus Pyxidicoccus; species Pyxidicoccus sp. M6. The sequence continues at coordinate 2,648,929 of NZ_CM145714.1, read as the reverse complement.
GGCTGAAGGGCGATACGGCGGTGAGCGAGGGGAACTCGGGGCTGATGCGGGTGAAGCCACCGTTGACGTTCCGCAGCCCGAGCGCGCGCGTGCGCGCCACGATGTCCGGAGCGGGCTCGCCATCGCCGGACCAGAGGAAGACGCGCACGGCCTTGCCCGGCGGCGCGAGCTGCTCGTTGATGTAGCGGACCGACCCCTCCACCTCGCGCTCCGCGCTCAGCCGGTAGCCGGGAATGGGCAGGTGCTGCGCCTTCTCGGGCGGAGGCTCGAGCGACAGTTCCCCCCAGGCGAAGGGGTGGCTGAAGGTGTGGCTGGCCAGCTCCACGTTCGGCAGCCGGGAGATGCGGCGCGCGAGCTGCTCCAGCGCTTCGCTGTCGAGCGGCTGCGTCCCTGCCCGCGAGAGCTCCCCCTCGACGTACGAGACGGTCGTGGGGATGCGGTAGCGCGTGAGAATCCTGTCGAGCACCACGGCGCCAGCAAAGGGGGTGCCTGGCATCTGGGCCTTGATGCCGAAGCCATCCCCGTCGATGTGGGAGGTGAGCAGGCGCAGTCCGTTCTCGGTCGTGACGTCCAGGGCGGGCATCGGCTCGAGCGCGAGCGCCTTCCGCAGCAGCGCGAAGGGGTCCACCGTCCAGCGCTGCCGCCGGTCGAAGCCAGACTGCAGGCTGTAGCGGGCGGTGGCGAGCCCGCCCCACGGCGCGGTGAGGATGGCGGCGACGTGCTGGCCGGCCGCATCGCGGATGGCGAGGTGGACCTCCACGCGCGGGTCCACCGCGGTGAACATCGGCAGGTCGTTCCTGGCCAGGACCGGGGCGGCCTCGAGCCCGACGAGCGGCGAGCGCGGGTCGATGGCGAGGGGAGGAACCAGCGCTGGAGCAGGCGCGAGGCCGAGCCGCGCGAGCATTCCGGCGTCATCGGTGAGCCCGAGCTCGCCGAAGATGAAGATTCTCACGCCCTCATCGAGCTGGCGGTTCAGGAAGGCGTGCCACTGCTCGATTCTCGGCACCTGGCCCGAGGTGAAGCAGGTCACCACGCCCGCGTAGCGCCCCACCAGGGACGCGTCAGGCAGCGGCTTGCCCACGTCGAGGTAGTCGAGCGCGTAGCCCAGGTGGTTGAGCGGGAACGCGAGCGAGAGGTTCACCGGGGTGAGGTCCGGCGCGGCGAAGTCCTTCCCGTCGTAGAGGACGAGGATGCGGCGCGGAACGTTCTCGAGGAGCCCCACCCCGAGGGTGTCGAGCAGGCCATCCGCCACCCAGGGCGTGTAGCCGAGCGCGGCGATGCTCCCGGCGACGGCGCGGGCCCGCGCACGCTCCCGGGGGGGCACGTAGTCCACCACCACCACCGGCAGGTCGTACCGGGTGCGCACCTCCTCCAACCGGGCCTTGAGCCACGCGTGGTCCTCGGCCGGCACGTCCGCGTAGCGGCGTGTGGCGGCGTCATAGGTGGTGAAGAGCGACTCGGCCACGACGCCGTTGATGGCGGGCGCCAGCGTGGGCAGGAGCTCGAAGCCGCGGTTCACCCAGAGGCGGGCCTCCGGGAAGCGCTGGCGCAGGCCCCGCACCAGACTGGCCAATGCCTCCCTGCGTGCCGAGCGCTGTGCCGGGGTGCCCGGCACCGCCAGTGGGCTGTCCAGCGTATCGAGGAAGAAGCCGCGGTAGCCCTCGTGCCAGAGCGCCTCGAATTGGCGGCCCAGGAACGCCTGGACCCCGGGCTGGGCCGGGTCGAGCACGTCACTGTTCCAGGCGGAATTCTCACGCAGGAGCCATGCCGGCTGGAGCTCGCGGTGCTGAGGCGCCGCGCGGCTGACCTCACCGACACTGACGTAGGCGAGCACCTCGGCGCCACGCGACCGCAGCCGCAGGAGCTCTTGCGCGCTGACGTGGGCGGGGTTCACCACCACCCGCTCGTAGTGGCGCAGCTCCTCTACGGGGACTGTCTGTCCGTAGAAGAAAGCAGTTGCCGCCGGACTCGCATCTGCCCGAGCGGCCGAGACAATGACAACCACCGCATACAGCACACGCGCCAACCCCAACCCACTCCGCCGCATCCCCCCACCCCCGACTCCGCCCGATGAAAGAGTCCCCGGCACCCCTTTTCCACAGGAGCGGAGATTCCGTTGCCAAGGTTGGGAGGCGAGGTTCCCTCCACAAGGTGTCTTCAGGGGCAGGTTGGGGCGTTGGTGTTCGCAGTGCCCTGTCGTGACGGACTCCAGTCCCTCGTGAATCCTCCAGAGGGCACATCCAGGGCAGTCCGTGGAGAAGAAATTGGAGCAGTGGCTCCTCCTCACTCACGGAGCGAGGCAACACCCGCATCGTCCCGTGGACGGAGCTCGACCGGTTCAGGCACTCCCTGGCTCAGCGCAGCGTCGGGTAGTCCGTGTAGCCCTTCTCCTCGCCGGTGAAGAAGGTGGAGGCGTCCACCGGGTTGAGGGGCGCCTGGTGCCGGAAGCGCTCGGGCAGGTCCGGGTTGGCGAGGAACGGCACGCCGTAGGCCACGAGGTCCGCCTCGCCCAGGGCAATCGCCGCCCCGCCAGTCTTCGCGTCATAGCCACCGTTGACGATGAACGCTCCCTGGAACGCCTTGCGCAGCAGCGGGGAGATGCGCTGCTCCGGGCTCGGCACTCCCTGGCCCGACACGGCTTCGGTTACGTGCAGGTAGCCGAGCCCCAACCGGCCCAGCTCGCGCGCCATATACGTGAACGTCTCGGCCGGCGTGGAATCCGTCACGCCCGCGTAGGGAAATGATTGCGGCGCGAGCCGGTACCCCACCCGCTCCGCGCCCCAGATGCCCACCACCGCCCGCGCCACCTCCAGCGGGAAGCGCGCCCGGTTCTCGATGCTGCCGCCGTACGCATCCGTGCGCTGGTTGGAGCCATCCCGCAGGAACTGGTCCAGCAGATAGCCATTGCTGCCGTGCAGCTCGACGCCATCGAAGCCCGCCTCCCGGGCGTTCTCGGCCGCGCGCCGGAACTGCTCGACGACGCCGGGCAGCTCCTCAATCTCCAGCGCTCGCGGCGTCACGACGCGCTTCTTGCCCTGGAACGTGAAGACCTCCCCTTCGTAGCCAATCGCCGAGGGAGCCACCGGCAAGCGGCCGTCATGGAAGTCCGGGTGCGAGACACGCCCCACGTGCCACAGCTGCGCGAAGATGACTCCGCCCGCCGCGTGGACGGCCTCCGTCACCTTCCTCCAGCCCACCACCTGCGCGGGCGAGTGCATGCCAGGAGTGCGGATGTACCCCACGCCCTGGGGGCTGACCGGTGTGCCCTCGGTGACGATGAGCCCCGCGGAGGCGCGCTGCGCGTAGTAGGGCCCCGCCAGGGGGTTGGGCACATTTCCGTCGACCAGCGCCCGGCTGCGCGTCATGGGCGCCATCACCATCCGGTTCTTCAGTTCGAGACGGCCGAGGTGAAAGGGAGACAACAGCTTCGAGGTGTTTGGCATGGCCTGGGAATGCCGGCGCCGCTATGGACGTGCCATGTCATCCAGTCCAAAAGAATTTGCAGGGCGTCCAGAGCCGCGGGACGAACAGGGCTTGGATGTCCTCGCCGACGTGCTGGACTCGATGCGCCTGTCGACCGTCATGTATGGCCGCTTCGAGCTGAATGCGCCCTGGGGCATCCGGTTCTGCGAGAGACCCGTCGCGCACATGGTCCTGCTCGCGCGAGGAAGCGCTCGCCTGGAGGTCGAGGGAGTCGAGGGAGCCGTCACCCTGTCGGCCGGAGACCTGGCCCTGCTTCCGCACGGCGGAGAGCACACGCTCCGCGACGCGGAAGGAAGCCCGCTCCACATCCTGGGTCAGGGCGAATGCAGGCGAACCCGGGGGAGAGGGCCGATACGGCTCGGAGGCGATGGCGAACGCACCACCCTGGTCGCGGGCTCCTTCCGGCTCGGCGCCGCGCCGCGCACGCTGCTGTTCGAGCGGCTCCCGCGCCTCGTCCACGTCGCCGCGGATGACCCGGCGATAGCCCCGTCGCTGGCGTCGACCGCGCAATTGCTCATCACCGAGAGTGCCTCGTCCAGCCCGGGTGCGACCGTCGTCATGAGCCGGCTCGCGGACATCCTGTTCGTGCAGGCCCTGCGGGCGCACATCGCGACCGGTCAATGCCGGGAGCATGGGCTGTGCGCGCTCGCGGACCCCCAGATTGGAAAGGCCCTCGCGCTCATCCACGAGAGCCCCGCCGCCCCGTGGACGGTCGACAGCCTCGCGTCGGCCGTCGCCCTCTCACGCTCCGGCTTCGCCGCCCGCTTCACCGCGCTCGTCGGAAAGCCTCCCCTGGAGTACCTCGCGCGGTGGCGGATGACGAAGGCCGCCCAGCTGCTTCGAGAGAGCGAGCTTCCGTTGAGCGAGCTCGCGACGGTCATCGGCTACCAGAGCGAGGCTTCGTTCAATCGGGCCTTCAAACGCTGGGGAGGGAGCACGCCGGGGGCGTACCGGCGCGACCACCGCCGAAGCCCTGGACGTCACGGCACCTTCGGGGAAGGGTGACAGGATTTGAAGGCCCGCGGATGCCGGAGGGTCACGGCATACCGTGAGGGGTTGAACCGACCTGGACAGGAATCTCCCCGGAGAAGAGTCGAGGGATTGGGCAACGGCAAATCGTGAGCTATGAATGCGCCATGCCCAAAACCATTGCTCTCCCTTTGCTCGCGCTGCTCGCGTGTGTTGGCTGTACCCATCAGGTGCGACCGAATCCCGCGCCCATGTCCAAACAGGGAGCGCCGCTGGCGCTCCGTGCGCGCTATTTCATCTCCCCCGAGCAGAAGGCACGCATCGACTCGGACAACTACTTCGCCCTGGGTGCCGCGCACACCTGGAACATTGAAATCGGTCAGGCGCTCACGAGCAGCTTCCCGCAGATGCTGGGCACCGTCTTCCAGTCCGTCCAGGAGGCCAAGGGCCCCGAGGACATGGGCGACGCGGACGTGCTCATCATCCCGGAGATCGATTTCTTCGACGTCACCGGCGGCGGTTTCGTGTCCCAGATGAGGCTGACGGTGCGCTCCCGTGGGAGCAGCGGCGACATCCAGGAGCGTGACCTGTTCGAGGCCACTCCCAAGAAGGGCAAGGGCGGCACCGCGTGGATGGGCGGAGCATTCTCTGGTGAGGAAGCCCTTCAGCAGTCCGCCGCATTCGCCTTCGAGGATGTGATGCCCAAGGTCGCCACCCGCCTGCGCCAACTCTTCGCCACGACGCAGGCGAAGGCGTCCCCGGGAGTGCTCTGACGGGCGCCAGGAAGGGCGGACACCAGTCCCCTTCGTCTCCAGGTCCTTTGTTTTCCAGAGACGCAAACGCCACCTGCGACGAGCTGCCGCAGGTGGCGTTCTCAAGCCTTACGGGTGCGGCACCACCACGGAAGTCTTCACGCCGTTGATATCTCCCTTCACGTTGCCCGACCAGTCGGCGTAGGTGACGCCGCAGCTCGTGCTACACGTTGTGGTCTCTCCCCAGTGGTTCGGACCGAACACGTTGTTGCGAAAGACGAGACCTTCACCGTTCTCGATACCCACGTCGAATGCCCCGAGAGAGATGAAGTTGCCCTCGGCGACGTAGTTGCGCAACACCGAGCCACCCTCTCCCTGCGTGAACAGCACCGCGGTGATCGCCTGCCAGTAGTTGTTCACGGGTTGCCCGGTCCCGGCATTGAAGCCCGGCTCGAGACGGTTGTTCCGAATCGTGACCGGACCGCTACCGCCGTACGGGAACACGCCACCCGTGTGCGCCTCCGATGGGTCGGCCAGGTGAGCGATGTAGTTGTCGTGCAACCAGCTGTTCTCAATGATGGTGTTCTCCCCGCAGAGACACATGCCACCGCTGTTCGCCACGTCCACACGGTTCATGTTGACGGAGCAGTTCGGAGCGCATCCGTTCGTGGCGTGATCCGTGAGGGCGGCGTTGGTTCCGCCGAACGGCACGGGTTCCGGACGAATGGTGGTGTCGATGATGTTGAGCGTGAGTCCACCGTTCGAGTTGTTGAGGATGCTCCGTTGGTTGGTCCCCGCGGGAGGCGCAATGATTGAGTTCTTGATCGTCACCGTGCCCGAGCAGTTCGTCCCGAGGTAGATGAATCCGTGGATGTAGACGTGGTCGAGTACAACGGTTCCGCAGTCATAGAGGTCGTATTCGCCGTTGGGTGGAAAGATCTCCGTGTAGCCGGCTGGCACCGGAAGATGGGCGTCGGTTTGGCTGTACGTTCCGACACCCGGCGCACCAACACTCCAACGATCAGGAAACGTGTTCCCGGAACTGGATGCTGAGGCCGGCTGCGCGGGCGTTGAAGGCGTTGCCGAGGCATCCCCCATGCACGCCCCGCCGACAACCAGGAGCACCCCCAAGGCGACGATTCCCATGGCCCGTCGCTTCCGCCGTCCCTGCATCCATGCACGCTGAAACATCCTCGAGCCCCTTCCTTGCCTTCAGGTCTTCTCAAGGTACTGAGTACGATGCGGGTTGTCACTGCAAACGTGTTGCTGTTGATACAAGCCACGGCTTCAGCATGTACTCCAGGGCCTTGCGGAAGGCGCTGCCCCAAGCACCCGCGATGAACAGCCGTTGTATTTTTTCGACCATGACGACAAGTCTGTTGAAACGGTTGCAGCGTCATTCGCGCGCTGGGACGCGTACTGCTGTGGCCTGTCCGCGAACCCGCCTGGTGTCCACCATGGGTCGAAAGCGGTCATTCGGCTTCGTGTCGCCCGACCATTGATATAGGACCGCACCGGACGTTTTCTCGCCTGGACCGGCTGTTCGCTGGCAAACCCGGAGCCTCACCATGCCCCCTACCATCACCGCCTTTGCGACTTCCCCCGATCGCGGCCGAGGGCTGGCGCGGGATACGCGGGTTCGCTGGGCGCTCGAGGAGGTGGGACAGCCTTACGACGTTCGCCTGCTGTCGTTTGCCGAGATGAAGGAGCCCGCGCATCTCGCGCTTCATCCCTTCGGACAGATTCCGACCTACGAAGAAGGCAGTCTCGCGCTGTTCGAGTCCGGGTCGATCATCCTCCATATCGCGGAGCACCATGCGGGACTGCTGCCCGATGATGCCGATGCCCGTGCGCGCGCGATTACCTGGATGTTTGCTGCGCTCAGCACGGTCGAGCCGCCGATTGTCGAGCGCGAAGTCGCGACGTTTCTGGAACGCGACAAGCCGTGGTTCGAAGAGCGCCTTCACCTGGTCGAGGATCGCCTTCGTGTCCGGCTGAACCAGCTGAGCGCTCGCCTTGGCAGTGCCGATTGGCTCGACGGCGATTTCAGCGCGGGCGACCTGCTGATGGTGTCGGTGCTGCAGCGGCTGAAAAGCTCGGGGACCCTGGGCGAATATCCAACCCTCTCCGCTTACATCGCGCGCGGTGAGGCTCGGCCCGCGTTCCAGCGCGCGTTTGCCGCGCAGCTGGCGGTTTTTACGAAGCAGCAAGCGCGCAGGGAATAGATGCACCATGGCCGTCACGGGACTGAATCCGGTGCCGTCCGTCCTTCACCGATGGGTCCCCGGTTCGAATCCGGGAGGGCCCACTCCCCTCCCCCGCTCAGCGCCTCGGGAGTCTCCCGTGGGGCGCTACGGAGCCGAGGGAGGCTCAGAGAGATGATACGGCAATGGCCCGTGCTGTGGAGCGCGCGCCCCTGCCGCTCATCATGGAAGCCTTTCAACTGACGCCGCGCTGAGCGCCGCCCTCGCTCACGTCAGGGGTGCCGTTCCAGAACGATATCCCGGCTCGCGAGCCACACGCCGGCGGCCGTGCGTGACAGCTTCACGATGCCGCTTCCGCCTCGAAGCTCCTGCTGCGCGCGGTACTGCGGCGTCACGCCGAACTCGCCGTCGAACACGACGTCATCGACGTAGTACGGAGGTCGTCCCGGCTCGCCGATGAACAGGTGCACGTGCGCCGGCAGGGTGTCATTCGGATAGGGCGCGGGCTTGATGGTGTCGAACGTATAGACGCCATCCGCACCCGTCCTGGCCCACCCGCGCAACCGGCCGTGACGACGGCTCCACTCGGACTCTCGCGTGCCGTTCGCATACAGCCCGGCCGCGTTGGTGTGATGCGCGTAGATGACGACATCCGCGACGGGCTCGCGTGACGCGGCGCTCAACACGCGCCCCGTCAACGTCATCCGCGCTCCCGGCTCCTCCGCGCTGGCCAACTGGACGGTGGGCGTCAAGCGCTCCGAGGCCCGCTCGGCGACTGCTTCACAGCCCTCGCAGACATAAAGCCGCGCCCTGACGCGGGGCGCCACGGGGACAGCCTCGGTCTGGGACGCGCAGGTGCAGGCCACCGCGCCCACGGCGCAGGACCCCAATCCCAGCACGACGGAACGTCGACTCAACGCGCTCATGAAGACGGACAACAGGCGACCCGCGCGCGAATTCCTGTCGCCCCGGGCCCCGAGCGTGCGCGGATTCAACGGTGAGGGGCCGCCATGTCGATAGCGCGCGGAGCCGCAAGGCCAGCGCCAGCTGACGTATTCGACAAGAACTGGCCTCTCGGCACGGCAGGGCGACGCACGCACCAGGTCCGAAGACGACGAACACGTGGGCGAGTTCGTCATCGACGGGCTGATCGTCGCCGCGCGCCAGCTCGCCCATCTTGCACAGGCGTCGCTGGGCGCTTCGGCGTAGCCGGCAACGGCTCGCCGATGCGAGCGCGCGGCCGGGCTCAGCCCTGGACTTCCGCCCTGAATGCAATCTCGATCAGCTGCTCGGGGAAGGCCAAGGCAGACACGCCGATCAGATTGCTGGCAACCTGCGGCACCGCCTGTTTGTAGACCAGCGGCCGCACCTTCGAACTGGCTGCGAAGGCAGACGGAACGTCGAGCACGAACAGCGTTTCTTCCACCACGTCCGCCATGGTCGCGCCCAGTTCGGCCAGCAGCACCTCGGCATTCTCGTAGGTGCGCTTCATCTGCGCTTCCATGGTCGAGAAGTCCGAGGGCTTGCCGTCCGCGCCCAGCGCTGCCGGAGCGACGAGCTCGCCCCGCGGGGTGTGCGAAAGCTGGGAGGCATCCACATCCTCCGTCACACCTTCTGCTCCCGGCTGGCGATGGCGGGCGCCCCGGCGAAGGCCATCCAGGAGCGGGCCGGGCACCAGAACCTCTCCACCACCCAGCGGTACATTCACCTGAGCCCAGCGGCCAGGTCGGCGGCCATCCGGATGCTGGAGGGAATGAAGCAGGAGGTCCAAAATGGAAACGGGCTGGAGACCTTGAGGCCTCCAGCCCACTTCATGACGTGGTCGGGGAGACAGGATTTGAACCCGTGGACACGGAGTGCCCTAAACCCGCGACGGCACACGCCCTTCGCTCAATCGTGAGTGAATCCGGGCATCTCGAGTCTACGGGGCAGTCCTCGCCAGTCCCATCTGTCACCCGGAGTCCCCTCCAGTCTTGGAGACATTTTGGAGACGAAGCCAGGGGCTCACTGAGCCCCTCTATGGGCGAGGCGTGAGGGACTGGAAGCTGCCGCCACTTGGTCCCGAACCAAGGCCGGGGAAGCGGTCCAGGGTTCGCCCCTCCTGACGCGCTGTCCTGGTCGCGCCTCGAACCACCCGAGCAGCCAGGGGCTCCACGGAAGCCCGTGGGAGCCCCTCCGTAGCGTGAGCCCTGGCGAAGTGTGGCTGGGGAGGGGCAGGTGGAGGAGCGCGGGTGGGAGTACCGGCGGAGGCAGCCGGAGGGGACGGTGCTGTACGAGGCGGTGAGGGACAACCTCGCCACGCTGCTGGCGGAGGCAGGTGAGCTGGGACGCGGCCTGCCCCGGTACGTGGTGCGGGACTTCGCCAGGTACCTGGAATGCGGAGCCCGCGTGTCACCCTCCAGCGGCCCTTCTTGGCCCCTCTTCACCAGCCCGCCGCCCTCAACAGGGCTCCTATCCGTCCTATACTTTTCCCGGGCGCCACCTGCCTTCACGCGTGCGCGTGTTCCTCGACTTCGTCGCCACGCTCTTCACCGCCGCCCGGTGACGCGCGGCTCGCCCTAGCGCGCGTTCAACGCCGCGTTGAACGCATCCGCCGCGGCGAAGGGTGGCCGCGAGCAGCTCCCGCTCCGCCACCTCCAGGGGCACCAGCGTCGCCGGACGGGACTCCTCCGGCACCGGCTCGAAGCGCACGTCGAAGGGCCCCGCTGATGCTGATGCTCCAGCCACACGTAGAACGAGGGCTCGAACTTCTCATCCCATGCGAAGCCGCGAAAAACGTCCCGGCTCGGGTAGTTCGACGCCACGTCCGGGTCGTCCAGCATCAACGCGCGGAGGTCCTGCCCCCCGAGCCGCGCGTTCCCGACGATGGCCGCCTACCACACATAGAGGTGGACCGGGTTGCTCATCCCCTTACCATCCCGGGTCCGCGTCCCTCCTGGCCCCCCCACCTCCGTACGGGTCGACCTGGACAGTGACCTCCGCCGCTACAAGCGCCGGCCCCTGAACCCCGGGTTCCCCGCGTTTCGACACATCAAAATCACCCACGCCTTGACCCAGGTTAATGACTTTCACCCACAGAAAAGACCACAAAGACATCCAGACCGGGCTGTTGCGCCCAATGACACACGGACCTTCGCCGCCGTAACGACAGGCGCCACAAACCACGCCCTGAAACATCGCTCCCTCCGGGCAACACAGAGGGGCGATACATGAAACACGTCGCTTGGCTCGAACGGTGCAGAAGACGCGAACGCCGTCGCGAGGCGCCGTGGGTCCGGCGCGATGCCTCCGAACGGAAGCAGCACCTTCCCATTCAAGAGGTGGAGAGACATGCAGTTCAAGATGATGAGCCGACTGCTGGCGGCGGTGTTCATGTGCGTGACGGCGGGCTGCGCGGGTGACGAGACCCAGCCAGGCGAGGGCACGCTGGCGGCCCAGGAGGCGAACGCAGAGTCCAAGTGCGTGAAGGCGTTCGACGGAATCACGAGCTGCGCGACGGGTAACGCCACGCTGGCGAGCTCGGAGCGCGGGCTGGCCGTGACCGGTCTGCAGAACGTGAAGTCGGACGGCCTGGCCAGCACGTTCGGCCGCGCCGCCAGCTGGCGGCAGACGTCGCAGATCAAGCTGGGCGCGGGGGGCGCGCTCCAGCTCGACGCGCGCTCGGGCGACCAGGTGGTCAGCTCCCTGAGCATCCTCCCGGGCCGCGAGGCGAACTCCGCGCGCGTCGCGCCCCTCTTCACCGGCGCGCCGGGTGGCTCCGGCTACCGCATGAACATCTACCGCGACGGCGTGCTCCAGGGCAGCCAGTCGAACCCCGCGAACGCCTACATCTACTTCACCAACTGGCGGGACTTCTTCCGCTGGCTGGTGGCCGTCGCGGACTTCTACGAGCTGGACATCATCTGGGCGAAGACGGGCGACAGGCCCGCCGCGCCGGAGAACGTGGGCGCCTGCGGCTGGCGCCTGAACACCGGGAAGGACACCTTCAACGTGACGCTGGATGACGGCAAGGTCATCACCGGCGACACCATGGAGTTCGTCGAGGAGATCGAGGACGGCCACTACCCGTACACCGGCTTCACGGGCATCGACGTGAAGGCGGCCGGCGAGGGCATCCTGGTGCAGAGCGAGTCCGTCGTCCTGGCGAAGTAGTCGCCCCGTGGTCTCCGACGCCGGGCGGGAGCAGACAGACCCCCGCCCGCCCGGCGTCCGTTGTCCCCAAGTCCCAGGCGCTCTCCCGGAGATACCTCGATGCGACGGCGGATGTACTGGCTGGGCCTCCCCCTCGGCGTGCTCGTGCTCACCGCGGTCTGGGCGGACACGCGGCGTCGCCCCGAGCTCCTGGAGCTGGGACCGCTCGACGTCACGGCGGAGCCCGGCGAGGAGCTGTCCGGCGGTGGCGCCACGGTGGAGGAGGCGGGGAGGAACGCGTTCGGCCGCTCTCCGCCGAACATGGCGCGCGCGAAGTGGCCGGAGTTCCACCTGGGCAAGCGCGTCTTCGACCGCGACTGGAGCGAGCCCACGCACGTCGCACCCCAGGTGGGCCCCTTGTTCAGCGCCGTCTCGTGCATGACCTGCCACGTGAAGGATGGGCGCGGGCGGCCGCCCGAGACGCCCTCCGAGGAGCCCGTGTCGATCGTCTTCCAGTTGGGTGCGCCCGGCGGACGCGGTCCCCATCCCGAGTACGGCAAGCAGCTCGACCCCCACCGGCTGGGCGGGGACCGGGGCGAAGGCCGCGTCGAGGTGACGTTCGAGGAGGTCGACGGGGAGTTCGCCACCGGCGAGTCCTTCACGCTGCTGCGTCCGCGCTACCGGGTCCTGGACCTCTCCGGCGGTCCGCTGGGCCCGGACGTCCCCTTCTCCGCGCGGGTGGCGCCCGCCAACTTCGGCCTGGGCTTGCTGGAGGCCGTGCCCGAGGACACGCTGCTCGCGCGAGCAGACCCGGACGACCGGGACGGCGACGGCATCTCCGGTCGAGCGAACCACGTGGACGACGTGACGGAGGGGCGCAAGCGGATGGGCCGCTTCGGCTGGAAGGCCAACCAGCCCACGCTGCTGCAGCAGGTGGCGCACGCGCTCGTGGTGGACATGGGGCTGACGTCGGAGGTGTTCCCGCGCGCCCCGGAGCCCGGCGCGGCCGCGGCCGCCGCGAAGCCGGAGGTGGAGCCGTACGACCTGGAGCGGCTCGTCCTCTACAACCGGCTGCTCGCCGCGCCCAAGCGGAGGAACTGGACGGACCCCACCGTGCTGCGAGGCAAGGGCGTCTTCCGCGCGCTCGGCTGCGCGGCCTGCCACGTGGACCAGGCGATGGAGACCGGCGACGTCCCGGGCTTCCCGGAGCTGTCCCGACAGCGCATCCAGCCGTACTCCGACCTGCTCCTGCACGACATGGGCGAGGGACTCGCGGACGGCAGGCCCGACGGCGAGGCCAGCGGCCAGGAGTGGCGCACGCCGCCGCTGTGGGGGCTCGGCCTGCAGCACACGGTGAACGGCCACACGCGCCTGCTCCACGACGGCCGGGCGCGTAACGCCGAGGAGGCCGTGTTGTGGCACGGCGGCGAGGCGGCCCCCGCGCGGGAACGCTACACGCGGTTGCGCCGCGAGGACCGACAGGCGCTGCTCGCGTTCCTCGACTCGCTCTGAGTCCCGCGGTGACGAGGGGCTCGCCGGAGCAACAGCGGCCCGCTCCGGCAGGTATCCGGGGCGGGCCGTGAGCCCTACCGAGGCAGTCTCAGAAGCCGGTGTCGGAGGTGTAGTCGTAGTAGGACGACGTGGAGCCCCACCGGAACCAGGCACCAGACAAGCGACCCTGACCGCCGATGACGTTCCATTTGGCCGGCTCGCTGTAATACGTGTACTCGAAGTCCTGCCCCGCTCGGTCCTGCTGCGCGTCCCCGCTCGTGGTGATGGAGTGGGACTCCGCCGCTTCGGCCGTGGCGCCTCCGCCCCCGGCCATCAGCATTCCGGCGGCCAGCAGCGCGCTTCCGATGACGTTCCTTGCCTGCATGAGTGCCTCTCGAACCGAGCTTCGGGGTGTCACTGCTTTTCGAGGGTAATGCAGCAAATCGACATGGCCAGCCCCGCGAGGAAGAAAGACGGGCACGCGGTGAGAGGCGTGCCCGTCCGGGGTGCTGTGTGTCAGATGACGGGGCCTGTGGCCATGAAGACCACCTCCACCGCGCGCACCTCGCCCAGCGAGGTGAAGCTGGCCGAGTCCACCAGCAGCGTCCACTCGCCCAGCAGGCTCCGGTCGTAGAAGGAGTTGTTGGCGGGGGTGGAGCCGTCCGGTGCCACGCTGCACTCGTCCGTGTGGCCCGAGACCTCGTCCATGCCCGCCTCGGCGCCACCGCAGGGGACTTGAAAGAGAGGTGTCTCGGAAGTCCCCGCCGCGGCGGAGCGTGCCGCGGAGCAGCCGCTTCACGGTGCGGAGTGGGCCTGGGCCGGCACGCAGGGAGCGAGGGCGCGCTGGCATTGCAGGAGGCCGGGACAGACGAGGTCCGCGCCGCAGGAAAGCTCGCACATGCGGATGGGATGGACGCCAGGGATGTCACCCACGAGGTTGCCGCAGCGGCCTCTGCCCCGGGTGGAGAGACAGTCGTCGTCGAGGACGCATGAGCGGGTGCAACTTCCGAAACGCTCGTCGTGGTCGGCGGTGACGCAGAAGGGAGCCGAGGCGGGGCACTGGATGTCCTCGGAGCAGGTCATGCCGAGGGCGGGGGTGTCGCCGGGAAGGATGCCGATGGGGGGCTCGGTATCGGTGGCTTGTGACGGATAGACGTCGTCGGGGGTGGAGAGAAGCGCGAGCTCGAAGAGGCCGCGGGTCTCCGCCATCTTCCCGGTGACGGCGTCGTGCAGTTGCAGGAGGCGTCCGAGGGCCCCCCCCAGCGGCGTCGGAGAGAGGGCGTCAGCGCAGTCGCGGCGCGTGTCGCCGAGGAGCTCGTAGCGCTCGCCGTCCAGGGTGGCGGTCCAGGTGACCATGGCATCGGAGATGCCGCTCTTCCACGCGGCGGCCGCGTAGCGGCCTGCCCCAGCAGAGTGGCGAGGCAGCCATCACGCCGTTCGGTAACTGCTCGCGAACCCGTTAGGGCCCGCTCAGAAATTACTTGTCCGCTTTTCGCGCTCCGAGGCCGATTTCTCGGGGGTGAGAACGCCTCTCATGGCCAAGTAGATTGCGAGCAGGCCCTTACCGCCACACGCTCCTAGCGACCCTGCATGGATTCAACCCTGTCGAAGAGGGGCGCCAGCGCGCCTTCCATGGCGTTGGCCGTCGCATCGCCGCTCTGGTTGGTGATGATGAACACCCCCAGCTGGTACTTCGGCACGATGTAGAGATAGCATTGCGCGCGAGGCACGCCGCCGTGATGCACGTAGTGGGTGCCCAACTGGCTGCTCTGGCCGATGTTCCAGAAATAGCCAATGCTGAAGTCCTCCGCGAAGCGCACCAGCGGCTTGTGTGACTCTGTCACCGCGGGATGGTTGCTCAACTGCAAGCGCAAGTACTTGACCATCTCCGGCATCGTCGCCTTCAAGGCTCCCGCAGCACCCCAGGGCAACAGTGGCATCGGCGTGGTGCCGACCGGGTTGTCGCTGTGGTAGCCAGGCGCCAGACGGCTGGTGTCCTGGGCACGCAGGCGCAGCCACGTGTCGTGCATACCGGCTTCCCTCGCCAGGAACTCTGCGAGCAACGATTCGTAGGGAGCCCCGTGGATCTTCTCGAGGGCGTGCGCGACCAACTCGGTGCCGGCGCTCGAGTAAGCATAGTCCTTGCCGAGCGGGCCCTTGATGCTGACGGTGTGCAGGTCCTGCCAGAACCGCGGTTGCCCGTAGTCCGCGTAGGCGGCATTGAGCTTTGCCGGGGTGGCATGCGCAGTGAAGTCCCTCAACACCTCATTCACTTGCAGTGGCAACATCCCCGGCATGCCGCTGGTGTGGGTGACCAGATGGCGCAGACGGATGGGCTCGCCGTCTGACTGCAGGTTCGGATAGGCGGACGGCAGATACTTTTGTATCGGATCGTCGAGGGTCGCCTTGCCTTCGAGGACAGCGTTCGCCAACAGCAGACCCGCGAAGGTCTTGCTGACCGACCCGATCTCATAGAGGGTCGTATCGTCGGGCGGATTGGACTTGCCGGTCTCCAGCTCGCCCCGATGCAGGATGAACTCCTCGCCGCGATAGACCACCGCGATCGAGGTTGCGTGCAGCAGTCTTGACTGAAGCAGGGTTGTCGCGGCCTGGTTCATTGCCGTGGGAATATCGCGTGCTGGCGCAGAGCCAGCCGTCTTGCAAGCTGCCAACACCAGCGTCATTCCAGCAATGGCTACGGCGAGTTTATTCATCAGGCGCATCTTACAGAGTGGGGTGGACATTTTCGCACAACACCCAGGTCGGAGCCATGCGCTCGGGGGGCGCCTTGTGGTAGCAGGGGCGCATGCGCAGGCGTTGGGCGGAGTCCAGGACCCCTTCGTCTTCGTCTTCTTCGTCGAGCACAGGCGGCATGGGAGCCCTGTGGCGGGCGAGCCCACCCCCGAAGAGGTAGGCGCGGCGACCGAAGCCCTGGTGGCCAACCGGGCGGCGTCGCGCCCTGCACGTTCTATTGGGGGCTATACCAGTCGCCGTCTCGAAGCTTGCGGTGTGACGCGGATCGAGTCGCCCGTGGTGCTTCATCGGACAGTCGAGCCGGCGCGCCGTGATGCCGGAAGACGGTTCAGCACGGCTTGCCCGCGCTGAACCGTCGCGACGAACGACAGGGAGGAAGAGAGCAAGCCCCCTCCCTCCCCAAGACTTCACAGACTACGGGCTGAAGGTACCCGTGAGCACACTGGCGCGGGCGCGGGGCAGGGCGCGCTTGAACGGGCTCGTCGCCAGGTCGGAGCCGGGCTGGTACCAGCTCTGGATTTCAGCGAAGTACGTCTGGCCCGACTGGAGCACGCCCGGCGGCAGGTACACGCTCTGAAGGTCGGTGTGCAGCGACGTCACGCGATTGGCGATGGTGGCGCCGTTGCTCGTGCTCAGCCGGTAGATGTTCACCACGTAGTTGGTGGCCGTGCCAATCGCCGGCTTCGACCAGCGCAGCGAGGCGTCGGTCCCCACGCCCGTGAGGTTCTGGAACGCGCCACGGGTGTTGACGAGGGGCGCCTGCACCGGCCCGACGAGGGGCTCCACCGGGGCGGAGGAGAACGCGCTCGCCTCCTGGTCCACGCGGATGTCCACGCTCATGGTGACGGGCGTCGCCGTCCCCAGCGCGTAGGTCTTCGTGAAGCCCGCGGCGGCCAAGGCCACCTTCTGCCACGTCGCCGGCAGCGGGTTGTTGTAGGCCATGTTCCCCGTGACGATGTCCGTCTTCAGCGCGTCAGGATTGAGCTTCACCAGGAGCGGCGGCCCGCTGATGGACGCGAGCGCCTGACCCACCGCGGCCGGCCGCGCGGACATCCAGATCTCGTTGTACGTGCTCACCGCGCTCGGGTTCACCTGGGCGCGCAGGGCGTCGAACGCCGAGCGCCTCCAGTCCACCGAGAACGTGCCCGTCGCGGCGGGCTGGGTGAACGTCCCACTGACGCTGGCCGACTGGCCCTCCGTCTGCGTCAGGTTCGCGCTGAGCACCTTGTGCATCGAGCGGTAGGGCACGCCATTCGGGCTCGACTGCAGCCGCATCTGGGCCAGCGAGAACACATCCCCCAGGCTGCTGTCGAGCAGCATCGGGTTGAGCATGTTGGCGTAATCGAAGCTCAGCGCGGAGAACGACGTCGCGCCCGCCAGGGGGAACCCCGCCTCGTTGCCGAAGAGGTAGCCGAACGCCCCCGGGTTCAATGAATACATGTCCATGTAGTCGCCCGACTGCCAGGGCGACAGGCCGGAGGCGGACACCGTCACGGGGGTCGACAGCGAGGCGAAGGAGCCATCACGCCCCCACTCCGTGGAGCCCAGGTCGAACGTGCGGCCCGTGCTCACCAGGTAGCGCGTGCCCACCTTCAGGTAGATGCGGCCGGAAGGGACGTTGGGCACGGAGATGCTGCCATCCGCGGCGCCCGTCCCGGGATACGCCGTGAACGCCCCCGTCGTCGAATCCCGCGTGTAGGCCACCACCGACGTGGCGGACTGGTTGTAGGGCGCCGTCACGTTGCCTGACGAGGTGACGAACGTCACCGGGCTCGTACCGGTGACCTGGGTGTTCAGTCCCTGGATGACCTGGGCGGCGGAGTCCTCCGAGACGGAGGTATCCATCGCCTCGCCTTCCTCGAGGCCCGCGCAGCCGACCCCCGTCAGTCCGACGAGGAGACCGAGGGAAAACAATGAGCTCTTCATGATGATGACATCCCGTTGAGAAGCGGCGTCCGGAATGGCGCCGCTCGAAATGATTCATACCGCACGGGTCTGACATTGATTGTTGTGTCTGGGTTTTGATTCCTCCCTCGAAAGTTGTGAAAACAAGCGCGCCTGCCAGCGGGCCGTACGGCGCCGGTCATCGTGGGTGATTTGAATATGTCTTTGAATGGCAACGTCAGCATCGAGCTTCGATGGAGGCTTCGATGCTCGCCGTTGCTGACCTGGGCCCGCGCGACGCGACCTCCGGCGCCATGTCAGAGGGGGCTGGTAGGGTCCTCTTCGTTCGCCAATCCCCGAGCGGTCGAAGCGGGGGCTCCATGCGCGTATGGGGCGGGTCGTGCCGCTGCTCGCGAGGGTCGCGGAAATCTCACTGCGAGGGGCCTGACGCATCACGGCCGCGCGCAGCGCTGTTGCTCACCGTCAAGGTGGGGTGTTGCCAGGGCCCCTGGGCCTTGGCTGGGTGGAGGCTTGCATCTGCGCTGTCGCCGGCGACAGCGCTGGTGCTCGCCTCCAGCGCCGGTGGGCTGGCGCACACCCAGACCCATTGCCGTCCGCGCGCGAACCGTCGCGTGCCTCGCCCGGGGACAGTCCCTCTGGTCCTGCCAAGCGGGGGCGGAGCCGGGGCTGGAGGAGGAGAGCCCGGCCCAGGCTGCGACGGTGGAGTCGACGATGGAGCGCACGCTGCGATTGGGCTCTCGCTGGACTGCTGCGTAGGACGTTCGCGCTGGACATCTTCTGCAATCTGATCCTGAGGCATGGGAAGATTTCTCCCATCTTTTCAATGGCGCATCTCGAAGTGGGGCGTCATCGAGCAGATGCCGGCCACCATCGAGCTGTTGAAGGTGGCGCCATCCATCATGGAGTTCTACGAGCCGCACGAGTTCGAGCGGATGGTGGAAGCAGCGATGAAGGTGGACCACCAGCACCTCGTCTTCATCCTGCTCGGCGGAGAGGCGGGGCTGCGCTGCGGCGAAATCATCGCCTTGGAGCAGACGGACGTGGACTTCACCCGGGGCGTCATCCATGTCCGCCGCTCGGAGTGGGCAGGGCACGTCACCCTGCCCAAAGGCGGACGGGCCCGGCAGGTGAACATGACCACCCGGTTGGCAGACACCCTCCGCAAGCAGCGGCACCTCCGGGGCGAGCGCATCCTCTGGCGGGCTGACGGCCACCCGAAGGTGACCCAGGTGCTTCTGAACAAGTGGATGAGCCGCATCCAGCGGCTGGCCGGGTTGAAGGTGACGGGAGGCATCCACATCCTCCGTCACACCTTCTGCTCCCGGCTGGCGATGGCGGGCGCCCCGGCGAAGGCCATCCAGGAGCGGGCCGGGCACCAGAACCTCTCCACCACCCAGCGGTACATGCACCTGAGCCCGGCGGCCAGGTCAGCGGCCATCCGGATGCTGGAGGGGCCGAAACCGGAGGCCCAAAATGGAGACGGGCTGGAGACCATGAAGATCTCCAGCCCGTAACCAAGTAATTCTGACTACTTAGGTGGTCGGGGAGACAGGATTTGAACCCGTGGACACGGGGTGCCCCAAACCCGCGCCGGCACACGCGCTTCGAAGAAGCGTGAGCGAGTCCCGGCAAGCAGGGCCCCCATTCCGCCTGTAGTCACCGGCCGACCATTCGTTCTGTCGTGAGCCTGGCCGGACTCCCACGGGACGGGCCCGCCTCCTGGGAGACTGCGATTCACAGCCAATTCCTCCACCCCCAATTACGAGGCCGGGAGCCCCTGCGATTCGTCATGTCTCAGGGATTGAACGCCGCGAGGGCTCTCCCAGGCCCTGCTCACGAACAACCAGGCCCCAGACATAGCAGGCAACACTGACAACACGGGCGCTGGCCTTGCCGAGGCCTTTGCGCGTCCGGCGTCAAGCTGGCGCCACCAGAATGGAGGAAAGATTGACGACCCATGAGTCCATGGCGGACACGTACAAGGAGACCAACGGCCTGTTCCGGCTGAAGCATTGGGTCTGGGATAAGGACATAAAGCTGCGGCGAAGCGGACCCCAGGCCATCCTGCTGGTCATCCTATCCGCCATCGCTCTCATCGTGGAGTTGTCCTATCACCATGGTGCTCTGGGCATACAGGATGCCCTGGCGGCCAGGAGCGTGGTGGTCTTCTACAACGTCAAGGCGGTATTGCTATCCGATGTAGATGCGTCGATTGCTTCCCTGCTCATCACGGCCAGCGTCGCGCGGATTCTGTTTGGAATCATCATCGGATTGGCCGATGTGGCTTTCTACAAGAAGATCACGGGCAGGCCATTCGACTGGGAGGCGATGATCAACTTCTCCGTGGTCAATGTCGTGTTCCTGCTCACTGCCACGTTCACCTTCATGAACCCGGCATTGGAGGGGCTGCTGCTTCAATACGAAGCACTGGTGCAGCATGTCCCGACAATCATCCCACTGAATGGCGCACTCGCACTGGTGCTCGCCTGCTTCGTGGGAGACTTCTGTTTCTATTGGTCACACCGCTGGTGCCACAAGATCCGGTTCTTCTGGAACCTCGGGCACGTCAACCATCACCGTTCCCGCAACCTGTCACAACTGACGCAGGCAGTCGATCCTCATGCCCTCATCCTGGACACCGCGGGGGGCAAGGTGTTCGTGCTGATACTGCTTCCAGTGATGACGAAGCTCTTCGCGCTCGATATCCGGGGTAGCGGCTGGACGCTCATCGCTGTGATGGCGCTGGACGCGTGGACCGACTCATCTCATTCAGTCACCATCTATTACGCCGAGATTCATGTTCGCGCGCTGAGAATGCTCCGACGGGTCCTCGTTACCGCTGGAGTTCACTTCACCCACCACTCGAGGGAGGAGCAGCACAACATCACCGACGGGTGCAATTTCGGCGCGCGCTTGACGCTTTGGGACAGGCTCTTTGGAACCTATGTCGAGCCGCCCCAGTACATTCCCGATGCAGGGCTGTTCAGCGAGAAGTCGGATTACTGCCGCACCCCGATGCGCTTCCTGTTTCATCCCTATGTCAGGATGTATCAGGAGCTCCGACAGAACAGGCCGAGACACTGGCCGGCAATCCTTTTCGGCTCGACATCGTATGAGCCGCCTGTGCCAGTGGACTCCAAGTACTGAGCCCGGTCCCCTTCATGAGTAGACCTGACCTCGCCGCGGACGGGCACCTCCAGGCCCGCGCCGCGCGTACCGCCGTCGCCGTCATCTTTTTCGTCAACGGCTTCGTCTTCTCCAGTTGGGTGCCGCACATCCCGACGGTGCAGGCCCGACTGGGCGCCACCCCGGGTCAGCTCGGGCTCGCCCTGCTCGGGTGCGCTGCCGGGTCGTTGGTTTCCATGCCGCTCGCGGGCGCCCTGGTCGCGAGGTGGGGCAGCCGGAGCGTCCTCCTGGGCAGCTCCCTGCTCTTCTGCCTGATGGCAGCGCTACCCGTGCACTCCGGCCGGCTTTCCATGTTCGCCCTGGCGCTGTTCGCGTTCGGTGCCGCCAACGGCACCATGAACGTGGCGATGAACGCCCACGGCATCACCGTCGAGGAGCACCTGTGTCGCCCAGCCATGTCCTCGCTGCACGCGCTGGCCAGCATCGGGGGTTTGCTGGGGGCCGTCGGCTCCATCCTCTCCCTGTCCTCCGGCCTTGCTCCCATCGTCCACATGAGGGGAGCCATCCTGCTGGGTCTGCTGCTCATGGGCGGCGCAGGGGGCTTCCTGCTGCCAACCTCAGCGGACAGGTCGCGCACCGGGCCCACCTTCGCGCTGCCGCGCGGTCCCTTGCTGCTGCTCGGCCTGATGGGCTTCGCCACCCTGATGGTCGAAGGGGCCATGGCGGACTGGAGCGCCGTCTACCTGCGCCGGCTGCCGCAGGTTGGGACCTACCTGTCTGGAGCCGGCTATGCCGTCTTCTCGATGGCCATGGCCACCGGGAGACTGGCGGGGGACAAGCTGGTGGCCGCCGTCGGACCCGTCGCGCTGCTGCGCACGGGCGGAATCCTGGCCGCGGGTGGACTGTGCGTGCTGGGAGCGGCGCTGCCGCTGAACCATCTGGTTGCCGCCATCGTCGGATTCAGCTGCGTCGGGCTCGGGCTGTCCAACATCCTCCCCATGCTCTTCCAGGCGGCCGGCCGCACTCCAGGGCATCCGCCGGGGACGGCCATCTCCGCCGTCATCACCGCGGGCTACGCGGGGGTGGTGGCCGGCCCCCCGCTCGTCGGTTTCATTGCCACCAGCATGGGCCTGCCGGTGGCCCTGGGGTTGCTCGCCATCTTCCTGGGGGGCACCGCGGCGGGCGCCGCGTCCGTGCGCTCGTCGGCGGACGCATGAGGTGCCGCATGGCACTCACGGGGTAAGGGGCACCTGCGCCGCACCATTCCGACAAAGGTCGTCAGCACGCCACTCCGCCCGTTGGCGGCGCAAGGAAGCGGGCCGTCTCCACCGAGCCGTGGGTGTCGACAACGATGGACTCGTCGGGCGTTCAGCATCCGGACGAGGCCGTGGCCTGGCGCTTCGTCAAGGCTCCTGGCCGGGAAGCGGGACTGCGATGATGCGGGAGGCCTGTAGGCGCCTCACTCCCCGACACTCGCGTCCAGCTTCAGTCTTCTTTCATGGCCTGGATGCGGAAGTTATGGACGCGCAGGATCATCGACTGCCTCGTCGTTGGCATCCCGTTCGAGCTCCTGACCTCCATCTGCTACGCCAAGCTCCTTCCGCTGTCGGCCTGGCAAGCCACCGAGGCCTACGTAGCGGTCGCCCTGGTCGTCTTCTCCTGCGAGGCGTTCGTGCTGGCCCTGCTGCTTCGGTGGGCGCTGCGGCCGGTGGACCGCTGGCGGAGCGTCCGAGGGACTCGCGACGAGACGGACGCGGTCATCCATGAGGCCCTGGTTCGCGCCTACTACACCCCCAGATGGTTCACGGTGGCGTGGTCGTGCTCCTGGGCCCTCGCGCTGTCGAGCCTGGCAGCAGTGCTGGCGCTGCTTCTGCCGGAGCGGGTGCGCCTGGGGGAAAGAGAGCTGCTGCTCACCGGGCTCATCGTCCTCGCGACGGTTTCGGCCAAGCTCGTCGTGGCGACTCCACTCTTCATCTGGCGACTCGCGCCCACCACCCGGGAGCTCTCGCTCGTCGCCCGTCAGCGGCACCTGCTCACCCTGCCCCGCCTCATCTCCTTCCGGAGAAGGCTGCTGGTCTTCACCTCCTGTCTCGCGCTGACGCCGACGTGTTGGATGGCCTGCGCGTTCCTTGCTCCCTCGCCAACGCCCGGCACGATGTTCCTCTTCACCGTCACCGCGCTCATCTGGGCCCCCATGAGTGCGTTCCTCGTCACCAAGGCCGTGTCCGGGCAGGTCAACGCCATCCGGAAGGCCGTGGACGGAGTGGTCGAGCGCTCGTCCACCCTGGACGTGGGATACATCCCGGTGCAACAGCCCGACACGCTCGGCGACCTCGCCGAGGGCATCAACTGCATGGTGGACCAGCTCAACGCGAGCGCCAGGACCAACCACGAGCAGCTGGTGGAATTGGACAGGCTCTACCGTCAGGCCTCGGAGGCGCTGCGGCTCCGAGACGAATTCCTCCTCGTGGCTTCCCATGAGCTGAGGACGCCCCTGACGTCCCTCTCGCTGACCTTGCAGACGATGGAGCGGAAGCGCCAATCAGGGTGCGAGGCGCCGAAAGAACATCTCCATCGTGCCCGGCGCCAGGTCTCCAACCTCACCGGCCTGGTCGACGACCTCCTGGATGTCGGCCGGATCCGGAGTGGTCACCTGGAGCTGCAGCAAGCCACCGTCTCCCTGGGTTCGCTCCTCGCCGAAGTCATCGCGAGCTTCCGTCCCCTCTCTCCCCGCCACCACCTCACCCTGGAGCTTCTACAGGGGGAGTCTCTCGTGAAGGGAGATGAGGCGCGGCTGACGCAGGTCTTCAACAACCTCCTGGACAACGCCATCAAATACAGTCCCGAGGGCGGAGCCATCAGGGTGAAGCTCACGCACAGCGAGGGTGAGGCTCGCGTGTCGGTCTCGGACGAGGGAGTCGGCATTCCCGCCGAGCAGCTTCCCGAGCTCTTCGAGCGTTTCTTCCGCGCCCACACCACCGCGGCGACGAGCTTTGGAGGACTGGGGCTCGGGCTCTACATCACCCGGAATCTGGTGGAGCGGCACGGCGGGCGTATCGACGTGCAGAGCGAGGTGGACCGGGGCACCACCTTCGTCGTGACGCTCCCCGAGCTGCGCGAGGCCCAGCGGGAGGTGGCGTTCCCTCCGCGGCAGGAAGCCCCTCGCGAAATGTAGGGCCCACCGGGGCTCCCCACGTGCGTCCAGCAGCGCCGTGAATCAGCGCACGTCGGACACCCGCGGAGGGAGCTCCGTCCGACCCATGCGCACCCACCTCCTGGCGGAGTGGAGCGAGCGCACCAGTCCCCTCAACGCCTCGGTCTGGGTGGCCAGGTAGAAGGGGTAGTACCACGACGAGCCCCCGCGCCGATTGAACAGGGCGAAGGCAAACCGGATCGTGGGCTGGAAGACCAGGCTCGGGACATTCTCGAACCACTCGGCGCTGCTGCGCGCCGCGTTCTGGATGGGAAGCAGCGCCGTGCGACGCTCCTGCTCGTAGGCCTTCAGCGCCGTCTGGAGGTCGCCATTCTCTCGCAACGCCTTGGCGAGCCCGATGGCATCGTGAATGGCCAGCTTCGTCCCCGAGCCGATGGAGAAGTGTGTGGTGTGCGCCGCGTCGCCCATCAGCACCACGTTGTCGTGATGCCAGCGCTCGTTGGTGATGCGCCGGAAGTTGAGCCACGGTGTCTTGCCGAGCTCCCGCCTCTGGTTGAACAGCGAATGGCCCGCCAGGTGGCGCTTGAAGATGCCCTCCAGGCGCCTCAGCGTCTCGTCGGGACCGAGCGTGTCGAAGCCCAGCCCCTCCCAGGTCTCCTGCGGACACTCGACGATGCAGGTGCTGGCCTCGCCGCAGAAGCGGTAGCCATGGAACCAGAGCCAGCCGGCGGCGGTCTCCTCGAAGGCGAACGTGAAGGCGTCGAAGACCTTGTCGGTCCCCAGCCAGATGTACTTGTTCCTCCCCTCCTCTATCTGCGTCTGGAAGGGATTGCCGTGGAGCCGGCGCACCGTGCTGTTGGCGCCATCGCACGCGATGACCAGGTCCGCGTCCGAGAGCCCGGACAGGTCCTCCAGCTCACGCTGGAACTGGATGTCGACACCGAGGCTCATCGCCCGCCGGGTCAATATCTCGAGCAGGCGCTCACGGCCGATGCTGAAGCCGTACCCACCGACGTGGAGCGCCCGCTCGCCCCGGATGTGGACCTCCTGCTGGTCCCAGCGGACGGCGGCCTCTGCTATCTCCCGAGCCGTCTCAGGGTCGTTCCGGTAGAGGATTTCAAGCAGGTCCTCCCAGAACACGACGCCCCAGCCGTACGTCACCCCCGGCGGGTTGCGCTCGATGAGGGTGATGTCGTGGTCCCTGCTGGCCAGCTTCGCCAGGATTGCGAAATACAGCCCCGCTGGGCCCCCACCGGCACAAACGATTCTCATCTGCCCCTCCCGCCGTCCAGGCCCGAGTGAGCCGCTGGCTGCATCCAGTCCACCTTGAGGCCTGGCCCTGCTCCCGTGTAGAGCGCCCGCGGGGTGATGCAAGTGCCTCCTTCCACATACTCACGCGCGCCCGTGTCAACGCACCACCTGGTGCGTTGACGCCCTCTCTCGCGCTCACTATCAGCCCGCCGATGCGCCGGCTTCTTCCTCCAGGTCGACGAGAAAAGGGCCCTTCATGCCGAACCCTCCTCGAATCATCGTGGCTGGACTCCTCTGTGCCGTCGGCTCGCTCTTCAACAGTTGCTCGCCCTTCGATGCGAAGGCTCGCCGTGCGGCTGACCACGACCTCGTCTCCATCATCCACGCCTCGCGCATCGTGGACCTCACGCACGTCCTCACGCCGAAGTTCCCATTCATCCCCGTGCCGGGCATCACGTTCCCGTTCGAAATCGAACCCATCGCCACCCTTGAAAGAAATGGCGTCGCGGCGAACCGTTGGACGCTCCACGAGCATCTCGGCACACAAATCGACGCCCCCAGCCACTTCGACCCTCATGGCCCCGGGCTCGAAGCCCTTCCGGTGGAGGACCTCATCGTGCCGCTCGTCGTCATCGACATCCGCCAGCGGGCGAGCGCCAATGCCGACGCCGAGGTCGGCATCGAGGACCTCCGCGCCTGGGAGTCCAGGCACGGCCGGATTCCAGACCGTGCCGCGGTGTTCATGTACTCGGGCTGGGAGGAACGGGTGGGTGACGCGAAGGCGTATCTGAATGCCGACGGCTCGAACACCCTTCACTTCCCGGGGTTCTCCGCGGAGGCAGTCAGGTTCCTGCGGAACGAGCGCAACGCCGCCGGTATCGGCGTCGACACGCTTTCAATCGACCCGGGAAGGGACGCCCACTTCAACACCCACAGGACGTGGCTCGCGGGCCGCAAATGGGCTGTTGAATGTGTCGCCAACCTGGGCCGCGTTCCCCCGGCGGGAGCCACCGTGTTCGTCGGTGCCGTGAAGGTCGGTGGGGCAACGGGTGGGCCCGTCCGGCTCATCGCGACCTGGTGACTCCCGGTGCGAGCGTTCCTTCGCCCCGGACGGTCTGGCGCGAGAATCGCGTTCGGTTGTTCACGGACGGTAGGGACCGCCGGGAACACCCCACCCCCACACGGGCATGGGCGCATGAGGGTCCACGGTCGCGTCACCCTGGGAGTTGATGACCGCGAGCCGGGTGCCCCACTCGATGTAGGCGACGAACGCCGAGCGGAACTCGGGGTCCGCGGGCAGCCCTGTCTCATCGGCGGTATCCAGGAGCAACTGGACCCAGCGCCTGCGCTGCGCTTCCGTCAGATGCCGGTCGAGGTGATGACGAATCATCTCGGGGTGGCCGCCCTTCTCGCCGCTGTAGCGCGCGGGCCCACCCAACACCTCACCCAGGAAGAGCGCGACGTGGGCCGGGTGCGCCGCGGACATCCGAGCGAAGACGGGGCCCAGGAGGGCGTCGTCTCGCACGCGCTCGTAGAACCGTTCCGTCAGCCGATTGAGCGCCTCGGCACCTCCGGCCCACTCATACAGCGAGGGCACCGCGGCCCCTCCATTCTTCGAATCACCGGACGCGCTCACGGACGGTCTCCGATGCTCGCGACATATCGAATGGGTTCCATGTTCACGTCGTGCTCCATGTCGAGGCGGGGTTGGACCGGGGCGCCGGGCTCGAGCTTCGAGGCGGGCCCCGGTACGAGCGGGATGTATCAATTCTGGAGGTCGGTGACGACGATGTCATCCAGATACAGACTGTCACCCGCGCCACCTGAGTTGCTGTAGACATCCAGATAGACGTGGGTCGCCCCCGCGGGCGCAGTCACATCCGCGGTGGCCCGCTGCCAGCCGGTAGTCAGTCCATTGAGTGGCACCAGGTCGGTCTGGACGAGTGCCTGGTTGCCGTCGAGCCATTTCACACGAACCGTGACGTTCGAGATGGCGCCGGAGCCCTGTCTCGCCACGTAACTGATGCGCTTGTTGCCTGCCGTGGTGGCGAAGCCGGGCCAGTTCGCCAACTGCACTCCCCAGCCCCACGGGTCGGTCACACCCACCAGCAGGCTGCCCGTCCCGCGATAGGCGACCTGCGTGGTGGCTGAAATCCCGGCGGAATACCAGGACTGCCATTGGCCGGCGGAGCCCTCCCCTCCAGCACTGCCGGAGTCGAGCGCGTTGGGCGCATCACCCACGACCAGGTCATCGAGATAGAAGAAATCCCCGGGGCTGCCCGAGCCCGTCAGGTACACCAGGACCGTGCTCGTCCCCGCCGGTGCGTCAACCACGGCGGACACCTTCTGCCAGGTCGCCGTCAACGCGGGCAGCGTCACCTCGTGCGTCTGGAGGACCGCGTTGCCGGCATCCAGCCACTTCACCGTCATCTTGGGCATCAGCCCGCTCCCGGAGCCAGCCTTGCCCCAGAGGCCAATCGTCTTGATGCCGGGAGCCGTGGCAAAGCCGGGCCAGTTCGAGAGTTGTGCGCCCCAGCCCCAGGCAGCCGTCACGTCCACACGGAGGCTGTGCGTACCGGCATGCGCTTCCTCCGAGCTCCGAGTCAGGGCCGCGGAGTACCAGTCCTGCCACCGGCCGATGGAGCCCTCGAGGGTGGCGGTGTCCGCATCCAGGTCGTTGGAGGAAGGCGCCGGATTGGGAGGCGGCCCACCCGTGTCACCTTCAATCGTGCTCCCGACTTCCTGACTGTAGGGCGCGGCCCGCCACGTGCCGAAGCTCACCGACTCGCCAAACCCCTTGGCGAAACGCCAGGCCCCGAAGTACTTGTTGTCATGAAAGACATTGCCGTTGTTGAACATGACATCACTCTGGACCCCTGAGACTGTATAGGGCGACCAGGGCATGTTGTCGGCGCCGGTGGCATACAGCGCCTGCACGCCGCAGTAGGTCCCGGCACACGGCACGACGGTGGGGTCGAAGTGGAACTCGTTGTTGTTCACTTCGATGTTCTTGGAGTGCCAGCGGCAGTCCGTCTTGTAGGGCTCGCTGGCCACCTGGGTGTAGCAGGGATGCTTGTCGCTGATGGGATTGGGGTAATCGTAGTTGCGCGGCGCTTGCGGAATCAGCGTCGGGGTGATGAACGGCGTGCAGTACCCCTTGCTGGTGTTGCCATTGGAGTTGCAGAAGCGGTTGGCGTTCTCGTAGATGGAGATGCCCGAGAAGTTGTCCTCGAAGAGGTTGTCGTACACCCGGACCTTCGGCGCGCCGCTGACCGTCGAGGCCAGCCGCGCGTCACCTCCCGACTCCGACAGGTAGATGGCCGGACCGGGCGAGCCCTGGTTCCTGGTGCCGCTCACCCAGGCGTTGCGACGAAGGGTGTTGTTCCGGATGGTGGCGTTGTAGCTGATCTCGTACCAGATGCCTTCGCCGTCGTTGTTCTCGATGTAGTTGCCTTCGAAGAGGAAGTCGATGTTGTTGGTGTCCGCCCACAGGCCGGTCCCCCGGTTGTCATGGACCCAGTTGTTGGACACCTGCGCGCCACGGACATCCCAGAACTTGCCGCCGCCGGTGCAGCCGCAGCCCTCGATGCGGCTCTCCCAGTCGTCGGTGTTGTTGCCGGTGATTTCGTTGTGGTCCAGGACGACGTTCTTGATGGCGGAGTCGCCCTCGACCGGCGGCTTGAACATGCTGAAGCCGTACTGCCCGTTGTCCTTCAAGCAGTTGAAACGGACGATGTTGCCGGTGCCCAGGAAGACACCCGCGCCGTCATTGCCGGAGATGGTGTTGTACTCAATCCGCCAGCCCGCGCCGGAGTCGTGGTTCACCACGCCTTCGTTGTTGTTATCCAGGCCCCGGCCGAAGTTCCGGATGGTCAGGTACTTGATGGTGACGTTCGGAACATCACCCGTGAAGGCATACAGGTTGAGGTGCTGCCCGTCGATGATGGCACCGGGTGCGCCAAGGTAGGTCGTGTTGGCACGGGCGACAATCTGGCCAAAGACGTCATTGGCCAGGGTGTGTACCCCCGGCTCGAACCAGAACGTCGCGCCCGGCTGGTTGAAGTTGAAGCCGCTGTTGTCACCGGCCGGAACCGTCACCGCGCCCTCGGGCGCGACACTCGGGCCGCTCAGGAGCGCGGTATTGCCGCAGATGGCGGCCGGCGGCGTCGTGGGCCAGGGCGACGCCTCCACCAGCTCCTTTCCGAAACCCTGCGCCGGGAGTGCCAGTCCGGCCATGAGGACCCCGTGCAGAAACACGCGTTGTATTTTCGAGAGGCTCTCTTCCCGGGTCGAATATGGGATTTCCATATTCTCAAGCTGTCATGTCTAAAACATGCACGTCAATGCCATTCATCAATACCAGTCGCGACGGCGGTTTCCCCTCTCGCTGAAATTACTTGCAACATCACGAGCCACTCCCTGGGGTCGTCTTCTTCACGAAGAGGCATCAACCCCAGACGTCCTGGCGTGGCACGACGGCCTGATTGTCAGTGCGCGTCGGCCTTCTCCCGCGCGTCCTCCTTCGCTCCGTGGTGGCGGCGTTCCTCGGCCCCCTGGCGCGCTCGCTTGAACTGGCGTGTGAGCTCCGCGAGCTCTTCATCGCTCGCGTCCTCGAGGTCTTCGAAGATGCCGCGGGCCCGCGCCTGCACACGAATCAGCTCATCCAGCTTCAGGTGCAGCGCCTTCGCGTCCCGGTTCTGGGTCGCCTGGATGAGGAACACCATCAAGAAGGTGACGATGGTGGTGGAGGTGTTGATGACCAGTTGCCAGGCGTCACTGAAGTGGAACAGCGGGCCGGTCACCGCCCAGCCAAGTACGACCACCAACGCGGTCACGAAGGCGCGCGGAGTGCCGACATGCTCGGCAGCGGCATGGGCGAATCTGTTGAATCGCTCGCTCATCCCTCCTCATGGGGGCATGAAAACGAGAACTGGCTCGTCCGGCAGGTCTCAGGAGTTGCAGCCCGAGCGAGTGCTCGGCAGCCCGCTCGCGGGAACCATCTCCAGCCCGCGTCACAGCCAGAGCGGGCCTCACACTCCCGCGAGCCGCTTGATGACCGAGGCCCGCGCACGCTGCGCGAGGCTCGGCCTGCCGAATGTGAGGCTCCCGAGGTCCGTCGGCACGCGCCCCGTCAGCACGCGGTAGCCACTGTCCGTCACGAGCACGGTGTCCGAGTGACGGTACCCGCCGACGCCCGGCACGTAGATGCCCGGCTCGATGGAGATGAGCATGTTCCGCTCCAGTCGGTGCTCGCTGCCCACGGCCACCCACGGCGGCTCATGGTTCCCCAGCCCGAATCCATGCCCCGTGCGGTGCAGCCGCTGCGCCGGGTCCGCGAAGCCCTCACGCGCGAGGAACTCGTTCACCGCCGCGTCGATGTCCGCCGCGTGCACGCCAGGCCGCACCAGCCGGAACGCAACCTGCCGCGCCTCCAGCATCAGCGCGAACAACCGCTGCTGCTCCTTCGTGGGCCGCGCCGTGAAGAACGTCCGCTCGCACTCCGCCGCGTAGCCATTCACGCGCGTGAGCACCAACGCCACATGCGGGCCTCCCTCCAGCTTCATCGTCGCGCCGGGCACCGAGTGCGGCTCGCTGCTCAGCGGCGCGGGCCACGGCGCCGCGAGAACATCCGTGGCGAGCGCGTCGAAGTGCTCCTCCTCCTGGATGATCTTCCGCCGCAGCGAGGTCGTCGTCATGTAGCCCTCGATGACGGTCGACCCCTGGTACGCCGAGCGCAGAATCTGCTCTACGCCCCACATCGCGTAGTACGCGGCCCGCTCGATTCGAGCCACCTCGAAGTCCGACTTCACCATCCGCTGTTCTTCGAGCAACTCCAACGCGTGCCCACCCGAGGCCACCAGCACCGCCGCCCGCTCATGTGGCGTGCTCGGCTCGAAGACGAACCCGGGCCGTAGGAGCGCCATCAGCGCATCCTTCCAGCCCTGCCCCGGCGGCGCCGGGAACTCCGCGTACGCCAGCACCTCCTGCTGCGTCCCCGGCCCCCAGCCCTTGCGCAGGTGCTCCTGCTCCAGCCTCGGCACCACCAGGAAGCGCCGGGCCCGGGCCACGTCCACGACGAGGAAGAACGGCCGCTCCAGCGGCTCGGCCGTGGCGCCCGTGAGGTAGAAGATGCTCTCCGTCGACGTGAGCACGAGCTGCTCGACGCCCCGCTCCTCCATCGAGGCGACGAGCCGGTCATGCCGCCGCTGGAACTCCGCGCTCTCGGCCGCCGAATGGACACGCTCCACGGTTCACCCTCCCGCTCCGGTAACCCGGGAACGGTACTTGAACAACCCCCGCCCTGCCCCGCGCGATATGCGCAACCGCGCTCCACGTTCTCCATCCCGTGCCGCACGGATTGGCCTCGCATGCGCGGCAGGGGTGGAACGCATATGACAACGAAGCACTGGCTCGTGGCACTGGCGGGCGCGCTGGTCATGTCGGGCTGCGCAGGCAACCCGAAGACGACACTGATGGAGCGCACCAGCAGCTACGTGGTCTATGACCTGCCCCCGCAGCAGGTGATGCGCGCCGCGGAGGAGGAGCTGAGCGCCCGCGGCTACTCGCTGCTCCCCAGCACGGACCCGTACTTCCTCCAGACGCCGTGGAAGGTCAGCGGCAACTTCGACGTCTACACCGCCTGGTCCCGCCGCTACGTCGAGGGGCACAAGCTCCCCGATGGCCGCTTCGTCGTGCGCGCCTACGAGACGGCCGCCAACATGCCCGCGCGCACGCAGCTCCTGCCCGGCTTCGCCGCCTCCGTCCACGTGAATCCGGACGAGCAGCCCAACACCACCCCCGCCGTGCTCCTCGCCGTCGAGCCCGTCATGGGGCGCAGCTCCGCCAGCCGGGCCGCCATCCGCCGCGACCTGGCCTTCGAGTGGGCCATCATGGCGCGCGTCAACCCCGAGTTCGCCGGACGCGTCAAGGAGCAGATCGACTACTACGTCGCCAAGGAGGGCGAGCAGCAGAAGCAGTGACGCGACGCGGCCGGGTGACGGACTTGAAATGCCCTCACCGGCTCCGATATCCCGCGAGGTACCCCCCGAGGAGCGCCCCACGTGAAGCGAAGCCTGTCTGGCCTGGTCGTCGTCCTGTCCCTGGTCGCCTGCACGGAAGAACCCAGAGGGAAGCTGGAGCCCATTCCCCGCCCACCGGACATGAAGGACACGGCCCCCGAGGCCAACGCGAAGCCCGCGCCCGCGAAGCCCGCCGTGGATGCCGCGAAGGCGCTGCTGCGCTGGAAGCTCGCCGCCGGCACCCCCACCGTCTACCGCCTCGCGCTGGAGCGCTCGGGCAGCGCCCCCGAGGCCGACGAGCCCGAGCCGGAGGAGAAGCCCGCCAAGGGCCGCAAGGCCCGAGGCAATGCGAAGGCGGAGGCCCCCGACGCATCGGCCCCCGAGGCCGCCGCGTTCCCCAGCGCGCTCACCTTCGTGCTGGAGCGCACCGACACGGGTGACGCCCGGCTGCGCGTCATCCTCGAGGGCAAGGGCGCCACGCCGGACGAGGCCTCCATCAGCGAGCGCGGCTTCGTGCTCGAGGGCCTGCAGGGCATCACCCGCAACACGGCCACGCTGGTGCTGGAGCTGCCCCGCGACGCGGTGGGCAAGGGCGACACCTGGTCGCTGGCCACGGACCTGGTCTCCCCGGACTCGCTCGGCACGCAGTTCAAGGGCAGCCCGCCCGAGCGGCGCAACCAGGTGAAGCTCGTCGGCCTGGAGCCCGCCGACGGCGGCGAGCAGGTGGCCACCGTGGAGTACGACCTCTACGAGTCGAGCACCGGCAAGCTGCGCACTCCGCGAAAGCCGCCCACCGTCCCGGCTCGACAGGCCGAGGAGGCACGCGAGAGCGGAGGCGCGGGCGAGGCCGACGTCAGCGCCGAGGTCACCATCAAGGGCCGCGGCGAGTTCCTCGTGAAGGCCGGCCGCTGGCGCTCCTGGGAGGGCACCCTCTCCACCGTGACGAAGGGCCCCTTCCCGCCGCCCGCGTTGCTGGTGCCGCAGGGGAACTTCACCCTGCGCCTCACCGCGCTGGAGTCGGCTCCCCAGCAGCCCCTGGCGCAGCCGCAGAAGTAGGCGCGCCGTCCGACTCGCGCACCATCCGCACCACCGTGTCCACCCAGGCCGGGTGGGCGTTGAGCGAGGGGACGAGGCGCAAATCCTCGCCCCCCTCCTCCACGAACTGCTCCCGGGCGCGGATGCCAATCTCCTCCAGCGTCTCCAGGCAGTCCGCGACGAAGGCCGGGCACATGACGGCGAGCCGCTTCACGCCCCGCTTCGCCAGTTCCGGCAGCACCAGGTCCGTGTAGGGCTTCACCCACGGCGTGCGCCCCAGGCGCGACTGGAAGGACACGCTCCAGCGGTCTCCCTGCGCGCCCAGCCCCAGCCGCTCCGCCAGCCCGCGCGCCGTCGCGTAGCACTGCGCGCGGTAGCAGTGGCGGTTGGCGTCCGAAATCACCTCACAGCAGCCCGCCGACATGAGGCAGTGCTTCCCGGTGGGGTCGCTCTTCTGGACGTGCCGCTCCGGCACACCGTGGAAGCTGAAGAGGACGTGGTCCGCGCGCAGGTCGGTGATGACGGGCCGCGCGACGGCGGTGAAGGCATCCAGGAAGCCCGGGTGGTCGTGGAAGGCCGGCACCGCGCGGACGTTGGGCACGTCCCACGACTGCGACATGACCTCGTACGTGCGCGCCAGCGAGGACGCCGACGAGGACGCGGCCTCGTGCGGGTACAGCGGCAGCACCGTGAAGTCAGACACGCCGCGCGCGCGCAGCGCCGCCACCGCGTCCGGAATGGACGGGTTGCCATAGCGCATGGCCAGCGCCACCTCGTACTCGCCCTTCAGCCGCTCGGCCACCTTCGCCGTCAAATCCCGGCTGTACACCAGCAGCGGCGAGCCCTCCGGCATCCACACCTTCCGGTACGCCTCCGCGCTCTTCGCGGGACGCACCGGGAGGATGATGAGGTTGAGGAGCAGCCAGCGGCCCACGGGGTTGATGTCCACCACGCGCGGGTCGCTGAGGAACTCGCGCAGGTAGCGGCGCACCGGCCCCGTCTCCGGCGCATCCGGCGTGCCCAGGTTGACGAGCAGCAGCCCTCGCTTCGACGTCGGATTCGCCATCAGTGCAGGGAGTTGGGAAGGGTGAGCGCGAACTCGGCGATGCGCGCCTCGAAGCGGGAGCCGTCCGGCCGCACCATGTCGTAGGTGCCACGCATGGTGCCGAAGGGCGTGCGCAGCATCGCCCAGCTCGTGTACTCGAACCGCTCGCCCGGCCCGAGGCTGGGCTGGCGGCCCACCACGCCCTCGCCCTTCACCTCTTCCACCTTCCCGGTGGCATCGGTGATGACCCAGTGGCGCGACTTGAGCTGCGCCGGCGCGGTGCCGTCGTTGACAATCTCCACCGTGTACATGAAGGCGAACTGCCCGGACTCGGGCGCGCTGCGCTCCGGCCAGAAGGCGGGCTTCACGGTGACACGGATACCGTCGGTGGTGGCGGTGGAGGACATGCCTCCACAATTGGCGCCAAGCCACCCCGGTTGCAAGCAAAACGCAGGGTTACGCGCGCCTCAGGTCTTCTGCTCGGACTTGGACGGGGAAGTGGCCTCTTCCCGCTTGGGCCAGATGAGCGAGGCCAGAATCGACAGCACCAGCACCCCGCCAATGACTCCCAGGGAGATGCCGATGGGGACGTGGATGTCGAAGTAGGTAATCAGCATCTTCACGCCCACGAAGGCGAGAATCACGCTGAGTCCCATCTTCAGGAGGTGGAACTTCTCCATGAGGCTCGCCACCACGAAGAACAGCGAGCGCAGGCCCAGAATCGCGCACACGTTGGACGTGTAGATGATGAAGGCGTTCTGGCTGATGCCCAGCACGGCGGGGATGGAGTCCAGGGCGAAGAGCAGGTCCGTGGCCTCCACCACCAGCAGGACGATGAACAGCGGCGTCACCTTGCGGCGGCCGTCCTCGGTGATGAAGAAGTGGCTGCCCTCGCCCTGGCGGGACACCGGCAGCACCCGGCGGGCGAACTTCACGATGCCCTTCTGCTCCGGGTCCATCTCCTCGTCCTCGGAGAGCTGCATCTTCACCGCGGTGTAGACGAGGAACGCGCCAAACACATACATGAGCCAGTGGAAGCGCTGCACCAGCGCCGCGCCGGCGATGATGAGCACCGCGCGCATGACGAACGCGCCGATGATGCCCCAGAAGAGCACCCGGTGCTGGAGCTCCGGCGCCACCCGGAAGTAGCTGAACACCACCAGGAAGACGAAGAGGTTGTCGACGGAGAGCGCGTACTCCACCACGTACGCCGTCAGCCACTGCAGGCCCTCCGTGGGGCCGAAGTGCCGCCAGATGAAGGCGCAGAAGGCGAGGCTGATGGAAATCCACACCACCGTCCAGACGCCCGCCTCCTTGGGCTTCACCACGTGCGCCTTGCGGTTGAAGACCCCAAGGTCCAGCGCGAGCATCGCGAGGACGAAGACGTTGAAACCCACCCAGAGCGCGGCTTGCGTGTTCACGTGTGATTCCTGGTGCAGTGTCAGCCGGGCGCACCCTATCGGCGGCGCGTCCGGGCGTCGACCCTTCCGTAACGAAGGGCCCTTCTCGACTCCACCCCACCCCCCACCCGCCGAGAGCTACTCCGTCGCCGGCCGCCGCAACACCACCACGGAGCGCCCGGCGGCCTGCACCTTGCCTCCCGCCGGAGTGTGCGTGCGCTGCGACTCGCCCGCCGCCGCCGTGTCCACCACCAGCTCCCAGTCCGCGCCCCATTCAATGGCCGGCAGCAGGAAGGTGATGGGCTCGTGGTGCGCGTTCATCAGCACCAGGAGCGTGTCTCCCACAATCCGGTTCCCCTCGTCATCCGGCGTGGCGATGGCGTCACCGCCCAGGAGGAAGGCCAGGGAGCGCACGTAGGGCTTCTCCCAGTCGTCCTTCTTCATCTCCTTGCCGTCCGGCCGGAACCACGCGAGGTCCTTCAGCTCGCTGTCCCACATGTGGGCGCCGCGGAAGAAGCGCCGCTTGTGCAGCACCGGCTGCTCGCGCCGCAGCTTGGCCATGCGGCTGGTGAACTCCAGGAGCGCCCGCTGCGTCTCGTTCAGCTCCCAGTGCACCCAGGACAGCTCGTTGTCCTGGCAGTAGGCGTTGTTGTTGCCCCGCTGGGTGCGCCCCATCTCGTCGCCGGCCAGCAGCATGGGCACGCCCTGGGACAGGAAGAGCGTGGCGAGGAAGTTGCGCTTCTGCTGCTCGCGCAGGGCGTTGATTTTCGGGTCCGCCGTCTCGCCCTCCACCCCGCAGTTCCAGGAGTGGTTGTCGTTGGCGCCGTCCCGGTTCTCCTCGCCGTTCGCCTCGTTGTGCTTCTCGTTGTAGGTGACGAGGTCGTGCAGCGTGAAGCCGTCGTGCGCGGTGACGAAGTTGACGCTCGCCGTCGGCTTGCGGCCGGACAGCGAATACAAATCCGAGCTGCCGGTGAGCCGGTAGCCAATCTCCGCCGCCTGCCGGTCATCGCCCTTCCAGTAGCGGCGAATCGTGTCGCGGTACTTCCCGTTCCACTCGCTCCACAGCACCGGGAAGTTGCCCACCTGGTAGCCGAAGTCACCCACGTCCCAGGGCTCGGCGATGAGCTTCACCCGGCTGAGCACCGGGTCCTGGTGGATGATTTGGAAGAAGGCCGCGCGCGTGTCGTAGCCGTGCCTGTCGCGGCCCAGCGTGGTGGCCAGGTCGAAGCGGAACCCGTCCACGTGCATGACCTCCACCCAGTAGCGGAGGGAGTCGATGACGAGCTTCAGCGCGTACGGGTGCGTGGCGTTCCACGAGTTGCCCGTCCCCGTGACGTCATTGAAGTAGCGCGGGTCCTTCTCCGTGAGCCGGTAGTACGCGCCGTTGTCCAGGCCCTTGAAGGACAGCGTGGGCCCGAGGTGGTTGCCCTCGCAGGTGTGGTTGTAGACGACGTCGAGAATCACCTCGATGCCGGCACGGTGGAGCAGCTTCACCATGCCCTTGAACTCGTCCACCTGCTCGCCGCGCGAGCCCGACGAGGCATAGCGCGAGTCCGGCGCGAAGTAGCCCAGCGTGTTGTAGCCCCAGTAGTTCACCTTCCCGCGCTGGGCGAGGAAGGGCTCGTCCACGATGTGGTGGATGGGCAAGAGCTCCACCGAGGTGACGCCCACCTTCTTCAGGTGCTCGATGCTGGCCGGGTGGGCCAGCCCCGCGTAGGTGCCGCGCAGGGCTTCCGGCACGCGCGGGTTCAGCTTGGAGAAGCCCTTGACGTGCACCTCGTAGATGACGGTGTCGTGCCAGGGGATGCGCGGGGACTTGTCACCCTCCCAGTCGAAGGTGTCCGTCAGCACCACCGCCTTGGGCACGCCCGCGGCGTCGTCGCGCGTGTCCTGGATGAGGTCTTCATCCTTGCCCGTGGCGGGGGCCGGGTAGCCGTAGATGGGGGCCTTGTAGTCCACCTTGCCGTGGATGGCCCGCGCGTACGGGTCCACCAGCAGCTTGGCGGGGTTGAAGCGCAGGCCCTTCTTCGGCTCGTGCGGGCCGTGGACGCGCAGGCCATAGAGCGTGCCGGGCTCCAGGTCCGGCGCGTAGCCGTGCCAGACGTGGTTCGTGGTCTCCAGCAGGGGAAAGCGGCGGGTCTCCTTGGAAGGCTCATTCGGGTCGAAGAGGCAGACCTCCACCTTCTTCGCATGCTCGCTGAAGACCGCGAAGTTGACCCCGTGCCCGTCGTACGTGGCGCCCAGGGGGTACGGCTTCCCTGGAAGCACCTCGGCCCGCCTCATCCCGTGCTCCTCTCCAACAGCACCACCGGGAACTCCGCCAGGAGCGGTCCGAGGGGCAGCACCACGCCGCCCGGCCCACGCTCCGGCCGCACCTGGCGCCCGGTGAAGACACTGCGGAACATCATGCCCGCATATGCCTCGGGAAGGTCGAGGAACGTGCTGCCATAAGCGCCCGCCAGTCCTTCCGGGGAATCCAGGGCGGACAAGGTGTAGCGCGGTGCACACGCCAGCACCACGGAGTCCCCGTGCTCGCGGGCGAAGGCCACGGCCGCCCTGGCGCGAGGGCCCGTCAAGTCCAGCGCCCGGTAGCCGCCCGAGCGGAAAAGCACCGGCTGGCGCTGCCGCAGCCGCAGCGACTCGGTCAGCACGTAGAGCTTCACCCGGCCGTCATCCATGTCCGCCACGAGCCGCGCGCACAGCCCGGCCCTGTCGGCCGCGGCCTCCTGGTCCAACGCATCCAAGAGCCGCGCGCGCAGGGTGAAGTCCACCGGCCTGCGGTTGTCCGGGTCCACGAGGGACAAATCCCACAGCTCGCAGCCCTGGTACGTGTCCACCACGCCGGGCGAGGCCAGCTTGAGCAGGAGCTGCCCCAGCGCGTTGTGCTGTCCCGCGCGCTCGAGGTGACGCTTGAATTCGTGCGCGTCCTCCAGGAAGGCGCCGCCGTCCTTATCGTCGAAGCAGCGGTCCACGAAGCGCGCCACCGCGTCGTCGTAGGCGCTGTCCGGGTTGGTCCA
Organism: Pyxidicoccus sp. M6; assembly: GCF_055568925.1. Taxonomy (NCBI): domain Bacteria; kingdom Pseudomonadati; phylum Myxococcota; class Myxococcia; order Myxococcales; family Myxococcaceae; genus Pyxidicoccus; species Pyxidicoccus sp. M6. The sequence goes on along the minus strand of NZ_CM145714.1, from coordinate 2,610,193 downwards.
CGAGGTGCGGACCTTGGCCTCCTTGATGGCCTTGCCCATGTACTCGCGCACGCGGCGCTGGAAGTCCGCCAGCTCGTCCTTCGAGTGCTGCTCGCCCATGGGCCACGCGCCCACCACCGTCTGGAAGAAGAGGTACGTGTCGTTGGGCGACGGCGCGGGGCCGGAGGGCAGCGGGGTGACGAACTTCTCCACGAGGCGGGACCACTTCCTCACCCGCTTGCGCCACTCCTCGGGCAGCTCGGACAGGACGTTGATGCGGGCCCGCACGTCCTCGCTGCGCTTGGTGTCGTGGGTGCTGGAGGTGAGCTGGCTCGCGGGCCAGCGCTCCGCGCGCTCCTGGTTGCGCAGGTGGAAGGTGGTGGCGCGCACGCCGAAGCGCTCCGGCTCGCCGCCCACCTCGTTGAGGCTCACCAGCCGGTTGTAGATGTAGAAGACGGTGTCCTCCAGCCCCTTGGCCATGACGGGGCCTGTCACCTGCTGGAGCTTCATCGCGAAGCGGAGCATGACGGCGCGCTCCTGCTCGTGGGTGTGCTCGGGGTAGCGGCGCAGGAGGATGTCGCGCAGGAAGTCGAAGATGGACGCGTTGGTGGTGGCGTTCTTCTCCTTGGCGCGCTGAATCGTCCACTCGATGTACTGCACGTCGCGCGCGTCCAGCTCCGGGCGCCAGCCGTCCACGTAGGTGCGGTAGACGGGGAACAGGGCGATGAACTCCACCAGCGCGCGCCTCAGCGAGTTGAGCGTGAAGTCGCGCGTGCGGCGGTTCATCTCGGAGATGCGGTTGAGCTCATGGGCCAGCACGTTGATTTCGCTGGCCATGGACACGCGCATGATGAGCAGCTTCTTCTGGTAGACGAGCTCGGCGAAGTCCGTCTTCTCGCCGACGAAGCGCTCGTAGACGTCCGTCAGGGCGTCTTCCGCCTCGGGCTGGACGAAGATGCCGCTCACCGCGTTGGCGAAGCGGTAGCCGGTGGTGCCGTGCACGGCCCAGGACTCGGGCATGCGCTCGCGGCCGCCCTGAATCTTCTCCACCACCACGTACAGCGCCTTGCGCAGCGGGCTGTCCGGGTGCGCCGTCACCTCCGCGCGCCAGCGCTCGCGCAGCGCCGCCTCCACCGCCGTCCAGCGCGTGTCCGCCTCGCCGAGGTCCTGCTGGAAGAGGGCCCGGGCGCGCTCCAGGAAGAAGCGCTCCTGCAGGTCCAGGAAGTAGGCGGTGGGGTCGAACAGGCCGTCCGGGTGGTCGATGCGCAGGCCGGTGACGCAGCCCTCGCGCAGCCAGCGGAAGATGAGCGTGTGCGCCTCCTGGAAGACGTCCGGGTCCTCCTCGCGGATGGCGGCCAGGCCGTTGATGTCGAAGAAGCGACGGTAGTTGATTTCCTCCCCCGCCACGCGCCAGTGCGCCAAACGGTAGCTGCTCGAGGACAGCACCGAGTCCAGCAAGTCGAACGAGCGCGCGTTGCCGGGCTCGCCGTTGAAGACGCGGACGTTGTCCTCGATGTACGCGGTGACTTCGGGGCTGCCCGCCGCCACCGCGGCGAGGCGGCGCTTGATGACCTCCTTCTCGCGGTGGCGCTCCACCACCTTGGCCCGCTCCACCTCGGTGCGCGCCGGCAGGTGCTCAATCGCGGTGAGGACGGAGAGCAGCTCCACCATGCACGGGTGCTCCGCGCCCAGCTTCGCCTCCAGCCGCTCCAGCCCGTGCCGGAGGATGCGCGCGTACTGTCGCGGCGCCACCGGCAGGAGGTGGTCGTAGTAGTGGACGAAGAAGGCTCCATCCCGGAAGGACAGCTTCAGCTCGCCGCGCTCCAGGACGATGCCGTACTGGTCGCCCAGAATCGGCAGCAGCACCTTGTCGCGCAGCTCCTCCTTCACGGGGGCCCAGTCGATGTCGAAGTACTTGGCGTAGACGGACGAGGGGCCGTTCTCCAGCACGTCGAACCAGAGCCGGTTGTCCCGCTCGATGCCCATGTGGTTGGGCACCACGTCCAGCACCTGCCCCATGCCGTGCTCCCGCAGGGCGGAGCACAGGGCGGCGTGGTCCTCGGGCGTGCCCACCTCGGGGTTGAGCTGCTGGTGGTCCGTGCAGTCGTAGCCGTGGGTGCTGCCCGGCGTCGCCTTCAGGTACGGCGAGGCGTACAAGTCACTGGCCCCCAGGCGGGCCAGGTACGGCACCACCTCACGGGCCTGCTGGAAGGTGAAGCCCTTGTGGAGCTGCACCCGGTAGGTGGACAGCGGCGTGTGGGGCCGGGAGCCCAGCTCCCCCTGCACACGTGTATAGAGGCCCTCGGCCACGGCCTCCGCGCTCAGGGTGGCGCCTCCCGCCCCGGTGGAGGCAGTGCCCTCTTCTTCCAGACCATCGCGAAGCATGCCGACGTGAGGTAGGTCCGCCGGAGACCTTCCGCCAGCACGCAGATGCTCGTCCGCCCTCTATCCAACGCTCTGGGGGCATGACGGGTGACCGGGGAAAAGCAGAGGGCCCGCCGCGCAGGGAGCGCGACGAGCCCTCGAGTACGACCCGCTGCCGGACAAAGCCGGCCTCGGTGCTCAGCTCAGCTGCTTGTTCACCAGCGCCGTCATCTCGAACATGGTGACGTTCTTCTTGCCACCGAAGATGGGCTTCAGCTTGTCGTCGGCGTTGATCTGCCGCTTGTTCTTCGCGTCCTGGAGGCCCTGCTTCTTGATGTAGGCCCAGAGCTTCTTGACGACCTCGGTGCGGGGCAGCGGCTTGGCGCCGACAATCTCGGCGAGCGCGGGAGAAGGGGTCATCTCCTTCATGAACGACGCGTTCGGCTTGCGCTTCGCGCCAGCGGTCTTCTTGGCGGCGGGAGCCTTCTTCGCAGCAGCTTTCTTGGCGGCCATTCGTCTCGAGTCTCCTCCCCTCCGAAGGGGACGTTATGCGGCGTGGCTTGTTGTCAAGCTCATGCCGATGCGGCGTAGAAGTAGCACGCCCAAGGCCGAAAAACAGCCCTCTCCTGCGTTTTTCCCTCGGAACTCCCTCGGAAGAACGCCTCTCGAGCCCGAGAATCAGGCCCCGCAGCGCGGTTTCTCCTCGGGAATGACGCGCTCTTGGCGTCTCCCGAGCCCGAAAAATCGGCTCCGGAGCGCGTTTCTCCTCGGGAAATAGCCTTCGGAACGCTTCCCGAGCCCGACAATCAGGCTCCGGCGCGTCCGCCTCCTCGGCGTAGAACAGGACATCCGGCCGGAATTCTCCTTGCGGACGTGGTGTGTTTTTTTGGATGAATCGCCCATGAAAGCCCTCATCACCGGTGCCGGCGGCTTCCTGGGAATCTGGCTGGCCAGAGCCCTGGCGGCGCGCGGCGACGTCGTGACGTGCCTCCTGAGACCGGGGGGTGACGCCTCCGGCCTCGCCGGCATCTCCTACACACGGGTGGACGGGGACGTGACGGTGCCCGCCTCGCTCGGCCCCGCCGTCGCCGGCCAGGATGTCGTCTTCCACCTCGCCGGCGTGCGACGCGGCGCGACGCGCGAGGACTTCATGCGCGTCAACGCCGAGGGCACCCGCATCCTCTGCGACGCCATGGTGGCCGCCGGCCACCGCCCGCGCCTGGTGCTGGCCGGCTCGCTGGCGGCCATGGGGCCCTCCTCCCCTACCCGGCCGCATATTGAAGAGGACCCCTTCCACCCGCACGAGTGGTACGGCGAGAGCAAGGCGGAGGCCGAACGCATCGCCTTCTCCTATGCGGACCGGCTGCCGGTGACGGTGACGCGCCCGCCGCGCATCCTCGGGCCCGGGGACAGGGAGAATCTCACCTTCTTCAAGCTCGCGAAGAAGGGCATCCGCCTGGAGCTCAAGGGCGGCCCCCGCCCGCTCACCATGGTGGACGTGGAGGACGTGGTGGACCTCATGCTCCTCCAGGCCGAGCACCCGAAGGCGCTGGGCGAGGCCTTCTTCTGCGCCGGCCCCGGCGCGCCCCTCACCTTGGAGGAGGTGCAGGACCTGGGCGCGAAGGCCCTGGGGCTGCACCCTCGCACGGTGCGGCTGAGCCCCGGGGTGCTCCAGGCGCTGGCCTCGGTGGCGGACGGAATGTCGCAGGTGACGGGCCGGAAGCTGCCCCTCAACCGGAAGCTGGCGCGGCAGCTGCTCGCCCCCGCCTGGACGTGCTCCGGCGCCAAGGCCGAGCGGCTGCTCGGTTTTCACCCCCGGCGCGACCTGGCGGACTCCATCCGCCGCAGCGCGGAGTGGTACCGCCAGCAGGGCTGGTTATAGAGCGCCACCATCGTTGACCACACCCCCCTAGGAGTGTCAGGAAGCCCGCTGCCCCCATGCCCGCGAAAGCTGCCTTTTTCGATGTCGACGGGACGCTCGTGAAGACGAACGTCGTCCACGTCTACGCGTACTACGCGATGAACCGTGGCTCGGTCCTGGGCATCGCCGGAAGGACGCTCAGCACGGCCCTCAGCGTGCCCCTCTTCGGCGTCATGGACGTCGTCGACCGGAAGACGTTCAACGAGTTCTTCTACCGCTACTACGCGGGGTTGACCGAGGACCGGCTCCTCACCATTGCCCAGGACATGTTCGAGGACGTGCTCCAGCCGGCCCTCTTCGAGCAGTCCCAGGACCTCATCGACCAGGCGCGTCGCAGTGGCTGCAAGGTGGTGCTCGTCACCGGCGCGCTGGACTTCACCATGCGCCCGCTCGCCCGGCACCTGGGCGTGGACGACATGATCGCCAACAAGATGCAGTTCGTGGGCGGCAAGGCCACCGGCAAGGTGATTCCGCCCATCATCGAAGGCGCGAACAAGGCCAACGCCATCCGCGCCTACTGCGTGAAGGAGGGCCTGGCGCTGGACCAGTGCCACGGCTACTCCGACAGCGCCTCCGACTACGCGATGCTCGCGGTGGTGGGCCGTCCCACCGCTGTGAATCCGGACATGCGCCTGCGCTCCATCGCGCGCGCGTACAACTGGCCCATCCTCGACCTCAAGTAGGCCCCGTTCCCCATGCGCCCGTTCAAGACGCTCCAGAAGCTGTACGACGAGGAAAGCCAGGTGGTCATCACGGAGAAGGGCAGCCCCCCTCGGGCGCTCTTCTACGGCGAGGGCTTCCTGCAGGAAGATCTGCCCGTCGGTACGCGGGTCATCTTCCCGCGCCCGCCCCTGGCCGGCGTGCCCAACGTGAAGGCCGCCATCCGCTGGGCCATCAACCACCCGGAGGGCATGGAGCCGCTGCACGCCCTGCTCAAGCCGGGCATGCGCCTGACGTGCGTCATCGACGACATCAGCGTCCCGCTGCCGCCCATGGTGACGCCGGACGTGCGCCAGTCCATCCTGGAGGTGGTGCTGGAGCTGGCCGCCGACAGCGGCGTGGATGACATCCACCTCGTCATCGCCAACGCGCTGCACCGCCGCATGACGGAAGGCGAGATGCGGCGCATGGTGGGCCAGAAGATCTACGACGAGTTCTACCCGGACCGTTACTACAACCACGACGCCGAGGACCCGGACGGCATCGTCGCGCTGGAGCGCACGTCGCACGGTGAAGAAGTCTCCGTGAACCGCCGCGTGGCGGAGAGCGACCTCATCGTCTACGTCAACGTGAACTTCGTGCCCATGAACGGCGGGCACAAGTCCATGGGCACGGGCGTGTCCAACTACGCCTCGCTGCGCCACCACCACAACCCGAAGACCATTCGCGCCTCCGACAGCTACATGGAGCCGAAGGCCAGCGCGCTCTACCGCAGCAACGAGCGCATCGGCCGCAACATCGACAAGCACCTGAAGGTCTTCCACATCGAGACGTCGCTGAACAACCGCATGTTCGGCGGGCCGACGGACTTCCTCGCCAAGAAGGAAGAGGACTACACGGAAGGCGACCGCCTGAAGTTCCAGGCCATGCGCTACGCGCTGTCCAAGATGCCGCGCGCGGCGGCGCGCAAGGTGCTCAGCGCGGTTCCCGCGCCCTATGAAGTCACGGGCGTGTTCGCCGGGGCCACCGAGCCCGCGCACCAGAAGACGCTGGAGGCGAGCTGGAAGCAGTACGTGGTGCCGGTGGAGGGGCAGAGCGACATCGTCATCTTCCCCATCCCCTTCATCTCTCCGTACAGCGTCAACTCCATCCTCAACCCGCTGCTCGTGCAGGTGATGGGGCTGGGCTACTTCTTCAACCTCAACCGCGGCGTGCCGCTGGTGAAGAAGGGCGGCGTGCTGATTCTGCTGCACCCGGCCTACGACGAGTTCGACCCCGAGCACCACCCCAGCTACATCGAGTTCTTCAACCGGCTGCTGCCGGAGACGCGCGACTCCATGAAGCTGGAGCACAAGTACGAGAAGGAGTTCGCGGAGAACCCCAGCTACGTGCACCTGTACCGCAAGGGCAACGCCTACCACGGCGTGCACCCCTTCTACATGTGGTACTGGGGCGAGAACGGCCGCCAGCACGTGGGCAAGGTCATCGTCGCGGGCGCGGAGAACAACCACGTCCCCGCCCTCATGGGCTGGGACCGCACCGACACCCTCACCGAGGCGATTGAAGAGGCGCGCGGCTTCATGGGCCGCTCGGCCACCATCAGCCTGCTGCGCATTGCCCCCACGGTGATGGTGGACGTGAAGTGAGGCCGCCCATGACTCAGCCGCAGCTCCCCGAGCTGAACGTCTCCCGCGTCTTCACCGGCAAGCGCATCCTGTTCGCGGGCTCCACCGGCTTCGTGGGCAAGGTGACGCTGTCCATGCTGCTGCACCGCTACGGGCAGGAGCTGGACAAGGTGTACGTGCTGGTCCGCAAGGGCAGCGCGGCCTCCGCCGAGCGGCGCTTCTTCGACAAGGTGGCCACCAGCGAGCCCTTCCAGCCCCTGCGCGACGCGTACGGCGAGGCCGGCGCCCTGGAGTTCATCAAGAAGAAGTGCCAGGTGCTCGACGGCGACATCACCGACCCGTGGGTGGGCCTGGAAGAGGCGCAGGTCGCGGAGCTCACCGGCAAGGTGCACGCCTTCGTCAACTGCGCGGGCCTGGTGTCGTTCAACCCGTCGCTGGAGGTGGGCCTCAACGTCAACACCCACGGCGTGAAGTTCGCCGCCGAGCTGGCGGTGCGCTGGGGCGTGCCGCTGGTGCACATGTCCACCGCCTTCGTGGCGGGCAACCGCGACGGGCTCGTCTTCGAGGACGAGGAGGTGCGCGGCTATTTCCCGCGCCGGGACGAGCTGGACGGGCGCGACTTCAGCCTGGACCAGGAGCTGGCGGACGCGGAGCGCATCGTCGCGCGGCTGCGCGAGCAGGCCGACGACAAGGCCCTCACGTCCACCTTCCGCAAGAAGGCGCTGGACCGGTTGGCCGAGGAAGGCCGCGACGTCAACGACGAGAAGACGCTGCGCCTCGCGGTGGGCCGCGAGCGCAAGCTGTGGCTGAGCGGCGAGCTGGTGCGCGCCGGCATGGAGCGCGCCGCGCACTGGGGCTGGCCCAATACGTATACGTATACGAAGTCCCTGGGCGAGCAGGTGCTCGCGAGCACGCCGGGGCTGCGCTACTCCATCGTGCGTCCCTCGATTGTCGAGAGCGCGATGCACTTCCCCTTCCCCGGGTGGAACGAGGGCTTCACCACGTCCGCGCCGCTGGCCTTCGCGGGCATCAAGGGGCCGGGTGGCATCCCCGCCGGGGAGAGCACCATCCTGGACATCATCCCGGTGGACCAGGTGGCCGGGGCCACCATCGGCATCACCGCGCACGCCATCGAGGTGGAGGAGCGGCGCGTCTACCATCTGGCGTCCGGTGACGTGAATCCGTTCTACGCCAGCCGCTCCGTGGAGCTGGTGGGCCTGTACCGGCGGCGCTACTACCGCAACCGCGAGACGGGCAACAAGCTGATGAACTCGCTGCGCTCGCGCCTGGAGCCGCAGCCCGTCAGCAAGAAGGAGTTCGAGCTGTTCAGCGCGCCCATGCTGGTGCGCGGCGCGAAGTTCCTGAAGAAGGCCATCGACGAGGTGCGGCCCGCGTGGGGCGCCCCCGCCGTGCAGGCCATGCTGGACAAGGCGAAGGTGTCGCTCAACGACGTCGAGGAGCAGAACCAGGGCCTCATCGCGCTCACGGACCTGTTCCTGCCGTTCCTCTACGAGAACCGCTACGTCTTCCGCTGCGACAACACGCGCTCCGTCTACGCGCGCATGGTGCACGCGGACCGGATGAAGGTGCCCTGGGCGCCCGAGCACATCGACTGGCGCGCCTACTTCATGGAGACGCACCTGCCCGGCCTGGAGAAGTGGGTGTTCCCCGGCCTGGAGGAGGAGCGCGAGAAGCGCACCGTCATCCCCGCGCACCGCGACCTGCTGGAGCTGCTCGAGGCCACGGTGCACGCGTACCGGCACCGCGTGGCCTTCCGCATGGTGGCCGGCGAGAAGGAGGAGCGCTTCACCTTCGGCGAGGTGCACCGCTACGCCTCGCGCGTGGGCAGCTTCCTCCTGAGCAAGGGAATCAAGCACGGGGACCGGGTGCTGCTCGTCTCGGAGAACCGGCCCGAGTGGGGCATCTGCTACTTCGGAATCCTGCGCGCGGGCGCCACGGCCGTGCCGGTGGACCCGGGCCTCAGCGAGGCGGAGCTGCTCAACATCTCCCGCCGGGCGGAGGCGCGCGCGTGCCTGTTGTCCGAGGACGCCGTGCACGACTTCCCCGGCCTCGTCACCGCGCTGGGCGAGGGCGTCACGGTGGCGAGCCTCGCCGAGGCGATGACGGGCGACCCGGCGCACCCGGACCGCATCGGCCCGGTGAAGAAGTCCGCGTCCGCGGATGACCTGGCCAGCGTCATCTTCACCTCCGGCACCACGGGCACGCCCAAGGGCGTGATGCTCACGCACCGCAACTTCGCCTCGCTGGTGGCGAAGCTGGCCGGCCAGTTCGACATCGGCGTGGGTGACGGCGTGCTGTCCGTGCTGCCGCTGCACCACACCTTCGAGTTCTCCGCCGGCTTCCTCACGCCCTTCTGGCGCGGCGCGGAAATCACGTACATCGACGAGCTGACGTCGGACCGGCTGGGCGAGGTGTTCGAGACGGGCCGCATCACCGCCATGGTGGGCGTGCCCGCGCTGTGGCAGCTCCTGCACCGGAAGATTACGCAGGAGTTCGCCAGCCGCCCGCCGTTCATCGAGCAGGCGCTGAAGGCGCTGATGGCCACGCACGGCGAGCTGCGCAACCGGGGCAACATCAACCTGGGCAAGCTGCTCTTCTGGCCGGTGCACCGCAAGTTCGGCGGGCGCATCAAGGTGCTCGTCTCGGGCGGCTCGGCGCTGCCGGATGAGGTCCACAAGGCCTTCCACGAGCTGGGCTTCAACATCACCGAGGGCTACGGCCTGACGGAGGCCGCGCCGGTGCTGTCGGTGACGGAGCCCGGCAACAAGCGCCAGCCCGGCACGGTGGGCCGGCCGCTGCCCGGCATCGAGCTGAAAATCCTCAACCCGGACAACGACGGGCTGGGCGAGGTGCTCGCCAAGGGCCCCAACGTCATGCCCGGCTACTTCGGGGACCGCGACGCCACGGACGCGGTGCTCAAGGAAGGGTGGCTCTACACGGGAGACCTGGGGCGCCTGGACGCGGAGGGACGGCTGTACCTCGTCGGCCGCGCGAAGGACGTCATCATCGACCACAACGGGAAGAACATCTACCCGGACGAGCTGGAGGAGCTGTACCAGGAGCACACGCACATCAAGGAGCTGTCCATCGTCGGCCTGCCCGACGAGGCGGGCGGCGAGAAGGTGGCGTGCCTGTGCGTGCCGGACTACGGCGACCGCCCACGCGAGGAGGTACGGCGCGAGGTGGAGGAGCACTTCCGCAAGGTGGGCGCGGACATGCCCTTCTACCGCCGCGTGAAGGTGCTGCGGCTGTGGGACGGTGAGCTGCCCCGCACCGCCAAGCGCAGCGTGAAGCGCAAGCAGGTGGTGGAGGAGCTGCAGCGGCTGGAGCGCATGGCCGCCAGCGCCAGCAAGGCGCGCGAGAAGGTGGCCCACCCCGGCAGCGGCGGCGTGGCGGACTGGCTCTACCCGCTCATCGCCGAGGTGTGCCACCGCCCGGTGGCCGACGTGCGGCCGGATGCGCTGCTCTCCGGAGACCTGGGCTTCGACTCGCTGATGCTCACCGAGCTGTCCTCGGCGCTGGAGGGCGCGGGCGTGCCGCTGCCGGCGATTGAAGACCTGACGCAGGTGCAGACGGTGGAGGACCTGCGCAAGGTGGTGGCGGCCTCGGGCAAGCGCCCCTCCGCGGAGACTCGCGCGAGGGACATCAGCAAGGAGAACGCGCGCGACGAGGAGGTGGAGATTCCGGTGCCCGAAGTCGTCGCGGACGTGGGCCGGCAGATTCTCGCCTTCGGGCAGAAGGTGCTCTACGGCGGCGTCTTCGACACCAAGGTGACGGGCAAGCCCTTCATCCCGCAGAACCGCAACTTCCTCGTCATCGCCAACCACTCCAGCCACCTGGACGCGGGGCTGGTGCGCATGGCGCTCGGCGAGCAGGGCGAGCGGCTCGTGTCCCTGGCGGCGCGCGACTACTTCTTCAACACGCCGCTCAAGCGCGCCTGGTTCGAGAACTTCACCAACCTCATCCCGATTGAACGGCAGGGCTCGCTGCGCGAGTCGCTGCGCATGGCGGGCGAGGCGCTGCGCCAGGGCTACAACGTCCTCATCTTCCCGGAGGGCACGCGCTCCACCACGGGGGAGATGCTGGAGTTCAAGAACACGCTCGGCTACCTCGCCCTCACCTTCCACGTGGACGTGCTGCCGCTCTACATCGAGGGTGCCTTCGACGCGCTGCCCAAGGGCTCGGTGTTCCCCAAGTCGAAGAACCTCGAGGTGCACATCGGCCCGGTGCTGGGGCACGAGACGCTGCGCGCGCGCGTGCAGGGCATGGCGCGCTCGGAGGGCTACCGCTACGCCACCCGCATCGCCGAGGACGCGATGCGCGCGCTCAAGTCCGGCCGCGTGCTGGACCTCAACGCGCAGGAGCCCGCGCCCCACACGACGACGGCGCTCACCCGCGCCTCCACCGGAACCGGAGGGAAGGACTCGTGAAGCTGCTGGTGACGGGAGGCACGGGATTCCTGGGCACGCACCTGGTGCCCAGGCTGGTGGCGGCGGGGCACTCGGTGCGGCTCATCGGCCGCTCGAAGCCCTCGGGCCCGGCGTACGCGGGCACGGAGTACGTCGCCGGTGACTTGAAGGACAGGGACGCGGTGCGCCGCGCGCTCCAGGGCGTGGAGGGCGTCTACCACCTCGCGGGGCTCGTCTCCTTCCAGCCGAAGGACGCGCGGAAGATGTTCGAGCTGCACGTGGACAGCACGCGCGAATTGCTGCGCGACGTGCGCGAGGCCGGCGTGAAGCGCGTGGTGCTGGCCTCCACGTCCGGGACGATTGCGGTGTCGAAGGAGGAGCGCGTCGGCACCGAGGACGACGACTACCCGATTACGGTGGTGGGGCGCTGGCCGTACTACCTGTCCAAAATCTACGAGGAGAAGCTGGCGCTGGAGTACTGCCGCAAGCACGGCATCCCCCTCGTGGTGCTCAACCCCAGCCTGCTGATGGGGCCGGGCGATGACAGGCTCTCCTCCACGTGGACGGTGGTGAAGTTCCTCAACCAGGAGATTCCAGCCATGCCGGGCGGCGGCATCTCCTTCGTGGACGCGCGCGACGCGGCGGATGCCTTCGTCAACGCGCTCACCCGGGGCGAGGTGTACGGCCGTCACCTGATGGGGGTGAATCTCTCCATGGTGGACTTCTTCAAGCGGCTGGAGCGAATCACCGGCGTGCCCGCGCCGCGGCTGCGCCTGCCCTCGCAGGTGAACGTGCTGGGCAGCAAGCTGCTGGAGCGCTGGGCAAAGGTGCGCGGCACGAAGCCCGTGCTGGACCCGCAGGAGGTCGAAATCGGCGAGCACTGGTTCTGGCTGGACGCGGCCAAGGCGGAGGCCGAGCTGGGCTTCCGCGCGCGCGACATCCACGAGACGCTCAGCGAGACGGTGCAGTTCATCTACGGGAAGATGCCGCCCCAGGCCCTGCCAGGGACGAAGGGCCGCCTCGCGGATTTGCGCGAAGGCACCTGAGCCTGAAGTGCATCCTCTGGGGCCCGCGAGCCGGGCCTACCGGTGGAGCGGGCGCTGCGCCTCGTCCACGAGGCGCGCGGCCCAGGGCTCGGAGCGGTGGCTCCACACCCAGGCCGCGCCGAGGAAGCCGAGCCCGAGCAGAATCAACAGCAGCCGAGCGAAGGCGGAGGGCCCCGCGTCCTTGGCCACGGCCTAGCCCACCACCCGGTTGCGGCCCGTCTTCTTCGCCTTGTACAGGTTGGCGTCCGCGACCTTGATGAAGTGCGCGGGCTCGGTCATGTCGGGCGTCATCTCCGCCACGCCGATGGAGATGGTGACGGGAATCTCCTTCTCGTCGTAGACGAAGGACTTCTCCTCGACGAGCCGGCGAATCTTCTCCGCGAACAGGCGCGCCTTCTCCGGCCCGTCCTCGGGCATGACGAGGGCGAACTCCTCACCGCCGTAGCGCGCGAAGCACTGCTCGCGGCGCACCATGCGCTTGATGGACTGGGCCAATTCGCGCAGCACGTAGTCCCCGGCGAGGTGGCCATGGACGTCGTTGATCTGCTTGAAGTGGTCGATGTCGAACATCATCAGCGTGAGCGAGCGCTGGTAGCGCGACGAGCGCCCCATCTCCTTCTCGAGGTACTCGAGGAAGTAGCGCTTGTTGTTCACGCCGGTGAGACCGTCGGCAATCGTCAGCGTGTAGATGGTCTCGTGGTACTGGGTCTCGATGTTGTCGCCATCGAGGAACTTGAAGATGGAGCCGCCCACCTTGATGAGGTCCCCGCTGCGCAGCGGCGAGGCCTGCAGCACCTCCTGGTCGTTCAGGTAGGTGCCGTTGGTGGAGCCCAAATCCTCCACGAACATCCGTCCACCCCGGCCGAGGACGCGCGCGTGCCGCCGGGAGACGTTGTCCAGGTCCACCCAGATGTGGTTGCCCTGGTCTCGTCCGATGGTGAGCTCGGAGTCGATGAGGTACTTCTTGCCCAGCTCGGGACCGTGGATCTGCACGAGGCAGCACTCGGTGCTGCGCTCGGAGCGCACGTCCTTGAGCGTGGAGATTTTAGTGACGCGGGTTTCGTCTCCGGACATCGCGAGGGAAGGCTAGCAGCCCGCCCCTCTCCGGGGAAGCCGTGCAACCTGGCCGGGCCCCTCCGGCGCCGGAGGCCTCCGGGAAGCCCTCACGGAGCGCTTCTCCCACATCCGGCGCCTCGCGCGGCGGACGGAGGACCTGAACAGGCGGTTCGGCATTCAACGAAGGCGGGCGAGCGGGCACGTGTGCCCTTGTCGGACGGGCATTGAGGGCTAACGTCGCCCGCCTATGTCCAAAGTGCTGGCGATGATTCTGGCAGGAGGTGCGGGAACCCGACTGGAGCCGCTCACCCGTGAGCGCGCGAAGCCCGCGGTGCCGTTCGGCGGCCGTTACCGCATCATCGACTTCGTCCTCTCCAACTTCGCGAACTCCGGCGTGTACCGGATGAAGGTGCTGACGCAGTACAAGAGCGACTCGCTGAACAACCACCTGTCCCGCGCGTGGCGGATGACGGCCTTCCTGGGCCACTACGTGGAGTCGGTGCCCGCGCAGATGCGGACCGGCGTGGACTGGTACAAGGGCAGCGCGGACGCCATCTACCAGAACCTCAACATCATCACCGACGAGGAACCGGACCACATCTTCGTCTTCGGCGCGGACCACGTGTACCGGATGGACACGCGGCAGATGTTGGACTTCCACTGCGCGAAGAAGGCCGCGTGCACGGTGGCCGCCATTCCCGTCCCCATTGAGCAGGGGCGCGAGTTCGGCATCATCGACGTGGGGCCGGACGGGCGGATGCTCCAGTTCCTGGAGAAGCCCAGGAATCCACCGCCCATGCCGGGCAACCCGAAGATGTGCCTGGCCTCCATGGGCAACTACCTCTTCACCACGGACGTGCTGGTGCAGGAGGTGGTGCGGGACGCGGCCAACGAGACGAGCGCGCACGACTTCGGCAAGTCCATCATCAGCGAGCTGTACAAGAACGCGCCGGTGTACGTGTACGACTTCGCGCAGAACGAGATTGCCGGCCAGGAAGAGAAGGAGCGCGGCTACTGGCGGGACGTGGGGAACATCGACGTCTACTACGAGTCCAACATGGAGCTCGTGGAGGTGGACCCCATCTTCAACCTGTACAACGACAGGTGGCCCATCCACACGCAGCCCAACAACTACCCGCCGGCCAAGTTCGTCTTCGCGGACAAGGAGAACAACCGCGTGGGCCACGCCACGGACTCGCTGGTGGCGGAGGGCTGCATCATCTCCGGCGGGCACGTGAACCGCTCGGTGCTGTCCCCGAAGGTGCGCGTGAATTCGTACTCGGAGGTGGAGGACTCCATCCTCTTCGAGAACGTCACCATCGGCCGGCGCTGCCGCATCCGCCGGGCCATCATCGACAAGAACGTGGAGATTCCACCGGGCATGACGATTGGCTACGACACGGTGGAGGACAAGCGGCGCTTCCACGTCACGCCCGGGGGCGTGGTGGTGATTCCCAAGGGCATGAAGGTGACCTGAGACGGCCATGGGTGCGGCGGAGGGACTCCACCTCAGGCCTGCGAGGGAGTCGGACCGGCGCACCCTGTGGCGCATCCACACGGAGGCGGTGCGGACGCTCTGCCAGGGCGTGTATGCGCCTCACGAGGTGAGCACCTGGGTGCGGCTGCTCCGGCCGGAAGGGTACCTCCGGCCGGACAAGCCCCGCACGGTGCTGGTGGCCGAGCGCGGCCGGCGCATCATCGGCTTCGGCCAGGTGGACACGCGCGCGGGCGAATTGGAGGCCCTCTACGTGGTGCCGGACGAGGTGGGCCACGGCGTGGGCTCCACGCTGCTGGCGGCGCTGGAGTCCGCGGCGTGGCACGTGGGCGTGCCGCTGCTGGGACTGGACGCGAGCCTCAACGCGGAGGCCTTCTACCGGCGCCACGGCTACGTGTGGATGCACGCGGCCCGGCGCCCGCTCACGCCCGACGTGCAGCTGGCGTGCGTGAGGATGCAGAAGCGGAGGCCGGCCGCCTACCGTGAGGAGCCGGCCTCGCGCTGAGCGCGGCTTCAGGTGAAGGCGGCGCGGACTTCCGGCTTGCGCAGCACGACGATGGCCCAGATGCCCACCGGGATACCGATGCAGCAGCAGGAGCCGATGCAGGGAATGCAGGCGATGATGGCCGCGGCCAGCGACATGCCGTAGTTGCGCAGGTTCTTCATCTGGAGCGCGCCGAAGAAGATGATGGCGCTCAAGACGAGCAGGGGCACGGAGCTGAGCGCGGAGGACTGGCTCTGCTGGGCGGCGAGCTGGTCGCGCAGGTCCGCGGGGAGGCTCGGGTTGTTGATGAGCGTGTTCATCAACGCCGGTGTGAA
The DNA here is from genome assembly GCF_055568925.1 of Pyxidicoccus sp. M6. Taxonomy (NCBI): domain Bacteria; kingdom Pseudomonadati; phylum Myxococcota; class Myxococcia; order Myxococcales; family Myxococcaceae; genus Pyxidicoccus; species Pyxidicoccus sp. M6. The sequence goes on along the minus strand of NZ_CM145714.1, from coordinate 2,594,798 downwards.
GAAGCTCGTCACCGCGAGCAGGATGCCGATGGCGGAAATCACCATCAGCAGGATTGCGGGCAGCGCAACGGCCTCGCGGGCCTGCGCGGGCGAGCCCCCGGGCGACATCGGTGTGCCGAAGTTGTTCTCCATGCTCTCCCCTCGAATGACATGCGTGGTGCGCGGGCACCGGCCCGGGCGCGTGCATTCCACCCGGAGAACGGCGGGCACGCCAAGCTAAATGACGTGCCCGCCAGGAGAAACGCGTCCGAGGCCGACTTTCCGGCCCCGCGCGTCACGCCTTGAACGTCAGCAGGGGCGAAAGCCTCGCCACCTCGCGGACGATGCCGGCCTCCACCTGCGAGTCCACCACGGGACGGATGGGCTTGTAGGCCGCGGGCGCTTCCTCCACCCGCCGCTCGGCCCGGAGGCTGATGCAGTCCACCCCGGTGAGGCCCAGCGCCGCCTCGCTCTGGTTCGCCCCACCCCGCCCCATGCTGAAGCGCGAGCGCGCCCGCCCCGCCCCGTGCGACGCGGACTCCAGCGACTTCGCGTCGCCGCACCCCACCATGAGGAAGGACGTGGCGCCCATGGAGCCGGGGATGATGACGGGCTGCTCCTCGCCCGCCGGGCAGGCGCCCTTGCGCGCCAGCCACCCGCCCTCGTACGGGAGCGTGAGGTTGTGCGGCACGTCGTAGACGAGCGGGGCCTCCACCTCGCCGAACAGCTCGCGCAGCGTCTGGCGCAGCAGCTCCGCCAGCAGCAGCCGGTTGAGGAAGGCGTAGTTGGCGGCGGTGGCCTCGGCCTCCAGGTACTCGGCCACGAGACGCTCGTCGCCCAGCGGGAGGATGCCGCTGTCCGGGAAGGGCTGCCCCTCCGGCCACGCCTTGCGCGCCCGCTCCTGCCAGGCCACGCCCACGTGCTTGCCCACGTCGCGGCTGCCGGAGTGAATCATGAACGCGAGCTGTCCCTCGCGCACGCCCCACTGCCAGGCCCGCGCACGGTCCTCCACGGCCTCCACGCGCTGCACCTCGACGAAGTGGTTGCCTCCGCCGATGGTGGCCAGCCCCGCGTCGCGCACCACGCCCTCGCGGGTGAAGATGTCCGGCGCCCAGGACGGGTTGCCCTTCAGCGCGCCGCCGAGGTGGATGCGCTCCACCTCCGCGTCGAGCTGCGGCAGGTCCGAGCGGGCCGCGCAGCCCAGCGGGCGTTCCAGCGTCTCCAGCAGCCAGCCGGGGATGCCGTCGCGCAGCAGGGCCTCCGAGGCACGCGAGGACATGGCCACGTCCCGCGTGCCGAAGAAGTAGTGGCCCTTCATCCGCTCCACGAAGGCGTCTCGCTTCGCGAGGAAGGCGTCCACGGTGAGGTCCGCGACGTGCAGGCGCATGCCGCAGTTGATGTCGGTGCCGATGGCGCCGGGGACGACGAGATTCCGCGTCGTGTGCAGCACCGAGCCGATGGCCACGCCGGAGTCACCGGGGTGGAAGTCGGGGGTGGCGCGCACGCGCAGCACCTGGCCGCCGCCCGGGTGCTTCAGGGCAGCGAGGTTGGCGAGTTGCCGGAAGGCCTTGCCCTCCACGGGCAGGTCCGGCGGGAGGAGCACCTCGGCGGGCGGCGCATTGGCGTCACCCAGGAGGCGCACGGAGTAGAGGCGACCGTCATAGGTCACCTCGAGCCCCTCACGGGCAAGCGCCCGCAGGAGCCGATTCAGGTTCGGCTGCATGACCCAGCTCAGGAATGGCCCGGCTCGCACACGCATGCGCGGTACCAGGGGACGTGACGGATGAGATGGTGGGACCAGGGTTCAGCAGCCGCGGTCGCCGGAACGGCCCGAAGGCCGTCCTCACCGTGCACGGACGGGAGCGGGGGCGTTTCCTGACGGGACTACACGGAGGCGGACAAACCACCGTCCACGTTGATGGCGGTGCCGCTGACGTAGCCACCGCGCGGGGACAGCAGGAAGGCGACGAGGTCCGCGAACTCCTCGGCCTTGCCCACGCGGCCCAGGGGGATTCCGGCGTGGCGAGCCATCTCCGTCTGGAAGGACTCCACCGGCTTGCCCACCTCCTGGGCCCGGCGCACCCACTGGCCGCTCTCGATGATGCCCACCAGCACGGCATTCACGCGGACGCCATGCGGGCCGAACTCTTTCGACAGCGCCTTCGTCAACGCCATGCCCGCGGCGCGCGACACCGACGACGGCGTGGAGTGCGCCCCCGGCGTCTTCCCAGCGATGGCCAACACGTTGACGATGGAGCCACCGCCGGCCTCACGCATCAGCGGCAGCGCCTGCCGCGCGGCGCGCACGGCGGCGAAGAGCTTGAGGTTGAGGTCCTCCTCCCACTCCACGTCCGTCACCGACATGAAGGGCCGCGCCGCCGCGGTGCCCGCGTTGTTCACCAGCGCGTCCACCCGCCCGAAGCGCGCGTGCGCCGCGTCCACGAAGTGCTCCACCTGCCAGGCCTTGGACACGTCGGCCTGGACGGTGAGCACGTCCCCGCCCTCGGCGCGCAGGGAGGCCGCGGTGGCCTCCAGGCGCTCGACGCCCCGCGCGCAGAGCGCCACCTTCGCGCCCTCCCGGACGAGCCTCCGGGCCACCGCCGCCCCCAGCCCGTCCGAGCCCCCCGTCACCAGCACCACCTTGCCACCGAGCTCCAGGTCCACGTGTCCTCTCCTTCGCTGGCGCCAGGCTTGGACGTGCTGGCGCCTCCTCGCGCGAGGAAGCTACGCCATCACGCCGGCTGCTTCATCGCCGTCCGCTTCTTGTCGAAGGCGGCCAGCGTCGTCGCAATCTCCTGGTTGACGGCGCGCAGCATGTCCTGCTTCTCGCGGAACGGCAGGAAGGCGCTCTTGAAGCCGGAGACGATGACGGTGGTCAGGTCCTCCAGCGACAGGCCCAGCTCCTTGTGCGCCACCCACAGCTCCTTCGTCACCGTGGTGTCGGTGATGAGGCGGTTGTCGGTGTTGATGGTCACCCGCAGGCCGTAGTCGAAGTAGAACTTCAGCGGGTGCGCGGCCAGGCTGGACACCGCGCCCGTCTGCACGTTGGACGTGGGGCAGACCTCCAAGGGGATGCGGTGGTCGTTGACGTAGTTGAGGAGGTCCCCGTCCTCGCGCAGGCGCGTGCCATGGCCGATACGGTGCGCGCCCAGGTTGTGGATGGCCTGGGAGATGGACTCGGGGCCGTAGGCCTCGCCCGCGTGCGCGGTGCAGTTGACGTTGTTCTTGAGGATGAGCTGGAAGGCGTCGCGGTGGTCCTTGGCGGGGAAGCTCGCCTCGGCGCCGGCGAGGTCGAAGCCGATGACGCCGCGGTTCTTGTAGGCCACGGACAGCTCGGCCAGGCGCATGGACGTCTGCGGGTTGATGTGGCGGATGCCGCAGACGATGACGCCGCACTTGATGCCCGTCTCGCGCTTGGCGGCGCGCAGGCCCTCCAGCACCGAGTCGATGACGGTGGTCATCTTCAGGCCCTTCTGGAGATGGAGCGCGGGGGAGTAGCGCACCTCCAGCCAGCGCACGTTCTCCGCGGCGGCGTCCACCGCCAGCTCGTACGCGGAGCGGTAGAGCGCGTCCGCCGTCTGGAGCACGGAGAGCGTCACGTCGAAGGCGACGAGGTACTCCTCCAGGCTCTTGCACACCTCGCCCATGTGGATGGCCTTGGCGAGGCCGTCCTCGGTGTCGGCGGGCAGCTTCACCTTCTGCTGCTCGGCCAGCTCCAGAATCGTCTTCACCCGCATGGAGCCGTCGAGGTGGCAGTGCAGGTCCGTCTTGGGGAGCGCGAGGAGCAATTCCTCCGTCACCGCCAGCGTCGGGGGCGGCACGAAGTCCGTCCGCCGGGCGGAGGAGGGGATGCCGGTCGCGCTGGGAAACTCGTCTTCACGAATGGTAGGCATGGTCGAAGTTCCTTCCTTGCGCCATCCTCCAAACCATGTCGCCCCGCGCCTGTCCATGCACGCCCCTGCTGCCAGCCCTGGCGCTGACACTGGTGGCGGCCGTGGGGTGCCGGGAGCCCGCGGATTCGGCCTTCCGGTATTCCACCGACGCGTCGTCTCGCGCCGGGCTGGCCGCCGTGGCGGATGGCGTCATCACCGGCAACGAGGCCGGCGTGGTGGTGCGGTTGGACCGGGACGGACGCGTGGTGTGGCGGGTGTCGCTCGGCCGGGAGGTGGCCACACGGCCCGTGGTGGTGGGCGACAGCGTCATCGTAGGCACCGTGGCGGGTGACGTGGTGCGTCTGGGACTGGAGGACGGCGCGGAGCGCTGGCGCGTCACGGGCGAGCCTCCCGTCCTCACTCCTGGTGTGACGGACGAGGCACGGACCTCCGTGTACTTCGTGGCCCCGGATGGCGCCGTGCGCGCGCACGCGGTGGACACGGGAAAGGTGCGTTGGCGCTCCGCCGCTCCGAAGGCCACCGGGCCCGCGCCGGACAGTCCCCGCGGCCTTCCGGCCCCCGTGCTGGCGGAAGGGCTCCTGGTGGTGGCGCGGGGGAGCACGGGGCTGGTGGCCCTGTCCATGGGCGACGGGACGCAGGCCTGGGCGCGGGACGTGCGGGACGTGGTGGGGCTGGAGGCGTGGCGGGACGCCGTCTACGTGAGCATGCGGCCGGGGCGGCTCCTGGCGCTGCGGGTGAAGGACGGCAGCCCCCTGTGGGAGCAGTCCATGGCCGACGGCCTCACGAGTCCCCCGGCCATGGCGCTGGGGACGCTGTGGGTCGGGGCCGGGGGGACATCCCCCACGCTGCTGGGCGTGGACCGGGAGAATGGCCGGGAGGTGGCGCGCGTCACCCTGCCCGACCCGCTCCTCTCGCGAGTGACGCCGATTCGCGGGGAGTTGCTGCTCGTGCCCACCGCCGGGCGCGACGGGCGGCTCCTCGCGCTGAAGCCGCCCGCGTGGGAACGCGCCTTCGCGCTGCGCACGGACACGCCGCTGCGCACCGCGCCCGTGGTGCTGGGCGACGAGTTCTTCGTGCTGGGGCTCGACGGGCGGGTGATGGCGTGGCGGCTGAAGCCTCCGGAGGAGTGAGCGCCGTCAGGCCCGGAGTCACCCCGGAATCAGGAAGCGGGCGATGACGCGCTTGAGGCCCACGCCTCCGCCGAACTCCACGGTGACTTTCGCATTCGGCCCGCTGCCGTCCGTGGACACCACGCGGCCGGTGCCGAACTGCTCGTGACGCACGCGCATGCCGCGCACGTCCCCCGTCACGCCGTCCATGTCCGACGCCTGCGAGTACGAGCGGTCGATGCGCGGCCCGTCGTCCTCGTCCCACGTGCGCTTGCGCGGGGCCACCGCGGCGGGCCGGGGCGGCTCGGGCACGTCCTGCTCGCTGATGCCGAAGAGCGCCGGGGGCACGTCGCGCAGGAAGCGGCTGGGTGGGTTGTAGCGAAGCTCACCGAACAGCGAGCGGCACTGCGCGAGACTCACGAAGAGCCGCTTGCGCGCACGCGTGAAGCCCACGTAGCAGAGGCGCCGCTCCTCGGCCATGTCCTCGCTGTCGTCCGGGTCCTCGCCCTTGAGGGCGCGCGAGTGCGGGAAGACTCCGTCCTCCAGGCCGGTGAGGAACACCGCGTCGAACTCCAGGCCCTTCGCCGCGTGCAGCGTCATCAGCGCCACCCGGCCATCCCCCACCTCCGCGTCCGCCTCGCCCACCAGCGAAATCTGCTCCAGGAAGGCCTGCAGCGGAGGCGTGTCCGCCGTCAGCGGCGCCGCGTCCACCTCCGCAGGCACCTCCGCCGGAGCGTTCTGCGCGGCCTGCACCGCCGCGGCCGCGCGATTCAGGTCGAACTCCTGCGCGGCGCCCAGGAACTCCTTCAGGTTCTCCGCGCGCGTCTGCGACTCGTCGCTGCCCTCGGCCACGAGCGTCTCCACGAGCTTCGTCTCGCGCAGCATCTCGTCCACCGCGCTCGCCGCGTCCTTCGCGTCCTTCGCGAAGGAGGCCAGCGAGGACAGCAGGTTGCGGAAGACCTTCAGCCGCTTCACCGCCGTGGAGTTGAGCGAGGGAATCTCCTCCGGCTGCGCCAGCACCTCGTACAGGCTCACGCCCTTCTCGTTGGCGTGGTCCGTCAGCCGCTCCACCGTGGTGTCGCCGATACCGCGCGCGGGCGTGTTGATGATGCGCAGCAGGTCCGCGTCCGAGCGCGGATTCACCATCAGCCGCAGGTACGCGGATGCGTCGCGCACCTCCGCCCGGTCATAGAAGCTGCGCCCGCTCACCAGCGTGTACGGGATGCGCGCCAGCCGCAGCGCCTCTTCCAGCACGCGGCTCTGCGCGTTCACCCGGTAGAACACCGCCATGCTGGAGAACTTGATGAAGCCCTCCCGCTGGAGCGCCAGAATCTGCCGCGCCACCTCCTGCGCCTCCGCGCGCTCGTCGCGGTTGAGCAGCAGGCTCAGCGTCTCGCCCTTCTGCCGGTCCGACCAGAGCTTCTTCGGCATGCGCCGCGTGTTCTTGCTGATGACCTCGTGCGCGGCCGTGAGGATGTTCTGGTCCGAGCGGTAGTTCTGCTCGAGCTTCACCACCTTCGCGCCCGGGTACTGCTGGGGGAACTCGAGGATGTTGTCCACGTTGGCGCCGCGCCAGCGGTAGATGGACTGGTCGTCGTCACCCACCACCACCAGGTTCGCCGACGGCGGCGGCGCGAGCTGCTTGAGCAGCGCGTACTGCACGGGGTTGGTGTCCTGGAACTCGTCCACCAGCACGTGGTGGAAGCGGCGCCGGTAGTTCTCCAGCACGTCCGGCCGCGTGCGGAACAGCGTCACCAGCAGGAGCAGCAAATCTCCGAAGTCCACCGCGTTCGCCGTGCGCAGGCGCTCCTGGTAGGCCGCGTACACCTTGCGGATGAGCTGGCCGCGCTCGTCGCCCGGCTCCACCTGCATGTGCTCTGGCAGGCGCGCCGCGTTCTTCTCCTGGTCGATGCGGTGCAGGATTTCGCGCGGCTGCATGGGCACCTCGATGCCCGCGTCGCGCATGGCCCGCTTCACCACGTTGAGCTGGTCCCCGTCGTCGTAGATGACGAACGAGCGGGTGAGGCCCACGTGCTCCGCCTCGCGCCGCAGAATCAGGGCCGCCGACGAGTGGAAGGTGCTCACCACCAGGTCGTTCGCCTGGGAGCCGAGCAGTTGGGTGAGGCGCTCGCGCATCTCCCGCGCGGCCTTGTTCGTGAAGGTGACGGCGAGGATGCGCCACGGGAAGACGCGGCGGACCATCACCAGGTGCGCCACCCGGCGGGTGATGACGCGCGTCTTGCCGCTGCCGGCGCCCGACAGGACGAGCAGGGGACCGTCGCCGTGCAGCACGGCCTCGCGCTGGGGCGGGTTCAGGTCTTCGAGGAGGACGGATTCGTGGGGGTTCACGGAGGACTCGAAAGGGAACCCCTGCTTCTAACGTCTTTCCTCCTCCGGTGGGCGTCCTTCCACCACGCACGCCTCCGCCTGCCCGGTCCCCCTGCGGCGGGCGCTCGGGTATAAGTGGACAGCACATGTCCGACACCCCGTCCGGCCCCCCCTCCCGGCTGCCCGCCCAGGCCGACCTGGACCGCTACGCCGAGCAGTTCAACCGCAGCCTCACCCTGCGTCACTTCGGTGCGCACCTGTCGTTTCCGGAGGGAAGGAAAGTGCTCGTCACCGTCCCCGAGCTCCGCCCCGAGCACCGCGGGGGCCTGGGCAGCGGCGCGGCCGTCAACGGCCTGACGCTCGCGGCCATGTTCGACCTCGCCATCGGCTGCAGCGGCGCCCTGGTGGACCCCAGCCGCCGCTGCGCCACCGTGCAGCTGTCCATGAACTTCGAGCGCGCCGTCACCGGCGACGTCTGCCGCGTGGAGGCGGAGGTCAGCAACAAGAGCGTCTCCCTCCTCTTCGCCACCGCCCGCGCCTACGACAGCCAGGGCCGCGAGTGCGCCCGCTGCCAGGGCGTGGTGAAGCTGTCCAACCTCCCCTGGCCCAACGGCGAGAGCCCCGCCTCGAACTGACCTTTGCCCACCCCGCCCCACATCCTCCCGACACCCGCCGACGATATGTCCGCCACGGACACACGTTACCCCGGCACCGGGGAGCAGACCCTTCCCGGAGACGCCTCAGAGCGACGGGAAGACGGCATGAGTGCAGCCGTGCAGGGCCTGCGGATGACGCTTCGGATGCCAAAGGAAGCCGAGGAGCCAGTGGAAGCCGAAGCGCCGCGCGTGGGGGATGAGGAGACCCTGTCGCGGCGCGCGCTGGCCGGCGACCGGGCGGCCTGGGACGCGTTGGTGGCACGCCACCACCGGCGTGTCGTGGTATCGCTGCTCGCAAAAGGCGTCCGGGTGGACCGGGCGCATGAGCTGGCCCAGGAGACGTGGGCGCGGCTCATCCAACAACAGCAGCGGGGGCTGCTGACGGAGCTGCGTCTGCCCAACCTCGCGCTCACCCAGGCGGCCTTCCTGGCCGCGGACGATGCCCGCCGCTCCCGGCGGGAGTCCATCTCCGGGGCGGTGGAGGAGCTGCCGGAGCGGCAGCACCCGGTGGACCCTTCCGTGTCCGCGGAGCGTCGACTCCTCTCGGAGGAGCAGCTCTCGCGTGCCCATGCCGCGCTGGCGCAGGTGTCGCCCAGCGCCAGAACCGTCTTCCTCCTGGCCTGTGACGGCCAGGAGCTTCCCCATGCCGAAGTCGCCGCGCGGGTCGGCCTGTCCGTCCAGCGTGTCCGACAGATCCTGTGCGAGGTCCGCAAGAAGCTGCGGTCCGCGCTCGAGGAGGAGACCCATGCTTAAGCCCCACCTGACCCGCGACTCCGCGGAGCAATACATCCTGGGGGCGCTGTCACCCGAGGCCTCGGCCGCGCTGGAGGCGCACACGCTCGAATGCGAGCCGTGCGCGCGCCTGCTGCAGGAGGAGGCCGTCCTCTCCGAGCAGCTCGAGGAGGTGGCCCAGGCGTTCCCTCGGGAGGACCGCGTCATCCGCCCCGCCCGCTGGCACGTGCGGCGCGCGGCGGCGGGCGCGGTCGGCGCGGCGCTCGCGGCGGCGGCGTCGCTGGCCCTGGTCCTGCTGCCCGGCGGCCGCGGCCACCACCCATCCGGCGGCGGCGCCGGCGCTCTGACTTCGCCCGCGCTGGAGCTGGAGGTGAATGTGCCGCAGGCCATCGTCGTCGCATGCCCGGACCTGGCCACCCAGGACTCATGCACGGCGAAGGCGGCGGAGCGCGGGCTGCTCGTCCAGAATCCCTGGGGCACGGGCGAGGTGCCGCGCTATGAGGCCCGCACCGGCCTCCCCGAGGGTGCGCTGAGCGCGCGCCATCCCGTGTCGCTGTGAGGACCCACGTCATGGACTTCCGGAAGAAACTCGCCGCCCTGCTGCTCGCGCTGGCCGCCACCGCGGCCGGGGCGCAGCCGTCGGGCAGCGCCCAGAAGCTGCCCGTGGGCTGGTACGTCACGGAGAGCGCGCCCAAGCGCTACGAGGCGGGAGTGGACACTGCCTCCACCTGCGAGGGCTCGCGCAGCGCCTATCTCCGCTCGCTGACGCAGGACGAGAACGGCTACGGCACCTTCATGCAGGTCTTCGGCGCGCAGGACTACCGCGGCAAGCGGCTGCGCTTCTCCGCCATGGTGCGCATCAAGGACGTGGACGGCTGGGCCGGCCTGTGGATGCGCGTGGAGGGGCCGGACGCGAAGCAGCCCCTCGCCTTCGACAACATGCAGTCGCGCGCCCTCGTGGGCACCGCCGGCTGCAAGCGCTACGACGTGGTGCTGGACGTGCCGAAAGAGGCCACCGCCATCATGGCGGGCCTCATCATGAGCGGCACCGGCCAGGCCTGGCTGGACGGCGTGCGCTTCGAGATGGTGGACGCCGCGGTGCCGGTGACGGACCTCCTGGCCTCGCGCCCCGTGGTGGCCTCCACCGGCCCCGCCGGCCTGGATGACGAGCCCTTCCCCGTGGCGAAGAACGACCAGGTGCCCATGGGCCGCGTGGGCGACGTCTGGTTCAACCATGGCCGCGTCGCCACGGACAAGCCGTACACCAAGCGCAAGGACGGCGTCTGGGTGAGCATCCTCTCCGAGGAAATCTACGAGCACGGCATCGAGGTGACGGGCACCTATGGCCAGCGCGCGGTGGACCTGAAGGTGAAGGCGGGCGGGCCCAAGACGCTCGTCGACGGGACGTGGGGCGGAGAGCCGGTGAACATCCTCATCTCGCCGGAGAAGCTCGTCATGCGCTGGGGCCGTCTCACGCGCGAGCTGCCGCGCGACAAGAGCCCGCAGGTGGACGCCACGTGCAACCGCTACCAGGTCAGCGAGGGGCCCCGCGTGACGGACCAGATTGACGTGTGCGGCGCGGCGCTGAGCACCCGCCCGCCGACGGCGCAGCTCGTGGTGGCCCTGCTGGCCAACGGCTTCCGCGCCACGCTGCCGCCGCAGACGTTCCCCATTCCGCAGCCGCCGGTGCGCAGCCGGCAGGCGCTCGACACCGAGCGCGGCGTCAACGGCACCGACTCCCCGTGAGTGCGAGGGGCCCGTGTCTCACGGGCCCCGTCATCCGGAGCCGCAGTCCTTCTCTTCAGTCAGAAGGAGAAGTCGCGCTCCAGCGTCTCACTGCCCGCCTGCACCGAGAGGTGGGCAGAGTGCGCGCCGGTGGAGGACGCCGTCGTCAAATCGAAGGAGATGCCCTCGGGCCCACTCGTGGGCTTCAGCGAGGGCCGGCCGGGACTGAGGAACACCGCCGCCGTCACCGCGCGGCCCGACAGGGGCTGCACCAGGAGGCGGACGCGCTGGCGCTCGCGCACCAGCACCACTCGGAAGTCGCGACGCTCGTCGAGTACTTCGCGCTGCTCCGGGTGACGTGCCGCGGACGGACGATGCGACACCGGAGCGCGGGAGCTGCGCGCGGCGCGGCCCACGGCGCCCTCCTCCAGCTCCATGTCGAGGGCCTCGTCAATCGCCTCTTCGCCCTCGCCCAGCGCCAGCACGGCCTGGGCGCACTCGCCGCAGCGGGCCGTATGCGCGTCGACTTTGGAGCGCTCGTCCTCGGACATCAGCCCCATGTCGAAGCGCCAGAGGTCGTCCGCGGTGAGGTGACGGCGCGGGGGCGCATCCACGGGCGCCGCATCCGCCATGTCCGCGCGGCAATCAACGCAATCCTGGAGGTGAGCGGTCAGTGTCTGGGGCTGCCCCGTCCAGGTGGCCACCAGGTCATCGCAGCCGGCCCGGGCGGAGAACCACCAGGCCGTGTCCTGCTCGGCGGGCTCGAGAAGGTCGCGCTCCTGCCGACGCTGCGGATTCAACGGGATGAACCAACGGGCTCTCGGGCGGAGTGATGAGTCCAACGTCCCGAGCGCGGCGAGATATGAATCTCGGAGCTGCGCGGAGTCACCCTGAAGTCCGCCATGAAGTGCCTCCCAGGCGGCCAGTGCGCGGGCGGCGGAGGCGGCCCTGTCGCGGGCGGCGATTCCCTCCATCGCCGAGGCCCTCCACATCTCCGCCTCTTCCCCCCCATCCAGCGCAACTTCGACAGCTTCTTCCGCGGCCCTCAACAGCACCGGCTGCAACGACTGCGGCTTCTGGGCCTTCAACCACGCTTCGACCTGGGGACGACCCAATCCACGAAGAGCTGCGTCCACACCTTCGATACCGACCCGAGAAGAGCGCCGCAGCAAATCTCCCGCAACCTCCAGAACTTCACCGGGAGATGACTTCGTCGAGGACAGCACGGAGCGGCGGGCGGAATAGCGGGACAGTACGTCGTTCATGGATTGAATCCTCCTGGGTAACCCGGGGTATGGCCGGGAAGGAGGCTCACGCTTCCTCCCCTTGCGTCTCGCGCTGGAGATCCAGCAGGTAGAGCTTGAGGTAGGCCTGCGCGCGGCTGACGCGCTTGTAGGAGTTGACCACCGTGATGTTCAGGCGCCGAGCACATTCCTCGTGATCCTCGACGTCTTCGTGGTGGTACAGCTCCCAGGCAGAGGCCTCCTTCGGATGCTCCTGCTGGAGTCGGGCAAATGCGGCCCAATACAGCTCCTGAGCCTCGGCGCGCTCCTCGCGACGCTTGCCTGCCTCGACAGCGCGGGCCACCTCGGAGGGCGGTTCCTCCATGGCGTCATCGGGGTCTGACGGAGGCGCCGCGAGCTCCTCGCGGTGCCGCCGGTAGAAGTCGATGGCCACGTGCTTGACGATGCGCAGGAAGAACGTCTTGGGAGACGCACTCCGGCCGGGCATCTGTTCAGAGACGCCCCGGAACTGGTCCAGGCCGCGGTCGATGAACTTCCCCACCGCGTCCTGGAAGAGCTCGTCCGCGTCCGCCGGGGAACCGCGGCCGTAGCTCGCCTGAATCTTGCTGATGACATAGCGCGCGGGGCGGCCCCACCGGTCCACCAACGAACCGAGGGGGCCCCCGACGGGCTCGCCAGCGGCGCGGCGGCGGACCACCTCCGCGAACAATTCGTCATCCGTGAGCTGCTCGTACACCGGAAGGACCTGAGGCCTGCGCCGGGAGTCCCCTCCCGGGAGATGGGGTTACAGGGATGTGGCGCGGCAAGGTACCACGTTGGCATCCGCAGGCAGCCTCCGAGACGAAACCTTCAACCTCCAGGGGGCCGACGCCCCCCGCGCCTTTTTCCTGACAAAATGTCTCTCGGGGCCATCTAAGGAGGAAAACGCGCCCGGCCCCCCGGAAATGGCCCCGTCAGGAACGCCAGAAAGCCGCGTCCCTGCCCGCATCGCTTTCGAGCGCCCGGCCGAAGCGGCCCTACAAGCCGTGGTTCGACTCCACGCATCTACCCCGGTAGGTGAAAGTCGGCGGTCCGACACTGACCTGTCACGTCAGCATCAACCGGCTTCTTCACTCGGGCGCTCAATCTCTTTCCGGAGTCCCGTGTCATGTCCGCCCGCACCATCGTCATCGGAGACCTCCATGGCTGCCTCGACGAGGCCCTGGAGCTGCTCGACACGGTCGGGGCCACCTCCAGCGACCGCATCATCTTCGCGGGGGACCTGGTGGACCGGGGCCCGAAGCGGCGCGAGTGCGTGGAGCTGGCCATGCGGCACGAGGCCATCCTCGGCAACCACGAGGAGAAGCACCTCCAGCAGCGCCGCCGGCCGGACGAGCGCCTGCTGCCGGACCACCTCGAGACGCGCCGTGTCCTCGACCCGGAGCACTACGACTGGATGGCGGGCCTGCCCCACTTCATCCGTCTGCCGGAGCACAACGCCATCGTCGTCCACGCCGGCATGCTGCCCGACCGGACGGTCGAGGCGCAGGACCCCTACCACCTGCTCCACGTGCAGTGCATCCAGCCGCCGTCCACCAAGAGCTTCTGGCCCTCCAAGGCGCCCGAAGGGTGGACATTCTGGACGCACCACTGGAAGGGCCCGGAGCGGGTCATCTTCGGCCACACCGTCTTCGACAAGCCGCTCGTCACCGAGCACGCGGTGGGTATCGACACCGGCTGCGTGTACGGCCGCTCACTGACGGCCGTGGTGCTCCCCACCTGGGAGCTCGTCTCGGTGCCGGCCCGGAATGCATACCGGGGCGGCAAAGACGTGGCGAAGTTCCCGGTGCACGGCGACGTGTGCGTCTACTCGTGAGCACCTGACAGCTTTCGCGCCCGGCCGACGGGGTCCTACACGCAAAGAGGTGCGGGTTCGAATCCCGCCAGCCGCTCCATGCGGCTGTAGCTCAATGGGAGAGCGCTGGATTTGGGATCCAGAGGTTCAACCGGCCTCGTCACTCAGGCGCGTCTTTTCCTCTCTCTTCACCACTTCCACGCGCGTGCCTTCGCTGACGTGAAGGGCGCACGTGAGAACCACGCGCGGTGCACTCCCCTCGCCCCTCACGCGAGAGGTCCGCCCCGCGCCTGACCCGCGGCACGTCCCGAAAGGGGGACACCCATGACGAACCCGACGCAGAACACGAACCTGTTGCCCGAGGCGCAGCGCGGCCCTGCCGAGCGGCTGCTGGACCTGGTGCTCGGGGGCTCGGCGCACCTGTGGCACAACCGGCCCGGGCTGGACGTGAATGGCACGTGGTACGCGGCGGCGCACGCCACCCCGGCGCAGAAGGCCGCGGGCCGGCCGGTGAAGCCGGGCCTCTTCGTGCCGGCGGCGGTGCGGCTGTACCGGCAGCTGCTGGACATCTACAAGCTCAACGCGGAGCTGATGGCGCACTTCGCGTCGTACGCGCTGACGCAGACGGACTGGCGTGACCTGAAGGTGGCCACGTGCGCGCTCATGCTGGTGCAGGAGCACGCGGGCCAGCCCGTGCGCGACGACCACGGCCAGGTCGCGTTCCACGACGACGACTGGCGCGCCATCGGCGAGGCCATGGTGCTCCACTACGAGCGCAAGTCCACGCGCATGCTGACGCCCAAGGCGGTGCTGCGGGTGGCGGAGCTGCTCGAGCAGCCGGAAATCGCGCGCCTCAACCGCGAGGCGGGCTTCGGTGACCCCGCGTCCCGCAAGGCGCCGCTGGGCCGCTGGAAGCGCGTGGCGTCCAAGTGGCTGGCGGCGCGTGAGGCCAACCTGCCGATGCTCCAGGGTCTGGTGAAGGCCGGGTACAAGGAGACGCTGAAGAAGCTGGCGCGCAAGGCGGGCTACAAGCCGGCCACGCAGGGCTTCTTCGAGGTGCTCGGCTGGAAGCAGAAGCAGTCCGCGCAGGGGCACCGCACGGTGGGCCTGAGCGGCCTGACGCTGGTCAAGCGCGAGCGCTTCGACGGCCTGTCCGAGGCGGAGATCTGCGAGTGGGTCGAGCACGAGCGCCTCTCCTACAAGGAGGTCGTGGGCCGGCTGCCGAAGGACGTGGGGATGACGCCGGCCATCATGGCGGCCCTGCTCCCGTCCCTGTCGGACAGGGACTTGCGCCTGATGACGCCGACGCTCGAGGAGCTGGGGCTGTTGGCGGAGCCCACGGTGCGTGCGCGCTGGGAGAAGGCCGTGCAGACGGCGACGGACCAGCGGGCGCTGAACATCGCGAAGAACGTCCGCAGCGAGGTGCTGCGTCAGAAGCTGGAGGAGGCGAGCGACAACGCGGCACGCAACGCGGTGGCGGAGGCGACGGCGGAGACCGACGTGAGGGTGATGTTCCTCATCGACAAGTCGGGCTCCATGGAGGGGGCCATCGAGAACTCGAAGGAGGCGCTGGCGCGCATCCTCGCGGGCTTCCCGATGGAGAAGCTGCACATCGCGGCGTTCGACACGATGGGCACGGTGCTGAAGCCGAAGGCGGCCAACCGCACCGCCGTCCAGCACATGCTGGCCGGGCTGAAGGCGGCGGGCGGCACGACGCACGCGGCCGCGTTGCAGGCACTGCACCGCGACGGCGTGAGGGTGCCGGAGGGGGCGAAGCTGGTGGTCATCGTGGTGGGCGACGAGGCGGGCGAGGCGGGTGACCAGTTCGCCCGGGCGTTCCGCGACTTCGGCTACACCGTGGCGGCCATGGCGTTGCTGGTCTCCGTGGCGGGTGCGCGCGGCAACACGGTGCGCACGTGCGCGGGGCAGCTGAAGGTGCCGTTCAGCGAGGTGAACGTGGACCAGTTCGCGGACCCCTACCAGGTGCCGCGCGTGCTGAAGGCGCTGCTGGACGCGCCGGCGGCACAGGGCGTGGCCACCACCGTGCAGTCCGGGTGGGTGGAGCGCGTCATGCGCACGCCGCTGCTGAAGGTGGCGTGACGTCACAGCGGTTGCAGTGAGGAAGGAGGAGGCGGCGTGGACTACCGGAAGTTCCTCGGGAAGGTGGAGTCGGCGGTGCTGCCGTACTTTGGCGGCGGCACCGTGGATGCCCCCTCGCGCCGCCTCCGTGTCGCCACCCCGGTCCGCCCGGGGTGGTGGCGCTTCGAGGTGCAGGGTCGCGTGGCGACGGCGCGCGAGCCGGCCGGGCCGGAGGGCCTGGACGGGCTGCCGCGCGTGCGGGGTCATGTGTGGGGCAGCCGGCTGGTGCGCGAGGGCGCGGTGGCCGAGCCCATGGAGTTGATGCCGGAGGAGGAGCCACCGCGGCTGGCGCTGGTGAGCGCCCGGCGGTGGCATGACGGCTCGCTGCTGTTCGACGGGCTGGAGTTCGAGGGCGAGGCGGAGGACGCGGCGCGCCGCGCGCTGGAGGAGGGCCAGTCCCTCTCTGATGCGAAGGGCGTGAGCGCGGCGCTGCGGGCGGCGTTCGGCTACGCGTTGCTGGAGGGGGCGTCTCGGGCGCTGGCCATCCGCTTCGCGCCGGCCGAGGTGCGTGCGCGGGTGCTGGACGTGGCGGAGGGCGGCCGCGCGAAGGCGGAGGAGTGCCTGCGTCACCTGGTGACCGAGCGCGAGGCGCATCTGCGCGCGCAGGCAGTGCAGGTGGCGCGGACGCGGGAGGAGCGCGAGGCGGCGGAGGCGCGGGTGTACGCGACGCAGGTGCTGGCCGAGGCACAGCGCCGGGCGGGGCGGCATGGGCGGCGTGGGGTGCAGGAGGATGGCGTGGAGCGAGCGGAGCGGGCGCTTCACAGCGCGGGCGCGCGGGTGCGCGACGTGCGGCGGCTGGGCGGCAATCGGTTGGAGGTGACGTATGCCTTCATGGGCGAGCGCTTCATCTCCATCGTGGATTCCCAGTCGCTGCAGGTGGTGGACGCGGGCGTATGCCTCGCGGGCGCGGACAGCGAGGTGACGCTGGAGAGCCTGCCGTCCGTCATCCGCGAGGCCATCGACACGGGCGTGCTGGTGATTACGCGGCACGCGTAGACGGGAGGGAGGAAGTCATGACGACGCGAGAGGTGTGCCTGCTCATCGGCCGGGACGGCGACGTGCTGTGGAGCGACGCGTCCGACAATCCGTTCCTCCTGCCGGACTCTCGCGAGCGGTGGGAGGCCATCTGGCAGAACCGGGCGGAGCTGGAGGAGGTGGCGCACAGCCACCCCGAGGGCCCGCTCGGCTTCTCCGCCGAGGACGAGAGCACCATGTCCGCGATCACCTCCGCGCTCGGGCGCACGCTGCGGTTCTCCGTGGTGGCGCCCGGGGGCATGGTGGCGCGCGTGGACGGGCGCGATGTGCTCCTCTCCGAGGAGCCATGGTGGGCGGAGCCCCTGCGCCGCGCGTCCGGCATGCGCCGCGAGCCGATGGCCCTGGCCTGACGGTCAGAGGCCGAGCTCCTTCTTCAGCTCGGCATAGGCGAGCCCCGCGGCGGAGAGGCTCAGCTTGTCGTCCAGCGAGGCCTCTGCAATCTCCGCGAAGGTCTTCGTGTGCCCCTTGGGAATGAAGATGGGGTCCCAATGGAAGCCGCCCTTGCCGCGCGGTGCATCCGCCAGCGTCCCCTCCACTTCCTTGAGAATCACCTTCCGCTGCCTGCCATCGCAGAAGCAGACCGCGGACTGGAGCATCACCCGCTTGCGGTCGGAACGGACCAGCTCGCAGAGCCTTCCCCCGAGCGTCTCCCAGAATGGCCGGATGAGTGTCCCCGGAAGCCCGCCGAGGTCTTCGATACCGAAGGCACCATGCTCGACGATGATGGGGTACCGGACCCGGGCGTAGGCCGCCGCGGCCTTGTTCAGGATGAGCGTCCTCAGGTCCGTCTCGAGAATCTCGACGACGCCCGTGCGCACCTTGACGAAGCCCAGCTTCGACGAGCCCTGGAAGAAGTGCTCGACCTCGCGGAGCTTGTTGGCATTCGACGTGAGGTAATAGGCAGTCTTCATTCCCGTCCCCTTCACTCACCCGCCGATGCACTTCAGGAGCTCCGCGACACTCGCGGTCTTGTCCTCCGGGTCGAGCTGGATGACGTCGATGTTCCACTGCTCGAGCAGCATCGGCTGGACCGGCCCGGAGCCATGCGTGGCGAAGAA
Organism: Pyxidicoccus sp. M6; assembly: GCF_055568925.1. Classification (NCBI taxonomy): domain Bacteria; kingdom Pseudomonadati; phylum Myxococcota; class Myxococcia; order Myxococcales; family Myxococcaceae; genus Pyxidicoccus; species Pyxidicoccus sp. M6. Next base: position 2,577,066 of record NZ_CM145714.1, on the reverse strand, counting down.
ACACTTGCGAGGCTTCATCGGCACGCGGCTTCCTGCCTGGCTGCGCTGGCGGAGCTGGTGCATGCGGTACCAGATGTAGCGGATGTTCAGGTCGCTGAAGCTGTAGCCGATGAACAGGAAGCTGTGGCTGAGCAGGTCCGCCCGCAGCCGCTGGTCCGCGGCATCCTCCAGGGCCATCCGCTCGAAGAAGCTGCTCTCCGACAGGACGATGGTGTTGCGCATCTCCAGCGTGCCGTGGAACTTGATGACATCGCAGGCACCGGCCTCCTTCTCGTCCTGGAAGTCCACGAAGGAGGCCAGCACTGCGACCTTCCTGCCCGCTTCCCTGAGCGCGCACTCGATGTGCCAGTCGAAGTTGGTCGTGTAGATGGTGTGCCACCGGTCCAGGCGGGCCAGGGCCTTGTGCGTGGGAGAGTCCTTGCGGAGCTGCGCGGCCTCCTCCGAGTTGAACTTCCGCGCCATGCCATAGACGAGGCGCTCGAAGTTGTTCGGGTGCGCCACGGCGAAGAACTCCGCGAGCTGCTCGGCGCTGCCATGCTTCATGAACAGCTCCGGCTCGAAGCCCAGTGGCTCCGCCATGGCCGCGATGAGCTCGCTCCAGTCCGGCAGGTTCAGCGGCTTGGAGAAGCCCGCGCCCAGGAAGGGAATGAGCCGGCCTTCCCGGTACTCCTGCTGGAGCAACGGCGCGGCCTGGGCCAGTTCGAGGACGGCCATGGTCAGATGGCCCGGCCCCAGAGGTCCCGCAGGTCGTGCGGGAGCTGGGACATCACGTCCTCCGCCTCGCCCTCGGAAATCTGGTCGCGGAGCGCGTCCAGCACCGCGCGCACCACCGGCTCCACCGCGTCGGGGTTGAGCGACAAATCCTCGCCCACGCGCTTCAGCAGGTGCTCGCGGCCGAACTTCTCCGGCAGCTCCTCTTCGTGCCGCTCACAGCGGTGCAGCAAATCGGTCAGCTTGCGTGGAAGCTGGGCCTCCAGGTCGGCCGCCTCCTCCAAGAAGATGCGCTGCTCCAGCGCGCACAACACGGACACGGCGGCCTGCTGGGCCACTGCGGGGGACATGCCTCCCCGCTCGCAGAGGTGGTTGAGGAAGGCCTTGTACGTCTGGCTGGCGCGAGCCTCGCTCCGCCGGGCGCGCCGGACCTCGAGCGGGAGGTCACGACGGCTGGTCGGCCGCTCGTCTTCCTGCGGGGCGCCCTTTCCCTGCTGCCTGGGGTCATCGGCCATGGGGTGTCATTCCTCCGGGGCTGCTGTCTGGGCATCACGGTGCCCACGCACTCCCGGAGGAGCACGCCCGAAGCCTTCAGGCACCGGGCGCGTTCGCCTCCCCGGCCGCTACGCCGCCTTGCGCACGTAGGTGTCGAAGAGCGTGCCGAAGAAGAAGCGCCCGAAGCGGGCCAGCGCCGCCAGCCGCTGCGCCGGCTCCTTCGCGTGCAGCACCCGCAGCGTGGAGAGCTGCACCGTGAAGTCCTTCGCATTCAGCCGCAGGAAGCCACGGTACACGCACGGCCCCGACGCGTCCGCGCCCCGGTACACGGAGACGAGCAGCCGCGTGGTGTCCACCCAGAGGTCCGGGCCCGCGTCGTCGTGGACGTCCTTGTAGCCGTCCAGGAAGTAGCGCTCGCCCGACTCGGAGACGAGCGGGAGCTGGTAGCGCATCTGCCGTCCGCCCGGGCGGGCCTGGTCCCTCGTCATCAGGTGCAGCACGCCTCCCTCCACCGTCAGCGGGCGGGAGGACAGCATCGGCGCCTGCACGCAGCCAGACATGCTCAGCGGGTGCAGCGGGTGGGCGAACAGCGCCTCCAAATCACTCGCCTCCACCGTGACGATGAAGCGGAAGGGCGAGGTGTCCGGCCGCTCCGGGTCGCCCGCGCGCAGGAAGTCCTCGTCCACCGCTTCGGAGATGTAGCCGTACATCGTCTCGGTGAACTGCACGGACAGCGGTCGCGCCGGCAGCGGGGCCGGGCCTTCCGAGACAGGCGAGTAGTCCACCGTCCACCCGTAGCGCCGCGCCATCAGCGCCACGCAGCGCTCCGCCACCGCGGAGATGGTGAGCAGCGGATTGGTGCCCAGCGGTCTCGGAACCACCGAGCCGTCGCTGACGTAGAGCCCCTCGTGCACGCCCGTGCCGGACGCGTCCGAGAAGAGGCGGCCCTCGTGGTCCACCACGCCCTCCTCCGCGCGCTCGCCCATGGCGCAGCCGCCGAGCGGGTGGGTGCACAGCAGCTCGTGCCCCGTGAGCTTGCTCCACAGCGGGTTGCGCACGAAGGTGCCGCCCAGCGCCTCGGTGGCGCGGCGCAGGCGCTCGTCCACGCGCGTGAAGACGGGCTGGAGCCCCGCGTCCGGCCAGTACACGCGCGCCCGGTCTCCCGCCAGCCGCAGCTCGCCGCGACCGTCGTCGTGCGACATGACCAGGAACGTCTGCGTATTCCGCATGGCCCCGAAGTACGGCCCGCGCAGCGCGCTCTCCGCCATGCGCGCCATCTCCTCCAGCCTGTCCTTGATGCCGCGGTCCGTGTCCTCTCCGGAGACGGCCGAGGCCGCCGCGAGCAGCGCCGTCACCGGCCGGGCCATGGCCCCGGGGATGACGCCGTTCTCGATGACCATGCCGTCTTCCTGATTCGGCGTGGCCCGGTCGTCGATGATGCCGCTGATGGTGGGGCCCACCGGCTCCAGCGTGTCGTGCGGCTTGTCCCCGTGCCCCACGCCGTTGATGGTGACGTCCGTGTTGTAGCCGAAGGCCATCACGTCGCCGTTGTTGCTGAAGCGCTTGCCGAGCTGGTCCGACAGCGGCAGCCCCAGCGCCTTCGAGCGCAGCAGGATTTCCGTCGTGCCCACCGTGCCCGCCGCGAGGATGACCCGGTCCGCGGTCAGCCACAGGTCCGGCGCGTCGAAGCGCTCGCGGCCCGCGTTCATCGGCCGGTAGTAGACGCGCCAGCGCCCGCCGTCGCGCGCGAGGTGACGCACGCCCACCTCGGTGAAGATGCGGGCCCCGTGGCGCACGGCGTCCGGCAGGTAGTTCATCAGCACCGAGTTCTTCGCGCCGACGTTGCAGCCCGTCATGCAGTCACCGCACAGCGAGCACCCCGGCTGGCGCACTCCGGCGGCGTTGATGCCCGGCTCGAAGGTCACCGCCAGCGGCGGACGGCGGAAGGTGCCGCCCAGCTTCTTCGCGGCGCGCTCCAGCGCGTGCAGCGTGGCCAGCGGCGGCGCGGACTCCGGGTAGGGCATGGGGCGCAGCATGTGCTCCGCCCAGGCGAAGCCGTCCTCCAGCAGGCCCTCCACGTCGTCGCGCAGCGCCTGGGGCCAGCGCGTGTCGAGGAAGACGCGCGGGTCCGGCCGCAGGGCCACGCTGGCGTTGATGAGGGACGTGCCGCCCAGGCCGCACCCGTTGACGACGGAGACGTCCCCGCCCCGGTGCACCTCGAAGAGGCCGGTGGGGTTGCCCACGTCCAGGCCACTCTCGGGGTCGAAGTGGACTTGCAGCTCCTTGAAGAACTCGGACTCGGTGCGGGGGTAGTCGCCGGGCAGCAACTCGCGGCCGCGCTCCAACACACAGACCTGTTGCCCCGCCCGCGCCAGGCGGCTGGCGCTGATGGCGCCTCCATACCCCGAGCCCACCACCACGACGGAGTAATGGGACTGCAAGTCGCTCCAAGGTGACGACAGCCTGCGCATCGACGCTCCCAATGGCTTCTCCCGCCCGCTTCCGCCCCTCACTCGCCCGTGGTGCTACAGCCAGTGCAGGCAGGCGTGGAAGGGCAGCCGGGGAGACAGACGCCCGAGCCGCCAATTCTTGGGCTCTCAGGCCCCCCTGCCCTCGTCCTGGACATAGAAGGGCTTCTGGCTTCGGTCAAAATCCGTCCGCTGGCGTTCACTCGACGTGCGGGCCCCCTGTGCGGCGCTCACGCGGTGGTCCACGCTGCCTGCCTCACGTCCAGGAGGACACTGCATGTCATTCGAGGCACGCCCGCCGACTGAAGCCGAGACGCCGCCGCAACAGGCTCCGGCCGAGCTCGCCACCACCGTGCTGACGCCCACCGATGAGGGCGCGGTGAGCCGGCGTTCACCGGGCAAGTCGGGGCCGTCCACCCGCAAGGGCCGCACCGCCGCGAAGCGCAAGCCGGAGGCGAAGACGCCCCGCGGTGCGAAGAAGGCGGCGAAGAAGGCCACCCCCGGTCAGGGCACCCGGAAGCGCAGCGCCGCGGCGGCCAAGAAGAGCGGCGGCTGGAAGGCCGGACCGAGCGTGGCGGGCCGCAAGCCGAGCGCCGCGCAGAAGAAGGCCACCAAGAAGACGCCCGCGCGCAAGGGCACCGCCGCCCGGACGAAGCGCGCGGCCACGAAGCGCACCGGCGGCACGCCGACCCGCACGGGCAGGGGCACTCGCACCGGCAGCGCCCGCACGCCCGGGGCTCGCGGCGGACGGCGCTAGCAGTTCTTCACGCTGGCACCCCTATTCCAACTCCGCCGCCTCTCCACCCGCGCGGCGGAGCGCGTTGACGAGCCGGTGTGCATGCCGCGTCGTCTCCGGCTCGCGGTACTTCGGGCTCATCTTCAGCACCAGCTCCACCGCGGTGGGCAAATCCATCAGGTGGCCCGGCGACACGTACACGGGCTGTACGCCCTTGCGCGTGCGCACCGCCATGCCCACCACCTCGCCCTTGTGGGTGATGGGCGCGGTGGAGCCTCGCGCGTCGCCCAGCTTCCCGTACGTCCCCACCAGCAGTGACTTCGCGCAGCCGACGGAGGGCACGCCGAACAGCAGCCCCCCGTGACAGGCAATGCCCATGCGCCTCGGGTGCGCCGTGCCCTGCCCGTCGAAGATGACCACGTCCGGCCGCACCGTGAGCCGCTCCCACGCGGCCTTCACGATGGGCAGCTCTCGGAACGACAGCAGGCCGGGCACGTAGGGGAACGTCAGCGTCACCGCCGCGCCCGCCTGCGCCACCGGCGCCAGCGAGGCCGCGTCCAGCACGACGAGGCCGCCGAAGCCGGTGTCGTTCCCCTTCTCCGTGGAGATGTCCGCGCCCGCCACGCGCTCCACCTTCAGCCCCGCCGGAGGCTTCAGCACCAGCAGCTCGCGAAGCCGTTTCTGCAGCGCCACCGCCTCCGTGGGCGTGACGTCCCAGCGGCCCACCTCTGATTGAAGCTCCATGCGCGTGGCCCTCCCGGCACTCCCGCTGAATCTGCCCCTTCCCCACACCGAGGCAACCCATCACGTCAGGTGCTTCACACCCGACCGTGGACTACCGGACGCGACGCTGCCCTCCGGGGCAAATCCCCTGTCGCCTGCCCACTCAGCCCCAGGGGCCCCCTCTTGTGGTTGTCAGGGATGGCGGGCGTAGCGTGGTTCCTCCCAAGTACGGGGGAGGTCTTGATGCGACGATTTCTCGCAGGCTGTCTCGCAGTGTCCGCGCTGGTGCTCGCCCACTCCGCCCACGCGTCCGATTGTGGCTACACCGCCGCCGGCTGGAACGCCCCGAATGGCGCGGTGGTGTTCGACCGGGGAGAAGGCCCCATCCGCAACGTGATGGACGCCATCGGCGAGTACCGCACGCACTCCATGCTCTCCCACGGCACCATCGGCGCCGCGTCCCACGCCACCATGGAGGACCCGGACCAGAACAGCTGGCCCACCGTCTGTGGGACGCCGCTCAACGTGAATCAATTGCAATACGGCTACCCGGGCCTGGAGCAGGTCAACCAGGGCGGCATCTACCATTACATGTACGACCCGGACGGCAGCGGCCCCGAGTGGACCGCGTGGCAGCTCGGCGACGCCATGGGCGCGGCCCAGGTGGCGGACGCGATGTGGTTCAACCACCCGTACGTCAGCGACACGTCACGCGTGGACTCGGGCCAGTACATCGACCGGCCGCTGTGGAATGGCCAGCGGGTGCCCTACTCGCTCTTCCAGTACCGAGACCTCGAGACGGTGAACCAGATGCCGGGCAGCGCGGCGAACAACGGCATGGTGTGCTCCACCTTCCTCGCCTACGCGCACCACTACGCGGGCCGGGGCTACGTCTCCGCGTACACGTACTCGCATGACCGCATCGCCAACGCGTCCAACTCGCTCTACACGGGCGTTTACAACCACTGCAAGGCATCGCTCGGGTGGTTCGAGAACGCGGCGCTGACGGTCATCTGCCCCATCTTCTGGAACGTGTGCGGTAACGCCGGCAACCAGGTGGCCAACTGCATGTCCACCAACCGCTGCGACACGAGCAGCAGCAGCATCTGGAAGGGCGTGCGGGACAACGCCTCCACCACCGCCACGTCCGTCAGCCCGGACCGCGTCGGCGGTTGGGGCGTCCACCCCATCTCTTCCACGCTGTGGGCGAGCGACTACTCGCACCAGCTCCAGTGGAACTCGGGCGGCAACGTGTACGGCTGCTGGCAGTAACGGAAAGGCACCTCGAATGAAGCCGGTGGAGCGGCCCTGGTGGAAGCGGCGCTGGGCACGAATGATTGCGCTGGCCACGTTGGTGCTCGTGGCCGGATGGTTCCTCTCACGCGAGCTGCCGGCGCCGGCGGCTCCGGCTTCCGAGGCGGCCAGTCGGGCCTCGGAGCCCGAGCGCCTCTCCCCTGCTCCACCGCCCGTGCCCGCCCAGCCACCGCCCACGGTGGCGGTGGCCACGCCGCCGGCTGCGCCGGTGCCTCCGCCCATCATCGACAAGGTGACGGTGGAGAAGCAGGAGGTGTGCTCCGGCGAGGACAACCTCATCAGCGTCCGGGCGCACTCGCCGGATGGGAATGACGCGTATCTGCACTCCACCATCGGCACGGGCACGGGCATGAGCGTGCCCCTGCGCGTGTGGCTGGAGCCGGATGGGACGTATGCGCAGCCCGTGGTGACGGTGTTCGGCAAGGACAACGTGGCCACGACGGTGCCGGTGCCTCGCTACACGGTGAAGTCCTGCGAGCCCGAGCGACTGGTGGAGGTGCTCTCCCGGCGCCTGCCCAATGCCGACGAGGACTACGAGTTCCTCGCCCGCATCGTCGAGCTGCCCCGGCGGGACGCGGCGCCTCGCACGCCCTTCGCTCCGGTGAAGTACGTGTGGACCTTCGACGGCGCGCCCGCGGTGACGACGACGGCTCCGGTCGTGACGCACACGTTGAGCGGTCCGGGCACGCAGCCCTGGGCCATGTACCTCCAGCACCTCGTGAAGGTGGACGTGTTCGACGCGAAGGGGCGGAAGCTGACGGGGCGCTCGTCCATGCAGGTGCTCAACACGTCCTTCGAGAACTTCGACAAGAAGGGCGTCGTCACGCTGCTGGCACGCGGCACTCCGCGCTTCCCGGAGATGGGGGAGGATGGCGTGGTCCGGCAGACGTTCCGGCTGTATCACCAGTGGAAGGGGCTGGTGCGCCTGGAGCGCGTGACACTCCTTCGAGCCCACGTGCCGGAGAAGGGCGCGCCGCCGCTGCCGGAGGACGCGTCCGAGGTGTCCTTGGGCATGGACGTCATCCCCGAGGGCCCGGGCGTGGACGTGAAGGTGTCGCTGGACACGAAGGCCGAGCCGGATGTGGCCATCGTCACCTACGCGCTGGAGGGGAACACGCTGGACGGGCACCCAGCGCGGGGGACGTTCTCCGTGATGCGGCCGCCGCCACGGCCGACGAAGGAGAACAGCACGCCCATCACCGACCCGGTGCTGATGGCGAAGGTGAAGCGGGCTCGCGAGCTGCTGGGGCAGCAGTTCGTCACCGATGAGGACCTCTGGCGGCTGGAGCGTGAAGGTCGCTTCAACGACCTCAAGGTCCAGCGCGAGACGCCCTGAGCGACGGCGGCCGGAACGAACGTTCCTTCCGGGATGGGCTCTCCGGCCGCCCACCCTCCTGGAACGACCGTTCCTTCCGGCGCCGGGACCGATGAGCGCCCGGTCTGCCCCGGATGCCTGGGGCCGTGGTGACGTCTCCTCGTATGTCCGGAGCCTCGTCTTCACTCGGTCGCTGGCGGTCGTTGCTCCCGCTCCTGATGTTGTGCTGCACCCTGCCGGTCGCCGCACGCGCGGAGGAGCCTCCGGCAGACGGAGGAGTCACCGCGCCCGGCTCGTCACCGGAGCTCACGACCGACTCGCTGCCCCAGGACTCGCTGGAGGCGCTGGAGCAGCGCATCCTCGGCAAGGGCTGCGAGCCGAAGCTGCTCGGCGACTCACGCCGACGCTTCGTCGAGGCGCAGCTCCTCTGCGATGCGCACCTGTCCTTCATCCTCGTCCAGGCCACCCTGGACGGGCACCCGGTTCCGGACACGCGGCGCCGGCTGAAGGCCCTGCTGGCGGATGCGCTCTCACGGGCCCAGAAGCCCTTCAGCGCCTCGGGCGGCAAGCCCGTCGCGGGACATTCACTCCCGAGCAGCGTGCTCTACCGGGGCTATGTGCTGCTGATGCTCGCGGGCATGGAGCGCGCGGGGCTCGCGGATGCGGAGTCCACCGCCCTCTTCGACGCACTGGCCGCGCAGCTCGTGGAGTCGCTCTCGCAACAGCTCCTGCTGCCCAGCTTCGGCAGCTCCATCTGGCCCTGTGACAGCGCACCGGCGGCAGCGGGCCTGCTGCTGCACGGACGGCTCCGAAACAGCGCCGAGTCACGGGCCGCGGGCGAACGGCTCGTCGCACGCCTCGTCGAGCTCGCGAAGCTGCCCACCGGCTTCCCCACCCGGGTGGACGCGAAGGGACGCCTGGTGGAGCCCACGCAACGCGCCACCACGCTCGCATGGACAGGCGCCTTCCTGGCCATGGCCTCGCATCCCGAGGCACGGCGCTTCACCGCCACGCTGGTGGACAACTACTGCGCCCATCCCGCCGGGAGCGCCCTGCCCCTCGCCGCCTGCCGCGAGTGGCCGCGCGGTGTGAAGGGACGGGAAGACGCCGCCAGCGGTCCGCTCGTCTTCGGAGGCTACTCCGTGGGCGCGAGCGCCCTGGCCATCGCAGCCACCCGTCTCTCCGGCGAGCACGGGCAATGGCATGCACACCTGCTCAACGCGGCCAGGGAGATGGGCATCCGCGCCACGCTGGAGCAGCCTCGCAAGCAGCCCCTGGAAGCCGCGCTCTACTGGTGGGGCACCACCGTGCGCCCGTGGTAGCGCGGACTACGGCGTGTCGCGCGCCAGGGCGGCCTTGCCCTCCTTCACCAGCAGGTAGCCGCGATTCTCCTGCCCATCCTGCGTGCGCATGGACGCGAACAGCGCCGAGGCCTTCACCCACACCCAGCGCTGGTCCGTGGCATTCACATCCATGACGAGGAACGAGTCGGACTTCGCGTCATACGCCGCCAGTGGGGAGATGTGCCCGCTGCCCTGCTGTCCCAGCGTGGGCCGGAAGTAGTTGATGATGACGTAGTCGCCCTCCGTCTTGAGGTTGCGCTTCAGCTCCTCACGGGCGGCCGAGTCCTTCAGCGCGTCGTCCAGGATGCGCAGCTTCACGTCCAGCCCCTGCGCCGCGAGCATCCCCGCGAGCTGCCGGAGCTGGATTCCGGCGTCGGACTTCGCGCCCTCGCCACGCGGCTGGCCGAAGACCTCGGCGCGCGTCTTCACCTCGCGTACCTTCTCGTCGAAGAAGTTGTTCTGCGTGTAGCGGTGGAAGAGCGGGTCGAAGTCCGGGGGCAGTTGCGCGCGGTCCTCGGCGGACACGAGCAACGGGTCCTGTGGCTTCTCCACCGCATCGCTCCCCATGCGCACGGTGTTGAGCACGATGACGGAGGAGGTGGGGCCGCAGAAGGCCTTGTTGCCCTGCGACTCGAACTGGTTGGCCAGGTGGAAGAAGTCCACCTTGTAGCGGCTGCGCTCGAGGCGCTTGATGGACTCGGGGGCCGTGAAGGTGACGAGGACCGGGGCCGCGGGCCGGGTCCCCCGGGCGGGAGCCGTCATCGGCGCGAGGGCGGCGAGCCCACCGCCGAGCACGAGCAGCGTGGTGCGGAGCATCTTCATGGAAGCAGTACCTGCGAGTGTGCGCACGGCGCACAGACACGAAGCCTGCCACGAGCGCGGACACGGTGAAAATCCGCCGCCGGGTGCTACCTTCCGCGCCGTGCGGCGGTGGGCCTCAATTCGAAGGGTGACGCAGTCGTCTTCGGGCGGCGAGTCCCCTCTCCGGGGTTACCCCGGGGATGCCGTTGGATGCCGAGCTTCACATCACATGCCCGGCGGTGCGCGTTGCGCACGACTGGGCACGTAGGACAGGACAGGATGGGGTCCGCCGCCGCACACCCTCCTCTGACTCGATGACGAAGCCCGTTCACACCGTCGCCCGTGGACTCGCCAGCGCGCTCCTCGCGGGCGCGTGGACCCCCAGCGCCATGCACGAGCGCGCCGCCACGGCGCTCGGGCAGCACCCACAGTGGCTCACCGGCGTCCTGCGCAATGTCCGGCGCGGCTTCCACCGCCCACCCGTGGACGCACCCGACCTGCTGGCCCGGTACATCGCCCGCCTGCCCTCCTTCCGGAAGGGCGTGGCCAATCCGGACCCTCGCCCGCGCATCCGCCACTGGCTCGTCGCTCCCACCGCCATGGGGCGCATGCGCTTCCCCGTGCCTGCCCTGCCCACCACGGGTGAGCTCGCGGCATGGCTCGGCCTGTCCGACGCGGACCTGGACTGGCTCGCGGACCGCAAGGGCTTCGGCCGGACCGCGCGTGACTCGCGCCTGCTTCACTACCAGTGGCGCTGGGTACCCAAGCGCACCGGCGGCGTGCGGCTCCTGGAGTCTCCCAAGGCCCGCCTCAAGGCGCTCCAGCGGCAGGTGCTCCACGCCATCCTGGACGTCATTCCTCCCCACGCGTCCGCTCATGCCTTCCAGCAGGGCCGCTCCGTCGTCACCTTCGCCGCGCCCCACGTGGGCCAGCGCGTGCTGCTGCGCATGGACCTGGAGGACTTCTTCACCTCCATCTCCGCCGGCCGCGTGTACAGCCTCTTCCGCGCCGCGGGCTACCCGGAGGCCGTGTCGAGCACCCTCGCCTCGCTCTGCACCCACCGCCTGCCCCTCCTCGCGCTGCGCGACCTGCCGCCCCCCGCCTCCGCCGAGGACATCGACGCCCACTGGCGCGCACGGGTCCGCCTCTCCGAGCCGCACCTGCCGCAGGGCGCGCCCACCTCGCCCGCGCTCGCCAACCTGTGTGCCTTCGGGCTCGACGTGCGCCTGTCCGCGCTCGCCGGGTCCATGGGCGCGCGCTACTCGCGCTACGCGGATGACCTCGTCTTCTCCGGTGACGACGGTTTCTCCCAAGCCGTGGAGCGCTTCCGTCATCGCGTGGAGGACATCATCCGCGACGAGGGCTTCGTGCCCCACCCGCGCAAGACGCGCGTGCTGCGCCAGAGCGTCCGGCAGCAGGTGGCCGGTGTCGTGGTCAACGCGCGCCCCAATGTCTCGCGCGTCGACTTCGATACACTCAAGGCCATCCTCACCAACTGCGTGCGTCACGGCCCCTCGACGCAAAAACATACAGGTCATCCTGACTTCCAGGCGCACCTGCAGGGCCGTGTCGCGTGGGTGGCGTCACTGCACCCACAGCGCGGCGCCCGCCTGCGCTCGCTCTTCGAGCGCATCGACTGGGCTCGCTGAGCATGCCTGTTCATTGACGGACCGCTGTCTCATCCCCGAGGGTCAAATCAGGGATAAACCGCATTTAGCGTCGATTCGTTTCACCCGGACAACTCCTTTCCCGTGGGTGAAACATGATTCGAAACATCGTGAAGTGGACGCTCACCGTGGGCGCGCTGGTGTTCCTGGGTGGTTGCGCGTCGCAGCAGGTGCCGTGCAGGGACCCGGCCGCGAAGCAGCTCACGCTGAAGCAGCAGCGCACCGGGAAGTTCCTCACCGCGAGCAAGAAGGTGCCCGGTGAGTACATCGTCGTGCTGAAGGCGCCGGAGCAGAGCCTGACGGCGATGGCGGTGACGCAGGCCACGCAGAGCCTCACCGCGAAGTACGGCGGCAGCCCCTTCGCCGTGTACGAGCACGCGCTGCGCGGCTTCGCCGGAAAGATGTCCGAGGCCCAGGCGCGCGCCATGGCCAATGACCCGGCGGTGGACTACGTGCAGGAGAACGGCGTCGTCTCCATCAAGGAGAGCCAGCCGCGTCCCACGTGGGGCATCGACCGCGTGGACCAGCGCGACCTGCCGCTGGACAAGCTCTACATGTACAACGCCACCGGCCTGGGCGTGCACGTGTACATCCTCGACACCGGCGTGCGCTTCTCGCACCGCGAGTTCGGCGGACGGGCCCAGCGCGGCTTCGACGCCATCGGCGACAGCATGAAGGGCGATGACTGCAACGGCCACGGCACGCACGTGTCCGGCACCGTGGCGGGTGGCACGTACGGATTGGCGAAGAACGCCACCCTCTACTCCGTGCGCGTGCTCGGCTGCGACGGCTCGGGCTCCATCTCCGGCGTCATCTCCGGCATCGACTGGGTGACGAAGAACCACCAGTCCCCCGCTGTCGCCAACATGAGCCTCGGCGGCTCCGCGGACCAGGCGCTCGATGACGCGGTCGCCCGCTCCATCGCCTCGGGTGTCACCTACGTCGTCGCGGCGGGCAACGAGGACGCGGATGCGTGCAAGCACTCTCCCGCGCGCACGCCGGCCGCCATCACCGTGGCCGCCACCGACGACGGGGACCGGCGCGCGTCCTTCTCCAACTGGGGTGACTGCGTGGACGTCTTCGCGCCGGGCAACAAGATCACCTCCTCGTGGCACTACGGCGACAAGGAGACGCGCGTCCTCAGCGGCACGTCCATGGCGTCGCCCCACGTGACGGGCGTGGTCGCCCTCTACCTGGAGCTCAACCCCAAGGCCACGCCGGAGGAAATCACCACCGCGATGATGACCAACTTCAGCACCGACAAGGTGGCCAACCCCGGCTGGTGCTCGCCCAACCGGATGGCGTACTCGGGCTTCATCGGCGCCGTGCCCCTGCTCCCCACCGTGATGCAGGAGCGCATCCAGGCACCGGCGCCCGTCAGTGATGGCACCCCGCGGTAACCCCTCCCACGCGGAGGTGCTCCAGGCAGCCCGGCTCCCCGCCTACGGGAGTCGGGCTGTCTGCTTTGCGGGCCCTGGCGCCCGGAAACGTCAGGAAGCCCGCTCCGCCCGCGTCCCGGCGACAGTGCCCGGCCGGCCGCGCTCTTCGCGTCCCACCCCGGGTGTGAGGAGGCACGAGGAGCCATGGCGACGCTCAACATCACCTATGACGGGATGTCCGCGGACGTGCCGGTGGAGCTGGACCGGCCGGTGTCGGACTCGGACGTGCGGCGCATCGCCGCGGAGCTGGTGCGCTCCGGCGGAGTTCCCGGGCTGCACCTGTCCACCCTCCGCGAGGACGCGTTCCAGCACTACGTGGTGGACCGCTTCCGCGGCGCGCGCGGCGACGAGCGCATCTACCTGCGTCCCAAGGTGCCCTTCGGCGCCCGCTGAGGTGAAGCCATGCGCATCATCTTCTGTGGCGTGGGGGCCATCGGCTCCTCGGCGGCGGTGCTGTGCCGCAACCTGGAGGCTCAGCTCGCCTTCATCGACTTCGACCGGGTGGAGTCCAAGAACCTGCTCGCGCAGGCGTACGTGAAGCCCTCGGTGGGGAAGAACAAGGCCGAGGCCCTCAAGCTGCAGCTCCTCAACCTGCACGGAGTGAAGGCCGAGTCCTTCGGCGTGCGCCTCACCCGCGACAACGTGGAGGCGCTGTGCGGCGGCGGTGACTTGCTGGTGGACTGCTTCGACAACCAGGACAGCCGCCTGCTGCTCAGCGAGTACTCGCGCAGGGCGGGCAAGCCGCTGGTGCACGGCGCGGTGAGCGCGGACGGCACCTTCGGCCTCGTGCGCTGGGACGAGCGCTTCACCCCGGACGCCGAGGACACGGCGGGCCAGGACACCTGCGAGGGCGGCGCGCACCTGCCGCTGTTGGGCCTGCTGGCCGCGACGCTCGCCCGCGCCGTGCAGGACTTCGTGAAGCGCGGCGTGAAGCGCGATGCGCTGGTGAACCTGACGGCCGTCCTTCCCACCGCCGGTGTCTGAAGGCTGACGAGGCCCCGGAGCTCGCGCGCTCAGGGGCCTCGCCCCCCTGCCTACTCCAACGTCCGCAGGAGGGCCTGGGCCAGCCGCCGCACGGCGTAGCCCTCGAAGTCATCGACGGGGTCGAGGCTCGAGGGGAACACCTCGAGGAGGCTTCCCAGGAGCAGCTTCGCGCGGCGCTGGCGCTCCTCGCGTCCAGGCGTGCCCTCCACGACTCGTGCCTCCCCGTCCTCCTCGAGGAGGAGCGAGGTGTGGAGCAGGTGCTGCCAGCGGTCCTCTCGCATGGAGTGGCTCCCGGGCTCGGACGCGCTCACAGGTGGAAGTGTCCCGCGGCTTCGGGCTGGTAGGGCACGGCCACCACTCGCAGCCGGCGCTTGCGTCCACCCGGCACCTCCAGTTCCACGCGCTGCCCCGCCGACAGGCCCAGCAGGGCGACTCCCACGGGCGCGAGCACCGAGACACGGCCGGGTGTCCCCTGCGCGTCCTTGGGGTAGCTGAGCGTCACCTGCTGGAACTCGCCCTTCCCCTCGTCCTCGAAGAGGACGGTGCTGTTCATCGTCACGAGGCTCGCGGGCGCCGCCTCGGGATGGGTGACGAGCGCCTTCGAGAGCTTCCACTCCAGCGCTTCGACGGACTCGGGATGGGAGGTCTCTCCGTGGAGGTCGAGCACGCGCTGCAGGCGCTCCAGGTCGAGCTCGGTGACAGCAACCGTGTGGGGTGTATGCATGGGGACCTTCGAGAATGACGGTGATGGATGAGATGACACCGCCGGCCGGAAGGCACACGTGTGCCATGCCGCCGACGGCCAGGGGCGATGGAGGGCTCAGAGGGGAATGGGAGGATGGGGACGCCGCACGCTAGGAAAGGCGTGAGGCGTCCATCCCAAGCCAGGCAGTGGCCCGGCCGTGCGCGAGCATGACCCGGCCGCCCGCGCCCTGGCGGGTTCCAACGCTCATCAGGGCTGACGGCACGCGGGTCATGACGGCAGTTTAATACATACGCCGATGCCATCTGGCAACGTGCCGTGAGCGCACGGCGTCCAATCCCATACGCATCCACACCGGCCCCGGGCCGTCAGGCCACCAACGCCTACAGGGGCCACACCCACGGAACGAGCAGCACGAGGGCTGCGAGCATCACCGCGGTGAGCGGCCCTCCAAGCCGGAGGAAGTCGCTGAAGCGGTAACGCCCCGGTCCGTAGACGAGCATGCAGCTCGGCTCGAGGGGCGTGAGGAACGAGCACGAGGCCGCGAGCGCAATCCCCATGGCGAAGGCACGGGGCTCCACGCCCAGCCCCGCCGCCGCGCTCAGCCCCACCGGCAGCACGACGAGCGCCGCGGCCTGGTTGCTCATCGGGATGGAAAGAACCACCGTCAGCACCATCAGGCACAGCAGCACCAGCCGCGGGCCGCCCAGCTCGGCGAGCCCCGCCGCGAAGCCGCCGAGCCACGCTCCCGCCCCGCTCTTCTCCATGGCGAGCCCGAGCGCCATCATCGAGCCGATGAGCAGCACCACCCGCCAGTCGATGCGGAAGACGAGCCTCGCGTCCAGGCACCCAGTGAGGACCATGCACAACACGCCGGCCACTCCGGCGAGCGCCAGGGGGAGCGCACCGCTCGAGCCCAGCACGAGCGCGGCGGTGAAGATGAGGCCGCAGAGCAGGGCCCGCGAGCGGCGCGGGAGCGGCAGGAAGCCCACGTCCGGAATCAGGAGCAGCGCGGGAGTATCCACCAGTGCATGCAGCCGCTCGCGAGGGCCCGCGAGCAGCAGGGCGTCTCCCGGCTGAAGCCGCACGTTGCGCAGCGAGCCCGCCTCTCGCGCATGCGGAGAGCCGTGGAGAGACGGGTGGCGGTGGATGGCCAGCAGACGGACGCCGAAGCGCCGCGAGAAGCCCACGTCGCCCACCCGGGTTCCCGAAAGCCCGCTCGCAGGCTGCACGATGGCCTCGGCCAGCACGGGCTCCGGCCCGCGCCGCGCCGACCGCAGCTCCAGGTCGTGCGCCGTCACCAGACCGCGCACCTGGCCCGTGCGGAGGATGTCGCGACGCCGCCCGCTGAGCAGCAGCCGGTCCCCTGGCGCGAGGACGACGTCCGGCTCCGGAGCTCGCGCGGAGTCTGACTGCGTGAGCGACACCACCTCCAACCCCAGGCGGCGCTCGAGCCAGCCCAGCCTCCTGCCGACGAGCCGGGAGCCATGGGGAACCCCGGCCTCGGTGAGGAACAGACGGCTCCGCTCGCCGTCCGCCTCCGTACCCGAGCGAGCGGGGAGGAGCCGGGGCGCGAGGAAGACGACCAGCACGATGCCCAGCAGCGCCAGGGGAACGCCCACCGGTGTCAGCTCGACGAGACCGATGGGCCCGAAGCCGAGGTCCTCCAGACGCGCGGAGACCACCAGGTTGGTGGAGGTGCCGTAGAGAAAGCCCATCCCGCCCAGCATGGAGGCAAAGGCGAGCGGCATGAGGACCCGACCGCGGTGCATGCCCACCGCCGCCGCCCCGCGCAGGACGACCGGCAGGAAGGCCGCCGTCGTCACCGTGTTCGAGACCACCAGGGAGAATGTCGCGACCACGAACATCACTCCCACCAGGAAGCCCCTCGGCCCGAGCCGGCCCAGGTGGGAGAGCCAGCTGCCGGCCCGGTGCATCACCCCCGAGGAGGCCAGCCCCTCCGTCATCGCGAGCAGCGCGAAGATGAAGATGACCGTCTCGTTGGAGAACCCGGCGAAGGCCTCCGCCGGAGTCAGCACGCCCGTGAGCCCCAGCAGGCAGACCACGGCCAGCGAGGTGACCTCGAGCGGGATTCGCTCGACGGAGAAGAGGGCGATGGTCGCCAGCACGATGGCCAGCACGAGCAGGATGTCCGTCGACATGAGCCCCTCCTGGGGGATTCAGGGCGCCCCGCGGGCCCGGTTCAGGCCGCCAGCGCGTAGTGGTGTGCAATGGCGCCGCGGACCTCGCGGCGACTGTCGGCCGCGGGCAGGTCGTAGCGGCGCTCGATGGCCGCGACCTTCCGGGCGAGTGCGTCTTCGTGCAGGGCGTCCCGAATCCAGCGCGAGATGTCTCCGTGCCAGAGATGGAAGAGCCAGGTGTCGTCGTCCACCCGCGCTGCCTGATGGCAGAAGGCACGCAGGTTGTGGGCTCGCACGTCGCCCTGCCCCTGGTGGCCCCGGAAGATGAAGCCGCGAGCCCCCAGGTCCCCCTCCACGTGCTCGGGAACCCGGCGAAGGCGCTCGGCCCGGCGCGGTGGTGCCCTGAGCCGCATCGGCCAGCGCTCCTCGGTGATGAACCACGCGAGCACCGCGTCCTCCGCTCCCGCGGACAGGGGCAGGTGCAACGCCGTCTCATCGAGCGCCCGGGCCACCTGATGGATGGCCCGCCCGGGCACCGGCCCCACCCCCACCGCGACATCCATCTGCTCGAGGATGGGACGCGCCAACGCCTCCGCGTCCTCTACCCGCAGGAGCGTCTCACGCAGCCTCGGCGCGTCGCTCGGGGCCACCTCCGCGCGGGCGGGCCAC
Organism: Pyxidicoccus sp. M6; assembly: GCF_055568925.1. Lineage (NCBI taxonomy): Bacteria > Pseudomonadati > Myxococcota > Myxococcia > Myxococcales > Myxococcaceae > Pyxidicoccus > Pyxidicoccus sp. M6. The sequence goes on along the minus strand of NZ_CM145714.1, from coordinate 2,559,557 downwards.
AGCCGCTCCGCGCCGTCGATGATGAGCCAGTGGGGCCGCCCCGTCCGCAGTCGCATCCCCTCGAGCGCCCGGAGCAGCTCGCGGAAGAAGCCGGGCTGCGCCCCGGGCAGCAGCGCGGAGAGATTCACCACGGGCTTCACTGCGGGCGCCGTCAGGGCGGCCATCACCTGCGACACGGTGGGGGCCTGCAGCCGGCCGCCCAGCTTCACCATGTCCTCGCGCGGCTCGAAGCCGCCAAGGCAGTCGATGACGCAGGGCTGGTACCCCCTCTGGAGGAGGCGTCCGAGGAACCCCTGGAGGTAGCTGTCCCCCTCGGCTCCGCGCGGCCCGGCCACGAGCAGGTTTTCACCGTAGGGCGGAATGCCCACGCATTCGCCCGTGCTGGCGTACCCGAGGGTCAGCGCATCCCGGGGCGTCCACGCCCGCGCGGTCTGGAGGTCGTGCTGCACCAACTCCTCGACGAGCTCGGCCACGCCCTCGCCCGCCGCGCCCCGCGTGGTGAAGGCCGCCCGCTCCTGGATAGCCGGCAGGGCGTTGGCGACGGCCACCGCGCACTCGCTCACGCTCAGCAGTGAGTGGTCACTGGCGCCACACCCCAGGCTGACCACCTCATGCACGGACATCCCGAGCGACAGCAGGGCCTCACGCAGTCCCTCTCCCTTGTTGATGCCCGGGGGCACGGCGAGGGCCCGCTCTCCGGCGAAGATGACCTGGAGCTCGAGGCCCAGCTCGCCGACGGCCTCGACCAACGCGCCGGCGTGGGCACGCGGGGCGTAGACCACCGCCTGACCGCGCACGAGCGGGCCGACGCCACGCTGGACCAGCGCGCGAACGAAGGCCTCGGGGACCGGGCGGCAGAGGGAGGTGCTCTCGCGGCGCGCGGGCCAGTGGAGGAGCGCGCCGTTCTCCGCGACGACGCAGTCGAAGGGCTCCAGGGAGGAGAAGACCGGGACGAGGTCCGCGAGCCTCCGGGAGGTGACCAGGACGACGCGGCGCCCGGTGCCGCGCAGGCGCGCGAGGGCCTTCAGCGCGGCCGCATCCGCACGGCCGCCAATGGCGAGGGTTCCATCCAGATTCAGGGCAAGGGCCAGGTAGCGCATGGTGTCCTCTGGGGCAGGAGGGAGGGGGAATGCTTGGAGAAAGCTTGAATCACGCGTGGGATGGGAGCTCCCACGGCGCGAGGCGCGGCCCGGGCTCCGGCATGCGGGGAGGCAAGCGCCTCCACCCATCAACGAGCGCGAGACACCTCTACGCGCGAGGTGTCCCGGCGCGTGAGCGGAGCCAGGCGGCGGCCCTGTGGCGGACGCACGAACGAAGGCGCGGCCCTGCCCGGAGGGTACGGTCCTTCCCCTGGGCTGGCAGCGGCAACGTGCGCATCTCGACCTCCATCCTGGCAACTCCCCCTGTACGACCCTTCTTCCCCACCAGAGCGCTCGCCGCCTCCCCTGCTCCCGCGAAGAAATCACCTCGTTGTCAGGGATGAATTTCCGCCGCGTCAATTCCCCATGAAAGGAGCGGTGGCCATGAAGACGACGACCCGGAAGAGCAGCCCGACGATGTCCCAGAATTCCAACAACAGCCTCTGGCACGGCATCTCTGTCCTCCCGTGCATCCATCAGGCCGCCGCCCCCAGCATTCTCGTGGGAAGCTTTTTGTATCGCGGCTACGACAGGCCCGACTCCTGCTGACGCTCCCGTCGTGTCATCTCCGACACGCGAAGCCACGCAGAGGCCGGGCTCCCCAAAGGGACCCCGGCCTCTCGGCTTTTGGGCTCCCGACTCCTTCCGGGGACGTAGAGCGCTAGAGAAGACGCGTCGGCCTGTAGAGCCGGAGCCCCTCGAGGGCCCGCTGGGTGCAACTCCCAGCGTCCCCATCACCGCAGCATCGCAGCACCACTCCTGGGTGTAGCTCAGTCTGGCCAGAGCGCACGGTTCGGGTCCGTGAGGCCGCAGGTTCAAATCCTGTCACCCAGATACAGCAGCAAATGCAGTTCACGGGGTATGGCTCAAAGGTAGAGCACCCGCTTGATAAGCGGGCGGTCCCGGTTCGACTCCGGGTGCCCCGACACCATGTTGGCCAAAGGCGAATGGTGAGCCACCGGGATGTGACCCCGGGGAAGAGGGTTCGATTCCCTCTGGTCAACCAGCAGCAGCTCTCTGACAACTGAATCGCAGTGGTGAAAGCACGCCGCCCGCTCTCTTCAGGGGCGGCACGCAAACACCTCCGTAGCTCAACGGCTGAGCACCCGGCTCTTACCCGGGCGGTGAGGGTTCGAATCCCTCCGGAGGTACTCACGCGGGTGTCGTCCAGCGGCAGGACTTCGGTCTCCCATACCGAGGACACGGGTTCGAATCCCGTCACCCGCTTTCACATACCAGGGTGGTCAAACGGCTACGACGGTGGATTCTGACTCCATAAGTGCAGGTTCGATTCCTGCCCCTGGTTCTCGCAGCAAAAGCAGCACATTCCCTGGTAGCTCAATGGCAGAGCACGCGGCTGTTAACCGCGGAGTTGAAGGTTCGAGTCCTTCCCAGGGAGCTGATTCATGGCCTGTTCCGCCCGGGGCGGCAGCGGTCTGCAAAACCGTTTGGGGCGGGTTCAATTCCCGCACAGGCCTCTCTGTTTCACAGAAGCACATGCCGGTCTGGCGTAGGTGGTCCGCGCGCCTGTCTGAAGCACAGGAGGACTCGGTTCGATTCCGGGGGCCGGTACTGAAGCACCGCAGCAAGTAGCACCGCAGCACGCAGCATGCAGTCCTTTATAGGCCGCGCTCCGGATTGAGCAGCATCGACTCCAAATCGAAGCCAGCGGGGATCAACACCCCGGCGGCCTGTTCCAAACGCTCCTGTAGCTCAGATGGTAGCAGCACCGGTTTCGTAAACCGGGGGTCGTCGGTTCGAGCCCGACCGGGAGCACTGTCGCACCGCAGTCCGCATCAATGGGGCCATGGCTCAATGGGAGAGCGCTCGGCTTGCACCCGAGATGTCCGGGTTCGAATCCCGGTGGTTCCACTTCACGCCTCTGTAGCTCAGTGGATGAGAGCGCACGGCTCCGAACCGTGAGGCCGCAGGTTCAATTCCTGCCAGAGGCATCTGTCACACCACGCTTCAACAACACCTTTCATGCGGAGTGGGACCGGACGTCCCACTGGGCCTCATAAGCCTGGGTCGCAGGGTTCGACTCCCTGCTCCGCAACTCTTCATGCACGCCGAGCCAGCTGGAGACGGCGACGGTCCCACACACCGTATCTGCCGGGTTCGATCCCCGGGGCGTGCACTCTCTTTCAGCAGTCCCATGCCGGGATAGCCCAATCGGTAGAGGCACCAGGTCGAGAACCTGGCGAGTGCGGGTTCGACTCCCGCTCCCGGCACATGCAGTCGCAGTGAGCAGCAGTGCAGCAATGGGGTCAGAGGAAGCTCCCGAAGCACGTCCGCGTAGCCCAACTGGGAGAGGCCGCCGGCTCAAACCCGGCCGAGTGCGAGTTCGAATCTCGCCGTGGACAACAATCCGAAAGGCGCCGTGTCATGGAGACGCTGGTACTGAGTCAGTCCTACGAGCCCGTCGCGCGGATTTCCTGGCAGCGCGCGGTGATGTTGATCTTCCAGGGCAAGGTCGAGGTGGTCGAGGAGTACGAGGACCGCTTCGTGCGCTCGGTGACGGTGGCGGTCCGCATGCCCTCCGTCATCCGCTTCATCCGCGGGCTGCGCAAGGGCCCCAAGGGCGTGAAGTTCAGCCGCGAGAACGTGTACCTGCGCGACAACTGCCGCTGCCAGTACTGCGGCGTGAAGGTGTCGCGGCCCGAGGCCACGTACGACCACGTCCTCCCCCGCGCGCAGGGCGGCAAGACGTGCTGGGAGAACGTCGTCATCGCCTGCGTGCCCTGCAACCAGAAGAAGGGTAACCGCACGCCCGAGGTCGCGAAGATGGCGCTGCGGAGCAAGCCGGCGAAGCCGAAGAAGCTGCCGGACACGATGCACCTGACCTTCCTGTTCGAGAAGGGCATGCCCGTGTCGTGGGCCAAGTTCCTGGGTGACATGGCGTACTGGCACGTGGAGCTGCAGGAGTAGTGAGGCCACGGAATGAAGGGAGGCCACCAGAGGTGGCTTCCGCCCCCGCACCGTCCCGGGACGGTGCACGAAGGGGGTAGGAGGTACCACCAGAGGTGGGCCTCCCGCTCCGTGAAACCTCCCCGCGCGCCGGCAGGCGGGAACGCTGCTGCCGGCACTTTTCATCTGGGAGGTCGACGCCGGAGGCCGGCGGCCCGTTTCGAAAACGGTGCGAGCGCACTGCGCTTGGGGTTCGAGTCCCCTGCCTTCCGCTGTCCTTTCTGGAGCATGCGGGCCGGGTGGCCGGCCGCCTGGCTGGAGACCAGGAGAGCCCTTTGGGGCTCGTGGTTCGACTCCACCTTGCTCCGTCTTTTCTTCATGGAAGTTGGACTGGCGATGGCGCCAGGCCCCGCTGCTACCGGGTGCGAGCCGGACTTCCGGCTTGAGGTTCGAGTCCTCCGACTTCCGCTCTCCCTGCCCCAGGGGGCCATGTCCCGCGTCGCCTGTGCACCGGGTGACTCGGGCCCCACACCAACACGCAGCATGGCCGCCGGACGCGTCGTCCTTACCTCCCCGCCACCGGGACACCCGGTGCTGGGAAAGGACGCGCACATGAAGCACTTTCGGTTGGGCCACTGGGCGGCGGCGGGGCTGGGCTTCCTCACCGTCACGGCGGGAATCGCGCTGGGCTGCGGGTCGGGCTCCTCGTCGGACACGCCCAAGGACCAGCAGCAGACGCAGGACCCGGTGGGGGCCGAGGACCGAGAGCGCATCGAGATGGGGCTGACGCTCTCCCCCGTCCCCGTCAACCTGACGGGGCTGGACAGGGACCTGGCGGGCCTGGGCAGCTACATCGTCAACGCGCAGTCCGCGTGCAATGACTGCCACACCAACCCGCCCTTTGCTCCCGGGGGCAATCCCTTCCTGGGCGAGCCGGAGCAGATCAACACCCCCCACTTCCTGGCGGGCGGGCGGCCCTTCCCCCCGGGCGTCGTGTCTCCCAACCTCACACCCGACGCGCAGGGGCTGCCCGCGGGCCTCACCTTCGAGGCGTTCCTCAACCTCATGCGCACCGGCCGCGAGCCGAGCGGCGCCATCCTCCAGGTGATGCCGTGGCACATCTACGGGAAGATGCGGGACGCGGACCTGCGGGCCGTCTACGAATACCTGCGGGCCATTCCCCCGGCCCAGCCCGGAACGACGCCCGCCCCGGCGCCCTGAGAGCGGCCGCTCGCCGCCCGGCCCCGGCCGTCCGACATCAATGGCGCTCCTCCCGGGCGTCGTCCAGAGCCGATGGCGCCCCTTCCGGGTGCCATCCAGGGGCCGTTCACGCCCTTTCGGGAACCCTTCGGCGCCCGCGAGTGTCCTCTCGGGATTGCGCGCTCACCACGGCGGTTCAGCAAGGTTAGAGTGCGCAACCGGCGAGGGGGCGTCTGACGACATGGCGACGAGGAAGAGCGAGGACCAGGAACGGCTCATCGACCGCGACCTCACCGCGCTGGCGCGGGAGGGCAAGCTGCCGGCCGCCCACGGCGTTGACGCCGCCGTGACGGAGGTGCTCGGTCTGCTCACACGGGGCGGCAAGCACCCGCTGCTGGCGGGCGAGCCCGGTGTGGGCAAGAGCGCGCTCGTGCAGGAAGTGGCGCGCCGCATCGCGGAAGGGCGCGTGGACGCCGACCTGGCCCAGGGCCGGTTGGTGGAGGTGTCCGTCGCCAACATCCTCGCGCGCAGCACGCAGCGCCAGGCCGCGGAGAGCTTCGAGGAGCTTCTCGCGCGCCTGGGGCGGCACTCCTGCCCCATCGTCTACATCCGGGATTTGCCGGCGGCCCTCGGAGGCCCGCTGGCCCCGGTGGCCGTGCGGGCGCTGCGCACCGGCGGACTGCGATTCATCTTCGAGACCGAGCCCAAGCGCGTGCAGGAACTGCTGCGCTCGGACGAGGCCCTCGCCGAGCGGCTCCACCTGCTGCCCCTGCACGAGCCCCCGCTGGAGAAGGCCCGCTGGGTGCTGGGCCGCGTGGCGGAGGAGCTCGAGAAGGAATTGCGGCTGCCCATCGACCCGGCCGCGTGCGACCTCGCCCTGCGCCTGTCGGCCAAGTTCCTCCTCGCGCAGCGGATGCCGCGCAAGGCGATTGAGCTGCTCAAGGAGACGGCGGCGGAGGCCGCGGGCGCGGCGAAGGACCACGTCGGTCCCGAGGACGTGCTCACCCGCTTCTGTTCCGCCACGCGCCTGCCCCGCTTCGTGGTGGACGACGCGATGCCGCTGGATTTGGACGAGACGGAGCGCTTCTTCGGGGAGCGGCTGCTCGGCCAGACGGACGCGGTGGGCGCGGTGCTGCGCTCGGTGGCGCTGCTCAAGGCGGGCCTCAACGACCCGCGCCGCCCGCTGGGCGTGTTCCTCTTCGCGGGCCCCACGGGCGTGGGCAAGACGCAGCTCGCGAAGCTCCTGGCGGAGTACCTCTTCGGCTCGGCGGACAGGCTGGTGCGCCTGAACATGGCGGACTACCCCAACGACGGCGACGAGAGCGTCCCCTTCGGCGCGGCGTGGGCCCCGGCCCTGGAGACGCGACGCGGAGAATTGAGCGCGCTGTTGGACGGCAAGGTGTTCACCGTGCTGCTGCTCGACGAGTTCGAGAAGGCGGCGCGCAGCGTGCACGACCGCTTCCTGCAACTGTTCGACGAGGGCACCTTCGTCAACGGGGCGGGCGAGACGGTGTCGTGCAACAACACGCTCATCGTCGCCACGTCCAACGTGGGCGCGGAGGTGTACCGCGAGTCCGGCATGGGCTTCGTGGGCCACAAGCGCTCGGAGGAGATGGTGCTGGAGGTGGACCGCCGCATCGGCGAGGCCTTCCGTCCCGAGTTCCTCAACCGCTTCGACGCCATCTGTCACTTCCGGCCGCTGTCCAAGGTGGACATCCGCAAGATTGCGCAGCGCGAGGTGGGCCGCGTGCTGGAGCGCGAGGGCATCCGCGCGCGCTCGCTGGACGTGGAGGTGACACCGCAGGTGGTGGACCTGCTGGTGGAGCGCGGCTACTCGCCGCAGTTCGGCGCGCGCTACCTGCAGCGCGAAATCGAGAAGACGCTCACCGCGGCGCTCGCGGTGGAGATTGCGCGCAAGCCGCTGCCCCCCGGCACGCCGGTGCGGGTGGAGGCACGCCCCGGTGGCCGCGTGGTGGCCGTGGCCGAGCCCGCGCCGCCGACGCCCTCCCCCACCGCGCAGTTGCTGCTGCCGTCCGCGCGCGCGGCCCCGGTGAAGCGGCGGCTGGACCGCAAGTCGCTTCTCTTCGAGATGGACCGGCTGGTGGGCAAGACGCGCGCGCTGGCGGTGTCCTCGGGCCGGCCGGAGCTGGAGAACCGGCGCGCGGCGCTGCTGGCGGAGACGCAGGCGCCCAACCTCTGGGACGACCCCACGCGCGCGGCGGAGGTCATCCGCGCCTTCCGCGCGGTGGAGGCGCACCTCAACGAGTTGGAGCGGCTGGAGGCCGCGTGCCTCTTCGCGCGGCGGCTGGTGCGCGAGGCGAAGAACGAGGTGCAGCTCGCGTCCGCGGCGAAGCAGGTGGAGGACGTGGCGCGCGAGGTACAGATGGCCGAGGCGCTGCACGCGTCCGGAGCCACGCAGCAGGACAACGAGGCGCTGGTGGACATCTGCGCCAGCGACTCGGCGGAGGCGCAGGACGCGTGGGTGCAGGAGCTGGCCACCATGTACCTGGGCTGGGCGCAGCGGCGCGGCTACGAGGCCGTGGCGGTGGCCGAGGCGGAGGAGCCCGCGCGCGTGGTGGTGCGCATCGCCGGCCCGGGCGCGTATGGCTTCCTCGCCGGCGAGGCGGGCCTGCACCGGCGCCTGGAGGACGAGAAGCGCCAGCGCGCGTACGTGCGCGTGCACCGGGGCGGCACGCTGTCGGAAGACCTCATGGAGCTGCTGGACGTGCAGGGCCGTCCGGTGAAGAGCCACGAGGGCTCCTACCTGCAGCGCGTGCGCACGGAGGTGACGGTGAAGGACGAGTCCACCGGCCGCGTGCTCACCCTCACGGGCGCGGGCGAGCTGGACGAGCTGAAGGACATCGCCGCGCGAGTGGTGGCCGGACAGGGAGGCTCCACGGACGAGTGCCGCCGCTACTACGTGGGCCGCGGCGCCCGCGTGGAGGACCCGCGCACCGGCGCCGGCAGCCCGCGCGTGAAGGACGTGATGCGCGGCGAGCTGGACGTGTTCATCGCCGCGTGGATTTCCCGTCCGCCCGCGGAGCCCCCCGCCACGGGGAGCTGAAGCGGGCGTCGGGGCCGGGAAGGGCAGGAGCCACGCCGGGCTCCTGCCCCCCCGTGAGTGCTTCGCTACCAGGTCACCTCGAGAGCGAAGTCCGCCCGCGCGTTGTTGTCATCGCGCAGCTCGTACTCCGTGCGGTACGGGTCGACGTAGGCGCCCAGGGAGTAGCTCCCGGGCCCCTGCGCCGCGGGCGGCAGGTACGCCCCGGACTGGAAGGTGACCGTCTCGCACTGGCCCGGAGCCAGCGGGTTCAGCTGCATCATGCCCACGTCGCGCTGGTCCGTGGGAGACGGGTTCTGCCCCATGGGCGACAGCTCCGTGTCCGTGGAGATGTACAGCCCCACCGAGGACCCGTAGGCGCCCCCGGATGGCGTCGTGCCCTGGTTGCAGACCTTCACGGTGGCAGTGAAGGGGTCGCCGTTGCGCACGCTGGTGGGCGCGCTCACCTCGGTGACGACGAGGTCCGGCAGGTGGCCCACGCCGACGAGGTCGCCCGCGGTGATGTTGTTGTCCTCCCGCAGCTCGCTCACGAAGCGGTCCACGTCGATGATGGCGCCCAGGTAGAAGGCCCCATCCACCGGCGTGCTCGGCGGCGTGTTCGCGGAGGCCTGCACGTCGAGCGTCTGGCACTGCCCCGCCGCGAGCGGCTGCACGTCCACGGACCCCACCGGCACCTGGGTGGTCGACGGCATGGGCATGCCCGGCCCGGGCAGGGTCAGCGTCGCCTGCGTGGAGAGGTACACCTCCAGGCGTGCGTTGTTGAACCCGGTGCTCATCTCCGTGCCCTGGTTGCACACCTCCACCGAGGCCACGAAGGACTGGCCGGGCTTCGCGCTGGCCGGCCCGCTCACGTGGGTGACGACGAGGTCCGCCGCGTTGCCCACGCCCATGAGCCCGCCCACGGTAACGTTGTTGTCTTCGCGCAGCTCCTGCTCGGTGCGGTACGCGTCCACGACGGCCGCGAGGTGGAAGGCGGTGACGTCCTGCGCGCCCGGCGGCATGCTGGCGTACGCGGGCACGCTGAGCGTCACGCACTGGCCCGCGCCGAGCGGGTCCACGTTGACGCCGCCAATGAGCTGCTGGCCTTCCTGCGGGTACGGTGTCCCCTGCGCGGGGATGAGCACCGACTCCGTGACGGTCTGGTACAGGTCCAGGTGTGGCTGCGCGGGTGAGCCCATACCGGTGGCCTCCGTGCCCTGGTTGCAGACCTTCACCGTGGCCGTGAAGGAGTCTCCCGGCCGCACGCTGGCGGGGCCGCTCACCTCCGTGACGACGAGGTCCGCGCGACTGCCCACGCCGATGAGCCCGCCGACGAGGGCGTTGTTGTCCTCGCGCAGCTCCGGCACGGACGCGTACACGTCCACGATGGCGCCCAGGTAGAGGGCGGAGTCCCACTGCGCATTCGGAGGCAATGACGCGTACGCGGTCAGGGTGCGCGTGGAGCACTCACCCGGCTGCAGCGACGGCAGGCTCTCGGAGCCCACCACCCGCTGGTCCTCCGGGTACGGGCCTCCGCTCTGCGGGAACGAGAGCGCGTCATCCGTGGACAGGTACACCTCCAGCTGGGGCGACGTGCCGTAATAGAAGGCCTCCGTGCCCTGGTTGCACACCTTCGCCGTCACCGTGAAGGAGTCACCGGAACGCACGCTGGCGGGACCCTTCACCTCCGTCACCACGAGGTCCGAGGCGTAGCCCACGCCGATGAGTCCGCCGACGAACGTGTTGTTGTCCTCGCGCAGCTCCGGCACGGACGCGTACGCGTCCACGATGGCTCCGAGGTAGTACGCCCCGTCACCCGTGGCCTCCGGCGGCAGGTACGCATTGGCATTCACCTCGCGCGTTACGCACTGGCCCGCGCTCAGCGTCGGCAGGTCCACGGAGCCAATCATCCGCTGGTCCATGGGAGGCCCGCCGGGGCCGGACATCGGCGGAGGCGTAATCGTGGTGTCCAGGGAGAGGTAGAGCTCCACCGAAGCCCACGAGGAGTAGCTGCTCTCCGTGCCCTGGTTGCACACCTTCACGGCGGCCGCGAAGGAGTTCCCCTGGTGCACGCTCGCGGGCGCGCTGATGTGCGTCACCACGAGGTCCGGGCCGGAGCCCACGCCAATGGGGCCGCTGACGAACGTGTTGTTGTCCTCGCGCAGCTCCGGCGTGCTCCGCTGCGGGTCCACGATGGCACCCAGGTAGAAGACGCGCTGGTCCATGGCGTCCGGCGGAGTCGACGCGACGGCAGTCACGTCACGCGTCACGCACTGCCCGGCGCCCAGCGTCGGCAGGTCCAGGGTCGCAATCATCCGCTGGTCCGTCGGGTACGGGTTGGACGAGGGGAATGAGAGTTCCCGGTCCATGGACAGGTACAGCTCCACGCGGTTGTTGGACCAGCCGTTGGTGGGCTCCGTGCCCTGGTTGCAGACCTTCACCGTCGCCGTGAAGGCGTCGCTGAAGCGCACGTTGGCCGGAGCGCTCACCTGCGTCACCACCAGGTCCGAGAGGTAGCCCACGCCGATGAGGTCGCCCACGGTGACGTTGTTGTCCTCGCGCAGCTCCTGCTCGTTCTGCTGTGGGTCCACGGTGGCGACCAGGTAGAAGGCGCCCTCGCCCATCGCATCGGGAGGCGTGGCGCCGTACGCGTTCACCGACAGGTTCGTGCACTGACCCGCGGACAGATACGGAATCGACTGGCTGCCCACGAAGCGCTGGTCGCCCGGCATCGGCATGTATGGGCCCGACGTCCCCGGCAGCGTGAGCTCCTTGTCCATGGACAGGTACAGCTCCACCTGCGCGCCATACCAGCCGGTGCTCTGCGTACCCTGGTTGCAGACCTTCACCGTGGCGATGAACGAGTCCCCGCTGTGCACGCTGACCGGAGCGCTCACCTGCGTCACCACCAGGTCGGAGCGGTAGCCCACGCCGATGAGGCCGCCGACGAAGATGTTGTTGTCCTCGCGCAGCTCCTGCTCGTTCTGCTGCGGGTCCACGATGGCGGCCAGGTAGAAGGCGCCGTCGCCCATGGCATCGGGAGGCATGCCACCGTACGCATTCACCGCGCGCGTCACGCACTGGCCCTGGCTCAGCGAGGGAAGGTCCACGGAGCCAATCAGCCGCTGGTCCGAGGGCATCGGTGCGCCCGGGCCCGTCGTCGTGGGCGCCGTGAGCTCGCGGTCCATGGACAGGTACACATCCACGCGGTTGCCGTACCAGCCGCTGGTGGGCTGAGTGCCCTGGTTGCACACCGTCACGGAGGCCGTGAAGGAATCACCTCCCTGCACACTGGCCGGGCCGCTCACCGCCGTCACCACCAGGTCGGAGCGGTAGCCCACGCCCATCAGGTCTCCAATGAAGGCGTTGTTGTCCTCGCGCAGCTCGGGCTCGGCCTGGTACGCGTCCACGATGGCGCCCAGGTAGAAGGCGGCGTCAGCCGCGGAGTCCGGCGGCGCGTACGCGGTGGCATTCACCGTGCGGTCCGTGCACTGGCCGGCCTGCAAGGACGGCACGCTCACCGAGCCAATCATCCGCTGGTCCGTGGGCGGCCCACCGGAGCCCGCCATGGGCGGGGGCGTGAGCGTGGTGTCCATGGACAGGTACAGCTCCACCTGCGCCTGGTTGTACCAGCCGCTGGTGGCCTCCGTGCCCTGGTTGCACACGCGCACGGTGGCGAGGAAGGGACTGCCGTGATGCGCGCTCGCGGGAGCGCTGATGCGCGTCACCACGAGGTCGGGGCGGTAGCCCACGCCGATGAGTCCGCCCACGGTGATGTTGTTGTCCTCGCGGAGTTCGGGCTCGGCCTGGTAGGCGTCCACGATGGCGCCCAGGTAGAAGGCGCCGTCACCCATGGCAGCCGGCGGCACGGATGCGTAGGCATTCACGTCGCGCGTGATGCACTGACCCGCGCTCAGAGAAGGCAGGCTCAGCGTGCCGATGAGGCGCTGGTCCGAGGCCTGGGACGCGCCCGGGCCCGACAACTGGGGCGGCGTGAGCGTGGTGTCCATGGACAGGTACAGCTCCACCTGCGTCTGGCCATACCAGACACTGGTGGACTCGGTGCCCTGGTTGCAGACCGTCACCTTCGCCGTGAAGGAGTCACCGGAACGCACGCTGGTGGGACCGCTCACCTCCGTGACGACGAGGTCGGAGCGGTAGCCCACGCCGACGAGGCCGCCGATGAAGGTGTTGTTGTCCTCGCGCAGCTCGGGCTCGGACTGGTACGCGTCCACGATGGCGCCGAGGTAGTACGCCCCGTCGCCCTGGGCATCCGGCGGCAGCCACGCCGAGGCATTCACCGTGCGCGTCGCGCACTGCCCCGCGGACAGCCAGGGCACGTCCACTCCGCCCACCACCCGCTGGTCCGTGGGGGACTGCCCTCCAGGGCCCGGCTGCTGCGGGACGATGCTGTCGTCCACCGACAGGTACAGCTCCACCCACGAGTTGCCGTAGCTGCTGGAGCCCTCCGTGCCCTGGTTGCAGATCTTCACGGTCGCCGTGAAGGCATCGCCATGGTGCACGCTGACGGGGCCCTTCACCTCGGTGATGACGAGGTCCGCGCGATGGCCCACGCCGATGAGGCCGCTGACGGTGACGTTGTTGTCCTCGCGCAGCTCCTGCTCGGACTGGTACGCGTCCACGATGGCGCCCAGGTAGAGGGCACCGTCGCCCTGCGCGTCCGGTGGCGTGTACGCGGTGGCATTCACGTCGCGCGTCACGCACTGCCCCGCGTTCAGCGAAGGCAGACTGACGCTGCCCACCATCCGCTGGTCCGTCGGGGGCGGCGTCCCCGGCGTCGAGCCCGGGGCCGAGAGGACGTCATCCAGGGACAGGTACAGCTCCAGCGCCGACTGGCTGTAGTAGCTGGTGGCCTCGGTGCCCTGGTTGCACACGCGCACCCGGGCCGTGAAGGCATCGCCGGGACGCACGCTCTTGGGGGCGGTGATGTCCGTCACCACCAGGTCGGAGCGGTTGCCCACGCCCACCTTGCCGGCGACGAAGGCGTTGTTCGTCTCGTCCGCCTCGGTCAGCGCCTGGTTCGGGTCGATGATGGCGCCCAGGTAGAAGGCGCCGTCGCCCTGCGCGGCCTGCGGCAGGTACGCGGTGGCCTGTACCGTCTGGACGCTGCACTGTCCCGGGTCCAGCGGCGGCACCTGGACGAAGCCCACGCTCTGCTGGTCCGTCGGGTACGGACCTCCGCTCGGCGGGAGCGAGAGCGAGTCATCCAGGGACAGGTACAGCTCGAGGGAAATCCAGCTGTAGTAGGTGGTCGCCGGGTCCGTGCCCTGGTTGCACACCTTGACGGTGGCCGTGAAGGCCTGGCCACTCCGGAGGCTCGGAGGGGCGTGCACCTCCGTCACCACCAGGTCCGGGCCGTACTGCTCCAGCGCGCTCGTTTGGGTATGGGGGGCGGGTTGCTGCGTGGGAGGATTCGAGCCTCCACATCCCACGAGCCAACCCATCGCGAGCCACAGGGACGTGGCTCTCGTTACAGGCATCAGCCTTTGCATGAAGTCTCCTGCCGTGACGGCATCCGGAGCTCGCCGACGTGGGCGGGCCCTCAGCCGGATGCACGCCTAAGCTCCTAGCAGGGAGACTGAAAGGGAGAAAAGCACGCGCCGGGTATGGCTCCCACTCGTGACAAAGACAATCACTCGGAGTGAGAGCAGCCAGGTACGCAGCGACCCTTTGGAGGGAGAAGCCGCCTGAGCGGCTTGCGTCAGCGGAGGCGAGCCGCTGACAATTTTCGTCAGGGCGCCCGGTTGGCCACCGTGGCGGGTGACTGGGTGCTCATGGCCTGGCTGAGCTTGCGGGCGCTATCGGGGAAGGGGCCACGCGCCACTTCCTGGCCGGAGGGGTTCAGCACCGTGGCGACCACCTGCTTGAAGCCCTTGCTCAGCCCGACGGACTGATGCGGCTCGCCCTTGGAGTCCGCCACCATGAAGAGCGACGATTCCATCTCGGCCGGCGCCGACTGCCCATGCGCACGGAACTCGTTGCGCATCAGGTCGAGCGATTCCTGGTGGCTCTTCTTGATTTCGCCCTTCGCCATGCCCTTGAAGAGGCCGGGGACGTCGCGCAGGTCCACGTGGACCACGACGATGGGCTTCTGCTCGCGCACGCTGTAGATGAACTTGTAGATGCTCTGACGCAATTCGTCACGGGTGCCCTTGTTGGCATAGAGCACCAGGGTGGGACGGCCCTGACCGATGGGCACTTCCTTGCCGAATACGTCCTTGAGCTCGGCGGCCTGGGCGGGGATGGCTGCAAACAGACCCAACAGGCATGCGAGCGCCGCGATCTTCCTCATGTGACGTATCCCTTTCGTGAGTGAAGTGCTTCGAGTCATCACGAACAGGGCGAAGCCACTCGTGAATCCCCGCCATTTTCCAAGGACTTGCAGCTCAAAACGTGACCGCCGTGGCGGGACTCGAGCGCATGTCTGTTCGATTGCCCTGCCCGCGGGACGTCTGCTATCGCCCCCTCACCTCGCGCCACACCCCGCGTGGCGACGGGAGGGGGCAAACCATGTCGGATTCATGCAAGGATTTGAGAGGAATTGTCACATTGTGCGTGCTGGCGCTGGCGCTGCCCGCGTCCGCCGCCAACCCGTTTCCCCAGGGGATGGTCACCATCACCCTGGATGACGGCTGGGCCACGCAGTACACGAAGGCGCGTCCGGCGCTCAACGCGCGGAACATCGACGCCACCTACGCGCTCATCTCCAACGCCCAGGCGCAGAGCTGGGGCGGCTACATGACGACGGCACAGGTGCGGACGCTCGTCGCCGAGGGCAACGACATCGCGAGCCACACGCTCACGCACCCGGATTTGACGACGCTGGACCCCGCGCAGCTCACCGCCGAGCTGCAGGACTCGCAGGCGTGGCTGGTGAGCAACCTGAACCTGCCCTCCGTGCCGAACTTCGTGGTGCCGTACGGCATCTACAACGGCACCGTGCTCACGGGCATCAAGCAGTACTACGCGAGCAGCCGCACGGTGAACGCCGGCCGCAACTTCGCCGACACGATTGTGTACGAGCTGCGCGCCAATGACGTGGCGCGCTCGGTGACGGTGAACACGGTGAAGGGGTGGATTGACCAGGCCATCGCCGAGAAGAGCTGGCTCATCCTCGTGTTCCACGAGTTCTTGGACGGCACGCCCACGCGCGACACGCAGTACAAGACGGCCAACTTCACGGCCATCCTCGACTACATCCGCACGCGCAACGCGCTCACCGTGACGCTGGCCCAGGGCGTGGCGATGATGGAGGGCCGCACGGAGCCGGACCCGGCGGCCGGCATGCCCATCTACGTGGACTCACTGGAGGGCGGCTTCGCGGACTGGAGCTGGGCGACGCACTCGCTCGACGAGACGGGCGTGGTGCACGCGGGCTCCAGCGCCATCAGCTTCGAGCCGGACGGCTGGGCCGGGCTGATGTTCCACCACTCGGGGATTGATGTGTCGCAGTACCAGTCCATCGAGCTGTGGGTGCACGGCGGCACCACCGGTGGGCAGGCCGTGCAGCTCGTGCTGCATGACGGCACGCAGACGCTGGGCGCGGTGTCGCTGGACGCGGCGCTGGGAGCGCCCATCGCCGCGGGCACGTGGCAGAAGGTGACGGTGTCCCTCAGCAGCCTTGGCATCACTTCCGGGACGCTGGTGGACCTCTACTTCCAGGACGTGTCGGGCGGAGACCAGGGCGCGGTGTACCTGGATGACATCTCGCTGATTCCGCGCTGAGCACGCGCCTCGGGGCCGGCGCGGCATGGGCCGCCGCGCTGCCCCGGGGTGTGATTGGCGGAGCTCCGTCTCCCTGTCATCAGTCCTTGATGAGCCAGTGGATGACGGTGGTGAAGTTCGCGAAGAAGAAGAGGAGCGCGAGCGCGGCGGGAACCCCCAGGCCAATCGCAATGGCCATCCTGACCTGAGCGCCGCGACGAGCCCTGGCCTCGACAATCGCCGCGGTCTCACCGAACCGCATGCTCTCGACCAGCGTCGTCCAGTGCCCGTTCTCCCGGATGAGGTCACCGGGGGAGAACCCGCCATCCTGGAGCGCGCGCTCGACCTCGGGACCGGATACCTCCAGCTCCTCGTCGCCGGTCACTGCCGTTCGGTGCCTGCGTGCTGCATACGCACGAGCACCCATCGCCACCGCGACCACGACAACCCCCACGCCGAGGAACGCGGGCACGCTCGCGCCGTAGAGGGAGACGAGCTTGCGATAGAGCAGCGCCCCCATGGACAGGATGAAGAAGGCCACGAACGCAATCATTCGCAACTGCACCCGGCGCCAGCCCCGGTCATACGGGTGCGTCGAAGAGGCCCCCGGAGTGGTTCGCCGAGCCACCCGCCGCACCCGGTACAGCGGAGGGCCAGGTTCCGATGAGAGTGTGCGCACGGGCTCGGGCAATGACGTCATGCGCGCCATGGTACGCCAGTCCAGCGGGCTCCCTCGATGCACCCACCAGGAGCCCGTGAAGACGGGGAATCCCCTCTCCGGGAACGGGCGGATGAGTGAGGTCCAGGTGTCGGCGTCACCTCACCTGCACGCGGAAATGAGCTGACGCGACTCAGGGCTCCCGGCGTCAGCTCCTTGTGCGTGGGATTGGGCTGACCGGGTTCAGGCGCCGGGCGCCAGCTCGCCCTGCACGTGGAGCTGCCCGTCCTCGGACTTCACGCGATAGGCCACGGCGCCGTCTGGCTTTTTCGCCGTCTGGAACACCACGTTGGATGGGAGCAGCAACGGGCGGCGGAACTCCGAGGTGAGCGTGAGGGCGGATGCCTCCGCGGCCTCGCCCATCTCCGCCACGCAGCGCCCCACCGTCCACATGCCGTGGACGATGGCGCGCGGGAAGCCGAAGAAGCGCGCCGTCACCGCATACAGGTGGATGGGATTGTAGTCCCCCGAGGCCTTCGCGTACCGGCGGCCGGCATCCTCGGGCACCTTCCAGCTCGCGGGGCGGCTGTGGGCGAAGAGCGGGTCCTCCTCGGGGGTGGGCGCGTTCGTGGGCTTCGGCTCGCGAGGACGTGTGTCGGCGCCGGGCAGGCGGCGGAGCATGGTGGTGAGGGCGCTCCAGACGGGCGTGCCGTCCGCCTCGACGTGCGTGTGCAGGTCCAGTTCGCGCCCCAGGCGGACCTCGCGCTGGCCTTCCACCCACGTGTGCACGGTGAGCGCGGTGCCCTCCGCGAGCCGGCGGTGCTGCTGGATGCGATTGCGCACGTGAATCATGCCGAGCAGGCGATAGGGAAAGTCCGGGTGGTTGAGCAGCGCGATGTGCAGCGGCGCGGCGAGGACCTGGGGAAAGGTCAGCGGTAGGTAGCCGTCGGAGGGGAAGCCGCAGACCTCGCGGTAGCGCGCGAGCTGGACGGGGTCCGGAGCGAAGTGACGGAGCTTCACCTCCAGCCGGGGGACCTCGCCCGGACGTGAGGGACGGCGGGCCACGGCGGCGCGCAGCAACTCCCGCGCGAGCGGCGGAGGCGAGGTGAGCTCGAGGACTTGCGGAGTGGCGGACACGGGGGCTCCTGTCGTGAATCGGCCGGACGGGGCCCATGGCACCACGCGTCGCGGCCGACGGGAAGGGGCGTCTCCGGTTGTCTGGCCGGGCGCGGGCGGGACGGGAGGTGGTTTCGCGGCGAAAGCAAGTGCCCGCGCCGGGGGTAGGGCTCTTCTCACGGGCACGGAGCGTGGGAGAACATCCCGACCGTGTCCTGCTTCGATGAGAAGACCGCACGCACGCTCGCCGCCGGGATGCTTCCGTCCGTGGAAGCCAACCGGCTGCGTCGCCATGCGGAGGGGTGCCGCCAGTGCGCGTCACTCCTGGCCCGGGTGACGCCGCCGGGGACGGCTGCGTACCGGCCCTTGTCCATGGAGCCGCAGGACGAGGCGACGGTCCAGAACATCCCCGCGCCACGGATTGAGGCACAGGACGGCGCGTACGAGGAGAGCGTCACCGAGCCCATCGTCCTCGCGCGGCTCTCCAATGCGCGCGAGGGTGCAGGTCACGACTCGGCGGAAGCACGCACCGAGCGCAACGTCGCGCCCGAGCCCGCCACGCTCATCTCTCCTTCGCCCGCGCCGCGTGCGCCCGCCACGATTGTGTCGGCGCCACCGCTGCCGCCGGAGCCGCCCACGGATGTCTCGCCAACGGCGCGGCCCGGGTCGCCCACGCTTGTCTTGCCGACTCCGGGCCCGGCGACTTCACGGGGAACCGCGGGGCCTGTTGCGGGCGCGGCCGCTCCGACTGCAAACGCGGTGGCTGGCAACAGTGCCGCGCCGTCGGGTTCCTCGAAGCCGGCCAGGCGGTCCGCGACTCCGGTGCCGGCGAATGGTGCGAATGCGGGTGCCGCTGCCGTTGCGTCCGCCGCTCATGGTGCAGCCGCGCCGGCTGGGAAGGCCACGCCGAGCAGCGCCGATGCCCTGGATTCCAGTGCGGCTCCGGCCTCCGCCGCGCCCGCCGCCACGCATGCGGCGTCTGTTCCTGGCGGTGCCGCAACGCGAGCTTCCGCGCCTGCGTCTCCTGTCACAGGTGGCGCGGCGGCACGAACTTCCACCTCGGGGGGACCTGCTCCGAGCGGTGCCGCGGCACGAGCGTCCCCTGCTCCGGGCAGCGCCACGTCAGCAGCAGCACCTGCAGCTCCTGGTCCGGGGGCAGCCGCAGCGAGAGCTTCCGCGGCTCCTCCGAGCGCCACCGCTCCCACGAGCAAGCCGGCTCCATCCGCTCCGAACGCCGCCGCCCCCACGAACAAGCCGGCGCCATCTGCTCCGAACTCCGCAGCGTCAGCTGCCGAGCATGACGCTCCTGCACCGGCCGCCGCCGCACCCGCCGCCACTCCGCGCGCGCCGGTGACGCTCATCGCCCCGCCTCCCGCGCCGCCCAGGGGCGCCAGCATGCGGGTTCCCCCACCCTCGCAAGCTCCAGGAGCCGGCACGCGCTCCCCTTCCCCCGAACGCTCCGCTCCGCCCGAGCGCGCAGCTCCGCCCGAGCGCGCCGCCTCACCCGAGCGTGTCGCGCCATCCGAACGCTCCGCTCCGCCCGAGCCGCCTCCTTCTCCCGACGGAGTCCCCACCGTCCCCGGGCGCAAGCTCCCCGCGGGCCGTGAGCAGGGTTCACGCGCCACGGTGGGCCGCTACCACATCCTCGACAAGCTGGGCTCCGGCGGCATGGGCGTCGTCTACAGGGCCTATGACCCGGAGTTGCACCGGCACGTCGCCATCAAGCTCCTGCACCCCGACGCCAACACCATTGCCCGAGCCGATGGCGCCTCGCGCCTGCTGCGCGAAGCCCAGGCCATGGCGCGCCTCTCGCACCCGAATGTCGTCTCCGTGTACGACGCGGGCACCTTCGCGGGGCGCGTCTTCATCGCCATGGAGCTCGTGGACGGCCTCTCGCTGCGCCACTGGCTCCGCGCCGAGCACCGCACCTGGCGCGAGGTGCTCGCCGTGTTCCGTCAGGCCGGCCAGGGACTCTCCGCGGCGCATGCGGCGGGCCTCGTGCACCGGGACTTCAAGCCCGCCAACGTGCTCGTCAATCAGGACGGCCGCGCGCAGGTGACGGACTTCGGGCTCGCGCGCACCACCGCGGACGTCGAAGCGGCGGAGGCCGGACGGCGCACCGCGCCCACGCTCGTCCCCGTCGTCCAGGATGACCTGCTGGAGTCGCCCCTCACCGAGGCCGGCCGCGTCATGGGCACGCCCGCGTACATGCCTCCCGAGCAGCACGAGGACGGACGCACCGACGCGCGCGGAGACCAGTTCAGCTTCTGCGCCTCGCTCTACGAGGCGCTCTACGGACAGCTCCCCTTCGGGGGGAAGCGCTCGGAGGAATACCTCATCGAGGTTCTCGCGGGCCGCGTGCGTCCACCGCCCCGAGGCAGCCGCGTCCCCGCCTGGCTCTTCCGCGCCGTCACGCGCGGCCTCTCCACCGCTCCCGAGGCGCGCTACCCGACGATGGCGGCGCTATTGGAAGCGCTCAACCAGGACCCCTCGGTGGCCTGGCACAAGCGCGGAGTCGTGGCGGTCTCGGTGCTGCTGCTCGCCAGCGCGGTGGGAGTCACGTGGTGGGCGGGCAGCCGCCGCCCGGCCCCGTGCGTGGGCGCGGAGACGCGGCTCGCCGGTGTCTGGGACGCACAGCGCAAGGCCGACCTCGAGAAGGCCTTCACCGCCACGGGCAGGCCCCACGCCGCCGCGGCCTTCACCCGCGTGGAGGCGGTGCTCGACGGCTTCGCACGTGAGTGGGCCGGCATGCACCGCGAGGCCTGCGAGGCCACCCGCGTGCGAGGCCACCAGTCCGACGAGGTGCTGTCGCTGCGCATGGCGTGTCTGGACCGGCGCCGCTCCGCGCTCGGTGCGGTGGCGGGCGTGCTCGCGCAGACGGACGTGGAGTCGCTCGACGCCGCGCTGGACACGGCGCAGCGGCTGCCGCCCGTGTCCGGCTGCGCCGACGTGGAGGCCCTGCGCCGCGGCCTCCCCGAGTCCCCCGAGCAGCGCGAGCGCATGGAGGCCCTTCGAGCCCACGTGGACCGCGCCACCGCACTGGTGGACGCGGGCCGATATGTGCAGGCGCAGGAGGAGCTCAAGAAGGCCCTGGAGCAATCCCGCGCGTCCGGAGCCCGGCCGGTGCTCGCGGAAGCGTTGGAGCTGGAGGGCCGGCTCGGGCTCGTCACCGGAGACGAGGCCCGAGCCCGGACCGCGCTGCGCGAGTCGCTCCTCACCGCGGAGGCCGTCCGCCATGACCAGCTCGCCGCGCGCGCCGCCGCGCGACTCGTCACCACCGTCTCCTCCGAGCCGACGCTGGAGGAGTGGAGCGTCGCGCAGGCGCGCTCCTCCATCGAGCGCGCCGGTGGTGCTCCGGACCTGGAGGCCCTGCTCCAGACGAGCCTGGGCCGCAACGCCTTCCTCCGGGGCCAGTACGTCCAGGCCGCCGAGGCCTTCGGCCGCTCCGCCCGGTTGCGCGAGAAGGTCTTCGGCGCTGACCACCTGCTCACCGTGGAGTCGCTGCGCAACGAGGCCGCGGCCCTGTCCCGCACGCCGGACGCGGAGCGCGCCGCGGGTCTGCTGCGCCGCGTGCTGGAGACGACCGAGCGGGTGATGGGCCCGGACCATCCGCAGACGGCCAGGGCCGCCAACGCCGTGGGCTACCACCTCGTCTCCATCCGCCGCTTCGAGGAGGGCATGCCCTACCTCCAACGGGCCATCGCTCTGGAGGAGCAGGCACTGGGCCCCGAGAGCGCCACGCTGAGCTACCCGCTCAACAACCTCGCCGACGCGCTGGAAGCCCTCGGCCGCTACGCCGAGGCCCGCCCGCTGCGCGAGCGCGCGCTGGCCCTCGACCTGAAGGCCTACGGCTCCGCGCATCCGGAGACGGCGACGGACCTCACGGCGCTCGGAGAGCTGGCCCTGCGCGAGGGCAGGACGCGCGACGCGGTGGGCTTCGCCAGACGCGGCGTGGAGGCCTACGAGGCCTTCCAGAAGGACCACCCCGACGTGGCCGCTCCGCTCACCACGCTGGGGCAGGCGCTGCTGGCCCAGGGACAGTCGCGCGAGGCACTCGCTTCGCTGGAGCGCGCGCTCGCCCTGCGCACCGGCAATCCCGGCCCGGGAGAGGACCTCGCGAAGACGCGCTTCGCCCTCGCGCGCGCCCTGGCCTCGAGGGACTCCGCCCGGGCCCGCGCCCTGGCCACCCAGGCCCTGGAGTTCTACGCCTCGGACGCGACCTTCTCCGAAGAGGCCGGCCACGCCCGCGAGTGGCTCCTGGGCCGCCGCGCCCCCACCGTGCGTCCGGGTCCCAACGGACCTGAGCCCTGAAGCTGATGGACTGCGGCGGGACGCGCGGCAAGGGCATCCCCATCCGCATCTCGTAGAAGGTAGGAGGCACCTCCGGCCACCCGCCCGGAGGGCCGGCGGCCGGGCTCGGACGGCCACCCGCTCCCTCTCCGTGCAACTTTCCGACGCGCGAGACGAGGTGAGTCCTTAGACTTCCGGCAAATGCTTCACGTCATTCCCCTGGGCGGCCTCGGCGAAATCGGCCTCAACTCCATGGTCGTCGCCTGTCGCGGGGAGATGCTGCTCATCGACGCCGGGCTGATGTTCCCCTCGGAGGGGATGCCCGGTGTGGACATCATCATCCCGGACTTCACCCACCTGAAGCAGAACGCCGCCCAGCTCAAGGGCGTGGTGCTCACGCACGGCCACGAGGACCACCTGGGCGCGCTCCCCTACCTGCTCAACGAGGTGCCTGTCCCCGTCTACGGCACGCGCTTCACGCTGGCCATGGCGCGCCACCGGCTCAACGAATTGGGCCTGGATGCGGACCTGCGCGAAATCGAGCCGCGCGAGCCCTTCCATGTCGGTACCGCGTTCAAGGTGGAGGCGAGCCGCGTCACGCACACCGTGCCGGACGCGGTGGGCTACATCATCCGCACCCCCGAGGGGACGCTCATCCACACCGGCGACTTCAAGCTGGACCCGGACCCCATCGACGGGCTGCGCACGGACCTGGAGCGCTGGGGCGCGGCCGGCGAGGAAGGCGTGCTGTGCCTCCTGTCGGACTCCACCAACTCCGAGCTGACGGAGGAGACCGGCAGCGAGCGCGTGGTGGAGCAGACCTTCGAGCGCCTCTTCACCGGCGCCACCGGCCGCATCATCGTCGCGCTTTTCTCCTCCAACCTCCACCGCGTGCGGCACCTCCTGTCGCTGTGCGAGCGGCTGGGGCGCAAGGTGGCCCTCCAGGGCCGCAGCATGATTCGCAACGTGGAGATGGCGCGCGAGCTGGGCTACCTCGACGTGCCCGACTCGCTCTTCATCCACGTGGACACGGCGCCGCAGCTCCCCGCCCACCGCGTGCTGGTGCTCACCACCGGCGCGCAGGGTGAGCCGCGCGCGGGCCTCTCACAGCTCGCCTCCGGAGACGGGCCCGTGCGCCTGGACCCGGGAGACCTCGTGGTGCTCAGCTCGCGCCCCATCCCCGGCAACGAGCGCTCCGTGGGCGCGCTCATCGACGAGCTCCAGTGGCGCGGCGCGAAGGTCGCCTACGCACAGCTGGAGCCGGGCGTCCACGTCTCCGGCCACGCCAGCCGGCCGCAGCAGCGGCGCGTGCTGGATTTGGTGCGCCCGCGCCACTTCGTCCCCGTGCACGGCGAGGGCCGCCACCTGCACCGGCACCTCGCCACGGCGCGCGAGGCCGGCCTGGACCCCGCGCAGTGCCTGCTCGCGCAGGACGGAGACGTCGTCACCTTCGAGCAGGGCCGGGGCCGCTTCAGCGGCAGCGTGCCGGCGGGCCGCATCCTCAAGGACCGCTCCAGCAGCGGCATCATCACCCCGGACGCCCTGCAGGAGCGCCTGAAGCTGTCCGAGACGGGCATGGTGGCCGCCGTCGTCGTCCTCCAGCGGGACAACCAGAAGCTGGTGGCCGGGCCACAGTTGTCCGGCCAGGGCCTGAACCTGGACGAACAGGTGGTGCTCCCCCGGGTTGCCCAGGAGGCCAGGGCCATTTTCGAGGAGTTGTCCCCCCACCTCCGGGGAGATGACGCCCTGGTGCGAGAAGAGCTCACCCGGGCGGTGCGCCGCGCCTTCAAGCTGTACACCTCCCGGCGCCCGCTGGTGGTGCCCATGGTCGTCCGGGTGTAGGTGTGGTAAGGGCCCCGGCCGATGCCATCCTTCGACGTCGTCTCGAAAATCGACCTCGCCGAGCTCGACAACGCGGTCAACCAGACCAAGAAGGAGCTCAGCACCCGTTATGACTTCCAGGGCGCCCAGGCGGACGTGGTGGTGGCCCCGGACCATACCGCCATCACCGTGAAGGCCAACAGCGAGGAGCGCGTCCAGGCCGCCAAGGAAGTCCTCCTGGCGAAGCTGGCCAAGCGCAACGTGAGCCTCCGCGCGCTGGAGTACGGCGACATCGAAAAGACGGGCCTGCACAACGTGAAGCAGGTCATCAAGCTCCAGCAGGGCATCCCGGTGGAGAAGTCCAAGGAGCTGGTGAAGCTGCTCAAGGACTCGAAGATGAAGGTGCAGGGCTCCATCCAGGCGGACCAGCTCCGCATCACCGGGAAGAACAAGGATGACCTGCAGGCGGCCATCGCCCTGTTCCGCAAGGAGCAGGACCGGCTGAAGCTGGACATGCAGTTCACCAACTTCCGCGATTAGAAAAGACGCCCCATGCGCGCCGCCGCCCTGTCCCTCTTCATGCTCTGCGCCCCGGCCGTGGCCTCCGCCCAGGACGAGCGTCCCTCGAAGCCGGTGCCGTCGCTGACGAAGGCGCCGGGCTTCCAGGGGGGCCTCAAGAGCATCGCCTCGCCGCTGGTGCTCAAGCCCGTGGCCGCGGCCGGCGCCAGCGCGTCCTTCACCGCGAAGGTGGGCCTGCGCAAGGACACGCTCTACGTGGGCGCGGAGGTGACGGACGACCAGCTCGGCGCGTCGGACATGCTCAACGTGTCCCTCTTCTTCCCAAGCGCCGGCCCCACCGCAACCGGCTACACGTGGCGCTTCGCCTTCGACGGCAAGCGCGCGTCCGGCCCGGAGAGCGGCACGCCGGCCTTCGCCCAGGAGAGGGTGAACGCGGCCGTGCAGCGCCGGGGCAACACGCTGGAGCTCATGGCCGCCATCCCCGTGCGCGCCTTCCCTCGCTTCCCGGCGAATCCGAAGGAGCCGCTGGTGATGGACCTGTGCCTCACCTACGACGACGTGGATGGCTCGGGCGGCAAGGCGGTGCCCGTCTCCAACTGCAAGAACGGCGGCATGGTGGGTGAGGCGCTCCGGCTGCCGGACGACGTGCGCAAGGCACTGAAGCTGAAGCCGCCGGAGGCCGTCACCGCGCTGGAGCCTGCGAAGGACGGCTGGCTCGGGTGGGATTTGCTCAGCTACCCGGCCTGGGCGCAGGCAGACGCGCCCCTGACACCCGCCTCGTTGAGAGCGCTGGTGGTGCCAAACGCGGTGGACGCGGAGCAGGCAGGCGTGAATGTCCCGGAGACACTCAGCCTGCCGGACGGGCGTCCGGTCGTCTCGGTGCTCACGGGGAAGAATCCCTATGCCGTCGACGGTCGGTGTGACGCCGAAAGCGAGGTGCGGCTGGGGCTGTACCTCGTTACGGGGAAGACGGCGCTTCGGGTGCTCGAGTGGCCGGCCGCCACCTGCGCGCTGGGCCGGGCCGCTTCGATGGAGCTGGATGAAGAGGGAGCGCTGACCATCGGTTACTCGAACGGCGCGACCATGAACTTCGCCTGGAGTGGAGACCACTTCGAGCGAACCGAACTCGGAAAGCGGTAGACGCAGTGGAAGAGACCAAGAGCCTGTACATGATGACCCTCGGCTGCCCGAAGAACCGGGTGGACTCCGAGGTGATGCTGGGCACGTTGCAGCACCACGGCTACAAGCTGGTGCAGGAACCCACCGAGGCCCAGGTCATCGTGGTCAACACGTGCGCCTTCATCGGCCCGGCGAAGCAGGAGTCGGTGGACTCCATCCTGGAGATGGCGGAGCTGAAGAAGTCCGGCGCCTGCCAGACGCTGGTGGTGACGGGCTGTCTGTCCCAGCGCTACGGCCAGGAGCTGGCGAAGGAGATGCCGGAGGTCGACCACTTCCTGGGCACCAGCGCCTACGCGCAGATTGGCGACCTGCTCGCCGCCGAGGCGTCGCCGCGTCAGGTGATTCCGGACCCCGACTACATCCACGACGCCAACACGCCGCGCGTCAACTCGATGCCGAAGTACACGGCATACCTCAAGGTGTCCGAGGGCTGCGACAACGCCTGCGCCTTCTGCATCATCCCCACGCTGCGCGGTGGCCAGCGCTCGCGCCCCATCGACGACATCGTCACCGAGGCGACGCGGCTGGCGGAGAGCGGCGTGCAGGAGCTGAACCTCGTCGCGCAGGACCTCACCGCGTACGGGCATGACCTGCCGGGCAAGCCGAAGCTGCATGATTTGCTCAAGGCGCTGGTGAAGGTGGACGTGAAGTGGATCCGCCTCCACTACGCCTACCCGCGCGTGTTCCCGGACGAGCTCATCGAGGTCATGGCCACGGAGCCGAAGATTGCCCGGTACCTGGACATGCCGGTGCAGCACGTCAGCGACAAGCTGCTCTTGTCCATGAAGCGCGGCCGCAACTCGGAGTTCCTCAAGAGCCTGCTGACGAAGCTGCGCGAGCGCGTGCCCGGGCTGGTGATGCGCACGTCGCTCATCGTCGGCCTGCCGGGCGAGACGGAAGAAGACTTCGAGATGCTGAAGGAGTTCGTGAAGCAGCAGCGCTTCGAGCGGCTCGGCGTCTTCCAGTACTCCGACGAGGAGGGCACCGCGGCGTACGATTTGCCGGACAAGGTGCCGCAGAAGACGATTGAGCGCCGGTGGCGCGAGGTGATGGCCATCCAGAAGCGCATCAACCGCGAGCAGAACAAGAAGCTCGTGGGGAAGCGGCTGGAGGTGCTGGTGGAGGGCCCGGCGCCCGAGACGGAGCACCTGCTGGTGGGCCGCCACCAGGGCCAGGCACCGGACATCGACGGCATGGTCTACATCAACGACGGCCTCGCGTATCCGGGGGAAATCGTCACCGTGGAGGTGACGGAGGCCCACGACTACGACCTCGTGGCTCGCGTGGTGGAGCGCCCGGACCCGAAGCAGCGCACGCACACAGCGCGAGACGCGCACCCCGCGCCCGTGTCGCTGGGCACCAAGCCGCGCGCGGCGACGCACGCGGAGTAGTCAGTCGTTCGCAGTGCCTCCGGGCCGTGTGAGGACGCCACGGCCCGGCGGTGAGCTCACTTCGTCGGTGCATCCTCCAGGACGATGCGGCGGCCCGGGCTGATGGCCTGCAGGCGCTCGTGCAGCTTCTCCCGCTCCTTCTGTGCACCCTTCGGCAGCGCGGCCAGCTTCTCGTGCAGCTCGCGCGCCGTCTCGTCGTACCACTCCGTGCGCGTGTGGCCCCCGTTGGCGAGGTAGTGCGCCGCGCCCGCCAGGAGCACGCAGGCATTCTCCCAGCCCGGGTCCTGCGCGGGGCCACCCTCGTTGCGCGTGAGGACGATGGCGTCCCCCAGCCTCATCCCCTGCCCCAGGTACACGTTGACGAGGGAGAACGCGGCGGTGCCCGACGGCTCGCGCAGGCAGAGCCACAGGAACCAGTAGCGCCCCTCGGGCGCAGGAGACTCCACCGCGTAGATTTCGGTGATGGGCGCCAGGCCGCCGCCGGGCAGCCGGCCCACGAGGCCGACCTCCTCGGGCACCACCAACACCAGCGAGTCCACGGGCAGCTTCACCCCGTCACAAGACAGCGTGGGCGGAGTCTCTCGCAGGAGGCGCCGGGCAAGGTCCGCCGTCACCTCGTAGCGCTGCCGGCCGCGCTGCTCGTGGGCGACGAGGTGCCAGTGCCGGAGGACCGTTTGAAAGGTGGACTGGCGCAGTTGCTCGCGGGCCTCGGGCGCGTTGATGCCGCGCCGCTCGCTGATGTCGTCCAGGGCGAAGCGCATCGCCTCGGCCATCTCCTTGTCCTTCATCAGCTCGACGTAGCGCGTGCAGCCCACGCGCGCGGCGACGCGCTCGACGACGGCGAGCAGCGCGTAGCGGACGGCGCCCGCGGCCTCCTCGGTGGACAGCGTCCCGCGCTCCATGTCCTTCGCGAGCACGCGATGCATCCGCGCGAAGCCCTCCTTCTCCAGGTACTGGCGGGCCAGCTCGATGGAACGGCGCTGCTCGGTGTACTGACGGTCGAACTCGGTCGGGGGCGGTCGCATGGAGATGGAGAGTCGTGAGGCGTGGAGCCCGGAGCAGAACGCAGGCCCCGCCGACTGTCCAGGCAACCGAAGTGGGACTGTCGAGGCCCCCCCGCCAGCCCTCCGCCCCGGCCGCCACGCCCGTGACGCCGCCGGGCCTGTGGGTGCTTTGTGCATCCTCGACCGGACCGCGCGCCCCTCATGGCAGGCGGGTGTGGCTACTTCGGGTCCTCGGGCTCCAGCTCGCGCTCCTCGGGAGGCGGCTCGCGCGAGCGCGACGTACGCGAGGGAAGCCCGACGCCCTCACCCAGGGGGGTGGGCTGGCACTCGCAGACGGTGCGGCGCGAAGCGGTCTCGGTGACGAAGGCGCAGGCCGTGGGGCACTCGGGCTGGCGGCCCTCCTCGAAGAGGGCGAGCTTGAAGCCGGTGGCGATGGACAGGGCGGCACCGCAGGTGGGCAGCGCCTGCACGAGCGAGAGCCATGGCAGCCGGTGCTGCGTGGTGAGCCCCCGGCTGGTCGAGGGGAAGCTCAGTCCCACGCCACAGCCCGTCTCCAGGGGCTGACCGTCAGCGCCCACGGGCTC
Organism: Pyxidicoccus sp. M6; assembly: GCF_055568925.1. Lineage (NCBI taxonomy): Bacteria > Pseudomonadati > Myxococcota > Myxococcia > Myxococcales > Myxococcaceae > Pyxidicoccus > Pyxidicoccus sp. M6. The sequence goes on along the minus strand of NZ_CM145714.1, from coordinate 2,530,984 downwards.
CAGGTGCAGCCGCCCGCCCTCGGGCAGGTCGCGGTAGACGGCGCCGCTGACGGAGACGCTGCCATCCGGCTCACGCCGCACGTGCAGGCCGTAGCAGGCTTCCTCGCTGAAGGTGCCGCCCGGGCTGGCGCACTGCTGGCGCTCGGAGGAAGCAGGCGCGGGAGCCGAAGTCGGACCCGGCGGTGAGACAGAGCCCGTCGCATCAGGAACCGACGTCGAAGTGGAAGGCGTCGCGGGTCCACCCGCCGCGCTCACTCGCGGCCTGCGCAGCACCAGCACCCCACCCTTCGCATCCAGCGTCGCGGTGAAGCGTCCCCACACGTCCGGCCCCAGCCGCCCCAGGCTGCTCGGCGAGTCCCACCGTCCCGCCGCCTCCACCACCAGCGGCGAGACACCCACGCCGTTCGCCACCTCCACCGCGTCCACCGCGAAGGTGCGCGCCGGCAGATTGGCCGCCGTCTCCAGCGGCTGCAGCCCCTGCGCCTCCGCCGGGCCCACCGCCAGCCGCGAGAACGGCTCGCGCGAGCCGAGGACGAACGGCCCCGTGAGGTCCGCCTCGCCCTGCTTCACGCGCGCGGCCAGCAGGGGCCAGTCCCCCTGCGGCTCGCGGCTGAGCTCCACCACGTACACCTCGCGCGCCGCATCGGAGACAGCGGCCTCCGCCGCATACGCCTCGCGTGGACGGGACGCGGAGAAGGTCACCTCGCGCCGCAGCGGGTCCACCGTGAGCGCATACGGCTCCAGCACGTCCGCGCCCAGCGTCACCGCGCAGGCCTTCTCACCCGACAGGCCCGCCGTGCGAATCGGCGAGGACACCGGCCCCACGGAGAAGTCGGGCAGCCGCACCACCGGCCACGAGCGGAAGCCTCCCGCGGGCTCCGGCGCGCGCACCGTGCCCTCGGGCGCCGGGAGCTCTCCCGCGAAGCATCCCCGGGAGACGAGGGACATCGGCCGCGCCACGTCCAGCACCACCGGCACGGCATGCGTGCCCAGCCTGCCCGCCACGGTGAGCCGCAGCGCGGGCGAGGCCAGCAGGGGCAGCGTCTGCCCCTCGAAGCCCTGGGGACGCGCAGGGCCGGAGGCCGTCGTGCCCTGGTGGCACCCGGCCCCGGCCATCATCAACACACCCGTGAGGAGGAGCGCGCCGCGCACGTCCCGCAGGTTACTGCTTCTTGCCCTTGGTGAAGTCATCCACGCGGGTGTCGTCCGGCACGTCCAGCTTGAAGCTGTCCGCGTCGATACCCACGTTCGTCTTCAGGCCCAGGAAGGAGATGGTGTTCTCGCTGCCGTCCGGGTCCACCACGGTGCTCTTGAGCACCTGCGCCGTGGACGGGTCCACCTCCAGGCGCACCTGGCGGAAGCGGGGCTCGGCCTTCAGCGGGTCCAGCACCAGCAGCGTGCCCTTGCAGTCCTTGCACGTGCCCTTGGTGATGGCGAACTCGTTCGCCAGCTTCCCCTGGCCGAAGAGGAACGTCACCGACGCGGAGAGCTGGCTCGTGTCCACGCTGCCCACCGTGAGGCTCTGCGCGGCCGCGTCGTACGCGTAGACCTTGTTGCCGGCCAGCACGAAGGTGCGCGCCGTGGGCTTCTGGTACTCCCAGCGCATCAGGCCCGGCTTCTTGTACGTGACGGTGCCCTCGGACGTCTGCGTGCGCCGGAAGGTCTTGTACTTGTAGTCCTGCCGGAAGCTGGAGCGGAAGTCGCCCGTCTTCTCGTAGAAGGCCTGCATCCGGTCCACCAGCGACTTCACCTCCGGCGTCATCGCCGGAGCCGGCTTCACGGCCTCCGCCGGAGCCGGCTTTCCCTGCTGCGCGGCCTGGGCATTCGCGGCCTCCGCGGGCTTGCCCTGCTGCGTGGCCGGAGCCTGCGCGGCGGGGGCCTTCGCGGCCTCGGTGCTCTTCGCCGGGGCGGCGGCGGCCGGCGTCTCCGCGGGCTTCGCCGCCTTGCCCGTCTCACCCGAGGGCTTCGGAGCGGCAGCCGGGGCCTGAGCGGCCTGGGCCACCAGCACGGGCTTCTCCGCTTCGGCGGCGGGCAGGGCCCGGGCAGCGGAGGCCGCGGCGGCGGATGGCGCGGACAGCAGCGTGACGAGCAGGGTTTCCAGGAACATGGCGTGCGTCTCCAGGCGGGCCGTGTGGGCTCGCGGCGTCCATCTACCCCATACCGACGGGGGCCGGGGGCCCGGCATTCATGGCTGCTTCTTGAAGAGCCGCTTCCTTTGTTTGATGGCCAGCACGTAGAAGCGCTCGCGCAGCTCCTGGGCCTCCTGGGGCGACAAATCCCCCGAGCCCCCCAGGTGCTCGTCCCGCCAGGCAATCGCCCGGCTGATGCACGCTGAGGCGGCGGCGGAGATGTTGAGGCTCTGGCTGAAGCCCCGCATGGGCACCCAGAAGGTGCCGTCCACGGTGTTCAGCACCTCCTCGCTCACCCCGTACCGCTCGTTGCCGAAGACGATCGCCGTCTTCGCCTGGAAGCCCATGGAGTAGAGGCTGGTGGCGCCCTCACGGATGGCGGAGGCGTAGAGGAGGAAGCCGCGCGACTTCAGGTGCTCGCGGCACTCGGCGAAGCTCTTGTAGAGCTTCACGTCGAGCCACTTGTCACAGCCCTGGGCCACCCTCGAGTTGGGCAGGAAGGGGGCCTCCGGGTTGATGACGACGTGCACCTCCTGGACGCCGAAGGACTCGCAGGTGCGCAGCACCGCGGCCATGTTGAAGCTGTCCTCCAGCCGGTCCAGGACGATGGTGAAGTTGCGCGTGCGCTGACTGACGACGCGGTCGATCTTCTCCTTGCGCACGTCGAGCAGGAACTGCTCGGGCTCGTACTTCTCCTTCTCGTAGCGCTCGTAGCGAGCACCTCCGCCGGACATCGCCTCAGGACCTCCTGCCGCCGGGCTTGCGCGCCGGGGCCTTCTTCGCGGCGGAACGCGTCTGCTTCGCCGCCGCCCCGCGCTTCGCGGGCGCCTTGCGAGCGGGCGCCTTGCGAGCGGGCGCCTTGCGAGCGGGCGCCTTGCGAGCGGCCACCTTCTTCGCTGCGGCCTTGAGAGCCGGAGCCTTGCGAACCGGCGTCTTCGCAGCCGCCTTGCCCGTCTTGCGAGCCGGAGCCGCCGCCTTGCGCGCCGGGGCCTTCTTCGCGACGGAACGCTCCGCGCCCGAAGCCTTGCGAGCCGCCTTCTTCGCGACGGAACGCTCCGCGCCCGAGGCCTTGCGCGCCGGGGCCTTCTTCGCGACGGAACGCTCCGCGCCCGAGGCCTTGCGAGCCGCCTTCTTCACCGCGCCACCACCGGTGCGGGTGGCCTTGCGCGCCGGAGCGGCCTTGCGCGCGGGCGCCGGCTTCTCCACGTGCAGCTTCTCCGTCCGCCCGGTGAACAGCACCTCCGCCACCGAGTCCATCAGCGCCTGCATGCCCTCGCCGGTGGCGCAGGACACGGGGTAGACGCGGATGCCGCGCTCGCGCAGGGCCTCGGTGAACGGGGCCAGCCTCTCCTGCGCGTCGGGCAGGTCCTGCTTGTTGGCCGCCACCACCTGCGGCTTGGCCGCGAGCTGCTCGCTGTACTTCGCCAGCTCCGCGTTGAGCACGTCGAAGTCGTGCAGCGGCGCGCGCCCCTCGCCCTCCGCCCCCATGTCGATGAGGTGGATGAGCACCTTGCAGCGCTCCACGTGCCGCAGGAACTGGTGCCCCAGCCCCACGCCCTCGCTGGCACCCTCGATGATGCCGGGGATGTCCGCCATCACGAAGGACAGGCCGTCCTTGTACTGGACCATGCCCAGGTTGGGCACCAGCGTGGTGAAGGGGTAGTCCGCAACCTTCGGCCGCGCCCGGCTGACGCGGGAGATGAACGTGCTCTTGCCCGCGTTGGGGAAGCCCAAGAGGCCCACGTCCGCCAGCAGCTTCAGCTCCAGCCGCAGCGTCTTCTCCTCGCCCTTCGTCCCATCCTGCGCGAAGCGCGGCGTCTGCCGCGTGGACGTGGCGAAGTTCATGTTGCCCAGGCCGCCCCGCCCGCCCTTCGCCGCCACCCACTGCTGGCCGGGCTCGCTCAGGTCCACCAGCAGCTCTTCCGTGCCGGCGTCCTTCACCAGCGTGCCCACCGGCACCTTGAGGACCATGTCCTCGGCAGCGCGGCCGTTGCAGTCGCTGCCCATGCCGTGCTCGCCACCCTTGGCACGGTGGTGCTGCTGGTAGCGATAGTCGAGCAGCGTGGTGAGCTGCGGGTCCGCCACGAAGATGACGGAGCCTCCGTCACCACCGTCGCCCCCGTTGGGGCCACCGCGCTCGATGAACTTCTCCCGCCGGAAGGAGACGGCGCCATTCCCGCCGTCACCCGCCTTCACGAAGATGCGGACCTCGTCGACGAACTTCATAGACACTCCTGGAAAAACGCAGAGCGGGCCGCCCTCGCGTCCCGCCGCCGAAAAAGGGCGCGTGGACTTGGAGAAGCGACCCGCTCGTGGGTGCCAACACGGCATGCCGGCCAGGCGGCCGGCGAACCGTCAGGCGCTCGGCTGCTGGGCGGCCGGGTAGACCGAGACCTTCTTCTTGTCGCGGCCCAGGCGCTCGTACTTCACCACGCCGTCGACCACCGAGTAGAGGGTGTAGTCGCGGCCGAGCTTCACGTTGGAACCGGCGTGGATGACCGTGCCCAGCTGGCGCACCAGGATGCTGCCCGCCGTCACCGTCTCACCGCCGTACACCTTCACACCACGATACTGCGGGTTGGAATCACGCCCGTTGCGCGAAGAACCCTGTCCCTTTTTATGGGCCATGACACCTTGCTCCTGAAGTTGGGGGGGAATCCGTCCGGACTAGCCGGCGATGGAGGTGACCTTCACCTCGGTGTACGGCTGACGGTGACCGCGGCGGCGCGTCCAGCCCTCCTTCTCCTTGCGGAAGTGGAGGACGCGGCGGTGCTTGTCCTGCGCGAGGACCTTGCCCACCACGCGAGCGCCAGAGACGGTCGGCTTGCCCACCTTCGGGCTGTCCGTACCACCCAGCATGAGGACGTCCGTGAAGGTCACCTCGGCGCCGATGTCGCCGGCGATCTTCTCGATCCGGAGCACATCGCCCTCGGCGACTCGGTACTGCTTCCCGCCCGTGCGAATGACTGCGTACATCGTCTAACCCCTGTCAGCTTTCGGGTTGGGTCAACCCTTGGAATCGACCGCGCATTTCGGACGGGTCCACCATCCAATCGCGCCAAAGGCGGCGGGATTTACGGGAGATGCCCTGGGGAGTCAAGGCGGATGAAGGATCATCCCGCACACCCTCCGGTGGTTTACTCGCCCCCAAATCCATTGTTAACTGGAAAGCGGGCATGCGGCGGCCTATATGGCCGCCGCTCTACCAAACCTCGTTTCGAGGGGGAATCCACAATGAAGAAGCTCATGTTCGGCCTCGTGGCCGTGTCGTCTCTCGTGTTTGGAACCGGCTGCGGCGGCGACCTCTGCGACGACACCGCGGACTCCATCGACACCCTCATCGACAAGACCGAGGACTGTGACCAGATCAACACCTTCCTCAAGGCGCTCAAGCCGAGCGACTCCGACATCGACGAGTGTAAGGACCGCCTCGACGAGTGCAGCGACTCGGACGAGGACAAGTACAAGGACTACATCGACTGCGTCAACGACCTGGACAGCTGCAAGTCGGGCCAGGAGGCGGCGTGGGCCGAGGACTACGAGGCCTGCGGCGCCAAGCTCAATGGCGTGAGCGAGGCCTGCCTCGCGGACTGACGGCGTCTGAAGTACCTCGGGAGTACCGCGGGGCCCGGCTCCCTCTCAGGGGGACCGGGCCCTGTCGTTTCGGGGTGTCACGGCGCGGGCCGCGAGGGCGCGGCGGACCACGCGGTAGCGCTGCAGCAGGCCCGGCTCCAGCGGGTCCAGCGCCAGGCCGCGCTCATAGTGCTCCAGCGCCCGGGCGAGCTGTCCGTCGCGCTCCAGGCCTCCCCCGGAGAGGAAGTGCACGCGCGCGGGGCCCGCGGCCTTCGGGTGGCGGGCGAGGAACTCACGCCGCAGTGACTCCAGCTGCTCGGCCGTGAGCCCCCCTTCCAGGCACCGCGCCACGCCCAGGTGGTTGCCGCGCTCCGCGTCGTACAGCGCCCGCTGCACGGGAGCGCCGAGCGCGTCCCCGGCCTCGCGCACGCGCACCCGCACCGCGTCGAGCTGCGCGCGCTGCGAGGGCGACAGGGGCCGCTGGCGCAGGGCCTCCAGCGAGCTCCAGGCCTCGCGCGTCCGGGCCCGCACCGTCTCCATGTCCGCGTCCGGGAGCAGGCCCAGCACGGCGTAATGGTTCCCCGCGGAGCGCTGGCGCCAGGCCTCCAGCACCCGGGCCGCCTCGGCGTCGTCCCCGCGAGGACCGGGCGTCTGGCGGCGCACCGGTTCGCCCCTGATGAGCTGATCCACCGCGGCCTTGAGGGCGGCGGTGGCCTCCACGAACTGTACGCCGAAGCCGGTGGGCATGCCCCAGACGCGGGCCTGCTCGGGAGGCACCTGGCGGACGACTTCGCACAGCACCGACTGCGGGCCCGACTCCAGCTCCAGCACCACGGATAGCCGCGCGCACAGTGGCGGCAGCGAGCCCTCGCTGCGCAGGAACAGGCCGCCCCGCGACAGGTCCGAGCCCGTCAGCCGCACGGGCGTCTCGCCCTGGCGCAGCACCACCTGCACCGGCAGCTCCACCGAGCGGGGTCGGGAGGGAGGCGTCGCAGCGTGGGCGGGAGGCATCGGGGAGGCGTGCGCGGCGGCGTCGTGGCCGGAACCGGCCCGCGCGGAAGACTCGGAGGAACCTGGCGCGACCGGCCCCGCCTCGTCGCCACTGCCGGAGCCGGCCCGCGCGGGAGGCCTGGACGAAGCAGACTCGGCCGGCCCTGCCCCCTCGTCACCGCCGGAGACGGCCCGCGCGGGAGGCACGGAGGCGACGCGCGCGACATGCCCCGTTTCTTCGCCATCATCCGAGGAGCCCCGCGCGGGTGGCGTGGACGACACGGGCGCCACCTGCTCCTTCGACGCGCTTCCGCGGTCAGACGGCGCCGGTCCCCCGGAGCGTGGAGCGGAAGGGCCTCGCGCGGGCGGCGTCGCACCGAGAGCCCCCGCTCCCTGCCGCGAATCCTCCGCGATGGCGGCCTGCATCGCGGCGCTGAACGCGGACGCGGTCGGGTAGCGGTCCTCGGGCGCCTTGGCGAGCGCGCGCAGGATGACGCGCTCCATGGCGGGCAGCACTCCCGGGTGTACCGAGCGCGGCGGCGGTGGCGACCGCGTCTGATGGGCCACGAGCTGAGCGGCGATACCTTCGTCGGTGAAGGGCAGCCGCCCGGTGACGAGCTGGTAGGCGATGACGCCCACCGAGTACAGGTCCGCACGCCCGTCCAACCTGCCGCCCACGGACTGCTCCGGGGCCATGTACTCGGGCGTGCCCACGATGATGCCCGCGTGCGTCTGCGGCATGTGCGCGTCGAGCAGCTTGGCGATGCCGAAGTCCAACACCTTCACGAAAGGCGAGTGCCGCCCGCGCCGCACGAGGAAGATGTTGTCCGGCTTGAGGTCGCGGTGGACGATGCCTCGCGCGTGCGCGGCCTGGAGCGCTTCACACACCTGCGCCAGCACCGACACCACCGCCGCGGCCGGCAGCGGCGTGCCCACCCACGCGGACAGCGGCGCACCGTCCAGGTACTCCATGATGAGGTACGGGCGCGGCGGCGCGGCGTTCAGGTCGAAGATGCTGACGATGTTCTCGTGGCCGATGAGATTCACGGCCCGTGCCTCCGCGTGGAAGCGCTGCACCAGCTCCGGGTACATGGCCAGGTGGTCGTGCAGCACCTTCACCGCCACGCGGCTGCCGATGGACACGTGCTCGCCCAGGTACACCGAGCCCATGCCGCCCCGCCCCAGCCGGCGCATCAGACGGAAGCTGCCAAACCGCTGGCCCACCAGCGGGTCCACCTCCTCGGCTCCCAGCGCACACCGCTGCCGGGGCGCTCCCCCACTGTCCCCATCCGCTCGCACGAGCGTCGAGCAAGGCGCCTCAGCCCCATGCGCCCTGCCGCACGCCGCGCACTCATGACTGCTCACCTCGGCCATACCGCTCCCCCCGGCCTGCATTCACAGCTTGGACACCGGGGAAGTCATGCATCCACTGTCGGTACGGGCGGATGTCGCGTAGTACTTGACCACCCGGTGCTGCGGTCGCAGGCAACCGTCCCGCGCAGGACGCCCCTCCTGCCGAGAATCCATCAGGTGGCTAGAGTGCGGCCCCATGTCTTCCACCGCACGTCGCATCCCCGTCGTCGACCTCTCCCACTACCGCACCGGCACGCCCCAGCAGCGCGCCCGCTTCGTGCAGGTGTTTGGCGATGGCCTGAAGGAATTCGGCTTCGTCACCGTGGAGGGCCACGGCGTCGATGACGCGCTCATCCGTCGCACCTACTCCGACGTGGAGCACTTCTTCGCCCAGCCCGAGGCGGTGAAGGCCCGCTACGCGGACACCGAGCGGGGTGGCCAGCGCGGCTACATCGGCTACGGCCAGGAGCACGCGAAGAATCGCAAGGTGGGTGACTTGAAGGAGTTCTGGCACGTGGGCCGCGAGCTGCCGAAGAGCCACCGCTACCACGACGTCTACGGCGCCAACGTGTGGCCGGAGGAGGTGCCCACGTTCCGCGAGCACACGCTGTCCCTCTTCCGCGCGCTGGACGGCGCGGCGGGAGTGATGCTCCAGGCGCTGGCGGAGTACTTCGGCGTGGAGCGCGACACGTTCAGCGGCATGGCCACGGATGGCAACTCGGTGCTGCGGCTCATCCACTACCCGCCGCTGAAGGAGCGCTTCATCCCCGGCGGGGTGCGCGCCGCCGAGCACGAGGACATCAACCTCATCACGCTCCTGTGCGAGGGCACCGCGGGCGGTCTGGAGTTGCTCACGCGCGACGGCGAGTGGCTGCCGGTGGACACGTTGCGAGGGCAGATTGTCGTGGACTCGGGCGACATGCTCAGCCGGGTGACGAACAACGTCATCCCCGCCACCACGCACCGCGTGGTGAACCCGCGCAGCCCGGCCGAGGACACGGTGCGCTACTCCATGCCCTTCTTCGTGCACCCGTACGCGGACTGCGTGCTGGAACCGCTGCCGTGCACGCAGACGCCGGACAATCCCGCGCGCCACGCGCCCATCACCGCGGATGCGTTCCTCAAGCAGCGCCTGCGGGAGATTGGATTGCTGAAGTAACGCCCTCGCGGTGTGGCCGGAGATGGTGGGCGCGGCGCTGGGGTTGATGGGGCACCTGCCCCTCGTGCGCCGCTGCCGCACCACGAACGCGGCGATGACGCGCGGGGCGCTCGCGGAGTGGTGGGCCATGCTGAGCACATGGCGCCGAATGAGGCCTCCGACGATGGAGGAGTGCCTCCACGTCGCCGTGCCCCTCTAGTCGCCGAGCTTCTTCTTCAGCAGGTCGTTGACGAGGGCCGGGTTGCCCTTGCCCTTCATGGCGCGCATCACCTGGCCCACGAAGAAGCCGAACACCTGCTTCTTGCCGGCGCGGTACTTCTCCACCTCGCCCGCGTTCTTCGCGAGGATGTCGTCCACCACCGCTTCGATGGCGCCCGTGTCGCTGACCTGCGTGAGCCCCTTCTCCGCGATGATGTCCGCGGGCGCCTTGCCGGTGCGGAACATCTCCCCGAGCACGTCCTTGCCCGCGTTCGCGGACACCGTGCCCTTGTCCACCGCGCCCAATAGCTCCGCGAGCTGCGCCGGCGTGAAGCGCAGCGCGGACAGCGGCGTCCCCTCTTCCTTCAGCAGGCGCATCAGCTCGCCGAGGAACCAGTTGGACAGCTTCTTCGCGTCCGCGTAGTGCGCCGCGCACGCCTCGAAGAAGTCCGCCAGCGGGCGCTCGGCGGTGAGGATGCGCGCGTCATACGCGGGCAGCCCGTACTGGCTCATGAAGCGCGTCAGCTTCGCGCGAGGCAACTCCGGCAGCGCCTTCGCCGCCGCGTCGATGGCCGCGTCGCTCACGTGCAGCGGCGGCAGGTCCGGCTCCGGGAAGTACCGGTAGTCGTGCGCCTCCTCCTTGCTGCGCATGGAGCGGGTGACGCCCTTGTTCACGTCCCACAGGCGCGTCTCCTGGTCCACCTTGCCGCCAGACTCGAGGACGTCCACCTGCCGCGAAATCTCGTACTCGATGGCCTGCTTGAGGAAGCGGAACGAGTTGAGGTTCTTCAGCTCGCAGCGCTGCCCGTACGTGGATGAGCCCTTCGGCATCACCGACACGTTGGCGTCGCAGCGGAAGCTGCCCTCCTCCAGGTTGCCGTCGTTGACGCCCAGGTACACGAGCACGTCGCGCATCACCTTGAGGTACTCCACTGCCTCGTCCGCGTCGCGCAAGTCGGGCTCGCTCACGATTTCGAGCAGCGGCACGCCCGCGCGGTTCAGGTCCACGAGGCTCTGGCCCACGTCCGCGTCGTGCACGTTCTTCCCCGCGTCCTCCTCCATGTGGATGCGGCGGACGCGGATGACCTTCTCGCCCTGCGGCGTGTCGATGACGAGCCGCCCGTGCTCGCAGATGGGCAAGTCATACTGCGTCACCTGGTAGCCCTTCGGCAGGTCCGGATAGAAGTAGTTCTTCCGGCTCCACACGCTCGTCTTCTTGACGGTGCACTCCAGCGCGAGCCCGGTGCGCACGGCGAACTCCACCACGCGCTGGTTGAGCACCGGCAACACGCCCGGCATGCCCAGGCACACGGGGCAGGTATTGCGGTTGGGCTCGGCGCCGAACGCGGTGGAGCAGCCGCAGAAAATCTTCGACTGCGTGAGGAGCTGCGCGTGGACCTCGAGGCCGATGACGGGCTGGAAATCGCTCACGGGCATGGCGGAGTCACCAAGGCGTGCGGCCCGGTGCGCCCTACAGGGGCACCGGACGGCGGAAGAAGTCGTGCTCGCGCTCGTAGGCGCGGGCGATGCGCAGCAGGCGGCCCTCGTCGAACGGCCGCCCCAGAATCTGCAGGCCCACCGGCAGGCCCGCCTTCGTGAAGCCGCACGGCACGGCCAGGCCGGGCAGGCCCGCCAGGTTGCACGGCAGCGTGAAGACATCCATGAGGTACATGGACAGCGGGTCGCCCACCTTCTCGCCCAGCTTGAAGGCCGGCACCGGCGACGTGGGAGACAGCACCGCGTCCACCTGCTGGAAGGCCTTCGTGAAGTCCTCGCGGATGAGGGTGCGGACCTTCTGCGCGCGCAGGTAGTAGGCGTCGTAGTAGCCGGCGGACAGTGCGTACGTCCCCAGCATGATGCGGCGCTTCACCTCCGGCCCGAAGCCCCGCTCGCGCGTCTGCGCGTAGAGCTCCTTCAGCCCGCGCGCGTCCTTCGCCCGCAGGCCGTAGCGGATGCCGTCGTAACGGGCCAGGTTGCTGGACGCCTCCGCCGGGGCGATGAGGTAGTACGTGGCCAGCGCGTACTTCGTGTGGGGCAGCGACACGTCCACCAGCGTCGCGCCCAGCCGCTCGTACTCGCGGAGCGCGGAGCGCACGGTGGCCTCCACCTCCGGGTCCATGCCCTCGGTGAAGTACTCGCGCGGCACGCCCAGCTTCAGGCCGCGCACCCCACCCTCCAGGTCCGCCTGGTAGTCCGGCGCATCCACCGCCGCGGACGTGGAGTCCCGCGGGTCATGCCGTGCAATCAATTGCAGCAGCGCCGCCGCGTCCGCCACCGTGCGCGTCATGGGACCGGGCTGGTCCAGCGACGAGGCGTAGGCGATGACGCCAAAGCGCGACACACGGCCATACGTCGGCTTGAGGCCCACGGTGTTGGTGAAGGCCGCGGGCTGGCGGATGGAGCCGCCGGTGTCCGTGCCCAGCGCGCCGAACACCTCGCGCGCCGCCACCGCCGCCGAGGAGCCTCCCGACGAGCCGCCCGGCGTGCGCGTGAGGTCCCACGGGTTGTGGGTGGGGAAGTACGCGCTGGACTCGTTGGACGAGCCCATCGCGAACTCGTCCATGTTCAGCTTGCCCACCAGCGGCAGGCCCGCCTCCTTGAGCAGGCGCACCACCGTGGCGTCGAAGGGCGGGACGAAGCCCTCCAGGATGCGCGAGCCCGCGGTGGTCTCCACGCCTTCCGTGAGGAAGATGTCCTTGAGCCCCAGCGGCACGCCGTCCAGGGCGCTGGCGGGATTGCCGGCCTTGCGGCGCGCGTCGCTGGCGAGGGCGGCGGCGAGGGCGCCCTCCTCGTCCACGCGCAGGAAGGCGCGCACCTTCGGGTCCACCTGGCGGATGCGCTCCAGGCACGCGCGGGTGGCCTCTTCGGAGGACACCTCCCGCGCGGCCAGCTTCGCCGCCAGCTCCAGCATCGTGAGGTCCGTGAGCTGCATTGGATGTGGAACCTCCGGGCTACTCGATGATTTTGGGCACGGCGAAGCTGGTGCCCGACTTCGCCGGCGCGTTGGCCAGGGACTTCTCCGGCGGCAGCGACGGCCGCGTCACGTCCTCGCGCAAGAGCGAGGCCGCGAGCGTGGCGTGGTCGGCCGCGAGCGAGGCATGGGTCGTCGGCTCCACGGCCTCCACGTCGAGCGACTGGAGCTGCGCCACCGCGTCCAGCACGGCGGACAGCTGCGTGGTGAAGCGCTGCTCCTCCTCCGGGGTCAGCGCCAGCCGCGCCAGCGTGGCCACGTGGCGCACCTGCTCGAGCGTGAGAGCCATGGATGCGTACCTCGCGGTGTGACTACTTGCCCTTGAAGAGGTTGAGGACGGCGCCCATCCACTTGCCGCTGCCCTCGGTGCCGTGGCGCTTGAGAATCGAGTCCAGCTCGCCCGCGTCCAGGAAGACGCCGTGGCAGTTGAAGCAGGTGTCGATTTCGATTTCGCCGTGCTTCAGCGTATGCAGGTCCATGCCACACTTGGGGCACTTCATGTAGTGCAGCTGCTTGAGCTCCTCGCGCTGCTTCGCGGCCGTCTCGGCGGCCTGCTGGATGGCCAGCTTGCGCTTCTTTTCAATCTCCTCCCGGGCGAAGTACTCCTCCTCGGTGGAAGACGGCTTGTCGGTACGGGCGTCGGCCATGGGGTGCTCCTTAGCGAAGTCCAGCCACCCCGCGACGCTGCGCGTCCGGGCGGCGTTGATGGTCGGCAACATACCCCCTTCGTGGAGGGGCGCAGCCGAAATGTAGGCCTCGCGTCCGCTGGCTTCCGCTCCCCTCGCGAGGCCCTCGGCCGACTGCTGGAAAATTGACCGCCCCCCCACCCTCCCTACACTCGCCACGGGCATTGCTACAGCCCGCTACGCGACTGAGACGCGCAGAGGGAAGAGGGTCATGACGGCGAAGAAGGGTCGGGCGGAGAAGGCGGTCCTGTCCCGGCAGGAAATCGCGACGCGGCGCAGGCAGCTTGCGGACAAGCGGATGAAGGCCGGCTCGGGCAACGGGGTTGCCGGGCGGGCCATCACCGGGGTGTTCCTGCTGGCGGGCTCGCTGCTGTCCCTGCTGGCGGTGGCCACATTCGATGCGAGGGACAGGGTGGGCCCGGGCTTCCGCAACGCGGTGGGTCCCATGGGGCACCTCATCGCGGAGTCGCTGCGGGGCATGCTGGGCGTGTGCGCCTACCTGGTTCCGGTGGGTGGCGTCTACGCGGCCATGGTGCTCTTCGTGGGCAGCCGCGAGCGCAAGCGCGGGGCGCAAATCATCAGCCTCTTCATGCTGACGGCCAGCGTGTCCGTGCTCGCTCAGCTCATGTTCGCGGGCGACAAGGGCTGGGCGCACCCGCCGGGTGGCGCGCTGGGCGCGAGCCTCGGCGGCCTGCTGGAGGGGCTGTTCTCCACCGTCGGCACCGTCATCCTCGTGACGGCCATCAGCGCCGCCGCGCTCATCGTCGGCACGCAGTACACCTTCCTCAAGCTGTGCTCTCTGGCGTGGGCAGGCATGTGCGTGCTGGGCAACCGCCTGCGCGAGTCCTTCCTCGTCTTCTGGGAGGCGCAGAAGGTCGCGTACAAGGAGCGCCAGGAGCGCGCCGCGAAGGAGAAGGAGGAGGAGGCCGCCTTCCTCGCGCAGATCGAGGCGGACGAGGAGGAGCTCGCCGAAGCCGAGCGTCTGGCCGAGGAGGCCGAGGCCGCCGAGGCGGAGGCCATGGCCGAGGAGGCCGTGCGCCTCGCGAAGCAGCAGGAGAAGGAGCAGGCCGCCTCCGCGAAGCTGGCCCTCAAGGAGGGGCGCGAGCGCGCGAAGCTGGAGAAGCAGCTCGCGGCGAAGAACCCCGTGGCCGGCGAAGAGGACGACGCGGAGGAGAACGAGTCGCTTCCGCCCGCCGCCGCCGTCACCGAGAAGCCCGCGCCCAAGCGCCTGGGCCCCGGCGCGGACCCGGCCTGGGCCGCGTCCTTCCTCGCGCCCGAGCCGCGTCCCGTGCCCGCCGCCGAGGAAGGTGCCGAGGGGCCGCCGCAGCGCCGTGGCCGCAAGACGCCCAACATCGTCACCGCCCCCACGCCGTCCACGCCGCCCGTGCCCGCGCAGGCGCTGGCCGCCGTGCAGGCCGCTGAAGCCGAGCCCGTGGCTCCTGCCGTGGTGCCGCCCATCGCCGCAGCGCCGGTGCAGCCCGCCGCGGCTCCGGCGGGTCCGGCCGCCATCGTCCCCGCGACTCCGGCCGCTCAGGCGTCGCGCATGCCGCTCATCGTGGAGCCCAAGGCCCCGCCCAAGCCCACCGCGCCGAAGAAGAGCCAGGACCAGTTCGAGTTCGTGGGCGACCGCAAGAGCTTCTCGTTGCCGCCGCTGGACGTGCTCGAGTGCGACAAGAAGGAGCGCTCCGCGCTGGACAAGGACGCATTCCTCGTCACGGCGGAGAAGCTGCGCGCGAAGCTGGCGGACTTCGGCATCGTCGGCGAGGTGGTGGAAATCCGCCCCGGCCCCGTCGTCACCATGTACGAGTTCCTCCCGGGACCCGGCATCAAGGTGAGCAAGATTGCGGCGCTCGCGGACGACCTCGCCATGGCGATGGAGGCCATGCGCGTGCGCATCGTCGCCCCCATCCCCGGCAAGGGCGTGGTGGGCATCGAGGTGCCGAACAAGGACCGCGAGACGGTCTTCCTCAAGGAAATCGCCGAGCAGGATGTCTTCCACAAGGCCAGCAGCAAGCTGACCATGTGCGTGGGCAAGGACATCGAGGGCATGCCGTACATCCTCGACCTGGCCAAGGCGCCGCACCTGCTCATCGCCGGTACCACGGGCTCCGGTAAGTCGGTGGCCGTGAACTCCATGATCATGAGCATCCTCCTCAAGGCCACGCCCGAGGAGGTCCGCTTCATCATGGTGGACCCGAAGATGCTGGAGCTCTCCGTCTACGAGGGCATCCCCCACCTGCTGCTGCCGGTGGTGACGGACCCGAAGAAGGCGGCGCTCGCGCTGCGCTGGGCCGTGGAGGAGATGGAGCGCCGCTACCAGCTCCTGTCCGAGGCCGGCGTGCGCAACATCGGCGGCTACAACAAGCTGGTGGAGAGCACCGCCACCGAGGTGAAGGACGCGGCGACCGAGCCCGCGCCGAAGAAGAAGTCCAAGCCGAAGAACGTGCTCGTGGTGGACGCGGAGGTCAGCAACAAGGGGCCCGTGGCCAGCGACGGCCTGGGCGTGGCCGCGCCGCGCGACGACGAGGACGACATCCGCGAGACCGTGGCGTCCGAGGAAGCCCCCGAGGCTCCCGAGGTGCCCGAGGTGGAGGCCGAGCCCGAGGACGAGCTCGAGGCCGCGGCGGAGACGCCGGAGAAGAAGCAGCGCACCAAGCTGCCGTACATCGTGGTCATCATCGACGAGCTGGCGGACCTCATGATGGTGGCCAGCCGCGAGGTGGAGACCTACGTGGCGCGCCTGGCGCAGATGGCGCGTGCGTCCGGCATCCACCTGATGGTGGCCACGCAGCGTCCGTCCACGGACGTCGTCACCGGCGTCATCAAGGCCAACTTCCCCACGCGCGTCAGCTTCATGCTGCGCTCGAAGCCGGACTCGATGACGATTCTGGGCACGGTGGGCGCCGAGGCCCTGCTGGGCATGGGCGACATGCTCATCATGCCGCCCACGAGCGCGCACCTGCAGCGCGTGCACGGCGCCTTCGTGTCGGAGAACGAAATCAAGAAGGCGGTGGACCACCTCAAGGCGCAGGGCAAGCCCGTCTACGACGAGTCCATCCTCAAGCCGCGCGACGAAGAGGGCGCGGGCAGTGGTGGCGAGGAGGACGAGCTGTCCGACGAGCTGTATGACCAGGCGCTCGCGGCGGTCAGCGAGATGCGGGCCGTCTCCATCTCCATGCTCCAGCGCAAGATGCGCATCGGCTACAACCGCGCGGCGCGCATGATTGAGCGCATGGAGCGCGACGGCGTGGTGGGCGCGGCGGACGGGGCCAAGCCCCGCGAGGTGCTCATCCGCGGCGTGGGCGAAATGCCCGGCGCCGGGGCGATGTAGCCCGGAGGCCCGGGTGGCCGTCGCGCCGGTGGGAACGGGCGCGGCGGTGCAAGGGGTTCTTCTTCACGGGGGCGTTCGGGCACGGGGCCCGGGCGCCCCTTCTGCTTTCACGAAGGACGCGTGCCGAATGATTGTCGCCATCTCCCGCTTCCGCGCCGCGCCCGAGGACGCGGAACGCCTGGTCGCCCGCTTCCAGGACCGCACCCGGCGCGTGGACGCGCACGAGGGCTTCCTGGGGCTGGAGGTGCTGCGCTCCTTCGAGCGCTCGCCGGAGCTGCTGCTGGTGACGCGCTGGCGTGACAGGGAGTCGATGCGTGCCTACTTCCAGTCCGAGGACTTCCGGCGGGCGAAGGAGGCCAGCGCCGAGCAGGAGGGCGCCACCTTCGCCATCTACGAGGTGGTGGGCATTTGATGCGCGTTGCCGGTTCCCAAGCGGGCCCGCGTCGCATATGGGCGGTGTCCCATGGCTGAACGTATTGCCCTCTTCGCCACCGCCGCCCGCGGCACCGAGGACCTCCTCGCCGATGAATTGAAGGAGCTCGGCGCGCGCCGCATCCGCCAGGACCGCGGCGGCGTGCGCTTCATGGCCACCCTCGACGAGGCGCTGATGGTGTGCCTCTGGTCGCGCATCGCCATGCGCGTGCTCTACCCGCTGGGCGCCTTCGAGGCCCACGGCGCGGAAGGGCTGTATGAGGCCGCCGCCAGCATTCCCTGGGAGGAGCACCTCGACCCGGACACCACCTTCGCGGTGGATGCCACGCTGAAGGACAGCGAGCACACGCACTCGGGCTTCGTCGCGCTCAAGGTCAAGGATGCCATCGTGGACCGCATCCGCGACGCGGTGGGTGCTCGGCCGGACGTGAATACGAGAGATCCGGACGTGCGCGTGGTGGCGCACCTGTCGCGCGACACGCTGTCGCTCTCGCTGGACCTCTGCGGGGAGCCGCTGCACCGGCGTGGTTACCGTGTGCGCCCCACCCCGGCGCCCCTCAAGGAGACGCTGGCCGCGGCCCTGCTGCGCGCGGCGAGCTACACGGGCGAGGAAGCGCTGGTGGACCCGATGTGCGGCTCCGGCACGCTCCTCATCGAGGCGGGGCTCATCGCGCGCAAGCGCGCGCCGGGCATCAACCGAGACTTCGCGGTGGAGCGCTGGCCGGGGCTGGGCACGCGGGCGCGCGAGCTGCTCGCGGACCTGCGCGCGGACGCGCGGCGCAACGAGCGCAAGGTGACGGTGCCGCTCATGGGCTTCGACAAGGACCCGGAGGCGCTGGAGGCCGCGAGCCGCAACGTGCGTGCTGCGAAGCTGTCGGAGGAAATCCAGCTCACCGAGGGCGACGCGACGAAGCTCCCGCCGCTGCCCGCCAGTGGCGGCCTCATCATCACCAACCCGCCCTATGGAGACCGGCTGGGCTCCGGCGGTCAGAAGGGCATGAAGAGCTTCTATTTCAAGCTCGGCGAGTCCCTGCGGGTGCCGGGCTGGCGCGTCTGGGTGCTCTCCGGCAACCCGGCCTTCGAGAGCGCCTTCCACGCGCGCCCCTCCGCGAGGCGGGACATGTGGAACGGCCCCATCGCCTGCACGCTGCTGGGCTACCGGCCCGCGGGAGGCGCGGCGGAGGACGGCTCAGAAGCGCCGCTCGGTGCGGCGAAGGAGCCGGTGGATGTTGCCCCGGTGCGTCCACAGCATGAGGACGAAGAGGACCGCTGAGAGGCCGGCGTACTCCACCTCGCGTGAAACCACGGCGGACGTACCCACCGCCGTGGCCCCCGCGGCCAGCGAGCCGAGCGAGCTCACCCGCCACACCGCGAGGAAAAGCGCATACACCACCGCGCCCGCCAGCGCCGCGAGCGGAACCAGCACCACGAGCACCCCCAGCGCGGTGGCCACGCCCTTGCCGCCCTGCAACTTCAGCCACACCGGGTAGACGTGGCCGAGCACCGCGGACAGCCCCACGAGGACGTGCACCGTGGGTTGTCCCGGCAGCATGCGCAAGGCGAGCGCCACCGGCAGCGCGCCCTTGAGGGCATCCAGCAGCAGCACGACGGCGCCCAGCTTCTTGCCCGCCACGCGGGTGACGTTGGTGGCGCCGATGTTGCCGCTGCCCTTCTGGCGTACGTCCACGCCACGCAGCCACCGCGTCAGGAGGACACCGAAGGGAATGGAGCCGGAGAGGTAGCCCAGCACGACGAGCGCGTATGGCACGGCGCGCAGGCTACAGCAGCAGGTGGGGGAAGCGCGTCTTCACCACCACGTAGGCGTAGTTGACGACGATGACCACGGGCATGACGACCCGCACCACGCCCCATTCGCGCGGGGAGAGTTGGAGCTCCGGAATGGGCATTCCGAAGACCATGTGCAGCACCATCACCACCGCCGCGAGGGCGAAGAGGAAGGCGGCCACCGTCCCCAGGGGGTTGGCCTCCCAGGCGCCGACGAAGTTGAAGTGCGCGACGCGGTCCGCCACGCGCGTCAGGCCGCAACCGAGGCAGGGCCAGCCCGTCCGCTCGCGTAGCACACAGCCCCAGAACGGGATGATGCGCGCCACCGGGATGTAGCGGGCCACGAGCAGCCCCACGAGGCCGGCGAGCCCCAGGGCATCCACGGTGCTGAAGCGACGGTTGCGAGGAGGGATGACGACCTTCATGCGGCCTCGCGGGATGATGCGCGAACAGGAAGACTCTAGTACGAGCGCCGGCTTGCCGGAGCAAGGACTTCTGGCTAAGCGTAGGCCCCATGAGCTCGCTCCGCACCTCCCTGATGCTGCTGGTCGCAGTTCCCCTGGTCGCGCTCGCGGGTGACAAGACGCCCGCCAAGGCCTCCTCCAAGGCCGCCGAGAGCGACTGTCACCACCCCGCCGAGGCCCCGGAAGCCGCGAAGGCCGGGACGCCGGCCGCCGCGCCCGCCCAGGATGGCTGGAAGCTCACGCGCGGCGAGCCCATCAAGGGCACCCAGGTGACGAAGCTGGCGGACGTGCTGGCGAAGCCGCAGGCGCACGATGGCAAGACGGTGCTCGTGGAGGGCACGGTACGCAAGGCGTGCGAGCGCAAGGGCTGCTGGATGGAGCTTGCGACGGACACGAAGGACAAGAGCCCCGGCGTGCGGGTGACGTTCAAGGACTATGGCTTCTTCGTGCCGCTGGACTCGGCCGGCTCGAAGGCGCGCGTGGAGGGAGTGGTGAAGGTCGCCGAGTTGAGCGAGGGCCACGCGCAGCACTACGAGTCCGAGGGCGCCATCGTCCCGCGCGGCGCGGACGGCAAGCCGCGCGAGGTCCAGCTCGTGGCGACGGGCGTCGAGCTGCGCCGCTGACCTGACGACATGGCGCGAAGTTTCAGCATGCGCGGTGTGCAGGGCGCGGCGGACCGCGCCGTCCAGCACGCCCGCACGTGGCTATTGGAAACGGAGCCGGGCTCCCGCGTGCACGACGTGCAGGCGGACCCGCGCTTCCAGCACCGCGGCGTGGACCTCCTCTGGGAGCTGCCCTCGGGCGAGGTGCGCGGAATCGAAGTGAAGGGCGACCGCAACGCCACCCGCCGCCGCTACTTCTTCGAGCTGGTGTCCAACCTGGAGAAGGACACCCCGGGCTGCTTCCTCTACAGCGGCGCGGACCTGCTGATTTATGTCTTCCTCTCGCAGGGCGAGCTGCACGTGCTGCCCATGCGCGCCACGCGCGAGTGGTTCCTCCCCCGCGCGAAGGACTACCCGCTCAAGCACGCCTTCACGCAGACGGGAGCCATCCGCTACACGACGGTGGGCGCGGTGGTGTCCGTGCGAGACGTCTCCGAGGGCGTGTCCGGCGTCCTGCGCGTGCCGCTGAAGCGCTCCGCGCGCGCCGCGGAGGGCGAAGACGCCGCCTCCGGCCTTGAGGCACCAATGGTGCCTGCGCCGGCCCCCAAGGACGAGGCCGGCGGGCCAGACGGACTGGGCTGAGGCGTGGAGGATTCCGGCTCCGCGCCCGCCTGCCTCCGCCTCGACGGTGAAGCGGAGTGCGCTGACGGGCCAGGCTGAGAGCGTCGCGGACGCCACTCCATGCCCGGGGCGAACTGCGCGGGCGGGCTGCTCCGAAGCGCGGTAGCGCCTCGAGCGCGCCAGACCATCCCAGGTGCATCCCGCTCGCGGACGCGGCGGGTGGCGGGAGCGGTCGGCAGGCTCATGCCGACCGCTCGGGCTCCTTCAAGGCACTTCAGCCGTGGCGGTGACGCCGGTGGCCGGGGTGCAGCTTGTCATGCGCCTCCTCGAGACGCGCGGAGATGCGCATGAGGTCGAGCAGCGACTCGCGGTCGTTCTGCGCCTTGTAGATGTGCTCCAGGCGGGGAACGAGGTCCAGCGCGAGGTGGAGGTCCCCCCCCTTCTCCGCCGAGTCGAGCAGCGTGCGGGCCGCCGCGGCCGCGCGGCCGTGGGCCTTCACGTGGATGAGGCCGTCCACCGCAAGCAGGCGCGCAATCGGGCTGCGCGCGGTGTCCTCGGTGAGCTTCACGAGGTCGTCCGTGGCGGCGTCCACCTCACCACGCGCGGCGCGCACCATGGCGCGGGCAATGCCCTTGCGGTCCGGCAGGAGGAACTCCTCGATGTCGGCGAAGGCCTCCGCGTGGGCGGTATGGCCCGCGGACGCGAGCGCCTCGGCGAGGCTGTCGAACACCTCGGCCTGCTTTTCCGTGAAGGGCGCGAGCGCCTCGCGCATGAAGCGCTCCTGCGGCGCGCCGCGCTCATCCAGCGGCATGCGCGAGCGCAGGCCATTCATCTTCTCCAGGGCCTCCGTCACCGGCGCATCCTGCTTGCCATTGAGCAGCTGCGCGCAGGCGTTCATCAGGCCCATCAGGGAGTCGGCCAGCTCCATCGGAGCCACCCTGTCGGGCAGCCAGCGGCGCCACAGCTCCACGGCCGCCGCCACCACGAAGTCCTTGAAGGGGCCGGTGCCCTTCCACTTCTGCTTCCACTCCTGGGCGATTCCCAGGGGGAAGGACGTCTCCGCCAGCTTGCGGAAATCCTCTTCGCCCACGGGAAGCCCGTAGTGGCCGAGCGTGCCCAGCAGGGCCTCCGTCGGGTACTCCTTCAGGCCCTTCTGCTGCCACGACTTGTCCACACGCTGCGTGCTCACACGGTTCTCCGCTGCCCTGGACGCCGGCCATCGGCGCCAGCGGCCTTCTAGCGGAAGTGAGGGCAGCCGTGCACCGCTACGTCACTTTCCGCGTCAGGCGGCGGACGCCGGCGGGGGAGCCTCCGGGGGCGCCACCTTGGGGACGGTGGGCCACTCCACGGGGGTACGGCGCCCGTCCGGCACCCGTCGGGCCAGGTATGGCTCGCAGCCCCGCGCCTCGAAGGCGCGCTTCCAGGCCGCAAAGCTGCCCCCAGCGCGCCAGGCATCCATGGCCGCCAGCCCGCCCTCCGGGCCGCACTGGGCGAGCATGTACTCCACCCACGCCCACCGCGCGGACGTGGGGCGAACCTCGGCGCGGCCCCTCAGGCCCTTGCGGAGGCGCTCCAGCCGGTTCTCCACCTCGCGAATGCCCGCGAAGGGCGCCCCGTCCAGAGGCGTGTTCCGCTTGGCCACGAAGGGCGCCACGCCC
Source organism: Pyxidicoccus sp. M6 (assembly GCF_055568925.1). Classification (NCBI taxonomy): domain Bacteria; kingdom Pseudomonadati; phylum Myxococcota; class Myxococcia; order Myxococcales; family Myxococcaceae; genus Pyxidicoccus; species Pyxidicoccus sp. M6. Next base: position 2,509,032 of record NZ_CM145714.1, on the reverse strand, counting down.
AGCGCCACCGGGAGGATGCGCGACAGCTCCGTGGTGAAGCGGATCAGCTCGTCGATGTCCTCGTCGCCCTCGAAGGGCAGGCCCACGACGTTGTAGACCTTGAGCTGCTTCATCCCCGCCGTGCGGGCGAAGTTCGCGGCCCGGACAATCTGCTCCTCGGAGTGCTTTCGGTCCACCAGGTCCCGCATCCGCTGCGAGGCGCCGTCCGCCGCCACCGTGAGGTTGGTGGCCCCGCCGCGCCGGAGCTGATCCACCAATTCCTGCGTCAGCCGATCCGCCCGCAGCGAGGACACGCCCACCTCGCGCCCCGAGTCGACGATGGTGCGCAGCAACTCCACGATGCGCGGGTGGTCCGTCACCGCCGCGCCCACCAGCCCCACCCGCTTCGCCGTGTCAGGGATGAGGGACAGCACTCGCTCCGGCGGCACCGTCCGCATGCCCCCGTTGGTGGTGCGCCGCATGACGCAGTAGTGGCAGCCCCGCGAGCAGCCCCGCTCCGGCTCGATGAGGAACATGGAGCGCAGCTCGGTGTGCGGCGTGACAATCTGAGTGCGGGCGGGCAGCCGGGCGTCCGTCGCCTTGGTGACGTGGTAACGCGTCCCTCCCCGGCCGGGCACCCGGAAGCCGGGGATGCGTGCCAGGTGCGCCAGCAGCGCATCCCTGTCTTGAATGGAGGCGGCCGCGTCCACCAGGACGTGGATGAGGTCCTCGGCCTCGCCCTGGACGAGCACGTCCACGAAGGGCTCGAGCGGGTCGGGGTTGGAGAACGTCAGCGGCCCACCAGCCACCACCAGCGGGTAGCCCCCGTCACGGCGCTCCTCGGCGAGCAGCGGCAGTCCCGCCAGCTCCAGCAATGAGAAGAAGCCCGTCAGCTCCAGCTCGTAGGCCACGGAGAAGGCCAGCATGTCGAAGCTGGAGACGGGGTTCTGCGACTCCCAGGTGAAGAGCGGCGCGCGCGTCTTCTTGAAGGCGTCCACGTCGTCCGGGAGGAAGACGCGCTCCGCGGTGGCCCCGGGGTGCTCGTGCAGCTCCCGGTAGATGGCCTGGAAGCCGAGCGAGCTCATGCCCACGTGGTAGGGGCTCGGATAGCAGAGGGCCACCCGGTAGGGCGCCGCCTTGTAGAGCGTGCCCTCTTCGTCCGCCAGCAGCGAGCGGACATGCTCCACCAGTGAGTAACGACCTTCCAATGCGCCTCCAGCAAGGTACAGCTCTGTAAACACCGCGGCCCCGGTCGGCCACTCCCGCGTGGGGGAGGGCTGCCGGGGCCGCGTTGCGCCACCTTCTCAGGTGGCGTGCCTCAATGGGAGGCCTGTCTTCGCACTACTTGAACGACGGGATCTTCTTCGACGGGATGCAGCAGCCGGTGAAGCCCGCCGCGACCTGGGCAGCCGTGGCGCCGCAGTTGGGGGCCGCGGGCTCGCCGCACTCCGCCGCGAAGTCCGGGTTCAGACCGGAGCCGTCGCCGCAGCTCGTCTCACCTGCGGTGGAGCCGGGGATGCAGATGACCGCCGGCCACAGGGCGCGGACGACGTACGTCGAGGAGCAGCCGTCCTTCGTCCACTTCAGCTCGCCCGTCAGCTGCGTGCCCGGCGAGCTCGGCGCCGAGTACACCCGGACGTTGCTGAACTCGTACGTCACCTTCGTCGCGGGCCGCGCCGGCGTGCCATGGTCATCCGGGTCAGTCGGGTCCTTGGGAGGAACCGCGGGCACGAAGACCGCGTCCAGCGTGGCAGCGCTGAAGTTGTTCGCGAGGCAGAAGTCGTCCCCGTCCGGCTCGCTGGCGAAGTCGCCAGTCGCCGTCTGCTGGGACGGGGGACTCGAGTCGTCCTGAGCGCGGCTCACCAGGCCGGTGGGCCGGATGGTCAGGATCGTCTTGTTCCCGTTGTCGGGGTTGACGAACTTGTACACGCCGATGCGCTCGCCGAGGGGCGGCTTGAGCGTGCAGGCCGTGCCGTCCTCCAGCTTGGGCTCGGAGACCAGGTCGTACTTCGCGTACCAGTTGGTGGCGTCCTGCACGAAGCAGCCAGCCTCAGGCTGCTCGAAGTCGCAACCCGCCATCAGGCTGCCCATGCTGGCGACGGCCAGCACAGTCTTGAGGATGTTCTTGGTCATGTGACTTGGAGTTCCGTGGATGGCTGGGGATTAGAACGTGTACCGGACACCGAAACGCACCTGGCGGGGCGGCTGGTAGCGGGTGGGGTTCTTGAAGTTCTTGTTGATGTCGCCGTCCACCGAACCGAACGGCGCCGTACGCTCCGAGCCCTCCTGCCACTCCAGAACGCCCGGGTCCCGGATGTCGTTAGGAGTGCCGTCCTTCAGAGGAGCCACGTTGAGGGTGGTGTACGTCTGGTCCACCTGGTCAACGCCCTGGAAGTTGAAGAGGTTGAACACATCCAGGGTGAAGGACACGACGCTGTCCTTGCTGACGCGGTAGTTCACACCCACGTTGGAGTCGATGGTGTTGATCCACGGGGTGCGGCCACCGGCGCCACGGGGAAGGACGAAGGACTCGTCCGTGCCGTACTCGGCGTGCGCGCCGAAGTAGTTGATCGGCGTACCGGAGTTGCCGCGGTACGACACGCCGACGCTGGCGGACAGCTCGCTCGTGACGTTGAACTCCTTCGCGCCGAACACCTTGATGGCGTGCGTGCGGTCGAAGGGCAGCAGACCCGTGCGGTTCTCCAGGAGCTCGACGAGGTCGAAGTCCGAGAGGATGTTCGGGTCGAGCTGCGCCGTCTCCGGGCGGAACAGACCGGGGTAGTTACCGTACAGACGCGACCAGGTGTAGCTACCCTGGGCGAGCCACCCGTCCGCGAAGGTGCGGTTCAGGTAGACGGTGACGGCGTCGTAGTTACGCTCCGGCTTCGGGAACTCCTTGGCGAAGCCCGAGCCCGGGTTGCCGAGGAAGTACGTGTTGCCGTCGTCGCGGCTCATGTCCTCGATGACCGAGTTCATGTCGCGGTGCGTGTAGCTCGCGCCCACGCGGGTGTTGGCGAGGACCTCGTACTCCGCGCCCACGACGAGCTCGTCGGAGGACTGCGGGGTGATGTCCGGGTCGACCGGCTCGTTCTCCACCTTGCCGCCCGTGTAGAGGCGGTTCGGGTTACGGCTGCTCTCCGGGTTGACGAGCACGTAATCCGAGGACTGGCACGCGGTGGCCAGGCTGTCACGGTTGGACGGATCGCACCCTTCCGCGCCGCTGCCCGGCTCGGCCAGCTGGCGGCGGGCGCTGTAGCGGCGCTCACCCGGGAAGGCGCGGTCCAGCAGGTTGAGCGGAACGGCCTCGTAGTACCGGGCGAAGTTCACGAAGAACTTGGCGCGACCGTTGGCGAACGGGTCGACGATGGCGCCGATACGGGGCGACCACTGGTTGCCCAGGATGAGGGCCAGGTCGCCATCACCGCCGTACATCGCCTGCACGTCGTAGCGCACGCCGAGGTTCAGCGTGACGCGGTTCGCGATGGACCAGGAGTCCTGCACGAAGCCGCCCACCGTGGTGCCGGTGGTCTTCGACTGCTGGGTCAGCTGGGTGATGGGCGTGTCAGGCCCCGTCTGGTAGCCGTAGCGGCGGAAGTCCGTGATCGCCGGCGTCTCGCCGTCGTACGCGAAGCCCTCCTGGAAGAACACGCCACCGCCGTACGCCTTCGTCTGGTCGTACACCAGGAACTCGGTGTCCACACCAGCCTTCAGCACGTGGGTGCCGAGGGCGTTCAGGAGGTAGGTGGCCTTCGCGTTGATCTGGTAGCGGTCCAGCTTCGCGTCGCTCATGAAGCCGGGGCCGCCCACCGCATAACCGGTGACCGGGCACCGCTGAAGGACGTGCTCCTCCTCCTCACCCTCGTCGTTGATGACGGTGTAGGTGTGGGGGTTGCAGACCTCCTCCTGGCCCGCAGGCAGGCCCTCGAACGCCGTCAGATTGCGCTCGAAGAGGTAGTTCATGCGGGAGTAGCCAGCCAGACCCTCCTTGCTGCCCAGCTTGCTGCCGTCCGCCGGCAGGGTGGACGCGGTCTGGTGGAACCAACCGAGGTTGGCGTCGACCAGGACCTTCTTGTCCATGAACGCGCCGGCGTACTTGAAGGCGAGCGACGTGGCGTTGGTGTTGTTCTCGGTGACGCCGAAGTCACCAGGACGCGCCGTCTGGGCGCCCGGGAGCAGACCCGTGCGAGGATCCAGCGTCAGCTTGCCGCGGCCGCCCGTCGAGGACGGGGTGCCGTTCAGGGCGAACGAGACGTTGTGGTCCTGGTTGATGAGGTAGGTCAGCTTGCCCATGTACTGCAGCGAGCGGGAGTCCGCGTAGTACTGGCGCGCCGAGCCCGGGATGACATTGGAGACCGTGAAGCCGTTCGCATCGGTCACGTACTCGTTGTTCTCGGTGTCGACCTGCAGCGCGTTCAGGGTGCGCGTGTGCTGGTAGCGCGTGAACGACGGGGCGAAACCGGCGAAGAACCACAGCTTGTCCTTCAGGATGGGACCGCCGAGGGTCGCACCGAAGTCACCGAGGTTCTGCAGCTCGTTGAGGCCGGTGATGACCGTGCCTTCCTCGCGGACCAGCTTGCGGTCGCCCTCGAGGCTGCCCGGGGTCCAGTTGGCGAACACGGAGCCGTGGAACTCGTTCGAGCCCGACCGGGTCACCGCGTTGACCACGCCGCCCGTGGAGCGACCGAACTCCGGCATGTAGCCGCCGGTGATGATGTTCACGTCCTGCACGAACTCGATGGACAGCGGGCTGCCGTTCACGCCGTAGGCCGGGTCGTTCGTGGACAGGCCGTCCACCACGTAGCCGTTCTCAGGCGAGGTCGCGCCGTTGATCGACACACCGTAGTTGTCCGTCTGGGCGCCAGGCGCCAGCTCGGCCAGGGACTCGAAGGAGCGCGCCGCGCCACCCTTGCCACCCGGACGGGCCACCGCGATGCGCTTGATGAACTCCTGATCCACGTTGACGCCCGTGGTCGTGGAGCCCACGTCGATCGTCGGCGGGGTACCGGTGATCTCCACCACCTCACCGAGAGACTCGGGGAGGAGCTCCACGTTCACGCGGATGGTGCGGTTGAGGCGCAACTGCACGTCAGCGCGAGCGTAGGGACGGAACTGCTCCTTCTCGAACCGCAGGGTGTACACACCCGGCGGAAGCTGGGGAATACGGTAGTTGCCCTGCGCGTCAGTAACCACGGTCTGCTCACCCTGAAGGTTGGGCGAGGTCGCGGTCACGACGACGTCAGGAACAGGCTGCCGGCTCTGAGCGTCGATGACCGTTCCGATCATCGTGCTCGACTGCGCGAAAGCCGCCGATCCGTAAAGCAGACCTGCGGCCAGAACAACTCCGGTTTCCCGGAGCACTCGGTTCAAGTGCATACCATACCCCTCCAAGGTGGGCTGCAACCGAAAATGACTCGGGAAAATATCCGAGGTCGAGCAGTTGTCAATAGACCGTTGCTTTTTGGTGACCAGTGGGGCAATTGCGCGATCAGCGCAGGCAGGCTTGACAGGGTCGCTTGAACCCGGAGCCGGTTTCTGTATGGTGACGCGCCCTTTCACCCGGCAGGGCGTGTCGGTGTCCACTGGTTAGAGGAGTCTAGTTCATGTTCGATTCAGTCCTTGACCGTGGTCAGGGGCCCAAGCCGAAGTTTGGCGTGGGGGCCACCATCTCGGTCATCCTTCACGTGGGGCTCTTCGGCCTCGCGCTCTGGCTGTCGACCCGGCCGCCTCCTGTAGAGGAGAAGGAGATCGAGGTCACGCTGAAGGCCACCATGGCCCCGCCGCCGCCGCCTCCTCCGCCGCCTCCTCCCGCGTCCTCCTCCAAGCCGAAGACGCAGCCGAAGAAGCCCAAGAAGCCGGACCAGATCGTCCAGCCGAAGGAGATTCCGAAGGAGGTCCCGAAGGAGGCCGAGCCCAGCGAGGAGCCTCCTCAGGAGGAAGAGGCCAGCGAGGAAGAGGTCGAGGGTGGTGTCGAAGGTGGCGTCGCCGGTGGTGTGGTGGGCGGCGTGGTGGGTGGTGTGATTGGTGGTGTGGTGGGTGGTCAGCTGGGCGGCACGGGCACGGACGTGCTCCCCTTCGGCGCGGGCATGACTCGCCCGGAGAAGGTCTCCGGTCCCCAGCCGGAGTACACGCGTGAGGCGCTGGAGGCCCGCGTGGCGGGCACCATGATCGTCAAGTGCGTCGTTACCGTGGAAGGTCGGGTGGAGCGCTGCCGGATCATCAAGCCCCTGCCCCACATGGACAAGGCCGTCCTCGACGCCCTGACCTCGTCGCGTTACAAGCCGGTCACCTTCCAGGGTCGCCCGGTCCAGGTGGATTACACCTTCACCCTGAACTTCAAGCTGCCGCGCTGATCCAGGCACGCCGTACCGCATCACCGCAGACTACCCCGCGCTCGTGAGGAGGAGCGCTCAACCCAACCATGCAATTCACTCTCGCTGAAATCTGGGCGCACACGGGCCTCTTCGCTCGTTGCATCATCTTTACCCTGGCCATCATGTCGGTGGCGTCGCTGGTCGTCATGGCGGAGCGCATGCTCGTGTTCCGCAAGACGCGCGCGGACAGCCGCAATTTCGCCGCGAAGATGGGGACCATCCTGGCCAAGGGCGACCTGAACACGGCCGCCAACACCAACCTGGGCAAGGACGTGGGCCACCTGGGCCGCGTCATCAACTCCGGCCTGACGGCGTACCGCATCAGCCCCAGCAACAAGGACGTGGCGGTGGAGTCCGTGGCGCGCGCGCTCGAGCGTCAGGCGCAGCGCGAGGTGCAGAGCATGAAGCGCGGCCTCGGCCTGCTGGCCACGGTCGGCTCCACGGCGCCGTTCGTGGGTCTGCTCGGCACGACGATGGGTATCGTCAACGCCTTCTCCCTCATGGCGGCGGCCGGCTCCGGCGGTCTGGGCACCATCTCGGCCGGTATCGCCGAGGCGCTCATCACCACGGCCTTCGGTCTCATCGTGGCCATCCCCGCGGTGATGGCCTACAACTTCCTGCAGGGCTGGGTGGACGCTCGCTCGGTGGACATCTCCGAGTCCTCCAACGAGTTCCTGGACGTCGTGGCCCGCCACCTGGGCGGCGGCGCGCACTCCTCGCACGCGGCCTGAGCATCCACGGGCGAGCCCCGGGGACGACCCGAGGCCCGCCCCTCGACTGAGCGGCGCTCCAGCTTCCTCTATCTAGAGGAGCTGGAGCACGCCGGGCAGAGGGCGGGCGCCTCCATCCAGGAAGCAAGGTACACGCATGGGAATGTCAGCAGGCCCCAAGGGGGGCATCAAGAGCGAGATCAACGTCACGCCGCTGGTGGACGTGGTGCTGGTGCTCCTCATCATCTTCATGGTCGTCACCCCCATGCTCCAGCGCGGCAAGTCCGTGGAGCTGCCGAAGGCCACCGAAATCGAGAAGGAGAAGGGCAAGGACGCTGATCCGCTCGTCCTCTCCATCACCCCGGACAAGAAGGTGTTCGTGGAGAACGACCAGGTGGACGACCAGGCACTCCAGGCGAAGCTGTCGGAGGAGCTGGCGAAGGACCCGGGCAAGAAGATCCTGCTCAAGGGTGACAACACGCTGAACGTCGGCGACGTGCGCAAGGTGCTGGACGTGGCCCGCAAGTCCAAGGCGAAGCAGATCGCGCTCGGCGTAGAGGAGAAGAAGTAATGTCCGGACGCAAGCAGCGGCAGTGGGTGAAGCCTGCCTCCGCGCCGAACTCGGAAATCAACGTCACGCCGCTCGTGGACGTGGTGCTCGTGCTCCTCATCATCTTCATGGTGGTGACGCCGCTCATGGAGAAGGACATCCTGGTGCGCGTCCCCGACACGGAGGTGGAGGAGGAGCCCACGCCGCCAGACCCGAACGACCAGCAGCTGGTCGTCCAGCTGGACAAGGACGGCGGCTACTCCATCAACACGGAGAAGATTCCGCAGTCGGACTACGTCACCCGTCTCAAGAAGATGCTGGCGGCCAAGAAGGCGGACGACAAGGTCGTCTTCTTCATGGCGGACGACGCCACCAACTACGGGCGCCTCATCCTGGCGCTGGATGGAGCCAAGGCCGCCGGGGCGAAGGTGCTCGGCATGGCGACGGAGCTGCCGCAGAACGCGGTCATCCAGGGCACCGAAGTAGACACTGGCGGCGCTGCGCCCGCCCCCGCGCCCGCTCCCTGAGAGCCTCCTCCCCGCAGCCTACGCTCCGGGTTGGGGTCGCGGTTCACATCGAGAAGCTCGTCGGCTAGAGTTCAACGCTCATGGCCGACGAGCTTCTCATTTTTGAGCAGACCATCGAAGCTCTGTTCCTGCGCGCGCTCGGCGGGCGCCTGACACCCGAGTGCAAGGCGCGGCTGCGCCAGGCCGGGCTGGACGTGGACCAGAAGCTTCGGCCGGCCTACCCCTTCGAATCCTGGATGAACTTCCTGCGCATCACCGCGGAGGAGCTCTTCCCAGGAGAGCCGCTGGAGCAGGGCACCTGGAAGCTGGGTGAGGCCTATATCGAAGGCTTCCGCGAGACGATGCTGGGGCGCGCCGTGCTGTCACTGCTGCGCGTGCTGGGCCCCCGGCGAGCGCTGATGCGCGCCACGCAGAACTTCCGCGCCGGCAACAACTACACGGAGTCCCGTCTCAAGGAGCTGGGGCCCGCGCAGTTCGAGCTGTGGATGAACGAGGTGGGCCCCTACCCCTCCTTCACCGCGGGCATCATCCACGCCGGGCTGCGGGTGGCCGGCGCGCAGGACATCGTCATCGAGATGTCCGGCTACGACGGCCACGCCTGCACCTACCGCATCAGCTGGAGGGAGGCTTCCGTCTCTTCCGGCGTGGCGGGCAGCGGGGACTCCAAGGCGGCCAAGAGGTCCGGGTCCATCATCTCCCTGTAGATGAACTCGGCGATGAGGCCCGTCACCATCCAGATGGGCAGGATGTAGAGCGACGTCATCTGCCAGAGGATGGCGCCCGCGTCGCCGTAGTACCAGATGCGGTAGCCGGTGAGCCGCTCCAACACGACGCCGGTGAAGGCCTCGAAGAGCAGGATGACGATGCCGTAGATGGCGGCGCGCAGGCCGGTGTGCTGGTACAGCATCCACCGGTAGAGCGGCTCGATGAAGAAGAAACAGGCCACGCCGTAGATGAGGAACATCCACAGCGAGCACTGGCCGTATGCGGTGACGACGGGGGTGTCCCAGATTCCGTTGAGCCCCAGCCGATCATCCACGCGCCACTGGAACCGGAAGAGCGCCTCCAGCAGGGGCACGTGCCGGGCAATCCGCACGAGGTTGTAGAAGAAGATCTCCGAGCTGAGACCCACCATCCCGTAGAGGCAGAAGCGGAACACCCCGAAGGCCAGCTTCATGCGCTGACCCCGCTTCATGTCTGCTCTGCGGATGCGGACCGGACGGCGTTGACGAGTCTCGGTGTCCACGGTGACCTGTACCCCCATTGCGTTCCCCACGTGTGAGGCAAGGTACCGGACTCACACGGCCGTGACCAGACCCTGGTTCACTAATCCGATATGCCTGGAATCCGTGCTCCATGCGCCGGGATGGGTATCCACCGCGCTGGATTGAGCGGGGGGGCGCTGCGTCTCGGGTGGGCGCAGGTATGCACCTTGCTCAGGGGGTTGGCGGCGGGCTTCGGGAAGGACGGGACATGCTGGCGAGGGTGCGGTCGGGGGCGTTGATGGGCATCGACGCGGTGGTGGTGGAGTGCGAGGTCGACATGGCGCTCGGCCTCCCCTACTTCAACGTCGTGGGGCAGGCGGAAGGGGCGGTGAAGGAGTCGAAGGTGCGGGTCATCTCCGCGCTGAAGAACACGGGCTTCGAGCTGCCGCAGAAGCGCATCACCGTGAATCTGGCTCCCGCGGATTTGAGGAAGGAAGGAGCCGCCTTCGAGCTGCCGATTGCCCTGGGCGTGCTGGTGGCGGCGAAGCTGATGGAGGAAGGGCCCGTGTCGCGGCTCCTCTTCGGCGGAGAGCTGTCGCTGGACGGCTCGCTGCGGCCCATCAAGGGCGCCCTGCCGCTGGCCGTGGCGGCGCGCAATCACGGCTTCGAGGGCGTCATGGTGCCGGCGGCCAACGCGGCCGAGGCAGCGCTGGTGGAGGGGCTGCGGGTGCTTCCCGTCTCCACCCTGCGCGAGGCGGTGGACCACCTGACGGGGGCGCGGCTGGTGAAGCCCTACGTCCGGGAGGAAGCCGTGGGCGTGCCCGGGCGCGGCGGCGCAGTACCGGACATGGCGGACGTCCGGGGGCAGCCAGAGCTGAAGCTGGCCTTGGAGATGGCGGCCGCCGGCGGCCACAACCTGCTGCTCAGCGGACCTCCCGGCTCGGGGAAGACCATGCTGGCGCGGCGGCTGCCCGGCATCCTCCCGGAGATGACCTTCGCCGAGGCGCTGGAAGTGACGAAGGTGTACTCGGTGATGGGGCTCCTGGGAGAGGGGCACGCGCTGATGCGCGAGCGCCCCTTCCGAGCGCCACACCACACCCTCTCCGACGCGGGGCTCGTGGGCGGTGGTTCGATGGCACGCCCCGGAGAGCTGTCACTGGCCCACAACGGCGTGCTCTTCCTGGATGAGCTGCCGGAGTTCCGGAGGAACGTGCTGGAAGTCCTCCGCCAACCGCTGGAGGAAGGCTTCATCCACCTGGCGCGAGCCAACCAGCACATCACCTACCCATGCCGGGTGATGCTGGTCGCGGCGATGAATCCCTGCCCCTGCGGCTACCACGGCGTCGCTGGGCGCAGCTGCAAATGCGGCGACCACCGGCGCTTCGAGTACAACACCCGGGTGAGTGGTCCCCTGCTGGACCGCATCGACATGACGCTGCAGACGCGGCCGGTGGAGTACCAGCACCTGGCGCACGCGGAATCGCGGGAGAAGACGAGCCACTACTACCGCGAGCGGGTCCAGGCCGCGCGCGAGCGTCAGCGGGCCCGCTACCGCGACGAGCCGGGCGTGCACTGCAATGCCCAACTCCCACCGCACCTGCTGCGTCGCCACTGCATCCTGAGCTCGCGCGCCGAGTGGATGCTGGAGCGCGCGGTACGCAAGTACGGACTGTCCGCGCGCGCCCACGACCGCATCCTCAAAGTGGCGCTGACCCGGATGGACCTGGAGGGGCACGCGCGCATCGAGGAGGTGGACATCCAGCTCGCCATCGACTTCCGGATGCTGGACCGCTCGAACTACGCGGACGCCACGACGCCCGGGCCCCGTGTCTCCCAGGTGGAACCCGCCCAACCCCAGATGTCCGGGCCGGCGAGTCCCCGGGAGTAGCCATGGTTCCGACGGGGACGTCAGTGCGCCGCAGGGACGGCCGGCTCCTGATGGGCCGCGGAGGCCCGTGCCGTGGCTTCGACATCCACCTTTCCGCCGCCATCCGGGAGCGCCGGGCGTGCGGGCGGCTGGCTCAGCCGCGGCGTGGGGCCGGTGATGATGCGGGCCGACTTGGCGAACGTCAGGTACGAGTACGCCCAGTCGAGCAGCACCGCCAGCCGGCTGCGGAAGCCGATGAGGAAGGTGATGTGGATGAGCAGCCAGGCCACCCAGGCGGGGAAGCCGGACTGCTTGAAGCGGCGGAAGGCGATGCCCACCGCGTGCCCCCGGCCAATCACTGCGTAGGAGCCGCGGTCCCAGTACTTGAAGCGCTGCATCGGCTTGCCCATCAGCCGATTGCGGATGTTGAGGGCGGCCTGCTTGCCCATCTGCATCGCCGCGGGCGCGAGGCCCGGGACGGGCTTTCCATCCTCTTCCTTCACCGAGGCGAGGTCTCCGACGACGAAGATGTCGTCGTGCCCGGGCACCGTCAGCTCGGGTGTCACCAGCACGCGGCCTGCGCGGTCCAGTTCCACGCCCAGCGACCGGGCCACCGGAGAGGCGGCCACGCCCGCCGCCCACAGCACCGTGCGGGCCGGGATGTGCTCTTCGCCGATGAACACACCCGTCTCGTCGATGTTGGTGACGCGGGCGCCCGTGCGGACCTCGACGCCCAGCTTCTCCAGCGTGCGCCGGGCCTTGTTGGACAGGTCTTCCGGATAGACGGGCAGGATGTTCTTCACGCCCTCGATGAGGATGATGCGCGCCTCGCGAGGGTCGATGTTCTGGAAGTCACCGGGCAGCGAGTGGCGGCTGATTTCCGCCAGCGAGCCCGCCAGCTCCACCCCCGTAGGGCCCGCGCCGATGATGACGAAGTTGAGCAACGCGCGGCGGGCCTCCGGGTCCGCCTCGCGCTCGGCCAGCTCGAAGGCCATCAGGATGCGGCGGCGGATTTCCGTCGCGTCCTCGATGGACTTCAGCCCGGGGGCGTACTGCGCCCACTGGTCATTGCCGAAGTAGGAGTGCGTCGCCCCGGTGGCGATGATGAGGTAGTCGTAGGTCAGCTCGCCATCCGCCAGGAGCACCCGCTTGCCGGCGGTATCCACGCCCGTGACTTCTGCGAGCAATACGCCGACGTTGTGGCGGCCCAGCAGGCCCCGCAGGGGCGCGGCAATCTCGCTGGGGCTGAGCGTCGCCGTGGCCACCTGGTACAGCAGTGGCTGGAAGAGGTGGTGGTTGTGTCGGTCCACCACCGTGACACGCACGGGCTTCTTGAAGAGGTGCTTCGCCGCGTAGAGGCCGGCGAAACCTCCTCCGAGGATGACCACATGGGGCAGGTTTTCGCGGTTCGGGCTCACGCGACGGAAATTCATACCCGCTCCCTCCAGATTCAACGCGAAGCGCCAACTTGCGGGCGGCCAACCGGGCCCTCCCCTGGAGGCTCCCAGAAGAAGAGGTGACAACGCGCTGCGTCAGTGGGAGACTGAAATCCCCCTGACGTCGCACATGATGCTCCTGTTACCGCTGTTGACCGTGCTCCAGGTCCTCATCCTGATGGCGTGGAGCGTGTTCTGGATATCGCTCGCCGGGGTGATGACGCTGCTGACCCGGAACGGCGATGTCGCGCTGATGCTGGCCCGCCGCTACTGGGCGCCCCTTCATTGGCGAATCACGGGCTCGCGGATGAAGGTGGAGCCGCTGCCGGACATCGACTGGAGCCGGCCGCACATCTTCCTGATGAATCACCAATCGGCGCTGGACATCCCCTGCGCCTTCGCCGCGCTGCCCGTCAACCTGCGCTTCGTGGCCAAGCACGTGCTCCGGTACGTGCCGTTCCTCGGGCAGTACATGGCGATGACAGGGATGATTTTCATCAACCGCTCCCGGCGCACCGAGGCGGTGAAGAGCCTCGCCCTGGCTGGTGAGCGCATCCGAGAAGGGGCCAACATCCTCGCCTTCCCCGAGGGGACACGCTCCCAGGACGGAGCCCTGCTGCCCTTCAAGAAGGGGCCCTTCGTGCTCGCGCTGGAGGCCCAGGTGCCCATCGTCCCGGTGGCGATTGAAGGCTCGGGCCGCGTGCTGCCGCCGGGCCGGCTCACTCCGCGCCGCGACGTCATCCGCGTGAAGGTGGGGCGCCCCATCGAGACGAAGGGACGCACCCCCGCCGACCGCGACGCGCTGATGCGCGAGGTGCGCGAGTCCATCGTCCAACTGCACCGCGACATCGGTGGCCAGAGTGAAGCGCCGCAGGTGGCCTCCCCCACGCCGGAGTCCAGCCGCGCGCTGCCCGCCTTCAACCCCTGACGCGGACGCACCCTCCACCGCGCGGGACTCCAGCCACGCGTGTGGACGCCCCGCCGCCGCTGCTCCCGAGTGAGCACGACGCGGCATGCTCGTTGCTCATCTCCCCGCCGATGTGCCCGGCACGACCTTCACATGAGGCCGCGCGGTGGCGCAGCAATCACTCACAGGCAGGGCGGCGAGGGAGCAATGAGCAAGCTCACGGAGAAGCTGAAGGCGGTGGCGGCGGCGGTGGCGACAATCGAGAAGCAGTTCGGCCGGGGCTCGGTGATGACGCTCGGAGGCGACGCTCGCGAGCAGAAGGTGGCCGTCATTCCCACGGGCTCGGTCGGCGTGGACCGGGCGCTCGGCGTGGGGGGCTACCCGCGCGGGCGCGTGGTGGAGGTGTTCGGCAACGAGTCCTCGGGCAAGACGACGCTCACGCTGCATGCGATTGCGCAGGTGCAGGCCGTGGGCGGCGTGGCGGCCTTCATCGACGCGGAGCACGCGCTGGACGTGTCCTACGCGCGCAAGCTGGGCGTGAAGGTGGAGGAACTGCTGGTGTCGCAGCCGGACACCGGTGAGCAGGCGCTGGAAATCACCGAGCAGCTCGTGCGCTCGGGGGCGGTGGACCTCATCGTGGTGGACTCGGTGGCGGCGCTGGTGCCGAGGGCCGAAATCGAGGGGGAGATGGGGGACGCGCACATGGGCGTGCAGGCGCGGCTGATGAGCCAGGCGCTGCGCAAGCTCACCGGCGCGGTGAGCCGCTCGGGCACGTGCATCATCTTCATCAACCAGCTTCGCATGAAGATTGGCGTCATGTTCGGCAACCCGGAGACGACGACGGGTGGCAACGCGCTGAAGTTCTACGCGTCGGTGCGCATGGAGATTCGCCGCACGGGCAACCTCAAGGACGGGGACGTGGTGGTGGGCTCGCGGGCGCGGGTGAAGGTGGTGAAGAACAAGGTGGCCCCGCCCTTCCAGGAGGCGGAGTTCGACCTGCTCTACGGCACCGGCATCCACCGCGCGGGCGAGGTGCTGGACTTGGGCGTGGCCACGGGGCTCATCGAGAAGTCGGGCAGCCACTTCAGCCTGCGCGGGGAGCGCATCGGCCAGGGCCGCGAGCGCGCCGCGGAGTGGCTGCGCGAGCATCCGGAGGTGCTGGAGGCGCTGGGCAAGGAGCTCTCGGGGGCGGCGGCACTCCCCTGCCCTCCCGCCTCCGCGGAGGCCGCCGCCTAGGGCGAGCCCGGCAGCGCGTCCAGGGACATGGGGAGGGGCAGCCGGCGCTGGCCCGCGCACAGCACGAGGCTGCCGTCACTCCCCTCCTCCAGGAGCTGACCGAGCTGGTACTGCGCGTCGCGGGAGAAGCGCGCCTGTGCCCTGCCGTGCTTCACGCGGCAGGACAGGACACCGTCCGGCTCCACGTGCAGGGTGGTGGGGTCCAACGCCTCGGCGGTGCGGTCACTCAGGCGGATGGAGACCCGCTCGTCCGGGGTGACGTCCACGGTGCGCACCTCGTAGGCAGCACCCTCCACCTGGACGTAGCACCAGTCCTTGCCGATGCGCAGCTGATAGCGGCCTTCGTCATCCAGCACCAGCGAGCTGTTGAAGAGCTCGATGATTTTCGGGTGCTGGATGGGCTCGTCGTCGTGCCACCAGCGAAGGGTGGCGTCGAGACGGATGCCGCTGTCCTCGCGGGTGTGCCAGCGCTTGCCGGGAGGGGGCTGTCCGGTGGGAGGTTGCATGGCCTCTCTTATGTGCGCGCGGGGCGCGGAGGATTCAAGCCCGTGGACTCCGGGCGCCTACCAGTTCCGGACAAGCTCCGTGTAGCCACGGAAGGCCACGGCGCCCCAGAAGTTCACCAGCACGCCGAGCGCCACCACGGCCAGCACCGCGCGGTTGCGCAGGGACCAGCCGCCAATGGCGAAGAGCAACAGGAGGTATGGCGTGTAATCGAGACTGAAGCGGAAGCCGAACTGCATGTAGCCGGTGTTCTGGTACAGCAGGCCCGGCAGCGCGCACGCGGCCACGGTGAGCCACAGCGGCCAGTGCAGGCGCGGGCGCGTCTTCGGCATGAGCAGGAAGACGAGCAGCGGCAGCGTCAGCAGCAACGTCAGGCCGTGCGGGTCATACGCGAGGCGCAGCGGCTCGAAGGACACCTTCGGCAGCTTGAGGAACGCGGCCTCCAGGTTGCGCGGGAGGTACTCCCAATGGAACAGGCCCCAGCGGTCGATGTCCGTGTTGACGCGGTTGTTGAAGAGGAAGCGGTGGCCGAACTCGCCGGGACGTCCGAAGCGGTAGACGTTGTACGCGGCCGCGAGCAGCCCGAGGGGCGCGGCCCCCAGAGCGAACAGGCCCACCTTGCGCGCCGCGGGCTTCCAGTTCCTCCCCATCGCCTTGAGCTGCTCCAGGCGGGACTCCGGCCCGGGGCACAGCGCCTCCAGGACGAAGAAGAGGCCCGTGAAGAGCAGCGGCGTACGCGTGAGTGTGGCCATGGAGAAGAACAGGCCGGCGAGCACGGGGCGGTGCGCGCGCACCGCGTTGCGTGCGTAGAGGCAGGTGAAGGCCACCCCCATGACCTCGGCGCTGAACCAGACCTCGCCGCGGATGGCGCAGTAGAAGAACAGGGTGCCGAAGGCGAGGATGAGCGCGAGGGCGATGTTCTCGTCCCGGTTTCGCGCCGTCTCGCCCTCCTTCGCGAGGAAGCGCAGCAGCGAATAGAAGAGCGCCACCGCCAGCGCGCCGACGATGACGTCGAAGGACGTGTCGTTGAACTGGTAGCCGTGCAGCGCGACGAAAGGCAGCATCACCACGGCGGGGAAGGACGGGAAGCTCACGAACCAGCGGTCACTCGGGAGCGGCCGGCCCTCGCAGCGGACCTTCTCGCCGTTCACCACCCGCACGCAGGCCCAGTCCTCCAGGTTCGGCAGCACCTGAGGGTCGATGTCCAGCCGGCCCTCCAGCCACGACTGCGCCTGGTAGACGAAGTGCGGCGCCGCGCTCTGGCGCAGGAAGCGCTGCGAGCTGAAGCTGGCGAGCACCACGAAGGCCACGAGGAACAGCACCACCTCCACGCGGTACGCGGACAGCCACACGCGCAGGATGTTGAGCGGCAGGCCTCCCGAGGGCGACGGGAGGGTTCCGTGCGGCGACGCCGTGGAGCCGGGAGACGATGCGCCGGCCCGGCCTTGCTCGGCGGTGGCTCCAGAGGCGGCGACGGCACCGGTGTCAACACGGCCGTGTTCGGTGGCGGAGGTCGACGTGACGGTGCCGCCCGAGGTGTCGCGCCCCTGCTCGGACGCGGGAGTGTCCTGTCCCTGGGGGGTATCGCCCGGGCTGGAGGCTCCTCGCGCGGGGGGGGACGGACGGGGGCGCTTGGACTTGGAGCGGCTCATGGGGTGACGGGCGCGGCGAGCAGGTGCTGCCGCAGCATCTCCAGCGTGTGGGAAGCAGCGAAGAGGCGCACGCGGTCGCGGTCGCCGGAGAGAGAGAGTCGCTCGCAGCGGGTGGTCATCCCCGCGCCGGCCAGCGCGCAGTACACGGTGCCCACCGGGTCCTCCGGCGTGCCTCCGCCCGGGCCCGCATACCCCGTCACGGACAGGCCGTACGTGGTGCCACAGGCGGCGCGGACGCCCTCGGCCATGGCAATGGCCGTCTCGCGAGACACCGCGGTGTGGCGCTCCAGCACCTCGGGCGGGACACCCACCCACGCGGTCTTCATCTTCTCCGTGTACACCACCGCGCCGCCCATGAAGACGTTGCTGGCGCCCGGCACCGCGGTGAGTTGCTGGGAGATGAGGCCGCCCGTGCAGCTCTCCGCCGCCGACAGCGTGGCCTTCGCGCGGCCGAGCAGGCCCAGCAGCACCGGCGCGTACTCCTCCGCGTCCGCGCCGAACACGCTCGAGCCCAGCACGCGGCGGCAGTCCGCCTCCGCGGCGGCGAGCGCGGCGTCGGCCTCGGCCTGCGAGGGCGCCTCGGCCATCAGCTTGAGGTGGTTCTCCGGCGCGTGCGTGCGGAAGCCGAACACCACCCTCGGGTGGCGCGGAGCCAGCGGCATCACCTGCTCGTTCAGCACCGACTCGCCCATGCCCACCGTGCGCAGCAGCCGGAAGGCGCGATACGTGCGGCCGGGCGCCGCCTCCAGCCATGTGCGGATGCGCGGCAGCACCTCGGCGTCCAGCAGGGCCTTGAACTCTCGCGGCACGCCCGGGAGGAAGAAGAGCCGGCAGCGGCCCAGGGTGAGGACGACGAGGGGCGCGGAGCCCGCGGGGTTGCGCACCGGTTCGGAGCCGCGGGGGATGCGCGCCATGCGCAGCTGCCCCGGGTTGAGGTTGGTGGACATGCCCCTCGCGGCGTAGCGCTCCCGAAGCCAGCCGAGCACCCGGGCGTCCTCCTCCAGCGGCACACCGGCGGCCGCGGCGGCGCACTCGAGCGTGAAGTCGTCCGCGGTGGGGCCCAGTCCCCCGGACACCACCACCACGTCCGCGCGCGAGGCGGCGGACAGCAACGCATGGGTGATGTCCGGCCGCACGTCACCCACCAGCACCACGCGCTCGACCTTCACACCCAGGTCGAAGAGGTGGGCTTCCAGGTACGTGCTGTTCGTGTCCGTGATGAGGCCGGTGACGAGCTCGTCACCGGTGCACAGCAGCTCGACGCGCATGGGCCGCGCATCCTAGCGGCAGCGGGCGGCGGCGGCACGGATTGAACGAGCGCCACCGCGCCCCGGGGGCCGCGCGACTACAGGTACGCGGGGCCGTCGTTGCCCGGACCGGCCTCTTCCTCGGCGTCCTCTTCGTCCTCGTCCTCATCGTCGATGACGGCGGCCACGGCCACCGCCGCCACGGCGCCCGAGGCCACCTTGCGCGCCACCAGGTTGCTGCGCACGTGCACCACCGACTCCACGAGGCCCAGCGCGAGGTACGCGCCGCAGCAGGCCACCAGCACCCAGGCCGGGTGGAACTGCGTGGCAATCACCACGCCGCCCAGCACCATCAGCATGAACACCAGCGCGCTCTTCCGGTTCGGCCGCGCGTCCTTGAAGGTGCGGTAGCGCACCGTCGACACCATCAGCAGCGACAGCGCGGACACCGCCACGGCCATGGGCATGGCGGCACCCTCGCGCAGGGGCGCACCGCCCGCCGCCGCGTGGTGCGAGATGATGACCGACACCAGCATGCCCGCCGCAATCGGGATGGGCAGGCCCACGAAGAAGCGGCCACCGCCGCCGTGCGGGTTGCGCGCCGCCAGCACGTTGAAGCGCGCCAGCCGCAGCGCGCCGCACGCGGCGAAGGCGAAGGAGATGAACAGGCCCACGAAGCCCAGCGGCGCGAGCGCCCACTTGTAGACCAGCAGGCCGGGCGCGGCCCCGAACGAGATGACGTCCGCCAGGCTGTCGAGCTGTACGCCGAAGTCGCTCTGCGTCTTCGTCAGGCGGGCCACCCGGCCGTCGAACCCGTCGAAGAACATGGCGAAGAAGATGGCCAGGGCCGCCTGGTAGAGCTGCACGGGGCCGGCCTCGCCCGTGCAAAGGGTGATGGCATAGAAACCACAGAAGATGGACGTGACGGTGAAAAGGTTCGGGAGCACGAACATCAGTTTCCGTAGCTTCATCATTCCCTCGACTTCCTCTGATACCCGTCTGTTCCGGCAACAGGACGGCGGGTGAACCGACCTTAGCAGGGTTTTATTTGCGCCAACGTCACCCTGGGGTTCGTTAAGGAGGCGGAATGGATGCCTGGCGGTGGGGCGTGTGGGTGCTGGTCGCCGTGCTCGCCCTGGTGCTGTGGAACATCGTCTGGGTGGTGGCCGTGCGGCGGTGGTACCGTCTGAGGACGGACCTGCCCCAGGCCCTCCGCGTCCGCTGCGACGACGGCTGGGAGCTCACCGTCCACGTGCGGCGGGCCAAGGTGCGCCGCTTCGAGGAGCCGGTGCTCCTGTGCCATGGGCTGGCCGCCAACCGGTACACCTTCGACTTCGAGCCACCCTACTCCGTCGCGCACTACCTCGCCGACGCCGGTTTCGACTGCTTCAGCGTCGAGTGGCGCGGTACCGGGCACTCGCGCCAGCCACCTCCGGGACGACGCTACACGGACTTCACCATCGATGACCACATCCTCCACGACGGGCCGGCGCTGCTGGAAGCGGCGCTGAAGGAGACGGGGGCGAAGCGCGCCTTCTGGCTCGGCCACTCGCTGGGAGGGCTGGTGGGCTACGGCGTGGCGCAGGGGGCCGAGGGCTCGAAGCTTGCGGGGTTGCTCGTGCTGGGGTCTCCCGTGCACTTCAAGTCCGGGCCGCTGATGCGCGCGCTCATCTCGCTGGGCGTGCGCGCCGCGTGGCCCGCGCGCTTCCGGCAGGAGTGGATGAGCGCCAGCCTCGCGCCGTTCCTCGGCTACGTCGCGCTGCCCCTCTCGGACCTGGTGGTGAATCCGGCGCACATCCCCCCGCGAATCCAACGGCAGGTCTACGCGAACATGATGTCGTCGATGAGCCGCAAGGTGCTGCTCCAGTTCCAGGACTGGATTGAGCACGACGCGTTCCGCTCGTTCGACCGCGCCACGGACTGGCGCGCGGGCATCTCCCGCCTGCAGCTCCCCCTGCTCATCATGGGCGGCAGCTCGGACCGGTTGGCCACGGCGGAGAACGTGGAGGCCCAGTTCGCGCTCGCCACCGCGCCGGACCGCACGCTGCACATCTTCGGCAGGGACCGCGGCGACAAGATGGACTACGGACACGGCGACCTCGTCTTCGGCACCGGCGCGCCAGTGGAGGTCTACCCACTCATCCGCGAGTGGCTGGAGCGCCACGCGACGCGGCTCCCCACCGAGACGGTGCCGCCTCCGGCCTGAGGGCCACGCTCCTCACCTGGGCGTGGCGGGCTTCTCGGGCCGGCCCTCGACGCAGGGGAGCGGCAGGCCTCGCGCGTCCTCCGAGCGCACGCGCTTCAGGCTCATGCGTGTCGTGCCCTGACACTCGGCCCAGACGAGCCCGTCCTGCAGGCCGCTCGCGGTGAGCACGTCCACGCGCAGCTCGCCCTGCCCCTGGGCCGTCATGGCGGCTCCGGCGCCGTGGACCTCCACGCCCGTGGCGTCCAGTCGCGCCTGCGTGTCAACGGAGAGCCCCGCGTACCTGCACCCGCGCAACTCCGCGTCACGCAGCTTCACGCGGGCCGCCTGCGCGGCGAGCACGCATGAGCCCGCCACGTCGCGCACCACCACGCCTTCCACGTCCGCCTCCACCTCGCGGAGCTGCAAGCCGTCTCCGGCCGCACCGTCGGCCGAGCGCACGCGGACCAGGGTGCCATCGCGCAGGCGCAGCTTCCCGTGCACGGCGGACAGGCCGTACTCACCCGAGCCCTCCACGCGGAAGCGCTGGACGAGCAGGTCCCCGCCCACGAGCTGGAGGCCTCCGTAGTCGCCGCTGTCTCGCACCACCACGTCCTCCAGCACGCCCTGCGCGTGCACCAGGCCGAGGCCGGCGCGCTCGGCGCGCACCGACGTGAAGCGCCGCACCTCGAGCTTTCGCGCCTGGGTGGCGGACAGGCCGTACTCGTGCCCCGTCACCTGTGCGTCTTCGAGGACCAGCGTGCCGCCCATCATGGAGAAGGCGGAGCCCTTGCCGCCTTCCGCCACCGCGCGCCGCACCTCCACGTGGCCGCCGTCCATGCCGACGGCGGAGTCCGGGCCGGAGAAGCGCACGTCCTCCAGCTCCGCGCGGGCCTGGGCTCCGCGCACCCGCACCGCGCGCCGGTAGGGGCCGGTGAACGTGCTGGCGGTGATGCGCGCGTCGATTGCCCGGGCCCGAGCCGTGGACGGTGCGCGCTCCCTCGACCCGGCCTGGGCTGCTGGCGCTCCAGATGCGTGATCCGCTGCTCCAGCCAGGGGAGCCGGCGCGCTTGCCTCCGCCTCGGGCTCCGCGCCTTCCAGCAACACCCCCGTGCCTCCCGGCACCGTGGTGTCGAATCGTCCGGACTCCACCTCCAGTCGCCCGGCCACCACCCGCACCGCGCCCGTCCGCTGCCCGCTGAAGGCCACCCGCTCCAGCCGCATCCGGCCGCCCTCCACCTCCAACCCCCACCCTCCTCCCTGCACCGTGAGGCCCACCAGCGCCGCGTCGCGCGAGGCCCGCAGCACCGGCTTGGCCTCGCCTTCCACGGCCAGTACCGAGGCCGCGCCCTGCCCCTCCACCCGGACACCCTCCGGAAGCGTGAAGGGCCCGGAGTACGTCCCCGTCCCCAGGTGCACCGTGAGCGGGCCGGGGCGGATCAGCGCCTCGGCCAGCGAACGCAGGGGCCGCTCGTGAGATCCATCCCCGGACGTTGGCCCCGCCGCGTCCACCCACACGTGGGTGCGGGTCTCCCCGGGCCCGGTGACGTCACGGGGCGCCGGGCTCCGGCAGGTGCACAGCACGAGGAGCAGCGGGAGGACCGTTCGGAAGCGCACGCAGCCAGGCACTCTAGCGCCACCCCGCACGGGCGCGCGGGAATGCGATCAACCCAACCCGCCAAGTGATCAAAATTCCAAAGACTTTCTTCCAATCACGATCATTTCCGCACTCAAACCCTCACTGCGGGTGGAGTGTCGGAATGTGACACGCGCGAGAGGCACTTCTCCTCTGT
This sequence comes from Pyxidicoccus sp. M6, assembly GCF_055568925.1. Taxonomy (NCBI): domain Bacteria; kingdom Pseudomonadati; phylum Myxococcota; class Myxococcia; order Myxococcales; family Myxococcaceae; genus Pyxidicoccus; species Pyxidicoccus sp. M6. The sequence continues at coordinate 2,486,866 of NZ_CM145714.1, read as the reverse complement.
AAGCCCGCTGTTTCAGAGAGCCAACTTTTCGTCCGGAGGCCGATTTTCCGGCCTCGGAGCGCGGCCAGCATTGACAGGGAAAAGAGCGATTTGTTACCACCGCTCGGCCAAGCATTTTCAAGAACAGACAACGCAAGGACGGAGGGGCGTAATGACCAAGGCAGAGCTCGTCGAGGTGGTGGCGGCGCAGACACGTCTCACCAAGAAGTCCGCGGCGCAGATCCTCGACATCGTCTTCACCAACATCGGCAAGGCGGTGAAGAAGGACGCCCGCTTCAGCTACCCCGGCTTCGGCACCTGGTCGGTGCGCTCGCGCAAGGCGCGGAAGATCCGCAACCCCCAGACCAACGAGATGATGAAGCTGAAGGCCTCGAAGACCATCGGCTTCCGGCCCGCCAAGGAGCTGAAGAACTCGCTCTGAGCCGTACGCTCGGCACGGACGTGGTCCCCAATCAGGGGCGCTGACCTGGCGGTTGGCGCCCCTGATGCGTTGCGGGCTCCATGTCCACGTGGTGCCGGGCCATGGGGATGCCCTCCACGGACGTCTCCTCGTCACCGCCCAGCGCGTCGAGCGGGTCCAGGGGCTGGCCGTCCCGCCACAGCTCGAAGTGGAGGTGGACACCCGTGGCGAGCCCCGTCTCACCGGCGAGGCCCAGGGCGTCACCCCGCTCCAGGATTTCACCCGGCTCCACGAGCACGCGGGACAGGTGGCTGTAGCGCGTCACCCAGCGGCCCGCGTGCTGCACCTCCACCTGGTTGCCGTGGTCGCCATTCCACCCGGCGCGCAGCACGACGCCCTTGTCGGCGGTGTAGATGACCTGCCCGTGCTGCGCGGCCAGGTCCACGCCGAGGTGGCGGCGGCTCTCACCCAGAATCGGGTGCCAGCGATGGCCGAAGAGACTGGTGAGCTTCACGGGCGCCAGGGGCCACATCAGGCGCGGCAGGTCGTTCGGATCCGCCGGGTTCTCCAGACGGTGCATCTGCGCGAGGAGCAGCGCGAGGCGGCCCACGCGCTGCACCACGGCTTCCGCCAGCGCGCCGGGCATGTCGCCGTAGGCGCGGCCGTCCTGCTCCAGCTCGGCCTCCAGCGCGCTGCGCACATGCGTCACGTTGCGCGCGTCCGAGGCCTTCACCGGCTGCGCGAGGAAGCCGTCCAGCATGCGGTTCATCGACTCCCAGTTCTCCACCTGGGACGCGGGCATGGTCCCGCCGCGCGCGACCTGCGAGCGGTAGGCCCGCGCCTTCTCGGTGAAGGCAGCGAGCGCGGTCTGGAGCGCTTCGGAGGACTGCGGAACGAGCGGAGCGGAGGAGGAGGACGCGCGCGGGGCGTCCGAGCGGGAGGCGCCGTAGAGCTCCTCGAAGCTCATCTTCGGCTCCTCGCGCGGGGTGGCGCAGGAGCAGGCGGTGGCGAGGACGAGGAGGCTGAGGCGGCGCACGGCACCGCGAGCCTACCACGCCCGCCCGGGATGCCTCCTCTCGTCGCGGGAGTGGAGCACGCGGTGTCGGCCAGTCCGCGTTTCACGCGACGTGGGAGCGAGGAGGCGAGGCTCCACGCTCCGTCGTGACGCTCAGGCCACCGCGCGACGGATGCGGGCCACGGCCTCGTCGATGTCCGCGGCGGACACGTCGAGGTGGGTGACGAGCCGCAGCGTGCGCGGACCGCCCGCGGGGTTGGTCAGCACGCCCTGCTTCGCCAGCAGCGCCACCATCTCCATCGCGGGCGTCGTGAACTCAGCGAAGACCATGTTGGTCTCCACCTGCGCCGCGTCCACCTTCACGCCGGGGATTTCCGCCAGCCCCGCCGCCAGCCGGCGCGCGTGCGCGTGGTCCTCGGCGAGCCGGGCCACGTGGTTGTCCAGCGCGTACAGCGCCGCCGCCGCGAGCACGCCCGCCTGCCGCATGCCGCCGCCCAGCCGCTTGCGCAGCCGGCGCGCCTCGGAGATGACGTCCGCGCGGCCCGCCAGCACCGAGCCCACCGGCGCGCCCAGCCCCTTCGAGAAGCACACCGACGTCGAGTCCGTCAGCTTCGCCCACGAGGACGCCGGCGCGCCCGCCGCCACCTCGGCGTTGAACAGGCGCGCGCCGTCCAGGTGCACCGCCAGCTTCGCCGCGCGCGCCGCCTCCACCACCGCGCGGAAGCGCTCCACCGGCCACACCGAGCCGCCGCCACGGTTGTGCGTGTTCTCCAGCGACAACAGGCGCGTGCGCGGCGCGTGCACGTTCTCCGCGCGCACCGCCTCCGTCACCTGCTCCGGCGTCAGCAGGCCGCGCTGGCCCGGCAGCGGCGCGGGCTGCACGCCCCACAGCGCCGGCACCGCGCCGCCCTCGTACTGGATGATGTGGCTGCCGGCCTCGGTGAGGACCTCGTCGCCCTGACGGCAGTGCGCGCCAATCGCAATCTGGTTGGCCTGCGTGCCCGATGGCACGAAGACCGCCGCCTCCAGCCCGAGCCGCTCGGCCACCCGCTCCTCGAGGCGGCGCACGGTGGGGTCCTCGCCATAGACGTCGTCGCCTACCTCGGCCTCGGCGATGGCGCGGCGCATGGCGGGAGTGGGCTTGGTGACGGTATCGGAGCGGAAGTCGATGGGCTTCATGGGTCTCTCGAAATGGATGGGCCCCAGGCGGTGCTTGGGCTCGCGTCAGGGGTGACATACAACGGCCGCGTGCCTGGACGTGAGACCGCCGCGGAGAAGAAGAAGCGTGCACTGTTGGTGATGGACCGGCTTCAGGCCGACATGCCGGATGCGCGAATCGAGCTGGACTACCGGACGCCCCTCGAACTGCTGGTGGCGGTCATCCTCTCCGCGCAGTGCACGGACAAGCGGGTGAACATGGTGACGCCCGCCCTCTTCCAGCGCTTCCCCGACGCCCAGACATACGCGAGAGCAGAACCGACGGACGTGGAGCCGTTCATCCGCACCTGTGGCCTCTACCGCGCCAAGGCGAAGAACATCGTGGCCGCCGCGCGGGCGCTCGTGCAGGAGCACGCAGGCCAGGTCCCCCTCCAGCGCGGCGTGCTGGAGCAGCTTGCCGGCGTGGGCCGCAAGACGGCCGGCGTGGTGTGCATCCACCTGGGCGGCGACGCGGCCTTCCCCGTGGACACGCACGTGAAGCGACTGGCGTACCGGCTCGGGTTCACCACGCAGGAGGACCCGGACAAGGTGGAGCTGGACATGCAGGCCGTGCTTCCACCGGAGCGGTGGACGCTGGGACACCAGTTGCTGGTGTGGCACGGACGGCGGACGTGCTTCGCGCGCTCACCCGAGTGCGGACGCTGCGTCGTCGCGGACGTGTGTCCGAAGAAGGGGGTGCGCGCGGGCGGGGCGGAGCCTCGCGAGAAGGCTCCGGCCCCGGCGAAGCCTCGCAAGAAGGCTCCGGCCCGGGAGGTCGCTGCTACCGCGCGGCCTGCGCGCTCTCTTCGCGCGAGGTCTTGAGGCGCTTCATCCGCTTGCGGATAAGCTCGCGCTTCAGCGTGGAGACGTGGTCCACGAAGACGGTGCCATTGAGGTGGTCCGTCTCGTGCTGCACGGCGATGGCGAGCAGCCCGTCGCAGCGCATCGTCTGCTCCTGGCCCTCCACGTCGAGGAACTTCACCGTGACGATGGCGGCCCGGTCCACGTCCTCGGCCTCGCCGGGGATGGAGAGGCAGCCCTCGGTGTAGGTCGTCTCGCCCTCCATGGCGATGATTTCGGGGTTGATCATCGCGATGGGCTTGGAGTCGGGCTGGCTGGGAGTGGTGTCCAGGACGATGATGCGCTGGAGCACGCCCACCTGCGGTGCGGCGAGGCCGACGCCCTCGGCGGAGTACATCGTCTCGAACATGTCCTTCACCAGGACGCGGACGGCGTCATCCACCTTCGCCACGGGCCGGGCCTTCTGCTTCAGGACAGGGTCGGGCCAGATGAGAATTTCGCGAACCATGGCCGCCGTCTTAACTCCACCGCACCGGCCGGGCAACCGCGCCTGACGGCGCGGCGCCTCCGGGTGCACGGCTGTCCACCGTGCGTCAATCGAGCAGGCTGCGGGCGTACTCCGAGCGCAGCCGGTCATCGCCGAGCGCCTGGGCGGCCTCGGAGAGGACGCTGCGAATCTGCTGCGCGCGGTGCTGGAGCGCGGGGTCCGGGTGGCCGGCGAAGCGCAGCGGGTGGAACTCGGCGGCCAGCAGCTCGTACGCGCGCTTGACCTCCTCGCTGCCCGCCGTGCGAGCCAGGCCCAGCACGGTGAAGTAGTCCGCGTCCTGAATCTCCTCGAACTTCGCTTCGAGGCGGCGCACGTCCAGCTCCGGAGGCAGCTCGCCGGCGTCCTCCTCGCTGGCGCTCTGCAGCGTGATGAGTCCGAGCGTCCGTGCCACCGCGAGCGACTTGAGCGCGGACTCCTGCGGCAGCCCCGCTCCGAGGAGCAGCGCTTCCAGCGTGTGCTCGCCGTCCACCTGCGAGAGGAGCTGCAGGTCGCGCGGGGGGAGACCGAAGTCATCCGGGGCGAGGTGGATGTCACCTCGTGTGACTCGGGCGCGCAGGCTGCCGGCGGCTTCGAGCAGGGACTCGGCGGAGAGCGTGTTGCGCAGGGCCTCGGCCAGCAGATGCAGCGGCGGGCGCGTGGCGGCGGCGAGGGCCACCTCGTGCGGCGCGGGCTCCGGGACGAGGCGGTAGAGCGTGGAGGGCTCGGCGAGCGCGTCGAGGAAGACCTGCTCCGTGTAGCGCTGCACGAGCGGCACGGCCTCGGACTCACGCAGGTAGCCGCGGCCCCGGAGGGCGTCGAGCAGTGCGCCGGTGGTGGCGCTGCGGACGAGGCGCAGCTCGCCCTCCTGGCGCGCGTCGATGAGGCCGTCCGCGCGGGCGCGGTCGATGAGCGACTCGCCCGGGGCCGAGGAGACGGCGCCCACGAGCGTGCCATCGCGCAGCCAGAGGACGCGCAGGGCGTTCATCACCTTCAGCTCCAGGCGCATCTCCATGCGCGCCTCGCAGAGCCGGAGGACCAGCTTGGCGAGGCCGTCCTGGGTGACGCTGCCACTGCGGGCCACCGCCAGCTCCGGCCGGCCGGGAGGGGTCTCCAGCGGGAGGAGCGCGGCACGGGCCTGCGCGGCGGCTTCTTCGGCTTCGCGGCGTGCGCGTTCTTCGAGCTCGAGGCGCTCGCGCTCGGCGCGGGCGGCCTGCTCGACGGAGTCGGCCTCCAGTTGGGCCTTCGCCGCACGCAGGGCTTCGAGCTCCTTCTCGACGGCTTCTCGCGCTTCGCGCTCGCGGGCCAGTTCCTGACGGATGCTCTCGGAGGCCTGGCGGGCCTGCTCGAGCCGGGCCTGGATGGCGGAGAGCTGGGACTCGGCGGCGTTCCTGGCTCGGATTTCTTCTTCGATTCGCGTCTCCGCGGCCGCGCGCTGGTTGGACTCGGCTTCGAGGCGGACTTCGAGCGCGGTGCGATGACGGCCCTCGGCCTTCGCACGGGCAGCGGCTTCGGAGGCGGCCTGTGCGGACTGCTGCACGCGGGCCTCGGCTTCGGCGCGGGCCTTGGACTCGGACTCCACGCGGGCTTCCGCTTCGGCCCGGCGCTTCGCTTCGGCCTCGGCGCGCGCGTCCGAGGCGGCACGCTGCTTCGCTTCGGCCTCGGCACGGGCTTCGGCTTCAGCGCGCTGCTTCGACTCGGCTTCGACACGCGCCTCGATTTCGGCGCGCTGCTCTGCTTCGGAAGCAGCGCGAGCTTCGGCTTCCGCTCGGTGCTTCGACTCGGACTCCGCGCGGGCCTCGGCCTCGGTACGCTGCTTCGATTCGGCTTCGGCTCGGGCCTCGGCCTCGGCACGTTGCTTCAACTCGGCTTCGGCGCGAGCCTCGGCTTCGGTACGCTGCTGTGCCTCCGCTTCGGCGCGCGCTTCGGCTTCGGCGCGCTGCTTCGCTTCGGCGTCGGCGCGGGCCTCGGCTTCGGCACGCTGCTTCGACTCGGCTTCGGCGCGGGCTTCGGCTTCCGCGCGCTGCTGTGCCTCCGCTTCGGCTCGCGCTTCGGCTTCCGCGCGTTGCCGCGCCTCCGCCTTGGCGCGGGCTTCGGCCTCCGCGCGCTTCTTCGCTTCCGCCTCGGCTCGCGCTTCCGCCTCGGTGCTGGAGGTCGCTCCCTCCTCGGCGCGAGCTTCGAATTCAGCACGGGCCTGTGCCTCGGACTCGGCGCGCTCCTCGGCTTCGGCGCGGGCCAGGGCCTCGACTTCGGCGCGCGCTTCGGCTTCGGCACGCTTCTTCGCTTCGGCGTCGGCGCGGGCTTCCGCCTCGGCGCGGCGCTTCGACTCCGCTTCGGCGCGGGCCTCGGCCTCGGCGCGGGCCTTGGACTCGGACTCCGCTCGCTCCTCCGCTTCGGACTGTGCCTGGGTCGCCAGCTCGGCGCGGACGTCCGCGTCGGCGCGGGCGCTGGCTTCGGACGTCGCTCGGGTCTCCGCCGCGAGCCGGGCCTCTGCCTCGACCTCTGCTCTCGCCTCCGCGGCCTCACGGGCTCGCGTCTCCGCCTCGGCCCGGTCCTCCGCTGCCGCGGTCGCCGTCTCGGCGGACTCGGCTCGGGAGTCCGCATCCCGACGGGCCTTGGCCTCCGCCTCGGCGCGGCCTTCGGCCTCGACGCGGCCGGCGGCCTCGGACTCGAGCCTCGTCTCGATTTCCTTCAGCGCCTGCATCGCCGCCTTGGCGCGTGTCTCCGCCGTGGTGCGGGCCTTCGTCTCCTCCCGGAGCTTCGCCTCCAGCTTCTCGATGCGAATCTGGAGCTCGCTGCGCGCCAGGGCCTCCGCATCGGAGCGCACCCGGGCGTCATCACTGGCGGCGGAGGCATCCTGTGCCCGGACCTCCGCCTCCACCCTCGCGCGCTCCTGGGCTTCGGCTCGCGCTTCCGCGTCGATGGCGCGGGTCTCCACCTCCGCGCGTGCTTCCGCTTCCTCGCGGACTCGGGCCTCCGCCTCGTCGAGCTTCGCCTGGAGCTCGGCCACCTGCGCATGCAGGTGCTCCAGCGCGCCCGTGCGCTCGGTCTCCAGACCGGCGTCACGCTGATGGACGGCTTCCAGCGCCGCGAGCCGCTCCTGGAGGGCGTGGGCCTGGTGCTCCGCTTCGAGCCGCAGCTCCGCCTCGCGCGAGCGCTCTTCGTCGAGCGACTGCTCCCGCAGCCGGGCCGCCTCCGCCAGCTCCTCCGCCACGAGCCGGAGCGAAGCCTCCTGGTCCCTCGCGGCCTCCGCTTCGACTCGCAGCGCGGATTCGCGGTCCAGGACTCCGCGCAGCGACTCGCCCAGCTCACGCGCCTCCACGACCTGCTGCTCCAGCTGCTGGCGCAGGGCGAGTTCCTTCTCCAGATCGTCCCGCACCGCGCGCATCCGCTCGTGTGCTTCTTCGAGCTGGCGCTCCGCCTCCTCCTGCTGTGCCTGCCACTGCGCCAGCAGCGCGGAGGGCGCGGCACCGGGCACGCGGGCCTCGCTCATGGAGGCCTGCGCGGGTTCCTCGAAGGAAGGCTCGTCCAGGTAGGCCGGCGCCTCCAGCTCGGAGACGCCAGACGCGGCGACGTCCGTGAGGGACGTGGACTCAGACGGCCACTCCACCAGCGTCTTCGGCCCCGTCGAGGGCGCGGCATTGTCCGTATCCGAGTCGAACCAGTCCGCTCCCGCGCCGGTGCTCGGCGCGACGGTATTCGAATGCGAAGGCGCCGCGATGCTCGTGGCCGAGGCTTCGGCGCTGGCTGCGTCGGCACCGGCCCCCGCACCACCCTCGCTCAGCTCCGGCGCGTCGGTGCTCGCCGCTTGCGCGTTGCTCCACTGCTCGGATTCACCCGCTGCTGTCGCCGAGATGCCGGTCGCTTCGCTCTCCTGCGCAGCGCCCTCGGTGTCATCCGGAGCCACTCCGCTCCAATCCTCATCCGAGCCCGGCTCGACCTCGCCCGACGTGGGCGCTCCTGTCTCCGCTGCCTCGCGCGCACGAACCGAGGCCTGCAGCTCCGCCTCCAGAAAGTCCCAGGCCGACGGCACGGCCTCTTCGTCGCCCGTGCCTTCCGTCGAATCCGCGGCGTCACCTTCCGAAGCGCTCGCCTCGGCGGTGCCGGTCGCTGTCGCCGTGGGCGTGTCTTCGCCCAGCTCGGCCTCCGTTCCCCACTCGTCTCCGGAGGAGACATCCGCCGTCCCGGCTCCGACCGCGGCGACTGGAGCCCCACTCGTGGAGGGGACACCATCGCTCCAGCCCACCGCCATCCTCGCGGTGTTCTCCATCTCCGGGTCCGGCGGCAACTCCGTCCAGGTCGGCGCCTCCGCCGCGGCTTCCGCGAAGGCCTGCTCTCCTCGCGACACGTCGCCGCGCCCACTGCCCTGCTCATTCTCCGGCGTTTCGACGTCGAAGAATCCCTCGTCGCCCAGCTTCGGCGTCGGAGTCACCGGGCGCAGCCCGGGCGGAGAGAGGGGCTCCTCCGTCCACGCGAGCCGCCCCGGAGGTGGTGCGGCCTCCGCGGTCAGCTCCGCGTGCTCTCGCGCCAGCGCCGCGTCCATCTCGAGCTGCGCCAGGCGCTCGGCTTCGGCGCGGAGCTCCGCGTCCATGTCGCTGCCCGTGGATGGGGGCTCGGTCGCGGACGATGCCGAGGCCCCGGGCTCCGCAACGGATGCAGCCCCGTCCGCCGCTCCCCAGTCTTCCGTACCCTGCTGTTCCGTCGGCGCACCGGGCTCCGCAGCAGCTGCGGCGTCCCAGTCCTGCGCACCGGCCTGCTCCGCCGCATCAGTCTCCGACGCAGCCGCAGCATCCCAGCCCTGCGCACCTGTCTGCTCCGCCGCATCAGTCTCCGGCGCAGCCGCAGCATCCCAGCCCTGAGCACCGGCCTGGTCCGCCGCATCAGTCTCAGACGCAGCCGCCCCATCCCAACCCTGCGCGCCAGCCTGCTCCGCCGCTGCATCAACCTCCGACGCGGACGTCCCAGCCGCCCAGTCCTGTGCCTGCGACTCCTCCGGCGCGGCACCGGCCTCCGGAGCAGCCGTCCCATCCGCCGCCGCCCAATCCTGCGCACCGGCCTGTGCCGCCGTGGCCCCCGCCTCCGCACCCTCCACCGCCGCCGCCCAGTCGTCCGTCGGCGCCTGGGCCGTCCCCTCACCCCACGCCTCCGGGCCTCCCGTGGCGAGCGCCGAGTCGATGGAGGCCATCGCCTGCGCCTCCACCTCCTGGTGCGCCATCTCCATCGCGGAGAACATGACGAGCGTCGTCTGATGCTCGCGCTGCTTGGCCTCCTCGTGCGCGGTGCGCTCCTCGCGCGTCATCGCCGCCAGCTCCCAGTCCGTCTGGTGCAGCGGCGCCAAATCACCGAACAGCGCATTCGCCAGCGCGGGGTCGCCACCCACCGGGCGCGGCGGCGTGGCATGCCACGTCTCGCCCTCATCCGCCTGCGCTCCGGCGCCGGCCCCGGGCAGGGTGCGGTTCTCCACCACGTGCCAGGCGTCTGCTTCCGTTGGCGCCTTGATGAGCGAGTTCACCAACGCCATGAAGCCCGTGCCGTCCAACGGCAGCGGGGCCACCGGCGCGCTGAAGCCGGCGATGGGCTCGCCCAGGAGCAGCACGCGGGCCTTCTTCCCGTCCGGATGCTGGAGCAACTCCTCCAGCACCACGTGGCCGCGCCCGCTCTCAACTCCCGGAGCGAGCACGACGAGCACGGGCTGATGGTGCCCGAAGCCAATGAGGGCATCCGCGGCGGAGGTGGCGAGGATGACCTCGTACCCTTCACGCGTGAGCAGACGCCGCACCGCGGCGATGGTGGCGATGTCGTCGTGGACGAGGAGAACCGGTGCGCCCATGGGGGGCACCGAGTCTACAGCATGGCCCCCGGATCCACGTCGATCACAACCTTCACTCCGTTGGGCACGTCCCCCAGGGCCGCCTCAAGCCTTCCAAGCAACGGGGCGAGCGCAGCATGTGTCGGACCCTTCACGAGCAACTGCCACCGCGTCTTCCCCCGGATTCGGGAGATGGGCGCCAGCGCCGGCCCCAACAGGCGCACCCCCGCCGACGCGGGCGGCATGTGCCTCGACACGAGGTTCCCCAGGTGCCGCGCCACGCTGGCCACCTGCTCGGGGTGCTCCCCCTCCAGCCGGACGGCCGCCATGCGCGAGTAGGGCGGGTACGCCAGCGCCTTGCGCCAGTCCAGTTCCTGCTTCGCGAAGCCGTCGAAATCGTGGGCCAGCACGCGCCGCACCGGCTCGGCGTCCGGGTTGTACGTCTGCACCAGCACGCGCCCCGGGTCCTTGCCCCGTCCCGCGCGCCCCGAAACCTGGGTGAGCAGGTGGAAGGTCCGCTCCGCCGCGCGGAAGTCCGGAATGGCCAGCGACGTGTCCGCCATGACCACGCACACCAGCGTCACGCCCGGGAAGTCGTGCCCCTTGGCCACCATCTGCGTGCCCACCAGCACGTCAATCTCGCGGCGCGCGAACGAGGCCAGCATCTCCGTCAGCCGCTCCGCGCTGGTGGCCGAGTCCCTGTCCAGCCGCGCCACGCGCGCGGTGGGGATTCGCTCCAGGACCTCGGCCTCCACCTTCTCCGTGCCGATGCCCAGCTTGAGCATGGGGCCCGTGCACTCCGTGCACCGGTCCGGCACCGGCATGGCCAGTCCGCAGTAGTGGCACACCACCCGGTTCTGCGAGCGGTGGTGTGTGAGGCACACGTCGCAGTCGCTGCACTTGAGCGACAGGCCGCACACCTCGCACAAGAGCACGGTGCTGTGGCCGCGACGGTTGAGGAAGAGGATGACCTGCTGCCCGCGGCCAATCGTCTCCTCCATCGCCGCCAGCAGCGGAGCGCTGAGGATGGGCGCCTCCTCCGTCACCACACCCTCGCGGGGACGCTCCACGCGCAGGTCCACGAGCTCAATCGTGGGCATGGGCCGGTCATCCACGCGGTTCTTCAGCTCCAGCAACCGGTAGCGTCCGCGCCGCGCGTTCTCCAGCGTCTCCAGCGCTGGCGTGGCCGAGCCCAGCACCACCACCGCGCTGGCCTGCTTGCCGCGCACCACGGCGAGGTCTCGCGCCTGGTAGCGCAGCTTCTCCTCCTGCTTGAAGGACGGGTCGTGCTCCTCGTCCACGACGATGAGCCCCAGGTTGTCCACCGGAGCGAACACCGCCGAGCGCACGCCGACGGCAATCTTCACGTCGCCCCGGCGCAGCGCCTGCCAGTGGAAGAGGCGCTCGCGATCTTTCAGCGCCGAGTGCAGCACCGCCACCTCCGAGCCGAAGCGGCTGCGGAAGCGACCCACGAGCTGCGGCGTCAGCGCGATTTCCGGCACCAGAATCAGGCTGCCCTTGCCGAGCGACAGCGCATGCTCCGCCGCGCGCAGGTACACCTCCGTCTTCCCGCTGCCGGTGACGCCGTGCAGGAGGAACGGCTGGAACTCGCCGGTGTCGAGGGCGGCGCGCAGCTCGGTGACGGCGGCGTCCTGCTCCGGGGTGAGGCGCTCGGGGCGGCCCTGCATGAGGCCGTCCTTCACGCCGGCCTCCAGCTTCTTCTCTTCAATCCGCGCCATGCCGCGCGCGGCGAGCTTCTTCAGCGTCTCGCGGGCGCCCGGAATCGCGTGGCTGACTTCCTCCAGCGGCGCGCGTCCTCCCACGGCCAGCAGGTAGGCGAGCGCGGCGGACTGCGCGGGAGCGCGGTGCAGTTCCGGAGGCACCTCGTTGACGAGGGCCACCGCGAAGAGCTGCACGTCGGGCTTGGCTTCCTTCTCGTCCACGGCCTTGGACAGGCCGGGGGGCAGTGCGCCTCGGATGACCTCGCCCAGCGGGTAGCGGTAGTGCACGGCCGCGAAGCGCAGCAGGGCGATGAGGTCCTTGGGCAGCGAGGGCGAGTCCTCCAGCACGCGCTGGATGGGCTTGAGCTTCACGCCCTCCTCGGCCGGAGGGTTGGCGGGCCCGAGGTAGAAGCCCAGCGCGGTGCCCCGGCCGAAGGGCACCAGCACGCGCTGGCCCGGCGACAACTGGCCGGCGAGCGCGTCCGGCACCGAATAGGTGAACTCGCCCCGGACGGGGCGGCCAACGGCGATGGATGCCAGGACGGGAGGGCTCACTGCGGCGCCCACTGTAGCGGCGCCTTCGGGCTCGGACAGTTCCCGGCGGCTCCTCGTACGGGAGGTGCGCACGGACTTGGAACCCCGGGTGGGGGACGCCTTCTCCGGCGGCGCGTGCGTGTCGTCCCACAAGGCTTGTTGCTCCATGGCACTCCCTTCAACCGCCGCCCCGGCCCCTTCCGTCCTGCTACCGAGTGACACAGTGCCCTTGGGGTCTGACATGCCCTCCCGGGTCCTCCGTCCCGGCCCCGACCGGCATGCCCTCCTTGCAACCGGGAGGAGGCGTGATTAGGGCCGTCTCGCGCGCCGGAAAATGAGGCGGGAATGAGCCGCGAGCGCGCCTGGAGGTGGCGGCTCATCGCAAGGCATGAAGCTGAAACGGGCCGCGGGGGGCCCTGCATGCGGCGATGCGCACCGGAGACACACGCCTCGACGGTGCCGCGAGGGGCACGGATGGCGTCGATGCCACCCGTGCCGTGAGGAAGCGCGCGGCGGGCTACTTGCCCGCGACCTTCTTCCACGACGGGCGGCCGCTCACGCGGTTCCACCACGCAGCCACGTTCTTGTGCTGGTTGATGAGGTCCGCGCCGCCGGAGAGCGCGAAGTACTCCATGTACGGCATCCACGACACCTCGGCGAGGGAGAAGCTGTCACCCGCGAGGAACTGCTGCTTGCCCAGCACCGGGTCGACGATGCCGAACACCCGCTCCACGCCCTTCAGGCCTTCCGCGACACGGGCCTCGTCCGGCGCGCCACCACCCATGTGCGGCTTGAAGAAGCGCTCCATGACGACCTTCATCGCCGCGGGGCTGAAGTACGACTGCTCCACGCTGATGTACTGCTCCATCAGCCCGTACGCGCGCGGGTTCGTCGGCGTCAGCGGCGTGCCCGGCAGCTTGCGGTCCAGGTAGCGCATGATGGCGCGCGACTCGTAGAACATGGTGCCGTCGTCCTCGAAGGCGGGAATGACACCGAACGGCTGGCGCGCCAGGTGCGCTGGCTGCTTCTGCTCCCCCTTCGCGAGGTCCACGAGGACGAACTGGGCCTCCTGGCCCTTCTCCGCCAGGGTGGTGAGGACCTTGCGCGTACAGGTGCTCATCGGATGGCCGTACAGCTTCATGTGTCACTCCTCTTGCGTGGCGGGCCGGGTGGAGCCCCGGCCGGGCGCGGGCGGACTCTTCATCGGCGCCCGCGCGCGCCGCAAGCGTCCCGACGCGCGAGGTACGACTCCGCACAGAGCGGCCCTCATGCCGGGCCGCGTCAATGGCACGGGAGTGTGACGGCGCGCTACGGCGTGAAGAGCTTGTCCGCCAGCGTGGCGCGGTTGTCGCCCTTGAGCGCGGTGAAACGCAGCGCGCGCTGGCCGCCGCGCCACACCTCAATCGTGCGCGGCATCCACTCGCCGGTGGCCGGCGAGGTGTAGTCGAGGAAGCGGATGTCCCAGGCGTTGTTCGCCGAGTCCGTGTAGCGCAGCCGCGCCGGCCGGAAGGAGTCCTTGTACACCCAGAACTGCGGGCGGCCCTCGGCCATCTCCCCGACGACGTACGCCACCTCGCCGCCGAAGCGCGCCAGGCCGGTGCGCCCCGTCTCCACCCCGAGCGTCTGGAGGTGCTGCTGCAGCGCCTCCTTCATGTCCTGCACGTTGCCGCTGGCGGCGAGAATGGGGCACACCGTCGAGACGAGCACCGACATGGACGGCACCTCGGTGCCCTCCGAGCGCTTGCGGCCACCCGCCAGGATGGCGGCGGCGCGGGCATTGCCGTCGGGCACGGAGGCGTCGAAGCGGCAGCGGCCCGGCACGCGCACGGAGAGCACGCCGTCACCCTGCACCTCCGGGCGGTCCGTGGGCGTGCCCAGCGCCGCGCCGGCTTCCCTCACCGCGGGGCCGCTGAAGCTGAGCGAGCCCTCCACGCGGAACGACGCGAGGTTGAGCTCGTCGCGCTCGGCCACCATGCGACGCAGGATGGAGCCTCCGGGCAGGACGTACGCGCCCGCGGCGAAGGAGACCAGGACTGCCAGGAGTGCGGCGGTGCGCTTCACGGCTTCTCCGTCGTGACGGCCCACGCGAGCAGCCGGGCAGCCGAGCGCCCGGTCGCGGAGGCGGAATGGGTCAGGTAGCCCACCTTTGGGGCCGGCAATGTATTGATGGCCCCCGCCCCCTTCAAGCTGGATAGGATGCCAACGTCATGCCGCTCCGCCCTACTGTCCTGCTGATTGCGCTGTGCGTGTCCACCGCCGCCCTGGCCCAGCCCGCGGAAGACCTTCGGGACGTGATGAGCGCCCGGGCCTATGGCATGGGCGGCGCCTACCGTGCACTGGGCCTGGGCACCGAGGCCGTGCTGGGCAACCCCGCGGCCATGGCGCTCTTCCCCACCTACCGGGTGGAGGGCACGGGCGCGTGGGACGCCAGTCAGAAGGAAGGTCTGCTCGGCATCTCGGTCTTGGACGCGTCCATGGGCCGGCTCGCCATGGGCGTCGACTACCACTGGGTGAGCCTGGGCCGCGGCGGCGCGCGCTCCAGCGCGCACCTGAGCTCGCTGGCGGCGGGCCTGCCCCTGAGCCAGGCGGTGATGCTGGGCGCGGCGGTGCGCTACCTGCGGCTGAGCGGTGATTCGCGCTACGCGAACTCCGTCACCGGGGACGCGGGCCTGCTCCTGCGGCCCGTCCCGAACTTCATGGCCGGCGTGTCCGCTCACAACATCATCAATACCGACAACGTGGAGCTGACGCGCTACTACTCGGCGCACCTGGGCTTCCTCACGCAGCAGTTCTCGGTGGCCGCCGACGTGCGCGCGGACTTCGACTCCGCCGAGAAGGACATCTTCACGTACGCCGCGGGCGCGGAGTACCTCGTCGGGCAGGTTCTGCCGGTGCGCGCGGGCTACACGTACGACGGCTTCCGGAAGGTGTCCCAGCTCAGCACGGGCCTGGGCTTCATCTCGGAGGGCGGCGGCGGGTTGGACATCGCCTACCGCCATGACCTCGGGGATGGGACGGGCCGCCTGCTGGCGCTCACCATCCGCCTGCAGTTGCAGTGAGTCAGCGCGGCGCGCGCAGCTCGAGGTAGCGCTCGGACGCGGCGAAGCGCAGCAACTCCACCACCTCCGCCTCCGGGTTGTGGCGCGCGCGCAGCACGGCGAGCGCCGGGCCCATGCCACCGCAGGCGACGAGCCCCGCGCGGTTGGCGGAGTCGCGGGCTGCGTCCGCGAGCGCGGAGGCGTTGAAGTCGCGCGTGCCGGGCTCCAGCAGGGCGACGGCACGCTCCAGGGCGCGCGGTGAGAGGGACTCGCGCACCACTCGGGCCTCGGGGCTGGAGGCGCGCGGGTCCTTGAGGATGGTGGACAGGAGGGCCAGGGCGCGCAGGAGCTGGCCGCCCTTGAGCGCGCGCAGGGCGAGCAGGTCCGGGGACAGCGACAGCAGCGCGCGGCCGGCGTGGAAGCGCAGCTCGGCGGCGGACGGAGGCTGCTGCAGCGCGAGCCGTCCCACGAGCAGGCGCGGCTGGCCCGCGTGGACGGCGGTGAAGGGCGGGCCCTCGTCCTCGGCGAGAACGAGCTCGGGCAGGTGGACGTCGAGCAGGCGCGCGGAGGCGTGGAGCGCGTCGAGGACGGCGGGGGCGCCGGGACCGGAGGTGGCGCGCAGGGGCTCGGAGGCGCCGGCGGCGCGGCCCTGCGCGGGGAAGAGGCGGCAGAGCGCGAGGCCGGCGAGCGCGAGCAGCTCGCCCGAGGGAGTGCGGAGGCCGGGGTGGCGCAGGCCGGCGCGCTCCTCCGAGGTGAGCGGTGGGCGCTGGGGGCGCGGAGGCGTGGGCGTCTCGCGGCCTTCGAGCGCGTCGGCGATTTCGCGCATCAGCGTGGCGCGGCCGGTGTCCTTGCGGCTGTCGAAGTACTCCGCGGACTCGCGGTAGGGCTTCGGGTCGAGCGGGCGCTCCCGGAGGTGCCGGAAGAAGTTGGGCTCGGTGTCGGGGGACGGCTCGGAGACGACGGGGGCCTCGCGCGTCTCGGTAGCACCGGGGCCGACGCGAGGCGCGGACTCGGGAGGCTTCGCGGGGGCCGGGCGGGCCGGGACGGAGATGGAGGCGGTGCCTTCCGGGCGCGAGCGGACGATGCGGCGCACCGGGTCCATGCGGCCGGGAGGCGCTTCCCAGGAGATGACGCGCGTGTCGGCGACGGGGGCCGAGCCCAGGTCGATGGGCTCTTCGTCCGTGGGGTCCACGGCCTTCTCGGCGCGAGTGCTGTTGAAGCCAAGGGCCCGGGTCGCCACGACGGAGGGCTCGTCGACGGGGAGGAGTAGCGGGGGCTTCGGTGGCGGGGCGCCCTTGTCCTTCCGGGAGGCGGGACCGCGGGGCGGAGATGCGGGGACGGCCTCTCGCGCGGCGGTGGCGCGCGGCTCCGCACGGGTGGACGGAGCCGAGGGCGCGGAAGCGCGCTGTTCAGCGCGAGCTGGCGGTGTAGCTGGCGAGCTCGGAGCAGAAGGTGCACCACCTGGTGCGGACGCGCGTTCCCCTCTTGGCGACGCGGCCCCCGCTTTCGCGGCGGACGGAGCTCCGCTGCCTCCAGAGGGAGGCGCTGCGCGTTCCTCGCGCGACTCCGGCTCTCCCTTGGACTGAGCCTTCTTCCCTCCAGGAGACGCCGAGGCCCGCTCGGCCCTGGCCTTCTCACGGGCCGACGCTTTCGGTGCGGGCTCCTCGGCCTTGCGTCCCTTCGCTCCGGCTTCCTCCTTGCTGGCGGCCGGTGCATCGACGGCAGCGGGCACGGGCCCGACATCCGTGTTGGAGGTGACCTCGTTGGCGAGCGCCGCGATGCCCGAGGGCGTGAGCGACAACGTCGCGGGAGCCGGGACGAGCGGCGACTTCGGCCCGCTCGGCTCACGGCGGGGCGTGGCGCTGCGAGGCGGCTCGGGCGGCGGAAGGTCCCGCTCCTCGCGCGCCTGTCGCAGGCCCTCCGCGCGACGCGCGTAGACCTGTGCACGCTCGGGATTGCGCAGGACGTCCCGCCACAGCCTCGCGAGCCGCTCCCAGGTCTGCTCGCGCTCCAGCTCGTCTTCCGTCGCCGAGGCCCCGTGCTCCAGCGCCCATGCGGCCTCGCCCATGTTCCCGCGCGCGGTGAGGCGGTCCACCAGCAGCAGCCATGCCTCCTTGTGGCCGGGCTCGTAGCGCACCGCCTGCCGCAATTCGTTCAGCGCGCCGTCCTCATCTCCCAGCGCGTCCAGCGTGGCCACCAACTCCAAGCGGGCATGACGCGCGGCGAGGCCTCGCGCCTCGTGCGCAAGCTGTGCCCGAAGGAGATGACCGAGTGCCTTCGGGTCCCCCAGCTTCCGCGCGAGCGCCAGCAACTGCGCTCGGGCGTGCTCGCTGTCGGGGTTCTCCGCGAGCACCTCCGTCCAGGCCCACTGGGCCATGCGCAGGTCGCCCAGCGACTCCTCCGCGGCCTGCGCGAGCATGCGCAGCCCTTCGAGCCTGTCGAGCGCGCGGCGCGGCGCGGCGGCGAGCGCGATGCGCAGCCGCTCGGCGATGGTGGGGCGCTCCGCGTCGGAGACACAGCGGAGGAGCCCCGCGAGCACGGGCAGCATCCCCGGCACGAGCGCCTCCGCCGCCTCGAAGTCCGCGCGTGCCTTGCGAGGCTCGCCCAGGTGGAGCCAGCGTTCGCCGCGAGTCAGCAGCGCACCCGCGCGAGCCCGGGACGTGCGGGCCCGCTGGATGGCCTCGTCGAGCGCGCGCCGCACCAGGGACGCATCGCCGCGCGTGGACAGCAGCCGCACCTGCTCACGGAGCGCGGCGCGGTCACCGGTCAGCTCGACGATTTCCCGGTACATGCGCGCGGCGCCGGCGGGGTCCTGGAGCTCGTTCTCCATCACCTCCGCGAGGCGCGTCAGGGCCTCCGCTCGCACGGTCGCGTCCTTCGCCCGGTCCGCGCGCTTGAGGTAGAGCTGCGCCAGCTCGCGCCATGCCTGACGCGCGATGAGCTGGGCCTCCAGCTTCTGCGAGCGGACCAACTCCTCCAGTTCCTCGGCTCGCGAGCTGGACGCCCGGCTGGCTACCGCGGCCAGCGGGGCCTTCGCCGCCGGGTCCGTGTCGTCCGTGTGGCCGCGTCTCGCGAGGGATGACGGTGGAGCCTCACCGCGAGCAGGAGCGTCCCCCGTCCGGCTCGCACCCGAGAGCGCGGCCTCCAGGTCCGCCATGGAGACTTCCTGCGTATCCACGGGGGAGGCCGGAGCGACAGCATCGTCCTGCTCGGAAGCGTTCGAGGCCGAGGCAGAAGCCTGCGCACGCTCCAAGCGTTCGGGAGGCGCCGTGGGGGTACGAGGCGTCCCCTTCTCGGGGGACTTCGCTCGCGACGACGCTCCCCCAGGCGCGTCCTCCAGAGGGGGCGGCGGCGATTCGGAAGTGACCTCGCCCGTCGTCTCGTCGTCTGCCCAGGCTTTGGCGCGAGGAGACTGTGCGCGGCTGTCTCGCGCCGGGGGCTCCTCATCGAGCTCCGCGGGGGACTCGGGCCACGGCACGGACAGGTCTGGCGCTCCGCCGCCGCGCTCCGTGCGCCGTCCGGAAGAGGGTTGGCTCGATGCCGCGCCCGTGACAGGCAGCCCCACCGCGGACTTGCGGGTCCCGGTGGATGGCTCGTTCGCGAGCATGCCGACCGCCGGCATCTCCATCACGGTCGGGCGCGAATCAGGGGCGGAAGCGCTCGAAGCCACACCGACCGCGGGCAGCTCCACCACGGTCTTGCGCGCATCGCCCGATGAAGCCCCCAGCGTGGCTCCCGCGACAGGAGCCTTCGCCATCGAGTGGTGCTCTTCCTTGGGTGAGTCCCCATCCAACGCCGGAACCTCTTCCGTCTTCGAACGCGCCACAGGCGACTCCAGGCCCGGTGCCCCGCCTGCCGCCGGAAGCTCAGTCTCCGTCCTCGAACGCGACTCAGCCGGAGACACGTCAGCCGCCCGTCCCGGTACGGACCAGGGCACGTGCGGAGCAGGAGGTGTCGCCGAGGGGAAGGCCACTGCCGTCTTCTCACGAGGCTCCGGAGGCTCCGCCGTGGGAAAGGCCACGGCGGTCCGCTCGCGAGGCACGGCCGCTCCCGAGCCGGAGTCCTCCTCGACCAGCGTGTCCTCCCGGTAGCCCGAGTCCTCGTCCCAGACCGCCGGGGCCTGCACTCCGGCCTTCCGGGTCGGAAGCTTCCCCAGCACCCCACCGGCAACGGGCTCACCGGCCTGCGGCCGCGTCTCCCGCTCCCGAAGCACCCGAAGCACGCGCCGGGCCCGACGGTCCTCGGGCCGGTCCGCCAGCACGGCCTCCAGCGCGGAGATGGCGCGAGGCACCTGCCCCACCCTCCGCAACACCCTCGCGAGCTGCCGCCGCACCGCTCGGCGCACCTCGGAGGTCGAGCCCTGCGAGGCATCCAGCAGGGTGATGGCGGCGGCCTCGGTGCCGGCGAGCAGGGCGAAGCGGACGAGCGCGGCGGCCAGGCGCGGCGTCATGGGCTCGGTGCGGCTGGCTCGGGCGAGCTGGCCGAAGGCTCGGGCGGCGGAGCCCTCTCGCAACAATCCGACGGCGGACCGGAGGTGCCGGTCCACCGTGTCTTGCGCAGCCTCCTCCGGCTTCGCGTCGGGCGCGCCGGCTCGCAGCGCGTCCTGGCGGGCGGCCGCGGGCTCCGGCGTGCCGGCGCTCTTGCCGTTTCTCACGCCACCCATGGGTGCGGCAGTCTACACAACGATGCCCCTCCCGGTTGTTACCGTCCTTTTCCCTGCAAGAAATGCAGAGTCCACCGTGGCCCGGGCCGTGGAGGGCCTCCTGGAAGGCACCCTCCGGGAGGTCCGCATCCTCGCGGTGGACGACGGCTCCACTGACGGTACGCGCCGCATCCTGGAGGGGCTCGCGGCCCGGGACGCTCGGGTGGAGGTCCTTGACGGCGGGGGCCGGGGGCTGGTGGCGGCCCTGAACCTGGGGCTCGGAGCGGCCACCTCGCCCTACGTGGCCCGGATGGACGCGGACGACGAGGCCCTCCCCCGCCGGCTGGAGGCGAGCGTCGCCGCCCTGGAGGCAGAGCCGCACCTGGCCGGCGTGGGCACGGGCGTGGAGTTGTTCCGGGACGACCAGCCGGTGAGCCCCTCGCTCCAGGCGTATGCGGCCTGGCTCAACGGCCTCACCTCCGCCGAGCGCCTCTTCCGCGAGCGCTTCATCGAGAGCCCCGTGTGTCACCCCTCCGTCTGCCTGCGGCGCGAGGCCGTGGTGGCCGCGGGAGGCTGGCGCCATGGCGACTTCCCGGAGGACTACGCGCTGTGGCTGGAGCTGATGGACCGGGGCCACGGCATGCGGAACGTCGGGGTGGTGCTGCTGCGCTGGAGGGACAGCAGCCAGCGACTCACGTGGACGGACCCGCGTTACGCGGTGAAGCGCTTCACCTGGACGAAGGCGCGCTACCTCGTGCGAGGACGCGGGCCGCTCGCGGATGGGCGTCCCTGCACCGTGTGGGGCGCGGGCCCGAGCGGCAAGACACTGGCGCGCTTCCTCCGCGAAGAGGGCGCCACGGTGGAGCGCTTCGTGGAGGTCCACCCGCGCAAGGTGGGCACGCGCATCCAGGACACACCCGTGGTATCTCCCGACGCGCTCGGTCCGCCGGGACGAGGCCACCTGCTCGTCTGCGTGGGCGTGCGCTGGGCGCGGGAGGAGATTCGCGCGGACCTGGCATCGCGAGGCTGGGTGGAGGGCCGGGACTTCACCTGCGCGGCGTGACGGGGCAGAGCCTCCTCACGTCACGGGCGCGGCTCACGTCGCTTCGATGGGCCCCTGAGGAGCCGCGACCCCCGCCGCCGTGAAGAAGCGCATCAGGTCCTCTGGCACCGGCGACTCCACGCGCAGCACCTTGCCCGTGCGCGGGTGTCCCAGCTCCAGCGCCTGCGCGTGCAGCAGACAGCGAGGCGCCTCCACTCCACCAGCCCGCTTCGCCCCGCCATAGCGCGCGTCCCCGAGAATCGGCGCCCCGAGCGCCGTCAGGTGCGCGCGGAGCTGGTGCGTGCGTCCCGTCTGCGGCAGCAGCTCCACCACGCAGAGCTCCGGTCCCGCGTAGAGCGTGCGGAAGTGCGTCAGCGCGGGCACGCCGTTGGCCGCGCGAGTGGCCCGCCAACGCCCGGGACGTGAAGGGTCCTTCGACAGCGGCAGGTCCACCGTCCCCGAGGGCGGCAGCCCCGGGCCCGTGGCCGCGACGTACCGCTTGCGCGCCGTTCCCTCGCGAAACTCACCGGCGAGAGCGGACGTGGCCTCCGCCGTCTTGCCGAACACCGTGACGCCGGACGTCTCGCGGTCCAGCCGATGCACCAGCCCCGCCTCGTGGCCCAGGTGCGCGCTCACGAGGTCCACCAGACTGCCGCCCACGCGACCTTCCGTGGGCTGCGCCGTCAGTCCCGCCGGCTTGTCCACGGCGATGACGTCCGAGTCCTCGTAGAGCACGCGCAGCGCCGGGGCGGGAGTGGTCTCGGCCAGGGCGCTCTGCCCGCCCTCCTCCAGCACCACCATCACCACCTGCCCCGAAGTGAGCTTCGCCTTCGCGTCCCGGCTTCGCCGCCCGGCGATGTACACCGCGCCCACGTCCACGAGCTTGTGCGCCTCCGCCGCCGGAATGCCCAGCTCGGAAGCCACCGCGTCCGCCACGGCCCGCCCCACCACCGCGCCCTCCGCGCGGAACGTCCTTCGCTTCACGACCCCACCTCACTCACACGAGGAACTCTCCGCCCTGCAAGCCCGACTCCGCCCCCCGCGCCCATTCCGGCCATGCATCCGGGCAGGCCCCTCCACCCCATCCCGCCGCCGTGCGCCACCGGCAGCCCCATCCATCCCTGCGACGGGCGGAGGTGTCATGCGGCGGCACTCTACGCCCGCATCGCCCTTCCGCGCCGCCTGCTTCCTGTTACCTTCCGCGCCCCATGGACCGTCCCCTGCACTCCGTGCGCACGCGGCTGGACGACTTCCTCGCCGAGCTGGCCACGCTCCACTACCGGCACGGCGCCGGCCTCTCACCGGGCCTGCCCATCTCCAGCCTCTACGCCTCCTTCCCCGAGCTGTCCTCGCCGGACACCTTCGCCGCCGCCAACGAGGCCCTCGCCAAGGCCCGCACGAAGGACGAGCCCCTCGCCGTCCGCCGCATCCAGCTCCTCCGTGAGCTCGTGGCCACGCAGGTCGAGGAGGCGCTCGCCGCCCGTCCCGCCGAGGCCGTGGCCACCCTGGAGGCCCAATCCCAGCTCCCCGTCGATGACCGGACGCTCTCCCTCGCCGAGGTGCTCGAGCAGCTCCCCCGCGACACCTCGCGCGGCCGCCGCACCCTGCTGGAGCGCGCCGCCGGCAACTTCCTCTGGGAGCACCGGGGCCCCTACTCGGACCGGCGCGAGGCCGCCCTCCGTGCTGCGGAGCGGCTGGGCGCGAAGGACTACCCCTCCCTGCGCCAGGACGTCACCGGCATCGACTACGGCAAGCTCGCCGAGGCCGCCGCCGAGACGCTCCGCCGCACCGAGGACGCCTACCGCGACGTGCTCGCCTACGTCCTCAAGAAGGTGGACCCGCTGCTGCGCCCGCTGCCCGGCGGCGAGGCGCGCCGGCATGACCTCCAGCACGCGCTCCAGACGCCGTGGATGGACACCTTCTACCGCCGCGAGGACGCCTGGCCCGCCGTGGTGCGCTGGCTCGGCGAGTGGGGCCTCACGCCCAACGCGGAGGGCCGCATCCGCATCGACGACGAGGCCCGCCCCGGCAAGGCCTCGCGCCCCTTCGTCGCCAGCGTGCGCGTGCCCGGCGAGGTGCGCCTCGTGGTTCAGCGGCGCGGCGGCATGGACGCGCTGGCCGCCCTCCTCCACGAGATGGGCCACGCGCAGCACCGCGCCCACGTGTCGGAGAACCACCCCGTGGAGCTGCGCCGCCTGGGAGACGCCTCGGTGACGGAAGGCTACGCCGCCGTCTTCGAGCGGCTGCTCCTGTCCCCCGGCTGGCTCAAGCGCTACCTGGACCTGCCGGCCATGGCCGCGCGCGACTCGGTGCGGCTGGCCGCCTTCCAGGCCCTCACCGTGCTGCGCCGCCACTGCGCGAAGCTGTCCTACGAGCTGTCATTGCTGACGCGTGGCCCCTCGGCGGAGCGCGCGGACGAGTACGCGGACGGCCAGCGCCAGGCGCTCTTCGTGGAGCCGCACCCGGGCTTCTTCCTCCAGGACGTGGACCCGCAGCTCTACGTGGCGAACTACCTGCGCGCCTGGGCCCTTGAGACGCGGCTCACCGCCCGCCTCATGGAGCGCTTCAACGAGGACTTCTGGAGGAATCCCACCGCCGCCGCCTGGCTCAAGGGGCTGTTCGCGCGGGGAGGTACCGACGACGCGGAAGGCCTGGCAACGGAGGTCTCGGGCACGCCACTGGCAATGCCCGAGGCCGGGGAGCGCCTCGTGGCCATCCTCAACCGCTAGGGGTGACTCCGCGAGAGGACTACTTCTTCTTGCGGAGCGCCCGGACGATCTTGTCCTTGGTCGCGTTCGTCGAGGCCTTGGCGGGTGCGGGCGCCGGGGCCATCGTCTGCTTGTTGTTGCCGCTGGCCACCGGCTTGCCGCCCGCGCGGGCGCGCATGGCCTTCAGCAACTGCATTTCAATGACCAGAAGCTCGTCGCCCAGCTCCTCGTTGTCACCGGCGGCGCGGGGAAGCGGAGCACGGGTGCTGGAAGCGCCCGCACCGTGCCGCATGCGCAGAACCCTCTCCTCCTCGGCCGTCAGCGTGCGCGTCTTCTCCAGCGCCGCCTTGACCTCCTTGGCCGTCACCGTGCTACTTCCGACCTTGCGCTCCATCGCCGCTCCCTTGCTGTATAGCCCGCTGAACGCCCGTACATGTCGGACGCGTCTGGGCCGCAACCGTCGGGGATTGTAGAGGACGCAAGAGTGAGCGCAAATTTTCTTCCAACAGGTCGCTGCCGGGCTGTAGCGCCCGGGGTGTCGGGCTACAAACGGAAGCCCAGCCCGAGGTACCCGGAAGTCAGAGCCTGCCGTTCACCGGAGAACGGGTCTCCCCCGGCGGAGAAGTTCTGGTAGCGGGCCTCGGCGGAGAGGAAGAGCTGGCGTCCCAGCTCCACACCCACCCCGCCGCACAGCTCCGCGCCCACCTGCAGCGCGCGTGAGGCGGCCGCGTCGTCCTTTTCGTGGGCCACCAGCAGGCTGGCCCCGGCGCCCAGGTAGGGCCGCACGCGCCGGGAGCCCGGCGGCGTAATCCGGATGGACATGGGCGTGGCCTCGGTGCGCCGCCGGCTGGTGGCCACATGGCCGCCCACCTCCATGATGGCGAAGTCCTTGCGGTAGCCCCAGGCGAGGCTCGCGGTGTAGCCACGCTCGTGGGCCCCATCCGCGTCCGTCATGACGTAGGCCCCCACCGGCGCAATGGTGATGCCCAGGTTGCGCAGGGGCGGCTCGGCAAGCACCACGGGTGCGAAGAGCCCGGCGAGACAGGCGGCGATGACGGCGAGACGGCGCATGCCCCGACCCTGAGCAAGGCACACGCCACGCCCGAAAGGTCAATGAAGTCAGTGATTTGCGGGGGCGGACAGGGGCGCCCTGCCACCCCTGTCCGGGCGGACCGGTCAGGGCAGGCGAGCAGCCTCCTTCCCAGGGGAGGCAACCTGCATGACGCGGGGGCCAGGGGCGCGCCGCACCCGGTGGCCCCGGCGCCGCGAATCAATGGCCCGGCCGCGTCGTCCACGGTCAAGGCCGTCCCTCGGAGCGGCCCCTTCCTCAGGCCGGGAGGCTCCAGCTCACTGCGCCTCTTCGTCCTCGGGCTCGGCGGGGCCACCCTCGCCGGCGGCCTTGTCCTTGTCGGCGCCCTCGGGCTTCTTGCGCTCGATGCCGAAGGTGTCCAGCGCGTCGGCGATACCCTGGGGCTTGTCCGCGTCGGGGAGGAAGTTCTCCGGCGGCGTGAGCGGCGGGTCCTGGCGGCCAATCTCGGAGAGCGCGGACTCGAGCGTCAGGCGCAGCTCGGCGGCCTCGGGCGTCTTGTCCGCGGGCACGTCGATGCGGCCGTCCAGCCGGGCCTTGAGGACCACGGACGTGTCGGCGTCCACCACCACCTCGCCGTCCAGCGAGCGGGGCACGCGGTGGGCGAAGAAGTTGCCGCGGCGGCGCGTGCTCTCGTCGGCGCCCCCCTTGGGAGCGAACGCGGTGGGCAGCGTCCGGGTGGTGGTGCCCTCCGGCGCGGGGGCCAGCGTCACCGTGTACTTCCACGCGGTGCGGCCCTCGTAGGTGACGGTGCCGTCCGGGGTGAGCTTGAGGCGGCCCTGGAAGAGGCTGTCGAAGTCGCGGATGGCGCCAGTCAATTCGGCGCGGGTGCGCTCGGCCATGCCGCGGTCGCGCAGGCGCTGGCGGAACGGGCCGTAGCGGTTGCGGGCGAACACCTGGCCGCCCACGCGCATGACCTCCAGGCCCTGGTCCCGCGAGTTCTCCATGACGCCGTGGAAGTCCCCGCTGACGCCGCCGGGGCCGGCGCGGAAGGTGCGCGTCTCGGTGAGCTTCACCGGGTTGGAGTTGGCGGAGGCCCACTCATAGGAGACGGTGGACTGGAACTTGTGGGGCCCCAGCCGCTCGGTCACCTCGGCGGCGTCCATGCCCAGGATGCGGCGGGCCACCTGGGGGTTGCTGGCGACGTCCTCGGGGGGCAGCTTCTGCTTCGCGGACGCCACCACCTTCGGCGGGTCCTCCGGTGAGAAGATGCGGGCCTTGGCCGCCTTGTCGACCGGGTCTGAACAGCCCGCGGCAGCCAACGCCAGGGCGAGGGTGAAGGCGGACTTCATCGAACGGCTCACGGCTCCTCCAGAGGGGTGCGGCAGGGGCGGCAAGTTACGTGGGGCATACAGGAGCGGCAAGCAGTGGCTTGCGTGCGGCCGTGCAAGGGATAGAACGCCCAACTCATGCAGAACCTGCGCGACAAGTTGTTGAAGGCGGGCCTCGTCACCGAGGAACAGACCAAGAAGGTGGAGTCCTCGGCCAGCCAGACGGAAGCCCGGAGGCAGTCCTCCCAGGAGGGCGGGCGTCCAGGCGGCAACCGTTCCGGCCCCCCGCGTGACGAGAACCGGACACACGGCGGTCCGCCGAGCCGCGAGGGCGGTACCCGCGACAGCGGTGGCCGCCGCGAGGCCGGTGGCCGTCCCCCCTCGGGAGGCGGGCGCTTCGGCCCCGGCGGCGGTGGCCGTCCGGCCGGTGGCGGCCGTCCCGGCGGCGGTGGCCGTCCCGGTGGCCCGATTCCCCGCTTCGGTACGGGGGGGGCGGCCTCCCCCCCTGAGAAGGCCATCCCCAAGCTGCCGCCGATGCCGGGCTCCAAGGCCTATCAGCGCGCCGAGTCCAAGAAGCAGGTGGAGCTGGACCGGGCGCTGAGGGAGCTGGTGCTCGGCTCGCAGGTGGCCGTCGAGCCGGGCGAGACGGCGTTCTACTTCATGACCCGCAAGGGCAAGCTGCGGCGGCTGGAGCTGAGCCCGGCGCAGGCGAAGCAGCTCGAGGACGGCGAGCTCGGCGTGGTGGAGCGGCCGGAGCCGGCGCAAATCGAGCACTCGCTGGTGCCCGCGGCGGCGGCGGAGCAGATGTTCGCGCTGTCGAAGAAGGCCGTGCGCTTCCTCAACCGCAAGGACAGCCCCATCGGCTTCATGAACGACGAGGAGTTGAAGGCGCAGCAGGCGGCGGAGGCCGCCGGCACCGCGCCGGAACTGCCGGACGAGTCAGAAGCCGAGGGCGGTGCGGAAGAAGCCCAGGCCGCGGCCGAGGGCGGTGCGGAAGAAGCCCAGGCCGCTCCCGAGGGCGCGGCCGAGGAGTCCTCCGAGCAGAAGCCCGAGGGCGGCACCAACGTCGGCGGCTGAGCCAGCCCCTTTCCCGTTCACCCCACCCTCCTCCGGACCACCGGGGGAGGGTTTTTCTTTTCGTGGCGACTTCGCGGGGCCACACCCCGCCCGCAACTTCGCGCGGGCCCTGGGGTTACCATCCTCAGGCCATGGTCACTCCCTACCTGCTGCTGCTGCCCGTCGTCTTCGTCGTCTCGGGACTGGTGAAGGCCGTGCCGGTGACGGTGGGCTTCCTGATGGACCGCACGCGGCTGGCCGAGCGCTGGCGCGTGTACCGCCGTGCCCTGGCACCGGGACAGCTCCGCGGCGAGGCGCGTGCGGCCGTGGGCGTGGTGTTGTGCGACGCCCTGCTCATCACCGCCTTCCGAACCGCCAACGCGCACCGCTTCGCGCCGTTCAGCGCCGGCGCCGCGTTGCTCACCTTCGCGTGGATGTTCGTGGGCTTCGAGGTGTGGTTCTACGTGACGCACCGCCTGCTGCACACGCGCGCGCTCTACCGCTTCCACGCGCAGCACCACGTGGCGCAGGTGACGGACCCGCTCACGTCGCTGTCCTTCTCCGTGGTGGAGCGGCTGGTGCTGATGGGCGGCGGCTTCGGGCTCGTCCTCCTCGCCATGCGGTTCATGCCAGTCACGCAGGCGGGCCTCATGGCGTACATCCTCACCAACTACGCCCTCAACGTGTTCGCCCATGGCAACACGGAGTGGCTGCCCGAGCGATTCGTGCGCTCCTGGGCCGGGCGCCTCTTCTTCACCCCCACGTTCCATGCGCTGCACCACGCGCGCTACCAGGGACACTACGGCCTCTTCACGCCCATGTTGGACCGGTGGCTCGGCACGGCGTTCGACGACTACGCGGAGGTCCACGCCCGAGCGCGGGCCGGCCAGGGACTGGAGCGCATCGGCGAGCGCGTTCGCTCTGCGAAACTGCCTGAGGCACTCGCACCCACCTCCTGACACCGTGTAGCCACTCATGGCGCGCGAGCGTTGATGCCGGAATCAATCTCCGGCGCTAGGCTCCGGGCCCATGACGACGACCCGCAAGACAGTGGTGGTGACGGGCGCGAGCCGGGGTATCGGCCGCGCCGTGGCGCTGGCCTTCGCTCGCGAGGGCTACGGCGTATGGGCCCTGGCCCGCAGCGCGGACGCACTGACGTCCCTGCGCGCGGAGGGCGGTGAGCACATCCGGCCGCACGCGGTGGACGTGGCGGACGAGGCCGCGCTGCTCGCCATCAGCAAGACCATCCTCGCGGACGGCGCGCCGCGCGTGTTGGTGAACAACGCCGGCATCACCGTGTCCGCGCCGCTGACGAAGACGCGCACGGAGGACCTGGCGCGCGTCATGGCCGTCAACGTCACCGCGCCCTTCATCCTCTGCCGCGAGTTGATGCCGGCGATGGCGAAGGCGGGCGGCGGGCGCGTCATCAACATCGGCTCCATGGCGGCGGTGCGCGGGATGAAGTACACGTCGGCGTACTGCGCGTCCAAGCACGCGCTGCTGGGCATGACGCGCGCGCTGGCGTCGGAGTACGCGCAGAAGAACATCACGGTGAACTGCGTGAATCCGGGCTGGGTGGAGACGGACATGTTCACCAATGCCACGGCCGCCATCAGCAAGACCACCGGCCGCACCGACGAGCAGGCGCGCGAGGCGCTCGCGTCGATGAACGCCATGGGCCGCATCATCCAGCCGGAGGAGGTGGCCGCGCTCTGCGCCTTCCTTGCGTCCGACGCGGCGGGCGGCATCACCGGCGCGGCGTACGCCATCGACGGCGGCGAGCTGGGCTGAGACTTCACTCCCATTCCGCCTGACCGGCTGCCGGGCCGCCACTCGCGGCCGGGCACCGTTGCGCCACGAGCACCCCATCCCCAGTGTCCGCCATCGCCCGGACGGCTCGGGTGCTTCGCGGTGAGGAGGTCGGGCGTGAGGCAGTGGTGGGGTGTGGTGCTGGGCGCGTGTGTATGGGCGGGGTGTTCGGCGGACAACGGTGGTGCACCGGCGGCGGAAGTCCCCGCCGGAGAGGTGACTCCCAGCCCCGAGCCGCCGCCCCTCGGCACGGGAGGCCCGGTGGTGGTGCAGGAGCCTCCCGTCGACGCGGGTGTGCCCGAGCAGCCGGCGCCCGCCGCGACATGCTCGGGTCCGGACGGCACGGCGCGGCTGGCGTGGAGCCATGACGCCGCGTGGGACCAGAGCGTGGACTTCCGCGGGACGATGGACGCGGAGGGCCGGACGTACTGGACGGAGTGCGACAGCGCGTACTGGTCGGACAAGGACCCGAGCCAGCTCCGGTGCCACCTCGTCTCCGCCACGCGCGACGGCGCCATCCGCTATCGCTTGTTGCTGCCACGCGCGAGGCAGACGGCCGTGCACGCGGTGGATGCGGAGCGCCTGTTCCTGACGTCCGGAGGCGCGACACTCTCCGCACAGGCGCTCGAGGATGGGCGCGAACTGTGGAACGTGGACCTCGCGAAGCTGCGCTCCGAGGACCCACAGGCGGGCCTGTCGTTCATCGTCGACTCGGTGTCGCTCGGAGCGCCGTACGTGTTCGCGGTGGTGCGGCACGTGTTCGAGGATGAGGACGGGAAGACGCTGCTCGTGGCGCTGCGAGCGGACACGGGCGTGGTGGCCTGGACGGCGCTGACGCCCGCGGTGCGCACGCCGCTCGTGCTGGACGCGGAGGGCAACGTCTACGGCGGCTCCTTCGCCCCGGCCGCTGGAGAGACGACGCTCTTCTCGTACTCGCCGGAGGGCGAGCAGCGTTGGCAGGTGCGCCGCGCGGGTGAGCATCAGCCGACGGCGGTGGAGAGCGGCAGGCTCGTGCTGGACCGTGCTGAACTGGCGGACGCGGCCACTGGCGCGAAGCTCGCCACGCTGGCCACCGCGTCGGTGGAGGACGGTTGGTTCTCGCTCGGTCAGTCCAGCTCCGCGTTCGGACGCGTGACGTTCCAGGCGAGCGGCATGCTCGTGCTTCCGGCTCCGCCCTGTACGGGGGCGGGCTGCCCGACGGAGGCGCATCCCGGCCGCACGTTCCTCTACGGCTTGAGCCCGGAGGACGGCTCGACACGGTGGCACCGGGCCGTGGGCGCCTGGCCCATGTCGCCGCTGCTCACGCAGCGGGACTCGCTGCTCCTCGTGGACCGTCCGCCGGAAGCAGGCTGCGAGGAGAGCAACACGTGCACGGGGGATGACTCGTCGAACAACACGTTCCTGCGCGAGCTGGCTGTGGATGACGGGCGGGAGCTGGCCGCGTGCGCATTGCCGGGCAAGGCGCCCTACATCACTCCGCCCGCGTTGCATGGGGGACGCGTGGTGCTGGGCGCGTGGACGAACTGGCTCGCGAGCAACGACTGGACGCGGCGGATGAGCATTCGCGCGTTCGACCTGTCCGCGCCCACCGAGCCCGCGACCACGGGCTGGGTGACGGCGGGCGGCGGAAACTCGCGCTCGGGTCGGGCTGCGCAGCGGCCCTGAGCGCAACACCACCACGCACGCCAACAAGCGCCTGACGACCGCGCAGAGAACCCGGGCCCTCGGCTACGCTCGTGGCTCATGCGCACGGAAGAAGCGGACGCGGGCATGCGCTTCACGGTGTCGGCGGGCGCGCTTGCCTCGCTGCTGACGTACGCGCGCGGGCTCGGCATCGAGACACACGGCATGCTCGCGAGCGCGGGACTGGAGGAAACCTCACTCTCCGGTCCCGAGGCGCGCATCCCGCAGGCCGCGTACAACCAGGTCTGGGACCTCGTCGTGGAAGCCTCGGGCGACGAGGACTTCGGCCTGCACTTCGCCGAGCGGCTGGACCTGGATGCCTTCCACGTCATCGGCCACCTCGCCGCGAAGAGCACCACGGTGCGCGAGTCCCTCACCCGCATCGTCGCGTACTCGCGCATCCTGCACGACGCCGGCCGCGTGGAGCTGGAGGCCCACGAAGGCCAGATGTTCCTCTATCCGGGCTGCCGGGGCCTGTTGCACGCCTGGCCGCGTCACATCGCCGAGTTCTCGACGGCCTCCGCCGTGGTGCTCCTGCGACGCATCACCGGCCAGCGCGGCTGGGCCCCCACCGAGGTGCGCTTCCGTCACGCGGACCCGCGACGCGTGACAGAGCACCGGCGTCTGCTCGGAGTCAGTCCACGCTTCAGCCAGCCGGAGACGCTGCTGGCCTTTCCACCGGACTTCCTCGACACGCCCATCGTCACGCGCGAGCCGGCCGTGGGCAGCTACCTGGAGGCCTATGCCCGCGACGTGCTGTCGCGGCTGCCCGCCACCGAGGAGGAGCTTCCCGCCCGAGTGCGACACGCCATTGCCCAGCGACTCGGCAACGGTGCTCCGCCACCCGACGTGGAGGAAGTGGCCTCGCAGCTCGCTCTCGGTGCGCGGACGCTTCAGCGGCGGCTGCGCGAGCACGCCACCACGTACGCGGAGCTGGTGGCCGAGGTGCAGCGCGCGTACGCCGAGCGCTACCTCGCGGAGGCCGGCATGACGGTGGCGGAGGTGGCCTTCCTCACCGGCTTCGCGGACGTGGCCAGCTTCCACCGTGCCTTCCGCCGCTGGACGGGCACCACGCCCTCGGCCTTCCGCGTCATGCGCTGAAACAACCGGATTACAAGACGAAACCCTCCCTTCGATGGGGGCGCTGTCGCGGCGTGGCTTGGTACTCCCACACCGCAACACTGACTCGTCCAGAGGAGGACAGAACATGGGTACCTGGCAAGTGGGAGCGAGCCTGAGCCAATGGCGCGCTCATGCCATTTCGTTGTGTGCCGCCGTATCGATGCTGGTTTCGTTCAGCGCCGCCGCCCAGACGTCATCGATGCGCGACGTCCTGCTGGTCGGCAACAACTGGGACGGGACCGCCGACATCATCGACGTCCGGACCTACCAGCGGCTGGCCCGCATCAACGTGGTTCCGGACCGCAGCCAGCGGATGCTGGAAATCACCCTGGACCCGGTGCGCCTGACGTACTTCCTGTTCATCCGCGAGCAGGTGGGCGAGGGCCACGACCAGCTCGTGGACGACATGTTCGCCTCGAAGGACGGGAAGGTCATCTTCGTCTCGCGCCCCAGCTTCGCGGACGTCGTTGCCATCGAGCTGAGCACCGGCAACATCCGCTGGCGGACGCGGGTCGGCGGGAATCGCGCCGACCACATGGCCATCTCCCCGGATGGCACCCGGCTCGCCGTCTCGGCGTCGACGGCGAATCGCGTGGAGATCATCGACACCGCCACGGGGAACATCGTCGGGAACTTCTCCTCGGGGGACAACCCGCACGAGAACAACTACTCCCGCGACGGCAGCAAGATATTCCATGCCAGCATCGGCACCGTCTACACGGCGCTCGATACCCCTGACATGGACGGCACCAAGGGTGAGCGCTACTTCCAGATTGTCGATGCGCGCACGCTGCAGGTCCTCAAGCGGCTGAACATGCGCCAGAAGCTCGCCGAGCTCGGCATGCCCGACATGAGCGCGGCGGTCCGGCCGATGGCGCTGTCCCCCGATGAGCGGTTCCTCTACTTCCAGGTGTCGTTCTTCCACGGCTTCGTGGAGTACGACCTGGCGGAGGACAAGGTGACGCGGATTGCGCACCTGCCGGTCCCTCCCGAGACGCAGGCGCTGCGCCGCGACCAGTACGTCCTCGACTCCGCCCACCACGGGCTCGCGATGAGCGGCGACGGGACGAAGCTCTGCGTGGCGGGCACGATGTCCAACTACGCGGCCATCGTCTCGCGTGAGACGTTCCGCTACACCCTCCGCCCGCTCGGCGCGAGGACCTACTGGGCAACGACCAGCACGGACGGAAACTACTGCTATGTCTCGGTGGCTGGGGACGACACGGTGTCGGTCATCTCCTACGCCACCGAGCAGGAGGTGGCCCGCATCCCCGTCGGCGACCACCCGCAGCGTGCGCGCACCGCGAGGCTCGCGGCGTCGCTCTTCCCCTGAAGCACTGGCGGAGACGGGCCCCGGCCCCTACGGCTCGGGCCCGTCCCTGTGCCGCGCAGACGCGCTGGCGAGAAGTGCGTCACCAGGCAGGCCCCATCCATGTCCCGAAGGAGTCGCTGTCGCGCGCGGACAAGGGATTGTCGCCGCCGGCCACTGTGACGGAGGCCTCCCCTCCGTAGCCTGAGTCCCAGGTGATTCGGCCCGCGCACGGCGCGGCGGGGAGGCAACCATGAAGACGTTGTGCGCGACCTTGCTCCTGGGAGCACTGGGCCTGACGACCACGGCCCGGGCCGAGGAGCCGCCTGGTGCCACGGACCACGAGCTGCTCCTCCACGGCTGGCGCTCGCCCTCCATTGGCGTCGAGTACCGGCGGGGCTTCCTCGGCGTCCATGCCGGTGCGTACCCCACGGTCATCTCGCGCGATGCACGTGGCGACTTGGAGACCACGTGGTTCGCCAAGGCGGGGCTCACGGGATACTTCCTCCCGCTGCGCCTCACCTCCGAGCGCCCTTCCCTCGCCTTCGTCTCGGTGGCGTACCTGCGCGGTCTCAACCGCGGCTGGGACGACGCACTCTTCCTGGAGGCGGGCTTCCGCTGGGCCGTGTGGCAGGGCCTGGACCTGCGCCTGGGCGCGGGCCTGCTGCTCGCACCGGGCCGCTCGCCCCGCGTCAACCCGACGCCCGGCGTGAGCTGGAGCTTCCCGCTGCCTGGATGAACGAGCCCTCACATCGATTCGAGGAGTCACGACACATGCGCGCAGAACGTTTCGTGGGTTGGGTGATGCTGCTGTTCCCGCTGGCGGTGAACGTGCCCTTCGGGCTGCTCGCCACACGCTTCGGTTATCCGGACGTGCTGCGCGAGCCCGCCGCCCACGTCCTCACGCGCTTCGCCGAAGGCGGTCCGTCCCTCGTGTGGACCTGGTACGCATACGCGCTGCTCGTGGTGCCGTACCTCGCCGCCGTGGTGCTGCTGCCGCGGGTCCTGAACGACGAAGCAGGCCCGGCGCTCCGCGTGGCCACGGTGCTCGGAGTCCTGTCCTGCGCGGTGCAGCTGCTCGGCCTGATGCGCTGGACGTTCGTGGTGCCGGCGCTCGCTTCTTCCTACGTGGCCCCGGGCACGGACGAGGCCACGCGGCGCGCGCTGGAGGTGGCCTTCACGGTGCAGCACCAGCTCTTCGGCGTGATGCTCGGCGAGCACGTGGGCCAGCTCTTCCTCGCGGGCTGGACGGCCGGCGTATGCCTTGCCTGGGCGCGCGCGGGACGCGGCCGGCGCGTGGCGGCGCTGGGAGCACTCTCCGCGCTCCTGTTCCTCGTGGGCCTGGTGGACGGACTGGCCACGGTGCTGCCGCTGTCGCCCGGCCCGCTCTCCCAGGCTCCCGTGGTCGCCTTCGGACTCTGGTGCCTGTGGTCGCTCGCCACGGGCCTCCAGCTCCTGCGTCGCGGGGCGAGGGCCCCCGCCGCACGGGCGAATACGCCACTCCGCCCACCTGCACACCCTGCAACAGCGGCTGCGCTGGACTGAGGAGGCAGGGTCTGCACCGGCTGTGCCGCTACGAGGGCCTCTCAAAGCGCGGGGCCTGAGCCAACGCAGCGGCTGCTGCCGCCCACTCCCCCTAACAGGACGCCTGTCCTTCCGATACGTTCCCACCACACACCGGAGGGGGGGCATGGTCCTCGCACTCGTCGTTTCGCTCGTAGTCTCCGCGGGAGCAGGCGATTCGCCCGGCTCGGAACCCATGCAGGCCATCATCCTTGGCGGCGGCAAGACGAAGGCGGATGCCTACCGGGCGCTACGTCAGTGGGATGATGCGCAAGCCAAGGTGGGGGTCCGTCCGCGGATGGCCTTCCCCCAGGTCCTCCAAAGCAATGCCGTTCCGGGGCTCAAGCCCGGGTTCGAGGTCGCCATTCTCGGGTTCTGCCCGGCTTCGGAGGCGCAGCGGGTCCTCGAGCGGATTCGCTCGGAGATCGCCGGGGCATACGTACGGAACGTGACCCGGGAGAAAGTCGAATGCCCGGTGCTCGGCGACCTCAGGCTGTCCGCGGCGCTCGCCGCCGTGAGGAAAGGCGAGCTCCCAGCGGTGAAGCGTGCGCTGGACGAAGGCCTCGACGTCAATGCGGTCGAGACGGATGGCACCACCTCCTGGACGCTCCTCTCCACGGCCCTTTCGGCGCGCCAGTACGACATGGCGCGGATGCTCCTCGAGCGAGGCGCGAACCCCAACGGTACGAACTCCGGAACCCCCATTCTTCTGGGGGCCATTCAGTCAGGAAGACTCGAGCTGGTCACCGCGCTGCTCGACGCCGGGGCCGACGCGAAGCTCGCGTGGAAGGCTGGCGATGTTGGCGCTGAAGAGGTGACCCCGCTCTACTTCGCGAGCGCCTGCAACGGTGGACCCGAGCTCCTGGAGGCGCTCGGAAAGCATGGCATGGACCTGCGCGCGACGACGCCCCAGGGCACGACGATGCTCGTTCATGCCGTCACCGACTGCTTCTCGCGGACCGGTTCGCGCGACGAGCGAGCGACGAATCTGGTCTCGGCGCGCCTCGCCCGCATCAACGCGCTCATCGCGGCCGGAGTGGACGCAACGCGCGGAGGGACTCGGGCACGGCCCTGCATGAAGCCATCCGCCTCAATGACCCGGATGCGGCAAAGGCGCTGGTCAAGGCCAAGGCCAACCTGACCCTGACCGACAAACAGGGAAATACTCCGCTCCACCGGGCCGTGCTGAGCGGAAACCCCGAGCTCGTGAAGCTGCTGCTCGCGGGGGGTGCCCCGGTCAATGCCCTGAACGCGCGTCGCGAGAGCGCCCTCTATCTCGCGACCTGGTCTCGGAGCAACGACCCCTGGGGGCTGGTCGAGCCGCTGCTGGAAGCGGGCGCGGACGCCAGGCTCGTCTCGGAGAATGGCTACTCGGCGGCGGACTGGGCCTGCACACAGCAGGGGGACCTCGAGATGACGCGCGACCTCATCAAGCGCGGCGCTCCCTTCAAGGACGGCAAGCCCACTCCCAAGAAGTGCGTCGAGCGGCAGGATGGCGACTGAGAGGCCATGCGGGTGCCGGCGCTCGCGAAGCCGGAGGAACTCTTGCCCACGCTCGTCGACCAGGAGCTCATCCAGGACTGCCTCCACTGCCCGCCCACGACGGACGCCTTCCGGCAATGGCTGGCGCACCGCCTCACCGGCTTCCTGCTCGCGAGCTGACGCCCTGCGCCCGGGGCGGCCGAGGGGTGCGTCAAATCCCCGCCAGCATCGTGTGACAACGCCACGCGATTCGCCGGGGCCCTGCCAGCGGCTGCTGGCGGAGTTGCTCCCCGGCCCTCCCTCTCAATCCCATGCTCCGGGCATCATCCTCACGGCGCGGACATCGCGGTGGGGGCGCTGTCGAAGCGGTGCGGCGCGTAGAGTGCGGCCTTCTCGTTGTTGCGCACCCAGGGCGTCTCTCCATCGAGGAGCTCGACGGTCTCCTCCAGCGCGCCGCGCTCGTACGCATACTTCTGGGAGATGCGGTAGCGGTCGAAGGGCGCGAAGCGGCTGACGTCTGGGTGCATCTCCAGGACGGCCTCACGGAACTCGACGTCCGTGCGACCCGTGCCGTCGCCGAGCGACGAGCGGATGGTGCTGGAGACGCGGCCCTGCGCATCCGGCGCGGTGTAGTCCAGGCGGAAGAACATCGTCTGCTCGCGGGGGCCCGCGCTGCCGTCGTAGCCGGGGTGGCGGCGCCGCACGCTCTTCACCGATTCCCAGTGGGTGCGGTACCGGCGCTGCTCCACGGTGAACTCGTAGTCGAACTCGGGGATGCGCTTCCAGGCGCCGCCCTCCAGGCGCTCCGCCTCTCCCCTGCCCGCCCACACCAGCGTGAGCACCGGCTCCGCGCCGGGCCCGTCCTGCGTGGGAACCACCGCCTCGCGTGTGGAGGCACAACCCGCCAGCGTGAGGACCGCCATCAACACCATCAGAATCCGGAGCGTCATCGTCTTCTCGTCCAGGGAACACGGGAGCGGAATGCTCGGGAGGCACCTTGCGCCCGAGCCGCCGCGACAACAATCCGGGGGAATGGCAACTCACTGTTGTAGATTGGCAACAATGGACCTGAACCAGCTCACCGTCTTCCAGGCCGTCGCGGAGTCGCGAAGCTTCACGAAGGCAGCCGGCCGGCTGGGGTTCGACAAGTCGCGGGTGAGCCGTGCGCTGCGGGCACTGGAGGAGACACTCGGCACGCCGCTGCTCGTGCGCACCACGCGCTCGGTGCGGCTGACGGCCGAGGGCGAGGCGCTGCTGCGGCAGGTGGCGCCGCTGCTGTCCGGGTTGCGGGCCGCGGTGGAGGGCGCGCCCGGCAAGGCGTCCCTGCCCACGGGCGAGGTGACACTCACCGCGCCTCCCGACGTGGGACGTGCGCTGCTGGCTCCCGTGCTGGCTCGCTTCCGCGTCCACCACCCCGGCGTGCGGGTGCGCGCCGTGCTGACGTACGAGGTGGTGGACCTGCTGGAGAAGGGTGTGGACCTCGCGCTCCGCGTGGGCCGGCCCGGCGCTGGCAGCTTCGTGGCGCTCAAGCTGATGGATTTGGAGGCCGGATTCTTCGCGTCGCCCCGCTACCTGGAGCGCCGGGGGATTCCCGCCGCGCCCCCGGACCTCGCGCACCACGAGTGCCTGTGGCCCGCGCCACCCCGGGGCCGTGCCCCCTTCGGCAGAGGGGGTGGGAAGCAGCCGCCGGAGTCCTCGGTGGAGTGCTCCGACTTCGGCTTCCTGGCGGAGGTGGCACGGGCGGGCGGAGGCGTGGCGCTGTTGCCCACGTTCCTCGCCGCGCAGGACGTGGCCCTGGGCTCATTGGTGCGTGTCCTGCCCGGCAGCACGTTCCGGGACGCCCCGCTCTTCCTGGTGTCACGGCCCGGACGGCCGGTGCCCACGCGCGTGCAGGTGCTCAAGGACTTCCTGCGGGAGTCACTCGGACGCCAGGGGGACGCCCGAACACCGCGCTTCGTGCCGGGGTCTCGAGGTGCCGGGCCGGGAGCAATAGGGACCTCCTCGAGCTCCGCGCGCACACGCGGCGGGAGCTGAACCCGACGCCCCGAGGCTTCCGACACGTCGCCGCGCCGGAAGCAAGAGTGCTCAGAGCTGGTAGCGCCCCACAATCGCGCTCAGCTCGCTGGACGCGGTGGAGAGCTGAATCGCGGCCTGCTCGTTCTCGGCCATGCGGTCCACAATCTGGTCCGCCAGGTCCGCCATCGAGCTGAGCGCGGCGAACAGCTCCGCGATGCCCGCGTCCTGCTGGCTGACGGCCTCGGCGATGCTGCGCACCGTCTGGCCGTTCGTCTGGATGATGGTGGCCAGCGAGCGCAGGCTCTCTCCCGCGGCGCGCACCTGTTCCAGCCCGCCCTCCACCTCACGCTTGCCGCCTTCACTCGCGTGCACGGCGTCGGCGATGGCCCGGCCGATGTCCCCGAGAATCGCCTGCACCCGCGTGGTGGCCCCCGCGGACTGGTCCGCCAGCGAGCGCATCTCCCGCGCCACCACCGCGAACGAGCGCCCCGTCTCCCCGCTGCGCGCCGCCTCAATCGACGCATTCAGCGCCAGCACGTTGGACTGGTCCGCCAAATCCTTCACCGTGCGGGTGATGTCGCCCACCTGCCGCGTGCGCTGGTGCAGCTCGGAGATGGTGCTCCCCATCTGCTCCACCACGGAGCGGATGTGCGTGAGCCCACCCACGCTGCCGGACACCGCGGCCTCGCCGGCCTGGCCGAACTCGCTGGCCCGCTCCGCCTCGCGCTGAATCGCCTCCACCCGCTTCGCCGCCGCGCGCGAGGCCTCCTGGAGCTGCTGCGCCGCGAGCTGCGTCTCGTGCAGCGCCACCGCCTGCTGCCCCACCGCCTCGTTCTGCACCGACGCGGAGTCCGTGAGCTGCGAGGACGCCGTCTCCAGCCGGTCCGCCGAGCTCCGCAGCGTCAGCAGCAGCGTGCGCAGCTGCGCCATCAGCTCCGAGAAGGACGCGGCGAGCTGGCCAATCTCGTCCTTCGAGCGCACCTGGAGCGTGCCGCGGAAGTCCCCCTCCGCCACCACGCGGGCCGTGGCGGCGGTGAGCTCGCGCAACGGTGCCGTCATCCGGCGAATCAGCGCGAAGGAGGCGCCTCCCGCGGCCAGCGCGAGCGCGCCGTTCAGGAAGAGCAGCCAGAGCAGGGCGCCCAGGGTGAACGCCTCGCGCAGCACGGCGCCCGTGAGCGCCACGCTCACCGTGGTGAGGACGAAGATGACCAGGGTGATGGCCACGGACAAGCGCGCGGCAAGGCTGTGCGTCATTCGCTGCGAAGCCAGAGGTGAGGGACGAGGGGGAGCAACCGAGCCTACTCCGATCAGGGTCGGTTGTTGAGGGGTGAGCGCTGAATTCCCACGTTACAGGGTGGTCTGAATGCCCCGGGTGAACCGGACACGGCGTCCAGGGTCGTCCTCGGGGTGGTGACGCCAGCGGTCGTCCGTGGATCTCCAGGCCGGTGCGCCCGGAGTCCAACACTCCCCGTGCCACCGGATTGACGCGGGCAGAAGCCCTGCGCTGCCGTGCGCCGCATGCGCGCGTCCGTCCTGCTGCCCACGCTGAGCCTGCTCGCCCTCACGCCCGGTGTGGCGACGGCGGAGGACGCCGTGGACGAGGTCCGCACGAGGGCAGAGCCCGCCCCCACGCCTCGGAATTTCATCAACCTGCGCGTGGGAGGCTCCACGGCCAACGACAACCGCCGCCCCGAGCTGTGCCTGGAACTGTCACCGGTGTCATTCCTCTCCGTGGAGGGCTGCGGCACGGGCAGCGGCTTCCTGCACGGGGACCCGGCACCGGAGGTGGCCCACTTCCGCGCCAAGCTGCGGCTGGTGTCCTTCGACTCGGAGAGGTGGGGCAGCCTCCAGCCCTTCCTCGCCGGCGGCATGGCCGAGGCGCAGGTGGGCGAGGACGACCCGGGCTTCCAGTTCAGCGGCACGGACGCACGCCACGTGTCCACGGCGGGGCCGGAGGTGGGCGTGGGCCTGCGCTACCTGCGCCCGCTGACCTCCGGCCTCGAGCTGGTGGGCGACTTCAGCCTGGGCATGGCCTGGCTGCCCCATGGCCCGGAGCTGGTGAAGCCCCAGGACACGTGGCTGCCGTCGGCCAGCCTCTCCTTCGGCGTGGGGTTTTGACGCGTCAAACGCGCATCACGCCTCCGCGAAGCGCAGCACCACCGCGGTGATGTTGTCCCTTCCACCGGCCTCGTACGCATCCGCGACGAGCGTGTCGCATACCTCGCGCGCCGAGGACAGCGTCAGCCGCCGCAGCAGCCCCTCCATGCCCAGCGGCTCGTAGAGCCCGTCCGAGCACAGCAGGAACACGTCTCCGGGCTCCGGGGAGAGCCGCTGCACCGTGGGCTCCGCGTTGTCCGTGCCCAGCGCGCGGGTGATGAGGTGCCTCCAGTTCCCCGCGCCGCCCGGCGGCTCCATGCCCGCGTCGCGCAGTTCCTCGATGAGCGAGTGGTCTCTCGTCATCATCTCCAGCTTCCCCGCGCGCAGCCGGTACAGCCGGCTGTCGCCGACGTGGGCCACGGCCGCGCCCTTCTCGCTCACGGCCAGGGCCACCACCGTGGACGCCATCTCCCTCAGGCGGCCCACGCGCTGCGCCTGCAGGTTCCGCTGCGCCAGCGCCGA
Source organism: Pyxidicoccus sp. M6 (assembly GCF_055568925.1). Taxonomy (NCBI): domain Bacteria; kingdom Pseudomonadati; phylum Myxococcota; class Myxococcia; order Myxococcales; family Myxococcaceae; genus Pyxidicoccus; species Pyxidicoccus sp. M6. Next base: position 2,446,419 of record NZ_CM145714.1, on the reverse strand, counting down.
GCACGCCGACAGCAGGTTCTCCTCCCGGCTGCGCCCCGGGTCCGGCACCGTGGGCCACGTGGAATCCCGGTCCTTCTCCAGCCGCAGGCCGAAGCCCGCGAAGGTGTCCACCACACAACGGCTGGCGACTTCACCACCCTCCTGTCCGCCCAGCCCATCCGCCACGACGAACAGCCCCAGCTCCGGCAGGACGCAGTAGGCGTCCTCGTTGTGAGTCCTCCGGCCGATATGGGTCTGTCCCGCGCTGTCCAATCTCATGACTGCCTCCTCGGGCCTCCCACCAGCAAGCGAGAGGCCAGCGCCCGCTTCCCCCGGTCGGGCTCTGGAACGGATACCTCCGTTCGGGGGGCGCCTGCTGAGTGAGTGCCACAGACCCCCGACATCCCACCCACACCCGTCCAATGGCCGACGCTGCAACCGCCTTCCATCCATCAACGCGCCCCGAGGCGTGGGGTTTCTACCCCACACCCGGGGCCTGGCATGGAAGCGAACATCTGAACGGATTCTCAGCGACGACGAGGTTTACGAGATGTCATTCGATGATCCGCGCAGTAACGAAATGAAGGCCCATGCCCACGCGGAGGGAGGCGACGCGGTGGGGGGCCCTGGCAACTTTCCGGGTGACGGCGCGACAATCCAGATGCGGCCACTCGTGCGTGCCGCGCAAGGTGCCCGATGTCCACCATCCGCCGCGTCTTGTCCGGCATCTCCTCCTCCATCTCCCGCGCCCGGTTGGACGTGGAGGCGGAGCCCGTCACGCCGCTCACCCCGCGTGAGTCGCTGAAGCCGGTGGAGCCCGTCCGGCGCGGCTTCTCCGACCAGAGCGACTTCCAGACGGAGGTGGATGACCTGGACGCGTCGCTCGCCGCGCATGCGCCGAACCTCGCGGGTGCGTCCTCCGCGTCCGCGTCCTCGTCCGGGCCCGCGTCGGAGCAGCTCCGCGTCTTCTCCGGAGAGAGCTCCTTCGAGTCCGGCGGCACGCGCTCGCGCTACGCGCAGATGTTGGGCTCGCAGCTTCCGTCCTCGCTGGGCGCCCCGCAGGAGCGCTCGGCCGGTGCGTCCGCGGTGTCAGGCGGCCGAGGCCGGAGCACGGGCGCGGCGGGCATGGACGACCTGCTGTCGCCCGACACGGCCGCGTGGGAGCTGCAGAACCTGGACACCTCCACGCCCACCGTGGTGGAGCCGGAGGACCTGCTCTTCATGCTGGACCCGCCGGGCTCGGCCTCCTCCAAGGCGCCCGTGCTCGAGCTGAACATGGACGACGTCTTCGAGGACGGGCCGGCCGGAATCTCCGGCGTGGGCGCCGCGCCGGAGGCCCAGGACGTGGCCGCGCTCGACGACCTCGCGCCGGACGCCGTGGACGAGGCCATGGACCCTTCGCCCGAGTACCTGGACCCCGCCGTGCGGCCCGCTGGTCCGGACGAGTTCCTCGCGGACACGGACGACCTGGGCTCGCTGGTGCCGGAGGAGCCCTCGGTGGGTGACGCGGCCCTGGCCGGCGTGCTGGCCCCGCTCGCCGCCAACCCGGCCGCGGCCAGCGCTCCGGTGTCCGCAGCGCTCGCGTCGCAGAGCGTAGAGGCGGTGGCGGACACCTTCGAGGTGGAGCCCGCGGCCCAGGCCACCGTGGACCTGAACGCGTCGGGCGAGCAGGCCATGCCCCGGCCGTCCGTCACGCAGGAGGGGTGAAGCCGTCAGGGCTTCTTGGGGGCGACATCCGCGTCGGCGTCGGCGTCGGCCAGCAGGTCGAGCTGGTGCTGGGCCTCGTCGACGTCGTTGGCCAGCTCCCTCCGGTAGCGCTCGCGCTCCTCGCTCTGCCACTCCGCGGAGGCGAAGACGGAGGACGCGTACTCGGCCGTGGTGTGCACGTAGCCGCGCAGGCTCGTCATCAGCTCGCGGTCCGGGTCTCCTGACTCCTTGAGGAGGAAGCCCTCCACGTCGCGCAGCTTCAGCGGGAAGGTGGGCACCTCGTCCAGCACGAGCTTGCCGAAGACGGTGAGCTTCACCTCCTGCGCGCCCTCCTTCAGCTCCTCGTTGAAGGACACGTGCGCGAAGGGCATGCCGCTCTCGTCGTCCACGCGGCCGGCCACCACGTAGCGTCCGGCCTTGCGGACCTGAATCCCGAGGTAGAGCTGCAGCGAGCCCCCCTCCACCACCTCGCGCACCTGGCCGGTGAAGAGGGCCGGCGGCGACGGCGTGTAGAGGATGTCGAAGAAGGCGCTGCCCTCCGACTGGCCCGAGCGCACGCGCACGTCCACGCGCAGCGTGCCGGAGAACATCGGGAAGCCCTGCTTCGAGGGCTGGAACTTCCCCGTGAAGATGCCGTCGCCCGCGAGCGGATCTCCACCGCCGCCGTTGTCCACGAAGGCCAGCGGAATCGGCGCCGCCGCGCCGCCGCCCGTCATGTGCTCGGCCTCGTGCGCGGACGCGGACACCACCTGGCAGGGCCGGGGCGCGCGCTGCAGGTCCTCACAGGAGACGAAGAAGTGCACCGCCTCCTCGCCGACGACGAAGATGCGGTCCTGCTTCAGCTTCAGCTGCACGTCCGGAGTGTCCCGGCTCAGCGGGCGCGTGCGCTCCGGCTCGGCCAGCTCCATCTGGTCCGGCTGCTCGCGACTGGGGCGCGACTCCGGCGGATAGCGCGTGGCGGCCATGTACGTGTCCAGCGTGCGCTTCGCCCGCTCCAGCCGCTGCGCCCACACGTTGCGCAACGCCTCGCGCTCCTCGTTCTTCGGACTCCCTTCGCCCACCTGCGCGGCGCCCGGGGATGCGGACGCCGCCGTGCCTGGGCCCCTGCCCTGCTCACCGCCGCCGCCCTTGCCGGGCGCCTCCATGGGGCCCGGCCGCGCGGCCTCGTCCACGGAATCGGAAGAGGCCTGCGCGGGAGGCGCGAGGCTGGCACCGTCGCCTCCCAGCCACCACCACCCGAGTATCCCCAGGGCGACGGGGACGAGGACGATGGCCCACCAGACACGGCGGGAGCGGGACACGGGAGGGGGGACGGTGCCGGGAGCAGTCATGTCGCTTCGGGGGGAGGGGCAGCGGCCTACTTCGCGTAGTTCACCATGTCCTCGCGGACCTTGGCGACGATGCCACCCCAGTTGCCGTTGGCGTAGTGGTTGTACGCCTCACCGTCGTCGCGCAGCTGCACCGTGTGGTAGCTCCACTTGGCCTTGCCGTCGCTGCACGCGGCGGTGCCGGTGGTGAGCGTGCCGCCGCAGAACCAGTCACCGGGGTTGCACTGCGAGCTGCCGGAGCCGCCCGACACGCCGCCGGTGGAGTGGTACGACACGGCCTCGTCGTCCTGGCCCGGGAGGATGCCCGAGTACAGCGTGCCGCTCGCTCCCGCGAACATGTAGAACCAGATGTTGCGCGTGGTGTTGTGGTTGTACAGCGCGCGCGCCGTCGTGGTGACGAGGTCCTTCACCAGCGGCTCGCTCACCGCCCACTCGCCCACGTCCGCCAGCTCGCTGCCGCCGCCCGCGCCGGACGCCACGTCCACCCATTTGATGTTCCACCCCACCTGCGTCGTACCGTCCGTGTTGCCACAGACGCCGCTGGAGTTGGGGGTGGCGTTCTTCTTGTAACGCGCCGAGCCGCCGTACAGCGACAACGCGTAACCAATCTGCAAATCGCCCGCGCTATGCGCGGCGATGTAGCACCAGTTCGCGCCCGTGCAGAAACAGTCCAGCGCGTCACGGACGCGATAGTTCTGGCTGCCAACCGACTGCCGCCCGTCCCAGTTGACGGCCTTCTTGTTGACGCCGGCCGCCGTGGTCGAAGGGCCCCAATAGCTGAAGTCGTTGTAGTTGCCGGCCTGCGTCGAGCCACCGTTACGCCCGTGAATCCACAGCGTGTAGTTGGTCGCGGCGGCCTCCGTGCCCGCCAGCAACGTGACGGCGGCTACGGCCATACCGAGCAGCTTCTTCATAGTTGAGCGCCTCCGGCTTCCGGATGAGGGATGACCCCGCACGGTGGGGGACCGGTCGGGGAAGCGCTCACTCTAGGACGTTGGGGTGTAAAAGGTCGAGGTCACGGAAATCTTGGAGTGTTGGAAAGAACTGACGCAATGCGTCGCAGAGTGAAAACGACGCATGTCGACAAGTCCGCGTGCGTCAGTGTCAGCGCGTTGCGTTGACGTAGCGCTCCAAGCGGGCCAGGGCATCTGGCAGGTTGAGGCGACCCAAACCCAGGCGGAAGTGATTGCCGGGAAAGTCGTAGACGTCACCGGGTAACAACAGCACACCCTCGCGCTGGACGAGGTCCTCGGTGAAACGTGCCACGGGTGTGTCACGCAACAGGCGCGGGAAGGCCACGCTGCCCGCGCGCGGACGCACCCAGCGGAACGTGTCCGCGTGGCGCGCGAAGAACGCGTCGAGCAACGCGAGGTTGGACGCGAGGATGTCTCGGCTGCGCGCGAGCACCTTTTCCTTCGCGCGCAAGGCAATCAATGACAACACCTCGCTGGGAGCGCTGTTGCAGATGGTGGTGTAGTCCTTGAAGGCCATGCACCGGCGCAGCACGTCCGCGTCGCGGCTCGCGAGCCACCCCACGCGCAGCCCCGCGAGCCCCAGCGCCTTGGACATGACGCCCAGGCTGATGCCGCGCGGGGTGCGCTCGGCCGCGGAGGGCAGCGTGTCGCGCGCGTCGTACTCCAGCAACCGGTACACCTCGTCGGAGAGCAGGTGGATGCCGCGCTCGTCGCACAGCGCGCAGAGCGCGTCGAAGGTGGCCCGGTCCGGCAGCGCGCCCGTGGGGTTGTGCGGGAAGTTCACCACCACCACGCGCGTGTCCGGGCGCAGCGCGCGGCGGAGCGCCTCGAGGTCCAGCGTCCAGCCATCCTCCTCGCGCAGCGGCAGCAGCGTCACCTCCGCGCCGGTGGCGCGAGCGACTTCGTACAGGGACTGGTAGCCCGGCCACGTGACGACGGCGTGCGTGCCCGCGCCCAGCAGCACGTTCATCAGCACGAAGACGGCCTCCTGCGCGCCCGCGAAGGTGAGCACGTCCTCCGGCGCGAGGCCCGGGTACAGCGCGGCGATTTCCGCGCGCAGCGCGGGCAGGCCCGTGGACTCCGTGTAGCCCAGCGTCAGCCCCTCCCAGCGCTCCAGGGCGTCCGCGTCGGCGAGCGCCAGCAGGTCCTTCATCCGCCAGCCCTCGATGTCCGAGGAGCACAGCAGGTAGGGCGCGGAGAACTCGTACCGCGCGAAGTACCGCTCCAGCTTGAAGTCGGGAATGCGCATGGCCGCCTCTCTGCCTTCTTTGGGAACGGGCGTCCAGAGCGCCCCTGGAGGCCAGGCGCCCGGACGTTGCGCGGGCCGTGCCGCGTGTCCTCGGAGACAGGAGCACGGCACCGGGGCCCGTGCCGTCCTGGCAGGCGAGCGTCACCGGAGGCCTCGCGGGGGGAGGACGGCGCCGGCCGATGCATAGCTTGAGTCGCGTCCTCCAGAAGCCCTCTCGCGGGAGCCTGCATGCCGACGCTCGACATCCCCATCAAGCTGCTGGACCCGGATGGCGGTTGGGTCAACGCCCCGGTCCACGTCTCGGAGCTGGACGAGCTGCCCGTCCTCCTCCACTTCTTCTCCATGGACGAAGTCCACAGCACCGCGGACTTCGATGAGCTCAAGCGCTTCATCGCGGAGTTCGGCCCGCGCGGCCTGCGCGTCATCAGCGTGGACGTCACGCACTCCGAGAAGGAATTGCGCGACACCAACGCGGTGGAGTCCTTCGCGCGCAGACACGACCTGCGCCATCCCATCGCCGTGGACGACGGCTCCATGGCGCAGGCCTACGGCGTGACGCAGACGCCGGCATGGCTGGTGTTCGACGCGGAGACGGGCCGGCTGCGTCACCACTTCACCGGACGCAACGGCGCACACAAGGTGCAGCAGGTGATTGACCGCTTCACCCGCTACGACACCTCGGCCGCCGCTCCCGCGCCCTGAAGCCCCGGGCCGCACCTGACACCTACGGAGAACCCCATGGCAAGCCGCAAGGACAAGGACGCTCCCCGCATCTCCCTCGGGACGCTGGCCGCGGCCGGTGTTGGCGCGGCCCTGGGCCTGCGCAGGGCCCTGAAGCCGCGCTTCCAGTTCGCCGGCCGCACGGTGCTCATCACCGGCGGCTCGCGCGGGCTGGGGCTGGTGCTGGCGCGCCTGTTGCTCAAGGAAGGGGCACGCGTGGCCATCTGCGGCCGCGACGAGGCCACGCTGGAGCGCGCCCGCGAGGAGCTGGAGCGCGCGGGCGGCGAGGTGCTGGCCATCCCCTGCGACGTGAGGGACCAGGTGCAGGTGGAGGCCATGGTGGCCTCCATCCACGAGCGCTTCGGCGCGGTGGACGTCCTCGTCAACAACGCGGGCGTCATCCAGGTGGGTCCGCTGGAGTCGATGACGCTGGAGGACTTCCGCGAGGCCATGGACACGCACCTGTGGGCGCCGCTGTACACGACGCTCGCGGTGCTGCCGGAGATGAAGCGGCGCGGGAAGGGCCGCATCGTCAACATCTCCTCCATGGGCGGCAAGGTGAGCATCCCCCACCTCGTGCCGTACGCCGCGAGCAAGTTCGCGCTGGTGGGCCTGTCGGACGGGATGCGAGCCGAGTTGCGGCAGGACGGCATCTTCGTCACCACGGTGTGCCCCGGGCTGATGCGCACGGGCAGCCCGCGCAACGCCTGGTTCAAGGGCAACAACGAGAAGGAGTACGCGTGGTTCTCCCTGGGTGACTCGATGCCCTTCATCTCCATGAATGCCGAGACGGCGGCGCGCAAGGTGCTGGAGGCGTGCCGGCGCGGCGACGCGGAGGCGCTGGTGGGCCTGCCCGCGAAGCTGGCCGCTGTGGGCCGAGCGCTGGCACCCAACCTGACGGCCACCGTCTCCGCCTTCGTCAACCGCTCGCTGCCCCAGGACAGCAACACGGACCGCGTGCGCGGCAGCGAGAGCGAGACGCCGCTCACGCGGTCCTGGCTCGCCGAGCTCTCGCGCCGCGCCGCCGAGCGCAACAACGAGAACGGCGTGCCCATCCACTGACGCGCGAGGCCCGCCGCCTTCCCGGGCAGCGGGCCCCGTCAGCTCCTTCGCGACGGGCGCGAGCCCGAGGCGCTCAGCCTCAGTCCTGGGCCCTCTCCATGGCCCAGTGGCCGCGGTGCTCGTACGCCAGGGCGAGCTGCTCGCGCAGGGCGGCAATCATCTTCGTGTTGCCCTCCTGCTCGTAGCCCTTGAGGGCCTCCTGGCAGCGGGGGATGCGCTGGAGGAACTCCTTCAGCGCGTCCACGGACAGCTCCTTCACGTACATGCCGTACCCCAGCTTCTCCAGGTACAGCGCGTTGATGATCTGCTCGAACTGGCCCACCAGCGGCACGCTGAGCATCGGCTTGTGCAGGTACACCGCCTCGCTCATCAGCGTGTAGCCGCCGCTGGCCACCACGCCGCGTGCCGTGCGCAAATCATCGATGAAGCCCTTCTCGCTGAACGGCCGGTACGTGAGGTTGCCGTCCACCAGGTCCTCGGTGATATCCCGGCGCAGCCCGTACACGCGGCAGGGAATCCCGGCGGCCTTGAGGATGTCCGGCAATGCCGTATTCGTCGTCGACGTCTGGTACACGAGCAGGTGCTCGCCCGGCTCGGACTTCGCCTCCAGGATTTCCGGACGCAGAATCGACGGCGCCAGCGTGGTGCGGCGCTTGCGCACCGGCGGGTAGAAGAACGTGGTGACGAGGTAGTGGAACGCGCCCGGCAGCTTCGCCTTCACAATCGCGCGCGACGTCTCGAAGCTGTCTTCATACCCGGCCAGCAACTCCGGCTCGTGCTGGCAGCGGTTGATGACCTGCATGTTGTCCACGCTGATGACGGGCAGCCGGTGCGTCTTCGCGAACAGGTAGCTGAACGTCTCGAAGTCGCTCACCACCACGTCCGGTTTGAAGTCATCCACCAAATCGAAGTACTGGCGGATGTTCTGCGGCAGGCCCGTCACGGCGCCGGTGAGGTTCTGCAGCACCGTCTGCCACTTCTTCACCGAGTTGCCCTCGTACGCCAGCGTCAGGCCCCAGATGCCATGCACGTTCTGGAAGCGCTTCTTGAGGTAGTCCTGGGCCCGGCCGGAGACGACGATGTGGACCTCGTGCTCCTTGGTGAGCTCCTCGAGCAACACGCGCGAGCGCGTCGCATGGCCCATGCCTTCGCCGACGACACCGTAGAGGATTCGCATGGCTTGGCAGCATACGCGGCCCGCGCGCCCCCCGTGCTATAGCGCCCCCCATGTCCTCCTCCCCGGAGCCCTCCCCCACCCGGCGTCCATCCGTGGGCCGCTCGGCCGCGCTGGGGCTGTGCGGCGGCCTGGGACTGGGCGGCCTGGGACTGCTCATCTCCGGCCTGCGCGCCCTCTTCTTCGGCGTGGACTGCGCGGGCCTCTCCGGCCCCGAGTGCGAATTGCTCCAGCAGGCCACGCGCGAAATCGGCCGCATGCAGACGCTCGCGGGCGGGGCGCTGATTGCCCTGGGCTCATCCCTCTTCGTCCTGCTGCGCCCGCGCCCTCCGAAACCCCCCGTGGATTCAGGCGCTCCCTGAGTCGCTTCCACACCAGGCCGTCAAGGTGCTGAACGGCCGGGCAGGCCTGTTTCCGGTAAGGTCATTTCGCGGCGTGCGGTAGGCAAGCTAATTAACTCTGGCCTAATCATTGGGTTTGGGGGTAGGAGGCGCCCTTATGCAGCTCGAATCCTTGAAGATGTTCTGCGACGTGGTCGAAACGGGCTCGTTCTCCAGGGCGGCGCAGCTCAACCATGTGACGCAGTCCGCGGTGAGCCAGCAGATTCGCGCGCTGGAGAACCGCTATGAGCAGAAGTTGCTCTCACGCAGTGCGCGCCAGGTGACGCCGACGCCCGCGGGCGAGCGGCTGTTCCGCGGGTGCAAGGAAATCCTCGCCCGCTTCGCGGAGGTGGAGCAGGAGATCCGCGAGCAGGCCACCGAGGTGGCCGGCACCAGCACGGTGTCCACCATCTACTCGGTGGGCTTGCACGAGCTGAACGCCGTGCAGAAGCAGCTCCTCAAGGCGCACCCGAAGGTGAACATGCGCCTGAACTACCGCCGCAACGACCAGGTCTATGACGACGTCATCCTGGGCGCGGCGGAGATTGGCATCGTCGCGTACCCGCAGCCGCGCGCGGGCGTGGACATCCTGCCCTTCCGCGACGACAAGCTCGCCGTCGTCTGCGCGCCCAACCACCCCTTCGCCACCAAGCAGAAGGTGAGCCTCACCGCGCTGTCCGGCGTGCCCTTCATCGCGTTCGACCGCGAGGCGCCCACGCGCAAGGCGCTCGACAGGCTCTTCCGCGAGAAGAACATCGACATCAACCCGGTGATGGAGATGGACAACGTGGAGACCATCAAGCGGGCGGTGGAGATGGGCCTGGGCGTGGCGATTCTGCCCATGGCCACGGCGCAGGGCGAGGTGAAGGGCGGCTCGCTGGTGGCCAAGCCCTTCGCCGAGGGGCCCGTGTCGCGCCCCATCGGCCTGCTCATCCGCAAGGGCAAGTACCTGGACCGCGCGTCCGCCGCGGTGCTGGAGGCCTTCAAGGCCGCCGCCAACCTGCCCCTCAGCCCCAGCGACGAGGCCTGAGCCTTTCTCTCAGTAGAGCTTCCGGAGGCGCGCGGCGAAGAACCCGTCGAAGCCCTCCGGACCCGGCAGCGTGCGCAGGTACGCCTGGGACATCGGCAGCTTGAGCCCGGGCAGCACCGGTGGCTCCGCCGTCCACTCCGGGTGGCTGCGCAGGAACATCTCCACCTGGTCCTGCGCCTCCTGCGGCTCCACCGTGCACACCGCGTAGACGAGCAGCCCGCCCGCGGGCACCGCCTCCTGGCAGTTCTCCAGAATCTTCCGCTGCAGCGCGGCCAGCCGGGAGAGGTCCTCCTCCTTGCGGCGGTAGCGCAGCTCCGGGTGGCGGCGCAGCGTGCCCAGCCCCGAGCACGGCGCGTCCACGAGGAAGGCGTGGAACTCGCCCCACTCCTCCGGGAAGGGCTCCGCCGCGTCGTGCGCGTAGGCCTTCAGCCGGCCGGAGAGGCCCAGGCGCTTCGCCTCGGTTTCAATCTTGCGAATCTTGTTGGCGTGGAGGTCCACCGCCACGACTTCGTGCTCCTGCGCGAGGTGGCAGGACTTGCCGCCCGGCGCGGCGCACGCGTCCAGCACGCGCGCCGTCTCCGGAATGGCGCCGTACACGCCGACGAGCTGCGCGGCCTCGTCCTGCACCTGCCACAGCCCCTCCGCGTAGCCGTACACGTCCTCCACGCGGCCCACGGACGGCAGGATGATGCCCACCGGGGACACCGTGGTGGCCTTCGCGTCCACGCCCGCTTCCTGGAGCTGCGTGAGCAGCGCGTCGCGCGTCACCTTCGCGGTGTTGGCGCGCACCACCACGGCGGGGGCCTGGTTGTCCGCCACCAGCATGGCCTCGGCGCGCTCGCGGCCGAACTGGCGCAGCCAGCGCTCCACCAGCCACTTCGGGTGGCTCTCCCGCACGGACAGGTGCTCCACCACGTCCGACGCCGGAGGCAGCGGCGGCCCCGGCAGCTCCGCCAGCTTGCGGAGAATCGCGTTGGTGAAGCCCGCCGCGCGCGTCAGGCCCACCTCCTTGAGGGCCTGCACCGTCTCCGCCACCGCCGCGCGCGCGGGCACGCGGGTGTGGAAGATTTGATACGCGCCGATGCGCAGCGCCGCGAGCACCTTGTCCTCCAGCGCGTCCAGCTTGCGGTCGGCGAAGCGGGTGATGGCGTAGTCCAGCGCGAGCTGCCGGCGCGTGCTGCCGTAGGCCAGCTCGGTGACGAAGGCGGCGTCTCGCGGGTCCTTCGGAGGAGACTCGGACAGCAGCGTGTCCAGCACCACGTTGAGGTATGCGTCCGTGGCGCGCACGCGCGCGAGGACGTTGATGGCCAGTGCGCGCGCGTTCATCCTTCGTCCAGCCGGGTCAGCATGTCCACGAGCTGCTCATCCGAGAGCCGCGACGCGGGCAACGTGGAAAGGGTGAGGCTCTGGAGGCTCTCCTCCAGCAGCTCGCGGTGGCCGCTCTCCGCGGGAGCACCGCGCTGCACGGCCTGATACTGCGTGCGCGCCCACGCGGCCAGCTCGGCCGGGGTGAGCTTCCCCGAGAGCCGGTCCGAAATCTTCTGCCGCACCAGCGCCCGCGTGAGCAGGTCCGACGCGGGCGTGGTGGACTTCGAGCCGCGCCCCAACGTCTTGCCCGAACGGGCCTCCTGCGCCTCCTGCGCGGCCGCATGCTTGCGGCCCAGCGTCTTCGTCGCGCCGCCCGCCTCCGCGGCGCGGGCCAGCGACTTCGCGGGCGTGCCCACGGACTTCACCAGCGACACGGGCAGGGGGCGCGCGGCCTCGTCCTTCCCGCGCCCCAGGGACTTCACCGGCGCGGCCGCCTGCGGCGTGGGCTCGTCCTTGTCACGGCCCAGCGACTTCACCGGCGCGGCGGCGGGCTTCGCGACAGGCGTGTCCTTCTTCCGGCCGAGCGTCTTCTTCGACCCCTGCTCCGGCGTGAAGACGCCGCTGGCGAAGGTCTCCAGCGCCTGGAGGTACGGCTCGAAGCCGCCCTGCGTGCCGTGCACCTGGAGGACGCACGCCTCGCCCACCACCGACTCGCGGCCTGGCGGACGGAGCAGCACCTCAATCGAGGGCAGGCCCACGAGCTCCAGCGCCTCCTTCAGCGCGTACGAGCCGAAGAGGCCGGCGGGGTTGATGAGGACTCCGTCCACCTCCTCGCGCTCGGCGGCGAGCGTGTCCAGCAGCACACCCTCGTGGTTGGACTGGACCACCTTCAGCTCCAGGTCCAGCTCCTCCGCCTTCGCCTTCAGCGCGGCCTCCAGGTCCGACAGCCGTCCTCCGGACGTGCCCTCGCGCACGCCGAGCAGATTCAGGTTCGGCCCGTGCAGCACCAGCAATCTCATGCCCATCCCCGCTTGCCCTCGTTCACTTTCAACACCGCCCGCGCCCTACTGGCTCGCGCCGAAGGGCTGGCTGCCCGGCGCCAGCTTGTGGCCCGACAGGAAGTCCGCCGCGCGCATCACCCGCTTGCCCTCCGGCTGGAGCTCCAGCAGCACGAGCGAGCCCTCGCCGCACGCCACCTCGATTCCGTCCGGGTTGGCCGCGAGCACCGTGCCCGGCGTGCCCGTGCTCCCGGCCGCCCGCACCTTGTGCACCTTGAGCAGCTTCCCGCCCAGCGTGGTGAAGGCCCCGGGCCACGGCGTGAAGGCGCGCAGCCGCCGCTCCAGCTCCGCCGCGGACTTCGTGAAGTCCAGCCGCCCCTCGTCCTTCTCGATGATGGGCGCCAGCACCACGCCCTCGGTGGGCTGCGGCACGGGCTTCAGCTCGCCGCTGAGGTACTTCGGCAGGGACTCGCGCAGCACGTCGCCGCCGAGCGCGGACAGCTTCACGTGCAGCGACGCGCTCGTCTCGTCCGGCGCAATCGGCAGCCGCTTCATCGCCAGCACCGGGCCGGTGTCCAGGCCCTCGTCCATCACCATCAGTGACACGCCCGTCTCCGCGTCACCGTGGGCAATGGACCACTGAATCGGCGCGGCGCCCCGGAAGCGCGGCAGCAGCGAGGCGTGCACGTTGACGCAGCCCTTGGGCGGCAGCGCCAGGATGTCCTTGGGGAGGATGCGCCCGTACGCGGTGACGACGCAGATGTCCGGGTTGTACTTGCGCAGCTCCTCGGAAAGCGGCGGTGTCTTCAGCTTCACCGGCTGCAGCACGGGCACGCCGCGGGACAGGGCCAGCTCCTTCACCGGCGGCGCGGCCAGCGCGTTGCCACGGCCCTTCGGCTTGTCCGGCTGGGTGACGACGGCCACCACGTCGCCCAGCTCGAAGCAGGCGGCGAGCGACGACACGGCGAACTCCGGCGTGCCCATGAAGATGATGCGGGGTCGGCTCATAACGTTTGCGCTTCTCCTGCGGCGGGCGACTCAGGCCACGGACTTGAAGGTGCCGCCGGTGGGATTGTCCAATGCTTGACGCTTGCGGAGCTGCAGCGCCGTCAGTGTCTCCAGCGCCGCGCGGGCCTCGGGGGTGGTGGCCGCCCCCTTGAGCGCCTCCACCGCGGACTCCAGGGCGAGCGCCTCGTCCGCCTCGCGCTGGCGGATGCGGTCGAAGGCCTCGCTGAAACGCTCGAAGAAGCGCTTCAATTCGTCCCCCTTCCGCAGCGGCCGCAGTCGCGGATAGCGCCCCGCGGCGAGCGCCGCCACGTAGAGGCTCATGACATGCACCGGTCCCGCAACGCGGTGCGTGAAGAGCAGGCCGAAGAGCCCGAGCGCCACGCCCGTGCCCACCGTGCCCAGGCCCGTGAGCCACAGCAACGTCGCGTCGCCACTCACGCCCGACTCCATGGCGGACACGTGGACGCGGTGCGCCAGCAGCCCGAAGACGAGGATGCCCCCCGCGCCGAGGCCGGCCAGCAGGGTGATGTATTTGAGCTGGAACTCGCGGTCGAGGATGTACTGCCGGCGAACGTGGGTGGGGCGCGTCGGCTTCTGGGGTTCTTCGGCCATGTCGTTGACCAGCGTACCCCAGGAGACCTGGGTGGTTTGCTTCCTTCGTGCCAGGAGGTTTACACGGAAGACAGGACAAACCCGCAGACGCCTTGGAGACCGCATGGCCCGCTCTCTCGCGTTGTGTGTCGCGCTTTCGTTCCTCACCCTCACGGGGTGCAAGGGGGATCCTTCAAGTCCGGACTACTGGGGGTCGAACATCCAGCAATCGCGGCGCGCGGAGGACCGCGTCCGGATGATCGAGGCGCTGCGCACCTCGGGGAAGATGAACGACACCTTCCTCCCCATGCTCCACGAGCAATTGGCGAGCGAGAAGAAGCCCGAGGTGCGGGCGGCGTTGGCGCGGGCCCTGGGGGACTTGAAGTCGAAGGAGTCGGTGGAGCCCCTGAAGGCGGCGTTGGACCCGGCCGCCGGGGACATGTCCTCGCAGCTCGCCAACAAGGCCATGGTGACGACGCTGGGGGCCATTGGCGACCCGCGCGCGGTGCCCGCGCTGGTGCCGCTGCTGCGCGCGAAGGACAACTACACGCGCATCGAGGCCGTGCAGGTGCTGGGCGGCATGAAGGCGACGGAGGCCGTGGAGCCGCTCATCGCCCTGGCCACCGACGACACGGTGGAGCCCTTCCTCAACAAGAAGGCCATTGAGGCCCTGGGCAACATCGGCGACCCGCGCGCGGCGCCCGCGCTGATTCGCATGCTGACGAAGGAGCGCAAGGGCAAGTCCTTCTACGTGGAGAGCTCGTACGCGCTGTTCCAATTGGGCCAGCCCGCGGCGGACGCGCTGCTGCCCGCGCTGGAGGGCCGCGACGCGGAGTTGCTCAAGTGGGCGAAGGCCAATGGCGTCAACCCCGCGAGCTACCCGATGAAGGCGGCGACGGTGCTGGGAGACCTGCGCGAGAAGCGCGCGGTGGGGGCGCTGGTGAAGCAGCTCTCCTTCACGCACTCGGACGCGCAGATTCAGGCGCTGGTGCGGATGCAGTCCGCGGACGCGCTGGCGCGCATGCGCGCGGCGGATGCGGTGAAGCCGCTGGCCGCCATGCTGACGGAGACGGACCCCACCGTGCGCGATGCCTACGTGCGCGCCCTCACGCGGCTGGGCGGGCGTGACGCGCTGCCAGCGCTGGAGAAGGCGGCGGGCACGGGCGACTTCGACACGCGCGAAATCGCCGTGCGCGGCCTGGCCATGCTGGGCGACGGGCGGGACTTGCCCCTCCTCCAGAAGCTCATCGCCGGCGAGCCTGCGCGCACCACGGCCGACTGCAAGAAGACGAACGAGGAGGGATGCGACAACGCGGCGGCGCTGGGCAAGAAGCGCTCGGACCAGCTGGCCACATACACGAAGCTGCTGGAGGCGGGCCAGGCGTGCGCGGGCAACGCGGGCTGCTGGGTGCAGCGCATGGACAAGGCGGACCCGCTGCTGATGGAGCGCGCGGCGCTGGAGGTGGGCCGCTCCGGCTCGGCCGAGCACGCGGGCGCCCTCGCCACGCGGCTGACCGAGCGCAACACCGAGTCGCGCATGGCGCTCATCCTCGCGGTGGGCTGGCTGCTGGAGGACTCGAAGGACGCGGCGAACAAGATTCGAGAGTCCGCGCTGCCGGCCTTGCGCAAGCAGCTCCAGGACGAGCAGGGCGTGACCCAGTTCGCCAGCGTGAACGAGGACCTGCGCCGGCTGGTGGCGCGCATCGACCGGACCTGAGCGGCCAGCACACGCTCAGGCGAGGAGCGTGGACGGCAGGCGCTCCGCCGCGTGGTGCAGCACGGAGAGCTGACGCACCAGCCGCTCTCCCTGCGTGCGCGTGAGCACGTCCCCTTCCAGGAGCGGTGACTCGGGAGGCAGCGGCGCGGGCGCGCGGCGCTGCTCCACCGCCAGGGCCAGCTCCTCCAGCACTGCGGCGGTGTAGCGCGCCACGGGCTCCAGGTCTGGTGCGTTGGGCCCTCGCAGGCTGGTGGACAGCGCCGTCACCGCCGACGTCAGGCGCCGCGCGTAGGTGAGCAACGCCATGATGGGCTCGAGCTGCCGCGCGGGCCCGCGCCACTCGGAGAGCATCCGCTGGAAGGAGGCCTCCGCGTTGAGCAGCGCGATGCCCATGCGCCGCCGGGCCTCGCGCACCGCGGGCTCCGCGTCCGAGCGCGCGGCGGCCACCTGGCGCAGGTAGTCCCCGTCCGCCCGCAGCGCGGTGGCCACCTGCTCGGGGAAGCGCAGGTGCTCCGGGCTGGGCCACAACAGCCGCGCGCCCAGCAGCGCGAGCACGCCACCCAGCAGCGTGTTGACGATGCGGACTCCGGCCAGATCCCAATCGCCGGACTGGAGCTCGGCGAGCAGCACCAGCGCGGGCGTGAGCAGCACCTGGAACGCGGGCAGGCTGATGGGCTGGATGCTCATGGCCACGGCGAACAGCACCATGATGGCCATGAGGATGACGATGGGGTCCTTCACCAGCACCACGAGCCCCGCCGCCAGCGCCGCGCCGAGGATGGTGCCCGCCACGCGCTGCAGGCTCCGCTGCAACGTGAGCCCCGCGTAGGGCTGGAGCACGACGTTGACGGTGATGATGACCCAGTAGCCGTGATTCAGCCCGAGCCCTACCACCAGCGCGGTGGCGAGCGCCGCGGACACGCCCAGCCGCAGCGCATGGCGGAAGATGACCGAGCGCGGGTTGAGGTTCTCCCGCAGCGGCTCCAGCAGCGAGCGCGAGGCCGTCTGCTCGGGCCGGGGCACGAGCGGCAACCCGGCCGGCATCGGTGTTCCGTCCTCCAGGCGCGTGGCCACGTCGAGGAGCGCCAGCGAGTATTCGTACAACCGGGTCAGCAGCGCGTGCGCGTGGGCGTACGCGGCGCGGGCGGGCTCGGAGAGCGGACCCTCGGCCTCGAGGACCTTCAGGGCATGGCATACCCGCTCCGGTCCACCGGCCTTGCGCGCCCGCACCTCCTCGCCGGTCAACAACGCGAGCGCGATGCTGCGCAGGTCCGTGGCCAGCTCCGCCAGGACACGCTGCACCTCGGCGCGCAGGGCCAGGTAGCGCGGCTCGCGTGGCGCCAGCTCCAGCGTCTCGGTGAGGGAGACGAGCACGGGCACCAGCGCGTCCGCGCCCTCGAGCAGCACGAGGAGGTGCTCACCGCGCCCGCTCTCCCCCACCCTGCCGCGCCGGGTGACGGCGAGGATGGAGCCGGCGGTCTCCAGGGACTGTCGAATCCGGGGCTCCCAGGGCACCGCCGGCACCGTGAGCGCGGAGGGCGCCGGGCCTTCGAGCGGCCAACGCCCCACCTCGTCCGCGCGCTCCGCCAGCACCTCGTAGCAGACGGCGATGGCGCGGCGGACGGGCCGGTACGGGCGCAGGGGCCACAGCAGCAGCGCGAGCAGCATGGCCCACACGCCCCCCACCACGAAGAGCCCGGAGCGCGTCAGCGCCTCGGTGAAGTCGTGCGCGGGGAGGAACAGTGACACCACGCCGTAGTTGGCGAGCACCACGCCGATGAAGCCGGGCGTGTCTCCGTAGGAGCGGGCGAAGCCGCACACTGTCACCCAGCACAGCGTGAAGACGACGGCGGCCTGGCCCGGCAGGTGCGCGGCGGAGATGAGCCCCGCCACCGCGCCGAGCACCGTCATGGCACCCATGGCCAGCGCCCTGTCGCGGTAGGGCCCGCCCCTGTCGACGAGGGCGACGAAGAGGCCCGCGAGCCCCACCCAGGTGGCGGCGGGCAGGTGCCACGCGGCCGCCACCGCCGTGGGGATGCCGACGGCGAGCGCGGCCCGGAGTCCGGCCCCCAGCGCGGGCCGGGCACGCTCGACGTGGAGGAAGGAGGACTGGAGCTGGTGCCGCAGGGGACTCATGGGGCGGAGGGCTCACCCGTCCATTCCAGGACGCCCGGCCCGGCCGCGGCACGGAAGCAGTCGGAGAACCAGGCCGCCGTCATGCGCGCCGCCGCGACGAGCGGAGCGTCCTCGGGAAAGCCGCGCGTGGCACCCTCGACGAGCTGCAACGCCTTGCGAGTCATCAACGTGTCGAACACGCGGCGATGGAGCGCGACGCGGTCCTCATCCAACGCCGGGGCGAGGAGCAGCGTGGGCGCGCGCACGTCGTTGACGAACTCCCCGGCCATGTCGGGACGTCCACCGAGGGTGACGACAGCCTGGACACCGCGAGGCTGATGCGCGGCGGCCACGAGGGCCGCGGCGGCACCGAGGCCCGAGCCGAGATAGCCCACGGGCAGGAGCGACAGGGAATCATCGCGCTGCAGCCAGTCGCGGGCGACCTCCAGGCGGTGGGCGACGAGCTCCACATTGGAGCCCTCGCGCAGGGTCCACTCCTGGGCCAGCTCCTCCTCGGCGGTGCGGAGCTCCAGGCTCAGCGTGCCCAGCCCCGAGGCGTGGAGGACGCGGAGGACGTGGCTGCTCCGGTGGCTGTCTTGACCGGCGCCATCGGTGGCGAGCATCACGAGCCCCGAGGCGCGCTCGGGCACGGAGAGCCGTCCATGGAGCAGCCGCCCGGCGACACCGATTTCCACGTCACGGTCGTGTACACGCATCGACACTCCTCCCGACGCGGGCACCGCGAGTGCCCGGACCCATTCCGTGAAGGTGGTGTCCGAGGGCGCTCCCGGCCGGGGTCTCCTCCCCGGGTGCAAGGGGAGCCGGCGGCCGTGCGCCTCGTGGGGCTCTCGCATCGAAGTCACGGCGGTAGGTAACACCCGGAGCGCCCGCCCGCCATGCAAGCGAGCGACAGGTCTCCATGACTCCACCGGGAGGACAGGTGCCGGAGCGGGGAGCCGTGCCCACCCGCTTCACCCGGTGCACCTCAGGGTGGGTTGCGCGTCCCCGTGATGCCCCAGAGCAGCTGCTGCATCGGGTCCGGCTCGCTCTTCCTGAAGTCGACCCAGCCCATCCCCCCGAGGAAGGACGGAAGCTTCGGAACCTGCGCACAGGTCTGCAGGATGACCGGGATGACGGGGCACCTGCGCTTGACGAACTGACGGAGGAACGCGCTCTGTTCCAGGTCCTGCCATGGACCCAGGCCCTCCTCGCCGACGAACACGGCCACCGCCTTGACCTTCTCTATCTGCTCCTCGAGCGCCTCCTGCCAGGGGAGACCCGGCCGGAGCTCCCATTCATCGAGCCAGGGCAGGAGGGCCCGCTGCTTGAGGAGCTCCCCGATGGCCTTCACCGCCGTCTTGTCCTGGCTGTTGTGGCACAGGAAGACGTCGTAATCCCTCGACTCCCGCTTGCCCCGGATGATGGCCTCGGCCGAGTTGCGCTTGCGCTGCTGGTCGGCGTTGTCATCCATCGCGATGACGGAGGGCACCGTGTGCGGTGGAACCCGGTCCTCGATGTCCAGCAGGTCGATTCGCGTCTCGCAGACGGGGCACTCCGCGAAGGAGAAGCCCCGTGCCAGGCGTCCCTTCCGCTGGCCATCGGTGATGGGCTCGCCACAGCTGGGGCAGACGAAGATGCGCCGGCGCCGGATGCTGCCCGCGATGGCCCGGCGATGGAGATGGGCGGCGATATAGCTCTCGAACTGGTAGCGGGTCGTCTCGCTCGCATTGCTGTCGAAGAAGAGCGTGAGCTCGCCCCTGCCCTCTTCAATCTCCTTCAGGTGGATTCCACAGAGCCCCCCGACGTCGGCTTCGAACGAGGCTGCGTTCTTACGCATCTCCTTCCTCTTGAAGAGCTGGCTGTGGGAGAGCCGCACCACCAGGGTCGCGTAGATGTTCAGCAGCGCGCCCTCGAAGCCGATGATGGCGGTCCCCGGCGCGGCGGGCGCGTCCGGCGCCTCTCGCGTGAACTGGGAGGGGAAGACCAGGTCCACTCCCGCGTCCGTCGTCTCCCGGAGCACGAGCTCGTGACGCAGCAGTTCCTCAATCGTGGCGATGAGCAGCAGCTTCTCCAAATCCCTGTCGGGGATGCGCTCCTCTTGCGGAATCGCGAAGCGGCCCGCCAGCGCATACTCCTCCGCGATGGCCCCCAGACCGTCGGGTTCGTTCTTCGCGGCTTCAATCAATGAAGACGCATAGGCGTCGAGGACCTCCGGCTGGAGCAGGATGTACCCACCGAACTTCAGCCGCCGGATGAGGTCCCGGTTCTCCACGCGGCCGATGCACGTGTCGAACTTCGCCCGGAGCTCGGGGTCACCGGTCAGCTCGGGATGGGCCTGGGCGAAGGAGCGATAGAGCTGCTCCGCCGTCACGAGCAGCACCCGCGACTCCTTTTCACTGACCAGGAACTGTTTGATTGTCTGGAAGAGGTCGTTGGAGCTGACGCACGGCAGGACATTCCAGGAGACGGACTGCCGGATGGCCGTGGAGAGCTCGGCGATCTGGGCGCCATCCTTGGCACTGGTCGCGAAGAAGCCATCGAAGTGGAGCTCGCGGATGGTGGCCGTGAGCCGCTCGGGACTGACGGAGATGCCGCCCCGGTCGCAGCGGGCGGCGACGAGGAACTTCCTGATGCGTCCCGCGGTGATGTCTTGCAGGCGCTCGGCCTGACGCAAGGCCCGGTCCCAATGACGCACGCCCGCGAAGGGGTCCACCTCACTCCTGGCATCGAAGACCACCAGGGCGACCGTGACCTCGTTGAGATGGAGCTGGTGAATCAGGCGATAGCCCGGCTGGCCCGCGAGGTCCCAGAGCAGCAGCTCCCGCATCTCGCGTCGGCCATCCGAGAGGTCCTCCTCGTGGTAGTCACACGTCCACACCCGGCGGCCATGCGTTGAAATCGTCGGACGGAAGCGTTGGCCCGAGAGCACCATGCCCAGGCCCGTCTTGCCCACGCCGGTGTCGCCGACCAGCACCACCTTCGCATTCCGATAGTGCCGGGCCGTGGGGCCGGGCATCGCGCCGAGCAGGGCATCGGGGTCCAGCTCGAGAATCTGGACCTCCTCTTTGTAAGCGATGGCGAGGAGGTCCGCCTGCGGGTGGAAGCTCATGTCCCCGTGGCGGTCGAACATCGACTCCAGGATGGCCACCGACTCCCAGGAGTCGCAGCGCCAGAGCTGGATGGTGCCATCCCGGGATTGTGAGAGCAGGATGCGGCCATTCCGCTCGAAGCGAAGGCTCTCCACCCTGCTGGTGTGCCCTTCCAGCACGTGAACCACGCGGCCCGTTTCCGTGTCCCAGATGTAGATGGTGTTGCCCGGTGACCCCGTTGCCAGGGTCCGTCCATCCGGCGCCCAGGCCATGCAGAAGCTCCCTTCGCCGACGCCATCGAACGTCCGCTGAAGCTCGCCGCTGTGGGCATCCCAGATGCGGACGGTGGTATCCACCGAGCTCGAGGCCAGGGCGCGCCCGTCCGGCGACCACGCCACCATCAGGACCGTAGCCGTGTGCCCATCCAGCTCCTTGCGCATGTTGCCGGTCCGGTTGTCCCAGATGCGAATGGCCTGCTCACGGAAGGCCGCGGCCGTGAACCGTCCATCCGGGGACCAGGCCACGCCAAACACCTCATTGCCATACCCCTTGTGGACGCTGAGCTGCCGGCCGTTCCGGACATCCCAATGCCGGAGGGTCCGGTCCGCCGAGTACGAGAGCAGCGTCTGACCATTCGCCACCCACACCAGGTTCTGGACCGCGTGGATGTGCCCTCTCAGTGTCCGCAGCTGCTCGCCGGTCTCCGTATCCCAGAGATGGATGCTTTTGTCGGCGGTGCCAGAAGCCAGGAGCCGACCATCCGGAGACCATGCGATGCAATTGACGGAGTCTCCATGGCCTCGCAAGACACGGACGAGGCTCAGGCCAGGCGGAAGCTCGACAGCCTGGGTCTTCTTCTTTCGGGCCATCCATGCAGCGTAATCCAGTGAGCCTTGCAACCCCAGAAAACGCCATGGTGATGCCAGACACCCCAGCTCGAAGCCATATCCATACCGCGACGTCCCCCGTCACGGCCTGCCATGCAAGCAACCCCAGCGCGGCTTTGGGGGTCCACCGTCAGGACAGCTGCCAGAGGCCGGAGCCGTGAGCATCTGCTTCTTCCAGACATGCTCACCTTTCAATGGCCCCCGCCCTCGAAGCCGTGGTCGCTGCTCTCGCCTCCGACGGGGCTCGCCGAGCCACCGACTCCGGAGCTCCAGTCCATCAACGCGGAGCGATTGCGCGAGGACAGGCTCGCGGTGGACGGGCTCGCCGCGACGTCGCTGTTGAGCGTGGCGGTGGGCGCCTTCGGAGCGCTTCGGACGCAGCGAGCCCGCGCCCGCGCGTTCCACCTGACGAGCGTGGGCGTGCACCTGTTCGTCCTCGGCACGGCGGTGGTGGGCCGCGCGGCCATCGAGCTGCACGACCCCGCCACGCTGGGAACCCGGGACAGCGTGCAACGCGGAGCGAGGCTGCTGCGATTCCTGAGCGCGGGCATCGCCTCGGACGTGGGAGCGATGCTGGGCGGAGTCATCGCGCTCCGCGCATCACGGAGAAACGAGACGCTGCGGGGAACCGGCGCGTCCCTGCTGCTACACGGCACCATGCTGCTGCTCATCGACACGGCGCTGTTCCTGCGCAATGCGTATCAGCAGCAGCGGGTGCTCCAGTGCATCGGGCCGCATTGAGGCATCTTTCAAGGAGGCCTCACGTCCACTCGACGTGCTCGTAGGCCACCCCCGCGCCTCCGCATCCAGCGGTGGAAGCTCCTGCTGGGTGATGAGCTCGATGGCCTCCTCGAACCGCCGGACGAGGTGGTCCGCCATGCTCCTGCGTGCGCGCAGCCGCCGGAGGGCCTCGAGGGAGCGCGGGTCTCTCAAGTACATGAAGAGCCCGCAGAGCCCCTCGAGGACCTGGCGCTTGTTCGAGATGTTCATCCGGGGGATGGCCACCAGCACGGGCGTGAGCCGGGGGGGCCGCGGGCCACTTCTGGAACGCCTCGAACTGCTGGCACAGCATCTCCCAGTGTCCCCAGGTCGCGGTATCCCTGAAGCGACCGAGCATCCTCGCCAGGTCGATGGGCCGGTGCTGCTGCATCGCGGGTGAGTCGGGTTTGCAGGAGAGCGGAGGCATTCCGACGATGAGCCGCTCGGACAGCTTCTCCACCAGCGCGGCGAGGCGCTCCGAGCGCGACTCCCGCCACGCCTCCAGCAGGCGCAGCAGGGCCTCCTCCTCCTCGCGCTGCTCGAAGGCCGTGAGCGCGCGCGCCAGCAGGTCGGCAAGGATGTCTCCCGCCATCTTCAGGACCACTCCACCCGCGCGTAGGCAGACGCCGCGGCCTTCAGCAGCCGCAGTCCCTCGGACGTTGCGCGGCCCCTCACCCGGACCTGCAGCGCCTCTCTGCCGAAGCCCACCGCGCCACGGATGACACGGGCGAGGGGCTCGACTCCATCCCTGAACATCAGCGTCGCCCGGATGGGAGCACCCTTCGCGGGCGCCGCGACGAGCGCCCACGCCCCCGCGCCTCGCGCCTCGAAGCGCTCCAGCATCCCAGCCATTGGAGACGCGGCGCACGCCTGCACGTCCTCCGGGTCCGCGTCGCGGATGAGCAGGCGCGACAGGTACGGCAGCCGCTCCAGCTCGGTGAGCAGTCGCGGCGCCTTCTGCAACGCGGGTCCCAACAGTCCGAGCTGCCGCATGCCGAGCGCCTGTGCGCCGAGGCCTGGTGCGAGCCTCGGCTCCACGCGCTTCAGCACCGTCACGTTCCGCAGCTCCGGGAAGGACAGCCACGCCGCCAGGTCTTGAAACATGGCTCCGGCCACATCCACCTCGCGCACCGTGCCCCACTCAGACCCGGGCGGAGGCAGCGGCCCGCGCCAGTCAGGGCTCAGCCGGACGGCGGCGGGGAGGCCCCGCTCGAAGCGGGTGGAGAAGAGGTCCACGTGAGGCCCGAGCACCGAGGCCCACCGCCCACCGTGCTCATGCAGCAGGCGCGCGATGCGCTGCCGGTCCGAGCGCGGCGTGCACTGGAGCATGATGAATTCGCCCAGCGGGTTGCCCTGCTCCAGCAGGTGGTCGCCCAGCACCATGCGCGCGGACGTGTCTTGGGGGTCCGCGTACACACGGGCCAGCAAGGCTTCGTGAGTGGGCGAACGCCGAGTCTCGGCCTCCTCGCGCGCGGAGAGGGCGTGCTCCAGCGCCGCGCACGTGGCGCTGTCCTCCGCGCCCAGGGGCGCCTCGGGGGTGAAGGAGCGCAGCGACCTGTCCAACAATCCAGCATGAGGGGAGCCGGGATGCAGCGTCTTCCACATCGCACGCAGGGGCGTCAGCGCACGCGGGTCTCTCGTGGCTGAGAACACCTCGCAGAGTGCGGTGAAGGTCCGCTGCGCGATGGCATCGGGGCGCTGCACCAGGTCCAGCAGGGGCGCGGTGACGCGGGGGTCCGCGGGCAGTCGGTGGACCCCTTGGAGGAGGTAGGTCACGGCGTCCCACTGCCCCCTGTTCGCCAGCGCCACGCCATGGGCCATGACCCGGGGCAGGTCCAATGGCCCGCTCCGCTGCAGCAACTGCGCATGGGTATCGACCACGAGCGGTGGCATGCCCGCCGTCAGTCGCTTCGACAGCCGCTCGATGAGCATCGCGAGGCGCTCCGCGCGCGTCAGGCGCCACGCCTCCAACAGGTGCGTGAGGGCCTCGGCCTCCTCGTAACGGTCGAAGGACTCGACCGCGGGGCCGAGCAGCTCATTCAGGGTGACAGTCGCCATGCCAGCTCCACTCTACGCGCTTGGAACCCGCCTGGCTCCTCGCCAGCCCTCCAGGGGAGCAACAGTGCACAGGCGACATGGCGTGCCCATGTTCCCTCAAATGGATCTCCCGGAGGGATGAGATGTCTTTGGAGACGATCTTGTTGTGGGCGGTCATCGGCCTCATCGCGGGATGGCTAGCATCGGCCGTGGTGGGCGGAGGCTACGGCGTCGTTGGCGACATCGTCGTCGGCGTGGTGGGCGCATTCCTCGGAGGGTTCATCTTCCGGGCGCTCGGCACGGGAGCTCCCTTCGGAGGGCTCGCCGGAACCATCTTCGTGGCCTTCATCGGAGCCGTGGTGTTGCTACTGGTGCTCAGACTCATCCACTCCACCACGGTCCGCAGAGCCTGACGCCGAAGAGGCTGGAACGGGCATTCATTTGGCAGGCGAGGTACTCGTCGCTCGTCGTGTGCTCCAGCGCTCTGGTGCTCCTGGCGTGAGGGGTCGGTCATTCGTCCTACGGATGAACGACCGATGCGCGGAGCCGCACGAGGCCCGTATCGTCATCCGCCATGGACCCACGCGCCCTGGCTGAGCGGCTCACTATCGCGGTGCCTTGCGACATGCGCTGGGAGGACATGACGGGTAATGCGCGCGTCCGGCACTGCGGCGCCTGCCGGCTCTCCGTCTACAACGTGAGCGAGATGAGCACGACCGAGGTGGAGGCACTGCTCCAGCCCGACGGCCGTGTCTGTGCCCGGCTCTACCGGCGGAAGGACGGAACGGTGGTGACGGGCGACTGCCGCCGCGTGTGGAACCAGCAGCGCGCGGAGGCAGCCACGCTGCTCGGTACGGCCGTGACGGCAACGGCCGCGCTCTCGCTGATTGCGTTGATGGGCCTGCTCACGCTCGTCCTCTTCGGCGACAACCTCCGGCGCCTGTTCGGCACGGCCACCACGGGCGCTCTGCCGGCCAGCACGACGCCCCCGCCCGCGGCACGGTATTCCCCCGCGCATCGGCCCGCGTGGGGCTCGACTGCCCGCTCCTCCGTGGCGGCCGATGGGCGTGCCCACACCCGGTGATTACCGTTCGTGCGACGCGGGAGCCCTCCCTCTCGCGTCGGGGAGGCCCTCATGAAAGCCGTGGTGATGAAGTCCTACGGGGACGTGGACGCGCTCGCCGTGCAGGAGATGCCCGAGCCTCAAGTGGGACCAGGACAGGTGAAGGTGCGCGTCTCCGCCGCGAGCATCAATCCGGTGGACTGGAAGATTCGCCGGGGAGACTTCAAGGGGAGGATGCCCGAGAAGTTCCCCGCCATCCTCGGAAGGGACATGGCCGGCGAGGTCATCGAAGTGGGACCGGGCGTGGATGCCTTCAAGCCAGGGGACCGGGTGATGGGCCTCGTGCAGGGCGGCTATGCGGAGCGAGTCGTCGCGCCCGTGGAAGCCCTGGCGAAGGTGCCCGAGTCGATGGACTTGAAGGACGCCGCCGCGCTGCCCCTGGTCGCGCTGACGGGCACGCAACTGCTGGAGGAAGCGGTGAACCCGCGCCAGGGTGACACGGTGCTCATCACCGGAGCACTGGGCGCGGTGGGGCGCGTCGCCGTCTTCGCGGCGAAGGCCCGGGGCGTGAAGGTCTGGGCCGGCGTGCGTGCGAAGCAGAAGGCGGAGGCGGAGAAGCTGGGCGTGGACGGCGTGGTCGCGCTCGACGTCGCGGAGGATGTCGCGAAGCTGCCCGTGGTGGATGCCATCGCGGACACCGTGGGCGGCAAGACGGTGGCCGGACTGCTGGAGAAGGTGAAGCCGGGCGGCACCCTGGGCAGCGTGGTGGGCGAGCCTCCCGAAGCGAAGGGACGGTCCATCACCGTGCGCGCCATCTTCAGTCATCCGGATTCGCGCCGCCTCACGCAGCTCGGGCAGAGCGCGGCGAAGGGAGACCTGGTCATCCCCGTCAGCAAGCGGTTCCCGCTGGAGCAGGCGAAGGAGGCCCAGAAGCTCGCGGAGCAGGGCGGCGTGGGCAAGGTGCTGCTCACCAACTGATGCGGAGCCTGGAGCCGGTGGGCGCCCACCGCGGCACCGTCACTCAATCGTGGAATGGGTGACCGTGATGGGCGTATCCGCGTGATTCGATATCTGGGGGTGCGTGGGGTACCAAGAGCCACCGACGTTGTTCTTGATGACCGAGCGGTCGATGCGGATGTCGCCCGAGTGGTCATTGCTGACGAAGAAGATGGCGCTGCCGTAGGCCTTGACCTCGTTGTGCTCGATTCGCGTGCCGCAGAGGGACAGCGTCATCTTGTTGCCGTCGTTGTAGATGGCCCCACCGCTGCCGCCACCCGGAGTGCCCCCGCTGGCGGGATTCCCGCCGTTACCGACGGCACGGTTGTACGAGAAGAGGCTGTTGATGATGTTCCATGACACGCCGATGCTGCTGATACCGCCGCCGTTGGAGCAGGCTCCGCCATAGCCCTGCTTGCCGCCGAAGGTCGTGCTCACCACGTAGACGGGCCGCCCCTCGTACTGGCTGAACACCCGGAGGGCGCCCCCCCCGACGTCGGGCCCCACGTCCGCGCAGACGTTGTTGAAGAAGCGGGAGTTGATGACCTTAACGCGCCCGCCGCGCACCCAGACCGCTCCGCCTCCGTCGAACTCACTCTCGCTCTTGGAGCTGGCGTCCACGAACGTCAGGTTCTGCAGCGTCAGCCGGGGATGGTCCTGGTTGTCGCAGTGAGAGGTCGTCCACACCTGCGCCTTGTCGCAGGTGTTCATGTAGAGGATGCGGTGCTTCCCCGCGCCGCTGAGCGTCACCAGGCCCTTGCCGTCGATGACGATGTCCGGCCCCTTGTCGTTGAAGACCTTCGCGGTCCTGTCGAGCGTGATGGTGACCGGCTCCGAGCCGCAGTCGAACGTGATGACGCCGCCCTTTGCGACGGCCTCGATGAAGGCCGCGCTGGTGCAGCTCGCCGCCGTGCCCGTCCCGACGACGGTGGTGGGCTTGGAGACGTCGGCGAGGCCTGCCTCGGCCGGGACGCTGCACGTGGCCTCCGCATTCGGATTGCCGGCGGGCGGACCGTCCTTGGGGTTGGTCAGCGGATTGGGCACGTCCACGGTGTCCTCCGCGTCGTCCGAGCAGCCCGGTGCGCAAGCGAGGGCGAACGCCGCAGCCAATGAGCGGACCGCGGGCGACCGATGAAGTCTCCTGGGGGACATACATTCTCCGGGATGAGGGCGGTGTAGAGCGGCCATCGGATGGAACGGCTTCTCCGCATCATCGTCCACATCGCCGGCTCAATCCATGAGACAGGCACTCACCACGAGTGACGGTCGAGCCAGCTCCGGAGGGCGTGCGAGATTTCATCCGGCGCGTCTTCCGGCGCATGGTGCCCCGCGCGACGGAGCGGGACGATTTCGAGCGCCGGGAGCATGCCTCGCGCCCATTCGATGATCTTCGTCGCGCTGAGTCCGGTGTCTCCGAAAGTCAGGAGCATCGCCGGCTTCGCGGACGGGCTCGCGAGCCACGCGCCGTTCTGCTCGATGACGGCGGCGACGTCGGCGGGCTCGCCATCAATCGGAATCTCACGAGGCCACTGCAGCACCGGGCGCCGCGACGCCGCATCGGGATACGGGGCGTAGTACACGGCGCGGTCGCTCTCCGCGAGGCCGTGCTGGACGCCGTTCGCGAGCGAGCGCGCAAGGAACTCGTTCTGCTCGAGCACCAGCTTCTCCCCCACTCCTGGCGTGCGCAGGGCGCGGAAGAGCTGCTCGCCCTGCGGCGGCCAGTCGCTCCAGTGCATCGGCCGGAGGAACGTCTCGAATACCACCACGCCGCGCACGCGGTCCGGGTGCCGCCGCGCCCAATCCAGGGCGAGCACCCCACCCCAGTCGTAGGCGACGAGCACGACGTCCCGCAGGCCGAGCGCCTCGAACCAGGCATCGAGGTACCGCGCGTGGTCCGCGAAGCGGTAGGGCACGTCGGGCTTGCCCGAGTCCCCCATCCCGATGAGGTCTGGCGCGAGGCACCGGCCCCGGTCGGCGAGCTGCGGAATCACGTTGCGCCACACGTACGAGGACGTGGGGTTGCCGTGCAGGAACACGATGGGCGAGCCACTGCCGGCCTCTCGGTAGGTCATGTGCGAGTCGAGGACCTGGATTCGATGCGTCGTTGAGGACAAGGGAGTGCTCCGGGAAGGAAGAGGAGTAGCGGCGTGGCACGCGACGAGCGCGCCCGCGACGAGGCAGCCGAGCAATCTGTGCATGCCGGCAATATGGGCCCGGAGACTCCTCCCTGGCAGTGATGATTCGTGAGCAGTAACCTCACCAACCGTGAGCACTTCGATTGCCGCCCTCGACCTCAACCTCCTCTTGATGCTCCACACCGTCCTCTCCGAGAGGAGCGTGGCGCGCGCGGCCGAGCGGCTTCACGTCACGCCGTCGGCCATCAGCAACGGCCTCGCACGGCTCCGCTCCGCGCTTGGAGACCCGCTCGTGACGCGCAACGGCCGCGGCATCGTCCCCACGCCTCGCGCGCTCGCGCTCGCACCCGCCATCGCGCGCGGGCTGCGGGAGTTGGAGCTCGCCATCCACGAGGTCCCGTTCGAGCCGGCGAGCTGCAAGCAGACCTTCACCCTCGCCATTGCCGACGCGGGGCAGGTCACCTGGGTGCCTCGGATTGCCGCGCTGATGACCACGGAGATGCCGAACGCGCGCCTCTCCGTGGTGGGCATCGCCTCGCTCGTCTCGTTGGGCGACCTGGCCTCGTCCCAGGTGGATCTGCACATCGGCGTCGCCGCGCGTGGCGCGGGCCTGCACGTCGAGCCGCTGCTGGAGGAGCGCACCGTCCTCGTCGCGCGTGAGGACCACCCTGCCCTGGGCAAGCGGCTGTCCAGGCGCGAGCTCGGCATGCTCCGGCATGTCGGCGTGGAGATGGTGCCGGGAAAGGGCTTCCGTGACTTCGTCGGTGCCGCGTACGCCCGCTCGGGCATCCCCCGCGAGGTGGTGATGACGGTGCCCTCCTTCACGGCCGCCGCGGCGGTCGTGGCCGAGACGGACCTCGTCGCGACGCTGCCGGAGTCATTCGCCGCCGCGCAGGGCACGCGCATGGGCGTGCGCGCCGTCAACGCTCCATGCCCCGCGCACACCGTCAAGATTGCGTTGAGCTGGCACGAGCGGACGCACACCGACCCCGCGGCGCAGTGGTTCCGCGGGTTGGTCCGGCGCGCCGTCCTCGCAACCCGACGGGCCTGCAATGACTCCGCACCTCCCCGAGTCTGGGTATGAAGGTGCGGAGCATGCGCGGCGGGAGCGGCTACAGCCCCGGCCCGCGAATCCAGTCGATGTCGAACTGGATGCCCACTCCCGACACCGGGTCGAAGCGCAGGTCGGTGACGGTCCCGTTCCAGTCCACCTGGCCCGCCATGTCGAAGGTGAGCGTCTGGTAGGCGCCGTTGCCGGTGTACCCCACGGTGGCCACGCGCGTGCCGGAGAACCCGGGCTGCGTGCCAGTGGCGAAGAAGAGCTGGACTCCGGTGTTCTGGGAGGCCCGCATGCGGACCTGGACTTGCGGCACACGGCTGGCGCTGAAGTTGTAGTCGCTGTTCACGATTTGCGCGTCGCCGTTGTTGTTGGAGGTGCCCGTCAGCACGCCGTTGGCCACCGCCTGGCCGGAGATGTTGCCGAATCCAGTCCAGCCCTCGAAGCCGCCAGGCGTGGCGAACTCCGCGCCCAGGTCGGCGGCGTCGAAGGGGTGCCGCGACGCGGAGACCTCCGCGGAGTCCGTCAGCTGGTCCCCGTCCGTGTCCAGCGGCGGCACCGCGAAGTTGGTGGTCCAGGCGATGCTGAAGGACTGGCTCTTGCCGGTGGCGACCGCCTTGATGTGGAGGTCTCCACCCGGCTGCACGTAGTAGCCCGAGGTGGCGGAGGCGCGCAGGCTGGCCAGCGACGAGTAGGCGGTGAAGCTGCTCTGGCTCGACGCGAGCGCAATGCCTCCCAGCTTCCCGAAGTCCTTGAAGTGGGCCACGTAGCTGTCGCCCGCGGTGGCGTCCTCCATGTTCATCGTCACCCGCTTCACGGCGGGCAGGGACTGATAGGTATAGGTGTACTCGAAGCCCTCATTGACGATGAACGGAAGCTGGTGCCACTCGTGGTAGCCGGCGTCGTCGATGTAGAAGACAGGCACCGTGGCCGTCCCCGCCTTCTCGCGCGTGCAAGTGATGTTGGGCGTCTGCTCGAACGGCACGTCGTAGGTGAGCCGCGACAGGACGAAGCGGTGGTCGCTCCGGTACGCGCGCACCCAGGTGGGCGGCTGGTATTCGTCTCCCACCCGCATGAACGGGTGGTTGGAGATGATGGACGTGTTGGCCTTGCCGCTGATGCCGCCGGTGACATCCCGGAGCACGATGGACCAGTAGCGCGGGTGCCCGGGGTGGTTGGCGTGGGTGCCCAACACGGGGCGGATGTCGAAGTCCTCCAGGCTGGTGCGCGGCGGGCTCGCGGGAGACATCGTGTTGCCGGTGAAGTTGTGGTTCGGATGCTTGGTGGCGGCACCCGTGTTGATGAGGAAGTTGGCGTTGGCCGCGTCCCACCCGATGAAGTGCGAGTCCCGCACCTGTCCCGCGCCGTCATACACGCGATAGGCGTAGTGGGTGCCGGAGGCGAGCCCCTCCCCGGAGTTGGCCACGAACACACTCTGGTCGACGATGCTGTAGCTGGCCAGCATGGTGCCGACCGTGTTCTCCACGAGCACGTTGTTGCGGAAGATGAGGTTGTCGGACGGGCCGCCGGCGCCGAGGCCCGTGTAGAGGGCCAAATCATTCGCGTACCACGTGCTGTTCTCGATGAGGTGGAGGGCGGTGTCGGACCAGCCCAGGTTCGGCTGGAGCGAGTGATTGGCATCCAGCCCGTCGAAGATGTCGAACCCGTTCATGGTGCTGTGAGCGCTGTTCCCCTTGAAGGAAATCATCGGGAGCGCGTTGGGCCGCAGCGACGAGAAGCGCGGGTCCGTCGCGGACAGGCCCATCGGGCGGGCGGGGAGCGCGAACCAGAACCCGGTGCCCTCGGTGCCCGCCGCCACGTTGTCCTCGAACGTGTTCTGCGGATTGGTAATCCAATAGCTGGACGGAGTGCGGTTCTGGATTTGATTGAGCTGGTTGTCGGACGGCGTGACTTCCTCGCCCGGCGCGGGGCGCTTCGTGAGCAGCGTCACGTTCTTCTTGATGACGTTGAAGCGCTCGCTGCCATCCTCCAGGAACACGCCGTGGCCGATGTGGTCATAGAAGAAGTTGTTTTCGACGAGCGTGCTCTCGGTGCCGTGGATGGTGATGGCACGGTTGTAGGACTGGTGGATGCTGGAGCTCCGGAAGTACTGACCCGCGCCGACGCTGCCCAGCATGTGCCAGTGGAACGGGTAGCGCCCCAGGCGTGCCTTCTGGCCCATGTTGAAGAGCTCGACGCCGCTGACGTACGCCGTCGAGTTGTCCATGACCATGATGTGGCCACCAAACCCGCCGGAGGACGCGGACGCCGCATCGCCCTGCACCCGGATGTTGTGCGTGAGCAACCCCACCTGGGCGCGCAGGTCCGCCGTCCAGGTGCGCGAGCCGTCGCTATAGGTCTTCACCACGCCGGTGTGTGAGTACGCGAGCGGGCTCGACAACGTGAGGCTCGTGTTGCCCGGGAGGATGGAGCTGATGGTGCGCTTCTCCGCCTCGTTCCAGTTGAGGTGACTGGAGACGACGACGAGGGTATCGCCCGGCTGCCAGTCCACGGGCTCCTTGAGGACGAGGGTGGAGCTGCCCGCGCTCACATTCGCCCCGAGCTGCGTCCAGCTCACGCGCTCAAGGCCGTGGAGGTGGACGGTGCCGGTGCCCATGGCCCCGATGAACTTGTTGCCCATTCCCATGATGTCCGGGTCGGCGGGCGTGGCGTTGAGGGTGAAGACGGCGGAGCCCGGATAGGGCGTCCGCTCCTGGCCCACCTCCAGCCGGGAGCCGCTGCCCATCACCATGACGTACTTCGTGGTGACGGCCACGTTCCGGTCCTGCGCGGCGAGCAGCTCGCCGTTCACGGTGATGCTCCTCGGAGCGAGCGTCCCCTGGAGGCAGACGGCGCTGCCGGCGCTGACGGTGGCGTCGTCACCCGCGCCGGGCACCGCGCCGCCCCAGACGTACGGGTCCTGCCAGTCGTGGAGCATCTCCATCCGGAGGTCGTCCACCAGCCCCGTGTGGTCTCCGAGCGCCGTGTCCACACCGGTGATGCCCACCGTGATGGGGCCCGCGGCCAGGTAGCGCGCGGTGGAGACCTGCTCGACGTACTGAATGCTGGCGAGGCGGAACTCGCCCGCCTGGATGCCGCCGACGGTGATGCGGACATTCTTGGCCGGCGGCTGGGCCGGGTCGTTGGCGCGCAGGGCTGCCTTGAGGCGGAACCGGTAGAAGCCGCCACGGGGAATGGTGATGGTGGTAGTCGCCGTGGAGCCGCCGCCCTGGAGGAACAGCACCTGGCCGCCCTCCGGCGCCGCGGGATTGCTGACGGTGAACCCGCTGCCGTTGCGGGCGAGACCGGCGCCACCGGAGAAGGTCCACGGCCCACCGGCCGGGCCATAGGCGTAGCCGGGAGAGGCAGGGAGGGCTGGAGACTCGAAGCCGCTGATGGCCACATCCCTGACGCGCACGGCCCGGAAGTCATCCACGAAGGCGGTGTTGTCTCCCCCCGCGCTGAGCCCGCGCAATTCGATGGAGTGCGTGCCGGAGGACAGCAGCACCGCCACCGAGGTGAAGCGCTGGTAGGCCGCGCCGGCGGGAATGAAGCCCTGGACGACGCCGCCGTCGATGAGCAGTCCGACCTGCTGGTTGCTGGCGAGGTTTCCGCGCTGCGCGGCGGAGAGGCTGAAGACGTAATAGCCCGCCGCGAAGCTCAGCGTCCGCGAAGCGAAGCCCGTGCCCTGGAGGAAGAGCACCTGGGCACCTTCCGGCGCGCTCGGGTTGCCCGAGGTGAACGCGGTGCCGTTCCGGGTGAGCCCCGCGCCCTGGTCGAGCGTCCAGCCACTCCCGGCCGGCGCGTACTGGTACCCCGGCGACGCTGGCAGGGCGGGCGTCTCGAACGTCCCGTTGGGAATGGTGAAGGCGGTGGATGACGCGGAGCCCAGACTGGCCGCGGCCGCACCGTCAGCAAATAACAGGAGGACCAGGCACAGCGGGAGGAGCAACGTGCGAGCGGGAGTCGTCATGGACGAGCTTATGGCGCTCACCGAGGGTGACGGTCAATCCATACCCTGGGAGAACCCCATACGGCGCCCGCAATCCCATGCACCTGGACCCGCTCATGGGAGTCTCTACGTGTCCATTTGAAGGAGCGACTCTCCCCCGCCGCTCCTCGAGAGAGGTCTCTTCCAACCGGGAAGGCCGGATGGAGCGCGATTCGCGGCGGACTGGATGTCATTGGAGCCCACGGCGTCGGAGGCGCTGGGACGCTGCTCCTCCTCGACGGGCCAGGCCGCCGAAGGAGCAGGGGTTCCTTCGGCGGCGGAGGCGAGCTCGGCGCCCCCGGGCATGACGCTGTCGATGTCCTTCAGGGCAAAGGGCGGCGCCGTCTTCGCCCAGGCGGCCAGTGCGTTGGCCTCGACCATGGCCTCCCAGGCCCGCTTCGCCGTCAGGACCCTCTTCTCCTCGGCGGCCTGGAGCTTCGTCTCGGCGGCGGCCACCCTCCCGGTGGCCCACTGGCGATGCTTCTCCGCGGCGACGGCGTCCACAGGGGACTTCCTCGCGGCCTCGGGAGCCTGTCCGGGCTTCCGCGCGTCGGCGGCGGCCTTCTCCGCGACGGTCTTCAGGTGGCGCGCGGCCTCCACGGCGCGGCGCGCGGCCTCCGCGGCACGGCGTGCACGGCCCGCTGCCTCCACCGCGCACCGGGCGGCCTCGGCCTTCTGACGGGCTTCCTCGGCTCGACGCACGGCGCCATCCGTACTCATGCCAGACTCGTCAGGGCAATCCATGGAAATCTCTTTCCTGGCTGAAATGCAATGCGGTTGCTTGTGCAAGCATCAATCACTTGCGCGGCTGCCGTCCATCGCCCTGACGGGAAATGGTTTGTCGTTGAACGGCCCCACGAAAGCAGGCTGCTCGACCTCTCTGCGCTAAGGCCTTTCCACTAGGCCCGCGTCCTCCGCCCTGCTCAATGGCTCACGGGGTAGTCCAACGCGGGCACCGCTGTCGGCGCCGTCCGGGCTGTCGTCGTCCCGTCCCCAAGCTGGCCCCACTCGTTGCTTCCCCAGGCCCAGGCGCTTCCGTCCCGTCGCACCGCCCGGGTGTTCGACCAGGAAGCGGCGATGGATACAACCTCTCCAATCCCAGACACCTGCACTGGCTTCGGGCTGCCGCGGAGCGTGCCATTCCCCAGCCGTTCCCCACGCCCCCAGGCCCAGACGCTTCCGTCCCGGCACAAGGCCACCGTGTGGTCACCCCCTCCGGAGACGAAGACGAAGGAAATGCCCGCCGGAACCTCGACCTGCACGGACACGAGACTGTCGGTGGCCGTCTCATCCCCGAGCTGCCCCCAGTCGTTGCGCCCCCAGGCCCACACGGTGCCATCCTTCTTCAAGGCCACGGTGTGGTCCCCGTGAGAGTCCACAGCGGTGACGTCCGTCAGCTCGACGTCCGGCAGCGCCAGGACCTGGGTGGGCACGGACCGGTTCTCCGTCGTGCAATCTCCGAGCTGGCCATTCCCGTTGAACCCCCATGCCCAGACCGTGCCGTCCCTCCGCAGGGCCACGGTGTGAATCGCTCCCGCGACCACCGCGGCGACTTCCGAGATGCCCTTCACCTGCACGGGGCGGATGCGGCTGAAGTTGGTCCCATCCCCCAGCTCTCCGCTGGCGTTGTATCCCCACGCCCTGACGGTGCCATCGCGCAGCAGGGCCACGGAGTGGGTCAGCCCCGCGGAGATTGCGGTCACTTCCGCAAGGCCTGGAACCTGCGTAGGCACCCACCTCGAAGTCGTATCTCCCAGGCCGAGCTGGCCCCACGCGTTGTCCCCCCACGTCCAGACGGTGCCATCCTGCCTCAGCGCCACCGTGTGGAAGCGTCCCGCCGCGATGGCGATGACGCGGTCGAGGCCCGGGACCGGCGCGGGCACCTCGTGGCCGATGAGCGTGCCATCCCCGAGCTCGCCCCATCCGTTACGCCCCCACGAGAGCAGCGTTCCATCCTGGCGCAGCGCCACGGCGTGGTTCTCTCCCGCGGAGAAGAGCGCTTCGTCCGTGGCTCCGAAGCAGTTGTTGTCCTTGCCGTCGAGCATCTCGAACATGCCCGGACTGCGCTCCGGATCACGGTCGTCGCAGTCTCCCGCGACAGCGACATGCGCAGGAGGCGGTCCACAGGCCGCCACCGCGGCGCCCGCCCCCACTCCGTCACCATCCAGGTCCGGGTAGTAATCCCTCACGAGGCCTTCATCGGCCTTGTCGTTACAGTCGTTGTCGATGCCGTCACACACCTCCACTGCGCCGGGATGGACCCGTGCGCCGGCGCCGGAACGGTCGTCGCAGTCATCCTTCGTCTTGGAATATCCCTCGGGCACGCGCCCACAGACGCGCTCCGCCACGGAGCCACGAGCGCCGTGCCCATCCCCATCCTTGTCTGGATAGGCATCCATGATGCTCTCCTTCGGGCAGAGCTCATCGATGCCCGGCACGACACAGCCCGCTCCCAGCAGGAGCAGGCATCCCATCAGCCATGACATGCGAATCATTGAATTGCCCCTGAGTCGTCCAGGCTCGTCAGCGGCCGGAGCCTGGCGCCCTTGCTGCCCGAGTTGTCGCAGCTACACCTTCTTGGGACCGGGGAAGGTCGACTGCACCGCGAGTCGCGGCGGCGCGCCGTCGACGATACGGACTCGGAGGGTGTAGCTCTTCGCGTTCGCCGGCACGGCCGTCCCCGAATCGTCGGCCACGAACCCCCGCCCGAGCCTCGGAGACTGGCGGGGAAGGAGCACCTCCTCTTCGTAGTGGCCCTTCTTGGCGAGCTCGGGCCGGATGCGGTCCCAATGCGTGCGCAGGTGATGATTGACGGTCTGATTCATGATGCGATTGTTTGCCCACTGGAATGACGCATCCGGTTGCTTCGAGTCTTCCTTCCATCGATGGCCCGGGGTGACACGGCCTTCCAGGGACTGGGCTCCGGGCGCGTCGGAAATCCGGTAGGGCACTTCGGGTCCGTGTCGCGACTGCGTGTGCGGCCTCGTGTGGTCTTCCCAATGCGCGAACGCCGCATCATTGGTGGCCATGTCGATTCTGGGCCCATCCGGGAATCGCTCCCGGAGCTGCTGGTCGCGGATTTCCGCGCGGCGCGCCGCCTCTTCCCGGGCGAGCCCTGCCCGCACCTTGGCGTAGGCCTCTGGCTCGACGAGCTCGACGCCTCCAACCGTGTGCTTGTATGGCTTTTCATCCACGTCCTTGTTGAGCTCGGTCTGGGTCCGCGTCTTCGGGTCGTAGGCGCGCCTGACATGGTCGAGCAGGGCCGCTTTCCTGTCGCGACGAGAGCCATTCTCGATGGCGGCTTTCTCCTCGGCCGTCGGAGGCTGGTACGGAGGTGGAGCAATCGCTGTCCGGGGTGCCTGGGGATTCACGGCCTGCCCGAGCCCCGCCCAGTCGGGCACGGCGGCGGTCGGCCCATGCCGGGCCACGAAGCCGCCCCCCGGGGCAAGGGAGTCGACCCGTGACTCGTCCTCGGGCGCCGCGTCCGGCCCCGCCTCGATGCGCACCTTGCCGTCGTCGTAGCGCGCGAGCGTGGTGCGGCCGGGCAGCTCCGGGTTCCTCTCGACGGGCACGGGGCGACGCCCCGACGTGCCCTCCGTGTCGCCCTTCGCGTCCTTCGCTCCGGAAGGACTCTTCGCCTCGGGACGCTCGGCCCGTTCCGAGCGCGAGGGCCCACCCTCGCGCGGCGTCACCGGCACGAGCTTCCCCGTGGCGGGATTCACCCGGTACTCCGCGGGCGGAGTGCGGTCCTTCGTCGTGTCCCCCGGCGGACGCGCCGACGGGTCCTTTCCGGGCCGGTCGTCACGCCCCCGCGACGTGTCCCCCGGTTGACGCGTCGGCGCGTCCGCCCCTGCTTCCGGACCCTCGGCGCTGCTCGGGCCGTTGGAGCCGCTCGGGTCGCTCCCCCCCTTCGCGCCATGGCTCCCCGAGGGTCCGTCGCTGCCACCCTTCCGCTTCCCGCCGCCCGCGTTGATGTTGGTGCCACCGCTGCCGCCGCCGCCCTCCGCCGTCACGTCGCGGTGCCGCGCGCTGATGTCGAAGTCCACCACGCCCAGCTTCGCGCCGAAGCCCGCCTCGCGGTCCTTGAAGCTGCCCGTGGTGAACTTCGTCTCGGCCTTCACGCCCTCGAAGGCCTTCTCGCCCTGGCCCTCGAGCAGCTTCTTCGCCACCGACTGCGCTTCCTCACCGCTCAGCCCGCTCACCTCCGCGGTGAAGAACTCGCCGTGCTCGCCGGCATCCACCGAGCCCTCCACGGTGATGCTCGTCTCCGCCGGCCCGGCGAAGGCCGCGCTCGTGGGGCTCGCCAGGAACGCCAGCATGTCCTTCGCGTCCACCTTGCTGGCATCCAGCGGAATCTTCGACTCGATGCTCACCGAGCCGCTGACCTCTCCGCCCACGTTGACGCCCGCCTTGCCCTTGAGCCCGGTGGCCGCCCCCGCCGCGCCCGAGCCCGAGACTTCCGTCGTCCTCACCAGGTGCGTCGGCTTGCCCTTGTCGAACTCCACACGGACGCCCGTCGTCGCTTCCGCGCTGATGGACAGCTCCGCCGACGCCGGGCCGGCCTTCCCGCCGACACCCGCCTCCGCCTGGCCACCGACGTTCAGCTCCGCCGCCGACAGGTGGTCCATGAGGAACTTCTGGTCCTCGCTTCCCGGCAGCATCGCAGAGGGCCCCTTGCCCAACAGGAGGGACGCCTTCGCCGCTTCCTCGGGCGAGTCGAACTTCCACTCCATGCGCATCCCGCCCGACACCGACGCGGAGCCCAGGAAGCCCACGCCCACGTCCGCCGTCACCTCCGCCGAGAGCTGGTACTTGCCGTCCTCGGTGCGCTCGATTTCGGCCTCGCCCGCGATGCCCGCCTTCAGCCCCACCTTGACGTCCAGGTTCCCACTGAGCGTCAGCGTGTCCCCCACGCTGTTGAGCTTCTTGATTTCGTCCGTCAGCGCGTCTTCCAGCGGCGCCGTCACGAGCTCGGACGCGGCGTCCACGACGTCACCGGCCCGGTCCGCCAGGTTCTTCAATTCGTCGGCGGCGAACTCCGTCGCGTCCTCGTACCAGGGCAGCTGCCGCTCCTTGTCGAGCTGCCGCGGCTCCTTGCCCGGCACCGGCTTGCCGTCCGCGCCCACGTCGAAGGCGACGTGGTCATACCGCCACCGGTTGTCGCTGGCCTCGTGGAGGCTCTGCACCTCGGTGGGCTGGTGCTTCAGCTGCGTCTGGCCGTGCGCGTCCACCGTGCCCGAGGACTGGGACACCGTCCGCGAGCGGCTGGCATGCCCCGCGCCGAAGCGGCTGCCGTCCGGGTCATACCCCGTCACCGTGGTGCGCCGGGTGACGGTGCCGGGCTTCTGGGGGTCGAGCGCAGGGAGCGCGTCGGTGGAGGCGGCATCCTTTGGCCCGCGCGTCACCTCCTGCTGGGTGCGCACCACCTCCACGCCGTTGCCGTTCTTGTCCGACTTGAGCGCCTGCGTGGCCACCGACTCCGTCTTGCGCGTGGAGACGGCGGGCTCGCCCTGGGCGTTGAAGCGCGTCTCCTCCGTCGTCGTGAGGCTCGACTCGCCGGGCTTGAGCGAGGTGGGGGCGTTGTTCGTCCGGTGGTGGTCCTCTCCCTTGGAGGCATTCCGCAGGGCCGACTCCTGACCGGCCTCGAAAGCGCTCACGGCACCCGCGTTGAAGCCCGGAGTGTGGACCTCCGTCGTCTTCACCTGCTTCGTCGGGATGCCCCGCGCGTCGTACTGCGTCTCCGTCTTCACCGTCGCCGGGCCCTGGGGCGTGCCGGGCCGCTGCGCCAGCGCCGCCGGGGGCTTCTCCATCCGCTTCTCCTCCGTGCGAGACTTCAGCAGCGGAGGCGACCTCGTCGTGTCATAGGAGGACGTGACGGAGGTGGTGGTGGCGCCCGTCTCCGGGTGCTGCTCCGTGGTGCTCTTCTGGGACTGGAGGCTGATGGGCCGGCCCCTGGCGTCCACCGTCTTCGTCCACGTCGAGTCCACGGTGGCGCCCGACTGCGTCTTCTCCTGCGCCTTCACCGTGGACGTGTAGCTGCCGTCCGGCTTGACGGTGACGGTGTTGCCGCTCTTCGCGTCGGACAGGACCGTGTCGCCCGTCGCCGCGTCCTTCTTCACCTGGTACTTCGCGCCCGAGGACGCATCGGTGTACGTCTGCCCGTCCGCCAGCGAGCGGGCCTTCTCGAGGTCCTTGGAGTCCACCGCGTTGATGGACTCGGGCGGCTTCTCGCCCTTCACGGGCTTCACCTTTGGAGGCGCCGTGGTGCCCAGCAGCTTCTCCAGCTCCGCCTTGCGGCTGGTGCCGTCGAAGGCGGAGGCGAGCTCGTTCTTCTTCGGCGCGGCGGCGTCCGCCTGCCGGGACTTCTTCGCGGCCTCGGGCGTCCGCCCGGGCTTCTGCGCGGCCTCGGCCTTGTCCACTCCCGACTTGCCAGAACCCCCACCGACTGGTGCCAGACCGCCCATGGGAAAACTCCCCTCTGGTTGAAATGCAATTTAGTTGCCCCGTGAAGCCGCCAAAGGCAGCCCCGGGCGTTCGGGCGTAAAAGAGGGAATGGCGTGGCCCGCATCCCAGAAACTTCCAATCGTGCATGGCCACTGTCCGTACATTGACGCGCAGGGGTCTCTCGGAGTGGCTGCATGAAGGCGTGCCCGCAAGAAACGACGCTGAGTGACTTCCTGGCGGGGGTGCTCTCCGAGGAGCACCGGAGTCATGTCATGGCCCATGTGGAGCACTGCCCGGACTGCCAGTGGGTCCTGGCGGCGGGGGCTGGTGCCCGGGCACTGACCAGCCCCACGGCGGCGCTCATGGGGGAGCTCTTCCCACCGCCGCTGGAGCGCGGCGACAGGGTTTCCCGCTACGTGGTGCGCGAGCGCCTCGGCTCCGGAGCCATGGGAGTGGTGTACGCGGCGGATGACCCGGAGCTGGGCCGGCAGGTGGCCCTCAAGGTGTTGCGCCCCGAGGGGCGCCAACATGAGGAATTGCAGCAGCGGCTGCTGCGCGAGGCGCAGGCACTGGCCCGGCTCTCCCACGCCAACGTCGTCACCCTCTATGACGTGGGCACCCACGGCGACGGCATCTTCCTGGCCATGGAGCTGGTGGACGGCACCACGCTGGCCGAGTGGATGAAGGAGCCGCGTCCCTGGAGGGAGGTGCTGCGAGTCTTCCTGGAGGCCGGGCGGGGCCTGGCGGCCGCGCACGCGGCGGGGCTGGTGCACCGCGACTTCAAGCCCGCCAACACCCTGCTCGGGCGGAATGGCCGGGTGTGCGTGACGGACTTCGGCATCGCCCGGCTGCTCCGCGAGGAAGACGCACCCTCGCGGGCGGCGAGCCCCGAGGCTCCCGTTCCTCCCGGGGGAGGGCTCACGAGGACGGGCCTCGTGCTGGGCACTCCCGCCTATCTCGCGCCCGAGCTGCTCCAGGGACAGCGCGCCGACGCGCGCTCGGACGCGTTCAGCTTCTGCGTGGCGCTCTACGAGGCCCTCCACGGCGTGCGCCCCTTCCAGGGAGAGACGCTGAGGGAGCTGGCGCAGGCCATTCAACAAGGCCGGGTGTGCCCGCCCGAGCGCGAGGTGAAGATTCCGGCCCGGGTGCGGCGCGCGGTGCTCCGGGGACTGCGGGCCGACCCCGCCGAGCGCTTCCCCTCCATGGAGTCGCTGCTGACGGAGCTCACCCCGCCGCCCCGGAAGATGCTCACGCGGGTGGTGGCCGCGGCGACGGTGGCGGGAGTGCTGGGCGCCCTCGTGGCCTATGGGGTGACGCACCGGCGCGAGGCGCGCTGTGAACAGGAGGTGGAGAAGCTCGCGGCGGCGTGGGGCCCCGCGCGGCGCGAGCGGGTGCGCGCGGCCTTCCTCGCCACGGGGACTTCATTCGCCGCATCGTCCTGGGAGAGGCTCGCGTCGGCGCTGGACGCCTACGCCGCCCAGTGGCGGACGCTCAGGACCGAGGCGTGCCTGGCCGCGCCCGCGGATACCGGGGACGGCTCCTGGCAGACAGCCGCCTGCCTCGACACGCGGCTCTGGCAGTTCGCCGCGGTCACCGAGGTGCTGGAGAAGGCGGACGCGCAGACGGTGCAGAGCGCGGCTCAGGTGATGGCCTCCCTCGAGGGGCTCGCCGGTTGCCGGGACGCGCCCGGGCGCTCCAGCCGCCCGCAGCCGCCTGACTCCTTGCGCTCCCGGGTGGATGCCGTGCGGCACAAGCTGGCGCAGGCCCGGGTCCACCTCGTGGCGCGCCGATTCTCCGAGGGCCTCGCGGTGACGACGCCCCTCATCGAGGAACTGAAGACGCTCGACTACAAGCCGCTGGCGGCGGAGGTGTACCTGGCCCACGCCGAGTTCCTCGGTGAGAGCCGCAAGCCGGAGGAGGCGGAGGAGTTCCTCTACAAGGCCGTGTGGGCCGCCGAGGCCGGGCGTGACGATGAGACCCAAGCCCGTGCATGGGTGGAGCTCATCTGGATGGTGGGTGAGGCGCTGTCCCGCACCGAGGACGCGGAGAAGATAGTCCGGCACGCTCAGGCCGCCGTCGAGCGGCTGGGGCGGGAGCGCTTCCCGGACATCACGACGGACCTGCACCTCCGCCTGTCCTCGCTGCGAGAGCTGCAGGGCAACGCCGCCGAGGCGGAGCGGGAGGCGCTCCAGGGCCTGGAGTTCTCGCGCAGGAGGAATGGGCCTGACAGCCTCCGCACGTCCATCCTCCTCCACCAGCTCGGACGCATCCGCTTCGGCCAGCGCCGCTTCGACGAAGCGCTGGAGCTCCACGTCCAGGCCCTCGAGCTGCGCAAGCGCCTGCTGGGCCCCGACAACCCCGCCCTCGTGACGTCCTACAACAGGGTCGCCTCGAGCCATGAGCCCCTGGGCCGGCTCGCCGAGGCCGTTGGCTTCTGGCGCACGGCGCTGGCCATCCTGGAGGCCTCTCCAGGCTCGGGAGGTACCGCCCGCGGGACGGTGCTGCTGAACCTCGGCGAGGCCATGCGGGTCCAGGGCCGGTTGGAGGAGGCGCGGTCCATGCTGGAGCAGGCGCGCGCCATCTTCGAGAGCACCCGTGGCCCCAACCACCTCACGGTCGTCCAGTCGCTCGTGGCGCAAGCGAGGCTGGCCAGCGAAACAGGCCAGCACGACGAGGCGCTCGCCCTCTCCACCCAGTCCCTGGAGCGCATCCAGCACTCGATGGGCCCGGATACGATACGCGCCGCCCTGCCACTGACGACCCGGGGGCAGGTGCAGCTGAGCGCGGGCCGCTACCCCGAGGCCCGGCGCGACCTGATGGAGGCGCTGAAGCGGCTGGAGCAGGAGCAGGGCCCCGAGGGTGGAGACCTGGTGACGGTGCTGCTCCCCCTGGCCGAGCTGGCCCTGGCAACCCACGCTCCGAAAGAGGCGCGCGCCTACTGCGAGCGTGCGCGCGCAATCACTGGCAAGACGCAGGGCGTGGAGTCCGTGGACGGCGCCAACGCCCTGGCCTGCGCCGGAAAGGCACACCTGTCGTTGGGCGCCGCGGAGGAAGCCGTACCGCTGCTCGAGCGTGCCCGGCGCATCCAGACGCGGTGGGGTGAGCCCGGTGACCTGGAGGCCGCCGGGAGGACGTCCTTCCTGCTGGCCCGCGCGCTCGTGGAGACGCGCTCCGCCCCGGACCGGGCGCGCTCGCTCGCCATGGCCGAGGAGGCCCGAACGTGGCTGGAGTCCGTGGGAGTCCGGGGCCGGCCAGAGCTCCAGAAGGTGCTGGCCTGGCAGCGCCGTGAGGCAAGGTGATGAGCGAGGAACGGAAGACAGGCCCACTGGCGGCGCTGCTGCTGGAGCACGTGCCGCGCAATCAGCGCGCGGAGCTGGAGGCCCTGGAGGGACTCGAGACGCTGCTGCTCCAGCACGTCGACGCGGCCCGGAAGGCATGGCCCACGCTGCGGCTCTCGGCCGAGGCCTTCGTGCGGCACCTGGCCCGGCACCTGCCCGCGGGCAAGGCCGCGGAGGTGCTGCGCATCATCCACGGCGCCGACCTGTACCTCGCGTGCGCCTGCGCCACCGGGGAGACCGCGGCCCTCCGGGCCTTCGAGCAGCACGTCCTCCGGTACATCCCCGGCCGGCTCGGCGCACTGTCCCCCAGCATGGTGGAGGAGGTGCTGCAGGTGCTCCGCGAGCGGCTGCTGGTGGGCAGCGAGAAGGCACCGCCCAAGATTGAGAGCTACGGGGGCCGGGGGCCGCTGCTGACCTGGGTGAGCATCACCGCCGCGCGCATCTCCGGAGAGCTGGTGGAGAAGAACGGGCGCGAGGTCCTCGTCACCGAGCCTCCGGAGTCCTTCGCCCGGATGCTGGCCTCGGGCAACCCGGAGCACGAGGTGCTCCGGGAGGACACGCGCCAGCTCCTCGGCGAGGTGCTCCAGAAGGTGGTGGCGGCGCTCCCCGAGCAGGAGCGCGCGCTGCTGCGCCTGCACCACTTCCACGGCTTCACCATGGACCGGCTCGCGCTGATGTACGGCGACTCCCGCTCCGGCGTGGCGCGCAAGGTGGCCCACGCCCGCGAACGGCTGCTCAAGCGCGTCCAGGCGGAGCTGGCCACCCGGCTGAGGCAGGAGCCCCTCACGATGCAGAGCCTGCTGGGACTGGTGCGCAGTCAGTTGGACATCAGCATTCAACGGATGCTGGGCTGAAAGCCCTCACAGTCGACTGGAGAACGAGAACCGCGGCATCGGAGCGGACCGCGGTCCTGAAAGTGGAGCCACAGCTTCGGGACTCCGTGACGTCGTGCGCGACTCAGCCCACCTCGCGCTCGGGGACGAGCTCGTCGTTGTCCGCGTCGACGGGCTGCTCATCCTGGAATGAGCTGGGCAGCAGGTTGAAGGGCAGCAGCTTCGTCAGCGCCGCCAGCAGCAGGAACCCGCCCGGCGCCGCGAAGATGGCGAGCGCCGGAATCGCCTTGGCCACGTCGATGAGCTGCGCCCGCATCCGCTTGCGCTCCTCACCCGTGAGCGTCTGCCGCCGCGCCGCCTTCGTCAGCAGCACCGCCAGGTCGCCCGTCTCGCGAATCTCCTGCATGAGCCGGTGGAAGTTCTTCTCCACCACCTCCTGCACCCCGGCCACCATGTCCTCGCCCATGGCACCGGCCGCGTCCGTCACCGTGAAGGCGTCCACCAGCGAGCGGTGCTGGGCGTAGAACTCCGCCATCTCCAGCTCCAGCCGTTGCAGCTCCGCCTTCGGCACGTGGAGCGCGTCCGCCAGCTCGCTGATGAACACCCGCTCGCGCCGCGTGCGCCGGCCGTCCACCAGCGCCGCCAGCAGCGTCTGCTCCAGCAGGAAGTGCCGCATGTCCACGCTGCGCACCTGCT
The DNA here is from genome assembly GCF_055568925.1 of Pyxidicoccus sp. M6. NCBI lineage: Bacteria > Pseudomonadati > Myxococcota > Myxococcia > Myxococcales > Myxococcaceae > Pyxidicoccus > Pyxidicoccus sp. M6. The sequence goes on along the minus strand of NZ_CM145714.1, from coordinate 2,401,754 downwards.
TCACCACGTCGCGCACCGAGCGCCGCCGCTCGAAGGACTGCTTCACCGCCGCCTTCAGCTCCGTCTCCACCTTGTCCGGCAGCCGCAGGTCCTCCACCTGCCGCAGAATCGCCCGGCGCGCGGGAGGCCCGGGCAGGCGGTCCACGCACGCCAGCCCCGTCAGCACGTCCACCAGCAGCGCCTTCTGCCTCGCCGCGAAGTCCAGCCGCCGCCGCGCGCGCTCGCGCTGGAAGCGCCCGGAGGAGAAGTAATCAATCGCCTGCCGGCAGAAGAGCTGCGCGTCCGCGTACTGCGCGCCGTTGTGCAGCACCAGCCCGTACATCGGGTCGCCCGCCAGCGTCGGCTCGCGCTTGCGCAGCGCTGCCTCCACCTTCCCCACCAGCCGCTTCTGCACCGCCGTCCCGGCGGCCAGCCGCGTGTCCAGCGCGTCCGCCAGGTCCAGCTCGCCGGTCAGCACCGCGAACAGCAGCAGCAACTGCTCACGTCGGGGCCCCTCCGGCGCCCCCACCAGGTGGGCCAGGTCCAGGGCCAGGCGCGCCAGCGTCTTCACCACCGCGCGGAAGAGCTGCTCCTCCAGCGCTCGCGCCTGAAGCTCGGTGGGGGCGTCCGCGTCCTGGGGCGTCGGGGCATCCGCGGGGGTGCCATACAGGAGCCCGGTGGCGCGCAGCGTGCGGCGCAGGTACGCGCGGGCCCGGGCACGGCCGGACGCCAGCGGCGCGGCGGACGGCTCCAGCGAGGACGAGCTCGCGGAGGCCATCGCCTCGTCCAGGAGCGGGAGCAGCCATCCCGCCTTGCTGAAGTCCAACACCGGTACACCCCCTCGACCGCCGCCGGCAGTTCGGGAGCAGTGACGCCGGATGTAACCCAGCCGCATTCTGGTTTCCACCCGCCCTGGGGCCCCGTTCGTTCCCCATGCGTCAGCGGCCCCAGAACACGCGCTACTGCTTCCCTCCCGACAGCCTTCCAGGCCTGGAGCCCGAGCCAGCGCCCACTTCTCGCACGTCAGCCCACAAGCTGGAGCCGGGCGCCGTGCAGCACCTGAAGCTGACGAGCAACCGGCCAGTCAGGCTCGAAGTCGAAGCCTCGTGGGGAGCGGAGGGCCAGCTCCCATGCCGCGCGGGTCCGCGCTTCCAACCGGCCGTGCGGGTCCGCCAGCTCCCTGAGACAGAGGTCCGTGTTGAAGGGCCGGCCGTGCCGCCAGCGCGGCGCCGAGAGGAACCGGCCGTGGTGCTCCTGCCACCAGCTCCGCCAGGGCCCGGGCTCGCACCGGGGCAGCAGCACCCGGGGCCCGGAGGGCTCCTCGTCTTCCTCGTCGCACGCGCCGCGCATGCGCACCTCGTGCAGCAATGGGGCGCCCGTCATGAGGGCCAGTGCCTCGGCGGCGGCCGCGGCAGTTCCGGACTCGAGATGTTCGAGCAGCAACGGTACGGTGGAAGGGACTCCAAGAATGCCCAACGCGAGCAGCGCGGGCACGGACAGCGAGGACACCGCCAGCCAGCGTTGAATCCCTGTCACATCCCGCGCGTCTCCCGCGAGCGCCAACAGCTCCAGCAACCGCGCAGGAGGAGGCGTGCTGCTCGCGCACAGGTGACGCACCCGGCCGAGCGCGCTGGAGGAGCCCAACAGGAGGGTGGCCCGCAGCAGCGCGGCGGCCTCGTCCGGAGGAACGTGAGGGACCCGGGCCTCCAGGAGCTGCAATGTGGGGACGTACCGAAGACGCGCGAGGGCCAGCGCGGCCGCCTCGCGCACCGGGGCCAGCGCATCGTCGAGCAGGAGGAACAGGCGCGTGGCGTCTCCTTCCCTCCTCCAGCCCAGCGCGTGGGCCGCGGCGGCGCGCACGTTGGGACGCGGCGAGTCGAGGAGGGTCATGAGCGCGGAGGCCGTGTGGCCCGGGGGGACCAGCGCGAGGGCTTCGAACCAGGCGGGGACGAGGTCCTCGGGGGCCTGGACCAGGGAGCGGACGACGTCCTCCAGACTCGCGGGGCCGTGCAGGGCGAGCGCGAAGGCGGCGGCGCGCACCCGGTGGGAGTCCTCCTCTGCGAGGGCCGTACGAGCGAGGTCGAGACTGCCCGCGCCTCCCGCGTGAAGCGCCTCCGCGTGGGCCAGGGCTCGAGCCTCCAGCCTTGCAATGCCGGGCCAGGGGACGTTGGGGTCGCGCAGGTGGCGCGAGCGCTGGGCCAGCAGGAACTCCAGCTCGGACAGGTGGACCTCGCCGAGCTCCCGGAGGAAGTCCTCCGCGCCGGGGTGTCTGGACAGGGACGCCATGGGTTCAGTCCTCGGGAGGCGGCTGTCACTGACGAGGGGGCAGGTGGCTCTTGAGCGTCCCGCCCACCTTCCACACCCAGTCCTCCGTCTCCGAGGCGCTGATGACCTGACCGTGCATCTTCCTGTCCGACTCGAACTCCTCCCACCTCACCGCGACGCGGCCCTCCTCGCATTCATACGCCTGGAAGTAGGGACCAGAGAGCGGATGACGGGTGAGGCCCAGTTCTTCCAGGACGAATTCGTAGGGCTGCTTCTCGTCGGACTTCCCCACGACTTCAACCCATGCAGAGGTTGCACGGTGAGGCAGCGACTCACTGCGCACTTCCAGATACATGTTGTGGAAGAGCAGCTCGGCAAGGCTGGTCGCCCATTGGAGCGTGTTCTCGGGCTCAACCTCGTGGTTCATCCTGTAGACGGTGCGAACCACCGCCGTCCCATCCTCCGAACGTTTCTCCAAATCCAACGCATAGCAGAGGTCGGTTTCCGTCAGGTCATCTCCAATCAAGAGGTAGCGTCTGGGGAGGACGCGCTTCTCGCCCCAGTAGCGGAGGCCGCGGAGCATGGTGCCGAGCCGGAAGTCGATGTGCTCCCACTTGAGCCCCTCGGTGCGGTGTCCCATGCGATGAAGGAAGGCCACGTAATCTTCGGGAAGCGGCCTCTGCCACTCGGTCACCAACTCGGCGATGTCTTCAGCGGACGCTCCCTTCAGCGGCATCCGGTGCGATGGCCAGTTCTCCTGCATGAAGTCCATGACCCGCTCAATCTTGTTCTTCACCTTCACACCTCCCCTTCTTCATGCGAGGGCTCACTCCGGGCCCGCTGCCGCGCCTCACACAACAGCACTGGCACCAACAACCTGCACGTTTCACAAGGCGGGTAGTCCTGTCCGTGCTCCTTCGTCTCCGTCGCGGGGCCGAACCACTGCTCCACCAACTCCAGCGGTTCCCAACCACGGCTCATTGCATAGAGCAGCAGCCTCGGCGCCGCGCAATTGCCCGGACGATTGGCGGTCCTGCTCTCGCCTTTCAACTTCTCTATCTCGAAGCCGTGTCTGGGCCGCTCGGCAAGCCGCTTCTCCTGAATCCTCATGGCCTTGTTGAGCTTCGCCCCATCGATGCCAGGCGCGACGTGAAACGCCGGGTCGAGCGCGAGCCCCAGTTTCGGCTCGAACATGCCCGAGGTGGCTCGAAGGTGGACCGTGCTTCCGTCACGCTTGCGGCACTTGAGCACGCCCAGCATGAAGCCACTGTTCTTTCTCGCCGCCACCGTATGCTTGAAGGCCGCCTGCTCCCCGCGCACGAGCAATCTCATCTCCTTGCGCACGTCCTCGGAGGGCTCGAGTCCTGGAGCGTGCTCCGAGAAGGGCTGCCCGCAGGCAGCACATACCGGTTCCTCGCCGTTCCTCCCCTTCGGCACCACCAGCGGGTCGCCGTACACCAGTCCCAGCGTGTTGCCGGTGTTGGCATTGGCCAGGAACGTATCCAGGAAGCGCACCACGCCCTGGCCTTCGACCCACACGTCGAGGCTCGCGGTGAGGAACACCACCTTCCCCTGAACCTTCGATGAGACGAGTCCACCACCTGCCGTCCCCGCCTCGTCGCCGGTGCTGGTGCTCAGGCAGCTTCCCTTCAGCGCCACCGGGTGCCCTTCGATATCCACCGAAGTGCTGCCATCCGCCAGGTCACTGTCCCGGGCCACATTCCCGTACGGCACGGGCACCGGCCCTCCGGGAGAGGGCGTCTTGCACACGTCCGGCGCCGCCGCTGTCTGGGTATTCCCATCCCCCTCGTGCAACACGGAGCGGCCATTGACATACGTCTTCATGGCGCCACCTCCAGGACGCAGCCCCCCACGGCGCCGCCGTCCGCGCTGCCGTACACCAGCACCCGCCCGCCTCCGCGCTTGCGCAGCAGGTACAGCCCCTGCCCCACCTGCAGCGCCCCCGCCGCCGCTCCCACGTCTCCCAATCCCTCGGAGATCTCGCGCACCACCAGCGGCTCCGGAAACAGTGCCGCGTTGCGCAGGTACGCCTGGCCGAAATCCCGCGCCCAGTACCCCTCCCCCGTCTGGCACGACAGCACCGCATCCACCCGCCGCCCTTCCACCGCCGGGTGTCTCCGCAGTTGGTGAAAGACTTTCGTCAGCGCCTCGGCCCGTCCGGGCGCCGCCTGCCGGAAGTGTCGCGTCTCCTGGCCGTGCGCCTCCGCCAACACCCACCCGGCGATGTCCAGCCCGTGACGCCGTGCCTCCTCCGCGCGCGCCAGCAGGAGAAAGCCCGCGCCCTCGCCTGGAATCAGCCCCTCCCGGCGTCCCCCTCCCAGGCACCGCCCCGTCTCCACCAGACGCCGCAGCGACGGCCCGTCACTCAGCGAGTCCGCCCCGCCCACCAGCACCCACCGCGCCCGGCCCTCGCTCAGCAGCCTGCGAGCCCGCGCCAGCGCGGAGAAGAGTCCGCCCCGCCCCGCTCGCGCGATGCACTCGTCCCACTCCAGCCGTGCCTCCGCCTCCAGCGCGTCCCGCAGCGCCACCTCGTCCCAGGGCGCTCCCAGCCCTTCCTCGGGAAGCACAAGCACTGCCGGCAACCGCGCCTCCTCCCACCGTCCCCTCACCGCCGCCAGGCAGTCCTCCAGCGCCGTCGCGCCCAGCGCCGCCATGCGCTGCGTGCGTGAGCGCCACGCCTCCAGCAGCTTGAGCCGCCCGGCCCGCACCTCCTCTCCATCGGCACCGCGAACCTCCGTCCGGACGAGGCCCGCCGTCCCCGCCGTCCGCTCGGCCCACGTCACCGCCGCCGTCAGTCCCACCGGCGTGCAGGCCCCCACCGCCACCACGGCCAGTCTCTCAGTGCCGTGGCTCATCGCGTCCCCACCTCGCGCACCACGCTGCCCTCGTACTCCGCCAGCTCCCGGTGCACGGGGATGGCCGCGCGCCACAGCAGCGTCACCGCGCCCGCGTCCACCTCGAGATGCACCGCGTCCAGCACCAGCGCGCGCTTCTCCGCCCGCCGCCGCAAACGGACCTCCACCTGGAGGTCATGGCAGGGCAGGAGGAGCTCCCTTCGCCCGTCCGGGTGCATTCCCGCGAGCACCACCGTCTCGCCGCCCCGCAGGCCCTCCGCGGCATTCAGCCCGGGGGCCGCGGCCTGGAAGAAGCGCTCGTCGAAGTCCTCCGGCCACAGCGGAGCCCGGGACTCCACCCACCGCGCGTCGTACGTGCCCGCGTACGCGCGCCGGGGTTGCCAGTGTCGAGCCACCGGCCCGAAGCCCACCGGCGCCACTCGCCGCGTGGGGTGCTCCAGGGGGACTCCGGGTCCTCCAACTGCGGCAGGAGCTCGTCCACCGCCGCGCCCACGCTGGCGTGGAGGCCACGGCCCACCGGGTTGGCCGGCTCACCCGGCCCGCCCGCGCTGAGCTCCGGCTCGCCCCAGTACACGTCCGCCTCGGGTGGGGGACGCTGGACGTCGCTGACCTTCAATGGCTGTGATGTCGAGCGCCCGGCGGGCGGCAGGTCGAAGCGACCCGCGACACACACCACCAGGACTTCACACCCGTGCCTGTCCCAGAGCAGGAAATCATTCGCGGCGAAGCGGGTGTGATTCTCGATATGTGCTGACACGAAGGCCCCCCTTGCCACGAGCAGGCAAGGAGGGCCTTAACCAATCCCAGACACCGCCACCATCCAACGGCGGGCGGAGTCCACGCAATTCATTGCACCCCGGCGCGATGGCTCTGTTCAACCCCAGACATCGGCACCATGCACGCGCTTCGGGGGCCGGGGACGCCGGCGTGCACTACAGCGCGGTCGCCTTGCCGGGCTCCAGGTCCACCACCTTGGCCGGGCCGCGCAGCGTCTTCAACTCACCCCGCAGTGCATCGGGGGTGCCCTGGAGCAACGGGAAGGTGCCGTAGTGCATGGGGACGATGCTCTGCACCTTCAGCAGCCGGGCCGCCTGGGCGGCCTCCGCCGGGCCCATGGTGAAGTGCCCGCCGATGGGCAGCATGGCCACGGTGGGCTTGAACTGGGTGGCGATGAGCGACATGCCCTCGAAGGGGCCGGTGTCACCCGCGTGGTACAGCGTGGGGCCGTTGTCGATGGCCAGCACGTAGCCCAGCGGCGCGCCCGCGTACTGGGACTGGGCCTTGGGGTCCGCCTGGTAGCTGCTGGAGTGCACCGCCTCCACGAGGTGGATGGTGACGTCCTTCACCTTGAAGGTGCCGCCCGCGTTGGCGCCCACGGCCTGGGCCTCGGGCAGGCCGAGCAGGTTGATGAGCTCGAACGAGCCGAACACCTTCGCGCCCGTCTTCTGTGCCAGCGCCTTCGTCTCACCCACATGGTCGAAGTGGCCGTGGGTGACGAGGATGGCGTCCAGCGCGTCCGGCTGGGCCGCGCCCTGCGGGGCCTTGGGGTTGGTGAGCCACGGGTCGATGGCAATCACCGCCCCGCCCGGGGTGCGCACGATGAAGGCCGCGTGGCCCCACCACGTCACCTCCGTCTTGCCCTTCGCCGCCGCCGCGCCCTTCGCGCCCGCCGAGGCCTTGCCAGTGGCCGGAGTGCCCTGGGCCGGAGCGGCCGGGGCGCCCTGTGCCGCCGCCGTCCCGCCGAAGGTCAACAGCGCTCCCACCACCACTGCCATGAGCTGCGTCCGCATATGTGTCCACTCCTGTGCGTCGAGATATCGAACCGCCGCCGTGGCGCCGTCTGGAGGCACCCCACGGCCGGGCCGCCGATTGTCATTCCCCGGACGGCCAATCAAGGGCCTGCCACACCCGCCTGCCACCCGGCGGACAGATGCCTGGGAGGAGCGGAGGCCTCAATCTCGAATCGACCGTCGACATGACGGGCACGCGGGCAGCCGGAGGGCCCGCCGGGCGTGCTGAGCTTCCTTCCCCGCACGGGGCGGCCCCGCGCTAACGTCCCCGGACGGTGGACCACCGATTCCAAGTCAGCCTCCGCGGGGTCATCGACCTCCTCTCGCACCACCTGTACAGCTCGCCCGGGGTGTATGTGCGCGAGCTCCTGCAGAACGCCACGGACGCCATCCGCGCGCGGCAACTCGTGGAGCCCGGCCACACCGGCACCGTCCGGCTGGAGCTGATGGAGAAGCAGGACGGCAGCCCGCCCACCCTCCTCTTCAGCGACGACGGCGTGGGGCTGACGGAGGACGAAATCCACCGCTTCCTCGCCACGATTGGCGAGTCCTCCAAGCGCGAGGAGTCCCTGGCCGCCCGCCGCAACGACTTCATCGGCCAGTTCGGCATCGGCCTCCTGTCCTGCTTCATGGTGTGCGATGAGCTGCTGGTGGTGACGCGCTCGGCACGCGGGGACGGGCGCACGCTGGAGTGGCGCGGCCGCCATGACGGCACCTACGCCGTGCGGCCGTCCGAGCACCCGCTCGACAGGCCGGGCACCCAGGTCTTCCTCATGGCCCGCGCGGACATGACGGAGTGGTTCACCACCGAGCGCCTGCGCCACCTCGCGAGACACTACGGCGGCCTGCTCCCCTTCCCCATCCAGCTCACCGCGGGCGGCCACACCGAGCGCCTCAACCCGGATGGCCCCCCGTGGCGCCGCGAGTACGAGAGCGCATCCGAGCGGCGCAAGGCGCTGCTGGCCTACGGGCGCGAGGTGTTCGATACGGACTTCATCGACTGCATCCCCCTGCGCTCCACCGCGGGCGACGTGGACGGGGTGGCCTTCGTGCTGCCGGCGTCGCCGCACTTCAACGCGCGGCAGAAGCACCGCGTGTACCTGAAGCACATGCTGCTGTCGGAGAGCGCGGAGAACCTGCTCCCCGAGTGGGCCTTCTTCGTGAAGTGCGTGGTCAACGCCAATGCCTTGCGTCCCACCGCCAGCCGCGAGTCCTTCTACGAGGACGAATCCCTGGCACTGGCGCGTGAGGCATTGGGCCAGGGGCTGCGCACCTACCTGGTGGACCTGGCGCACGAGGACCCGCGCGCGCTGCAGCGGCTGATTGCCCTCCACGGGCTGAGCGTGAAGGCATTGGCGCTGGACGACGACGACTTCTACAAGCTCGTCATCCATTGGCTGCCCTTCGAGACGTCGATGGGGGTCATGACGCTGGCGGACTACCGGCGGGCGCACGAGGTGGTGCGGTACACGCCCACGCTGGACGGCTTCCGGCAGGTGGCGCGGGTGGCGGGGGCGCAGGGGCTGTGCATCATCAACGCGGCGTACACGCACGACGCGGCGCTGCTGGAGAAGCTGCCGCACGTGGTGCCGGACGCACGGGTGGAGCCCTTCTCCGCGGCGGACCTGCCACAGAGCTTCGAGGAGCTGTCGCTGGACGAGCGCGAGGCCGTCTTCCCACTGCTGCGCATGGCGGAGCGCGTGCTGGCGCCGTTCCGCTGCGGCGTGGTGGTGAAGAAGTTCTTCCCGGCGGAGGTGCCCACGCTCTACAGCTCGGACGCGGAGGGCACCTTCCGGCGTGACGCGGAGCGGGCGCGCGAGGAGTCCGACGACCTCTACGCGGGCGTGCTGGAGGGCGTCATGGCGGCGTCGAGCGGCGAGCCGGCGCAGCTCTGCTTCAACCTGCACAACCCGGTGGTGCGCCGGTTGGCGGCGGTGGCGGACCGGGAGGTGCTGAAGCTGTCGGTGGAGATGCTCTACGTGCAGGCATTGCTGCTGGGCCACCACCCGCTGAACGCGCAGGAAATGGCGCTGTTGAACCAGGGCCTCCTGGGGCTCATCTCCGCGCAGCTCGGCGGCACGGGCGACGGCGGCGAGGACGGCGGCGGCGGGTCCGGCTCCAGGGGGTTCCACTGATGTCCGGCGACTGGCGCGAGCAGGCGCAGGACCTGTGGGAGCGCGCGGACGCGATGGAGCCCGGCGAGGGCAAGGTGCGGCTCCTGGAGGAGGCGGTGCGACTGGCGGACGCGCACTCGGACACGGGCCTGGGCTACATGCTGCGCGACGCGCTCATCGACGCGGCGACCTTCGGCGGCTTCCCCGACAAGGCGCTGGTGGCCTTCGCGTGGTGCCGGGGCCAGCAGAAGAAGGACCCGAAGCGCTTCGACCCGGAGGGGATGTTCTGGAAGCAGAAGTGGGTGGTGGGGCGCATCAAGGAGTTCCCTCACATCACCCGCAAGCAGATTGCCGACGCGCTGGACGACATGGAGCAGTGCTTCGCGAAGGCGGACGCGGGGAAGCGCTCCGTGCTGAAGCTGCGCTACATGGCGGCGCGGGAGATGGGCGACACGGCCGAGGCCGAGCGCCTGTGGGCCGCCTGGCTGGAGGCTCCGAGGGACCACCTCACCGACTGCCGCGCGTGCGAGCTGGATGACGAGCTGGACCACCACGTCGACAAGGGCGAGTGGGAGCAGGCCCTGCGCAAGGCGCGGCCGATTCTGGAAGGCAGACAGGGCTGCGCGGAGATTCCGCACCTCACCTTCGGCACGCTGCTGTACCCGCTCTTCAAGCTGGGCAACCTGGAGCAGGCACGTGACATCCACCGGCGTGGCTACGCGATGGTGGCGAAGAACCGCGAGTTCCTCGCCACGGTGGGCGAGCACCTGGAGTTCCTCGCGCTGACGGACAACCTGTCGCGCGGGCTGACGCTGCTGGAGAAGCACCTGGGATGGGCGCTGGAGCACCCGAGCCACCGGGACAGGTTCACCTTCTACGCGGCGGCCGCGTTCCTGCTGGAGCGCATCCGCGCGGAGGGCGGCCGGGACACGGTGAGCCTGCGGCTGACCAAGGCGTTTCCGTTGTACCGCGCGGACTGCGGCTACGAGGTGAAGGCGCTGCACGCGTGGGTGGACGGACAGGCGCGGGAGATTGCCTCCCGCTTCGACGCGCGCAACGGGACGGACCGCTTCGCGCGGCTGTTGGCGCGCAACCGGACGCTGGCGGACGAGGTGCGGCCGTTCGCCATTGACTCAACTCCGTGACAACTGCAACGCAGCGGACATGAGGAGTGCCTTTGACGGCCCGCGTCTGTTCACCATTCACGCGAATACGTGAAACCCGCGATAACGATACTCATGGCGAACCCGTACTGATGGCGCGCGTCCGGAATGGACGCCCCCGGCGGAGCGATTGCCCCCTGCCCGCCGGGGTTCCTCCCAACATCAGTGACAGGTGAATCCATGAACTTCGCAAAGAGTGTCGTCCTGGCTGCGTTCGCCGCGGGTGCCGTCGCGTGCGGTGGTGCCGGGATGGATGAGGACACGCGGCTGCCCGCTGAAGAAGAGCTCGCCACGTCGGAGCAGGGCATCTGTGAGGGTTATTCGGCTGGCGCGGTCTGCAGCATCAAGTGCACCAGCACTTCCCCCTGGTTCTTCATCAACAATGTGCCCTTCGGACAATGCACGGCGAGGGGTACCAGTGCCTGCGGCTACACGCCGTATGGCACTTGCTGGAGCACCAATCCCTGAGCACTGAGCAGCTCGAGATGACTTGAATCACAAACAGACCACCGGGCCCGGAGTACATCCCGGGCCTGGCGGCCTTGCCGTGTGCGTTCAGCGTTTGAGATTGCGGAACGGGTTGTTGAATGGCTCGGGGGACTTCTTGTCGCCTGAGCCCGTGCCGCCTGGGCCCGAGGAAGCCTTGCCACCCGTGGCACCAGGGCGAGCGCCCGGAGCCGGCCGGCTCCCGGCTCCCGAAGGACCACCCGCGCCGGAAGGCCGCGCACCCTGCCCTCCGCCGCCGCGCTCCGTCATCCGTCCCGGGCCCGTCGCGCCGCCCACGGGCGGCCGGCTCGCGCCTCCGGACTGCGCCGCCCCGCCCTCCTGCGCCGCGCGCACGGAGAGCGCCAGCCGCTTGCGCGCCAGGTCCACGGTGAGCACGCGCACCGTCAACCTGTCGCCCACCTTCACCACCTCGGATGGGTCCTTCACGAACTTCGTCGACAGCTGCGACACGTGCACGAGGCCGTCCTGGTGCACGCCCACGTCCACGAAGGCGCCGAACGCGGTGACGTTCGTCACCACGCCCTGGAGCACCATGCCCTCCTTCACGTCCTCCAGCGTGCGCAAGTCCTCGCGCAGCTGCGGCGCCGTGAAGTCGCCGCGCGGGTCTCTGCTGGGCTTCTCCAGCTCCGCGAGGATGTCCTTCAGCGTCATCTCACCCAGGTCCGGGCCCAGGTAGCGCTTCGCATCAATCTTCCGCACCAGCGCCGCGTTGCCCACCAGCGCGCCCACCTCCACGCCGAGGTCCTTCGCCATGCGCTCCACCACCGGGTAGCGCTCCGGGTGCACCGCGCTCGAGTCCAGCGGCTCCGGCCCTCGCACGCGCAGGAAGCCCGCCGCCTGCTCGAAAGTCTTCGGCCCCAGCCCGCTCACCTTGAGCAGCTCGCGCCGCGTGGTGAAGCGCCCCTTCGACGCGCGGTGCGCCACCAGCTTCTTCGCGAGCGACGGACCCACGCCGGACACGTGCTCCAGGAGCTGCGGCGACGCGGTATTCACATCCACGCCCACCGCGTTCACACACGAGTCCACCACCTCGCCCAGCTTCTTCTTGAGGAGCCCCTGGTCCACGTCGTGCTGGTACTGCCCCACGCCGATGCTCTTGGGGTCGATTTTCACCAGCTCCGCCAGCGGGTCCTGCAGGCGCCGGCCGATGGACACCGCGCCGCGCAGGCTCACGTCCAGGTCCGGGAACTCGTCGCGAGCCACCTCCGACGCCGAGTACACCGATGCGCCCTGCTCGCTCACCGACACCACGGGGAGCTGCGAGCCCATCGCCTTCAGCGTGTCGCGCACGAAACCTTCCGCCTCGCGGCTGCCGGTGCCGTTACCCACCGCAATCAGCTCCGGCTTGTGCTTCTGCACCACCGCGGACAGCAGCTTCGCGGCGCGGGCGCGCTCGTCCGCGCTGCGCTCGGTGTAGAGCGTCAGCGTCTCCACCACCTTGCCGGTGGCGTCCATCATCGCCAGCTTGATGCCCGTGCGCAGGCCCGGGTCCAGGGCCAGCACCGCGCGCGCTCCGGCGGGCGGCGTGAGCAGCAGGTGGCGCAGGTTCTCCCCGAAGACGCCGATGGCCTGCCGGTCCGCGCGCTCCTTCAGCTCCGAGCGCAGCTCCGACTCCAGCGACGGCCCCATCAGCCGCTCCCAGCCGTCCTCCACCGCCGCGCGCAGCTCCTGAGCGAAGAGGGATTGCGGCTTCGTCACCACGCGCGAGGCGAGCAGCGCCTTCACCTCGTCGTCCGGCATGTGGAGCTTCACCTTCAGCACGCCCTCCTCCTCGCCGCGCATCAGCGCCAGCACGCGATGGGACGGGGCCTGGGACAGCGGCTCCTCGTGGCCGTAGTAGTTCTCGAACTTGGTGGGCTCGCCCTTCTTGGCAGGCACCACGTCCGAGCGCAGCGTCCCGCGCTTCGTGCACACCTCACGGGCCTCGCGGCGCAGGGTGGCGTCCTCGGCCACGCGCTCGGCGCAGATGTCGCGCGCGCCCGCGAGCGCCGCGTCCAGGTCCGGCACCTCCTTCTCCGCGTTGACGAACGGGCGCACCTTCGCGTCGCGGTCGTCACCGCGCTTCCCCTCCTGCTTCCACAGCAGGTCCGCCAGCGGCTCCAGCCCGCGCTCGCGAGCAATGGCGGCGCGAGTACGGCGCTTGGGCTTGTACGGGAGGTACAGGTCCTCCAGCTCGGTGCGCGTCTTGGCGGCCTTCAGGGCCTTCTCCAGCGCGGGCGTCAGCTTCCCCTGCTCTTCAATCGTGCGGAGGATGGTGTCGCGGCGGGAGTCCAGCTCGGTGCGCTCCGCGGCCTTGTCGAGGATGGTCTGAATCTGGACCTCGTCCAGGCCCCCCGTGACCTCCTTGCGGTAGCGCGCGATGAAGGGAACGGTGGAGCCCTCCTCGCTCAGCGCGAGGGTCCGGTCCACCTGCTCGGGCTTGAGGCCCAGCTCCTGCGAAAGCTCGACGGCGTAGGCGTGCATGGCGCCGCCTCTATAACCCGGCCCTCCGGTACCTCCCAGTGACCTGCCGTCCGGAGCGACGTGTGGCGAACGGCGTGCCTACCCGCGCCGCCGTGCTTCCCACTCGGACCGCAACAGGCCCCACGTCTGCTGGTCCCTGCGCTGTCCCAGGTGCACGCTGTGGCCGCGCATCGTGCCCTCGAACGAGAAGCCCAGCTTGCGCGCCACGCCCTGGGAGCCGGCGTTCTCCGCCAGCGTCACGAGCCACAGCCGCTGCAGGAAGGGCAGCCCGGTGAAGAGCTGCTCCAGCATCATCCCCACCGCGCGCGTGCCCAGCCCGCGGCCGTGGTACGCCTCCGACATCATGTAGCCGAGCTGCGCCCGCCCATGCATCCGCGACACGTCCCGCGCGGACACCGTGCCGATGAGATTCCCGTCGTACTCCACGAACCAGCGGTAGCCCTTCGCGCGAGTGTCGCCCAGCAGGCTCGCCTCGGCGATGCGGTGCAGGAGCTGCTCGCGCGTGTCCTCATCCGTGTCCACGTAGCGCCGCGCGCCCGGCTCCGCGCGCAGCACCATCCAGTAGTCCACGTGCTCCGGCCGGGCGGGCACCAGTCGCATGTCACCAGCACTCATTCCCGGCAGACTAACGTCCCGACACGCCCCTGTCCGCGCCCCTGAAAAGGCCGAGGGCCACGCACCGGGAAGCTCCCGGCACGCGGCCCTCGGGGATTCAGCTACGAGCCACCCGCTTCAGATGGCCGTGATTTCGGCGTCCTTGATGCGGAACTTCTTCGTGGTGAACTTCGCCGCCAGCTCCGAGTCGGCACGCAGCGAGTAGTCCTTCGCGATTTCCGTGCTGGGGATGAGGTGGAAGGAGGCGATGGCCTCGTCCTTCTTCACCTCCAGCACCACGAAGCCGTGGCCGTCGCCGTCGGCGAACTTCATGCCGGGGTTGGCCTCGGTCAGCGACTTCTCCAGCTCCTGCACGATGTACCTGTGCACCGCCGCGCCCGAGCCGTAGCCCGCGCCCAGCAGCGCGCGGCCCGCCAGTTCCTTGATGGAGCCGGAGGAGATGGCCGGCGCCGTCAGTGTGGCCACGCCCGACTCCACCGACGCGAAGGACGCGTGGATGTCACCGGAGACGAACAGCGTGTTCTTCTGGAGGTTGTTGGCGGCGATGTAGCCCAGCAGCTCCTTCTTCTTCGTGGGGAAGCCGTCCCACTGGTCCACGTTGAAGTAGAAGGGCTGGCGCAGGTTGGCCTCGGGGACGTCCGTCTTGTTCGACAGGTCGAACACCATGGAGGTGAGCGACACGGACGAGACGGCAATCTTCCAGGTGTTGGTGGAGTCCTTCACCGTGCTCTTGAACCAGGTCTCCTGCGCCTCACCCATCACGTTCTCGCTGGCGCGCGGCGTGGGAGGGGATGCGTACTTGATGCCCGCGTACAGGTCGAAGGTCGGCTTCACCACGATGTAGCGCGAACCCTGGATGGTGAAGAGCGAGCCCTTGCCCATGTGCACGTAGGCGAGGCCGCGCGGCGTCTCCGCGGTGATGGCGATGCGCGGAATGGCCTGCTGGCCCGCGGCCACGCGCGCCGTGTTGACGGCGTCGATGACCTGGTTGACGTAGAAGAGCGACAGGTTGCCCTTCACCCACGTGGCGGCCTTGGCGGCGGCCTGCTCCTGGGTGAGGCCCGCCTGCACCGCCTGCTGTACGTACACGCTCTGCAGGGCCCCCTTGTACGTGGCGAGCGGCGCGGCATCGATGTCGACGTACGCGAACTGGTCCCCCGCGAAGGCCGGCTTGTACGGCGCCGGCATCACCTCGGAGGTGATGACCACCGTGCCCGGGTACGCGTCCTCGGGGATGAGGTGGTCCGGCCGCATCGTGCGGAGGTCCGTCACCAGCAGCTTCAGGTGCTGGCCGAACTCGAAGTCGCGCCAGATCTTCGTCCCGCCCGCCTGCGCGGCGACGACCGCGTCGATGTCGATGGCACCGCGGGCCGCCAGGGTGTTGTCCAGGGGGATGTACTCGAAGAAGGCCTGCTCCGCGTTCTTGCGGCGCTCCGTCTGCTTCTCGTTGACGCGGCCGTCCGAGTACGTCGCGGTGTCGCCCCAGCAGTCGTCGGAGAACTCGTGGTCATCCCAGACGATGATGAACGGGTAGCGCTCGTGAACCTTCTGCAGGACCTTGTCCGAGCGGATGGCCTTGTAGAGGTCGCGGTAGTTGGACAGCGCGCTGGCGGCGTAGAAGGCCGTCAGGCCCGTGCCCTCGCGCTGCGCCTTCTCCGGCTCGGCGAAGACGATGGAGCGCTGGCCGTTGGCATCCTGGAAGGACGCGTCACCCGTCGTCTCGTAGACGTAGTCGCCGAGGAACACGACGAAGTCGAGGTCCTCGTCGAGCTGCAGCAGGCGCTGCCACGCGTTGTAGTAGCGGCCGATGAAGTCCTGGCAGCTCGCGAAGACGAACTTCACCGGAACGTCCGCGCCCGCGGCCGGCGCCGTGCGGGTGCGGCCCGTATGGGTGCTGACCTTCTGGCCGCCCACGTCGACGGTGAAGCGGTAGTAGTACGTCGTGCGCGCCGTCAGGCTGGTGACCTTCACCTTGAGGGCGTGGTCATGCTCCGCCTGCGCCGTGAAGTCCTCGTTCACCACGAGGCTGCTGAAGTCCTCGCTGGTGGAGACCTCCAGCTTCACCTTCATGTCGCTGCCAGCGTTGTCCGGGTCCACCGCGCGGACCCACAGCACCACGCTGTCCGGGCGCGGGTCACCCGAGGCCACCGACTGCGGGAAGAACTTCGCTGTGTCATCCGACGGCGGCGTCACATCCTCGGCACAACCGAACGCGGTGCTCGCCGCGACGGCGACGGTTGCTTGCAGGAAACTGCGACGCTTGAATTTGTCGAACAAGGCAGGACTCCAAGGCGGGTTTTGGAAACTGGAGAGCGCGGAGTCTAAGTCGCTCGTCTACCCACCAGGAAACATCCCACTCGCACCAAACGCCCAACGCGCTGTGTCATCCACCAGCGGTGTGGAAGGGCCCGGGCCCGGCGAGAAAAAGCAGAAGGGCCGACCCTCCTCGCGGAAGGCCGGCCCTCGTACCGTCGCTGCATTGACCCGGTGACGCGGACCGTTGAGCGGGCCCGCGTGCGCTTCAGCTCCGGCTCACTTCACGGCCTTCACGCGGGCGCGCTTCTCGCTGGCTCCCTCGGCGGCGGGCTCCTCCGCGGCGGGCGCGGCGGCGGCGGCGGGCGTCTTGGCGATGCCGTACTTCTCGAGGACGCGGGCCTCGATGTCCTTCGCCACCTCGGGGTGCTCCTTGAGGTAGTCCTTCGCATTCTCACGGCCCTGGCCGATGCGCTCTCCGTTGAAGGAGAACCAGCTGCCGCTCTTCTCCACGATGTTGTCGTTGGAGGCGAGGTCGATGAGGTCGCCCTCACGGGAGATGCCCGTGCCGTACATGATGTCGAACTCGACTTCCTTGAACGGCGGCGCCACCTTGTTCTTGACGACCTTCACGCGGGTGCGGCTGCCCACCACGCTCTCGCCATTCTTGATGGCGCCGATGCGGCGGATGTCCAGGCGCTGCGACGCATAGAACTTCAGCGCGTTGCCGCCCGTCGTCGTCTCGGGGTTGCCGAACATCACGCCAATCTTCATACGAATCTGGTTGATGAAGATGACGCACGTCTGGCTCTTGGCGATGGTGCCCGTGAGCTTGCGGAGCGCCTGGCTCATGAGGCGGGCCTGCACGCCCATGTGCGCGTCGCCCATCTCACCCTCGAGCTCGGCCTTCGGCACGAGCGCGGCCACCGAGTCCACCACCAGCACGTCGATGGCGCCGGAGCGCACCAGCATCTCCGCGATTTCGAGCGCCTGCTCACCGGTGTCCGGCTGGGACAGGAGCAGGTCATCGGTGCGCACGCCCAGCTTGCGGGCATAGCCCACGTCGAGCGCGTGCTCCGCGTCCACGTAGCCGCAGATGCCGCCACGCTTCTGCGCCTCGGCGACGATGTGGAGGCACAGCGTCGTCTTACCGGAGGACTCCGGCCCGAAGATTTCGATGATGCGGCCCTTGGGAACGCCACCCACGCCCAACGCGATGTCGAGTGAGATGGAGCCCGTCGAAATGGCCTGGACATCCCGCATCAAGGGCTCGTCCTTGCCGAGCCGCATGATGGACCCCTTGCCGAACTGGCGCTCCACCGCGGACATCGCCAGTTCGATCGCCTTTTCCTTCTCCTGATTCACGGCCATTTCTTGCGGCTCCTTGTATTGGCGGACCACCCCGGTCCACCTGAACGCGCTTTTAGTACGCGATGGGTAGACCCTAGTCCACCCCTCTGACATCCGTCCTGCATCCTGGCTTTCAGCTCTCGCGGAGGGCAGCCAGGAAGGCGGCCACCAGCCCGCCCAGGACGGCCCACAGGCCCACAGGCCCCCCCATCACCTGTGGGGCCACCACCCCGAGGAGGGTGACGAGGGCCAGTAGACCGAGCCCCACCCGGTATACGGGGGACTTCGGAGGAGCAAGCCACAATGCCATCAGGGCCAGCGCCGAGAGACCTACCTGGGTGGTGACCAGGCTGTCAGGCCCGGAGGACCTCGCCAGTTCCTGTGCCACCTGCGCCACCAGCCCCACGAGCAGCACGGCGCCGGGGATGGCGGGGCCTCCCTGGAGGCGCAGCTCCCGTCGCGAGCTGGCGCGCAGGTGCTCCAGGTCCTCGGGCCGTACCTCCAGGGCATAGGGGAAGCCCAGGGCCAGGAGCGACTCCACCGCCACGGCGCGGCAGGAGCGGCCCTGGCTGTCCACCAGTCCCTCCAGCTTCCCGCTCTCCAGGAGGCGGTGGAAGGTGTCCGCCACCTGGCGGCTGCCGCCCTCCGAGGCCATCTCCTCCAGCACCTCGTTCAGCTTGAGGGCGACGTCGAAGCGCTCCTCGTCGGACACGCGGCGGGCCTGCTCCGTCAGCACCAGCACGGGCAGCGGCAGCTCCAGCTGCGGGGTGGGCTTCCCGGACAGCGCCGGGCGGTGCAGCGAATGGACGGCGGCGTCGGTGGGGTGCACTGCCCCCGGAGACGTCCCGGACACCCAGGGAGCCATATCGGAGGGCGCGGCGTCAGGCCTCTCCTCGACGGGAGGCTCCCAGGGCGCCACATCGGAAGGCGCCGCGTCCGGCCTCTCCGTGGCGGGCGGCTCCCACGGGGCCATATCCGCAGGTCGGGCCTCCTCTGGAGGCGCCTCCTCTGGGAGCCGGTGCGTGGGCGGATGTAGGCGGGGGACGTCCGACACGGAGAAACTGTAGCCACGGCCCCGGTTCAGGTTCAAAGCGAAGCGAGCCCGCAACTTCTTCCGGACAACGGGGTTGATGTCCGCCGTGGACCTGGATTCGGACGCACAGGCGATGCTGAAGGTGGCCGAGGGAGACCGGCAGGCGTTTGCCTGGCTGTTCGACCGCTACCACGCGAGCGTGGCGCGGTTCGCCTTCCGCTTCGTGAACGACAGGGAGCGCGCGGAGGAGCTCACTCAGGACATCTTCGTGAAGCTCTACCGCCATGCGGGCTCCTACAAGCCCACGGCGCGCTTCAAGACGTTCCTCTTCCGGGTGGCCACCAACCACTGCCTCAACGAGGTCCGTCGAGGAGAGTACCGCGTGTCCCACACCTCGTCGGAGACGCCGGAGGGAGAGGAGACCGGCGCGGTGGAGATGGCGGGGCCGGAAGGCGACAGGCCGGACCAGGCGCTGGCGGGGCGGGAGCTGGAGCGGGTGGTGGGCGCCGCGCTGGGGGACATGAGCGCCCGCGAGCGCGCGGCCTTCACCATGTGCCGCTTCGAGGGCATGGCGTACCGGGACATCGCGGAAGCGCTCGAGGCGAGCGAGGCCGCCGTGAAGAGCCTCATCCACCGCGCCACGCTGGCGGTGGCGCGAAGGATTGAAGAGCTGCAGGCGGGCGCCGCGCCCGCGAGGAGCAGGGCATGAGCTGTGGTTTCGAAGAGGACCTGACGGCGTACCTGGACGGGGAGCTGCCCCCGGCCCGGCGCGTGGAGGTGGAGGCCCACCTGGGCACCTGCGCCGGGTGCCGCGCCACGCACGCGCTGTTGCGCAACGCCGTGGCGCGCCTGGCGGAACTGCCCGCGTATGAGCCCTCCCCCGCCACGCGGCGCGCGGTGCTGGCGAAGCTGGACGCGCTGCCGGTGCCGTGGTGGCAGCGACTCGGGGTCCTGCTGCGGCCCGCGGTGCTGGTGCCCTCGGTGGGCCTCGCCGCCGCGCTGGGCGTGGCGCTGCTGATGGCGGGCCCCGGCCCCGAGGCGCCGCCCGAGCTGGCGGACCCGGCGGTGATGGAGCTGGCCGCCAACCTGGAGGTGGCCGAGGACTTCGAGGTGCTTGGCCTGGACACCGCGGAGGATTTGGAGGTCGTCGCGAACCTCCACGAGCTGGAGGTGACGCCGTGATGAAGCGATGGGACCTGGCCGCGCTGGGGCTGGTGGTGACGCTGCTCGCCGGTGCCACGGTGCGCGCGGAGACGGAAGCGCCGCGCACGGCGGCCGAGCGTTTCGAGCGGATGACACCCGAGGAGAAAGAGGCGCTGCGCGCGAAGCTGCGCGAGTTCAAGGCGCTGCCCCCGGAGGAACGGGCGCGCATCCGAGAGAATCTCGAGCGCTGGCGCAAGCTGCCGCCCGAGGAGCGCGAGCGCATCCGCGCCAACCTGCGCGAGCTGAAGCGCCTCACCCCCGCCGAGCGTCAGGCGTTGCGTGAGCGCGTGCGCGAGCTGAGGAAGCTGCCCCCCGAGCAGCGCGCGGAGATGCGCCAGCGCGTGCGCGAGTACCTCCGTGAGCACCCGGAGAAGCGCGAGCAGATGATGGAGAACCTGCGGCGCTGGCGGCAGCTGTCGCCCGAGCAGCGCCAGGAGATTCGCGAGCGCCTGCGCGAAAGGCGGCGCCAGTGAGCCGCGGTCCGATATGGCGCTCGCTGGCGTCGAGCCATTCACGATGCGCGGCACGGTCAGCACGCGCTCCGGCAACTCATGCGGTGACGGCGCTCCCGGCGCGCGGCGCGGCGATGCTGGCCCGGGTTCTCCCCCTGTTCCTGCTCGCCCTGCTGCTGGGAGCGCTCCCCGCCGCCGCGCAGGAGTCGAAGCCTCCTCCTCCGCCCCCGTCCATTCCCACCCAGCCACCTTCGCCGAAGGACGCTCCGCGCTCCCGCACCACGCTCACCGATGAGGACCAGGAGGTGGTGGAGAACCTGGAGCTGCTGGAGAGCCTGGACACGACGGAGGACCTCGACTTGCTCCTGGAGCTCAGCCAGGAGGAGTGAGCCTCCCGCACCTCCGTCCACGTTCGGCGGAATGGTGTAACCGAATTGCGCGCACCCGCCTCCCAACCACCCTCCAGGCCCATGCATCCGAGTGGGGGGCGGGTGACGCGCGACGGCTTCGAGGTACACTGCCGTCCATGCACGTCGCGGTCCCCCGCCCCGTCGAGGTGCCCTCCCGCCGCTTCGGCCAGTACCAACTGCGCAGCCGTCTCGGCTCGGGAGGCATGGCCGAGGTGTTCCTCGCGGACGCGGTGGACGTGCGCGGCCAGCCCTTCAGCGTGGCGCTCAAGTTCATGCGCAAGGAGGTGCCCGCGGAGGTGTTCGCCGACGAGGCGGACCTCATGGGCCTCCTGGAGCACCCCAACCTCGTGCAGCGGCTCGAGGTGGGCGAGGCCTTCGGGCGCCCCTTCATCGCCATGGAGTTGCTGGTGGGTGGGGACCTGGGCGGGCTGATGCGCGCCCTGCAGCAGCAGCGCCGGCCCTTCCCGCACGGCCTCGCCGCGCACGTGGGCATCGAGGTGCTGCGCGGCCTTGCCTACTTCCACCAGGCGCGCACGCGCAGCGGCCGGCCGCTGGAGCTCGTGCACGGCGACATCAACCCCGCCAACATCTTCTTCTCCGGCGAAGGCGACGTGAAGGTGGGCGACTTCGGCGTGGCCAAGGCGCGGGGCGCGGACATCGGCCCGGCGGATGGCGTGGCCGCGGGCAAGCTGCACTACCTCTCGCCGGAGCAGACGCGCGGCGAGCCGCTCACGCCCGCCTCGGACGTCTTCGCCGTGGGCATCGTCCTCCACGAATTGCTGCTGGGCCGGCACCCCTTCCGTCGCGAGGAGACAGACCCGAAGGTGGTGATGAACGCCATCCGCGCCGCGCGGCTCCACCTGCCGGACACGTTGGATAGGGGGCTGGCGGCCATCCTCCGCAAGGCCCTGGCACCGGACGTGGTCAGCCGCTACCACACCGCGGGCGAGCTCGCCGGCGCGCTCCTCACCTGGTCCCTCGACTCGGGACAGGAGCTCACGCGCGCGGAAGTCCGCCGCTGGCTCGCGGACGTGCTCGGCCTCATCGGCTGAGACGACGAAGCCCGGGCCCCTCGCGGCAATCGGGCTCCAGCACATCCGCTGAAACGACGAAGCCCGGGCCCCCTCGCGGGGAACCCGGGCTCGTGGAATCACCTTCGCTCGGAAGGCGCGGCGGCTACTCCACCGTCACGCTCTTGGCGAGGTTGCGCGGCTGGTCCACGTCATTCCCGCGCATCTCCGCCACGTGGTAGGCGAGGAGCTGCAGCGGAATGGTGGCCACCACCGGCGCCAGCAGCGCGCAGGCCGCCGGAATCCGGATGACGTGGTCCGCCAGCGTGGAGACATGCGTGTCGTCCTCGTCGATGACGGCGATGACCTTGCCGCCGCGCGCGCGGACCTCCTCGATGTTGCCGATGATCTTCTCGTAGGCGACGTGCGGCTGCTTCGGCGCAATCACCACCACCGGCATCTTCTCGTCGATGAGGGCAATCGGGCCGTGCTTCATCTCTCCGCCCGCGTAGCCCTCCGCGTGGATGTACGAGATTTCCTTCAGCTTCAGCGCGCCCTCCAGCGCCACCGGGTGCATGGGGCCACGGCCGAGGAAGAGGAAGTCCTGCGAGTTCATGAACTCTCGCGCGACGCGCTTCACCTGCGGCTCGCACTTGAGGACGTCCTCAATCATCTTCGGAATCTGCGTCAGGTGCGTCAGGTGCTCCTGCGCCGCCTGGACGGTGAGGGTGCCGCGCATGCGGCCCAGCTTCACCGCGAGCAGGTAGAGCGCGACGAGCTGCGTGGTGAACGCCTTGGTGGACGCCACGCCAATCTCCGGGCCCGCGTTGGTGAGCACGGAGAACTCGGCCTCGCGAGTCATGGCGCTGCCGATGACGTTGCAGATGGCCATGGCCGTGGCGCCGCGCGCCTTGGCCTCCTTGAAGGCCGCCAGCGTGTCCGCCGTCTCACCGGACTGGCTGATGGCGATGGCCAGGTGCGTGGGGTCGACGATGGGGTCGCGGTAGCGGAACTCGCTGGCCAGCTCCACCTCGACGGGCAGGCGCGCCAGCGACTCAATCATGTGCTTGCCGGCGACGCCGGAGTGCCACGAGGTGCCGCAGGCCAGAATCGTAATCTTCGTCAGCGAGCGGACCTTCTCCGGGGAGAGGTTCCAACCCTCGAAGTGGACGTCGCCCTCGGACAGGAGCATCCGGCCGCGCAGCGTGTCGCCGACGGCGCGAGGCTGCTCGAAGATCTCCTTGTGCATGAAGTGCTTGTGGCCGCCCTTCTCCGCCATCATCGGCGTCCAGTCGATGCGGCGCGTGGCCCGGTTCACCGGCTGGCCCTGGCGGTTGAAGATGTCGACCTTCGCGGCGGTGACGACGGCGAGGTCACCCTCCTCCATGTAGACGATGTCGCGCGTGTGCTCGAGCACCGCCGGCACGTCGCTGGCGATGAAGTTCTGCCCCTGGCCCAGGCCCAGCACCATGGGGGACGCGTTCTTCGTGCAGACGATGCGGTTCGGGTCCTTCGCGGAGACCACCGCCAGGGCGTAGGTGCCCTTCACGTGGTCAATCGCCGCGCGCACCGCCTCCGGCAATTCCAGGCCGCGGTCCAGCTCTTCGGCGATGAGGTGGGCGAACACCTCGGTGTCCGTCTCCGAGGAGAAGACGTGCCCGCGCGAGCGCAGCTCCTCCTTCAGCGCGAGGTGGTTCTCGATGATGCCGTTGTGCACCACCGCCACGTTCCTGTACGTGTGCGGATGGGCGTTCTCGTCGGACGGGCGCCCGTGCGTGGCCCACCGCGTGTGACCGATACCGATGGTGCCCTGCGGCTGGTCCGCCACCACCCGGTTCTCGAGGTTGCGCAGCTTGCCCGTGGCGCGCACCACGTTGAGCTGGTTGCGGCTCACCACCGCGACACCCGCCGAGTCATATCCCCGGTACTCGAGCTTCTTCAGCCCGGACACGAGGATGGGGGCAGATTCCTTGTCACCGACGTAACCAACAATCCCGCACATATCGACCTCTCTCTCACGCCCACGCCCGCCAGAGCAATCCGGGGCATTCCCCTACAACCAGTATGGGCAGTTCTCTGGCTGCCCACCAAGCAAGAGCCGCGCCGATCAGCCCTTCCCGGGCTTCGTCTCTCTACGCGCCTTCTTCGCAACCACCCAGCCATCCTTGGTGACCTGTGGCGTCCGTGACACAGCGAGGCTCCCCGGAGGCACATTTTTCGTCACGGTGGTGCCCGCGCCGACATACGCACCGTCACCGACCTTCACCGGCGCCACCAGCTGGGTGTCCGAGCCGATGAAGACGCCATCCCCCAGCTCCGTGACGTGCTTGTTCACCCCGTCATAGTTACAGGTGATGGTCCCCGCCCCGACGTTGCACCCGGCGCCAATCTTCGCGTCGCCCAGGTACGTCAGGTGGTTGGCCTTGGAGCCCTTGCCGATCTGCGCCTTCTTCGTCTCCACGAAGTTGCCCAGATGCACATCCTCGGCCAGCTCCGTGCCCGGGCGCAGACGGGCGAACGGGCCGATGACGTTCCGCTCGCCCACCTTGGCCTCCTCCAGCACGGAGTAGGGCTTGATGACGGTGCCGTCCGCCACGGTGGAGGCGGTGATGACGCTGCCCTGACCAATGGTGACGCCCTTGCCGATGATGGTGCCCGAGGAGAGCGTCACCCCGGGGGCCACCTCGGTGTCCGCGCCGATGACGACGCCTTCCTCGATGTAGGCCGTGGCCGGGTCCTGGATGGACACGCCCGCGCGCATGTGCGCCTCGTTGATGCGCTGCTGGAGGACGCGGGCGCGTGCCGCCAACTCCACGCGGTCATTCACGCCGGCCGTCTCCGTGGCATCCGCTTCGATGGAAGCCACGGGGCCCAGCTTCGCGGCCATCTCCACGAGGTCCGTGAGGTAGTACTCGCCCTGCGCGTTGGCCGGCTTGATTTCCGCCAGCGCCTTCCAGAGGAAGTCCGCGTCGACGGTGTAGATGCCCGCGTTGCACTCGCGGACGTTGCGCTGCTCCGGCGTGGCGTCCTTGTGCTCGACGATGCGCGCCACCTTGCCACCCTCGCGGATGACGCGGCCGTAGCCGGTGGGGTCCTCCAACACGGTGGACACGAGCGCCAGCGGACCGCCGGCCTTGTCGTGCGCGGCGATGAGCGCCCGCAGCGTCTCGCGGCGCAGGAGCGGCACGTCGCCATAGAGGATGAGGACGCGGCCGGAGTACCCCTTCAGGGCCTCTTCGGCGGAGCGCACCGCGTCCGCGGTGCCGCGCTGCTCACGCTGCAGCGCGAAGCGCAGCGGGGCATCCGGGAAGAAGGCGCGGACCGTCTTCTCCACGGCCTCGGCCTGGTGACCCACCACCGGCACCACCGTGGTGGCGCCCAGTTCGAGGGCCCGATTGAGGGGATACGCGCAGAGGGGCCTTCCGAGGATGGGATGAAGGACCTTCGCCTTCTCCGACTTCATCCGCGTGCCCTTGCCCGCGCACAGCACCACCGCCGCCAGAGCTGTCATGCGGCGGAGAATTAGGGACAGGGAATCGACTCGTCAACCGCACCCGCAGGAGTCTCTTCCGCGGTGTCAACCGGAGGGGGCCGGGCACTGACGGCCACACTCAGCGAGTTGCTCTGCACGGAAATCCCGAAGCTGGGCTTCAGGAAGACCGTCAACTCCCCCGAGGGCTGAATGGACCCGGGTGGTGTCTTTTTCTCGGGCGCGACTGGCGTGCTCATACGCTCCCCCGATGACGGCTCATATCGATGAAGGAAGGATGCACCCAATCCGGACACAATCCAAGAGAAAAAATACTGTCTTGCTGAAACCCTGGTTCTGGGAAGCAGGTTCGTGCATACCGAGAGTCCTGTAGTCCGTCAGGCGCTCCGGAGTCCCATCCCCGCAGGGTGGGTTTCTGTCCCCTGGGTAACACATTACCCAGAACGAAGGCCAGGCTGGGATATTCACGCGCCGCGAGGAGGCTGGACCGGTGAAGGACACGAGCTTCAGGAGTGAAGCCTCGCGCCCCGGCGCGTGGGTGGGAGTGATGACGGCACGCGGTGCCTCCATGCGGCGTCCGGCTCCGCGGCGCCTGGCATCACGGTGTCTGGCGGTGACGGTGGTGCTCCTGGCGTGTGTGGCGCACGCGGCGCGCCCGTATCGCGGTGGCGCGGTGGCCACGGCGTACCCGCAGGCCAGCGCCGCGGCGTTGGAGATGCTGGAGAAGGGCGGCAACGCCGCGGACGCGGCGGTGGCGGCGGCCTTCGTCGCGGCGGTGGTGGGGCCGTACCACTCGGGCATCGGCGGCGGCGGCTTCGCGCTGGTGCACGACGGGAAGACGGGCGAGACGAAGGTGCTCGACTTCCGCGAGGTGGCTCCGAAGGGCGCCTCGCGCGACATGTACATGAAGGACGGCAAGGTGGTGCCGGGCCTGTCCACGGACGGCCCGCTCGCGGTGGCCGTGCCGGGCGCGGTGGCGGGCTACCTCCAGCTCCTGAAGGAGCACGGGAAGCTGCCTCCGTCCGTCGTGCTGGCGCCGGCCATCGCCGCCGCGAAGAAGGGCATCTGGGTGACGCCGCGCTACCTCACCATGGGCGCGGGACGCCTGGAGTGCCTGCGCCGTGACGCGGAGGCCTCGCGCGTGTTCCTGGTGAAGAACGCGCAGGGCGAGTACGAGATGCCGCCGCTGGGACACGTCATCAAGCAGCCGGACCTGGCGCGCACGCTGGGCGGCATCGCCAGGGGCGGCGTGAAGGCCTTCTATTCGGGCCCCGTCGCCAAGGCCATCGCCGACACGGTGCAGGCCGGCGGCGGCGTTGTCACGGTGGAGGATTTGGCCGCGTACAAGACGCGCCCGCGCCAGCCGCTGGAGGGCAGCTACCGCGGCCACCGCATCCTCACCATGCCGCCGCCGAGCGCGGGCGGCGTGGCGGTCCTTCAAGTCCTGGGCGCGCTGGAGAAGCTGCGCCCGCAGGGCATGGCCTTCCGGGACGCGGAGGCGCTGCACCTCTACGTGGAGGCGGTGCGCCGCGCGTACGTGGACCGGGCGAAGTACCTGGGTGACCCGGACTTCTCGGACGTGCCCACCGCGCGGCTGGTGTCCCCGGGCCACATCGCGGACCTGGCGGGCTCCATCGACCCGAAGAAGGCCACGGCCAGCGCCTCGCTGCTGCCGCCGGTGCCGGGCGCGCAGGGCTCCACGCTGACGGACAAGCCCGCGGTGCTCACGCCCGAGCCGGAGCGGAAGAACACCACGCACATCTCCGTCATCGACAAGGACGGCAACGCGGTGGCCATGACGACCACGGTCAACTACGGCTTCGGCTCGTGCGTGGTGGCGAAGGGCACCGGCGTGCTGCTCAACGACGAGATGGACGACTTCGCCGCGCAGCCCGGCGTGCCCAACGCGTATGGCCTCGTCACCGGCGAGCCCAACGCGATTCAGCCCGGCAAGGTGCCGCAGTCCTCCATGTCCCCCACGCTGGTGTTCTCCAAGGAGGACCCGAAGAAGGTGATGCTCGCGGTGGGCAGCCCGGGCGGCTCCACCATTCCCACCACCGTCATCCAGGTCATCAGCCACGTGGTGGACAGCGGCATGGACGTGGCGCGCGCGGTGAACGAGGGCCGCGTGCATCACCAGTACCTGCCGGACGAGCTCTGGGTGGACAAGTGGGGCCTGGAGCCGGCGACGCTGTCCGTGCTGGAGGCGAAGGGGCACAAGGTCCGCCGGGTGGACCAGTGGGGCGACGCGGAGGCGGTGTTCAGCGACCCGAAGACGGGCCTGCGCTACTCCGCGAGCGACCCACGCAACGAGGGCATGGCCCTGGGACAGGACTGACGCCTTGCCGGAGCCCGTCCCCATCTTCGACGCGCACCTGCACCCCGAGGGCCTGAGCGACCAGGACCTGGAGTCGATGCGCTTCTTCGGGGTGGAGCGGGCGCTGGTGGTGGCGCACCACTTCCCGGAGCCCACGTCCAAGGCGCTGCTGCGCCACTTCGATGATTTGGTGGAGCGGCAGCTTCCCCGGCTGGAGCGCGTGGGCATCCGCGCGTACGCCGCGCTCGGCGTGCACCCGCGCTGCATCCCCCGGCGCGGCCTGTCGGAAGTCCTCTCCGCGCTGCCCGACTACTTCCAGGGCGGCCGCGTGGTGGCACTGGGTGAGACGGGGCTGCACTCGGGCGGCGAGGAAGAGGAGGAAGCCTTCCTGGAGCAGCTCGCGCTGGCGCGCAGCCTCAAGCTGCGCGTGGTGGTGCACACGCCCACGGAGGACAAGGAGCGCCACACACGGCGCATCCTCACGCTACTGCGCCAGTCCGGCGTGCTGGCCTCGCGCGTGCTGGTGGACCACGCCAACGCGCGCACCGTGCGCACCATCCTCGAGGTGGGCCACTGGGCGGGGCTGACGCTGCACCCGGAAGCGCTCAAGGCCGAGCGCGCGGTGGCGGTGGTGCGGCGGCTCGGCAGCGAGCGGCTGGTGCTCAACTCCGACGCCGGCGACGGCGCGGGCGACATCCTCGGCCTGGCGCGCCTCGCCAACCTGCTCGCCAAGGCCAACCTCTCCGAGCGCATCGTGCGCCGCGTCGCTCGAGAGAACGCCGTCCGCTTCTTCCAGGTGGGCGGCTGAGCGTCTGTCTGCCTGCTCGCTCCACCTTCTTACAGCCAGAGAGCTGACTGGGTGATTACCGCCCTGCGCGTATTTTTTCGATGAAACGGCGCGCTCGTCGTCCTTTCAGGAAGAGCAGCAGCGGAAATAGCCCCAACCTCCACCCGTTGCCCCAACTCCCTGCTCAGGGAGGGCACTTGCACCTCACGCTTGTCATCATCGTCACCTTCGCGCTCGCGGGGTGCGCCGGCCACGCCAACCTCCCAAGCCCCGCGCCGTCCCTCGCCACCGAGGCCGCGCCGCCGGAGCCCGACGCGGGGCGCCATCTCGCCACCACGCCCGAGCGTTTCCTCGAAGCCTGCCTGCACGACATCCAACAGGCGCGCTCGCGCGTGGAGTGGCTCGTGGCGCAGCGCGCGCCTCGCGACACGGTGTCGGCCCTCACCGCGTATGACGACGCCATCGCGCTGATGGATGACGCGGTGTCGCGCTCGGGAATCGCCGCCAACGCGCACCCGGACGCGGCCTTCCGCGAGGCGGGCCGCACGTGCGAGCAGCAGGTGGAGGCGGCGCGCACCGACATCTCGCTCGACGACCGCCTCTACGCGGCGCTGGCCTCGCTGAAGCTGAACGGACAGGACGCGCCCACGCGGCGCTGGGTGGCGCGGGTGCTGCGCGACTTCCGGCGCGAGGGCGTGGACCGCGACGCGGCCACGCGCCAGAAGCTGCGTGGCTTGCACGAGCAGCTCACGTGGCTGGGCCAGGAGTTCGGCCGCCACATCCAGGAGGACGTGCGGCACGTGGACGTGGCCCCCGAGGCGCTGGAGGGCCTGCCCGAGGACTACGAGCGTGCGCACCCGCCCGGGCCGGAGGGCCGCGTGCGCATCACCACCGAGACGCCAGACTACCTGCCCTTCATGGCGTACTCCCGCAACGGCGCGGCGCGCGAGGCCCTGTGGCGCGTCAACCGGCAGCGCGGCTACCCGGAGAATCTCGAGACGCTGTCGCGCCTGCTCCAGGCCCGCCACGCGCTGGCCACGCTGTTGGGCTACCCCAACTGGGCCGCGTACGCCTCCGAGGACAAGATGGTGCGCGGGCCCCAGGCCGCCGCGGACTTCATCGAGCGCCTCTCCGCCGCCGCCGCCGGACGCGCGAAGGACGACTACGCCGCGCTACTGGAGCGCAAGCGCAAGGACGTGCCCGGCGCCACCGAGGTGGAGCCCTGGGAGCAGGCGTACCTCGAGGACCGCGTGCGCGCCGAGCAGTACCACTTCGACTCACGCGAGGTGCGCGGCTACTTCGAGTACACCCGCGTGAAGCAGGGCCTGCTGGACATCACCTCGCGCCTCTTCGGCCTCACGTACCGTCAGGTGAAGGACGCGCCCGTGTGGCACCCGGACGTGGAGGCCTGGGACGTCTACGAAGGCGGCACGCGCCTGGGCCGCTTCTACCTGGACATGCACCCCAGGCCCGACAAGCTCACGCACGCGGCGCAGTGGGATTTGGCCACGGGCCGCGCCGGCCGCTCGCTTCCGGAGGCGGTGCTGATGTGCAACTTCCCCCGGCCCGGCGCCCACCCCGCCCTGCTCCAGCACAGCGAGGTGCGCACCTTCTTCCACGAGTTCGGCCACCTCCTGCACCACATCCTCGGCGGCCGCACGCGCTGGGCCGGGCTGTCCGGCTCGCGCACCGAGCGCGACTTCGTGGAGGCCCCCGCGCAGGTGCTGGAGGAGTGGGCCTGGCGCCCCGAGTCCCTGCAGCTCTTCGCGCGGCACTTCGTCACCGGCGAGCCGCTGCCCGCGGACACCATCGCCCGCATGCGCCGCGCGGACGCGTTCGGCAAGGGGCTGTGGCTGCGCCAGCAGCTCTTCTACGCCGCCGTCAGCCTCCAGCTCCACACCGCGGACCCGGCCGGCCTGGACACCACCACGCGCGTGAATGCGCTGCAGGAGCGCTACATGCCCTTCCGCGCCGCGAGCGACTCGTACGTCCACCTCTCCTTCACCCAGCTCGACGGCTACTACTCATCCGCGTACTACGCGTACCTCTGGTCGCTCGTCATCGCGCGCGACTTGCTCACGCCCTTCCAGCAGCACGGGCTGATGGACCCCACCACCGCGCGGCGCTACCGGGACGCCGTGCTGGGGCCGGGAGGCTCCAAGGACGCGGCCGACCTGGTGAGGGACTTCCTCGGCCGCGACTACGGCTTCGGCGCCTACACCCGCTGGCTGGACGGCGCCTGACGCCCCACGCCAGGGGCTGTAAAAGCACGGGGCCCCGCGATGTGAATCGCGAGGCCCCGAGTGTTGTGAATCCGTCAATCCCTGTCAGCTCCGCGAACGCGGAGTGCGGGGGCTAGTGCACCGCGGGTGCGGCCATGGACGCCTCGGGCTGCAGGGTGATGCCCTGCGCGTCGGGGTCCAGCCGAACCTGAACGGGCACGCCCTGGAACCGGTACTGGGCCAGCGAATCCGCCGCGCCATCGAGCAGCTGCTGGTAACGCTCCTCCAGCTCCACCGCGATCAGCAGCATCGTCTCGCCCGCGTCCTCGACGCCGGGGCGATACACCTGGCACCGCTGGAACCGCGCCCAGCGACCGTTCTCCATCTTCACCAGCTCGCCGTCGTAAGCCATGCGCAGCTCCTCTGCCGTAAATCCAACGGTCCCCAATGTAGGAACGAATTAACTCCGTGTCATCCCCCCTCTTGAAAATTCGTCAATCTCCTGGGAATCCAGTCGCTTGCACGACGCTTCCGGGGCCAGCCAGGGGCCAGGTCAGCGGTGACTGCTCAAAAGTGTAAATTTTCGGCGCTGTCAACGCAGTCAAGCAGCCTCCCGGGTGGGACTCGCGGATCAACGCAGGGGCCCACGGAGGTCGGCCGCGCGGCGGGGAGGAAGCCCGGAGGCTGGTGGCATGTGGCGGGCACGTCCCTTAAATTGCCCGGGATGAAGTTGCCCGGGCTGTTCCGCAAAGAGCGCACCACCATCCAGGCCGCCGACGCGCAGGACCACGCGGAGCGACTGCTGGCCGAGTCCCTGCGCATGCTCGGTCAGGTGTGCAGCAAGGTCGCGGACGCCATCGAGTCGCAGCGGCTGGCCCGCCAGGGGTACTCGCACAACACGTACCTGCGGCGGACGGATGTCGAAGGACGGGACGGCGGCTCCAAGAAGGAATAGTCATTCCTTCCGTGCTCCCGCCCACTGACGCTCCCGAGCCGTGCCTCGTCCACTCGCCCACGTGGCGGGACAAGGGCATCAACATGCCCATGCCCGCGCTCGCGGATGAAGAAGGTCTGCGCCTGCCCTCGGGGCTTCCCCCGGTGGTGGACGCGCACGTGCACCTCTTCCCGGACCGCGTCTTCGAGGCGGTGTGGCGCTGGTTCGACCACTACGGCTGGCCCATCCGCTACAAGCTGCACACGCCCGAGGTGGTGTCCTTCCTCCTGTCACGAGGAGTGAGCCGGGTGGTGGCGCTCCACTACGCCCACCGGCCGGGCATGGCGCGCGCCCTCAACGCGTACGTGGCGGAAGTCGCCCGCGCCGAGCCCCGCGTGCTGGGGCTGGCCACGGTGCTGCCCGGCGAGGAGGGGGCCGTGTCGATTCTCGAAGAGGCCTTCGCCCTCGGGCTGCGCGGCGTGAAGCTGCACTGCCATGTGCAGTGCTTCGCGCCGGACGCGCCGGAGCTGCACGAAATCTATGCCGCGTGCGCGAGGGCGGGACGGCCGCTCGTCATGCATGCCGGCCGCGAGCCTTCGAGCCCGAACTACAAATGCGACACGTACGCCCTCTGCGGCGCCGAGCGCGTGGAGCGCGTGCTGAAGGACCATCCCACGCTGAAGCTCTGCATCCCCCACCTGGGGGCGGACGAGTTCGACGCGTACGCGCGCCTGCTCGAACGGCACGACAACCTCTGGCTGGACACCACCATGACGGTGGCCGGCTACTTCCCCGTCCCCCTGCCCCGCGGGGCACTTCAAGTCCGGCCCGAGCGCGTCCTCTACGGGACGGACTTTCCCAACATCCCCTACGCGTGGGACCGCGAGCTCAAGACGCTGCTCGGCTTGAAGCTGGGTGACGAGACCCTGGCGGGCGTCCTGGGTCAGAACGCACTCCGCTTGTATGGGGAATGAGACGCGCGGCGTGTCCGAAGAGACCTGGAGCAAGTCCTTTCACGCCCCACGTTGGCTGTTGAAAAGTGGCGGAGCCCCTTCCGGAATGGAATGGGAGTTCGCATCTTCCCCCCCATAGAATTTCGCGGTCCGAGCGCCGCTGCTCCCCTGAGGCCCTGCCATGTCCCACATCCTGGTCGTCGATGACGACGCGAGTCACCGCACGCTCATCTGCGATGCCCTCGAGGAGATGGGCTACCGAACGGTTCAGGCGGCCAATGGCCGCGAGGCGCTGGACCTGCTGGAGGGCGACATGCCCTCGGCGGTGCTGCTGGACCTTCGGATGCCTGTCATGAGCGGCTGGGGGCTGCTGGACGCGCTGAAGAAGATGCCTCGAGCGCGCGGCCTGCCCATCATCATCATCTCCGGCTACGGCTTCGAGTGGGAGGCCGAGCTGGTGGGCGCCGCCGGCTACATCTCCAAGCCGGTGGACCTCGACAAGGTGCGGATGACGGTGCAGCAGATCGCCGGCCCGCCGGAGATGGCGTTCGTCCACTGAGTGGCGACAAGCCCATCCGTCCGTTGTCCGATGGGGGCTGTACCGGAGTGCCGGGCTCGGGTGTGATGCTGGGCACTTCATGTCGCCCCCCTCCTCCGATGAACTGGCCGTCGATGCCCGTGGGCTCGTCAAACGCTTCGGCGGCTTCACCGCGCTCAACGGCTTGGATTTGCAGATTCCCCGTGGCGCCTTCTACGCGTACCTGGGGCCCAACGGAGCCGGCAAGTCCACGAGCATCGCGCTGCTGACGGGCGTGTACGGCCCGGACGCGGGCACCATCCGCATGCTGGGTGTGGACGCGGTGACGAAGCCGCTGGAGGTGAAGCGGCGCGTGGGCGTGGTGCCGGAGGAATTGAGCCTCTTCGAGCGGCTCACCGGCCGGCAGTACCTCACGTTCTGTGCTCGCATGTACGGGCTCGACGGTGACGAGGCCGCCGCGCGCGCCACGGAGCTGCTGGAGCTGACGGAGCTCACATACAAGGCCGGCGCGCTGGTGGCGGAGTACTCCAAGGGCATGCGCCGGAGGCTGGCCATCGCCGCGGCGCTCATCCATGCGCCCGAACTGGTGCTGCTGGACGAGCCCTTCGAGGGCATCGACGTGCTCGCGGCCGGAGTCATCCGCGAGCTGTTGCGCGAGTTGAGCCGGCGCGGGGTGACGTTGCTGCTCACGACGCACGTGTTGGAAATCGCGGAGCGGCTGGCCACGCACGCGGGCATCATCCGAGGCGGGCACACGCTGGACCAGGGGCCGGTGGGGACGCTGCTGGAGCGCTACGACTGTCCCTCGCTGGAGGCGGTGTTCGAGAAGCTCATCGCCGTGCCGGCCTCGCGCAACGCGCGCCTGTCCTTCTACGGGGACGCGCCCGAGGCCGCGGCCGCCGTGGTGCCACGCCGGGAGTCCGCATGAGCCGCCCGGCCGTGCCCGGCTTCCTGCGGCACCTGTGGCTCCTGTGGGGGCTGCGCTTCGACATCGGGCTCAACCGGGGGCCGGGGAAGAGCCGGCTGCTCGCGGTGGGCGTGTTCCTCGCGTCCAGTGCGCCCGGCCTCTTCCTGGGCCTGTTCTTCTTCGCGCTGATGCGCATGAAGCTCATCGCGCACAGCAACGTGTGGCCATACTTCATCCTCAACCTGCTGTGCTTCGTCACCTGCCTGGTGTGGGTGCTGTGGCCGCTGTTGTCGGCGGGCGTGGATGACCACTCGGAGCTGAGCCGGTACGCGGCGTTTCCGATTTCGCCCTATCGGCTGCTCATCGCCTCCACGGTGGCGAGCCTCTTCGAGCCGCGCGCGCTGGTGTTCTACGCGCCGCTCACCGGGGCGGCGCTGGGGTATGCGTCGGTGAATCGGCTGGCCGCGCCGTGGCTGGCGGTGGTGCTGTACGTGCTGTTCGCGCTCTTGTGCGCGGCGTGGAGCCGGGTGGCGCTGTACGCGGTCATCAACGTGCTGCGCGCGAAGCACAGCGCGCGAATCATGGGCGGGGGCATGGTGGCGTTCCTCGTCGCCGCGTCGTTCATTCCTCCCATCGACACCTCGTGGCTGACGGAGGTGGGCGACGCGGGGCTGGAGGCGATGGACATGACGCTCATCATCAACGCGGCGGTGGCGCTGGGACGGGTGCCTCCGGGGTTCTTCGGGGACGGGCTGGGGCAGCTCGCCTTCGGGCGCAGGCGGATTGCGTTGATGGAAGCAGGAGGCCTGTTCTTCTTCGCGGCGGTGGGCATGGCGGTGGCGTATGCGCTGCTGTTGCGCTTCCACCGGCAGGCGGGGCGCGCGGGGGCACGGAGCGCGGAGTCGGGGGACTCGAATCCCTTCGCGCGGACGCGGACGCGGTTCTCCACGCTGGTGCTGCGCGAGGCGCTGGACTTGTGGCGCAACCCGCGCGCGCGGCTGCTCGCGTCGGTGCCCTTCATCCTGGCCATTCTGCTGAAGCTGCTGTCGGGGAGGGACTTGTTCGTCTTCCTGCTGGGCCGCTCCGCGGATGCGTGGCTGATGGGTGGCCTGTGCATCTACGGCGCGGTGGTGATTGCGTCGACCTTCTCGCAGAACACGTTCGGCTATGACGGGCAGGGCTTCGCCGTGTTCCTGGCGGCGCCGGTGGACCTGGCGGACGTGCTGAAGGCGAAGAATGGAGTGCAGGCCGCGGGGGGGCTCGGCATGGCGGCGCTGGTGGCGCTGTTCTACCGCGTGTACTTCGGCTTCGGGACGGTGGTGGACATGCTGTGCGCCATGGCGGCGGTGGCGGCCGTGGTGCCGATGCTGCTGGCCGCGGGCAACTTCCTGTCGCTGTTCTTCCCGGTGAAGTTCCACGCGAGCCTGAAGCGACGGGACAAGGTGCCGCTGACGGCGTCCATGCTCGGCATCTTCGCGGCCAGCGCCGGGTGCATGCCCTTCGGCTGGGCGCTGAGGCTCGCGGGCAAGGACGGGCCCACGTGGCAGACGGCGGCGATGATTGCGCTGTGTGCCGCGCTGAATGTGGCTCTGTACCGCTTCGTGCTGCCCCTGGCGCTGCGGGTACTGGAGCAGCGGCGAGAACTGGTGCTGCAGGCGGTGACACGCGAATAGCGTGAGACCGCGGCCCCGTGCTCGTGGGACCGCGGCCTCGTGCCTCCAACCTGATGCGCGGTTCAGTACGCGATGCCGTGCTTCGCGGCCTGCGCCTTCACGCCCTTCATCACGTTCGCGTCGAAGGCGTCATCCTTCTCGGCCACGTTCTTCGACAGCCACGTGTCCCGCTCCGTTGCGAGCTTCGCCGCCTTCGCCTCCAGCACCTTCTTCTCCTCGGAGAGCTGCTTCACCTTCGCGGCCTGCGCCTCCTTGCTGAGGCCCTTCAGCTCCGCCGGCAGCTCGTCGCTCTTCACGCTCGCCAGGGCCGCCGGGGCATCCACCAGGTCCACCGCGCCGCCCACCGCCGCCGGAGCGCTGCTCTCCATCGCGGGCGCGGCGGCTCCACTTCCGGGCTTCGCCGCGGCGCGCGTCTTCTTCATGTAGCTGATGCGCTCCGCCGCGGCCTCGGGGGCCAGGCCCGCCATGGCATCCGCGCGGGCGCGGTTCTCGGCCTGCACCTCCGCACGGCCCGTGTAGAGCGTCTTCGACGCGAGCTCCGCGTTCACCTTCGCCAGCTCGGCGTCATACGGCGTCGCCACGGCCACCATGCCGCCGGACTGGTCGATGGTGTCGAACGTGCCATCCGTCAGCTTCGCCACGTGACGCCACGCGACCTCCGTCTCCCCGTCCGCGCCGCAGCGCACCGTGTTCACCACGATGTGCTTGTCCTTCGCGCGCTTCGCCCACGTCTTGAAGTTCCACTCGTCCTGGCGCTCGGCCGGGGGCGCGTCGCCCACGAGGAAGATGACCTTCATCACCTCGCGGTTCTGGCTCCACGACAGCTTGGACACGGCCTCGCCGAGACCCCGGCCCACGTGCTCCGGCGCGTCACCACCGCCGCCCGCCTCGAAGCGGCGCAGGTTGGCGAAGACGGTGTCCAGGTCGTCGCTCAGTTCGAAGCGCTTCGTCACGTAGTCATCGCCCACGTCGCGGTACGCCACGAGCCCCACCTTGAGGTGCGGCGTCGGCCGGCCCTGCGCGATGCGCGATGCGATGGAGTAGATCTTCCGCTTCGCACCTTCCAGCAGCCCGCCCATGGAGCCGGTGGTGTCGAGCACGAAGACCACCTCGATTTCCGGACGCGCGCCCTGCGTCTGGTTGGGGGCCACCTGGGTCTGCGGCTGAGGCGCGGGCTTCACGGCCTCGGCGGGCTTCTTCGTGTCCGGGGCAGGAGTTTGAGCGAGGGCGGGAGCAGCGGACAGGGTGGTGGCGAGCGCGGCCGACAGCACGGCCCGCGACAGGGACTTGAGGTCCATGGCGTTCTCCAAGGGAGGGGCGGAAACAGCGGGTTTTGGATGGGGTCCTGCGCGCGCGTTCGACTCGTTAACGGACGACCCGCCCGGAAGGTCTATGCGAGCAGCAACATGGAACTGCCCCCGTCTGGAGGAGCGCCCCACCGTGCCACGATGTGGCACTACAAGGTTGGAGCCCTCCTGACTGCCCTGCTAGGTTTGGTAGCCATGATGCGGCTCCCCATCCTCCGCTGGTTCGTGCCGGTGCTCGTCCTGTGTTCCTCGGTGGCCATTGCCCGGGAACCCGAACCCGCCGTGCGAAACATCTACATCTTCGACGACTCCGCCAACACCGCTTCCCCGGTGTACGTCGCGGGTGGCATCGGAACCCTGCTTCACTTCGAACAACCCTGCGACCCGGCACGGACGAAGCTGCTCGGATGGGAGGGCCGCTTCGAGCCCCTGTTGGTGAGCGACAAGAACGTGGTGTTGATGCCGCTCCAGAACCTCGAATCCGAAGACCGGTTCCTCTTGTCGGTAGGCCTGAAGGACGGCCAGGACCTGCCGTTCGTCGTAACCGCCAGTGATTACCGGATTGATCAACAGGTGAACGTGTTCCTGCGCCCGGAAAGCATGAAGGCGGTGCGCGCGGCCCTGGCCGATGCGCGTGCGCGCGAGCGGGCGCTCAGCGAGGAGAATCAACGGTACAAGGAGGAAGAGACCTCCATCGACCACGCGCTGGCCGCGCTCATGGTGAAGGGAGCCGTGAAGCAGACGCCGTTCCGTCACAGTCGGACCTGGCTGCTCAAGGGCGACGATGCGGACATCAAGGTCGTGAGCTATTCAGGCCTCAAGAAGGCAGCCGTCGTCTTCGAGGTCGCGAACCATCACGGAGCGCATGCATGGCGACTCCTGGAGGCTCGCGTGTCGCTCGCATCGACCGGCGAAGCGAGACCCTTTGCCCTCAGAATGGCCCAGGACGAAATTCATCCGGGCACCTCGGGGACCATCGCCATCATCGCGGACCAGAGCGCGTTTCAGTCGGACAAGGGCCTCGACAAGCTTGTCGTCGACCTCTTCCGGTCCGACGGCCTGCAACATGCGCAGGTCGTCCTGGAATGGCAGATCGAGCGCGAGTAGATCGGCTGGTCATGACCCGCTCTCACGCGCTGGCCGCTGGCCTGGCCCTTCTGCTCGGCACCGTCCTGGGTTGCTCGACGCCGGGCGGAGTGTCCCTGCGGCCGGATGGAAGCCCCGGCCCCGAGAAGTGCTCTGACGAAGCGCTGAAGCTGATGCGCTACCTGCGTCTGGAAGTTGGCGACGCAGGGCATGTCGAACTGGACCTCAATCAGGCGGACACCAGCCCCATCACGCTCTACGACGGTCCCATCGAAAGCGAGCTCACCAGCAGCCTCGGAATCTTCGATCCGCCCACACGGCTGTATGGCCGCGTCTGGACCGGAGGGCCGCAGGTGGTCATCCGCTATTACGAAGCACGTCCCCCAGGTGGCGACATCACTCCCATCTGCGCCGTCGCCCGGCTCGCGCGCGGCCAGATGAAGAAGCTGCCCGGCTCCAAGCCCGGAACCGCCATCGTCGAGTTCTCCAGCGCGGGAGTCTGGGTCGTCGACGCGTTCCGCTGAATCGCCGGCCATGCGCGTCTTCCACTCGGACAGCTACGAGGTGCCCCTTCCTCCGGGGCACCGCTTCCCCATGGAGAAGTACCGCCTCGTGCGCGAGGCCCTCGTGGGGCGGGGCGTCCTCCATCCCGGCTCGCTCACCGAGTCCCTCCCCTGCTCCCGTGAAGTCCTGGAGCACGTCCACACGTCGCGCTACCTCGACGCCTTCTTCCAGGGCACCCTCACCGAGGCCGAGCTCCGCCGCCTCGGCTTCCCCTGGTCCCCCGGCCTCGTCGCCCGCTCCTGCGCCGCCGTGTCCGGCACCATCGACGCCGCCCGCGCCGCGCTGCGCGATGGCATCTCAGGCAACCTCGCCGGAGGAACCCACCACGGGTTCCCGGACCACGGGGAAGGCTTCTGTGTCTTCAACGACATCGCCGTGGCCATCCGCGCACTGCGGGCCGAGGGACTCATCCGCCGCGCCGTCGTCGTAGACCTGGACGTGCACCAGGGCAACGGCACCGCCGCCATCTTCGCGGGCGACGACTCCGTGTTCACCTTCTCCATGCACGGCGAGCACAACTTCCCCTTCCGCAAGCAACCCTCCACCCGCGACGTGGGCCTGCCCGACGACACCGGGGACGCGGGCTACCTCGACGCGCTCGCCCTCCACCTCCCCGAGGTGCTCGACACCGCCGGCGCCGACATCCTCTTCTTCCAGGCGGGCGTGGACCCTCTCACCGAGGATGCGCTCGGCCGGCTCTCCCTCACCCATGCCGGCCTTCGCGAGAGGGACCGCGTCGTCCTGGAGGCCGCACGTCACCGAGGCCTGCCCGCGGTCCTCACCCTCGGCGGCGGCTATGCGAAGCCGTTGTCCGCCACCATCGACGCGCATGTGGGCACGTATGAGGTCGCGCTCGCGGTGTTCCGCTGAGCACGCCTGCTCACGGGTCGCCTTGCCCGCGCGGCGCGTCAGGCGGATGCTGGAGGCCGATATGAAATCCTCGAACCTGACATCCGCCCTTCGCTGGAGCCTCCTCGCCCTCGTTGGCGCGCTCGCCGTGTCGTGCGCGGGTGACGTGCCCTACTACCAGGTCCAGGTCGACGCGCCCGACACCGTCAGCCTCTCCCCCGGGGAGAACACCCCCGTGGAGCTGACGCTCACCCGCGTCGCCGACGTCAGCAACGACATCCGCCTCTCCCTCGCCAACGCGCCCCAGGGCATCACCCTCCTCCCCGAGGTCGTCCTCCCCGCCGCGGAGGAGAGCGTCACCACCACGCTCACGCTCTCGGTCGCCTCGGACGTGACGACGACGGGCCTCGTCCAGACGCTGCTGCTGGCCGAGGACCCCGGCAACGAGTTCGCGGCCGGCGCCACCTTCTTCATCGTCGTGCTGCCCAAGTCCGCGCCCCAGCCGGACTTCGGCATCACCGCCGAGCCCCGCCAGGTGAACCTCTACGCGGGCCAGAGCGACCAGGTGCCCATCACCGTGACGCGCGCCGAGGGATTCACCGGCCCCGTGACGGTGACGCTCGAGTCCCCCACGTCCCGCATCCGCGCGGACACGATGACCATCGCTCCGGAGGAGACCCGCAAGGAGCTCTACATCTACACGGACCGCTCCATCACGCGACTGCCGGTGGCCACCACCGTCGTGGCCACCAGCGAGGACGGACGGAAGGCCACCACCGGCCTCACCATCAACGTCCGCTGAGCCCCAGCTCCCACGGATTCCGTTCAGGGGCAGCAGCGCCGAAGCCCGATGAACCGGCTCCGGCGGTGACTGCCCCTGACAGCAGTTGCCTGGGGTGGCTCGGCCGCGATGCGCACGCCGCGGAAGGCGCGGCGGTCCTCCGCGCCTTCCACGCCGTCACTTCAGGCCAGGTCGAACAGCAGCGCCTCGAGGGGCTCGTCGGCGGTCAGCACCACCCGGTCCTCCTCCGCGAGCGCCACGCCGTCACCGGCCTTCACCTTCACGCCGTTCAGCGTGCCCGAGCCTCGCGCCACCTGCACCCACGCGTGCCGGCCCTTCGGTAGCGCGTACTCCGCCTGCTCCCCGCGGCCCAGCAGCGTACCGTGCAGCAGCACGTCCTGGTGCACCGTCAGCGAGCCATCCCGCCCGTCCGGCGACGCCACCACCCGGAAGCGCCCCTCGCGCTCCTTCGTGTCGAACGCCTTCTGCTCGTAGCCCGGCTTCAGCCCCGCCTGGTTGGGGAGAATCCATATCTGCAGGAAGTGCAGCGGCTCGTCCGTGGGGTTCATCTCGCTGTGGAGCACGCCCGTGCCCGCCGTCATCCGCTGCACCTCGCCCGGCCTGATGACCGCGCGCGTCCCCATGCTGTCGCGGTGCTCCACCGCGCCGCCCAGCACGTAGGTGATGATTTCCATGTCCCGGTGCGGGTGCATGCCGAAGCCCCGCCGCCCCGCCACCGTGTCCTCGTTGATGACGCGCAGCGTGCGGAACCCCATGAAGTCCGGGTCGTAGTAGTCCGCGAAGGAGAACGTGTGGTGCGTGTCCAGCCAACCGTGGTTGGCATGGCCGCGCTCTTCACCGGAGCGAACGTAGATCATGGCCTGCCTCTCTTCCCTTTCTTGCTGCAACCGAGATGCGGAAGAGGCCTCCGCGATGCGCGGGCCGCGCGACAGCAGCGCACCGCCCAGAAGCCCCGACGCGCCGGCCACCAGTCCGCCCGTCACCTGCCGCCGGCCGAGCAGGCGACGCGCCCCGCCGCCGCTCACGCCGCCTTCTCCGCCGCGGGCGCCACCGCCTGCACGTCGATGGAGATGTCGATGCGCTCGCCCACCAGCAGGCCGCCCGTCTCCAGGGCCTGGTTCCACACCAGCCCGAAGTCCTTCCGGTCGATGCTCGTCGAGGCCTGGAAGGCGAGGCGCTCGTTGCCCCACGGGTCCTTCATCCGGCCCAGCAGCTCCGCGTCCAGCACCACCTCGCGCGTCACGTCGCGAATCGTCAGGTCGCCCGTCACGTGGTAGCGGTTCTTCCCGGCCGCCGTCACCTTCCGGCTGCGGAAGATGACCTTGGGGAAGGCTCCCACGTCGAAGAAGTCCGGCGAGCGCAGGTGGTTGTCCCGCTGCTCCACGCCGGTGTCGATGCTCGCCGCTTCAATCTTCACCTCCGCCGAGCCGCGCGTGAGGTCCTCCCCGTCCAGCACCACCTTGCCCTCGAAGCGGGTGAAGCGGCCGTGGACCTTCGCCACCACCATGTGGCGCACCATGAAGCCCACCGTGGAGTGCGTCGTGTCGAGCTGCCAGGTCTGGATGGCCATGTGCGTATCTCCTGTGTCCCGCGTGTCCTGACCTCCCCTTGAGCAACCGGCAGGCCACGGCCAAGCACCTGGAATCACTGAGGTGCCACCTGGATTGGCGCGAATACGACTCTCAAATTGATACCCAAAACCTCCCAATGAGAGAGTCCCCTCGGGGCGTGGAACGGCCGTGCGGGCACGGGGGCGCAAGACGGCGCTCCACGACGTGGCCCGCGAGGGATAGGTTGAGAGGTGCCATGAGCACCTCACCCGCCCGCCGACAGGCCGCGCTCGACGCCCTCGCACTGGATGACGAGGCGCTGCTGAAGGCCTGCGAGGTGGACTACTTCATCGCCTCCGGCCCCGGCGGCCAGCACCGCAACACCACCGCCAGCGGCGTGCGCCTCACGCACCCGCCCACCGAGCTGTCCGTCACCGCCACCGAGCGCCGGAGCCAGGTGCAGAACAAGGGCATCGCCCTGGACCGCCTGCGCGAGGGCCTGCGTGCCCTCACCTTCGTCCCCAAGGTCCGCCGGGCCACCCGGCCCAGCGCCGGCGCGAAGCGGCGCCGCCTGGAGGGCAAGAAGCGCACCTCCGAGAAGAAGTCGATGCGCAGCGGCAAGTCGGACTGGTGACGAGGCTCCCGGCGCACTCCCACCTGCCCTGCGGGGAGGCTTGCGCTACGCAACGCTTTGCGGGCTCGCAAAGTTTGCGTAGCAAAAGGTCTCAAATCCTTACAGGAACACCGCGATTTTCTGGGCTCCCCTGGGAAGGGCGGCCGAGTTGAAAAGGGCACAGGGTGTGCACTGACGTGGTGCAAAGCCGACCCAGGCAGGGTCGTCCCACCCCCACGGTACGGAGCCTCCTGATGCACTCCACACCGCCCCTTTCGTGGTTCCGTCGTGCCCTGCTGGCGCTGGCGCTGCTGAGCGCGCTGCCGGCCTCGGCGACGGACATCGTCACCTTCAGCCGCGGCTCGCTCATCATCCCGGAGAACGCCACCTTCCAGCAGGGCTGCGGCGCGCTGTCCGCCTACGGCCTCGTGTGGCGCATCCTCCAGTCCAATCAGGCCGGCCAGCCCAACGAGGACAACCCCATCACCATCTATCTGGCCATCAACGACCAGAAGCTGTCGCCCAACCGGTGCGTGCCCACCAACCGGCACACGCCGCCCAGCCCCGTCAACGACACGAAGTGGAATGACGGTTGTGACTTCACCATCACCAATGCCACCGAGCAGCCGGTGGTGCCGGTGAACTACGGCGTCGCGTTCCCCACCGGCGGCGTCTACCCGTACGCGAGCGTGGACAACTTCACCACGGGCAGCGGCGACGCGCGCCCGTGGTTCAACAACACGACCCTGAACAACACCGTCAACAACCCGCGCTTCACCTCGGTGAGCTACAGCGGCGGCGCCTTCATCATCGCGGCGGAGGACGCCAAGCGCGCCATCGACTTCATCCGCTCGGGCACCGGCGGTCAGTCCCCGCAGAAGTTCCGCACCACCTGCAACTGCGACACCTTCAGCAACAACAGTGGTTGCTACTACGTGCGCATGCACCAGGCCACCATCGAGTTCACCGCGCCCATCGCCCGCCGCATCAACCGCACGCCGCCCAAGATTGCGCTGCTGGACCTGGACGAGACGACGGACGACTCGCAGCCCGGAAATGGTGCCTCGTACGTGAAGGGCGGCATGCTGGACGACTACCTGCGCAACGCGGGCCTGGACTTCCCGGGCGCGGGCGGCTGCCCCGTGGGCACCACCTCCGGCTGCACGCTCAATGGCGGCCAGCCCGGCCTCATCTACGACGCGCTCCACGCCAACAAGGACCTCATCTCCACCGCGAGCAACCCTCACGGCCTGCTCAACGCGAAGAACCCCATCACCCAGAAGCCCCGCTACAAGGTCTTCTGGGCGCCCCACTGGGAGCTCGGCAACAGCAACTACAGCGAGTACCTGGCCAACGGCGACGGCGCCACCACGCAGAAGGAGAACCTGCTCAACAACATCGCGTACTTCGCCAACCAGCGCGGCAACGGCGTCTTCGCCGAGTGCGCGAGCCTCCACTCGTACGAGACGACGACGCGGCCGGACAACACGCCGGTGACGTCGTCGCGCTTCCAGGGGGCCAGCAACTTCGCGCGCAACCCGCTCGGCGGCAGCAACAACGGCCAGAACAACACCTGGGATGGACGCAACTGCACGGACCCGGACTACCTGGCCCAGTCGGTGTCGAGCCGCGGCGAGTGCATGCTCTACCCGAACCCTGGAGACCCGTTCTCCCAGGTGGGTAACTTCAAGTTCGACAGCGTGGTGGGCCACACGACGAACTACTCCGCCTCGTACAAGGCGGGCGTCCGGCGGCTCGCGGTGAGCTGGTACCAGTACCAGAACGGCGAGGTGTACGACAACG
Source organism: Pyxidicoccus sp. M6 (assembly GCF_055568925.1). Lineage (NCBI taxonomy): Bacteria > Pseudomonadati > Myxococcota > Myxococcia > Myxococcales > Myxococcaceae > Pyxidicoccus > Pyxidicoccus sp. M6. Next base: position 2,357,876 of record NZ_CM145714.1, on the reverse strand, counting down.
CGACGGACCTCACCAAGACGGCGTGGCGCGGCGCCGACTTCTTCTCCTTCAACCAGAAGGACAATGACCCGGAGAAGGCGACCATCGTCTACCTCGGAGGCCACGACTTCAAGAATGACGTGGCCGGCACGCGCATCGTGCTCAACACGCTGCTCAACCTGGGCTCAGAGCCGGTGAACAGCGAGCGCGCGCTGACGGCCCCGGTGGCCTTCGACGACATCAACGGCAGCGACGCCAACGGCACGCGGGCGCTGGTGTTCGCGGCCACGTACGACGCCGTGTCCGGCTACCCGCCCGGCGTGGACACGTATGACCCCATCCAGGGCTCGCACTGGGTGTTCCCCTACTTCCCTGGCCACCTGCGCGCGCACTCGCTCATCGGCGGCACGGCGCTGCACAACGGCGAGAACGCGCTGGGGGACGCCACGCTGTGGGACGCGGACGCCATGCTGCCACTGCCGGGCGAGCGCAACATCTTCACGTACTTCGGTGGCCAGGTGACGGTGAACCCGAACCTCGGCACCGGGAAGAAGGCGCCGCGCGGAGTGCTGCAGGTCGGGTGGAAGCCGCAGCGGGTGGCGGGCACCGCCATCAACAACAACTACGGCACGGTGCCCAACCCGAACTGCGTGGACGAAATCAAGCTGGGCCAGGCCACCGCGAAGGACGGCACGCCGTACTTCGACTTCGTGAAGGGCGCGGACGGCGTGTGTGATTTGCAGCAGGCGGTGCAGTACACCCAGCAGTTGGCGGGCACGGACTACGGCGTGAGCACGGCGGTCCTCAACAAGGGCGCGCTCTTCCTGGACTTCAACAAGGTGGCGCAGATGCTCCAGCGCGTGCGCGGCTTCTGCTTCGCCACCACCACGGGCACCGACGGCTTCGGCACGCCCATCCTCGAGCCCACCCAGCTCCAGTGCAACAACCCGGACGCGGACAACCGCGCGCACCTGGGCGGCTTCGTCAACTCCACGCCCGCGGTGGTGCCGCCCAGCCCGGACATCGCGGACCAGGGCGCACCGCGGCCCACGGTCATCTACGCCGCGGGCCTGGACGGGCAGCTCCACGCGTTCTACGTGTCCGGCGGCAATGGCTATGACGGGCCCGCGACGCCCCGGGCCGCCGTCAACGCCTCGGCCGAGTCGGCGTTCTCCACCGACTACGCGACCCGGTTCCGCCAGGGCAATCTGCCGCCCGCCGGCACCGAGCTGTGGAGCTTCCTGCCCGCCACCCAGCTGGCCTGGCTGCGCAGCAACAACGCGCGCGTGGACAGCGCGCCCATCGTCCAGGACGTCTTCGCGGACTTCACGGGGACCGGCCTGCGCGAGTGGCGCACCGTGCTGGTGGCCAACGTGGGCGGCACGGGGCGTGACCTGTTCGCCCTGGACGTCACCAACCCGCTCAAGCCGCAGTTGCTGTGGCACCTGGTGGGCAGCCACTTCCAGGCGGGCACCTTCCCGCCGCACGCGCCGGTGGCGCTCGCGGACCGCGACACGGGCGGCACACAGTGGGCGGTGAAGTGGCACCAGCCCACCACGGCCTTCAAGCTGGCGCCGCAGTCGGATGGGGGCCGCGTGTCCACCGGCCTCTATGACTACAGTGAGCTGGGCGGCGCGCGCAGCCTTTCCATGGGCCGCATCCGCCAGGGCATGGAGCCCACCTTCGTCGTCTTCGCCGCGTCGAACAGCTCGGGCGCCGCGGGCGTGGCCGCCAAGGGCATCGAGCTCTTCGCCATCGACGCGTCCAACGGCCAGAAGCTCTGGCAGTGGGAGCAGCCGTATACCCAGTCGTGGGTGGACAACACGGCGCCCATCGCCCCGACCATCCTCTCGGACACGGGCGGCGCGGGCCGCGTGTACGTGGGAGACATGGAAGGCCGCGTGTGGGAGCTGGACGCGGCCACCGGTGTGAACGTGAACGTGTCGCGGCTGGGCCCGGTGTGCACGGAGGCCGTGCCGTGCAAGTACGCCGCGCTGGACACGGCCTCCACCCAGACCCAGCCCCGCCCCATCACCACCAACGTGGCGGTGGCGCGGCTTCCCGCGACGGTGGCGACGGGTACCGCGTTCTCCAACTACGCTGGCGACCTGGTGGCCCTGGTGGGCACCGGCGGCGTCTCCTGGGTGCCCGCGAGCGCGGCGGGGCAGCTCCACGTCGCGATGCTGAGCCCCATCCGGCGGCTCCCCCTGGGAACGGCCGGCAAGAAGCTGGATGGAACCGACCTCACGGACGTCCAGGCGCGCACCCTGGTCCTGAACCAGGGCGTGCTGCAGGAGCCCATCCCCTTCCCGCTGAACTTCGGGGGGCCGAAGCACCTGTATGGCAGCATTTCCGTGGCGGGCCGCATCGCGTACTTCAGCGTCTCCGAGAGCCCGGTGAGCGACATCATGACGCTCGCCGCGCGCCCCGCCGGCCAGTCCTACGAGCTGGACCTGGGGAGCACCGCGACCTCCGCCGCGTCCGCGGCGGCGGAAATCCACAGCATGACGTTGGCCAACTACGGTGGCATCACCGTGTACCACCGGGCGGGGGCAACGGGCACCAACAGCTACGTGGTGGGGATGAGCCCCAGCACCGTCACCCTCAAGGGCCTCCCTGCGAATAGCCCGTCGATTCCCGACAAGTCCCAGAAGGTCAACGGCGTCAACGACTGGGTGTTCCGGCTGCTGAACTGGAGCCAGAGGTACTTCTGATGAGCGTGCACACCTCCCCTCCACGTCGCCGCCCCCTGGCGCGCGGCGCGGGCATCCTCGAGGTCCTCATCGCCATGGCGGTGCTGGCGGTGGCCGCCGCCGGCGCGGTGATGGGCATGCTGAGCGCCTCCCGCCATGTGCGGGACGGGCAGCTCTTCCAGGAGAAGCGCCTGCTGGTGGAATCCCGCCTCCAGCGCCTGCGGCTCGCCGACAAGACGAAGCTGCTGCAGCAGGCCGTGGACCTGCAGGGTGCCGACCCGAAGAACATCCCCGTGGGGACCGCGCCGTGGCTGGCGGACACGACGACGGCGGTGGCCAATGACCCGGCCTCTGGCGCGTATTTCCTGGCGAGCGCCACCGGGGAGCTGAAGGCCGCCACCGGGATTCCGCCCGGTACGGCGTGCAACGACACGCCCGTGCCCAAGGGCACGTTCTGCCGTGAGGTGCTCATCGCCAAGGGCATCCGGAGCGGCGCGCTGCCTGGCCCCAATTCGGTGCTGCCCGCGGGCTCGCAGGCCTTCACGGTGTGGACGCGCGTCTGGCGCAAGGGCGACGACGCCTCCACCGCCGAGCTGCACAGCGAGGTCTTCGTCCAATGAGCTTGCGCAATCCCGGGCGGGTGCCCGCCTCGCGACGTGGCATGACCCTCCTCGAGATGATGATTGTCGTGGCGCTGGCGGCCATCGTCATCGCCGCCGCGACGGCGCTGCTGCTGGCGGGCGGGCGCGTGGTGCACAACACGGAGCACACGGCGGACAGCCACGACAACTCCCGCATCGCCGCGGAGAGCATCATGAACCTGGCGCGCCAGGCCGGTGCGGGCGCGCCCGGGGGTCTCTGGGTCATGAGCGGCGGCGTGCCCTTGCGCACCAACTCCGTCTTCGGACGCGACGGCACCACGGGCAAGGGCACTGTCGGAAACGTCGTCACCGCCGACGGCAGCGACGATTTGTGGCTCGTGCTCCCGGATGCCAACTACATGGGCGAGCCGTGCTCGACGGTGAGCGGACAGCCCTCGGGCGCCGCGGTGACGGTGGCGCAGTCCGGCACCGGGGTGCTGAACGTCAACTGCACCGGGAGCCTGCGTCCCGGGGCCCTCCACGTGGCCAGCAACATGACGACGGGCGCGCTCCTGTCCAACGTCCAGCTGGTGCCGGAGACGCCCGGCACCGCGGGCCAGGTGTCGTACACCGAGGCCAGCCTGACCTACTCCAATGCGCCGGAGAAGGGAGGCTTCCAGAAGGGTGACTGGGTGTACCCGGTGAGGCTGGTGCACTTCTATCTTGCCCCCAACCCGGTGACGGGCCGGTCGGCGCTGTACCGTGCGGAGGGACGGCTCGCGCAGGACGCCCTGGGCCGGCCGTACTCGGACGGTGCCACGCCGCCCCAGCTGGTGCAGAACTTCGTGGAGGACTTCCAGGTGGCGTACGGCTTCGACACCAACAACACGGGGAATCCCGACACGTATACCTGGGACAATGGGTTGGCGCCGGAGTTCGCCCCGAACCTGCGCTCCGTGCGCATCAGCGTGGTGGCCACCGGCCACAGTCCCCGCCGGGACACCCGGAGCGAGGCCGTGTTGTCCGACGACAAGCCCATCAGCGTGGAGAACCACACGCAGCCGCCCACCGTGGCCGCGGACGGTTTCTTCCGGAGCCTCTACTCGCGCCGCTTGGAACTCCCCAACCTGGCCGCGGCCAGCCTGTGAGCCCCGACATGCGCCCCTCTTCCCGTCATGCCCGTGGTTCCACCCTGCTCATGGTCCTCATCCTGGTGACGGTCCTGATGGGGCTGGTCGCCGGAATCCTCACGTATGCCAACCAGGAGCGCGGTCGCGCCGTGGCCGCCAGCCGCGCCACCCAGCAGCTGGGTTGCGCGGAGAGCGGCCTGCAGCTCGCGCGCAACTACTTCGGGCGCAGCTTCAACCAGTGGAACACCTTCCTGTCGGCTCCGGGCGTCTACGACCCGCTGAAGTCCAGCTTCAACCCGAACCCGGCGAACCCGAACGACGCCGTGCTCAAGCAGAACCACCCGGAGCTCTTCGCGGACCTGGACGGCGACGGCGCCAACAATCCCGACGTCTACATCTACATTCGCGACAACGACGACGAGCCCACCCCGCTCGCCCCCAACCACACCCGCGACAACGACCACAACGTGGTGGTGGGCGCCATCTGCATCTCCAAGACGATGAAGCCTCGCTTCAGCGAGAGCAGCGTGGTTTCCCACCTCGCCCACGAGGGGCTCCTCAGCTACAACGGCGAGCGCGCCACGTACTCCACGGCCCACGCGGGGAACGGCACCGGCAACATGAATTGAGTGGCGGGGCCCTCCCGCCGGGGAGGCCCTGATGCCCACCGTCGAAGATGCCCTCGCCCTCGCGGTGGAAGCGCACCGCGGGCAGAAGGACAAGGCCGGCCAGCCGTACATCCTCCACCCGCTGCGAGTCATGATGCGACTGGAGACGGACGCCGAGCGCACCGTGGCCCTCCTCCACGACGTGGTGGAGGACACGCCCTGGACGCTGGAGAAGCTGCGCGCGGCGGGCTACCCGGAGGAGGTGCTCTCCGCGCTGGATGCCCTCACCCGCCGCGACGGCGAGACGTACGAGGCCTTCATCGAGCGGGTGCGCCCGCACGCACTGGCCCGGCGGGTGAAGCTGGCGGACCTGGAGGACAACATGGACGTGCGCCGCCTCGCCGCGGTGACGCCGAGGGACGCCGAGCGCCTCACGCGCTACCGCGCCGCCTGGACGCGCCTGCGCGAGCCCTGAAAACACCACGGCCCGGAGGGCGCCTCTTCAGGCAACCCGCCGGGCCGCGTTGTGACTGGTGACTGACGCCGCTCAGGCCTTGGCGAGCTGACGCAGCACGAACTGCAGGATGCCGCCGTGGCGGTAGTAGTCGAGCTCGTTGGGCGTGTCGATGCGGCACGTCACGGTGAACTCCTTGGTGCCGCCCTCGCCCGTGGCCTTCACGGTGAGCTTCTTCTGCGGCGCCAGGTTCTCCGCGATGCCCGCAATCTCGAACTTCTCGTGGCCGGTGAGGCCCAGCGACTGCGCGTCCTGGCCCGCCTCGAACTGGAGCGGCAGCACGCCCATGCCCACGAGGTTGGAGCGGTGGATGCGCTCGAAGCTCTTGGCGATGACGGCCTTCACGCCGAGCAGCTGCGTGCCCTTGGCGGCCCAGTCACGGCTGGAGCCGGTGCCGTACTCCGCGCCGGCCAGCACCACCAGCGGCGTGCCCTCGGCCTGGTACTTCATGGACGCGTCGTAGATGCTCATCCGCTCGCGCGTGGGGATGTGGACGGTGACGCCACCCTCCACGCCGGGCACCAGCAGATTCTTGAGGCGGATGTTGGCGAAGGTGCCGCGCACCATGACCTCGTGGTTGCCGCGGCGGGCGCCGTAGGAGTTGAAGTCCTTCGGCTCCACGCCCTCGGCCATGAGGTACTTCGCCGCGGGGCTCGTCTTGGCGATGTTGCCGGCGGGCGAGATGTGGTCCGTGGTGACGGAGTCACCCAGCAGCGCCAGCACGTGCGCGCCCTTGATGTCCTGCGTGGGCTTCGGCTCCTTGGGCAGGTTCTCGAAGAAGGGCGGCTTGCGCACGTAGGTGGACTTCGGCTCCCACTTGAAGGTGGAGCCCTTGCCCACCGGAAGCTGCTGCCAGAGCGCGTCGCCCTCCATGGCGTTGGCGTACTGGCTGCGGAACTGCTCCGGCTTCACGGCGGTGCGGATGGTCTGCTGCACCTCCTCGTTGGTGGGCCAAATGTCCTTGAGGAACACCGGACGGCCATTGGGGTCCGTGCCCAGCGGCTCGTTGTCCAGGTCCAACCCCACCTCGCCGGCCAGCGCGTAGGCCACCACCAGCGGCGGGCTGGCCAGGTAGTTCATGCGCACGTGCGGGTTGATGCGGCCCTCGAAGTTGCGGTTGCCGGACAGCACCGCGGCCACCACGAGGTCCGCCTCGGTGACGGCGTTGGCCACCGGGTCCGGCAGCGGGCCGGAGTTGCCAATGCAGGTGGTGCAGCCGTAGCCCACCACGTGGAAGCCCACGGCCTCCAGGTAGGGCAGCAGGCCCGCCTCACGCAGGTACTCGGTGACGACGCGGCTGCCCGGGGCGAGGCTCGTCTTCACCCACGGCTTCGGGTTGAGGCCGCGCTCCACGGCCTTCTTCGCGAGGATGCCCGCGGCCACCAGCACCGCCGGGTTGGAGGTGTTGGTGCAGGAGGTAATCGACGCAATCACCACCGCGCCGTGGCCGAGCTGGTAGCTGGAGCGGCCACTCTTCACGGTGGCCGTCTGCGCGAGGCGCTCCTTGGGCACTTCCACCGCGGGGGCCTTGGCCTTGGCGCCGCCCTCGTCGTCCTCGCCCTTGCTCTTGCCGGCGGCCAGCATCTCCACGAGCGACTTCTCGTAGCCGGACTTCATGTCCTTGAGGGGCACGCGGTCCTGCGGGCGCTTGGGGCCGGCGAGGCTGGGCACCACGGAGGCCAGGTCCAGCTCCAGCGTGTCGCTGAAGAGGGGGTCCTGCGCGCCGTCCTTGCGCCACAGGCCCTGCTCCTTCGCGTAGGCCTCGGTGAGGGCCACGGCATCATCCGGGCGGCCGGTGAAGCGCAGGTAGTTGAGGCTCTCCTCGTCCACCGGGAAGAAGCCGATGGTGGCGCCGTACTCGGGCGCCATGTTGGCGATGGTGGCGCGGTCCGGCAGGGACAGGCTCTTCAGGCCGCTGCCGTAGAACTCCACGAACTTGCCCACCACGCCCTTCTTGCGAAGCATCTGCGTGACGGTGAGCACCAGGTCCGTGGCGGTGGCGCCCGCGGGGAGCTGGCCCGTCAGCTTGAAGCCCACCACCTGCGGAATGAGCATCGTAATCGGCTGGCCGAGCAGCGCGGCCTCGGCTTCGATTCCGCCCACGCCCCAGCCCACCACGCCCAGGCCGTTGATCATCGTGGTGTGGCTGTCGGTGCCCACCAGCGTGTCCGGGTACACGGTGTTGCCCTCGCGGAACGTCACGCGGGCGAGGAACTCCAGGTTGACCTGGTGGCAGATGCCGATGTCCGGCGGCACCACGCCAAAGCCCTTGAACGCGCTCTGGCCCCAGCGGAGGAAGGCGTAGCGCTCGCGGTTGCGCTCGAACTCCAGCTCGGCGTTCTCCTTGAAGGCCGCCGTGGTGGCGAAGGCGTCAATCTGCACCGAGTGGTCGATGACGAGGTCCGCCGGGTTGCGCGGGTTGATTTTCGCGGGGTCGCCGCCCATGGAGGCGAGCGCCTCGCGCATGGCGGCGAGGTCCACCACGGCGGGCACGCCGGTGAAGTCCTGCAGGAGCACGCGGGCCGGGTGGAAGGAGATTTCCACGTCCGGGGTGGCCTTGGGGTCCCAGGCCAGCATCTTCTCCACGTGCTCGCGCTTCACGACGCGGCCGTCCTCGTTGCGCAGCAGGTTCTCAAGCAGCACCTTGAGCGAGAACGGAAGGCGCTCCACCGAGGGGTGCGCCTTCGCCAGCTTGGCGAGGCTGTAGAACTCGTACGTGGCCGAGCCCACCTTGAGCTGGGACTTCGTGCCGAAACTGTCGGTCATGTGCGTTGCCGTCCTTCCGTGCGCGGGATGCGCCGACTTGTAGGCCCGCCTTTGACGCGTTGCAAAGGGTTCCTGCGTGGTCATCCAGGGCCGGACGGTTCTTCCCCGAGACGTCCAGTCCCGCTCATCGGAACCATGCGTCCTGCTGGCGGTGGCCGGGGTTGTGCCGGAGTAGTAACGGCCCCACCTGCCACGGGCCAGGGCATGCGTCCGACGCCCGGCCGCCCGTCGCGCCTCAAAGCACCTTGCGGAAGGCGTACAGCACGCGCTCCAGCACCTTCTGCCAGAGGGGCCGGCGGCGGAACTCGGCCAGCGTCACCTCGCGGCAGTTCCCACAGTCAGTGCGGAAGGACTCCTCGAGCTGCCGGCCCAGGCGGGGGTCGGCGAAGACGGCGTTCACCTCGTGGTTGAAGGCCAGGCTGAGGCGCTCCAGGTTGAACGAGCCGATGGTGCCCCACACCCCGTCCACCACGGCCGTCTTCGCGTGCAGCACGCCGCGCTGCCACTCGAAGATGCGGATGCCGGCGGACAGCAGCTTCTCGTAGAAGGCCCGGGTGGCGAACTCCAGGAAGGGGTGGTCGCTGCGGGCGTTGAGGAGCAGGTGCACCTCCACGCCCCGTCCGGCCGCCTCGCGCAGCGCGGCCACCATGCGCCGGTCGGGAATGAAGTACGCGGCGGCGATGAGCACGCTCTGGCGTGCCCGCTGAATCGCGTGCAGGTATGCCCGGTGGATGCTCCGCCGGCTGGACAGCACCGCCAGGCCCACCTGCCCGCGCTGGGGCGCGCGGCGCTGGACGCGGCGCAGCCCCGCCGTCAGCCGGTGGAAGCGGTCCTGGAACATCATCCGCCACGTGGCCAGGAAGCGGCGCTCCAGTTCGTGCACCGCCGGGCCTTCGATGCGCAGCACGTCGTCCCGCCACGCCGCGCCCTGCCCCTCCGGGGCCCAGTGGGCGGAGATGTTCACCCCGCCCGTGAAGGCGACCTCACCGTCCACCACCAGAATCTTCCGGTGGTCGCGGCGGAGCAGGTGGCGCAGTCCCCGGGACAGGCTGAAGGGCTTGAAGGGGCGGATGTCCACGCCGCGGGCGCGCAGCTGCTCGAAGAAGCTCCGGCGGCTCGTCCACGAGCCCACCGCGTCGTAGAGCACCTTCACGTGCACGCCGCGCTCGGCGGCCTCCGCGAGCGCCTGGCCGAACAGCTCACCGACGGCGTCGGTGATGAACATGTACGTCTCCAGGCGGATGTAGCGGCGCGCGCGGCGGATGGCCTCCAGCATGGCCGGGTAGGCCTCCACGCCATCGCGCAGCAACTGACAGGCGTTGCCCCGCTGCACGGCGTGGCCGCGCGGCAGGTAGTACCGCGACAGCAGCAGCCCGGAGACGTTGGGGCTCCACACCCGCGGGTGCTCCGGCACCACGCCACGGGACGGGATGCGCACGAGCCCCGTCTCCTGGCTGCTGGAAATGCCTGACTGCTCGCTCATCACCTCCGGGTCGCGCATGGCCACCCAACGGTGAGGATGCCTTCGCGGCCCGGCAACCCGAGGCCCTGACGCCTGCCCGCATGGCGGGCGGTACCGTTCGAAAGGCTACAGACTAGAGGCCGTACTCCGCGCGCTTGTTCTCCGCGCGCGTGGCGCAGGGCTGGTCGTACTCGGGGAAGTACTCCTTCACGTGGTCCAGCGTGGCGGAGGCGGCCTTGTAGTTGCCCTGGTTGTAGTAGCCCTCCACCTCCAGGAGCAGCTTGGCGCAGGTGCGGTCCAGTTCCTGCTGCGCTTCCTTCATGCGCTCCTGGGACTCGAAGTAGAGGTCCGGCTTGGGCTCTGGATGGGCCTCCAGCATGAGCCACGACTCGCGGAAGGCCTTCCACGCCTCGTAGCGGTTGCGGGCGCCGATGTCCGGCGTGTCGAAGTGCTTGCGGCCGCGCTTGTAGGACTCGTTCGCCTTCAGCACGAGCTCCTCGGGCGGCAGGTCCGGCAGCAGCGCGCGCTCCACCCACACGTTCCAGATGACCCAGGGCTCCTCTCCCGGCGGGTTCTTCGTGTTGTCGAAGATGATGCGGTTGGGCTCACTCTTCTTGAGGTTGCCGGCGGGAATCATCAGCTCCAGCGGGCGGTCCTGGCTGGCCAGCGTGTCGGGCGGCACCTTGCCCACGTCCACGCCGTTGACGCTCACCACCACCTCGTCCTTGGAGATGCCCTGCGCCTGGTAGTGGAGGATGACCACCGCCTTGGTGGCGGCGGTGTACTCCCAGGTGAAGACCTTCATGTCCGGGCGCTCCCACGTCACGCCCGGCCCGAGGCCGAAGGAGTCGCGGATGGGCTGGCCGCCGAGCAGCACCGGCTCCTCGCCCTTGTTCTGCGTCTCCCCCTCGCTGAGCACCAGCCAGTAGAGGAGGCCGAAGAAGCCGAGCACCAACGCCACGCCGCCGCCGATGATGCCGCTGCGCACGCCGGAGCTGGCGTCCACCCAGAAGAGCTTCGCGCTGGCGACCAGGCCGGGCGACTCGCGGCGGATGCGGGCGCGGTCGGCCGCGGACAGACCGCCGCCCGCGGGCTGCGCGCCCGACGCGCGGGCCCGCACCGGAGCGGACGACGCAGCCGGACGGCGCGGGGCGGGCGGCTCCGCCGGGGCCGCGCGTTCAATGGCATTGGGGCCGGAAGCCCGGGACGCGCCGGACTGCGACGCGGCGGCACGCGAGCCCGACTGCGACACGGCGGCGCGCGAGCCGGACTGGGACGCCGAGACGGGGCGCAGCGAGCGGAGGTTGTGGCGGGTGGCGCCCTGGCGAATCTCCTCCAGCTCCTCCTCGTTCGCGCCATCCGGCGCCAGCGCCATGCCCTTGTTGCGCTGCCGTTTCAGACTGTCCACGGAGACGATGCGGGTGCTGTTGGCGCCGTCCTCCTGGGCACCGGCGGGAATCTCCTCCTCGCCGGTGGAGGCCTCCGCCGTCATCATCGCGAAGACGAAGGTGACGGGGCCCAGCGTGAGCTTGTCGCCGTCCTCCAGGACCTGCGTCGTCACCGACGAGCCGTTGACGAGCGTGCCGTTGGCGCTTCCCTGGTCCTCGACGGCGTAGGCCTCACCGTCGAGGAAGATGCGGCAGTGCTTGCGGGACACGCCCGGGTCGAACAGCGCGACGTCGCAGTCCGTCGACCGGCCGATGAGCACGGAGTCCTGGTCGAAGACGAACTCCTTGCCAGTTTCTCTACCCTCGGAGATCGTCAGCTGGAAAGGCATGGGGGGCTACTATCCTACCGAGGCGCGCGCCGCACGGGCAACGGCGGCCCGCGCGCTGGCGGGCTCCACCACCTGGGCCTCGCCGCCGAAGGACAGCACCCATTGGGTGAGCCAGCGCTCGCTGTCGCCGGCCACCACCACCTCCACGCCCCCATCGGCGAGCGGGCGGGCGTCCCTTCCGAAGCGCTCCTTCACGTACGGCGCGGCCACCGGGGAGAAGCGCACGCGCACGGACGTCTCCGCGCGGCTGCGCGCCGGGTTGGGCACGTCCGCCCGCGCGTCCGGCGGAGGCAGGAAGGCGGTGTCGGTGACGGTGATGTCCTCCATGCGGTCCAGCCGGAACAGGCGGGCGTCCTGGCGCATGTGGTCGAAGCCCTGGAGGTACCACTGGCCGCGGTGGCTGAGCAGCTCGTACGGCCGCACCCGGCGCGACTCGGGCGCGCGGCCCGGCGTGGCGTAGGCGAACGTCACCTCCAGCCGCTCGATGATGGCGCGGGTGAGCGGCGCCAGCGCCTGGGGCGCCTCCGCGGAGGCGTCAATCTTCCGGTACATCTCCCGGTACTTCTCGCGGGTGGAGGGCGGCAGGACACGCTCCAGCTTCTGGAGGGCGCTCTGCAGCGCGTCGCCCGCGGCCGGGCGCAGCAATTCCGCCGCGGCGGCCAGGGCCGCGGCCTCGCCGGGCGTCAGCCGGGGCGGCGCGAAGAGGCGCTGGTCCAGGTCCACGTAGACGCGGTCGTTGTCCACGTAGATGTCGATGTAGTCGTCCGGGTTGAAGGGCGGCCGGCCCACGCAGGTGAGCAGGTCCAGTTCCTCCAGCAAATCCTCCCGGCTGATGTTGAGCGCCTTCGCGAGCGCCTCCACCGTGACGCCGGGGTGCTTGGACACATAGGGGACGAGGAACAGCAGGCGGCGGAGCCGCTCGTGGACGTTGCTCATGCGCTCACCTCTTCCTGCGGCTCCGCGTGGCGTTCCAGGATGCGCGTCGCCATCTCCTTGTGCCGCGCCTGGGCGCTCTCCGGCCCCTCCACGCGGCAGTCCGACCCCAGCGCGAGGATGAAGCGCACGAGGCCATCCAGGAACGACACCCGCATGCGGGCGCGCACCACGCCCTCCTCACCGGCCGGCTCCAGCATGGCACCGGGCAGCAGGCTCCCGGCGCGCGAGGCGAGCGCGCCGGACAGGCGCAACGTCACCTCCATGGGCTCGTGGAAGCGGTGCTGCCACGGGAAGTACGCCACGTGGGCGTCCAGCGAGAAGTCCTCCGGCACCTGGAAGTCCGGCGTGCGCGGGCGGGCGGTGTTGGCCTTCATCTCGCGGATGCGGTGCACGTGGAACGTGCGCAGGCCGCCGCGCAGGTGGCAGTGGCCCACCAGCGTCCACACGCCGCGCCGCAGGGCCAGGCCATACGGGTCCACCTTGCGCTGCGTGGCGGTGGGGTGCTTGGGGCTGGCGTACGTCAGGTCCACCCACTTGCGCGCGGCGCACGCGTCCCAGAGCTGCTCCAGGCGGGCGGAGACTTCCTTCTCCTCGCCCTCCTGCACGGCGCCCAGCTCCATGCGGACGCGGGGCGTGGGCAGCGACTGGCCGGCGAAGAAGCCAATCTTGCGCAGCGCGTGCGCCAGGTCGTCGCGGCCGGGGAAGGCACCCGAGGCGAGCGCGGCGGAGCCGGCGGCGTACAGCACGGCCAGCTCCTCCTTGGTGAGGTCCGCCTCCGGCAGGTAGTAGGCGTCGCGGTCGACGATGTAGCCGTCGCGGCGCTCGTCGTCGCCCTGCACGTAGGTGAGCGGGAAGCCCAGCTCCACGAGCTCCGCCTTGTCACGCTCGAACTTGCGCTCGGCGGCGTCGTCCGAGCCACCGTAGTCAGCGGGGAAGTGCTCGCGCAGCTCGGCCCATGAGATGGGCTCGCGCGCGTCGAGCAGAAGGGCCACGAGGTCGAGGATGCGTTCGGTGCGTTCCATTCGGAAGGTCGGCCACGATGCCGGGCGGGCCCGGGGAGGTCAATTCGGTGGAAGTGTTGATGGGAAACAGGCGGCGAGTCCCACCGCGTCCGGCGGGATATATGGCCCGAACTGAACAGACAAGCAGGTATTCGTCTGTATGTGCGGCGGCCCTCAGCCGGGAAGGAGACAACCCGGGACGGGGGGCTCGCACTCGGGGCGCGACTGGGATATTCCTGAGACGTCTAAAGTTGTGAGAAGCACCGGTGGCAGGCGGTGGCCGGCCGGACGCTGAGCGGCCGGGTCAGCGAGGGTGCTTCCGAAGGGACTCACCATGAGCCGCACCTCCCTCGTCCGTAACATGGTTGCCGGACTGGCGCTGCTGGTGGGGCTGTGCTCCGTCGTGAGTCCCGCCGCGGCCCGCGCCGAGCCGCTCTACTTCGCCGTGGAGGTCCGCCGCGAGGGCCGTGTGGTGGCCACGCCGAAGCTCCTGGGCGAGACGGGCCGCACCCTGCGCGCCGAGCGCCGCCGTCCGGGCGCGCCCCTTCCGGACTACCGGCTGATCCTCACGCCGAAGGCCTCGGGCGACTCCTTCCTCCTCCAGTTGGACCTCCAGTTGCCGGAGGCCGAGGGGCACTCCGAGCTGGCCCTGCTGCACGGCCAGGAGCGCAAGCTCCAACTCGGCCGGGTGCCGGGGGAGCTGGAAGTGCACCTGCTCCTCATGAAGGTGGACTCGCCGGAGTTCCGCGCGCTGATGCAGCTGAGCGAGGACTCCGACAAGGCCGCGCCCAGCTCTTCCATCTGAGCACCGAGCAGCGCCTGCCCCGCCGTCCCCTACAGCACCGCCAGGTCGTCGCGGTGCACCGCCTCGTCGAGGTAGCGGTAGCCCAGCACCGCTTCGATATCGCCCGTGCGCTTCCCCGCGATGCGGCGCAATTCGTTGGCGTCGTAGGAGGCGAGGCCCCGGGCGAAGACGGCGCCGGACTCGTCGGACAGGTCCACGGGGTCTCCCCGGCCGAAGTCGCCCTCCACGCCGCGCACGCCGCTGGGCAGCAGGCTGCGCTTGCCGGTGACGATGGCCTCGCGCGCTCCCGCGTCCACGGTGATGCGCCCGCGCGGCCGCAGGGCGTGCGCAATCCACGCGGCGCGAGCGCTGCGGCGGTTGCCGGTGGGCTCGAAGAGGGTGCCCACGGGCTCGCCCTCCAGCACCTGCCGCAGGCGGCCCGGCACGGCGCCGGACGTAATCACGCAGCGGATGCCGGACTCGGTGGCCCGCGCGGCGGCCCGCACCTTGGTGGCCATGCCGCCGGTGCCCACGCCGCTGGTGGTGCCGCCGGCCAGGGCCAGCACCTCGGGCGTCACCTGCTCCACCGCCAGCATCAGCTCCGCGCCCGCGTCCCGGCGCGGGTCGCCCGTGTAGAGCCCCTCCACGTCCGAGAGGAGGACGAGCGCCTCGGCCTCCACCACGCCCGCCACCAGCCCGGCGAGCGTGTCGTTGTCGCCGAACTTCAGCTCATCCACGGACACGGTGTCGTTCTCGTTGATGACGGGCACCACGCCCGCCGCCAGGAGCCGCTCCAGCGCGTGCTTCACGTTGAGGTACCGGCGCCGGTCCTGCACGTCCTCGTGCGTGAGGAGCACCTGGGCCACCGCGCGGCCCGCGCCGCTGAAGGCCTCCTCGTACGCCTGTATCAGGCGGCTCTGGCCCACCGCCGCGCAGGCCTGCTTGCCGGGAATGTCCTTGGGCCGGGCCGGCAGCCCCAGCCGCTCCACGCCCAGCGCAATCGCGCCGCTGGAGACCACCACCAGCTCCCGGCCCTGGGCGGCCCACAACAAATCCCGGCCCAGCGCATCGAAGTGGTCGCGGTTGAAACGGCCGGTGGCGTTGGTCAGCGCGTTGGTGCCGATCTTCACCACCACGCGACGGGCGGCACGCAACGCGGTGCGGCCAGCGGAAATCGGACTCACGTCCGGCAGCGTAGGTCAGAAATGGAAGAAACGCGCGTCAGCCGTGCGTTCACCCCAGTCGCGGTTTTCGGAACGGGCCGCGTCGTGAAACCCACCGTCCGGGTGGCCATATAGAGTTCCGGAGGCGTGGGGGCCCAAGGCCCTCACCAGGAGAGACGGTTTGAAGGAAATCTACGGCAACACCCTGGGCCTGAAGTCGAGCGAGCAGCACCGGCTGCGCAACACCTTCCGTCGGCGGGTGTCGCCGCACGAAATCGTGTCGCCCGAGCTCGCCCGCCACCTCACCGAGCTGTCGCGTGAGACGAACCGGCAGGTGGGTGTGCTCATCAACCGCAAGGGCGAAATCGAGCACGTGGTGGTGGGCAACGCGCACAAGCTGGAGCTGCCGGACATCGGCCGCGCCCGCGCGGGCCAGATTCGTCTGCGTGGCCTGCGGCTCGTGCACACGCACCTCAAGAGCGAGCCCCTCACGAAGGACGACCTGACGGACCTCGCGCTCCTGCGCCTGGACTGCGTGGCCGCTGTCGGCGTGGGCGAGGAGGGCCTGCCCGGCGTGCTCCACTACGCGTACCTCGTGCCGGAGAACGGCACCGGCGAGTTCTGGCACGTCAGCACCCTGCCCTCCGTCCACAACGACCAGCCGGATTTGCAGGACACGCTGGACGCGCTGGAGGAGGAGTTCAACCGCAAGGCGGCCGCCCGCACCGTCGGGGGCCGGGAGAAGGCCATCCTCGTGGCGGTGTGCCTGGACGGCAACCGCGGCAAGGCCGAGGCCAGCCTCGCGGAATTGAAGGAGCTGGCGCGCACCGCGGGCGTGGAGGTCATCGACAGTGTGCTCCAGGTGCGCCGCGAGGCGGACCCGCGCTACCTCATCGGACGCGGCAAGCTGGAGGACCTGAACCTGCGCTCCATGCAGTCCATGGTGGACCTGCTCATCTTCGACAAGGACCTCACCCCGTCGCAGGGGCGGCACATCGGCGAGGCCACCAGCCTCAAGGTGCTGGACCGCTCGCAGCTCATCCTCGACATCTTCGCGCAGCGCGCGCAGAGCGCCGAGGGCAAGCTCCAGGTGGAGCTGGCGCAGCTCAAGTACCGGCTGCCCCGGCTGGTGCAGAGCGATGACTCGCTCAGCCGGCTCGCGGGTGGCATCGGCGGGCGCGGCCCCGGTGAGACGAAGCTCGAAATCGACCGACGCCGGGTGCGCGAGCGGATTACGCACCTGGAGAAGCGCATCGACGCCATCAGCCGCGAGCGCAGCGTGCGGCGGGCGCAGCGCAACCGTCGCGAGCTGCCGGTCATCTCCATCGTCGGCTACACCAACGCGGGCAAGTCCACGCTGCTCAACGCGATTACCAACGCGGAGGTGCTGGCGGAGAACAAGCTGTTCGCCACGCTGGACCCCACGAGCCGCCGGCTGCGCTTCCCGCAGGAGCGCGAGGTCATCATCACCGACACGGTGGGCTTCATCCGCGATTTGCCCAAGGACCTGGTGGCGGCCTTCCGCGCCACGCTGGAGGAGCTCTACGACGCCAGCCTGCTGCTCCACGTGGTGGACGCGGCGGACCCCGCCCGCGACGAGCAGGTGGAGGCGGTGGAGAACATCCTCGAGTCGCTGGGGCTGATGGAGAAGCCGCGCCTCATGGTGTGGAACAAGGCGGACAAGCTGTCGCCAGAAGAGGTGGAGTCGCTCTTGCGCGGCCATGGCGGAGTGGCCATCAGCGCGGTGACGCGCGAGGGTTTGTCGTCCCTGCTGGCCAAGGCGGACACCACGCTGTTCGCCGAGGGCGCCACCGAGGCCATCGGCGCGCTCTGACGCAGCCTCGCGGTGTTGAATCGCTCGCGGCCCCGGTGCTCCTCCCACGAGAGGACGCCGGGGCCGTGGTGTTTCCGGGCTCCGGAAGCCGGGTTGCGACCGTGGTGGGCTCCCCCTAGAGTCCGGGCGTGGCAATGCCCTCCCCGTCGATGATGTTGGTGCAAGCGCTGCTCTCCCAGCAGCCCCCGCCGGACTACGCGAAGCCGGACTCGTCCCTCTCGCCGAGCTACTTCGAGATACTCGAGCAGAACAGCCACATCGTCTACCCGGCGGTGGCGGTGCTGACGTTGGTCATCATCGCCGCGGGCATCCTCCAGGCATGGAGGACGCAGGACCTGGACGGCCTGCAGAAGAACGAGTTCAAGAAGGCCATCGTCAACGAGCTGCGCCGCAACATCAGCGGCATGCCCGGAGACATGCTGGCCAAGGCCGTGGGGCTGGACCGGTTGAAGACCAACCGCCTGCTGGAGCAGATGCAGCATGAGGGCCTGGTGGTGAGCCACACCAACTCGCAGCGTCTCACCGTGTGGCGCATCCGCGGCGCCTCGCCCGAGCCGCACGTGCGTCGCTACTGAGTCACGCCGCCGTCTCCGGCGCCGCCCTCCGGAACACAGTCCGCGGCTCCACGTGGAGTGAGCGCAGGTCGGCACTCCATGTGTCGGTGGCCTTCCCGCCCGACACACCCCTGTGAGCCGGTGTGTTCAAGCTGGAGTGCATTCCGACTCTCGCGCACTAGTCGCGTTTAGCCAGTCTGTCCGTGTGTGCTCTAATCAAGAGCATGCAAGAGACCACGCTCGACGAGGGAGCCATCGCGGTCGTCGGTATCTCCCTGCGTTTTCCGGGTGCGAACACCGTGCACCGCTTCTGGTCCAACGTCGCTGCGGGCGTGGACTCCATCACCGTCCTCGACTCGGAGCAGCGCGCGAAGGCCGGCATGCCCGCGGAGGACGGCTGGCTGGCGGCGGCGGGCATCGTCGAGAACGCCGACCTCTTCGACGCCGCCTTCTTCAACTACTCGCCGCGCGAGGCCGAGCAGCTCGACCCGCAGCATCGCCTGTTCATCGAGTGCACGTGGGAGGGGCTCGAAGCCGCGGGCTACGCGGTGCGCTCGAAGCCGCTGCACGCGGGCGTGTTCGCGGGCGCGACGCTCAGCACGTACCTGCTGCGGCAGGTGCTGCCCAACATGGAGCGGCGCTCGAGTGACTTGATGGAGAGCGTGCTCGGGACGAACCCCGACTTCCTGACGACGCGTGTCGCGTACAAGCTCAACCTCACCGGGCCGGCGGTGACGGTGCAGACGGCGTGCTCCACGTCCCTCACCGCCATCCACCTCGCGTGCCAGGCGCTGCTCGCGGGTGAGTGTGACCTCGCGGTCGCCGGTGGCGCGGCGGTGCGGGCGCCCCAAATCGAGTCCTACCGCGTGCAGCAGGGCGGCATCTCCTCGACGGACGGGCGCTGCCGGACCTTCGACGAGAAGGCCTCGGGCACGGTGCCCGGCAACGGCGTCGCGGTGGTGGTGCTCAAGCGGCTCACGGACGCGCTCGCGGATGGAGACCCCATCCGCGCCGTCATCCGCGGCTCGGCCGTCAACAACGACGGCAGCGGCAAGACGGGCTTCATCGCGCCCTCGGTGTCCGGACAGGTGGCTGTCCTCGGCAGCGCGCACGCGGTGGCCGGCGTCGAGCCGCGAAGCATCTCGTACATCGAAGCCCACGGTACGGGCACCGGCCTGGGAGACCCCGTCGAAGTCACCGCGCTCAAGCAGGTCTTCCGCGGCGTGGCGCCGGGCACCGTCGGCCTCGGCTCGGTGAAGCCCAACATCGGGCACCTCGATGCCGCGGCCGGCGTGTCCGCCTTCATCCGGGCGGTGCTCGCGCTCGAGAACAAGCTGCTGCCGCCCACCGTGAACTTCACGCGGCCCAATCCCCTGCTGGAGCTGGAGGGCAGTCCCTTCTACGTCGTCAGCCAGCCGCGTCCGTGGGACGGCCCGCTCCCCCGGCGCGCGGGGGTGAGCGCCTTCGGTTTCGGCGGCACCAACACGCACGTCGTGGTCGAGGAGGCGCCGCCCCTGCCCCCCACCGACGCGCCTCGCCGACGCGAGGAACTGGTGCTCCTGTCCGCCCGCTCCGAGGCGGCCCTGGAGCGCATGTCCTCCGAGCTGGCCGGGCACCTGGGCCACGCGCCCGAGTCCCTGGCCGACGTGGCCCACACGCTCCAGGTGGGACGCAACCGCTTCGGCTGGCGGCGCTTCGTCACCGCGGGCCACAAGGACGAGGCCGCCGCGAAGCTCACCGCCACGGACGGCGACAAGGCCCGCACCGCCTTCGAAAATGCCGAGCGCCGCGGCGCCGTCTTCCTCTTCCCCGGCATGGGCGCGCAGCGGGTGAACATGGGGGCCGAGCTGCTCGCGGAGCCCGTCTTCCGCGACGCCGTCGACCGGTGCGCCGAGCAGGTCCGCCGTCACCTCGGAAGCGACCTGCGCGAGGTGATGTTCGCCGGGCCCGAGCGCTTCGACACCGCCAGCCGCGAGCTGGACCGTCCCCTGTGGACGCACGCCGCGCTGTTCACCTGTGAATGGGCGCTCGCGCAGCTGTGGCGCTCCTGGGGAGTCCAGCCCGAGGCGCTGCTCGGCCACTCGCTGGGCGAGTACGTGGCGGCGTGTCTCGCGGGCGTCTTCACGTTGGAGGAGGCGCTGGAGCTCGTCGTCGCGCGCGGCCGCATCGTGGAGCAGCTTCCGCCCGGTGGCATGACGGCGGTGCTCGCTCCGGTGGGCCAGGTGGAGCCGCTGCTTGGCCCGGCAGGGCTCTCGCTGGCCGCCATCAACGCGCCGTCGGCGTGCGTCGTCTCCGGCCCGCTGGAGGCGGTGACCGCCTTCGAGACGCTGCTCACGGGACAGGGCATCGAGTCCAAGCGGCTGCGCACCACGCGGGCCATGCACTCGGCCATGCTGGAGCCGCACCTGGCCGACTTCGCGCGCGTGGTGTCCCGCTTCTCCCTGCGCGCCCCATCGCTGCCCGTGGTGTCGAGCCTGACGGGGCGCTGGCTCACCGAGCGCGAGGCCGTGGACCCCACGTACTGGTGCCGTCACCTGCGCGAGACGGTGCGCTTCTCCGACGCGCTGGGCGTGTTGCTCGCGTCGGGAGAGCGGGCGCTCATCGAGGTGGGCCCGGGCACGGCCCTCACCTCGCTGGCGCGGCAGCATCCGGCGCGCGCCTCACAGCCGGCCATCGCCACCCTCACGGAGACGCTGTCGCGGGGCAGCCTGCTGGCGCCGCTCGGCGAAGCATGGCTCGCGGGCGTCAGCGTGGATTGGGAGCGCTTCCGCGACGGCGAGCACCGCCGCCGCGTGACGCTGCCCACGTACAGCTTCGACCGCGAGCGGTTCTGGATTGATGCGAACGAGCGCCCCCGGCAGGCCGCCGCGCCCCGGAGCGTGCGCAAGGCCGCCACGGCGGTGCCGGCTCGCGACGAAATCGAGGCGAAGCTCCTCGAGTGCTTCCGGCACGTGTTCCAACTCGACGAGGTGGGCGTCCACGATGACTTCTTCGCGCTGGGCGGCGATTCGCTCGTCGGGCTCCGGCTGTGCGCGCGCATCGAGGAGCTCTTCGGCGTACCGCTCGCGCTGAAGACGGTGTTGGAGGCGCCCACGGTGGCGCAGCTCGCGCTGCGGGTGGGCGCGCCCCGGGACGCCACCCCCGCCGCGCAGCCGGGTTGCCTCGTGAAGCTGCAGGACGGCTCGCGGGGGACGCCGCTGTTCCTCGTGCACGCGGGCAGCGGGCAGGTGCTCTTCTACCGCGAGCTGGCGCGGAGCATCGCCCCCGAGCGGACCGTCTACGGCGTCGAGTCCGCGGGACTGACCGAGGGCGTAACGCCCCACACCACGGTGGAGGAGATGGCGACGCACTACCTCGACGCCATCCGGAAGGTCCAACCCCATGGGCCGTACCTCCTCGTGGCCTCGTCCTTCGGCGGGCTCGTGGTGTACGAGATGGCCCGCCGGCTCACGGCCGAGGGACAGTCCGTTCCCCTGTGCGCGCTGCTCGACTCACCCGTACCGGGACATCGCGCGGCCTGGCTCGACGACGACGCCGAGCTGCTGTCCTTCCTCGTCCGCTACGAGGTGCCCGCGGAGCAGCTCCGCGGACTGCCGCTGGAGGAGCAGCTCCAGTTCCTCAACGAGCGGGCACGGAAGGCGGGCACCGAGCCGCTGTTCCCGAGCCTCAACCAGGCACGGCGGCAGATGGACGTGTGGCGCGCGAATGGCGCGGCCCTGCACCGCTACGTCCCCCCGCGATGGGAGGGCGGCGAGCTGCAGTACTTCCGCGCCAGCGAGCCCACGCCGGGCATCCCCGCTGACGGGGAGCTGGGCTGGCTGCGCCTGGGCGCGGTGGTTCGGATGGAGAGCGTCCCCGGCGACCACAACACCATGCTGCAGCCTCCCCATGCGGCGGGGCTCGGCGCACGGCTGGCGCGGCTGCTGCGCTGAGCCAGCCGAAGCAGGTTCCGTCGGCGATGACCACCGCCGAGGCCGAGAAATCGGGCCTCGGCGCCGCTCCCCTCTGAACCGAACGGGGCGGAGCGGTTCAGTCCGCGCCGGGACGCAGGCGCCGCTGCCGTGAGAGGCGGCGCAGGCGGTCCTCCCGGTCGGGCGTGGCCGCTGGTGCCGGAGCCTGCGAAGTTGCCGTGCCCTGGGACAGGTGCGCGGCCAGGGCTCGCACGGTGGGGAACTGGAACAGGTCCACCAGCGGCACCTTGCGTCCCACGCGCGCCTCCATCTGCACGTGCACCGCCTGGAGCAGCAGCGAGTTGCCGCCCAGGTCGAAGAAGTTGTCGCCCGCGCCCACCTCGTCCAGCTTCAGCACCTCCGCCCAGAGCTGCGCCAGCGCCTTCTCCGTGCCCTCCTCCGGCGCCATGTAGCCGCTGCTCAGCACGGGCCGGTGCGCATCCGGCACGGGCAGCGCCTTCCAGTCCGGCTTGCCGTGCGCGGTGAGGGGGATGTCGTCCATCACCACGAAGGCCGAGGGCACCGCCGGCTCCGGAAGCGAGCGCCGCAGCCACGCGCGCAGCACGTCGGCCGTCAGCGTCTCTCCCTTCGCGGGCACGACGTACGCGACGAGCCGCGTCTCGCCGGGCACGTCCTCGCGCCCCATCACCACCACCGACCGGACGCCGGGGTGCTCCGCGAGCGCCTCCCGCGCCTCCGCCGGCTCCACGCGCACGCCGCGCACCTTCACCTGCGAGTCCGCGCGCCGCAGGTACTCGAGCCGGCCGTCGCCGCGCCAGCGCACCACGTCTCCCGTCCGGTACAGCCGCTGCCCGTCG
This sequence comes from Pyxidicoccus sp. M6, assembly GCF_055568925.1. Lineage (NCBI taxonomy): Bacteria > Pseudomonadati > Myxococcota > Myxococcia > Myxococcales > Myxococcaceae > Pyxidicoccus > Pyxidicoccus sp. M6. Next base: position 2,335,326 of record NZ_CM145714.1, on the reverse strand, counting down.
CGGAAGGGGTCGGGCACGAAGCGCTCCGCCGTCAGGTCCGGCCGGCCCGCGTAGCCGCGCGCCTGCCCCACGCCGCCCAGGCACAGCTCGCCCCAGACGCCGGGCGGCACCATGCGCCCCGACTCGTCCAGCACCCGCACCACGAGGTTGCGCAACGGCACGCCAATCAGGGGCCGCTCACCGGGACGGCATTCGCCCAGCGTGGTGCACACCGTGCTCTCCGTGGGGCCGTAGGCGTTGAGGAAGCGGCGGTCCTGGCCCCAGCGGGACACGAGGTCCGCCGTGCACGCCTCGCCCGCCGACACCAGCACCTTCAGCTCCGGCAGCGTCACGTCCGGCAGCACCGCGAGCACCGACGGCGGCAGCGTGGCCACGGTGATGCGCTCACGGACGAGCAGCTCGGCCAGGGGCTCGCCCGGGACCACCTGCTCGCGGCGCGCGAGGACCACCGTCCCGCCGCACAGCAGCGCCGGGATGATTTCCCACACCGCCGCATCGAAGCTCACCGGCGCGAACTGCAGCACCCGGCTCCCGGGCCCGAGCCCCAGCGTCTCGCGCACGAACTCCACGAGGTTGGCCAGACCCCGGTGCTCCAGCAGCACGCCCTTCGGACGCCCCGTGCTCCCCGAGGTGAAGATGACGTAGGCGAGGTTGCGAGGGGTGACGTCGTGCACGGACCGCCGAGCCTCCACGTCCACCGCTGGCACCGCGCCCTCCTCCAGTAGCAGCGTGGGGCCACGATAGGAGGGCAGCCGCGATGCGAACCGCTCGCGCGTCACCAGCAGCGATGCACGTGCACTCTCCAATACGTACGCGAGCCGCTCGGGAGGATGGTCCGGGTCCATGGGCAGGAAGGCGCCACCCGCCTCGAGGATGGCGAGCATTCCCACCACCAGGTCCAGGCTCCGCTCCAAGCACAGGCCCACCACCGCTTCGGGCCCCACGCCCCGCTGGCGCAGCACGCGGGCCAGGGCGCTGACGCGCGCGCCGAGCCCTCCGTAGGTCAGCGTCTGGCCCTCCATCTCCAGCGCCACCGCGTCAGGCGTCCTCGCCGCCTGCGCCACGAAGAGGCGGTGGATGCAGTCACCCTCGAAGGGCGCCTCGGTGCCACCCCAGGCCATCACCCGCGCCTGCTCCGCCTCGTTCATCAGCGGCAGCTCGCGCAGTCCTCGCTCGGGCCCGGCCACCACGGCTCGCAGCAGGTGCTCCAGGTGCCGGCCCAGCCGTTCGATGGTGGAGACCTCGAAGAGGTCGGTGTTGTACTCGATGGCGCCCTCCAGCCCGTCCGCCGACTCGCGCAGCGACAGCGCGAGGTCCACCTTGGCCGTCTTCGCGTCGATGTCCACGAGGCGCGACCGCAGCCCCGGTAGCGACAGCTCCGAGGCCGGCGCGTTCTGCAGGGCGAACACCACCTGGAAGACCGAGGAGCGGCTCAAGTCCCGCTGCGGGCGCAGCGCATCCACTAGTATCTCGAAGGGCACGTCCTGGTGCGCGAAGGCGCCGAGCACCGTCTCGCGCACCTGGTGCAGCAGCTCGCGAAAGCGCATCCCTTCCGTCCCGCGGACGCGCAGGGCCAGCGTGTTGACGAAGAAGCCGATGAGCCCCTCCACCTCCTTCGTCGTGCGACCCGAAATCGGCGAGCCCAGCACCATGTCCCACTGCCCGCTGTAGCGCGCCAGCAGCACGTGGAACGCCGCGAGCAGCGTCATGTAGAGCGTCACGCCCTCGCGCTGGCTCAGCTCCTTGAGCGCCGCGCTCAGCTCCGCCGGCAGGTGCACCCAGTGCCACGCGCCCTGGAACGTCTGCACCGCCGGACGCGGCTTGTCGAGCGGCAGCTCCAGCACGGCGGGGGCTCCGTCGAGCTGCGCGCGCCACCACGCGAGCTGCTCCTCCAGCACCTCGCCCTTCAGCCATTCACTCTGCCACAGCGCGTAGTCCGCGTACTGCACCGGCGGCGATTCCAGCCCCGCCTCCCGGCCCGCGACGCGAGCCGCGTAGAGCGCTCCCAGCTCGCGGCACAGCACGCTCATGGACCAGCCGTCCGCCACGATGTGGTGCAGCACCAGCACGAGCACGTGGTCCGCGTCTCCCACACGCAGCAGCGTGGCGCGAAGCGGCGGCCCGACCTCCAGGTCGAAGGGCCGGCGCGCCTCCTCGTTGCTCAGCCGGGTGACTTCCTCCTCCCGCTGTGCGTCGGGCACGCTTCGCAGGTCCACCGCCGGCAGCGGCAGCGGCACGGGGGCGCCGATGAACTGCACCGCGCCCTTCGCTCCCTGGTGGAACGTCGTCCGGAGCGACTCGTGACGCCGCACCAGCTCGGCGAGGCTCCACTCCAGCGCCGGCACGTCGAGCGCCCCCTCCAGCCTCAGCGCCAGGGGGATGTTGTAGAGCGGGCTCTCCGGCTGAAGCCGGTCGAAGAACCAGAGGCGCTGCTGCGCGAACGACAGCGGCAGCGCGTCCCCCTCCCCCTGCATGCGGACCAGCGCCTTGCGCCGCGACTCGGGGGCGCCCTTCACCAGCGCCTGCAGCCGCTCCGCCAGGGCTGCGACGGTGGGCGCCTCGAAGAGCAGGCGCACGGGCACGTCGCGGCCCAGGGCCTCCTTCAGCCGCGACACCACCTGCATGACGAGCAGTGAGTGACCTCCCCGCTCGAAGAAGTGGTCCTCGGCGCCCACGTGCCGCAGGCCCAGCAACGGCGCCCAGGTGTCGGCCACGATGCGCTCCATCGCCGTGCGCGGCGCGACGTAGCCCTCCGGAGCGGCCCTCGCGACGTCGAGCGTGGGCACGGCCGTCCCGCGCGCACCTTCGCGCGGCGCCTTCACGCGCACCGGCGTGTCGAGCCGCTCGCGAATCTCCAGCGTGCCTCCCGGCCTCCAGCGTCCCCAGACGCCGGTGCTGAACAACCTTCCTCTCCGCTCGCCGCTCAGCGGGTCCGGGACGAAGAGCTCCGGCGTCGGCACGCTCGCGAGCCTCGCGCCCCCGAGCCACAGCGCGCCCCACACTCCCACGGGCACGGGCTCCAGCGTCTCGTCGAGCACGTAGACGCGTGCCTCCGGCCTCGGCTCGTCGGGCACTTCGAGCCCTTCGGGGAGGGGCACGTTCGGCGGGTACTCCGTCCGGTAGGCGTTCCACTCCACGAGGACGAGGTGCCGCTCCGCCTCGTTCAGCAGCGGCAGCGTGCCCGGAAGGACCTCCGGGAGCGCCACGGCCGCCTCCAGCAGGCGCTGGAAGTGCTCCGCCATGCGGGCCACCGTCACCTCGTCGAAGAGGGCGACGTTGCGCTCCCAGAAGGTCGTCAGGCCGTCCTCGTCCTCGCGCACCGACAGCGCGAGGTCGAACTTCGCCATCCCCGCGTCGAAGTCCACCGCCGACGTGCTCAGGCCGGGCAGGTCGGGCGTGGGTGACGGTCCGTTCAGCGAGAAGGCCACCTGGAACAGCGGCGAGCGACTCAGGTCGCGCTCCAGCCGCAGGTCCTCCACCAGCGTCTCGAAGGGCACATCCTGATGCGCGAAGGCCCCGAGCACCGTCTCGCGCGTGTGGCGCAGCAGCTCACGGAAGCTCATCCGCTCCGTCGCGCGCAGGCGCAGCGCCAGCGTGTTGACGAAGAAGCCGATGAGGCCTTCCACCTCCTTCGCCGTGCGCCCGGAAATCGGCGAGCCCACCACCAGGTCCCACTGCGCGCTGTAGCGCGCGAGCAGCGCGTGATAGCCGGCCAGCAGCGTCATGTAGAGCGTCACGCCTTCCTGGCGGCTCAGCTCCTTGAGGCCCGCGCTCAGCTCCGGAGACAGCTTCACCGTCAACACCGCGCCGCGATACGTCTGCGACGCCGGACGAGGCCGGTCCGTCGGCAGCTCCAGCACGGCGGGCGCTCCGTCCAACTGCCCGCGCCACCACGCGAGCTGCTGTTCCAGCACGCCGCCCCTCAGCCACTCGCGCTGCCACACCGCGTAGTCGGCGTACTGCACCGGAAGCGCGGCGAGCGCTGCTTCTCCGCCCTTCACTCGGGCCGCGTAGAGCGCCTCCAGCTCGCGGCACAGCACGCCCATGGACCAGCCGTCCGCCACGATGTGGTGCAGCACCACCACCAGCACGTGCTCCGCGGCCGTCATGCGCAACAGCACCGCGCGCAGCAGGGGGCCGTGCGACAGGTCGAAGGGCGTCTGCGTCACCTCGAGCACGCGCCTCCGCATCGCGTCTTCCAGCTCCTCGCCATCCCGGGCGTCCAGCTCCTCCACCGGGACGGGTACCGTCACGTCCGGGGCGATGCGCTGCACCGGCTGGCCCTGCACCTCCGTGAACGTCGTCCGCAGCGCCTCGTGCCGGCGCACCACCTGCGCCACCGCGTGCGACAGCGCGGCCACGTCCAGCCGTCCCTTCAGCCGCAGGACGAAGGGCAGGTTGTACGCATAGCCCTCCACGTCGAGCTGCCGCAGGAACCACAGCCGCTGCTGCGCGAACGACAGCGGCAGCGCGCCCTGCCTCGCCGCCGGCACCAGCGGTGGCGCGTTGAGCTCTACTTCCCGTGCCCCCAATCCCTCCAGCCGCTCCGCGAGCGCGGCCACGGTGGGGGCCTCGAACAGCAGGCGCACGGGCACGTCGCGGCGGAGCACTTCCCGCAGCCGCGAAACCACGCGCGTCGCCAGCAGCGAGTGCCCGCCCAGTGTGAAGAAGTTGTCGTCCAGGCCCACGCGCTCGAGGCCGAGCAGCGGCGCCCAGATGCCCGCCACCACCTCCTCCATCGCCGTCCGAGGCGCGGAGGCTCCGCCCGCATTCAGTCCTTCCGCCTCCGGCGAGGGCAGCACCTTGCGGTCCACCTTCCCGTTCGCCGTCAGCGGCAGCGCGGGCAGCTTCACGAAGGCCGAGGGCACCATGAACTCCGGCAGCCCGCCCTTCATCGACTCGCGCACCTGCGACACGCTCAGTGACTGGCCCTGCTGCTCGACGAAGTACGCCACCAGTCGCTTGCCCGCGGCACCATCGCGCACCACCACGAGCCCTTCCTTCACGCCGGGGCAGCGCAGCAGCGCGGCATCCACCTCCGCCAGCTCGATGCGGTAGCCGCGCACCTTCACCTGGTTGTCGCGCCGGCCGAGGAACTCCAGCACCCCGTCCTCGCGCCAGCGCGCGAGGTCTCCGGTGCGGTACATCCGCTCTCCCGGTACCCGGCTGAAGGGGTTGGGAATGAAGCGGTCCGCCGTCACGTCCGGCTGCCGCAGGTAGCCGCGCGCGAGCCCGTCTCCGCCGATGAACAGCTCTCCAGCCACGCCCACGGGCACGGGCTCGAAGCCCGCGTCCAGCACGTACACCTGCGTGTTGCCGATGGGCCGGCCGATGGGCACCGCCGAGCCCACGTCCTCCAGCCGCGTCATCCGGTGTGTGGAGGTGAAGAGCGTGCTCTCCGTCGGGCCGTAGCAGGCCGTCACCGGGATGCGCAGCTCCTCCAGCGTCTTCCTCACGTGCGGCGCGGACACCACGTCTCCGCCCGTGAGCAACTGCCGCACGCCGCGCAGCCCCTCCATGCGCAGGTCCACCATCTGGCTGAACAGGCCCGCCGTCAGGTGCAGCAGCGTCACCCCGTGCCGCGTCAGCACCTCCGTCAGCAAATCCAAATCACTGGGCGAGCGAGGCGGGAAGACCACCAGCCTGCCCCCGAGGCACAGCGGTCCCCACACCTCCAGCGTGGAGGCGTCGAAGGAGATGGGCGCGATGAGGAGGAACGTCTCCTCTGGACCCAGCTTCGCGTAGGGCGCTCCGTACAACAGCCGCAGCACCCCCCGGTGCTCCACGGCCACACCCTTCGGGCGCCCCGTGCTTCCCGAGGTGAAGTCCACGTACGCGAGGTTCCGCCCGCCCACCGCCGCGAGCGGCGCATGTCCCGGTCGCGACTCCAGCCGCTCTTCCTCAATCAGCATCAACTCCGGCAGCGCATGCGCCGGCAACTGCCCGAGCAGCGCGCGCGTGGTGATGAGCAGGCGCGGGCGCGAGTCCTCCAGCATCTGTTCCAGGCGCTGCGCGGGATAGCTGGACTCCAGCGGAACGTACGCACCTCCCGCCTTGAGGATGGCGAGCAGCGACACAATGAGCTCCACGGAGCGGTCCAGGCACACTGACACCAACACGTCCGGCCCCACGCCCCGCTCCCGCAGCGCCCAGGCGAGCTGATTCGCCCGCGCGTCCAGTTGCGCGTACGTCAGACGCTCCTCGCCGAACTCCAGCGCCACCGCATGGGGACGCCGCGCGGCTTCCGCTTCGAAGAGGTGGTGGACGCAGGCGTCGCGCGGGAAGTCCACCGCCGTGGCGTTCCACGTCTCCAGGACGCGCTGGCGCTCGGCGGCGGGCAGCAGCGGCAGAGCCCCGAGCCGTGCGTTCGGCTCGGCCACCAGTCCGCGCAGCAGCTCCAGGAAGCAGTCCGCCATCCGGCCCACGGTGGAGGGCTCGAAGAGGTCCGCGTTGTAGATGAGCTGGCCGGCAATCGCGTCCGGCGCGGAGTCGACGAGCAGCAACTCCAAATCAAACTTGGCGACGGTGCTCGCGAAGTCCCACGGCCGCGCGGTGACGCCCGGCAGCGTCACGGTGGGCGAAGCCCCTTGCAGGGTGAAGAGCACCTGGAACAGCGGCGAGCGGCTCAAGTCACGCTCGGGGCGCAGGTGTTCCACCAGCTTCTCGAAGGGCACGTCCTGGTGCGCGAAGGCGCCGAGCACCGTCTCCTTCACCTGACGCAGCAGCGCGCGGAAGGACTCACGCGCATCCAGGCGCGCGCGCAGGGCCAGCGTGTTGACGAAGAATCCGATGAGGTCCTCCGCCTCCTTCGCCGTGCGTCCCGAAATCGGCGAGCCCACCACCACGTCCCACTGCCCGCTGTAGCGCGCCAGCAGCACCTGGAAGGCCGCGAGCAGCGTCATGTACGGCGTCACGCCCTCGCGACGGCTCAGCTCGCGCAGGCCCGCGCAGAGCTCGGGGGGCAGCTTCACCGGGAGGCTCGCGCCACGGAACGTCTGCACCGCCGGACGCGGCCTGTCTCCGGGCAACTCCAGCACCGAGGGCGCCCCCTCGAGCTGCTCATGCCACCACGCGAGCTGCTGCTGCAGCACCTCCCCCTTCAGCCAGTCGCGCTGCCATACCGCGTAGTCGGCGTACTGCACCGCGAGCGGCTTCAGCGCGGGCTCCTGCCCCTTCACGTTCGCGACGTACAGCGCTTCCAGCTCGCGGCACAGCACGTCCATGGACCAGCCATCGGCCACGATGTGGTGCACCACCAGGACGAATACGTGCTCCTCGGCCGTCACCCGCAGCAGCACCGCGTGCAGCAGGGGCCCGTGCTCCAAATCGAAGGTGCCGTGGAATGCATCCACCACGCGGCGCCGCAGCGCGTCCTCCACCGGCTCGCCATCGCGCGGCGCCAGGTCCTCCACCGGCACGGACACCGCGAGCTCCGGAGCGATGCGCTGCACCGGCTGGCCCTGCACCTCCGTGAACGTGGTGCGTAGCGCCTCGTGCCGGCGCACCACCTGCGCCACCGCGCGCTCCAGGGCCGCCACGTCCAGCCGTCCCGTGAGTCGCAGGACGAAGGGCAGGTTGTACGTGGCTCCACCCGTGTCCAGCTGCCCCAGGAACCACAGGCGCTGCTGCGCGAAGGACAGCGGCAGCTCGCCCTCTCGGGGCGCGGGCAGCAGCGGCGGACGGCTCGGTGGCGGCGCGCTTCGAGCCAGCTCGCGCAGTTGCCCCGTGAGCCCGGCCACCGTGGGCGACTCGAACAGCAGGCGCACCGGAACCTCTCGGCCCAGCACCTCGCGCAGCCGGGACACCACGCGCGTCGCCAGCAGCGAGTGCCCGCCCATCGCGAAGAAGTCGTCTCGCACACCGACGGGACGGACGCCCAGCACCTCTTCCCAGACCTGCACCAACTGCCGCTCCAGCGTGGTGCGCGGGGCCTCGTAGCCACTGCCCAGCTCCTCGCGGCTGAAGTCCGGAACCGGCAGCGCCTTGCGGTCCACCTTCCCGGTGGGCGCCAGCGGCAGCGCCTCCAGCCGCATCAGCACCGACGGCACCATGTACTCCGGCAAGCGTCGTCCGAGCTGCCGCTTGAGCGCCTCGGCATCCCACGCCGCGTCCGCCCCCAGCACCACGTAGCCCACCAGCCGTTTCGCGCCGGCATCCGCGTCCTTCACCACCACCGCGGCATCCTTCACGCCCGGCAGCGCTCGCAGCGCCACCTCCACCTCGCCCAACTCAATCCGGAAGCCGCGCACCTTCACCTGGCCATCCAGGCGGCCGAGGAACTCCAGGCTGCCATCCGCCAACCAGCGCGCCTTGTCGCCCGTCCGGTACACCCGGGCTCCGGGCTGCCCGCTCAGCACATCCGGGAGGAAGCGCTCCGCCGTGAGCTCCGGCCGGTCGTGGTAGCCATGCGCGACGCTCGCGCCGCCGACGTACACCTCACCGGCCACACCCACCGGGCACGGCTCACCGCGCTCGTCCAGGACGTAGACCTGCACGTTGTGGATGGGAGCACCGATGGGCGGCAGCGCCGGCCACGTCGACGGCGCGCCCTTCGCGCGCCAGGCCGTCACCACGTGCGCTTCGGAGGGACCGTACTGGTTCTCCAGCACGCACCCGGGCAGCCGCTCGAAGACGGACACCAGGGCGGGCGTCACGTGGAGCTGCTCTCCCGCCGTCACCACTTCCTTCAGCGGAGGAAGCTGCGCCTCCCCCTGCGCTGCCTCGCAGAAGGCCTGCAGCGCGACGAAGGGCAGATAGAGCCGACCGACCTGGTGCTCGCGCATGAAGCGCAGCATGGCCAGCGGGTCCCTCCGCGCCTCCGCGCTGACGAGCAGCACGCGGCCTCCAAGGAACCACGTGCCGAACAGCTCCTGGAAGGACACGTCGAAGTTCAGCGACGCGAACTGGAGCGTCGTCGCCGCCGGGTCCACCGTGCGCGACAGCAGCCAGCGCATCTGGTTGCCGATGGCCCGGTGGGACATGACGATGCCCTTGGGCCGGCCCGTGCTCCCGGACGTGTAGACGAAGTAGCAGTGGGTTTCGGGCGACAGCGGCAGCTTCAGCGCGTGCGTGGGCCGCGCGCCGATGCGCTCCGCCTCGTCCTCCAGCCGCACCACGCGCGCCTGGAGATTGCGCGGCAGTGCCTCCTCCAGCCCTCCCTGCACCAGCACCACCGGCGCGCCCGTGTCCTCCAGCATCTGCACCAGGCGCTCGGCCGGGTAGCTCGCGTCCAGGGGAAGGAAGGCGGCTCCCGCCTTGAGCGTGGCCAGCACCGCCACCGGCATTCGCAGGCTGCTGCGCTCCAGGCACAGCCCGACCGTGCCGCACGGCTTCACGCCCAGCGCCACCAGGTGGTGCGCGAACTGGTTCGCCTGGGCCTCGAGCTGCGCGTACGTCAGCGACTCGCGCCCGTCCGTCACCGCCACCGCGTGCGGCGTGCGCGCCACCTGCGCTTCCACCCACTCGTGCATCAGGCCCGGCGCGTACGTGGAGTCGATGCTGCCACTCCACTCCTTCACGAGCCGACCGCGCTCCTCCGCACCCAGCAACGGCAGCTCGACGACGCGCGTCTCCGGCCGCGCCAGCGCCGCGCCCAGGAGGTGAAGGTAGTGCTCCGCCAGCCGGCGCACCGTCGCCGCGTCGAAGAGGGCCGTGCTGTACTCCCAGACGCACACCCAGCCGTCCGCCGTCTCTCGCAGGAACAGCGTCAGGTCGAACTTCGAGACGCCGGGCTCGAAGTCCACCTCCTCCGTCCGCACCCCATCCAGCCGCACCAGCGGCGGCGCGCTCTGCAGGACGAACATCACCTGGAACAGCGGAGAGCGACTGAGGTCGCGCACGGGCTGCAGCGCGTCCACCAGCGTCTCGAAGGGTACGTCCTGGTGCGCGTACGCCCCGAGGCACGTCTGGCGCACGCGGCCCAGCAGACTCCGGAAGCTCTCCTCCACCTCCACGTCCACGCGCAGCGCCAGCGTGTTCGCGAAGAAGCCGATGAGCCCTTCCAGCTCGCCCCGGTTGCGTCCCGAAATCGGCGTGCCCACCACCACGTCACGCTGCCCGCTGTAGCGCGCCAGCAGCGCCTGGAAGCCCGCGAGCAGCAGCATGAAGGGCGTCACCGCCTCCTGCCGGCTGCGCTCCAGCGCCGCGCGCATCAACTCCGCGGGCATGGGCACGTGCAGCACCGCGCCGTGGATGGACTGCACCGGCGGACGCTGCCGGTCCAACGGGAGCTCCAGCATCGGCGACGCTCCCGCCAGCTTCTCCTTCCACCAGGCGAGCTGCTCATCCAGCACCTCGCCCTTCAGCCACCCGCGCTGCCACAGCGAGTAGTCCACGTACTGCACCGGCAGGGGCCGGAGCACGGGCACGGCGCCGGAGTGGAACGCGGCGTACAGCTCGCGCAGCTCCCGCTCCATCACGCTCAGCGACCAGCCGTCGCACGCGATGTGGTGCAGCGAGAGCAGCAGCACGTGCTCCTCCGGCTCCACCCGCAGCAGCCTCGCCCGCAGCAGCGGGCCCGACTCCAAGTCGAAGGGGAGCCGCGCCTCCTCCTCCGCGCGCCGCACCACCTCGCGCTCGCGCGCCTCGCGCGGCAACGACTCCAGCGAGTCCACCGGAAGCGGCACCGCGGTGTCAGATGCAATCACCTGCGAAGGCTGCCCATTCACTTCCGCGAACGTCGTCCGCAGCGCCTCGTGCCGGCGCACCACCTCAGCCAGCGCGCGCTCCAGCGAGGCCACGTCCAGCGGCCCCTTCAGCCGCGCGAAGAAGGGCGCGTTGTACGCGTAGCCCTTCGGGTCCAGCTGCGCGAGGAACCACATGCGCTGCTGCGCGAAGGACAGCGGCGTCGCCTCGCCTCTGGGCGCGGGCACCACCGGGGGCGGCCTGCGGCTCCGGGAGGCCGTGGGCTTCGGCTCGTGCGCGCTCATGTCGGGACCTCTTCGTGTCGTGTCTGGGGGGAATACTGAAAGTGAAAGGCCCCGCCGAGGCTCCGGCCGTCATCGGCGGAGCTTCGCGGGGCCTGGGCGGCACCCTGCGGTGCCACGAGGACTGCGCCCGTCATGGCGGCGACACGGCTCAGGCCGCCGGCATGGAGCCGCCCTGCTCGCGCAGCAGCTCCTCGCACAGCGCGGCCACGTGCTCCAACGTGTTGAACAGGTCCACCATGGAGAGCTGGACGCCCAGGTCCTTCTCGATGCGGTTGGCGAGCATCGTCGCCATCAGCGAGTTGCCTCCCACCTCCAGGAAGTGGTCCTCCGGGCGGACGGCCTCCACCCCGAGCAGCTCGCGCCAGTAGCTGGACAGCCGCTCCATCAGCGGAGCGATGAGTTGGTCGTTGCTCACGTTGTCACTCCTCACCGCTCGGCGGCACCACTCAGGCCTGCTTCGCGGACAGCTCCTTCAGCCGCTCCCTCAGCAGGTACTTGCGAATCTTCCCCGAGGGCGTCTTCGGCATCTCCTCGACGACCTCCAGGCGGTCCGGCCAGTACTGGTTGGACATGCCCAGCCCCTTGAGGTGGTTGCGCAATTCCGCCAGCGTCGGCGCCTCCTCGCGGGGCACCACCACCGCGCACACCCGCTCGCCACCGATGCGGTCGTCGGAGTGGCCCACCACCGCCACCTCCTTCACCTTCGGGTGCGAGTAGAGCGCCGACTCCACCTCGACGACGGGAATCTTCTGGCCGTACCGGAAGATGACGTCCTTCAGCCGCCCGACGATGCGGATGCCGCCCCGGCCGTCATCCCGCGCGAGGTCTCCGGTGTCGAACCAGCCGTCCGCGTCCACGCACGCGGCATAGAGGTCCTCGCGCTTGAAGTAGCCCAGGCACTGGCTGGCGCCGCGCACCAGCAGCCGGCCCGTCCCCTCCGGGTAGGGCGTGCCGTCCTCGGCCAGCGCGGGGACGATTTTCACTTCCATCCACTCCACGGGGCGCCCATCGCTGCTCGACGGCCACTCCGGCGGGTCCTCGCGGCGCGTTATCGTCACCGCGCCGTTCTCCGTCATGCCCCAGAGTGTATGTAATTGAACACCGAAGTCCTCACGCACCGCGGCGATGAGGTGCGGCGGCACGGGGATGGAGCCCGTCGCGAGCCGGCGTAACGACGACGTGTCGCGTCCGTGTTTACGCTTCGCGGCAATCACATTCATGATGTACGTGGGAATCCCGTACATGAACGTGACGCGGTGCTCCTCGATGAGACGCAGCGTCAATTCCGGGTCCCCCACGTCCATGTAGACGGCGGTGGCCCCGAGGAGGACGGGCATCAGGTAGAGGTACGTGAAGCCGCTCGACGCGGTGAGCAGCGACGGCAGCGACACCACGTCGTCGTTGCGCAGCGCCATGGTGTCACTCAGCGCGCGGGTGATGCCGTAGTTCGTGTTGTGCGAGTGGATGACGCCCTTGGGCTCGCCCGTCGTACCGGACGTGTAGAGGACGTTGCACAGGTCGTCCGCGCGCGCCTCCAATTCGTCCAGCACGCTCTTCGGACGCTCATCCTCCCAGCGGCGTTGGATGAAGTGTGTGTCGAAATCCAACTCACCCTCTTCACGCGGTGTCTGGGTATCGAGTCCGATGAGAACGCGATGTTTCAACGTGGGCAGCGCGCGAGCCAATTCACGCGCCATGTCACGGTGCGAATGCCCCGTCCAGCTCGCGGGCCCGACGTAGACGGACGCCTCCGTGCGGCCGAGGATGAACTCCACCTCGCGGCGACGGTAGTCCGGGGGAATGGGCGCGATGACGGCGCCGATGCGCGCGCACGCGAGCGCCAGCGCGGTGAACTGCCACCAGTTCGGAAGCTGCACCGCCACGAGCTGCCCGCGGCCCACGCCCAGCTCCAGCAGCGCGCAGGCGAAACGCTCGGTGTATTGCCCCAGCTCCGCGTATGTCAGCTTCGTGACGTCCTTCGCGAAGTAACGGGCTGCGACAATCGCTGTTTTATTCGGGTGGGACTGGATGGCACGGCGCAGATCGTCGAGCACCGTCTCATCACGCCACCAACCCCTGCCGCGATACAGCGCGCCCTTCTCCAGTGCCGAGCCCTTGCCGATACCTCCCGCCATCTCGCGCATGCTCCCTGGAATGTGGGCCGACGCGGCCGCGCGCGACCATAGCTTTCACCTGTTTTTCGTGCAAGGCTGCGATTCCTCACAGTCCATTGCTCTGTATCTCAATCACACACATTGACTTGCGTGCATCAGGTTTCCTAGCTTGCGCGGCAAAGCCAGGAATCTTCGACAGAGATGAAGACGTCCGAAACCCCTGCGGACGCACATGACACCCATGGCCCAGTCAACCCTCGAGGAGCGCGCCCGTCGCATCCGCCGGACCATCGTCCGGCTCGCGGCGACGTCTACCGGCTGCCACCTCGGCGGCTCGCTGTCGATGGTGGATGTCCTCGTCGCGCTGCTCGGCCGTGTCATGCACGTGGACCCGAGCGCGCCGCGTGCCGAGGTGAGGGACCACGTCATCCTCTCCAAGGGCCATGCGGCCGCCGGCCTCTACGCCGCGCTGGCGGAGTTCGGCTTCATCGATGTTGAAGAATTGGTGCGCGGATACAACGCGGAAGGCAGCCACTTCACCGGACACGTGAGTGCAAAGGTGCCGGGTGTGGACTTCCCCACGGGCAGCCTCGGACATGGGCTGGGGCTGGGTGTCGGGCTCGCGCTGGGCCACCGGATGCGGCAGCGCCCCAACCGCGTCTACGTCATCTGCGGCGACGGAGAGATGGGCGAGGGCTCGAACTGGGAAGCGCTCCAGGTGGCCTCGCACCACCGGCTCTCGAACCTCACCGTCATCGTCGACCGCAACGGCGGACAGAACGACGGCGCCACGGAGTCCATCCTCTCGCAGAAGGCGCTCGGCGAGCGGCTGCGCGCCTTCGGCCTGCAGACGGCCGAGGTGAACGGGCACGACGTGGATGCGCTCTGCGCGGCGCTGGAGGCGCCTTCCGACGGGCCTCGCGCGGTGGTGGCCAACACGCAGAAGGGCGCGGGCGTGCCCATGCTCAAGGGCAAGGGGCCGCACTACGCCGTCTTCAGCGCGGATCATCTCAAGCGCGCGCTGGCCTCCCTCGGTGAGGTGACGCCGTGACGCCCGCCAGGCAGGGCGGCGCGGACCTGGCCGTGGCACCGGAGACGTGGCTGAAGGAGAACCCCACCCTCTCCAACCGGCAGGTGTTCCGCCACGCGCTCGCGCGCTTCGCGGACGACGACACGAGCGTCGTCCTGTTGGAGGCGGACCTCGCGGGCGGAGGAGACCCGTTCGAGGCGCGCCACCCGGACCGCTTCATCAACCTGGGCATCTGCGAGGCGACGATGCTCGACGCGGCCGCGGGCATGGCCGCCGCCGGGCAGAAGGTCTTCGCGCACACCTTCGCGGCCTTCGGGGCCATGCGCGCGTGCGAGCAGGTGCGGCTCGGCCTCGCCTACGGCCGCGCCAACGTGAAGCTCGTCTGCGACTACGGCGGGCTGTCCGGCGCGTTCTTCGGGCCCACGCACCACGCGATTGAAGACCTGGCCATCCTCCGCTCCATGCCGGGGATGACGGTGGTGTCGCCCGCGGACGCGCTGGAGACGGTGCAGGCCATCCGCGCGCTCGTGGACTTCGAGGGCCCGGTGTACCTGCGGCTCGGCCGCAACCGTGTGAGCAGGCTGGACGTGGCGCAGCGCCCCGGATTCCAGATCGGCCGCGCCATGTGCCTGCGCGAGGGCGACGACGTGGGCCTCATCGCACACGGCGAGGTGGGGGTGGCGGTGGCGCTGGAGGCCGCGGGGATTCTGGAGGCACAGGGAGTCTTCGCGCGCGTGCTCAACATGCACACGCTCAAGCCGCTGGACGAGGCGGCGCTGCGCGAGACGGCGGAGCGCACGCGGCTGCTCGTCACGGTGGAGGAGCACTCCGTCATCGGCGGCCTCGGCGGCGCGGTGTGCGAGAGCGTCTGCGAGCTGGGGCTGGGCGCGCGAGTGCTGCGCGTGGGCATCCAGGACCGGTACGACGCCACGGCCGGCTCGCATGAGGAATTGCTGAAGCGCCACGGCATTGAAGGAGCCACGGTGGCCGAACAGATTCTGCACGCACTGCCGCGCCCGCTCCGGGCGGCGCTGAAACCTGCCCTCAGGAGGGGATGAGAATGCAGCCGCAGAAGCTCGACAGCGTCGGAGTCAACGAGTGCCCCACGTGTGCCGCCCCCATCACCGGGGACCGGTACCAGGTGGGTGAGGTCGTCACGTGCGGAGGCTGTTCGGCCGAGCTCGAGGTGGTGAGCCTGGCCCCGCTGCGCTTCGCCGAGGCCCCGGAAGTAGAAGAAGACTGGGGCGAGTGAGCCCGGGATGAAGGTCAACCTCGTCTACACGCGCCTGCGGACCGAGGAGCGGATGATCGCCGACGCGCTGCGCGGGCGCGGCGTCACCGTGGAGACGCACTCGGACGCGGGCCTGGTGCTGTCATTGGACAGGGAGCGCTGGGGCGACGGTGCCCCCGTGCTCATGCGCAGCATGTCCTTCACGCGCGCCCGCTACCTCGCCTCCATCCTGGAGGTGAAGGGCTCGCGCGTGCTGAACAGCGCGCACGCCATCGCCACGTGCGGGGACAAGGCGCTCACCACGCTGGCGCTCGCGGCGAAGGACGTGCCCATGCCCTGGGCCTTCCTCGGCTTCGAGGAGCAGGCGTGTGTGAACGAGGTGGACCGGCGCGGCTACCCCTCGGTGACGAAGCCGGTGCTCGGCTCGTGGGGCCGCATGGTGGCGCGCATGGACAGCAGGAGCGCGGCCGAAGGCCTCATGTCCATGCGCTTCGAGATGGGCGGCGCGCAGGACCACGTCGCGCTGGTGCAGCAGTACATCGACAAGCCCGGCTACGACTTGCGCGTCTATGTCATGGGCAAGGCGGTGGGCGGCATCCGCCGGCGCTCGGAGCACTGGATTACCAACACCGCGCGCGGCGCCATGCCGGAGCGGTACGAGGTGCCGCCGTCGCACGCGAAGCTCGCCGAGCGCGCGGCCCAGGCCGTGGGCGGCGACATCCTGGCGGTGGACCTGCTGGAGACACGCGACGGCCAGGTTCTGGTGAATGAAATCAACCACTGCGTGGAGTTCGCGCGCAGCATCGAAGTCACCCACATTCCGCTGCCGGAGTTGATGGCGGACTACGTGCTGGGGGTGCTGCGATGACGCGCGTGGCGGTGCTGGGGGCCAGTGGCTACACGGGCGGCGAGGTGCTGCGGCTCCTGCTCGCGCACCCGGGCGTGGAGGTGGTGCAGGCCACGTCGGACCAGTTCGCGGGCAAGCGGCTGGACTACCCCCACCCGCACCTGCGCGGCCTCGGCGCGCTGCGCTTCACGCCGCACGAGCAACTGGGTCCCTGCGACGTGCTGCTGAGCTGCATGCCCCAGGGCGGGCTGCTCCAGCGCTGGCCCCGCATCAGTGAGCTCGCGGGCCGTGTCGTGGACCTCAGCGCGGACTTCCGGCTGGAGGACGCCGAGCACGCGCGCTGGTACCGCAAGAATCCCCGCCCCGCCGGTACGCCGGAGTTCGTCTACGGCCTGCCGGAGTGGACGGCGGCGGACCTTCCGAATGCGCGTCTCGTCGCGGTGCCCGGCTGCATGGCGCACGCGGCGCTGCTGGCCCTGCTGCCGCTGGTGCGCGCGGGGCTGGTGAAGCCAGACGTCATCGTGGACGCGAAGACGGGCTCCTCGGGCGGTGGCGCCACGCCGGACCGCGCGTCGCACCACCCGGAGCGCGCCAACGCGCTGCGCTGCTACAAGCCGGTGGGCCACCGGCACACGGGCGAAATCGAGAGCATCACCGCGCGCCTCACCGGCCAGCGCCCCACCGTGCACTTCAGCGCGACGGCGGTGCCCAGCGTGCGCGGCGTGCTGGCCACCGTGCACGCCTTCGCCGCGCGTCCCATCGACGAGTCCGAGCCGCTGCGCGCCCTGGCCTCCACCTACCGCGAGAAGCCCTTCGTCCACGTGGTGCGGCCCAACGCGAGCGCGTCTCCCTTCCCGGAGCCGGGCCCGCTGCTGGGCACCAACCACTGCGACCTGTCAGTGGACGTGGACGCGGAGCGCGGCCGCATCGTCGTGAATGCCGCGCTGGACAACCTGGTGAAGGGCGCGGCCGGCACCGCGGTGCATGTCCTCAATTTGATGCTGGGCAGACCCGAGACGGAAGGCCTCGGCTTCCGGGGCCTCCACCCCCTCTGACGCGAGAGCGCGAAAGCGAAAGGCACACCATGAGCACGCTGTCACCGGAGCCTACCCCTCTGTCTCCCGGAGCCATCTTCGCCGCCGCCGTGAAGAAGGAGGGCACCAAGGCGCGCGCCACCTTCAACACCACCATCACCGAGGACTTCCCGGGCTTCAAGCGCCGGCCCCGCGTGGCCGTGCGCGCGCTCTTCAAGGTGAAGACGTCCGACAAGCAGCAGGCCCGCTACTGGTACGAGACGCGCCCCGCCACCGCGCCCGGCGCGCACGTGCAGGACGTGACGCTGCGCCCGGAGGCCGCGTTCGAGTTCCACTTCGACCAGCAGCCGCTGCGGCCCACCACCGGCTGGATTCAGGTGCCGCCCAACCTGCTGGACGACCCGGAGGCGCTCGCGCAGTTCATCGACTTCCGCCTGCTGGTGCGCCTGTGCACGGCGGAGAACCAGGCGCTCACCATCGGCAAGGGCGGAGACCGCGTGCGCGGCGTCCTGGAGACGCCGGGCGTCACCCGCCTGCCCGCGCGCAAGGACCCGGTGTCCTCGCTGCTCGCCGCGTGCGCGGAGGTCGAGAACATGGGCGGCTCGGCGGACGGCATCCTCATCAACTCGGTGGACTACTACCAGTACCTGCTCGGGCAGAACGGCCTGTTGTCCGAGCTGACGGCCATGGGCATCCGCATCTGCCGCACGCGCATGGTGACTCAGGGCACCGTCGTCGTCGGTGACTTCACCGCGGGCGCCACCATCTACGACAGCGGCCGTTCTGAAATCCGCTTCGCGGAGCCGCCCCCGGGCATCTTCCCGCGCGAAGGCCTGGCCGTCTGCGGCGAAATCTACGAGGCGCTCGCCATCCACCTGCCCACGCACTTCTTCGTCGCCTCGCTGCGCCCATGAGCCCGCTCACCGTCCTCTACGTCACCGGATGGTGCCGCAGCGGCAGCACCATCATCGGCAACGTCCTCAACGAGGTGGTCGGCGCCTTCCACACCGGGGAGCTGAGCTTCCTGTGGAAGAACGCGTACGGGAATGGCTCCAACACGCTGTGCGGCTGTGGCGCGCAGCTCGTGGACTGCGCGCTCTGGTCCAAGGTGCTCCAGCAGGGCGTGGCGCCGGGTGAGACGCCTCAGGCCCACGCAGCCCGCGTGGTGAAGCGGCAGCAGACCACGGTGCGCACGCGGCATACGCTGCGCGTGCTGCGGCACGACACGCCCACGCCCGCCCTGCGCGAGCACGCGGAGCTGCTGGCGAAGACGTACCGCACGATTGCCGACGCCACCGGCTCGAGCATCATCGTGGACAGCGGCAAGTTCCCCTCCGAGGCGGCGCTGCTGCCGCACGTGGAGGGCATCCGCCCGTACTACCTGCACCTGGTGAGGGACCCTCGCGCCGTCGCGCACTCGTGGACGAAGACGAAGCAGTACGTCGTCCCCATGTCCGCGGCGCGCAGCACCGCGTACTGGCTCGGGTTCAACGTGGGCTCCGAGCTCGTCACGTGGCGCTACCCGGAGCGCTCGCTGTTCCTGCGCTACGAGGACTTCATCGCCGAGCCGGCCGATACCATCGACAGCCTGCTGTCGCTCATCGGCGTGGACCGCTCGAAGAACCCGGTGCATGGGCGCACCGTCAACCTGGGGAAGAACCACACCGTCACCGGCAACCCGGACCGCTTCCTCAGCGGGCCCACGCTGCTGCGAGCCGGCGACGACACGTGGCGCAAGGAGCTGTCCTCGCGCGCGAAGGCCATGGCCACCGCGCTCGCGTGGCCGCTCATGGGGCGCTACCGCTACGGCCGAGCGTCGCCCCCTTCCCTGCACGTCGTTCGGCCCGAGCCATCCGTCACTGCCGCGGACTCCAGGAGGGACACCTTTGGAACTGGGACTGGCCAATAAAGTCGCGCTCATCGCCGGTGGCTCCAGCGGACTGGGGCTCGCCGTGGCGGAGGAGCTGGTGAAGGAAGGAGCCCACGTCGCGATTGGTGCGCGCGACGCGGAGAAGCTCGCCCGCGCGGAGAAGCTCCTCAAGACGCTGTCTCGCGGCGGGAAGGTGCTCGCCACCTCCGTGGACCTGCGAGACGCCGGCGCCGCGAAGGCGTGGGTGGAGGACGTCGCCAGCAAGCTGGGCGGCATCCACGTCACGGTGACGAACAGCGCCGGGCCGCCGCCCGGGCCGGCGACGCAGTTCGGCCTCCAGGCGTACCAGGACGCGATGAACGTCGTCACCCTGCCCGCCATCAACCTCGCGCTGGCCGCGCTGCCGTACATGAAGGCGGCGCGGTGGGGACGCCTGCTGCTCATCACCTCGGAGACGGTGGTGCGCCCGGTGGCACGCTTCGCCCTCTCGGGCTTCTCGCGCATGGGCCTGGTCGGCTTCGCCTCCGCGCTGGTGCAGGAGCTGGGCGACTGCGGCATCACCGTCAACGTGCTGGCTCCGGGCTACACGCGCACGCCTCCGGTGGAGCGCACCGCGGGGGCGAACGGGGCGGACGTAGAGGCCAGCCTGCGCGCCATGGCCGCGCACATCCCCATGAAGCGGGTGGGACGGGCGGATGAGTTCGCCGCCGCGGCCGCCTTCCTCGCCAGCGAGCGCGCGTCGTTCATCACGGGCACGGTACAGCTCGTGGATGGCGGCGCGAGTGTGATCGGATGAGCGCCACCGTCATGCAGAAGGGCGGTGGACGCCCGCCGGTGGTGGTGAAGATTGGCGGGGCCGCCGGTGTGGACCTCGACAACGTCTGCGCGGACGTGGCCGAGCTGGTCCGGCGCGGCGAGTGCATCGTCGTGGTGAATGGCGGCTCGGACGCCGGGGACGGGCTGCTGAAGGCCCTGTCCATGGAACGCACCGAGGTGAAGACGGCCAGCGGCAACGTGGTGCGTCTCACGAACGCGGCCACCCTGCGCGTGCTGACCATGGCGTGGGTGGGTGACGTGAACAAACGCGCCGTGACGGCGCTGCTGGCGAAGGGCGTGTCCGGCCTGGGGCTGTGCGGCGCGGACGGACGCGTGCTGCTGGCGCGGCGGCGGCCTCCACTGAAAATCCAGGACGGCGAGCGCGTGCGCATCGACCGCGAGCACCTGTCCGGAGAAATCACCGAGGTGAACACGCGGCTGCTGGGCCTGCTGATGGAGCAGGGCCACGTGCCCGTCGTCTGCCCTCCGGCGGTGACGGAGGATGGCACGCTGGTGAATGTGGACGCGGACCAGGCGGCCGCGGCGATTGCCACGGCACTCGGGGCCAGGGCGCTGGTGATGCTCTCCAACGTGCCGGGGCTGCTGGAGGACCCGAAGAATCCCGCGTCGCTGGTGCGCTGGTGTGACGACCTGCCGCGCGCGATGGAGCTGGCGGGGGGACGCATGCGCTACAAGATGGAGGCGGCCCGGCGTGCGCTGACGGGCGGCGTGCCCGTCGTCCACGTGAGTGCGTCTCGCCATCCCCGGCCCGTGCTGTCCGCGCTGACGGCCGAGGCCGGTACGAAGCTCACCCTTCCCCAGTCGGTGACCGAGTCCGGCAAGAAGCTCACCCATCCCCAGGCGGTGGTCGATGCGGGCGCGTGAGCAGAGCCCCGAGCTGCTGCGGTGGATGGTGGAGCAGTACAGCCCCAGCCATCACGAGCAGGCCTTCTCCCGTGCGCTGGCGGGCCGCCTGGAGCAGCGCGGCTGGAAGGCGCACGTGGACGAGGTGGGCAACACGATTGCGAGCCTCGGTGACGGGGACACCTGCATCGCGCTGCTGGGCCACATCGACACCGTGCCCGGCGAGGTGCCGGTGCGGCTGGAGGGCTCGCGCCTCTTCGGCCGCGGCGCCGTGGACGCGAAGGGCGCGCTGGCCGCGTTCATCGAGGCCGTCGAACTGCTGGATGCGCAGGAGCGCGCGGGCAAGCGCTTCCTCCTGCTGGGCTGCGTGGAGGAGGAGGTTGCGATTACGCGCGGCGCGCTCCACCTGCGTGAGCATCACCGTCCGGACTTCGTCGTCAACGGCGAGCCGAGCGGCGCCCATGCCGTCACGGTGGGCTACAAGGGGCTGATGCGGCTGGAGCTGGAGCACCGCGCGAGCCGGCGGCATACGGCGAGCCGCGACTACCGCGCCCCTGCTGAGCACGTCGTCGAGGCCTGGAATGCGCTCCGCCGCCGCTGCGACGGGTGGAACGAGGGGCGCACCCTCTTCGAGCAGGACCTGCCGTCTCTGACGGCGTTCCACACCGGCTCGGAAGAGGCGGAGGAGTGGGCCACCGCCAGCGTGAGCATCCGCACCGGACCGTCGAGTGACGGAGACGCGCTGCTCGCGAGTCTGTCGGGCGTGCCGAACGTGAATGTGCGGACGGTGTCTCGCAAGGGAGCGGTCAGCGCGGGACAGAACGACGCGCTCACCCGCGCCTTCAAGCAGGCCCTGCGCGAGCGCGGCGTGCGCCCCACCCTTCGGCTGAAGACGGGGACGTCCGACTGGAACACGGTGGCGTCGGCGTGGAACGTGCCCATCGTCGCCTACGGGCCCGGGGACTCCGCGCTGGACCACACGCCGAACGAGCACATCGATTTGCAGGAGTACGAGGAGGGCATCGCCGTGCTCTCTCGCGTGCTCGCGCTCTTGCCCACGAAGGAAGGCTCGCAGGGCTGAAGCGCGACGTCCCGGAGGAAGGCCTCACGTCTCCGGAACGCTCACTTCGCGAGGGCGCTGCGCGCGCAGGCCCACCGCCGCGACGAGGAACAGCACCGCGGCGCCCGCGGTGATGGGCCGCATGCCCACCCGGTCCACGAGCGCGCCCTGCAGCCACACGCCCAGCGAGTACCCCACGTTGAGAAGCACCGCGGAGAGGCCGCTCACCCGCGCCGCCAATTCGCGCGGGGCGCGCTCCTGGCAGCGTGTGCCCAGCCCGGTGAGGGCCACCATGTAGACAGCGCCGAACACCAGCATGGCGCCCATGGCCACGGGCAGCGTGGGCGAGAGCCAGAAGAGCGCCGCCACCGGGCCCAGCACCAGCAGGCTCGTGTCGAGGAGCCGCTGCCGTCCCCACCGCTCCACCAGCGAGCCCACCAGCACCGAGGCCAGGAGCGCGCCCACGCCCTGCATGGAGAGGAGCCCCGATGCCGCCGTGGCGCCCTGGCCGAACACCTTCAGCGCGAACACCGGGACGAGGGCGATGAACGGCGAAATCAACATCGCCATGACGAACGTGTTCATCATGGCGAGCCAGATGGCCGAATCCCGCCGCGACACGCGCGCGCCCTCGGCGATGTCCGCCAACAGCCCGCGCGAGGGCGGCGCGGAGGCCGGGCGGGTCTGCGGGCGCACCGTCATCATCGCCGCGACGACCGCGAGAAAGGACACCGCGTTGAGCAGGAACACCCAGCCCACGCCGCCCACCGCGAGCAGCGACGCGGCCAGCATCGGCCCGACGATGCGCCCGAGATTGAACTGCGTGGACATGAGGCTCATCGCGCTGTGCATGTCCTCCCGCGGCACCAGCCCGGTGGTCAGCGCGGCATAGGCCGGCATGCCCAGCACGTGCATGCAGCCATTGAGGAAGGAGATGACGGCCACCGCATGCACGGTGAGGTGGCCGGTGAAGGCCAGTGCCGTCAGCGTGGCGGCCAGCACCAGCTGCACCAGGTTGCACACCGCGATGAAGACGCGGCGGTCGAACCGGTCCGCGAGCGCGCCGCCCAGCGGCGAGAGGATGACGGAGGGCAGGTACGTCAGCGCGGCGATGCCGCCCGTCCACTCGGCCTTGCCCGTCACCGTCGTCACGTAGACGCCGAGCGCCAGCACCTCCATCCACGCGCCGATGTTGGAGACGAGCGCTCCACTCCACAGGGCGACGAAGTCACGATGCCCGAAGGCGCGGAACGAAGGGAGACTCGACAGGCGGGCAGGCACGCGAAACGCGTTCTATCAGCCAAGACCGCCAGACAGGAATACCATGCCGGTCTGGGACAAGCCGCGCTGACCCTCAGCCCCCCGCCAGCTCCGACTTGGGCTGGCGCGTCATCAGGTCCACCACCGCGCTCTTCGCGCTCTTGCCCTCGTAGGCAATCAGATACACCTGATGGCAGATGGGCAGCTCCACGCCCGTCTTCAGCTCCAAGTCCCGCGCGCTCTTCGCCGTCTTCACACCCTCGGCGACTTCCTTCATCTCCGCGAGGATGTCCGGCAGCTTGCGGCCCTTGCCCAGCTCCATGCCCACGTGCCGGTTGCGGCTCAGCTCGCCCGTGCACGTCAGCACCAGGTCACCCATGCCGGACAGGCCTGAGAGCGTCAGCGGGTTGGCGCCCTTGCGCACCGCCAGGCGCGTAATCTCCGCCAGGCCGCGGGTGATGATGGCCGCGCGCGCGTTGTGGCCCATGCCCAGCCCGTCCGCCATGCCCGCCGCAATCGCGATGACGTTCTTCAGCGCGCCGCCGTACTGCACGCCCACCACGTCCGTCGACGTGTAGCTGCGGAACGTCTCCGTCTGCAGTGCCTTCTGGCAGCGCACCGCCACCTTGTCCCAGTGGGACGCAATCGTCACCACCGTGGGCATCCGCTTCGCCAACTCCTTCGCGAAGCTCGGCCCGGAGAGCACCGCGATATACGGATGGAACTCCTCCGGCAGGCAGTCCTCCAGGAGCTCCGTCATCGTCAGCAGCGTCTCGTTCTCGATGCCCTTCGCCACCGTGACGATGGGCACGTGGCGCGGCAGGTACGGCTTCGCCTTCGCCACCACCTCGCGCGTGGCGTGGCTGGGCGTGGCCAGCACCACCATTTCCGCGCCGGCCAGTGCCTCCTCGAGGCTGTTGGTGGCGCGCACCCGCTCGGAGAGGGGGATGCCCTTCAGGTACGTGATGTTCTCGTGCTTCGTGTTGATGGCCTCCACCACGGAGGGCTCCCGGCCCCACAAGCGCACTTCCTCGCAGTTCACCGCGAGCACGTTCGCCAGGGCCGTACCGAAGGAGCCGGAGCCGATGACACAGCCACGCATGCAGGACCTCGCTGGAGGGGGAGGCGGCCTTCGCGCGCCTCTAGAGTCCGGTGACGATTCCGACGGAGAACATGGGCATGAAGTCCGCGTCCTCGGGGCGGGTGCGGATGTCCCCGCCCAACGTCAGAGAGTAGGACGTTTTCTCGCTCAGGGGGATTTCCGCGCCGAAGCGGATGGGGAACGCCGAGCCCGACACCACGGCGGGCGGCAGGCCGCCCAGCGGCGTGCGCTGAATCGGCTCGGTATCCAGGGAGAGGTGGTAGCGCACGTCCAGGAACAACCGCGACGCGCGCCGGCCGTTCAGCCGCAGGCTGCCGACGAACCCGGGCTGCACGTTCCAGTTCCGCCGGCCGCTCAGGTAGCGCGCGCCCTTCAGCTCCACGCTCGCCGACCGGAGGAAGAAGGCATGGCTGCCCTCCGCCACCAGCCCCACGCTCCAGCGCGCGCCGCCGTCCAGCAGCATCCAACGCCCGCCCAGGCGCAGCTCGTTCATCATCCCGTAGAGGCTGTCCACACCCGCCATGGCGTCCAGGCGGGGCAGCACGCCATACGCCACGCGCGCCGACAGCGTGGGGAAGCCCAGCGAGAAGCTCGCGCCCAGCCCGCCCTGCCCCATCGTGCGCGCGCCCAGCATGCTCACGAGGTTGTTGATGGGCTTCGGCGGCTCCTGCGGCGGGGGCGCGGGCCGGCGCGCAGGCCGAGATGGCGCGATGACGATGTCGTCCTCCACCGGCACCAGCGGCGGCACGTCAGGCAGCTTCGGCAGCTCCGCCGCGTCCCTCCCGGATGGCACCGCCGTGGCGCCAGGGAAGTCCTGCCACGACGCATCGTCCGGAGCGCTGTTGCGCCGGGGGGCCTCCACCTCGCCGGGCGGTGATGCCCAGGCCTCGTCCGGCACACTGTTGCGTCGGGTGGTTTCCACCGAGCCGGAGGACCGGCTCCCGGGCTCGCTCTGGGTGCCATTGCGCCGAGGCGGCTTCTCCCCGCCCGGCGTCGCCCAGGACTCGTCCGCGGGCGGATTGCGCGCGGGCGATGCCTCGGAGGACTGCGCCAGGGCGGGCAGGCCCGGCAGGAGCAACAGCAGGGACAGGAGGCGGGTGGAAGCCATGGAAGCGGGCGGCAGCTTAGTCCACCGGGCAGGTTGAAACGAGGGAAGCCCGACTGCTCCCCCGCCCGGCGGGAGAGCCGTTCGGAAGCAGGCACCCGCCGGGAAACGTGGCCGCGCAAGGCCTGCTCCGGTCTACAGTCCGCGCCGCGCACGGCGTGCGCCAGGGAGAGATGACGGGATGAGGGCTGGAGGGCGCGCGGCACTGGTGCTGGCACTGACGTTGGGCGCGTGTCGCGCCCGCACTCCGGACGCCACCGCGACCCCGGATGCCGGCGCGGGTGCCCGGGCGCTGGCCTCGGACCTGCCGCTGCCGGGCTGCGACGTGCTGCTGCCCTCGGACCTGCGCGACGTGATGCTCCCCGGCTTCACCCTGAAGGAGGAGCGCACGTGCCCGTCCTGCGGCCCGCTGTGCACCTTCCGCTCCACGACGGAGGCGGACACGTCCGTGTCGGTGGCCTGGGACTGCAACCCCCGTCACACGCAGGCGGACGTGAAGGCGCTGATGGCGCCCACCCTGCGCGCCGGCGGTGAGGAGGTGCCCGCCCTGGGCCGCGCCGCCGTCCGCCGCGCGCCCGCGCAGGGCATGTTGCAGGTGATGACATGGGACGACGACACGCCCTGCGCCGTCGTCGTCACGTGGCTGGGCGCCGACGCGGACCGGGCCCTCGACGTGGCGCGCTCCGCCCTCGTCGCGACGACGCCGGCCGTGCTCGCCCCGCCTCCGGCCGCCCCCGACGCCGGAGAGCCCTGAAACGAAACCAGGGGCCGCCACCGCATCCACACGCGGAAGGCAGCCCCCGTCTCCTGGCCCCGAGCGGGCCCTACGCGCTCACAGCGTCTCCAGGTACTCCACCAGGTCGTCGATTTCCGCGTCGCCGAGCTGCGACGTGGTGCCGTGCCGGTTGGAGGTGCGCCCCTGCAGCAGGCGTTCCTTCAGCGTCGGCGCGCTGCCGTCGTGCAGGTACGGCGCCGTGCGCGCCAGGCCCAGCAGGGACGGCGTGTTGAGGCCCACCTTGCGCACCTGCACGTCATCCTGGATGGGGCCGGTGGTGATGAAGGTGCCCACGTCGGCCTGCTTGTTGTTGGTGAGCGCCTCGCCCTCGTGGCAGGTGTCGCAGGCGGCCTTCTTGAAGACCTGCTCGCCGCGGCGCTGCGCCTCGGTGAGCGCCTCGCGCTTGTGCGGGTTGTCCGGCACGGGGATGACGTCGATGAAGGACGAAAGCTGCGACACCATGACGCTGTCCAGCGCCGAGCCGCCCATGCGCCGGCGCACCGTGGCGTCGAGGAAGTCGCGCAGCGTGGGGAACTCGCCGCTCCAGTGGAACGGGCCCGTCTTCGTCACCTTGCGGCCCGCGAGGCTGGGCGTCTGGCGAGGGCCGTCCGGGAAGCCCCACACGTGGCCGTCCTCGCGGCCGTCGAGGTGGCAGGACGCGCAGGACGCGCTCACCGTGGGGCTCGTCATGCGCGTGTCCAGCGCGGAGTAGAAGAGCTTGCGGCCGGCGACGGCGTTGGGCTCCAGCACGTCCCCCAGCAACACCAGCGGCGCGCCCTCCGCGCGCACGTTGGCCACGCCCGAGGAGCCGTCGCTCACCAGCGTCGTCACCGTGTGGTCGAACGCGTTGTGCACGTACGCCTTGCGCCCGTCGCGCGTCATGGCGATGCCGCTGGGCCCCGAGCCCACGCGCACCAACTGGCGCACGCTGCTGCCGGTGAAGTTGACGATGTCCGGTCCGGTGCGGCGGTCCATGGGGATGATGGCCACGTTGTCCGTCTCGCGATTCACGACGAAGACCCACAGCCCGGACGGGTCCACCACCGCGGCCACCGGGCCTTGAATCGCGTGCGTGGGCTCCGGGCTGACGATGGTGGACGGCGGGAAGTCCGGCGACTCATCGGGAGGCGGGCGGCACTGGTCCAGGTCGTCCACCACCGGCGTGCCGTCGTCCGTGTCGAACGTGACGATGCCCGGGGCCACCACGCCCGCCGTGTTGCACGGGCCACCGCCGCCGTACAGCGAGCCGCCGCTCGTGGGCGTGCCCGTCGTCGGCGTGCCGATGGGGTCCTCGCGGGCCCACAGCACCGGAGCCAGGGCGCGCTCGGTGTCGGGCGTCAGCACCACGTCCGACATGCCGCGCGGCCGGAAGCGGGCGCTCGGTATGAGGATGTCCGGGCCGGCGCCGCTGGAGGACTCGTTGCTGACGTTGGCGCGCGAGTACAGGTCCGTGCGCTCGCGCTGCACGCGGGGGCGGCCGGAGTCCGACAGGTCCACCGTCACCAAATCACTGTGGCGGAACAGGCTCACCAGCGCGCGCTTGCCATTGTCCACCAGGGCGATGCCGCGCGGCTCCTCGCCCACCGGCAGTTCCCAGCGCACCGTCAGCGAGCGCGTGTCCACCGCCATCAGCGTGCCGTGCCCGGTGGAGTCCAGCGCGGTGCTGTTCACCACGTACAGCGTGTCCCCGCCCGGGGCTACGGCCAGGCCCATGGGCTCCACGCCCACGGGGATGCGCGCGGACTCGTTCCAGTCACCCCGGCGGATGACGGACACGCTGCGCTCGGCGCGGTTGGACACGTACACGGTGTCGTCCGGGCCCACCACCACGCGCTCGGGGCCGCGGCCCACCTTCACGTCGCCCACCTTCGCGTTGCTCGCGGTGTCCACCACGGACATGACGCCGTTGTCGGCATCCACCACGTACAGGAAGGCGTCATCGCGGCTGAGCGCCATGGAGCCTGACGCGTTGTTCCACGTCGGCTCGGCCTGGCGGTCTCCGCAGGCCGTCAGTCCCAGCATCGAAGCCAGCACCGCGGCAAGAACGTGCCGTCTCATTTGGGAATGTCCTCCTCGACAAGCGCCTGAAGCCCCACCCACCACCGGCCCGTGACGACGCCGGAGCTGTCAGCGCCTCGTGGGTGGAACTGGCGGCCGGCCCTGGTCGCTCGCCTCCCCCACAGGCCTATCATGCTTGCACCAGAATCCCCCGGAAGTCGATGCCTTCCGCACCCCGGGTGTGGGTGGTGGACAATCGCGTGGCGCGCAGCGGCATGAAACGTCGCGAGCGTGTGACTTCAGGTGGGAGTAAAGGAGGGGGGTCGTGTCGCGCTCCCCCCCCGTCATCCTCAACTTCCGGCGCACCTTCGCCCTGCTCATCGTCCTGGTGGTGGTGCCGTCCGCGGGCCTGTCCGGCTTCGGCGTGGTGGCCATCATCAACGAGCGCGCCGCCGTGGAGAAACGGCTGGAGTCCGCGTGGCGCGGCACGCTGGAGACACTGTCCGCCGAGCTGCCCCACTCCCTGGCGTCCGCCCGCCTGGAGGAGGAGGCGGGACTCCTGCGCATGGTGATGCCGGACGGGCGCGTGGTGTCCGAGCCGGACGGAACCTTCCAGGTGGTCGACGGCCGCGTGCACACCAGCGACCCGCAGCTCCAGGAGGCCCTCAACGCAGTGCTCCCGGAGACGGGCGCGGTGCCCGCCGAGCCCACCATCTTCTCGCTGTCCGCGGGCGGACGCGCGCTGATGGTGGCCGCCCAGCGCCAGGGCGGCGAGGTGCGCGGCGTGCGCCTGTCGGTGCGGGCGCTGGAGGCGCTGCTGGCGGAGAAGGTGGACCCGCGCGCGGTGTCCGGCGAGCCGGTGCTCTTCACGCTGCAGTCCGTCCCACGCGAGCCTCCGAGCGAGGGCGGCCTCATGGGCCGGCTGGTGTCGGAAGTGGCGCATGCGCGCGCCAGCGCACTGGGCCCCGTGGGCCTCGCCGAGCGCGTGCTGTCACCGCCCCTTCAAGACTTCCGACTGGTGGTGCTGCCCACCGGCGAGGACCCGGTGGCGCGCGCCTCGCTACGCAACCGCGTGCTGTACGGCGTGCTGCTGGGCCTCTTCTACCTGACGCTCACCTTCGGCGTCGTCTACACGGGCCGCGCGCTGTACCGCGAGGCGCAGCTGTCCCGGATGAAGACGGACTTCGTGTCGCTGGTGAGCCATGAGCTGCGCACGCCGCTCACCTCCATCCGCATGTTCATCGAGACGCTGGCGCTGGGCCGGCTGAAGGACCCGGCGCAGATGCAGGAGGTGCTCACCCTGCTGATGCGCGAGACGGAGCGCCTGTCCATCTTCATCGAGCGCGTGCTGGACTGGGCGCGAATCGAAGGCGGGCGCAAGGTGTATCAGCGCGCGCCACTGCCGGTGACGGACGTGGTGGAGGCGGCGGTGGCGGCCTTCCGCGCGCAACGGCTGGAAGGCGGCGTGGACCTGAAGGTGGACGTACAGGACGGGCTGCCCCGGCTGGACGTGGACAAGGACGCGGTGGCCGGGGCCCTGCTCAACCTCCTGCAGAATGCCTACAAGTACAGCGGCCCGGAAGACAGGCGCATCGTCCTCTCGGTGCGCGGTGGAGCCCGGCACGTGGACCTTTCGGTGGAGGACAACGGCGTGGGGATTGCCCCCAAGGAGCGCAAGCGCATCTTCGAGCGCTTCTACCGTGTGGACAACCTGCTGACGCGGCGGACGGAGGGCAGCGGACTGGGGCTGGCCATCGCCCGGCGTATCGTCGAGGCTCACGGCGGGCGCATCGGCGTGCAGAGCGAGCCCGGCAAGGGCAGTCGGTTCACCATCCACCTGCCGGTGGGGAAGGCATGACGGAGAAGACGCGGCGCATCCTGGTGGTCGAGGACGACCTGTCCATCCTCACCGGCCTGTCCATGAACCTGCGCTTCGAGGGCTACGAGGTGCTCCAGGCGCAGGACGGCCGCACGGGCCTGGCGCGCGCGCTGGACGACGCGCCGGACCTGATGGTGCTCGACATCATGCTGCCGGAGCTGAGCGGCTACGAGCTCCTCAAGGAGCTGCGCCAGCGCGGCCGCGACACGCCCGTGGTGGTGCTGTCCGCCAAGGGCATGGAGACGGACAAGATTCTGGGCCTCAACCTGGGCGCGGACGACTACGTGGTGAAGCCGTTCGGCCTCCAGGAGCTGCTGGCGCGCATCAAGGCCGTGCTGCGGCGGCGCTACCCCACGTCGGGCGCGGCGCCTCCGCCGGTGACGTTCGGCGACGTGACGGTGGACATGGCCGCGCGCACCGTGGCGCGCAATGGCACGCCGGTGGAGCTGACGGCGCAGGAGTTCAAGCTGCTGGCCCACTTCCTCGGCCACCCGGGGCGGACCTTCACGCGGGACGAGCTGCTCTCCGGCGCGTGGGGCTACCACTACGAGGGCAGCGCGCGCACCGTGGACAACTTCATGCGCCAGCTCCGGCTGAAGTTCGAGCCGGACCCGGAGGCGCCCCGCCACTTCCTCACCGTACGCGGGCTGGGCTACCGCTTCGAGCGCTGAGCACGCGTCGGTGTATTCGGGCCCGCTTCAGGGTCCGGCGATGCCGATGTGGCGCGAGTCCTCCAAATCGAAGGGCTTGCCGTCGAAGCGGCCATAGCGCTCGCGCGGGACGAGGCCGGCGGCGGTGAGGGCCGTGTCGAGCTCCTCGGGGGAGAAGTGGCGCAGCTTGAGGCGGCGGATGGGGCTCGGGCCGTCGGGCCGCTTGCGCTCGCGCAGGTGCAGGGCGAACAGCGGGCGGCGCGGCTCCAGGCCGGCGTTGGGCTCCTCGTCGT
This sequence comes from Pyxidicoccus sp. M6, assembly GCF_055568925.1. Lineage (NCBI taxonomy): Bacteria > Pseudomonadati > Myxococcota > Myxococcia > Myxococcales > Myxococcaceae > Pyxidicoccus > Pyxidicoccus sp. M6. The sequence continues at coordinate 2,304,470 of NZ_CM145714.1, read as the reverse complement.
CGCGGGGGAGCACCGGCTCGCGGGGCGTGTTGAGCACGTCGTAGACGAAGGTGCCTCCAGGGGCGAGGTGGTAGCGCACCGTGGCCAGGAAGGCCTCAAGGTCGTCGTTGCCCGGCATCAACCCCAGCGCGTGCTGCGGGGCGAGCACCAGCGGGAAGCGGTCCGGCAGGCGCAGGGCGCGCAGGTCGGCCACCTGGAAGCGGGCGCGGTTGGAGACCTCGGCGGACTCCGTGGCGCGGCGCTCCTCGGCGGAGCGAATCATGACCTCGGACGGGTCCACGCCCACGGTGGTGAAGCCGTGCTCGGCCAGGGCCCACACCACGCGGCCATTGGCGGCGCCCAGCACGAGCACGGGCCCGCCGTGCTCGCTCGCCTGCCGCGTGTAGAAGAGGAGGTCCGGCTCCTGCCCCACCAGTGAAAGCGGCGTCCGGCCCCGCGCGTCGTTCCCACCCATTGGCCCTGGGCCTAGCACGTTTCCAGGGTTGTTCGGGACAGCCACGTGCACACGGTGGGAACAGTGTTTCCCACCGCCTGTCCGGGAACGGACGGTGGCCCCACGCCTTCGGACAGGCCGCGCTGGCATCCTGCTTGCGATGGAGCCCGGGTGGACACGGCTGCCCGTCTCCAAGGCAGGAGACGGGGCCGGTTTTCGCAGGGGTGGTGGCGGATATGACGCGCGGATGGCGTTGGGCGGGCGCGCTCTTCATGGCGGGCGCGATGTGGACGGTGGGCTGCGGCTCGGGGAACGAGACCACGGACTCAGGGGAGCCCGTGGTGGAAGACCCTCCCGAGGCCGTCCGGCCGCCAGCGGAGGACTCCGGGACTCCCGACGCGGGGGGCGAAACTCCGGACGCCGGGAACCCGCGCCCGGACTCGGGCACGCCCGATGATGGAGGCAGCAACCCGATTCCCGACGCGGGCACGCCTGACTCCGGCACACCCGACTCGGGCACGCCGGACTCCGGTACGCCCGACTCGGGCACACCGGACGCGGGCGAGGTGGTCGTCAACATCCCCTCCTCCGCGGGCTGGGAGTTCTACGGCCGGCAGCAGGGTGGCCCGCGCTTCGTCTACGGCGTGAGCGCCGACGAGGGCGGCAACGTCTGGGTGGCCGGCGGTGAGGACGGGCTCTTCCTGTTGAAGAAGGGCGAGAAGACCTACCAGCGCTTCACCCTGGAGGACGGCCTGCACCCGTATGGCCTCATGCGCGACGGCGTGGGCGGCCCGCCTCCGGGTGACAAGTACCTCAAGGTCATCTCCGTGGCCGGCGGCCCCGCGGGCACCGTCTTCGTGGGCTACGAGGGCAAGCCCCCGCAGAAGGGCATGCCCACCTGCGAGGACGAGTGGGACCGGGCCCATGCCGACGGCCGCGAGCCCATTGCCGCCATCTACAAGAGCGGTGACGCGGACAAGGTGATGCTCCAGGCGGACGGCACGCTCAAGGTCGTGCACTACGACATCCACACCGGACCGAACAAGGTCGGCAATGAGATGCGGGGACGCGAGAAGGTCTGCACCATCTATCGCATCGCGTATGACGCGAAGACGCACAGCGTCTGGTTCGGCGGCAACCACGGCTTCGCCCGGGGTGACGCGGACTTCGACGGCAAGGTGCCGCTTGCCTGCTTCGACCCTCGTCCGTACACGGACAAGGACTTCTGGTGGGACTTCTCGTGCAACGGGCTCCTCGAGCACGTGCACCCGGCCATCCCCGGTGCGGCCCCTCCCGGGGAGTCCGCCCCGCTGCTGACGGACCGCTACTTCGGCATCGCGGTGGCCGCGAATGGTGACGTCTTCTTCGGCGGGCAGCTTCGCTCCACGCGCTTCCGCTACGGCACCAACGAAGAGAACTACTGGAAGGCCCAGTCGGAGACGGAGGACCCGCCGTATGCCTGGAACCGCTTCGACATCTGGGAGGACAAGGACCGCGACGAGGCGTGGCCCTACCCCACCGAGGCGGACCGGGTGGATGACCATGTCTCCGGCATGGCCGTGGTGCCGGGAAGCGGCGACGTGTGGGTGAGCTCCTTCTTCTACGGCCTGGCCCGCCTGAGCCCCAATGGCACGGTGCAGACGAAGGTGATGCAGGACCTCGTCAACTACACGCCAGCGGGCAACGGAAAGTCGGCGATGGCGCCCACGTCGTCGGTGGCGGTGGACCCGCTGGATGGCAGCGTCTGGGCCGGCGCGCACTGGTGGGGCGGCATCACCCGGTTCAAGACGGGCCAGGTGCTGAAGTACAGCAGCAGCGTCTTCGGCGGGGAGCTCACCAACGGCAGCAGCGTCTGGGACATCCAGTTCGACCGCGGCGGCGCGAAGCGCCGGGTGCTGGTGGCCTTCCAGGGCTACACGAAGAAGGACGGCACCGTGGTTCCGGGTGCCATTGGCATCTACTCGGGTGACTGACCCCACCCGGGTAGCCTGAAGGCACGGCGGCCGTCCCTCTCACCGGGGACGGCCGCCGTCTTTTTCGCGCGGGCGCGCTACTTCGCCAGCGTCTTGTACTTGTCGAACAGCGCCTGTTGGCGGCTCGCCAGTGGCACCTGCTTCCCGCCGAGCCACATGCCCACCGGGCGCGAGGACGACTCCAGCGGGTCTCCGTTCCACAGCACGAGGTCCGCGGTGGCACCGGTGGCGATGCGCCCACCGTCGAGGCCGAACGCCTCCGCCACGTCCTGCGTCACCGCGCGCAGCGCGTCCGTGTGCGGCAGGCCCCACGCCACCGCGTTGCCCGCCTCCTGCGCCAGCGTGCGCACCATGTACGGCTCGCCCAGCACGGAGATGAGCACCTTCACCCCCGCCGCGCGCAGCAGCGCCGCCGAGTCCGCACGGCTGCTCAGCCGGTCGAAGTCCGCCGGCAGGTTCTGCGTGGGCCGGAGAATCACGGGCACCTTCGCCGCCGCCAGCTCCCCCGCCACCATCCACGCCTCGCTGCCGCCCGCGATGATGGGCTTCAGCCCGTACTCCTTCGCCAGCGCCAGCGCCGCGCGGATGTCCGAGACGCGGTCCGCCTTCACCACCACCGGCAGCTTCCCCGCGAGCACCGGCTGCAGCGCCTCCAAATCCAACCGGCTCGCCGCCACGTCGCGCATGCGACGCTGCTCGAAGTCCGCCCTGCGCCTGCCGTACTCGCGCGCGTCGAACAACAACTCCCGCACCCGCTCCAGCACCAGCGCCCGCGAGCCAGACACCGCGTCCCTGCCCGACCGGCCCAGGTTGAGGTGCATGGCCAGCGACGCCTGGCGCACGGTGCCGTCCGTCGCGACGAAGGCGCTCTGCCCCGACACCAGCCCGCCCTTCGGCGCCGACACCGCGCCGGTGACACCGCCCAGCCGCGCCACCGGGAAGACGGCTGACGCCGCGTTGACGCTGTCCGCGGCCAGCAGCGCCGCGCGCACGTCCTGCTTCGCCGCGTCCCCGCGCAGCGCCTCGTCCTGTGTCGACTCCTCCGCGCCCACCTCCACCAGCCCCAATTCCGTCAGCGGATCGATGAGCCCTGGCGTGAGCAGCCGACCCTTCCCCTGCACCACCGCGCAGCCCGCGGGCACGGGGGCCGCGCCGGCCTGCACGCCGCGCACCTTGCCGTCCGCCACCACCACCGTGGCGCCCTTCAGCCACGTGGTGCCGGTGAAGGCCGTCACGTCCTGGAACGCGGTGCACGCCTCCTTCGCCAGCGGCAGGGGCCGCGCGCACTCGCCCGCGTCGCAGCGCGTGGCCAGGCCCAGCTCCTCCAGCGACGGCGCGGGCGCGGCACCGGCCACCAGCCTCGCGGCGTTGGCCACGCTGTCCCCCACCTCGAAGTCGCTCGGGTCCACCGCGCCGGTGGCGGCGTCATAGGTGACGACGCCGTCCGCCCACACGCGCTGCGCCCGTGCGTAGACGCTCAGCGGGTGCCCCTTCCACAGCACCACGTCCGCCATCTTCCCCGGCTCCAGCGAGCCGGTGACGCCGTCCACGCCCATCACCCACGCGGGATTGAGCGTCACCCAGCGCAGCGCCTCTTCTTCCGTGACGGGGATGCCGGACTCGCGCGCCCGCCACATCGCCTTGCCCGCCTCCTGGTTCAGTCGCTGGATGCCGTACTCCGAGTCGGAGTGGATGACGGCCTTCCCGCCCGCCTGTGACACCAGCGCGGCGTTCTCGGGGATGCCATCCCACGCCTCCAGCTTGAAGCCCCACCAGTCCGCCCACGTGGCCACGGCCACGCTCTTCTCCGCGAGCCTGTCACGCAGCTTGTAGGCCTCCAGCGCGTGATGGAAGGCGCGAATCGAGTAGCCCGCTTCCTCCGCCACCTGGAGCATCACCGCCATCTCGTCCGCGCGATAGCAGTGGTTCTGCACCAGGATGTTGCCGCGCAGCACTTCCGCCAGCGTCTCGAGCTTCAAATCGCGGAGCGGCTCGGGGCCCGCCTCGTCCGGCTTCTCCTTCTGCTTCTTGCGCCAGTCGTCCCACTTGTTCATGTACTCGCGCGCCTGCGCGAAGGCCTGCCGGTAGCCGGCCACGTTGCCCATGCGCGTGGAAGGCGCCGTCTTCTTCGCCTCGCCGTACACACGCCGGGGGTTCTCCCCACAAGCCATCTTCAGGACGTCTTTCGCGCCGGGGAAGCGCATCTCCGCCGCCGAGCGCCCGAAGTGCAGCTTCGCCGGGTAGCCCCGCCCGCCAATCAGGTTGGCGCTGCCCGGCAGCACCAGCAGCGAGGTGATGCCGCCCGCCGCCGCGCGCCGCAGCCCCGGGTCCTGCGGCCAGAAGGCGTGCTCCGCGGACACCTCGGCTGTCACCGGCGCGGTGGCCTCGTTGCCATCGTCGTTTGAGAAACTGGACGGAGTGGCATACACGCCGAGGTGGCTGTGCGCGTCGATGATGCCGGGCGTCACGTACATGCCGGTGCCGTCCACCTCCTCGGCCCCCGGGGGCGAGACGACGTCCGCATTACGACCCACCGCGGCAAGCTTCCCGTCCACGAAGGACACCGCGCCGTCCTCGATGGCCGGCCCGCTGGCGGGCATCACGGTCGCGTGACGGACCACCACCGCACGGGGTTGTTTCCAGACGCGGGCGGGCGTGGGCGGCGGGGTGGGATTTTCCGAGGGGGGAGGCGCTTCGGGGACGGTGGCGCAGGCGGTGACCAGCGCCAGCAGCAGGAAGGGGGTGCGCATGGGGCGCCCGTCGTAGCAGGTACCCCCCGGGCCAGCCACGCCTGGCTGCTTGCCGGTCGGGCACTGCCCCCCAGTACAAAGTCACCACCCGACGAGAAGCCGTCTACAATCCCCGCCAGTCATGCCCGCCCTTCCCCCAGCCCCCATCCCCACCCACACCGTCGTCGGCGCTCGGGCGCAGGGTGAGCGGCTGTCCGCTCAGCACTTCCATCTCGTTCTCCTCGACACCGAGCGCGCTGGCACCGTCTTCCCTCTCGCCAATGAGGCGTTGAGCGTGGGGAAGGCGCCGGACAACGACGTCGTCATCGACCACCCGACGGTGAGCCGCAATCACCTGGTGGTGCGTCGACAGGGCGACCGCTTCCTCGTGCAGGACCTCGGCTCCACCAACGGCACCTTCCTCGACGGCGCCCAGGTGCGCGAGGCGTACCTGCGCCCCGGTGCGCTGCTCGAAGTGGGCGACGTGCGCCTGCGCTTCAGCCCGCAGGTGGCCCCCGTGCAGGTGGAGCCCACCGCCGAGGACCGACTCGGCGACCTCGTGGGCCGCAGCCTGCCCATGCGGCAGATCTTCGCGCTGCTCCAGCGCATCGCCCCCACCGACTCCACCGTGCTGCTGGTGGGCGAGACGGGCTCCGGCAAGGGCGCCGCCGCCAAGGCCATCCACAAGTTGAGCCCCCGCTCCCCCGGGCCGCTCGTCGTCTTCGACTGCGCCAGCGTGTCCGATTCCCTCATCGAGAGCGAGCTGTTCGGCCACGAGAAGGGCGCCTTCACCGGCGCCGTGGGCCAGCGCATCGGCTGCCTGGAGCGCGCCAACGGCGGCACCCTCTTCCTGGACGAAATCGACGACCTCGCGCTGGACTTGCAGCCCAAGCTGCTGCGCGCGATTGAAGACCGCGAGTTCCGCCGGCTCGGCTCGTCGTCGCCCATCTCCTTCGACGCGCGCATCATCGTCGCGAGCAAGAAGGACCTGTGGGCGGAGACGCAGGCCGGCCGCTTCCGCGAGGACCTCTACTTCCGCCTCTCCGTCTTCACCTTCAGCCTGCCCCCGCTGAGAGACCGCAAGGAGGACATCCCCCTGCTGGTGGATGCCTTCGCCGGGGAAGGGCTGTGGGGACGGCTGCCGGAGAAGATTCGCGAGCAATTCACCGGACACACGTGGCCGGGCAACGTGCGCGAGCTGCGCAACGCGCTGGAGCGCGCGCGGCACATGGTGGACATCCCCGAGCTGGCCGGGGACACGCTGCTGCGCGAGTTCACCCGCGAGGCCCCCGCCGCCGCCGGTGACTTCCTCCCCGTGGAATTCACCGGCCCGTTCAAGGTCTGCAAGGACGAGCTGATTCGCGCCTTCGAGCGCGAGTACCTCACGCGACTGCTGGGCCGCTCGCGCGGCAACATCGCCCGCGCCGCCCGCGAGGCGGAGTTGGACCGCAAGCACCTCTACTCGCTGCTGCACAAGTACGGGCTGGTGCAGAGCGAGGGGGATTGAGAAGTCAGCGCGATGCGCAGGCCGGGTCCAACAGCTCCGGCCGGTACTCGAAGTGCATCGTGTCGTAGTGGTACCAGCGCCCGCCCCAGATGAAGCCTTCTGCCTCGAAGGCGTCCACCACGGACTGGGGCACGGTGTTGCGCCAGCGCGGCGGTGACTTCGGCTGCTGCCACTCCCAGTAGTGCGCGTGCGCGGCGTTCAGGTCGATGGACACGCCGAAGGAGTGCGCGCTCCGCCGGTTCGTGTTGGCGATGGTGCGCCAGTGGAAGGTGCCTCCGAGGTTTGTGAGGAAGGGCTTCACCGAGGCGTCCTCCGCGAGCAGTGCCTCCAGTCGCTTGCTGACGCGTTGGAAGGCGGGCGCCACCTTGCGGTGGACTCTCAAGCGCTGGCCGAGGATGACCACGGGCACCACATCTACTTTTGCCTCAGAAGCCCCATAGGTCGCGAGGAAGAGCGGGTCGAAGCGGATGCGACCCGGGTCCTCGTCCTCGCGAGTCACCGGGGTGAGGGGGCCCGTGCGGTACGGGATGGAGAGCGTGTCCTCCAGGTCGGGAGACTCGAGCTTCTGCGCGAAGGACTTCTCGCGGCCGTCGTCGAACGGGTACGTGCGGCCGTCGGGGAGACGGAAGCCCCAGCCGGACTCCAGACGCACCGGCACCACGGCGGGGTACCACTTCGCCATGCACACGAGCCGCGCGGGCGGCGCGTCCACCGAGGCGGAACCCGCGTCCGAGGCAGACCCCACATCCCGGGCCTCGGCCACGTACGACGTGAGCAACAGCAGCACGGCTGCAAAGCGCGCAGTCACACCACCCTCCCCCGGCGCGCAGGCAATTGGCAGACATCGGACGCAATACCGAAGAGGTCGTGACAGCTATTGCACACGTGGCATGGTGGCTTCGCACTTGCGGTCACGCCATCCCCCTGAGGAGGTTTCACGATGAAGCGTCCTTCCCCCTGGCTCGCCTTGCTGTGCGCTGGATTCATCTCCATGCATGCAACGGGCTGCTTCGGCCAGTTCAAGCTCACGCAGAAAATCTGGCAGTTCAACAAGAATATTTCGGGCGAGAAGTTCGTGCAGTGGCTGATGTTCCTCGTGCTCGTCATCGTCCCCGTCTACCAACTGGGCTCGCTCATCGACGCGCTCATCATCAACAGCATCGAGTTCTGGTCCGGCAACAACCCCGTGAGCAGCGCTGACGGCGCCGACGACGGCACGCGCGTGGTGAAGCTCAGCCCCACGGACACGCTGCGCCTGTCGCGCGACGCGGACACGGGCGTCATGCGCATCGAGCTGGACCGCGAGGGACAGGAGCCCGTGGTGCGCTACTTCGAGCCGCTGGAGGATGGCATGGTGGCTCGCGACGAATCCGGCAGCGTGCTCGTCCAGGCTCGGGCGGCGGCCGACGGCGCGGTGGCCGTGACGGACGCGGCCGGCAACACGCTCACCGTCCACGGCAGCGAGGCGATGCAGCTCGCCCGCCGCATCTACGAGGAGGGAGGCGCCGAGGCCCTCGCGAAGCACACCGTGGCGCAGGCCTCCGTGTCCCGCGGCCTCGCCCTCAACGCCTGCGTGGCTCCGTAAGCCACTCCGGGCCCGGGTGATTCGCGCCCCTTCCGCGCACCCGGGCCTGGTTTCCGTCGCGCGCGGCGTGCCTGCTACCGTGCTCGGCCATGTCGGTGCTGGTGCTCGGTGGTTCGGCGGTCGTCCCGTCACTGCTGCTCTTCTGGTACGTCTACGCGCGGGACAAGCGCCCCGAGCCGCATGCCGTGCTGTGGCGCACGTTCCTCCTCGGTGCCGTCATCTGCGCGCCCGTGGTGCCCACGGCCCACGCGCTCCAGCAGCTCGGCGAGCCCTTCGCCGTGGGCGTCTGGGGCTCCGCCGCCGTGAGGGCCTTCCTCGGCGCCGCCATCCCCGAGGAGCTCTTCAAGTTCCTCGTCCTGTACCTCTACGTCTGGCGCCAGCCCGCCTTCGACGAGCCGCTGGACGGCGTGGTGTATGGCGCCACCGCGTCGCTCGGCTTCGCCACGCTGGAGAACATCCTCTACGTCGGCGAGCACGGTCTGGGCGTGGCTTTGCTGCGCGCCCTCACCGCCGTGCCGGGCCACGCCTTCACCGGCGTCATCATGGGCGCCTTCGTCGGCCGCGCGAAGCTCGCGCTACCCGAGCATCGCTTCAGCCCGCTCGCCGCGGGACTCGGCCTGGCCACGCTTCTGCACGGCGCCTACGACTGGTTCATCATGACGGGCACCGGCTTCGCCGTGCTCTCGCTGGGCGTGCTGCTCGTCGAGGTGCAGTGGGGCCGCAAGCTCTACCGCGCCCTCCAAAAGGAGCAGCTCGCGCTCATGGCGGCGCCCGCGGAGCTGTACGTCGCCGAGAGTGTCATGGCGCTGCAGGGCCCCGGCATGCGGATGGCCTCGGCGAGCGCCGTCATGGTGGACATGCAGGGCCCGCTCCCCCGTCCCGAGGAGCCTCCTCGCACGGCGGGCGCGTGGGTGAAGCTCATCGTCGGAGGCCTGGGCCTGACGGCGAGCAGTCTGTGGCTGCTCGTCGTCATCGCCGTCCTGTTCGAGGAGGAGGGACACACGCTGGAGAGCTACGTCGGCGGAGGCATCTTCATCGCCGGCACCCTCGCCTTCGCGCTGCTCTTCCTGTGGCTGTTCCGCTCGGGACTTCGAGGGCCGAGAGAGCCCTCCCCGAGCGGTAGGCCGTAGCTACGTCGTCACGGAGGCGGCACGCCCGCGTCGAGCAGATCGCCCGGCTCCGGGCCGAAGCTCGCGTCCGTGGCCACCGCCTTGAAGGCGCCCTCCAGGTTGCGGCCCGCGCCGAATCCCTCGCCCTTCTTGAAGGACATGGAGAAGTCGCCGCGCGTTTCCTCGCCCGGGTTGCCGCCCTTGTCGAGCTGCAGGTCGCCGTTCTCCACCGGAGCGAACACGCGCGCCGGCTCGCCCGCGTTGAGGTGCACCACCGTGGCGCGCGCCAGCCCCGAGGGCGTGGTGCCCGCCAGGTTCACCTTCGCGCCGGGCCGCAGGTCGAGCCCCTCGGTGGACACCGTGAGGCGCGCCACCAGGTCCACGTCCAGCTCGTTGTTGCGGTAGTAGCTCACCTGCAGCGCCTCGGCGTTGCGCAGCACCTCCACGCGGGAGATGTCGTCCAACGAGAAGAGCTCGGACGCGCTGCCGGACAGCGTGTTGTCCGACAGCCCGCACCCCATCAGGCCCGCGCCGGACGCGAGGCCCGCCAGCCCGAGGGCCACCAGTGCCCGCGCCGCCGGACTCATTTCTCCACCGCGAGCTTCAGGGTGCCCTTGTCCGACGCCACCACCGGCGCGCGGTAGAGAATCACGCGCTTGCCGTTGGACAGGTACGCCAGCTTGGGAGACCAGCCGCCGCCCGCGTCCACCAGCGTCTCGCGCCAGATGCCAGAGATGCGCGTGGACACCACCAGCTCGTCGTCGTTCGGGTTGCAGCCCGTGTCGTTGCGGCCCGACTCCAGCGCGCAGTTGTAGAAGGCGATGGACGGCTCGTGGTTCACCGGGTCGAACGCCAGCGACGGGTACCAGCCGCCGGTGCCGGAGTTGAACACCGGGTCCGGCGTGGACCAGTCCCCGGACGCCGCGCACTTCGTGGCGGAGCCCTGGTCGCACTCGACGTAGGTCAGCTTGTCGCCAACCTTCTCCAGCGCGGCGATGCCGAAGCCCACCTGCGCGTCGTACGCCACCGAGCCGCCGAGCTGCGCGTTCGACACCGCCAGCGCACGCACCGGCGAGGTCCAGGTGGTGCCGTCGGCGTTGCGCCGCTGGAACATGATGTCCGTGCCGGGGTCCGTCGAGGCGCCAGGGGCCTTGTCGTAGATGATGGCCGGCTGCGCGCCCGCCATGATGAGCTGGATGTGGCCGCCGTAGCCTTGCTTGTTGTCACCCGACGCCATCAGCATGCGGTACTGCCACGCGGTGGGGCCGCCCGAGGCCAGCTCCACGTCGCTCGACTCCCAGTCCTGGCGCCCGAAGTTGCCCTGGTGCCCGTCCCGGTACGCGACGAGCGCCTGGTTGCCGGAGAAGACGATGGAGGGATTGAGCCCCACGAGGAAGCCGCTGTCGCTCACCGGGTTGCCGGACACCGCCTGGTTGGAGCGCGTCACCGGGACGCGCTCCGTCCACGTGCCGCTGGCGCTCCGGTACGAGACGGCCAAATCACTCTGGTACCAGTACGTCGAGTCGTCGCGGCCGCCGCCGAGGTACGTCACCGCCGGCTGCCCGTCCGGCCCGAAGGCCACGGACACGCCGTACACGCGCTGCACCTTGGTCACCACCTCCGCGGCCTTCAGCGAGCCACCGTCGAACTCGCGGTAGCGCAGCTCGTAGTCGGGCGTGTTCTGCGTCTGGGTGGCCAGCCTGACGAAGTACGCCATGCCGATGCGGTCATTGGGTCCCACCGCCATGGCGATATTCGAAATCAGCTCGAACTGGCTCGGGTCCGAGTCCACCACCAGCCGGGTGAAGGGTGAGTTGGCGTTGGGGTCGTCCGGCGGCTTGTTGCCCGCATCCGGGTTGCCCGGGTTGTCCTTGCCGCAGCCCACCAGCGCGAGTGCCGTTCCCAGTACCCAGGCGTGCCGTCTCATGTGCTTCTCCTTGCGTTGTCGGCCCTGCACTTCGTCGCGCGCATCCTACGTCACCCGCGCGTCCGAGTGAGCAGCCGAGCAGGTTGCATCTTCGAGGCGATACGCGGAGTGCTGGGTTAGACTCGGCGCCCCATGCCCCGCACACGTTCTCCCCGGAGCCGACTGTCCCGGCGCTCCTTCATCCAGCGACTCTCCTTCCTTGGTGGTGGCGTGGTGCTGCTCGGCCCCGCCTGCAAGCGCTCCGAGGAAAAGGCCAAGACACCGCCCGCGGACCCGGGCCCCCTCGGCGCCACCGCCAACGGCCAGGCGCTTCGCACCTTCTCGGCATTCGAGTACGCCGTGGTGGCCGCCGCCACCGAGCGCATCCTCCCCCACGACGAGGACGCGGGCGCGCTGGAGGCGGACGTGCCCGTCTACATCGACCGCATCCTCCAGACACCGGAGCTGGGGCGGATTCGCGACGACTTCCTCAGCGGCGTGGCCGCGCTGGAGCGCCGCTCGCAGCGCATGTTCCAGAAGGGCTTCTCCGCCCTCACGCCCGAGCAGCAGGACGAGCTGATTGCCCTCTTCCGGGACAGCCCGCCGAAGAGCGGCGAGGCGCACTTCTTCGAATTGCTCACCGTCATGTCGTTGGAGGGCTACCTCGGGGACCCGTCCTACGGCGGCAACAAGGGGAAGGTGGGCTGGAAGCTGATGGGGTTCGACACCGTGGGCACCGTGGCCATGGCGCCTCCGGAGGGCCATGACGGTCCGAAGTGCCTGCGCGAGTGCGGGCTCCACCACGGAGGCGCCCACAAATGAGCCTGCCCGAGGTCGACGTCTGCATCATCGGCAGCGGCGCGGGCGGCGCGCCCATGGCGCTGGAACTGGGCCGCGCGGGCTTCAAGGTGGTGGTGCTGGAGAAGGGCCGGCACTACCAGCCGCAGGACTTCGTCCACGACGAAATCCTGAACAGCCGCCGCAACTTCTTCATGCCGCTGCCGTGGGAGGAGCCGCACCTGATTCGGCATGGGGCGCAGGACCGCTACGAGCGCTCCAACGTCGCGTGGACGGCCAACTGCGTGGGCGGCGGCACCGTGCACATGAGCGGCTTCTTCTACCGGCTCAAGCCGGTGGACTTCCGGCTGCGCTCCACGCTGGGTGCGGTGCCGGGCAGCACGCTGGCGGACTGGCCCATCTCCTACGAGGAACTGGCGCCCTTCTACGACAAGGCCGAGGCCGAGCTGGGCGTGTCCGGAGAGGCCGTGCCCCACCCCTTCGCGGAGCCGCGCTCGGGGCCCTACCCGCTCCCCCCGCTGGACGTGCACCCGGTGGCGTCGGAAATCGACAAGGCCTGCAAGGCCATGGGCTGGCACTCGCTGCCCACCGCGCGCGGCATCATCAGCCGGCCGTACCGGGGCCGCGCGCAGTGCTCGTACTGCGCGCTGTGCGGTAGCTACGGCTGCGAGACGGGCGCCAAGAGCGGCACCAACGCCAGCCTCATCCCCGCCGCGCTGGCCACCGGCAACGTGGAGCTGCGCCCCGGCTGCATGGCGCGCACGGTGGAGGTGGACAAGCAGGGGCGCGCGAAGAGCGTCATCTACCTGGACGAGAATGGCGTCACCCAGGAGCAGCCCGCCAAGGTGGTGGTGGTGTCCTGCACCGCGGTGGAGAGCGCGCGCCTCCTGCTCAACTCCACCTCCCGCCGCTTCCCGCGCGGACTGGCCAATGGCAGCGGGCTCGTCGGGAAGAATCTCCTCTTCAGCTCCTTCGGCGAGTCGTACGCGACGTTCCGCATGTCCAAGCAGGCCGAGGCGCGGCCGTGGCTGAAGGACCCGGCGCCCTTCGTCAACCGCAGCGTGCAGGACTTCTACCTCCTGCCCGACAGCCGCTTCGGCTTCCGCAAGGGCGGCACGCTGGGCTTCATGTGGGCGCACCCCAATCCCATCCACGCGGCGGTGGAACTGGCCGGCGACGGGAAGAACGCGCTCTTCGGCAAGGCGCTGAAGGACAAGATGCGGGAGTACCGCGACTCGCGCATCCTCCAGTTCGAAGTCTACGCGGAGTGGCTGCCCACGCCCGGCACCTACGTGAGCGTGTCCGAGGACGTGAAGGACAAGTACGGCATCCCCGTGGCGGCCCTCACCGTGGAGCGCCACCCCATGGACTTCGCCGCCACGCGCTTCCTGGTGGAGCGCGGCGAAGAGGTGCTGCTGCGGCTGGACCCGGATGACATGCAGCGCAAGGGCGTCATGGGCGAGACGACGATTCTGCAGCACGGCACCTGCCGCTTCGGCAACGACGCGGCGTCCTCCGTGCTGGACAAGAACTGCCGCGCGCACGAGGTGCCCAACCTCTACGTGGTGGACGGCAGCTTCATGCCCACCGGAGGCAGCGTGCCCTCCACGCTCACCATCGCCGCCAACAGCTTCCGCGTCGCGAACCACCTGGTGCGCGCGCTGAAGGGCTGAGGCGCCAGGCGCGCTACCGGTTGCGAAGGGGCGTCACTTCCACCTTCACGATGTAGCGCGCCTGCATGTCGGACTCGAACTCGATGAGGTGGTCCCCCACGCCGGTGAGGTCCGCCTCGCGAGAGAACTCACCGAACTTCTCCATGAAGTCCTGCACCGTGCGCCCGTCCGCCGCCTCGCGCGTGCGCGCACGGCAGCCCTCCTCGTGGAAGAGCACCACCGTCTCCTCGCCCGCGGACGTCACGTCCTCCAGGTAGAAGCGCACCTTGACGGTGGCGGCCTCCGGCACCTGGACGATGAACTGCCCCTGTCCGGGGAAGCGTCCCTCCGCGTAGCTCTCCGTGCCGAGGATGCAGCCGGCCACCTGGCTGCACACAGGCCACGCCGCATCACACGTGTCCTTCACACGTGCGCCGATGAAGTCCTCGCGCGAGCCCCCACACGCGCCCAGCACCATCGCGAAAAACAGACTCGCGGCCACCTGTGCGTTGCGCCGAAACACTGTTACAAACACTTTCATCATCTGGCTCTCAATCAGAGGAGTGGACGTCCATGCAACTGCGCACCCGATGGCTCCCCATATTCTTCTTCGCCCTGGCTGGCTGTGGAAACGAGACGGAGATTCCGAAGGAGCCCACGCTCTTCACCGACCGCGATGAGATGGCTTTCAACCGCGAGTTCGGCAGCGGCACCTTCGTTGGACAGACGGGCTACAACTCGCTCGTCTTCGAGAACCACGGCGAGGGCACGCTGCAGGTGACGGACATCACCCTGTCCGCGCCGTCGCAGTTCAAGCTGGTGCTCCCCGAGGGCTTCACCCCGGGCACCCCGCTCTCGCTGGAGACATACAAGCGCGCCTTCGTCACGGTGGAGTTCCGCCCCACCGACAACGTGGCGTACACGGGCACGCTCACCATCAAGTCCAACGCCGCCAACGCGCCGGAGAAGGTCATCACCCTCAACGGCCTGGGCGTGGACCCCTGATTCGAGGCGGGGGCTTCGGCCCCCGCCGGGCGGGAGCTCCGGCTCCCGCCGTACCACCCCGGCGCTCATGGCTGGCGCGTGAAGACGCAGCCTCCGACGTAGGGGGCCACTCCTCCGTCCGACTGCACCATGCCGCCATCCGGCGCCGGGCACTTCACCTCGGCCCCGCCATCCACCGTGTAGCTCTGCGGGTACGCGCCGTAGCCGGTGCGCAGCGTGTAGTTGACGCGCTCGTAGTCCAGGCGCTCCGAGGCAGACACATCCACCCGCATGGTGCCGCCGTGGATGAAGCGCCGCTCGAGGCAGCCGCACGCGTACGGCGCCAGCGTGACGACGGTGGAGTTGGGACGCTCCTCCAGGGTGTACTGCGGCTGCAGGCTGCTCAGCGTGGCGTTGGTCGGCGTGTGCCATGCGCGCAGCGCGTCCGCGCGGTAGCCCAGCGTCAGCGGGGAATTCCGGCTGCCCGTCTTCACCTGCGTGCAGGTGCCGCCGTCACCGAGCGCGTCGCCGTCGCAGAAGGTGAGGTCCAGCGCGAGGCCGTGCGGCGTGCCACCGTCAGCCAGCTTCGCCACCTCCCACTGCACCAGCCACGCGCGGTCCTCGGGGGCCGCCACGGTGGGCAGCTGGAACTGGTACGAGTCCACGTCCGAGGGCACCGCGTCGTAGTCCGTCGGGCCGCGCACGCCCAGGCCGTTGAGGCGGTCATCGCCGCTGCGCAGCCGGCCGTAGCCGGCCGACAGCTGGCCCGTCACCGAGAACTCGGCGGTGTCCGGCGGCGCGGGGTAGGCGGTGGTGGGCGCCAGCGTGCGGGCCACCGGCGCCTCCACGCCGCCCGTGTAGCGGGACAACTCGTCCGCGTCCTCCGCGTCCCACGACACCTCCAGCCGGTAGTCGCGGTCATCCGCCCAGTTGGTGCCGTCGTCCTGGACGACGAAGTAGTACGTGAGGGCGGAGGTATGCGCGGCCACGGGCAGCACGCCGCGGAAGTTGCTCAGGTTGGTGAAGCGCGGGTTCTCCGCCGCCTCCTCGCGGTACGAGTGCGTGCACATGGGCGCCGGCAGGTCCGTGCGGGTGCAGTAGCCCTCCACCAGCTGGCGCGCGTCCGGGTTCTCCCCGTAGCCCTTGGGGCAGGCCGTGACGTCGCTGAGGCAGGCGGTGCGCCACTCGTTGAGGTTGGCGCCTTTCGTCACCAGCGTGAAGACCTGCACCAGCCGGTCCGGCGTGTCCGGCAGCGCCGGGAAGCGCCCGCCCGTGCCCAGCGGCACCAGGCGGTAGCGCAGCAGCGTGGGAGCGCTATAGGCCGGCAGCCGCACCGAGTACCAGTCGCGGTCCGGCACGTAGCCGATGCGGCCGGTGACGGACGTGGCCGCCTGCGGAGTACCGGGCGTGGCGCTCTCCAGGCTGCGCGCGGTGGCGGTCTGCACGGTGTCGTTGCCGGTGCCGGTGGCGTCCTGCGCGTCCTGCTCGTCCATGACGCGCACCTCCACCTCGTAGGGCTGGCTCAAGTCACCCGCGGCCGTCTCCTTGTCGTTGGTGCCGCGGTAGCCCTTCACCACGAGCAGCCACTTGCCCGCCTGCTTCACCTTGCGCGCCGTGGCCAATTCACCGCCGCGCACCTGGGGCGGCACCTGGCCCTCGTCCTCCTTGTCCGTGAAGCCCGGCCGGCGCAGCTCGTAGGCCAGACGCCAGTTGGGGACGGCCTGCCGGTCCGGCGCGACGAGGTGCACGTACGCCACCTTCCCCACCGCCAGGTCGAACGTGTAGTTGTCCACGTCGTTGTCCGTGGCGAGGTAGCCGGTGATGGCGCCCACCAGCACGCCGCCCTCGTTGTTGAGCACCAGCGGCGTGGCCGCGGCCTGGGTGTCATTGGGCTCGTGCGTGTCCGGGTTGGTGGCAATCTCCACCTTCAGCCGGTACGGGCTCTTCGCGTCGAAGTTGGGCCGCGTGGGCACGTCCGGCGAGTCCTGCACCAGCACCAGCAGCGTCTTGCTCTTCAGGTCCTCCCGCAGCGGCAGCACCATGTCCACCGGACGGGGCGCGCCCTGGCCGTGCTTGTCCTCCTTCTTCACCAGCGCCGAGTCCGTGCCGTTGGGCAGCGTCTCCAGCACGGTGACGGAGAGATTCACGGCGGTGCTGGACGCGAGGTACGTGCCGTTGACGTTGAGCAGCGTGCGCGCGCTGGTGTCGGCCGGGAGGACGATGCGGTACCAGTCCTGGTCCCCCGCCTTCACCTCGCCCGCCTGCACGATGAAGCGGTCCAGCGCCTGGCCGGGCTTCAGCTCGCACTCGGGCAGCGTGAGCGCCTCCTCGCGGCTGTTGCAGAGGTCCTCCACCGGGTTGGAGCCGGCATCCTGCTCCCCCTCACCGCCTCCTGACTTGCAGGCAACGAGGACGAGCAGCGCGAACGGCAGCAGTCGGAAGTGGGTGGGCATGGCGTGATTTCTCAAGGCGAAGAGGGCGAGTCGACGCGGCCGGGGCAACCGTCGATGAACAGCTCCGGCTCCACGCGGATGACGCCGTCGGCGGGCGACTTGATGCCGCCCACCGGGTAGCGCACGGTGTCCACCCGGTAGGTGCGGACGAGGGTGCGCGCGGTGGGGTCGTCCGCGGGCACCATGGCCACGGACAGTGAGAGGTCATTGAAGCCCGCCCCGCGCGTCACCACGCCCGCGTCATCCGCGGCGGCGACGGTGGGCGCCAGGAGGACGTTGTCGACGCGAAGCTTGTAGCACTGGCGGCCCAGCGCGTCCGGCGCACCATCCGCCTCGAAGGAGTACCGGTAGCCGTCCACCGACAGGTTCGCGGTGTCCACCTCCATCGGGCGCGTGTGCAGGCGCAGCTCCGCGCGGCTCGTCAGCCCGTCGTTGTCCGGGTCCTCGTCCAAATCGTTGCTCGAGCCCTGCGTGCCGCCGCGCCACTCCACGCCGTCCGGCACGCCGTCGCGGTCGCTGTCGGCGAGGTTGGCGTTGGTGCCGATGAACTGCTCGTCACAGTCCAGCAACTGGTCGCAGTCCGAGTCCTCCGCGCGCAGGAGCGGCGGGCAGCCCGGGTCCAGTCCTCCACCGTCCGGCAGCGCAATCTGCGTGGGGTTGAAGTCCACGCCGCGGTCGCGGAAGTACACCTCCACGCCGTCGCTGAAGCCGTCGCCGTCCGTGTCCACGAGGTTGGGGTTGGTCCCCACCTCCGCCTCGCGCGCATCCGTCAGGCCGTCTCCGTCGGTGTCCGCCGCATTCACGGGGCTGCCCGGGGGCGCGGAGTAGTTGGTGGCCACCACCTCCTTCACGATGAAGGCGCGGCGCACCTGGCCGAAGGAGAAGTCCAGGAAGTTGATGGGCTCGTTGTTGCGGAAGTCGCGGAAGTTGCCGCCGCCCAGCCCGGCCATCTGCTCCAGCCGGTCCGCGTTCTGGTTGATGATGAGCAGCGGGCAGCCCGCGTCCCCCTCGATGTCACACGACGACACCGGCTGGGTGGGCAGGAAGACGTGCACGGTGTTGACGCGCACCTCCTCCACCAAATCCCGCAGCTGGCGGATGCGCACCACCGCGTCGCCCTGGATGAGCTCGTCGTCCTGGTCGTTGGTGGGCTTGCCGTCCGACAGGAAGATGACGGAGTAGCGCGCCTGCGCCAGCGCCTGCGCGCCGCCCGGCTCCAGGCGGCTGCGGGCGATGTCCGTGTTGATGAGCGAGTAGATGTCCGACAGCGGCTTGACGAAGTCCGTCGAGTCGCGATTCGGCGAGTTGTCCGGGTTGCGGAAGGTGAGGAGCTGCTCGGTGAGCTTGCGGCGGGCGGCGTCGTCCATCGTCGCCACCTGCACGAAGCCGTCCTGCGGCGGGTTGCCCGGCGCCTGCGTGAGGAAGGCCGTGGTGCTGCCCGCGAAGAGCATCACCGCGATGTAGACCTCCGGGTCCCTCGGGAGGTTTTCAATGAGCTGCACCAGCGCGGTGGCGCGCGTGCCGTCCGGGTCGCTCACGCGCATGGACTGCGAGGCGTCCATGGCGACGACGAGCTTGATGGGACGCACCACCTCGTTGCTGCCCACGGTGCAGAAGCGGCCGTCGAAGGACACCGCCCTGTCCACGGGCACTTCCTCGTCGCGGCGCGGGTCGAACAGGTACGAATCCGTACAGGCCGCCACCACCACGAGCGATACCAGACAGCCCGCCAGCACTCGTGCGGCACGGCTCACGGGTTGACTCCCTGCGCGCCCGAGGGCGGCGTTCCCACACAGTTGTTCTGGTTGGTCCACGGGTTGCTCAACTGGTCGGGCCGGCGGAAGTCGGAGTCCTCCAGGGACAGCTCGGGGCCGGCGGGCACGCGCACGGTGGGCGGGGCGTACTGGGCCCAGGCGCAGGCGGTGCGCCACACGCCGTAGTCGGTGGAGACGCCGCTCTCCGGCGCCTCGGCGAACCACACCTTGAAGAGGTTGAAGCCCTGCTTCGCGCCCGCGCGGTCCGGCGGCGTGACGAGCTGCAGGTTGGACACGGTGAAGTCGTAGCAGATGCTGCCGTCCGCGCGGACCTCGGCGATGCGCGTCTCGTACTGGTAGCCGTAGCGGTCGTGGAAGGCCCTGTCCCTGCGGGTGGGGTCGCTGCCTCCATGCAGCTCCGCGTCGTCCGGCAGGCCGTCGCCGTCCGTGTCCAGGCCCGCCACGCTGGGCTCCAGCGGGTCCAACCCCCAGCGCGCCTCCATGGCGTCCGTGGCGCCGTCGCCGTCGCTGTCCACGATGCCGGTGCGCGTGTGCAGGTAGTCCTCGGCGAACTGCGACAGGCCGTCACCGTCCGTGTCGCGGCACACGCAGTTGCGCGTGAGCGGGGACTGCGGGTCACACCCGCGCGCGTCCAAATCATTGGCGGCGCGGAAGCCCTGGTCCTCGCGGCGGGACTCGAAGCCGTCGTCCAGGCAGTCGCCGTCGCTGTCGGGGAGGATGCTGTTGGTCTTCAGCGTGAAGGAGTTGTCGGACGAATCCGGCACGCCGTCGCCGTCGCTGTCCAGCACCCGGCCCTTGTCCTCGTCACCCGGGCCGGAGCTGAGGGCCTCCACCACCAGCGACTTCATCACGTTGCGCGAGGCAAAGGACGAGTAGTCCAGCGCGCCCAGGCCGAGGTTGGAGATTTCCCTCGTGTCGTTGAACTCCTGGTACACGCCGTTGCCCATGTCCGCGAAGCGCTTGAGCAGCCACGAGGCAATCTTCTTCGCGGCCTCGGGGTACTGCGCCTGGGGCACGCCCGGGTAGATGCCGTAGATTTCCTGGCAGATGGGGCCGCAGGCGCGAACGGCTTCCTGGTTGAAGAGCAGCACCGTGTGCATGCGCACGTCGCCCACGTTGTACTGGTCCTTCAGCTCCATCAGCCGGCGCACGTAGCTGAAGAGCTGGTAGTTCTGGTTGCGGTCCGTGCCCACCTCGAAGCCGTCAATCGCGTCGGTGGTGCTCGTCGCGTTGCAGAAGTCCATGAGGGAGTCCGCCCACGTCAGGTCCGGGTTGTCCGGGTTGGCGTAGACGCTGAGGTTGTCGCTGGCGGAGCAGCGCGGGTACGGGGTGCCGTCGGTGAGGAAGACGACGACGTAGCGCGTGCGCGGCAGCAATTCCGGGTTGGACTGGGCCACCGCGGTGATGTCGCTGGCGATGACGCTGTACGCGTAGGACAGGGCGCCCTGGTAGTCGGTGCCCTTGCCGAGCTGGCTCTGCAGGTTGGAGATGTAGCTGTCGATGTTGTTGTCCGGCGTGGCGAAGCGGCTGCCCACCGTGGTGGGCGGCCACACGTTGCGGACGTTCGTCTCGAAGGGGGCGACGGACACCTGCACGTTGCCGCCCTGCGCGTTGACCTGGCGGAACTGCTGCACCAGCCGCTTGAGGGCGCGCACGCGCGCGGGCTCGGTGACGCCCGGCGGAATGACGGCCTGCACCTCCGCGCGCTGGCAGAAGCCGCTGTCGAGCTGCGCGCCCGGCGGGTCCGAGATGCACATGCTGCCCGACTCGTCGATGACGACGACGACCTTCACCGGGAAGCCGGAGGGGTTGGGCGGGCGCGTACACACCCGCCCCTGGAGCGTCAACCGGTCATCGAGGTGGGTCTGCACCTCCGCGCGCGGCTCGAGCAGCGAGTCGGTGCAGGAGATGAGGCCAGTGGCCAGGAGGCCCGCCGCGAGCAGCGGGAAACGAACAAGGCGGCGCATGCGGAACAGACCTCCTGGCATGGGGCTTCGGATTCTACTGGTGACGACGACGGCGGCGCATCAGCACGCTGAGCAGGGCCGCGCCCAGCGCGGTGGCGCTGAAGCCCGCGGGGACCGAGCTGCAGTTGGTGCCGTCGCCCGAGTCCTTGCCCACCTTGATGACGAGGTTGGACGTGGACACGCGCTGGTCCGGGAAGACGCGGTCGGCGAAGGCCAGACGCGCCGTCACCTGCAGCTCGTACTCGCCATCCGCGTCCGGCGTGAAGGTCGGCACGCTGCCGTCCACGTAGGTGTACTGCCAGTCACGGCTGAGCGTCACGGCGCCCTGCGGGTTCTCCACCACCGCGTTGGAGCCCTCGGGACGCTTCGTCACCGTCCACTTGTACTCCATGGCCGCGCCGTTGCGGTTGGCGAACAGCGGCGGGCGCAGCGTCTTGCCGGACTCGTCCACGGTCATCGTGTGGCCACCGCTGACGGTGAAGGGCCCCTTCGGGTCGAGGCAGTCATCCGGGCGGCTCTCGTCCAGCACCAGGCAGTAGCGCGTGTCGCACTTGTCGCCGAAGCCGTCGTGGTCATCGTCGGTCTGCTCGCGGTTGGCCACGGCCACGCAGTTGTCCTGCGCGTTGAGGATGCTGTCGTCGTCGACGTCCGCGTCGCACGCGTTACCCTGGCCGTCCGCGTCCGCGTCCGCCTGGTCCGGGTTGGCCAGGCCGGGGCAGTTGTCGCCGTTGTCGGAGATGTTGTCGCCGTCCGCGTCCACGCGGCACTGGCTGCCGTCCGTGGGCATCACCTGGTTGGGGTTGGAGATGCGCGGGCAGTTGTCCTGGCCGTCAGCGACGCCGTCGTTGTCGTCGTCGGTGTCGCAGACGTCGCCGCCCTTGTCATCACCGTCCAGGTTGCTCTGGTCCGTGTTGGGCACCAGCGAGCAGTTGTCCTGCTCGTTCGGGACCTTGTCGTTGTCCTTGTCCGGGTCGCAGTCATCGCCCTTGCCGTCGCCGTCCGCGTCGCTCTGCGCGAAGTTGGACTGCGCCGAGCAGTTGTCGCACGCGTTGCCCACCGCGTCGCCGTCCTCGTCCGTCTGGTCGCGGTTGGAGACGAAGGGGCAGTTGTCGCGGTCGTCCGCCTTGCCGTCGCCGTCCGCGTCGTCCGTGTAGGCGAGCGTGTCGCCGTCGTCCGTGTAGTTCACCCAGACGGAGCAGCCACAACCACAGCCGCAGCCGCCGCCCTCCTCCTGGGGCTTGCCGCAGCTATCGCCGAGGCACTCCGGGTTGTCCGGGTTGTTGTTGGACTGCGCCTTCGCCACGGAGGGGCTCAGGAACAGGAACGCCCCGAGCGTGAAAGCTGAAGCAATGCGAACAAGTGACATGGTGACTCCTTTCAGCCCGCTGCTCCTAGCAAGGAGCGATCCGTACCCAACACTCAGTGAAGAACCAGGAAAATCAAGAGGTTGAAGACAGGCCGGGGATTGCAGGCCGGAGAGTGTGGGGGGCACTCCCCATTGAAGACGTGGGGGAAACTCCACACCGAGGGGTGGATCAGGTTCCGAGGATGAAGTCGTTGGGCTCCAGGGCGACGGTGCCCGCGGGGTTGCGGCCGTCCTTGTCGCTGTACTGGATGGGCTGGATGAAGAGCGAGCCGATGCCGGCGCCGCGGGGGTCATTGTCCCGGCCGGCCTGGAGGTAGATGTACACCTCGTTGGTGCCCGCGGGGATGACCTCACCCGGGATGAAGGGGTGGGGGCGCTGGCGGGTGGGGACGACGGTGATGTTCTCCGCGCGGGCCGCGTAGCAGGTGCGGCCGTCCTCGGAGGGCTCGCCCTCCACCAGGTCGTAGCCGTAGCCGCGCTCCACGTGGAAGTCGATGTCCGCGCTGAGCGGGTCGCCGTGCGCCTCCACCTCCGCCACGTTGGAGATGCCGTCGCGGTCCGTGTCGAGCAGGTCCTCGGGGACGAGCGGGTTGGTCATGGACAGCAATTCCACCAGGTCGGGTATCGCGTCCCCGTCCGTGTCGCCGATGCACGGGTCCGTGCCGAGCACGCGCTCCTCGCAGGTGTTGAGCCGGTCCCCGTCCTCGTCGAGGGAGAGGTTGCAGCCGTTGATGACGTCCGGCTGGAGCGGGTCCAGGCCCATGCGGACCTCCAGGCCGTCCATGAGCCCGTCCTGGTCCGAGTCCAGCGCGAGCGCATCCGTGCCGAGCGCGTCCTCGTCCCCGTCCGGCAGGCCGTCCCCGTCGCTGTCGGCGAGCGTCTGGCCGGCGCGCACCACCACGTTGCGGTTGTAGGCGAAGAAGCGCTTGAGCTTGAGGGAGTTGGTGCGCGCGGCGTACTTGATGCCGGTGAGCGCGCCGGGCAGGCCCGCGAAGTCCACTTCAATGGGCTCGGTGCCGCCGGCGGCGGCGATGGCCGCCACGAGCTTGCGGGTGAGCGGGTCCGGCGAGGTGCCGCGCACGTAGATGGGCTGCACCACCACCTCGCCCGCGCCGAACTGCTGGGCCAGCGACTTGATTTCGCCGGTGACGGCCGTCAGCTCGCAGCTCCCGCACTCGGCATCACAGGCGTCGCGCGACGACGAGCCGACGGGGCCGCAGCCCGCCCCCGAGGAAAGCGCGAGGCAGCGCGAGTCGAGCCCCGCGCCGAAGATGTCGTTGTCGGCGGCGCGGGCGCACGTCCTGTCGCCCGTGCGGACGATGACCACCACCATGTAGCGCGTGCGGGCCACCTCGCCGCGGCAGGACGTCTGCATGTCGCCGGACAGGAGCGTCTTGGCGAGCTTCAGGGAGGCGCGGATGCTCACCGGCCCCGACTCCTGGTACGACGCGTAGCGCGGCAGCGTGGCCTGGAACTCCGAGGCGTCGGAGAAGCCACCCAACAGGCCGGTGGCCACCGTGTGGTACGCCACGAGGCCGAACTTCACGAAGGGGCCGGAGAAGCGGCTCGTCAGCGTGGACAGGCCGTCGGTGGCGTAGCCCACCATCTCCGCCTCCACGCCCTGTCCTCCCTCGATGGCGAAGAGCACCTTGGTGGGGAAGGCATCGCCGCCCGCGAGCGGAACACAGACGTTGCCGGAGAAGCTGGCGCGGTCCTTTCCACTGGGGCCACGGCCGTCCAGGGCATACAGGCCCGAGTCGGTGCACGACAGCAACAGCACGGGGAGGAGGAGCCAGGGGGAACGCGAGAGGGCGCGCATCAGTCGGATTCTACACCTCAGGTCCCCGAGGTGGCGCAAGTGACACCGACGCAAGCCTCGGATTCAAGGTGAGAGTGGCACAGCGAGAGCCGAGATTTCAGCCGGCCGTGGAACAGGCACGCCGGGCTGGTTGCCCTCCTGGTTCCGAGAGCAGATGGACGCAGGAGGAAGAGGCAGCGAGCGGATGGATGCGGGTGGATGTCTACACTCTCTCTCGTAACGCGAGACACCGGGTGAGTGCCTCGCGGCCCGCGGCGCGGTAGCGCTCCTTCCACTGCTCCAGTTCGATGCGCGAGAGGCCATGTTCCCTGGCGAGGTGCTCGGGCTCCCCTCTTCCGGTGAGCAGCGCGAGGATGGCCGCCTCCATCGCCTCCAGGTCTCCCGTGCTCCCTGAATCTTGCGTGGCGGGCTTCCCGGCACCCGCTCGGAACGGGGGGCGCGTGGAGGTCTTCTCGGGACGCGGACGGAACTGCGAGGGCAGGACGCTCATCGCCGACCGCGCGTCTCCGGGGGCGACGCGCTCCAACTCACGCGGGGAGGCCAGCGGCAGCCGGACAGCGGGGTCCCCCAGGAGGACGTAGTTGGCGAGGTCCTGGCGGAGAATCCACAGCCGCGCGCGCTCCACGAGGTCGATGGAGGACGGGCGCCCGCGCTCCTGCTCCTCCAGGTTGTAGAGCGAGGCCAGCTCGCTGCTCGTCTCGTTGAGGACCCGCATCAAGGAGTGCAGCGCCACGCCCACGCGGCTTCCTCGCGCCAATTCCTTGAGCAGCTCGATGAAGCGCAACGGCGTGCCACGGCCCCGGTCGCTGAAGCTGTGACTCCAGGCGAGGTCCACGTGGCCCATCACCGCCAGCGGCCCTTCGGGGTTGGCCAGCGCGGCCTTGGGCGGCGCGGCGATGAAGGGCGTCTCTCCTTCGAGAGGCAGGGCCTCCAGGCCCCGGCGCGCGTTGGGGTCCGACGCGGGCAGCGTGCGCAGCCAGTGCGCGTAGCTGCTGCGCGCGGGCGTCCCGGCGCCGTAGCACGCGAAGCTGAACCAGACACCGCCGGGGACGAAGGGGCGCGAGGCCAGCGTCTCGGCGGAGAGGAAGCGGCCGTCCGGCAGCTTCAGCTCACCCTGGTGCGTAAGCCGCTCCTCGGGCCGGGCCCAGCCACCCGGAGGACGTCCCCTGCCGTGGGCCAGCGAGAAGAGCACGCCCGGCCCGCCATCCGACGCGTGGGCCAGGAGCGTCTCCAGCGACACGGCGCCCGCGTCCCCCAGCGTCTGGATGCACGCGCGGGGGAAGTCCGCTTCCTGCTGGCGCTCGCGGCACGCGTCGACGCTGGGAGAGACGAGCGCGCGGTGGCCGTTCTCCGTGGCGGAGGTGCCGTCCCGCGAGGTGTAGAAGAGCATGCGCGCCTGCGTCTCGCGCGCGGCGGCGCGCTCCCAGCGCAGCACCTTGTCGACGTAGGCCGTGTACTGCGCATCCGTGGCGAAGGCGAGCCGGCCCACGAAGGCGTCGGTGGACAGCTCGGCCTGGAGCTCCAGCGAGAGCTCGTGCAGGTCTCCGAGCAGGAGCAGGTAGCGCGGCCGGTTGCGCTCGGAGGTGCGCTCGTCCCGGTAGACTTCGCGCTTCCAGCGCCGGGCATACGCACTGTCCATCACCGGCTTGACGCGGTAGACGCGAACGTCCGCGCCCTGCTGCTCCTGGCGCCAGCGCCGCAGCGGCTCGACGAGCCCGAGGAGCTGGTCCCCTCTCGGCCCCGACGGCGCCACCAGCCCCCATCGCTGGCGGCAGACATCGTTCGGGTCCCCCGTCGCGTCCCACAGCGCGTCGGGCTCGTCGAGCGCTTCTGGTTGGGGGGCGTGCTGGAGCGCATCCAGGCGAAGCCCGGCGTGAGGCTCGGCCACCGCCTCGTCGGCGGGGGCGAGCAGCAGGTCGAGACTCATGGGACTTCGCCTGCGCTCCATGGTGACGCCCTCCCGTGTTCCGGTTTCAGGCAGGCTGCGCGGTCAGGCCGATGACCGGGGTGGACTGGTACAGCGAGGGGTGCTTCTCGAGGTAGTCCTCGATGAACCCCACCGACGACGGCCAGGTGCACTCCACCACGGTGGCCCCGTCCAGCTTCACCCGGTCGCGGAGGGGTCCGAGCTCGTCGCTCTTGCGCCCCCTCGCCAGGAAGACGAAGTGGTCCGGCGTGAGGCACACGCCGAACGCGAGGAACTCATCCACGCCCGCCCCGGACATCACGTAGACCCGCCTCGCGGACGCCACCACACCCGAGGGCCACGCGAGGTTCGCGCAGGGCAGCCCCGCCGTCCTCCCCTCCTCGAGGCACGCCTCGCCATCCTGCGCGCCGCCGCCGTAGGCGACGAAGCCCTGCACGGGTGGATTCCGAGGCCCCGTCGTCTCCTGGTTCTCGTAGGGGTCGTCCGAGGTGTAGCGCTTCACGAGGTGCCACGGCAGCGGCACCCGGGCGTACAGCTCCACGCCGGCCCCGCTCCCCTCCATGGCTGCGATGAACGCGCCCAGGTGCTCACGCACGCGGCCCCGCGCCACGAACAGCACGGTGCTGTCGGTGCCCACCACTCCGAAGGCCACGAAGCTCGCCGGGTCGGGCAGCGGCATCAGCAAGGTGCGCCGCGAGGAGCCCCCGGCGTCAGCCCAGAAGGGCGTATCGTTCTCGGTGAACTCCAGGTTGTAGAAGACCGGCTCCCGCTGACTCATGACTCCCTCCCCTTGGTGGGTAGTAGCTGGAGCGCCCTACCCATCCAATCAACGCGGTCCGCCGGAATTCTTACGGGCCTTCATTCGAACAGCAGCACGTTGTCGAGCCACGACGCGCCCCGCTGCTGCTCCCGCCACTTCATCCGCTCGTCGCGCAGGGAGATGGCCGGAGGCGCACCCGAGCGCATGCGCTGGCGGACGGCGTTGAAGAAGGCCGCGGCCTCCAGGTCGGGAATCTCCACCGTCGCGGCGAGCACGCCCCGGGCACCCGCGTCGATGAAGGCGGCCGGAAGGCTGAAGGGCGCGTCGAGCGAGTACGTCGCATGTGCCGCGTGACACGCGGCGAGCACCACGAACGGCGCCCCCCGCAGCGAGGCGGCACGCACCTGCGGCACGCTCAACTCCGGGTCCTCCTTCTGGCCGGACGCCAGCATCAGGTAGGAGCTGTCGGAAGCTCCGTTGATGACGCCATGGGCCACCAGGTCGATTTCGGTGGCATCCCGCATGGAGGCGAGCACGCGCGAAGGCGTGGCCCCCATCCCCGAAAGCGTGATGGGCTGCTCGTCGGGGCCGAAGTCGGGCGTCCACGTGTTGAGCCGCTTGAGGTTGCCGCCGGATGGCGGCGCCACGTCGGAGACGACGAGGTGCACCGCGGGCCCCGTGCGCTGCGCGGTGGGAGGCGCGGTGCGGGTCAGGTAGCTCCACGCCATCTCTGGAGGAAGCAACCCCGCCCGGCCATGCAGCGGCGGCCGCGCGAGCACCTCCACCCGGGAGCATCCTCGCAGGGCCGCCAGCAGCGGCTCCGGCACCAGGCCGTCGAGCCTGGAGGGCAGCGGCTGGCGCCGGGACTCGTCGAAGTGGCCCACCAGCGCCCCCGAGGTGCTCAGCGCCAGGAGCAGCGTGCGCTCGGAGTCCGCGGTGACGGTCAGCAGGCACTGGCCGGGCAGGCGGGTGCCTCGCTCCTTCGAGAACAGCTCCAGCGCCGCCTTGAAGTCTCCGCGCCGGCCCGCGTCGTGGAGCAGCGACGTGTAGCTGTAGGCGCGGGCCCGCCTCGCCGCGGCATCCTCCTCCAGCCCGGGGGCCTCCGCTTCCTTGATGGCACGCCAGAGCAACTCCCGGCCGCGCGCCGGGTCCTGCTCCAGGTAGAAGCGCCCCAGGACGTGCGTGACACCCGCGCGCCCGCCCGGGCCGAGCTGCAGGCGGGACGTCTCCAGCGCGCGAATCAGGTGCGCCTCGTCTCCGGGCGAGCGCTTCATGCGGGAGATGTCCGCCAGGACGAAGGCCCCGCTGAAGTAGAGGGACAGTCCGGTGGACAGCGCGGCGTCGATTTCCCTCCGGGCCTCGTCCACCCACAGCTCCTGGAGCGCCATGTTGGCCAGGTCCTGGTGGGCGCGGAGCTGGGCCTCCGGGTCCCCCCGGCCGCGCTCGAGGTACTCCCCCAGGTACGCGCGCGTCAGCGTCCCGTCGTTCACCAGCCGGGCGAGCTGGGAGAGGGTCCACAGCAGCTCCTCCTCCAGCTTCCACTCATTGTTCGCGACGGCCTCCTTCCAGCCCCGCTCCGCATGCTCCAGCGCGGTGTCCACCATGTGGCGCTGCCGATAGAGGTCGGCCAGGGCGAGCTCCAGGGAGAGGCAGCGGTACTCCAGGCCCCGTGCGGGGCAGAGCCTCCACGCGTCCTGGAGCGTGCGCAGGGCCTGCTTCCGGTTTCCGGCGGACAGCTCGACGCGCGCGCGCGCCTGCGCCGCGAGGAGCTGGAACCAGGTGTCCCCCGTCGCCATCGCCTTCTCCGTGTACAGCTCCAGGTGGCGGTCCGTGGCGAACGTCATGAGGAGCGTACCCAGGAGGATGTCGTCCTCGCGGGCCTGGCGCAGGGCCGTCATGAAGCGCTCCTGCTCCTCTGGCGGGGGCAGCTCCCGGCTCAGCGCGGCGTAGCGGCGGGCGAGCGGGGCGCGCCGGGAGAAGTCCGCCACCGCGACGCGGCTCGCATAGGCTTCCAGCAAGGTGTTGCCCGCGCGCGCATCCAGCTCCCGGGCGAGGGGCAGCAGCTCCTGCACGCGCTCACGATTCGGCGCGGCCCGGATGGCGTCGTAGAAGAAGAGGCGGGCGATGGGCAGTTGGACGAAGCCCGGGGGGAGGATGGCCGGCGGCGCATCGACGAGCGCGCGCCCCGCCTGGTACGCCGCGTTCCACCTGTCTCTTCTCTCATACGTGACGCGCTGGAGCTCCTCCGCCTTTCGCGCCGCCTCGTCGGCCCAGCCGGCCTCCCGAAGGGCCGCGACCTCGCTGAAGGACCGCGCCGCCATCAACGGCAGCCCCAGCTCGCGCAGGGCCAGCCCCCGGTTCCACAATGCCTGCGCATGGCGCGGGTGCTCGCGCAGCACGGCGTCGAGGAGCTGGAGTGCCTCCTTGGGCTTGTGCTCAATCAGCAGCGCCACCGCGCGGTCGTTGTCCACCTCCGGCGAGCGCTCCTTCAGCTCCGCCAGCTTCTGGAGCGCATGCTCGGCGAAGCCCGGGGCATCGCGCACGAGGTAGGCCGCCGCCAGCCCGTGGACGTCATGGTGTTCCTCCAGCCAGGCGAGCGCCGCATGCGGCAGGTCCCCCGCGGTGCCATTGCCGCCCATCATCTTCGCGGCGGGAGGCCGGTAGACATCCGCGCCCGGGTAGCCGAGCCGCGCCTCCAGCAGCCGCTCGGGGCGATTCACCAGCCATGCATCCTGCGGCGGCCCGGAGGGCGCCACCTGCCGCACCCCGAACACCACCAGCACCGACGCCGCGAACGCGGACATCGCCGCGACGACGGTACGCCGGCGGAACAGGGGAATGGGCGCGGGCGGTAGTCGCTCGGGCGTGGGCTTGCCGGCGCGCTCCTGCTGGCCGCGCGCCAGGAACTTGAGCTGCACGAGCTCCGTCATGTCGCGCTGGCACCTCTCGCAGTCCGGGAGGTGCTGACGGAAGGCCTCGGCCTCCTCGGGACCGAGCTCCCCGTCCACGAACGGGCCGACTGTCTCGCAAAGGGTGGCCATGTCGCTTCACTCCCGATTCATCAGCTTCAAGAGGAGCTCACGCACCCGGGCGCGAGCGTCGAAGATGCGCTTGGAGACCGTGCCCACCGTGATGTCCTGGGCGGCCGCAATCTCCCGGTACTTCATTCCGGCGGTGAGCAGGTCGAAGGTGTCGCGCAGCTTGGGGCTCAGCGACTGCATCGCCTGCGCGAGCTGCTCGTCCGTCACGCGCTCGGACAGCGTGGGCTCCGCGGCGTCGTACGGGTCCAAGACTTCGTCGCTCTCCGAGCGTACGTCCTCCGCGTGCCGGTCCCGGACGCGCCGCCTGCGGCACTGGTCGAAGAAGCGGTTGGAGAGAATCTTGAGCATCAGCAGCACGCAGCCACGCTCGTCGGTGGGGGCGTTCGGCTTGCTCGCGCTCTGGACGAAGCGCAGCAGCGTGTCCTGCACCAGGTCGTCCGCGTCGGCCGCGTTGCGGCAGAACGTGTTGGCCTCGGCGACCAGCAGCGCCCTGTTCCGGGCCACGACTTCCCGGACCCAGCGCTCGTGGCTTTCCCTGTCCATTGGCTGTGGATGCCCCCCGCTCCGTCCCGCGTCTGTCACGCGGGCCCGAACGGGCAGCTTTATGACACGGGCACCCCTGGCCGGGGAGGCATCCGCTCCCACGTGTCGCGCCGAATCCGACGCGTCCTCCGAGGGTCGCTCCGCACCCGGAGGCGCGGTGTCACACGGCGATGGTGGTTCCAGGAGGGCCATCCGTCTCCTCGGGTCAGGAGGACATGGAGGAGAACGTGGGTCCCCTCCAGGGCGAGAAGACGGCTGGGGTGGAAATTGTTACCCGCCGCCCCGTGGGGCAGCCCGTCGGTAAGAAATCCGGCACGGCGCGTTGTCTGGAGGGCCGAAGCCTGGGGGCGCCGTCGCACGCGGCGAATGTCGTGCAAGGGAGGGGAAGGCGCATGAACACGGCACACCTGGAGGTCGTGGGCCCGGCGCTCGAGGTGGACGAGGTGGAGGCGCAGGAGGAGCGGGAGTCCGCGCCCCGCGAGGTGGTGCTGGAGCTGACGCGCGCGCACCGGGCGGAGGACCCGCATGCCTGGCTGGACCTGCGTCCGCAGAAGTACCTGCTGCGGGTGGGCCAGGGCTCGATGCGCGGCGCGAGCTTCCCGTGGAGCCAGCGCGTGTTGGAGGACCTCGCGGCGCTGGCGCGCGCGGAGCCCGACCCGGTGGCGGCGCGGCGGCTGGGAGAGGAGCTGCGCCGCTTCCTCGACGCGCTGGACTGGGGCGGACACGAGGAGACGCTGGAGCGGGAGCTGAGGCGGGGACGTGGCCCCCGGCTGGTGGTGCGCTCGGCGGCGGCGGAGCTGTATTCGCTGCCGTGGGAGCTGGTGACGCTCGAGGACAGCGGGCTGCACCTGGCGGACGTGCCCGGCTTCACGCTGCGCTACGAGTGGCCGCGGAGCGCGCCGGTGGCGCCCTCGCGAGGTGCCGCCGCAGAGGGCCGCGTGCTGCTCGCCTGGTCCGAGGCGGCGGGCGCCGTGCCCGATGAGCGGCACCGGACGGCGCTCCTCCAGGCCAGCCGGGAGGGAGGCTTCGACTTCGACCCGCGCCGCGACGTGCTCCCCAAGGTGTCGCTGGAGAGCCTGAACCGGACGCTGCGCGCGGCCCAGGACGCGGGCCGGCCCGTGTCCGTGCTGCACCTGCTCTGCCATGGCACGACGCTGGGCTCGGAGTCGTCGAGCCACTACGGACTGGTGCTGAACGCGTCCGGAGACAGGGGCGGTGTGCACCCGGTGGACAGCGGCGCGCTGCAGGCGGTGCTGGCCCCGTACAAGGACACGCTGCGGATGGTGGTGCTCTGCGCGTGCCATGGTGGGGACGCGAGCCCGCAGTCCAGCCACCTGGGCAGCGTCGCGCAGGAGCTGCACCGGGCCGGCATCGAGATGGTGGTGGCGTCGCGGCTGCCGCTCACGACCGAGGGCTCGGTGCTGCTGGCGCAGACGCTGTACACGAAGCTGCTGGTGGACTCGTGCTCGCTGGAGGAGGCGCTGGGCGCGGTGCGGCGCCGGCTGCGGGTGGAGTCGCGGGGCTTCGACTGGGCCTCGCTGCAGCTCTACGCGCGCCGCTCGGGCCACCCGGACCTGCGGCCGGTGGTGCTGCGGCCCTTCCAGGGGCTCCTTCCCTTCACCAAGGAGAACCGGCGCTTCTTCTTCGGCCGCGCGCGGCTGGAGAAGGAGTTGCTGGCGCGCGTGCACGAGGCGGCGGACGGACGGCGGCCCCGCTTCCAGGTGGTGGCGGGCGCGTCCGGCGCGGGCAAGTCCTCGGTGGTGATGGCGGGACTGATTCCGTGCCTGCCACAGGATGAGTGGGACGTGGTGGTGGTGCGCCCCTGCGAGCTGGTGCGCACGTTGCCCGGGACGGTGGGCGTGCGCTCGGAGCCGCTGCGCGAGTTGCTCCAGCGGCTGCACCGGGTGTGGGACGCGGACCCGCTCCCGGACGACGTGTGCCCCGGCCCGCGCGAGGTGCTGGCGGAGGCGCGGCGGCTGCGGAGGGCGCGCCCGGAGCGGAAGCTGCTCCTGGTGGTGGACCAGCTCGAGGAGGTCTTCACCCACCCGTACGTGGAGGAGGAGCGTCAGGCGGTGATGCAGGTGCTGTGGGCGCTGGCGAACGAGCCGAAGCTGGAGTGCGTGGTGGTGACCACGATGCGGGTGGACTCCTTCGAGCGCTGCGGCGAAGTGGCGCTGGACGACGCCACGCGGCTGGACACCGTGGTGTACGCGGAGGAGCACCGCGTCTTCGTCGCGCAGCTGCAGCCGAAGGAGCTGGCGGAGGTCATCGAGAAGCCGGCGCGACGCGTGGGCCTGGAGCTGGAGCCGGGGCTGGTGGACCGGCTGTGCCGCGACGTGGGGCAGGAGCCCGGAGCACTACCGCTGCTGGAGCACGCGCTGGATTTGTTGTGGCAGGGGCGCGACGGCCACCGGCTGACGCATGCGACGTACGAGCGCATGGAGGGCGTGGCCGGCGCCCTGACGCAGACGGCGGAGCGGCTGTACGAGGAGCTGGAGGACGGCGAGCGCGAGCAGGCGCGCAGGCTGCGCGCGGAGCTGGTGGCGCTGGGCGAGGAGACGACGCCCGACAGCCGGCGCCGCGTCTGGCTGGACGACATCCGCCCCCTGGAGGCGAAGGAGCGGGCCGACTTCGACCGCGTGCTGGAGAAGCTGGTGGACCAGCGGCTGGTCACCCGCAGCAGTGACGCGGAGCGCGGAGGCCGGGTGTGGCTGGAGGTGGCGCACGAGGCGCTCATCCGCCGGTGGCCGCGCCTGCGCGGCTGGCTGCGGGCGAACCGGAAGCGGCTGCTCCAATGGCGCGAGCTGCGGGCCATGGCGGAGACATGGCAGGCGCACCGGGATGACGCGGACGGCGGCCGCTCCTACCTCGCGACGGGCGTGCGGCTGGCGGGCGCGCTCCTCATCCGGAAGGAGCACGAGCGGCAGCTCACGACCTCGGTACGCGAGTTCCTCCAGACCTGCGAGCGCCACGTGCGCCAGCAGGTGCTGCGGCACTGGATGCTGCTCGCGGGGCTGGTGACGGGCCTGGGCGTCTGCGCGATGATGGCCCTCGACCTGGCGGGCCAGCGCGACCTGCTGGAGTCGCGCCTGCGCGAGGCCGGCACCCTCGCCCGGCGAATCCATACCACGAGCCAGTCACTGAGCACGGTCGGCGCCGAGCGGGAGGCGCTGCTGCGCCAGGTGGAAGGGCTGCTCCTGCACCTGGGCGCGGCCACCGAGTCCGGCATCCTGATGGAGCGGATTGCCAACCACCTGCACGGCGGTGACTCGGCCATGGTGCGCGGCGACGCGGCGGAGGCGCACGCGGACTACAGCCAGGCGCTCCAGCTCGCCACACGGCTGCGCGCGGGACATCCGGACTCGGTGCTCTACCAGCGCGTGCTCGGCACGCTCCACTCGAAGCTGGGGGAGACGGCGCTGAAGCGGGGCCAGTTCATGGAGGCCCTGAGGCACCACCAGGAGCACCGCGAGCTGCTGGAGGACCTCCTCGATGCGGACCCGATGAACGAGGACCTCCGGGCCGAGCTGAACGACGTCGAGGCGAGCCTGAAGGCGCTGGAAGAGAAGGCACGTCAGGCGCCGCTATAGCGTCAGGAGGAACGCGAGCAGGTCATCGCGCTCCTCCGGCGAGAGCCCCTGGACGTCGCCGTGCTTCGGCCCGGAGGCCTCCAGCACCGCGCGCAGCGGGAAGCGCGTGCCCACCACCAAACGCTCGTCCTTCACCGCGTAGCCCGCCGTGGCGCTCGTCAGCATGGGCCACACGTCCCAGGCGCCCACCAGCGACGGCGGCGCCGCGCCGGGCACCAGCGTCTGCTGCTCCAGCCGCAGCGGCAGCGCCACCGGCGTGCCCACATCGAGGTACTGCCCGCGCGTCGCCGGGTCCTGGTCCAGCGTGTAGAGCGGCGCGGGGTGGCACTGCACGCAGCGCCCCCGGCCCTCGAACAGCTCGCGCCCGCGCGCGGGGTGCCCCGAGTGGCCGTCCGGCAGCTCCACCGTCTCCAGCGGCGCGCCGTCCCCACCCCGGTAGGGATTGGGCGGCGTGGACATCAGCGAGTTGAAGAAGGCGAGCGCCTCCACCTCCTGTGTCGACGGGTCCGGGTTGTGGAAGCGGTTGCGCGCGCCCACGAAGCTCGCCGTATCCGCGAGGCTGTGCTGGCTGGCCGGCGTGAAGTACGGGGGCGTATCGCGGCTGCCCAGCACCGTGGTGGAGCGGTAGATGCGGTTGGGCTGCGTCTTCTCGTAGAAGATGCCACCGGTGTGGCCCTCGATGTGGCAGCCGTCGCAGGTGATTCCGGTGCGGCCCAGGTCCACGTAGTAGAGCACCTGGCCCACGCGGCGCTTCGCCTGCGTGCGCGCGGACACCACCGGCAGCTGGCGCACCACGTGAGCCCGGCCCGCGCGCGCCTCGCGCACGTCCACCACCGCCACCGTCCGCGTGAAGCGGTTGAGCACGTAGAGCGTGCGCCCGTCCGGCGACAGCGCCAGCGAGCGCGGGCCGGAGTGCAGCTCCTCCCCAGCCCGTCCGTTGACACCGAAGTCCGCGGCCGGGCGGATGCGCGGCGTGCCTTCCGGTGGCGTCAGGGCCACCTCCTGCAGCACCGCCCCGCGCGCGGCCTTCTCGTCCTTGCCCGCCAGCGCGCGCGCATCCAGCACCCGCACGCGGCCGACTCCCACGTCCGCCGCGTAGAGCAGGCCCGCCGCGTCATCCAGCGCCAGCCCCTCCGTCACGCCCATGCCGAAGCCACGGTGCCGCACATAGGC
This sequence comes from Pyxidicoccus sp. M6, assembly GCF_055568925.1. NCBI lineage: Bacteria > Pseudomonadati > Myxococcota > Myxococcia > Myxococcales > Myxococcaceae > Pyxidicoccus > Pyxidicoccus sp. M6. The sequence goes on along the minus strand of NZ_CM145714.1, from coordinate 2,269,380 downwards.
GCCGCTCGCCGGGTCCACCACCGCGACACCACTGTTGGCGCTCACCTCCATGCGCTGCGGGTTGGGGCCCACGTTCGGTCCCAGGCTCGCCATGAAGACGCGGCCCAGCCGCTCGCTCGCCACCAGCGCGCGCGGCGCCTTGCCGCCCATCACCTGCGCGCGGAACGGCTCCGTGTGGCCGCCCAGAATCGACACGCCCGGCCCCGGCACCACCGTGGACACCGGCGCGCCGTCCTCCTGCCGCAGCAGCTCCAATTGCCCCGTCTGGAGACTGCCCACCGCCAGGAGCCCCTTCCACCGCGTCAGCGCACGGGGGTTGGGGTCCACCGCCATGGACCAGCGCTCCTTCCCATCCGCCAGCGCCAGCGCATGGACGCGGTCCTTCACGTGGTCCGCGATGAAGGCCACGCCGTGCGCGCCATCCACCTCCAGGCCCTGGGCACCGAGCGGCGCGGGCAGCACCCTCGGCGCGCTCCCCGGCGCATCCAATGCGTACAGGCGCAGCTCCGGCTGGAAGCGGTGCGCCACGCCCAGCCAGGGCTTGCCGGCCACGTCGGTGAACGTCGCCAGCGCGGAGGGCCCATCGCCCGTGGCGAGCGACTCCACGCGGCCCGACTCCACCTCGAGCGTGAACACCGTGTCCGTGGGCTGCGAGGCGAGGAACAGCGTGCGCCCATCCGGCGACAGCGCCATGGCCGTGAGGTCCACGAAGGCCGCGTCGTTCACCACCGTGAGGCGCGCGGAGCCGTCGGTCTCCCCCACCCCCGTCAGCCGCGCCTCCACCACCACCTGCGGTACGTCCTCCGGCAGCGCCAGTCCGGAGGGCAGGCGGGCATACGCGTGGCCCGCGTCCACCACCACCAGCGGCAGCTCGCGCGACAGCGGCGGGCCCAGCACCAGCTTCAGCCCCGGCACCAGACGCTCGCCTTGAATCGAGAGCGGCTGAGAGGTCTCGTTGCTGGTGAGCCGCGGCCCCACCGACAGCAGCCGTGGCCCTGTCGTCGATGCTTGCACTGGCGCCGCCGCCACGGGCTCGGGCGCTTCTTGCTTCGCGCCGCTCCGCCACACCACCACGCCCGCGCCGGCCACCACCGCCACCAGTGCCGCGAAGATTGCCTGCCTGCGCGCCTTGCCTGTCACGGGATGTCCGAGACCTCCTCGCGGCAGCATCCTCCATCGCCTGTCACGCCGCGATGTCTTTGGGCCCTGCCTGCTCGGCCGGACTGCGACTGCGGGAGCGGGAAATCACGCTCTCCCACGCCATCTTTCCAGCGCTCCCGCAACGTTCATGCCGATTCGTGGAGCACGCGCCCCACATGGGGTGGAGTGCCCACCACACCTGTGTGTGCACCCATTCCCCACGGGACTGGAGTGTGCGTTGACAGCTCGGTACACGCATCGCTTAACCTGTTGATGATGCGACGCTTCCTCCTCTGCATGGCCGTCGCCCAGCTCCTCGGAATCGGCATGCTGATCACCCCGAGTGACTCCTGGGCCCAGGGCCGCGGCCGTACGGCGCGCTCTGCGAAGTCGAAGTCCAGCAAGAAGGCCAACAACAAGGCCCCTCCGAAGATTGAGACGAAAGGCTCCGCGGTGACGGACCCCGTGACGGGCGAGCCCGAGGCCAGTGCCTCCGGTGCGCCGCCGCAGCGCGGCCCCTCCCGCATCGACTTCGACGACCGGCTCATCCAGGGACAGACGAACAAGTCCGGAGCCGTCTATCTCTATGACCGCAAGGAGCTGAAGACGCGGTCGATGATCCGCGAGCGCGAGAGCTTCCGCTCCGAGACTCTCGCCACGGTGTACGACCAGTAGGGCAGCACCGCCCACCAGCCCTTGAAGGGAGCGTCACCGTTGAGCGGTCAGCCCAGCGTCCTGCAAGTCGTCATCCTCCGCGACGGCCTCCTCGTAGGGACGGAGGTCTTCGTCCCCGGCACGTATTCGCTCGGCTCGGACCCCGCGTCCGACCTGCGACTGGATGACCCGTCCGTCGAGTCGCGCCATGCGCTGCTCTACTTCCAGAACGGCCGCGCGGCCATCCAGGACGCGGGCTCCACCACGGGCCTGTTCGTCAATGGCCATCGCGTGTCGGCGTGTGAAATCCGCTCCGTGGACGAGGTGCTCTGCGGCCCCTTCGTCCTGAAGACTCGCGTGCTCGCGCAGAGGCCACAGGAGGCCAAGCCGCAGCCGCCGCCCGAGGTCGCCGCGCTGCTCGGCGGTGCGCAGCCCACGCCTCCCGCCGTGGCCCCCATGGTGCCGCCGCAGCAGCCCGCGCCCGTGCGCCAGCTGCGCCCGGCGACGCAGGTGGCCCCACCGCAGCAGCCGCTCGCCACCACCGTCCCCGCGGTGCGCGCCGTGCCGCAGCCTCCGCCGCAGCAGCCGCAGCTGAGGCCGGTGCCGCAGCAGCCGCCCGCCGCGCGCGCCTCCAACGTGGCGACGCAGGCCGCGTACCCGACGCCCGTCCCCGCGCCGCAGCCGCTGGCGCCCGCCGTCGTCCCCATGCCGGCGCCGGTGCAGCCCCCCGTCGCGGCCGTGCCCGCGGCCAGCGCACCCGCGCAGCGCCCCGTGCAGCCGCAGGCGCCCGTGGCCGTGCCCGCCGGCACGCTGCCCTCGGTGCGCCGCCGCGCCACGCAGGAACAGCAGGCCAGCGCCAACCCCGGCATCCTGCTCGCGGACGACCTGATGGCGGACGTCGCCATCGACAACTTCCCGGACACCTCGGGCCCGCTGCTCCAGGAGGAGCGCGTGGCCACGACTCGGCCCACGCACGCGCCGAAGATTGCGCCGGGCAAGGGCGCCGCCCAGCTCTACCTGGAGCTGTACTGGGGTGCCATCCGCCGCGACGCGCGCCGCTTCAAGCCGGACAAGAAGAAGCCGGTGCAGGCCTCGTTGGATTTGCCGGAGGCCATGCCCCTGTGGGGCTTCACGCTGCCGGAGACGAGCGCGCCCTTCACGCTCGCCGAGTCCCTCAACGGCTCCTTCCGCCTCTTCGTCCCTCCGGGCACCGAGGTTGAGAAGAGCGCCAATGACGGCCGCTTCACCCCCGTCACCGGCGCCGCGCTGGAGTCCGACGGCAGCCGCCGCTTCATCACGCTGCGCGAGGGCACCGCCGCCCGCCTGACGCAGGGCCACATGTCGCTGGTGGCCTACGCCGCGCCCAAGCCGGAGCGCGTCTGGGTCAACCCGCTGCGCGGCATTCCCTGGCTGGCGCTGGCCAGCTTCCTCCTCTTCATCGGCGGCTTCGCGTCCTTCCTCGTCCTCAAGCCGGCCACGCCGGAGACGGCGGACTTCACGCAGAAGAACCTGCCTCCCGTGGCCCTGCGCCTCATCGCCCCCGAGCCGAAGAAGAAGGAGGAGGCGAAGAAGAAGCTGGAGGCCCTCAAGGAGAAGGCGCCCAAGCCGGTGAAGGAGAAGGTGGCGGAGAAGGCCCCGCCCAAGCCGGTGGAGAAGACGCCGCCCCCGCCGCCCAACAAGGCCGTGGCCGCCGCGTCGGAGAACAAGGCGCTCAAGGCGCTGGCGAAGCTGTCCGCCGCCGGGCCCGCCACCAATGATTTGCTCGCCGCCGTGGACAAGCTGGGCAGCGGCCCGGGCAGCAAGAACGTGAAGAACAGCAACTACAAGCTGTCCGGCCTCATCGGGAAGGCGCCCATCGCCAACGCTGGCGTGGGCACCTTCGGCCTGGGCGGCGGCGGCAAGGGCGGCGGCGCCACGCTGGGCGCGGAGCTCTTGCGCGGCAAGGGCGGCGGCGGCATCGGCGCGCTGGGCGTGGGCGGCGTGGGCAAGGGCGCCGTGGGCGGCACCGTCACCCGCGCCACGGCCCGCAGCATCGCCTCCACCCAGGGCACCGTGGACCGCGAGGCCGTGGCCCGCGTCATCAACAGCCACCTCAACGAAGTGCACGGCTGCTACGAGCGCGCGCTGCTGAAGCAGCCCAGCCTCGCCGGCAAGGTGGTGCTGGAGTGGACCATCGGCCCCGCGGGCAAAGTGGTTGCCGCGAAGACGAAGTCCTCCACGCTCAGCAACGCGGCCGTCGAGGCCTGCATCCTCTCCTCCCTCAAGGGATGGACCTTCCCCGCCCCCAAGGGCGGCGTCGTCATCATCACCTACCCGTTCCTCTTCAACTCGGTTGGCTACTGAGGCCAGCCCACCCCCCACCCCCAGGAAGCCCCTCCGTGCGATACGCCCTGCTCATCCTCCTGTTCCTGGCGCCCGGCCTGGCCCGCGCGCAGGCCGAGGCGCTGGAGAACCCCGGTGCCGTCTCCGCCATCCAGGAGCGTCAGTACCGCATGCACCACGAGCTGTTGCTCGGCATTGGTGTGCTGCCGGATGACGCCTTCTACAAGGGCCTCGTCGGCAGCGTCTCGTACACGTACCACTTCAGCGACAGCTTCGCGTGGCAGGTGGGACGCGGCACGTACAGCAAGAACTTCCAGACGGGCCTGCGCACCCAGCTGGAGCGCGACTTCGAGGTCGCCCCCACGTCCTCCGCCTACGAAGAGCAGGTGCAGTGGATGGTGGGCTCGGACCTGATGTGGAGCCCCCTCTACGGCAAGGTGGCCCTCCTCAACGAGAAGGTGCTGCACTTCGAGGCCTTCATCCTCGGCGGCGGCTCCGTGGTGAAAATCAACCGCACGGACGGCTTCCGCCCCGGCGTCAACCTGGGCCTCGGCCTGCGGCTCTTCAAGGGTGACACCGTCTCGTTCCGGCTCGACGTGACGAACAACGCGGTCTTCACCCGCGCGAGCCACATCAACAACGTCCTGATGGTGCAGCTCGGCACCGCGTTCAACTTCGGCGCCACGGAATGAACCCCGCCCGCTCGCTCGTCGCCGCGCTCGCCAGCGCCGCGCTCCTCGTGTCTCCGGCACCCGCCTCCGCGCAGTCCGGCGGTGGCTCGCTGCCCATGCCCCCGCCTCCCGCCGGCGCCCAGCGCCCGGCCGGTGGCGCATCGACTCCCTCCGCGGCCGGCGGCAAGTCCGCTCCCGCGCAGGCAACGCCCGCCGCTCCTGCCGCCAACGGCAAGGCGGAGGCCGCGCCCGCCGGGGGCGACAAGCCCGCGGCCCAGGGCGACGCCGCTCCGAAGAAGGACGCCGCCGCCGAGGCCGCTCCGCCCGCGCCGAAGAAGGTGGAGAACGCCGTCTTCGACAAGGCGCTGCAGGACTACTTCGACGGCGACCCGCGCGCCGCCGCCGGGCCCCTGTACGCCTGGCTGCAGCAGGCCGCCAAGACGGACGAGAACTACGCCTGGGGTCAGTACTTCCTCGCGCGCAGCCTCATCGATTTGGGCCTGACGCACGCGGGCGCCACGTACCTGGCGCGCATCGCCCGCGAGCGCTCCAACCCCAACGTGATTCCCCGCGCGCTGGACTCGCTCAAGCAGCTCACCGACCAGCCGCACGACGAGGTGATGATTGACGAGCAGGTGTTCGGCGCGTTGGACCTCGGCTTCCTCCCGGAGGAGACCGGCGCGTACGCCCACTACCAGCAGGGCCTCGTGGACCTGCGCGTGGGCAACGAGCGCTGGGCCAACACGCACTTCGCCAAGCTGGCGGAGACCAGCGCCGAGGCCAGCCGCGCGAAGTTCGCGCTGCTCGTCACCCGCCTGAAGTCCGTGAAGGAGCCCTCCGAGGAGCTCGTCGCCGACTTCCTCACGCTGTCCAAGGACGAGAAGCTCACCCGTGAGGCGCGCAACGAGGCGGCGCTCGCGGTGGCCCGCCTGCGCTACGAGCGCAAGGACTACACGGGCGCGCTGGAGGCGTACAACCTCGTGAAGCTGCCCGAGCTGGACCCGGGCCGCGCCAGCCTCTACCTGGAGGAGGCATGGACCCGCTACAAGCTGGGCGAGCTGCGCGCGTCCATGGGCATCCTCACCACGCTGGACGCCCCCGTCTTCCGCGACGAGTTCCTCCCGGACAAGTACCTCTTGCGCGCGCTCATCTACCGCGACCTCTGCCACTACCTGCCCGCCAAGCGCGCCGCCAAGGAGCTCACGCGCCGCTTCGCGGACTCACTGGAGGCGGTGAAGGAGCGCGAGGACCTCACGCAGGACCCGCGCCTGCGCCGCGCGGCGGACGCGCACGGCAGCACCCGGCGCGCCGCGCGCTTCGTGGAGGTGCTGGATTTGGAAGGTGAGCGCCTGGGACGCTACGCCGGCAGCTTCGGCGACCAGCTCTTCGCGCACCTCACCAAGCTGTATGACCTCTCCCGCGCCGAGGCGGTCCGCGTGCACGACGCGCGGCTGGCCGAGGCGGTGCGCCAGGAGGCGGACACGCTCTTGCGCGCCGCCGAGCAGGTGCGACTCATGGAGTACGAAGTGGGCCTGAAGCTGTACGAGCGCGTGAAGAAGGGCGCGAAGGTGGTGCCGCCGGAGGACGAGCAGGAGATGTCGCCCACGCAGGTCGCCTTCCGCTTCAGCGGTGAGTACTGGAACGACGAGCTGAAGTCGTACCGCGTCAGCATCGAGAGCCGCTGCATCGAGGAGACGCCATGACCGGCCACCTGACCGGCCTGATTGCCGCCGCCCTGCTGGCGGCCGCCCCCGGCGCGCCCTCGCGCGTCGGGCCCAACGCCAACCTCAATCCCATCGTCTCCAAGGCGAAGGAGCGCGACGAGCTCATCGCCAAGCTCAAGCGCGACATCTTCAAGGTGGACCGCTCCATCGGCGAGACGGAGAAGCTCATCTCCAAGAGCCGCAACGCGCCGTACCTGCCGGACCTCCAGTTCCGGCTGGCCGAGCTCTACGTGGAGAAGAGCCGCTACGTGTACTACCTCCAGGCCGAGTCCCGGCCGGAGGGCGCCACCGGCGCCATCGTCTCTCCCGAGACGCGGCTCATGAAGCAGAAGGCCGTGCAGATGTACTACCGGCTGCTGCGCGAGTACCCGGACTTCAAGGACGGGGACCAGGTGACCTTCTACCTGGCGCACGAGCAGCGCGAGCTGGGCCAGTTCGACGAGATGCTCAAGACGCTCGGCGACCTGACGCGCAAGTTCCCCAACAGCCCGCTGCGGCTGGAGGCGGAGCAGATTCTGGGCGACCACTTCTTCGACAAGGCGGACCTCGTCGAGGCGGAGCGGCACTACCAGGCGATTCTCGAGGCCCCGCCCTCCCCCACGCACGACCTGGCCCGCTACAAGCTGGGCTGGATTCGCGTCAACCAGGCCAAGCACGCGGAGGCGGTGACGTTCTTCGAAGCCGCCGCCGCCAGCGCGCCCCTGCCCGGCGTGGACGTGAAGAAGGCGCTCAACGTCAAGCGCGAGGCGCTGCTGGACCTCGTCTACAGCTACACCGAGGCCCGCCCCGCCAAGGGCGCGCTCAACTACTTCGAGAAGCTCAGCGACAGCCGCGCCACCTACGCGCTCGCGCTGGACAAGCTGGGCAACCGCTACTTCATCAAGCAGCAGTACGAGTTCGCGATTCCGGCCCTCCGCAAGCTGATGGAAATCCAGCACGACCCGGAGATGGACCTGGAGCGCGGCCAGAAGCTCTATGACGCAATCAAGGCGTCCAAGGGCAAGGTGCTCCCGGAGCCGGAGGACCTCCGCTTCCTCGTGCGCGCCGCGGTGGAGAGCAAGACGGACCCGGAGCTGCCGGACGCGGACCGCAAGAAGCATCTCGCGGAGCTGGAGGAGATGGCACGAGACCTCTCCACGCAGTTGCACGTCGCGGCGCAGAAGAAGGAGGACAAGGACCTCTACGTGCGCGCGGCCGAGGCGTACGAGGAGTACCTCGGCCTCTTCCGGCCCGAGCAGTACGTGCGGCCCATCATGAAGAACCGCGCGGACGCGCTCTTCGCCGCCAACAAGTTCCCCGAGGCCGCGCGCCAGTTCGAGGAGCTGGCCCGCTACAACGCCAAGGCCAAGGACGCCAAGGGCGAGGAGGAGGCCCTCAACGCGGCGCTGCTCGCGCACTTCTCCACGCTCAAGCCGGAGGAGGCGCTGAAGCGCAACGCCTTCGAGGTGGCGGACGCGCGCCAGGCCATGAAGCTGCTGGGCGCCGAGTTCGTCTCGCGCTACCCGCAGAGCTCCAACGCCCTCAACGTGAAGTTCAACATCGCCCGCGCCTACTACGAGGACGGCGAGTACGCGAAGTCGGCGGAGCTCTTCACCGCCTTCGCGCTGACGCACCCGCAGCACAAGGAGGCCGCCGTCGCAGGCAACCTCGCGCTGGACAGCCTGCGGCAGGTGAACGACTTCAAGGGCCTGGACGAGACGGGCAAGAAGTTCCTCGCGGCGCCGCTGCCGCAGGCCTTCCGCGCGGACGTGCAGAAGATTCTCACCGAGAGCCGCGCCGAGGCGCTCGACGAGCTGGCCCTGCAGAGCGCCCAGGAGACGGGCGACGTCATCCAGGGCCTCGTGAAGGTGGCCGACGAGAACAAGAACAGCGACATCGGCGAGAAGGCGCTGTACGGCGCCTTCACCGCGGCGCGCGAGAAGCGCGACATGCAGGCCGAGCGCGAGCTGGGCGCCAAGCTGGCGCAGGACTACCCGAAGAGCCAGTACCTCTCGGACGTGCTCCTCACGCTGGGCCGGCACGCGGCGGAGTCCGCGGCCTTCGGCGAGGCGGCGGGCTGGTTCGAGCAGGTGGGCCAGAAGCTCGGCGCCGACTTCGCCGCGGTGGACGGCTGGCTGGCCGGCGCGCGGCTGCGCATGGCGCTGGGCGAGTACAAGGAAGCGGCGCGCAACCTGGAGGCCGCGTCCGAAGTCGCCGGCGCGCGCAAGGCCGAGGTGCTGGTGCTGCTGGCCGAGTCGCGGCTGAAGCAGAAGGACTACATGCGCGCGAGGACGGCCGCGGAGGCCGCGCTGAAGCTGGACGCCACCAGCGCGGGCGCCGCGGCGGTGCTGGCCGAGGTGCAGGCCACCACCTCTCCCAACGCCCCGGCGGACCCGCTCATCGCCACCCTCACCAAGGCGGTGCAGGGCCCCAACGGGCAGACGGAAGAGGCCGCCAAGGGCCTGTGGTACCTCGGCGAGGTCCTCTACCGCGGCTACAAGGACCTGCCCGCGGACAAGGTGGAGGAGAAGGTCGCCGCGCTGCAGGGGCTGGAGGGCATCTACACGCAGGCCGCGCAGCTCGGCTACCCGGAGTGGGCGGTGGCCTCGCTGTGGAAGCTGGCGCTGGCGTACGGCCACATCGCGGACGTGGTGGAGGCGACGCCGGTGCCGGCGGGCCTGTCCGCCGCGGAGACGCAGCAGTTCCAGGCCGCGGTGAAGGAGCAGGTGGCGCCGCTGAAGCAGCGCTCGGAGGAGGCCTTCAAGGCGTGCCTCTCGCGCGCCGAGTCGCTGGAGGTGTTCAACGCCGCGGTGCTGGGCTGCCGCACGCGCTCGGAGACGGCGGCGCTGCCGGTGCCGCAGCCGGGCACGCCCACGCAGCCGGCCGCGCTGGAGGACCTGCGCAAGAAGGCCGAGCGCACGCTCAGCGCGGAGTCGCTGGAGGCGCTGGGCCTGGGCTACCTGGACGCGCGCCAGTACGGCATGGCGCAGCTCACGCTGGGCCGCGTGACGGAGTTGCAGGACACGCGCGCCTCGGCGCACAACGCGCTGGGCGTGGCGCTGCTCAACATGGGTGACGCCATGGGCGCTCGCGCCGCGTACGCGAAGGCCATGGACTCGGACCCCACCTACGCCAAGGCCCGCCTCAACCTGGCCGCGCTGCGCTGCCGCTTCGGCGACGTGGACGGGGCCCGCCGCGAGCTGGCCGTCCTCAAGGACGTCACCACGCTCACCGGCGCCGACGTGGACGGCGGGTGGAAGGCGTGCAAGTGAGCCCGCTCCATCCCCGCCGCATGGCGCGGGCCCTCCTCGCGGGGGCCGCGCTCCTCGCCTCCAGCGGCTGCTCCTCCAAGGGCGGCGAGCTGGAGGGCAGCGTGTCCACGCTCATCGACCTGAGCTACGAGCGGGTGGAGGCCCAGTGGGCTCCCGGTGAGCTGGCCATCAACTTCGTCACCCCGCAGGGCACGGGGGTGAACACGGTGCTGAAGGTCAGCGCCGTCGTCGGGGACATGATTCCGGAGGGCTACACCGGCTCGCTGGACATCAACCTCGCCGAGGTGCTGGAGGACGGCGCGCAGCGCGGCGCCATCGGCCGCAGCGTGCTGGACGAGCCGGCGCGCACCTTCCCGCAGTTGGAGGTCGGCTCGCTGAAGGTGGACAGCACCGCCACCGAGCCCGGCAGCCGCATCACCGGCGACTTCCACGTCACCTTCGTCAACGGCATCGACGTCTATTCAGGCCGCACCATCTTCGGAAGCTTCGAGGCTACGGTCCAACAATGAAGCGCATCCTCCTGCTCACACTCCCCCTCCTCGCCGCCTGTGGCCCGAAGTACGGCATGCGCGTGCCCGGCTCGCTGGAGAAGAAGCTGCCCTACGAGGCACGCATCGAGCTGCTCGAGGCGGAGAATGATTTGGCGCTCGCCATCGACAAGGTGGACGAGGCCGACAACGAGATTGGCCGCGCGCGCGACAACATCCGCCGGGCCCGCTCCCGCCAGGAAGCGGCCGAGGACGAGGTGGACCGCGCCACGGACGAAGTCTCCCGCGACGTGGCGAAGCTGGCCATCGCCGAGGCAGAGGCCCGCGTGGAGTACCTGCGCGCGAAGCAGCGGCTCAGCGTGGGCCTGCGCGAGGTGGAGAAGCTGTCTTTGCGCTGCGCCTTCGCGAAGTTCGAGCTGGCCCGCCTCACCGTGGCCCGCAAGGCCAAGGTGGAGGGCAGCGAGAAGCTGGAGCCGAAGGAATTCGAGGAGCAGGTGTCCGAGTGCGAGGCCGAGGTGAAGGAGGAGCGCGCGGACCTGGCCGAGGACGAGAAGGAGGAGAAGGCGGCGCGCGAGGCGTGGGAGGCGAAGAAGACCGCGCTCGCGAAGAAGACCTTCGACGCACGGGCCAGTCCCTACGTGGAGAACCTCTAAATGACGACGACCGCCAGCTTCCTCGTCCTCCAGCTGCTGACCGCGCAGACGCCCGCCTCCGGTCCGGACGCGGCCACGCTCGAGCGCACCGCCGCCGTGGAGAGCGCGCGGCTCGAGCAGTCACCGGACGACGCGGACGCGCTCTACCGCCTGGGCACGGCCTTCCTCGCGCTCAACACGCCGAAGAAGGCGGTGGAGCCGCTGACGAAGCTGGTGGAGCTGGCGCCGGACCTCGTGCCGCCGAAGCTGGCGCTGGCCCGCGCGCTGCGCCTGTCGGGTGACGCGGAGAAGGCCCGCACGGTGCTGGACACGGCCATCGCCGCCTTCCCCGAGGACTCCACCCTGCGCGCGGAGCGGGGCCTGCTGGCCCGCGTGCTGGACGAGGTGGATGTGGCCATCAGCCAGTACTCGGTGGCCTCGGAGCTGTCGCCGAAGGACGCGGAGCTGCGCTTCAACCTGGGCGAGGCCCTGCAGCGCGCCGGCCGCACCGACGACGCGATTGAGTCCTACCGCGAGGCGCTGAAGCTGGACTCGAAGCTCAACGTCGCCCGCGTCAACCTGGGCAAGGCGCTGGCGGAGAAGGGGCTCAACGGGGAGGCCAAGGACGTCCTGCGCGAGGCCACGCGCGAGAAGCTGGGCGACGCGGAGGCGCACTACAACCTGGGCGTCATCCTCATGCGGGAGAACGACCTGGACGGTGCCATCGCCGAGTACCAGCGCACGCTCGCCGCGGAGCCGAAGCACGCGCGCGCGCACAACAACCTGGGCGTGGCCCTCAACGAGAAGGGCGACCCGAAGAAGGCCACCGAGTCCTTCCTCAAGGCCATCGCCGCGGACCCGAAGTACGCGGAGGCGCACTTCAACCTGGGCCTCGCGTACTTCCAGCTCGGCGACAACGTGCGGGCCACCAAGTCCTTCGAGAAGGCGCTGGTGCTGGAGCCGCGCCGCGCCAGCGGGCCGTACACGCAGCTCGGCCACCTGTACCTCGTTCAGGGCAAGAAGAAGCAAGCGGTGGCGGCCTTCCAGAAGGCGATTGAAAAGAGCAACGAGGACGGGCGGAAGACGACGGAGGCGTACCAGGGCCTCGCGCGCGCGTACCTCGGGCTGGGCAAGCCGGACGAGGCGGTGGCCACGCTGAAGACGGCGGTGGACGCCTTCCCCAAGGACGCGAGCGCCCGGGCGGCCTACGGCGACGCGCTCAAGGCCAAGGGGGATTTGGACGGCGCGATTGCGCAGTACGAGGCGGGCGTGGAGCTGTCGCCCACCGTGGAGTCCCGGCTGGCGCTGGCGGACGCGTACGCGAAGAAGCGGGTGAGCGCGAAGGCGAAGCCGCTGTACGAGGCGCTGCTGAAGGAAGAGCCGGGCAACCACGTGGCGCTGCTGGGGCTGGCGGATTTGTTGATGGCCATGGGCGACTACGTGACGGCCGAGGGCCTGCTGAAGCCGAAGGACGGTGAGGAGGCCGACACGGCGGCGCTGGCGCGGCTGGGCGTCGTCCACTCGCGGCGCGGCCGGCCGGACCTGGCGGTGACGGAGCTGGAGGCGGTGGTGGCCAGGGACCCGGCGCAGCTGGAGGCGCGCGCCGAGCTGGGCTTCATCTACCTGCGCGGCGGTGACGGCGCGAAGGCGAAGAAGGTGCTGACGGGGGTGCTCGCGGTGGACCCCCACCACCCACTGGGCCTGCTGTACCTGGGCCACACGCAGTACCAGCAGGGCAACGCGAAGGAGGCGGAGAAGTCCTTCCGCAAGGCCGCGCAAGAGGACCCGACCTTCGCCGAGCCCTACAACGCGCTCGGGCAGTTGCTGGAGGCGACGAAGCGCACGGACGAGGCGAAGCAGGCCTACGAGACGGCCGTGAAGCTGCAGCCGGACCACGAGGACGCGAAGGCGGCCCTCAAGCGGATGGCGACGGCGGCCGCTCCGGCGCCGTAGGCCTCAGCCCGGCACGCCCAGCAGCACCGCGCCCACCGCGACGAGGGCCGCGCCCGTGAGCTGTCTGCGCTCCAGTCGCTCTCCCTGGAGCGCGGCGAGCACCAGTGCGAAGGCGATGGAGGTATTGCGCAGCGTCAGCACCACACCCGCGCCGCTGCTGCCCAGCGCGGACAGCAGCAGCGCGAAGGACAGCGTGCAGACGATGCCGGCGATGACGACGAGCCCGGGGCGCATCACCACCTCGCGCTTGAGCGTGGCCCAGCCGAGCTTCCGCACGCGCTCCAGCACGAGCACCGGCAGCGCGACGAGGAGCCCCGTGGCGAAGAGGGCCGGCGGCTGCGCGCCCTGGCCGAGCGACAGCTTGTAGCTCAGGTGGTAGCCGGCGATGCACACCGCCGCCAGTGCCGCCCACGCCACGCCCGACGCCGCCGGGCCGGACGGGCGGGACAGGTTCATCACCAGCAACCCCACGCCCAGCAGCACCACGCCGCACACCCTCCACACGGACACGGCCTCACCGAGCCACAGCACGGACACCGGCCACACCAGCAACATGGCCCCGCCGCGTGACACCGTGTACGCGAGCCCCAGCGGCGCCTGCTTCAGCGCCCGCGAGAGCGACGCGAGGTAGATGCTCTCGCACGCCCCCGCGCCCAGCGCCCACGCGAGGCCCTGCGTGGTGGGAAATGCCTGCCCGCGCATCCCCAGCGTCCACATCCCGCCGCCCACTACCGAGACGGCGATGACGCTCACCACGCCCACCTCGGGATTGGGGTGTCGCTTGAGCAGCGCGTTCCACGCGGCATGGAGGAACGCGGACGACAACACCAGCACCAGTGCAACGGTCTCCAACACGGCTCCTTCACGACAGCGAAGGCCCGTGTGTAACGCGAATGTTTCCTCCGCGCAGTCCCCGCGTGAGCACCTGGGCTGTGCTCCAGGATGCGAGCCGGAACTGTTCCCTTCGCGCAGTCACCTCGTGGGCAGGGCCCCCGGAGGCGGACAGGGACCGTGCTGTTCGGAAATGTCGGGGGTTCCGCGCGCCAGGAGTCCCGACATTTCCGAACAGGAGCCTCCCAGCGCTACACCGGAGCGCAGGCAATGCCTCTCACGGAGGCGGCTCGCCCGTGCCATTCATGAGCGCGGGGGGCAACTCGGGGCCTTCCGGTACGGGATGCGGCGCGGCGCCAGGCGCACGTCCGAAGGAATAGCGTCCCTCAGCGTGCGCGCCGAAGGACGTGCCCTCCGCGTGCGCCACCAGCACCAGGTCCTCCACCGGTGGTGCTCCCGTCTCGAAGGTGACGACGTACGCCACGCTGCGGACATCTCCTCCAGGGCCCTCGGGCACGGTGAAGTCCGTGGCCCCTTCGAGGAGCGCCGCGTCGCGCGGCAGCGAGATGCGTACGGACACCGGAGCGCCGAAACCCATCCGCCGCGCCACCTCCGCGACGAGCCGCACGTGACCCGCGGAGGACTCCACTACCGTCCAGCCCACCCGCATCGGCGCGGGAATGCGGGTGGTGAGCCCGGGCAGCGGCGCTTGGGCATGCGAACCGGCGTGGTCCTCCGGCGAGCCCGCATCCGACGGCATGGATTGTTCCGCGACGTCGCCGCTCCATGCGGTGGCATGCCTCACCCTCGCCTCCGCGCGCGGCCCTCCACTTTCGCTTCGAGCGGAGGCGGTGGCCTCGTGCGCGGCGGCCACCTCGGGCGAGAGAGTCACCTGTCGCGGCGCGGGGTCGTCTCGCGCCGCCGCGACCACTCGCGTCCGAGCCTTGTCCCGCTGGGAGACCGAAGGCGGCGGCTCCGGCTGTTTGCGTGCCTTGCCCCGCACGCGCTCCACTCCGGCTGCCACTCCCGTGGACAGTGCTCCCGCGAGCGCGAGGGCCAGCACCACGCCCGCGATTCTCCGTCGCGTCAGGAGCACGGGAAGACCTCCGTGCGAAGACCCAGCAAGGACACGGAAGGCACCAGACTCACCGTAAGCCCACCGATGCAGCGGCTCACGGTGAAGACGTCCGCAAGACGCAGCCACCTCGGAGCCATGGGCTTCATCACGCTCACCGGACGCTCACCGACACAGCGGCGCATGGCTGGGGTACGGAAACGCCACGGCGGGCTCAGTGGCCATATCCATCACCGAGCGGGCGAATCCCTGGCACATCATCGCGTCCAGGAAGTCCGCGAGGCACGGCGCGGAGTCATCCGTCTGCTCCACGTCCACCACCTTCCCGTCCTCCATCCGCCAGCGGTGCCGCAGGTAGCCGCGAGCCCACGGCGAGGCATTCATTCCAGGGGCAGCGAGCGCCTCGTACAGCGGCTGCCGGGACGCCGTGCCCCGGCCGAGCCGATAGAGCATGGCGGCCACCTCGGTCTCCTCGATGCGTTGGAGCAGACCGTCTTCGGGCTTCGGCCGCGTCCACGAGCCCCACGCGGGCACGCGCATCGCGAGGTCCACCCAGAACATCGTCCCGTCCTGCCGGTCGTAGTAGCGCGGGCTGTTACGCGCGTCCGAGCTGAACCACGTGGCCCAGCCCTCGCTCCACGCCTGTCCGGGGAAGGTGGGCACGCCGATGAAGTGCGGACCGCCCTCCTCAGGGCTGGAGCCGTGGCTCGCCATCACCCAGTGCCCCAGCTCGTGCAGCACCATGGCCTCGGACCAGTACGCCGCGTCTCCGTCGCCAGGCAGCCACACCTGTGCCTCCCACTTGCGCCCCGCCGCCGTCACCGACCTGGGCGCGAAGCACGCGCCGCACGACCACGTGGTGCCGAAGCCGAGCCACGCCACCACCGGCAGTCCCGCGCTCCCGTAGCGCTCCCGCGCGCGGAGCCATGCCAGGCGCAGCGAGTCGAACACCGCCGCGGCTCCCGAGCCCTCCGACTCGGAGATGCTGAACACCGGCCGCTCCACCAGCGCCCGCGTGGAGCGCGACCAACTCCAGATGCGCGCCGATGCGCCCGGCGTCGCGGGCACGCGCTGCTCACCGGACAGCGCCGGGTCCGCCACCGCGTAGTCCACCGTGATGGAGCTCCCCCGCCCGGCCGCGTAGACGACGACGCGGTCCTGCGACTGCACCCCCGCCGGCACGCGCACGGTGAACTGCCCGACGGAGTCCGTCACCTCCAGGTCCAGCAGCGTGTCCCCACGATAGGACGCGATGAGGAAGCCACCCGCCGGCATCCACTCCGCCTCCGTCGTCCAATCCCGGAACGCGGCATTCGGCCGGCGGCGCGCGTAGCGCACGGCGCCGCTCAGCGTGTTTCCCGGCGTGCCGCACCACCCCCGGCTCCCCGCTTCCACACAGCCCGCCGTGCACTCCCGCGAGCGCCAGCGTCCGTCCACGCACGCCTCCATTCCTCCGGATGCCGAGCACCGCGTGACGCCGTCCACGCACTCCTCGCCCTCCACGCAGCGCGCTCCGGCCTCCTCCTCCACGCACGCCTCCCCCGCATCGCAGTCCTCGCGCAGGAGCACGCCCAGCAGGCACCGCTCCAACACGCGGGTGCCCAGGCAGCGGCCGCCCTCGGGCAGCGAGGCGCAGTCGGTGGCGGCGCGCATCGACTCCGCCGGTGAATCGGTGCACGCCTGTTCGAGGCACGCGGCATCATCCACCGCGCACGAGGCCTCGCACGGCTCGCCGTCCCGCCCCGGACCACAGGCCAGCACGAGCAGCACGAGGGCCCAGGACGCTCGCCAATCGAAACGCAACGCCGTGGAACCTCCAGAGGCCCGCCGCTCCCGCGTCAGGGCTCGCGGAGGACAGCACGCGTCGCGCGCCGCCCTGCAGGAGCGGGGAACCCATGGGTCCCCTGCTCGCTCGCTGCGGTGGGCTCGCGATGTCCTCCACCCGACACGCGCAGAGCAGGTGATGCCTGCTCGCCTGCCTCTCGCGCGGCTCGTTCGCGATGCAACGCCCACGCGCGGCGTGATTGTCCGGCAGCGGGAAGCCAGCCGCGCCGTGGGTTCGCGCACCTCGGGGGTGTTGTTACATTCGTCCGCCGACTCGCGAGCAGGACTCCCAATGCCCCTGACCGACACACATGCCACGCGGGTGGACCCGCGGCTGGACTACCCGAGCCTGGGAGTCCACGCGCTCTGGGCCATGTGGCTGGGGACCACTGTCGTGCTCTGGAGCGGGTGGTCCGTGCCGGCGCGCGTGGGGGCGATGGTGCTCGGCTGGGCGGTGATGTTCTGGAACTACGCCGTGCTGCACAATCACATGCACGTGCCCATCGCGAAGCCCCGGGCGCTCAAGTGGATTGTCTCGCGCACGCTGGGGCTGGCGTGCGGCTTCGCGTATCGCGGCTACTACCTCCACCACTTCAACCACCACCGGTTCAACGACGGTGACGGCGACTGGGGCCGGCGCCGCCCGGGCGAGGGCGCGCTGCGCTACTGCGTGCGCTGGGCCCTCACGCCGTGGTTGTGGCCGTTCGACACGGTGGCCAAGGTGTGGAGCGCGTGCAAGACACGCGGGCAGAAGGTGGAGCTGGTCATCGACTTCGTGGTGGTGGACGGCACGCTGCTGGCGCTGACGCTGTGGCAGCCGTCGCTGGGCCTGTCGCTGCTGGGGACGCTCATCGTCACGCAGGCGTGCATCCACTACCTCAACCTCGCGGCGCACCTGGGCGCGGACGCGAGGGAGCGCACGCGGCTGGCGGTGACGTCCACGTCGCGCTTCTACAACCGCTGGTTCTTCAACGCGGGCTACCACCAGGCGCATCACCTGAAGCCGCAGACGCCGTGGCGCGCGCTGCCCGAGCTGACGGAGGGACTGGAGCGGCAGGGGCAGCTTCCGCCCGAGCTCCAGACGGACGTGTCGCCCATCAACCCCGCGTGGGCCGCGCAGGTCATGAGCCGCGTGGGCGCCGAGCCGGAAGTCACGCCCGGGGCGAGCACGTAGTCCGTCCTACGGCGCCACCCTCGCGGTGAATGCAGCGAGCAACTCCCTCCGCTCCGCCTCATCCGTCACGCGGTCCAACGCCGGGAAGAAGTGCGTCTCCTCCCGCAGCTCGTGGTGATGCGACAGGTGCTTGAACGTGGTCTCCGCGTCCAGCAGCCGCAACACGGCGCGCTTGAAGTCCGGAGCCTTCGAGTCCAGCGCACGCAGCTCCGCGCGGAAGCGCGCGAGGAACTCCAGGAGGCGCTGGTGCTCACCGGTGAAGAGCTCCGGCGAAGCACCTCGGATGCGGCCCGCTCGCTCGAAGACGGGAAGCAGCAGCGCCTCCTCCGCCTCCAGGTGCCGGCGCAGCCCGGCCTCGTATGCATCGAGCCGCGCCGCCGCCCGTGAGACATCCAGCTCCAACAGCGCGTCCTGATGCTGGAGGAACTGCTCCTCCAGCTCACGGTGGAGGGCGGCCAGGCCGGCGAAGTCGGAGAACGGCGCGCTCATGCGCGAACTCTCCCCGGTGGCCCGTGGTGGCGCAATCCCCGCGGGCTCCTCATGCCTGGAGGAACAACAGCGACGCGGCCGCCCGCGTGGCGCGTCTCCGCCCCGCCACCAGGTGCCATACCGTGAGGCCCACCACTCCGGTGGCGAACAGGCCCAGGTACAGGCTGCCCAGGCCCGGAAGGCTGGTGGTGGTGAAGTTGGCAATCTGCTTCGTCCCCAGTAGCGCGGGCATGAAGGGCTCCACCTTCACCGGGGCCCGGGGCGACAGGTCATGCCCGAAGACGTAGAGCTTGTACGCGAAGCGTCCCAACCCGAAGAGGGACACGTAGGCCGTGAGCACGGACAGGTCCAGCAGCGAGCGCACGTTGCCGAGCGCCGCCACCCGTAGCGCCAGCAACGCCAGCGCGCCCACCGCGAAGGGCAGCCAGTCCAGGTCGGACAGCGCCGCGCGGTCGATGGGGTGCATGCCGATGTAGTGGTTGAGCGTGTTGATTTCCTGGATGTGCTGCCCGTCCCCGCCGCCCTCCAGCTTGTAGGACCAGATGTCCATGAAGAGGCCGTCCGGGTACTGCGGAGCATGCAGCTCGATTTTCCACAGCGGCGCGGTGAAGGTCAGCAGCAGCGGAACGACGAGCAGCGCGAGCCCCACCCGGGCTCCGTCGAACAGCGGCTGGTCCAGGAAGGCGTAGAACTTCCGGAGCGCTTGTCGCATCGCGGTCTCCTGGGCGGGTTTCATACGAGGTCACTCCGTTGGAAGCGCCGCAGCGCATGGGTCCAGGCCCCGAGCCCCACGGCCACGGGCCAAAGCGTCCCCACCGCGAACAGCCCGGCGCCTCCCAGACGGTTCGCGAGGAAGAATCCCACCGGCCCCAGCACCGCCAGGTCCGGAGTCACACCCGCCAGCAGCGCCATGCGCGCCGCCTGCACCGGGTTGAGAGCCGCCAGCAGGAACACCGTCCGTGGGTCCAGCCGCCACTGCAGCATCAGTCCCACCAGCCCGAAGTCGATGAGCGCCACGCCCAGGGCCCACAGCGTGAGGAGCCAGACCATCGCCCGCGCCTGGCTGCGCACCAGCGTGCTCACCGAGATTCCCAGCCCCACGAAGGCCAGCAGCAGCGCGGCGCTCACCGTGACTGCGCGCAGCAGGAAGTCCCACGGCACCTCCTGCCCGAAGACGAACCGTCCCATCAGCGCCATGCCCAGCATCAGCACCGCCAGCGGCACCACCAGCGCCGAATAGCGCACCAGGCTCACCGCGGCGAAGAAGGCCCCCCGGCGCACGGGCAGGCTGAAGAGCAACTCCAGCGTGCCGTCCTCACGCGCGCGGTTCACCACCTGCCCCGTCGCCGTGAGCGCGAGCAGCGGCAACAGCAGCACCAACGCGTGGCAGAAGGACAGCAGTACCCGC
Organism: Pyxidicoccus sp. M6; assembly: GCF_055568925.1. Classification (NCBI taxonomy): domain Bacteria; kingdom Pseudomonadati; phylum Myxococcota; class Myxococcia; order Myxococcales; family Myxococcaceae; genus Pyxidicoccus; species Pyxidicoccus sp. M6. Next base: position 2,249,744 of record NZ_CM145714.1, on the reverse strand, counting down.
CCCATGCCGGAGAAGCCCAGCAGCGAGGACTCGCGCAGGCCCACCAGCACGAAGGCTCCAGCCAGCAGCGCGTAGACGACACCGCAGAACACCATCCACCGCGAGCGCAGCACCTCCGCCAGGTCCAGCCGCGCCACCGCGGCCACCTCTCGCATGAGTGACGTCATGGCATGCCCGCCCTCGTGTGTTGTCGCCATGGGAGACTCCCGTTCCGCGTGAGCGAGGGTCATGGCGTGCCCCTTTGCGCGTTTTGCACCTCCGCGAGCACGTCGGCGACGCCGCGCGCCCCGGGAGTCCCCGCTTCCACCGCGCCCACCCCGTAACCCATGGGCGTGGGGCTCACGGCCACGAAGGCCACGCGCGCACCCGGAATCCACCGTTCCTCGCGCACGTGATGGAACCACGCCGCGTGCACGCGGGGGTGCTCCTCGGACTCGTAGCGCAGCAGGCATCCCGGGTCGTCGAAGTGCAACACCCTCCCGTCCTCGAGCTGGAGCTGCGCGGCGAAGGACGGCTCGCCCACGTGCATGCGGCAGTGCGCGCACGCCTCGCGGTCCCACACCACCGGCTCCGGCCCGTCGGGGAGCCGCTCCGTCCAGGAGAGCGCCAGACCCAGCCCGCCGGCCAGCCCCAGCACCACTCCGGCACGCGCGAGCCACCGCCACCTAGTCGCCGCCATGGGGCACCTCCACCGTCTCCACATCCCGCACGAGCAAATCGCTCATCCGCGGCCCCAACTCGCGCGCCAGCTCGGGCACCAGCGCCCGCTTCTCCGCCTGGGACAGCGTGCGCACCCACCAGCCGCGCAGCCCCGTACGGAAGCCCCGCGCCTGGAGCCAGCCCGCCGCCTCCTGCGAGCCGGTGGCCACCTCCACCACCGCGAGCCCCCGCCCCGCGAGGAACTCGTCCGCGGGCCCGTCGTACGTGACGAGTCCCTCCTCCAGCGACACCACGTGGCTGGCCAGGTGCCGCAGCTCCTCCAGCCGGTGCGAGCACAGGACGAGCGTGCGCCCCGGAGCCCGCTCCTCGCACAGCGCGAAGAAGCGCTCGCGCGCTCGCGCGTCGAGGCTCGCGGTGGGCTCGTCCAGCACCAGCAGGCGCGCGTCCGACGCGAGCGCGACGGCGATGAGGAGCTTCTGCTTCATGCCGCCGGACAGCGCGCGGAAGGGCCGGCCCTTCAAGGACGCCACATCCAAATCCAGCCGCGCGGCGCAGCGGACGATGGCCTCCGGCGCCAGTCCCCGCGTGCGCGACACCAGGGCCACCACGTCCTCCACCGGGGCGCCGAGCTGCGGGGCCACCTGCGGCACGTAGGCCAGGGCGCGAGCCACCTCCAGCCGGTGCTCGAAGGGCGAGAGCCCGTCGAGCCGCACCTCGCCCTCGCACTCCACCAGCCCCAGCAGCGAGCGCAGCAGGGTGGACTTCCCGCTGCCGTTGGGGCCGATGAGGGCCACGCGCCGCCCGGCGGGCACCGTCAGGTCGATGCCCTTGAGCACCTCCGCGCCACCGAAGCGCTTGCGCACCGCCTTCAGCTCAATCCGCATGGCCAGCCTCCAGGTCCAGGGGCGCCATGCGCGGCGCCGCGTCCCGCAGCACCGGCTTCGGCGCGAAGAGGGGCAGCACCTCCCCCGCGGCGCGCACCAGCGACAGCGTGGGCGAGCCCCGGAAGAAGGCGAGGTCCGGATGGCGCGCCACCAGGTCCGCGGACAGGCTGCGCAGCTCGTAGGGCACGTCCCCCACGCCGTCGGCATCCAGGTCGTAGCCCGCGTAGTCGTCGAAGTCGTTGCCGCGCCACTCCACCTCCAGCGCGTCCCCGCCCCCCTCCACCTGCACCGGCGCGGCGTTGTCGCGGAAGCTGTTGCCGCGGAAGGCGTTGCGCTGCTCGCTGCTGTGGAACACCACGCCCACGTCCCCCAGGCGGAAGTGATTGCCCTCGAAGACGTTGGCGTCTCCCTCCTGCAGCGGCGACGTGTCCAGGTAGAGGCCCACCGTGTTGTGCACCAGCAGGTTTCCCACCGCAGTGACGTTGCCGCTCTCCTTCAGACCCAGGCCCATGCCGGCCGCCCCCGTCGCTCCCGCCAGCACGTTGCGGCGCAGGACGATGCCGCGGCTGTACATGACGAAGATGCCCACCTCGTTGCCCGTGAAGTGGTTGTCCTCCACTACGTTGTCGTGGCTGTACATGAAGTGGGTGCCGTAGCGCCCGCCGGTGACGGTGTTGCGGCGCACGGTGTTGTGGCTGGAGTACCAGACCACCATGTCGCGCCCCGCCTCCACGCGGTTGTCCTCGACGAAGGAGCGCTGCGTCTCCCAGAGCCGGATGGCGTCTCCGCGCATGCCCAGCGCCGGAGCCCCCGAGCCCACCACATGGTTGCCGCGCACGGTGACGCCCTCCGTCCGCTCCACCAGGATGCCGAACACCGCGTTGCGCACGGTGATGCCCTCCACCCGCGCACCGCGCCCACGCACGTGGATGGCGGCATCCAGCGTGTCGAACCGGCCGCCGCTGCCGTCCACGGTGAGCCCCAGCAGGCGCGCACCCGCGCCTTCCAGCCGTACCGTGGTGCCCTCGCCGGAGGAGCGCACCACCGCCTCGCGCGGGCCCCACAGCGTGACGCCCTCCGACAGCCGCAGCGGGCCCCGGTATGCCCCGGGCGCGAGGCACAGCGCATCTCCCGAGTGCGCTCCATCGAGCAGGGCCTGCACGTCCGCTCCGGCCTCCACGGACCGGCACCCGACCGGACGCGCGGGCGCGGCGGGGAGGGTGTCCTGCCGCGCCACCTGCGTGGAAGCGGGCCGCGCGCAGCCACAGAGGGCCACCGTGGCGGCGAGCACGACTCCGGCGCGGCTATTGAGGAGGGAGGACATGGCGTGGGGAGGCAGGGAGGAAAGATGGTGCCCGGGACGACGGAGGAGGTGACATCCCGGGCACCCGGTCGGCTCACTTCGGCTCGACGAGGAAGTAGCCCGCCATCTCGAGGTGCAGCGCCGAGCAGAACTCCGTGCAGTACATGGGGTACACGCCCGGCCTGTCGGCCACGAAGGTGACGTTGGCGTGCTTGCCCGGCTCCAGGCTCAGGTGGATGTTCTGCGAGCCGATGGTGAAGCCGTGTGTGGCGTCCTTCGCCTGCTCGATGTTGGTGATGTGCAGGTGGACGGTGTCTCCCTCCTTCACGCGGACGATGTCCGGGGTGAAGTGGCTGCGCACCGCCGTCATGTAGACGTGGACGCCGTCGTCGCGGCGCTCCACGCGCTCCTTGCCACCCTCCACCGCGTTCGCGTCCTTCTCGTGCGTCAGGGCGTTGATGCCCGCGGGCTTGTAGATGTCGAGCGGCTTGATTTTGTCCGCCTTGATCATCTGCGCGTAGTGCGGCTCGCCCAGGGGGATGGGGCTGTCGTAGAGCAACTGCATCTTCTGCCCGGTGGTGTCCACGAGCTGGAAGTTCTGCGGCAGCAGCGGGCCCACCGGAGCGAAGCGGTCGATGGCCCACTTGTTCATCGCCACCAGGAACTTCCCGTCCGGAGACACGGTGTCGCCCTCGGCCGCCGCGAGGTGGCCGATGTTGTAGTGCGTGGACATCTTGTCCACGAGCTTCAGGTCCTTGAGGGACCACTTCGCCACCTTCGACTCGATGAAGACGGACGTGTACGCGTAGCCCTCGTTGTCGAACTGCGTGTGCAGCGGCCCGAGGCCGATTTCACACTGGCCGCGGATGGCGTCCTGGAACGGGAGGATGGGCACGCCGTACGGGTCCTTCCCCACCACCGTCCCGGCGGCGATGAGGGCCTTGATTTTGTCGATGCTGAAGACGGTGGCGTGCGTGTCCAGCTTGCCGCCGACGATGATGTCCTTGCCGTCCGGCGTGACGTCCACGCCGTGCGGGCTCTTGGGCTCGGGCACGAAGTGGAGCAGCCCCTCCGCCACCACCGTGTCCAGGGGGATGACGCGCATGCCGGCAATCGTCCGCGTCTTGCCCGCCTTCACCACCGCCTCCGCCTTCCGCCAGGGGATGACGTGGAGGTAGTCCATGTCGTTCTGCGACACGCCGGACTCGAGCGGCGGGTTGCCCTCCATGTTGCCGCCGTAGGCGCGCTCGGTGTTGATGGAGTTGATGAAGATGTAGCCGTCGCTGGCCAGCTTCCCCGCGTCCGCCAGGTCCTGCATGTACGGAGGCAGCTCCATGGCCCACGACTCCTCGGGGACGATGCGGCCCTTCGCGCGGTCGAACTTCCAGAAGATGACCGCGCCCCGGTACTCGTCGTTGAAGCGCTTCACGTCCGCGTACCGCCCGCCCAGCGGCGTGGGGTACTGGCTCGTCTCGATGACGTAGTCGGTGTCCGGGGTGACGAAGGTGGACCCGTGCTCGCTCTCGATGAGCTCGCTGGCGACAATCTGCGTGGTGGCGAAGTCCTTGAGGGACACCACGGCGATGCGCGGGTTGGCCTTGTCGTTGACGAAGATGTACTGGCCGTCGTAGTCGCCCTTCGTCTCGGAGAGCGCCGGGTGGTGCATGTCCCCCCAGGTGAGCATCTTCCCGTCGCGGCTGCCCTGCTTCAGGAGCGTGTTCGTCTGGTCGCCGTAGCCGTAGCCCTGCCACGGCTCGGGCGTGAAGACGCCGATGTACTTGAGGATGCGCATGCTCGGCACCCCCATGACGATGAGATTGCCGCCGTGCCCACCCGAGGCGAACAGGTAGTACTCGTCATGCTTGCCGGACGGCGTGTACGTCTTGAGCGCGGCGACCACGTCCGCCTCGTTCAGCCCGCGCTTCTCCATCATGTCCCGCAGCCCGGCGCTGCCCAGGCCCGCGGAGGAGGTGCCCGGCGCGCTCGCGCCGCCACCGTTGGAGCCATTGCACGCCAGCGCCAGCAGTGCCGCGGCGCCCAGCTTCCACATCCCTCTCCAGGTCTTCATGAACGTGTCCTCGCCCGCGCTCACGGCGACTTCGCCGCGAGGCCTCGGATGTGCTCGCGCAGCCCGTGCACCACCGGCTTGTCCGCCAGGTCCGGGTTGGGGGGCATGGCCGCGCTGCGACCGACGGCGCCTCCGCCATACGCGATGATTTTCTCGATGTGCTCGTCGCTCACCGCCGACTGCCAGGCCTTGTCCTGGAAGTTGCGCGGCGGCGGCGTGAGGCCCGCGGACGCGGCCCCGTCTCCACCGCCCCGGGGCCCGTGGCACACCGCGCAGCGCGTGTTGAAGACCTCCTCCGCCTCCTTGCGCACCTCGGGCGTGACGGCGGGCGCGGACGCCGACGCGGAGGCCACCGCGGGAGGAGCGGCCGTAGACGAACCCTCCTTTCCGCTACACCCCAGACCGCTCCACGCGGCACCTGCGGCGAGCACGACGGCCCAGACTCTTCCTCCTCCTGCGGCATTGCCCCACATCACGGACCTCCCGTCCCGAGTTGGTTCGCGGAGGCCCTGCTGCGACAGACGTGCCAGCGCATCACTCCCTCTGGAGGGACACGGCGCCAGCCGTGAAACAAGCATCTGGGATGCATGTTTTGCGCGTCGTCGGGGCTTCTGGCGCATGGGCTGCGTCTCCAGGGCGGGCGCGCGGCGGCGTACCGGGCGGGAGGGCTCTTGGAACACGCCTTGCTCTGGAGGGGACTGAAGCCTCATCGCCACACCCCCTCCTCTGGAGCCGCCGTCATGAAACACAAGAAGCTCTGGGCGCTATTGGGCGCCGTCTTCTTCGCCTCGTTCTTCATCCTTGGACGGGAGGGCGTGCACATCTCCCGGACGCTGCCACCCATCCCCGCGCGGGTGGTGGCGCCGGACGGCACCCTGCTCGTCGAGGGAGCCTCCATCCAGCGCGGGCAGAATGTGTGGCAGTCGCTCGGTGGGCAGCAGGTGGGCTCCATCTGGGGACACGGCGCCTACGTGGCGCCGGACTGGAGCGCGGACTGGCTCCACCGCGAGAGCGTCTTCCTGCTCGACTCCTGGGCGCACGCGGAGGGCCTCTCCGGCTACGACGCCGCCCCCGCCGAGCGGCAGGCGGCCCTGCGCGCGCGCCTCCAGGGCGCCATGCGCACCAACACATATGACGCCGCCACGGACACGGTGACGCTGGACGCCCTGCGCGTCGAGGCGTACCGCGCCAACGCCGCGCACTACGCGGACGTCTTCGCGAAGGGACGGCAGGCCTACGCCATCCCCGAGGGCGCGCTGACGGACGCCGCGAAGCTGAAGGACCTCGGCGCCTTCTTCTGGTGGACGAGCTGGGTGACGTCCACCAACCGCCCCGGCGAGACGGTGAGCTACACGCAGAACTGGCCGCACGAGCCGCTGGTGGGCAACGTGCCCACGACGGGCGCGTACCTGTGGACGTACTTCTCGGTGGTGCTGCTGCTCGCGGCGGTGGGCGCGCTCGTCTGGTACGTGAGCCGCAGGCCCGAGGAGGGCGAGGAGCCGCCGCCCGCGAAGGACCCGTTCTCGGGGCTCGTCCTCACGCCGAGCCAGCGCGCCACGGGCAAGTACTTCCTCGTGGTGGTGGCGCTGATGCTGGTGCAGGTGGTGCTGGGCGGCGTCACCGCGCACTTCGGCGTGGAGGGCGAGGGCTTCTACGGCATCCCCCTGGCGAAGTACCTGCCCTACGCGGTGACGCGCAGCTGGCACACGCAGCTGGGCATCTTCTGGATTGCCACCGCGTGGCTGGCCACGGGCCTCTTCGTGGGCCCGGCGGTGAGCGGCGTGGAGCCGCGCTTCCAGCGCTTCGGCGTCAACTTCCTCTTCGTGTGCCTGGTCATCATCGTCGCGGGCGCCATGGTGGGGCAGTGGGCCAGCGTGCAGCAGCGGCTGGGCGGTGACCTCTGGTTCTGGTTCGGCCACCAGGGTTACGAGTACGTGGACCTGGGCCGCTTCTGGCAGATCTTCCTCTTCGTCGGCCTCTTCGTGTGGCTGTTCCTGACGGCTCGCTCCATCTGGCCGGCGCTGAAGCGGCCCTCGGAGAGCCGCCCCCTCATCCTGCTCTTCGTGGTGTCGTCGGTGGCCATCGCCGCCTTCTACGGCGCGGGCCTCATGTACGGGCAGAAGAGCCACCTGGGCATGGTGGAGTACTGGCGCTGGTGGGTGGTGCACCTGTGGGTGGAGGGCTTCTTCGAGGTGTTCGCCACGGTGGTGATGGCGTTCCTCTTCACGCGGCTGGGCGTGCTGTCGCCGAAGGTGGCGACGCCGGCGGTGCTCTTCTCCACCATCATCTTCCTGGCGGGCGGCATCATCGGCACGTTCCACCACCTGTACTTCTCGGGCACGCCGTCGTCGGCGCTGGGGCTGGGCGCCACGTTCAGCGCGCTGGAAATCGTGCCGCTGGTGCTGGTGGGCCGCGAGGTGTGGAGCCACCTGCGCCTGTCGCGGGCCGGTGGGTGGATGGAGCGCTACCGCTGGCCCATCCTCTTCTTCGTCGCCGTGGCCTTCTGGAACCTGGTGGGCGCGGGCGTGTTCGGCTTCCTCATCAACCCGCCGCTGGCGCTCTATTACATGCAGGGCCTCAACCTGACGCCCGTGCACGGCCACACCGCGCTCTTCGGCGTGTACGGCATGCTGGGAATCGCCCTGATGCTCTTCACGCTGCGCATGGCGCAGCCCGAGGCCCGGTGGCGCACGCGCACGCTGGCCTGGAGCTTCTGGTCGCTCAACGGCGGACTGGTGCTGATGGTGGTGCTGTCGATGCTGCCCATCGGCATCCTGCAGACGCAGGCCGCGGTTGAGCAGGGCACGTGGTGGGCCCGCAGCGCGGACTTCCTCCAGACGCCGCTGATGGGCACGCTGCGCTGGCTGCGCGCGCCGGGGGACACCCTCTTCGCGCTCGGCGTCGTCTTCCTGGCGTGGTTCGTGGTGGGGCTGAAGACGGGCTGGTCGCTGGAGCCCGCCACCACGGCCCAGCCCGAGCCGCGCGAGGAGGGCCCCGTGGGCCTCGCCGCTCCCGCCCCGGCCGCGCTGCGGCGCCGCTGAGAACAGCGGCTCACCGGGGAAGAGGCGCTCGTCCCGAGGGGAGGACCCACGGGCCGGGCGCCTCCGGCCATTCGGCGATGACCACGTCGAGGCCGAAGGTGTCGGCGATGAGGTCCGGACGGAGCACGTGAGCGGGCGGCCCCTCCGCCACCGGACGACCGCCGGCCAGGACCACCAGCCGATGCGCATGGCGCGCGGCGAGGTTCAGGTCATGCAGCACGGCGAGCACCGCGCCGCCCTCACGCGCGAAGCGCCCCGCCGCTTCGAGGACGAGGTGCTGGTGGGCCAGGTCCAGACTCGAAGTCGGTTCATCGAGCAGGAGATAGCGGTGCCCCTGCTCCAACGGCTCGGAGAGCTGGGCGAGCACGCGCGCGAGCTGCACCCGCTGCTTCTCTCCTCCCGACAGCGAAGGGTACGGCCGCGAGACCAGGTGCCGCGTATCGGTGGCATCCAGCGCCGCCAGGGCCGCTTCCAGGTCCGCGCGCTCCGAACCCCGCCCGGCATGCGGACTGCGTCCGAGGAGCGCCACCTCCAGGGCCGTGAAGCCGAAGCCCAGCGAGGACTCCTGCGGAAGCACGGCGAGCCTCCGGGCCCGCTCGCGCGAGGGCCAGCGGTCCAGGGGAAGGCCCTCCAGCAGCACGTCTCCGGCCGCGAGTCGGAGCTCTCCCGCGAGCGCCGACAACAGCGTGGACTTGCCGGCGCCATTCGGCCCCACGACGGCCACCACTTCTCCGGGCTGGAGCACCAGGTCGATGGGGCCGAGCGCCCTGCCCCGGCCGCGCCACACTTCCATGCCGGTAGCCGTCAAGCTCATGCAGCACCCTTGCGTGCGAGCAGCCCGATGAAGACCGGCACACCCAGCACCGACGTCAGCGCGCCGACGGGCAGCTCCGCGGGAGTCGCCATCGTCCGGGCCAGCAGGTCCGCGGACACGAGCAACGCGGCGCCGAGCAACGCGGAGGCGCCCATCAACCGCCGATGGTCCGGCCCCAATGCGAGGCGTAACAGCGCCGGCACCAGCAGCCCCACGAAGCCGATGATGCCCGTGGCGGCCACGGCGGCGCCCACGCCCAGGGCCGCGGAGAGGATGAGCCGGCGCTTGAGCCGCTCCACGTCCACGCCGAGGTGCCGAGCCTCGCGCTCACCGAGGAGCAACAGGTTGAGGGAGCGGGCCTCGCGCAAGAGCAGCGCCAGCGCCGCGCAGAGCGGGACGGCGGCGGCGCCCACCACGTCCCAGGATGCGCCGCCCAGGCTGCCCCAACTCCAGAAGGTGATGGAGCGCAGCTGCGCGTCCGTGGCCACCTGGGTGAGCAGGCCGATGCCCGCGCTCGCGCCCGCGCTCACCGCCACGCCCGCGAGCAACATGCGCGCCGTCTCCGTGCGGCCGCCGCCCCGGCCCAGGCGCTGGGCCAGCAACGTGGCGCCCAGTGCGCCCGCGAAGGCCGCGCTCGGAACCGCTAGCAGGCGCAGCGTCCCCAGCCGGGTGCTCAGGGATACATCCAGGACGATGGCCAGCACCGCGCCCAGCGCCGCGCCGCTGGACGTACCCAGCAGCCCGGGCTCCACCAATGGATTGCGGAACAGCGCCTGGAGCGCGGCGCCGCACGTGGCCAGCACCGCACCCACCAGCACGGCGAGCACCACCCGCGGCAGCCGGATGGAGAGCAGCACCGCCTCCTGTGCGGGCGTGAGCCGGCTGCCAGCGTCCACTCCCAGGGCTTCGAGGACACCGCCCATCAGCGCCAGCGGAGGCACGCGCACCGCGCCCACCGCCAGCGAGGTCAGCGCTACGCCGACGAGCAGGAGCGTCAGGAGCATCCACGGACGTGGCGCCGGTGGATGCGCCTCGCTCCGCTCCGCATGCGTGGCGGAGACGGGAGCGATGCCCGATGCGCTCATCGCACGTTCCCCGCCGGAAGCCCCAGGCCATCCTGCAAGCGGCCCACGGCCTTCCCGAGCGAGGGGCCCAGCGCCATGAAGTGCACGTCCTCCACGGTGACGAGCCGCCAGCCCTTCACCTGCGAGAGGCCGGGCACACGTCCCAGTCCCTCGGCACCGCCCAACGCCGTCGCCGAGGTGGCGGGGAGCAGGATGACGTCGGGAGCGGCCTCGACCACCGCCTCCGCCGTCAGTGGCTTGTGGCCGCTGAACTTCGACACGGCATTCACGCCACCCGCGAGCTTGATGAGCACGTCGGACGGAGTCTCCGAGCCCGCGACCATGAGGACACCGCCCCCGCGCGAGTAGAGGGCGAGGACCCGCTGACGCTTGCCGTCCTTCACCCCGGCCGCGCGAGCCGAGGCGCGCTCCAGGTCCTTCTCCAGCTCCACGAGGAGCGCGTCGCCCTGTGGGCGTCTTCCGAGCCGCTCGGCGAGCGTCTTGATGCGCTGCCGCGCCGATTCCACGGTGGGGGCGCTGGGAAGCACCACCACCTCCACGCCGGACGTCTTCAACTGGGCCAGCACACCGGGCGGGCCCGCCTCCTCGGACGCGAACAACTGCGACGCGCCCGTCGCCAGCACGGCCTCCGAGGAGAGAGCGCGCTGGTAGCCCACCTTGGGTTTCCCGGCGGCGACAGAGAGCGTGAGGCTGGTGTCATCCACGCCGACCACCTGCGCTCCCGCGCCCAGGGCGATGACCGTCTCCGTGACGGCCGGCCCCACCGTGACGAGCCGGGGCTCCGCACCCGCGCCCGCCGCGTGCGCACCGACCACCGCCATGAAGACAACAAGGCCCCCGACGATTCGCCACGCACGGCTCATGGCCGCACCTCGCGCGCGGGCAGTGCCTGTATCAGCTCGCGCATCAGCGACTGCCACGCGGGCAGCTCGGGCAGGCCGGGCTTCCGCTTTCCGAAGACGAGCGCGATGTTCTCCCCGGCCGCGTCGAACAACTCCAGCGACGTCACCTCGCCATCGCGCGTGGGCTTGCGGACGACCCACGCGTCGTGGATGTGGTCCGCGCGCACGTGCAGGTTGAAGTCCCTGTCCAACACGTTCAGCCAGGGCCCCATCGGCTTCACCGTGTGCACCGGCCCGGTGTGAATCTGGATGCAACCCGGGTTGCCCACGAAGACCATGATGGGCAGTCCCGACGCGGCCACCCGCTCCAACACCCATGTCAGGGACTCCGTCGACACCGGCGTGGCCAGCTCAGCTCCCGCCAGCCGCAGGGCCTGCGTCCGCGCCACGCCCAGCCGCTGAAGCAGCGGGAAGAAGTCATGCGTGTCCTTCAGGGCCCGCCACCCCGCGCGCAGACCGTCCACGTCCACCTCGCTGTCCGGCCTCGGCATGCTCACCGGCGAGGACCGCTCCACGGAAAGTGTCGGCTCCTGGTCCACGTGGGTGAGCGCTTCGACCAGCGCCTCGAACTCCGCCGCGCGGTCCGCCTCCTCCACGTAGACCTTGTGCACGGCCGTGCCCGTCGCGTCGAAGAACTGGAGGCTGCGCCGCACACCGTCCGCGAGGCGCTCGCGCAGGGCGAACCCGAAGCGCCAGCGCGACAGGAAGAGGCGCAGGTCGATGTCCTCGTCCAGCACGAGCGCCCGGAGCCCGTTCAGCTCCACGTTGCGCCAGGTGCCCCGCTTCTCGTGGACCGCGTGCGCGTTGCGGGTGAGCGACATCACGCGTCCCAGCGACTCCAGCCGGGGCAGGAGCACGTCGAAGCGCAAATCGAGGCGGACGGCATCCTCCCCGACTCCCGTGGCGAGGAGCTGCGCCTCGCTCACCCGGAGCTGGTCGGCGGCATCGCGGGCCCGCGTGCGCGGCTGGGACTGGCGCAGCGCCTGCCAGCGCTGGCGCAGGAGGGCGGGCTCGGAAACGGCCTCGGAGATGGAAGGCGTTGGCGTTTGCATCAGAGGGAGCCCGGGACCGAGGGAAGCTCGCCACCCGAGACGGGGGCCGTCACCTTCGCCCAGTGCAGCTTCAGCATCGCGGGCGTGCCGGCGTCGTCGTAGTAGGAGAGCATCTCCACCTTGAAGTACGCCCCCGAGTCCGAGCGCACCACGAACACCAGCGGACGCGGGCTCAGCTTGTGCGTCATCACGTCGTAGGCGTACCAGCCGTCCCCCGCCTGGAAGACGGTGTCCGGGTCCGTGCCCGCGTCGTCGCCATCCGCCTTGTCGGTGGTGTAGCCACTCGCGGGAGCCTGCGACACCTGCGCGAAGGTCTTGTCGCTGAGCACCGCCACTTCCACGCCGCCGGTGCCGCTCGTCCCGCCGCGCGAGCGGATGCCGAAGCGCTGGAAGGACAAATCCCAGACGGCGTCCGCCGCTGCGTCCACCTGCTTGCCCAGGTCCAGGTCCAGGCCAATCCAAGCGTCCTTGCCCGTCGCATCCACGGTGGTGGTGTACGAGCCGTCGCCGTTGTCCGTGTGACGCACGTGGGTGCCGTTCACCGGCTTCGGCGTAGCGGGGGTCTGCGGGTCCGGGTCCGGCAGGGGCTCGGGGTCGGTCTGCTCGTCCTCACCGGGCGTGGGCTCGAGGTCATCACCGCAGGCCGTCAACAAGCCCGCCAGCAGCAGGGCGGAGACACCGACGCGGACGTGCGAGCGCAGGGCGAATCGAAACATGAATGCTCCTTCAGGTTGCAGGGAGGGGTTGGGACATCACAGCCGGGCGGAGAGCCCGGCCTGGAAGGTGCGCGGCGGAATGGGCAGGTCCGTGGGATTGCCGGCGTCCGCGAGGTTGGTGCCCATGACGAAGAGCTGGAGCTGTTCACGCAGCCGCCAGCCGACGCGGGCATCCACGGTGACGTACGGGTCGGAGTCATAGGGCTCCACCACTCCGTCGCCATTGGCATCCGGGTAGAAGGGCCGCTTGCCCACGAGCGCGCCGCGCGCCCAGAGCTCCACGCCCGACTCGCGGTGACGCCAGGAGGCCTGCGCGGTGAGCCGGTGGCGGGCCTGTCCCTCCAGCGCGAGCCCCGTGGACTCGGAGCGGCCGTCGGTGAGGGTGTAGGCCAGCTCCACGTCCACGCGCCCCAGGAGGCGCTGGCGCACGCCCAGCTCGCCGCCACGCAGGGTGGCCCGCGCCACATTGACGTAGGTGAAGAGCGACTGCTCGCCACCTTCCTGGAGCGAGACGCCAATCATGTCCCGCAGCGTGTGGTGGAAGGCGCCCACCCAGAGCAGCGACGTGCTGGCGGGCCGCACCTCCGCGGACAGATTCAAGCTGCGCGAGCGCTCCGGCTTCAGGTCCGGGTTGCCCCGCACGGAGTAGCCGACCGAGGGGTTCTCGAAGTCGAGCAGCAGCTCCTGGAAGCTTGGCGCGCGGTAGCCCCAGCCGTAGCCGCCGCGCAGCGTGAGCCAGGACAGCGGGTCCGCGCGCAGCGCCAGCCGGGGCGTGACGGCCGAGCCGAACTGCGTGTCCGTGTCCACGCGCGCGCTGGGGACGAGCACCAGTCCCGGGCCCGTCCACACCGTCCAACTGTCCTGCGCATACACGGAGCCGCGACCGCGCCGGCCACGCCCCGTCTCCAGCCGGTCCGACGACAGCCACTCGCCCAGCCACTCCGCGCCCACCACCAGCACATGGTGCTCACCGGGCCTCGCGTCGAGCTGGGCGCCGAGCCGCCCCTGCTGCTCGCGCGTGTCCTCCACCGTGTCCAGCGCGGACGAGCGCCGCTGGTCTCTCAGGTAGCGCCGGTCGAACCAGGCGAAGGCGCCGTCCGCGCGCAATGTCGCGTTGCTTCCCAGCGTCCACGAGGGGGACAGCCGCGCGGAGATGGAGTCATCCCGGCTCGCGCGGTCGAAGACGGCGCCCGCCACGCCCAGGTCCACGCCCCGCTGCGTGCGCCGCGAGTAGGACGCGCTCCCCTCCAGCGCGAGCCCCGTGCCGCTGCGCAAGTCTCCCTTCGCGGAGACGTCGAAGCCTTCCAGGCTGCTGCCCGTGGTGCCCACGTCCGCGGGCTCCAAATCGTATGCGTCCGAGCGCTGCACGCCGCCGCTGAGACGCAGGCCCCAGCCCTCGCCGCGCGCCTCGCCCGTACCGTCCAGCTCCAGGCGGCTCAGGCTGCCGTACGAGGCTCGCAGCTCTGCCCCCAGGGGCCGCTGGGCGCGACGGGTGATGAGATTCACCACGCCCGCCACCGCGTCGCTGCCGTACAGCGCCGACGAGGGCCCCTTGACGATTTCCACCTGCTCGACGTCCTCGAGCGACAGGCGGGACAGGTCCACGCCGCCGGCGATGCGTCCGGCAATGCGCTCGCCGTCCACCAGCACCAGCACGTACTCGGACCCGAGTCCCTGCACCTGGAGCGTCGCTCCGGAGAAGGAGTGCATCACCTGCAGGCCCGGGTGCGCGGAGAGCAGCTCCGCGGCGTTGCGCGCCCCACTGCGAAGGATTTCGGCGCGGGTGATGACCTCGGTGGCCACCGGCGTCTCGCTCAGCCGCTCCGCCGTGCGCGAGGCCGTCACCACTGTTCGTGGCACGGCGTGCTCTTCGGCCTCGACGTCCGCCACGGGCGCCGCCACGCCACCATCCGCGCCCGAAGGGGCCTGCCCCCACGCCGCCAGCGGCAGGGCACACGCCAGGATGAGAAGACACCCGCGCCAGGACATACCGCGTCCTCCGGCTCACGGCCGGCGGGCCTCCCGTGGGAGACCCCGTAGGGCGCTGGGCTCAAGGGCCTCGGGCCTCAGGAAAGATTCTGCTTCCGGGCCACAGAGCCCGCTTACTTCACGAGCTCAGCGGCGCTCGCCGCGCCCACCCTCCGCCCCACCCTCCTGCGCCCGCTCCAGCGGCACCACGCGCGTGCGGTGACACCGCCGGCACTTCAGCTCCACGCCCCCGGGCACAAGCCTCGCCAGGAGGCTGCCGCACAGACACCGCAGCTCCCCTTCTCCACCCTCTGGCTGGCATCCCTCGCGCATCCCGGCTCCGTGGCTCGAAACGGCACCGACGATATTGATACTCATTATCAGAGTCAACATTCAATCCGACCGCGTCAATGAGTCGAAACGGGACGGTGTCATTCAGTGGACCTTGGCGCGCGCCGGCACGTCGCGAGCGGCGCGGGCCTTGCGCGTCACCATGCGGGCGATGCCGTAGTACAGCTGGTCCTCGGTGTAGACGCGGCGCACGCGCCTGTAGGTGCCGGGGACGTAGGCGGAGCCGGGGCGCTCCAGCCACTGGAGGACGCGCACCTCGCCGGTGTGGGCCAGCTCGGAGAGCAGCTCCGGCGGGCACAGCTTGAGGTAGCGGCGCACCAGCGGCCCCAGCTTGCGCGAGAAGGCCTTGCCCAGCACCGCGTGCCGCCGTCCGGAGTGCAGCGTCCCGTCGAAGCGGCGCGACAGGTGGAAGAGCTCGTGTATCACCGTCTCCACCCGCGTCTGGGCGGTGGAGGCCCGGAAGAAGAGGGGCCGCAGGGTGATGCAGTACAGCATCCGCTTGCCGCGAATGCGGATGATGGGCTTGCGGCGGCCGGTGCGGTCCACGCTCTTGCCGCCCCGGAAGCACAGCGGCTTCACCGTGCCCCGAGACGCCCGGCGCGCCTCGCCCGCCACCACCAGGATGCGGCCCGGCTTCACGTGGGCGAACTCCGGCATCTTCGCGGCGATGTCGCGGATGAGGGTGCGGAGCGTCTTGTTGAAGTTGGGGCGGCGTCGGGCCACGAGTGGTGGACAGTCTAGCGGAAAAGTCCTTGGGTCGGTCCCCAGGCTGGCCACAATGTCTAACGCCATGCGCTCGAACCCGCCCCTCTTCCGACTGGCCGTTCTGCTCACCGTGGGCCTGGGGTGTGCTTCCGCTCCGACGAAGCCCTCCGGCCCGGCTGTCCTCACCTCCCAGGAGACCACCATCCTCTCGCAGGGCCTCACCGAGGCCGCCGTCCACTACCACGCCCAGGTCGCCAGCCCCGGCCCCGCCGTGGTGGAACGGGCGGACTACGAGCTCGTCTCGGACGGGCAGGTGGTGAAGACGGGCAGCGCGAAGCTCGACGTGAAGCTGGAGCCTGGCGTGCCCGCGGACGTCTCCTTCGAGGAGAAGGCCCCCTACGTGAAGAGCCCCGAGGACCTGGCCCGGCTGAGCAGCCAGGGCGGCACGCTGCTGTTGGCGCTGCGCGGCACACTGGTGGTGCGCTCGGGAGACCAGGAGGAGAAGCTCCCCTTCGCGGCCAGCCGCGCGGCCCGCGTGCCCCGCCTGCCCACGGTGGAGGTGGCGGAGTTGGACGGGGCGCGCTACTCGCCCGAGGAGGTCCAGCTCAACCTCCGCCTGGGTGTGCGCAACCCCAATCCCTTCCCGTTGAAGCTCGAAGGGCTGAGCTTCGAAGTCTCGGTGGCGGGCAAGAAGCTGGAGACCGGGACGCTGGCCCAGGCGGACAGCGTGGATGCGTCCGCCACGGGGGTGTACCCGGTGGAGGTGGCGGTGACGAAGGACACCTACGGCCCGGACGTGAAGGCGCTCATCTCCAAGGGCGTGCTGCCGTACGGGGTAGCGGGCGAGCTGACGGGCCCGCTGATGCGCGTGCCCTATTCACTGTCTGGGGAGGTGAAGCTGAACGTGTCCCGGTAGAGTGGAGCACGCGTGCCCATCTACCTGCTGAGCGAAGAGCACCCCGAGCTGTTCCCTCCTCCGGAGCGGGCCGACAAGAGCGGCGTGCTCGCGGTGGGGGGAGACCTGCGGCCGGAGCGGCTGCTGGCCGCGTACTCGCGGGGCATCTTCCCCTGGTACAGCGAGGGGGACCCCATCCTGTGGCACTCGCCGGACCCGCGCTTCGTGCTGGAGCCGGACCAGCTCCACGTGGGGCGCTCGCTGCGCAAGACGATGAACCGGGGCCTCTACGAGGTGCGCTACGACACGGCCTTCGCGCGCGTCATCGAGGAGTGCGGCCGCGTGCCGCGCCCCGGGCAGACGGGCACGTGGATTACCGACGAGATGCTGCGCGCGTACATCACGCTGCATGAGCTGGGCTTCGCGCACTCGGTGGAGACGTGGTCGGAGGGCGAGCTGAAGGGCGGCCTCTACGGCGTGTCGCTGGGCGCGGCCTTCTTCGGGGAGAGCATGTTCGCGCTGGCGCCGGACGCGTCGAAGGTGGCCTTCGTCGCGTCGGTGGAGCGCTTCAAGTCGTGGGGCTTCCAGCTCATCGACTGCCAGGTGGAGACGGAGCACCTCGCGCGCTTCGGTGCCCAGCAGTGGCCGAGGAAGAAGTTCCTGGCGGCGCTCGCCCGTGCGCTGAGGGAGCCCACGCGGCGCGGGAAGTGGACGGAGACACCGGCGCCACCGGCCTGAGCCGGGGAGCCTCGGGCCATGCCTTCCAGACGGCTCGCGGTGGAGGAAGCCACGGCACCCGCGACGGTGACGGTGGCGACGTACTTCGTGCAGCCCCTACGGCGCTTCCTCGCCGCGCGGGGTGTGGACGCGTCGCGGGTGGTGCCCGAGGTGGGGGCTCGTGTCGAGTTGGAGGTGGCCGCCGGAATCTGGCGCGCCGCGGCCGAGGTGATGAAGGACCCGCTCGTCGGCATCCGCGTGGCGCGTGAGCTGGTGCCCGGAGACTACGGGGCGCTCGAATTCGCAGTGCGCTCCAGCCCCACGCTGCGAGCCGCGTTCGAGCGCGTCAGCCGATTCCATGCGCTGCTGAATGACCGCACGCGGGTGATGCTGAGCGAGCACCCGGGAGAGGTGCGCATCCGATACCTGCGACCCGGAATCGAAGCGCGGATGCCCCCGCCATATGTCGAGTTCGTGCTCGGCAGTTGGGTGAACATGGGCCGGCAGCTCGTGGACACGCCCGTGCCGCCGTCGCGAGTCCTGCTGCCCCACCCCGCTCCGCCGGACACGACTCTGCACCGCGAGCTCTTCGGTGAGGGCGTGTCCTTCGGGAGCGAGGAGGCGGAGCTGCACTACCTTGCGGCCGTGCTCGACGCGCCCCTGCCGCGAGGAGATGCATCGCTCGCGAGCGTGTTGGACGGGCACATGGAGCAATTGCTGCTCCAGGCGCGAACCGCACATCCGTGGTCCGCGAAGGTGAGCGAGGACGTGGCAAGGCATCTCGCGGACGGCACGCCCCGGCTGGAGCAGGTGGCGGAGAGACTGGCGGTGTCACCGCGAGCGCTGCGGCGGCGGTTGGAGGAGGAAGGGACGACGTTCGCGCGCGTGGTGGATGACCTGCGCCGGGGGCTCGCGCTGGAGCTGACGCGCAATGCCGAGGTGTCGCTCGGAGAGGTCGCCTTCCTGCTCGGCTTCTCGGAGCCCAGCGCGTTCCATCGTGCATTCCGACGGTGGACGGGCCGCACGCCGCGCGGGAGCTGAGACACAGGCGACGGTCAGCGCGGTCACCCAGGTGGTCAGCGCGGTCACGGCGCTCCGGGCGTGCCCGGGGCATGAAAGTGCCATCGAAAGGCACGCCGATGAAACGACCGCTCCTCCTCTTGGCTTCCCTGACCGCGGCGCTCTCACTCACCCTGGGGACGTTCCAGACCGTTCTGTGGAATGGCGCCGCTGCGCCACGCTGGGCCCAGGCCGTAGCGTACGGCATCACCGGGGGCATGCTTCCCCCTGAAGGCTCACCGGGCGCGGAGCATCTCGCCGCGCCGCCTGCCGCGTACTTCACGTTCGGAAGGCCCTTCGTCCTGGCCTACGTCGCGCTGGGCCTCGCGCTCGTGGCGCTCGCGCGTGCCGAGGGCAGGCGCGGAAACACGTTCGCGATGGCACTCGTCGCGGTGGCAGCCCTCGCGGATGTGGGCGTCTACTGGCTGAGCAGCACGCTGGGCGTGGCCTTCCGAGAGCGAGTCTTCTGGAACCTCGAGGTACCGGCGCTCGTCGGCTTGCTGCTGCTCGTGAGCGCGAGAGCCGGATGGGCCTGGCGCCGCGATGGAAGGCTCCGCCCATCGGTGCTCGCTTTGCCGCTGGCGCTGCTCGCCACCGCCGCACTCCACTACATGCCGCATGGTCCGGTGCTCGGGCTCTCGCTCGCGTTGCTGCTCGAAGCGGCACGGATGCGCTCCCCCACGATGACAGCGCACTCCTCTGCCCTGGAGGAGGTCCGGTCATGAGCCGCGCCTGGATGAAGTGGGCTGCCGGCCTCGCGGTGCTTGCGATCGGAGCGGCCGGAGCGGTGCTCGTGCCCTATCGACCCGTGGAGGTCGACGGCTCCGCGCCTCCAAAAGCGCCGTACACCCTGCCCTCGCCCCAGCCCGGCCTCCGGCTGCACGTCTTCAACACGGCGATGAACCGCATGTCCTCCGTGCTCGTCGGCTCGCAGCGGCCGTGGCGTCCCGCGCCTGCCTTCGCCATCGAGCACCCGACGCAAGGCCTGGTGCTGTTCGACGCGGGCATTTCGCGCGAGGTGGCTCGCGACGGAGAGAGCGCCCTGCCCATTCCCCTGCGGTGGCTCTTCGAGAGCCGGGGCCGTGAAGAACGGCTCCTCACGGCGCAGCTGCGCGAGGCGGGCCTGCGCCCCGAGGACGTGCGTCAGGTCATCGTGTCTCATCTCCATGACGACCACGTGGGAGAGCTCGGCGAGTTCCCCAACGCGCGCATCATCGCCGGCCCCGGCACGTCCTCGTTCGCGGCCGAGCACGCCTGGTCCGCGCGCTGGCGTGAGCTGTCATTCGACAAGGCCACTCCGCTCCCGCCCTTCGACGCGAGCCTGGACCTCTTCGGCGACGGAAGCGTGGTGCTGCTCGCAGGTGGCGGGCACACCCACGAGGACCTGATGGCACTCGTCTCACTCCCCTCGGGCCCGGTGCTGCTCGCAGGGGACGCGGTGGTGCACCGTGACTGGCTGGAGAGCCGGGACGTGCAGCGCATCGCGGTGGAGCCGGAGCGCGCGGCGGACGTGCGCAACCAGGTGCGCGCGCTCCTCGCCGCGAGGCCCGACGTGGCGATGCTCGCGGGCCACGACCTGGGCGGCGTGCCCATGGACCGCGAGGACCTGCGCGTCCACCACCCCGAGTGGCTCGCGCCCGGAGCGTGGCCGGTGTCGCCCTGAGAAGCGGGAGCGAGCCGCCCATTCCGAAGACGCAACCGCGTTGCGCGCGGCGGGGCGTGGCTTCAGTGCCCGGACGCGGCGGACGCGGTGATTTCCTCGGACATCTGCCAGGTGAAGAAGAAGGGCACCCCGAGGGAGCGGCCGGTGACGGGCGCGCCCACCGGGGCCTTGCGCGCTCGAGCAGCCCTCCAGCCGAGCACCCCCAGGGAGGCCAGCCCCAGGAGCGCGGGGCACACGGCCAGCGCGCGCATGCGTCGTGGCCGGGGAGCACCGAGGCCGCAGGCGGACACCGCGACCAGCAACGGAACGGAGAGCCGGCTCGAACCGAGCCAGGAACGGAGCTTCGCGGGGAGGGAGAGGGGGCTCATGGCCCTCAACGGTAGGGCGTGCATCCCTGGCTGTCGCGCCACCCCTGCACGGCCCGTCGTGGGGCATGCGGGAGAACGGGCTGCGGCCATCTCGGCTGGTGGCGCTCAAGACCGCCTGTCGTGGCCGAACCAGCGCAGGGTCCCCTCCCTCGCCGAGCGCGGGGCCGCGGTCATCAGGTCCGCCACCGTCTGCGCCGCGAGCTCCCGGCGCCACGCCGCCTCGGCCCTGTGCATGGCGGCTGCGATGGCACACGGCCTCAGGAACTCACGCGACGACGGGTTGGCTTCGGCGCAGCGCTGGCGAATCTCGGTGCAGCGGAAAGCCTCTTCCGTTCCCTCAATCGCGGAGACGATGTCGAGGAGCGTGATTTTCCCGGGAGCACGCGCGAGCAGGAACCCGCCGCGCGCGCCCGGAGTCGACGTGAGGATGCCCGCGCGCCCCAACGCCTGGAGGCACTTGTTCAGGTAGGCCGGCGGAAGCAGGAACCGCTCCGCGAGCCGTGCCGCCGGAACGGGGGCCTCCCCGCCCAGCCACGCGAGCGTCACGCAACAGTGAATCCCCCACTCCACCCCTTCGCTCATCCGCATCGTCCGCAGTCCTCTCAACCTGGATATTGCTCATCCAGATTGAATTGACAAGGCATCCACCCCTTCGCACATTCCGGCTCGAAACCCAGACACCGAGCAACCAGATTCAACGAGGTCACCCCTATGTCCCAGTCCCCCACCGCGAAGGCGGCAAATCATCTGTCCTTGATGAACCCGAAGGGGCTCTTCGACCCGACACCCTACGGGTTCTCCCACGTGGCCCAGGTCGCGCCCGGCAGCCGGCTCGTCTACATCGCGGGCCAGGGCGGTGAGAGCGAGTCCGGCGCGCTGGCACCGGACTTCCCGTCCCAGGTGCGGCAGGCGATGAGCAACCTCCGCACGGCGCTGGAGGCCGCGGGGGCAGGCGTGCGCGACGTCGCCAAGCTCACCGTCCTCATCGTGGACCACTCCGAGGACAAGCTGAAGGTCCTCGGCGCCGAGCTGGAGCGGGCGTGGAACGGCGCCATGAAGCCGACGTGCACGCTGATTCCGGTGCCGCGCCTGGCGCTGGACGGGATGCTGTTCGAAATCGAAGCCGTCGCCGTCCTTCCCGCGTGAGCCCGGAGGAGGCACTCACCGCGTCTTGCACGGCGACAGCGTGCGCTTCGCGGTGAGCAGGTCCTCTTCCGTGGTTTGGCTTCCTACCCATCCTTCATCTCGTAATGGAAGGCGGAGCCCAGCGCGCGTGGTTGTCGCCCTTGGCCGGCACGCCATTCAGCGGCACGTTGCCGGGTGGCCGCGTCGCGGACGTTCACCCTGCCAGGGAGATGACCCAGTCCCCCCGATAGGTCTCCGTCATGGGCAGGCGGGCCAGCGGCGGGCAATACCGGAAGTGCTCCTCGAAGGGCGCTATTCCGGCACGCTCGGCGAGCCGGAGCAGTGCGAGCCCCTCCATCCAGATGGCCCGCCGGGGCGCGAAGCGTGTCACCGGCGTCGTGAACAGCTTCGCGCGCTTCTCCACGTCCTCGCCGTGGACGAGCACCGCGTGCCGGAAGGCCTCGGTGAAGGCCGCGCCATCCCCGTCCAGCAGGGCCCCGGCACAGGCCACGAGGTCGGCACCCTCCTCGCCGCCGAGCGTCTCCAGGGCTTCGAGCTTCGGGAGGACGGCTTCCCGCGTCCCAGGAGCAACCAGGGCATGGAGCAGTTGGGCCCGCGCATGTTCGGTGCGGTACTCCTCCTCGGGAAGCCAGCGCGTCTCCGACAGCTCCGCCACCTGCCGGGCCAGGTCCCAGGCACCTGCGGCAGCGGCCCCGAGCAGGGGCGCGGTGTACCGGGAGGGAGGCAGGGGCAGCGCCTTGAGCTGAAGGTGCTTCAGCAGCCGCCGCCAGTTCTCTGCGGCCCGGCAGAGGTTGAGGAAGAAGCCCTGCGGATTGCCGTCCACCAGCAGGGTAGCCACGGCGACGATATGGAAGTGAAGACAGAGCTCATCCACGTCCCGGACGAGCGCATCACGCTCCGCGGTGGATGCGACCCGACGAATCAGTTGCTGAATGGCGCGTGCCGAGTCCTCCCGAAGTGCTGCGAGCTTTGCCACGCCGTCTCCTTCCGTCCGGTGCTCAGGCGAACATGTCGTCGAAGCCCTCGGCGGGGTGCGCCTTGAACCCCGTCAGCCCTGCCTGGGTGAAGGCCTCTCGCACCCGGTCCGAGATGAGGATGAGCTCCATCATGTTCCGGGCGCGGAACAGGTCTGCCTTCGGGTCGATCTTGTCCTTCGCCAGCACCAGGTTGCTGACATGACTGATGTCACCGGAGATGGCGCTGGTTTCGTACTCCGACTTCTTCATGTCGATGGCGTCCTGGGAGCCGAGCACGTTGAGGATGCCGTAGCCCTCCGCCACCGGATTCCATTGGTGGTCGCACAGGGTGACGGGCAGGAACTCCACGTTGTCCACGTGCACCCCCCCCAACACCCCCTTCACTCGCGAGGACACCAGCAGCACGCCCACCGTGTTGCGCACGAAGTCGTAGACCTTGCGCCGATTCGGGAAGTGGTCGGAGAACGAGACCTTCCCTCCCGCCGGGAATTGCCGCCCCAGGGGTTCGCCCTTGCTGAACTTCCAGTTGGTGGGGCTGTCCTTGGGCAGCGCGTCGATGATGGCCCCATCCGCTGACTCCGCCTTCAATACCCAGTAGTTCATGCGTTTGGCTTCCTACCAGAGGCTGCCCCACTCGTAGGTACCGCCGTCCTTGTTGGCGTACCTCACATGCTCGGAGCCGGGTCCCACATACCGCACCCCAGCGACCTTGGCGGCAACGAGGGCCCGGCTGAGCTTGACCAGGAAATTCCAGAAACGACCCTCCAGCTTTTTCAGCTCTTCGAAGACAAGCTCCGGAAGATTGCCGTGCGGCTTCTGAGTATCAATGAGTTCCTGCAGGTCCTTGGACACCTTCCGCATCTCATCCATGACCTTCAGCGTGTACGTCTCGTGGTCGCTGGGATGGCAGATGAGGGAGTGGACCGGAACGGCCCAGTCCTCCGCGGGCAGGTTGATGATGTTGTGCCCGTGGTTGATGTTGTAATCAGACATCAATATCAAACGAAGCTGCTTGTACGTGAACGCAGGCTTGCCGTCCTTCATCTCGTAATAGAAGGCCGAGCCCGGCAGCATGTGGTGGGCCTTCCACGCGTACGGGTACTGCTGCTCGTAGGTGGGGTTGAAGTTCTCCTTCGGCCCCTCGGGGAACTCCGCCCGCTCCTTCACCATGTCCCGAATCTCATCCAGGTGGGCATGGCTGAAGTTGCGGTACACGCCCCGGCCGTCCTGCGCCTTGAGGTACGTGTAGCCGCGACGCGCGTAGTTGTCGCCCTTGGTCAGCACGCCATTCAGCGGCGCGTTGGGGTCCAGGTGCCCGTCGGGAGGCGGAGGTTCCGCCGCCTTTTTCTTCTTCTTCGACTTGCTCTTCTTCGCTTCCTCCTGGGCCGCCGTCCGCGCCGCCGCCTTCCGGGCCAGGCCACTCTTGAAGATGGCGTTGAGCCGACGCGCCAGTTCCGTGTTCGGGTTGTGCCGGGAGTCATCGGTCGTCATGGAACAGCTCCCCTGGACGGTGGTGGAGGCTCGGCCCCCAGAAGAATGGCTGCTCGTCCGGCGTCGTCCGCGCTGGAAAGGATGAGGCAGGTGGACGAGGGCGCATACCCGCGTTGCAGGCCCCGGACAGCCACGCAGGCGGCGACGCCTCCCGTGGCAGCCCCCACGTCTCCGAAGCCAATGGCCGGATACCACGCCGGGGGGCCGGCCAGAGCCGCAGCCAACTCGCGAAGTCGTAGCAGCACCATCCCCCACTCCCGGGCGCGAACCTCCTCGCCATTGTGGTCGCTCACGAGCAGCGGCGGCGCCCCGACCGGGCCCACCGCCGCGAGCACCTCTCGCGCGCACTCCGCCAGCGCCCGCCCATCCGAAGGCCTGTCCGAGCCTCGCGGGTAAAGCTCCTGCCCCAGCCGGACCCCGTGCAGCACGACGCGGGCCGCCCCCCGGGGCGAGGGCTCTGGCCCGTCGAGCGTCACGAACAGCGCGGCGCCCGCCTCTCCGGGTGTCAGCCCCACCGGCTGGTCCGGCGTCTTCAGCCGCGCGTCGTTCGCGAGGACCTGGAGCGTCGACTCCTCGACCAGACAGTCCAGCCCCATCACCACGCACGAGCGCAGCCCGTGACGCAGCAACTCGGTATGGGCCGCGTGCAGCGCCTGCGCGTAGGCCACATTGCCGCCGCCGAAGAAGCGTCGCGGCCCCTTCCAGCCCAGCCCCAGGTTGCGCAGGCTGGTGTCCAGCACGCGCGTCCCCAGGACTTCGATGCGCCGCGCCGCCGTGTCATCCGGCTCGCCCAGGTCCAGTCCGCGCTCCCAGGGGTCCGGAAGCGCCAGGTAGAGGCCCGTCTCCGGCCCGAGTGCCTCCAGAGCCAAGCGGGCCCCCAGGTCCTTGAGCACCTCGCACGCGAGCGCGACGAGCCTGCCGACTCCCGTGAAGCCGAACGTTGCCACTGGCAGGGCACACACGGTCAACGGCCAAGGCACCTCGTCTCCAGGCAGGGCGAGCTCGGTCTCCAGGGCGGAGGAGGGACGCAACAGGTTGGCCCGGAATGCGGCACAGGCAGGAAGCGCCGGCCCGAGACAGGAGGCCATCCCCACTCCTCCGACGAGCACCTTCACGGGAGCCCCCGCGCGCCTACGCCATCGACGTATGCCTTGTCAGCCATGAGCGCCGCCCTCCAGCGAGCGGGAGAAGCGCAACGCGGGCAGCCGGCGCGCGGCCTCGAGCTGCGCACGCTGCACCCGCGTCCACGCATCGGGGCTCAGCCCCGTTTCCCCCTGGGTTCGCACCTCCAGCACCCGTGCGAGCGACCGCCGACGATACATGGACGCGTCCCGCAGGGCATCCAGCAGCGCCACCTGCCCGAGGCGCTGGCCATGGACATAGCGAGCAGTGGGCTCGAAACGCTTCGCGTGCTCCGCCCACCACGCCTCGACCACGGCGACGTCCGGCCTGGGCAGGTCCGCTTCGGCGTCGTACTCCGTCGGGGACGTCTCGAGGCCCGCCTCCTCATCTCCCGTCGCGGACTCCCGCGCTTCGGCGGCAGGCTCCATCACCCGCCCGGTCACCATCGAGAATGCCTCCGCCGCCAGCGGTGCCCAGCGTTTCTCCCGCATCAGCGACAGGCAGGCCCGGACAGCATCCACCGTGCCGAGCAGCCCCACCGCCCTCGTGGCCTCGGCCCGGGTGAGTGGGTCATCCAGGGCTTCGAGGAGCAGGCGCTGGTTCTGGGCCCCGCCCGCGATGGCCAGGGCCTGCATCGCCAGCCCACGCAGGGGCCCGCGCTCCGCCACCTGCCGGCGGCACTCCAGCCATGCCAGCCGACTGCCCCCGGTCAGCCCCGCTTCCAAGGCGGCCGCCCCCACCTCCGTCAACGCGGAGCGCAGGCCGAGCGCCAGGGCCGCGTCGGGAAGACGTCCAGGAAGCACGCCCACGCAGCGGAACGCAGCGGCCCGCACCTCGGGGGCCTCGTGCGTCAGCAAGCCAGCCAGCCGGGCCCCCGGGTCCACGCGCCAGGCCCCCAGCACATCGAGGACCGCTGCGAGCACCGGAGGAGGAAGCGCGGACTCCAGCAGGGAGCGCAGCCGGCTCTCCAACTCCGCTCCCCTGAAGAGCCGCAGGGCTCGCCTGATGCCGTCACGCGGGCCGTCCTCCCCTTCCAGGAAGACCTGGAGCACACTCCGCACCCCCACCTCGGGCTGCGCCTCCTGGAGGAGCAGTGCGAGCGCGCCACACTCCCCCCTGCCCGGCTCGTCACATTGACCGAGCGCGGGTACCAGCAGCCGGTCCGCCGCCTTCGCTCCCGCGAGGACGAGCGCATCCACGTGGGCCAGGAGCCTGCCCTCCAACACGGCCACCTCCTCCAGGACATGGTCCGGAGACACGAGGGCGAGCCGCCACTTCCCCCAGAGGAAGCAGGACTCGTCGAGGTGCGCCTCCAGCATGTCCCAGGAGATGGGGAGCGAGAGGTGCTGTGGAGACACGGCCATCAATCCATCCCTGCGCGCCTAGTTGATCTGCGTCTTGCCGCCACGCAGGCGGAGGACCTGCTCGGCGTCGACCTGCACGTTGTCGCCCCTGAGCAGCACCTGACCGTTGCGCCGGAGGACGAGGCTCGCCTTGCCGCAGCGCAGCTCAATTTCATCCGGGGTTCCGCCCAGCAGCCTGGCCAGGGAGAAATGCTTCCCATTGGCGATGAGCTCGGGGGCCTCGGCGTCCGCCGCTCCTGATGACGCGGGTTGCAGCAGCTCGTCCAGCAAGGGCGTCTCGCTTGCCATCTGGAGAAGGCCCAGGACGATGGGCTGCGAGGGCGCCCCCCGCTCGAAGCAGAGGACCGCGCCCTGACGCTGCTCGATGGCCCGCTTCAGCGTGGCCCCCTCCACGGCAATCGTGAGCCGGGCCTCCAGGGGACCGAGGCGGTTGCCTTCGAAGTCCACCTGCACCGTGCCCTGCCGACCCTGGCCCACCACCCAGCCGACCCGTGTTCCGAGGATTTGCTCTTCCAACTCGGCCGGAGGACGCCCGGCATCCCGCTCATGTGTGGCCACGTGCCCCCCTACGACCGGCTCCCGGCCGCTTCTACATTTCCTTGTCACAGACCAGGCAGTTGCACCTGCCCGTGCCCTTGCCGAACGCAACCACGGGTGGCTGCATGAGCGGAGCAGGAAGCGTGTTCTTGTCGTTGTGGAGCATCAGGTCCATGGCACGGGCCACGTTCTTCCCCTCCACCTGCACGTCGAAGGAGAAGTTGACGAACTCGGCCTTGCCCTTCGTCTTTCCGGACACGACTCCCCCACCGGCCGTCCCCGCCTCATCGCCGGTACTGGTGCTGAAGTTGGAGTCCTTCACGCACAGGGGGTTGCCCTCGACCGTCACGGACTTGCTGCCCTGAGCGGTGTCGGAGGACTTCGCGATATTGGGGTACGGGAGGGGAATGGGGCCGCCGGGACTCGGCGTCTTGCAGACATCGGGAAATGCCACCGTCACCCCGCTGGAGTCCTTGGTGACCACGGACATCTTGTTGACGCCGACCGTATTCGCCATCGCGCCCCCCTGCCGTTGCATCAACACGGCCCTTTTCAGGTTGGGGAAGTGTGACGAAAACCACCCGCATCTTCAACACGGCGGGCGCCTGCTGCTCTTCACCGCGTCTTGCACGGCGACAGCGTGCGCTTCGCGGTGAGCAGGTCTTCTTCAGTAGGGCTGGCGTAGCGCACCTGCTTCGGCGCGGCCTTCAGCTTCGCCACATCGTGCACGTACACCACGCCCAGTTGGCGGCTGAGCACGGTGCGCAGGCCGGTGCTGTCGTGGAACGCGCCGAAGAACGCACCCGCGGGCTTCAGAGGTATCGGCGCCAGCGCGTTGGGCGGGCGCAGCAGCAGGATGGAGAAGTCCTCCGTCTGCCATTCACAGGGGTCCTTCCGCCCCTTGCGGTCCATCCACGACACGGTGAGGTCCGTCACCGAGCTGCCGTCATCCCACTTGCTGCCGAAGCTCTCCCAGAGCCGCGTGCAGTCGGGCGCCTCGCACTCGCGCGTGGGCACGAAGTCCAACACCTCCAGCGGCATGCCCACGCCCGCGCGTCCCGTCTCATTGTCGTTGGCCCGGCGCAGCTTGCACCCGGTGGGCGCGTCCTTCTGCCGCAGCGCCACCGGCGTGCCCGACAGGCGGCCCGGGGGCAGCAAATCGCACCCCACCTCCAGCTCCGCCATGAGGTACGTCTTGCGGTCCTCGTCCGTGCCCATCCGTACCGCCCACCATGTCGTGGGCGTCGCTCGGCACGCCTGGGTGTCCGCCTTGCCGAAGACCCACAGCGGCACCTTCGGGTCCGGCGCACCCAGCCGCTTCACGTCCTCCGGAGGCACCAGCTTCACGCCGGCGCGGTCGGCCTCGCCGCCCCGGAAGTACGTGTCCTTCGCCGGAGGGATGATGGCCTGGTGCACCAGCCAGCCCGAGCCGGACAGCCCCACCAGCGCGCGCGAGGTGAAGGGCACCACGTCCGGCTTCGCCGGGCAGCCTCGGTCGGCCTCCTCCATTGGGATGACCGTCGCTTCGCCGTCATCCTGCGCGAACGCGCCCAGGGGCGTGAGTAGCGACAGGCCCACCACCAGCGCCTGCGAAGTCAGCCGGACCGCGGACATCATCGGACTCCTCCCCTCGCAAAAGACCGAGCGCCGTCATACCTCAAGACGCCCACGCGGGGTGCCGCTCGCTCAGGGCTTGCGCTTGCGCTTCTTCGGAGGAGGCAGCACCTCCACCTGGACCGGCGGCTCCGCCTTCACGGCCGGCCCCGCATCCGGCGCCGCCGCGGGGGCCTCGGGGGCCTTCACCTCCACCTCGTCATTCAGCGGCACGCGCCCCACGGAGCGGCGGAAGAGCTCCCACAGCGCGCGGTGGTGCGCTTCCGGCGTCGCCGTGCCCGACAGCACGATGCCCGCGCCGCTGTAGCGCGCCTCCAACCCCAGGGGTTGGAGCCCCGAGACGACCGACGCGAGCTGCTCCTGCAGCACCGGCATGTCGAACGTGAGCTCCAATTCGCGCGCCACGTACGCATCCGTGCGCAAGAGCTCCATCAGCGCCGTGCGGCACGCGGTGTCCTTCACCGTGGCGGACAGGCCTCGCTCCCCGCCCTCCGTCGTCTTCAGGTCCGGACACGCCTTGCGCGCGGCGGCCAGCCGGGACGCGACGTCCTCCGGCGGCGGCGAGCCCACCGTGAGACGCCACACCGCGAAGCGCCCCTCGGCGTACAGGAGGAGGAGCGTCCGTCCCGTCGAATGCCCGGTGAGCAACAGTTCGTTGCTGCCCGGGAGCAGCTCCGCCGTGGCCACGGAGGTGTCCTCCACCTCCACCCAATCCACGGTGGCCAGCTTGTGGAAGTGCTCTTTTCCAGGCTCCAGCGGGACGGACAGGTCCACCGGCCAGGCGCCGGACAGGGCCGGGACGAGGAGGGCCAGGAGTGCTCCAACGGCGTACATCCGAGCGGACATGGGTGCTCCGGCGGGGTGGTACGTACCCCTAGCACGGGATAAGAGAGTGGCTCTATGCCTACCTGGACCCTCTGGGTCGCCTGCCTGGCGTTGTGCTTCACCCGGGCCCTGGTCGCCGCCGCGGAGTCCGCCCTGTACGGGACGTCGGACCTGCGCGCCCAGGAGCTGGCGGAGTCACAGCCCGGCGCGGCGAGCCGCCGGGTGCTCCGGCACAAGACGAACCGCGAGGCCACCGCCACCGCGCTGCGCCTGGGCACGCTGCTGAGCGGCTTCCTCGCCGCCGCCATTGGCGCCTTCGTCCCACCCCGCATGCTGGACATGACCCGGTACGGAGAGGCCGCCTGGCTGCCCGTGGCCACCGTGGCCGCGGGCGCCCTCTTCGTGGGCGTGCTGGCCAGCCTCATGGAAGTCACCATGCGCGGCCTCGCCAACGCCAACCCGGAGCGTTGGGCGCTGCGGCTGTCCGGCATCGTGTCGCTGCTGGTGTTCCTGCTCTACCCGCCCATGCGCCTGACGCTGGGCGTGCTCAACCTCATGGCCCGCACCTTCGGCCGCACGCTGCGCTTCGAGCCCCCGCCCCCGCCGCTGGAGGAATTGGAGAAGCTGCTCGCCGCGCAGGCCGCGAAGAACGAGGTGGACAAGAGCGCCCCGCAGCTCATCCGCTCCATCTTCGAGCTGTCCGACAAGCGCTGCCGCGACGTCATGGTGCCGCGCACGGAAGTCGTCACGGTGGACAGCACCGTCTCCACGGACGAATTGCTGCGGCTGCTCGCCGAGGAGAACCACTCGCGCATCCCCGTCTACCGCGACGACGTGGACCACATCATCGGCGTGCTGCACGCGCGCGACATCATCCCCCTGCTCCAGCACCCGGAGCTCATCGTCCTCCAGGACATCATCCGCCCCGCGCACTTCGTGCCGTGGATGAAGCCCATCGGCGACCTGCTCCGCGACATGCAGAAGCGGAAGATTCACATGGCCATGGTCGTCGACGAGTACGGCGGCTTCATGGGCATCGTCACGCTGGAGGACATCCTGCGCGAAATCGTCGGCGACATCGGCGACGAGTTCGAGGTGGAGGAGAAGCAGGTCGAGAAGATGGCCGACGGCAGCTTCCTCGTGGACGCCGCGCTGGAGGTGGATGCCTTCACCCAGGCCTTCGGCTTCCCGCTCCCCGAGGGCGACTTCGACACGCTCGGCGGCTTCCTGTCGTCGCTGGCCGGCCACCTGCCGGACGTGGGCGAGCGCTTCACGTACAGCGGCTGGCAGTTCGTGGTGGCCTCCAAGGAGGGGCCGCGCATCGACCGCGTGCGCATGTCCCGCCTGAAGTCCTCCGCGGGCAAGGACGGCCGCGACGGCAAGGACGGCCGCGAGCCGCGCGACGGCAAGGAGCCCGGCCCCCGAGAGCCGCGCGTGGAGCCGGCGGTGACGGCGAAGCCCTGAGGTGTCAGTCCCCCTCGGGGCCATTCAGCGGGGGCACGTGGGACAGGGGCAGCGTGCGCGTGTCGTCGAAGGGCGCGCGCCGCTCCGTGCCGCCGAAGCGCAGCACCACGCCGCCCGTGACGCGCACCTCGCGGGTCTCCGGGTCCGCGCCGCTGGTGGAGGCTCCGGTGGTGGGCTCGCTGGCGAGCGGGAAGAGGACGCGCAGGGGCATGGCCCCCTCCTCCGACGTCAGCGCCACCGCCACCTGCTGCGCGCCCGACGCCACCCGCCGCCCGTCCACCCGCAGCTCGAAGTCCACCGAGGACACGCTGGCCGCGTCCGAGGACGGGTTCGTCACCTGGAGCGCCAAATCCAACACGCCCGAGCCGTCCGGCCGGAAGTCCACCGCGACGGCCTCCACGCGCACGGCCTCGTCGTACGCGCGCGGCCGGAAGGGCACCGAGCCCAGGCATCCGGAGAGGACGCCACCGCACAGCAGCGCCAGCGCGGTCCTGCGCACAGGCCTCACCCACCCAGCAGAGGCTGGAGCGCCTCCACCGTCAGCGGCCAGCCCGCGCGCTTCGACAGTGCCTCGAGCGCCTTGATGAACTCCGCCGCCGTCTGGAAGCGCCGCGCCCGGTCCGCGAAGAGCGCCTTGCGCGTCACCTGCACCGCGTAGTCCGGCAGGTCCGGCGCCAGCGACGACAGGAGCGGCACCCGCGCGTCACGCACCTTGTGCATCAGCTCCGCCTCGTTTTCCCCGGAGTGCAGCCGGCGGTTCGCCCAGAGCTCCCAGAGGATGACGCCCAGCGCGAACAAGTCCGTGCGCGCGTCCACCGGCTGGCCCAGCACCTGCTCCGGGCTCATGTACGGCAGCGTGCCGCGCAGCGCGCCCGCGTCCCCGCGCATCATCCCCTCCACCTCCGCCACGCCGAAGTCCGTCAGCTTCACGTCGCCGTTGATGCCCAGCAGCACGTTGGCCGGATTCAGGTCGCGGTGGACGATGGTGGCGCCGTTCTCCCCCACCTTCGCCCGGTGGATGTAGTCGAGCGCCTTGAGCAGGCACCAGGCGATGTAGCAGGCGGACTCGGGCGGCATGGCCGCGCCGGCCTTGATGAGCAGCTCCTGCATGTAGCCGAGCGTCCGGCCACTGACGAGCTCCTGCACCATGAGGTAGTCCGGCCCCGCCTTGAAGAGCCGGTACGTCCGGACGATGTGCGGATGGCGCAGCCGTACCGTCAGCTTCGCCTCGTCGACGAAGGCCTTCACGTACGCAGTGTCGCTGCGGAACGAGGGGTGCAGCCGCTTGATGACGACTTCTTCCGGCTCGCCCGGCGAGCGTTGCGTGGTGGCCCGGGCACGCGCCTGGTACACCTCCGCCATGCCGCCGACAGCCAACCGGCCGACCACCTCGTAACCGCCCAGGTCCGGAGCTTCCGCCACGTCTCAATCCTACTGCGAATTTCCGTCCGCACCCATTATTCCGCCATGAGGCCGGCGTAGACGGACTCGTATTTCCGGGCGGAAGCACTCCAGGAGAAGTCCTTCTCCATGCCCCGGCGCCGGAACTCCGTCAGCCGGGGAGGGTCCGCGTAGAGGGCCAGGGCCCGGCGGATGGCCGCCAGGAGGGCGGCCGGATGGAAGGCCTCGAAGAGGACGCCGGTCCCCTCCAGCCCCCCCTCCACGGTGTCCACCAGCCCCCCGGTGGCCCGGACGATGGGCACCGTGCCGTAGCGGAGCGAGTACATCTGGTTCAGCCCGCACGGCTCGTACCGGCTGGGCATGAGGAAGAAGTCCGCCCCGGCCTCCACCAGGTGGGACAGCGCCGAATCGAAGCCGAGGTGCACGGCCACCTGCTTGGGGTAACGGGCCTGCAACGCGCGCAGCCCGTCCTCCAGCGGCCCCTCCCCGCTGCCAATGCCCACGAAGCGGATGTCCGCCTGGAGCGCGGTGGGCAGCACGTCGAGCAGCAGGTCCATGCCCTTCTGCCACGCCAGCCGGCTGACGATGGCGAACACCGGCGCGTCCCCGTCCGGCAGCCCGAAGCGCTTCAGCAACTCGCGCTTGCACTCGGCCTTGCCCTCCAGCTCGCGCGGGCCGAAGCGGGCCGGCAGCACGGGGTCCGTCCGCGGGTCCCACTCGTGCGCGTCGATGCCGTTGAGGATGCCGTGCAGCCGGTGCGAGCGGCGGCGCAGCAGGCCGTCCAGCCCGTAGCCCTGCTCCGGCGCCTGGATTTCGCGCGCGTACGTGGGGGACACGGTGGTGAGCGCGTCGGAGAAGACGAGCCCACCCTTGAGGAGGTTGACCGTGTCGTAGAACTCGAGGCCGTCCTCGGCGGTGAACAAATCCCAGGGCAGGCCCAGCTCGTCCATGACGCGCTTGGGGAAGTGCCCCTGGTAGGCCAGGTTGTGGATGGTGAAGACGCTCTTCGCGCGGGAGAGCGACGTGTTGCGGTAGCCGCGCTGCAGCGACACCGGGACGAGCCCCGTCTGCCAGTCGTTGGCGTGGACGATGTCCGGCACGAAGCGCAGCCGCTGCGCCGCCTGGAGCGCGCCCACGGAGAGGTAGGCGAAGCGCCACGCGTTGTCGCCGAACTCGCCCCACGCGTCGCCGTAGAGGCCGTCGCGGTTGCCGTAGAGGTGCTCGTTCTCCAGGAAGAGGACCTCCAGGTTCTCCGAGAGGCGCGCGGAGAGGATGGGGCCGGACGCCTGACCGATGGGGAGCCGCACCATCAGGGACTGGCCGGTGGGAGTGAGGCGGGAAGCGTCTCGCAGCTCCCGGTAGCGCGGGGTGACGACCTTGACGTCATGGCCCAGCGCGGCGAGCGCGGCGGGCAGGGCCCCGGCCACGTCCCCCAGGCCTCCCGTCTTGGAGAAGGGCGCCACCTCCGAGGAGATGAAGAGAATCTTCATGGGCCCACATTGACGAGTGGCAGGCATGAGTCAACCGCGAACGTGCACCTGGGCGTTTCGTCCCCTATGTTTCAAACGTGCAGATTCCATCAGACCCCATCCAGCGTTTCGCGGCCATCTTCGAGCGGGCGAAGAAGGCCGTTCCCGTGGACCCCAATGCCATGGTGGTCGCCACCGTGGGCGAGGACGGACGCCCCAGCGCGCGCGTGGTGCTGCTGAAGGACTTCGACTCGCGCGGCTTCGTCTTCTTCACGAACTTCGACAGCCGCAAGGGACACGACCTGCTCACGCACCCCTTCGCCGCGCTGTGCTTCCACTGGGCGCCACTGGAAGAGCAGGTGCGAATCGAGGGCCGGGTGGAGCGCGTGTCCGACGCGGAGGCGGACGCGTACTTCCACAGCCGGCCGCACGGCAGCCAGGTGGGCGCCTGGGCCAGCCTCCAGAGCCAGCCGCTACCCTCGAGAGATGTGCTGGACGCGCGCGTGGCGGAGGTGGAGGCCCGCCATGCCGGAGGTGAGGTGCCCCGCCCGCCGCACTGGTCCGGCTTCCGCGTGGTGCCAGACCGCATCGAGTTCTGGCATGCGCGCCCCAGCCGCCTGCACGACAGGCACGTCTACCTGCGCGAGGGGGACGGATGGCGCACGGAGATGCTGTACCCGTAGGCCCCGCCATGGCTCCAGCCATGGTTCCGGCGGAACGGCGCGGGCCCCACGCCCTACCAGGGCACTTCCGAGCCCTGGTAGTCGAAGAAGTGGCCGGTGTGCTCCGGCCCCATGCCGTCGATGATGCGCAGCATGCCGTGCACCGAGTCCGGCGCCGGCAGCGGCGCCTGCGGTCCGCCCATGTCCGTCCGCACCCAGCCGGGGTGGAGCACCACGGTGGTGAAGCCCTCCTGGCGCAAGTCATTGGCCAGGGTGCGCACGCCCATGTTCAGCGCCGCCTTGGACATCCGGTACGCGTACGCTCCACCCTCGGTGTTCTCCGCCACGGAGCCCATGCGCGAGCTGACATGCGCCACCTTGCGCGCGCGGCCCCGGCGCAGCGCGGGCAGGAGCGCGGTGGTGACGCGCAGCGGGCCCAGCGCGTTGACGGCGAAGGTGCGCGCCATGTCCACGTAGTCCACGTCCGTCAGGCCACACCACAGGCCGGGCACGCCCGCGTTGTTGATGAGCACGTCCACCGGCGAGGCGCAGACGTCCGCGGCGAAGGAGCGGATGCTGGCGTCGTCCTCCACGTCGAGCGCGTGGATGCGCAGGCGGTTTCCCGCCTCGCGCGCCAGCGGCTCCAGCCGCCTCGCGCCCTCGGGAGAGCGAACTCCCGCGTCGACGGTGTCCCCGCGTCGCAGGAGCTGGTGGACGAACTCGAGCCCGATTCCCCGACTTGCCCCGGTGATGACGTAGCGCATGAAAGGCATTAACGCGCCGAATGCCCTGTGCAGGCAAAACGCGCCTGTTGAGCAGTGATGAGTGTGAATACGGAGTGCACGGTGGTCGGCGGATGGCCCTCCTCCCGGGTGGGGGTTGCGTGATGGTGTTTCAATGCACTGAGCATGGAAGGACAACACAATGACTGTCGTTGTCGTGGGTGGCGGGATTTCAGGATTGGTCGTGGCGCACGGATTGCGCTCGCGCGGTAGGGATTGCGTGCTCCTGGAGTCCTCGGCACGGCTGGGCGGCGCGGTGGGGACGCATGCGCGAGGCGGGTACCTCGTGGAGCAGGGGCCGAACAGCTTCCTGGACCGCGAGCCGGCCACGCGCGAGCTCGCGACGGTGCTCGGCCTCGAAGGTCGCATCCGCGCGGCCGACGCGGCGGCGAAGCGTCGCTATGTGTACACGCGGGGTCGACTCAGGTCCGTACCCGCGTCGCCGCCCGCCTTCCTCGGCTCGGACATCCTCCCCTTCGGCGCGAAGCTGCGCGTCATGGGCGAGCTCTTCACCGGCCGCCCGCCGCAGGGCGTCGACGAGTCGCTCGCGGACTTCGGCCGCCGGCACCTGGGACGCACCGCGACACAGGTGCTGCTGGACGCGGTGCAGACGGGCATCTACGCAGGCGACGTGGAGCGGCTCAGCGTGGCCGCCACCTTCCCGCCCCTGGTGAAGCTGGAGCGCGAGCACCGCAGCCTCATCCTCGGCGCCATCCGCACGCAGAAGGCCGCGCGCAAGGCCCTGCCCGCTGGCACCGGAGCCACGGGCGGCGCGGCGGCCCCGCCGAAGATGAGCGGCGCGCTGAGCTCGTTCGAGGGCGGCCTGCAGACGCTCATCAACGCGCTGGCGGCGGCGGTGGGCGACGCGGCGCACGTGGGCGCCACGGTGGAGGGGCTGGAGCGCGCGGGTGACGGCTGGCGCCTCAAGGTGAACGAGCACGGGCGCGGTGCGGAGCTCCACGCGAAGCACGTGGTGCTGGCGGTGCCCGCGCACGTGGCCACGGGGCTGCTCCAGCCGCTGGATGCCACGCTCGCCTCGGCGGTGGCGGAAATCGAGTACGCGCCCATTGCCGTGGTGCACCTGGGCTTCGACGCGGGGACGACGCCGGTGCCGGACGGCTTCGGCTTCCTCGTGCCCCGGGTGGAAGGGCGGCGGCTGTTGGGCACCATCCACGCGTCCACCACGTTCCCCTTCCGCGTGGAGGGAGGCCGGGTGCTCTACACGTGCATGGTGGGCGGGGCGCGTCAGCCTGAGTTGGTGAAGCTGGACGAGGAGGCCCTGGTGGCGCTGGCCCGCGAGGAATTGAAGGCGCTCGCCGGGGTGACGGCGACCCCGTCCTTCAGTCAGGTGTTCCGCTGGCCGCGCGGCATCCCCCAGTACAACGTGGGACACATGGAGCGCGTGTCGTCCATCGACGCGGCGCTCCAGCGCTGGCCGGGCCTCCACCTGACGGGCAATGCCTACAAGGGCGTGGGCATCAACGACTGCATCCGCAACGGAGGGCAGCTCGCGGAAACCCTGGCGGCCGAGGCCGTGTAGGCGTCGTGGAGATGGCTCGGGCGACCGCTCGTTGTCAGGTAGCGACCGCTCGGGCCGGGGGCGTCAGCGTAGACCAGGAAGACACGTCAGACTGTGAAGGCATGCTTCCCGGAGTCAGGAGCCCCCAATGCTTACCCTCCCCTCCCCCGTCCTCGTCCTCGCCGCCATCCTCCTCTTCCCCATCGTCCTCGCCGGCAGCATGTTGCTGGACGTCCTGGAGACCGAGCTGGAAGAGGGCCCCGCGCACTGAGCCGCCCGGCGGGGTAGGCTCCCGCTGGCGCATGCCGGAGAAGTCGAAGGAAGCCTCCATCGTCCGAGCCACGTGGCGAGCCCTCGTGGAGCCCCGGAGGTTGTTGCCCATCCTCCTGGTGGCCGCGCCGCTCGTGGCCGCGCAGGCGCGCTTCAGCCGCGAGCCGCTGGCCATCTACCTGGGCATGCTGATGTGCCTGCTCTTCGTGGCGGTGGCGCCGGTCACCTACCGCTTCCTCTTCCCGGAAGGGTTGGACCTGAGCCACGGCGGCATCCGCCTGCTCTTGTACTGCACCGTGGGCAGCGGCGTGGTGCTCACCTTGGGCTTCGTGCTGCCGAAGCTGCTCGGCATGGGGCCCACGTTCCTCACCCAGCGCATCAACCTCGCCATCTGCGGCGCGCTCTTCCTCGTGGGCGGCTGGGGCCTGGGCCGGGACATCGGCTTCGAGGAGAGCCTGGTGCGTGAGCGGGCCCGCGCCGCGCGCTTCGCGCTGGAGGCGGAGCAGGCGCAGTTGCTCGCGCTGCGCAGCCACCTGGACCCGCACTTCCTCTTCAACACCCTCAACGCCATCGCCGAGTGGTGCCGCGAGGACGGCGCCGTCGCCGAGGCCGCCGTGCTGCGGCTGTCCACCATGCTCCGCTCCGTGCTCGCCGGCGTGCGCAGCGCCACGTGGCCGCTGGCGCAGGAGTTGGAGCTCATCCGCACCCTCTTCGATTTGCACCTCCTCAGGGACCCGGACCTCTTCCAGCTCGGAATGAACGTTCCTTCCGGCGTGGGCGACGTGCCGGTGCCGCCGCTGGTGTTGCTGCCGCTCGCGGAGAACGCGGTGAAGCACGGCCCCGCCGCCGGCCACCGCGGCCGCCTGTCGCTGGACATCGCCGTGCGCGGCGACGAGGTGGAGGTGGCGATTGAGAACCCCGGCGCCTCCAAGGGCCCCCGCGAGGGCAGCGCCGGCCTGCCCACCGTGGAGCGCCGCCTCGCCCTGGCCTATGGCGGCCAGGCCCGCCTCGCCCTCACGAGCGCCAACGAGCGCACCCGTGTCACCGTCACCCTGCCCCGCGCGGGCCCCCTGCCTGGAGTCCTCACGTGAGCCCGCCCCTGCGCGTCCTCGTCGCCGATGATGAACTGCTCGCCCGCAAGCGCCTGTCCCGCCTGCTGGCCGCCTTCCCCGACTGGGAGGTCTGCGGCGAGGCCGCGGACGGCGAGGCCGTGCTCGCAGCCGTGCGCGCCGGGGGCGTGGACGTGGTGCTGCTGGACATCCACATGCCGGGCTTGAGCGGTCTGGATGCGCTCGCGCTGATGCCGGAGGGGCGCCCGCGCGTCATCCTCTGCACCGCCCACGCGGAGCACGCGGTGGATGCGTTCAACCACGGCGCCGTGGACTACGTGCTCAAGCCCGTGGAGCCCGCGCGCCTGCAGAAGGCACTGGAGCGCGCGCGGGCCCGGCTGGAGGAGTCCGCCCGCGAGGCTCCGGCCGCCAGCGCCGAGAAGCCGCCTGCGTCCACTCCGGCGCGTGGACTGGGGCGGCTGCCCATTCCCACACGGCAGGGCATCGTCCTGGTGGACCCGGACACGATTTCGCATGCGGCGCTGGAGGACGAGCTGGTGACGGTGTTCACCGGCCAGGGCGACTTCCTCACCGACTTCACGCTCAATGAGCTGGCGGAGAAGCTGCCCACGGAGCGCTTCCACCGCGTGCACCGGCGCGCGCTGTTGAACCTGTCGCACGTCACGCGGCTGGAGCCGCTGGAGACGGGCGGCTACCTGGCGCGCACCGTCCGGGGCCACGCGGTGGAGGTGAGCCGCCAATCCGCGCGCGAGCTGCGGCGCATGCTCGGCCTCCGCCGGGGCGCCGAGGACGAGGGCTGAGCGCGCAGCTCACCTCGCGTACGCACGACGTACGCTCGGCCTTCGCCGGGCACCGAGGACACAGGCTGAGCGCAGCAGCTCCGTCGTCCCACGTGCGCGCGATGCAGGCTCGGGCTTCGCCGGGCATCGGGGCCGGGCCCGGCCGCCCAGGCGCCTCGACGTCGCCCGTGCCTCACGACGACGGATGAAGCCGAGCCGCGGCGAGGGAGGGCCTCCGTTGCCCCTCCCCACGGGCGCCTGCGCTCCGCTGCTTCCGCGCCGGCCCGCCTGCGGCCACTGCACTTCATCCTGCTGCGGTACTGCCCTGCTTCACTGCCCTGCACACGGCGCCGCCTTCCGGCCCCGCGTCACGTCCCCTCAGTACACATGCACTTCCATGGTGAGGGTCTGCCCCTCCACGTCGCGCGTGAACCTGACGGTGCCGGGGTTGGTCCACTTCGCCCCGTAGCCCGAGCCCAGGCTGAACGCGGCCACCGCGTTGAGCGAGCGGTCGAAGCTGATGACGCGCACGTCGCCGTTGGTCAGGCTGGTGGTGCTGTAGACGATGATGCGGCGGTCGAAGTCCCACTCCACATCGTCGCTGGAGAGCGGGTTGGGGACGACGGTGGTGCTGGTCCGGCCCAGGCCCACGTTCGTCACCTGCTCCACGCCGTAGCCGTTGTCGCGGACCTTCCACAGCGACGGCACTCCCGAGCGCTCCGTGGACTGGAACAGCAGGCTGCGGCTGTCCTTCGTCCATACCGGCTCGGTGTCGTCATGGCCGCGAGTGAGCTGCGAGGAGCGGCCGGAGGTACCGTCCAGCACGTAGAGGTCGGCGCTCGTCACCGGGTCCCCCGCCCTGTAGTTGTCCGGCAGCTTCGCGTACGCCACCTGCCGGCCGTCCGGCGAAATCACCGGCTTGCCGGTGCGCTGCGCCACCAGCCGCGAGCTCCCCCGGCTGTCCACCCAGTACAACTGCAGCGACTGCGTCTGGTACACGATGATGCGACGGTCGGCGTCGAGGCCCTCGTCACCACTCGTGTCCAGTCCCTGTGACTCCGTCGCGTACGGCTCCGCGCTCTCGGAAGCCTCCGCCCCGCCGCAACCGGCGAGCGCCAGAGAAGAAGCCATCCACAGCGCGACAGCCCCTCGAGAAAAACGACTTCGGACTTCGGTTGGATGCATACGGTCCTCTGGGTCGAAATGCCCTTCGAGACGGGGTTGACACACAATCAAGTCCCGTACCCAGAGGTATTTCACGTCAGAATTCCGGAACAATCCATACGGTCTTTGATGACACCGCGCCCCGTCCGCCGAGGTGTTCACTCCTCATTGACTCCTCACTGTGACGCGAAGAGTTGAGGCACTCGCGCCGCGTCATCCCCGAGGACTTCAGAGAGAACACGGTAAGCAGGAGTGGGGAGTTCGGCGCCAGCACGTGCACAGCGGGCGGCATCGTCCAATGTGAGCGTGGGCGTGGAGCAGTAGGATTCGCGCCACTGCTCCACCAGCCGCTTCGCGAAGACGTTGCCCATGCCGGCCAGGCGCTGCGCGAGCCAGGCGTCCGGGGACGTGAAGGAAACGTGCTGGGGCGAGACGTTGGCGTCGGAGAAGGAGACGTCGTGCTCGTAGCCGGACTCGGAGAACGCGTCCTGGAGCGCGGCGGTGAAGGGCCCACGCCGCGCGTCCAGCACGCCGGAGGAGGACAGCGACACCCGGTGCGCCACGGACAGGCGGAGCGCGTGGTACTCGAAGGTCCTCGCCACGTCGCGGTACTTCGTCACGGGCACGGTGAAGGTGCGCGTGTACTTGCGGTACTTCGTCACGGTGCGCTTCTTCTTCTCGCCCTTGTCGTCCGTGTACTCCTCCACCTCGGTGTAGGGCTCCTCAATCGTCTCCGTGCGGTCCTCGTGGTCCGTGTAGGGCACCTTCTCCGTGTACGGCGCGGTCAATTCCACGGACTGGCTGTCGTGCTCGGTGGAGAAGCGCCCCGCAAGCGAGAAGGCCGGCCGCGGCGTCGCGCCGGGAGAGAACCAGGGTGAGGACTCGAAGGCGCGCGTGAGGTGCTCGCGCAGCAGGTTCACCTGGGCCTCGTTCAGGCCGGAGATGTCGCCGTCGAACGAGGCGGGACCGAAGAGCTCCGGCGCGGCGGGCGGCTGGGGCGCGTACTCGCGCCAGTGGGCGCAGTAGCGGAACACCAACTCCTTCCAGTGCGGGGTGTCGTCCGTGCTGACGCCGCGCAGCCGCTGGCAGGCGTCCTTGCCGCTCTGGAGCACCGCGTTCTCCATCTCCCGCTGGATGACGACCATCTCCTTGTGGGCCAGCAGCGGCCGCTTGCGAATCAGCGACTGCTCGGCGGTGAGCGCCAGCCCCTTCCGGGCCGGGTCGCCGATGAGCAAGCGCAGGTGCTGGTGCGTCCCGCCCATCTCCTCCAGCAGCGAGCTCTCCAGCGCGCCATTCAGTTGCGAGTTCCACTCCTTGCGCTTCTCGAGGAAGCCGAGCAGGCTCACTTCCGCGTCCTCGTCGCGCCCCTCGATGCGGTAGCGGCGGGCATTGCCCAGAAGCTGCTCCAGCGCCTTCCAGCGCAAATCATCGCGGATGGGGACCAGCTCCTTCTCCCAGGGGCGCTGGAAGATGAGGTCGTCGTAGATGGCGGCGGCCTCGACGAACTGGCCCTTGCGGGCGAGGTCATCGGCGCGGCCGCGCATGGTGGTGCAGGCGCACAGCAACAGGACGGGCAGCAGGAGGAAGAGTCGGACCATGGAGCGGGGTCTGCGCGGGGTACCGCCAGCACGCTGACGTAGCAGGCGGCCGGATATTCACCGGCCCGCGTGCCTCGCCGCAATCCTCCCCAGAAGGGCGGGCGCCGCCTACTCCACCGGCCAGGTATGCAGGGGCTCGCCCGCGTCGGCATGGAGCAGGTAGCGCTCCAGCATGGCCGCCAGCGCGTCCGCGCGGGGCATCCGCTCCTCCAGCCGGGCCAGCACCTGCCGTTGCCAGCGCGCGCCCGTGCGCCGCAGCGCCACGCGCCGCTCGATGACGCCCAGCATGGCGTCCGCATCGGCCGCGTCCACCCCGGCCCCCACCAGTCCCTGCCGGGCCAGCGGCAGCAGCCGGGGCAGCAGCTCCAGGGCCGGCACCGGCCTCGGGCTGGGCGCCGCGTCCGAGGGCCAGAGCAGGTCCGCGTCCAGCCCCTGTCGTGCCGCGCGGATGAAGTTGCCACACGCGTGGATGAAGGGCATCGCGGGCAGGAGCGCATCCACCCGCTCCGCCAGCGCCAGCGTCAGGCCGTACAGGAAGGCACCGTTGGCCACCATGTCCACCACGGTGGGGCCCGCGGGCAGGGCGCGCAGCTCGATGCGCAGGTGGCCGTCGCACTTGGGGTCATAGATGGCACGGTTCCACGTCCACACCGTGCTCTGGTGCAACCGCAGCTCGTCCAGCCCCGGCAGCCCGCCGGCCTTCACGCGCTCCAGAGGCGACTCGCGCCCGCACACGGGCAGCAGCGGCGGATGCAGCGCGATGGCTTCCGCGAAGAGCTCGTGCGCGCCCTCGCGGGCCCAGCCGTGCCCGAAGGACACGCGCGCGTGCGGGTGGAAGCCACCTTCGCCCGGCTCGCCCCGGTCATCCACCGCCTGGCGGAACAGCGCCACGCGCGTCTCGTCCCACAGCCTGCGCCCGAGGAACAGCGGCGAGTTGCCGGACACCGCCAGCACCGGCGCCGTCGCCAGCTGCGCAGCGTTGTACATGCGCGCGAAGTCCGCGGGCGCCACCCGCAGGTGGTACTGGAGCGACGTGTTGGCGCCCTCCAGCGTCACGTCGTCCCAGGTGAGCGTCAGCGCGTCCTCGCCGTGGATGGACACATGGAAGGGCGCGGCGCGACGGTGACGGATGGCCGCGGACAGCGCGCGGTAGCGGGCCTGCCCCGTCATGGCGCCACGCCCCAGGTCCGCCTCGCGCAGCGTGGGGAGGATGCCGATGACGGCCACCCGCGCGCCCTGCGTGGCCGCCGCGCGCCGCACCTCGCCCAGCGTGTCCTCGAACTCC
Organism: Pyxidicoccus sp. M6; assembly: GCF_055568925.1. Taxonomy (NCBI): domain Bacteria; kingdom Pseudomonadati; phylum Myxococcota; class Myxococcia; order Myxococcales; family Myxococcaceae; genus Pyxidicoccus; species Pyxidicoccus sp. M6. The sequence goes on along the minus strand of NZ_CM145714.1, from coordinate 2,206,954 downwards.
GCCTTGAGCGCGGTGAAGGGACGGCCGGCCAGCGGCCCCGGGCGCAGGTTGACCTCCAGGTTGAAGCGGTCCAGCTCCAGCGTCACCCGCGGGTCCATCGTCTGCGCCAGCACCTGCCGGTTGATGGGCAGCGGGAAGCCCGCTCCGTCCACGAGGAACAGCTCCAGCTCCGCGCCGATGGTGCTAGGCCCACCCCCGAAGCCCGGGCGCGCCAGCAGCGCGCGCAGCGCCTCCAGGTTCTCCGTCAGCCGCCGCGAGAAGCGCTCGTAGTCCTCCGGGCGGAACTCCTCCTGTTGGATGGCCAGACCCATATGGGTCCAGGGTATCCACGCCCTTCCGCCCCGGCAGGAGGACGCAGGGCTCGCCGGCCCGCCTGCCCCACACCTTCCGCCCTCCCGTCAGAAGCTGCACGCCCGGCCGGTGTGTTATCTCCGTCCATGGCCATGCCGTCCGACACGCCCATCAACCTGTACGACTTGACGCGCCCCGCGCTGGGGGAGCTGCTCTCCGGCTGGGGATGTGGCCCCTACTACCGCGACCTTTTGTGGACCGCGCTGTACCGCAAGGGCGTGCGCTCGCTGGACGAGGTGGACGGGCTGCGCCCGGACCTCCAGAGCACCCTGCGCGAGCGCGCCCGCCTGGGCCACCTCGCCACGCACACCGAGACGTTCAGCAGCGACGGCCATACGCACAAGCTGCTGCTCAAGCTGGAGGACGGACAGACGATTGAGACCGTCCTCATGCGCTTCAAGGGCCGCGCCACCGTGTGCATCAGCACGCAGGCGGGCTGCGCCATGGGGTGCGTCTTCTGCGCCACCGGGCAGATGGGGCTGTCGCGCCACCTGACGCCCGGCGAAATCGTGGGTCAGGTGCTGCACGTCACCCGCATCCTCCGCGAGTCCAACGAGACGCTGCGCAACATCGTCCTCATGGGCATGGGCGAGCCGCTCCACAACTACGAGCACACCATGTCCGCGGTGGACATACTGGTGGATGCGCTCGGCCTCGCCATCGGGCCGCGCTTCATCACCCTGAGCACCGTGGGCGTGGTGCCCGGCATCCGCCGGCTCGCGGACGAGGAGCGCCCGGTGCACCTCGCCGTCAGCCTCCACGGCGCCACGGACGAAGAGCGCGCGGCGCTCGTGCCCGCCGGCCGCCGCTGGCCCTTGAATGAATTGATGGACGCGTGCCGCTACTACAGTGAGAAACGCGGACGCCGCATTTTCTTCGAGTGGACGCTCATCTCCGGCCGCAACGACACGCCCGAGCACGCGCACACGTTGGGGAAATTGCTGCACGGCATGGATGCGCACGTCAACGTCATCCCCCTCAATCCCACCGTGGGCTACGACGGAGGCCCCAGCCGTCCCGAGTCCGTGCGCGCCTTCCAGGACGTGCTGACGACCTATGCCGTTCCCAGCACGGTGCGTCAGCGCCGGGGCATCGACATCGACGCGGGCTGTGGGCAGCTCAAGTCCACCGTGGAGCGGCGCTCGCGCCGTTCACTTCCCACCAGCCCTTGAGGACAGGGTTGGAACGGCGGGCGGGTGTCACCCGCGTCCGTTAACGTGCGCCCCCCACCCGGAGGATTGCGCATGGTCTCGACACCCAACGCCGCCCTCGCACGCCTGCGCGAGCGGGCCGCGAAGCATCATGGCGTGACGCCGGGGCAGCTCGCGCTCGCATGGCTGCTGCACCGCTCGCCCGTCATGCTGCCGATTCCCGGTACCTCCTCCGTCAAGCACCTGGAGGAGAACGTCGCGGCCGCGTCGGTGAAGCTCAACGCGGACGAAGTGCGCGCACTGGAGCGCGGCTGACTCACGCGTGAGTGCGGGCCCCGCCCCACACCTGCGTGTGTGCGTCGTGTCGGTGACGGACAGCGTGGGTGAAAGGAATGGGGGCCCCTTGCACGCGACATGGACGTGGGCACATTCTTTCCATCGGTTCCCCGAGGAGGTGGGCGATGCTTTCCATCCAGGAGCACGCAACGCTGGACGAGGCGAGCGACGACTTGCTCGACTTCATCCTCGAGCCGTTCAACTGGCTCTCGGTGGCACAGATGGACCCGGCGACGTGGCCGGGGCAGAACCCCATCTACCAACGTCGCGTGGGCTCGCTGCGCGTCAGCGCCTCGGTGGACGTGGGTGCCACGCTGGACGTCTACCTGCACGTCGCCTTCCGCGCGCCGGGCCTCACACCCGTGAAGGCCGCGGACCATCTGGAGGGCTTCCTCAAGCGCCGCATGCCGCTGACGCCCAACTCCGAGTGGCAGGTCGAGGTGGACGAGCGCCGCTGGATTCACTTCTCGCGGCGCTACGCGGCCCCGCACCTCAAGGCCTGAGCCGCGCCAGCGCTCGGGCCGTCATCTCACGGCTTGAGCGGCATGAGCTGGTAGTGGCGCAGGGGCTGCGCCACGTTCTTCACCGGCGTCTCCGTCAGCGGTCCGAAGCGCAGGGACTGGAAGAAGGGCTCGCGCGACGTGGCGAGCACCTCGCGCACGCTCTCCATCACCAGCGTCTCGCGGAAGCCCGCCAGGGATTGCAGGCGCGCCGTCTGGTTCATCCCGCTGGAGAAGGCGGTGTACTGCCGGTTGGGGCCGAAGAGGCCGCAGTTGGCGTTGGCCAGGTTGACGCCCACCGCCACGCCGAGCCCGGGCAGCTTCACGCGCTCGCACAGCGCGGCCACTTCCTCGCGCGCGCCGAGCGACGCGGTGAAGGCCTGGATGTCGCACGCCGCCTTCACCGCGGCCTGCGCGCGCTCCAGGCGTGAGGACTTGAAGAAGGGCGGGCCGAAGAGGCCGATGACGCAGTCGCCCACCATCTTGTCGAAGACGCCGCCGTGCTCCCAGATGCAGCCCACGGCGCGCTCGCTCCACTCGTCCACGAAGCGGCCGATGTTGCGCGGGCTGTCGAAGCCCTGCTCGCAGATGCGGGTGAAGCCGTTGATGTCCGCGAAGAGGATGCCGACTTCCTGGTCCTGCGCGCGCAGGTGCTGCGCGTAGTTCGGGTCCTGCAGGAGCGCGTCGATGACAGCGGTGGGGAAGAACTGCGACAGGTGGATGCGCTCGCGGTTGTAGTCCAGCAGGCGCTGGCTCAGCGTGGAGGCCAGCACGCGGATGAGGTCCATGGAGTACGCGGAGAAGCCCGCGTCGCTCCAGATGACGATTTTGCCCAGGGGCTCGCTGGTGTTGGCGCCGGAGATGAGCACCGCCTCGGTGGTGCGGCCGCCGAAGAGCTGGCGCAGCGCGGACTCCTCCGTCGCGAGCAGGCGCGGGCCGTACTGGCGGATGGCCTTCTCCAGCACCGGGCTGGGCTGCTCACCGCTCTCGAACTCGAGGTAGCCGTTGCGGTAGGTGCGGTAGTGCAGCACGTGGGGCCGCACGGCGTCCTTGTAGAGCAGGAGGAAGCCCGGCAGCCGCACGCGCTGCGCCAGCGTCAGCACCGCCTGGTCCATGCCCGCCTCGAAGACGGGGTTGGCCAGGTGCGTGTTGCACTGAATGATGAGCTGGTGCTTCTCCGACGCGGTGTGCACGAGGCACAGCACGGTGTCGAGCTGCTCGGCCACGGTGTCCAGCATGCGCAGCAGGCGCGCTTCGGCCTCCGGCGTGGCGTGCGTGCCCGGGAAGAGCATGCCGAAGGTGCCCACGCGCGTGCCGGCCACGTCCAGGGCCTGCGTCACCAGCGTGTCGCCATCGAGGCGCCTCGCGCCGGACGGGCCCTCCAGGAGCGAGCCGGGGTAGCGGTCTCCCCAGTCACCCTCGCTCCAGGTCTGCTCGACGAGCTCCTCGTCGCGGGTGGTGATGGCGATGGCGCGGGCGCCGGTGAGCTTGAGGACGGGCGGGAAGCAGCGGCGGAAGGACTGGGTGAGCGTCTCCCGCTCGCGGAGGCTCTCCTCGAGGAGGTCATCCACGGCGCGCTGGAGGGTGCGCAGGGCCTTGTACTCTTCGAGGGAGAAATCGTGGGGCGGCGGCTGCGGGTGCGGCGCGTTCGACATGGGGTGGGTTTCTACCCCTGCGGGCCCGCGCTGTCACAGGGCAGGCGTGTGCGGCTTTCCGCCCACCACCTTCCCGTTCGCCACTTCGATGACCCAGTAGCCCTCGTGGCCGGCCTCGGTAGAGGAGCCGGCGCCGAAGAGGTGGGGCCGGTCCGCGGTGGCCGGGTGGTAGTAGCGCTCGTGGATGTGGCCGTGGAGGACGGCGAAGCGCGGACCGGGCAACAGGCGCAGCAGGGCATCCGCGTCACGCAGGCCGTGGTTCCATCGGTCCGGCCGGCCCTTCCGGTTGCGCGGCGCGTGGTGGATGGTGACGAGCACCGCCCGACCGTCCAGGCGAGGGTCCTTCAGCAGGGCCGCCAGCCCCTCGAGCTGGGCCTCGCCGATGTGGCCGTAGGGGAAGGCAGGCAGGGGGGCGCGGCGGGTGGAGAGCAGGCCGACCACGGCGGCCTCGTTTCCGACGAGCCGGACGAAGGGGTATGGACCCTCGCGCTGGTACTCGGGGAGGTCGCTCTTCAGGAGCTGGCCGAAGTGGCGGGCGAAGCGGTCGGCGCGGATGCTGCCCGGGGTGAAGACGTCGTGGTTGCCGGGGACGATGCTGCAGCGGCGCGGGTCCTCGGCGAGGGGGCCCAGGGCCTTGCGGGCTCCGGCGAACTCGCCGTCGAGGGAGTAGGCGGTGAGGTCTCCGGAGAGGATGAAGTGGTCCACGCCGTGCGACTCGGCGTCACGGACGATGGCGGAGAGGACCTCGGGGGCACGGGTGTAGCGCTTCGCGCGGCCGCCCAGGGTGAGCTCGACGAGGGCGAACCAGCGCCGCCAGCCGAGCCGGAGCAGGGAGTACTTCGTGTAGTCCTCGGTGATGTGGACGTCGGAGCAGTGAACGAAGCGCATTGAGGGTATCCCGCCTGGGGAACGGCCGACCGGAGGGCGGCATTCTCATGGATGCCGCACGAGGGGAAGCGATTCGTAAGGTGCTCACGGCGCAAGCCCGACACGTTACTCTGCGGACATCATGACGCGGATTGCGCTCCTGCTTGCCCTGTTCCTCGGTGCCCTCCCCGCCCCCGCGCGGTCCGCCGAGCCACGGAAGGCCCGCGCCCGGGCGGTGAAGGTGGTGGTGCTTCCGTTCCAGGCCGTCACCGCCGATGTGCCCGCGCGGAGCGGCCCCCGAGTCACCGCGCGAATCGCCGCGGAGGTGCATGCGGCGGAGGGGCTCAAGCTCGTGGAGCTGGATGCCGCCATGGCGGTGGCGCGCACGGAGGGAGGGGCGGCGGTTGCGCCCGCCGTTGCTCGAGAAGCTGGAACGGGTTCCACCGCCACGCTCGCGGTGGCGCGCGGGGATACGAAGAAGGATTCTGTGACGCCCGCGGTCGCTCGTGACGCCGCGAAGGCTCTTCCTGAAGAGCCCCTGACCGTGGCGCGTGAGGCCGTGAAGGAAGCCACCGCCGCGCGCGACGTCCGCGACTTCAAGCGCGCGGATGCGGCACTGGGCCGCGCGCTGGAAGCCTTTGCCGCCGGGGCCGCGCAGCTCACGGACGCCTCCGAGCTGGCGGATGCGTATGCCCTTCGCGCGGCCGTCCGCTATGCCACCGGCCGTGACGAAGAGGCCGCCGCGAGTCTCACGCAGGCGCTTGCCCTCGCGCCCAATCGGCCTCTTCCGCTCGCCTCCACTTCTCGCCTCTTCGCGAAGATGGTGGAACGCGTGCGTGCCGCACAGGAGTCCGGGCCTCGCGGCGGCGTGCGCTTCGAATCCGTGCCGTCGGGCCTCGCGGTGACACTCGATGGAAAGCCCGTGGGCAACGCGCCCCTGCGTGTCACCGACGTGCCGCCCGGCGCGCACTTGTGGCGCGCGGTGCTGCCCTCGGGCGATTCGGTGGGCGGCATCGTGGATGTGACTCCGGACCGTCAGGCCGTCGTGCAGGTGCGCCCCGCTGGCACCGGCCCCGATGCGGCGCTCGCGCTGGCCCTGGCGAGCAATCGACTGGACGCCGCCGCGCTCGAAGCCGCCTCGGCGATGGGCCGCGCGGCGGGCGCGGACCTCGTGGTGCTCGGCACGGTGGCGAGAGTGACCACGGGGCTCGCGGTGGACGCGTTCGTCCTCGCTCCGGGAGACACGGCTCCGCGCCGCCTGTCCCGTATCTCGGTCGACACGGAGTTGCTGGAAGCCAGTGAGCCGCTGCGCGAGGGCATCGCCGCCGTGGCCGCTCGCGGTGTGGAAGCGGGCGTGATGGAAGCCCTGCCCGTGGTGCCCTCCCCCGGCGTGGTCTCCACGTCCCAGGCATCGCAGGCTCCGTACCCCGCGAGCGCGGAGCGTGTCCTCGATGGGCCGAAGCCCGCCGCCCTGGTGCCGGACCGCAAGCCCGTCGAACCCATCCGCAAGCCTCTGGTCCGTCCGTGAGCGCGTCCCACGCACCGCAAACCTCGACTCCACCCGCGGGCCCCTTCCGTGGCCGCTTCGCGCCGAGTCCCACGGGGCGCATGCACCTGGGCAACATCCGTAGCGCGTTGCTCGGATGGCTCCAGGCTCACGCGGCCGGAGGCCGCTTCCTCCTTCGCATCGAAGACCTGGACCGCGCCCGCTGCAAGCCCCAGCACGTGGACGACCTGATGCGTGACCTGGAGTGGCTCGGCCTCACCTGGGACGAGACGCCCCTCTTCCAGAGTCAGCGCGACGACCTCTACCGCGACGCCCTCGCGAAGCTGGAGCGAGAAGGCCTCGTCTACCCGTGCTTCTGCACGCGCGGGGAGATCGCCCGCGCCGCCAGCGCTCCGCACGGCCTCTCCGAGGAAGGCCCCCGCTACCCCGGCACCTGCGCGCACCTCACCGCCGCGCAAATCGTCGAGCGCGCCCGCACCCGCGCCCCCGCGTACCGCTTCCGCGCCCGCCCCGGCGAGGTCCGCTTCGAGGACCAGCTCCTCGGCCCGTATGCCCAGGACGTCGACGCCGTGGTGGGAGACTTCGTGGTGCGTCGCAACGACGGCGTGGCCAGCTACCAGCTCGCGGTGGTGGTGGACGACGCGGCGAGCGACATCACCCACGTGCTGCGCGGTGACGACCTGCTCTCCTCCACGCCGCGCCAGCTCCAGCTCTACGCGGCGCTCGGCCTCACCGCGCCGGCCTTCCTCCACGTGCCGCTGGTCCTCGGTGAAGACGGCAAGCGGCTCGCCAAGCGCGAGGGTGCCTTCGCCCTCGCGGAGCTGCGCGAGCGGGGCCTTCCTCCCGAGCGCGTCCTGGGCCTGCTCGCCGCATGGAGCGGCCTGGGAGACGGCGGCCCCGTGACACTCCAGGAACTGGTGAGCAGGTTCCACCTCGACGCGCTGCCTCGAACGCCCGTGGTGGCTCGCGAGGCGGTGCTCGTCGAAGCACTCGGCCTGCGCTGAGCCTCCTCCCCACCCTCCCCACAGGACATCCTGGGGACGGAGGATTCGTCCGCCACTTGCCACATGCGCATCTTTGCCTCGGACCCGAGCGCCCATCCCCCGCACCGGGGTGCTCCGTGCAGCAGGAGAGGCAGCCATGGCAGCCATCGACGAAAGCGAAAGACCCACCGTCGTCCCCGCCGTCGCGGGAGTCCCCTTCAAGCTGAGCTGGAGCGCCATCTTCGGCGGCGCCTTCGTCGCGCTCGGCATCTGGATTCTCCTGTACTGCCTCGGCCTCGCGCTCGGGCTCTCGTCGGTGAACCCCAATGACCCGGCCAGCGCGAAGTCGGCGGGCATCGGCACCGGCATCTGGAGCCTCATCGCGCCCCTCATCGCCCTCTTCATCGGCGGTGTCGTGGCCGCGCGTACCGCGGGAGTGCTGGACAAGGGCGGCGGCGCGCTGCACGGCGCGGTGCTGTGGGGCCTGACGACACTGGCCGGCGTCGTCTTGATGGGCATGGTCCTCTCGTCGCTGATGGGCGCGGTGTTCAACGTGGGCAAGACGGCCGTGGGCGCGGCGGGCACGGCCGTGGTGGGCGCCGTGTCCCAGGGCGGTGAGGCCGCGAAGACGTTCGGCCTGGATGCCAACGACGCGCTCGGCCCCGTCAACCAGCGGCTGGCCCAGGAGGGCAAGCCGACCGTCACCGCCGACCAGCTCAAGGCGGCCACCAGCGACGTCCTCAACACCGCCGTGCGCACGGGCCGGCTGGACCGGGAGACGCTCGTCACCGCCATCGCGGACAACACGAAGCTGTCCCGCCAGGACGCGGAGGACGTCGCCAACCGCGTCGAGCAGCAGTTCAACCAGACGATGGGACAGGTGAAGCAGAAGGCGGGAGAGATTGGCCAGCAGGTGCAGCAGGGCGCGCTCCAGGCCGCGGACACCACGGGCCGCGTCTTCTGGGGCATCTTCGGCGCGCTGCTGCTGGGCCTCGTCTCCGCGGTGCTGGGCGCCACGGTGGGCGTGAGCCGGCGCCAGCGCGTCTACGCGGAAGGGGCCATCGCGCCGCGCCGCGAAGTCTATCCGTAGGCCAGACATACACCGGGCCACGACGAGCGCCCGGTGCTCACTGGAGGAGAGACCCGTACCGGAGGGCTGGCCCTTCAGAATCCAATGGATGGCATTGGCGGAAGTGGCCCTCCCTCCAGGGATTGCTCCAGGGCCTCGGCATGCCGGCGAAGCGGCTCCAGCCACGTCGAGCCTGCCTGGGCCTGCTCCGCTGCCGCGAGGATGTGCCGCAACGTCTCGCGAGCCGCCTGTCGGTCCTCGGTGCCGCGCGCGTGCTGTCCCACGGCCGCGGCCAGTCGCAACAGCCGGAGCACCACGGCGGGCTCGGCGGCGCCGTAGCGGAGAATCTGGTCCGTGGCGAGCACCAGGCAGTCGCGCAGCGTGGACGCGCGCAGGAAGACGCGCGCGCGTCCCGCGTCATCTGCCAGCACCCGGGGCCCCAGGTGCATCGAGGCCAGCTCGCACAAGAGGAAGGTGAGCTGGTCCACGGACTCCACGGCCGTGTACGGGTCGTTGATGCCGGGCGACAGCGCCTTGATGGCCACGTCCACGAGCTGCCGCATGCCCAGGGCCACGTCGGCGTCCGCGTCCCGCCAGCGGTCCAGGACGATGGCGTGGAGCAGCAGCGCCTCGGTGGCCTCGCGTGGCGGTGCCGGCCCGCGGCCCGTGAGCTCGACCCAGCCCACCTCCCCGCCCCGTATCACCGGCTCGCCAATGGCGCGCTCCACGTGGACGACGAGCCCATGCGACGTGGCCACCGCCAGCAACTCCCGCACATCCACCGCGACGAGGAACCCATTGCGCCGGACCTGGAGCGGCCAGGCTTCGGCCGTGCGCGCCGGGAGCGAGTCCGGCGCCACCAGGTCTCCCCGGCGGAGCTGCTGCAGCGTCCGAGCGACGCGCAGCGTGTCCTCGCCGACCTTCCGGACCAGGTTCTCCACGCGCATGAACTGGAGGGTGTCGAAGACCTGGAAGACGAGCGCCCCCTCGCAGAAGACGAGCAGCAGCAGCACCAGGCTGAGCGCCGGGCGCGGAGCGCGCTCGGCTTCGGCCACGTACCCGAAGGCCTGCGCGGCCACGAGGCAGTAGGTGCTGGTGGCGACGAACACCGGGATGATGACGCGGATACCGGCGCTGTGCAGGTACAGGCGCAGCAGGCGTGGCGAGTACTGCCCGGCGGCGTTCTGCACCACGAGCATCGACAGGGACAGGATGATGCTCAGCGAGGACAGCGCGACGCCCAGCGCGGTGGCGAGCATGTTTCGCGCCTCGCCCACCGTGGCCCGCCAGGCCACCCCGCGCAGCACCCCGGCGAGAGGGGCGGGCGGGTTCACCAGCAGGACTCCCAGGCAGGCACCCGCGAGCGCCCCCAGCGCGGGCAGCAGCCACAGCCGGTGCCGCCACCACCATCGGAACGTGTGGACGTCTCCCGCCTGTGCGCGCGCAGGGGCCTCGCGCCGCGCCTCCATGCGACTCAGGGCCTGGGTCCCGGCCTCACGCATACCCGGCCTCCTGCCACGTCCCGACTCCGGTGGTGGGAGGCCCCGAGCGCGGGAGCAGGACGGTGAAGCGGGTGCCGACGCCCTGCGTGCTCTCGACGAGGATGTGGCCTCCGAGCGCCGAGACGATTTCGTGCGCGATGTAGAGGCCGAGCCCGAGCCCGCCGTACTCGCGCGAGGAGACGGCGCGCTCGAAGCGCTCGAAGATGTGGGGCAGCCGGTCCGGAGAGATTCCGATGCCGTGGTCCGTCACCGTCAGTTGCGCGATGCCGTCCTCGGACGTGACGGAGAGCTCGACGGGCTTGCGGTCGCCGAACTTGAGGGCATTGGCGACGAGGTTGGTGACGACCTGCTCGAGGCGGGTCCTGTCCCAGCGGCCCGGAACGGGAGTCTCCGCGTGGACGACGAGCGGCGTGCGGGAGCGGACGGACTCCTCGCTGAAGGACTCGGCGACGTCGCGGGAGACGCTGGCGAGGTCCACCTCCTCGAGCTGGAAGTGGACCCGGCCCTCCCGGAGGCGGGAGACGGAGAGCAGCTCGTCGATGAGGCGGGTGAGCCGGCGAATCTGCCTGGGGGCGTTCCGGGAGACGCGGGAGACGACCTCGGAGGGAACGGGCCCCTCGCCGCGCTCGAGCCCCTGGATGGAGAGCTTGAGCGAGGTGAGCGGCGTGTACAGCTCGTGGGCGGCGATGGAGAGGAACTCGTCGCGCAGGCGGATGGCCTCGCGGGCCTCGTGGTACAGCCGGGCATTGTCGATGGACGTGGCCGCGCGGCGCGCCAGCTCCTGTGCGAGCCCGAGGTCGGCGGGCCCATAGCGGTGCGCCGGCGTCACCCGGACGAGGATGACGGAGCCGAGGCTCTTGCCCTGGGCGATGAGCGGCACCGCCAGGAGGGAGCGGAGGTCGAAGGTCCGCAGCAGCTCCAGGTGCGCGGCATCCTCACTGACGGCCGCGAGCTGCGCATCGTCCACCTCGGGCATGAGCTGCGGCTCCCCGGTGCGCGCGGCCACCACTCCCGGCAACCGTGCGTCCCACCGGGGAGGGTGGCTGCGCTGGAGCTCGCGGAGGACGGCCTCCTTCGCGGGCGCGGCGCAGGCCACGGCGACGCAGTGGAGCGTCTCGGGCTTCTCCAGCACGTAGACCAGGCAGCAGTCGGCGAGGAAGGGCACCGCGAGGCGCGCGACGCGGCTCAGCGTGGTCTCGTAGTCGAGAGTCTCGGCGAGGACCGCAGAGGACTCGGCGAGGAAGCGGACGGCGCGCTCGGCCCGGCGGCGCTCCTCGACTTCCACGTGGAGCTTCTCGAACAGGAGGCTGTTCTCCAGGGAGATGGCCATCTGGCTGGAGAGGAGCTGGAGCACCCGGACGCGGTCGGGCGCGAAGGCACGGGTGACGAGGTTGTTCTCCAGGTAGAGCACGCCGACGGACGAGGCCTGACGGCGGATGGGGACGGCGAGGGCGGACTTGAGCGCGTGGGAGGCGACGTAGGGGTCCGCGGAGAAGGGGCTCTGCCGGGCATCGGCGAGGACGATGGCGTCTCCGGACGCATGCGCCTGCTCCACCAGCGAAGGGGGGACGTGCTGGGACGCGTGGAGGGGCGTGCGCTCGAGCGAGACGGGCTCTGAGATGGAGCCGTGGGCGCGCACGAAGTGGGCGCCCTCTTCGTGGAGGACGAGGGCGCCACACTGGGCGCCGCCGACCTCCAGGCAGACCGTCATGAGCTTCTCGAGGAGCCGGTCGAGGACCACCTCGCCTGAGAGGGTCCCCGCGGCCTTGAGGATGCTGAGCAGGTCCAGCCGGGCCCCTCGCGCCTCCTCTCCGTCGCGCGTGGTGGGCGTCTTCCAGGGAAGGGCCGTGCCGAGCGTGAGGTCCGGGAACTCCTCCGTGAGCGCCGCGGCCTTGGCCCTGGCGCCCCAGCGCGCGAACCCCTTCACCGCGGAGACGAGATAGGGCGTGGCGATGCGGCGGTGGCCCAGCGTGCGGTAGTAGCGGCCAGCCAGGTCCTGCGCGAGCGCCTCGTCCTGTGGAAACCCGTTCCGCTGAGCAGCGTCGATGGCCGCGTCGTACAGGCGCATCGCCTCGCGCTGACGGCCGTCGAGGCGGGCAAGCTCGGCGGCGACGAGCAGGTGCTTCTGGCGGAAGTTCTCGGGACATCCCAGCGCCCAGACCTCGAGCTGATGCAGGTGCGCCCCGAGCTCGCTCCGGAGGGAGTCCCGGTCGGATTCGGGGGCCGCGGGCAGGGAGGCCGCGAGCGTCAGCGCCGTGTAGAAGGCGTACTCGACCGAGGGGAGCAGGGGCCGGACGAGGTGGTGGTTCGTCCGCACGGCGCGAGACATCTCCAGTGCATCGGCGACGTCTCCCAGCAGGAAGGACGTCTGGACGCGCAGTATCTGGTACTCGCAGAGGACCAGCGGACTGTCGCGGATGGAGTCGAGGTACTCCGCCTCGGAGAACGTGTCGTCCTCGTAGCGCGCCCGCTGCCAGGTCCGCTCCTGGAGGCACCGGATGGCCTGACGGTAGGCGACGAGGAGGGCCTCCATGTCCCGATGGCCGACCTTCTGGATGAACACCCGGCTGGCCTCGATTTCGGCATGCACGGAGGAGAGCTCGGCGCCCATGGCGTAGAGGACCTCCACCAACTGCGTGGCGGCATAGCTGGCGAAGAGGAACTCATTGCCCTCCAGGCCGGCGGAGAAGGCCCGCCGCAGCAACGGAACGTTGGCGCGGTATGGCGCCCGCCAGTGACTCACCGCTCCGGCGAACGTGGTCAGGGTCCGCGACTCCTGTTTCGGGTCGCCGTAACGCCGACTCAGCGCCACCGCCACCTCGCCGAGCTTCATGGCGGTGTCGTAGTCACCCGTGGCCGCCTCGAGCGTCAGGGCATGGGCGACGTAGAAATGCGAGGAGTGGGGACCGTGGCCGTGCTCCAGGCAGAGGTGGAGCATCCGCGCCTGGAACCAGGCGAAGAGCGTGTGCTGGTCCGCGAAGTACGCGGCCATGACGACGCTCGACGTGAAGCGCATGAGGGTGAGCAGCCGCGCGTCGCTCGTGGACGGAGCGGCCAGGAGCGCTTCGCGAGTCCGCCCCCGCATCAGCCTGCCCACCTCGGCGGACTCCTCGGCGATGGCCCGCTCGAGCTCGCGCTCCGGTGGCGCCTCTCCCAACAGCCGCAGCCCTTCCCTGCCCCATCGGAGCGCCTCGGGGTATTCCTGCTCGATGGTGTAGGCGATGACGTGGATTTCGTAGAGGCCCACGCGCTCCAGGTCCAAGGTGACGTGAGGCAGCGCGGCCTGGATGAGCGCCTCGGCGAGGGAATGGTCACCGGTGAGGTGCGCGCACTCCGCCGCGAGCCGGTGGAGCCGGAGGGACAGCTCGGGGCATGACTCCCACGCGTCGGGCGGGAGCAGCTCCACGCCCTGCCGCAGGTAGACGAGCGCGGAGCCGAAGGCCGACATGGCCTCGGCCCTGGCGCCGGCCCTGCAGTACAGCTCCGCGAGCCGGATGCGCTCCGATGGTGTCAGGGGCTGGCTCGACTCCAGGCCCATGTCGAAGTGGTCGACCACCTCGAAGATGCGCTCGTCGAGCTCGTCCTCGGAGACGCCTTCCTGGAGCCGGCGCCCCAGCTCGCGGTGGATGCGGCGCCGCTCCTCCTCGGAGACGAGCGAGTCCGCGGCCTGCTGGATGCGGTCATGCACGAAGCGATAGGTGGCGCCGCGCACCGCGGGGCTCTCATGGACCGGGCCCGCCGCGCGCGCGAAGCGTGGGCCCTGGCTCGCGGGGACGAAGAGCCCTTCCTGGATGGCGCTCCACAGCGCGCCGGCCGTGTCCTCGGCGGACCGCCCCACCACCGCGGACAGCAGCCAGAGGTCCACCCTGTCCCGGAAACATGCCGCCACCCCGAGGAGCTGCTGGGTGAGCGCGGGGAGCTGACGGATGGCGAGCAGCATCAACTCGATGACGTTCTCCGTGACTTCCACCTGCTGGATGCGCGCCAGGTCCCAGGTCCACTCGCCCCGCTCGGTGTCGAAGGCCAGGAGCCCGGAGTGCTGGAGATGGCGCAAGAGCCGCTTGACGAAGAAGGGGTTGCCCGCCGTCTTGCGCGACAGCAGCCCCGCGAGCGGCGCGACGCGCTCGGGCCCGGCGTGGAGGGCGTCTCCGCAGAGCCGGGTGAGCGCGGCCAGGTCCAGCGGGGGCAGCTCGATGGTGCGGAGCGTCGCGCCCCGGGCGCGCATCTCCGCGAGTGTCCGGACGAGGCGGTGGTCCGGGCCCACCTCGCGGGAGCGATAGGCGCCGACGAGCAGCACGTGGTGGAGGTCCGGTGCCGTGGCCAGGTCCCGGAGGAGCAGGAGCGAGCCCGCGTCCGCCCACTGCATGTCGTCCATGAAGAGGACGAGCGGCGATTCGCGGGTGGCGAAGACCTGGATGAAGGCCTGGAACACGAGCCGGAAGCGGCCCTCCATGCTGGCGGCGTCCAGGTGGGTGGGAGGCGGCGGCTCTCCGAGGAGGCGCGCCAGTCCGGGAATGAAGCGGGTCATCACGCCGCCGCTGACACCTGGCACGCTCCGCAGGCGCTGGCGCCACGCGTCGACGCCGTCGGGCGGTTCCTGGAGCAGGCCCTGGACGAGCCCTCCCAGCGCCTTCGCCAGGGAGACATGGGGCACGTTGCCGTGGAGCCGGTCGAACTTGCCGAAGAGGAACCGGGCGTCCTGCTCGGGCCGCCGGTGCAGCTCGTGAACGAGCGAGGACTTGCCGGAGCCGGCCTCGCCCGTGACGAGGACGACCTCGGTGGGGCCGGCGCGGACGCGCTCCAGGGCGCCGCGCAGCTCGGCCAGCTCGTGCTCGCGTCCGTAGAGCGTGTCGGGGATGACGAGCTCGCGCGCCAGGTCATGACAGGCGAGCGCGAAGGGAGGAATGGCGCCGGAGTCCCTCCACCGGCGCAGGGCCTCGCGGAGGTCTCGGCTGAGCGCCTCCGCGCTCTGGTAGCGCTCCTCGGGCATCTTCGAGAGCAGCTTGAGGACGAGGTCGGAGAGGAGCCGGGGAACGGAGGGGTTGAGCTGCTCCGGCGGGACGGGGGGCCGGGCCAGGTGGGCATGCACGAGCTCGACAGGGTCCGCCGAGACGAACGGGGGGACGCCGGTGAGCATCTCGTAGAACGTGGCGCCGAGGGCATAGAGGTCGGCGCGGTGGTCGACGAGCCGGTTCATCCGTCCCGTCTGCTCGGGCGCGATGTACGAGAGGGTTCCCTCGGACGCGCCAACGAGCCCCCTGGCCTTCGTCGCGGTGCCGAAGTCGACCAGTGTCAGCCGCTGGCTGTCGGGCCGGACGACGATGTTGGAGGGGTTGAGGTCCCGGTGGATGACGTGGTGCCGGTGGAGCGCCAGCACGATGTCCGCTATCTGGATGGCCAGTTCCAGGAAGGGCCCCGTCCCCAGCGGTTCCTGTCCCAGGCGCTGCTCGAGGTCCAGCGGGCCGGCGTCCTCCAGGACGAGCGCCAGGGCTCCCGCCACCTCCTCCAGCGCGAGAGGCTTCACCACGCCGGGAATGTCCAGCCCGCGGAGCATCTCGTGCTCATGGCGGAGCGCGGCGCTGGCATGCTCGGCGTTCGGCCCCGGCTGGACCTCCTTGATGACCCGGCTCCCGCCCGTGCGCTCCTCCCGGACGCGGAATACGACGTACTGGCGCCCCTGATGGATGGGGCGAAAGTCGTGATGGCCAGGCAACTGGAGCAAACGACCTCCCCGGGCGAGGCGGAATGAGACGCACCCCAGCCTCACCATGGAGGTGATGGAGCGTCTTCAGAAGCATCGGGAGAGGAGGCCACCGACTGCCTGAGCACAGGTCCTTCCAGGCGCCCCGCTCCCGAGGTCCGTCTTCGCGACAAAGCGTCGCTTTTTCGCGTCACGGAGCGCCGCCCTCGTTGGAGCGATGCGCTAACGTCCGCGCGAAGCTGACGCGGCGAAAGACTCCTGACGGGGGACCGACTCGATGACCCGGAGCACCACCTGCCTGCTGTTCCTGGCCGCGCTCGCCACGCTCGCGAGCGGCTGCTTCCTGCGGACGGACTACCTCCTGGGCGAGCTGAACAAGCCCTCGGAACCCAAGGCCGCGCCTCCGCCCATTCCCGCCCGCGAGCGCGTGGCGAGGATGACGCGCTCCCACCTCGTGGACGCGTACGTGGACCCGCGCGAGGTGGCCCGCTGGATGTCCAACATGGGCAGCTCGCCCCAGGTCATCCTCGACCAGTTGGAGTGCCTGCGGAAGTCGTCCGGCGGCACCAACAAGGTCTGCTTCGAGAAGTTCATGGACAAGGCGGTGACGGACTCGCTCTGGGGCCTGCCGCCGCCGCCCAAGGACGTGGACCCCATCAACCCCAACCCCGCCGAGGTGGACGCGGCGCGCTTCCTCGCCAACGCCATGGGCATCGCCCAGTCGCTGGTGGCCCTGCAGGACTCGCTGCAGGAGCCGGTGGGCCCGGACGTGCTCGGCCCCGGCATCCAGGAGGGCGCCGAGTCCGCCGCGCAGTACGTCAACGCCCGCCGCTGGAGCCGCAAGCTGGGGCGTCCGTCCAACGCCGTCGTGCTCAGCGGCGGCGGCGCCAACGGGGCCTTCAGCGCCGGCATCATGTGGCGGCTGCTCGGCATCCTCCAGGAGTGCCGCGGCAAGCCCGCGCCGGAAGGGTGTGGGGATGCGCGCATCGACCTCGCCGCCGGCACCAGCACCGGGGCGCTCATCAGCACCCTCGTGGACCTCTTCCACACGCCCGGCCAGGAGGTGCGGGCCCGCCGGCTGCTGCTCGACAACTACACGTGCTCGGTGGAGTCGGACCTGTACTGCGTCAACTCCACCTGGATTTGGAAGATTGCCTCGGACCTGCGCGGGCTCGTCCGCTTCGACGGCGTGCAGGACAAGCTGCGCAGCGCCGTCGTCCCCGCGCAGCTCACGAATGACACGGAGCTCGTAGCCGTCTCGGTGGACTTCAACACCGGCGACGTCTACGGCATCAGCGACCAGGACCCGCAGGACATCGACCCGAACGCGTCCGAGCAGCAGCGCGTGGAGGGCTTCGTCAACGCGGCGGTGGCCTCCATCGTCGAGCCCGTCCTCGCCGAGCCGGTGCCGTGGGTGCCCTCGAAGGCGGGCCGCTTCCAGGGGACGTTCCTCGACGGCGGCGTGCGCTCCGGCCTGCCGCTGCTCCAGGCCGTGCAGCGCGGCGCCGAGCGCGTGCTGGTGATTTCCACCGGCGGCCTCCAGGCGGAGACCTCCAACCCGCCGTCCAACGCCGTCAACACGCTGATGCGCACCATCGACCTCTTCGTCGCGCAGCCGCGCGTGGGCGAGGTGCAGCAGGGCGAATTGGCCGCCGTCAGCCGCCGCTTCGCCGAGTACAACGTCTGCGAGGAGCGGCTGGCGGACGTGCAGAACTCGGGCAACGTGGGACCGTTCTGCCGCCGCACCGGTCCGGGCTTCGTCCCCAAGGAGCCCGTGGCGCTCCAGGCGGCCACCAGCATGTGGCTGGGCGCCGCGCGCTTCGAGCAGGTGGCGTCCAGCTGGCGCTCCGCGTGGATGTTCCGCCCGGAGTCCGCGCTGCAGACGGCCAGTGGCTATTCCTTCTCGCCCGCCGTCATGCGGCCCCTCTTCCAAGACGGCGTGAAGACCTTCCAGCAGCGGTGCACGGAGGTGCTGCGCCTCTTCGACATCCGCGGCGACATCGCGAAGCGCGAGTGCGACAAGTCCGCGGAGGAGGCGGTGGCGGAGGCCGAGAAGCAGTTCCACCCCGTGGGGATGTGCACGGAGAAGAAGCCGGAGCAGCGCAAGTGCGACTGACGACCGAGCAGATGCGGCGCGTGGTCCACGCCATCTCCGTCGGCAAGGACCCGGCCCCGCCGCCCGTGGCGCGGCTGGCGGCCCGCTCCGCGCAGAAGCTGGACAGGGCGCCCCTCCTCGCGAAGGAGCACGCGCCCTGGTGGACCGCGCCCAACGTGGTGGGCCTGTGCTTCGCGCCCAAGGTGAGCCGCGGGCGCGTGGATGATTTAGCGCTCCAGGTGCTGGTGCGCCTCAAGCGCCCCAAGCACCGAGTACCGGAGAAGCGCCGCATC
Organism: Pyxidicoccus sp. M6; assembly: GCF_055568925.1. Classification (NCBI taxonomy): domain Bacteria; kingdom Pseudomonadati; phylum Myxococcota; class Myxococcia; order Myxococcales; family Myxococcaceae; genus Pyxidicoccus; species Pyxidicoccus sp. M6. The sequence goes on along the minus strand of NZ_CM145714.1, from coordinate 2,188,944 downwards.
CCCGAGACGGTGCGCGTGGACGGCCTGGGGCTGCGCGGCCGCGTGCCCACCGACGTGCGCGAGGTGGGCGAGCCATGGCTGGAGTCCTTCATCAGCGACGACAGGCCGGTGCTGCCGGGCTTCAACATCAGCCACCGGCGCGGCGGCTCCGGCACGCTGGGGTGCGCGGTGCGCGCTGTCGACACGGGCGAGCTGCTCGGTCTGTCCTGCGCGCACGTCCTCGGCAACTTCGGCCTGGGCGCCCCCGGGGACAGGGTGCTCGCCCCATCGCAGGAGGAGGCGAGGGACCATGGAGGCCTCGCGGCCGCGCGGTTCGGCACGCTCGTGCGCATGGGGCCGCTCGTCCCCGGCCGCGAGCAGGGCCCCACCAACGTGGACGCGGCCACGGTGCGCCCGGACTCGCCCGAGCTGCTGGGCACGTCCATCGCGGTGCTGAACCTCCGGCCCACCGTGCAGCGGGACGACGTTCCCATCGGCCTACCGGTGCGCATGGTGGGCGCCACCAGCGAGCAGGTGTCCGGCACCGTCGCGGCGCTGCACCTCACCATCGGCCTGCCCTACCCCACCGCGGACGGCGGCACGCAGTTGCTCTGGTTCACGGACCAGCTCGGCCTCACCTCCTGTACGAATCCGGGGGACTCGGGGGCGCTGGTGGTGGACGAAGCAGGCGCGGCGGTGGGCCTCCACCAGGCAGGCGCCGAGGGCCTGAGCGTGTGCACGCCCATCCGCCGCGTGCTCGACAGCGTCGGGTGCACCCTGCCGCCGGAGTGAGACCTATCCTTCCTCCAGGGCGCCCTCCCCGGCGCCCCGAGTGAGTGCATGGCCAACCCGTCCGTCATCCGCTGGGCCGTCATCCCCCTGGTGAGCCTGGGCTTCCTGGTGCTCGCCGCAGCGCTGTCCTGGTGGCTCACCCGGCCGGAAGTCCCACCACCCGAACCCCACCGCCCCGAGGTGGCCTCTCCGCCCGACCCGTCCATTCCTCCGATTGAACGGCCCGCCGTCGTCCCGCCCCCGCCCTTCCCCTCCCACCCGAGCCAGCTCCCGGCCACGCCCACGCCCACCGAGACGGCCACGGCCCCCGGGACGCGGCGCGTGGTGGAGGTGGAGCCCGTCATCGAGTCCACCACCGGGCGCATCTCTCCCGAGGACGTCCGAGTCGCCATCCGGTCCGTGACTCCGCTCGTCCAGGAATGTTTCGAGGACGCGGCACAGCGAAACCGGGGGCCGCAGACGGTGCGGCTGCGGTTCACGGTGGAGGGCCAGGGCGAGGCGGGGCAGATGACGGGTGGTGAATTGCTGGCGAGCACCATTCCGGACCCGATGGTGCAGGCGTGTGTGCTGGACTCGCTCCTGGACGCCCGGTTCCCCGCCCCTCCGGGTGGGGGGAAGGCGACGGTCGTCTATCCCTTCGAGTTCCGCGTACTGGGGGAGGCTGGCCGGTAGGGGCGGGTTTTGCGTAAGGTGACACTCCCCCGCCCCCACATGCCCGTCACCGTCGAACAGCTTGGTACCCGTGACGCGGAAGCCCTGCGCGCGCTGCTGTCGAAGGACCCGGTCCACAACCTCTACCTGCTGGGGTTGCTGGAGGAGTTCGGCATCGCTCCGCGAGGGCGGGTTCCCTTCGCCTTCTACGGGCGCTTCGACAACCAGGTGCTCACCGCCGCCGTCTTCGTGGGCGGTGATGGGGGGCTCGTCGTCCCCAGCGCGAGTGACGCCACCGCCACCAGCGTCATCGCGGACGCGCTGGCCTCGACGCTGAAGCTGCGCGGCACGGTGGGGGACAAGGCCGCGGTGGACGCGCTGGTGCGCAGCCTCTGCCAGGGCAAGCCGCGCCTGTCGCGCACGCAGCGGCTGTTCAGCGTGTCCGCGGATGATTTGGGCCCCTTCACCAATCCGCTCCTGCGGCTGGCGCGCGAGGAGGACCTGCCCCGGCTGATACCCCTGGCCCAGGGCTACGTGCGCGAGGCGATGGAGCGGGACCCGCTGGCGGAGGACCCGCGCGGCTACGAGGCCCGCGTCATCCAGCGCGTGCGCCAGCGCCGCACGTACGTGTTGGAGGAGGCGGGCGGACTGGTGTTCAAGGTGGACATCGGCAGCCGCTCCCAGTACGGCGCGGAGCTGGAGGGGCTCTACACGCTGCCGTCCGAGCGGAAGAAGGGCCACGCCACGCTGTGCCTGGGGCAGATTTCCCGGCACCTGCTGTCCTCGCTGCCCCGGCTGACCCTGCGCATCGACGAGCGCGACGAGAGCACCGCCCGCATTGCCCGGAAGGTCGGCTACCTGGCCGGCCGCACCCAGCGTCTCGTCCTGGTCGACTAGGCCCGCGTGCCCTACAGTCCGGCGCGTCCATGAGCCGTCCCACGCCTTCCCGCCGTCCCCTCTCCGGAGAGGGTCCCGTCATCCTCCACGCCGCCACGGACTCGCGCTGGCTGCCGCTGGCGCTCGAGCGCTTCGACGAGGTGCTGGTGGACCACGCCCACTGCGAGAAGAAGGCCGCCGCCAACGCGCTGTCGCTGCTCCAGGTGTACCCGGACCTGCCGGGCCTGCCGGCGCAGATGGCGCGGCTGGCGCGCGAGGAGAGCGCGCACCTGGCCAAGGTGCTGGAGTTGATGGACGCGCGTGGACTCACGCTGACGAAGGACTCCGGGGACCCGTACGCGCAGGGCCTGCAGAAGCTGGTGCGCACGCCATTCAACGAGCGCCGCGTGGACCGGCTGCTGGTGGCCGCCGTCATCGAGGCCCGCTCGTGCGAGCGCCTGTCCCTGCTCGCCGAAGGGCTCACCGACCCGGCGCTCGCGCGCTTCTACGGAGAGCTGGCCCAGTCCGAGGACGGGCACCAGTCCCTCTTCTTCCGGCTCGCCGTCACCGCCGCCCAGGGCAACGAGGCCCTCGTGCGCGAGCGCCTGGAGTGGATGCTGGAGCGCGAGGCGCAGGTCATCGCGGACGTGGGCCTGCGCGCGGCCATCCACTGAAGCGTCAGGGCCCCGGACTCACGGGAGCCACGACACTCACCGGCGTCCCGCCCGCGGGCGCCTCGTGCGCGGCCTGCTGGAAGGGCCATACCCAGGGCACGGCCACCACGAGCGCGGCCACGAGCAGCGCGGTGAGCGGCGTGCCCAGGCGGAAGAAGTCCGTGAAGCGATAGTGCCCGGGGCCGTAGACGAGCACGCAGCTCGGCTCCAGCGGGGTGATGAACGAGCAGCTCGCCGCCAGCGTCACGCCCATGGCGAAGGGCCGCGGGTCCACGCCGAGCTGCTGCGCCGCATTGAGGGCCACCGGCAGCACCACCAGCGCCGCGGCCTGGTTGCTCATGGGCGCGGACAGGATGATGGTCAGCACCATCAGCAACGCCATCACCATGCGCGGGCCGCCATACGCGCCCAGCTTCGCCACCGCGTCGCCGATGAACTTCCCCGCGCCGCTCTCCTCCATGGCCAGGCCCAGCGCCATCATGGAGCCGATGAGCAGCACCACCCGCCAGTCCACGCGGAAGGCAATGCGCGCGTCCACGCAACCGGTGGCAATCATCGCCAGCATGCCAGTGAGCCCGGCCACCGCCAGCGGCACCACCTCCAGCGTCCCCGCCGCCAGCGCGCCGAGGAAGAGCACCACCGCCAGCAGCGCCTTGCCGTGACGCGGGGGTTGGTACTCGTGCCCGCCCAGCACCACGAGGTTGGTACTACCCGCCAGCTCCGACACCTTCTCCTTCGGCCCGCGCAGGAGCAGCACGTCGCCCACCGACAGCGGCAGCGTCGACATCGAGCGCTCGCCGAAGATGCGTCCCAGCAGTTGCAACTTGGTGACGCGTTGAATCGCGGGTGCACGGTGTAGCGCCAGCGCGACGAGGCCGTAGCGCTCCAGGAACAGCGTCTCCTTCAGGCTGCGCCCCACCAGCGTACTGCCCTGGGGCACGCTGGCTTCGATGAGGATGCTGTCCTTGTCACTCAGCTCGGAGTCCGAGAGCTTCACGTCCGGGCGGATTTCGATGCCGCGCAGGTCCTTCACGCGGAGGATGTCCTCACGGTTGCCCTCGACGATGAGGCGCTCGTCGCCTTGAAGCCGGTGCGTCGGCACCGCCGGGAGCGTCTGCCCGTCGCGGAGGATGCCGATGACGCGCAGGCCCAGCCCTTCCGTGATGTCCGCCAGCTCCTTGCCGATGTAGCGCGAGTCCGGTGGCAGCACGGCCTCGGTGAGGTAGTCGCGCAGCGTCCAGTCCTCCATGCCGCCCTGTCCCTCGCGCGCGGGCAGGAGCAGCGGCGCCAGCAGCACCACCACGAGGATGCCGATGACGGCGAGCGGGAAACCCACCGGCGCCAGCTCCGCCACGCCGATGGCGGGCATCCCCATGCGCTGCAGCGCCGCGGACACCACGAGGTTGGTGGACGTGCCGTAGAGGAAAATCATGCCGCCCAGCATCGACGCGTAGGCCAGCGGAAGGAGCACCTTGCTCTTGGGCACCTTCGCACGGTGCGCGGCTCCGATGGCCACGGGCAGGAAGGCCGCCGTCGTCACGGTGTTGGAGATGATGGACGAGAAGGCCGCGACGGCGACCATCATCGCCATGACGAAGGTCTGGTGGCCGAAGCGGGCGAAGAAGGCCAGTCGCTGGCCGATGAGCTGCACCACGCCCGTGGAGGCAAGCCCCTGCGTCATGGCGAGCAGGGTGAAGATGAAGATGACGGTGTCGTTGCTGAATCCCTCGAAGGCCTGCGTCGGAGTGAGCACACGGGTCAGCGCCAGCAGACACACCACCACGAGCGAGCTGACCTCGATGGGGATGGAGTCGATGGAGAACAGCACCAGCGCGACGACGACGATGCCGAGGACGATGGCGATGGTCATGGGTCCCGCCACCAACCTGTGCCCTGCATCCCCACGGGGTGAGCCCCTTGGAGCACCGGGCCGTCAACTATTGGATGCCCGGCCGCTACTCCGGAGCACCCTGCTTGGAGGGCAAGGCGGCGGCCAGACGCCCGGGCACGGTGCGCCGTGATGGTCCGCCGCGAGGCACGCTCGAACAGCGCCGCTCGAGGATAAGCCTCCGTCTGGCCCGCCGCGTGCTTTGGGCCGGGCCTCCATGCCTGGCCCGCACGACCTCTTCGTCCGCTACACCTTCGGCCATCCCGAGCGGGCCGCGGCCGAGCTGCGCGCCGTACTGCCCGAGCAGGTCGTCTCGGCGGTGGACTGGACGTCTCTGCGCAGAGAGCCCGGCACTGTCGTGGACCCGGAACTGCGAGAAACCGAGAGCGATCTGCTCTTCACGGCGCGCCTGCGCACCGGGGAACCGCTGCTGCTGTACGTGCTGCTGGAGCACCAGTCCACGGTGGACCGGTGGATGGCGCTGCGCATGCTGCGCTACGTGGTGCGCCAACTGGAGCGCTGGCGCCAGGAACACCCTGACAGCACCGTGCTCCCGCCCATCCTCCCGCTCGTCATGTACCACGGGCCCGAGGGAGCCTGGACGGCGCCACGCCGGGTGGAGGAGCTCTTCGCGCTGCCCGAGCAGGGACGGGCACGGTGGCGAGCGCTGGTGCCGCGATTCGAGTACCTGCTCGATGACCTCACGGCGGAGCGTGAGGAGGCGCTGAAGTCGCGACCCGGTCCACCCCTGGTCCGGCTGGCGTGGCTCGCATTGCGGTATGGGCGCAGCAAGGTACTGGCGCGGAAACTGCTGGAGTGGGTGGCGCTCTTCGCGCAGGTGCAGGCAGGTCCCGAAGGCACCGAAGAACTCGTGGTGCTCATCCGCTACCTCCTGTTGGTGGGAAACGAGGCCGCGCGCGAAGCAACCGGGCGGGTGTTAAATTCGGTGCTGGGTGAGCAGCGAACGGAGGAACTGATGCGGGGCTACGGCGAGGAACTCATCGAGCGGGGACTCCAGCAGGGGCTCGAGCGGGGACTTCAGCAGGGGCTGGCCAAGGGCCGGGAGGAGGGCCTGGCACAGGGACTGACCCGCGGACGCGCCGAGGACATCCTGCGCATCCTCGCCGCGCGGGGCGTGCCGGTGGACGAAGCAGCCCGGCAGCGCATCCTCACGTGCACGAACATGGCCACGCTGGACCGCTGGTTCGACAGGTCCCTGAACGCCACCAGCCTCTCCGCGGTGCTCGACGACGTCGCCCAGTAACCGCTGCATGACGTCCCCCAGACGTCACCGCCTGCCCGAGCGCACGCAATCCGTGCTCTCACGTCATACGCGGTGCCCCTGGCGCACCGTGTCGTCAACTACTGGATGACCGGGCGCTGATAAGTGGAATTAGGAGACGCTGTCTGGCCGGCCGGTTTACTGCCGGACGGCAGTTGCATTCCCGGCGCCCATCCAGAAGCTTTGTCGTCTCTCCCGTTGGTAGGTTCCGGCCCCCTTGGGACGTACGCGGGAATCCCTATTTCGAGACGACACGAGGAAACTTCGATGGCTTCGACGCAAGCGGCGGCTGTGGGTGACAAGGCCCCCACGAAGAACCCCACGCTTCTGGCCTGGGTGGCCAAGATGGCCCAGATGACCCAGCCGGACAACATCGTCTGGTGCGATGGCTCCGAGGAGGAGAAGAAGCGCCTGACCGACCAGGCGGTGAAGGAGGGCATCCTCATCCCGCTCAACCAGCAGAAGCGGCCGGGCTGCTACCTGCATCGTTCGAACCCCAATGACGTGGCGCGCGTCGAGCACCTCACGTTCATCTGTACGCCCAACAAGACGGACGCCGGCCCCACCAACAACTGGATGGACCCGGACGAGGCCTACACCAAGCTGGGCCAGCACTTCGACGGCGCCATGAAGGGCCGCACCATGTACGTGGTGCCCTATGCCATGGGTCCCATCGGCAGCCCCTTCACCAAGATTGGCGTGGAGCTCACCGACAGCGTCTACGTCGTGCTGAACATGCGGATCATGGCCCGCATGGGCAAGCAGGCGCTGGACATGCTGGGTGACAGCGACGACTTCAACCGCGGCCTGCACAGCACCGGCGACGTGAATCCGGACCGCCGCTACATCTGCCACTTCCCCCAGGACAACACCATCTGGAGCTTCGGCTCGGGATATGGCGGCAACGTGCTGCTCGGGAAGAAATGCCTCGCGCTGCGCATCGGCAGCTACCTGGGCCGCGAGGAGGGTTGGCTCGCCGAGCACATGCTCATCCTCGGCGTCACCAGCCCCAAGGGTGAGACGACCTACGTCGCCGCCGCCTTCCCGTCCGCGTGCGGCAAGACGAACTTCGCGATGATGATTCCTCCGGCCGAGTACAAGGGCTGGAAGATTGAGACGGTCGGCGACGACATCGCCTGGATGCGCCCCGGTCCGGATGGCCGCCTGTACGCCATCAACCCGGAGGCCGGCTACTTCGGCGTGGTGCCCGGCACCAACTACAAGACCAACCCCAACGCCATGGAGACCATCTCCAAGGACACCCTCTTCACCAACGTGGCGATGACGCCGGATGGTGACGTGTGGTGGGAGGGCAAGGACGGCGAGGTGCCGGACGAGCTCACCGACTGGCAGGGCCGCCCCTGGAAGAAGGGCAGCGCGGAGAAGGCGGCGCACCCGAACAGCCGCTTCACCGCGCCCATGGCGAACAACCCGGCGCTGAGCTCCAAGGCCAACGACCCGATGGGCGTTCCCATCTCCGCCCTCATCTTCGGCGGCCGCCGCTCCAACACCGTCCCGCTGGTCATCCAGGCCTTCAACTGGACCCACGGCGTGTTCCTCGGCGCCACCATGGGCAGCGAGACGACGGCCGCCGCCACCGGCAAGGTCGGCGTCGTGCGCCGCGACCCCATGGCCATGCTGCCCTTCTGCGGCTACCACATGGGCGACTACCTCCAGCACTGGCTGGACATGCAGAAGGCCATCCCCCAGCTGCCGAAGATCTTCCAGGTCAACTGGTTCCGGCAGGACAAGAACGGCAAGTTCGTCTGGCCGGGCTTCGGGGACAACATGCGCGTCCTCGAGTGGATCGTGAACCGCGTCCACGGCCGCGTCCCCACGAAGGAGACGCTGCTGGGCTGGGTGCCGCGCTCCGACGAGGGCCTCAACCTCAAGGGCCTGGACATCTCCCCCGAGGCCGTCGCCGAGGCCACCTCCATCAAGGAGGACGAGTGGAAGGCCGAGCTGAAGAGCCAGGAGGTCTTCTTCGAGCAGCTCGGCACCAAGGCCCCCGAGGCCCTGATGCTCCAGCGCAAGCTGCTCATCTCGCGCCTGGAGACCTGAGCCTCCCTGTAGCGCTTTGAAGCCCTTCCGGGGCCGCCTCCCGCCTGCTCATGCCGGGCGTGGGGCGGCCCCGGAGTCTTTTCACGGGAAGTAAAGGCACCTCCTCGCCGTGCGGGCGGCTCCGGGCTAGGCTTCCGGGCACCATGAGATTGGCCTTTGTGTTGTCGGCGGCGCTCGCGTTGGCGCCGCCGGGGGCGCTCGCCCAGCGTGGCGGCGGGAAGAATCCGGCGGTCCTCATCCGCGAAGGTGAGCGGCTGTACGGAGAGCGGAAGTACCGGGAGGCGGCGGAGGCGCTGAAGAAGGCGCATGAAATCGCCCCCAACCCGAAGCTCATCTACAACATCGCCGTCGCCCTGGAGAACGCGGGCGAGCTGCGCGAGGCGCTCTCCTGGTACCAGCAGTACGTCAGCAACTCGGAGGGCACGGACCCCACGCTGCTCAAGCGCAGCGCGCGCGGCGTCGACCGGCTCCAGGTCCTCATCAAGAAGGAGGACGACGCACAGGCCAACGCGAGCGCCGAGCGTGAGCGGCTCCAGGCGGAAGCGGAGACCGCGCGCAAGCGCGCGGAGGAAGAGCAGCTCGTGGCCCGGCGCGCCGAGGAGGAGAACCAGCGCCGCCAGCAGGCCGAGTACGAGCGCGCGCTGAAGGCCTACAAGCGGGACCGCATCATCGCCTTCACGGTGGGCGGCGTGGCGGTGGCCGGCGTGGGCGCGGGCATCCTCATGGGCATGCAGGCGCGAGACGCGCGCGAGAAGTTCGACGCGGCCACCAACGTGAAGGACAAGGAGACCTACTCGGACAACACGAAGAGCAAGGCGCTGCTCGCGGACATCGGCTTCGGCGTGGGCCTGGCCGGGGCGATTACCGCCATCATCCTCTACCCGAAGGAAGGTCCGCCCGTGGAGGGCGAGGTGCGGGTGACGCTGGCGCCGCGTGGCGCCGGGGCCGGAATGGAGGTCAGCTTCTGATGCGCGCGCTGGGACTTTTGACGTGCGGCGCCCTGCTGCTGTCGGGCTGCAGCTTCACCACCGCCGGTGGCCTCACCGAATGCGAGACGAGCTCGGACTGCGACACCGCGCAGGTGTGCACCGAGGGCTTCTGCCTACCCCAGCCCGTGGGCTGCGGGGACGTGTTCGGCCCCACCTCCGAGCCCAACGCCATCGCGCTGGGCGCGGCGCTGCCCCTGACCACGTCCGAGGGCAAGGACGAGTCGGAGGAGCAGGCGCTCAACTCCATCAAGCTGGCCATGCAGGAGGTCAACCAGCGCGAGGGCATCAACGGCCGGCACTTCGTCCTCTACATCTGCGACACCGGCTCGGACCCCGCGCGGGCCCGCGAGCAGGCCGAGTGGCTGGTGAAGGAGAAGGCGGTGCCGGCGGTCTTCACCTCCGGCAGCTCGCAGACGCTTTCCGCCTCCACCGCCACCATCGCCGCGGGGGCGCTGCTGATGACGCACACCGCGACGAGCACGGAAATCGCCACGCTGACGGACAGGCCGCAGGGCGCCAACGCCCGCCTGGTGTGGCGCACGGCGCCCTCGGACACGCTGCAGGGCCGCATCATCGGCGACGTGCTCCAGGGCACCCAGGCCGTGACGGGCGACACGACGACCTTCCGCGACACGAGCAAGGTGATGCTGACCTACGTGGATGACCTGTATGGCCAGGGCCTGTCCGGCACCGTGCTCAAGCGGCTGACGAAGCCAGGCCTGACGGTGAGCACTGCGAAGTACAGCCGCAATGCGGACGTGACGGCCGCGGTGACGGCCATCAGCTCCCAGCAGCCCGACTTCGCGGTGCTGATGGGCTTCACCGAGGACAACGCGAAAATCATCAACCAGCTCGCCGCCCAGGGCCGCACCACGCAGAAGTGGTTCTTCACGGATGCCGGCAAGGACTCGACCCTGTTCACCAGCCTGGGCGCCAACAAGGGCCTGGTGGAGGGCGCCTACGGCACCGCCCCGGCCCAGGCCCGTCCGAACAGCGACGAGTACCTGCTGTTCCGCAACAGCTTCCAGGCCACCTACAACAAGGACCCGGGCCAGTTCTCCTTCACCGCGCACGCGTACGACGCCATGTACCTCGTCGCGCTGGGCACGGCCTGGGCGGCGGGCCCGGACGCCAGCAAGCCGCAGCCGATTACCGGTGCCCGCATCGCCGAGGGCCTGACGCATGTGACGCCGGCCCCGGGTTCCTCCGCGCCGCAGTTCGACCTGGGCTTCAGCGACTTCACCCGTGCCCGGGACGCCATGCGCACCGGCGCCACCATCGACGTGACGGGCGCCAGCGGCGACCTGAACTTCAACAACGACGCCGGCGAGGCCCCGTCCGAGTACGAGCTGTGGCAGGTGAGGAACGGCACCTTCCACTTCGTGCAGCTCATCAACCCGACGGCGGACTGAGCACCCGCGCCAGCACGTCCACGGCGGCGGCGAACACCTCGGGCTGGGGCAGCAGCGACAGCACGAGGAAGGCGCCGCCGCCGAAGTCGTAGAAGAAACCCGGTTGCACCAGCACGCCCGCGTCCAGCAGGGCGAGGCAGGTGGCCTCCTCCCCCGGCTCCTGGGGAATCCTCAGCACCGAGCTCCAGCCGCCGTGCGCGGGCACCACGTCCCATGTGGCGCCCGCCGGGCGGGACTGGATGAGCCGCCGCCGGTTGCCCTTCACGCGCTCCAGCACCGCGTCCTGGAAGCGGGGCACGTGCCGCGTCAGCAACTCCGGCAGCGCGAGCTGCACGGGCGTGCCCACCGGCAGGTACGTGTCCGCCAGCCACTCCAGCCGGGCCAGCGCCTCGTCTCGGAGTGCTCGTGGCCCGCCCACGTGCATCCACCCCAGCTTGAGGCCGGGCAGGCCAGCCACCTTCGAGAGGCCGGACAGGGCGAAGGTCAGTGCGGGCAGCGCGCGCCCGGCCACGGTGGCCACGCGCGCGGGCTCGGCGTCCCAGGCGAAGTCGCTGAAGACTTCGTCGGACACCAGCGCCAGCCCATGGCGCGCGCACGCGTCCGCCAGCGCCGCCAATTCGCCCTCGTGCAGGTAGTGGCCGGTGGGGTTGCCGGGATTGACGACGAGCACCGCGCGGGTGCGGGCGTCGCGCGCGGCCTCCACCTCGTCCACGTCCAGGCCGAAGCCGTGCGCGCGGGGCAGACGGTAGGGCTTCACCTCCACGCCCTCCAGGCGCGCGAGGTGCTCGAAGAGGGGGTAGCTGGGCGCGGGGACGAGGACGTTGTCCCCGGGCTCGCACAGCAGCTTGAAGAGCCAGCCGTAGGCCTCGCTGGTGCTGGCCGTCAGCACGAGGTGCTCGGGGGAGACGGCCGCGCCTCGGGCCGTCAGGTGCGCCGCCAGGGCGTGGCGCGCGGAGGGGAGGCCCAGGGCTTCCGGCGCGTAGCCACAGGCGCCGGGCGGGGCGACCAGGGCTTCCGCGGGGGCGGGCAGCCCCACTCGCGTGGGGTTGGACTCGGTGAGGTCCAACAGGGGGAGCCCGCGGGCGCGGTGCCGGGCGAGCGCCTCGGCCAGCGGGTTCGGGGTGCGAAGGAAGTCGGAGCGGGCGGAGAAGCCGCTCACAGGCCCGTCTGCAACATGGCGCTGGCCACGCGGCGGATGAGCTCCCGGCGCACTTCCTTGCGGCAGTGCTCGATGGCCTTCTCGTGAGGCCTGGGCAGCTCCGGGTCCCGGGTGCGCAGCGCCGTCCGGATGACGAGCTCGACCTTCGAGGGCTCGATGTGGAACAGCCGAGGCCCCTCCTTCTGGAGGAAGTAGCTGAGCCCCCTCTGGTCGATGAGCTTGGTGAAGAAGCGCCGGACGTCCGCGTGGAACGTGAGGTCGATGATGTCCGCCATTCGCAACGCGTTCTCGCGCGGAAAAAACGGCACGTCCATTTCACGGCCGAAGGGCCGAAAAACTTGCGTGACCTGTAGCACCGGACCTGTAGCGGAAACGCGCCGGAGGCCGATTTTCCGGCCTCCGCGCGCTCAGGGCACCAGCGCGCGCAGGGCCTGGCGGAAGGCGGCGTGCCGTCTGCGCGCGTCAGGAAGGTACGGCACCGGGCCCAGCACCGGCACGCCGTGGCGCTGCTCGAGAAGTTGACGGTTGTCGCGCTCGGATGGGTCCTTCGCGGGCGTACCGCGCGACAGCAGCACGGCCTTCACCGGAATGCGGCGCGAGGCAAGTGCATGGAGCGACAAGGCCGTGTGGTTGAGCGTGCCCAGGCCCGCGCGCGCCACCAGCAGCACGGGCAGGCGCAGGGTGGCGATGAGGTCGATGACGTCGTGCTTCGAGTCGAGGGGCACGAAGAGGCCGCCGGCGCCCTCCACCACCGCGTTGCCGTGGCGCAGCGTCTCCCAGGCGGCCAGGGTGACGTCCCAGTCCGGCTCGCGGCCCAGGCGTCGCGCGGCCACACCCGGGGCGAGCGGTGCACGGAAGCGATGGGGACAGAGCGCGTCCACGGGCAGCGTGCTGCGCGCGGCCTCGCGCATGGCCAGCGTGTCCGCGGGCGCGCGCAGGGAGGCGCAGCCGCTCTCGTAGGGCTTGAAGCCCTGGGGCTGGAGGCCGGCGTCGGCGAGCAGCGACAGCAGCGCGCAGGAGGCCTGCGTCTTGCCAACACCGGTGTCCGTACCGGTGACGAAGACTTGAAAGGGCTTACGGCTGGTGGCCACGGTGGTGCACCCCCACCCGGCGCAAGGCGTCCAGCGCCAGGTCGACATGGCCCACGGTGTGGGCGGCGGAGAGGCAGAAGCGCAGGCGGCTCGTGCCCTCGGGCACGGTGGGCGGGCGGATGGCCTTCACCAGCACGCCGGCCTCGCGCAGGCGGCGCGCGGCGTCGAGGGCCCGCTCAGGCTCGCCGAGGATGACGGGGAACACTGCGCTGCGGGCCTCGGCCTTGAGGCCCAGGGCGCGCAGGCCGTCCGCGAAGCGGCGGATGTTGCGCCACAGCCGCTCGCGCAGGGCCGGGTCTCCCTCCACGGCGTCCACCGCGGCCTCGGCGGCGGCACAGAGCGCGGCGGGCAGCGCGGTGGAGAAGACGAAGGGCCGAGCGCGAGACACCAGCAGATCCGCCACCGCGCGCGAGGTGGCCACGTACGCGCCCATGCCGCCCAGCGCCTTGCTGAGCGTGCCCATGCGCAACTCCACGCGCGACTCCAGGCCCAGCTCCTCGCAGAGGCCCGCGCCGCGAGCGCCCAGGATGCCGGTGGCGTGGGCCTCGTCCACCATCAATGCCGCGCCATGCGGCTCACACGCCTCGACGATTTCGCGCAGCGGGGCCACGTCGCCGTCCATGGAGAAGACGGTGTCCGTCACCACCAGCTTGCGGCGCGCGGGCGTCTCGGCGAGCGCGCGCGCCAGCGCCTCCACGTCCGCGTGCGGGTAGACGACGACGCGGGCGCGCGACAGGCGGCAGCCATCCACGATGGAGGCGTGGTTGAGCGCGTCGGAGAAGACGGCGTCGCCGGGCCCCACGAGCGCGGGGAGGATGCCGGTGTTGGCGGCGTAGCCGCTGTTGAAGAGGAGCACGGCCTCGGCGCGCTCGAAGGCGGCGAGGCGGGCCTCCAGCCGGTGGTGCGCGGACGTGTCGCCCACCACGAGCCGGCTGGCGCCGGTGCCCATGCCGTACCGCTCCAGCGCGGCGGCGGCGGCCGCGCGCACCGACGGCGAGGCGGCCAGCCCGAGGTAGTCGTTGGACGAGAAGTTGACGAGCGTCTCACCGCCCACGCGGACCACCGGGCCCTGGGGCGAGTCGAGCGGCTCGAGGTGGCGGCGCAGGCCGCGCGCGGAGAGGGCCGCGAGGTCCTCCCGGGCCCAGGAGGCCGCCACGCCCGTTGCTTCCGCGACGCTCTCCGCTCGCGCATCCGAGCCCGGCGCCTCGGCGTCCACTGCTTCCGGGGGCATGCGCGCCACCGCGTCCGGCGCCCTGCCCTCCCCGGCCTCGCGCCGGGCCGTCGATGTCGTGCCGCTCACGCGCGTGGCCCTACCGGTCCTGCCGGGGCTCCAGCGGGCGGATGCCGGCCTTCTCGAGCAGGGCCATGTCCTGGCCGTACTCGGGGTTGCCGGTGGTGAGCAGCTTCTCGCCGAAGAACAGCGAGTTGGCGCCCGCCATCATGCACAACAGCTGCGCCTCCTCGTTCATCTGCTGCCGGCCCGCGGACAGGCGCACCATGGACTGCGGCATCAGGATGCGCGCCGTCGCAATCGTCCGCACCATGTCCACGGTCTCCACGCGCGGCTGCTCGGCCAGCGGCGTGCCCTCCACGGCCACCAGCGCGTTGACGGGCACCGACTCCGGGTGGTGCTCCTGGTTGGCCAGCGTGCGCAGCAGGTTGCACCGGTCATCCACCGACTCGCCCATGCCGATGATGCCGCCGCAGCACACGGAGATGCCGGCTTCGCGCACGCGGTCGAGCGTCCGCAGCCGGTCGTCATACGTGCGCGTGGAGATGATGTCGCCGTAGTGCTCGGGCGAGGTGTCCAGGTTGTGGTTGTACGCGGACAGCCCCGCCTCCTTGAGGCGCTTCGCCTGGCTGTCGGTGAGCATGCCCAGCGTGGCGCACGCCTCCATGCCCATGGCGCGCACGCCGCGCACCATCTCCAGCACGCTGTCGAACTGCGGGCCGTCCTTCACCTCGCGCCACGCGGCGCCCATGCAGAAGCGCGTGGCCCCGGCCTGGCGCGCCGTCTTCGCGGCCGCCAGCACCTCCGGCACCGCCATCAGCTTCTCCGCCTTCACGCCCGTCTTGTAGCGGGCCGCCTGCGGGCAGTACGCGCAGTCCTCGGAGCAGCCGCCCGTCTTGATGGACAGGAGCGAGCACAACTGCACCTTGTTGTCCTGGAACACGGCCCGGTGGACCGTCTGCGCCCGGTGGACCAGGTCCAGCAGGGGCATGGCGTAGATGGCGCGGACCTCGGCGAGCGACCAGTCATGGCGCACCTCGACGCCCGGAGGCGGCGGCGCGGCCGTGTGGGAATGACCGTGGAAGGACTCGGCGGATGCGTCGGACATGGGCTCCTCGGCAGACATGAGGAGGGGGACCGTGCTCGGCCTGGGGCAACTTGTCAACGCCGTCGAGCAAACAGGTTGACGACTTCCCACCCCGGGAGGACGCGCCCCCGAATGCGGGGAAGGGTGCGACAAATTCCGCGCCGGTGTGTCGGTCATCCAAAGCGGAGCCACTCCGCACTGGAGCGCACCATGAGCATCAGCGGAATCAGCCGGACGACCACCCACTCCACCTCATCCACCCGCGAGGAGCCGAAGGACGAGTCCCTGACGGAGGAGTCCCGCCCGGAGAAGAAGCACCGGGCGCGGGGCTTCAGCACGCAGGACACCTTCCAGGTGGCCACCGCGGCGGCCCGCCCCGCGGCGGCGGTGGACCCCGAGGGGCCGGCCTCGGAGGCCAGCTCGGGCAAGGAGGCCGCGGCGCGGCTGAAGAACCCGGACAACTACGGGGGCCCCGAGGGAAAGAACAACCAGAGCCAGGACTTCATCGACACGCTCCGCAAGCACCAGAACGACCCCTCCTTCCTGAAGGAGCTCTACGCCGACCTCCCGGACGACAAGGCCACGGAGCTCTTCAAGAACGCCTCCGCCCTGGTGGGCAATGACAACCAGGTGCGCTTCGGGACGGACGCGGACCACCAGGCGGCGTTGACGGCGCTCGCCACCGGCACGAAGTTCCTGTCCCCCACCGCCGCGAAGCAGCTCGCCCTGGACGCGGCGAAGCCAGGCAGCGTCAACACGCTGGTGCCCATCCTCAAGCAGCCTCAGGCCAACGAGAGCATGCGCCGCGCCTTCCTGGACGAGGCCGTCAAGACGGCGGGCAGCTCCTTCATCGACGCGCAGAAGTTCGGCGACGTGCTGGCCTCGGACCCCAAGCGGGTCAAGGAGTACGTGGACCGGCTCGGACAGGAGAAGTTCCTCGGCATCATCAACAAGGGCCTGGAGCAGCCGCCCGTCAACGCGGCCTACACGACCCGCAACCTGAACGCGATGGACGGGCTCGCCAGGGTGGTGGGCCAGATTGGCGGGCTGAGTGGCGCGCAGTACGACGCCTTCAAGGGCAAGGTCTTCGACGCCGCCGTCTCCGCGCTGGGCAAGTCGCCTCCGGGGGACTCGCGCTACACGTCGCTGACGGACGGCATCTCCCGGCTCTACATGGGCAACCGCGACGCCGTCCACAAGAGCCTCCAGACGGCGAACGGGGCGCTGACCACGGACGGCCAGAAGGCGATGTCCACCTTCTTCGGGCGCGCCATGTTCTCCAAGCCGGAGTTCCCCTCGCAGGCGGCGCTGCGCAACAGCGTCTCGGCCACGCTGGGCGCCATGCGGGACGACCTGAACAGGTATGCCAACACCCCGAGCGGCCAGCTCCCCAACGACGTGAAGCGCGAGGCGCGGCTCATGGGCAGCCTGGTGGGCTCGCTCGAGGGCGGGTTCCAGCATGCGCTGGATGACCTCAAGAAGAAGAACGAGGCCATCGACAACACGGTGGACTTCCTCTTCACCGCGACGAAGTACCTCCCGGACCTGGAGCTGCCCGGCGTGGGCTCCGTGAAGGACCTCACCGTCGACAAGGTGAAGGACTGGGTGAAGGAACAGCTGCACGAGAAGGCGCAGGAGCCCAAGGACGCCATCCCCTTCAACAGCCTCTTCGGCGACAGCATCGCCCACCCGGACCTGGCCACGGACTTCAACTCGACGCGCTCGGACGCGTTCGTGAACCGCCAGGTCGGCCTGAGCTGAACCCGGTGCCACGCGGAAGAAACACCACGGGCCGGTGCCCACGGGACGTCTCCGGGACACCGGCCCTGCCGTCTTCAGTCAACCGGGGCCCGCGCTAGACGCGGACGCGGCGCCTGCTGCCGGCCATGCCCACCAGGAACAACACGAGGAGGGCGCCGAGGACGGAGAACAGCAGGCCCGTCGGATGCAGGTCGAAGATGCGGCCGTCACTGCTGAACAGCGAGGCGACGAAGCCGCCCACGAACGAGCCGGCGACACCCAGCAGCGTGGTGGCGATGAGTCCCATGGACTGGGTGCCCGGCATGATGGCGCGGGCGATAAGGCCCGCCAGCAGGCCGATGACCAGGAAAGCAATGATCCCCACGACAACCTCCCTTGCTTGAGGGGCGGCGCGGCTTGCGTCGCCCATGGGCAGCAAGGTGGTCTGCCCATCCCACCCGGACAACTTGACACGCGGGGGGTTGACACCGTGCCTGCCTGCTCTCCTGTCTGCCCGACCTGAAGGGGCGTAAAAACGTCAGGGTTCCGCGCTATTCACCCAACCCATGGCGAAGGCGAAGACGCATTACACCTGTCAGGCGTGCGGGTATCAGACGGCGAAGTGGCTCGGGAAGTGCCCGGACTGCGGGGCATGGAGCTCGCTGCTGGAGGAGACGGAAGCGAAGGTGGACGAGAAGCGCCCGGCGTGGGGCGCCTCGGGCGGGGCGGCGAAGCCCATGCTCCTCAAGGAGGTCAGCGGTGAGACGGAGGTCCGCCGCCGCACGGGCATCGCCGAGTTCGACCGCGTGCTGGGCGGCGGCGTGGTGAGCGGCTCGGTGGTGCTGCTGGGCGGAGACCCGGGCATCGGCAAGTCCACGCTGCTGCTGGCCGCATTGGACAAGCTGGCCCGCCACGGGCCGGTGCTCTACGTCTCGGGCGAGGAGAGCCTGCGGCAGACGAAGATGCGCGCGGAGCGGCTTCGCGTGGAGGCAGACGCCATCCACCTCTTCGCGGAGACGGACGCGGAGCGCGTGCTGGGCGCCGCCGAGGGACTCAAGCCACAGGCGCTGGTGGTGGACTCCATCCAGACCATGTACCTGCCGGAACTGGGCAACGCGCCGGGCAGCATCACCCAGGTGCGCGAAGTGGCGGGCCGGCTGATGGCGTACGCGAAGCGCACGGGGGTGCCCACCTTCATCGTGGGCCACGTGACGAAGGAGGGCTCCATCGCGGGCCCGCGCGTGCTGGAGCACATGGTGGACACGGTGCTCTACTTCGAGGGCGAGCGCGGCCACCCGTTCCGGATTCTGCGCGCGCACAAGAACCGCTTCGGCTCCACCAACGAGATTGGCGTCTTCGAGATGAAGGGCGCGGGGCTGGTGGAGGTGGCGGACCCGTCCGCGCTGTTCCTCTCGGAGCGGCCGGTGGGCAAGTCCGGCAGCGTGGTGACGAGCACACTGAATGGCACGCGCCCGCTGCTGGTGGAGGTGCAGGCGCTGGTGGCGCCCACGGGCTACGGCACCGCGCGGCGCACGGCCATCGGCGTGGACGGCAACCGCGTGGCGCTGCTGGCGGCGGTGCTGGAGAAGAAGGAGGAGATTCCGCTGGTGGGCTGCGACCTCTTCGTCAACGTCGCGGGTGGCATGCAGCTCAACGAGCCCGCGTGTGATTTGGCCGTCTGCGCGGCGCTGGTGAGCAGCCTGCAGAACCGGCCGCTGGACGCGCAGACGCTGGTGCTGGGCGAGGTGGGCCTCGCGGGCGAGGTGCGCGCGGTGGGCCAGGTGGAGCCCCGGCTGGCCGAGGCCGCGAAGATGGGCTTCCAGCGCGTGGTGCTGCCCGCGGGCAGCGCGCGGCGCCTGGAGAACGCAGGGAAGATGCGCGTGGTGGGCGTGGAGACGCTCGGCGAGGCGCTGGCGGCGATGTTCGACTGACGCGGGGCCGGACGCCGCGCGCCAGCGCCTCAGTACCGGCGGAATGGCTACGGCGCCGCCGGCGTCTTGAACTCGGGGATGAGCTCGCCGGTGAGACGGATGCTCTTCATCACCTTGTCGTGCGGCAGGGCGCCCACCTGGTGGAAGGACATGAGGGCGTCGATGCCGAGCGCCTCGTAGCGCTTCAGCCGCTTCCGCACCTGGTCCTTCGTGCCGACAATCAGCGAGTCCTGCTCGCTGAGCACCTCCCAGACCTGCCCTTCCGGCACGTCCTCGCCCGCGACGATGCGCCCGAGCAGCCGCTGCGCCCGCGACTGCGGCGCGTTCGGGTCCTTCTTGCGCATGAGCTGCCCCGTCAGGCCTCCGCCCGCCGGGTCCTT
Source organism: Pyxidicoccus sp. M6 (assembly GCF_055568925.1). Classification (NCBI taxonomy): domain Bacteria; kingdom Pseudomonadati; phylum Myxococcota; class Myxococcia; order Myxococcales; family Myxococcaceae; genus Pyxidicoccus; species Pyxidicoccus sp. M6. Next base: position 2,169,721 of record NZ_CM145714.1, on the reverse strand, counting down.
CGCCAGTGACTCCAGCTCCGCCGCCGTCCGGATGAAGGCCTCCTTCGCCTCGAAGAAGGTGAAGGAGCCATTCGTGTACCAGGCCGCCGCGCTCGCGGCGCCGTTCTCCATCGCCTCCTGCTCCGAGTCCGCGCAGTGCACGAAGGTGAAGAACGCCACCTGGTTGTTCACGAACTCGCCCACCGGCTCACAGCGGGTGCGCAGCGCCTCGCGGTAGATGTGAATCATCTCCGCCACCTCCTCGGGTGACGCCCACAGCGTCACGCCCAGCGCGCCCACGCCGTTGCGCCCCGCCTGCTCGAACGAGGCCGGGCTGGAGCATGCCTGCCACAGCGGCGGGTGCGGCTTGCGGTACGGCTTGGGAATGACGCTGATGTCCTTCAGCCGGTACTCCGGGCTGTCCCAGGAGAACTTCTCCCGCGTCCACATCTTCGGCACCATCTCGAAGGCCTGCTGCATCTGCCCGCGCGTGGAGTCCGGGTCGATGTTGAAGACGCGCCACTCGGGAATGGTGCTGCGCGCGAACCCGAGCTGGAAGCGCCCTCCACTCAGGTGGTCGAGAAACGCCCCGCGCTCCGCCACGCGGATGGGGTGGTTGAAGCGCCCCGGCGCGAGCACCGACGAGTGCCCCACGTGCATCCGCTTCGTGCTCATGGCGATGGCCGTGAGCATGAGTTCCGGCGCCGAGCTGTAGCTGAACTCCACCGCGGTGTGGTGCTCCACCTGCCACCACACGCCATAGCCCATCTCATCCGCCAGCTTCGCCTGCTCCAGCGTCTCCTGGATGAGCCGGTGCTCGTGGTTGTCGCCAGTCCAATGCGCCTTCGGGTGTTGCATCTCCGAGAAGATGTCGAGTCTCAAGTCCCCTCCTCTACCGCGCAGGAATGCACCGCCCTCCAGGGCAGGCCCCGTCAGCGTAGAACAGGCGAGCAGGCAGGCTCGATACACCCTGTCACAGCGGCGGTAGTCCCTCCGGCCACATCGCCGGAAATATTGACCTCGGTGTACAATTGAACCGCTTGAGTCCGGCGAGGAAGCGTGCGTGCGCACCGGCGGCCCGAGGCAGACATTTCGCCCGTGTAAGCGATTGATATCCCGCTCTTGCACCAGACATTGTTCACTCCAGAAGCAATGCCTTGCATTCCTACCCGTCCTCCAGCCTGACGTACCCATCGAGTGCCGAAATGACTCACAAGATGGCTTGAACTGCGACTGCGAGTTTTGATGTTTGTGCCCCCACTTGCCAGGCACCCCTTGCACGCCGGTCATTTCCGACGCGGCGGTTGAGCAGACGAGGTCCCCTTCCGTCGGTTGCTGTATGGAGAAGCGGGGGCTCTTGTCGGCTCACAATCCCTGGCTGCTGGAGCACCATGAGAAAGCAGCTCAAGTGGTTCATGTTGGCAGTCGGCGTTCAGGCCACCGCGGCGTGCGGAGCGGCGTCCGACTTTCAAGGCAGCACGCCGGAGCTCACCACCCCCGAGGTGACTGCTCCCGAGGCCCCGACGCCGTCCGAATCCGCGCCCGTCGAGGCTGTCGCCACCGCGGTGGACTCCAACGGCATCTACGTGGACGCGCTCGGCTCCGGCTGGACGGACTGGTCCTGGGCCACGCACAACCTCGCGGCCACCTCTCCCATCTTCGCCGGCACGCGCGCCGTGTCCGCGACCTTCGGCGCGTGGACGGGCCTGTACTTCCACCACACGGGCGTCCCCACCGCGGGGCTCGAGTTCGTGGAGCTCCAGGTCCACGGCGGCTCCACGAGCAACCCCGCCCTCACCGCGTATGCCACCGTCGGCAACGCCGCGCGCCCCACCATCGGCGTGAATCGCTACTGTGACGGCGGCGTCATCAAGGCTTCTGCCTGGACGCGCTGCCGCCTGCCGCTGTCCGCGCTCGGCGTCACCAACGTCACCCTGGACGGCCTCGTCATCCAGGAGGGCGCCGGCCGCTCGCTGCCGGTGATGGCCTTCGACAGCATCCGCCTGGGCACCTCCGCGACGACGCCCTCCGCCCCCACCGGGCTGAAGGCCACGCCGTCCTCGTCGTACGTCTCCTTGACGTGGACCGCCTCCAGCGGCGCCACGGGCTACCACGTGTACCGCGCCACGTCCCAGACGGGCACGTACACGAAGCTGACGGTGACGCCCGTCACCACCGCCGCGTACCGCGACAGCGCCGTTACCTCCGGCGCCACGTACTGGTACGCCGTGTCCGCGGTGGGCTCCGGCGGCGAGGGCTCGCGCACCGCGGCCGTCTCCGCCACCGTGGGCTCTCCGGTGCCCACGGTGAGCATCTCCGTGACGCCCACCAGCGCTTCGCTGCTGAAGGGCGCCACGCGGACGTTCACCGCCTCCGTGACGGGTAGCACCAACACCGCCGTCACCTGGTCCGTCCAGGAGGGCTCCGCCGGTGGCACCGTCACCAGCGCCGGCCTCTACACCGCGCCGCAGACGACGGGCACGTACCACGTCGTCGCCACCAGCCAGGCCGACACCACGAAGAAGGCCACGGCCACCGTCACCGTCACCGCGTCCACGCCGGCCACCGGCAAGTGGGTGTCGGGCTACTACACCGGTTGGAACGCGGACCTGTACCCGCCGGAGAAGGTGGACTTCAGCGCGATGACGCACATCATCGTCGGCCGCGCCACGCCGCGCACGGACGGCACGCTGAGCACCGCGTTCGACAACTCGAACGGCCCCGCCATGGCGAAGACGCTGGCGACGCGGGCCCACGCGGCCGGCCGCAAGGCCATCATCATGGTGGGCGGCGCCGGTGAGCACGACAACTGGGTGGGCGCCGCCAACAGCACCAACCGCGCGAAGTTCGTGCAGAACCTCCTCTCCGCCATGGACAGCCTCGGCTACGACGGGCTCGACATCGACTGGGAGCCGGTGGAGACGGCGGACAAGCCCAACCTGCTCGCGCTCGTCAAGGAGCTGCGCGCCGCGCGTCCGGGCATGCTGCTCACCTTCCCCATCGGGTGGATCAACACCAACTTCGCCTCGGACGTGGACCCCTGGTACGCGCAGCTCGCGCCGTACCTGGACCAGGTCAACGTCATGTCCTACGAGATGATTGGCCCGTGGGACGGCTGGCAGTCCTGGTACACCTCCGCGCTGTACGGCCACGCCAGCAACCGCCCCACGTCCGTCTCCGCCAGCCTCAACGGCTGGGTGTCCGCGGGCATCCCCAAGGCGAAGCTCGGCATGGGCATCCCCTTCTACGGCATGGCCTGGCGCAACATCACCGGCCCGTACCAGACCTTCACCAACTGGTCCGACTACGTGGGCAGCGACAACTCCTACACCTACAAGAAGATTCAGCAGCTCTCCGCGTCCGGCACGTACCGCTGGGATGCCACCGCCGCCGCGAGCTACCTGACCTTCAACTCGGGTGTGGACGACGGCACCGTGCGCTGGATTTCGTACGACAGCCCGCAGGCCATCGCCGCCAAGGGCGCGTACACCCGCGACAACGGCTTCGGTGGCACCATCATCTGGACCATCAACCAGGGCTGCACCGACCCCAGCACCGGCGCCAATCCGCTGCTGGACGCGGTGAAGAGCGCCTTCCTCCAGTAGACGGAGCGCGGGCCTCTGCCTGAGCTGAACGAAGGGAGGAGCGGACACCCCGCTCCTCCCCTTTTCATTTCAGGGCCTCACTCCGCCTGGGGCGCCCCCGGCGGCGCCACGACGTTCGTCCCCGGCGCGCCCTCGGGCAGGACGGCGTAGCGCAAGAGCAGCACGCCGTTCTTGTAGACGCGGGTGGACAGCAGCTCCAGGCTCTTGAAGCCCTTCAGCCGCGTGACGAGCGGAATGCCCGAGCCGAGCAGCAGCGGATTCAGCTTGAGCACCACCTCGTCGACGAGCCCCGCGTCGAGCACCTTCGACGCGAAGTCCGCGCCGCCCGCGAGGTAGAGGTCCTTGCCCGGCTGCTCCTTGAGCCGGCGGATGAAGCCGAACGCGTCGTCGGACACGAGCTGCACGTGCGGGTGCGGGCTCTCCTTCATGGACCGGGTGAAGACGTACGTGTCCATCATCGGGTAAGGGTCCTTCACCCCCACCTTCAGGGCAGGTTCATACGTGCGGCGGCCCATCAGCACGGCGCCGTATGTCGCGAAGGACGCGATGTAGTCGGTGACGTGCTCGCCGTCCTTCACGAGCCGCTCCTGCAGGAAGGCGCCGTAGGTGTCGTCCTCGTGGGCGATGAAGCCGTCGGCGCTGGAAGCAACGTGGTACTTGAGCTTACGCATACAGAAATTCTCCAAGGCTGCGCATGCGCCCGGCGCTCCAGGCGCGGATGGAAGGGACTTCGCGGCGGGGACTCGGCAGGGCCCACACGTCCGGACGACACGCACCGGCGCGCCACGGCCTGAGTGCCGGGGCGACGGGGGAAGTCTCGGGGAAGTGGGTCAGCGGGAGGAGATCATGGGACGACGCCGTGAGGCGCCGGACGCGACATAGACCACGCCCCGCGCACGGCCGCAACCGGATTGCAGTCCCGGCACCCGGTGCGTCACATCCCCGACATGCGCACTCCGCCTCGAAGGGGGCACTGGCGCTCCCCCCGAAAGGAGACGCCATGTCCGAACAAGAATCGTATGTCCCCATCACAGGCCGTGCCCCGAAGGCCGACCCCATCCTCCAACAAGGCGCATCCGGGCCCGCCGTCGTGGAGCTGCAGCGACTGCTCACGGCGGTGGGCTGCAGCCCCGGCGCGGCGGATGGAGACTTCGGAGCGAAGACGAAGGCGGCGGTGATGGACTTCCAGCGCGCGCGGGGGTTGACGGTGGACGGCATCGTCGGTCCCGCGACGTGGGCGGCACTGCGAGCCCCCGCTCCCACGCCCGTCACCGGCCTGCGCGAGAAAATCATCGCGGAGGCGCAGTGGGGCATCTCGAACGCCGCCGGCATCCACTACCAGCAGCTGCGCCCCATGGACGGCATCAACCAGCGCCACAAGCTGCCGCTGAACACGGACTGCTCGGGCTTCGTCACGCTCTGCTACAAGTGGGCGGGCGCGGGTGACCCGAACGGCCTGGGCTTCAACGGCCAGGGCTACACGGGCACGCTGCTGAGCTACCTGAGCGCCGTGTCGCAATCTCAAGTGAAGGCGGGGGACCTCTGCCTCTGGGCGCGCAACGGCAAGGGCGAGCACGTGTCCATGGTGCTCGAACCGGGCAGCGACCCGTTGCTCATCTCCCATGGTGAGGAGTCCGGGCCCTACACCGTCCGGTTCTCTTCCTCCAATCGCTACCACTCGGGCGCGACGGTGTACTGGCTGAGGCTGCCTTCGGTGGACGGCGGCACCCGCGAGGCACCTCCAGGAGCGCTGCGGATGCAGATGCCGCGTGACGTGAGCGGCGTCACCGACGCGCCCAGCGAGGCCGGACTGGCCCGGGAGCGCGTGGAGCCTCCCGTCACGCACTGACACACACCGGGGCCGCGTCCCTCGAAAATCCGTGGCCTCCGTCACACGGCTGACGCGGGTGCCACGCGCGTCCAGCACATGCGCTCCGACCGGCGCGGCGACGTCGCATGCGGCCCCTGGCTTGCACATGCCAGGGGCTTCGATGCCGTCGCTCCGGAGGAATGTCCCGTGCGCTTCACTTCGCTCCCGATGTTGCTGGCCGCCGCGCTGCTTGCCGCCTGTGGAGAAGAGGACGAACCCGTTGTCTGCCCCGCGGTCTGGGTCCCCGCCGTGAGGATGACGGTGGTGAATGCGCGGGGCGTGGCCGTGCAGGACGCCCGCGTCACGTTCAGCCTCGACGGTGGCGCCGAAGAGGATGCCACCTGCACCCGGCAGGGCCAGACGGCGGGAACCTGCCTGGAGTGGGAGACCCGGAACGAGGTGGGCAGGTACCTCCTTCGCGCCACCAGCGCCGACGGCCAGAGCAGCGACACGAAGGAGGTCTCCGTAGCCGGCGGAGAGTGCGGGCCCAGCGGGACGGCGGAGGTGCAGCGCGTCCTCCCGGACTGAAGCGCGGCCACATGGAGCTTCCCGGCGCAATCTCCGAGCGCCTTCGAGGCGCGGAGAATGACGAGGCTCGGGTAGAGTCCGCGGCACACATGGCCGATGGAGCCCGACACACCTCGCGGTGGAGGGACGCACTGGGCTCGCTCTCCGCGCGGCTGCTGGTGGCGTTCCTCGTCCCCACCCTGCTCTTCGTCGCGCTGGCGGGCACGGCGGTGTACCAGCTCGCGCGCGCCATCCTCGAGGAGGAGCTGGGCGCCAGCCTCTCCGCCATCGCCGCCGCCACCGCGAGCCAGGTCAACGGCGAGCGCATGCTCACCGTGGAGCCCGGCGACGACGTCACCGGCACCCGCACGTGGCGAAACCTCGTGCGCACCCTGGAGGGCGTGCGCGAGGCCAGCGGCGTGCGCCGCGTCTACGTCGTGGACACCCAGGGCCGCGTGCGCGTGGACGTGGGTGGCGGCCTGCCGGTGGGCGCGGAGATGCCGGAACTGGCCCGCGACAGGCTGGAGCTGGCGCGCGTCTTCGCGGGCGAGCGCGCCGCCAGCCAGGTGCTCTTCACCGGCACGGACGGGCACCTCTACAAGACGGGCTATGCCCCCGTGCGCCAGGACGGCCGCGTCGTGGGCGCGGTGGGAGTGGAGGGCAGCGCGGCCTTCTTCGGTCCGCTGAAGAGCCTCTCGCGCACCTTCGCCGTCATGGGCGCGGTGGCCCTCGCCGCGCTCGCCGTCATCGCGCTGCTCACCGCGCGCGGGCTGGCCCGGCCGCTGCGGCGGCTGATGGACTCCGCGCTGCGCATCGGCCGGGGAGACCTCACCACGCCCGTGCCGCCGGAGCCCACGCTCGAAATCGGCGTGCTGGCGCGCGAGCTGGAGGTGATGCGTGGCGCGCTGGAGAGCCGGGACAGGCAGCTCAAGATGATGCTCGCCGGCGTGGCCCACGAGGTGCGCAACCCCATCGGCGGAATCGCCCTCTTCTCGGGCCTCCTCCAGGAGGACCTCCAGGCCGGCGCCCACTCCGACGCGAGCGAGCACGTGAAGCGCATCCAGCGCGAGGTGGCCTACCTCCAGCAAATCGTCGAGGACTTCCTCGCCTTCGCCCGCGAGCAGCCGCTGGCCCGCGCGCCGGTACAGGCGCCCGAGCTGCTCTCCGGCGCCTGCGAGCTGCTGGCCGCCGAGGCGGGCACGCGCCAGGTCGCCGTGGAGGTGGACGCCGCGCCCGCGCTGCTGGAGGCGGACGGCAGCCTGCTCACCGCGGCCCTGGTGAACCTGGTGAAGAACGCGGTGCAGGCCTCGCCCCAGGGAGGCAGGGTGCGCGTGTCCGGCACGGCGGGCGAGGGCCGCTACACCATCCAGGTGCGCGACACCGGGCCCGGTGTCCCCGAGGCGGAGCGCGAGCGCATCTTCGAGCCCTTCTTCACCACGCGGGAGAAGGGCACCGGCCTGGGCCTGCCGCTGGCACGGAAGATTGCCCTCGCGCACGGCGGCGACCTGCGCCTCGCCTCCGCGCCGGGGGACACCACCTTCGTCCTCACGCTGCCGCTGAGCGGGACGGACGTCAGCGCGTCGCGGTGAACTGCCGGGCCATGCGGCCCACTTCCTGAGACACGTTGGAGAGCGTGGCGGTGGCCTCCTGCGTGGACTCCAGGCGCTTCAGCGTGGCGTCCATGATTTGCGACAGGTCGCCAATGGCCGTGAAGATTTGCGAGAAGCCGGCGTTCTGCTGCGTCACCGCCGAGGCAATCTGACGCGCCGCCGTGGAGTTCTCCTGGGAGATGCGCGACAGCTCGCGCAGCGACTCACCGGACGCGCGCATCTGGTCCAGGCCGGTGCCGATGGTGTGCACGCCCTGCTCACCCATCAGCGCCGCGTCGCGGATGCCCTTGCTGATGTCCTGGAGGATGCCGCGAATGCGCCGCGTGGCCTGGATGGACTGGTCCGCCAGCCCGCGAATCTCGCGCGCCACCACCGCGAAGCCCTTTCCCTGCTCGCCCGAGCGCGCCGCCTCAATCGCCGCGTTCACCGCGAGCAGGTGCGACTGGTCCGCCAGGTCCTTCACCGTCTCGGTGATGTCGCCAATCTGGGTGGTGCTCTCCGCCAGCCGCGCCAGCCGCTGCTGGATGCCGTCCACCGCGCGGCGGATGTCCGCCAACCCGGTGACGCTCTGCTCCACCGCCGCCTCACCCTTCTGGCCCAATTCCTCCGCGCGACGGGCCACCTGGAGCACCTCGTCCGCGCGCTCCGCCGCCAGCAGGGACGTGCGCTTGATTTCCTCCGACGTCACCTGCGCCTCGTGCAGCGCGGCGGCCTGACGGGTGAGGCTCTGCTGCTGCTCGTCGTTGGCGGCGCGCAGGTGGCCGCCCGCATCCCCCAACAGCGCGGCGGAGGCCTGAAGGGTCAGCGGAAGCTGCCGCAGCTTCGCCAGCACCGCGTTCATCCCCGAGGCCAGGGTGCCAATCTCATCCGTGGACACCCACTCGGGCGAAATCGTGCGCCCGTCCGCCAGGGCTTCAATCGCCACGCCTACCGCGCGGGTGCCCTCCGCCTGACGGCGCGCGAGCATGTACGTGGTGATGGCCGGCAGGATGAGCACCAGACCGGCCACCCAGGCCATGGAGCTCAACAACTCCTTCACCAGCGTGCCGCCCAGCGAGTCCAGCATCTGCGAGGTGGTGATGGCCCCCTCGCTGGCCAATTCCACACGCAGCACGTCGCGCAGCCCCAGCATCTTCACCGCCATCACACAGCCGCTCAGCAGCAGCGTGGAGACGATGGAGGCCACGAAGGTGAAGGGCAGGAACCACGCCTGGCGCGGCCAGAAGAAGCCACCACCGCGAGGCGCCACGGCCGGGTGCAGCCGCTGCTCCTCCATCGCGAGCGGCACCAACTGCTTCTCCAGGCTCAGCGCGATGGGCACCGACATCACCACGCCGAAGCAGAAGGCGATGGTGGAGCCCAGCACCACGCGCAGCACCTCCTTGTCGAACTGGAGACACACCGGGATGCTGAAGCTCAGCCCGCCCAGCGTCCATGCCGCGTAGGTGGTGAAGACCGTGCTCTGCCACGGCAGCCGGAGGATGCGGCCCAGCCGCTCACCCGGCGCGTCATCCGCACGGTGCCTCAGGGCCCGCGAGGCCAGCAGGCGCAGCGCGGCATAGGGGTAGATGGTGCCGAAGAAGAAGATGAGCGCGGGGGCGATGCGCGTGGTGGCCCACAGCCCCTCGTCGCTGTTGAGCCCCATGGACAGCGCGATGAGGTACGCGCAATTCAAGCCGGGCAGCGCCACCCAGCTGATGAAGGTGAGTGCACCCTTCCTGGCGAAATCACTGATGACCTTCTCATCCATGTTGTCCATGACCGCATGCCCCCCGAGCGCGAGCGCGCCTCCCCCGCCTGGCTGTCCCCCCGGACGTGGCATGTAACAGCGCTACCTTCGCCGTCGCGCATGCCAGCGCTCACCGATGCAGCTTAGTGAGCAACGCCTCGCGGATTCCAGCCACCGGGGTCGATGTGAGTGCTCACAACTGTGTGAAAGGGATGGAATCCCTGCACTCCCAGCACACATGTAACGATTCAGGACCGCAATCGCTCTATGCACATGCGCAGACCGCCGGACGGGGCGATGGTGACGGCGCGACGTTGGGGCCGTACCTGGGGGTCCAGCGGTGCCAGCTCGAAACGCGAGAGGAGGATTCCGAGCACGACCTTCATCTCATACAGCGCGAGTGCCATTCCGATACATCGGCGCACACCTCCTCCGAAGGGCAGATATTCGAAGGGTGAATAGGCTCGCTCCAGGAAGCGCTCCGGACGGAACGCGTCGGGTTCCGCGAAGGCCTCCGGGCGGTGGTGGGCGAGGTAGATGCACGCGGCCACCGTGACGCCCGCGGGTACCTCGTGACCTTGGATGAGGAAGGGCACCTGGGTGCGGCGCGCGACGACGGGGATGATGGGGTGCAGGCGCAGCGTCTCCTGGCAGACGGCCTTCAGCCAGGGCGCGGCGCTGCCAGCGAGCGCGGCCGGTGTGGGCTCGGGCCCCAGCGCGTGCAATTCCTCACGCAGCCGCTCCAATGCGCCGGGTGAGGTGTGCAGCCAATGCAGGGCCCAGGCGATGGCCGTCGCCGTCGTCTCGTAGCCCGTCACCACCAGCGTCATCAGCTCATCACGCAGCACGCCGTCGTCCAGGGGCGTGCCGTCCTCGTAGGTGGCCGCCAGCAGCATGCCGAGGATGTCGCCGCGCTCGCTGTCCTTCAGCTCGCGCCGGTGGCGCACCTCCTCCAGGAGGAGCGCGTCGATGCGCTCCAGGCTCCGCCGGTACGCGGCCCAGGCCTCGGACTGGTGCTCCTCGCGGAGCTGCCCGAGGTTGCCGAGGTTGAACTTGGAGTCGTTGAGGAAGGCCTGGATGCGCTCGCTCAACTCGTCGGCGCGGGCGCCGCCCTCCAGGCCGAACACCGCCGTGAGGATGACCCGCAGCGACACGCGCTGCATGACGTCCTGGATGACGACGGACTGTCCGGGCCGCCAGTCCTGGAGGGCCGCCAGCGTGGCCTCGCGCACCCGCGCGCCGTACTGTTCGATTCGCCGCGAATGGAAGGCCGGCCCCAGCATGCGCCGCTCGCGCTGGTGTGGCTTCTCCTCCAGCAGCAGCAGCGAGTGCGCGCCGAGCAGCGGCTTCAGCACCACGTTGCCCTCGCCCGCGTGCAGCACCGCGGGGTCCGCGGAGAAGATGTCCCGCAGCGCGTCCGGATGCGAGAACACCGCGTACGTGCCGTGGCTGCCGAGCTCCAGCGTGAAGGCGTCTCCCAGCCGCTCCCGGCTGCTGAGCAACAACTCATAGGGACGCGCGCGCCATAGCAGCGATTGCTGCACTGCTGGAAGCTCGACGCGTGGAGGCAGTGGGCTGACGTTCTGCATGTGGAAGCTCCCCCCGGGCCCCTGACGCTACTCCTCCCGTCGATTCACAGCGCAGACGTGGGTCTGTGCGGTCATTCCTGACAACCCTCGAGTCAACATCACCCATGTCCCCTTCGCGTCGCTTGGAGCTCGAATGTGTCCGTCACCATGCAACAAACGAAGATTGATACAGAGTCATGAGACACCCGCTTCTCCAGGTTAGACCCTCCCTGTATATTTTTATCATTCATTGATTCTACGCCGGGTGGGTTGGGGTCGGCGGGTGGCGGGAAGTCTCCCGGGTTGGGGCGCAGTGCTGCTGCTCCTGGATTGGACAACCGGGCTGCTGACTGTTCAGTGGCCCAGCGATGGGGGGTTCCGCGATGCACACCGGGAGCGAAAGCGATTCCATTCTTCACGCCGTGGTGGCGGCGACACGGGCCGCGTGCCGGCTGCCCCTGCCCGACGTCATCGAGCGCGGGCATTGCTTCGTCACGGACCTGGGCTTCGACTCGATGAGCATTGCCCGGCTCGCGTTGGAGCTGGAGGACCGCGTCCGGCAGCCGGTGCTGCTGGACGACTGGATTGCGAGTGAGCCGGACCCGTCCGCGCTCACCGTGGGCTCGCTCTGCAACTACGTCGCTGCACTGGGGTAGGCCATGTCCAACGCCACGAGGCTCTTCGGGACGCAGTGGGTGGGAGATGTCCTGGTGCTGACGCTGGACACTCCCGGGTGTGACTTCAACATCTTCAGCCATGAAGCGGCGGTGCAACTGCTGGAGCTCCTGGAGGGCGTGGACCGCGAGCGGGTGCGCGCGCTCGTCTTCCGCAGCGCCAAGCCGGGCAGCTTCATCAACGGCGTGGGGCTGATGATGGCGGGCACCGCCCAGGCGCCCGAGGACATCGCGCGGATGACGGAGACGGTGACGCGCGCCTACCGCGCGGTGCGCGAGTTCCCCGCACCCACCATCGCCGCCATCCGGGGCAACTGCTACGGCTGTGGGGTGGAGTTCTCGCTGCACTGCGACTACCGCGTCGCCGCGCACACGTACGAGACCCACTTCTACATGACGGAGATTGCCGAGTACCTGTTCATCCCGGCGTTCGGCAGCACGCAGGACCTGCCCCGGCTCATCGGCCTGGAGAGCGCCACGGAGGCGCTGCTGTGGGGCCAGCGCTGGTCCGCGCCTGATGCGATGCGCCGCGGGCTGGTGGATGCCTGCTTCGACGACGCGGGCTTCGACGCGGGCGTGGAGCTCTTCGTGGACTCGGTACTGGACTGTGGCTCACCGAAGCGCTGCCAGGTGGCCCCATGGGAGCTCCCCCCCGTGCCGCCGGACTTCGAGGCGCGCACGCGTGAGCGCATCGCCAGCCTGCCGCCGGCGTACCAGCCCGTGTACACGGAGTGCTTCGAGCTGATGCTGGCCGCCTCGCGGCGGGACGTGGCGGACGCGGCGCACTACCAGCTCGAGGTGGAGGCCTGCGGGCGCTCGGTGGTGAACCCCATCGCCAAGGCCGCGCTGTCCATCTTCTTCGTGCGGCGGCTCGCGCAGCACCACAGCCTGCGCGAGCACGAGTTGCCGCCGCTCACGCACCTCGTCATCGACGCCGAGGATGCGCGGCTCGCGTCGTTCGCGGAGGAGCTGCGCACCCGGCGCGTGCGCGGCCTGTCGGTGGAGGTGGCGCCGTGGGCTCCGCCTCCGGGCGCTCCGGCCATCCACGTCACAGGCTACGCGCCCGAGCAGGGGCCGCTGCCGGAGGGCACGGTGGCGCTGGCGGTGGACCTGGTGGAGGGCTCGCTGCTGGGGACGTCGGACGTGGTGCTGTACGCGCCGCTGCTGGAGGCGGGCCTGCCGGTGGTGGAGTTGCGCGGGGGGAAGGGCCAGCCGCTGGACGTGGCGCGCAGCCTCTTCGCGCTGCTGCACCGGGCCGGGTTCCACCCGGTGCTGTCGAACGCGACGGGAGAGCCGGTGCTGCATGCGCTGCTCGGCGCGTACCTGGGGCCGCTGGTGGCGCACGTGCTCGAGGGTGGCGAGGCGCGGGAGGCGCTGGCCACGGTACGCACCATCGGCTTCGTGCGCTCTCCGGCGGAGCTCATCCACGCGCTGCCGCGCGCCGCGCTGGCCATGGTGCTGGCGCCGCACCTGCCGGGGCCGGTGGCGCTGAACACCGTGGAGCAGGCGCTGGAGGCGCTGGCCACCGCGGAGGTCCGGGGGGCGCATGGCTCCGCGCCGCTCGCGGACGCGGTGCTCATCTCGCTGCTGGGCTTCGCCACCCGCGCACTCTCGGAGCGCACGCTGGGGCACCCCACCGTGGTGGACGTGCTGGCGCGGGAGCTCATCGACTTCCCGCTCGGCTTCGGGAGTCTGTGCCGCTACCTCACACGCGAGCGGGCCTCGCGCCTGCTGACGTCGGACGCGGTGCGGGCCCTGCTGCCCGATGGGCCCATGCTGGCGCTGGACGCGTTCATCTCGACGGGACGCGACTTCTACCCGCAGGCCAAGCCGGCCTCGCGCCCCGCCGCCTCGGAGCCATCCGCCGCTCGGACCGAGCCCACGCAGCGGACCGCGACCCACTCCACCGAGCAGGTGCGGAGCGCCATGCAGGCCGCACCCGCGCCCGGGGACCTGACCGCGCGGCAGCCTTCCGCCTCCGAGCCCTCGCCTCCCCCCCGGGGCCTGCATGTCTGAGCCTCGCGTCGCCGTCATCACGGGAGCGGCGGGTGGCATCGGGCGCGCGGTGGTGCGGCGCCTGCTGCGCGCCGGGCTTCACCTGGTGGCGACGGACCACGCGCCGGAGTCCCTGCGCGCGCTGGCGCAGGTGAGCGAGGACCCGCCCCGCCTGAGCTGCGAGGTAATGGACGTGGCGGACGTGGATTCCGTGCGCCGCGTGGCCGCGAGCGTCGACGCGGCCTGGCACCGGGTGGACGTGCTCGTCACCTGCGCGGGCGTGTTCCAGCAGGTGTCCGCGCTCAAGGACGACGCGGAGGCCGTCGAGCGCGTGCTGCGCATCAACCTCACCGGCACGCTCCACACCACCACGCACTTCGGCGCCATCATGGCGCGCACGGGCGGGCGCATCGTCCACGTGAGCTCCATCTCCGGGCTCACCGGGGCCGCGCTCGCGGGGCCGTACGCGGCGTCGAAGGCGGGCATGGTGGCGCTCACGCAGTCCCACGCTCGCGAGCTGGCGCCGCACGGCATCTCCGTCAACGCGGTGCTGCCGGGCTATGTCGACACGCCCATGGCCGCGCCGATGCGCGCCACGCTGCAGCAGTTCGTCATGCCTCGCGTGCCCCTGCGCCGCTTCGCACAGCCGGACGAAATCGCCGAGGTCATCGAGTTCCTCGCCACCTGCAAGACACCCTACCTGACGGGAGCGGCCATCCCCATCGACGGAGGTCTGCATGTCGGCTGAGCTCGCTCCCGCGCATGTCGCCTCCGAGGCCGAGCCCGCGGCCATGCTCATCGACGGAGGTCTGTATGCCGGCTGAGTCCGCTCGCGCGTGCATCACCTCGGAGGCCGAGCTCATCGACGGAGGTCCGCATGTCGGCTGCTGAGTCCGCACCCCCGGCGCTGCGTCCCGCTCCTTCGCTCACACTCGCCGAGGCGGAGCCCGCGAACTCGGCGTGGTTGCCCGTGCCCGCGAACACCGGGGCTGAAGTCACGGCCTGGCTGCCCGCCCGCACGCTCACCTTCCCCGAGGCCTTCGCGCGGCGCGTGGCCCGCACGCCCGACCAGCCCGTGCTCCACGCGGTGGGCTTCACCGGACGCGAGCCCCAGGCGCGGCCCTTCACCTACGTGGCGCTCGCGAAGAGTGTCCATCAAGCCGCCGCGCTGCTGGCCCGCGCGTGCGTGCGGCCCGGGGACACCGTGCTGCTGTGCGTGTCCCGCGCGGACGCGTTCTTCTCATTCCTCGTCGCCACGCAGGTGCTCGGCGCCATCCCCGCGCCACTGCCGTCGATGGCCGACCTGCAGATGCAGTCGTACCAGTCGCGACTCCGCTCGGTGGCCCGCGACGCGAAGCCTCGCGTCCTGGTGGTGGACGACGCGCGCGCCCGGCAGGCCGTGGCCGGGGCGCTCGACGCGGCGACGCTCGCCCTCGTCGAGGTAGCGGAGCTGGACGGCGAGTCCGTTCCCCTGGAGCGCGCGCTCGACTGGCGCTGCCGCCCGGAGGGAATTGCCTTCCTGCAGTACACGTCCGGCAGCACCGGCGAGCCGAAGGGCGTGGTGGTGCGGCACGACAACCTCGTGGCCAACCTGCGCGCCATCATCGAGGGCGGACGCATGGACGGGCACGACGCCGTCTACTCGTGGCTGCCCGTGTTCCACGACATGGGCCTGGTGGCCGGGCTGCTGCTCGGCATGTACCTGGGCATTCCCGCGTACGTCGCGCCGCTGAAGAGCTTCGTCTACCGGCCGGACTCGTGGCTGCGGGCCATCCACCGCTTCCGCGCCACGTTCAGCCCCGCGCCGAACTTCGCGTACCACCTGCTCGCGCACCGCATCCCCGAGAGCGCGCTGCGCGAGCTGGACCTGTCCTCGTGGCGGCTCGCCTTCGACGGGGCGGAGCCCATAGACCCGAAGACGGCCGAGGCCTTCATCCGTCGCTTCGGACCCGCTGGCTTCCGCGCCACCAGCTTCCGCCCCGCGTACGGACTGGCCGAGGCGACCCTGGCCGTGTCCTTCCCTCCTCCGGATGCGCCCCTGCGCTGTGACACCGTGGAGCGCGAGGCCCTCACGGCCCGAGGTGAAGCGCGGCCCGTGGAGAGCGGAAGCGCGGACAGCACCACCCTCATCAGCGTGGGCCGGCCCGTGCCCGGGCACCGGGTGCGCATCCTCTCCACCGAGGACGGACGCGAATTGCCCGAGCGGCACCTGGGGGAAGTCGCGGTGTCCGGCCCGTCCGTGACGCCCGGCTACTTCCATGAGCTGCGCGAGGGCGGAGCGCCGCGCGGGGAGCTGCGCACGGGAGACCTGGGCTACCTCGCCGAGGGCGAGCTGTTCATCGTGGACCGGCTCAAGGATTTGCTCGTCGTGGGCGGCCGCAAGCATGCGCCGGCCGACGTGGAGCGCGTGGTGGGCGCGCTGGACGGCGTGCGCAGTGGCGCGGTGGTGGCGTTCAGCGTGCGCGGCTCCGAGGGCACGGAGGAGGTCGTCCTCGCCGTCACTCCTGAGACGGGCGCGGACCCGGCCGCGCTGGAGGCAGCGGTGCAGCGGGCCGCGCAGGAGCACTTCGGCTTCCCGCCGCGCGTGGTCTTCGTGCGCCCGGGAGCGCTACCGAAGACGTCCAGCGGAAAGCTGCAGCGCTCCGCGTGCCGCGCGCGCTACCTGGACGGGACGCTCCAGCGCCTCACGCGGGAGCAGGCCCCGGCGTAGCCCCCTTCAGCGGGTCGGAGTCGTTCCACGCCTGGAGGCAGGCATCCACGTTGTCCAGCGGCTCGTCCATCGACTCGCGGCGATGGCTCCCGATTGACGGTGGCGTCGCGGGTGAGCCGGAAGCCGTATGGATGTGGGGCGTCACCGCGGGAGAGCCCATTGACGCCGCGGCGCTGCCCCCGAAGATGGGACGAGAGGAGGGGCGGCCGCGGAGGAGCGCGCGCGGGCTGGGGTCCGGAGGGGCTGCTGGGCGACCTCCGTGTCGTGGCCGCGCGGGACGTGGGCCAGTCGGATGAGCTTCAGCCGGGCCAGCAGCCGCATCACCTGCCAGGTCGGGTCGAGCTCGAAGCGCCGGGAGGCGAAGTCCGGGTTGGCCGGCCGGGCGTGGTGGTTGTTCTGGAACAGCTCGCCCATGCACAGCGCGTCCACGGGCAGCGAGTTGCGGGACTCGTCGCGGGTGCGGAAGTTGCGGTAGCCGTAGCGGTGGCCGCACCAGTTGACGATGGCGCCGTGTATCGGCCCCATGACGTAGTGCAGTGGCAGTAGCAGGTACTGCCAGCGCCGGGTGGCGAAGCGCCGGTAGAACAGCGTGTAGAGCGCCCCGAAGCCAATGCGGGACGGCCAGCGTCCGAAGGTGCGGTCCACGGCGGGCCACTCGGGGTAGCCACCGAGGAAGCGCGCCTCCGGCTGCTCGCGCCGGGTGACGAAGGCGGCATAGCGGCGCGCCGTCGCGAGCATCATCCGGGCCGGGTTGCCGTGGTGGGCGGGGGAGTGAGGGTCCTTCTCCGTATCGGCGAAGGCATGGTGCTCACGGTGGAGGAGCGCATAGGCGCGAGGCTCGAGGTAGCTCGAGCCCTGCACCAGCGCGGTGAGCAGATGCAGTGAGCGCTCGGTCTTCGGTCCCATCGTGTACATCCGGTGGGCCGCGTATCGGTGCTGGAAGAGGCTCTGCAGGAGGACCGACAGGGCCCAGTGTCCTGTGAAGAAGAGCGAGATGTGCATGCCTGGGTAACACCCGGGCATGTCACTCGCATGTCAGAAGGCGCAAGATGGCAATCCGCGAGCTGCTGCCAACCCGGGACGCGGGTGGCTCTTCCCGGGTGCCACTGCCCACTCCTCCTTCAGCTCCACGGCGCTCCACGTCAGGTACGCACGTCCGACCGCCGGTTGGCCCCGGCACCCGTGATTCGGGTCGTCGTGGTCGTTGTCGTCATGTCCAGCGGCCGGCGCCACGGGAACGTGAGCGCGAGCGCCACTCCCGCCAGTCCCACGATGGAGTAGATGAGCCGCGCAAGAGCGCTGGTCACCTCTCGTGAGCCGCCACCCAGAATCGCATCCACGAGGTTCCAGTTGAAGAAGCCGATCAACCCCCAGTTGATGGCTCCGATGATGACCAGCACGGCCATCATCTTGGCCAGCACTGCCTTCAAGCGGTCAGCATCCGCGCGTTCCATGACTCGTCTCCTCGGATAGAGGTGTCGTGAGGGCTGGCAGCGAGCGAGGCCTCCAGGTGGAAAACCGGGCTGCGCTCCAAAACCAACCTATCAAGTGTCCGGCGCTCGGGCCCGGCTGCCTCCCTGGTCCGTGGCGCTCTTGAAGCAGACGGAGGCGGGGCGAGACTACCTTTCGCCCAGGAGATGACCATGGAAGGCGAGCCCCGAAGCCTGACTCGCAAGGAAGCGCCTGGCTCGGAAAGGTGCCCTGCCGGGGCGCGGAGGGGTCTGCCCGGCAGAGCAGCGGAGTGGAGGGGCCTGCTTGCGGGGTTGAGACGGGAGTGGAAGCGCAACCAACTGAGCGACGCGGCGGCCGCCCTCACGTTCTACGGCCTCCTGTCTCTCTTTCCCTTCCTGCTCCTCACCGTCGCCCTGGCGGGCCTCGTCATCCAACCCTCGCAGGTGGAAGCGCTCATCGGCGCGCTGGGGCGCGAGGTCCCCCCGGCCTTCAGCCAGCTCCTCTATGCGCAGCTCGCGCAACTCACCTCCGGGCCTGGCAGGGGGATGCTCACGTTCAGCGCGCTCGCCGCGGTGTGGTCGGCGACCGCCGGGGTGATGAGCCTCATGACGGCCCTCAATACCGCCTACGGTGTGACGGAGAGCCGTCCGCGCTGGAAGGTCCTCGGGATGGCGCTGGGGATGGTGCTGGCAGGAGCCGTCCTGGCGCCGCTCGCCGGGCTCGTCGCGGTGGCCGCCCCTGCCCTTGCCACCAGGCTCGGCGGGCCCTGGGCAGCCCTGGCTGGCTGGCTGAGGTTTCCCCTCGCGGCGCTGCTGATGATGAGCCTCTGGGCAATCCTCTACTCCGTGCTCCCGGATGCCCGGCAGGAGTTCAAGTTCATCACCCCCGGCTCCGTGGTGGGAGTGCTCGTCTGGCTCGCCGCTTCGCTGGGCTTCTCCTTCTATGTCTCCCGCTTCAGCACGTTCGGCATCACCTATGGAGCCTTGGGGGGCATCATCGTCCTGCTGCTGTGGATGTGGATTTCCTCGCTCGCGCTGATGCTGGGCGCCGAGATCAACGCCGTCCTCGCTCGCCGTTCTCCTGAAGGAAAGCGCTGAGCCCGCTCAGGTCCGAGCGGCGGCACGGCGCCGGTCGACGAAGGGACATTGCGCACGGGCGGCGAGACAGCCGGCTCTTGCTGGTGCGGCCCAACGGGAGCATGGCCGCGTGAGGGCTTCGTGGGGCCGGGAACGGCCCAACTCTCAAGGACATGAAGAGGACTGCTCACTCCGCCCGCCGTGTCTCGAAGGTCGCGCTCGCTGTCGTGGCCGCGGTGCTGGTGTTGGTGGCCGGTGCGCTGGCGCTGAAGCCGCCGTGGATCGCCGAGCGTCTGCGTGAGCAACTCGAAACCACCGCCACCAGGTCTCTCGGCCGCCCCGTGAGCGTCGAAAAGCTCGAGGCCCACTGGCTTCCGAGGCCCGGCGCCGCCATCACGAACCTGCGGGTCGAGGGCGAAGGCAACGAGCCGGCACTCCTCGAGGCCCCACGTGCGACTGCGACCGTTCAGCTCTGGCCGCTGCTCCGGAGTCTCGGCAAGGACGTGCGCGTGGGCGCGCTGAAGCTCGATGCCACGAAGCTGAACCTGGTGCGGCGCGAGAACGGGACGTGGAACTACGAGTCGCTCGGGAGCACCGGCCCGGAGTCCGAGCGAGCGGCGTTCGTCGAGGACCTTCGGATTCGAGACGGCGTGGTGAACGTGACCGACCTGCAGGCGGCCGGGGGCACCGCCGCGGTGGTGCTTCGGGACATCGACGTGGAATTGAAGGGCCTCGGACCGGGCCGAGCACTCGAGGGCGCCATGAAGGCAGCGCTCGCCGCACCGGAGCAGAACGTGGCGCTGGACTTCGAGGTCGACCCGCTCCCCGCCGGGAAGCTCCAGCCCGGCCAGCCGTGGCCCGAAGTGACGATGCACCTGCGCGGCGAGGACCTCTCCGTGAACGCATTCCGGAACTTCCTGCCTCCGAAGGTGGCTGGCTACTTCACCGGGGGCCGGGTGGACGTCCGCGCGGACGTGAAGACGGAACAGGGCGCGTACTCGCTCACGGGCCACGGCTCAGCGAGGGAGCTGAAGCTTCGCGGTGAGCCGGCGAGCGGCTCGTTCGACTTCACCTCGCGCATCGACCCGGCCCATGCGAAGGCGGCGAAGGTGGACTTCACGCAGCTCTCGCTCGAGGGCCCGGGCATCCAGCTCGGCGGCACGGCCTCGGCCCGGGTGGCGCCCACGCGCGTGCGGTTCGCACTGCAAGGGCAGGAGCTCGACGTGAAGCACCTGCTCGGAGCGCTGCCACCGCAGCCGAAGGATGCAGAATCGTCCACCGCGCTGCCGGCCTCGGTGCGCGCGCGGCTCGGGAAGATTGATGTGGGCGGCACGCTCAAGCTCGCGAAGCTCCATCACGGCGCGCTCGTGGCCACGGACGTGGACGCGCAGGCGAAGCTGGATGAAGGCGTGCTCCTGGTGCAGCGTGGTGGCGCAACGCTCTATGGCGGGCACGCGGACCTCACGGGGACCCGGGTGGACCTCACCAAGAAGCAGCCGGAGTGGACACTGAAGGTGGTCCTCGCCGGAGTGGACACCGCGCAGGCCTTCCAATCGCTTTCGGGACACCCGTCCCTGCGGGGCAAGGTCAGCGGCGAGCTTCAACTCTCCGGTACCGGAGCGGATTGGGCCCAGGCGCGGGACCGCGTCACCGGCGGCGGGAATGTGCAGCTTCGCGACGGTGCCCTCACGACGGTGGACGTCGGGGCGGAGGTGACTCCGATTCTGACCCAGGGCCTGGCGGTGCTGGGGCACAAGGGCGCGGCGGGCACGGTCCAGAAGGCGGAGCAGGGCACCCGGCTGAAGGACCTGAGCGCGCAGTTCCAGGTCCAGGACGGATGGGTCGCGTTCACGAAGCCCATGGCGTTTCAGTCGGACATTGGCTCCGGGACGCTGGATGGGCGGGTGGGGCTCGACCAACGCCTGGAGCTCAAGGGCACCATCAACTCTTCCGAACAGTTCGTCTCGGCCATCACCCGCGGTGCGATTCCAACGAAGGTGCCGGTGACGATTCCACTCACCATCACGGGCACGCTGAGAGCGCCCGAGGTGACGCCTGGCAGCCCGCTGGACATCGCCAGGGGCCCGCTGCCAGAGGGGCTCGAGAACCCGGTGAACCAGGCACGCAAGGGCCTTGGAGACCTCTTCAAGCGGCCCCGGAAGTAGCGAAGGCGTCTGGCCCGCCCTCGGCAACGGCGCTCCACACAGGCGGGACGCCCGCGCGCCACGAGCCATGGCGCGCCGGTGGAGCGCGACCGGGCTGATATGGCGCGCGAACCCGGACGTTGAGCCTCGGGGCAGGAGGCCCCGCGGGAGCACTTCGATTTCCCGCCGCGCTGCTCGTGGTCACCGCGGAACTGCTGTACCTCTTCCGCTCTGACGGCTCATCCATGACCCTTCGCGGAACCCTGACCATCGTGCTCCTGTACGCAGCGGGCGCGGCCTGGGTGTACCGGAACCTCGCGGCCCAGGTCTGCCTCCTGGTCGAGCTCCACTTCGGACGCCCACGCATCGCGAGCCGTGACGCACGGATGGAACGAGGCCAGACCGATATGATGCACCGCCCCGGGCGTTGAGTGCCGGGACAGGGGGCCCCTCGCGCATGTCGCTGTCGAAGTCGCTGCCCACGCTCATCGCCGTCTTCGGGCTGGCGTGCGCCTCCACCGCATCACGCGAGCCCCGGCGCGAAGAACAGTTCCCGGTGGAGAAGCGGCCCGCGAAGTCCCCGGACTGCGCCTTCGACCTGTACGAGCAGTTCGCGCCCACGCGGCCGTACCGGGTCATCGGCACGGTGCCGCTCACCCTCGCCGTGTCCGGCCGGGACGATGCCTTCTCGCTCAAGGGACTGCTGCGCAAGACGGTCTGCAAGACGGGCGCGGACGCCGTCCGCCTGGAGCCCCTGCAGACCCGCATCATCGGCCGCTCATTCGAGCGCGAGTTCCGCGCGAGCCTCCTCGTCTACACGGAGGCTCCGGCACCGAGCCCCTAGCGACGCGCCGCGGCCACCACGCTCCGCGCCTTCTCCAGCATCCGCCGCAGCGGCGCCTCGTCCGCGCGGGCCAGCGCCTCGTCCCAGGTGAGCCACTGCACGCCGGTGGACTCGGCCGGGTCGTGCACCAGCGCCTCCGGGTTCTCCGCCACCAGCAGGAAGCGCACGTCCAGGTGGCTGTGCTCCGGCTCGTCGCGGCGCGCCGGAATCGTGTGGATGTCCACGTCCAGCGGCCGGGGAGCGGCGGGGTGGACATGGACACGGCAGCCCGTCTCCTCGCGCGCCTCGCGCAGCGCCGTCTCCGCCATGTCGCCGCCATCCGCTACGTCCGCATGCCCGCCCGGCTGCAGCCAGCGCTTCAGCTTCCCGTGGTGCAGCATCACCACGCGCGCGCCTTCCGGGTCCACCACCACCGCGCTGCCGGTGAAGTGCGCCGTGGCCTGCGAGCGCGAGAAGGGCTGCGCCAGCGTGGCGGCGAAGTGACGCATGCGCTCCAAGTCGCCGCGCTCCTTGTCGTCGGAGGGGACATGGTGCGCGAGCAGGGCCTGCAGGGCGATGGGAGATGCGGAATCCATGGCCTCGCACGTATCGCCCTGGGCCGAAACCCGCCAGCGCCTTCGCATGGCAGGCGTGCAGGCGGCGCGAGCCGGTGTAGGGTGCGCCCGGGTGTGTTCTCATGCAGACGCACCCGGGGCGGCCGGCCCCGGCAGTGCATGGAGACTCGAGCAACGCCATGGCGCGCATCCTCGTCATCGACGACCACGACACCCTGCGCGAGGGCATGGCCGTCACCCTCACCCGCTCCGGGCACACCGTCTCCGCGGTGCGCAGCGGCGCGGACGGGCTGGCCGCCTACCGCAAGACGCCCTTCGACCTCGTCGTCACCGACTTGAAGATGGACGGCATGGACGGCATCGAGGTGACGAAGTCCCTCAAGGCGCTGGACCCGGCCGCCGTCGTCATGGTGGTGACGGGCTTCGGCACGATTGAGACGGCCGTGCGCGCCATGCAGGAGGGCGCCTACGACTTCATCACCAAGCCCTTCCCGCCCGAGGTGCTGCGCGCCAAGGTGGACAAGGGCCTGGAGCTGTCCTCCACGCGCCGGCAGGTGGAGAAGCTCACCGCGCGCACCGCCGCGCACGACGCGGACGCGGCCCTCACCCACGGCAGCCTCGTGGGCGACAGCGAGCCCATGCAGAAGCTCGTCACCCAGGTGCGCAAGGTGGCGCAGAGCGAGGCCACCGTGCTGGTGCACGGCGAGAGCGGCACCGGCAAGGAATTGGTCGCCCGCATGGTGCACCAGCTCTCCCCGCGCAAGGACGGGCCCTTCGTCGTGGTGCACTGCGCGGCGCTCGCGGAGACGCTGCTGGAGAGCGAGCTGTTCGGCCACGAGCGCGGCGCCTTCACCGGCGCGGTGAAGCGCAAGCTGGGCCGCTTCGAGCTGGCCGACGGCGGCACCCTCTTCCTCGACGAGATTGGCGAGATTCCCGCCTCCGTGCAGACGAAGCTGCTGCGCGTGTTGCAGGAGAAGGAAATCCAGCGCGTGGGCGGCGAGGAGACGCTCAAGGTGGACGTGCGCGTGGTGAGCGCCACCCACAGGGATTTGCAGGCCGAGGTGAAGGCGGGCCGCTTCCGAGAGGACCTCTACTACCGCCTGCACATCGTCCCGCTGCTGCTGCCGCCCCTGCGCGAGCGCCCCGAGGACATCGCCACGCTCGCCCGGCACTTCGTGGCCAAGCACGCTCCACGCGTGAATCGGCGCGTGACGGCCCTGGACGACAGCGCCCTGCGCGCGCTCGGCCGCCACGCGTGGCCCGGAAACGTGCGCGAGCTGGAGAACGTCATCGAGCAGGCGCTCGTCTTCGCCGAGTGCGAGGTGCTCACCGACGCGGACCTGCCTTCCCACCTCACCGGCAGCACGCCGCGCATGGACGCGGGCCTGCCCGTGCCCCACGGAGACAGGCCCCTCCCCGACATCCTCGAGGACCTGGAGCGGCAGCTCATCGCCCGCGCCTACGAGAAGGCCGGCCACGTGAAGACGGAGACGGCGCGCCTGCTCGGAATCAAGACGTCCGCGCTGTACTACAAGCTGGAGAAATACGGCTTCCTGCCCAAGGGCACGCCACCCGAGGAGGGTTGAGCCTCGAAAATCCGTGACACCCGGACCCGCCACCATGATTTTCCACCGCCGTCCCACCCCCTCCCACTCCGCACCGGTGGCCTCAGGCCCCTGGAATCGCTCGGCTTTTCCCGCAGGGCTGGTGTGGGGGCGGCGGGCCGTGCTGGCATCCGCCTTGCTCAGGAAGCTCCGTTGATGAACCCCCGCCTCTCCGCCCTCCTGCTGTGCCTGCTGCTTGGCGTGCCCGCCTGGGGCGCGTCCGGGCTGGAGGCGGCGCGCGGGCGGGCGCAGGCGGCTCGCACCGAGATGCGCTCGCTGCGGGGTCAGCAGCAGGCGCTGCGCGACGAGCTCAACGGGCTGGCGGCGCGAATCGAGGCGCTGAAGGCGGAGCGCCAGGGGCGGCTGACGACGGGGACGGAGCTGGAGACGGCGCTGCGGCGCTCGCAGGAGCTGAGCGGCTCGCTCACCGGGCTCGCGCAGTCGGTGTCGGCGGCGGAGGGCGAGTCGGAGCGGGCCCACCTGGCGCTGCACACCGCGCTGTCGGACGAGCTGTCGCGGCTGCGCTCGGCGTGGGACGCGACGTCGGACCGGGGCCAGCGCGCGAAGCTGCTGGACGCCATGCGCACCGTGCGCGCCGAGCGCGAGGCCGTGCGCGCGGCGCTGCCCGCCTCGCGGGTGCCGGCGCTGGACGGCGCGGGCTCCGGTGGTGATGACCCCGAGGATTTGCTGGAGCAGGCGGACACGCTGCGCGACACCGAGGACAAGGTGCGCGAGCGGCTCAAGGCGCTGCGCGGCCGCATCACCGAGGTGCGCGAAGAGCGGGATTTGGACCGTCGCATGAACGACTTCCTCGGCGAGGAGTCCATGTTCGACGAGCAGGACCGCCGGCTGCGGGTGCGCCTCAGCGGCGACCGCGTGCAGGTGGAGCGCAGCCCCAGCCGGGGTGGCGGCTCGAACTATCTGGGGGACTCGGAGGGCGACGCCGCGCCGCCCCCGGCCCCGGGCGTCAGCTCGCCCAACGAAGACGTGGGCGGCTCCCCGGGCGGCCCGCGTGGCCCGGACGGCCCCCCGGGTGAGCCGGCGCCCATCACCACCTCGGCCCGCGCGAGCGACCGCCGGCCCCAGGTGGACTCGGTGCGCGCGCAGGACCTGGCCGCGGGAGGGCCGGTGGACCTGGCCGCGATGGAGGCCGAGGCCGCCCGGCTGGAGACGCTGGCCCGCGAGCTGGAGGGCCGCGCCTCCTCGCTGGAGCACCGGGCCCAGGAGCTGGACAAGCGCTGAGGCCCGGCGCCCGCCGCCGGCCGGCTACAGCAGCCCGTCCTCCACCTCGATTGCCACCACCGCCTGCAGGCGCACCTCGCGGTCCGGCATGCGCCCGCGGCCGCGGACGATGATGCTCATGGTGGGCGCGGACACGAAGGGCTGGAGCTCCACGTCGTCCACGTCCAGCGTGAGGATGGGGTTGGGCGCCTTCAGGTTCAGCCGGGAGACGTTCTGCCTTTGGGCGATGCGCGTCTCTCTGTCTCCCGCGCGCGCGAAGAACTCCACCGAGTCCAGGAAGGCGAAGTCCATGTCACTGGGGCTCAGCACCCGGAGTGTCAGCGCCGTGACCTTCGCGGACGTCACGTCGGCCTTGGTGACGTCCTGGTTCTTGAAGTCCTGGTTCTGGTCGAAGTCGAGCCCCGCGAAGCTGCTGATGCTGGGGAAGGCGTTGAGCTCGGTGACGACGCCGGGGGGCCCCGCGGGCACGGTGGACTCACCCTTCAGCACGGTGGTGAAGGACGAGGGGGCACAGGCCGCCAGCCCGAGGCCGGCCGCCGCGAGGAGGGGCGCGAGTCGCATGTATCAAGTGTATCGGCCCGAAGGGGGGCCGTCATCGTCGAGGCCTGCCTGCCGGACGGGCACGCCCTCCCGCGAGTGGGGCGTGCAGGCTCCGGGCCGGCTATGGTGCGCGCGTCGTGGCCCGTCTCCGTCCACACCACCTGCTTGCCCTCTCCGTGCTCGCCGCCGGCCCCGCGCCCGCGGCCGAGTGGGAAGGTGCGCTGAAGGGCACCACCCGTGTGCTGGTGGACACCAACGCGTCGCGCGACTTTTCCGACGCCACCACCACCACCAATGGCGGCCTGGACCAGGCCGTGAGCCTGCTCGGCTCCGCGGAGGGGCGCGCCACCTTCGAGCGCTCGCAGCTCGTGGGCCGCTACGAGCTGGGTGTGCGCAAGTACCTGGGCTTCACGGACGAGGACACGCTGGTGCAGGCGGGCGCCCTGGAGGGCTCGCTCGCGTTGGGTTCCGAGTTCGGCGTCGGCCTGGAGGGCCACGCGAAAGACAGGCGCGGCGGCTCGCGGGCGTACTCGGATTTGGGGGCCAGCGCCTTCGTCGAGTACGCGCCCGACGTGCGCCTGGCGCTGCGGCTGCGCGGGGGCGCGCGGCGCTTCGTGTACCGGCCGGACGGCACCGCCAACTTCGGCGGCCCCGAGTTCGGCGTGATGGGCCGCTACCGCTTCGACCGCCGGCACAGCCTGTCCCTCTTCGGTGATTATGGCTCGCGGGGCTACGGCACCCAGGCGCGGACGCGGCCGGACAGCACCGTCCCCTCTCCGGGCCGCCGCGAGGACGGCGCCATCACCGTCGGCGCGACGTACACCTACCGGGGCCCGGTGGCGCTGGGCCTGACGTACGCCTACCAGGAGTCCACCTCCAACAGCTTCGGCGAGACGGTGCTGCGCCACCGCGTGACGGGCAACGCCGGGGTGCGCCTGCCCTGGAGGGTGACGCTGCTGGCGCAGGGCACCCTGGGCTTCAGCTCCTACCCGGACGGCATCTACCTCTCGCCCGAAATCATCCTCGTGGAGGAGGACGAGGGGCAGAACTCCCTCTCCCTGAAGCTGGCCCGCCCCATCACGGAGAAGGTGGACGCGGAGCTGTCCTGGGGCCTGTGGAGCACGCGGCTGCCCCGCAACGGGCTCACCTACACGCGCCAGGTGTTCGGCCTGGGCTTCACCTGGCGAGACTGAGCCCCGAGCGCGGCGCCCTTCAGTCCAGGTCGGCGATGCGCGCGTCGATGTCCTCGGCGAGGCCGGGGTGATTCTGGGCCAGGGCGTGCTGCTTCGCCTGGCCGAACACCTCGCGGGCCTTCGCCGTCTCCCCCGCGCCGGCCCACGCGTCACCCAGGGCCACCAGGGCGGCGGCATACCCGGGGTCCAGTTTGACGGCGGACTCCAGGCACCGGGCGGCTTCGGCGTATTCCCGACGCTCCAGGTACAGCTTCCCCAGGGAGAAGTGGCTCATGGGGGAGTCGGGGAAGTTGGCCACCATCTTCTTGAACTGCTCCAGCCGGGCGTCACTCATGGACACCAGCAGATAGAGGACCGCTGCCGCCTTGCCAAGGGTGCGGTAGGGTGCGCGGCACATGGCCACGAAGAAGAAGACGAGCACGAAAAAGGCCGCGGGCAAGGCCCCGGCGAAGAAGAAGACGGCGGGCAAGGGCCCCGCGGGCAAGGCCCCGGCGCGGAAGAAGACGGCGGGCCGGGCCCCGGCGCGGAAGAAGGCGAGGCTGCCACCCGCCCCGCAGCAGAAGGCCGGCCCCGCGGAGAACCCCGAGGCGAAGGCGCTGGCCCAGCGCATCGGCCAGCTGCTGGTGGACAAGAAGGCCCTGGACGTCGTCATCCTCGACGTGCGCGGCATGACGTCCTACGCGGACTACTTCGTCGTCGCCTCCGGCGAGAGCGACCGCCAGGTGAGCGCCATGGCGGAGAACGTCCAGGTGCAGCTCAAGACGCCGGAGGAGGGCGGCCACCGTCCCATCGGCACCGAGGGCCTGGAGACGGGCCAGTGGGTGCTGCTGGATTACGGCGAGGTGGTGGCGCACCTGTTCCTCACGGACCTGCGCGCGCACTATGACCTCGAGGGCCTCTGGGCCGACGCGGCGCGGGAGAAGGTGGCCTGAAAGTCCGCCTCCTCTCCATCGGCAAGGACCGCTCGGGCCTGTACGAGCCCGCGGTCCAGGAGTACGCCAAACGCCTGGGGCACTACACCCGCTTCGAGCTGGTGGAGCTGCCCGAGGCGAGTGGCAAGAAGCTCAAGCCGGGCGAGGCGAAGGCCGCGGAGGCCGACGCGATTCTCGCCAAGCGCAAGCCGCAGGACTGGCTGGTGGCGCTGGACGAGCGCGGCTCGCTGCTCGACTCGGTGGAGCTGAGCCGCTACGTCGCCAAGGCGCAGACCGGTGCGAAGGACCTGCTCTTCATCATCGGCGGCGACGAGGGGCTGGACGCGAAGGTGCGCGACGCGGCGAACCTCACGCTGTCCTTGTCGAAGATGACGCTGCCGCACCGGCTGGCGCGGGTGGTGCTCATCGAGCAGCTCTACCGCGCCTTCACCATCCTCAAGGGTGAGCCCTACCACAAGTAGGCAGTCGGGCAGGCCCGGGCGTCCGGGCCTGCCCGTCAGGGCGCATTCCGGCGTGGCGTCTGCGGGCTCATGAGCACCGCAGCGACCCCGACTTCCTCCTCCGCGCCCACGGCGCACGTCCGCGTCATCGCCTCGCCCCAGTCATGGGTGGAAGGTGAGGCGGTACGACAACTCGAAGCCATGGCCCGGCTGCCCGGCATGCGCATGGCGGTGGGACTTCCGGACCTGCATCCCGGCAAGGGCGCACCCGTAGGCGCCGCCTTCACGTCCGAGGGCTTCCTCTATCCATATCTCGTCGGCAACGACATCGGCTGTGGCATGGGCCTCTTCGACGTGGACCTGCCGACACGCAAAGCCAGGCCGGAGCGGTGGGCGTCGAAGCTGGATTTGGAGGGGCCGTGGAGCGGGGACGTGGAGGGCTTCCTCTCGGAGCACGGCGTGAAGTCCTCCGGCTTCGAGGCGGCGCTGGGCACGGTGGGCGGTGGCAACCACTTCGCGGAAGTCCAGCGGGTGGACGCGGTACACGACGTGGCGGTCTTCGCGGCACTGGGTTTGGCGACGGACCGGTTGCTGCTGCTGGTGCACTCGGGCTCGCGCGGGCTGGGTGAGGCGATTCTCCGGGCCCACGTGGACCGGCACGCGGCGGGCGGGTTGGTGGACGGCACGGCGGAAGCGCGGGCCTACCTGACGCGGCATGACCACGCGGTGGCGTGGGGCCGGGCCAATCGGGCCCTGGTGGCGCGACGGATGCTGGACGGCATTGGCGCATCGGGCCGGCGGGTGTTGGATGTCTGCCACAACAGCGTCACCCCGCTTCGAGTCGACGGGCGCACGCAGTGGCTGCACCGCAAGGGCGCGGCGCCGCACGACGAGGGCCCGGTGGTGATTCCCGGCAGCCGTGGCGCGCTGAGCTACCTGGTGATGCCGACGGGGGATGGGACGGGCAGCGCGCACAGCCTCGCGCACGGCGCGGGCCGCAAGTGGACGCGCACCGCCGCCCGTGAGCGTATCCGTGAGCGCTTCACCGCGGAGTCCCTCACGCGCACGTCCTTCAAGAGCCACGTGGTGTGTGAGAACAAGGACCTCCTCTTCGAGGAGGCGCCGCCCGCGTACAAGCCCATCGACCGGGTGGTGACGGACCTGGTGGAGGCCGGGCTGGTGCGGGTGGTGGCCACGCTGGCCCCGGTGCTGACGTACAAGACGCGCGCCCGGGGGGAGTGACGGCCTCCCGGCAGCCTGGATGAGAGGCTGGCGATTTTTGTCCTCTCCGGCCCGCCGCCCCCATGGTTAGGGTTCGGGCATGACTCCCGCGCACAAGGTCCTGCTCTGCATCCTGGACGGCTGGGGCATCCGCCACGAGCGAGATGCGAACGCCATCCTCCTGGCCGGCACGCCCCACCTCGACAAGCTGGCGAGCCCCTACCCCTTCACCGAGCTGCAGACGGCCGGCCTGGCCGTGGGCCTGCCCGAGGGGCAGATGGGCAACTCGGAGGTGGGCCACACCAACATCGGCGCCGGCCGCATCGTCTACCAGGACCTGGTGCGCATCAATCGCGCCGCCGAGTCCGGTGAGCTCGGGCAGAACCCCGTGCTGCGCGCCGCCATGGACGGCGCGAAGGCGGACGGCAAGGCGCTGCACCTGCTCGGGCTGGTGTCGCCGGGCGGCGTGCACTCGTCCATGGAGCACCTGTACGCGCTGCTGCGCGCCGCGCGCGAGCGGGGTGTGCCGCACGTCTATGTGCACGCGTTCCTGGATGGGCGCGACACGCCGCCGCAGAGCGCGCTCGGCTACATCGAGGAGCTGGAGCGCTTCCTCCACGAGACGCACTCGGGCCGCATCGCCACGGTGAGCGGGCGCTACTACGCCATGGACCGCGACAAGCGGTGGGACCGCGTGCAGCTCGCGTACGAGACGCTGGTGTTCGGCCGTGGCCCCAAGGCACCGGACGCATTGAGTGCCATCCGCGCGTCCTACGCGGAGAAGGTGACGGACGAGTTCGTGAAGCCCACGGTGCTCGCCAGCGGCGACGGCACGCCGGTGGGCCGCATCCAGGACGGCGACACGGTGGTGTTCTTCAACTTCCGCGCGGACCGCGCACGGGAGCTGACGAAGGCGCTCGCGTACCCGGACTTCAAGGAGTTCGACCGGGGCGGGCTGCGGCTGGGGCGCTACGTGTGCATGACCCAGTACGACGAGACCTTCGACTTGCCCGTGGCCTTCGCGCCGGACCAGCCGCAGGACATCTTCCCGGAGCTGCTGTCGCAGAAGGGCCTGCGCCAGCTCCGCACGGCGGAGACGGAGAAGTACGCGCACGTCACGTTCTTCTTCAACGGCGGGCGCGAGGTGGTGTACCCGGGCGAGGACCGGCACCTCGTGCCGAGCCCGCGCGACGTGAAGACGTATGACCTGAAGCCGGAGATGTCCGCGCGCGAGGTGACCGCGGAGCTGGTGAAGCGGCTCGACTCGGGGGCGTACGACTTCGCGCTCGTCAACTTCGCCAACCCGGACATGGTGGGCCACAGCGGCCGGCTGGACGCGGCGATGCAGGCGGTGCGCGTGGTGGACGAGTGCCTCGGCGTGCTGGGCAAGGCGTGCGAGCGCAACGGCTGGGTGATGGCCATCTCCGCGGACCACGGCAACTGCGAGCAGATGGTGGACCCGCAGACGGGCGAGCCGCACACGGCGCACACGCTCAACCCGGTGCCCTTCCACCTCATCCACCCGGACTTCCGCGGGCAGAAGCTGCGCCCCGGCATCCTCGCGGACATCGCTCCCACGCTGTGCAAGGTGATGGGGCTGCCGCAGTCGAAGGAGATGAACCGGATGGGGCTGATTCCTTGAGCAGCCCGGGGCCGTGCCGGTGCTGAAGGCGCTGCTGGACTTGCTCTACCCACCTTCGTGCATCGCCTGCGCGAAGGTGCTGCCGGGCCCGGGCGCGTTCTTCTGCGAGACGTGTGACACCGCGCTGGAGCGGCTGCCTCCCGCGTGCTGCCGCACCTGCGCGGAGCCCGGCACGTTTCCTGGTGGAGCATGTCCCCGGTGCCGCGCGTCCCCGCCTCCGTTCACCCGGGCGTGGGCGCCGTTTGCCCATGAAGGGCCCATGGCTCGGGCCATCCACCGCTTCAAATACGAGGACCATCCGGAGCTGGCCGCGCCGCTGGGCGAGCTGCTGGCGGGCGAGGCCCGGAGCTTCCTGGGCCGCGCGCCCGAGCACGTGGTGGCCCTGCCGCTGCACACGCGCCGCTACCACGCGCGCAAGTACGACCAGGCACAGCTCCTCGCGGGCACCCTGGCGAAGGCCACGGGCCGGGACGCGCCGGTGGGCTGGCTCACGCGCACCCGCGAGACACAGCGGCAGGTGGGCCTGAGCGAGGTCGAGCGCGCGAGCAACGTGGCGGAGGCCTTCACCGCGTCCTCCATCGTGAAGGGACGTGAAGTGCTGCTGGTGGATGACGTCTTCACCACCGGGGCCACCGCACGCGCCGCCGCGTCCGCGCTGCGCGAGGCAGGCGCCGTGCGGGTGGAGGTGCTGACGGTGGCGCGGGCCTTCAGCCTGAGCTGAGCCTCGCGCAAGGGCGTGCTCTCGAAGGCGGAAGCGCGCGGACAGCCCTTGTCGTCGCGGCGGCGCGAGTCTGACGCAGCCGTCACCCAGCGACCGAGGCCACCGGACGCCTTCTGAGGGGCTTCCTGGCCGTGCCCCCGCGTCGCGAATCCGCAATCGCGTGTCATCGAGAGTTAGTCATGGATAGACTCCGGGAGTACATGTCCCCCTTGCTTCTGGAGCCCGCATGAGAACCCCTGTGACGCCCGTGGTTCCGCCGCACCCCGTTTCCACCTTCATCACCGAGGAAGAGGAAGCACTTGGAGCGCCGGGCGGGCGCCATACGCTCTTCCACGTGGGAGACACGCGCTACGACTTCGTCCGCGTCCTGGAGCGGCGTCATGACGGCGAAGTGCTGATGCTGGCCGAGCGCCATGAAAAGCATGGGCTCGCGGGCCCCGTCGCCATCCGGCGGTTGCACACCCCGGCCACCTTCGAGCGCCGGCAGCGATTGGTGGAGGAACTGCAACTGGCCTACCGGCTCCTTCACCCAGCCATTGCCCAGGTACACCTCTTCAAGGTCCGGGCAGGCAAGCCCTACGTCATCATGGAGTATGTGGACGGCCCCACCCTGGATGGCGTCCTGGGCCTCATGGCGATGCGGCACCAGCCTGTCTCCATCGCCTTCGCGCTGTACGTCGGCGCGGAGCTGGCGGACGCGCTTCACCATGCCCACCAGCTCACGGACGACGCGGGCCGTCCGCTCGCGCTGATTCACCGCGACGTCAGCCCCCGCAACATCAGCATCAGCAGGGACGGGGCGGTGAAGCTGACGCACTTCGGCGCGGCCTGGTCGCGACTGGTGGGACGCGAGGAGACGCAAGGCGCCCTCCGCAAGGGGGACGTCGCCTATGCCTCGCCGGAGTATCTCGGCCTGCGGAAGCTGACGCCCGCCGCGGACCTCTACTCGCTGGGGGTGGTGCTGCTGGAGCTGGCCACCGGGCGCCACCTCTTCCAGGACGCCTTGGAGGAGCTCCCGGCATCGCCGAAAGGCACGCCCGCGAAGGTGAGCGTGGAGGAGCAGCCCTCGCTGCCCCTGACCCGGCTTCTCGCGCTCATGGCATCCCGCACGCCAGACACGGTCGTCCGGGCCATGGCGGCGCTCCCCCAGGACTTCCAGGCCATCCTCCAGCAGGCACTGCGCCGTGAGCCCTCCGAGCGCCATGCCACCGCCGGTCAGATGCGGGACGCGTTGCGAGCCTGTCTCGCACGCGCGTGGCCGGCCGGCGCCTATGGACGCCAGGAAGCGGCGGCGGAGCTCGCGCAGCTCATCAGCGAGGCCAGCGCCGCGCGGGACGAGGTGGACCTGGCGGACGAACGCCTGTTCCCCTCGGGGTTGGCGCCGCATGAGCTGGACGTCCCCTCCTCGCGCAGCAAGCACAGGAAATAGCGGGCCTCGCTGTTCGCGGCGCTAACGCGACAGCGCGCGGGCCACGACGACGAGCGCTTCCAGCTTCTCGTCGTCCAGCTCGCGCGCCAGCGTCACCAACCGGCGCAACAGGGGCGGCTCCTTCTGGGCGCCGCGCCGGGCCTCCTTGTCGGGCCGGGCCAGTCCCAGCAGCTCGTCCGTGGGGGTGCGCAGGGCCATGCTCAGCTTCCGCATCATGCCCGTGCTCGGCACCATCTTCCCGCGCTCCACACGGCTGTAGACCATGGGGTGCATGTCCACCATGGCGGCCACCTCCGCCTGTGTCAGCCCCAGGCGCGCTCGCGCTTCGCGCATCGCCTTTCCCACCGTCACTCCCAGTTGTTCGTCCATACGTGCGAGCGAAGGTAGCGCACCTCGGCCCGCGCGAGCTCATCCACCGGACATCTTCTTCATGGACGCAGGAGCTGTATCTCCGGAGTCTAGTGCGTGCTAGACTTCATGACCGGTAGCGCCGCCCGCGTCCTCCCCCGTGGCGTGGTTGCCTGGATTCTCGCGTCGCGTGCCGCCGCGCTCCCGGGCTTGCTACCGCCCACCCCTTCCTGGAGGTCGTCCTCATGCGCCTGGGCGGCGCCGGTGTTCCTCGAGAAGGCCATGACGTCGCTGGCTGCCGGGAGACGGGCGAATGAGAGGCCTGTTCTTCGCGGAGGTGGGACGGGGCACGGACGTAGGTGGCTTCACCGTGGAGGGCGTGCTGGGCCGGGGCGGTTGCGGTGCCGTCTTCCGCGCGCGGCGCGGGGGCCAGGCCTTCGCGCTCAAGTTGCAGTCGCTCGCCGAGCTGGGCGGATGGGCGCAGCGCGAGGTGGCCATCCTCACGCGGCTGAGCCACCCCAACGTGGTCCGCTTCCACGCCTGCGGGTTGTGGCCGGACAAGGCGCCCCAGTGGTTCTACATCGCCATGGAACTGGTGGAAGGGCGGACGCTGAACCAGTGGGTCGCGGAGGAGAACCCCACCGCGCGTGTGGCGGGGCGCCTGGTGCTGGACCTCGCGCGTGGACTGGCGGCGTCCCACGACAGCGGCGTGCTTCACCGGGACGTGAAGGAGAGCAACGTGGTGGTGCGCGAAGCCACCGGTGAAGCGGTGCTGGTGGACTTCGGCGTGGGCTCCTACCCGGGAGCGCCGCGCCTGACGCGGGAGGTGCTGCCGCCCGGCACACCGCAGTACCGCAGCCCGGAGGCGCTGGCCTTCCGCCGGGCGCATGGAGCGAGCGACGACGCCCACTACGTCTCCACGGAGGCGGACGACCTCTATGCCCTGGGAGTCCTCCTCTACTGGATGCTCACGGACAGGCACCCCTTCGCCGCTCCTTCATCCGTGACGGAGGTGGAAGCCGTCATCTCGCGTCCGCCCGTCGCCCCGCACGTGGTGAATCCGCGCGTGCCTCCAGCCCTGGGAGCCCTCTGCATGCGGCTGCTGGAGAAGCAGCCGGAAGCACGCTTCGCCAGCGCGAGCGCTCTGGCCCAGGCGTTGGAGGCGGAGCTGGCCCGGGCGGACGATGCCTGGGATGTACCGCTCTGCGAGAGCAAGGCCTCCGCTCCCGCCGCGCCTCACGTGGTACCGCAAGACGATGAGGAGGAATGGCTGCTGGTGGGAGAAGCGGGAGGGGGTGTGCCGCGCCGGGGCAAGCTGCCGGTGGCGGATAGCACGGTGCCCAATGGCCCCGGCCCTCTGGTTCCTGGCGCGGTGGCACCGCCCGTGGCTTCCTCTTCGCCAGCGCGGAGCGGCTTGAAGTGGGCCGTCCTCATGGGCCTCGTGGCCAGCCTCTTCGCGGGAGCGGCGCTGACGTTGGGGAGGCACGCGACACCGCTCCCGCCTTCGGGTAGGGAAATGGCGCCGTCCACCGCGCCGCCGGAAGCTGAGCGGGCCGCAGCCGCGCCCTTGCCGGCGGCATCCAATCCCGCGGCCGTCGCCCTGCCGGCGGCGCACATGCAGAAAGAAGAGTCACCCGTGAAGCAGCCTCTCAATCCTTCTTCCGCGCCGCCTCGCCCACCCCGCTCCGCGGGTGCCCTGGCGCGCGCTGCCGCCACCGCCGCTGCTTGCACCGCCCTGGCCTGCCCAAGTGGACCCCAGTTTCGCGAGAAGCCTCCCGTCGAGCCGTGCCCCCCGGGCGCCGTGGAGACCATGCAGAAGCAGCAACTGAGCAACAACGCGCTCACCGGATACCTGCCCGGGCTTGCCACCGGCAGGGGCGCGGGCGTAGTCACCGTGAGCGACGGCTGGGTCACCCTCCGTGTCTCCGATAATCGTGGGCCGCTCGACAATGGGACCGTCAGTGGGCGGCTCATCGTGGGTGAGCGCGTCTACGGCCGCTTCACCGAGGGCCGCACGAAGGGGGGCGACATCCTCCCCGTCTGCTTGGAGATGCGTGACCCCGAAGAGCTGGTCCGGGGTGTACGGCGGGAGCCGGGCAGTACCGCCGTGGACTCCGCGCGCATCATCTCCACCGTGAGTCTGCGCGCAGTGGACCACTTCGAGTGAGGCCGTGACTGTTCTCATGAGACAGGCGCACGGAGCGGTAGCGGCACGGTCCGCTCGTTGAATCTTCCCTGGAGGTATCCCCTCGTGCTGAGTCCACATGGCGCCGTCCTGCTGACGTGCGCCCTTCTTGCCGTGACCCATGCCGCCGCTCAGCCGGAAGGTGACCCGTGGGCGCCGGGCACGCGCCGCATCACTCTTGGGGCGCAGCGCTCGGGTCCGCCCCCCAAGGTGCGCATCAACCCAGGCGTGGGGACAATCCTGGTCTTCGACACGACGGTGGTACGCGTGGAGCTGCAGGAACAGGAGCACTTCGGGCGGGTGCGGCTGGACAAGGACACGCTCACGCTGCTGCCCGCTTCCAACCTCGAGGAAGGGGAACTGAAGCTCACCGTGCACTTCGAGGACGGCGCGGCACCCACGGGCGCGGACTTCCTCCTGGTGGTGCAAGCCACCCTGGCCGAGCGGCAGGTGGAGGTGTTTCGCCACCCGCGCCCTGCCGACCACCTCCAGGCGGAGCTGGAGGAAAAAGAGGCCGAGGTGCGGCGCCTGCGCGAGGAGGTCGCCCGTTTGCAGGCCGCCCAGGCCCAACCCGAAGGCCTCACGGGCCTGCTCGTCACCGAGCACATAGACGAAACAAGAGGTGTCCAGCGGCGCTTGTTGGCGCGTGATTTCGTTCTTCGCCCGCGCAGTGCACTGACCGCCAGGAAAGTCGTTACCTACCACGCGGCCCGAAGCTTCGCGCTCACGATGCAGTTGGCATGCACTGGCGGAGCCGGCCCGTGGAAGGCGGAGGGCGCGGCACTGGAAGCGAAGGATGGCACCGTGATCCGAGTGCTGCGGCTGTGGCAATCCGCGCCGCTACAGCCCGGAGAAGCGGGCCGGTTGATTGTGGAAGCCGAAGCCACGGACACCACCAGCACGGGGCCGTACACGCTGACGGTCTGGGCCGCGGGCGACACGCGCCAGGTCATCCTGGGCAACATCCATTTCCCATAGCCGCCCGTCAGAACGGACGCGCCCCTGACACGCGGTTGACGGCAGGAGCACGTCTCAATGCAGTTGCTGTCCAGCGTCTCCACAGGAGGTTTCTGTGCGCCCCTCAGTCAGCGCCTCCCGCGCACTCACGACCCAGGGCAGGCGCAGAAGGAAGGTGCTCCCGCGGCCCGGCTCGCTCTCCAACTCCAGCCCCCCGCCCTGTGCCATCGCGGCACGGAAGGCGATGCTCAAGCCCAGCCCGACACCACCGGGTTGCCCGGGCCGCACGGGCCGGAAGAGCTCCCGCTGGCGCTCGGGGCTGATTCCGGGGCCGGAGTCCTCCACCTTGAACACCACCGCGTCCTCCCGCTCCTCCAAGGAGACGCGCACAAAGCCTTTCTCGGTGTACTTGATGGCGTTCTGGATGAGGTTGCCGAGCGCGTCCACCAGCAAATCCCGGTCCGCCTGCATGCGCGCGGACCGGTTGGCAGAGATTTCAAGCCGCAGACCCTTGTTGCTGGCATCGTGCTCGTAATCAGCAACGATCTGATTGATCACCTGGGCCGGTGCAAGGGGCTCCGGGTGGACGGGCATCTCGTTGGGCTTGAAGCGCTCCATGCGGAGGATGCCGTCGACCAGTCGGGACAGCCGGTTTACCGTGCGGCTCAACCGCTTGATGGTGCGGGTATCCTCTGTTCCCTTCGCATGCTCCAGTTGTTGAACGTACAATCTCAGCGTGGAGATGGGCGTGCGCAGTTGGTGCGCGATGCCCGCCACGTACTCCGAGCGCTCGCGGGCCACCTGCTCGGCCTGGTACTTCGCGTACCGGCGCGCCGACTCCGCGGCAAGCTCGAAGATGGCCACGGAGAAGAACGAGTAGTCCTGAAAGGAAACCTGCCAGCCGCGCTCGTCGAGCCAGGCGCGGGCCTCCTCGATGACGAAGGCGTACTCGCGCACCACCTCCTCGATGAGCACCTCATCGCGCACGCGCTGCTCGGGGGACAACCGCTCGTGCTGCCTCCACAACTCGCGGGGAGCTTCCTGAGTCCCCTCGAGCAGCGCCTCGCCAATGACCCGGAGTTGGACGGGCAGGTGGTCCTTGAGTGCGGCCTCGGATAGCGCCGGGCTCGCTGGCCCCTCTCGCTGCCACCGCTCGTACCATCGCTGCACGAGCTCATCGGTACGTTCGCAGAGCAGCTCACCGAGTGAGGCCATTGCTTGCCTTCCTGTGGGTACCCCACAGAGCAAAATAACGACCTCCATACCTGTTGCCCATGCGGCGATGGCTCCCTCGCCCGTTCCGCGCGGACGAGCCGTCTGGATGAGGGAGCAGAAGCGAGCGGCTACTTCGGTGCCCACTGACGGATGCGCTCCACCACCGGCGCCAGGTGCTGCGCTGCGACATCGCTCGCGCCGACGCCTGCCCGTCCCCATAAGGCGTCGAGCCGCCCGTCCCGAGAGCGGCGGAGTGAGCAGCCCCCTCTCGGCGGCCTGTTGGGGACAAAACATCCCGCAGGGTATGTACCGCGCGCCCTCTCACGGGAGCCGCGCCTGAGCGCGTACCGGGGTCACGTCTTTGGAACTGCTGCAGTCCGTCGTCGCCATCTTCGTCGCGGAGGCTGAAGAGCTCCTCCGACGACTGGAGACCGGCTTCCTCACGCTCGAATCCTCGCCCGGCAACCGGGAAGCTCCGCTGGAGATGCTCCGCGCCGCGCATACCCTCAAGGGCAGCGCGGGCTCTCTCGGCTTCGAGCGCATCGCCGCCATCACCCACTCGCTGGAAGAGCACCTGGAGGCACTGCGGGACGGCTGCCTCGTGCTGGACGCGGCGCTCGTCACCCGCTTCCTCGCGCTCGTGGATGCGCTCCGCCACCTGTCCCGCACCTCGAAGCTGGGCGAGCCGGAGGACATCGCCCCGGCCGAGGCCCTGCTCGCGGAGATTGCCCGCCTCCGTCAGCGCACCGCCGAGCCCTCACACTCCACGACCACCTCCGACGAAGCAGCGCACCGTGCATCCGAGGAGCCCGCGTGCCCCCTGCCCTCCTCCACCGCCGCCGTGCAGGTGGAAGAGGAGCGGCTGGACCGGCTGCTCGACGTGACGGGGGAGCTCACCCTCGACCACGGGCGCGTGACGGAGCTGGTGCGCACCCATGCGACGCGCGACGTGCTCCTCACGGAACTGGAAGACATGCAGCAGCGGCTGCGCAGCCTGGAGGCCGCGGTGCTCCAGGCGCGGCTCGTCCCCGTGGAGCCCGTGCTTCAAGGGCAGCAGCGCACGGCGCGGGATGCCGCCGCCCTCTGCGGCAAGCGCGTCCGGCTCGTCGTTGAGGCCGCGGGCGTGGACATGGACACGCGCGTGGCGAGCCCACTGCGCTCGGCGCTGGTCCACCTCATCCGCAACGCCGTGGACCATGGCATCGAGGCGCCCGAGTCACGCATCGCCCAGGGCAAGCCCGAGGAGGGCACGCTCACGCTGCGCGCCGGCCACCGACTCGGCTGCCTCGTGGTGACGCTCTCCGATGACGGCGGTGGCCTGGACCGCGAGCGCATCCTCGCGCGCGGCCGAGAGCGCGGCCTCGTGCCCGCCGACGTGCGCCCGGACGACGCGGAGCTGGACGCGCTCATCTTCGCCCCCGGCTTCTCCACCGCCTCCGTGGTGACGGCGCTGTCCGGCCGCGGCGTGGGCCTGGACGCCGTCCGCCGGGAAGTCGCATCGCTGCGCGGCTCGCTGGACGTGAGCAGCGCGCCGGGGCTCGGCACCACCTTCACGCTCCGCCTGCCGCTCCACCTGGCCATCGTCCCCGGCTTCGCCGTGGATGCCGGCACCCACGCCTACGTGCTGCCCCTGGACGCCGTGGAGGAGTGCTCGCCGCTGCAGGAAGGCGCCGCGCGCACGGGCGCGGTGCGGGGCATGCTCGACCTCCCGGGCCGACAGCCCATGCCCTACGTGCGCCTGCGCACCGCCTTCCAGCTCGGTGGCGCCGACGCCCGCCAGGAGGAAGCGGTGGTGGTGCGCACCGAGTCCGGCCGCGCCGCGCTGGTGGTGGATGCGCTGCTCGGCGAGCACCACGTCGTCGTCAAGCCGCTGGGTCCGCTGCTCCGCCGGCAGCCCGGCCTGTCGGGCGCGTCCGTCCTCCCCGACGGCCGGCTGGCGCTGCTGCTCGACCTTCCCTCGCTGCTCCGTTCCCACACCCCCGCCCGCGTGGCCACGCCACCGAGGCCCTCAGGTACCCCAACCCCATGATGCTCAGGAACATTCGAATCGGACCCCGGCTGGCCGCGGGCTTCGGCGTGATGATGGCGCTGGTGCTCGCCGTGTCGCTCGCCAACCACGTCGGCCTCTCCCAGGTCGAGGAGATGTCGCACCAGCTCCTCGCCGGTGAAGGCCGCATCGCCGCGAAGTCCACGGAGGTCGTCTCGCTGACGCTGAACCTCCGGCGCTACGAGAAGGACTTCCTCCTCAACATCGGCAACCCCACGCGCCAGCAGGAGTACTTCAAGCAATGGACCGAAGAGCGGGCGGACCTCGTCGAGGCCATCAAGGACCTCCTCGCGCGCACCACCGGGCAGGACCACCAGGACGTGGAACACATGCAGAAGGCCCTCGAGGAGTACTCCGAGGGCTTCGGCGCGGTGAGGGCGGGGATTCAGGACGGAATGCTGCGCACGCCCCAGGAGGCCAACACGAAGCTGGCGGAGCACAAGGAGGCCATCCGGCTCCTGGAGTCCACCGCGGCCGCGCAGCACGAGCGGTACGAGGCCGTCATCGAGAGCCAGATGAGCAGCACGCTGCGCACGCTGCGCACGGCGCTGTGGGCCTTCCTCGGCTTCGCCCTCGTGCTGGCCGGCGTCGCGTCGTGGCTGCTCACCCGCTCGCTCACCCTCCCCCTCGAGTCCGCCGTGGCGGTGGCGGAGCGCATCGCCTCCGGTGATTTGCGCGAGCGCGTGAAGGTGGACGGGCGCGACGAGCTGACGCGCCTGCAGCAGGCGCTGGACGTCATGTCGGGCCGCATCCGCGAGGTCATGGCCCAGGTGCGCGCCGAGGCGGATGGCCTCTCGTCCGCGTCCGGCCACGTGGCGGCCACGTCCACCTCGCTGTCGCAGGGCACCAGCGAGCAGGCCTCCGC
This sequence comes from Pyxidicoccus sp. M6, assembly GCF_055568925.1. NCBI lineage: Bacteria > Pseudomonadati > Myxococcota > Myxococcia > Myxococcales > Myxococcaceae > Pyxidicoccus > Pyxidicoccus sp. M6. The sequence goes on along the minus strand of NZ_CM145714.1, from coordinate 2,128,823 downwards.
CGTGGAGGAGACGACGGCCAGCCTCACGCAGATGACGGTGGCCATCAACCAGACGGCCGCACACGCCCGCACGACGGAGCAGATGGCGCAGCAGGGCGCGAAGGACACGGAGCTGGGTGGCGCGGCGGTGACGCAGACGATGCAGGCCATGCGCGCCATCGCCGAGAAGGTGATGCTCATCCAGGAGCTCGCCTACCAGACGAACATCCTCTCCCTGAACGCCGCCATCGAGGCGGGCCGCGCGGGCGAGCATGGCCGCGGCTTCGCGGTGGTCTCCACCGAGGTGCGCCGGCTGGCCGAGCGCAGCCAGGGCGCGGCGCGTGACATCGCCACCCTCGTCAGCAACAGCGTCGCCACCTCGGAGCGCGCGGGCGAGCGGCTCGGCCTGCTGGTGCCGTCCATCCGCAAGACGGCGGACCTGGTACAGGAGGTGGCCACCACCGCCAGCGAGCAGGCCACCAGCGTGGGCCACGTCAGCCGCGCCATGGGACAGATGAGCGTGGTGACGCAGCAGAACGCCTCCGCCGCCGAGGAGCTGGCGGCCACGTCCAAGCAGCTCGCCGGTCAGGCCTCCAACCTCCTGCGGCTGCTGGGCCTCTTCCAGCTCCCCGAGCGCCGCGAGCCGCCCGCCGCGTCCACGCCCCGCGAGCTGGCGCCGCCGCCTCCGGCCTCAGGGCTCGACTCCCACTTCCAGCCCTTCGTGGCGGGAACGCGATGAGCAACGCCGAGAGCACCCGGCAGTACCTCACGCAGCACATCCGCGGTGAGCGCTACGCCCTGCCGCTGTCGCGCGCGCGGGAGGTGCTGCGCTACAGCCCCGTGACGCCCGTGCCCGGTGTGCCGCCGTCCATCCGCGGCGTCATCCACGTGCGCGGGCGCGTGGTGCCGGTGGTGGACCTGGCGGTGCGCTTCGGCTGCCCGGCGCAGGAGCCCACGCCCTGGACGTGCTTCGTGCTGGTGGAGGTGGACGTCGACGGCGAGCCCGCCATGCTGGGGATGATGGTGGACTCGGTGGACTCGGTGGTGGAACTGGCCGCCGGGGACGTGCTGCCGCCGCCGCCCTTCGGCACCGCCATCCGCACCGAGTTCCTGCTCGGCATGAGCCGCCACGCCGACGGCATCCTGCTGCTGCTGGACGTGGACCGCGTGCTGGCCCACCACGAATTGCTGGCCGTGGGCGAGCTCGTGGCTGGCGAGGCCGGAGCCCCCGTCGCGGCCAGCCCCGAGTCACCGGCCTCCGGGGCCGAGAAATCGGGCTCTGGAGACGCGCCGGCATGAAGCCCGTGGGGGGGCTGCCGGGCCTGGCGCAGGCACCGCTGCCGGAGCCGGCCGCGCTCGCGCGCCTGCGGGAGTGCTTCTACGCCGAGGCCGGAGTGCGCCTCGGCGAAGGCAAGGGGGAGTTCGTCCGTTGGCGGCTGTCCGCGCGGCTGCGCGAGCTCGGGCTGGAGTCCTTCATGGACTACGCGGCCCGCGTGACGGTGGACGCCGCCGAGCGAAAGAAGATGGTGGAGGCGCTGCTCGTCCACGAGACGCGCTTCTTCCGCGAGCCCGCCCAGTTCACCTGGCTGGAGCGCGAGCTCTTCCCACGCTGGCGGAAGGACTCCTCGCGCCGCCGCGGCCGCCACGTGCGCGCGTGGAGCGCGGCGTGCTCCACCGGGCAGGAGCCCTTCTCGCTGGCCATGCTGCTGCTCGCGCACCTTCCCGCCGAAGAGGGCTGGAGCGTGGAGGTGCTGGGCACAGACCTGTCCGGCGACGCGCTCGCCCGGGCCGAGTCGGCGATGTGGCCCATGGAGAAGGCGTCGGAGATTCCCACCGCGTACCTCCACCGCTTCATGCTGCGCGGCACCGGCCCCGCCGAGGGGTGGATTCGCGCGGGCCCACAGCTGCGCTCCGTCGTGCGCTTCCAGCCGCTCAACCTGCTGCGCGCGGAGGACAGGGCCCCCGGCATCTTCGATTTGGTGATGTGCCGCAACGTGCTCATCTACTTCGACGCGGCGTCCAGCACCCGCGCGCTGCGGGGGCTCGTCCGCGGGCTCGCGCCGGACGGGCTGCTGCTGCTCGGCCACGCCGAGAGCCTGCACGGCCTGCGCGGCCTGCGCTCCGTCCACCCGACCATCTACACCCGCGACTCCGGGACGCCCTCGCCATGACGCACACCGTGGAGCCGATACGGCGGCGGGTGCTGGTGGTGGATGCCTCGGCCGTCGTGAGGCAGGACGTCTCGGCGCTGCTGCGCGACACGGGCCGCTGCGAGGTGGTGGTCGCGGCGAACGTGCCGGCCGCGCGGCAGCGGCTCCGGCGAGCGTGGCCCGACGTCGTCCTGCTCGGCCTGGAGCCGCCGGGCGACGAGGCGCTGTCCCTGCTGCGGGAGATGGTGGCGGCCTCCGTCCCCGTCGTCATCGGTACGCGAGCCTCCTCGCGAAGCGACACGCTGGTCCAGGAGGCGCTGTGCGCCGGCGCGAGGGACGTCCTCCTCTGGCCGCGCGTGGGCATCCGGGCCTGGCTGGAGCAGGAGGCCGAAGAGCTCGCCACGCTGTTGCTGAGCATGGGACGGCGGCCGCCCCGCGCTCCACCGCCGCCGCCCTGCGCCGAGAAGCCTCGCCCGCCACCTCCTCCGCCGAAGCCGTCCCGCGTCTGGGCGCGCCAGGTGGTGGCGGTGGGTGCGTCGACGGGAGGCCCCGCCGCCCTGCGCAGCCTCATGGGCGCGCTGCCCGCACACGCGCCGGCGCTGCTCGTGGTGCAGCACATGTCGGAGCCCTTCGCCTCCGCCTTCGCGCTGGGGCTGGCCGAGGTGTGTCGAATGGAAGTCCGCCGCGCCGCGCATGGAGACCGCGTGCGTCCCGGCCTCGCGCTGCTCGCGCCCGGAGACCAGCACCTGCGCCTCGTCCTCCGGCCCGACGGCTACGCGGTGGAGTTGTCGGACGCGCCTCCCGTCCGTCACCACCGGCCCAGCGTGGACTTCCTCTTCCACTCGGTGGCGGAGGTGGCCGGGCCGGACGCGGTGGGCGTGCTGCTCACCGGCATGGGCGACGACGGCGCGGACGGGCTGGCGGCCATGCGCCGCACCGGGGCCGCCACCTTCGCGCAGGATGCCGCCACCAGCGTGGTGTACGGCATGCCGCGCGCCGCGATGCTGCGGGGAGCAGCCGAGCAGTCGCTCCCGCTCGACGCGTTGCCAGAAGCCATCCTGAACGCGGCCTCGCACCGTGGGGCCCCACCGCACGACGAGGAGGAGTAGCCTCGCGGCATGCGCTGGCACCTCCCCCTCCTCCTCGCATTCCTCTCCCTCCGCTGTACCCACGCGCCCGAGCCCGCGGCCTCCGCGCCCGCCCCCGTGGCGGCGGCCCCCACGTATCCCGAGCCCAGCCCTCCCGCGCTGCGGCTGCCGGACACCGTGCGTCCCGTCCACTACGCGCTGGACCTGAAGCTCATCCCCACCAAGCCCACGTTCTCCGGCGCCGTCGCCATCGACGTGGAGGTGCGCGAGCCCGTACGGCAGGTGTGGCTGCACGGACAGGATTTGGAGGTGACGCAGGCCCGCGTGGAGACGGGCACGCGCACGCTGGAGGCGCGCGCCGTCACCGCCAGCGATGGACGCCTGGGGCTGCTCCTCCCCGAGCCGCTGCCCGCGGGCAAGGCCGTCATCCACCTCACCTTCAGCGGCCACGTGGACCGCGAGCGCAGCCGCGGCATCTACGGCGTGGAGGAGCGTGGTGAGCCCTACCTCTACACCTTCTTCGAGCCCGTGGACGCGCGCCGCGCCTTCCCCTGCTTCGACGAGCCGGGCTTCAAGGTGCCCTGGCGCCTGCGCTTCACGGTGAAGGCCGGCCACGTCGCGCTCGCCAACCACCCCATCGTCTCCCGCGAGCCGCTGCCGGACGGACTGGAGCGCGTCACCTTCGCGGAGAGCCGCCCCATGCCCAGCTACCTCGTGGCCTTCATGGTGGGCCCCTTCGACGTGGTGGACGCGGGCACCGTGGGCCGCAACGCCGCGCCGCTGCGCTTCATCGTCCCCAAGGGCCGCGGCCCGGAGACGGCGTACGCCGCCAGCGCCACGCCGGGCATCGTGAAGGCGCTGGAGGACTTCTTCGACCAGGCGTACCCGTACGAGAAGCTCGACGTGGCGGTGGTGCCCCGCTACTGGGGCACCATGGAGCACCCGGGCATCGTCGCGCTCGGGCAGCCGCTCACGCTCATCCGCCCCGGCGAGGAGACGCTCGCGCGCCGCAAGTGGTACGCCACCATCGCCGGCCACGAATTGGGCCACTACTGGTTCGGCGACATCGTCACCTGCAAGTGGTGGGACGACATCTGGCTCAACGAGTCGCTCACCTCGTGGCTGGACCGGAAGACGATGGACGGGTTCGACCCGGGCTGGGGCTTCTCGCGCGAGGCCAGCATGAACGCGCTGTCCTTCGCGCTCGACGCGGACGCGCTCTCGGCGGCGCTCCCCGTGCGCAAGCCGGCGGACACGCATGACGACGTGCTCGGCTCCTTCGACAACGGCACCACCTACGCCAAGGGCGCGTCCGTCATCGCCATGTTCGAGGCGTGGCTCGGGCCCGAGCACATGCGCGACATCCTCCGCAAGCACGTGCGCAAGCACGCCTGGGGCGTGGCCACCTCCGAGGACTTCGCCACCACCCTCTCCGAGGCCGCCAGCCCCGAAGTGGCCCGCTCCTTCCGCAGCTTCATCGACCAGCCCGGCGCCCCGAGCATCTCCGCCGAGCTCCAGTGCAAGCCCGGCACGCCCACGCGCCTGAAGCTGTCGCAGGAGCGCTTCCTCCCGGCGGGCTCCACCGGCAGCACCGCGCAGACGTGGACGGTGCCCGTATGCGTGCGCGCGGGCACGGGAGGCGGCTCGCACCGCGTCTGCGCGCTGCTCTCCGAGGCCACGGGCGAGCTGTCGCTGCCCATGCGCGACTGCCCGAAGTGGGTGCTGCTCAACGCGGGCGGCACCGGCTACTACCGCGCCAGCTACACGCGCGAGCAGCTCGCGAAGGTGCTGGCCGCGCCGCCCGATGCCTTCACGGTGGAGGAGCGGCTGGCGCTGCTCGCCGACGTGGAGGGCTCGGTGCGCCGGGGGGACTTGCCGCTCGGCGAGGCGCTGCGGCTCGTCCCCTCCACGGCGAACGAGAAGGACCGCACCATCGTCCAGCGCGGCGCGCGGCTCCTCCAGCTCGTCAACGAGGACGGCCTGTCCCCCGCGGAGCGCGCCCGCTTCCGCAAGTGGGTGGCCGACGTGTACGGCCCCCGCGCGCGCAAGCTGGGCTGGGAGCCGAAGCCGGGCGACAGCGACGAGCTGAAGCAGGAGCGCATGCGGCTGCTGGAGCTGGCGACGGCGCACGGCGAGGACCCCGCACTGAGCCAGGAGGCGGGGCGGCTCGCGCGCGCGTGGCTGAAGGACCGCTCGGCCGTCAATCCGGAGGCGGTGAACGGGGTGCTGGCGGTGGCGGCGATGCACGGCGACAAGGCGCTGTTCGACACCCTGCTCACCCAGGCGCGCAAGCAGGAGGACCGCAACGAGCGCATTCGGCTGCTGACCACGCTGGCCTCCTTCCGGGAGCCGGCGCTCGTGAAGGAGGCGCTGTCGCTCGTCACCGGGACGGAGATGGACCTCCGCGACACCCGGGTCATCCTCACCGGCGCCTTCAGCGCGCCCGAGACGCGCGAGCTGGCCTGGACCTTCTACCGGGAGAACTTCGACGCGCTCGCGGAGCGGATGCGCTCGGACGAGCTGAGCTGGCTCGTGGGGCTCGTGGGCAGCCTCTGCGACTCGCAGCGCGCCGCGGAGGTGAAGGAGTTCCTGGGCCCTCGCGTCCCGCGCCTGGAGAACGCGCCGCGCGCACTGGCCCGGGCCGAGGAGTCCATCCGCCTGTGCGCCGAGTCGGACCGCCTCCACCGCGAGGGCGTGAAGTCCTTCCTGCGCGCGCCGCCCACGGTGCCCGCCTCCACCCGGACGCGGTGACGACAGGAGCAAGGCCCGTCCCCTGAATGACTCGCCAGGGGACGGGCCGCGCTACGCAGCGTGCATGCTCGACCCCGGGCAGAAGGAGTCGCCCCGGGGGACGGGCCGCGTTACACAGCGCGCATGTTCGACGCCGCACGCTACCTGGAGCGCTTCGGAGCGAAGGCGGGCTCGCCGCTGGCGGAGCTCCACCGGGCCCACCTCCAGGCCGTCCCCTTCGAGAACCTCGACATCCACCTGAAGCGCCCCATCCGGCTCGACGAGGAGGCCTTCTACGACAAGGTCGTCCTCCAGCGGCGGGGCGGCTTCTGCTACGAGCTCAACGGGCTCTTCGCGCGCCTGCTGCGGACGCTCGGCTACGACGTGACGCTGCTGAACGCGCGCGTGGCCACCCAGCCGGACGGCAGTGCGTACGGCCCGGACTTCGACCACCTCGCGCTCCTGGTGGAGGACGCCTCGGGCCGCTGGCTCGCCGACATCGGCTTCGGGGAGTGCTTCGTGGAGCCGCTGCGGTTCGACGAGCGGGGCGTCCAGACGCGCGGCGGGCGGGGCTACCGGCTCGACGACGCAGAGCGAGGTGAGCGCGTCCTGTGGAGCGAGAAGGCCTCGGGCTGGGAGGCGCAATATGTCCTCTCCCCCACCCCGCACGCGCTCGCGGACTTCGCCGGCATGTGTCACTTCCACCAGACGTCGCCGGAGTCCCACTTCACGCGAGGCCGCCTGTGCTCCCTGGCCACGCCCGAGGGCCGCATCACGCTGAAGGAGGGCGCGCTCATCATCACCACGCGGGACGGGCGCCGCGAGGAGCCGCTCCCGGACGAGGCCGCCTGGCACGACGCGCTCGCGCGGCACTTCGGAATCGTCCTCCGCTGAAGCACGTGGCGCAGCCACACCTACCTTGGGCCCGGAGCGCAACGCCCCCGCCGCGCACTTGTCAGCTACCCGTCAAAAGCGGTACGCCTTTGTGCCTGCCCGCCCGGGAAGCCGCGGAACGCCACGCACCTCGGAATCGACATCATGATGAACGTCGACACACAGGCGAGAGCCGAGCCGTACCTCCACTTCGTCGTGGGGGGTGAGCACTACGCCACGCCCACCGCGCGCGTGGCCGGCGTGGTCCCCGAGGCCCGTGTGGAGCCGCTGCAGGGCGCGCCGGCCCATGTGCGCGGGGTGCTCGTGCAGGAAGGCGAGTCCGTGCCGGTGGTGGACCTCTCCCACCTGCTGGGCCAGGCGCTGCGCACCTCGCGCTCGCGGCCCACGACGGTGGTGCTGGCCCAGGTGAACTGCTGCGGCGAGCCCCGGCGACTGGGCCTCGCGGTGGACGGCGTGGGCGCGCCGCTGGCCCTCTCCGAGCGCGACGTGGTGCCCGCTCCCTCCTTCGGCGCCGCCATGCCGGTGGACTTCCTGGTGGGCATGGGCCGCCACGGCGAAGGGCTGGTGCTGCTGATGGACGTGGAGCGCGTCCTCTCCGAGACGCAGCTCCACTGCGCCATCCAGCTCGCCGGGCCGCGGGGCCACGGCGCGTAGGCGCACCTGCCCCCACCTCGTCCCCTTCCGTACCCTCCGCGACGTTTTCGGTTGCCTGCCCGCCACCCGGGGCCGCATGCAGGGGAAGGCCCCGAAGGGGCCACCTGTTCATCGCCGTCGGCGCCCCTGTTTCCTTCGCGGGCGCCTCTACCGAAGACGTCAACGAGGAGAACGGATGTCCCGCTTCACATGGCTGGCCACGGTTTTCGTGCTCACCTGCCCGCTCTGGGCCCAGGCGAAGCCCGCGGCGGACGAGACGGCCCGCGTCTACGCGGCCGAGGCAATGAAGCAGGCCTCCTCCCCCCGCGGCGCCGCCACCCTGGTGCGGATGCACGGGCTGCTGGACGACGTGGAGGACCTGACGCCGCTCATCAGCACCTACGCGCAGATTGCCTCGCGGCGCACGTCCGACGTGAATACGCGCGCCACCGCGCAGCTGCTGCTGCTCGACGCCGAGCGCGCCCGCGGCCGGCTGGTGCGGGCCAACGAGGTGAAGCAGTGGCTGGGCTTCGTGGGCGACTACTACGTCGTCGGCGGCTTCGAGAACGAGGGCAAGGCCGGCTGTGACACGGACTTCGGCCCCGAGGCCGCCAACCTGGACCTGGCCGCCACCTACCCGGGCGCCAAGGGCCGCGAGGCGACGTGGCGCAAGCTGACCGCGAACACCGCGGACGGCTACGTGGACCTCGCCACCGCCGTGCGCCCCAACCGCGAGACGGTGGCCTACGCCGTCACGTGGCTGGAGGCTTCCAACGAGACGCGCGTGGCCATGGGCGTGGGCACCTCGGGCGCGTTCCGCCTGTGGGTCAACGGCCAGCTCGCCGCGAAGGAGGACCGCTACAACCTGCCGCGCCCGGACCAGTCCCGCGTGTCCGTGAAGCTGCGCAAGGGCCTCAACCGCGTCCTCGTGAAGGTGTGCCAGGAGTCCGGCCCGCTGGGCTTCTACCTGCGCCAGGAGTCCCCCTCCGTGCGCGCGTCGCTGCCGCCCAAGGCCCCCGCCCTGGAGCGTGGCGCGCCGCCCGCGCCGCAGCCGCTGCCCACCCTCACCTCCTCCCTGCGCGCGCTGGTGGAGAAGAACCCCGGCGACGCCGCGCTGCGCGGCGACTACGCCCGCGTGCTGGGCTTCTTCCGCGCCTATGACGAGCGCGAGCACACCGCCACCGTCGAGGCCACCCGCGCCGCCGAGGCCGCGCCCAACGACGCGGGCCTGCAGCTGCTCGCGGCGAACCTGCAGCGCGATGACTTGAACGAGCGCCGCCGCTTCCTGGAGGCCGCGCTGAAGGCGGACCCGGACCATGCCGAGGCGCGCGTGGCGCTGGCGGACCACGAGATGGACCGCGGCCACCCGGAGCGCGTGGAGGCGCTGGTGGCGCCGGTGCTGCAGAAGGACCCGGACCATGCCGCCGCGCGGCTGATGCTGGCTCGCGCCGCCGAGGCGCTGGATGAGCGCCCGCGCGCGAATGCGCTGGTGGAGGAGGCCTTCCGCCGTCAGCCCCGCGTGCCCCGCGCGGTGCGCACCGCGGCGCAGGCGTCCCGGCAGATGGGCCGCAACCGCGAGGCCATGGACCGCATGCGCGTGGTGCTGGCGCTGCGCTTCGACGATGTGAACACGCGCCGCGGCCTCGCCTCGCTGCTCGCGGACTCCGGCCAGGTGGAGGCCGCGCAGCGTGAGTACGCGCAGCTCGTCACCCTCAACCCCTTCGACAACGGCGCGCGCGTGCGGCTGGCGGAGCTGAAGGCCAACAACGGCGCGGTGGAGCAGGCGGTGGCCCTCTTCGCCGAGGCCCGCGCCCTCTCTCCCGACGAGCCCGAGGTGTACGAGCGCGAGGGCCGCGCCCTGCTGGCCGCCGGCCGCCGCGAGCCGGCGCTGGCCGCCTTCGAGAAGTCGCTGGCGCTGCGCCCGCAGAACCCGGGCCTGAAGGAGGCCCTGCGCGCGCTCAAGGGCGAGACGTCCGGCGCGGGCATGCAGTACCTGGTGGACGCGAAGGGGCTGGAGAAGGAGGCCGAGGCCTACGTCCACGAGGACGCCGTGTACCTGGTGGACAGCACCTACGTGCGCGTCCAGAAGAGCGGCCTGTCCAGCCGCCTGACGCAGCAGGTGGTGAAGGTGCTCAACGCGCGCGGCGTGGACTCGTTCCGCATGATGCCCATCACCTACTCGCCGGACCGCCAGGAGGTCCGCATCCTCAAGGCCCGCGTGGTGAAGGCGGACGGCTCCGTGGTGGAGAGCTACGGGGAGAACGACCGCAACATCAACGAGCCGTGGACGGGCATGTACTACGACGCCCGCGCCAAGGTGCTGACGTTCCCCGCGCTGGCCGCCGGCGACACGCTGGAATTGACGTACCGCCTGGACGACACCGCGCAGGAGAACCTCCTGTCCGACTACTGGGGTGACGTGGAGAGCGTGCAGGGCGTCTACCCGAAGGTGCGCTTCCAGTACCTCGTGGACATGCCGAAGGAGCGGCCCCTCTACTGGAACAAGAGCAAGCTGGGCGGCGTGCAGAGCGCGCAGGAGACGGTGGACGGCGGCCGCGTGCTCTACCGGTGGAACGCGAAGCACGTGTCCAAGGTGGTGCCGGAGCCGGGCATGCCGGGCTGGGCGGAAGTCGCGCAGAACCTCCACGTCTCCACGTACCAGACGTGGGACCAGGTGGGCCGCTACTGGTGGGGCCTCGTGAGGGACCAGCTCCAGCCCAACGCGGAGCTGCGCCAGACGGTGGACCAGGTGCTCCAGGGCGTGGACCGCAAGGACGAGCTGGCCGTGATTCGCGCCATCTACAGCTTCGTGGTGACGAACACGCGCTACGTGGCGCTGGAGTTCGGCATCCACGGCTACAAGCCGTACCGCGTGGACCGCGTGCTGGCGCGCCGCTTCGGCGACTGCAAGGACAAGGCGAGCCTCATCCACTCCATGCTGCGCGTGGCGGGCGTGGACAGCCGGCTGGTGCTGCTGCGCATGCGCAACCTGGGCGCCATCGGCGAGGAGCCGGCGAGCCTCGCGGCCTTCAACCACGCCATTGCGTACGTGCCCAAGTACGACCTGTACCTGGACGGCACGGCGGAGTTCCACGGCGCGAAGGAGCTGCCCAGCGCGGACCGAGTGGCCAACGTGCTGGTGGTGGACCCGGACGGCAAGAGCACCTTCCTCACCACGCCCGAGGCGAAGGCCGAGGAGAACGCCACGCGCCTGACGCTGGACGTGGTGCTGAGCGCGAACGGCGCGGCGCAGGTGACGGGCGCGAGCACGGTGGCGGGCGAGAGCGCGCCGGACTACCGCCGGGCGTATCGGCCGGAAGCCACGCGCAAGTCCACCTTCGAGCGCGCGTGGGCGCAGAGCTTCCCGGGCCTGACGGTGCAGGAGGTGAAGCTGAGCGACACCACGAAGCTGGATGACGACGTGGCGCTGGACTTCAAGATGCACATTCCGCGCTACGCGGAGGCGCTGCCCAACGCGATGCGCTTCCTGCCCTTCGGCACGGGCCGCACGTACCAGCAGGCGTACGCGTCGCTCGCCGAGCGCCGCTTTGATTTGGTGATGCAGGGCCCGTGGCTGAACAGCTTCACGCTGCGCTACACGCTGCCCTCGGGCTGGACGGTGGCGGAGCTGCCGCAGCCGGTGGAGGAGACCACGAAGTTCGGCTACGTGAAGCTGAGCTACCGCGTGGACGGCGGCAAGCTGGTGGCCGATGGGCAGATGGCTCTCACCGCCGCGCGCGTGAAGGCGGATGACTACGCCGAGTTCAGGGAGTTCCTCGGCCGGGTGGACCGCGCCTTCGGCCGCCGCGTGCTCATCCAGGGCCCGGGCAGCCGCACCGCGTCCGCGGCGCCGTAGCCCAAGCGCAATCGAGGCAGTGACACGGCCCGCCGGTGGAGACACCTCCCCAAGCGGGCCGTTTCATGTCCGGCGTCCGGCTACGGCTGTGAGGGTGGAGTCAGCGCCGCCGCGATGATGCGCGCGGCAATACGCGGCTGGTCCTGCCCCATGCGCAGCATGTTGACGGAGAAGATGAGCCGCCGCCGCAAGTCCCGGGTGGCGCCCATGCCGTTGTTGTAGCCGTGCCTGTCCCCGCTCTTCCCCCAGAGGGTGTAGCCGTTGACGACGAAGCGGCCCAGCCCCGCGGCGAAGCTGGCGTGTCCACCCTTCACGTCGTCCACGTCGGGCACGGTGAACATCTCTTCCAGTTGCGCGCGCGGCAGCAGCCGGCCCTTGAAGAGCGCGACGAGGAAGCGGTCCAGGTCGGCGGTGGTGGAGATCATCTCCCCCGCCGCCCAGGGCACGGACTGGCTGGCCTCGGTGACGTCCACGAGGCACCGGCCCTGATACGCGGTGGCGCCGTCCGGGCAGCCCTCCTCCGTCGGGGACACGACTTCGTAGCCGTGCGCATGCGGCCCCGGAATCGTCACGTCATTGCCGGGCACGAAGGTGTCGCGCAGGTGCAGCGGGCGGAGGATGCGCGCCTGCACCTCCTCGCCGTAGGGACGGCCCGTCACCTTCTCGATGAGCAGCCCCGCGACGAGGTAGCCGATGTTGCCGTACTCCTGTTTCTCGCCCGGGTCGAAGCGGGGCCCCGCCGGAATCGAGAGTGCGACGAGCTCGCGCGGGCTGAAGCGGCGGTAGCGGTTCTCGAAGAACCACGCCGGGTCCTTCTGCGGCACCGGCACGCCGGGCAGGCCGTGGGTGTAGTTGAGCAACTGCCGCACGGTGATGGGCTTGAAGACGCCGTCCGGCAAGAGGCGCGGCAGGTAGTGCTGCACGGGCCGGTCCAAATCCACACGGCCCTCGGCGGCGAGCTGCAACACCACGACGGCCGTGAAGACCTTCGTCATGCTGCCGATGCGAAAGCGCGCGTCCGTGGGAATCGGCGCCCCGGTGTGGATGTCCGCCACGCCGGAGGTGCCGAGCCAGTGACCATCGGCGCCACTCACCCGGACCATGGCCCCCGTCACCTCGTCGTTCGGCAGGTTGGCGATGGCCTGCCGCAGGGCCTCGCGGTTCAGCGGTGGTAGGGGCGACTGACCCTGCTCCAGGTTCAGCTCACCCGACTCCAGCTCGCCCACTTCCGGCTCGCTGCCAGCCGGCGCCTCGGGTCCGCAGGCGGGGGCCATGAAGCTCGCGAGCAATGCCATGCCCACCCGCAGTCCACGGTGCAGGACAGCCATGTTCCATCTCCTGATGAGGGGAAGGCCGGCGGCGTGCCGGCCGTGTGAGATGGAACACCCGCGCCTCGCGGCGCTGTCACTCCGGACTGCAAGAAACCAAGGCGCCCAGCAGCTTGCGGACCTCCGTGGGCCCATTCACGCGGAACGCGGCACGCGTGGGCTTCTGGCCCGCGTTGATGGAGAGCCCGCCCGGAGGCATGGCCGCGAACAGGTCCTCGTCCGTGCGGTCATCGCCGATGGCCACAATCAGCGTGCCCGGCGGAAGGCCCTGCGTGGCCTCGCCCACCACGCGGCCCTTGTGCACGCCCTGGGGCCGCACCTCCACCACGCGGTCCCCCGGCAACACGTCCATCTTCTGCCCGGCGAACGTCTCCAGCAGCAGCAGGCGCAGCTCGCGCGCCTGGATGGCGCCGAACTCCGGGTCCACCATCCGGTAGTGCCACGCCAGCGACGCCGTCTTCTCCTCCAGGAAGGAGCCCGGCACCCGCTCGCAGAAGGCGTCCAGCACGGGCCTCGCCCGCGCCTTCCACTCCAAGGACACGCCCTCCAGCATCCGCCATGGCTGGCCCGGCCGCGCGCGGGACCAGAGGCCGTGCTCCGCGTGCAGGCTGATGGGCAGCTCGCCGAACCACGCCTCCAGCGTCTCCTTCGGCCGGCCGCTGACGATGCTCAGCGACGTGTTCGGCCGCGCCAGCAGCTTCGCCAGCAACTCCCGCAGCGCGTCATCCGGCGTCGCCAGCTCCGGCCGGGGCGCGAAGCCCACCAGGGTACCGTCGTAGTCCAGCAGCAGGTGCAACCGGGGTGCGGACTTCATCTGCTCCAGCGCCTCGGCCCCGCTCTTCAGCCCCTTCTCCGCCGCCGTCTTCAGCCCCTGGAGCCTGTCCAGGAAGTGGGCCGTCCACCAGTGGACGTCGTGGGACTTCACGCCCTCGCGCAGGGCGCGCATCCGCCTGCGGCGCTCGTCCTCGGGCATCTCCAGCGCGGTCTCAATCGCGTCCGCGATGGCCTCCACGTCGTATGCGTTGACGATGAGCGCGCTGCCCATCTCCGCGGCGGCGCCGGCGAACTCACTGAGCACCAGCACGCCGTCCTCGTCCGGACGGGACGCGCAGAACTCCTTGGCCACCAGGTTCATGCCGTCGCGCACCGGCGTGACGAGCATCACATCCGCCGCGCGGTACAGCCCCACGAGCTGTCTTTCGTTGAACGAGCGATAGAGGTAGTGCACCGGCACGTTGTGGACGCTGCCGTACGTGCCGTTGATGCGGCCCACCAGTTCGTCCACCTGCTCGCGGTAGGCGGCGTACGCCTCCACCTGGGTGCGGCTGGGCACGGCCACCTGGATGAAGCGCAGGCGCCCGCGCCAGGCGGGCTCGCGCTCCAGCACGCGCTGTACGGCGAGCAGCCGGCGGGGAATGCCCTTGGTGTAGTCCAGCCGGTCGATGCCCAGGAGGATGCGCTGCCCTTCCGCCTTGCGGTGCAGCGTGGCCACCTCCTCCAGGATGCCGGAGTCCATGGCGAGCGGCTCGAAGGCCGACACGTCGATGCCCATGGGGAAGGCGCCCACGCGCACCTCTCGGCCGTCCCAGATGATGCGGTCGATGTCCGTGTCCAGCCCGAGCTGCCGCAACAGCGAGCCCGAGAAGTGCCGCACGTAGCTCACCGTGTGGAAGCCGATGAGGTCCGCGCCGAGCAGGCCCTTGAGCAGCTCGTGCCGCCGCGGGAGCGTGCTGAAGATTTCCGACGACGGGAAGGGGATGTGGTGGAAGTAGCCGATGCGCGCGCCGGGCAGCCGCTGCCGCAGCATTCCGGGCACCAGCATGAGCTGGTAGTCGTGCACCCAGACGGTGTCGCCCGGCTGATAGTGGCGGACCACGAGGTCGGCGAAGCGCTCGTTCACCTTGCGATAGACCTCCCAGTCGCGGTCCTGCCTGGGAATGCGGTCCACCATGTAGTGGCACAGCGGCCAGAGGACGCGGTTGGAATAGCCCTCGTAGTAGCGGCTCACCTCGCTGGCGCTGAGGTACAGGGGCACGAGGCGCAGGCCCGCGAGCTGGGACTCCACCTGGGCGCGCTGGGCATCCGTCAGCCGGGAGACGTCTCCGGGCCACCCCAGCCACAGGCCGCCGGAGCGCGCGTGCGGGCGGCTCAGGCCGGTGGCGAGGCCACCCGCGCTGCGCACCACGGAGACGCTGTCCTTCTCCGCCTTGACGGTGACGGGAAGGCGATTGGAGACGAGCAGGAGTCGGGACATAGGCCCCTGACGCTTATTCACTCCCTCCTGGAATGGCCATGGTTGAAAGGGGCAGCGTGCTGGATGGTGGACCCTCGGGCATGCCGGGCCCGGCCGCCGGGGCCCAGCCCAGGCGGGTCAACAACGCGGGCTCGCGGCCGGGCTTCCAGATGAAGGCATCCAGCACGTAGTGCGTCGCCTGTGGCAGCGCCAGCAGCGGCACCACCAGCGCGAGGACGTCCTCCGGCAGGTCCACGGTGCTGACCCCGAACAGCGGCGCCCGCTCGTGCCAGAGGAGCCAGTCCCAGAGCCCCTCCTCCAGCAGCGCCAGTGCGATGAGGAACAGGAGGAAGCCGGGCAGCCCCGCGCGAAGGAGGAGCCCTCCCACGCCATAGCCCCCTTCCGCGCGGCGCCCGCGGGCGTAGCGGAACAGCAGCGCGAAGTACGGGACGCCGTGAAGGACGACGTTCATCACCGTGAAGGCGAAGTCATCCTTCGCCAGGACGATGCCGCCGAACCACGCCACCCAGGTGGCGATGACGAGCAGCACCTTGCCTGCCTGGATGCCTTCGCCCCGGATGATGCGCACGATTTGGAACCCCGCCCAGGCCAGGAGGACGACGGCATGGAGGGCCAGCGCCACGGTGCCGGCCCCACGGGGCAGGCCGGACAGGAAGTCGCCCTCCACGAACCACCAGAAGTCGAGGGGGAGGTTCGCATGCCACCAGACAGCGGGCCCCAGCGTGGCGGCGTAGATGGCGGCGGCGTCGAGACGACGCTCGAAGGGAGATGCGCGGGCCTTGCGGCCGTAGAGGGAGCCCCAGCCGTACTGCTGGCGGACGAAGTGCGTGAGGGCGACGTAGGCGAACAGCGTCCAGAACGCACGGGAGGACACGAGGTACGCGGACACGCCCGCGGCGTACGCGGCGAGCGGCGCGCCCAGGTAGAGGCCTGGGCGGCGCCGCAGCTCGGACATGTCCAGGTAGGTGCGGAACAACGTGGACCAGACATGGGCCACGTCCACGCAGACGACGAAGAGGACCCAGGCCCACAGCGGCGTGTCGCCCACTGTGCCGAGCCATGGCGCGGCGAGCACGAACGCCACGGACACGAGCGCGCTACCGGCGAAGACGGACAGGTCCACTCCCGGACGGAACAGCCACGCCTGGGAGGGAGCGAGGAGACGAGGCATCGGAGGCCGCAGGCTAGCAGCTTCGGGGCATGCCCCCAGTCCTCTCCCTGACTCCTCCGGTCCTCGTCTCGCCCTCTTCCCGGCCAGGCAGGTACGGAAGGGCACGCATATGGGGCAGCGCGCGGGATTGGCATCTTGGGGGTGGAGGCTCCCCGCGCCCATGCGACGAGAACGGCAGAGACGCTGGCTGCTCCTCATGGGAGGAGGGCTGGCCCTGCTCGGAATCGTGCTCGCCACCCTCATCCGGCCGGGCCTCGACGAGGACCCGCTCACCCCGGAGGAGCGGGCGTGGCTGAAGAGCCACGATGGCAAGGTCGTCCTCGGCATCTTTCCCGAGGCCCCACCCCTCTCGTTCGTGGACGAGCGAGGCGAGTTCCACGGGATTGGCGCGGACTACGTCGCCCTCATCGAGAAGAAGCTCGGGTTCAAGTTCCACATCCTCCCTCCGATGACCATCAGCGGCGTCCTCGATGGTGTGCGGGACGGGCGGGTGGATGTCACGGAGATGCTCGCCTGGACGCCGGAGCGCGCCGAGCACCTGCGCTTCACCCGGCCGCTCGTGGTGATTCCCACGCTCATCATCGTGCGCCGGGGGACATGGGACACCCTCTCGCTCGAACAGATGCGCGGCCTGCGCGTCGCCGTGGGCGAGCGCTTCGGCGTGCACGACTTCCTCGCGAGGGAATATCCGCAGCTCCACCTCGTCCCGGCGCCCAACGACCTCGAGGGCTTGAGGCGCCTCGCCACGGGAGAGGTCGACGTGTTGGTCGCGGATGCCGCCACCTCCTCCTTCCTGATTGAGCAGGAGTCGATGGCCACCTTCCACGTCGCGGGCCAGGTCCCCTACCAGTACGAGCTCGGGCTGGGCGTCCGGAAGGACTCGCCCATCCTCCTCAGCATCATCCAGAAGGGCTTCGCCCGGATTACCGAGGACGAGAAGCGGGCCATCTGGGAGCGCTGGGTCTTCCGCTGGGAGCGCCCCATCTTCGAGCAGCCCTCCTTCTGGCGGTTCGTCGTGTTCGCCGCGGGAGGCGTGGGCCTGCTCGTCGCGGTGGTGATGCTCTGGAACAAGCTGCTGAAGCAGCAGGTGCGGGCGAGGACGGCCGAGCTCAGCGAGGCCAACCGCCGCGTGAGCTTCCTCGCCGAGGCGGGGGTCTCCCTGAGCGAGTCGCTCGACGCGGACAAGACGCTCGAGCGCCTCGGTGAGCTGGTGGCGCACCGGCTCGCGGACTGGTGTCTGATTGACGTCGTGCGGGACGGGCAGGTGCAGCGGATGGCGGGCGCGCACGTCAATCCCTCGAAGCGGCCGCTGCTCGACGAGCTCGCGAGGCGCTACCCCGCGAGCGAGGGCTCCCCGACGCTCGCGGGCCGGGTGCTGCGGGACGGCATGCCGCACCTCGCCGCCAACTTCTCGGACGCCGACCTGCGGCTCTCCACCGAGAGCGCCGAGCATGCCGGGCTCGTCCGCGAGCTCGGAGCCCACACCATCCTGGCGGTACCGCTCTCCATCCGCGGACAGACGCTCGGAGCGCTGACCCTGGCCTGGGGTGAGCACGGACGGACCTACGGGGCCGCGGAGCTGGAGCTCGCGCAGGAGGTGGCGCGCCGCGCGGCCATCTCCATCGACAACGCGCGGCTCTACCGGCAGGCGCAGCAGGCCGTTCGCGCCAGAGACCTCTTCCTCCAGGTCGCCGCGCACGAGCTCCGGACGCCGCTGACCTCGCACCTGCTGCGGCTCGAGCGCAGCCGCAAGATGCTTCAGGGGCTCGAGGACACACCCCAGCGAGAGAAGCTCGAGCAGGAGCTGGCCATGGCCATCCGACAGGCCCGGCGCCTCGGCAACCTGACGGAGCAGGTGCTCGACGTCGCCCAGGCCAGCTCGGGGAACCTCGAGCTGAACCCGGAGGAGGTGGACGTCTGCCAGGTCGTCCAGGACGTGGCGAAGAACCTCCAGGAGCAGCTCACCGTCACTGGCACACGGCTGGAGTTGGAGGCCCGGTGCCCCGCCGTCGGCTGGTATGACCGGCTCCGGCTCGAGGCGGTGGTGACCAACCTCCTCAACAATGCCATCAAGTTCGGCAGGGGCCGGCCCATCGAGGTCTCCATCACCTCGACGAAGGACGGCGTGCGGCTCTCCGTCAGGGACCACGGCATCGGGCTCTCCCGCGAGGCCCGGGGCCGCATCTTCGAGAAGTTCGAGCGGGCGGTCTCGGAGCAGCACTACGGCGGGCTCGGCCTCGGCCTGTACATCTCCCGCCTCATCGTGGAGTCCCACGGGGGACTCCTCTCCGTGGACAGCACGCCGGGCGAGGGCTCCACGTTCACCGTGGAGCTGCCGCGCCAGTAGTCAGCGCACGACGATGTTGACCACCTTGTCGGGCACCACGATGACCCGGGCCACCGTCTTCCCGCCCTCGAGCTGACGGACGACGTTGGGCAGCGCCAGCGCCCGCTCGCGCACCTCGGACTCCGGCGTGCCGCGCTCCACCTCCACGTTGCCGCGCAGCTTGCCGTTCACCTGCACGGCATACGTCACCTGCGCATCCACCGTGAGCGCCACGTCGAACGCGGGCCAGTCCTGCTCCAGCAGGAAGCCCTTCCCGCCCAGCCGCTCCCACGCCTCGTCGCCCAGGTGCGGCGCGAAGGGGCCCACCAGCTTCACCAGCGTGACGAGGTCTTCGCGCGTGGCGCCCTTCGACGTCAGCTCGTTCGTGTACGTCATCAGCGCGGCGATGGCCGTGTTGAACTGCATCCGCTCCAGGTCCGCCGTCACGCGCTGCACCGTCTTGTGGCGCAGGCGCAGGTGAACGTCTCCCTCGGGGACGCGGGAGGGCTCGTGCTCTTCGACGAGCCGCCATACGCGGCGCAGGAAGCGGCCGCAGCCTTCGATGGCTCGCGGGTCCCACGGCTTGGGCAGCTCGAACTCGCCCATGAACAGCTCGTACAGGCGCAGCACGTCCGCGCCGTGCTCGGCCACCACGGCGTCGGGGTTGACGCCGTTGAGCTTGGACTTGGCCATCTTCTCGACCTGGACCTTCAGCGGCTCGCCCGTGGCGCGCAGCACGGCCGTCTCGCCGCGCAGCTCCACCTCTTCCAGCGAGTGATAGTGCTCCGCCGCGTCCTGGTACGTGTACGCCAGCACCATGCCCTGGTGGCGCAGCTTGCGGAACGGTTCCTTCGTGGAGACGTGGCCCAAGTCGAAGAGCACCTTGTGCCAGAAGCGCGCGTACAGCAGGTGGAGCACCGCGTGCTCGGCGCCGCCCACGTACAGGTCCACGTTCATCCACTGGCGCTCCGCTTCCTTCGACCAGGGCGCCGTGTCGTTCGTGGGGTCCAGGTAGCGCAGGTAGTACCAGCACGAGCCCGCCCACTGCGGCATGGTGTTCGTCTCGCGGCGACCCGGGCCTCCGCACGCCGGGCAGGGCGTGTGCAGCCATTCGGGAATCGTGGCCAGCGGGGACTCGCCGGTGCCGGAGGGCTCGTAGCGCTCCACCTCCGGCAACGTCACGGGGAGCTGTTCCTCGGGGACCGGGACGGCGCCGCACTTCGCGCAGTGGATGATGGGGATGGGCTCGCCCCAGTAGCGCTGGCGCGAGAAGATCCAGTCGCGCAGGCGGTAGCTCACCGCGCCCTTGCCGTGGCCCTTCGCCTCCAGCGTGGCCACCACGCGTCGTTTGACCTGCGCCGTGGGCAGCCCGTCCAGCTCGCCCGAATTCACCGCCACGCCGTCGTCCGTGAAGGGCCTGCCGGGCTCCGGTTGAGCGCCGTCCGCCGGGCGTACCACCTCACGGATGGGCAGGCCGAACTTCACCGCGAAGTCGTAATCCCTCTCATCGTGCGCGGGCACGGCCATGATGGCGCCGGTGCCGTAGGTGGCCAGGACGTAGTCGGCAATCCAGATGGGGATGCGCTCCCCGGTGATGGGATTGACGGCGTGGCTGCCGGTGAAGGCGCCCGTCTTCTCCTTCGCCAGCTCCGTGCGCTCCAAATCACTCTTGAGCCGCGCGGCCGTCTGGTAGTCCGTCACCGCGGCGCGCTGCTCCGGCGTCGTCAGCCGCTCGATGAGCGCGTGCTCGGGAGCCATCACCAGGTACGTGGCGCCGAACAGCGTGTCCGGGCGCGTGGTGAACACGCGAATCTCCTCGCCCCCCGCCGGGCCGTCCGCCACGCGGAAGGACACCTCGGCGCCCTCGGAGCGGCCAATCCACTTGCGCTGCATCGTCAGCGTGGAGTCGGGCCAGTCGACCTCGGACAAGTCCTCCAACAGGCGGTCCGCGTACGCGGTGATGCGCAACATCCACTGGCGCAAGTCCTTGCGTTCCACCTGGGTGCCGCAGCGGTCGCACCGGCCTCCGGCGGCCTCTTCATTGGCCAGGCCCGTCTTGCACGAGGGACACCAGTTGATGGGCATCACGGCCTCGTACGCGAGGCCCTTCTTGAACAACTGGAGGAAGATCCACTGCGTCCACTTGTAGTAGCGCGGGTCGGTGGTGTTGACCTCGCGCTCCCAGTCATAGGCGAAGCCCACCGAGTCAATCTGCCGTCGGAAGTTGGAGACGGCCTGCTCGGTGGTGACGCGCGGGTGGATGCCCGTCTTGATGGCGTAGTTCTCCGCCGGCAGGCCGAAGGCGTCCCAGCCCATGGGGTGAAGCACGTTCCAGCCCTGCATCCGCTTCCAGCGCGTGAGCACGTCCGTGGCCGTGTAGCCCTCGCAGTGTCCGACGTGCAGCCCCGCTCCGGAGGGGTACGGGAACATGTCGAGGGCGTAGAACTTCGGCTTCTTCGGGTCGAACGTCGTGCGATGCAGGCGGGCCTCGCGCCAGCGCGCCTGCCACCTGGGCTCCACTTCACGGGGGTCGAAGGGCATGGTGCTTTTTAGTACGCCCGCGTCACGGGATTCCTGACCTGTCCTGCCGGGTGGACGCCCTGGGGCCGGGCCGCTGATGCGATATGAACACCGCACCATGCGCAGTCACCCGCCGCCCGCGGACCTTCCCACCCCACCGAGCGCCCTCCGCCCTCCTCCGCCCCGCTTCCGCCGCAAGCTGCTCGTGGTGATGCTGCTCGCGGGCCTCGTGCCGCTGGTGCTGCTCGGGCTGCTCGCGCAGGGCGCGCTGGAGCGGGTGCTCTCCGTCTCCGTCGCCCCCGTGGAGGGCGTGCTGGATGGCGTCTCCGCGGACCTGGAGCGGCGCGGCCTGCCGCAGGACTCCCTGAACGAAGCCCGCCTCAACCTCGCCCAGGCGGAGCTGGCGCGGCGGGCCCTGGTGCGCCGCGTGCCCGCGTTCATCGCCGCGCTGGTGCTCGTCTCCGGCGGCGTGCTCGCGCTGTCCGCCGTGCTGCTGGGCCGCGCCCTCACGCGCCCCGTGGCCACCCTCACCGAGGGCATGTGGGCCTACGCACGCGGAGACCTCACCGTCCGCCTCGGCGCGCCGGAAGCCCCGCGCGACGAGCTCCAGTTCCTCCTCGGCCAGTTCAACCGCATGGGCCAGGAGCTGCTCGCCCAGCGCGAGCGCCTCAAGTCCGCCGAGCAGATTGCCGCCTGGCAGGACGTGGCCCGCGCCCTCGCGCACGAGCTGAAGAACCCCCTCACCGCAATGAAGCTCTCGCTCGCGCGTCTGTCCCGCACGGACGCGAGCATGCCCACCGACTCCACCCGAATCTCCGAGGCCGTCTCCCTCCTCCAGGAAGAGGTGGACCTCCTGATGCGGATGACGCAGAGCTTCTCCACCTTCGCGAGGCTCCCCGCCCCGCGCTTCCAGGACGTGGCCCTGCGCCCGCTGCTGGCTGAAATCTGCACCCTCTACGCGGGCACCTCGCCCGTCCCCGTGGAGCTCGCCCCCGGCCCCGATGCATCCCTGCGCGCGGACCCGGACGGCCTGCGCCGCCTCTTCGGCAACCTCGTAAAGAACGCCACCGAGGCCTCCCCCTCCGGCGCCCCACCGGTACGCGTCGCGCTCGAAGCGCTCGACGGCGGCGCCGTGCGCGTCACCGTGACGGACGGAGGCAGCGGCGTGCCCGGCGTGCTGGAGGGCCCGGCCCTCACGCGAGGCCTCTTCAGCACCAAGCCGGAGGGCAGCGGCCTGGGCCTGCCCATCTCCCAGAAAATCGTCCACGAACATGGCGGCACGCTGCGCCTGGAGCCAGGCCCGGCTGGCGGTACGCTGGCGCGCGTGGACCTGCCCCTCGTTCCCCCCTCTCCCGCCCCGGCCTCCGCATGAAGCCCGGCCCCCGCATCCTCGTCGTCGATGATGACCCCGGCGTCCTCAAGGCCCTGCGCGGCCTCCTCACGGACGAGGGCTTCACTCCGGTGGAGGCCCGCAATACGGCGGAGGCCACGCGCCTGCTCGACGCGCCCGAGGGCCTGCCCGCCGCGATGCTGCTCGACATCCGCATGCCCGGCGAGACGGGCCTGGAATTCCTCGCGCGGCTGCCCCGGCCGCTGCCCGTGCCGGTGGTGGTGCTGTCCGGCGAGGCCTCTCCCACGGAAGCCGTGCAGGCGCTGAAGCTGGGCGCCACCGACTTCGTGGAGAAGCCGCCCTCACCCGAGCGGCTCCTCACGGCGCTGCGCAATGCCATGGCGCTCGGCGAGCTCCACGAGGAGCGCGAGCGACTGCTGGACGCGCTCGCCCGTCCCGGGCACCTCGTGGGCGAGAGCCCCGCCATGGAGGCGCTGCGCCGGCTCATCGCGCGCGTGGGGCCCAGTGACACGGCGGTGCTCATCACCGGCGAGACGGGCACCGGCAAGGAGCGCGTCGCGCGGGCGCTGCACCTCGCCTCGGGGCGCAAGGGCCGGCTCGTCGCCGTCAACTGCGCGGCCATTCCCGCCACGTTGCTGGAGAGCGAGCTGTTCGGCCACGAGAAGGGCGCCTTCTCCGGCGCGGTATCACGGCGAGCGGGCCGCATTGAACAGGCGCACGGCGGCACGCTGTTCCTCGACGAGCTGGGAGACATGCCGCTGGAGCTCCAGGCCAAGCTGCTGCGCGTGCTGGAGACGAAGGAGGTGGAGCGGCTGGGCGGCTCGGTGCCGGTGCCGGTGGACGCGCGCGTGCTCGCGGCCACGCACCAGGACCTCGCCCGCGCGGTGAAGGAGGGCCGCTTCCGGCAGGACCTCTTCTTCCGCCTCAACGTGATGCCGCTCCAGATTCCGCCGCTGCGCGAGCGCCCGGAGGATTTGCTCCCGCTGGCCCGCGCCTTCGCCGCCGAGCTCGCCGGACCCAACGTGCCGCTGGTGCTCGCGCCCGGAGCCGAGGCCGCGCTGCGCGCCTACTCCTGGCCCGGCAACGTGCGCGAATTGCGCAACCTCATCGAGCGCCTCAACCTGCTGCGCGGGGACGGTCCGCTCGCGCTCGGACCTGAAGCCATTCATGGGCCGCTGGCCGCCGCCGCGCCCTCACGCCCCACGCTGGGAGACAAGAGCTACCGCGAGCACGTGGAGGACTTCGAGCGGGACCTCATCCGCGCCGCGCTCCAGGAGGGCGGCAGTATCGCCGGCGCAGCGCGGCTGCTGCAGGTGGACCGCGGCAACCTCTACCGCCGCATCAAGGCCCTGGGCCTGCCGGTATCCTGATTTCCTTCGTATACCGGGCTGCGTTTGACATTGAGTATGAGCTACTGATTCCATCCATGTACTCGGACCTGCTCCGAGAGGGGGACCGCCATGGTGGCGGGCCACATGGAACGAGGAGTCACTCATATGAAGATGCAGAAGCTGCTGATGGGCTGTGCGGTGGGCGCGCTGCTGACGAGCGCGGCGGCGTGGGCCGGTATGAAGACCACCTATTACGTCGGCGTCGACACCACGAACCGCGAGGCCTATGGCTCGTTTGGCTCTGCCCGCGGCAGCGCGGACACGACGCAGTACATCGGCTGCGCGGTGCAGGGGTTCAGCAACGGCACCAACTACGTCCTGTGTAACGCGTACAGCGCGGCTGGCGTCGCCGCGAGCTGCACGTCCTCCTCTGCGGCGCTGGTGAACGCGGCGCAAGCCCTGTCGGACGGCGCGTACATCTACTTCAACTACGATGCGACCGGCACCTGCACGTACCTGTTCGTGAGCAACGCCTCGTACTGGGCTCCGAAGCAGCCGTAGTCGTATCCGCCCCCTCCGCGCCGGGAGCCTTCCGTGTTGCAGACCTCCGTGAAGCAGGCCCTGCTGGTCCTCGTGCTGACGCTGGCGCTCGGCGTCGCGCTCGGGATGGCCGTGGGGCGCACCGCGCCTCCTCGTGACTCGCGCTGCGAGGAGGTGCTGGGCGCGCTCGAGGAACAAAGGGCGTTCCTGGAAACGCTTCCGGCGCGGGTGGCCACGCGGGTTGGCGCACCCCAGACACAGGGCGCGGTGGCCGCTCCCTCCGGCGCCGGAGTGGATGCCACCGCGCTGCGGGCGGAGCTGGCGCAGCTCCGCGAGGAGCTGGCCCAACCCCGAGGCGCGCCCACGAAGGCCCCCGAGCCTCCGCCCGAGCCGACACCCCAGGCGCTCGCCGCCCGGCAGCAGGGCCAGCAGCTCATCGAGGAGGCCTCGCGCTCCGGCACGTGGCGGGCCGAGGACGCGCAGGTGCTGCGCCGGCTGCTCGTCGACATGGACGATGCGCAGCGCCAGGAGGTCATGCGGCGGCTCATCGTGCAGATCAACGAGGGCAAGGTGCGGCCCCAGGTGCCGGGGCTCCTCTTCTAGCCACCCCTCCTGAGCGTGGCCGGTGTTGCCGTGCGCTCGTGAATGAATCACGATTGCATCTGCAACAATCCACCCCAGGAGGACGCATGAAGAAGGCCCTGTTGCTGCCGTGCCTGCTGCTCATCGCTGCTTGTGGCGGTGCCGACGTGGCGACGGAGGAGCCCGCGCAGTCCGGCACACCCACTCCGCTGCTCGCCTCACAGGAGGAGGCCGTCATCCAGCCGGCCTTCTGGTACACGTGCAACCTGCCGTGCCGGGCGGGCTACTGCGTCAGCAGCTCCATCTACTACCCGGACTGTGCGGGCTTCGGCTCCACGACCCGGTACACCTGTACGCCTTGCGGGAGCGACCCCATCGCCCCGTGAGCTGAGTTCCTCCCGAGCCTCGGCCCTCCCGCGCGAGCCATCGGCGGGAGGCTTCATTCCTGACTTCTCCCGCTCCGGGACGTACCTCCACCACACTCCGGGTGGAGGCGCCCCCCTCGACGCAACCCCGCCCGCATTGCGTCGATAATCCCTCCCGGACACCGGAAGCCCCCGCCGGGAGAGCAGTTTCATGTCGAACCGCATTGGCCGTCCCTCGTTCCCCACCGCCGTGCCCACGCCGGCCGCGTCCACGCCGGACCGTACCGCGCGCCCGGCCAGCACCGGGAAGGCGCCCCTCTCCCGCACCCAGGCCGACGGCTTCGACTCGCGCGCCACCCCGCGCGGCGCCGCCCTGTTGACGGGCACGAGCGCTCCCGCCACTGTCATTTCCTCGAAGGCAGCCGAGCTCCAGCCCGAGGTCCACGAGGCCAGCGGCTACGAAGCCCACTTCGGCATGGGCGGCCGCACCGCGCGCGCCACCGTCGAGGGCCAGGGCCAGGTAGCGCTGCCCACGGGCAACGGCCGGGGCCCCTCGTTCCACGCGGAAGCCGGCAAGCCGCTGACGGTGACGGTGGACCCGCAGCGCATCTCCAAGTCCGCGGAGAAGGCCGAACTGGTGTGGCGCGTGGCTCCGGGCGGGACGGAGGTGGCAATTCCTCTCACCGATGGCTCGCGCGGTCCCGACGGCCGGCTGAACATGCTGCCCGCGAGGATTGACGTGCCGGAGAACGCTTTCGGCACACTGCGCCTGTCCATCCGCACCACGGATGCATCCGGCAGGACGTCCTCGTCGTGGGACCCCAGCTCCGACGCGGCGATTGCGCCTTCCGAGGGCGCCGCCGTCGTCTTCACCGACGACTGGAAGACGCAGGTCGAGGGGAAGCTGCGCGCGGGCGACAAGGTCGAGATTGCATACGACAAGGACCGGCTCACCGCGCTGCTCGGCGGCAGGGTGCCGTCGGACGTCGTCGCGTGCGTGTCCTTCAACGGCGAGCCTCCCAGGGAGGTGCCGCTCACCGTGCAGCCGGGTGAGGGTGGCGAGCCGGGAACGATGTTCATGCCCTCGCTCCAGGTGCCCATCGAGGCGACGGAGATGACCCTCTGGTTCAAGGGCCAGGGCGACGGCAGCACGAGCTACGACTCGTCCTTCGGGCAGAACTTCAAGTTCAAGGTGGGCCCCGCGCGTGACGACGCGGACCCGTCATGGAAGGCAGAGCTGCTTCGCGGCACGAGCTTCCCCAACCTCCAGGCGGAGGACTTCGTCGGCATTGGCCCGTCGTCGCAGCGCTACAACTGTATCGCCTGGACGCTCGGCATCCAGGACCAGTGGGTGTGGCCGGGCACGCGCCTGGAGGACTTCGACAAGCTTTACGCGCAGCACGGCTACCAGCCCATGTCCTCGCTGGATTTGAGCAACGACCCGAATCTGGAGAAGGTCGTCGTCTACGGGCGCAAGCCGAAGACGGGCCCGGGGCCGATTGAAGTCACGCACGGCGCGCTCATGGACGAGCAGGGCCGCCTGACGAGCAAGATTGGCACCCAGCCGCTCATCCGCCACAACAGCGCTGACGACCTCACCGGCCCTTCGTATGGTGAGCCGGTGCGCGTCTACGTCCGTCCCCGTCAGCCCGCGGTGAACAACGCATGAGCGACGTGAGCACCCGCTTCGAGGCACTGGCGAAGGAGTGGGAGGCGCACTGCGCGGCCCATCGCGAGGCGTCCAACCCCTACGTGTTCGTCAACCACTCCGCGTTCGAGGCCATCATCGCCCTCGGACGTCCCGCCGTGCCGCTCATCATCGAGCGCTACCGCGAGGGCAGCGTCTTCTGGGGCGCGGCCCTGCGGCGAATCACCGGCGTCACCACGTTCGGTGATGGCGTCGTCGGGAATCTCGACGCCACCCGGCGCGGCTGGCTGAAGTGGTGGGACGAGCACCGCACCGCCTGAGCGGCATCACGGCGGAGAGGCCAGAGAGGACACGGCGCGCAGCGGAGCGTCGCTTCCGAGGCTGATGAAGGGCGCCCAGTAGTACGGGTGCGGCTTCGACTCACGCAACGCCAGCATGGCGTCACGCAGGGCGGCGGAGCGTCCCCGGCCCGCGATGAGCTGGCGGTAGTAGGCCTCCATGAGGTGGCGCGTCGTCTCGTCATTGATCTTCCACAGGCTCATCACCACCGTCTCCGCGCCCGCGATGACGAAGGCGCGGCGCAGCCCCTGGACGCCCTGGCCGGGCCGCGCGGCGCCCCGGCCCGTGTCGCAGGCGGACAGCACGACGAGCTCCGTGCCCCAGAGGTCCAGCCCCGCCAGCTCCAGCGCAGTCACCATCGCGTTGGACCGGGACCGGGCTCCGTCCGCGGGCGTGGCGTTCCGTGCCTCGGGGAAGACGAGCCCCGAGCGCAGCAGCGGGTCCGGTGGAAGCTCCTTCGGCGTGCTCAGGCCTCCGAAGGAGCCCACCCCGCGAGCGTCCGGCGCGCGGCCGGGGTCGTCCAGGAAGAAGCCGTGCGTGGCGATGTGGAGGATGCCGGGTGCGGAGACCTGGAGCAGCCGCTCGCGCGTGGCCTCCGCGCCGAGGAAGAGCTGGGCCCCGGGGAAGAAACGCTGGACGGTCTCCGCCTCCTCGCGCGTCCCCGGCAACGGCACCCAGGGTTCCTCCGCGAGCTGCGCGCGCATCAACGTGGAGGGGCGCTCCAGTGAGGAGTCTGACTCTTCCGTGTCGCGCTTCACGATGAGGGCGGACGGCTTGCCCGAAGGCTCGTCGAAGTCCGGGGCGGCGAGGACGACCACGGGGCGCTCGGAGGGACGGCCCATGGGACGGGGCAGCAGGTCCTTGCCCGAGGTGAGCCAGGTGAGGTCGTAGGTGTCCACGAGGAAGCCCTTGCCGTCGTGCAGCGCGGCGAAGGGGACGAGGCCGAGCTGTCCATCAGGCGAGAGGAAGAGGCGGCGGGTGCCGCCGAGGAGCTTCACGAGGGGCTGGAAGACGCGCGCGTACAGGGCCCGGGAGGGCTCCATGTAATTCACATCACGGCTGGAGATGGCGCGACTGAAGCGCAGGGCCGCCTGGTCGATGGCCTCCGCGGGCCCCAGGTCCACCGCGCGGCTGCTCCCATCGGGAAAGAGCACCACGGCCAGGTAGCGGAGCGAGGCCGCACGCTTCGACACGGACGGCGCGAGCGGACGGTCCACGTAGGCGATGAGCTCCACCAGCGCGCCATCCTTCGGGAGGGAGGCGGCGACGCGCTCGACGATGGTGTCGGCGGAAGGCAACGCAGTGAGCGCGCGCAGCGGCGCGGACCGCGAGGCGAGGCTGGCTTCGAGCGCGTCGGCCTGTTCGTCCAGCCGCTGCAGCCGCTGCTGGTGCTCCGCGGGCGGCGTGGGACCGGGGCCGTCGAGCGACAGCTTCGCGAGCTGGGAGCGCAGGTCCATCAACTGGTGGAAGCGCTCCCGGTCCGCGTCCCCCAGGCTGCGGTAGACGGCATGGGAGGTGCCCGCGGTCTCCTCGACGGAGCGGCCCTTGCGCAGCAGCACCGCCGTCAGGGCCAGGCGCCGCACCCGGGCGTCGTCCGGATGTGCGCGCAAGAGTGCGTAGAGCCGCTCCTCGTCGTGGCGGATGGACTGGAGGAAGCTCGCCAGATACGACTCGGAGAAGCCAAGCGACTCATGGCGGAGGTGCACCTCGGTGGCGTCGAAGGCGCGCGTCAGTAGGGGCAGCGCGTCGGAGAGCCGGCGGCGCGCGAGGTGCAGCAGGGCCAACCGGTTGAGCGTGAGCGCGACATCGAGATGTTCCTCGCTGAGCACCGCTCGCTGGATGGCGAGCGCACGCTGGAGCAGGGACTCTGCCTTGGAATACGCGCGCCGGGATTCGTAGACGCTCGCGAGCCTGACGAGCGTGGGCGCGAGGTCGGGATGTGCCGGTCCCAACACCGCTTCCTGGATGGAGAGCGCCCGCTTCAGGTACGGCTCCGCCCGGGCATGCTCGCCCAGTTGTTGGTGGGCGCTGGCGAGCTCGTTCAGGGTGAGGGCGACGTCCGGGTGATTCCCTCCGAGCATCTCCTCCCAGATGGCCAGCGCGCGCAGCAGGAGCGGCACCGAGAGGGCATGCTGTCCCCGGGCCTGGCGCAGGAAGGCGAGCTTCTGGAGGCACGCGGCGACGCGGGGATGGCCCGGGCCGACGGTGACCTCGTAGATGGCGAGCGCGCGCTGGACCAGCGGCTCCTCCTGGGCGTACAGCCCCAGGTCCTGGTACACCGCCGAGACGCGCAAGAGCAGGTCGGCGACGTCTGGATGCGACGGGCCGACGGCCGCCTCGTAGAAGCGAATCGAGCGCTCTCCCAGCCGCAGCCACTGTCGCGAGGACTCCGGGTAGTAGACGAAGCTGAGGTTGTCGAGCGTCGTGGTCATGAGGGGATGGAACTTGCCGAGCGCGGTCGCCTCGCTGATGGCGAGCGCGCGCTCCTGGAGCGGCTCCAGCCTTCCGTCGAGGTTGATGAACTTGCTGACGGAATTCGCCGTCCCCTCTTCCTCGAAGGTCGCCTCCAGGATGGCCAATGCGCGCGTGTAGAGGGGAAGGCTCTGCCCGAACCTCCCCTGGACCTCGTAGAGCTGGGCGAGCTGCCCCAGCGCGTCGGAGACCTTGGGGTGCTCCGGGCCCAGCGCCGCCTCGTAGGCCGCGAGCGCGCGCTCGTAGAAGTTCTCGGCTCGCATGTACGCGCCCTGCTGGTGGTGGAGGAAGGCGAGGTTGGTCAGCGCGTACGCGACGAGGAGCCGCTGCACCTCACCGGGCGCCACCTCGTGGAGCGCGAGGGCGCGCGTGTAGAGCGGCTCGGCCCGCGCATACTGGCCCCGGAGCTGGTAGACGGCCGCGAGGTCTTCCAGCGACTCGGCGACGTCGGGATGCCCTGGGCCGAGGGCCGCTTCGCGAGTGGACAGCGCGCGCTCCAGCAGCGGCTCGGCCCGGGCATACAGCCCCTGGAGCTGGTACACGCGCCCGAGGTGGCGCAGCGACGACGCCACGTCGAGCGAGCCCTTGACGGGCGCCGCCTCGCGGATGGCCAGCGCGCGCTCCAGCGTGACAGCCGCGCGTCCGTAGAACCCCAGGTCCGCGAGGAGGTTGCCGAGCAGGTCCAGCGAGGCCGCGACGTCGGGGTGGTTGGGGCCGAGGGCCGCCTCGCGGAGGGAGAGGGCACGCCGCATCAGCTCCTCCGCGCGTGCGTACCGCCCCTCCAGCCAGAGCAGCTCACCGAGGACATGCAGGCAGCTCGCGACGTCGGGGTGCGCCGCTCCCAGCGCGGCCTCACGCAGCGTGCACGCGCGCTCCACCTTCGGCAGCGCGTCGGCGAACCTGCGCGCGCGGGCCTCCTCCAACCACGCCGCGGGGCCCTCCGCGGCGAATCCCACCGTGCACCACAGACAGACCACGGCCACGCATGCCAGCGCTCGCCCCACGTCGTCCTCCTGGTGTCCCCGGCGGCGGCTTCGCCCCTCCCCCCGCCCGTGCAATCGCCGGAGCGGATGTCAGTATCACATCACTGCTCGACATCAGGATGTGCCCGTGACATCGACGGGCCCGCCCGCCCCTCGTCCTTCCAGGCACTTGCCGCAGGCTCACGGTTGGAACGGCATGTGCTCTCCCGTCCGGACATGAACCGCTTCGCGCTCTTCCTCTGCTGCCTCTCCCTCGCCGCCGGTGCGCAGCCCGCGCCCGTGCCGGCCCCTGCTCCCGATGATGCCGGGACGCCTCCCGCCACCCTCGGCGCTCCGCCTCCGGCCACGGCCTCCAAGCCCGCGCGCACCCACGACGAGGAGGACGCCGAGTCCCGCAACGAGTCCCGTGACGAGCACGACGACGAGGACGCCCAGCCCGGCGCGGAGGAGCGCAACGAAGCCCGCGCGGAGGCCACCGAGGACGGGCGGGATGAGTGCCCCGACGATTACGGGTCCGACGAGGACGAGACGGAGGACGAGACGGAGGACGAGTCGCGGGTCCTCGCTCCGCTCCAGCTCAGTGTGGACGGGCGCCAGCTCACCCCCGGCAGCATGGAGCTCTTCGGGCTCCAGCGGCTCACCGAGGCGCAGGTCCGCGCGCTCATCGGCGCGCCGCTCCCGGGTACGCCGGAGGCGCTGACGCCGCAGAAGGCGCAGACGTTCCTCCGCCGTCTCGCGCGCACGGGCCTCTTCGCCCGCGTCGAGCCGCGCCTGCGCGCCACCGAGCAGGGCTCGGCCGTGCTGGAGGTCCACCTCGAGGAGAACCCCACGGTGACGTCCGTGGAGCTCGAAGGCCTCCAGGACCTCCAGGAGCGCGAGGTGCTGGAGGAGCTGCTGCGCCTCCCGCACCGCTTCCCCTCCGAGGACGAGGACGAAGACGAGGACATCATCGCCACGCTGCGCCTGGACTCGCGGCGCGGGACGCTGTCCGTCGTCCGCGAGTGTCCGCCGCCGCGCCCGCCTCGCGAGTGGCTGGCCCGCCTGGAGCGCGGTGAGCTCCGCCCCGGCATCCTCCTGGGCGGCGTGGCCGCGGCGCTGGAGCACACGCTGAAGGACCTGCGAGACGACGGCTACCTCCTCGCGAGCCTCTCCGCCACGCTGCATCCGGACGGCCGGCTGGTGGTGATGGTGGACGAGGGCCGACTGGAGTCCGTGGACGTG
The DNA here is from genome assembly GCF_055568925.1 of Pyxidicoccus sp. M6. NCBI lineage: Bacteria > Pseudomonadati > Myxococcota > Myxococcia > Myxococcales > Myxococcaceae > Pyxidicoccus > Pyxidicoccus sp. M6. The sequence goes on along the minus strand of NZ_CM145714.1, from coordinate 2,097,062 downwards.
CGAGGCGTGGGCCCGGAGATGGCCACGCGGGTGCGCGAGGCGCTGGACCTGAAGCCCGGCGACGTCTTCCTGCGCAGCGACGCGCGGCGCGCCATGCAGCGGCTGGAGTCGAAGCTGCCCTTCCTCGAGCCCGCCAAGGTGGATGACGAGGACAGCGGGCTGTACCGCCGGGTGCGCATCATCGAGGAGCGCGGCGCCGACGGCACGCACACCTACCGTACCCAGGAGGACGAGCGCCGGCACCGGCGCCGCCACGAGCAGGTGGAGTTCGAGCTGACCTGGAAGCAGCTTACAGACTGGTGGGAGCACGGCGAGGATGGCGAGGGCATCACGCTCGAGGACAAGCGCCTCGTCGTGCACGTGCGCCCGCGCCGGCCGGACCTGGACGTGAGCCTGATGCCCGTGCACACGCAGGTGACGGGCTTCGCCCCGGGCCTCTCGGGCGAGCTGCGCATCTGGGACCCGAAGGACAGGGCGCACCTCACGCTGGACGCGGCCCTCTTCATCCCGCTGCGCCTGGGCGGCCAGCACCTGCCGGATGACCCGGAGGGCACGAAGCGTCAGCGCCGGCTCAACCTGCTGGGCGGCGTGAAGGCCTGGGTGCCCGCCAGCGGCTTCGCGGAGCTCGGCGTGCAGGGCCATGACTTCACCGACACGATGGACCGGTGGCGGCTGGGCGACATCGACTCGTACATCTACTCGTTCCTCATCAACCGGCCGGACCGGGAGTACTTCCGCCGCAAGGGCTTCACGGCCTTCGCCACCTGGCGCTGGGCGGACGAGTGGCTCGCGGGCGTCGAGTACCGGGCGGACCGCTACGAGTCGATGCGCAGCTTCACCCCGCCCCTCTCGCTCTTCCGGCGGGACTCGGCGCCCTTCCCGAACGCGCCCGTGACGGAGGGCCACTTCAAGTCCGTGGTGCTCCGCCTGGAGTACACGAGCAACGCGGAGCGCGGCACGAGGATTGGCTCGCTCTTCCGCACGCCGGAGACGTCCCTCTTCGAGCGGGATGGTGACTGGGAGGACCGCGCCTCGCTGCGCGGGCTCCTCACGATGGAGGTGGGCGATGGCCCCAGCGCTTCCGGCGGGGACGCGCGCTTCTGGAAGCTGGTGAGTGACTTGGCCCTGGACGTGCCCACGGGCTGGGGGACGGGCGTGCACCTGCGCGTGCGCTCCGCCGGCGGACACAACCTGCCCGAGCAGAAGCGCGAGGCGCTGGGCGGCTGGAGCGCGCTGCGCGGCGTGGGCTTCAAGGAGCTGCGCGGCGACGTGTCGCTGCTCGCCACCGCGGAGTACCAGTGGCACGCCTTCGGCGTCTTCGCGGACGTGGGCTCGGTGCGCGCGGACGACGACGAATGGACGGAGGCAAAGCTGGGGCTGGGCGCCAGCCTCCACTTCGGTGACGACGTGCGGCTGGACGTCGCGTGGCGCACGGACGACAAGGCCACGGCCACTCCCGAGGCACGGCTGCTCTTCGTGCGGACCTTCTGAGGCACATGGCACGGACGTGGACGAGGGCGGGCAGGTGGCTCGGCGCGGCGTGGGTGGCCGCGGCGGGACTGCTCGCGCCCGGGGCCCATGCGGAGGAGCCGCGTGCGGCCTGCACGGCCACCCTCTCCGGGCGGCGCGTGGTGGTGCGGCCGGAGGCCTTCGCCTTCATCTCGCCGGAGCTGGACCGGCTGGTGCGGCTGGGCATGGCGGGCCGGGTGGAGGTGGAGGTGACGCTGCTCAAGCGCCGCTCGCTGTGGTTCGACGCGCGGGTGGACAGCACGCGGCTCACGCAGGTGCTGGCCTTCACGCGCGGCGCCTATGTGTTGGATGGGCGGTTGCTATCGGAGGGGCCCGGGGCGCTGGAGCTGGAGCGCGTGGCCTGGACGCTGGAGGACCGCCCCGACGCGGAGGACCGCTTCGTGGTGCAGGTGGAGGTGCGGCTGCACGTGGTGACGGCCGCGAGCCTCGGCCGGGTGGCGTCGTGGCTCACGCAGGAGAAGAAGGACGACGGAGAGGAGCGCTCGGGGCTGACAGGTACCCTGCTCCGCTCCGTCGCGGAGGACCTGTCGCGCACCGCCTCTGGGCGGTGTGACGTCGGCCGCGCGCCCTGAGCTGGAACGGCCGGGCTCGCGGCGAAGCAGTGCGAGCAGGCGCGACGGGCGCGCTCATGCGCATGGATGTGATTGAGCAGCGAGCTGTGGCTCGTCGCTGCCGGATGACCTGAAGCACCTGGTGCGCGAGCGGACCGGCTCCGCGCCCTGGACAGGCATTGCGAAACACCGCCCGCGGATGCGGGCTTCATGACTCGTGGGTTGCCCGGCGCATGCGCCGAGGCAGGGAGGACCGTCATGTCTCGTTGGATGTCCCTGTTGCTCCTCATGGCGTCGGCGTGCGGTTCCTGGCGCGAGCCGCTCTCGCAGCCCCTGGACTTCGACACCGTCGCGACGGAAGTCATCGCCCGGGTGCGGGAGTACACGCGCACCGAGCCGTCTCGCCGCACGGTGCACGTCTACGTCCCCGACGGCGTGGACGCCGGAGGCAGCCACGTGCCCCTCCTCTACCTGGAAGAGGGACGGGCCTTGTTCTTCCCCGACGGCGCGGCGAGCACCGCAAGCGCGGTGGTGCCCAGGCCGAGCGAGCTGATTGCCCTCGGCCAGCGCCGCGACATCGTCATCATCGCGGTCGACCCGGAGCCGTCCGCCGAGACAGTCACCACGCCCGACGGGAGGACCCGCTACGTCACCCACATCGCCACGCACGCGCCGCCGACCTGAGCAACCAGGCGCCGCGGCCGACAGCCATCGGGCAGCAGCGGACCTCTCACGAGCAGGTTTAGAGCGGGGCAGACATGCCTCCGTGCCGGGCGCTTCCGGTGAGGAACCGAGCAGCCAGAAGCACATGGCCGAAAGGCCTCGGTCAATAGCAGACAGTTCGCAAGCAGGCTCGGGATGGAGCAGACAGCATCCTGGAGAGGAGAAGCCCGTTCCCGCCTCGCGGGTCGGGCGCGGTCCAGTGGCTCCCTGTTCGGAAATGTCGGGGGTTTTGAACGGGCCGTTGCGATGACTGGCTGAGACCGCCCGCGCGAAATGTCCCGACATTTCCGAACAGGGACCCGCACGAGCGCTCCCGGCCCCCTCACCTGCTCGGCCGCCCGTCCGCCCTCCCGGGGCTGCTGGCCAGACATGCGGCATCCTTCATAGGCTCGCCGCCATGACGAGCCCGCTCCCGCAGCCCGCCTCCACCATCCCCGCTGAAGCCACTCCGCACCCGCTGCTCTCCGCAGCCGAGGCGATGTTCCCGCGCCTGTCCGCGCGCTCCGACGAAATCGAGAACGCGCGCCGCCTGCCGCCGGACCTCGCCGCCGAGCTGGCTCGGGACGGCTACTTCCGCATGATGATTCCGGAGGCGCTCGGCGGGCTGGAGCTGCACCCGGCCGTGTCCTTCCAGGTGATGGAGTCCATCGCGAAGGCGGACGGCGCCACCGGCTGGTGCGTGATGATTGGCGCCGCCACCGCGCTGACGGCCGCGTGGATGTTCGAGCCCGCGGCCCGCGCCATCTTCACCCGCCCGGACGTCATCACTGGCGGCGTCGCCGCGCCCATCGGCCGCGCCGAGCGTGTCGAGGGTGGCTACCGGCTCACCGGCCGCTGGCCGTGGGCGAGCGGCGCGCAGCACTGTCACTGGCTGGTGGGAGGCGCCATCGTGACGGAGGGAGGCAAGCCCCGCATGGTGCGCGAGGGCGTGCCGGAGATGCGCTCGTTCTTCTTCCCCGCGGAGCGCGCGGTGCTGCACGACACGTGGTTCGCCTCGGGCCTGTGCGGCACGGGCAGCGTCGACATGGAGGCGAAGGACGTCTTCGTGCCGGAGGAGTACACCTTCTCCCTCTCGGGGCAGGCGCCGCGCATCGCCCGGCCGCTGTATGGCTACGCCTTCGGCCTGCTGGGCATGGGCATCTCCGCCGTGGCGCTCGGCATCGCCCGGCGCGCCATCGACGCGATGAAGGACCTGTCCCACCAGAAGACGCTGATGCTGGAGCGCCGGCTGCTCGCCATGCGCCCCGCCGCGCAGGAAGCCGTCGCCGACGCCGAGGCCACCGTGCGCTCCGCCCGTGCCTTCATGCTGGAGGCCCTCAACACCATCCACGCCGAGTCCACGCGAGGCCCCGTCTCCGTGCGCACCCGCGCCGAGCTGCGACTGGCCATGACGCACGCGACCCGGAGCGCCGCGCGCGCGGTGGACCGCATGTACGAAGCCGCGGGAGGCAGCGCCGTCTTCCGCTCCAGCCCGCTGCAGCGCTGCTTCCGCGACGTCCACACCGCCACCCAGCACGCCATGGTGTCCCCGGCCACGCTGGAGCTCACCGGAGGGCTGTTGCTGGGCCTGGACCTGCCCACGTTTACCCTCTGAATATCCGGAGCGGTGGCACGTCCTGGACGCGCGGCAAATTGAACGCCCGGCTGATTCCGGGTGCCGCACACCCTACTTCGCCAGGACTCCCAATGACCCACCTGACTCGCGCCCTGCTTGCCTCGACCCTGTTCCTCTCCTCCGCCGCCTTCGCGCAGGACGCGGAGATGAACATGAATGTCCAGGTCGACGACTCGGACATGCCCTCGGCCACCATCCAGGTGAAGGGCATGGACCCCGACGGCGAGACGCAAGGGGTGGACATGAAGGTCCAGGCCGGCGGCGCGCGGGTGGGCGTGGAGATGAACGTCAAGGGAGGCGAGACGCGGTCCTCCGAGCGCGTCGAGAAGCGCGAGCGCCGCGAGCGCCGCGAGGAAGTACGGCACGAGGAGCCCCAGCCCCAGGCGATGCCCGCGAGGGCCCCCGCGTCCGAGCCCGCCTTCCGCGACTGTGGCACCGGCGAGGACCCGGGCTGTACCAAGAGGCGTGACGGCGAGCTCGCGATGGACGCGGAGACCTTCAGCGGCGTCATGAAGGCCCTCAAGAGCACGGCCAACGAGCTCACCCGCGAGGAGATGGCCGAGAAGATGTTCAGCCGGAACTACCTCACCGCGAAGCAGTTCGGCCAGGTGCTGGACCTGTTCAAGAACGAGCTCACCCGCCTGGACGTGGCGAAGAACGCGGCGCCCCACGTGGTGAACCCGCAGCACGCGCTGGGCTTCTCCTCCAAGTGGAAGAACTCCCTCACGGGCGACGAGTACATCGAGGTCATGACCGCCCAGTAGTCCCCGCCCGGCAACGACACGGGCCCGGCCCCACCTGACTCACGGTGGAGACCGGGCCCATTTCAAACACGCGTCACGGGCTCACTGGCAGGTGCCGCTGCCCTTGTCGAAGATGGCCGTGAAGTTGGCGCCGTTGTTGTACACCTGCAGCTTCTTCAGGCGGTACCCCATGGCGCTCTCGTTGTTGTAGGCCGTCTGGTACCCGGACATGGCGCCGTTGACGTAGACGTGGGGCGCGCAGCCGCTGGCGTCATTGGCGATGTACGCGAAGCGCGGCGGGCTGAAGGTGGGGTCCGCGACGATGTTCTCCACGTGCAGGCCCTGCGAGGGCAGCGAGGCAATCTCCGACTCGGCGTACGCCTCCGACGCGGCGTAGCGCAGCCAGCGGACGTTGTTGTCGGTGTTGCTGAAGAGCACCGCGTAGTACTGCACGCCGGCCTCGCGGTACGGGAAGAAGTCCTCCACGCGCCAGCCCGCGTTCACCACGTACGTCGTGTAGAGCGAGTCCAGGCTGGCCTGCGTGAGCCGGTGCTCGAAGCGCACGGATTCATTCGTGCGCAGCTTGCCGAAGATGGCGTTGTAGCGGGCCTTGCCGGACGAATCGATGCGGATGCGCGTCTCGCGCGGCACGTAGTTGGACTGCCCCCACTGCGCCACCACCGCGTCGAAGCTCGCGCTGTCCAGGCCGGCCTGCACGCCCCAGAGCTTGTCCGTGGAGTACTGGTACGAGCCCGCCACCTTCAGCACGCCGCTCTGCTCGTAGAAGCTGAGCGTCTGCGGGCGGTAGCTCATGCCGCTGTAGTACTCGGGCAGCTCGACGAAGGTGTCCCAGGTGACGTTGTGGAAGTCCGGGTAGTGCGGCATCCACAGGCGCGGGTAGTACGTGGGCTGGAAGCCGTCGTAGCAGCCGGTGGAGACCTTCTCGTAGACGCCGTACGGGTCCACCTCCACGGCGACCTTGGGGTCCGTGGGCGTGGGCACGCCGATGTACACGTGCAGGTGGTTGTTGGCGTGGTTGCTCGCGGGCTCACCATCCGTGGCGAGCGAGCCGGCCGTCATCGTGTTGCCGGACTTGGCAATCTTCTGCCCCTGCGTCACCCACTGGCCCGGCGTGACGGTGATGGTGTCGCTGTCGGTGCCCCACGACGGGTGGTTGGGGTAGTTCTTCGCCATCAACTGGTAGCGCGCGCACCCGTCATCCCCCACGGGGCACGTCATGCCCTTCACGGCGGCCACGTCGTGGGTGCGGCCGTTCCGCAGGTGCATGTAGAAGCTGTAGAGCTTCTTCCCGTTGGCGCCGGTGTGCTCGATGACCACGGTGTTGCCGCCGCCGCCCGGGGGCCCGTCGAAGTAGACGGCGAGGACCTTGCCCTCCGCGATGGCCAGCACGTCGAAGCTGGGGTCCTTGTCGGCGGGCGTGCCGTCGCGGCTGATGTCCAGGCCGCGGTGGATGCCGCCGCCGTTGTAGCGCCAGCCGTGGCCCAGGTTCACCTCGGTGCCGGAGATGTACGGCGAGTTCGAGGTGAAGGGCAGCTTCAGCGGCAGCGGCGTGCGGATGCCGCGCAGGAACGTCTGCGCCTCGGCGGCGGTGGCGAAGGCCGAGTACGGACTCTTCAGGGCCGTGAGCATCCGGTTCTGCAGGTCCGTCTTCAGGGTGGAGGCCGGCAGGGCATCCAGCGACTCACGCCACTCCTCCAGCGTGCCGCCGTAGGCCGTGCCGATGGACTCATAGCCGGAGGGGTCCGGGGTGACACACGTCTCGGCAATCGTGTCGACCAGCTCGGGCTGTTCCTGCTCGCCCAGGCTCATGGGTTGACCGTCGTCGAGAGGAGCTCCACACGCGGTGAGGACGAGTGGGAGAAGCGCTGCCGAAGAGAGTTTTTTGAGGTTCATGTCCCTCTCAACGGCAGCCGCCCGCAAAGTTCCTCACGGCGACTTCTGGTCAGCTCCGCGCGGCGAAACGTTGAGCGGCGAGCACCTGCCAAGACGTGACACGCGGAGTGATTGAGCCGTCGGGTCGCCGTTCCTACCGTGGCCAGCCTCACACACCGGTGTGCGTGCCCGCGCGGATTCCCGAGGCACGGAGGAGGAGGAACCATGAGCCTGCAGGACAGCTACAAGGACGTTCTGGATGTCGCGAAGACCGTGGGTGCCCAGGTCGAGCCGCGCGAGGAGAACGGCAAGCTCATCATCAAGGGGAAGGTGAACTACGCGTTCGACCGGGACCGCATCTGGGACCAGATCAAGGCGAAGCACTCGAACTGGCAGAACGAAATCATGGTGATGCTCGACGTGACGCACAACGACCCGTACGGCGTCTACACCGTCAAGTCGGGCGACACGCTGAGCAAGCTCGCCAAGGACATCTACGGGGACATGAAGCTCTACCCGAAGATTTTCGAGCTCAACAAGGACCAGCTGAAGAACCCCGACACCATCAAGGTCGGCCAGGTGCTCAAGCTGCCGCCCAAGTCCATCGCGCAGGCCTGAGCTGCTGTTCCTGACGTGACGGGCCCGGGACGCGTTGCCCCGGGCCTTGGGCTTCACAGCCAGCTCGGCTCGCGCCGTCCCAGCTCAGCGAGCACGCGCTCCGCGGCCTTCACGCCGAACCAGTTGGCCTCCTCGAAGAGGGCCATGCCTCCCAGGTCCGTGTGCGCGAAGTGCAGGCTGCGCCCCAGGCTCTCGCGGGCCGCCTGCTTCGCCGCGCTCCACATGAAGCCCGGCGAGGGCCGCACCATGGCGTGTCCCCAGCGCTGCACCTCCAATCGCTGCGCCTGCTCGGCGATGCCCGGGTGCGCGGGCAGCAGGTCCGCCATGACGAGGGCTTCCCAGTCCGCGTAGCTCGCGGACAGCGCCTTCTCGCGCTCGGCCTTCGCGTCCGCGCCGGACATGGGGAGGTACCAGGTGAGGACGGTGGGGCCGCGCTCGTCCTGGCGGAGCTGCTGGTGCGTGGCGACGACGTAGCCGAGGCTGCGGCTCTCGTAGAAGACGTTGTCCCAGGCCAGCGGGAAGCCGCGTGAGCGCGGCGGCGAGGACAGCGTCAGGTTGGCCACCACCCAGGGCCCGTAGGTGAAGGCGCTCATCCATTCGGGACGCTGCTGGCGCCACGGAGCCACGACATGCGCCGCGATGAAGCGCGGGCAGGCCAGCACCACCTGGCGGGCTTGAAAGGCCCTCGGCCTTCCCGTGGTGGCTTCGAGCGCGTCCACGCGGCAGCCGTGCTCGTTGGGCTCCACGGTGTGGACCAGCACGTTGCGCTCGACGGCGGCGGGCGGCAGCGCGGACTGGAGCTGCTTCACCAGCCGGCCATTGCCCTCGGGCCAGGACAGGAAGCCCTCGCTGCGCTCGCCCTTTCCGTCCTGCCGCGCGGCGAAGTACCAGATGCCAGCCCAGGCGGAGACGTGCTCGGACGTGGTGCCGTAGTCGTCGCGGCAGGCGTAGTCCACCAGCCACTTCAGGCGCGCGGACGTGAAGCCCTCTCGCGTGAGCCAGGCGGCCATGCTGAGCCCGTCGAGCGCCGTCCACTCCGCGTCGTCGCTGGACAGCGCGGTGGGCACCGCGAAGGCCTTGCGCCCCTTCGCATCACGCGCGGCGGCGAAGGCGTTCATCCGCGCGTCGAAGCGCTCCAACTCCGCGACGTCCTGGGGGCTCGCGCCCGCGCGCAGGTAGAGACCCTCGTACCAGTGGCCCCGGTAGAAGAGGCGCTCCTCCGGCTCCTGGATGAGGAGCGCCTCCTCGAAGGTGGGGTAGCCGTCGGCGTCGGTGCCGGTGACGGCGCCCATCTCCCGGAGGAGCCGCACCACGGGGCCCTGGTCCTCCAGCGGCGCCGGCAGGTAGTGCGCGCCCCACGGGTACGCGGAGATGGCGTTGTGGCCGGAGCGCGACGTGCCGCCGGCCTCGGCCTCCAGCTCCAGGACGCGCACGCCCTTCAGGCCCGCACCGGCAAGGCGCCACGCCGCGGACAGGCCCGCGATGCCCGCGCCCACGACCAGGACATCGACAGGCTCCAGCACGTCCGCGCGAGGCAGCGGCCCACCGCGCAGCTTGTGCCCCGTGTCCACCGCGCGGTCGACGATGGCACCGGGCACGGGCTCACGCGGTCCGGAGCGCTTGCACGCGCTGGCCGCCACCGCCGAGCCGAGGAACGCGGCCACCAGCTCGCGCCGGGTCAGCTCCATGACCGCCACGCCTCGTCGTGGAGACTCGCGGCGGCCCGCTCGCGCGTCAGTTCCACCGCCGCCACTCCTCCTCGTAGTAGTGCACGAGCACCTGGTTGTTCAGCCGGTTCACCTCCGCGGGCAACGGCCCCATGTCCGGAGCGAACTGCGTGAGCGAGTCCAGCGTGGACTCATCCAGGAACTGCAGGCCCTCCGGAAGCGGCCGGTGCCGAGCCGGCGCCTCGTGCGCCACCAGCACATAGCCCCACTCTCCGAAAGACGGCACCAGCGCGTGGTACGGCTGCGTCCAGAAGCCCGCCGCCTTCAGCGTCTCCGCCACGCACCAGAACGAGCGCCGCGCGAACAGCGGGCTCGTGCTCTGCACCACCGCCACCCCGTCCGGAGCCAGCCGCTTCTTCAGCAGCTTGTAGAAGCCCGTCGTGTACAGCTTCCCCAGCGCGAAGTTGTTCGGGTCCGGGAAGTCCACCACCACCACGTCGTACTGCTCGTCCCCTTCCGCGAGGAAGCGCATGGCATCCGTGTTCAGCACCCGCATCTTCGGGTCCGTCATCGAGTGCCCGTTGAGCTTCGCCAGCTCCCCGAAGCTCGTCGCCAGCCCCGTAATCGCCGGGTCCAGGTCCACCAGCGTCACCGAGCGCACCTGCGGGTGACGCAGCACCTCGCGCGCCGCCAGCCCGTCCCCGCCGCCGAGGATGAGCACCCGCTCCACCTTCCCCGCCCGCACCATGGCCGGGTGCACCAGCGACTCGTGGTACCGGTACTCGTCGATGCTCGCGAACTGGAGATTGCCGTTGAGGAACAGCGAGAAGCCCCGCTTCCCGCGCGTCAGGATGATGCGCTGGTACGGCGAGCTGGACGCGTGCACCACGTCGTCCGCGTAGAGCTGGTCCTCGTAGAACGTGGTGAGCCTGTCGCCCAGCACGAAGCCCACCAGCAGGAACAGCGTCAGCACCACCGCCTTGACACGCAGCCGCAGCGGATTGCCCAAGAGCGGCGCCAGCAGCCACGTGCTCCACAGCCCCACGCCCGCGTTGAGGATGCCGAACAGCAGCGACGTGCGCACCAGCCCCAGCTTGGGCACCAGCAGCAGCGGAAACGCGAGGCTCGCCGCCAGCGCGCCCAGGTAGTCCAGCGACAGCACCTGGCTGACCAGGTCCTTGAACTTGAGCTGGTCCTTCAGGATGCGCAGCAGCAGCGGAATCTCCAGCCCCACCAGCGTGCCAATGGCAATCACGCTGCCGTACAGCGCCACCTGGAACAGGCTGGTCAGCGTGAAGGTGAGGAACAGCAGCGGCGCGCACAGGCCGCCCAGCAGCGCCACGGCCAGCTCCACCTCCACGAAGCGCTGCGCCACCCCGCGCTCGATGTAGCGCGACAGGTAGCTGCCAATGCCCATGGCGAACAGGTAGCCGCCGATGACGGTGGAGAACTGGGTGATGGAGTCCCCGAGCAGGTAGCTCGCGAGCGCCCCGACGACGAGCTCGTAGATGAGCCCGCACGTCGCGATGACGAGGACGGTGATGTACAGCAGCGTTCTGTTCACGTCGTCACTTCACTTCGCTGGAGCGCCGGCTCAGCCGCCGATGGCGGCCGCCACGATGATGGCCAGGCCGATGATGAAGGAGCCGATGACGATGCCGAGCGCCGTGTTCTGGTCGACCTCCAGCTCCTTGTGCACGTCGAAGGGCAGGATGAGGCGGATGACGTAGAAGCCCGCCACGAACACCGCCAGGCCGATGAGCGAGTAGATGACGCTCGCCAGCACTCCCTCCAGGCTCACCACCACACCGAGCAGCAACATCACTTGCCTCCCTGGTAACCACCGGTCCACAGCAGGATGCCGCCCGGCCCGCGCCGCACGTTGCCGGGCACCTGCTCCTTCTGCTCGCTGCTGAAGGGCTGCCAGCCCGACAACATCAGGGCCGCGTAGCCCAGCAGCACCAGCCCACCGAAGTACTTCATTCCGTGCCTCCGTGAGTCATGGACCTAATCCGTGTCCGCGAGGTTGCTCTCCGCCCAGCGCTGCGTCTCGAAGCCGTGCGAGCGGAACAGCACCCACGCGGGGCCCAGCAGCAACAGGATGAACGCGAAGCAGAACCCGCCTCCGCTCGGCGTGTCGTGCGTGAGCTTCACGTTGAAGGCGCGCGGCCGGATGGGCCCCGGGTCGAACGCCGCCGTGGTGCGCAGCACGTACTTGCCCGGCGGCAGCGGGGACAGCGTCGTGCTCCCCGAGCGCGAGCCTTCGCTCCACGAGCCGTCGCTGTCGCTGCCGCTGTAGTAGCTCAGCTCCTCGTAGAACCCCACCACCTCGCCCGTGTCCTGGTTGACGAGGTCGCCCTGGACGCCCAGCCAGTCGTTGTCGAGCGACTCGGCGGAGACCTCCACCTCCATGTTGCCGCGCTTCGTCAGCTCGAAGGGCTTGCTGAAGTGCATCGCGTCAGGCGAGCCGGGCTGCACGTTCGCGGGCACCACCACCGCCTCCTCCAGCACCTGGTGGCTGTCCGCGCGCACGGTGAAGAAGGCCGCCAGGACGAACAGCCCCAACATCCACCCCAGCGTCCACTTGAAGGTGGACGCCATCCCCGCCTTGTGCGGGTTGGGCTGGCTGGGGGCGATGCCCTGCGGCTCCGGCAGGAGCTCCTTCGGCTTGAAGGCGTCCCTCACCACGCCGGGCTCGAGGTACTCGCCGAGCGTGTACGACACCTCGTCCTTCGTGGCGTCGACATTCACGGAGTACGGCGGCGCCACGTACTCGGTGGCCTTCGCGCGCTCGCCCGCCGTCACCTCCCAGTAGAACTCGCCCAGCACCGCCTCCGTGACGGCGGTGACCTGCTGGTAGGCCTTGTAGCGGCGCCCCTCGTGGAAGGCGACCACGCCGGGGGAGAGCTGCACGTCACCGGCGGCCAGCGGCTGGAGGAAGACCCAGTGGCCGTTGGACTGCATCAGCCACGTGAAGCCGCGCGCCGGGTGGTAGAGGAGATACTCCTCCCACGGGTAGCGCACGCCCTCCACGGTGCACGAGCGCACCAGGTAGCCGATGCACATCCACTCCGTGCCATCCAGCGTGCCCTTCGCGCCCAGCGGGATGAGGGGCGCCTCGGCGGGCTTCTCCAGCAGGCGCAGGAAGGACAGCTTCCCCTGGCTCACGTCCAGCAGCGCGCCGCAGTAGGGACACGCCACGCGCAGCGACTTGTCCGGCGCGCGCAGCTCCAGCGGGCCGTTGCAGTTGGTGCAGCGCGCCTGCTTCAGCTCCACCTTGCGCGCGCGCGGGCGGAGCTGGCTGGCCGCGATGCCGAGCTGCGCCAGCTTCAGCGCCTCGCCGGTGAAGACCTCCGGGTCCTGCGCGCGGGTGCCGAAGTCCAGCGTGAGGAAGGCGCCCTTGGGGCCGGTGGCGTCCACGTACCAACTGTCCTGCGCGGGGTCCACGTCGCTGGGGAGCTGCCCCTCCGCGGACACCACGCGCCCGTGGCCGCGCTCCTCGATGACCCACGCGCGGTTGCGCAGGCGCAGGCGCTCGCCGGGCTCCAGCCCTTCCAGCGGCAGCCCCTCCTCCACGCCCGCGTCGAAGAGCAGGTGGAAGGCGCCCTCGGACTCGCTGATCCACCCGGTGCGGCCGTCGTCGAACTCGACGTACCACTCGTCCCACGGGCCCGCGCCGTGGTCCTTCTGGAGGTGGCCGATGATGCGGTAGCCCGCGCGCGCATACTTCCCCTCCGCGCCGAGCTGCAGCGGCGAGTCGGTGGGGACGATGCGGCCAATCTTCCCGAGGGCTTCGAACGTCGCGCCGCTGCGCGCCACCACCGTCTGGCAGTGCGCGCACACCACCACCTGCGCCGAGCCGGCGGTGAACTCAATCATCGCGCCGCATGATGGACACTGGCCCTGCTGCGTCACGCCACCCCTCCCCGCTTCAGCTCTCGCACGGTGCAGGACGCCGCGCCCAGGTGCCGCGCCAGGATGGACTCGAAGTCCGGGCGCGGGCGGGTGCGGCAGCAGTACAGGTTGAGCGCGGCGAAGCCGTGCTCCGGGAAGGTGTGGAGGGTCAGGTGGCTCTCCGCCAGGAGCGTCAGGCCGGTGATGCCACCGGGCTCCGGGAAGACGTGCCACTGCGGCTGGCCCACCACCTTCAGCGACAACAGGACGATGAGCTCCTCGAAGAGCGCGGCGAGCGCGGCCGCGTCCTTGAGGCGCTCGGGCGCGCAGCCGCTGGCGTCCACCAGCCACTCCTGTCCTGTCGTCAGCGTCGGAACCCCTCCTGCGTGCCCGCTTTCTATCATGCTGCCTGCCCTCGAAGGTGAGCCCGTGTCGGCCACATGCAGGCAGGCGTGGCGGGGCCATTGGCGCGCCGCGTCCGCTTCCCGGTACGCTTCCGAGCGAGATGACGCAGTCGCTGCCCGACGCCGCCCTTCCGCCGCCCACTCCCACTCCGACTCCGGCTCCCACCCGCGAGGCGAACGCCATCACCCGGCTGTCGCGCGGCCTGCGCGGCCTTCCGCCCGCGGAGCGCTGGTGGGGCCCCGGCTGCGGAGGCCTGGCCGGCTGGCTGCAACGCTCCGCACAGGGGCTCGCGGGCGAGGACCTCACCGCGAGATTCAAGGCGCTGCTCACGCGCGTGCGCGAGGGCGAGCCGGTGCTGCCGGACGCGGCGAAGCGGTACCAGTACGTGCTGGTGCGCGGCATGCTGGGGGACGAGCTGCCCGGCTACCTGCTGGACAACGTGCAGCGGCTGGAGCGCCGGGGCCTGGACGTGCTCGAGGCGCCGGTGGACACGGAGGGGCTCATCCCCGACAACGTGGCGGTGCTGCGCGAGGCGCTGCTGGACGCGGAGCACTTCGGCCGCACGGTGGTGCTGGTGGGCCACAGCAAGGGCGGCGTGGAGTGCACGGCCGCGCTGGCCCTGTACCCGGAGCTCCGCCGGGTGGTGCGCGCGGTGGTGACGCTGCAGTCGCCGTACGGCGGCTCCTCGATTGCGCATGACCTGGCCACCACGCCGGAGATGCGGCGGCTCATCGACTTCGCCTTCCCTCTGCTGTTCCATGGCGTGTCCCGGTCCGTGGAGGAGCTTTCCTATACAAATCGGATGGAGTTCATCCGAAAGCACCCCTACCCGGCCGGCATCCCCACGGTGTCGCTGGCCACCTCGCGACTGTCTCGGCTGTCCAGCCTGTACCCGCTGCAGCGCTACCTGTACGACAGGTACGGCTACGCGTCGGACGGCATGGTGACGGCCCTGGACGCGGAGGTGCCCGGCGCGGGCGTGGTGCGCCTCTCCGACATGGACCATTCGGAGGCCGCGATGCGCGCCCTGCCTGGCTTCAACCGCTACCACCCCGGCGACATCACCGAGGCGATGGTGGCCCTGGCCCTGGACGCGCGCTGAAGCCCGGGCCTCACGGCGCGGGCGCGGTCAGCTTCACCTTCTTCATCACATGGTCGACGGTGGCCAGGTGCAGCGCCAGGTCGTACAGCTTCCGGGCGAGCGCCGCGTCCTCCTTCACCGCCCTGCCCATGTCCTGGCGGGACACGTTGGACAGGCGGGCCAGGTCGTCGATGAGCGCGTCCGTGGCCTTGCGCTCGGGCTGCACGCCGTCGCGCGCGGCGATGGCCCGCAGCGCCAGGGACAGCGTCAGGCGCCGCGCCGCGTCCGCGCGGGTGAGTGAATCTCCCAGCCACCCCTCCAGCGCCTCCTGCAGCTCGTCCGGCTGGAAGCTCTTGCGGGCGAGGATGGGGCGCTCGGTCTCCGCCCAGCGGCGGCGAATCTCCTCGTCCACGAGTGATTTGGGCAGCGACACCTGCGTGCGCTCCACCAGCACGTCCAGGACGCGCTCCTGGGTGAGGCGGTCCATCTCTCCGGTGCGCTCGCGGGCCAGGTCTTCGCCCAGGCGGCGCATGACGTCCGTGAGGCTGCCCATGCCCAGCCGCTTGAGCAATTCCGGCGAGTCGTCCGGCAGGAGCCTCAGCTCGCGCGCGGCCTTCACGTCGAGGAGGAAGCGCGCCGTCTGGCCACGCAGGGACTCCACGGCGTAGGTGTCCGGCAGCTTCAATTCGATGCCGAAGGACTGGCCCACCTTCGCGCCCTTCAGCGCCTCGAAGAAGCCCGGCAGCATCGGGTCCGGCAGCACGTGCGTGAGCCAGTTCTCCCGCGTGGAGAAGGGCAGCAGCCGGCCGTTGGCGAAGCCGAGCACGTCCAGCAGCACCTCGTCTCCGTCGCCCACGTCCTCGCCCGGCTTGCGCTCGCGGCGGTCGGCGTGCTGGCGGCGGAGCGCGTCGAAGCGGTCGACGAGGTCCTGCTCGGTCAGCGGAGCCGGCGACACCAGGGCCACCGTCAGCCCATCCAGAGAGGGTGCCGTCGCGGTGGGGATCTCCAGCTTCTCCGTGCTGTCCAGCGAGAAGGCGGCGGGCATCCGCT
This sequence comes from Pyxidicoccus sp. M6, assembly GCF_055568925.1. Taxonomy (NCBI): domain Bacteria; kingdom Pseudomonadati; phylum Myxococcota; class Myxococcia; order Myxococcales; family Myxococcaceae; genus Pyxidicoccus; species Pyxidicoccus sp. M6. Next base: position 2,081,292 of record NZ_CM145714.1, on the reverse strand, counting down.
TCATGATGCCGAGCGCGTGAAGCTCGGCCAGCGAACGCGCACCGCCCTTCGGGTCATCCTTCGTCGTCATGGCTCGCTCCAGGGACGTCGGATACCACACCCCGACAGGGGGACCGAGGCTCCGGAGCGATGAGGCCGGCGCGGCGTCTTCCATCCCGCCTGGACTGATCCATCAGACACCAGCCGGGCCCCTCACTCGGGAGCCATCGCCGTGGCGTCTGGCGGACTCCCAGGGAGCCTCAGAAGAAGGAGCCGACGAAGCTGGACACAGTCGAGACGACGGCGCCCGCCTGGCTGACCACCGGGACGTTGGTTGCCGCGGCGATGGAGCCCAGCGCGGTGACGCCGGCGGTGACCTTCTTGCCCGCCGACGCGTTCGGGTCGGCAAGCGTGCTCACGGCTGCGGCGGAGTCCGCGGCGGCGATGGCCACGTTGAGGCCCGGGGCGAAGCGGCCGGCGGCGCGAGCCACCGCGGTGCCACCACCTTGCACGGCGGTGCGCGCGGCGTTGGCGCCCAGGCGGCCAGCACTCTCCAGGCCCTCACCCGCGACGCGGGCGGCCACGTTGCGCACCACCTGGCGGGAGGCGCCCTGCACCGCCTCGCGGGCGGCGGCACCAGCGACGCGGTTGGCCACGGCGCGGCCGGCCTCCGGAGCCGCCTGCGTGAAGGCGGTGCGGGCCGCGTTGGCGGCGGCGCGGTAGTTGCTCACGTTGCCGGCCAGCTCCAGGCCGCCCTTCGCCACGTTGAGGCCGGTGGAGGCGGTGCTGGCCACGGAGCCCGCCGCCTTGTTGGCGCCCTCCAGCGAGGGGTTGCGGAAGAAGTCGCGCGTGTCGCGGAAGGTCAGGTAGGCGGCGCCGGGAAGCTGCGCCACGCTGGCGGTCGTGCCCGCGGCGCCAGCGAAGCGCGCGCCCCGGGTGTTGACGCCCTCGACGGTGGCGTTGTTGACGCGGCCCGGAATGTCCCAGGGGCCCAGGCGCTGCGGGCCCGGCGCGCCGCGAACCTGCGTGGCGGCCACTCCGTCGGAGAGGGACTTCACGCCATTGGCGACCCGGCTCACCTGGTTGTGGCCCGTCTCGAACCGGTCCCCCTGCGACGACTGCGCCTGCGTCCGGGGCGGAGCCGGCGGAGTCGTGGGACGCGCGGTCGAGGCGGGCGTCGGGCCGGGGCGGGGCTCGTTACGGATGGGCGCCATGGGGCGGGGCTCCAAAAGGGACACTTCGCGGAATTCTGTGGATCATCGCGCCTTGCGGTCAGAAGTTGCGCCGGGGGCGGTATTCGTTCGTCTTTTTTACCGCAGGTGCGTGACAGTGGACAGGAGCGCCCGCGTAAACCCCTGGAATCCGTTGAAGGTGGCGTTTAGGTTCGCCCGCCATGCGGACGACCCGAATCCTGACGACTGTCTTCCTCTGCCTCTCTCTCGCCGCCTGCAAGGACTCCGACAAGAAGGAGTCCTCCAGCGCCCCTCCCCCGGCGGCCACCGAGGCCCGGCCCTCGCAGGCTCCCGCCGCCACGCCGCCCGCCGAGGCCGCCGCCTCCGGTGAGTGGACCAAGAAGGTCCAGGCCGGCCAGGAGGTCTACGCCACCCTCAACACCAACCAGGGCGACATCACCGTCCGGCTCTTCTCCAAGGACGCGCCGAAGACGGTGGCCAACTTCGTGGGCCTCGCCACGGGCGAGAAGCCGTGGACGGACCCGCGCACCGGGAGCCGGGTGACGGGCAAGCCGCTGTACGACGGCGTCGTCTTCCACCGCGTGATTCCGGGCTTCATGATTCAGGGCGGAGACCCCACGGGCACCGGCCGCGGCGACCCGGGCTACCGCTTCGAGGACGAGTTCCAGAGCGGCCGCACCTTCAACAAGCCGGGCCTGCTGGCCATGGCCAACGCCGGCCCCGGCACCAACGGCAGCCAGTTCTTCATCACCACCAGCACGCCGGGCTACCTCAACAACCGCCACACCATCTTCGGTGAGGTGGTGCAGGGCTACGGCGTGGTGGAGAAGATTTCCAACGTCCCGCGCGACGCGAGCGACAGGCCGCAGTTCGCGGTGGTCATCAACAAGATTGTGATGAGCGACCAGGCTCCGGCGGGCGCGAAGTGATGGGCGGCCGGACGGCGCGACGCATCGCCACCCGCCTGGGCGAGCTGGACTGCAACGTCGTGGATGCGCTCGCCGAGGGCGCCACGCCGGAGCTGGCCGTCATCCTCTGCCACGGCTTCGGCGCACCGGCGACGGACCTGGTGCCGCTGGCGCCGGAGCTGATGTCCCTGAACGCACAGCTCGTCGAGCGCGTGCGCTTCATCTTCCCCGGCGCGCCGCTGACGCTGGCGGAGTGGGGCATGCCCGCCGGCCGCGCGTGGTTCCACCTGCCCGACGAAATCATGCGCGGGCAGCTGCGCGACTGGGACCTCTTCGCGCGCGAGGTGCCGCCGGGCATGCCCGCCGCGCGCCGCGCGGTGATGAGCGTGGTGGAGGCGGTGTCCACCACCATGAAGCTGCCGTACGGACGCATCGTCCTGGGCGGCTTCAGCCAGGGCGGCATGGTGACGACGGACGTGGCGCTGCGGCTGGAGGAGGCGCCCGCCGGCCTGTGCATCCTGTCCGGCACGGTCACCTCGGAGGCGGAGTGGCGGCAGAAGGCGCAAGCCCGCAAGGGGCTGCCCGTGTTCCAGGCCCACGGCCGCGACGACACGGTACTGCCCTTCTCCGCCGCCGAGCGCCTGCGCGACGTGCTGACGGAGTCCGGGCTGGCGGTGGACTTCTTCCCCTTCCACGGGCCGCACACCATCGACTCCGAGGAGCTGGAGCGGCTGGCCGCGTTCCTGGTGGCGCGGCTGGGAGGGCGCTGAAGGCATGTACCACGCGAAGGAGCTGACGGTGTCCACGCGGGGCCGCGGCTTCACGGACATCACCGGCGAGGTGCAGCGCGCCGTGGCCGAGAGCGGTGCGCGCCAGGGGCTGTGCACGGTGTTCCTGCACCACACGAGCGCGTCGCTGCTCTTGTGCGAGAACGCGGACCCCGACGTGCGCCGGGACCTGGAGTCCTTCTTCTCGCGGCTGGTGAAGGACGGGGACTCGCTCTTCGTGCACGACGCGGAGGGCCCGGATGACATGCCCGCGCACGTGCGCACGGTGCTGACGCAGAACTCGCTGAGCATCCCCGTGAAGGACGGCTCCGCGGACCTGGGGACGTGGCAGGGCGTCTACGTGTGGGAGCACCGCACGTCGCCGCACCGCCGCCGCGTCACCGTGTCCGTGGTGGGGTGAGAGCGCCGGGGCGCGCGGTGGCGGAATGAATATTCCTTCCCGCCGCGCGTCACCGCTTCGCCTCACACTCCGGAGCACCCATGGCCCTGGTCGCCAGCGGACTCGCGTTCCTCCTGTCGCACCTGCTGTTCGCCGCTCCGATGAATGCGGGCTTCCGCGCGCCCGAGCAGTTCGCCAAGAACGAGCACGTCGCCTACGAGGCCGTGAAGACGCCTGACGGTGGGCTCCGGGTCCGCTTCCAGTTCATGGACCCGTTCGACACGCCGCAGGTCTTCGAGCACACGTACGACTACGCGCGCATCCTCGAACTGAGCGCCCGCTACGGCATCCCCGACACGCTCTTCCAGCCCATCCCCGTCACGGAATTGCCCAACCGCGACAAGCTCCTCGACAACGGGCTGTTCCATGCACGCGGAGACATGCTGGAGCCGGACCTCGGCGCGGTGAGCACGTTCTACGGGCCGGAGGTCACCCGGCCCATCGCGCGCTTCATCATCGCCAGCCTGAGGGAACGCGGCCTGGATTCCCGCGCCAACCGCATCGCCATGGCGATGGCCTTCACACAGGACATCCCCTACGGCATCCCTTCGCTGGATGCGGATGGCATCTTCCGCTCGGGGCTGTCACCCGCGCCGCTCATCCTGCTCACGGGCTACGGCGACTGCGACTCGAAGGCCACGCTCTTCGTCGGCATCCTCCGCTACCTCATCGCGCCGGAGGACATCCTCTTCCTCATCCCCGAGGACGAGCCGCACATGCTCACCGCCATCCGCGGCGAGCCCGGGCCCGGAGACCGCTTCATCGTCTGGGAGGGGCACCGCTACCTCTTCGCCGATGTCTCGGGCCCCGGCAGGGCGTCGCTGGGAGAGCGGGAGAATGAATCGCCGGACAGCCACGCGTACCGGGTGGAGCCCTACGAGCCCCAATCCCTGCCCTTCCATCCGGACGCGGACTACTCCCGCTTCGGGAGGCCGCGCTTCCACATCCCCGGCGCGGGGCAGGTCCGCATCGGACTGGGGCGCGTCTGGAGCGACAGCCCGAGCGCATCCCGGGATTGATTCACCGAGCGGCACGTCGTGAAGGCGCGCCGTCAGTACTGCAATTGCAATCATTCCTGGGCAGAGCGGACGACAGCGGCCTTCCGCTGCCGTCCCCGGTGCGAATTGGCCGCGACCGCGACCTTGCGCTCCGGGCCCTTCGCCTGGCCGCGGATGCGCACCCACGAGCCGGGAGCGTCCGGCGTGGCGTGGACCATGGACCAGCCGGTGGGCACCTCGGGCGCGGCCCAGACATAGAGGGCGCGGGCGTCCCTCGGCGCCAGGTTGATGCAGCCGTGGCTCATGGGCTCGCCGAAGCGGTCGTGCCAGTAGGCGGTGTGCAGCGCGTAGTCGTCCTGGAAGAACATGGTCCACGGCACCGTGGCCACGCGGTACGTCTCGTTGCCCGCGGTGCCGTTGCCCGTCATGTCCGCCTCGGCGAACTTTATCCAGATGCGGTAGAGCCCCTCCGGCGTGTCCGTGCCCGGCTTCCCCGAGGAGATGAGCGTCGCGTACACCGGCCGCTCGCCCTCGTAGGCCACCAGCACCTGCGCCTCCAGGTCCACGTCCAGCCACCGCTCGCCGGGCTCGACGCCGGGCGGCGCGGGGGTGAACCAGGCCACGTGCAAGTCATCCCGTGCCACCCAGTGGTTCTCCGAGATGAGCACCCACTTGCCGTCCGCGGACAACTCCTTCACCGCGACCAGCGTGCGCGCGGGCAGCACCGTCTCGCGCGCGGCCTTCGCGTCCGGCGCCACCTTCACCTCCACGTCCGCCTGGGGCTTCGTGCGCGACTGCGCCCACGCGAAGGGCGTCGGCAGCTCCGCGAGCGTCTCCGCGTCCACGCCCTCGAAGGAGGAAGGCCGGTACTCGCGCAGCACCCGCGCCTCCAGGTACTGGCCGTCCGCAGTGCGCCAGAAGGTGCGGCGGCCCACGCGCACCTGCCCGCGCAACTGCACCGTCACCGAGCCCTTCAGCAGCACGCCCTTCCGCTTCCTCTTCGCGAGAGCGAGGCTCGGGTAGGCCTTCACGCGCCGGCCCACCACGCGCGCGTAGATGCCGGGCGTCAGCTCGCCCTCGCGCAGCTTGGGCAGGTCCCTCACGCGCGGCTCGCGGAAGTTGGGCTCCAGATAGCGGTTGCAGACCCAGCCGCGCGGCTCGATTTGAATCCACGCGTCGCAGTCCGGTCCGCGCATGGCCGTCTCGCCCTGCCAGCGCACGCGCATGTCCTGGGCCACGGTGCCCAGCGGCGGCGCATCCCTACGGGGCTCCTGGCGCACGGCAATGGAGCGCTTCACCCGCAGCGAGCCGGCGTCGGGCGCATACGGAATGGCGAAGGGCGCCGTCCCCGCGTCCGCGCCGCCGACAGGCTCCGAGTCCGGCTCGAACTCCTCCGGGTCCAGGGACGGGTCCACGTCGCCAAGGACGAGGCTCGTGTCCTCCAGCGGCTCGCCGTCGGGACCGAGCACCAGCTCCGCGCCCGGGTTCTTCTTGTCGGGGATGACGACGAGCTGCTCCACGGGCGGAGGCTCCGCCGTCTCCGGCTCACCATGGCGCTCGGGCCGGGGCATGGCGCTCAGCGCCGGGTCGATGGCGAGCGCGGGGGCCTCGTCGTGCGAGCCGTCGGAGTCCGGGGACGCGGAGTCCTCGACACGAGCCATCTTCGAATCGGCGGACCGTGAAGCCCCCAGCGACGACGTGCCCGTACCACCATCCGTGCCCGACTCCGCCGCGGTCCGCTGCCACGCGGCGAGCAACTCTTCCGAGGTGGGACCAGCACCGGAGCCCCGCTCACTCACGCCGCCGTCGCCCGAGGTGATGACGCCGCTGGCCGGCGTCCCTGTCGCGACGGCCGGCCCACCCGTTCCCGTCGGCGCGCCCGCGCTGGCCGTGACAGCGCCTGTATCGGGCGGGGCCCCGGCCGCGACGGAGGAAGAGCCCGCCATCGCGCCAGCCGTGAGGCCTGCGTCCGGCGGGGCTCCGGCAATGACAGACGTCGAACCAGCACTCGCGCCCGCCGGAGGCTCAGCGCCTCCCGCCTCGCGCGAGGCAGCAATGACCACGCCGGCATCCACGCGCGCCTCCTCCGCGCTGGGAGACGGAGCACACGCAAGACCCGGAAGGAGCAGAGCGAGCGGAAGCCAACGAGGCATGGATGCGACACGCTACGTAGGTGCGAGCCGAGTCACAACGTCGTCCGAGGTGAGACCGAATCCGAGCGGGTGCGCAATCCGTGCGCCCCGGGCGGCGGTTGTCACATGCAACGGAATGGTGTCTCAACACGTGTCTCGGCGAGCCTCCGGGAATTCCACTCAATCCCCAGTCACCCGTGAGCGCGCAAGGCGTTCCTCGCCATCTTGCCCGCGTCATGGAGCGCGGCTCCGAGCAGCACCATGTCGCGCTCGAAGGGCACCTTCAGCTCCTGGGAGAGCCCTCGGGTCAGGAGCTCGGCGGCCTCGACCACCAGCTCGTGATGGCGCACGAGCCACGGCGAGGCGCCGAGATTGGCCAGGAGCGCGAGGGCCTCAGCGGGGGTCCGGACCGCATGGCCTGTCATTTCCGCGCACCCACCGTGAGGTATGCGTTGAACAGGAGACTCTGCGGCCCCGTTCCCAGCTCCGACGTCACCCTGTCCAGCAGGGCCCGCTCGACGTCCCTCCACTTGTCTCCGAGCGCCCGCCGCGCCAGCACCACGGGTGCGCTCGAACGGACCATCGCGTCCACCAGCGCCGCCGTCGAAGGGTAGTCCGCGCGCGCGCTCACCTCGTGCACGGACACGTCCACGAAGCCCGCGCCGGACATCTCCCGCCGGCACGTCTCCGGGTCCGACAGCGGCATCATCCCGTCGCGCGGCGCCCCGCTTCCGTTCATCAGCTCGGCGAAGCTCCGGTAGACCACGTTCATCGTCGGAGAGCGCTCCATCGGAACCCAGCTCGACACCACGGCCCGGCCTCCCGGGACGAGCACCCGGAGCAGCTCGCGGAAGCCGCGCGGACGGTCGGGGAAGAACATCAGCCCGAACAGGGAGAACGCCGCGTCGAACGCGCGTTCCGGCAGCGCCAGCGCCATGCCGTCGCCGACGAGCGCCTCCACCTCCAGTCGCTCCGCCGCCGCGCGCGCCCGCAGCGCCTCAATCATCCGGAACGCGAAGTCCACCGCCGTCACCCGCATGCCCTCGCGCGCCGCGATGAGCGCCAGCGTCCCGGGCCCCGCCGCCACGTCCACCACACGCATGCCTCGCCGTGCTCCCGCTCGCGAGAGCGCCTCCCGCGCGAAGGTCTCGAACACGGGCTGCAACTCCCGCACGTACTCGGGGGCGACGAGGTCCCACGCGTCGGGGACGGCGAGGGGCGAAAAGGCCGACATGACGAATTCCTCCAGGAAATGTCCGAGCGGGACGTCAGCGCAGGACTTCCACCACGCCCTCGGGCAGCGAGGTCCCCGCGGGCCACAGCACATACGCGGCATGGCGCGAGTGACGCCAGGCCCGCCAGAGCTCGTCGCGCCGGTACGTCACCTCCACCGTCTCGTCCGTCTTGAACGCGGGGTCGTTGCACACCACGTCCCCCTCCGGCGTGAAGCCCTTCACCACGATGAGGTGCCCGTCCGAGCGGCGCACGGGAGACCCCGTCAGCGTCCCCTCCTCGTACGCGATGCTGATGCTGATGGGGATGCCCGCCGCGATGAGCCGCTCCACCTGGGCGAAGCTGTCCAGGCGCAGCACCATGCCGTGCAGCGCCCCGTTGCCCATGGCGGACGCGTACGCGGTGTTGAAGGGCCAGTTGCCCGTGCCCTTGTACGTCCAGTCATAGGTGCGCTCGGCGGACGCGGGCACCGTGGTGTGCAGCTCCGGCCGGCCCAGCCGCTTCCCCCAGTACCCGAGCAGCATCGTGGTGGACGTGGGCGAGCACCACACCGGCCCACCGTCCGGGTAGAGCATCTGCGAGTAGCCCGGCACGTCCAGCACCGTCCCCCACGCCGTGCGCTCCGGCGCGGCGTCCCCGGCGAGGCCGTGCCTGTCACTCACCGCCGCCGACAGCGCGCGCACGCGGGGCGTGGCGTCCGGCCGGGACGAGTAGAGCCACACCGTCATCCGCAGCGCGTCCGCCCGGCGCTGGAGGCTGAGCGTGTCCGTGGACACCGCGCCGTCCGCGTCGCGCTGGCCGTCCACGCTGTGCCGCGCGACGGTTTCCTTGTCGAAGGCCCACACGCCCAGCTCGTAGTCCTTCGTCCAGGTGCCCTCGATGCGCGCCGCCAGCGTCACCTTCAGCCAGGTCCCCGGCGGGGTGAGCGCGTCGAAGGACGGCACCGCGGTGGTGAAACCGCCCGGGACGGGCTGCGTGTCGGACACCGCCATGCCCAGGCGGTAGCTCCCACCGACGTAGCGCGTGCCCCCATCCGCCTCCACCCCCGAGGTGAATGGCTCGCTGACGGCCGGCGCCGCCGCGTCCAACTCCAGGGCCCCATCCGCCGCGAGCACCGTGCCCTCGCGGAGGAACCGCTCGAAGTCCCGCTCCGAGGCGCTCCGCCGCCACAGGCGCGCCGGTGGGCCCAGGTTTTCGGTTGTTTCCTCATGGCCTCGCGGCTGCGAGACACATGCCGTCAGGTTGGAGGCCACGAGCAGGGTCAGCGCCGGCAGGGTGCGGGGGTTCACACCGCGAAGTCTGGAGGGGCCGGGCCGTGGGGCACAAGGCACATCCCACGCTCGCCTGTCTGGTACGGACGATTCGATACGGGGAGTATCGGGGTACGTTCGAGGCGACGTCGAAGTCCGCCGGAGGATGAACCGATGATGAAGCCCTTCGCCACGTGTCTCGTTTTGCTCGCCATGGCCGCTCCCGCCCTGGCTGCGCCGAAGAGGGAGGAGGACGTCGTCCTCGCGGCGCTCAACGCGACCTGCGAGGCCATCCGCACCGGGAACGAGAGCCTGGCGGCCGAGTACCTGGGTGACGGCTTCACCCTCATCGACTCGTCCGGCAACATGACGACGCGTGAGGAGACGCTCCTCGAGCTGCGCAACAAGGAGCCCCGCTACGAGGTCTTCCGCAACCACGACATGAAGGTGCGCCTCTACGGCGACACGGCGGTGGTCAATGGCATCACCAGCCTGAAGGGCCTGGCCGGTGGAAAGCCCTTCGCCGCCGAGCTGCGCTTCACCGACACGCTCGTGAAGCGCAACGGCCGGTGGCGACTCATCGCCAGCCACGTGTCCGCGCTGCCGAAGCCCAAGCTCACGGATGCGAAGCAGGGCCGGACGCCACCGCCCACGCGCTGATCGAGAACACGGATGCTCGGGGCGCAAAGTGTCCGGAGGTGCATGCCCTGGCCGCCGTCGCACCTCCGCGCACCGGAAACCGGACGCGGGGCCCGGGGGTGACTTGCGACGCGACTGATGGGATGGTCCGCTTCGTTCCGCCGGGACGGTGCGCCCGGGCAGGCGCAGCGTCCATCCATCAAGTCCCGCCCGGACCATGTCCCCACGCCCCCGTCATCCCCGGCCACTGCGATGGCACCTGGTGCGACTGGTGCTGGGCGCGCTGCTGCCCGTCGTCGCCTTCTCGTGCGGCCTCTTCGTCTACCTGGCCCGCGCCGAGCGTGAGTCCTCCGAGCGGCGCGTGCTCACCTCGGCGCGCGCGTTGGCGGAGGCCTTCGACAGCGAAATCGCCGGCTCGATGCGCGCGCTCGAAGCGCTGGCCGAGTCCACCCAGTTGGACTCGGGCGACCTCCAGGGCTTCTGGACGCAGGGCACGCGGGTGATGAAGACGCAGCACGGGTGGCTGACGCTCATCCTCCTCACGCCCGACGGCGTCCCGCTGCTCAACACGAGCTACGCTCCAGACAGCCCACTCCCTCCCATCGCGGAGCCGGAGAGCCTCGCCCGGGTGCGGGAGACGCTGCGGCCCACGGTGGGGAATATCGCCGTGGGCAAGGGGCCGGGACACCGGCTCGCCGTGCCCCTGCGCGTCCCCGTGGTGCGCGACGGAAGCCTGCGCTACGTGCTCACCGCCGTCATCTCCACGGACGCGCTCGGCGACGTGGTGGCCCGGCAGGCCGCGGACGACGTCGAGTGGACGCGCACGCTGGTGGACCCGAATGGCATCGTGGCCGCCCGCACCCGGGACCCGGCGCGCTTCGTGGGCCAGTCCGCGACGCCGTCCTTCCTCCAGCGCACGCGCGCCGTCCACGAGGGAGTCTACGCCGACCACTCCATGGAGGGAGAGCCCGTCTACGCGGCGTTCAGCCACACCGCGTCCGGCTGGACGGTCACCGTGGTCAGTCCTCGCCACGTGCTGGACGCTCCGCTGCAGCGCTCGCTCATGGCTGGTGGCGCGCTCGGGCTGGCCATGCTGTTGCTCAGCGCCGCCGGGGCCTGGGCGCTCTCGCGGCGCATCGGCCACTCCATCTCCGGCGCGGTGGACGCGGCGGATGCGCTCGCCAGCGGCGCGCCGGTGCGCGTGGACGCCTCGGACGTGCACGAGCTGGCGCGGCTCGATGAGGCCCTGGTGCGCTCCGGTCAGCGCCTGGAGGCGCAGGCCCGCGAGCGCGACGCCCACCTCGAGATGGCCGAGGCGGCGCGGGCCGAGGCCATCGCCGCCACGCAGGCGAAGGACGCCTTCCTCGCCATGCTCGGACACGAGCTGCGCAACCCGCTGGCCCCCATCGTCAGCTCGCTGGAGGTGCTGCGCCTGCGCGGCCTGGCGCAGACGTCCGAGCACGACGTCATCCGCCGCCAGCTCGGCCACGTGGTGCGGCTGGTGGATGACTTGCTCGACCTGGCGCGCATCGTCCGGGGGCAGATGTCGCTCCACCGCGCGCCGCTCGAGCTGTCCACGGTGGTGGCTCGCGCGGTGGAGGCGGTGACGCCGCTCATGACGCAGCGCCAGCACCGGCTCGACGTGGCGGTGCCCACCGAGGGCCTGCCCGTGCTGGGCGACGCGGACCGGCTCACGCAGGTGGTGACGAACCTGCTCAACAACGCTGCGAAGTACACGCCGTCCGGAGGCCGGCTCCAGGTGCGCGCGGAGTCCCGCGAGGAGGACGTCGTGCTCACCGTGACGGACAACGGCGAGGGAATTCCCCCCGAGCTGGCGGAGCGCATCTTCGCGCCCTTCGTGCAGGGGCCGCGCTCGGTGGACCGCAACGCGGGAGGACTGGGCATCGGCCTCGCGCTGGTGCGCAGCGTGGTGACGGCGCACGGCGGCCGCGTGGACGTGCACAGCGACGGCCCCGGCAGGGGAAGCACCTTCACCGTCGTGCTGCCGCGCCACACCGGGCCGCTGGAGCTGCCCGCGGAGCCGCCGCCACCTCCCCACCCGGCCGCGACGCCCGCGCCGCTGCACGTGCTGGTGGTGGACGACAACGTGGACGCGGCCGAGGCGCTGACGGACTTGCTGGAGATGTCCGGCTACACGGTGGCCGTGGCGCATGACCACCGGCAGGCGATGCAGCGGCTCGACGTCTTCACACCCGACGTGGCCATCCTCGACATCGGCCTGCCGGAGGTGGATGGCTACGGGCTGGCCGCGCTCATCCGCGAGCGCCTGGGCGACGAGAGCCCCACCTTCGCCGCCCTCACCGGCTATGGCCAGCACGAGGACCGGGTCCGCAGCAAGGCGGCCGGCTTCCATCGCCACTTCGTGAAGCCGGTGGAATTGACGGACCTGGTGGCCTTCCTGGAGGAGGCCCGACAGCCGCGCCGCGGCGCCGCCTGAGGCGAGGCGTCAGCCCTTGCCGAAGCGGGGCAGCCGCACGCGGAACACGGTGCCCGTCTCGCGCGTGGAGGTCACCTGGACGCTACCCCCGTGCGCGGTGACGATTTCGTGCACGATGAAGAGGCCCAGCCCCACGCCCCTGAGCGGGTCTCCACCTTCATCCGCGCGGGTGAAGGGCTGGAAGAGGCGGGGCAACAGCGCGGCGGGAATGGGCGTGCCCGCGTTGGCCACCTCCAGCACCACGTCATGGCCCTCGCCGTCCGCCCGCACCTCCACCGGTACGCCCCGCGCGCCGTGCGTGAAGGCGTTGACGACCAGGTTGCCCAACAACTGCGCCAGCCGGTCCATGTCCCACTCGCCCCGCAGGTCTCCACACAGGTCCAGGTGGATGTCCCGGTCCGGGTACGCGGCGAGCAATTCGTCCACGACGATGCGGCAGGGGTCCTCCAGGCTCATGCGCCGGCGTTGAATGGGAAGCGTGCCGCCCTGGGACACCCGCGCGAAGTCCAGCAGGTCGCGGATGAGGTGGTCCATGCGCTGCACGCTGGTGAGGATGCGGGCGGCGCGCTTGCGCTGCGGAGAGTCCGGCGCGGCCTCCTTCAAGAGCAGCGTGCTGGACGTGGCGATGGCCTGCAGCGGGTTGCGCAAGTCGTGCCCCACGATTCCCATCAGCCTGTCTCGCGTCTCGCCTTCGCGGCGCAGGGCCTCGCGCATCGCATGGTGCGCGGTGACGTCCATGGACACGGCGACCGCCGCGAGCGGCCGGCCCTGCGCGTCGTGGACGCGCGTGGAGCTGACGTCGATGTGGCGAGAGCTGCCATCGTGCATGCGCAGATGCACGGGCTCGCGTGTCACCGTCTCCCCGCGCGTCAGCGAGCGCGAGATGGGCCACTCCTCGGGCCTGTACGGCGTGCCGTCCGGCCGGAAGCCCTGGTAGGCCGCGTACCCGGAGATGTCGTCCGAGGCCACGAAGGTGTGGCCCCAGAGGGCCTCCACCGCCGCGTTGCCGCGGATGAGCCGGCCGCCGGGCTCGGCGATGACGACGCCCACCGGGAGCTGCTGCAGCACGGCCTCCAGCAGGCCGCGCTCGGTGGCCAGCCTGTCCCGGAGCTGCTCGGCCTCCTCGCGGGCGCGGCGCTCGGACTCGTAGAGGCGCGCGCGCTCCAGGGCCAGGGCGCACTGCTGGCCGAGCGACTCCATGAACTGGAGCTGCTCCTGCCCGAAGGACTGCTCGTGCGCGAAGGTGAAGCCGAAGGCGCCCAGCGTGCGCCCGTCCACCCGCAGCGGCAGCGCGGCGAAGGCCCGGCCCAGCAGCGACGGCGAGTCCCTCATGTCGGGGTAGTCCTGGAAGAAGGCGTCCAGGTCCGGGTACAGCACGGCGTGGCCCGTGCGCACCGCGTCCCGGAACATGACGGGCGTGTCCGCGGGGAAGCGCCGCCAGGGCTCCAGCGCGCCCTCCGGGAAGCCGTGCGCGGCACGCAGCTCGAAGCAGGCGCCGTCCTCGCTCAGAAGCACCAGCGAGGCGCAGACGGCGTCGAGCGCCGTGGCCCCCTCGCGCACCACCACCTCGGCCACCTGCTCCGCCCGGAGCGCGCGGGACAGCACGGACGACACCGCGGCCAGCTTGTCCGCGCGCATGCGGGCCCGGCGGGACGTGGTGATGTCCTGGAGGATGCCGATGAAGCGCAGGGGCCGCCGCCGCCCGTCGAAGTGCATGCGCCCGAAGGCCGACAGCCAGCGCTCCTCCTTCACGAGCGGCCCCACCACGCGGAAGTCGATGCGGAAGCTCCCGTCCCCTTCCGGGTCGAAGGCCGCGCTCCGGGCCGCGTCCAGCCGGTGGCGGTCCTCCGGGTGGATGCACTGCATGACGCGCGCGTCGTCGAGGACGGTGCCGGGCGGCAGGCCCAGCAGCTCCAGGCTCCGGGTGCTGTAGCTCTGCTGGCGCGTGGACAGCTCGTAGTCCCACGTGCCCAGGTCCGCGCCCTCCATCGCGAGGCGCAGCCGGTCCTCGCTCTCGCGCAGCTGGCGGGCGATGCGCCCGGCCTCCTCGCCCCGGCGCAGCTCGGTGACGTCCGCCACCATGCTCACGAAGCCGGCGACGTGGCCGTCCGCGTCCACGTGAGGCAGGTAGTCCGCCTGCACCACGCGGGTGCCGCCCTCGCGGTAGGGAACGGCGAGCTCGAAGCGCACCGCCTGGCCGGAGAGAGCCGCCTTCACGTACGCCCGGATGGCCTCATAACCAGCGGCCCCCAATACCGAGGGCATGCTCCGTCCGAGGACCTGCTCGCGAGCAGTGCCGAACCAGCGCTCGTAGGTCTGGTTGCAGAAGCGGTAGCGCTCCTCGGCGTCCACGTACGCGAGCAGCACCGGCGCGGCGTCCACCGTCACCAGCAGCTTCTCGATGAGGCCGTGGTCCTCCAACACCCCGGCGCCGCGGGGACGCGCCCGGTCCAGCACGAGCAACTGGTCGATGACTGCGCGCAGGGGGAAGGTGGATGTCGACGGAGAGGGAGTCATGACCAGGGAGGGGCTTCCGGTTGATTGACACCCGTCAACACGAACCGCAAGACCCGGCCCCCACTCTGTCCGGCAGTCGGCCAGGTGAGGGCGGGGGCCGGGGGCGCACGGCGAGAAGAATGGACCTGAAAATGAAGTAAGGAATTCTGGAGTCGGACGTCGTTGTGAAGTCAGGAGGGCAACCAACGCCCTCCTTTTCCGTGTCCGGGCCCAGGGCCCCACGGCTCATGGGTAATGTCCCAAGGAGGCAACGATGAAGCGTCTTTCCCTGTTGTGCGCGGTGATGATGTCGGTGCTCTTCGCTGGTGAGGCCGAGGCCGCGGCCGTCAACGCGTCCGGCTACGTCTGCACCGCGATGTACACGCGGCAGAACAACGTCTTCTATGGCCAGGGCTACGTGTACATCCAGGTCTACGCCGGACCGAACTGCACCGGCGGTTCCATCGGCGCCTACCAGTACCTGAGCTCGGGCGCGTCCAACACCGGCTACCAGTACACCGAGGCCGAGCGGCTCCAGCTCTTCCAGAGCGCGAAGGAGGCGGCCACCCAGGGCACCCGCATCTCGCTGCTCGTCGAGAGCGTGGGCGGCGCCATCTACCAGACCACCTACTCCGCCAACTGAGCGCGCGGGAGCATCGCACCACGGAAGCCGGGACCGCGAGATGCGGTCCTGGCCTCCGTGACGTGTGCGCCTACCGTCCCTCGGGCGTGCTCTTGCGCCAGGCCGCGCAGGCCGCCCGCGCTCCGTCCAGCTCCTTGCCCGCGAGCTTCTCCACCATCGGGCACAGGTGCGCGTCCTTCCACAGGGAGAGCACGCCGGACGCGCCATCGAGGTGCACGGCCTCCACCTCGTCGGCGCTGACCACCAGCGTCTCCGTCAACCCGTCCGCGTCCAGGTCCGCCTCCACGAGCGAAGCGGGCTTGCCCTTGCGCATCAGGTCCACCGAGATGCGCCGCACCGCCTGCCCGCCGGACACCTGGAACACGTCCAGGGCCGCCTGCGCGTCGGAGCCAGAATCCCCGCGCAGCAGCCACACGTCGGGCCCCATCATCCGCACCGGGCGGTAGCGGGCGCGGTCCGTCGGCATGAGCTGCGCAATCACCAGCGAGCCATGGTCCGAGCGCACCACCCACGCGGGTCCATTGCCCGGCAAGCGGCACAGCCGCGTCACGCCGTCACCGTCGCCGCCCAGGGGCAGCGACGCGCAGGTGAAGTCGCCCTGCACACGCTCACAGGCCTGGGCCTCCGGCTCGGCGGGAGCCTCCGGTGACTCGGCCTGCGGCGAGGGCGTCACGCCCTCTTTCACGGCCCACTGCGTGAGCACCGCGGACACCACCGACAAGTCATTGCCCTGAACGCCCTGACGGAAACGCTGCTCCGGCGCCGCCCCGCCCGCGGCCAGCTGCGCCTCCTGCAGCGAGGCCCGCAGCGCCGCCGGCACCTCGGCCTCGTCCTGGAGGGACTTCAGCACGCCCGGCTCCCCGCGCCAGCTCTCCGCCAGCCGGTTCTGCAGCAACGCCAAATCACGGCGCTCGGCGGCGCGCGCGTTCTCCGCCTCGCCGAGCCGCGACTTCAGGTGCGCCACCTCGTCCGAGAGCGCCTGCGTGCGGGACTCCTCCTCGCGCAGCACGGCCCGCGCGGCATCCAGCTTCTTCTGGGCCTCCACCCGCGCGGCGTCCCCTCCACATCCCGCGAGCACGAGCGCCGCCACCCACCAACCCGCTGACCGCTTCATGGCGTCACCTCCCCAGCCACCTTGCCTTCGCTCCCCGCGTCCGCTCCTTGCGCGGCAGCGGCCGCGGGCGTGGGTGCCACGGCGGGCAGCCTGTCACAGGCCTCCAGGTAGGAGACCGGGAAGCGCTTGGGCTCCTTGCGGAGGGCCGCGCACGATTCCGCGGGCTCCAGCTTCTCCACCGCGTCCTGGCCCGGCTCCGAGGAGAAGCGGATGGCCATCACCTTGCCGTCCCACAGGCCGACCATCATCGGTCCCTTCATCCCGGGCAGCGGCGCCAGGGACAGCTTGCCGTCCTTGCGCAGCACGTCCTCGTAGCCGATGTGCTGGACCAGCGAGCCCAGCGTGTCGGGAGCGTCCGTGGGAGCCTGTCCCGCGCGCAGCTCCGACACCGTCGAGTGCTCCAGCACGTAGGTGAACAGGTTCTTCTCCAGCTCACTTCCGTCCGCGGCGAAGGTCCGCGTCTCCTCCGACACCACGAAGATGCCCGGCGCGGGCGAGGCCTCCAGCCGCACGGTCTGCGTCCTGCGCGCGGGCTCGGGCGGCAGCGGGTTGCCGGCCTCATCCTTCGTCGGTGCCGACTCCGGCTGCGACGGCTCACAGGCGGCCAGACACTCGCGGTAGCTCAACTCCTGCGCCGCCTCCTCGGCACGGCGCTGCGCATCGGCGGCCTCGGCCGCGGCGGCCTCGGCGGCCCTTCTCGCCTCCCGCACCTCGTAGGACTCGTCCGGCTCGTCCGAATCTCCATCGTCATGGTCGTGCTCATCGTCACCTTCCGGCTCGCACGCGCACGGGTCCTGGTAGCGGTCGAACTGCACGTCACACTGGTGGGAGCAGTCGCGCTCCCCATTGACGGCTTCGCACTCGGCGATCGCCGAGCCATTGGATGGGTGGTACAGGTCCACCGAGGGCTCGGGCCAGTCGGCCGCGTACAGGTGCCCCTCGTGCTCGAAGGCGACGCGCACCACCTGCAGGCTGACGGGCAGCCCGTCCATGGCGTAGGGGGAGACTCCGGCCGACGTGGGTGTCGGACGGTCGAAGGTGGCACGGCAGAAGGCCGCCGCGCCCAGCTTCCCTCCCGTGCTCGCGAGGGTATCGCACGTCCAGTCCGGCCACGGGGACAGCTGCTTGGGGACGTCCTCGCAGGCGTCTTCGTAGGGGCGCGGGGCCTCGCAGTTGGCGCCACAGGTGCTCTCGCTCCCGGCCGTGCCTTCGCCTTCTCCGTCCCCTTCCTGCGCGTCCTCCTTCTTCGTCGGGACACAGGGGCGCTCGGGGTCCAGCCACTCCGTGGCCAGCGCGAGCAGGGCGTCGTTGTCCTTCTTGCGGGCGGCCTCCTCGAGCTGGAAGCCCGCCCGGGCCGCGCGCATATCGCCGTCGAGCCCGAGGGTGCTGCCCTCCTGCGAGGCCAGCCAGGCCGCGGCGGCCAGGGTGCGGTGGTGCGCGGTGCGGGCCGCGTCCGTCTCGTTCCGAGCCTCGGTGATTTTCTGGGCGAGGAGCGCCTTCTCGCGCTCGACGCCCTCACGGAAGGCACGCGCGTCGGCGAGCTGCTTCTGCGCCGCCGCGGTCTCCTTTTCCAACTGCTCGCGCTCCTTGTTGCCGCACGCGCAGAGCGCGAGCAACGCCACCGCGAGCCCGGTCCTTCGTAGACCCCTCATGTGTCGAAATCCCCCTCTCGGGGGCGAGCATCGCTTGAACGAGGGTGCGCTGTCAGGGGGTACGCGGATACCCGCCGGGCACGACGGAGGCTCGGGGCGTCGCGACGACCAGGCGTGGCACGCGGCGCGGGCGCCAACGTCGGCGGAAGCGCTACGACTCCGCCCCACCCTCTGGCGCTTCCAGCAGCTTGTAGAGCGTCTTGCGGTCCACATCGAGCAGCCGCGCCGCCTCGCTCTTGTTGCCACCCACATGCTGGAGCACATGCGCTGCGTAACGCCGAGACAGCTCCGCGAGGCTCGGCATGTCTCCCGCGAGCCCCGTAAGCTTCTGCGTCGCGTCGCCAATGGGCTCCGGGAAGTCTTGCGGTCCGAGCACGCCCGTCACATTCAGCGCGAGCGCCCGCGCCACCACGTTCTCCAACTGCCGCACGTTGCCCGGCCAGTCGTAGCCCGTCAGGCGCGTCATCGCCTCCGGCGTCACCACGGGCCGCACGCCGCCGCGCGCGTGTCTCGCCGCGAAGTGCTCCACCAGCGCTGGCACGTCCTCGCGCCGCTCGCGCAGCGGCGGCAGGTGCAGGTGCACCACGTCCAGCCGGTACAGCAAATCCTCCCGGAACAGCCCCTCCGCCACCCGCGCCTTCAGGTCCTTGTTCGTCGCCGCCACCACCCGCACGTCGACCTTCACCGGGACGCTCTCGCCCACGCGGCGAATCTCGCCCTCCTGCAGCACGCGCAGCAGCTGCGACTGCACCTTCATCCCCACGTCGCCAATCTCGTCCAGGAAGAGCGTGCCGCCGCTGGCCTCCTCGAAGACGCCGCGCCGCGCGCCCGAGGCACCCGTGAAGCTGCCCTTCGCGTGGCCGAACAGCTCGCTCTCCATCAGCGACTCCGTAATCGCCCCGCAGTCCACCGGGATGAAGGGGCCGCTCGCGCGCGGCGAGCGCTTGTGCAGCGCCCGCGCCACCATCTCCTTGCCCGTCCCCGTCTCGCCCGTAATCAGCACCGGCACGTTGCTCGCCGCCGCGCGCGCCACCTGCTTGTAGACCTCCAGCAGCGCCGGGCTGCGCCCCACCAGCACCAGCGACGTGCGCTCCACCTGCTGCCGCAGCGAGCGGTTCTCCTCCACCAGTCGCTTCTGCTCCAGCGCCCGCTTCGCCACGCGCAGAATCGCGTCCACGTCGAAGGGCTTGGCCAGGTAGTCGAAGGCGCCCTGCTGGATGCTGTCCAGCGCGCCCTCGATGTTGCCGAACGCCGTCACCACGATGACCGGCGTGTCCGCCGACTGCGCCTTCACGGCCTGCAGGACTTTCAGCCCATCCCCCGGCTCGGGCATGGCCATGTCCGTCATCACCAGGTCGAAAGACCCTTCCGCCAGCCGCTCCGCCGCGCGCTTCGGGTCCGGCGCCTGCGTCACCGTCCCCAGCGTGCCCAGCAGTCGCTGGAGCAAGTCCCTGGCCTGCGGGTCATCGTCCACCACGAGGATGCGGGCTGTGCTCATGTGCCGACCTTGCGCATTCCGGAAGCGGCGGACGAAACAACCACGGGCTCACCGGTGCTGCCCGCCGCCACCGGGCGCACCACGCGCGGGAAGCGCACGACGATGCGCGTGCCCTTCCCCTCCTCCGAGCGAACCACCAGCGTGCCGCCGTGCGCCTCCACCACGCGCTTGGTGGTGACGAGCCCCAGGCCATGACCCGGCAGGCCGCGCACCTCCGGCGCTCGGAAGAAGGGCTGGAAGAGCGAGGCCAGCGTCGCCGGCGCCATGCCGATGCCGTTGTCCTCCACCTCCAGCACCGCCTCCTCGCCCTCGGCGGCCACGCGCACCTTCACCTTCGCGTCCGGCCTTCCCGCCGTGTACTTCACCGCGTTGGTGAGCAGGTTGCGCGCGCTCACCTGCAACAACTGCCCGGGGCAGTCCACCGCCACGCCCGGCGACAAGTCACGCTCCAGCGCCACGCCCTGCGCCGCCGCCGTCTGCGCCACCTCCAGCAGCACCGTGGTGACGGCAGTGTCCAACTCGCCCACCGTGCGCTCGCCCCGCGTGCCCGCGCGGCAGAAGCGCAGCAGCGCCTCAATCAGCTCGCCCATGCGCAGCGCGCTGGACTCGCACTGCGCCAGCATCTCCAGCGCGCCCGCGTCCTTCACCGCGCCCGTGCGGCGGATGAGCGTGAGGTAGCCCTTGAGCGGCGCCAGCGGGGAGATGAGGTCGTGCGCCACGCGCCGCGTGAAGGAGTCCAATTCCTGGTTGTGCCGGTCCAGCTCCTCGAGCTGCCCCTGAATCGTCGCGTCCTGGCGCTTGAGCAGCGAGGTGATGTGCCAGCCCACGCCCAGCGACAGCAGCAGCGCCAGCAGCGTGGCGCCCGCGCCCAGCGCGGTGTTGCGCACGCGCAGGTCCGCCAAACGGCCCACCAATTCGCGCGCCTCGTCGGTGTTCTCCTGCGCCAGCGTGCCGGCCAGCGTGTCCAGCTCCGCGGCCAGCGGGCGGATGCGCTCGGCCAGGTGTCGCCGCGCCCGGTCCGCCTCGCGCCGCTGCGACAGCACCGCCGCCGCGCGCACCTGGTTGGCCAACCCCTGGCAGCCCGCGTTGAAGCGCTGCCACACCGCCTTGTCGCCGGGTGGGAGGTTGCGCGTGTATGCCTCCGACGCTGCGCGGATGTCGTTGAGGATGTCCTCCATCACCGCGTCCGCGGCGCCGCGCTCGGAGTCGTCGGTGGCGCGGATGTGCGCCTCAATCGCCGACTCCAGCGACAGCGCGTCCACGCGGATGCGGCCGATGAGGCCCGCGCGCTCCAGCGCCTCCTGCACCAGCGCGTCCACCTGCCGCCCGGTGCGCACCTCCGTCCACAGCGTGAAGGCCGTGACGGCGGACAGCAGCACCACCACGAAGAAGAAGCCGGTGCGGTAGCCGCGAATGGGCGTGCGAGAGGAGCTCACGGGGGAAGACTTCTCTAACACGGCGGCGGGCGCGTCGCGGGCCGGCCCGTCCCGCCTGCTAGGGTGCTCCCGTCTTGCCGCCGTCCTGCGGCGGGGGGCTGGTCGGCTGCGGCGGCTGCATGCGGCGCCGAGCGCGCTCCAGCGCGGACTCGTACCAGACGTCCGACAGCTCCTCGTGCATCTCCTTCAGTTCCTTCAGCTCGTTGAGCTGCCGCTCCAGCGCCAGGAGCTGCGTGTTGTGCTCCTCCAGCGCGTGCCGGTCCGCCTCGGTGCGCACCAGCTCCTCCAGCACCGCCGCGCGCCCCTGCTCCGCCTCGGCGCGCTCCAGCATCAGCCGCTCCAGTCGGGCCTCCAGCGCGGCCATGCGCACCGCCAGCACTTCCGTCCGCTCGCGCTCCGCCTCGTACTCGCGCTGCCAGCGCTCCTTCTCCAGCACCTGGGCCTCGAGCTGCGCGGGCGTGATTCGTCCCGCACAGCCGACACCCAGCCATGCCACCGCCGTCACGAGCCGCAGGGACCGCATACACCGTCTCTCCCGCACCGCGGCCGCGCGACATGCGTGGCGTGAGGCCCGGGCCTGCCACCGGATGTCAGCCGGTAGCGCACGCAGCTTGCTCAACTGCTCCGGTGTCGTCAAAGCGACATGCGCTCGCCTGGGGAGCAGGCCCCCACTGTTGGTTCGCCAACCGTGGAGTTTCTCCCCAGGCAGCTGCGCCTTGCACCCGCGCTTCCCTCGGGAGGGCCTCCTGGCATGCCGGCTGCTCAAGCGTCCGGACGGCAACGCGACGCAATCCAGCGTCGTGCCCCCCCCAACGGAGCTTTCCATGAAGACCGTGTTCGCCGCCGCCCTCCTCGCCGCCGCCACCGCGTTTGCCAACTCTCCTGCTCCGGCCGCCGCCGAGACCAAGCCGGCCGCCGCCGAGGCCAAGCCCGCCGAGGCCGCTCCCGCTCCCGAGGCCAAGCCTGCTGAGGCCGCCCCCACCGCCGAGGCCAAGCCCGAGGCCAAGCCCGCGAAGAAGTCCGGCAAGAAGGCCGCCCCCAAGACCGAGACGGCCGCCGAGACCAAGTAATTCCGGATTTACAGTTTCCAGTCACACGGGCGGGGGTGCCTCTTCCAAGGGAGGCGCCCCCGTCGTCTTTTCCAAGGGTCCAACTCCACCCGGCCCGCGCGTCTCACCGGGCACGCACTCGACAAGGATGAGAGGTCTGTTTCGCCCCTCCCGGGTCATTCTCTCCGCGACGGCTTCGACACATTCAGTGAGTCTGAGATTTGACAGGAACAGAGTAATCCTGCTTAATACGACTTCAGCGAATGACAGACCGTTCCGGATAGTGGCGGAACTCACTGTTACCCCCTCGTTCTGGAGTGCCCCCTCAAATGATTGAAGCCTTCGCGAAGGTGTCTGAGGCGTCGAAGCTGCTGCTGGAGAAAGGACTGGGCGGAACCACCGGCGGCGAGGCGCTGCGGCTGGTGGGTCACTCGCTCGGGGTGGACCGGGCCTACATCTTCGAGAACCGGGTCCACGGCACGTACGGCCGCTTCATCACGGACATGCGCCACGCCTGGGCGGAGCCGCCCACGCCGTCGCCGCTGGCCAACCCCGTGCTGCGCGCCTTCTCCTTCCGCGACTTCGCGCCGGGCTGGGTGGACATGCTGGAGGCGGGCATGGTGGTGGCGTGCCCCACGCGCGACGCGCCGCCGATGATGAAGGACCTGCTGGAGCGCCAGGGCACGCAGTCGGTGCTGCTGTGCCCCATCCACCCCTCACGGACGCAGTGGTGGGGCGTGGTGGGCTTCGAGGACTGCCGGCAGGCGCGCGTGTGGAAGCCGGAGGACATCAGCCTGCTGAAGTCGCTGTCGCGCGCGGTGGCGGCGTCGGTGCGCCACGGGCAGATGCGCTCGTCGCTGGACCAGGTCCGCAACAGCCTGCGGCAGGCGGTGGGCCGCTCGCCCGCCTCGGGACACTGACGGCCGCCGGGTCGCCTGCCTGGGGGGGCACCGGCGACCCGTGATGACCGGATAGTACACCCGCGCGTTTCTGCTACCCTGGCGGCCCCTCAACCGCCATGTCCTCAATCGACCCCACCGCGATCAGCCGGCCACGCTCTCCGGACCTCATCAGCGGCTACCACCTCGAGAAGCTCGTCGGTAGCGGCGGAATGGGTGAGGTCCACAAGGCCACCCAGCTCTCGCTCGGCCGCACGGTGGCGGTGAAGCTCCTCAACCCGGAGCTGGCGAAGGACCCGTCCTTCATCGCGCGCTTCCAGAAGGAGGCCGCCGCGCTGGCGGCGCTGAGCCACCCGCACATCGTCTCCATCGTCGACAAGGGCAAGAACGACACCACGTACTACCTGGTGATGGAGTTCGTGGACGGCCCGTCGCTGCGCGAGCTCATCCGCTCGCCGGACCTGGACCCGATGGTCGCCCTGCGGCGGATGCTCGAAATCTGCCGGGCCATCGAGTACGCGCACGGCCGCGGCGTCATCCACCGCGACCTGAAGCCGGAGAACATCCTGCTGGACCAGCAGGCGGGCGGCATCGCCAAGGTGTCGGACTTCGGGCTGGCCTCGTTCCTCGCGGACGCGAGCCCCTCGTCGCGCTTCGCGCTCACGTCCACGCACGTGTCCATGGGCACGCTGTCGTACATGGCGCCCGAGCAGCGCGTGGACGCGAAGAACGCGGACGCGCGCGCGGACATCTTCTCGCTGGGCGTCATCCTCTACGAGTGGCTCACCGGTGAAGTGCCGCTGGGCACGTTTGATCCTCCATCGCGGCGCAAGCCGGGCATCGACCCGCGGCTGGACGCCATCGTCACGCGGTGCCTCAAGCCGGACCCGGATGACCGCTACCCGTCGGTGACGGCGCTCATCGCGGACCTGGAAGTGCTGGTGCCCGGCAGCCTGCCGTCGCTGCTCCCGATGAAGCAGACGCGCATGCAGCGCTTCCGTCAGGGCGTGCGCAAGGTGGTGCGGCGCACGCTGCAGACGGCGGAGGTGCTGACCGTGGTGGCGGCGCTCGGAGTGCTGGGCGTGGCTTGGCTGCGCAGCGCCGAGCAGCCCGAGCAGTTGCAGCCGGGCGAGACCCTCATGGGCAAGCTGGCGCCGCTGCCGACGGGCCCATGGCCGGGCCGGATATCGGAAGGCCAGGAGAAGCGCACGGTGTCCCTGGGCGAGGGGCCGGACTCCCCGAAGCTGCTGGTGAACGGCCGGCCATTGGTCATCGAGGACAAGGCGCTCGTCTTCCCTCCCGGGGAAGACAGCCCGTCGCGGGCGGGGCTCGTCCGCGTGGACCAGGGGACCATGGAGGGCGACATCGCCTCGCTCAGTGCCCGCGTCCGCGTGGAGGCCCAGCCCCTCACGTGGCTGCGCCGCGCTCGGACCGTGGCCTTCGGGCCTCCGCCAGAGGCGATGGCCGCGCTGCTGCTCGTGGGCACCGAGGGCCGCTACGTGGCGCTCTTCCACAACGGAGCCAGGGCCCCCCTGCGGCTGGAGTGGGGCCTGGGCGAGCGTCACGGCACCATGCTGGGCCAGCCCGCCCCCGACGGTGAGGCGGCGCTGGAAATCAAGGTGGACGCCGACGGCATCCTCCAGGCGTATGTGGGTCGCGGCAAGGATCAGCGCGCCATCGCCGAGCCGCTCAACCTGGGGCCGGGGTGGATGGAGCGATTCAGCATCACGCCGCTGTCCGCCTTCGGCTGCATCGAGGGCACCTGCCGCGCCGACGACTTCGTCTACACCGTGCGCCAGGCCCCGCCCCCGGGGACGACGGCTCCAGTGCCCCCCGTGGTGACTCCGGTGGCCAAGGCCGTCACAGCCAGCACGGTGCCGGCCAAGGCCGTGACGCCCAAGAAGGCGCCACCGCCTCCGCCGCCCAAGAAGCAGCCCGCCAAGGCACCGCCCAGGGGCGGCAAGCGGCGGTAGCGGGCGCGAACCGACCGCGCGAGGACATCCAGCGCAGGGGAATATGGCCACCCACGAGGGATTGCATTATCCCTTCGGCCCTCCTATGCGCACCTTCCGTCGCGGACTCACCGCGCTCGCCGTCCTCGCCGCCCTCACCGGCTGCCCCAAGTCCTCCTCTTCCGTCACGCCGCACGTGCTGGAGTCCGCCGCCGAGCGGGCCCAGAAGGGCACCGACGAGGCGCGCACGCTCGCGCTCGCGGGCTTCCACGCGTTCCTGGTGACGGGTGACAACGCGCTCGCGCAGCAGCGCTTCGACGCGGCCGTGGCGAAGGACGCGGGAGACGCGTACGCGCTGGCCGGGCAGCACCTGATGGCCCGGCGCGCGGGCCGCACGGACCGGGCGCTGGCCGCCGCCATCGAGCTGGCGGCGCGCTCGCCCCGGCATCCGCTGGCCGTGTTCGCCGCGCGCTACATGCTCGACTCGGTGGGCACGTCGAAGGCGCTGGACGACGACATCCTCAAGGGCGCGGACCGGGCGCTGGCGGCGGGCGTGGCGGGCGAGGCCGCGTACCTGCTGCGCGGCGCGCGCCTGTCCGTGCAGGTGGTGCGCGGCGACGCGAAGGCGCGGGACGCGGCGCTGTACGAGCTGGGCGGCGCGGGCGAGGCGTCGCTCGTGGGCCCCTTCTCCCCCTTCCACATCCTGTCGTGGGCCGAGGAGGACCCGGTGAGCAAGACGGGCGCGCTGGCGGGCCCCTTCAACAGCCCCTTCGGCCCGCAGCCCGTGCGCACGCTGCGCGCGCCGGACGGCCGGTTGGACTTGGGCGGTGAGCCCGGTGAGGGTGACTTGTACGTGCTCGCCTTCGACGCGGAGGTGACGGAGCCGGGCGAGTACGTGGTGCGCTCGGTGAGCGGCACGTCGCACCAGGTGATTCTGGACGGCGCGCCGCTCCTGGAGCGCCGCGGCTGGGAGCGCACCACCTCCACCGTCACCGCGCGCACGGTGGACCTGCCCGCGGGCAAGCACCGCTTCCTGATTCGCCAGCTCAAGGCCGGAACCTCCGGCCTGCTCACCTTCTCCCTGCTGCGCGTGGACGGGCGCCCGTCCAACGTGCGCTTCACCGCCGCCACCGGGGCCGCGCCGCAGCCGTGGGGCCGGGGGGCGGAAGCGCGCGAGGAGACGCCGGGCGTCTACCCGACGGCGGAGTCGCTGAAGGCCGCGCTGGAGGGCGAGGCGGGGGATTTGCTCGCCACCGTGCTGGCGATTCGCGACGGCCTGGGGCGCGACGCGGACGGCGCGCGCAGGCTGATGGCGGCGGTGGACGCCAACACGCCGACCCTGCTGGAGCTGCGCGCGGAGCTGTCCGTGGTGGACCGCACGGTGCCCACCAAGGTGGCGCGCGGCCGGGCCACGCGGGATTTGGAGGCGGCGCTGGCGAAAGATTCGGGCAACGTGGCGGCGATGCTGGTGCGCGCGGACCTCTTCCTGGATGACGGCCAGCCGGCCGCCGCGCTGGAGACGCTGAAGGCGGTGGACGCGACGAAGGGCCCGCCCGCCTTCCTCGTGTCGCTGACGCGGGCGCGCGCGGCGCTGGCGCTGGACGTCGAGTCGCTGGCGGAGGAGTCGCTGCAGGCCGCGCTGGATGCGCAGCCGGGCCTGTGCGAGGCGCTGGGTCTCCAGTACAGCCTGGCGCGCCGGCGCGACGCGGTGGAGCGCGGGGACTCGCTGGTGGAGGCGCAGCGCGGCTGCCCGGGCATGACGGTGCGCGAGGCCGAGCACGCGCGCACGCGCGGCGACATGGAGGCCGCGGCGAAGCTGTACGCGGACATGCTGGAGAAGGACCCGGCCAGCGTGAGCACCGGCACCTCGCTGGCCAACATCTACGTGGGCCTGCGCCGCTACGACGACGCGACGGCGGTGCTGCGCGAGCTGGCGAAGGTGTGGCCGCGCAACGCGGACCTCGTGAAGCGGATGGCGGACGTGCGCGAGTACGCGGGCCAGCCCGCCGAGGCGCTGGCGCTGCGCGAGAAGGCGCTGGCCATCGAGGGCGAGGACCTGTCCCTGCGCCGCGCGGTGGAGCGCGCGAAGACGGGCAAGGAGGTGCTGCAGGATTATGCCATCGACGGGCGCGAGGCCATCCGCGCGTACGAGGCGGAGCCGGTGACGGGCGGTGCCTCGGCGGCCTTCGTGCTGGATGCGGCCGCGGTGCGCGTGTACCCGGACGGCAGCATCATCAACCGCATCCACACGGTTCAGAAGGCGCTGGAGCAGTCCGGCGTGCAGGACATCGCCGAGGTCACCGTGCCTCGCGGCGCGCAGGTGCTGGCGCTGCGCACGCTGAAGGCGGACGGCCGCGTGCTGGAGCCGGAGAACATCGAGGGCAAGGACACGGTGAGCCTGCCCGGCGTGCAGGTGGGTGACTACATCGAGGTGGAGTACCTGCTGGCGGAAGGCCCGCGCGGCCCCGCGCAGCCGGGCTTCACCGCGTCCGCCTTCTACTTCCAGATTGCCAACCAGCCGAACGCGTGGACGACGTACACGGTGGTGGCCCCCAAGGGCAGCGGCATGAAGGTGGACGCGCACGGCATGAAGGCGCCGCCGCCGAAGGTGGAGGGCGACATGGAGGTCTTCCACTACGAGGCGCGCCGCGTGCCGCCGTTCATCGCCGAGCCGGACTCGCCGCCGTCCGCCAATGAGTACCTGCCCTTCGTGCTGGTGGGCGCCGGAGCCACGGGCAACGACGGGCTGGTGCGCGTCTACGGCGACGTGTTCCAGGAACGCTGGCAGCGCACGACGGAGGTGGAGGCCTTCGCACGCAAGGCGGCCGAGGGGAAGACGGGCCTGGACGCGGTGAAGGCGCTGCACGCGGCGGTGATGCAGCGCTTCTCCGGGCACGACTCGGGGCTGGGCCAGTCCGCGGCGTCCACGGCGGCGCAGGACCGGGGCAGCCGGCTGCTGTTGATGAAGGCCAGCCTGGACGTGCTCGGCATTCCGGCGCGCGTGGTGGCCATCCGGACGTTCAACACGGACCCGGCGCCGTACCTCTTCCCGCAGGACAGCCTGCTGCCGTTCGCCGCGCTCCGCGTGGACGTGCCGGGCACCGGGCCGGTGTGGGTGGACACGTCGGTGCGCTTCGGCCCCTTCGGCGAGCTGCCGGAGCCGGCCATGGGCGGGCGCGAGGCGTATCTCCTGCCCGAGCCCGGCCGTGCGCTGGAGAAGGTGGAGACGCCGCCCATGAAGGAGGCGCCCGGCAAGGAGGTGAAGCTGGCGCTGAAGCTCTCCGCGGACGGGCAGCTCACGGGCAAGGGAGTAGAGGTGTACTCCGGCTTCGAGGCGGCGCAGATTGCGGAGGCCTTCAGCCAGCTCTCGGCGGAGAGCCGCAACCAGGCGCTCCAGGGCGCGGTGGCGCGGTACTTCGGTGGGGCGTCGCTGTCCGGCGTGAAGCTGGAGCACGAGGAGCAGGTGGGCGCGCCCTTCGTGCTGCACTACGAGTTCACGGTGCCGCGCTTCGGCCGGATGGAGGGCGACAAGCGGATGGCGCTGGGGCCCCTCACCTTCCCGGCGCAGCTCGGCCGGCGCTACGTGCAGCTCAGCACGCGCACGACGCCGCTCTACATCGACAACACCGAGGCCAGCCGCACGCAGGTGACGCTGGAGCTGCCGGGCGGCTGGAAGCTGGCGGACCCGCAGGCGTCACTCAACGTGGACAACGCCTTCGGCCGCTTCACGCGCTCGGAGAAGCAGGAGGGCAACACCCTCTCCATCACCGAGTCGCTGCGCGTGCCGCGCACCCGCGTCTTCCCGAAGCAGTACGAGCAGTTCTCCGGCTTCACCGGCGACGTGGACCTCATCCAGACGCGCGAGCTGGTGCTGGTGAAGCAGTAGTCGGCTAACCCTCCGACGTCCGGGGCCGCGGCGGTGCCACCACCGCCGCGCCCTCGTCCTGGGGAGTGGGCTCCGGCACCACGGACGTCACCGCCATCCGGGCCCCCGCCTCTTCCAACAGGGTCGCCACCGAGGCATGCCCCTCGGCGCGGGCCACGTCCACGGGCTTGTGCCCCAGGTCATTCGCCGCGAGCGGGTTCGCCCCCGCGGCCAGCAGCGCGGACACGAGGTCCTCCAGGCCACGCAGCGCCGCCAGGTGCAGCGGGGTGAACTCCATGGGCCCGCGCGCATGGGGGCTCGCGCCATGGGCCACCAGCAGCGACGCCAGCGCGGTGCGCTTGTACGCCAGCGCCAGCATCAGCGGCGTCTGCCCCAGGCAGTCCACCGCGTCCACCACGCTCCCGAGCTCCAGCAGCCGCCGCGCCACCTCCACCGAGCCGGAGCGCGCGGCCACCTCGTGCAGCGCGCAGAGGCCACGCTCATCCACCGCGTCCCAGGCGGCGCCCTTCTCCAGCAGCACGTTCAACACCTCGAGCTGCCCGGCGCCGCAGGCGAAGTGCAGCGGAGTGGCCCCCGGCCGCGCCGGCACCTTGTCCGAGGTGGCCCGCCGCGCGCGCTGATTCACGTCCACGCCCAACTCCAGGAAGCGCCGCACCAGGTCCACGTGGCCGTGCAGCGCCGCCACGTGCAGCGCGCCCTGCCCCCAGCCGTCGATGCCCGCCGGGTCCACGCCGCGCGCCAGCAGCAGCTCGACGATGTCGCGGCTCCCCTTCGCCGCGGCGGCCTGGAGCGGCCCGCGCACGGACTCGCGCGCGGCGGCGAGCGCCTCCGGCCTCTTGCGCAGCAACGCCTCCACCCGCGCGGCATTCCCCTGCCGGATGGTGCTCAGCAGGTCCCCACGCGAGCGCAGGACGCTGAGCGCGAGCAGCGACAGAACCACCACGGCCACCACGGCGGCGACGAGGTACATGCCGGGAGTTTCTTCGGAATTCCCCGCCTTGCAACAGTAGGCAGGCAACAGTTGGGGCAAAGCGTGAATAGAAACGAACCGTGGCCGTCCCTACCTTCGAACCCCGGGGCGAGGCTTCCGTCCGGTGCCCCAACGCGGAGAAGGTTCCGCCCCCAACGGAGATGACGTCATGACGCCTCGATACTGGTTCTGCCTGGTGGCCCTGCTGGCGGCGCCGGTGGTGCATGGCCAGACGAGCCCGCGCCCCGCCGAGGACCCCGACGACTCCCGCTACGAGTCCTCCGACGACGGCGACTACGACTCCAACGACGACACGCCGGAGGAGGACGCGGTCCCCACCGCGCCGTCCGCGCCTCCCGAACTGCCCGACGAGCGGCCCACCACCCGGCCCTACGCGGGCGCGGTGTGGGCCTCCGGCCACTGGGACTGGGACGGGAATGATTGGCGCTACGTCTCCGGCACGTGGGTGGCGCCGATGCCGGGCTACCGCTTCATCAACGGCTACTGGGAGCAGGACAGCCAGGGCTGGCGGTGGGTGCCCGGCGGCTGGGCGCGCCCCGACTCGAACATGGTGGAGATTTCCGTGGAGCCCTCGGGCGAGGCGCTGACCACGACGCAGGCGCCGCCCGAGGCCCGGTACGAGGAGCCGCCTCCGGCGCCCTCGCCGAACCTCACGTGGACGCCCGGCTATTGGTACTGGGAGGGCGACAACTGGGTGTGGATTGAGGGCACGTGGGTGGAGCCGCCCCGCCCGGGCCTCGTCTTCGTCTCGCCCCGCTGGGTCCACCGGGGCCCGTCCTGGTCCTTCTCCTGGGGCGGCTGGGCCATGCGCGGCTCGGTGCGGGTGACGGTGCCCGTCTACCCGTACGTCACGGTGAGCACGCGCTGGGGCTCCCCCCACGTCTATCGCTACACGTGGCACCGCTACCGCTATCCGGTGCACCACTACGGCTACCGCGTGCGGGACTACGGTTACCGGAGCTACCGCCCCAGCTACCGGAGCTACTACAGCCCCGGCTACCGCAGCCGCGACTACGGCTACCGCAGCCATGATTCCGGCTACCGCAGCCATGATTCCGGCTACCGCAGCCATGATTCCGGCTACCGCGACCATGATTCCGGCTACCGCGGCCATGATTCCGGCTACCGCGGCCGCGGCACGGGGCGCTGGGGCAACTCCTCCTCGCACGGCCACTCCGCGTCGCCAGGAGGCGGAGGCCACTCGCGCGGCGGCGGCCACGGCCGGCACTGAACGCGCCTCACGGCCGGGCCCGTTTGCCGTTCAGTGCCCGACAGGCACGAGAGTTACTACTCGCGAAAAACAGGACTAAACAGCAAATACCAAGGTGCTGAATGACCCTCTTCGGAGTCATCCATGACACCTCGACGGCTGTTCTCCCTGCGGTGCACCTGGCTTCTCCTGATCTCCCTGGCCTGCGCGCCGGAGCCCTCATCCGAAGGCCCTGACGACGCGGCGCTGGAGCGCGCGGCCTCGGCCATCACCCTGCCGCCGTCCTACACGGACTCGCTGGTGGCGACGGTGGCGCAGCCCACGGCGCTGGCCTTCACGCCGGATGGGCGGCTGCTCATCACCACGCAGCCGGGGAGGCTGCGCGTCGTCTCCGGCGGCGTGCTGCTGACGACGCCGGCCCTGGACCTGAGCGCGCGGCTCTGCACCAACTCCGAGCGCGGCCTCTTGGGCGTGGCGGTGGACCCGGCCTTCGCCACCACGCGCCACATCTACGTCTATTACACGTTCAACAAGTTCAACACCTGCACCACGAACATCACCAACGTCGCCGTCAACCGCGTGTCGCGCTTCACGCTGGCGGACAGCAACGTGGTGGACCCGGCGAGCGAGGTGGTGCTGGTGGACAACATCCCCTCCACCGCGGGCAACCACAACGGGGGGGATTTGCACTTCGGGCCGGACGGGCTGCTCTACATCAGCGTGGGTGACGGCGGCTGCCAGCTCGGAGACCCGAGCCGCTGCGCCGGGCAGAACACCACCGCGCGCCGGCTGGACGTGCTGCTGGGGAAGCTGCTGCGCATCCGCAAGGACGGGAGCATCCCCACGGACAACCCCTGGTACGCGGCCGCCGGCAGTCGCCGCTGCGGAAACCCCGCGGGCGTCCCGGCCGGCACCGGCCCCTGCCAGGAGAGCTACGCCACGGGCCTGCGCAACCCGTTCCGCTTCGCCTTCCAGCCCGGCACCAGCACCTTCTTCATCAACGACGTGGGCCAGGGCGTCTGGGAGGAAATCGACGAGGGCGTGAAGGGCGCGGACTACGGCTGGAACGTGCGCGAGGGGCACTGCGCCAACAACTCCACCACCGACTGCGGCACACCGCCGGCGGGGATGACAAACCCGATTTTCGACTACAAGCACGGCACCAACGAGGCCAGCTCGCCCTTCCAGAACTGCAACTCGATTACGGGCGGCGCCTTCGCGCCCGTGGGGGCCTGGGCGCCGGGTGACGACAACGCGTACTTCTTCAGCGACTACGTCTGCGGGAAGGTGTTCAAGCTGACGCGCTCGGGCAGCGCGGTGTCGGTGAGCGCGTTCGCCACCGGCCTGGGCGGCAGCTCCGCGGTGACGCTGCGCTTCGGCCCGTCGGCCGCGGGCCAGTCGCTCTACTACACGACCTATGCGAACGGCGGCGAGGTGCGCCGCATCGACTACACCGGCACGAGCAACCGTCCACCGGTGGCCTCCGTCTCCGCGTCGCCCACCACGGGCTCTTCGCCGCTCACCGTGTCCTTCAACGCCAGCGCCAGCAGCGACCCGGACGGTGACGCGCTGACGTACGTGTGGACGTTCGGAGACGGCAGCGCCACGGTGCAGACGACCACGCCCACCACGAGCCACGTGTACTCCGCGAACGGAGCCTTCACCGCGTCGCTCACCGTGCGGGACGCGCGAGGCGCCACGTCCACGCAGGCGGCCACCGTGCGCATCGACGTGGGGAACACCGCGCCCGTGCCCACCATCAGCTCGCCGTCCACCAGCCTGCGCTTCCGCGTGGGCCAGACGCTGGTGCTGACGGGCAGCGCCACGGACGCGGAGGACGGCACGCTGCCGGACAGCCGCCTCACGTGGGAGGCGCTGTTGCACCATGACAGCCACACCCACCCGCTGCTCACGGCGACGGCCGGCAACAACCTGACGATTACCGCTCCGGCGCCGGAGGAACTGGCCGCCGTGCCCACCAGCTACGTCGAGGTGCGGCTCACCGCGACGGACTCGCAGGGGCGCAGCACCACGGTGGTGCGCGACGTGCTGCCGAACATCGTGGACGTGACGCTGGCCTCGGTGCCCTCGGGGTTGTCGCTCGGGGTGAACGGCGGCACCGTCACCACTCCGGTGACGCTGAAGTCGTGGGAGGGCTACACGCTGAACGTCACCGCGCCCGCGCAGGCGGACGGGACGGGCGCGTGGAAGGTGTGGGCTTCGTGGTCGGACGGTGGTGCGCGGGCACATGGCTACGTGACACCGGCCACGGCCTCCAGCCTCACCGCCACGTACAGGGATGGCCTGCGCGCGCGGGTGAACTTCCAGCCCGCCACGTCACCGGTGCCCACGGGATATGTCGCCGACACGGGCGCCGTCTATGGCGCGCGGAGCAACGGGCTGAGCTACGGGTGGGACGCGGACAACAGCGCGCAGACGCGCGACAGGAACAGCGCCACGTCTCCGGACGAGCGCTACGACACGCTCACGCACCTGCAGAAGCCGGAGAATCCAAATGCGTCGTGGGAGCTGGCCGTGCCCTCGGGGAAGTACCGCGTGACGCTGGCGGCGGGTGACGCGAGCAACTTCGACAGCGTCTTCAGGCTCGCGGTGGAGGGGCAGCTCGTGCTCTCCGGTACGCCGACCACCAGCGCGCGCTTCGTCACCTCCAGCGCGGACGTCACCGTGACGGACGGACGATTGACGCTCGGCAACGGGAGCGGCGCCTCCAACAACAAGGTGTGCTTCATCGACGTGGAGCAGCAGGAGTAGAGCGCTCGGCTCGCGCGCCAGCCACCACGCGCTGGCGCGCGGGCGCCGTCACACCCGTACCCGCGACGGCGCACCGTGCCATCTCATCCGTGGGGCCACCGAGCCTCGAAGCAGCACGGTGCTGCACGGAACCAGCATCTGCACCCGAGGCACTATTGCCTCGAATGTGCGCGCGTCAGCGCGCCTCACGCCGGTATCAGCGTCCGGGCCACGTGTTGCACGTACTCGGCCCGGGCGCGGCTGGTGCTCAGCGTCTCCGGGCTGGCGATGGCGAGGTGCAGGAGACCCACGTACGTGGAATACGCCTGCATCGCCCAGTTGCGCGCCTCACGCGCCGGCAGGCCGAGCGCCCGGTACAGCTTCACCAGGTAGTCGATGCGCCGCTGCGACACGCGCGCGAGCACGGGCTGGATGCGAGGGTCCGCCGAGGCACCCGCGACGATGGCGACC
Organism: Pyxidicoccus sp. M6; assembly: GCF_055568925.1. Lineage (NCBI taxonomy): Bacteria > Pseudomonadati > Myxococcota > Myxococcia > Myxococcales > Myxococcaceae > Pyxidicoccus > Pyxidicoccus sp. M6. The sequence goes on along the minus strand of NZ_CM145714.1, from coordinate 2,047,227 downwards.
TCGATCTTCCCGTGCGGGCCCAACTCGAACGTCAGTGCCAGCAACTGGCGCAGCCGCTCCCTCGGGTCCGGCAGGGCGTCCAGCCGCTGGATGATGTCCGTGGTGGCCAACCGCTCCCACCGCGAGAGCGCGGCCTGGAGCACGTCCGCCCGGTCCTTGAAGTGCCAGTAGAAGCCGCCCTTCGTCACGCCCAGGCTTCGGGCCAGCCGTTCCACCGACAGCGCCTCCACGCCGTCCGCGAGGCTCCACAGGGCAGCGTCCGCCCAGTCCTCCGCCGTCAGCCCCGGCCCCCGCTGCTTCTTGCGGATGTCCTCGATGCTGCGGAAGGGCGCGGGCTCCGGCGAACGGGCAGTAGTGCGTCTCATCGTCGACCGCAGTCTGACGGCCCCCCTCCCCGGCGTCCAGGGCGCATTCGCGTGGCCCTCGCTCTATACGGTACCGTATCGCGATACGGCACCGTATCGGATGACATGAAGGGAGGCCGCACATGCGAGTGACGAACGGGTCGCTGCTGATGCTCATCGCCGCGATTCACGAAGGCGTCGGGCTGGTGCTCTTCAAGGAACCGCTGCTGGAGATGGCCCGAGCCGGCGTGTTCGACAGCGTGGGCGAAGACACCAGCGCCCGCGCGGCGGCCTTCTGGTTCCTCGCGTTCGGAGGCGGCATGCTCCTCGCCGGGGCCCTGTCCCACTGGCTCGAGCGCGAGCTGCACCGCCCGCCCCCTGCTGGCTTCGGGTGGGGCCTGCTCGGGCTGGGGCTCTTCTGCGTGGTGCCCATGCCCATCACCGGCGCGTGGGTCCTCTTCCCGCTGGGCCTGCGCGTGCTCTTCCAGTCGCGGACGCCCACCGAGCTGCCAGAGGTGCTCCGCCCCTTCGCCCGGGGCGCGGACCACGTAGACGTGAAGACGGTGGAGTCCCAGGCCACGCTGCGCGAGTTCCTCGCGGGCCTGATGTCCTATCAGCCCGCGTGGGTGACGGCCCTGTTCGGGGTGCGAGCCGTCTTCGTCCGGCTGCTGGGGATGCGGCAGCACGGCGTGCCCCGGCCGCCGCGCCACCTGCGCCCGGAGGACATCCCGATGACGCCGGGCAGCGCGGCCTCGTTCTTCACCGTGCGCCACGCCGAGGAGGAACACGTCTGGGTGGTGGCCGCCACGGACAAGCACCTGGAGGCCACGCTGGCCGTGGTGATGGAGCCCACCGGTGGCCCGCGTCATCGCTTCCACGTGGTGACGCTGGTGCACTACCGGAACTGGGCCGGCCCCGTGTACTTCAACGTCATCCGGCCCTTCCACCACCTCGTCGTCGGAGGCATGGCCCGCAACGCGGCGAGCCCCGGGTGACGGCGCTCAGGGAGGCAGCCCCACCGCGAGCACGTCGCGCAGCGCGGCGCTCGTGTACTGCGTGCCCCAGAGCATGTTGATGACCGCCGTCACCCAGTCGGCGCCGCCCAGCACCCTGCCGGTGGAGGGCTCGAAGAGGTACACGCGCGGGTCCATCAGCTCGCGCAGCAGCGGCGCCACGGCCCGCACGTCTCGTCCCATCCACTGCAGCACGCGCACGTCCCACAGCCAGGTGGCCAGCGTCTGCTCCGTGAAGGGCACGACGAGGAACTGGGTGGGCCGCCCCAGGTTCGTCAGCAGGTGGCCCACGCTCACCGTCTCCACGACGCTCCAGTACGTCGACACCAGCGGACCGTGGTCGAGGTCCCGGCTGTTCCAATCCACCGGGTCCCAGTGCTGAAAGTACAGCGGCGTGATTCGAGGCCCCGCCAGCGCCGCCAGCGTCTGCGTCTGCTCCACCGGCACCAGGGTGTCCCAGTCCTCGTGGACGACCAGGAACGGAGTGCTCAGCGTCGCGGCCAGGTGCTCGCGCGTCCACCGGCTGAAGTCCCAGCCTGGAGGCTCGCCAGTGGTGGCGAGGATGCGGCGCAGGTAGGGCTCGAAGAACGTCGAGTACTGGTTGAGTCGCGTCGGGTCCGTCACTCGCGTGGGGACGACGTTGAAGACGTAGTCCAGCTCCCGCGCGAAGTCCGACAGCGGGAAGAGCGCCACGCCCACGCGGGGGCGGGACCCGGTGGGCGCGTCCGCCGCGGCGTACAGCGCCTCGAAGCCACCCCATGAGCCGCCGTAGACACCGATGCGCGAGCGGTCCACCCCCTGGGCCTGCGCGAGGAAGCGCATGCCCGCGTGCATGTCGTCACGGTCATTCTGGATGTCGCCGCCCGCATAGAAGCGGCCGAAGACGGCGAGCACGCCGAAGTCGTTGAACAGGTAGTAGAAGGACTCCGCCGCGATGTAGTCGGGATTGCTGAGCACGTAGGAGATGACCGAGGAGCCCGCGTGGTAGTGCGGCTCGCTGTCGTCCGGGTGCAGGCCATCACCGCGAGCGGCCCACTTCGCGTCCACCGCCTCGCCCGTCCAGGCGATGCCGTCGTAGGGACGCGCGAGCATCATCGCGGGCGAGAGGCCCGGTTGGCGGGGCGGGAACCACTGGGCATACGTGGGGGCCTTGCCGGGCTCCTGCAACCGGAGCAACTGGTACGGCCACACCTGGTCCCCGAACACGGCCTGCCCGGTGCCGAGCACCGTGACTCCGAGGTCTCCGTCAGCCGCGAGGGCGGGCCGGCCCACGAGGGCCAGCCCCAGCAACGTCAGTAGGAAGTAGAAGCGCATGCCCCTCAGACACAGCCGGGCACCTTTCGTGAAAGAGGCGCGCGCGAGTTTCCTACTTCGACTCCACCGGCTCCTTCGCGTCGTCCTTGAAGATGGCCACGACAGGCTGGCCGTCCTCGCCCATGTAGCCGCGGTACATGCCGCTGGAGTTGAAGGGCGTGGTGACGTTGCCCTGGTTGTCCATGGCGATGACGCCGCCCTCGCCGCCGGCCTTCACGAGCACGTCTTGGATGACGACGTTGGCGGCCTCGGACACGGGCACCTGCTGGTACTCCATGCGGGCACAGATGTCGCGCGCCACGGTGTAGCGGATGAAGAACTCACCATGGCCCGTGGCGGAGACGGCGCAGCGCGGGTCGGCGTAGGTGCCAGCGCCGATGATGGGCGCGTCGCCCACGCGGCCGAAGCGCTTGTTGGTCATTCCGCCGGTGGACGTGCCCGCCGCGAGGTTTCCGGCCTGGTCCAGCGCCACCGCGCCCACGGTGCCGAACTTGTGGTCCCCCGTCACCGGGTCATACCCCGGCTGGAGCGAGGACGACGGCTGCTTGCTTTGCTCGGCGCGCTCCTTCTCCAGCGCGCGCTGAAGCCCATCCCAGCGCTCCTGCGTGAAGAAGTACTTCGGGTCCACCAGCTCCACGCCCTGCGTCTTCGCGAAGGCCTCGGCGCCGTCGCCAAACATCATCACGTGCGGCGACTTCTCCATCACCGCACGCGCCAGGTCGATGGGGTTCTTCACGCGGTGCAGCCCCGCCACCGAGCCGGCCATGCGCGTCTTTCCATCCATGATGGCCGCGTCCAACTCGTTGACGCCGTCATGGTTGAAGACGGCGCCCTTGCCGGCGTTGAAGTACGGTGAGTCCTCCATGACGCGGATGGCGGCGCCTACCGCCTCCACGCTGCTGCCGCCCTTCGCGAGCACCGCATGGCCGGCCTGGAGCGCCTGGGTGAGCACGGCGCGGATGGCGGCCTCGCGCTCGGTGGCGAGGTGCTCCCTCATGATGACGCCCGCGCCGCCGTGGATGACGATGCCCCACTTCGGCTTCACCGCTGGCGAGTCCTTCGTGGCGATGCGGGACTCCTCCACCCGGGTGGACTCGACGCTGGTGCAGCCCACCGGGCCGAGCAGCAGCGCGGTGCCCGCGAGCAGGCCACGGTGAAGGGGAGAGAGCGAGGCGAACATTCGGGGGACCTCCGGGAGCATCCGAGGGGACGAGGACCACGGTCATCAACCGAAACCGCCGGGACGGAACACACCGCCTGCGCCGCCGCCGGTCCGCCGGGTCGGTAGCACGCCCTCCAGGGAGGCACAACGCCGCTGCCGTGAAGAGGTGCCGAGACGACGGGAGAAGGGCCCCCCTGCCCGCTCCCCTCCTCCATTCACGGAGCGACCGGTCATGCACAGGGTCAGGAGCGACAACCTTCCGGATGACAGGTGCGCGCGATGAAGAAGCTCAAGGGGCTCAAGGTGGCCGTGCTCGCGGCGGATGGCTTCGAGCAGGTGGAGCTGACCCTTCCCGTCAGGAAGCTGAAGCGCGAGGGCGCGGACGTGACGATTGTCTCGCTCCACAAGGGGAAGATTCAGGGGATGAACCTGCTGTACCCCGGCAGGAAGGTGCCCGTGGACGCCACGCTGCACGAGGTGAAGGCCGCGGACTTTGACGCGGTGCTTCTCCCCGGTGGCTTCGTGAACCCCGACTTCCTGCGGCAGAGCGCGCTGGCACAGGACTTCGTGCGCGACGCGGACACGCTGGACATGCCCATCGCGGTCATCTGCCACGGCTCGTGGCTGCTGGTGTCCGCGGGCCTCATCGAGGGGCGCAAGGTCGCCTCGTGGCCGGGCATCAAGGACGACGTGAAGAACGCGGGCGGCGAGTGGGTGGACGAGGCCGTCATCCGAGACCGCAACTGGGTGTCCAGCCCGGGCCCGCATCACATGCTCGCGTTCCTCGAGGGCATGATGGAGCTGTTCGCGGAGAAGATGCCGGAAGTGGCGGTGCGCGTGCCGGCCGCCGTCAAAGCGCCGCAGCGGAGGTGGCCGAAGCTGCTCGCGGGAAGCGTGGCCACGGCGATGCTCGGCGTGGGCGCGCGCAGGCTGGCGGCGGCGCGTTGACGTCACTCGCGCAGGCCGCCGGACCCGCGCTGAAGCCACCCGCGCGGGCTGGCGGCACTGCGCTGACGTCACTCGCGAAGCTTGAGGAACCGCCCCTGCGACTTGGACCAGACGAAGGTGCGGGTGACTTCCGTCGTTGGGCTGTCGCTGCTCTCCTCGGTGGTGGTGGCGGTGATGCGGTAGCCGCCCGCCTTCCCCGCGAAGCGAAAGCGGGTGGTGGACTCGCTGGAGCCGTCCTGCATGACGGCGATGACCGATGCGTGCTTCTCCGTCACCAGGAGGGGCTGCGCGCGAGCGCCCTCGAGCGGGGTGGAGTAGACGAGCAGTTGCGTCTTGTCGCCCTTCATTCCCGTGCAGGAGAGGGACGTCACCTCCGCGACCAACTCACTCCCCTCGGTGGGCGCCACGTCCGCGAAGCGGAGGCTCCGCGCGAAGCCGAAGTCCATGCACTCCTCCGTCACCGGGAGCAGGCTGGAGAACGTCACGCGCCCTGTCGTGCTCTCGGTGCAGACGGCGATGCGGGTGGGCTTCAGTGACAGCACGCCCACGAGCACGGTGCTGTCGTCCACCAGGAGCCGCTCCTCGTCACGCAGGCCTTCGTCCAGGTCCTTCTCCTCCACCTTCAGCTCGGGGGCATCCTGGACGCACTCCAGGAGCTTCTGGTGGAGGTCGCGCAGCGCCGCCTCTTCGCGCGCCTTCATCTCCTCGGCGATGGGGCTCTTGGCCTTGACGTTGTTCGAGCGCGTCCACTCGCCGCCGCTCGCGGGCGACGTCCGCGAGTAGAGCGTGTCCTTCTCCACGTCCCAGTAGTAGTCGCCGCGCGTCTTCGCGTCGCGAGCCTGGAAGAAGACCCACCGCGAGCTGTCGCGGCTGAGGACCTGAAGGCCGTGGAAGGTGGCCTCCTGGGGGAAGCGCTGCTTCAGTGTCTTCAGCACCTGCGCCGGGGAGAGCACCGACACGGCGAAGCGCTTGTCGTCGCCGAAGGAGACGGCCACGAGCCGCTTCTCGCCGCTCGCGTCCACCACGGCTTCGGTCTTCACCACGGGACTGTGCGGAAGCCGGGCCTCCGCCTTCTTCCAGTCCGTCTTCTCGCAGCCCAGCCCGACGACGAGCAGGCACAGCAGTCCGACCATCCACCTCATGGCCGGAAGCCTAGTTCAGGTCCATGCCGGGGCCGCGCCACCCGGACGCGCCGTTACATCCACCCGAGCTGCAGGCGCGCCACGTCCGTCATGCGCTCCTGGCTCCAGGGCGGGTCCCACACGAGCTCGACGTTGGCCTCCTTCACACCGGGCACGGAGGACACCTTCGTCCGCACGTCGTCCACCAGCACCGGCCCCATGCCGCAGCCGGGCGCCGTCAGCGTCATCTGGATGTCCACGCGCTGCCCGCCTTCCGGCAGCGGCTCCGCCTTGCACGCGTACACGAGCCCCAGCTCCACGATGTTCACCGGAATCTCCGGGTCATACACCGTGCGCAGTTGGTCCCAGACCGCCTCCTCGTGGAACGTCCCCTCGTCCGCCGCCGCCTTCTCCTTCGGCGCGTACTCCTCGCCCAGCGCGCCGCCGTCCTTCTCGTCGATGCGGAAGAGCTGGCCGTACGGGTCCTGCACCGTGATGTTGCCGCCGAGCGTCTGCATCACCCGCAGCTCCGCGCCCGCGGGCAACAGCACCCGGTCTCCGCTGGGGATGATGGTGGCGGACACGTCCTGCCCCAGCACCGCTGTCATTCCTCTCATGGTGCTCATCCCTCCCCTACTCCGTGGACACGGCCTCGCCGCGTCCCTCCATCGCCGCGCGCAGCGTGTGCCACGCGAGGCTCGCGCACTTCACCCGGGCGGGGAACTCGCTCACGCCGGACAGCACCGCCAGCTTCCCCAGCGCGTCCACGTCCACGCCCTCCGGGCCCTCCGTCACCAGCTTGTGCACCCGCTCGAAGAGCGCCTCGGCTTCCGCGCGCGTCTTGTCCTTCACCGCCCCCGTCATCAGCGACGCGGACGCCTTCGAAATCGCGCAGCCCTGCCCCTGGAAGCCGATGTCGCGGATGACGTCACCCTCCATCTTCATCGTCACCGAGAGCTGGTCGCCGCACAGCGGGTTGTGCCCCGCCGCCTGGTGGTCGTACCCCTCCACCACGCGGTAGTTGCGCGGCCGCTTGGAGTGCTCCAGGACGACCTCCTGGTACAGGTCCGACAGGTCCGAGCTCACTTGAACACCTCCAGCACCTTGTGCAGCCCGCGGACGAGCGCGTCCACGTCGTCCGTCGTGTTGTAGAGCGCCAGCGACGCCCGCGACGTGGCCGGCACCTTGAAGTACTGCATCACCGGCTGCGCGCAGTGGTGCCCCGTCCGGATGCAGATGCCCTCGCGGTCCAGAATCGTCCCCACGTCGTGCGGATGGATGTCCTCCAGGAGGAACGACAGCACCGCCGACTTCTCGCGCGCCTGCCCGATGATGCGCAGCCCCGGCACCGACTCCAGCGCCTTCGTCGCGTACGCCAGCAGTTGCTGGTCGTGCGCCGCGACGGCGCCCATGCCCAGCGCTTCCAGGTAGCGGATGGCCGCGGCCAGGCCCACCGCGCCCGCCAGGTCCGGCGTGCCCGCCTCGAAGCGGTGCGGCACCCGGTTGTACGTCACCTTCTCCATGGTGACGGAGAGGATCATGTCCCCTCCGCCCTGGTACGGCGGCAGCGGCTCCAGGCGCTCCAGGCGGCCGTACAGCACGCCGATGCCCGTGGGGCCGAACATCTTGTGCCCGCTGAAGGCGTAGAAGTCGCAGCCGAGGTCCTGCACGTCCACCGGGAAGTGCGTCACCGCCTGCGCCCCGTCCACCAGCACGGGGATGCCCTTCGCGTGCGCCCGGCGCGTCAGCTCCTTCACCGGCGTCACCGTGCCCAGCGCATTGGACACGTGCGTCACCGCGAGGATGCGCGTGCGCTCCGTCATCAGCGCGTCCACCGCGTCCAGCACCAGCTCGCCGCGCTCATCGACCGGGATGACCTTCAGCACCGCGCCGGTCTGCTCGCAGAGCATCCGCCAGGGCACGATGTTGGCGTGGTGCTCGATGTGCGTAATCAGCACCTCGTCACCAGGGCCGATGTGCTTGCGGCCGTACGTCTGCGCCACCAGGTTGATGGCCTCGGTGGTGCCGCGCACGAAGATGATTTCCTTCGCGTCGCGGGCGTTGATGAAGCGGCGCACCGTCTCGCGCGCGCCCTCGTACGCCTCCGTGGCGCGCTCGGAGAGCACGTGGACGCCACGATGCACGTTGGCGTTGTCGTGCTGGTAGAAGCGGACGATGGAGTCGATGACCGCCTGCGGCTTCTGCGCCGTGGCCGCGCTGTCGAGGTACACGAGCGGCCGGCCCCGCACCTCCTGCTGGAGGATGGGGAAGTCGGCGCGAACCTTCTGCACGTCGAAGCCACTCATGCGCGCACCTCTCGCCGGGCCGCGCCCGGCAGCTTCAGGGCCAGCAGCCCCTCCACCCGCTCACGCACCGGACCGGCCGGCACCGCGTCCACCACCTCACGGGCAAAGGCATACGTGAGCAGCCGCTCGGCCTCCGCCCGGGGAATCCCTCGCGAGCGCAGGTAGAACAGCGCCCCCGCGTCCAGCCGCCCCACCGCCGCGCCGTGCGCGCACTTCACGTCGTCCGCCAGGATTTCCAGCTGGGGCCGGGCGTCCGCCTGCGCCGACTCGGACAGGAGCAGGTTGCGGTTCTGCTGCCGCGAGTCCGTCTTCTGCGCGTCCGGCCGCACGCGGATGAGCCCGTGGAACGTGCCGCGCGCCCTGTCGTCCAGCACGCCCTTGTAGAGCTCGCGGCTGGTGCAGCGGGGGACGGCATGGTCCAGCGCCGTGCGGTTGTCGAGGTGCTGGTTGCCCCGGCCCACATAGAGGCCGTTCAGAGTCGCATCGCCGCCCTCGCCCGCGAAGGCGGAGTGCACCTCGTTGCGCGACAGCGCGCCGCCGAAGGAGAAGGCGTGCGACGCGAAGCGGCTGTCGCGGCCCTGCCGCACGTGCAGCCCGCTGACGTGCACCGCCGCGTCCGCCTCCGCCTGGAGCTTGTAGTGGTGCAGGCTGGCGTTGTCGTCCAGCGTCACCTCGGTCACCGCGTTGGTGAAGGTGGCGCCCGCTCCGGCGCCCGCGTACGTCTCCACCAGCGTGGCCTCGCTGCTCTCGCCCGCGAGCACGATGATGCGCGGGCTGGCCAGCACCGGCGCGTCCCCTCGCGTGAGGAAGACGAGCTGCACCGGCACCTCGCTCACCGTGCCCGGAGCCAGCCGCAGCAGCGCGCCGTCCTCCAGCAGCGCCGCGTTGAGCGCCGTCAGCGCCGAGTCACCCGCCTGCGCCCGCTGGCCCAGGACGGACTCCAGCAGCTCACCGTCCTCGCGCAGCGCGTCCCGCAGCGGCTTCAGCGTGAGGCCGCGCGGCAGGGCCGCCACCGAGGACAGCTCCGGCACCAGCCGTCCGTCCACGAAGACGAGCCGGGGGCCCGGCAGGCCGAGCCGCTCCACCAGCGCGGTGAGGTCACCCGCGCCGTGCGATGCCCCGGCCGGAACGAACGTTCCTTCCACGAGCGGCGCCAGGTGCGTGTACTTCCACGCCTCGTCGCGGTTGGTGGGCAGCCCCAACCGCTGCAGGTGCGCGAGCCCCTCGGAGCGCACGCGCTTGAGCCAGGCCGGCGCGGACGCATCCCTCGCGTGGAAGCGCGCACCCACGTCCAGGTAGTGCGCCAGGGCCTGCGTCATCGCCGCGCCTCCACGCCCTTCGGCGCGCCGTCCTTCAGGCCCAGCCAGCCGTAGCCCTTCTCCTCCAGCTCCAGCGCCAGCTCGCGCCCGCCCGAGCGGATGATGCGGCCCGCCGCCATGACGTGCACCCTGTCCGGCACGATGTAGTCCAACAGCCGCTGGTAGTGCGTAATCAGCACCATGCCGCGCTCCGACGAGCGCAGCGCATTCACCCCGCCCGCCACCGTGCGCAGCGCGTCGATGTCCAGGCCCGAGTCCGTCTCGTCGAGGATGGCCAGGCGCGGCTCCAGCACCGCCATCTGGAACACCTCGTTGCGCTTCTTCTCTCCGCCGGAGAAGCCCTCGTTGACGGAGCGGTTCATGAACGCCGCGTCGAGCTGCACCAGCTTCGACTTCTCCTTGGCGAGCTGGAGGAAGTCCATCGCGTCCAGCTCCTCCAGTCCCTTCACCCGGCGCTGCGCGTTGAGCGCGGTGCGCAGGAAGTGGAGGTTGCCCACGCCTGGAATCTCCACCGGGTACTGGAAGGCGAGGAAGACGCCCGCCGTGGCGCGCTCCTCGGGCGGCAGCTCCAGCAGCGACTTGCCGTCGAACAGCACCTCGCCCTGGGTGACTTCGTAGCCGTCACGGCCCGCGAGCACGCTGGCCAGCGTGCTCTTCCCGGAACCGTTGGGGCCCATGATGGCGTGCACCTCACCGGGCTGCACCTCCAGGTCGATTCCCTTGAGGATGTCCTTGCCCGCCACGCGGGCGTGCAGGTTGCGAACAGTCAGTAGTGCCATGACCTCTACCCCACGCTCCCTTCCAGGCTCACTCCGAGCAGCTTCTGCGCCTCCACCGCGAACTCCATCGGGAGCTCCTTGAACACCTGGCGGCAGAAGCCGTTCACAATCATCGAGACCGCGTCCTCCTGGGAGATGCCGCGCTGCCGGCAGTAGAAGAGCTGGTCCTCGCCAATCTTCGACGTGGACGCCTCGTGCTCCACCTGCGCGGACGCGTTCTTCACCTCGATGTACGGCACCGTATGGGCGCCGCACTTGTCGCCGAGGAGGAGCGAGTCGCACTGCGTATAGTTGCGCGCGTTCTCCGCGCTCTTCAGCACCTTCACCAGCCCGCGGTACGTGTTCTGCCCGCGCCCGGCGGAGATGCCCTTGGACACGATGGTGCTGCGGGTGTTCTTCCCGATGTGCACCATCTTCGTGCCGGTGTCCGCCTGCTGCAGGTTGTTGGTGAGCGCCACCGAGTAGAACTCGCCCACCGAGTCATCCCCCTTGAGGATGACGCTCGGGTACTTCCACGTAATCGCCGAGCCCGTCTCCACCTGCGTCCACGAAATCTTCGCGGCGCGGTGGGCGATGCCGCGCTTGGTGACGAAGTTGTAGATGCCGCCCCGCCCTTCCGCGTCGCCGGGGTACCAGTTCTGCACGGTGGAGTACTTGATGTTGGCGCCGTCGAGCGCCACGAGCTCCACCACCGCCGCGTGCAGCTGGTTGGTGTCACGCTGGGGCGCGGTGCAGCCCTCGAGGTAGCTCACGGTGGCGCCCTCGTCCGCGACGATGAGCGTGCGCTCGAACTGGCCCGTCTCCGCCGCGTTGATGCGGAAGTACGTGGACAGCTCCATGGGGCACTTCACGCCCTTGGGCACGTAGACGAACGAGCCGTCGCTGAACACCGCCGAGTTGAGCGCCGCGAAGAAGTTGTCCGAGTACGGCACCACCGAGCCCAGGTACTTCTTCACCAGCTCCGGGTGCTCGCGCACGGCCTCGGAGAACGAGCAGAAGATGACGCCCGCCTTGGCGAGCTTGTCCTTGAACGTGGTGGCCACCGACACCGAGTCGAAGACGGCGTCCACCGCGACGTTCTGCAAGAGCTTCTGCTCGTGCAGCGGGATGCCGAGCTTCTCGTAGGTGCGGAGGATTTCCGGGTCGACCTCGTCGAGGCTGCCCTTCTTCGGCTTCTGCTTCGGGGCCGAGTAGTAGCGGATGGCCTGATAGTCGATGGGGTTGTACTTCACGGCCTGCCAGTTCGGCTCACGCATGGTGAGCCAGTGGCGGAAGGCCTTGAGGCGCCACTCGAGCATGAAGGCGGGCTCGCCCTTCTTCTCGGAGAGCTGACGGATGACGTCCTCGCTCAGCCCCGGGGGGAAGGTGTCCGACTCCACCTCGGTGACGAAGCCGGCCTGGTACGGGCGGCGAGTCAATTCCTGGAGGGTGTCGGTGGTCATGAACGGACTCCTGATGCGGAAGCGGAAGGGGTGGGAGCGGCGGCGTTGGCCGGGGCCGAAGTCCGCTGCGGCAGGCCCAGGCCCACGAGGCGCTCGGGGATGCGGGGCGCGGGAGCGACGAGGTCCGCCAGCGTCAGCCGGCCCAGCGCGTCCTGAATCGCGTTGTTGATGAGGCGCCAGTGGCCGCGCACGTGGCACACGGGCTCCAGCTCACAGGGGGCGCCGCCGCTGGTGTGGACGCCACATTCCGTGAGGGCGACGGGGCCCTCCAGCGAGCTGACGAGCTCCGCGAGGGTGAGCTGGGCCGGCGGGCGCGCCAGGCCGTAGCCGCCGCTGGCGCCACGGTGGGACACCACGAGGCCCGCCTGGAGCAGGCTCTTGAGCACCTTGCTGGCCGAGGGCAGGGGCACGCGCGTGCGCGCCGCCAGCTCGCGGGTGGTGCGCGTGTCACCCTCCGCCCGAGCCAACTCGGTCATCAGCACGATGCCGTAGTCGGTCATCTTGCTCATCCGAAGCATGGGTGCGGGTGTCTCCTCTCGTAGGTCGGATTCCTGCGGGGGCCCTACCGTCCCCGGGGGGCGTCATATGTAATCTGGACTAGTTCAGTCCACATTGCATTTTGAATCACCGTCCGGGAGCCGCTGGTTGGAGGGCAGGTAGGAGAGGGTTAGGGTGGCGCTCCCGTCCCTCGGAGGAACCCACACGATGCGTCGTTCCCTGATGCTGCTCGCCACCCTGGCCCTGGCCGCGGTGGCCTGCGAGAAGAAGTCCACGCCCGCGCCGGCCGAGCCCTCGCCGGGTGGCCAGAGCACCGGGGCCCAGGCAGCCGCCCCGACTCCCTTGGATGCGAACACCATCCTGTTGGGTGAGGTGGGAAGCCTGACGGGCCCGGAGGCGACGTTCGGCATCTCCGCGCGCAACGGCATTGAGCTGGCGCTGAACGAGGCCAACGCGGCGGGCGGCGTGAAGGGCAAGAAGCTGGCCGTGCGCGTGTACGACAGCCAGGGCCGCCCGGAGGAAGGGGCCCAGGCGGCGACGCGGCTCATCACCCAGGACAAGGTGGTGGTGATTCTGGGCGAGGCGGCGTCCTCGGTGTCCATGGCCATGGCGGAGAAGGCGCAGGCCGCGAAGGTGCCGATGATTACGCCGACGTCGACCAGCCCCGAGGTGACGAAGAAGGGCGACTACATCTTCCGCGTCTGCTTCATCGACGACTTCCAGGGGCTGGTGATGGCGAAGTTCGCGCGGGAGAACCTGAAGCTGTCGAAGGTGGCGGTGCTGCGCGACAACAAGGCCGCGTTCTCCATGGGCCTGGCGGACGTGTTCATCCAGAAGTTCAAGGAGCTGGGCGGGGAGATTGTCGGCGACGAGAGCTACTCGAAGGGCGACACGGACTTCCGGGCGCAGCTGACGGCCATCAAGCAGCTCAAGCCCGAGGCCATGTTCGTGCCGGGCTACTACACGGACGTGGGCATCATCGCGCGGCAGTCGCGCGAGGTGGGGCTGAAGGTGCCGCTGCTGGGCGGTGACGGCTGGGACTCCGACAAGCTGTACGAGCTGGGCGGGTCCGCGCTGGAGGGGAGCTACTTCTCCAACCACTACTCGCCGGACAACCCGGACCCGACGCTGCAGCAGTTCCTGAAGAAGTACAAGGAGGCGTACGGCGCCGTGCCGGACAGCGTGGGCGTGCTGGCGTACGACGCGGCACGGGTGGCGATTGAGGCCATGAAGCGCGCGCCGGACACGAGCGGCCCGGCCCTGCGCGACGCGATTGCCCAGACGAAGGACTTCACGGGCGTCTCCGGCCGCATCACGCTGGACGCGAATCGCGACGCGGTGAAGGACGCCGTGGTGCTGAAGGTGGCCGGTGGCAAGGCGGAGTTCGTCACCACCGTGAAGCCGTAGCGAAGCCTGGCGCTCCCGTCGGGGACGGGAGCGCCCCGGCGACTTCCGCGCATGCGCCCCGGCCACGGACGGCCGGGGCCCACGTTCCCCGCCTCAGGGAACGGGCGACTGGATGACGTAGTAGATGGACTGGAAGTAGCGGTGCAGGCCGGCGATGAGCTGCACGAGGAACGGCCAGCTCAGCACGGTGAAGCCCAGCAGCGCCGACGTGACGACGGCGTACTCCACCATTGCCTGTCCGCGCGCCCGCCGGCGCTTGCTGTCAGTGGCCATGGTCATCGTCCTTCCCTTCATCGAGCTTCTCGCGGTTGCCGGGGCGGCCCGAACACTCCTCGGTGCACGCGCGCTTCTCCTCGTCACAGGCCGACTCGCACTTGCCCGACATCCCCTTCGCGTGCTTCTTGCAGATGGACTTGCACTGCTTGGCGTCATCCGCGCAGTCGCGCTCGCAGGTCTTGTCTGCCCAGGCGGGAGACCCCAGCAGCAGCACGCCACACGCCAGCCCGCTCAGCATCCACGTCGCGAACGACTTCATCGTCTCTTCCTCCGTGTGGCCCGTCATTCGGGAGCGGCGACTGCCCGCTCCATCAGCGACAGGTGGAACTCTACCCCGGGTTGCAGTGAAGGCTGGCGCAGCAGCACCTGGCCGCGCGTCGCCTCGCGATTCACGTCGAAGCTCAGCGCCTGGACGTCGGACCCCGAGGCCTCGCCCGGAGCCCAGCCCTTCTCCTTCAGCACGGTCTGGTAGGCACTGCCCACCTCCGCGAGCCGCCCCTGCGGCACCTGGCCGGACACCGTGTAGTAGGTGGCGCCCTCCATGCGGAAGGTGAGCACCACCGGGTCCTTCACGCCGGGCGGCAGGGGCACCCACGCGGGCACCGCCGCGCTCCCCTCCAGCACGGGGCCCACCTGCCCGGACGAGACGAAGACGAACGTCTCGCCGCCCTGGGCCAGCACGGAGACCAGGTGCACCTCCTTGGTGGAGGGGCTCCAGTAGCCCACGTAGCCGCCGTTGACGCCATAGCGCTTGCCCAGCGCCGGCAACCCCGCGTCCACCAGCGTGCCCTCGTAGTGCGCCAGCACCTGGTCCGGCGTGTCCTTCGTGGAGAACCACGCCACGGCCATGGGCGCGCCCGGCCCCAGGTAGTCCGCCGCCAGCACCTCGGGAGGCGCCTGCGTGCGCGGGTACGGCGGGAAGTGCGTCAGCGCGCGAGAGAGGATGGCCTCCTCCGCGGGCGTGCGGCCCGAGCCCGCGAGCAGGATGTCCGTCGCCGCCCGCTGATGGAGCCGCTCGAACGACACGGCCTCGTCGGGGTACGCCGTGCGCTCCCATGCGAAGCCGATGAGCCCGCCCACCGCCGCCAGCGAGAACAGCCACAACCCAGCCCGGACTCCCGGCTTCGACATCAACGACATCAGCAGCTTCCCGGATTCTTGCAGCCCATGTACCAGGTACCCCGGTTCTGGTACGTCTGCCGGTTGTTGTCCTGGTCCCAGTCGCGCCACTCGGTGTTGAAGTAGCGCCGGTTCGAGCCCTCCTGCGTGACGCGGTTGCTGGGCGTGGTGCCGTCACCCGTGCCCTGGGGCGCGATGGCGAGGTTGGGGGACTTGGGGTTGTCCAGCCCGACGACGTCACCCGCGGTTCCGGCCATCGTCATGACCACCGGGTTGAGCAGGTTGTTGCTGGAGGCCTGCTGGAAGAACTGGGCGGACTGCAGCGCGACGATGGGGTACCCGACGTTCTGCGGGTTCTGGTACACGTTCTCGACCCGGTCGTACATCTCGCCGCTCTTGTCACCCGGCATGGTGTTGGCGTTCGTCGTCAGCGCCCAGGTGTCGGTGAGGATGGCGAGCCGCACTTCGGCGAGGAAGTACGAGTTGCCGTCGAAGCCGTTCGACGTCGTCGTGCCCTCCTTGGATTGGTTGTGGATGGCCTGTTCTTCGTCGTTGTGCCACCGCTTGTTGGTCAGCTTCGTCTTGCTGAACTCCGGCAGGAAGGTCTCCGGGAGCAGGTAGTTCTGCACCACGGCGCGGGCCGAGCAGCGGACGAGGCCGCCGTTGGTGAAGGCGCTCATGAACTGGTTGTAGACGGGGACGCCGAGCCCGCCCGCGCCCGTCTCCGGGTCCTCGCACGTCACCTGCTTGGCCTTGGCGTTGAGCCAGCAGACGTGGGCCACGAGCGCGCGGTGGTGGTCCGTGTCCACGCAGTCCGCATAGCTCATGCCCGTGGAGCCATCCGGGTTCTCCACGGGGCTCATCGCGGTGTAGCGGTCGAAGCCGGACTCGTGGTCGCAGAACATCAACCGGGCCTGCTTCTGCACCATGGAGTCGCCACCCCGGGGCCCGGCGGAGTTCGAGCCCGCCTTCTTCAGCGGCTTGGTGTAGTCCTGCACCGTGAAGTCCCACGCGGTGGAGAGCGCCGCCTCCTGGGCGTCCAGCGAGTAGCGGAGCAGGTCATCCAGGAAGATGGCGTACATGAACACCGGGATGAAGACCAACATGCTCAGGGCCATCTCCACGGCGGCGGCGCCACGGGCGATGCGAGAGCGCTTCGAGCGGTGAATCACAGGGACACCCCCGGGACGATGGCAATCTGGGCCGCTTCGGTGTTGCCGGCGGCGCCGAGCACCGTCGAGGCCTCCGTGGCGGTGAACGGATGGAGCTTCGCGCGCCAGTAGGGATTGAACATGTTGGGCGCCTCGCGCCAGCCGTTCTGTCCGAAGCGGTGGTAGTAGACGAGCGCCTTGGACAGGCCGGCGCCCTCCCCCGCGGCCAGCGACATCTTCGCGGTGCCCTGCTTGCCGTGCTCGAAGTTGAGCTCACCGGCGGTGCTCAGCTCCCACGGCGCCCGCGCGAGGTCCCCCACGCGGAACTGCCGGGTGACGTAGCTGTAGACGCGCGACTGGCCGTAGTCGCGGTTGAGGTTGGGGTTGGCCCGGAACTTCATGAAGCAGTTGCCCTGGCCCACGCAGCTCATCAGGCCGCGGGTGTTGACCCCGTCGAAGTCATGCTGGTCCGAGTGCGCACGGCGGGGCGAGTGCCCGCCGCCGTTCGAGTCGCTCCAGACGCGGGCCTCGAAGGGCATGTAGGGCGCGATGCCGTCCTTCCACTGGTTGAACATGGCGCCCTCCTCGTCCGCGACGACCACCTTGCCCGTGTTGCCGCCCACCTGGCCGGGGCCGTGGATGTTGGAGCGGTTCTGCGTCGTCTTCGCCGTGCCCTTCTCCACGAAGGGGATGGGATAGTTGAGGCCCTCGCCGGGGATGTCCTGCGTCAGCTCCTGCAGGAAGCTGGGGTGGAGGTAGAGGGGCTTTATCCCCAGGCTGGAGTCGCGGTTGGCCGTCCAGCCGGGCCGGCTCGCGTTGGCGACCTCGGTCATCACCCGCGCGAGCGCCGCCGAGTCGCTGTTGCCCGTGCTGCCCGTGCAGACCATGCCGTCGACGGCGCAGTTGAACTCGTTGGTGTTCATGCCGCCCACGCCGCCCGGCAGGTTGCTCGCCCCGGGCGAGTTGTAGTCCGTCAGCTGCGACAGCCCGTTGGCCGAGCCACCCATCACCGCCTGCGCCACCTTGAGGTGCACGGCGTTCTGGGAGAAGTGCACCGTCTCCATCAACGTGTCCAAACCCTTGTTGGTCTGGTTGAAGCTGCTCTCCAGGTTCTTCACCTTGTTGCTGTAGTTGCGCCCCGCGCGGCTGTACTTGCTGGCGATGCGGATGGCCTTGATGCCGTGGATGCAGTGCTTGATGCAGGTCCAGCAGCCGCACTGGGCGAACTCCATGGCGGCGATGATGTAGAAGTTGGTGCTGGCCGCGCCCATCATCTCGCCCGTCACGCTGGCGGCGGCCATGTACGCGTGCATGCTGTTCATGGCCACGTACGAGGCGGCGATGGCCCGGTTGCTCACCGCGTAGTAGTTGAGCGCGCGCGCCTCCATGACCGCCATGGAGTAGGCCAGCGAGTCGCTGTGCTGCTGCAGGCTCACCTTCTGCCGCAGGGCATGGCTGAGGTTGAAGCTCAGGGTCACCATCAGCGCCAGCACGAGGAACGACAAGCAGGCCAGCACCAGCGCCTGGCCCCGAGCGGAGCGCTGCTTCTTCAGTGGGCGACGAGCACGCATTCGTTGTTCTCGGGAAGGGGGTTGGCCTGGGGGAAGAGGTTGGACTGCATCCGCATGGTGTACGTGGCGCGGATGGGCATGATGTAGACGCCGGACGAGGCCGCGGCGACGTAGAGCGAGTCCGCGGTGGCGACGCCCAACCTGCGATTGTTTTGCACATCGGCGCGCTCCGCCGCCGTCACTCCCTTGCCCAGCATGAGGACGGAGGGCACGTCCCGGGCGCGCGTCACGTTGAAGATGACCATGTTCGCGAAGGGGATGGGCATCCGGTAGTTGAATGTGACCTGGACGCGCAGCTTGGTGCGCTGGCCCTGGCCCCAGTCGTCGCTGGCGGTAATCGCCGGGTCATCGAAGTCCACCTCCGGTCCGCCAGGGAGCTCGTTACGCAGCGGACCGCAGACGACAACTTCGGCGTAAGGGATGCCGGTGTCCATCATCCTGTTGGACGCGACCCCCGGCCACATCCACTTGGCCTGGAAGTCGGAGGCGCTGTTGACCGTCTTGATGAACTCGGCCCCGGAGCTGCCCTGGCTCACCATGGGCAGCAACACCCCCAGCGCCGCGCGCTCCATGGAGCGCTGGTTGACGCTGTGGAGCGAGCCGGCGCGCACGGCCTTGTAGGCGGCGTACTTCGTCAGCAGCCGCGCCTGGTGCATGAGCCCCAGCTGGAGGGTTCCCAGGATGAGGAAGACGAAGAGCGGGAGGATGAGCGCGGACTCGACTGCCGCCTGACCCGACTGGTGTTTCATGGCCATCCTGGCCTCCCCATGAGGACTGAGCTTCAGAGCCATTGATGATATCAAAGACTCCACGGTTCACTCCGAGTATCGCAGATCACGGTGCTGGCAACGAAATAAAGACCTTCAGGTGTTCTACACTTGGTTGGCAATATCCTGGATGGGGGCCGGCATTCGGGCACGCTCGGTGGCAGAGGTCACGAGCAAGAGGACGAGAGATGCGCGAGAAGACATGGAAGATTGTCGGGCTGTTGGCGATGGTGGTGCTTGCGGCGTGCGGCGGCTCTGATTCGGACGACGACGACGACCAGGACGGCGACGGAACCCCCTCGGGACAGGAGCACCGGCCGGGCCTGGGGAGCTCCACCAAGTCCCCGGAAGGACAGCGTTTTTCGCTTCCCTCGGGGCTCGAGCTGGCGGGGAGCATCAGCGGCTACAGCGTGTTCGAGCCGGAGAAGTGCGCCCCCGAGGAGGAGGCCAAGGGCGCCGGAGACCTGGTGCGCGTCTGCCTGCCGCTGAGGAACACGACGAACACCACGAGCAACCCCCTGCCCATCACCGTCACCTTCCCCCCGGGCTTCACCGTGGTGTCCGACAAGCTGACCACCCAGAACGGGGCCCTGCTGCAGAAGACGACGGTGACGGTGGAGCCGGGGAAGACCCTCTACATCCCGATGTACCTCTTCTGCCTGAACGACACCCGCAGCGGGAGCAGCCCCTCGGACACGTTCCAGATGGGGCCCGTCCTCAAGTACACGGATTTCCTGGAGCTTTTCGACCTGGTCGAGGACAAGGAGATTGACCGGACGGCTCCCCAGGCGGAGCTGCAGGCGGCCGTGTGGCGCCTGTCGCGGGGCGAGAAGCTGACGTCCGCCGACCGGAATTATATCTCCAACCTGTAATCAGGCTCGTCCGCAACAGGTTCTGAGAAAAAGACAGACGCCGAAAGGGATTGTCCCGGGCCAGTTGTCGTATTGACGGCTGGCACGGGCAATTCATGAGAGGGGTTGCCCGGGCCAGTTGTCGTATTGACTATTGGCGCGGGCAATTCATGAGAGGGGTTGGCGGTAATACGGCTCAGCGGCGCCTGGCGATTTCCTGGATGAGCTCGACGTAGCGGCGATTTTTCGGGTTGAGCTTGAAGGCCTTGCGGTACGCGTCCTCCGCGAGCGGCCACTGGCCCTCGCCCTGGCCCACCTCGCCCAGGAAGGCCCAGCCCAGCTCCATGCCCGGGTCCTCGCGCAGCACGTCCTGCAGCTCCTGGAGTGCGAGCCGGCCGTGGGCCTCCGGCTTCATCAGGTAGCGCGCGAAGGCGCGGTAGGCCTTGTAGAGCGGCTTCGGGTCGATGTCGCACGCGTACTCGAAGTACTCGAAGGCGCCCGCGAAGTTGCGCGCGTCCAGCCGCCGCTTGGCCTCGTCGAACTGGGTGGTCGCATCCAGCAGGTCCGTGCGGATGCGGAACTGCTCCGCGGTGCTGGGGCGGGCGCTGCCGCGCTCCTTCTCGCGCTGCGCCGCGCGGCGCTTGCGCCAGAGGAGGTTCTGCTCCGCGTCCGACAGCGCGCCGAAGGCCTTGGCGTACGCGGCCAGCAGCGCCTCCGCCTTCTCGCGCAGCTCCGGCGTCTGGAAGCGCAGCGGCGAGTGCTTGTCCGCCCAGGCGAAGAAGGCCTTGCGCAGCGGCACCGGCTGCACGTCCTCCGGCACCTCCAGCAGCGTGAAGGGGTCCTTGCTCCGGTGCGCGAGAAAGGCGCTCACCAGCTCGTTGCGCGCCGCCTCGTCCTCGTCGGAGAAGGGCGTGCCCTGCGCCCGCGGCGCGGCGTGCACGGGCGTCTCCACCACGACGGGCGCCGGCGTGGCGGGCGGCGCGGCGGCCAGCTTCGCGGTGCGCGCGTCCACGTCCTCCACGAAGCCGGAGACCTCCAGCAGGCACAGCGCGTACAGCCGCCGCAGCACCGTCTCCGTGTCGAAGCCGGTGCGCTCCATCAATTCATTGAAGGTGGGGCGCTGGCGCAGGGCCTGGAAGAGGCGCGCGTCCTTGGAGGACAGCTTCAGCCCGGCCTCTACGCCGGGCATCTGCCCGAAGCGGCGCTCGTCGGTGAAGGTGAAGTGCGTGGCCACCGCATCGAAGGGCATCACGTTGGCGACGCCGGTGAGGATGAGCTGCGCGGTGTTCATGCGCACGCTCGCGTCCGGCGTCTCCACGTCCGCGATGAGGCGGTACTTCGCGTCCGTCCACCGGAAGCAGTCGAGCAGCTTGTGCGCGAGGTTCGCCTGCAGCTGCTTGTAGAGGTCGAAGGGACTGATGAGCTGCTTCTGGATGAGCAGCGCCCCCATCTGCAGGCCCGAGGACACGCTCTCCGCCAGGGACTTCTGGTAGTCCGCCTCGGAGAGACGGCCCTTCTCCACGAGGAACTTGCCCAGCGTCTCGTGCAGGAGGTTGGACTGGCAGCCCACCGGCGAGCCGTCCTCGAAGACGATGCGCTTCTCGCGCTGGCGCACCTTCAACTCCAGCGTGCAGGTGCGCTCCTCCACCATGAGCGAGTGCAGGAGCAGCGGGAAGGGCGTGTCGGCCAGCGTGCCCTCTCGCTGGCGGAGCACCTGCGATGGCGTGGGGAACATGCGGGTGGGCCTCGCTGAGATGTGACGTCCGGAAGTGACTACAGCCTACCGCTATTCACCCGTGTCCTCGTCCATCCCCGCGGCGGTGGGCGCGTCGTCGTAGTACCCGTGGCCGTACGTGGGTGGAGTGGACTTCACCTCGCGCACCACCCACCCCACGCCGCCCAGCACCACCGCCAGCAGCGCGCCGTACATCAGCGGCCGGCTGGGACGCGCGCGCCACGCCCACTTGCGCTCGCGGCGGCGCTGGAAACGCGGCGCCACCACGTAGTCGCTCCAGGCGAGCTCGCGCATCCGCTTCGCCTCGTCCCCGCGCCCCATCTCCGCCAGCGCCTTCGACAGGAGGAAGCGCCCCTCCACCGAGCCGTGGCGGACGGTGCAGAAGCGCTCCAGCGCCTCCACCGCGCCCTGGAACTCGCCGCGCTTCAGGCGGAAGCGGCCGCGCTCCAGGTGGATGGAGCCCTGCCGGTAGTCCGCGTCCAGCTTCTCCGCCTCGTCCAGCAACAGCTCGCCGCGCTTCGCGTCGCCCGCGCCCAGGTAGGCCACGCCGAGGAGGTACAGCGTGTCCACGTCCTCGTCGCCCGCCTCGAGGTTGGGCTTGAGGATGTCCACGGCCTCGTCGTAGCGCTTCTGCTCCACGCGGATGTCCGCCAGTTCGTGACGGGCGCGCCGCTCATGCGGGTTGGTGAGGATGGTGCCGGCCAGGTACCCCGCGCGCTGGAAGCGCTTGAACATCCGCACCGGGCTGGGCAGCGCCTGCCACGTGAAGTGGTCCGCCGCGAAGACGATGACCACCATCAGGCCCAGCGCCATCCACGGGCTGCCCGTCAGCATCGTCAGCATCACCCACAACATCCACTTGCTCATTCGCCCCTCTTTTGAGTGCTTCCGGCGGACGCCTCTCTACAGCAGCCGCGCGCATACGGCGCTGTGCACGTCCGCGCCCTTCTCCGTCAAGGCCAGACGCCCGTCCTTCAGCGTCGCGAAGCCGTGCTCCACCAGACGCGCCACCTCCGCGCGCCGGGGCTCCACGGGCTGGCCATATCGCGCACACACAGCTTCCCAATCCACGCCCGACACCAGCCGCAGACCCATGGACAGCCGCTCCGCGAAGAGCTCCTCCGGGCCCAAATCCTCGCGGCCCTCCTCCGGAAGCCGCCCGGACTCCGCCGCCACGAGGTACTTCTCCGCGCTGCGCAGATTCACGTACCGGTGCGGCGTGGGCGTCAGCAGCATGCCGGACGCGCCCACGCCCAGGGCGAGGTACTCGCCGCCCGTCCAGTACAGCGCGTTGTGCCGCGAGCTGTAGCCGGGCCGCGCGTGGTTGGAGACCTCATAGCGATGCAGCCCGGCGGCGCCGTACACCTCGCGCACCACGCGGGCCATGGCCACCACCTCTTCGTCCGGGGGCAACTCCAGCTCACCACGCTTCAGCCGCTTGGACAGCGGCGTGTCCTCGGCCAGCACCTCGCGCTCCACCGTCAGCGCGTACGTGGACAGGTGCTCCGGAGACAGCGCCACAGCGCGCCGCGCGTCCGCCTCCACCTGCGCCACCGTCTGGCCGTGCACGCCATAGATGAAGTCCATGGCCACCACCGGGAAGTCCGCCCGGCGCGCCGCGTCCACCGCCGCCTCCACCATGGCCGCGTCGTGCGCTCGCCCCAGCGCCTTCAGCGTCTGGGGCTGGAGGGACTGCACGCCCAGGGACAGACGATTCACGCCCGCCGCGCGATAGCCCGCGAAGCGCTCCGCGTCCGCGCGCTCCGGGTTGGCCTCCAGCGACACCTCCACGTTGGACGCCACCGACAGCCGCGACGCGATTCCCTCCAGCACCTGCGCCACGTAGCGAGGGTGCCACAGCGACGGCGTGCCGCCGCCGAGGAAGATGGACTCCAGCGGCTTGCCCGCCAACGCGGGCTGGGCCGCCAGGCGCGAGTCCAATTCCTTCAGCACCGCGCGCGCGTAGCGCTCCTCCGGCACCTGACGCGCCACCGCCACCGCGAAGTCGCAGTAGGGACACTTCGCCAGGCAATAGGGGAAGTGCAGGTACAGCCCGAAGCGGGCCGCCTGCATCCCCGTGAGTGAGTCCACCGGCGCGTCGAAGGGCATGAGGGGAAAACCTCTATTTCTTCCCCTTCAATTGCGCCTCCAGTTTGGCAATCTTCGCCTTGTAGCCGGCCGCGTTCTCGAGCGCCGTCTCGGCCGCCACCAGCTTGCGCTTGAGGTTGGCCACGTCGGCCTTGAGGCTCTCGCGCTCCGACTCCCAGTCGGCCGGAGCCGCCGAGGCCGCCGCGCCCGCGAGCTTCTCCTCGAGCGCCTTCCGGGCCTCCTGCTCGGCCTTCAGGGAGGCCTCCACCTGGGCCAGCTTCGCCTCCGCCGCCGCGCGCGCCGCGCCGGCCTGCGTCGCCTTGGCCTCGGCCTCCGCGCGCGCCTGGCCCACCTGCGCCAGCTTCGCCTCGGCCTCCGCGCGCGCCGCGTCCGTCTTGCCGGCCGCCGCCGTCTGCGCCTTCGCGGCCTGGAGCGCACCCTCCAGCATCTTCACCTGCTGCTGCAGGCGCTCGGACTTGTCGGCCTCCGCGCGCGCCTCGGCCAGCTCCTCCTGGAGCTCCGCCAGCTTCGCCTCGGCGCCGCCCTGCCCCTCCGTCAGCGCGTCCACCCGCGCCTCGACTTCGGCCAGCTTCACCTGCGCGTCCGCGCGCTCGGCCTCCGCCGCCTCGCGCCGCACGCGCTCCAGCGACACGTCCTCCTGCGCCTGCGCCGCGGCGCTCTGGGCCTGCGAGAGGGAGGCCTGCGCCTGCGTCAGCGCCCCCTGCAGCCGCGCCAGCTCCGCCTCGCGCTGCGCGGACGCCGTCTCCAGCATGGACACGCGGGCGGCGAGGCCCACGCGCTCGGCGTCCTTGGTGGCGACCTTCATCTCCGTCGCGGCGAGCTGCTTCTTCAGCTCCTCGCGCTCGGCCTGCGCCGCTTCCACGGCGCCGGACAGCTCGGCCACCTTGGCCTCGGCCTGGTGCACCGCCTCGCCCAGGGCCGCCGCGTCGGACTCAATCCTGTCGCGCAGCGACACCTGCTCGACTTCCGCCGCCTCCAGCGCCTCCTTCAGCGCGGCGGCATCACCCTCGGCGGCCTGCGCGCGCTCGCTGGCCTGGGACAGTCCCTCTTCCAGCGCCTGCGCCCGCTCCGCCGCCTTGGCGACCTCCGCCTCCAGCTTCGCGTTGAGCTTGCTGACTTCGCCGGTGCGCCCCTCCAGCGCCTGGCGCAGCGCGGGCAGCTCCGCGGCCTCGGCCGTGCGCGCGGTGAGCGCCGCCCGGAGGCCGACGATTTCCGCGTCCTTCAGCGCCAGCGCGCGCTCCAGCTCCGTCACCTGCCCCTGAAGGCCCCGCAGCCCGTCCTCCACCAACGCGAGCTGCTTGCGCGCCTCGTCCCGCTCCGACTCCAGCGTGCGGGCCCGCGCCTGCGCCTCCTCCAGCGAGCTCTTGGACCACTCGCTCTCGGACTCCTGCGCGCTCAGCGCGGCCTGCGCCTCGGCGAGCGCCGCCTCGAGCTGCGCGGTGCGCAGCCCCAGCGAGTCCTTGTCGGTGGTGGCGGCCTCCAGCTCGCCCGTCAGCCGCTCCACGTCGGCGATGGCCTGCTGATACTGCTCCTGCACCGCCTCCAGCGCGCCCTGCGCTTCCGACTTCTGCGCGGCCAGCTCCGCCACGCGGTCCTGCGCCAGCGACAGCGCCTCCTTGGCGCCCACCAGCTCCTCGGCCACCGCGCCGCGCGAGCCGCGCTCCTCGGCCAGCTCCGCGGTGAGGCGGGGTACCTCCGACTCCACCTCGGCCAGGGCCCGCGACAGGTCCTTCCGGTCCGCCTCCGCCGTGGCGAGCTCCGCCTCCAGCGCGGACACCTTCGCCTCGGACTCGGCGGCCCGGGCTTCCGCCTTCGCCAGGGCCTCCGACACCTGCGCCAGCTTCGCGGGCGCGTCCTTCACCGCCCCGTGCTGCGCCTTGGCCTCCGCGGCCTCCTTGCGGGCCAGCGTCAGCGACTGCTTCAGCCCGTTCACCTCGCCGTCGCGCTCGGCGTACAGCGTGCGGGCGCGCGCCAGCGTCTCCGTCTTCTGACGGACGACGGAGCGGAAGTACTCGAGCTTCTCCTCCGGAGAGCCCCCCATGGGCATCCGGACTTCAGGCGGTTCATTGAAGGGGTCATTGCCCGGCACCCGCACGGCACGTGCCACCGGAGCCGCACCTCCAGCGGGCGCGGCCGCAGCCGAACCTCCAGCAGACGCGGCCAGGGCCGCGCCACCCGCAGACGCGGCCGGGGCCGCTCCGACAGCGGACGTGGCCGACGGGGCCGGCACCGCGGTCCTGGCGGCCGGGGAGGCAGGCGTGCCCGTGCCCGCCGGCGCGGTGGCCTGGGGGGAGGCCGGACGGCGGGGCGGCAGCGGTGGCGGAGCAGCGGGTGGTGGGGCCGAGGGCGGGGGCTTCGGCAGGGGCCTGGGGACAGCGGCGACGGGGGCGGCGGGGGGGGCCGCTTCGGCGCTGGTGTCGTCCAGGCCCAGGCTTTCGAGCATGTCCGCGAACGGATCCACCTCTTCCGGAGGTGACGGCATGGGCGCACGCAGGTTAGCGCTCACCGCCGCTCATCACCATAGACGCGTTGGCCGAGGGGGCGGGCCCGCTCCGTCCCGCCGGTCGGACGGCAGGCTCACAGTCTCCTCGACGCCAGGGGGGCCAGACGTTAGCCAGTAGGGGAAAACATCACACCTTGTCTTGCCGGCCCGGGGGGCTGGTGACAGCTTCGGACGTTCCTTATGGCCATCCGCTACGCGCTACCGAACGGGCTCACCGTCGTCTTCGAGGAGCAGCACGCCGCCAAGGTCGCGGCCTTCCAGGTCTGGGTCAAGGCCGGCAGCGCCGACGAGCGCCCCGACCAGGCCGGACTGGCGCACCTGCACGAGCACATGCTCTTCAAGGGCACCGAGCGACGCGGCCCAGGTGAAATCGCCCGCGACGTGGAGGCCCACGGCGGCGAAATCAACGCCTGGACGTCGTACGACCAGACCGTCTACCACATCGTCATCGCCAGCCAGTTCGCCCGCACGGGCCTGGACATCCTCGGCGACGCGGTGCGCCGCTCGTCCTTCGATGCGGGCGAGCTTTCCCGCGAAATCGAGGTGGTGTGCGAGGAAATCAAGCGCAGCCAGGACACGCCGTCCCGGCGGGCCTCGCGGGACTTGTTCTCCACCGCGTACCAGGTGCACCCCTACAAGCTGCCCGTCATCGGCACCGAGCAGAGCGTGCGCAGCTTCACTCGCGAGAAGGTGCTGGAGTTCTACCACCGGCACTACACGCCGAAGAACCTGGTGCTCTCCGTGTCGGGTGACTTGCGCGAGTCCGAATTGCGCGAGTGGGTGGAGGACATCTTCGGCGGGGACTGGGGCCGTCCGTATGAAGGGGGCGTGAAGCGCCCGGACGAGCCCGTGCCCACGGGCCGTCGCATCCTGCTGCGCCCGGACGACGTGAAGGAGGCGTGGCTGCACCTGTCCTTCGGCATTCCGCAGGCGGACCACCCGGACACGCCCGCGCTGGACGTGCTGGCGATGATTGCCGGCCAGGGCGATGCGTCCCGGCTGGTGCGCGAGGTGAAGCGCCGCCACAACGTGGCCAACGACGTGCACGCCTTCGCGTACACGCCGAGGGACCCGGGCCTCTTCTCCGCGTCGATGACGACGCAGCCGGGACATGCCGCGCGCGCCATCGAAGAGACGGCCCGCGTGCTGGCCACGCTGCGCGCGATGCCGGTGTCCGCGGAGGAATTGGCCACGGCCAAGGCGCTGGTGGAGGCCGAGGCCGTGTACCAGCGCGAGACGGTGCAGGGCGTGGCGCGGAAGATGGGCTTCTACCAGTCCGGCATGGGCAGCCTGGAGGCGGAGGCGCGCTACTACGAGGCGGTGCGCGGCCTGACGCCGGAGCACCTGCGCTCGGCCGCGGAGCGCTACCTGCGCTTCGACCGCGCCGTCTTCACCGCCTTGATGCCCCAGGGCGCCGAGCTCACCGAGGCCCAGGTGCACGAGGTGCTGGACCGCGTGGACCGCGAGCCCGCCACCGCTCCGCCCGAGCGCAAGCCGCGCAAGGTGGCGGCCGGCGAGCCCTCCATGCGCATCGCCCGCGCGGCGGGCTCCGGCCCCAGCGACATCATCCAGGAGAAGCTGCCCTCGGGCGCGACGCTGGTGGTGCGCGTGGAGCCCGCGGTGCCGCTGTTCGCCATGCGCGCCGCCTTCGCCGGGGGCCTGCGCTACGAGACGCCGGCCGACAACGGCATCACCACCCTGCTCACGCGCACGCTCACGCGCGGCACGCCGTCGCACGACGCGGAGGACATCTCCCAGCTCATCGACGCGTACGCCGGCAGCCTCGGCGGCCAGGGCGGGCGCAACTCGGTGAGCCTGCGCGGCGAGTTCCTCTCACGCCACTTCGAGCCGGCCTTCCGCCTCTTCGCGGACTGCCTCCTCAACCCGACCTTCCCCGAGGTGGAATTCGCCCGCGAGCGCACGCTGCTGCTGCAGGACATCCTCACCCGCGAGGACAAGCCGGCCAGCGTGGCCTTCGACCTCTTCGGCAAGACGCTGTACCACACGCACCCGTACCGCCTGGCGTCGCTGGGCGAGCAGGCCTCGGTGGAGGCGCTGACGCCGGAGAAGCTGCGCGCGTGGCACGCGGCGCACATGGACCCGTCGCAGCTCACGCTCAGCGTGGTGGGCGACGTGAAGGTGGACGAGGTGCTCGCCCTCGCGCGCGAGTACTTCGGGAAGTCGCGCGGCAAGGCGGCCCCGCCGCCGCACGTCACAGCGGAGCCGCCTCCGGACGCGCCCCGCCAGGAGAAGAAGGTCCTGGCCCGCGCCCAGTCGCACATCGTCCTCGGCTTCCCGGCCGCCCGCGTGGGAGACCCGTGGCGCCATGAGCTGGAGGTGCTGTCCACGGTGCTGTCCGGCCAGGGCGGGCGCCTCTTCGTGGAGCTGCGCGACAAGCGCTCCATGGCCTACAGCGTGAGCTCGTTCGCGATTGAAGGCGTGGACCCGGGCTACTTCGCCGTCTACATGGGCACCAGCCCGGAGAAGGTGGACGCGGCGCTGGCCGGCATCCGCGCGGAATTGGAGCGCGTGCGCGACGAGCCCATCCCCGAGGAGGAATTGGCCCGCGCGAAGCAGCACCTCATCGGCACGCATGAGATTGGCCTGCAGCGCAACGGCGCCCGCGCGGGGCTCCTGGCCATGGACACGTGCTACGGCCTGGGCCTGGACAACTTCCTCCACTACGCGGACCACGTGGCCGCGGTGACGTCGAAGGAAGTGCAGGAGGTGGCGCGCCGGGTCATCGACTTCAACCGCGGCGCGCTCGCCATCGTCGGCCCGTAGCTCCGGCGTCTATTTGCAGGCCCGCGCGTCCACGTGGCGGCAGACGTGGACGCTGCGCGGCACCTCCACCCAGGAGATGTCCGCGGCGGGGTTGTCGTTCTGCCGCAGCGTCTCCTGCGTGGGTGACTTGCCCACGCCCATGTCCAGCGTGGTGTAGCGGATGGCGCCGGTGCGCGAGAGCGTAATCACGCTGGCCGGCTCGGACGGCGGGGACAGCACGTCGCGCGACTTGAAGGGCATGTAGCCCACCAGCTTCCCGTCGTCGTCGAAGAGCTTGAAGCCCTCCGCCTGGTCCGGCCAGCCGGTGACGATGTCCATCTGCCACGAGCGCGCCAGGTCGCCCGCGCCGCCCACCCTGCACTCGCCGGGCACCGCCACCGGCGGAGAGAAGGACGGCCAGGTGACGATGCCTCCGAGGATGCTGGAGCCCGCGGCCGTCTTCTCGTCCAGCCCGTCGTAGCGCAGGAACCAGCCCGCGCCCGTGGTGGACGCGCGCGGCCGCAGCGCCAGGTCCTCCGTGGTGATGTAGCTCTGCATCTCGCCGCCCGGGAGCCGGCGCGTGCGCAGCGCTCCTTGCGGCAGGGTGACGTCGCGCAGGCCGCAGCCCTGGCCGGTGGGGCACGCGTCATCCGTGTCCGTCCAGCGGCGCGCGTCCAGCGCCTGCGCGGAGGCCGCGTCCGAGAAGATGCGCGAGCCGCCGTAGTTGTAGAAGCCCACGTAGGTGTTGCGCGGAACCACGCCCCGCTCGTCATTGCTCAGCCACAGCTTGCCCTTGCTCCCCGAGGCGAGCCGCTGTGTCTCGCACCGCCACAGCCCGCCCTCCAGCGTGCACTCGCTGCGTGAGCCCGAGGGCACGTCGCTGCTGGGGGGGAACTTGTACTGCCCGCTGCCCAGCGCGGTGGTGCCGCAGTCGATGGCCAGTTGTGTCAGCTCCAGCTTGCCCGGCGCGCAGACATTCACCGGTGTGCCCGACGTCAGGTCCTCGTTCCGCGTGAGCACGCCGCCGGAGTATTCGAGCACGCTGGTCCGCGACACGCCGTCCACCACTCCGGACAGGGTGAGGGCCACGTCGCACTTCATCCGCACGCAGGCCAGGAGGTTCTCCGGGCCGCACGCGTCGCCCTCCGAGTCGCGCAGGTGCTGCCGGTCTCCCGAGCCCAGGAAGGTGCGCAGCCAGCCCGTCTCCGGCTGGAGCGTGTTGGAGGCGATGTTGAAGAAGGGCGTCTTCTGGTGGGCCGGCTGACCTCGCGCGATTTCGAAGGTCCTCGCGCCGTACCAGTTGTCCACCGTGCCCGAGGTGTCATCACCGGGCGCGTGCAGCCGGAAGGTCCACACCTGTCCGCCCAGGTCCCCCACCACCACCGTGTCGAAGAAGCCGTCCTGGTCCGTCTTGATGTCCAGCGCCTTGCCCACGTCCACCAGCGCGGGCGCGGCGGCCACCGGCATCAGCGCGTCCGAGCCGAACGCCCACAGCTTCTGCCCCGTCCACGCATCCAGCACGTACAGGCCGCGCCCGCGCGTGAGGTCCGCGCTGTAACCGCCGTTGAGGAAGACGGCCCAGCGTTCCTCCCAACCGCGCGACTCGCGGGAGCTCGTCAACCGCACCGGGCCGATGGGCGGCGGCTTGGGCGCGAAGTTCATCCACGCCTGTCCCATGCGCGTGGACTCCGGGTCACACGCCTGGGGGAACATCCAGCGGAACGGGCCGGCCGCGCCCGCCGCGTTGCTCAGCATCCCGTACGGATTCGTCACGTCGAGCGCGCTGTAGCGCTGTCCGCCGTCGCGCTCGGTGATGATGGCCAGGGTGCGGAACTCCTCCGGCTGCTTCACGCCGTCGCCGCGGTTCTTCCCCTCGGAGGCGTCCACCCGGTTGTCGTCGAGCCCGTCCACCCAGACGTCGCGCACCATGGCCGTGCCGTCCACGAGGTACTCGTGGCCCC
This sequence comes from Pyxidicoccus sp. M6, assembly GCF_055568925.1. Lineage (NCBI taxonomy): Bacteria > Pseudomonadati > Myxococcota > Myxococcia > Myxococcales > Myxococcaceae > Pyxidicoccus > Pyxidicoccus sp. M6. The sequence goes on along the minus strand of NZ_CM145714.1, from coordinate 2,016,768 downwards.
GCACGAGCAGCCCCAGCTTGGGCAGCAGGTCCGGAGGAATGAAGGCCCAGAGCTCCTGGCCGGTGCCCAAATCGTAGAGGTCATCCAGCGCGCCGCCGCGCCCCGGCGAGTCGAGCGCACGCCCCGCGTGCACCGCGTGCAGCATGCCGCCGTTGGAGCCCACCAGCAGGAAGCGGTCCCTGCGCCCCTGCGCCTGGAGGTACTGCCCATAGGCGCCGTAGTCGCCGTCAACCAGGCTCAGCGGCGGCTGCATGGGCGTGGCGCGGTAGCACGGCTTCGGGGTGTTGTTGCCGCACACCGGCTCGGACGAGGGCGGCGTGCCGTCCTGCGCATAGTCCGCGTAGAGCGTGCGCAGGCACTGCGGCGCGAGGCCCAAGTCACACAGGAAGGGCTCCGCGGGCGGCTCCACCAGGATGGGCGACGAGTGGAAGATGTCCCCCAGCTTGCAGGAGCGGCTGCTGTCCCCCAGGCACGGCCGGTCCTCGCCGCGGTCTCCGTCTCCATCCGTGTCGAAGGCATCCTGCCCACGGACGAAGGCGACGACGGCGCGGGCGCACTCGAGCTCCTCGGCAGCGCCGCCTGTCCACACCTTGTCCAGCCGGGTGAAGACATCCGCGCAGAAGAAGTCACCGCCAGCCAACAGCAGCGGGCGCAATTCGTCCGCGTGCTGCAGGTCGAAGGGCACGGGCGGGTTGTCCTCCTGGTCATAGCGTCCGTTGCCGTCCCGGTCCTTCATGGTGAAGACGCAGCGGCCCGCAGTCGCCCGGATGGCCGTGCCGGGACTGCCGAGCTGCTCGCACGGCGCGGAGGCGCTGCGGCGGCTGAGCGTGTCGGCCAGGTCCCAGAACGGCACCGCCGGGTCCCCGCCTTCGAGGCGCCCCTGTGCGTTGCGGTGGGCGGTGGCGGCCTTCACCCACTCACCGGCGACGTTCTCCTCGACGACGTTGTCGCGCGTGAAGGCGGTGGGCAGCGGCACGTTGCCAGGCCCGGGCGTGAAGCTCGCCGGCCGGTCCAGGTAGAAGGAGTCATCGCAGTCGCCGTCGCCGTTGAGGTCCAGCGGGTCTCCCTGCTGCGTGCGGGCACGGGCCGCGTCGCAGCCCTGGGCGAACTCGCCGTAGAAGTAGAAGCGGTACAGGTGGCCCTCGTAGGGCTGGCCCTTACGGGGAATGAAGCGCGGCACGTACGCGGAGGTCTGCGCGCTGCCGGCCTGCACGCTGGCGACGCTGGCCGAGGAGAATGACGTGGCCGTCTCGCGCAGGTCGCCGATGGCCGTCATGAGCGCGTCGCGGAGCTGGCCCGGCTCGTCCGCGCGGTAGAAGTGGCCGCCGCCCGCGCGCGCCATGCTGCGGAGCATGGGGCTGTTGTCACCGTAGCCAATCGTGTACGTGCGCACCGACTGCATGCCGTCCATGTCCCCGCGCAGGTCCGCGTTGGCGAGGAAGAAGGCGACGTCATCCATGTAGTTGCGGTTGTTCGTGTCGCCGCCCTTGGGACCGCTGAGGTCGTCGTCCAACCCGTCGCCGTTGTTGTCGACGAAGTAGTCGCAGTCCTCCTTCGTCGCGCCGTACCGGTCGCAGTAGTTCACCCCACCGGGGTTCCCATCCACGCCGGGGTTGAACGTCAGCGGCGTGCCGTCCGGGTGCTTCGCGCCCGCCGCCACCAGCAGCTTCAGCATCTTGTAGACAGGGACGGTGTTGTCGTTGTCCGGGCGGCCGTCGGACAGGACGATGACGGCGTTGGCCTGGCACGCGGCGCACACGGACTTCTGGTCGCCGGAGCCCTCCAGCGGCAGCGGGTCCGCGTAGGTGCCTCCGAGGTGGGTGAAGTCGTACGTCTTCGGCGCCCAGTGCTTGCCGCGCCCGTCCGCGTCGTCGCGCGTGCCGTCCGGCCCGCCGGGGTAGCCCTCCGTCGCGCCGATATCGTTGGTGAACCAGTTCGCCCAGATGTCGTCCTGCCGCTGCGAGGAGAAGTACGCCCCGAGGCTGTAGAGGGACTCGCCGATGGAGCGCTCGCTGTTGATGAACTCCACCGCGTTGACGGCCGTCACCAATTCCGAGCGCCGCAGGTCGTCCTCGGAGAACTGGGGCCAGGACTTGTCGCAGGCCGGGCGCAGGGGCCGCAGGAGCCACGCGGGGTCGAAGAGGTCGTCGCTGTGGCTGAACGTGGCCACGCCCATGCGCAGCTCGGGCACGGCGTTGATGACGTCCTTCAGCGCCTTGCGCGCGATGACGAACTTGGGCGGCCGCACGTTCAGCACGCGGCCACTGAGCACCCAGCGGCGGCGGTCTCCATTGTCCTTGTCGCCGCGGTACCAGCCCACGGTGCGCAGGCACGCCGCGCAGGCCGCGCGCGTCGCCGCGTCACCCGGCCAGCGCGCACAGGCCTCCTCGGGCGTGGCGCTCCCCTGGGTGCCGTGGAAGTCGCGCAGCACGGTGTACCGCGTCGTCGAGTCACCCGCGGTGTCTGCGTTGTCCAGCTTCTGCAGCGGCAGCCGCGTGCCGTAGGAGAGGTAGTAGCGGTCCGGGTCAAAGAAGCCGCGCCCGCCGCCCAGCGCCGCGTCCGGGTCGAAGATGCGCGAGCCGTTGAAGCTCGCGTTCGGGGATTGGAGGTCGAACCACGCCATGCCCGCGCGCAGCGTCGGGTCGTCGCAGCCGGTGACGCCGGGGATGCCGGCCAGCTCCGGCAGCGGCGTGTGGAAGTCCTGCATGGAGGCGTTGTTGCCGAGCAGGAAGATGGCGGAGGGCGGACGCGTGCGCGCCTCGAAGAAGTCCTTGTCCGCGCCGGACGGGGCCTGGAGCATCGCGTCGCCCATGGCCACGGGGCCCGTGCAGCACGCGGCGCGCGGCGGAGGGGAGACGGCTCCGGAGATGGCGAGCCCGGCGGAGAAGAGGACGGCGGCCCCTGCCACGGCGCCTACGAGGGCGGCACGGCGGCGCGGAGCATGACGGAAGAACGTGGGGAACAGGCGCATGGGGCGGCTCCTGCGTGGGGAATGGGATGAGGGCTACAGGCCGAAGCGGAGCGTGAACTCGACTTCGCTCTCGGCGCCCCGGGCGTCGAGGCAGTGCACGACGACCTGGTAGGTCTGCCCGCCGAGGCCGGAGGCGGGGGCGATGACGTTGGAGAGGTCTCTCGCGCTGGAGCGGCGGCCGTACGTCACCTGCGGCACCAGCCGCACGCCGCTGACGGTGGGCGGCTCGCCCAGGTGGCCGCTGCGGATGCATCGCGCGTCGTCACCGGTCACACCACCGCCGCAGCCGGGCAGGCCCGCGAGGTCCAGGCGCTGGTCCGTGGGCTCCAACTGCGTGGGCGAGCGACCGATGAGCCGGAAGCGCGAGAGGAGGTACTGGCGGCCCGCGTCCGCGCAGGCCACCAGCTCTTCGCTGGAGCGGAAGCTGCTCGCCGCGCCGCGCTCGGTGCCGGAGAAGCCGATGGCGGCCATGGCCAGCACCGTCACCACCGCGAGCAGCACCACGACCAGCAACAGCACCGAGCCTCGATGAGGGGATGTCATGGTTCAGCCTCCAGCGCAGAGAAGTCCGTCGGCGGGCATGCGGCCCGTGCACGCGCCGGGTGTGGTGGTGTCCTGGGAGTAGGCCGGCAGCGGCATCTCCGTGGAGCGGAGGTTCCGGGGCACGAGCGTCGTCTCGTAGAGGAAGCGCCGGTACCCGGCTGGCGCGGGCAGTGCGTTCTCGCCGGCCATGGCGGGAATGCGTGCCTCCATCCCCGCCTCGCGCAGCACCGAGTCCGCCATGGACGCACGTGCCACGAGGCGCACGCGCACGGCACGCACGTTGGCCGGGTTGTCGTTCTGACGCAGCGGCGAGCCCGCGGGCGTCTCGTAATCCGGTGGCGGATGGGCCACGTCCCACCGGGGCACGAAGGCGTCCCCGTTCTCCCGCAGGAAGGTGATGCGCAGGGCCTCGATTCCCTCGGCCACGGGCTCGCCCACCGCGTCCGGCCTCGCGCCCAGTCCGTGCGCGCGGAAGAGGTACGGCCGGGGCGGTGTGCCCGGTTGGCCGTCGTCGTCCACCAACTGCACGGAGTAGTCGTGCACGTCCACCTTGAAGACGCGCGCGGGCAGCCCCACCGCTCCGTCGAAGCACGGCTCGTCGAACACATTGCCGAGGTCCGGGAACACGCCCGTCGCGGGCTCCAGCGGCAGCTCGGTGGCGCCATTGGAAGCGGGCACGTCCTGTGACAGCCGGCCATAGCCCCAGCGCATCGCCCCGGGGCAGACCACCTGGAGAATCTGTCCCCGGCGCAGCGACACCGGCAGCGACGCCACGTGGATGCTTCCGGCGGACGCGCCCAGCGGCTGCGCGACGGCGGCGCTGAACATCAGGTCCCGCGAGCGCACCACCAGCCGGTCCGACGCATTGGGCCCCGAGCCCGACCAGCCATCCGGCAGTCCGAAGGCATACGCCGGCTCCAGCCCGTAGCCCGCCATGCGGACCTGCCGCGTCAAATCATGCAGCGCCTGCCGCATGCCGGCCTGGCCGCCGCGGATGCCCTCCTGCGTGTAGATGCTCCGGGTGAAGGCGATGAAGGCCCCGGCCACCGCGAGCACGGTGAGCATGGCCACCGTGGTGCCCATCAACATCTCAATCAATGTGAAGCCCCGACTCGCGCGCATCACCGCCCCCCGTTGATTCCCGTCAGCGACACCGGGTTGAACTTGATGACCTGGCTGGTGACACGCCTGACGATGCGGCCGTCGTTCCACGTCACCAGCACCCACACCACCTTGCGCGCCCCCGAGTGCGCCTGCGCCGCGGGCACCGGGAGGCCGTCCGCATCCACCTCGGTGACGACGAAGTAGCGCCGGTAGCGGTCCCACTGCCCCGAGCCGATGGGGAAGTCCGCCTCGGGCAGCCCGTGCCAGGGCTGCGAGCGGAGCTGCGCCTCGCCATGGAGGCACGCGACGTACGCGTCATGTCCGGGCGCGGCCGCGTCCAGCAGCAGGCCCGCCGCGTCGGTGGGGTCGTCCGCGCACGGCGAGCCCGAGGGAATCAGCCGCGGGTCGTCGTACGCCCAGAGCTGCGCCTGCGCCACCAGGTCCGTGGCCACCGCCACCGCGTGCACGTGGCGGCGCGCGGCGGCGGTGGAGGTGCGCGCCTGGATGATGGCGCCGAGCAGTCCCGTCATGCCCAGCGTGAAGACGACGGCGGCGAACATCGCCTCGATAAGGGAGAAGCCGGCGTTGCGGCGTGAAGGCTTGCGAGTCATGGCAGTCACGGGTGTCCGTCGAAGGAGCGGAAGAGGCCGGTGCCCAGCAACACGAGGGCGCGCACGTCGGCGTTCTCCTCGCGCCCGCCGAAGACGATGGAGCCCGCGCCGCGCGAGTCCTCGCGCCCTTGCGCGTCGAGGAGCGACACGCGTCCATCCGGCTCGAAGAGGATGGCGCCACGCACCGTGCCTCCGGACTGCGAGCAGAAGGTGCAGGGCTTGTCGTCGGGCACCTGGCAGAACGGCGGAGGGAAGGCCCACGAGCCATCCGCGGCGCCCGAGGACAGCTCCACCGAGGGAGCCCCCGCTTCGCCGCAGCTCGGCTGGATGGGAGGACTCACCAGCGAGCGGTACCCCTTGGTCGCCAGCTGCACGGAGTCACCGAAGTGGCCCGAGTCCAGCACGCGGAACATCGAGCCCGCGGGCGCGGGCAGCGGCGGCAGCAATTCCTCCGGCGTGCGCCATTGCGAGTGCTCTGCCATGGACTCGTCGAGGAGGAACCACGGGTCCACCAGCGTCCAGAAGCGGATGCGCGCCTCGGGCTCCGGGGCACCTTCCGCGGTGTCGATGAGCACCGCCGTGCGGACGCCACGGCCCAGGCTGTGCGCACGCGCCGCGGACAGCGCGGCGTTCAATTCCAGCACGCCTCCGGACATCCGCGCCCGCGCGGGCAGCACGCGCAACGCCATGACGGACAGGGTGAGGAGGACGGAGAGGATGGCAAGGACGACCGCCACCTCGATGAGCGTGAAACCCCCAGGGCGACTTCGCATCGGCACTCCGCAACGGCAGCTCCGCCGTGGACCCGCTGCGGGAGACAGGAACCTGCTTCGAGCACGTCGCGCCGACGCCCCGCCCCAGCCCCCCGAGCTGTGAGACCATGTGCGGACCTACGCACCTGACTGCGTGCGCATCCGCTCGCCGCCGCCCAGCCATCACGCCCGGAATAAACGGTGGACATGGATTTCGGGTTCGACCCCGTACCAGAGGGCAGATGCGTGACTTAGCGAACGGTGCTCCGCGATTCGGGCAGAGCAGGTGTCCGCCGCGCGTCGGCGCGGATGTCGTCCCGAAGAAAGGCGCCTATTCACCTCCGAGCGCCACGTCGAGCGCCTCCAGCAGCGCGCCCGTCGGAGCGCCAGGAAGTGCGTCGCACATCTGCACGAGGCCGCGCTTCATGCGCAGCCGGTGCGGGTGCTCCTTCGCCTCGCGGGCCAGCGCCTCGGGCTCCACCGGCTGCGCCAGCAACAGCGCGCAGGTGCGGAATGTCTCCAGCGTGTCTTCACCGTCCTCCTGGAGGGTGACGGGCGCGCCGTCCAGCAGGAGCCCGGTGAAGAACTCCTCGCGCATCTCGTCCGCGGTGAGCACGAGTGTCCCCTTGGACGTGAGGCGGGGCGGAGGCGGCGCTCCACTGCCGCCGGCCAGCTCCACCATGCCGTCCATGGGCTGGTGCTGACAGGGCAGCTCGCGCATGGCCACCACTTCATCCGCCTTGCGCGCCGCGTGCGTCTCGCTGCTGCGGGAGAGCATGACGAGCCCCGACACCAGCGCGGGCACGCCGAGGATGAGGAGCCCTGTGCCCCACCCCGTGGCCAGCTCGCGGTTGGACGCGCCGTAGTGGCCCTCGCGGTCGATGGAGAGGTCGTGCGGCTGGTCCGAGAAGAGCGAGCGCCCCAGCAGCAGGCCTCCACCCACGGCGGTGAGGACGCCGCCGGTGCTCACCGCCGCCGCGGCGCCGCGCGAGGAGCGGGTGGTGATGACGTCCTCCGCGTACTCCTCGTGGTACTCCGTGCGGCAGACGTCCGCCTGCGTGAAGTGCAGGGTGAGCCTGGGCCACTGTGCCTCCACCTTCGCGTAGGGCAGTCGCTCGCCGAGCACCTTCTGCTGCGTGTACGTGCGCACCAGGGGGCCGCGCTCGCTGCGCCGCTCCACGTCCAGGGGCGCGCATCCCACCGCGAGGACGAGCGCCGCCACGCCGAGCCGCTTCATGGCTCACCTCCTTGTTCCCGGAAGAAGCCCGCCACGTCCTGGCACTGGTTGAGGAAGCTCAGGGTGTCGCCGCAGGACGGAGGCGTCTGCGTGGTGGTGTCCTCCGTCAGCAGCAGCTCGCGACAGTCGAGGACGCGGTCGCGCGTGGGCTCGGAGAAGACGAAGTCCTCCTCCCGGCAGCCGGTGCGCTCCAGCAGGGTGAATTCGCAGTCGAGCCCCGGGGCGAGCTGCTCCCCGACTCCAGGGCAGGCGGCTGTCTGGCACAGCCGGGTTACGACATCCTGACAGACGGCCGCGTCCGGAGCTGGGGGTCCAGAGCAGGCGAATAAACAGGCCAGGGGCCACAAGACATGGAGGGTTCTCACGGCGCTTCCACGCTAGGCACAGGGGGATTAAACGGCCCGCATGTCCCAGACCTATTTGTCACTCACAGTGGAGTTGCCCGAGGAAGCGTCGGAGGCCGTACAGGATCTCCTCCATGAGTCGGGGGCGCTGGGCCTCGAGGTGAGGGACCGCGAGACTCCGCCCATGCCGGGCGTGCGCGGTCCGAAGCAGGGCGAGGCCATCGTCATCGGCTATTTCGACGACCGCGAGACGGCCGAGGCCGCGCAGGCCGAGGTGAAGGAGTCGTTCCCTGATGTGCGCGCGTCGCTGGATGAACAGCCGCAGCAGGACTGGAGCAACGAGTGGAAGTCGCTCATCAAGTCCGTGCATGTGGGCCGGCTGTGGGTGGGTCCGCCGTGGGATGTGGCGAACGCACCCGCGGACGCGGTGCGGCTGGTGATTGAGCCGAAGATGGCGTTTGGCACGGGAGACCACCCGACGACGGCGCTGTGCCTCGCGGCGGTGGACGCGTACATGAAGGACCACCCCGGCGCGAGCGTGCTGGACGTGGGCACGGGCACGGGCGTGCTGGCCATCGCCGCGAAGAAGCTCGGCGCGGGACGGGTGGTGGGCACTGACAACGACCCGACGTCGGTGGAGCTGGCGAAGGAGAACACCGCGGACAACGGGACGCCGGACATCGACGTGTCGGGGAAGGAACTGACGCAGGTGGAGGGCACCTTCGACCTGGTGCTCGCGAACATCCTGGCGAACACGCTGATTGAGCTGGCGCCGCTGATTGCGCCGAAGGTGAAGGACCGCGCGGTGCTCGCGGGCGTGCTGGCGCACCAGCGCGCGGACGTGGAGGCGGCCTACCGGAATCTCGGCTTCACCGTGCTGGAAGGTGCCCAGCAGGGCGAGTGGGTTCGCATCGACTTGAAGCGGTGAGGATGCGGGGCACCGTTCTTCGTGGACGGTGCCCCACTCACCTGTCGGAGAGCGCTCTACTCGTTCAACCAGTAGAACTGGTCTCCGCTGTTGAGCGCCCGCTCCAGAAACTCACTGAAGGACGCCGCAATCCGCCGCACCTCGCGCGGGTACGTCTCGTGGTAGGCGTCGAGGAGCGGGTAGGACCTCCCTGGCTGGCTCGCATCCACGAGAACGAAGTCGGAGTCCTGGCAGTCCACGAGCGGGAACCACGAGGCGGTAGGCGGAGCACCCTTGTCCCGGAAGCGGACGCGCTCCGTCTTCCGCTGGATGTTCTCGAGGGAGAGGATGCTGTAGTTCGCCTCCGGCAACCGCCGGAAGAGCTCCGCGCCGTTGCAATGAAGGTAGAAGTCGCGCAACTGCGCGTCGAGCTTCCAGCCCGCCTGCGCCTCGAACGCGGCAATCTGCTCAGGGGTGGCACGTGGGTGCGGGAAGTGAGCGCGGGAGATTTCGGCCAGCATCTGTTCCATCGTCATGGCGACTCGACGTAGGGCCTGTCCGGTCCCACCACGCTCCACTGGCCCCCACGCGTGTAGCACGCAGGGTAGGCGAGATTGATGACCTCGTGCACTTCGGGAGGCACCGGCAACACGTTGCGCGGCGCCGTCGGGTCTCCTCCATGCAGCAGGTCGAAGATGTGGTGACCGGGCCAGTTGTTGCCGTCAGTCTGCGGCCACGCTCCGAACTCGCGGCCCCACTGATTCCGGAAGCCCTCTCGGGCGTTGTTCCATGTGCGGCGCCGGGACTGGAGATCGCTGACGGTGGAGTAGTCACAACAGCAGTGCTTGAGCGCAAGGTACCCGCCTGCCTCCGCGGACAGGAACACGAAGCGCCCCTGCCAGTCACCCTTGAGGTCAGCGAGCCAGATGCAACCCAGCAGCGCGTGCCCTTCGGAAGCGCAGCGTCGCTGGCGTTGGCTCAGGTATCTGGCGTTGCACTGCCAGGGCCCGTAGTAGATGACCGTCCTGACGGTGCCGCCCCCAGGGCCTGGCATGGTCGGGCCTACCCATTTCGCGGATGCGGGCTTCCCGCTGCTACTCACCGTGGCCGAGCCAGAGCCAGCAATGCCCATCACCAACGCCATCAGCACCGTGCACGTCAGCCTGGACATATCGCGATGGATATCACACAGGTCTTCCGTGGCCGCCCTCCTCGTCCGGCGCGATTGCGTTGAAGAGCGCGCGCACGCGCAGGCGACATCTCTCGCATGAGCATGCACGCCGCTGTCCGGTGCCCTCACCCCCTGAGCGGAGCACCGCTGACGGGCAGCAGGACGGCGTACAGGGACGTGGTGGCGCAGATGTAGAGGCGGTTCCGCTTGGGACCGCCGAAGCAGACGTTGGCCACCGACTCCGGTACCTTCACGCGGCCGAGCAGCGTCCCGTCCGGCTCGTAGCAGAGGACGCCGTCCGCGCTACTCGTCCACAGGCGTCCCTCTTCATCAAGGCGGAACCCGTCGAACATTCCCGTCGGACAGGTGGCGAATACACGGCCTCCGGACACCGTGCCGTCGTCCCGCACATCGAACACCCGCATATGACGGGGCCCGTCCTTCACGTGGGTGGCGCCCGTGTCGCTCACGTACAGGCGCCGCTCGTCGGGAGAGAAGGCAATGCCGTTGGGGCGCACGAAGTCGTCGCAGACGACACTCACGACGCCCGAGCGTGGGTCGATGCGATAGACGTGGCAGGCGCCCACCTCGGACTCCGCCTTCACACCCTCATATTGCGAGTCGATGCCGTAGGTCGGGTCGCTGAACCACACAGAGCCATCTGACTTCACCACGACGTCGTTCGGGCTGTTGAAGCGCCGGCCCTCCACGCTGTCGGCGAGGACGGTGATACGGCCGTCGTGTTCGGTGCGCGTTAGGCGCCTCCCGCCCTGCTCGCAGGTGACGAGGCGCCCCTGCGGGTCCACGGTGTTGCCATTCGAGTAGCCAGCGGGCTGGCGAAACGGAGCAATGGAGCCGCTCGCCTCGTCGAAGCGCAGCATCCTGTCGTTGGGAATGTCGCTCCAGACGAGCGTCCGGTGCGCGGGGAAGTACGCGGGCCCTTCCGCCCAGCGGCACCCGTCGTACAACTTCTCCACGCGCGCGCTGCGCCGGATGCAGCGCCGGAATCGCTCCTCGATGATGTCGTAGTCGCTGTCCGCCATGACTCCTCCCGATGGCTGTCGTGAGCCACGGCAGGAGTACGGCCGAAGGCACGCAGGAGGGCGGCGAAGACACGCGCGACACGCAGCCTCGCGGCGCGCGGGACGCGGTCGGCGCAGGAGACCCGCGCGACGCCTCGGAGCTTCAGCCGAGGGGCACGCGCAGCCCGACCTTCACGGGCTCGAGGACGAAGGTCGTCTGGAACTTCTTGATGTTGGGGTCGTCGAAGAAGAGCTCTCGGGAGAGGCGCTCGTAATCCGCGATGTCGATGGCGGTGACGATGACGACAAAGTCCGCCTCGCCCGCGACGTAGTAGCACTGCTGAACCTCAGGCCGTTTCGACATGCGGCGCTTGAAGGCTCCGAGCAGCGCCTCACTGCCGCCCTTCACGAGAGCGACGCTCACGATGGCGGTGAGGCCGCGCCCGACAGCGGTGGGCGACACGACGGCCACCTCCGCCGTGATGGCCCCCTGGTCACGCAGGCGCTTGATGCGCCGCTGCACCGCCGTGGGCGAGAGAGCCACCTTCCGGGCGATGGCCTCCGACGTCAGCCGGCCGTTCTCCTGGAGCAGCGCGAGGATGCCCCTATCGAGCTTGTCGAGCTTCATCTCACGGCAGCATAGAGCGCGGCGCACCGATTTCGGAGGCTGGTGCCCCACGTCTATGGCTGCGTACGCACGGGCCGCAATTCGCGGTCCAGTTCCACCACGGCGGTGCCCAGTCCGGTGCCCTGCATCCGCGAGTAGCGCACGTCGCGGATGGTGACGCGCCAGCCGACCGGAGTCTCCTCGACTTCATACGTGGGAAGGCGCAGCCAGTTGGCGAGCCCGCGAATCCCTGGCGCGGCCAGAGCGGCCTGGATGACGGGGCGGGGGTTCGGCTCGCGTGGTTGGCTCGCATCGCTGAAGCGGAAGCGGTTCTCCTCCGGCTCCAGGAAGTTGGCACTGACGAAGTGATAGCGGTCCGGCGCCAGCGCGATGATGTCCCGCACGAACGGATTGGCCGGAATGGGGCCTGCGATGGTGCGCTCCACAGGAAGGTCCTGCGCGCGCAGCCACGCCAGTGCTCCCGGCGCCGCCACCTGTGAGCCCACGAAGATTGCGCCCAGGTACAGCACGAGCCCCACGCCACACACCGTCGCCACACGCTGCGCGGTGACCACCTTCGCACCACCCAGGCGCAGCCAGAGGATGGCGAAGATGCCCACGCTCCACAGGACCTTCGCGGGCCAGGGCACGAAGTCCGGCACGGTGACGAGCGCCGTGGTGGCCGCGCCCAGCACCACCCAGCCCGCGATGGAGCGGCGCGTGCGCGCATCCGCCATCACCACCGACGCCCCCGCGAGCAGCCACACCCACGGGTCGATGATGAAGAGCGCGTCCCCGTAGAACCACGTCCCATCAAAGGGCATCAGCAGCCGTACGCCGTACGTGTTGAGCCAGTCCAGCGCGGGATGGCTGAGCACCGACAGCACCGAGCACACGAGCAGCGGCCCAAAGCGCGCGGGTGGCAGATCCGGACGCCGCCGTCCGCGGACGTACCTGTCCCAGAGCAGCATCAAGCCCGTGAGCACGAAGGGCCACAGGGCCAGCGCGAGCACGCCGTGCGTCCAGCCCCGTCTCCAGTAGAGCGACGCATCCGGGCCCGCGAAGGAGACGAAGGCATCCACGTCAGGAAGGTTGGCGCCAATGACGAGCGTCGCGGTGGCCAGCGGCGTGGTCCGCTTCAGCCCCGCCTCCGCCATCCACGCACCAACCAGCGAGTGGGCCAGGTTGTCCATGGGCTCGAGTGTCTCACGACGTGAGCGCTAGATGTTGATGCGGGAGCTGACGGTGCGGACATCCATTCCCAGCTCCGCGAACCGCGCCGCGTGGGCGCGGAGCAACTCCACGAACCGCGGGTGCACGTCCGCCTCCTCGTTGGACAGGATGAAGCCGTAGTTCGTCTTGGACAGCATCCACGAAATCCACAGCATCTCCGTGGCCGCATCGGGCGGCGGGGCGACGTCCAGGTCCGCCTCCGTGGACAGCGCCCCGCCCTTCCCCCAGCGCAATCCCAGACACGTGTACAGCACCTCGCCCGCGTCCTCCCACTGGAGGTTGTTGGCCCACGCATGCCGGAAGGTCGCGAAGTAGATGACGTAGCGGCAGAGCTGCTTGAGCGCGTCCAGCTCTCCGGGCGCGGGCGTGTCCGTCCTCGTCACCGCGCTGACGGCCTTCGGCACCGGCTCCGTCACCTTCGCGTCCAGGTCCATGCGCTCCGTGCGCACGAACCAGGGAGCGTCCTTCCCCGGCACCTTCGCCCGGAGGTAGCGGCACACGAAGGCCGGCGCGGCGTGGGCGACGAGGTCGTCCGAGAAGCGACGCACCTCGAGCCACTGCGCCTCCACCTCGGCCCCGTGCTCCGCGAAGAAGGCATCCACGTGCTCGCCGAGGAGCTTCCAGAACAGCCCCGCCGCCCGGGCATACCGGTGCCCCTCGCACACGGGCGGCGCGGGCGCGAAGCCGCGCCAGTCGTAGCTGCCCAGCAGGTGCTGCAGGCGTGTCTCGATGGCCCGCTCGGTCAGCGCGCTGGTGCGGGTGATGAAGCCTGTCGGCCCGATGAGGAACCCGCTGGCCGCGTGGTTGATGAGCACCACCTCCCGCAGGTGCGGCATGAGCAGCCAGCGCAAAGGACTGCGCCGCAGGTTCCGCTGGGCGGAGATGGCGTACTGCTCGACGTTGAGGTGGCACTGCCCGAGGTGGTTGCCCAGCTCCGTGTCCAGCGTCGCGCTCACCCGGGCCATGCGCTTGGCGGCTTCCCACTCCGCGCCATCCGCGGGCGTGAAGCTCCGGCGCGTCACGGGTGAGCCGGGCGCCGTCGCTCCTGGCTCGCGCATCCCCAGGATGATGCGCACCGGCAGCAGCCGTCCCTCCACCAGCCGCAGCCGCACGTCCACGTCGGGAAGGCAGTGGACACCGTCCTGCTCGTACGCGTTCCACGGGTAGTAGAGCCGGAAGGCCTGGGCATCTCCGGGGACCTCGGGGTCCCGGTCGAGGACGGTGGAGAACATGCCGTTGAGGAGCCGCTCGCCGAAGAAGGCATCGCTCCGGCTGGAGCCCGGGGCCTCGCGCTCCATGCGGACCGTCAGTGGCTCTGGGTAGTCGGCCTGGATGCGATGCACGTCGGGCGCGTGGCCCAGGCGGACCTGCAGCAGGTGCTGGCGCTTGATGAGCTCGATGGGCGCGACGGCCTTCAGCATCGCGAGCGAGCGTCCGGGGGCATAGGCGGTCGGCGGCGTCCCCTCCTCCGTCACCAGCAGCCGAGCCAGCGGCGTCGTCGGGTCGTACTCCCAATACGGCAGCCGCATGGTGCCGAAGTCGTGATGGAGACCACCATGGTTGTCGGGCCCCTTCTCCGAGCCGATGCGCCGCCAGGTCTCCACCACCCGGCCATCCTCGCGGAAGGTGTGCTGCGGCTCGAAGAAGCGGACCTCCAGGTCCGGCAGGTCTCCCGCGCCCGCGTCCGCGGGGTCATAGCGGATGGAGAAACGACCGTCGGCGTCCGTGAAGCCCTCGCCGAGGAAGTCGTCGGGCGCGCCGAAGTCCCGGTCCCAGAGCTCCACCTTGAGGTGGTGCAGGGGCACCGCTCCCTCGGGGCCGTCCTGCTGGAAGACGATGCGTCCCACCGCGACGGCGGGAAGGCTCTCGGGTGCCTTCCGGGTGCGGGAACCCCGTACGTGGGGTGCAAGCTCGCGGCTGAGAGCAAGCCGCTCCTCGAGCGCCAGCCCCGAGTACCACCGCGCCAGCTCCTCGGGCTCGAGGAGCTCATTGCCCTTTCCCTGCCCCTTGAACCCCAGGGACTCCATCAGGCTTCGCAGCGCGCTGAGCATCGTCCCGCTGAAGGCTAGCACGCTTGCGCCACCCACTTTGCGCGCCTTACCGTGCGGGCCCGCTATTCAGAGGTACGTATGGCTACTGAGTACAAGCTCATCATCCGCACGGGCACGCGGCTCGGCGCGGGGACGGACTCCACCATTTCCGTCGTCCTGGTCGGCACGCGGGGAGAGAGCGCGCCGCACGTCCTGGACAAGCGCTTCCACAACGACTTCGAGGCCGGCGCCGAGGACGTCTACACCGTCTCGACGGAGGACGTGGGCGAGCCGGTGGCGCTGCGGTTCAGCAACACCGGCGCCGGAGCCGCCGCGACAGACGACTGGCTCCTCGACACCGTCCGCGTGGCGGCGGGCAACAGGAGCTGGTTCTTCCCCTTCTACCGGTGGGTCCTGGGCGGCACGACGGTGGAGGTGCTGGAGGGCTCGGCGCGACTGCCACAGCAGGTGACGAGCGAGCGCGAGGCCTTTGCCCGCCGCGCGCAGCTCCAGGCCCGCCAGGCGATGTACGTCTGGCGTCCGGCCGAGGCGACCGAGGGGCTTCCCGGCGCGCTCGACATCAGCGAGCAGCGGCCCCTGCCGAAGGACGAGCTGTACCGGGGGCTCACCGAGGGCAGCTATGAGGTGGTCGTCGCCAAGACGCTGGCGGCCATCAAGCTGCACCTGCCCATGATGTCCAAAGCCTGGAACGGGCTCGTCGACATCTTCGACTTCTTCAAGGGCATCGAGATGCCCAAGCTCGCCCAGCGCTGGAAGGACGACCTGGAGTTCGCGCGGCAGGCCGTCCAGGGCATCAACCCCCTCCACATCCAGGGCATCTCCCGGCTGCCCGAGGGCATGCCGCTGACGGACGCGGACGTCCACGGCCTGCTGTCATCGGGCCAGACGCTGGCCCACGCCCTCGAGGCGAAGCGCATCTTCCTGCTCGACTTCGAAATCCTCGACGACATCCGCATGTATCGGAAGACCGGCGAGGACGGCGTCGAGGAGCACCGCTGGGCGCCGGCGTCCCGGTGCCTGCTCTACGTGGACGACGCACGTCAGCTCCGGCCGCTCGCCATCCAGCTCGGGCGGGACGCGGAGAGAGACCCGGTCTTCACGCCCAACGATGGCGAGCACGACTGGCTGGCGGCGAAGGTCTACGTCCGCTGCAGCGAGGGCAACGCGCACCAGATGGTGTCGCACGCGCTGCGGACCCACTTCGTGGCGGAGCCGTTCGTCATGGCGACGATGCGCAACCTCCCGGACCCGCACCCCGTCTACAAGCTGCTCCGCCGCCACTTCCGCTACACGCTCGCCATCAACGAGGGCGCGCGCAAGGGCCTGCTCGCCGAGGGCGGCGTCTTCGACGACTTCATCGCCACCGGCGGTCCCGACAAGGGACACCTGCAGCTCGGCAAGAAGGGCTACCAGCGCTGGAAGCTGTCCGACAACAAGCCGCGTCTGGACTTCGAGCGGCGCGGTGTCCTCGACGCCGCCGTCCTCCCCTACTACCCCTACCGGGACGACGCCCTGCCGCTGTGGGATGCCCTCGAGGAGTACGTCGGCGGCGTGCTGCGGCACTTCTACCGGTCCGACGCCGACCTCGCGGCCGACACCGAGATGCAGCGCTGGTGGGCGGACCTCACCGAGCGGGGGCTGCCCGTCGACAAGCTGCCCTGCCGCGAGCTGAAGCGCGTCGATGACCTGGTGGACATGCTGACCACGGTCCTCTTCACGGTCAGCGTCCAGCACGCCGCGGTGAACTATCTGCAGTACGAGCACTACGCCTTCGTGCCCAACGCACCGCTCTGCATGCGCCGCGAGCCGCCGAGGCAGAAGGGCGTCATCGGCCCGGAGGACATGGCGGCGATGATTCCCAGCAAGTCCCAGATGCTCTGGCAGGTGGCCATCGGCCGGGCGCTCTCCAGCTTCGGCGATGACGAGGAGTACCTCCTCCACGAGGGCGGCTGGCGCGAGGACTACTTCCAGGAGCCGGAGCTCGCGGCCATCCGCGACCGGTTCCTCTCGCGGCTGCGCGCCCAGCAGGAGGCGGTGAACGCTCGCAACGCGCGGGCCGAAGTGCCCTACACCGTCCTGCGGCCGGACCGCGTCCCCTGCGGCATCACCGTCTGAGACGCCCTGGAGTCCACGCCCTTGCCGAACCCCATCTCACGCGGCCTGTTCAACCTGTTCTTCGGCGCCCGGCGCAAAGCCTACGCGAGCCTGCCCGGGCCGGCGCCCGGCCTGCTGGGCAACCTCGGAGACTTCCTCGCCGCTCCGCCCTGGGACGTCTGCGCGCGCTACGGGCGCACGTACGGGGGACTCACCCTCATCTGGATGGGCCCCAGCCCGGCGCTGGTCCTCAACGACGCCGCGCTCATCGAGGAGGTGCTGGAGACGCGCCGCCTGGAGTTCGAGAAGGGCAACATCGGCGAGCAGATCCGCCACTCCACCACGGACGACACGCCCTTCATCGCGAAGCAGGCCGAGGACTGGTCGCGCAAGCACGCCATGGACCCGCTGGCGCAGCCGTGGACGCCGGCCTGGGAGGCCGCACAGGTGGGCCCCCTTCAAGCGGCGGTGGCCGAGTCGGTGGAGGCGCTGCTGCGTGAGCCGTCCATCGACCTCGCGCCCGCGCTGCGCAAGCTGACGTTCGACGCCTTCTGCGTGGCCACCGTGGGCGAGAAGCTCCCGGCGTCCGTCTACGAAGACTTCATGCTGCTGGCCGCCGCCGCCGACGCGCGCATCCAGGCGAAGCTGCCCTTGAGGTTCGTCTCCCCGCCCAAGGGCTTCGCGGCGGCGAAGGAGCGCTTCTACGGCCTGTTCGCCGAGAAGATTCGCGCGGCGCGCGCGGCGCCGGATGCCCACCGCGTGGACCTGATGTCGTGGACGCTGCGCGAGATGCCGGAGCTCGACGACACGGTGCATGCGCACCTGCTCGGAGGCTTCTTCTTCGGCGGCGTCTTCTCCTCGAGCACCACCCTGGTCGGCGCCTTCCACCAGCTCCAGAAGTTCCCCGAGGCCGAGGCGCGGCTGGCCGCCGAGGCCGCCTCGCTGGCGGGCGCGCCCCTGTCCTACGAGCGCCTGCGCGAAGCGCCCTGGGCCGAGGCCGTCGCCTACGAGGCCCTGCGAATCCTGCCCGCGGTCCGCATCTTCCTGCGCACGCCGTCCGCCGAGACGCGGCTCGCGGGGGTGACGTGGCCCGCGGGCACGACGCTCATGATTTCGAACCAGCACCTGCACCGGGACCCGTCCCACTGGGCGAATCCCGAGGTCTTCGACCCGGCGCGCTGGCTCGACGGCGGCGCGGAGAGGAATCCGCTCGGCAGCGGCCACTTCTTCCCGTTCGGCCGGGGGCCCCGGGCCTGCGTGGCTGGTGCCTTCGCCATGGTGTACCTGCGGACGGCGCTGACGACCCTCGCGTCCCAGGTGCAGGTCCAGGTCGACTCGACGGAGCCCTTCGAGGAGGGCTTCTTCTTCGGCGTCGTCCTCCCCAAGGGTGTCACCGCGAAGCTGCAATCCCGCCAGTCGGGAAACGTTCAATCCCTCATCAGAGCCCGTTCATCTCCCGCTGTGGAAAGTGCATGACCCTGTTCCGGAATCCCCGAGACCGCATCCCCGTACTGCTGTTCCTCATCCTCTTCGCGCTGGACCTGACGGTGTACTTCACGGCACGAAGCTGGTGGCTCCCCATCCTGTGGCTCGCGCTGTGGGTGATTCCCAAGGGATGGATTTGCGCGTGGAACCACCACCACCAGCACGTGCCCGTGTTCCGCCACGCCCTCCCCAACCGCCTCCTGGATGTGGTGTTCGGCTTCCAGACGGGGGTGACGTCACACGCGTGGTTCCTGCACCACGTGCTCGGCCACCATCGCAACTACCTCGACCAGGAGAAGGACGAGGCCCGCTGGAAGCGCCGCGACGGGACGCCGATGGGCGAGGTGGAGTTCTCCGTCATCAACACGCTCGTGGCCTACCCGCGCGCGTTCCGCGTGGGCCTGGCGAACCCGCGCGTCCTCCCCGTCTTCCTGGGGATGGGCGCGCTGCAGGTGGCGCTGCTCGGCCTGCTCTTCTGGCATGACGCGTACAACGCGCTCTGGGTGTTCCTGCTCCCCATGGGCGTGTCGCTCTACGTGACGGTCTGGGCCACGTACTTCCACCACGTCGGGCTCGACGCGACGGAGCACACCGGCGCCTCGTACAACATCGTGCATCGCGGCTACAACCTGGTGACGGGCAACCTGGGCTACCACACCGCCCACCACGCACGGCATGGCCTGCACTGGTCCCAGCTCCCCGAGCTCCACGCGCGGCTCGCCCCCGAGATTCCCGCCACGCTCTACCGCCAGCCCGGCATTCCCTTCGTGTGGTCCAACCCGGAGGCGCAGTTGGAGCCGGGCCCCGTTGGGCCCGTGCCCGGGACGGGGTAGCGTTCCGGCCGCGTGGAGACGCAGCCCCCATCCAGGCCTCCGACGGACGTCCGGTCCCAGCTCGTGGGCCCGCTGCTCGCGTACCTGCGCGCGACGGGGCATGCCCCCGCGCCATTGGTGGAGCGCTTCGGCCTCCCCGCCAACGCCGCGTCCCTGCCCGAGGTCAGCCTCCCGCTCGCCACGCTGCACGCCTTCCTCGACGCCGCGGAGGCCCTCTCCGGCGACGCGTTCCTCGGCCTGCACGTGGCGCAGCGGGTGCCGCGCGGCACCTACGGCCTCGTGGAATACATCGCCCGGGCCTCGGCCACCGTACGCGACACCTTCCGCTCGCTGGCCCGGTACATGGCATTGCTGGAGCCCGCGTGGAGCGCGTCCTTCCGCGACGAGGCCGACGGCGGCGGCACCTTCGCCTACGGCATCCCCGGCGAGCCCCTGGCCTACGGCCGCCACGCCAGCGAGTACGGCCTCGCCCTCTTCGTCCACGTGGGCCGCCAGCTCACCGAGCACCACTTGAGGCCGCGCGCCGTCGCCTTCGCCCACCCCGCCCCCGCCGACATCCGCCCCCTCGTGGAGCACTTCGGCGTCACGCCCGTCTTCGGCGGCGGCCTCAACTCCCTCACCCTGGACGCGGCCACGCTGGACACGCCCGTCGTGGGCGCCGACCCCGTCCTCCTCTCCGTGCTGGAGCGCGCCGCCGGGACGCCTCCTGCCGCCGCTCCTCCGCCCGGCCCGCAGGTGCCCGACTTCGTCCAGCGCGTGCGCGAGGCCATCCGCGCCTCCCTGCGCGAGGGGGCGCCCCAGGTGGGCGACGTGGCGAAGCAGCTCCACGTCAGCCTCCGCACCCTCCAGCGCCGCCTCACCGAGCACGGCACGTCCTTTCAAGACGAGGTCGACGCGGTGCGCCGTGAGCTGTCCTTCCAGTACCTGAAGGACCCTCACCTGGGCGTCAGCCAGGTGGCCTTCCTCCTCGGCTACGCGGAGCTGAGCACCTTCGACCGCGCCTTCAAGCGGTGGACGGGGATGACGCCCCGCGTCTGGCGCGAGGAGCGCTGAAGACTGGCGTCCGCTGCCAGGAGATTGGCGCGCGCTGCCAGGAAAGCTGGCGCGACATCACCTACCGTACACGTCTTGCAGTCCTTTTCCCCCGGAGGACACATGCTCAAGCCCCACGTGGTGGCCCTGTTCGACGAGTACTACTCCTCGCACCAGCACCCCACCAACCGCCTCACGCACAAGGTTGCAATCCCTCTCATCATCCTCCACATCGTGGCGATGCTGGACTGGGTGAAGCTGGCGACGGTGCCGGCGCTGCCGGGCGGAGTGCTGACGCTGGGGATGGTGTCCCTGGTGACGACCGCCATCTGGTACCTGCGGGCGGACGTGAAGCTGGGCCTCATCGTGATGGCGTTCATGGTCGCGTGCCTCCCCGTGGGCCGCATGCTGCCGATGTGGAGCGTGGTGGCCATCGCCGTCTTCGCCTGGCTGGTACAGCTCGCCGGGCACGCCGTCTGGGAGAAGAAGTCGCCCTCGTTCCTCACCAACCTCGTGCACGCGCTGGTGGGCCCGCTGTTCTTCGTCGCGGTGCTCTTCGGCGACTACCAGTTGAAGCCCGTTCCTCCGGCCGCACAGCCGGCACGCGCCTGAGCCCATGAGCTTCGCCGACAAACTGCGCGCCTGGATGCCCCTGCACGAGAACGGCGTGAGCCGTGCCGCGCACTTCGTGGGGGCGTACATGTTCACCTTCGCCCTGCTGGTGCCGCTGAGCTTCGTGCGCGTGCCGGTGGGTGGAATGGAATTCACCGCGGCGCACGCGCTGGTGGTGGCCGTGGCGCTCTACGCCGTCTCGCTGGAGTGGACGGCGGGGCTGCTGATGGCGCTGCCGCTGGTGCCCACGCTCGCCGCCGCGCAATCCGTGGCGACCCTGCCGGCGGGCACCGCCGCCGCCGTGGCCGTGGGGGTCATGGTGGTGCGCTTCGCGCTCGTCGTGGGCGCGCACGTCGTCTTCGAGAAGAAGACCCACGGCCTGTCCCTCGGCGGGCCGCTGCTCTTCTTCATCGAGCCCGTGTACCTGCTCACGCTCGCCCTGTTCGCCATGGGGCTGAAGCGTGACTTGCACGCGCGGGCCACCGCGGGGGGTGCTCCTTCCGCGCGGCTGGCGGCGTGACTCGCTGAGCAGTGGAAGACACGGGCCGCGTCCACACAGCGTGGATGCGGCCCGTGACGTTTCGGGAGAAAGCTACGTCGCCGCGGCGACCTGGAGGACGGGCGTCGCCTCTTCCATCGCGGGGAGCCGGCCTTCGAGCGTGTAGACGACCACCGCCCCGCGCCGGCCCCTCACGTGCGTCTCCGCAAGGCGCTCCCCGGCGAAGCGCCCGCCCCCCAGCTTCCAGGTGCTCTCGCTGACGAGGATGTCCACGCCGTGCGCCTTGGTGAGCCCCTCCACGCGCGAGGCCAGGTTCACCGCGTCGCCGATGACGGTGTACTCGTGCTGCTCCGCGCCGCCGAGCATGCCCGCCGCCACCACGCCGGTGTGCAGGCCGATGCCGATGCGCAGCCGGGGCAGGCCCTGCTGCTCACGGTGGGCGTTGAGCTCCTCCAGCCGCGCCCGCATGTCGAGCGCCGCGCGCATGGCCAGCTCCGCGTGGTCCTCACGGTGGTCCGGCACGCCCCAGCACGCCAGCATCCCGTCCCCGAGGAACTTGTTCACGATGCCGTCGCGCGCCATGACGATTTGCGACATGTGCCCGAAGTAGTCGTCCAGCAACTCCAGCACCTGGCGCGGCTGCAGCGTCTCGCTCAGCGCGGTGAAGTCGCGGATGTCGCTGAAGAGGATGGTGACCTCGCGCTGCACCGGCTCGAGCGACACGTCCCCGAGCTGCATCACCCGCTCCACCACCTGCCTCGGCAGGAAGCGCGAGAGGCCGTCGCGGCGGCGCAGGTTGAGGAACATGCCGCTCACGTCCGCGTTCGTCCGGGCGATGAGCGCGCCCAGGGCCACGTAGCAGGAGACGACGAAGCTGACGCGCGCCGGAGAGCCGTGCCCCGTCACGCCCGCCATCACCACGTACGCCATCGAAGACAGCGTCGTGGACAGCAGCACGTGCAGCCACGAGTAGCGAGCCACCGAGAAGGCCAGCACCAGCCCCAGGCTCGCGGCGAGCATGCCCGCGTCGAACTGGCCCGTGCGCGTCCACGTGTGCCAGGCCATGTACGAGAAGAAGCTGGTGTCCAGCACCGTCGTGGGCAGCGGGAACCACCGCGCGCGATTCGGCGCCGGCTTCTGGTCCCGCAACACGAGGATGGCGGCCACGGAGAACAGCCCGTACCCGGCGATGGCCAGCATGCGCCACTCGTCCATCACCGGCCGGTAGGGCTCGTTGGACAGCGTCGAGATGACGCCCTGGCTGATGGCCATCAGCCCCAGCACGCTCAGGCGGAGGAGGGACACGCGGCGCTCGCCTCGCAGCGAGTTCTCCGCGAACACCATCTCCTCGTTGGCGCGGCTCTGGGAGAAACGGGCCACCGTGGACTCGCGGCCCCTTCCATGGCGCTTGTCGCGTCGGCGCATGATGACGTGCTCCTTCGAGGCCCCCATCAGTGGAAGCGCAGCGCGCCGGTGGCCCGCAGCCCGCCCACGGGCTCGCCCCGGGTGGTGCGCAGCACCGGAGCCTCGTGATGTCCCAGGCCGGAGAGAGGCAGCGACACTCCGCGCCGCTCGGCCACCTGCCGCAGCACCGCCAGCAGCGCGGGCGGCGAGCAGCGCCCGTCTCCGTCCTCCACCTTCAGCGCCACGCCCAGCCCCAGCGCCGGCAGCGCGGCGCTGTAGATGCCGTCCGCGCCCACCTTCACCACCACCGCGCCCTGCCCGGCCGTCATGATGTCCGTGCACGGACGGCCCGTGCCCGCCACCAATTCCGGGTGCGCCACCATGGCCTCACGCAGCCGCCGCGCCGCGGGCTCCGTCGAGACACCGAAGCGCGCATAGGAGGTGGCCATGGCGCGCAGGGACAGCGCGAAGCACACCGCCGTGCACCCATCCACGCCCAGCTTCACCGCGTCACGCGACTGGCCCGTCCAGCGCAGCACCTCCGCGAGGGAGCGCTCCTGCACCGGATGGCCGGCGCGCTCGTAGCCCTGCGTGGCCCAGCCGTGGTGCCGCGCCAGCGCGAGCATGCCGGCGTGCTTGCCCGAGCAGTTGCTCCAGCGCGGGGTGATGATGACGCCCGCGCGCATCGCCTCATCGGCCACGGCCTGGGACAGCGGCGGGTGTGGACCGCAGGCGAGCTGCGACTCCTCGCAGCCGCACGCGCGCAGCATGGACGCGGCGAGCGCCCGGTGCATCGGCTCGCTGGAGTTCGAGCCACATGCCAGCGCCAGCTCTCGCGGGCCGAAGCCGTAGTGGTCCGCCGCGCCGTCCAGCACGAGCGGCATGGCCTGGAAGGGCTTGGCCGCGGACCGCCACCACGTGACGCGCTGTGGGTCTCCCGCCTGCGCGACGAGCATGCCCTCCGTGTCCACCACCGCGACGGACACGGCGTGGACGGACTCGACCAGTCCCGAGCGGACGGTCTCGATGGTGAGCGTGGACATGGAACGGCGCCATACCAGGACCAGCGCCGCTTTGCTCGGCTCCTTCCCCTGCGCGGGACGTCCGCCTCCCTGCCTGGCATACCCTGGCACCAGGCCCCGGCGCTTCCCAGCTTGAGGGTTCGAGAAGAACACCTCACCACCATGTGAAGGGGACGACGCGGCGCTGCCCGTGGGGAAGAAGCCCGCGGAGGAAGAGGAGGGTGAGACGAAGTGAACTGGCGCATGACGACGGCTTCCTGTTGAAGTCGCGCCCCCGCGCGGGACGTCCCGCGCACGCCTTCTGGAGGAAGCCGCCGTGGTCCGCCTCTTCGTCCCGCTGCCGGAGCCCGCCCCCGCCGAGGTGGAGCTGACCGGAGAACGCCGCCACTACCTCCTCCACGTGCTGCGCCTGGAGGAAGGCGACGCGCTGGAGGTCTTCGACGGAAGGGGCCGCGCCTTCGAGGCTCGCGTGGCAGGCGTGGGCGCGGAAGCCGTGCGGGTGACGCTCGGCACCGCGCGCGTGGCGCCTCCCCGCCGCGCGGTGAGCGTGCTTCAGGGACTGCCCAAGGGAGACAAGCTGGAGCTGGTGCTGCAGAAGGGCACGGAATTGGGCGCCGCCGCGTTCCTCCCCGTGGCCACCGCGCGCAGCGTGGTGAAGCTGGAGCCGAAGCGCGCGGAGGAGCGCACCTCGCGGTGGATGAAGATTGTCGAGGAGGCCTCGCGCCAGTGTCGCCGCGACGACGTGCCGCGCGTGGAGACGCCACGTCCTCTATTGGAAGCCGCGCGCGCGCTGGAGCCGGGCACGGTGGTGCTGGTGCTGGACGAGGAGGAGTCCGCGGTGCCGCTGAGCGAGGCCTTCCGCGCGGCGGGCCCCGGGACGCCGGTGGCGCTCGTCATTGGACCTGAGGGCGGGCTTGCGCGCGACGAGGTGGATGCACTCGGGAAACTGGGCGCGCGCAACGTCACCCTGGGCAAACGCATCCTTCGCACGGAGACGGCGGCTCTCGCGGCTCTCGCGGTGATGATGCACCTGGATGGAGAACTCGGGTAGCGGGCGGCCAGGCGAGCGCCCGGCGCCATCGGGTTCCCAATGTCGGATGGTGATTCCTACGTTTCTGCCGTCCGGGACCTCATGGGTCCCTCAACACAGGAGAGACACTCATGGGGATCATCGCATTCATCGTCATCGGCCTCATCGCGGGTCTCATCGCCCGCGCCATCCTTCCGGGGCGGCAGAGCATGGGTCTGGTGGCGACGACGTTGCTCGGCATGGTGGGCTCGCTCGTGGGCGGCCTGATTGGCTCGCTCTTCCAGCGTGACGGCCGTCTGTTCGACCTGCGCCCGTCGGGCATCATCATGTCGGTGATTGGCGCCATCGTCGTCCTCATGCTGGTCGGGGTCGCTGGACGACGGCGCGTCCATGCCTAGGCGTGAAGCCCCACACACACAACGTCTCGAAGGGGACGTGTGGCTGAAGACGTTGACGAGCCCCTGACGGTTCCTCAGGCGAGGAGCCTCGGGGGCTCGCACTTTTCTTGCCCCCCGCGCGTGAACGCCTTTTCATGTGGCTGCCGTTCATGCCGGGAGGAGTCCGTTGTCCAAGTGCCTGAAGTGCGGTGCCACGCTTCCGCCCGTGGGGGATTGCACCTCCTGCGCCACCACCGTTCGTGACACCCCGGTGCCGAGCCTGCTCGACCGGGACATCCGCATCGACCGCCGCTCGGCGGAGCGCGCCTCGGAGCCGGCCTTCGTGGACGCCGCGCATGCACCGCCGTCCGTGGCCCCGCTGGCCGCGCCGCTTCCGCCTCCCGCCGCTCCTCGCGCCGCCGCCGCGCAGCCCGGTCACCCGGGTGTCGCCGCTCCGCGCATGCCCGCGCCGCAGCCGGGTCATCCGGGTGTCGCCGCTCCTCACGCGGCTCCGCAGCAGCCTCCCGCCGCTCCGCGTGCCGCGGCGCCGCAGCAGCCTCCCGCCGCTCCGCGTGCCGCGGCGCCGCAGCAGCCTCCCGTTCCTCGCGCGGCGCCGCAGCAGCAGCAGGCTCCCGCCGCTCCTCGTGCCGCGCAGCCGCCCGCGGGCTCTCCGATGACGCCCGCCTACGGCACGCCCACGGCGGCCCCGGCTCCGCGCGCGCAGGCTCCGGCTCCCGGTGTCGCGGCTCCTGCTCCGGCCGGCCTGCCTCGCATGGAGGCTGCGGCTCCCGCGCCTTCCGCGCAGCCCCGCATGGAGGCCGCGGCTCCGGCTCAGCCGTCGGGTCTGCCTCGCATGGAGGCTCCGGCTCCTGCTCCGTCGGGCATGCCTCGTGTGGAGAGCGCGGCTCCGGCGCAGTCGCCGGGCCTGCCTCGCATGGAGTCCGTGCCCCCGGCTCCCGCCGCCTCGCCCAACGTCGGCATCGCTCGCGCCGAGGCGATTCGCGCTCCCGCCGCGAAGGGCATCAACGCGTCCAGCACGGTGGAGGTGCACGCGCGTCCGGCCTCGCTGTGGCGCCGGCTGCTGTCCTTCACCATCGACACCGCGGCCATCGCGGGCGTCGCGGCGCTCTACATCACCCTCGCCTCCTCGGTGACGGGGACGAAGGCGCCCACGGCCGGGCTGGTGGGCCTGGATGCCTTCGTCGCGTGGCTGCGCGCGTTCCACACCGTGCTGCTGCCGGGGTTTTTCCTGGTGCTGGTCCTGGCGCTCGTGTACTGCGCCGTGGCGGCCTTCCTCTGGAATGGTCGCACGCTCGGCCGGCTGCTCCTCGGGCTGCGGCTCGTGGATACGCACGGCCTGGCCCCGGCACCGGGTCGCGCCATTGTCCGCGCGGTACTCGCCAGCCTTTCGTTCGTGCTGTTCCTGGGTGGCTTCTGGATGGCGCTTTTCGATCGGCGCGGACAGACACTGCATGACAAGCTGACGTCCACCTTCGTCGTCCAGCCGAGCTGACCCTTCATTCATTGTGCCTTGCGGCCGCGGCCGTAAGATGCCGCGTCCTACATGCCTGCCCGCCTTGCCCAGCTCCTCGTCTCGCGCATGCTTCTCTCTCAGGAGAAGGCGGGGGAGCTGCTGCGCCAGCAACAGACCCAGGGCGGGCTCCTGGACACGGTGCTGCTCGAGCAGCGTGTCCTCGGCGAGGCGGACGTGCTCGCGCTGCTGGGCGAGGTCTCCGGCTTCCGGCCGGTGAACCTGATGGACTTCGAGCCCAACACGGACGTCGCCTCCTTCATCCCGCCGAAAATCGCCGAGCGCCTGTGCGTCGTGCCGCTGTCCCTGGACGGCAACACGCTGCACGTGGCGTGCGGCTACCCGGTGCCGAAGAAGGAGCTCGACGAGGTGGGCTTCCTGCTCGGCAAGCCGCTCGAGCTGTGGGTGGCCACCGAGGTGCGCGTCCGCGAGTGGGTCTCCAACATCTACCGCCTGCCGCTCGCGCCGCGCTTCACCCGGCTCGCCGCCGCGCTGGACCCGGAGCGCCTCGCCGCCGCCGCGCCTCCGCCCAAGCCGGCCGCGCAGGAGGACACGCTCACGGCGGACATGGTGGAGCGACTGGCGCGCTCCGTGGCGCAGGAGCCGCTGGCTCCCGAGGTGCGCAGCGCTCCGCGTGAGCCGGCCGCGCCCCAGCGCGCCGAGCCTCCCGCGCGAGAGCCGCAGCGCCAGCCCCCGCCGCCTCCGCCCGAGGCGAACATTCCGCCGCCGGCCTACGTCCGCGCGCCGCTGCGGCTGAACATGCCGAAGGAGCCGACCGCGCAGCAGCAGCCCGCGCCCAAGGCCGCGCCTCCTGTCGTCACCACGGCTCCGCAGCAGCCCGCGCCCAAGGCCGCGCCTCCTGTCGTCACCACGGCTCCGCAGCAGCCCGTGGCGAAGGCCGCGCCGCCCGTCGTCACCGCCGGTCCGCAGCCCGCACCGAAGGCCGCTCCGCCCGTCGTCACCACGCCCCCTCAGCAGCCCGCGCCCAAGGCCGCTCCGCCCGTCGTCACCGCGAGCCCGCAGCAGCCCGTGGCGAAGGCCGCACCGCCCGTCGTCACCGCCGGCCCGCAGACCGCGCCCGTCCCGCCCGCGAAGCCCGCGACGGCTCCCGCCACGAGCGCTCCGCCGGTGCTCCAGGCCACGCCGTCCGGCGCCACGAACGGCTCACAGCGCGCTCCCGCGCAACCCGCCTCCGCCTCGGGCTCGCCGCAGGTGTGGCCGCCCGGACCGGCGAATGCCGCCACCGGCGCGCCGCAGGTCTGGCCTCCGGGTGCCTCCACGGCTCCCGTCTCGGAGGCACCGGCCACGCTGCGCTTCCCCTCGCCCTTCGCGAAGGCCGACGCGCAGCCCGCGTCCGCGCGTACCTCGGAGCCCGCGTTCCTCGTCTTCCCCAATCCCGGCGCCGCGCCGCGCCCGGCCGAGCCGGCCCCCGCGCCTTCCCGTCCGCAGCCGCAGGCTCCCGCGAGCCAGGAGGTGCCGGACTGGACGCTGGCCCAGGCGCGCGCCGCGCTGAAGGAAGCCACCAAGGACCGGGACCGGCTCATCGACGTCGCGCTGCGCTTCGGCCGCCGCACGTTCGACTACGTGGCTTCGTTCGCCGTGGTGCGCGGTGCCGCGCAGGGCCTGGAGGCGCGCGGCGAGGGCATGATGGGCGACACGCTCACGCAGGTGTCCGTCCCGCTCGACGCGAGCAGCGTCTTCCGCACGGTGGCCGTCACGCGCGGCAGCTACGCGGGCCCGCTGCCGCCGGACGCGCTCACGCGGCACTACCTGGAGCTGTTCGGCCGGCAGTCGCCTCGCACCGTCTTCCTGTACCCGGTGGAGGTGAAGGGCCGGCTGGTGGCCATCCTCTACGGTGACTGCGGGCAGAAGCCCATCAGCCAGCGCCGCCTGTCCGACTACATCCTGTTCTGCCAGGACCTGCCGGCCGCCTTCCAGGAGCTCATCCTCTACCGCAAGCAGCGCGTGGCGGAGCTGCGCTCGACGGAGGAGCCGGAGCTGACCATCGACGTGGACGTGCCCATGGCCGCGCAGCCGGCCCCGGCGCCCGCCGTCGTCGCGGGCCTGGGCTGGAGCCCCTTCTTCGGCCGGGGCGCCGCGGGCAGCATGGGCCGCGCCGCCGCGCTGCCTCCGCGCGCGCAGTCGCAGGAGGAGCGCCCGCCGCCGGACTTCGCGCCGCTGCTCAAGCGCCTCACCGGCCCGGACGCCGCGCAGCGTGCGAATGCCATGGCCGAGCTGGCACGCTCGCCCGAGGCCAGCGCCAAGGTGCTGGCACAGCACTTCCCCGGCCCCACCGCGTGGAGCCGCCTGCCCGTGGTGGAGCTGCCCGAGGCGGACGAGTTGGGCCCCATCCCCGGCGCGCTCTCGCGCCTGGGCCGTCCCGCCGCGCACGCGCTGGCGCCGCTGCTGGACTCGCACGACGCGGACACGCGCTACTTCGCGCTGCTCACCGCCGGCAACCTGCCCTACGTGGAGCTGGTGGACGGCGTGCTGCGCGGGCTCTTCGATTTGGAGCCGGACATCTCCAGCGCCGCTCGCGTGGCGGCCTCGGCCCTCAAGCAGCTCCCCCGGCTGGACGCGGCCATGCGCGAGTTGCGCCAGGAGCTGAACAGCCGGGACGCGATGCGCCGCTCGCTGGCCGCGCGGGCGCTGGGCGCGCTGCATGACCGCGAGGCGATTGAAGGCCTCATCCAGCTCACCGGCAGCGACGACGAGATGTGCGCCCAGGCCGGCGCCGAGGCGCTGCGCGAGGTGACGCGCGCCACCATCGGCCTCAACCCCCGTCAGTGGGGGGCGTGGTGGGTGGAGAACCGCAGCCGCCGTCGGGCGGACTGGCTCGTCACGGCGCTGCGCCACAAGGAGCTCGACGTGCGGCTGGCGGCGATTGAAGAGCTGAGCCGCGCCCTCAACGACACGCTCGGCTACTACGCGGACGCCCCCGAGGCCGAGCGCGAGGTGGCGGTGCGCCGCTGGGAGGCCGCGGCGGTGGACCCGGCCAACGCCCGCCGGCTCGGCATGCTGTAGCGGACCGCGAGGGGCGCGCACGCGGCCGTTGCTGGTAGCCTGCGAGCCATGCTCCTCGCGCAGATTTCCGACCTCCACATCGGCGCTTCCGGCTCGGAAATAGAACGCAGCTCTGGCAGCTCCGGGTTCCTGGAGCGCGCCGTGCGGCACCTGTGTCATCTGGAGCCGCGCCCGGACGCGGTGCTGGTAACGGGCGACCTCGTCCACGACGGGCTGCCCGAGGAGTACGCGCGGCTCGCGGCACTGCTGAAGCCGCTGCCCATGCCGTGGTTCGTCATCCCCGGCAATCATGACGACCGCGAGCAGCTACGGGCCGCCTTCGGGCACCTCGGCTACCTGCCCGCGAGCGGCTTCCTGCACTACGTGGTGGACCAGGGCCCGCTGCGGCTCATCGGATTGGACACGCATGTGCCGGGCAAGCCGGGCGGCCTGCTGTGCGCGGAGCGGCAGGCGTGGCTCGACGCGCGGCTCACCGAGGCGCCCCGGCGGCCGACGCTGGTGTTCATGCACCACCCGCCGTTCCGCACCGGCATCACCGCGATGGATGCGATGGGATTGGAGGGCTCGGAGGGGCTGGCCACGGTGGTTGGCCGGCACCCTCAGGTGGAGCGCGTGCTGTGTGGCCACCTGCACCGGCCCATCGTGAAGCGCTTCGCTGGCACGGTGGCCAGCACGTGCCCGAGCACCATGCTCCAGGTGGAGCTCGACCTGGGAGTGCCGGGCCGCCTCTCGGTGCTCCCCGAGCCGCCCGCCTGCCAGCTCCACCTGTGGAGCGAGGAGGCCGGGCTCGTCTCGCACCTCAGCTACATCGACGACTTCCGGCGCAAGGCATGAGGATGTTGTTGCCTCACTCCGCACACGTGCTCGACACACGGGCTGACCTCCGTGAGCCCGGGAGCACCGCATGACGGGTGTCACGGGGCTCAGCCTGGTGGCGTGCGTAGGGTTGTTGGCGCTCGCGGGAATCGCGCTCTCGCGCGTGGGGCGCAGCCCGCTGGCGCTGCCGCTGTCGTTGCTGGCCATCACGCTGGCCACGTGGAACTTCTCCGGCTTCGCGCTGGAGCGCTCGGGTGACACCGGCTGGCCGCTGGTGGGCTTCGCGGCGGAATTGATGACGGTGCCCTGCACGCTGCACTTCATCCTGTCCTTCGTGGGACGGCGCCGTCGCTTCGCGTGGGCCATGTACGGCACCTATGCCGTCGCCAGCGCGCTGGGCATGGCCATCCTCGCGGGGCTGGGCGCGCCTTCCTTCGCGGACCGCCTCCTCACGCAGCGCTTCGGCATCATCGTCACGGCACTGGTGGGGCCGCCGTTGGCCGGGGGCTTCGCTCTGCTGGTGCTGCACCTGCGCCGCGCGCAGCACGCGGATGAGCGGGCCCGCGCGGGCCTCGTGCTCCTGGGCCTGACGTTGCTGGTGGCCCTGCTGCTGACGGAGCTCGCGGCGGAACTGGGGCTCCAGGTGCCTCGGCTGGGCAGCCTGGGCACGCTGCTCGGCGTGCCGGTGATGGCCACGGTGGCGCTGCGCTTCGGACTCTTCGGCCAGGACGGCCAGGACCTGGGCGCACCGCGCATGGCGCTGCACGCGGCGGTGGTGGCGGGCCTCGGTGTGCTCGCGTACCTCGCCGTGTTCCGCTTCTTCGCAGGGCAGGCGGGCGTGCTGGTGGTGTGCACCACGGCGGTGACGTTCGCCCTCGTGGCCGCCACGCGCCGGGGCGTCACCGCCTTCGTCACCCATAGCGAGCGCATGGAGCGGCTGGCCACCCTGGGCCGCTTCTCCGCGCAGATGGCGCATGACTTGAAGAACCCCATCGCCGCGATGAAGGGCGCCGCGCAGTACCTCAAGGAGGAGCACGCGCGAGGACAGCCCTGGGACGGCCACGGCGAGTTCCTCGACCTGCTGCTGGAGCAGGTGGAGCGCTTGGACCGCGTGGTGGACACGTACCAGCGCCTCGCCCGCGTAGAGCCGCTGCCGCGCCCGGTGGACCTGGGCCGGCTCGTGGAGGGCGTGTTGTCCCTCCAGTCCTTCGCGAGCCCGGGCCAGGTCTCCATCGTCCGCGAGCTGACGCCGGGCCTGCCTCCGTGCTCGGGGGACGAGGACCTGCTGGCCAACGCGCTGGAGAACCTGGTGCGCAACGCCTTCGAGGCGATGCCGAAGGGAGGCACCCTCACGGTGCGCGCGCTGCGTGACGGCGCGGGTGTGGCGCTGGAGGTGGAGGACACCGGCGAGGGCATGGACGCGCGCACCCGGGAGCGCGCCTTCGACGACTTCTTCACCACCAAGGCCTCGGGCAGCGGGCTGGGGCTGGCCTTCGTGCGGCGCGTGGTGGAGGCACACGGTGGTGAGGTGTCCCTGACAAGCCGGGAGGGGCACGGTACGGTGGTCCGCCTGCGCCTGCCTGCGGGCGCGAGGCACCTGTCGAACGGGGAAGGAGCGGCCGCGTGAGCGAGCCATTGAAGGGGAACGTACTGCTGGTGGATGACGACCCGGCGGTGGCCAAGGTGCTGGGCGCGCTGCTGACGCAGGCGGGGCTGACGACGCACACGGCCCGGGACGGGACGGAAGCGCTCGCGCTGCTGGGGCGCAAGCCCATCGACGTGGTGGTGAGCGACGTGCGCATGCCGGGCATGGACGGCATGCAGTTGTTGGGCGAGGTGTCACGCGGCTGGCCGGACGTGCCCGTCATCCTGCTCACCGCGCACGGCACGGTGCCGCTGGCGGTGGAGGCGATGAAGGCGGGCGCGGCGGACTTCGTGCTCAAGCCGTTCGACCGTGAGGAGATTCTCTTCACCATCCGCAAGGCGCTGCTGCGCGCGAATGACGACACCGCGCGTGAGCCGCTCCGCGCGCCGAGCCCCTTCATCGGCCGCAGCAAGGCCATGGCGGACGTGCAGGCGATGCTCGCGAAGGCGGCCACGGGCACGGCCACGGTGCTGCTGCGGGGTGAGTCCGGCACGGGCAAGGAGCTGGCGGCGAAGGCGGTGCACGAAGGCAGCCCGCGTCGCAACGGGCCCTTCGTGAAGCTGCACTGCGCGGCGCTGCCCGACACGCTGCTGGAGAGCGAGCTGTTCGGCTACGAGAAGGGCGCCTTCACCGGCGCGGCCACGCGCAAGCCGGGCCGCGTGGAGCTGGCCCACGGCGGCACGCTGTTCCTGGACGAGGTGGGCGACATCCCCCTCTCCATGCAGGTGAAGCTGCTGCGAGTGATTCAGGAGCGCGAGCTGGAGCGGCTGGGCGGCACGCAGCAGGTGAAGGTGGACGTGCGCTTCGTCGCGGCCACGCACCAGCCGCTGGAGGAGTTGGTGAAGGCGGGCCGCTTCCGCGAGGACCTCTTCTATCGGCTCAACGTGGTGCCGGTGGAGCTGCCCCCGCTGCGCGCGCGCCCCGAGGACATCGAGCCGCTGGCGAGACACTTCCTCGACGTCCACGCGAAAACCAACGGCCGGCCGCCCTTCACGCTCACGCCGGAAGGGCTGGCGGTGCTCCAGGCACAGCCGTGGCCCGGCAACGTGCGCCAGCTCCAGAACTTCCTGGAGCGGCTGGTGGTGCTCTCGGACGGACAGGTGCTCACGGGTGAAGAGGTGACGCGCGAGCTGGCGCGGCAGCCGGGCCTGTCCCCTGCCCCCGCCGTGCCCCCGCAGCCCGTGCCTGCTGGGAGCACGAGCGTGCCCGCGCCCGCGGACTCGGGACTCACGCTGGAGTCCCAGCGCAAGGGCATGGAGAAGCAGGCGCTGGTGGATGCGCTGAAGCGTGCGGGTGACAACCGCACGCTGGCGGCGCGGCTGCTCGGCATCAGCCGGCGCACGCTCTACAACAAGCTGGAGGAGCACGGGCTGCTGTAGCCCGTGACGCGCATTCCAGTCACGCCAGCAGCCGCCGCCGGAAGAACGCCAGGACCTCGTCTCTCGCGGCGGCGGTGGGCTCGCCTGCCTTGTCGACGAGATGCACGGTCAGGACGCTGTGGGGCGTCGGGATGAACCGGAAGAAGTCGTCGGGGCGCTCGGACTTCGGGCCCGCGGCGCTGTCCGGAAGCACGCGCGCCTGGAAGCGGTCTCCGAGCGCGCGCTGATAGGCGGCGAAGCGCTCCGCGCGACAGAAGGCATCACCCTCGAAGCGATAGGCGAGCACGGTGAGGTCTTCTCCCTCCAGTCGCTGCCGCACGCGCTCCAGTTCCTCGGGGGCGATTTGAATCCCCGCGGGGCTGTCGAATGGCAGCGACGGCTGTGACAGCACCGGAGCCATCACCGACTTCTCCAGCATCATCGACAGCGCGAAGCCGCCGGTGAAGCACATGCCCACCGCGCCCACACCCGGGCCGCCGCATTCCGCGTGCGCGTGCGTGGCGAGCGCCCGCAGCCATACCGTGATGGGGCTCGACTCGTTCGCGGCGAGCGCCCGGAACTCCTTGCTGATGCACGCGCGCTGGAAGATGTCCCGTCCCTCCTTCGCGGTGGGCACGGCACCGTCACGGCCGAAGAGGCTCGGCATCCATGCGGTGAAGCCGGCATCCCTCACCCAGCGGGCGAAGCGCGCGACGCGCGGGCTGATGCCCGGCATCTCGGCCATCACGATGACCGCGGGACCGGTGCCCGCCGTGTAGACCTTCCGCGTCTCCCCCAGCAGCGTGACGTCGCGGTGCTGAAAATCCTCGAGCAGGTCGTCCTCTTCGAGATTGCGCATGTCGCATCCTTTCCACGCACATCAGAGCCACGGCTCGCGTGCGGCCGCCAGTGTCGGAAAAGACATTTTTCGGGCAGATTCAGACACCATGGCCTTCACCATCATCGTCCTGGAAGGCGCCTTCGCGGCGGGCGTCGCGGCGACGCTCGACATGCTGCAGGCAGCACGCACGCTGGGGGCGAAGTCCCTGCGCTTCGAGGTGTGCTCGGTCGACGGCGGCCAGGTGCCGCTCTCCTCGGGTGTGAGCATCGAGACATCGCGCCTGCGCACCGGGGCCCGCGGTGACAGGACGACCTGGGTCATCCCGGGCCTCGGTACGACGCACGCTGCCGCCGTCCGCGCGCGGCTCGCGCGACCCGATGCCATGAAACTCTCGAAGGCGATTGCCCGCCATGTCTCGCGCGGAGGGCGCGTTGCCGCCTCATGCTCGGCCGTCTTCCTCCTGCAACAGGCGGGCGTGCTGGCCCACCGCCGGGCCACCACCACCTGGTGGCTCGCGGGCCTGCTCGCCGAGATGGAACGGGAATGCACCGTCGATGCGAACGCGATGGTCCGTGCGGATGGCCCCGTCATCACGGCTGGGGCGGCCTTCGCGCAGACCGACCTCATGCTGCACCTGCTGCGAGAACACTGCGGGGCGCGGCTGGTGGACCTCCTCGCGCGCACGCTGCTGCTCGATGGCCGGCAGGCACAGGCGAAGTACGTTGCACCGGAACTGCTGGCGAACGGTGACGCGCTGATTGCGCGCATCACGTCGGAGCTTGAAGCGCATTTCCCCAATCCCCCGAGTGTCGCCAGGCTCGCCTCGCGCCTCGGCATGACGGAGCGGACCCTGTCGCGCCACGTGCATCGCGCGACAGGCCGGAGCACGCTTGCGCTCGTCCATAGCGTCAAGCTCCGGCGCGCGCAGGCGCTGCTTCAGTCCACGCGCATGAGCGTCGACGACGTCGCCGCGGAGGTCGGCTACCAGGACGCTGGCGCCCTCCGGCGTCTGTTGAAGAAGCTCGGCGGTGGCTCTCCTCGCGCGCTCCGCGCGGCTTCGTGAATCGGGCTCATTCCTCCCTCAGAGGAGGCGCCTCCGCCAGCGCTTCCATCTCGTCGTGGAACGCGCGGATGAGCTCATGCGGGTCCGGCATCCTCCCCGCATCCGAGGCCACACCCACCGTCACCTTCCCCGCGTAGCTGAAGAGGCTCACGCCCAGGCCCAGGTGTCCCGCCTGCGGCACCCAGAAGGTGAGCCCACCCAGCTTCGTGCCCGCCAGGGACACCGGCGTACGTGGGCCGGGCACGTTGGTGGCCACCAGCGTCGCCTTCGAGCCGAAGGCATCCACCATCACCCGCTCCACCGCCGCGGGCGCGTAGCCCAGCATCTCCAGCGCTCCGAAGGTCACCACCGCCTCCGGTGACTGCTTCACCTGCCCCATCCGCCGCGCCAGCTCGCGCAGGCGACGGTGCGGGTCCGCGACGTGCACGGGCAGCCGCAGGAACACCACGCCGAAGCGGTTGCCCAGCTCGCGCGGCACCGGCTCATCGAGCGGCCGCAGATTCACGGGCACCAGCGCGTGCACGTCCTCCGGTGGCACATCGCGCACCTCCAGGTACCGCCGCAGCGCTCCCGTCACCGCCGTCAGCAGCACGTCATTCACCGTGCCGCCCAGCGTGCGCCCCACCGCCTTCACCTGCTCCAGCGGCACCGGGCCCGACCACGCCGCGCGCTTCTCCGTCCCCAGCGGCCCGCGCAGGGGCGTGTGCGGGTCCGGTGGAATCACCAGCAGCTTCCCCATCGCCGCCACGCCTCGCGCGCCCTGGCGCACCAAATCACCCGCGAGGATGGGCTCCGCCGCCAGCTCCTCCGCCTTGCGCAGCACCGTCCGCGCCGCACCCGCCATTACCCGCGCCCCGCGCATCCACCGAGCCAGCCCACCGGACGCACCGTGCCGCGGCTCGCGCAGCGTCGACGCCACGCCCTCCTCCGCGCCCTCCGTGTCCGTCAGCGTCAGCAGCACCCGCGCCAGCGCGATGCCATCCGCGAGGCAGTGGTGCAGGCGGCACAGCAGCACGTCCCCACCGTCCGCGCCCTCCAGCACATGGAACTGCCACAGCGGCCGAGAGCGCTCCAGGGGCGTGCTCATCCACTGCCCCACCAGTGTCTCCAGCGCGGCGCGGTCTCCAGGCGCGGGCACCGTCAACCGCGACAGGTGCGCGTCCAGGTCCAACTCCCGCACGTCCTCCCAATGAGGAATCGCCAGCCGCCCCAGCACCACGCGCTGGCGGAAGCGCGGATAGCGCTCCACCAGTCGCTCGCGCACCACTGACCGGAGCCGCTCGTCATCCAACCGGCCCTCGAACCAGAGCACGGCGGTAATCATCATCAGGTTGGCGGGTTCCTCCATGTGGAACCACAGCGCGTCCACGCTCGCCATCCGCTCCTGCGCCGCCATCGCTCCACGTCCCTCCGGTGTGCCGGCCGGGCACCCTCCCGGCCGGCCTGCTCATGGACCCCTCACTTGAGCATCTGGTTCAGCACGAAGTCGCCCCAGAACAGCGTGCCCAGTGCGCCGAGGACGATGCCCACGATGGCCTGCCCCTTCCTCCCAATGGGAGGCGTCGCCTTCGGATCCACCTGCAGCAGTCCGATGATGGAGCAGATGAGCGCGACGAGGCCGACGCCAGGGATGAGGCTCGCCACTCCGAACATGAGCCCCGCGCGTGCCATCGCGTTGTTCATGTAGAGGTCCCACGCCTTCTGCAACGCCTCGCGAGGAACCTCCCGCTTGAAGAACAACTTGTTGCGGGTGTCCATGTAGATGGCGATGGAGACGAGCAGCGCGAAGATGCCGAAAGACACCGTCACCAGGGGGGCTCCTGACATCACGCCCCCCACCATGAAGGCGACAGGCACGCCGATGAGCGCCGGGCGGGCCCAGGGGACTCCCAGCCAGAAGAACACCTCCACCACGCCCGCCACGAACCCGAGGAGCCCGATGGGCATCGCCTCGACCGCTCCCGACGTGAAGATGGCGAAGCCACTGGCGAGGTGGAACACCGCGCCGAAGCCCACGAACCAGGCCCAGAAGTCGCGCCTGCCCCAGTACTTCAGCCGGAAGGCCTCCAAGAGGTCCACCTCGGGACGGACGGCGCAGTCCTCGCAGTAGGCCTTCCCCTCCACCACCCGGTGGTCCCGGTCGCAGAAGAAGATGCCGCACCGGGCACACGTCCCCAGCGCGGGCCTGCCCGGGTGGAGGAAACAACGGCTTCCGTCGAGCTCGGGCGTCCTGGACGCCAGCGGTTGTGCGCTCATCGGTCCCCCTGGAGAGCCCAGGGACTTTCGCACAACCCGAGCCCTGACCGGATGCGCCTCCCTACTTCTTCTCCCCCTCGGGCGCCTTGCGGTCGAACTGGAAGGTCTGCTTGGTGGCGTCATCCACCATGAGGGTGAGGACCTCCTTCTCGATGTCCCAGCGGTACGTGCCGCCCTTGAACTTCAGCTTCTTGCGGGTGAGCGGAATCACGCGCTTGTCGCCGCACACCGGGCCCACCGCCTGCCCGTCCTTCGTGCGCAGCGTCACGCGGTCCTTGCCGGACAGTTCCACCATGCCCCAGGCGCGGACCACCAGCGTGTTGCCCCGTCCCAGCGTCGGCTCGTCCAGCGAGGTGCGTAGGATGAAGCAGCCCTCGGGCGTCACCTGCAGCGTGCGCTCGTAGTCCGCGCGCGGCTGCGCCTCGAGTCGCTCGGGCCCGCCGTCCACCTCCTCCGGCAGGCTGGCCGCGGACAGTATCCACGTGCCCACCAGCTCCTCGGGTGGCTTCATGGCCGGGGCGGGCAATCCCTTGCACGGGTCCGTCCGCTCCTTCTCCGGGCTGGGCGGGGCCGGCTCGAAGGAGCGCTGGCAGGTGTTGCCACAGGTGCGCTTCGCGCACTGCGTGTCATCCGGCGCGCAGCCCGCCTTCTCCGTGCAGAGCTTGAGCCGGTCCAGCGCCTTCTCGCAGTCCTCGCGCAGGCACCGGTCCACGCACTCGGCGTCGATGCACTCGGCGACGCACGCCCAGTTGGTGGCGCCGCACACGCCGGCCACGGTGCGCGGACGCTCGGAGGCAGAGGGCGTCTGGGCGGCGGCCAGCAGCGCGGCGCCCAGCGACAGGGACACGACGACGAGGAGGACTCGGGAAGAGGGCATGCCTTCCACGCAAGCTAGCCACGCCCCTCCCGGCGCTCAGCCTCGCATCCCGCGAGCTGTCCACCCGCGAGCACTGCGCCCGCGGGCGAGTGCCCTCAGGTGAACTGCCAGCGCCAGGTGCGCACGTCGCTCGGGTCCACCAGCTCCAGCTCGAAGGAGAGCGTGTCGAAGCGCTCGAACTCGCGCGAGTCCACGCGGAGCAGCGTCATGCCCGCGTGGTTCTGCCCTCGCAAGGGCGACACGGTGAAGGACAGCTCCGCGTCGAAGGCCACCTTGTAGAAGAGGCAGAAGCCGTCCACGCGGCCCTCGTCCACCACCGGCCGCTCGTAACGCACGCGGTGCGGCAGGCCGTCCGCGGCCATCGTCTCCAAATCAAAGGCGAAGGCGGGCTCCGGGTCGCACAGCAGGTGGTCCACCTCGTACGAGCGGATGACGCGCGTGAAGTACGACGGGTTCATCGCCTCGCGCAGCGTCTGCAGGCAGCTGTAGTCCACGCTCGGGAAGCGCTGGCTCCAGATGAAGGGGATGCAGGCCTCGTCGCGCAGCTGCACCGGCTCCACGAACACCTCGAAGCGGTTGGGGAGGATGCGCCCGCCCGGCTTCAGCATGCGGGTGCGCAAATCCAACACCCTCGGCACCAGCCCCGCGTCGAAGAGCGCATCGCCCAGGAGCTCGTGCAGCAGCACGTCCACCTTCTCTGGCGGGTGGTACTGCCACGGGTGCGCGCGCACGAAGTCGATGTGCTCCAGCCCGTTGCGCCGCGCCACCCACTGCGCCGTGTCCAAAAGGCGCGAGCCGTCCACCGCGTACAGCTTCTTCGGATGGCGGCTGGCCGCCAGGAAGGTGCGCAGCCCCGAGCCGGTGCACGCATCCATCACCACGTGCCCGGGTCGGATGTACCGCTCACAGGCCTTCTGCCATACCTCCACGCGCTCCGGGTCCGCGAGCGTGTGGTCCTGCGGCGCAGGACTGGATAGGGACAGGAAGTCCGGCGTCACGTTGCGCAGCGGGAACTGAGAGACCAGCGGTAGATGGCTCAGGCGTGAACGCAGGTCCATCAATGCCTGTCTCGGCAAGTCGAGCAGATTCGGCATGGCATCCCCCCGGATGCTTGGATGTTTCGAGCCACAGACCCCGGCCGGTCCTGGCACGGGGATTTCCTACCATGCGGGACTTACCTGCACGGGCCCATCGAGCGAGGGGACAGGGTCACTGTCCCCGTGTGAACAGGCCCGACCTGCTCCGTCACGCCTTCGTGGCGCGCAGCTTCGCGCCGAAGGCCAGCAGTCGCTCGCGGGCCTTCAGCAGCTTCTCGCGGGGGATGGAGAAGACGGCGCGCACGCGCTCCGCGTCCCCACACCACGGGCCGCCGTTGAGCACCACGTGGGTGTGCTCATAGATGACGGCGGGCAGGTTCTCCGGCGTGAGGCGCACGCCGTCCACCTCGCGGCCCAGCCACGCCGTCATGCGCGGCGCGATGAAGAGGCCGCCCGCGTCGCTCGCGTCCGAGCGCCCGTCACCGGGCAGCGCCTCCGCCAGGAGCTCGCGCTTCTCCGCCAGGTCGCGCCGCATCTTCGCGAGGAAGGAGCGCAGCGCGCGGTGTCGTGACGCGTAGAGGAGCTGTCCGTCCGGGCTGCGCGCATAGGCCGCGTACAGGTACGCCGCCGCGCGTGCCGTCACCCGGTGCAGCACGCCCGGCCCGCTGTCGCGCACCGCCGCGGCCAGGGCCCTGTCGCGCGTGGCGAGCCAGCCCACGCGCAGGCCGCCCGCCGCGAACTCCTTGGACAGGCCGCCCAGCAGCACCGTGCGAGCGCCCACGCCGGGCACCGCGCCCTCCAGCGTCACCGGGCTGTGCACCGTCTCCGCCGTGGGGCTGGTGAGGTTCACCAGTCCGAAGATTTCGTCCGACACCAGGAGGCAGCGCTGCTCCACCACATACGTGGCCAGCGCCACCAGCTCCTCCTGCGTGAGGTACGTGCCGGTGGGGTTGGACGGCTGCGAGACGACGATGGCATCCGGCGCCGCGCCTCCCTGCCCCCGCCGTGCGAGCAGGCCGGACAGTGGGCCCTGCTCCACCTCGCACCCGGCGGACACGAAGGTGGGCGGCAGCACGCCGTAGCACGGCGTGGCGAGGAACACGCGAGGCGCGCGCCCCAGCCGCTGCCGCAGCGCCACGCCGAGGTGGTGGATGAGCGGCCACACGCCCGGCGCCACCGCCAGATCTTCCGGTGCGTAGCGCGCGGCACGGGACTCCAGGAGGAACGCGGCCACCGCCTCCGTCAACCCCGTCTGCGCGCCCGACTCGCGCGGCGCGGCGCTCGCGGCGATGAGGCCCTCCACCAGCGGCGCGGGCAGCGGCCCCTCGTTCTCGCCGTAGTCCAGCCGCACCAGCTCCGCGTCGTCCTCGCGGAACACCTTGGGCGCGAAGGCGGGGAAGGCCGCGAGCCGGGCGATGCGCTTCGAGCGCGGCAGCGGAACGGCGGGGGCCTTCCTCGGCGCGGGCGCTTCCGGCTCCGCGAAGGAGATGCGGAAGGACAGGAGGTCCGCGAAGGTGCGCTCGTAGAACCACTCCGCCAGCGTGCTGATGCGCGAGTACGTCACCTCCGCTGCGACTTCGAGGTCCGCGCGCAGCGGCTCCGGCACGGGGAGCAGCAGCGTCAGCTCCAGGTCCGGCCACACCGCGTTCTTGATGAGGCCGTAGAGCACCACGAGGTTGGGCGCGTACGCCTCGCGCGCGAGGAACTCGAAGAGCGTGTGCGGCTCCACTCCACCGGTGATGTTGAAGAAGGCGCTCTCGTCCAGCACCACCCAGATGCCCCGCCGCGCCGTCTCCGCGAGGATGTCGCGCAGCACCGCGAGGTTGGTGCGCTCGCCCGGCTCCACCGTCAGCAGCACCAGCTTCACGTCGAAGGCCGACAAGAGCCGGCGCACCTCCTCCAGCGTGGTGTGCGTCACCGTGGCGCGCACGCCCGCCTTCTCCAGCGCCCGCGCGTAGAGCGGGTGCAGGTTGCGCGACACCAGCACCTCGTCACCCGCGTCACACGTGGCCATCAGCAGCGAGTAGACGGCCTGCTCCCGCTCGGGCGCGACGAAGAGCTCCTCCTCCGCCAGCCGCAGCCCGAAGTACCGGTCCAGGTAGCGCACCACGCGGCGGCGGAAGGACGCGTCGCCCGCCTCGTGCGCGTACGGCATCAGCGGCCCGCGCGCGAGCCTCGCCGCCAGCTCCGCCACGAAGCCGAGCTGCTCCGCCGAGGCCGCGCCCAAATCCAGCTCCTCCTGCAGCGACGCGGCGCCCAGCTCCCGCAGGGCCGCGCGCAGGGCCAGCGTCTCGCGAGGCAGCGCGAGCTGCGCTTCCCACACCGCCACCTCGTGCCACACCGGGTGGCCGTCCTGGAGCCAGCCCAGCGCCGTGGCCGCGCGCAGCGGCTCCGGGCTGCGGGCCTCCATGAAGAACTCGAACTCGCGCCCGGTGCGCTGCTCCAGCGCCACCAGCGGGCGGATGTCCGTGTCCGCCGCCTGCATCACCCGCCGCGCCACGCGCACCTTCGTGGTGAAGCCGCGCCGGGTCAGCATGCGCTGGATGATGGGACGCCCGGGCCGGCCCGCGAGGTTGAGCAACAGCCGCCCTCCCGGCGACAGCCGCTCCGGTGCCTCGTCGAGCAGCCGCGCGATGAGCCCCAGTCCGAAGTGGTCCTCGTAGACGTTCTGCAGCGTGCAGTAGTTGGACAAGTCGTACAGCGCCTGCTCGTCGGCCTGGGACAGCTCGGAGGGCAGCGCGTCTCCCTCGCCGCGCAGCACCTGGGGGATGCAGCCCACCACGAAGTCCCACGGGGCATCCGACGGTACGCCGCGCAACAAGTCGCTCTCCCCGAAGGACAGGCGTGACACCAATGTCTCGTCGCCGTTGAGCCACGCGTTACAGCGCGCCACCACGGGCGAGTGCGGGTTGAGGTCCGCGCCGTGCACGTGCGCCAGCCGGGTGAACTTCGCCAGGGCGATGCAAATCCACCCCGAGCCCGCGCCCACCTCCACCAGGCGCTTCCCGGCGTAC
The DNA here is from genome assembly GCF_055568925.1 of Pyxidicoccus sp. M6. Lineage (NCBI taxonomy): Bacteria > Pseudomonadati > Myxococcota > Myxococcia > Myxococcales > Myxococcaceae > Pyxidicoccus > Pyxidicoccus sp. M6. Next base: position 1,974,365 of record NZ_CM145714.1, on the reverse strand, counting down.
TCGTCCAGCGGCACGCTCAAGAGGCCCTCCATGAAGGTGTAGGCCCACGCCTCGGGGGCGAAGATGGACGGCAGGAGGAAGAGCTCCAGCCGCTCCTGCGACGCGCCCACCGCCACCGTCACCGTCACCAGCCGCAGCGGCGCCGTCTCCGGCTGGTTCCGCGTGGCCTCGGCCAGCTCGCGCAGGTCTTTCAAGGCGTGCGGGCGCCGTTCCGGATGGGAGAGGTCCTCCGACAGTGCGCGCAGCAGGTGGAAGGCATCGCGAGGTGTGGCGGGGTAGGTAGCCATGGCGCGCGGACTGTCCCGGGGCACCAGGGCCATGTCAACGAGCACGCAGCACCCCTGTCCGCGAGTGCCTTGGCGCCCCGACGCAACAGGTTGGCGCCCGGGGGGCAGTCAAGGAATCACGGCATGGCCGTAATAAGGGGTGAGCAGCCCGGCGCTCTGGACTGTCGGAGAAGCATCGATGTCGCTCATGCCCGTGGATGGACCCCGTAGTGGAGAGGGGGCAGTGATGGAGATGAACGTCTGGACGCCGGCCCTGGCCGGCATGCAGGGGATGAAGGGCGCGCAGCTGGCCGCGACGCAGAGGGTCTCTCGGGACCCCGCGCGGACGCGGTGGGAGGCGCAGTCGTGGCGGCGTCAACTCCGCAACCCTGGGGAGTACGAGACGCCGGTGGCGCGGAGCGCGCTGGTGAAGGCGCTGGTGGCGGAGGGGTTCGCGGTGGACGCGGAGGTCGCGCGCTTCGCGGGGGCGTCGGAGGACCGGGACTGCATCAGCATCGCGCAGGTGGTGCGTTTCGCGGACACGCTGGCCTTGCGCATGGCGCTGGCCCGCACGGATGACCAGGTGCTGCAGCTCGCGCACCTGCGCCGCAACGCCGAGGAGTTGGCGGAGCGGATGATTGAGTGGGCCAACGCCGGCCGCCTCTAGCGGCGGTACGGCGGGCGCCCACCCGAGGAGCAATCATGGTGAGGTCTGCCCGTCCCAGAAGGACGCGCCGAGAGGTGCCGGCGCGCAACAAATACACGGGGCCGCGTTCCGTCAGGCCCCACGCCCCGGGTGCGCTGCGGCGACAGGTGCTGCGGCGCGCCTCGGGGAAGGTGACGGCCAGCGCCGCGGACGGACTGGCGCCGCCCTGCTGGCTCGCCCGGCTACTCTCGAACCAATGACACTCCGGGAGGGGGAGCGGGCGCGTCATCCTTGACAGCCCCGGAGCCCGGCTGCTCTCACGGGGGCATGTTCTCCTCGCTCGTCCTGGCGGCCACCCTGGCCGCGGCTCCCGCTCCCCGCGCCGCCGCGTCGGCGCAGACCGTCGTCCACGTCCCCAGGCTGGATGCGATGGCGGGCCTGTCCGCCTTCCTCGAGCGCGCGGGCACGCACGCGGCGCTCCTGCGCCCCTCGGCGTGGCGGGCGGAGCTGCACCCCTTCCTCGTCATCGACCCCACGAAGCCGGAGACGCTCTCCGCCGTGGGAGTGGACCCGGCCGGCCCGGCCACGGTGTCCCTGCGCGAGGACGGCCGCGTGTCCTGCCTGCGCATGGCGGACGCGAAGCTCTTCCAGTCCAAGGCCGCCGAGGCCATCGCCGCCGCCGGCGGTGACGAGGCGAAGCCCACCACTTCGAAGGGCGTGACGACGGTGAGCGTGAAGCGCGCGGCGGGTGGGGCCATGGGCTATGCCCTCAAGGGCCAGGACGTGTGCTCCTACGGCGCCACGGACGATGGCGGGCCCGCGCTGCTGAAGGAGGCGGTGAAGCTGGTGGGCAAGGCGCCCGCGCCGGACGCGCGGCTGGGCAAGGTGACGGGCGTGGCGTTCCTCGCGTCCGGCAACACCGTGGTGGGGCTGGACGGCACGGGCAACGCGCTGAAGGTGGACGGCACGGCGCTGAAGCTGCCGCTGCCGCCCTTCCAGGCGAAGACCACCAGCCCCTACGGGGCGATGAAGCCGGCGGGCATGCTCTTCTCGCGCGTGGCGGTGGCGCCGTCGGGCGTGTCACAGGCGGTGGGCTCGCTGCGCGCCACCATCCAGTCCGTGTGCCCGGCGTGTCCGAAGGAGCAGGTGCAGTCCATGGCGGACACGGTGGCGAAGCAGCTCACCGGCAACATGCTGGTGAACATGGACAACGTGCAGGTGCGCGGCTCGCTGCGCCAGCCGGAGGCGCGCTTCTTCGCCGTGCGCCAGGCGCTGGCCGCCGAGGTGACGGACGCGGCGGCGGTGAAGAACGCGCTGGCGCCCATGGCGAGCTTCCCGGGCGCGAAGGCGCTGGCGGACGGCTGGGCCCTGCCGGTGAAGGGCGGCAGCGTCTTCGTGCGGCTGAAGGGCAAGCAGCTCGTGGTGGGCAACGACGAGACGGTGACGCAGGCCACGCTGGCCGCGCTGCCGGAGGCGGGCGCGAAGCTGGAGCGCGCGGCGGACTTCTCGGTGGACCCGAAGAAGCTGGCGCGCGGGCTCGGCCAGGTGTCGCTTTCGGACGTGCTCGCGGACGAGCAGCTCGCGGCCATGTTCGCCGTCAGCTCGGAGCTGGGCCCGCTGCTGGAGCAGAGCGAGCGGATTTCGGGATGGATGGACAGCGCGCCCGGCGGCGCGCACCACTTCTCCCTCACGTGGACGCTGCCGGCGAAGTAGGGCCGGACTCGAAGGTCGCCTGCCCGCCCCTACCCGGAGGCGGACCTGCCATGACGGGCCGTCTCCGTCGCCGGGCAGGCGTGCCATGGTAGATGGGGAGTGCTCGCGCCGGGAATCCTCGCGCGGGGCGCGACTCATGAGGGGGACCTGAAGCCATGTTCATCTTGCTGCCACTGGGTGTGGACGGAGCCGAGCTGGACCGGCTTCCTCGCGTGTCCATCGGCATCGCGGCCGCGTGCGTCCTCGCGTTCGTCGCCACCTGGGTCATCCCCTCCGAGCCGCTGGGCGTGGGCGACGACGACGTGCGCGACCTGGTGGAGCAATCCTTCCAGCACTCCGAGCTGGAGGTGCCGCCCGCCTGCGCCGAGCGCTTCCTGACCGCCCAGGGCCGGGCGCAGCTCGCGAAGGTGCGCGCGAAGATGAAGGCGGACCCGGAGAACGTCGACCCCACCCTCGACGTGGCGAAGCGCCAGCAACTGCTCGACGCGAGCTGCGTGGAGCTGCTCACCCGTCAGGACAACTCGCTGCTGCGCCGCTTCGCGCTGGTGCCCGCGCGTGGCATCGCCCAGCCCGGCTGGCTGACGTACATGTTCCTGCACCTCGGGTGGATGCACCTGCTGGGCAACATGCTCTTCTTCTACGTCGTGGGCCTGCTGCTCGAGGACGCCTGGGGCCGGCCCCTCTTCGCGGCCTTCTACCTCGCGGGCGGACTGGTGGCCGGCCTCGCCCACTTCGCGCTGGAGTCCTCGTCGGAGGGAGTCATGGTCGGCGCGTCCGGCGCGGTGGCCGCGTGCATGGGCGCGTTCTGCCTGCGCTTCGCGCAGCGCCGGGTCCGCGTGGGCTACTTCGTCTGGATACTGCGCATCTGGCGCGGCACCATCCCCGTGGTCGGCTGGCTCTGGGCGGGGCTGTGGTTCGGCAACGAGGTGTTGAACTTCCTCCTCTGGGGCAGCAACACGGGCGTGGCGGTGATGGCCCATATCGGCGGCTTCGTCTTCGGCTTCGTGGGGGCCTCGCTGATGCGAGTCACCCGGCTGGAGGAGCGCGTGGTGGCGCCCGCGCTGGCCGCGAAGCAGGGCGGCTGGGTGGCGGACCCGCGGCTGACGGAGGCGCAGGCCGCGCTGGACCGAGGAGACCGCGAGGAGGCGCGAGCCGACTTCACGCGCGTGCTGGCCGACCACCCGGACCAGACGGACGCGATGCTGGCCCTCGGCAGGATGGACCTGGAGGACGGGAAGCTCCCACTCGGCATGTCGAAGGTGGAGCGCGGGCTCAACCTGCTGGCCGGGCGCGCGTCGCCCGAGGCCCTCTGGCTGGCGCTGGAGCAGTTCGGGACGCTGCTGCCCCTGGAGCGGCTGCGCCCCGCGACGGCCTGGCGCGTGGCCCAGGCGATGGAGGGCGAGGGTGCTCCGCCCGGCGCCGCGCCGACGACGGAGGAGTTGTACGTCGTGGCCGGCTCGGGCGCGGGAGCCGTCGCGGTGCGCGCGCTCATCCGGGCGGCGGAGCTGCGGCTGGCGCAGTCCAAGCATTTGGAGAAGGCGACGGAGTACCTGGCCCGCGCGAAGACGCTGCTGACGGGAGACGCCGCCGCGCTGGCCGAGCGCGTGAAGGCGCTGGAGGCGGAAGTGGAAGCCGCGCTGGACGGAAGCGGACGGCGTGGGGTGGAGCTGGGACGGCCCGCGCCCACCATCGACGCGCCCTCGCTGCCCCCGCGCATCATTCCCTGCCGCATCCTGGGACTGAGCGACAAGGCGCTGAGCCTGGAGTCCGCCAACGGCCAGCGTCGCACGCTCGCGGTGACGGAGGTGCTGGCCATCGCCGTGGGCATGCTGCCCATCGCCGGGCCTCCGGGCACGCCGCCCCGGCAGACGGTGCTCACGGACCTCGTCGTGTCCTGGGGTGGCGGCAACCAGGGGCCCGTCGTGCTTCGAATCAACGTTCCGGGGCTCTCGCTGCCGCAGCTCTACCCGGGGCTCGCGCAGCGTGACGCGTACGCGAAGCTGCTCAGTGACTTGCTGGAGTACTCCAGCGCCACCGCGCTGCCGGACAGCGCGTCCCTGCGCCAGGGGAAGTACCCGAGGTTCGCCAGCGAGGCCGAGCTGAGCCAGCAGTTCTACGGCGCGGGCGCCGCGGCGGCCTGACGCGCACTCACTCGCTCACGCCGGCCGCTCCTGCCGGAAGCCCCGCTGCTCGCGCCCGGCGCGCTCCGCCCGCGCCTCGTACAGCGCCAGCCCGCGCTGCACGTCCGCGAAGTCCAGCGTGCCCACCAGCGTCCCATCCGGCGCCACCACCGCGAGGTGCGGCACCTCCTCCTCCGCCATGCGCCGCAGCGCCGTCCACCCGTCCTCGTCCATGCCCGCCACCACCGCCGGCCCCATCAGCTCGCGCGTGGCGCGCGTGGCGCGCTCTCCCTCCGGCACCTGCCGCACCGGCTCCAGCCACACCCAGCCCACCGGCTTCCCGCCCTCCGTCACCGGCAGCGCCAGCCGCCGCGCCTGCCGCAGCGCCCACATGGCCTCCCACAGCGACGAAGACGCCTCCACGCCCGCGAGCCTCGGCGTCATCAGCGCCGACACCGGCACGCGCGCCAGCGTGTCCTTCATCCGCACCTGCCGCACCTCGCCCTCCGCGCCCATGTAGATGAACACCGCAATCACCATCAGGAACGGGTTGAGCACGAACGCGCCCCACAGCCCGAACAGCACCGCGAAGCCCCGCCCCAGCACCGACGCCACCCGCGTCGCGCGCACCGCGCCCAGCCGCCCCGTCAGCGACGCGCGGACGATGCGCCCTCCGTCCATCGGGAACGCGGGCAGCAGGTTGAACGCACCGAGGAACAGGTTGAGGCTCCCCAGGTAGAAGCACGCGAACTGGAGATTGAACGAGCGCGTGCCCTGCAACAGCCACGTCGCCACCCCGAAGAGCGCCGCCAGCAACAGGCTGGTGAGCGGCCCCACCAGCGCCATCAGCGCCTCGTCCCTCGGGCGCGGCGGCGCCTCCGACAGCTCCGACACGCCCCCCACCATCATCAACGTAATCGACCGCACCCGCCCGCCCCGGGCCAGCGCGTAGACGGTGTGCGCCAGCTCGTGCACGAACACGGAGCCGAACAACCCCACCGCGACCCCCAGCCCCCACAGCAGTGGCGAGCCGAGCAGCCGCTCCGGCGGCACCTCGGCCACCTCCGCCGCCCGGCGGAAGGCCCCTCCGAAGCTGATGGCCAGCAGGGGAAGAATCAGCAACAGCGAGAAGTGGACGCGGATGGGAATGCCGCGGAACGCGCCCACCTGCAAAGACCCCCGCGCAGCGCGCATGGCGGACCTCCAGGGCCCAAACGTCCGTCCCGCGCATGACGTCCGCACGGGCCCGGGGGCTACCCGTTCGGCCGGCCGCCTCCTGAGTGTCCGCTCCCGGGCGCTCGGGATGTCCGCCCGCGAGCACCGCTCCGCACCCCGCTCCTTCCCCCCGCCTCCCCTGCGCGTACCCTGCGCCACGGCACGACGCCCGGCGTCGAGACGCACAGCTCGAGAGGCAGGCATGCGCAACCCCGTCGCGTATGCCCGGACAGCGTGGCGCATGGCCCGCGCGCTCCGGGACCCGGAGCAGCTCCAGGACATCCTGGAGCTGGCCGCCGTGCTGGCCCCACCCACCGCCATGAGCCGGCTGGTGGAGCGGCTGATGCAGCACGACTCCGCCGCCCTCGCCTTCGTCGAGCGCCCGCGCGTGGGCTTCCTCCACCTCGCCTCGCTGCGCGGCCTGCCGGAAGGAACGCTGGGGCGCGCCTACGCGGACCACCTGCTGGACAACGGGCTGGACCCGGACGCCCTCCCCACCCTGGAGGCCCACACGGACGAGGAGTACGTACGGGCCCACATGCTGGAGTCCCACGACATCTGGCACGTCCTCACCGGCTTCCCCACCGACGTGGCCGGAGAGCTGGGCGTCCAGGCCTTCAGCCTCGCCCAGGTGGGCAGCCCCTTCGCCCTGGGCATCCTCGCGGGTGGGATGGCCAACACCCTCCTCTATGCCTTCTCCGAGCGGGACGTGCGCATGCGCGCCATCGTCCGGGGGTGGCTCCTGGGCCGCCGGGCCCGCCTCCTCTTTGGCGCGCCATGGCGAAGGATGTGGGAGCTGCCCCTGGCGGAGGTGCGACAGCGCTACAGCCTGGACCTGGCCGCGGTGGACGCCGTGCTTCCAGGGAGCGCGTACCCCGGCCAATCGTGCTAGACGGGGCGCCCATGGACGAGACCTCCGAGAACCCCCTCCGCGCACGGCTCCAGCAGTTGGAGAAGCAGGCCGAGCTGGGCGGCGGCGCCGACCGCATCGCCAAGCAGCACGAGGCCGGCAAGCTCACCGCACGCGAGCGCATCGACCTGCTGCTCGACCCGGGCTCCTTCTGCGAGCTGGACAAGTTCGTCACCCACCGCTCGAACGACTTCGGCATGGGTGACAAGAAGATTCCCGGCGACGGCGTCGTCACCGGCTACGGCACCGTGGAGGGCCGCAAGGTCTTCGTCTTCGCCCAGGACTTCACCGTCTTCGGCGGCTCGCTGTCCGGCGCCTACGCGCAGAAGATCTGCAAAATCATGGACCTCGCCACCCGCGTGGGTGCGCCCGTCATCGGCCTGAACGACTCGGGCGGCGCGCGCATCCAGGAGGGTGTGGAGAGCCTCGCCGGCTACGCGGACATCTTCCTGCGCAACACGCTGGCGTCCGGTGTGGTGCCCCAGATTTCGCTCATCATGGGCCCCTGCGCGGGCGGCGCGGTGTACTCGCCGGCCATCACGGACTTCATCATGATGGTGAAGGACACCTCCTACATGTTCATCACCGGCCCGGACGTCATCAAGACGGTGACGCACGAGGAGGTGACGAAGGAGGCGCTGGGCGGCGCGCTCACGCACAACCAGAAGTCCGGCGTGGCGCACTTCGCGGCGGAGAACGAGCAGGCCGCCATCGTCATGACGCGCGAGCTGCTCTCGTTCCTCCCCTCCAACAACCAGGAGGAGCCGCCCGCGCAGCCGTGTGACGACGACCCGTTCCGGGCCGAGGCGTCGCTCAAGGACATCGTCCCGAGCAACCCCAACAAGCCCTACGACATCAAGGACGTCATCAAGGCCGTCGTCGACAACAAGCACTTCTTCGAGGTGCAGGACCAGTACGCGAAGAACATCGTCATCGGCTTCGCGCGGATGAATGGCAAGAGCGTGGGCATCGTCGCCAACCAGCCCGCGGTCCTGGCCGGCGTGCTGGACATCGACGCGAGCGTGAAGGCCGCGCGCTTCGTGCGCTTCTGCGACTGCTTCAACATCCCCCTCATCACCTTCGTGGACGTGCCCGGCTTCCTCCCCGGCACCGCGCAGGAGTGGGGTGGCATCATCACCCACGGCGCCAAGCTGCTCTACGCGTACGCCGAGGCCACGGTGCCCAAGGTCACCATCATCACCCGCAAGGCCTACGGCGGCGCCTATGACGTCATGGCGTCCAAGCACATCCGCGCGGACATGAACTTCGCCTGGCCCACGGCCGAAATCGCCGTCATGGGCCCCGAGGGCGCGGTGAACATCATCTTCCGCAACGAGCTGCTCAAGGCGCAGGACGCCACCGCCGAGCGCGCGAAGCTCACCGCCGAGTACCGCGAGAAGTTCGCCAACCCGTTCAAGGCGGCGGAGCTGGGCTACATCGACGAGGTCATCCGCCCCGAGGACACCCGCGCCCGGGTCATCCGCGCCCTGGAGATGTTGAAGGACAAGCGCCAGGAGAACCTGCCGCGCAAGCACGGCAACATCCCGCTGTAGCCGTTACTAGAGAAAGAGGGGCCCTCCCTGGCTGGAGGGCAGGCAGGCACGCGCCACCCCGGAAATTTGAGGGTGGCGCGCGGGCTTTCAGGTTGCCAGGAAAGGAACTTATTTTGTCCCACCGCCGACTCATCCTCTTTCTCTCCGACGTCGAAGGTAACCTCACCGCGCTGCGCCAGACGCTGAAGCGCGTATGTGAGGCCGTGGACCTGCCCACGCCTGAAGTGAAGTGGCTGGAGTCCCCGCCGGAGGGCCTCGCGGAGGCGGGCTGGCACGCGGCCGAGCTGGAGCTGCCGCCCGCGCCCGGCCGCAAGGCCCGCAAGTCCGAGCAGCCCTTCCTGGAGGAGCAGCTCGACGCCATGACGCAGGCCCTCGCGCAGGACTTCCGGGACAGGGCGCTGGGCATCTTCGTGGACCGCGAGCACAGCTACGCCCGCACCTGCGTCAGCGGCCCCGGCCGTCCGTCCAAGGCCGTGGAGGGTGAGGTCCTGGACGTGATGCGCCAGGCCGCGCGCTGGCTGGACGTGGAGACGGGCTTGCTGGCCCGGCTGTTCGGCGGCGGCAATGCGGCGCGCAATCTCCTGGCCGCGGCGGTGGACTTCGGCAACGAGCCCGCCACCCAGCCGGCGGCGCCGCCCGAGCCGGACGAGGATGACCGCTTCGTGGAGGCCAAGCTGGCGCAGGCCAAGGTCTACATGGAGCAGTACCTCAGCAGCCGGAAGTAGGGGCGCGAAATCCGGGGCGTCCCGTGCTAGACGGGCGCCCATGCCCAAGATCCGCAAAGTGCTCGTCGCCAATCGCGGCGAGATCGCCATCCGGGTGATGCGCACCTGCAAGGAGCTCGGCATCGCCACCGTGGCGGTGTACTCGGAGGCGGACCGCGCCGCCCTGCACGTCCGCACCGCCGACCAGGCCTACTTCGTCGGCCCTCCGCCCTCGCGTGAGAGCTACCTGGTGCAGCAGCGCATCATCGACGCCGCGAAGCAGGCCGGCGCGGATGCCATCCACCCCGGCTACGGCTTCCTCTCCGAGAACGCCTCCTTCGTCCGCGCCTGCGAGGCCGCCGGCATCACCTTCATCGGCCCGCCGGCCTCCGCCATGGACGCCATGGGCGAGAAGACCCGCGCCCGCGCGAACATGATAAAGGCCGGCGTGCCCGTGGTGCCCGGCTCCACCGAGCCCTTCGCCTCGCTCGAAGAGGCGCGCGCCTACGCCCTGAAGATTGGCTTCCCCATCATGCTCAAGGCCGCGGGCGGCGGTGGCGGCAAGGGCATGCGCCGCGTGGAGCGCGCCGAGGACTTCGACTCCTCCTGGCGGGGTGCCAAGGGCGAGGCGATGAACGCCTTCGGCAACGACGCCGTCTACATCGAGAAGTACCTGGAGAAGCCACACCACGTGGAGATCCAGGTCTTCGCCGACCAGTACGGCAACACCATCCACCTCAACGAGCGCGAGTGCTCCGCGCAGCGCCGCCACCAGAAGGTGGTGGAGGAGACGCCCAGCCCCATCCTCACGCCGGAGATGCGCGCGAAGATGGGCGAAGTGGCGGTGAAGGCGGCCAAGGCCGTCAACTACGTGGGCGCGGGGACGGTGGAGTTCCTCGTCGACGTGCACCGCAACTTCTACTTCCTGGAGATGAACACCCGCCTCCAGGTGGAGCACCCGGTGACGGAGTGGGTGACGGGCCTGGACCTCGTGGCCCTGCAGATTCGCTCCGCCGAGGGCGAGAAGCTGCCGCTCACCCACGCCCCCGAGCCGCGCGGCCACTCGATTGAGGTGCGCGTGTACGCGGAGGACCCGGCGCGCAACTTCATGCCCAGCCCGGGGAAGATTACGTACCTGCGCGTGCCGGGCGGCCCCAACGTGCGTGACGACTCGGGCGTGTTCCCCGGGTACACGGTGCCCAACTTCTACGACCCGATGATTTCCAAGCTGTCCGTGTGGGCCCCCACGCGGCGCGAGGCGATTGCCCGGGCGCAGCGCGCGCTGTCCGAGTACGTGGTGAAGGGCATCACCACCAACATCCGCTACCTGAAGGCGATTCTGGCGCACCCCGAGTTCATCGGCGGCGACTACGACACCAGCTTCCTCACCCGCGAGCACGAGGCGCTGCTCGGCGTGGAGGACGCGAAGCTGAGCGAGATGGCGCTGCTGGCCAGCGTGGTGCAGTCGTACCAGCGGGACCAGAAGCGCGCCAAGACGATGCCCTCCGCCAGCGGCCAGGGCGGCGGCAATGGCGGCGTCTCCCCGTGGAAGCTGGCGCTGCGCACGCGCCGGTAATCCCCTCCCCTTCGAGCTCGGAAAGACCTCCATGCGTTACTTCACGAAGCAGCAGGGCCAGAAGGAAGCGGTGCCGGTGGACCTGGAGCCGCTGGGCAACGACAAGTACCGGCTGACGGTGGGCGACAAGACGTACGAGGTGGACGCGCTCATGCTGGAGCACGGCACCATGACCATGCTGGTGGACGGCCAGTCCTACGGCGTCGAGTTCGAGGAGAACGGCGACGAGGTGGGCGTCCTCCTGCGCGGGCAGGTGAACCGCTTCGACGTGGCGGACGAGCGCCGCCTGCGCCTGCGCGCGGGCAACGCGGCCTTCTCCGTGGAGGGCAAGCAGTTGGTGACCGCGCCCATGCCCGGCAAGGTGGTGAAGGTGCTGGTGAAGGTGGGCGACGAGGTGAAGGAGGGCCAGGGGCTCGTGGTGGTGGAGGCCATGAAGATGGAGAACGAGCTCAAGAGCCCCAAGGCCGGCAAGGTGACGGAGTTGTTCGCCAAGGAAGGCATCGCCGTGGAGAACAACGCGAAGCTGGTGGTGGTGGAGTAGACCCCCGCCCTCACGTCCAGAGCTGCGCCGCGAGCGTGTCCACCAGCGCCGCGGCCACCTCGGGCGCGGGCATGCCGGCGTCGGTGACGAGCGCCGCGTCCATTGGCCTGGCCACCTCCTCGCGCAGCTTCGCCACCGCCTCGCGCTGAGCGGCGCGCAGGGCCTCGCGCTCGCTGGCGGAGAGCCGCTCCTGCGCCCAGGCGTTGATGGCCCACGACAGCTCGGCGTGCCGGGTCTCGTCATCGGCGATGCCCACCATGGCGCCGCGCACCTCCGCGTCCCGCGCGTGCAGCGCCTGGTGATGTGCCACCAGCGCGCCGTACGTCTCGCGCACGCAGCCCTCCACCGCGTTGTCCAGCGCCACCTCGAACAGCGGGCGCAGCGGCAGCGCGTCGACCTCGGGCTTCCGGGGCGTGCCGCCGAAGCGCCGGGCCAGCCGCGTGCTGACGTCCGTGTGCAGCACCTCCTCCATCGCGCTCCGCAGCGCCGCGTCCTTGAGCGTGGCGTCGGCGCCGTGCAACTCCAGCTCCTCGCGCAGCCGCAGGAAGGCGTTGATGGACGCCGCCTCCAGGTGCGCCACCACGGCGAAGTGGCGCCCCAGCGCGTCCGAGCAGGCCACGGCGTCCGCGCCTCGCAGCCCCACCGGCCGCCGGCCGATGGCGCAGCCCGGGTCCCCCCGCTCGATGACCTCGCTGCTCACCTCGCGCACCGAGCCGTCCGGGGACACCTCCAGCACGAAGCGCGTCACCTTCGTGCCCTCACCGCAGGCGAAGCCCTGCGTGCCGATGACGCTGAAGCGCCCGTCGGTCTCCGCCTTCACCGCGCCGCGCCGCAGCTCCTGGCAGGACACGTCGTAACCCTCGGCGAAGGCGACCAGCACGGCCTCCTGCGAGGTGTCGACGGTGCCCAGCAGCGCCCGGAGCGACTCCAACGACGCATGGGCCGTCACCTCGTCGCCGCGCGTCGTCGCGAAGTAATACGCCACGCAGAACTCCTGACAGGACTTACGGAACCCCGTCTCCGACGTGAGGCTGTTCAGCGAAGACGTGCAGGCGGGCACGTCGGAGGCCGTCGCGCAGGCCGTGCCAGAGGAGGACACCACCCGCTCGTGATGCTCCTCGTCCGTGCCGAAACCGGTCTGGATGCTGCGCAGCTGCACGACATCCACCGGCGTCGCGAGCGACAGCCCGCTCAACGCGAGGTAGCCGTCCTCGCACGCGGGCGCGGAGTACCCCGTCAGGTCCAGGTCGTCCTTGTCGCACCCGGCGAGCACCAGCGGCGTGACGAGCGAGGCGCGCAAGGCGCGGGAGAAGAGTCGGCGCAGCGACATCGGGTGCATGAAGTGGCTCCAGCAGACGAGGTGATGCCTGCGTGTAGAGCAACGCGGATGCCAGCAACGGTTTCCAGGAGCCGGAGGCACCCGCCCGCACCGCCCCCGCGACTGGGGCGACACTCCGGCTCAGATTTCTGAAACATCCGGACAGGCCCCCGGCTGCCCGCCCGGGGGGCCGCCAATATCCACTGCCGGACCCGCGCGGACCGGCCCGTGATGACATGAATGGGCATTCATGGTTCGGTCCGGCCGCCTACCCAAGTGCAGGTCCATCCGGGATGCATGAGTCCTCCGAAGAGGAGCTGAAGCAGCTGCGGCTCCGTCAGTTCCTCCAGTGGATGCTGCCCGTCGCGGTGGGCTTCCTGCTCGTGTACGCGGCCTTCGCGCTCGTGCTGCGCAGCCCCGCGCTCGCGGGAGGCGCGGTGGCGGTGGGCGTCTACACGGCGGCGCTGACCTGGGCCCGCGGACTGGCGCTGCGCGGGCACACGGCGCGGGCCGCGGGGGTGACGGGGCATGCGCTGCTGGTGATGGTGGCGCTCGGGGCGCTGTTCGTTCACTTCCTCTTCGCCGCGCTGCTCCTGATGCCCATCGCCGGGGTGGCCCTGGTGCTGCCGTACCTGGAGCGGCGCGCGCTCGGCCGCTTCATGTTCGCCGCCTTCGCCGCGGACGTGTGGGTGACGGTGGTGGACGGCCTGCTGCCGCCGCTCGTCGAGCAGCCTCCGCCGTGGCTCCAGCGGAGCGTGCTCGCCGTGGCGGCGGTGGCGTGCGTGGCGCTGACGTTCCGGCTGCTCTGGGTGGACTCCGCGCGGCTGCGCCGGAGCCTGACGCTCGCCGAGAAGGCGGTGGCCGCGCGGGACGAGTTCCTCTCCATCGCCAGCCACGAGCTGCGCACGCCGCTCACCCCGCTCAGCCTCCGCCTCCAGCAGCTCCGGCGCGAGCTGTCGCTGCCACCACCCCACTCCTCCGCCGAGCGCGCGCAGTTCCACCTGGACGTGTCCCAGCGGCAGGTGAAGAAGCTGGTGGACCTGGTGGATGACCTGCTGGACGTGTCGCGCATCTCCGCCGGCCGCCTCGAGCTGCGCCCCGCACGGGTGGACCTGGCGGAGGTCGTCCGCGACGCGGTGAGGCGCTTCGAGCCGGAGACGTTTCGCGCCGGGTGCACACTCACCCTGGAGCTGGACGCGGCCCTCATGGCGCGGGTGGACCCGCTGCGCTTCGAGCAGGTGCTCGACAACCTCCTGTCCAACGCCATCAAGTACGGCGCCGGCAAGCCCATCCGCGTGCGGCTGGAGCGGCATGAAGCACGGGCGCGGCTCACCGTGCGGGACGAGGGCATCGGCATCTCCCCCGCGGCGCTGGAGCGCATCTTCGACCGCTTCGAGCGGGCGGTGTCGGACCGGCACTTCGGCGGCCTGGGCCTGGGGCTCTACATCGTCCGGCGGATTGTCGTGGCGAGCGGCGGCACCATCTCCGCGGCCAGCGTGCCGGGCCAGGGCGCGACGTTCACCGTCGAGCTACCGCTGAGCACCGATGCCTCCCTTGTTCCGTTGGTGAGCGGCGGGCGGTAAGGTCCGCCCCGCGCGCGTTTCCCCCAGCGCCCCGAGGTCATCCGCATGGAGATGCTCTGCTCCCTTCGCAGCGCCACGGAGGCGCAGCGCAACGCCCTGCTCCAGGCGCCCGACCTGCTGGAGCCCTTCCTCGACGACGAGGAGGACTTCGGTGATTCGAAGGCCTTCGTGGAGCTGGACATCGGCGAGGCGTGGCACGGCCTCCAGTACCTGCTCACCGGCACGCCGTGGGAGGGCGCCGCGCCGCTGGACTTCCTGGTGCGCGGCGGCGAGGACGTGGGCGACATCCCCTCGGACGAGGGCACCGCGCGCATCTTCGCGCCCGAGCAGGTGAAGGCGCTCTCCGCCGCGCTCCAGAAGGTGCAGGAGTCCACGCTGCGCCGCCGGTATGACCCGGCGGAGATGCAGGCCCAGGACATCTACCCCGGCACCTGGGAGGAGCCCGAGGAGGACGTGGACCTGCAGGAGGAACTGATGTCCTACTTCGACGAGCTGAAGAAGTTCATCACCACCGTGGTGAAGCGCGGGGACGCGCTGCTGGTGCACATCGGCTGACGGTGAGGGGCGTCAGCCCGCCATCACCAGGTCGCGGCCCAGCTTCAGCACCAGCGCCAGCACCACGCCGAGCACCACCTTGCGCACCAGCTTGTCGCCGCCCTTCACCGCGAGGTGCGCGCCGATGTACGCGCCGGTGAATTGCGCGGCGGCCATGGGCAGCGCCACCCGCCACAGCACCACGCCCTTGAGGGCGAACAGCGACACCGAGGCGAGGTTGGAGGCGAAGTTCACCACCTTCGCGTCCGCGGACGCGCGCGCCAGGCCGTGGCCCAGCAACGTGGAGAAGGCGACGATGAGGAAGGTGCCGGTGCCCGGCCCGAAGAAGCCGTCATAGGCACCGATGGCCAGCGCGATGAGCGCGCCGATGGCCTGCGCGCGGGGGCGCGGTCCGGGCTCGGGCTGGTCACCGGCGCGCGGGGCCCTGCGGAAGGTGAGGAACACCGCCACCGCGATGAGCAGCACCAGCACCAGCGGCTTGAGCACCTCCGGCTTGACGAGCAGCACCAGCGCGGCGCCCGCGAAGGCGCCTACCAGGCCGAACGGGAAGGTGACGCGCGCCAGCTTCCCGTCCACCAGCCCCGCGCGCGAGAAGCGCACCAGCGCCGCGAACGAGCCGAACACGGACTGGCCCTTGTTGGTGCCCAGCGCCACGTGCGGCGGCAGGCCCGCGGCCAGCACCGCGGGCAGGGTGATGAGCCCGCCGCCTCCGGCGATGGCGTCGACGATGCCCGCGGTCAGCGCGGCGAGACAGAGCAGGATGATGTGCAGCAGGCTGACGTCCACGTCCACCGGGGCCGACCTCCTCTTGGGGCCACCGGGGCCCGCCTCTTCGTCGGTGCGCGCTGGGTACCACGACACACTCGCGCCGTCGCGGCTGCCCGCTTCTTGCGTCCCCGCGCGCCTTGGGCGTCAATGTCGCCCGCCACCTCCGCCCCCC
Organism: Pyxidicoccus sp. M6; assembly: GCF_055568925.1. Taxonomy (NCBI): domain Bacteria; kingdom Pseudomonadati; phylum Myxococcota; class Myxococcia; order Myxococcales; family Myxococcaceae; genus Pyxidicoccus; species Pyxidicoccus sp. M6. The sequence continues at coordinate 1,958,725 of NZ_CM145714.1, read as the reverse complement.
GAGGTCCCCCGTGCTCGCTTCCCTCATCACCGTGCTGGCACTCACGCTCGCCTCGGCGCCGCCGTCCCAGGACCCGTCCGCGCCCACCTGCCGCTCCATCGACGGGCAGGTGTCATGCGGCTACGGGTGCAAGTCGGACGGACAACGGGTGCGATGCGCGCAGACGCCACAGGGCCGCTGCCAGGTGGTGGACGGGCAGGCCGTGTGCTTCGACCCGCCGGCCTACGTGCAGAAGGCGTACGGCGACTCGCTGCCCGCGTCCGAGTGCAAGAACATCGATGGCATGGTGGCGTGCGGCTACAACTGCGCGACGCAGCCCGGCAAGGTGAAGTGCGCGAAGTCTCCGGCGGGTGTGTGCCTGGGCCGCGGCGGCGAGGTGGAGTGCTTCGACCCGCCCGCGATTGTCTTCGCCGTGTACGGCCGGGAGACGCCGAAGGCGGATTGCCGGAGCAACGGGGTGCAACTGACGTGCGGCTATGGCTGCGTGAATGCGCCGGAAGGCGTGCGCTGTGCCCGGACGCCCGCCGGTGTGTGCAAGCTGGCCAGCGGCCGCATCACCTGCTTCGACCCGACGCCCGCGGCGATGTGCGCCTGGAAGCGCTCGCTGCCCGCGCCCGAGTGCCGCAACAGCGAGACGGGACCGGTGTGTGGCTATGGGTGCACGACGGCGTTCTCGAAGGCGTCGTGCGCGGCGACACCGGCGGGGATGTGCAAGGTGTTCGATACGGAGGTGCACTGCTTCGACCCGCCGGCGGAGCAGCAGGCGGACGCGGCGTGCCTCGCGGCGCTGGGACTGGCGGCGCTGGATGGCGTGACTCCCTGACGCGGAGTACGGGCGGCCTGCCCGGCCGTATGCTTTGAGTCAACGGAGGACGGCGCTAGGGTTCTCCTTTCCCCGAATTTCAACGGAGTCGAGCGGCGCATGGCCGAGGGTGAGGTCCGCCAGTACTGGGTTCGCAATGACAGGGGCACCATGTGGGGGCCCCTCACCCTGCCGACCATCGAGCTGCTCGTGGAGAGCGGCTCCATCAAGGGCAAGCTCCAGGTCTCCGAGGACGGGCTCAACTTCGCCTTCCCGTGGCGCTTCCCCGAGGTCCGCGACGTCTTCCCGCGAGCCCTGTGGGGCGACGGAGCACCGAACGTTCCCGAACCGGCCCAGGGAGCCATCTCGCTCGGACCCACGCCGGCTGCATCCGCGGGTCCCGGTGCCGTGACGCCGGGCGCCGCGCCCATGGCGGGCCCGGGTGCGGCGCCCACGGCAGGCCCCGGTGCCCGGCCGATGGCAGGGCCTGGAGCCGCGCCCGTCGCGGGTCCAGGCGCGGCCCCGATGGCAGGCCCCGGAGCGAGACCGATGGCAGGGCCGGGAGCGGCGCCCGTCGCGGGTCCAGGCGCGGTGCCGATGACGGGCCCCGGTGCCCGACCCGTGGCACCCGGTGGAGCGCCGCTCGCGGGTCCGGGTGGGGCGCCCGTGGCAGGCCCCGGTGCCCGGCCGATGGCGGGCCCAGGAGCAGCCCCCACGGCAGGTCCTGGCACGGCGCCGATGGCGGGCCCGGGCGCCCGTCCGGTCGCAGGAGCCGCGCCCATGGCGGGACCAGGAGCCCGCCCCACCGTGCCTCCCGGCGCGCCCCAGGCAGGAGTCCCCAATCCCGCCGCGCGAAGCCCCGCCGCGCCAACGCCCGTTGCCAACCCCGCGGCCGCGCGGGGCGCCACCGCGCCCACACCCGGTCCCTTCCAGAACCCCGCGGCCGCAAGAGGCCCCGCGGCGCCGACGCCCGGCCCCGTCCCGAGCCCCACGGCCGCGCCCGCCGCCAGTGCCGCACCCGTCGCGCCCGCGCCCGCCGTCGTCTCCGCGGACGAATCGCCCTTCACCGTCCCGCCGCAGGGCCCGCTGGACCAGCTCTCTCCCATCCGCCTCTACGGCCGCATCGCCGCCGGAGAGCAGACGGGCCTGCTGTCGCTCACGCTGTCGGACCGCGTCATCCACATCCACTTCCGCAAGGGCAACCCGGAGTTCGTCGACTCCACGCACGCGGAGGACTCGCTCGGCACGTCGCTGATGGGCGCGAAGCTCCTCTCTCCCGACCAGCTCCAGCAGGCCGAGTCCGCGAAGGAGCGCTTCGGCGGAGACCTCCTCGCGGCCCTCTTCGGCCTCGGCCTCCTGCAACCGGCCAGTGCCTTCACGCACCTCGCGCAGCGCGCGGTGTCCATCCTGTCCAAGGGCCTGCGCGCCGAGTCCGGCACCTTCACCTTCGAGGCGCGCGACCTCCCGGGCAACAAGGCGATGCCGCTCGGCAACCGCTGGGCGGTGCTGAGCGACTCCGTGCGCCGGCTCCCGCCCGCGGACCTCAAGCGCCGGCTGGCCCCGGTGCTCCAGCTCCCCATCATGAAGTCCGGGGGCCTGGTCGCCGCGAGCGAGCTGCGCCTCACGCCGCACGAGGTCCGCACGCTCGCGGTCATCGACGGAGTGCGCTCGGTGGCGCAGCTCCTCACCGACTTCCCGCAGGACGCCGACCACCTGCTGCGCATCGCCTTCCTGCTCCGTGAGCTGGACGGAGTGTCGTTCGCCGCGCCATCGAGGAGCGCCGCGGTCTCGCCACCACCGGGAGCCTCAGCCCCGCCGCCGTCCGCTGCCGCCACGCCGCAGCCCGCGCCCGCCGCACAGCGCCCCGCCGCGCCCCAGCCCGCGTCCGCCGCCGCGCGCCCACCGCCGCCCGTCGTGGGCCCCGCCGCCGCGAACACGCCCCGTCCCGCCGGAGCCGCCCCAGGCGCCCCTGCCGCCGCGGCGCCCCGTCCGGCCCCGCCCGTGGTGAACGCGGCTCCTGGAGCAGGCACTGCCGCCGGAGCCGCCCCTGCCGCCGCGCCTCGTCCCGCTCCGCCCGTGGTGAACGCGGCTCCTGGAGCAGGCGCCGCCGCCGGAGCCGCCCGTCCCGCGACGGCCCCAGCCGGTGCGCCTCAGCCCCGTCCTGCCGCCGCGGCGCCACAGGCCCCGCAGCGTCCGGCGGCCCCCACCGTGGCGGCGACGCCCGCGAATGCCCCGGGCGCGGAGGAGATTCCTTCGCTGCGCCAGCTCGTCACGGCGATGAAGCAGCAGAACCACTTCCAGCGGCTCGGGCTGACGGAGCAGACGAACTCGAGCGCGGTGAAGATTGCCTACTTCCGCCTGGCGAAGCTGTACCACCCGGACACGCTGCCGCAGGGCGCTCCGCCGGAGCTGGAGAAGCTGAAGGCGGAGGTCTTCGCGTACATCGGCGACGCGTACCGGACGCTCTCGGACGACAAGAGCCGCGCGGCGTACATCGAGGAGCTGAAGGCCGGCGGAGGCTCCGGCACCGAGGTGGACGTCAACTCCATCCTCATGGCCGAGGAGCTGTTCCAGAAGTCCACCATCCTGGTGAAGGCGCGCAAGTTCGCCGACGCCGTGAAGATGCTGGACGAGGCCATCAAGCTGAACGCGGAGGAGGCGGAGTTCTACGCGTGGCGGGGCTACGCGCGCTTCTTCACGGCGGCGGACAAGAAGGCCGCCCAGCCGGAGGCGTTCCGCGAAATCCAGAACGCCATCAAGCGCAACGAGCGCTGCGCCCCCGCGCACTACTTCCTGGGGGTGATTGCCAAGCTGAGTGGCGACGCTACGGGAGCCCTGAAGCACTTCAAGCGGACCGTGGAGCTTCAGCCAGACCACATCGACGCGCAGCGGGAGATCCGCATGGCGGCGCAGAAGAAGTAGGGTGCGTCCCCCGTCGCTGTCGGCCGGGGCCCACCGCCCTGGCCATATACCCATGAGGCCAGGGCTCCTGCCCTGGCCGGACACTCAAAAGGAGTCGAGGAACGTGCCGCTCACCGGGAAGCAACGCCGCGCCCTACGCGCGCTGGGACACCACCTGGAGCCGGTGGTCATCGTCGGTCAGTCCGGCGTCACCGAGGGAATCATCGCCGCGGTCGAGCAGGCCCTGAAGGACCACGAGCTCATCAAGGTCAAAATCAACGAGGGCCCGGAGACGCGCCAGGAGGCCGCGGCGAAGATGGCCGAGGGCACCCAGTCCGAGCTGGCCCAGCTCCTCGGCCGCACCGCGCTCCTCTTCAAGAAGCGCAAGGAGAAGTCGAAGTTCGAGAAGTTCTGAGAGGCGCTACCAGCCCAGGGCTTCGGGCGCCTCACGGAAGAGCGCCCGGAGTGCCCTGTGTTGACTCTGCTGCCGCTGCATCTCCCTCCAGACGGTAGGGTGAGCTGCCCGCTGGATTGCCTGAATGCACCGCAGGAGCGAGGCCCGTGAGGCGCCATGGTCGCGCTGGGTGATGTATTCGGAAAGACGGGCTCGATAGCCACTGAAGGCTTCTGCCCGGGCCGTCGTGAGCAGTTCCCGATTCAGTCGCAGGATGCACCGCGTGTAATCGGCCCGCTCGTAGTCACGTGTGCCCTTCCGGGCGTTTGGCTCGAAAAGGAAGGTGCCTTGAAGGTCGAGCACGAGGAACTTCATCGGGTCCTCGCTTCGCGGGTCGATGAGCGCGGACTCGCCTTTGGGGGGCGGCCGCGAGGAAGTCCTGGCTGCCAGGCTGACCTCGACAGGAGTGCGTGCGCGTCGAGGGAAGACAGCGAACTGGTTGTTCTTCGGCCCGTTGCACGGGCCACAGGCATACAGGTAGTTGCGCCACGCAAAGACCAGCTCCGGGTAGATGTCCTTGGGCCGGACGTGCTCGACTTCGTCGGCAGCAGAGTCCTCGCAATACCCGCAGCGCTGAGCACCCGAGCACATCGCCGTGAGCTGCCGGCGAATCTCGATGAAGGTCCTGTTCCGCGGAGTGTTGCGCTGTCTGAAGAGCCGCTTCGCGGCCTCGACACGCGCTGCGTGGCTCGCGAGCGCATCCACCTCGGCCTGCCAGCTCACGAGCTGTTGAGAGGCTGCCCTGGACAACGGGATGTCCGGCAGCTTGATCACTCCCGGCCCCACGCCTCCGACTCATGAAGGGTCATGGCCGCGGTGGGCTGGCTCGCGCGCAGAGCGGTCTGCTCCCTGCGCTCAGCGGCGGTCAACCCCTTCCGCAGTTCCTTCATGTTCAGCTCAGCCAGCCGTTGGAGCCTCTCTTTCGAGCGCTCCGACCGGGTGATGCCTTCGCCGAACACGCCTGTGCCGTAGGCATCGAGCACATTGCCGAAGATGAGTCGGTCCAAGTCTACTCCCGTGACCTGATGGGCCTCTTCGTCCGTACCAGGCCTGGGGAGCCGCCACACCGTCCCTTCGTCCGCAGCCTGACAAACCAATGGGCTGTGAGTCGTGACGATGAACTGCATCTTCGGGAAGTGCTTCCGGAACCAGAGCCCCACCTTTCGCTGCCAGGTCGGATGCAGATGGGCATCCACCTCGTCGATGAGCACCACGCCGGGCACATCCACGCGTGATGGGTCTTTCGGGTCGAAGACGCGCTTGGCCCCGTAGGCAGCCGCAATCTGGCGGATAAGCTCGAAGGTCATGCTCAGAATGGAGCGATAGCCATCACTCAGTTCTTCGACTGGAACGCGGTATCCATTGCCGTCCACGAAGAGAACATCGTCTGAGGTGACCTCCTCCAAGCGTGCATGATGGGGCAGGAACTCTGGCTGGTTGATGAACCTCGTGAGCAGGCCAAGCAGCTCACCCTCAGGTCCCTTCTCGAGCTCCTTGAACTTCAATTGCTGGAGCCACTTCAGCCCCTCGGTGAGCGCCACACTCTCGTCGAAGACGGACAGATGACGCGCGAGCTCAGGGTCGGAGGAGAAGAGCTGGTCGTAGTCCTTGTCGCCCCCGGTGAATCTCCGGAAAGGGCCGTACGAGGCCGCGAACCATCCGGCCCTGTGCCCTCTTGAGAACCACCCGGGAGCAGTGTCCTTGAAGGCCACCGTGGCTCTTCCCCCGAACGTCACGGGCTCCAATTGGAAGCCAACGTTGAGGGCCCGGCTCCGAGAAGGGGCTCCCCCTCCCTTGTCGAATCTGGAGTCGGGCGTCAACTTCAGGCGAACAGTCCCGGCTGCACCGTGGCGCATCCAACGCATCAGGTCGACTCGAAGCGCAGACGCTCCACGCACCCCAACGAGCGCCAGTGCAATCGAGCGCAGGACCGACGACTTCCCGGATCCGTTGTCCCCAAGAATGACGTGCCAGCCCGGAGCCTGCTGGATGGGAACGTCCCATTCCAGCGCCCGGATGGCTCGGATGTTCTCGATGGTGAATCGCGTCAGGTACATGGTTCGACTGGGCACCCTAGCCGCATCTGCGGTCCGAGCCCAGAGAGGGCAATGACAAGAACGCTCCGAGACCACAACAGGGCCATACCGAGCCTTGGGGAAATGGCGACGAGCAGCCCCTACCTCAGCGCCCGGTGAAGCGGCCCTCGCGGCGCTCGATGAAGGACTGCACGCCCTCGGCCGCGTCCTCCGAGTTCACCAACTGGAGCAGCCGGGGCAGCAGCGCCTTCGCGGCGGCCTCGGGGCCCTCGTCGAGCGTCTGCCGCGCGGAAGCGAGCGTCGCCTGCACACCGAGGGGCGCCTGCTTCGCCACCGTCGTCGCGAGGGCGAGCGCGCGCTCCAACTGCTTGCCGCGCTCCACCACCTCCTGCACGAGGCCGATGCGGTACGCCTCGCGCGCGTCGAACTCGTCACCGGTGAGCAGCCAGCGCATGGCGTTGCCCCAGCCGGCCACCTGTGGGAAGCGAATCGTCGCGCCGCCGAAGGGGAAGATGCCGCGCTTGATTTCAATCTGCCCGAAGCGCGCGTCCTCGGAGGCCACGGCGATGTCGGCGGCGAGGACCAGCTCGATGGACAGCGTGAGGCACAGGCCCTGGACGGCGACGATGAGGGGCTTGGTGCGCACCACGCCTTGAGTGGCCCACGGGTCGATGGAGCCCTTCGGCGCGAGCCCCTCGCCCTGCGCGAGCGAGGGCGCCACGTTGGCCAGATCCAGCCCCGCGGAGAAGTGGTCACCCACGGCGTGGACCACCATGCAGCGCACGTCGGGGTTGCGGTCCGCCTGCGTCATCGCCTCGGAGAAGGCGCGCAGCATGCCCACGTCGAACGCGTTGCGCTTCTCGGGCCGGTTGATGCCGATGACGGCGATGTGGCCACGCACTTCCAGGGTGATGCGGGGGTCGGTCTGGCTCATGGGGCTCCCGAGTGGGAAAGAGTCGCGCGCATCTTCGCCCGCCCTGAATACGCCGCCCATTGCCTTGTGGCCGGAGCGCACCGGAGCAACGTCCACGGCACGACGTCAGCGCGAGAAGCCCGCCGTCTGGGCCGCCAGCTCCGCCGCCACGGTCAGCCGCTCCAGCAGCGTCGGCCCGAAGTACTGCCGCACGGACTCACCACGTCCGTCCTTCACCAACTCCGGTGCCTCGACGTAGCCCAGGTACCCATCCGCCAGGCCCAGCACCCCTGTGGCCCCCGTGCGCCGCACCAGCACCGCGCCCGCGTCCACCGTGGGCTCACCCGGCACGGCCACGAGCTCCAACGGCCCGAGCATCAACGCGCCCACCTCCGCCACGCGCTGCGCGGAGCCGCACAGCAGGTTGTCTCCCGCGGCGCGCGTCAGCGAAGGCACCAGCCGCGAAGCATCCGGCCGCGGCATCGCCACCTCCACGCGCGCCAGCGACAGGCGCACCGTCTCGCCCACGGGTGACAGCGCCACCTTCCCCGTCAGCGTCGCCAGCGCCCGAGCGAAGCCCGCCACGCGCTCCAGCCCCTTCCCCTCGGAGTACGCCACGGAGGCATTGCCCACCGCGCCCTGCAACAGCAGCGTCACACCGCTGCCCTCGGACTCGCGCAGCGCGCAGAGCCGCCCGGGATAGTCCGGGTCCACGTACGCCCGCTCGCGAGACACCATCGTCGGGTGCGCGGAGAACAGCAGCAACTCCGCCACCGGCCCCGCCTGCCCGCGCAGCACCGCGCGAGTCAGCGCCCCGTCCGGCGCCGTCCCACTGCTGCGCGAGTACACGAGGTCCGGCTCGCGAGCCTCCCCCACCTCCAGCGTCACGTCCGTCATCGACGCCGCCGCGCGAGTCAGCGCCGCCACCGCTGCGGTGACGATGGCATCCACCGAGTCCTTCCGGTACTTGCCCGTCCCCGCGAGCTGCGCCACCAGCCGCGAGTCATACCCGCCCATCGACGAGTGCGCGTGCGTGGCCGTCACCAGCACCTCGCCCAGCCCCGACGCGGCGGCCTGCGCGCGCACGCGCTCCAGCACCTCCGTGGTGATGGACAGCAACTCCAGCGACACCAGTCCCACGCGCGTCCCACCGGCTTCCAGCACCACCGCGCGCGCGTGCAGCGGCGGGTCTGCCTCGACGGCCTCGGGACGAGGCGGCGCATAGCCGGCCACCACCACCGGGAAGGGCGGCACGAGCGCCACCTTCGCCGCCCCCGCCCGCAGCGGCCCTTCGCCGCGCACCTGTGAAAGAAGCACGGGCGCGTGCTCCTTCCAGACACCACACCAGTTCCAGGACGCCAGCGCATACGCGGCGCCCGTCGTGAGCAGAACCAGGGGAATCAGGGAACGCCAGTGAACGCGACGCAGGAAGCCCATTCGCGAGCCAGACTAACCGCAACGGCGAAAGTCTGGAGGCTCGACTGCCCACATCGGACGACGGTGGCGGCGGGTGGAATACCCACCAGAGGGGCATGCGTTCTTGTTCCGCTCACCGCCCGAAAGGAGTAAGGCAGCGCGCCATGTGCGGCATCTTCGGAATCGTTGGCCACGCCGAGGCCTCCAACCTGACGTACCTGGGGTTGCATGCCCTCCAGCACCGCGGGCAGGAGTCCGCGGGCATCGTCTCCTCTGACGGCAACTCCCTGCGGGCTCACCGGCAGATGGGGCTCGTCGCGGACATCTTCGACGCACCGGTCCTCGCTGGCCTGCCCGGGCAGGCGGCAATCGGGCACGTGCGCTACTCCACGGCGGGCGGCAGTGCGCTGAAGAACGCGCAGCCCATCTTCGTGCAGTACGCGGGCGGCCAGTGCGCCATCGCGCACAACGGCAACCTGGTGAACGCGGCCGAGCTGAAGGAACAGCTCGAGGCCGACGGCGCCATCTTCCAGTCGGACGCGGACACGGAGGTCATCATGCACCTCCTGGCCCGCTCCAAGCAGAGCACCTTCGAGCAGAAGCTCGTCGAGGCGCTGCGCCGCGTGAAGGGCGCGTACAGCCTGCTGGTGCTCACGGAGAGCAAGCTCGTCGCGGTGCGCGACCCGATGGGCATCCGGCCGCTGGTGCTGGGACGGATGAAGGAAGGCGCGTACGTGCTCGCGAGCGAGACGACGGCGCTGGACCTCATCGAGGCGGATGTGGTGCGCGAGCTGGAGCCGGGCGAGATGCTCGTCATCGAGAACGGCGTCATGCGCACCAGCCGTCCCTTCGAGGAGCCCAAGCGGCTGGCCCAGTGCATCTTCGAGCACGTGTACTTCGCACGTCCGGATTCCACGCTGTTCGGCAAGAACGTGTACGAGGTGCGCAAGCGCCTGGGCATGCAGCTGGCGCGCGAGCAGCCGGCGGAAGCGGACCTGGTCATCGCGGTGCCGGACTCGGGTGTGGCGGCGGCCATCGGCTTCTCGCAGCAGAGCGGGATTCCGTATGACGTGGGTCTCATCCGCAGCCACTACGTGGGCCGCACCTTCATCGAGCCGCAGCAGTCCATCCGTCACTTCGGCGTGAAGCTGAAGCTGTCGGCGGTGCGGCAGGTGCTGAAGGGCAAGCGCGTGGTGGTGGTGGACGACTCCATCGTGCGCGGCACCACGAGCCGCAAAATCGTGAAGATGATCAAGGCCGCGGGCGCGGTGGAGGTGCACCTGCGCATCTCCTCGCCGCCGACGAAGTGGCCCTGCTACTACGGCATCGACACGCCGAGCCGTCAGGAGCTCATCGCCGCCACGCACACGACGGAGGAGATTGCGAAGTACGTCACTGCGGACTCGCTGGGCTACATCTCCCTGGAAGGCCTGGGCGAGGCGGTGGGCGACCCGAAGCGCGAGAAGTTCTGCAGCGCGTGCTTCTCCGGCCAGTACTTCATGGGCGAGCTGGCGCCCCCGGCCGAAGTGAAGATGACGGCCTGAGCCCGAGCGCTCCGCGCACGGACGCATGAGCAAGGCCCCCTGCCCTCCCGGGTCGGGGGCCTTGGCATTTTCAGGGCCGTGCCAACGCCCGCGCGTTCAGTGCTGATTGTCGAACTTGATGCCCTCACGGACCTCGTTGAGGGCGGCCTCGGTGAGCTCGATGGCCTTCACGCGGTGGCCGCCCTTGTCGGCGCTGGCGTTCTTCAGCGACGTGAGGGCCCGCTCCAGGTGGGCGACGGCATCCCGCATCTTCGGCTGGCGGTCGGCGTACGCATGGTTGGCGAAGCCGCCGAGGACGAAGGCGGCGGTGACGGCAACGAGGGTGCGGCGCATGGTGGGCTCCAGGGGTGAAGGAGACAGCGTGTTTCCCCCATGAACCCGGGTGCCCGCGAAAAGTTGCGGGGTGACGCTCAGGCCGCGTCCGTCTCCGGCTCCGGCCTCGCAAGTGGCAACGGTCTGCCCTCGATGAAGTCCGTGAGGTCCGAGGGCAGCGGCGCCTCGAACACGACCTCCTGCCCCGTCCCCGGATGCGGGAACGCGATGCGCGCGGCGTGCAACGCCTGGCGGGGCAACCGCAGGCGCGTCCACGCCTCGGGCTCCAGGCAGTGCTTGCTGAAGCGGTCGAAGTAGCCCGGGTCCGGCCCGTACATCTTGTCGCCCACGAGCGGGAAGCCCGCCTCGCGAAGGTGGATGCGAATCTGGTGCTGCCGCCCCGTCTCCGGATAGCAGCGCAGCAGCGCGAACGGCTCACCGTCACGCATGAAGCGCTGGAGCACCTGGAAGCGCGTGCGGCTCTCCTTCCCCTCCACGGGGTCGATACGCACGGCGATGCGGATGAGCTCGGTGCCCTCGGCGATGGGCGCGTCCACGACGAACGTGTCCTCGGGGGGATGCCCCTCGCACAGCGCGAGGTACTCCTTGTGCACGTCGCGAGACACGAAGAGCCGTCCGAGCACGCGGCACGACTCGGTGGTGCGGCCACACACGACGAGCCCGCTCGTCTCGCGGTCCAGGCGGTGCGCGGGCTCGGCGTAGCGCTCACCGAAGCGCTCGCGCAGCAGCGTGACGAGCGTGCCCTTGTGGTAGCGCGCCGTCGGATGAATCGGCAGCCCCGCCGGCTTGTCGAGCACCAGCAGCCATTCGTCCTGGAACACCACCGGCAGCGCGGTGGGCGTCTCGGGCTCCTCGCTGGCGCGGCGGCGGAGACGGAAGGTGAGCCCCGGGTAGACGGGCGTGGACGGCTTGAGTCGCTTCTCCTCGCAGAGGATGCCGCGCCGGATGACGCCCTGCAGGCGCTCCTTCGTCATGCGGCGGATCTTCTGGCCCAGGTACCGGTCCAGCCGCCACCCCGCGTAGTTGGGCTCCACGACGAAGACGATGTCGACGTAGCCGTCGGGCGCTTCATCCGGAGTGTCTGTGTCCCGCTCGCTGTGCATGGGCCGTTACGCGCGCTCTAACACGGAGCGCGCCGCCGCACAGTCCACCAGACGTGCGAACGGGCACCACCCCGCTCCCCCGCGGAGGAACAAGGCTGATGCCCGCCCGATGCATCTCGGTCCATCACCTCAGGCCATGGCCACGCGCAGCGGAGCGCCCTCCACGCCCAGGTAGCGCGCGAAGACGTCGGCGATGCGCTCGCTGGCGCGTCCGTCCCACAGCTCCGGGATACGGCCCTTCTTGCCCTGGCCATCGAGGACGCGGTCCGCGGCCTGGCGGATGCGGTCCGGGTCGGTGCCCACGACTTCGTTGGTGCCCTGCTCCACGGTGATGGGGCGCTCGGTCTGCTCGCGCAGGGTGAGGCACGGCACTCCCAGCGCGGTGGTCTCCTCCTGGAGGCCGCCCGAGTCGGTGAGGATGAGCTTCGCCTGCGCCGTCAACGCGACGAACTCCAGGTGGCCCATGGGGTCCACGGGGCGCAGGTTCGGGTGACGCTCGAACCAGTGGCCCAGGCCCTGCTCGGCAATCATCTTCCGCGTGCGCGGGTGCACCGGGAAGATGACGGGCAGTCGCGTGGACACGTGGGCCACGGCGGACAGCAGTCCCCCGAGCAGCCGCGGGTCATCCACGTTGGAAGGCCGGTGCAGCGTGCACACCGCGTAGCCGCGCGGAGTAAGGCCCAGGTCCTTCAGCGTGGACAGCCGCTCCGCCTTCTCCTTCGACGCGAGCAGTGAATCAATCATCACGTTGCCCACGAAGTGGATGCGGCTCGGCTCACAGCCTTCCTTGAGGAGGTTGGCGTCCGCGTCGCGCGACGGCGTGAGCAGCAAATCGGAGAGCCGGTCGGTGACGACGCGGTTGACCTCCTCCGGCTGGTGCTGGACGTAGCTGCGCAGGCCCGCTTCGACGTGGGCGAGCGGAATGGCCAGCTTGGACGTCACCAGCGCGGCGGCGATGGTGCTGTTCACGTCGCCCACCACGGAGACGAGGTCCGGCTCGTGCTCGAGGAAGACCTTCTCGAGCTCCACCATCATCCGCGCCGTCTGCTGCGCGTGGCTGCCCGAGCCGATGCCGAGGTGGACGTCCGGAGCCGGAAGGCCCAGGTCCGAGAAGAAGACGTCGCTCATCTTGACGTCGTAGTGCTGGCCGGTGTGGACAAGAATCTGCTGGAGCGAAGTGCGTGCCGCGATGGCCTTGTAGATGGGGGCCACCTTCATGAAATTGGGGCGCGCGCCGACGATGTGGATGACCTTCTTCATGTCGACTGCGAAGCTAGGCATTGCCTCCCAAGTGGCCAGTGGTTGAAGGTGGGCCTGGCGGGTGATGGCGGAGATGCGTCCTGAATCTGATAGACGGGATGTGTCATGCCTGCCTCTCCCTCCTCCAGGACAGTTGCCGTCATCCCCGCCCGCCACGCCAGCACGCGCTTTCCGGGCAAGCCGCTCGCCCTCATCGCCGGCCGGCCGATGATTGAGCACGTGTGGAACCGCTGCCAGGAGGCGAAGGCCTTCGACGAGGTGGTGGTGGCCACGGACGACGAGCGCATCCGCGCCACGGTGGAGCGCTTCGGCGGCAAGGTGGTGATGACCAGCCCCGACTGCGCCACCGGCACGGACCGCGTGGCGGAGGTGGCGCGAGGACGTCCGGACGTGGACGTCTGGGTGAACGTACAGGGCGACGAGCCGCTGGTGGACCCGGCCGCCCTGCGGGTGCTCGCGGGCCTGTTCCAGGACGCCACGGTGCGCATGGGCACGCTGGTGCGCCCGCTGGAGCCGGACGAGGCGGGCAGCCCCAACGTGGTGAAGGCGGTGCTCGCACGCAACGGCGACGCGCTCTACTTCAGCCGCAGCCTCGTGCCCTTCGTCCGCGAGCCGGGCACGCCCGTGAAGCGCTGGGGCCACATCGGCCTGTATGGCTACCGCAGGGACGTGCTGCTGTCGCTCGCGGGCCTCGCGCCCACCCCGCTGGAGGAGGCGGAGAAGCTGGAGCAACTCCGAGCGCTGGAGCACGGCATCTCCATCCGCTGTGCGCAGGTGAACTGGCGCACGGTGGCGGTGGACGTGCCCGAGGACGTGGCGAAGGTGGAGGCCGTCATGCGAGAGCGAGGCCGATAACCATGGGCTTCTGGAGCGACCTCTTCGGCGGGAAGAAGAAGGAGGAACCCGCCGCCAGCACACCGGCCACGGAGCCACCCGCGGCGCAGGCGGAGGCCCCACCCGCGCCGAAGCCAGAGCCGAGGCCCGAGCCGCCCAGGGCCACCGAGCCCCCACCGAAGCCGAAACCGGAACCCCGCAAGCAACCGCGGCAGCAAGAGGAGGACGAGGACATGGAGGGCGTGCAGCGGCTGTTGTCGCGAAAGGTGGAGCGGGTGCTGGAGCAGCTCGGCGCGCTGGCGGCGCGAGCGCGCACGGGTGAAGAGGTGCCGGCGCTCACCGTCACGCTGCACCTGGCGCACGGGCACTCGATGACGGGCGAGGTGGTGGACTACGTCCCTCGCGAGTCCGTGCTGATGGCGCTGGGCAAGGAGGGCCTGCTCCGGTCCGCATCGGTGGCCTACGTGGACCTGACCACGGTGGTGGCGGTGTCGGTGGGCAACGCGGACAAGCTGCTGGAGCTCGCGCAACTGGTGCGGCCGAACCCCACGCGGCAGGACGTGGTGACGCTGCAGGAGAGGCTGCCGCACGCGATTACGGAGCAGTTCTGGCCGGGCGAGGCTTCCCTGGGCGGCCGTCCGCTGCGCTTCGAGGTGGACTGGGTGGGCCTGGACGACGAGCCCGGCCGCCGAGCACTGGAGACGGCGATGAACGTCGCGGGCCACGCCCTGCGCGCACTGGCGCAGGAGCAGGGACGCGAGGTGCTCCGCCGCATCACCACCGTGCGCTTCATCAAGGGCCGCGACACGCGCGCCGCCGTCGAGGGAGAGACGGGCACCGTGACGGTGGCCCCCGGCTCCGGAGACCCCACGGTGTCCGCTTTCAAGAAAGCCTTCGCCGCCGCAATCAGATGACGGGCAGCTCGCCGCTGTCGGGCCCGAGCGGGAACGCGGCGTCGATGCGAGCGATGTCCTCCGCGGACAGCTTCAGCGAAGCCGCGGCCGCGTTGTCGCGCATGTGGGCCTCGCGGCTCGCCTTCGGAATGGCGAACAGCGAGGGCCGGCGCGTGAGGAACCGCAGCGCCACCTGGTACGGGCTGGCGCCGTGCGCGCGGGCAATGGCCCCCAGCACCTTGCCGCCCTTGCTGTCGGGGCTCGGGAAGTTGCCGTTGCCGAAGGGGCTGTAGCCCACCACCGCCACGCCCTGCTCCTCGCACCACGGAATCACGCCGTGCTCAATCGAGCGCTCCTCCAGGTGATACAGCACCTGGTTGCACGCGATGCGGCCCGGGCCGGACAGCGCGAGCGCCTCCTCCAAATCCTCGACGCCGAAGTTGCTCACGCCCCACGAGCGAATCTTCCCGTCCTTCACCAGCTTCTCGAAGGCGCGAATCGTGTCCTCGAGCGGATGCGGCCCCGGCCAGTGCAGCAGGTAGCAGTCCAGCCTGTCGGTGCGCAGCCGCTTCAGGCTCCGCTCACACGCGGCCAGCGCGCCCGTGTACGTCGCGTTGGAGGGCATCACCTTCGACACGAGGAACACCTCGTCGCGGCGTCCGGCAATCGCCTCGGAGACGATGCTCTCCTCCACGCGACCGTGCCCATAGAGCTCGGCCGTGTCCACGTGCGTCAGGCCCAAATCCAATCCGGCTCGCAGCGCGCGAATGGCGCCTGCCCGGTCGTCATCCTCCATCTGCCACGTCCCCTGCCCCAGCACGGGAACCGACACACCGGTGCGACCAAACGGGTGCTTCTCCATGACACACCTCGCTATCGAGCCATCCGCTCCGGAAGGATTAACACCGCCAGGCAGGACTGGCAGCCCCTGGAATGCACACCCGCCGGGTCCGCGTTAGTCTCCGCCGGTGTCTTCGCCCGAAAAGTCCTCCGCACCCCAGCTCCCCACCCGCGTCACGGTGCGCCGCCTGCTCGCCCTCGCGCGGCCGGAGCTGCCGTTCATCATCGCCGGCACCGTCTTCCTGCTCGTGAGCAGCGTGTCCACGCTCGTCTACCCGAAGGCCATCGGCAATCTGGTGGACGAGGCGCTCAGCACCCGCAGCCAGAAGATGTTGGACGGGCTCGCGCTGGCGATGCTCGCCGTCTTCGTGGTGCAGGGCGTGGCCATGGCGCTGCGCGCCTACTACTTCAACACCGCCGGCGAGCGCGTGGTGGCGCGCCTGCGCAAGTCCCTCTTCGGCGCGCTGCTCTCGCAGGAGGTCGGCTTCTTCGACGCGCGCCGCACCGGCGAGCTCACCAGCCGGCTCGCCTCGGACACCACCGTCCTGCAGAACACCGTCACCGCCAACATCTCCATGGCGCTGCGCTACGGCGTGCAGGCCCTGGGTGGCGTGGCGCTGCTCTTCTACACGTCCGCGCGCCTCACCGGTGTCATGCTCGCCGTCATCCCCGCCGTGACGCTGGGCGCGGTGTTCTACGGCCGCCGCGTGCGCGTCATCTCCCGCCAGGTGCAGGACGCGCTCGCGGCCAGCAACGACGTGGCCGAGGAGGACCTGTCCGGCATCCGCACCGTCCGCTCCTTCGCCGCCGAGCGCAACGAGGTGGAGCGCTACGGCGCCGCGGTGGACCGCTCCTTCTCGCTCGCGCGGGAGCGCACGCGCCAGTCCTCCATCTTCATGGGCGCCGTCTCCATCGCCGGCTACGGCGCCATCGCCGCGGTGCTCTGGTACGGCGGCCGGCTCGTGGTGCAGGGCCACATGAGCGTGGGCGCGCTCACCTCGTTCCTCATCTACACCATGCTGGTGGCCTTCTCCTTCAGCGCCATGGCGGAGCTGTGGGCGGACTTCATGCGCGCCAGCGGCGCCGCGGACCGCGTCTTCGAGTTGCTGGACCGCCCGCCCGCGATTTCGTCCGGCGGCGAGCGGCTCCCCGAGGTGCGCGGCCACGTGGAGTTCCGCGACGTGCGCTTCGCCTACCCCACGCGGCCGGACATCACCGTGCTCCAGGGACTCAACATGGAGCTGCGCCCCGGAGAGGTCGTCGCGGTGGTGGGCCCCTCGGGCGCGGGCAAGTCCACGCTGGCCTCGCTGCTGTCGCGCTTCTACGACCCGCTGGACGGCGCGGTGCTGCTGGACGGCCACACGCTCACCTCGCTGGACCCGGAGTGGCTGCGCCGCAACATCGGCATGGTGGCGCAGGAGCCCATGCTCTTCTCCTGTTCCATCTTCGACAACATCCGCTACGGCCGGCCGGACGCCACCGAAGCGCAGGTGGAGGAGGCCGCGCGCGCCGCCAACGCCCACGCCTTCATCCAGCGCTTCCCCGAGGGCTACCGCACCCAGGTGGGCGAGCGCGGCGTGCAGCTCTCCGGCGGCCAGAAGCAGCGCGTGGCCATTGCCCGCGCCGTGCTGAAGGACCCGCGCCTGCTCATCCTCGACGAGGCCACCAGCGCGCTCGACGCGGAGAGCGAGCACCTGGTGAAGGACGCCCTGGAGCGCCTCATGAAGGGCCGCACCACGCTCATCATCGCCCACCGCCTGTCCACCGTGGCCAACGCGGACCGCGTGCTCGTGCTGGAGGGCGGCCATGTCATCCAGAGCGGCACCCACTCCGCGCTCATGGGACAGGACGGCCTCTACCGCCGCTTGGTGGAACGGCAGTTCGTCGCGGCCTGAACGCCTGCCCGCCCTTCAGGCCCATTAATGGGTGCAAGGAGTATGGCGCGGTATTTCGGCCGGGATTAGATCCGCCTCCTCGAAAGGAGGTGATGCCTTGACCGACAGCAACTTCAAGGCGTCCACCTCCGCTTCGCTGGCCTGAAAAAGGCCGCGCAAGCGGTGGCAGACGCCGGCAGTTCGGGCCCGTTCCCGCCTTGGTGGGGACGGGCCTTTTTACGTCTGCTCGGGAATGAAGACCCGACCTCCCTGTTCCGTCGCCCCGGGGGGAGTGGCCGACCCAACACGTTCCAAGCCGGGAGTTCCGCCGTGTCCATTACCCCTTGCCCCAGCCCCCTGCCTACCGCCCTCCGTGACGAAGAGGCCGTGGATACGCAGCGCAACCTGTTCTGCCCGAATTACGACGCCTGCCTGCACCTCGTCGTGAAGCGCGGCTGGGAGGGCTGGAGCTGTCGCAACTGCGACCTCCGCCAGTTCCGTGTCGGGCAGCCTACTGCCCGGGAATTCGCACAGTCCCGGCCCGGAGGTTGGGACGGCAACTGACGCCGACCCACCCGGTCGTCCGCCCGAATCAGAATTATTGACGCATCCCTGCCGCAGTTGGCAGAACGGGATATGCGCTCCAAGAAAACCAAGTTCATCTTCGTGACGGGCGGAGTGGTCAGCTCCCTCGGCAAGGGCCTCGCCTCGGCTTCGATTGGCGCCCTGCTGGAGAACCGCGGGCTGGCCGTCACCCTGCTGAAGCTGGACCCCTACATCAACGTGGACCCGGGCACGATGAGCCCGTTCCAGCACGGCGAGGTGTTCGTCACCGAGGACGGCGGTGAGACGGACATGGACCTCGGCCACTACGAGCGGTTCACCAACGCTCGGATGAGCCGGCTCAACAACTTCACCTCCGGTCGCATCTACAACTCGGTCATCACCAAGGAGCGCCGGGGTGAGTACCTGGGCAAGACGGTCCAGGTGATTCCGCACATCACCGACGAAATCAAATCCAACATCCGCCAGGCCGCGCAGGACGCGGATGTCGTCATCGTCGAAATCGGCGGCACCGTCGGTGACATCGAGTCGCTGCCCTTCCTCGAGGCCATCCGTCAGATGCGCTACGACGTGGGCAGTGAGAATGTCGTCTACGTCCACCTCACGCTGCTGCCGTACATCGGCGCGGCCGGCGAGGTGAAGACCAAGCCCACGCAGCACTCGGTGATGAAGCTGCGTGAAATCGGCATCCAGCCGGACTTCCTCGTGTGCCGCACGGACCGCGAGGTGTCGCGGGAGATAAAGGACAAGATTGCCATGTTCTGCAACGTGGACACGCGCAGCGTGTTCACCTCGCCGGACGTGAAGAGCATCTACGAGCTGCCGCTGGAGCTGCACCGCCAGGGCCTCGACGAGCGCCTCGCGGAGGTCCTCAACATCTGGAGCCGCGCACCCCACCTCGAGCGCTGGGAGAGCATCCTCCGCAAGGTGTACGAGCCCGCCCGCGGCCAGGTGCAGGTGGCGATTGTGGGCAAGTACGTGAATCTCACGGAGAGCTACAAGAGCCTCAACGAGGCGCTGCTCCACGGCGGCATCGCCAACGACGTGAAGGTGAACCTGCACTTCGTGGACAGCCAGGACGTGGAGGCGCAGGGGCCGGAGAAGCTCCTGGCCAACGTGGACGCCATCCTCGTGCCCGGCGGCTTCGGCGTGCGCGGCACGGAGGGCAAGATTGCCGCCGTCCGCTACGCGCGTGAGAAGAAGATTCCGTTCTTCGGCATCTGCCTCGGCCTGCAGATGGCGGTGGTGGAGTTCAGCCGCAGCGTGCTGGGGCTCGCCAACGCCAACAGCCTGGAGTTCAACGAGCACACGCCGCACCCGGTGGTGACGCTCATGGAGAGCCAGGTGAAGGTGCAGGACAAGGGCGGCACCATGCGCCTGGGCAGCTACGCGTGCGCGCTCAAGCCCGGCTCGCTGGCGCACAAGCTCTACGCCCAGGACACCATCCAGGAGCGCCACCGCCACCGCTACGAGGTGAACAATGCCTACCGCGGCCGCCTCCAGGAGTCGGGCCTCGTCATCTCCGGCCACAACCCCGAGCTGAACCTCGTGGAGATGATTGAGCTGGCGGACCACCCCTACTTCGTCGGCTGCCAGTTCCATCCCGAGTTCAAGAGCAAACCCTTCGCCCCCCATCCCCTCTTCTCCGGCTTCATCCGCGCGGCGCTCGAGCAGCGCGAGCGGACCGCCGCGGCCGGCCAGGTGCGCGCATGACCACCAGCACCCTTCCCATCGAGCTCTGTGGCTACAAGGTCGGCCCGGGGCAGAAGCTCTTCGTCATCGCCGGCCCGGACAGCATCGAGTCCGAGGACATGGCCCTGCGCCACGCGCGCATGCTCAAGGAGATGACGAGCAGGCTGGGCGTCCCGTATGCCTTCAAGTGCTCCTACGACAAGGCCAACCGCACCAGCGGCAAGTCATTCAGGGGCCCCGGCCTGAAGGAAGGCCTGCGCATCCTCAAGCGCGTCCGTGACGAGGTGGGTGTCCCAGTGCTCACGGACGTCCATGAAACCAGCCACGTCGGGCCTGCCTCGGAAGTAGTGGATATCATCCAGATACCGGCCTTTCTGTGCCGGCAGACGGATTTGGTGGAAGCCGTGGCGAGGACTGGAAAGGGCGTGAATCTGAAAAAGGGCCAGTTCGTGGCCCCCAAGGACATCGTCCACTCGGCTCGCAAGGCGTTCGAGGCGGGCAACCCCAACGTGCTCGTCACCGAGCGCGGCTCCACGTTCGGCTACAACAACCTCGTCGTGGACATGCGTGGCTTCGCCCAGATGCGCGAGGCCGGCCTCGCCGTCTGCTTCGACGCCACCCACTCCGTCCAGCTCCCCAGCGCCGGCAACGGCGAAACGGCCGGCGAGCGCAAGTTCGTTGCCCTCCTCGCCCGGGCTGCCGCAGCTGCCGGGATTGACGCGTTGTTCACGGAAGTCCATGAGGATCCGGACCGTGCCCTGTGTGACGGTCCGTGTTCCCTGAATCCACAGATGTTCGAGGACGTGGTACGAAATGTGCTGAACATCCGCCGGGTGTTGGGACACGAGCCCGGCTGATGCGCAATCGAGACGGGGAGGAGACAAGAACGCCATGGTGACGGAAGCGCCTTCCAAGCCTGGAAAGGAAGAGCTGACGTCTCGCGCGGCACGCGTCCGCCTGCTCGTCTTCGACGTGGACGGGGTGCTCACCGACGGCGGCCTGTACTACGGCGCCCAGGGTGAGCTGATGAAGCGCTTCGACGTGAAGGACGGACACGCCCTGGTCATGGCCCGCCTGTCGGGCCTGCCCGCCGCCGTCCTTACCGCCCGCACCTCGAGCATCGTGGAGGTCCGCGGGCGGGAGCTCGGGCTGGCGGCCGTATTCCAAGGCCGCCGCGACAAGGGTGCCGCACTGGATGAACTGCTCCAGCAACTGGGCGTCTCCCCGGAGAACTGCGCGTACATGGGAGACGACCACAACGACCTGGCCCCGCTGTCACGCGTGGGTCTGGCCGCGTGTCCCGCGGATGCGGTTGCGGAGGTGCGTCAGGAGGTCCACTTCGTTACCCAGAGCCCAGGCGGCCGAGGAGCCGCCCGGGAGCTCGTGGAGCTGTGCCTCAAGGCCAGTGGCCGCTGGGAAGACGCAGTGGGTCTCATGAGAGGGGCTGATGGACGCGGTGCGCAGAGAGTTGAACAAACCCCGTATTCAAGGTAGGTGAAAGACTCCATGGGCAGCGGAATGATGCAGCAAGAGGGGAGTACGGCGATGACGGACCAGCTCTACACGACGCACGACATCAGCCGGTTGCTTCAGGTGGACCCGTCCACGGTGAGCAAGTGGATTGACCGTGGCATCCTGATGGCGTTCCGGACGCCGGGTGGCCACCGTCGCGTGCGTTCGGCGGACCTGCGCACGTTCCTCATCACCCACCAGATGCCAGTGCCCGAGGAGCTGGGCAGCGGGACGGTGCGGCTGTTGGTGGTGGATGACGAGCGCCCGGTGCTGGAGGCCATCAAGCGCGCGTTCAAGCCGTATGCGGCGCAGGTGGAGCTGCAGACGACGACGAGCGGCGTGGAGGCCCTGCTGCTGGTGTCCGAGCAGAAGCCGCACGGCATGATTATCGACCTCAACATGCCGGACATCGACGGCCTCGAGGTCTGCCGGCGGATTCGCGCGCGCAAGCAGATGGAGGGCGTGCGGCTCATCACCATGACGTCCCTGCACTCGCCCGAGGTGGTGGAGCAGTCGAAGCAGGCCGGCGCGCTCGCGTGCCTCGCCAAGCCGCTGGACGTTCAGGAGGTACTCGAGCTGTTCCGCGTGCCGCTGGCGCTGAGCGCCAAGCGCTAGGAACGGGAAGGGCTTCCGCTTCCCCTCGCGGAAGCCCTCGGGAAGGTTGGGTTGCTGGGGAGGAAGCCGCGCCCGTCATGCTGGCAGCGGCCTCCCTGGATACGTCTGTTCTGCGTCAGCCCTGGACCTTGACCTCGATGACGCGGGGCTTGGACTCCTCGCGGCGGGGCAGGGTCAGCGTCAGCACGCCATTCTCGTACTTCGCCTCCACCTTGGTGGCGTCCACGGTGTCCGGCAGCGCGAACGAGCGCGCGAAGGTGCCGAAGAGACGCTCCTGGCGGCGCACGTTGATGCCCTCGGCCTTCGGCTCCGCCTTGCGCTCGGCCTGCACGGTGAGCACGTCGTTCTCCACCTTCACCTGGATGGCCTTCGCGTCCAGCCCGGGCATGTCGAGGAAGAGCGTCAGGCCGCTCTCGGACTCGAGGATGTCCGCCGCGGGCACGCGCTCACGCGGGGCCTGGCGCCACACCGGCTGCGTCAGCTCGCGGACGAGCGCGTCGAAGTCGCGCATGAGGGGGTTCACGACGACGGCGGAGTTGAACGGGTTGCGAGTCTGCATGGTCTTCTCCTGTGCGTGTCGCCCCTCTGGGCGCACGTCATGACTGAAGAAACGTTGTCCTGGTTCGCGGTCGCCGCGGCCCCCACCGGGCTCCAGCGCCGCCTCACATGACTCAAGAGAACCATGGATGAAGACGTGTCAAGGAACGCCCCCACCCCGGCGCGGCCCCGTCCCCCAGGGCCCGCCTGCCTGCCTGCCCACTGCCGAATGACCCGGGGACCTGCCCTTTTTCGTCAATCGTCGTCGCGTCCGAGGTGGACGGAGACCCCGTCCTCCTCGCGGGACACATGCACCGTCCACGGTCTGCAGCAAACCGGACAGTCCTCGACGTAGGTCTCCGAGTGGGCACCGATGGGGTCCACGTCGACCTCCACTTCCTCACCGCAGTAGGGGCAGAGCTGGGTGGCGGCTTCCGCGAAGGGTTGCATGGGGTGCCTCCTCGCCCTCTGGGCGGGTAGTTGCGTCGTGGACTGAGCGTCCGCGCTTCCAGACGGTAGACTCCTGGACCATGGCTTCTCCTTCCCGGAACCGCATCGGAGAAATCCTCGTCAAGGCCCGCGTCATCGACGACCTGCAGCTACGCAGCGCGCTCGCCTCGCAAGACCAGTGGGGCGGACGCCTGTCGCGCATCGTCGCGGACCTGGGCCTGGCGTCGGAGGAGACCATCACCGACGCCATCTGCCAGGGCACGGGCATGCCGCGCGTGCAGCTCGGCAACATCACCCGCGACGTGGGCGCGCTGGCGCGCGTGGACGTGAGCCTCGCGGAGCAGAAGGGCATCTTCCCGGTGGGCCTGAAGGACAACGGGAAGACGCTGGTGCTCGCCATGGCGGACCCCACGGACCTGGCCACCGTCGACCAGGTGGCGGCGAAGAGCCGCGCCCGCGTGGTCGTCATGGTGGCGAGCGAGCGCGAAATCGCGCACGCGATTCTGCGCCACTACCGCAACCAGGAGCCGGTGGTGAGCACCCGCTTCGGCGGGCCCCGGCCGCAGCAGCCCGCGGGCGAGGAGTTCGACTCGGGCGGCGAGGACGACTTCAAGGTCGTCGACATGAGCGGCAAGACGGTGGTGAAGCGCATCGCGGACATCGTCCCGGACGCGCCCGCCGCCGCGCCCGCGACACCTCCGCCCGCCGCCGCGCGCGCCGCGGAGAAGCCGGCCCCGCCCGCGGCCGGCTCGAGCGCCGCGGACATCCTCGACGAAATCCTCGCCGGCGGCACGCCCACGTCCGAGTGGACGGAGGAGGACCTGCAGCGCCTCCAGACGGTGCAGCAGAACCAGGAGAAGAGCTCCAAGATTCTGCGCGCCCTGCTGGAGCTGCTGCTGGAGAAGGGCCAGCTCCAGCAGAAGGAGCTGGCGGCGCGGATGCGCTTGTAGCCCGCACGCAGGACTTGCGTGCGCGCGCACCTGTTGCGCGCGCGCGTCTTCTCAGCCCGCTTCCTGGAGCTCCCGAGCGGTGAGCCCCAGGAGGTAGAGGATGGCGTCCAGGCCGCCCGCGGAGATGGACGTGTCGGCCGCCTCGCGCAGCTTCGGCTTCGCGCGGAAGGCGATGCCCAGCCCGGCCTTCTCCAGCATGAGCAAGTCGTTGGCGCCGTCGCCCACGGCGATGACCTGGTCCAGGAGGATGCCCTCCTGCCTGGCGAGCGACTCGAGCAGCTCCGCCTTGCGGCGCGCGTTGACGATGGGCCCCACGGTGCGGCCGGTGAGCTTCCCGTCCTGCTCCTCCAGCACGTTGGAGTACGCGTAATCGATACCGAGCCGCGCCTTCAGCGCCTCGGCCGCGACGGAGAAGCCGCCGCTGATGACGGCGGTGCGGTAGCCCAGGCGCTTGAGCACGCGAATCAGCGTCTCCGCGCCCTCGGTGAGCGGCAGGTTGTCCGCGATGCGGCGCAGCACCGCGACGTCCAGCCCCGCGAGCAGCGCCACGCGCTGGCGCAGCGACTCGTCGTAGTCCATCTCTCCGTGCATGGCGCGTTCGGTGATGCGCGACACCTGCTCGCCCACTCCGTGCGCGCGCGCCAGCTCGTCGATGACCTCGATGCGGATGAGCGTGGAGTCCATGTCCATCACCACCATCCGCTTGCCGCGCCGGAAGAGGCTCTCGCGCTGCAGCGCCACGTCGAACGAGCCGGCCTCCATGGACAGCGCGAGCAACGCGCGCTTCAGCACGTCCGGCACGGTGCCCGGCGGCAGCGTGATGTGGAACTCCACCGAGCCCAGGTGCGTCTCGGTGAGGCGCGTAATCCGCTCGATGTTGGCGCCGTGCGCGGCCAGCCGCGCGGCCACCGCGTGCAGCTCACGGGCGCCGAGCGCGCGGCCCACGGCGGTGACGACGTAGCGCACGGGCCCCGCGCTCTCAGAGGGCGCGGGCGCCGGGGCCTCCACCACCTGGAAGTCCAGCGCCACGCCCAGTTCGTGCGCGGCGAAGAGCAATTCCTTGAGGACTCCGCGCGACTCGGGGAGATGCACGAGCAGGCAGAGCGTGAGCCGGCCCTGCACCACCACCTGCTCCACGTCGAGCAGCTCGGCGCCGGCGTCAGCGAGCAGGCCGGTGAGGCGGGACGTGATTCCGGGAGCGTCTTTCCCGGTGACGGTGACGAGCACTCGCTCGGACGGGCGCGAAGTCATGGGCGCCCGTCAGTGTGTCAGCCCCGCATGCGCCCGGCGAGCCCGGAGTGCATGCGGTGCCCGCCGGCCATCACTCCTTCGGCGCGTCCGAGGAGAGGATGAGGTCTCCACGGACGAGGAACTCCTTGTCCGGGAAGGCCTTGTAGAAGTCCTCCAACATGGCATCCACGTCCGGGTAGCGCTGCTCGCGCTTGTCCTGGGTGGCCTTGTCGAAGAGCTGGTCCAGGCCGCTGGGGGCCTCGGGATTCACCTCGGAGGGCAGCGGCGAGCGGCGGCCCGGAATCTGTCCGGTGAGCATCTCGTAGAGGAGGATGCCCAGCCCGTACACGTCCGCGGACACGCCCGGCTCCTTGGCCCCGCGGTTCATCAGCTCGGGGGCCATATAGGACATGCCGCCCGTGCCAACGAAGACCTGGGGCATGCCCTTGGTGGCGTCCACCTCCACCACGCGGCCCAGGCCGAAGTCGGACAGCTTCGCGTTGCCGTACGCGTCGAAGAGGACGTTCTCCGGCTTGAGGTTGTGGTGCGTGAGGCCGGCGGCGTGCGCGGCGCGCAGGCCGTACGCCATCTGCAGGAAGGCGCGCAGCGCGAAGGACACCGGCACGCCGTTGCCGCCGCCCGCCTCCAGGCGCTCCTTGAGGCTGCCGTGCATCAGCTCCAGCACGAAGTACGGCCGCGCCGCGTCCACGTTCTGGTCCACCACCTGCACCACGCCCGGGTGGCGAACCTGGGCCTGGGCGCACAGCTCCTTCTTCAGCCGCTTGAGGACCTCGCCGCGCTGGAGGAAGGAGAAGTAGCCGAAGATGTCCTTCAGCTCCTTGAGGCAGATGTCCAGCCCGAGCGCGGTGAAGCGCCCCTTGAAGACGGTGCCGAGCGGCCCGGTGCCGATGGGGTCGAACTTCTGGTAGCGCAGGTCCATCTCCGCGCCCTTCGAGGCGGGAGCAGCAGCGGCCGGCGCGGGGGCGGGGGCGGGAGCGGCGGGAGGAGGCATGGGGGCGGCGGCGAGCGGCGAGGTGATGGATGGCAGCGGCGCGGGGCTGGCGGCCGGAGTGGAGGGAGCCGGAGCGAAGGGCGCGGGCGAGATGATGGTCGCCTCCCTGCGCGGCTCGGGAGCGGGCGCCTCGGCGCGGGGGGCATGCGAGATGAGGGTCGCCTCCCTGCGCGGCTCGGGGGCGGGCGGCTCCGCGCGGGCCGCGGGCGTGGGCGCGGCGGCCGGCGCGGGCGGCGGAGGCAGCGGCAGCGGCGTGGCCGACGGCACCGTCACCTCCAGCGCGGGCATGGCCGTGCGCGAGGGGCGCTGCTGGGCCGGAGGCATGGGCGGAGGCGGAGCCGGCGGCTGAGGCGGCGGAAGGACCTCCGTCTCGTCCAGCAGCAGCTCCGGCGGAGGCGGCGGCACCAGCAGCGACTCGTCGCCGCCGGGCGCCACGGGCGGCTCGTCCTCGGCGGGGACGAGTTGATCCGCGAAGAACTCGCCCACCTCGGTGGTGAAGCGCTCCTGGAAGTCGCCACCCGCCACGCGCTCGCCCTGCTCGGTGAGCTTGAGCTGGGCCTCGCGGTCCATGGCGATGTAGTGGAACTTGCGCAGGAAGAAGAAGTAGTTGTCGAACTCCAGCGACACGGACGGCTCGAGCGCGGCCTTCACGTCAGCCAGCTTGTTGGAGCGTCCAAGACGGCCGTTCTCCCTCAGGTTGCGGAGGATGAACAGCGCCTCGCCACTGACGGTGTCGCGGTTGATGGCGGGCTTCGGCATGGGTGGGAGACTCTACGCCGGCCCCGCGCCACCGCTCAACGTGGGACTACCGGTAAAACGCGCCGACCGCCGGGAGAGCACGCCGCTCGACGCACCGCTACTTGATGCGCAGCAGCTGCTTCACCGTCTCCAGCACTTCCACGAAGCGCACGGGCTTGCGCAGGTAGATGTCCACGCCGAGCTGCATGGCGCGCTCCTGCGCCTCCTTGCCGCCGGCGGAGATGGCGATGATGGGGATGGCGCGCAGGGCCTCCTCCTCGCGGATGCGCTCCACGAGGGCGAAGCCGTCCATCACCGGCATGTACAGGTCCGTCATCACCAGGTTGAAGCGGCCCTCGCGCAGCATCATCAGCGCGTGGTGCCCGTCCGGCGCGAAGTGGACCTCCAGGGGCACCTTCCCGTGCAGCTCGCCGCTGGCCAGCTTCTTCAGCACGTAGCTGTACATCTCGATGATGTGCGGGTTGTCCTCGACGATGAGCACACGGTACCCGTCGTGCTCTGCCTGGGACGCGTGGCTGTCAGCTCCTGCCGCACTCAAGATGTCACCCAGTTTCCGCCGGTCCTCTTCGCGCTCGACGCGGACGCCCACACCCCCGGGATGATCGGAGGCCGCCGGCCTCACCCAGGCCACGGTTCCGGCCACTTCTACCGGATCCAGAAGCCCCGGGAAAGAAAGTGCGAGCCGCACCGGGTCTCCGAGGGAGAACGCCTGCTCGGTCTGCACGAAGAGCCCTGTATGTGACAGGTTCTCCGTGACGTCCCGGGCCTGGCGCCCGTCCGTGTAGTCCACCCTCAGCACGGCCGGGACCCGGGTGTGCTGGCGCTTGTCCTCTGGTCCCGGGCTCATAACAAGGCGTTGAAATCGCTCGGCAATTTGCTGATGGCCGCCCAGTGTAGCGTCGAGGGTTTATGTTGACAACGCAGCCATTGGGGCAATACGTACGCCCCGCCATGGCGGAGCCCCTGTTCACCCCTGAAGAGCAGAAGAAGTTCGACGCGGGAATCGCGGAGATCATCTCCCACTACCCCCCGGATCGCAAAAGCGCGGGCATGCTCCCGGCGCTGCGGCTGCTCCAGGAGCTCAAGGGTTGGCTCCCGCCAGAAGGCCTGAGGCTGGTGGCGAAGCACCTGGAAGTCACCCCGGAGCGCGCCATGGAAGTGGCGAGCTTCTACGTGATGTACCACCTCAAGAAGCCCGGCAAGTACGTCATCGACGTCTGCACCAACCTCTCCTGCTCGCTCTGGGGCGCGGAGAAGATGCTCGCCTACCTGGAGGAGAAGCTCGGCCTCAAGGCGGGTGAGGCGAACGAGAAGTTCACCTTGCGCGAGACGGAGTGCCTCGCCTCCTGCGGCACCGCGCCGTGCCTGCAAATCAACGAGGATCATCACGAGAGCCTCACCAAGGCGAAGCTGGACGCCATCCTGGCCAAGCTGAGCTGATCCTCCACCCCTTCCTTCTCGGGACGTCATCAACATGGCCTCTACGGCAAAGGCGATTGAACCGATCATCTCGGCGGCCTGGGGCAAGCCGCAGTCCTGGACCCTGGACAGCTACCGCAAGCGAGGCGGCTACGAGGCGCTGAAGAAGGCGCTGGAGATGCAGCCGGCCGCCATCATCGACGAGGTGAAGAAGTCCAACCTCCGCGGCCGCGGCGGCGCGGGCTTCCCCACGGGCCTCAAGTGGAGCTTCGTCCCCAAGGACAGCCCCAAGCCCAAATACCTCGCCGTCAACGGCGACGAGTCCGAGCCGGGCACCTTCAAGGACCGCTACATCCTGGAAGACGACCCGCACATGATGCTGGAGGGCATCGCCATCGCGTCGTACGCGCTGGGCGTGCACACCTGCTACGTGTACCTGCGCGGCGAGTTCAAGTTCCCGGCGCAGCGCTGCCAGGCCGCCATCGACGAGGCGTACAAGGCGGGCATCTTCGGCAAGACGCTCATGGGCAAGGACTATGAGCTGAACGTCTACCTCGTGCGCGGCGCGGGCGCGTACATCTGCGGCGAGGAGACGGCGCTGCTGGAGAGCCTGGAGGGCAAGAAGGGCTGGCCCCGCCTGAAGCCTCCTTTCCCCGCGGTGGTGGGCCTGTTCGGCAGCCCCACGGTGGTGAACAACGTGGAGACGCTCGCCAGCGTGCCCGCCGTGTTCCAGCAGGGCGCGGACGCCTACGCGAAGCTGGGCACGGACAAGTCGGGCGGCACGCGCCTCGTCTGCCTCTCCGGTACGGTGAACCGGCCGGGCGTGTACGAGGTGTCCATGTTCACCACCCTGGCCGAGCTCATCTACGACGACAAGTACGGCCGGGGCATGCCGGCGGGCCGCAAGGTGAAGGCCGTGATTCCGGGCGGCTCCTCGGCGCCGGTGCTGGGCGCGGACGAGCTGGACGTGGCCATGGAGTTCGAGGCCCTCAAGGTGAAGCAGACCATGGCGGGCTCCGGCGGCGTCATCGTCATGGACGACACCACCTGCATGGTGCGCAGCCTCTGGCGCGTGGCCCGCTTCTACGCGGAAGAGTCCTGCGGCCAGTGCACGCCGTGCCGCGAGGGCACGCCGTGGCAGACGCGCCTCTTGCGCAAGATTGAGGAAGGCCGCGGCGAGCCGGGAGACGTGGACATGCTGTCCAACGTCGCCTCGTCCATCGCCCCCTACCCGCCCATCGGCCTTGGCAACACCATCTGCGCGCTCGGCGACGCGGCCGCGCTGCCCACGCACTCGTTCCTCATGCGGTTCCGGGACGAGTTCGAGGCCCACATCCGGGAGAAGCGCTGCCCGTTCGGCGACAAGCCCTGGGGTTCGTTCGGAGACTGGTCTTGAACATCGAGCTCATCCTCTTCGGAGCCTTCGCGCTCCTGACGCTGCTGTCGGCCGGCCTGGTCATCTTCGCGCGCAGCCCCGTCAACTCGGCCATGGCGCTGGTGTCCACGTTCTTCTTCCTGGCCGGCCTCTACGTGCTCTTGTGGGCACACACCGTGGCGGTGATGCAGGTGCTCGTCTACGCGGGCGCCATCATGGTGCTGTTCCTCTTCGTCATCATGCTGCTCAACCTCGGCGAGTCCCCCACGCGAGGCCGGCCCACGCTGGCGCGCCTGGCGGGCGGCGCGGCGACGGTGGGCCTGCTGGCGGTGCTGGTCATCACCCTGCTCAAGCTGCCGCAGAACACGGGCGGGGTGCCCGCGGAGGCACAGGCCTCCTTCGGCACCATGGCCACCATGGGTCAGGTCATCTTCACCCAGTGGCTGCTGCCCTTCGAAGCGTTGAGCATCCTCCTGCTGGTGGCGATGGTGGGCGCGGTGGTGGTGGCCAAGTCGCGAATCTGATCGCCGTTTCCGGACAACTTTCTGTGCTACATGGCGGCGCACGCCAGCCGCTCGCGAGGCCCCGAATCGGCCCATGGTTCCCATCACCTACTACCTCCTGCTTGCCGCCGCGCTGTTCTGCATGGGCATGTTCGGCGTGCTGGTGCGCCGCAACGCCCTGGTCGTCTTCATGTGCGTGGAGCTGATGCTCAACGCGGCGAACCTGACGTTCCTCGCCTTCGCGCGCATGCGCGGGGACAGCATCGGCCACGTTTCCGCCTTCTTCGTCATCGCCGTCGCGGCGGCGGAGGCGGCCATCGGCCTGGCCATCGTCATCGCCGTCTTCCGCAGCCGTGGCAGCGTCCTGGTGGAAGACATCCGGACGATGAAGCACTGACGCCCGCCCCGCCAGGAGCCTTCCTCCCATGAACCTTGCCGAATTCTTCCAGGTGGCGCCCGTCGCTCCGGAGTCGCTGGCGCCCTCCCTGTGGCTCATCATCGCGCTGCCCCTCTTGGGCGCGTTCATCTGTGGCGTGTTCGGCCGGATGCTGGGCCGCGCCAACGTCCACCTCATCGCCTGCTCCGCGGTGGCTGGCGCCTTCGTGCTGAGCGTGCTGGCCTTCTGGGCCACCAGCCACACCAGCGCCGCGGAAGGCACGCGGCGGCTGCTCGCCTTCTACCGGAACCCGTTCGGCATCGAGAACGACTTCGTCCGCTACGCGCTGGCGTATGACTACGGCACGTGGTTCTCCGCGGGCGACTTCCGGGTGAACTTCGGGCTGGCGGTGGACCACCTGTCCGGAATCCTGCTGCTGGTCATCACCGGCGTGGGCTTCCTCATCCACCTGTACTCCACCAGCTACATGGAGCACGACGACGGGTACTGGCGGTACTTCGCGTACCTCAACCTCTTCGTCGCGGCGATGTTGACGCTGGTGCTGGCCGACAACCTCGTCCTGCTCTTCGTGGGCTGGGAGGGCGTGGGCATGGCCTCGTACCTGCTCATCGGCTTCTGGTACACGGACCCGGCCAAGGCGTGGGCGGGGCGCAAGGCCTTCGTCACCAACCGCATCGGCGACTTCGCCTTCCTCATCGCCACGTTCCTCCTGGTGCTGCTCGTCGGCGCCTTCACGCGCCAGGCGAACTCCGCCGACTACGCCACCGCCGGCAGCAGCGGGGACCGCTACCAGGCCGCGCTGCAGGACAAGGGGCCCCTCACCTTCAAGGGCCTGGAGAAGATGGCCGAGGGCATGGTGGACACCGGCGCCGACAAGGTGGACCTGTCCACCCCCATCGAGGCGGGCCCGCTGGAGGGCTACACCTTCGGCGGGGTGATGACGGTGGCGCTGCTGCTGTTCCTGCTGGGCGCGGCGGGCAAGAGCGCGCAGCTGCCGCTCTACGTCTGGCTGCCGGACGCCATGGCCGGCCCGACGCCGGTCTCCGCCCTCATCCACGCCGCGACGATGGTGACCGCGGGCGTGTACCTCTTCAGCCGCATGTCCGCGCTGCTGGTGCTGAGCCCCACCGCCATGGCCACCGTGGCCATCATCGGTGCGCTCACCTCCCTGCTCGCGGCGCTCATCGCCTTCGCGCAGGACGACATCAAGAAGGTGCTCGCCTACTCCACCGTGTCCCAGCTGGGCATCATGTTCATGGGCGTGGGCGCCGGCATCTTCTGGGCGGCGGTGCTGCACCTGGTGACGCACGCGTTCTTCAAGGCCTGCCTCTTCCTCGGCGCCGGCAGCGTGATGCACGGCAACGGCGACGAGACGGACATCAAGAAGCTGGGTGGCCTGCGCCACGAGATGAAGTGGACGTGGGGCACCTTCCTGGTGGCCACGCTGGCCATCACCGGCATCATCCCGCTGTCCGGCTTCTTCTCGAAGGACGCCATCTTCCACGGCGTGCACCACAACCACCTGGAGGGCCTGCACTGGGTCTCCAGCGTCGTCTACTACCTGGGCCTCCTCATCGCCGCGTGCACGGCCTTCTACATGACGCGCCTGTATCTGCTCACCTTCGAGGGTCCTCGCTCGAAGGAGGCGCGGGTGGCGCACGCGCACGAGAGCGCCTGGCAGATGACGCTGCCGCTGGTGGTGCTGGCGGTGCTCAGCGTGGTGGCGGCCGTCTACGCCTTCCCGCTGATGAAGTCGTCCTCCGGCCAGCCGCAGGCGGTGTTCGAGAACTTCCTCAGCCCGGTGTTCGGCTCCATGAACCGCATCGCCTCGGGGGCGAAGACGGTGGAGCTGGACACGAGCGTCCCGCACCTGGGCGACTACGTCTTCGCCTGGCTCGTGGCGCTGTCGGGTGGCGTGCTGGCGGGCTTCCTGTACCTGAAGTTCTTCCCGGCGCGCGCGGGCCAGCCGGCCCCGGCCTTCGCTCGGGCGGTCCGCCGCGCGGCGCAGAACAAGTTCTACGTGGATGAGCTGTACGAGCTCATCGTCATCCGCCCCGTGAAGTTCCTGAGCTTCATCCTCTTCCGCGTGGTGGACGCGCTCCTCATCGACACCGTCGCGGTGCGCGGCACGGCGTGGGTGACGGCGCGCGTGGGCAGCGCCCTGCGCTACGTGCAGACGGGCGATGCCCAGGCCTACGCCGCAGTGATGGCCCTCGCCCTGCTGGGCGGCGTGGCCTACGCCCTCATCCAGGTGCTGCAATGAGCTTCTTCGACACCCACCTGCTCAACCTCGTCGTCTTCCTGCCGCTCGTCTTCGCGGCGCTGGTGCTGATGCTGCCCGCGAGCGAGTCGGGGCAGATTCGCACCGTCACGCTCATCGGCATGCTGGTGGACCTCGTCTTCGGGGTCTGGGCGTACATGCGCTACGTGCCGGGCGGGCCGGAGTTCCAGCTCGAGTACCGGGTGCCGTGGTTCGAGCTGTTCGGCACCAGCTACCACATCGGCGTGGACGGCCTGGCGGTGAGCCTGCTGCTGCTCACCGTGTTCCTGGGCCCCCTGGTGGTGCTGGCCTCCACCACGTACATCAGCCACCGCATCAAGGAGTTCCACCTGGCGCTGCTGGTGCTCCAGACGACGATGCTGGGCGCGCTGGTGTCGCTGGACGTGCTGCTCTTCTACATCTTCTTCGAGGCCATGCTCATCCCCATGTACCTGATGGTGGGTGTGTGGGGCGCCGAGGACCGCCAGATGGCGGCGGTGAAGTTCTTCCTCTACACGCTGGCCGGCTCGCTGCTGATGCTGGTGGCCATCATCGCCGTGTACTTCATCAGCGCGCCCTCGACGGGCCGCTCGTTCGACTACGCCACCATCTACAACGGCCTGTTGGACGCCAACCGCCAGGTGACGGCGTGCACGGCCGCTGGCTCGTGTGAGTCGCTGAGCGGGCTCGCGCGGACGCTGCACACGTGGGGCCCGTGGCTGTTCGGCGCCTTCGCGCTGGCGTTCGCCATCAAGGTGCCGATGTGGCCGGTGCACACGTGGTTGCCGGACGCGCACGTGCAGGCGCCGGTGGCCGGATCCATGATTCTGGCCGGCGTCATGCTGAAGATGGGCACCTTCGGCTTCTGGCGCTTCGCGATTCCCTTCTTCCCGGCGGCCGCGCAGGCCGCGCGCCCCTTCCTGGCGGTGCTGGCCGTCATCGGCATCGTCTACGGCGCGCTGATGTGCCTGGCGCAGCGGGACATCAAGAAGCTGATTGCGTACTCGTCGGTGAGCCACCTGGGCTACTGCATGCTGGGCATCCTCGCCGTGACGGCCGAGGGCGCCACCGGCAGCGCGTACCAGATGCTCAACCACGGCGTGTCCACGGGCGCGCTGTTCCTCCTGTTCGGCTTCCTCTACGAGCGCCGCCACACGCGCCTCATGGCGGACTACGGCGGCATCGCGAAGGTGATGCCGGTGTTCACCGCGGCGTTCCTCATCATCACCTTCTCGTCCGTGGCGGTGCCGGGCACCAACGGCTTCATCGGCGAGTTCCTGGTGCTGCTGGGCACCTTCAAGAGCGACCTGGGCGTGGCCGCCGGCAACCCGCACCTGACGGCGGTGTTCGGCTCCTTCGCGGCGTTGGGCGTCATCCTCGGCGCGGCGTACATGCTGTGGATGGTGCAGAAGGTGTTCTTCGGCGGGCTCACCCACCGGGAGAACCAGCACCTGCGCGACCTGAACCTGCGCGAGGGGCTCACGGTGCTGCCCTTCATCGTCCTCGTGGTGGTCATGGGCCTGATGCCGCAGCCCTTCCTGGACCGGCTCGCCCCGTCCACGGACCGCTTCCTCGCCCGCGCCCGCGTGGGCACCCCGGGCGCCCCGGTGCAGGACGACCAGGTGCGCGTGGAGGTGATGTCGCTACCCTCCAGCGCCTCCGTCGCCGCGCCGTCCGTGCCCGTTCCGCTGGCCGCCGTCCCCTCGCAGCGGCAGTAGGCCCGAAAGAGCTCTCTCCATGACCCTGCCCAATCTCGTCCTGGCAGACTTCCTTCCGCTGCTGCCCGCCATCCTCATGGTGGTGGGCGCCTCCATCCTGCTGCTGTCCGAGGTCTTCCTCTCCGCCACCTCGTCGCGCGCCTACCAGGCGGTGCTGACGGTGGTGACGGCGGTGGCGGCCGGCGCGGTGTCGGTGTCGCTGATGTTCGAGCCGCCGCGCGAGGTGATGGTCGGCTTCGGTGTGCTGGACCCGTTCTCCAGCTTCCTCACCCTCGTGGTGTGCGTGGGCCTGGCGCTGGCGGCGCTCAGCGCGGTGGGCTTCCTGCGCCGCCGTGGCGCGGAGCGCGGTGAGTTCTACGCGCTGATGCTCTTCGCCGCGGCGGGCATGAGCCTGCTGGCCATGTCCAACGAGCTCATCACCGTCTTCGTCAACGTGGAGGTGCTGTCCATCTCCACCTACGCGCTGACGGCGTACCTGCGCCGCGGCACGCGGCCGAGCGAGGCGGGCTTCAAGTACTTCATCCTCGGCGCCTTCTCCTCCGCGGTGCTGCTGTACGGCGCGGCGCTGCTGTACGGCGCCACCGGCACCACGCAGCTGACGGCCATGGTGGGTCCGCTGGCCGGGGCGCTGCGCAGCCAGCCGGCGCTGGTGTACGCGGGCGTGGTGCTGGTGGGCGCGGGCTTCGCCTTCAAGGTGGCCGCGGTGCCCTTCCACATGTGGACGCCGGACGTCTACGAGGGCGCCCCCACGCCCGTCACCGCGCTGATGAGCGCGGGCGTGAAGGCGGCGGCCTTCGCCTCCATGGTCCGCGTGTTCATCACCGTGGGCCGGGGCATCGACCCGCAGATGCTGCTGGCGCTGTTCTCCACGCTGGCCTTCCTCACCATGGTGGCGGGCAACCTGCTGGCCATTCCGCAGCGCAACGTGAAGCGCATGCTGGCGTACTCGTCCATCGCCCACGCCGGCTACCTCCTGGTGGGCGTGGCGGCCCTCTTCGTCACCGCGCCGGGTGAGAGCTTCCGCCTGCTGGGCGCCTCCGCGCTGTCGGGCGGCACCGCGCTGGACGTGGCTCGCTCCGAGGCGCTGCGCGGCATCCTCTACTACCTGCTGGCCTACACGTTCAGCGCGGTGGGCGCCTTCGCCATGGTGTCCGCGCTGGAGCGCCGCGAGGACGAGGAGAAGGGCACCGCGTGGGATTTGGAGCGCTTCAGCGGGCTGGCGCAGCGCCGGCCGGGCTGGGCCTTCGCCATGGCGGCCTTCATGCTGTCCCTGGGCGGCATTCCTCCCACCATCGGCTTCATGAGCAAGCTGCTCATCTTCCAGGCGGCGGTGGACGCGGGCCTCATCGGCCTGGCGATTGTCGGCGTGCTCTCCAGCGCCGCGGGCGTCTATTACTACCTGCGCGTGGTGGTCTACATGTTCATGCGGCCGGTGCCCGAGGGCGCGCACGCGCTGGAGCGCAACTGGGGCACCGAGGTGGCGCTGGTGGTGTCCACCGCCGCGGTGGTGGTGCTGGGCATCATCCCCGGCCCCGTCACCGCGTGGCTGGCGCAGGCCAGCACGCTCTTCGGCCAGTAGTCTCGCGGGGGTCGCTCCCCCGCCCGTCCACGCCCGCCCCGGCTTCGTGCCCGGGCGGGCGTCGTCGTTTCAGGGCAGTGTGCCGCGCAGCTCGAACGTCTCATGGCGCACCTCGGCGCCCGCCGCGCGCAGCAGCGCGTCCAGGGGCGCGTCGTCCGTCACCACGACGCCGAGGGACTCCATCGCCTCCCCGGCGCGGGCGAAGGCGTCCTCCAGCAGCGCGCGTGCATGGCCGGGAGTCGCCGCGAAGAAGGGAAAGAGGATGCGGGCGGAGGCGCGCAGGTCCATCAGCCCCGGTGGCGCCTGCGTACCGCCGCCGGGCGCCTCCAGCCGCAGCAGTTGGTGCGACTTCCTCGTGGCGAAGCGCGCCAGCTTGCCCGGCATCATGTCGAAGGCGGCCGTCAGCACCTCCATGTCCCCCGGCGACATGGGCACCACGCTCAGCCCCGGAGGCGCGGCGGGCAGCGCCGCCACGTGGGCCCGCGTCAGCTTGAGGTTGGCCGCCTGGCGCGCGGGCCGCAGCCCCACCGAGGCGTAGAGGCGCAGCGCGGGAGTGTTGTCCCGCTTCACGTTCAGCGCCCAGCGCTGACAGCCCCGCGCCCGCAGGTGCTCCGCCAGCCGCTCCATCATCCACCGCCCCAGCCCCTGCCTCCGGGCGGACGGCGCCACCACCAACTGCCCCACGTAGCCCAGCTCGCCCAGGGATTCCGTCAACGCGTAGCCAGCCACCCCTTCCGGGCCCTCCGCGAAGACGGTGAGGGGCAGGAGCTCGGACTCCCACACCGGTAGCGGAGGCGGCGGGTCATCCACCCCCAGCTCGGCGAACAACTCCACGAAGAGCGCGTAGTCATCCGGCCGCGCGGGTCTCAACACCCACCGCGGCGCCTGCTGTCCGACTTCCACCGTCATCAGTCACCCCTCCACATGCTTGGAAGAGCAACGACGGAAACCCGGAAAACTTTCTGAGCGTAGAAAAGAAGGCGGCCCGACACCCCAGAAGGGTGCCGGGCCGCGGGTCTTCTCAAGGTGACTCACCGGAAGTGCTGAAGGGGTGGGGGGGAACCGCCTTCAGCCTCGCTTCGATGTGTCCCGCGCATTCCTTTAGCAGCCCTCGTGCCAGTGCCAACCGGGGCGCAAAGTCCAATTTTCTCAAGGACTTAGCCCACCACCCGACTTTGCTGGCACCTCGCGATTGCATTTCAGCCCTGAAATGGGGTTGCAGATCTGAAAAGTCCCAGTGTTTTCAATGGCTTGGCTTTTTCACCGATGAACCCCGCCCATTTCGGATCTGAATCCATGAGTGCGGGAAAGTTACACCGATGTGCCGACCTTCCCCACACCCCGGTGCCTACTCGCGGCCCAACTCGCTGGGGGGTCGGAGGTTGAGGCGCTTCATCTTCCTCCAGAGGGTGGTGGATGAGACGCCCAGCTCGTCCGCGACGCGGGCGAGGTCCACGCCGTGGCGCTCCAGGGCCTGCGTAATCGCATGGCGCTCCGCCTCCTCCACCACCTGGGCCAGCGTGGGGCCGGTGCCTGCGGGGCGGCTGGGGCCTCCACTCCCCTGCCCCTCCAGGATGCTGACGCTGGGGGTGCCGTGGGCGGGCGTGAGGCGCTGCTGGCGCAGCGGGAAGTCCTCGGGCAGCAGCTCCTCGCCCTCCGCGAGAGCGGCGGCCTGCTCCACCAGGTTCTCCAGCTCGCGCACGTTGCCAGGGAAGTTGTAGCCCATGAGGTGGGCCACGGCGGCGGCGGACAGACGCTTGGGCTTGGGGCTGCGGGCGTTGGCGCGCTCCAGGAAGTGCTCGGCAAGGGCGGGCACGTCCTCCAGGCGCTCGCGCAGCGGCGGCACGCGCAGGGCCACCACGTTGAGGCGGTAGTAGAGGTCCTGGCGGAAGCGCTTCTCGCGCACCTCCAGTTCAATGTCGCGGTTGGTGGCGGCCACGGTGCGCACGTCCACGCGCAGCGCGGTGGACTCGCCCACGCGGCGCACCTCGCCCTCCTGCAGCGCGCGCAGCAGCTTGGACTGGAAGGTGGGGCTCGTCTCCGTCACCTCGTCGATGAAGAGCGTGCCGCCGTCCGCCTCCTCGAAGAGGCCGCGGCGGGCCTTCACCGCGCCGGTGAAGGCGCCCTTGGCGTGGCCGAACAGCTCGCTCTCCAGCAGGGACTCGCTGATGGCGGCGCAGTTGACGGGGACGAACGAGCGCACCTTGCGGCGGCTGTGCGCGTGGAGCGCGCGGGCCACCAGCTCCTTGCCGGTGCCGCTCTCGCCCTGGATGAGGACGGTGGCGTCGCTCTGGGCCACGCGCATCAGGCGCGAGGTGAGGTCCCGCATGGCGGGGCTGCGGCCCACCAGCGCGGACAGGCCATGGCGCTGGTTGAAGTCGGTGGCGAGGTTGTCCACGTCGCGCAGCAGGCGGGAGCGCTCGAGGGCGCGCTCCACGCGGTAGCGCAGCTCGCTCTCCTTGAAGGGCTTGGTGACGTAGTCGTAGGCGCCCAGGCGCATGGCCTCCACCGCGCTCTCGATGGAGCCGAAGGCCGTCATCATGATGACCTGGAGGCGCGGGGCCACCTCGAGCGCGCGCTTGACCAGCGTGAGCCCGTCCATGGGCTCCATCTTCAGGTCCGTGAGCAGCAGGTCGATGCTGCCGCCGGCGAGCTGGGCCAGGGCCTCCTCGCCCGTGGCGGCCTCGAAGACGGTGTAGTGGTCCGCGCGCAGCAGCATCGCGGTGGTGGCGCGCAGGTTGCGCTGGTCGTCCACGACGAGGATGCGTCCACGGAACGGTGGGGTATTCGCGTCGGTCATGGGAAGGACGGGGGCTGCGACAGGGGCAGCCGGAAGGTGAAGGTGGTACCGCGACCGGGCGTGCTTTCCACGGCGATTTCTCCCCGGTGCTCCTCGAGGATGCGTTTGACGACGGCGAGCCCCAGTCCTGTTCCCTGGGCCTTGGTGGTGAAGAAGGGCTCGAAGACGCGGTGGAGCAGCTCCGCGGGAATGCCCGGGCCCTGGTCCGCCACGTCGATGCGCAACTGCTCCCGCCCCGCGTGGGCCTCGCGGCGCGCGCGCACCTGCACCATGCCGCCCTGAGGCATGGACTGAATCGCATTGACGGCCACGTTGACGAGCGCCTGGCGGATGAGGCGCCGGTCCATGGGCACCGGAGGCAGCCCGGGCTCCACGTCCGACTGGATGAGGACGGGCCGGTCCGCGCCCCCACCCTGCGCCCGAGCGGCCTCCAGCGAGTCCTGGAGCACGCGCCCCAAATCCTCGTGCTGGAGCACCGGGTCCCTCGGGCGCGTGTAGTCGAGCAGGTCCCCGACGATGCGGTTGAGCCTGTCACTCTCCTCGCCGAGGATGTCCAGCAGCATGGCCGCGTCGCCGCCCGGCTCCAGCAGCCGGCGCAGCGAGGCCACCGCGTTGAAGATGACGCCCAGCGGGTTGCGCACCTCGTGGGCGACAATCGCGGACAGCTCGCCGAGGGCGGCCAGCCGCTCGCGCTTCACCATCTCCGCGCGGGTGGCGGCCAGCTCCGCGTAGCTGGCCCACAGCGACTCGTACAGGCGCGCGTTGGCGATGGAGAGCGCCAGCTGGCCGCACGTGGCCTCGGCCAGTTCAATCAGCTCCGGCCCGAAGGTACGCGCCCTGCGCGTGTCGTCCACCACCACCACGCCGATGAGCTCCTCGCGCGAGGTGAGCGGCAGCGCGAGCAGCGCCTTCTCCCCGAAGCGGTTGACGAGCTGCATGTCGAGGCCGCTGCTGGCGAAGGCCGACACGTCTTCAATCGCGATGGGCCGGCGCTCACGGGCCACCCGCGTGGCGAGGCTGTCCCCGTGCAGCGGCAGCACCACCGTGCGGAAGAAGTCGCGGTGGGCCGTGGAGGCGGCGGCGCCGCGCAGCACCTTCGCCGCCTCGTCGTACAGCATGATGTAGCAGTTGGACACGTCCAGCAGGTGGACGAGGAAGTCCGACGCCACGTCGAGGATGCTGGACGTCTCCAGCACGCCGGACGTGGTGCGCGCCAAATCCAGCAACAGGCGCGTCTCCGCGAGCTGGCGCGAGGACTCCGCGCGCAGCCGCCGCTGCTCCAGCAGCGTCACCAGGAGCTCCGCCAGCGTCCCCAGGAGCCGCACGTCGCGCGCGTCGAAGGAGTGCCCGGCCGCGCGCAGCACCTGGAGCGTGCCGCACACCTCGCCGCCGCGCGTGAGGCGCGCCACCGCTCCACGGCCGAGCCGCCCGTTGGACAGCGCCGCCAGCGCCTCGCCGTGAGCCTCCGTGGACAGGCCGCCGTCTCCCGGGACATCCGCCAGCACGGCGGTGAGCCGCGAGGCGTGCTCGCCGTCGCGCACCAGGTCCGCCAGCCCCACGTGGGTGGCCAGCGCCACCGCTCCGCCCTGCGGGGGCGACAGGTGCAGCGCCGCGGCGCTCGCCTGCAGCAACTCCGAGACGCGCGCCAGGAAGTCCTCCAGCGAGGGCGGGACGGGCTGCGCGACGAAGCGAGCCACCTGGGCCACGGCCTCCATCTCCCAGCGGCTGCGCGCGCCGTCCGCCTGCACGCGCGCGTCCGTCAGCGCGGCCCCCACCACCTTCGCGAACAGCGTCAGCACCGAGCCGTGGCGCGGCGCCACCCACGCCCCCTCCACCCACAGCACCTCGGCCTGCGGGCCGCCCACCGGGATGTAGACATGCGAGGGCGCCGCCCGGTCCACGCCGCCGAAGACGGGGCGCCCGTCGGACAGTGCCTCCAGGCCCAGGCGCACGTCCTCGGGCAAGGGCTCGCCGTCTCGCGCCAGCAGCCGCTCACCGTCCCAGCGCAGCAGGCGCACGCGGAAGCCCGCCTCGCGCAGCCCCTTCATCGCCACGCGGCGCACCGCGTCCTCGGAGTGCGCGGACACCAGCGCCGCGGACGTCTCCACCAGGCGCTCGGCCACGGTCATCTCCGGCGGCCGGTCCTGCTCCCTCAGCGGCAGGCAGTTGAGCAGCAGCGCGCTGCCGCCGTCCGCCAGTTGCACGCGCTTGGGGTAGAGGGCCACGTCGCGGACGACGCCGTCCGCGCAGGGCACCTGGAAGATTTGCGTCCGCGACTCCAGCAAGGCGCCACCGGACTCCAGCAGGCGGTAGCGCTCGGACAGGCGGCTGCGCTCCTCGGGTTGGACGAAGTCCATCACGGAGCGGCCCTCCACCTTTTCCCGGGGGAGGCCCAGCAGCGCGAGGTAGGCGTCATTCGCGGCGGACACACGCCCTTCGACCACCACCACCATGGGGTTGCCGAAAGGCTCGATGAGGGCGCGCAGGTCGGCCTCGCTGTAACGCTTCGTGGTCATCCGCGACGCAGCACCCGCTTCTCGCCCACCCTGAGTGTCACCTTCTCCCGGTCGAAGTACTCCGACAACGGGATGACGAACTTGCGGCTCTGGCCCACCATTTCCTTGAAGGCCTGAGTGGTAATTTCCTTCTTCTCGCGCAGGTGGGCAACCAGACGCTCCCGCAGGCTGGCGAGCGCCCCCGCGTCGAAGCACAGCTCGTCGCTGACCCGCACCGCCACGCCCTCGGCCACCATCACCTTCAACAGCTCCTGGAGCCGCGGCGGGGGCAGCTGGAGCTTCTGCGCCAGCTCAGTCAGGGTGGGAGGCGCCAGCCCCGCCGCGGACAGCTCCGCCGCCAGCTTCGTCCGGGCCGCCTCGTCCCCCAGGGA
Organism: Pyxidicoccus sp. M6; assembly: GCF_055568925.1. NCBI lineage: Bacteria > Pseudomonadati > Myxococcota > Myxococcia > Myxococcales > Myxococcaceae > Pyxidicoccus > Pyxidicoccus sp. M6. Next base: position 1,917,263 of record NZ_CM145714.1, on the reverse strand, counting down.
CAGCGTGCGGCCCCGCCCCTTGAGGCGCACCACCTCCCTCTCCAGCTCCACCTTCCCCGCGTCCACCAGCGCCTGCGTCACGCGCTGGAAGGTGCGCGCATCCAGCTCGGCGGACAGGCGCTGGCGCAGCTCCTCGCGCGGCAGGCCCTCGCGCAGCGGCTCGCGCTCGTGGAAGGCGGCCAGCAGGGCCAGCGCTCGCCCCTGCAGTCCCTCGAAGACCTCGCCGGAGAGGTACAGCCGCCGCTCGCGGTCCACCAGCAGCGCCCCGCCCTTCGCGCCCAACAACTCCAGCGCGCGCGTCAGCACCCTGGGCCCCAGCCCCGAGCGGCCGAACAGCTCCTGCTGCGTCAGCCCCCGGTAGCCGGCCTGGCGCAGGAGCCACGCCACCTGTCCCTGCGGGTCCGCCTCCAGCAGCGGCGCCACCACCGCCGAGCCCCCCTTGCGACGCCGGGGCGGCGCAATGGACAGGATGCGGCCGCCCGCCACCGTGGCGCCTCGGCCCGGCAGCGCACGCGAGCCCCGGAGGATGAAGCGCTGCCCCACCAGCGCGCCCACGGGCGCATCCAGGCGCAGCTGCGCGAGCGCCGTCTCGCCGGGCTCCAGCCGCTCCACGTCCAGCAGCGCCACCGTGGCCTCCACCTGCGCGGTGCCCAGGTGCAGGAGCAGCTTCCTACGGCGCGGCAGCGGAGCCTCCGCCGCGGGCAGCAGCGACAGCTCCACGTCCAGCATGCGCGTCTCCGGCAGCTCTCCCGAGCGCACCAGCACCATGCCCCGGTGCAGCGCCTCCGGCTCCACGCCCGCGACATTCACCGCCGCGCGCTGGCCCGCCTCCACCTTCGGCACCGCCTGCCCGTGCACCTGCACGCCGCGCACGCGCAGCGGGCCGGGCAGCCCGGGTAGCAGCGACACCGCATCCTCCACGGCGAGCGCACCGGACAGCAGCGTGCCCGTCACCACCGTGCCGAAGCCCTTGATGGTGAAGACGCGGTCCACCGGCAGGAAGGCGGGCCCCTCCGCCGGGCGCTTCGGCAGCGCGCGGGCGGCGACGGTGAGCGCGGTCTTCAGCGCGTCCAGCCCCTCGCCCGTCTTCGACGAGCAGGGCACCACGGGCGCGCCTTCGAGGAACGTCCCCGCGGTGAGCGCGCCCAGGTCCGCATCCACCAGCGCGCGCCACTCCGCGCCCAGCTCGGCCAGCAAGTCCGACTTGGTGAGGGCGATGACGCCAGCCCTGACGCCCAGGAGGCGGCAGATGTCCAGGTGCTCGCGCGTCTGGGGCATGACGCCCTCGTCCGCGGCCACCACCAGCACCGCCAGGTCCACGCCGCCGGCGCCCGCGGCCATGGCCTTCACGAAGCGCTCGTGGCCGGGCACGTCCACCACGCCGGCCACCGAGCCGTCGTCCAGCGTGAGGTGCGCGAAGCCCAGCTCCAGGGTGATGCCGCGACGCTTCTCTTCCTTGAGGCGGTCGGTGTCGATGCCGGTGAGCGCCTTCACCAGGGACGTCTTGCCGTGGTCGATGTGCCCCGCCGTCCCGACAATCATCGCCCCACCGCCCGGGGGCTCATGCTCCCGCCTTGTCCGGGTCCTCGTCGAAGCGCGCGTCGCCCGTGGCCGGCTCGTAGTCCCACGGGAAGACCACCAGCGACGCGGTGGCCAGCGCGCTGTAGTCCGGGGCGAAGCCCTCCGGCCGCGCCACCAGGCACGCCGTCTCCACCTGCTTCGCGCCCACCTCGCGCGCCAGGGCGGACGCCAGCTCCAGCGTGTCACCGCTGGAGGCCACGTCGTCCACAATCAACACGCGGCGGCCCTTCAGCTCGCGCGGCATCTCCCCGGCCAGCGTCGGGCTCGTCCGCGTGCGCGCGCCCTCGCCCCTGTCACGACTGCGGCGGCTGATGCGCACCGGGAAGAACTCGCAGCCGAGCGCCGACGACAGCGCCCCGCCCACGAAGACGCCGCCGTGGGCCACGCCCACCACCGCCTGCGGCGCGAAGGACTCGCGGATGGTGCCGGCCAGCTCCTGCACGGCGCGGTCGAACTCCGCCCAGGTCAGCTCGCGCACGCCGCCCGCGGACTTCTTGCGCGACTGGTCCTTGCCCGTGGGCTGGCGGGGGGCCTCCACCTGCGGCGCCAACACCAGGTCCGCCGGAATGGAGACGAGCTTCTCCGCCTGCCGCCGGTCCGCCTTCGACGCGGAAGCAGATGGGGAAGAGGACTTCTTCTTCGGAGAGGACTTCGCGGTGGGCTTGCGCTTGCCCTGGGCCTTGGGCCCGGGCGTTGCCCGCTTCGTGGCCACGCGGTGACTCCGGCTGGGGTGCGGGCCCCGTCATATCCCGAGGCACGCGCCCTGGCCACATCCGGCAACACACCCGCCCCTTCAGCACGCAGCGCGGCGAAGAGGCGGGGCGGCCCGCCCCCGGACTCAGGCGGCGAGCTTCTCTTCGACCATGCGGTCGGCGACCTGCTCGGGGCGCAGGCCGGAGTCCTTCGCGCGCGTCAGCACCGTGTCGATGGTGTCGAAGATGTGCGAGGCGCGGGCGTAGGCCTTGTCCCGGTCATACCCCGCCCACTCCTGGGCCACGTTGATGAGGCCGCCGGCATTGGCCGCGTAGTCCGGCACGTACAGGATGCCGCGCTTGGCCAGTTGCTCGCCGTGACGCGACGTGAGGAGCTGGTTGTTGGCCGCGCCACACACCGCCTTCACGCGCAGCAGCGGCGCCGTGGTGTCGTTGATGGCGCCGCCCAGCGCGCAGGGAGCGTAGATGTCCGCTTCCATGCGGTGCAGCTCGTCCGCCTTCACCGCCGTGGCGCCGTACTGCTTGACCGCGAGCTCCACGCTCGCGGCGTTGATGTCGCTCACCCACACCTTGGCGCCGCGCTCGTGCAGCTCCTTCACGAGGTACATGCCCACGTGGCCCACGCCCAGCACGGTGACGCGCAGGCCCTTGAGGTCCGGGCGGCCGAAGAGGTGCTTCGCCGTGGCCTCCATGGCGCGCGCCACGCCGTACGCCGTCACCGGCGACGGGTCACCGCTGCGCTCCTTCAGGCCCACGACGTACTTCGTGTGCTTGCGGACGTACTCCATGTCGTCCGGGCTGGTGCCGCTGTCCTCGGTGGTGATGTAGCGGCCGCCGAGCGACTCCACCGCGCGCCCGAAGGACTCGAAGAGCTTCGCCCGGTCGAAGTTGCCGCGGGGCAGCATGATGACCGCCTTGCCGCCACCATGAGGCAGGCCGGCGAGCCCCGCCTTGTACGTCATGCCGCGCGCGAGCCGGAGCGCGTCCGCGACGGCCTCCTCCTCGCTGGTGTACGTCGACAGCGCGCGCGTGCCGCCCAGGCCCGGCCCCAGCCGCGTGTTGTGCATGCCGACGATGGCCCGCAGGCCCGTCTTGGAATCGCTGAGAAGATGGACGGCCTCGTAGCCGCCCTCGAGCAGTTGCGTGAAGTAGCTCATGGCGCGGCGGCAAGTACCGTCGAGGACCCCTCAAGTCAAATCGCGCCGGCCGCCAACATGGCGCGAATTTCCTCTCCTGGAATGACGTAGCGCGTCGTGCAGAACTGGCACGTCGCCTCCGCCTGCCCTTCCTTCTCCAACAAGTCCGTCAGCTCCTCGCGTCCCATGGCGAGCAGCGCGCGCTTCACGCGGTCCTTGCTGCACGAACAGCCGAAGCGCAGGGGATAACGCGACATCACCTCGAAGTCGGACTCGGGCAGGAGCGCGCGCAGCACCGCCGAGGCGCCGGACGCCGCGTGCGCCCGCAGCGCGGACTCGAAGTCGCGGCGCAGCCGGAGGCCCAGCTCCTTGAACATGTCCATGTCTCCGTTGGGGAGCGGCTGGACGAGCAGGCCCGCGACGGTGCCCAGCGACTCCGTCGCGCCGTCGCCCCCGGAGGGCAACTGGGCGAGCAGCAGGTGCGAGGGGAGCTGATCCGACTGGTGCAGGTAGCGCTCCATGTCGGCCGCGAGGTCGAAGTGCACCAGCTCCACCGAGGAGCGGTAGTACTCGCCGCCGCCCAAGTCCCTCAGCACGGAGATGAAGCCCTTGTTCCCCAGCACGGGACGCCAGTGGTACTGGCCCTCGCCGCCCACGTACTCCACGTGGAGGTTCTTCACATAGCCGCGCACGAGGCCGGAGGCATCGCCGTCCACGAAGAGGCCGCGCAGGGGGCCGTCGCACTCCACCTGGAGGTTGAGGCGGGCGTCGTGCTTCTGGAGGGCGCCCATGAGGGCGGCGGCGGTGAGGGCCTGGGACAGGAGGGCGGCGGCGGCGGGGGCGGTGCCATGGGTGGCGCGCGCCTGACGGGACAGCTCCGTGGTGGTGGCCAGCACCACGCGCAGGTCCGTCTTCTTCAGCAATCCACTGACGAGCTCATCGGACATAGGGCAGCGAGTAGCGTGCCCGAGCCCGCATTGCCCGCCAACGACAGAAGCCGGGCGCCCCTCCGCCCGCCGGGGGAGCAACAGCCTCCCCCGGGGTGACACATAAGGTCAGCCTTATGCCTCCGTGTGGGGTGACTGGCATCCGGGGATGCGGAAGAAATCCAGCCCCTTGGCGGAAATGGCTATAAACCTCCCACGACTGTCACCCGACATTGACTTGGACGCGGTAGTACCCGCCCGCGCGCCGTCGCTGGAGACCCGATGAGCAGCCAAGCCGCCGTAGCCGAACCGACGAAGACACCGCTCCTCAGTTCCCGCCTGGGCTCGTTCCTGGCGGTGGTGCCCCTGTCCATCTGGGTCATCAACCACCTCTGGGACAACCTGGCCGCCTTCAACGGCGCGACGGCGTGGGAGTCGTCGGTGACGACGTACACCAACCCGTTCACCCAGGGCGTCACCTTCATCATCGTCATCCTGCCGCTGCTCATCCACACGCTGTGGGGCATTGGCCGGCTGTTCAGCTTCAAGCCCAACAACGCCCACTACAACAACTACGGCAACCTCAAGTACCTCGTTCAGCGCATCAGCGCGGTGGGCGTCCTCTTCTTCCTCGGCGCCCACATCTGGCTGGCCTTCCTGCACCCGCGCCTGGTGGAGGGCCACGCGGAGCCCTTCTCCGACATCGCCCGGGAGATGCACCACCACCTGCCCACGCTCGTCGTCTACCTGCTGGGCACGCTGGGCACCGCGTACCACCTGGCCAACGGCCTCCAGGGTTTCGCCATGTCCTGGGGCCTCCTCGCCAGCGAGCGCTCCATGCGCCGCTTCGAGCCGGTCGCCATCGGCCTCTTCCTGGTGCTGACGGCGATGAGCTGGGCTGTCATCTACGCGCTCTACACCGCCGGCGCGGGCATGAGCCCCGAAGGCGTGTCCATGCTGACGCGCTGATGCGAGGCGCGGGGCCCGGAGTGAATCCGGGCCCTCGTTTCAGGCGCTGAAAACACCACCGGCCGCCCCCCTGTGTCTCGGGGAGCGGCCGGTTTCATTTCCAGGGGCTTTCGGGGCGCGGCCTAGAACGGGATGTCGTCGTCGCCACCGCCGCCGCCGTGGCCACCGCCCATGCCGCTGTCGTCCATGGGAGGCGGCTGGCCGTAGTCGGAGTCCATGCCGCCGCGCTGGGGCGACTGCCGGCGGCCACCGCCGCCACCACCGCCACCGCCCATGCCCTCTCCGGCCTCACGGTTACCACCGAGGAACGTCACGGCGTTGGCCACGACTTCGGTGGTGTAGTTCTTCCGGTTTTCCTTGTCGGTCCACTCGCGCGTCTGCAGGCGGCCCTCGACGTAGCACTGCCGTCCCTTCTTCAGGTACTCGCCGCAGAGCTCCGCGAGCTTTCCCCAGACGACGATGCGGTGCCACTCGGTCCGCTCCTGCTTCTGGCCATTCTTGTCGGTCCAGCTCTCGCTGGTGGCGATGCGGAAGTTCGCGACCGCCTGGCCTCCCGGGGTGAAGCGAACTTCGGGGTCCGCGCCCAGGTTGCCGATGAGAATGACCTTGTTCACGCCTCCAGCCATGACTGCGTTCCTTTCGTCGATAGCCGACCCACCACGGGCCGGCCACTCCCCACCCGGACAGCTCCTGCCAGGTTGGGGCCTTCACCTATAGCAGTGCACACCGACATCCGGTGTCGCGCCAGAAATGTTCCTGGGGCCCTGGACGCCTGCTTGCTCCCCGGGTGGGGAGACATACACCCGGGGTAGGTGGAGACGGGGAACGCGGGGCTACCCGCCGGGGCGCGTCTCGGCCGTCGGGTTTCCGGTGCGCGGCGCATTGCCGGCCGGAGCCACGACATTCACGGGCACCATTCCGTCCTTCGGCGGCGCCTTGGCCTCGGCCACCTTCTGCGACAGGGTGGAGTCCAGCGACCGGGCGAAGGAGGCGAGCTGCGGGTCCGTGGCGCCCAGCGTGCGGCGCAGGGACTTCCAGAACGGGTGGTCCGCCTGACCGGCCTGCACCAGCGCGCGAGCCAGCAGCGTGGTGGAGGCGTCGCGGTCCCCGGCGTTGGCACCGCGCAGGGCCACCACCAGCTCCTCGGGAGCGGTGCGGGCCACCTCGCCCAGCGCCTCGGACATCTCCTGCTGCGCCTGCGCGTCCGCCCCGGCGGCGCCCGCCAGCTCCAGCACGCGGGCCAGCGCCTCGGTGTTACCGCCGGCGGCCAGCTCCACCATGCTGCTGACGCCCGGCACGTCCACGGAGAGGACGCGGGCCACCTCCCTCAGGCGGCCGTACACCTCGCCGGTGGCGGCGTAGCTGTCCAACAGCGTGCGCGCGCCCAGGTAGTCGTGCGGGTTGGACTGGTAGAGGCTCTCCGCGAGCACCGCGCGCACCGCCGGGTCCCTCTCGCTGCGCCACGCGGTGCGGAGGAAGCCGATGTTGCGCTGGTCGCGCTGCTTGCCCAGGTCCAGGTACGTCTTGATGCGCGCGGCCACGTCGTTGATGGCCCCGGCCGGACGGCCGTTGTCGGCCAGCGCGGCCACCGCGTTGGAGGGCCCCAGGCTGGAGCCCGTCGCGGCCACCGCCGCGCCCAGCGCGTCCAGGCCGGCCACAATCGGACCGGCGCGGCCCGCGAAGTCGTTGGCGATGATGGAGAAGGTGAAGCGCTCACCGCCCGCGCTCGTCACGTAGCCGCTCAGCGCGGAGACGCTCTCCAGCGTGCCCGTCTTGGCGCGCAGGCGGCCCACCGCGTCGCTGCCCTCGAAGCGGTACTTCAGCGTGCCGTCCTTGCCCGCAATCGGCACCGACGACATGTACTCGGGGGCGAACGGGAAGCGCTCGTACATGTAGCGCAGCAGGCGGTTGAGCTGCGACGTGGAGAAGCGGTTCGCGTCGTTGAGGCCGCTGCCGTTCTTCATGACGTAGGTGCCACGCGGAATGCCCACCTCGCGCTCGAGGAACTGCTCCACCACCTCCACGCCCTTGGTGAACGAGCCCGGCGTGCCCTTGAGCTCCGCGCCCATCGTCTTGAGGAGCTGCTCGGCGACGAAGTTGCTGGAGAGCTTGTTGAGGCGCTTGAGGATGACGTCGAACGTGTCCGACTGGGACACGTACAGCATCTTCGCCTTCTGCGGCGTGAGGCCGACCTTGACCTTGCCCTTCACCTTCACGCCACGGGTGCCCAGCATCTGCTTGAGCGTCTGCCCGTAGTACATGGGCGGGTTGTCGATCTTCTTCCACACGCTCACGGCGCCGCCGCGCTCGTTGGGAATCTGCCCGCGCACGACAATCTTCTGGCTCGGCCCGGAGGGGTCCGACGTCACGGACACGCGGCGCGCGCGCGCCGAGCCCGTGCTGAGCTGGTTCTCGATGACGAAGTAGTCGCTGGGCGGCTCCATCTCCACCGTGCCCTTGGCGCCGGGGCTGCTGCCGGGGCGCAGGTAGATGGCGGCGGCATTCCAGTTGAGGCTCAGCGCGCCGGTGGGCGCCATGTACGCGCGGTCCGAGTCCTCCTGGTCATACCCGGGCGGCGTGCGCTCGGCGTCGAACCACGAGTCATCCACGATGATGTCGCCGACTTCACGCACGCCGGCGTGCCACAGCTCGGCGACGACGCCCCAGAGGCGCTCGGACGTCATGGACGGGTCGCCCTTGCCGCGCACGTAGAGCGTCTTCACCTTGCCGTCCGCGGCCAGCTCCGGCTCCACGAGGAACTCGGTGTCGTAGCGGAACTCGGGCCCGAGCGACGCGAGCGCCGCCGCGGACGTCACCAGCTTCACGTTGGACGCCGGGTTGAGCAGCTCGTCCGCGTTGTGGCTGAAGACGACGGCGCCGTCATCCAGGCTCTGCATCTGGACGCCCACGCGGCTCGCCTTCAACGCCGAGCGGTTGAGCACCTCCATCAAGGCCTGCTTCAGCGCCTCTCGGTCCGCGCGCTTCTCCGCGGGCGAAGGCGCCGACAACGCGGCGCTCGGGAGTGTCAGGAAAATGATGGCCGCTGCGGCCAAGAAGGGGCTGGCTCGATGGACCTGCACACTCTCTCCAGGGAAGTCGCGGGCCATTATGGGGAAGGGGGCAAAAGCCCGGCAAGGGAGAGAGGCAGCAGGAGTCCACGGTTGGGCGCTCGCTCTTCCACCAGGCGGCAAGCGGGTGCCAGGCATGTGGACTTCTTTTCACTGCCCCTCTTTGAGAGTCCGAGACTGCACGGGCGTAGAATGGGCTTTCCCCCTGACATCCGACCTGTAACCGTGAGACGGACAGGTTCCGAAGGATGCCCCCTCCTCCCACCCGGTCTCCGATGGAGCCGCACATCTCCGGTGTGCCCGCACGGCTCCGGCGCCTGGGTTCGGGGGGTGTGCACCATCTTCGGACGTGGCTCCTCTTCGGGGCGTTGAGCCTGCCTGCTCTCGTTGGATCTCCAGGTTGCCGGGCCGAGCCTCCGGCCGACGGCATCACGGTGATTCTGGAATCACCGCCGGACAGCCTGGATGACCGCTTCGCATTGACAGCCAACGGACAGCGTCTCGCGGCGCTGATGACGCCCGGGCTGCTGGCCTTCGACGACGCGAGCCAGCCGGTGCCCGTGCTGGCCGAGTCCTTCCGCGAGGTGTCCCCCACCCTCATGGAGTTCACCCTGCGCCCGGGGCTCACGTTCCATGACGGCACCGCGCTGACGGCGGAGGACGTGAAGGCGACGTTCGATGGACTGCGGGACGCGAGGGTCCGAAGCCCGAGGGCGGAGCGGTTCGAGGTGCTGAAGCAGGTGGAGGTGGTGGATGCGCGCACCGTGCGCTTCCATCTGAAGCGTCCCTATGCGCCGCTGCTCGCGGAGCTGTCGGTGGGAATCCTCCCCGCCGAGCGCGCGGGCGCGGACAGCGTGGTGGCACAGGGCGAGCACCCCGTGGGCGCAGGCCCGTTCCGCTTCGAGTCGCATCCGGACGAGGAGCACCTCACGCTGGTTCCATTCAAGGGCTGGTACGCCGGGACGCCCGCGCTGCCCCGTGTGCGCTTCCGTGTGGTGCGCGACGAGACGACACGGGTGCTGGAGTTGCTGAAGGGGCGCGCGGACCTGGCGGTCAACGTGGTGTCTCCGGCGGTGCTGCCGGTGCTGGAGCGGGAGCCGCGGCTCCGTGTGCTGTCACGCCCGGGCACGGGCTTCGCGTACGTGGGACTCAACCTGCGCGAGGGCCCGTTGGCGGACGGGCGCGTGCGGCGGGCGCTGTGTCACCTCGTGGAGGTGGGGCCGGTGGTGGAGCACAAGCTGCACGGACTGGCTCAGCCGTCGAAAGGGCTGCTGCCTCGCGCGAACTGGGCGTGGGCTCCGTCAGCCGGGTGTGCGTACTCGCCCGAGGAGGCCTCGCGGCTGCTCGATGAGGCGGGGTATCCGGACCCGGATGGTCCTGGTGGCAGGCCCCGGCTGACGCTGTCGTTGAAGACGAGCACGGACCGGCTGCGCCGCGCGGTGGGGCTGGTGCTGAAGGAGCAGCTTGCTCGCGGCGGTGTGGAGGTGGAGGTTCGCTCGCTGGAGTTCGGCACGTTCTTCGAGGACGTGCGCCGGGGACGGTTCGAGCTGTTCACGCTCAAGTGGGCGTCCGTCATGGAGCCGGACCTGCTGCGTGGTGCGTTCCATTCGACGAACGTGCCCGGGCCGGAGAACAACTGGGGTGGCTTCAATCGCGGCGGGCTGCGGGATGCGGCGCTGGATGCGTTGCTGGAGGAGGCGTCGCGCGCGCCACGTGAGGAACGGAAGGCGCTGTATGCGGAAGCGCAGCGCAGGCTGGACGCGCTGATGCCCATTCTTCCGCTGTGGCATGAGGACAGCGTGGCCGTGGTGTCCACTCGGCTGGAGGGATTCGTGCCGAGCGCGCATGGACTGCTCACCCCGCTGGCCCGTGCGCGGATGGCCACAGGCGCGAGGGAGCTCGCACCGTGAAGCGCCGCATCGGGTCCGCGATGGTGGCGCTGGTGGGCGCGCTGCTGCTCGTGTCGCTCTTCCTGCACCTCGTGCCGGGAGACCCGGTGGATGTGATGCTCGGCGAGCAGGCCACGGAGGTGGACCGCGCGGCCCTGCGGCGCGCCGTGGGGCTGGACCTGCCGTGGTACTCGCAGCTCGGGGTCTTCACGCAGCAGCTCGTCACCGGAGAGCTGCGCACGTCGCTGCCTCCCTTCCAGCGCAAGGTGTTGCCCGCGATTGGCACCGCGCTGCCGTACACGCTGATGCTCACGGTCGCGTCCATGCTCGTCGCGCTGGCGGTGGCGCTCCCTCTGGGTGTGGCCGCCGCGGCTCGACGGGGTACGGCGGTGGACGCGATGGCCATGGGGACATCCGTGGCGGGCGTGGCGCTGCCACGCTTCTGGCTTGGCCCCGTGCTCATCATCGTCTTCGCGTTGAAGCTGGACTGGCTGCCCGTGTCGGGCGCGGAGTCGTGGCGGCACCTGGTGTTGCCGGCCCTCACGCTGGGCACGGCACTGGCCGCGTTCCTGGCGCGGATGACTCGCGCGTCCATGCTGGAGGCATTGCGCGAGGACTACGTCACCGTGGCCCGTGCAAAGGGATTGTCTCCGCGCGCGGTGCTGTGGAAGCACGCGTTCCGCAATGCGCTGCTGCCGCTGGTCACCGTGCTGGGCCTGGAGTTCGGCACGCTGCTGGGTGGCGCCATCGTCACGGAGAAGGTCTTCGCGTGGCCGGGCATGGGCACGCTGCTGCTCACCGCGATTGAGAAGCGCGACTACAACACCGTGCGCGCCACGGTGCTCGTCTTCACCTTCTGCTACGTGGCGGTCAACACGCTCACCGATGCGGCCTATGCCCTCGTGGACCCGCGTGTGCGGAGGCGCTCGTGAGCCGACGACCGCGCCGCTTCCGCCTGTCCTCATGGGGCGGCCGCTTCGGGCTCGCAGTGGCCGTGCTGTGGGTGCTCACCGCGCTCCTGGCACCGTTGCTCGCGCCATACGCTCCGGACCGCATCGACCTGTCCTCGGAGCTGGCTCCGCCCTCCGCCACACACCTCCTCGGAGCGGGAGAGAACGGCATCGACATCCTCACCCACGTCCTCTACGGCGCCCGCGTGTCACTGCTCGTCTCCGTGTTCGCGGTGGCCCTCTCCGGCCTCGTCGGCGTGACGCTGGGAGGCATCGCCGGCTACGCGGGCGGCTGGGTGGACGAGGTGCTCATGCGCATCGTCGACGTGCTCCTCGCCTTCCCCGGCATCCTGCTGGCGCTGTTCATCACCTCGGTGCTGGGCCCCGGCCTGTCCAACGTCATCTTCGCCCTCTCCTTCACCGGCTGGACGGGCTACGCACGGCTCGCACGCGGACAGGTGCTCACCCTCCGCGAGCGCGAGTACGTCCAGGCCGCGCGCGCTCTCGGCAGTGGCCCCGGACGCATCCTCGTCCACCACCTGCTGCCCAACGCCGCCGGGCCGCTGCTCGTGCAGGCCACCTTCGCGCTGCCGGGCGCCATCCTCGCCGAGGCCTCGCTGAGCTTCCTCGGCCTCGGCGTCCCGCCCGGCACACCGTCCTGGGGCGCACTCGTGGACCAGGGCACGCAGTACCTCCTCGTCGCCCCGCACGTGGCCCTCTTCCCCGGCGCGGCCCTGGCCCTCACCGTGCTGGGCTTCAACCTGCTCGGGGACGCGCTGAGGGATGCGCTGGACCCGCGCCACACGGAGCGATAACGGAAGGCCTCACGGGCCCGTCATGAAAGGGTGCCCATTCGCGGAGGACACGTCGATGCGAGCCGTGGTGCAGCGGGTGCTGGAGGCGTCCGTGACGGTGGAGGGCCAGCGCGTCAGTGAAATCGGCCCGGGCCTGCTCGTGCTGCTGGGCGTGGGCAAGGGCGACACCGAGGCCGACGTGACGTGGATGGTGGAGAAGCTCGCCACCCTGCGCATCTTCGAGGACACCGCCGGGAAGATGAACCTCTCCCTCGAGGACACCTCGAAGCAGCTCATCGTCGTCAGCCAGTTCACCCTCTACGGCAACGCGCAGAAGGGCCGCCGCCCCAGCTTCATCGACGCCATGGAGCCCACTGGCGCGAGGGCCCTCTATGAGCGCGCCTGCGAGCTGCTCCGCCAGCGCGGTCTCACCGTGGGCACCGGCATCTTCGCCGCCGACATGAAGGTGGCGCTCGTCAACGACGGGCCCGTCACCATCCTCCTGGAGAGCCCCGGCCCCGCGGCGCCGAAGCCCGCCTGAGCCGCCCTGCCAATCCGCCGGACACCCGGCCCGGGTTCCTCCACTCGGGCGGCCATCGCCGGGGTGCCCGGAGGACTTCCAGGGCGCGTCAGATGCGGACGCCCGTGCCCTTCGTCACCATCGCGGCCAGGCCCTGCTTCGCCATCGCGGCGGTCCGCACGTGCGACGTGAGCGCGCCCAACTCGCGAATCCAGTTGGCCGCGCGCGGCCCCAGCCCGGAGAAGGCCACCGTCAGCGGCGGCGGCACGGCCACCTTCCCCAACCAGTAGCCCAGCACCTCGTCCTTCTCCGGCAGCGAGGGCAGCCGCATCCGCTCCTGCTCGCGCGCGAGCAACCGCTCCAGCTTGCGCGGCAGGTTCACCTGCCAGTGCGCAATCATCCGCGCCGGACGCCACGCCCAGTCCGCGAAGGCGAAGCGCTCGCTCGGGAAGTACTCGCCGCGCCCCTGCGTGCTGAAGATGCGGTCCGGGGGAAACTCCGGGAACGGCTCCCACTGCCCCGCCAGCAGCGAGGCCAGCCCCACGTCCGACATGGGCCGGAAGCGGAAGCCATCCCGCACCTCGCGCGCGCCGCGCGGATCCCAATACGGGTAGCCGGGCTCCTCCAGCATCAGCGCCAGGTGCAGCGCCTCGTCCCAGGCATCCGCGTAGCCGGCCTGCATGCCGCCCACCTCCCAGCCCGCGGGCCCCTCATGCCACTGCTGGAAGATGAGCCGGTCCACGAGATCTGCCCATGGGTCCGCGTCCACCGCGTTCAGCCCACCGGGCACCGACGTGGACAACATGCGCTCGCAGAGCATGCGGGCCTGACCGTCGCCCAGCCCGTCGAGCAGGGACTCCAGCGCCCCCGGGGCATCCCCCATGGCGCGGGTGAGGAACGGAAGGACCTGGTCGTGGAAGAACCGGTCGTTGATCGGCCTGATGACGACATCCATGTTGGCGCCCCCCGGAGCCGGCCTCAGGGCCGGGCGTCTTCCTGGATGATGAGGGCGTGGATGTCCGCGGCCGTGGGCGCCTCGAGGATGGCGGTCCGGAAGCGAGGGTTCTTGAAGAGGCGGGAGATGCGGGCCAGCGCCTTCAGGTGCACGCCCGCGCTGTTCTCCGGCGCCACCAGCGCGAAGAAGAGGTGGGTGGGCCGGCCGTCGATGGCCTCGAAGTCCACCCCCGAGCGGGACACGCCGAAGGCCGCCTGGAGCTGCGCCATGCCCGGCAGCTTGCCGTGGGGAATGGCCACCCCCTCGCCGATGCCGGTGCTGCCCAGCTTCTCGCGCTCGCGGAGCACCTCCACCAAGCGGTCTCCGTTGAGCTGCGGATGGGCGCGCACCAGCGTGGCGCTCAGCTCGCGAAGGACCTCCGGCTTCGTCCGCGACTGCATGTCGGCGATGACGGCTTGGGGGCTGAGGAACTCGGCGATTCTCACTGACGCTCCCGCGCTGGCGCTCCTGATGGCCGCAATTACTCCTCACCCTTCCATAGCGCAAGGGTCGGCTGTCTTCCGCCCCCCCTTCGGCGCTCACTGCGCATCATGGCGGACGGGAGAAGAGAGCGCCACACGACGCGCCGCCCTCCCGTACTGGGGGGCGATATGCGCTTCACGGCGTGGCGTTTTCCAGAGCGAGTCCGCGATGAACGACGGACCTGCCAGGGGGAGTCCCATGAAGCGTCTGCTGCTGTCGACCGCCGCCGTCCTTTCCCTTCTCGGTCAGGGCTGCGCCACGACCTCGAGCACCCAGGGCTCCACCAGCGGCGTCCCCCTGGGCAATGCCTCGGTCGAGCCGCTGCGGGTGGAGGGCACCGCCATCACCGGCCCCACCTCGTCGCTGCTCATCGACGGGGAGCGCATGCGCGGCCGCTTCCGCACCCGCTCCGTGGCCCTCCAGTGGAACCATCAGGAGTTGACCGGCTCCGTCGGCGAGCTGACCACCCGCCTGGAGCTGGCCGAGGGCAACGAAACCCGGGTCCGGGGCACCTTTGGCGGCATCGACGTGGACCTCACCGAGGACGGCACGTGGCTGCACGGCCGGGTGGGCCAGTGCGCCTACGCCCTCAAGCGTGACGGGGACGCATTCAAGGGCATGCGCGACTGTGGCAACAACCTGCTGGAGCGCGGCATCGAGGTCTCCTTCCCCGTGGAGCTCGCCGCAAGGCCGGTGGGCGAGCGGGCCGCGCTGATGACGCTGGCGCTCGTCAACACCAAGGCGACGGCCTCCGCGCCCAGGATGGGCCCCAAGCTCCGGGGAGGGACGGAGCGGGCAGGGGAAATCTCCGGCTGCAACATCTTCCCCTTCTCATACTGAGCCGGGGCCCCGGGGGACACGAAGCACGCCCCGGTCACACACCGGACCGGGGCCCGCGCTCCGTCACCTTGAGGGGGGTGACGGAGCGCATTTTTTTGGGGCCTCAGGTGCCCGTGGCGGCTGCGGGCGCCGAGGGCTCGTGGGGCTCGATGAGGCCGTACTGGCCATCCTTGCGCCGGTAGATGATGCACAACGAGTCCGACTCCACGTTGTGGAAGACGTAGAAGTCGTTGTTCATCAGGTTCATCTGCATCACCGCCTCATCCACGGAGAGCGGCTTCACCTCCAGGTGTGTCGCCCGGACGACGCGCGCGGAGGGAGGCACGGAGGAGGCGGTCGGCTTGGGCGCCACCGCCACGGGCCTCGGCTCGGGCGCCGCGGCGGCGCCCTGCGCCTCGTCGGCGTGGGCGACCAGCTCGTCGGCCTCCGGCATCTCGAATACGGCGTGGCGGACCTTGAGGTGGTTCACCAGGTCCTGCCGGTGGTGGACGCGCTCGCGGCCGTGATGAGTCTTCAGCTTGTCCCGGTAGCGCCGGAGCTGGCGCTCGATTTTGTCCATCGCCAGGTCGATGGACGCGTACATGTCGTCGCTCTTCTCACGCCCTCGCAGCACCCAGGCGCCGGAGTGGATGGTGATGTCCGCGTGGTGGAGGTGGCGCTCCAGCGAGAGCACCACGTGGGCTTCCCCGGCCCGGTCCAACAGTCGGTTCACCCGTTCGACCTTCTCGCGTGCGTACTCCTTGAGGGAATCCGACGTCCCGAATTGACGGAAGGTGATGTTGAACTGCATGCGCGGCTGCCTCCTAGGGTGAGAGGGGGGCGACGTGACAGATCAGAAACGGTCTGCCCACGGGAAAGCAACCCGCCCCCCCAGGTTGCATCTTCCCGAACGCACCACCCGTCCGAGGGAGGACATCCGCCAGCCACACCGCGTCGCTGGCCCCGGCGGGAATTGAGAGCCGGGCCAGCAACCCTGATATGGTTTCGCGCCGCGTCAGCTCAGGCGAGCCCCCCCGGTGACGCCGAGCACCTCCGCGTTGACGAAGCGCGACTCGTCCGAGGCGAGGAACACGTACGAAGGCGCCAGCTCCGAGGGCTGCGCGGGGCGTCCCATGGGGGACTGCTTGCCGAACTCCTTCACCTTGTCGCCGCTGAACGACTGCGGAATGAGCGGTGTCCACACGGGCCCCGGCGCCACGGCGTTGACGCGGATGCCGCGCTCGATGAGGTGCTGCGCGAGCCCCTTGGTGAAGGTGACGATGGCGCCCTTGGTGCTGGCGTAGTCGAGGATGCCCGCCGACGGCTGATACGCCTGGATGGACGCGGTGTTGATGATGGTGGCACCCGGCTCCGGCAATCGGTGCCATCCCCCTGCTCCCCTGCCCGCCCCGCGGGCGCGCGGTGGCTACTGGATGGTGACGATGAAGCCTTCCGAGTGGAACGCGGACCCGCTGCACGAGGAGACGCCGGCGCACTCCAGCACCGGCAGGCCCACGCTCCCGCTCAGCGTCAGCAGGTGGTTGGCCACCGGCGTGTTGGCGGGGACGGTGAAGGTGACGAGCCCTCCGTCCTGGGTGGTGGGCACGTTGGCGGGGGCCGTGCCGCCCTCGCGCAGCAGGGTGACGGAGACGCCGCCCGGCGTCTCGGTGTCCGGCTGCCAGCGGTACGAGTACGTCTGCCCGCGCGCCAGCCGGTCCGCGGAGCCCGCGCCCTGGAAGGTGAAGCGGCGCTTGGCCTTGCCGCCCTGGACGACGAGGGACACGGTGCCGCTGCCGTCCTTCAGGACGATGCGCGCGTCCTCCACGGGCTGCTGCGCCCAGACGTTGGGGTCCACGTCGAGGATGGCGCGGGTGGGCTCACAGACGTCGCGGCCCGCGGTGCCGTTGATG
The DNA here is from genome assembly GCF_055568925.1 of Pyxidicoccus sp. M6. NCBI lineage: Bacteria > Pseudomonadati > Myxococcota > Myxococcia > Myxococcales > Myxococcaceae > Pyxidicoccus > Pyxidicoccus sp. M6. Next base: position 1,900,511 of record NZ_CM145714.1, on the reverse strand, counting down.
CCGCCGGGCTCCAGCGTCATCGCCTGACCGTTGAAGGTGGCGGTGGCGCCGTCGGCGAGGCGGCTGCAGGTCCCGGCGCTCGCGAGGGAGAACTCGATGGTGACGCGGTGGGCGCCGGCGGGCTCCAGGCCCTCGGCGACGTCCACGTCGCTGATGGCCCAGGTGAGCGTGCGGTCCGAGAGGCCGGCCACGTCGATGGTGACGGACTCGGTGTCGTCACCGCAGCCCGCCACCAGGCCGGCCGCCACGAAGGCTCCGAGGACGGAGCCACGGCGAAGGAAGGAGAAGAGGTGCATACGTGCCGGCACCCTATACCCACCGCGCCCCGGAACCAGGAGCGAACAGCGGGGCAGGTGTCGTGTACCGGCCGGCCTTCAGCGGCTCCGCGCCCAGAACCAGGAGCGAACGGCAGGGCAGATGTCGGGTACCCGCCGGCTGCACGGATTCAGAAACACCGCGCCCAGGTTCCCGAGCGAACCGCCAGCCCCCCCGTGTCGAGCATCAGGGCAGTCGGACTCGAAACGGCCAGTCCCCAGAAAACAGCACGCCCCGCCGGAGCGAACCAGCGGGGCGGGTGTTGGCCTCGAACAGCTTGGGGCTCAGTAGTACCGCTTGCGCTTGCTGCTGGGGAGGATGCCCAGCACCTCGCGGTACTTGGCCACGGTGCGGCGGGCAATCTCGGTGCCCTGCGCGCGCAAGAGCTCGACAATCTTCTGGTCCGAGTACGGGTTGCGCGCATCCTCCTGCGCCACCAGCTGCTTGATGTGGTGCTTCACCGCCTCGCTCGCGGTGTCCTCGCCGGAGACGCGGGCAATGGACGAGTTGAAGAAGTACTTCAGCTCGAAGATGCCCTGCGGCGTGTGCACGTACTTGTTGGTGGTGACGCGGCTCACCGTGGACTCGTGCATGCCGATGTCCTCGGCCACGTCGCGCAGGATGAGCGGCTTCAGGTGGGCGATGCCCTTGTCCAGGAAGTCCCGCTGGAACTTGATGATGCTCTCCGTGACTTTGTAGATGGTCCGCTGGCGCTGGTGGATGGAGCGGATGAGCCACATCGCGCTGCGCAGCTTGTCCTGGATGAAGTCCTTCGTCTGGCCGGGGCCCACCGCGCCCGTCTTCAGCGCGTTCCGGTACGTGCCGGAGATGCGCAGCTTGGACAGGCCGTCGTCGTTGAGCACCACCGTGTAGTCGTCCCCCATCTTGTAGACGAACACGTCGGGGGTGATGTACTGCGCGTCGTCGCCGCTGAAGTTGCGGCCCGGCTTCGGGTCCAGCTTGGGCAGCAGCTTCACCGCCTCCACCACCTCCTCCATGGGGACCTTCAGGTCCTTGGCGATGGCGGGCAGGTTCTTCGACTCCAGGTACTTCATGTGGCGCTTGATGATGAGGCCCAGGAGGGCCGCGGCCTTGTCCTTCATCCCCTGGAGCTGGACCAGCAGGCACTCCTGCAAGTCACGCGCGCCGCAGCCGCGGGGCTCCAGCGACTGGATGCGGCGCAGGGTGCGCTCGGCCACGTGCATGGGCACGTCCGCCTCGTTGGCCAGACGGATGAGCGGGTCTCCCTCCACTTCCGGCAGCTTGAGGTAGCCGTCGTCATCCAGGTTGCCGAGGATGAGCATGGCGATGCGCCGCTCGGCGTCGTTCAGGCGCAGCGTGCCCAGCTGCTCCTGGAGATGGTCGACCAGGTCCTCCTTCTTCACGAGGTTGGCCTCGAACGACGGCAGGTCGTCCGTGGCCACGTTGCCCTTGTTGGAGGCGGTGGTGGGCTCGTTGAACTGGTAGCTGTTGAGGTACTGCTCCCAGTCGATTTCCGGCGGGCCCTCGCCGTCGGCCTTGAACTCGGGGGCGGTGTCCGCCGTGGCCGCCGGCAGCTCCACGTCGCGCGGCACCTCGACGTTGTCCGCCTCCAGCGAGGCCTCGCCCGGCTCCTTGTCGGCCACGTCGCCGGGCGCCTGCTCGTCCGGCTGCTCCAGGAGCGGGTTCTGCTCCATCTCCTCGCGGACCTGCTCCAGCAACTCCATGCGGGATAGCTGGAGGAGCTTGATGGCCTGCTGGAGCTGGGGCGTCATCACCAGCTGCTGGGCAAGCTTCAGGCTTTGTTTCAGTTCCATCGCCATGAGACGGGGCTCCCAAGTTGACTCAGTCCCTTACAATCCAGGACCACAATCAAAGACCGTGCCAACGTAACAAGATGCCCCGGATTCGTCTAGTGGCGATGAGGTGGTCCCTTGCTTGCAGAGTTCAAAATCTGCAAGAAAACCAACAGCTTACGCACGCTCCGTATGAGCCGCGCGTGTTCACCGGGCGACGCAAAAGCGGGGCCAACCCATCCTAGTCACTCGGTTGGCCGGTGGGGAGTCGTGCTCAGAGCGCCTGCTGCAGGCGGAACCGCTCCCCCAGGTAGACGGCGCGCGCCTTGGGCGACGCGGCAATCTGGGCGGGGGTGCCCTCTTCGAGAATCTGCCCCTGTGCGATGATGTACGCACGGTCACAGATGCCGAGGGTGTCCTGCACGTTGTGGTCGGTGATGAGGACGCCGAGGCCGCGCTCGCGCAGGAGGAAGATCTGCCGCTGGAGGTCGCCCACGTTGATGGGGTCCACGCCGGCGAAGGGCTCGTCGAAGAGGATGAAGCGGGGCTCGGGGATGAGGCTGCGGGCAATCTCCGCGCGGCGGCGCTCGCCGCCGGAGAGCTTCTCGCCCAGGGACTCGGCGACGTGCGCGAGGCCGAACTCCTCCATCAGCGCGTCGGCGCGCCGCTCGCGGGAGCGCTTGTCCAGGCCCTTCTGCAGCTCCAGCACGGCCAGGAAGTTGTCGCGCACGGTGAGCTTGCGGAACACGGACGCTTCCTGCGGCAGGTAGCCCACGCCCCTGCGCGCGCGGCGGTGCATGGGCAGGTGCGTGAGGTCCTCGTCGCCCACGCGGACGCGGCCGGCGTCGGGCGTCACCTGGCCCACCACCATGTTGAAGCTCGTCGTCTTGCCCGCGCCGTTGGGGCCCAGCAGGCCCACCACCTCGCCCGGGGCCACGGTGAAGGACACGCCGTCCACCACCTTGCGCTTGCCGTAGGTCTTCTCCAGCCCCTCTGCGAAAAGCTTCGCGCTCACTTCGACGTGCCTCCCTGGGCCGCCGGCTGCGCGGCCGGTGCCTGCGGTGTGCGAGCGGGGGTGCCAGCGCCCTTGCGCCGGGGCGGCGTGGGCGCGGACGAGGGGGGCGGCTCGAAGATGATGACGGCGTTCTCCACCTCGAGCCGCTCGCTACCCAACGTGAGGCGAACCTTCGTCCCCCGCATGTACGTGGTCCCCTGCCGGGCCTCCGGGGAGCCCGTCACCACCAGGACGCCGCTGGCCACGTCGTACTCGGCGCGCTCGCCGCGGGCCATGCGGTCCCCGTCCTCGGCCTGCACGCCGCCGGTGCACACCACGCGCGTCACCACGCGGGGCTGGGTGTAGTAGGCAATCATCTTGTCGCAGCGCAGGCTCAGCGTCCGGTGCGTGGCCTTCACGTTGCCCGTCAGCGTCGCCTGGGTGCGCTCACCCTCGATGCGGTCCGCGGCAATCTGCACGGGCTCCTTCAAATTCGTGGGCGCCAGCGAGCTCGGGCCGCGCGCGCCCGCGTCGGCGGCGGGCGGCGTGCCCCCGTCGGCGGAGGCCGCGGTGGCGGGCACCGGTTGGGCGACGAAGAAGGCCGTCACGAGGAACTCAATCACTCTGCCGCTCCCAGCTCGGTCTCCACCGAGCCTTCGAAGATGAACGTCTCGTCCTGCGTGGACAGCTCGAAGCGGTCCGCCCGCAGTCGGTAGTCCGGCCCCTTGACCTTCACGCCCTCGTTTCCTCGCGCCTGCGCCGTGTTGGCGTCGTACGTCAACCGGGGAGTCTCCACGAGCATGCCTTCCCCCGTGCGGATGACGACGCCGCCGGAGGCCACCAACTGCTTGGACGCGAGGTTGCCCTCCATATTCGGGGCGCTCACCACCATGCCCCCCGAGGTACCGGCCGGGCCCTTCGAGACTCCCTGCCCCGGAGGCACCTTCAACACCGCATCCGTGGCCTGCACGTCACCCCCGGCCCGCTGATACGTGAGCTGCGCGGCGGTGCCGGAGAGGGTGAGCGTCTCGCCCTGGTAGGACTCCAGGCGCGCACCGTGGAGCACCACCTGGGGTGGCGGCTGCTCCTGGCCTCCCTGCGCGCGAGGACGGGGCGAGCAGGCGGCGAGGAGCAGGACGGCGAGGCTGGCGGCAGACAGGCGCGGCACGGGCCCTCCTTATCACCGGGCCGGGGCGGGCGCCGCCTCCGGACGCGTCTTCCAGCGTTGATGCATCCACACCCACTGCTCGGGCGTGCGGCGGATGGCGGCCTCGATTCGCGCGGACAGCGCCGTGGTCAATTCCAGGGCCGCGGCCTCGCGGTCCTCAACCTGGGGCACCGGCACCTCTTCCATGGCCAGCCGGTACCCACCGCCCTCGACGCGGTGGCAGAAGCCCGCCACCACCGCCGCGCCGGTGCGGATGGCCAGGTCCGCCGCCGCGCGGGGCGTGGCCGCGAGCTGACCGAAGAAGGGCACGAAGAGCGACTGCACGCGCGTGTCCTGGTCGATGAGGATTCCGAGGATTTCGCCGCTCCGCAGCGCGCGCAGCATGGCCCGCGCCGCGCCCTCCTGGCCGCGCCAGATGCTCCGCACGCCGCCGCGCTCGCGGAAGCGGCCGACCAACTCCGTGAGACGCGGGTCGGTGGTCTCCTTGGCGATGCTCTGGCTGGGGTAGCCCGAGCGCGCCACGCGGCGGGCCAGCAACTCCCAGTTGCCCACGTGCCCGGAGACGAAGACGACACCGCGGCCACGCGCCAGCGCCGTCTCCAACACGCGACGGTCCTCCTCCGGCCAGGCGACGAGGCGCTCCAGCTGCCGGTCCATCGCGCCGGTACAGGCCACCTCCAGCGCGGCGGAACCGAGATGGCGGAACGCGGCGCGGGCCAGGGCCTGCCGCTCCGCGTCGGACTTTTCCGGGAAGGCCACGCCCAGGGACTTCAGGGCCTTGCGCCGCTCGCCGCCGGCCACGGTGTAGGCCAGCGCCCCCAGACGTGCGCCCAGGGCCCGGGCGACACCCAGGGGCAGGGGTTGAAGGAGCAACAGCACTCCGCGGATGAGCACGTAGCGGAGGAAACGTTTGAGGCGCTTTGCTAAGGGAGGACGCTCCACAAGGCGTTCCATACCCCATGCGCGAATACAACTTCGACGGGCTCGTCGGTCCCACCCACAATTACGGCGGCCTCTCGCCCGGCAACCTGGCGTCGCAGAACCACGGCGGTGAGCCCAGCCACCCCCGCGAGGCCGCGCTCCAGGGCCTGGAGAAGATGCGCTTCGTGTCGGGACTGGGCGTGGGCCAGGCGGTGCTGCCGCCGCAGCCGCGCCCATCGCTGCGCGCCCTGAGGGCGCTCGGCTTCACCGGCACCGACGAGGAAATCATCACCCGCGCGGCGCGCGAGGCGGAGCACCTGCTGCGGCTCACCTCCAGCGCGTCCGCCATGTGGACGGCCAACGCCGCCACCGTGGCGCCGAGCTCGGACACCACCGACGGCCGCGTCCACCTGACACCCGCCAACCTCTCGCAGATGTACCACCGCGCGATTGAAGCGGAGACGACGCACGCGGTGCTGCGCGCCATCTTCGCGAGCGAGCGCCACTTCCTGGTGCACCCGCCCCTGCCGGGCAGCGGGCACTTCGCGGACGAGGGCGCGGCCAACCACACCCGGCTGGCCACGCCGGGCCACGCGGGCGTGCACCTGCTCGCCTGGGGCCGCAGCGCGTGGCAGGACGTGCCGGGGCCGAAGCGCTTCCCCGCGCGGCAGACGCTGGAGGCGAGCCAGGCGTTGGCGCGGCTCCACAAGCTGGACCCGAAGCAGGTGCTCTTCCCGCAGCAACACCCGGACGGCATCGACGCGGGCGCCTTCCACACGGACGTCATGGCGGTGGGCAACGAGCGCTTCCTCATGCTGCACGAGCTGGCCTTCGTGGACCACGCGGGGCTGCTCCAGGTGCTGCGCGAGAAGCTGGGCCCGGACTTCCGCGCGGTGGTGGCCAGCAGCGCGGAGCTGCCTCCGAAGGACGCGGTGAAGTCCTACCCGTTCAACTCGCAGGTGCTGACGCTGCCGGACGGCACCATGGCGATTGTCGCCCCCATGGAGGCGCGCGAGACGCCCGCGGCGCACCGGTTCCTGGAGCGCGTGGTGGCCGAGGACACGCCGGTGAAGGCGGTGCACTACCTGGACGTGCGCCAGTCGATGAACAACGGCGGCGGCCCGGCCTGCCTGCGCCAGCGCGTGTGGCTGACGGACGCGGAGCGCAAGGCGATTACCGCGGACGTCTTCTACACGCCCGCGCTGCACGACTCGCTGGCCGCGTGGGTGCGGCGCCACTACCGCGAGGTGCTGCGGCCCAAGGATTTGCAGGACCCGCAGCTCGCGCGCGAGACGATGACGGCGCTGGACGAGCTGACGCGCCTGTTGAAGCTCGGCAACGTCTACGACTTCCAGCAGCCATGAGAAAAGACCTCACGGTGGTTGGCCGCATCTCCGGGGCCCGGCCACCCACGACGGAGTTCGACCGACTGGTCACTCGTGAGCGCGAGCGGATGGCCAAGGCGCGTGGCTATTGGAATCGGGAGGGCGGGCTCATGAAGGTCCAGCAGGCCCTCAACCGGGACCTCCAGCAGGGACTCCTCACGCTCGACGAATGCAAGTTCATCGGGCACTTCACGTTGCGCATCCTCATCGAGCGTGCGGCGCGCCGGGCCGGTCATACCCGCTTCGAAGACATCACCGCGGATGAGGAATTCCACGCTTCCTTTGTCGCCAACGCCGACCAGTTGGGCCTTTCATCCCGGCAGGCGCTGGCCTGGACGGAGAGCGCCCTCTCCAATGCCCGGCGGGAGTGGCACTTCGTGGCGCACGACCTCGGCGGACAGCACCACTACACGGTCTCACCCGCGCTCGCCGCGCGACTGGGCGGCCCCTCCTCCGGAAAGCTCCCCTGCGCCACGCTCCGGCTGCCCGTCCCGGCGATGCTCCTGCGGGTGCCGCCGGAAGCAGGGCTGCGCCTGCCCCATGAGCGCCAATCGGTGGCGGTGACCGAAATCTACGCGGTGGAGTCAGCGCCGCCCCGGCACCGCTGGCACCTGTGGCTGTGCGCGCCCATCGACTCGGAGCTGGCGGTCAACGAGTACCTCCAGTTCGACATGACGCCGGGGGCCACCCTCGAAGGCACCACCGCTGACTTGCGGCGGACGCGAGGCGCGAGGTCTTCCCGATACTGGATGAGCTGCTGCCACTACCTGGCGGGCGTCGTGCGGTACCTGGCCGAAGGCGGCCCCCGGCAGGAGGTGTGCTACGACGAGGCCGCGTGCGAGCTGGGACGGCAATTGGAGTCGTTGCCCCCCGACGCGCATGCCCCGCGCGCCGAGCTGGCCGAACGACTGCGGCTGAGCGGGCCCGGGTACTACACGCTGCTGACCGACCCGCTGGCCTTGCACTGAAGCGCCGCGCATCTAACGCGTCGTGATGTCGTCCAGGCCGCGCCCGCTACCACGGGGGCCCCGAAGGTTCAGCTGCACCCACGCCTCGCCCGCGTCCCTGGCGGCGCGTTTCACCTCGGCAGCCGCATCGCGCTTGCCGTAGGCCTCGCCATGCCACCGGCGCAGGTCTGCCGCCAGCGCTCCCGCTGTCTGGTAGCGCGCGGCAGGCTCCCGCTGGAGCAGCTTGCACAGTGGCACCCGCAGCAACTCGGGGAGCGTCGCCGTCACCGCGGCCACGTCCTCTGGCGTGTAGGTCGCCGCGCGCCAGATGACCGATTCCAGCGCGGGGCCGCACCCGGCGAGCCGGGCGCGTTTGATGGCGCGATTGACTCGCGCGAGCTTCCGCCGCGACAGCGCCCTCCTGGCCTCCTCGGAGACGTCATCCGGCGCGTGCAGCAGGTTCTTCCCTGTCGCCAGCTCGAGCATGACGAGCCCCAGCGCGTAGAGGTCCGAGCGCGCATCGACGCGGCCGGACAGCAACATCTCCGGAGAGGAGAAGTAGGTATCCGCCCGCGGGCGGGCCACTGTGGAGGCCACGCGCCCCGGCAGGTTGGAGAGGGCGAGGCCGAAGTCCGCCACCTGCACCGTGCCGTCCCAATCCATGAAGACGTGCTCCAAATCGATGGCCCGGTGGACGATGCCGAGCGGGCTCCCCATCCCGTCCTTCGCCGTGTGCGCGTGCTCCAGGGCGCTCGCCACCTGCGCGCCGACGTACAGCGCGAACAGGGGCGAGAACCAGCGCCGGCACTCCGAGACAGCCGTCAGGTGGTCGTTGAGGGAATGCCCGGACGGATGCTCGGTGATGACGTACCAGGCCCCTTCCGCCTTGCGCAGCCCGTGGACGCGGAGGATGCCCGGGTGCTGGAGGTACGTGGCCAGGCGGACCTGCTCCTCCAGCTTCGCCCTGGCGCGCTTGACGCGCGCGCCGTCCTCTTCCGTCGGCCTGCCCACCGCCTTGAGCAGCACCTTCCCCCGGGGATGGTTGCCCTCCAGCGTCCGGCGCCGCGCGACGAAGAGGCTCAGCCCGTGATGGGCCTCTCCCAGGTCCTCACGGAACTCGTAGGCGAAGGCGTCGTCGGTGAACAGAATCGCTCCCCTGGGGAGCTTGAAATCGATGGCCGGCATCCTCGGTCCTCCCGCCCCTCGCGCGGGCACCGGGCTCGCGCGACGCGGGAACAAGCTACCCAGGGGATGGGGCGGAAGGGAACGCCCTCACGGGGTGGTGTCCGGAAATGCCGGCCGCGCCTCGAGAACGGCCACCTACCCGTCACGTCACCCGGCGCGAAGCGTTCAGCGAGGCCTCCAGCCATCCGCCGACACCCATCCATTGGTGCCGTTGCGAGCCTTCCCCGCCGTTCCCTTCACCTCACGCGCGTTTTGCTCCACCACGAAGCACACGGGAACGTCGTCCTTTCCGGGCACCTTCACGCGCTCATATTTCACGACCACCGACGGATAGCCTTTCCACTGGTTGGTTTCGGGGATGAGGTACACCTTTCCCCCGTAGAACCGCGTGCCCGCAGGCGCCTTCGGCCCATTGCCTTTCCCGTACCCCTCCGGAACGACGCCGACCACCTCGGCACCTGCCGAGAACCAAAGCACCGCGTCTTGTTTGTGGCGCTCGTCGATGTTGAGCGCGAAGTTGTCGCCGTCCGTCCAACCCAGCACCGCGCGCATCGTCTCACGGGTGCCGGCCGGGCAATCGAAGGGCTCCGGCCGGACCTGGACTCCCGGACACCCCGCCGCGAGGACGGCGCAGAGCGGCAGCGCCACGCTGACCGCCGGCGTGGCAAACGCCCTTCCGCTGCGTCCGGTGCGCGGCTGCTTCGGGGCTTCGGGTGGCTGGGTCTTCACGGTGGAACCTTCCTTCTGAACCGCGGCAGTTGACGGGCCTGCGTCCACCATGGGGGCGGGGCCAGGGGGTGACATATCAGGGGGGGGCTGGCTCGGAGGGCGTGGAAGGGGGGATGCTGGGAGGCACCGGGCTCGCGGCGACGGGCGGCTCAGCGGGCGGCGTGGGCGCATCCCAGGAAGCAACCCACAGGGCCATGGCGGCGGCGAGCACGACGGCAGCGCCCCCAGCCACCGCGAGCGCGCCCCACCTGCGCGGACGAGACATTCCCGCCGGATCCACCGGAAGAGGAGCCTCATCTTCGGGCAGCCTGGCCTGCCGCTGCTCCGACGGTGGATGTACCGGCACGGCGTAGTCAGCGCCCGGGTCCGCCAGCAGGTCTTCCAGTTCGCGCTGGAGCGCAAGCGTATCCACAGGCCGCCGCTCGGGCTCTCGGGACAGGATGCTCTCAACCAACTCGCTGAGCGCTTCCGGCACGCGGGGGTTCACCTTCCTTGCCGAGGACGGCGGAATCGTCAGGTCGTTGAGAGGCGAGCGCGCCCGGTGCTCCGTCGGTCGCGGGTCCGTCAGCAGCTCATAGAGCATCGCGCCGACCGCGAAGATTTCGTCGGCCACCTGGAAGGCGTACTGCGCCCGCCGCTCATCCCTGTGCTCGGCGAGGAACTTGAACTGCTCGGGCGCCCTGAATCGGTCCGTGCCGGGGGGCAGCCCGCCATCCGTCAAGTCGTCGGCCAGCGCGTAGGTCGCGCTGCTGAAGTCGATGATGACCGGCTCGCCATCGCTTCTGCGAATCAGGACATTGACCAGCTTCAGGTCACGGTGAAGAACCCCACGCTCGTGCATGTAGACCAGCGCGGAAACAAGCTTGACGAAGACCCGCAGGATTTCATGCGCCGTGGGGTGCTTGCGCTCCTTCCACTCCGCGAGCGTCCACCCATCCACGTACTCCAGCACCAGGTAGACGTTGCCAGTCTCCGCGTACCCAGAGCCGCGATGACTGACGATGTTCGGATGCCTCAACGCCGTGATGATCGACAGCTCCTGCAGGACGCGACGGTGGGTCTGCTTCTCGTCCCCACTGGCCTCGCGGTGCCGTGCGAGCTTGAGCGCGTATGGCGTGGCGCCCTTCTCCACGCGGTAGACGACGGCGAAGCCGCCGTTGCCGAGCTCCTTCACGACGTGCCATCCATCAATAGTCGTTCCTGACGGAAGCCGAATCAGATTGCCGGTCATGGCTGGGGCTCCGTCAACCGCCCTTGGAATCGCACGTGCGGAATCTCCAGGCTACGGCCTCCATCCCCACGGATATGCAAACTGAAGACAGTCCCAGCGTCTGGGGGCGGAGGGTCGGCCACGGCTAGCACCCGCCCAAAGTCGCCGGGAGCAATCTTCCCGCCGTCCACGGTCACCAGCCGCGCCGGAAGCGTGGCTCCCCGCCTGCCCGTCAACGACACCTCGCGTGGCGTCCAGGGCTGTTGACCGGCCTGGTTCTCGACATTCACATCCACCAACACCCAGCCCTTGCCCCGATACGAAAACCCCTGCTGCGACGACAGCCCCTGACTGGCATCCGCAGCCTCGGCAACCGTGTCCGTTTGAACGCCATTCTTATCCACGTATCCGAGCAACACGAAGTCCTCTGGCCGGGGTGGGGAGCGTGGTGCTTCAGCGGGACAGGCGGTGCTCGGCGAAGCGGGGCGCTCCACGTCGAGCCGCGCGTCCACTTCAGCCGGGTCGGTCACGAGCATGAACGCGGCCCGTGCCGGTGGTTGCCCGTCCGCGAAGACAACCGCGAGCTCGTGGCGCTCGCCCGGCCGGAGATCCTCCACGGGTTGAACGATGAGCGAGCGCTCGCCCACGTCGAGGACCCTGATTCGCGACTCGTCCGGAAGCGCCGCCCTGTCGACCGTGCGTGGCTGCCCGTCGACCGTGAGCGTGCTCTTCGCGATTGCCGCCGGGAAGTACAGCAACGTCGACGTGGCCTTGTCGACGCGAAGCTCGGGCAACGGCTCGGCGGGGGTGGCGGCGACCGCGACGGACCGCTCTCGCTTCGTGCGCCCGGGTGCGGCATCCGCTCGCGGCGCAACTCCCCACAAGAGCATGAGCGCAAGGGCCAATCTAACGGGTTGCGGCAAGAGTACATGACCTCCTGGATGGGCACCCTAACATCGCCCGCGAACGCGCAACGTCTCCCTTTCCTCGGCCAGAGTGCTCCCGCCACGTCCCAGCACGGAGTCATCAAGGCACCGAGCGACGGCATCTCTCCGGGAAGCACTCACAGGCCCGAGGGAGCGCGTCCAGGCGGGCGGTTGTCCAGGTCGAGCGGTGCGTCCGCGAGCCGCTCCGGCCCTCCCATCAGCAACACCTGCGCACCGCCGCTCCGCGCAATCCCATCCACTCGCCCGCTCACGTCACCATCCATCCGCCCGCTCGGTGACAGGCGTTGCTGCGCGACATGCGCGACGGGTGCATCGAGAACCCGGTGCGCGGCAAGCCGTTCGCGGACGGCGACCCGAAGCTGCGCGCCATGGAGGCGTACATCTCCGCGCAGCGGAAGGACACGCCGCCAGGGTGCGGGGATGAAGCATCGGAGTTGCAGGTGCAATTATTGATATGACCTCCGGCCGGCTCCGGGCCTTCCGGGCCGGCTGGGGATTCGTGATGTGGCACCGTGCCTGGTGGCTGTGGCTGTGTGCAGTGCTGTGGTCGTGCACGTCGACTCCCGCGGCTCCCGTGGAACGGGACGCGGCGGAGTACCCGGAGGCGTACACTCGCCTGGATGAGGGCGCGTGCGTCACGTTCGTCTGTGCGCAGGACTCGTGCGGCCTTTTCCGCTGTGAGGATGCGCCTCCCGAACCCGGGCGCGTGGTACGGACGCGTGGCACGTTCGTGCTCCCGCCGAGCGCGGTGCAGTCACCGCAGCGGAACTGGGGCTACCCGTGGGTGCGGCCGGGACAGTCCGAGCCGGTGTTCGTCATCCGCTGGTACGGGCGGGAGCTGCTGCCGAGCCAGAAGCGGCTCTTGGAGATGGCTCAGGCCTTGGCGACAAAGCCCCGGGAGAAGCACCACATCTTTCCGCGGCAGGAGAGCCTCAGGATCTGGTTCGAGCGGCAGGGCATCAACATCCATCAGGAGACGATGCTGCTCGACATCGACACCCATCACCGCATCCACAATGGACCGAATGGAGGACCGTGGAATCGAGCGTGGCGGGACTTTCAAGACGCACATCGTGGTGCAACCAAGGAGGACATGTACCGTTATGCACGGGAGCTCATCATTCGCTTCAACCTGATAGGCCCCATCCTGCCGTACCACCTGCTGGTAGGGCCTCCCATCGAGTACTGACGCCATGTCACGGTTCTTCAAGACTCATTTTGTGGACGACCCACCCCAGAAGGGCAGCTACAACGCCGCCCCCAAATGGGGGCTTCCGGGGATCACCTGCCCTGAGTGCAAGGCAACGTGGGCAGGTGCGGGGCTCCACTATCCCGCAGTAGATCTCTCCGGGCATCCGGTGGCGAAGAAGTTGTCGAGAGCCTACCTGGAAGAAGACTTCGAGGAGTTCGAGCGTCTGCGCGACCAGGTTCGAGTTCTGCTACCCCCAGACTATCCGCTCGAACCCGGGGCCATGTTCGGTCCCCTGGTAGGAAAGGCCAGGGGGCCGTTCTCCGCACTCGTCTATCGGTATGCCGGTTCGCTGCTCATCCGGCCCGACGTCTTGAAGCTCTTGCAGGACGAAGGACTCCGAGGCCTGCGAGGCTGCCGCACGGAGATGCTTTTTCGCCCCAAGGGCATCCCCGAGCTCCTCGACCTGCACATCGAGCCGCGCGGCCTCCTGCACGCCGACTGCATCCCGAAGAGCACTCCGCCTCCGTGCCCCAAGTGCGGCCGTCATGGCTTCAGCCTCCCGAAGGAGCCCATCCTCGACGCCGCCTCCCTCCCCTCGGACCTGGACCTCTTCCGCCTGCGCAACTTCGCGACCGTCCTCATCGTCACCGAGCGCTTCAAGGACACCGTGGAACGCTTCGAGCTGGACGGCCTCACCTTCCGCGAGCTGCCGGTGCGCTGAGACGCTGGTGCACGTCACGGCCGCGTCCGCGGCGCGAAGCTCCAGGCGAAGGTGAATCGGGACAAGGACATGGGGCACCTGCGGGGCGGGAGACTGGCATGACAAGGGCCCACGCTCGCCTGCCCTACCGGCGGGCCTGCGGGCCTCTGGAAGGCGGGCGTGCCCTCGGTGGAGCCGGACGGCGGCATCGGACGATGGTCTTACCCGGCGGGGCGACCCACCTTCTCTGGCGAGGAGGTGACATTCCCCATGATTCCGGAATCCATCCAGCATTATCTCCGGCGCAATCGCGTGCGCTTCGAGCGCTACTGGCACCCGCATGCGGTGACCGCGCAGGAATTGGCGCAGGCGCTGCACGTGTCCGGCTGGCGAGTGGCCAAGTCCGTCATCTTGATGGCGGACCGGCAGCCGTGGATTGTCGTGGTGCCCGCGGCGGGCACGGTGGACCTTCAGCAGGTCCGCGACATCATCGGCGCGCGCAGCGTGCGACTGGCTTCGGAGGCCGAGTTCTCCAAGTTCTTCCCCGACTGCGAGCTGGGCGCGGAACCCCCCTTCGGCGAGCTGTACGGCCTGCCGGTGGCGGTGGACGAGTCGCTCAGCATCACGGACCACCTGCTCTTCCGGGCGGGCTCGCACGAGGAGGCCCTGGAGATGCGCTTCCAGGACTTCGCCACGTTGGAGTGGCCCCTGGTGGCGACCTTCATCCAGCGCGAGCAGCGACCGGCGATGGGCATGCCCGAAGCGGGCATGGAAACCCACGCGCCCGCGTGACGGCGGTGACTACGGCTCGTTCGCCGCTTCGCCCGCGCCGCCGGTGTCGGGGTTGCGCAGCAGGTGCTCCAGCTCCTGGGCGTGCGGGTCGTCCGTGAGCTCCTTGCGGCGCGTCTCCACGCGGGAGCGCTCCTCGGCCTCCAGCCGGGCCGCCCACGCCTCGGCATCCTTGCGCGCACCGGCGGGCAACAGGCGCAGTCCCTCGTGGACCGAGCGCGCCGCGGCGTCATACCGGTGCAGTGCCTCCTGCGTGCGCGCCACGGCGAACCAGGCATCCGGGCCGGGCGCCAGCCGCGCCGCCGTCTGCCGGCGCTCCACGGCGCGCGACAGCAGGCCCTCGCGCTCCAGGCACGCGGCCTCCATGGACAGGAGCCGCGCGCGCTGCGCGTAGTCGGTGAGGAACGGGGACACCGCCTGCAGCGTGTCCTTCGCCCTGCGCGTCAGCCCCGCGTCCAGTTGCTGCGCGGCCAGTGTGAAGGACAGCTCCACGTGGCCCGGAAAGCGCGCCAGCAGCCGCTCCAGCGTCTGGAGTGCCTCGTCGCGCCGGCCCTGGGCGCGCAGCACCTCCGCGCGCAACAGGTGCGTGTCCAGCGCGTCCGGCGCCAGGCGCTCCACCTGGGCGCTGGCGGCCTCCGCGGCGGGCAGCTCGCCCTTGCGCAGCCGCAGCCGGGCCTCGCGCGCCCAGAGCGCGGCCACGCCGGTGCGGCCCTCGAAGTTCTCCCGCGCCCAGCCCGAGTAGGCGAGCGCCGCGTCCAGCCGCGACGGCACGTTGGCCAGCGCGTCCAGCAGCCGCACCGCCACCTCCGGCGAGTCCGGCGTCATCGCGGCCAGGTCCTCCAGCGAGCGCACCCGGTACAGGGCCTCGCCCTGCAGCGCGCCCGTGTCCCCGGCCTCGTAGGCCAGCCGGTACTCGAGGAAGCCCTGCGAGCGGCGCCCCAGCGCCAGGAGCGCCCGCGCGGCCACGCGGTGCGAGACGCCATCGTGCGGCGACAGGTAGAGCGCGCGGTTGATGAAGGCCAGGGACTCGCCCGCGGCCTCGGGGCCTTTCGCCGCGTACCCGGACGCCACCAGCCGGTAGAGCAGATAGTCCGCGGGGTGCTGGTCGATGAGCGCCACGCCTCTCGCGTGCACGTCGGACGCCGGCGCGCGCGCGCTGACGAGCCCCGCCAGCTCCGCCTCCGCGTCCGCCAGGAAGTGCCGGCCGGGCACCAGCGCCGCCAGCGCCAGCCCCGTCAGCGCCACGCCCGCGCCCGGCACCCAGGCGGAGGGCTTCAGGCCGCCGGACGTCCCGGGAGCACGGCGGCGCTCTCGGGGCCGCGCCGCCGCGCCCAGCACCACCAGCGCCGCCACCGCGCACGCCGGCAGCTCCAGGCTGAAGTCGAAGAGGTCATGCAGCGCCAGCGCCGCCACGCCCGACAGCGCGGCCAGCTCCAGCGCATCCAGGCCGTCGCGGCGCAGCAGCCGCACGAAGCCCCACGCGGCCACCGCGAGCAGCAGCAGGCCCGGCGCGCCCAGCTCCACCGCGACCTGCAGCACCGCGTTCTCCGGATGCGTGAAGGTGTGGATGCCGGGCTCCGTCTGGTAGCGCGGGAAGGCGGCCTCGAAGGCGCCGCGCCCCATGCCCAGCACGGGGAAGGCGCGCGCCGTCTCCACCATCATCGGCCAGAGGGCCACCTTGGACTGGCGCAGCTCCTCCACGCTGTCCGCGCTGCGCGCCTCCACCCACAGCTTGTCCGCCGCGGTGTACGCGCCCACCGCGAGCACGGCGAAGAGCCCCAGCAGCGCCACCGCGCTCCGGGCCCACACCGGCGTGCCGCGCCCGGAGGACTCGCGGCGTCGGCGCAGCAGCAGCACCGCCAGCAGCGCCTGGCCGAAGACGTAGAAGGCGATGCCTCCGCGCGACAGCGTCAGCACCACGCCCAGGCCGCCCGCGCCCGCCGCCAGCGCGTACGGCAGCGCGCGCGAGCGGGGCCGCGTGGTGAGCGCCAGCCCCAGCGCCACCGTGGAGGACAGCCCGAGGAAGCCCGCGAGGTGGTTGGGGTTGCCGAAGGGCGTCACCAGCGGGGGCCGCGCGTCCACATACGGCAGCACGCCGAAGAGGGACTGCACGCCGAGCAGCGCGTGGCCCAGCCCCACCACCACCAGCGCCGCGCCGGTGAAGGCCAGCACCGACAGCAGCCGCTCACGGCTGCGGCGCGCGCGGCACACCTGCACCGCCGCGAGGAAGGACAGGAGGTACGCCACGTGCTTCGCCAGCTCGCGCCACGTGGCGGGCGGGTCCAGCGACACGGGCCGAGCGCCGTCCAGGCCCATGGGCACGAGGGCGAACTCGCGCAGCGCCTCGGACTCCGGGCTCAGCACCTCCAGCTGGCCCGCCGGCAGCGGCACGAGCTGTACCGCGCACAGCACCGCGCCCAGGGCCAGGGGCACCGCCAGCAGCGGGAAGCGCAGGGACTGGCCCTGCCGCTTCGCGGCCACCGCTGCCAGCACCGCCGCCGCGCCGGAGAGCCCCACCAGCGGCCACAACACCCAGCGCGCCGCGCCACCGAGCGCCACCGGGCCCAGCACCACGAGCGCCGCCAGCGCCGCTTCGGCGAGCAGGGTGAATCGGGACGTGCCGTGACGGGAGGAGGACATGCTTGGGGCGGAGGACGCGGGAGTATGTCACGGCATGCCATGACCGCCCGCTTCCCGCCTCCGCCCCCGGTCGCAGAGGGACCGGGCGTCCGTGGGGCGGCGCGTCAGAAGCGCAGCGCTATGAGGGCAAGGGTGGGGCGCGGCTGCCACCGGCGCGCCTGCAGCGAGCCGCGCGCATCGCGACGGGCCTTCAAGTCACGCAGCTCGTCCTCCAGGCGGATGCGCTCCTGGACGAGCTCCTCGCGCCGGGTGCGGTGGACGCTGGACTCGCGCGAGCCGGTGACGAGGCCCGTGACGAGCAGCGCCACGCCGCCCGCTCCGACGATGGAGAGGCCCGCGCCCCAGGCCAGCAACGAGGCCTGGTCATCATCGTCCTCCTCGCCCAGGCCGGAGATGATGAGTGGGATTCCAATCAGCACCAGCGGTGACAGCACGTAGCCGGGAGCGTGGAGCAGGCGGGCGACCCTGGCATCCGCTCCGGCACTCCGGCCCTCGCGGGCTGCTTGCATCCGGGGAGCCTTCTGGCATGTTCGCCGGCCCATGCGCCGCTTCGTCATCACCGCCGCCCTCCTGTGCTCCACCCTGTCCGGCCTCGCCGGCTGCAAGGGCGCCTGCCGCGAGCTGTCGGAGAAGCTCTGCGACTGCTCCACCAACTCCGTGGAGAAGGAGCTGTGCCTCTCGAACGCCGCCCAGGAAGAGAGCCGCGTGGAGCCCACCGAGGAGGACGAGGCCGTCTGCGAGCAGCTCGTCGACCAGTGCGACTGCAGGGCCATCGAGACCGCCGAGGGCAAGAAGGCCTGCGGCCTCGCTCGCCCCTGAGGCCTCAGGCCCCCGGCACCACCGGCCGCGCGGACACGCGCGGCTCCGCGTCCACCCACGGCTGTAGCGCCTTGCGCACCCGCGAGCGGAACGGCGTCTCCACGTAGCGGTGCACCCAGACCGACGCGGGCAGGCCCAGCGCCAGCACGCCCACCAGCAGCGCCAGCGGCGAGCGCAGGTCCACCCACGGCGTCAGCACGCGCGCCAGCGCCACGACGCCTTCCGACACCGGGTACTGGAGCAGGTAGAGCGCGTAGCTCGCGCCGCCCAGGTGCACCAGCCACGGGCGTGACAGCAGCCACCCCAGCGGCCCGCCACCGCGCGCCAGCCCGTACACCAGCAGCCCCGACGCGGGCGCCAGCAGCGCGTTGTGCATCAGCGGATAGGGAATCCTCGGGCCCGCCGCGCCCGCCGCCACCAGCAGCGCCGCGCCCGCCGCCGCCATCACCGCGCCGCTGCCCTTCTTCGCTCCGTCCGCGCGCTCGCGCACGAAGCACCAGCCGAGCAGCACGCCGAAGAGGAACTCTGGCAGCCGCATCAGCGGGTTGAACTTGATGATGGCCAGCCCCGTCGTCCAGGTGCCCGCGTCCACCGGCCCTGCCCCGTCCGCGCGCAGTGCCAGCCACAGCACCGGCGGCAGGAGCCCCAGCACCCATACGGCGACGAGCGCCACCGGCAACAGCGACGGACGCAGCCGGGGCAACCCGCGCGCAATGCCCGGGAAGAGGACGTAGAACACGGCCTCCACCGCGACGGACCAGCCCGGCGGGTTCCAGTACAGCGCCAGCACCGGCACCCACGCCTGCACGAGCAGCAGCGCGCTCGCGCCGGCCACCGTCAGCTTCCCGGCGGCCACCGCCCAGCCGTTGGCACCCACCGAAACGGCGATGGTGGTGGGCGCCGCCAGGAGGAACGTCAGCAGATAGACGGGGTACACCCGGGCCAGGCGCGCGGCCAGGAAGGCGCGCGGCCCCGTCTCCATCCGTCCATCCCGGTCCAGGTAGTTCCAGGCCAGGACGAAGCCCGACAACACGAAGAAGACACCGACGGCGGAGTAGCCCGCTCTCACCCAGTTGTGCAGCGCCTCCGGCCCCGCACCCACGGACGACTTCCCGAAGTGGAACAGCACCACGTGGAGGGCCGCCAGGAAGCGCAGCCCCGTGAGGGAGTCGAGCGAACCGCCGCGGCTCATCGGCGGCCGATGCCGTAGTACGTGAAGCCCAGCTCGCGCATGCGCGCCGGGTCGTACACGTTGCGGCCGTCGAAGACGACGGGCGTCTTCATCAGACCCTTCATGCGCTCGAAGTCCGGGTGGCGGAACTCGTTCCACTCGGTGACGACGAAGAGGCCGTCCACGCCCTCCAGCGCCTCGTAGGGCACCGTGGCGTAGCGGATGCGGTCACCGAAGACGCGCTTCGCGGTGTGCGCGGACACGGGGTCGTGCGCAATCACCTGCGCGCCCTTGCCGATGAGCCCCTCGATGACCTCGATGGAGGGCGCCTCGCGCATGTCATCCGTCTTCGGCTTGAAGGCCAGGCCCCACACGCCGAACTTCTTGCCCTCGAGCGAGCCGTAGTGCTTCACGGCCTTGTTCACCAGCAGCTTCTTCTGGCGCTCGTTGGTGCGCTCCACGGCGCGGAGCAAATCCAGCTCCAGGCCGTAGTCACGCGCGGTGGCCACCAGCGCCTTCACGTCCTTGGGGAAGCACGAGCCGCCGTAGCCCACGCCCGGGAAGAGGAACGGGTAGCCGATGCGCTTGTCCGAGCCCAGGCCCTTGCGCACGAAGTCCACGTCCGCGCCGACCTTCTCGCAGAGCGCGGAGATGTCGTTCATGAAGGAGATGCGCGTGGCCAGCATCGCGTTGGCGGCGTACTTCGTCAGCTCCGCCGAGCGCGTGTCCATGAACAGCACGGGGTTCTCCGTGCGCACGAAGGGCGCGTACAGCTCGCCCATGACCTTGCGGCCGCGCTCGGAGTCCACGCCGATGACGACGCGGTCCGGCTTGAGGAAGTCGTCCAGCGCGGCGCCTTCCTTGAGGAACTCGGGGTTGGAGACGACGTCGAACTCGATGCTCGTCACCTTGCGGATGGCCTCGCGCACCTTGTCCGCGGTGCCCACCGGCACGGTGCTCTTGTCCACCACCACCGTGTACTGCTTCATCGCCTTGCCAATCTGCTCGGCGGCGGCCAGCACGTACTGGAGGTCGGCGTCACCGGACTCGCCCTCGGGCGTGCCCACGGCGATGAACACCACCTGCGCGGGCGCCACGGCCTCGGCCAAATCACGCGTGAAGAAGAGGCGCTTCTCGCGCACGTTCTTCTTGATGAGCTCCTCGAGACCCGGCTCGTAGATGGGCACCTCGCCCGCCTGGAGCATGCGAATCTTCCGCTCGTCGATGTCCACGCACGTGACGTCGTTCCCCGAGTCCGCGAAGCAGGTGCCCGCGACCAGGCCGACGTAGCCCGTTCCGATGATGGCAATACGCATTGAAAGTCCGTTCCAGAAGTGTCCGGAGCAGGACTCATACGCCGGGAGGCGCACGGAAAGAAAGCCCGTCCCCCAGGGCAGGTGGGCAGGCGGCCAGACTTACTGGCCTGTGAGAAGACGGCGCACCCGCTCCATGCCCTTGAGCGCCGACGTCCGGCCGGGGGTGCTGACAGGACCCACCACCGTGCGGTCCAGCAATTCACGCGTGGCCCGGCGCAGCGGCGGGAAGGCGGCGGTGGCGTCCGCGGCGGCCTCCGGGAAGAGCCGCGCGACAATGGCCAGGGACGTGTAGAGGGCGCGCTCCAGGCGCCACTCCGCGGCCCGGGCCAGCAGCGCGGGCACGTCCAGCGGGCGCGAGTACGGGCCGCCCATGGCCTTGGCGCCGGTGACGAGCTCGCGCACGTCGAGGAAGGTCAGCCACGGTACCTCATAGCCCTGACGTGCCTGGTCCAGCGACGCCAGCAGCAGCGCGTCCTCCAGGTCGGCGCGGAAGACGGACGGGCCGTAGATGCGCATCGGCTTCGCCCGCTCGAGGATGCCCGCCGCCTGCTCCTTGCGCTGGGGGCCCAGCACGTCCGAGTAGAGGCAGATGAGGGTGCGGCCGTCGGAGACGACCCGGGTGGCGCCGGTGCCGGCGGCGTCCTCGGGCTTGAACTCGTGGTTGGAGAGGAAGCCCGCGAAGCCGTCCACGTCCATCCGCTTCATCAGCAGTTGCAGTTCCGTCACGGGACGGAAGGCGACGTGCGGGTAGAGCGAGTCGGCGAAGGCCGCGCCGCCGAAGAGCACGAGCCGGCGGCCCTGAAGGTCGTCCACCATCTGCTTGAAGTTGACGAGCTTCATCACGTTGTCGTTGGCCGAGCCCTGGTAGATGGCGAGCAGCCTGTCGCGCACCCACTCCGGCACGGCGGCGCCGCCCAGCCGGTACTGGAGGTTGTAGGCGGCCAGCGGCGCGAGCCCCTGGGCGATGGCCCAGTCGACGTACTCCTCCCACGGCGCGCCTCGCAGCGGGACGCGCGGCGGGTCGAAGGCTGAGAGGACGCGGAAGGTGTCGAGGAGGCTCGGCGGCGGCGGCATGGGGGCCCCCTTTAACGGGCCGGACGCATGGGCTGCAACGCCCGCTTTCTGTCTCCGGGCGGACACGAACCCGGGCGAGTGCCCGGCGGAAGACAGGCGGCGGCCCCACGGGGTGGGTCCGGAAGGCGGAGCGGATGAATACCTCGGCCCCTCGGTACGTCGCGGGCCGGGCAGGCAGCCGAGGGAGGTTGTCATACATGGTGCAGCAGGGCTGGACGGACAGGCGGGCGGGCCGGTGGTGTGTCTTGGGGGCGCTCGGACTGGTGGCGTGCAGCGGCACCACCTCGGAGGCACCCGCCGCGCAGGGCGGCTCGTCGGTCGTCGTGGAGGTGGGGACGGAGGCCCGGTGCGAGGTGCGGCCTCCCTTCGAGCCCCACTTCGAGCCCGAGGTGGAGTGGGCGTGGACGGACAGCCCCGTCATGCCCACGCACACCAACGTGGAGAGCACGCCCGTGGTGGTGGACGTCAACGGCGACGGCGTGCCGGACGTGGTGTTCAACAGCTTCGAGGGCTGGAACTACAAGACGAACGGCGTGCTGCGCGCCATCAGCGGGGCGGACGGCTCCGACTTGTGGGCGGTGACGGACCCGGCGCTGCGGACGCGCGGCGCGGCGAGCGTCGCGGCGGGCGACATCGACGGTGATGGGTGGGTGGAGCTGTGCACCGTGCCGGAGAGCGCGGTGGGCATCCTCTGCTTCGAGAACACCGGTGACTTCAAGTTCCGCGCGGACGGGCCCCGGCTGGACTGGGGCGGCGTTTCGTTCGCGGACCTGGACGGGGACGGGGCGGTGGAAATCATCGCCGGCAACCACGTCTACGACGGCGCGGGAAAGCTGGAATGGGTGGGCAGCGAAGGCGTGGGCGGGCCGCCGAACGACACGGGGCCGCTCGCCTTCGCGGCGGACCTGGACGGGGACGGGAAGCAGGAGGTGGTGAATGGCCCCAGCATCTACCTGCACGACGGCACGCTGAAGTGCCGGGCCGAGTCACTGGGCGATGGCTTCTCCGGCGTGGGCAACTTCGACGCGGACCCGGACGGTGAAGTGGTGGTGGTGTGGAGCGGCCATGTGTCGCTGATGGAGTCCGACTGCACGGTGCGCTGGACGGTGGAGCACCTGGGACTCGGCACGGGCGGGCCGCCGAACATCGCGGACTTCGACGCGGACGGGCAGCCGGAAATCGGCGTGGCCGCCATGGCCTGGTACTCCGTCTTCGAGGCGGACGGCACGGTGAAGTGGCTGGTGCCGACGCAGGACACCAGCTCCAACCGCACGGGCTCGTCCACCTTCGACTTCGAGGGAGACGGGCGCGCGGAGGTCGTCTACGCGGACGAGACGGCGCTGCGCATCTACGACGGTACGACGGGAGAGGTGCGCTTCGAGGCGCCGCACAGCTCGTGCACCGCGTACGAGAACCCGGTCGTCGTCGACGTGGATGGTGACGGCAACGCTGAAGTCGTGGTGGCGCAGAACACCGCGTGCGGCTTCGGCCCGTTCCACGGCATCCGCGTGTACAGGGACAAGAAGGATGGCTGGGTGAACACGCGGCGCATCTGGAACCAGCATGCGTACTCCGTCACCAACGTGGGGGACGATGGCTCCATCCCCGCGCACCCGGTGGCCAACTGGCTCACGCCGGGGCTCAACACGTTCCGGACCAACAGCCAGGGCACGGGAACGGTGAAGCCCTTCGCCGCGCCGGACCTGGTGGTGGACGCGGTGAGCGCCGCGTGCGACAGCGAGGGTGGCGTGAAGCTGGGCGCGCGTGTGCGGAACGCGGGTGACGCTCCGGCCTCCGCGGGAGTGAAGGTGGCCTTCTATCGCGGACCCGCGAGTGGTGGCGGCACGCTGCTGGGCGTGGCCACGCTGACGGACAAGCTGGACGCGGGCGGCGAGGCACAGGCGGAGCTGGTGCTCGGCACCGCGCCCGGTGGACGCGGCGAGATGTTCGCGGTGGTGGATGACGACGGCACTGGGACGGGACGCGAGCTGGAGTGCCGCGAGGACAACAACACCGGCTCGGGATTGGTGGGGCTGGAGTGCTCGGCGAACCTGCCGCCGGTGGCGGTGTGCCGCGACGTGACGGTGAGCGCGGACGCGACGTGCCGGGCCTCGGCGAGCGTGGACGATGGAAGCCATGACCCGGATGGCCAGCCGGGCCCCTTCTCGGTGACGCAGTCGGCGCGAGGGCCGTTCGGCCTGGGGAGCCGTGAGGTGACGCTGACGGCGTCGGACGGCGAGGAGAGCGCGATGTGCACGGGCACGGTGACGGTGGTGGACACGACGTTGCCGCGCATCGTGTGCCCGGCGCCGCAGGTGCTGGAGTGCACGGCGGGCGGGGCGCAGGCGACGTACACGGCGCACGCGGAGGACAACTGCGGTCCGGTGTCGGTGACGTGCTCGCCGCCGACGGGCTCCGTGTTTCCCCTGGGGCGGACGGTGGTGGACTGCAACGCGACGGACGGCTCGGGCAACGCGTGCGGGTGCGGCTTCTCGGTGTCGGTGCGGGACACGAAGCCGCCGGAGCTGGGGTGCTCGCTGGGGGTGACGCTGAGGCCGGCGGATTCCACGTATCGCACGGTGACGCTGGCCGAGTGCGCGGGCCCGGCCCACGACGCGTGCCTGGGCGAGCTGCCGCTGGGGCAGTACGGCCGCATCGTCCGCGTCACGTCGGACGAGTCCGAGGACGCCGCGGGGACGTGTGACGGCGACACGTGCGACGACGTGAGCGTGCGGGTGAACTCGACGTCGGTGCAGTTGCGCGCCGAACGCGACGACACGGGTGATGGCCGTGTGTACACGGTGCACTACGTGGTGACGGATACGTCCGGGAACTCGGCGGCGGGAAGCTGCACCGTGAGCGTGCCGCGCGACACGTACGGACAGCAGCCGGCACAGGACAGCGGGCCGAAGTACTGCGTGGGCCAGGGCTGCCCTTACGGCACGGGCGGCAGTTACCTGTGCCCGTGAAACCGCGAGCGCTGTAGAGCTTCGTTGTGAGCGGTGTTTGTGGAGTCTCCCGAGACGGTCCGTGAGGATGGCGGCCTCGGGAGCACAGGCGGCGCAAGGGGCCGCTGTGCTCGCTGCGGCGCTCAAGCTCTTCCAGGATGAGCACCAGAACCGCGTCGAACAGATCTTGAAAGACTGTGTCGAGCTGGCCAACTCGGAGGTGAACCTGCGCCGGTTCGGAGCCAATCCCACCAAGGCCCAGTGCTCCGAGCAGGTGGGCGTGGACTCGAAGGGCAACCCCATTACACGCGCGATGACACTGGGCACGGAGAAGCACGAGGTCGCGTTCCGGTGCATCCAGGAGCGGCTGCCCTCAGCCTGGCCAGGAGGGTTCAGCCTGGAGCAGCGATACCGCTACGACAAGAAGTCCAACGAGACCACACTGCTCAGTGAAAAAGAGGCCCAGGCCCTGCTACGTCAGGGGCGAGGTGACGAGCTGCGAGGAACCCTGCGGCCCGATGTCGTCATCCATACGGGAGATCCACTCCAAGCCGTTGCGGTCTATGACCTCAAGTTCCCGTGCCCGGGTACCAACCAGCCCAAATGGAATGACTATCCCCAGGGACACCCCTACTTCCGAGCCAATCAAAGTGACATCTACAGAGATGCCCTGAGAGTCACTCCCTCCCTCGTATCACCATCGTGGGGAATCATCTGATGAGCAGGCGCTTTCCACGGGTCCGAGTCCAGGCCAAGAACGGCGAACTGCTGATTCGTGACGGCCTCACCCTCTGCTTCTACATGCTCCGACCACACTCGGAGGTGGCTCAGCCCGTGATCAAGGCGCTGGAGCAGTACCGAAACGCAGTAGGCCCTCAAGCCTTGTCCTGGTACTTCGACAATGACCGGGACGACTATCTTGAGCTCAATGACAATGGCTGGGAGCACGTCCTCGGCGAGCTCCGCGAAAACCGATGGGCCCACACACTGCTGCGCGACGGACCGGGCGGCGTGGGCGAGTACCAGCTCGAATATTACGGCGGCGGGCCAGACCCTACAGTTCCCAATACGATGCGTGGCACGGTGTGTGCCCTTTCTTGCTGGCTGCCCACCGAGTTCCTGGAGCAGCACGGCCCCGCGCGCGTCCGTGAAGTCGCGCTGGCAGTGGCCGCGCCCCTACCCTTCAATTCGGGCTACGCAAGCCTCTCTCTCAATGCGCTGACGCACATGATGGGAGTGGCCAGGGTGGTCCGACGTCAATGTTTTCTCCACCCTGGAATGGAGATCTCTGGAGAGGGCATGCTTTCCGCCGAGATAGGAACCCGCGTACGCGGTGCCTATTGGATGACCTTCATCGGTCAGCCCGTGCTCGGACAGCTCGGTGGAGCCACGGGTCTCCGCGCACGCCTTTCGTCACCAGACATCACGGTGCAGGAGATGGATGCAGACCGGGTGGCCATCACCCTCGGCACATGGCCCGAGGCCGGTGACACCGAAGCAGGTCAGGACCTCCCGCTGTACCGCGAGCTGGCGCGCGTATTGGAACCCTGGCTCTTCCATGAAGAGCCTCGAAACAATCTGGACTTTCCCCCCGAGGACGTCCGCCGCTGGGAGCGCCGCTTCCTCGACTGAGCCTCAGCGCCGGGCCCGCACCGCGTTCTCCACCCGGCGCACCGCATATCGCGCCATCGCTCCGGGTCGAGGCGCCAGCAGCAGCTTCGCCGCCACCCACGCGGGTTTGCTGCGCGCCAGGTCCGCGCCCAACAGCCGCTCCTCCGAGAAGAACCGCTGCGCCAGCGCCCGCTGCCACCTCGGCGGCGCCAGCGCCTCCAGCACGTCCTCGGGCACCGGCGCATCCAGCAGCCTCCGCGCCACCTCCCAGCCGTACCAGACGCCGTGCGGAAACGCAGTCCCGCGCGCGCCCTCCACCACCGCCCGCCAGTCCAACCCCTTCAGCGCCAGCAACTTCAAGTCGAACACCCACGCCAACCGCTGCAACAGGTGGTTGCTCGCGTGCAGCGCCAGGTACACCGCCTCATCCTCCGGCCGCAGCCACCGCACGCGCCGGCCCTCCACCTCGCCCTCCACCGCGCGCGCCAGCAACGCATCGCCCTCCAGCGCCTCACCCCACCCCGCCAGCGCGCGGAAGTGCAGCTCCACCAATCCCGCGGGCCCCGCCAACTCCAGGTGATGTGAGTCCTCCTCGCCATGCCGCGCGGAATCCCCCGCGCGCACCGCCAGGCCCAGCCCACCCAGCGCCCGCACCGCCGCGTCCACCTCGCCGCGCGCCACCAGCAGGTCCACATCCGTGGTCGCCCGCTGCAGCGGGTCCGGGTACAGCCGCTGCGCCAGCCCGTACCCCTTGAGCAGCACCGGCACACAGCCCACCGAAGCCAACGCCTCCAGGCTCCGCACGAGCAGCGCCTTCACCCGCATCACCCGCGCCGCGCCCAGCAGCGACTCGCGGCGCAGCAACGCACGGGACTCCTCGGGCAACACCCACCCGGCCTTCGCCACCGCGTGCTCCACGAAGCCCGCGAGCCCGTGGTGCACGGCCGCGCGCACCAGCCCGTCGGCCTCCACACCCACCGGGGCCTCACTCGACGGAGCCCCCGGCCAGGAGCGCAGCAGCGCCGCCAGGGCGCGCGCGTCCACCGCCGTCACCGCCGCAGCGCGATGACGCGCCCGGGCTCCGCCTCCACCGGCACGTGGAAGCGCGCGGCGCGCTCGGCCACCGCGTCCGCCACCACCTCCAGCGCCAGCTCCTCGTCGCGGTTGATGGCCGCCCGCCCGTCGCGCCACACCAGCAGCAGCGCCCCGAGCACCTCGTCATCGTCCTTCACGTCGATGCGCACCTCGAGCGGCACCTCCGAGCCCGCCGGGCGCTGCGTCTCGAAGACGACTCCGTCCATCTGCCCGCCGGACTCGTGCTGGAAGCGCAGCTCCTGCCGCGACACGTCCAGCGCCTCCGCCAGCGGCCGCAGCGCGTTCCACACGTCCTGCAGCGACGGCGCCGTGCGAACGGAGCGGGTGACGTCCTTCACCACCGTACGCAGCCGGATGTTGCGCTGCCGCACCTGCTGCACGTCCGCCGCGCGCTTCAAGTCCAGGTAGCCCAGCTTGCGCATCATCACGAAGATGACCAGGCCCATGCCACACAGCAGCATGGCGCTCTGCGCGCTGTTGGCGAAGCTCAGCCCCAGCGCCGTCAGCGTGAACAGGCCGCACAGCCCGTAGAGCACCAGCACCGTGGCGCGGTGGCTGAGCACCATGCGGCTCATCACCCGGTGGTGGATGTGCTCCTTGTCCGCGCTGAACAGCGGCCGGCCCAGCAGCGAGCGCCGCACCATGGCCAGCAGCGTGTCCATGATGGGCAGCCCCAGCGCCATCACCGGCACCAGCATGGCCACCGTCGTCCCGGTCTTCGTGCTCGTCTTGATGGCCACCGCCGCCAGCACGAAGCCCAGGAACATGCTCCCCGTGTCCCCCATGAAGATGGAGGCCGGGTTGAAGTTGAACACCAGGAACCCGAGGATGGCGCCCGCCAGCGCCGCCATCAGCAGGCACAGCAGGATGTCTCCGCGCGCCAGCGCGAGGATGAAGTTGGTGCTCACGCCGAAGAAGGCCACTCCGCCCGCGAGCCCATCCAGCCCGTCAATCAGGTTGAGCGCGTTCACCACGCCCACCATCCAGAACACCGTGAAGGGCAGGCTCAGCGCGCCCAGCGACAGCTCCGGGCCGAACGGGTTGGCGATGACGTCGATGCGGAAGCCCATCGCGTACAGGCCCAGCGCCACCGCGAACTGCACCGCGAACTTCAGCCGCGCGCCCGCACCCTTCAGGTCGTCGTACAGGCCCAGCGCCGCAATCACCGCGCCGCCGATGAAGAGCCCACCCACCAGCTCCTGCTGCGCGCGGAAGTTGTGCCCGACGCCCGAGTCCACCAGGAACAGCGCGCACAGCGGCGCGAAGAAGCCACCGACGATGCCAATGCCTCCCAACCGCGGGATGGGACGCACGTGAACCTTGCGACTGGAATTGGCCTGGTCCAGCCAGCCCCACGCCACGGCCCGGTTGCGCACCACGAGCGTCAGCACCAGGGCAACCATCAGGGAGACGAGGAACGCGACGAAGAAGGTAATCATTTCGGTTGAGCCATCTGGAACTGTGACGGCCCCTGGCCTGACGCGTCAATGCACGCGGATGTGTGTTGAGGAATGGACCCCGCGGCTGCTCAGTCAGCCACCAACCGTGCGAAATTCAAGGCTTTCTTCGGTTGCCGAGAAGCGCCTCATATAGCAAGAGAGTGCGAGCGGCGATGTCCCGCCAGGTGAGATTTCGCACCTCGTTCTGGGCCGCCTGACGGAGTGACTGCAATTGTTCACGGTCCTCGGCAAACCCACGCAGCGCACCCACCAGGCCCGACACGTCGCCGATAGGAATCAGCCAGCCTGTCTGCCCATTGCGCACCACCTGCGGCGCCACGCCCACCGGTGACGACACCGGCGCCAGCCCGCACGCCATGGCCTCCACCAGCGCCATGCCGAAGCCCTCCGAGTGGCTCGGGAAGAGCAGCACCTCCTCGGCCTCCAGCAGCTTCGGCAGCTCGGTGCGCGGATAGCGGGGCACCACCCGGAGCCGCTCGCGCACCTCGGCGGGGAAGGCGGCGAGCACCTCGTCCTCCTTCGCGCCCGTGCCGTACAGCGACAGCGAGAAGGGCACGCCCTGGGCGTGCAGCCGCGTGGCGACGGCGACCATCTCCGCGCTGCCCTTCAGCGGCAGCCAGCTTCCCACGCACGCCACGCGCAGCGGCGCGCCGGGCGCGGAGGGCCGGGGCGGCGGCAGCGACTGGAAGGGTGCGTCCAGTCCGTGCGGGATGACGCTCACGCGCTCCGCGGGCACGCCCAGGCGCTCGCGCGCGTACGCGGCGTCGAGCGTGTTGAGCAGCACCGCGTGATCCGCCAGCAGCAGCGACTGGCGCACCTCCCAGAGGCGGAAGCCGCCATGGTAGAGCGGGTACTTCCAGCTCAGCTTCAGGTGGCCCTCGCGCGCGGACGTGCGGATGCGCTCGGAGAACGTGTGCTCCAGGCCGTGGCTGCGCGTCACCAGCGCATGCCTCTCGCGAGCCCCCGGCCGGCCCAGGCGTGCCCAGGCCCACGCGTCGCCGGTGGTGATGTCCAGCACGTCGTACCGGTGGGCCTCGCGCTTGAGGTGCGCGGCCACCTTCCAGGGGAAGCGCACGCCGTGCGAGGTGCCGAACCACGGCGTACCGGGGAAGGCCTCATGGTAGCTGTAATAGTCCACCTCGCAGCCCAGCGCGGCCAGCGCCTGTCCCAGCGCGAGCGTCACGCCCGGGGCGCCGAGGTTCGCGTCCAGCGGATGGTGGATGCCGAGGAGGACTCGCATGAGCGCGTGCCTTGTAGGCCATCGCGCCGCGTAATGGCGACTCCTTCGTTCCCTTCATCCCTCCGGACGGCTGCCCCCCTGGTCGCTATTGACCTGACCGGCCCCCGGACGAGAATCGCGCCACACCCCATGCCCCCTGCCCACCCCACGCTGCAGGCGTGCCTCGACCGCCGCCGCAACAACCTCGACTTCCTGCGCTTCGTGGCGGCGTCGGGCGTCATCCTCAGTCACGCCTTCCCGCTGGGCGAGGGGCGCGGCACGGTGGAGCCGCTGGACGTCTTCTCGCGGGGACAGCTCTCGCTCGGCCGCCTGTGCGTGGCGGTGTTCCTGGTCATCAGCGGCGTGCTCATCACCCGGAGCTGGGAGCGCACGCCGGACCTGGCGCGCTTCACCTGGGCGCGCGTGCTGCGCATCTTCCCGGGCCTGGGCGTCATGCTGCTGCTCACCACGCTGGTGCTGGGCCCCGCCTTCACCCGCCTGCCGCTGCGCGACTACCTGCTGGCCGCGGACACGCACCTGTACTGGCTGCGCAACTTCACCCTCGCCTTCCCCCAGTGGGATTTGCCCGGCGTCTTCGAGTCCAACGCCTACTCGAATGCCGTCAACGGCTCGCTGTGGACGCTGAAGTACGAGGTGGGCTTCTACCTGCTGACGCTGGGCCTGGGGCTCACGGGCCTGCTGCGCAAGGGCATGGTGGTCTTCGGTTGGGTGGGCGCGGCGGTGGCGCCGTTCGTCACCGGGCGGCTCGGCTTCTGGCCGGAGCTCTACCTGTACTTCGGCGGCGGCGTGGCGCTGTACCTGTGGCGGGACAAGGTGCGGATGAGCCCGTGGCTCGCGCTGGCGTGCACGGCGGGCTGGCTCGTCACCACGTGGCTCGGCTACGGCCGCATCGGCACGGGGCTGTTCGGCGCGTACGTGGTGCTGTACCTCGCCTTCCTGCCGGCGGGCGCGCTGGCGGACTTCGGGCGCCGGGGAGACTTCTCGTACGGCGTCTATGTGTATGCCTTTCCCGTGCAGCAGGCCGTCACCGCGCTGCTGGGCGGGCGCACGGAGTGGTGGGTGAATGCGGCGGTTTCCTTTCCGGTGGTGGTGGCGCTGTCCGCGCTATCCTGGCACCTCGTGGAGAAGCCCGCGCTGACGCTCAAGGACCGGCCGCCCGCGCTGCTGCGGTGGCTGCGGCCCGGCGCGCGCAGCGCGATTCAAGGAAACGGATGATGGGGGGATTCCATGATGCGACTGAGAGACCGGCTGACGCCGCTGAGCCACCTGCACTACCTGGCCTGGCGGGCGCTGCCGCTGGGGCGGCGGTTGACGGTGCGCCTGCGCTCGGGTGAGCGCCTCATGCTGCGGCCGCTCCCGGCGACGGACCTGGACACGGCCTTCGAGCTCTTCGTCGCCGAGGTGTACCGCCCGCCCTTCCCCGTGGATGCGGAGCGCACGCGCCGAATCGTCGACGTGGGCGCCAACTGCGGCCACTCCCTCATCTTCTGGGGCCGCCAGTATCCCCGCGCGCACGTCATCGCCTTCGAGCCGCACCCCACGCACGTGGACATGCTGGAGCGCAACGTGGCGCTCAACGGGCTGGCCGGCCGGCTGACGCTGCACCGTGCGGCGGCGAGCGTGCGCGCCGGCGAGGCCGAGTTCCTCGACGCGGAGAACTGTTCCTCCATCGTGGACGCGCCCGCGGGTGCCCGCACCCTGCGCGTGCCGCTGGTCGACTTCTTCGATGCCGTGGGCACCGAGCCCATCGACCTCTTGAAGATGGACATCGAGGGCGGCGAGTACGCCCTGCTGAAGGACCCGCGCTTCGCGCAACTGAAAGTGAGCACACTGGTCATGGAGTGGCACCGCACCCCCGAACATCCCGACGGCAAGGACTGGTGCGAGCGCGCCCTCGCGGGGCTGGGCTACGAGGTCCGGGCTGGAATCTGGACCGGTGAAGAGAACGGGCTGCTCTGGGCCCGCCGTCAGGAGGCACGAGGATGAGCACGGCGGGAGTCACGCTCGTCATCCCCACGTACAACGGCGCGCGCCGCATCGAGGACCCGCTGCGGGCCCTGCTCGCGCAGGAGGCTCCGTCCGGGTCCTTCGAGGTCGTGGTGGTGGACAACAACTCGAAGGACGGCACGGCGCAGGCGGTGGAGTCGAGCCCCTCCACCGCGAGCCTGCGCCAGCGCGGCGTGGACGTGCGCGTGGTGCACGAGTCCCGCCAGGGGCTGCTCTTCGCCCGCCTCCGGGGCATCCACGAGGCACGCCGCGACATCGTGTGCTTCCTCGACGACGACAACGTCCCCGAGCCGAACTTCGTCACCGACGGGCTCGCGCTCTTCGACGACGCGAAGGTGGGTGTGGTCGTCTCGCGGCTCTTCCCGCGCTACGAGGTGCCACCTCCGCCCAGCATCGGCCGCCGCGAGCACCTGCTCGCCATCAACCACCGCATGGGCGACGCCGTCGTGGACTTCGGTGCGCAGCCCACGCTCGCGCCCACCATCGGCGCGGGACTCTGGCTGCGCCGCGCCGCCTTCCTGGAGTCCGTGCCCTGGCAGCACCCGGAGCAGCTCATGCCGGACCGGCTGGGCAACAAGCTCCTGAGCGGCGGCGACATCGAGTTCGGCTACCTCCTCGGCAAGGCCGGGTACGAGCGCCGCTACGGCCCCACGCTGAAGATGTGGCACATCATCCCGCGCTCGCGCTTCGAGACGCGCTACTTCCTGCGCCTCATCGTGGGCGTGGTGCGCAGCGAGCAGACGCTGGAGGCGCGCTACCTCGGCCGGCGCTTCCAGGGGCTCGCGCGGCTGAAGGCGTGCGCGCGGCTCGTGGGCGCGGGACTCGTCAGCCCGGCCCTCGCGCTGCGGGGAGACCCGGTGCGCGAGGTGCTCTTCGTGCTCGCGCGGCGGTGGGCCCAGGTGCAGGGGCCGTACACGCACCTGCGCTGAAGCCGGCGCTCAGGCCGTGTGCGCCACGGCCTTGGCTTCCGCGTCCGTGGTGTTGAAGCGGTCCTTGAAGCGCAGCAGGGGCTTCTCGAAGAAGCGCCACGACACGACGGTGAGCGCCAGCAGCACCACGTACTCGAACAGCAGCGCGAGCGCGGTGGCGACGAGGCTCGACGGGATGAAGCGGTAGAACAGCGGCCGCGTGTAGTGGGCGCCAGCGGGGATGACGAGCGCGTGGAACAGGTAGAGCCCGTAGCTCACCTGCCCCGCGAAGCGCAGCGGCCGCCACTGCAGCACGGCCTGGAGCACCCGCGCGCGCCCGGTGAGCGCCCATGCCAGCAGGCTGGCGAAGCCCACGGCCCACAGCGTGTACGTCCCCGCCACCATCAGCGCACGGACATGCGGGCCTCCCGCCCCCTCGAGCGCCGTCGCCATGTGGATGGACTGCCCGTAGCTGAAGAAGACGAAGGAGATTCCGAAGGCCACGAGCAGCAAGGGCACCGCGAGCCGCCGGCCCCACTGCTCCAGGCGCTCCGCCGTGAAGCGGCCGTCCACCACGCCCAGCGCCAGCAGTCCCCCGAGCGCCAGCCCGTCCAGGCGGAACAGGGTGAAGGTGTAGACCTGGATGGGAGCAACGCCTTCCAGAAGCGCGGCGAAGCGCGCCACGGGAGACAGCAGCACGCACGCCCACAGCAGCGCGCGGAGCTGCCCGCTCCTCAGGAAGAACACCAGCAGCGGCCACACCAGGTAGAACTGCTCCTCGATGGCCAGGGACCACGTCACGTTGAGCGGATAGGGGCCGAAGTCCGTCTGCCAGATGTTCTGGAGGTACAGCGCATACATCACCCACGGATACCGCTGGGTGTCGAAGGCCATGGCCGGCATCAGCCGTCCCATGAGGACGAAACAGAAGGCCACCATCAGGAAGTACAGCGGCCAGATGCGCAGCGCGCGCCGTGCGTAGAAGGTGCGGAAGTAGCCCCCGCGCTCGCGCGTCTGCAGGAGGATGCGCGTAATCAGGAAGCCGGAGAGGACGAAGAAGAGGTCCACTCCCGCCCAGCCCACCTGGAAGAACCTGCCCACCGACGCGGTGCGGAGCCCCGTCAGCGAGTGGTAGGTAATCACCAGCATCACCGCCACACCGCGCAGGCCGTCCAGCGCGGGCAGGTGCGCGGGCAGGCGCAGGGACTCCGAGGGTGCGGTCTTCATCGCGGGGCGGACCATAGCCGGGAAGCGCGAGGGTGGCCCATCAGGGCGCGTGGACCTTGGCCGTCGAGGGACCGGCCGGGCCGCTCGGGAGGGACGGCCCGGGCTTGCGCGCCGGAACCACGCTGAAGCGCTCGCCCGCCAGCCGGTCATAGGTGAGCAGGCGGTAGCGCCGCAGCCACTCGGCCGGCGAGCCCGGAGCGGGTGACGCGGCGTCGCGCTCCGGCTGCGGCACGTACGCGCCCGCGCCCGTCTTCAGCACGTCGCTGCGCACCACGGGGAGCGCGCGGGCCATCTCGTCGAGGTAGGCGAAGAAGCCGTGGGGCTTCATCCCCGCCGCTTCGAGGATGCGCGGCGCGAACAGGCTCATGCTCAGGTGCACGTCCCGCTTCGGCATGGCGAAGTTCGACCAGAGGACCAACGGCACCTCGGCCATGCGCTCGCGCTGGGCGTCCGTCCACGGCTCCTTGAGGTAGCCCGCCTCGCGGTAGAGCGAGTAGTTGGGGCCGAGCATCGGCAGGTGGTCGCCGAAGACGACGAGCAGCGTCTTGCGCGGGCGCGCCTCCAGCACGTGCACCAGCCGCTCCAGCGCGCGGTCCGTCTGGCGGAGCTTGTGCGCGTAGTTCGTCAGCAGCAGCTTGTTGTCGGGAGAGATGTCTCCCATGACACGCACCTGCTCCTCGCCGGTGAGCGGGAGGCTGTAGGGGCCGTGCGTGGACATGGTGATGGCCATGATGAACTGTGGCCGGCGCGCGTCGGAGAGCTGCTCCAGGATGTGGTCGACCAGCGCCTCGTCCGACACCCACGGCCCCTCCTGCTTCGCGTTGGCGAACGCGGAGAGCGACTGGAAGTCGTCGAAGCCGAGCAGCGGGTAGACGACATCGCGGCTCCAGTACCAGCCGTGGAACGGATGGATGGCGGAGGTGTGGTAGCCGGCGTCGCGGAACAGCGAGGGCAGCGCCTCCACGGGCTCGAGCACGTAGTGCTGATACGGGAAGGAGCCGTCGGGCACGAAGGTGGTCGACATGCCCGTCAGCAGCTCGAACTCCGCGTTGGCCGTGCCGCCGCCGAACGTGGGGCTGATGAGGCGACCCGAGCTGTGCGCGGCCATGAGGCCGCGCAGGAAGGGCAGCGGGTCCGCGCTCAGGCTCACCCCGAGCTGCGTCGGGTCCCACAGCGACTCGGCCATGTAGATGACGACGTCGACGGGCTCCGCGGGCGCACCCGCCGGAGGCTCCGCGTCACGGCCCAGGGCGGCGTGCACCGCTGCCGCCGAGTACGCACCGCCCGGGTCCAGGCGCAGCCCTTCCCAGTTCCAGAGCAGCATCAGCGGCAGCCCGTTGGCCTGGAAGTTGGAGCGCTGGTCCCACACCTGGTGCATGACGCCAAAGCGCATGAACGCCTTCGGCAGGAGCGGAAGGTGCGCGTAGAAGGTAATGGCCAGCAGGTACACCAGCGACGCCACCGCGAGGCCGCCGCGCGCGAGCCCGGGCAGCGGGAAGCGGGGCCGGCCGCGCCGCACGGCGCGCACCAGGGCCACGAGGACGGCCAGCACGAGGAGCCCCGCGAGGATGGCGACGAGCGCGCCGGCTCCGGGAAACAGCGTGGGCGCGAGCGACGTCACCTGTCGCCACTCCAGGAAGTCCCACGGCAGCAGCGGCCGGCCGATGAGCTCGAGCTTCCGGATGTGGACCGAGGACGTGAAGACGAGCCCCGCAATCACCAGCGCCAGCGAGACGCCGAGCCGGTTCGTCGCCGTCCAGAGCAGGCCCACCGCCGCGGTGATGACGCCGACGCTGATGAGCATCGACATCGGGTTCCGCTCATGGATGCCCTGGATGCCCGCGGAGGAGAAGGCCGCGATGGTCAGCTCCGACGCCGCCACGAGCCCCGCGGCCGCCAGGATGACGGCGATGCAGGGCCAGAAGACGGAGCGCGCCTTCTTCTTGAAGAAGATCGCGTCAGAGCTCTGTGAACGGCGTGTCAACGGCGGCGCCTCCAAGAAACTTTTGGGCGAAATCCGCCGCGAGACTACCTTGTGAGGTGCTCGGGCTCCACGAACTGAAGCGATGCGTGGAAGTGATTGCCCATCGCCTGAGTGCTGTCGTGGCGTCCGGCCGTCAGGGGCCGGCGAGCTTGTCCACCGGCGCGGGCGAAATCGAGCCCGCCTGGACGCGCGGGGCCGGACGTGACTCGAAGCGCGCCAGGAGCCGGTCCCTCCACTTGAGGCCGGGCTGCTCCACCGTGACGTACGTCACCCACGCCACGCCCAGCGTGGCGCCCAGGTAGACGAGCAGATCCACCGGCCACGCGCCGAGCGAGAGGCCCGTGCGCTCGATGACCCGCACCACGGAGCCGTGCCAGAGGTACGTGCCGTAGGAAAGCACCGCCACCTGGTAGATGCCCCAGCGCGGACCGGCCGGGAGCTGCATCGACTCGATGCCCATCAGCACGCCGCCGAAGCCCAGCGACAGGCCCGTGTAGACCCACAGGCCATTCACGCCCACCGGCAGCGCGCCACACACACCCATCGTGAGCACCAGCACCGCGGCACCCACCACGGCGCAGAGCGTGCGCCGCGAGGACGCCCACTGCTGCCAGACGGGCGCGGTCTTCGCCAGGAACACGCCCACCGCGAGCCCGTCCAGGTGGTGCAGCGTGGGCCAGCCGAGAAGCGCCGGGAGCTGACGCAGCGGAACGTCCGGAGGCAGCTCCCGCCACGTCATCCAGCGGGCGGTGAGGCTCACGGCCATCGGGAGCCACCACACCCACGCGGGCCACTGCCGCCCGCGCAGACCGAACGCGAGCAGCGGAAGCACCAGGTAGAAGTGCTCCTCCACGCAGAGGGACCAGCTCTGCACGAAGTCGCTCAGCGCGGTGTAGTTCTGGAGGAAGAAGACGAAGTGCCAGCCGCCGCCGTTGAAGGGCGTGCCGAACGTCCACGGCTTCAGCGCGTAGAACGCGAGCACGACGTAGTAGAGCGGCAGCGTGCGGCCCCAGCGCTTGAGCCAGAAGGTGCGCAGCTCCGCCAGCGTGCCCTGCGCCTCCTCCTGCCGGGCGAACACCTGCCGTCCCACGAGGTAGCCGGAGAGGACGAAGAACAGGTCCACGCCCATCCACCCGTGCGCGAAGGCCTTTCGCAGCGTGAAGGGAAGCGCGGCGAGGACGACGTCCGGCGCGTGGAAGAAGAGCACCGCGAGGATGGCGAGCGCCCTCAGCACGTCCAGGCCGTCCCTGCGCTGGGCAAGCGGCCGTGCTGTCGATGGAGACGAAGAGGACATGAAGAGGGCAGGCCCAGGTAACGGGTGGGCCATTGTCTTCCATGGCTTCTCGCGGTCAACAGCGACCAACCGGGCATCCGGATGGAGGCGCGATTGCGGGCTTCACGTCCTCACTTCATCGGAGGTTGGGAGAGGAGCGCCGCGCCGATGGCACCGGACAACTCGCCCAGCTCCGCCACCAGCACGGGCGGCTGCCGCTCGGGGACGAAGATGTGCGGGCGCATGGCGTCGTGGATGCGGCCGGCATACGCGGGGCCGAGCCGCGTGCCCAGTCCTCCACCGAGGATGATGGCCTCCACGTCCACCAGGTTGATGGCGGACGCCACGCCCGCGCCGAGCATCCGCACGGCCCTTTCGATGAGCCACGTGGCCAGCCGGTCCTCCTCCTGCAGCGCCTTGTCCCAGATGCTGCTCGTCAGGCGCGGGCGTCCCTTCTTGTGCATCAGGTCGAAGAGCATCGTCTTCTCGCCCCTACGCACTTCCTTGCGCGCCTTGCGCTCCATGGAGGCGCGGCCCGCGTAGGCCTCCATGCAGCCGCGCCGGCCACAGCCGCAGCGCGCGCCTCCGGGCTTCACCACCATGTGGCCAATCTCGCCCGCCGCGCCACGCCCGCGCCACGCCGTGCCGTCCAGCACGAGCCCTCCGCCCACGCCCGTGCCCCACCACACTCCCAGCACCGAGCGGAACGGCCGGCCAGCGCCCAGGCGGTACTCCGCCGCCACGGCCACCTGCACGTCATTGCCGAGCACCACCTGCCCGTCCACCAGGTCTCCCAGGTCGGCGGCCACGGGGTAGGGCTCTTCCCATCCCCGCCCCACGTTGCCGACGTGCGCCAGCGTGCCCTCGTTCGCGTTCACCGAGCCGGGCGCGCCCACGCCCACGCCGGCGAGCTGCTGCGGCGTCGTTCCCGCGGCCTGGGCCGCCTCCTTCAGCGCGCCGTAGACGGCCTGCACCACGTCTCTCGCGTCGCCATCACCCGGCGTCGGGTGCCGGGCCCGGCCGAGGACGGCGCCGGCCTCGTCGATGACCACGGCCTCTATCTTCGTTCCCCCGAGGTCGATGCCCCCCCAGGCCTTCGACGTGTCGTGCGACGGCTCCTTCGTCGCCTCGGTGCCCGCCGAGGTCGCCTCGTCCATGTCTCGCCTCCACGGGCTCACTGCCCTGGAGACGAAGATGCGCAGTGCCTCGTTGGCCGGCCGGAAACGCTCGGCGGGCAAGGGGGCAGCCGTCGAGACGGCCGCGCCCGCCTCGGAGGCCAGGGCCGGCGTGTCGGTGGACAACGCTTCCGCGACAGTCCTTGCATGGGCAGCGTCGATACCCGCTAGAAAGGCGCCTCACACGCAAGGAGACCGGGATGGACCTCATCGGACAGCTCTCGCAGCAGCTCGGGGTGAACGGGACGCAGGCTCAGGGATTGGCGGGCTCGTTGTTGAAGCTGGTGCAGGGCACGGTGCAGGAGAAGCTCGGCCCGGACGCGGCGAACCAGATGGGCAGCGCCATTCCAGAGATGGACTCGTGGCAGCAGGCCGCGAAGACCGCGGCGCCCGCACAGGAGCAGGGCGGTGGCGGGCTGATGGGCGCCCTCGGCGGGCTCATGGGCGGAAACGACGGTGGAGGCGGCGGTGGCGGCGGTGGCGGTATGGGCGCCATGCTGGGCGCGCTCGGTAGCGTGGCGGCGCAGACCGGTGAGGTGGCCGCCGTCGTCTCCCTGCTGGGCCGCTTCAACATCGACGCGAGCAAGGCGTCCCTCGTGGCGCCGCTGCTCCTCAACTTCCTCAAGTCGCGGCTGGACCCGGGGCTGGTGAGCAAGGTGCTCGCGGTGGTGCCCCTGCTGGCCGGCGCCGGTGGCGGCGGCAACACGCCGGGCGGTGGCGGTGGTGGGCTGGGCGGAATGCTCGGCGGATTGATGGGCGGAGGCCGCTGAGCGTCCGCGCCCTCAGCGCTTCCGCACGCGCTGGCGTACGGTGGTGGCCACCGCCCACGGCGGGAAGCCCAGCACGTAGCGCCAGCGCGGCGCGGACAGGTGGAAGGGCAGCCCGCGCCGGTACAACGCCAGCGCCAGGTCCGCGCGCTTCAGCGACAGCAGCCACTGCGACACGTGGCGCAGGTTGTAGAGCAGCATCTCCAGCCGCTCGCGCTTGCGAGCGGCGCCGCCCGGGTAGCGCCCCAGCCGCTCCTGCTCCAACTGGTACAGCGTGCCCTGGTAGCTCAGCTCCAGTGCCGCGGATGACGAGCCACCGTGCTGGCGGTAGCCCACCGTCACCGGCGCGCGCACCCACGCGAAGCCCGGCTCCGTGCCCAGCCGGTAGAGCAAATCGTAGTCCTCGCCGTTGATGCGCAGCGGGGTGAAGCCGCCCACCCGCCGCAGCGCCTCGGTGCGCACCGCCACGACGCACGCCGTGCGCGGCGTCCTGTCACCGGCGCTCGCCAGGTAGTCCGCGAAGCACACCACCCGCACGGGCTCGCACGTGACGGGGGCCAGCTCCTCGCGCTTCGCGAAGGACGCCGCCGTGCCCATCACCACCGAGGGCCCGCCCTGCTCCCTCAGCACGCGCCGGTACGTGGCCAGCGTCCACGGGAACCACAGGTCGTCACTGTCGAGGAAGACGACGTACTCGCCCCGCGCCTCCTGGATGCCCAGGTTGCGCGCCGCGCCCGGCCCGGCGTTGCGCTGCTGGAAGACGCGCACCCGCTCGCCGTACCGGGCCAGCGTCTCCAGCGTGTCGTCGGTGGACCCGTCGTCCACCACGAGCACCTCGTAGTCCGTCTCCTCCTGCGCCCACACGGACGCGAGCGTCTCCTCCAGGAGCCGTGCCCGGTTGTACGTGGGGATGACGATGGAGAAGAAGGGCATGCCCGTCACACCCGGGCGCGCAGGCCCATCCCGGAGATGCCCAGGAAGGTGGAGAGCTGCCGCCGGTAGTCGTTCAGATTCGTGCGCCCGCGCAGCAGCGTCTGCGTCAGCACCGCCGCGTTGTACGGCAGCGTGCCCACGAGAATCGCCCGCATCGCCACCTCGTGCAGCTTGCCGTGGTGCTTGCGGAAGTACGCCAATCGCGTGCGCCAAAGCTCGATGCGCACCTTGTCCGGCCCCGTCGCGGACGGGCGGAACGAGCGGCTCGACAGGTGCGTAATCACCGCCTCCGGGCAGAAAGCCACCTCCCAGCCCGCCTTCCACGCGCGCACGCACCAGTCGGTGTCCTCGGTGTTGCCCAGCGGGGACATCTGCTCGTCCAGCAGGCCCACCTCGGCCAGCGTCTCCTCGCGCACCACGATGCACGCGCCGAGCACCCAGTCGACGCGCGCCTCCTCGTGCCCGTACTGCGCCGGGTCGATTTCGATGCGCTTCAGGAAGTGCAGCGGGCGCGGCAGGAAGACGAGGTCGAAGAGCTGCCCGGCCAGCGACATGTTCCGGAAGGTGCAGTTCTGGATGGTGCCGTCCGCGTTGAGCAGCCGCGCGCCCGCCATGCCCACGCGCGGGTGCTCGTCCATGAAGCGCACCAGCGCGTCGAAGGCCCCTTCGTGGACGATGGTGTCGTCGTTGAAGATGCAGATGTAGCGGCCCCGCGCGGCGCGCAGCACCTGGTTGTGGTTGGCGGAGAAGCCCTTGCGCTCCTTGTTGAAGAGCCACTTCACCTGCGGGAAGTCGCGCCGCATGGCCTCCACGCCGCGCCCGTCGGTGGCGTTGTCGACAATCCACACCTCGAAGGTGATGTCGTGCGTCGTCGC
The DNA here is from genome assembly GCF_055568925.1 of Pyxidicoccus sp. M6. NCBI lineage: Bacteria > Pseudomonadati > Myxococcota > Myxococcia > Myxococcales > Myxococcaceae > Pyxidicoccus > Pyxidicoccus sp. M6. The sequence continues at coordinate 1,859,731 of NZ_CM145714.1, read as the reverse complement.
GTACAGCGTGCGGAGGCAGTCGTGCAGCAGCTCCGGGTTGCTGTGGTTGACGATGGAGATGACCAGGTCGACCTTCTTCATCGAATCACTCACGTCCTTCATCACGAAGCCGGGCTCACCGGCGCGGCCCTCGCGGCCCGCCGTGCCCGGACGAATCCCAGGATGTCCTTCAGCTCGCCGAGGAGCGACAGCGTCCCCGGCAACCGCTCGCGCGCCAGCACCAGCACCGCGAACAGCCCCGCCCCCACCACCGCCCTCGCCAGCGTGCCGACGCCCGACGCCGCCAGCGGCAACGCCAGCGCCGCCGCGCACGCGCCCGCCAGGAGCAGCCCCACCGTCACGAAGGGCTCCACCACCTGCGACACCAGCCCGCGCATGGCCGGGTTGATGCGCCCCACCAGCCACGCCGTCACCGCCATCTCCACCAGGCTCACGCCCAGCCCCATGGGGCCCACGCCCGCCAGCCCGAAGCGCTGGATGGCCCAGGTGCCCACGCTCCACTTCGCCGCGCCCACGCCCACTACGACAACCAGTCGCTCCCACGGCCGCCCACCCGCGTTCTGCGCCGTGGCCAGCAGGCCCGTCAGCGTGGTGAGCACGCACTCCAGGCTGAACCACTGCACCAGCGCCACCGCCGGCACCCAGCGCTCGCCGAAGAACAGCGGCACCACGACGGGCAGGCCCAGCACCACGCAGGGGATGACGAGCAGCAGCGCCGCGGACAGCCGGCGCAGCGACGTGCGCAGGTACTCCGCGAAGCCGGCGGGGTCCTCCTGCAGGCGGCAGTAGGCCGGGAAGGCCACGCGGTTGAGCACCACGCTGAGCATCATCGGCGTGGAGGCCAGCGCCCAGGCCCAGTTCACCAGGCCCACCGCCTCCTTGCCGAGCACGCCGCCCACCACCAGCGGCACCCAGCCCGCCACCAGCGCCGCCACCAGCGGCGGGAGCTGGAACGCCAGGCCGAAGCTCAGGAGCCGCTTCAGCACATCCAACCGGAAGCGGCCGTGCGGACGCCACGGCGAGGCCCACCACACGAGCACCAGCCCCACCCCACCGCGCACGAGGCCGCCCAGCGCCAGCGCCCACGCGCCGAAGCCGAGCGCCGCCAGGGAGATGGTGGTGATGACCTGCGCCACGTTCTCCAGCAACTCCGCGCGGGCGATGACGGGGAACGCGAGCTGGCGCTCCAGCGCCATCAGCGGAATCACGCGCAGCGAGGAGAGGAACAGCCCCAGCGCCAGGGCCCACACCATGGGCACCGCGCCGGCACCCAGCGCATAGCCCTCGGTGAGCCGGGACGCGAGCGCGCAGACGGTGGCGACGATGACGGCGGTGAGCGCCTGGTGGCACCAGAAGATGGTGAAGGTCTCGTCGCGGGTGGGCTCGTGCGGCTGGCGCACCAGCGCGGCGCTCAGGCCGAGGTCCCCGAGGAACACCCCCAGCGACGCCGCATAGGAGACGATGCCGAACAGGCCATAGTCCGAGGGGAAGAGGAGCCGGGACAGGAAGAGCGCGCTCACCACGCGCAGCCCCTGTGAGGCCACGGTGCGGGCGGCCAGCACGAACATGCCCTTCAGGGCACGTGCCTTCACCTCTCCAGCGCTGACTTCGGGTACCGCTGTCACAGTCATGGTCCTGGACTGCCCGCGCCGGCATCCTCCGGGACGCGCGGCACGAGCAGGGGGCGAAATGCTACCGGTGGGGCTCCGGGCCCACAAGCAACGCGAGCGTGCTGGTGGCTCGGCTGCTCCGCACGGGGACGCGACGCTGGCCCGGCGTGCGGGCGGGCATGGACGCCTGTCCGGATGCTCTCGCGCTTGTTGCGAGGGTGGAGCCCCGAGGCTACGGTCCGCGCCGCATGCTCCCTGGCGGCAATCTCTTCCAGTTCCTGAAGCGCGAGGTGCTCGTCGGCGAGCACGAGGTCCTCCACCGTACGTTGAAGGAGGCCCTGGTGGGCACGTGTGACAGCGTGCTCGACATCGGCTGTGGCTCCCGCTCACCGCTGCACAGCTTCTCCAAGCTGATTCCGCGCACGGTGGGCATCGACGGCCACGCGGCCAGCATCGAGCGCAGCCGCGCCGTGGGCATCCACAGCGAGTACCACCAGATGGAGCTCATGGACGCGGGCCGCCGCTTCGGGCCCAAGAGCTTCGACGCCGTCGTCGCGCTCGACGTCATCGAGCACTTCGAGAAGCCGGACGGCTTCAAGCTGCTGGAGATGATGGAGTCCCTGGCGCGCAAGCGCGTCATCATCTTCACGCCCAACGGCTTCCTCCCGCAGGACGAGTGGGACCAGAACGTGCACCAGGTGCACCGCTCGGGCTGGGAGGTCTACGACTTCGAGCTGCGCGGCTACCGCGTCACGGGCATGAGCGGGTGGAAGCCGCTGCGCGGGGACTACGCGCTGCCTCGCATCCGTCCGTTCCGGATTGGCAGCCGCCTGTCCATCCTCACCGAGCCCTTCGCCACGCGCTTCCCGAAGCACGCCTTCCAGTTGCTCGCCATCCGCGACATGGAGGCGTCCTAGCTCCGGCCCGGTGGCTGGAGCCGTGGCCCCATGTCCCCTGCTCCCACCGCACCCGCGTGGCACGTCCTCACCGGCGAGTACCCGCCCCAGCCCGGCGGCGTCAGTGACTACACGCGCCAGGTGGCCACGGCGCTCGTGCGCGCCGGGCAGCAGGTGCATGTCTGGGCGCCGGGTGATTCGGACACGCGCGTGGAGGACGGCGTCACGGTGCACCGCGTGCCCGGCCTCTTCACGCCCGTGGGGCTGGCGAAGCTGACGCGCGGGTTGGATGCGTGCCCGGGGCCGCGCCGGTTGCTGCTCCAGTACGTGCCGCATGCGTTCGGCATGAAGGCGATGAACGTGCCGTTCTGCGCGTGGTTCGCCGCGCGCGGAGAGGACGAGCGCTGGGTGTTCTTCCACGAGGTGGTGTACCCGTGGAGCCCTCGCGCGCCGCTGCGGCACCAGGTGCTCGCGGGCACCACGCGGGTGATGCTGCGGCTGGTGGCCGGCGCGGCGGACCGCGTGTTCGTGTCCATTCCCACCTGGGCGGAGCACCTGCCCTCGCGCGTGCGCCGGGGCGCGGAGTGGAGGCCTGTGCCCAGCACGCTGCCTCCGGAGGTCTCCACCGAAGCGGTGGCGGCGGTGCGGTCAGCGCTGGGGAGCGGGCCCTGGCTGGGGCACTTCGGCACCTATGGCTCGCACACGACCGGGTTGCTGGAGGCCGTGCTGGTGCCGCTGCTGCGTGCGCATTCGGAGCGGAAGGCGTTGCTCCTGGGCCGGGGCAGCCGCGCGTTTGGTGAGGCCTTGAGCGCTCGGCACCCGGAGCTGGCGGGACGGTGGGTGACTCGGGATTCGCTCGCGCCGGAGGACGTGGCGGCGCACCTGGCAGCGTGTGACGTGCTGGTGCAGCCCTATCCGGATGGCGTGAGCGCGCGGCGCACCACCACCATGGCGGGGCTGGCACTGGGACTGCCGCTCGTCACCAACACGGGGCACCTCACGGAGCCGATGTGGCGCGAGCTGCGCGCGGTGGAGCTGGTGGAAGGCGTCGAGCCGGAGCCGCTGGTGGCCGCAGCGGAGCGGCTGTTGTCCGACGTGGAGGCACGCACTGCGCTGGGTGAGCACGCGGCCCAGGTGTATCGCGAGCGCTTCGCGCTGGAGCGCACGGTGGAGGCGCTGCTGCGGCCAGGCATGGGAGGAACGTCCCCGTGAGCCGCAATGCTCCGTCCGCTTCGCCTCCCCGGCTCGCGTTGCTGATGGACCCGCGCGAGGAGGGCTGGCCCAGCATGGACCTGGTGGGCGAGGCGCTTCTGGAAGGGCTCTCCGCGCACCCGACCGAGGTCTCCGCCGTCAGCGTGCGCCCGACGATGCCCTCCGTGGTGCGCAGGCTGCCGCGCCTCGGTGCTCGCAACGCGGCCTTCAACGCGGACCGGCTCCTCACGCGCTTCGGGCTGTACCCCGGCCGCACGCTGCTCGCGCGGAACCGTTACGACGCCTTCCATGTGGTGGACCACACGTACGCGCAGCTCGTGCATGCGCTGCCGGCCGAGCGCACCGGGGTCTTCTGCCACGACCTGGACGCGTTCCGCTCCGTGCTGGAGCCCGAGCGCGAGCCTCGTCCGGCCTGGTTCCGGCTCATGGCCCGCGCACAACTCGCGGGGCTGGAGCGTGCGGCGCTCGTGTTCCACAGCACCCAGGCGGTGCGCTCGGAGTTGCTCGCGCGCGGGGTGGTGGACGAGTCGAAGCTCGTCTGGGCTCCCTACGGTGTGTCTCCGGAGTACCGCCCCGAGCCCGTGCCGGGAGACCGAAGCGCGGAGCTGCTCACGTCCCTCGGTGGCCGGCCCTACCTGCTGCATGTCGGGAGCGCGATTCCCCGCAAGCGGCTGGACGTGCTCTTCGCCGTCTTCGCCGCGCTCCGCGCGCGCCATCCGGAATTGCAGTTGGTGCAACAGGGCGGCGCATTGAATGCCACGCAGCGCGCGCAGGTGGAGGCACTCGGTATCGGCGATGAGCTGCTCCAGCCTCCGCGACAGGAGCGGCCTACGCTCGCGGGGCTCTACCGGCATGCGCAGGCCGTGCTCGTCACGAGCGAGGCGGAGGGCTTCGGCCTGCCCGTCATCGAGGCCCTCGCGTGCGGTGCGCCCGTGGTGGCCAGCGACCTGCCCGTGCTGCGGGAGGTAGGAGCGGACACGTGCGCCTATTGCCCCGTGGGCGATGTGCCCGCGTGGGTGGACACGGTGGACGCTCTCCTCTCCGGACGCTCCCCTGCCCCGCCTCGTGAAGCGCGCCTGGCCCGGGCCGCGCGCTTCACCTGGGCCGCGCACGCGCGCACCGTGCTGGACGCGTACCTGCGATTGCTGAGCAGCGGCGCTCGCGGTTGAGCCGGCCGCCCACTGCTCGAAACCTCAGCGCTCCGAACCAGGACGCGCCCGCTCACGGCGCATCGCGAACAGAGTGGCCATCACGCCCAGCACGGTGAGCGCCAGCGAGCCCGAGCCTCCACCCGACGCGCAGGACCACCCCAGCGGAGAGCGGACGTCCCCTTCATCCCCGTCGGCGGTACCTCCATCGACGGTGCCGCCATCCGTGCCACCGTCGGACGTCCCACCATCCGACGTGCCACCATCCACAGTCCCCGCGTCGGAGCCCGCATCCGTTCCCGCGTCCGGCCTCGGCGTCGCCAGGAACGAACCCGACCATGCGAGCGTGGACAGGCCCACGGCGTTGGTCGCGCGCACGGTGACGTAGAAGGGCCCTTCGCTGTCCGGCTCGAACAGGGGCAGCGTGACGGTGGTGTCCCGGCCCACGTACTCGAAGCGCCGCACACGGTCCGTGCCTGGGAAGACGTCGATGCCCCACTCGTAGGTGAGCGGCGTCTCCTGGTCGCTGAAGCCACTCCACGTCGCCGTGAGCCGTCCCTCCGGAGTGATTTGCGCGCTCACCGTGCCCGAGTTGGGCCGCGTGGAATCCACCACCCCGTTGAAGAGGAAGCCGTCCGTGCCGCCGTTGGACGTCCGGTCCACTCCCGTATCCGCGATGAGCCAGTCGGGCGCGTTGGAGTAGCCACCCAAAACAATCCGGCCCTCACGGCCCGCGGCGAGGCCCTGCACCCACTCGTCGCTCGTGGCGAGCCCGCCCACGTAGGACGTCCAGATGACGCCCTCCACCGCCGAGTCCACCATGGCGATGAACCCGTCCGTGTTGTTGTTCGCGTTGCCGGTGAAGGCCGCGTCGAAGGCGTGGAGAGCGAAGCCCGACGACGACGTCGTCCTGCCACCGACGTAGACGTTGCCCTGGGGGTCCATGGCCACCTGGCCCTCGGTCCGCTCATTCCCATTGCTCACGTCGCCCACGCGAAGGCCGCTGCCAATCGGGAAGCCGTCCGGGCTCAGCTTGAGCACGTAGACGTCGGTGCCGGTGCCGGGCACGGGAGCGCTCGACGAATCCGTGTTGCCCACCACGGCCACGCCACCATCCGGCCGCGCCAGCACGCCCCGCACGTCGTCGTCCCCGCTGCCGCCCACGTACCGCAGCCACGAGACACCCGCGTCCGCCTCCAGCCGCGCGACGAAGCCATCATTCGCGCCCTCGCCGAAGCTGTTGCGGACGATGGTGGTGGAGTCACCGGAGAAGGTCGCCCCCATGATGCCGCCCACGTACACGACATCCCCCTGGGCCGACACCGAGCAGGCGATGTCGTTCTCGCTGCTCTTGAGGATGCGGGTCCACCGGACCACCGGGTCTCCCGGCGCGGAGACGTCCACCTGCGAGACGAACGCCTCGAAGGCGCGGAGGCGCTCGTTGCTCTGCGCGTTGTTCGGAGGAAAGGGAATGGGCGTGTCATCGGACCTGCCGCCCGAGACGCCATCGTCCCGCCCCGTCTTGCCGACGACGTACACGAGGTTCGTCCCCGGCGGCCCGAGGACGATGTCGCGGGCCTCGTCGTCGAGCGTGCTGCCCAGGTACATGAACCATTCCAGCGTGCCGTCCGGATTCACCTGCGCGAGGAATCCGTCCACCCGCCCCTGGAAGCTGTACTTCATGGAGAGCGGCGCCTGCGTGCCCGGGGCGATGTTGATGATGGACGAGCGCGTCGTGCCCACGACGTACGCCACGCCACCGGGCGTCACCACCACGCGCGTGCCGACGTCGTCCTCGGAGCCGCCGAAGACGCGGGCCCACCGCAGCGTCTGGCCATCCGCCGAGTAGCGGGCCACGAAGGCGTCCTTCTTGCTCGCGGAAGGGGTGGGCAGTCCCGAGCCGCCCGGGAAGGTGCTGGAATTCGTCCAGCCCGTCACCACCACGTCGCCGTCGAGCGCGAGCGCCACGGCTTCAATCTGGTCATCCCGGTTCGACTCGACGCCGCCGTCCGACAGCGTGCCGCCGCCCAGGTACGTGTTCCAGGTGATGGTGGGCTGCCAGGCCTGCGCGGTGGCTCGAGCCGGCACGAGCAGGCAGAGCGCAAGCGAAGTGGAGACGGCGGCCACGAGGGCGCCACGGAGGAAGCGCGGGTGCACGGACATCCCTTCCTTCACGGTGACAACACATCAAAGCCGAGGCCCGCGGACACCGTCAGCGCGAACGTGCGGTAGTTCTCGACGTCAGACACGGAGAAGTACTCGGCGCCCACATCCAGCAGCATGGTGAGGCGCGAGCCGAGCACGCCACGCAAGCCCACCACCGGCCCGCCGCCGTACGCGGACAGCCCGGGGATGGCCGTGGCTCGAAGCGCCACGTGCGGCCGGAAAGCATCATTGCCCGCCACCACGAGCCCCACCTGCACGCCCACGCCCACCTCGTCGCCCAGCAGCGCGCGCGCCCCCACCTCCAGCGTGCCGCCGCTGTACGTCAGCCCGCCGCCCACGCCCACCGACTTGCCCACAGGGTCCATGAAGCCGAACACCTCGGGGAGCAGCAGCGTGCGGGACTTCGCGGCGAGCCCCTCGGACACCTCGGGCACCTCGGACGTCTCGGCCACCTCGGGTGCCTCGCGAGGCTTCACTTCTGGCGGTGGTGGCAACTCCAGGCGCGGCTTCGGCTCCGGTGGGGGCGGCGGCATGCGCTCGGCGAGGACGCGCTTGCGGGCCTCGGCGGCGAGCACCACGAACTCGGGCGGGAAGAGGGCGGGGTCCACCGTCTGGTCCGGGTGGCTGCGCGCAAGCTCCACCAACTGGGCCCACGTCGCCGCCGTCTCTTCGAGCTCGTACAGGGACGCCGCGAGGTACAGGCGCGCGGTGCCGCGCTGACTCTCGCTCAGCTTCGGGCCGCGCAGGTCCGACTCCAGCGAGCGGCGGGCCTTGGCGTACTCGCCCCGCTCGTACAGCGCGACACCTCGGGACTGCGCCAGGGCCGCCAACGGCAGCAGCCACACGACGCACAACAAGACGCTCGGCCTCATCAGGTTCTCGGTGCGGGGATTCAGGGGATGGCCTCGAGCTCCACGTGGTGCTCGGTCCGCTCACCCGCCAGGATGGTGATGGGGGTGCTGTACGGCCGGGTGAACTGGTTGCCGCGCACCTCGAGACGGTGGAGCCCCGCGGGCAGCTCGAGCTGGTACTTGCGTCCGTGGCTCTCGCCGTCCACGACGATGTCCTTCACGTAGCCCTTCACCTTGAGCGTCAGCGTGCCCGTGGTGGCAACGGAAGCGCGGGGCTCCTCGGTGCGCTCGACATCCGTGCGCGCGCCGGGGATGCGACCGTCGCGAGACGCGCCCACCGTACGCGCCGGCCTGCGCGTGGGACGGCTGCCCTCACCGTAGGACGTGGAAGGCGGCTGCGTGCCCTTCGCCAGGACGGTGGCGGCCAGCGTGGGCTTCTGCGCGCTGCTCGGGGAGTCGTCGGTGGCGCCTTCGGTGTCCGGCCGTGCGTCGTTGGCGAGGGCCTCGGTGTGCGAATCGCGCGGAGCTTCGGGCGTCGCGGTGGGCGCACTGGCCGGTGTCCGCTCGCGCAGCGGCATCTTCTCGCTCACCGCTCCCGCGCTGAGCGGCCGGATGGGCGGCGTGGACGCGGGCGTCTCGCGGGACATCCAGACGCCTCCCACCACGAGCAGGCCCAGCGTCAGGGCCCCCCCCACGCCAGCCACCACCGCGCGCGAGCGGCCCGAGCGCAGGGGCGTCAGGTCCATCTCCGTCGGCTGCACGGCCCGAGCATCCAGGGACGTGGGAGCCATGGGGGCCGGCGTGGCACGCCGGGGCATGGCCTCGAGGTCCGAGCTCGTAGGGGGCACGGAGACCGGCGTGGCGCGCCGGGGCGCCGGAGGACCGGTGCGGCGGCCCGGCTGCTGCCCGAAGCGCTCGGTGCGCCTGCGCGGAGGCAGCGGCACGGCCTCCTGGGAAAGGGTGGACGGCGGGCCCGCCTGGAGCGGCGCGGAGAGCTGCGTGGCGTCGCGGGTCAGCTTCTGGAGGATGACCTTCAGCTCGCGGCGCACGACTTCGGCGGACGCGGGGCGCTCCTCCGGCGTCTTGGCCAGCAGCCGCATCACCAGCGACTCCAGCTCCGGGTGCAGCTCCACGTACTGCGACGGCGATGGCGGCGGCGTGCGCACGTGGTGCACGGCGATGGCCATGGGCGACGACCCCTCGAAGGGCAGCCGCCGCGTGAGCATCTCGAAGGCGATGACGCCCACCGCGTACAGGTCCGTGTACGGCCCCACCTGCTGGCCACAGGCCTGCTCCGGCGCCATGTACTCGGGCGTGCCCACCATCATGCTGGCGCGCGTCTGCGGCGTGGTGGCGTTGGGTGCCTCGGCGCGCTTGGCGAGGCCGAAGTCGAGCACCTTCACGTACTCGTTGCCGGTGCTGTCGCGCACCACGAAGACGTTGCCCGGCTTGAGGTCGCGGTGGATGACACCCGCCGCGTGCGCCGCCGCCAGCGCGCCCAGCAAGTCATCCAGCACCGTGACGACCTCGACCTCCAGCATGGGCGAGCGCTGGCCGATGATTTCGTCCAGCGGCGCGCCGTCGAGGTACTCCATCACCAGGTACTGCCCCACGCCGGGGATGCTGCCGAAGCCGAAGATGTCGATGATGCCGCGGTGCCGGATGGCCGCCGCCGCGCGCGCCTCGGAGGCGAGGTCCCTCGCGCGTCCGCCCTCCGCGAAGTCCGGGCGCAGAATCTTGATGGCCACCTTGCGGCCGATGACCGGGTGCTCGCCCTCGTAGACGATGCCCATGCCGCCCGAGCCGATGCGGCGCTTCACCACGTAGTCGCCGAGCTGCTTGCCCACCAGCACGTCGCGCGCGACGGACTTCTCCCACGCCCCGTCCTCTTCCTTCTCCGTGAAGGCAGCGGGAGCGCCCACGACGAGCGGGCGCGCGGCGACGGGAGCGGAGTCCGGCATGCGCCGGGCGGTGACTTCGTCCTCGTAGTCGTAGGAAATCGGGGCCACGGGCTCGGACGTATCCCGGGGGCAGCGCGTGACACCCGCGGGGTGGGCAGACCCGCAGCGGGGACACTTTTGGTGTTGGCTCATCGATTCACTCATCATCGCCCGTCCACGTGCGTGCATGCCATCCAGGCCTGAAGGGTCTCACCAGACCCCTTCCCCCTCTGTCCGAGCACACACGCCTGCGAGTGCAACGACATGTCGCGCCCGAAGTCGCACGGATTTCGCCGGAAGGAAGCCAGACGCTCCTCCGAGCTGAAACGAAATTCATGTTTCACATGTCTCACGGGGCTGTTTCACGGGGGAGTCGGCCGAGCGAGCGGCTTCGTGAAGCCTTGGATGGAACTGGTGTGATGCCTTGACCCACCTGAAGGGGTCTGCTTCGGTCCGGGCCGCCGTGCGCATCCTCTTCCTCAATCCGGTGGGCATCCTTGGCGGCGCCGAGCGCGCGCTGTTGGACCTGCTCGCGTGCCTGAAGCGGTTGGACGCGGAGCTGTCGCTCCATCTGCTGGCGGGCACGGAGGGGCCGCTGGTGGACGAGGCGCGGGCGCTGGGAGTGGAGGCGCGGGCGCTGCCCCTGCCCGAGCGGCTGTCCGCGCTGGGAGACAGTGCACTGCGTGGACGCGGGCCGCGAGAGGCGCTGCGCTTCGCGAGGGAACTGGCGCCGACGCCGCTGCTGCTCGCGGGCTATGGCCGGACGCTGCGTCGCGAGGTGGCGGCGGTGCGTCCAGACCTGCTGCACTCCAATGGCATCAAGACGCACCTGCTCAGCCCGGTGACGGTGGGGCTGCCGCTGAAGCGCGTGTGGCACATCCACGACTTCCTCGGCGAGCGGCCGCTGGTGCGAAGGGCGCTGGGGACGCTGGCACCGCTGGCCTCCGCGGCCATCGCCAACTCGGGCGCGGTGGGCGAGGACACGCGCGAGGTGCTGGGCCGGGTGCCCGTGCACGTCGTGCACAACGGTGTGGACGTGGAGCGCTTCTCACCAGGCGCCGGAGATGGAGCGAGGCTGGACGCACTGGCCGGCCTGCCGCCCGCGCCCGAGGGCACATTGCGCGTGGGGTTGGTGGCCACGTACGCGCGCTGGAAGGGGCACGACGTCTTCCTGGAAGCAGCGGCGGAGTTGATGCGGCGGCACCCCGCCCTGCCCGCGCGCTTCTACCTGGTGGGCGCGCCGCTGTACCGCACGCCCGGCTCGCAGTTCTCCGGGGAGGAGTTGCGCGGGCTCATCGAGTCGCGAGGGCTCACGGGACGCGCGGGGCTGGTGCCCTTCCAGCCGGAGCCGGCCGCCGTGTACCGCGCGCTGGATGTCTTCGTGCATGCCAGCACGCGGCGCGAGCCCTTCGGCCTCACGATTGCCGAGGCGCTGGCGTGCGGGCGGGCATCCATCGTCTCGCGCGCGAGCGGCGCTGCGGAGGGGCTCACGAATGGCGTGGACGCGCTGGCCGTGCCTCCGGGGGACGTGAGCGCGCTGGTGACGGCGCTGGGAACGCTGCTGGAGGACGGGGAGCTGAGAGCGCGACTGGGCGAGGCGGCGCGGCGCACGGCGGTGGAGCGGTTCTCCCGTGAGCGGTATGCGAGTGAGATTCTCGCGGTGTACCGCTCGCTCGTGCGCGGGGCCTGAGCCCTCCGGATTCAGGGCAGGTTGTCGGGCTGGCTGTCGAAGAGCGCGTGGAAGAGCGTCGTTCGCGGCGGCTCCATGTTGTGCACGTAGAGGGGGATGGGCGTGTCCGCCACCTCGCGCGGGAGCCGCCGCACGTCGAAGGTCTCCTCGAGCTTCCGGGAGATGATGTCGGCGGGAGCGCGCATCTCGGGTGGGAGCGGGTCGAAGCTCAAGCGCGGGTTGTGCCGCTGACGGCCGACGAAGTCGTACTGCACGCCGTAGACGGTGTAGATGGGTGCGAGGACGCTGAGGCAGCCGACAAGGGCGAAGGGGAACTGCGAAGAACTCTGTGGATTGCGAGCGTAGGCCACGCCGCGAAACGCGCTCGCGGCCGGGCCCATGGTTGCGTTTCCAATTTCGAAATCAGGAAGCAACTGTCTCAGCGCATTCAGAAATGCCCGCCAGCGTCCGAGGTCCTTCTCCAGTCGCTCGTCCCAGAAGTCACAAAACCTGTCGTATTCGGGGGAATTCATCTGCCTGGCCTCGTACTCCCTGTCCGCACGCCAGTACTTACGAGCGATGGCCAGCAGCTTCTCGGTTGAAAATTCCATGGTGTCAGGGCCCCACATAGACGGGCTTTGTCTTCTTGTGGCACTGCAGCGAGACATGCGAGCCCACCACCATGCCGCGCAGCGTGGCGTCGTAAGCGTCATGAAAGCGCTGGCAGGCGAGTACCAGAGGGGTCTCGGGCGTCACTGACTCGAATGCGAATTGAGCGGCCAGGTTCGCACACCTCGCGGCAAGGGTCTGGGCCCGTTCGTTGGAGATGGGCTCGTCCTTGTTCTGCAAAGGCATCCCGACTCCCAGTCGGCACATGTATGGCGCACCCGCAGCCCTACGCAGTGCGACGTTGATACAGGCCTCACGCCAGCCATCTGGTCCGGGTTCAGACTTGGTGATGATGGTGACGAACTGGAAGTGGTGCGGCTGGAGACTGCCCTCGACGAGGGTCATCGTGCTTCCCGCGGCACAGCCCGACAGGAGCGCCAGCAGCAGAGCGGGCAGGCAGACGCGCGCAAGCCAGTTCGGTGGGACCATGCCGTCCGCTCCTGATGGGTCGGTATGACGTTTGGATTCTACCGTCCGCAACTGGAGCACACCCAAGCGATGCCTTGACCTGTCCTGACGGCTCTGGTTCGGTCGCGCACACTCCGAGGGCTCCCCACGTGAAGCGGACACGCAGGCTCGTCACCGTCTCGCACTCCTATGTCGTCACTCTGAACCGGCGCCTCGCCAACGAGATGGCGCGCGTGGGCGGTGGCGAATGGGACGTCACCGCCGTGGCCCCTCGCTTCTTCCATGGCGACCTGAGCCCACTCACCCTCCAGCGCGAGCCGGGCGAGCCCGCGCGCATCGAGGGTGTTCGCGCCCTCTTCAGCCGCTCGCTGCATGGCTTCGTGTACGGGCCGGAGTTGCGCGCGCGGCTCGCGGGAGGCGTGGACCTGGTGCACTCGTGGGAGGAGCCGTACGTGCTCGCGGGGCTGGAGGTGGCGCTGCTCACTCCGCGCCGCGTGCCGCTCGTCTTCTGCACCGCGCAGAACCTGTCCAAGCGCTACCCGCCGCCCTTCGCGCAGGCGGAGCGCTTCGTCGTCCGGCGCGCCTCGGGCTGGGTCGCCTGGGGCGAGACGGTGAAGGACAACCTCCTCTCACGGCCCGGTTATGCGCAGCGACCCGCGCGCTACATCCCCATGGGCGTGGACACGGAGCTGTTCCGTCCGGACCGCGCCTCGGGCGAGACGCTGCTGCGCGAGCTCGGCTGGGAGACTTCGGGTCCGCCCGTGGTGGGCTACCTGGGGCGCTTCGTGCAGGAGAAGGGACTGCCGCTGTTGATGGAGGCGCTGGAGCGGCTGACCACGCCATGGCGCGCGCTCTTCGCGGGCGGCGGGCCCATGGAAGACGTGCTGAGGGCGTGGGGCGCACGGCATGGAGACAAGGTGCGGGTCATCACCGGCGTCCCGCACACCGGCGTCCCGCGCGTGCTCAACGCGATGGATGTGTTGTGCGCGCCCAGTCAGACGGCTCCGAAGTGGAAGGAACAGTTCGGCCGCATGCTCGCGGAGGGCTTCGCCTGCGGCGTGCCGGTGCTCGGCAGCAACTCCGGTGAGGTGCCGCACACCGTGGGCGATGCAGGGCTCGTGCTGCCGGAGGCGTCTCCACCCGCGTGGACCGAGGCGCTCGCGGGTCTGCTGGAGAGTCCGGAGCGCCGACGCGAAATGTCCGCGCGAGGAAGGGAGCGCGCCGTCACCCGCTTCGCGTGGCCCGTGGTGGCACGCGCGCACCTGGACTTCTTCAACGAAGTGATGGCCGCGCGGTGAAGGCGCTTCAGCCCTCGCGCTCCACCACGTCGCAGATGGCCTCGGCCATGCCATCCCACGTCTGCGAGCGCAGCGACTCGGACAGCGCGGCCACGTGAGGCGCCCACTCCGCTTCGTGCTCCCGCCACGCATCCAGCCGCCGCACCAGTCCGTCCACGTCGTCCGGGTCGTCCAGCAACAACCCACGCAGCGCGGCCGGGTAGCGCTCCGCCACGCCCGCCGTGCGGCTCACCAGCGCGGGCAGCCCGGCGCACAGCGCCTCGTGCACACCCAGGCCGTACGCCTCGTACCGCGTGGGCGCCACCAGCAGGTCCGCCGCGGACAGCAGCACGGGCACGTCCTTGCGGAAGCCGAGGAACTGGATGCGCTCACCCAGTCCCTTCGCCTGGGCCTCGCGCTCCCACGCCTCGCGCTGCGCGCCCACGCCCACCACCTTGAGGTCCACGCCCCAGTCCCCGCGCGCGCACAGCCGCGCCCACGCGTGGAACAACGTGTCGAATCCCTTGCGCCTGTCTCCCAGCGCGCCCACGAACAGCGCCACGCGCCGCGACTCCGGCCAGCCCAGCGCCGCCCTCGCCGCGCGCCGCTCCTCGGGCGACACCGGCCGGAAGCGCTGCGGCTCGCTGCCGTAGTACACGACGCGCACCTTCGACTCCGGCACGCCCGTGGCCGCCGCCAGGTCCGCGCGCGTGCGCTCCGAGTTGGCGATGATGACGCGCGCTCGCCGCAGCGCCTCGCGCTCGCCGCGCAGGTACATCCGGTGGCTCAGCCGCCCCTTGAGCCGGCGCAGCGCACCGCCCACCGGCTCGGAGACATAGGCCCCGTGTACGTAGTGCACCCAGTTCGCCCCGGGCACCGGACAGTTGCCACCATTCGCCAGCACCCGTCCGCCCTCGGCGCGCGTGCGCAGCGCCCACGCGCGGCCCACCGCGTCCAGCAGCGGCTCGCCCAGCATGTACGCGTTGCCCGGCTTGGGCACGCGCACGAAGCGCACGTTGGAGTAGCCGAGCAACTCCTCCGCCACCCGGTGCGCCACGAGCCGCACCGGTCCGCCCTGCTTCGCCAGCCAGAGCGCGAGCGCCAGGTTGGCGCGGTCCATTCCCCCGGTGGCGACGAAGTCACCGGCGATGAGCGTGTACGGTCTTCGCATGGGCCATGGCGCCGAAGAGCGCAGCGTTGAGCAGCCAGAACTCCATGCCTGTCTGGCTCAGGAAGAGCGGATAGCTGAAGGTCAGCGCCACCGCGCCCAGGTTGTACGCGAAGATGACGCTGCCCCACAGCCAGAACTCTTCCGGCCCGTCATCCTTCCGCTGGGCGATGCGGAACACCCACCACAGCGTGGCCAGCAGGCCCAGCGGGTAGAGGAGGATGGTCAGGAAGCCGCCATCGAAGACCCACGCCGTCCACTGGATTTCGGCCCACAGTGGCGGGCGCTCCGGGTCGCTGTTGTCCCCGAAGTACGCGTTGGCCATGCCGTAGCGGCCCAGGCCCGCGCCCAGCGGGTACTCGGGGAGGAGCTCCTCGAACGTGCCCTCCAGGAAGCGGCCGCGGTTCTGCTGGTAGACGTCCTCGGGCCGTCCCTCCACGAGGGTGGACCACCGGTTCATCACCGCGTCACCACCCACCGCCACCGCCCAGCCGAAGGCCCCCACTCCCGCGGCGCCCATGACGCCCATCAATGTCAGCAACCGCATCACTCGGCCGCTCAGCGCGAGCACTACCGCCATGGCCAGCAGGCATACGGCCAGGGTGATGAAGATGGCGCGCACCTGGCAGAGGTAGAGACAGACCAGCCCCGTCAGGATGCCGCCCACGCTGAGCACGCGCACCAGCTTGCGCCGGGACGACAGCAGGAAGCCGCTGCCGAGCAGCACGGTGTAGAAGCCACCCGCCGCCGCGCCGCTGGGCATGTCCGTCAGGCCCATGGGACGCAGCACCATTTCGCCGCTGGCCGTCTCGAACTGGAGGCTGCGCAGGTAGCTCTCTCCCTGCCCCTCCACCACCGCGGACATGGCGGGCTGGAAGCGGCCGGGGAAGTAGACCTGGAGCACACCCACCGTGGCGCTGGCGGCGTTGAAGAGGAAGATGAGCGCCAGCGTGCGGTGGAACGTCTTCGCGTCGATGGACAGCCGCGTCACCCACACGAGCGGAGCCACGACCGACAGCTCGATGCCGAGCTGCGCCAGTCCGCCCAGCGCGCTCGACGTGCCGGGGTTGAAGAAGTTGAGCGCGGTGATGCCCATGGCGCCCAGGATGAACGGCCGCGCCGGGTGCTTCAGCGCGCTCCCGCGCACGAGCGCCAGCAGCGCCAGGCTGACGCCGAAGGCGGTGATGCGCACCACCATGCGCAGCGGCGCAATCGCGGGCACCAGCAGCGCGAGCTGGCAGGCAAAGAGCAGGCAGATGAAGTACGGCACCAGCCGCCCCGACGCGAGCAGCCCCTTGCGAGCAGGCGCCGGAGCCGCGGCGGCCTGCGCCTCCAGAGCCCCGGTGCCTCGCGCTTCCGAAGCCTCGGGCTGCACCCGAGCTCCTGGCGGAAGCGACTCCAGCGGAGCACCCGGTGCGCGGCGCACGTAGTGGCGCCGCAGCACTCCGGGCCCCTGGAGCTGCGGCCTCGCCACCCCGGGAGGGGTTGTCGGACGCGGGCTCGTCATGACGCGCGAAGCCTCTCCTCGGGGACGATGTCGCGCAGGGCCTCGTCCAGGTGGCGCAGGTAGAGGGCCGGGTCACACAGCTTCGCCGCGCGAGCGGGCCCCGCCGCGCCCAGCCGCTGACGCGCCTCCGGATTCTCGATGAGCTTGCGCAGCTCCACCGCCAGCGGCGCCGGCCGGGGCGGCACCAGCACGCCGCAGGTGACGTCCACGATTTCCAGCGGTCCACCCATCGCAGTGGTGACGACGGGCAGCCCCGCGTGCAGGGCCTCGATGAAGGCGATGCCGAACGGCTCCGCGGAGACGTTGGGCTGACAGTGGATGTCCGCGGCCCGCAGCAGCCTCGGCACGTCCGAGCGTTGCCCGAGGAAGTGCACGCGCCCCGTCAGCCCCAGCCCTTCCGCCTGGGCCTTCAGCCCCGCGAGGTATTCCTCCTCGTCGGGCCGCTGCGCGCCACCAGCCACCCAGGCCTGCCAGTTCGGCACCTGACGCAGCCGCCCCAGGGCCTCCAGCAAGAGCCGCTGTCCCTTCCACTCCTGCATGCGGCTGGTCTGGATGATGATGACGTCCTTGTCGCCCGCGCCCAGCTCCGCGCGCAGGCGCGCCCTGTCCTCCGCGGCCGCCGGCGCAGGCGCGCGCACCGGGCAGTAGGCCAGCCGCGAGCGCGCATGGGGATAGACGGCCGCCAGCGTCCCCGCGGAGAAGCGGCTGTTGGCGATGACCAGGTCGGGCGGTGTGACGCGCGCCCAGCGCTCCAGCCAGTGCCGGCCGTTCAGCGCGTCGTGCTGGTAGAAGACGAGCGGCACGCCGGACGCGCGCACCACCGGGCCGAACAGCGCCTGCGGCCAGATGGCATGGCAAAGCACGGCGTCGTAGCGCTCGCGCTTCAGCAACTCCCGCAGCGCCGCCCGCGCGCGGTACACCGTCCACGGACGGCCCACCCGCGCCTCGCCCAACAGGTGCAGCTCCGCGCCCGCCTCGCGCAGCTCGTTGGCCAGCCGGCCCTCGAAGCAGAGAGCAAAGGCGTGCGTCAGCTCGGGGTGGCGCGCCTGCTCGCGCGCCACCGTGTGGAGGAAGGTCTCCACGCCGCCATAGAGATTGCCGCTGTAGACGTGCAGCACGCGCATGGGGTGTCTCACGCCCTCCCCGCCGCGGCCTGGGGCGTGGCGTGCACCTGCGCCTCCTCCACCACCGGCACGGGCCGCCCGAGCGCCTCCGCGTACAGCGTGAGGCTGCGCGTGGCCATGATGTCATGCCGGAACTCGGCCACCGCCCGCTCTCGCGCGGTGTGTCCCAGTCGCTTCGCCAGGCCCGGCTCCTCCACCAGCCGCCGCGCGGCCATCGCCAGCGCCGCCGCGTCGCCCACCGGCACAGTCAGCCCCGTCTCCTCGTGGCGGCTCACCCACGGCACGCCCGAGTGCGGAATCGCGGTGTTGAGCACCGGCAGCGCGCTCGCCATGGCCTCCACCTGCGACAGGCCATACGCCTCGCTGCGCGCGTTGCTCGGGAACCACAGCGCGGTGGCCGCGCGGTACGCCCCGGCCAGCGCGTCCGGCGGCAGGTAGCCCGCCCACGTCACGCGGTCCTCCACGCCCAGCGCCCGCGCCCGCTCGCGCGCCTCCGCGTGCAGCGGCCCCTGCCCCACCACCACCAGCCGGCCCGGCACCCGCGCCAGCGCCTCCAGCGCGGTGAAGAGGCCCTTGTAGTAGACGAGCCGCCCCACCATCAGCCACAGCGGCGAGCCCGCGGCCTCCGCGCGCCAGCGCGACTCCGCCGCGAGCGCCTCGGCGGACGGGCGCAGGTACGGCGTCAGGTCGATGCCCAGCGGCAGCGCGCGCACCTTGTTCCGGAACGCGCGCAGCAGCGGCGAGCCCGGCACGTACGCCTCGCTCGTGGCCAGCACGCGCCGGGCGCGCGCGTACAGCAGCGCCTCGAAGGGGCGGAACAGCGCGCCCGCCACCCGCTGGCGGATGACGTCGCTGTGGTGCGTGACGAAGAGCGGCGGCAGCCGGGGCGCCACGTCCAGCGCCAGCAGCATGCTGGGATTGGGCGTGTGCAGGTGCAGCACGTCCACGCCCCGCGCCAGCGCGCGCCGCAGCACGCGCGGCAAATCTGGCATCACGTCCATGCGCGCCACCGAGGCCGCGCGCCCCAGGCGCACCACGCGCACCGGCCCATCCCAGTCCTCGCGCGTGGGGCTGCGTCCGTGGAACTCGTGGCTGGTGCCCGCGCCGTCCGCCGAGTGGTTGGCGCACAGCACCTCCACCTGCGCGCCGGCTTCCGCCTGGGCCCGCGCCAGTGTCTGCACGTGGGCCTCCATGCCTCCGGAGGCCGGCGGATAGAACTTGCCCAGGTGCAACACCCGGAGGCCCGCACCCGCTGACGACCCGCTCACGACTGCGCCACCCCGTCCTTGGAGTCGTCCGCGTACTGCCCGTAGCCCTGGTAGGCCAGGTACGAGTCCCCATAGCGCGGCGCCCGCAGGTCCACGTCGTTGAGGACGGCGCCGTACATGCGCGCCTGCACGTCCGCCAGCGAGCGCAGCGCGCGCTTCGCCGACTCGCGATTCGTCTTGCCCGCCTTCAGCACCAGCACCACGCCGTCCGTCTGTGTGGCCAGGACGGCGGAATCCGCCACCGCGTTGATGGGCGGGCTGTCGAGGATGACGCGGTCGAAGCGCTCCGCCACCGACTTGAGCAGCTCCGCGAAGGCCTGCGTGTGCAACAGCTCCGCCGGGTTGGGCGGCAGCGGGCCGCACGGCAGCACGAAGAGGCCGGGCACCTCGGTGCTCTTGATGGCCTGCTCCAGCTTGCCCTCGCCCACCACCAGCGAGGAGATGCCCAGCTCGTTGGGCACCCCGAAGGCGCGGTGCAGCCGCGGGCGGCGCATGTCCGTGTCCAGCAGCAGCACCCGGTTGCCACTCTGCGCCATGGCCACGCCCAGGTTGATGCACGTGGTGGACTTGCCCTCCTGCGGCCCGCTGGACGTCACCACCAGCGTCTTGAAGGGCTTGTCCGGTGACATGAAGAGCAGGTTCGTCCGGATGGCCCGGCAGCACTCCGCCACCGACGACTTCGGCTCGCGGTGCACGTACAGGTCCCTGTCACGCGGCGCCTTGTGGCCTTCGATTCGCGGCACCACGCCGAGGAAGGCCAGGCCCAGCCGCTCCTCCACGTCCGCCTGCGTGGCCACGCTGTTCTCCAGCAGCTCCAGCAGGAAGGCGATGCCCAGACCCGCCATGAGCCCCATCACCAGGCCCAGCGCCAGGTTGCGCCGCGTGTTGGGCTTCACCGGCGCGAAGATGGGCCGGGCCGGGTCCAGCACGCGCACGTTGCTGGTGCGCAGCAGGCCCGACAGCTCGATGTCCTTGAGGCGCTTGGCCACCAGCTCGTACAGGCGCTGGTTGTTGTCCGAGTCGCGCTTGAGCCGGTCGAACTCGATGGCCTTCTTGTTCACCGCGAAGGCCTCCGCCTTGGCCGCGTCCAGGAGGCGATCCAGGTTCTTCTCCTGCGCCACCGCCTCGGCGAGCGACGTCTCCGCCGCGCGCACGATGTTGCTGAGGCTCTTGAGGAAGTCCTCGCGCACCACCGACAGCTTGCGGTTGCACTCCAGGAGCTTCGGGTGCTCGGGCAGGTAGCGCTCACCCAGCTCCGCGCAGGCGACGCGCAGCTCGGTGTAGTTGCGGCGCAGGTCCTGGATGGGGCCCTCGTTCATGCCCGTGAGCGCCTCGGCCCACGTCTCGTCCTCGGGGGACGCCTTGCGCAGCTTGTTGATGGCCTCCACGCGCGCCTGCTGCGCGGCAATCTGGATGCGCACCTCGGTCAGCTTGAGGTTGTACGAGTTGATGCGCTCGCTGACGATGCTCATCCGCGACTCGAGCGACGTGGACAGCATGTCCGCGTCCTTCTTGAAGTCGTAGACGGCCAGCTCGCTGGACTTGGACTTGGACTCCAAATCCTCCAGCCGTCCCTCCAGCCACGAGCGCGCGTCCTCCGTCATCCGCAGCTTGAGGGCCAGGTTCTCCGCCATGTACGCGGCGGCCACTTCGTTGGCGAGCAGCGCCGCGCGCTTCGCGTCCAGGTCATCCACCGCGATGTTGATGACGCGCGAGTCCTTCGCCGGCACCACGCGGATGCGCGACTGCACAATCGCCACCGCGTCCGTGGCCTGCATGGCCTGCACGCGCAGCTTCTCGTCCTTCACCGCCGCCAGGCCCAGGAAGTCCGCGTCCGCGCCCAGGCCCAGCTTGTCCACCACCCGGCTCGCCACCGCGCGCGAGGTGATGATTTGGCTCTGGGTGGCGTAGTACTCCTTGTTGAACCAGTAGTTGCTGCGCTCCTCGCCCATGACCTCCTTCACCTCGCTGTCGAGGAAGCGCGGAGCCGTCACGTCGATGATGAGCGAGGTGCTGGCGGAGTAGACCTTCGGCTGGCGCAGCGTGTACGCGGCAGACAGCGCCGCCACCACCACCGCCACGCCGAGCACGACCCATTTACGCCGCCACAGCGCGCGCACGTGCTGCATCATGCCCGCGGGCGTCAGGGCACCGGCACCACCGCCGGCCGGGTCGAACACGGTTCCGTCCACGTCTCGTCTCTCCTGGAAACCCACTGGAGCGGCCCGGCCCGTCAGGGCCTCCGCCCGACCTACACCCACACGTCACAAGCGCCGTCGAGCGTGCCGTTTCCACGCCGGGTTGTCCATCGTTCCACTGCTGCCTGGATGCCCTCCATCCACTCATCTTCGCGGGCCCGGTAGGACATGAACGCGCGCGTCCTGACAGCCTGTGCTACTGAGCGCCGCGTGAATCCCTCGCTCTCCTTCGTCCTGCCCTACACCGCCCGCAATGCCGACACCGCCGCTCGCTTCGCGCGAGAGCTGTCACGGAATGCGGAGGTGGTGCTGGCGGGCGAGGGCCCCGTCGAGGTGACGCCTGGCCCCCACCTGCACGTGCTCCCCGTGCAGGGAGGCAAGGGGACGGCCCTCCGCGCCGCGCTGGCGCGGGTGACGGGCGAGGTGACGGTGGTGCAGGACCCGGACACCGCCTGGTCCCCGGACGTGTACGACACGCTGGTGCGCCCCATCCGCGCGAACACCGCGGACGCCGTGTTCGGCCGCCGCACCGTGCAGGGCCTGGCGCCGCAGCTGCTCGCGGACCGCGCCCTGGGACGCGTCACCCGCTTCGTCACCGACGTGGCGCTGAAGGACCCGCTCACCGGCCTGCGCGCCTTCCGCACGGACGCGCTGCGCTCCGTCACCCTCACCAGCGACGACGACGCGGTGGACGCGGAGCTGGTGGTGAAGCTGGCCGCGCAGCTCTTCCGCCTCACCGAGGTGGACCTGCCGCCCGTGCCGGTGGTGCCGCGCCGCCCGCGCGCCGCCAATGTCTCCCGGCTGCGCACGCTGCTGCGCTACGCCACCGTGCGCGACGACGCGGACAACCAGCACGAGGGCTACACCACGCTGGAGCGCATGGACGGCGCCACCCACTACAACCAGTGGCTGGGCCGCCGCTTCCGCGAGCACCTGGGCCGCCGCGTGCTGGAGATTGGCGCCGGCATCGGCACGATTACGCGCGAGCTGGAAGCGGGCCTCGAGCTGCTCATCGCGCTGGAGGTGGACCGCTTCTACGTGGACCGCCTGAAGAACCTCTTCCGCGGCAAGCCCCACGTGCGGCCCTACCTGTCCGACGTGGCGCTGGCGGACTGGGAGTCCCTCCAGGCCGAGCGCCTGGACACCATCGTCCTCTCCAACGTGCTGGAGCACATCCCCGACGACGCCTCGGCGGTGCGGCGCTTCCGGCAGATTCTGTCGCCGGGCGGGCGGGTGGTCATCCTCGTGCCGGCGCTGCCGCAGCTCTTCGGCGCCATCGACGAGGCGGTGGGCCACCACCGCCGCTACACGCCCGCCACGCTGCGCGCGGTGCTGGAGGAGAACGGCTTCGCGGTGGAGAAGCTGGAGTGGATGAACCTCGCCGGCCTGCCGGGCTGGTTCGTCAACAGCCGCCTGTTGCGCCGCCGCGCGGTGCCCAAGCTGCAGCTCAAGCTATACGACACGCTGGCGCCGCTGCTCGCCCAGGCGGAGTCCCGCGTGAAGCTCCCCGTGGGCATGAGCCTCTTCGCCGTGGCCCGCGTCACCGGGGGCGATGCGTGAGGAGTCCGCGTCCATGAGCGCCGCCCCTCGGCCTGACGCCGCCCACGCGTCCTCACCGGCGGAGGCGCCCTCCACTCCTTCCGAGCGTCCCGTGTCGCAGGCGACCGGAGCGCCGCGCGCCGTGTGGGCCGTGCTGGTGGCGCTGTACGTGCTGCTCTTCCCGTACCACCCGGGCCTGCGCTCGCCCAACGAGCTGTGCCGGCTGTGGCAGACGCGCGCGCTGGTGGAGTATGGCACGCTCGACATCAACGGCGCGCTGCGCGACTACGGCTACGTCGGCGACTTGTCCGTGAAGGACGGGAAGTACTACCCCAGCAAGGCGCCGCTCCTGTCCTTCGCCGCCGTGCCGCTGTACGCCACGCTGCGCGCCGTGGGCGGCGGCCACCGCGACTCCGTGCCGGAAGTACCGCTCGTCTTCTTCTCGCGCCTCTTCCTCACCGTGCTGCCCACGCTGGGCATGCTGTGGCTCCTGCGCCGCTACCTGCGCGCGCACCTGGAAGCGCCCGTGGCGGACGTCCTCACGGTGACGTACGGCCTGGGCTCGCTGGCCTTCAGCTACTCGCTGCTCTTCATGAGCCACCAGACGACGGCGGTGCTCCTCTTCGCCGGCTTCTACGCGCTGTGGCGCTGCGCGCGCGGCGACTGGCGCGAGCGCGGCTACCTCGTCGCGGGCGCCTGGGCCGGAACCACCGTGGCCGCCGAGTACACCGGCGCGCTCGGCGTGGCGGGCCTCGTGCTGTACGCGGCGCTCACCGTCCTCTTCCAGTCCGGCCCCATGCCAGAGCGCCTGAAGCGCCTGGGCCGCGCCGCCGGCCTCGCCACGCTGGGCGCCCTGCCCTTCGTGGTGGCGCTGGCCCTCTACCACCAGGCCGCCTTCGGCCACCCGCTGACGACGGGCTACAAGTACCTCAACGACGCGGCCTACCAGCCGTGGCACCTGGGCGGCTTCCTCGGCATCCGCACCCCGGACCCGCGCGCCTTCGTCCTGTCCTTCTTCTCGCCCCTGCGCGGCCTCTTCACCCTGGCCCCCTTCCTGCTGCTCGCCCTGCCGGGACTGGTGCTGCTCAAACGCCGCGCCGGAGCCTCGCCCGAGGGGCGCGCGGTGGCGTGGATGGGCGTGGCGCTGATGGTGGGCTACACGTACTTCACGTCGTCCTTCTCCTACGACTCCTGGGGTTGGACGACGGGGCCGCGCCACCTCACCGGCCTGGTCCCCTTCCTCCTGCTCCCCGCCGGCCTCTTCCTGGAGCGGCTGCGCGCCTCGGGGCGGACGTGGACGCTCGGCGTGGCCGCCCTGCTGTGCGCGGCGTCCCTCCTCACCACCGGCGCGGCCACCTTCATCAACTACATCCCGGACGACGTCTCCAACGCCGTGGGAGGGCTGGCGCTGCCGCTCCTCGACTCGGGCTACTTCCCCTCGGGCGTGCTGGCCTTCCTCGGCGTGCCCCAGCCCGCCGCGGGCCTCGTGCTCCTCGCCGCGCTCATGGCCGTGGCCGCGTGGGTGTTCCGCGAGGTGGCAAGAGCCCCCGGGCGCGCGTGGCCTGTCACCGCCTCGCTCGGCGCGGGCCTCGTCACGCTGGCGCTGCTCGTCACCTTCCACGCCCTCACCACCGAACACGACGACGCGGATCGCAACGCGGTGCGCTTCCTCCAGTCCGTCTGGCTCTCCCCGCCCGGCCGTGCCGTCCCCTTCTGGCCCCGTCCCGGCGGTTGACACAGCACCGGCTTTTCCGTGCCTCACGGAGAATCCAATGCCTTACATTTTCTGAGAAACCCGTTGCGCGGCCGGCACTCTGTCCGTCCTGCCTCGCAACTTTTGCGGACCTTGCAAAGGTTGTCAGCTCAACACGTGTCACCCTCCACCCAGGGGCTGTGCCAAAGGGCTGAAACAATTGAAATTCGCGCGCTCCTGCCGTGGGCCCGGGGATTGCTGAGCGAGTGACCTGCTCTTCCCCGCTGCCTGTCCGGCAAGGAGCCTCCGTGATTCGTCTTCCGTCCCACACGCGCGTGCCCGCGAGCCTGTCCGCCTGCCGGCGGAGCGTGCAGCGGGGGCACCGGCGGCCGGAGCGCGGCATCGCGCTGCTCATCGCCGTCGCGCTCATCGCCGCCATCACCGCCGCGACGCTCATCTCCCTGCGCGCCGTCTCCACGGAGAGCGCCCTGCAGGGCCAGGAGCGCCGCGCGCGCGAGGCCTTCTTCGCCGCCCAGGCGGGCATGGCGGAGGGCCGGGACTGGGTGCGCTCGCAGCTGACGACCACCGTCTTCACTCCGTTCCTCAACGGCACCGTGCTCGGCGCCCGCGTCAACGAGGCGGGCCTGCCCAGCGACGCCAACGTGCCCTGGTTCGAGGTCATCCCCTGGACGCCCTACACGCTCACCACCACGCCGCTGGGCATGGCCATCGATGATGGCTTCTCGGGGGCCAACCGGGAGATGAACGGGCCGGACGGCGTGCGCATCCCCGACTTCCCTACCGCCGGCGGCGTGCGCTACCGCGTCTTCCTCGTCGACGACGACGATGGCGACAGCCGCACGACCGACGCCAACTCCCGCGTCTGGCTCGTCTCCGTGGGCGAGGTCGCCGGCCCGACGGGAAGCCAGCCCCACCGCTCCATCATCCGCACCCTCATCACGCCCAACACGAGCGGCGGCGAGGGTCCCCCCTGCCACGAAGCGGGCTGCGAAGCCAACGACTTCTGAGCGCCGCCCACTCCCCATTTCAGCAGTACGCGAAGCCCTTCCGTGAAGGACACGCCATGCGCCTCTGCCAGTTCCTAATCACCGCCCTGGTCCTCACCGTGCCCGGCGCCGTCCTCGCGCAGGACGGCGGCACGGATGGGGGCGTCGCCGCCAACTTCAACACCTGCATCGACACCACCGGCGAGGACCACCAGCCGGACTTCAATGCGGACGCCGGTGGCTACAGCGCGGTGCTGCTGACCAACGACGCCCCGCCCAAGCTGCGCCTCAACACCAACCAGGTCGTCCTGGACCCCGAGCGCATCATCCTGCCCTTCGAGCAGGACCTCGAGGCGCTCATCGTGGACGACCGCGCGGGTGACGGCGCCTCCCACACGCTGGGCTGGTTCTACTACCAGGACCTCATCGACAAGGGCTACGTGGACACGCACGGCACGGAGACCACCGACGATGACACCCTCATCGACGCCGACAACAGCGGCGTGCCGGACTTCCACGAGGACCTCTACAACCTCAACCCGGCCCGCACGTATATCGGCGTGAGCCCCCGGTGCCCCGCCAAGCCGAACTTCGTCCATACGAAGCCCGACGGCACCACCGTCACGCTGCGCGAGCCGGAGCTGCTCACCGGCGCCTGCAGCGAGCCCACCACGTACTCCGCCACCGGAGGCCCCCGGCGCTGGCCCGACGGCGACACGCGCTACCCCCAGCCCAGGCCGGGTGGCGCCGCGGTGGGCCGGTCCCTCGTCTGGTACGACCTCAACTGGCCCAACACCAACCGCACGCTGAACATCTACAACGACTCGGCCTCCAGTTACACCAAGACGGACTCCTGGTTCAGCGACCAGGGCCTCTTCCCGCACATCCCCAACCTGCTCGAGCCCAAGGACCCGAAGAACGGCAACAAGGGCCTGGGCTACATCGCCCTCCTCGCCACCGACGACGACGCGAACAAGTGCCCCAACTCCGGCACCTCCGAGTGCCTCCAGCCGCGCATGGCCTGGAGCACCGACGGCGGCACGCAGGTGGGGCCCATCTTCGACAAGTCGGGCGCCTATGACGGCATCCCCGACTACAAGGCCAGCGCCTTCGACAACACCGGCCACCTCATCCCGGGCAAGAACGGCAACGCCTCGCCCAACGAGGACGACCGGCGCGTGAAGATTGGCCGCATCAAGGGCAACAAGGAAATCGTCTTCTTCCTCGTCACCTACGTGGAGCAGATCTACGGCTGGATGGACGGTGAGCAGGCCACCGACTCCTGCTTCATCACGAGGCCGGTGCCCGGCGGCATCCAGTGCCAGCTCTGGGCCCACGGCGACATCAACGTCTTCTTCTCCAAGACGTTCCTCAACATGGACCTCCACCAGACGGGAGGCACCGTCGTCCTCGACGACAAGGAACTGCAGACCGGCTGGCTGGATGACGGCGCGTACGACCGGCTGTTGACGCCCGAGTATGGCCACGTCTTCTTCGAGCACAGCCAGAAGAAGGACATCCTCTCGTACGGCCAGCGCGCGGCGCACACCATCGTGGGCGCGCCCGACAACAACCCGCGCGTCTGGATTCTCGGCTGGGAGGACCAGAACTCGGGCGGCAACCGCACGTACAACGACATCGTCATCCTCATCAACAAGCAGAACAACGGCGTCTACAAGTCCGACATCGTCTCGAACATCAACCTGAACGTCGCCCGCGACTACACCATCACCTCCGTCACGCTCACCGTCACGGACCACCCGTTCTACGACCCGAACGGCAACAGCGGCGCGTGCACGCCCAACATCACCCAGCCGGACGGGAGCATCTACAAGCCACGGCCCAAAATCACCTACGAGGTGGCGCTGGACTGCAAGGTCTGCGTGGCCAACTGCAACACCACCACACCCGTCTTCGAGCCCAACCCCGGAGAGCCGCAGTGGGTCACCGTGCCCTTCACGAACCCCACGGCGCCGCCCGGCCAGCGCAACAACGTGACGGTCTCCATCGACAACCTGCTGGAGCGCGGCTACACCGGCACGCAGCTGTGCTGGCGCGCCGTCCTGGAGAGCCCCGGTGAGGGCTGCCAGCCCACCATCGCCAACGTCGACATCTCGTACAAGGCGCAGAAGGCCGGGCAGTACGCCCGCGCGAGCCCCATCCGCGTGGCCAACGCCACCCTCTACGGCATGAGCGAGGTGCCGGGCCGCAGCTGGGTGGAGAGCGCCACGCTGGCCCCCTCCAAGCGCATCCTGGACGGCCGGCCGGACATGAGCCCGCGCGGCCACCTGTACCTGAAGAAGCTCTACGAGCCGACGAACCAGACCGTCCTGCTGCCCGACAGCGACGCCGCCAACCCGCCCATCTGGGACGCCGGCGAGGTGCAGCGCGTCGCCATCAGCACGGGGGACCCGAACAGCCGCAAGCTCTACAGCCGCGTGGGTGGCACCCGCGTCGAAATCAAGAACGTCACCGCCAACATCTTCCCCACCAGCGGCGCGGACAACCTGTGCACGAACGTGCCCCGGTACGACCTGGACAACGACGGCTTGTGCAATGCCACGGACCGCAACGTGTTGCGTGACTGGCTCTACGGCTGGGAGAAGTACGACTCCCTTCACCCCAATGACCCGGACCTGTCGCCCCGGCGCACCTGGCCCGTGGGCTCCATCAACCTGTCCACCCCGGCCCTGGTGGGCGTCGTCACCGAGCCCGCCTGGCTGTCGAACACGGGGGTGACGGAGGCGGAGAAGACGCAGTTCCGCTCGAACTTCAAGGACGCGCCCGCCATCGCCGGCCGCAAGGCCGTGGCCTTCGTCGGCACGAACCAGGGCTTCCTGCACGCGGTGGACGTGGGCAAGTGGAACTCGAAGAACGACCCCTGCACCACGGCGACGGAGTACAGCGGCCACTTCGAGCTCGGCAACCCCGCCGCCTGCACGGGCGCGCGCCAGTACGGCACCGGCTCGGAGCTGTTCGCCTACCTGCCCGGGAAGATGCTGCTCAACTACGTGGAGACGTACGTGCGCACGCCGCGCGCGGACCGGGCGGCCGCGACGATGGACGCCTCGCCCACCTTCGCCTCCGTGGACCTGGGCCAGAACACCAACCCGGACAACAACGGCACCAACGACTACAACAACAAGAAGGGCTACGTCCCCGCGTCGACGACCGCGTGGAAGCTCAGCACCGACCCCACGCAGCTCACCGGCGCCAAGACGGTGCTGACCAGCGCCGCGGGCCCCAACATGAGCGTCTTCTACGCGCTCGACGTCACCAACCCGAGCAGCACGAACACGAACTACCCGTGGCCCATGTGGGAGTTCGACATCGCCAATGACAAGTTCCACACGGTGGACTCCAGCGGCGTGCTGTGCACCACCAGCCACCCCGACTGCGCGAGCATCAGCGAAATCATCGGCAACGCGTACCCCTCGAATGCCCCCGTCAAGGCGGACACGCGCGGCTCGCGGCACAACCCGCTGCTCCTGCGCATGGACTTCGGCACGCGCGGCGGCAAGAAGTGGGTGGCGGCCTTCGCCACGGACTTCACGCCGCGCACGGACACCGCCGGCACGCTCTACCTCATCGACGTGAAGACGGGTCAGCCCATCATGGCGAACCACGGCAACGGCATGAAGCAGCGCCTGACGGGCGTCGTCACGCTCGGCACGGACCCCGCGAAGGACCACAACCAGGGCATCGGCGGCAGCCCCTCGGCCGTGGACGTGGACGGCGACGGCAGCTACGACGTCATCTACGTGCCGTCCACCTCGGGCAAGGTCTACAAGGTCAACCTGCGCGACGTGGACGCGACGCGCGACTACGGCAAGGCCATCAGCTCGTGCGTCATCGCGGACGCGCAGAAGGCCAAGTACGCCAACACCGCCATCGTGGACGACGCGACCAGCCAGCGCATCTACTCGAACCTGTCGCTGCGGACGAACCGCTCGGGCACCAACGCCACCGTCGACATCTACTTCGGCACGGGCAACAACCCGGACTCCGACGTGGACGCGGACGACCTGGCCGCCACTCCGCGCAGCTACCACGTCATGGCCTTCCGCGACGCCAACCCGCTGACGCCCAGCTGCACCGTGCAGCAGCTGTGGGTGCAGAAGCTGGCCTCGGGTCAGTCCGTCTGGGGCGGCCTGGTCATGCAGGAGGAGACCGTCACCACGGCCACCGCCGTGGGCACGCGCGCGGATGTCTGCAGCGTGAGCGACGACACCAGCGGCATCATCTACGCGTTCAATCGGAACAACGGCGCGGCAATGCCCGGCAGCGGCACCGTGCTGAACGACCACGTGTTCAGCCCGCCGGTCGTCGTCGGCAAGCGCGTCTTCATCCGGCCCAACAACAACGCGCGCATCGAGCTCGGCACGGGGACGCTGGACCCGCCCACGGGGAGTTCGGGAGGCAACACGTCGCGGACGCTCATCTGGGATGTCCGCCCCGACAGCAACATCCGTGAGGTGATTCCGTGAGCAGAACGCAGCAACGGAGGGCGGGCGGGCGCCGGGGGGCGACGCTGATGGAGGCCATGGCCACCATGGTGGTACTGGTGGTGGGCATCCTCGCGGTGTCGCTCACGGTGCTCGCCTCCTCCCGGCAGAACCGCCGCAACCTCATCCAGGCGCAGGCGAGCATCATCGCGGAGCGGGAGCTGGAGCGCATCGTCGCCATGGGCTGCACGGGCGTGGCGCCCAACCCCCTGTGCGGCAACATCCAGGCGCTGGACGGCCTCCCGCGCCCTTCCTGGTACTGGGCCGCGGACGGCCAGCCCCAGACGACGGCCCCGGCCCCCGGCCAGCCGCGGCTGCAGTTCGACGTCGCCGTGGACGTGGACCCGGGCCCGGGAGGCGCCTTCGAGGGCGTCGCGCGGGGCAGCCCCGCGGTGGACCGCGTCGTCAACGGCCAGCAGCTCATCCAGGTCATCAACGTGCGCGTGGTGGTGAGCTGGCTGGACCCGACGCTGACCGGCGTGGGCGCCCCCACGCGGCGCGCGGTGGCCCTGCAGACCCGGATGACCCAATGAGACAGCCACTTGCATCCGCCCCCCGGGGCTTCACCCTCCTCGAGGTGATGATTGCCAGCAGCCTGTCGCTGCTGGTGCTCGCCGGAGCCATCACCGCGGGCGTCTACCTCCAGCGGCGCGGCCTGCTGGAAGAGCGCACCATGGAGACGCAGAACGCGAGCCGCGCCGCTCGCGACCTGCTCGTCCCCCCCTTGCAGCGGGCGGGCGCGGGCTTCGGCCGGGCCCGGCTCAACGTGGGCGGCAACGGCGCCCAGGTGGACCAGCGCTACGCGGTATGGGTGACCACCAACGCCACCTTCTCGGGGGACTCCACCTTCGCGGCGCCCACGGGCGTCTACGCCACCCTCGTCTCGGACGCGGTGGAAATCTGGGACGCGGACACGTCCCGTGCGATGCAGCTCACCACCAACTGTGGCGCCAAGGTCTGGGATGGAACCAACCTGTGCGGCACCAACCTGGCGGACGGAGGAATCCCCGCCAACACGCTCGCGGTGGTGGCCAACGCCGAGGCGCAAACGGCCTGCGTCGGCGTGGTGGGAGCTGGCCGAGACCTCGCCAACAAGACCATCGCCTGGACGGCCGGAGCACCGGGCCTGCCCGCGCTGCCCGCGGGCAGCGACTGCTCCTCTCCCACCCAGGCGGCGGGCGTCTACGACTCCAGCAACTCCATGCTGATTCCCCTGAACGTGCTCGCCTACCGGGTCAACTGGAAGACGGGCCGGCCGGTGCTGGAGGTGGACCCGGACGGGTCCGCCGGCCCCGCCACCTACCAGGCCCTGGCCACGGACATCGAGCGCATCAAGGTGCGGCTCGGGCTGTATGACCCGAACGACCCCAACGACGACGTCGACTTCTTCCCGGACCCGGCAGCGGGCCGGCCGGCCGTGGACACGTGCACCAACCTCGCGTGCTGGTCCAAGATACCGGGAGACGCGGGCACCATGGGCGCCAACGAGACGGGGCCGGGCAGCGCACGCGACGAGCTGATGCGCCGCGTCCGGCTGGTGGAGCTGCTCATCACCGCGCGCACGCAACAGCCGGACGTGGACGCGGTGCTCCGCGGCGCCAACGGCTCGACGACGGACTCGGAGGGAAACCCCGTGGACGGCTACAAGCGGCGGCACGTCATCCAGCGCATCTCCCCGCGCAACTTCGCCCTTTCTGGAGGCTGACCATGCGGGCCTTTCATCGTGGCATGACCCTGCTGGAGCTCATGGCGGCCGTGGCCATCCTCGGCGTCCTGCTGGCGCTGGCCATCCCCAGTCTCCAGGGCGTCGTCAACAACCGGCGCGTCAGCGGCGCCCAGCGCGCCATCTACCAACAGACGCTCGAGGCACGGCAGCAGGCGCGCCGCACCCGCCAGCCGGTGCGGCTGTCCATCGTCACCGCGAGCGACGAGAGCGGGCGGCGGGGCCCGGCGCTGCGCTGGGAGCAATTGGACTGCGCCGCCGGGGACACCTGGGGCGCGCAGTGCCCCCTCAACGCCTGCCTGACGAACGCCTGCGGCGCGGGCGGCTGCACCTGCGCCGTGACGGGGCCCACGGTGCCTGTGCCCTCCAACATGGACGCCAGCAGCCTGGCGGGCCTGTGCTTCCTGGGCGGTGAATCCGGCGCGGTGGTGGCCAAGCAGGGCACGACGACGTGCAGCACTGCCAACCCGGCCCCCACGGCGGGCTCGCTCAAGCTCCGCTCCGACACGGGCAGCGGCTACAAGGTGGACCAGGTCTTCGTCGTGAACGCGCTGACGCGCTCCCTGAAGGTGGTGGAGTGCTACAACCACGCGGGCCAGGACGGGTGCCCCTGAATTCCGGGCCAGCCTTCCCCGTCCCCGTGCCGCCACCCCCTCCGTTCTCGAGGAGACAGCAACGATGATGAAGCGGTTCGCCCTGGTGATGGCCCTCAGCCTGGCCACGAGTGCCTACGCGGAGGACAGCGCCGACGTCTGGAAGGCCAGGTGCAAGTCCTGCCACGGCGAGGACGGCAAGGCGCAGACGAAGATGGGCCAGAAGGAGTCCATCGACGACTTCACCTCGCCTGCCTGGCAGAAGGCCGAGTCGGACGAGGAGCTCCGCGAGGTCATCACCGAGGGCTCGTCCAAGAACAAGAAGATGAAGGCCTACAAGGACAAGCTCACCGCCGAGCAGATTGACGGCCTGGTGCGACACATCCGCACAATGAAGGCGAAGTAGCCGGCTTGAATTTCCGGCCGCGGCCGCGCGTCATGAGGGGTGAGAATTGGAGCCGCCCATGAAGAACCTCACCGTCGCCCTCGTGTTCTGCGCATCCATGGCCAGCCTGTTTGCCTCGCTGCGCGCGGACGCACTGTCCTCCGTGCGCATCGAGCAGGGCCTGTCCCGGCCGGAGCCGCTGTCCGTGCTGCACAAGGACGGCAAGGGCGGCGGCGGGGGTGGAGGGGGCGGCAAGGGCGGCGGTGACGACAAGAAGGGCGGCAAGGACGACGACGAGGAGGACGAGGAGGAGTACCGCGCCCGCTACTCCGACCTGGCCCAGCGCGCCGCCCTGGAAATGGTGGACCCGGGCGGGCTGGAAGACGTGCTCCGCGTCAGCGCGGGCCTGAGGTTCGGCTCCCGCTAACGGGCTCCTGGAGGAGGCCGGGCCACGCGGGGCAGCGTCACCGAGAAGCAGGTGCCGGTGTCCACCGACGAAGCCACGTCCACCCAGCCGCCGTGGGCGGTGACGATTTGCGAAACGATGTAGAGGCCCAGGCCCAGCCCGTGGTGCTGGGGCTTCGGCTGCCCCGGCTCGTGCGGCGCGCGGTGGAAGGGCGCGAAGAGGCGCGGGCGTAGCGAGTCCGGGATGGGCGACCCGCCGTTGTGCACCTCCAGCCGCTGGAAGTGCCCGTCCGGGGCGTCCAGACGCACCCGCACCTGCGTGCCCTCCGGGCTGTGCTGCAGGGCATTGCCCACCAGGTTGGACAGCACCTGCCCCAGCCGCTCCTCGTCCCAGACGCCACTCGAGTCGCCCTGCACCTCCAGCTGGATGCCGCGCTGCGGGTGGACGGGCTCCAGCTCGGCGATGATGCGGCGGCACACCTCCTCCAGGGACACCTCGCGCGGGCGCAGGGGGATGCCGCCGGCCATGCGCGCCCGGGTGAAGTCCAGCAGCTGCCGCACCAGCCGCGCCATGCGCCCGGCGCTCCCGTCGATGCGCTCCACCACGCGGCGCACGTCCGGCGTCAGCGTGTCTCGCGCGAGCAGGGCCGCGGCAGACAGGCGCACCGCGGCCAGCGGGTTGCCCAAATCGTGGCCCAGCACGCCGATGAAGCGCTCCTGGAAGCGGGCCTCCTCCTCGCGCTCCAGCTCCAGGCGGCGCCGCGCGGTGACGTCGCGGCTGATGCCGAAGAGGCCGTAGGTGGTGCCGTCGCTCCGGCGCAGCACGCCCTTCGTCGTCTGCCAGACGCAGTCCGTGCCGGGACCGCCCTCGGGGTCCTCGTAGGTGGCCGTCTCTCCGGACTCGGCCACCGCGCGGTCATGAGCCAGCGTGGCCAGCGCGGCGTCCGGCCCCAACAGCTCCGCGTCCGTGCGCCCGAGGATGTCCTTCGGATTGCGGTTGAAGGCGCGCGCGGTGGCGGGGTTGATGAGCACGTAGCGGCCGTCCAGGTCCTTCACGTAGACGGCGTCGGTGGCGCTCTCGATGACGGCGTGGAGCAAATCGTGGTCCCTGCGCAGCGCCTCCTCCGCGGCCATGCGCTCGGTGAGGTCCTCCAGGAAGAGGACGACACCGTCCTCCCACGGGGACACGCGCGCCTGGAGCCACACCATGCCCACGGGGGACTTGCGCGACAGCCGCGTCGCCTCGGGCTCGCGGCGCACGGCCACGCGGACGCACACGGCGAACAGGCCGCACTCGGTCACCCACGGAGCCTCGTCCGAGAGCCGCTGGCGCACCAGCGGGTGGTCTTCACGGCCGAGCCACCGCTCCGCGTACATGTTGGCGGAGACGCACTCGAAGTCGAGGATGCCCCCCACCGCGGAGCGGACGCTGCGCAGCACGACGACAGCCTCGGACGGCGGGATTGGAGACCCGCTACCCGGGCGCTTGTTGCTCCCACGGACAGATTGCATGGTTGGAGCGGCACCCCCCATCGATGCCCGTTGGAGAGGCAGCCTAGCCCCACCGGTGGAGGGGCGGCCAACCGGCCCCAGGGGTGGCCGAAGCGTGCCGGACCGAACCTGCCGGCCGGTGTAGTCCCCGGTGACACGACAGGCGACGCGCTCTGTCATTGCTTTGGCCCAGGCAGGCCCCTAATTACCCGGGGGCCCTCAGGGTCCACTCATGGACACTCCTCCCTTCTCCCAGACGTTCGATGCCGAGGCGGCGCGTGTGCCTCCGGCGGCAGACCCGCTCGCCCCACTCCTCGACTCGCTCCAACCCGGCCGCCGCGTGCGGACGCAGGGAATGAAGGGCGCCGCGCGCGGCCACGTGCTCGCGCGGCTGCACCGGGCCGCGAAGGCGCCGCTCGTCTGCGTGGCGGTGGACGAGGAGTCGGCCGACGCCCTGGCCGCCGACCTGGCCTTCTTCCTGGGAGGCACCGGCACCCTGCTGGAGCCGCGCGTGCTGCGGCTGCCCGCGGACGAGCTGCTGCCCTTCGACGAACTGTCCCCCGACACGCGCACCGTCACCGAGCGGCTGGGCGCGCTCTTCCACCTGGGCCAGGGCACGCGCTTCCCCGCGCTGGTGCTGTCCGCGCGCGCGCTGTACCGCCGCGTGATGCCGCTGGCAGTGATGACGTCGCTGGCGGAGCGCGTGGCGGTGGGGCAGGACTTCGACCGCGACACCCTGGCGCTGAAGCTGGCGCGCATGGGCTACCAGAACAGCCCGCTGGTGGAGGACGTGGGCACGTTCTCCGTGCGCGGCGGCCTGCTGGACGTCTTCAGCCCGCTCTACGACAAGCCGGTGCGCCTGGAGTTCTTCGGCGACACGATTGAGTCCATCCGCGCCTTCGACCCGCAGTCGCAGCGCACGGTGGACTCGCTGAAGGAAGTGTCGCTGGTGCCCGCGCGCGAGGTCATCCTCACCGAGGAGACGCGCCCGCGCGCCGAGGCCGCCGC
The DNA here is from genome assembly GCF_055568925.1 of Pyxidicoccus sp. M6. NCBI lineage: Bacteria > Pseudomonadati > Myxococcota > Myxococcia > Myxococcales > Myxococcaceae > Pyxidicoccus > Pyxidicoccus sp. M6. Next base: position 1,824,271 of record NZ_CM145714.1, on the reverse strand, counting down.
CCGCGCGGTGGCGGACCGCATCAACCTGCCCACCATCCAGTTGCGCGAGCGGCTGGAGGCGCTGCGCGAGGGCCTGCCCGGCTTCGGCCTGGAGGGGCTCCTGCCTGGCCTCTTCGAGGGCGGCCTGTCCACGGTGTTCGACTTCCTGCGCACGTGGAGCAAGGAGTCCCCCGTCTTCTACGTGGACGACCCGCTGGGCGTGGACCGCGCGGTGGACGAATTGTGGTCGGAGCTGGAGCGCTCCTTCACGGCGGCCCAGGAGCGGCAGGACCTGGTGTGCCCCCCCGCCGAGCACTTCCTCACGCGCGACGCGGTGAATGAGCGGCTGGGCGCCTTCCGCGTGGTGGAGGGTGGCGGCCTGTCGCTGGCGCAGTCCGACAAGCCGCCCGTCCTCTTCAACTTCGGCGGTACCCAGGATTTGCGCGAGGCGATTCTGGCGCACCACGGCGAGGAGGGCGCGCTCAGCCCGTTGGTGGAGCGGCTCCAGCGCTGGCGCGACATGCGCGTGGCGTGCGCGGTGGCGTGCGGCACGCTGAGCCAGGCGGACCGGCTCAAGCGGCTCTTGCTGGACCGCAACGTCATGGTGAAGGTGCACACCGAGGCCCTGGCGGACGCGTCGAAGCTGTACGAGCCGTCCGTCTGGGTGCACCTCTTCACGGGCGAGGTGAGCCAGGGCTTCGTGGACGGCGCGGGCGGGCTGGCCGTGCTGGCGGACGAGGAAATCTTCGGCGTCCGCGCGCGCAGGCGTCCCAAGCGCAGCAAGAAGCTGGACGCGTTCGCCTCCGGCTTTGGAGACTTGAAGGAAGGCGACCTCATCGTCCACACCGACTTCGGCATCGGCCGCTACGCGGGTCTGACGAAGATGGAGGTGAATGGCGTGCCCGGGGACTTCCTCGTCCTCGAGTACGCGGGGCGCGACAAAATCTACCTGCCGGTGGGCCGCATGCGGCTCATCCAGAAGTTCTCCGGCGGTGACCCGGAAAAGGTGCAGCTCGACAAGCTGGGCACCACGAGCTGGGAGAAGACGAAGAAGCGCGTCAAGGAGCAGCTCCTCAAGATGGCGGCGGAGCTGCTGCAGATTGCCGCCGCGCGCAAGGCGCACCCGGGCCATGCCTTCAGTGCGCCGGACCGGTACTTCGCCCAGTTCGAGGCGGACTTCGAGTTCGAGGAGACGCCGGACCAGGCCAAGGCGATTGAGGACGTGCTGGCGGACATGCAGAAGGCGCAGCCCATGGACCGGCTCGTCTGCGGCGACGTGGGCTACGGCAAGACGGAGGTGGCCATGCGCGCCGCCTTCAAGGCCGCGCTGGACCGCAAGCAGGTGGCGGTGCTGGTGCCCACCACCGTGCTCGCGCAGCAGCACTTCCTCTCCTTCAAGAAGCGCTTCAAGGACTACCCCGTCACGGTGGAGGTCATCTCCGGCATGAAGAAGGCGCCGGAGGTGCGCGAAATCCTCAAGCGCGCCAAGGACGGCAAGGTCGACATCCTCATCGGCACGCACAAGCTGCTCGGCGGTGACGTGGCCTTCAAGGAACTGGGCCTGATGATTGTCGACGAGGAGCAGCGCTTCGGCGTGAAGCAGAAGGAGGCGCTGAAGAAGTGGCGCTCCCAGATTGACGTGCTCACGCTGACGGCGACGCCCATTCCCCGCACGCTGCACATGAGCATGTCCGGCGTGCGCGACATGAGCATCATCGCCACGCCGCCGGAGGACCGCCGCGCCATCCGCACCTTCGTCATGAAGTACGACGAGGCCGTCGTCAAGGAGGCCATCGAGCGCGAGGTGGGGCGCGGCGGCCAGGTGTTCTTCGTGCACAACCGCGTGGAGTCCCTGCCCTCCATGGAGCAGCAGCTCAAGACGCTGGTGCCGCACCTGAGCATCGGCGTGGCGCACGGGCAGATGGGCGAGGGGCAATTGGAGAAGGTCATGCTGGCCTTCACCGAGCGCAAGCACCACGTGCTCCTGTGCACCTCCATCATCGAGAGCGGCATCGACATCTCCAGCGCCAACACGATGATTGTGAACCGCGCGGACCAGTTCGGCCTCGCGCAGCTCTACCAGCTCCGCGGGCGCGTGGGCCGCAGCAAGGAGCGCGCGTACGCGTACCTGCTGGTGCCCTCGCGGCGCGCGGTGACGAAGGACGCGCAGCGGCGCCTGGAAGTCCTCCAGAACTTCACCGAGCTGGGCGCTGGCTTCTCCATCGCCTCGCACGATTTGGAGATTCGCGGCGCGGGCAACCTGCTGGGCGACAAGCAATCGGGGGCGATTGCGGAGATTGGCTTCGACATGTACGCGCAGCTTCTGGAAGAAGCGGTGGCGGAGATGCAGGGCCAGCCGCCGCGCGTGCAGGTGGAGCCGGACGTGACGCTGCCCATGCCGGCGCTCATCCCGGACGACTACGTCAGCGACGTGCACCAGCGGCTGCTCTTCTACAAGCGCTTCAGCCAGGCCAGCCACCCGGACGAAGTCACGGATTTGCGCGCCGAGTTGGTGGACCGCTACGGCGAGGCACCGGACGAGGTGGACTCGCTGTCCGAGCTGACGCTGCTCAAAATCGACATGCGAGACCTGCGGCTGCGCGCGCTGGAGGTGGGCACCGGCCGGCTGGTGGTGACGCTGGGCGCGGACGCGCTGCTGGACGGCGCGAAGGTGGCTGGCCTCGTCCAGCGCTCGAAGGGCGTCTACCGGCTCACCCCGGACATGAAGCTCATCGTCCGCGTGCCCCAGGGCGCCAGCGGACATGACCTCATCGCCGAGGCCAAGAAGGTGCTGCGCGATTTGAGCCACTGCGCCCTGCCGCAGGCGTAGAAAAGCAAAGAGGCCCGGGACCGAATGGCCCCGGGCCTCAGTGTGCCGGACGCGCGGCTCTACGCGTTACGGCGTGCCGTCGCTGTTGCCGCCGCGCTTGAAGAGCTTGCCCAGCGCGGCGACGAGCACCGCGATGCCCGCGAAGATGGCCTTCTTGCCGGCCACGAGCACGGCGAGCAGCCCCTTGAAGAGACCGACCTTGGCGGCGGCCTTGCCGGCCACGAGGCCCGCGATGCCGTAGGCGGCGACGCGGCCGGTGGCCGGGTTGAAGTCCGCGTAGCGGTGGCCGGGCTGGAAGTCGGTGAAGGCCAGCACCTGCTTCATGTCCTTCTCCACCTGCGGCAGCGCGCTCATGGAGGAGACGGCGTTGAGCACCAGCACGCCCTCCTTGCCCAGCATGCGGATGTTGTAGTTGAGCGTGTGGTCCTTCGCGTCCACGTCGCCGAAGGCCAGCTCCTTCGCCCAGTACAGCTTGTGCGTCGACGGGTCATAGTGCGGAGAGGCGGCCCAGCCCACGAGGTTCACCGGGGGATAGCCGGCCTGGGTGCGCTCGGCGTTCTCCTCTTGGGTGCCCTCCTGCATGTCCTTCAGCAGGTCCGCGTAGTCGATGCCCGCCGCGTCCTCGTCCTCGACGTGGCCGTCATCGCTGTACTCGATGACCACGCCCCAGCCGTCCTCGGCGTCCACGGGGATGCCCGCCGGCACCAGCATGCCCAGCGTCTCCGTGCCCGGAGGGTTGCCCCACACCTCGACGAGGACCTTCTGCGCGTCCTCGGGGGAGAGGTACTCGAAGTTGTCGGGGACGTTCATCTTCGCCAGCCCGTTGCCCAGCAGCACCTCGCCCTTGCGGGGGTGGAGCTCGGGAAGGGGCGGCGCCGCGTCCTCCGCGGCTTCCTCTTCGGCGGCAGGGGCCGCCTCGGGCGCGGGCACCTGGGCCCACGCGGTTACTGCCACCAACGACATCACCACGGACATCCACCAACGACGCTGCATGGAACTCCCCTCAGGAGTGCTTTGAGCCGGCCTGCCGAGGGGACATGAAGGGCCCTCGCGCCTGACGGCGGCGCGCCACACTCCCTCTCACGGGCCGGAGGGCGCGCACCGTAGTGGGGGCCGTCCGCGTGCGTCAAATCCGGGAAGGGCTCACGCCGCCCGCGGGCCCGCCGACTCCACCGGCCGCACCAGGAAGTCGCGGGCCGCGTCGAGCGCGCGCGTGTCCGTGAGCACCTGCCCCGGCATGTTGGCGTGGCCGATGAGCGCCCCGCGCCACTGCATGGCCATGTAGTCCGCGGACATGCGCAGGCTCAGGACGGCGGGCTGGGCGACGGAGTCGTCCTCGTCGGACGAGTGCGAGGTGACGAGCGACAGCACCTTGCCGCGCATCCGCTCGCGGAAGCGCAGCTCCGTCATGCGCAGCCACCAGGACCAGTGCTCCAGGTAGTGCTGCGCCGTGGAGGACAGGTTGTACCAATACACCGGTGACACGATGACCAGCTCGTCCGCCGCCAGCGTGCGCTCGGCGAGCGCGTACAGCTCCGGCCCCGGCTTCGGGTAGCCGCCCGGCGTGTGGCGCAAATCACGGAAGGGCTGGCGCAGGTGCTCTTCCAGCCGCAGCCACTCCGTCACCGTGCCGGAGGGAAGCGCCTGCGCGGCCTGACGGGCGAGCTGCTCGGCGTTGCCACCCTCGCGGGCGCTGGACAGCAGGAAGAGGACGTTGCGGGCGGTCGTGCTCATGCAGGGGGCCTGGGGAAGAGTGGCCGCACTCTTAACAGCGCCTCGTCGCGAACGCAGGCGCCCCTTTGACACGAGCGCTCGCTCCGTGGTCTGCCCCGCACATGACCACGAATACAGGACAGAACAGAACATCTGGAAGTCTTGGTCTCCTCGGAGTGCTCGCCCTCACGCTGGTGTGTGTCGGCTGGCCGCTCTCCACGGCCCAGGCACAGGCGTGGACGCTGACCACCGCGCAGCGGCAGGCGTTCCTGAACCACTACGCGCCCATCGTCTTCAAGCGCGGCAACGGCAATGACAACCGTCACGGCTACGACTGGCTCACCCACTTCGACTTCGACCAGGACGGGGACTTCTCCAACAACAAGCTGCACTGGAAGAACATCAACCAGTACGTCGACGCGGCGCGCGCCGGGACGGGCGCGTACAGCCAGTGGCGCATCCGCCCCACCCTCTACACGTCGCTCATCGAGTTCATGGACGGGAGCACCAAGAACCTCGTCCTCACGTATCACCTGTACCACGCACTGGATAAGAACGCGGCCGGCGACTGGCAGCTCCACGACTGGGAGCGCGTGGAATTGCTGGTGAAGAACGTGGTGGGCGCACCGGGCAGCGGCGAGTCCGTCGCCTACGGCGTGGTGACGCAGCACAAGCGCAACGTCATCCGCACGCAGGGCAGCGCGGAGCTCAACTTCATGCAGACGTCCACGGGCAAGCACCTGCTCATCTGGCAGGCCGAGTGGTCCGACAAGCTGCTGGCTCCCCACGGGCAGGAGCTGCGCTTCGTCGGTGACACGTACGCGTGGATTGCCACGCAGATGGCCAGCACCACCGCGAAGGCGCAGGTGGACGTGAACAACGACGACGGCCGGAAGAACCTGCACTACGCCTTCGTGCCGCAGGGCTCGCCCGGCGCCGTGTCCGCCTTCAACGCGCGGGGGATTACCTACGCGACGGCGGACTCGCTCGCGAGCCGTGCCGACAACGGCGACACCGTGACGTGGCCCAACGTGAAGCGCGTCACCTACGAGCTGCAGGACATCGCGGACATCCTCCCCACGCATTGGCAGTACGGCGGCTATGCGACGCACTGGCTCACCACCAACCCGGTGGTGGACGTGTGGATGGAGAGCCCCCTCTTCAACGAGTCCGGCGTATCGGAAGTCAGCAGCGGGATGAATCGCTTCTTCACGAAGACGCGCGACATCGAGAACGAGGACGACCGCGAGGGCTACCCCGCGAAGAGCTGGTTCTTCGGCACCTACGAGCTGAACGCCAACGCCTCGGACACGGGCGGCGGCGGCTCCGGCGCCTTCAAGGACAACTCCTATGCCAGCACCGTGGTGGACTCGCGAGGCCAGACGCGCGCGAGCGCCAGCGGCTACAGCACGTCACCCAACTCCTTCTGGTGGCAGCACGACTACTTCGTCCACGCCGGCACTGTCGACTCGACGGACGGCGTGGAGGCCGGCTTCTGGCTGGCCGGACCGTGGTACCTGCCGGCGAACGGCGGCTTCGACGGGCGCTGGGTGCAGCTCTTCGACGACAGGCCCGGCCAGGAGCCCTGACTCAGCGCGCGCCGCAGAAGTGCGCGACGGCGCGGGACAGCGCGGCCTCGCAGCGCACCAGGTCCTCCATGGGGACGTACTCACCCGTCTGGTGCGCCACCTTGATGTCGCCGGGGCCGAACACCACGGCCTCGGCGCCCAGCTCCGTCATCTGCGGGGCCTCCGTGCCGAAGGACACCGTGGTGGGCGCATTGCCGCTGGCCTCGGCCAGGAAGCGCACCACCTCCGCGTCCGCGCTCGTATTCACGCCCCGGTCCGTGCGCACCACGCGGATGTGCGCCTCGAAGGCCGGCTCGTCCTTCACCAACTCCTGGCGGATGCGCTCCAGCAACTGCGGCACGCGCTCCGGCGGCTGGCCGGGGATGGGGCGCCACTCGACGATGAAACGGCACGCGCCGGGGATGATGTTCTTCGCCTTGCCGCCCTGGATGACGCCGACGTTCACCGTGGTGAAGGGCGGCTGGAAGCCCTCGTCGCGCTCGTCGCGCAGCACCGTATTGGCCAGGTGCTCCAGCCGCTGGAGGAAGCGCCCCGCGCGGAAGATGGCCGACGCGCCCGACTCCGGATACGCGCTGTGGCCCTCCTTGCCCAGCACGTCCACCTCCGCGAGGCAGTAGCCCTTGTTCGCGCGCACCGGAGTGAGCCGCGTGGGCTCGCCGACAATCGCGTGGCGCGCGCGGCCGAGGCCCGCCTGCACCAGCTTCTTCGCGCCCACGAGGCCCACCTCCTCGTCCGCGGTGAGCACCACCATCAGCGGGGCGCGCAGGCGCTCGGCCTTCAGGGCCGCGTGCAACGCGCAGGCGATGAAGCCCTTGGTGTCGCACGCGCCGCGCGCGTAGAGCTTCCCGTCCTTCTCCGTCAGCCGCAGCGCGTCCGTCCACGCCGGGTCATACGGCACGCAGTCGGTGTGCCCCACCAGCGCCAGCTCGGCGCGGCCGCTGCCGCCCTTCACCGCGACGAGGTTCACCTTCTCCATGCCCGCGTCATCGGTGTAGCGCTGACGCTCGGCGGAGAAGCCCGCGGCCTCCAGCTTCGCCTGCGCGTAGTCCACCAGCGGGGCGTTGGGGCGGGCGGACGTGGTGTCCATGGCCACCAGCTCGGACAGGGTGGCTCGCAGCGCGGGCAGCGTGTCACTCATCGGGACGACCTCCAGGAGCCGCGTCATGCCACCGCCCGGCACCGCGCGCCAGCCCCTGGAAGCCCCCCGCCCTCTTTCCACGAGCTGACGGCTCGAAAGACGCCGCGCCTGCCGGCGCCATACCGGAGCGGCCTACGGATACAGCGTGCGGGACAGCGCATGGAAGGCGCGACCGCTCTCCTCCGCGAGCGGGTGTCGGCCATCGCGCACCACCACGCGGCCGGCCACCGCGACCTCGCGCACCGCCGCCTTGTCCGCGCCGAAGACGATGGAGGCCAACAGTGACTCCACGCTCGCACCGAGGAGCGACGGATGGTGCAGGTCCACCGTGAAGAAGTCGGCGGGCTTCCCGGCCTCCAGGGCACCGGTGGACAGGCCCAGGCTGCGAGCACCCTCCACCGTGGCCATGTCGAGCAGCCGCGCGGCCAGCCCGTCCATGGCGCCCCGGCCCGGGTCCAGCACCGCGCGCCGCAGCCGCGCCAGCCGCAGGTGGCCTTCCAACTGGCGCGCCTCGTCCAGCAGGTCCACCGTCGCCTGGCTGTCCGAACCGAGACTGATGCGCGCCCCCGCCTTCACCAGCGCGTCCGCGGGGACGATGCCGTCGCCCAGGTTGCGCTCGGTGGAGGGGCACGCGCAGACCGTGGCCTTCGCGCTCCCCAGCAGCGCCACCTCCTCGTCCGTCAGGTGCACGCCGTGCACGGCGGTGAAGCCCGGGCCGAGCAGGCCCAGGTCCGCCAGCAACTCCACCGGGCGCCGCCGGTGCTCGGCGAGGCAGGCCTCGATTTCCTTCGGCTGCTCCGCCACGTGCATGTGCACGGGCATGCTCCGCTGGGAGCCGCCGCCGAGCGCGGCCAGCCACTCGCGCGGCACCGCGCGCACGCTGTGCGGAGCGAGCCCCACGCTGACGGCGGCGTCATCGCGCGTCTCGCGCGCGAGCGACTCCGCCGAGGCGAGGAAGGCGTCCACGTCCTTGTCGATGAAGCGCCGCTGGCGCGGGTTCGCCGGGACGTTGAAGCCGGCGCGCGCGTAGCCCACGCGCAGGAGGCAGATGCGCAGCCCCACGTCCCTCGCGGCGCGGATGACGGCCTGGGCCAGCGTGTTGCGGTCCACGTACGGAGTGCCATCCGCCTGGTGGTGGAGGTAGTGGAACTCGCCGACGGTGGTGATGCCGGCCAGGGCCATCTCCACGAAGGCCTGCCTCGAGGCGGTGTAGACGTCGTCCGGGCCCAGCGACTCGGCGGCGCGGTACATGGCCTCGCGCCAGCTCCAGAAGTCGTCCGCCTCGCGACCGGAGGCCACGTACTCCGTGCGGCCGCGGATGAGCCGCTGGAAGGCGTGCGAGTGGCCGTTGACGAGCCCCGGCAGCAGCGCGCGCCCCGGAAGCCGCACGGTGCGCGCGCCGGAGGGCGCGGGGCCTTCTTGCAGGACGACGCCCTCCGCGCTCACGCACAGGGCCCGCCCCTCGTGGAACCGGCCTCCGGTGTAGAGGAGGTCCGGCTGGTAGACGATGGTTTCGCTCACGCCGCCAGCGTATGCCACAGCCGCCCCGGGGCCGCAGTATCGGCGGAGCCGCCCCGTCAGCGCGTGGACGCGAACATGGAGCCCTCGTCCTTCACCGGATGGCCGGAGCCATCATCCGCGCCCGGACGTCCCATCCCCCGGTGCACGGCCGGAGCCGACGCGTTCACCGGGCCCACGTAGAAGACGCCGTTGTAGCCGTCGGAGTTCGCCCCGCCCCACTGGTGCATGAAGAAGCGGTCGCCGTTGTCCTTGCCCGTCGCCGTGCGGATGCCGCAGTCCAGCTTGTTGTCCACGGCGCAAATCCACGCGGAGCCGCTGTTGTACGCCATGTCGAGTGACACCACCTCGTCCAGCACATCCTTCAGCAGGTAGCCCATGGGCTGGTACTTCCCGTCCCACGGCAGCCCCTGCTTCGTGCGCGCGTGGATGTTGCCCGAGAGCACCACGTAGAAGCGGTCCGGTGCGGCCTCCACCTGTTGCTTCACCGTGGCGGCCATCGCGTTCTCACGCGCCTGTCCCTGGGCCTTCGGGTGGTCGAAGACGAAGGCCTCCACGTCCAGCCCTCGCGAGCGGAGCTGGCGCAACTGCTCCAGCATGTTCGCCACCGCTTCACTGCCGCGGCCGTCCGGATAGGGGCTGCGCCAGAACGGAGCATCCATCAGCTTCAGCCAGTCGTCCTCGGTGCCCGCGCTGTCGAGGAAGGCGTCCACGCGCGTCTGGTTCTCCAGCGGCAGCTCCAGTCCCACCGTCACCGGCAGACCCGCCACCACGGACTGGCACACCGTCTGCGCCAGGAAGCGCGGCACCTCCTGCGTGCCGTGCATCTCCCCCAAGAGCAGCACCGCGCCCTTCTTCGCCTGCTTCGCCAGGCCAATGATGGGCAGCCCACACTCGAAGGCCATCGCGTTGGGTGCTTCCTTCACGTTCGGCGCCTTCGCCACCTGCACCGGCTTGGGAGCGTTCTCCTCCTTCGCCAGCTTGGGCGCCACGGAGCGGAACACCTTCCACTCCATCACCAGGTCGCGCGTGCCCTGGCCGGACTCCGCGAAGAAGGAGTTCTCCCCCCGTGGCGCGGCCAGCCGGGCTTCCCAGTCCTCGGCTCCCAGGAACGTATCGTCGGCGCCCGCTCCCGCCCCATCACCGGCCGAGCCCACCTCTCGGCGTGCGTCCTCTCCTCCCCGATTGAAGCCCATCGCGCGGTTGAGCCCCCAATCCAATTCCTTGCCGGGCTGGGACAGCGCCTTGTTGGAGCTCTTGGTGATGCGGACCACCCACAGCTTGCTCTTCGTGGGCGTCTCGCGCTTGCCCAGCACCATGTACCGGTGCCAGTAACCCGCCACCTTCGAGCCGCCGAACTCCTCACGCCACTCCGTCTGGAGCACGTGGCTGTCCTTGTCCTCGCGGAAGGGCAGCTTGTTCTCCGTGAAGAACCGCCCCACCTCCGGCCAGACCTCTTCCAGTGGCCGGTCGTAGATGGCCTCGCGGTCCGGAAGCTCCAGCTCGCTCCGGTGGGCCGCGCAGCCCACCAGTCCCCAGGACAACAGCAGCACCGCGTACAGCGTCGAGCGCATTCGCGTTCCCCTCATCAAGCCCGGTGATGGGAACGGGAGCGCTCGCACTGCATATCGACCGTGCGAGCGCCTCATGCGTCCACGTCAGGGGAAGGCCGCGTACGCGGAGCCCTCGTCCTTCAGCGGATGCTCCGAGTTGTCGTTGGCGCCCGGCCGGCCCAGGCCCCGCTGCACCGCCGGAATGGAGGCGCTCACCGGGCCCACGTAGAAGACTCCGTCGTAGCCCGCGTCGCTCGTCCCGGCCCACTGGTGCATGAAGAAGCGGTCGCCGTTGTCCTTGCCCTTCGCGTTGCGGATGCCGCAGTCCAGCCGGTCCTTCACGCCCTTGCTGTCCACCGCGCAAATCCACGCCGAGCCGCTGTCGTACGCCATGTCCAGCGCGGAGACCCTGCCCAGCGAGTCCTTCAGCAGGTAGCCCATGGGGCGGTACTTCTTGTCCCACGGCAGGCCCGTCCTGGTACGCGCGTGGATGTTGCCGGAGAGCAGCACGTAGAAGCGGTCCGGTGCGGCCTCCACCTGCTGCTTCACCGTGGCGGTCATCGCACTCTCACGCTCCTGGCCCTGGGCCTTCGGGTGGTCGAAGACGAAGGCCTCCACATCCAGCCCCTGGGAGCGAAGCTGGCGCAACTGCTCCAGCATGTTCGCCATCGCCTCGCTGCTGCGGCCGTCGGGGTACGGGCTGCGCCAGAAGGGCGCGTCCATCAGCTTCAGCCAGTCCTCCTCCGTACCGGCGCTCTCCAGGAACGCGTCGATGCGCGTCTGGCTCTCCAACGGCAGCTCCAGTCCCACCGTGACCGGAATGCCCGCCACCACCGCCTGACACACGGTCTGCGCCAGGAAGCGCGGCACCTCCTGCGTGCCGTGCATCTCTCCCAGCAGCAGCACGGCGCCCTTCCCCGCCTGCTTCGCCAGGCCGATGATGGGCAGCCCGCACTCAATCGCCATGGCGTTGGGTGCTGCCTTCGCATTCGGCGCCTTCGCCACCTGCACCGGCTTGGGAGCGTTCTCCTCCTTCGCCAGCTTCGGCGCGACGGAGCGGAACACCTTCCACTCCATCACCAGGTCGCGTGCCCCCTGTCCGGACTCGGCGAAGAAGGAGTTCTCGCCCTGCGGCGCGTTGAAGTAGGCCTCCAGGTCCTCGGGACTGAGATTCCCATCAGGGCTGGATCCACCCACGGCCCGGCTCACCCCCCAGTCGATTTCCTTGCCGGGCTTGGACAGGGCCTTGTTGACGCTCTTGGTGATGCGGATGATCCACAGCTTGCTCTGCGTCGGGGACTCGCGCTTGCCCAGCACCATGTACCGGTGCCAGTAGCCGGAAATCTTCGAGCCGCCGAACTCCTGCCGCCAGTCGGTCTCCAGCACCATGCTGCCCTTGTCCTCGCGGAAGGGCAGGTTGTTGTCCGTGAAGAAGGTACGCACCTCCGGCCACATCTCTTCCAATGGCCGGTCGTAGATGGCTTCGCGGTCTGGAATCTCCAGGTCGCTGCGGTGGGCCGCACAACCCACCGTCATCCACGCCAGTGCCACAGCCACGTATGCCGCGAGGCGCATCGTTCGTCTCCCTCCAAGCTCCTGACTCTGGGGGTAACGAGAGCGTACTCGCGGCATATCGACCCCGCGAGCACACCATCCCGCGCGGTCTCCGGTGATTCCCCTAGTGGACAGAGGCGTACGACGCGCCCTCGTCCTTCAGCGGGTGTACCGAGTTGTCATTGGCACCCGGCCGGCCCAGGCCCCGCTGCACCGCCGGAATGGAGGCGCTCACCGGGCCCACGTAGAAGACGCCGTCGTAGCCCTCGGCGTTGGAGCTGGCCCACTGGTGCATGAAGAAGCGGTCGCCGTTGTCCTTGCCCTTGGCGTTGCGGATGCCGCAATCCAACCGGTCCTTCACGCCCTTGCTGTCCACCGCGCAAATCCACGCCGAGCCGCTGTCGTAGGCCATGTCCAACGCCGCGACCTCGTCCAGCGCATCCTTCAGTAGCAGGCCCATGGGGCGGTACTTCCTGTCCCACGGCAGGCCCGCCTTGGTACGCGCGTGGACGTTGCCGGAGAGCAGCACATAGAAGCGGTCCGGCGCGGCGCCCACCTGCTGCTTCACGATGGCGGCCATCGCGTTCTCACGCTCCTGGCCCTGGGCCTTCGGATGGTCGAAGACGAAGGCCTCCACGTCCAGCCCTCGCGAGCGGAGCTGACGCAGCTGCTCCAGCATGTTCGCCATCGCCTCGCTGCTGCGCCCGTCCGGGTACGGGCTGCGCCAGAACGGCGCGTCCATCAGCTTCAGCCAGTCCTCCTCCGTGCCCGCGCTTTCGATGAAGGCGTCCACGCGCGTCTGGCTCTCCAGCGGCAGCTCCAGCCCCACGGTGACGGGAATGCCCGCCACCGTGGCCTGGCACACCGTCTGCGCCAGGAAGCGCGGCACCTCCTGCGTGCCGTGCATCTCGCCCAGCAGCAGCACCGCGCCCTTCTTCGCCTGCTTCGCCAGGCCGATGATGGGCAGCCCACACTCGAAGGCCATCGCGTTGGGCGCTTCCTTCACGTTCGGCGCCTTGGCCACCTGCACCGGCTTGGGGGCCTTGTCCTCCTTCGCCAGCTTCGGCGCCACGGAGCGGAACACCTTCCACTCCATCAGGAGGTCTCGCGCGCCCTGCGCCGACTCGGCGAAGAAGGAGTTCTCCCCCTGCGGCGCATCCAGCCGGTCCTCCCAGTCCTCCACGGTGACCCCGGCCAGGCCGTCGTCGTTGCCGTCGAACATGTTCCGGTTCACCCCCCAGTCGATTTCCTTGCCGGGCTGGGAGAGCGCCTTGTTGGAGCTCTTCGTGATGCGGATGATCCACAGCTTGCTCTGCGTGGGCGACTCGCGCTTGCCCAGCACCATGTACCGGTGCCAGTAGCCGGCAATCTTCGAGCCGCCGAACTCCTGCCGCCATTCCGTCTGGAGCACCATGCTGCCCTTGTCCTCGCGGAAGGGCAGGTTGTTCTCCGTGAAGAAGGTGCGCACTTCCGGCCACATCTCTTCCAGCGGCCGGTCGTAGATGGCTTCGCGGTCCGGAATCTCCAGGTCGCTTCGGTGGGCCGCACAACCCACCGTCATCCATGCCAGTGCCACAGCCACGTATGCCGCGAGGCGCATCGTTCGTTCTCCCTCCAACGCCTGATGCAAGAGGTAACGAGAGCGTACTCGCGGCATATCGCCCCGGCGAGCACACCCCCCACGCAGTCTCCGGTGGCACCCTCAGTGGACAGCGGCGTACGACGAGCCTTCGTCCCGCAGCGGGTGCTCCGAGTTGTCGTTGGCACCCGGCCGGCCCAGGCCCCTGTGCACCGCGGGTGCGGACGCGTTCACCGGCCCCACGTAGAAGACGCCGTCGTAGCCCTCGGCGTTGGAGCTGGCCCACCGGTGCATGAAGAAGCGGTCGCCGTTGTCCCGGCCCTTCGCCGCGCGGACGCCGCAGGCCAGCCGGTCCTTCGCCCCCTGGCTGTCCACCGCGCAAATCCAGGCCGAGCCGCTGCTGTAGGCCATGTCCAGCGCGGAGACCTCGTCCAGCGAGTCCTTCAGCAGCAGCCCCATGGGCTTGTATTTCGAGTCCCAAGGCAGCCCCTGCTTCGTGCGCGCGTGGACATTGCCCGAGAGCACCACGTAGAAGCGGTCCTTCGCCGACTCCACCTGGTGCTTCACGATGGAGGCCATCGCGTTCTCTCGCTGCTGGCCCTGCGACTTCGGGTGGTCGAAGACGAAGACCTCCACGTCCAGCCCGAGCGAGCGGAGCTGGCGCAACTGCTCCAGCATGTTCGCCATCGCCTCGCTGCTGCGCCCATCCGGATACGGGCTGCGCCAGAAGGGCGCGTCCATCAGCTTCAGCCAGTCCTCCTCCGCGCCCGCACTGTCGATGAAGGCGTCCACGCGCGTCTGGCTTTCCAGCGGCAGCTCCAGTCCCACCGTCACCGGCAGACCCGCCACCGTGGCCTGACACACCGTCTGCGCGAGGAAGCGCGGCACCTCCTGCGTGCCATGCATCTCCCCCAAGAGCAGCACCGCGCCCTTCTTCGCCTGCTTCGCCAGGCCGATGATGGGCAGCCCGCACTCAATCGCCAGGGCGTTGGGCTCCTCCTTCGCATCGGGCGCCTTCGCCACGCGCACCGGCTTCGGCGCGTTCTCCTCCTTCGCCAGCTTGGGCGCCACGGAGCGGAACACCCGCCACTCCATCAGGAGGTCCCTCGAGCCCTGCGCCGACTCGGCGAAGAAGGAGTTCTCGCCCTGCGGCTCGTTCAGCATCTCCTCCCAGTCCTCGGGGGTGGTGTCGGGCTCGGAGAACTCGCCTCCCACGGGGCCATCGGCGCCCTCGTTTCGCTTGTTCCCGAAGAGGGCGCGGCTGGGGCTCCAGTCCAGCTCCTTGCCCGCCAGCGACAAGGCCTTGTTGGAGCTCTTGGTGATGCGGATGATCCACAGCTTGCTCTGCGTCGGGGACTCGCGCTTGCCCAGCACCATGTAGCGATGCCAGAAGCCCGACACCTTCGAGCCGCCGAACTCCTGGCGCCAGTCGGTCTCCAGCACCATGCTGCCCCGGTCCTCGCGGAAGGGCAGGTTGTTCTCCGTGAAGAAGGTGCGCACCTCCGGCCACATCTCTTCCAATGGCCGGTCGTAGATGGCCTCCCGGTCTGGAACCTCCAGCGCGCTCCGGTGGGCCGCGCAGCCCACCATCAGCAAGGCCAGTGCAGCCACCACAGGTATCGCAAGTCGCATTGTATCCCCCGCGAGAACGGACCCACGGGGAACGCGGTCAGGTGCCCGGCATATCGAGACGCCGGGGAGACGTCAGGCCTGGGCTTCGGAGCCGCTGGAGACGACGGCGGCGCGCTCCTTCTCCCAGGGACGGCTGCGGACGGCCTCGCGAATCCAGATGACGTGGCGCCGCTCGTCCTCGCGGTGCTTCTCGATGAGGGCGCGGACCTCCGGGGTCCATTCGAACCTCAGGGCCAGCTCGTAGGCGCGGTTGGTGTACTCCTCGTTGCCCATCATCGCCACCAGCGCGGCCTCGGTGCCCATCATGCTGGTCATCACCGTGAGGCTCTTCATCGCGGCGCCCTTGAGGTCCGGGCGCAGGTCCACGGGCTCGCCGCCGAACTGGGTGATGAGGGTGTTGAGGTCCTGCACGTGCCGCATGTGGTCGATGCGGTACGCGTTGAGCCGCTCGCGCACCAGGGGCTCGGGGATTCGCGACAGCGCGGCGTCGTATGCCCCCACCGCATCCGCGTCGAGCTGGGCCAGGCTGCGGAGCTTCGCGACTGCGGAATTCTCGGCCATGTCGACCTCCTCGAAGGGGGACCTTGGGCAATGTGAGCAAGGCCTTCCCGGGGGCCAACCCGTCCCCGGGTCTCCCCTGACGCCCGGCCCGGGAGCAGGCGGGCAGGCTCGCGAGGGTGTCCGGGCGGGGCATGCGCACTTTTGACCCGCACCAACCTGCCGCTGGAGGAACGACATGAAGAACGAGGACCTCGCCACCACCCGTGTCGAAGAGGCAACCAAGCGCATTCCGTCCATCGGCCTGCTGGGCTTCGCCGTGGGCTCCGTGGTGGCCAGTGCGACGCTGATGGCGTTGGGCCGCAAGCAGGCGGCGCTCTTTGTCGGCCAGTGGGCGCCGACGGTGATTGCGTTCGCCATCTACAACAAAATCGTGAAGACCTTCTCCGCGCCCTTCGACGAGGAGCAGCGTGTGAAGCACGGCGACAACGCGTCCATCCTCAAGTCGGCGGACGAGCTGCGCCGGCAGGAGCCAGTCCGCCCCCTGAGCTGAAACACGTGGCCTCCGCCCCTCGTGAGACGAGGGGCGGGTTCAGGCGTGAGCGGGCCGCGCGGGCTCACGGCCCTTCGCGCCTCGCCGCTGTGCTTCCAGCGCTCCACGCAGCCGCTCCGCGCGGCGGTGCTTGAAGACGATGAAGACGCCGACGACGGCGCTCAGCAGCAGCAGCGCGTTGGTGACGACGAACACCCAGTTGCGCACCAGGACGCTGTAGATGGTGAAGCCGGTGGAGGCGGTAATCTGGCCCACGAAGAGCCACTTGGAGACGCCCTCGCTGGAGCCGGACCTCCACTGTTTGTAGACCTGCTGGCCGATGGTCAGCACCAGGATGAACGAGCTGAACCAGCCAATGGCTTCGGACCGCATGCACCCTCCGGGCACAGAGGATGCTCACGCCCGTTCATGAGGGCATCCGCCGGGGCCTGCCTCCCCTCCGGGCGTGCCCCGGGCAGGCACATGCAACGCGCGCCACAGCCCCTACCCTCAGAAGTGAGGGGTGTGCAGTTGGCACCGACACGCGCTCCGAGCCCGGTCACAGTGGGGCCCGGTCGGCTGGCGGCTCTCCGGACAGTGGGTGGGGGCCCGGGGCGCGTGCCAATCCTCCACTCTTCCCATCGCGTGATTTGCCGCTGGCATGCTGGATGCCAAACGTTGAGGCGTGAGCCGCTCCAACGCACGTCTGAAGACCTACCGAAGCAAGCGCGACTTCTCTCTCACGCCCGAGCCCGCGCCGGGCGTCGAGCCCCAAGCCCGAGAGGACGGTGCCCGCATCTTCGTGGTGCACAAGCACGACGCCACGCGGCTGCACTATGACTTGCGGCTCGAAATCGACGGCGTGCTCGCGAGCTGGGCGCTGCCCAAGGGCCCCAGCTATGACCCGGGCGAGAAGCGGCTCGCGGTGGAGACCGAGGACCATCCGCTCTCCTACGCCGGGTTCGAGGGACACATCCCGGATGAAGAGTACGGCGGCGGGGACTCGCTCTTGTGGGACCGCGGCACCTTCGACACCGTGCCGCCGGGACAGGCCGAGGCGCAGCGCGAGAAGGGGCGCCTCCTGGTGGAGTTCCAGGGTGAGAAGCTGAAGGGGCGCTGGCACCTCATCCGCACGCACCTTCGCGGCAGCGGGAAGAAGACGCAGTGGCTGTGCTTCAAGGCGAAGGACGAGACGGCGGACCCGGACTACGACGTCACCACGGAGCGCCCGGAGTCGGTGAAGAGCGGCCAGGTGGAGACGCACGGGCCGGTGAAGCGCGGCGCGCGGAAGCACGCACCGGAGCCCGCGGAGGAAGCACCCACCGGACTCACGAGGCGCGTGGCGAAGAAAGTCACTGCGAAGGCGCGCAGACAGGCGGCGGCGCGGACTCCGGAGGCGCTGCTGGAGCGCGTGTGGCCGCCGATGCTCGCGCGGCTGTCGGTGCCGCAAGAGGTCAGCGACGCGACGCACGTGTACGAGGTGAAGTACGACGGCTTCCGCGCGGTGGCCTCGCTGGTGGGCGGCAAGCTGGCCTTCCAGAGCCGGCGGGGCAACGACTTATCCGCGCGCTTCCCCGCGCTCGCGGAGGCGCTGCGCGAGCTGGACGTGCGCAACGCGGTGGTGGACGGGGAAATCGTCGCGTTGGATTCGAAGGGGCGCTCGCGCTTCCAGCTCCTGCAGAACCAGGCTGGGGTGGAGCAGCGCTACATCGTCTTCGACGTGCTCTGGCTGGAGGGAGAGGACCTCCGCGCGCTGCCGCTGGAGGAGCGGCGCGCTCGGCTGGAGCGGATGTTGAAGGGCGTGAAGCTGCCACTGCAGCTCTCGGAGCGGGTGGAGCAGCCGCTGACGCGCGCGCTGGGCACGGCGCAGCGGCGCGGATGGGAGGGGCTCATCGCGAAGCGGAAGGGCTCCGCGTACGTGGGCACCCGCTCCGATGACTGGCTGAAGCTGAAGGTGCTGGCGGGCCAGGAGGTGGTCATCCTGGGCTACCTGCCCATCCAGAACGAGCGGGCGAAGACGGAGATTGGCGCGCTGCTGGTGGGCGTGCACGACGAGGACGGCTTCCACGACGTGGGCAAGGTGGGCACGGGCTTCTCGTCGAAGGACCGGCGCGCGCTGAAGCAGCTCTTCGACAAGGACCGCGTGAGACAGCCGATGGCGGTGGACGCGGAGCCACGCAAGGGCGCGGTGTGGGTGAAGCCGAAGCACGTGGCACAGGTCCATTTCACCGAGTGGACCGAGGACGGCCGGCTGCGCCACCCCGTGTACCAGGGCCTGCGCACGGACAAGAAGCCGGTGGAGGTGGTGCGCGAGCAACCCGCGCCCGTCGCGCGGAAGGCACGGCGGTCCGAAGAGATTCCGGACGCGGCGAGCAATGCCGTGCGCCCGGTGCGCGAGGGCACGGCGGGCCAGAGGGCTCCGGGTGCAGCAGGCAGCCGGCGCGCACCGACGTCCCTGGCTGCTCGCACGGCGGCGGTGCGCGGAAAGGACCTGGAAACGGAAACATCCGTGGGCCGCGCGAAGCTGACGCACGGAGACCGCGTGCTCTTCCCGGACATCGGGCTGACGAAGGCGGACGTCTTCGCGTACTACCGCGAGGTGGCGCCCCTTCTCGTGCCCGTGCTCGAGGACCGGCCCATCTCCATGCAGCAGTGGCCCGCGGGCATCGCCGCTCCGGGCTTCTTCCGGCACGAGATGTCCGGCATGCCCGCGTGGCTGCCCACGCTGCGCGTGCGCCACGAGGAGAAGACGCTCCGCCACGTCAACGTGAAGGACGAGGAAGCGCTGCTGTGGCTCGCGAACCAGTCCGCGCTGACGCTGCACATGTGGCTGAGCCGCGCGCCCCGGCTCGCGCAGCCGGACATGCTCGTGTTGGACCTGGACCCGGGCAAGGGCGGCTGGTCCGACGTGGTAACGGTGGCCATGTCGCTGCGCGAGAAGCTGGAGGCCCACGGCCTGCGCGGCCATCCGAAGACGTCCGGCAAGCGCGGCCTGCACGTGGTGGTTCCGCTCACGCAGGGGCACACGTACGCGCGGACGCAGGCCTTCGCGGACCGCCTCGTCTCCGAGCTGGAGGAAGAGCTCGGTGACATCGCCACCACGCAGCGCTCCATCGGCAAGCGCAAGGGGCGGCTCTACCTGGACGCGGGGCAGAACGCGCGCGGCAAGACGGTGGTGGCGCCCTACTCCCTGCGCGCCGTGAAGTGCGCCTCCTTCTCCGCTCCCGTGACGTGGGGCGAGGTGACGAAGAAGCTCGACCCGTCGCGCTTCAACCTGAAGACGCTGCGCAAGCGCCTGGACGCCGTGGGCGACCTCTTCGCCGAAGCCATGAAGGACCGGCAGACGCTCCCGGAGTAGCACTGCTGGTGACTGCCGCATCCGACCGTGCATCCCCGGGCAGCCGGTGTTAGTCCGTCGCGCCCCAATGTCCTCCGCCTCCATCACGAGCCCGGTGAAGTCCGGTGGCCGGTTCAAGATTGCCCTCGCCTACTGCACCTGCTTCCTGCTGTGGGGCTCCACGTGGTCCGTGGTGAAGGTGGGCCTCCAGGACCTGCCACCGCTGCGCTTCGTGGGCATCCGCATGCTGGTGGCGGGGCTGGCGCTGCTGCCCTTCGCACGCTCGCGCGGGGCTCCGCTCGGGCCGGGCATGGGGTGGCGCATCGCCGGGCTGGGGTGGCTCCAGATTGCCATTCCCTTCGGCCTGCTCTTCGTCGGGCAGCAGTGGATTCCCTCGAGCTGGGCGGCGCTGCTCTTCTCCACCTTCCCCGTGTGGCTGCTGTTGGTGGGCCGGGTGATGATGCCGGACCAGCACCTCACCGGCCGCAAGCTGCTGGCCGCGGCGCTCGGTGTCGCGGGCGTGGCGGTGCTCCAGCACTCCGGGCTCGGCGCGCTGGAGGTGTCGGGGCGCATGCTGCTCGGGTGCCTGCTGTGCCTGGGCTCGGTGGCCGTCATCGCGGTGGCCAACGTGGTGGCCAAGAAGCACATGGGCCACGTGCCCGCGCATGTCATGGTGTTCGGTCAGACGTTCAGCGGCGCGATTCCGCTGCTCGCGCTGTCGTTCCTGCTGGAGGCGGGGCAGGCCGTGAATTGGAGCGCGCGCTCGGTGCTCGCGGTGCTGTACCTCGCGCTGTGCGGCACGGTGCTGACGTACCAGTGCCTCTACTGGCTGCTGCCGCGAATCTCGCTCGCGGCGCTGGGGGCCATGGCACTGCTCGACACGCTGGTGGCGGTGGTGTTGGGCGTGGTGTTCCTCGACGAGCCGCTCACCCTGTCGCTGCTCGTCGGCGGCTCGCTCATCCTCGGTGGCGCCATGCTCGCCAACCTCATCCCCGCCGAGGAGCCGGCGAGGAAGGACGCGAGCTGACGCCCGGCAGGCGCTTCAGCGGCTGAACTTCGCCCAGGCCACGCGGTGCTGGTCAATCCACTCGCGGGCCTGCTCAATGGTGTCCACGTACTGCACGTCCAGCGGCTCGCCGCCGCTCAGCATGGAGCGCACCATGAGGCTCTTGGTCGTCACCTTCTGGTCCACGCCCGCGCCGATGTAGACGATGCCGCGGAACCAGTCCGGCTTCGCGTGGTCCACGAGGTAGCCGCGCGACTCCGGGCTCAGGTGCGAGCCGGTGATGTCCGCCGCGAGGTAGAAGCGCCCCGACTCCGACACCTCCTTGTAGACGGCGCAGGACCACTGCGACGTCTCCAGCGTGATGGCGCCCCGGAACTTCGCCCAGAGAATGTCCGGGGCCTCGAACCACGCCCGCTGCTCGCCAAACGCCCATTCGGATTGCCGCGACATGGAACTCCTACGATTGGAACGGAACAATGATAGGTCCGTTCCAAGCGGAGACCAACGGTGTCACGAGCGCCTCGTTAAAAGGCGAGCGGAAGGGCGAAGGCCGTGCCGTTCTGCGTACCGGTGCGGTAGCTCCGGGGCGCTCCGATGACGAGCATCGGCGGAACTCCGGTGACTCCCGGAATGAGCGCCATGTCTTGTCCGAGAGCACTGCGCTCCGTTCCATCCCCCACCACCATGAGGAACGGGGAAAGCGCACCCTGCTGCGTCTTGCCGCCCGCGTAGAGGTACACGGCGCCGCCGCCGTCCGAGGCATCCGACGCGCCCGGCGCACCCACCAGCAGGTCCGGCACGCCGTCACCCGTCAAGTCACGGCCGCCCTCGAGCGAGGTGCCGAAGCTCACCGCGCGCGTGCGGTGCACCAGCATCACCGGGTCGATGCCGTCGCCCAGCGCGCCAATCACCAGCGGCTGGCCGGCGGACTGCAGGCTGTTCATCTTCGTCAGCAGCTCCGCCTTGTCGTAGAGGAGCACCACCGGCTGCGTCACGCCGTCGAAGGGGACGGCGGTGGCGCTGACGGCCACGAAGTCGCGCGCGTCGTTGAGGAACTTCCCGGCGCGCGTCGTCGCCACACCAAGGCCCAGGTTGTTGAGCTGCATCTCGTTGTCGCCGGCCAGCCGCAGCACGGTGCCGGTGGTGCGGGCGCCACAGCGCGAGCCCCCCAGGTCGAAGCCGAAGAGGATGGCCACGCCGGAGCGCGTGTTCTCCGCGTAGCGCCACGCCAGTTCGTCGCAGCCGTCGCCGTTCAGGTCGTCCAGCGAGGTGGGCGCGGACGTCTGGATGGCCATCGACGGCCACGAGTAGATGGGGTCGCACCCCATGGTGAGCTTCGTGAGCGACGTGTCCTCCGCCGCGCGGCCGAGGAACACCTCCATGCCCCTGTCGCGCAGGACGCCGAGGTCCTCCTTGCCGTCGCCGTTGAAGTCGAAGCCGCCCACCAGCCCGCGGCCGATGGCGGTGCGCTTGCACTTCGAGTCGGTCTCCGGCGTGCAGCCCGCAATCTGCGAGGGCGCCCACAGCCGGAAGGCCGGCTTGAAGGTGCCGTCCGTCTGACCCAGCGACACCAGCACGCCGCCGACGGACAGCGTGCCGCTGGTGACGCACGAGGCGTTGACGGTGAAGTAGGTGTTGGAGAGCTCCGTGTTGCCGGCCGTGGTGCCCGTGCCGGGGACGTAGAAGGTCGTCGCGCCCACCACCAGGTCCTTGCGCCCGTCGCCGTTGAAGTCGGTGAAGGCCACGTCCGCGCCCACGCTGCGCCCTGCCTTGCTCGGCGAGGGCGCGCCCTCCTCCGCCACGCGGGCCGCGGCCGGCTGCGCCGCGTCGTGCACGTAGGCGCGGCCGATGGACAGCGCGTCACCATCCGCATTGGAGCCCGCGCCCGACCAGCCTGGCGCGGCCACCGCCGTGAGGGCCTGCTTCTGCGGACCGCGCGCCACCGCGACGAGCTCGCCGTAGCGCTCCACGCTGGGCTTCGCGGGCACCATGACGCCGGTGCGCGGCCACTCGGCCAGCGTGGTGCTCGAGGGCCGGTAGAACTCCACGCGGCCGGTGAAGGCGCCCTGGTCCGAGGACGCGCGGCCCGAGAAGGCCACCAGCACCGGACCGTCCGGCAGCGTCCACGCCGTGAGGCCCGAGCCCAGCGTGTCTGACTTCGCCGTGCCGAGCAGCGACGCCAGCGGCTTGTTGATGACGCTGCCCTTCGTCAGCGAGGCCAGCGGGTACACCAGCACCTTGCCAATCCAGCGCTGCGCGTTGTTGGCCGCCGGGCCGGTGAACTTCGGCGCGCCCAGCAGCAACTCGGCCCCCGCGACGCCGTCCACGTCCAGCACCGCCCAGCTCCGGCCCGCGTTGATGCCACCCACGTCGCCGTAGATGCGGGCGAAGGCCTCCTCGCGCTTCACCTGTGGGGGCGTGGCGGGCGGCTCGCCGGTGGGACGGCGGTCGCTCAGGTCGAACAGCAGCGCGCCGCCCGCGTCGTTGCCGGACTTCACGCCGCCGCTGCCGCTCAGGTCCGGAGAGTCCAGCCCGTCCGCCACCGCCATCAGCAGCGCGGGCCGCGAGCCGTCGGCGGGAATGGCGCTCAGCCGCCACGTGCCCTCGCCGTTGACCTCCGAGGCGTTGGAGGGCAGCACGTACACGTCCGGCGAGGCGCGGAAGCGCGTGCTCCCGTCACGGGCGAAGAAGACGGAGATGGCCACCTGCGAGCCGGACACCGAGCCGTCCGTCGCCGAGTAGCGGGAAATCTTGCTGAGCGCCGCGATGTCCACGCGGCCGTCGCCGTTGAGGTCCGCCGCCGTCACCGAGCGCCCCAGGTCCGAGCTGCTGCGCGCCACCAGCGCGCCCTCGCGCGTCAGGTCCGAGCCGCCCAGCCGAATCGAGGGCAGGTCCGGCACCGGGCTCTTGCTGTCGGACAGGTAGATGTCCACCGTGCCGCGCTGCTTGATGGCATTCGTGGGCGCCAAATCGCCCAGCGGCGCGCCCGCCACCAGGTCCAGGTCGCCGTCGCCATCCATGTCGGCCACGGCCATGCCCGCGCCGAACGCCGCGTCCTTGAGCAGGCCGGTGAGCCCATCGCGCAGCGGGGCCGGCGAGGGCGTGGCGCCCTTGAAGGTATAGAAGTACACCGCGCCCGCGTTGCTCACCGCGACGTCCGCGCCCGGCGAGGACACCACCAGCTCCGCGCGCCCGTCACCGTCCAAATCACCCGCGGCGAGCGCGTCGCCGAAGGCCGCCGTGTCCGAGCTGCCGGTGAGCACCCACGTGGGCGCCGACGGCAGGCCGCCCGCCGCGCCCTTGAAGATGAACACGGCGCCGCCGGCGGGACGGGCCAAATCACTCTCGCGCTGACCCACCGCGAGGTCCTGCACCCCGTCACCGTCGAAGTCCGCCGTCACCATGGCGGCCACGTCCGAGAGGCGGCCGTGCGCCACGCCCGGGCGCGTGAGCTCACCCAGCACGCTCACCTTCACCTGCGCCGTCTGCTTCGTGAAGGGGTCCGTCGCAGTCAGCAGCGTCTCGCCGGAGGCGCCCGCCTCCACGGACAGCCGGCCGTTGGCCAGCGTGCCCGGGCCGGATACCTTCGTCCACGTCACCCGGTCCGCGCCGCCGCGCGTGGCCAGCGGCACGGACGCGCCCGCGGGCACCGCGAGGAAGGCCGGGTCTCCCGCCAGCTTCGCGCCCGCGCGGACCTGGTACTGGAGCAGCGCCTCGTCGCCCGTCTGCGAGTCGCGCACGGTGAGCAGGTCCACGCCGTCGCGCGTGCCCGCCGTGTAGACGCCCTCGGGGGTGAGGGTGGCGCCGGAGTCGGTGCGCGTCAGCGTGTACGTGGCGGAGCCCAGCAGGCCGTTCACGGCGACCTGGAACGAGGAGCCCGGCGGCAGCTCCGCGCGCGCGGGGGCCACGTCGAAGGCGGCCAACACCGACACGGTGGCGCGCGCGTCGCCGGGGCACTTCGCGTCCTCCACGATGAGCGTGTCGGTGGCCGGCGTGCGCCCCGCGACGAAGCGGTTGCCGACGAGCTCACCAGACGAGCCGCCCGGCTCCAGCAGGTAGCGGTAGTGGCCGCTGCCACCGGAGGCCACCAGCGACACCGGGCCGGCCACGCGCACGCGCGCCGGCTCCACCTTCAGGGCGAGCGCGGGCAGGCCCGTGCACAGGTCCACGGTCTGCTCCAGCGGGAGTACCCGCGCGGGTTCCAGCTCGTCCGAGCAGGCCGAGACGAGGAGCGCGAGGAGGGGGGCCGCGCGAGTCAGTCGAATCATGTTGAGGTGCCTCGGGGGGAGCTTCCGGGTACTTCACCAGGGCTTCAGGGCTGCGCGCCAGAGGCGGCCCAGCGCTGGATGCGGGTGATGAGCTGCGGGTCCATGGGCCCGTCGGCGGGCATGCGCTTGTCTCGCACGGCGGCGGTGATGAGCGCCGCGTTCGCCTTCCACAGTTGATAGGTGTTGAGCGGCCGGCCCGGGCTGGTGGTGTGACACTTCGCGCAGCGCGACTCGTGGATGGGGCGGATGTCCTTGTCCCAGCTCAGCGCCTCCGCGACGAGGGGCTGGTACTCGAAGGGCACGGTGCGCTTCGCCTCGGTGCCGTCCGCGAAGCGCGCGACGACGGCCAGCGCGTGGCGCCCGGCCGCGAGGCTCGCCAGCGAGTACGCCTTGGGCGTGCCGTCCGCCTCCGAGCCGCCGAGGCTGTACTGCGGCCCCACCGTCGGCACGTCCACGCCGTCCACCTGGAAGTAGATGCTCTCCGGCGACGGGCCCGGCGGCGGCACGGCGTGCGCCACCAGCCCGTCCTCCACCACCTGCATGCCCTGGTACAGGCCCGTCACGCGAGGCACCGCCGCGCGGCTCACCGCCACCGCCTGGCCGCCCAACTGCACCCACGCGGTGCCGGCCTCGTCCGCGGCGAGGAAGCGGAGCTCGCGCGTGTCCAGGTCCGTGGCCACGCCCCAGGTGTTGGCGTCCCCGTCGTAGACGAGCAGCGAGTCCGCGGACTTCGCCCAGAGGAAGCGACCCGCGGCGAGGAGCTGCTCCGGCCGCTCGCCCAAATCGATGCGGCGCCAGCCCTCCTTCGCCCGGCGCAGCAGGCCCTTGCTGGTGAGCAACCACAGCTCACCGCCGTTGCCGACGGCCGGGCCCAGGCCCGCGAGCGCCTCCACCGACTCGCCCTCGTCCAGCGGCGCGCTGGCCTCGCGCACCTCGTACGTGGTGGCGCCGGTGGCCACCGCCACGTGCAGCTTGCCCTCCTGGAGGAACCACACACCCGGCGAGCCGTCCGTCGTCGGCGCCGCCGCCAGCGAGGTGATGCCGGTGATGGGACTGCCGCTCACCTTCAGCGCGGCGAGCGTGCCCTCCTGCAGGCGGTACAGGCCGCTGGTGTGCGCGAGCCACCCGGCGCCGTCCGAGGACTGCGCGGTGGCGGTGACACCCGCGCCCAGCGCGTCCCGCCATGAAGGGGCGATGAGCCAGCCGGACTCCGCGACGAAGAGGCCGTTCTGCGCCTCCACCACCGCGCTGTGCGGCCCCAGCCGGAAGACGGCGCTCACGTTGCCGGCCGCCACGGTGTTGCCCGGGTGCGGCTCCAGCGCGCCGAGCGAGCCGTCCAGCCGCAGCCGAACCAGCGAGCCCGACGCGGAGGCGAAGACGCCGCCGCCGGACTGGTCCGCGAAGCCCGGCGTGCTGGCCAGGCCCGCCTTGGCCGGCACCTGCACGGGTTGGAAGGCCGTGGGCTTGGGCCGGTCCAGCGGAAGGGAGTCCTCCCCGCACGCGCCCAGGAGCGCGGCGAGGAGGACGGAGACGACGGAGGAGGAGACCCTCGGATGTATACGCATGCGTATGACGGCTCAGGCGAGGATGGGGCGAAGCGGCTCCACGCGGGTGATGCTGTAGTCGAGGCCCGCCGAGGCCAGCACCGTGGCGATGACGTGCTCGGGGAAGATGTTGGAGCCGTTCGGGTCCGCCGCGCCGGTGCGCAGGTCGAACGTGCCCGGCGACATGCCGATGTCGCCGCTCTTCCCGAAGACCCGGTTGTGCTTGATGCCCGCACCCATCAGGAGGCACGAGCTGCACAGGTGGTGGTCTCTTCCGCCGGAGGCGTTGATGAGCGGCGTGCGGGAGAACTCGGAGAACACCATGATGGTGGTGTGGTCCATGAAGTTGCCGCCGGACGGGTGCGGGCTGGCGCGCAAATCATCCACCAGGCTGGCCAGCGCGTCGAAGCCGCGGCGCTGGTTGTTGGCGTGGGTGAGCTGGGTGCCGAAGTGCGTGTCCAGGCCGCCCGTGAGGTTGATGGTGACGCACTGGGCGATGCCCTTCTTCAGCGCGGTGGCCACCGTCGCGGCGCGGCCCGCCTCGTTGTCGATGGAGCCCGTGGTGGACAGGCCGTAGCGCGTGCGCACCGCCTCCATCTCCGGGTTGGTGGTGTCCTGGAACTGGAAGGCCTTCTCCAGTCCCTGCGACAGCACCTGCTGCATCTGGTCCCGGCTGTTGGAGTAGGTGGTGCCCACGCCGCGCGTGCCGTACGCCGCCTGCTCGCAGTTGATGGGCTGCCCGCGGAAGTCCACGAGCTGCTTCTCGATTTCACTGTCGAGCGTCAGGCTGGCCGAGCTGGGCCGCAGCGTGAGGAGCAAATCGTCCCGGCGGCTGACGCGCAGCGCGTTGGCATAGCCGCCGTAGCGGTCGTTGTACGACTCCACGTTGTAGGAGATGGAGGCGATGGGCACGCGCGGCTTCATCTGCCCCACGATTTCCGTGGCCGTGGAGGAGCCGCGCGCCGCGCTGCCGATGGGGAGCTTGCCGGTGAGGAAGTACCGGTAGCCCACCTCGTGGCCCAGCGTGTTCATGTTGATGCCGCGCACCACCGTCATCAGGTCGTAGTGCGAGGCCAGCCGCTCGCCAATCGCGGGCCCGAAGTCGATGTTGGGCCGGCCCGCGCCGGAGCGCTCGTCCGGGATGATGGGCTTCGTGGGGAAGCGCGAGTCGTTGATGAGGTTGTAGCCCGGGAGGATTTTCGTCTCGGACGCGCGGTCGGCGGTGAACTCGTCCGGGTCTCTCGGGTCGAAGGCGAGCAGCTGGTCCCAGCCGCCGCTGAAGTACACGAAGACGAAGCACCGGTCCGCCGGGGCCAGCTCCGCGGCCTGGGCGAAGGCGCGGAAGGGCAGCCCGCCCAGCAGCGTGGAGCCCATGAAGCCGGCGGCGGCCTTGAGGAAGGTGCGGCGCTCGGGGAGGAAGTTCTCGTCGCGGTTGTTCTTCTTCATCGCAGGCTCTCCCAAGCTCAATAGGTGATGAAGCGCGGGTCGGTCAGCATGGCGATGCAGATGACCGCCAGGACCTGTTCCCGCTTCTTCGTGGTGCCCGCCAGCGTCTCCACCCGCGTCGCCGCCTGGGTGAAGAGCCCCACCCACTTCGTCAGCTCGTCGCCCTGAAGCGGCGAGCCCCAGAAGCGCGTGGAGTTGTAGACGAGGAACTCACGCACCTGCGCGTCGGTCAGCTTGCGGAGGTCGTCCCACTTGCCGGGCAGCGTGCGGCTGAGCGTGCGCAGCGAGGCGTCCGACTGGGCGATTTCCGCCTTCGCCTGCTCCAGGCACGTGTAGCGCGCGCCGTCCTCGAGGAACTTGGCGAACACGAGGTTGGGCTCGATGTTCTCGCTGGCGACGAGCGCGTAGTCCGCGCGGCCCAGCGACGTGGCGCGCTGGTCGATGCCGTCGCGGCCATCCGCCGTCACCCACTTGCGGCCCACCGCGCTGGTGATGGCGGCGTCCAGTTGGGACACGGTGAGCCGGCGCGGGGCGCGGCCCACGCTGCCGCCCTGGGCCTCGGGGTCCGGCAGCGGCTCGTACGTCTCACCCTGGTGGGGGTTGGGAACGGGCTCGAGCTGGCCATCCAGCGGCGGCGGGGTCTTCTCCTCGGACTTCTGGCAGCCGGAGGCGAGCGCGAGCAGCGCGGCGGTCAGGACAAGGCGGCGCATTTAATCAATCCTCCGGTAGGCGTCCGTCGTCACGACGCGCTCGATGAGCGTCTTGAGCTTGTGGCCGCTCTTCGCGAAGTCCTGTGACAGCGAGTTCAGATACATGCGCTGCTCCTCCACCGTCATGGGACGGCCGAGGAACTCGTTCCAGATGCGCTTCACCGTGCAGCGCTCCAGGTCGCCCGTCTGCAGCATGCGCTGGACGAGGAGCTGCGGGCCGGCCTCGATGTTCTGCTCCTCGTCGGCCGTGCGGTACAGGTACGTCTTCAGCATGCCCAGGCTGCTGGCGCCGTCGCCGTCATAGGCCTGCATGACGTACTGGCTGCACTCACCGCCGCAGCTGGTGTCGCCGTTGAGGGCGCAGTCGCGGCACTTCGGGTCGAAGCGCGGGAACTGGTCCGGCGGGAGGAACTGCGAGGAGCGCTCGGCGTAGCGGCCCCAGTGCGCGCCGGTGGGCTCAATGGTCGCGTGGCAGTAGTTGCAGCCGCAGCGCACCGCGAGGTTGTTCTGCCGGTTGCAGGAGTCCTCGGGGGGCGGCAGCGAGGCGTCCGCCGGCGGGGCGAACGTCTTGCAGAGGAAGGCCTCGTAGAACTCGTTCACCCGCGCACGCTGCGTGGGGAAGCGATAGAGGAAGGCAGGCGTGGTGAGGACGCCGGAGTGCTGCGTGTCGCGCGTGTACTCCACCCAGGCGCCGTTCTCCTCATAGGGCACGGCGGGGATGGCCTGCGCGGACGCGGGGGACGTGACGCTGAAGACGCCCACGCCCTGGTTCTGCCGGTAGTACTCGGACAGGGTGCCGTTCACGTAGGAGCGGCGCGTGGTGAGGATGTTGAAGTACGGCTCGTCGCGCTTCACCACCGACTCGACGATGCGCAGCGGCTCCTCGTTGAAGGCGGCCACGCGCATGTCGTGCACGGAGCGGACGCCCTGGGCGGTAATCGCGTTCACCTCGCAGCGGCGCATGCGGTCACCGCAGCCGCAGCTCCGGTCGCTGGCGAAGCGGGCCGTCTCGCAGGAGGCCATGGTCCACGGGTTGTAGGCGCGGTCCTGCGCTTCAATGGCACACACCTTCACGGACGCGGGCGTGGTGGCCGTGGCCCAGTAGGGCGCCTTGGTGGACATCACGTAGCCCTCGCGCTGGAGGCAGCCACGGCGGGCGGCGTAGTTGCCCTTCACGTTGCCACTGAGCTCCAGGTCCAGCGTGCAGCGCTTGAGGTCCGTCAGCGTGGGCTTGGAGGGGATGTTCGGGTGCTCGAAGGCGGTGATGCGGCCCTGGGCGTCCGTCACCTCCACCGTGAGCGCGGAGGTGGTGCTCTTGCCCGGGTCCGGCAGGCAGAGGAACGAGTCATTGGCCGCCCCGCGCCTGTCACAGAAGTACGTGTACTTCTTCCAGGTGGCGTTGGCCGCCAGGTCGGCGCACGTGCTCACCGCGTTGCTGGTGGCGGTGGCCAGCGGCGTGCACTTGTAGAAGCTGGTGTCGTAGTCGAACGACACGGGCATGGGCACGCCCTGGCTGTCCCGGCAGGTGAGCACCTTCTCCCGCAGCGGCGCCGCGTGCGCGTCCGGATTGGTCGTCGTGAGGCAGGAGTCCTGCTCGATGGTGCCGTCACACCCGGCGCCAAAGCCGCCGCGCAGCCCGGCGGAGCTGTTGTTGGCGAAGCCGAGCACGCTGTCGGCGGCGCCCGAGCCGCTCAGGCGCGAGTTGCCGTTGTCGTTGACGCTCGCGGACAGGTTCGAGCGGAGCAGCGCCCGGTGGTAGTTGCGGATGCGGGCGTAGAACTCGTCCTTGCCCATCATCGCGCGGATGTCTTCTACGTCGACGGAGCCCTTCTTCTGAGCGGCCTGGTACTCATCCCAGGTGGGCGGACGGCCGAGCAGGTCCAACGAGAGCTGACGGAGGTGCCGCTCCAGGGGCACCTTCGCAACGGGCGCGCAGACCGCTTCTTCAGCGGCGGCTGGCATCGCCAGGAGGAAGGCGGCGCCGGCCAGGGCGGCAAGGCAACGCACACGGTCCAAGGGGGACCTCCGAGAGGGGGGGTCGGGGGTGACTGAACGGAGTATGCTGGGATTTCCTGTTGAAGATCAAACGATGCTGAAACAATTGCTCATGCGACATGTGTGCACAGGCCGCTGCCGCAAGGGCGTGGCGGTTGCAACGGGGTGAAGGCCGCGAGAGATAGGGGAGCCATGTCGAACGCCGCATCCGCCCTCCCCTCCTCCCGCGTGAGTGACAGGAACTTCTTCGTCTTCACGGCGGTGGTGTCCGTCGCCGCGCTGTCGTTCCTGGCGTGGCTGCTGCTGGTGCGGCGCGGGGGCGCGGTGGGGGGCGTGGATCTGCGCTTCCTGCCGGCGGTCAACGCGGGGCTCAACGCGACGGCGGCGGTGCTGCTCATCGCCGGGTGGGTGGCGGTGAAGCGCGGCGCGAAGCGGGTGCACCAGTACCTGATGGTGTCCGCCTTCGTGGCGTCGTCGCTGTTCCTGGTGTGCTACCTGGCCTACCACTACGTGCACGGCAACACGCGCTACGTGGGCGACTGGCGCGGGATGTACCTGCTCATCCTGGCGAGCCACGTGCTGCTGTCCATGCCGGTGGTGCCCATGGCGCTGCTGTCCTTCTACTTCGCGTGGCGCAAGGAGTTCACCCGGCACCGCAAGGTGACGCGGTGGCTGGCGCCCATCTGGGTGTACGTGTCGGTGACGGGCGTCGTCGTCTTCTTCATGCTCCGCGGCAGCGTGCCCGCGGTGCCGTAGCGCCCACGCTCACCGGGGCGTCGCGGAGGAATCCCCGGCGGCGTCCGTCCCCGGCTCCCGCGCGGGCTCCACGTCCTCGAGCCCGCCGCGCGGCAGGCGCACGGTGAAGGTGGTGCCCCGACCCTCGTGGCTCTCCACGTGAATGGTGCCGCCGTGCAACTCCACCATGCGGCGCGCGCTGGCCAGCCCCACGCCGCTGCCGGAGACGTCTTGCGCCACGTTGCGCCCGCGCCGGAAGCGCTCGAAGACGTGGGGCAGGTCCTCGGCGGGGATGCCGATGCCCTCGTCCGACACCTCCAGCCTCACGCCGTCCAGCGGGCGGTCCCGCTCCTCGGCCAGCACCACCGTGACGGTGGTGCCGGGGGCGCTGTACTTCACCGCGTTGCCCAGCAGGTTCTCCAGCACGCGCTCCAGCGCGCGAGCGTCCCAGTGGCCGGTGAGGTCGTCTCCTTCTTCGTGGAGGACGAAGCGGTGCTTCGCGGAGGCCTCCATCGCGTGCACCTTGGAGCGCACCAGCGCGCGCAAATCCACGGGCTCGCGGCGCAGCGCGTGCTCCTGGCCTCGCGTGGCCTGCAGGAAGTGGTCGATGAGGTCGCCCATGCGGTGCGCGGCGCGGACGATGTGCTCCAGCCGCGACTCCTGCGTGGGCTTGAGGGTGCCCTGAGGGAACTGGCGGCGCAGCACCTCGGCGTTGAGGGCGATGATTTGCAGCGGCCCCTTGAGGTCGTGCGTGGCCAGGGCGAACAACTCGTCGCGCACGGCCAGCGCCTCCTGGGCGGCCCGCTCCGCGCGCTCGGCTCGCACGCGGCGCTCCTCCAGCTCGCGCGTCATGCGCACCGTGTCCACCGCGACGCGCAGGCTGCGGCGCAGGCGCTCCGCGCTGTAGGCGTCCTTGATGAGGTAGTCCTGGGCGCCCGCCTTCATCGCGTCCACCGCGACGCGCTCGCTGCCGCTGCCGGTGAGCATCACCACGGCGGGCGCGGTGCCCGGGTGGCGCGCGTGCAGCTCGCGCAACAGCCCCAGGCCCGTCATGCCCGGCAGGTGGTAGTCCACCAGCATGACGTCCGGCCGCGTGGTGGAGATGCGCCCCAGCGCCTCCTCCGCCGTCGAGACGGACTCCAGCACCCAGGTGGCGTCCGCGTCCCGCTCCAGGGCGCGGCGCACGGCCAGCCGGTCCGCGGGGCTGTCATCCACCATCAGCACGCGGAGGCTCATGCCGGCGAGTCCTCCGCCCCCGGCAGCCGCGCTGCGGAGAGCCAGAAGGACTGGAGCGCCCGCGCGGCGGCCTCGAGCTGCTCGCCGGGCTCGGGCTTGAAGAGGTAGCAGTTGGCGCCGTCCGCGTAGGCGCCCTCCACGTCCCGCGGCTCCTTCGAGCTGGAGAAGATGATGATGGGAATGCAGCGCAGCGCCGGGTCCGCCTTGAGGCGGGACAGCACCTCGCGGCCGCCCATGCCGGGCATGTGCAAGTCCAACAGCACGAGCGCCGGCCGCACGGCGTCCGCGTAGTCACCTCGCTGGTAGAGGTACTCCAGCGCGCTCTCGCCGTCGCGCACGCGGACGAGGGGCAGGGACATGGGCAACCGGCGGGCGATGCGCTCGAGCGCCACCGCGTCCGCGTCGCTGTCCTCCACGAGGAGGAGGGGCCGACGTGGCTCCGTCATCACGGCCCCCGGCCCAACGTGAAATAGAAGGTGGAGCCCTGGCCCGGCGCGGAGTCCACCCACAGCTCGCCGCCATGGAGCCGTACCAGCCGGCGCGAAATCGCGAGCCCCGCGCCCGAGCCCCCACCAAAGGCGTGCGCGGGATGCAGCCGCCGGAACATCTCGAAGATGTTCTCGTGGAACGGCGCGGCGATTCCGATGCCCGGGTCCTTCACGTAGAAAACGTAGGGCGCGCCCGTGCGGTCCGCCGCGTCGGGACGTGGCTCTCCGGGCCCGAAGAAGCCGAGCTCCACCCAGTGCGGCTCGCCTGCCTGGTACTTGGCCGCGTTGGACACGAGGTTGGCCCACACCTGGCGGATGCGCACGGCGTCGCAGGGGACGCGGGGCAGGCGGCGCGGCAGGCGCACCTCGACGTGCCCCTCCTCCAGCCGCGCGGAGAGCGTGCCGAGCACCTCCTCCACCACCTCCTGCATGTCCGCCTCGCCCCAGGCCAGCTCGATGCGGTTGAGGCGGCTGTGCTCGAAGAGGTCGTCGAGCATCACCTGCGTGCGGCGGGCGAGCCACCCCACCGCCTGGAGGTGCTCGCGCCCTTCCGTGTCCAGCGAGTCCGCGTGGTCCTCCAGGAAGAAGGCCGTGTACTGCTGGATGCCGCGCAGCGGCTCCTTGAGGTCGTGCCCCACGGTGCCGCTGAAGGACTCCAGCTCCGCGTTGGAGCGGGCCAGGGCGCGCGACAGGCGGGACAACTCCGCCGCGTGGCGCAGCACCACGCCCGCGAGCGCACCACGAAATGCCTCCGCCGCCTCCACGTCCTCGCGCGTCCACGGGACACTCGTGCCGCGTACCTCCTCGCGCCAGGCGTCGAAGGAGCCGCGCGGGTGCAGCCGCGCGTGGCCGGGCTCGGGCTCGGCGGGCTTCCTCGGGTTGCCCGCCCAGGTGACGGTGCGGGCGACTTCCGGGCGGAACCAGAGGACGAAGCGCGGAGCCTCGGGGTCCAGCCGCACCGCGAGCAGGCCCGCGGCCACGTCCGTGCTCGCGGCCAGCGGCGCGTACCGGCTGGCCAGGTGCTCGGTTTGGAAGACGGTGCCCATGCCGGAGTCCTTCGCGAGCCACGCGGCCAGGGCCCGCACCTCGGCCTCGCCGGGCGTCTTGCCGACGAGGAGGGGCACGTCCCCCAGGTCCACGTCCGGATTCGGGCTCGCATCGAGGAGGCTCCCGAGCAACAGCGCCGCACCAGTGGCGCCGGTGAGCTCCAGGAGCAGCGCGCCGTGCTCCTCCAGCGCGACGGGCAACGATGGGTTCTCGCCGAGCCGGGTGACGAGCCGGGCCTGGAGGTCCGCGCGGCGTGCGCGCGAGGCGGCCTCCGCGCCGCGCTCCTCCGCACCGAGCTGGAGCGCCAGCAACCTCGCGAGCACCTCGCACGCCTGGCGGCGCGCGGCGGACACGTGGCGCGGCGAGAGGTGGTGGCAGGCGATGAGGCCCCACAGCGCGCCGTCCTTCAGCAGCGACACGGAGAAGGACGCGCGCACGCCCATGTTGCGCAGGTACTCCAGGTGCACCTCGGACACGCTGCGCAGGGCGGCGCCGGACAGGTCGAGCGGGCGCCGCGTGTCCGGCAGCGTGGGAGGCACCATCGCCACCGGGCGCGCGTCCACGTCGGCGATGAGGCGCAGCGGGTTGCGCGTGTAGAGGGCGCGGGCCTGGACGGGGATGTCGCTCGCCGGGAAGTGCAGACCCATGAAGCCGTCGACGCCAGCGGCGCGGCTCTCGGCCACCACCTCGCCGTGCCAGTCCGCGTGGAAGCGGTACACCATGACGCGGTCGAAGCCGGTGAGCGCGCGCACCGCCTCCGCGGCGGCTTGGAGCAGCGAGGACGTGCCACGCGCGAGTGCCAGCGGCGACACCAGCCGATGCATGGCGGCGAGCGCATCCTCCTCTGCCTTCGCGTCCTCCCCGGTGAGGGGCTCCAGCTCCAGCACCATGAGGCCGTCACTGCCGTGCAGCAGCGCGGAGCAGGCGCGGCCTCCCGCCATCACGCGCACGGGGCCCGTGGCGGTGCCGGCACGCACACGCCGCAGCGAGTCCGCGTCCAGCACGCGAGTGACGGGCTGACCGCGCAGCGCCTGCGGCGTCAGGCCGAGCAGCGCCTCCGAGTTGGCGCTCACCACCTCCACGGAGAGGTCCGGCTCGCGGAAGGCCAGCAGCACGCCATGCGGCTGCACCCCGCCGAGCAGGTGGATGGGCTCGCGGTCGCACTGCGTGAGGTCCAGGTCAGAGACAAGAGGGGTCATGGGCTGTCTCCCGCAGCAGCCACGCCCCGAAGGCGTCGAAGGTTTCCTGCGCGCCCTTCACCACGCGCGCGTCGAAGTCGTCCGAGGCCGCCCGGGCCGCGGCCTCCGTGACGGCCTGACCGAAGGCGCGCCACATGGGGCCCACCTCGTCGCCATACGCCTGGAAGAAGGCGAAATGCCCCGAGGGCACGTTGGCGAAGTGGCGCTTCAGGTGACGGAGGATGAGCTGGCCACCCAGCGTGGAGCCCTCCAACACGTAGAAGCAGCCCAGGGCCTCGGGGACGCCGGGCAGCGGGGGCAGCAGGGCGCAGCGGGGCAGCCGGTCCAGCGAGCCGGCGTCATGGCTGAGCGCGCGCAGGTCCTGCTCCAACAGCGGCACCTTCCAGCGCTCGTGCGCGCGGAGGGCGGGCACGGCACCGGCCAGCCGGGCGGCGAGCTGCGCCTCCAGCGGGACATAGAAACCGTAGAGGGCTTCCAGGTGGCGTCGGTAGTCGCCAAGTGTGAGGCCCGGGTCCATCAGCCGAACCGCGGCCTCGGTGCGCTCGTGGTGCGGGCGCGTCTCCGTCTTCAGTCGCTGCAGCAGGGACAAGGTGTCCGGAAGATGGCCCCAACCCCGTACGGTGGGAACCGGCTTTCTCCAGCGAGTGTCCACAGGGTTACCCCTGTATGTCCTTTTCGACAGGGGCCGGGCGGACGCACACCCGAGGTGTCGCGGTCCGGGACGGCCCGTCAGGAATGCGGGCGGCCATCCGACCCTCGGGCGCATGCGAATCCTGACACTCGACACGGTGCCGGCACAGACCTGGCCCTATCAATCCGCCGCACCGCGTGGCGGGGCGGAGGTCCGCCACTTCCCGCTGCTGCGCGGCACAGTGGACGCCCTCCCCGACGGGGTGGAGGCCCTGCTGGTGCTGTCGGACCTGCAAGGCGTTGCCCCGCATGCGCTTCATGACGGCGCGGTGGCGCTGCTGGGCGAGGTCCTCGCCGACACATTGGCCTCGCTCGGTGAGTTGGGAGAGCTGCCCCTCCCGGCCCAAACGGGCGTGGTGCTCGCGGGAGACTTGTACTCGGACGCCTCCGCCACCGTGCGCGGCGCGTCCGGCGACGTGCGCGAGGTGTGGAATGCCTTCGCCGCGCACTACCGCTGGGTGGCCGGCGTGGCGGGCAACCACGACTCCTTCGGAAGTCCCCGCGACGAAGCGCGCTTCAAGCGTCAGCCCGGCGTGTACCTGCTGGATGGCGAGACGGTGGACCTGGACGGCCTGCGCATGGGCGGCGTTGGCGGCATCATCGGCCGGCCCGACAAGCCGGGACGGCGCGAGGAGGACGCGCACCTGAACCTGATTCGCGAGGTGCTGCGAGAGGAGCCCGCCCTGCTCGTGCTCCACGCGGGGCCGGACGTCCCCGGCATGCGCGTGCGCGGCAGCGAGCCCATCCGCGAGGTGTTGGAGCAGCACGAGGGACTGCTGGTGGTCTGCGGCCACGCGCACTGGGAGGAGCCGCTCGCCACGCTGCACGGCGGCACCCAGGTGCTCAACGTGGACAGCCGCGCGGTGCTCCTCACGCGCGCGGGCTGAGCGTCCCACGTCACTTCCGTGAAGCAGGCCCCCGGCCCTTTCCGCACCGGGAGCCCGTGCAACTCCTGCTCAGCGGCAGAAGCCGTCCGCGCTGCATATCTTGCCGGTGGCGCAGCTCAGACCCGAGGTCTTGCAGTTCGGCTGGCACGCGCCCACGCCCGTCCCGTCGCTGTAGCAGACGTAGTCCGAGTCGCGGCAGTCGCCCTGCCCCGTGCCGATGTCCTCCGTGCACGTCTGCAGACACGCCCTCGTGCCGGACCTGCTCACGAGGTAGCACTTGGAGCCGGCCGGGCACGCATCCACGGCGCAGTCCAGCGTGCAGTACCCGCCCGGGAAGCTCGTCACGCAGTAGCCACCGGGGCAGCTCGCGTCACTGCTGCACGTCCCGCCCACATCCAGCGTCGGGTTGTCATCCACGGGCGCCAGCGGCACCAGGTCGAAGCTCACGCCATCAATCGTCTCTTTGTCCCCCAGCTCCAGCGGCTCGAAGGAGTCCAGGTTGCGCCAGAAACCGGTGCGCTCGCCTTCCTCGAAGAGCTCGCCGTCCTGGTCGTCGTCGATGGTGGCCAGCGCGAAGTACGTCCGCGGCACCAGCTTGATGGAGTACGCGTAGTTGAGCGAGGCGCGGGCAATGGTGATGGATTCCTCCGAGGCCTCCCAGTCGCCCGTCACCTCGTCCTGCCACACGAAGCCGACGACGGCGTCCAGGTCCTGCGTGGACCCGACACTGATTTTCACCAGCACCGTGGCCGAGCCCGTGGAGCCCGCGAGGTTGGAGGCCGTGAGGTTCAGCGTCACCGTGTAGTCGCCGTCAGGCAGTCCCGCCGTGTTCACCGCCACGGTCAGCGGGGCCGAGCCGAATGCCGGCACCGCCACCGTCGCACCCGAGGGGAACGTCACCGCCCCCGCCTGTGTCCCCGTGACGGTGGCCGTCACCGCCATGTCACCGCCCTGGTTGCCGCCCACGTTGCTCACCGTGAGCTGCTGCACTCCGGTTCCCCGGAAGAAGAGCGAACTGGTGTTGACACTGAGCTGCGGCGGCAGCGTGCCCGGGTTCAGGTCGGCGATGCGCGCCAGCGCGGACCGCGCGTTGATGAGGCCGGAGCCGCACCCACCCGAGCACTGCGACGCGGGAATGGCTGTGGCCGTCGCCTTCAGCGTGCTCTCCGCCAGGCTGGTGTCGAGCCCCGGCCGCTTGGCGGCCATCAGCGCCACCACACCCGCCACGTGTGGCGTGGCCATGCTCGTCCCCTGCAGGAAGACGTACGCGGGCTGGTTGTTCTCGTCGCGCGCGGTGGAGAGCACGCCGTCCGGGTAGCTGTCGCCGTTGAGGTCCTCGGTCATCTCTCCGCCCGAGGCCATGACGTCCACCCGCGCCCCGAAGTTGGAGAAGCTGCTGCGCCGGCCCGAGAAGTTGGTGGAGCCCACGCAGATGACGTTCTCCTGGTTGCACGGCGTGCTGTTGCTGGCGTCGACATTCTCGTTGCCCGCCGCGATGACGAAGATGGCGCCGCGCCCGACGGCGGCGTTGATGACCTCCTGATACGCCTGCTGCGGCGGCGCCGAGCCACCGAGGCTCATGTTGACCACCTTCGCGGGGGTCGAGGTGTCATTGATGCCTGGCACATTGCCGCCCGTGGCCCACGTCACGGCCGCGGCGATGTCGAAGCTGTTGCCACCTTCCTTGCCCAGCACGCGCACCGGGAGGATGCGGGCATTCCACGCCACGCCCGCCACGCCGGTGGTGTTGTTCGTCGTCGCGGCGATGGTGCCCGCCACGTGCGAGCCATGCCACGAGGAGCCGCCGTTGGGCTCGTCTCCGCCCATGTCCAGCGGGTTGTTGTCACGGCCGCTGCCGTCACCCGCGTTGGCCGTGTCCTGAATCATGTCGTAGCCGGCGAGCACGCGCGCATCCAGGTCCGGGTGCGGGATGATGCCGGTGTCGATGACGGCCACCACCACGCCCGTCGCATCGGACTCGAGGTCCCACGCGGACGGCAGGTTGATGGTGGGGTAGTGCCACTGGACGCTGTAGCCCTTGTCGTTCGGAACCTTCAGCTTGTACATGCGGATGTTCCGGTCCGCGTAGCGGACGCCCGGCAGCTTCGCGAGCTTCGCCACCAGGCCGCGCGTCTCGTCCGCCGTCACCGCGTGGCCATCCAGCGCCTCGAAGCCGACGAGGTGCAGGTACTCACTCGCGTAGCCCTTGTGCACCGCGCGGTAGCCGGGAAGCTTCGCGGCCTCCAGCACGTGCTCGGGCGACAGGCCCGCCGCCTCGAAGCGCAGGATGACGTCGCCAGGAATCGTGGGGTCCGTCTGCGGAACGCGCGCCAGCGGCGGCGCGCCCATGGGCGGCGGGACGATGGGCAGGTCCGGGTCCGTCACCACCGGACCGTCCTTGCGCACGTGCATGCCGCGCAGCTTCGCCTTCAGCTTCGTCAGCTCCGCCTTGCTGAACGGCAGGTGGGCCTCGCGGGAGACGCCGCCCTCCTCGGCGGACTCGTCATTACTGCGGAACGGCGTCAGCTGACCACGGATGGTGCCCGTGGCGGCTGGATTGCCGGCATCGGGACGGTCGTTGTCATCATCATCGTCTTCGCCCGGGCAGGCGGTGGCGGTGAGGAGCAGGAGACCCAGCAACAACAGGCGGCGCATGCGGATGAACCCCCTCGGACAATCAGTGGGGGCACCCTAGCATCGCGGGTGCGGGGAGAAACCGATTCTCAGCTCGCCATCACCTCACCACCTCCGCCCTCCGTGTCCTCGCCAACGTTGGCGTCGTTCTCATCCTCCAACTCGTCGACACCCCGCGGCACGCCGTCCACATACGTCACAACATTTCCCGGCATCGCCGGCACGCGCGGGCCCGGAGTCACCACGCCGGTGAGGTTGAGCGGGTCCACTCCGGACAACTGCACCCGCACACCGGACGGCGCCTGACGGCGCACCGCGCGCGCCACGTCCACCGCCTCGGGCAGAGCGAACTGCTCACCCACGAAGCCCGCCACGAAGCGGCCGCCGCGCACCTCGCCGCGCGCCTCCATGCGCCGGTAGACGAAGAGCAGCTCGCGCCACGTGGGCGCCAGCGCCTCGCGCATGACGAGGTCCCTCCAGACGATGCCGTAGCGGTTGAGGAACAGCCGCGCGAGCGGGTCCATCACCTCGTCCTGCGGCTTCGGCTCGGCGGGGGCCAGCAGGCTCCAGCGGCCCGGGCCTCCGCGCTGCAACAGCTTCTGTCGCTTGCGGTGCGCCGGGCTCTGGAGGATGCGCAGGTTCTGCACCGCATCCGCGGTCACCAGGCCGCGCGCCACGAGCTCCCACAGCGCGTCCTCGATTTCCGCCGGCAGCCGGCGCACGCGCGACACCAGGTCCTGGAAGAAGCACGCGCCGCGCCGCTCCAGCACAGCCACCACGTCCTTCGCGGCCATGCTCAAGTCGGCCGGCGTCCACACGTCGCCATCAGCCAGCACGGCATGCGGGCGCGCGGCGGTGAGCATCCACTCCAGGTCCTCGCGCAGGGCGAAGGTGAGCGGCGCGTTGCGCGTGGGCGAGGCGCGCGAGCGAGGCGGCGGCGTGGGCGCCGGGTCCACCGGTGCGCCCCGGCGCGGGCCCGGCGGAGGCTTCGCGTCCTTCATCGTCAGCCGGCCCCAGGCCACCTCGCCCGCGTAGCAGGCCTTCTCCAGCATGTCCGGCGTGTACCCGCGCATGCGCGCCGGCAGGAGGAAGCGCTCCCACGCGGAGGCCGGTGCCTCGTAGCCCTGCAGCAGCCGCACCGCCTTGAGCAGGCCGGTGGAGCCACGCAGCGCGTCCACGTCCTCCATGTGGTGCCACCGGAAGAGGAAGCGCATGAAGTCCTGCGCGCTCAGCGGCTCGATTTCCTTGCGC
This sequence comes from Pyxidicoccus sp. M6, assembly GCF_055568925.1. Taxonomy (NCBI): domain Bacteria; kingdom Pseudomonadati; phylum Myxococcota; class Myxococcia; order Myxococcales; family Myxococcaceae; genus Pyxidicoccus; species Pyxidicoccus sp. M6. The sequence goes on along the minus strand of NZ_CM145714.1, from coordinate 1,783,683 downwards.
AGCCGCCCCACCGTCATCCGGTGGATGCGCTGGAGCAGGCGCCTGTCACACCACTCCAGCGGCGGCGTCTCGCCCGGAGCAAGTGGAGACTCCAGCGCGCGGAAGCGCCCGCGCAGCACGGAGCCCTGCGACTCCAGGCCGTGCAGGGCGACGTTCACCTCGTCCTCGGAGAGCAGCGTGAGCTTCGCCAATTCCGCGACGGTGGTGGGGCCCAGCATCTCCATGCGCCCGCGCACCACCTGGAGGATGGCGGCGTCCCGCTCCACGGGCCGGTCATGCGGCAGCACCGGCAACGGAGGCTGCGTCACCGTATCCGGGAAGAGCGCGCGCACCGCGTTGCCCCGCTCGGCGGAGACGAGGAAGCGGCCCCCCGGCAGCTCCAGCCACGCCACGCGGCCCTGCTTGAAGAGGGGCACCTCCAGCCCGCGCGGCACCTCGTGCGCGTGGACGAGAATCAACTGCAAGAGCGCGTCGTGCAGCTCGTCCTCGTCGCGCATCGGCGGCGCGGCGTCCTCCACCACCTGCGCAATCGCCGCCGCATCCAGCGCGCCGAAGGCGGCCGCGTCCTCGGCGGGCATGGCGCGGCGCAGGGCCACGTTGCGCACGCGGCGCTCCTCGGCCGGCGCGTCGTCGAGGAAGGTGTACGGCTGGCTGTGAATCATCGCGTGCGCGAAGACGCTCGGCTCCGGCACGTCACGCGCCTCCAGCTTGATGCGGCCGTCGCGCATGCGCCGCAGCACCTCGCGCAGGCCGTCGATGTCCATGGCCTCGCGCAGGCAGTCGTCCATCGTCTGCTTCACCAGCGGATGGTCCGGCAGCTCGATGTCGCCGCCCCCGTGGTTGTCCTGGCAGCCCACCTGCGCGGGGAAGACGGCGGCGAGCAAATCCTCACTGCGCGCGCGCTGGAGGTTGGGCGCCACGCGCTTGCCGCCCATGAACCGGTGCAGCGCCAGCGCCCGCGTGGACACCCAGCGGAAGCGCGTGCCGAAGATGGGCGCCTGCAACACCGCCTGCACCAGCACCTCCTCCACGTGGTCCGGGTGGAGGAAGTCGAAGATGTCCGCCAGCGGGAAGGAGTGCTGCTCGCCCAGCGACAGGAGGATGCCGTCCTCGGTGGCCGCCGCCTGCAACTCGAAGTCGAACGAGCGGCAGAAGCGCTTGCGCAGGGCCATGCCCCACGCGCGGTTGATGCGGCTGCCGAAGGGCGCGTGAATGATGAGCTGCATCCCGCCCGCCTCGTCGAAGAAGCGCTCGGCCACCACCGTGGTATGGCTGGGCACCGCGTCCAGCATCTTCCGGCCCAGCCGCAGGTAGCCCATCAGCGCGTCCACCGCGGGCGGCGGCATGCGCAGGTCCTTCTCCAGGAACGTCGCCGCGTCCTCGCGCTTCAGCAACTCCTCGCGCAGGCGGCCCACCTGGGCGGACAGCTCGTCCGTGCGGCCCGGGGCCTCGCCACGCCAGAAGGGCACGTTGGGCGGAGCGCCCTTCGCGTCCTCCACCACCACCGTGCTGCCCATGACGCGCTGAATCCGCCACGCGGTGCTGCCCAGGAGGAAGATGTCCCCGGGCGAGGACTCCACCGCGAAGTCCTCGTCCAGCGTGCCCACCACCTTGCCCTCGGGCTCGGCGGTGACGCTGAAGGTGAAGGTGTCCGGAATGGCACCGCCGTTGGTGAGCGCCGTGATTCGCACGCCGCGCCGACCCTTGAGGCGCTGATTCACGCGGTCTCTGTGCAGGTGGATGCCGGCCCGGCCTCGCGCGGCGGCGATGCCCTCCGACAGCACCTCCAGCACGGACTGGTACTCCTCCCACGAAAGCGAGCGGTACGGGGACGCGCGCTGGAAGAGGCTGAAGAGGGCGCGCTCGTCCCACTCCTCGCAGGCGCACGCGGCGACAATCTGCTGCGCCAGCACGTCCAGCGGCTTTTCCGGGATGCGCACCGCATCCAGGTCGCCCTCGCGCACGGCGTTGAGGAGCGCGGCGCACTCCATCAATTCGTCGCGCGTCATCGCGAAGAGGATGCCCTTGGAGATGCCCGCCTTGTGGTGGCCCGCGCGGCCCACGCGCTGGAGCAGCACGGAGATGGCGCGTGTGGTGCCCAGCTGCACCACCAGGTCCACGTTGCCCACGTCGATACCGAGCTCCAGCGACGCGGTGGCCACCATGGCGCGGAGCTGCCCGGACTTGAGCTTCTCCTCCGCCGCCAGCCGGATTTCGCGCGACATGCTGCCGTGGTGCGCGGCCACGGTGCCCTCACCGAGCCGCTCGCCGAGGTCGTGCGCCACGCGCTCCGCCATCTTCCGCGTGTTGACGAAGATGAGCGTGGTGCGGTGCTGCCCCGTCAGCTCCACCAGCCGGTCGTAGATCTGGCCCCACATCTCGTGCGTGGCGAGCGAGGACAGCTCCGCGTCCGGAATCTCCAACGTCAAATCCCACGGGCGCAGGTGGCCCACCTCCACGCGCTTGCACTCGCGATGGGAGGCGCCGGTGAGGAAGGCGGAGATGGCGTCCAGCGGCTTCTGCGTGGCGGACAGGCCGATGAGCTGCGGGCGCACCTCCGTCAGCGCCTTGAGCCGCTCCATGGAGAGGGCGAAGTGGCTGCCCCGCTTGTCGCGCGCGAGGGCGTGGATTTCGTCCACGATGACGGTGCGCACCTTGCGCAGCGTGGCGCGGGCGCGCTCGGCGGTGAGGTAGAGGTAGAGCGACTCCGGCGTGGTGATGAGGATGTGCGGCGGACGGCGCACCATCTGCGAGCGCTCGGAGGCAGGCGTGTCTCCGCTACGCACCTGCACCCGCAGGTCCTGGGGCGTGTAGCCCTCCGCGCGGGCGCGGGAGAGGAGCTCCTCCAACGGCTGGAGCAGGTTCTTCTGCACGTCGTTGCCCAGCGCCTTGAGCGGCGACACGTAGAGCACCTGCGTGGCGTCCGGCAGCGAGCCCTCGAGCGCGAGGCGGAAGAGCGAGTCCAGCGCGGCGAGGAAGGCGGTGAGCGTCTTGCCGCTGCCCGTGGGGGCGGCGATGAGCACGTCGTCGCCGGCCTGGATGAGCGGCCAGCCTTCCACCTGCGGCCGGCTGGGCTCGCCCAGGCGCTCGGCGAACCAGCGGCGCACCACCGGATGGAACGGCGCGAGCGCGGGATGCGCCGCGCACTCGGCGGCGAAGTCGAGGCTGATCTGCGGGGCCATGCGTACCTCTCCAGGAGCAGCCTGAACACAGGTGCAGCCCGTCGTCAACGCGCCGCCAGTGTCCATTGGCGCTACGGGTTGCCCACGACAAGCATCGGGCAAACCCTGAACGCGCGTCTCTTCGCAAACGGGCACCTGGCCGGGGTGTCACCTGGTGCCCATAACGGCGACGCTGCGCGGCGGTACGAGGGCGCCGGTGACACCTTGCGTGCTACCTCAATTCCACCCCCGCCATGACTCCCTCCCCCCGCTACGCGCTCGAAGCGCTGAACCCGGACGGCTTCCTCGCGCTCCGCTCCCACGGAGGCGCGGAAGGCGCCGAGGACTTCCTCTGTGACTACGCCAACCCGGCCGCCGAGCTGCTGCTCGGGGAGGGACTGGTGGGCCCGCCGCTCCTCGCGAACCGGCCCGCGCTGGCGGGAATGCGCGCGCCGTGGACGGCCACGCTCGCCACGGGTGCTCGCACCGAGCACGCCTTCAGCGTGGGCGAGGGCGAGGCCTCGCGCCAGGTGCGCGCGCGCTCGGTGCGCATGGAGGACGGCTGCCTGGCCGTGTGGCTGGCGGACATCACCGAGGAGGCCCGCTTCGTCGTGGAGGCGGATGCCTTCGAGGAGCGGATGGGCGCCTACGTGGAGTGCATGCCGGATGCGTTCCTCGCCATGGACGGGGCCTTCCGGGTGCGCCACATCAACCGTGCCGCGGAGAAGCTCCTGGGCATCAGCCGCGACGAATTGCTGGGCCGCGTGCTGTGGAGCGCGTACGAGGCGGAGCCCGAGTCCACGCTGCGCCGCCAGCTGCACCGCGCGCTGAGCACCGGGCGCACGGTGGAGTTCGAGGAGTGCCTTTCCACGCCGAACCTCCACGTGCGCGTGACGGCGGTACCCACCGTGCGTGGACTGCTGGTGTACATGGCGGACATCACCCAGCGCAGGCGCTCGGAGGACTCGCTGCGCCGCACCAGCGCGCTCTTCACCGCGGTGCTCCAGGGCTGCACGGACGCCATCTTCACGAAGGACCTGGCGGGCCGGTACACGCGCATCAACCCCGCCGGCGCGAAGCTGATGGGGAAGACGGTGGACGAGGTGCTGGGCCACACCGACGCGGAATTATGGCCGGACGAGGCGCGCACCACCGCCGCGCATGACCGCGAGGTCCTGGCCTTCCGACACACGTTCACCTACGAGGAGATGCAGCGAGGCGGCCCCAAGTCGCGCGTGTGGTTGTCCACCAAGGGCGTGCTCAAGGACGACACGGGCGCGGTGTTCGGCCTGTTCGGCATCAGCCGCGACATCACCGACCGCAAGGCCATGGAGGAGGCGCTGCGGCGCAACGAAGCGCGGATGCTCCAGGCGCTGTCCGCCGCGTCGCTGACGCTCTTCGACTTGCGGCTGCCGGAGGGCATGCTGCATTGGGAGCGCAACGCGGCGGCGCTCTTCGGGCAGGCGGAGCTTCCCGTGGAGGAGGCGCTGGGCTCGTTCCTGTCGCGCATCCATCCGGAGGACAGGCTGGGTGTGGCTGAGCGACTGGCCCGCTGCGCCGAGGCTCCGGGCGAGGTGGTGCTGGACTACCGGTTGCTCATGGCGGACGGCCACGTGCGGCGGCAGGCGCTGCGGGCCCGCTCACGCGCGGAGGACGGGAGAATCGGCCGGGTGCTGGGCGTGCTGGCGGACATCACCCACCGGCAGCCGGGCGCCACGGGCGTCATCCAGGCGGCTTGAGGCTCACGAGCGCGCCCGGGCGGCGCGTCATGTCCTTGGGTGACGAGGGTTACCTTCGATTTGAGGAGTTCAGGCCATAGGCGCAGCGAACCTCGTCAACCACCGCGCAACGCCTGCTTGTGGTCCTCGATGACTTCATTGAGAAGCGCTTGCTGTGTCTTGTCGCGCGCGCGCAACTCCAGTCCCATGCGTGGGATTGACACTGTAGGCGCATAGATAAGGGCAATTGCGCCATACTCTGCATGCTCGACCGGAATCACCGCCGACGAGGCCCCGAGTTCGGTGAGCGAGAATCCCAGGCGCGTGAGGAAATCGTACGTCTTGGCCGGAGCCTCGGGTTTTTGCCCAAGGCTGTAGTACTCCGTTTGCTTTCTCGGTTCAGCCTCAAAGACAAGTCTGGATGCGATGACCGTTCGTAGCCAGTCGGAGAAGGTCGAGAAGGGTTGCTTAGGTGCAACCTTCCCACGGATTAGGCCCTCTTCGTGGACTCGGATGATTGCCGCGTCCCGTCTGTCGGGTGTTGGGCGGGTGAGTTCGAAGAACATGTCCGGGTTGCGACCCTCGTTACCCTCCTCGCCCATGGTGAACTTGAGATACCGGCGAGCATCAGGCCGCTCCCGTTGAAGTTCCTCGCGGTCCTTCAGCAGCGCCGAAATAGAGGTTGTGCCGAACGTCAACCGCAGGCTGCCAGTCGATGCGCCCATCGTCTCCAGGAACTCGCGATACATGCGCGGCAGCGCATTGAGCCCTCCATGCGGCCTGGCCAGGGCGGCAATCTGCTCGGCCGTGGCTGGTTCGAAGCCCTGGGTGCTACCGGGCTTCCATCGTTCCATGAACGCGAGCAAGCCCGGCATCGACAAGGGAAGAGGGGCCTCGAGCAGCTTTGACCAGGTCATCCGCACGTCTGCACCCAGGTGAAACTGCTCTTCCTCACGACCGACCTACCCCCTGGCCGCGAGGACTCTCTCACGCTTCAACTGGATCCGAAAACCTGGGGGCAGACCACCACCACTCGCGCGGCAGAAGGAGGAATCAGTCAGCGGCCTCTCGCTGTCACGGGGCCGCGCCGTCACCGCCGCCTCCCCGGCTGGGCGCAGCGAGCCGTCCGTCTTCATCGTGCGCGCTTTATGGGACGTGGTAGAGGGCGCTCGCAATCGCTTCCGGCCGCAGGGTCTCGAAGGCGCGCAGTGCAGGCGCCGCGAAGGAGGAGGCGATGATATAGCAATCGCCCGAGCCGTCCGAATAGTCGCTGAACAAAATGCCGCCCGCGAGGCAATCGAGCGCGCGAAAGCCTGGTGCTGCTGCAATCTGTTCGGACATCGCATCCGTGAATGGTGGCGGCGCGGCCGAGCCGTCTATCGACGAACGCTCGTCGTTCGACAGCAGCAACTCGACGAGGTGAGGGCCAGCGTTCTCAGCGATTGCCAGGAGGAGCTCGCCGGTCACACGATGCTCGCGAATGTCGAGCGCCTCGATTGTCGGGAGCCGCGGCCAGACGGTCTCGAAGAAGCTCGGGTCAACGCGGCCGTTGTTCAGACTGAGCGAGCGGAGCTTCACGGTAATCGCGTCCGGCGCGGAGAAGGCACCTTTAATCTCGCAGTAATCAAGGTCCAGCCACTCAAGCTTCGGCCAACCGCCGGCGAGGAGCGCGGTGACAGCGGCGGCGGACGGCCAGTTAATCGAGAGGTCAAGCACGACGAGCTCGGGGAAGCGCCCCTTCGCGAGCAGGCCCAGCGCGCTCTCGTCGAGCCCGCAGCAGTGGAGCTCGAGCGATTTCAGCGCTCGCGTGTCGGCGTCAATCAGTGTCTGGATTGCCTCTGAGTCGAGTTCGTCCGGAGCGTCGATGCTCAACTCGTCCAGCTGCCCGATGAGACCGCTGCACGCTTTGATGAGCTTGAGTCCATCGTAGCTTCGCGGGCCGCTCGAACGAAACGCGAGCTCGCGCAACTTCGGCAGGTTCGCGCTCGCGACGACGCCAGCGAGGAAGTGATCCTCTCCGCAGTTCGTGACGATGGTCAGCGTCTCGAGCTCCGGATAGTCGAGCGTGCTCCTCTCGCTCAGCTTGCACGCCTGCAGGCACAGGCGGCGCAGGCGCGGAGCCTTCGCGGGTGGCGCCTCGTAGGTCGCGCTCCACTCCTCGAGCACCGCGAGTGCCCGCGATGTCACGGCGCCCTCGCCGACGATGAGTCGGGCGGGAGAAATCTGAGCGTCTTTAACAAAGAGTTCATCCGCCAGGTTGCCAACGTTGTAGAGGCCGATTTCCTCGAGCCCGCGAAACGGCTTCGTGTCGATCTCTGACTCTGACTCGTCCACATCGTCGACGCCCGCGTGCAAGCTCTTCAGCGCCGGCAATGGTCCGCGGCGGAAGAATGCGAAGAGTTGCTCGAGGGTGCCGGTCCGGACCTCGAGCGTGTGGAGGCGGTCGGCCGTGTATTTTGGCGGCTCGGCCCCGTAGAGCAGCTCCGAGTAGTCCGCACAGTGAATCGAGCCAAGTGCCCTCGGCCGCGGGTTGCCGAGGGCGAGGACTTCGAGCTGGCGGAGGATGGGTGATGCGCTCAACGTCGGCCACGGTTCGATGCGCTCTTCGTTCGCCGAAGACACGTGCACCGCGCGCAGCGCCGGAAACAGCTCGGGGTGCTCGACGATGTGGGTGAGCATGACGCCTGGGTTCGTCATGCGGATCGCTTTGATCGTCTCGAACGCGCGCGTGTTGCTCGGCAGCGACTGCGGGTGCCAGTGCCAGAGCGCCGGATGCTTGAGATTGATTGTGCGGGCGAGGCGGAACCACGGCATCGCGAAGCCTTGCGCCACGGCCTCGACCCACGACCACGGCGCGCAGCGGGCCCAGTCCGGCCAGTCGGCGAAGCGGGCCTCGAGATCGATGATCGCGGCGTCTGCTTCGGCGCCGCGCAAGTGAGCGACGCGGGCGACTTCGCCGCGGAAGGCGAGGGCATCGATATGTACCGGCGGAGCCATATTATGGCGTCGATGATACTGTGCCTATCCAGATTTCGGTCGCTGCGTCATGGGTGCGTCAAAACTCGCGTCATGACGGGTGAGCGACGCGCCCAACGGGCCGTCCAGCCCTCCTGCCCTGCTCGATAGGGGTCGGAATTGCGCCCGAACCAGACGTCTCAGCACCTCTCTGCCTGCGTGTGGGTACACCACTCCCTCCCTGAGAAGGAGGATTCGCCTGTCCCGGTGACTCACTAGCACGAATCTCATCAGCCCCCCCAAACGTCGCAGTCAGAATGACAAAGAAGCCCATTCCCGCGGGCTCTGACACATGCAAGCGTAAGAAACTCCGCCATGAGGGCGATGGTTTCGGCGCTCCCCTTCCCGGTCTGGGCATGTACCGAGCGACCGTTGTCTGACCTACTTTCATCCCCAGCTTCAACAACTCCCCATGAATGCGCGGGGCACCCCATGTCGGGTTGGATTCGGCTAGTACCTCGGCACAGAGAATGAGCTGCATGGCCTCACAGAGGCGCCTGAGCACGCTCACCCACCTTCGATCCTTCCACCCCCGGCATTCTTCGGGCCCCATCTGGAGGACTGTGCATGCAATGACGCGTTCGCTGACGCACGCTTCTCACCGGCCCCGAATATCCGGGAGCCCCAGCTCTTCGAGACGGGAGACGCGCCAGCCCCAGCCGTATGTCGTCGACTTCGCCGACGTCGTGGTCGAGCTGATGCACATGGATTTCTCGGGGGCCCACAACGCCCCTGGCCCGCGTCACCGACGTGCGGTCGGGGCTGCAGCACCCATGGGCCCCCTTCGCGGAGGAAGAGACGAAGACGTCCGGCTGAAGCGCCCTACCCGTGCGCGCTGTTCGCGGCCACCGGGCTCCGCGCCACGCCTCGCGTCCACGTCAGCCGGAACGTGGCCGCCGTGCCGTCGAAGGCGATGGGGTCCACGCGCACGTTGCCCGCGCCCGCGCAGCGCAGCGTCTCCGCGAGGAAGCCGGCGGCGAAGTACGGGTTGTCCGCCGTGACGTCCTTCATCCACAGCGTGGCCGAGTCCTGCGTGGACTCCTCCACCCGCACCTCGTTGAAGTTGTTGCCGGCGCGGACGTTGTAGGGCACCCGCTCCAGCGTGCGGCGTGGGCCCAGGTGCGTGACGAGCGCCATGCTGGCCCGTCCCACCGACGTCTGCCGGAAGCCCTGCAGGTAGCGCGCGCCCAGCTCGTAGCAGGCCTCGTGCGCGGGCAACTCCGGGTACACGTCCTTCGCGGCCACCCGCAGGAAGCCGCGCCACTGCTCCACCGTGTAGTGCGGCCGCAACGGCTCCGACAAATCGAGCCCCACCTCCTTCAGGCGCAGGCGGGCTTCACGGGTGAGGTGCGGTCCCAGGGAACGCACGAAGAGGGCTTCCACGGATTGGGCGAAGATGAGCTTCTCGGACGGCATGACCGAAAGGTGGCAACTCCCTCGTTCAACGGCGAGGGTCGACGCACCGCATTCGTCCGCTTCTCATCAACGAGGCAGACGTACCGTGAAGGTAGTGCCATCGGCGGCGCTGGAGACCACGTCCACGTCGCCGCCATGGCCCCGGACGATTTGCGAGGCGATGTAGAGCCCCAGCCCCAGTCCCCCGCCCGAGCCCCCTTCCGGCCGCAACTTCCTCCCACGGCGCCAGGCGCTGAAGACGTGCGGCAGCTCCTCGGGGGGAATGGGCGCGCCCACGTTGTGCACGCGCAGCACCGCGCCCGTCGGGCTGCCCTCGGCGTTCACCGTCACCAGGCTGTCCGCGGGGCTGTACTTGAGCGCGTTGGCCAGCAGGTTTCCCAGCGCCTGCTCCAGCCGGTCCGCGTCCCAGTCGCCCCGGCCGTCCCCCAGCACCTCGACCTGCACGAGCCGCCCGGGATGGCTGGCGCGCAGCTCCTCCACGCTGCGGCGTACGACATCGAACAAATCGCCGGGCGCGCGCACCACGGGGATTCCGCCGCCCAGCCGCGCGCGGGCGAAGTCCAGGAGCTGGCGAATCATCCGGTCCATCCGCTCCGCGCTGGTGAGGATGCGGCTGGTGAGGTTCGCCTGGCGCTCGTCCAGCCCTCCGCGCCGTTGGAGCTGCTGCGCGGACATGGACAGCGCGTTGAGCGGGTTGCGCAAATCGTGCCCGAGCATGCCGATGAACTGCTCGCGGAACTCCTCCGCGCTGCGCTGCTCGGTGACGTCGCGCGAGGACGTCATCACCGCCAGCACCCGGCCATCCGGGCCCACCGCGGGCGACACCACGAACTCGAAGTGCCGCGGTCCCCGGTCCGACGACAGGTTGATGGAGCCCCGCTGCACCTGGCCCGTGCGCAGCGCCGCCTCCACCTGGCGGACGTAGGGCTCCAGCGAGGAGTCCCTCGCGGCCATCTCCTCCAGCGTCAGCCCGGTGCCGTGCGCGGCGTGGCTGCCGCGCGCCGCGTAGAGCGCCTGGTTGGCGAAGAGCACGCGCCCGGCGCCGTCATAGAGGGCGATGGGGTCCGCGGCGCTGGAGATGGCCAGCTCCAGCAGCCGGCGCTGGTGCTCCACCTCCTGCGACAGCGCGCGGACTTCTCGCTCCGCCTTGCGCAGGCGCAGGAGCGCGTGGACCTGGGCGACCAGCTCCTCCGGGTCCACCGGGGCCACCAGGTAGCCGTCCGCACCATGCTCCAGGCCCTGCGCCCGGTCGCCCGGCCCCACGGCCTGCGCGGAGAGGTGCAGCACCAGCACGTTGTGGGTGCGCGGCGCCATCTTCAGCCGCCGGCACACCTCCAGCCCGCTGATGTCCGGCAGCCTCACGTCGAGGATGACCAGGTCCGTGTGCTCGTCCGTGAGCGCCAGCGCCTCGTGGCCGGACCCGGCCTCCAACACGCGAAAGCCGGCCAGCCCCAGCACGCGTGAAGTCACGTACCGGCTGGCGACGTCGTCATTGACGTTGAGGATGACCGCAGGCTTGGAAGTCATTCGGTGGGGACGTTGACTCTGTCGTACCTGTGTCCCCCGCCGCACGCCAAGGTTTACCGCCCGGAGAGTGTCCGCTTCCCGGGTAGGCAGGCTTCCAGCAGTCGTCCAGCCTGCAAAAAGTTCAGAGCGCTCCCACCGAGGGGTGGTTTCGCGATAGTGAGGGCCACATGCGCCCTCCCTGTCGCCCGCTCCCCGCGGATGGCCGCTTCCTCCAGGCCGTGGGTCCCACGCCGCTCGTCCCCGTCCGTCTGGAAGAGGACGGCCCCACCATCTGGTGCAAGCTGGAGTTCCTCAACCCCAGCGGCTCCACCAAGGACCGCATCGCCCGGTACATGCTGGAGAAGGCGTGGCGCCTGGGCGAGCTGTGCCCGGGCGGCGAGGTCATCGAGGCGTCCAGCGGCTCGACGAGCATCGCCCTCGCGCTGGCCTGCGCGCAGATGGGGCTGCGCTTCACGGCGGTGATGCCGGAGGGCGTCACCGGCGAGCGCGTCCTCACCATCCGCGCCTACGGCGGCAACGTGGAGCTGGTGGCGCGTGACGCGGGCGTGCGCGGCGCGGTGGCCCGGGCGGAGGAACTGGCCCGCGAGCGCAACGCGTTCGCCCCGCGCCAGTTCGAGAACCCGGACAACGCCGAGGCGCACCGCGTGTGGACGGGACAGGAGATCCTCTCGCAGGTGCCGGGCGGGCTGGTGCACGGCGTGGTGAGCGGCGTGGGCACCGGCGGCACCGTGGTGGGCCTGTACCAGGCCTTCGCGGAGGCCGGCTGCCCGGTGACGGCCTTCGTGGCGCGGCCCATCGCCGGGCTGGGCTGCGACGTCGAGTGCTGCAGCTTCAGCCCCCGCGTGCCCGGCGTGGTGGACGGCATCTCCAAGCTGTACCGCGAGGCGGAGATGCCGGGCCGCGTGGAGCTGGACGTGTCGGACGACCTGGCCATGCACACCGCGCGCGCCCTCATCCGCCGCGGCTTCCCGGTGGGCCCCTCCTCCGGCCTCAACTACGCCGCCGCCGTCGAGGCCGCGAAGCGGCTGGGCCCCGGCGCCCAGGTGGTGACCGTCTTCCCGGACCGCATGGAGCGCTACTTCTCCACCGAGCTCATCCAGCCCAAGCTCTCCACGCGTGGTGCGGCCTGAGCGACACCCGCAGGCGAAACCTCGGCGTGAGAGGGCCGTGAAAGCGGCTGTCTTCCCTGGCGGCGCAACTTCTGGAGTGCGGGGGCGATAATCCGCCTCGTCCCCCCACGTTCCGAGAGCGCCCCCATGACCGTCCGCCTTCCTCCCGCTTCCGCGCCCCGCACGGCTCCCGCCACGCTCACCCGCGCCGCCGCGACCACCACGGCGGTGACGGCTCCTCCCGCCGGCCTGCGCAAGGGCGACGAGGGCCCCAAGGTGAAGCAGCTCCAGGACGCGCTGGTGAAGCTGGGCTACCTGACGAAGGCCCAGGTCGGCACCGGCTACGGCAGCTTCGGCCCGAAGACGGAAGCGGCGGTGAAGAAGTTCCAGGGCGACAAGAAGCTGCCCACCACCGGCTACTACGGCGATTTGACGCAAGCGGCGCTGAAGAAGGCCCTCTCCAGCGGCGGCAAGCCGCCCGTGGACGGCCCGACGAAGCCTCCGCCGAGCACGGGTGAGAAGTTCACCAAGCCGCCCGTCGTGAGCGCGCCCTCGCCCAACTCCAACGAGCGCGGTGGGAAGGACATCGACACCATCGTCCTGCACCACACCGGCTCCAACAACGGCGCGGCCGACCTCTCGTGGATGCGCAACCCGAAGAGCGAGGTGTCCGCGCACTACATGATCGACCGCGACGGGAAGATCTACCAGCTCGTCAACGACCAGAAGCGCGCGTGGCACGCGGGCAAGGGCGAGCTGCACGGCGTGCCCAGCGACATCAACAGCCGCTCCATCGGCATCGAAATCGTCAACCTCGGCGACGGCAAGACGCCCTTCACGGATGCGCAGTACAAGTCGCTCACCCAGCTCACCGGCTACCTGAAGCAGACGTACGATGTGCCGATGAAGAACATCGTCGGCCACGCGGACGTGGCGGTGCCCAAGGGCCGCAAGAACGACCCGGCGCCGAACTTCGACTGGAACCGGCTGAAGAAGGGCATCTCCTGAGCGAAGGCTGCCCCACACGCGCGGTGGCCGGGCAGGCTCTTTGCCGGGCCTCGCCTCGCGGGCGGGTAGTCGCGAGGCGCCGGATGCGATAGGGAGCGCCCATGCTCTCCCTGCCCCTGGTGCTGCTGGCGCTCGGCCTTTCCATGGATGCCACGGCCGTGGCGATGACGAGCGGCTTCTCGGCGCCGCGCGTGCGGGTGCGCGACGCGCTGCTGCTCGCGCTCTTCTTCGGCGGCTTCCAGGCGCTCATGCCCGTCATCGGCTGGGCGGCGGGCGAGCGCTTCGCCAACGCCATCGCAGAGTGGGACCACTGGCTCGCCTTCGTGCTGCTGTGCGGAATCGGCGCGAAGATGCTGCACGAGGCCTTCAGCCACAAGGACGGCTCGGAGACTCCGCGCTCGAATCCGTTCAGCCTGCGGGTGCTGCTGGTGCTCGCGATTGCCACCAGCATCGACGCGCTGGTGGCGGGCCTCACCCTGCCGACGCTCGACGTGCGCCCGCTGATCGCGGCCGCCTTCATCGGCGTCACCACCTTCGTGCTCTCCTTCGCGGGCGTGGAGGCGGGCCGCCGCTTCGGCGACCGCTTCGGGAGCAAGCTGGATGCGCTCGGTGGAATCGTGCTCATCGCGCTCGGGGCGCGGACGCTGTTCGAACACCTGACCGCGCGCTGAGTCGCCGCCCTCCAGGGCCGGCCCGTGTCGTCCAGACGGTGGCATACGCCACCGAGTGACGTGAACCGGACCTGCGCGCCGGTGAGCGACACTCCCCACCCGTGCCTCCTGCCGGCGCGAACCCATCATGTCGGGCTCGCGTGTCTGCTTCGGAAGGAGAGTGCCCATGGGTTTCACGGAAGTGCTGGCCGGCGGCGGGGGGATGATGCTGGCCGCCCCGGCTTCGCCCGGAGCGCCCAGGCCCCAGGCGCCGCGAGAGCCGGCCGTCCTGCTCCAGAACGCGCGAATCTTCGACAGCAGGAGCGGTGCTCTGTCCGCGCCATCGAACGTGCTGGTACGGGGCAGGCTCATCGAGCGCATCTCCACCGCGCCCATTCCGGTGGACGGCGGCGCGGGCATGACGGTCATCGACTGTGGAGGCCGCGTGCTGATGCCGGGGCTCATCGATGCGCACTGGCACGCGATGTTCGCGACGCTGCCGCTGGTCGCTGCCCACACCGCGGACGTCGGCTACCTCAACCTGGTGGCGGGGAAGAACGCCGAGCGCACGCTGATGCGCGGCTTCACCACCGTGCGCGACCTGGGCGGGCCGGTGTTCGGCCTCAAGCGGGCCATCGACGAGGGCGTCATCGTGGGGCCGCGCATCTACCCATCGGGCGCGTTCATCTCGCAGACGGGAGGACACGGCGACTTCCGCCTGAGCAACGAGCTGCCCCGGGACGGCTCGACCCCCCTGAGCTACTCCGAGCGCCTGGGAGCCGCCGCCATCGCCGACAACCCGGACGAGGTCCGCCTGCGCGCCCGCGAACAACTCATGCGCGGGGCCACCCAGCTCAAGCTGATGGCGGGCGGAGGTGTCTCCTCGGAGCACGACCCGCTCGACGCCACGCAGTACACCGAGCCGGAGCTGCGTGCCGCCGTCGAGGCCGCGGAGAACTGGGGCACGTACGTCGCCGTCCACGCGTACACGCCGAAGGCCATCCAGCAGGCCATCGCGGCCGGCGTGAAGTGCATCGACCACGGGCAGCTCGCCGACGAGGCCACGGTGAAGTTGATGAAGGAGCGGGACGTGTGGTGGAGCCTGCAACCGTTCCTCGACGACGAGGACGCCACGCCCATGCCCGACGAGGCCCGGGCCGCGAAGCAGCGGCAGGTCACCGAGGGGACGGAGCGGGCGTACCAGCTCGCGAAGAAGCACGGCGTGCGGCTGGCCTTCGGCACCGACGTGCTCTTCGAGCCGAAGCTGGCCGAGCGACAGGGCGCGCGGCTGGCGAAGCTCGTCCGCTGGTTCACGCCCGCGCAGGTGCTGAAGATGGCGACGTCGGACAACGCCGCGCTGCTCGCGCTGTCGGGCCCACGCAATCCGTACCCGGGCAGGCTGGGCGTCATCGAGGAGGGCGCGCTCGCCGACCTGCTGGTGCTGAGCGGCGACCCGCTGAAGGACCTGAAGCTGTTCGAGGACCCGGACGCGAACCTGCTGGTCGTCATGAAGGACGGCAAGGTGCACAAGAACCGCCTCGCCCCGCGTGACGCGGGGAGATGACGCGGCGCCTTCTCCGGGCCGGAGCCGTCGTACCTACACCGTCCGTGAGTCAGGCTCGCGCGTTCCCTTTGGAAGCGTGCTAGGAACGGCGCCGGTGCTGCGAATCTGGTTCTGCCTCTGCCTGCTGCTGTTCGCCCCGAGCGTGGGAGGGATGCTCCCTTCCCTGCCGGGCACGGCGACAGAGGTGTGCTCGCAGCGCTGCGCGGATGATGACGAGCGCGGACAGTGCGCTCCCGACTGCGCCGACTGCACCTGCTGTGGCCATGTGCGCTCCGTGGCCGCGCCCGAGCTGATGCCCTCGCTCGGGGTGTACGTGGAGCGGCCGCCGCGCTTCGCTTACGACGAGGCCGCGCCGCCCTCCGCCGACGTGGGCGACATCCTGCACGTCCCCATAGCCACCCTCGCGTAGCCCGAGTCCGTCGTCTTCGTTCTCTCGCGTCCGCCAGGACGGGTGTGCCGTGGGGCATGCCCGTGTCTGACGCTCGCTGACTCACCGCGAGGTCTCCCCGTGTTGTCCCATCGTCTCGCGACGGCCGCCTTCGGGCTCGCCGCCGCATTGCTCCTGCCACGCATTGGCGTGGCGCAGTCATCCGCATCCCCTCCCGTCGAGCTCTCCCTGGAGGAGGCACTGGCCTTGGCCCGCCAGCGTGCTCCCGCGTTGCTGGAGGCCGCGGGCCGTGTCGCCGAAGCGCAGGGCCCCGTGGCCGGCGCCGCGCCCCTGCTGCGCAACAACCCCACCGTGGACGTGGCGGCCGGGCCGCGCACCGTCGCCGATGGAACGCGGGGGTTGGACCTGGAGGTAGGGTTGGTTCAGCCCTTCGAGCTGGGCGGCAAACAGGGCGCCCGTCGTGAGTCCGCGCGCGCCGGGCTGGCGCAAGCAACGGCGAACCAGCGCGACTCGGAGCGCCGCGTGCTGGGCGAGGTGGCCTCCACCTTCCTGCGCGCGCTGCACGCACACGAGCGGCTGAAGCTGGCGCGAGAGGCGGAGTCCGCCGCCGAGAGCATGGCGCAGTCGACACAGCGGCGCTTCGACGCGGGCGACGTGCCCGTGGTGGACGTCAACGTGGCGCGCGTGGCACTGGCGCGGGCCCGCGCGGAGGTGGCTGGCGCGGAGGGAGATGAAGCGTCCTTCCTGCACCTGCTGCGGGCCCTGCTGGGGATGAAGCTCGTGCAGCCGATGGGTGTTCGCGGAGAGCTGCGGGCCCTGGCCATCGCCGATGTGCCGGCGGCGCCCACCGAGGAGCGTCCGGACCTCGTCGCGTTGGAGGCCGAGCTGGCACAGGCCGAGGCGGAGCTGCGCCTGGGCAGGAGCAGTGCGTGGCCCGACGTGGAGGTGGGCGTGCGCTATCAGCGCGAGGTGGATGAGACAGCCGTGCTCGGCACCCTCGGTGTTCCGCTGCCCCTCTTCTCGCGCGGACAGGAAGCGCGCGTGACGGGCGACGCTCGCGTGCGCCGCCTGCGTAGCGTGCTGGAAGCAGCGCGTGCGGTGCGGGATGTCCAGGTGGAGGCCGCGCGCGTGTCTCACCGCAAGCGGAAGGAAGCCGCGGAGCTGCTGGAACGTGAGGCCCTGCCACTGCTGGCGGACAACGCCTCGCTCGCGGCGCGGGCGTACGAAGCTGGCGAAATGGGACTCGCGGAGTTCCTCCTCGTGCGACGCGACACGCTCGAAGCCCGATTCGCCTACGCCGACAGTCTCCTCGATGCCGCGCTCGCCCGAGTGCAGCTCGCCGTCGAGATGGGAGCCCTGCCATGAAGACCTCTTCCCTGTTGATGGCCGCCCTGCTCCTGCTGACCGCGTGCAAGTCGGAGTCCCCGAAGCAGGAGGACGAGCACGGGCACGAGGAACACGGAGGAACCGAGGCACACGGCGAGGGCCACGACGAGTCGAGCGTGCACATCGCCTCCGAGATGATGCGCGACCTGCGCGTCACCACCGCCCGCGTGGGTGAGCGCCCCGGTGGAGAGAGCGTCACCGTCCTGGGCGAGCTGACCTTCAGCGAGAACGCCTACGCGGAGGTGGCCTCTCCCATCGCCGCGCGCGTGGGCACCGTCTTCGTCACCACCGGCCAGGAGGTGAAGCAGGGCGACAAGCTCGCGGAGCTGCGAAGCCCCGAGCTGGGCAAGGCCCGCGCCGCGCTCCAGGCGGCCCAGGCCCGTGCCACCGCCGCGCGCCAGGCCGCGGAACGCAAACGCGCCCTCGCCGCCGAGCGCATCGTCGCGCAGAAGGACGTGCAGGCCGCGGAAGCAGAGGCCGCCTCCGCCGAAGCGGAAGTCGCCTCCGCCCGAGCGGAGCTGACGTCCCTGGGCGCGAGCGAAGACGAGCTGCGCGGCGGCCCGGGAGCACCGGGCTTCGTGCTGCGCGCGCCGCTGTCCGGCACCGTCATCGAGCGGGATGCGCGCATGGGCCAGATGGCGGACCCGTCGCGGCCGCTGTTCCGCATCGGAGACCTGTCCTCGCTGTGGCTCATCGTCCACGCGTTCGAGCGCGACGCCGTGCGCATCCAGCCAGGCACCCAGGCTCGCGTCACCTTCGCGGCCTTCCCGGGACAGGAGGTCATGGCCAAGGTGGGCCACGTGGGTCAGCGGGTCGACGCGGCCTCGCGCACCATCCCCGTGCGGCTGGAACTGGACAACCGCGACGGGCTGCTGCGTCCGGGCATGTCCGCGTCGGCCTTCCTTCCCCTCGGTGACACCGGCGCGCCCATCACCACCGTGCCCGCGGCGGCCCTCCAGCGACTGGAGGGAGGCTGGGTCGTCTTCCTGCCCACGGACACGCGGGGCGTGTTCGAGCGGCGCGAGGTGGGACGCGGCCGCACGCTGGGCGGCGACGTGGAGGTGCTCTCCGGACTGAAGGCCGGCGAGACGGTCATCGTGGAGGGCGCGTTCCTCCTCAAGGCCGAGGTGGAGAAGTCGAGCGGCGGAGGCGAAGCCCATGCGCACTGAGGACCCTGCTTCGCCGTCCCTGGTGAATCGGGTGCTGCGTACGTCCTTCGCACGTCCGGGCCTCACGGTGGTGCTCGCCCTGGCGCTGTCCGCCTTCGGAGCCATGGCGCTCCACGGCCTGCGCCGCGACGTGTTCCCGGATTTGTCCGCGCCCATCTTCAACGTCATCGTGCAGAACGCGGCCATGGGCGCCGAGGAGCTCGAGACGGCCGTGGCCATCCCCATGGAGGTGGCGCTGGCGGGCCTGCCGGACGTGCGCCGCATCCGGTCCACCTCGCAGCTCGGCGTGACGCAAATCACCGTGGAGTTCGAGCCCGACGCCGACTACTTCCGCAGCCGCCAGTACGTCGCGGAGCGCGTGGCCCAGGCCCAGGCGGAGCTGCCCGCGGGCACGGACGCGCCGCTCGTCTCCAGCCTCACGGGCCGGCTCAACGAGGTCTTCGAGTTCACCCTGGAGGCCGAGCCCGGCACGGCCGACCTGATGACGCTCCGGGACCTCGCCGAGTTCGAAATCCGCAACCGGCTGCTCGCCGTCCCCGGTGTCGCGGGCGTGGAGCGACTGGGCGGCTACCTCCGCCAGTTCCAGGTGCAGCTCGACCCGGACCAGATGGTGGCCCGAGGCATCAGCCTCGACGAGGTGGAGCACGCGTTGGAGGGCGCCAACCTCAATGCCTCCGGAGGCTTCGTGGTGCAGGGCCCCATGGAGTGGACGGTGCGCGCCGTGGGCCGCGCGCAGACGGTGGAGGACCTGAGCGGCACCGTGGTGGCCCTTCGCGACGGTACGCCCGTGCTGCTCGGCGACGTGGCGGACATCCGCGAGGCCCCCGCCGTGCGGCGCGGCATCGCCCATCGTCTCAAGGGCGAGGTGGTGAGCTGCCGGGTCATCAAGCAGTTCGGCGCGGACACACAGCGGGTGGCCTCGGGCGTGAGGGACGCGCTCACGGAGCTGAGCCGGAGCCTGCCCCCGGGCGTGCAGTTGCGCATCGTGTATGACCAGTCGCAGCTCATCGGCTCCGCGCTGGGCGGCGTCAGCCGGGCGATTCTCCTCGGCGCCCTGCTGGTGGTGCTCGTCCTCTTCGGGCTCCTGGGGGACTGGCGCGCGGCGCTCATCGTCACGCTCACCCTGCCCCTCTCGCTGGGCATCGCGGGCGTGCTGCTGAAGGCGGCGGGCATCGGCATCAACACCATGACGCTGGGCGGACTGGCCATCGCCGTGGGCCTGCTGGTGGACGCGGCCATCATCGTCACGGAGAACATCGTCCACGACCTGCGCGAGGGCGCGGGGCGCAGGTCCAAGCGCGAGGAGTCGCTCGCCGCCGCGATGGAGGTGGGCCGGCCTATCGCCTTCGCCACGCTCATCGTCGTGGCCGTCTTCATTCCCCTCTTCGCGATGACGGGCATCGAAGGGCGCATGTACCAGCCGCTCGCGGCGGCCGTGGTGGCGTGCCTCGCGGCGTCACTGGGACTGGCCCTCACGCTGGTGCCGGTGGCCTCGTCGCTCTTCCTCCGCGCGCCCAAACCCGATGAGCCGGAGGACGTGTGGCTGGTACGCAAGGTGAAGGCCTTCTACGCGCCGCTGCTGGACCGGTGCATGCGCCGGGCGGGGCTCGTGCGGCTGCTGGCGCTGGCCATCACCGTGCCCGCGCTGGGACTGGCCTTCGTCGTGGGCAGCGACTTCATGCCCAGACTCGACGAGGGCGCCCTGCTCCTCCAGACGGTGCTCCCGGCGGAGGCGTCGCTGGAGGAGGTGGACCGGCTCAACCACCTCGTGGAGGACGTGCTGCTGGAGTTCCCCGAGGTGGACGACGTCGTGCGCCGCACGGGCCGCGCCGAGCGCACCGAGGACCCGATGCCGCACACGCTCTCCGACGTGCTCGTGGTGCTCAAGCCTGAGCGGGGCCGCTCGCTGGAGAAGCTGGAGGCGGACATGCGCGAGGCGGTGGAGAAGGTGCCCGGCGTGTCCACCCTCTTCACCACGCCGCTGGGCATGCGCATCGACGAGGGCCTGGGCGGCAGTCCCGCCGACCTCTCCGTGCGCATCTTCGGGCCGGACCTGGAGGTGCTCGCCCCACTGGCCGAGCAGGCCCGCGCCATCATGGCGAAGGTGGACGGCGTGGAGGACCTGCGCGCGGAGCAGCTCAGCGGGCTGCCCCAGTTGCGCATCACCGTGAATCGCGCCGCCGTGGCCCGCGTGGGCCTCACACCCGGAGACGTCGTCCGCGCGGTGCGCGTTGGGCTCGTGGGCCAGGAGTCCTCCCAGGTGTGGAAGGGCCAGCGGCGCTATGACCTGGTGCTGCGGCTCGCGGACCACCGGCGCGGCGATGCCACCGCCATCCGGAACCTCCTGGTGGACGGGCATGACGGCACGCGCATTCCACTGAGCCAGCTCGCGCAAATCGAAGAGACGTTCGGCGCGGGCAGCATCCGCCGCGAGGCGGGCAGCCGTCGCATCGCGGTGGAGGCCGGTGTCTCCGGGAGGGACTTGGGCAGCACCGCGGCCGAGGTGCGCGAGCGGCTGGCGACGGAGCTGAAGCTACCGACGGGCTACTTCGTCGACGTGGGCGGCAAGGTGGAGAGCCAGGAGCGCGCGGCGAAGTCGCTGATGGTGGCGATTGCCGTGGCGCTGATGGCGGTGTTCATCCTGCTGTACCTCGCGCTGGGCTCGGTGGCGGAGGCGCTCGTCATCGTCGCCACGCTGCCGGACGCCTTCGTGGGCGGCATCCTCGCGCTGCTCCTCGCCGGGGAGACGTGGAACGTGTCCAGCCTCGTGGGGCTCATCGGTCTGTTCGGCATCGCCGTGCAGAACGGACTGGTGCTGGTGGCGCAGACGAAAATCCTCATGGAGCGCGGCCAGCCCTTCGCCGAAGCGTTGCGCGAGGCGAGCATCAGTCGCGTGCGGCCCAAGCTGATGACGGCGAGCACCGCCATCCTCGGCCTGCTGCCGTTGCTCGTCCTGCCGTTGCATGGCACGGAGGTGGAGCGGCCCCTCGCGGTGGTGATGGTGGGCGGGCTCGTCACGTCCACCCTCTTCACCCTGCTGGTGCTGCCCACCTTCTACGCCTTCGTCCACGGGCTGCGCGAGCGCATGGGCCAGCGGCTGGCGGCGCGAAAGGCGGAGGCGTGAGCGCGTGAAGCTCGGGCACGAGCGTGGGCGACGCTTCCGTCCACGCTCGTGCCGTTCAATCACTTCGCGTAGGTGACGACGTCCTCGCGCACCTTGCCGACGATGCCTCCCCAGGTGCCGCCGCCGCTGTGGCTGTAGGCCTCGCCGTCATCGCGGAACGACACCGTGTGGTAGCTCCACTTGGCGTGGTTGCCCTCGCAGACGCCGGAGCCCGTCGTCAAATCATTGCAGAACCAGTCGGAGGGGTTGCAGTACGCGCCGCCCGCGCTGCCCGCGACGCCGCCCGTCGAGTGGTACGAGACGGCCTCGTCGTCCTGCCCGGGGAGGATGCCCGAGTACAGCGTGCCCTTGGCGCCGGCGAACATGTAGAACCAGAGGCCGCGCGTGGTGTTGTGGTTGTACATGGCGCGCGCCGTGGTGGTGACGAGGTCACCGACGATGGCGTCGCTCGTGGCCCACTCGCCGTTGTCCGCCAGCTCGCTGCCGCCGCCCGCGCCGGACGCCACGTCCACCCACTTGATGTTCCAGCCCACCTGCGTGGTGCCGTCCGTGTTGCCACACACGCCGCTGGAGTTGGGGATGGCGTTCTTCTTGTAGCGAGCGGTGCCGCCGTACAGGGACAGCGCGTAGCCAATCTGCAGGTCACCCGCGCTGTGCACGGCGATGTAGCACCAGTTCGTTCCGGTGCAGAAGCAGTCCAGCGCGTCGCGGATGCGGTAGTTCTGCCCGCCAATCTTCTGCCGCCCATCCCAGTTCACGGCCTTCTTGTTCACACCGGCCGCCGTGGAGCTGGGGCCCCAGTTGGAGAAGTCGGCGTAGTTGCCGGCCTGCGTTCCACCGGAGTTCTTCCCGTGGATCCACAGCGTGTAGTTGGTGGCGAGCGCGGGAGCTGCGGACAACAGGACTGAGGCGACCGAGGCAGCGAGCGCCGCGCGGATTGCGTTCAGCATGACGACTCCGGGGGGATTGCGAGGGAATGCCCCGCGCGGGGAACGGGGTGCGGGAAACGCTAGCAGCACGCGATTGGCGCAGTCGCGAGGGGCCGAAACACCCTCCCCCGCGCGGCGCCGTGGGTCCTTCCCACCCTCCCTTGCGTTGCACGTCGTGACGAGGAGGCTGTTCGCCAGGCCTCCGATGGAGCACGCGCGCGTGAGCGGGTGAACATCCGGCCGTCGCGCACGGCGTCACAGTGTGATGACCCCGGTTACACACGGGTTCGTCCGTCGAGGGCCGCGACACTCGAACAGCTCGTTGATTCTCGCGGTTGCGGCGGTGGACCGCGTGGCCCGTGCCTTGCTCAAGGGAGTGGGTCCTGAAACACCGCAACTCCTCGAGGTCTGTCATGCGCCGTGTCGTCTGTGTCCTCGCGAGCCTGCTCACGCTCGCCGCCTGTGCTTCCGAGCCGCGCAGGCTGCCCTCCAACGTGGACCCATCGAGCCCGGATGCGCCCGAGGCCCCACCCGCCGTGCTCCCGAGCACCTTGTCGACGCCTGTCGCATCCGTGCCTTCGGCTTCGGCACAGGAGCATGCGGGACATGGTGGCGCGGCAGCGCGCGATGCGGGCACCGCCACCGTCTACACATGCCCGATGCACCCGGAGGTCCGGTCCGATGCGCCCGGCCGGTGTCCCAAGTGCGGCATGAAGCTGGTGCCCGCACAGCCCGAGACCGGTGGCGCCACGGATGCGGGGCAGCCGTCCTCCACTCCGTCCGGCCATGACCACGGAGCCCATCCGTGAGAGCGGGAGGACTCCTCTGCATCACCCTGCTCGCGAGCGGCTGCGCCTCCATCCAGAAGGAGCGAGGCCACGCGGAGGTCGCCGCGCTCGTCGAGGAACGGCTGGGCCGCAAGACGCGCTGGAACCAGGGCACGCCCGAGGACGCCGAGGTGCAGCGACACCTCGATGCGCTCCTGAAGGAAGACCTCACCTCGGACCGCGCGGTGGAGGTGGCACTGCTCAACAACCCCGCGCTCCAGTCGACGTATGAGGACCTCGGCGTGTCCCAGGCCGACATGGTGCAGGCCGGGCTGCTCAGCAATCCCACGTTCAGCGGGAGCATCGGCTTCCCCATCTCCGGCGTGGGCGTCTCCGAGCACGAGTTCTCGCTGGTGCAGGAGTTCGTGGACCTGTTCACGCTGCCGCTGCGCAAGCGCGTGGCCCAGGAGCAGTTCATCGCAGACACGCTGCGCGTAGCGCATGAGGCCCTGAGCACCGCGGCCGAGGTGCGCAAGACCTACAGCGAGGTGCAGGCGCGGCAGCAACTCGTGCAGATGCGTCGCGCGGTGCTGGAGGCGGCGGAGGCCGCGTCCGACCTCGCGGCCCGGCAGCGCGAGGCCGGCAACATCACCGAGCTGGAGCTGGCCACCGAGCAGGCCAGCACGGAAGAGGCCCGGCTCATCCTGGCGCAGGAGGAATTGGCGCTGGTGGAGGACCGCGAGCGCCTCAACCGCCTGCTCGGCCTCTGGGGGCCGCGCACGCAGTGGAAGGTCTCCGAGCAGCTTCCGCCGCCGCCTTCGCGGGAAGCTCCACTGGAGCGATTGGAGTCGCTCGCCATCCGGCAGCGGCTGGACATCGACGCGGCGCGGAAGCAGGCGTCGCTCTTGTGGAACGCGTTGGAGCTGGCGCGGAGCACGCGCTACTTCGGACGCGTGGAGGTGGGCGTCCACACGCACCGCGACGCGGATGGACCGCGCCTCTTCGGCCCCACGCTGTCGTTGGAGCTGCCCATCTTCGACCAACGCCAGGCGCTCATCGCCCGGCTCGAAGCCCAGCACCGCCAGGGCGAGCGGCGCCTCACCGAGCTGTCCGTCAACGCCCGCTCCGAGGTCCGCGCCGCGCGCGCACGCCTGCTGTCGCTCCGTCAGGTGGCCGAGCGATACCGACAGGTCGTACTGCCCCTGCGCGAGAAGGTCGTCGAGCAGGCGCAGCTCCAATGCAACGGCATGCAGATTGGCCTCTATCAACTGCTCACCGCGAAGCGGGAGCAGGTGGAGGCGTACCGTTCCTATATCGAAGCTGTCCGCGACTACTGGATGGCCCGCGCCGAGCTGGAACGGCTCGTGGGTGGACGCCTGCCAGGCGACACGAGCGAGGCAAGCCCGACGTCTGCACCGACGGAACCCTCCTCACAGCCCGAACACAGCCCCCAGCGCGACGGCACGGAGAATCCCCATGAGCACGGACAACACTGAGACCGGACCGGCGCCAGTGACCTCACTGAAAGACGGACAGAAGCGTGCGGGCAATATCGAGGCGGGGCACGCGCCTGGTGCCGAGCCGCTCGATGGCGAGCAGCGTACTGGCGCCGGCAGCGCGCACACGCCGAGCACCGAGGGAGCGCTGACGCGGCGGAGCATGCTGGCCCGGACGGGCGCGACGCTCGCGGGCGGCGCGCTGCTGCTCCGTGGACCATCAGCCCAGGCGCAGTCGGATGTCCCAGGAGCACGCAGGCCGCGCGAGGAATCCGCCGCGGCCACGGGCCGCCAGTACGCGAAGCAGGACTGGCAGCGCCCGGGCATGCCGAACCGGGACTACCGGCCCGTCGTGGTGCCCAACGGCTCGAAGCTGCCGTGGAAGGTGGTGGACGGCGTGAAGGTCTTCCACCTCGTCGCCGAGGAGGTGGAACACGAGCTCGCTCCCGGCCTGAAGGCCCACTGCTGGGGCTACAACGGCCAGGTGCACGGGCCCACCATCGAAGTCGTGGAGGGAGACCGCGTCCGCTTCTACGTCACCAACCGGCTGCCCGCGGCGACCACCGTTCACTGGCACGGCATCCTCACGCCCAACGGGATGGACGGCGTGGGCGGCCTCAACCAGAAGGCCATCGCCCCGGGCGAGACGTTCCGCTACGAGTTCACCGTGCGCCAGTCCGGCACGGGCATGTACCACTCGCATCATGACGAGATGACGCAGATGGCGCTCGGCATGGTGGGAATGTTCGTCATCCACCCGCGCCGGCCCGTGGGGCCTCGCATCGACCGCGACTTCGCCATCCTCCTACACGAGTGGCGAATCGACGCCGGTACCCGCCGGCCGAACCCGAACGAGATGACGGACTTCAACGTGCTCACCATGAACGCGAAGGCGTTCCCGGGCACGGAGCCGCTCGTGGTGCGCAAGGGCGAGCGCGTGCGCATCCGCTTCGGCAACCTGTCCGCGATGGACCACCATCCCATCCACCTGCACGGCTACCAGTTCCTCATCACCGAGACGGACGGCGGACGCATCGCCGAGTCCGCGCAGTGGCCGGAGACGACGGTGCTGGTGCCGGTGGGCAGCACGCGCACCATCGAGTTCGTCGCGGACGAGCCGGGCGACTGGGCCATGCACTGCCACATGACCCACCACGTGATGAACCAGATGGGACACGGCTTCCCCAACATGGTCGGCGTGAAGCCGGGCGGGCTGGACGCGAAGGTGCGCCCGCTGCTGCCGGGCTACATGACCATGGGCCAGACGGGCATGGCCGACATGGGGGACATGGGCATGGCCGTCCCGGAGAACTCCATCCCCATGGTGGGCGCCCAGGGCAAGCACGACTACATCACCATGGGCGGCATGTTCACCGTGCTCAAGGTGCGCGAGCGGCTCGACGGCTACGAGGACCCGGGCTGGTACGAGAACCCGCCCGGCACGCTGGCCATGGTGGCGAGCACGGAGGAACTGCGGCGGGACGGCATCGACGTGAAGGCGCCGTCCACGGCGGACCCGGGCGGCTCCACGGGCTCGCGGCGAGGGTGAAGGCACGGCCCATGAGCCGAGGTAAGGCCGCGCACGGTGCCGCGTTTCCCTCCATTGGACTTCTCCCTCGGAGTGCCATCCTCAACAACCGGGCATCTTCCGAGGGAACTCGAAAATGAAGGGATGCTTCAGGCGCCTCTGCTCAGCGTTTGAGGTGTCGGAGCCCGAGCGCTCAATACAACCGGGGCAGCGAGGATGGCCGGCTGCTTACAGGGGGCCGAGCAGAGGGTTGGATGCCCCCTATCCATCCTGTTAAGTTGTCTGGTCCATGCGACCCAACCTACCCATCCGGTCTCTCCTGCTTCTTGTCCTGGCGGCCTCGTCAGGCGCGCTGGCCAGAGACAAGTACGACGAGCCGTTGGTGCGCCCCATCATGCTATCCGAGCACCCTTTGGACGGCACCCATTCCGTCTATGTGAAGGGGCAGGTCGTCACGACTCTTCGATTCGAGCAGCCGGTAGACCCCAGCAAGACGAAGATGATCGGCTGGGAGGGTCGGCTTGAGTCGCTGTCGGTGGTCCGCAACAAGGTCATCCTTGAGCCCATCCGGGACCTCAATCGGGACGAGGGGATTCCCCTGGTCGTGACGCTGGCTGACGGGACCGAGATTCCGTTCCTGGTGAGGCCACCTTGGAGCAAGAACGACGGGGGGTGGCCGCCAATCCTCGACCAGCAGGTTGACGTGTTCAAAGACCGAGAGAGCTATGCGTCCATGCACGCGGCCCTGAGAGACGCACTCAAGAAGAACGGCGCGCTCACCGAGGAGAACGAGCGCTACCGCAAGGAAGAGAACTCCGTCGATCACGCTCTCGCAACGTTGCTCGCTAACGGGGAGGTAAAGAAGACGCCGTTCCGATTCGTAGCGGCATCCCGTCCGAAGGACGCGGACATGGATATGATCGTCAAAGTCTATTCGGGCCCCGGCAAAGCGGCAGCCGTAATTTCCCTGACGAATACCGGCTACGGCAATACATGGGAGTTCGCGGATGCCTACCTGACGCGCGACATGACGAGCTACACGAAGCAGCCCTTCGCACTTCGGATAACCCGTGCCGCGATTGTTCCTGGGCAGTCGGGAACCATTGCGGTCGTGGCGGACAAGAGCGCCTTCGAGCATGAGGGGCAGCTCGTGGATCTGGCCCTCCAGATTTTCCGGTCCGATGGGAACCTTCAGGTTCTGGTCAGGATGGATCGCACCCTGATTCGGCAGTAGAAGTGCCGGTCATGCCCACCAGCCGCGCCCTACTGCTCCTCTCTGTCATCCTACTTGCCACGTTCTCAGCATGCACCACGACTGGTGGAGTTTCACTGCGCCCGGACGGTTCTCCTGGACCACAGGAGTGCCCGGGGAAGGCGCTCGAAGTCATGCGATACCTGAAGCTGCGTGTCGGGGACGCCTCGTTGGTGGAACTGGATGCGAACCAAATCAGGTCGCGCCGCATTACCCTCTACGACGGCCCCATCGAGAGCATGCTGAAAGAGGATCTTGGTACGCTTGAGGCGACAACCCGCTTGTACGGGCAGGTCTGGACGAGCGGGCCGCAGGTCGTCATCCGGTACTACAAGGCCCACCCACCGGACGGCGACGAGGTGCCCATCTGCGTGGTGGCTCGGCTGAGCGAAGACCAGATGAGGAAGCGGCCCGAATCGAAGCCGGGAACGGCCATTCTCGATGGCTCTGTCGCGGCTGCCTACGTCGTCAATGCGTTCCGGTGACACCCTTACCCGGATAGCCGTGCTCCTCGCGCGAGTGCATGGCTACCACGATTACTTCAGCAGTCGGCCCGGCGCAGCAACGACGCGAACGGAGGGCTGGAAGAGGCCACGTCCCGATGCCTACCTCCGCTCGTGAGGTCCCGTCACGCGCTCGAAGCTCACGCCCAAATTGCCTACCTGTTCGAGCGCATCCTTGATTTCCCCTGACACGATGAAGGCTGTCTTGAACCTTCTCGGCCTGAAGACACGCGCGCCCTCAGTCTTGGTAGGGTCGATCCGCAAGCCGTAGATCCAGCGATAAGTGCCTCTGCGCTCAGGTTCAGGGTCGTCTGGGTCGTACAGGTGGACTTCCCGGCAGTTCGCTTCGTCAATGCAGTCAATGGTCTTGCGTGCATTGACAACGAAATACCGCCCCGACTCGCCCGCCACCGTCACAGGAAACAGTTGAACATCGCCGGGAGCAAGTGTCCCAAAGACGTTCGCGACTGCTTCGCTAACGATGGGGACCTTCTCTATCACAGAGAACATGAACGTGCGTTTCTCACCCGGATGCGCAATCTGAGCCTTGATGGACCCAGGGTCTGGAAGGAGGCGTCCCTCTGCAAACATCCAAGGCTCGTCAAACTCTCCGCCGGATACTGGAGTTGGTGTCGTGACGAGCCACTGCGGCACATCAGCCATTCCAACCCAATAGAATTGACGTTTCACCGCACTCCTCCTACTTCACAATGTAGCTCCGCAGCTCTGAGCCCGGCGTCAGCAGCTCAGTGGCGATCTTGGCGAGTTCTTTGACCAATTCAACCCGGCAAGCCTCAGTGGTTCTGCATCGACTGACGGCATCTTGTAGCCGGCTGACTACCCTCTCGTGATACGGACCAGGGTGTGGCCCCTCATGTCCGTTGAGTCGCACCTTGTTCGCAGCGTCTTCGAGGGTCATCCCTGCCTTCTTGAAGATGGCCTCACAGACCGGCGTCCAAGGACCGCCGGACGCAGCGGACTTGGTGTTCTTGTTGGTGCAGATGTGATGAACCGGGCCATCTGCATCGCCTGGGGGTTGCCCGTTTGAATACATCGCCACTGCTGCAACAACTCCCGGTGCGAGCGCGACGTTGAGCACACCGGCAGCAGGCAACGAGATTGAGCCCACCCCACCATTCAACGCCGCCGCGAGCTGGAAGCCGCCCTCGGCCTGGGCGCGGATGGCGGCCTGCGAGAAGCCGGGGAGCTTGGGGCCTTGCGCCGCCATCGCGCTCTTTCCGCCAAGGGCCGCCGTGACGAGCAGCACCAGGACGCGCGTGCCGTTCGTCCCCAACACGCGCCCAAACCGGTGCCCGATGTCCTGCAATTCGATGATGCTCGTCGCCTTCTCGGAGTCCTCCCACAGCCGGACGACCCCCCGGCCCATCTCCCAGACCGGAATCACCCCGAGGTAGGCCACCATGGCGGCCGTCAACGCGACCGCGAGGACTTTGGTGATGGGCTCAGGCAGGGTCATCGTGAGGAGCACGGTCAGGGCAGCCGACGACAACATCGCCTTGAGCGCTACCGGGTTCAGCATCTTGCCGACCTCCACCTCGACGCTCTCCCAAACGGTGTCGAGCGCGAAGGACAGGGCCATCAACGTTCGGTCCTTCCGCGAGAACGACAGCCCCGTCCCACCTACCAGGGGCAAACAGTCCTCCGACTCAGGGCAGATGCGTGCGTACAACACCTCCGGAGAAACTCCCGAGCTTACATCCGCGACGCCCTTCGAGGACGCGAGCAGAGTCTTCGACCGAGCCCACCCCCGCTGGTCCGCCTCGTCCAACTCGCGGAATGCAACATCCATCCGCAGGTCGAGGATGAGCTGCGAGAGGGCTGACTTGAACTCATCCTCACTCACCTCAACCGGATCGACCTCAACCGACTCGTAGGCGATTGGCTTGCCGTTCCCGGTATCCAGATGGACGACGCGCGTGGTCGCACACCCTGCCGCAAGCAGCAGGGCTACTATTCCGACTCGTCTCACAGAATCCCCCGAAAGCCCTCCCTGGAAACCAGGAGGCGCTGCATCCTGGCTCCGTTGGTCTGACAACTCCAATGGAATCCACGAATTACTGGCTTATTGGCTCTCCCTTACAACACCACGGCAGCGACACCCACGTGCACGTCGTGCTTCCCGGGGAGAATGCCTCCGGGCACGTGGACGACGTCACCGTGGGCCGGGGCGCGCGCGTGCGGCTGCCAGCGCCCTCCCCGGCCTCCGTGCCCTGAGCGGTCCGGCGCTCAACCGAACCGCGCGTCCGTGTCGATGCCGTCCGCCGCCAGCCGCGACGCATCCGCCTTGTCCGCCACGGTGCCCTTCGGGTGCGCGTACCAGCCCGTGCCATCCTCCGTCTCCGCGTTCTCCCGCACCTTGAGCACAGTGAACATGCCGCCCATGTCGATGGAGCCGAACGGCCCCTTGCCGCCCACCATGGGAATGCTGTTCGCCGGCACCGGCATGCCCATCTCCTCCATGCCGCCCATGCCCTGGTGCCCCATGGTCATGTACCCCGGCACCAGCGACTGAACCCGCGAGTCGATGGCCCGCGCGTCCGCGCCCAGCGTCACCGGCGCCGCGTGTCCCATCTGGTTCATCACGTGGTGGGTCATGTGGCAGTGCATGGGCCAGTCCCCAGGCTCGTCCGCGACGAACTCGATGACGCGGGTGGTGCCCACCGGCACCAGCGTCGTCGTCTCCGGGAAGCGCGCGGACTCCGGCACGACGCCTCCGTCGGTGGCCGTCATCTCGAACGACAGGCCATGCAGGTGGATGGGGTGGTGGTCCATCGCGGACAGGTTGCCGAAGCGAATGCGCACGCGCTCGCCGCGTCCGATGACGAGCGGCGCGGTGGCCGGGTAGGCCTTGGAGTTGAATGTGAGGACGTTGAAGTCACTCATCGCGCTCGGGTCCGGCCGGCGCATGCCCGGCAGCACCTTCCACTCGTGCGTCATCAGCACGAAATCGCGGTCCACGCGCGGGCCGGTGGGGCGCTTCGGGTGGACGATGAACATGCCCATCATCCCCAGCGCCATCTGCGTCATCTCGTCGTAGTGCGGGTGATACATGTACGTGCCCGGCCGGTTCAGCACGAACTCGTAGACATAGGTCTCCCCGGGCGGAATCGCGCGCTGGGTGAGCCCGGCAACACCGTCCATGCCGTTGGGGACGATGAGCCCGTGCCAGTGCACGGTGGTGGGCTCGGGCAGCCGGTTGGTGACGTAGATGCGGACGCGGTCTCCCTCCACCGCCTCGATGGTGGGGCCCGGCGTCGAGCCGTTGTACCCCCACGCATCCACCTCCAGTCCGGGAGCGAAGGTGTGCTTCACCGGCATCGCCACCAGGTGGCCCACCTTCACTCCGCCCACGTGCTTCCACGGGAGCGTGGAGCCGTTGGGCGTGGTGACGGCCACCTGCCCTCCCGGAGCGACGATGCGCGGCTTCGCGGGGCGCGCCGTCACGGGTTGGCCCTCGGCGAGCGCGCGGTGGGCGAGCAGCGTGCCCCCGGCCAGTGCTCCGAGCTGCATGAATTGCCTGCGGTCCATGGTGTCGTTTCCTCTCGAAGTCGAAGTGCCTGGAAGGCGAAGGTCAGTGCGCGTCCGCCGGAGCGGCGGCGCCGGGAGGGGTGGCCGCCGAGACGCGCGAGGCGCTCAGCTCCAGTCCCTGGTGACGGCCCGCGAGCAGTTGCTCCAGCGCGGCGCGGGTGCGGTGGTGGTCGAGCAGCGTGTCCACGTAGGTGCTGGCGGCGTCCGTCACCGCGGCCTGGGCGCGCAGCACCTCGAAGACGCCGACCTGCATGGCGTTGTACTGGAGCACCGTCTCGTCGAGCGCCTTGCTCCGGGCGGGCAGGAGCACGTCGCGGACGTGCGTGGCCCGGCGCGCGGTGGACTCCACGCGAGCGCGGGCCTGGCGCAGCGAGGCGCGGATGGCGGTGGCCGTGGCCTCGTAGCGGGCCTTCAGGGACTCGCGCGAGGAGAGCGCGGCCATGCGCTCGCCCTGCTTGCGGTCGAAGAGGGGCAGGCCCACGGTGACGTGCGCGCCCAACTCCCAGCGGTCCTCGTCCCTCTCGCCATGGAAGCCGCCGGACAGGTGGGGCAGGAAGCCCTCCGTCCGCGCGAGCTGGTGGCGCCGGTCCGCGGACTCCATGCGGCCGCGCAGCTCGGCCAGGTCGAGGCTGGCCTCGACGGCGCGCGCCTCCAGCCCGTCGGCCCGCGCCTGGGCGTCCGACGCATCGGCCAGGGGAGCTGACACCGTCCACCGCGTGTCCGCGCCGAAGAGGCCGAGCTGCACGTTGAGCGCCTCGCGAGCGTCCAGCAGGGCGCTCTCGGCCTCGGCCACGGCGAGCCGCGCGGACTCCACGGCGGAGCGCTCGTTGGCGAGGGTGAGCGCGGAGACGTTGCCCACCTTCTCCAGCTCTACCGCCGTGCCGTATCCCGCCTGCATGGCCTGGAGGACGCGGTTGCGCAGCTCCAGTTGCTGCTGGCGCGCCTGCACCTCGAGGAGGGCGAGCCGTGCGCGGTACGCGAGCTCCAGCACCGTGCCCGCCGTACGAGCCCGCGCCGCCGAGCGCTCGGCTTCGGCCGCGCCTCGGCGGAGCGGCAGGAGGATGAGCTCGGAGATGTCGTATTCGAGGCCGATGTCCGCCTGCAGGGGCTCGGTGCCCCGGGTGGGCTTGCGCAGCTCCAGTTCCACCTCGGGGTTGGGCGGGAGGCCGGCCTGCACGAGGTTGCCGGTGGCCACGCCGAGCTCATGCATGGCGGCGCGCAGCTCGCGGTTGTTCAGCAGGGCGATGCGGACGGCGCTGTCAGCGGTGAGCGGCTGGGCCAGCAACGCGCGCACGGTGGCGTCCGTGTCCTCGCGGGGGGACTCGCCGGTGAGGGCGGCTACCGGCACGTCGGGCGTCCAGCGTGTGCCGAGCGTCGTGCGCACGTCGCGCACGTCACTGGCCACGGGGGCGGTGACGCAGCCTCCCAGCGCGAGCGTGGAGGCGAGGAGGGTGCCCGCGGTGGACTTCTTCCAGCGGGAGGGAGACCGGGTGTTCATGGCACGTCCTTCCGTCGCGAGTCGTCAGTGGTGGTGCTGGCCGTGGCCGGAGGCAGGCGTGCCGGCGTCCGGGGCGGGAGCGGATTGGGGTCCCCGCTGTTGCGTGTCGTGGCCCGCGTGCGCGCCCGAGGTCTTGGCCGTGTCGTGATTCGCGTGCTCGCCCGGGGCCATGTGCTGGCCGTGCATGGAGTGCTCACCGGAGTTCGTGGCATTGCCGTGCCCGGCGTGCTCGTGCTGGCTCGCGGCTCCGCCGTGCCCGGCGCCTTGCCCTTCCGAGCCGCCCGCCGCCACCGAGCCACCGTGGTGCCCCTGGTGGCCCGCGTGCCCGGTGTGCTGCCCTTCCGCGATGCCTCCCTGGCCACCGTGGTGCCCATGATGGCCCGCGTGCTCCTCGCCCACGGCTCCGGCAGTGGAAGCAAGGCCCGAAGGGGCGCGCAGCGGGTCAGCGTCCACCAGCACCGCGGCCAGCGTGGGGCGGGGAGCCTCGGGCGCGCGCAGGGAGGTGGGCGACGCGGGGTCCGCATCGAGCGCACTCCAGGAAGCAGCGGCGCAAGCGGTCAGGGGCGACGACAGCAGGGAGACGATGAGGAGCTTCTTCATGGGGTGATTCCCTTGGGAAGTGGGTGGTTCAGCGCGGCAAACGAGGCAGGGGCCGGCGACTTACAGTCGCGACGCTCAGGCCTCGGCGATGAGCCGGCCGCGCGGCACGTTCATGCCGCGGGTGCAGTCGCACGCACGGGGCGTGAGCGCAGGCAGGTCGATGCTCACCGCAGGGAGCGCCGGCTCTTACAGTGTCCGGTAAAAACACGAGCGCCACGGCCCCACATGGAGGGCCGTGGCGCCGTGAAGCACCGCGGACGAAGCCCCTTCCGGGAACTGCATCCGGTGGGCGGTGGAGCGCTGGCTCAGGTCCGCATCTTCAGCCGCGTCTCGTGCACGGCGTCGCCGACGGCGCCGGGCTTCTCCTTCTCCGCGGCGCGCAGCAGGCGGAGGATGCCCGGCCCGAGCACGTCGATCTCCGTCGACGCGTACGACTCCGTGCCGAAGCGTTGGATGGTCTCCGTCTGGAGCTTCAGGATGCGTGCGTCCTGGCCGAAGATGTGGAGCGCCACCGGCATGGCCAGCGGCAGCACGGCGCGCGTCAGCCAGCGGGGAATGGGCAGGCGGAACGTCACCACCGCGTACACCAGCGTGTCGAAGTCCGACACGGGCGTCATCGCCGAGGTGACGATGATGTGGCTGCCCTCGCCCAGCCGGTACTCCACCTGGGCAATGGAGGGCATGAGGAAACGGTCGAAGTGCTGCACCTCGCCGCCTCCCGGGGCCAGCAACCTGCCCACCACGCCGCTGGGGCGCGGCTCGCCGATGTACTCGGCCTCCACCTTGTCGGCGCCGCGGCGCACCACCACGTCGATTTCGTTCCGCTTCTCCTCGGTGCGGAACAGGCCGCCGTGGAGGTACGCGGTGTGCGGCACGTCCAGCGTGTTCTCCAGCGTGGCGTGCAGCGTGCCGGGTGCGCGGAGGATGCGGCGCACGGTGGTGTACTCGCGCGCGTCCAGCAGCGGGAAGCGGTAGGGCTCCGTCGTGGGTTGCACGCCAGGCGTGGAGTAGACCCAGACGAAGCCGTCCTGCTCGCGCGTCGCGTGGTACGTGGCGCAGCGCGAGCGCGCCTCGGGCTCACCGAGGAAGCCGGGAATGGCGCGGCACTGGCCTTCGCCATCAAAGCGCCAGCCGTGGTAGCCGCATTGGAGCTGCCCCTGCTTCACGCGGCCCAGGGACAGCGGCACGTTGCGGTGCGGGCAGCGGTCCACCAGGGCCGCGGGCTTACCGCCCTCGCCACGGAAGAGGACCAGCGGCGTGCCCTGGAGCGTCCGGGCCAGCGGCTTGCTGCCAAGCTCGCGCGAGGCACAGAGGATGAACCAGGCGTTCGGCAGGCGGACGACCGAGACATGACCTGTGGGCGCGCCGGGGGAGCTCATGGACGAGCAGTCTAATGGGACGCGCGCCCGATGCACGTCCGGTGATGCGCACCCGGGGGCCCACCCTCGGCCCCCGGGCAGGGACCCGGCCTACAGCTTCAGCTTCCGCAGCCTCAGCGCGTTGCCGATGACCGACACCGACGAGAGGCTCATCGCCGCGCTGGCGAAGATGGGGCTGAGGAGCAGGCCGAAGAAGGGGTACAGCACACCCGCCGCCAGCGGCACACCCAGCAGGTTGTAGATGAAGGCGAAGAAGAGGTTCTGCCGGATGTTGCCCAGCGTCCCCTGGCTCAGCTTCCGCGCCCGGGCAATGGCCCGCAGGTCTCCCTTCACCAGCGTGACGCCCGCGCTCTCCATCGCGATGTCCGTGCCCGTGCCCATCGCGATGCCCACGTCCGCTTGCGCCAGCGCCGGTGCGTCGTTGACGCCGTCACCCGCCATGGCCACCACGCGTCCCTCGTGCTGGAGCTTGCGCACCGCATCTCCCTTCGCGTCCGGCAGCACCCCGGCGATGACCTCGGTGATGCCGAGCTTCCGCGCCACCGCCTCCGCCGTGGTGCGGCTGTCGCCGGTGAGCATCACCACACGCAGCCCTTCCTCGCGCAGCAGCGCCAGCGCCTCCGGCGTGGACGCCTTCACCGGGTCCTCCACACCGAGCAGCCCCGCGAGCCGCCCGTCCACCGCGACGAGCACCACCGTCTGTCCCTCGCCGCGCAGGGCCTCGGCGCGCGGGCCCAAATCGCCCGCGTCCACGCCGCGCGCCACCATCAGCGCCGCGTTGCCCAGAGCCACCGGCTCTCCGTCCACGCGGCCGGTGACGCCCTGGCCGGTGTGCGAGCGGAAGTCCTCCACCGGCGACAACGCCACGCCGCGCTCCTTCGCACCCTCGACGATGGCGGCCGCGAGTGGGTGCTCACTGCCGCGCTCCAGGCTGGCGGCGAGCTTCAGCAGGCGCGCCTCATCGAAGCCCGGGGCCGGCACCACCGACACCAGACGCGGCTTGCCCTCGGTGAGCGTGCCCGTCTTGTCCACCACCAGCGTGTCCACCGCCTCCAGTCGCTCCAGCGCCGCGGCGTCCTTGATGAGCACGCCCGCCTGCGCGCCCCGGCCCGTGCCCACCATGACGGACATGGGCGTGGCCAGGCCCAGCGCGCACGGGCAGGCGATGATGAGCACCGCCACCGCATTCACCAGCGCGTGCGCCAGCCTCGGCTCCGGCCCCCACACGCCCCACACCACCGCCGTCACCACCGCCACCGCGATGACCACCGGCACGAAGACGGCCGCCACCTTGTCCGCGAGCCGCTGAATCGGCGCGCGCGTGCGCTGGGCCTCGCCCACGCGCTGGACGATGCGCGACAGCAGCGTGTCCTTCCCCACCCGCTCCGCGCGCATCACCAGCGAGCCGGTGCCATTCACCGTGCCGCCCGTCACCTTGTCGTCCGGCGACTTCTCCACCGGCAGGGACTCGCCCGTTACCATGGACTCGTCCACCGCGCTGGTGCCCTCCTGCACCACGCCGTCCACCGGCACCTTCTCTCCCGGGCGCACGCGCAGCCTGTCACCCACGTGCACGAGCGACAGCGGCACATCCTCCTCGTGCCCGTCCTCACGGATACGCCGGGCAATGGTGGGCGCCAGGCTCAGCAGCGCGCGCAGGGCTCCCGACGTGGCGTGACGCGCGCGGAGTTCCAGCACCTGCCCCAGCGCCACGAGCGTGACGATGACGGCGGCGGCCTCGTAGTACAGCGGCGCCGTGCCTCCGTGCCCCGTGCGCAGCCCGTGCGGCAGCGCGCCGGGGAAGAGCGTGGCGAAGACGCTGAACAGGTACGCCGCCCCCGTGCCCAGCGCGATGAGGGTGAACATGTTGAGGTGCCGGTTGCGGATGGACGTCCAGCCCCGCTGGAAGAAGGGCCATCCGCCCCAGACGACCACGGGCGTGGCGAGGAGGAACTGCGCCCACGCCAGCACCGTCGCGGGCACCGCGTGCTGCACCGGCTGGCCCGGAATCATGTCCGACATGGCGAGCGCCAGCAGCGGCACGGTGAGCCCCAGCCCCACGCGGAAGCGCAGGCGCATGGACTGGAGCTCCGGGTCCGGCGCCTCCTCGGGCAGCACGGTGCGCGGCTCCAGCGCCATGCCGCAGATGGGGCAGCTTCCCGGCGCGTCGCGCACCACCTCCGGGTGCATGGGGCACACGTACTCGACGCGGGTCTCCAGGACGGGCGGCGACTCGGGCTCCAGCGCCATGCCGCACTTCGGGCACGCGCCCGGATGGTCCTGGCGGACCTCGGGGTCCATGGGGCACACGTACATCGTCCCCGGCGCAGCGGGCGGCTCGGGCTCGGCGGGCGCGGGCGTCAGGTAGCGCGCCGGGTCCGTGCGGAAGCGCTCACGGCACTTCGGGTTGCAGAAGAAGTACGTCTTCCCCTCGTGCTCCAGGCTGCCCCCCTTGGGGGCGAGCGGGTCCACCTTCATCCCGCAGACGGGGTCGATGGCGGGAGCCTCCCCGCTCGTGGGGGGAGGCGGCGTGTGTGCATGGTGGTGATGCGAGTGGGAGTGGCTCATCGTGCTTCCGTGCTCCTTTCGCCCAGGCAAACGAAGCACCCGGCCGGCTCTTACAGAGGACTTTCTCCTGAATAGGTAGGAGCCGGCGGTCTGGATGGCAGAAGCCCGGCCTATGCCGGCGGCGGTCCGTTGTAGCCCGCGTCACCGTAGGGCTTGAGCCTGTCCAACCAGAGCGCTTCCAGGACCTTGAGCTCCTCCTTCGGGTCCCCCGAGGGCTCGTCGGCGGGCTTCAGCACGTCGAGCACCTCGAAGGTGAAGTTGGCCGGGCCGTAGCGCTTCCAGTCCTCCAGCAGGCCGGGGATGCGGTCCATGCCGGTGCTCAGCTCGAACTGGATGCGGTTGAGCGCGCCCTGCACGTTGAGGCTGGAGCCCACCAGCACCTTGCCGTTCGCCTTGTTGCGCACGACGAACACGCCCATGGGTGGAGGCTTCTCCTTGTACGCGCGTCGCACCTCGGAGCGCTGCGCGCGGCTTCCGGACGGAGGGGAGATATCTTCAGAGGACATAGCGGCCTTTCGGGTGGGTGGAGTGGAAGAAGGGGGAGCGGAGAGGCGGGCGAGCTTCTGCTCGAGCCGGGTGTGGGCGGCCGCGTCGAGCGGCTTCATCCAGTCGGGTCCGGCCAGTGCCCAATCCGCGTCAGCGAGGTCCACGCCGAGCGCCGTGAGCAGGCTGGCCTCGCAGACGAAGAACTGTAGGCGGTAGGGAAAGAGATAGCCGCCCTGTGAGCGCAGCGACGCGAGCGCGTCCTCGTACGTGGTGAACCAGCGGTTGAGGAAGAGGCCACCGACGCGCGAGAGCAGGGCCTCGAAGTCGATCGACGGCGGAGGCGCCGCCTCGCGAGCGGCCTTCAGCTCCGTCCAGGAGTCGAAGCCCTGCTCGTGGGCGATGACGGCCAGCGCGTGCTTGCGCTGCACCGAGTCCCTTCGCGCCAGCAGCTCGGCCACGGACAAGCGTGCGAAGACAGGGAGCACACGCAGCCGCTCAGCAGCCCGGCTGGCCCGCGACGCGTCGGGCGAGCACAGCTCCTTCAGCAGGAGCGACGCGCGCACCTTGCATTCGTTGAGCGGGAGGGGCGGAGCGGTTCTCAAGACAAGACCTTCGTAACCGGCCCTCACCCGAGAATGGGCCGCAGAAGGAACTCATCGAGAACTGTCGCACTGCCGGGTGAAGCGTGAGGGTGACGTCGTCTTTTTCGGGCACAGGCGCCCCTCGGCACCTGGACGACAAGTAACAGGGGGCCGAGCCCGACGGCAAGGCCCCCGTCCTTCACTCACGCTCGAGCCCTCTTGCACGAGCAGTCCAGGCAGCCGTGCGAGGCACAGGTGCCACAGCTCCGCTCGAGCTGCTTCTTCAAGGCCTGCCGCGCCCGGTGCAGGCGCACGCCCGCGTTGTTGGAGGTGATGCCCACCTCCTTCGCCACGTCGGGGACGGCGCGCTCCTCCAGGTCCACCTTGCGCACCAGGTCCGCGTACTCGGGCTTCAGGGTGGGCAGCAATTCGCCCACACAAGCGCAGACGGCGCTCTTGAGCTGGGGGTCCTCGGAGGCTTCCGTCACTTCGCGGGCCTCGCGCTCCAGCGCGCGCCCTTCCGCGGCCTGCTTGCGGTAGTGGTCCACCAGCGCGTTGCGCAGCAGGCGGTAGAACCACGTCACCGCGCCCTCGCCGTCGCGCAACGCCCCGCCCTTCTCCAGCGTCCTCACGAAGGCGGACTGGAGGATTTCCTCCGCCACCGCCCGGTTGCCCACGCGCCGCTCCAGGAAGCCGAGGAACTGGCGGTGATTACCCACCAGCGCCGGAAGCACATCCTCGCCCGCCGCCTCGATTGTGTCCTGCGACTCGCCGCTCATCGCACCACCAATGTGCCCTTCATCATCTGCATGCCACAGGTGAAGGCGAAGGTGCCCGCCTTGTCCGGCAGGAAGTCCACCACCGTCTCCTTGAGGCCGGGCAGCGGCCTGCGCACGCCGAAGTCGGGGATGACCAGCTCGTCTCCGCACCCGCCCGAGTCCTTGCGCACGAAGCGCAGCCGCGCCGGCACGCCCTGCTTCAGGGACACTTCGCTTGGCTGATAGCCGCCCTGCACGGTGATGGTGACTTCCTGAACCGCGCTGTCCGTGGAGGCCTTCGGCGCGGGAGCCTTCGCCGCGTCCACGGGCGTGAGCATGAAGCCGATGAAGTACTCGGGGTCATCCGGCATGGGCAGGCGCACCGTCACCTCGCGCTCGCCGTCGCCAGGAGGCAGCGTGCCCACGAGGAACTCTCCCGATGCCACGGGGGCGAGTGGCGCGGTGACACCACCGGCCTCCACCGTGCCCTTCTTCCCCGTCAGCGGAACGGGTTGGCGGAAGGCATCCGTCACCCAGACGCGCACCTCGCCGGACTTCAGCGAGAGGACCTCCAGGTGCGTGTCGCCGCTCATCGCCACGATTCCGCCGTGCAGCGGAGTGTGGTCATGCGCCTGCATCGGAGCGGAAGCACCGGCGTGCCCGTGCTCCTCCAGGTGCGCGGAGAAGCGCGCCACCTCCGGCTTCCCGTCCTTCACCACCGTCACCACCATCGTCAGGTGGTCATCCGTGTGCGCGGGCCCCTGCCCTTCGAGGTGGTCGCCCACGGCCTTCAACGCCACGTCCGAGTAGCCGCCCTTCGCCACCTTCACCGTACCGCTGGCGCCCTCCACCGGACGCACGGCGAGCGCGTCGTCGAGCAGGAACACGCGGTACTCGCCCGCTCGGGTGGCCACCAATTCGATGTGGCCCTGCGACGTGGACTCCACGATGCCGCCGTGCGGCGCGGCATGAGCATGAGGCTCCGCAGCGACGTGCGGCTTCGCGGCCGGAGCCTGCTGTGACTCTGCGGGAGCGTCCTTCTTGCTGCACGCGGCCACCAGGCCCACCACCATCACCGCTCCGATGATTCGCTTCCTCATCGACCTTCCTCCAGGGTTCCTCACGACGTCCGCCTTCACAGCGAGCTCGCGAGCCGCTCGTCCGAGGGCACTACCTCGGCGGGAGCGGAGTCTTCTTCGGCGCGCGCCACGGCCTTGCGCGCCAGGTAGCGCTCCAGGGCCGGACGCCCGAAGCGGAAGAACACGGCCGGCGTGACGAGCAGGTCCAGCAGGGTGGAGCTGATGAGCCCCCCGAGGATGACCGTCGCCACCGGGTGCAGAATCTCCTTGCCCGGCGCGCCCGACGCGAGCGCCAGCGGCACCAGCGCCAGCCCCGCCGTCAGCGCCGTCATCAACACCGGCACCAGGCGCTCCAGCGAGCCGCGCAGCACCAGGTCGCGGCTGAAGTGCTCGCCCTCCACCTCGACGAGGTGGATGTAATGGGAGATGAGCATGATGGTGTTGCGGCTGGCGATGCCGCACAGGGTGATGAAGCCCACCAGCGTGGCCACGGACAGCGGCTGCCCGGTGAGCACCACCGCCGTCACGCTGCCCACCAGCGCCAGCGGGATGTTGAGCATGACCTGGAGCACCAGCCGCACCGAGCGGAAGTGCGCGTACAGCACCAGGAACATACCCGTCAGCGACAGCAGCGACAGCAGCGCGATGAGCCTCGTGGCGGACTGCTGGCTCTCGAACTGGCCCTCGTAGGTGACGAAGGCGCCGGGAGGTAGCGACACCTGCGCGGCCACTCGCTCGCGGACCTGCTCCACCGCGCTGCCCAGGTCGCGCCCCGCCACGTTCGCCATCACCACGATGCGTCGCTGCAGGTGGTCGTGGTGGATGACATTGGGCCCCTGGGACTCCACCACGTCCGCGATGGCCGCCACCGGCACCCGCGCGCCAGACGGCGTGTCCACCAGCGCGCGCCGGAAGGCCTCCGCGTCCACGCGCGAGCGCTCGTCGTACCGCACCAGCACGTCGAAGGTGCGCTGCCCCTCCAGCACCTGCCCCACCACCACGCCGTTGAAGACCTTCTCCAACTGCTCCGCCATGGCGCCCGGCTGCACGCCGAGCCGCGCGGCCTCCTCGCGCTTCAGCTTCACCTGGAGCTGCGGAATCAGCGTCTGCTGCTCCACCTGGAGGTCGACGACTCCGGGCACGCCCGCCATGACGGCGCGGACCTCCTCCGCCTTGCCGCGCAGCACGTCCAGGTCCTGGCCGAAGAGCTTCACCGCCACCTGCGCGCGAATGCCCGAGAGCAGGTGGTCCAGGCGGTGCGAAATGGGCTGCCCCACGGAGACGGACATGCCCGGGAGCTGCGCGAGCCGCTCGCGGACGTCCCCGAGCACCACCTCGCGCGCGCGGCCGTCCCCTTCCTTGAAGTCCACGTCCAGCTCCGAGTAGTGGACGCCCTCCGCGTGCTCGTCCTGCTCGGCGCGGCCGGTGCGGCGGCCCACCGTCTTCACCTCGGGCACGCTGGCGATGAGGCGCTCGGCGATGAGGCCGAAGCGGTTGGACTCCTCCAGCGACGTGCCCGGCGGCGCAATCAGCGTCACCGTGGCGGTGCCCTCGTTGAAGGGCGGGAGGAAGGAGCGGCCCAGGAACGGCACCACGGCCGCCGCCGCGAGCACCAGCAGCGCCGCACCCGTCATCACCGGGCGGGGATGCGCCAGCGCCGTCTCCAGCACCCGTCGGGCCTTCTGCTTCAACCAGCGCACCAGCGCGCCATCGCCGTGCTCCAGGAAGCGCCCCTTCGGCAGCAGGAAAGCACACAGCGCTGGAGTCACAGTGAGCGACACCAACAGCGACGCGAGGATGGACACGATGTACGCCACACCGAGCGGCGCGAAGAGACGACCCTCGATGCCACCGAGCGCGAACAGCGGAATGAACACCAGCACCACGATGAGAGTGGCGAAGACGATGGAGCCGCGCACCTCGGACGAGGCCTTGAAGATGACGCGCAGCGCGGACTCGGGCCGCGGCTTCGCGCGGTTCTCCTTGAGGCGCCGGTAGACGTTCTCCACGTCCACAATCGCGTCATCCACCAGCTCGCCAATCGCCACCGCGAGACCGCCCAGCGTCAGCGTGTTGATGGACAGGCCAAAGGCCTTCATCATCAGCGCGGTGATGACGAGGGACAGCGGAATCGCGGTGAGCGTAATCGCCGTGGTGCGCAGGTTGACGAGGAAGAGGAAGAGCACCACCACCACGAGCAGCGCGCCGTCGCGCAGCGCCTCGGCGACGTTGCCGATGGCGGAGTGGATGAAGTCCGCCTGCCGGAACAGCGTCTCCACATGGACGTCCGCGGGCAGCGTGGCCCGGAGGTCCTTCAGCGCGGCGTCCACCTGCTTCGTCAGCTCCAGCGTGCTGGCTCCGGGTTGCTTCTGCACCGCGAGGATGACCGCGGGGCGACCGTTCATTCCGCCATCGCCGCGCTTCACCGCCGGGCCGATGACGACCTCCGCCACCTGGGACAGCCGCACGGGCACTCCGTCCCGCACCGCCACCACCGTGCCCGCCAGGTCCTCCACGGAGGCACTGCGCGCGAGGTTGCGGACCAGGTACTCGCGACCACCCTTGTCCACGAAGCCGCCGGTGGTGTTGCCCTGGGACAGCCCGGCCGCGCGCTCCACCTCGTCGAAGGTGAGCCCGAAGGCGAGCAGCTTCTCCGGGTCCACGCGAACCTGGAACTGCTTCACGCCGCCGCCCAGCACCGTCACCTGGGCGATGCCCGGAATCGTCAGCAGGCGCTGGCGGAGCGTCCAATCGGCCAGTGAGCGCAGCTCCAGCGGCGACGTGCTTCCGCTCTCGCTCTGCACGCCGAGCAGGAGGATTTCGCCCATGATGGAGGACACCGGCGCGAGGTGCGGCGTCACATCGCGAGGCAGCCGCTCGCGCGCCACCTGGAGCCGCTCCGAGACGAGCTGCCGGTCCAGGTAGATGTCCGTGCCCCAGTCGAACTCCACGTAGACGATGGACAGGCCCACGCCCGAGGACGAGCGCACGCGCTGTACGCCGGGCGCTCCGTTCATCGCCGTCTCGAGCGGCGTGGTGACGAGCGTCTCCACCTCCTCCGGCGACAGGCCTCCCGCCTCCGTCATCACC
Organism: Pyxidicoccus sp. M6; assembly: GCF_055568925.1. Taxonomy (NCBI): domain Bacteria; kingdom Pseudomonadati; phylum Myxococcota; class Myxococcia; order Myxococcales; family Myxococcaceae; genus Pyxidicoccus; species Pyxidicoccus sp. M6. The sequence goes on along the minus strand of NZ_CM145714.1, from coordinate 1,740,385 downwards.
GTCACGGTGGGACGGTTGAGGTCGGGGAAGACGTCCACCGGCAGGCGCGTGACGGCCCAGCCGCCGTAGAGCAGCAGCGCCACCGCGGCCAGCACGACGAACAAGCGATGCCTCAGCGCGAGGAGGATGACGCGGTCAATCACCTGCCGCCTCCCCTCGCCAGGCGCAGCGCCGCGACTCCGCGCACCACGACGCGCTCACCTGGCTTGAGGCCCTGACGGACCTCACGCCACTCGCCGTCACGGCCACCGAGAACCACGGGGCGCAGCTCGAAGGACTCGGGCGCGGTGTGGATGAAGACGAAGGTGCGGCCCTCTTCCTCCACCACGGCCGACGCGGGCACCGCCAGGGCATCGCGCCGACCGCCCTCGCCGATGGCCACGTTCACGAACATGCCCGGACGCAGACGGCCCTCGCGGTTGTCCACTTCGAAGAGGACGCGCATGCTGCGCGTGGACTCATCCACGAGCTGGCCCACGTGGTACAGGCGCGCCGCGAAGTGCTTGCCCTCGTACGCGGGCGTGTCCACCAGCGCTCCCGAGGTGTCCTCCACTCGCGCCACGTCGCCTTCGTAGACGCGTGCCTCCACCCAGACGACGGAGGAGTCGAGCACCGCGAACAGCGGGCGTGACGGGTCCACCTGTTCGCCCACGGTGGCGCGGGCCTCCACGAGGACGCCATCGATGGGAGCCACCAGCGGGAAGCGCGACGTGCCCTGACCCTGGCGCGTGACGGAGAGCAGATCTCTCGCTGCCTTCGCCCGGCCCAGCTCCTGCTCCACCGTGCTCACGGTGAGCCGTGCCTGCTGGACTTCCTTCTCCGCCACCACGCCCTGGAGGGACTCCAGTCGCGCGAGGTCCCTGCGGGCCTGCTCCAGCGCGGCCTGCGCGCGGGAGACCTCGGCTTCCGCCTGGATGTAGCCCGTCGACAGGCCCGTGGCCTCGGAGGTGGAGAGGCTCTGCTGCACCAATGCCAGGACTTCACCGCGCTTCACGCGCTGGCCCACCAGCGGCACCGAGGCGCCGGAGGCGAGCACGCGACCCGCGACGGGTGCGGAGACCTGCGCGTAGCGGTCCGTGCGCGGCACCACCTTGCCCGGAGCCACAAGCCGCGACTCCAGTGGGCGCACCGCCGCCCGCTGCGTGCGCACTTCGAGGAGGAACTGCGTCTCCTTGGGCACGGTGAAGCCGACACCGGGGACGATGGGTTGCTGCTGCGCCTGCGCGGGCTGGGCGTGGCCCTCGTGCGCCTGCGCAGGAGCGCTCACGAAGAGACCGAGGCAGAGGGCGGACAGGAGCGCACGAGCCCATGTGCCCATCGCGCGTGCCGTCTCGCTGTGCGCGGAGGTCATTGGCTTCGTTGCCTGCGACATTGCGTCACTCACAGCAGCCCCCTCTTGCGGCGCGACACCCACCACGCGCCCACCGCCACCAACAGCGCCACACCGCCCGCGACAGCCCAGCCGAGCCAGCCATCGGCGGCGACGTCATGGTCGCCCTCGTGCTCCGCTTCCACGTGCACCGTGCCCAGGGCCAGCACGTCCACCAGGTCACCTCGCGTTACCGTCGCGACGGCGGCCAGCTCCACCTCGGGCGCCAGCTCCGCCTCCGCCACGTAGATGCCGGGCGACTCCATCTTCGGCACCAGCGACTGCACGGATGCGCCGGTGAGCGTCAGCTCCACCTGGGCACCGCTCACGGGCGCGTTCGTCGCGCTGTCCGTCACGAACAGGCGCACCGGCGTCTTCGGCCCCTCCGCGTGCTCCGAATGCTTGAGCACCACCTCGAAGAGGTCTCCCGTCGCCGCCAGTACGTGCAGGGCCTCGCCTGTCATCGCGACCGGGGGCTTCTCGGCGTGCGGCTCGCCCCCGTGCGCTGCCGCGACCCGCGGCAAGGACAGACACACCACAGCCAGTATCCACGCCACGCGTCTCATCGCGGAACCTCCCCCGTGGGCAGCCGTCCTTCCGCACGCAGCAGCGCCGTGTGCGCCCGCGCCAGGTCCGCCGCCGCGTCCACCGTCTCAGCTCTCGCGGAGAAGGCCCGGTCCCTCGCGAGAAACAGGGCATCCAGGCTCAGCTCTCCTGCCTCGTAGGCGCGGCGCACCAACTCCAGGTTGCGCTCCACGGAGGGCACTGCCGCCTGCAGCGCGGTGTGCGCCGCCCGCGCGGCTTCGAACGTACCGCGCGCGGCCACCGTCTCCTCCTCCACCTGTCGCTCGCGGGCCACGCGCTCCGACTCACGCGCCGAGCTCCGCCCGCGCGCCTCCGCCAGCTCGCGCTGGTTGCGATTCCACAGCGGCAGCGGCACGGACAGCCGCGCCATCAACATGTGCGAGGTGTGCAGGTCCGTGAAGGCGCCGTGTGACTCGGGGAGGCGCTCACGCTCGTAGCCCACGCCCACGGTCGGGTCCGGGAAGCGCTCACGCCGCAGCAGCTCCACCTCGGCCTTCGCCGCGGCTTCCTCCGCGCGCGCGGCCTGGAGCTCGGGCCGCTCTTTCGGCACGTTGGCTCTGAGCTCCGGCCGCTCTTCAGGAGATGCCTGCTCCGTCCCTGCCCGGGCCATCACCGACACACTCATCGGAGCCCCGGCGGGACGCCCCAGCCTGCGATTCAGTGCCGCGCGCGCGGCAGTCGCTTCCGCCCGGGCCATCGCCGCCCGTGCCTCCGCGCGAGCGCGCTCCAGCGCCGCGGCATTCCGCTCCAGCTCCGGCACATCTCCCGCGGCAAAGCGGCGCCCCGTGGCCTCTTCCAGCTCCCGAGCCAGCCCCAGCGCATCCTCCGCCAGCCGCGCTCGAGCCTCACGCCGCTCCAGCTCCACGGCCGCGCTCACCGCGTCCGCCGCCGCCTCCAGCACCACCGCTCGCCGCCGGGCACTCGCCGCGTCCATGGCCGCCTCCGCCCGCTTCACACGCAGGCCGCGCTGCCCCGCCACTTCCAACGTCTGACTCAGCATCGCCTCCAGGCGCAGCTCACCCTCGTTGCTGGTAAGCGCGTCGCTGGCAACGACCGCCTCCAGCTCCGGATTCTCCTGGAGCCACCGACCGTCAGCGGCGCGTACACCCTCGGCCGCCACTTCCTCCGCCCGGGCAACCGCCACCTCGGGCGCCCGCTCCACGGCCTCGGAGACGACGCGCTCCAGCGTCCAGGCCTCCACGGGGGCGGCAGCCAGGATGAGGGACAGCGTGGCGGACACGGCGAGCATGTCCTCTTTCCAACGCAAGCCGCGTACCTGACCGTTCCCCAGTGATTCCGCACACCTGCGCGTCCCGAAGAGCTGTCAGGTGTAACCGCCGACGTCACACTGTGACGTGCCGGGAGAGGTGCTCGGCCGGCCGCCCTCCAGTGCACGCACGTGAGCCGTGCGCCGGAGCGGCCAGCCTCCCCACTGTGCATGACGAGTCCCAATGAGGTCCTGACGAATGCTGACACCGCTGGGGATTGGCCGCCGATTCGCTACCGTGGCTTCTGGGACGTCCCGCGGCTCTTCGTGGTCGAGGTCGCTGGCGAGTTCCTCGTGTTCGACTGCCCTTTCGATGAATCGCTCGACGGCTACAGACCCGAGTAGAAAGGTGCCCCTAAATTTTCAGGAAAGTCTGTTGAGCCTCATTCGTAGAGACGCCGCACTCTCGACGAAGGGGTTGCGCGAATGCGGTTCGACAGGAAGCTCATCAACGCCTGCTGGGTGACTCTCGCCGTGCTGGCTTCCGGGGGTGAAGGGACCGCGCTCCATGGCATGGTCGTCACCGCGCCCGCCTCCCCCGGTCCTGCTGTTTCTTCTCCGTCTTTGCGCGACTGATCGCCGCGAAGTTGCTTTGGCCGCATTCCAGCCGCGAAACCCACTCGCTGGCTGGGTTACTCGGAGTCGCTGCATGAACTCATGGACGTGTAGTACCAATGGCGTTGGCATTTCTGAGCTGGGCTGTCGAGCCCGCCTTCCACGGATTGTCCTGCTCGCTGCCTTCTGCTCGGTGATAGCAGCCTGTTCGGCACAGGTCGAAGCCCAAGGCGACACCGTAGATCTCGGCACCACGAGCCAGACGATCATCGGTCCGACATTCACTTTCCCGCTGAAGGTCAGCGCCAACAAGCGTTACCTGGTCGACCAGAACAACGTTCCGTTTCTAGTGAACGGGTTCAATCCACAATCCATCGTCACCGGAGTCGACCCCGCCGACTTCAATACCATCTTTTCCACCAAGGCCAACCAGGGCGTCAACGCCGCGGATGTCTGGTTGCTCCAGGACTACTCCACGCCGGACTCCTCCACCTGGGACGGCATCAAGCCTTTCACCGGGACGCTCGCTCAGAATTGCGAGTACGGCCCTTGCTGGGATCTGAGCACGCCGAACGATGCTTACTTTGGCCGGTTCGATGCCGTGGTGGCAGCGGCCAACCAGAACAACATCGTGCTCTTCACGACGCCGATCGACGGTCCGGTCGGCTTCCACAAAACCCTCGTTGCGAACGGTACGACACGGGCGAACCAGTACGGCCAGTATCTCGGCAATCGCTACAAGAACAACCACAACATCATCTGGTGGATGGGCGGCGACTATTTCGATGTCGACGTCAATGACAAGGCGCTCATGGCCGCAGTGGCGAGCGGCATCAAGAGCGCAGACAACGTCAATCCGAAGCTCTTCGTGCTCCAGCTCGCACCCACCACCGGGACCAGTTCTCTGGATGGCGATTGGTCGGTGTGGGGCAGCCTTGTCACCCTCAGTGGTGTCTACAATTACAACGCAGCCTACTACAAACAGCACGTCGACTATGGGCGTTCCCTGCCGGCGCTCATGCCCAGCTTCCTGATGGAGCCCAAGTACGAGGACGAAGACGTGACGGGGCGAGACACCCGGAAGGTGGCCTGGTGGTCGATCACGTCCGGCTCCGTCGGCACGCTCTACGGAGCGTCCCATGAGTGGCAGTTGGGGCGGCCGTTCCCCAACAAGGCCTTGATCAACAACCCGACTCACCCAGGCGCCATCTACATGCAGCACTTGCGGACCTTCTTCGATGGTCCCAGCGGGTTCAACTGGTGGGATCTGGTCCCCGACCGCGGGCCCAACGACCCGGCCAATGGAAGCACCATTGTGACCCAGGGCATGTGCGCCAGCGGGAGCAGCAGCACCAGCTGCTATGGCAACAACGCCGTTCGAACCAACTACTACGCGACGACTGCGCGTATCCCCAACGGGTCGGCGGTGGTCATCTACATCCCGTCGTCCCGCACCGTCCGCGTGGACATGACAAAGCTGTGCGGCACCTCCACGGTCAAGTGGTTCAACCCCACCAACGGTGCGTACACGACTGTTGGCACCAGTTACGCCAACGCCGGGACGCAGGACTTCACCACGCCCCCGTGGGCCACTGGCCACCAGTCGAACTGCGACGACGCGGCTCCGCAGTCCACCAACTGCAACGACTGGGTGCTCACACTCAACACAAATGCCCCGTGCAGCGGTGCCGTGGCTCCGACCACGACCACCTCGGCGGCCAGCAATGTCGGCGCATCCGGCGCCTCGCTCAACGGCTCGGCCAACCCCAACGGCGCTCAGGCCACGGGTTGGTTTCGGTACAGCACCACCAACCCCGGAAGCTGCAACGACACGTTCGGGACTCGCGCTCCGGCCACCGGTGGCGTGAGCCTGGGCAGCGGCGGCTCGGCCCTCCCGTACACCCAGTCTGTGACTGGGCTTGCGGCGAGCACCACGTATTATTTCTGCGCCATCGCCAGCAATTCGGTGGGTGTGACCCCCGCGAGCGCGGTGCTGTCGTTCACCACTTCGGCTGCAGGAGCTGCTCCGACCGTCCTCACCTCGGACGCGACCAGCGTCACCTCGACAAGCGCCACGTTGAACGGGTCGGGTAACCCCAATGGCGTCGCTTCCACCGGTTGGTTCCGCTACAGCGCAACCCACCCCGGAAGCTGCAACGACACCTTCGGGACTCGCGCTCCGACCAGCGGAGGCACCCATCTTGGCAGCGGCAGCGCTGCCGTCAGCTTCAATCAGGCCATCACCGGGCTGACGTCCGGCACCACGTACTATTTCTGCGCCCTTGGCAGCAGCACCGACGGTACTGGCTTGGGTCAGGTGAATTCGTTCGTGGCCAGCTCGGGTTCGTCAATCACCATGGGAGAGACGAACATCCTGTCGGGCACGGACTCAGGCCTCTCCGACCTGCTGATCGGAAACCAGGTTGTGCTGACTCAAACGGCCACGCTTCAGACCTTGAGCATCAACGTCAAGGCGCTGGGGACCTCGCCTGGCAACCTGACCATGGCCGTCTATGACAGCCTCGCCAGTGGTGCGCCAGGCAACCTCAAGGCGACGACCGCGTCGTTCGTACCCGTGGTCGGGTGGAATACAGTCAACGTCGTCACGCCGGTCTCTCTCACTGCGGGCACCTACTGGCTCGTGGTGGGGTTGAACAGCGGCAGCACTGTACTTGCATACAGCAGCGCTTCGGGTACCGAGCGCTGGGTCAGCAGGACATACGGCACGATGCCTGCGACCTTCCCCACCACCGGCGTTACGCAGGGCACAGGCCACTACTCATTCAACGCGACTCTCACCACCATGGGCGCCGCTGCGCCCGCGACGATGATCGGTGCGAGCGACGTCACACCACGTGTGGCTGGCGTTGGTAGCAAAGGCCGGCGCATCGTGAGACGACCCCACGACGACGAAGCCATCCCCGCGCGTCGCATCGTAAACGCCGTAAGGAATTGATTGGCGTCGCAGCTCCGCGTCGCCCAGGCATTTCGCGTCCACCGCGGATGACGAGAAGTCGCGGCTGCGGCAGATGTTCGGGACCCGCGCGACGATATGCGCCGCGCGGGTCCCCCTCAACCGCATCCGCGTCATCACGCAGCTCCAGGTTGAGCGCCTCCACCACCAGGGCCGCCTCCTGCTCCCACGAAGACTCAGCCACAGAAAGGACCCAGGCGAGCGTTGAAGGTGCGCCGCTCGGCATTCTCGGAATCCGGCTGCGAGGTGTCGTAGAAGAGAGCGCCCTCCTCGACGAGGACCTTGATGCGAAAGCTCAGGAGCGCCGCGAGCTCCACATTCCTGGTTGTCATATCGCCCTGCGTTGCACGCCTCTGACAGAGGCAGCGAGGCAGCCCCAGGCGCGGGACGGGCGATTGGCCGAACAGGGAGGATGCGGGCTACAGATAGGCCGAGCGACATCAGGCTCGCCGCTCACCTCTGACCGGAGCCCTTCCCCGTGCGAATCCCCGCCGCGCTGTTGACCCTGCTGGTCCTCATCCCGCTGCAACCGCATGCAGAACCGGCGCCGACCCAGCGTGCCGCCACCGCGCCCGGGCGCGCCGCGCGCCGGACCGAGCCCACCGTGGCGATAGACCGCGCGCTCGAGCGGCGCGTGGACGCCATCGTCTCCGAGGAGCTGCAGCGGCAGGAACTGCCCGGCGCCATCGTCGCGGTGGTGCGTGGTGGCACCGTCGTCGTGAAGAAGGGTTACGGCGAGAAGCGCCGGGGCGGCGGCGAGCGGCCGGACTCCGCCACCGTCTTCCACATCGGCTCACTCTCCAAGGCCCTGACCGCGGTGGGCGCGCTGACGCTCGTGCAGCGCGGCCAGCTCGGCCTGGACGTGCCGGCCGCGCACTATCTGCCCGAGCTTCCCAAGGCCTGGCGCGCCATCACCGTGCGCCAGCTCCTGGCGCACTCGAGCGGTATCGGCGACAAGGTCGGCCAGCCGGCCACGTGGCAGGAGGCGCTCGCCGGCTACGCGAAGGTGCCGCTCACCTTCGAGCCCGGCACGCGCACCGACTACACCAACTTCAACTACGCGGTGGTCGGCAGGCTGCTGGAGTCGGCCAGTGGTCGGCCCTTCATCACCTTCATGCGCGAGGACGTCTGGCGTCCCCTGGGCATGGTGGACACGAGCTACCCGGCCACCGCGCAGAACCTCGCTACCGGCCACGAGCGGAACAAGAAGGGCGTCTGGAAGGAGATGCTCCCCGAGCCCCAGGGCTCCTACGGCGTGCCCTCCGGGTTCATCTCCACGACGCTGGACGACCTGGTACGGCTGCACGCCGCCCTCGAGCGCAATGTCGCGCTCGACGCGGCCACGCGCGAGGAGCTGCTCACGCCCTACCCGGCGGAGAAGAAGCGCGGCACCGGCATGGTGCTCGGCTGGAAGACGAGCCGGGTGGGTGGGCGCGACGGCGCGCTCGTCGTCAGCAAGAACGGCGCGGGGGACGGATTCTCCAGCCTCTTCACCTGGCTGCCCGGCCGCGGCGACGCGGTCATCGTGGTGGTCAACCGCAAGGGCGAGGGCGTGGACACCGCGCGCATCGTGGCGCGGCTGGCCGAGGCGGCCTTCGGGCTCGAGCTGCGCGCGCTGGGAGATGAGAACTGAGGCCCGGCCCCGCACGGATTGCATCTAGGAAGACACTGAGGGCCCTGGGCTTTCCCCCCAAGTTACACACAGGGGATTGACAGACGCCCGAGACACGTTTATCTGCTGTCTCAGCATCAAGAGCGGCCTCCACCCGGTGGTGGTGGCCCGACAACCTGGAGTCGGACCTCCAAGGTGTCCAAACGATGCGGCTCGAGGAGAAATACCTCCCCGGGCAATCCAAGAGTCCGAAGCCCCAGAGCTTCGGTGAGCGAGGGCCTCCGTGGTTCCATCCTCCCGTGCCGCATCCCTGAACGCCGCTGCTGAGTCCTTCACGTCGTGCCGTCCGTCGGCCGCGTGCATGCGCCAGCCTCGCGCGGGCTGCGCTCGAATGCGCTGGCCCGGCGGCCTCCGCTAGTCCGCGTCCGCCAGGGCTTCACCTCCTCCCAATCCCTCTCATGCCGTGGGCGCGCGTGCGCCGCGACGGGCCTTCGTGTGCCCGGAGCGCGAGACGTGTCTGCCTTTGACTGTCTTCAAGGGCCCGTGGGCCCTCCCGAGGTTCCAGATGAGCAGCGCTCCCTTCCAGGTCATGAAGTTCGGAGGTTCCTCCGTGGGCTCGCCCCGGCGCCTCCGCCAGGTCATCGAGCTGATCTCCAAACACGCGAAGCAGGGCCCCCTCGCCGTCGTCGTCTCGGCCATGGGCGACACCACCGACTGGCTCATCGAGGCCGCGGGGCTCGCCACCAAGGGCGACCTCGATGGCGCGCTGACGGTGGTGGCCCGCATCGCCCATCTCGCGAAGACGAACGCCGCCGCGCTGGACCCGGCGCGCTCCACACCGCTCGCGGCGCGCGTGGACACCCTGCTCGCCCCGTTGCAGCAGCTCCTCCAGGGCCTCTCCCTGACCCGCGAGTGCTCGCCGCTCTCGCGCGACAAGGTGCTCTCCTTCGGCGAGCTGGTCTCCGCCACGCTCCTCGCGGAGCTGCTGACGGCGTCCGGCACGGAGGCGACGTTCCGCGACGCGCGGCAGCTCCTGGTGACGGATGACCGCTTCGGCGCGGCGCGGGTGGACGTGGCCCGCACGCGCGAGCGGCTCCAGACGGCAGTGCCGGGCTGGAGGACGTCCGTGCCCGTCATCCCCGGCTTCATCGCCGCGACGCCGGACGGGCGCACCACCACGCTGGGGCGCAACGGCTCCGACTACACGGCGGCGCTGGTGGCCCAGGGCATCGACGCGACGGAAGTCACGGTGTGGACGGACGTGCTGGGCCTGCACACCGCCGACCCGGACATCGTGACGGACGCGTACCCCGTCGCCCACCTCTCCCATGCGGAAGGGCTGGAGCTGGCCGCCGTCGGCGTCCGCATGCTGCACCCGCGCACGATGATTCCGCTCATCGAGTCGGGCATCTCCCTGCGCATCCGCAACACGATGCACCCGGACCACCCGGGCACGCTCATCGACGCCATCGGCTCGCGCGACGGCCAGCGGCCCACGTGTATCGCCACCCGCGAGGAGCTGGCGCTGCTCGGAATCGAGGTGCGCAAGCTGTCCGACCAGTTCCAGCTCGGCGAGCGCGTGCTGGCCGCGCTGCGCGAGGCGGACATCACGGTGTGGCTGTCCGCGCAGTCGTCGAATGGCCAGTCCATCGCCGTCGTCATCCCCCGCCCGGATGTGCTGCGCGCGCAGGGCGCCCTGGAGAACGAGCTGGCCCAGGAGCTCGCACGGCACGAGGTGGAGCCCCTCGCCATCCGCGAGCCGGTGACGCTCCTCACGCTGGTGGCCGAGACCATGGGCCACGGCGTCAACGTGGCCGGCCGCTTCTTCAGCGCGCTGGGCGCGGTGGGCGTCAACGTCCGGGCGAGCGCGCAGGGCGCCAGCTCGCGCTCCATCTCCTGCGTGGTGGACGCGGCGGACACCGCCATCGCCGTGCGCACCACGCACGCGGCCTTCAACCTGGCCCACCAGCAGGTGAGCCTGTTCCTCCTCGGCCGGGGCACCGTGGGCGGGCAGCTCCTGGCGCAGCTCCGCGCGCAGCAGACGCTGCTCAAGGACAAGCACGGCATCGCCCTGCGCGTCGTGGGCATCGCCGACAGCCGGCGCGCCCTGTTCGACGCGGCGGGCCTGCCGCTGGAGGGACTGGAGGAGCGGCTCTCCCGCGTGGAGCCGGTGGACCCGGGGACGCGCACGCTGGTGCCGCTGCTGGACGAGCTGCGCCGGTTGCCGGTGCCCATCCTCGTGGACTGCACCGCCGCGAGCGGCATCGAGGCCCTCTACTCCGAGGCCTTCCGCCGGGGCATCCATGTGGTGGGCGCCAACAAGAAGCCGCTGGCGCTGCCGTGGAATGACCGCGAGGCGCTGCTCGCCGAGGCCCGCCGCCACCATGTCGCGTACCACTACGAGACGACGGTGGCCTCCAGCCTGCCCGTCATCGACACGCTGGCGAACCTCGTCCGCACCGGCGACGCCGTGCGTCTCATCACCGCGTCGCTGTCCGGCAGCCTGGGCTTCATCTGCAACGAGCTGATGGCCGGCGTGCCGCTGTCCGTGGCCGTCCGCACCGCGAAGGAGCGCGGCTTCACCGAGCCGGACCCGCGTGAAGACCTGAGCGGCACGGATGTCGCGCGCAAGGCGCTCATCCTCGCCCGCGAGCTGGGGCTGCCGCTCTCCCTCTCCGACGTGGCGCTGGAGCCGTTCGTCCCCGCCGAAGCGCAGGCCGGCACGTCCGTGGACGCGTTCCTCCATGGACTGAAGTCGCTGGACGCGGACCATGCCGACCGCATCACGCGCAGCCGGAAAGCCGGCACGGTGCTGCGCTACCTGGCTCGCATCGACCCGTCGAAGGTGGGCACCGGCTCGCCCGTCATCCGCGTGGGCCCCGTCGCCGTCGAAGCGGGCCAGCCCGCGGCGGACCTGCGCGGCTCCGAGTCCTTCGTGTCCTTCACCACCACGCGCCACAGCGACTTCCCGCTCACCGTGCGCGGCGCGGGCGCGGGCGGAGCGGTGACGGCCTCGGGCGTGCTGGCCGACATCCTCCGCATCTCCCAGACGCTGCGTGGCCGCTGACCCGTCCCATGTCCCTCCAGAAACAAGGAGCTCCTTCCATGAAACTCGCCACCGCCCTCGTCCACGCGGGCGTGCGCCGGGACCCTTCCACCGGCGCCATCGCCGTCCCCATCTACCAGTCCGCCACCTACCAGCACCCCGCGCTCGGCCAGTCCACCGGCTATGACTACTCGCGCACGAAGAACCCCACCCGCTCAGCGCTGGAGGAAGCGCTGGCTCGGCTGGAGGGGGGCTCTCGGGGCCTTGCCTTCAGCTCCGGTATGGCCGCGCTGCACTGTGCGCTCGCGCTCTTCGGGCCGGAGGACCACATCCTCCTCACCGAGGACCTCTACGGCGGCACGTACCGGCTGGTGGACCGCATCCTCCACGTGCCGTTCACCTTCGTGGACACCACGAACCCGGAGGCCGTGCGAGCCGCGCTGCGCCCCAACACGCGGGCCATCCTCGTGGAGTCCCCCACCAACCCGCTGATGAAGACGGCGAACATCCCGGCCATCGCCGACATCGCGCACTCGGCCGGAGCGCTGCTCATCGTCGACAACACCTTCCTCACGCCGTGGCTGCAGCGGCCGCTGGAGCTGGGCGCGGACATCGTAGTGCACAGCGCGACGAAGTACCTCGCCGGGCACAACGACGTGGTGGCGGGCGCGCTGGTGGTGCGCGACGCGGCGCTGGGCGAGCGCCTCACCTATCTACAGAACGGCATCGGCGCGATTCTGGGACCGCAGGACGCGTACCTCGTGATTCGCGGGCTCAAGACGCTGGCCCTGCGCATGGACAAGCACCAGGCCAACGCGCGCGCGGTGGCCGCGTGGCTGGCCGCGCACCCGCTGGTGGAGCAGGTCTTCTACCCGGGCGTGGGCGGCATGCTGTCCTTCAACGTCATCGAGGCGGGCCTCGTGCCCGGAGTGCTCGCCTCCGTGCAGGTCTGTCTCTTCGCCGAGTCACTCGGCGGCGTCGAGACGCTCATCACCTATCCAACGACCCAGACCCACGCCGACATCCCCGTCGCGCGCCGGGAACAACTGGGCATCTCCGACCGGCTGCTTCGCCTCTCCGTAGGCATCGAGGACTGTCATGACATCATTGCCGACCTTGCCCAGGCGCTCGAAGGAGCCCGCCGTGCGAACCCGCTTCGCGACGCGCTTGCTGCACACGGGTCATGAGACGGACCCCGCCACCGGCGCGGCGGCGGTCCCTATCTACCAGGTGTCCATGTTCGACCAGCCTGGGCTGGACCAGCCCGGTGAGTTCGACTACGCGCGCTCGGGCAACCCCACGCGCAAGGCGCTGGAGGGCGTGCTCGCCGAGCTGGACGAGGCCCACGCCGCCTTCGCCTTCGGCTCGGGCATGGCCGCCATCTCCACGGTGCTGATGCTGTTCAGCGCCGGGGACCACCTCGTCGTCACCGACGACTGTTATGGCGGCACCTACCGCGTGCTGACACGCGTGTTCAGCCGCTTCGGGCTCAAGGCCACCTTCGTGGACACGAGCGACCCGGACGCGGTGCGCGCCGCCATCCGTCCCAACACCAAGGCGCTCCTGGTGGAGAGCGTCAGCAACCCGTTCCTCAAGCGCACGGACATCACCACCATGTCCATCATCGCGCGCTCATGCGGGGCGCTGCTCATCGTCGACAACACGTTCCTGTCGCCGTACGTGTCCCGACCGCTCACCGAGGGCGCGGACATCGTGGTTCACAGCGCGACGAAGTACCTCGGCGGGCACAGCGACGTCGTCGCGGGGACGGTGGCGGTGAAGACGCCGGCGCTGGCGAAGGAGGTCTACTTCCTCCAGAACGCGGTGGGTGCGGTGCTGGGACCGCAGGATTGCTTCCTGCTCCAGCGCGGCATCAAGACGCTGGGCGTACGCATGGAGCGGCAGGTGCGGACGGCGGCGGGGCTCGCTCGCTGGCTCGCTGACAGGCCCGAGGTGCGGGAGGTCTTCTACCCGGGCACCGGCGCGGTGGTGTCGTTCCGGCTGGAGCGGGACGAGTGGGCGGCGCCCTTCGTGGAGTCGCTCCAGCTTCCCCTGCTCGGCGTGTCGCTGGGCGCGGTGGAGAGCATCGTCACCGTGCCTGCTCGCCACTCGCACGCGTCCGTGCCGCCAGCCGAGCGGCAGCGGCGCGGCATCACCGACGGGCTCATCCGCTTCTCGGTGGGGCTGGAGGACCTGGAGGACCTTCAGGAGGACCTCGCGCTCGCATTAGGGCAAGCGGTGCGCGTGGCGGCGTGATGGGCAGGTCGTGTTGACACGCCCTCGCCGATTCATTACGTGAAGGGCCGATGCTCGTGTTCGTCGCCATGTTCGGACCCTGTCGCGGAGGCATGTGTTGTCATGCCCCCATGGGTCCGTCCGTGCGCGCGCGCTGAGCCTCACTCACGCACCTCGCGTCGTTCGGCCCGTTACCCGCCTTCCGGGAACGGGCCGTTCCTTTTCCGCCTCCTGCCCTCGTGCCGGAGGCGGTCCTCCCATCCAGTAGTCGTGGCGGCAGGCCACCGAGGAGTCTCGGATGTATCGCGGTACCCAGGAGGACGCGGCGCCCCCGCGTCCGGACAGCCCCTCCACCGATGACACCAGCGAAGAGAGTACGGTGGTGTCTCCCGCCATTCCGCGTTCCGCGAGTCATCCCTCCGGCTTTCGCTCGAAGATGGTGACCCGCTCGCTCCGCAGGCAGGTGCGCCGTGATTGAGCTTCGCGGCGTCAGCAAGGTGTACGGGCAGGGCAGGCAGGAGGTGCCGGCCCTTCGCAACGTGTCGCTGCGGGTGGAGTACGGCGAGGTGTTCGGCGTGCTCGGGCAGAGCGGCGCCGGCAAGTCCACGCTCATCCGTTGTCTGAATCTCCTCGAGCGCCCCACGAACGGCGAGGTGCGGGTGGACGGGCGCGACATGCTGGCGCTCGGGCCCGAGGAGCTGCGCGTCGCGCGCCAGGGCATCGGGATGATTTTCCAGCACTTCAACCTCTTCTCCTCGCGGACGGTGGCCGGCAACGTGGCCTTCCCGCTGGAGGTGGCGGGCTGCTCGCGCGCGCACATCCGCGAGCGCGTGGCGGAGTTGCTGGAGCTGGTGGGCCTTTCGGACAAGGCGAACGCGTACCCGTCTCAGCTTTCAGGCGGACAGAAGCAGCGGGTGGGCATCGCCCGGGCGCTGGCCCCCCGGCCGCGCGTGCTGCTGTCCGACGAGGCCACGTCCGCGCTGGACCCGGAGACGACGCGCTCGGTGCTCGGGCTGCTGCGGGACATCAACCGGCAGCTCGGGCTGACCATCCTCCTCATCACCCACCAGATGGAGGTGGTGAAGTCCATCTGCGACTCGGTGGCCGTGCTGGAGCGCGGGCGCGTGGTGGAGCAGGGCAAGGTGGTGGACCTCATCGCCCGCCCCGGCACGCGGCTGCACGAGCTGTGCTACCCGCCCTCCGCGACTCGCAACGGCGTCACGCCCCAGGGAGGACGCAGGGTGGAGCTGTCCCTGGTGGGCGAGCACTCCACGCGCCCCATCCTCACCACGCTGGCGCGGCGCTTCGGCGTGGACGCGTGGCTGCTGGAGGGCTCCATGGAGCGTGTCGGGGAGACGCGCGTGGGCCGGCTCCTCTTCGAGCTCACGGGTCCGCAGGAGGCCGTCGACGGAGCCCTGGGTTTCCTCCGCGAGCAGGGCCTGACGCTGGAGGTGCCCCGTGTCTAGCGAGCTGCTGCACTCGCTGTGGGTGGCCACCGGCGAGACGCTCTACATGACGCTGGTGGCCGCGGTGCTGGTGCTGCTGGCGGGCCTTCCGCTGGGCGTGCTGCTGGTCATCACCGACCGGGGCGGACTGTGGGAGCGGCCCGCGCTGAACCGCGTGCTGGGGACGCTCGTCAACGTGGGGCGCTCGGTTCCGTTCATCATCCTCATGGTGGCCATCGTCCCGCTCACGCGGGTGCTGGTGGGCACCACCATCGGCACCACGGCGGCCATCGTCCCGCTGGTGGTGGCGGCGATTCCCTTCATGGGCCGCGTGGTGGAGCAGGCCCTGCGCGAGGTGGACTCCGGGCTGGTGGAGGCCGCCGTCTCCATGGGCGCCACGCGCCGCCGCGTCGTCTTCGGCGTGCTGATTCCGGAGGCGCTGCCGTCGCTCGTGCGCGGCACGGCGCTGATGGTCATCAGCCTGCTCGGCTACAGCGCCATGGCGGGCGCCGTGGGCGGCGGCGGGCTGGGCGACCTGGCCGTGAAGTACGGGTACATGCGCTTCCGCACCGACGTGATGCTGGGCTGCCTGGTGGTGCTGCTCGTGCTGGTGCAACTCGTCCAGTGGCTCGGTGATGGGTTGGCTTCGCGCTTCGAGCGCGCCTCTTCGTGAACTTCCTCCTGGAGTCTTCAACCGTGAAACGCTTCTTCGTTCCCCTGCTGCTCTCCGCCGCCGTGCTGCTGGCCGGCTGCAAGTCACCGTCCCCCGAAGCGCCCGCCGCGGATGGCGTGCGTACCCTGAAGGTGGGCGTCAACCCGGTGCCGCACGGAGAAATCCTCCGGGCCGCCGCGGCCGTTGCCCTGCGCGAGGGCGTGCGTATCGAGGTGGTGGAGTTCACCGACTACGTGCAGCCGAACATCGCGCTGTCGGATGGACAGCTCGACGCCAACTACTTCCAGCATGTGCCGTACCTGGAGCGCTTCTGCGCGGACCGCAAGCTGTCGCTGAGCAGCGTGGGCCCGGTGCACCTGGAGCCGCTGGGGCTCTACTCCGTCAACTACCGCCAGCTCGCCGAGCTGCCCGAGGGCTCGCTGGTGACGATTCCCGCCGACCCCAGCAACGCGGCCCGCGCGCTGCGGCTGCTGGAGGCACAGGGGCTCCTCCGCCTTCGCGACGGCGCGGGCGCCACCGCCACGGTGCAGGACGTGGTGGGCAACCCGCGCAAGCTTCAGCTGCGTGAAATCGACGCCGAGCAGCAGCCTCGCACGCTGCAGGACGTGGCCGCCGCCGTCATCAACGGCAACTACTTCCTGGAGGCGCAGAAGCACCTCGACCTGAAGGCGAACGTGCTGGCTCGCGAGGCGCCGAAGGACAACCCGTACGCCAACGTGCTCGCCGTGAGGAAGGGTGACGAGGCTCGGCCCGAAATCCAGGCGCTGGTGCGCGCGCTCCACTCCGAGGAGGTGCGGAAGTTCATCGAGGCCCAGTACGGCGGCGCGGTGGTGGCGGCGTTCTGATGGAGTGGACGGACCGGTCACTTCGTCTGGATTCCGAGGGTCGGCGCAGGAACGTGCCCCGGGAGTGTCAGGGCAACGCGCGCAATGCCGCACGCACGCCCGGAAGTAGACGCTCGCGAAGGGCCGCGTCCTGTCCCTCCTGCAGAGCCACGTACATGGCCAGCAGGAACGCGTTCGCGTTGTGGCGGCGCGCGAGGCCGGCCTTGGAGCGGAAGGCGTCCTTGCCCTCGGGCACCGCGGCGGCGCGAGCGAACCACGCGGTCCACGATTCAGGCGGATGGAGCCCCCGCCGCGCCACGAACAGGACGGGGCGAGCAAGTCGCTCCGGCTCGCCGAACACATAGGCGTGCTCACCCGTGGGCGCCACCTGTGCGGCCAGCGCCTCGAGCATCACATCCAACTCCTCGCGCGTGAGAGCAGGGTTGAGCGCAAGCTGCATCAGGAGGTCCGCGCCATGTGCCACGCCATGTCGCCAGCCTGCGCGGGGCTCGAAGCCGCGGTAGTCGCGCACCGAGGCCAGGTAGTCAGCGCCCGCGCGCACCAGGGCCCCGCGTTCCTCGGGTTGAAGAAAGGGGGCGAGACGGTCCGCGCGCGCGACCTCCGCGAGCACGAGCGCGGCGAATGGTTGACGGAAGCCGGCCGCGTCCGCACGACCGGGAGCGATTTCAGGGACCAGTCGCTTCAGCAGCGCACGAAGCGTCGTTGGCGTGAGCGCCCCCGAGCGACCCCAGGTAGAGAGGGCCTCGAAGGCAATGCCGTCGCGCAGTTCCGGGTCGGCCGCGCCCAGGCAGTCCACCAGCGCGAGCGCGAGGGCTTGACGGCATGCATCCCCCTCCTGGCATCCAGCGGCTGGAACGACAAAGCCGGTGGCCTTCAGTGCTCGAAGAGACGCGGCATCATGTCCCGCGGGTGGGCATACGGCGTGGGCTGGCAGCGCGACGAGATGGGCAAGCACGGCCAACGTGACGACGTGAGGGGTGATGCGCATGGGCGGCTCCTCCGGCAAGAGGGATGAACCCGCGGTGCGCAGCCCCATTCCCAAGCCGACGGGGCGGTGCCTGAACCGTCCTGTTCGGAAATGTCGGGGGTTTTGCGCGCGAAATGTCCCGACATTTCCGAACAGGACGCCCCGAGCCGTCCCCGGGGACCTGCTTCAGTCCGGACGCTTGAAGTCGTCCGAGCGGACTCCGTAGCGCTTGAGCAACCGGTGCAGGCTCTCGCGCTCCATGCCGGCGCGCTCGGCGGCGTGGGTGACGTTGCCGCCGAACTCCTGCATCAGCGCGGAGAGGTACTCACGCGACACCGCGTCGCGCGCGCTGTCCACCGCCTCGCGGTAGGGCAGCTTCGCCAGCGCCTCGTGCGGAATCCCTCCCGCCGAGGCACCACCTGCCTCCGCTGCCTTCGTCATGCCGAGCTCCGGCGGCAGGTCCTCCACGCCGATGCGCGGCCCCTGCGACACCGCCGCCGCCCGTGCCACCGCGTTCTCCAACTGCCGCACGTTGCCGGGCCACGCGTACGCCGTGAGCGCGCGCAGGGCCTCCGGCGTGAAGCCCTCCAGCTCCGGCCGGCCCGCACGCGCGAGGAAGTGCATGGCCAGCAACGGAATGTCCTCGCGACGCTCGCGCAGTGCCGGCAGCCGCACCGTCACCACGTTCAGCCGGTAGTAGAGGTCCTCGCGGAAGCGGCCCGCGGCCACCTCGGCGGCGAGGTCGCGGTGCGTGGCCGCCACCACGCGCGCGTCCACCTTCACCGGCGTGGTGGTGCCCACGCGCCGGACTTCCTTCTCCTGCAACGCGCGATTGAGCTTCACCTGCACCGGCAGCGGCAGGTCTCCAATCTCGTCCAGGAAGAGCGTCCCACCGTGCGCCTCCTCGAAGAGCCCCGCCTTCGCCATCGTCGCTCCCGTGAAGGCGCCCTTCGCGTGGCCGAACAGCTCGCTCTCCACGAGCTCCGCCGGCAGGGCTCCGCAGTTCACCGCCACGAAGGGCTTCGCCTTGCGCGGGCTCTCCGCGTGGACCGCTCGTGCGGCCAGTTCCTTGCCCGTGCCCGTCTCTCCCGTGAGCAGCACGGTGAGGTCCCTCGCCGCCACCTGGGACAGCAGCGCGTGCAGGCCTCGCATCGCGGCGCTCGTGCCCAGCAGGCCGTGGAAGTCCGGCGCCGTCGCGAGCCTCGCCTTCAGTCCCGCGGCCTCCTTGCGCTGCCTGCGCCGCTCCAGGGCCCTCGCGACGAGGAGGGCCACCTCGTCCGGGTCGAACGGCTTGGAGAGGTAGTCGTACGCGCCCTCCTTGATGGCCTCGACGGCCTTCGGAATGCTCGCGTACGCGGTGACGAGCACCACCTCCGTGTCGGGCGCGCGCCGCTTCGCCTCGCGCAGCACCGCGAAGCCGTCCGCTCCGGGCATCTGGATGTCCGTCACCACCAGGTCGAACTCGCGCGCCGCCAGCCGCGCCAGCGCCTGCGTCCCGTCCGCCGCCTCCGTCACCGCGTAGGCGTCTCCGAGGATGCGCGCGAACAGCTTGCGCATGTTCTCCTTGTCGTCCACCACGAGGACGGCCGGCTTCTCCGGCGTGCTCATGCCATGGCCTCCTGCGCGGGCGACGCGGGCGGCAGCCGCAGCGTGAAGCGCGCGCCTCCCAGCGGGCCCGTGTCCGCATCAATCCGCCCGCCGTGCGCCTCGGCAATCGCCTGACTCACCGCGAGCCCCAGTCCCGTCCCCGACGGCTTCGTGGTGAAGAACGGCTCGAACAGGCGCGGCATGTCCTCCGGCTTCACGCCCGGCCCGGAGTCCGACACCGCCACGCTCGCGCCACCGTCGGGCGCCGCTTCGATGACCAGCACCACCGTGCCGCCCTGCCCCGCCGCCTCCGCCGCGTTCTTCACCAGGTTGAGCAGCACCTGTCGCAGGCGCGGAGGCCACGCCCACGCGGACGCGTCTCCCTCCACGCGCACCTCCACGTCGCCCAGCCGCGAGGACTCGCGCAGCCGTGCCACCACTTCTTCACAGGCTTCGCGCAGGGACACGCGCTCCAGCGGGCCGCGCCCCGGCCGGGAGAGGTCGAGCAGCCCCTCGACGATGTCCTGGCAGCGCACCGCCTCCTCCTCCACCACCTTCAGGTCCTCCGCGAGCGCCCCTTCCGCCTTGCGCTGCAGCAACCGCACATAGCCGAGGATGACGCCGAGCGGGTTGTTGATTTCATGCGCCACGCCCGCCGCCAGCCGGCCGATGCCCGCGAGCTTCTCGTGCTGGACGAGCTGCGCCTGGTGCTCGCGGAGCGCCTCCGTCATCCGGTTGAACTGCGCCGCGAGCTGGCCGAGCTCGCCCGGGTCGCCCTCGGGGATGCGGGTGTGGAGGTCGCCGCGCGCGAGCCGGGCCGCGCCCTCGGAGAGCCGCGCCACGGGCCGCGCCACCGAGTTGCCGATGTAGATGCCCACGCCCACGGCGAACAGCGTGGCGCCGCCGAGGAACAGCAGCGCCCAGCGGAAGCTCGCGTGCTCCACCGCGCCCACGTGCGCCTCGAAGGAGCCGATGGACGTGTCGAAGCGCTGCGCCAGCGAGTCCGCCCTCGCCTGGATTTGGGACACCAATTCCAGCGCGCGCCCGTGCGCGGCGGTGATGGCGGCCTGGTCCCTGGCGAGCACGGCTGGGAGGAGCGTGTCGTGGTAGAGCCGGTTCAGCGCGTCGCCGTTCTGCTGGATGTCCGAGACCCAGGTCTGCTCCTGCGCGTCGCGCGCCTGCTCCCGGAGCTTGCGGGTGAGCGCCTCCACGCGGGCCCGCGCGTCGTCGTGGAAGCGCACGTGGCTGGCATTGCCGAGGATGATGGTGTGCGCGAGGTGCGCGTACTGGTCTCTCACGGCGGTGGCCAGCTCCAGCGCGTCGCGGACGCGGCCGCCTGCCTCGCGGAGCGCATGCGAGCCATCGTGGATGTCCGCCAGCCGGGCGAGCGCGAAGCCGGACGCGGCCGTGAAGAGCGCCACCAGCGCGCCGAAGGCCAGGAGCAGCTTGCGAGTCGTCGAGCCGGAGGTGGAGAGCATCTCGCCCTCTATATAGGGGAGTGAGGCCCGGGCTGCTCACTGTGCGTCGACGGAGATGCCCTCCGGGGTGGGTACGGCCGCGGGAGGGTAGCCGGTAGGCTCGGCAGGCTGCTTCCTCTGTCTGGAGGAACCCCGATGCGCTTGCCGGCCGTCTGTACGCTGTCTCTCGCGGTACTGGGGTGTCCCGAGGTGCACAGGCCGGGTGGCCTTGCGGACCAGGCTGCGCACAAGGATGCGCTGGAGAGCATTTCCTCCAGCCGTTGCTCAGAGGCCGAGCTCGAGAGGTTCTGCGGGAGGGGCAAGGAGCACAGTAAAGAATGCATCCGGAGGTGCTGGGAATGAGCTGGCGCACGGCGGTGGCTGCCTGTGTTGCTCTGCTGTTCCCTCTCCCCCTGGTACTCCTCCTGGGCAGTGTCCTCCGCATGGGGATGCCCGAACAGGAAAGGTTGAATGGGCGGCGGGTTGCACCGGTGCTCAGAAGCGAGGAGCGGCTGCGTCTGCAGAGCTATCACCGCAACTGCTACAGCGCTTCGGACTGCGAGTTTCCTCTTGGCTGTCTGTTGGATGCCAGGGCTCACACCAACTACTGCACCGACAGCCGGTGTTTGACGGATATGCAATGTCAGGAGGGGGAGTCCTGCCGCTCGCTGGCGACCTTCGATGACGGCCCCGTCGTTCGCATCTGCGTCCCGGTAGGAATCCGCAAGGAAGGGGAGAACTGCGTCAGGATTGGGAGGGACCTGCATGACGCATGTGGTCCCGGGCTCGTCTGTGGCGGGCCAGATGGTTTCTGCGCTCGCCCGTGTGACAAGAGCGATGCGACCTCCTGTCCAGAGAACTTCTTCTGCGTGGACACGGAGCTCGAGCCGTTGTGCCTGCCCACGTGTGAAAAATCCGGATGCCGCGAGGGACAGGAGTGCATCCACTACGAAGCGGGCGCCTCCCTCTGCGAGAAGATCTACGGCACCAACTGCCAGAAGACTCCATGCCCCGAGAATCAAAAGTGCGAGCTGGACCACGAGACGGAATACCCGGCCACCGTGTGGATGCAGTGCGTGCAGTACTGCAACGAGGACCCGGCTTCCTGTCCCTCCGGCCTCATTTGTGACGGCTGGGCCTGCCACCCTCCCTGCGACCCCGACGGCCCCAACACCTGCGCGGAGGGCTATCGCTGCAAGAAGGCCCGCCCCACGCGGCCGTGGGTCTGCCTCCCCGACTGGTAGCTTGCACTCCGGGCCCCTCCCGAGCATGACAGGGGCACGGCCCCAGCTCCGGAGCGGAGGAACAGTCCATGGCCTTGCGGTTCAAGAACCTCGACGGCAGCGGTCCCCAGCCCTTCGACCGCGTCTTCAAGTGGGCCGTGGCCGACAAGCTCGCCGGCCGCCGCCGCAAGTCCCCGGACCGCGCGCCCGTCCCCCGAGTGGAGCCCGACCTCGCCCTCCTCGCCACGCCACCCGCTCCCGGTGAAGGCGCGCGCCTCACCTGGCTCGGCCACGCGAGCTGGCTCGTGCAGCTCGACGGCCTCTCCCTCCTCGTGGACCCCGTGCTCCGCGACACCATCAACGTCGTCATCCACCGCAACGTCCCGCCCGGCGTCCCCGTGGAGAAGCTGCCGCCCATCACCGCCAGCCTCGTCTCGCACAATCACTATGACCACCTGGACCTGCCCACGCTGAAAGCCGTCGGCGCGCCCATCGTCACGGGGCTCGGGCACACGCCCGTGTTCCGCGGCTCCGACCTGCCCGTCACCGAGCTGGACTGGTGGCAGTCCACGAAGGTCGGCCCCGTCACCGTGCACTTCGTCCCCTCGCAGCACTGGAGCCGGCGCGGCCTCAACGACGTCAACGAGATGCTCTGGGGCGGCTTCGTGATTGAAGGCTCCAGCGCGCGCCTCTACCACTCCGGCGACACCGCCTGGTTCGAGGGCTTCAAGGAAATCGGCCGCCGCTTCCCCGGGCTCGACGCCGCGCTGCTGCCCATC
Organism: Pyxidicoccus sp. M6; assembly: GCF_055568925.1. Classification (NCBI taxonomy): domain Bacteria; kingdom Pseudomonadati; phylum Myxococcota; class Myxococcia; order Myxococcales; family Myxococcaceae; genus Pyxidicoccus; species Pyxidicoccus sp. M6. The sequence goes on along the minus strand of NZ_CM145714.1, from coordinate 1,717,766 downwards.
GGCGCGTATGACCCGGCGTGGTTCATGAGCCGCCAGCACATGAACCCCGAGGAGGCCTCGCAGGCCTTCGAGGACCTCGGCGCCGCGCGCTTCCTCGCCATGCACTGGGGCACCTTCAAGCTCACCGACGAGCCGCTCGACGAGCCTCCCATGCGCCTGGGCGCGGAGTGGACCCGCCGGGGCTGGCCGCGTGAGCGCCTGCACGTGCTCCCCGTGGGCGGCACCCTCACCGTGCGCAACGGTTGAAACCCACCAGGGCCTGTGGTGTGGGGAAGGCATGCTCCTGCCCGCCCTCCTCTCCCTGGCGCTCCATCAGGCGCCACCGTCCCTCACCACCGTCTCCGAACAGAGCGGCTGGACTCGCACCGGCCGCTACTCCGAGGTGGAGTCCCTCTGCCGATCCTTCCCCAAGGCCTACCCCGGCAAGGTCCGCTGCGACAGCTTCGGCACCACGCCGGAGGGACGGCCGATGCTCGCGCTCGTCGCCAGCGCGGACGGCACCCTCACGCCCGCCGCGGCCGTGAAGAAGAACCGCCCCGTCGTCTTCTTCCAGGGCGGCATCCACGCGGGTGAAATCGACGGCAAGGACGCCGGCTTCTGGCTCTTGCGCGACCTGCTGAACGGCACCGCGCTGCCCGGCGCGCTCCAGGGCGTCACCGTCGTCTTCGTCCCCGTCTTCAACGTGGACGGGCACGAGCGCTTCGGGAAGAACAACCGCCCCAACCAGGTGGGCCCCGAGGAGATGGGCTGGCGCGTCACCGCGCAGAACCTCAACCTCAACCGCGACTACGCGAAGGTGGACGCGCCGGAGATGGCGGCGCTGCTCAAGTACCTGCACGCGTGGGACCCGCTCGTCTTCACGGACCTGCACGTCACCGACGGCGCCCAGTTCGAGCCCGACGTGTCCGTCTCCCTGGAGCCGCAGAAGTCCGGCCCCGAGGCGCTGCGCACCCTGGGCGTGAAGCTGCGCCAGGAGCTCTTCACGGAGCTGGAGTCCGAGGGCCACCAGCCCCTCGAGTTCTACCCGTCCTTCCGCGAGGACGATGACCCGGCCTCCGGCTTCGCGTACGGCGTGGCCCCGCCCCGCTTCAGCCAGGCCTACTGGTCCATCCACCACCGCTTCGGCGTGCTGGTGGAGACGCACTCGTGGAAGAACTACGCGCAGCGCGTGAAGGCCACGCGCGACACCATGGCCGGCCTGCTGCGCCTGGTGGCCCGGGACGGCGCGGCCCTGCGCGCGGCGGCGAAGGCGGCGGACGCGGAGGCCGAGTCCGGCAAGGTGCGCGAGGTGGTGCTCGTCTGGGAGAACACGGAGAAGAGCCGCACCCTCCCCTTCCGTGGCTACGCCTACGAGCGCGCCCCGTCCGAGGTCTCCGGCCAGACGTGGATTCGCTACGACGTGACGAAGCCGCAGGTGTGGAACGTGCCCTACTTCGACGAGGTCCGCCCCGCGCTGACGGCGGAGCTGCCCGCGGGCGGCTACCTGGTGCCGCCGGCCCACGCGGCGCTGGTGGCGGAGAAGCTCACCACCCACGGCCTGCGCTTCCAGCGCCTCACGCGCGACGTGCCCTCCGCCGAGACGGAGCAGTTCCACGCCACCGACGTGAAGTGGAGCGCCCAGTCCAACGAAGGCCACCAGATGCTCACCGTGAAGGGCGCGTGGGAGAAGGGCCCCACGGCCCTGCCCGCGGGCACGCTGTACGTCCCGGCGGCCCAGCCACACGTGGAGCTGGCGGCGCACCTGCTGGAGCCCCAGGGGCCGGACTCGCTGCTGTCGTGGGGCTTCTTCAACTCCCACTTCGAGCAGAAGGAGTACATCGAGGACTACGTGCTTGAGCCCTTCGCCCGCGAGCTGCTGGCCAAGGACGCCACGGTGAAGGCCGAGTGGGAGGCGAAGCTGAAGGACGCCGCCTTCGCGAAGGACCCGCGCGCCCGCCTGCGCTTCTTCTACGAGCGCCACCCCGCCCGCGACGTCCGCCTGCGCGTCTACCCCATCCTGCGCACGCAGACGGCTCCGGCCGGACTGGCGGCCGCGAAGTAGCCATCACCGTCTGACACGCCACCGCGCGCGGAGGAACGACGCGCGCGGCGCCTCCTCACGAGCCGGGAAGTAACGCCCGGCCCCTGAAACACGAACGCCCCGCGAGCCATGAGGTTCGCGGGGCGTTCTTTCATCTCAAGCACCACCCGGGCCCCTCACTCGACGGGGCCCGGTGCGCCCAGCCGTCAGCCGAGGATGGGGTCGCAGGTGCAGGTGCTCACGTTGCAGACTTCACGGCGTCCGCAGCCGCCGCAGTCCGGCTTGCACGCGCACGAGCACGAGTTCGCATCCGCCTGGTGCTGCGGGTCGCAGTTCAGCCCGCCCGTGTTGCACGTGCAGCCGCACACGTTCGGGTCGAAGGTGTAGCCCTCGGCGCACGTCGCGTTCTGCACGCACACGCACGCGCAGGTGGTCTGGTTGCACGTCTCGTACGTGCCGCACGCTCCGGCGCAGTCCGCCGCGCACGTGAAGGCGCACACCGCCGGGTCCGTGTTGCACACCTGGCCCGGAGCCCCGCCACCACCGCAGTCGGCCGGGCACTCGCACCGGTCCGTCGTGCGGTTGCACGTGAGCTTGCCGCGGCACGAGTCCGCCTCGTTCGCGTCGTAGTACGGGTCCGACTTGCACGGGGGCGGCACGCCGTTGGGGTTCGTCGTGCGGTCGCTCCAGTACCGGTAGGACACCGCCGCCTGCGTGGTGCCCGGCGTCTTCGGACGGCAGGCGCCGTAGAAGGACACCGCGCGGCTGATGCCGTCCACGTCGAAGCCGTGGGTGCGGCTGCGCGGCAAATCGCCCGCCGTCGGGCAGACCGCCGCGTCGGACACCTCGGCCACCGCCACGCGCAGCGAGGCGCCGATGGGCGGCTTCAGCGTCTTGTAGCCCACGGAGGCGATGACGCTGTCGACGATGGCGTTGATGGTGGTGGTGATGGAGGTCGCGTCGCGGATGCTGCCGTACACGCCGCCCGTGGCCTGGATGATGTCCAGGTGCCGCGGGTTGGTGTTGTCCTCGTCCTGGTGGCAGCGCGCGCCATCCGGCGGGCAGATGATGCCGTGCACCTGGATCTGCTGGTCCACCGGGTTGTTGTTCGTCCCGGCCGAGGTGCCCGTGTCCAGGAAGTACTGCTTGAAGGTGTCGATGGTGTCGCCGGACTGGTCTCGCGTGTCCGTCAGGACGACGACCACGACCTTGGCACCGTCGCGGATGCGGGTGTCCGCCGTGCCGCCCGCGGCCCTCATGTCGTTGATGGCCTTGCGCGCGGCGTCCAGCGCCTTCTCCGAGCCGTCACCCTTGAGGTTGACCCAGCACTGGTTGTTGTTCGTACACGTGGTGGGCTCGCCTCCCGGGGGGATGGTGACGGTGTTGCACTGGCCGCTGGAGCACGTGCTGTTCTGCGTCAGCCACGCCCGGAACTGGTTGATGTTGCGGGTGAAGCCGCGCAGCACGCCCGTGTTGTCCTTCCCGGCGATGCTGTAGCTCGTCGTCACCATGGACAGGCGCCAGTCGAGCGTCGTGTTGGCCAGCTTCGCCGCCACCGCGGTGCCCGCGTTGGCCAGCGACTGCTGCGAGCTGGCCATGGAGCCGGAGTCGTCCACCACGAAGAGGAAGTCCACCACCGCCTGCTTGGCGATGAACTGCTCGCACTGCACCGCGTCCGCGTCACCGAACTGCGCCAGGGCCGTGCCGCCCGCCGTGTCCGCCATGGTGAAGAGGCTGCCCCCTTCCGTGTAGTTGGACTCGGGCGTAATCGCGAGCACCACCACCACGCTCTGGTTGGAGCGGTGCACGTACTGCGCCTGCATCTTGAACGGACCGGTGACACCCGCCGTCCCCGTCAGCGCGCCGGTGCTGCTGGGCACCAGCGAGCGGGCCAGGGTGTTGGTGAAGGTCATCAGGTCGTCGGTGCCCGCCATCCCGTAGCGCGCGGCCAGCGACGGGAAGCCGTCCCAGGTGGTGAAGGTCTGCGTGAAGTCGCGCGTGGCGGCGTTGAAGGACGCCGTGCGGATGCCCGTCTCGTCGCTGATGGGGTCCGCGGCGGTGCCCACCTGGCCGCGCTTGTACGCAATCAGCGTCACCTTCTTCGTGTCGTCCCAGCCGACGAGGCCCACGGTGGCGCCATTCGCCGACAGCTTCACGATGTTGGCCGTCTTGAACGTGCTGGGCAGCGCCAGCCGCAGGTCACCGCCGGAGTCCTCCGCGAAGGTGACGGTGCGCAGGTTGGTCGTCTTGCACGCCTGGCCCGCCGGCGTGGCGGGCGCGCCGTCATTGGGGTTGCGCGGGTCCAGCTCGCCCGGGTCCACCTGGCCATTCTGGTTGGCGTCCTCGGCGCCGTCCTGGATGCCGTCGCCGTCCGTGTCCGCGCTCAGCGGCCCGGTGGAGGAGGTGGTGTGCACGTCACCGGAGTAGCCGCAGTCCTTGCGCGGAGCCGCCGCCGTCGCCACGCCGCGCTCCAGGCCGTCGCGCAGACCGTCGCCGTCCGTGTCCGGGTTGGTGGGGTCCGTCTCGTTGGCGTCCACGCGGCCGTTGCTGTTGGGGTCCTCGCCCAGGAAGCCATTCTTTCCGGGGCCGTCCTGGAGGCCGTCGCAGTCGGTGTCGCTCAGGCGAGGGTTCGTCTCGTTGGCGTCCACACGGCCGTTGCGGTTCTCGTCCTCCACGCCGTCGTTCAGGCCGTCACTGTCCGTGTCGGCCTTGTTCGGGTCGGTGCCGGTGGAGGTCTCCACGCCGTCGGGGATGCCGTCGAAGTCCGCGTCCGGCACGGAGGCGGCGCAGTCGGCCACCTTCGGGTCCGACTCGCCGTTGTCCTTCACGCCGTCGTGGTCCCTGTCCTCGTCGCCGTCCCTGCACGAGTCGCCGTCGGTGTCCGGCTTGAGCGGGTCCGTGCTGATGCGCTTCTCAACGCCGTCGGGCAGGCCGTCGTCGTCGGTGTCGCGCTTGCGCGGGTCGGTCTCTCCCGGGCTCACCGTGCCGCTGAAGTTGGTGTCCTCCTCGCCGTCCTTCAGCCCGTCACCGTCCGAGTCGATGGCGTTCGGGTCCGTCTCGCCCGTCTCGCGCGCACCGTTGCGGTTGGTGTCCTCCAGGCCGTCGGGAATGCTGTCGCCGTCCGTGTCCGCCTTCACCGGAGAGGTGCGCGTGTCCGGGTCCACGTCCGCGCGGAAGGAGCAGTTGGTGTTGAGCGTGGTAGTGCGGCCCACCTCCACGCCGTCGCGAATACCATCGCCGTCGGTGTCACGCACGCCCGGGTCCGTCTTGAGCCCGCCCGGGTACACGTTGGCGAACTCCTCCGCGTCCGTGAGGCCGTCGCAGTCAGAGTCCTTCGTGGGGTTGGTCGTGTCGCCCACGTCCGTGGGCACCTTGCCCGGGTCCGGGTCCGGGTCCGGCTCGATGCCGGCATCCTCTTCCGATTGGGTGACGCCGCCGTCAATCTCACTGCCACCCGGGCCCGCATCCATGACGGGCTTCGGATCTGGGTCATCGCCACCATTGCAGGCCGCAAGCAGAGAGACTGCCAGCAGCGTACAGGTGACGAGGTGCCTGAAAGGGGTCCGCATCGTCTTTGACTCCAGTGGCCTCGACTCCAAGTGGGGGGAATAGATGGGTCGAGGCAGACATCGATTCTAGAGAGCGATTTGCTCCCTGCCGATACTCTATTCCCTTCAGGGCAAAGAAGGGTCATCGCCCGGTCGCTTCCCATGCAGCCATATGAGCAGATTGCGGCTGCACTGTGAGCGAACAGGGTTCGCGGAGTGGGAGGGCTCGGCTATCGTCGCGGCCGTGCCCGTCTTCGGTCTTGCGGCATTGTGGAATGGCTCGGCCTCGCCGGAGCGCGTGGCCTCATGGGTGGAGGGACTCGGCACCGTGCTGCCCTCCGCGCAGTCACTCCAGCTCGTGGTGTCGCTGCGCGCGGAAGAAGCGGGACTCGAGTTGAAGGTGGAAGCTCCGGGATACCCGCGAGCCGCGGTGGAGAAGCTGGCAGAGGAGGCGAAGCGCAGCGGCGGCACCTTCGTGGAGCTGTGGCGCATGCAGAAGGTTGAGCGCGATGCCTTCCGCGCCACCACCTTCGGAGGCGGCACTGCGTACTCGAGCGAGGAGCGCGCCGCCGTCGCGCGTGCCCTGCAGCAGCATGTGAGCCGGCTCGCCGCGAGCAGCACGCGTCCCGCTGCTCCGCCCGCCAATCCCATGGACGCGCCCCGGCCCGTGCCGGCGCCCCGTCCTGCTCCGGAGGCACCACCCGCACGTGTGACTCCGAGCGCGCCGGATGCCAGCGCCACGTCCGCGAATCAGTCCCCGCCGCCTCCGGCGGTTGTTCCCTCACACCAGGTGCAGTTGCCCACCGCGCCCCCGGGCAGCCCACAGCGGCGCGGGCGGCGCTTCGCGGTGAAGCTGGAACTGGAATTCCGCACCAACCTGGACTTCGTGCGTGAGCACGCGCTCAACATCTCCAACGGCGGCCTCTTCGTGCGTACGGCACACCGGCCGCAGCCGGACAGCGTCGTCACCGTGGACGTGAAGCTGCCCAATGGCAATCGGCTGCAGGGCGACGCGGTGGTGGTGCACGTGGTGGATGACCCGTACACCGGCGGCGTGGGGCTCGCGTTCCTCAACGACGACGCCACCTTTGCCCAGACGCTGGACCAGTATCTGGCGAGCCTCGCGGTCGGCGTGGGTTGACGATGGACGGCGCCTCCGAGACGTGGCCGCGCGACTGCGGCCGCTTCGAGCTGCTGTCCCGGCTGGGCCGCGGCGGCATGGCGGAGGTGTTCCTCGCGCGGATGCGGCAGGGGCCTCACGCCGGAGAGCGCGTGGCCCTCAAGCGCGTGCGCCCCGAGCGCGCGCACGACGCGGAAGCCCGCGAGCAGCTCCTCCACGAGGCGGAGCTGGCGCGGTGCCTGAGCCATCCGCACATCGTCGGCTTCGTGGAGTACGGCGAGCTGCCGGACGGCGGCTACCTGGCGATGGAGTTGGTGGAGGGGCCTGACCTGGGCCGCGTGCTGGCGCAGTGCCGGCGCCGCCGCATCGAGCTGCCCATCGACATCTCCGTGCTCATCGTCCGGCAGGTGCTGGAGGGGCTCGCGCACGCGCACCATGCCACCAGCACCACGGGGCGGCCGCTGGGCGTGGTGCATTGCGACGTGTCTCCACACAACGTGCTGCTGTCGCGCACGGGCGAGGTGAAGCTGGCGGATTTCGGCGTGGCCCGCTCGCGCGCGGGGGCGGCGCTGGACGCGCGGCGCCTGGGCAAGCAGCACTACCGCTCGCCGGAGCTGATTGCCGGCGACGTGTCCGTGTCGGTGGACCTGTGGGCCGCGGCGGTGCTGCTGTACGAGTTGCTGTCGCTGGAGTCCCCCTTCCCCTCCGGGCCCGGGGAAGAGGTGGAGGCCTCCATCCGCCATGGCCGGGTGACGCCCATCCGCATGGTGGTGCCGGAGGTGTCGGACGCGCTGGCGCTGGTGCTGGACCGCGCGCTGGCGCCCCACCCTTCGCAGCGCTTCAAGTCCGCCGAGCAGTTCGCCCGGGCCCTCGCGCCGCTGTGCGATGACCGCGTGGCCACGCCGCTGGCGGTGGCGGCGGTGGTGCGCGGGTTGATGGGCTCGGAGTCCTGAAGCTCACGCCACCTGCTGTCCCATGGCGGGCGGCACCATGCCCGGGTCTCCCTCCACCACGAGCCGGCTGCGGCCTCCGCCCTGCTTCACCACGCGCACCTGGACGCCGATGCGCTCGGCCAGCCCGCTGACGTGGGAGATGATGCCCACCTGCCGGCCCGTGGCCTGGAGCGCGTCCAGCGTGGCCAGGGCCACCTCCAGCGTCTCCGGGTCCAGCGTGCCGAAGCCCTCGTCGATGAAGAGCGTCTCCACCTGCGTCGTCTCGGACGACAGCGAGGCGAGCCCCAGCGCGAGCGCCAGCGACACGAGGAAGCTCTCTCCACCGGAGAGGCTGGCCACGCTGCGCACCTCGTCGCCCATGTCGCCGTCCACGACCTGGAGGTCCAGGTCGTGCCCCGGCACGCGCATCAGCCGGTAGCGCCGCGCCAGCTCGCGCAGGTGCGCGTTGGCGTGCAGCAGCAGCGCGTCCAGCGTGAGGCTCTGGGCGAACACCTTGAAGCGCTTGCCGTCGTGCGAGCCGATGAGGTCTCCCAGCGTCTTCCACACCTCGGCCTCGCGGCGGCGCTCCTCCAGGGCCGCGGCCTCCGCGCCGTGCCGGGCACGGGCCGCGTCGTCGGACTCCAGGCGGGCGCGCAGGGTGGCCTCGGCGCGGCGGCGGGCCTCCACGTCTGCGCGCAGTTGCTCGCAGGCGGGGCCCGCCTCGGACTCGGACAGGGACGGGGGACCGGACTCCTCGTGCCGGGTCCTCCGCTCGCGCCGCTCGGCCAGCACCGCGCGGGCCTGGGCAACGGCTTCGCGCAAGGCCGCAAGGGCGCGCGCCTCCGCCTCGCACCAGGCGGCGCCGTGGGCCAGGAGCGCCTTCACCGCCTCCAGCGTGGTGCCCCTGGCGGAGAGTTGTTCCGTCAGGGCGGACAGCGCGGCCTCCTTCGCCTCGACGGCTTCGGCCCGTACACGCACGGCATCCTCGGCGCGGGCGGTGGCCACGCGCTCCGCCTGCTTCGCCGCGTCGGCGGCCTCACGGGCGCGCTCGAAGGACTCCACGGCGGCGTCCAGCCGGGCGCGCAGCTCCGCGCGCACGTCCTCGGTGGGGCGGCCATTCAGCAGCGCCGCGCGGGCCCGGGCCACCTCGCCGCGCTCGTCCTCCTTGAGGGCGGCGAGCTTCGCATCCTCCTCGGCGCGCTGGGTGCTGACGTCCAGGAGTCCCTGGGCGCGGGCGCGGTGCTTCTGCTCCTCGGCTTCGCGGGCCTCGGCCTTGAGCCTGGCTTCTTCCTTCGTCTTCCACAGGGCCACGCGCTTCGCGCAGTTGCTCCGGAAGGTGGCGGGGTCCGCTTCAAGCTTCACCTCCCAGCCTTCGTCCTGGGAGAAGATGGGCGACACGTCCGCGAGGACCTGCCGGCGGATGGCCTCCGCGGCCTCCACACGGGCCAGCACCTCGTTGAGCGTGCCCTCCGCGCGGGTGAGCGCCTCCTCGGCGCGCCGGAGCATCTCCGCCGCCGCCTCGCGCCGCGTGCGCTGCGTCTCCAGGGCTGCACGGGCCTCGCGTGCCGCGCGGGCGAGTCCCTCCGCCGCCTCCTCCTCGGCCTTCAGCGTCGCGAGCCGAGCCTGCACCTCGACGCGCGCCGCTTGCAGCCACGCACCCGCGTCCGTGGACTCACCGACCTCGGGAGGAAGGGACGCGTCATGCGCCGGGTCCCCACTCTGCCCGGACGCAGCCACCGTCCCGGATGCGGAGCGCAGCCACTTCTGCCGCGCTCCACTCCACGCCGCCCGATGCTCCGCGCAACGGGCCGCGGCCGTCTCATGGCGCGCCTGCGCCTGTCCCGCGCGCGCGCTCGCCGCCGCGCCCTTCGCGCTCGCGTCCACCTCGGCCTTCGTGGACTCGGCCCGCTCCACCTCCAGCGTCTCCACGCGCGCCGTGGACTCCGCCACCAGTCCATCCAGCGCGGACACCTCGCGGGCATATGGATGCTCGGTGGCGCCGCACAGCGGGCACGCATCACCTTCGCGCAGCAGGGCGCGGTGGGACGCATAGCTCTGCGTCGCCTGCGCCATCGACAGCGCCCGCCGCGCCTCCTTCAGCGCCGCCTCGCGCTCCACCCTCCGCGCCGCCGCCTCACGGGCCTCGTGCTCGGCGGACTCCGCCTCCGCCTTCGCCTTCGCAATCTCCCCCTCGGCGGCGCGCGCCTCCGCCCCGTCCGAGGTCAGCCCCTCCCGCGCCACCTCCAGCGCCCGCAGCACGTCCTGCCTCGCCAGCAGCGCCTCGCGCAGCGTCCTTCGTGCCGCCCCCGCCTCCGCGCCCTCCGCGGCCTCCGCGTGCGTGGCCGCCGCCTGCGCCATCTCCTCCGCTTCGGCGGCCTTCGCCTTCTCCTCCCGCCGCAGCGTCACGTCCCCGCGCAGCCGGTCCACGTCCCCGCGCAGCCGCCCGGCGTCCTCGCGCGCCTTCCTCCCCTCGCCCTGCGCCGACTCGTACCGCTCCAGCTCGCGCTGCCAGCGGGGCCACTCCGCCGCCAGGGCCTGCCAGTGCGCCTTCTCCGTCAGCCACTTCCTCGCGGCCTCGCCCTCCGCGCGCGCCGTCGCCTCGCGGGCCAGCACCGACTCCAGCTCCGCCTTCGCCGTCCCCGCCGCCCCGCGTGAAGCCTCCGCGCGCCTGCGAGCCTCCTCCGCCTCCCGTGCCACCACGGCCAGCCGCGCATCCAGCCCCGCCGCCTCCTCCAGCGCGGGCCTCGCCGCCGCCTCCGCTTCCTGCGCCGCCGCCCGCCCCCGCTCCGCATCCAGCAGCACCCCCTTCCGCGCCGCGGACTCCGCCTGCGCATTCTCAGCCTCCGATGCCCGGGCCACCCGCGCGGCCTCGGCCTCCGCCCACCGGCGCTCCGCGCCCTCCGCCGCCGTCACCGCGCCCCGGAAGGACTCCGCCGCGCGCACCTCCTCCAGCCGCGCCGCCCGAGGTGCCGCTTCCTCCAGCGCCTGCGCGGCCTCCGCCGCCTTCGTCTCCGCCGCCAGCTCCGCGCCCAGCAGCGCCGCCCGCTCGGAGTGCCAGGCCGCCGCGCCTTCCGCCGCCTGCAACCGGGCCTCGGCCGCCGCCTTCGCTCCGGCCTCCTCGCCGAGCTGCGCCTGCGCCACCGCGCGGTCCGCGTCGGACATCAGCGCAATCGCCGCCAGCCCCTGCGCACGCCGCGTCAGCTCCTCCTGCTCCGCCCGGTTCTTCTCGTGCGCGGCGACGGACAGCCGGCTGTACACCTCCGTCCCCGTCATCCGCTCCAGCAGCTCCGCGCGCTCGCTGGCATCCGCCTTGAGGAACGCCGCGAACTCGCCCTGCGCCAGCAGCGCCGAGCGCCGGAACTGGTCGAACGACAGCCCCAGCCGCTCCTGAATCGCCGCCAGCACCTCGCTCTTCGTGCGGCCGAACTGCTGCGACGAGGCCACGTCCGTCAGCGACATCTCCTGCGGCCGGAAGCGCCCCTCCGCGCGGCTGCGCGCGCGCCACACCGACCAGCGCGCCCGGTAGCGCCGCCCGTCCTTCCCCTGGAAGTCCACCTCCGCGAAGCCCTCGCCCGCCCCGCGCCGCAGCATGCCGCGCACGTCGTACGCCGACAGCCGCGCCTCCTCCTCCTCGTCCGCGCGGCCCACCGGCGCGCCGCCGCGCCCGCCCAATCGAGGCGTGCGGTCGAACAGCGCCAGACACATGGCGTCCAGCAGCGTGCTCTTCCCCGCGCCCGTGGCCCCCGTAATCGCGAACAGGCCCAGCCTGTCCAGCGGCGGCTGGTCCAGCTCCATCGCGAAGTCGCCCGCGAAGCTCGTCAGGTTGGAGCCGCGGATGGCCAGGATTTTCACGACGCCTCCTCCTGCACCTCGGCCAGCAGCGTGTGGAAGGCCTCCAACAACACCGGGGACGGCGGCTCCTGGAAGTCCCTCGCGTAGCGCGCGCGGAAGACGTCCTCGGGCGTGCGCTCCTTCAGCGAGAGGCCCGGCTGGGCTTCCGCCAGTGCGCCGCCCGTGCCCGTGTACGCCGGGGTCAGCTTCACCAGCCGCACCGCCTTGCCCTCCAGAACCTTCTCCACCTTGTGCCGCAGCGACGGCTCCGGCCGGGGCAGCGCCACGCACACCTCCAGGTACGGACGCCGCCACTCCGGCGCGGCCTCCTCGCGCTCCGGCAACGCCTCCAGCAGTGCCAGCACCTCCTCCAGCGGCACCGCGTCCCGCGCGGGCACGCGCACCATGTCCGTGCTGCGCGGCACCGACAGCGGGCGCACGCCCTCCAGCGCCTCACCCTCGAGCTCCACCAGCAGCACCTGGTGCCGGTAGCTCGCCTCGGACAAAGACAGCGGCAGTGGCGAGCCGCTGTAGCGCACCCCCTCGCGCCCGCCCACGCGCTGCGCCTTGTGCAGGTGCCCCAGCGCCGCGTACGCCACGTCCTCGGGGAACAGGTCCACCGGCAGCGCGTGCTGGTTGCCGCCCAGAATCTTCCGCTCGCTGAGCGCGGACAACTCCGTGCCCGTCATGTAGCAGTGGCCCATGGCCACCAGCGCCTGCCCGGACTGACGCCTGCGCCGCGCCGCAGCCAGCACCTCGCCGTACACCGCGCGCACGCCCTCCACCAACCGGTCTCCCGCCTCCACCGGCACCGGAGGCAAATCGGCGGGGCGCAGGTACGGCACCGCCGCCACCCACGCGCCCACGCGCCCCTTCGCGTCGTGCAGCGGCACCAGCAGCCGCTCCATCTCCAGCTCACCGCGCGCACGCGGCAGTCCGCCCACCACGCGCACGCCGAGCGCGGCGAACAGCGGGTCCGGCGCATCCAGCCGCGCCGCCGAGTCGTGGTTGCCGCCGATGACGACCACGTCCAGCCGGGGCAGCCGCCGCCGGGCGCGGGCGACGAAGTGGTACCAGGCCGCCTGCGCTTCCGCGCTGGGGTTGGAAGTGTCGAAGATGTCGCCGGCCACCAGCAGCGCATCCACCGCGTGCGCCTCCAGCGTGTCCAGCAGCCAGTCGAGGAAGGCGGCGTGCTCCGCCTCCCGCGAGACGTCGTACAGCGTGTGCCCCAGGTGCCAGTCCGACGTGTGCAGCAGCCGCATCCCGCGTCCACCCTCCCTCGCCCCATGGCGCTCGGGCAGCGGGCAGCCTCCCTTGGGGAAGCCGCCCGCTCCAAGCGGCGGGCGCCTGCTCCCTTACTCGCTCCCTCTGACATGCGCGCAAGTTCCTGGAAGTCCGCGCAGTTACGAAGGCGACTCCCCTGGCGGGTCCTCTACTCCCACCCCACGCGGGGAGGCGGCTGGCCACCGCCGGCCGGTGCGGGACATGCTCACACGCCATGTCGCCCCTGGTCTCCATCCTCCTGATTCTCGGCCTCGCCGCCTTCCTGTTCGGAGGCAACCTCTACCTCTTCCGGCGCATGCGTCAGCGGAGGCGCGAGGCCTGGAGCGCGTTCGCGGACCTGCACCGCTGGCGCTTCACCGAGGTCCGCAACCCGCTCCCCCTGCTTCCCTCCAGGCTGGAAGTCGAGGGCCACGTCCAGGGACGCCGCTTCGTCATGTGCACGGAGGTCCGCGGCCAGGGCAAGGGCCGTCACGAGGTGACGGTGGCACGGCTGGAGCTGGGCGACGGAGTACCGGGAACCCTGGTCACCGCGAGCGAGGGGCTCGGACCCAGCGTCCGCAGGCTGTTCCGGCTGAGGGCTCCGGAGGACTTGAGCGACGCGAAGCTCGACGCGGTTTTCGACGCGGAGCGCAGCTCTCCGGAAGGGCGCGCGCTGCTCCGTGACTCGCACGTGCGCCAGCACCTGCGGACCCTCTACGACCGCTCCTCCCGCTTCTCCCTCGCCGACGGCGTCCTGCAGGCGGAGCGTCGCGACATCTCCGAGGACGCCGCGGTGCTGGAGGCCTTCGTCACGCCGGTGCTGGAGCTGGGCGAAGCGCTGCGTGCGGACACCCCGCGGCCCACCGAGAGCGCCCGGAGCTGAAGCCTTCCCCGAAGGGCGTCGCTGGCGGCCGAGTCCTCCGCCGGAAGAAGATGCCCGCCCATATCCTTCAGCCAGGTCCTGCTCGCTTCGCTCATCGGAGGCGCCATCCTCTTCACCGTGTGGAACTCGAGGAGGCGACACCTCGGGTGGAAGGTCTTCGCGGCCCGACACGGCTGGGCCTTCACGGGCTCCCTGCCGCGGCTGGAGCTGCGAGGACTGCACCACGGGCGAAGTGTCTCCATCTGGACGGAGCAGGACCCGGAAGGAGACCTGCCGCCCCGCACCGTGGTGCGCCTGGATGTCGGTGACGTGCTGCCCAGGACGCTGGCGCTTCGGCCCGGCCCGCCCAGGTCGCGGAAGGCATTCTCGTGTGGCTCGGCATCCGCGAAGACGAGCCGGGCAGCAACACCGTCGCGAAGGTTCTCGACGAGCAGCGCATCACGCCCCGGGCCCTCGCCGTGCTCCGCGCTCCGCCCGTGCGCGAGGCACTGCTGGCGGTGCGCGACCACTACACCGACTGCTCCCTCTCGGAGGGCCTGCTGAGGCTGGAGCAGGTCGGAATGCCTGTCACCGCCGACGAGCTGGAAGTCCTCGTGGGCCCCGCGCTGGACCTGGGTGAAGCGCTGGACGCGGAGTCCGCACTTCCGACCGAGCAGCGTGCCCGGGGTTGAACAACCCCAGTCGGTGGGTGGCTGGCCGGTGCTGGACGCCTCGGGGATGATTGCGGCACATGGCCGGCCTCCCCCTGGGCACCTATCTCCCTGCCCTCCTCATCGCACTCTTCCTCGCGTTGATGACCTTCGCGGTCCTGCGCTCCCGCAGGAACCAGCACGAGGCCTGGAAGGGGCTCGCGGCCCGGCACGAGTGGAGCTTCACCGAGACGCTGGGCGCCATGGAGGTGCAGGGGCTCTACCAGGGCAGACAGCTCTCCCTGCTCACGGAGAAGCGCGGCGCGGGCAAGCACCGCCACCACGTGACGGTGCTGCGCCTGGACCTGGGCGACGTCCTGGGCCGGAGCCTGCTGCTGGAGCCGGAGAGCCTCGGGGACAGGTTCCTGAAGCTCTTCGGCCGGAAGGATGAGGAGGTCGACGACGCGGAGCTCGACGCCGCCCTCGACCTGAAGCGCGTCTCCCCCGAGGTGCGCGCGCTGCTCCGCGCCCCGGAGGTGAGTCGCCGCCTGCTGGGCCTGCGCGAGCAGTCCGCGCACTTCTCCATCGTCGCGGGGATGCTGGAGGTGGAGCACCACGGCATCCCCGAGTCGCTCGGAGCGCTGGAGGCCCGGGTGGCCCCAGCGCTCGAGTTCGCCGACGCGCTCTCCACCGCGCGCCAGCAGCTTCGCGGAAGGACGTCGGGCTGAGCGCGGAGGCCCGGTCCGTCTACCGCTACCAATCGGGCTTCACCACCCCGTAAATCACCGCGTCGCTCATGGGACAGTCGAAGAGCCTGTCGAAGGCGCCGTGCTCCTGGAGCAGGAGCTGCTCGGCACGGCTGCCCTTGCGCACGCTCACCCAGCGCGGCCGCAGGGCGCGGAGCCGGGCGAGGTAGTCGCCATCCTTGCCCTGGTGGCTCACGTACTCGACGCGGTTGCGCAAATCGTACGTCCAATACTCGCCGAGGAAGCTGGTGGAGTCGTCGTAGGCCACCACGTCCCCGGGGCGGAGCTCCTGCTCGCGCAGCCGCACCGCGTGGGCAGTCCATAGCCAGTTCATCCGCTCGCGCAGGCGCGCCTGGGCGCTCAGGCTCGGATTGGCGCGCGCGCCGATGGTGGGCAGCACCTGGTAGCCCACGCTCGCCTTCGCGTAGGACGCCACCGAGAGGAACGCCGCGAGCGCCGACAGCGGCACCTGCGCGTAGGGCGTGCGGAGCTGCCGGTGCACCGCCGCGAAGGCCACCAGCCCCGCCGCCGGCAGGCCCAGCGTGAAGCGTCCCCACCATGCCGCGGGCACCACCACCGACAGCAGCGCGAGGCACAGCACCGACAGCCAGAGGAGGCGCTCCCGCGTCAACAGGCCGGTGAGGCCCAGCCACAGCAGCGCGGGCAATAGCAGATAGGGGAAGAGCCAGCCGAAGGCGCGCTCGCGGGTGTCGGGCCAGTAGAGCCCCTCGGGCGCGGTCCAGTTGCTCACCATGCGTTGGAAGGCGCCGGGCTCGCCGAAGAAGGCGGGAGGCCGGGCAATGTCCTCCGCGGCAATGGGGCCGGGAAGCTCGTGCCCCAGCACCCGCATGCGCGCGGGCCACATCGGGTTGCCCGTGCGGACCAGGTTCTCCACGTAGGTGGGCGCGCCCAGCCACACCAGCAGCACGACGCCGAGCACCACCGGCCACAGCCGCCCGCGCATGCCCCGCTCGCGCCAGAGCACGAGCCCCACGCGCAGCAGCACCAGCGGCGACAGCAGCACCAGGTGGAACAGGCCCGTCACCTTGGTGCCCGCGTACAGCCCGAGCGCCAGCAGCGTGAGGACGCGCTCCACGGGGTGCCACTCGCGCGAGGCGAGGAAGTAGCAGGCCGCGAGGAAGAAGGCCGCGCCGGTGATGTCCGCGTGCGTGGTGTGGAGCTGCAGGAACACCGCCGGCATGGCCACCCACATGGCCCCCAGCGACGCCGCCAGTCCGATGCCCGCCCCGGCCCTGCGGCACCACGCCGCCACCGTGAGGGCTCCGAGCAGCGCGAAGGGGAACTGCGCGATGTCGTCCAGGCGCGTGTCCATGGGCAGGAGCACGTTCCAGACGGCGAGCAGCTCGGTGGCCTCGGGGTAGCCGTTGACGTACCAGACGGAGGTGTCCACCCAGGTGATGGCGCCCGTCTGCACCGCGTAGTTCGTCTTCGGCGTGTGGTACCAGACGACGTCCCACGCCCAGTTCGGGAAGTGCCAGGCGACGACGCCGGAGAGGATGAACGCGCACGCCGCGGGCAGCAGCGCCCACGCGGCCAGCTCGCGCCGCTGGTGGATGTCGCGAAGCAGCCGCAGCGGCGCGCCCGCGTCCGAGCGCAACACGGCGCGCAGGCCGCTCACGCCCTCCCGGCGCACCGCCCACGCGAGCATGGCCCCGTGGAGCCCCAGCGCGGAGAGGAACAGGAGCGGCCGGGTGAGCCGCCCGACGAGGCCCAGCCCCTGCACGCAGGTGAGAATGCTCGCCGCGCCGAAGAGGAGCGTGGCCATCCAGCGTTCCAGCGTGGGGCGCTCGCGCAGCAGCGAGGCGGAGAGCGCCCAGGCCGCCCCGGCGGCCAGCAGCGTCCCGAATGCCCAGAGCAGCCATCCCATGCGCGCCGCATCCTCCTACGTCCCGGGGGTCACCAGGTGATGAAACCCTCGAGATAGAGCGCGGCCTGGCCGGCGATGCGCACGCGCGAGCCCCGCTCCTCGCAGCGCAGCTCGCCGCCGCGCGCGGAGACCTGATGGGCGAGGAGCGACGTCCTGCCCAGCCGCTTCGCCCAGTACGGCACCAGCGAGCAGTGCGCCGAGCCCGTCACCGGGTCCTCCGGCACGCCCGCGCGCGGCGCGAAGAAGCGCGACACGAAGTCCACGCCCTTCCCCGGCGCCGTCGGCACCACCGCGAAGGTGTCCAGCGCCGCCAGCCGCGCCAGGTCGGGCTTCAGCGCGCGCACCTGCTCCTCGGAGTCGAAGACGGCCACGAGGTCTCTCGAGGCGAACGTCTCGCGCGGCGCCGCGCCCAGCGCCTCCACCAGCCCGGCCGGCACGGGGCACGGCGTGGGCGGCCGAGACGGGAAGTCCATGGTCAGCCAGCCGTCCGCCTCCTGCGTCACCACCAGCAGCCCGGAGCGCGTGGCGAACTCCACCCGCGTGAGCCCCGTCTCCCAGCGGTGGAAGAGCACCCACGCGGAGGCGAGCGTGGCGTGGCCGCACAGGTCCACTTCCTGCGCGGGGGTGAACCAGCGCAGGCGGAAGCCGTCTCCCTCGCGCACGAAGAAGGCCGTCTCGGAGAGGTTGTTCTCCAGGGCAATCGCCTGCATGTCCGCGTCCGGCAGCCACGCGTCCAGCGGGCACACCGCCGCGGGGTTTCCACCGAAGACGCGGGAGGTGAAGGCATCCACCTGGAAGAGCGGCAGTCGCATGGAACGTCCTTTCTTCGAGTCCACCGGCGTCAGCCGGCGGCGGCCAGGGTCTGCTCGTACAGCGAGCGCACGCGCGAGGCCAATTCCGTGGAGTCGGGGCCGAAGGACTCGGGCGGAATCGGCGGCAGCACCCGAACGCGGATGGAGGCGCGCGCGCTCATCCACGGGCCGTCTCCCTCCAGGAGCTGCGGCGTGCCCTCCACCACCACGGGCACCACCGGCACGTGCTCCTCCAGCGCGAGCTGGAAGGCGCCCCGCTTGAAGGGCAGCAACTGGCCGCCCGTGGAGTAGGTGCCCTCCGGGAAGATGAGCACCGGCATGCCCCGGCGCAGCCACCTGCGGCACGGATCCAGGAGCTGGTGCATGGCGGTGGAGGAACCCCGGACGATGGGCACGTACGCCAGCAGCGACATCATCCACCCCACCAGCGGCAGGGAGAACAGCGACGCCTTGGCCACGAACTTGTACGGGTAGCGCAGCCCCATGACGGCGAGGATGTCCGCGGCCGACTGGTGGTTCACCACGAGCACGCAGGGCCCGCGCGGCAGCAGCTCGCGGCCCTCGATGCGCGTGCGCCAGCCCGGGGACAGGTGCAGCCACAGCCCGTGGCACCAGCCGCACACCAGCGCGTGAAGCAACCTGCGGTCCCGGTCGAACGGATACGTGACGGCGAGCAGCAGCGCCCCCAGCGTGAAGAGCACGGGGGCCGTGAGCAGGAACACGAGCCAGAACCAGAGCGTGACGGCGTACTTCATGGCGGGAGCGGAGGGCATAGCACCTTCGCGCTCCAGGCGTCCCTCCCGCACGGGCCCGCGCGGCCGGGCCATGGCGCCCCAGGCACCGCGCGCCCGGGTGCCTTCAAGGCGGCCGGACAGAGGACCGCCTCCCTCCCACCCTTGCTCCCGAGGTGCGAGCCCACCTAGAACCGCGGGTGAACCCATGCTCCCGCTCAAACCCGCCCTCCAGGCCGCCCGAGTCGCCCACAGCGTCCTCCCGTTCAGCCAGCTCCGCACCGCGCGCCTGCTGCTGGGCCTCAACGGGGCACAGCCGCTGGAAGTCGAGCGGCTGCTGTTCGGCTACACCGTCGGCCTGAAGGCGCACCGCAGCACCACGCACATGTTGCTGTATCTCCAGGGCGAGAAGTTCCTGTCGGACCTGGCGCTCATCGCCCCGCACGTGCGGCCGGGCATGGTGGCCTTCGACGTGGGCGCCAACATCGGCTACCTGTCGCTGTACCTGCGCAGCCGCATCGGCCCTGAGGGGCAGCTCCACAGCTTCGAGCCCGAGCCGGAGAACTTCGCCGAGCTGGACGCCAACCTGCGCCGCAACGGCCTGGCCAACTGCCACGCGGTGCAGGCGGCGGTGGGCTCGAGCGAGGGCACGCTGACCTTCGCTCCGGGCCTCAACGGCCACGTCCCCGAGGACGGAGCGCCCGGCATCTCCGTCCCCGTCGTCACGCTGGACGGCTTCATCGCGAAGCACGGCCTGCCGCGCGTGGACTTCGTGAAGATTGACGTCGAGGGCTTCGAGCTGGACGTGCTCGCCGGCATGAAGGGCGTGCTGTCCCGGCGCGACAAGCCCATCCTCTACGTCGAGGTCCACGGCCGCGGGGAATTTCCCCGGGGTGACCCGCGCCGCGTCTGCGAGCTGCTGGAAGCCCACTACCGGAACATCCGCGCCTACGTGTCACCGGATGACTTCCGGGCGCGCCAGGGCCGGGTATCGCGGGTGCTCAACCGCCTCTCCCCCTTCGACAGCACCGAGCGCCAATGCCGCGTGGAGCTGTCCGAGGTGAAGCAGCGAGACACCCTGCGGTACCAGCTCCTCTGCCTGCCGTGAGCCGCCGTCGCCTGGAACGGCGACATCTGAACGTCTCGCGGTAGCGCAAACCCGGCGTGGCGCCCGTAAAGGTTCCCCGTTAGCAGTGGGCCGAATCGCGCGCCGCGACGGCCGCGTGACGGACGTCCGGCCCTTCCGTGGTCGGAGCAGACGTCACTCCCCTGTCACTGCGTGCACTCTCATCTTGCCCGGCGACAACGGGTGTGGCGAAGGTGCCCGCCCCAGTCGAACCCGGAGGAGGCAGCGGCATGGACGCGCAGGGCCTGCACATCGAGACCCATCCCCGTGAAGGAGACCCGGTGCTGCGCGCCGGGCGTCCGGACCCGTGCACGGTGGTCATCTTCGGCGCCACCGGAGACCTCGCCGAGCGCAAGCTGTTCCCCGCGCTCTTCGAACTGGCCCGCTCCAACCTCCTGCCGGACCACTTCTCCATCGTCGCGTACAGCCGCTCCAAGCTGGAGGGGGACGCCTTCCGCGAGCACGTGAAGGAGGGCCTCCAGAAGTTCGCCCGCACGCAGCCGCTGGACGAGGCCACCTGGAAGCGCTTCGCCCCGCGCCTGGAAGTGGTGTCCGGCGCCTATGACGACCCGGCCTCCTTCGCGCGCCTGCGGGAGAAGCTGGACGAGGTGTCGCGCCGCCACGGCACGGACGGCAACCAGCTCTATTACATGGCCACGCCGGCCTCCACGTTCCCCCAAATCCTCCACGGCCTCGCCGAGGCCGGCCTGCTCAGGCGCGAGGAGCACCCGGGCCAGCGGCCGTGGCGGCGGCTCGTCATCGAGAAGCCCTTCGGGCATGACTTGGAGAGCGCGCGTGAATTGAACCGCGAGCTGTCGGCGGTGCTGGACGAGCGGCAGGTGTTCCGCATCGACCACTACCTGGGCAAGGAGACGGTGCAGAACATCCTCGTCTTCCGCTTCGCCAACGCCATCTTCGAGCCGCTGTGGAACCGCAACCACATCGACCACGTGGAAATCACCGCGGCGGAGAAGATTGGCGTGGAGGGCCGCGGCGGCTTCTACGACGAGACGGGCGTCATCCGGGACATGGTGCAGAACCACCTGCTCCAGGTGCTCGCGCTGTGCGCCATGGAGCCGCCGGTGTCCTTCGCCGCGGAGGACATCCGCGACGAGAAGAACAAGGTGTTCCGCGCGCTGCGCCCGCTGGAGGGCCGCGAGGTGGCCGAGGCGGTGGTGGCGGGCCAGTACGACGGCTACCGCAAGGAGAAGGGCGTGAAGCCCGACTCGCGCACGCCCACGTACGTGGCCATGAAGATGAACGTGGACTCGTGGCGCTGGCAGGGCGTGCCCTTCTACCTGCGCGCGGGGAAGAACCTGAAGCAGCGCCTGACGGAGGTGTCCATCCACTTCAAGTCGGTGCCCATCGGCCTCTTCGCCGGCGAGGGCGCCACGTGCCAGCGCCTGCAGCCCAACGTGCTCACCCTGCGCATCCAACCGAAGGAGGGAATCGCGCTCTCCTTCGAGTCCAAGGTGCCCGGCGAGGACGTGAGCATCGCGGGCGTCACCATGGACTTCAACTACGCGGAGAGCTTCGACAAGCCGGTGCCCGAGGCATACGAGCGGCTGCTGCTGGACTGCATGCGCGGCAACGCCACCCTCTTCGCGCGGCAGGACAGCGTGGAGCAGGCGTGGAGCTACGTGACGCCCATCCTCCGCGCGCTGGAGTCCGGCGAGGGCGGCCAGGTGCACACGTACGCGCCCGGCACCCCGGGCCCGGACGCGGCCAACGCGCTGCTGGCGAGCGACGGGCGCAGGTGGACGCGGCTATGAGCTTCGCTCCTCCGACGGTCGTCCCCTCCGAGTCGCTGGCCCAGGAGGCCGCGGCGTGGATGGCGCGCTCGCTCCAGGACGCGCTGAAGACGCGCCCGCGCGCGAGCCTGGCCCTGTCCGGTGGCGGCACGCCGGGCCCCGCGTACCGGGCGCTGGCGGACATGAAGCTCCCGTGGGAGCGCGTGGACGTCTACTTCGTGGACGAGCGCTTCGTGCCGCCGGACCACAAGGACAGCAACTACCTGTTGGTGGAGGACACGCTGCTCAAGCCGCTGCGGCTGCCGTCGTCGCAGGTGTTCCGCATGCAGGGTGAGCGCGAGGACCGCGACGCCGCCGCGCGCGACTACGAGGCCACGCTGCCGCCGGTGCTGGACGTGGTGCTGCTGGGCATGGGCCCGGACGGACACACCGCGAGCCTCTTCCCCGGCCACCCGGCGCTGGAGGAGCGCGAGCGGCGCGTGCTGGCGGTGGTGGGCCCCAAGCCGCCGCCGTGGCGGATGACGTTGACGCTGCCGGTGCTGCTGTCGGCGCGCGCGGTGCTCAACCTCGTGGCGGGCGCGGGCAAGGCGGACGCGGTGCGCCGGGCATTGGCGGGAGACATGTCGCTGCCGGCGGCGCGGGTGACGAATACGCAGTGGATGCTGGACCCGGCCGCCGCCGGACGGTGAGCGGCCACGGGACTTCGGGAGGAATCATGAGCGAGACAAAGGGCGCGCAGTTCGGCGTGGCGGGCATGGGTGTCATGGGGGCGGCCCTCGCCCTCAACATCGCGGACCATGGCTTCAAGGTGACGGTCTGGGACCGCCACCCCGAGCGCATCGACGAGATGCACAAGAAGTACGGCCACCCCGAGGTGAAGGGCACCGCGTCGCTGGAGGAGTTCGTCCAGCGGCTGGAGCGTCCACGCCGGGTGCTGCTGATGGTGACGGCGGGCGCGGCGGTGGACCAGATGATGGAGCGGCTCTTCCCGCTGCTGTCGCCCGGCGACGTCATCATGGACGCGGGCAACTCGTGGTTCCTCGACACGCGCCGCCGCGAGGAGTCGTGCAAGTCGAAGGGGCTGCACTTCCTGGGCATCGGAGTGTCGGGCGGTGAGGAGGGCGCGCGCAACGGCCCGTCCATCATGCCGGGCGGCCCGCAGGAGGCGTACGCGCTGGTGCGCCCCGTGCTGGAGGCCATCGCCGCGCGCGCGGAGTCGGGCCTGTGCGTCACCCACGTGGGGCCGGACGGCGCCGGCCACTTCGTGAAGATGGTGCACAACGGAATCGAATACGCGGACATGCAGTTGCTCGCGGAGACGTACGACGTGCTGCGCCGCGGGCTAGGGCTGAGCGCGGACGCGCTGGCGGACCTGTTCTCCAAGTGGAACGAGGGCATCGCCGAGTCCTTCCTCCTGGAGACCACCCTCCAGGTGCTGCGCAAGAAAGACTCGGAGACGGGCAAGCCGCTCGTGGACCTGGTGCTGGACAAGGCGGGCCAGAAGGGCACGGGCAAGTGGACGGTGCAGGTGGCGCTGGATTTGGGCGTCCCGGTGCCGTCGATTGCCTCGGCTCTGGATGCGCGCAACCTGTCCTCCATGAAGGACGAGCGCGTGGCGGCGAGCGCGAAGCTGAAGGGCCCGTCCGAGACGCTGAGCGCGGAGGAGAAGGCGCAGCTCGCGCAGTGGGCGCACGACGCGCTCTACGCGGCGCGCGTGGTGACGTACGCGCAGGGCATGCGGCTCATCCAGGCGGCGTCCAATGAGTACAAGTGGAACATCTCCCTGGCGGAGATGGCGCGCATCTGGCGGGGTGGCTGCATCATCCGCGCGAAGCTGCTGACGCCGCTGCGCGAGTCCTTCTTGAAGCAGCCGGACCTGCCCAACCTCGTGGTGTCGGACGCCTTCGCGCCGGTGCTGGAGAAGCTGGCGCCCGCGTGGCGCAGGCTGGTGGGCGTGGCCGCGAAGGCGGGCATCCCCGTGCCGGTGTTCAGCGCGTCGCTGGCGTACCTGGACAGCTACCGCAGCCCGGAGCTGCCGCAGAACCTCACCCAGGCTCAGCGCGACGCCTTCGGCGCGCACACCTACCAGCGCCGCGACAGGCCCGAGGCCGGCTTCGTCCACACGGAGTGGAACAAGTAGGCGCGCTCCTCGTGCCCGCCGCCGGGGCCTACTTCGGCTTCGGCGGCGTGGCCCGCAGCTCCGCGCGGCGAATCTTGCCGCTCACCGTCTTGGGCAGCTCGGTGACGAATTCAATGTCGCGCGGGTACTTGTACGGCGCCGTGGTGTGCTTCACGTGCTCCTGCAGCTCCTTCGCGAGCGCGTCGGACGCGGAATGGCCCGGCGCCAGCACGACGTAGGCCTTGATGCGCTGGCCAATCTTGTCGTCCGGCACGCCGATGACGGCGGACTCCGCCACGGCGGCGTGCTCCAGCAGCGCGGACTCCACCTCGAAGGGGCCCACGCGGTAGCCGGACGTCTTGATGACGTCATCCGCGCGGCCCACGAACCAGAAGTAGCCGTCCGCGTCGCGCACCGCCCTGTCCCCCGTCACGTACCAGTCGCCCCGGCGGCAGGCCGCGTTGGCGCCCTCGTCGTTGAGGTAGCCGTGGAACAGGCCCACCGGCCGCTCCGGCGCCACGCGAATGGCGATGTCGCCCTCCTGCCCGTCCGCCACCTCGCGGCCCGCGTCGTCGATGACGCCCACCGTGAAGCCCGGCGACGGCTTGCCCATGGAGCCCACGCGCGGCTCCATCGAGGGGAACATGCCCACCACCATCACCGTCTCCGTCTGCCCGTAGCCCTCGCGGATGTGCAGGCCCGTGGCCTCCTTCCACGTGTCGATGACCTCGGGGTTGAGCGGCTCGCCCGCGCTCACCGTGTGCCGCAGCGAGGACACGTCGAAGCCCTTCAAGTCTTGAAGCACCATGGCCCGCCACGCGGTGGGCGGCGCGCAGAACGTCGTCACCTTCTGCGTCTCCAACACCTTGAGCAGCTTCGCCGGCTCGAAGCGGCCGCGGAAGTCGTAGACGACGTTGCACGCGCCCTGGCTCCACGGCCCGAAGAGCTTGCCCCACGCGCACTTCGCCCAGCCGGTGTCGCTCAGCGTCAGGTGCCTGTCGTCGGGCGTGAGGTCCAGCCAGTAGCGCCCGGTAATCACGTGCCCCAGCCCGTAGCTGGCCTGCGTGTGCAGCACCATCTTCGGCATGCCGGTGGTGCCGGACGTGAAGTAGATGAGCATCGGGTCGTCCGCGCGCGTGGGCGCGAAGCCCTCGCCGTGCGCGCCCGTGCCCGCCGCCCCCGGCGTGTAGCGCACCCACGGCGACGGCGCGCCCTCGCCCACCGCCACCCAGGTCTCCACCCGGCCCGTGCCCACGAGCCCCTCGAAGCGGTCCAGACAGCTCACGTCGGCGATGACGGCGTTGGCGTCCGCGGCCACCAGCCGGTAGCGGATGTCCTTGACGGTGAGCATGGGCGTGCCGGGCATGAAGACGATGCCGGCGCGGATGCAGCCCAGCACCAGGAACCACCACTCCGGCACGCGCGGCATGATGACGAAGACGCGGTCGCCCTTGTGCAGGCCCAGGCCGGTGAGGAAGCTCGCGGCGTGCAGCGAGTGGCGCCGCACGTCCTCCCAGGTGAAGCGCTGCTCCTGCCCCGCCTCGTTGGACCAGAGCAGCGCGAGCGCGTCCGGCCGCTCGCGCGCGTGCCGGTCCACCACGTCCGCCGCGAAGTTGAAGTGCTCGGGCCGCTCCCACCGGAAGTCACGGCGGGTGGCCTCGTAGTCGCGCATGTTGCGCGGAGCGGATGGGGGCATGACGCACTCCTGGGTGAAGGGCCGGGCCTCGAGCCTGCCACGCGGCCCCCGCCCAGGCTTCACCTTCCGCACCGGCTTTCGCCCGGTGGACGAAAGCGCTCGCCCCAAAAGCAAAAGAGGCCGGCCCCTGGGGACCCGCCTCTCGTGAAGTGCCGCTGCTTCAGCCGCGCGTCAGTTGATTTCGGCGCAGTGGAAGAGCTTGTTGTACGCCTCGCAGGTGCGCAGCGCGGACAGCAGGTCCTTCTCGGCGGTGCCGTTGCGGCCCGCCAGGCCCTGGCCATGGGCG
Organism: Pyxidicoccus sp. M6; assembly: GCF_055568925.1. NCBI lineage: Bacteria > Pseudomonadati > Myxococcota > Myxococcia > Myxococcales > Myxococcaceae > Pyxidicoccus > Pyxidicoccus sp. M6. The sequence goes on along the minus strand of NZ_CM145714.1, from coordinate 1,692,385 downwards.
CGCTCGCGATCCACCACCAGGTTCAGCCACGGGTCCCGCGAGTTGTGCGCGAAGCGCTGGAGCGCCTTGAGCGCCTCGGCGTCCTGCCGCGCCTCGCCGGTGAACACCAGCGCGCCGAAGTAGAGGTCGTCCTCCTTCGAGCGGCGCAGCGTGTCCACCAGCCCCGGAGACGCCTGCCCCTCCATCACCAGCTTCGCGTAGTCGCGGGCCAGCGGGGCGCGCACGGCGAAGTCGCGCTGGGCCATGTCCTTCACGTAGTCCTGGAGCACCGCGCCGCCGCCCACCCGGTCCAGCTCCGCCGCCAGCGGCAGCAGCGCCTTCACCGCGTCCGGCGTGGTGGCCGTGCGCACGGCCACGTAGAGCGCCTCACGGGCCACCGCCGGCTGCTGCGCCAGCACCTTCACGTCCACCCGGCCCACGGAGAGCTGAGCCCACGCCTCCATCACCTGCTTGTGCCAGCGCGCGCCCTCCTGCTCGCGCTGCTGCTTCAGCTCGTTGGCCCGGCTCTCCGCCTCCTTCTTCCAGCCCTCGTCCTGACCGGGCAGCGCGGCCACCTCGCGGAAGGACTCCTCCGCCTGCTTCAGCAGCCCGCGCCCGTGCAGCGCCAGCCCGCGGTTCCACAGCGCCTGCGGGTGCTTCGGCTCCTGGCGGAGCGCGCCGCCGAGCAGATCCAGCGCCTCCTCCCAACGCTGGCGGCTCATCTCCACCACCGCGCGGTCATTGTCCTTGTCCGCCGACTCGGGCGCGCGCGCCAGGAAGGCCTCCGCCTGCTGCCAGTCCCCGCGCAGCGCATACGCCGCGGCGATGCCCCGGAAGTCCTGCCGCTCCTCGAGCTCCGCCAGCGGCCGCAGCGGCAGCACCTCGGAGGAGGCCCCCGTGCCGCGCATGGGGATGTAGGGACGGAAGCGGTCCGCCTGCGGGTGGCTCAGCCGCGCGTCCAGCATGCGCGCGTCCGCGCTGGCCAGCCACACCTCGGAGGGCATCCGCGGCTCGGCCTGCATGCGGTAGACGCCCACCGCCGCCAGGCCCGCCGCGAGCGCCACCGGCACCGCCGCCCGGTACGCGCGGTGCAGCCACGGCCGCAGCGGCGTCACCTTGGAGCCGGGGCTCTCCACCCGCGCGCCCCCCGCCCCCTCCAGCGCCCGCGACGCCAGGAGCTCCAGCTGGAGCAAATCCCGCAGGCCGACCTCACACTCCTCGCAGCGCGTCAGGTGCTGCCGGAAGGCGTCCGCCTCCGCGGCGGACAGCTCTCCGTCTACGAAGAGGTGCAGCTTCGTGCATGGCGTGTTCATGAGCTCGTTGCCCCCTGCTCCCGGGCTACCGCCACCTGGGGCAGCAGCAGTTCCTTCAGGTCCCTGCGCGCCAGGGTGAGCCAGCTCCCCACCGTGCCCACGGGAACGTTGAAATGCTCGGCGATGGCCGTGTACCGCTTGCCCTCCGCGTGCAGCTTGTAGGCATCACGCAGGTGCGGTTTCAGCTGATCAATCGCCTTCTGGAACGCGTCGGTGTTCACCAGCTCCCAATTCTCCTGGGAATCCTCCGGTGACATCGCCGCGTCCTGAACCAGCGCCAGGTGGGGCAACCCCCGGGTCTCAGTCCTCTGCCGGCGGCAGTAGTCCAGGAACCGGTTTGTCATGGTGGTGCACAGCCAGGCCGCAGCCGCCGAGTCCGTCCTGTCCTTCAGGTGCTCGAACTCCGGCATCGCCCGCTCGAAGGTCTCCTGAACCAAATCATCCGGTTCCAGACTCGAGCGCGCACACAACCGGCGTGCCAGGCCCAGGAGGCCCGCACGATGCTGGCGGATGAACGCTTCGAAGCGCCGCCGCTCCCGGTTGAAGAGGTCTGCCATGACGCCCCACACTTGCGCTGCTGGTGGTTACCCACCAAAGACGCGCGGCGGCCCGATCCTTGAGAAAAAAATCGCAGCCGTAAGACAGTAAAATGCCCGGGAGGGCGGAAAACCCTTTCCGGGCAGGAGGATCAACGACCCTGGGGGTCCGCCAGGGGCGCAGTGGCCGGCGTGGGCGACGGCCGGCGCGGGCGCTGGACGTCCACGTTGGTGGCGCAGTCCACGTAGCTGTTCTTGACGTTGGGCTCCTCGCCCGCGGCCGTCTTCATGGGAGGGCTGTTCTCGATTTCGTTGGCACCGGGCGTCATGGCGCTCGCTCCTCATGCTTGCCTACAGGCAGCACGGATTGGTTGCTGCTAGATGTAAAACGCAAACGGTTGCATTCCTTACCATGGCCGTATGCGATTCCGTGAATCACCCGGGTCGGGCTCGCACCAGGAATTCAGGGAGTTCTAAATGAACAAGGAAAATTCACGCCTCGCGCCCGAGTGGCAGACGTGGCTGGTGGAGAACCTCGCCCTGGGGGTGACGCAGGAGGAGGCGCTCCAGACGCTGACGGGGGCGGGCGTGGCGGAGGACGTGGCGCGGCGGGAGGTGGCCGGCGTCCTGGCCCATCCGTACTACCAGGCCGCGCTGCGGCTGGGCCGGCGGTACGGCTGGCTGGAGTCCGTCATGGACACCTACAGCGCGCTGCACCGGCAGGCAGGCGGGCACCAGACGCTGGAGCGGCGCGAGGGATTGAGCCCGGAGGAGTTCTTCTCGCGCTACTACTTCGGGCACCGCCCGGTGGTGCTGCGCGGCTTCATGGAGGACTGGCCCGCCATGAAGCGCTGGTCGCTGGCGTACATGGCGGAGCGTGCGGGAGACGTGGAGGTGGAGGTGCAGACGGGGCGCAACGCCAACCCGGACCACACGCCCGAGTTCGAGAAGCACCGCTCCAAGATGCCCTTCCGGGACTACCTCCGGATGATTGAGACGGGCGGGGAGACGAACGACTACTACATGGTGCCGCGCAACGAGAACTGGGCGCGGGAAGGCTTCCGAGCCTTGCGCGAGGACGTGCGCGCGCCGAAGGGCATCATCGACGCGGAGTTGCGCCCGGACATGTTGACGCTGCTATTGGGCCCGGCGGGCACCGTCACCCCGCTGCACCACGACAACATGAACGTGCTGCTGGGGCAGGTGATGGGGCGCAAGCACGTGAAGCTCATCCCCTCCTTCCAGCGGCACCTCATGTACCCGCGCTATGGCACCTTCAGCCAGGTGGACGCGGCGAAGCCGGACCCGGAGCGCTTCCCCCTCTACGCGGAGGCGGACGTGGTGGAGGCGGTGCTGGAGCCCGGGGAGATGGTCTTCATCCCCGTGGGCTGGTGGCACTGGGTGCGCGCACTGGACGTGAGCGCCTCGGTGACGTTCCACCACTTCCTCGTGCCCAAGGGGAACACGTACCTGCCCACGCCCCATTAGAGCCGGGTACGCGCTACTCGGACCGCTCCACCAGCAGGACGGACTGCGTCCAGGCGTTGCGCGAGTCGCGGGCCAGCCACTTCTGCCGCTCGTCGCGCAGGGCCACGGCGGCCGGAGCGCCGGCGCGGATGCGCTGGCGCACGCCGTCGAAGAAGCGGCCCGCGGCGTCCGGGATGTCCACCGTGGAGGCAAGCACCGCGCGCGCGCCCGCGTCGATGAAGGCGGCCGGCAGGCTGAAGGGCTCGTTGGTGGTGGTGGAGGCCACCCGCCCCGCGCTGCACGCCGCGAGGTAGACGAGGGGTGAGCCCGCCAGCTTCTGCTGCCGGACGATGTCCGCGGTGAGCGCGTAGCGCCCATTGCCCTCCGGCGACAGCACCACCAGCGACGAGTCCGCCAGGGCGGGGTCACTGATGCCGTGCGCGTGAATCTCGATTTCGGTGGCGTCCGACATGCTGGACAGCACGCGCGAGGGCGTCGCCTCGGAGCCGGACAGCAGCTCGGGCGGCGTGGACTCGGGCTCCGGCGAGGGCGTCCACGCCGGCAGCCGGGGCAGCTGCAGCAGCGAGGGCGCCTCCACGTTGGAGACGACGAGCCGACGCCCGCTGGAGACATTGCGCGGCTGGGCCGTCTTCCCCATGCGGAAGCTCCAGGCCATGTCCGGCGGCAGCAGGTCCGTGCGGCCGAAGACGGGCGCCCAGGCCAGCACCTCCACCCGCTCGCAGCCGCGCAGCGCCTGCCGCACCTTCTCCGGGACGAGCTTCGACGTGGGGCTGCGGGAGAAGGGCGCGTCGCGCGCACCGTCGTAGTACCCCACCACCTCGCCCTGGGGCCCGCGGGCCACCGCTACGCCTCGCTCGTGGTGCACCGACACGGCCAGCGCGCACCGGGCCGGCACGGAAGTGCCAAGCTGCGCGGCCATCAGCTCCAGCACGCGCGAGTAGTCGCCCACGCGGCCCGCGTCGGTGACGAGCGAGGAGTAGCTCAGCGTCCAGGCCTCGCGCGCCATCGAGTCCCCGTGCTGCAGCTTCTCCGCATCCTCGATGGTGCGCTTCAGCAGCGCCTGGCCCTGCGCGTGCTCATGGTCCAGCTCGAAGCGGCCCTCGATGTAGCGCGAGTAGATGGCGTCGCCGGGCATGGGATTGGTGGTGGTGGCAATGGAGAGCGCGTGGCGGAGCTTCTCCGCGTCTCCCGGCGCCGGGCGGGCGCGGGCCATCTCCGCGAACGTGGCGCCATACACCAGGTCCAGCGGCGCGTTGGGGCACGCGGCGGCGGCCTCCAGGGCGCGGCGCGCCTCCTCCGGGCGCATGTCCAGGTAGTTGATGTGGGACAGGTGGCCCTGCGGCCAGTAGCAGATGAAGCTGGGGCTCTTCCGCCCGCCTCGCGCGGACCACTCCTCCACGAAGGCCCGGGCGCTGGAGAAGTCACTCCTGTCGCGGGAGATATGGGTCAGGATTTCCAGCGACGTCAGCTCCAGCTCCCACTCGCGCAGCTGGCGTGCCCACGTCCAGGCGGTGCGGGTGTGCTGCTCGGCCTCGGTGAGGCGCCGCAGCTCCGCGTAGAGGATGCCCAGGCGCAGCTCCAGCTCCACGCAGCCCGCGGAGAAGGCACCCTCGCGGCAGCGCTGCAGCGCGGTGAAGAGGCGCTGCTCGGCCTTCCACCACTCGCCGTCCGCCGTCTCCTTCCGGGCCTGCTCGCGCTCCAGGTAGGGATTGAACCAGGGGTCCTGCTGGCGCTTGCCGCGCTCCACCGCCTCCGTCACCAGCCCCAGCGCCGCGCCGCGGGTGCGCAGGAGCGCGCCCACGAAGAGGTCGTCCTCGCTGGAGGTGCGCAGCGTCTCCAGCATCGCGCTCGGGGCTGGGGACTGGCTGCGCAGCAGCTCCGCGTAGCCCTTGGCCAGCGGCGCGCGGCGGCCGAAGTCCCGGGCCGCCACCTTGCGCACGTAGTCCCCCAGCGCGGAGCCACCCTGCAGCCGGTCCAGCTCCTGCGCCAGCGGGAGCAGCGCCATCGCCCGCTCCTTCGACTGCGCCGAGCGGACCACCTCATAGAAGTTCTGCCGCACCACGCCCGGCTGCTGCCGGGCCTCCTCCAGCGGCAACGGAGCCTGGGCGTTCTCCAGCAGCGCCAGGGTGGCGTCGCGGGCGCCCCGCCACTTCCGGGCGCGCTCCTGCGTCTCCTCGCGCAGCGCGAGCGCGTGGGCATGCGCCTCGCGGCCCCAGCCCTGCTCGTTCAGCGTGGCGACCTTCTCGTACGTCTCGGCCGCCTTCATGGTGAGCCCCATCTCCTGGAGCACCAGCGCGCGGTTCCACAGCGCCTGCGTGTGATTCGGATGGGAGGCGAGCACCCCGTCCAGCAGCCGCAGCGCCTGCTCGTGTGCCCCCCGCGCGAGGTGGACGGCCGCCAGGTCGCTGTCCCGGTTGGGCGAGGCCTGCATGCGCTCCAGGAAGGAGGCCGCCTGGTTCCACTCGCCCTGGAGGGCATAGGCCGCGGCGATGCCGCCCCAGTCCCCCGTCTCCTCCAGCCGCGCCAGCTCCCTCAAGGGGATGGGCTCCGGGGGCACCGGACAGCCGCCGGACGAGACTCGGGGCCGGTACTTGTCCGCCTCGGGGTGGGTGAGGCGGGCCTCGATGCGGGCCGCAGCGCGGCGCTCGGCCCAGAACTGCGCCGAGACACCTCCGCCGTCTGCCTTGGACGGGCTGCGCGCGAGCAGCACGGTGAAAACGAGCACGGGCGTCGCCAGCGCCAGGACCAAGACCTTGTCGTACGCCGGCTTCAACATACTGCCCCCTCGGGCGCCACCCCCAAGCAGTCGCCCACCTGACGGGTTCTACACCAACATCCCTTTACCGCCGACTGCACCGCCAGCCCGCCCCCATGCCGCGGGGCGTCCTGACGTTCCACAAACCACGCTTTCCCGTACGCGCGGGCACCCGCACGTCCGGTTCCGACATTTCCCGGGGGATTTTTCTGGACCCTCCCCGGGCCACCCTCCCCCGCGAACGGGCCGGGTGGGGCCTCGTGGCCAGGCCGGAAACCGACCGACCCGCACTAGAGACGATGTACGCCGGAATCCTTGAACGAAGCCCCGCGCGCATCCCACCGGAATCATTGCATCCGCAAGCGAGGGGCGGGGGGCGGGGGCGGGGGCTCGCAGGGCCGGACGCCCTCCGGAGCGCGGCGCGGGCCCCCGTCCGGACGGGGGTTTACAGGCAGGCGCTGGTGGGAAGCGGCGGGCCGGCCCGCTTGTCCCATTGCGCCAACCCGAGACGAAAGGACCTCGCTTGCCGCATCTCCTTCGCCATGTCGCCCTGCTGTCCGTGCTGCCCACGCTCGCCTTCGCGGGCGTGGCGTGGAAGGGCGACTTCGAGACGGGCAACATCTCACAGTGGACGCGCTCCCAGGCCGTCGCCAACAGCCGCCTCCAGGTCGTCACCGATGTGGTGCGGGAGGGCCGCTATGCGTTGAAGGCCACCGTCCGCCAGGGGGATGACCCCATCGGAGCGAGCGGCAACCGCAACGAGCTGCTCTACATCAGCCGCGAGAAGGCCAACTCCACGTGGTTCTACAAGTGGAGCACGATGTTCCCGAAGAACTACCCCAGCTCCGACACGTGGCAGGTCTTCACCCAGTGGCACCAGGAAGGCTGCTGCGGCTCGCCGCCGCTCGAGTTCTTCGTGCGCGGGGAGGAGATGAACATGCGCGTGGGCGGCGCCTCCGGCCCCGTCCTCTGGCAGGCCCCGCTGGACCGCGGCCAGTGGCATGACTTCGTGATGGAGGTGAAGTGGTCCTCCAACAAGAAGACGGGCTACGTGCAGCTGTGGCACGACGGGAAGCTGGTGGTGCCCAAGACGTACGCGGCCACGATGTACGGCAGCGAGTTCAACTACGTGAAGCTCGGCCTGTACCGCGACGACACCATCCGCCCGGAGGCGTACGTCTACCACGACGGCTTCACCATGGCCTCCGCGCTGGCGGACGTGATGCCCCCCGCGACTCCCGCGCCGACGCCGGAGCCCACGCCCGAGCCGACGCCGGAGCCCCAGACGCCGCCGGTGGTGACGCTGCCGGACCCGAGCCCCTCGCCGGAGACTCCGGCGGAGGAGGAGCCTGACGCTCCCACGTCGGAGACGCCTGTCGCCGACCAGCAGCCGGGCCTGGGCGCGATGCCCGGTGACCTGTCCGGCAATGGCTCGCCCGCGGACGGCTCCGGGGTGCCCGGCAGCGCGCCCCAGGGCTGCGGTGCCTCGGCCACCGGGACGGGCGGCGTGCCCCTCATGGCGGCCGCTGGCCTGCTCGCCGCGGTCTCCCTGTTCGGCCGTCGGCGCCGGCAGGCCCACGCCGCGGCCCGCGCCTCGAAGCGCTAGCCAACAGGCGTCAGCCTTGAAACACCCGGGCGGGTCCATCCTCCACGCGAGGGTGGGCCCGCCCGTTTCTTTTGCGCATTCCGAAGCGGTGAAGCTCCGTGATTTCGAGGACCTGGAGTCGCCGAAAAAAATCTCGCGGGTCGTGTCGATCTCCAAAAATGCCGTTCGTCGCAGAGTTGAAGGCAGCAAACGACCTTCCCTCAACCCCGGAGACACGCCATGGCGACCCAGATTTTCGTGAACCTTCCCGTGCAGTCCCTCAGCCGCTCCGTCGAGTTCTTCAAGCAGCTCGGCTACACGTTCAATGCCCAGTTCACCGACCAGAACGCCACCTGCATGGTCATCAGCGAGAACATCTACGCGATGCTGCTGGTGAAGGACTTCTTCAAGACCTTCGTGACCAAGGACCTCGCGGACACCACCAAGACGGTCGGCTCCATCATCGCCCTCTCCGCGGACAGCCGGGCCGCCGTGGACACGCTGGTGGACAAGGCGCTCAAGGCCGGCGCCACGAAGACGAAGGACCCGCAGGACATGGGCTTCATGTACGGCCGCAGCTTCCAGGACCTGGACGGCCACCACTGGGAGGTCTTCTACATGGACCCCAAGCACGTCCAGCCGCAGCAGTAGCCCATGAAAGAGAAAGGGCCCGTCCCCCTGGAGAGGACGGGCCCTTTCTTCAGCCTCTCGCGAAGCCGGCCTCGCGCGTCAGTGCGCGCCTTCCACCTTCACGCCGGGGGCCGGCTTCTTCAGCATGAACACCAGCACCAGCGACAGGGCGAAGATGGCCGTCAGCACCGTGAAGTTGGCGTTGAACGCGCGCACCAGGGCCTGGCCGTTGATGCGCTGGCTGAGGATGCTGTAGGCGGCGGCCAGCGGGTCCGCCACGCGCGCGCCCACCGCGCCCCGGAGCGCGGCCAACTGCTCCTGCGTCACCTGGCTGTATGCGTCCACGTGCGACGTCAGCGCGGTGAAGTTCACCTTCGTCGTGCGGTTGAGCGCGCTGCTCATCCACGCCGTGCCGATGGAGCCGCCCAATTCGCGCGTCAGGTTGTAGAGGCCCGCCGCGTTGCCGCGCTGCTCCGGACGCAAGTCACTGAGCGCCATCACCGACAGCGGCACGAACACCATGCCCAGCGAGCAGGCGCGGATGAACACCGGCGCAATCAGCGCGGCCTCGTCCGCCGTGCTGGACAGGTGGCCGTTGGTCCACAGCGAGAAGCACATGCCGATGATGCCCAGGCCCACCAGCATCCGCCCGTCCACCTTCCCACCGAAGCGGCCGATGAGCGGCATCAGCAACAACTGGATGGCGCTGCCCTTCAGGAAGATGAGGCCGATGTCGAGCGCCGAGTAGCGCATCACCGTGCCGCAGTAGAGGCTGAAGAGGAACGAGCCCGCGAACAGCGCCGTGCCGACGATGAAGTTGATGCCCGTGGCCGCCGAGTACGAGCGGTTGGCGAACACGCGCAAATCCACCACCGGCTGGGGTGTCTCCAGTTCGTGGACGATGAAGGTGATGAGCGACACGCCCGCCACCACCGCGAGCAGCGTGATTTTCTTGCTGTCGAACCAGTCCTCGCGGTTGCCCTCCTCCAGCACGAACTGGAGCGAGGCCATGCCCACCGCCAGGAGGGCGATGCCGTACCGGTCCACCTTGTCGTTGGTGGGTGCGAAGTTCGGCTGCTCGATGTGGCGCCACGCCATCCAGGCCGCGAACAGACCCACCGGCAGGTTGATGAGGAATATCCAGTGCCAGCTCGCCGCCTCGATGAGCATGCCGCCCACCGTGGGCCCGAGCAGCGGGCCCGTCACGGCGCCGAGGCCGAAGAGGGCGCCCGCCATGCCGTGCTCCTCGCGCGGGTAGCGGGCGAAGAGGATGGCCTGCGAGGTGGGGATGATGGCACCGCCGCCCACGCCCTGGAGGATGCGGAAGACGACGAGCGACGGCAGGTTCCACGCCAGGCCACACAGCACGCTGGCCGCCGTGAAGACCAGGATGGAACCGGTGAAGTAGCGCCGGAAGCCGAAGCGCCGCTGCAGCCAGCCCGTCATCGGGATGACCACCACGTTCGCCATCATGTAGCCGGTGGAGACCCACGCAATCTGGTCCAGCGGCGTGCCAAAGCTGGCGCGGATGTCGCTGAGCGCCACGTTGACGATGGAGATGTCCAACACGGACATCAGCGCCGCGGCCATCGCGGCGATGGTGATACCGGCCTTGGAGCCGGTGATGTGGTCGCTCTGCACGACTAGCGACCCCTCGTATTCACCGTCACCTCGGCGCTCATGCCGGGGCGCAGCCCCACATCCTTCAGCTCACCATCGAAGCGGATGAGCACGGGGATGCGCTGCACCACCTTCACGAAGTTGCCGGAGGCGTTGTCCGGGGGCAGCAGCGCGAAGCGCGCGCCGCTGGCGCCGGCCAGGCTGTCCACGTGGCCCTTGAACTCGCGGCTGCCGAAGGCATCCACCGTGAGCTCCACTTCCTGGCCGGCCGTCATCTCACCGACCTGGTCCTCCTTGAAGTTGGCCACCACCCAGAGGTCGTCCTGCGGCACGAGCGCCATCAGCGGGCGGGACGGGTCCACCACGTGGCCCACCTCCACCGTGCGGCGGCTCACCACGCCGGACACCGGCGCGCGCACCTGCGTGTAGCTGACGTTCAGCTCGGCCAGCTTCAGCGCGGCCTGCGCCTGCTTCAGCTTCGCCTCGGCCAGCTTCACCGCGGCCTGGGCGGCCTGCACCTGCACCTGCACCGTCTCCGCCGCGGCCAGCTTGCCCTGCGCGGCCTCGAGGCCACCGGACGAGCCCTGCACGCCGGCCTCCGTGGAGGTGAGGCGCGCGCGCGCCACGTCCAGCGCGGCCTTCGCCTGGTCATACCCGGCCTGCCGCGCGTCCAGGTCCGCCACGGTGACGGCGCCCTCGGACTTCAGCGTCTTCACGCGGTTGAGGTCCGACTCGGCCAGCTTGAAGCGGGCCTCGGCGGCGCTCACGTCCGCGCGGGCCTGGTCCAGCGCGGCCTTGGACGAGCTGATGCCGCTGGAGGCCTGCACCACGCCGCCGCGCGCCTGGCGCAGGTTGGCGCCGGCGTTGGTCTCCGTGAGGGCGAGCTGCGACTGGGCGCTGGCGAGCTGCGCCTCCGCGCTGAGCACGTCCGCGCGCGCCACGTCCAGCTTCGCGTTGAGGTCCGTGGCGTCCAGCTCCACCAGCACGTCACCGGCCTTCACCTGCTGGTTGTCCACCACCAGCACCTTGGCCACCTGGCCGGAGATGCGGGGCGCCACGTTGGCGATGCGGCCCTCCACCTGGGCGTCGTCGGTGGACTCGTGGCCGTACGTCACGGCGTAGCTCGCGCCGCCGCCCACGAGGGCCACGGCCAGCAGCGCCGGCAGCACCTTCTTCGCTCGCGACGAGCGCGGGGCGGCCGGCTTCGCCACCGCCTTGGGGCCAGCGGAGCTGGCGTCGATGCTGGGGATGTCCTTCTCGAGGTTCGCGGTCTGGGTGCTCATGGAGATGCTCGGAGATTCGTTGACAGATGGTTTGGCGGCTAACCATCCGGTCCGACGAAGCCATCCGTCGGTGCCGGAAGGAAGGAATCAGGGGTGTGGAAGGGGATTCAGGGGTCTCTGAGCGCTGGGATGCCCGAGGTGACCTTGTCCATCAGTTCCTGGAAGGTCGCCCGCTCGGCGTCGCTCAGCGGGGACATCAGCGCGGAGATGCGGCGGTAGTGGTCCGGCAGCATGCCGTCGAGCAGCTTCCGGCCCTTGGCCGTCAGGCGCACGGTGTACATGCGGCGGTCCTCCGGGTGGTCCTGCCGGGAGATGAGCTCGTCCTTCTCCAGCGTGTCGAGCAGGCCCGTCATGGTGGCCCGGCTGACGCAGGAGCTCTCGGCCAGCTCGGCCGGGGTGAGGCCGCTCCCGCTCTCTGTCTCCTCGGAGGTGAAGAGGCGGATCAACACGATGAAGCGGCCCATGGACAGGCCGTGGCGCGCCAGGTGCGCGTCGTAGGCCCCTGTGAGCTCGTGCGCCAGGTGCAGCATGCCGATGCACGTCTGGATGGCGCTCAGGTCGAGCTGGGGGAAGCGCTCCGCCAGCCGCTTCAGCCGCTCGTAGCGGGGCACGGGGGGGAACGAAAGGAAGGGTGAGGTTCTCGCTGCCACAGTGGCCTAACAATAAGGGCCCTAACTAGATTCGCAACCCGAAGTGGGGAGCGCTTCTCATGGGGCCGTGAAGCCGTCCAGCGCGGCCTGGGGGCGGGCGCTCGGCGGCCTACTGAGAGGCATGCTCCGGCTTTACCGGTGGGCGGCAGGCCTGCCCCGCCCCTTGGGAGATGTGCCCCGCCCTTCATCTCCCCATAACCCCCGACGTGGCGCCTCTCCGGCGCCGTTATGAAGGGGCTGTGCTGGACGTGAAGGACCCCACGGTGCAGGCGGCGCTGCGGCGCGCTTGTGAGGAGGCCGGGCTGCCGGACTCGCTCCGGGGATGCGTGTACCCGCTCCTGAGAGAGCCGGAGGGCGAGTGGCCCGTGTGCTGCGGCGGAGGCTGTGTGCCGTGCTCCTCCACCCTGGTGGACGTAGCGGTGCGCACGCTGGAGTTGCTGGGGACGCCGCGACAGGCACCGCTCACGGGGTGAGTCCGGACCTGGGCGCGCGCGAGGGGCCGGGCGGCGTACGCTTTCGGGCATGAATCCCATCGTCCATGGCGAGCTCGCGTGGCTCGCGGCCCAGGGCCTGCGCGAGCGCAGGGACCGCATCCTCGTCATGTGCGCGGGGCTGGCGCCGGACCTGGACGGGCTCACGCTGCTCGCCGGAGAGGAGTGGTACGCGCGCTACCACCACGTCCTCTTCCACGGGTACGTGGGCGCGCTCGTCACCACGGCGGTGTGCGTGGCGCTGGCGCGGCAGCGGGCGTGGGTGGCGGGCCTGTCGCTGCTCGCGTTCCACCTCCACCTCGTCTGCGACCTCGCGGGCAGCGGGCCCGGGTGGCCCATCCACTACTGGTGGCCGAACAGCATGCGCGAGTGGTTCTGGGACGGGCAGTGGGATTTGGCCTCGTGGCAGAACAGCGTCATCGGCCTCGCCGCCACGCTGGTGTGCCTGGCGTGCGCGCTGCGCTTCCGGCGCACCGTGGTGGAGGTCTTCTCCACCCGCTGGGACGCGGAAGTCACGCGCACGCTGCGGCGCCGGTTCCTCGGAGAAGTGAGCGCCCCCGCCCCGACGCCTCCCGCGAGCTGACTCACTCCGGCAGCTTGCACTCGCGGCGCAGCGTGTCCACGCGGTCCTTGGGCATGGCGCGCACCGTGGCGGGCGCGAGGGCGCGGAAGCGCTCGCACCGCTCCGTCGCGTCCGGCTCCGCCTCCAACTGCTTCAGGGCCACCTGCGCCGCCTCGTCCGGCCGGCCCTTGCGGTGGTAGAGCCGCTCCAGCAGCACGTACGAGCCCTCCGGCCGCGGGTTCTCCGCCACCTGCCGCTTCGCCGCGTCAATCGCCTCGTCCACCCGCCCCTCCTTCTCCAGGTCCGACGCGCGCTCCAGCTCGTCCGTCTTCGTGCAGTACGGCAAGAGCGAGCGCACCTTCTGCACCACGTCGCTCTTCGACTGGTACAGCTTCGAGTCCACCGAGCGCCAGATTTCGCAGCGCGTGGAGCGGCGCTCGCCCTGGATGAGCTTGGACACCTTCTCCGTCAGCCGCGCCGCCGCATCCGTCCGTCCCAGGCTCGCCAGCCGCTTCGCGAAGTCCAGGTGGTCGACGGCATCCTGCGAGTCCCGGTACGAGCTCACCTCCAGGTGCTTCTCGTAGCTCTTCTCCGCCGCCTCCACGTTCCCCTCCGCCAGCTCCGCCTGCGCGAGGTCCCTGTTCGCCTTCGGGTGGAACGGGTTGAGCGACACCACGCGCTTGAGCAGGGACACCCGCATCGCGTCCGTCTTCTGGCGCAGGCTCAGCTCCCAGTAGGGCCGCGCGTCCTTCGTGCCCCGGTCCACCATCCGCTGGTAGATGTCCAGCGCGCGCTGCTTCAGCTCGCCCCGGGAGCGCGCCTGCGGGGACTCCTTGTAGGACGTGTTCCAGTACGCCTGCGCCAGCGCGAGCTGCACGTCGTTGTTCTCCGGGTCCTTCCGCTCCGCCTCCCGCAGCAGCTTCACCGCCTTCTCGCAGCCCGCGCGGTCGAAGCCGTCCGAAGGGCAGCTCTCCTGCGCCAGGCGGATGCCTTCCTTCGCCTCGGGCGACAGCTCCTTCGGCGCCGCCACCGAGGGCGTGGGCGCGGCCGACGGAGGTGGAGGCGGCACCGCGGCCGGCTTCTCCGGAGGAGGCAGGGCCTGGGCGTGGGCCAGGAGCGGCACGAGCAGCACGAGCCACGCGCGCGCGGCGCATGATGAAAACACAGTCATGGAAGGCTCCTTCGTCACCGCTGCACGTGGACGTGGTCCGCGGCCGGGTCATTGCAATCGAGGAACGTGATGGGCCCGTTCTCGGTGAAGCTGTTCTCCTCACCCGCGACGTTGATGCCCGCCAGCTCCACCACGCACATGAGCTGGCGCGCGTCCTTGCCCGGAATGGACAGCATGCGTGGGTCCAAATCGAACGCGAGCCCGCGCGTGTGCCGGCTGTCGAGGGCTTTCGAGCCGATGAACCTGTTGCGCTGCGGGTTGCGGAACGCGCTGGTGATGATGCGCTCCAGGCTCACCTGGGTGGCGCGGTTGTTGGCGGGCGTGTCGGAGATGCCGTTGGGCCCCGCGCGGATGGCGCCCGCGCAGCCTCCGTTGACGCGCGCGCCAACGCACACGTCGTCCCCCTTGGGCTCGGTGTCTCCCAGCGCGCCCAGCATCAGCACCGACTTGCCGGGCGACACGACGATGGAGTTGGCGTTCGCCGCGCGCGTGCCCACCGGCACCACCTGCACGTCGTCATTGAGGATGCGGTTCACCTCCGCTTCCAGGTCGCGAAGCAGCTTCTCCAGCTCGCCCGGCTTCTCCTCGACGATGATGGAGTAGTTGCCCCGGTTGAGCGTGGTGAGCCCCGGCGTGCTCACGTTGGCCAGCGTGGGCTGGAATCTCGTGCCGAAGTCCACGTATTCCTGCCGGAGGATGTCCGCCTCCTCCTGGCGGATGAAGGAGGTGGGCGGCAGCTTCGCCTCCAGCGTCCCGCCATCCAGCGCCAGCGTGGCCACCACCTCGTACTCCAGCGGTGGGTTGGGGTCCCGGCTGCCCGTCGTCGCCAGCGCGGAGCTGCCCCGGAAGACCAGCTCCGGCCCCGTGGCCGTCGCGGGCAAGGCGAGCCCGGACTGCTTGCCCACCGGCGTCACCGTCCAGCGAATCTGGTCCGCCAGTGCCGTGTCGCCGCCCTCCACCCGCGCTCGCGCCACCGTCTCCTCGCGCGTGACGAAGGAGGTGCGCGGCGGTGACGTGCCCTCGCGGCGGGTGAAGACCTCGGTGAGCGCCAGCGTCACCGGCACCCCGCCCACCTCCTTCGTGTCCTCGGCCAGCGGAGGCTGCGCCCCACTGCCGCCCGTGCCCGGAACGACCTCGACTTCCTCTTCGGTTCCACACTTGCAACCGGTGGCGAGCACGACCCCCACCAGCCCCGCGGCCAGCCACCAACGTGAATTCCGTCTCACGAGCGCTTCCCCCCCGCCGCGCCTTGCGAGAGGACTCCCGCCGGGCGCGGCCGTGTCGCGACGCGCGCATCTTGCGTGAGCCGTCACGCGCTTCCGCGCGCCCGTGAGTCGGGGATGTCGCCCGTCCGACGCGCTCGCGCGGGACGACGCACTCCGCGACGCTGGCCCCGTCCCCGGGGGCACCGCGCCCGGCCGCCGCGCCCCTCCCCGCGAGCCCGGACACCGTGCATGGAGCGACAGTTGCTCCTCAAGCGAAGGGAAACGCGTGCCGGGGCATCCTGCCCCCCCTGGGGCGATGTGCCCCACGTGGGCCGGGGCCATCCGCCCCATCCCCGCGCCCGAGCGCGCCTCCTCCCGAGGGAGGACCGCGCCCACCACCCGTGGACGGAGGCTGGCACGGCGGATGCTCTACCCCGGCCCAGCCGCGCGAAACCCCGCGCGGACCACCGGAGTGAAATTGATGAAGCGCACCCTGTCCCTCGTTGCCGGCCTCGGACTTTCCCTTGTCTCCCTGGGCGCCTTCGCGGCCACGCCCAAGCCCGCCACCGACGGTCAGAAGCCCGCCGCCGCGGCCCCGGCCAAGCCCGCCAAGGGCAAGAAGGCGAAGGCCCACGCCGCTTCCACCAAGCCTGCCCCGGCTCCCGCCGAGGGCTCCAGCAGCGGCAATTAGCCGCCGCTTTCGTTGCAGCACTCGCGGTACGTTGTGAGTACCCACCTCCGGTCCGTGAGCTCCTCCCCCTCGCCCACGGACCGGAGAAGCCTCTTCGAACCGCCCGTGAGACTCGCTCGCAAGTTCACCCTCGCCCTCGTCCTGCTCGCTGTCGCCGTCATCTCCGGCCTGCAGTACTTCCAGGTGCGCCGCGAGCTCGAGCGCTCCGCGCTGGACATGCAGCATGACCACCGCCTGCTCGGCCACACGCTCGCCGGCGCCATCGGCAAGGCGTGGCAGCTCGCCGGGGAGCGCGAGGCCCTCACCCTCCTCCACCAGTCCAACCGCTTCCAGGAGCAGGTGCACCTGCGCTGGGTGTGGCTCGACGGCGGCCCCGGCACGCCGCCGCTGGACGGCTTCCCGCCGCGCCTGCTGGCCCGGCTGCGCGCGCTGGAGGACGGCTCCATGGTGGACCCGACCCCGGAGCCGGGCCTGCTGCACTCGTACACGCCCGTCGTCATCAACAACGGGCAGCGGCTGGGGGCCATCGAAATCACCGAGTCGCTGGGCGACCAGCAGATGCACGTGCGCACCGTTGTCGTGGGCACCATCGCCGCCACCGCGGCCATCACGCTCGCCTTCCTCGTGGCCGCCATGGCCATGGGCCGGCGCCTCGTGGGCGAGCCCGTGGACCGGCTGGTGAAGCTCGCGCACCGCATCGGCCAGGGTGACCTCACCGCCCGCGTGCAGCTCCCGCAGAAGCGCGGCGACGAACTGACGACGCTGGCCAGCGCCATGAATCGCATGGGCGAGCAGTTGGAGGAGACGCGCTCGCGCCTCGCCTCGGAGACGGCCGCGCGCCTGTCCGCGGTGGAGCACCTGCGGCACGCGGACCGGCTCACCACGGTGGGCAAGCTCGCCTCCGGCGTGGCGCACGAATTGGGCACGCCGCTCAACGTCGTCATGGGCCGCGCGAAGATGATTTCCAGCGGCGAGGCCGAGGGCGAGGAGGTCAACGAGTGCGCGCAAATCATCTCGCAGCAGGCGCAGCACATGACGGGCATCATCCGTCAGCTCCTGGACTTCGCCCGCCGCCGCGCGCCGCACCGCGCGCCCGAGGACGTGCACGGGCTGGTGGAGCGCTCGCTCGCCCTGCTGCGGCCCATGGCGCACAAGCGCAGCGTGGCGCTGGAGGCCGAGGTGCCCTCGGGCCTGTCGCTGGAGGTGGACGGGGGCCAGGTGCAGCAGGTGCTCACCAATCTGGTGATGAACGGGCTGCAGGCCATGAAGCGCCCGGGCACCCTGCGCGTGCGCGCCGCCGAGGTGCGCGCCACGCCACCGGCCTCGGAGGGCGGGGCCGAGGCCGACTATGTGCGGCTGGACGTGGAGGACGAGGGCGATGGCATTCCGCCGGACGTGCTGCCCCACGTCTTCGAGCCATTCTTCACCACCAAGGACGTGGGCGAGGGCACGGGCCTGGGCCTGTCCGTCTCCTACGGTCTGGTGAGAGACCATGGCGGTTGGATTGGCGTGCGCAGCGAGCCCGGACGAGGTAGCTGCTTCTCCATCTATCTGCCACGAGGAGGACAGTGATGCCGGGCCGCGTCCTGGTCGTCGAGGACGAGCGCGAGATGCGCGCCATGCTGGAGAAGGGACTCACCCGCCGGGGCTTCACCCCGCTGGCGATGCCTTCCGCGGATGAGGCGCTGGCGAAGCTGGCCGGCGAGGACTTCGACGTGGTGCTCACGGACTTGCGCATGCCCGGCATGGACGGGCTGGCGCTGTGCGAGCGCATTGCCCTCAACCGCCCGGACATCCCGGTGGTGGTGGTGACGGCCTTCGGCAGCCTGGAGACGGCGGTGGCCGCCATCCGCGCGGGGGCGTACGACTTCGTCACCAAGCCCATCGACCTGGACGCGCTGGTGCTGGTGCTGGAGCGCGCGGTGCAGCACCGGGCCCTGCGGGAAGAAGTCAGGCGGCTGCGGCAGGAGCTGGGCCGGCGAGACGACAGCGACGCGGTGGTGGGCGAGAGCCTGGCCATGAAGCAGGCCTACGCGCTCATCGACCGCGTGGCGGACCTGGACTCCACGGTGCTGATTACCGGCGAGAGCGGCACCGGCAAGGAGGTGGCCGCGCGCGCCGTGCACTCGCGCGGACGTCGCAAGGATGGGCCCTTCGTGGCCATCAACTGCGCGGCCATGCCGGAGGCGCTGCTGGAGAGCGAGCTGTTCGGCCATGCGAAGGGCGCCTTCACCGACGCCAAGGCCGCGCGTACCGGTCTCTTCGTGCAGGCGCACGGCGGCACCCTCTTCCTGGACGAGGTGGGCGAGCTGCCCATCACGCTCCAGCCCAAGCTGCTGCGTGCCCTTCAGGAGCGAACGGTGCGCCCGGTGGGTGGCGACACGGAGGTGCCCTTCGACGCGCGCATCGTCGCGGCCACCAATCGAGACCTCGAGCTGGCGGTGGAGGAAGGGCGCTTCCGCGAGGACCTCTACTACCGGCTCAACGTCATCGGCATCGAGCTGCCGCCGCTGCGCGCGCGCGGCAACGACGTGCTGTCCCTGTCCCAGCGCTTCATCGAGCAGTTCGCCTCGCGCACCGGCAAGCGCGTGCTGGGCCTGTCCCCCGCGGCGGCGCAGCGGCTGCTCGTCTACGGGTGGCCGGGCAACGTGCGCGAGCTGCAGAACTGCCTCGAGCGCGCGGTGGCGCTCACCTCCTTCGAGCAAATCACCGTCGACGATTTGCCCGAGCGCGTCCGCAACTACAGCCAACCCAAGGCGGTGCCGGAGAACACGGACCCGTCGGAGCTGGTGACGCTGGAGGAGCTGGAGCGGCGCTACATCCACCGCGTGCTGGAAGCGGTGGGCGGCAGCCGCACGCTGGCCGCGCGCGTGCTCGGCGTGGACCGGAAGACGCTCTACCGGAAGCTGGAGCGCGACGACGAGGCGAAGAAGCCCTGACGGCTCAGTTCGAGCCCGGCGCCGGCTCCAGCCGTACCTCGAAGAGCTTGGGCCACAGCTTGCCCGTCATGAACATGCGGCCGGTGCCCGGCTCCACGGCGATGCCGTTGAGCACCGCCTCGGTGCTGCGCAGCTGCGGCGCCACGTTGCGCGTCAGCTCCGACGCGTCGATGACCGCCACCACGTGGCCCGTGTTGGGGTCGATTTCGAGCACCTCCGACGAGTGCCACACGTTGGCGTAGATGACGCCGTTGGCGCACTCCAGCTCGTTGAGCTGGTCCATCGGCTGGCCCTGCAGCGTCACCTCCACCGTGCCCAGCGGGCGGAAGTCGTCCGGCGCGTGGAAGGTCAGCGTGGAGCTGCCATCGCTGCGCACCAGCTTCCCCTCCCAGTAGCACAGGCCCCAGCCGTCACCGTCGTAGTGCGTGGTGCGCTCGCGCTTCGGCGGGTCGCCATGCCACGTGTAGAGCAGCCCCTCCGTCCACGTGAGCTGGTAGAGGCGCTCGCCGTCGCTGGCCAGGCCTTCCGTGAAGATGTCGCCCAGCGCCTCCAGCCACACCGGCTCGGCCTTGTCGAAGGAGAGCTGCCGCAGCGTGCCCTGGTGGCCGGTGCTCTCGTAGAGGCGGCCCTGGTGGAAGACGAGCCCCTGCGTGAAGGCCTCCGTCGAGTGCGGGTACTCGCGGACGATGCGCGCCACGCGCCGCTGCGGCGTGGGGCCTTCCGGCGCTTCCGGCACCGAGCGGTGCGCGGGCGTACACGTCGCGCTCAGCGCGCACAGCGGCAGCACCCACGACGACTTCTGAATGGAGGTGAACCTGTTCATGACTCCGTCCGCGAACGAAACCGCCGCTCGCCCTCGTGCGAAGGCGAGCGTATACCCCGCTCCACCCGCGCTCGCACGCGCGGACCACGGCCTCGATGGGGACTGTCAGCGCGGAGGCGGAACGAGGGCCTCCACCGCGGCGACGAGGTCCTCCATGGCGAAGGGCTTGTTGAGCACGCACGCCGCGCCGAGCTGCTTCGCCTCCGCGTGGAGCTGCGCGTCGCCAAAGGCGGTGATGAGGATGACGGGCGTCGTCCACCCCTCGCGCCGCAGCCGGGCGAGCACCTCCAGGCCCGAGTAGCCCGGCATGCGCACGTCGGTGACGATGAGGTCCGGCACCTGCGTCTGGGGCGCCAGCAGGCCCTCCACAATCGCCTGCACCAGGTTCGGCCCGTCGTGCGCGTCCACCACCTCGTAGCCCCGGCGCATCAGCGCGCGCCGCAGCAGCACGCGCATCTCCGCCTGGTCCTCCGCCACCAGGATGCGGGGCGCCCCGCGCCCGTCCGCCCACTCCCGGGTCGAGCCGGGCCGCGCCCGCGGCGTCTCCTGCTCATTCACGCTGTCTTCCGGCCCCATCATCAATGTCGGCTCCTTGGGAATTCGTGGTGGGCCCTGGTGACAGAGCATTCGCCATGCCACGCGCTCCCTCTCGGGGAGTGGGGCGTGATTCCCCGCGGAGAAATGCCCCGACCGGGGCACTTTGCCCCGCCCCATTCCTCCCCATCCGGGCCCGCACACGCGCCTCTCTAGAGGAGGACACGCGGTGTCCTTGCGTTGGCCCGGGGCCTGCAATGACTCGCGGCATCGGTTCGGGCGTGGGGCCTCGCACGATGGGCCCCATACCTGATGGCCGCCGCGAGGAGTCGGGGGACGCCTCGCGGGCGGGCATCGCGTCCACCCCTCCAGGTGTGGCTACGCCGCGCGTCTGCTCCACGTCCGAACCGAGGTTTCCACCCCTTTTCCGGCCGGAAGTCACCCGGTCTTCATGGAGAACGAACGATGGCCTGCTCGCTCCCTACCCGCCGACTCCTCGGTGCCCTGGCCCTCCTTCCCGCGGCGACGTTTGGCGCCGCCTGCGGACAGGCCATGGGCTCCCAGACCTCCTCCGCACCCACCGCCGCAATCTCCGCGCCCACGAAGGCGGCCGCCACGCCTGGCGCGTCACCCAACGTGCCCGTGCAGCAGGCGCTCTACAGCCCCGCCGCGTCCGGCGCGCCGGGCACGCTCACCTCGCTGGCGCCGCTGGTGGACGCGGTGAAGGGCGCCGTCGTCAACGTGGAGGTGACGCAGAAGCCCCGCCGCGTCTCCGGCATGCAGGGCTTCCCGCCTGGCATGGCGGAGCGCTTCGGCTTCCCGCCCGGCATGGGCGGCTTCGAGGGCCAGACACCGGGGCGCCAGGGCGCGGGCTCCGGCTTCGTCATCGACGCCAACGGCATCGTCCTCACCAACAACCACGTGGTGGAGGACGCGGACGTGGTGCGCGTGAAGCTGGATGACGGCCGCGCCTTCGACGCGGAGGTGCTCGGCAGGGACCCGCTCACGGACATCGCGCTCATCAAGCTCAAGGGCGCGCCGGGCAACCTGCCCGCCGTGCCACTGGGTGACTCGGACGCGCTGCGCGTGGGCGACGCGGTGATGGCCATCGGCAACCCGTTCGGCCTCGCCTCCAGCGTGAGCGCGGGCATCCTCTCCGCGCGGGCGCGCGACATCCACGCCGGCCCCTATGACGACTTCCTCCAGACGGACGCCGCCATCAACCCGGGCAACTCCGGCGGGCCGCTCTTCAACATGAAGGGTGAAGTGGTGGGCATGAACACGGCCATCATCGGCGGGGCCACGGGCATCGGCTTCGCGGTGCCCAGCAACCTCATCCGCAACCTGCTGCCGCAGCTCCAGGAGAACGGCGCGGTACGGCGCGGCTGGCTGGGCCTGTCCATCCAGGACCTCACGCCGGACATTGCGAAGGCGCTGGGCGTGCAGGCGACGAAGGGCGCGGTGGTGGCGGGCGTCAGCCGCGGCGGTCCCGGCGCGCGCGGCGGCCTGCGCGAGGAGGACATCATCACCTCCGTGGACGGCAAGCCGGTGGACTCGGCCGGCGCCCTCACCCGCGCGGTGGCGCTCATCAAGCCGGACACCAAGGTGAAGCTGGACGTGCTGCGCGGCGGCAAGCCGACGACGCTGGACGTGACGCTGGGGACGCGTCCGGCCATGCAGGGCGAGGAGGAGGTCGCTCCGCGCAACGGCACCTCGGCCCAGCGTCAGCGCATCGGCGTGCAGTTGGCGGACACGCAGAACGGCCCGCAGGTGATGGCGGTGGAGCCCGGCAGCCCCGCGGACAAGGGCGGCATCGTGCCCGGCATGATTCTCGTGCAGGTGGGAGACCAGAAGGTCTCGAATGCCGCCGAGGCCGTGCAGGCCTTCTCCTCCGCGAAGCCCGGCGCGGTGCTCGTGCGCGTGCGCGCGCCCGACTCCGACACCGCCCTGCTGCGCGCGGTGGAAGTGCCGGAGCGCTGAGGCACCAGGGCTCGCAGCCCGCTCGAACGCTGACGAATCCGGCACCGGGCGGACTGCGAGCCCCCACCCTGTCGTCACAATGCCCGGCAGTCCAGCCAGGCAAGCACGACCGGGTAAACGGTTGCTCCGGTCTCACCGCACATCGAGGAGCAGGCAGGAAGGCTCATCATGTCCAGGGGTCGCAAAGAACTGGAAGGGCATGACTCGGGGCAGCGCGCCGAAGGCCTCCTCCCTGGTAGCCCGCTGCAATGCCATCCGGGCACATTGAAGTGAACGTACGACCAGCAGCTTCTTGAGAGGGACGAAGGCGTCCGCGCGACGGAGTTCCTCATCCTCGGCAAGCTCAAGCAATGCATCTCCGAGCGCCCCCAGCTCGAACCCACCGCAACTATCAAAGTTCGTTGCGCCGAAATCCAACTGATTATCCGACTCCGTCTCCGAATAGCTGTGGTGGATGGCCCCTTCGCCCCACACCGTTTGAGGCACATAGGGATGCACTTCGGCCCCTGCCCAGTAGAAACGGATGGCTGACAATGGGCGAATCCTCGCCATGCGCCCACCGGCGCGCTCCTCCCAGATGTACGCCTCCGAGTTGAGATGGCGAGGCTGGCAGTACATGCGGAAGCTCCTCACCAACTGACTGGCCATCGTCGTGACGAGGTCCTCATCCGGGTCCTGAGCGACCAATACCTGCCCACGCACTCGCTCGAAGCTCTCGCTGCGCTGCACTTGCTCGAGCAACCGGGTGGCGGCCCCCTGAAGGTCCCTCAATTCAACATCACGCCACATCATCGCCATCCTTCCTTCGAGGAGTGTACCGAACCGAAATGGCGTCGGAGGTGTACTGGCTGCCGTTGTCGTGGCGGATGGATAGCCCCGTTGCCACGCCCCGACTGTACGCGCCCAAGCGGGCCTTTGTGACGGGCCGGGTAATGGCTCGCAGACGGCTCACCCAAGCTGTTCGTAGCGGGGGCGGGCCAAGCGGATCGCAGTCCGGGGCAGTCAGGGCGGCGGTCCGTTCACCCTGGAGACAGTTGGAAGAATCGCGGCCAGCAGGTGGGCTGAGCGCCTACCCGGCCGGTCATCCCGTGCATCCTCGCGCGCCCACGAGCACCGCCACCGTGGTGCGCCCAGGGACGCGCGAGGACGAGCTACCGGAGAGTCGACATGGACAGGTTGAGAGAGTGAGTGCGGCTGCATCGCATGGGGACGGGTGCGCGCGAAGTGGCACGGCTGTTGGGCATGGGTTCGGAGCCTCCACGCTTCGGTTGAGGCCCTCGGCGCACGTCTCGACGGATGACCGGGCGGCGGATGTCGCCGTCCTGGAAGCGAAGCTGCACCCGCTGGTGCGACGCGACGGCCGCTTCCAGCGCGGCCCCTGCCATGGGGACTGTACGGGCGTGCGCGCTGAAGTAACGATGGAAAAGCCTGCTTCCTTCGAAGTCCTTGCCCATGTCCTGGGCGGAGACGACCCACCGGGTCACCTCGCGTCCGTCCGCCCGATTCTGAAACGGCGTGGCACCTGACGTAGAGTGCCGTCCGTGCCGCGTTGCCAGACATGCGGGCGGCGCTGGGAGGGTTCCCACGCGCCGTGCCCGCCGAGCCCGCCGCCTCCGGGGGGAGACGCGCCGTCCGACGTGTCCGCCACGCTGCCCGCGGTCCCTGGCTACCAGGTGGAGCGGGTGGTGGCGCACGGGGGCTTCGGCGTGCTGCTGGGCGCGTGGCGCGCGTCGGACGGCAAGCGCGTGGCCATCAAGGTGGCCCGCAGCGGCAACGCGCTGGCCCGCGCGCAGCTCTCCCGCGAGTCCGAGGCGCTCAAGGTGCTGGGCCCGCCCACCGTGCCCGCCCTCTACGAGTCCGGCACCCTCCCCAACGGCGTGCGCTTCCTCGCCATGGAGTTCGTGACGCTGCCCACGCTGGCCGAGCGCCTGGAGCGTGCCTCGGGGCCGCTGCCCGCGGAGGAACTGGCCTCGCGCGCCCTCGCCGTGGTGGACACCGTGGCCGCCGTCCACGCGCGCGGGCTGGCCCACTGTGACTTGAAGCCGGAGCACCTCTTCCTCGACGAGGTGGCGGGCAGCGTGCGCGTCTTCGACTTCGGCCTCGTGCGCGGCACGTCCTCTGAGGGCGTGGCGCTGCCGGTGGGGTCCACGCCGAGCGACACGTCCGGCTTCGCCGGCACCGCGGAGTACATGGCGCCCGAGCAGTGCGCCGGCAACCTGGACGTGGACGCGCGCACGGACGTGTACGCGCTGGGCGTGCTCCTCTACGAGATGCTCACCGGCCGGCCGCCCTTCTTCGGCGTCACGCCGGACGTGCTCCAGGCCCACCTGTCGCTGCGGCCACCGCCGCCCTCGGACTTCGCGCCGGTGCCGCCCGCGCTGGAGGAAGTGGTGCTGCGCTGTCTCGCCAAGGAGCGCGCGCGCCGCCCGGAGGACGCCGCCGCGCTGGGCACGCTGCTGCGCGGCGCCTTCGAGCATGCGCACCGCGCCGCCGACACGTCGTCGCCCCGGCCCGTGGCTCCCGGCGAGCCGCGCCCCGCGCAGGTGCGCCGCTCCGTCGCCGTCCTCTTCCTCACCTCGCGCGCCAACCCGGTGTCATTGCAGAAGGCGCTGGCCTCCTATGGCGGCCACATGGCCTTCACGGACGGGCCGCGCATCGCCGCGGTGTTCGACCCGGACGTGGGAGAGAATCCCGTGCGCCGCGCCATGCGCGCCGCGGAAGGGCTGGCCGAGCGCGGGCTGTCCCCGGGCGCGCTGGTGGACGTGTCCGCCGTCACCGTGCAGCGCCGCCCCACCGGCGCGCCGCGCTACCTGGGCGCCATCTTCTCGCGCGACGACCACTACCCCACCGGGCCGGACGCGCACGGCCTCTTGCTGACGCCGGCCGCCGCGGAGGCGGTGCCGGAGGTGCCCTGCATGGAGGTGCCGGGCCTGCGAGGCCTGCTGCGCCCCGCGCCGCCGGGGGCCGCGCCGCGTCCGGACATCACCGTGCTCCAGCTCGGCAGCGAGGTGCTGGTGGGGCGCGAGGGGGAGCTGTCCTCGCTGCTGGAGAGCGCGCGCTCGGCGGTGGGCGAGGCCGCGCCCACCATCATCACCGTGCTGAGCGAGCGGGGCCACGGCAAGAGCCACCTCGCCGCCACGCTGGCGCGCAGGCTCCAGGCGGTGCTGCCGCACGTGCGGGTGTACTCCACGCGCTCGCGCGAGCCGGTGCAGGGCGACCCGGACGGCACGCTGCGCACGCTGCTGCGCTGCGCGCTGAGCGCCTTCGAGCGCGAGGACACGGACACCGAGGAGCAGGGCCACGCGGCGATTCAGCAGCGGCTGGGGCCCACGCTGGCCTCGGAGTTGTGGCCCGGCGTGGCCGCCACGCTGGGCTGGTACGCGCCCGGCGGGCCGGAGCTGCAGAGCTGGGCCGCGGCACCCGGCGCGCTGCGCTCGCTGGCCATGCGCGCCACGGGTGAGCTGCTGGCCGCCAACGCGCGCGAGCGTCCGCTGTGCCTCATCGTCGACGACGCGCACTTCGCCGAGGAGACGGCGCTGGACGCGCTCGAGTACGCGTGCCTCGCGGAGGCCAGCGTCCCGCTATGGATATGCGTGCTGGCGCGGCCGGGCTTCGAGAGGAGCCGCCCCACGTGGGGCACCCGCGCCGCGCGGCAGGCCACGGTGTCCCTCCCCGCGCTGCCCGCGGACCAGGCCCAGCAGCTCTGCCGCATGCTGCTCAAGCCGGTGGAGAACGTGCCCGCGCAGGCGGTGGAGCGAATCGTCGAGCGCGCCCAGCACGTGCCCCTCTACGTGGTGGAGCTGGTGCGTGGCCTCAAGCGCCAGGGGCTGGTGCGCCAGCGCGCGCCGGGCGGGAGCTGGTACCTCGTCACCGACGGGCTGGAGAAGGTGCCGGAGCTGCGGCTGGTGGAGTGGCTCGCGGACCGTGAGTTGGGCGCGCTGCCTCCGTCGCTCGCGGCGCACGCGCGGCTGTGCGCGCTGTTGGGCACGGACTTCACCGCCGCCACCGCCGAGGGCGTGGTG
This sequence comes from Pyxidicoccus sp. M6, assembly GCF_055568925.1. NCBI lineage: Bacteria > Pseudomonadati > Myxococcota > Myxococcia > Myxococcales > Myxococcaceae > Pyxidicoccus > Pyxidicoccus sp. M6. Next base: position 1,666,128 of record NZ_CM145714.1, on the reverse strand, counting down.
CGCGAATTGGAGCGCGACGGCGCGGCGGGCGGCTTCCCGCTGGACGCGGGCCATGCCACGAAGCGGCTGTTGGACTCCGGCCTGCTGGTGGCGCACCGTCAGGAGGGGCTGAGCTTCCGCAACGAATTGCTGCGCGAGGCGGTGGCGGCCACCCTGCCCGCCGCCGAGCGCCAGCGCATCCACCACGCCGCGTACCGCTACTACCTGGGCGCCGCGGGCTCCAGCGAGCGTCAGCGCCTGCCCCGCCTCGCGCTGCACGCCGCCGCCGCCGGCCTGCGGGACGAGGCCGCCGCGCTCTCCATCGATTTGGCCGAGTCCGCGCGAGGCCGCCACGCCTTCCTGGACGCGGAGGCCATGTACACGCGCGCGCTGGAGCTGCTGGAGCCGACGGACGAGTTGCGCTGCCTCACCGCGCTGCGCGGCCGGGGCCTCATGCGCATCCGCATCGGCCGGTATGACGACTCGCTGGCGGACTTCGCCGCCGCGCGCGAGCGGGCCCGCGCCCTGGAGGACACGCGCACGGAGGTGGAGCTGCTGCTGGACGAGGCCATGGCGCTCGACTGGACGAATGACTATGCACGCAGCGAGACGCGCGCGCTGGAGGCGCAGGCCCTGGCCCACCGCGTGGAGTCTCCCTACGTGCAGGCCCGGTTGCTGCTGGCGCTGGGCCGCGCGCAGTTCCGCAAGGGCGAGTGGCAGGAGGCGCGCATGCCGCTCGAGGCCGCCGCCGAGCGCGCGCGCCGGCTGGGCGACGCGGGCTACGAGACGCAGGTGGTGGCGCAGTTGCTGCTCGCCGTCATCCTCCCCAACCTGGGCGACATCGACGAGACGGCCCGGGTGCTCACGGAGGTCATCGACGCGTGCACCGAGCGCGGAGACCGCTTCCACCTGGGCAGCGCCATCAACAACCGCCGCAACCTCTGGGTGGCGCGGAAGGACCTGGCCAGCGCGCTGAAGGACCAGGAGCGCTTCATGCACCTGGGCCGCGAGCTGGGAATGGTGGGCTGGGAATACTTCGCCGAGCACAACCTCGGTGAGCTGCACTACCAGGCGGGCGACGTGGACGCGGCCGCCCCGCACATCGCCCGCGCCATCGCGCTGGAGCGCCGGCACCCGGAGGTGGCACCGCGCCCGTGGGCGCTGCTGCTGCAGGCACGCGCCATGGCGTGGACGGGCCGGCAGGCGCGCGCCCGCGAGCTGCTGGCGCAGGTGCGGCAGGTGCTCGCGGACGGACGGCACGGCGTGGACTTGAGCCCCTCGGAGGAGGTGCTCTTCGCCATGGTGGAGCTGGCCACGCGCGACGCCACGGCGGAGGCATGGCACGCGCTGCGCGAGCGGTCCGCGCAGGTGTCCGTGGAGCAGGAGCCGCTGGAGGTGCTGGAGATGATGGGGCTGGCGGCGCTGCGCCGGGGAGACAGGGACGAGGCCGCGCGCGTGCTTCAGGAGGCGCTGGAGCACGCCATCCACGTGCCCAACCTCATGGAAGGGCGCATCCGCCGCTCGCTGGAGCGAGTGAGGGACATCACCCCTGCTGCATGAAGCCCAGCGCAATCAGCGCGGCGATGAGCACGCCCGTGAGTGACTCACCGGCAATCGCACCCGCGCCCATCGGTGCCACGTTGCGATCCGTCACATCGGGCCAACGCCGCCGCGCCAATGCCATGCCCACCGCCCCCAGGCAGATGGACACGGCATAGAAGGCCGGGAGGATGAAGCCGATGCCCATGGCCAGCGGCAGCGGCAGCCACTTCGCCGCGCGGCTCCGCGCTGTCAGCGTCAGCGCCGCACCCACCGCCGCCGCGATGCCCGCGGCCAGCCCGCCGTAGGGCGGCAGCCCGTCCAGTCCGCGCACGGCCAGCTCCGCCACCGCGCGGAACTGGGTGGCGAACGGCGCTGGCAGCGCCTGCGAGCCCAGGCCATACGCCTTCGCCAGCAGCAGGTACGCCGGCACCGCGACGAGCGAGCCCGCGAGCACGCCCACCAACTGCGCCACCAACTGCCGGCGCGGCGTGGCGCCCAACAGGTGCCCCGACTTGAGCGACCACATGCTGACGCCCGTCTGCGCCGCCGCGCCGGACGTCACCGCGCCCGACGTCACGTTGGGCGCCATCGCCCCCGGCTGCAGCATGCCGAAGACCACCTGCGTAATCTGGCCCATCTGCGACACCGGCGACACGTCCGTCTGCCCCGCGCCGCGCGCGCACACCGCACACAGCGGCAGCACCAGCACGAGCGCCAGCAGCATGTACGGCACGCTCAACCCGAAGAGCATCGCGCCCAGCCCCACCGCCAGCGCGCACGCCGCCAGCCCCGCGCCCAGCGCCCAGCGCGGCAGCGCGTCCGCGCGCCCCAGCGAGCCCACGTCCTTCGCGGCCCGCAGGAAGTCGCGCGCCTGCACGCCCAGCGCCGCCATGGCCGAGCCCACCAGCAGCCCCACGCCCGGCCACGTGAGCCACGTGCCAAGGTCTCCCTCGTAGCCACGGGCCTTCAGCACGCCCGAGCCCTCCAGCCACGGCGCGAGCACGCCCCACCCCACCACCGCCCCGGCCAGCATGCTCACGCCCAGGCGCAGGCCCGTCATCATCCCAATCGCCAACAGCATGGGGCTCCAGCCGATGCCCCACGTCAGGCTCGCCGCGGGCACGCCGCCCAGCGAGCCCGGCATCGCCGTCATCCCCGGCAGCACCTTGAAGGCGTCGCGCAGCGCCGTAATCGTCACGGACACACCGGCCACCACCGCCAGCGGCCACCGGTGCCGCGCGTCGCGGACCTCGGGTTGCGCGGGCGCGTGCATCGCGGTGATGAGCTCCGAGGTGGCGATGCCAGTGGGGAACGGCAGTGCCTCCTCCACCACCAGCCGGCGCCGCAGCACGTGCGCGGCCAGCACCCCCAGCGTCCCCAGCGCCACGCTCCACGCCACCACGCCCCAGCCGGGGACGTCGAGGCCCAGCAGGCTCAGCGCGGGCAGTGCGCCCAAGAGGCCCGCCGCCGCTGGCATCGCGCCCACCGCGGACGCGGCCGTCTGCGTGACGTTGTTCTCCAACGGCGTGTACGGCGAGCCCCGGCGGCGCGACACCGTCGCCAGCGCGCTGAAGCCCAGCACCGCCGCGGTGAGGGAGCCGCTCTCCCACCAGCCCGTCTTCAGCCCCATGTACACGTTGGTGACGGCCAGGAGCCCACCGATGAGCAGCCCCACGCCCAGCGCGCGCGCCGTCAGCTCCCGGGGCGACTCGGACGTCCCGGCCACGGCCGACAGCTTCGGCCGCGCCTCGGCCACCTGCTGCTCGGGAGCGGAGAGCCCGGAGGAGGCCGGAGGGCTCATCGCGCCGCCTCGGCGGAGCGGCCCACCAGCTCACGCAACTGCGTGAGGTCCAGCGGCTTGGAAATCTTGAGGTTCGGCACGTCGCGCAGGAAGGACACCGTGCGCGGGGTGAAGGCGCCTCCCGTCATGAACACCATGCGTCCTGCCTGCTCCGGGGCGCAGCGGCCCAGCTCGTTGTACAGGTCCATGCCCGTCATGCCGGGCATCATCACGTCACACAGGATGAGGTCGAACCGGCTGCCCTCGCTCACCAGCCGCAGCGCGGCCTGCGCGCTGTTGGCCGTGGCCACCTCGTGGTCCGCCGCCAGCGAGCGCTGCAGCGCCAGCGTCACGTTGGGCTCGTCATCCACCACCAGAATCTTCGCCCGCGCGTTGGTCTGCACCGCCGCGGCCAGGCGCGGCAGCACCTCCAGCTCGCGCGTGGCGGCGCGCAGCACCACGCGGAAGGTGCTGCCCCGGCCGGGCTCGCTCTCCGCGTGGATGGAGCCGCCCATGGACTCGATGATGCCGTGGCAGATGGACAGCCCCAGCCCCGTGCCCACGCCCACCGGCTTCGTGGTGAAGAACGGGTCGAAGATGCGGCTCAGCACGTCCGCCGGCATGCCCATGCCGGTGTCGCGCACCTCCACCACCACCTGCCCGCGCTCCTCGGAGCGGATGACCACGCGAATCTCGTGCTCGTTGGCGTGCGGCCCGTCCTCCGGAATGGCCTGCGCCGCGTTGAGCAGCAGGTTGAGGAACACCTGGCACAGCCGGGACTCGCTCGCCTCCACCGGTGGCACCGGCTCGAACTCCGTCACCAGCCGCGCGCGGTGGCGTACGACGTTGTCCGCCATCTTGCACGCCAGCTCCACCGCCCGGCGTACGTCCACCGGCAAGAGCCGCGCCTCCTGCTCGCCGCGCGCGAAGACCTTCAAGTCCCTCACAATCGTGGCGATGCGCTCGGCGCCCTCCGTCGTCTCGCGCACCAACTGCTGGAGCGATGCGATGGGCGCCGCGGGAGCCAGGTGCTCCAGCCGGTCCAACCCCTCGCGGATGAGGTGCAGGTTGACGAGCATGTAGGCCAGCGGGTTGTTGATTTCGTGCGCCACGCCCGCGCCCAGCGTACCCACCGACGCCAGCCGGTCCGCGACGACGAGGTGCGCCTGGAGCTGCTTCCGCTCCGTCGTGTCGCGGTGGACCATGATGTTGGCAATCGCGCGCCCCTCGCTGTCGCGCAGCGGCACCACCACGGACTCGCACCAGCACGTGGTGCCGTCCTTCCTGCGGAACTCCAGCTCTCCGCTCCAGCGCCCCTGCTTCTCCAGCGCGGTGAGCACCTGCGCGGTGGTGCGGTCCGGCTGCTCCGGATTCAGCACACTGAGGAGCGTCTGCCCCAGCGCCTCGGACTTGTTGCGGCCGAACATGCGCTCCGCGCTGGGGTTCCAGTCGATGATGCCGCCGCTCAGGTCCGTAATCACCACGCCGTCGTAGATGCTCTCGAAGATGAGCGACTGGCGTTGCAATTCCTGCTCGGCCTGCTTGCGCGCGGTGATGTCCATCACCGTGCCCGTCACCCGAGCGGGCATGCCGGACGCGTCACACAGCACGTCTCCCTTGCATGAAATCCAGCGCCAGCCACTGCCCTGCGGTTCGATGCGGTACTCCACATCCACCTGCGTCTTCTTCTCCAGCGCCGTGCGCAGCACCTCGCGCACGCGCGGCAGGTCCGAGGGGTGCACCACCTCGTCCAGCTCCATGGCGCGCCCGGACAGCTTCCCGACGGCCAGGCCCAGGAGCCGGTCCACCTGCTCGCTCCACGTCACCCGGCCGGACTGCGCGTTCCAGTCCCAGATGCCCACGCGCGCGGCGGAGAGCGCCTGGCGCAACTGCTCCTCGCGCTGCTCCAGCACCTCGCGCTTGGAGAAGCGGAAGACGGTGACGGTGCCGATCTGCAGCCGGTCTCCCTCCTGGAGCTCGGCGGTGGTGACGGGCACGCCGTTGAGCAGCGTGCCGTTGGTGGACTCGAGGTCCGTGACGTGGCAGGCGCCCTCGTCGGTGCGGATGATGCGCGCGTGCTTGCGCGACACCCCGTGGTCGTCGATGCGCACCGTGGCCTCGGAGCCGCGGCCGATGACGTGCTCACCGGGCTCCAGCCGGAACGCCTTGCCGATGGCGGCGGGCGTGGTGGTGCTGATGAGGATGAGGCAGGCACCGGTGGAAGACGGTGGAGCCAGGGCAAGGCCCGCACACGTCGTGAGGTCGTCCAGAGTCGTCATGTCCACTCCCCCCGGCAGCCACATGCGGCCCCAGCCACCTCCACCAACCCCTGCAGCCGCGCGTGTCGCCACGACCCGAATCCAGCAGCCCCGGCCACTGGCCGTCCAATCCCCGGGGGTGCGGCGGGCAGCCCGAGCATATGACAGCCGACATCCGGCCTGCCCGCAGGGCACCGAGGTGATGGCTGGTGAACGCACGGCCGGCACAGATGCATGCTGGCAAGCGTCCGGGGCCCGTCCCATGCAGTGGGGGCATGGAGGAATGGTGGTAGTGTCGTCCACCCATGGCGGCGGACTCCGAGAGTACCTTCCGCATCCAGGCCCGGTCGGACCTCGGCGCCTTCGAGCGGGAGCGCAGCGAGACGACCAAGGCCGAACGCGGGCCCGGCACGCTCGCCGGTGAGTATGTGCTCAAGGCGCTGCTCGCCTCTGGTGGACACGGCAGCGTCTACGAGGCCGAGCACCGCATCCTCGGCCGCAGGGCCGCGGTGAAGGTGCTGCACCCGCACCTCGCGGACCAGGGAGAGATGCTCAAGCGCTTCGTGCGCGAGGCGCGCGTGGTGAACCAGATTCGCCACCCCAACATCGTCGACGTGTACGACTTCGGCCTCATGCCGGACGGCAGCCCGTACTACGTCATGGAGCTGCTGACGGGGCGCACGCTGAGCCAGGTCGTCCAGGAGCGCGGCAGGCTGTCCGCGTCACGCGCGCTCGCCTACCTGGAGCCGGTGTGCGCGGCGTTGGAGGCGGCGCACAAGGCCGGCGTCGTCCACCGCGACCTGAAGGCCAGCAACGTCCTCGTCATGGAGGAGGGCGAGCGCCCCCGGGTGAAGCTGCTCGACTTCGGCATCGCCAAGCTGCTGAGCGCGGAGGCTTCACAGGAAGGCCTCACCATCGCCGGCCAGCGGCTGGGCACCGCGCACGCCATGGCGCCCGAGCAGTTCCGCGGCGGCCCCATCGGCCCGCACACGGACATCTACGCGCTGGGCGTGCTGTTGCACCAGCTGCTCACCGGCCGCTACCCCTTCCAGTGCGAGGACCGCATGGAGTTGGAGCGGCTGCACCTGGAGGCCCCCGCGCCCCGGCCCAGCGCGATTGCGCCCGTGTCCCCCGCCGTCGACGCGGTGGTGCTGCGCTGCCTGGAGAAGGACGGCAGCCGCCGCTACGGCAGCGTGGGCGTCTTCCTCGCCGCGCTCAGCGAGGCCGCGGAGGAGCCCGTGCAGCCCGCGCGCCGCACGCGGCTGGCGCTCGCCGTCCACTGCGAGGTGGTGCTCGCCTCGGCCGCGCAGGACGACGACGCCGTCTACGCCGTGCTCGCGGACGTGCTGGACGGGCTGGAGCAGGGCCTGCGCGGCGGAGGCTTCCTCCTCGCGCTCCAGTCCGGCACCACGCTGCTCGCCGTGCGCCCGCTGGAGAATGGCGCGCCCAGCCCGGAGCGCACCGCGTACCTGCGCGAGGCGGAGAACTCGCTGCGCATCCTCCAGCAGGCCGCGCAGAAGCTCGCCGACCCCGTCGGCGCCCACGTCCACCTGTGCATGCACCTGGGCCAGGCGGAGACGCGCGGTGAGTCCGGCGAGTCCGAAGTCGTCGGCGGCCCCGTCACCGACGTCGGCGCCTGGCGGCTGCGCGCCGCGGATGGCTTCGCCCTCACGCCGGCCGCCTCTCTCGCGCTGGAGTTCCCAGAGCCCGAGTAACACCCGCAATACATGTAAATTAGTGAGTCTAAGACAACCCGTTTTGCAGCTCACACAGCGGGTGTTTGCATTTGAAACCAGATGGCAATTATTTACCCTGGTCGCATTTCATCTCACCGCCCAGCCCCCTCACACTGGCTTCACCTGCCGGCGACAGCGTTTTTGTTTGTCTTCGCTGCAACTGGTGGGCGCCACGGCGGCCAGTCTCTGGCCGCCTCAAGCGGGGGGAAGCCATGCGTCGTACACCAGCCTTGCAGTCTGTCGTCGGAAACCGCTTCAACCATGAGTCGAGCCGCCGCTGGCTCACCTGGGGACTCGTGAGTGTGGCGCTGGGGTTGGGTGGCGGGGGTTGTGGAGCATCGGACCTGCCGGATGCGAGCCCCGAGGAGGTGCTCGGCGTGGTGAGGGCGGAACAACAGTCAGACAACGGCCTGTCCACCAACGGCCTCTCCACCAATGGCTTGTCGACGAATGGACTGTCCACCAATGGCCTGTCGACGAATGGACTGTCCACCAATGGCTTCAAGAATTGGTTCAACCAGGACCCGACCCTCTCCGACGCGGTGATGGAGTACGTGGTGCGGTGCGCGGTGCCGGCGGGACAGACGCGCACGTATACGAGCCCCCAGACGGGCGTGACGTACACGTGGGAGGGCGCCCTGGGGCTGGCGCCCAACTGGTCCATCGGACAGGCGGCGACGCAGGCGGAGCAGGAGGTGGTGTCCGCCTGCCTCGCGGCGCATGCCAACAAGTTCGGCATCCACCTGCCCATCTCCGTGCTGGGCCGCACCGCGCAGGGCACGCCCATCCCCTACACCAGCTCGGAATTGACGACGTTCAGCGAGAAGGAAGCGTGCTTCTTCGGCAACCTCTTCGACGGCAGCGGCATCTACGCCGGCAATGACCAGGGCTACCTCAACGCGAAGGAGAGCACCGCGCGCGCCTGCGGCCTGTCCTCCAGCGCCTCCTCGTCCGAGTGCCCGCCCATCGTCCACGCGGGCGCGTGCAGCACGCTGTGCTCGCGGGCCTACAGCGGCAACAGCACGCTGCCGTACTACACGACGTGCACGTACAACGGCCACGCGTACCAGGCCATCACCACGCGCATCCGCACCCAGGACATCTACAAGTGCGGCGACGGCACCTGCCAGTTCACCGAGAGCTGCGGTACCGGCAACACCTACAACAGTTGCAAGACCGACTGCGGAACGTGCAGCTCGCAGCGGAACTGATGCGCCCTTCCCGCTCCCATTCCTCACATGTGGCGCTGTCGGAGCGGCCGCTCCGACAGAAGCCAGACATGCCGGAGACGTTCCTCGCCAAACACTCATCACCCCCGCGGGGCACCACCCATAGACATCTCAGGTTGCGATAAATTGAGTCTATTCGTGGAGTTGTCTGTCGAAGCCTCCAGCGCCTGGGGGGGCCAGATGAGCCTTGGATACATGTTGGATGCGCCGACGGGCACGGACATCGCGGGCTTCGCGGTGGCCGGCCTGCTGGGCGTGGGTGGACACGGCGTGGTGTACCGCGCCACGCGGGGCGGAGAAGAGGTGGCCCTGAAGCTCCAGCCACTGGAGCACCTGGGGCCGCGCGCGGAGCGGGAGGTGGCGCTGCTGTCGCGGCTGGAGCACCGCAACGTGGTGGGCCTTCGCGGGTGGGGCCTGCATCCGGAGCGCTCGCCGCGGTGGTTCTACCTGGCCATGGAGTACGTGCGGGGCCGCACGCTGTGCCGGTGGCTGGAGGAGGAGAACCCCGGCGCGCGCCGGGCCGCGGAGGTGCTGCGCGGGCTGGCGCGCGGGCTGGAGGCGGCCCACGCGGCGGAGGTGCTGCACCGGGACATCAAGGAGTCCAACGTCGTGATGCGCGACGAGGACGGCGAGCCGGTGCTCGTGGACTTCGGCGTGGCCACGCGCGCCGGGGCGCCGAGGCTCACCCCCGGGGTGCTGCCGCCGGGGACGCCGAGGTACCGCAGCCCCGAGGCCCTCGCCTTCCAGCGCGACAGCCTCCCCGGTGCGCGGTACGTGGCCACGCATGCGGATGACGTGTATGCGCTGGGCGTCGTCTTCTACCGGGTGCTGACGGGGCGCCATCCCTTCCCTCGCGTGGAGACGCCTTCGGAGGTGGAGGCGGTCATCTCCGAGCCGCCCGTCGCGCCGCACCTGCGCAACCCGCGGGTGCCGGAGGAACTGGGGACGCTGTGCATGAAGCTCCTCGCGAAGCGGCCGGAGGTCCGCGGCACCGCGAGGCAGGTGCACGAGGCCCTGGACGTGGCACTGGCCGGAGCGGATGCGCGCTGGGAGGTACCCCTGGGTGAGGCGGGGCTGGAGGAGGCGCCCTCTCCCGATGGCCACCCCGAGTCGCTGGAGGCGTGGCTCCCCGTCCATGAGCCGTGGGCTTCGGGAGCGCCCCCTCATCGCGGCCCGCGTGCGCGGACACGGGCGGCCGTGGAGGTGCCGGCATTGAGGGTCCGGGCGCCCCTCGCCTCCGAGGCCGTGCCTCCGGCGAGCGTGATGTTCCGCGCCACGGCGGTGGTGGGCATGGTGCTGGGACTCGTGTTCGCGGTGCTGCTGGCCCTCGGCTGGCGCCCCCCGGAGACACGGGCGCCGCCGGGCACCGCGCCAGGCCCGGGAGCCCCAGAAGCGAAGGCCCCCACCGGGGGCACACCGACGGGGACGCCCGCATGCGACTCACGGCGCCCCGAGCCCACACCCTTCCCGGCACACGCACTGTTCGTCCCATGAGGCGCCGCGTTTTCATGACGCCGAGCGTGGGAACATCCCCCCGGCGAGGCCTGGCCGCGCGCCGGACGCCCCCGGGCCGGCGGCATCCGGGCAGGAGAGCGGGGGGCACTCCGGTTCCCCACCGCTGTTCCCTTGCCGCCACCTCTCTCCCGGTGTTGACTGCACCGGTCTGCCGCGACTTCCAAGGCTCGCCGAGGGCAGACGCCGGCCGCCGGAGCTGGACGTGATGACGCTACGAGCGAGGGTGTTGCTGATGGCGGCGGTGGCGCGGCGGCGTGGCACGCTCCGGCGCGCCTTCGACGCCGTCACCGTCCACGGCCCCACGGGGCGCCCCCGTCCCCGCCCCCAGAACACCACGCCCCTGGAGGACACGGTGCGCGAGCGGACGGCCGAGCTGGAGGCCGCCAACGTCAAGCTGTCGCGCAGCCTGGAGCAGCTCCGCGCCACCCAGGCGCAGCTGCTCTTCGCGGACCGGCTCATCGCGCTCGGCCGCATCGCCGCGGGCGTGGGCCACGAAATCAACAACCCGCTCGCCTTCATCCTCAGCAACCTCGAGTACATCCACCAGGAGCTGCAGCAGAAGACCGAGCTGTCCGAGCAGGAGCGGCAGGAGGTCCTGGAGGCGCTCGCGGAGACGCGCGACGGCGCCGAGCGCATCCGGCTCATCGTCCGTGACTTGCAGACGCTCTCGCGCGCCGAGGACGTGGGCACCGGCCCGTCGGATTTGGCGGCGGTGCTGCGCACGGCGGCGAAGATGGCCAATCACGAGCTGCGCAACCGCTCGCGCCTGGTGGTGGAGTGCGAGGGCGTGCCGCCGGTGCAGGGCAACGGCGCGCGGCTGGGACAGGTGTTCCTCAACCTGCTGCTCAACGCAGCGCAGGCCATTGCCCCCGGCCGCGTGGAGGAGAACCTGGTGCGCGTGGTGGCTCGCACCGCTTCATCCGGCCGCGTGGAGGTGGAGGTGAGCGACACCGGCTGCGGCATCTCCCCCGAGCACCGCGAGCGAATCTTCGACCCGTTCTTCACCACCAAGCCGCTGGGCGTGGGCACCGGCCTGGGGCTCGCGGTGTGCCATGGCATCGTCACGTCCCTGGGCGGCACCATGACGGTGGACAGCGCGCCCGGCCAGGGCAGCACCTTCCGCGTCACGTTGCCCGTGGCGGGCGCCTTCGCGCAGCCGTCGCGCTCCCAGGCGGACGCGGCGGCCTGAGCATTCCCCGGAGCGCCAGCTCCGCGTCCAGCGTCGGTGTCACGCTCGCGTCATACCGGGTCATCCCCACCATGGGCGGCGCGTACACGTGCAGTGACACCGCGCCATGACGGGATGCGTTGTGGATGCGGTGGATGGTCTCCGGGCGCTCCAGCAGGCAGTCGCCCTCCTCCGCGCCCTCGCGCACGTGGGGCAGCAGCCTGTCTCCGCCCCAGGCATAGCGCGTCTCCTGGAGTTGCCCGCGCACCACCCAGGACACCCCGGACGAGCCGCCATGGTCATGCACCCGGGACACCTGCCCCGGCAGCCAGCACACCAGCAGCAGCTCACAGGCCTCCGTCCTCTGGAGGACGCGACGTGAGTAGTTGGCCGGGTCGAAACGGACGAGCGACTCCAGGAGTCTCCAGTCAGGGCGGCTCGAGCGCAGCCGCTCCACCAGCCAGTCGAGGGAGGGCACGTCTCCAGCCCGCTCCGGGAGCGACCAGCCGAGCAGGTCCACCGCCCCGGGACAGCCTCCGTCCGCTTCCTCGCTGGAGTGCTCGCGCATGGTGTCCTCCCCGGATGTGCGTCGGAGTGTGAACATCGCTCGGGCCCCTGGCCAGGGCTGTGTGTCGGACTTCCGTCGTGACGCCTGGACGGCGGGCGGCCTTCGAGGATGCCCCGAAGACGGACACGACATACGATTGCGGCGTGCATGCACAGGTGAGTTGGGACGTGGCCATCGTTGGAGGGGGGGCCAGCGGGACGCTGCTGGCGTTGAACCTCTTGAAAAGCGCTCGTGCGCCCCTTCGCGTCGTCCTGGTCGAGCGGAGCGGACGGGTGGGCCGGGGCCTGGCGTACTCCACGGACAGCTCGCGTCACCTGCTCAATGTCCCCGCCGCGAGGATGGGCGCCTTCCCGGATGACCCGGAGCACTTCCTGCGGTGGATTCGGCGCGAGGCCCCGGACACGGGCCCCGGCGACTTCGTCCCCCGCCAGCGCTACGGCCGCTATCTGGAGTCGGTGCTGCGCGAGTACGTCGAGCGCGCGCCGGCCGGCATCCACCTGGAGGTGATGGCGGCGGACGTGGTGTCCGCGTGCGAGGATGCGGGCCGGGTGGTGCTGTCGCTCTCGGGCGGCGGACAGCTCGAGGCGCGGCTGGCGGTGCTGGCCCTGGGCAACGCGCTGCCGGCGGACCTGCGGGTGCCGGACGGCGGGCTGTACGCGAGCGCGCGCTACCACCGCTCGCCGTGGGCTCCGGGCGCGCTGCTCGACGTGCGCCCCCGGGACACGGTGCTGCTCATCGGCACGGGCCTCACCATGGTGGACACCGTGCTGTCGCTGGAGGAGCAGGGGCACCGGGGCGTCATCCACGCGGTGTCCCGGCACGGGCTCCTGCCGCACGTGCACCGGCGGGGCGCGCTGATCGCCTCCGCGACGTATTCCTCCCCCGGCATCCGCGACGTGCTGCGCGCGCTGCGCCAGGAGGTACTGCGCGAGTGCGAGGAGTGGATGGGCGCCGACGGCCACATGCACCCCATCCCCATCCGCATCCGCGCGGTGCTGCGCATCATGCGCCAGGAGGTGAAGCGCGCGACGGACGCGGGCGCGGACTGGCGCACGGTGGTGGACGCGCTGCGGCCGGCGACGGTGCCGCTGTGGCACCGGCTGACGGAGGGCGAGCGGCGGCGCTTCCTGCGCCACCTGCGCTCGCACTGGGAGGTGCACCGCCACCGCATGGCGCCGTGCATCGGCGACACGGTGGAGAAGCTGCGGCGCGAGGGCCGGCTGCACCTCCATGCCGCGCGCCTGCGCAACTTCCACCTGGAGGACGGGGGCGTGGAGGCGCGCCTGCGGCCCCGCGGCACCCGGGAGGACACCGTGCTGCACGTGCAGCACGTGGTCAACTGCACGGGGCCGGAGGGGGCCATCACCCGGGGGCACCCGCTGCTGAAGGCCATGGCGGACTCGGGGCAGGTGAGCCCGGACGTGCTGGGCATGGGGCTGGCCACGGACGGGGCCGGCGCGCTGCTGGACTTGAGCGGCCGCGCGTCCGGGCGGCTCTATACGCTGGGGCCGCCTCGCCGGGGCGAGCTGTGGGAGACGACGGCCATCCCGGAGATTCGCAGCCAGGCGCGGGCCCTGGCCGAGTACCTGCTGCAGCGGCTCTCCCCCGCGCCGGTGACGCGCGCGCCGGTGGAGCTGGCGGAGAACGGCATCCCCCTGGACCGGTGACGTTGCCGCTTGGAGGACGCCCGGACAGGCGGTGACGTGCACCACCCGACGGAGGGAAGTCCCGGCGCGAGGCATTTCGTGCGAACCTCCGGGGGCCTCGCTGGAGTCCCCCCGCATGTCCTCCCCCCGCCCCCTCCTCGCCCTTGCCGGCGGTGTGCTGCTCGTCCTCGTCGCGAGCCTCGGGGGCGTGGCGTACGCGACACTGCGCACGCGCCCCCTGGCGGAGCGGCTGGTGCGGGACGTGGAGACACTGGCGCAGGCGCGCTACCCGAGACCGTCGCACGTGACGCCCGCGCTGCCCGGGACGTTCGGTCAGCACCTGGAGCCGCTGATGGGCGAGGTGCTGCGCGTGTTCAGCAAGCGGCCCGAGGCGCGCGAGGAGGTGGCCACCGGGTTCCCCTGCCTCGGCGTCATCGAGGGCAGACAGCCCGTGTCCGCGATGCCGGCCATCTGCCATGAGGCGCTGGAGGTGGGTCGGGAGGTCATGGTGGAGGTGCTGGAGGCCACGCACGCGGAGGCGGGCGGGTTGCCGGAGGGGATGGGGGCGTTGGCGTCTCGGGACCATCCATACGTGTTCGTGGGTCCCCCGGCGTTGCTCTACCAGGTGCGGCTGGCCGCGCTGGAGACGTGGCTGCGGGTGGAGCAGGGACGCGCGGCGGCGGCGGTGGACACGTGCCTGGACGCACTGGCGCTGAGCCGGGAGCTGGCGCAGGGGGGCGGGATGGAGGGGCTCACGGTGAGCGCGATGGGGCACGGCCTCATGTACCGGCCGTGCGCGGCGGCGCTGGACGCGGCGCCGCAGGAGCGCAAGCGGAGGGCGGTGGCGCAGCTCTCGCGGCTGGCGGAGGGGTTCGCGCCCTTCTCGCGGACACTGCGGGAGGTGGCCGTGGTGGAGCAGCTCACGAAGTTCGGCTGGATGCTTCCGGAGGAGCTGATGGCCTCGCTGCCGCAAGGGGCGCAGAACACTGGCGCGAGGCGCGGCAAGCTCAAGAAGGACCCGGGGCTCGACACGCGGCTGGCCTGGCGGAAGATGGTGAGGACGTTCGACGCGCTGCTACAGGTGGCGGACCAGCCGGCCGAGGCCCGGCGGAAGGGCTTCACGGCGGTGGCGGCGTGGGCTGAAGACGAGCTGTACCGCGTCATCGGTCCGGACGTCGGGGAGTACCAGAACCTCGCTGACCAGGTGGAGCTGCAGCGCATCCAGCACGATGCGCTGCTGGCCCTGGCGGAAGCGGACCTGCAACGCACGGAAGAGGGCCGCTGGCCGGAGCGGCTGACGAGCCGGACGAACAGGTCCTTCGTGGTGGAGTCCACGAGCCTGGGTGAAGCGAAGCTCCGGCCCTGCGCGCCGGAGCTGAAGGACCAGGCCCTGCGCGTGACGGCGGATGGGCTCTCCGGCGGTTGGGGGCGGCAGACGCCGTGAGGCCGTTCGCGGGGCCGCCGTGTGTCAGCCCCGCGCACTACCCTTCACGGCGTGCGCGTCATCGACTACCCACTGGAGCAGCTCTACACGGACCAGGACTTCGACTGGGTGGTGGACACCGTGCCGGGTGTCCTCGCCTGGGTGCCGGGCCATGCGAAGGAGCGCCATCGCCAGCCCTTCCGCTTCACCGTGCACCACCAGCCCGCGCCGGAGGCCCGGACGGAGACACTCCAGCTCTCGCTCCGCTGGGACGTGCAGAAGCTCGCGGCACGGGACAGCGCCGTCCGAGAGCGGGCCGCGCGGATGCGGGCGGGGCGCACGGCCCAGCGCGAGCACGTCACCGAGCTCGCCGCGTATGGCCTGGCGCTCATCGCCGTCTCGGTGTTCCTCCCGGGACGGCGCGTGGTGAGCATGCGCAAGGGCCTGCCACCGGACCTGCTGCTGGACGTCACGCCCGGAGCACTGCGCGGCGTGGAGGTCGCCGGGCGCAGCCAGGGAGGACTCCGGGTGCTGGAGGAGCTCCGTCACGGCGCGAGGGAGAAAGAGCCGGGCAAGCACCCCCTGCTCCTGGCACGGACGGATGTCGTGGAGGCGCACCTGTCGCTCTGGTGCGCCTCGCCCCATGTGGCGCTCATGGCTAAGGTGAAGCCATGAGGGCGGAGCACTACCAGCTCGGGTTGGGTGAGGCGGGGAAGCTGAAGCTCCGCGCCACCGCGCTGCTCGCCGAGGGAGGCAGCGCGCGGACCTTCGAGGCCGCCGCCCTCCTCCATGACGCCGCCCGCGCCGAGGCCCGGGCGCTCCTCACCCTGGAGCACCCCACGCCCGAGACGCGCCTCGCCTCCGCCGTCGAGCAGTGCGCCTGCCTCGTGGAAGGGCTCGACCCGGTGCTGGCCGCGAAGGCCTGGGGCCTCGTGCTCGACGCCGCGGGCAGGGTCCCCGAGGCCGTCGCGGCCCCGATGCTGTCCCGGCTCAAGCTCCGCTATTTCCGCCTGGAGTCCGCGTTCGGCGGCGCCCTGCGCAAGTCACCGCTCGTGGCGCGGCACTCCGGAAGCCTGGAGCTGCTGCGCGGCAGGGAGCGGCAGCGCTACGCCCGTGAAGTCGCCCTGCTGCTCGCGCGGTTCCCTGGCACGCCGTGGCTCTGGTGGGTGTCCTGCCGCATCGAGCACGCGCAGGGGCGCCCTCGCGCGGCATGGGACGCCATCCAGCGCGCATGCAGGCTCGAACCGGACAACGGCCACTACGGCGCGGTGCGCCTGTGGCTCATGCCACGCGCGGTACCAGCGAAGCAGGTGGATGCATACCTCTCCGAGACCTACGCGAACATCCACCACGCCTCCCCCGAGCTCTGTCTCGTGTACGCGCTGGAGGAGATGGAGCTCGCCCGGCATCAGCCCGCCGCGAGCACGCCCCGGCTGGAGCGCGCCTTCGAGGCCGTGCTGCAGGGACGGAGCCGGGCCCAGGCGGAGACCTCCGTGGGCCAGTACCTCCGCGCCGCGCAGCTCCTGCTGAGCGAGCAGCTCAAGGGCGGTGAGCCCACCATCGACCTGCTCTACCGCGCAGGCCTGGGAGACCTCATCGTCTCCTCGCCCGCCGCCAGCCGAAGGGACCCGTTCCGTCTCCTGAGCCAGCAGGTCAGCCAGGTCATCACCCGCCAGGCGGCCTGAGCCGCCCTGGCCCCGGGCAGACAGGCCGTCCCTCAGGCCGCGGACACTGCCACCGTGCCCAGCCCTTCCACCGTGAGCTGGACCCGGTCTCCCGGCCGCAGCATGTGCGCGGCCGTCGCGGCGCCCGCCAGGACGATGCTCCCCGCCGGCAGCACCTGCCCGCGCTGCGCCAGCAACTCACAGAGCTGGATGACGGACACCACCGGGTCCCCCGAGATGGCCTCCGAGCGCGCCGCCTGCACCACCTCGCCGTTGACGGACATCTTCATCTCCAGCCGCGCCAGGTCCAGCTTCCGCGGCGAGTGCTCCTCCGTGCCCACCACGAACAGCGACGACGACGAGTTGTCCGCCACCACGTCCGGCAAGGAGAAGTACTTGAAGTCCTTGTAGCGCGAGTCGAGGATTTCCATCGCCGCGAAGACGGACGCGCACGCGTCCAGCACCTCGTCGCGCGTCACCTTCCCGCCCAGCTCGCGCGACGTGCGGAACGCAATCTCCGGCTCGATTTTCGGGTGGATGCCCTGGGACACGTGAATCACGCCGTCCGCCGGCACCTGCATCCGGTCCGTGAGGACGCCGTACACCGGCGAGTCCAGGTTCATCTGCCGGCGCTTCGCCTCCGAGGTGAGCCCCATCTTCAGGCCCACCACGCGCTCGCCCCGCGACAGGCGCAGCCGGATGCCCGCCTCCTGAATCGCGTAGGCGTCCGTCAGCGCGAGCTGCGGCAGCTCACGGGTGAGCGGCGCCACCTCGCGGCGCTCCAGGCGCGCGGAGTCCAGCGCGCGGGCAAGCTCCTGGTGGTCCACGGTCATTCCGAATCCCTCTCTCTAGAAATGGCCGGCGACTTTCCGGCACCCGCGCGCGGGCGCGCAAGCGCGCCGTGACGCACTGTCAGCGGTTGAAGGCAACCAGGGTCATGAAGGCCAGAAGCCCGAGCGTCACCAGCGCGACGAGCCCATACGCCCCCGCGCCCGCGAGCCGCGCGTTGCCCGCCATCCCCACCCGGCCCAGCCCCCGGTAGACGATGACGATGCCCGCCAGGAAGGTGGCCGCCGTCAGCACCAGCGTCACCATCATCCCGAAGCCCGCGCGGGCCCCCAGCGCCTTGCCGGCAATCAAGAGCCCCACCATCAGCCACGCACCGGAGATGAAGAGGCTCCCCCCGAAGGTCGCCAGCGCGACGAGCAGCCCGCGGACGGAGGTGTTCATGACGTCGACCCCAAGTCCAAGTCCAGGTCCAGGGGCAACGGCTCCAGCACGGGCGCGTCCGGGCTCTTCGGCATGGCCCGGCACGCTACCCGAGACGTCCGGCGGACTCACGGCGCTCCGCGTGAATATTGGCCTTTCCCCGCCGTCCCGAGGCATAACGCCAGGGCCCCTGGCCGGGCGGGCACATTCGGCTCAAGGAATCTCTCCATGCGACACACTCCCTGGATTGTCTCGGCGGCAATGTTCCTCACGGCGACGGCGGCGAGCGCCGACGACAACGCCGGCCGTCACGAGCACGACGGCTTCTATGCGCGACTGCAACTGGGTGGCGGCTACACCCGCGCCTCCGTGGTGGACGAGGACCTCGCCGTCAAGGGCGGGGCCGCGGCCTTCAACGCCGAAATCGGCGGCGCGGTGGTGCGCAACCTCATCGTCTACGGGAAGTTCTTCGGCACGTCCGCGCCCAATCCAGACATCGAGGTGGGCGACCTCACCATCGAGGGCAATGACGACGACGTGAGCCAGAACTTCGGCGCGCTCGGCGTGGGCGCCACGTACTATCTCATGCCCGCCAACGTGTACCTGTCGGGTGCGCTCTCCTTCGCCAGCTTCAGCATCGACGAAGACGGAGAGAAGGTCGCGGAAACGGACATCGGCGGGAGCCTCCACCTCGGCATCGGCAAGGAGTGGTGGGTGAGCGACAACTGGGGCCTGGGCGTCGGCGCCGAGCTCGCACTGAGCCGCATCCCCGACAAGGACGACACGACGAAGTGGAACGTCGTCAACGGCATGCTGTTCCTGTCCGCGACGTTCAACTGACGCCGGAGCCCCGGCGGGCGGCCACTCCACGCCGCCCGCCCTTCCCTTACGCCTGCTGGTTGAGGTTCGCCGCGATGGAGCGCACGAGGGGGCGCGGGCTGAAGCGCACCATCGCCGCGGCGAACCAGTTGAGCGCGCCGTGTACCGAGAGCACGCGCCCGCGCATCATCGCCTTGTAGGCATGCGCGGCCACGTCCGACGCCTTCGCCACGCCGGGCCGCTGGAACAGGCGCGACTTGTGGTTGCCCGCGCGCTGGGCGAACTCGGTGTGCGTGGCGCCGGGGCAGTGGCACGTCACCGCCACGCCCGTGCCCCTCAATTCGTGCGCGAGCGCCTCCGAGAACGACACCACGAAGGCCTTGGTCGCGTAGTACGTGGCCATGTACGGCCCGGGCTGGAAGCCGGCGGTGGAGGCGATGTTGAGGATGCGCCCGCTGCCGCGCTCGCGCATGGGCCGCGCGAAGAGGTGCGTCAGCTTCAGCAGCGCGGTGCAGTTGACCTGCACCATCTCCGCCTCGCGCGCCAGGTCCTGCTCCAGGAAGGGGCCGGTGGAGCCGAAGCCCGCGTTGTTGACGAGGAAGTCCACCGCCAGCCCCTTCTCGCGCACCGCCTCGAAGACGCGCTCGGGCGCGTCCGGCTGGCCCAGGTCCGCCGGCACCACGTGGGCCTTCACCCCGTGCTCCTTCTCCAGCTTCGCCGCGAGCGCCTCCAGCCGCGCGGCGCCGCGCGCCACCAGGATGACGTCGTGTCCGTCCTTCGCGAAGCACTGTGCGAACTGCTCGCCCAGGCCCGCCGAGGCACCGGTGATGAGGGCTATTTTGCGCGACATGAGGATTCCTCCCGCCGCCCCTTATAGCCGAGCCGACGTGCGCCCGTGGGGGGTGGGGAGGGCAATCCAGACCCTGATTCCCACCGTTCAAGAACAAACGGGAGCGAGCCCTTTTGGCATTGCTTTCAAACACGCGGTCGCGAAAGCCTTCCCCCATGTCCTCTGAAAAGACTGACGCGGAACTCGAAAGTCCCCAGCTCGCACGCGACGGCTTCGACGTCGCCAGCTTTCGCAAACTGCTCGCCCAGCTGAAGCGCGGCGAGCTCGCGGAGGCCGCGGCGCCCACCAGCGCGCTGCAGCCACTGCACGAGGGCGATGTCCAGCCCCTGCCCCGTCCCGGCACACCCGCGTACGAGAAGTACCGCGCGCGCGGCGAGGAGGCCTTCCGCAACGGGCAGGTGGCCGCGCTCATCGTCGCGGGCGGCGCGGGCACGCGCTTCGGCGGAGCGGTGAAGGGCCTCGTCCCCGTCTACGGCGAGCGCACCTTCCTGGACATCAAGTTGGAGGAGGGCCGCCGCCTGGAGCAGCGCTACGGGCGCCCGGTGCCCATGGCGGTGATGACGTCGTACCTCACGCACGACGGAATCGAAGAGCACCTGAAGAAGACGGGCCAGACGAAGCACGTCCACCTGTTCCGCCAGCGGATGCTGCCGCGCCTGACGGCCTCGCACGAGCTGTGGCGGGACGCGGAAGGACAGCTCTCCTTCGCGCCGTCGGGCCACGGCGACGTCTTCCGCGCCCTGCGCGACAGCGGCGTGGGCGAGACGCTGCGCAAGCAGGGCGTGCGGCAGGTCTACTTCTCCAACGTGGACAACCTCGCCGCCACGTTGGACCCGGTGGTCATCGGCATGCACCTGGAGCTGGGCAAGCAGATGACGGTGGAGGTCACGCCGCGCACCAACCCCGCCAGCGGCGCGCTGGACGCGGGCGCCGCGCCGGTGCGGCTCAACGGCATGCTCCAGCTCGTGGAGAAGGTGGACGCGACGAAGCACGCCACCATCTCCACCAACAACATCACCTTCGATTTGGAGCCCCTGCTCGACAAGGACATCCCCATCCCCTACCGCGTCGTCACCAAGAAGGTGGACGGCCAGCCGGTGATTCAGCTGGAGCAGGTGACGGCGGAGGCCAGCAGCCTCGCCCGTCCGGACGGCCAGCCGCTGTTGCCCGTCACCTTCATCGAGGTGGAGCGCGTGGACCCGGCCACCAGCCGCTTCGAGCCGGTGAAGGCGCCGGAGGACTTCCCCCGCGTGAAGGACCGCCTCAAGGCGCGCATGGGGAGCTGACGCGGCTTCGACTCACCGGGGGAGGACCACCTCGAAGCGGCTGCCCTGGCCGGGCGTGCTGTGGACGTGGACCTCCCCTCCGTGGGACTCGACAATCTGCCGGGTGATGTAGAGCCCCAGCCCGAGTCCCCCGTAGTGCCGCTCGCTGACGGCGCGGCCGAAGCGCTCGAAGATGCGGGACAGGTGCTCGGGGGCGATGCCGATGCCCGAGTCCTCCACGACGATGCGCACGTGGGCCTCGTCCCCGGAGAGCGACACGTGCACGGGCTTGCCCGCGCCGTACTTCAGCGCGTTGGTGAGCAGGTTCGTCACTACCTGGTCCACCCGCAGCCGGTCCCAGCTCCCGCGCATGTCGTCGCGCGTGTCGAGCGTCACCGGGCACCCGGCCTGGCTGGCGGTGACGGAGAAGCGGGACACCACGTCGCGCGCCACCTCGGCCAGGTCCATGGGCTCGCGGTCCAGCGTCAGCCGCCCGCTGGAGATGCGCGACACGTCCAGGAGCCCGTTCACCAGCGCGGACAGCTTCGTCACCTGCCGCTGCACCACGTCCAACTGCGAGGCCACCGTCGTGGTGGGAATGGAGGGCGAGCCCTTCTGCGTCTCGCGCCGCATGGACTGGAGGCGCAGCTGCAGCGGCGTCAGCGGCGTCTTCAATTCATGGCTGGCGATGGAGAGGAACTCGTCGCGCAGGAGCACCGACTTGCGGGCCTCGCGGTAGAGGATGGCGTTGTCCAACAGCAGCGCGGCGCGGCGCGCGAGGTCCTGCGCCGTCACCAGGTCCGCCTGCGTGTAGCGCCGCGAGGGGCGCACGGCGAGGAAGGTGAGCGCCCCCAGTGAGCGGCCCCGGGCCAGCAGCGGGACGGACATGATGCAGTGGAAGCCCACCTCCTTCATGACCTCGTAGTGCCGCTGGCTCACCGCCACCCGGCGCAGCCACGCCTCGGAGACGTCATCCACCAGCACGGACTCGGCGCGGCGCACCACGCGCGTGGTGGGGTGGTTGGAGCCGGTGGCGCCGGGGGGATAGTCGCGCACCTCGCGGGCCAGGGCGTCCTGCGTGGGGTCAGCGTGCGCCACGGACATGCGGTGCGTGACGCCCGCGTCGTCGAGGAGGTCCACGAAGCACCAGTCCGCCATGGTGGGCACGGTGAGCCAGGCGAGCGCGTCCAGCGTCGCCTTCGGGTCCAGCGACGAGGACGTCAGCACGCGGCTCGCTTCCGAGAGGAAGGCCGCGCGCTGCTCGGCCGCCTCCGCCAGGGTGCGCGCCGCCTGCTCCTCGCGCAGCAGCCGTTCGAGCTCGCCCTCGGCGGGCCGCGCCGCCGTGAGGTCGGTGTTGACGCCCACCCACTCGCGCGCGGTGCCGTCCTCGTTGAGGAGCGCCACGCCGCGCGCCAGCGTGGGGAAGTACGAGCCGTCCCTGCGGCGCAGGCGGTACTCGCACTCGTAGAGGCCGCCCAGCGTGGTGGTGCGGCGCACCACGTCCGCCACGCGGGCCTGGTCATCCGGGTGGATGGCGGCCATCCAGCCCCAGCCGGAGTACTGCTCGTGGTTCTGCCCGGTGAAGTCCCCCCACGTGGTGCTCACCTGGGTGATGGCGCCCCGGGCATCCGCCGTCCACACCACCTGCCTGGACGCGCGGGCGAGCGCTTGGAAGCGCTCCTCGGACTGGCGCAGCCGCTTGCGCAGGGTCGCGTTCTCCTCGCGCAGCCGCACCGCGTCCAGCGCCATGCCGGCCAGGTCCACCAGGCTGTCGAGCGCGATTTCGTCCTCACGGGTGAAGTCGCGCCCCGACTCGGGGTCGAAGACCTGGAGCGTGCCCGCGCTCCCCGGAAGCGCCACCGACAGCCAGCCGCGCGACGGGGCCACGCGCTCCTCCCCGCGAGGCTCCAGTCGGAGCCGCGGCTTGTCCGGGCGGGATGCGGGCGACGGAACCGAGTAGCCACCCCACGCCTGATAGGTCGCCGACAGGGAGGTGGCGACGACGCCATGCGGACGCTGGGCGTTGGGTGCCAGCGTCACCGTGGCCTGATGCGCCCGCGTCAGCCCGCGCGCCATCTCCGCCATGAGGAAGAGCGCTTCCTCGAGCGTGGGCGCGGTGAAGAGCGACCGGGGGCCCACCTCCTCTTCGGACGGTTCCTGCGGCAAGGGCACGGCGGGTTCCATGGGCATGCTGTGCGTTCCCCCCTTCGGAGCACAACTGCTTTGGGAAACGTTCACATCGGCTGAAGTCGTTCCCCGCCCCGGCCGGCCGCACAGCAGCCACTCAACCTTCGTCGAGCAAGGACACCTCGAGCGCGCGCAGGCTCGCGGGCCTGGCGAGCACGTCGATGTGGGAAATCTTCCCGTCCTTGAACGTGAAGTGCAGCGTGAGGAAGAGCCGGCCCTGGGGCGCCACGATGATGCCCACCTCGCCATTGATGAGCGCCGGCCGTGCGGCGACGGCGCCGCGCGCCCCCTTGAGCGCCAACGAGGCCACGGTGCGCGCCCCGCGAATCTCCAGCGGCGCACCCGCGGGGATGGAGACACGGTCGTTCCGCAGCACCACCTCCGGGTCCAGCACCGCGAGCAATGCGTCCAGGTCTCCCGTACGCAGGGCCATGAGGAACGCGTTCACCGTGCTTCGCTGACGCGTGAGCTCTGCCTCGGGGAGCGTGGCCGCGCCCTGCACGCGGCGCCGCGCGCGGCTCGCGAGCTGCCGGGCCGCGGCGGGCTCGCGTCCGACAATGGACGCAATCTCCTCGAAGGGGACGGAGAACAAATCGTGCAGCACGAAGGCGATGCGCTCGGCGGGCGACA
This sequence comes from Pyxidicoccus sp. M6, assembly GCF_055568925.1. Taxonomy (NCBI): domain Bacteria; kingdom Pseudomonadati; phylum Myxococcota; class Myxococcia; order Myxococcales; family Myxococcaceae; genus Pyxidicoccus; species Pyxidicoccus sp. M6. The sequence continues at coordinate 1,642,660 of NZ_CM145714.1, read as the reverse complement.
GCGTGTCGAGCACCACGAGCAGCGCGAGCCCGACCTGGTCCGCGAGCAGCGCCTCCTGCTCCGGAGACGCGACACCGCCCTCGCGGTTCACGAGCGACTCGGGCACGCCCTCACCTTGAGGGTCCTCGCGACGGGACTCGCGGGCGCGCAGCATGTCCAGGCACACCCGGGCCACCACCGTGGTGAGCCAGCCGCCGAGGTTCTCCACCTCGCTCGTGTCGGCGCGGCTGAGCCGGAACCACGATTCCTGGACGGCGTCCTCCGCCTCCGACAGCGAGCCGAGCATCCGGTAGGCCACGCCGCGCAGGTGGGCCCGATGCGCCTCGAACCGCCCCGCCAGCCCGTCTTTTTCGTGCATCGGTCACATCTCCTTTTCGGGATTCGTCATGCCTTTGAAACCGGATGAACCCCGGATGAACCCCGAAGGAGAACACCATGCAAGCACGAATGAAGAACCCCGCGGCGCACAACCCCGAGGCCCTCAACGCCATTCTGGCGCTGGCGAAGTCCTTGAAGCAGGGCGGCGTGCCCGCGCGCACGCTCGAGCTCGTCCACCTGCGGGCCAGTCAAATCAACGGCTGCGCCTTCTGCCTGGACCTGGGCCTGCGCGAGGCCCGCAAGCTGGGCGAGACGGATGAGCGCCTCTTCATGGTGTCGGCGTGGAGGGAGTCGCCGCACTTCAACGACGCCGAGCGCGCGGCGCTGGCGTACGCCGAGTGCGCCACCCGCCTCAGTGACCGCGCGGAGCCGGTGCCCGATGACGTCTGGAAGGAGGTCGCGCGATGCTACGAGGAGCCCGCGCTCGCGCAGCTCGTCATGTACGTCGCCATGGTCAACATGTTCAACCGCGTCAACGTCTCCACGCGGCAGGTGCCGGGCACGGGCTGGTGACGGCACTGGTGCTTCAGGACTCGCCCTTCCAGCAGCAGGGAGGAGGTGTCCTCTCTGCCAGGGGTCCGTTCGCCGCTCGTCTGCATGCGCAAGGCCTCCAACGGCCTTCAAAGGCAGACAGCGCCTGACGGAGATGTGACGCGTCCCACGCTACGAGTCGGGGCCCTCCGCAAGGTCGGCATCCTCAGGGGCCACACCCTCGTCCGCGTCGAGGAATGGACACGCCACCTGAGCGCTCACCAACAGGAACAGGCGCCTGGGGGGCATGCCCGGCGGACATTCCTTCGACCATCCTGGGCTCCGCCGTGTCACGAAGGGGGCGTTCATGTCGCAGCCTGGCGAGAAGGTTCCCTCTCCTCGGGAAGCTTCACCTCGGGGCCCACGCCGGTCCGTCTGGCGGGATGCACGCGCGGCCCTCTCGCTCGTCTTCGGCTCGTCGCTCGGCTTCTTCATCCTCACCGCCCTGGGCTTCATGGCGGCGTACCTCGTCCTGGTGGGTCCCCACCTCCAGCACCTGGCCTTCCTGGGCTCACGGCAGTCGGGGTTCTGGCACATCTTCCTCTCGATTCAGCCAGCGCTCTGGGTCGCCTACGTCTCCATCCTCTGGGGTGAATTCAAGAACCGCCCGGTCTGGCCCGGCACGCGGAGGGAGCGGATGGCGGTCCTGTTCTGCACCACCGTCGCCCTCTTCATCGTCATCCTGCCCTTCGCCGCCCAGGTCCTCCTCTGGCGGGAGAGCCCTGCCCTGAAAGCGCTGATCACCCCTTCGATGTCCGTGTTCAATACGAGGGTGCACATCCTGACTCCGTTCGGGATAGCGGTCGTGACACTGCAGGCCCTGAGCCTGTGCTGCGTACACGTCCAGCTTCTCCGCCTGTCGCCGGGCGCCCCGTCCCAGGAGAAGGAACCCGAGGCAGGAGCGCTCGAGGACGACGTGCAACGGTACCTGCGGCTCCGAGCTCAACTGAGACTGGTCCTGGGCCTCGCTGCGCTCCACTTCGCCATGTCGGTGCTGAGCATCGGCATCTCGCGCAACCTGCTCAACGCAGCTTTTCCCGCGCGCCCCGAGCTGTTCCCGGAAGCGCCTGTCGTGGGCTACGGCGTCTACTACTCAGGGCTCATGGCCAGCGTCTACGTCCCGATTCGAAAGACGCTGAGAGACGTGGGCGAGGCCCTCGCGGAGCGGCTCGTCCGACAATCCCTCGGAGCCCAGGCGCCCTGGAAGGCGCGGTCCGAGGAGCTGCAGGCCGCGCGCGCCTACCTTGGCATGCAGGAGTCCGCATTCCAGGAGCTCCAGCAGGGCCTCGCCGTGATGGCACCCCTGCTCGGTGGCCTCTCCTCGCTGTTGCTCAGCCCGGGTGGGTGACCGCCCGCTCCGCGCGGAGGAGCGCGTCACGGTGGGCGCGGACCCACGACTCGAAGGACTGCCAGCCCACCTCGGGGAGCTCCCGCCGCAGGGCGACGACGTCCGCGCTGAAGCCCCTGCGGCCCATCCACGCGAGGAGGGCCACCACGTTCCGCCCCAGCTCTCCCTGCGCGGGAAATGAGTCCAGGGACAGCTCGACGGGGCGGATGAGCCTGCCCAGCTCGCGGGAGAGAACCCAGGCGGCCTCGTTCCCATCGAGCTCATCGCCCGCGAGGTCGAACCTGCGCCCGAGGAACGGCTCGCGCCGCTCGAAGGCGAGCGCGCAGAAGCGCCCGATGTCCTCCACCGCGACGTACTGGACGCACTGCTTCACCGGCATCCACCGGGAGAACGCGCCGGCTCGCAGGCCCGTCAGGCTGAAGGGCGTGAGCAGGTTCTCCAGGAAGTACGCGGGCGCGACGATGGTGAAGGGCCGGCCGGAGCGGACCAGGTGCTCCTCGACGCGGCGCTTGCTCTCGAAGCTGGGGATGCCGGTGTCGCGGTCCGCGTTGCACGCGGAGGTGAGCACGAAGTGCGCGACGCGGGCCTCGCGCGCCGCGTCCACCAGCGCCATGCCCTTCATGGCCTCCTCGGCGATGCCCTCGAAGGGCGTGGTGACGCCGAAGACGGCCTCCACGCCCGCCATGGCGCGCACCAGGGACGCGAAGTCCTCGAAGCGGCCCGGGACGAGCACGGCCCCGAGGCGCTCGAGCTCCCGCGCGGCGGGCGCCTCCGGAAAGCGCACGAGCGCACGCACGCGATGGCCCCGCTCCAGCAGGCAGCGCGCCACCGCGCCCCCCTGCTGCCCCGTGGCCCCTGTCACGAGCACGTTGCGGACTGCTGACATCATCGACCTCCCCCGCGCGGACCGTGCCGCGCATTCCTCCTTGGGGAGAACTGTCCGCGGGTGTGACGGGGGCCACACCAGTATGACTGCTTCCCCTCAGAAGCAGGCGTCCTGGGGCAACGCGTCATGCCCGGGTACACGAGTGGACGGCGCGCGTGCGCGACGCTGGTGACGCCCCTCCCGGTTTCATACATTGCGCCCCGTCCCGCACAGCCCGGCGAGGCCCCCTCCCCTGCGAGCAACCAGCGCAGCGGGAGTCCCTGGCCCGGCCGTGGGGTTGGCACACACAGAGGGCCCGGCCATGGAGAAGGTACTCAACTACATCGGCGGAGAGCTGCTGCCCGCCAGCGGCAACGCGTGGCTCGACAAGCCCGAGCCGGCGACGGCGGAGACGTACGCGAAGGTGCCCGACTCGGACGAGCCGGACGTGCAGCGCGCCGTGGAGGCCGCCTCGCGCGCCTTCCCCGCCTGGTCCGCCACGCCCGCGGTGGACCGCTCGCGCATGCTGCGCCGCATCGCGGAGGCCATCCGCTCCCGCCTGGACGCCTTCGCCCGCGCGGAGTCCATCGACACGGGCAAGCCCCTGTCCGTCGCCTCCAGCGTCGACATCCCGCGCAGCATCCTCAACTTCGAGTTCTTCGCGGACGCCGTCACGCAGTTCTCCACCGAGGCGCACCAGACGGACAACGTCGCGCTCAACTACACGCTGCGCTCGCCGCTGGGCGTGGTGGGCTGCATCTCCCCGTGGAACCTGCCGCTGTACCTCCTCACGTGGAAGATTGCCCCGGCACTCGCCATCGGTAACTGCGTCGTCGCCAAGCCGTCCGAAGTGACGCCGATGACGGCGTATCTGCTGTCGCAGGTGTGCCGCGAGGTGGGTCTGCCGCCGGGCGTGCTCAACCTCGTGCACGGCCTGGGCCCCAAGGTGGGCGCGGCCATGAGCCGCCACCCGGACATCAGCGCCATCTCCTTCACCGGCAGCACTCGCACCGGCGCGGAGATTGCCCGCGTGGCGGCGCCCGCCTTCAAGAAGCTGTCCCTGGAGATGGGCGGCAAGAACCCCAACGTCATCTTCGCGGACTGCGACTTCGACGAGGCGCTGAACACCACGCTGCGCTCGTCCTTCGCCAACCAGGGGCAAATCTGTCTCTGTGGCCCGCGCATCTTCGTGCAGCGCCCCCTGTATGAGCGCTTCAAGGAGGCGCTCGTCACCCGCACCCGCGCGCTCAAGGTGGGCGACCCGCTGGAGGCCGGCACGGACCAGGGCGCGCTGGTGTCGCAGCAGCACTTCGACAAGGTGCTGAGCTACGTGGAGCTCGCGAAGCAGGAGGGCGGCCGCGTCCTCGCCGGTGGCAAGCGCGCCAGCGTATCGGGCCGCTGCCGCAACGGCTGGTTCGTGGAGCCCACCCTCATCGAGGGCCTCGACGCCTCGTGCCGCACCAACCAGGAGGAAATCTTCGGGCCGGTGGCCACGCTGATTCCGTTCGACGCAGAGGAGGAGGTGCTCACCTGGGCCAACTCCACGAAGTACGGCCTCGCCGCCAGCGTGTGGACGCGCGACTTGCAGCGCGCGCATCGCTTCGCCTCGCGGCTGCACAGCGGCATCGTCTGGGTGAACACCTGGATGCTGAGAGACCTCCGCACGCCGTTTGGAGGCGTGAAGGACTCGGGCGTGGGACGCGAGGGCGGCTGGGACGCGCTGCGCTTCTTCACCGAGCCGAAGAACGTCTGCATCAAGCTGTGAGCCCGTGACAGGAGCGCATCGTGAGCAGCAGTGAGCGAGTCGATTCCCAGAAGGCCCCGGAGCCGGTGGGCCTGTATCCCCACGCTCGGCGCGTGGGCAACCTGCTCTTCCTCTCCGGCGTGGGCCCGCGCGAGCGCGGCACCAAGAAGATTCCCGGCGTGGAGCTGGACGCCGAGGGCAACATCACCTCGTACGACATCGAGGCGCAGTGCCACTCGGTGTTCCGCAACGTCCGCTACATCCTCGAGGACGCGGGCTCATCCTGGGACAAGCTGGTGGACGTGACGGTGTACCTCACGAACATGAAGAAGGACTTCCCCACGTACAACCGGCTGTGGGCGGAGTACTTCAAGGACAACCCGCCGTGCCGGACGACGCTCGAAATCAACCGGCTCCCCACGCCGATTGCCATCGAGCTCAAGTGCATCGCCACCATCGGAGATGAATGAATGGGCCGCCTGACTCCCATCAACTTCAAGAAGTGGATTGACGAGCACCGCCACCTGCTCAAGCCGCCCGTCGGCAATCAACAGGTGTGGGCCGATCGCGAGTTCATGGTCACCGTCGTCGGTGGTCCCAACGCGCGCACGGACTTCCACATCAACGAGGGCGAGGAGTTCTTCTACCAACTGGAGGGGAACATCACCCTGCGCGTCATCGACGAGGGCGAGGTGCAGGACATCCCCATCCTGGAAGGGGAAATCTTCCTGCTGCCGCCCAACGTGCCGCACTCGCCGCAGCGCCCGGCGGGCACGGTGGGGCTGGTGCTGGAGCGCCGCCGCCAGCCGAAGGAGATGGACGGCTTCATGTGGCTGTGCCCGAAGTGCGGCGAGAAGCTCTACGAGGAGTTCGTGCACGTCACCAACCTCGTGACGCAGCTGCCGCCCATCTTCGAGCACTTCTACGGCAACCCCGAGCACTGCACGTGCAAGAAGTGCGGGACGAAGGTCACCAAGGGGAGCCCGGCGCGTTGAGAATCGACATCCACACGCACCTCCTGCCGGAGAAGCTCCCTCGCTTCGCCGAGCGGTACGGCTATGGCGGCTTCATCACCCTGGACCACCACGCGCCATGCCGCGCGCGCATGCTCCGAGACGACGGGAAGTTCTTCCGTGAAATCGAGAGCAACTGCTGGGACCCGGTGAAGCGCATCGAGGAGTGCGACGCCCACGGCGTGCACGTGCAGGTGCTGTCCACCATTCCGGTGATGTTCAGCTACTGGACGAAGCCCGAGCACGGCGCGGACATGGCGCGCTTCCTCAACGACCACCTCGCCGGTGTCGTGCGCGAGCACCCGAAGCGCTTCGTGGGCCTGGGCACGGTGCCGCTCCAGTCGCCGGACCTCGCGGTGCGCGAGCTGGAGAGGTGCGTGAAGGAGCTGGGCCTCGCGGGCGTGCAGATTGGCAGCCACGTCAACGACTGGAACCTGTCCGACCCGGCGCTGTTCCCCTTCTTCCAGGCGGCGAGCGAGCTGGGCGCCGCCATCTTCGTCCACCCGTGGGACATGATGGGCGAGGCGAAGATGCAGAAGTACTGGCTGCCGTGGCTGGTGGGCATGCCGGCGGAGGTCTCGCTCGCCATCTGCTCCGTCATCTTCGGCGGCGTGATGGAGCGGCTGCCCAAGCTGCGCTTCGCCTTCGCGCACGGCGGCGGCTCGTTCCCGATGACGCTGGGCCGGATTCAACACGGCTTCGAGGCGCGTCCGGACCTGGTGGCGGTGGACAACAAGGTGCCGCCGAAGGACTACGTGGGCCGCTTCTGGGTGGACTCGCTGGTCCACGACGAGGAGGCGCTGCGCTTCATCATCCGGCTGTTCGGCCAGGACAAGGTGGCGCTCGGCAGTGACTACCCCTTCCCCCTGGGCGAGGACCGCCCGGGCACGCTCATCGAGTCCCTGAGGGAGCTGGAGCCGGCCGCGCGCGAGCGGTTGCTCTGGCGCAACGCCCTGGAGTGGCTCGGACGCTCGCGCGAGGACTTCGCACCATGACGACGCCGTACGCCTTCGAGGACACCGAGGCCTTCGCCCGCAAGCTGGACGCGGAGGACCCGCTGCGCGCCTTCCGCGACGAGTTCCTCTTCCCGCAAGGGCCGGATAGGAAGCCCGTCGTCTACCTCGCGGGCAACTCGCTGGGCCTCCAGCCGCGCAACGCCGCGCGCTACATCCAGGAGGAGCTGGAGGACTGGGCGCGCTTCGGCGTGGAGGGCCACCACGAGGGCCGCCACCCGTGGCTGCACTACCACGAGCTCGTCACCGACATGGCCGCGCGGCTGGTGGGCGCGAAGCCGCTGGAAGTGGTGGTGATGAACACCCTCACGGTGAACCTGCACCTGATGATGGTGTCCTTCTACCGGCCCACGAAGGAGCGCTTCAAAATCCTGATGGAGGGCGGCGCCTTCCCGTCGGACCAGTACGCGGTGGCCTCGCAGGTGCGCTTCCACGGGTACGACGCGCGCGAGGCGGTGATTGAATTGAAGCCGCGCGCGGGCGAGGAGACGCTGCGCACCGAGGACATCCTCGGGATGATTGAGAAGCACGGCCACGAGGTGTCGCTCGTGCTGCTGGGCAGCGTGAACTACCTCACCGGGCAGGCCTTCGACATCGCGGCGATTACGAAGGCCGCGCACGCGAAGGGCTGCTTCGTGGGCTTCGACCTCGCGCACGGGGCGGGCAACCTGAAGGTGTCGCTGCACGACGACGGGCCGGACTTCGCGGTGTGGTGCTCGTACAAGTACCTCAACAGCGGACCGGGCAGCCTGGGCGGCGTCTTCGTCCACGAGCGCCACGCGCGCGAGAAGGACCTCCCCCGCTTCGAGGGCTGGTGGGGACACAACAAGCAGACGCGCTTCCAGATGGGCCCCACGTTCGACCCGCTGCCGGGCGCGGAGGGGTGGCAGTTGTCCAACCCGCCCATCTTCCAGCTCGCCGCGCTGCGCGCCTCGCTGGAGCTGTTCGACAAGGCCGGCATGGAGGCGCTGCGCGCCAAGAGCGAGAAGCTCACCGGCTACCTGGAGTTCCTCCTGGACAAGCTGCCCCCGGGCTTCGTGCGCATCACCACGCCGCGAGACGTGAAGCAGCGTGGCGCGCAGCTCTCGCTGCGGTTCAAGGGCGAGGCGCAGGGCATGCTGAAGCGGCTGGCGGACGCGGGCATCGTCTGCGACTTCCGCAAGCCGGACATCATCCGCGCGGCGCCCGCGCCGCTGTACTGCAACTACACCGACGTGTATCGCTTCGTGAGGACGCTCGAAGGCCATGCCCGAGACTGACCGGAAGGAAGCCGTCACCGTGGTGGGCGCGGGCCTCGTCGGCTCGCTGCTCGCCCTGTACCTGGCCCGCCGTGGCTACTCCGTGGAGGTGCTGGAGCGCCGCCCGGACATGCGCCGCGAGGTCATCGACGCGGGGCGCTCCATCAACCTCGCCATCTCCACGCGCGGCCTGCACGCGCTGCGGCAGGTGGGGCTGGAGGCGGAGGCGCTGAAGCACGCCATCCCCATGCGCGGAAGGATGATTCATTCCGCGAAGGGCGAGCTGACGTATCAGCCCTACGGCAAGGACGACTCGCAGCACATCAACTCGCTGTCGCGCGCGTGGCTGAACAAGTTCCTGATGACGGAGGCGGAGAAGACGGGCCGCGTCCGCATCCGCTTCAAGCAGCGCGTCACCCACGCGGACTTCGAGACGGGCGCGCTCACGGTGGACGACGAGACGACCGGCCAGACGCGCCACGAGGAGGGCCGCGTGCTGTTCGGCACGGACGGCTCCGGCTCCGCGGTGCGGCAGGAGATGGACCGGGTGCCCGGCTTCCATGCCACGCAGGAGCAGCTCGGCCACGGCTACAAGGAGCTGACGATTCCGCCGGGCCCGGGCGGCGCGTTCCAGATGGAGAAGCACGCGCTGCACATCTGGCCTCGTGGCTCGTACATGCTGATTGCCCTGCCCAACGAGGACGGCAGCTTCACGTGCACGCTGTTCCTCCCGTGGAAGGGCCCCGTGAGCTTCGAGTCGCTCGACACGCCCGCGCGACTGGAGGCGTTCTTCGAGGAGCAGTTCCCTGACGCGAAGAAGATGATTCCGGACCTGGTGGACGCGTTCTTCTCGCGCCCCACGGGCAGCATGGTGACGGTGAAGTGCGCCCCGTGGCGCGTGGGCGGACGGGCGGTGGTGCTGGGGGACGCGGCGCACGCCATCGTCCCCTTCTTCGGCCAGGGGATGAACTGCGGCTTCGAGGACTGCGTCGTCCTGGACGGGCTCCTGGGGAAGCACGCGCGCTGGGAGGACCTGTTCACCGACTTCGAGCGGCTGCGGAAGACCCACGCGGACGCCATCGCGGACATGGCGGTGGAGAACTTCATCGAGATGCGCGACAGCACCGGCAACCCGCGCTTCCTGCTGGAGAAGGCGGTGGAGAAGGTGCTGCTCAACGCCTTCCCGGGTGAGTTCGTCAGCCGCTACACGCTGGTGAGCTTCAGCCGCGTGCCGTACCGGCTGGCGTACGAGGTGGGCGCGATTGCCGGCGGAATCGTCTCGGAGCTGTCCGAGGGGCTGACGCGGGCGGAGGACGTGAATCTGGAGCGCGCGGGGCAGCTCATCCGCGGGCGGCTGGTGCCTTTCGTGAAGGAGCACGCGGATGGATTTCGGACTGAAGGGTAGGCGCGCGCTGGTGATGGGCGGCTCCGCGGGCCTCGGCTACGCGATTGCACAGGCGCTGGTGAAGGAAGGCGCCACGGTGGCCATCTGCTCGCGCGGCGGCGAGAAGCTGGAGAAGGCCGCGAAGGAGCTGGGCGCGGAGCTCGCGGTGCCGTGTGACCTGAACCAGCCCGGCGCGGCGAAGCGGCTGGTGGAGGAGACCATCTCCAAGCTGGGTGGCGTGGACGTGCTGGTGGTGAACACCGGCGGTCCTCCGGCGGGTGGCTTCGAGTCGCTCACGGCGGAGCAGTGGCAGCTCGGCTTCCAGAGCCTGTGGATGGCGGCGGTGGACGGCATCCAGGCGGCGCTGCCCGGCATGAAGGAGCGCAAGTGGGGCCGCATCGTCCTGGTGACGTCGCTGGCGGCGCGTGAGGCCATGGCGAACCTCACCATCTCCAACGGCCTGCGCGCGGGCCTGCTGGGGCTGGTGAAGACGGTGAGCAACGAGGTGGCACAGTACGGCGTCACCCTCAACGCGGTGCTGCCGGGCTTCCACGCGACGGAGCGGATGACGCAGCTCGGGCTCACGGACGAGAAGGTGGCGCCGCAGATTCCCGCGCGGCGGCTCGGCCGTCCGGAGGAGCTGGCCGCGGTGGCCGCGTTCCTCGCGTCGGAGCCGGCGTCGTACGTCACCGGCCAGTCCATCGTCGTGGATGGCGGCGCGCAACGCGGTTTCTAATTGACACAGGGTTTCATTTTCCTGGCGTCGTGATTCGGACAGGATCCGGGGTTGGCGGCCATGCAGGCCGCTCTTCTCCGGGGGTAGGTGATGTACCTGTCGAGACTTCGCTGGCTGGCGCTGCTGCTGTGCGGTTGTGGCGCCCCGGTTGTGGATTCTGGACCCGAAGCGCTGACGTCTGCTCGTCAGGCCGTGATTCCCGTCGAGTCGTTCCGGGACTCGTTCAACGGCGCCAACAACGCGAACAACACGGGCCTCAACGACAACCTCGCCGCGCGGCAGTCCGGCACGCTGGCACCGGCGACGTACACGCGCGTCCCCGGCCTCTGGTACTCCGCGCCCGCGCCGAGCATCTGGTGGGCCCAGGTCAACCACATCTGGCATCCGGACACGCTGATATTCGCCGAGTCCACGACCGCGCTGCGCATGGACAAGCCCTTCTACCGGGATGCCTCGGGCGCGTTCCGCCTGTCCTTCGTCACGGAGCCCATCGTCAGTGACGCTCGTGACAGCTCCAACTGGGCGTCCGTCATGCTCAGCGCGTCGTCCGCCTCCAGCGGCTACGTGTCCAACGCGGACATCGACTTCGGCTTCCTCGTCCGCTCCAACGGACGGCTGATGGTCTTCGACAACGGCACGCAGGTGACGGTGACGCCGTCGAGCGTGCCCGTGGCCGACCGGTACGTGGTGAGCTTGTCGGTGCGCGACGGGCAGGTGCTCGGCACCGTCAACGGCACGTCCTTCTCCGCGACGCTGAACGGCCCCTCCGCGCTTCCCGGACAGGCGTACCTGTACCTCGGCGCCTATCTGGGGGCGGGCCAGGTGACGCGCTTCGATGACGTGGCGGTGTCCCCCGTGGTGGACCACCTGAAGCACTATGGCTACTACTGGGCGCAGTCGAGCTCCTACGGCTCCCACCTGGACGAGGTGACGGCGCATACCAACCTCAACTTCGCCCAGGGGCCCGCGGACCTCGCGGCGTGCGCCTCGCGCGGGGTGAAGTGCCTGCTGGAGACGCGGTGGCAGTTCTTCAGCGGCCCCACGCTGCGCGCGGATTATGCGCAACAGTGGGGCGCGCTCGTCAGCGCCATCAGTCCCTACATGAGCAGCGTGGGCGGCTTCTACGTCATCGACGAGCCCTACTGGAATGGTGTGTCGGTGCAGGACCTGACGACGTGTGTGAACACCATCAAGGACACCTTCCCGAACATCCCGGTGATGGTGGTCCACGCGGTGCCGTCCATCTCGCCCACGCTCGTCACCCCGGCTCGGGCGGACTGGGTGGGCTTCGACCATTACGGCCCGCTGTCCGAGGTGGTGGGCTACCTCAACACGCTCCGCTCCACGCTCGCGCCCAGCCAGAAACTATGGCTGGTGCCGCAGTCGTTCCGGACCGGCGTCTATTCCACCGATGCGGCGCTCGCGCGGGCGAACTGGGACTACTACGACCTGGCCCGCACGGACCCGCGCGTCCTGGGGCTCCTCAACTTCGGCCTGTGGACCCACGACAGCCCGTCCGCGATTCCCCAGACGTTCGCGGCGCAGCAGGCCATCGGCAATGAGTTGCTGAGACGGTAGGCGGCACCACCGGGCATGGCGTGAAGCGTGCGCGCCATGTCCGTGCCACGGGCGATGGAGCCGGACGTGCTGTAGGCGCTCAGGGCTTCAGCGCCTGGAAGAAGACGTCTGCCTCATTCGCGCTGATGTAGCTCCCATCGTCGAGGGCGACCGTGCCGTAGAACAACCCCACGCGCATGACGGCGCCGTCGTCCAGGATGGCAGCCTCACGCGGTATGAGACGATTCTGGGGGCAGACCTCGGTGGAGTCCTTGACCCGCGAGCGCACGTCCCCCGAGGGCGAGAGGAACAGCATCCGAGACTGGCATTGCTTCTCCCACCACACCACGGCATCCCCCTCCGGGCTCGCGGCGACGCGGGGGAAGTTGGAGGAGTCTTCCTCCAGTTCCTGGGCCCACAGTGGATTGCCGTCGGCGTCAGCCGCCAGGACCGCCGCGACGACGCCGCAGAGCCCTCCGGTGGCGCAGGGCAGATTCACCCGGTAGCTCCCCCAGAGAAAGTCCCGGTAGAAGGTGCCCACCATGAGCATGCCGCCGTCCGGCAGGACGGCCAGGCCCGTGAAGTCTGCCCAGCCCTGTGACTCATGCGTGTTGCGCGTCCATCGCAGGGAACCGTCGGCGGACAGGCTCACGATGACGCCCGCGCCATAGGACATCCCGACGGATTCCCGGCCCGCCGCCACCACGTTGCCTCGGGAGTCCACCCCCACCGTGGTGAAGGAGGCCGCCTTCCAGTACGTCCAGGTCCACCGAGCCACGCCATCGGTGTCGTAGCGAATCACGGCGTCCTGCCGCGTCGTCGCCACCACGCCGCCCTCACCGGCCGCGGCCAGCGCCTGGAAGGCGCCGCTGATGACCCAGCGCGAGTCGCCGTCCGCTCCGAACTTCGCGAGCAATCCCTCGCTCTGGACGGGCTCACTGCCATCCACCCGGAACGAGCCGCTCGTCGGAAATTGGAAGGACACGAAGATGTCACCCGCCGGGGACACCGCGAGCCGCGAGTACTGACGCAGGCCGAAGACATCCGTGCTCATCGAGACGTTCAGGGAGCGGGACCAGAGGGGCTGCCTCTTCGAGTCGTAGCGGGTGAGCACCAGGTTGCCGGACACGCCCCCCACGGCCTCGTACTGGGGATTCGTCAACAGCACGACGAAGCCTCCCGCTCTATCCGTGGCCAGGCCGGCCACGTCCTGGAAGCCGGGAAGCGACACGTGCGTCGTCCATAGGGACTCCAGGGACGGCCACGGATTCGGAGAAGGCACCGGAGGAGTTGGAGCGGGCGTGGGTGTCGGCGGCGGCAAGGGCTCGGGCGCTGGCGTGTCCTGCCGCACCATGTCCCGCAAGTCGTCGACTGCCGTGCCACCACACCCCAGCGCAGTGCACACCCCCAGCGCCAGCCCCATCGCGCCCGCCCACCACCTGCCCATGATGCACACCACTCCCGCCCGGCCGCCCGCCGCGTGGAAGGTGGGGACCCGGTGGTTTCGCGGCAAGGGGCGGCACTACAGAAGCGAGCGCACCGCCTCCACCACCCGAGGCCACTCGCGCGAGCGCGGGTCGATGACCTCGAAGTGCCCCGCTCCGAGGAGGATGAGCAAGGGGCGCCGCTACAGCAGCGAGCGCACCGCCTCCACCACCTGCGGCCACTCGCACGAGCGCGGGTCGATGACCTCGAAGTGTCCCGCGCCGGGGAGGATGACGAGGCGCACGGCGTCACCCAGCTCACGGCCGCGCGCGTAGAAGGCCTCGCTCATGGACACGGGCACGGTATCGTCCTCCGTGCCATGCACCAGCACGTGCGGAGTCCCGAGCGGCTGGAGCCGCGCGGGTGACGCCACGCGGTAGCGCTCGGGCACCCGGCCGGGCGGGCCGCCGAGGAATGTCTCCGTGATGTTGTCACTGAGATTGAGCTCGAAGGCGCGCTCCAGGTCGACGACGCCCGCCAGCGACACCACGCCGCGCAGGGGCAGTGGGTCCGCGCGGTGGAGCACACTCTCCGCCGGCAGCCGGTGGCGCGCGCCGAGCCACGTCGCGAGGTGTCCGCCGGCCGAGTGCCCCATCGCGACCACGCGCGAGAGGTCCAGCGGGTGCGAGCGCGCCAGGGTGCGCAGGAAGTCCGTGCCGAGCGCCACGTCCTCGAACGTGCCGGGCCAGCCGCCGCCTTCATGGCCGACGCGGCGGTACTCCAGGCTCCAGGTGGCGAAGCCCTGGCGGGTGAGCTCGGCGCAGAGGTGGCCGATGTGCTCCAGGTCATACTTCGCGCGCCAGAAGCCGCCGTGGATGACGATGACCACCGGATGCGGCCCCGGGCCCGAGGGCAATCGCAGATCGCCGAACTGATGTTGTAGCGGGCCATACGGAATCCGCGCATCCGCGGCGGGCGGCGGCGCATCGAGAACCCACATGGAACTCATCGACCCCTCCGGCCTTCAAACCGACTGAGTTGCCTTGCCGACGATTTCGAAGCCAGTGGCCTCGTCAATCCAGTGCACCCGGGTTCCTCGGCGGAGGACACCCCGCACCGTGACGTAGAGCTGGTTCAGGTGAGCACTGACGGCATTGCGATAGTCCGAAGCTCCCAGTGTGACGCGAGCCCTCAGCAGCTCGTCATCCACCTGGACCAGGAGGACGACAGGCCCTTCGACCTCTCCCTGGTCTCCAGGTCCCCCCATGAGCTCGGCGACCTTCCCGACGAGCTGCTCGGGCTGGGCCTCACGCGTGGGACGAAGCTGGTGGGCGACCCGCTCGATGCTCTCGTACATGTTCCGGTCGAGATGCGCCTCCGAGGCGACCTCGGGGCTGACCGGCAGCAGTGGAGACCATGAGCCCCGCAGACGCAGGTCGGCGGACTCATCGGCGGGCATCATCTCCACGAGCGCCTCGCACAGGTTGGCACTCAGCACCGGGGCTCCCGGCGTCGGTTCGAGCACCCGCTGCGGCTCCCCCGCCCGCACCGACTTCGCCAGCCAGGCCACGGACTGCAGGAGCAGAATCGCGGTCTGCCGTCCGAACGGGTCCCCCTCCAGTGGCTGCTGTGCTCCGATGTCGAGCGGTGTCTCCACGGTGAGCACGAAGCTGCCCACTTCCGTCTGTCCCAGACGGCACTGCCTCAAGAAGGCGTCCGCCTCCGTCAGCGCTAGTCGGGGATGAAAGGTCCTGGGCCGCTTCACGCTGCAGGCGCTCGCCAACAGTGCCTTGCGCACGCCATTCACCAAGTCTAGTCCATCCGCGAGGCTGACGCCGCCATCACTCATGGCGTCGCCCTCGAGCCCGAAGCGCAGCAGGTCCCTGCGAGGCTGCAGGAGGTCGTGCAGGACGGAGTCCACCGTCCTCCGCTCGACGGCGGCGAGCCGCCGGGCAATCACAACCATGGCCTCGCCATAATCCACGAGGTCACGGTCCAGCGGGACCTGCACCTCCACGGGTGGCTCTTGGCCACTGCGGTAGATGGCCGCGTAGGAGCGACGCGAGGGCACCCGGCTCCACCCTCGCGCCTCCAGGTAGGCACGCACGTCCAGGTAGTCCACGCGGCTGCCCAGTTGCAGAAGCTGCTCGCCGTTCATGAGTCGAGCGCCTCCTCGCGGGCCACCTTCCGCAACAGCTCGCGCAGCGAGTCATGCGTCAGGCATCGTGTGCGGGACAGGTGGACCGTCTGGCTCGTTTCGTTGGTGGTACGTGGCCTGCCACGGAGTGACAGCCAGTAGGCACACCGCCGCAGCGTGAGCGATTCCGAAGTGAGGGTGAGCCACTCCTTCTCATCCTCGGGCATCACGAACACCACCAGGATGCGGGGAACGAGCGAGGGCCCCACCAGGTCGTTGTAGTTCTTCTTCGGGAGAGGGAAGGCCATCTCCTCCCCGTCGAACGAGGCCCGTGTGGTGGCCTTGAGCTGAACGGCCAGCTCTGGAGACGTCAGCACGGCATCATCCACCAGCAGCCCTCGAGCGCAGACCTTGAGGTCGATGCTGTCCCGGTCCTTGCGAATCTCCTCGACCGAGAACCCGGCGCGAGAAGCCACGGCGTGCAGGTAGGCGATGCTCAACTGCTCCTTCACATCGTTGGGCCCCAGCATGCCGCCTCCCAGTTCCGCCACCCTGTCACCTCACGCAGAAGGGCCGCCGACTGTAGCCGCCCTCCGGGGCGACGGTCCGAAGAAGACGGCCACGTCCTTTGCGCCAGGGCTCTTTCCATGCGTTGGGGCTGATCCAACCGCCCTGCCCACCGCAAGGCCGCCTGTCTACTGTCCAGCCGGGCATACAGGCCGTGAACCCCGCCGTCTGTCCATGACGCATCACTCCAAGCGCCCGCCGGAGGTGTAGGTCTGTCTTCCAGCGAGCTTCATCTTTTGTGAGCCCAGTTTTTAAGCCTTCCCGTCAGGAACTTTAGGCTTGATTTCGTCTCCCCAAATGTAAATACCTGGGCCCACGGATTTGACCCGCCGGATCACGGCGTGGAACCGGCCTGGGAGGCACGGACATGGAGACGAAGGGCCTGCGGACGTTCCTGGAGATTCCCTACGACGAGCTGGAGGAGCGCAACCTCCGCGTGAAGGAGCAGCGCCTCAAGCACGAGTCGGCGGACAAGGTCCGTGAGGAGCGCATCAAGTACCTCACCGACGAGCGCAACCTGAAGGCCGTCACCGTGTGCTTCACCGACCTCGAGGGTCGGCTGCACATGCTGGACTACGACAAGAAGTTCCTCCTCAAGAGCGCGGACAACCTCACGTTCGACGGCTCGTCCATCCGCGGCTTCTCGCAGCAGGCGGAGAGCGACCTGCGCCTGAACGTGGACTGGGGCTCGTTCTACTGGCTGCCCTCGGACATCTTCGGCCCCGGCAAGGTGCTGGTGTTCAGCGAGGTGCTGGAGCGCGACGGCACGCCGTACCACGCCGACATGCGCGGCCAGCTCAAGCGCGTCACCGAGGCCATGTACCAGAAGGACGGCACGGTGTTCCACGCGGCGCCGGAAGTGGAGGGCTTCCTCTTCAAGGGCCGTGACGCCGAGCGCCACTACCACGAGACGGGCAAGTTCGAGTTCCTCTCCACCGGCGGCTACTACCACTCGCTGCCGGGCGACCCGCTGCGCTCCTTCATCGACAAGGCCGCCGAGGCGCAGCGCGCCATGGGCTTCCAGAACGAGAAGGACCACCCCGAGGTGGCCCCCAGCCAGTTCGAGATGAACTTCTCGTACAGCGAGGCGCTCATCTCCGCGGACCAGATTCAGCTCTACAAGCTGCTGTGCCGCCAGGTGGCCGCGCAGATGGACACCACCGCCAGCTTCCTCCCGAAGCCGGTGACGGGCGTCAACGGCAACGGCATGCACATGAACATGTCGCTGTCCAAGGGCGGGAAGAATCTCTTCTACGAGAAGAGCGGCCAGGACGGCCTCAGCCAGATGGGCTGGGACTTCATCGACCGGCTCCTCACCAACGCGAACGACATCTGCCTGGTGCTCAACTCCAGCGTCAACGCGTACCGCCGGCTGGATCCGCACTACGAGGCGCCGAACCAGATCAAGGCCAGCGCCAACAACCGCGGCGCCATGGTCCGCATCCCCTACGGCAACGAGCGCAGCGCGCGCGTCGAGTGCCGCTCGGTGGCTCCGGACGCCAACCCGTACCTCGTGCTCTACACGCTGCTGCGCACCGGCCTGGAGGGCCCGCAGCCGCAGGAGGACGCGGAGACGAAGCGCAGCCGCACCCGCTTCCTGCCGGACAACATCTTCGACGCCGTCCGCCTCTTCAAGGGCAGCCAGTTCATCACCGGCATCCTGGGTGAGAACGTGCAGGGCAAGTTCGCGGAGCTGAAGACGGCCTCCGCGGAGCGCTGCCCGAAGCAGCTCGGCACCCGCGTGAAGGAGGCCGAAATCATGTTCCACCACGAGGTCACCAACCAGTACCTCTGGAGCCAGTTCTAATCAGGCTCCCGGCGCCGCTGGAGCCCCGGCACCTGCTCGGGGCTTCGCGAGCCGCAACAGCACCAGGCCCGCCATCACCGTCAACGCGGTGGTGGCGGCTTCGTTTTTGGTGGCCCCGTACGCAACCAGCGTCAACCCCAGCACCAGCGTGGGCACCGCCAGCACGGCGTGCAGCGGCGTGAGGCCGCGCTCCCTTCGGAAGGCGAGCATGGCCAGCGCGGCGGCGGTGACGCCGTACTGCATCAGCACCGCGATGCTGGAGAGCGCGAAGAGCTCCGACAGGTTGCCCAGGTTGACGAAGAGCAGCACCAGCCCCCAGGTGACGGCCAGCGCTCGCATGGGCACGCCCGCCGGGGACATGCCGTCCAGGCCGAACAGCGTGCGCTCGCCGGACGCCAGCGCCGACAGGTAGCGCGGCGTCGTCACCATCATCCCCAGGCAGATGCCGAGCGCGGAGATGCTGGTGCCCGCCGCCACCCACTTCTCCAGCGTCGCCCCGCCCCACACGCCCGCCGACGCGGCCAGCGGCGCCGGTGACGAGGCCAGCGCCGGCAGCGCCGCGACGCACGCCCAGACGAGCCCCACGTAGAGGAGCACCGCCACCAGCAGCGAGCCCACCGTGGCCAGCGGCACGCTGCGCGACGACGAGCGCACCTGCCCGGCAATCACCGGGACGATTTCGAACCCCTGGTACGCGAACATCACCGTGAGCCCCGCGCGCAGCCACGCGGTGTCCGTGGCGCCCATGGACACCGGCACGGGAGCTGGTGGGCCCGGCAGCGCGGCGAAGGCGATGAGCAGCGCGGCCAGCGGCAGCAGCTTCAGCACGGTGAGCGCCGTCCACGCGCGCGCGGAGACGCGGATGCCCGAGGCCACCACGCCCGCGAGCACCGTGGCGAGGACGGAGGCCAGCGCGCGCTGCCCCAGCGGCCCCGCGAGGCCCAGCGAGGGCGCCAGTGCCTGCGACAGTCCGGCCACCACGGCGGAGGTGCTCAGGAAGGCGCTGACATAGGCCACCCAGCCGACGAGGAAGGAGGCGCGCTCGCCGAAGGCCGTCCTCGCGAAGAGCACCGGCCCGCCGTCCGCGTCGAAGCGGCGGCCCAGCACCGCGAAGGCGAAGGCCACCGGCACCAGCGCCAGTCCCGTGAGGGCGAAGGCGAGGATGGCGCTGGCACCGGGCGCCTGCGCGGCGACCTCGGCCGGGGCGAAGAAGATGCCGACGCCGACGATGCCGTTGACTCCGAGCGCGAGGAGCTGGAGCGGCCCGACGGGACGTTCTTGCGAGGCGGTGGCGGTGGCGGGAGGAGACACGCTCGGGACTTCACTACAGGCCTGCCCTCCGCACCAAACCGCGGGGCGGCCGGCTCGATATGCCCTGGCAGCCACGCGTTGCCTCGAGCGACGAAGCCCACCGGCCAGGGGAAGGAATCGAATGCGTCGTCCGCACGGGATGCCGCTGGGGTTGTGATTGACCTGCGCGGCCATGCCCCACGGCTCGGCCTCGGTGCTCGAAACACCGTCCCGATATGGCGGCCCCTCTTCGGCGTTGCGGATTCGGGCACGGGGCACCGGCTGTGGCAGACTTTGCGTCCGGTGACCAAGGAGAACGCGATGCGTCGGTACGGGATGCTGCTGGGAATGGGGCTGGTTTGCGCGGGCTGTGCCACCCTGACCCGGCCGCTGGGGGCCGTCCGCAATGACGAGACGGGGGAGTACGAGACGCCGAAGGAAGAGACGGTGTACCTGGTCCCCGTCGAGGACGCGATGATGATGACCCGTCGCATCCTCGAGGAGCAGCGCTACGACGTCCTCGAGAAGGAGGGCGGGCTGGAGATGTTCACGTCGGCCCAGGAGCCGGGGAACAACCCGGTCGGCACGCGCTCCTACGAGCGCTACTACATCAAGGGCGAGAAGGTCGGCCCCCGGCAGTCGCTCGTCCGCGTCTTCCGGCTCCGCTACGACGAGACCACCAAGGTGCTGGAGATTCCGAAACAGGCCTTGGGTCCCACGAGGGAGAACCGGAGCGTCTTCGAGGACAACCACCCGTTCGACGCCAACCACGTCATCAAGACGGCGCCCGGCTCCCAGGCCAGCATGCACGAATACAACGCCAACCCCTTCCCCGAGGCGCCGAGCATCGAGGGCTTCCAGCTCGTGCGCGGCAATCGAGACGTGGGCATCGAGCACGTCCTGCTGGAGCGGATGGAGATGGTGCCCTCGCTGGAGCTGGTGGGCGGCAACACCTCCGTGCCCGCGCGCTCCGTGGTGCTCGAAGGCTGGGCGGAGGCCGGCGAGGCGGCCCAGGCGCAGCAAGCAGAGTGCGGCACGCCGGTAGACGGCGCGGCACCACTGATGGTCAAGGGGCAGACGCTGCTGCTGGCGGACCCGCTGGGCACCAAGGAGCTGCCCTCCGCCGCCCTGCGCATGCTCTGCGAGGCCGCGTCCAGGGACCTGCCGGTGGCGCTCGCCCTGTCCATGCCCACCGCCGAGCAGCCGCTGCTGGACACGTACCTGGCCAGCGCCGGCTCGTCACAGGATGCGCAGGAGCTGCTGCAGGGCAGCTCGTTCTGGCGCCGCGTGCACCAGGACGGGCGCAGCAGCCGCGCCATGCTCTGGCTCGTCGAGCAGGCCCGCCGCCTGCGCGCCTCCGGCAAGGCCGTGTCCCTCGTCGCCTTCGACGTCGACAAGGGCAAGGGCAACGAGCGCGAGGCGCAGATGGCGAAGAACCTGCTCGACTACCGGCAGAAGAACGCGGACGCGTGGATGCTGGTGCTGGCCGGCGGCACGCACGTGCGCACCGCGAGCGTGGACTGGGACAGCGGCTACGAGCCGCTCGGCATGCGGCTGGCGAAGGCGCTGCCCTCGGTGAAGGCGCTGGACGTGGGCTTCACGCGTGGCTCGCAGTTCTCCTGCCGCTACAACGTCTGGGACGCGGTGGAGTGCAACGTCTTCGCCATCAGCCCCACGAAGCAGGCGCGGCAGGCGTCCACCGTCCCGGCTGGCGTGCAGCTCTACGCCGAGCCGCACCAGGAGGGCTTCCAGGGCCGGCTCTACGTGGGCGCGTTGAGCGCCTCGCCCCCGGCGCTGCTGGCCAACGCCCCCACCGTGAGCAGCGCCCCCGTGAGCCCCGCGCAGTAGGGCCCGGCGCGCCCGCGTCGATACGCCGAGCATCCATCCTCCGGGCGTTGCCCCGTCTCACCTCCAGCCCTGCAAGCGGACTCCCTCTCCGCCGTCAGCAGCGCGATGCCTCGCGCCATGCGGTGGTCCTCCGGACGACCGTTCTGGTACGGCGCACGCGCTCCAGCGCCGCGGATTCGACAACGCGGCACCGGCTGCCGTGGTCCTCCAGCCCACCGTTCCGATATGGCGGAAACTTCCCGACGTTGCTGGTTCGGGAACGCGGCACCGGCTGTGGCGGACTTTACGTCCGGCGGCCAAGGAGGACGCGATGCGTCGGTACGGGATGCTGCTGGGAATGGGACTGGTTTGCGCGGGCTGTGCCACCCTGACCCGGCCGCTGGGGGCTGTCCGAGACGACGAGACGGGGGAGTACGAGAAGCCGAAGGAAGAGACGGTGTACCTGGTCCCCGTCGAGGACGCGATGATGATGACCCGTCGCATCCTCGAGGAGCAGCGCTACGACGTCCTCGAGAAGGAGGGCGGGCTGGAGATGTTCACCTCGGCGCAGGAGCCGGGGAAGAGCACCCTGGGCTCGCGTTCCTATGAGCGCTACTACATCAAGGGCGAGAAGGTGGGCCCCCGGCAGTCGCTCGTCCGCATCTTCCGGCTCCGCTACGAAGAGACCACCAAGGTGCTGGAGATTCCGCACCAGGCCATGGGCCCGTCGAACGAGACGGTCAGCGCCGTCGGGGACCCCGACCACCCCTTCGACGCCAACCACACCATCAAGTCGTCGCCCGGCGCGCAAGCGAGGATGCACGACTACAACGCCAACCCCTTCCCCGAGGCGCCGAGCATCGAAGGCTTCCAGCTCGTGCGCGGCAACCGGGACGTGGGCATCGAGCACATCCTGCTGGAGCGCCTGGAGATGGTGCCCTCGCTGGAGCTGGTGGGCGGCAACACCTCCGTGCCCGCGCGCTCCGTGGTGCTCGAAGGGTGGGTGGAGGCCAGCGAGACGCAGCCGCAGCCCCAGGCCGAGTGCGGCACGCCGGTGGAGGGCGCCGCGCCGCTGATGGTGAAGGGTGGAACTCTGCTGCTGGCCGACCCGCTGGGCACCAGGGAGCTGCCCTCCGCCGCGCTGCGCATGCTGTGCGAGGCCGTGTCCAAGGACCTGCCGGTGACGCTCGCCCTGTCCATGCCCACCGCCGAGCAGCCGCTGCTGGACACGTACCTGGCCAGCGCCGGCTCGTCGCAGGATGCGCAGGAGCTGCTGCAGGGCAGCTCGTTCTGGCGCCGCGTGCACCAGGACGGGCGCAGCAGCCGCGCCATGCTCTGGCTCGTCGAGCAGGCCCGCCGCCTGCGCGCCTCCGGCAAGGCCGTGTCCCTCGTCGCCTTCGACGTCGACAAGGGCAAGGGCAACGAGCGCGAGGCGCAGATGGCGAAGACGCTCCTCGACTACCGGCAGAAGAACGCGGACGCGTGGATGCTGGTGCTGGCCGGCGGCACGCACGTGCGCACCGCGAGCGTGGACTGGGACAGCGGCTACGAGCCGCTCGGCATGCGGCTGGCGAAGGCGCTGCCTTCCGTGAAGGCGCTGGACGTGGGCTTCACGCGTGGCTCGCAGTTCTCCTGCCGCTACAACGTCTGGGACGCGGTGGAGTGCAACGTCTTCGCCATCAGCCCCACGAAGCAGGCGCGGCAGGCGTCCACCGTCCCGGCAGGCGTTCAGCTCTACGCCGAGCCGCACCAGGAGGGCTTCCAGGGCAGGCTCTATGTCGGCGCGCTGAGCGCCTCGCCCCCGGCGCTGCTGGCCAACGCCCCCGCCGTCAGCAATGCCCCGGTGAGCCCCGCGAAGTAGCTCGCGAGGAGGACGCCCTACTCCACCAACCTCGGCCAGTCCTCCTCTTCGGAGAACAGACGCACGCCCAGGCGGGCGCACACTTCGGGGTGCGCCTGCGCCGCGGGGCCGCCCACCCAGACGGGCACCTTCCCGGGCAGCGCCTCCACCACGCGCGACAGCGTGTCTCCGAAGACCTCCGCGCCCTTGTCATTCACCGCCGACAGGCCCACGAAGTCCGGCCGCATCTCCGCCACCGCGCGCCCCAGGTCCACCGCCGGCATGCGCTGCCCCAGCAGCGTCACCCGCACGCCCGAGTGCCGCAGCCGCAGCGCCACGCCCAACAGCCCCAGCTCGTGCTCCTCGTCCGGGAAGCACGCCAGCACCGCGTGCTTCCGCCCGCTGTTCGGCGCCGCGTGCAGCAGGCCCACCAGCCGCGCCCGCACCACCTGCGTCACCAGGTGCTCCTGCGCCACCGTGAGCCGCCCCGCGTGCCAGCGCTCGCCCACCTCGCGCTGCAACGGCGCCAGCACGTCGTCGAAGGCCCGCAGCGGCGACAGCGCCGCGAGCACCTCGTCCACCACCGCCGACACCCGCGTCTGGTCATACGCGTTCGCCGCCGCCAGCGCCGCCTCCAGCCACGCATCCAGGCTGGCGCCGTGGCCGGTGCCCGTGAAGGCGGCCGCCTCGGCCCCGACTTCCGCGCGCAACTGAGGGAGCAGCTTCGCCGCCTCGCTGATGGCCACGCCCTCGTCGGTCAGCTTCTTCAGCCGCTTGAGCAGCGCCACGTCCCGGTCCGTGTAGACGCGGTAGCCGGATGGCGTGCGCTGCGGGCTGAGCACCCCATAGCGGCGCTCCCAGGCTCGGATGAGCTCCACACGCACTCCAGCGAGCTCGGCGGCGATGTGGATTCGGTAGGTGCGCTCGGCCATGTGGCGGGTGAAGGTCAGGGACGATTCTGCGCGTTGCGCACCTGGTTCCAGATGGCGACGAGCTCTTCCGAGGACTCCGCGTACTGCGCGCCGAGCGTGAAGAGCGTCTTCAGGTGCTCGCGAGCGCCCGCCCCTCCTACCACGACGGGAAAGGGCGCGCAGGCCCGCAGTGCGTCCCCCAGCACCTCCAGGAACTCGTCCGGCTCGCGGCGCCGCACGAAGGACAGCGCGACGATGTCCGGCCGCACCTGCGTGCACGCGCTGTGCAGCGCCTCGGCCGGCGTGTCCGCGCCCAGCAGCGTCACCCGCCAGCCCTTGCGCTTGAGGTGCACCCCCAGCGCCAGGAGGCCGCCCTCGTGGTGGTCCCTCGCCGGACACGCGAGCAGCGCGCGCGGCCCGTCCTCCACCGTCTCCACCGAGTCCAGCACCTGCCGCAGCCGGTGGCGGATGAAGGCGGACGCCAGGTGCTCGCGGGCGATGTCCAGCCGCACGCCCATCTCCCGCAGCAGCGGCATGAGGAAGGTGTCGCAGTAGGCCCCCACGTCCATGGCGGCCTGCGCCTCGTCCAGCACGCGCGTCACCTCCTCCCCGTCCAGCACCATGACGGCGGACCAGAAGCGCTCGCTGAGGCGCTCCGGCTGGGGCAGGGCCTGGAGCGGCGTG
The DNA here is from genome assembly GCF_055568925.1 of Pyxidicoccus sp. M6. Lineage (NCBI taxonomy): Bacteria > Pseudomonadati > Myxococcota > Myxococcia > Myxococcales > Myxococcaceae > Pyxidicoccus > Pyxidicoccus sp. M6. Next base: position 1,618,365 of record NZ_CM145714.1, on the reverse strand, counting down.
GCGCGCACCTGGGCAATGGCCTCGCTCACCGACAGGCCATCCTGCTGGATGAGGCGTGCGACACGGCGGATGGCCTCCACCTCGTCGCGCGTGTAGATGCGGTAGTTGTTGCCCTCGGTGCGGTGCGGACGCGGGAAGCCGTAGCGCCGCTCCCACGCGCGCAGCGTGGCCTCGCGGATGCCCGTCAGGCGGGCGATGGTGCGGATGCGCAACGTCATGGCGCCATCCCCCGCACCGTGTCCCAGCGCTCCGCCACGCCACGCGCTCCGGCCACCTTGCGCGTGAAGCCGTCCAGCGACGACGCCGACGCCACGCGCCTCACCACCTCCTCCAGCCTCTCCTGGAAGAGGGACAACGGCCCCGGCGGGTGCGGTGCGCCGACCTCCAGCAGTACGTCCGGACGCTCGTGCTCGAAGAAGGCGTAGCGCACGCCGACGGGCACGCACTCCACCTTCGACACCTTCGCCAGCAACTCCACGCCCCGCTCCAGCTTCAGGGGGAACACGCCGAAGGGACGGTGCTCGCCCTCGGGAAAGACATACAGCGCGGCGCGCGGCCGGCGGAGCAATTCCTTCGCATAGCGCAGGGACTCCACCGACGACATCGCATCCTTGCGGCGGATGCTGAAGGCGCCGATGCGCGCGAGGAAGCGGTAGCGCCGCAGGTTCTCCTCCTCCATGAGGCAGTAGCCATCCCAGCTCGCAGCGCGGCTGAGCTGGTGCAGCATGAAGCCGTCCCACCAGTTGCAGTGGTTCAGGTACACGAGCCGGCCCTCGTCACCCGCGGGCAGCGTGCCGCGCACCCAGAGGCCCCGGAACATCGAGCGGAACTTCCGGTGGATGTACTGGTCCAGGACCCAGCCGAAGGGTCCGCCTTTCCGCGCGCGAATCACGACGCCCGCGCCTCCCGGGCCCTGGACACCAGCGCGGTGAACAGGGCCAGCCCCAGCGACACGAGGATGCTGGTGAGCAGGAAGAAGAGCACCTCCTCCAGCGGCACGAGGCCCAGGTACACGCCCAGGTGCCGGCCCTCGCCGAAGTTCCAGATGCCGGTGGAGATGGCGAGGTGGTCCGCCACGGAGAGGTACACGCCCACGACGAACGCCGGAGGCAGCACCGCCTTGAGCACCGCGCCCGAGCGTTCCTTGTAGTGGCGCACCAGCGCGAGGAGCTGGAAGAAGATGAGCGGCAGCGTCCACGCGAGCAGGTGGATGAGGTAGGCCCACTTCGTCTCCATCATGGCGCCACCTCCCGGGTCGTGAGCTCCCGTCCGCCCGAGCGGGCCTCGCCGCGCGGCTCGGGTTGGCGGGACGCGGGCTCCTGCTGGAGCACCCGAGTCAGGCGAGCGCGGGCCCACAGCCCCACGAGCAGCGTCTGGAGGCCGAAGAAGAGGTACTCCTCCAGCGGCAGGTAGCCGAGCTTGATGCCCCAGATGCGCTCCGGGTCGAAGCCCCAGAGGCCCCACTTCACCGCCACGTTGTCCCAGGGCGACGTCGCCACGTAGACGACGATGAGGAGCAGCCCCATGGGCGCGAGACTCCGCGCAGAGAAGGTGCGCCGGTAGCGCCACACGAGGAAGAGGATGGGCAGCACCACGAAGATGCCGAGGAAGCGCGCGTAGGTCATCCCGGTCCTCCACTCAGCTCGGGCCACACGCGGACCATGCGGCCTCCGGGTTGGAGCGCATAGGTGCGGCCCCTCCAGGTCACCGTGCCCTGCTGCCACAACGAGCACAGGAAGGCCGCGAGCAACAGGCCCTCTCCCAGCAGCCAGTCCGTCAGTGCGTGCGGCAGGCCCGTGTCGGTGGTGCCGACCGGGGCGCTCAATGCGGCCAGGCGCAGGGACAGCAGCGTGCGCACGGTGACGAGCACGGCCACCGCGCCCGCGAGCACGGGAGCACCGAGTACCGCGGCCAGCAGCACCAGCGGCAGCGTGGGCGTGAAGAGCAGCGGCACCGTGGGATACAGCGAGGGGCGGTGGCTCGCGAGCACCTGCATCCACCGCGTGAAGCGCGCGAGCGGTGTGCCCCAGGAGGACACGGTGCCCAGCGGCACCACCGCCGGAGCCGGGCTCAGCGCCACGTCCAGGCCGCGTGCGTGCAACCGCTTCGACAGCTCGAGGTCCTCGCCGATGTGGTCCGCGAGCTCCTTCAGCGCTTCCATGGCCACGGGTGACAAGCCGAGTGCCTTGCCGCACACGGCCTTGGCGCCCGCGCTCATCACATCGAGCGCGCGGAAGCTGTGGTGCGTGTAGCGCAGCAGTCCGGCCATGGCACGGCTCGCACCGTCCTCCGGGGCCACGGGAGTGGGCGCCGCGGTGCTCAGCGCTGACCCCGAGGCAATGGGAGCCGCGAGCCCTTCCACCAGCGCACCCGTCACCGCGACATCCGCGTCCACCGCGAGCACCACGCGCCCCTGCGTCTGGAGCACATCCAGGGCGTAGAGCAGGTGGCCCACCTTGCGGTTCGGCGTGAGCGGGTCACTCGGGAGCCAGCGCACGCCCGGAGCAAGGCGCGGACGGTACGGAGACACCACGACCTGCTCCAGCGGCCCCGCGTAGTCGATGGGTGCCGCGAGGTTCTCCAGCTCGCGCGGAGTGGGTGCGTCCACGGGGCGCAGCAGCAGCACGGGGACATTGGCGCTCCCCGTCGGGGCGGAACGCCGCGCGCGCAGCAGTCTCGCGAGGGCCACGCCACTGAAGCCCGTGGCCATGACGGTCCAAGCCAGGGACATGATGACGAGCGCGCTCATGCCGCCCGTCCCACGCGCGTACGGAAGTGCGCCATCCAGCGGATGAAGGGCGAGTGGAAGCGGCGGAAGTCCGCCACCTCGCCCATGGAATCGAATTGCCCCTTGCGCGCCTCCAGTCGCGCGTAGAAGGGCGACGACTCCAGCAGTCGCGCCTCGCCCACCACCTCGTTGCCCGCGTGCAGCCGTGGCGGCACCCGCAGGCCCCAGCCGGTCATGCTCGTGCAATGCGTCTCCTGCACCGCGCCCCGCTCGCACCGCACACCGTGTGCTTCCGCCACCACGCGCAGCGGCGGCACTCCGTCCGGCAGGTGGTAGTCCACCACCGTCGCGTCCTCGCGGTGCGTGCGCGCCCAGTGCCAACCTGACAACCGCGCGCCCAGCAACTCATCGCCATGGTTCGTGTCGTGGTAGCCCAGCCCGTCCGCCTCCACGCCCAGCGACGGCACCTCCAGCCGGGCCTTCGCTCGCGGCGCCAGTGCCTGCCAGTAGTGCGGCAACTCGGGCATCAACCGCACCACCTCGCCCACCGGCGTCATCGGCTCCAGCGTGAGGCTCGCGCGCACCGGCCGGCCCCACGGCGCCGTCCAGTCCTCCACGTCCATGCGCACCGTGCCGCTGCCCGAGTACGTCAGCGTGGACCGGCCGATGCGGAGCTGCCCCGGAGACACCACCTCGGCCCTTGGGTACTCGCTCAGCACCCAGAGCCGGCGCACGCCCTCGTGGTACAGCACGAAGTTCACCGCGCTGTGCTCGATGGGCCGGCCGCCTCGACGTGCCGCCACCGAGTAGCGCGGAGAGAACAGCGAGCCGAGCATGAAGATGCACACCGCGCTGAACGGCCCCGCGGTGACGTCCGCGTAGAACCAGCGATATGCGCCCGCCGCATCGGGCAGCGCGGGCAGGTCACCCAGCGGCCTCATGCGCCCCTCCGCAGGTGCTGCGACGCCAGCTCCGCAGCGAAGCGACCGGACAGCATCACCAGCGGCACACCGCCGCCCGGGTGCGTGCCTCCGCCCGCGAAGAACAGGCCCGGCGTGCAGCCACGGATGCGCGGCCGGCGGAACGGACCGAACTTCCCGTGCGGCAGGAACCCGTAGATGGAGCCCCCCGGAGCCCCCTGCGCCGCCAGGTCCACCGGCGTTCGCTGGCCAATCACACGCGTGCGCCCGCGCAGCTCCGGGAAGTGCTGGTACAGCTTCTCGAACATCTGCGCCTTCACCCGCTCGGCACCCAGCTCCCACGCCTGGGCGGCGCGCTCCGCCTCCGCCTCACCCACGGGCAGCGCCGGCGCGTTCACCATGACGAACAGCCCCGTGCGCCCCTGCGGCGCCATGGTGGAGTCCGACGCCGACGGGTTGCAGAAGTACACCGTCGGGTCCGACGCGAGCCGTCCGCCGAACAGCTCCTCGAACTCCCGCAGGTAGTCCCCGCCGAAGAGCACCGTGTGGTGCGGCAGGTGCGGACGCCCATCCACCTCCAGCAGCAACACGAAGCCCGACAGCGCGAGCGGCTCGTCCGCCCGGTGCAGCGTCTCCAGCGGGTCCGCGTTCACCACCACGCTGCCATACGGCTCCGCGTCGTCCCGGGGCCCCACGCGATAGCCGCCCGCCGTGCGCTCGAAGCGGGCGCGCGTCTTCAGGTGCACCGTCACGCCCAGCCGCCGCACCGCCTGCCCCAGCGCCTCCACCAGCGAGCCCACGCCGCCGCGTGCGTGGTGCACGCCGTAGGCATGCTCGATGTGCGGAATCAGCGCGAAGGCCGCGCTCGCCTGGTACGGAGATGCGCCCGCGTAGGTGGCGAAGCGGCCCGCGTACTGCCGCATGTGGTCCGTCTGGAAGTGCTTCCTCGCCAGGTCATGCAGGGTGCTGAGCTTCATCCCCGCCATGACGGCGCCCACGCCGCGCTTCGCCACGCGCGTCATGAAGCCGGCCATGCCCTCGAAGGGCGCTTCCAGGTACGGCTCGCCCGCGGCGCGCCAGATGGCCGCGGCCTCCTCGTAGAAGCCGAGCACACCGCGCCGCTCGCCAGGCCGCAGCTCACCGGCGCTCTCCGCCATGCGCTCCAAATCCTTGTACGCGGTGAAGCCGCACCCATCCGAGAAGCGGTACGTGCACTGCGGCTCCAGCTCCGTGAGCAGAGGCATCAAGTCCCGCGCGTCCAGCTTGTCGAAGGTGCCGCGCACCAGGTCCGGCAGCGTCAGCAGCGTGGGGCCTGTGTCCAGGGTGACGCCGTCCACGGTGACGGCGCGGGCCTTGCCGCCCAGCGAGTCGCTTCCCTCGAAGAGCGTCACCTCATGCCCTTCCTTCGCCAGCAGCCCGGCCGCCGTGAGGCCGCCGATGCCACCACCCACCACCGCGACGCGGGTGCGTTTCATCCCCGGGCTCCCTTCCGCCGGGCGACTTCCGCCGCGAGGATTTCCCTCGCACGCTCCGGCCGGTAGACGCGCTCGCGCGACAGGCGCTCCGCGACGATTTCGATGAGCTCGCCCTGCGCCCCCGCCTCCGCCGCCACACGCCGCGCGTGCAGCGCCATGTGGCCCTTCTGGATTCCGTCCGTGGACAGCGCCTTGAGCGCCGCGAGGTTGGTGGCCAGCCCCGCTGCTCCGGCGAGCGCCGCCAAATCCAGCGCACCGGACACCCGCGCCAGCTTCAGCGCCCGCTGTACACCCGGATGCGTGCGCGCCGCGCCACCCGCGGTGGACGTGGCCAGGGGCATGAGCAATTCGCCCTCCAACACACCGTCCTCGCCCGCGCGCCACGACGTGAGCGGCCGGTACGTACCCGAGCGCGCCGCCCACGCATGCGCGCCCGCCTCCACCGCGCGCCAGTCGTTGCCGCACGCCACCAGCACGGCGTCCACGCCGTTCATCACGCCCTTGTTGTGGGTGACGGCCCGGTACGGGTCCAGCTCCGCGAAGCGATGCGCCGCGAGGATGCCGTCGCGCACAGCGAGCCCATCCGTGAAGCCCTCGGACACCAGCGCCGACGCGGGCACCCGCGCTCGCACGTGCACCTTCCGGCGGTCCGCGAGGTTGGTGAGAATCTTCAGCCCCGGCCGGGCACGCGCCAGCTCCGCCAGCCGAGGCGCCATGCCCTCCGCCACCGAGTTGACGCAGTTGGCGCCCATCGCATCCCGCGTGTCGATGTGCAGGTGCACCACCAGCGTGGTGGCATCCAGCACCCGCACCTCCAGCTCACGCGTGCCACCGCCGCGCTCGCACATGGCGGGGATGAGCGCGTCAGCCTCCGCGAGCAGGAGCGCCGCGTGTGCATGCAGCGCCGCGCGCGCGTCCTCCAGCGAGGGCACGTCCAGCAACTCCACCTGCGCGGTGGTGATGGGCGGGTCCGCCTCCACCGTGAAGCCGCCGCCCTCCGCGCACAGGCGCGCGGCGTACGACGCGGCGGCGATGATGGAGGGCTCCTCCACCGCCATGGGGACGAGCCGCTCCCGCCCGTCCACCACGAAGTTGAGCGCCACACCGAGCGGCAGCCCCTGGATGCCGATGACGTTCTCCACCATGGCATCCGCGCACGCCTCGTCGAAGCCGGCGAGCCCCGACAGCGACTCCGCCTCCTCGGGAGTCACCCAGCGCGCCTCCACCAGCCGCGCCCGCCGCCGCTCCGGAGACTGCCGGTAGAAGCCCGACAGGCGCGAGGTGCGCTTCATCTGCAACATCTTCACGCGGTCGTCGCTCATCGCGCCCTCACCCTCCCGTCCCCGTGGGCAGCAGCGGCACGCCCGTGTTCCCCCGAGGCACGGGCAGCGCCGCGCTGGGGCGCATGAAGGCCGCCGTGGCCAGCGCCAGCTTGCGCTTCGTCGTCACGTGGGCCCGCGCGCTGAACACGTCGTAGTCGCGCGCCTCGATGTCCCGCAGGATGTCGCCATAGATGGCGCCCATCAGCCGCACCATCGACTGGCTGCCGAAGCCGGTGAGGGAGTGCACTCCCGCCGCGGCCCGCGCGTAGTACACGCGCGCGCGCTCCACCTGGAAGCGCATGAAGTCCCTCCACCTGGCATCCACCTTCCCGCGCCGCAGGTCGTCCTCGCCCAGCCCGAAGGCGGACAGCTCCTCGGAAGGCAGGTACACCCTGCCCCGCTCCCAATCCTCCCGCACGTCGCGGAGGATGTTGGTGAGCTGCATCGCCTTGCCCAGGTCCGCCGCCGGCTCCGCGGCCTTCGCGTCGCTGCAGCCCAGCACCGGCGTCAGCATCAGCCCCACCACGCCGGCCACGCGGTAGCAGTAGAGGTCCAGCTCCTCCCACGTGCGGTAGCGGCTCTTCGTCAGGTCCATCTCCATGCCGGAGATGAGGTCCTGGAATGGCTGCTCCGGAATCCGGTAGTGACGCACCGTGTGCTTCAGCGCGGCGAACTCGCCCGGGTGCCATGGGGACTGCGCCTCGGCGGACATCAGCCGCTCGGCCGGCGAGCCCAGCTCCGGCGACGCCAGCTCCTGCATGGGCAGGTACACCTCCGCCACCATCTGCCGCGCCTTCGCCAGCCGCACCGGCAGGTCCAGTGGCACGACGTTCTCCCCGTCCCCGTCCACCAGGTCGTCCAGCCGCCGGCAGAACGCATAGAGCGCGAAGGCCGCCTTCCGCCGCTGGCCGAAGAGCAGGTACGAGGCGAAGAAGAAGCTCTTCGCGTGATGGCGCGTCACTTCCTTCGCCCGACGGTAGCCATCCGCCACCAGGTCCATCTGGTCGTGCGAGTTCATGCCGCCACCTCCTCCAGCGAGCGCGGTGCCTGCTCGCGCGGAGCCAGCGAGACGCCCGCCTCACGGGCCCACGTGAGCAGCCGCTCGGTGACGAGGCGCGCGGAGATGAGCACCGTGGGCAGGCCCGTGCCCGGCTGCGTGGACGCGCCCACGAAGAAGAGGTTCTTCACCCGCGCGTCCTGGTTGCGCGGACGGAACGGGCCAATCTGCGTGAAGTTCTGCGCCAGCCCGAAGGCGCTGCCGCGCGCGAGGTTGAAGGTGGACGCCCAGTCGTCCGGAGTGAAGACGCGCTCCACCTCGATGTCCGACTCCAGCCGGGGGAAGCCCAGCTCCGCCATCCGCGCGAACACCTTCGCGCGCACCTTCGGGCCCTCTTCCTTCCAGTCCACGCCCGGGTTCTGGTGCGGCACCGGCACGAGCACGTAGAGCGCGTCCTTGCCTTCCGGCGCGAGCGACGCGTCCGTGCGCGTGGGCGCATTCACGTAGAAGCTGGGGTCCTCCGGCACACGGAAGCGCTCGAAGATGTCGTCGAAGGAGCCCTTGTAGTCCCGGCCGAACACCACGTTGTGGTGCTGGAGCTCCGGGTACTTCCGCTTGAGGCCCAGGTACAGCATGTAGCCGCTGGACGTGTAGCGCAGCGACTCCTTGCGCTTGAGCGAAGTGGCGTTCGGGTCCAGCAGCTTCTCGTACGCGTAGGGCAGGTCCGCGTTGCACAGCACCGCGTCCGCCTCCACCACCTCGCCGCCGGCCACGCGCACGCCCGTGGTGCGGCCGCCTTCGGTGAGGATTCGCTCCACCGGCGTGCCGTAATGGATGCGGACGCCCTCCTCGCGCGCCAGCCGCTCCAGCGCGCGGGGAATGGCATACAGCCCGCCCTTCGGGAACCAGATGCCCACGCCCAGCTCGGTGAAGGGCAGGAGGCCGTAGACGGCGGGCGACGCGTAGGGCGACACGCCCAGGTACATCGTCTGGAACGTCATCGCCGCGCGCAGGCGCTCGTCCTGGAAGTAGCGGCTGACGTCCGCGTACATGCGCCGGTGCGCGCGGACCTTGAGGATGCGCGCCAGCACCTTCGGCGAGAAGTAGTCGGAGATGCCGTCGTAGTTGCGGCCCACGAGGTAATCCAGCGAGGTGCGGTACTGGACGCGGCCCTGGGCCAGGAAGGCGAGATAGCGCTCGTAGCTGCCGGGCTCCACGCGCTCCAGCTCGCGTCCCATGGCGCACAGCTCGGAGGTGAAGGTGACGTCGGAGCCATCCCTGAAGTGGATGCGATAGTTCGGTTCACACCGCAGCAGCGTCAGGTAGTCCTCGATTCGGCGGCCCAGCGCGCGGAAGGTCTCCTCGAACACCTCCGGCATCAGCACGATGGTGGGACCGATGTCCCATGTGAAGCCGTCCACGCGAAGCTGGTTGCATCGCCCGCCGGGCCCGTCCGTCTTCTCGAAGAGCTGGACGTCGAAGCCCTGGTGCGCCAGCCGCGCCGCGGCCGCGAGGCCTCCGACGCCCGCGCCCACCACCACCACCCGTCTGCCCTGGGTCCGTGCGCTCGTCATGGCGTCCTCAGGCGGCGCGGTGCGCGAGGCGGGTGATGAGGGCGTCCAGCAAATCCCTCACGCCCTGGGGGTTGGGCAGCGACTGCAGCGAGCGGCGAGCGGCGCGCGAGGCCCGGTCCACCATGCGCTCGCAGGCGGCACGGCCACCCCACTGCTCCACCAGCGCGCGGGCGCGGGCGAGCGCGGCCTCGTCCTTCTGCTCCATCGGCAGCGCCCACAGGGACTCCAGCTCCGCGCGAGCGGAGGCGTCGGCGCGCGCGTAGGCGGCCAGCACGGGGAAGGTTCGCTTGCCCTGCGTGAAGTCGCCGTCCGCGGCCTTGCCCGCGACACTCGAGTCGCCAAAGAGGCCGATGAGGTCATCACGCAGCTGGTAGGCGAGCCCCACCTGGCGACCCACGCGCTCCAGCCCTTCGAGCAGCTCCACGCTGGCGCCGCCGAGCATCGCGCCGCACACCAGCGGGGCGCAGAAGCCGTAGCGCGCCGTCTTGAGGTACGCCACGCGCAGCGTCTGGAAGAGCGTCACCTCCGACAGCGGCGCGCGACCCAGGTCGATGTCCAGGTACTGCCCGGCCGCGGTGTGGCGGCACACGCCCAGGTAGTACTGCACCACCCTCGGCGCGCCGGGCAGGCCGGAGGCGAGCATAGCCTCCAGCGAGCGGGCGAAGAGGTGGTCTCCCACGACGACGGCGAGGTCCTCGCCCGTGCGCCCCGGCGACAGCATGCGGTGCAGCGCCGGGCCTCCGCGCCGCAGCTCCGCCTGGTCGGCCACGTCGTCGTGGATGAGGAGGAAGGTGTGCAGCAGCTCCAGCCCCGCCGCGAAGGTCCACAGGCCCGAGGGCACCGCCGTGCTCGCCCGCGCCAGCGAGTGCCCCGCCATGACCAGTGCCGGCCTCAGCCGCTTGGCCGGCCGCAGGGCATACGTGCGTGCCCTGTCCATGGCGGCTGTCCAGCGAGGATCCAGATTGGACTCGTCCGGAAGCTCGAAGAGCGCCTTCAGCGAGGCCTCCACCTCCGTCTGCACGAGGTGCAACCAGGCCTGCTCCAGGGGAACCACGCCGGAAGGGGGCCGAGCGGTGCGAAGCGAGAGAGCCATGCGGCGTTCCTCCGGAAATCCTGTGGCCTTTCCCCCTAGAGGTAGCGTTTGCGTCGAGGGATTGTCAAGGGTATGTCTAAGGTTCGTATGAGCCTTGTACACGGGGGTGCCCTCATGAAGGCGTGGATCGCAGGTGCGTTGACGGCGTCGCTGATGGCGGGAAGCGCCTACGGCGTCGACCCTACGTACGGCCCGGTGGACGCGACGTTACGAACGTCGGGAGGGAAAGAGGTGCGCCTCTCCCGGTGGCGCGGGAAGCCGGTCATCCTGTTCTACGAGGACAAGGACTCGACGACACTCAACTCGCCCTTGAAGGAAGCCCTCTTCGAGCGGGGCAAGGCGCGGGGCCTGCTGGACGCCGCGTGGGTGGTGGCGGTGGCCAATCTGGAGAAGTTCGACTTCTTCCCCGCGAAGCAGATTGCCCTCTCGTACGTGCGGGACGAGGAGAAGAAGGTGGGCGTGCCCATCCTCGTGGACCTGGACGGGACGCTGGGTGACGCCCCCTGGGGCCTGCCCAAGAAGACGTCCAATGTGTTGCTGCTGGACGCGGAGGGGAACGTCGTCTTCCGGCACTCCGGGCGGATGAAGCCGGAGGAGCAGGAGGCGTTCTTCACCCAGTTGAGCCAGCTCGTCGGGGTGGACCTGTCCACGCCCGCGGCTCCCGCTCCCGCGCCGGCTCCGGCTCCGGGAGCCCAACCATGAAGGTGGCCGTCACCGGGGCGACGGGGTTCCTGGGTTCAGGCTTTGTTCAACGTCTACTGGCCCGTGGGTACGAGGTACACGTGCTCGCGCGGAACGTTGAACGGAGCCTGGGCAGGCTGCCCCAGGGGGTGACGGGCTCGTACTACGACACCCACACGCCCCTGTCGCCGGACGCGCTGGCGGGGGCGGAGGCGGTGGTGCACCTGGCGGGCGAGCCGGTGGCACAGCGATGGAACAAGGAGGCGAAGCACCGCATCCACGACAGCCGGGTGCTGGGCACGCGCATCCTCGTGGAGGCGATGAAGGGCGCGGGCACGGTGAAGCGCTTCGTGTCGGCGTCGGCCATCGGCTACTACGGCGGCACGCGTGGGGCGGAGCCGCTGACAGAGGAGAGCTCGCCCGGGGAGGACTTCCTCGCGCAGGTGTGCCGGGGCTGGGAGGCGGAGGCGCTGCGCGCGCGAGACGCCGGCATTCACACCGCGCTGGTGCGCATGGGCGTAGTGCTGCACCCGGACGGCGGCGCGCTGCACAAGATGCTGCCGCCCTTCCGCATGGGCGCGGGCGGCCCGGTGGGCAGCGGCAAGCAGTACGTGAGCTGGATTCACCGCGAGGATGCGTTGGACTTGCTCCTCTTCGTGCTGGAGCAACCAACGCTGGAGGGCCCCGTCAACGCCACCGCGCCCACGCCCGTCACCAACGAGGCCTTCGCGCACGCGCTGGGCCACGCGCTGGGGCGGCCGTCCGTCATGCACGTGCCGGCCTTCATGCTCAAGGCGGCGATGGGCGAGATGGCGAAGGTGGCGCTGGAGGGCCAGCGCGTGCTGCCGAAGCGAGCCGAGGAGGCGGGCTTCACCTTCCGGCACACCGAGCTGGAGGCGACGCTGAGGGAGTTGCTGGCGTAGGGTGCGCCGCATGGACGTGAAGACGCTGGAGGCGCGGGCGCGAGCGGAAGGCACGCCGGTCATCGACGGAGACACCGCGACCTTCGTGTGGCGCGGGCGCGGACCGGTGGCGGTGCAGGGAGACTTCCAGGACTGGCGCGGCGAGCCACTGCCGCTGGAGCGCGTGGCCCCCGGCCTGTGGGCGCGCACGCTGACGCTGCCGCGCGATGCATATGTGGAGTACGTGCTGCTCGACTCGCGAGGCGGCAAGGTGCCGGACGCCTTCAACCCGCGCGTGTCCGACAACGGCTTCGGTGACTTCAACCACTGCTTCCACATGCCGGAGGGCGGGCCGCCGGAGGTCCTCCAGCGCCCGCGCGGCGCGCCGCGAGGCCGCGTCACCCGGCACCTGCTCGAGGTGGAGGACATGGCGGTGGGCGGCAGGCGCGCGGTGGCGCTGTACGCACCGCCCGTGTCCTTCCCGGTGCCGCTGGTGGTGGTGTTCGACGGGGACGACTACCTCAAGCGCGTGAAGCTGCCGGAGCTGGTGGAGTCGCTGGTGGCGCGCGGGCTGATGAGCCCGGTGGCGCTGGCCTTCGTGTCCAACGGCGGCGAGGCACGCAGCGTGGAGTACACGTGCAGCGAGTACACGGTGTTCCTGCTGTTGAAGCACCTGCTGCCGCTGGCGCGTGAGCACCTCCACCTGGTGGACGCGCCCGGCGCGCACGCGGTGCTGGGCTCGTCCCTGGGCGGGCTGATGGCGCTCTTCACGGCCTTGAGGGCACCGGAGGTCTTCGGCCGCGCGCTGTCACAGTCCGGAGCCTTCGCGGTGGAGGGGAGGGACTTCGTCGTCTTTGATTTGGCCCGACTGGCGCCTCGCCGCCCGCTGGACGTGTGGATGGACTGCGGCCGCTTCGAGGTGCTCCTGGAGGGCAACCAGCGCATGGCGCCGCTGCTCGCGTCTTCCGGGCATCGCGTGGAGTACCGGGAGTACAATGCCGGCCACAACTACCCCGCCTGGAGGAACGACCTCTGGCAGGGGTTGCAGTGGCTCTTCCCGGTGTCATCCGCCAAACGCCGGTAAGCATTACAGTTCGCGAATGTTGGGTGGTGGAGGTCCGGAGATGCAGGAAAGTCCGGGCGGCACCACCGTTGCGGGAGGACGCAACTGGCGCCGGCTGCGTCCGATAACCCACATGGAATTCCCCAGGCCCTGTCCGCCCGGGGATTTCTCCCCTGGAGTTCCCCCATGTCGCGCATTGATGGTGGCAACCGCTCGTCCTCCCCCAAGGGCCCGGTCACGGAGCGCTCCGGAGCGGAGCGGCCGGACACCGGCGCGAAGGGTGCGCAGCCGAGCGCGGGAACCAAGGGCACCCCGACGCACCGCGCGGTGCAGCCCTTCCAGGGACGCAGCGAGTTCGAGACGGAGCGCCGGCCCACGCCGCGCTCCATGCCAACCGTGACGCCACCGAGCACCCCGACTCAGGACCTCGCGGCCGCCGCCGGAGCCGACGCGGAGCTGGAGTTGCTCTCCGAGTTCCCCGACCCGGATGCACAGGGCGGCCTCGCCTCGGCCATGCTGCACGCGCACAAGGACGAGCCCGCGTCGCAGGCGCGAATCGTCGAGCGCCTGAAGCAGGACGGCCGGCTGGAGACCCTCTTCGGCGAGGTGTTCCGCGAGGGCAACCCGTACGTCGAGCAGCCGCACCGCAACGCCGTGGTGCGCGCGCTCGACACGGCGCTCGCGCGCGGCACGGTGACGGGTGAGGACCTGAAGTCCTTCACCCGTGGCGCCTACGCGCAGGAGTGGCAGCTCATCGGCTCCGAGCTGAAGAAGTAGCCGTAGCGGCCGCTGCCCGCGCCTGGAGCAACGCCGCGGCATGCAGCATCAGGAACAACGGCACCAAGAAGATCGGAATCAGCACCATGGGCAGCATCGCCATCGGTGCCATGGTGACCTCACCGGGCGCGCCCGTGGCGAGCAGCGTGTGCGCCACGCCCGAGCCGACGGCGGAGAGCAAATCCAGCACGCCGAGCACCTGCCAGACCACGAACGTCTTGCTGGCAGCGAAGCCGGGACGTTGGCGCAGCGCCGACGCGACCCACGGCGCCGTCAGACCGATAGCGATGTCCCCCAGCCCGGCCGGCCAGGCGAACCCGCCCGGTAGCAGGTGAAAGGCGTACAGGGCGATGAAGGCCAGCCCGCCGGCGCGCCACGCCTGGATGGCCGTCATCACCTGCAGGTCGGCGCCGAGCACGAACGCGCGGAAAGCCCGCCACCGCCACAGCGCCACGAAGAAGACCGCCAGCGGCAGGGTGGACCCGAGCAGGATGGGCAACGGAGGACGCCCGGGCGGCGCCACGAAGGCTCCGCGCGCCCCCAGCACCACGACCAGGGCGAACCACGCCAGCAGGAGTGCCGCGACGGCGTGACGGACCCTCGGACCGGCGGGCGTTTGCGAAGACGGAGCGGCGGAAGAAGGACTCGCTGACAGGGCCATGTCGGCCTCCCATGTGACTTGCATTCTACAAGTCACTAGCGGCCTGAGCAGTGACTTGCAACCTGCAAGTCGTGTTCATAAAAGAAGGTGACTTCGATGAAGCCGCGCCAGAAGCCCCAAGCCAGTCCACGCCGCTCGTCCTGCCCGGTCGCCAGTACGCTCGACCTGGTGGGAGACAAGTGGTCGCTGCTGCTCGTGCGAGACCTGCTCGATGGCAAGCGCACCTACAGCGAGCTGCAGCAATCGTCCGAAGCGATTCCCACCAACATCCTGGCCGACCGCCTCAAGCGGTTGGAGGCCGCGGGCGTGATTGCCAAAACGGCCTACCAGCAACATCCGCCCCGCTATACCTACGAGCTCACGCGAAAGGGGGCCGAGCTGGGCGCGGTGGTGCTCGCCATCGCGAAGTGGGGCCTGCGCCACATCGAGGACACCGAGGCCCCGGAGATGCTCGTGCGACGGATGTCGTAGCCGTGCCGTGGCCACGGGCTACGGCGTGCCGAGCACCACGCGCATCACCCTGGACAGGCGTCGTCCGCGTCAGGCGCCGAGCCGCGCCACCAGCGCGCTGCGCACGGACTGGGCGATGGCTCGCGCGTTGGGAGCGAGCTCCTCGGGCAGCCAGTAGTAGAGGGCCTTGCCGTCGGTCTCCACCTTCGAGCGCACGAAGGTGAGGCCACTGGCCTCCGCGCGCTCGGGGCTCTTGGGAAGGCAGCGGCGGCACAGGCACGGGAGCTTCGGGCTGGCTTCGTGCGAGGTGAGGTTGGTGGGGCCGCCGCCGGTGTCCTCGCCTCCCGCCGTCTGGAGGAGCAGCGCCGCGTCCGCCGCCGCCAGCGCGCGAGGCGTCTGCAGCGACATGCCCAGCGCGCCCTTCGCGGCCTGGATGCCCTTGCCGGACTCGAAGCGAATCTTCGGGATGAGCGAGGTGACGTCGGTGATGGGGACGGTGTTGGGCCGGGAGCGCCAGCCCCCCGCATCGGACTTGAGCCCTTCGAGCACCGCGACGAGCCACAGCGCCTCGTTGGGAGGGCGCACGGTGAAGAGGAAGAGCCGCCCGCCCGAGGCCAGCGACTCCAGGTGCTTGCTGTTGCTGCGGTAGCGGTCCATCGGAAGCACGTCGCCGGGCTTTGTGCCGGCGGCCTCCTTCTCGAACACCGCCTTGCTGATGATGGCCAGCATGTCGGGCATGACGCGGACTCTAGCCTCCGGCGCCCCGCGCGACGAGAGGCCGCCCGCTCATGCGGATTGAAGGGAGTGATGGACAGTCAGGCAGCCGGGCCGCCCCGCTCGTCCACGCGGCACATTCCGCGAGCGGGAGACTAGAGTCCGGGGCGATGCCCGACCTGGACCCCGCCACGGTGCGGTTGCTCGATGAGGACGTCGCGGTGCGGCGCGAGGCGGTGGACGAGGTCGACACCTCCGCGCTCCCGGGACGCTACGCCCTGCGGCAGGCCCTGCTCACCGACGAGGACGCGGAGGTGCGTGCGTCGGCCGCACAGCGGCTCGGTGGGACGCGGGATGCGCGCTTCGCCCAGCCGCTGCTCGATGCGCTCGCGGACCCGATGCCGCTGGTGCGAGACAGGGCGTGGCGTGCGCTGGCGCGACTGGGGGCACAGGCATTGCTGGCTCATGCGGTGCGCGCGGTGCGGGACGAGCCCGCGTGGTGGGTGCGCCGGGCGGTGGTGCGGGCCTCGGCTTCCGTCGCGGGCTCGGGAGCGATGGAAGTGCTGCTCGGTGCGCTGGAGGACCCGTTCTGGCGCGTGCGCCATGCGGCGGTGCAGTCGCTGGCATGGATTGGAACGGGCAATCCGGCCGTGCAGCAGCGTGTGCGGAAGGCGGCGGAGGGTTCAACGCAGGGGCCCGTGCGATCCGCGGTGGCGTGGCTCGAGACGGCGTGGAATGCAGCCCCGACGGAGGCATCTTTTTCACACGCCGGGCCGGAAACGGCTCCGGTCCTGGAGCAGCCGGGCTCTCTCGGCAATGAAGACCCGGCGGTGACGACGGCGCGGCTGGAGGCGGCGCCTGCCTCGTCACTCTCCGCTCGCGAGTTGGTGGAGTGGCTGGGTGACCCGCATGAGCCACTGCGTCTCCTCGCGCGTCGGCGGCTTCGTGAGCGGAAGGATGCGGACGCGCTGCTGCTCGCGATGCGCTGGCTGGACGAGCCCCGTGTGCCGCATGCGGCGGAGGAAGCGCATTCCCTGCTGGAGCGCATCGACGTGGAGGATGTGGATCTCGCCTCCCGTGTCCTCGCGGCGCCGCCTCGTCCGGGCGCGGTGGCCTGGGCTTCGCGCGTTGCCGTGCGTAGAGGGCATCCCGAGCTGCTGGAGCGAGTGCGTCGCCTCCTGCATCACTCCGAGGCAGCGGTCCGGCGCGCGGCGTTGTCCGGTCTCGTCTACGACCCCGACAGTCTCGATGACGTGCTCGCGGCGCTCGAAGACGCGGATGAGCGCGTGCGCGAGGAGGTCATCGCCGCGTGGGAGCGCAGGCCCCCTGCCCCCGCCACCGCCGAGACCTTCGCATTGGCGATGGTGCGCTTCGCGCCTCGTGCCTCCACGACTCGTGAGCGCCGTGCCGTGGCGGTGGCGGCCATGTTCCTGGAGGAGCCGGAGCTGCTCATCCACGCATCTCGCGATGAGGACCCGGCCGTGCGCGCCGTGGCCCTGCGGGCGCTCGCGTCGCTGGACCTGCTCACGGAGACCGAGCGTCAGGAGGCTGAGACACACGAGGACCCGTGGATTCGCTCGGCGGTGCTGGACGCGGACTCCGCGCTTCGAGTGTGCACGGAGGATTCGGACGCGACACTGCGCCGGACCGCGCTCGAGCTGCTCCTTCCGCTGGGCCGTCGGCTCGCGAGAAGCACCATGCACGCCGAGGGGCCTGAAGACACCGACGAGCACGACCTCGGCACCGCGGCCCTCGCCTGCTCACAGTCGCCCGATGCGTGGATGCGTGCTCGCGCCGCGGAGCTGCTCTCTCCTTCGCGCGGTCGCGAGGAACTGCGCGCCCTGCTGCGCCTGTCGCTCGACATCGCGCCCATGGTCCGTTCGGCCGCGGCATCCATCCTCGAAGCGAGTGACACGCTCGACGTGCTCCTCGATGACCTCCTGCACGGCTCCACGCGGGAGCGCGATGAAGCCCTGCGCACCTCCGCGTGGACGTGGCGCCTGCGCCTCGCGGACGCGTCCGCCTTCGAGCAACTCCGCTCCGCCCTCCTCGGCAAGGAGGAACCCGAGCGCGTCGTCACGCACCTCGAAGCCCTCACCCTCGTCTTCCCCGACGAGCTCATCGCCTCCGAGCCCGCACTCGCGCGTCACCGTCCCTCGCGCCCCGCTCAGCCGCGTACCGCTCCCGTGCCTCGCGCCGTGCCGCCCCGCGCCTCCGCGCGCCCGCTCGGCCGCACGGACATCACCGTCTCGCCGCTCGTCCTCTCCGGTGCGCACCTCACCTCGCCGCAGCCCTTCTTCGAGGCGCACGAGGCCGGCCTCAACACCTTCTTCTGGGAGCCGCGCTACGCCGCGCTGACGCAGTTCCTCCGCAGTGGCCGCAACCTGCGCGACGGGCTCGTCATCGTCGCGGGCAGCTACCACTCGGGTGCCTCCGCGCTGCGCCGTGACGTGGAGTCCGCGCTCCGCCGCCTGCGCACCTCGTGGCTCGACGTGTTCCTCCTCTTCTGGGTCCGCTCTCCCGAGCGCCTCAACGCCGAGGACTTCGCGGCCCTGGAGCGCCTGCGCGCCGAGGGCAAGGTCCGCGCGTTCGGCTTCTCCACGCACCTGCGAGACCTCGCCCGCGATGCCATCCGCCAGAATCCATGGCCCGTGGTGATGACCCGCCACAGCGCCGCGCACCCGGGCGCGGAAGGAGCATTCCTTCCGGAAGCCCAGGCGCGCGGCACCGGCGTGCTCACCTTCACCGCCACCTGCTACGGCCGCCTGCTCCAGCCCGCGCCCGGCACTCCGCCCGACGCGCCACTGCCCACGGCCGTGGACTGCTACCGCTACTCGCTCTCGCAGCCGGGGGTCAGCGCATCCCTCACCGCGCCGCGCAGCCGCCGCGAACTGCTCCACAACCTCGACGTGCTCGCCCGCCCGTACATGGAAGCGGACGCCCTGCCCGCCATGCGCGCCCACGGAGAGCGCGTGCGCGCCCGAAGCCGCCAGCTCGATGCACTCGTACGCCGCGCTCCGGGTGGACCGCGCGACGCCCTGCTCGCATTGATGGAGGAGGACGGCCCTCCCGACGCAGGGTGACCTTCCTTCTCCACGTCGAATGTGCTGTTCTTCACATTGCTCCTGGGGCCGCGTGCAGCCAGCCTTCCGTCCGCGATGTCACGTCGCGGCTGCCTGTGACTCCCATTGAAGGACGAAGCGGTACGAGGTCCGCCTGGCGGGCTTCCCCGACCTCGTCCGCATCTGCCGTGCAGGTGGCGGTGGCCCCAGGAGCTCGCAGTCCTCCACAGCGGTCGGAGCACCGGAATGGACCTCGTTGGCCTTCTCCTCGAGCTGAAACCCCTGCTGGCCGACCCCGAGGCGAACTTCGACCGCATCGTCTCCCTGCTGGAGCGAAACCAGGGCCTCGCCGAGTACGAGGTCGCCCGCTTCTACGTCAGCCGCTCCTGGCTCGAGCCCGTCGCCCGCCGCCTCAAGAGCGTGGACCCGCGCGAGCGCCTCCAGGCCGTGCGCCTCATTCCCCTCCTCTTCGCCCGCGCCAGCGCCGCCGGACAGCTCCGCCGCCGCGTGAAGGACCCGGACTCGCGCGTGTCCGCCCATGCCCGCGCTTCCGTGCGCCGCCTGGGGCTCGCGGACGTCTCTCCGCCCGACACCCGCGCCGACCCGCCCCGCTACCCCAGCGCCACCGCCGTGGGCGGGTGGAACCCCACGGGTTGGAGCTTCGGCCTCTACCCGAGCATGCGCGCCCCGGTGAAGCGCAAGCCCGCCGTCACCGCGAAGCTGCCCACGCTCAAGACGCGCGCTGACGTGGCGAAGCTCGCCGGCCTCCAGGAGTCCGAGCTGGACGCGATGATGCGCCCGGGCTCGGAGGCCGGCTCCGGCTACGTGGAGTTCGACGCACCCAAGCGCTCCGGCGGCACGCGCCGCATCTGCGCCCCGCGCGCGAAGCTCAAGGCCGCGCAGCGCGCCATCCTCGACACCCTCCTCGCGAACCTGCCCGCGCACCCCGCCGTGCACGGCTTCGTCCCCGGGCGCAGCACGGTGACGAATGCGAAGCCGCACGTGGGCTCCACCGTCGTCGTGCGCGTGGACCTGGAGGACTTCTTCCCCACCGTGCACTACCGCCGCGTGAAGGGCCTCTTCGAGGCGCACGGCTACGGCGACGAGGTGGCCTCCGCGCTCGCCGGCCTCACCACGTGGCGGCCCCGGCTGCCGGACGGCACCGTGGCCTGGCCCGGCGTGCTGCCGCAGGGCGCGCCCACCTCGCCGGCCATCGCCAACCTCGTCTGCCGCCGCATGGACGCGCGCCTCACCGCGCTCGCGAAGAAGGCGGGCGCCACGTACACGCGCTACGCGGATGACCTGTCCTTCTCCTTCCAGCAGCCGCCCGAGAAGCTGGGCCGCTTCCTCTGGTGGGTGAACGCCATCCTCCAGCAGGAGGGCTTCTCGGAGAACGGCGCCAAGCGCCGCGTCATGCGTCAGGGCGGCCGCCAGCGGGTGACGGGCCTCACCGTCAACCAACAGGTCTCCATTCCCCGCGAGGAGCGCCGCCGCTTCAAGGCCATCCTCGCCAACTGCCGTCAGCACGGGGTGGAGTCGCAGGCGCGCGGGCGCCCGGACTTCGCGCAGTGGCTGGAGGGCTATGCCGCCTACGTGCGCATGGTGCACCCGGAGCTGGGGGCGCGCTGGCAGCGCGAGGTGAAGGAGCTGCTCGCCCGATGAGCACCTACCAGGAATTGGTGACGCGCATCGCCGCCGAGCCCGCCAGCAACGAGGCGAGGCTCGTCTGCGCCGACGTGCTGTGTGGCACCGACGACGCGCGCGTCGAGCTCATCCACGCGCAGGTGGCGCTGAGCGGACGCCTGGACCCGGCCCGCCGCCAGTCCCTCACGAAGCGCGTACAGGCGCTGCTGTCCGAGCACGGCCGGCGCTGGCGCCAGCCGTTCGACGAAGCCCACGCGAGCGACGTGACGTTCAGCCGGGGCTTCATCGAGCAGGCCACCCTGCCCGAGGACGACCTCGCGAAGCACGGTGAAGCCCTGTTCGTCCGCGAGCCGCTGCACCGCCTGCAGGTGGAGACGAAGGACGGCAAGGGCCTGGGGCTCGCCGCCGGGCAGCCCTGGTTCGAGCGCGTGCGCACGCTGAAGCTCACCGGGCGCGGCGTGGCACACGCGGCGAAGGCGCTGGCCTCGGCGCCGCACGCGGGACACGTGGAGAAGCTGATGGTGGCCGGCGCCGACGACGCCGCCGTGCAGGCGCTGGCCGCGAGCACGTCGCTGAAGGGCCTGCGCTCGCTGAGCCTCTCCAGCGCCGAGCTGTCCGAGGCGGCCTTCGCCGCGCTCGCGAAGGGCTCGCTGACGCTGGAGGCGCTCTACCTCTCCGGCACCGGCCTGTCCGACGAGGGCGCCCAGGCGCTCGCGAAGGGAAAGGCGCTCGGCTCGCTCAAGCTGCTGGCCCTCAACCGCAACAACCTGTCCGACGAGGGCGCCCAGGCGCTCGCCAGCAGCAAGACGCTGCTCCAGGTGGAGCGGTTGGAGCTGTCACGCAACGAGGAGCTGAGCGAAGAGGGCGTGCTCGCGTTCCGCTCCGCGAAGGCGCTGCCGAAGCTGCGCCGCCTGGAGCTGAAGGAGATGTACCTGGACCGCGGCGAGCTGGAGCCGGTGCGCAAGCGGCTGGGCACGGGGCTGCGGCTCTGACAGCCCCGCGCGAGGCGGACTACTCCGCCTCGAGGATGGGCTCGCCCTGCTCGTCCAGCAGCAGGTCGCAGTAGATGCGCCCGTAGGAGTCACACTCCACGAAGCCCGTACCGCTGGGAGAGTTGTACCTCCAGTAACAGACCTTCGCCCCGGAACAGGACACGGAGGTGCCTCCCCCACAGGAGACGCTCACCGAACAGGGGCCGGCCTTCTGCCCGTACGCCCACGCCACCGCGGGAACCAGCGCTCCCGCCGCCGTGAGCACAGCCACCACTGCTGCCATCCACTTCGACATGGCCTTCCTCGCTTTCGGACAAACAGGGTTTGTCACGGCTCATGCTGAGCGAAGGAAGGGCCACCCGTCAATGCAACCCCATTGCGGATGTCGTCGGGTAACGGGCACCTGAGAAGGGCGCGCCGTGGCGCCCTTCCGCGCCCCTTCGCTCAGGGCAGGACGACGGCGCCGGGCGAGCAGCGCGTGCCGCGGACGCCCTGTCCCAGCGTACCGTGGAGGTTGCTGCCCCAGCTCAGCACGGTGCCGTCCACCAGCATGGCCATGGAGAAGTCGCCGCCCGCGGACACGCGCCCGGCCTGCGACACGCCCTTCACCACCACGGGCTCGGAATGCTGGAGGCTGTCCCCGTTGCCGAGCTGCCCGTGGGAGTTGCGGCCCCACGTCCACACCGTGCCCTGCGGACTGATGGCCAGCGAGTGCCGCGACCCGGCGCTGACAACCGTCGCGCCCGACACACCCTGCACCACGCCGGGCACCAGGCGCGACTTGGGACCCACCGCACCGAGCTGGCCGAAGCTGTTGTCGCCCCACGTCCACACCGTGCCGTCCTCGAGGCGCGCCAGCGTGTGGTACGCGCCGGCCTGCACCTCCACCACGCCCGTCAGCGCCAGCACCGGCACCCGCGCGTAGCGCGTGGTGGAGGAGCCGTCACCGAGCTGCCCGCTGGCGTTGTAGCCCCAGCCCACCAGGGTGCCGTCCTCGAGCAGCGCCAGCGAGTGGTGCTCTCCCGCGGCCACGAGCCTCGCCGCGTCGATGCCCTCCACCTGCACCGGCAGCAACTGCGTCTCGGCGGTGCCGTCACCGAGCTGGCCGAAGGCGTTGTAGCCCCACGCCCACACGCTGCCGTCCGAGCGCACCGCCAGCGAGTGGTAGCTGCCGGCGGCGATGGCCGTCACGTCCGACAGGCCCACCACCTGCACCGGCGAGGTCCGCGTCGTGGTGGTGCCGTCGCCGAGCTGCCCGAAGCCATTGCCACCCCAAGCCCACACCGTGCCGTCCCCCTTCAGCGCCAGCGAGTGGTAGACGCCCGAGGACACCATCTGCACGTCCGTCAGCCCGCTCACCGCGGCGGGCGCGGAGCGGCTCACCGTGGTGCCGTCGCCGAGCTGGCCGGAGGAGTTGTCGCCCCACGCATGCACCGTGCGGTCCGCCAGCAGCACCAGCGCGTGCTGGTGCCACGCGCGCACGTCGAGCACCGGGGGCCGGATTTTCGGCCCCTGCACCTTCACCTCCACCGGCTCCAGGCGCGGACCGGAGGACACGTCGCCGAGCTGGCCGTACTCGTTGCTGCCCCACGAGCGCACCGAGCCGTCGCGCAGCAGCGCCAGCCCGTACTGCTCACCGGCGGCCACCGCCGCCACGTCCGCGATGCCCGGCACCTGCTTCGGCATGGCCGTGGACGTGTACGTGCCGTCACCCAACTGGCCCAGGCTGTTGTCGCCCCAGGCCCACAGCGTGCCGTCCGTGCGCACCGCCAGCACATGGTGCGCGCCCGCCGACATGGCGGTGACGGTCTCCACCCCCGTCACCTGCTTGGGCAGCGAGCGGTTGACGTTGGTGCCGTCGCCGAGCTGGCCGGAGGGATTCGTCCCCCACGCCCACAGCGTGCCGTCCGTGCGCAGGGCCAGCGAGAAGGCCCGCCCCGCCGCCACGGACATGACGCCGTCCAGTCCCTTCACCTTCACCGGTACGGTGCTGCTGGTGGTGCTGCCGTCGCCGAGCTGGCCGGAGCCGTTGGCGCCCCAGGCCCACAGCGTGCCGTCCTCGCCCAGGCCCAGGCCGTGCGTCTCGCCCAGCGTCACCGCCACCATGCCGCTCAGCCGCTTCACCTGCGCGGGGGTGGCGCGGTCCGTCGTGGTGCCGTCGGCGAGCTGCCCGTAGAGGTTGCCGCCCCAGCTCCACACGGAGCCGTCCGCGCGCAGCGCCAGCGAGGTGTCTCCGCCCGCCGCGACGGACACCACGCCTGACAGCCCGTCCACCATGACGGGCGTGGAGCGCGTCACATACGAAGTGCCGCTGCCGAGCTGCCCCCGGTTGTTGGCGCCCCAGGCCCACACCGTGCCGTCACACGCCAGCGCCAGCGTGTGCTGCAAGCCGGTGGAGACGGAGCGGACGCACGGCACGCCGGGCACGGACACGGGCGACGCGCGGTGGATGTTGGAGCCGTCGCCGAGCTGGCCGGACGCATTCTGTCCCCACGCGAGCAGCGTGCCGTCGCGGCGCACCAGCAGCGAGTGGGCGCGGCCGGCCGCCAGCCGCTCCTCACGCCCGAAGCCGCGCACCTGCACCGGCACCGCGCTCCAGCCCGCCACGCCGAGGCCGAGCTGGCCGAAGCGGTTGTAGCCCCACGCGCGCACCGTGCCGTCCTGCCGCAGCGCCAGCACGTGCAGGTAGGCGGGGCACAGCGCCTTCACGCCCGACACGCCCGGCACCACCGCGGGCGTCGCGCGCGAGGTGAGCGTGCCGTCGCCCAGCTGGCCGTAGCCGTTGGAGCCCCAGGCGCGCAGCGTGCCGTCGGACAGGAGCGCCATCGAGTGCGAGCGCCCACCGCTGACGGCGGTGACGCCCGCCAGGCCGGGCACCTGCACCGGACGGAAGCGGTCCGACCAGGTGCCGTCGCCGAGCTGCCCGTCGGCGTTGTCGCCCCACGCCCACACCGTACCGTCCGTGCGCGCCGCCACTACGTGCGCTGCGCCCGCGGCCACCGCCGCCACGCTCGTCAGCTCGGGCACCAGCACCGGCGCCGTGCGCTGCACCCCGGCGCCGTCGCCGAGCTGGCCCTCGTAGCCCTCGCCCCACGTCCACACCGTCTTGTCCGAGCGCAGCGCCACGGAGAAGTACGTGCCCGCCGCCACCGCCGTCACGCCCGTCAGCGTCGACACGCGCACCGGCGACGTCTTACCCACCGTGGTGCCGTCGCCGAGCTGCCCCAGCGCGTTGTAGCCCCACGCCCACACCGTGCCGTCCCCCTTCAGCGCCAGCATGTGGCTGCCGCCCGCCGCCACCGCCACCACGCTCGTCAGCCCCGGAACCTGCATTGGCACCGCGCGGTCCGTCGTGGTGCCGTCGCCGAGCTGCCCGGAGGCATTGCGCCCCCACATCCACACCGTCCCGTCCGAGCGCAGCGCCACCGAGTGGTGGCTGGCCGCGGCCACCGCCACCACGGTGCCGGACAGCGACACCTTCACCGCGGAGGTGCGGTCCGTCTGCGTGCCGTCGCCGAGCTGCCCGTACGTGTTGCGCCCCCACGCCCACACCGTGCCGTCCGAGAGCAGCGCCAGCGAGTGGAAGCTGCCCGACGCGAGCGCCGTGACGCCGACGAGGCGCAGCACCGCCTCCGGACCGAGGTGGCGCTCGGAGCCGCCGTGGCCGAGCTGGCCGGACGCGCCGCCACCCCATGCCCACAGCGTGCCGTCCTGGCGCAGCACCAGCGCGTGCTGCGTGCCCGCCGCCAGTGCCGTCACCGCGCTCAGGTTCAGCACGGACACGGGCGAGCCGCGCTCCGTGGTGGTGCCGTCGCCGAGCTGCCCGGAGGCGTTGTAGCCCCACGCCAGCACGGTGCCCGTCTTGCGCAGCGCCAGCGAGCCGGAGTCCTGCGCGGCCACGGCCTTCGCGTCCGTGAAGCCCGGCACCTGCACCGGCGTGGTGTGGTCCGTCCACGTCCCGTCGCCGAGCTGCCCGGAGCCGTTGGAGCCCCACGCCCACACCGTGCCGTCCGTGCGCAGCGCCAGCACGTGGTAGGTGCCCGCGGCCACGGCGGTGATGCCGCTGAGCCCGGTGACTTTCACGGGCGACGTGCGCTGAGTGTAGGTGCCGTCGCCGAGCTGGCCTGAGCCGTTGGCACCCCAGGCCCACACGGTGCCGTCGTTGCACGCCGCCACCGTGAAGTCATAGCCGGCGGAGAGCGCCACCACGCCCGTCAGGCCCGGCACCTGTCCGGGTACGCTCTCCAGCGCGGAGGTGGTGCCCCGGCCGAGCTGGCCGTTGAAGTTGATGCCCCACGCCCACACCGTGCCGTCCGCGCGCAGCGCCAGCGAGTGGTACTCGCCCGCGGCCACCGCCACCACCTCCGTCAGCACCTGCTTCGGCGTGGCGCGGTCCGTCGTGGTGCCATCGCCGAGCTGCCCGGAGTTGTTGCCGCCCCACGTCCACACCGTCCCGTCCGAGCGCAGCGCCAGCGAGTGCGAGTCCCCCGCCGCCACCGCCACCACGTCCGTCAGCCCCGGCACCTGCGCCGGCACCGTTCGCTGGAAGGAGAAGTCCCCCCCGCCGAGCTGCCCGGAGGAGTTGCCGCCCCACGTCCACACCGCGCCGCCCGGGGCGATGTAGAGCGAGTGCTGCCCGCCTCCCGCCAGCCGGGGCAAATCGCCTTGAGGCACCACCCGGAACGCCCGGGTGGCGGGGGCGCCCGGCGTGGCCACGGCCTCGACCGGGCCCGGCTCGCGCTCACAGCCGGCCAGCAGCAGGGCCCCGAGCAGCAATCCCCACAGGGCACGGGCTCCCGCGTTCATGTCCTTGCGCATCGCTTCATCCTCCGGGTGTGAGCGCACGTCCAACTGGCTTCTCGCGCCGTCACACGAGAGGCGCAGCGCCAGGGGCCAACCGGCGG
Source organism: Pyxidicoccus sp. M6 (assembly GCF_055568925.1). NCBI lineage: Bacteria > Pseudomonadati > Myxococcota > Myxococcia > Myxococcales > Myxococcaceae > Pyxidicoccus > Pyxidicoccus sp. M6. The sequence continues at coordinate 1,592,406 of NZ_CM145714.1, read as the reverse complement.
GGGCGGTGTATACGGCCAAACCTCGTTCCCTTGTACCGCGAGAACGACTCCCGGTGCCCCTCCAGGCGACCATCTGTTACACGGTTGCATGAGGGCGAGTCATTTCACTCCCAGGGCGTTCCGGCTCTCTCCTGGATTGGCGCGGGGCGGCGTGGCAGTTCGCTCGCGGTCCACACTTCTTCACACGGATTGCGTTGCGGTGCGCCCCGGTGAGCCGGCTATGGGAGGAGGATGGATTCGCTGGTCCGCTTCATCGTCTTCGCTGTCGTCTCGGGCGTCATCACGCTGCTCGCCCACATCTACCTGTACCGGCGCCTGTTCGTGGACACGACGGAGAACCCCCGCTGGCGCAGGCTGGGCGTTTGGGTGATGGCGGCGCTGGCCGTGCCGCTCCTGCTGTCGTGGTCCGTGACGCGCTTCATCCCCATGGACGCCACCTTCGCCGTGGCCACCGCGGTGTGGACGTGGATGGGCGCGGCCACCTACCTGCTCTTCGCCTTCTGGACGGTGGGAGGCACGAGGCGCGTGGTGGGGTGGGTGATGCGGAGACGGCGGAAGGTGGTGGCGACGGAGGCGGCCACCGAGGCGCGGCAGGTGGAGTCGGTTGCCATCGCCGTGGGTCAGCGCATGTCCCCGGCCATCCCTGCTCCGGAGGTGGTCCCCGTGGCGCTCGTCGCCGCGCCCGAGCCCTCGCGGCCCGTGGACGTGGAGCGCCGCCGCTTCCTCGCGCGAGCCACCGCGGGCGGCGCGCTGCTCGCCTCGGGCGGCGTGACGGGCTTCGGCATGTGGCGCGCCTTCCACGCGCCCGTCGTGAGCGAGGTCGCCGTGCGCCTGCCCGGCCTGCCCCGCGCGCTGGACGGCTTCACGATTGTGCACCTCAGCGACATCCACGTGGGCCCCATCATCCAGCGCCGCTTCATGGACGAGCTGGTGGCACGGTGCGACGCGCTGCGCCCGGACCTCGTGTGCATCACCGGGGACCTGGTGGATGGCCACGTGGCCTCGCTCGCGCCCGCCGTCTCCGCGTTGCAGAACCTGAAGACGCGCCACGGCACCTACTTCGTCACCGGCAACCACGAGTACTACTGGGGCCACGCGAAGTGGGCGGACGCGCTGGAGCGCATGGGCATCCACGTGCTGCGCAATCGCCACGTGCGCATCGGCGACGCGGCGGCCTCCTTCGACCTGGTGGGCGTGGACGACTGGGCCGCGCGGAAGACGCGCGCCGGCTACGATTTGGACGCGGCAATCGCAGGCAGGGACGCGGAGCGCGCCGCCGTGCTGCTCGCACACCAGCCGTCCAACTGGGCCGAGGCGGCGAAGGCAGGCATGGGCTTGCAGCTCTCCGGCCATACACACGGCGGCCAGTTCTTCCCCTTCACGCTCGCGGTGTCAGCCATCTGGCAGCACGACGCGGGGCACTTCCAGGAGGGGGAAAGCCATCTCTATGTCAGCCGGGGAACAGGCTTCTGGGGTCCGCCGCTGCGCGTCGGCTCTCCGCCGGAGATTGTCAAGGTAACCCTGATGGCATGAGGTATAGAATTGCATTGATATGGGTAGGGAACCGGCTCAGCGGGAAATCAAACAGGAGCGGGCGGCGCGCACGCGGGTGGAAATCCTCGAGGCGGCCATCAACCTGTTCTCCCGCCGCGGCTTCCTCGCCACGACGATGGCGGACCTGTCGCGCGCCATCCGGATGACGCCCGGGGCGCTGTACTGGCATTTCCCCACCAAGGAGGACCTGCTGCTGGCGGCGATTGAAGAGCTGCACCAGCGCTGCGTCCGCGAGTTCAGCAACCACCTCCAGGAAGCCCGCGCCCGCCCCGCGCGGGAGCAGCTCCAGGCCTTCACCGAGCGCACCCAGGAGTTCCTCCGCTGCCATCGGGAGTACGGCATCTTCTTCGCCATGCTGGCGGCCGAGGCGGCGGAGTCGAACGACCGCGTCGCGGACGCCATCCGCGAGAAGCTGGCCCTCTACGCGAAGGTGCTGGAAGGCATCATCCGCCACGGCCAGAGGACGGGCGAGTTCCGCCAGGACGTGGACGCCCTGCACGCCGCCCACGGCCTCTTCGGCGGCTACATGGGCGTGCTGGTGCATCAGAACCTCTTCCGCGCCACGCTCGACCATGACCCGCTGGTGGCCGCGCTGCACAGCCTGATGACGGCTGGGGCGCAGGCGAGGTAGCGCGGGACGCGCGCAATCCCTCTCATCCCCGGCACCCGGAAATGAACCGGGCGGCCCCCGACTCGTGGGGACCGCCCGTTCAATGTCTCTCAACGGCTCGCGCGGCGCTCAGGCCGCGCCAGCCTCACGGAGCCAGGGCCGGAGCGGTGATGACGTTCACCGCGCCGGGCGTCACCGTCGTCGTCTTCTTGAAGTCGGCCGCGTTGACGTTGGTGTCCACGGAGTCCGCGCTGCGCGACAGGGATATCTCGCTGGTGGCGGACACGGTGTCGACCAGCGTGGTGGTCGCCTCCGTGCCCTCCGTGACGTTGACCGTGCCCGTCACGCCATTGATGGCCGCCTCGGTGATGGCACCGCCGTAGGACAGCGCATCCACGACGCGCGCCTGCGTCGTGTCGAAGATGGCCACCGCGTCCGGGTTGCCGTTCTGGATGACGGCCGGCCCGGCGAGCTTCTTCACCGCCGCCGAGGTGATGCCATTCAGGACGGTCTCCGAGCCGACCACCAGGTACTGGCCCGGCGCCAGCGACGTGGCGGGCGCCAGGTTGATGCGGGCGTACTCCTTCTTGTCCGACCCGTTGACGAACACCAGCACCAGTCCGCTCAGCGACACCTCGGAAGCGGAGCTGTTGTAGATCTCCACGAACTCCTTCGTGTCCGTGCTCTGCTGGTCGTAGTCGATTTCGTTGATGACCAGCCCGCGGCCCGCGACGACGACGACGTTCACCTGGGCCGTCTTCTCCACGCCACCGAAGCTCGCCTTGACGGTGACCTGGGCCGGAGCGTCGAGCTCCGCGGCGGTGAAGATGAAGGTGGCCGTCGCGGCATCCTTCGCCACGCGCACCGTGGGCGGCACCGAGCCCACGCCCGTCGCGGGCTCCAGGGTCAGCGCCACGTCCGTGTCGTCTGTCTGGGCGGGACGGTCCAGCGTCACCGTGAAGGTGAGCGTCCGGCCCGACGCCACCGACGCCGTCGCCGGAGACAGCGCGCTCAGCTTCGGCGGCGGCGGCGTCACCACGAGGTCCGCCTCCCGGGTGATGCCGAACAGCGAGGCGGACACCTTGCCCGCGCCCCCACCGTCCGCGTCGGCGGTGAAGGTGAAGGTGGCCTCCGTCTGGCCCGTGAGCAGCGTCACCGTGGCGGGCACCGAGCCGTAGCGCGTCACGCCCGTCCCCGGCGTGGCCGCCAACGTCACCACCGAGTCCTGCGTCGCGGGCCGGTCCACCGTCAGCCGGAACTCGCGCGTGCCACCGGCGGGCACCGGCCCGGCCGTGAGCGGTTCCACGGACACCAGGCGCGGCGCCTCCTGGTCCAGCGTCAGGGTGGTGCTGGCCGTGCTGCTGCCCAGCTCCGCCTTCACCGTGCCCGAGGCGCCCGCGGCATCCGCGTCCGCGGTGAAGGTGAAGCTCGCCCGCATGGCGTTCTCCGCCACCGCCAGCATCCCGTTCGCCGGGACGACGGAGCCGAAGCCCGTCGCCGGCTCCACGCTCAGCGTCACCGTGGTGTTGGCGGGCGCCGGCCGGTCCAGCACCACCGTCAGCGTCGTCGTTCCGCCCGGCACAATCTTCGCCGAGGCGGAGTCGATGCCGGTGACGTTGGGCTGCTCGTTCTGTCCCAGCACGCGCACCTCGTGCTGCACGGAGGAGCTCCCCAGCGTCGCCGTGAGGGTGACGGCGGCGGCCTGGGCCCGCGGCTCCAGCTTCACCGTCGCGGACGTCTGGCCCGCGGGGATGACCACGCCGCCATTCACCGCGCCCAGCGCCGAGCCGTCACTGGAGGCGATGGCCACGGTGACGTCCTCGGGGAAGGTGGAGGCCATGGCCACGGTGAGCGCCGCCGGGAAGGTGTCCCCGGTGGGCGAGCCCACGCGGATGTAGCCGCCACCGGTGAAGCCCGTCAGCGCGGGCAGCGGCGGCAGCGGGACGCGCATGTCGCCCGCGCCGCGCGGCAGGAGCCGGTACTCGTTGAAGCTGAAGGTCAGCGGGCCGCGCAGGGTGATGTACCGCGTGCCCAGGGCCGGCAACGGGAAGTCGTAGGCCTGGTCATCCACCTTGAGGCCCGCCGTGGCATTCTGGTTCTCGTCCACGGTGATGGAGCCGCGGGTGTCCTTGCCGCTGGTGACGTAGACGTCGCGCAGCTCCAGCAGCACGCCGTCCAGCGCCTCGGCGCGAGCGCCGCCGGTGCGCACCTCCTCGGAGCGGACCACCACCGGGTCCGGCAGCCCGTTGCCCGAGCTGAGCTTCGTGAACGTCACGTTCGTGAGCTCCAGCACGCCGAAGTAGAGCACGAGGTTCGCCTGGGTGATGTCCAGCCGGTCACCCACGGCGATTTCCGCCTTGGGCCCGAAGACGTAGATGCCGGAGTACTCCACGCCCTTGCCCGCGGGGGGCGGGAAGGCCTGGACGAAGTAGCCGCTGGTGCCGGTGGCATTCACCGCGGTGACGATGACGTTGGACAGCGCCACCTTGTTGTTGAGCAGCGGAACGGCGCCACTCACCTTCGTCTTCAGCTCGTGGATGGTGCTGGGGCACGGGGCGCCATCGGGGTTCGCCACGAGGCACGCGTCGCACGCGTTGCCCTGGCCGTCACCGTCCGTGTCCACCTGGTCCGGGTTGGCCAGGTAGGGGCAGTTGTCGCCCGGAGACAGGATGCCGTCGAAGTCCGCGTCCGAGGGGTCCGTCTTGTCGCAGGTGCCGCCGGCCTGCGCGGGGCAGCCGTCGCACACATCGCCCTTGCCGTCCGAGTCCCCGTCCGCCTGGTTCGCGTTGGCCAGGAAGGGGCAGTTGTCCTTCCACGTGGGCACGCCGTCGCCGTCGTCGTCCGCGGGGTTCTTCACGGTGCACGAGGTGGCGTTGGCGTCCAGCGGGCACGGGTCGCACGCGTCACCCACGCGGTCCCCGTCCGAGTCCGCCTGCGCGCCGTTGTCCATGGGGCGCACGGGGTTGAAGATGGTGGGGCAGTTGTCCGCGCTGTCGATGACGCCGTCGCCGTCCTTGTCGTCCGGCTTCACCTCGCTGGTGTAGAGCGAGGAGCCGTTGATGGAGGCCATCCACCGCGAGTCCTCGGAGGCGCGGCGGGGCGCGCACACGGGCTCGTTCTGCGGCGCGCCGCAGGCGAACAGCGGGTACGCGCTGCTGTTGGCCGCCTGCAGGGCCGCCAGGTTCTTGCCCACCTCCGACTCGAGGCACACCGCCTTGGCGGCGCCGCACACGTCCAGCGTGTCGCAGGCGTCCGCGCCCTTCAGCGCGTCCATCAGGGCGCCGTCACCGTAGAGCGCCTTGCCGCCGCGCATGGTGAGGACCACGTCCTCGGGGTTGGCCGTCACCACCGCGCGGTGCGGCGAGTTGGCGAAGGTGCGCAGCCGGTAGATGGCCAGGTCCGCGAGCTTGCCCGGGGCGATGCGGCCCACCTTCTCGAAGATGTCCGTCGCGTCCGCGGCGTTGGCCGTCACCATGCGCCACAGCTGCTCGTCGGACAGCGTCTTCGCGTAGTACGTGGTGTTGAGGTAGTCCGCGCACTGGAGCTCGCGCAGCAGGTTCATGGAGCCGGACTGGAGCCAGTCGGTGCCCAGGGCGATGCTGACGCCCAGGTGCTGGTAGGCCGGAATCATGGCCGTGTCGCCGTACAGCGCGATGTTGGAGCGCGGCGACCAGATGAGGCCGGTGCCCCGCGCCGCCATGGTGGCGATGTCCTTCGCCGTCAGGCCCATGCCGTGGACGATGGCCGTGCGCGCGAAGAGCACGTCGGAGTTGCCAGAGGACAGGCAGCGGAACTCGTTGGCCGCCCGGGCGTCGATGCCCTCGGCGATGTGCGGCAGGTAGGCGGCCACCTTCGGCAGCCCCGAGGACGACGGCAGCGCCGGGTAGTTGCAGCCCGTGGACAGCGTCTCACCGCCGTTGTCACCCAGCGGGAAGGTGTCCGAGTCCGCGTAGCCCTCCTCGAGTCCCTCCTGGCGGGCCACCGTGCTGGAGTCCACGTTGCGCATGAGGCGCTGCGCGCCGCCAGCGGAGCCGCCGGCGCCCGCGATGCTGGTGGTGCCCGCCATCACCTGCCGCAGCTCCTGGAAGCCGAGGACGTCAGCGGCCGTCTTGCTGCCGTTGTTGTCGATGCGCGTGTGCCCATTCAGGCCGCGGCGCCAGTCCTGGCGCTGCTCGAAGCGCTCCTCCGGCGTCGTCGAGACATACGGCTTGTCCGGGAAGGTGATGTGGTCGTGCGAGTTGATGAGGCCCGGGGAGATGACGCCCGTCGGGCAGGACACCTGCGTGGCGTCCGCGGCGCCGGCCGTGCTGGAGCAGTCGCACGCGGAGCACTGGATGACGCCCTTGTCGTCCACCAGCACCTGGCCGCCCAGCAGCGTCTCGCCGTCCTTCAGCACCACGCCCGTGAAGAGGCGCGCGCCGTTGCCCGCCTTCGTCACCTCGCAGGTGGCCCCGCTCGGGAGCGCGGGCGCGGACGCGGCGGCGCAGCGGCTCACCACGAACGAGCAGTCCGCCGCGCAGGCATCACCCCCGTCCGTGTTGCCGTCGTCGCATACCTCCAGCCCCTCCACCTTGCCGTTGCCACATCGGGCGGTGGCGGCGGGCGTCGGCGTACAGTCCGACTCGCAGCCGTCACCGTTGGCGCGGTTGTTGTCGTCGCACTGCTCGCTGCCCTCCTTCACCCCGTTGCCGCAGACGGGCGGGGCGATGCCACAGCCGTCTCCCTCACAGGTAGGGTCGTCCGAACATGCGGCGTTGAAGAGTAGGACCGCGCCGAGCGCAGCCAGCAGGAGGCGTGGGTACATTCGCATTCGGTGGGTCTCCCGGCGGACACCGCCACGGGGAAGGTGGCAGGTCCTTGGCACGCTCGGAGCGTACCCCGTGAAACATTTCAGCGACAGCTTACGTACTGAGTCCAGCGCCCTGGGGTAGCACCTGGGCGGATGTATCGCGCAGTGCGTCAGCGCCACACTCGGGGTGCCCCAGCACCCGCAGTCCCACCCTTATAGAGTTCGCACGCCATGGCCACCCCCACCCAGACGAGTCCCGTCTCGCGCTTCCTCGACAGCCATCTGCGCCGGGACGCGCAGGCGCGGGAGTTGTCCGTGGCCCGCTTCATGGCGGGCCTCTCCGGTGCCTCGGTGGTGGTGGCGGCGGCGCTGGGGCCCTCGCTGGGCTGGGGGCTGACGCAGGCGCTGATGGGGCTCTCCGCGGTGTTGTGCGTCTGGTACACGGTGCTGTGGCGGGTGCTGCGCTCCGGCGTCTTCCACCCCGCCGTGCCGTGGATCAACGTGGCGATTGAAGTGAGCATCCCCGCGGTGGTGCTCGCGTTCGACCTCCGCTACCAGGGCCCCATCTACGCGCTCACCGCGCCCACCATCGTCATCTGGCCCACGCTGATTACGCTGGCCACGCTGCGCAGCAACCCGAAGCTGGCGCTCTCCGCCGGCATCCTCGTGGCCGCCGAGTACCTGGGCATCTATTTCTTCTTCGTGCGCCCGCTGCTGCCGGAAGACGCGCTCATCACCCTCACGCCGCGCTTCATCGCCACGCGCGCCTTCTTCTTCGTCGCGGCGGGCGTCTTCACCGCCATCCTCGCGCGCCACTTCCTGCAGCTCACCCGCGGCGCGCTGTCCGCGCTGCGCGAGCAGGAGGTCATGGGCAAGTACGTGCTGCACGAGCGCATCGGCGCGGGCGGCATGGCGGAGGTGTACCGCGCCACCTACTGCCCCGAGGGCGGCTTCCAGAAGGCGGTGGCCCTCAAGCGAATCCTCCCGGCCTTCACCGACAACGAGGAGTTCGTCACCCTCTTCCGCCACGAGGCGGAGCTGTGCTCCTCGCTCAACCACCCCAACATCGTCCAGGTATTTGATTTGGGCCGCCACGGCGGCACGTACTTCCTCGCCATGGAGTTCGTGGACGGGCTGCCCCTGAGCAGCCTCTCCAAGGCGCTGGGGCGCAAGCCGTTGCCGTTGGCGGCGGCCACGTACGTCGCCGCGGAGCTGGCGTCCGCGCTGGACTACCTCCACCGGAAGACGGGCCCGGACGGGCAGCCGCTGCGGCTGGTGCACCGCGACGTCAACCCGCCCAACGTGCTGGTGTCGCGCTTCGGCGACGTGAAGCTGTCGGACTTCGGCATCGCCCGGGGCGCGGCGCGCGCGCAGCTCACCCTGGCCGGCAGCGTGCGCGGCAAGCTGGGCTACATGGCGCCGGAGCAGGCCATGGGGCGCCCCTTCGACGGGCGCGCGGACCTCTTCGCGCTGGGCCTGACGCTGTACGAGGTGCTCACCGGCCGGCGCGCGCTGCAGGCGCCCACGGATGAGTTGCTGCTGCGCGCGGCGGTGGACCAGCAGGTGGAGCCGCCCTCGCGCTTCAACCCGGAGGTGCCTCCGGCGCTGGACGCGGTGGTGATGCGCCTGTTGGAGAAGGACCCGGCGCGCCGCACCGCCACGGGCGCGGACCTGCGCGCGCAGTTGCTCTCCCTGGAGGGCGCGGCCGCTCCCTTCCCTCGCGGGCAGGCGCTGATGGCGCAGGCGGCGCGCGACGCCATGGAGCAGACGCGCCGCGCGGTGGTGGAGCAGCAGGCGGCGGACGACGTGCGCACCAGCCAGCGGCTCACCATGCGGGCGTAACAGAGCGCGGCAGCGAGGGCAGTACAGTCCCCGTGTGTCACGCACCTGGAGCGTGAGCGGCATGCACGTGCCCTCATGCATGGAGCACACGTCTCCCCGCCCGGTGCGTGAGCGACACCAGACGCGGCTGCCCACGTGGGGCGCGGAACCGCTGCGCCCCCGAGCGGTCCGCGCTATCAAGGCGGCGCCGATTCCTCACCGGGAGCCTCCACCTTGGACGTCGCCGTCCTCACCTACTCCGGCCTGCCGCAGCTCGACGCCTTCGACGCCCCGCTCCTGCCCGCGCTGGCGGACCTGGGACTGGAGGCGCGGCCCGTCATCTGGGACGACGCATCCGTGGACTGGCGCACCGTGCGCCTGGCCCTGGTGCGCAACACGTGGGACGTCCACCTGCGCCGCGATGAGTTCGTCGCCTGGACAGAGCGCGTGGGCCGCCTCACCCGCCTCCACAACCCGCCCGATGTCCTGCGCTGGAACACGCACAAGCTCTACCTGCGCGAGCTGGAGGCGAAGGGCGTGCCCGTGACGCCCACCGTCTGGGTGGAGCGCGGCGGCACGCTCGACGTGGGCGCCCTGGCCCGCGAGCGCGGCTGGGACGCGGTGGTGCTCAAGCCCGCCGTGTCCGCGGGCGCGCTCAAGACGTACGTCTTCCCCCGCTCGGACGCGAAGACGGCCACCGCCCGCGTCGCCGAGCTGGCCGCCGGGTGCGAGGTCATGGTGCAGCCGTACCTCACCGCCTTCGAGACGGAGGGCGAGCGCAGCTACATCTACTTCGACGGCGCCTTCAGCCACGCCGTGCACCGGCCGCCCACGCTGCAGGACGCGCCGCGCGGCTTCTCCGAGCCTCGCGCCTTCACACCCGACAACGCGGCGGAGCTGCGCCTCGCCGAATCCGTGCTGGAGGCCATCGGCCAGCCGCTGCTCTACGCGCGCGTGGACGTGGCCACGGACAACGCGGGCCACACGCGGCTCCAGGAGGTGGAGGTGACGGAGCCGCGCCTGTTCCTCTCGCTGGACGCGGGGGCGCCGGGCCGGCTGGCCCGGGCCATCGCCGCGAAGCTGTGAGCGCGAAGCCGAGAGGCGGAGCCCTGACGACGCGCTAACAGCCTAGAGGCCGCACGTCTTCGGGTCCGCGTTGCGGAAGGAGCACAGGAGCTTCGGCAGGCGCTTCTTCCAGTAGAACCAGTCGTGCGCGGCGCCCGGCTCGTTCAGGTGGGCCACGGTGTAGCCCTTGCCCTTCAGTGCCGTGACGAACTGGAGGCTGGACTGGCAGTCGTCGCCGCCCTGCTCGCTGTCGCGCGTGCAGCCCGTCGTGGGCGAGCCGTGGTCCACGTAGAAACGCAGCGACACCACCGGGTCCTGTCCCGCGCGGACGACCATCGCGTTGCCGTCGTTCCGGTCCACCTCTCCGTCATGCGGCCAGAACAGCGAGCCGGACTGGCAGCCCACGAAGCCGAAGCGGTCCGGCATCTGGAAGCCCGCGTACACGGAGATGAGCCCACCCAGCGACGCGCCCGCGATGCCCGTGTCCTGGGGCCCCTTCTTCACGCGGTACGCCGCCTCCACGCGCGGCATCAGGTCGTCGCGGATGAAGGCCAGGTATTCGTCCCCGAGCGGGGTGGGCCAGTTCGGGTCCTTCTTCGGCGGGAAGGTGTACTGCGCCAGGCGCACGTTCTGATTGGGCAGCGCCACGAAGACGAGCACCGCAGAGTCCCCCGGGTGCGCCGCGTACCAGTCGTCCGCGGCCTGGGCGAAGGACTCGCGGGTGAGGCTCTCGTTGCCGTCGTGGAAGTACATGACGGGCAGCTCGGGGCAGTCCGGCCCGTCGTATGCCGCGGGCGTGTAGACGAAGACGTCGCGCGCGTCGTTCAGCACGGTGGAGTGCACGCCGTACCACGCGGTGAGCCGGCCCTTCGTCGTGTCCTGCAGCCCCGGGTACACCAGCGAGTTGAACTGGCCCACGTCGTTGCGGTTGAGGCCGTCCCACACCACGTGGTGCGCGGCCGGGTCCTGGAAGTAGTTGCCGTCCTTCACCAGCTTGTACGGCTGCGGGCCGGTGCGGGGGATGTCCACCTCCGCCACGTACAGGTCCGTGTCCCGCACCTGCACCAGCGGTGTGGCGGTGGCGGACCACTCGTTGAAGGCACCCGCCACGTAGGTGTCCTTCCCTGCTTCGCCGCGCACGAAGAAGGCCACCCGGGGACGGATGGTGGAGGAGTCGCTCACCAGCGGCGTGCCACCCTGCTCGGCCACCGCCGCCACGAACCGGTCGATGGCCGCCACGCGCGCCTCGCCCGTCGTCGCGCGGCTCATCTCCAGCTGGAGCTGCGACAGGAGGGAGAGGGGCGCGCCGTGCACCACCGTGTCGCGCTGGCAGGCCCACTCCCTGGGCCCTGCGTCCGGCGTGCCCGCGTCCGGGAATGTCTGGGTGAAGGGCGGGTCCGTGGGGGTGACACCCTTCTCGGAGTCTTCACAGGCGGCCCACAGGGCCGCGCACAGCACGACGGCGGACAGACGGCGCATCTCGTTTCCGGGAGGCAGGAGGTTGCGGATCAGCAGGCGCCGCATGGGACCTGCGACAGCATGTGGGCGAGGGTGTACTACAGCCCCCGGCCCGCACGCGAGTGGGCCCCCCTGGCCCGCTTCCGCCCATTCGTGGACACGTGGACAGCGGGTTTGCGCCTTGTGCCCCACTCCCGGGTGAGGGAGGTTATGGAGTCCTCATGGCTCGCGCTCTGTTGCTCTCCCTGCTCGTGCGTCAGCACATGGCGCTCAAGGAGAAGTTTCGCGCCAAGTACCCACACCCGTGGCTGGTGTGGGAGGCGGGCGCCTGGAATGTCCCGGAGACGCTGGAAGGCAACGTGGCCGCCACGCGGCTGCCGCTGACGGATTTGCGCGACTGCCTGCCCGCGGGCGACGCCATGTGCTTCGAGCTGGTGGCCATGGCCGAGCGCGGGCCCATCGGCCTGGGGCGCGCGTCGCACAACGCCCTGGTGGTCAACGACGCCACGGTGTCCCGGGAGCAGCTCACCCTGAGTCCCGCGCCGGACGGACGGTGGCAGGTGACGCGCCTGCCCGGCTCGCGTCCCGTGTCGCTGGAGGGCGTGGCGCTGGAGCCGGAACAGCCCACCGTGCTGACGCCGGGCGTGCAGCTCCAGGTGGGCGACGTGCGCCTCACCTTCCATGACGCGGAAGGCTTCAACGAGCGCATCGGCCGCATCGCCGCGCAAGTCATCGCGCAGGCCGCGCCGCCGCGCTGAATGCTGGCGCGGCCTGGCGCGTGCTTCCCACGCTGCCCAGCGACGTGGGCCGCGCGTCCGGGCCGCTCGTCGCGAGGATGACGCCGGTGGTGACGAGCGCCGCGGCGGCGCCCGCTCCGGCCCACACCCACCACTTGCGCGTCCACGGCGTGGCCACGCGGGCCTGTGCCTGGGGCGCGGGACTCGTGAGCGAGTGTGCCGTGCGCGCCTCCAGCGCGCGCTGCTCGGCCTCCAGCTCCGCGCGGCGGCGGGCGGCGGCCTCGGCCTCGGCCTTCGCCGCCTCGGCGCGGGCACGATGCACCTGCTTGTCCCGCTCGACGCGCTCGCGCTCCTGCCGCCGCGCCTCCTGCTCGCGGGCGCGGGCCTCCATCTCCTGCACCAGCTCCTGCACCACCGGCGCGGACGGCGCGTCCGGCAGCAGCGACAGGTAGCGCCGGTAGAAGAAGGCCGCGCGGGAGAACTGGCCGAGCTGCCGGTGGCATTGCGCCATGTTGAAGAGGAAGCCCGGCAGCGGCTTGAGCCGGTACGCCTCGCTGAAGGACTTCAGCGCCTTGTCGAAGTCCCCCACGTCGTACGCGAGGTTGCCCTCCGCGAAGCGCGCGCGCGCCTGCACCTCGGCCGTGGGCGTCACCGCCGCCACGGTGCCTTCCGCCGCCCACGCGGACGACGGAGCCCCCTGCAGCAGCAACCCACCCAGCGCCAGCGTCAACCCATCAAGGAGCCGCGAACGGGTCGATGACCGCATCGCGCACCCCACCCTTCCGAGTCCCCGGCCGCGACGACGCCGGCGTGTGCCGGGGCGCCGTCTGCGCCTTGGCGAGCGGCACCTCCAGCACCGCGTGCGTGTCCAGCCGCACCACCCGCTCCGACGGGACGTAGCCGGCCAGCTCCACCCGCAGGCCCAGGGCCGCGTTGCCGCCCGGCAGCTCCTTGACGAGCGGCGTGACGCCCAGCACCTCGCCCGTGTCCGAGCGCAGCACCTGCGCCCCTTCCGGGAAGGAGTGCACCGTCAGCGTCACGGGCCCGTACGTCGCGGACGAGGGCGCTTCCGCCGCCGCCACCACCGACGCCGCACCCGCCGCCAGTGGAGGCGGCGCGGGCTCGCGCATGGGCCGCAGGCCCGTCCACGTGAGCGCGCCGGACACCAGCGCCACCACCGCCGCGCCCGCGGCCAGCATCGCGCGGGAGCGCCACGGCCCCGCCGCCGCGCGCATCTTCTGGGTGGGCCGCTCCGAGGGGTCCGACGCGTCGGCCTCGGACAACACCGGCGCGTTGGCGGCCGCCGTCGTGGGCAGCAGCAGCAGCGCCGTCGTCACCTCCGCCAGCGACTGAGGCCGCGCCTCCGGCTCCTTCGCGAGGCAGCGCAGCACCAGCTCCGCCAGCTGTGGCGGCAGCGGCTCACCGGAGGGCAGTTGCGAGGGCAGCGGCGGCGGCGGCTGGGTGATGATTTGCACCACCAGCTGGCCGAAGGCCGGGGCCTGGAACGGAGGCTTCCCGGCGAGCAGCTCGTAGAGGATGTTGCCCACCGCGTACACGTCCGCGCGCGGGTCCACCTGCAGCCCCGCGGCCTGCTCCGGAGCCATGTACGCGGGCGTGCCGATGATGGTGCCGTCCATCGTCCCCGTGGTGTTGCCCTCGGACGTGAGGAGCTTCGCCACGCCGAAGTCCAGCACCTTCACGAAGTCCGGCTGCCCCGCGCGGTGGATGATGAAGAGGTTGTCCGGCTTGACGTCCCGGTGCACCACGCCCACCTGGTGCGCCGCCCCCAGCGCCGCGCAGACCTGCACGACGATGCGCTGGATGCGCGCGAGCGTCAGCTTCTCCTCCATCACGAGCGACGTCAGGCTCTGCCCGCGCAACAGCTCCATCACGCAGTAGACGTGCCCGCCCTCGCCCTCGTCCACGAAGTCGAAGATTTCGACGATGTGCTCGTGGTTGATTTGATTGACGGTGCGCGCCTCCTGGAAGAAGCGCTGCACGAAGCCGCTGTCCCGTGCGTGCTCGGCCTTGAGCACCTTGAGCGCCACCTGGCGCCCCAGCCGCGCATGGCGCGCCTGGAACACCTTGCCCATGGACCCCTCTCCGAGGAGCCGCTCGAGCTGGTAGTTCCCCAACGTGGAGCCTTCCCGCAGCTCCACGTCGGACCGGTTCACGACGCCCGACACGGCGCCCCCGGCGGTGGACAGGACGGTCTGTGCGAAGAGGTCATCAGAGCCCATGATGGGAAGAAATTTCCATGCGAGGGCCAGACGGCAACCCTCTCATGCGCGTCTGTCTTCCCAGGGACGGCGGACCTGTCGGGCTGTGAGAATTCGCGATGCCACACGCGAGGAATTTTCGAGTCCGCGCCCTCCGAAGAACACCCACCCGGCCCGCAGGGGCCGTTCGCCAGTCGCCACGCCGGGGCCGCGAGGACCTCGCGCCGGCTGACGGCTGGTGAACAGGGCTGGGGGCGCGGAGTCACGGCGTGGAGTCTCAGGGGTGAAGCGGAAGGGTGGGCGTGGGTGCGCGCGGCGGGGTGCCTCGGGGGAGGACCCCGCCGCGAGGCGGGCGATCACCTACACGTCCCGGTGGCCCGCTCCCCCGCGCGTTCAGTGCGCGACGCACTCACCATTCACGCAGTCCTGCAGGATGGAGCACGCCGCGCCGCAGCGGCCGCAGTTCTTGGGGTCCGCCTTCAAATCAAAGTCCTCGTCGGTGCTGCCGTCGCAGTCGTCGTCCTTGCTGTTGCACTTCTCGGTGCCCGGGAGCACCTGGTTGGAGCAGACGGTCTCTCCGTTGCGGCTGCACACGGACTGGCCGGCGTGGCACAGACCCACGCCGTCGGTGCCCTCGGGGCCCGAGTAGCAGGACGTGTCCAGCTCATCCACCTGGCCGTCGCAGTCGTCGTCCACGAAGTTGCAGAGCTCGGTGGGCTCGGGGAGGCAGCAGTACCGGGGGCCGTCGTTGGGCAGCGACGTGCACACGTAGCCGTCGCCGCCGCAGTCCGCGTCCGCGGCGCAGGTGTAGGGAACATCGTTGGGGAAGTCCACGCTGCAGCCCGCCGCGCCGGACAGGAGCAACAGGGCGCACAGCGCACGCAGCCAGGGATTGAAGGTCTTCATAGGGCTCAGAAGCTCCCGCCGACGATGAGGTGGAGCGCGGTGGAGGAGGACGGGGCGGCGCCGCCATTGGCCGGCGCCACGGTGGTGGACGAAGCCGGGGCGCTGCGCGAGGGCACCAGCACCAGCCACACCACGCTGCCGGCCGCCACCACGCCGCCTCCGGCGACGAGCGCCGTGGCGAGGTTCGCCTTCGACTGCGCGTCCAGCCGCTCCTTGCGCGACAAATCGTAGATGCCGTCGCCATTCGCGTCCGTCGCGCGCTTCTCCACGTCCTTGGCGCTCTTGCCCATGACGAGGCCCACGCCCACCGCCGCCAGGCCCACCAGCGCGGTGTAGAGCGCCGGCCGCTTCAGGATGGCGGGCACGCTGCTTTCCCCGCTCTTCTTCTTGGACAGACCCGCCACCGCGTCCTCGGGACCCTCCGGCGCCGGGCCGGAGATTTCCAGGTTCACCTCCAGGGACTCGCGCGCGCCGGGCTTCAGGTTCAGCGTCTTCGTATAGGTGCTGTACTCGTCCGCGGACACCTCGAGCTGCTGGGTGCCCGGCGGCAGCCGCGCCTCCACCTCGCCCACGCCGAGGATGCGCTCGCCCACCTTCACCACCGCCGTCTGCACGTTGACGGTCACCTTCAGCACCGCGCGCGGACGGGCCAGCGCCATCATCCGGTTGGACAGCTTCGTGGCGGCCTCCTTCAGGAAGGCGGCGTCCTTCGGGTTGCGCCCCGTCACCACGTCCTCGTGCACCACGCGCTTGTCGCGGTCATACGTCCACGCGCGCAGCGTCCAGCCCGCGTCCTCCAGCGACAGCCGCGCGGTGGTGAGCAGGTCCGCGTCCAGCGACTCCGCCGGCTCCGCCAGGCACGAGGCCTCCGTGCAGCGCACCGCCGCGTCGTAACCGCCCTCCAGCCGCTCGCGCACCTCCCGGAGGTTGGAGCCCAGCGTCACCATTCCCGACGACAAGGCCCCGCTCGCCAGCGTCTTCAGCCAGGCGGACGCCTGCTGCGCGCCGGCGCGCTCGGGCGTGTCCAGGCCGAGCAGGACGAAGCGCGGCATCAGCGCCGCCTTCGGGTCATCTTCGGGGCGCAGGTCCAGGCCCATGTCCTGGCCGGACTGCTGTGTGGAGGAATCGCTGCTCAAATCCAGACCGAGTCCGCCCTGGTCCTGGGCCCGCGCGGGATGGACCCACAGCGCGAGCGCCAACAGGGCGACGGAGGAGGCGGGGGGAATACGCATGCCGGACGTTTTACCCTGTCGCCTCCCACAACGGAACGCTCCTCCGAGGGCGGGCGGGCGGCCGAATCACCTCCCATGTCAACCCGGGTGGGACATGGCCGCCTGCCCTGCGCGCGGCGGGGGCGCGGCTCGGTGACGGAAGCTTGCCGGGCGCCATACCGGTCCTCATCTCCCAACCTAAAGGAGACGAACGACATGGCGGATGGAACGCTCTGGATTCTCGTGGGGAACGCGAGCCGTGCGCGGCTCTTCGCGACGGACGCGAAGGCACAGGGGGATTGGCATCTGGTGGAGGAGTTCCAACACGAGGAGAGTCGCGCCAAGGCCTTCGAGCTGCTCAACCAGCCAGACAACCCCAACGCGGGCACGCTCCACGGCCCGCCGGTGGAGAACGAACCCAACGGCCGCAAGGTGGTGGAGCATGACCGCTTCGCCCGCGAGCTGTCCGACTACCTGGACAAGGGGCATGATCGCCACGCCTTCGACAAGCTCGTCATCGCGGCGCCTCCTGAATTCCTCGGACGCATGCGGAGATTGCTGAGCTCGCGGGTGAAGCAGCGGGTGCTGCTGGACGTGGACGCGGACTACTCCAACGTGCCGGCCAGGGATTTGCCCGACCGCGTGCCCGTCCTCTAGGCAGGCAGGCGCGGAAGGCCGTACGGGCGTTCAGGGCTCTGGTATAGGGCGAGGGGCAACCATCTCGGGGGGCCCCCGCCCGCCGAGCCCCGAGGCTCATGTCACTCCCCCTCCTCGGCGCCCTGTCGCTGCGCGGGCGCCTGACGTTGTACGTCACCCTGTTGTCCGTCGTTCCGCTGCTGCTGCTCAACTGGCTCCAGACGCACAATGCGCGGCGGATGCTGGAGGAGCAGATTCGCGCGTCGCTGCTTCGGGAAGCCGAGGGCGTGAGAGATTTGATGGAGGCGACGCTCGCCGAGCGCGAGGCGAGCCTGCGCAACTGGGCGGAGGACACGGACGTGCGCTCCGCGCTGCGCACCGGCAATCTCCAGGCCGCGGACACGCTGCTGGCGCTGCTCCAGCGCCGCTACCTCACCCTCAACGGCATCGTCCTCTTCAACGACGAGGGCCACGCCGTGTCCGCCAGCATGCCCGCGCTGCGCGACGCGTACGCCGCCGACCCGGACATGGTCCTCAAGAGCTCCTGGTTCCGTGAGGCCCAGCAGGGCCGCACCACCAGCGACGGCCTCACCCACGAGGACCCGGTGCTCGGCGTGCGCGTGCTGTCCCTGGCGGCGCCCGTGGTCGACCCCGCGTCGAACCACCGCATGGGCGTGCTGCTGGCCGCCTTCGACTGGGCCCAGGTGGATGAGCTGGTGCGCCCGTCGCTCGCCCGCGCGAGCCAGCGCGGCTGGACGAGCTTCGCCCTCGCGCTGCACCGTCCGGACGGCACGGTGCTCCATGACTCGCGCGGCGCCGAGGCGCGCGGGGACGAGGGGCTCCTGGCGGTGTCCGCCATCAACGGCACGGACGTGAAGGACGTGGGCGACGGCTGGCGATTCGTGGCGCTGGTGGACCCAAACGAGGCCTACGCGCCGGTGAACCGTGCGCGCACGGTGGCGCTGCTGCTGGCCGCGGGCTTCCTTGTCGTGGGCGTGGTGGGCGCGTGGCTGCTCGCGCGCCGAATCACCGGCCCGGTGCTGGCCCTGCGCGAGGCGGTGACGCGCATCGTCCGCGAGGGCGACCTCACCCAGGCCATCGACGTGAAGGCGGACGACGACGAGGTGGGCGAGCTGGCCGGCGCCTTCGGCCAGTTGGTGCGGCAGTTGCGCGACACGGCGCAGAGCCTGCACAAGGGCACCCGCGTGCTCAGCGAGACGGTGGCGGAGCTCCAGGCCGCCGCCGCCCAGCAGGAGCGCAACGTGGCGCGCCAGGCCGCCGCCCTGCAGGAGACGCAGGTGACGGCGCAGGAAATCAAGCAGACGTCGCTCCTGGCCGCGGAGAAGGCGGACGCGGTGCTGACGGTGGCCGCGCGCGCGGAGGAGGTCGGCCAGGCGGGCGAGGGGGACATCCGCGACAGCCTCGGCGGCTTCCAGTCCCTGCTGGCGCAGTCCCGGCAGATGACCGACCGAATCTCGCAGCTCAACGAGCGCACGCGCCAGATTGGCGGGATTACGCAGACGGTGAAGGATTTGGCGGACCAGTCCAACATGCTGGCGCTCAACGCGGCGATTGAGGCGGCGCGCTCGGGCGAGCACGGCAAGGGCTTTGGCGTGGTGGCGCGCGAAATCCGCAGCCTCGCGGACCAGTCCATCGACTCCACGGTGCGGGTGCGCGACATCCTCGACGAGCTGGGCAACGCCATCCTCTCCACCGCGCGGATGACGGAGGCGGGCCACGCGCGCGTGGAGGCGGGCCTGGAGCAGGTGCGCAGCAGCGGCGAGCGGCTGAAGGAACTGGCCACCATCATCCAGGACAACGCCTCTGCGGTGAGGCAGATTGCCGGCGCGGTGGCCCAGCAGAACGCGGGCATCGCACAAATCTTCGGCGCGGTGACGGACCTGTCCTCGATGATGAACGACACCCAGCAGGGCCTGGCGGCCACGACGCGGGCGGCGACGCTGCTGCACGAGGTGTCCGAGCAGATGCAGACCGTGGCGCGCGCCTACCGAATCTGAAGGAGGCTTCATGGCGGCGGTGAAGGCGGTGCTGTTGGACTTGGGCAACGTCCTCGTCTTCCATGACAACGCGCGGCTCTTCACGCGGCTGGGCGCGCGCGTGGGGCTCTCCGGCCCGGAGGTGGGCCAGCGGCTCACCGGCGCGGGCTGGACGGCCGCCAACCGGGGACTCCTGGACGCCGAGGGCATCCGCCGGGACGTGTGCCGCGCGCTCGGCGTGGACCTGCCCATGGCGGAGTTCGCGCCGCTCTGGAGCAGCCACTTCACGCTGCACACGGCCGTGCTGCCGCGCGTGGAGGGGCTGGTGGGCCGGGTGAAGCTGGGGCTGGTGTCCAACACCAACGCGCTCCACGCCGCGTACCTTCGGCCGCTCCTGCCCGTGCTCCAGCGCTTCGACAGCGTGGTGATGAGCTGCGAGGTGGGCCACGTGAAGCCGGAGCCGGAAATCTACCGGCGCGCGCTCGCGGGCGTGGGCTGCGCGCCGCACGAGGCCGCCTTCTTCGACGACTTGCAGGAGTTCGTGGACGCGGCCAACGCGCTGGGCCTGCGCGGCCACCTCTTCACCACCGCGGACGCCTTCGACGCGCAGCTGAAGGGGCTGGGGCTGTGAGGCTCGGCGGCTACGTCCTGCACCGCGACAACCGGGACACGCTGGAGCCGTGCCTGCGCGGGCTGCTGGCCCTCTGCGACGACGTGGTGGCGCTGGACTCCGGCGCCACGGACGGCTCGGCGGAGCTGGCGCGCTCGATGGGGGCGCGCTCGGTGCCGCACGCGTGGCACGGCTACGGGGCGGCGCGCAAGGCCGCGGTGGCCGCGCTGGCGCCGTGCGACTACGTCTTCTTCCTCGACTCGGACGAGACGCTGTCGCCGGAGGCGGTGGAGACGCTGCGCGCGTGGAAGGCGTCGTCGCCCACGGAGGCGGTGTACCGGCTGCCCCGGCGGGACTGGGCGGAGCTGGACGGGCACCGCTTCCTCTTCCGCACCCAGTGGCGCGCGCGCCTGGTGCGCCGGGACAGGGCCGTGTGGAAGGCGGAGCAGATTGTCCACGAGGCGCTGCCGAAGATGCCGGGCGGCCGCGTGCACGCGCCGATTGAGCACCGCTTCGCCACGTCGGTGGAGAGGCGCTCGGCGAAGGAGGAGCGGTACGCGCTGCTCTGGGCCCTGCGCGCGCACGCGGAGCGGCGGCCGCTGAAGCCCGTGGGTGTGCAGCGCGTGGCGTCCTGGGTGCGCGACTGCATGCTGAAGGGCGCGCTGTTTCGGGGTGGCGCGGACGCGTCCCGCCTGGCGTGGGCCGTGGCGGGCTACCACGCCGCGAAGTACGCGTACCTCCGAGAGCTGCGCCAGGGCCGCTACCCGGAGCTGGCCCGGGCCTACGCGCAGGGGCGCTACGACGAGGTCTTCACCCGCGTGCGCGAGGGCGCGCTCGGCTGAAGGCGGCAACCACCGCGCCCCTCATGCACGTGCACGAGGGCGCGTTCGCCGCTGAAGAGGCGAAAGGCCGCGCCGCGTACGCGCGGCCTCCCGCCGGAGCATCACTCGTACTTCGCGATGGGCTTCTCGAGCTTCCCCGCCTCGGTCCACTTCTGGAGGGCCGGCAGGGCGAGCACCGCGTCGCGGTACGCGGCGCCCACCGCGTCCAATTCCACGCCGTACGTGACGAAGCGGGTGACGACGGGCGCGTAGAAGGCGTCCGCGATGGAGAACCGTCCGAAGAGGAAGGGGCCGCCCTGGCCGAAGCGGGAGCGGCAGTCCTTCCAGATGGCCTGGATGCGGGCGATGTCCTCCGCCACGCCGGGCTCGCGGCCCTGACCCGGCTTGCGCGCGCGGATGTTCATGCTCATGTGGTTGCGCAGCGCCGTGAAGCTCGAGTGCATCTCCGCCGTCACCGAGCGCGCCACCGCGCGGGCCGCCTTGTCCTCCGGCCACAGGCGCGCCTCGGGGAACGTCTCGGCGAGGTACTCGCAGATGGCCAGCGAGTCCCAGATGGACAGCTCGCCGTGCTTGAGCAGCGGCACCCGCGCGCTGGGCGAGTGCTGGAGGATTTTCTCCGTGGTGTCCGGCTCTCCGAGCTGAATCACCACCTCCTGGAACGGCTGCCCGGTGTGGGCCAGCGCCAGGTAGGGACGGAGGGACCAGGACGAATAGTTCTTCGTACCGACGACGAGCGTGAGCGGGGACGAGGACTGGGGCATGCGCGGCACCCTAGCGCCGTTGCGCCCCCGCACGCGCGGACTTCAGTTCGCCGGCCCCCGGCGGCCCAGCAGCGAACGCATCCGGCTGAACAACGTCACGCGGTTGCGACGCTCCGGCGGGTCGATGCGGTAGACGGCCACCGGCAGGCGGATGTTCTTCATCTCCCCGCGCCCCAGCCGCACCGGCGGCGTGGTCAGCCGGCCCTCCACCTGCCGCGCCACCGTCTCGCTGACGTAGAGCGTGCCGGGCCGGGCCAGCGCCTCGATTCGCGCGGCCAGGTTGACGCCCTCGCCGAAGACGTCGCCGTCGCGGTGCACCACCATGCCCAGGTGCACGCCCACACGCAGCACCATGCGCCGCTCCGCGCCCACGCCGCCGTTGCGCGCCTCCAGCGCCCGCTGCAGCTCCAGCCCGAAATCCACCGCGGCCGGCCCGCCCTCGAACTCGAGCAGGAAGCCGTCCTCCAATCGCTTCACCTCGCGCCCGCCGTGGCGCGGCAGGAGCTCGCGTACCAGTGACGCATGCTCGTCACGCAATAGCTGTTGGAGCGCGTCATCGCGCCACGACTCCCGCCCTTGGCCTTCGATGCCAGTGAACAGGATGGCCGACAGCTTCCTGGGTTCCGGTGCCTCCATCACCATCGTTCGCTCCCCTCCCCCCGGCACAGACGGTGGATGACGTTACTTCAGTTGCTCCACGACGGGGTCCCCGGTCCCAGCCGAGCCCCCCGTCCCGGCTGGGACCGGGCCCCGGACGACCCTTCGCCACATGCAGCGCGGCCGTACGACGGGCGCAACCCCACCACCCCCGCGAGCCCCGGGGCACGGAGGCGCCACGGGAGGTTGGCCCCCGGCACCGGCTCCGCGCTGGACTGCGAGGTGGTGGACATTGCGTAAACCATCCTGTTTGGTGCCATCAGGATAGGTCATCACCAACGCAATGCATCAACACCCCGCAACATTTTTGACGCAGGGTGTCCACGGGAGGACTCGGGAGGTCGGGTGGAGTCCCGGCCCGGACAGAGCGGGGGTTGGCTACAGGTCGTCGCAGGGCGTGCCCAGGCGCGCGCCGGTGTAGACGCCGAGCTCGTTGTAGATGAGCAGGAGGTTCTGCTCCACGGGCACCGCGCGCAGCTCGTTGCGGCGCTTCTTCGCCACCCAGAACGAGGGCTGCTCGCGGTCCAGCACGAGCTGCAAGTCGCCACCCCGGGTGGAGAAGATTTCGCCCTTCGAGTCCTCGACGACGTTGAGCATCTGCTGCGGCTTCAGCCGGCCGCGCTGGCCGATGGAGACGCGGTAGCCCTTCGCCCCGGACCAGGGCGTGCTCTTCTCCACGAGGTAATAAGTACCCTTCGAGTCGCGCAGCAGCGCGTGCGGCGCGTACTTCTGCGGGCTCGCTTCGTAGGCGGCCTGGAGCAGCAGCTCGCGGGCCTTCGCGGGCTCCACCCGGCTGAAGGGCGTGGTGCGCCGGCCGCAGGTGACGGCGCAGGTGTTCTCCTTCGTATCCACCTTCACCCGCGAGTACGGCCGCAGGTCGATGCCGCTGCCATTCACGTTGCTGTTGGCCTCGGGGTTCTCGAAGCGCGGGTCGAGGAACGCGCCCGACGGAATCCAGATGTGGTTGGGCGCGAGCGGAATCTCCGTGAAGCGCTTCCCGTCTCCGTAGAAGAGCTGGACGTGGGACTTGCCCGGAATGGGCGTGGCCACGACGTAGTGGCCCTTCCCGTCGGTGCACAGCGAGGTGCGCTCCAGCGTCATGCGCTGACCCAGGTTCTTCGCGGCGCCCCAGGGCGGTTCGAATGCGAGGGACGCGCTGGAGGACAGGAGGACCGCCAGGACGACGAATCGTGAGGGTGACATGCGAGCGCCTTCCTAGAGGGAGTCCATGAAGAACTGCGCCGTCTGCTCGGGGCTGATGTGGTCCGCGCCGGGGGCGATGCTCCACACCACCGTGTCCGCGTCGAGGCGTCCGCCGAAGCGCTCACCGGCACGGCAGTCCACGCGCTTGATTTTCGCCTGCACGGTGCGCCGCGCCTCCTCCGACTCGTCGCACAGGAGCTTCAGCGCCTCCAGCGGCCCGGCGCAGTAGCCGCCAATGGCCTCGCCATCCTCGAGGAGCTTCTGGGGCATGGCGTCCCAGGTGATGGCCGCCGTCACCTGCGAGCCGCACGACGTGTTGAGCGCCTTCGCCGCCTCCGCGAGCCGGAGGTCGTGGTCCCTGGACCAGAAGGCCGTGTCGAAGGCCTCGCCCCGGGCGAGCGTGCCGTCCGCGAGCTGTCGCAGGTACAGCTCTTGGACGTCCTCGGACTTCAGCGCGGCGGTGCGTGCCGCGTCGGGCTTCACGTGGATGAGGTCGTCCTTCAGGAGCGCCAGCACCATGAAGTCGCCGGTCTTCCTCCCGAAGCTCTTGCGCTCCTGGAAGAAGCGCATGTCCCGGCCGCGCCAGCGCGCCCAGAGCTCCGTCCCATCCTCGGTGGCGGTGTGGAGGAGCACCTTTCCGTCCTGGTCATCGCCAGGGACCTGGAAGTGGACGAGGTACTTGTGCTCCTCCGGGGGCAGCAGCGGGACGACGCTCACCACCTCACCGCCGGGGCCGGAGTACACGGTGCCCTTTCCGACGGGGCCGGTGCCCGGACCGGTGGGGCGGGCGCCCCGGGCACAGCCCAGGGCACAGACAAAGACGACACTCATGGCCAGAAGGCTCTTCAAGCGACTCACCTCGATGATGGGGAAGCTCCGCGCGAGCCCGGCGAGCGGACCCCGCGCTCAGAGCGCGATGTCGTGCTGCTTGCAGTACTGACGCACCCGGGTGCGTTCCCATGCGGGGACGCGCGGCCAGACGGTGAGAGCGTTCGACAAGTCTTTCTGGAGGCAGTGCGCGCGGACGAGGAGCGAGAAGGACGTGCCGGTGACCTGGACGCGCTGACTGCGGCGGACCAGGTGCAACGCCTCGTCCGCGTCTCCGCGCGACAGGGCCTTCTCCGCCGCCACGAGGTCCGCCAGCGCCGCCTCGTCGACGGGAGCGCGGGCGTTGGCGGTGGAGCCCTTCGCGGTGCCGGAGGTCTTGGGCCTGGCGGACGGATTCGAGGTGTCCGCGCTGTTCTCGGGAGTACGTGCATCCATGGGCGGTGAAGATACCGGCCCGGTCTGTCGCGACTCCGCCTGGGCGGTGCCGGAGGGGTTGTTCGCCGCGGGCGGCACTGCCCCCTGCGTGGGCTGCGATGGAACCGCCGCGGGCGGCGCATTGCCGTTCGGCGCGGATGGCACTCCGCCCTGCGCGGGCTGCGACGGGACGGGCTGCGCGGCACCGTTCGGCGCGGCAGCAGCGCCAGACCTCGGTGGTGCCACCTCGGAGGGCATGCCCCCCTGCGGCGCGTTCCCCTGCTCGGTGGGCTTCGCTCCCATGACGCCCGGACGCATCCCCACCGCCACCACCACCGCACCGACGAGGACGAGCACCGCCGCGACCACCCACCACCGCTTCCTGGAGCGCTTCGTCTCGATGAACGGCGCGGGCCCCTGGGCCACGCCAACATCCGGGCGCACCACGTGCGTGGAGCCCCCGGGCGGCGTGCCCTGCTCCTCGGGCCCGGGAGGCATGCCCTCCAGCAGCGGCGCATCCACCGTCATCGTGGACACTTCATGCAGCGGCACATGGACGACGGGCCGCTTCGCCGAGGCCCCCGGTGTTCCCGACGCGAGCGGCTGGAGCTGACGCCGCTCCGACACCGTCGCGGCCTTCGACGGAAGCGGCTCTCCCACCGGAGGCTCCGGCTGCCGGCCCACCGTCTCGAGCTGCGAGGGGCGCACCGACAGCGCCGGCACCGGCACCGCGCTGGGCGGCAGCGTCTGGAGCGGGCTTCCCGTCAGCTCCGCGATGAACGCCCCCACGTCGGGGAAGCGGTTCTCGGGCTTCTTCTCCATCGCCCGGTAGATGGCGTCCACCACGTGCGGAGGCACACCGGGAGCCAGCGCCTCCAGCGGCTGCGGCTTGTCGTAGACGATGCGGTAGATGAGCTCCGGCAGCGGCCCGTCCTTGAACGGCAGCCGGCGGGCCAGCATCTCGTACACCATGCACCCGAAGGAGAAGATGTCCGTCCTCGGGTCCACCTCCTGGTTCTTCCCCTGGGCCTGCTCGGGCGCCATGTACTGCGGCGTGCCCAGCAGAATCCCGCCCTGGGTGTTGATGCTCTGCGAGTCGATGATTTTGGAGATGCCGAAGTCGAGCAGCTTCACGTGCTCCACGACGACGCCGCCCATCTCGGTGGGCACGAGGAACACGTTCCCCGGCTTCAAGTCCCGGTGGACGATGCCCGCGCGGTGCGCCGCCTGGAGCGCCGAGCCCATCTGCCGGGAGATGGAGAACACCTCCTCCAGCGTGAGCGTCCCCCGCCGCACCCGGCGGGACAGCGGCTGCCCGCGCAGGCACTCCATGACCAGGAAGGGAGAGCCATCCTCCAGGTTGTCGAAGTCGAGCACCTCGACGATGTTCGGGTGGCCCAGGCGCGAGGCGATTTCCGCCTCGCGGCGGAAGCGCACGTAGACTTCCTTCCCCAGTCCTCCGTCGCTGCGCAGCACCTTGATGGCCACCTGCCGGCCGGGAAGCCGCAAGTGATTGGCCAGGAAGACGGTGCCCATGCCGCCGCGGCCCAGCACGCCGACGATTTCGTACGTTTCCCTCAGGACGGTGCCGAGGGGGATGTCGCGAGTCACGGAGGGAGGCATGAAGGGTGGGCGCTCAGGCCCGAAAGCCAATTCTATCCTGTACCCCCCAACACCCCTTGGCGAGTTGTCCGCCCCTCCCGAGCGCGGATTTCTCCCAATTTCCGAGAAGCCAGGAGGTCGCTGCAACCAGCCGACCTCCCGAGTCCTCGGGCCGAAGCCTACTTCGCGGGCGAGGCGGAGGCCTCACTCGCGGCGCGCAATTCCTTCACCACGCGGGTGGCGCCGTAGACGTGCTCCAGGGCGGCGAGGATGCCATCCCCGTGCACGGCGACGGCGCGGTTCGTCTCCGGCACGTACGCGTACCGGCCGCCGAGCGAGTGCAGGTTGCCGTCGAAGATGAGCCCCACCACGCGTCCATCGCGGTTCACCATGGGTGAGCCGGAGTTGCCGCCGATGATGTCGTTGGTGGTGGCCATGTCCAGCGGCGTGCCGGCGGGCACCTTCGCCTGCGCCTTCACCCACGAGTCCGGCAGCTTGAACGGGTCCTTCCCCGTGCTGCGCGCGTACGCCCCGCCGAAGGTGGTGAGCGGCGCCACCGCGCGGCCATTCTCGTCCCAGCCCTTCACCTGGCCGTAATTGAGGCGCAGCGTGAAGGTCGCATCCGGGTAGCCGGAGGTGCCGTACACCGCGAGGTGCGCCTTGGCGATGCGCTCGCCGTTGCGCTTGAGCACCGCCTCCACCGTGTCCTCGTAGCGCTTGCGCACGGTGCGCGCCTCGGCGTCCACCTTGCGCGCGAAGAGAATCATCGGGTCCTTCGACGCGTCCACCGCCGCCTTGCCGCCCTCCAGCAGCGCCTGGCGCACCTTCACGTCGCCCAGCTTCGTGCCCCGCACCAGCGCACGGGCGAGGTCCGCGGGGGCCTCGCGGCCGAGCACGAGCTGCACGAAGGGGTCATCCGCGCCCAGCGTCTCGCGCACGCGGTTGAGGCCGAAGGCCAGCGTCGCCTCTTCCAGCTCGAGGGGAATGGGCGCGCCGCGCAGCAACTGCTGGCGCAGAGAGGGGAGCTGGGCCTCGGTGTACTCGCGCAGCCGCTCCGCGTTGGGCTTGGGCTGCTCCTCGGCGGCGCGCACCAGGCCGCGGGCGAGGCTGAAGAGCTCGCCGGGGTATGCGTCCCCGCCCTCCTTCATCCTGTACTCGGGCAGCATGCGGCGGTACGCGTCGAGCACCTGCGCCGTCTCCTCCCACGCCCCCACGGTGGCCGCCTTCACCTGCGCGTTGGCGTCCACCTTCTTGCGCAGCTCGGCCTCGTCCTGGCGCTTGCGCGCGAGCAGCGTCGGGTCCGCCAGCGCCTGGTGCCGGCCGCGCAGCGCCTTGAGCCCGTTCTCCACCGCGCGCAGCTTCGAGCGTGTGGTGCGGTAGCGCTCGGGCGAGGTGCTGGCGAACTCGCGCAGCATGCCGCGCAGCTCCGCGAGCTGGAGCAGCGTGTACGGCAGGTTGACGTCGCGCTGGAACTCCAGCTCGGCCACGGTGGCCTTGCGCTC
Organism: Pyxidicoccus sp. M6; assembly: GCF_055568925.1. NCBI lineage: Bacteria > Pseudomonadati > Myxococcota > Myxococcia > Myxococcales > Myxococcaceae > Pyxidicoccus > Pyxidicoccus sp. M6. The sequence continues at coordinate 1,564,984 of NZ_CM145714.1, read as the reverse complement.
GGTGCCGCCGGGGTGGCCGGAGACGAAGACGAGGTCCCCCTCCTTCGCGCCCTCCTTCGCCCACGGCAGGTAGTCCGGGCTCTTCGCCGGCGCGTCGCCCTGCCACACGCGCAGGAAGGCCGCGTCGAAGCCGAAGCGCGGGAAGTTGAAGTTGTCCGGGTCTCCACCGAAGGCGGCCATGGAGAACTCGGGGGCGAAGACGAGCCGCACGTCCTGGAAGCGGCGGTACTGGTACAGGTGGTACTTCCCGCCGTTGAACAGCGTCACCACGTCGCAGCGCACGTCCGCGGACGTGGCGCACTCGGACTCCGCGGCGGACATCTCCTTCTTGAGCGCGGTGTTGAAGGCGGCGCCGGTGAGGCCCTTCGTCGCCGTGTTCATCCGCTCGGTGACGTCCGTCATCTTCACCAGCTGGTTGGCCTCGATTTTGGGGCAGCGGCGCTCCTCGGCGGGCGTCTTCGCGAGGAAGCCCCTGGCCAGCAGGTCCTCCTTCGGCGAGGACAGGTCCTCCACGCACTCGCGGACGCAGTGGTGGTTCGTCATCACGAGGCCGTCGGGAGACACGAAGCTCGCGGAGCAGCCGCCGGCGAGCCGCACCGAGCCGAGGCGGACCTTGTCCAACCACTGCTGCGTGGGCGAGAAGCCGTACGCCTTCTTCACGGCCTCCGAGGGAAATGCGTCATAGGTCCACATGCCCTCGTCCGCCGAGGCGGGGAGGGACAGCAGCAGGCCGAGTGCGAGCAGTCTGCGGTCCACGTGCGGTCGTCCTTCTGGAATGACTGGGAGTAGGTGCGCCCGTTCTCGTCGGGAGGACAGGCGCGCGTCAACCGCCGCGCGGAAGGCGCATTCCCGGCGCGGAATCACGCGTCGCGTCAGGTATGGTGGGGGCAATGCCCGCGAAGCACCACGTCTACCTCGTCCCCGGCTTCTTCGGCTTCATCAACCTGGGCGAGCTCATCTACTTCGGCCACGCGTACGACTACCTCAAGGCGGAGCTGGCCCGCCGGAACGTGGACGTCGAGGTGACGATTGTCCTCTCGCACCCCACGGCCTCCATCCGCACGCGCACGGCGGACCTGCTGAAGGCGGTGCAGGAGACGGCGGCCGGCGACGACGGGCCCATCCACCTCGTGGGCCACTCGACGGGCGGGCTGGACTCGCGGCTGTTCGTGAGCCCCGGGGCGCAGCTCGCGGAGGGGTTGGATTTGGAGCCCTTCGCGCAGCGCGTGCGCTCGGTGGTGACGGTGTCCACGCCGCACGCGGGCACGCCGCTGGCCACGTTCTTCATGGGCCTGTTCGGCCAGAAGATTCTGAAGCTCCTGTCGCTCTTCACCGTGTACGTGCTGCGCTACGGGCGGCTGCCGCTGCGGGTGGCGTTCCGCTTCGGGCACGTGCTGGCGCGGGCGGACGACAACCTCGGGTGGAAGCCCACGCTGCTGGACCAGCTCTATGACCAGCTCCTCGGGGACTTCTCCTCCGAGCGGCGCGACGCGGTGGCGAAGTTCCTCAGCGACGTGGGCAATGACACCTCGCTGATTCCGCAGCTCACGCCGGAGGGGATTGATTTGTTCAACGCGAGCACCATCGACCGGCCGGGAGTGCGGTACGGCTCGGTGGTGACGCAGTCGCGGCCTCCGTCGTTCCGCACGCGCATGGCGGCGGGGCTGGACCCGTACGCGCAGCTCACGCACACCATCTACGCGCTGGTGTACGGGCAGACGCAGCGGATGCCGCTGACGGCGCTGCCTCCGCACACCCCGGCGCAGACGGCGGCGCTGGTGCAGGCGTACGGCGCGCTGCCCGGGCCCACGGCGTGTGACGGCATCGTCCCCACGCGCTCGCAGGTGTACGGCCGCGTGCTGGCCGCGGTGCGCGCGGACCACCTGGATGCGATTGGTCACTTCGACCAGCCGGCGCACCAGCCTCCGCACGTGGATTGGCTCATCTCCGGCTCCGGCTTCCGCCGGCCCCAGTTCGAGGCCACGTGGAAGGCCATCACGGAGTTCCTGCTGGAGGACGAGGCGCGCTGAAGACTCAGCCGCTCCGCAGCCGCGTGAGCGCCCGCACGGCCGAGCGCAGCCCCGCGGGGCTCGCGCCGGAGAACCCCAACACCAGCCCCTGCTCCGCGTCCCGGCCCAGGTACAGCGGGGACAGCCTCCGTGCCCCGAGCCGCTTCGCGTCCGCGCGACGCACGACGTCCTCATCCCGCGCGCCATCGGTGAGGAAGGCCGTCACGTGCATGCCCGCCTCCGCGGCTCCGGGGCGCAGCCACCCGTCCACCTCGCGTCGCAGGGCGTCCAGCAACGCGTCCCTTCGCTCGGCGTATGCCAGCCGCATCTGCCTCAGGTGCGCGGCGTAGTGCCCGGCCTCCATGAAGTGCGCCATCGCCGCCTGGGAGAGCAGCGGCGCGTGGCCATCCGTGGCGGCCCGCGCGGCGGTGAAGGCATCCATCAGCGAGTCCGGCACGACGAGGAACGCGAGCCGCAGCGAGGGGAACATCACCTTGTTGAACGTGCCCGCGTAGAGGACGCGCCCCGCCACGTCCAGGCCCTGAATCGCCGCCAGCGGGCGCGTGGCGTAGCGGAACTCGCTGTCGTAGTCGTCCTCCAGCACCCACGCGCTCGCGGACCGGGCCCACTCCAGCAGCGCGAGCCGCCGGGGAAGGCTCAGCGTCACGCCGAGCGGGTACTGATGGGAAGGCGTGACGTAGGCCAGCCGGGCCCCGGGCGCGCGACGTGTCCCCACCTCGACACGCAGCCCTTCCGCATCCACCGGCACCGGCTGCACGCGAGCCCCCGCGGACTCGAACGCGGCGCGAGCCCCGAGGTAGCCGGGCTCCTCCAGCCACACCGCGTCTCCCTCGTCCAGGAGCAGCCGCGCGGACAGGTCCAACGCCTGCTGCGTGCTGGAGAGCACGAGCACCTGCTGCCAACCGCAGCGAACACCGCGCGCCGTGCCGAGATGCGCGGCAATCGCCTCTCGCAGGGGACGAAAGCCCGCGGGCTCACCCGCCGTCATCAACGCGGGGCCGAGCAGCCGGGCCTGCTTCGCCACCGCGCGTCCCCACAGGCGCGTGGGGAACAGGTCCAACGCGGGCAGGCACGGCGTGAAGGGCCGCACGTCCCGAGGCTCCGGCGGGAGCACGTCGCGCGACAGCAACTGGCCCCGGCGTGACAGGCCCGGCCGGGCCGGTGAACCCTTCCCGCGGCCCGGCGTCGTGGTGGCACTCCGAGGCAGCCGCGCATGTTCGGGCAGGGCCACCACGCTGCCGGAGCCCACGCGCCGCTCGAGGAAGCCCTCCGCGTCCAGTTGCGCGAAGGCACCTTCGACGGTGCCGCGTGAGACGCCCAGTTCGCGAGACAGCGTGCGCGTGGAGGGCAGCCGGCTGCGAGGCGCGAGCTCACCGGAGAGAATCGCCTCCCGCAGCCGTTCGTAGAGCTGACGGTGGAGGGGCGCTCCTCCTTGCGTGTCCGGCTGCATGAAGGGCAGTGGCACCCCGGCGGCCCGCTTCGGCATGGCCTCACTATAATGGTCCATTCCCGTGACGCGGAATGGAGCTTTCCGCCGGACCATTCGGAGGGCACATTTCCGCGCGTCGAAGTCACTGGAGGTCCACCATGACTGTTGCTCCCAGCCCGTTCTCCTTCGTCCTCGAAACCCCGGCCGCCACGCCTGAAGAGGCTCGGCGCCACTTCCTCGCGAAGCTGTCCGTGGAGACGGACCCGGCCGACGTCCAGTTGGACCTGGAGCGCGGCAAGAAGGGCTTCGTCGTGGTGGACGTGCGCTCGAAGGAGGCCTACGCCGAGCGCCACGTGCCCGGCGCGCTCAACCTCCCCTCGCGCACCATCTCCGCGGAGACGACGGCACACCTGAGCAAGGATGACGTCATCGTCACCTACTGCTGGGGTCCGGGCTGCAACGGTTCCACCAAGGCGGCCGCCCGCTTCGCCGCGCTGGGCTTCCGGGTGAAGGAGATGATTGGCGGCATCGAGTACTGGGTGAAGGAAGGCCACGCCACCGAGGGCACAGCCGCGCGCGGCACGCCCGTGTACATGAAGCGCGGCGACACCTGAGCCTGGAAGCAGGAGATACACCGAGCCACGATGTCGCCCGAGCGGATTCCTCCGCGAAAGCGGGCCACGTCAGCGGGCTGGCAAAGGAGGACCCAGCCCCAGCGAGATGGCCATGCAGCCCAGAGGAATCTCGGCTGGCGACCAATGCCTCCTGTGGCGCGGAAGTGGAAGCCTCGACGCACAGACCAGGCATTTCGGAGGAGTCTTGGTTGGCGACCAACGCCTTCTGCGGAACCAAAGAGGAAGCCTCCGCGAGCCCTCCCTTCGTATCGGCGGGAGCCGAGTTGTCTACCGATACCTCCAGCAGCACGTCAGCGGAGGCATCGACGCGACGGTCAAGCATGTCGGAGGGCGTTGATCTGGCCTCCGACGCATCCAGCGACACGGACGAGCATGCCTCGGCGAGAAGCCCCCGCGTCTCGGAAGGCATTGGGCTGACCACTGACGTCACTTGCGACACGGACGAGGAAGCCTCCGCGAGACTGCGTGACATCTCGGATGGAGGCTCGGAAACATCCGAAGAAGGCGAGGCCGTGCGTTGAGGCCCCGGGTCTTCGGCGGACGCCAGCGCACGCCACAGAACGTTGCCTGCGGCGAGAACCTCAGCTTCCGTCACCAGCGTGCCCTCCTCGGCCGGCGCGCGCACCAACTCCACCAGCGCCCCCCAGACGAGGCCTTCTCCGACGCGGGCGCTCCCCGGAACCAGCGCGCCCTCTCGCTCGCCGTATTTCAACACCTCGCGCACCAGCGCACGCGCCGCCCGACCATGCGACTGTGGCCCCAGCGCACGCGGACCACGAGCCTCCAAGCGGATCGACTCATACGGGCTCAGAGTCTCCAGCGAGGCATCTGGAGCATCCGGCTCCATTGCGTCCGGTCCAGCGTCTGCCCTCCACGACCACGAGGAGCCCGAAACATCCGCCTCCTCTGCGCCTGGACCAGCGTCTGTCTTCCGCGACCACGAGGAGCTCGGAGCCTCCGGCTCCGCGGCACGGGCACCGGACTCCTCCCAAGCACCTGCCTCATGCGGAGCCCTTGTACTCATCCCGGTCGTGGCTGGCGCATACGCATCCATCGCATCTGACGGAACGGGCCCAAGCGAGCGCGGCATGTGGGGCTGATAGGTGTGGCGCGCATGCGGCCCGGGGTCGAGCGGGTGCCAGTGCAGGAACGTGAAGGCAAAGAGTCCCGGCTCTCTCAGTGCCTCGGCGGCCAGCTCGCTCCAGAAGTCGAAGAAGGCCTGGCGAAAGCCCATCTCCGGCCTGCCATGCGCACATTCGAAGGCAACACGTGCCCGGTGGCACAGGGTGTTCTCGGCGAAGTCTCGCACCGCGAGCGCGAAGCCCCGCTTGCTGCCGTAACGACGATACAGACTGCCCACCGACATGCGCATCGCCAGCGCCAGCTCCGACGCATGCACGTTGTCGTACCCCCGCAACGCCATCACTCCCGCCGCCTCGCCCATCGCGTTGGCATGCATGTGCTCCAGAATCCACATGGCCCCTTCCCCTCCCCACCCTCTCCGGGCGACGGCCCGCTGGAAGGAACAGTCCTTCCACACCCGCTTGTCTACCGGGTGGGTCTGACATGGGCGCGAGACCAGGGGAGTAGCCCCGGAAGAACCGTTCGCGACTCGGTCCTCGCAAAGCGTGTTCCGCTCCTGCCGCACAGTTTGGGAGACACGAACCAAGCATCGGCCATCCCGAGTTCCAGGATGTGGTGTCCGCCAATGCGTGCTCGGGAACGGCGTGACCTCTGCAGCCAGCCCGGTCCTCGTGTGGGCATCCATCACGGTGGGGCTTGCCTGACGAACATGGAGCGACGGAAGCCCTGAGGGTGGCGGGATGACGGTCGTGTGGAACGAAGGTTCCTTCCAGCCTGGCCGCCGTCGGTCTGGTGGCTGAAAGCCGTCCCACTCCACCCGCATCCAGGCAGACCGCTCGCGACGCGGTCCACGCACGGCGCACTCCGTTCCGGCTGCCCGGTGCGAAAAGCAGGAACATGGGAGGTCAGCCACCGATGCGACCGCTCATGGCGCTCCGTTCCGGCTGCCCTCGACGTGCAGCACGTGGATGAACGGCTCGACAGCGGCCTTCCTACGAACCTACGAGCGGCCAGGCGTGGAGCCTGTCACGGCTCCGGCGAGAGCCATCCCTCGCTCCATCGAAGCGCCTCCCCGTGGGGAACAGCCCACGTTCAGTAGACGCCAATCAGGTGGATCTGCACCCTCGGATTGCCGAGGAACTCCTTCAGGCGCCACCGGCTCCGCATCCCTTCGTCGTGGATGCCCACGCCACCGTCGCCGGGAGCATCCGCGCTGGCGAGGGCCTCGCGCAGCTGGGATACCGCCCACGCGTCGAACTTCGGGTCACCGGAGCCTTCAATCACTTGCAGGTCCAGGACCTTGCCATCCCGGGCCTGGTGGACCTCGACGACCGCGGCGAGCGCGAGGATGGGCTCGGTGACGTCCACCATGAACATGTTCGCGGCGCGGCCCGCCTCCACGGCCGCCTGGAAGCGATTGCGCTGCTCCAGGCGATGGTCTCGCTGCTTCGGCGCGTAGGGAGTGCCCGTCTTGCCGAAGCGCTCGATGGCCTCCACCTGCTCGCGCTTCATCCGCGACGCGAGCACCTTCAGGTCTGGCGGCGGCGGGTTGACCAGGTTCCGCGTGAAGTCCTTCTGCAGCTTCGCGAAGTACGGCGAGGGCGCACCGCTCTCCGCGCGCGCCGCGGCCAGCGAGTCCTTCGCCCAGCCATCCACCTTCTGCCGGGCCTCCTCCGCCTGCTGCCGCGCGATGACCGCCGGGTCGGGCTCCTCTCCCGTGTTGCGCAACGTCCGCCCCGTCGAGGGCGGCGCTCCCGTCAGCCCTTCGCCCAGCAGATTCCCTGGCACGAGGTTGGGCCGCTTCGACGGGGACTCGGACGAGGCGAGAGGCGTGTCCGACTCCACATGCTCCGCCCGGGCCGCCGGTTCATTCGCGCCAGCTCCTGCCTTCGGGGGCGTGTCCTGTTGGGAAGTGCCAGACTCCGGAGGCGCGGCCGCCACCCGCGGTGCCGGGGTCTCCGGCTTCGAGGACGTGGGGCGCTCGACCTGGCGCTGAGGGGCCTTCGCCCGGTCGGGCGGCTGCACGGCCGCACCAGGGGCAGCCGGTGACACCGGCGCCGGAGAGGCGTGCAGGATTTCCAGCTCCACGACCTCGCTCGATGTCCGTACCGGAAGCCGGGCGGACGGGACCCGCCACAGCGCGAAGAAGAGCGCTGCGTGCAGGAGCACCGAGAGCAGTAGGGCGAGACTCAGCCGGGAGCGACGTGACACATCGGACAGCTTGCCTCGCGGGAGCGCTTGCGTGAAGCGCCCTGGAGTCCGGATGTCAGGTCACGGCGCCATCCTGCCTGCCCGATGCGTCGACAGTGGCACCGCCGAAGCGTGTGGCTTCAAACGATTACGATTCGTTTCGTCAGCCCCGAAGCAGGCGCTCGGATGCCATGTTTCAAGCACCCGGGTCCGCGCCGGTTCCACCCCATCGTGCGGGTGGATGGCCGGGAGCGGCAGGGTATCCAGGTCCGCTTCGAGGGTGGCTCGGCGCACCGGCTGCAATGAACCTCAGTACCGTTTGAGCACCGCGAGGAAGCGCGCGTCGGCGATGTGCTTGCCCTCGAAGTCCTCGAGCCGCACGGGCACCCACTCGCGGGCCTTGTCGTTCTTCTGGCGGAGGCCATTGTCCAGCGCGGTGAAGACTTCGGCGGGCGGCTCGCAGATGCCGCGCACGCCGCCCTTCGCCTTGGCGTGGAAGGTCACCTCCATCTTGTCCACCAGCGCGTTGTAGCGGCCCGGCGGGAAGCGGCGGAAGAGCCACAGGCCCATCGTCAACTCCATCACCGTCACCTGCACGCCCAGGTACACGCCGCCCACGTGGTTGCGCGTGCGGCGCTTGAGCGGCACCGACGTGCGCGTCCTCGCGTCCGAGACCTCCTCCACCTTGAAGCCCATCACCGCCGACAGCGGGATGATGTTCTTCACCGCCACCGTCATCAGGGCATTCGCCGCCGCGGGCGACAACTGGCGCAGCCGTTCCACGAGGTCGAGCGCGAGCATGGCTCCTCACCATCCACCAACGAAGATGCGCCATCGTAGCGCCAGCACGGGCAACGCGTGACCCGTGAGTGGTATCGAACACCGCTTCCGGCGCAGGGCGCGGGTGCCCCCATCGCGCGAACCCTGGGTGCGCGTGCCACCAACCCACCCGGCTCCTGAAACGCCGTTGCATTCGCACATCTCCCTGTCCACGACGGCTCGGGCCAGGCATAGAGTCGCGCGCCGGAGGACACATGGACGCGAGCAGCGCGGATGTCGTCATCGTGGGCGCGGGCGTGGCGGGACTCACCGCGGCTCGGGCCCTCCTACGCACCGGCTTCTCCGTGGCGGTGCTCGAAGCCCGGAACCGCGTCGGCGGACGCACGCTCACTCAGTCGCTCGGCGGCGAGCCCGTGGACCTCGGCGGTCAATGGGTGGGCCCCCAACAGCGCCACGTGCTGCGGCTCGCGGACGAGCTGGGCCTCAAGCGCTTCGCGCAGCACCACCACGGCACCAAGGTGCTCGACGTGCGTGGCGAGCTGCGCACCTACCGTGGCCAGGCGCCATCGCTTCCGCTGCTGTCGCTGCTCGACCTCCAGCGCATCATCTGGAAGCTGGATGGCCTCGCGAAGCGCGTCCCCCGCGAGCGCCCGGCCGCCGCGCCCCGCGCCGCAGAGTGGGACTCGCTCACGCTGGAGGAGTGGAAGCAGCGCCACGTACCCACGTGGGGTGCTCGCGCCGCGCTGGACATCGCCACCCGCGCCGTCTTCGCCGCCGAGCCCTCCGAATTGTCCTTCCTCCACTTCCTCTTCTACGTCCACTCCAACAACGGCCTCATGCCCCTCACCACCATCGAGGGCGGCGCCCAGGCCGAGCGCTTCCAGGGCGGCGCGCAGACGCTCAGCCTCAGCATGGCCGCGGAGCTGGGTGGAAGCATCCACCTCTCCACGCCCGTGCGCGCCGTGCTCCAGGACGAGGACGGCGTCACCGTCATCACGGACAACGGCCGCACGTGGCGCGCCCGCTTCGCGGTGGTCGCCGTGCCGCCCGCGCTGGCCGAGCGCATCGACTTCGGCGCCACCCTCCCCGCCGAGCGCCGCCGCGCGCACGCGGACATCCCCATGGGCAGCGTCATCAAGGTGGTGGCCACCTACGAGCGCCCCTTCTGGCGCGACGCCGGCTTCTCCGGCGAGGCCGTGAGCGACACCGGCCCGGTGCGCCTGTGCTTCGATGACTGCAACGCAGACGGCCACCACGCCGCGCTGGTGGGCTTCTTCCTCGGAGACACAGCGCGCGCCTGGACGGGCCGCCCTCCCGAGCAGCGGCGCCGCGCCGCGCTGGAGTCCTTCGCGCGCTTCTTCGGCCCCCAGGCCCTGAAGCCCACCGCCGTCGCGGACCTGGACTGGCCCGCCGAGACGTACAGCCAGGGCTGCTACGTCGGCCTCCCCCGCCCCGGCACCCTCACCGCGATTGGCGAGGCCCTGCGCGCCCCCTTCGGCCGCGTCCACTGGGCCGGGACGGAGACGGCCATCGAGGGCTGCGGCTACATCGACGGCGCGGTGGAGTCCGGCGAGCGCGCGGCCACGGAGCTGGCCGCACGGCTGTCCACTCCCAGCCCCCTGCGCAGCCGCGCCGTCTAACCCGGCCGCCTGCCCTCCGGCCGTCGCGGCGTGGATTGGCGGTCACCCGGGCCGTCCCCACCCTTGTGGAGCCCTCTGGAGGAGGCCGGAACATGAACTTTCCCAGTCACGTGAATCTCCCCGCCGACGCGCGTGAAGAGCTCATCGATTCCCTCAACACGCTGCTCGCCGATGCCATCGACCTGCATTGGCAAATCAAGCAGGCGCACTGGAACATCCGCGGCAAGCACTTCTACAGCCGCCACGAACTGTTCGACGAGCTGGCCAAGCACGCGCGCAAACAGGCCGACGAGTTCGCCGAGCGCGCCGGCACGCTGGGTGGCTACGCCGAGGGCACCATCCGCCTCGCCGCGAAGAACAGCGAGCTGCCCGAGTATGACTTGACGGCCGTGGACGGCGACGCGCACCTGCGCGTGCTGGTGGAGCGCTTCGCGCGCTACGGGGCCAGCATCCGCAATGGCATCCACCGCTCCGACGAGCTGAATGACCCCGTCACCTCGGACCTGCTCACGCAGACGCTGGGCGAGGTGGAGCTGGACTTGTGGTTCCTGGAGAGCCACCTGCACGGCGACGTGCGCGCGGGCGCGCGGCGCGGCGCGGACACCGGCAACCGGGACGAGCCGGGCGCGCGGCCTCCCAACGCCTGAACAGGTGTTGACCAGAAGGCACCGCAACGCGCGTCGTTGGGCGAGCGCTCGGGCCCGCTCCGGCGTATAGAAGGCGTCCTCTCGCGACGGAGGACGCCTTTTGACTGCACAGACTCGGATGGACGGCAAGGTCTGCCTCATCACTGGAGCCTCCGGCGGCATCGGCCTGGAGGCGGCCAAGGCACTCGCCCGCATGGGCGCCACGGTGGTGCTGGTGGGACGCGACGCGACGCGCACCGAGGCGGCCGTCAGCGCCGTGCGCGCCGCCGCTCCCGAGGCGAAGGTGGAGTGGCTGAAAGCGGACCTCGCCTCGCTCCAGTCCGTGCGCGAGCTGGCCGCCACCTTCAGGGCGCGCTACCCGCGACTGGACGTGCTGCTCAACAACGCGGGGCTCATCATCGACCGGCGCGAGGTGACGGTGGATGGGCTGGAGGCCACGATGGCCACCAACCACTTCGCGCCCTTCCTCCTCACGCACCTCCTGCTGGACATGCTCAAGGCCAGCGCTCCGTCGCGCGTCATCAGCGTCTCGTCCGAGGGCCACCGCCTCGCGAAGCTCGACTTCGAGGACCTCCAGAGCGAGCGCCGCTACGACGGCATCCGCGTGTACGGCAACTCCAAGCTGGCCAACATCCTCTTCATCCGCGCGCTGGCGAAGCGGCTGCAGGGGACGGGGGTGACGGCCAATGCCCTGCACCCGGGCGTGGTGCGCACGGGCTTCGGCCTCAACACGAAGGGGTTCTTCCGCCACCTGATGAAGCTGGGCGCACCGTTCATGCTTTCGGCGGAGAAGGGGGCACGGACGTCCATCTACCTGGCGTCCTCGCCCGAAGTGGAGTCGGTGTCCGGGGAGTACTTCTACAAGTGCCGTCCCAAGAAGGCTTCGTCCGCGGCTCGGGATGACGCCCTCGCGGAGCGGCTGTGGCAGGTGAGCGAGCAGCTCACGGGAGCGAAGGCATGATTGACCTGTACACGTTCGCGACGCCCAACGGGCGCAAGGTGTCGATTGCCCTGGAGGAGATGGGGCTGCAGTACAACGTCAAGGTGGTGGACATCACCAAGGGCGACCAGTTCAAGCCCGAGTTCCTGGCCGTCAACCCCAACAACAAGATTCCGGCCATCGTCGACCATGCGTCGGTGGACCACCGGCCGCTGACCGTCTTCGAGTCGGGCGCCATCCTGCTCTACCTCGCGGAGAAAACGGGCAAGCTGCTGCCCTCGCACCCGCGCGCGAAGGCGGAAGTCACGCAGTGGCTGATGTTCCAGATGGGCGGCGTGGGGCCCATGTTCGGACAGCTCGGCTACTTCACCCGCTTCAGCAAGGCGTACGTGCCGCACGCGATTGAACGCTATCGCAATGAGTCGCGTCGCCTGCTCAACGTGCTGGATGGACAGCTCGGCCAGGGTGACTATGTCGCGGGCAAGTTCTCCATCGCGGACTGTGCCCTCTACCCGTGGCTGGCGGGCACCCGCGAATACAGCCCCGAGCTCTTCCAGGGACTGCGCAACGTCCCGCAGTACCTGCATCGCGTGGGCAGCCGTCCCGCCGTGCAGCGCGGCATGAAGGTGCCGGACCTGAAGCGGTAGCCGCGTCTGGATGCCCAGCGGGCGGGCAGGCGGTGACTGCATAAGGCAACGGAATCCGGTGCGTAGCTTGAAGCGCATGATGGAACCGTCTGTCCCTCCGCGTCCCCGCCTGCTGCTCGGTGCCCTGGGCCCGGGCTTCGTGGGCGCCACGTCGTTGACGCTCATCCACGAAGGCGCCCGTCGTGTGCTGGCCCACCCGCCTCGCATGGATGTGCTCGGCAAGCGCGCCCTGAAGAAGGGCGTGCGCTGGTTCGGCGGCAGGCCCGCGCACGGACTCCGCCTGCACCGGCAGAGCCTCGCGGGCGACGTGCTGACCAATGGCCTCTTCTACTCGCTGGTGGCACTGGGCCAGCCAAAGCGACCGTACCTGCGCGGCGTGGTGCTGGGGCTGCTCGCGGGCGTGGGCGCGGTGGTGCTGCCGCCCTACCTGGGCCTGGGCCGCGGGCCTTCGCGCGCGCGGACGTCCACGTCGCTGCTCACCATTGCCTGGTACACGCTGGGCGGCCTGGCCGCGGCGCGCGCCACGCGGAGCCTCACGGACGTGGCGGCGCCGCTGGAGACTCCGGGCCCTGGCTGGTAGGCCGCGCTCCTCGGGAGCGAGGGGTGCCGGAGTGACGCTCCTCCGAGCGAGTGCTTGCCCCGCGCGGTGACGCGCTCAACCTTGGATTCATATGGCGACGGACCTCATCCGCTTGCCCCTGCGGGGGCAGAATGGCGCCTTCCACGTGGTCGTCGAGTCGCCTCGCGGCTCGACGGTGAAGCTGAAGTACGAGCCGACGCTGAAGGCCTTCTCCATCTCCCGGCCCCTCACCCGCGGGCTGCGCTACCCCTTCGACTGGGGCTTCATCCCCTCCACGAAGGGGCCGGACGGAGACCCGCTGGACGCCATGGTGTACTGGGACGACACCACCTGGCCCGGCGTGGTGCTGCCCTGCCGCGCGCTCGGCGTGCTCCAGGTGGACCAGAAGAAGAAGAGCGGCAAGCCCGGCGAGCGCGAGCGCAATGACCGCATCCTCGCCGTCCCCGTCTCCTCCACCCGCGCCGAGCACCTGCAGACGTACCAACATCTCTCCAAGCGCGAGCGGGACGAGCTGGAACTCTTCTTCCTCGCGGCCGTGCACTTCGCGGACAAGGACGCGCGCATCCTCGGCTGGGAGGGGCCGGAGGGCGCGGAGCGGATGCTGCGGCAGTTCGCGCTCACGGAGGACTGAGTGGCACAGCCCACGCCCATCCGGGGGCTCGGCCCCGACAGCCGGCTGGGAGACGCGGCGAGGCGCATCCTCGCGGGCCGGCTCGCGGACGTGCGCAAGCCGGAGGCCGGGCTCGACGACGGCGTCGACGACGAGTCCGTCCACGACATGCGCGTGGCGACGCGGCGGCTGCGCGCGGCGCTCCAGGTGTTCCGCCCGCTCGGAGGCATGAAGAAGCTGGAGCGCGACGTGAAGCGCCTCCAGGACGCGCTGGGCGACGTGAGGGATTTGCACGTGCAGGCGGCGTGGCTGGAGGGCATGGCGGGCAAGCTGCGGAAGGAGAAGCCCGGCACGCGCGCGGGCATCGTCTCGCTGCGCGACGCGCGGCTGGAGAGGCTGGACGCGCGGGAGAAGCGGCTGCACGCGGAAGTGGAGCGCTGGAAGGAGCGGACGATGCCGCGGCTGCAGAAGAAGCTGGATGCCCTGGACGACGAGCACCGCTTCGGCGGCCGCCGTGTGCGGGGACACCTGCGTGAGCGCGTGCGCGGCGTACGAAAGAGGATGGAGACGTACGTGGACGCTCCGGATGCGGCGTCCGCGCACGCGCTGCGCAAGGAGCTCAAGAAGCTGCGCTACGAGCTCGAAATCTTCCAGCCCGCCCTCCGCCGCACGCTGGACGCGATGCTGGAGATGCTCGTGCCGCTGCAGGACGGACTGGGCGAGCTGCACGACGCGGACGTGCGGCTGGAGCTGTTCGAGCGGCTCGCCGCCGAGGCCGAGCCGAAGGAGCGCAAGGCCGCGCGGGCGCTGCTGCCCCACGTGCGGGATGAGCGCGCGAAGCGGGCCGCGGAGATTGCCCGCGAGCTGCAGCGCTGGCACTCCGAGGAGATTCCCCGGCGGCTGCGCCGGATGCTCGCGTGAGCGGTGCTCTACTCCACCGGTTCCGGGGCCAGCTCCCCCTCGGGAAGGGGCCGCCGCGCGACGGCCGCCGCCTCCGCCGCGGACAGCCCCAGCGTGCGCAGCACCTGGGTGGCGGCCCGCTCCGGTATGGCTTCCGCGTTCAGGCCGAAGCCACGGAGCAGCTCCGCCTGCGGCGCGCCGGGCACGGCGTACTGCAGCTCCGCGGAAATCGCACCCAGGATGGTGCCGCCCACGGCGATGAAGGTCATCAAGGGGTCATCGCTCTTGAAGCGCCGGGCCTCGAGCCCCCTTTGGATGTCGCGCAGCAGGCGCTGCCCGAGGCCGCGTGACACCACGCGGGCCGACGAGCCCTCGCGCATCAGGAAGCGTCCCCACACCGGCTCCCGCCGCGCGCGCAGGAGGGTGTGGCGGATGGAGACGGCGAGGACCTCCGCCGGGTCCGTGGTCTCCACCGTGAGCCTGTCCAGCGCGTCGGCGAAGCCCTCGAAGACGGTGTCCATCAGCGCGCCGTGGATGGCCTCCTTGGACTCGAAGTGGTTGTAGAAGGAGCCGAAGCCGACGTCGGCGGCCTCCGTGATTTCGTTGATGGCCACCCCCTCCATCCCCCGCTCCGACATCAGTCGCAGCGCCGCGTCCAACAGCCGCGCGCGAGTCTCACGCTTGCGACGCGCACCGCGCGGCTCCTTTCCCGTGGGTTCCACCTTCGCGGGCTTCGAGGACTGACGCTTTCGCTGAGGACGCTTCGGGGCGGCGGGCTTGGGCATGGCTTCGAGCTGTCGAGCGGCCACCAGTATAGCAGCTGGTCAAAGTTGACAAAATCATCACTTTTGACGCATTCATTCAAACATGAGCTCCGTACCCATGAAGGTGGAGGTGCTGGTGGTCGGCTTCGGCCCCGTCGGGGCCGCGGCGGCCAGCCTGCTGGGCGGCCATGGCGTGCGCACGCTCGTCATCGACCGCTCACGGGAGCTACTCATGCACCCGCGGGCCATCGCGCTCGACTACGAGGCGCTGCGCATCCTCCAGCTCTGCGGCCTGCCCGAGGGCGCCTTCCCCACGCTGGCGATTCCCCACGTGCGCATGCACTCGCCGTACTGCGGCGAGTTCGCGCGCCTCGACACCACGGGCGTCATCGACGGGCACCCGAAGCTGGTCACCTTCTTCCAGCCCGAGTTGGAGCAGGCGCTGCGCGCGAGAGTCTCCTCCCTTCCTTGCGTGGACACGGCCCCTGGCGTGGAGCTGATGGCACTGGAGGACCGGGGTGAAGCCGTCGTCGCGAGGCTGAAGCACGACGACGGAGGCACGTCCGAGGTGGAGGCGGCGTACGTCGTCGGGGCGGACGGAGCGGGTTCCACCGTGCGCCGGCTCATCGGGCTGGACTTCGCGGGACACACCTACGCCGAGGACTGGCTGATTGTGGACGCGAAGCACGTACCCCGGCCCATCGACCACGTGGAGTTCCTGTGCAACCCGGCGAGGCCGACGCCGCACATGGTGGCGCCAGGAGACCGCGAGCGCTGGGAGTTCATGCTGCGCCCCGGGGAGTCGCGCGAGGAGCTCTCCAGCGACGAGGGCGTGCGGCGCCTGCTGTCCCGCTGGGGCCGTCCCGAGGACATGCACGTCGAGCGCAAGGCCGTCTACCGCTTCCACGCGCGCACGGCGGATGCCTTCCGCCGCGGACGCGTGTTCCTCGCCGGCGACGCCGCGCACATCACCCCTCCGTTCATCGGCCAGGGGCTCGTCGCGGGCCTGCGGGATGCCGCCAACCTGTGCTGGAAGCTCGCCTGGGTGCTGCGGCACGGCGCTGCGCCCGCCATCCTCGACAGCTATGACACCGAGCGGCGTCCGCACGCGCGGAGGATGATTGCCCTCGCCCGACTGATGGGCCGGCTGGTGATGCCTGGCAGTGCCGCCATGGCAATGGTGACGCACGGCCTGATGCGGCTGCTCCGGTGGGTGCCGCTGTTGCGCGACTGGATGGAGGAGCGGGACTTCAAGCCCCGGCAGCGCTTCACGCGGGGGCTGTTCGTCCCGGGGCGCTCGCGCTTTCGGCTCGTCCGCGGCGGCCCGCTGCCCCAGGGTTGGCTGCGAGGGGACGACGGCGCGGTGCGGCTGAGTGACGACGTGCTCGGGCCCTCTCTGACACTGCTCGGCTTCGGCCGGGATGCCGGCGCGGGGCTCGACGCGGCGGCGCGGGCCGACTTCACCGCCGCGGGCGGCCGGGTGGTGCAGCTCCGGCACCGGGGCCAGCGGCTGCACCGCGTGGCCCATGGCGACTCGTGGGAGGACCTGCACGAAGCGCTGATTCCTGGCGCGGCGCCCTTCGGCTGGGCGGCCATCGTCCGGCCGGACCGCACCGTGCTGCACGACGGCCCCGTGAGCGAGGTGAGTCGCCTCGTCCGAGAGTCCCTCCTCCTGCTCGGCACGCCGCACGTGGCCGGGCCTTCCCCCCACCCTTGAGCGCTGGAGCCGCGTCCATGCCGCCCATTCCGCCCCCTGCCCTGGTCCGCCACACGCACCCGACGGTGAAGGCGCGAGCACTCGCGTGGCTGATGTTCGAGCGCCCCGACCTCGACCTCACCGAGCGCTTCCTCACCGACTTCGGCCTGCGCGTGGCCGCGCGAACGGACGAGGCCCTCTTCCTGCGAGGCACGGGCCCGGCGCCGTTCTGCTACGTGGCCCTCCGAGGCCCGAGACCGCGCTTCGCCGGACTCGGCCTTCGCGTGGGCTCGCGAGAGGACCTGGAGAGGCTCGCGGCGCTTCCCGGTGCCTCTCCGGTGGAGCCGTCCTCCTGGCCGGGCGGTGGCGAGCGCGTGCGGCTGACGGACCCCTCCGGCTTCGCGGTGCACGCCGTCCATGGCGCGGCGGAGGCCGGGGCACTGCCCCATCGCGCGCCCCTGCTGCTCAACTCCGCGGATGCGCGCCCACGCATCAACGGCACGCAGCGTCCGCCGCCCTCACCGCCCGACGTCATCCGCCTGGGCCACGTGGTCCTCGAGGTGGTGGACTTCCAGGAGACGGCCCGCTGGTACCTCCAGCACTTCGGCTTCCTCGCCTCCGACGTGCAGGTGCTGCCGGACGGCTCGCCGGCCGTCGCCTTCCTCCGACTGGATTTGGGCGAGGAGCCCGCGGACCACCACACGCTGGCGCTCGCGCAGGGCGTGGTGGCCACGTACAGCCACAGCGCCTACGAGGTCGTGGACACGGACGCGGTGGGAATGGGCCACCGTGTGCTGCGGGACAAGGGCTGGCGGCACGCGTGGGGCGTGGGCCGTCACGTCCTCGGCAGCCAGATTTTCGACTACTGGCATGACCCATACGGGGACAAGCACGAGCACTACACCGACGGCGACCTCTTCACCGCCGACGTCCCCACCGGCGTGCACCCCACCTCACGCGAGGCGATGGCGCAGTGGGGCGAGCCCATGCCGCGCAGCTTCTCGCGGCCCGTGCTCACCCCGTTGTCGCTGCTGCGCATCCTGCGGAACCTGCGTCGCAGCCCGGACCTGAGCCTCGACAAGCTGCGCACCCTCGCCCGTCTCTTCGGCTAGCGCCTACCGGACTCCCAGGAAGGACACCTCCATGCCACTGCACGTCATGAACTTCGAGCATCAGGGCCGCGCCCGGTGGGGCGTGGTGCGCGAGGGACGGCTCACGCCGGTTCCCGGCGACTTCCCGACGACGGGCGACTTCGTTCGCGGCAACACCGTCGCAAGTCTCTCCGCGCTCGAAGGCCCGGGCCCCTCCGTGGAGGAGGTCCGGCTGCTGTCACCGGTGACGCGCAACCAGCAGTTCATCTGCCAGGGCGCGAACTACCGGCAGCACATGGTGGAGTCGGGGATGGACCCGGACGTGAAGACGTTCAACATGTTCTTCACCAAGGCGCAGAGCTGCATCGTGCCCGCCGACAGTGATTTGGTGAAGCCCTCGCACGTGCGGTTCCTCGACTACGAGGTCGAGATGGGCCTGGTGCTCAAACAGGACGTGAGCCGCGGAACCCGCGTCACCGAAGCCACCCTGCACGAGCACGTCGCGGGCGTCGTCATCGTCAACGACTACTCGGCGCGCGACATCCAGATTCCGCAGATGCAGTTCTACAAGGGCAAGAGCTACCGCACCTTCGGCCCCGTCGGGCCGTACCTCTGCCTGCTGGAGCCCGGAGACATTCCCCGGCTGGCGCAGCTCCACCTGGAGCTCACCGTCAACGGCGAGGTGCGGCAGCGCGACTCCACGGCGAACCTCGTGTTCGGCCCGGCGGAGTCCCTCACCGAGCTGTCGGGCGTGCAGGACCTCTTCGCCGGAGACCTCATCGCCACCGGGACGCCCGCCGGCTGTGCGCTCTCCATTCCCTCGCCCGCGAAGCAGCGGCTCGCGGCGCTCCTGCCCGAGCGGAAGAAGTGGGAGCTCTTCCTGAAGGCGCAGGCGAAGCGGCCCCAGTACCTGAAGGCCGGCGACGTCGTCGAAGCACGCATCCACTGCCGTGATGGCGGCATCGACCTCGGCGTGCAGCGCAACCGCGTCGTGGACGAAGCCGTCTGAGGCCGCCGATGCGATACCTGCTCATCCTGCTCGGGGTGGTCGGCCTCGGCGTGGCGGGCTTCTTCGCCAGCGGTGCCTATGTCGATGGACAGATTCTCCAGGCGCTGGAGAAGCAGACAGCGCCCGTCGACCTGGGGCCCGGCCTCCACCTGGTGGGGTGTCCCGAGGCCATTGCTGTTGCGCGGGCTCCTACCGCGACCGAGCGCCCGGCGAAGACGCGCCGGGCGTGGGCAGAGCGGCGGCTACTGCTGCTGCGAGGGCTGCTGCTGAGAAGGCTGCTGCTGCGACGGAGCGCCCGGCGTGGACTCGCCGCTCTCCGGGGCTGCCGGCGCGGTGGGCTTCACCTGCGTGGTGGCTTCGATGCGCACCGCCTGCGGCTCACCGCTGCTCTGGTCCGTGCGGTACGAGGCGCGCACCTGGCTGCCCTCCTGGATGTCCGCGGCGCTCGCCTGACGGCCGTCCACCGTCACCTGCGTCTGGGGGCCAATCTGCAGGCGGAGCTGCGGCTCACCGCGCGAGCTCAGGAGCACCTCCTGCTCGCTCGACGTCAGCACCTCGCCGACAATCTGCTGCTCGGAGCCCTGGGCCTGCGCGCCCTGTGCCTGGGCCGTCTGCTGCGGTTGCTGCTGCGAGGGCTGCGCCTGGGCCGTCTGCTGCGGTTGCTCCTGCGAGGGCTGGGCCTGGGCCGTCTGCTGCTGCTCCTGCGAGGGCTGCGAGGGCGGAGGCGCCACGGCCACCGGCTGCTGCTGCGACTGCTGGCGGAGCTGCTCGGACTGCTGCTGCGCCTGCTGCTGCGCCTGCTGGTTCTGCTTGGACAGCTCCTCCTGCTGCTTCTTCTGCGCGTCCACCGCGCTGGCCTGCGCAGACTGGGCCTCCTGCTGGGCCGCCTGCGTCTGCTGCTGCGCGCCCTGCTGGGCCTGCTGCGCCTCCTGCGACTCCTTGCCCGCGCGGGCCTGGGCCTCCTGCAGCTCCTTCTGCTTCCCCTGGAGGTCCTGCTGCGCGTTGGCGGCCTCCTTCTGTTCCGAGCTGGCCTTCTCCTGCGCGTCCTTGGCCTTGTCGAACGCGTTCTCCGAGCGCTCCTGCGCCTGCTCCACCTGGTTGCCCGCGGACGCCTGCTCGCTCGATTGCTCCGAGCGACTCTTGCTCCGTTCCTCACAGCCCACGCCCAGCACCAGCGCCGCCGTTCCGGCCAGCAACCACCCCGCGCGGAATTTCATGGTTGTCTCCTGTCGTGAAAGTGACAGAGAAAAGATGGAGAGCCCCTCGGAGGAACCAACCCACACCCCCTGCGTGCGCCCGCCGCCCCGCCTGCCCACCAGAGGGTAGCCCCCCGCACTCAGCGCTACCCTTGAAGGGACTTTGGCGGTAAGGGGCGCCCCCCCATGCGTGCCTGCGGACTCGACTTCGGAACCAGCAACACCGCCGCGGCGCTGCCCGACGGCACGGTGCTGCCCCTGCAGCCCCACACCTCGGAGCCGCGCCTGTTCCGCTCCGTCCTCTTCTTCCCGGACGACGAGCAACAAATCTACGCGGGCGCGGACGCCATCGCCCGCTACCTCGAGGACAACACCGGACGCTTCATCCAGTCCGTGAAGTCCTTCCTCCACTCGTCCTCCTTCCGCGCCACCCAGGTGAAGGGGCGCACGTACACGATTGAGGAGCTGGTGGCCGTCCTCCTGCGCCGCGTGCGCGACGCGGCCGGCGCCCAGATGGGCGGCCCTCCCGAGGCGGTCATCCTCGGCCGCCCCGCCGTCTTCACGCCGGACGCGGAGGCGGACGCGCTCGCCCAGCAGCGCCTGTTGCGCGCCGCGGAGCTCGCCGGCTTCCAGAAGGTGGAGTTCCTCATCGAGCCCATCGCCGCCGCGCTCGCCTACGAGGCGCAGCTCACCCGCGACGAGCTCGTCCTCGTGGCCGACTTCGGCGCCGGCACCACCGACCTCACCCTCATGCGCCTGGGGCCCTCGCGCCGGGGCAACAAGGACCGGCGGCCGGACGTCGTCGGCTCCACCGGTGTGCGCATCGGTGGTGACCGCTTCGACGCCGAAATCATGCGCCACAAGCTGCTGCCCCGCTTCGGCGCCGGCTCCACGTACCGGGTGCGCGGCTTCAGCGACAAGCGGCTGCCCATTCCGCAGCACGTCCTCGCCAAGCTCCTCTCCTGGCACGAGATGTCCTTCATCCGCGAGAAGTCCACCCAGGAGCTCCTCGAGACGATGCTGGCGACGAGCGACAAGAAGGCCGAAATCCAGGCGCTCCACGACCTCGTCATGGACAACCTGGGCTACCGGCTCTTCCGCGCGATTGAAGCGGCCAAGGTGCGCCTGTCGCGCGAGGACGTGGCGACGGTGGACTTCGAGGAGGCGCGCATCAACCTCCACGAGCCGATTACGCGCGCCGAGTTCGAAGCCTTCAGCCAGCCGCTGCTCGACGAGCTTCGGCAGTGCACCGAGGGCCTGCTCGCCAAGCACCCCGAGGGCGAGCACATCGACGCGGTGTTCCTCACCGGTGGCTCGTCGCAGATTCCCGCGGTGCGTCAGCTCTATGTGCGCCGCTTCGGAGAGGAGCGCGTGCGCACCGCGGATGCCTTCACCTCGGTGGCCGAGGGCCTCGGGCGTGCGGCGGCCCATCTGGGCACCTGAGGAGGAAGCAGCCTCGACGTGAGGCGGGACGGACCCGTTCCTCCGCTCGCGCGCGTCGCGCCATCCTGCGTGCAAAAGGGGGCCGCTCGCGCACGTCGCGCGGCGGCGAACACAACCAACATGGCAGCAGGACTGATTATCGGGGCCTACTTCAAGGCCGTCATGGGCTCGCTTCTCGGAGCCAGCGCGGCGCTGCTCTTCCCGCAGCACCGCAAGCGCATCGCGGAGATGCAGGACGACGCCTGGTACTCGATGGACGAGTACGCGCAGATGGCCAACGACCTGCACGCGAAGCTGGGCGACGTCACGATGGCCGCCATCGCCCAGGCCTCCGTGCAGAAGACCTTCCACTACACGAAGGCCGCCGGCTTCGACACGCTGGAGAAGGTCTTCGGCAACTTCGACGCGCTGTCGAGGGACGTCGTCCGCGACCGCCCGGCCAACGAGTCCTTCGTCACCGTGTCCCTCACGAAGAGCTCCGTGGTGATGGAGTGCGGCACGCGCGTGCCGCCCGCGATGATGCTCGGCGTCTTCCGCGGCCTGCTGTTCGAGTTCGGGAAGCTCGTCACCCACGAGCAGGTGGAGCGCCGGGGCGACCTCGTGCGCTTCACGCTGAAGTGGGTGTGAGGCCCCCGGCCTGAGGCCTACGGGCCCGCGTCCACCGTGCGGCTCAGCCACCCCACTCCGCCGCGCCCGTCGCGCGCCACCACCCAGATGGTGATGCGCTGGGGCGCGGCCGGCGTGTCGTACTTCGACGTCGGGTCTCCGGGCAGGTCATCCACCGACTCAATCGAGCGGAACTCCTTCACCTCGCCGTCACCGGTGGCGAACCAGCTGTAGAAGACCTGCTCCGTGTGCGGGCCGTCCTCCGCCTCGTAGACTTCCGCGCTGCCCTCCGCGAGCACCGGGGTGAACGTCACCTCCCGGCTCAACGGCAGCGGCCCCGCGAGCGACGCGCCCTCCCAGAGGATGTCCGACACCGCCGGGTTCTGGTTGGGCACGGACGCGGCCCGCAGCGTCACGCGGCGCACGCCGCGCTCGGTGCCCTCGGGAGTGCCGCTGCCATCCGTGGCCTCGTAGCCGACGAAGATGGGGATGCCCTCCTGGAGCGCCTCGGCCAGCGCCGGGTCGCTCGGGTCCACCGAGCCGCCGCCTCCGGGGTTCGCCGCCTGGAGGGCCTCGGTCAGCACGGCCTGGACGTTGGGGTCGTCCAATGACAGCACGCCCTCGGGCAGCGGGACGCCGTTGTCGCCGGGGCAGCGGCCGTCATACGGGTTGGTGCTGAAGCGGCACAGCGCGAAGCTCACGGTGACGGGGCGCCCGTCGCCGGACACCGCCAGCGCGCTGAACGTCATCGGCCCGGGTGGCGTGGTGCTGTCCGGAGGCAGCACCCACTCCGCGGGCTCGGTGCGGACCGCGAGCACGCGCACGCGGCGGATTTCACTCTGCAGCTCGAAGTCGGGACCGCACGCGGCGAGCAGCACGGCCAGCAGGACGAAGATGGACGGGCGCATGCTCAGAAGCTCCCCTTGGCGCCGAGAATCGGGAGGATGGGCAGGCCCTCGAAGTAGGCGCTCTCGGAGTAGTTGTAGTTGTAGGCGATGCCTTCCACCGCCGGGTTGTTGTAGGCGTTCGTCAGGTCCAGGTAGACGTCCAGGGTCCACTTGTCGAAGACGAAGTTCTTGTCCACGCGGATGTCCAGCTGGTTGAAGGACGGCAGCCGCGCCGAGTTCACCCCCGCGTAGAGGGGCACGAAGATGTCATTCCCGTCGTCGCGCACCGCGCCGGTGACGGGCGTGGTGGGGTTGCCCGAGGCGAAGCGCAGGCGCGCGCCCACCTCCCAGCCACGGGGCAGCTTGTAGGACGCAATCGCCGTCAGCACGTGCGTCTGGTCATTGTCGAAGAGGCGCCAGGGTGCGCCGGGCGCGTCGCGGCGCTCGCTGCGGCTGAGCGTGTACGAAATCCACCCGAAGAGCCGGTCCGTCAGCGAGCGGCGAATCAGCACCTCCAGGCCGTAGATGCGGCCCACGCCGCCATTCTTGAGGCGCTCCGGCACCACCTCGCCGTCGCGCTCCACGTTGGCGCTGGAGCGGACGATGAGGTCGTCCAAATCGTTGTAGAAGACCTCGCTGCTGACGAACCACTCGGGCCGGGGCTGCCACTCCGCGCCCAGGCCGTACTGGAGCGAGCGCTTCGCCTTCAGGTCCGGGTTGCCGAAGGCCGCGCTCGGCTCATCCTGAATCGGCGGGCCGTGGTAGACGCCCGCGCCGCCCTTGAGCGTCACGGTGTCCGAGAGCGAGTAGCGCACCGCGAGGCGCGGGTTGAGCGTGCGGCGCGGCGACTCCTGGTCCGTGAAGACGTAGCTCTCGGCGCGCACGCCCGGCACCAGCAGCAACTGCTTGAAGGGGCGCCAGCGGGCCTCCACCCACAGGGAGGGGAAGTACTGGACGTAGTCTCCGTCGATGTCGAGGATTTCGTCGGTGACGGTGGGCGTGGGGGGCTCGCCCTCGCGCGGAGGGGACTGCACGTGCGCGGTGACGCGCGCGAAGCTGCTCACCACGTCCACGCCGCCCGCGAGGCTGAGCGGCTCGCCGAAGGAGTACTCGACGGTGGAGCGCAGGTTCAGGTCCGTGGAGTCGATGCGCAGGTTGCGGGCGCCGATGGAGAAGTCGAGGAGCGTGTTGCCCACCAGCGCCTGCGTGTCCAGGGTGAGCGCGTCACCACGGTACTGGTGGCGCAGCCGGAGCTGATTGAAGGCGGTGGTGACGTCCAGGTTGCCGTTGACGGTGGGGTCGTTGTCCGCGGGCCGGTCGAAGACGAGGCCCAGCCTGTCGCGCGAGGTGAGCCCCTGTATCGAGAAGACGTGCCGCGGCAGGGGCTTCCACACCAGCTTGAGCTGCGCGTCGTAGTAGCGCGGCGCCGTCTGGAGGCTGGGCCCGTCATCCCCCTCCGGCACCAGGCCCAGCACCAGGTCGATGTACGAGCGCCGGCCGCCCACCACGAAGCCGAGCGTCTCCGTAATCGGACCCTCGATGACCGCGTTGGACTCGACGAGGCTGACGCCCACGGTGCCGTGGATGCGGTCCATGCGCGGCTCGCGGCTGCGCACGTTGATGACGCCGCCGGTGATGTCGCCGTAGTACGCGGAGAAGTTGCCGGGCAGGTAGTCCACCGCCTCCAGCAGCTCCGAGTTGTACACGGAGGTGAGGCCGCCGAAGTGGTACAGCAGCGGAATGCGCTGGCCGTCGAGGAAGACGCCGGACTCCTGCGGGCTGGTGCCGCGGATGATGAGCTGGCCGCCGTTGAAGGCCGGCCGCGCCACGCCGGGCAGGTTCTGCACCACCTTCAGCGTGTCGCCCTGAGTGCCGGGGATGCGCTGCACCTCGGCCACCTGGATGGTGGTCTGCGTCACCTCCTTGCGCTCGCGCTCGCTGCGCACCACCGTCTCGTAGGGGCTGAAGATGCGCTTCTGCACGTAGTACGTGGCGCGCGTCTCCTTGCCCTCGGTGATGGTCTCCTTGGTGCGGAAGCGGTCATAGCCGCCCAGAACGACGAGCACCTCGTGGGTGCCCACGGGGACGCCCCTGAAGGAGAAGCGCCCCTCGGCATCCGCGACGGTGGACAGGTCCAGGTCCGGCAGCACCACCTCCGCGCCGTTGAGCGGCTTGCGCGTGCCGCGCTCCAGCGCCTGGCCGCTGAAATTCACCGGCGCCTCGGGCTCGGCCGCGCCGCCGTCGGGATTCTCGGGCGGCGGGGCCGGGCGGAAGACGAACTGGTACGCGTACTGGATGCGTACCGGGGCGGGGACGTTGTCCACCTCGGCGGGCTCGAACTGGAACTGCTTCACCGCCTCCACCGCCGCCTCGTCGAAGCCGTGGCCGGCGGGCTGGGTGACTTCGACATTCGTGACGGCGCCCGTCTCCGAGATGTCGATGAACATCACCACCGTGCCCTCGAGCTGCTGGGCGGCGGCTTCCGGCGGGTACGTCGCCTCCACCTGGCGCAGCAGCGCGGGCGGCTTCGTCAGCACGCCCGTGGGTGCGCCGGCGTCGGTGGCGTCCCCATTGGGTGCGCCGGATTCGGTGGCTCCGGCGTCGGGTGAGGGCGCCGGAGCCTGGGCCCGGGCTCCGGCGGCGAGGAGGAAGAGGACGAGGGCGAGTGTTTTCATGGGGGGCAGGCAGGTGCCGAGCCCCTCATATACGGCCCTGCGGATTGGGTGTTACTTCGGCGCGAGAACGATTTCGATACGCCGGTTGAGTGAACGGTTTTCCGGGGAGTCGTTCGGGGCGATGGGCTGGTACTGGCCGTAGCCCGCGGCGGACAGGGCCGTGGGGTCCACGCCCGCGTCCTGGAGGCTGCGCACGACGGCCATGGCGCGCGCCAGGCTCAGCTCCCAGTTGGTGGGGAACTGGCCGCCACCGGTGGGCACGTCATCCGTGTGGCCCTCCACGCGGATGATTTTCCCCTGCACCGTCTTGAGCGCGTCGGCGATCTTCCGGAGCGCATCCTCGCCCTCCTTGCCCACACGCGCGGAGCCCGAGGCGAAGAGAATCTTGTCCTTGAGCTGGACGGTCATCTTCCCCTTCAGCTCGGACAGCTCGATTTTGCCGTCGGAAATCTCCTGCTTGAGGCTCTGCGCGAGGCTCTCGTACTCGGAGCTCTTCTTCTCCAGCTCCGCCTTGGCCTGGGCGAGCTGCTTGGAGTTGCGCGCCAGCTCATCGTTGAGGGCCTTCACCTGCGCGAGCTGCTCCTCCAGGCCGCGGCGCTCGGCCGCGGCGGTGGTGAGGCGCGACTCCGCGGTGGAGAGCCGGGTGTTGAGCGCCTCGCGCTCCGCCTCCAGCGCCTTCACCTTCTCCTCGGCGGCCGCGCGCGCGCCCTTCTCGTCATTGAGACCCTTGGCGAGCTGCTCCGCCTCCAGCGTCTTGGCCTCGAACTTCCCCTTCGAGACGCAGCCCGTGGAGAGCGCGACGAGAGCCGCCAGAACCAGCCGTGTCCGCATGTGTACGTGTCCTCCCGACAGCAGTGAATTGGGCCGCCAGACTACCGCCAGCGGCGGCCCGGGTCAGGGAGAACCTCTATACTATTTTGAGCGCAAATGACTGCCCGCTCGGGGGGCGTCGGACTCGAAGTCAGCGGGGGAAGATGGGGTGGGCCTCCAGCCAGACGGAGAAGAGGGCGTCGGCGAAGCTCTTGCCGGGGATGAAGGCCCCGCCGCTGGCGCCGCCACCAATCTCCAGTCCGGCGCCGGGCAGGTAGGTGATGACGAGGTCCTCGCCCTTCCGCACGTCCTTGAGCGAGGACAGCATGACGCGCAGTTGGTCGGCCATGGGTCCCTGGCGGAGGTCGGGGTTCTTCTGGAGCCCGTCGCGCAGGCTGCCCACGAGCTGCTCGCGGCTGATGTTGCGCAGGAAGCGGAAGTGGAGCCGCTTGACGGAGTTGGAGGCGATGGCCTCGGTCGCGGTGCGCGGCTGTTCCTCCAGGTAGAGGCTCCACACGTAGACCTTGAAGAACAGTCGCTTCTGCAACTGCATGTGCGCGAGGGCAATCCTGCGGCCGTGCAGCGTCAGGGTGTCCGGCATGTCGACGCCGCCCACCTCCCGCTGACCCGCGTGGGCCGTGCCCACGGCAAGCACCACGCCGAGCACGAGCCACCGCACGCACGCGCGCCACGCCTGAGTTCTCATGCGTCCGACCCCCGAACCCCGCTCAATCCGGTACCGCGAACGGTGCGCACGGACGTCGTGCTCCGCCACCGTCTGAAACCGCGGGGCTGTGCGCCAGTGGACGGCGACGACGGGGCGTGAAGGTCGGCACACCTCCTGTGCCGGGACGGTGAACACACTCCTGTCCCGTAACACGGGAGGGCGACATCGAGGACAACTCGGCGTGGCGACGCGGACGCAGCGCCCCGCGGTGCTGGAGTGATGTTGAAAACATCCAGTGCTCCAGTGCACAAGGCGCGCGCGCGGCGGCCCGTGAGGCGCGCTCCTCGTGCCGGGGCCGCCGTTCATCCGGGAGAGGGAATGCTTCGCACGTTACTGGTAGTGACGCTGGCGCTGGCCGTGGGCTGCGCCACGCAGGAGGAGCCCGCGCCGTCCGCGCCGGCCCCCGCGACGACGGAGGGCCAGGCCCCCACGCGGCCTGAAGTCGCGCCGCTGAAGGAGCAGGTGTCGCGGCTCAACGCGCGGTTGCGCCGGGGCACGAAGGCGGGACTGACGCCGCTGCTCCGCGAGCGCGCGGAGGCACTGTCCGCGCTGATGGACGTGGACGCGGGCGCGGCGCTGGCGCTCGGCCTGCCGGATTCGGTGCGCGCGAGCCTGGCGCGCAAGCAGCCGGACGCGGCGCCGCAGCTGGAGGAGCGCGGTGCGTATGAAGGTGAGCTGGAGGTCCTCATCTCGGACAGCCCCACGCGGACGGAAGCGCGCACGGAGCACGTGCTGCGAGTGAAGGGCGAGCGGCTCCAGGTGCGCTTCGCGAACGCGCCGGCTGGCGACCTGCGCAGCGGCCTGCGCGTGCGCGTGGTGGGCCTGAAGCTGGGAACCAAGGTGGCGGCGGAGGACGCGGAGGTGGTGCCGGTGCGCTCGGCGCTGTCCGCCACGTCCGCGTGCACGTCCACGGGGGACCAGCGCACGCTCGTCATCCTCGCCACCTTCCCCTTCCAGCCGCAGACGCTCACCGTGGAGCAGGTGCGCGAGGTGTTCTTCTCCACCACGCAGCGCTCGCTGACGCGCTTCTGGCAGGAGGCGTCGCAGGGCCGCACCAGCGCCAGCGGCGACGTGGTGGGCTGGTACACGTTGGACCGGGGCTACGCGTGCAGCGAGTCGGACGCGATGCGCGTGGCGGCGATTGCAGCGGCCGACGCGGACGTGGACTTCCGCCAGTATGACCGCATCTTCATCGTCCACCCGCAGGCCACGGGCACGAGCTGCTCCTACGGCGGCCTGGGCACGCTGGCCTGCGGCACGCAGCAGACGCAGGACGGCCCCATCACCGCCTCCACGTCGTGGCTGCGCGCCGAGTACATGACCCCGAATGACCTGGGCGTGGAGCTGGTGACGCACGAGGCCGGCCACAACCTCACCCTGCACCACGCCAGCTCGCGTGACTTCGGCGCGGAGGCCCTGGGCCCGGTGGGCGCGGCGGGCACGCGCACCGAGTACGGCGACCACTTCTCCACCATGGGCGACTGGAACCTGGGCCACTACGCCGCGCCCCACAAGGCGCGCCTGGGCTGGCTGGAGCCCGGCGCGGTGGCCACGGTGGACGGCACGGACGCAACCTTCACGCTGTCCCCGCTGTCCGCGCCGCTGGGCAGCGGCCTGCAGGCGCTGAAGGTGCGCCGCGGCTTCCACGGTGACGGCTGGCTGTGGCTGGAGGCCCGCCGTCCCGTGGGCGACTACGACGTCACCGTGGGCTCGCAGGTGTTCGGCGGCGCGGTGGTGCACTACGAGGACGCGACCACCGGCAGCTACACGCACCTCCTGGACTTCACGCCGGAGACGGTGGCGTGGAACGACCCGGCCTTCCTGCCCGGCACGTGGACGGACCCGTACACCAACCTGCGGCTGTCGGTGGACGGCGCCACGCCCGCGGGCGTCACGGTGAGCGTCCACTACGAGCCCGTGCCGTGCGTGCGCGCGCCGCCGACGGTGACGTTCGACACCTGGTACGACTACGCCACGCCGGGCTGGCAGGTGGACAGCGGCCTCAGCATCACCAACAACGACACGGTGGGCTGCCCCACCTCCACGTTCGAGCTCTCGACGTCGATGCCCGCGGGCTGGCCGACGACGAACCTTCCCGCCACCGTCACCGTGGAGCCGGGCAAGCAGCGCTTCCTCTACTTCACCAAGCAGGTACCGGAGGACGCCCCGTATGCCACGTACACGGTGGACGTCACCGTCTCGCGCGACAGCGAGAGCACCACCCTGGACGACACGGTGGACGTGATTCCGCCCTGCCAGACGGCCTCCGTCGAGGTGCGCTTCGACCGCGGCTCGCAGGTCGTCACCGCGGGGACCACCGCCGCCTTCGGCGTGACGGTCATCAGCCACGACACGCGCGCGTGCGGCTGGATGTACTTCGAGCCCGCGTCCACGCTGCCCCAGGGATGGAGCACGGACTTCGACCCGTTCGGCTTCGACATCGAGGCTGGCGGCTCGTTCGAGTTCACCATGTACAAGCAGGTGCCGGCGGACGCGCAGGGCACCTACGACGTGGACGTGCAGATTCTCCGGGACGGCTACACGGTGGAGGCCACCGCCACGGCCACCGTCAGCGTGAATCCGTGCACGCGCGCGGCGCCGACCTTCACGGCGCTGCCGGCGACGGTGGACGTGGTGCCGGGCGGCTCGGCGAGCTACACGCTGACGCTCACCAACCACGACGCGGCGACGTGCGGCGCGTCCACCTTCACGCTGGATGTGGACACGGACCCGTGGGGCTCGGTGCTCTCCGCGCCGTCTCTCACCGTGGCGCCCGGGGCCACTGCCACCGCGACCCTGACTGTCACGGCTCCTTCGAATGCGGGCGCGGGCAGCCGCTTCTTCGAATTGGGCGTGCTGCGTGACGACGGCACGTTCGTCGGAGGCGCGGAGCTGGAGGCGCGCGTGGTGTGCGTGCGCAATGCCCCCGTCGTGAGCTTCACGCCGGCCTCGGGCACGGTGGAGGCGGGCAAGCCGCTCGCCTTCACGATGACGGTGAAGAACACCGACAACGGGGCGTGCGCCGCGAGCAGCTTCGCGTTGGGTGCCACGGTGCCGGCGGGCTGGACGTACAGCCTCGCGCAGACGGCGCTCACGCTGGCCTCCGGCGCGAGCGGCTCGGTGGGCCTCACCGTGACGCCGCCGGAGACGGCGTCCGGCCGGTACACGCTCAACGCGTCGGCCTCGCACACGGGCGCGAGCACGACGACGGGCGCCTTCACGGTGGACGTCACTCCGCCGCCGCTGAAGGCCACGCTGTCGGTGCCGGCCACCAGCTACAAGCGCAACAGCCTGGTGCCGCTCACCACCGCCGTGACGCGCGGCACCCTCTCCGCGCAGGCCAGCGTGCGCTTCAGCGTCGTCCGTCCTGACGGCCTCACCGACACGCTCACCGCGTCCACGGATGCCAACGGCAAGGCGACGTGGAACTACACGGCGCGCGTGCGCGGCACGCACCGCGTGACGGCCACCGCCACGGCGGGCACGGAGACGGCCACCAGCAACACGGTCAGCTTCTCCGTGCTGTAGCCGCACGGCGTCCGGGCCGCGCGGACCCACGTGTCCGCGCGGCCTGGACTTCAGTTATGGACTATTTTGCTACTTAAGCAGCTTTGTCAGAGCTGTATCTATGATGCCTCACGCAACATCCATCCCGGACAAGGAGCACGCGTGAACAATCATGGGTTGAAGTCACTGACGGGAGTCCTGGCCGCGCTGGTGGTGACGGGGTGCGGCGGTGGAGCGGAGCCGGGCGCCGCACGGAGCGAGCCCCGGGCCGTGGCCCCGGAGCAGCAGGCCATCGCCAACCGGTACATCGTGGTGCTGAAGGGTGCGTCGTCGGACGGCGTACACGCGGAGGCCATGCGGGCGGACGTGGCGGAGGTGGCGACGGACCTCGCGAAGCGGCATGGCGCGAAGGTGGGGCACGTCTACCGGCATGCGCTGCGTGGCTTCGTGGCGGAACTGGACGCCGAGAAGATGGAGGCCCTGCGCGCCGACCCGCGCGTGGAGTCCGTCGAACCCGACTCGGTGGTGGAGGCCGCGAGCCAGCAGACGAGTGCGCCGTGGGGCCTGGACCGCATCGACCAGGTGAACCTGCCGCTGGACGGCAACTACACGCACAACGCCACCGGCAAGGGCGTGCACGTCTACATCATCGACTCCGGCTTGCGCCTCACCCACCAGGAGCTGCAGGGCCGGGCCACGGCGGACTTCAACTCCGCCTACGACGGCTCCGCTGGCACGGACTGCTACGGCCACGGCACACTGGTGGCGGGCATCGTCGGCGGCAGCACGTACGGCGTGGCCAAGGGCGTGACGCTACACTCGGTGCGCGTGCTGGACTGCCGGGGGCTGGGTATCACCTCGGAAGTCATCGCTGGCGTGGACTGGGTGACGGCCAACCGCATCCGTCCCGCGGTGGCCACCATGAGTTTCACCACGGCGGTGTCCTCCGCGCTGGACCAGGCGGTGCGCAACTCGGCGAACGCGGGCGTCGTCTACGCGGTGGCCGCGGGCAACGGCACGGCGGACGCGTGCAACTCGTCCCCCGCGCACGCGCCGGAGGCCATCACCGTGTCCTCCACCACCCGCGCCGACGCGCGCGTGGCCAACGCCAACTTCGGCTCGTGCGTGGACCTCTTCGCACCGGGCGAGGGGCTCCCCTCGTCGCTGGGCACAGCCGATGACGCCCTCTCCAGCAGCGCCACGGGGACCTCGCTGGCCGCGGCGCACGTGGCGGGCGTGGCCGCGCTGTACCTCCAGGCCAACCCCACCGCCTCGCCGGCCACCGTCGCGAGCGCGCTGACGGCCAACGCCATCACCGGCAAGGTGACGAACGCGGGCACGGGCTCGCCCAACCGGCTGGTGTCCACCGCGTTCCTCGGGACGGTGGGCGACACGGTGGCGCCCCAGGTGCAGCTCAGCGGCCCGGCCGCGGGCAGCACGCTGCAGGGCACGGTGGCCCTCACCGCCGTCGCCTCCGACAACGTGGGCGTGACGCGGGCGGAGTTGTGGGTGGACGGCCGGCTGCGGCTGACGGACACCTCCGCGCCGTTCCAGTTCGCCTATGACCCCTCGGTGGACGGCAACGGCCCGGTGACACTGGAGGCGCGCGCGTACGACGCCGCCTTCAATGTGGCACGGAGCGCACCGGTGGCCTTCACGGTGAACACGCCGGGTACGGCGAGCTTCGACCCGGTACGCGGCGCGCGCACGTGCGTGAACGCGGGCCCCGTCTGCGACACGGGCCTGCGCCTCGCCGGGCGCGGCACCAACGTCGAGCCCCAGGCGCCCAACACGCTGTTCGGCAGCTGCGCGGACGACAACACCGGCGCCTACCACGCGGATGAGTCCATCGACCGCATCCGCATCGCCACCACGGACGGCAGCCCGCTGGCGCCGGGGAAGACGGTGCGGGTGGACGTGAGCGCGTGGAACAGCAGCTACGACCAGTGGTATCCGAAGGGCTTCTACCGGGGCTGGACCGATGACGGGGTGCAGATTCTCCACGCGTCCAACGCGAACAACCCCGTGTGGACCATCCGGAGTGAGCAGGCCGCCACGGGCCCCGGCGCCCACACGTACTCGGCCACCTTCGTGCTCCCGCAGGGCGCCGTGCAGGCCATCCGCGCCGTCATCGGCGACTTCAGCGACCTCGGTCCCAGCACCGGGTGCCCGGACCTGTACTACCGCCCGGACGCGGATGACCTCGTCTTCGCGGTAGGCAGCGCGACGCCGTAGTCCCGTGTGAATCAGGAGGCCGGGCTCCGTGGGATTGGAGCCCGGCCGGTGGTTCAGGTGGAAGGGACGGTGAGCTCCGGCACACGCGTGGGCTTGCGGTGGTGCTCGTGGTCGTAGAAGCACTCGGGGCCCAGCACGGTGATGAGGCGCTGCTCGGTGGCGTCTCCCTCGGGCGTCATGGCCACTGTTGGCAGGGTGTACGGCTGGACCAGGACGAGCCCGTCTCCGAGCTCACGGTACGTGTCCGGGGGGAGGGAGTTGAGGCGCTCACCGAACAGGCGGATGAAGGGCGGGCCGAAGAAGTTGCGCCAGAAGAGGCCGATGAGCCCTTCGCTCGGGTCTCGCAGGGTGAAGGTCTGCCGGGTGCCGACGCCATGGGGGCTGGGGATGAACCGCTCCTTCTTGCGGTACTCATCTTCACTCACTCCGGCCTCCGCCAGATAGGAGCCCACCAGACGCATCACCTCTACTACCTGATGCAGGTGAGCGTCGAACCATCCCGCGAACCGTTCCTCTTCAATCGAAACGGCCCAGGTGAGCCTGCCGACAAATGGGAACTCCGTCCGCGCCGAAGTGTGGATGCCCAGAAAATCCTCCTCCCTGCTGTCCCAGATGGAGATGCTCTGGCGCTCGTCGTAATGGGCGAGGAGGGCTTCATAGTCAGGAGCCTTGGGATTCAGGCGCGCCGCCGCTCCGAAGCCCGACGACGAGGCGGGCGGGAACCAGCGATACTCCTCAAAGGCAAGCCGAATGATTCTCCGTAC
Source organism: Pyxidicoccus sp. M6 (assembly GCF_055568925.1). Classification (NCBI taxonomy): domain Bacteria; kingdom Pseudomonadati; phylum Myxococcota; class Myxococcia; order Myxococcales; family Myxococcaceae; genus Pyxidicoccus; species Pyxidicoccus sp. M6. The sequence goes on along the minus strand of NZ_CM145714.1, from coordinate 1,531,463 downwards.
GACTGTCGTCGACGGAGCGCCTGGTGGGAGGTGAATGTTCGTAAAGATTGAACGAGAGGCCATCGCAAGACTCAGGGATACCAATCTACGTGCGCCCGTCCCTGGTCGGCGAGTTCCTTGAGCTCGTCTCGCAGGGGGCGGGTAATGACCGTCTGTCCCTGACCATGGCGAGCCGAGCGGAAGTACACCTTGATGTGACCACCAAACTCCTTCACATAGTCGACCATGTTCTTGAGATTTCCGGTGTATGGCATCTCCGCCCAGCCCTTCACCTCGACGAAACGATAGGGACGCCCCCACACCAGCTCCCCGGGATTGCCCAACACCGAGTCCGGAATGAAGCCCTTCTCTGCCCCCTTCCCTGGCGGCGGCAACATCATCGCGGTGTTCTTCTCGTGGCCGCGCGCCTTGAGCACCTGCTGTTCGAACTCGCCACCGCGGCCCTTGTTCTCCAACACCGTGCGGTACATCCGCTCCCACTTCGAATCCGGCGCGAATTTGAAGTGCGGGTACTTACCGGGGTTGCGGAACTGGTAGTCCACCCACGCCTGTGCCAGATGCTCCGCGCTGCCCGGCACCAGTCGCATGCCCTCCGCCGTGGCACGCGAGCCCAGCAACGGCACGCGTGCTCCGGCCTTCACCGCCGCCGCGACTTCAGCCAGCGGGCCGTGCAGGCGCTGCGCCAGCACTTGCATCCACTTCAATTCCTCGGCGGACACCTTCTCGCCCCTCCCGGCCCGCCTCAGCATCCGCAGCACCCGCTCTCCATCCGTGGGTGACAGGTGCTGCGCCACGCGCTGGAGCACCTGCGCCTCCTGCAAGGAGCGCCCCGTGAGCAGCGCGGCCTTCGAGGCATCGACGCCCTCGGCCAACATGCTGCCCGCCACCACGGGAATCAGCAGGGCCACCGCGCACAGCAGACGCTCCTCGGGACTCAGCTCCCGTCCCAGCACGCTGATGCCCACCGCCGCGCCCAGCAGGTCCGCCGAGTCCCCCACCAGCGGCAACACCCCCACCGCCAACTCCACCAGCGCCTCTTCGACGGGCACGCCCTCCACAGCCTCGGGCACCCAATCGAGGTTCGGTGGCGACGCGTTGCCCAGCGCCAACGCCGTAGCCAGCGCGCCGCGCTTCGCCAGCAGGTACACCGCTACTTCCTCCGGGCTCTTGCGCGCGAAGTCCGGGTCCTGCGTGTGTGAATAGGCCCAGGCCAGCACCGCCGAGGACAGTGCATCCTGCGCCCCCTCGAACAGCGGACTCTCCGTCACCAGCCACTCACGGCCGACCTTGCGGAAGTGGCGCTCGGCGAGGAGTTGGCTGCGCTCTCGCGCCCATCGCCAGTGCTCCTCCAGCTTCGCTTCCACCACCCTGTCGCGCGCCTCGGCCTCGCGGCTCGCCTGTACCCGCGCCACCTTGAAGCGCAGGTACACCTCCTCCGGCTCCTCTCGCGCGAGCTGCTCTTCACCCCGGCCGTGCAGCCACGCAAGCAACTCCAGCAGCGCGGCCTCTCCCGCGCGGCGCTCGGACTCGGGCACCTTCGGGCGGCGCAGTGCCTCCTGCTTCTCGCGCACGAAGGCCATGAAGCGGCCCAGCTCGGCACCGCCCAGCGTGCCGCCGCCGCTCCCATCGTCACGTGGCGCCAGCCTCGGAAAGGGCGGCGGCGAGGCGGAGTGATAGCGAAGCGGCGCGCTCTCCAGCCACGGCTCAAGCCGCTGTCCTCCCCAGCCCTGGCAGCCCGACAGCAGCACCAACCCCATCAACGCCAGCGCCCCCGCACCTCGGGCTCTCACGACAAGGCGGGCTCGCCAGTCCATTCCATGGCACCTCCAGGAATTCCGAGGAATACCAGAAGACGCCGACACGGAACTTCAGACAGCCCAGGTCAGCAATCGAAGTACAGCCAGCGCCGTGCGGACTACGGCTTCACCGCCGTGCGCTCCAGCAGTGCCCCCGCCCAGGTGAGCCCGCTGCCGACGACGCTCAGGACCACGGTGTCGCCCACCGACGGGTCATCCCAGTGCTCGCTCAGCACGCTCGGTGCCCCGGCGGCGCCCGTGTTGCCACGGACATTCACGTTGAAGAAGTGCCGCGCGTCAGGCACCTCGCAGCGGCGCTGCACCGACTCCAGCATGCGCAGGTTCGCCTGGTGGCCGATGAAGGTGACGTCCCCCTGCCCCTTCTCCGGGTGCTTCGCCAGGTAGCGCCCGCGCAGTTCCTGGAACGTCTCGCCCGCACGGCGGATGGCGAACTTCTGCACCTCGCCGCCCTGCTGCGTGAAGTGGCCCACGCGCGGCACGCGCACCTTGTCCGCGCCCGCCGGGTCTCCCGCCAGCAGCGTCTCCGTCACCAGCCAGCGCCCGGGAATGCGCGGGGACAGAATCGCCGCCGACGCGCCGTCGCCCCACAGCACCGCGCTGGAGCGGTCCGTGTAGTCCACCACGCGCGTCGAGTTGTCCATGTTCACCACGAGCACGTAGTCCGGCAGCCGCTCCGGCCGCATTCCCGTGAGGAAGTGCAGCTGCATGCAGAACGACGAGCACGCACTCTGCAGGTCCACCGCCGGCGCGTCGATGCCCAGCAACTGCGCCACGCGGTTGGACTCGGCCGGAATGCACTCGTCCGGGCTGCACCCGCCCGCCACCACCAGGCCGATGTCCGACGGCTTCAGCCCCGCGCGCTCCAGCGCCATCAGCGCCGCGCGCCGTCCCGTCTCCGCGTTGCTGAAGAGGGCCGCCTCCTGCGCCGCGCGCACGTCGCGGTTGCGCGTCTCGCGCAGGTAGTCCAGCGGCAGCACCGTGTGCCGCGTCCGGATGCCCACCCGCTCCACAATCCACGCGTCATTCGTGTCGAGTCCGAGCTCCTCGAAGAAGGCGTTCGTCAGGACATTGGGCGGGTGGAAGTGGCCGAGCGCGTGCAGGAACATGTGAAACCCTCTAACCCTCCAGCCTGACAATCCTTTGTCAGCAGCATGTCACGGCACCGCCCCGCCGGAGGGCCGTCGACCGTCCGAGCAGGTCACCTTTCTGCCGCGACGCAGCAACACCAACGCAACACGTCATCCCATCTGGCCATGACAGACATACGCTGCACGCCATGCAGGAAGGCGGACGGGGCCATTGCTCACCCCGAGCCCCTGACGGGCCTCACTGCTGCTTCGGGGAGCTCACGCTCATCTTCATCGACCCGTCGCCCTCCACCGTCAGGCCCCGCTTGCGCAGCTCGGGCTTCAACGTCAGCTTGACGGGGCCGGCCAGGCTGAACTCGACCATCTTCACCCCTTCCGCCAGGAGGGTCATCGTCCCTTCGAGGGGAACCGTCATCACGTGGGGGGCCTCGGGGTCCTTGAGGGTCATCGTCGAGGTGACGCGGAAGGTGCCCACGGTGCCGCGCGCGTCCTTCGTGACCTCCGCGAGCTTGACCTTCGTGCCGGTGAAGCGCGTCGTCGGGTCGTCCTCCTGCTCGAGGACCTCCTTGGCGAGCACCTTCGCGAAGCGGTCCAGCGACTCACCCAGCCGGATGGGCTTGTCGGGCAGCGCCGCCTCCACCGGGTCCACCTTGCCGAGCTTGGGGATGCGCTCCTTCACGGCGTCCTGCTCCTCCTGGGACACGGCCTTGCCCGCCTCGTCCGTCACCACCACCTTCCCCTTCTCGAGCGCCGCGACATACGTCTTGCCCTTGACCGGGCTGTCCTTGCGCGCCGTCTGGTCCTCCTCCGTCGCCTCCTCGTACGATTCCCCGAAGGCGACCTTCAGCCGGTCGATGCCGCCCTTGCTCACGGCAAGCACCGTGTAGGTGTAGTGCTCGTTCGTGGTGCTCGACACGTTCAGCGTCTCGGGCTCCATCTCGGGCCCGTGGACCACGAAGTTCATCTTCAGCGCGACGTGCAGGTCCGTCGTGTCGGTGTCGCCGACGACGTAGCCCTTCTTCACGAACTGGATGGACTGTTCCTTCTGGGCCCGGACGGCGGACGGCGCGAGCAACAATCCCACGGACACGACGAGCGACAGGATGCGGTGCATGGTGTGTGTTCTCCCCTCTGGCGGCATCCTTCCATGGGTTCCACGGCCAGCCACGCTGAAATCGAGCAGTGGCTCTCGAAGACCTTCCGTCCGGACTCCGACTGAAGGGCACCCACGCGCGGAGCCGCGCCCCGCACGTTGTAGAGTCCGGGGCATGAGCGACTCCGCCGCGTCCCGGGTCCACTTCCGCACCTGCACCCTCTGCGAGGCCATGTGCGGCCTGCGCATCGAGCTGGAGGGAGAGCGCATCACCTCCATCCGCGGCGACGAGGAAGACGCGTTCAGCCGGGGCCACATCTGTCCCAAGGCGCTGGCGCTCAAGGACTTGCACGAGGACCCGGACCGGCTGCGCCACCCCATGCGCCGCACCGCGAGCGGCTGGCAGCAGGTGTCCTGGGAGGAGGCGCTGGACGAGGTGGCCCACCGCCTCCACGCCCTCCAGAAGCAGCACGGGCGCGACTCGGTGGCCGCGTACCTGGGCAACCCCAACGTCCACAACACCGGCAACATCATGTTCGGGCCGCAGATGGTGAAGGCGCTGCGCACGCGCAACCGCTTCTCCGCCACCTCGGTGGACCAGCTCCCGCACCAGCTCGTCGCGTACCTCATGTTCGGCCACCAGCTCCTGGTGCCCATTCCGGACATCGACCGCACCCGGTACATGCTGGTGATGGGCGCCAACCCGCTGGCCTCCAACGGCAGCCTGATGACGGCCCCGGACGTGCGCACCCGCCTGCGCGCCATTCAGCAGCGCGGCGGCCGCGTCGTCGTCGTGGACCCGCGCCGCACCGAGACGGCCCGCATCGCCGACGCCCACGTCTTCATCCGCCCCGGCACGGACGCGCTCCTGCTGCTCGCCCTGGTGCACGTCGCCGTGGTGGAGGGCTCGCCGCGCCTGGGCCACCTCGCCTCGCACGTGGACGGCCTGGACGCGGTGCGCGAGCTGGCCCGCGACTTCACGCCCGAGCGCGTGGCCCCGCACACCGGCGTGGCTCCAGAGACCCTCCGCGGCATCGCCCGCGACTTCCTCGCCGCCGAGGGCGCCGTCTGCTACGGCCGCATGGGGCTGTCCACGCAGCCGTTCGGCTCGCTGTGCCAGTGGCTCATCAACGTGCTCAACACGGTGACGGGCAACATGGACCGCGAGGGTGGCGCCATGTTCACCCTGCCCGCCTTCGACATCATCGGCGGGCCCAAGGCGCTGGGCCTGGGGCGCGGCAGCATCGGCCGCTGGAAGAGCCGCGTGCGCGGCCTGCCGGAGTTCGGCGGCGAGCTGCCCGTGGCGGTGCTCGCGGAGGAAATCCTCACCCCGGGCGAGGGCCGCATCCGCGCGCTCGTCACGCTCGCGGGCAACCCCGTGCTGTCCACCCCCAATGGCTCGCAGCTGGACCGCGCGCTGGCCGGGCTGGACTTCATGGTGAGCATCGACCCGTACCTCAACGAGACGACGCGCCACGCGCACCTCATCCTCCCGCCCGTGTCGCCGCTGGAGCGCAGCCACTACGACATCGCGTTCCACGTGCTCGCCGTGCGCAACACGGCGAAGTACTCGCCCGCCCTCTTCGAGCCTGGGCCCGACGCGCGCCATGACTGGCAGATCCTCCTCGCGCTCGAGCACCGGCTGGAGGTGCTGCGCAAGGGCCGCAAGTCATTGCGCGCCACGCTGAAGTACCAGGCGCTGTCCCGCCTGGGGCCGGACCGGCTGCTCGATGTGGGCCTGCGCATGGGGCCCCATGGCACGCGCTTCCACCCGCTGAAGCAGGGTCTCACCCTGGCGAAGCTGCGCGAGGCTCCGCACGGCGTGGACCTGGGCCCGCTGAAGCCCTGCTTCCCGCAGCGGCTCCATACGCGGGACCGGCGCATCCACCTCGCGCCGGAATTGCTGGTGGCGGACGTGAAGCGGCTGCGCGAGCGATTCCTCGACGCCGCCACGCCGGAAGTCGGTCAGGGCGAGCTGCTCCTCATCGGCCGGCGCCACCTGCGCGACAACAACTCCTGGCTGCACAACGTGCCGGGCCTCGTGAAGGGCAAGCCACGCTGCACGTTGATGGTGCACCCGGAGGACGCGACGCGGCTGGGCCTGAGCGACGGCGAGGACGTCACCGTCACCTCGCGCGTGGGCGAAGTCACCGTGCCCGTCGCGGTGACGGACGACGTCATGCCCGGCGTGGTGAGCCTGCCGCACGGCTACGGCCACGGGCGTCAGGGCACGCGAATGAAGGTGGCCACGGACAACGCGGGCGCCAGCATCAACGACCTCACGGATGACCGGGCGCTGGACGCGCTCAGCGGCAACGCCGCCTTCAGTGGCACGCCGGTGCGGGTGAAGCGGTCCGAGTCGCCCGCGCGCGCCACACCAGCGGCGTGAGCGCGCCCGCGGCGACGAAGAGCAACTGCACCACGTGCCCGAGCAGCGCCACCGACATGGCGCGCGCGGCCGTGGTGTCCAGCACGCCCGCCGCCATGGCGAAGGCGCCGTCACTCACCCCCACCTGTCCCGGCACCAGCGAGCCCACCGCCAGCGCGCACAGGTAGAGGCCCTGCGAGAAGAAGGCCTGCACCACCGACGTGTCGATGCCCACCGCGTGTGTCAGCACCCAGTACTGCCCCACCTGGAGCAGCCGGCTGCCCAGGAAGGCCAGCGTGGGACGGCCGGGCAGCAGTGCCCCGCACCGCGCGGACGCCTGGAATTGATCCGCGTGCGAGGCCCACCCGCGGCACCGCCGCACCAGCCACGCGCCGGGCCGCTTCGCGCGCATGCACGCGCGCAGGCCCGCCGACGCCCCCACCAACAACACGCCGTGCACCAGCATGGCCACGGTGAAAATCGAGAAGCCCGTCAGGAGATACGAGGCCAGCGCGCACGGAAACGAGATGAAGCCTCCCGCCGCCAGCGACGCGGACTGAGAAGTCGCCGCCGCCGCCGTGGCCGTCGCGCCGCCCATGTGAGGGGAAAGCAATGCCGCCTTGGTTGCCTCCGCCGCCGCTCGGCCCGCCGGGGCCATGCTGGACACGGCCGTGCCGATGAGCTGCGCGCGCGCCAGCACGGCCAGCGGCACACGCTCCGCGCCCGGCCCGTACGAGAAGCGCGTGGCCAGCGCGTCCATGCACTGGCGGCCCAGCTCCAGCAGCACCACGCAGGGCAGCCACGCCGCGGCGCCCGACAGCACCGTGCCCAGCTCGCGGAGGCCCGCCTTGCGCACCAGCAGCGCCAGCATCCCCAACCCGGCCAGCGCGAAGACGGGACGCAGGAGCCCCACCACCCGCTTGCGCCAGTTCCCGGGCAGCGCGGGCACCGTCATCGCGGCCCCCACCGGCTGGCCCAGGGCCACCACCTCCCCGCGCGCGTCGCTCACCCCGCCCCCTCTCTCGCCGCCCCGCCCCTTGGTGGGTCGGAGCTGAAGGTGGGCAGCGTGATCGCCACCGGGGAGGGCGGACTGTCATCCGTCCGCACCTGCCTGCCCTCCGCGTCCGGGGGTGGACAGCCCGGCCTGTCCCACACGGCCCCCGGAGGTGAGTCCGGCCGAAATGACATCGTCTGCCTGCACGCTCGGCACCCGGGCACAACGCCGCTAGGGTGGGAGATGGTTTTCCCCCTCGGACACGGAGCGGCGCATGAAAGCAGTGCGATTCTCGACCTTCGGTGAGCCCCTGAAGGTGGTGGAGGTGGTGGAGGAGCCGGACGTAGCGCTGAAGCCGGGTGAGGCCCGGCTGGAGGTGCTGGCCACGCCCATCAATCCCTCCGACCTGCTCACCCTCACCGGCCAGTACGGCCAGCTCCCCAAGCTGCCCGCCACCCCGGGCAATGAAGGCGTGGGCCGGGTGGTGGAGGTGAAGGACTCCACCGCCGTGCGCGTGGGAGACATCGTGTTCCTCCCCCTCGGCGCGGGCACCTGGCGCACGCAGCTCGTCGCGCAGGCGGACACGCTGGTGCCGCTGCCTCCGGGCACGGACCTGAAGCAGGCGTCGATGATGTTCATCAACCCGCCCACCGCGGACGTCATGCTGCGGGAGTACGTCACCCTGCAGCCCGGGGAGTGGGTGCTGCAGAACGCCGCCAACTCGGCGGTGGGGCGCTACGTCATCACCCTGGCGAAGCTGGCCGGGTACAAGACGCTGAACGTGGTGCGCCGCGAGGAGCTGGCTCCGGAGCTGAAGGAGCTGGGTGCGGACGCCGTGCTGGTGGACGGAGACAACCTGCCCGAGCGCGTGCGCGAGGTGACGGGCGGCGCGAAGGTGCGCCTCGCGCTCGACGCGGTGGGCGGTGACTCCACGATGCGGTTGGGCGACTCGCTCGCCACGGGCGGCGTGGTGGTGAACTACGGCGTCATGAGCGGCAAGGGGCCAAAGCTGTCCGCGGCGGCCAGCATCTTCAAGGACATCACCCTGCGCGGATTCTGGCTGGTGCTGTGGATGAAGCGCACCCCGCGCGAGCAGCAGCGCGCGCTCTTCGCCCGGCTCGCGGGGCTGATTGCCAACGGCACCTTGAGGACGCCGGTGGAAGGCACCTTCGCGCTGGAGGACATCAAGGACGCCCTGGCCCGCGGCATGGAGGGCGGCCGCAGCGGCAAGGTGCTGCTCACCCCGAACGGAAAGGTCTGAGCCATGAAGCGCGTGGAAGGCAAGGTGGCGCTGGTGACGGGCGGCGCCGGTGGGCTGGGCAGCGCGGCAGCGCGGCTGCTGGCGCGCGAGGGCGCGAAGGTGGTGGTGACGGACCGCAAGGAGCGGGAGAAGGACGGGCTCGCGGTGGCCGAGTCGCTGGGCGACGGCGCGGGCCTCTTCGTCCCCCTGGACGTGACGAAGGAGGCGGACTGGGCGGCCGCCATGGAGCGCACGCTGGCGCACTTCGGCCGGCTGGACGTGCTGCTCAACAACGCCGGCATGGGCATTCCCAAGGACATCGAGTCCCTCTCCCTGGAGGAGTGGCGCCTCGTGCACGCGGTCAACCTGGACGGCGTGTTCCTGGGCTGCAAGCACGCAATCGCTGCCATGCGTCAATGCGGAGCGAAGGGCTCCATCATCAACGTGTCGTCGGTGGCGGGCCTTCAGGGTACGCCCACCATCGTCGCGTACGGCTCGGCGAAGGGCGCGGTGCGCATGCTCACCAAGTCGGTGGCCCTCCACTGCGCGTACAAGGGCTACGGCATCCGCTGCAACTCCATCCACCCCACGTTCATCGAGACGGACATGGTGGACGCGCTGGCGAAGAGCAGCGGGAACCCGGAGAAGGCGCGGGCCAACATGGCGCGCAGCATTCCGCTGGGCCACCTGGGCGAGCCGGATGACATCGCATACGCCGTCGTCTACCTCGCCTCGGACGAGTCGAAGCTGATGACGGGCGCGGAGTTCGTCCTCGACGGAGGCACCACCGCGCAGTGATGCGCGGTGATGGGGCGGCGCCGGGTAGCAGGGCGCCGTCCCCGCGCCTATTCGCGCATCACCTGCGCGGCCTTCAGGACGCGCACCATCTCCTCGGCACCGGCGGCCTTCTTCTCCGCGAGCGCGCGCAGCTTCGCGGCCACCTGCGGCGTGAGCGACTCCATCAGCGCATCCCGGAGCGCCTCCTGGCTGAAGACCGGGCCCTCCATCGCAGGGCCGAGCAGCTCCAGGGCCCGTCTGTCCTTCAGCCGCACCAGTGCCGCCGTGGCCTCCACTCGTGAGCGGGGACACTTGCGGGCGAGCTGATACGCCATGTCCGCGGCCTCGCGCCCCTTCGCGAAGCCCAGCAGCTTCACGCCCGTGGCACCGGAGATGTCCCGGCAGTACACGGCCTGGAGGATGGCCGCCTTCGCCGCCGGGTCCCCCTGCCGCGCCGCCGCCTCCAATTCCTCCTGCTGGACGTAGCTGTCCGTCTTGAAGGTCACCTTCACCGGGACGGTGAAGCCCGCGTTGACGAGCTTCGCCGCGAGCGGGTTGCGCTGGTCCTCGGGATAGCGCTCGAGGTCCTTCACCGCCTGGCGGGAGCACGCTCCCAGTGGTCTACCAGGAATCCTCAACTGCATCCCGTAGCACGGTGGCGAAGAGCCACCATCCCTGCCGGCAAGACGGCGCTCTCGTCGTTAACGTGCCGGCAGCTCGCGGAACTCCACTTCCTCGAGCCCGAGCTGCCGCACCGTATCCACGAACCGCTCCGTCCCGATGATGATGGTCTGGTAGTCCGCGAGCCGGAAGAGGTCCAGGTCCGTGGGCAGTGACGCGGCGTCGAGGACAGGCTCCCGGGGAAAGGTGAACGCGAACCGGCCGCATGTCCGGCACGGAGGAGGCAGGCCCCGGGGCAGACAGTCAGGATGCAGGTACCCGCGAGGTTCGATCTGAAGCTCCAGCAACTCTGGAGGAGTCTTGTCCCGGATGCGCAACTCCGTGCGGCAGCCCATCAAACCACGCACGCCTGCTGCCTGGAGCTGCTCCAATGCTTCGCGACGGATGAGCAACTGCCAGGGCGTCGGAAATAGAAGCTGCGGAAAACGACCTCGCCCCGTGCCAACGAGCGGCCCGAAGTTCGTTCCCGACTCGAGCGGCACACCGCTGGGAACGAGCGGCCGCACCAGTTCCCGCAGTCGCTTGAACTCCGAGAAGTCTTCCTCCACTCGGGGCTTGAACTTCTTGCTGTCCGGCAACGCGGAGAGGTCCACCGCCGGATAGGACTCCCCAGTGCTACTCCAGACTTCGTTGCACGTAGGGCAGTGGATGCCGGGAAGCCACCACTTCGAACTGGCTCGAATGGTCCACGAGTGCCGCGATGGAAACACGCTGCCGACATGGAACAGCCGCATGGCTAGTGGACGTCCTCTTCAACGACGGGGAACAACGGAATCGGCTTCTTGCTGTAGTACGGCACCACGGGCCCAGCGAGGTCGTATCGGAAGATCATCTGCATCGCGAAGAGGTGGATGTCCTGCTGATTCGCACGCTTCGTGGATGTTGATGCCTTTCTGCCTGAACCAGTCTTTGAATGCCCTGGGGAACACGTGGTGCTTGACCCACGTTCGTTTGGGCGGGTCCTCTGCCTCCTTCTTGAGCCGCTCCGCGTACTCCGCCTCTGACTGGTGCCAGGGGATGATGAAGATGGGAGCCGCGTCCCCGGGCAGCCCCTGCATGCTTCCCCAGTAGCGCTGGGGATTGGCCGGAGTCGGGAACGGCACCGCTCGAGGCATCGGAGGCCGGACGGGAGCCACGGCCTGCGCGCGCATCGCGCTTCGCCGGAGCACCCGTCATGCACGCAGCACGGGCCCGATTCTTCGCGTGCGCGAGGCGGCGCACGGCGCGCAGACCCTCAGCTCTCGGACAATCTGCGAGCCCACGCCGCCCGGGTCATCCCTCCACTTCCTTCGCTTGCGCTCGGTGTAGGGCTGCGACGCGGGGCGGAACGGGAACTCGGTGAGCCTCGTGGCCACGGTGACGAGCTGGCTGGACACTCCCGGACCGACGGACTTCTGACACGACTGACAACGGTACATCGCGACAGCCAAGGGCACATCAAGCCCGCGGGGTGGCTGAATCCCCGAGGGACGGGTGACCGGCCACGAAAGACAGACGGCCGGAATGGCGAGACCCACGGAGCCTCGCGAGCGTGTGAGCTGGGAATGAAAACGCCGCGAGCCGCTCACGCCGTGCTGCCATGAGGCGGCGCCGGGAGGTTCAGCTCAAGCGATTGAGGAAGTCACGCGAGAGGCGCTGCGGCGCCACGTCGAGAGGATGCGCGCAAGGTAACGACACCTTGCGCGAAGGTCAAGCCACCCGGCTTCAGAACGAGAAGCTCGTCAAGATGTCCACCGTGCCCGTGGCACCCGAGGACTCCAGCGCCACCAGGTGCGCCTGCATCGTCCCCTGGAAGCGGTACGACACCACGCTGCCGCTCTTCCCGTACTCCTCCACCTGCGTGAAGGTCATCGTGCAATTGCCTCGCAGGGAGATGCCCGACCGCGGGTCCTCGTAATACGCGTACCAGGCCTTCGTGCCCTGCTTGACCGACACGCCGCAGTCCACCTCGACGCTCGGACCGGTGAACTCCCCCACCGACGGCAGGCCATTCGCCGTGGGGCGCATGAGCACCGTGGGCGCCGAGCCCGGCGCCGTCTCCAGCGTGAGGGTGAAGTCGTCTCTCGACCCGTAGTAGATGAGCGACGCATCCGCGCACCCGGGCGTCGCCGTCACCGCGCCCGACACGCTGACGTCGCAGACCACCCGGGGCGGCGACTCGGACGGCCCCTCATCGCCACCACCATCGCCGCCACAGCCCACGAGCAGCGCCGTGCCCAGCCACATCACTCCGAGGATTCTTCTCACGCGAGCCTCCGCCACCAAAGACGTGCGGCGCACGCTACCCCGGGCTCACAGCCGCTGAAACCTCACGTGCCCCCCGTCCTGCCCCTCGGTGGTCCGGAGGTCCACGAGCCTCTCAAGCCAGCTCTCGCAGGTTCTTCTCCGCGACTCGGGTCAACGCCACGACGCGCTTGTAGAGCCAGTGGCCGAAGGGAACGATGCGCTCGGGCTTCGCCAGCCTCGGCATCTTCTCGAGGTTGTCGCTGAACGGGACGACGGAGAACTCGCCGGTGGGCGAGGCCACGCGCCGGTCCAGGGCCCAGGACCTGTCCTGGTGCCAGCCGCCATGGAACACGAAGAGGTCTTCGAGCTCCTCGATGCCCGTGGCCTCCACCTGGCCTTCCATCGAGTAACCGGTATCGCTGGCGACCTCCAGGCAGCTCCAGCCACCGCCCGTCACGTTGCCGCAGTAGAACATCTCCAGCCCCTCGTCGGCCGCGCCGTCGAGAATCCAGGTGATGGAGCCATACACGTCCTCGAAGTAGTCCCAGCTCGACTCGCGCTTCTTCGGCTTGCGCGGCTTCACTCCCACCCAGCGCCCGACGCGCTCCTTGTGCATGCGCAGGAAGAAGGAGGCACTCTCCTCGACCGAGGCCACGCGCTTGCGGTCCTTCTTCAGGTCCAGGCACTCGGTGACGAAGTGCGCCTCCGGGATTCGCTCGTGCAAATCCCTCAGCATCGCGATGGCTGCATCCACGGCCTCGTAGGCGTCCTTCGGCTTCGGGACGGGCGCCCTCTTCGGCAAGGGCTTCCGCGCGGGAGCCCCCTTCACGGGCTTGGGCTCGGGATTGGGGTGCTCGGAAGTCATGAGCTCGATGAGGTCAAGCTTGAGCCCGGCCTTCTCCGTCGCGCGGATGCGCTTCTCCGCGAGCGCGATGGCGGCCTCGCGGCTCGGGGCGGAGGTCGGCTTGCGGGAGCGCTCGAAGACGACGTTTCCGTGCACCTCCACCGTCCACACGGCGTGCGGCTTCTCCCTGTAGTACTCGCGCCGCGTCGCGAGCGTCTTCGTCGCGTTCCACGGGAAGCCATCCTTGAAGCCGAGCGCCCGATAGCGCGCGAGCAGCGGCTCCACCTCCGAAAGGGCGATGCGGGTCGCCAGGAGCGCGCCGTTCAGCACGCCCCGGCGGACCACCGCATGCTCGCCACGGAGCTCCACGTCGACGATGCCGTGGTCGCGCACCTTGTAGAGCGTGAAGCGCCCCGTGACGGGGACCTTGGTGTCGTGCGCCTTCTTGTCCTCCTTGTAGAGGACGCCGTCGCTCCACACCCGCAGCTTGCGGAGGTCGACGAAGAACCAGACCTCGTTCTTCGTCTCGATTCGCGGCTCGACGTTATAGATGGGCTCGCCACCGTTGAGCTGCTGGATGCGCTTCATGTCGGGCATGCCACGACTCGTACTTCACCCGGCGGCTCGTGCACATCCTCAATCGCTCAGTACCCCACGTGCAGGCGGCCGGGTGGCAGCGCCGACTCCAATCGCTTCACCTCCGCCTCGGGGATTCGGTCCAGCCCCAGCTTGAACTGCTTCAGCCGGGCGAGCGGCGTGAGGCCCCCCGGCAGCGCGGACAGCTCTCCCTGGAAGAACCCGGCATGCGTCAGCTTGGGCATCCGCCCGAGCCCGTCCACCAGGACCTGCACCTGCCCGGGCGTCATCTTGTAGAAGCGCCACCACCAGAGCTTCTTCAGCTTCGGCAGCCGCGTCAGCACCTCGGGGAAGCCCTCCAGGGCCATGGCGTCGAGGTACAGCTCCTCCAGCGACTCCAGCTCGCCGAACTCATCCGGGAGCCGGGAGAGGTCTTTGCAGTACCGCAGGCTCAGCTTCTTGAGCGCGGGGAGCCGGCAGAGCTCCACGGGCAGCGTCTTCAGCGGCAGGCTCTCCAGGCTGAGGCTCTTCAGCGCTCGAAGCTCGCCGATGCGCGGGGAGAGCTCCGCGATGTCGTTCGTGTCCAGTGTGAGGCTCTCCAGCCCGGTGAGGGAGAAGACCTCCTCGGGGATGGCCTTCAGCTTCTTCTGCGCGAGCCCCAGCCGTGTCGCCTTCTCGCCGCGCGCCGCCTTCTCCTTCACGGCGGCGATGGCCTTCTCCACCGGGCCGAGCCGGGTGTCCGCCAGCACGGGCTTTCCCGCGCGCAGCTTCGCGAGCAGCCCCTTGCGGTCCAGCGTCGAGTCGGTGACGCCGTCCTCGTCCTCGTCCTCCACGTTGAAGGCACCGGGCAGCAGCGCCTCGTGCGGCTCCAGGGTCTTGCGAGGCCGTCCCGTCGCGGTGAGCTTGCTGCCCACGAGCGCGTCCACGTCCAGTGCGCCGTACACCTCGATGTGATGGTGCTCCTCGGCGAGGGTGCGCGCCGTCAGCCCGCCACCGACGCAGAAGACGTCGTCCCCGAGCGAGTCGCCGAAGAGGAGCCCTCGAATCCGCGCGTTGCCCGCGATGAACATGGCGGAGAACGTGGCGACGTTCTCCACCTCCAGGTCGCCCAGCACCACGAGCAAGGTGTGGTCCGCGGCGTGGCCATCCTCGAGCAGTCCCTTCAGCCGCACGCTGCCGGAAACAACGAGCGGCCGGGGGCCGACAACGAGCGAGTCCGCCTCCAGGTCTCCCTCGTGGAAGAGGACGCCCTGCTCGGTAATGCCCTTCCACCACGAGGACAGCTTCTTCCGCCACTCGGGCGTGGCCACCGCCTCCACGCGGGGCCACACCTCCTGCGCGGAGGCCTCTCGCCCCCAGACCTTCACTCCGTCCTGCTTCGTTGCCATGTCCCGGCTGCTCCCTTCCGGAAGCCATCAGGCCATGGGGATGCCGCGAGAGCCAGTCACCTGACTCGCACAACGAGCTTGCCGAAGGGCCCCCGGTCCAGGTGCTCCAGCGCCTGGGGGAACTCCGCGAGCGGGTACACGGTGTCGACCACGGGCTTCAGCGCGAGCGTGTCCACCGCGCGCGCCAGCTCCTCCAGGCCGCGCCGATGGCCCACGAAGATGCCCTGGATGATGCCCTGCCGTTGCATCAGCGGCACCGTGGGGAAGCTCACGCCGAAGCCCTCGAACACGCCGATGAGGGAGATGCGCCCGCCCGGCGCCAACGCCTTCGCCGAGCGACCGAGGTTGTCGCCTCCGGCCAGCTCCAGGATGTAGTCCGCGCCGCGGCCACCAGTGAGCTCCAGCACCGCCGCGTCCCACTCCGGTGTGTGGCGGCGATTGATTCCATGCGCCGCGCCCAGCGCCTTCACTCGCGCGAGCTTGCCCTCGTCACCGGAGAGCGCGATGACCCGCGCGCCCATGGCGGAGGCGATCTGCACCGCGAACAGCGACACGCCGCCCGTGCCCTGCGTCACCACCGTCTGCCCCGGCTTCGGCGCGCCCAGGTCCGTCAGCGCCGTCCACGCGGTGAGCCCCGCGCAGGGCAGCGTGCTCGCCTGCACGTCGTCCAGCGTGGTGGGCGAGGCGACCAGCCAGCTCTCCGGCATGGCCACGTACTCAGCCAGCACGCCCGGGGCGGAGGCACCCAGGCTCCGCATCTCACGCGCCGGCGGCCCGTCCACCCAGTCCGTCTGGAAGTTGGCGATGACGCGCGCGCCCTCCTTGAAGCGTCGCGCGCCCGCGCCGGTGGCGACGACTTCGCCCGCCATGTCGGACGTGGGTACGACGGGTTCCTTGATGCCCGCGTAGCCTCCGCCGTCAATCATGAGCTTCTCGCGGTAGTTGAGCGAGACGGCCGAGACGCGCACCAGCACCTCGCCCGCTCCTGGCCTCGGAATCTCCACGTCCGCCAGCCTCAGGTGCTGCCGGCCGGGCTGCTCCAACCGCCACTGCTTCATCGTGCCGCTCATTCGTCCGCTCCGCGTCATGCGTGAAAGCCGCACGCCGGATATAGAGGCGCGTCTCCTTCTCCAGTGGCGACACTTCGTTGACTCACTGGGGACACGGAGGCGCCAATCGGAGCAGCGTCATGACGGACCGTCTCAGTGGAGTGCTCACCTTCGTCCAGGCCGTGGAGGCCGGCAGCTTCGCGCTCGCCGCGCAGCGCATGGGCCTGTCGCGCTCGGCCATTGGCAAGAGCATTGCCCGGCTGGAGGAGCGGCTGGGTACGCGCCTCTTCCAGCGCACCACGCGACGGCAGAGCCTCACCGATGACGGGCAGGCCTTCTACGAGCGCTGCGTGCGCGCACTCGCGGAGCTGGAGGCCGCCGAGGCCGCGCTGGACTCCGGCCGCCGCGCGCCCTCCGGCCGACTGCGCGTGAGCATGCCCGTGCTCTTCGGCCGGCACTGCGCGGCGCCGCTGCTGTGGGAGCTGACGCGCGAGCACGCGGGACTGGAGGTGGAGATCTCCTTCAGCGACCGCGTGCAGGACCTCATCGAGGAGGGCTTCGACCTGGCCGTCCGCGTCGGACCGCTCGATGACCATGCCGGCCTCACCGCGCGAAGGCTGGGCGTGCAGGAGATGGTCGTCTGCGCCTCACCCGCGTACGTCGCGAAGCACGGCAGTCCGAAGATGCTCGATGACTTGAAGCACCATGAAGGCATCGTCTACGGCCGCAATGGCTTCACCAAGGCGTGGTGGTTCCCGGACGGCCAGGGCGGCATGCGACACGTGTCCGTGCCTTCACGTCTGCGGCTCGACGATTTGGAGACCATCGCCGACGCCGCGGTGCAGGGAGCGGGGCTGGCGTGGGTGCCGTGCTGGCTCATCGGCGAGCGGCTGCGCAAGAAGCAGCTCACGCTGGTGCTCCAGGACGTGCCCCGGTACGGCAACGAAATCTTCGCCGTCTGGCCGCAGAACAAGCACCTGCCCTCGAAGGTGCGCACCGCCATCGACGTGCTGGCGGCGCGCATCCCGGGACGGCTGAGCGCCGTGCACCGTTAGCGCCCCTCCTCCCGCTGCCGGCGGCGGAACTCCTCCACCTTCGCCTTGTTGCCGCAGCCGGACATGGAGCACCAGCGTCGCTGGCCGGAGCGCGAGGTGTCCACGAAGAGCAGCGCGCAGCCCTCGCCCTCGCAGTTGCGGATGCGCTCCGCGAGCGGACCTCCGAGCAGCTCCACGCCGTCCCTTGCCACCGCCGCCAATAGCGAGCTCACGCCGCCGCTCGTCCACGTGAGCCCCTCCGGCCCGAGCTGCGGCGCCGGAGGCGATTCCGCCGCCCAGCGATTCACCAGGGCCCGGTCCTTCGCGTCGTAGGCCTCGCCTCGCACGCGGGCTCGCGCCAGCCGGTAGAGGGCTTCCCGCAACTCTCTCGCCTGGCGCAGTTCCTCATCGGTGGGCTTCGGGTCCTTCGCCGCCAGCCCGGCAGCCACGAGCCAGCGGCCCAAATCATGCGGCGTCTCCAGCAAATCCTTCGGCTCGGCCTTCAGCCGCGCGGCCAGCGACGCCGGGAAGTCGAGGGCCAGCCGGCCGGAGCGGAACTTGAACCCGTCGCGCAGCTCGCCTGTCGGCGCCACGTGAGCTTCCGGGGTGGGACGTTTCGAGCGTGCCATGTGCGCCACCAGCAAAGCATGAAACTGGATTGACAGGTTACGACTCTTCGTCCATACCTGACCGAGTAACCACTCAATGAGGTTACTTCATTCCATCCGAAGGGGAGGTGGCGCATGCAGCTCGAAGGCAAGAGGGTGGTCGTCATCGGCGCGGGCTCGGGCATTGGCCGGTCCGTGGCCGTCGCCGCATCGGAGGCCGGAGCGGCCGTGGTGCTCGCGGGCCGGAGGCGCGAGTCGCTGGAGGCCACCGCTGCGCTGCTGAAGGGACGCCGGGAGGTGCGTGTCCTGGACGCGTCGGTGGAGGCGCAGGTGGCCGCGTTCTTCGAGGAGGTGGGCCCGTTCGACCACCTCGTGAGCACCGCGAGCCAGGGCGCCTCCGGCCCCCTCACCGGCATGAGTGTGGACGCAATTCACCGGGCCTTCGCTTCCAAGCTCTGGGCGCCTGTCTTCCTGGTGAAGCACGCCGCGCCGCGCATCGCGCAGGATGGCTCCTTCACCTTCTTCTCCGGCTTCCGCGCGGGACGGCCCGCCGCGGGCACGTCCATCACCAGCCTCGTCAACGGAGGGCTGGAGGCCTTCACCAAGGCCATGGCGGTGGAATTGGCGCCGGTGCGGCTCAACGCCATCTCTCCGGGCGTGGTGGACTCGGGCTCTTTCTGGGACAGGCTCGGCGCGGAGGCTCGGGAGCGGATGTTCGCGGACTACGCGAAGAAGGCCCCCGCCCGCCGCGTGGGCAAACCCGAGGACCTCGCGTCCGCCACCCTCTTCGCGATGACCAACCCCTTCCTCACCGGCACCGTCCTCTCCGTGGACGGTGGCGGCCTGCTCATGTGAGGCGCGCCATGCACCTGTCTCGAAGAATCACCCTCGCCGCGATGTCGATGCTGTTCCTCGCCGGAGCCGCGCCTCGCGAAAAGGTGCCGGCGAAGGGGCTCGTGGGGACGTGGACGCTCGTTGCCTGCGACAACGTGTACCCCGATGGCCGCCGCGTGCAGCTCTACGGCGCCGAGCCCCAGGGGCTGCTCATGTTCGACGGCCAGGGCCGCTACTCCCTGCACATCCTCCGCGCGAGCCGCGCCCGCTTCGCCTCCAACGACAAGAGCCAGGGCACGCCGGAGGAGTACAAGGCCACGGTGCAGGGCAGCAACTCGCACTTCGGCCGCTACATCGTGGATGGCGCGAAGGGCACCCTCACCTTCCACATCGACCACGCCTCGTTCCCCAACTGGGAGGGCACCGAGCAGCAGCGCACCTTCACGCTCGACGGCGACGAACTGACGTACAGCGTCCCCGTCCCCACGAGCGGCGGCACGACCGCGGTGGGCGAGGTGAAGTGGCGGCGCGCGAAGTAGCCACGCTCACCGGCGCCGCAGGTAGCGCACCAGCAGGGCGACGAGCTCCTCGGTGAGCGCGCCGCTCTTCAGGTCATCCGGTCGCTCGATGATGCCCCGGTGGATGACGGCATGCGCGACGGTGTCCACCATCCACAGGGTCCGCTCCACGTCCTCGCCACTGCCGGCGAAGCCCTCCATCAGCTTGCGCGCTTCGGAAAGCACGGGGTCCTCCGGGTCACCCACTCGCGAGACCCGGGCCGGCAGCTCCTCCGTGAGCGCATGGTGGAGCTTCGGATTCACGGCGTGCGCCGCCACTCCCATGGTGACGAGCGCACGCACCGTCGCCTCGAGGCTCTGCCCCTTCAGCTCCTTCATGGCCTCGCGCATGGCCACCTGCTGCTCTTCCACGTGGCGGCGGCGCACCTCCGCCACGAGCGCGTCCTTCCCGGGGAAGAACTGGTACAGCGACGCGATGTTCACTCCGGCGCGCTCGGCCACGCGGTTGGTGGTCAGCTTCTCGTAGCCGTCGCGCACCAGGAGGTCGGCGGTCGCCTGAACCAGCGCGTCCACCGTGGCGCGCGAGCGCTCCTGCGTGGGCTTCTTCCTCGGAGTGAGCTTCTTCCCGCGCGCCATCGAGCCTCCTCCCTCTAACGGGGCCGCTTGCTCTCCTGGAACGTCACCTCCAGCGGCACTTCCTTCCCGTCGCGGATGACGATGGCCCTCACCGTCTCGCCGGGCTTGGAGGTGTTGAGCACGTACATCAAGTCCTCGACGCTGTTGATGGTGCTCTTCCCGAGCCGCACCAGGATGTCACCGCGCTTCATACCCGCCTGCTCCGCCGCGCCGCCGGCCCGCACGCCCGCGAGCAGCATGCCCTTCTGTCCCTCCGCCGGGCCCGCGTAGTCCGGCACCGTGCCGAGCGACGCGTTGAAGCTGCGCATGTCTCCGCGCGGCGCGGGCGACGCCACCTTCCGGTAGGTGAGCGACGTCTTCCCATCCAGCGCCAGCGCCACCGCGGAGACGATGCGCGCCACGCGCTCCGTGCCCGCGACGTTGAGGGTGCCCACCGTGTCCGAGGGCTTGTGGTAGTCCGAGTGCGCCCCCGTGAAGAAGTGCAGCACCGGCACGCCGGCCGCGTAGAACGGCGAGTGGTCGCTCGGGCCGTAGCCGTCGCCGCTGGACGTGCAGGGCACGCGGGTCTGCTCGCACGCGGCGGTGATGAGCGGGGTCCACTCGTTGGCGGACTCGGCGCCCAGCACCGTGAGGCCGCTCGCGCGCAGCCGGCCCACCATGTCCAGGTTCAGCATGGCGGCGATGTCCTTCATCCCCGCGTCACCGCGCTGCCGCGTGAAGTACGTGGAGCCGAGCACGCCCGACTCCTCACCGGAGAAGGCCACGAAGAGCACGTCGCGCTTCAACTGCGCGCGCTGCTCGGAGAGGGTGCGCGCGATTTCGAGCAGGCCCGCGACACCCGAGGCGTTGTCGTCAGCGCCGCCGTGCGGCTCGTGCCGGTCCGGCGAGAGCGAGAACCGCCCGCCGAAGCCCAGGTGGTCATAGTGCGCGCCAATCACGATGGCGCCAGGCAGCTTTCCCTCTCCCGCCGGCAGCAGGCCCACCACGTTGAAGGCGTCGCGCTTCTCGAAGTCGAGCCGCGTCTCCACGCGCGCCTCCACGCGCTTGCCCTTCGTCAGCGCCGCCATCAGCGGCTCCAGCGCCGAGCGCTTCACCACCACCACGGGGATGCCCGCGTCGCCGTGGCCCTCGGGAGACAGGCCGGGCAGCGAGGCCTCGGGCGGCATCTGCCAGTCCTTCTGGGGCGGAGTCGGAGCCTCGGGCCAGTCCACGACGAGGAGCGCCTTCGCGCCGCGCTGCGCGGCCACCCACGCCTTGTAGCGGAGGTCCCCGAAGCGCCGCTGCTTGTCCGTGTCGGAGAACGTGGCCGTGTCCGGCACGAAGCGCCGCACCACCACCAGCTTCCCCTTCACCGACTGCTTCGCGTAGTCGTCCACCTTCAGCGACGGCTCGACGATGCCGTAGCCCGCGAAGGCCAACTGTCCCTGCGCCACGCCCTGCGAGGAGAAGCCGAGCACCGTGTACGCGTCCGCCGGCAGCACCGTCCCGCCGAGCGTCACCTGCGTGCCCGCGCCCGGCTTCACCGCCGTCGTCACCGGGAACACCTGGCGGAAGGTGCCGCTGTCCCCCGCCGGAGAGAGGCCCAGCGACTGGAACCGCTGTTCAATCCGCTGCCCCGCCGCCTCCAGCCCGGCGGTGCCGATGCCGCGCCCCTCGCGCTCCGGGGCCGCGAGGAAGGTGACGTCCTCCTGGATGCGGTCCACGGCCGTCGTCTCGATGGCGGGCTTCACGTCGTCCACCCAGCGCGCGAGGAAGAGGTTCGTGTCGCTGCGTCCCTGCGCGGTGGCGCGGTTGCTGGAGAACGCCAGCCACTTCCCGTCGGGGGAGAACATGGGGAAGCCGTCGAAGCCGGGCGCGTAGGTGATGCGCTCCAGGTGGGAGCCGTCGATGTCCACCGCCCAGATGTCGAACTCACGGCCCTTCGGGTCGCCGTAGTTGGACGAGAAGAGGATGCGCTTCCCATTGGGGTGGAAGAACGGCGCGAAGGACGCGGCGTTGAGCCACGTAATCTGCCGAGCGTCCGAGCCATCCGCGTTGGCCACGTACAGCTCCAGCTTCGTGGGCCGCACGAGCCCGCGCGCGAGCAGCGACTGGTAGTCCTCCAGCTCCTTGCCCGGGTGGGGCCGCGACGCGCGCCAGACAATCTTCGAGCAGTCCGCGTTGAAGAACGCACCGCCGTCATAGCCGGGGGTGTTGGTGAGCCGCTTCACGTTCTTCCCGTCCCGGTCCATGCGGTACAGCTCCAGGTCTCCATCCCGGACCGAGGTGAAGATGATGGAGCCGTCCTTCGCGCAGACGGTGCCCTCCGCGTCGTAGCCCTGCGTCTCCGTCAGCCGGGTCAGCTCGCCGGTGCCGTCCGCGCGCGTCTTGAAGATGTCGTAGGTGTCGTAGAGCGCCCAGACGTAGCCCATGGAGTGGTCCGGGCGCGGCGGGCACGCGTCTCCGCCCAGGTGCGTGGACGCGTAGATGAGCTCCTGGTCTCCCGGCAGGAAGTGCGAGCACGTCGTCGCGCCCTTCCCGCTCGACACCGGCGTCACCGTGGGCTTCGCGCCCGCCGGGTCGAGGGCCATGCGATAGATGCGGTCACACCCCATGCCGTCATGCCGGGCCTGGAGGGAGAGCTGCGTGCCGCCGAAGGACCAGTAGGCCTCCGCGTTCTCACCGCCGGAAGTGAGCTGACGCAGGTCCGCCAGCCGCACCTCCTGAGGCAGCGGCGGCGCGGAGGTCGAGGGCTCCGGGGCAGGCGCGGGGCCCTGCTGTGGGGTGGCGCAGGCAACGAGGGCGAGGACGGGGAGCAGGCATCGCTTCATGGGGCGAGACCATCGCAAAGCCCCCCGTCCGGCTCAACCCTGCCTGAGCAACTCGATTGCATCCATGTGGATGGAGTTGGCCTCCCCGGCCGCCGAAGCCTGGGCGTGGAAGCCAAACTGTACCGAGCGCTCTCGCGCGAGCTACGTGCCTTCCGAGTCGAGCAGCGCAGCGAGGAACAGCGAGTAGGTCAGCTCCGCGACGGGCCGCTTCTCGCGACGCGCCTGGGTCCGCAGCGCCTTGGGCAGCGAGCACGGCTTGCCGCGCTCGCCATCGCGCAGCTGCACATAGCCCCGCTCGGAGTACCCGAGCACCTGCCATCCCCGCTGACGAAGCGCCTGGCTCAGGTCATCGGTGAGCTGGTGATGAAGAGCCTTCGCCGTGGGATGGAAGCCGAAGATGTCGCTCGACCAGCCCTTCTCCTCCTCGCGCCAGCCGCGCGCTCGCAGGTAGTGGGCCTTCCGGGCGAGCGAGAGCCCTCCGACATGGCGCTCGAGCTTCACAGGCTCGCGCGGGTGAGCGGACCGTCGAAGCTCTGGCCATCGCACTCGACATAGACGTGGTCGCCGACGAAGGTCACCGACAGCTTGATGCGACGCGTGTCGAATTGGGAGAGCGCGCTCAACAGCTCGGCATCCACCGCGACGAGCTCCGCCTTCGCCACCCGTGTCGCCTTCGCCTCTCGGGCCTCGGCGAGGAACGCCTCCATCCGCTGGGTGGACTCGAACATCACGGAGACCTTCGCGTGCGGGTTCTGGTCCACGGCGCGCTGGACCTTCAGCGGGTCCGCCTTCCCCACGCGCACCCAGCGGGTGACGAGGCCCGTGTAGTCGCCGCACTCCAGGTCCGGAGCATCGGGCTCGGCCAGCCCCTTGCCGAAGACCAGCCGCTCCTCCCACAGCCAGCAGAACGCGAGCACCCGCAGCCACGCGCGCTGCATCGTCTCCGACGGGTGACGCGCGAGCTTGATGACCAGCGTCGGCTGGTCAATCGAGCGGTCGACGTGGCTCAAGGCCACCTGGAAGTCGTACAGCGTCGGAGCGAGGGCCATTTGCGTGCGGTATAGCCCATCCCAGGGGCGCGATACGCCGGCCGGACGACGAACTCCCCGGTAGAAGTTCGAATCGGAGCCGGATATCGCGTAGGTATGCTCGAAGAGACGAGCAACCCATGAACCTGCCCTTCGAACAATTCACCATTCACGCCCTGCGTGGTGTCCGGGACCTGGAGCTGACCGGACTGGGGCGCGTGAACCTGCTGGTGGGAGAGAACGACTCAGGTAAGTCGACAGCGCTGGAGGGGCTGGCGCTCTACTGCAATCCGCTGGACCCTGTCATGTGGGGTGTCGCGGCCGGGAACAGGGAGCTAGGCCTCTTGGATGCAAACCTGGGAGAGGTCGAAGAGCTGCGTTGGTTGTTTCCTCAGGGGCCCGGCAAACGCCCAGACGATGAGCATCAGGGGCAGGTGAGGTTGTCCGCGACTGGGGCCTATCGAGTGCGAAGCATGCGCGCTCGCTACCAGCAGGTGCGCGGACTTCGTTCGTTGAAGCGGCCCCCTGCGGCCATAGGACAACCTACGAACCCGGAGCACACACCTGCTGCCGCCGAACGACGTGGCGTCGAAGTTCAGATCGAAGTGGAACTGACTGAACCAACGGGCGTCACGACCACATCGAACTCATTCACGATCTGGGAAGAGCAAGGCTGGGACGTGCGAGGGTTCGAGGGCCCCAGGCTCCCTCAGGCTTTCATTTCTCCGTATGACCACCACCTCTCTTCGACGATTGGCAACTTCTCCGAGGCACGTTTGGAGGGCTTTCAGGATTCAGTGAGCAAGCTGTTGAACGTGCTCGACTCCCGCATCACGGGTTTGGAGATTCTCGCGCCTCGCGGGCGGCCCATTCTGTACCTTCAGGACACTCAAGCAGGACTCGCCCCCGTGAGCGCCTTCGGCGATGGCATCCGGCGGGCTCTTCTCCTCGCCTCGGTACTGCCGACCCTTTCTGGAGGCGTCTTTCTGATTGATGAGCTGGAAACCGCCATCCACATCTCAGCGCTCGGCAAGGTGTTCCGCTGGCTCCTCGATGCCTGCAAGCAGTTCAACGTCCAGCTCTTCGCGACGACGCACAGCCTCGAAGCCCTGGACGCCATCCTGGCGGCGGACACCACTCCGGAAGAGGACATCGTGGGATTCCGGCTAGGACGTGACACTGGACGCACCGTTGCGACGCGGTTCGGCGAAGACCTCCTCAGGCGCCTGCGCTATGAGCGCGGCCTCGACGTGAGGTGAGCGTGCGCTACGCCTACCTGGTCGTCGAAGGGCCACAGGATGTCGAAGTCGTTGCACGGCTGCTCAAACCGCATGGGTTCGCGCGCGTCTCCCAGTTCGATTCACTGGATGTCTACTGGCGTGGACTGGTGCCTCAAAACTTTCCACACAAGGGTGAGCTGAACCAGCCTGTACCCGTCCCCGTGTTCTTCGCATCAGAGGGGGTGGAAGTATCCGTGGCAGTGCAGTCCGCAGGCAGTGACTCGAAGATTGTTCGGCGCGTGGAGGAGACGCTCGCCGTGCGGTTCCCCGCACCACTCGACGCGCTGGGAGCGATTCTCGATGCGGACTCCGAGAAGGCTCCGCAGGAGCGCTTTATGGCGGTACAGAGCGGTCTGGTGAAACTCGGACTCTCGTTTCCCGAGCAGCCCGGCCAGGTCTCCGTCGCATCCCCTCGCACCGGGATTTTCGTCCTCCCAGACAACCAGACCGCCGGCACGCTGGAAGACCTCCTGCTGGAGTGCGCGAACGTGCACTACACGGGGCTCTTGCAGGAGGCCCGGACGTTCATGTCTCGCATCCAGCCTGATGACCCCACCTTCACACGTGAGGACATGAAGGAGCTTCGCAAACCTGCGGGCATCAAGAAGGCCACGATTGCCAGCGTGGTCAGCGTGCTCAAGCCAGGCAGGAACCTGCAGGTGTCCTTGCAAGACAACCGCTGGCTGCAGGGCGACGCGCTGAAGCTCCCGCGCGTGGCCAGGGTGCAGCAGTTCCTCCAGGAACTGCTGTCACTTTCCTGAAGGCCCGCGCGCCGCCTACGCCTCGCCGTACGTCTCGATGAAGTTGTCGATGACGCTGACGATGTGCGCGTCGAAGGTGCGGAACTGCTCCTCGCCCAGGAGCTGGGGCAGGCCGAACGTTTCATCGTGGTAGTACGCCACCACGCCCAGCTCGCCCTCCGCGTTCCTGTCTCGCGGGTTGAAGCACCAGAAGTTCTCCACCGAGTCCGTGTCGATGCGCTGGAAGAACAACGCCTCGTTGATGGCCTCCTCCACCTCCGGGTCATCCCCTCCCGAGGCATCCGACGGGTCCGGCGCCGCCGCGTGCAGGTGCTCCGGGCTCTCCATGCCGATGAGCTCCTCCCCGCCGTAGTTCACCTTGAAGGCGCCGTACGTCGTAAGGAAGCGCACGTAGCTGGGAGGCAGCTTCAGCGCGTACTTCGCCTCCAGCTTCTCCACCTGCGCGGCGGTGAGGGGCGTGGAGAACTCCACCTCCATGTCCTCCTTCTCGCCCGCGAAGGCCTTGAGCCGCTCCACTGCCTCGGCCACCGCGTTTCCGCTCGACGTCTCAGACATTCACACTCCCATGTATCAGGGGGATTCCCGGAGAGGCGCGGCACGGTAGCCCAGTTGCCAGAGAGGTTGTCGTCCTTCGTCCGCCTCGAAGAGACTGCCGGCCATCATCCGGGAAGGCACCGCATGGGACTCGCAGAGCGCAGGGCCGCGAAGAAGTTCGAGGAGACGCACTACCCTCAACTGAAGAAGGACATCGACGACGCCGCGGGCTTCGACGTGCCGGTGGAGGTGGACTGGACCAGCCTCGCCGCGGAGGGCTACGAGAACCTCTACGAGGAGGCGTGGCCGCCCGTCTACTTCCACCCCCTCATCGGCGCGCTCAACGCCCTCGCCGAGGACGAGCTCGGCCGCGAGTCGCTGCGCGGCGCCCTCAAGCGCGTCGTCATCCGCAACACCGCCGGCATCTCCAACGCCGACGACTTCGCCACCTTCAAGGACGGCGTGCTCACGCTGGACCACGAGCCCGCCACCAACATCGACCTGGTGCACTACCGGCAGGAGGCCGTCCAGCGGGTGCTGGAGGCCGCCCCCGAGGCGCCCAACCCCTACGCGGCGAAGGAGCCGCTGCGCGCCTTCTGCGACTGGAGCGTCACGGGCATGGACGCGGCGCTGAACGCGGTGCTGCGCATCGCCGGGCGCCAGCAGGCCGGAATCCCCCTGGTCCTCCCGCGCGTCGGCATCTCCCTGCGCAGCGGGCGCAGCATGTCCGGCTTCGTGAAGGAGATGCTAGAGGACCGCCGCGAGGGCCGCGCCGTGCTGCTCTACATTCCATCCGAGAGCGGCAGCCCCTACGACGAGGCCGTCATCATCCCCGTGGGCGTCATCGAGACGCTGTCCATCCTGGACGTCCCTTCCTTCGGCGCGCTGCAGCGCGACGCGGCGGAGGTGCCCTCGATGCTCCAGCTCCGCCGCCAGCTCGCCGACGTGGAGACCCGCGTACGCACCGCCACCGAGTCGTCCATTGCCCTGGGGTTCGGCTCCGGTGTGGACGCCAGCAACGCGGACGAACTGAGGGCGCTCGCCTTCCTCGCGGAGCGCGCGAAGGAGGTGCTGGAGGCGCTCGCGAAGGACGCCGTCGGCCGCTCCGCCCTGCGCGAGAAGGTGAAGCGCATCCACCTGCGCACAGACACGTCCCCCACGGTGACCTTCCATGACGGGACGCTGGAGCTGGTGACGGTCCGCCGGCCCCTGGACTGGTATACCCGCCAGGAGCTGGAGCACGCGGTGGCCGCCGCCCTCTGACGCGGTGCCTTCAGACGGTGGGCAAGCGGCTCACACCGCTCGCCGCCCGGCCCGAGGGGCGGGCGGGCCCCGGGCCCCGTCAGCCCGGACCCGGAGGGACCGGGTTGGAATTCTTCGACGGATTTTCTCGCCGCTCCCGGAATCCCCTATGCTCATCCAGGTTGTCCGGAAGGTGCGCCGGGCATCCTTCCGGAGAAGGCTCGATGAGGCACAGCGTGAGCGACAATGACTCCCCATCGGAACGTCGCCGCTTCCCGCGGCTCGCGGCGCCGCTGTACGCGCGCCCGGCGCGGCTGAGACGCGTGGACTGGCAGCAGCAACAGGTGCTGGATGCCAGCCTCGGCGGCATCCGCATCTACGCCGACGAGAAGTTCTCCGAGAAGATACCCCTGGAGCTGGACCTCTTCCTCAAGGACGGCACCGAGCTGAGCTGCGTCGCTCGCGTGGCCTGGATGAAGGAGCTCCCCGCCGGCGCGGTGGCCCGGTACGAGGTGGGCCTCGCCTTCACCGACGCGTCGCCCGCCATGCTGGACCGGCTCAAGACGGTGCTCCTCCCCGAGGACGAGGGCAGCCCGGACTCGCCGTAGCCGCCCTCGTGGGGCTTCTGTCCTGACTAGCGCCCCAGGCCCTGCGCGACGCGCTTGCCGTAGTCCGCGTCGCACTGGGTGAGGTGGTGAATCATCCGGTCCTGGATGTCGGCGTCGCACTGCTTCAGCGCGCCCACCAGGTTCTTGATGAGCTCGTCGCGCTCCCAGTCCTGGAAGGCGCGGTAGCGCGCCCCGGCCTGGCCGTAGTTGTTGGTGCGGCTGATTTCCTTGCGGATGACCTCGCCCGACACCTTCGGGTGGTGCCCCGGGTACTCGCGGGCGGCCTCGCGCGGCGCCTGGTGCTTGCTGGGCTCGTAGTTGACGTGCGGGTCGTGCCCCAGCTCCTCGTCGTGGTTGTCGTACGCCATCTGCCCGTCGCGCTGGTTGGTGGCCACCTGCACGCGGGGGCGGTTGATGGGGAGCTGGAGGTAGTTGGGCCCCACGCGATAGCGCTGCGTGTCCGAGTACGAGAACGTCCGGCCCTGCAAGAGCTTGTCGTCGGAGAAGTCCATGCCTTCGACGAGCACGCCGGTGCCGAAGGCCACCTGCTCCACTTCCGCGAAGTAATTGGAGGGATTGCGGTCCAGGACGATGCGGCCCACGGGGCGCAGGGGGAACTGCTCCGGCGGCCAGATTTTCGTCGCGTCGAGCGGGTCGAAGTCGAGCTCGGGGTGCTCGCCGTCCTCCATGATTTGCACCTGCATCTCCCACTCGGGGAAGTCCCCGCGGGCGATGGCGTCGAACAAGTCACCCGTGGCGTGGTTGAAGTCCTTCGCCTGGATGGCCTGGGCCTGCTCCTGGGTGAGGTTGCGCTCTCCGCCCTTGGGGATGAAGTGATACTTCACCAGGACGGCGTGGCCCTTGTCGTTGACCCACTTGTACGCGTGGACGCCGGAGCCGCGCATCTCGCGATAGCTGGCGGGGATGCCCCACGGGCTGAAGAGCCACGTAATCATGTGCATCGCCGACGGCGTGAGGCTGATGAAGTCGAAGATGCGGCGCGCGTCCTGCCGGTTGGTGACGGGGTCCGGCTTGAAGGCGTGCACCACGTCCGGGAACTTCATCGCGTCACGGATGAAGAACACCTGGAGGTTGTTGCCCACCAGGTCCCAGTTGCCTTCCTCCGTGTAGAACTTGATGGCGAAGCCGCGCGGGTCTCGCAGCGTCTCCGGCGAGTGGCCGCCGTGGATGACGGAGGAGAAGCGGATGAACAGCGGCGTGCGCGCGCCCTTCTTCTGGAAGAGCTTCGCGCGCGTGTACTTGCCGATGGGCTCGTTGCCCACGGTGCCGTAGGCCTCGAAGTAGCCGTGGGCGCCCGCGCCGCGCGCGTGCACCACGCGCTCCGGAATCCGCTCGCGGTCGAAATGGCTGATCTTCTCGAGGAAGTGGTAGTTCTCCAGCACCGTCGGCCCGCGCTCTCCCACGGTGCGGTTGTTCTGGTTGTCGTAGACAGGGTGCCCCTGCCGCGTGGTGAGGATGGGGCCCTTGCCCGACTTACCGTCGTTCGACTGGCTCATGACGCTCCTGGGGTCGATGCGTGGATGCTTCGAACGAGAGGGAAGATGCGCTCTCGCGGCTGAGCGCTCCAAGATAACGTTTGTATGATTCTGATAGCCTGATGCTATGAACTTGGCTCCCCACCCCTTCACCCTCCGTCAGCTCCAGTACGTGGTTGCGGTGGCGGACACGCTGAGCTTCCGGAGGGCCGCGGAACGCTGTCATGTGTCCCAGCCCTCGCTGAGCGCGCAGATTGCGCAGCTCGAGGGCGTGTTGGGGGTGCAACTGTTCGAGCGCGACCAGCGGCGCGTGTTGTTGACCACCGTCGGAACGGAGCTGGTCGAGCGCGCGCGGCGGCTGCTCGTGGATGTGGATGCACTCACGGAAGCAGCCCGGCGGGCGGGCGACCCGCTGAGCGGCACGTTGCGGCTGGGAGTGATTCCCACGGTGTCGCCCTACCTGCTGCCGGCGGTGACGCCCGCGCTGCGCAAGCACTTCCCCCGGCTCACCGTGCGCTGGCTGGAGGAGAAGACGGAGGTGCTGACGCGCGAGTTGGAGCGAGGCGGGCTGGACGCGGCGCTCGTCGCGCTGGAGGCGGATTTGGGCGACGTGGAATCGGCCGTGCTGGCGGAGGACCCGTTCTTCCTCGTGACGCCGAAGGACCATCCGCTCGGGCAGAAGAAGGGCGAGGCCTCACCGTCGGAGCTGCGCGGGCAGGACGTGCTGCTCCTGGACGAGGGCCACTGCTTCCGGGACCAGGCGTTGTCCCTGTGCTCCAAGGCGCGCGCGCATGAATTGGAGTTCCGCGCGACGAGCCTGCCCACGCTCACGCAGATGATTGCGGCCGGGGCGGGCATCACCCTGCTGCCCGCGCTCGCGGTGGCCACGGAGGTGAAGCGCTCGGAGCTGCGCGTGCGCCCCTTCGCGGACCCGGCCCCCAAGCGGACGCTCGCCCTCATCTGGAGGAAGCGCTCGCCCTTCACGGAGGCGCTGAAGCAGGTGGCCGGGGCGATGAAGGACGCGTGGCCCCGGAAGTAGCCTGCCGCGCCATCAGCCCAGCAGGCGGTTGAGGCTCAGGTCGAGCCGGCTGCGCACGAGGCCGAGGAGGCTCTCCAGCTCCGGGCCCTCCATGCGCCCCCGGGCGGCCAGCTCCGCGCGCGTGAGCTTGAGGAGCCGCTCGCGCGCGTGGGCCACCTGCCGCTGCATGCCGGAGCGCGACTCGCCGTACAGCGCGGAGAGCCGGTCCATGGTGAAGCCGTGCAGGTGGTGCATGCGCAGGAGCGCGCGCTCGCGCTCGGGCATGGACGCGAGCACCTTGCGCAGCACCTCGACGAGCAGCTCGCGCGAGTCCTTGCGCACCAGCTCGTGCTCCGGGTCTCCGGTGGACAGCATCATCGCGAGCGCTTCCGGCGGCTCGTCGAAGAGCTCCTGGCGGCCGTCGCGCTGCGCCAGCTCGCCGGCGATGCGCGCGGCGGTGATGCGCACCCAGGCGAGCAGCGGTCCACGGCCGGAGTAGTCCGCGATTTTCGGCGGCGACTCACCCCGGCCCATGAGGAGCCGGGCGCGGAGGACCTGGAGCACCTCGTCCACGGTGGAGCGAGGTAGCGCGCCCAGCTTCGGCGGCACCTTCTGGAGCACATGCTGGTCGAAGGCGCGCAGGGCCTGCGGGTTGCCTTCCGCGCAGGCGCACGCGAGGTACAGGTCCGCGGCGTGGAGCTGGCGCAGCACGTCCGCCGTCGCGTCAGCCGGAAGGTGCCGGGCCACGTGGCGCAGGAAGGGCTCCGTGGCGAGCGTCACCGTGGGCCACGCGGCGCGGGCCGCCGCGAGGTGCTCGGCCAGCAAGGAGTCCAGATTGTCCACCGCCGCTACCTGCGCGCGGCGCTCCAGCGGAACGTACGCGCGCAGCAGCGCGGCGAGGGTGCCGGGTTCATGGGTGTCACTCATCGAAGTCCCTCCTGTCGCTGCCACGCCACCACCTGCTCCAACTCCGGACGGGCCCGGATGCCCAGGGCCTCGAAGCGGCTCCGCGCCTCCTCGGCCATGGCGGCCGCGCGGGCGCGGTCCGGAGGATTCAACGCCCGCAGCGTCCGGGCCAGGACAAAGGTGCACCAGGCCGTGTCCATGCCGCTGAGGGAGGAGGTGCCCAGACGCGCGCGGGCGCGCTCGACGAGCGGCAGGGCCTTCTCGGGCTCTCCCAGGAGGAGGTGCGCCTCGGCCATGCAGCCCTCGTTCATCGCGGCGTCCATGCTGCCCACGCCCTGGATGCTGTCCTGCAGTTCCTTGGCGCGTTGGCAGCGCGCGAGCGCCTCGCGTGGCGCGCCGGTGCGCAGGTCCACCTTTGCCAGCTGCCAGAGCAGCTCCGCAGTCAGGTTGCTGTTGGCGCTCTGGGTCTTCTCCGCGATGGCCTGTATCCGGAGGAGGTCGCGCCGCGCGTCCTCGAAACGCCCCACCCGGAGCCAGGTCGCGGCGCGGCTGAACAGCACCGTCAAGGCTCGCGGCGAGTCCGGCCCCTGGGTACGCTCGAAGAGGAGCAGGGCCTGGTTGTAGAGTCCGAGGGCTTCCTCGATGTGGTCCGCGTCGCCGACGAACTCCCCCAGAATCGCCAGCGCCAGGGCCGTGCGGGGGTGCTCCAGACCATACTTCTGCTCGAGAAGGGCGAGCGACCGCCGCTGGAGCGCCGTCGCCTCTTCAATCTGGCCCAGCTTCCACAGCCGCTGGGCCAGATTGCCGAGCAGGGGCGCGCGTGAGAACTCCGGCTCCTCGGAGGCTTCGTGGATGGCGATGGCCCGCCGCTGGACGGCGATGGACTCGTCCGCGTTGCCCACGGCCTCATGGGCGCTGGCGAGACTGTTGAGGCTGCCGATGAGGTCCGGATGGTCCTTTCCCAGGTGGCGCTCTCGCAGCGAGAGCGCTTGGAGATGCAGCTCCACCGCCTCCGGGTACTTCCCCAGGCGGTAACGGGTCCAGCCGAGCGCGGAGAGGAACCTGGCCATGCGTAGGTCGTCCGGGGCATAGGCCCTGCGCGCCAACTCCACGCCTCGCGTGATTTCCGAATCCCCCTCGACGAACTTCCCCTGCTCCATCAGCGTCGCCGACAATCGCAGGTGCAGGTCCGCGGCGATGCCCGGGAAGCGCTCACGCCCCAGGCGGTCCACGGCGGCCTGGGCGTGCTGGACGATGCGCTCCACGTCCGCACCACGCTGGAGCTGCGCGCCCACCACATAGAGAATCAGGGTCCATGTGCGTGCCGCCGTCTCGTCGTCGCGCCCGGCCTCGGCGGCGAAGACAGCCTTGTAGAGGGTGCCCTCCGCCTCCTTCGGATCGCCGCCCTGCTGCTGGAGCTGACCGTGGGCGAGCAGCACCTCCGCCTCGAGCGGCTTGTAGTCCAGGCCCTTGATTTCCTCGAGCAGCGCGGATGTGAGCCGGAGTCCCTCGCCGTAGTGGCCCGCGGTGCGTTGGGCCTCGGCGTCCGCCAGCTTGCGCCGGGCCGCGTCCACGCGAGGACGGAGCGCATCCGGTGGCTGCGGACGGGAGGACAGCTCCGGCGAATCGCGACAGGCCCCGAGTCCCTCCAGCGACGACGTGAGCTGCTGCGCGTTGCGCACCGTCTGCGCATCCGCCTTCCTCAGCACGTCGGTGACGGCGGCGAACCGCCACAGCCGCGCGTCGAGACAGGCGGCCGTCTGCCACGCGTTGCTCTCGGGCTCCTCGTAGGACGTGACGCAGGCCTCGGTGCGCAGCGCGCGCCACTGCGAGGCGTGCGCGTCCAGCACCTCGGCCACCTTCTCCCAGACTTCGGCCGCGGCCGGCGCGCCCGTGGCGAGGAAGGCCGCGCGCACCTGCCCTTTGCGCGCGCGTCCCCACGCCCCTTCGAGCTTCTCCGTCTCCTGCTCGCAGCGCGCTTCGGTCCTGTGCGCCAGCGGCCACGCCACCGCCGCGCCCAGGAGGCTCGCGACACCGGCCAGCACCGCCACGCGCGTCCACACGTTCCGGGGCGGAGGAGTGAGCGCCGCCAGCAACGGCTCCAGGGACGGGTAACGCTCCTCGGGCTTTGGCTTCAGCCCGCGCAGGACCGCGCGCCGCACCCAGGCTGGCACCTTCGTGCCGTGAGGCACCGGACGCACGCGGCCCTCCAGCGCGGCACGGGCTATCTCTTCCAGGCTGCTGCCCTCGAAGGGGCGCACGCCGTAGAGCGCTTCGTACAGCGCCACGCAGAAGCTGAACTGGTCCGACAGCGCGTCCGCCTTCCGCCCGTCGAACAACTCCGGCGCCATGTACGCAGGCGTGCCCAGCAGCGCGCCCGTGCGCGTGAGCGGAGTGACCGGGGGGCTCACCGTGGACGCGGCCATGCCGGGCTGCGCTCTCGACGCGGAGGACGGCCCCCGGTTGAGAGGCCGGGCCATGCCGAAGTCCGTCACCCGCGCGCGCCCGTCCTTGCCGACGAGGACGTTGGCCGGCTTGAAGTCGCGGTGCACCAGCCCCGCCGCGTGCGCCGCCGCGAGCCCCTTCCCTGCCTCGTTGAAGACGTGCAGCACCTCCTGCCAGGAGCGCGGCGTCTTCAGCCACTCCGCCAGCGTGACGCCATCCACCAGTTCCATCGCCAGAAAGACGCAGTCGCCGTGCATTCCTACGTCGAACACGGAGACGACGTTGGCGTGCGAGAGGCGGGCCAGTGCTTGCGCCTCCAGCACCAGCCGCTGGCGCAGCTCCTCCACCTGCCGGCCCTCGGGACGCAGCACCTTGAGGGCCACCTGCCGGTCCAGCTCCGGGTCATAGGCCGCGTACACCACGCCCATGGCCCCGGCGCCGATGCGCTCCAGCACCACGTAGCGCGACAGCGTGGCACCGCGCTCCAGCGGCGCGGCGGACACGGCCGCCTCCGCCTTCGACACGGAGGAGTCTTCCGCCGCCGCCAGCACGCGCTGACAGTCCGCGCAACTCTCGACGTGAGCCAGCACCTGCGTGCGCTGCTCGGATGGCAGCAGCCCCGCCAGCAAATCACTCAGCGTCGTCTCGGCCGGGCACATCATCATTCCATGGCAAGCGTACCAACATTCTCGGAACGCCCCGTCCGATGGTTGTGAGACGAGAGGTAGGGATGCGGCAATCCCGATACCGGGACACGCGGGGAGCCCCTCGAGTGGGGAGTCCCCTGATGTCACTCATCGCAATCCCTCACGTCGCTGCCACGCCACGACCTCCTCCAGCTCCGGACGTGCGCGGGGACTGAGGCTTTCGAAGCGCGTCCGCGCCTCCTCGGCCATGGCGGCCGCTCGCGCGCGGTCCGGAGGATTCAACGCCCGCAGCGTCCGGGCCAGGACGAAGGTGTACCAGGCCGTATCCATGAGCTCGCAGGAGGAACTGCCCAGACGCGCGCGGGCGTGCTCGACCAGCGGTAGCGCCTTCTCGGGCTCGCCCAGTAGGAGATACGCCTCGGCCATGCAGCCCTCGTCCCTGGCGGCATCCATGTTGTCCATGCCCTGGACGCCCTCATGCAGTTCCTTGGCACGCTGGCAGCGCGCAAGCGCCTCCCGTGGCGCGCCCGTGCGCAGGTCCACCGTCGCCAGCTGCCCGAGCACCGTCGCCGCCAGGCCGCTGCCGGCCCCCTGGCTCTTCTCGACGAGGGCCAGTGCCTTGAGGACGTCGCGCCGCGCTTCCTCGACGCGCCCTACCCGGAGGTACGTCTCGGAGCGGTAGAGCAGCACCGTCGCGGTGCGCGGCGAGTCCGGTCCCTGAGCGCGTTCGAAGTGGACCAGGGCCCTCCGGTAGAACTCGAGGGATTCCTCGATGTGGTCCGCGTCGCCGCGGAGTCGTCCCAGGCTCGTCAATGCCAGGGCCGTCAGGGGATGGTCGAGACCATAGGCCCGCTCGAGGATGGCGAGCGCCCGCTCGTGGAGCGCTGTCGCCTCTGCAATCTGGCCCTGGGTCCGAAGTCGCATGGACAGGTTGGCGAGCAAATTGGCGAGCAAGGCCTCTGGCGCCTCGGAGGACTCGTGGATGGCGATGGCTCTCCTCAGGGCGGCGATGGACTCGTCGGCCTTGCCCAGGTATTCGTAGGTGGTGGCGAGGCTGTTGAGGTTGGAGATGAGGTCCGGATGGTCCTTCCCCAGGTAGCGCTCGCGCAGTGCGAGCGCCTGGAGATGCAGTTCCGCTGCCTCCGGATACTTGCGCAGGCGGAAGCGGGCCCGACCGAGCATGGAGAAGAACTCGGCCATGCGCAGACTGTCCGGAGCCCAGGCCCTGCGCGCCAGTTCCATCCCCCGCGTGATTTCGGCGTTCGCCTGGACGTACTTCCCCTGCTCCAGCAGCACCGGTGTCAGCCTCAGGTGCAGGTCCGCGGCGATGCCCGGGAAGCGCTCACGCCCCAGGCGGTCCAGGGCGGCCTGGGCGTGCTGGACGATGCGCTCTGCTTCCGCGCCGCGCGCGAGCCTGAAGCCCACCACCCAGACGAGGAGGTTCCACGCGCGCGCCACCGTCTCGTCGTCGCGCCCGGCCTCGGCGGCGAACACGGCCTTGTAGAGGGTGCCCTCCGCCTCCTTGTGCTGACCGTCCTGCGACTGGAGGTCGCCGTGGGCGAGCAGCACCTCCGCTTCGAGCGGCTTGTAGTCCAGGCCCTTGATTTCCTCGAGGAGGGCGGATGTGAGCTTGAGCCCCTCGCCGTAACGGCCCGCGGTGCGCTGGGCCTCGGCGTCCGCCAGCTTGCGCCGGGCCTCGTCCACGCGAGGCCGGAGCGCGTCGGGCGGCTGCGGGCGGGTGGACAGCTCCGGCGAATCGCGGCAGGCCCCCAGTCCCTCCAACGACGACGCGAGTTGCTGTGCGTTGCGCACCGTCTGCCCATCCGCCTTCTTCAGCACGTCCGTGACGGCGGCGAGCTGCCACAGCCGCGCATCGAGACAGGCGGCCGTCTGCCACGCGTTGCTCGCGGGCTGCTCGTAGGACATGACGCATGCCTCGGTGCGCAGCGTGCGCCACTGCAAGGCGTGCGCATCCAGAAGTGCCGCCACTTTTTCCCAGGCCTCGGCCGCGACCGGCGCGCCCGTGGCAAGGAAGGCCGCATGCACCTGCTCCCTGCGCGCGCGTCCCCACGCCCCTTCGAGCTTCTCCGTCTCCTGCTCACAGCGCGCCTCGGTCCGGTGGGCCAGGGGCCAGGCCACCGCCGCGCCCAGGAGGCTCGCGGCACTGGCCAGTACCGCCACGCGCGCCCACACGTTGCGGGGCGGAGGCACGAGCGCCGCCAGCAGTGGCTCCAGGGACGGGTAGCGCTCCTCGGGCCGTGGCTTCAATCCGCGCAACACCGCGCGCCGCACCCAGGCGGGCACCTTCGTGCCGTGGGGTGCCGGACGTACCCGTCCCTCCAGCGCGGCGCGGGCCACCTCCTCCAGGCTGAAGCCCTCGAAGGGGCGCACGCCGTAGAGCGCTTCGTATAACGCCACGCAGAAGCTGAACTGGTCCGACAGCGCGTCCGCCCGCCGTCCGCCGAGCAACTCCGGCGCCATGTACGCGGGAGTACCCAGCAACACGCCCGTGCGCGTGAGAGGGCTGGCCAGGGGACTCGCGGTGGGGCTCACCGTGGACGCGGCCACGTTGGAGCCCACCCCTTGCGGCGTGACGCTCTGCCCGCGATTGAGGGGACGGGCCATGCCGAAGTCCGTCACCCGCGCGCGCCCGTCCTTGCCGACGAGGACGTTGGCCGGCTTGAAGTCGCGGTGCACCAGCCCCGCCGCGTGCGCCGCCGCGAGCCCCTTCCCTGCCTCGTTGAAGACGTGCAGCACCTCCTGCCAGGAGCGCTGCGTCTTCAGCCACTCCGCCAGTGTGACGCCGTCCACCAACTCCATGGCCAGGAAGACGCTGCCTTCGTGCGCGCCCACGTCGAAGACGGAGACGACATTCGCGTGGGAGAGGCGGGCCAGCGCCTGCGCCTCCAATACCAATCGCAGGCGCAATTCCTCCACCTGCCGGCCCTCGGGGCGCAGCACCTTGAGGGCTACCTGACGGTCCAATTCCGGATCATAGGCCGCGTACACCACGCCCATGGCTCCGGCGCCGATTCGCTCCAGCACCACGTAGCGCGACAGCCGGGCGCCGCGCTCCAGTGGCGCGGAGGCACGCGCGGACGCCGCGCCTTCCTTCGAGAAGGTGGGGTCATCCCCCGCCGCCGCCAGTGCCCGCTGACAGTCGGTACAGGCCTCGACGTGCTCCAGGACTCCGGAGCGCTGGTGCGGTGGCAACGCCCCCGCCAGCAAATCACTCAGTGTCGTCTCGGCCGGGCACATCGTCATCCCATGGCAATCGTACCAGGATTATTGGAAGGCCCCGCCCGACGGTTGCGTAGCAGAAGGTGGGCGCGCATGCGGAAATATCTGGGACGGGGACGCGCACGGGAGCTCCTCATTTTTGGAGTCACCCCACCGCGTTGTTTTGCATTTCCGGAGGAGTCGCCATGCGCCCCGTCAATTCGAGCCCGTCCGCTTCCGCCGCAGAAATCCAGCGACGCTCGCGAGAGGCCGCGGAGGCTGCTGCTCGCCAGGCAGCCGAGGCAGCTCGCCGTGCCGTGGAGGCCCAGGCGAAGCTCGCAGAGCAGGCGACGAAGGCGCCGCGTTCGCAGACCTCCGGTCGCTCCGAGTTCCAGGCGGGAGCGAAGCAGAAGGGCCCCGACTTCGCCTCGGGCGCCACGCCTCCGGCCAGCTCGCTGCTCACCGAGGACGTGCGGGATGGGCAGACCAACTGCCTGGACCAGGCGGCGGACTGGCTCGACCTGGCGTCGCCGGAGATTCGCGCGCGCTCGGAGCTGGTCTTCCTGAAGGACACACGTCCGGGCGCCGAGGGCCAGTCGGGCCACGTCGTCATCCGCCAGGGCGACGGTGTCTATGACCCGGTGTCGCGCAAGAGCTACGCGTCCATGGACGCGTACCTGAAGGAGCAGCCCCAATACCAGCCGGCGGGCACCCTGAAGGCCAGCGCGGCGAAGCGCATCTTCGACACGCCCGCCGGCAGCGCCGCCCGCGCCGACGCGCTGGCGAAGGAGAAGGTGTCTCCCGAGCTGCAACAGATGATGGTGGCGGATGCCGCGCAGCCTCCGGCCACGGGCTCGGCGCAGAGCACGGGCACCCAGGCGCCTCCCGCCGAGCAGAAGCCGTCGTACACCCAGGAGCAGGCCACGAAGGACGCCGCAGCCCTGCACGATGCGATGGAGGGAGGCGTCACCGGCTGGGGCACCGACGAGGAGAAGGTCCACAAGACGCTGGCGGGCAAGACGCCCGAGCAGATTGAGCAGCTCCGCAAGACGTACAAGGACCAGTACGGGAAGGATTTGGACAAGCTCATCCGCGACGAGATGAGCGGCGC
Organism: Pyxidicoccus sp. M6; assembly: GCF_055568925.1. Classification (NCBI taxonomy): domain Bacteria; kingdom Pseudomonadati; phylum Myxococcota; class Myxococcia; order Myxococcales; family Myxococcaceae; genus Pyxidicoccus; species Pyxidicoccus sp. M6. Next base: position 1,492,587 of record NZ_CM145714.1, on the reverse strand, counting down.
CGACCTGAAGAAGGCGGAGGCCCTGCTGAAGGGCGACGGCGCGAAGAGCGACGCGGTGGCCATCCAGGCGGAGCTGGACGGAGTGTTCGGCTCGTCGGAGGAAATCCTCAAGACACTGGAGAAGAAGTCCCCCGAGGAGCGGCACGCGATTGCGGAGAAGTACGCGGAGCTGAAGGGCGGCGCTCCGGCGGGCCAGTCGCCCGAGGACTTCATGCTGTCGAAGCTGGAGAAGGAGCTCGACAAGGATGAGATGGCGCGGGCGCGCAACCTGCTCGGGGCCAGTCAGGCGAAGACGCCCGAGGAGCGCCTGAAGCTGGAGGCGCAGGCCCTGAAGGACGGCCTGCGCGAGGACATCGGCGGAATGGGCACCGACGAGGACCGCCTCTTCCAGCGGCTGGAGAAGGCCACGCCCGAGCAGCGCGCGCTCGTCCTCCAGGACGCGGCCTTGATGAAGGACCTGAAGGGCGACCTGTCGAAGGAGGAGTACGACCGGGCGATGGGCCTGCTCCAGGGCAACACCGCCCAGGCGGACGCGGCCCGCATCCGCGACGCGATGGATGGCACCTTCGGCGCGGACGAGAAGGCCGTGCGCGGCGTGCTGGAGGGCAAGACGCCCGAGCAGCTCGAGGCCATCAAGGCCGAGTACCAGAAGCAGACGGGCAAGTCCCTGGAGAGCGAGGTGCGCAAGTGGGGCGGCGCGGACGCGGAGGTGACGCTGCGGCTGCTCAACCCGCCGAAGGAGGGAGACGCGAAGGCGCAGGCAGAGGCCTCGGCCGAGCGCCTCCACCTGGCCATGGACGGCGCGGGCACCGACGAGGACGCGCTGCGGAACGAGCTGCAGAACAAGTCCAAGGCGGAGATTGACGCCATCACCACGGCGTACAAGGAGAAGTACGGCAAGGATTTGCGCAAGGAATTGGACTCCGAGCTGGACGGGCGTGAGCAGCTCGAAATCCTCGAGCAGATGTATGACCTGGGCGCTGTCGACCCGAACGACCCGAACGCCAATGCGGAGCGCGTACGGCGGCTGCGGGAGCAGCAGGCGAACGAGAAGGGCTTCGGCTCGTGGGTGCTCGACAACACGCAGCGGGCCATCAAGGGCGAGTCGGACAATGACCGGCTGAACCGCAACCTGGACCGGGCGGACAAGGCGATTGCCTCGGGCGACACGGAGCGGGCCACCACGCTCACCGGGTATGCGACGGAGGACGTGAAGGCGCTCCAGGCGAGCAAGGACTCGCTGGCGGACGGCGCGGCGACGGCGGCGGTCGTGGTGGCCACGGGCGCGGCGGTGATTGCCACGGGCGGCGCGGCCACGCCGCTGGCACTCGCGGGGTACGCGGCGCTGGGCGCGGGCACGCGAGCGGCGACATACGCGGCCTTCCAGGGCGACGCGGCCGGAGCACAGGACCTGGGGCGGCAGGCATTGATTGGCGCGGCCGAGGGCGCCACGGCCGTCATCCCCGTGGGCCGGGGCGCGAGCGCGCTGACATCCGGAGCGCGCACGGCGGGGACCACGGTGGTGAAGGAAGGCGCGACGACGGGAGCTCGCACGGCGGGCACTACCGCAGCGAAGGAAGCCGGCACTACCGCAGCGAAGGAAGCAGGCACCACGGGTACGCGCACGGCCGGCACCACCGCCGCGAAAGAAGCGGGCACCACCGCCGCGAAGGAAGCGGGCACCACCGCAGCGAAGGAGACGGGGGGCAGTGCCATCAAGCAGGCCGCGAAGGAAGGCGTGAAGGAAGGCGCGGTGGGAGGGGCGACTGGCGGCGCCGTGGATGCGGCCACGCGCAGCGAGACCTGGGACAACGGCGTGTTGAACGGGCTGAAGCAGGTCGGCACCCAGGCCCTCGTGAATGGCACCGTCGGCGCGGTGGCGGGTGGCTTCACCGGAGCAACCCTGACGGGTGCGCTCCAGGTGGCCAAGGGAGCCCGGAAGCCGGGCAGCAACGCCGCGAGCACGGCGGATGAGCTCGGCGATGGAGCCCCCGACACGGCTCGGGCCGATGGAATGCCCGCCAGGGATTCAGCGGCCTCGAACAGCAGCGACTCCTCCTCCACGGCGAAGGATGCCGCGAGCGGGCCTTCCCGAGCCGGCCCCGCGCCTCGTGCCGCGCAGGCCCGCGCGGAGCTGGACACGAAGCTCGCGGGCCTCTCCCCCGAGGCCCAGGCCGCGGTGAAGGCACGGCTCGCCCGGGAGCCGGTGGCCGCGGAGGCCATCCGCGACATCATGTCTCAGCCCTCGTGGAACAAGCTCTCGCAGGCCCAGCGGGAAGGGCTGTGCAAGGTCATCGCGGAGACCACGCCGCGAGGACTGCGAGACCTCAAGATGCTCGCGAAGGAGCCGGGCCGGCTGACCACGCCGGACAGCCAGGGCCGGGCGCTGGTGGACAACCTCACGGACCTGGCCACCCAGGACCTGCATCCCAGCCTCGCTCCAGCGGGTATCGGCCGGCAGGAGCTGATGGAGTCCATCCTCTCCGACGTCGCCGCGCCGCAGCGGGTCCAGCAGGGCTGGAACAACACCTGCCAGGTCACCGCGCTCCAGCGGGAGATGACGGCGCGAGACCCGTCGGAATACGTGCGGCTGATGAAGGGACTGACCTCGACCTCGGGCACGGTGAAGATGCGAGGAGGCGCGGAGCTGAAGCTGGAACAGTCTCTGTTCGAGCGGGAGAAGTTCAAGCTGCGCAACCCGACCCAGACTCCCCAGATGGAGCGCTCCAGGGTCCTCCGGGGGAGGCAGCGTCCCCGGCCCGAGGAGGACATGCGGTCGCCGTCCGAAGGCATCTTCCAGAGCTCGACCCTCCAGTACGCGACGGGCAAGAACCCGTACGATGCTCGCAAGGGTGCGTGGCAGACACCGTCGGGGAAGTGGGTGCAAGGCCTTCCCCGCACTGAAACAGCGAAGGTGGCGCAGCAGCTTTATGGCCGGCCCTATCGCTTCGTCGACGCCACCGACAATAACTTCGCCATCGTGCGAAATCGCATGAGCAGGCTGGGACCGAATCCCAATCCCCCATACCTGGCCCACCTTCGCACCAGTCCCCAGCCTTCGAGCGGACTGGGACACGTGATGAGCATCTCCCGCTTCGAGAACGGCCGAGTCTACTTCTCCAACCCGTGGGGCCCCTCGAGGCCGGACGCGTCTTACGGGCCGTTCGTGCAGGAGAACCAGGGCAAGGGTGAGTGGTCCATCGACGAAGCCAGCTTCAAGGACTACGTGAATGGCTTCACCGTGCCCGTATGAACGGACCTCCCCGCCAGGCTGAACCCATGACAGGCGTTGTGTCCCGGCCGGGCCTGCCGCAGGCTCGGCCCCATGAATGCCCCTGCGCCCGTGGAGGCGCCCCACCCCACCGGACGCGCTGGCTTCGCGCGGCTCGCCTTCGAGCGCGTGGGGCCTCGCACCGTGGTGCGCACCGCGCTGGCCCACAGCCCGCTGCGGCTGCTCACTCCGCGCAACCACGGCCACGCAGCGTGGGCCTACACCAGCTCGTTCGGCGGCGGGCTGGTGGACGGGGACCATGTCTCGCTGGAGGTGGACGTGGCACCGGGCGCCAGCGCGCTGCTGTCCACGCAGGGCGCCAACCGCGTCTACCGTTCACCCCGGGGCTGCCGCAGTGAGCTCACCGCGCACGTGGGCGAAGGCGCGCTGCTCGCCGTGGTGCCGGACCCCACGGTGTGCTTCTCCGGCGCGCGGTATGCGCAGACGTTCGACCTGCATCTGCACTCCGGTGCCTCGCTCGTCTTCGTGGACCTCGTCACCTCCGGCCGCGACGCCAGCGGTGAGCGCTGGGCCTTCACGCACTACACGTCCACGCTGCGCGTCCACGTGAACGGCCGCGCCCGGGTGGACGAGCGCTGGATGCTGGACCCGGCGCACGGAGCGCTCCCGGAACGGCTGGGCCGCTTCAACGCGCTGGCCACCGTGCTGCTCGTGGGCCCCGCACTGGCCTCAGCCCGCGAGGCCCTGGCTGCGCGGCTGTCCGCGCTGCCCGTGGAGAATCGCGCGGCGCTCATCCCCTCCGTCAGCCCGCTGGGCACCGACGGCCTGCTGCTGCGCGCCGCCGCCGTCTCCGTGGAGGAGATGCTGCGCGCCACCCGCGCGTGGCTGTCCTTCCTCCCGCCGCTGCTCGGCGACGACCCGTGGGCGCGCCGGCTTTGAACACACGCCGCGCGTCCCGTCCGCCCCGTACTGGAAGCACTTGACGCGACGCGCTACCCTGCACGTCGTGCACCTCTCCCCACGCGACGTCGACAAGCTGCTGCTGCACCAGGCCGGCTTCCTCGCGCAGAAGCGCCTCGCGCGAGGCGTCCGGCTCAACTATCCGGAAGCGGTGGCGCTCATCGCCACGCAGCTCCTGGAGTTCATCCGCGACGGCCGGGGCGTGGCCGAGTTGATGGATTTGGGCCGCCGCCTCCTCGGCCGCGCGCAAGTCATGGAGGGCGTGCCAGAGCTGCTCGCGGAGGTGCAGGTGGAGGGCACCTTCCCGGACGGCTCCAAGCTCGTCACGGTGCACCACCCCGTCGTCGCCGAGCACGGAGACCTGGAGCTGGCCCTCTACGGCAGCTTCCTCCCGGTGCCCCCGCGTGAGCGCTTCGCCGTACCCGCGCCGACGCACGCCGGCCCGCCCGGCGAGGTGCGCGTGTTGCCCGGCGAGCTGGTCCTCAACGACGGACGCGACAGCATCTCCCTGCGCGTGACGCACAAGGGAGACCGTCCCATCCAGGTGGGCAGCCACTATCCCTTCTTCGAGACCAACCGCGCGCTCGTCTTCGACCGGGCGAAGGCCTACGGCCGGCGCCTGGACATCCCCGCGGGCACGGCGGTGCGCTTCGAGCCGGGGGAGAGCAAGACGGTGCAGCTCGTCGCCATCGCCGGAGACGCGGTGGTGCGCGGCGGCAACGCGCTGGGCAGCGGCAAGGTGTCCCCCGAGGGACGCGAGCGCGCCATGGACGCCGTGCGCGAGCAGGGCTTCGGTCACCAGGAGGAGGGCTCATGAGCCGGAAGATGGACCGCCGTCACTACGCGGACATGTTTGGCCCCACCACCGGGGACAAGGTGCGGCTGGGCGACACCGGCCTGTGGGCCGAGGTGGAGCGCGACGCCACCGTCTACGGCGACGAGTGCAAGTTCGGCGGCGGCAAGGTGCTCCGCGAGGGCATGGGCCAGCAGGCCGGCGTCGGTGACGACAAGGCGCTCGACTGCGTCATCACCAACGCGCTCATCCTCGACTGGACGGGCATCTACAAGGCGGACATCGGAATCAAGCACGGCCGCATCGCCGGCATCGGCAAGGCCGGCAACCCGGACGTCATGGCCGGCGTCACGCCCGGAATGGTGGTGGGCGTCACGACGGAGGCCATCGCCGGTGAGGGGCTCATCGTCACCGCGGGCGGCCTGGACACGCACATCCATTTCATCTGCCCGCAGCAGGCGGACGAGGCCCTGGCCAGCGGCATCACCACGTGGGTGGGCGGCGGCACCGGTCCGGCCACGGGCACCAAGGCCACCACATGCACGCCGGGCGCGTGGAACCTCCAGCGCATGCTGCAGGCCACGGACACGATTCCGCTCAACATCGGCCTCACCGGCAAGGGCAATACCTCCTTGCCCGAGGGGCTCGTGGACCAGATTCGCGCGGGTGCCATCGGCCTGAAGCTGCACGAGGACTGGGGCACCACGCCGGCCGCCATCGACACCTGCCTCTCCGTGGCGGAAGGTGAAGACATCCAGGTCACCATCCACACGGACACGCTCAACGAGTCCGGCTACGTGGATGACTCGCTGGCCGCGTTCAAGGGCCGCACCATCCACACGTACCACTCGGAGGGCGCGGGCGGCGGACACGCCCCGGACATCATCCGCGTGTGCGGCGCACCCAACGTGCTGCCCTCCTCCACCAACCCTACGCGCCCGTACACGGTGAACACGCTGGATGAGCACCTGGACATGCTCATGGTGTGTCACCACCTGGACCGCGAGATTCCCGAGGACGTGGCCTTCGCGGAGAGCCGCATCCGCGGGGAGACCATCGCCGCGGAGGACATCCTTCACGATTTGGGCGCCATCAGCATGATGTCGTCCGACAGCCAGGCCATGGGACGCGTGGGCGAGGTCATCTGCCGCACGTGGCAGACGGCCCACAAGATGCGCGAGCAGCGCGGCCGGCTGCGCGAGGAGCGCGGCGACAACGACAACCTCCGCATCCGCCGCTACGTGGCGAAGTACACCATCAACCCCGCCATCGCCCATGGGCTCGCGCACGAGGTGGGCTCCGTCGAGGTGGGCAAGCTCGCGGACCTGGTGCTGTGGCGGCCGGCCTTCTTCGGCCTCAAGCCCGAGCTGGTGCTCAAGGGCGGCTTCATCGCCTGGGGACAGATGGGCGACGCCAACGCGTCCATCCCCACGCCGCAGCCGTACCTCATGCGCCCCATGTTCGGCGCACGGGGGCGGGCGCGCGGGGCCACGAGCCTTGCCTTCATCTCCGCCCGCGCATTGGCGGAAGGCACCACGCGCGAGCTGGGCCTCACCAAGCGCCTGTCCGCGGTGAGCCGCTGCCGGGGCCTGGGCAAGCGGGACATGAAGCTCAATGACGCCCTGCCCGTCCTCACCGTGGACCCGGAGACATACGAGGTGCGCGCCGACGGCGAGCTGCTGCGCTGCGAGCCCGCTCGCGTGCTGCCCCTGGCGCAGCTCTACTCGCTGTTCTGAGGCAATGAGCGCATGAGCGCGTCGTGGAAGGTGTTGCAGCTCGCGGACTCGGGCTTTCCCACCGGGGGCTTCGCGCACTCGGCGGGGCTGGAGGCCGCCGTGCAGCAGGGCGAGGTGCGCGGTGCTCCCGAGCTGCGGCGCTTCGTGCGCGAGCTACTCTGGCAGGCGGGCCATGGCGCACTACCGCTGCTCTCCGCGGCGCACCGCGAGCCCTCCACCCTGCCCTCGCTGGACGCGCGCGCGGACGCGTTCCTCACCAGCCACGTGGCCAACCGCGCCAGCCGCACGCAGGGCCGGGCCTTCCTGGACACCTGCGCGCGCATCTTCCCCGGCCCGGTGACACCGCTTCGCGAGGCCGCCCGCGCGGACAAGCTGTGCTTCCACCATGCGCCCCTCTTCGGCGCCGTGCTCCGCGCATTGGAGGTGGCGCTGCCGGACGTGCAGGCGCTCTTCCTGTCCCTGACGCTGCGGGGCGCGCTGTCCGCGGCGGTGCGGCTGGGCATCGTCGGCACGCACGAGTCCCACCAGCTCCAGCATCAGGCCATGCCGCTGCTGGACGACGTGCTGGAGCAGTGCGCCACGCTGGACGTGGACGCGCTGGCGCAGCCCTCCCCCCTGTTGGACCTGCTCGGCTCCACGCACGACCGGCTCTATTCGAGGCTCTTCCTGTCCTGAGGTGACGCACACATGCACGACGACCACCGCGGCCACGGCCACGACGACGACCATGACCACGAGCACGAGGAGTGGGACCACCCGGGCCACTTCCACGAGCGCGAGGAGCCGAAGAAGCGCGACTACAAGGCGCGCGCCTTCACCATCGGCATCGGCGGGCCGGTGGGCAGCGGGAAGACGGCGCTGGTGCTGGCCCTGTGCCGTAAGCTGCGCGAGCGCGTGCGCCTGGGCGTCGTCACCAACGACATCTTCACCAAGGAGGACGCCGAGTTCCTCGTGCGCAACCAGGCCCTCTCCCCGGAGCGCATCAAGGCGGTGGAGACGGGCGGCTGCCCGCACGCCGCCATCCGCGAGGACATCAGCCACAACCTGATGGCGCTGGAGCAGCTCATGGAGGAGCTGAATCCGGAGCTGCTCATCGTGGAGAGCGGCGGCGACAACCTCGCGGCGCAGTACAGCCGCGAGCTGGCGGACTACACCGTGTACGTCATCGACGTGGCCGGCGGTGACAAGGTGCCGCGCAAGGGCGGCCCCGGAATCACGCAGTCGGATTTGCTCGTCATCAACAAGACGGACCTGGCGCCGCACGTGGGCGCGGACCTGGGCGTCATGGAGCGCGACGCGAAGAAGATGCGCGGCGACGGGCCCTTCGTCTTCACGCAGGTGACGAAGGGCGTGGGCCTCGACGAGGTGGTGGAGCACCTCCTCGGCGCCTGGCGGCGGCGCACCGCCGCCTGAGAGCGACTTCCGGGCGGAGCTGCCTCCGCCCACTGTCACGGAGGGTCAGCGCTGGCGGATGGCGCGGATCTTGATGTTGATGGGCTGCTCCGGGGTGGTCGCGAGGATGCGCTCACACGTCGCCCCGTTGAAGAGGACGCCCTCGTTCGTCAGCGTCCAGGCGCCGTCGCCCGCGACGGTCCGCTCGCCATCGACGTAGACGACGATGAGCCTCGGGTCCGAGGGAAGCTGGGCCGGGTTCAGCTTGATGAGACAGGTCTGCCCCGGCCGGACGGCCTTGCTGATCTTCTCCAGGGCATCGGCCAGCTCCGTCTGATTGCCCGCCTGGTAGAAGGCGCGAGAGCACAGGTGCGTCACCGGGTCGCACGGGTCATCGGGGCCGCAGGACGTCTCCCCCGCCTCGCAGGTGCGCGCGAAGCCACCCGCACGGGCCATGGCGTCCAGCACCGCGGGGCCATCGCCCGACGCCGTCTCCGCGCCGAAGCCGATGACGATGGTGGTGATGTTCTTCGCGGACAGCTCGCGCACCACCTGCACCGAGGCGTCCATGTCCAGGCAGCCCGACTTGCCCTGTGCCCCGTTGCAGTTCGACAGCGTGCACCGGCAGAGCGGGTCGCTGGGCTCGTGGATGTTCTCGCCGTTGCAGTTGGGCAGACCGTCCGTGAGCAGCACCACGAACTGGTCGCGCGCATCGTCCTGGAGCGCGGGCAGGTCCTTCACGAAGTTCAGGCTGATGCTCGTCGGCGTGCCGCCCTTTGGACGCTCGTCTCCAGCATTGGGAATGCCCTGGAGGACGGCGTTGATGGAGTTGGCGTACGCCAGCAGCGACGCATCATCTTCCGCCGTGGGCAGGTCCTTGCGCAGGGAGGTGGATGCGGACGACGCCGGCCTGCACAACGCCGCGAACGTCGTCTCCTTGCGCGTGTCGGGGTAGGTCACCAGGCCGAAACGGACGAAGGGACCGGTATCGGCGAGGAACTTCGGCACGGCGGCCTGCAGCTCGGTCCAGCGGGTGGGACAGACCGCGGGGTTGCAGGGGGCATCGTCGACACAGACATTGCCATTCGGCAGCTTGCAGTCGGGGTCCGTCGGGTCCACCGGCTCCGTCATGGAGTTGGAGGTGTCCACCAGCAGCATGACGTTGGGCTTGCTTTGACGGGCCTCGACGTCCTCTTCGATGGTGGTCTGGGTGATGGCTATCGGCTCGACGTGCTCGAAGTCATAGACCTGGCAGGCTCCCGTGAGAGCGCTCACGCAGGCACTGAAAGCGACGACGCCCAGCAGGGACGGTCGGGTGCGCATGGACGGTGGACTCCTTCTTGGTTCGGTCGGCCCCGAGCCCCGCAGCGTAGCGCGCATACGCCCAGGGAGCCCGTAACTTGTGCGCTCCTGGCAATGAGCACTGAATTGCAACTCCACCTCACACGCACACTGGAAAGTTGTGAATCAGGGAGGTGTCCGCTCGAAGCCGAGCGCCGCGGGCAGCACGTACCGTCCGAAGAGGGTGACGGGCAGCAGCGAGCCCGCGTCGTCGTTGTAGTGGCTGGCCGTGAAGGCCGCCGCGAGCCCGAGCGACGGCGCCACGAAGAGGTACTGGCCTCCGTTCCCGCGCGCGAAGGACACCTCCACCGGCGTGTCCTGGACGACGAAGCGCGCGTGCCACCACAAGAGCCCGTACTGCGAGTCGCCGAGCGGGCCGAGCGGCTGGCCCACCTCCGTCACCCACGCCTCGGACACGAGGCGCTGTCCGTTCCACGTCCCGCCGTCCACGGCGAGCGCGCCCACCTTCAGGAAGTCGCGCGGCCGCAGCCGCAGGTGCCCGCCGGTGTCCGTGCCCTTCTTCCCCGCGGGCTGCCACTCGAAGTCCTTCACGCCGAGCGGCTCGAAGAGCCACCGGCGGGAGAGCTCGGGGATGGACAGGCCGCTCGCACGCGAGGCCGGAGCGCATCTGCAACAGGTGGCGCAGGGTGACACGCTCCTTGCGCGCGTCCGCGTTGCGCACCGGGGCCAGGTCCGGCAGGAGCGGCAGCACGGGCGCGTCCAGGTCCGGGAGCACGCCACGCTCGTGCGCCATGCCCACCAGCAGCGCGGTGAGGCTCTTCGTCGCCGAGCGCAGGTCATGCGCGTCGTCGCGCGTGAAGTCGTTCCAGTAGCGCTCGTAGATGAGCCGGCCATGGCGGGCGATGAGCACGGAGTCCGGCTCCTTCACCGAGCCCTCCTGCACGTCGTGCTCCAGCCACTGCATCCACGCGCGCCGCACGTCCTCGTCCTCGAACGAGGCCACGGCCCAGCCGTCCTCCAGCGCATCGGGCGGCGAGCCGGGCCCCGTGGGCGTGCGCTTCGCGCCGCAGGAAGTCACGAGCAGCAGCAGACACGACAGCGACAGCGTCCATGACAGCCGGGGGTGGTGTTCTTGTCTCACGGTGACACGTGTCTTTACACTTCGTCACACCATGACCACCACACCCCGTCGTGCCCTGATGCTGCTGTCCTTGCTGTCCCTCGCCGCCTGTGGCGGGCCCGTGCAGGAGGAGGCCGAGCCCGCCGTCAGCCAGACGTCACAGGAGGTTGTCCTCCCCGCCATCTGCCCGTCGAACTCGCAAGACGGGTGTGCCGACCTGGCCAAGGGTACCGCCTGCGTGAAGAGCACGGGGGCGGAGGGCGCCTGTCTCTACTCTCCGCCCTTCAGCAAGTGGACGCTGGGCTACTGCAAGTGCTTCTAGCCTAGCGCGTGCCGGTGGCCTGGCGCTGGGGCGTGAGCACGCGCACCAGCGCCTCGGCCACCGCGGCGGCGGACGCCGGGTTCTGCCCGGTGACGAGCCGCTCGCTCACCACCACGTGCTTCTGGAAGTTGGGAGCCTTCGTGTGGCGCGCACCGCGCTCGATGAGCTTCGACTCCAGGAGGAAGGGCACCACCTGGGTGAGCTGCACCGCGGCCTCCTCCTCGTTGGTGAAGGCGGAGACGTCCTTGCCCGCCACGAGGTAGCGGCCATCCGGCAGCTTCGCGTTCACCAGCGCCGCGGGGCCGTGGCACACGGCGGCCACCGCGCCACCTCGCGCGTAGAGGGTGCCGATGAGCGCGTTGAGGCGCTCGTCCTTCGGCAGGTCGAACATGGTGCCATGCCCGCCGGGCACGTAGATGGCGTCGTACCGCGCGAGGTCCACCTGCTCCGGGCGCAGCGTCGTCTCCAGGCGCGCCAGCTGCTTCGCGTCATCGAGGAAGGCGCGGTTGATGGCGTCGTCTCGCGACACGCCGTCCACGGGGGCCTTGCCGCCCTTCGGGCTGACGTAGTCCACCTCCAGGCCGGCGCGGGTGAAGACGTCCAGCGCGTGGGTGAGCTCGGACAGGTAGAAGCCCGTCTTCTTGCCGGTGTCGCCGAGAGCGTCGTGGCTGGTGAGGACGATGAGGATGCGCATGGGTTTGTTTCCTTGGGGCTGGGGAGAAGGACGGGGGCCGGCGGCCGTGGCGAGGAGCGCCACGGCGAGCAGGCCCAACAAGCGGAGTGAGCGGGTGCCGTTCATGGCGCTGCAAGGTATGAGGCGGGGACGCCGGGCGCCCATCGGGCTTCCGACTGCGAGCGATAGGATTTTTTATGGCTGACCTGGACCTGCTCCACTCGTTCCTCGCCATCTACCGGGCTGGCTCCATCTCCCGCGCGGCCGCCACGGTGCACCTCACGCAGCCGGCGCTGTCCGCGCACCTGAAGGCACTGGAGGCGCGGCTCGGCCGGCCGCTCTTCACGCGGAGGGCACGCGGCGTGGTGCCGACGCCCGCCGGGCACGACCTGGCCCAGGCGGCCTCCGCGCACGTGGACGCGCTGGACACGCTCGTGGATTCGATGCGAGCGGGCAGCTCGGCGCTGGAGGGGACGCTCTACCTGGGCGGGCCGGCGGAGCTGCTGACGATGAAGGTGCTCCCGGCGCTCGCTCCGCTGGTGGCCCGAGGGCTGATGCTCCAGGTGCGGCTGGACGTGGTGACGCCGCTGCTGGAGGCGCTCGGCGCGGGCGAGCTGGATTTGGTGGTGGCCTCACGCAAGGTGGGCGCGCGCGGGCTGGCGTACCAGGTCCTCTACGACGAGGAGCTGGTGCTGGTGGCTGCCCCCGCCTGGGCGGAGCGGCTGCCGCGCAAGGCGCTGGAGGCGAAAGGCGGTGAGGCGCTGCTCGCGGACGTACCGTGGCTGGCCTACGCGGGAGACCTGCCCCTGCTGCGGCGCTTCTTCCGCGATGCCTTCGGCGCGCGCGTCCGGGGAAGTGCCCGGGCCGCCGTGCCTGACCTGCGAGCGGTGATGGCCCTGGCCGAAGCGGGCGCGGGGGTGACGGTGCTGCCTCGCTACCTGTGCGAAGGCGCCTTGGAGCGCGGCTCGCTGGTGGAGCTGATGCGTCCCGCGAAGCCCGTGCTCAACCGGCTCCACCTGGCCACGCGCGAGGTGCGTGGAGTGGCGCCACGTGTGCGGGCCGCGGTGGACCTGCTGCTGCGCTCGGCGCCGGGCTGGTAGCGAGCGGAAGGCCCATCCTCATGAGAATACCGCGCCGGGCGGGAGTCCCACTCCCCCGCCCGGCGCGGCTGGCTGCGGCATCTGTGCTGTGGACTCAGTGTCCCGGCGCCCCCGTGGCCCCGGGAGGCAGCGGCGCGGGCTCCGGCTCCGGCGAAGCCCGGCGCAGCTCCAGCTTGCGGATGGCGATGTAGAAGATGGGCGTCAGCACCAGGCCGAACAGCGTCACGCCGAGCATGCCGGCGAGCACCGCCACGCCCATCGCCTGACGCATCTCCGAGCCCGCGCCCGTGGCCGTGGCGAGCGGCACCACGCCCATGATGAAGGCCACCGACGTCATCAGGATGGGCCGCAGGCGCAGCCGGCACGCCTCCAGCGCCGCCTGCACCACGCCCATGCCCTCGTCCTCCTGCGCGCGGGCGAACTCGACGATGAGGATGGCGTTCTTCGCCGCCAGGCCGATGAGCACCACGAGGCCAATCTGCGTGAAGATGTTGTTCTCACCACCCGTGAGCCACACACCGGCAATGGCACTGAGCAGAGCCATGGGCACTGTCAGCAGCACCGCCAGCGGCAGCGTCCAGCTGTTGTACTGCGCCGCGAGGATGAGGAAGGCGAGCAGAATGGCCAGCGGGAAGACGAGCAGCCCTTCCTTGCCGGCGAGCTTCTCCTGGTAGGTGAGGTCGGTCCACTCGAAGCTCATGCCGGCGGGCAGCGTCTCCGCGGCGATTCGCTCCATGGCCGCCACCGCCTGTCCCGTGCTGACGCCCGGCCGGGCCATGCCGTTGATGTCCGCGGACGGATAGCCGTTGTAGCGCATCACCTGGTCCGGCCCGAAGGACGGCTTCACGTTGACGAGCGACGCCAGCGGCACCATGGCCCCCTGCGCGTTGCGCACCTGCAGCCGGCCGATGTCCTCCGCCTGCATGCGGTACGGCGCGTCCGCCTGCACATTCACCTGGTACGTGCGCCCGAAGCGGTTGAAGTCATTCACGTAGAGCGAGCCCAGGTGGATTTGCAGCGTGTCGAAGATGTCCCCGAGCGGCACGCCCTGCGTCTTCGCCTTCACGCGGTCCACGTCGAGCCGGAGCTGCGGCACGTTGATTTCGAAGCCCGACATCAGCCCCGCCACCTCCGGCTCGCGCGAGGCCCGCTGGGCCAGCGCCTGCGCCGCCTCGTACAGCGCCTCGGGGCCCAGGCCCGCCCTGTCCTCGAGCTGGAGCTTGAAGCCCGCCAGCGCGCCCATGCCCGGCACCGGTGGGGGCGGGAAGATGGCGGTGAAGCCGTCCTGGATGGTGCTGAACTTCTTCTGCAGGCGCCCGGCAATCGCCCCCGCCGACAGCTCCGGCGACTTCCGGTTCTCGAAGGTGTCGAGCGCCGTGAAGACCACCGCCGCGTTGGGCGAGTTGACGAAGCCGTTCACCGACAGGCCGGAGAATGCAATCACGTTGGCCACGCCCGGCTCGGCCAGCGCCATCTCCGACATCTGACGCACCACCTCCGTCGTCCTGTCCAGCGACGAAGCCGGCGGGAGCTGGGCGATGCCCACGAGGTAGTACTTGTCCTGCATGGGCACGAAGCCCTTCGGCACGCGCTCGAAGCCCACCCACGTCAGCAGCAGCAGCCCGCCGTAGACGAAGAGCGCCACCGCGCTGATGCGAATCACGCGCTTCACCGCGCTCACGTAGCCATTCGACGCGCGCTCGAAGAAGCGGTTGAAGGGGCCGAAGAGCCAGCGTCCCAGCGCCTTGTCCATGAAGCGCGTGAGGCCGTCCTTCTTGCCATGGTGCGGGCGCAGCAGCACACCCGCCAGCGCCGGGCTCAGCGTCAGCGAGTTGAACGCGGACAGCAGCGTGGAGATGGCGATGGTGAGCGCGAACTGCCGGTAGAACTGGCCGGTGAGGCCGCCGAGGAACGCGGTGGGGATGAAGACGGCCGCGAGCACCGACGTAATCGCGATGATGGGCCCCGTCACCTCCGTCATCGCCCTGCGGGCCGCCTCCTTCGGACTGGCCCCCAGCGCGATGTGCCGCTCCACGTTCTCCACCACGACGATGGCGTCATCCACCACGATGCCGATGGAGAGCACCAGTCCGAAGAGGGACAGCGTGTTGAGCGAGAAGCCCAGCAGGTGCATCACCGCCGCAGTGCCCACCAGCGACACCGGCACCGCCGCCAGGGGGATGATGGAGGCGCGCCACGTCTGGAGGAAGAGCACCACCACCAGCACCACCAGGACGACGGCCTCCAGCAGCGTGCTCACCACGTTCTTGATGGACGCGCGCACGAAGAAGGTCGGGTCGTACGCGACGCGGTACTCCATGCCCTTGGGGAAGGCCTTGCTCATCTCCGCCATCCGCTCGCGCACGGTGGCGGAGACCTCCAGCGCGTTGGAGCCGGGGGCCTGGTTGATGCCGATGGCCACCGCCGGCTTGCCGTCCAGCAGCGCCTTGAGGCTGTAGCTGCTGGCGCCCAGCTCCACGCGGGCCACGTCACGCAGGCGCGTCACCTGTCCGCCCTCGCCCACCTTGAGGACGATGTCGCGGAACTGCTCCTCGTCCACGAGGCGGCCCTGCGTCGTCACCGTGATTTGGAACGCCGAGCTGGCGTCCGGCTGCTGGCCGACGACGCCTGCGGCCACCTGCACGTTCTGCTCGCGGATGGCGGCCACCGCGTCGCTCGCGGTGAGGTGACGCGAGGCCAGCTTCTGCGGGTCCAACCAGATGCGCATGCTGTACTCGCCCGCGCCCCACACCACCACGCTGCCCACGCCGGGGATGCGCTGGAGCACGTCCTTCACCTGGAGCACCGCGTAGTTGGAGAGGTACAACGGCTCCAGCGAGGAGTCCGGCGAGACGAGGTGCACCACCATGAGGATGTCGGTGCTCGTCTTCTCGGTCATCACGCCGAGCCGCTGCACCTCCTGCGGCAGGCGCGGGAGCGCGCGTGCCACGCGGTTCTGCACCTGCACCTGCGCGAGGTCCGCGTCCACGCCCTGGGCGAACGTCACCGTGAGGGACACGCGGCCGTCGCTGGTGGACTGCGAGGACATGTAGAGCATGCCCTCCACGCCGTTGATTTCCTGCTCCAGCGGCGCGGCCACCGTCTCCGCGATGACGCGCGGGTTGGCGCCCGGGTAGGCGGCGCGCACCACCACGGTGGGCGGGGCCACGGCGGGGTACTCGCTCAGCGGGAGCTGCACCATGGAGAGTCCTCCCGCGATGAGCAGGAGGACGGACAGCACGGCCGCGAAGATGGGCCGGTCGACGAAGAAGTGGGTGAACTTCATGGCCGGCCGCCTTCCGTGCGCTGCGTCTTCGCCATGGCCACGAGCTTCGGCGTCACCTTCATGCCGGGACGCGCGAGCCCCTTGAGGACGATGCGCTCGCCGGGCGACAGGCCCTTCACCACCGAGCGCAGGCCGGAGTCACTGGCGCCCAGCTCCACGCGGCGCTGCTCCAGCGTCCCGTCCGGGAGGACGACGAGCACGTATCGGCCCTGCTGGTCCGTGCCCACGGCGAGCTCGTCGATGAGGACGGTGTCGCGGGACGGGCCCGTCTCCAGCC
This sequence comes from Pyxidicoccus sp. M6, assembly GCF_055568925.1. Taxonomy (NCBI): domain Bacteria; kingdom Pseudomonadati; phylum Myxococcota; class Myxococcia; order Myxococcales; family Myxococcaceae; genus Pyxidicoccus; species Pyxidicoccus sp. M6. The sequence goes on along the minus strand of NZ_CM145714.1, from coordinate 1,476,394 downwards.
GCACGCGGGCGAAGAGGCCCGGGGTGAGGCGGCCATCGGGGTTGGAGAGGACGGCGCGGGCGCGCGCGGTGCCGGTGCCGGAGTCCACCTTGTTGGAGAGGAAGTCCAGCTTCGCCTCGCGGGGGAAGCCGTCCTCGCCCAGCAGGGCCACGCGCACGGGAACGGGGGTGATTCGGCCATCGGCCTGACGGCCCTGGGGGCCCGCGCTGGCGAACCGGAGATAGGTGGGCTCGTCCACGTCGAAGTAGACGTAGAAGGGGTCCACCGAGACGATGGTGGTGAGCAGCGTGGCCCCGGCGGTGCCGCCGCTGACGAGGTTGCCCGGCGTCACGAGCGCCTGCCCCACCCGGCCGCTGATGGGCGCGCGCACCCGGGTGTCCTGCAGGTCGATTTCCGCCGAGCGCACGGCGGCGCGCGCGGACTCGACGTGGGCGCGGCTCTCCGCGAGCTCGGCCTTCAGCACGTCGAAGTCGCTCTGGGAGATGACGTGCTCGACGACGAGCTTCTCGCCGCGCTCGAAGCGGCTCTTCGCGAGGGTACTGCGCTCCTCGGCCTGCTTGAGGTCCGCCTGGGCGCGCGCGAGGGTGGCTTCGTAGGTGCGCGCGTCGAGCTGGAAGAGGACCTGCCCGGCCTTGACGAGCCCGCCCTCGGCGAATTTGACGGAGTCGATGTAGCCGCCCACGCGCGGGCGGAGTTCCACCGTCTGTACGGCGGAGAGTGAGCCGGTGAACTCGGCGCTCTCGGAGAGGGGCCGGGTGACGACCTCGGCCACCACGACTTCGGGGGCCGGAGGCTGCGCGGCCGCGGGCCCTGACTGCTCACCATTGCCGTCCCGGGCAAGGACGAAACCACCCACCACCAGCGGGGCGACCAGGGCCGCGCCCGCCATGACACGTCTGAGCTTCATGGGATGACTCCTCTGCTGCGAAGACACACGACGGCACGGAGCGGCTCGCGTCCTGGCGAGCCACCCTCGTGGACCGGCGTCGAGATTCAGGGCGAAGACAGAGCTCCGCCCGGGCTCGCCCGGCGGCGCACGTGCGTCCGCCAGGGAGCTGAGCTGTGGATGGAATTCAGGGGCGCGAACGAAGGTCCGCGCGGGCTCTTACGGGAAATCGAACGGGGTGTGAGTCAAGCCGTGCTCTGGCGGCGGCAACATGGGCGCGCCACCGGGAGCGTCCGGCGTTCTCGCGCGCTACCGGAGGCGCGGGACGTCGGGAAGGTGGCGGCCATCCGCGCCCCGTCTAAGGGCAATGCCGGTCAGATAGCCGGAAAAGCGCAGAGATTCCGCTGGGTTGCTCAGGCTTGGAGCGAGGGGCAGGAGTGTGCAGGGTTGGGCGAAGGAGGAGTCGATGCCCAGCCCGCTCGTCGCCGCGTTGCCTGAGATACTGGCGTTCACCCCCGAGGCGTTCGCCCACCTCGGCGCCCACATGAAGCCGGAATGGTTCTTCGAAGCGCTGGCCGCTGGTGCCGGCGGCGAAGAAGGCCGGGCCCAGATGCGCAGGCGCAAGTTGCCGGTGGACCGAGCGCTCTGGCTGGCCATCGGGATGGGCCTGTTTCGGGACCGCTCCATTCAGGAAGTGGTGCAGCACCTGGACCTGGCCCTGGTGCGCCCGGGGCCGCGCTCGGGGGTGGCGAAAAGCGCCATTGTTCAAGCGCGACAGCGACTGGGTGTCGAGCCGGCGCAGCATCTGTTCGAGCTGACGGGACACGCGTGGGGACACGCCAGTGCCGAGCAAGACCGGTGGAGAGGCTTGAGCCTGTATGGCTTGGATGGGGTGTGCCTGCGAGTGGCGGATACGCCGCAGAATGAAGCGGCCTTTGGCAGGCCCGGCAGTGCCCGCAGCGGCTCGGGCTACCCTCAAGTGCGGATGGTGGGGCTGATGGCCCTGCGCTCGCACGTGCTGGCGGGGCTGAGTGTCGGAGGTATCAAGGAGAGCGAGCATGCGCTGGTGACGCCACTGTGGGAGCGCATCCCCGACCATTCCTTGAGCATCCTCGACCGGAATTTTCTGTCCTGGGGGCCGCTGTACCGACTGCACCAAGGAGGCCAGGAGCGCCATTGGCTGCTGAGGACCAAGTCCAACCTGAAATGGAAGACGCTCCAGAAGCTGGGGCCCGGGGATGAGCGGGTGGAAATCAAGACTCCCAAGCGCCTGCGCGAAGAATGCCCCGACATGCCTGAAACGATTCAGGCGCGCGTGGTGAAGTATCAGGTAAAAGGCTACCGGCCTCAGCGCCTCATTACCTCCATGCTCGACCCCGAGCGCTTTCCGGCCTCGGAGCTTGCCGCCCTGTACCACGAGCGATGGGAGATTGAACTGGGGTACGACGAACTCAAGACGCACATGCTCGAGCGGGAAGAAGCCCTCCGAAGCAAACACCCCGAGGGCGTCCGCCAGGAGATTGCTGGCATTGCCATCGCCTACAACCTGGTGCGCAAGGAGATGGAACGGGTGGCGCGGGAGCTGAACGTGCCGCCCATCCGTATCAGCTTCCGTCACGCATTGATGCTCATCCGCAACTTCTGCCTCGCTGCGTGGGATACCTCTCCTGGTGTCCTGCCTAGTCGACTGGGTGAACTCGACAGCGAGCTCCGGCTTCTCGTCCTGCCGCAGCGCAGACCGGAGCGCCGCTACAAGCGGCATGTCAAAGTCAAGATGAGCAACTTCCCGCGCAACCGCGGAAAGTCGGCCCCTGCCGCGTAATCTGACCGGCATTGCGTCTAAGGGGGCGAGGGTCAGGGGGGTGTCACCGGCCACTAAATGAAACATGGCCGGTTACTAATCACCCCTCCGCGGAGAGCGCAACGCAATCTTCCGTGCCCCCGAAGCCCGGGGGCTCGTCCGTTTCCGGGCTGCAGCTGGGGCGATTCGTTCGGGCACACGCCATGGAGCGTGCCCGGACGGAAGACGGCGGAAAAGCTGACGGGGTGCGGTGATTTGACGCGCCCGGGCCCATGACCTGAGAGGTAGCCGACAGTGGCGGGGCCTGTGCCGAAGCTGCGGCCGGGGCAGGCTTGGGTCGCTGATTGTCCAGCCCCGTTCATCACGAGAAGGGCCATGCCCCCACATGTGAGCCGTGCGTACGACGCTGCACCGGGATGGCCTTCGTCACGGGATTGCAAATGCGCCTTTTCGGGCAGCGGCGGATTGTGGCGGTGCGTGGGGTTCTGGGGACGCTGGAGCATGCTCCCCTGCCTGCCCTGCAATCTGCGGTGGGAGGTGGGTGGTCATCGGCGCCCGGCCGCCCCACCTTGGAGGGCATGAGCCCGCCATGGGGCATGAGCCCGTTCGAGGACGAGCAGGAGATTTCGCCTGCCCTGCTGGAGGGCGTCCTGTCGGCCGCGCTTCCACTGAGTGGCCGGTCCGAAGACCTGGAGCCGCTCCTCGAGAGCATCGGCGATGCCCGCTTCGTCCTCCTGGGCGAGGCCACCCACGGCACCCATGAGTTCTACCAGGCGCGCGCCACCCTCACCCGCCGCCTCGTCTCCGAGCACGGCTTCACCGCCGTGGCCGTGGAGGCGGACTGGCCGGACGCCCTGCGCGTCAACGCCTTCGTGCACGGCGAGGGGAACGACAAGGACGCGGCGGCCGCGCTCGGCAACTTCCAGCGTTTCCCCAAGTGGATGTGGCGCAACCGCGACGTGGAGGAGCTCGTCACGTGGATGCGCGCGCACAACGCCAGCGTCGCGCCCGAGTTCCGCGCCGGCTTCTACGGGCTGGACCTCTACAGCCTCCACGCGTCCATGCGCGAGGTGGTGGCGTACCTGGAGACGGTGGACAAGGCGGCCGCCCAGCGGGCTCGCGAGCGGTATGCGTGCTTCGACCACTTCGGCGAGGAGCCGCAGGCCTACGGCGCGGCGACGGCGTACGGCCACGCGGACACCTGCGAGGACGCGGTGCGGGCGCAGTGGGTGGAGATGCAGCGGCGCGCGCCGCTGAACGCGCGGGACGAGGACGCGCTCTTCTTCGCTGAGCAGAACGCCCGGCTCGCCGCCGACGCGGAGGGCTACTACCGCGCCATGTACGCCGGCCGGCACGAGGGCTGGAACCTGCGCGACACGCACATGGCGGACACGGCGGACGCGCTGCTGAAGCACCTGTCCCGCAAGGGCCGCAAGGCGCGCATGGTCATCTGGGCGCACAACTCACACCTGGGCGACGCGCGCGCCACGCAGATGGGGGACCAGGGCGAGCTGAACCTGGGGCAGCTGCTGCGCGAGCGGCACGGCAACACCACGTACAACGTGGGCTTCACCACGTACACGGGCGTCGTCATCGCCGCGCACGAGTGGGACGAGCCGGGGCTGCGCCGCCGGATTCAACCCGCCATGGCCGGCAGCTACGAGCACCTCTTCCACGAGGTGGGAATCTCTTCCTTCCTGCTGCGCATGGAGGATTTGGGCGAAGCGGCCAATGGCCTGCGCGAGCGCCGGCTGGAGCGCGCCATCGGCGTGGTGTACGCGCCGCGCACCGAACGCTGGAGCCACTACTTCCACGCGGACCTGCCCGCGCAGTTCGACGCCGTGCTGCACTACGACGAGACGCGTCCCCTACGGCCGCTCGACGCCGACCCCGGCCACGAGGAGGAGGACGCGCCCGACACCTACCCGTTCGGATTGTGAGGAGCGGGGTGGAGGCCACGGCCCGGGTCCGACCCCAGGGGCCGTGGCACCTCCATTCCCTTCCTCTCCCGAGGGGACTACTTCTTCGGAGCCGGCGCGGGCGTGGACGGCTTGGAGCCCTGCGGTGCCGGAGGCGTGGGCGTGGCGGGCGCGGCCTTCGCGCCCTGCTGGGCCTTCTCGTACGCGGCCACGCGCTTCGTGACTTCACCCATGATGTCGTTGGGGATGGGGACGGAGAGGTTGTACTGAGCAATCTTCCAGGCCTCGCCCTCCTTCACCAGCACGCCGCTGCCACGGCTGGGGCCGAGGTTGGGCGTGTCGAGCGACTCGTCGAACCAGGCGACGGTGCCGTCCTTGGAGAAGGAGATGAAGCGCTTCACGGGCTTGAAGCTCCAGGCCTTGCCCTTGGAGAAGTAGGGCTTGGCCCAGGTGCGGAACTCGTCGCGCGTCCAACGCTCGGTGGCGTCGGTGCCGAGGAAGACGGCGTCGGCGGTGAAGTGGGCGAAGTAGCGCGGCTCGTCCGCGGCGGCGGCGGCCTTGTGCCAGTCATCCAACACCGCGGCGACAGCGGTCTTCGGGTCCGTAGGCGCGGCGGGGGTGGGGGCGGCGGCGAGCACGAAGAGGAGCAGGGAGACAGTGGTCACTCGGAGAGACCTCGTCAGGGAGAAGGTTCGCGGTATGAAGCGGCACCGTGGCTCCCGGGTCAAGGCGCTCAGGAGCGGAAGAGAAAGGTGTGAGGCAGATGGTCCTCGAGAGCTTCCAGGTGGGTGAGGGTGACGTGGCCACGGTGATGATGCACGGCTTCCTCGGGACGGGGCGCAACCTGCGTTCGCTGGCGACGGCCTGGAGCGCGGCGGACCCGCGACGCCGCTTCCTGATGCCGGACCTGACGGGCCACGGCTCGTCTCCGGCGCTGCCCCCGGGCGCGGACCTGTTCACCCTGGCTCGCGACGTGGTGGACACGGCGCGCGCGCAGGGCATCACCGGTCCGTTCGACTGGGTGGGACACTCGCTGGGCGGACGCGTGGCGATGGCCGGCAGCCTCCACGTGCCCGAGGCCGTGCGGAGCGTCACGCTGCTGGACATCACTCCGGGGCCGGTGCCGGGGGACTTGTCGGAGAGCGGCAAGGTGCTGGGCGTGCTGCTCCAGGCGCCGCCGCGCGCGGAGAGTCGCAAGGCGATGCGCGCGGAGCTGACGGGGCGTGGACTGTCGGAGCCGCTGGCGGACTGGTTGTTGATGAACCTGGTTACGGAGCCGGACGGCGTGCGCTGGCGCTTCGACCGGCAGGGGCTGGCGGAGCTGCACTCGCGCGTCAATGGCGTGGACCTGTGGGAGGCCGTGGAGCGGAAGGGGCGCCCGCCCATGCGCTGTATCCGTGGCGGGCGCGCGAAGTACGTGACGGACGCGGACGCGGCGCGCATGGAGGCGGCGGGCTGCCCCGTGGCCACGCTTCCGGAAGCCGGGCACTTCGTCCATGTGGACGCGCCGCAGGCGCTGCTGGAGTGGCTGCTGAAGGGCTGAACTACTGCTGGACCTTGAGGACGCGCCAGCTCCGGGTATCGATGGCGTAGTTGGCGCCAACGTCCAGGATGGGAGGCCCGCCGATGTCACAGGCCTCCTCGTTGGGGATGATGCTGACGTACATGATGCCTTCCGGGCCCGGTGCGGCCGCCACGTCATAGGACTCGCGCTGGGACAGGCATTGCTGGAGCGGTGTTGCTTCGCTCGGGAGCTTGCGGTCCCATGGGAGGTAGTCGTCCATGGCCAACTGGATGGCTCTCAGCCTGGTTCCGCCGACGATCTGCCGCCCTTCCAACGGGAGCGCGAGGGGGATTTCCACACGCGCCGACTCCTCTGGTGGCGCATGCACCGGACGGGGTGGGCGCTGGAACAGCGCACAGCCGGAGACGAGAAGAAGTAGGGTCGGGAGCGCGTGCTTCATGGGTGAAGGATTCCTCGATTGAAGGGTCCGCACGTCGTGCGTCATTCGTCGTCCACCGCCGTAATCAGACCGTACCTCTTGTCTGCGGGCCTGATGATGCCCACCAGCTTCCAGCGCTTCTCCTGGCGCAGGTAGACCTCTCCGGGGCGCTCGGCATTTTCGATGAACGGGATGAGCTTCATGATGGTGCAGGCCCGGTCGAACTGGATGCGAATGCTCCAGAGCTGAGTCGCCGCAATCCGGTCGCCAGGGCTCATAGGCGACGGAGCCCAGGGGTGGCTGTGGAAGTCCCCAAGGACGGCGGGACGACCACGCTCGTCCGCGACGTAGCGAGGAGGAATGCACCTCTTCTGCTTCGCGGGCCCCACGGGCACGGGTTCTCCCAGAGGCGACGGCATGCTGGAGTAGTACGTGCCCTCTCCAAGGGAGTAGATGGCTCCGCAGTATTCCTGGCCATACTCGCCATCCCGCGCGTGCGGCAGCTTCATGATGGCGGGACAGAGTTGGTCGATGACCTCATCGACGTTGGTGGATGGAGTGACGGCGGTCCAGGGCCCCCGCACATGGACCTGGTTGCCCGTGCGCCAGTAGTCCCCAGACGCACTCACCGCTGGGGCGCTGCCGGCGCAGCCCACCAGCAGCCACAGCATCACCGCCAAGCCCATTTCGGCACGCATGAACAGCCTCCCACGCACAACCTTGCGACGCCGGATGCGGCTCTGTCCACACATCGACAAACCTGGGCGCAGTGAAGAAATGCTCTCCGCGCAACGGGAAGATGCATCGCGGGGCTCGTTCTGGAGGGCATGACTGCTCTACTCGACGGAATCGACCTTCACCCTAGCGATGTGGAATCCGCACTGGTGGCGTTGAACACGGTGGTGGCGCGGCTCGCTGCCCGGAATGACGCCCGCGCGGTGTTCCCCGATGTCTACGGCATCATCACCCGCAACGTCGCCCGCGAGGTCCGACGCGGCGACCAGGGCCTCTTCCTCGAGCCCGCTTGGATTTCCCGCCTCGCGGGCCGCTTCGCCGAGCGCTACCTCGAAACGCTTGCGTGGTCCCTGCGCGGCGAGCCCCAGGACTGCGCCGCGTGGGACATCGCCTACCGCGCCGCCTCCGCTGGCACCACCGTGCCACTCGACGACGCCGCGCTCGGCATCAGCGCTCACATCAACTTCGACCTCGCGCTCGGCCTCTGGCAGACGATTGAAGAGATGAGCGACACCACTCCGGAGAAGCTCGCCCGATACAAGCACGACCACGACGCGGTGAACTCACTGCTCGCCGAGTCCTTGCCCGAGGCCGTCGCCCGCCTGGAGGAGCGCTACGGCTGCACCGTGACGCCGTGGATTCGCCGCCCGGCCCTCATGCCCTTGACGAGCGAGGTGGCCCTCTTCGTACTCGGCCTGTGGCGCGCGCATGTCTGGAAGAATGTGCTCGCCCTCGTCCACGCGCCGGGAAAGGGCACACAGGAGGCCGTCATCGCCCGCATGCGCCAGCGCTCGCGTGGCATGGGACGCGTGCTGTCCGTAGGCAGCGAGTTGCGAAGGCTCGCACGCGCGTGGGGCTTCGCTCCTGCCCGCGCCGCGCTGTCCCGCGCACGTCCCGCAGCGGTGCTCCGGCTGGCGATTGTTCCCTCCCTCGTGCCAGTGCGCCTCCGCTCGCACGCAGGCTGAAGATGCCGTGCAGGAACGTAGAGTGAGTTACCTCCTGTGATTACAACCCAGGTAAATGGTCCCAATCAGTGCGACCACCAACTCGCACCGCAAGAACGTAAGCGTTCAGGGGGGGCTGGGCGGTTGAAGAAGGAGCAGGCCAGCAGTCGGCGGGAGGCTTGTTGCTCGCTGACGCGGCGTGGGACATGGGACACGGCCTGTCGTGGCCGAGGTCGACCCCAAGGATGCGCGCATCGCGGAGCTCGAGCGTCAGGTCGAGGAACTGACTCGACTGGTGCAGGAGCTCCGGGAGCAGTTGCGGCGGAACTCGGGCAACTCGAACCGGCCACCGTCGAGCGATACGCCAGGGCAGCGGACCGAGCGGCGCAGGCAGTGCGGGAGTGGGAAGAAGCGCGGTGGTCAGCCGGGACACAAAGGCCTGACACGCGCGCTTGTTGCCGAGGAGAAGGTGAGCGAGTTCAAGCACCTCTTCCCGTCCGAGTGTGAGAATTGCTGGGTTCCCCTCTCACGCGATGGCGGCACGCGGGTGCGGCGCTACCAGTCCGTGGAATTGCCGCCGCTCAAGGCCCACGTCACGCAGTGGGTGCGCCATGGCGTGGAGTGCCCCAGGTGCAACCATGAGACGTGGGCAAACACCGCGCCGATTCCGACGTCGCCCTTTGGCCCGCGGCTGTCCGCCGTCGTTGGCCTTTTGACGGGCGTCTACCACCTGAGTCGGCGCTCGGCGGTGAGGCTTCTGGGGGATGTGCTGGGCATCGACATCTGCCTGGGGGCGGTGAGTGCCGTCGAGGCGCGGGTCAGCGAGGCCGTGAAGCCCGCGGTCGAAGAGGCCTGGGCCCGGGTGGAGCAGGCGCCAGTGAAGCACACGGACGGCACCAGTTGGCTTGAGGCCGGACTGGCGCGCACGCTGTGGACCATCGCCTCGTCAAGGGCCACCGTCTTCAAGATTCTGACGGACGGCAAGTCGCGGACGCTCGCGCCGCTCTTCGGCCCGAAACTCGGCGTCCTCGTGAGCGACCGCGCCACCGCGCTGAATTTCTGGGCCATGGAAGAGCGGCAGGTGTGCTGGGCCCACCTCTTGAGAAAGGCCGTGTCCTTCTCGGAGCGCGACGGGCCAGCCGGAGCGATTGGGCGCGAGTTGCTCGACTACATAGGCATCATCTTCGACTATTGGGGACGACTCCGGAGCGGTGAATTGCAGCGGGACACGCTGCGCGAGCGCATGGCCCCGGTACGCGCGCAGGTGGAAGCCCTGCTTGCGCGCGCGGTGGCCGCGAGGCTGCCGCACGTCTCCGGCTCCTGTGAGGACATCCTCGAGCACCGGGCGGCGCTCTGGACTTTCGTCGACAGGGACGGAGTCGAGCCCACCAGCAACCACGCCGAGCGCGAGCTGCGGGCCTTCGTTCTGTGGCGCAAGCGAAGCTTCGGCACGCAGAGCACCCGGGGGAACCTCTTCGCCGAGAGGGTGATGACGGTGGCGCACACCGCCTGCAAGCAGGAAAAGAATGTGCTCGAGTTCCTGACGGCCTGCTGTACCGTCGCACGGACGGGGATGCCCCCGCCCTCGCTCTTCGCCGCGCACTGAGCGCTACGCGGCCTTCTTTCCCATCGGGAAGTACCGCGTCGCGCTTCGCTCACCGGCGCTGCGCACACGGCCCGCTTGCTTCAGGCGCATCATCGGCCGATGAAGCGCCCGAGACTTCTCGCCCATGCGCGCGGCGAGGACCGTCATCGTCTCGCCTGGGCACGCCTGTACCGCTTCGAGCAACCGCTCCGCGAGGTCGGCGACCGCGCTCGATGGCCGCCGGACTCCCGTCCTTCGCCGCTGCGTCGCCGCGTCTGGCGAGGCAGTCTGCGCTGAGAATGCTCGCTCCACCGCCGCCTTCACCAAGAGCTGCTGCGCCACCAGGTGTTCGCGAACCAGTCTTTCAATCTTCGCTTCCAGCGTCGCAGGGGGTTTCGTGCGCATCCGCCACGGGTTGCACACCGCGACGTGGGCCTCAACACCACCCCTGAACGGTTACGCCGTAGCTCACGCAAGCACCTCATGCGGGCAGGATGAACGCGCTGTGCCGCGAACGGCGGCGCTGGCATCCTCCGTGAGGCTTTATTGCCCAAGACGCGAATGCGGCGGCGTGCGGGCTGAAGCGCTCGGAGCCCCGGACGGACTCACAACCTGTCGTGGGGGAGGCCGTGCTTCGCACGCGTCCACAGTCTCAGGTCATCCGTCAGGTGTCCCTCACCCGGGATGCCGAAGACGAGCTTCGTGCCCTTGTGATTGGTGAAGAGGATTTCGCGGGAGTACTTCTTGAGCCTCTCGTTCACCAGACCCAGGAATGACGTCACATCATCGGCGATGAGGCAGTGCTCCTCCTCGCGACTGCCGAAGTTGATGAACTGTCCTTCCTTCCCGTTCGGCCCCGGCGCGAAGTCCAAGCCGAGGTAGTCCCCCTGCCCGTCCGTGAAGAGCGGTATCCACTTGCGGTGGAAGTACAGGTCCTGCACCGCGCCCTTGGGGACGGACCGTAGCCAATCAACGGTGTTGCGGAAGTCAGGGCTCTCGAGCGACGGGAGGATGTACCGCTTCCGATGCCAGGCAATCTTCTCGAGCGAGAGGAAGGTGAGCCCCATCATGCTGCCGCCGGGGAGGTCGCTCTCGCGCTCCCCGTTGTTCTCCAGGTAGAGCTGCTTGAGGTTCTCCGGCAGCGGCATGTCCAGCTCGGCCTCCAGCGCCGCGATTTCCTCGGGCTTCGCCGGGCCATTCAGCCGCTCGAGGTAGGCGGGGACCTTCTTCGCGAGCCACTGCTTGTACTTCCGCCACTCGCCGATGACGTCCATGGGCTTCCTTCTCGTGGGGGCCGCCCTCAGGCCACCGCGCGACGCGCCCAGGGCGAACAGGCCACTCAAGAAGACCAGGGTGCGGCGGCGCGCGGGATTCATGCGCTCATATTCGCACGCCGAGCAGCAGCCCTGGCCACATCCGCAGCGAGTCCTCCCCGCGCCCCAGCTTCCACCGCGGCAGGAAGCTGACGTCCGGGCTCTCCCCCTCGGACGGCGGCCAGTACGCGTTGACGGAGACGCCCGCGAACAGCGCGAAGCGCCGCTTCAGCTCCCAGCCCACCATGGCCCGCATCCGCAACAATGAGCCACCCGGCCCGCCGAGGAACCCGGTGGCGGCGTCCACGTCCAGGTAGCGCTCCTCCGCCTGGCCCAGCGGGAAGTGCACACCCAACCCCATCAGCGTGTGCGTCTTCACGGAGCGCTCCTTGAGCCACAGGCCCTCGGTGAAGAGCACGTACACCGTGCGGCTGCCGTACTTGACGCTCACCGACAGCGGGAGCACGTCGTCCGCGGACACCTCGAAGGCCAGCCGTCCCTTGCGAACGATGCTCAGCAGGCCGATGGGCACCGACACGTCATCCGCGATGTTGATGAGCCCGAGCTGCACACCGCGCACGTTCGCCGCCACGTTGATGAGCCCCATCTGCAGGCCGGACACATCCCCGGAGATGTTGATGAGCCCGAGCTGAGCCCCCGCGAGCCGCTCCGACTGGTTGATGCCCGCCGCCACCTGGGCGCCGGTCAGCATCGCCGACGCGCGGTTGGCCGTGGAGGTGAGCTGGAAGCCCGTGTAGTCACGCTCGGCGATGTTGAAGACGGCGGACACCTGACCGCCCGTGCCGCCCGCGAACGCCAGGTTGCCGCCGGGCGCCACCTGCAGCCCGAACACCTCTCCGCCCGCGACGTTGGCGATGCCGGAGAACTGGAACCCCTCCATCGTCCCGTCCACCCACCCCACCCCGCCGGCGATGCCCACGCCGCGAAGCTGGAGCGAGCGCACCGCCAGCACCCCCAGCGCCGCGTGGTTGAGGCCGCTGCCGCCCCACAGCGCCGTGCTCGACAGCGGCGGCACCAGCGACAGGTTCAGCGGCACCGTGGGTGCGTCCGCCGCGAGCGCGGGCGCGTCCGCCACCTCGGCCACGGGTCCGCCGCCGCGTGACGCCGTGCGGGTGAGCGACACCGGGACGAAGTTCTCCGAGCGCAGCTCCGTGCCCCCCTTCGAGGACACCGTCAGCTCCGCCTCGAAGCGCTGCGTGGGCCGCTCCAGCACGAAGGTGTAGCGCCCCGCCGCCAGCCCCAGCGCGAGCCTCCGGCCCGCGGGCTTCTGCAGCTCCGCCACCAACTGGTTGCCCCAGTCGCGCACGAAGAGGCGGCCCTGCACGTCCTCCGCCACCGCCAGTCGCACGCCGGAGCCGCGCAGGTCCGTCATCACCAAATCACCACTGCCCGCGAGCTGGATGTCATAGGCCGCGTGCTGCGGGCCTCCCTGCGAGCGCTCGGTGCGCGCCAGCGTCTCGTGGAAGGCGAACTGGTAGGCCTCGTGCAACGTGACGCGTCCGTCGCCGCTCGCGTCCGCGGCGCCGCGCAGGCCCGTGACGAGGAAGTGCGTGAAGAAGGATGCGCCGATGCTGTCCGACTCCTGCGCGACCTCATCCGCGGAACTGGACGCGAGGTACGCATGGCCGCGCACCTGCGCCGATGCGTCCGTGAGGAAGGCCGGCCGCCGCACCCCGCCCTTGTAGCGGGTGAGCGCGCCGGAGCCGCACGAGTCGAGGATGGCGATGCGCACGTCCGCCACCACCGAGCCCAGCGCGAGCTTCAAGTCTTCGTAGGAGTAGCGCTCACCGCGCGGCAGCAGGCCGTCCCCGTCCGAGTGGCCCGAGTAGTACAGCACCAGCTCGCGCCGCACGCCGGGCGCCTCGGCCTCCTGAACCAGCGCGCGAATCCGTTCCAACGCGGAGACGAGCGCGGCGCGGTCCGCCTCCAGCAACAACACCCGGTCCGCCGCCGCCACGCCGCCCAGCTCCTCCAGCACGCGCGACATGGCCAGTGCATCCGAGCCCGCGTAGCGCAGCCGCTCGCGGCCCGTGCCACCCTCGCTGGAGCCGACGACGAGCGCGAAGCGACGCAGCGTGGGGGTGGGCTCGTCCACCGGGGCCTGGCCACCGGCCCTGGCTTCGGGAGCGAGGCACAGGCCCAGCCACATGGCCGCCACCAGGACGGCCACGCGTCTCCACCCTCCCCCTTTGGTGCGTCTCATCATCCCGTCCCGCTCCGTGCCAGCCCCGGCCCGGCGCCACGTGAGCGCCGATGGCATACCGCGTTTGCCCGTCCCCCCGCGAGCCCGCGAGCGTCAGGGCTTCCAGTGCGCGCGGCGCGACACCCACGTGCTGCCGCCCCGCCCGTCCCGCACCACGGCCCAGAACGTGACGTCCTGCTCCGGCGCGCCCTCCTCGGGCGGCTCCCACTCCGTGCGGTGGCGGCCCTGCTGGCCACCGAAGTCCGCGCCGCCCGTCACCTGCGGGCTGAACTCGCCCAGCGTGGCGTGCCAGGAAATCTCCCAGGCCTCCTTCAGCGTGACGGCGTCCAGCCGCAGGCCGGGCACCACGTACGTCTCCTCCATCGCGGACACGTCGTCGGACGTCACCACGAAGGGGCCCTTGCCCGTCATCTCCGGCAGCGCGCCTTCCTCCCACACCGCGTCGTCCAGCCGCAGGCCCGGAATCACCGGCAGCGTATTGAGGGTCATTCCCTCCACGATGGGGCACCAGAAGACCATCAGCTTCTGCGCGTAGACCTCCTCGTCACCCGCCTTCACGTGGAGCACGAGCGGCATGCGGATGCCGCCGAGGCCCTTGTACGGGTCCTCCTCCAGCACGCGCTCCAGGAGCAGCCTGTCGCCCGCCACACGGGCCGCGCCGGGGGTGATGGAGAGCACCAGCTCGCCCGCCGTCGTGACACCCTCCGCGAGCTTCGCGCGGTCCGCCTCGGTGGCGCACGTGCCGTCGTCCGTGTCCGCGCACGCCCACAGCTCGTAGGTGATGGAGCGTCCGTTGCCGGCGGGGTCCACCAGCAGGGCGCGATACGCAATCTCCACCGCGAGCTCGTCCTGGACCGCGGGCGTCTGCTCGCAGGAGGAGGCCATCAGCTCCGAGGCCTCCGTGGAGATGCCGAGCACGCGGAAGTCATGCACGTTGGACGGCTGGTCTTCGGGGTCCACGCAGGCGACGGTGCCGCACAGCAGGACAAGGCCGGCGTACTTGAGCAGGGCCTTCATGTCAGAAGCTTCCTTTCACGCCCACCACGGGGAGGATGGGAATGCCGGGCACCTCGTACTCGCGCCGGCCGCGGTAATCGTTGAAGACGAACTCGGGGTTCTCGGCGTTGTAGAGGTTCTGCACGTCGAGGTAGGTCGTGAGCGTCCAGTTCTTGAACTGCCAGCTCTTGTCCACGCGCACGTCGAGCTGGTGGAAGCCCGCCGCGCGCGCCGAGGCATAGCGGCCGAACGTGGGGTCATACCGGTTCGGGTCCGACTGGTAGACGTCGTACCGGTGGTCCAGCGGCGTCGTCGGCCGGCCGGTGGTGTAGCGGAAGCGGCCGCCCAGCTCCCAGCCGTTACCCAGCACGTAGCTGGCCACGATGGTGAGGATGTGCGTCTGGTCCCACGGGCTGAGGCCGTACGTCTCGTCCGTCTCGTTGAAGCCGTCACCGAAGCCGGAGCCGCCCTGGGGCTTGGGCCCCGCGCGCCCGTCCAGCGCGCGGCTGAAGGTGTACGAAATCCAGCCGGACCACTTGTCCGTCGCGGAGGCGCGGTCCTTCTTCGCCATCAGCTCGATGCCCCATGCGCGGCCGATGCCCTCGTTGGAGTAGGGCAGCTGAAGGACGCCACCGCTCTCGAGCTCGACGACCTGGCCGGGCGCGACGATGTTGTTGTAGCGGCGGTTGAAGAAGCCCGTCACGTCCACGTTGAAGACGTCGGTGAAGCGGTGCTCCACGCCGAGGCTGCTCTGGAAAGCGCGCTGGTAGTCGAGGTCCGGGTTGCCGTACGGCACGAGGATGAAGCGGAACGTCTCCGGCGGCTGGCTGTAGAGGCCGAGTGAGCCCTTGATGCTGGTGCGCTCGGTGGCCGCGAAGCGCACCCACAGGCGCGGGTCCAGCGCCAGGTTCTGCTTGTCACCAGCCAGTTGGAGGTTGCCGCGCACGCCGGGCGTGAAGGTGAACTTCCCCACCTTCAGGTCCGACTCGAGGAAGAGCGCGCCGTCGAAGGTGCTGGCGCCGACCGTCTCCACAATCATCTCGCCCACGGACTCGGAGCCCGGGAAGGCCACGTACTCGAAGTCCTCCGGGGCGGGGAACTTCACGTCGTACGTCTGGCGCTCGTAGATGAGGTCCAGGCCGGTGCGCACGGAGAGCTCGGGGGACAGCTCCACGCCCACGACTTCACGCGCGCCCACCGTGTAGGCCGTGCCGTCCTGCTTCGCCTCGCCGAAGCTGAACTGGGTCTTGTCGTAGCCCACGTACGGCGTGAAGACGGAGGTGAGCGCGCCCTTGCGGTACGTCCAGTCACCCTTGATGCGGTGGAAGAGCGTCTGCGTGTCCAGGTTCAGGTCGCGCTCCGTCTTCGGGCCTGACTGCACGACGCGGAGCTGGTCGTCGCTGCCGAAGGCCATGACGTAGCCGGTGCTGCGCGCGCCGCCCGCGTCCGCCTGGGCCTCCGCCTCCGAGCGGGCGCCGCGCTTGGCGCCGAAGTCCACGCGGAGCTGGTAGTCCCAGTACTTCGGCACCACGGAGAGCGTCTTGCCCTCGTCCTTCGGGAGGAAGGCGGGCAGCAGCGTGTCGATGTACGAGCGCCGCGCCGCCGCGGCCACGCTGATGCCGTCCGTAATCGGGGACTCGAGGAAGAAGCCCGCGTCCAGCACGTCAATCTTCACCGAGCCGTGCAGCGTGTCGGCGGCACCCTTGCGCGTGCCCACCTCCACGACGCCGCCCACCGCGCGGCCGTACTGGCTGCCGTAGCCGCCCGGGTAGAAGTCGAGCTGGTCGATGAACTCGGCATTGACGACGGACGGGCCGCCGAGCAGGTGGAAGAGGATGGGGATGCTGACCCCGTCCATCATCGTCGCCGTCTGGCCGGGGTTGGAGCCGCGCACCAGCAGCTCGCCGGAGATGAAGGGCGCGCGCGCCACGCCGGGCAGCGCCTGGATGACGCGGATGGGGTCGCCGAAGGTGCCCGGCGTCTTCTGCGCCTCCTGGCGCGTAATGGTGCGGCGGACGACTTCCTTCTTCGGCCGCTCGGAGCGCACCACCGTCTCCAGCGCTCCGCCCGACGGCGCGAGGTAGAAGTTCACCTCCGTCGTCTCGTTCTCCTTCAGCGTCTCCTTCGTCTGGTAGAGCTGGTAGCCGGAGGCCACCACGCGCACCGCGCACTCGCCCGGCGGCACCACCAGGGTGAAGCGGCCCTCTGCGTCGGAGGTGGCCTCGGGCGCCTCCGGGTCGTCACCGCAGCGCACGGTGGCGCCGGCCACGCGCGAGCGGCTGCCACGCGAGATGAGCTGGCCGGTGAGGGTGGCCTTCTTCGCCTCCTCCTCGGCCTGCTGCGCGTCGCCTTCCTGCGGCGGCGGGGCGTTGAGGGTGAAGTGGTAGACGTACTCCACCTGCACCGGCGAGGGGACGCCGTCCACCTCCGCGGGGCTGAAGCGGAACTGGCGCACGGCGGCGATGGCGGCCTCGTCGAAGCCGTGGCCGACGGGCTCCGTGGGCTGCACGTCGGCCACCGAGCCGTCCTCGGCGATGGTGATGATGAGACGCACGGAGGCGGTGAGGCCCTGCGCGAGCGCGTCGGGCGGGTACTGCGCCTCCACCGGCTGTACCAGCTCCGGCGCCTTCGTCATCTGGGGCTGCTGCGCCTGCTGCGGGGCGTCCGCGGGCGGCGCGCCACTCGGGGCTTCCTGCGCGAGCGCGGGGGCCGCCAACAGCAGCGAGGCCGCGGCGAGCGCGCTTCGGGCTTTCGAATTCGGGGACATGGGCGTGGGGAGTCTACGTGTAATTGAGTTTCCGCTCCCGCTGAGGGAGAGGCGCAGCGATGGGACCAGGGAAGGACCGGCGTGTCGGACCGAGGAGGGGAAAGTCACCGGCCCTCGCGAGCCCTTCCTCGCTCCGCCCCTCGCTCAGCGGGAGAGGAAGCCTCAGTCGAGAAGGAAGGTGTACGAGTACTTCATCTCCGTGGAGACGGCCTCGCCGCCCTTGATGGCCGGCTTGAAGCGGAAGCGTTTGATGGCGTCTCGCGCCGCCTCGTCGAGGCCGTAGCCCGGGCCGTTGAGAATCTTCGCGGCCACCACGCGGCCCTCGTTGTCGATGGTGATGGACAACGTCACCGTGCCTTCGATGCCGGCGCGGCGGGCCTCGTCCGGGTAGGGAATCTTCACCTCGGACGCCACGGTGGGCTCCGAGTCCACCTGGTAGATGGGCGTGTACTTCGGCGCGCTGTAGGCCTTCACCTCTTTCGGCGCCTGCGCCTTGTCGGCGGTGCGGCCGTAGAGGGTGTTGCCCACCGGCGCGGCGAAGCTTCCCGCGCTCGTGGTGGAGGACATGGACATGCCCACCACCAGCGGCGCCGGCTTCGCGGCCGGCGGAGGCGTCTCGTTGGGCGGCGGCGGCGCGTCCACCGGGGGCGGCGGCAGCGGCTTGGGCGCCACGGCCACCTTCACCGGCGGCGGCTTCACGCGGACCTTCGGCGGCGGAGGCGGCTCGGGCTTCGGCTCCTCCTTCACCTCGGGCAGCGGGGCCGGCTTCTGCACCTCCACCATCACCATCTCCACCGGCTTCTGCACCACGGGGCGCTCCACGCGCTTCGTGTGCAGCACCACCAGCGCCAGCCCGTGCAGCGCGAGCGAGCCGGCCACGAAGCCGACCAGCAGCCCGTTGCCTCCGCGCCTCGGCACCTCCCACGCCCTCTCATCGAGCACCAGCTCACTCATGGCTTTCGCGTCAGCCCCGCGGCGCGGTGGGCGCGACGTCCTTTTCGATGTTGAGGGCGAACTTCGCGATGCCCTGGCCCTTCACCACGTCGATGAGCTGCATGACGCGGCCGTAGGGCAGCGACTGGTCGGCGCTGATGATGGCGCGGGTGTCCTTGTCCTTCGCCACCTGCTCCGCCACCTTGCGCGTGAGCTCCGTCTCATTCACCTCGGCGCCGTCGAAGTAGAGCTTGCCCTCCTTGTCGAGCACCACGTTGACGAGCCCCTGCACCGTCTCGCCGCCGTTGGCCGCGCGGGGCAGGTCGACCTCCACCGTCTCGCGGACGATGAAGTTGGCCGTCACCATGAAGATGATGAGCAGCACCAGCACGATGTCCACCAGCGGCGTGACGTTGATGCCGGTGATTTCCTCGTCGTTCTCCTGAGCGCTCCCGGCCATGACTAGCGGACCTCCGCGCGCAGGCTGCCCACCAGCGCATGGCCCAGCGCATTGGCGCGGCTGGTGAGCGTCTTGAGCTGGCGGTTGAAGATGTTGAAGGCCACCACGGCGGGAATCGCGACGGCGAGGCCCACCGCCGTGGCGACGAGCGCCTCGGAGATGCCGGCCATGACCGTCTGCTGAATCGCCGCGCCCTTGGCCCCCATGTTGCCCAGGTCGTGGAAGGCCTTGATGATGCCCAGCACCGTGCCGAAGAGGCCGATGAACGGCGCGTTGTTGCCCAGCGTGCCGAGGAACGACAGGAAGCGCTCGTACTGGGGACGCTCGCGGGCCATGGTGGAGGCAATCACCTGCTCCACGGAGTCGGCGCCCTGCGCGGTGGAGGCGAGGGCCTCGCGGATGACGGCGGCCTCCATGCCCTTCCTGCCCTGAATCGCGACGCGCACCGCCTCCAGCTCACCGCGCGCCAGGCGAACCGCGAGCCCCTCCGAGTCCGGCAGCCGGTGGCGGGCGAAGTACACCGCGCGCTCCAGCATGATGGCGATGGAGAGCACCGACAGGCACACCAGCACCCACAGCACCCACTCGGCGGAGCTGAGCGTCACTCCGAGCAGCTTGCTGCTGAGCCACCCCACGTTCTCAGGAGCCTGGGCGAAGACAGCGATGGACGACATGTATTTCCCCTCGTGAACCGCGTTGGCGCGAAGGGAACACCGACCCGGGGGAAATGTGTCACCCGGGTCTTTTTCAGCCCTTCTTGCCCGCCTTCGCCTCCGCGGCCTGGATGAGGTCCAGGTGCTGCTTGTCCTCGGGCGTGAGACGTGCGTCGGTGTAGGCGGGGTCCGGCTGGTACCAGGACTCCTGGGAGAAGAAGTCCTGGAGGTCCTTGGCCTGGAAGACGCGGCCGTGGCGGGCATACACGGCGTTGCGCAGCAGCCGGAGCTGCGCCGGGGTCAGCAGCACGAGCGCGTCCGCCGGCAGCTTCCCCTCCAATGAGCGGATGGCGGCGGCCATGACGAGGTTCTGCCCGTAGGGGCAGGACAGGCGCTTGCGAGCGTCCGCGGGCTTCGTTCCGGAGGGCAGCGGCCAGAGCTGATCCAACGACACGTCCTCCAGTGCCAGCTCGGAGATGACGTTGTAGTGCTCGCAGTAGGCGTAGAGCGCCCGGGTGAAGGCGGCGGCGTCCCCGTCCGTCGCGGACACCAGCGTGTCCCAGAGCGCCGCGCGGCCCGCGGACGTCATGACGGGGCGCACCTTCGCGCGCACCGCGGTATCCGCGTAGGACTGCGAGGCAAGCAGCAGGTTGACGGCTCCCTTGGACAGCGCCTTGTCCTTGGACACGGCCACCAGCGCGTCCACGCCGAGGCGGAAGGACTCCGCCGGCTGCTCGCCCTGCTTCACGTTCTTGTAGGAGAGACCGCGCATGCAGCTCAGCGCGTCCTCCTTCGTGGGACGGCCTTCTTCGCACTTCGCGATGTCCTGAGGTGTCGCCTTGCCGAGCAGCACCTTGGGGTACAGGTCGACCTCACACAGACAGCTGCTCGCCGCGGAAGCGACGGGGGCGGCGAGGGACGAAGCGAGCACGGTGAAACAACCGAGGAGACTGGTGGGCAGTTTCATGTCGCGGGAACGATAGCCTACGCTCCACGCAGGAGACCCCCTCTTGTCATTCCTGCTCTACCCCTCCCGGGAGCGCACCGTCTTCCAGGATGGTGCCCCGCTGTTGTGGCAGCTCGGGCCATACGTGGCGCTCTTCCAGCGGCCGGAGCTGGGGACCACGGGCGCCCTGCTCGCACGGCGCGTGGAGGAGGACGGCACCGAGCACGGCGACGTGCTCATCCACCAGCTCCCCACCGGCTCCGCGCGCAGCCCAGACGCGGCGGACGTCTTCCGCGAGGAGTGGCGGCTGGCGACGCGGCTGGCGCATCCCAACATCCTCCGCACACAGGACGTGTGGCTCGACGCGCAGGAGGCGCAGCAGGGCGCGCCCAAGCCGCTGTTCTTCCAGCTCGTCACGGAGGCCGTGCCGGGCGAGACGCTCTCCACCGTGCTCGCCGCGCTGGACGCGAAGGGCGTGCGCATGCCCGTGTCGGTGGCGCTGGCCGTGGTCGCGCAGGTGGCGCACGGACTGCACGCCGCGCACGAGGCCACGGACGCGGACGGGAAGCCGCTGGGCGTGCTGCACCGGGACGTGGCGCCCGCGCACGTGCTGCTCGGGTACGGTGGCGAGGTGAAGCTGTCTGGCTTTGGCATCGCCCGCACCGCCGTGCGGCTGATGCACGGCCCCATCTTCAAGCACGTGGGCTCGCAGCCGCCGGAGGCGCAGCAACGCAAGAGCAGCGGACCGGTGGACCGGCGCGCGGATGTGTACGGATTGGGCGTGACGCTGTACGAGGCGCTCACCGGCGTGGACCCGTTCCGGCGTCCGCTGGACTACGACTCGCTGAAGGCGGCGATGGTTGGAGACGCGCCGCCGCCGAGCAAGCACCGGCCCGAGCTTTCGCCCATGGTGGACGCGGTGGTGATGCGCGCCATGGCGCCGAAGGCCGAGGACCGCTACGCGACGGCGGCGGAGGTCGCCCGCGCGGTGGAGGCGCTGCGCACCACGATGACGACGGTCGACGCGCGCGAGGAGGTGGCGGCCTTCCTCCGCGCGCTGTTCGACGCGGAGCGGATTGCCGCGCGCTCGCGGGTGCCGACGCTGGCGGAGCTGCGCAATCGCGTCGCCGCGGCCGCCGCGCTGGAGGCACTGCCTCCCGCGTCCGAGCAGGCGCCGGAGGACAAGACGCCCGCTCCGAGAGGCGGGACTCGCTTCGTGCCGCACTCGCGGATGTTGGTGTTCTGCGGCGGCTTCCTGCTGCTCATCCTGGCCTCGGTGCTCACACGCGTGGCGAAGAGCCGCGAGTCCTTCGTCGCGGAGGTGACGGAGGTGGCTCGCGAGGGGCAGGTGCGCGCCGTGTCCTGCCTGCGCGACGACGCGGCCGAGCGCGTGCCGGTACGGCTCACGCTGGACGGCCAGGGCCGCGCCGAGGCGAAGGTGGCAGGCCCGCTGGCGGGCACCGTGGCCGGGCACTGCATCGAGGAGGCGATGGGCACGCTGCCCTACCCTCACAAACGCGGCATGCCGGTGACGGTGGAGGTGGCGTCGGACGCGCCGTGAGCGCGCCGTGCCCGCTCAGGCCAGGCGCTCTTCCCGGCCGCCGCTGCGGAAATAGTCGCTGAGCTTCGGGCCGGCCGAGGCGCTGCGCGTGTCGGCGGGGGTCTTCTCTCCCGTGACGGCCTCCACCGCCTTCTTGAGGAGCAGCGGCAGGGCGGCGCCGACGATGAGGTACTGGCGCGCGGGCAAATCACCATCTCCGCCGAACCACGCCCAGACGGCCACGCCGGAGCCGAGAATCATCAGGCCGGTGATGACCCAGTAGCCCACGGACTTGATGAGCTGTTTGTAGCGCGGCGTGGACAGGTGCTCGCGCAGGCCATACCAGTGCAGCAGTTCCTGGAGCGCGCTGCCCAGTGCTCCGATGAGGATGATTGAAACGTCGCTCATGGCGGTCCTCCAGTCCGTGTCCATGGGACTGGAGTGGGCGCCGGGAGGATGTGACGCGGGGAGCCGAGCCTCCGCCCGGACACTCGCCGGCTCAGGAGCCCGAAGCGCCCTGCTTCTCCACCCGCGTGAGCAGCCCGGCGAGCCCCTCGAAGGTGGCGTTGCCCACCTGGTGCAGGCCGAAGCCCCAGAGGAACGCCGTCATGCCCGCGCCGAAGCCACCCCACGTGGGCGAGAAGACGTTGAGCAACTGGAGCCCCAGCGCCACCGCCACGCCGGTGAGCAGCAGCAGCAGACCCAACTCCACCATCCACATGTGGCGCGGGGATGGCAGGGGGATGCCCTCGAAGTCGCCCAGCGCGGGCAGGCCGGCCGGGGCCTCCGGGAGCGAGGGGATGCTGCCTCCCGTGGGAGCACCGGGGCTCACGGCCGGGACGGCCCCGGCTCCTTCATCCGACAGTGAATCCAGCACGGCGCTCGCGACACGGAAGGGACGCTGGTAGGCCGCGAAGGCGACGCGCGCCTCGTCGTAGCGCAGCGCGGCCTCGTGCGGCGCCTCCGCCGCGAGCGCCTTGTGCGCCTCGCCCAGCTTCGCGCTCACGCCATCCAGCGTCTCCCGCTGCGCGTCCGTGGTGGCGTGCTCGCGCGCCTGCTCCACCGCGCCGTGCAGCTCCTGGATGAGCCGGCGCACGTAGACGGCGTGGGCCGTCTGGTACAGGCGGAAGGCCTCGTCCACGCTGGTGTCGGCGCGGGCGCGCGCCTGCCGCAGCCGCTCCTTCACGTCCGTCGTCAGCTCCCGCCACTCGTCGTCGGTGAAGCCGCCCGGCGGAGTCGTGGCCGCCACCGCCTTGGACAGCTCCTCGCAGAGGATGTCGAAGAACGAGCGGCGGGCCAGCTCGAGCTGCTTGCGCGCCGTCCCCAGGTCCGAGCGGGTGAGCCCGTCGCGCACCGTCTGCAGCAACGGCAGCAGCTCATACGTGAGCCGCAACCCCAGGGCGTCCGCCTCGCCACGCTGCTTCGCCAGGGCGCGCGCCTGCTTCTCGATGTCCTGCAGGCGCGCCTCCAGCCCCGCGCGCGCGAGCCCCACCACGTCCAGCTCCCGCAGCGCCTTGAGCTGCGCGTCGAGCTGCTCGGTGGACGCCTCGGCGTTTCGCAGCGCCTCCTCCACGTCGGAGAGCAGCTTGCTCGCCTGCGGGGGACGGACCTCCTCCGGCAGCGCGTGCAGCTTCTTGCCCGCGTCGCACCACACCTCGTAGAGGCGCAGCCGGGGCTCCATCGCCGCCAGCTCCGCGTCGCCCACGCGGATGCCGCGCACCGGCTTGCGAATCTCCGACACCAGCGTGTCCACCTGGGCCCGCACCGCGCGGCCCACCTCCTGCGCGTCCTTGTCCTGCCCGGAGATGAGCGACTGGAGACGGCGGCGCAGCGCCAGCGCGCGTTGCAGCCGCTGCGCCCGGGGACGGATGCGCTGCGTGTACAGCCGCACCGCGTACGACGAGAGCGCGCCCAGCGCGATGAGCAGCGCGCCCCACGTCCACGGCGAGCGCACCCAGACGGTGAAGGGCTGCTCCACGGGCACGCCCGCGGGCACGGCGATGCGCACGGTGCCGGTGTACTCGCCCGGGCCGTCCAGGCCGCGCAGCGTCAGCACCAGCGCGCCGCTGTCGTGCGCGTCCACGAGGATGCCTTCCGGCAGCGAGGCCAGGTCCCGCACGCCGCCGTCCGCCAGCGTGCCCTCCACCGCGAAGTCCGCGCCCTGGAAGCCGGGCTGAATCAGGGACTGCCCCAGGTCCGGCGCCTTGCGCTGGAGCTGGAGCAGCCGGGGCGCGGAGATGCGGCCGGCCACACCCGCTGTCTCCTTGAAGGGCAGCCGCACCGTGGCGTCCACCGAGCCCCAACCCCAGCCCGACGAGGCCACCGCCGGGGACGCCGCCACGAACTGCACGGTGGGCGCCGCCTGCACGCGGGTGACGGTGAGCGCCGTCGTCTCGCGGCCTCCGGCGTGGATGAGCACCACCTGGCCCGTGTAGTCGCCCACCGCGGGCAGCTTCCCGGCCAGGTCGACGTAGAGGGGCTGGCGCGCGGAGAGGTTCGCGGTGGTGACACCCTCCGCCACTCCGCGCACCGTGGCCGTCAGCGGCACCTGCACGCCGTCCTGCGACTGGAGCGGATCCACCAGCACCGTCACACCGCCGGGCACGTCCTCGTCCACGGCGCCGTCCGGCCCCGCGACGGACAGGAGGTCCACACGCAGCACGTGGCGGAAGTCGTCCGACGGCATGCGCAGCTTCACCTCGTTGCTGGCGTTGGCGCCGGCCACGCGCAGCCGGGCCGACTGAGCCCGGGCGGATACCCACGGCGCGGTGACGAACAGCACGATGAGGACGAGGCGCGCGACGCCCACGCCACGGTGGAGGACGGAGGAACGGCGGGGAGCAAGTTCCATTCAACGACGATAACAGGCACGCCCCACGGCTCCAGTTCGCGCCCGGACGACTTCAGCCCCTCACTGCCACCCGAGCACGTCGCGCATCTCCGTCGAGAGGTTGTCGCGGATGGTGTCGATGGGGATGCCCTCGTTGTGCCCCAGCGAGGACGGCATGCGCGGCCCGCCGCTGTGGTGCAGCGCGGCCAGCCGTAGGTCTCGCGTGAAGCACGGCGCGCCGGAGGAGCCCGGCCCGGTGCAGGGCCGGTACGCCACGCGCGTGCGCGACGGGTTGACGCCGAGGAACTCGTCCACGGCCACGCTCATCGGCCGGCCCTCCGGGTGCTGGACGATGAGCACGAGGCTGCCGGGCAGGAAGGGGTCGCGTGTGTGGGGCAGCTCCAGCCAGCCGCGGCTCTCGCCGTCCACCTGCGCGTCGCCGGGGGCGCCCTCCACCTGGAGGAAGGCGTAGTCCAATTCGTCCACGCGCGCCTCGCGTGGTCGCGGATGCATGAGGTCCGCGGGGCTGTAGCGGCTGTACGCGAGGCACTTCGTCACCCGGTACACCGTGCCCGGCTGGAGCAGCGTGCGGCCCGGCAGCACCTTGTGGTCGAAGCGCACGCGCAGCGACTCCAGCAGCTTGTTCTCGATGACGTGGAAGTTGGTGAGGACGACGTTGGGCGCCACGAGGAAGCCCGTGCCCAGCGCCGCGCCCACCTGCGGCTCCACGCGGCACACGCGCCTTTCGATGGCCGCCAACCGCCGCCGCCATGCCTCCGGCGCGCCGCCCTCGCGCCCGGGGCCGAAGAGGCGCTCCAGGCTGACGCGCGGAATGCTCCGCTCCACGGACGCGAGGTACGCCTGTACGAAGCGGAACAGCCGCCTGTGGCGGGGGTGCGCCTCGTACGCGCCCGCCACCAGCTCGCGCGTCCAACCTTCCGACTCCGCGCGGTGGATGAGCTCGAAGATGCGCTCGCGTGCGCTGCCCGACGACAAGAGCGAATCCAGTCCCTCTCGCCGCGCGGCTTCCACCATGCGGCGCAGCTCCTCCAACGACGGGAAGGCGCTGCTCAGCACCCGCAGCAGCTCGTCTCTCTCAGCGCCGTCGAGCTCCATGGTGTCACCCGCGACGAGAAGCCATTCACGAGGCAGGCCGACCTCGTGACGCTCACGAAAATGTGCCGCATCCCAGGAGTGGAATCACGGGTAGGCCGTATACCGACGGCGCTGATCGGACACTTTC
Organism: Pyxidicoccus sp. M6; assembly: GCF_055568925.1. Taxonomy (NCBI): domain Bacteria; kingdom Pseudomonadati; phylum Myxococcota; class Myxococcia; order Myxococcales; family Myxococcaceae; genus Pyxidicoccus; species Pyxidicoccus sp. M6. Next base: position 1,450,676 of record NZ_CM145714.1, on the reverse strand, counting down.
GCGAGCGCTCTGTCCACGGGAGTGCCCTCGGGGGCAGGGGTGGGTCGCTCAGCGCACCGCCCATATAGTGGGAGGTACGTAGGACACGAGGTCCGGCCTCGACACCACCTTCAGCGACGAGGCTCCGCCCTGCAACGTGCCCGCCAGCGTGGGGATGACACGGAAGCGAGCCTGGAAGGGCTCGCCCGCACTCCTGGGCGGCAGCTTCAGCGTCACCGCGCCGTCCTCCGCGTCCCACGACGACACCCGGCCCTCCGCCACGAGCGCGTCGAGGCTGGCCGGGTCCACCTGCACACCGGCGGGCAGCCCGTGGCGCAGCTCCAGCGCGAGGCCGGACGGAGTGGCCGCCTCCACCACCACGTCCGCCGGTTGCCCCACCTTCGCTTCCGCGGGTCCCTTCACCACCAGCTCCAGGCCGCCCTGCGACTCGGGCTTCCATGGCACCGCGGCGGCCAGCGTCAGCGAGAAGCCCAGCCCTGGCACCGCGGGCTCCGCGCGCACCGTCCACGCGTGCGCGCCGCCCGAGCCCGGCGCCGGGGCCTCCAGCGCCAGCACCTCGCGCAGCGCCTTCGCGTCGTAGGTGCCCTGGGTGATGGGCTGACCGTCGCGCTCCAGCACCACGCGCACCTGCGCGGGCAGCGGCTCGCGGAAGAGAGTCACCACCGCGCGCAGCGCCAGCCGGTTGGCGCGCCCGCCGCCCCAACCCAGGGACGGCGCGTAGGTGGAGAGCAGCGAAGCGCCGAGGTCCGCCAGCGGCGCCTTCGCGTCGCCCTCCAGCGCCAGCACCGCCAGCGCGGTGGTCTCCGCCTCCGAGGGCGTCTGGCCACTGCCGTCCACCACGCCCGGCTCCACCGGCAGGTACGCGCTGCCGTCATCGCGCTTCTTCACCGCGTCGCGCACCTGGGTGCGCAGGTCATCCTTCAACGAGCCCGTCACCGCGCCGCTCGCCAGCAGCGCCGCCGCCGTGTAGCCGTCCTTCACGTGCGCGCGGTTGCGCTCCAGCGCGCCCGTGGCCTTCGCGGTGAAGAGGGCCGCGCGGCGCTTGCCCTCCGGAGTCCCCGCCGCCGCATTCACCGCGCGCGTGCAGTCCGCGGTGGCCACCAGCAGCCGCTGCAGCGTCCAGCCCTGGCCACCCTGGCAGGTGCCGTCCGGGAGCTGCGCCGCCGCCACCTGCGCGGCCAGCCGCTCGCCCAGGCGGGAGAGCACCGGGTTGTTCGGATGCGCCAGCGCGCCCTCCACCAGCAGCGCCGCCGTGGCCACGTCCGGCGCACGGCCCTCGCGCAGCGCGCGCTGCGTGGCCTGCGCCAGCACCTTGCGCGCGGCCTCCACGTCCACCACGCCCGTCTCCGGCTGCGCGGGCGTGGCCAGGCGCTTCGCCGTGCCCGAGGTGAACGTCTTCAGCGACTCCGCCGACTGCGTCTCGCCGAGCGCGGCCAACAACTCCGGCGAGCGGCCGACGAGCATCAGCGTGTAGGCCACGTCCGCCGCGCCCTCGCGCGCGCCCGCCGAGGCCAGCTCCGAGCGCAGCACGCCCAGCGCGCCGGGGTACACGAGCAGCCGCACGCGCTCGCTGCCGGCCTGAGCGTCCGCGGGCCCTTCCAGCTTCACGGAGCGAGGCGCCGCCAGCGTGCCGCCGCGCTGGAGCAGCACGGGCCTCCCGGTGGGCCACACGTCGAAGTCGCGCACCACCGCGTCCGCGCTGCCCAGCGTCGCGCGCAGGGCCACGGGGCCCGGCCCGGCCACGCGCACCGTGACGTACTCCACCACGCTGCCGCGCGCCGGCACGCGCACGGAGCGGCTGCCGCCCTCCACCGTCGCGCCCTGCGCCTCCACCTTCAGCGGCGCGTCCACGGCGGCGTCCGTCGTGTTCACCACCTGCACGGGCAGCCGCACCGCGTCTCCCGCGCGGAGGAAGGGCGGCAGCACCGGGTCCACGTACGTGGGCAGCGTGCCGGAGAAGGACGTCACCGCGCCGGACTGCGCGCCGGAGCGCGAGTGCGCCAGCGCCAGCACCCGCCAGTTCGTGAGGCGGTCCGGCACGCGCACCGGCACCGTCGCCGCGCCCGAGGCGTCCGTCACCACCAGCGGCTCGAAGAGGAACGTCTCCGGGAACCACGCGCGGCTCGGCGCGGACTCCGGCTCCGACTCCGGCACCTTCTCCTCCAGGCCCATGGCCCCGCGCACGGCGCCCTTCTTCATCATCGGTTCGGCGAATCTCTCGACGATGGGCGCCGCGGCGTCGTATTCGGCCTCCGGCGCGGACCGCGAGGAAGGAGCCGGGGCGGCGGCCATGACCGGAGCACCTCCCTCGGCGCCGAGCTCCTCCTGCTTGACGCGCACCACCATGAGGTCCGCCTCGGGCGCCAACTGGCGGGACGTCGAGCTGAACACCATGACCAGCAGGAACGCCAGCACGGCTCCCAGCACCAGGCCGAGCACCCCCATCTTCAACGTGCGCTTCATGGCGCCTCCCGGGCGACCCACGCGTTCCAGTTCTCCACGTCCTCCGGCAGCCGCGTCCCGCTCGTCACCACCGCCCTCGGGTCGGTGAGGGAGAGCAGGTCTTGCGGCAGCCGCGACAGCCGCAGCCGGCGCCCGAAGGCATCCGTCACCTTCTCGCCGCGCTGCTCACACACCGTCAGCGCACCGTCCCACAGCTTCGCGAGGTCCTCCGGGTCCAGCGTCTCGCCCCCGGGCGCCTTCTCCTCCCACGCCCGCACCCGCGCATGCAGCTCCGCGAGCACCGTGTAGAAGGGGTCCGTCAGCTCGGCGGACGGGTCGAAGGGCGACACCGCACTCACCGACAGCGACGGCTCTCCGCCCTCGCGCTGGGGCACCGCGCTCACGCGCAGCAGCGCCGCCGCCGCCGCGTTGGAGCCGCGGATGCGCCCCATGGCCAGCGCCTGCCCGTCCAGCACACCGAAGGCCGGTGACGCCACCGAGGGCGACGCGCGCACCCCGCCCATCGCCTCCGCGCCCGGCAGCGGCGCGAGCTGCCCCAGCGTCTCGTCCACGCCGAAGAGGCCCACCGCCGCCGGGCCGTCCTGGCCGTCCACCTTCGTGCGCAGCTGGAGTCGGGCCACCTCGCCCGGCGCGTACACCGGCTTCTCCGGCGACACCTCCACGGAGAGCTGCGCGCGCGGCGGCACGTACACGCGCGTCACCGAACCCTCCCAGTGCGCCTCGGCCCAGCCCTCGAAGTCCGCCGGCAGCTTGAAGCGCACCGAGCGCGTGGCCTTGTCCACCTTCGACTCCAGCTCCGTCGCGCCGGCCTGGAGCACCAGCTTCTCCGGCAGCTGGCCCACGTAGTTGGGGCCGCGCATCAGGTCGATGCGCACCTCGTCTCCCGCGCGCGCCTGCACCGGCGTGGCGCGCAGGCGCGTGTTGGGAAGCTGCCCCGGGCGGAGCACCAGCTTCGTCGCGCCCGCGTCCTTCCCGTCCACCTTCGCGCTCACGCTCAGCTCGTAGCCCGGGAAGACGGTGGCCATGGCCGGCCCGTCCTCGCCCTCGACGCCCGCCGGGTACGCGGTGAGGCGCGCCACGCCCAGGGCCTCCATCCTGGGAGCCTGCGCCTCCGTCGCGGGCAGCCGCAGCCCCGCGAAGCGCTGCTGGATGCACGGCACCACCGAGGCCGGCAACGCGCCCTCCTGCTTCGGCAACGACACCCACGAGGCCGACACCTCCAGCCCCGTCCTCGACAGCCGCCAGCTCAGCGCGACGGGCAGCGGTGCCTCCTCCGCGAGCCCACGAGGCAGGCACGCGCGAGCATCCCGCGCCGCCATGGCCAGCACGCCCTCCAGCCGCGAGCCCTCGCCGAAGGCCTCCTCCAGCTCCACCTCCAGCCGGGGCAGGCCCGCATCCCTCACGGTGAGATGCACCGCCAGCATGCGCTCCCGCCCGGAAGGCAGCGCACGCGAGCGCAGCGCCGTGGCCAGGCACGACACCAGCGGCCCCTCCTCGCCCACCACGTCCGCCACCGCGCCGCCCGCGCCCACGCGCATGCCCAGCGTCACGTCGGTGTCTCCGTCATCCGGCTCCACGAAGCGCGCGCACGGGAAGAGAGATGGCAGCCAGCCCTCCACCGCGAGCTGGTCCTTCAGCGCGGCCTCGCCATTCTCGTTGAGCAAATCCTTCAGGCCGCTCAGCTCCACCGAGGGGGGCGGAGGCGGCCGGCGCACCGGCATGGGCGGCACCACCACGTTGACGGGCGGGCCCGGGTCCAGCTGGAAGGCGGCCACGCCGTCCTCGTCCGTCACCGCGCGCACGCCCTCGTCGCGCGAGTCCCAGGTGCGCTTCAACGTCAGCTCCGCGCCGGGCAGCACGCGGCCATCCGCGGTGGTGGCGCGCACGTAGACGCGGTTGCTGAAGCCCGCCACCAGCCCGTCCTCCAGCTCCGTCACCGCGGACACGGCGAGCGCGTCCTCGGCCAGCAGCAGCGACACCGAGCTCTCCACCCGGTCTCCCGCCGCGTCCTTCGCCTTCACGCTCGCGCTCAGCCGCGCGTCGCCGCGCAGGTCCGCGGGCACGCGCGGCAGCACCACGCGGAAGCGCCCCGCAGCGTCCGTGCGCGCGCGCTCCGGCAGTCCACCGTCGAGCCAGTCCACCGGCGGCGGCCAGTCACCGGACACGTTCCAGTCCAGCTCCACCTCGGCGTCCGCCACCGGCGCGCCCGAGGCGTACACCACCCGTCCCTCCACCTCGGGCGTGTCGCCCGCGCGCCAGAAGGGCCGGGGGCTCGCCGCCTCCACGCGGAAGCGCGGCAGGGTGAAGGGCTCCACCTTGAACTGCGCGGAGGACGTCACGCCGTTGCTCACCCAGCTCACCGTCCACGTCCCCGTGGCGGCGCCCCTGTCGAGCGGGAATCCACCGGCCACCACGCCCCACGGCCCCGCGGGCGCGCGCTCCTCCAGCACCACCTCGCCGGACGGCTCCGTCACCGTCCACGTCCCGGGCCGGCCGTCCAGTGGCGCCAGGTCCTTCGCGCTCAGCGCCACCGCGCGGAAGCGCACCTCGTTGCCGGGCTCGTACAACGGCCGGTCCGTCAGCACGTGCACGCGCGCGGGGACATATAAAGGTAGCGCCGCGTCCACCTGGTCCGTGCCCAGCGGAGTGGTGACGCGGGCGCGCAGCCGGTAGTCGCCGTCCGGCACCTGCGGCAGCGTCACGCGCGCCATCAGCGGGCCGTGGTCCACGCGCTGCCAGCCGTGCTCCTTGTCGGGCGACAGCGCCGTCTCCTTCCCGTCCGCGTCCACGAGGAACAACTCCGCGGAGCCGCGCTGCACCGGCGCCTCCATCATGCTGCCGGTGTACCGGGGGTCCGGCGCATGCGCCTGAGTCCAGACGGACACGGAGCCCGTGGCCCCGCGTGACAGCCCGCTCGCCTCCAGGCGCACCGTCTGCCGCATCTCGCCATCCGGGCACTGCCGCATGGGCACGCCGCGAAGGAAGTACGAGGTCAGGCAGACCTCGAACGAGAGCGGTATCAGGAAGCCCCCCACGAGCAGGCCGGCCAGCCCTCCGATGAGCAGCGGGAGCCAGCGTCGGAAACGTTGCGTCATGCATCCTCCCCTGACCCGCACTCTATGCCGGGAAGGACACGCTCTGCCGAGCCCCTCTTTTCACGCTCCCGTGACGGTGCGCTAGGGTGCCTCCCTGCCCGCTTCACCCCACCCCGCCCATGCCCGCGCCGACGCCGAAGTCCCGCCCTCCCCAGGACGCCCTGCCCTCGCGGCTGGAGGCGCTGCTGGAGTCCCTCACCGACCGTCACCTCGCGGACCGGCTGGAGCGCGTGCACCGCGCGGCCGCCGTGGCCATCGACCGGCTGGGGCACCTGAACATCGCGAAGTACGAGCCCACCTCCGTGGAGCCGGACGGCGGCGCGGACCTCGCGCTGTGGGAGACGATGGCGCCCGCCATCGGCGACACGCTGGTGGGCGTCAACCAGCTCGTCGCCGCCATCCACAAGGAGTTCCCCCCGCCCGCGCGACCCGCCGGCCAGGACGAGGGCTGGGCCCCTCCGCCCGCCAGCTCGGACGAGCGGCTGGCGCAGGAGGTGGAGGCGGTGCTGCACGCGATTGCCGCACACCTCGCGAAGCGCGTGGGTGAGCTGGGCCTGCAGATGCGCCGGCCCGAGGTGGTGAGCGACCGCTGGACGCTGATGGCGGAGCTTCAGGCCTTCCGCGCCGACTTCAGCGTGCGCGTGGGCGACCTCGTCTACCTCACCGCGTCCGCCTTCGAGGACGTGCGCCGCGAGGACGTGGTGCCGGGCTACGTGCACCAGGTGGCCGCGCGGGCCGCCCTGCGCGCGGCGGCGGCGGACCTGCGGCGCTCCCTGCAGGGACGGCTGGAGCGCGCGGCGAAGGCGGAGGCCCGCGCGCGCCCCGCGCTGGCGAAGCAACTGGCGGAGAGCCTGTCCGCCTTCGTCTCGCTGCCCGCGTCGGTGGCGCTGCGCACGCCGCAGAAGCGCGAGGTGCTGGAGCTGCGCGCGCGCCTGCTGGAGACGGCCACGAAGCCGGAGCTGGACGTGGACGCACTCCCCGCGCTGGTGGAGCGCTTCCTCGTGGCCCTGGACGGGCACATGGAGGAGGTGACGCGCACGTGGCTCATCGTGCACGACCGCGCGGTGTGGGCGGCGTGCGGCATGAAGCTGGAGCAGGTGGAGATGCACCTGGCGCTCGGCTCGCCGGGCGCCGCGCGGGTGATTGCGGACGCGGTGGACGCGGCGGGCGCGCTCCAGGGTCGCGTGGCGGCCTTCGACGCCTTCCTGCGCAAGGCGCGCCAGGAGACCAGCGAGGGACTGGACGAGGCAGGGACGCGGGATTTGCTCGCGCGCTTCCGGGAGCGGCTCGCGGCCCTGCCGTTCAGCTGAGGCGCGGGACTACTTGTTCGCGGCGTCGGCGGCCGGCGCGGGCAGCGCGGGAGCCACGGGCTTCGGCGGGGTGACGCGCAGCTCGTTGTAGCGGGCGGCGAGCGTCTCCGGCGTCAGCTCCTCCTGGTCCTGCTTGGGGTTGGTGTTCCAGCCGAAGTCCGCCGGCACCTTGCCGCCGCCCTGGCTGCTGTAGCCAATCATGTCCGGGAACAGCTTGGACCAGCGGCCCGCGGGGTCCGGCTCCTTGGTGATGTGCTGACGGTTGGGACGGTGAAGGAAGGGCTTGGGTGCGTCGCTCATGACGCGAAAGCCTCTCCGAAACGAGCCCGCATGGGTAGAGGGAAAGCCTCGGCCAGGGGCCCTTCAGGCCGCCCGCCGGGTGCGCCTGCGCCGCACGGACGTCACCGGAGGGAGCACCCGGGGCCCCAGGGAGAAGACGGCCGCGAAGTACCGGGCCTGGGCCTCGCTACCGTAGCGGTAGCGCCGGACGGCACCGTCACGCGTGCGCACCTCCACACCCCAACCCCTCCGTTCGTGGAGGAGCTCCACGTGTGCCACCTCCACCTCGCCCATACCGTCCCCCTCGCCAACCGTTCCCCCGGCGCCTTGAAATCTCCGTGCCAGCCGCGCGCCGTGAGGACTCCAGGTTGCGGTGTCGGGAAGTCGTCACTACCTGTGTGGGCGGTAAGGATTGCAGGAGGGCCCGGCTGGCCGCCTGCTCTCCAGAGGCGCCGTGCGAAGCGTGCGCGGGTGTACGTACCGGGGTACACCCCCAGGCCACCTTGTGCCTCGCAAATCCTGCGTTAACTCAGAGGCATGACTCACTTCGAAAGCAGCAACGGCGACCGGTTCGCCGAGTTCGTCCTTCCCGACGGCTGCGTGCTCTGCGGCGGCGAAGTGACTGTGCGCGCCTCACAGGCGGGCGCGCACAGCTACTGCCCGCAGTGTCACTGGCTGTCCAAGCCGCACATGCGCGTGCGCGACAACGGCGTGGAGCTGTCCTTCGCCACGACGGCGCAGGCGTAGCGTCAGACCTTTCTTCCGGGTGGCATGGAGGCGCTCATTCCGCCCCGCCACCCGCCGCTTCGGGGCCTCGCGAAGAGGCCCTCCCTCCTTCCAGCGTGTGGGCTGCATCCAGGCGCGGTCCCCTCAGTGGGGACCGTGGATGCTGCTCGCATGCCCGGTGGCGAGGAGCTCGTCGCCGCGCTCGCGGTCCTTCTCGTCCCAGGCGCGGCCGTCCTCATAGCCCCACTCGGCGAGGTCCACCTCGTATTGGACGTGGGACAGCAGCCGGCCGCGGCAGAGCTTCCGCTCCCAGTCGCCCTCCTGCACCGAGCCGCTGGCGCGGGAGAGCAGCTCCTGCATCAGCCACTCGGGGACGATGGCCCGGTCTCCGGGGTAGGCGAAGCGGAAGAGCATGAGGTGCGAGAGGAGCACCTCCCAGTACCTGTCGAAGCGCTTGAGGAGGCGCGGCCAGTCGAAGCTCGCACCGGCCTTCACCAGGAGGTGCGTGAGTTCGTGGCCGTCGAAGCGCTCGCGCTCGAGGACGAAGGCCTTGCTCCAGAAGATTTCCTCCGCCGGGGGCACCTTGCACGCGCAGCCGAGGAGCTGGGCGCAGACGGCATGCTCGAACCAGCCGTCGTCGACGACGGTGAGGCCGTTGCCGGAGGCGAAGATGATGTCGACGAGGAAGTCGTCCCAGAAGGCCTTGTGGAGCCAGCCGTGGACGTTGCTCTCGGTGCGCCAGTCGTTGCGCGCGAGCACCTCGAGGGCGCGGTCGGCGTCCGCCTTGCGGATGAAGAGGTCGAGGTCCTTGGTGTCGCGGTAGATGCCGGTGTAGTGGGCGAACGCGTACGCGCCGCCGACGAGGAAGGGAATGCCGGCATCGGTGAGTAACTGGATGGCGTAGGTGCGTGCGCCCAGCTCGGCGACAGGGCGCCGGACCTCCATCCGCCGCGGGTCCCCCCCGGGTGCTCCCGAGGCCTTCGGTGGTTGCTCAGCCATGCGGCAAAGATAGGGGGACGGTGCCGGTACGACAGGGGTCCGGCCGCGTGCCCGGAAGCAGGGCAGGCGGACGGGCACGGGGGCTGTCCGTGAGGTCACGGTGGAGTGTCGCGCGGTGCGCGATTCAGCGCCTTCAGTGCACCACCCAGAACCACCCCAGCGCCGTGGCGAAGGACAGCGGAATCCCCACGCCGACCATCAGCACGGCGAGCTCCGGGTCGAGCTCGTGCTCAGCGGCGAGAATCGCCGCGCTCACCATGGGCGCCATCGCGGACTGAAGCACCGTGGCCTGCACCACCACTGGCGTCAGCCCCGGCATCGCCAGCAGTCCCAGCGCCACCAGTCCCGGCACCAGCAGCAACTTGTATGAGAGCCCCAGCACCAGCGCCGGAATCCGGTGACTCACGCCGGTGAGACGAAGCTGCAACCCCACCGAGAACAGCGCGAGCGGCGTGAGCAGCGAGCCCAGCCGCTCCAGCACCGTGTCCAGCCAGATGGGGAAGCCCCACGGCCGCAGCGCCAGTGACACCACCAGCGCGAGGAACGGCGGAAACGTCGCCACCTTCCGCGCGAGCACGCTGAACGGCAACGCCTTCTCCGCGCTCGCGCGTGTCGCGGCAATCGTCGCCAGCGTGGACAACACCATGAACGAGCCGAGCTGGTCCGCCACCACCGCCACCGCGAGCCCGCCCTGCCCCAGCAGCGCCTCCGCCATGGGCAGACCCACGAAGGCCGTGTTGCCCAACCCCGCCGTCAGCACCAGCGCCATCACCGACTGCCGCGACAATCCCAGCCGGGGCCCCAGCAACCGGAAGAACGGACCCGCCGCGAGGAAGTACAGCCAAGGCACCACCGCGGCCACGATGAGCTCCGGCACGAACTCCAGCCGGTGCATCACCCGCAGCACCAGCGCCGGCAGCGCCACATACAGGATGAACGTGTTGAACGCGCCCGCCGCGCCCGGAGCGAACTTGCCGCTGTGCCGCGCCAGTACGCCCAGCAGCAGGCACATCCCCAGCAACCCGATGACCGCACTCATGACGTCCGCGCCTTCCCTCGCCGCGACGCCCCTTGCGGAGCGCGCGACGCCACCTTCCCATGTCTGAGCGTGCTGCCCGATGACTTCGACGCCGAAGCCTTGGCATCCGAGTCACCGACCGCCCCCACGCTCCAGGGCGAGACCACCCCACCGCCCGCCAGCAACGGCCGCTCGCGATGGATGACCTCCGAGAAGAAATCCATCACCGCCCGCACACGCGCGTTCTGCTGCAAGTCCGGATGCACCACCAGCCAGATGTCCCGGCGCAGCGCCGCCACCGGAGGCATCAACCTGCGCAACCCCGGCGACGTGTCCCCGGAGAAGCACGGCATCAACCCCAGCCCCACACCGGCCTGCGTCGCGGCCACCACCGACAGCAACGAATTGCACCGCACCACCACGCGCGCGGACGTGGCCGCCTCGCCCATCCACCGCGCCTCCGGCCACTTCGCCGCCGCGTCCGCGTAGCCGATGACGTCATGCCCCGCGAAGCCCACCGCCGGGTCCGGCAGCCCGCGCCGCGCGAGATATGCCTCCGACGCGTAGAGGGAAATCGCAATCTCCCCCACCTTGCGAGCCACCAGCGACGCCTCCTTCGGCCGCGTCAGCCGCACCGCCACGTCCGCCTCGCGCCGGGCCAAATCCAGCGCGCCATGGTCCGTGAGGAACTGCACCTCGATGCCCGGATGCCGCTCGCGAAACGGCCCGAAGCGCGGCAGCAGGTGATTCACGGCGAACGCCTCCGTCGTCGTCACCCGCACCACGCCCTCCAGCCGAGCATCCTCGCCGCCCGCCCGGCGCTCCACCGCGAGCACCGACGCCTCCATCTCCTCCACCGTGCCGCGGATGCCCTGCCCCGCCGCCGTCAGCACGAAGCGCCCCGGCGTCCGGTCGAACAGCCGCGTGCCCAACTCCTCCTCGAGCACCGTGAGCCGCCGCCCCACCGTCGTCGCATCCACCTTCAACGCGCGAGACGCCGCCGCGAGCGTCCCCTCTCGCAACACAGCCAGGAAGTACCGCAGGTCATTCCAGTCCGGCATGGCGCCCTGCAAGATTGCAGGCCCATCCGGCAAACTCCAGCGTTTCCGCATGCCTGTCCCCGGAGCATTCATGTCGCCACCACGAGCCGCGCGAAGCGGCCCACGCCCCGAAGGGAGCACCACCATGAATGCCACCACCCGCCTTGCCGTCGCCCTCGCCACCCTCACCGCCGCCGCGTGCGGTGGCGCGAATACGGCCGTGAAGCCGCGGGACCTCGCCGGCCGCTGGGACAGCGCCTCCTGCGAGGCCATTCCCAACGGCGACGGAACCAACAGCTACATCCAGCGCCACTTCCAGCTCACCGAGGAGAAGTGGACGCTCGACCTGGATGCCTTCGGCGACGCGCAATGCCAGACGAAGCTCTTCACCGCGCGCGTCGTCGGCCCCTACACGCTGGAGCGCGACTCCGAAAAGGTCCCCGGCGCCACCGAGGGCGACTTCGTCTTCGGCGAGCGCTTCCTCACCGCGCACGTGCAGCCGCTCGCGGACGCCTTCACCCAGTCCAGCTGCGGCACGGGCGCGTGGACGGTGGGCACCGAGCAGGCCATCCCCGGCGCCTGCCTCTTCTTCAAGCCCATTGCCCAATGCAGCACGGACCATGACGTGGTGAAGGTGGACGGCAACAAGCTCTTCTTCGGCCAGCGCCCCGCGGACAACGACATGTGCACCCCGGACAAGCGCCCGCAGGCCCTGGCGGACCTGCCCGTCGTCAAGGGCTGAGGCCCCGCATCGGGGGAAGCGGCGCCACTCACTCGCGCACCGTGCGCCATGCGCTCCGAGCGCTGGCACGGAAAGGCCTCACCGGGACGCACCATCGCAGGCGCGGCGTGCACCGTGCGGATGAAGGCCGGACCCCCAACCAGCCGCCAGGGAAGCAGGACTTCCCGAGTAGACAGGGGCAGCCGTCATGGGGTCCGGCCCGCGTGTCATGAAGTCCGCTCCGGTGCCGTCACATTCCGGGTAGCGCCCACCCCACCCGGAGACTTGGAGCAACGGGTCCGCTGGCCCATGCTCCGCCCCAGTCATGGACCCCAGTCCTCCCGCGCCGCGTCCCGCTCCCGCTCCTCCCAGTGTCCCGGAAGGAGGCGCGTCCATGAGCGGCACGCTTCGGCAAGCGGTGAGAGCCCTCGCGGGAGGCCTGCCCCGCACGTACTGGGTGCTGTGGACGGGCACGCTGGTCAACCGGCTCGGCAGCTTCGTGGTGCCCTTCCTCGCGCTCTACCTCACGCGCGAGCGCGGCTACACCGTGTCGCAGGCGGGCCTCATCGTCTCGCTGCACGGCGCGGGCACGGTGCTCGCGGGCCCGCTGGGCGGCACGCTCGCGGACCGCATCGGCCGCCGCCTCACCCTCGCCGGAGGCCTCTGGCTCGGAGGATGCGGCATGCTCTTCCTCGGCTTCGCGCGCGAGCCCTTCTGGATTGCCGCGGCCGCCTTCACACTCGGCATCTTCGGAGAGCTGTACCGGCCCGCCGTGTCCGCCGCCGTCGCGGACGTGGTGCCGCCGGCGGACCGCACCCGCGCGTACAGCCTCCTCTACTGGGTGGTGAACCTGGGCTTCGCCATCGCCCTCCCGCTGGCGGGGTTGATGACGCGCTTCGGCTACCTCACGCTCTTCATCGCCGACGCCATCACCACGTTCGTCTATGGCTGCTGCATCTGGCTGCTGCTGCCCGAGACGCGCCCCACCGTGGTGTCCACGGAGGCGGGCGCCCCGCCGCGCCCCGCGCTGGGCTCGCCGCTCGCGCCCTTCCGGGACCCGGTGTTCCTCGCCTTCAGCCTGCCCATCTTCGCGGTGGCCCTCATCTTCTTTCAGTGTCAGGTGGCGCTGCCGTTGGACCTGGGACAGAAGGGGCTGACGCCGGCGCAGTTCGGCACGGTGCTCTCCGTCAACGGCGTCCTCATCGTCGTGCTGCAGCCCTTCATCGGCCGGTGGGTGGGCCGCATGCGCCGGGCCCACGCGCTGGCACTGGCCGGAGTGCTCACCGGCATCGGCTTCGGGCTGCACACGCTGTCCGCCAACGTGAGCCTCGCCATCCTCGCCGTGGTGGTGTGGACGCTGGGGGAAATCGCGCAGGCCCCGGTGGCGCCCACCGTGGTGGCGGACCTCGCTCCGCCCGAGCTGCGCGGCAGCTACCAGGGCGCGTACCACATGCTCTGGGGACTGGCCGCATGCGCCGCGCCGGCCATCGGTGGACAGTTGCTGGGCCGCGTCGGCGCCAACACGCTGTGGCTCGGCTGCTTCGTGGTGGGCTCGGCCGCGGCCTGCTGGCACCTGGCCATCGCCGGAGGCCGGCGCCGCCGCATGGACGAGCTGCGCACGCTGCGCCCCGAGCTGAGCGCCAGCGCGGACTGAAGAGGCAACGGGCGGTCTCGCCAATCAGGGAGACCGCCCGTCACTCACACCGTGTCGAAGCGGAGAGCTACGGCGCGGTGTAGCTGATGTTCAGCGTGTACGTACCGGACGAGTAGCCACGCACCTGAACGTAGGCGCTCGTCTGTCCCGCGGGCACCGTCAGGGTGCACGTCTCGGAGGCGCCCGTCTGGTACGGGCGGCACGCGTAGCTCGTCGTCGTGGGAGCCGAGCCGAACTGCACGTACAGGTCCGGGTCACCCGTGCCCGTCATCACCACCTTGAAGGTGGTACCCGCCAGCACGCTGTACGCGGGGAGGGTCGTGACACTGCCCGAGGCCACGGTGCCGGTCTTCGTGTCCGTCTTCGCCGTGCCGGTGCTGGTGCCGGGCTTCGTGTAGCTGATGGTCAGGTTGTAGGTAGCCGCGGTGAAGCCGCGCACCATGACGTAAGCGGACGTCGCGCCCGCGGGCACCGTCAGGGTGCACGTCTCGGAGGCGCCCGTCTGGAACGGACGGCACGCGTAGCTGCTCGTCGTGGGCGCCGCGCCGAACTGCACGTACAGGTCCGGGTCACCCGTGCCCGTCATCACCACCTTGAACTCGGTGCCGGCCACCACGCTGAAGGAGCCGATGTTCACGTTCTGGCTCGCGGACACGCTGCCGGACTTCGTCTCCGTCACCGGCGTGCCGCTGCCCGTCGGAGGCGGGTTGGTGGTGCCCGGCGCGCCGTACAGCGACTGGGCGCCCTGGATGTCCTTCGTGGTGAGCACCAGGTCGCCGGTCTGCGTGCCGTTGCACTGGGGGTAGTGCATGACGGACGAGGAGTCGTACGTCGTCAGCGTGCGCCAGTTGTTGTCCTCGAAGCAGTCGGTGGCACCGGCCTCGGGGCGGGTGTGCTCGTGGCGGAAGCCCAGCGTGTGACCCAGCTCGTGGCGGAGGATGCCCGTCAGCGTCCAGGGCGAGACGTTGCCGAAGGACTCATTGTCGATGAGCACGTTGCGGTTGGCGCGCGTGTCATTCGGGAAGAAGGCGCGGGCCAGGTACTGCCCGCCCGAGTTCACCGGGCGCACGTCGAACACCACGTTGCCGTTGCTCGCGGTGCAGCTCGCGTCCTGCGCGCTCACGTAGACGAAGTCCACGTTGGCCGCGGACTCCCAGGCCGCCGTCGCGTTGGCCATCGCCGTGACGGCCGCGCTGTAGTTGCTGCCGAACGTCGTGCTCACGCAGTAGGTGATGTTCTTCTTCTGCGTGTCGTTCCACTTCGCGTCCACGCCGCCCGACGTGTGGACGATGAGCTGGCCGCCCTTCACGTACGTCTCGTAGAACTCCCGAAGCAGCTTCTCGTTGGAGATGGGCGTGTCACCGTCGACGATGAAGATGCCGGACTCCGGCTCCTGGTAGACGGTGGACAGGAACTGCTCGTACGACATGCCCTGGCCGAGGGTCTCCGGCTGGGTCTGGGTGTTCGTGCTGCCATCGTTGCCGCCGCAACCGGCGAGCAACGCCAGGCCCGCGAGGGCGCCGACGAACTTGGACTGGGTCATGGACTGCCTTTCTGACTACGGGGGACGCCGCCCTACAGCAGCCCCCGTGCCAGAGCCCAAGTCCTCGAACTCACAGGGTTTTCGATTCGAGCCGGTTTATGACGCGGTGCACGGGTACTCCATGACCCTCCACTGAAATGTAAATACCGTTGACGCTTTGAACACCAAGTGGCCCGTTTCTACGTACTTACACGTAGGAAATGGGCTGCCCTGTCTTCGGACAACGGGATTGCAGGAGTGATGAGGCGGACGTCCTCCTGCCTCCCGTCACCTTGGAAGCGGCCCATCCCGTCACGTCGGGATGATGGCGAGCAGGGTGAGGATGATGAAGGCGACGAAGACGAACAGCGCCGCGGCGAGGTCCAGGTCGCTCTCGTGAAGCAGGTAGTTGAAGTCGAGTCGCATGACGGTGTCCCCGGTGGAAGTCCCTTCACCCCGGGCTACGGGAGGCACCGCCTGGCGATTGCGAAGGACACCCGCCGCGCCCTCCCGGCCGCCCGAGCGACGGGCGGCGGGGGCTGCGGCGCCATGCACTACAGGCCGATGAGGGCCTCGGGACGGTTGAGGCCACGCGCGCGGCCGAGCGGTTGGAGGATGTCCTGCGGGGGCGCGTCCGCCGTGAGCAGCAGCGCCCGCACGGCCGTCTCCACCACGTCCTCGGCGCCCGGGCGCACCATGCCCCGGCGCGCGTCCTCCACGCGCTTGCCGCGGTACTTGTCGAAGCGCTCCTTCACCCGGCGGGCCACGTCGGCTACGGCCTTGTCGCCCACCTCCACGCGCAGCTCCAGCTCGTTGCGCAGCTGCACCGGGTCCGCGAGCACGCCGTAGCGGTCATAGCCCTTGTGCGCCACGTCCTCGTGCGCCACCGCATAGTCCTGCGTCTGCGGCGCCACCACGCCCTGCTCCTTGAGCAGGTCGCGCATCACCGCGGTGACGGAGGCCGTCACGGTGAGCCGGTGGAGCTGCACGTCGTAGACGAAGTCCGAGTACATGGGCTCCTCCACGGTGATGGGCTCGCGGAAGACGGAGTCACGGTTGCGCTGCACCTCGATTCGCTGCGCCTCCGACTTGTCCAGCGCGGCCTCGAGCGCCTTCTCCTTCTCCTTCACCGCGGTGGCCTTCCCCACGAGCAGCAGCTCCTCCGCCGCGCACGCGCCGCTGGCGCAGCGGGCGGGGTTGCACTCGCTGGGAAGCTCTCCGTTCTTGTTCTGCTCGCGGGCCGCCTCGCCGCAGTCCTGCAGGGCCTCGCGGCACTCGCGGCGCTCGCGCTCGCGGCAGCGCTCCGCGCCCTCGCGCACGGTGAGCAATTCAGCCTGCATGCGCAGGTACTCGCGCAGGGCCGCGTCCTGCTTGCGGTCCACCTCCTCCAGGGTGCGCTCGGCCTGGAGCAGCTTGCCCTCGAAGCTGGTGCGCTTCGGGTTGGGCACGGAGCGATTGCCGGCGAGGTAGCGCTGCGTGCGCTGCGAGTCCTCCACCACCTTCAGCGGCAGCACGCGCTCCAGGGCCAGGTCGAGACGCACGCCCTCGCGGCCCGCGGGGGCCTCCGTCACCACGCGCAGGGGAAGCTGCGTGGGGAGCATGGCCGCGAGCCGGCCGGCGGCCAGGCGCTGCACCACGTCCGGCGCTCCGGCGCGGTCCTCCACGGGCTCGGCCACCACGAGGAAGGCCACCTCGTCGCGCAGCTTCTGCCGCACGGCCTCGGCCCGCTCGCGAGCGGCGGTGGCGCCCACGCGCTCCTGGTCCGCGCGCACGTAGGCCACCAGCGCGTTGCCCAGCTTGCCCGCCTTCTCCAGGCTCTCACCGGTGCCGAACCAACGCCTGGCCCACGCCACCTGCACGCCGTCCACGCCGCGCTTGGCCGCCGCGTGGTCCGGAGCGACGGAGAGCACGGCGTCGAACTCGGCGCGCGCCTCCTTGAGCCGCTCTTCCTTCAGTGCCGCCTGGCCCACCGCCACGCGCTGGTCCAGCGTCTGGCCGAGCAGCTCGCGCGCGGGCCCGTTCTCCGGATTCAGCTCCAGCGCGCGCACCAGGCGCTTCATGGCGCCGTCGAGGTCACCGCTGGAGTGGACGCCCCGGGCCTCCTCCAGCACCACGTCGCTCCAGGCGGTGCGGACCTTGCCGAGCTTCACCTTCACCTCGGACGCCTCGGGGTCCGCGGCGAGCGCGCGCAGGTAGGCGGCCTCGGCCTCCGCCCACTTCTGCTGCTCGCTGGCGGTGTCGCCTTCCTTCACCGCGCGCGAGAAGGCGGAGCAACCCGTGAGGGCAAGCAGCGCGGCCAGGGCGAGCGCTCCCAGCCAGCGGGAGGAGGCAGGGGGGGAGTGGGGGCTTCGGGAGGGGTTGGGCACGGCCGGCATTCTCGGGGAAAGCGCGCGCCGGGTGAAGACTTCGACCGCATGCCCGCCCGCCCTCCGGGCCGGAGACGGCATCCTACCCGCCACCTCCCCTGCCCGGCTTGCGAGGGAGCCGGGCCGTCATGGCATCCACCAGCACCCGGAGCTTGGGCAGCCGCTGCGCCCGGGCAGGAAAGTACAGGAAGAGGCCGGGGACGCTCGGGGCGTAGTCGGGCAGCACCTCCTCCAGCGTGCCCGCCTTCAGGTCCGAGGCCGCGGCCTGCTCGTTGACGTAGGCCAGCCCCGCGCCCCACCGCGCCGAGGACACCATCAGCGCCGCGTCGTCGGTGACGAAGGGCCCACGCACCGCCATGCGGTACTCGCGCCCGCCCTTCTCCAATTCCCAGGCGTAGCGCTGCCCCGAGGAGTGCATGCGGAACCCGATGCAGTCGTGCTCCATCAGGTCCTTCGGCCGCTGGGGTCGTCCCTTGCGCGCGAGGTACGCGGGCGAGCCCACCATGATGAAGCGGAACGGCGGCGTCACCCGCACGGCGACCAGGTCTCTCTCGACGGACTCGCTCAGGCGCACGCCCGCGTCGTACCCGTCCGCGACGACGTCTACGTTGCGGTCATTCACGGAGATGTCCACGGACAGCTCCGGATGCTGGGCCATCAGTCCCGGCACCACGGGCTCGATGATGAGCGGCACGGCGATGCGCGGCACTGTCAGCCGCAGCGTGCCCGTGACGCGGTCCACTCCGCCCTGCACCTCCTCCACGGCGGCCAGGGCCTCGTGCAGCGAGGGGCCCACGCGCTCCCTCAGGCGCTGGCCCGCGTCGGTGAGATTCACGCTGCGCGTCGTGCGCACGAGCAGCGGCGTACCCATGCGCGCCTCCAGCCCGCGCACCGCCTGACTCAGCGCCGAGGGCGACACGCCCAGCGCGCGCGACGCGGCGGAGAACCCCCGCTTGTCCGCCACCGCGAGGAAGGCCATCAACCCGTTGAGCTGTCCCAGGCGCACCTTGAAGTTCTCCTTCAAATCCCATGTAGCAGTCAGCGTGTTCTCTTTGAAGCGGCCCGGGTGCAGTCTTCTTCCCGTGAGCGGGGCACACCGTCCCCGCGCAGGACCTACGGAGGAAGCGCCATGGAATACACGCGACTGGGCAACTCGGGGCTGGTGGTGTCCCGGCTGGCTTTCGGGGTGATGACGTTCGGCTCGGGCAACATCGCGAGCGTCTACAAGGTGGATATGGACGCGGCGCGCGCGCTGGTGGACCGCGCGCTGGAGGCGGGCATCAACTTCTTCGACACGGCGGACGCGTACGCGGGCGGCCAGTCGGAGGAGATGCTGGGGCGGCTGCTCGGCAACCGCCGCAAGGACGTGGTGCTGTCCACGAAGGTGGGCATGCGCACCGGTGAGGGGCTGCTCGACACGGGGCTGTCGCGCCGCCACGTGCTGTCCTCGGCGGAGGCGAGCCTGAAGCGGCTGGGCACGGACTACCTCGACCTCTACATCGTCCACCGCTTCGACCCGCTGACGCCGATGGAGGAGACGCTGGAGGCGCTGGACCAGCTCGTGCGCCGGGGCAGCGTGCGCTACGTCGGCTTCTCCAACTGGTCCGCGTGGCAGGCGGCTCGCGCGGTGGGAATCCAGGAGCGGTACGGCTGGGCGCGCTTCACCGCCGCGCAGATGTACTACTCGCTGGTGGGGCGCGATTTGGAGCACGAGGTGCTGCCCTTCGTGCAGAGCGCGGGCATCGGCACCATGATTTGGAGCCCGCTGGCGGGAGGGTTCCTCTCCGGCAAGTACACGCGGGAGAGCCTGAAGGACCCCAACAACCGCCTCTCGGGCTTCGACCTCCTGCCCTTCGACAAGGAGGCGGGCTTCCGCGTTGTGGAAGTCATGCGCGAGATTGCCGAGTCGACCCGTTCCACCGTGGCGCAGGTGGCGCTCGCGTGGCTCTTGAAGAAGCCGGGCGTGAGCACCGTGCTGCTGGGCGCGAGCAAGCTGTCGCAGCTCGAGGACAACCTGGGCGCGCTGAAGGTGAACCTGTCGGATGAGCAGATGCGGCGGCTCGACGAGGTGAGCCCGCACGCCCTCTACTACCCGAGCTGGTTCAACCAGATGCTGCGAGACCCGCAGCTCGACAAGGGACTTGGCCTCGCGAAGTGAGCGGGAGCTGAACGGCTGAAGGAGGTCGGGGTCCGCACCGATGCGCTCGCGCTCCTTCAGCGTCTCACCTTCTGACCCATCCAATTCAATCGATGAAGAACTCGGAGGGATGCGCCTCGACGTAGCAGAGGAAGTGGGGCTCCAGCTTCCCTTCGTCGTAGAGACGCGCACTCAGCGGGTCCATGTACTTGCGCATCCAACCACCCGAGCGCCCGTCAATGGCGCGCCGACGCCCATCAAGGGTGGCAGGGGGATTGGGACCAAAAAGCGCATACATTCCGTCCCGCACCGCAGCAGCGTGCTCCGCCGCCCCCAATTCGTCGAGGCTCTTCAAGACGAAGTCCACGGAGCTCGGCTCGAAGTTGTAGAGGGCCTGGTCCAGGCCGCCGTTGCACACGTCGCGAATGAAGAATGTCGTCAGCGCGAGCATTTGCTGCCCGCGGGTTCCTGCCGTCGGCTCGTGCCCCCAGGCAGGCTCCATCAGCTTCCACACGAGCTCTCCCTTGGGAAGGTTCCTCACACTCTCTCGCGTAAGCCTTGTGTCGCGCATCGCATCATCTCCTTCACAGCTTTCCACGCCTTCACTCATGAACGGTGTCGCTCCGCCTCGCGGAACAATTGCGTGAGGGAGTAATCAAGCAGCGACTGACGGGACTCCATGTACCGGCGGGCACGCAGGAAGGGCAGCCAGACCCGGTTGCCGACGCGCACCTGGGATTCCTCCTGCTTCTTGCGCGGTATCCACTGTCCGCCCAGCCTGCGCACCAGCACGTCGCCAAGGTAGGCGCCCACGGCCGGCGCCGTATGCTCGTCGAGGAGCTTCCGCTCGTACCTCTCAGGGAAGTTCTCACGCCAGAAGTGGAAGTCGAGGTCGGTCAGTGACTCCGGAGTCGCCTCGGAGATGGAGTCCACCGAGGTGTGCAGCGCCGCGACCAGGCTCTCCGCGAGTCCGTCGTAGGAGTCGCGGGTGCGCTCCTGGCTCTCTACGTCGGTTGGAAGGGCCGTTGGAAGCCACTCCTCAGGCTCGGGGGGCCGGTACGCGTTGAGCTCAGCAATCTTCCGCTGCCGCTCGCTGATGGCGAACTCGTCCGGCATGCGCGAGAGGAGCGGTGCCACGTCCGGGTGGAAGCGGGGCTCCACCGGAACGAGCGCGGCGCTGCGCTCACGCAGGGTGCGCAACACAGTGTCGAAGTCGAGGTCCGGCCGAAGGTGGACATGCGCACGAGCCTGGGCGACGCGTGCCTCATCACTGGCGAAGTCGGCTGCGGTGGGTCTCAGCACCAGGAGAACGGAGCCGTTGGGGAGCTCCTCCACCCGGTGAGCGGGGGTGGACAGCATCCGCTCACGGCCAACGGTCTCCACTAGTTTCGGGTCGAAAACGTTGAGCCAATATACTTCATAGATCTTGTCGAACCCGTCTCTCTGCGCTGTCTCCTCATCGCGACCGAAATTGGGAGCGCCAGAAAGCTGATCGTCAGCCATGCTGTGCGCCATCGCATAGGGAGTTGGGTACTTTATTGCCCAGGCGCGAACCATCTCCACAAACATGCTGCTGCGCTGAAGTTCCGCAAAGAACAAGGGCGGTTGGATATAGAGACTGACACTCAGCCTCGGCCGACGTATGGCAAATCCAACGTAGAGCCTCAAGGAAACCGCTGGGAACGATGAGCGGTGAAGCACAATGGACGTGCTCTTATCGCGCCTCTTCTCATCTAGTGATTTCCAAATGGCCTCACGCGAGTATTTGCGCTGTCGTTTGCCTTCGACAACATCCGGCATCCAGTCGCCTGCATTCTCCTCGAGCGCCTGAAAAATGGGGGCCAGCTCACGCTCTAGCATCCCGTGCTGGTCGAAAGCTCCCTCGAAGGAGAGCCTCAGGCTGTCCTCGCTGTCCAAATCCCGCAGCGTCAGCGACTTCATTGAAACAGGACCTCCACTCCCTCGACTTCGTCTCTGACGTTCTCCAATGCATCCTTCAAGGCGCGAGCGTCAGTAGGCTTGAGGCTACCTCCCTCATAGACAAGACGGACCCTCTGGATTTGCGCCGTCTGCCCGAGTCCGGGCCTGCGGATATTCAACGTCTCACCGTAATACTTCAGAGCGTTGCGCGCGTCCTCAACGATCTGCGCCGCCAGTGCCTCCGGATCCAACAGCTTCAGGTCCCGGCTTTTGAAGCTGAACGTCTCCACGCGAGGTGATTGACCAGCAGGCGGGCGCTCCTCGATGACGAGCGCGTCCGCGAAGCGGAGGTCCGCCTTGGCGACACCCACGTGCGCTACGACTCGAGGCTGGTTGAAGTCCGTCAGCCACTGGCGCTGGGCCCGCGGGCGTGCCGCATCCTTCTCCAGGATGGAGAACATGAGTCGCTCGAAGGCGAGGCCCCGGGCGTACCGCGTCCGCATGACCTGGTAGCCCGCCCACTCCAAGGGGCCCCTGGCCGCCGTACCTTGCTCGATTTCAACGGTCCTCTTCTCCAGGTACGAGACGTAGTCGGGCCAGAGCGGATGGGCTTCAGCTCCGGGAGGGGCAGCAGCCTGGAGCGCCTTGCGATGCTTCTTCAGGAGCGCCACGTCCGTCGGCAAGCGCTGCCCGCCAACCTCGGCCTCGACCTGCTGGAATTTGGCCTCGGCCACCTCGGGGGCGAGTCCAGCGGACTCTGGCAACAGGGCGTGCGTGCGGATACCTCGCTTCGCGGTGCCACCCCGCGCTGACGTGGCCGTCGGGCGCTCGCGATACGCCTCCGCCAGCAGGGCCTGCGCCTTCGGCACATTGCCTCGGGCTTCATGAATGGCCATCGCGCCATCCAGTCCCTCGGCCGCCACGAAATAGCCGGCTGCACGTTCGCCTCGGATGAGCGCGATGAGCTCACGAGCCGCATCACCACCGAGCCTCTCTTCCAAGTGCTTCACGACGGTCTTCAGCGATTCCGCATCAAGCGCCGCGAGGCGCAGTCCCCCGCCTCGTCCGGCGCCGCTGGACTCCGCATGGGCCCGAGCCCCCTTGCCTCCGGCGTACAGCGCCACCGCCAACGCAGCCGGCGCCAACTCCCGCGCGGCCTGCTCGTACCGGCCCTGGTACAGCGAGCGCGCTCCGTGCCCTGCGCCGGCCACGAGGTGGTAGAAACCCAGCGGCACGCCGAACGTCAGGTGGTCGAAGGCCCCAAGCGCCGTGCTTCCAGGCGCGTAGTGCCGCTCCATCAGCGCCTGCTCCACCTCGTCGAGGGCGGACTGGTAGGGCGGCGGCAACTGCTCTCGCTTCGCGGTGAAGTCCTGGTACCGGGCCCCGTCGCTCACCGAGGAGCTGGAGAGTGCATCCCGTCCCGCGCGCCCCAGTCCTCGGAGCACATCCGCCGCGCGCTCTGCTCGGTCGGGGTATTCGGAGAGCTCCAGCCCACGCCGCCGCAGTTCCTCACGGACAGCGGCCATCTGCCCCAACGTGTCTCCCAGTTGCTTGTCGTCCCTCAGCAGGCGCAGGAGCTGGCGTAGCTCGTCGTCGAAGGACGCGTGGAGGATGAAGAGGGCAAAGACTTCCGCCCGGGGGAGGCCGTACTTCTCGGTGGTGCTGACGAGGAATGCCGCCCGCTTGTGGGTGAGGATTTCCGCGGCCTTCGCGTCCATCGGGCCCAGGGCGCCCAGCCGGACGGCATTCCAGTCGGAGAGGGCCTCCACCAGCCGCGGCATGTCCACCGTGCGCTGCAGGGCCACGAAGGCCGCGGGGCTGGTACACCCGAGGAAGGGGGCCAGCACCGCTTCTTCCGAATCCAGGTGGGGCCAGCCAGAAGGCACCTCACCGCACATGGTGGCAGTCGCATGAGGCGCCCGTAGCGGCACCATCTCCCCCCAGCCCGTGCCCTGTGCTTGCGTGGGCAGGCGGCGGTACAACGGCGCTTCGTCCTCCATTCCGGTGGAGGCTTGCGTCGGGCTGGCGGTGCCGGTGGCCCTCGCCTCCTGCGAGGAGGACAGGCCCGAGGCGTACGAGAGCGTCGCGCCGTTCCCGGTTCGAGAGCGCGGCGAAACGCAACCTGTCGCGAAGACGGCGGCAGCCAGCCACACGCCCACGCCACGAAGCAGCCGAGCCTCAGCGCGCATTGTCCACCCCCATGCCCACCGAGAAGTAGCTACTCGGGCGCAGCGAGCCTTCTGCCGTGGGGTGCAGCAAGGTGCCGCCCTGGCCCAGCGCGTACAGCCCTCCGCCGAGGACTCGCCAGCGCACCTCGCCCGCCGCCAGGTAGCGCGTGCCGGGCTGACGCGCCCCCACCGCGATTCCGTGCATGGCCACTTCCATGCTGCGCTGGAAGAGCTGCACCCCGAGGCGCCCGTCCACGTCCACCCGGCCCCAGGTGAAGGACTCCAGGCCCAGGGTGAGGAGCAGGTGCCGCTGCACCACCTCTCCCAACCCCACCGCGTCCCAGCCCAGCAGCAGCTCGCCGTAGGCCGAGTACCCCTCGCGGAACGCGACGTCCGCCAATGGCTGGCCCGAGGTGCCCGCCGCCTGGATACGCGCCAATTCGTAGTCCGGGCCGAAGAAGCCCTGGCGGAAGCCTCCGT
Source organism: Pyxidicoccus sp. M6 (assembly GCF_055568925.1). Taxonomy (NCBI): domain Bacteria; kingdom Pseudomonadati; phylum Myxococcota; class Myxococcia; order Myxococcales; family Myxococcaceae; genus Pyxidicoccus; species Pyxidicoccus sp. M6. Next base: position 1,426,778 of record NZ_CM145714.1, on the reverse strand, counting down.
GCTGCCTGCGCACCTCCAGCCGCGCGCGCAAGTCCAGCGTCGGCGACACCGCGTCTACGCCTGCGCCAGCCACGACGCCCCAGGCTCCGCCCTCGCCCGGGCGCCCGCCCCACCCGGCGATTGGAGTAGTGCCTCACCAGGTGCCCGGACAGCAGGCTGTACCTGTCCAGCGCGCCTCCCCACAGCGCCACCTGGGACGACTCATTCCCCAACCGGAAGAAGCGCAGCCACTGGCCCCAGTCGGACGGCGTGTCCCAGTCCTCCTTCCGCACCAGGCCCGCCCCCTCGCCGCCGCCCCACAGCCGCAGCCGCACCGAGGCCCCCAGGTTGAATCCCAGCTTCGGGCCGCCGTCCGCCACAACCTGCGGCTCCACCTGGAGGAAGCCTTCCTCCTCACCGACGCCGCGCCGTGGCAGCAGCGTCAGTGCCGTCGCCTCCATCCGCAGCAGGTACTTCCACCGACGACCTGATGAATCGGGTGCGAACGACTCAGGCGCGGCCTGGCCGTCTTCGGCCGGTTCCAGCGAGGCATCGACTCCCGGCTTGAGGATGAGCGTCTCGTCCTTTCCACCTTCCATGGTGGTGTCGGACTCCTGCGCCCAGCTCGTCCAAGGCAGAAATAGCGGAAGCAGCAACACGGCGGCCCAACCGCGCTTCAGGCGCATACACGCCTCCTGTGAATGCCTCGAGGGGGAAATGGACCAAGGTTCCCTGACCGGTCCGACAGGGTGCCGGGCCAGTGTGAACGTGTTGCAATTGGTCGATGCCCCGCCTTTTCAGGCGGAAGGCAGCCCCCTGGCGTCACGGCGACAGGTCTGTGAAGGACACCCTTTCGGGCATGGTGGGCATGGGCTCGTCGGTGGGCAGCGTGGGAAATCTCGTGGGGAGATACCCACGCGCTGACTACGAGCTGAGCGGGGCAAGGCAGTCCGGGTCCGCGCCCACGCTCTTGCGCTCCTCCAGCGTCTCCATCATGTACCGCCACGTGTCGCGCTGCTGCGGCGCGTGGACGCGATACGCGCGCCTCCAGACGGCCTCCACCAACTTCGCCACCTCCTCCGACGGCAGCTCCGCCCGCGAGTCCGCCAGGGGCTCGCGGTAGAGCGCGTAATACCCCTCCGAGCGGCGCGCCATCCACGGGTGGAAGTACGGAAAGTCGAGCGGCATCACCCGGCCCTCGCGGACCATCTTCCGCAGCCACGCGCTCTCCCGCTCCACCTCGCCCGCCACGTACCCCAGCTCCGCGCCCCCTTCCCTCCGGGCCTGCGCGCGGAACGTCTCCACCAGGTGCTCCCGCATCGCCTGTCCCAGCCCCTGGCCGCGCAAGTCCTCCCGCACCGCGAGGTACGAGACGAAGCCGGCATTCACCGCCTGCAGGTACACGCCCGCCGCCGCGGCCAGCGGCTCCTCGTCGTCCTCTCCCACCATCGCCAGCAGGTGGTATCCCCCACCGTGCGCCTCGCCCCGCCGCGTCTCCTCCAACTCGCGCAGGAGGAAGCCCGTGGGGTGCACGTCCCAGATGGCCTCTTGAATCAGCGAGATGGAGCGGCGCGCGAGCGGGCTGCGCTCGTCCGCCACCTCCACCACGCGGCGCTCAGACAGTCCCATCGTCTCCACGCGTGGCTCCTCCGCCGCCCTCCAGCTCCAGGCGGAACACGCGCGCGGCGTTCCGCCACAACAGGCCCTCCTTCTCCTCCGGCGTCGCGTCCAGCCGCTGCACGAAGCCGAGGTAGCTGCCGATGTCGGAGATGGGCCAGTCGCTGCCGAAGAGCAGCTTCGTCGGGTCGTTGATGTACGCGAGCGCCTCGTCGACCTTGCCCCGCGCGAAGCGCTCGAAGCGCTCCTCGAAGGCGCCCAGCGTCAGCCCGGAGATGTCCGCGAAGACATTCGCGTTCTTGTAGACGACCTCCATCGCGTCCGCGAACCACGGGTTGCCCAGGTGGCAGAGGACGAAGGTGACGTCGGGGAACTCGACCGCGGCCTCGTCCACCGTCAGCGGGTGCGCGTACTTCACGGGGGCCTTCGGCGCGTACGTGTCCCCGGTGTGAATCATCACCGGCACCCGGAACTCCGAGGCCAGTGCATGGAGCCCGCGCAACCCGGCGTCGTGCACGTAGTAGGGCTCGTAGCCGGGATACAGCTTCAGCCCCTTGATGCGCCCCTCTTCGAGCAGGCCCCGCAGCTCGGCCAGTTCCTCCGCCCTGTCGCGACCGAGGCGCACACCGGCCACCACGCCGATGCGCGCGTCGTCATGCACGAGGTCCAGGATGGCGCGGGTGCTCGGCCGGTCCTCCGTCACCGCGTAGGAGGACAGCACCAGCGCGTAGCGGATACCGTGCGCGTCCATCTCCGCCCGCAGCGCCGCGTAGCGCTCCGCCAGTGTGGCCGGCGCGTCCGGTGTGTAGCGGTTCAGGTGCGTGTGGCAGTCGATGACCACGGGAGGGAACGATGAGCCCGGGACGCTCACACGTCAGCGCACCATGCCCGGCAGGCCGCCCCGGGGACGGCCTGACGCGCGCATGGCCTTCGCCCTGGGTCACATCGCCACGGAGCGACTCACGCCCGGAGGCCCATCGCGAACTTCGTGTTAAGCAGGGCCTACCGCCATGCGATTCTTCCGGCTGCGAAGAGTGACGCCATCGGACTTCTCGTGGGAGCTGCGTGCAGCCCCCCGGTGGTGCATGCCCGGAGTCCACTGCCCCGGCTGCAATGAAATCCGCAGCAGTATCGGCGAGTCATATCCGGAGGTGGACCTCTCCGGCCTGCCCCCGTCGGTCCAGCGGAAGTTCAGACCCCGCTTCGAAGAGGACTTCGAGGAATTCACCCGGCTGCGCGAGTGGGTGCGGCAGCTCGTCCCCGAGAGCGCGCTGCTCGAGCCGGGAACGGCCCTGGGCCCGCTCGTCGGAGCGGGACGCGGGCGCTTCCCCCAGCTCGTCTTCCCGGCGCCCTGGACGCTGCTCATGCGGCGCGAGGCGCTCGAACGGCTCCAGTCCCTGGGCCTGCGCGGCCTCGTGGGCTGCCACGCCGAGCTGAACATCCGGGACCCGAACCCGCCGGAGCTGCTGGAGCTCCAGCTCGAGCTGCACGGACGGCTGCATCCGGAGTGTCTCTCCCGGAACCAGCCCGCCCCCTGCGCGACGTGCGACATGGTGACGCTCAGCTTTCCGCAGGACCCCGTCCTGGACGCCGAGTCGCTGCCGATGCACCGCGACCTCTTCCGGCTCGGCAACTTCTCGACGGTCATCATCGGGACGGAGCGCTTCGTGGACCTGGTGCGACGGCTCGGCTTCGAGGAGGTGGAGTTCCAGGAGCTGCCCACGCGCTAGGGGCACCTTCAACCGCGCCCTGAATGGCAATCCCATGTGAGGGATTGCTTCACCCGGCGTGGAAGACGCCGAGCGAACCCCAGGACCTCCAGGTGTCAGCCACAGGTCAGGAACCTCCCGGGTACCCCCATACCCGAGCGCCCGGAGTTCCCCGTCTTTTTACAGTCGTATTGCGACGATTCAGGCCCGCTGCATATATTGGCCCGTAGCCGAGCGCTGTGCTGTGTCTCCGTCGACCCTCACCATGGAACCTGCTCCCAGAACGGTGTCATCGCAGCCCCGGCCTGTCGTGCGCGCGGTCCTCCGTGAGGCGTTGGAGAGCCGGCTTGGCGGTGAAGTGGTGGTGAAGTCCGCCACCGTCTCCGGGCGCATCTTCGTGGTGGAGCGGAAGGTGGCCTGGGCCGTCGTCACCGAGCCCGCCACGCCCAACTTCGCGGCGCTGCTCGTGCAGCAGCGGCTGGTCAGCCGCGAGGACCTCGAGCAGGTCATGTCGGAGTGCCGCAAGAGCGGCGGCAACTTCTGCGAGGTGCTGGTGGCGTGGGGCCTGGTGGAGCGGGAGCGCGTGCGCGAGCTGTTGCGCGGGCACCTCTCCGGCCAGCTCCTCACGCTGCTGTCCGCGCCGGACGCCCAGGCCCTCTTCGTTCCCCAACCCCGCGCCTACTCCAGCCAGCTCACCTTCGCGCTGGAGGAGTTGACGCCTCCCGCTTCGCAGCACCCCACCCCGCACGAAGAAAGAGCTGTCATGCCGAACGTGAAGCAGTCCCTGGAAGAGTCGCTCAAGATTGAAGGGGCCTTCGCGGCCTGTCTCGTCGACTCGAAGAGCGGCATGAGCCTCGGCAGCATCGGCGGCAGCGCTTCCTTCAACGTGGAGGCCGCGGCGGCGGGCAACACCGAGGTGGTCCGCGCCAAGCAGAAGACGATGAACGCGCTCGGCCTCAAGGACCGCATCGAGGACATCCTCATCACGCTGGGCGAGCAGTACCACGTCATCCGCCCGCTCGCGTCCCGCGACGGCCTGTTCCTCTACGTCGCGCTCCACCGCGCCAGCTCGAACCTGGCCATGGCGCGCTTCAAGCTGGCGGAAATCGAGAAGGGCCTCTCGTTCTAGAGCCTCCGCCTCACGGCGTGAGCCCGTCCGCCCCCCGAGCAGGGCGCCGCGCATTCCCTGGCGTGGCGCCCCCGCCCATGCGTGGACGGACGCTGGACGTTAGACAGGACCACCTCTGCTGCTGAACCCCATGAGGCACGCCTCGCATCTCGCGCGGGGCGCCCGGGGGAGCGTCGGGAATGACGCGTCGCAACAGCCGGTAGAGGAACTACAGCATTTTGGGAATCAAGCACCCACGAGGGGGGCGAGAGAGTCACCATGTCCTGTCCACAACCGCGACCCACCGAATTCCGCCTGCCCCATCGGGCCGAGTCCTTCTCCATCGAGGAGCACCGCAACGTCCACTGCCGCTTCTACGGCGGCTGCATCGACGTGGCGGTGAAGAAGGACTGGGACAGCTTCACCTGCGCCAAGTGCCCCATGTTCCACATGGACCGGGCTCCTGGCGCGGACGCGTACGCCTTCAACCAGCCCGCCGACTCCGGCCGGCCGTAGCCCCCGCAGCCTGCCCGGCGCCGGGCGCGCCGCACGTGGGCCGGGCAACAGCGCGCCTGCGCCCTCGTCCACACGCCGCCGCCGCGCTGTGCACCAGCGCACCCCCACCTGTCTCCAGAGACAGTGGGCTCCCGTGAGTCGCAGCAGCAGGTTGCCCGGCAACCGGCTCGGGCGAGGGACGCCCCCGGACGGGAGGCGCCATGCTCCGGCAGCTGCTGTTGTCCGACCACGGGAACGAGGGCCCCTCCGCGGGGAATGGCTGGGCGCTGGTACAGGCCGAGTTCCCCACGGTGGCGGTGGCCCCGCTGTCCGCCGGACGCGGCATGCGCGTGCTGCGCCTCGACGTCTCCGAGTGGCGCTCCCCGGACTTCGACCCCTTCACCTGGGACGCGCGCGTCTTCGGCGAGGCGGAGGCCTCGGAGCACCTCGCGCTGCACCTGGAGGGCGCCCGGGGCGAGGCGCTCGTCGTCGCCGCGCTGGAGGTCCTCACTCGCTACCAGGGCCTCATCGGCCGCCGCAACGAGGCGTCCGCGGTGCCGCTGTTCGACCGGCTGCTCCTGCGCCACCGGTCGATGCATGACCTGAACCTCCCCCTGGTGCGGGCGGACCACCAGCACGCGCTGGACACGTGGCAGTGGGTGCTCCGGCTGCGTCCGAATGCGAGCCTCGCCGTGCAGGCGGCCGCCCTCTTCCACGACGTGGAGCGGCTCGTCTCCGAGGCGGACCGGCGCGTGGAGCACCACGCCGAGGACTACCAGGCCTTCAAGGACGCCCACGCGGAGCACGGCGCGGAGATGGCGCGGCAGGTGCTGCGCGAGGTGGGCACGGACATGTCCACCTGCCAGCGCGTGAAGGAGCTGGTGGCGAAGCACGAGCGCCCCGGCAACGACGCGGACCTGGCGCTGCTCAACGACGCGGACGCGCTGTCGTTCTTCTCGCTCAACTCCTCCGGCTTCGTCCGCTACTTCGACGCCGAGCACAGCCGGCGCAAGGTGGCGTACACGCTCGCGCGCCTGCGGCCGGAGCAGCAGATGCGGCTCGGGCAGATGCGGCTCGCCCCCACGGTGAAGAACCTCCTCGACGCGCAGCTCGCCTCCACTTCGCCCTTCGAAGGCCCGGCATGAAGCTCGTCATCTCCGGCCTCGGCGGAAGCCGGGCGGCCGCGACCTGGCGCTCGGCGTCCGCACTTGAACCCGATGCCATGAGGACGTGACGCCATGTGGGGAATCATTCCTGCCGCCGGAGTCGGAAGCCGCATCCAGCCACTCGCCTTCTCCAAGGAGCTGCTGCCCGTGGGCGGCAGGCTGGACGGGAAGACGGAGCGCCCGCGCGCGGTGAGCGAGTACCTCGTGGACCGCATGGTGCTCGCGGGCGCGAGCAAGCTCTGCTTCGTCATCTCCCCCGGCAAGTCGGACATCATCGAGTACTACCGGGGCCGCGTGGGCCCCGCGCAGGTCTGCTACGCCGTGCAGGAGGAGCCGCTCGGCCTCTGCGACTCCATCTTCCGCGCCCTGCCCTTCATCCCTCCGGATGAGGAAATCGTCGTCGGCCTGCCGGACACCGTCTGGTTCCCCGAGGACGGGCTCGCGCGCCTGCCCGGCGGCGGCCTGTCCTTCCTCCTCTTCCCGGTGGAGACGCCGGAGCTCTTCGACGCCGTCGTCACCGATGGAGATGGCCACGCGGCCTCGGTGCGCGAAATCCAGGTGAAGCAACGGGACGCCGCGTCCCACTGGGTATGGGGCGCCTTCCGGCTCAGCGGCGCGGTGCTGCGCGAATTGCACGGGCTGTGGCTCACCCGCGAGCCGAGGGACCCGTACCTGGGCACGCTCGTCAACGCGTGGATGGCGCGCGGCGGGCGGGCCACCGCCGTGCGCGCGGGCGAGGCGTACATGGACGTGGGCACCCTGCACGGCTACCGCGAGGCCGTGCGCCGGCTCGGCGTCAGCGAGCCCGTCTACGCCCAGGAGCAGGCATGACCCGGCAGGAAATCGAGGAGCGTGTCCGCGGCCTCGGCGATGGGTTCCACAACCTGGACCTGAAGGAGCACGCAGACCATGGTCGAAGCCGTGAAGCTCTGGAACGAACCCAACAACATGTCCCACTGGGACTTCGACGTGGACAAGGGTTGGGCCATGTTCTCCAACATGGCGAAGCTGGCCGGCGCGGCGGTGAAGACGGAGCGCCCCTACCTGCCCCGCGTGCTGGGCGGCATGTCTCCCATCGACGCGGGCTTCCTGCGCAACCTGGAGGGCCAGGGCGTGCTGGAGCACGTGGACGTGGTGGCCATCCACGGCTTCCCCCTGGACTGGAACCACTGGCAGCTCGACGAGTGGCCCGCGCGCTACCGCGAAATCCAGTCCATCGTGAAGCACCCGGTGTGGATTACCGAGGTGGGCGTCTCCACCTTCGGCGCGGAGGAGGGCGCTGGAGGACTTCGACGTGACGCTGGCGTTCTGCTTCACGCCGGAGCACCGTGGCCACAAGCCCCACCACACCAGCCCGCCGCTGCGCGCGGAGGAGCTCGCGGACTTCTGCGTGCGCATGACGCGGCGCTATGCCTGACACATTCGCGCCTTTGCGCTTCCCCTGACACCCGGCTGGGATAGACCTACGGGGACACCGTGTTCCAGCAAGCAAGACACGGCCGGAGGCAAGCGCACCCCATGCGGGAGCAGCGGGTCAGCACGTGGTTGGAGCTCCAGGACGCGTTGTTCGAAGGCTCATGGAACGAAGCGCTGGGACGGCACCGTCCCAGCTTCGTCTTCCGGGGCATGCCGCACGTCGAGCATGACTTGTCCACGGCCCTCAACCGCAAGGGCATGTTCGTGCGGCAGGAGAAGGACCTGCTGCGCGCCTTTCGCAAGTACGCGCACGGCGTGGCCCAGCCGCAGATGGCATCCGTCTGGGACTGGCTGGCGCTGGCGCAGCACCACGGGCTGCCCACGCGGCTCTTGGACTGGACGTTCAGCCCGCACGTGGCGCTGCACTTCCTCACCGAGGACACGGACCTCGCGGACCAGGACGGCGTGGTGTGGCGCGTGGACTACCGCGAGACGAACCGCCTCCTCCCCAGGCCGCTGAAGGCGCAGCTCCAGCAGGAGGGCGCGGACGTCTTCACCGCCGAAATGCTGGCCGCGGGGGCGGGTGACCTGAACGCCTTCGACCGGCTGGCGAAACACCCCTTCGTGCTCTTCTTCGAGCCGCCCTCGCTGGACGCGCGAATCGTCAACCAGTTCGCGCTCTTCTCGGTGATGAACGGGCCGGCGCTGCGCCTCGACGAGTTCCTCGAGGACCAGAAGAAGGGGGTGCGCAAGCTCATCGTCCCCGCCGCCCTGAAGTGGGAGGTGCGCGACAAGCTGGACCAGGCCAACGTCACCGAGCGCGTGCTCTTCCCCGGCCTGGACGGGCTGAGCCGCTGGCTGCGCCGCTACTACAGCCCGCGGCCCCGCTGACGCCTACGCGTGCACGTGGCGGTGCTCGTCGTAGTCGTAGCCGTCGTTCATGGTGACGTCCCCCGTAATCCCGGCCGCGCGCTGCTGCTCCACCAGCTCGCGCAGGTTCTTCACGCGCTTGTGGCCGAAGGCGCCGCCGATGATGACCGCGAGCAGCAGCCCGTAGAAGATGACGATTCCGAGCACGGCGAATCCGACGATTTCCATTCGGTGAACCTCGCAGGCCGGGGCCACTCGTCCGGAGACGAGCGGCCGCGTTGAGCTCTCTCGAGCAAGGTGTGTCCTCCCGCCGCTCGCGGCGCTGCTTCCTCGATTGCTCCGGGCAGGGTCGCCCGTCGCGACACCGGGCGAGCAGCCAGGGGGCACGGCGGCGTCCCGCCCTGCGCACGCCGCCACCTAAACCTTCGTATGAGCCGGGCCAAACCCCCGTACGATGGCCAGTGCCTGGTCCAGCGCGCATCCTCGCGGCCGATTCACTCCCCCGAGCTCAATAGGAAGCGCGCATGGACACCAAGACCCGTCCCACCGGAAGAATCAACGGCAGCTATCTCACCACCCGGGATGGCACCCAGATTTATTTCAAGGACTGGGGCCCGAAGAACGGGCAGCCCGTGGTCTTCTCCCACGGCTGGCCCCTCAGCTCCGACGCCTGGGAGGACCAGATGCTGTTCCTCTCCGAGCAGGGCTATCGCACCATCGCCCATGACCGCCGCGGCCATGGCCGCTCGTCGCAGCCGTGGGACGGGCATGACATGGACCACTTCGCGGACGACCTCGCCGAGCTCACCGAGGCGCTGGACCTGAAGAAGGCCGTGCACGTCGGCCACTCGACGGGCGGTGGCGAGGTGGCGCGCTACATCGGCCGCCACGGCACGTCGCGCGTCGCCAAGGCGGTGCTCGTCGGCGCGGTGCCTCCCATCATGCTGAAGACGGACTGGCACCCCAACGGCCTGCCCATGGAGGTCTTCGACGGCATCCGCGCGGGCGTGCGCAATGACCGCTCCTCCTTCTTCAAGGAGCTGACCATCGCCTTCTACGGCTTCAACCGTCCGGGCGTGAAGGTGTCGGAGGGCCTGCGCGAGAGCTTCTGGAGGCTGGGCATGCAGGGCGGGCTGAAGCCCCTATACGACTGCGTGAAGGCCTTCTCCGAGACGGACTTCCGCGCCGACCTCGCGAAGTTCGACGTGCCCACGCTGGTGATGCACGGCGACGACGACCAGATTGTCCCCATCGACGCCTCGGCGAAGCTCACCGCCGGCCTGGTCAAGGGCGCGACGCTGAAGGTGTACCCGGGCTTCAGCCACGGCATGGCCCAGCTCAACAAGGACGTCATCAACAAGGACCTGCTGGCCTTCATCAAGGGCTGACGCGTCCGAGGTCGGCCGCGCGGGTGCGCTTCTACCCGCGCGGCGCCTGGCGTGCGAAGGGCACGGTGAAGACGAAGCGCGCGCCGCCCGCCGGGACGTTCTCCGCCCAGATGCGGCCGCCGTGTGCCTCGATGATGTTGCGGCTGATGGACAGGCCGATTCCGAGGCCCGTCTCCTTGGTGGTGAAGAAGCTCTGGAAGAGCTTGTCGTGGTGCTCCGGGGGAATGCCCGGCCCCGAGTCCTCGATGGAGCAGCGCAGCTCGCCGTTGCTCGCCAGCGTCATCAGGTGCAGGCGCGGCTGGAGGCAGCCGGCGCGCTTCATCTCCTGCATGGCGTTGAGCACCAGGTTCACCACCGTCTGCTGGAGCTGCACGCGGTCCGCCTCGATGTCCGGCAGGCCGGTGGAGAGCACGAGACGCAGGTCCACCTCGTGCGCCACCAGCTCGTGATGGAGGAAGCGCACCGCCTCCTCGACGACCTGGTTGGGCGACAGGCGCTGCCGCTCCGACGTCTGGTTGGACGCCATGGCGCGGATGCGGGCGATGATGTCCGCCGCGCGCCTCGCGTCGCTCACCATGTTGGCGTGGATGGCGCGCACCTCGTCCAGGTCCGGCTGGGGCCGGGACAGCCAGCGCGTCCCCGCCGCGCCGTTGGCGGCGATGGCGGCCAGCGGCTGGTTCACCTCGTGCGCAATCGACGCCGTCAATTCGCCGAGCATCGACAGGCGCGAGGCGTGGGCGAACTCGCTCTGGAGCTGCCGCAGCGCCTTCTGCGCCTTCACGCGCTCGGTGATGTCGGTGAGGCCCACGAGCACCATGTTGCGCGCGCGCAGCTCCGGAGAGGCGTTGATGGTGAAGAGCGTGTGGATTTCGCCGCCGTCCAGCCGGCAGTTGACCGTCTCCTCCTCGAAGGTGACGCGCTGCTGGAAGCTGGCGATGAGCGAGCGCCGCACGACGGGATGGGACGACGGCGGCCAGAAGCGCGACACCGGCTGGCCAATCAGCTCCGAGCGCTCCCTCGCGCCCATGATGCGCACGGCCGCCTCGTTGACGTCGCTCACGAACATCGTGTCCATGTACGTGAGGAGGAAGCCGGGCTCCTGGTCCAGGTACGCGGCCATGTCCGTGACTCCGCGCGCCTCCAGGCCCGCGAAGAGCGGGCGCTGGTGCGTGGTGTCCATCTGGAGCAGCCCCGTGGACATGGCCTCGAAGAGGTTGCGGTAGCGGTGCGCCTGCACCCGGGCCTCCGCTTCGATGTCGCTCGGGCGCGAGGCATCCCGGCCGTACTCGAGAATGCAGGCGGGCGCGCCGTCCGGGCCGCGCTGCACCGTCCAGCGGACCGCGACGTGCTTCTGCTCACCGGAGGCGGTGGTGCGCCGCAGCTCGCCCTCCCAGTGCCCCTGCTCCAACACCAGCCGCTCCAGGGCCGCCATCGTCCGCGGGTGGTGGGTATCCAGGCCGTCATGCAGGTGGCGCCCCAGCATGGCGTCGCGAGGGAAGCCGTAGAGCGCCTCGGAGGCCTTGTTCCACAGCAGGATGCGGCCGGCGGTGTCTCGGACGATGATGCTCTCGGACGCACCGTCGACGAGGGGGCCCAGCAACTCCAGCGGGGTCGATGACGCCACGACTGCTCTTGCTTCCGCCATCAGCCCGCTCCGTCAGGAGTCCTGAAGCGCTCCGGGGGCGAGCGCCTCGAAGACCCTACTTACATCGTGAGCGCGCGCTCGACGCAAGCCACGAACTCGTCGCTGTCGAAGGGCTTCTTCAGCAGGCAGGAAGGCTTGCAAGCCATCGCCCGCTCCATCACCGAGGCCTCCGTCTTGGCCGTAATCATGATGACGGGCACCTTGGAGCCCTGCGCATCCAGCTTCTGCTTGAGGTCGATGCCGCTCATTCCCGGCATGTGGATGTCGGTGATGACCAGCCGCGTGCTCCGCAGCTCGCCGGACTCCAGGAAGGCCTCGGCGCTCTCGAAGGCGAGCCCCTTGAGCCCCACCGAGCGCAGCAGGCTGAGGACCGCCGTGCGGACCGAAGCATCGTCGTCGACCACGGAGATGAGGGACTCGGAGGACATGGCCTTCTTCAGGACTGGGGTTTTCGAGCCTGGGAGGGAGCCGGTGCCGCGTCCAGGGTCTTCGGAAGCTTCAGGGCCTCGGACATGCGGACGAGGTCGGCGAGCGAGTCCGCCTCCATCTTCCGCATCACCGAGCCGCGGTGAATCTTCACCGTGATTTCGCTCAGGTGCAGCTCGCCAGCCACCTGCTTGTTGAGCAGTCCGGCGGTGACGAGAATCATCACCTGCTGCTCGCGCGGAGACAGGCTGTCGTAGCGCCTGCGCAGGTCCGCCTGGTCCTCGCGCTCGGCGCGCCGGCCCCGGTGCCGCTCCACCGCCACCGCCACCGCGTCCAGCAAATCCTGCTCGCGGATGGGCTTGGGCAGGAAGTCCACGGCGCCCGCCTTCATCGCCCGTACCGACATGGGGATGTCCCCGTGGCCGGTCATCATGATGACCGGCAGGTCGATGCCAAGCGACTCGAGCTGCCCCTGGAACGCCATGCCGCTCGTGCCCGGCAGGCGCACGTCGAGCAGGAGGCAGCCGGGAGCATCGCCGCGGTCCGCGTCGAGGAAGGCCTTCACCGAGTCGTACGTCCGTGCCTGCATGCCCACGGAGCGCAAGAGGGTCTGCAGCGCGGTCCGCAGCGACGCATCGTCGTCGACGATGTGGATGACGGCGTCCTCGGCCATGCCGGGAACTTGGCATGGGGGGTATGAGCCGGCAATCAGGTCCATGCTCACGCCGCCGACGCGACGGAGAGGGACGTGGCACCGTGGATGAGGACGAACGTCTTCGGAGGAGTGGAAGGCGGCATGGCGCAAGCTCCTGTTTCGTTGATGGCAGGAGGATGCGTCCGGGGCGGGGGTGAAACCCATTCTACGTGGGGTTGGGCACCCTATACCTTCGTATGAGTCGTCTGGGTCCGCGGCAGGTGCATCCAGAAGCAGGTGCCCTCCTGCTGCGTGGACGTCACCCGCAGCACGCCGCCATGGGCGCGCGCGATTTCGTGGGTGATGTAGAGCCCCAGCCCCAGCCCGTCGCGCCGCGCGCTGCGCAGGTCCTGCGCGCGCACGAAGGGGTCGAAGATGTGGGGCAGGCGCTCGGCGGGAATGGGCAGGCCCCAGTTGTGGACCTCCAGCCGCACGCCGTCGTCCTCGTCGCGCAGGGACACCGTCACCACCGTGTCCTCGGGCGAGTACTGCACGGCGTTGCCCACGAGGTTGGAGGCCGCCTGCGCCATCCGGCCCGCGTCCCACTCGCCCCAGGCGTTGCCGGACAGGCTCAGCGCGAAGCGGCGCCTGGGGTGCGCGACTTCCAGTTCCTCCACCACCTGCTGGAGCACGTCGTGCAGGTTCATCCGCGCGCGGTTCAGCGCGTAGCCCTCGCCCAGGCGGGTGCGCGTGAAGTCGAGCAGGTCATCTATCATCCGCGCCATGCGGTCCGCGGAGATGGAGATGCGGTTGACGGCCTTGCGCTGCGGCTCTTCCAGCCCGCCGTAGCGCAGCAGCAGCGAGGCATTGCCGGAGATGGCCAGCAGGGGATTGCGCAGGTCATGCCCGAGGATGCCGAGGAACTGCTCGCGGAACAGCGCCGTCCGCCGCGCGGCCTCCTCGCGCTTCAGCCCCTCCTCCACCCGCTTGCGCTCAATCGCGTAGCGCAGCGCGCGCACCAGCAGCGGGCCCGTCACCTGCCCCTTCACGAGGTAGTCCTGGGCGCCCTGGTGGACGGCCTGCACCGCGAGCCGCTCGTCGTCCGTGCCGGTGAGCACCACCAGCGGCACGGCGGGCGCGGCCTGCAGCAGGCGGGAGATGTTGCCCAGCCCGTGCCCGTCCGGCAGGGACAAATCCAGCAGCACCACGTCCAGGCGCGTCTCGACCACCACGCGCAGCGCCTCGGAGAGGCGGTCCACGTGCACCACCTCGAAGCGCATGGAGGAGGAGGACTCCCGCAGCTCCTCGCGCAGCAGGCGCGCGTCCCCGGGGTTGTCCTCCACCAGCAGCACGCACAGCGTCTGCTCGTCCACCGGCATCGGACTCATGACACCTCGGGCTTGGGCGGCAGATGGACGACGGACAGCCAGAAGTCGTCGATGGAGCGCACCACGGAGATGAACTGCTCCAGGTCCACCGGCTTGGCGATGTAGCAGTTCGCGTGCAGGTCGTACGTGCGGAGGATGTCCTCCTCGGCCTTGGAGGTGGTGAGCACCACCACGGGGATGCGGCGCAGGGACGGGTCCTCCTTGATTTCGGCCAGCACCTCGCGCCCGTCCTTCCGGGGCAGGTTCAGGTCCAGGAGGATGAGGTCCGGCCGGGACGCGTTGGCGAACGCACCCTCCCTGCGCAGGAAGGCCAGCGCCTCCACGCCGTCGCGTGCCACCGACAGCGTGTTGTGCACCTTGCCCTCCTTGAGCGCTTCAATCGTCAGCCGTACGTCGCCGGGGTTGTCCTCGACGAGGAGGATTTCAATCGGTCGTCCAGATTCGTCGTGGCTCATGGTGTCTCATGCTTCCTGGGGCGCTGGCGCGGCGGGCAGGGTGAACCAGAAGGTGCTGCCCTCCCCCTGCTGGGACTCCACGCCGATGCGGCCGCCGTGCCGCTCGACAATCTTCTTGCAGATGGCGAGCCCGATGCCGGTGCCCGGGTACTCCTCCTTGCCGTGCAGTCGCTGGAAGATGACGAAGATGCGGTCGAAGTACCGCGGGTCGATGCCGATGCCCCTGTCCTTCACCGTGAAGCGGACCTCCGCGTCCTGCCGCGCTCCGGCCACTTCCACGTGCGGCGGGGCGTCGCCGTGGAACTTGAGCGCGTTGCCGATGAGGTTCTGGAACACCTGGGCCAGCTGCGTCTCGTCCGCCAGCACCGCGGGCAGCGGGCCCGCGAGCAGCGAGGCCCCGGACTCCTGGATGGCCGCCTGGAGGTTCTCCTTCGCTCGCTCCAGCGCCCGCCCCGCGTCGCACGGCCTCGGCTGTCGGCCGCGCGTGCTCACGCGCGAGTACGCGAGCAGGTCCTGGATGAGCCGCTGCATACGCGTCACGCCGTCCACCGCGTAGTGGATGAACTCGTCCGCGTCCGCGTCCAGCCGGCCCTTGTAGCGGCGGCCCAGCAACTGCATGTAGCTGGCCACCATGCGCAGCGGCTCCTGCAGGTCATGCGAGGCCACGTAGGCGAACTGCTGCAGCTCCTCGTTGGAGCGCGCCAGTTCCTGTGCGCGCTGCTTGAGGGCCTCCTCCGCGCGGCGGCGCTCCACGCCCTGGGCGATGGCGTCCGCCACCGTGGCCAGCGCCGCCACCGCGTCCTCGCCCAACGGGTGGCGGTTGTAGACCCCCAGCACGCCGATGAGCTGGTCCTTCACCAGCAGGGGGATGCCCGCGAAGGCGCGGATGCCCACCTCCCGCGCCCAGGCGGGGCTCAGCGTGCGCGGGTCCAGGTCCATGCGGCCCACCCAGAGCTGCTGACGCGTACGGGCCACCTCGCTCACCAGACTCGAACCGCCCACGGACAACCGGTCCCACTGCTCGCGGGACGGGGCCTGGAGGCCGGCGTTGCCGGCGAGCTCCAGCGTCTCCGTGGCGCGCACGTGCAGCCACAGCCGGACCACCACGGCCTCCAGGTGGTTCGCCAGCGCCTCGGCGCAGGCCTGGAGGATGTCCGGCACGGTGCCCTCGCGGGACAGCGCGTGGCTCACCTCCGCTCGCAGCGCCTCGAGTTGGCGGGCGGCCTTCTCGCGCTCCAACCGGCGGGCGCTCTCCTCCGCGCGAAGCTGCGCGCTGATGTCCGAGTTGGTGCCCACCCACTCGCGCACGGTGCCGTCCGCGTTGAGCACGGGCACGCCGCGCACCTTGGTGGGCGTGTAGCTGCCGTCCGGGCGGCGCACGCGGTACACCACCTCGTAGTGTCGGCGCTCCAGCACCGCGGCACGCCAGGTCCGGTCCACCAGCTCGCGGTCCTCCGGGTGGATGGCGTCCAGCCAGCCCCAACCCCGCCCCTGCTCGTACGTCTGCCCGGTGAAGGCGCGCCACGAGGGGCTGTCCTCCACCACGTTGCCATTCGGTTGCGTCACCCACACGGCCTGGGCCGTGGCGGCGACGAGCGAGCTGAAGCGCTCCTGCAGTCGCAGCGCGTCCTGGTAGAGGCGCGCGTTGTCCAGCGCGAGCGCGGCGCGCGCGGCGAGCTGCTCGGCGAGGGGCACGTCGTCGTGCGAGAAGCGCCGTCCGGACTCGGCGGTGACGAGGCTGAGCGCGCCCAGGATGCGCCCGCGCGCCTTCAGCGGCAGCAACAGCACCGAGCGCAGCCCCAGCTCGCGGTAGATGCGCAGGTGCTCCGCGTCGCGCGTGGCACCCACCAGCACGTCGTCCGGCATGTCAGGCATCAGCACCGGCTGTCCCGTGCGGATGACGGACAGCACGCCGTTCGGGTCGTCCGGGCGGGGCGGGTAGCGCGCGCGCACTTCCTCCCCCAGGCGCACCTTGGCCGGGTCCACGTGCGCCACGCCGAGCTGCCGCGTGGAGCCGTCCTCCTGGACGATTTCGATGGCGCACCAGTCGGCCAGCCGCGGCACCGTCAGTCGCGTCAGCGCCGAAAGCGTGGCCTCGAAGTCCAGCGACGAGGAGGACAGGAGGGCGCTGGCCTCGTCCATCAGCTTCAGGGCGTTCGCGACGCGCTTCTGGTCGTCGATGTCCGTGCAGGTGCCGAACCAGCGGACGATGCGGCCGCTCGCGTCCCGCACCGGGCGCGCGCGGCCGAGGAACCAGCGCCACGCCCCGTCGTGGCGGCGGCAGCGGTACTCCACCTCGAAGGGCTCGCCGGTGCGCAGCGCGTCGGCCCAGCGCCTGTCGGTCTCCATCAGGTCGTCCGGGTGGAAGGCTCCCCGCCACCCCTCTCCCAAGCTCTCCTCTTGGGTGAGGCCCGTGTACTCGTACCACCGTACGTTGAGGTACTCAGTGGAGCCGTCCGGCCGTGCCAGCCAGATGAGCTGCGGAATGCTTTCGGCGAGCTGCCGGAACACATCTCCCGGAAGGAGACCTGCCAGCACGTCAGGCGCCAGGGGCTCCGGAGTCCTGCCCGATGGACTGGAGAGAGGGTGCATCATGAGGGGCACGCGAGGTTAACAGCGCATCCGCGCCCCTCCCTTTCGGAGTGCCGAGTCCTTCATGGCAGCCGACAAACACCCCCGGGAACAGTCCCTCCCAGGACATGCGGGCGATGGGGCGCCCGTCGCGCGTCTCAGGACTCCTTCGCCGCCGCTTCCTCTCGCGCGAGCAGTGCGCGCAGCACGCGCTCGCCGGTGGCGGGAATCCGGCTCACGCACGCGCCCGTGGCATGGCGGATGGCGTTGGAGATGGCGGGCGCCACGCCCACGATGCCCACCTCCGCGACGCCCTTGGCGCCGAACGGACCAGGGCCCGAGGCGTGCTCCAGGAGGACGGGGTGGATGGCGACGGGCACGTCGAGCGAGCCCGGCACCTTGTAGCCACTCATGGACGGGTTGGCGAGGTGCCCGTCCTTCCACACCAGCTCCTCCGTCAGCGCGTAGCCGAGCCCCTGCACGAAGCCGCCCTGCACCTGCCCCGCCGCCGCGGCGGGGTTGAGCGCGCGGCCCACGTCGTGGACGCTCCACGCCTCCAGCACGTCCACCTTGCCCGTCACCTCGTCCACTTCGACTTCGGCCACCTGCGCGGCGAAGACGAAGAAGCCGTTGCCCATGGAGGGCAGCCCCTCGACGGACGTGCGGCGCGTGTCCAGTTGCCACGCGGGGAACAGCCACCGCGAGGAGGCGATGATGGGCCCGCCCGCCACGTAGAGGGCATGCCCGGCGATGGCGCCGAAGGTGACGGTGAGGCCGGGCTCGCCCCGGACGCCCACGATTCCACCAGGCCTCAACTCGAGCCGCTGCACGGGCCGCTCGAGAATCGCGCTCGCGTGCTCGAAGAGCTGCTCGCGCACCTGCTCACAGGCCTCGGCGATGACGTGGCCCACGGTGAAGGTGGTGCGGGTGCCGCCGGTGCACCAGTCGTACGGGGACGCGTCCGTGTCCGGGCGGCTGAAGTTGATGTGCTCCAGCGGCAGTCCCAGCGCGCCCGCGGCCACCTGCGCGAGCGCCGTGTCCGAGCCCTGGCCGGTGTCCACCGCGCCGGTGCTCACGTTGACGGTGCCGTCCTCGTTGAGCCGCACGGTGGCGCTGGAGCCCAGCAGCGCGGACACGTGGCCCACCGCCGCCACGCCGATGCCGCGCCGCTTTCCCGGCGCCGTGGTGGACGGGCGCGCGCGGCGGCGGTGCCAGTCCGAGACTTCGCGCGCCTTCTCCAGGCAGGCGCGCAGCGTGCCGCTCTCCACGGGGGCACCGCCCAGCCACTTCTCCCCTGTCTCCAGCGCGTTGCGCAGCCGCAGCTCAATCGGGTCCATGCCCAGCGCCTCGGCGAGCCGGTCCACCTGGATTTCGCTGGCGTAGTGGACCTGCGGGTTGCCGAAGCCGCGGAACGCGCCCGCGCGGAGCTTGTTGGTGTAGACGCTGAAGCACTCGATGTCGACGTGGGGGATGCGGTACGGCCCGCGCGAGAAGTAGCTGCCGATGGCGGCGACGAAGGGCCCGTCGTCCGCGTACGCGCCGGTGTCGAAGTGGATGCGCACCTGTCGCGCGAGGATGCGGCCGTCGCGCGTGGCGCCCGTGCGCATGTGGATGCGGGCGCCGTGGCGCGAGCGCATCATCTTCATGTCGTCCGTGCGCGAGAACGTCAGCCGCACCGGCGCGCCGGCCGCCTTCGCCAGCGCGGCGGTGATGGGCTGGTTGGTGGACTCCACCTTCCCGCCGAACGCGCCGCCCACCCGGGGCACCTGGACGCGGATGCGGGACATGGGCACGGCCAGCGCCTCGGCGGTGATGGCCTGCACGCGGAACGCCGTCTGCGTGGACGTATGAATGGTGATTCGGCCCGTGTCCCGGTCCACCACCGCCAGCGTGGTGCACGGCTCCAGGTAGACGTGCTGCTGCGCGGGCGTCTCGTACACGTCGTCGATGATGGCGTCGCAGCGCTCCCACATCTTGTCGGGCTCGCCCTCCACCAACCGGATGTGCGTGGCGACGTTGGGCGGCCCCTCGGTGGGCGGCGAGTGAATCACCGGCGCGTCCGGGCGCATCGCCGCGTCGACGTCGAGGACGGAGGGGAGGACTTCGTACCGGATGTCGATGAGCTCCAGCGCCCTGCGCGCCGTGGCCAGGTCCACCGCGGCGACGGCGGCCACGGGCTCGCCCGCGTAGCGCACCCTGCCCCGCGCGAGCAGCGGCTGGTCCTTGATGACGGGGCCGATGTTGACGGGCGGCAAATCATTCGCCGTGAGCACCGCGCGGACACCCGGCAGCGCCTTCGCCCGCGAGGTGTCGTACGAGAGGATGCGCGCGTGCGCATGCGGGCTGCCCAGCAGCGCGCCGTGCAGCATGCCGGGCAGGTACAGGTCATCCGTGTAGAGGGCGCGCCCCGTCACCTTCTCTCGCGCGTCCGGCTTGGGCACGGACTGCCCGACGATTTCACCCAGGGGCTCCGGCACCGGCTTCGGCTTCGCGTCATGGCTCATGGCCGTCCTCCCACCGAGGCAATGGCCTCCACGACGCGCGCATACCCCGAGCACCGGCACACGTTGCCGCCGAGCGCGTGCCGGACTTCATCCACCGTCGGCGAGGGATTGCGCGCGAGCAGCGCCTTCGCGGCGAGGACGATGCCGGGCATGCAGAAGCCGCACTGCACCGCGCCGTGCTGGATGAGGGCGCGCTGCACCGGGTGGAGCTCGCCGCTGGCGTCCACGTCCTCGATGGTGCGGATGTCACAGCCGCCCAGCCGCACCGGCAAGGACAGACATGAGAGCAGGGGCACGCCGTCCACCAGCACGGTGCACGCGCCGCAGTCCCCCGCGTCGCAACCGCGCCGCGTGCCCGTGGCGCGCAGGTCCTCGCGCAGCACGTCCAGCAGCGTCCGCTCCGGCGCCAGCGAGAGCACGTGGGCCGTGCCGTTGATGGAGAGGGTGACGGAGACCTTGTCAGTCATTGGGCCAGCTCCCGGGCCTGGGACAGGGCGCGGCCGAGCAGCCGGGGAATCAGCATGCGCCGGTACTCCGCCGAGCCACGCACGTCATCGAGGGGCGCCGAGGCCCGGGCGAGGAGCCGTCCCGCCTCGGCCACGTCCGCGTCCTCCAGCCGGGTGCCCATGAGCACCTGGTCCGCCGCGTCCAGGTGGAGCGGCACCGGGGCGCACGAGCCCAGGGCCACGCGCGCGTAGCGGCACGTGTCGCCGTCCATGGCCAGCACCACCGACACGGCGACGGTGGGGTAGTCCGCCGCCACGCGGCTGAAGCGGAGGTGGTGGCCCACCGCGCCGCGCATGCCTCGTGGGACGAAGACGCGGGTGACGAGCTCACCGCGCCCCAGCGCGGTGCGGAAGGCGTCCACGAGGAACGACTCGACGGGAAGCGTGCGCCGGCCGGCGGGGCCCGCGATTTCGACGCGCGCCGAGGCGGCGACCAGGGCCACGGGCAGCTCCGTCTGAGGGTCCGCGAGACACAGCGAGCCGCCCAGCGTGGCCATGTTGCGGATGGCCGGGTGCGCGAGCTGGGACGCCGCGCTGCGGACGACCTCCATGGCCCCACGCAGGCGCGCCTCGGTGGACACCGCGCGGTGCGTGGCCATGGCGCCCAGCCACAACCCCTCCGGAGTCTCCGTGGTGGCGCACAGCTCCTGGATGCGGTGCAGGCTGACCAGCATCGCCGGCGACGCGCGCCCCGCGTTCATCATCGACACCAGCGAGGCACCGCCCGCGAGGCAGCGCGCGTCCTCTGTGGCCGCGAGGAGCGTCAGCCCCTCCTCCACGGTCTGCGGTTCCGCGTATCTCATCGCGTCACCCCTTGAAGGGCCCCCCGGGCCAAGGACGTTGCAAGAGTAACAGAATCAGTGTCGCGGCGTCCGGGCGGGCGGGCGCCTGGCGGGCCTCATCTCCTCCCCCCGGACGGACGGCTCCCGCGCCTCCTCCATGGCGGGCCTGCCTGCCCGGCATCAACGTTTCCGGACGGACGTCCCTCACCCGAGGCGCCTGCGTCCGTGGAGCGTAGGTTCCATGTGGAGTCCATCCTCTCGCAGAGCGAACAGCAGGCCCGCGAGGCTCCGGCACCCGCGCGCCGGGGTGCTGGGCCCCCGGACGGCGGCCATCACCTTCACCGTGCTGGAGGTCCTCTCACTCCAGAGTGCACGGGGCGGCGCACTGGCGCGCGCGCGTACGAAGCGCGGGCTGGCCTTCGCGGCCCTGGGCGGCGCGACGCTGCGGCTGCTGAATTCGCGCCTGAAGCGGAGGAGCGGGTGGGTGCCTCGGGCGAGGCGGGCGTTGAGAGAGCCCATCGAAGCGGCGCTCGCCGTGGCGATGCTCGGCGCGCTGTCGCTGCCGCTCATGGTGGAGCCACCTCCAGAGCCCAAACCGCCCCATGGCAGAGAGCCTGTTCCGCCAGGCGGAACACGCAAGGCGAGCGCCCGCTCGGAAGCCGACGATGGGGATGATGGAGGCGACCTGGACTTCGACGAGGCCATCGCGTCCTGGTAGCGCTCCTGTTAACTACCGGGGCATGACCGCGCCCCGCCCCAACCCGCTGCTGTCGGACCGCGACGTGGACTTCCAGCTCTATGAAGTGTTGGACGCCGCGTCCCTGTGCGCGCTGCCCGCCTTCTCGGAGCACTCGCGCGATACCTTCACCCTGCTGCTGGACAGCACCCGCCGCTTCGCGCGCGAGGTGCTCTACCCCACCTACCGCGCCATGGACGCGGAGCCGCCGGTGTTCAAGGACGGCCGCGTCTTCGTCCACCCGCTGATGAAGAAGCTGTACCCGCGGATGGTGGACCTGGGCCTGCTCACCGCCACGCGGCCTCCCGAGGTCGGCGGACAGCAGCTCCCGCTCACCCTGCACGCGATGGCCAGCGCGTACCTCATGGCGGGCAACCTCAGTGCGTACGCCTTCGTCGGCCTGACGCTGGGCGCGGCGCACCTGCTGGAGGTGTTCGGCTCGCCCGAGGTGAAGGAGCTGTTCATGGGGCCCCTGTACCGGGGCGAGTGGACCGGCACCATGGCCCTCACCGAGCCGCAGGCGGGCAGCAGCCTCGCGGACGTGAGGACGCGCGCCACGCCCGCGCCGGACGGCACGTGGCGCATCCAGGGCTCGAAGATTTTCATCAGCGGCGCCGACCAGGACTTCACGGAGAACGTCATCCACCTCACGCTGGCGCGGACGGAAGGCGCGGAGACGGGTGTGAAGGGCATCTCCCTCTTCGCGGTGCCGGCGCGCCGGCCCGAGGGCGGGAAGCTGGTGGACAACGACGTCCGCGTGGCGGGCGTCATCCACAAGATTGGCTGGAAGGGCATCCCCAGCCTCGCGCTCAACTACGGCGAGGAGGGCAACTGCCACGGCTGGATGGTGGGCCCTCCGGGGCGCGGGCTGGCGTGCATGTTCCAGATGATGAACGAGGCCCGCATCATGGTGGGCATGAACGGCGTGGCCACCACGACGGTGGCGTACCACGAGGCGGTGGCCTACGCGCGCGAGCGTCCGCAGGGTCGCCCCGCCGGCATCCGTGACGCCACGAAGCCGCAGACGCCCATCATCGAGCACGCCGACGTGCGGCGCATGCTGCTGCGCCAGAAGGCGATTGCGGAGGGCGGCCTCTCGCTGCTGCTCGCCGCGTCCTACCAGGGCGACGTGGCGCTGCACGGCGCGGACGAGGACGCGCGCAAGCGGGCGCAGCTCCTGGTGGACCTGCTGACGCCGGTGGCGAAGTCGTTCCCCGCCGAGCGCGGCTTCGAGGCCAACGCGCTCGCGGTGCAGGTGCACGGCGGCTACGGCTACTCCAGCGAGTACCTGCCGGAGGCGTGGCTGAGGGACCAGAAGCTGAACACCATCCACGAGGGCACCAGCGGCATCCAGGGCCTCGACTTGCTCGGACGCAAGGTGGTGGCGGGAGGCGGCGCGGCGCTGCAGACCTTCGGCGAGGAGGTGGCGGCGACGGTGGCGCGGGCGCGCAAGGCGGGCGTGGAGCCCGCGTGGTGCGCCGCGCTGGAGAAGGCGCTCGGCGAGACGGCGGAGGTGGTGGGAGCGCTGGGCGCGCACGGCATGGCCGGCGAGGTGGAGCTCATGCTGCGCCACAGCGCGGACTTCCTGGACCTGTTCAGCGTGCTCGCGGTGGCGTGGCGCTGGCTGGAGCAGGCGGCCGCGGCGAAGGAAGGGCTGAAGCGCGGCGGAGGCGACGCGGACTTCTACGAGGGCAAGCTGGCAGCCGCGCAGTACTGGTTCGCCACGGAGGTGCCGCGCATCCCGCTGCTCGCGTCCCTGTGCCAGACGGGCGAGGACTCGTACGCCCGCATGCGCCCCGAGTGGTTCTGAACAGCGCGCGCGCCTCCTCGTCCCCTCGGGACGGGGAGGCCTCGGACGCCGGGGCAGCCGTGCACCTTTCTGATGCACCGATGGTTTGTGCTCGTAAGATGTAAAGCGTGACTGTTTCTTTCCACCTGTGCCAACCCGGGGGAGGCGCCTCGTGTGGCGCCTGCTGCGGCCTCTACAACTTCCGGGACCACTCGCGCGCGGCGCTGACGGAGCAGCTCGCGATGCAGACGGAGCGGCTTCGCCGGGTGCCGTGGGAGTCCTCCGCGTGGCAGGAGGCGGCGCGCGAGCTCATCGCGGCCCGGCGCGCGGCGCCGATGTTCTCCGCAGTGCGGGTGTGTCCGCTGCTGGGGTTCCTGGACAAGGACCGCAAGCAGGTGGGCTGCCTGGGGCATCCGCTGGTGACGGGCGGCACGGACCTGCGGGACTGCGGTGTGTACCGCGCGTCGGTGTGTGAGACCTTCACGTGTCCGTCGTTCGGCTGGCTCACGGACGCGCAGGCGCGGCTGGTCCAGGCGGCGTGCGCGGACTGGTACCTGTATGGGCTGGTCATCACCGACGTGGAGTTCGTGCGCGGCTGCCTGCGACTTGTCGAGTGGGAGCTGGGCGGGCCGGCGAAGCCCGAGGTGCTGGTGGAGAGGCCGGAGGTGCTCGCGGCGGTGCGGAAGCTGTTCGCGCTGAAGGAGACGGCGCCCCGGAGGGACGCGAAGGCCACGGTGTTCGGCCGCTTCAGCCGCGACACCGAGGGCGAGCCGGTGCCGCGCACGGTGGACTACGCGCGGTTGGGCACGCGCGCCGCGCCCGAGGACGACGTGGTGCTGTGCCTGGGCTACACGCCCCAGGACGCCACGGAGCTGATGGCGGCGAGGGAGCTGGTGCGCTCGCACGTGAAGGGCGTGGCGCGGTTGCTCGCGGGCTGAGCCGGGACGCGAGGGCGGCGGCAGCGGAAGGAACGTTCGTTCCACGCATGCGTCGCCCCAGTGGTGGACGGAGTGCAGCGGCTTGAGTGAGCCGTTTCATCGTCCGCCACCGCACATCCGCCGTGGTCACTGTCCATCCGCCACTGAGTGACGGGTGACGCGACTCCCACCCGGCCGGACAAGCACGCGGCTTGCAGCGGCAAGCGGCGAATCCATTCGGATTGGGAACGCGAGGTGGACGGATGGGCAGTCGATGGGCGTGGGTGGGAATGGTGGGACTGTGCGCGTTGACCTCGGGGTGCCACGGGCGTGGAGAGGACAACAGTTCGGCCGCGTCGCGCGCGGAGGCGACCGAGGCTCCGAGCACGGCGGTGACGGGGACCACGGAGGTGCAGGCTCCGATTGTGAATGCGATGGCCGAAGGCCCGGCCGCGCAGACCGGCACGGAGGCGCGGCGAGCACCGCCGACCCGCACACAGACACAGGTGCGTGAGCCGACAGAAGGAACTCCGGCGGGAGCGAACGCGGGCACGCCCGCGACGGGCGCGGCGGCGCGCGGAGCTCCCGGGACGGCGAACGCTAGCACCGGCAACGCGACCACGGGCTCGACGGCCGGCACCGCGAACACGAATACGGGCACCACGGGCACCAGCTCGGCAAACGCGGCCACGGGCTCGGCGGCCGGCACCACGGGCACAGGCACCGTGGGCACTGGTGCCGCGGGAGCGGCGACCGGCACCGCGAGCGCGGGCACGACTGGCACGGGCACGGCCCAGGCGCCCGTGCGAGGCAACCGGGTGATGATTGGGTACGAAGCCGTGCAGGCCCGCGATGACGAGGCCTGGCACCTGGGCGCCGCGCGCGCGGCGAAGGACGCGGCGACGGGAGGCAGCGGCAACGCGGGCGCCTCGCTCGACGAGGTCGTCATCGCGTCCAGCTCGGTGAGCGGACGTGTCACCCGCGTGGGGAAGAACGCCATCACCGTGAAGGACCGCGAGGGCGGCGTCTACGAGCTGCGACTCGACCGCCGCAGCCGGGGCCTGCGCGAGGGCCGCCAGGTCTCCCTGCGCGGGCTCGAGGAGGGCACGCCGGTGCGAGCGAACTTCGTCCTCATGGGCGGCGGTCGCACCTTCGCGCGCGACGTGCAGATTCGCCGCTGACGCCTTCTTTCACGCTTCCGCAGCGCCCGAGAAGCATGGCTTCCCGGTGCGCTGCCTTCACGCGTCCGGCGCGCTTGAGCGATATGGCGTCCCGGTACGCTTCCTCCATGTGTCTGGGGCGCTTGAGCAGTAATGCGCCCCGGTGCGCTTCCTCCACGCGTCCGGCGCGCTTAAGCAGTATGAGGCCCGCCCAGGCCGCCAGGCCGCCCTCCTGCCCAGGGAGCGGGCGGTCTGGCGACGCTGGCACGCCGTCGGCTGTTCGCAGGTGCGACAGGGCCGGGGCCGGGGCATGGGAGGCGAGTGCATGGAGGCAGCAGCACCACATCCATCCGGAACGCGGCGCCGCGCATGGCTCGCCGCGTTGCTCACGGCCTGTGCCCTCACCGCATGCAGGCGCAGCCCGGGCCCCCTGGAGCCCTCCGTCCCGCCGCCGCCCCGCCTCACCGAGGAGCAGGTGGCGAAGCTCCTCCCTCCCAGCGTGAAGAAGGACCGCAAGGACTGGGCGCGAGACGTGCTCGCCGCGCTGGAGGTCGAGGAGCTCGCGCCCTCACCGCCGGCGGTGTGCTCCGTGCTGGCCGTCATCGAGCAGGAGTCCGGCTTCCAGGCGGACCCGGCGGTGCCGGACCTGCCGAAGCTGGTGCGCACGCGACTGGAAGCACACGCGGACAAGCTGGGCCCGCTGGGCCGCAAGGCCCTGAACTCGGTGCTGGAAGGAAAGGCCCCGGGCCAGAAGCGCACCTTCGACGAGCGCCTGCGCACGGTGCGCACCGAGCACGATTTGGACCGGCTCTTCCGCGACATCCTCGCGTACTACGAGGACAAGTACCCGAAGACGTACGCGCTGGCGGACCTGACCAGCTCGCTCTTCGCGTCGGGGAAGCTGGAGGACCTGAACCCCATCACCACCGCCGGCTCCATGCAGGTGAGCGTGCGGTACGCGGTGGAGAAGGAAGGCGACGACGCGGACCCGATTGAAGTGCGCGAGCGGCTCTACACGCTCGCGGGAGGCGTGCGCTACGGCACCGCGCGGCTGTTGGGCTTCGAGGCCGCCTACCCGGAGCCGCTCTTCCGCTTCGCGGACTACAACGCGGGCGTCTACGCCTCGCGCAACGCGGCGCTGCAGTCACAGGTGAGCCGCCTCACGGGAATCGCCCTGGCGCCGGACGGAGACCTCCAGCTCTACGACAAGCAGGGCGAGCCGCTGGACGACGACAGCAAGTCACTCAAGGCGCTGCTCGTCTTCCGCCAGCGCTTCGCGCCGGAGCTCAGCGAGCGGCAGGTGCGCCGCGACGTGCGCAGGGAGAAGGAGCGGGACTTCGAGGACACCGACACGTACCGCGCCGTGAAGCGCGTCTACGCGCGCGAGACGGGCGAGTCCCCCGCCTACGCGCAGCTCCCGCAGGTGACGCTGAAGAGCCCCAAGCTGAAGACGGAGCGCACCACCGCGTGGTTCGCGCGCTCCGTCCAGGGGCGCTTCGAGAAGTGCCAGGCCCGCTACCGCGCACTGGCGCAGTAGCGGGCCCGGACGTTCAGCTCGACTCGACTCGACTCAGCTCACGGCGTGGTGAAGAAGGAGCTGACGGCCTCCGCGTAGGCGAAGGGCAGCGGCTCGCCGAAGGTGAAGGGCTTGCTCCCCACGTCGTACGCGGCCGCATCCACCGCCGCCACGCGCAGGTAGTAGATGCCTCCCGCCCCGAGCGCCCCCGGCGGCAGGCGCACCTGCGTGACAGCGCCCGTCACATAGAAGCGCTTGGAGATGGTGCTGGTGGGCGTTCCGTCGATGGTGACGAGCCGGTAGACCGTCACCTGGTACGCCGAGGGAGAACCCAGCGTGGGCGGCAGCCAGGAGATGACCGGGCTGGCGGAGCCCACCTCTCGTGCCACGCTCGCGGCCACGCCGTCGATGCTCAGTTCCCGGGGCGGGGACACGCGCGGCTGCACCGGCCCCGCGACGAGGTGCTCCAGCCGGTCGTACGTCACCATGCGGCCCGTCAGCGAGAGCTGGGTGCCCGAGCCATCCGGAATCGTCTGGAAGGTGCGGAACGAGTACTGCGCGGAGCCCACCATGTCCCAGCTCGACGGGTACGGGTTGCCGTACGTGAGCCGGCGCGTGAAGTCATACGAGGAGGCCCGGGGCAGCGTCAGCGTGAGCACTTCGCCCACGTAGCCCACCCAGCCGTCGTCCTCGAGGCCGTGCGCGGCGGGCATCACGTAGAACGTGGGCACCGAGGGCGTCGCCTGGGGGTGCACCTCCGTGGCGCGGGCGGTGTACCGCGGCAGGCGCCACTCCATGGGGAATTCCGTCATGGGCACCGGCTGCATCACCCCACTGACGGGCATGGGCGTGACGCCGTCCGCCGCGAAGTCGAAGGCGCCCATCTCCACGCTGCGCACCACCGTGGTGTACGCCAGCGCGCCGCCATCCGGGAGCGTGCCCGCGTCCATGGGACTGAGCTGGTTGACGTACATCCGGTCTCCCTTGTCCGCCTCGAACACGGGGAGGGGGTAGCCCGTCCCGGACCACACCTCGGCCTCGGTGGAGAGGATGTTCGTCTGCCCGGTGTGTTCGACGTCGAAGATGTTCACGCCGCCGAAGAGGTCCACCTGCCGCGAGGTGACCTGGAGGGACGAGCCGGGCAACGAGCTGCTCTGGTACTCCACCCACGGCGCCAGCCCCACCAGGTTGACCTGTGCGGGCGTCGCCGACACGTCGCTCAGGACGGTGTCCACACGCCCCAGCCGGTTGATGCCGAGGTCCACGTGCCGCTCGTCCGTGACGACGAAGGTGGAGCCCCAGCGCAGGTAGTACGTGCCCGAGGGCACGCCGACGAACTGGATGCCACCGTCCACGGCCGTGCCGGAGATGCGGGTGAACGTCCCATCGTTGGGGACGAGCACCTCGGGAAGCGAAGGGTTGGCGGTCAGGTCATCGGTCCGCTCCACGACGCCCGCGGCGGTGTGGAAGCGGGTGGTGCTCGTCACGAGCACCGTGTCGCCGGAGGGCGAGCCGCCATCGGGCGTACAGCCCTCGGTGACGGGAACGCCCATCCAGGTGCCATCGCCGCCGGTGGTGTCGCGGCCCACTGGAGACTGGCCGTCCTGGAGCTCCTGCGAGGTGCCAGGCTCACCGCCCGCGCAGCCAAGCCACGCGGCGCACGCCGGCACGAGCAGGAAGGAGAAGTGACGCATGTACATGATTCCCCCGAAAGGTTGGGAAGGGTGGAACACCCTTCCGGGGGCCTCAGACGTCACCTGTCGAGCAACCTGACGGGCTTCAACGCGAGTCTTCGCGTCCCGGATGCGGTCCGCCGGCCCGCGAGGATTCGGGCCGGCGGAGCACCTCGCGCTTCAGCGCTTCGCGGGAGCCGAGGGCGGCGGCGAGAAGCGCTTGTCGGAGAGCTTCATCTCCGTGACGGGGCCGTACTTCCGGGCCACGTCGCGAATGGCGGACGCCTTGCCGATGAGGACCAGGGTGAGGTCCTCCCGAGGGGGCAGCGTGCGCTGAATCACGGCGCGCACGCCGTCGCGGGTGGCGGCGTTGACGGCGCCAGCGAAGCCATCCACGTCGCTGGCGTCGAGCCCGAAGAAGGCGAGCTCGGACAGCTTGCTGGCCACCTGCGCGCCCGTCTCCAGCGTGGGCGGGAACTGGCCCAGCACGTACGACTTGGCCGACGCGAGCATGGCGTCATCCATGCCGGACTGCCGGTAGCGCGTGAGCACGTCCAGCGCCAGGTCGATGGCGCGGCCGGTGGTCTCCGTCTTCGTGTACGAGCTGATGACCACGGGGCCCGGGCGCGAGTTGCGGATGAAGTACCCGGAGGCGCCGTACGTGAGGCCCGTCTTGACGCGCAGCTCGGTGTTGAGCAGCGAGGTGAAGCGGCCACCGAACACCGTCTCCGCCAGCTTCACGGCGACGCGGTCCGGGTCGTCGCGGGAGATGCCGGTGTTGCCAATCCAGAAGTACGTCTGCGTCGCGTCCGGCTTGTCCACGAGCAGCACGCGGTGGCCCTTGGAGAGGGTGGTGACGGGCACCTCGGGCGCGGGCGAGGCGGCCTTCTCCCAGCCGCCGAGCGCGGCCTCCAGCTTCGCGGCGAGCGCCTTCGCGTCGAAGTCGCCCACCACGGAGAGGATGAGCCGGTCCGCGCCGAGCTGGTTCTTCGCGTACGCGAGCACGTCCTCGCGGGTGATGCCCGGGAGGGACGCCTCGCTGCCGCCGACGGCGACGCCGTACGGGTGGTTGGCGAAGTGGAACGCCTGGAAGTACGAGCCGATGAGGGCACGCAGGTCCGCGTCCTTGGCGGCGGCGATTTCGGACACCATGCGCTCGCGCGTCTTCTCCAGCTCGTCCTGGGCGAAGCGCGGGCGGGTGAGCATGTCGGTGAGCAGCTCCACCATGAGCTGGGTGTCGCGCGACATGAACTGGCCGTTGATGATGAGGGCCTCGAGCCCGGGGATGACGTCGATGCTGCCCCCCACGCCGTCCACGGCCTCGGCGAACTGACGGGCGTCGCGAGCACCCGCGCCCTTCTGCAAGAGCTCGCCGGTCAGGGCCGCGAGGCCGTCCTTGCCGGCGGGAGCCGCGAGCGCTCCACCGCGCAGCCACGCGCTGAACGAGACGAGCGGCAAATCCCGCCGCTCCACGAGGAGCAGCTTCGCGCCGTTCTTCAGGGTGACGGTGGTGGGCTTGGGGAGCGTGACGCCCTGCGTGGGGACCGGAGCCGGAGTGGCCGGCTTCGGAGCGGGCGCGGCAACGGGAGTCTGCGCGACGGACGGGGCGGCGGAGAGCAGCAGCGCGCCGAACAGGACCTTCCAGGAGAGGGGCGCCATCATCGCGTGGCCTCCTTGCGGGTATCGGGGGTGGCGTCCTTCTCGTCGGTGGGCACGAGCCACCCGACGGTGCGGCGCTCGGAGTTGAAGATGCGCGCGGCGACCTTGCGCACGTCCTCGCGCGTCACCTTCTCGAAGCGCGCGGGGGCATCGAAGAGCTGCCGGTAGTCACCGCGGAAGACCTCGGAGGCGCCGAGCGCGCGGCCGCGGCCGTCATTGGTCTCCAGGCTGTGCCAGTAGTTGGCGAGGGCGATGTTGCGCGCCTTGCGCAGCTCCGCGTCGGTGACGCCTTCCTTCGCGACGCGGGCGAGCTCCTCGGTGAGCATCGCCTCCACCTTCGCGAGGTCTCCGCCGGGAGGAAGGTCCGCCAGAATCCAGACGAGCGACGGGTCGAAGCCGGCGGAGAAGTGCGTCTCCACGTTGATGGCGGCGCGCGCCTCCTCGACGAGGCGGCGGTGCAGGCGCGAGGAGTCGCCGTCGGCGAGGATGCGCAGGAGCAAATCGAGCGCCTCGATGTCAGCGTCCTTCCCGGAGATGCCGTGGTACGCGAGCTGGAGGAGCGGGGACTGCGCGAGCTTGCGGACGACGATGCGGCGCTCGCCGTGCTGCTCGGGCTCCTGGGTGCGGACGGGGGCGGGGGCGGGCTGGGAGGGAATGGGCTCGAGGTACTTCTCCGCGAGCGCGAAGACCTCGGCGGGGGTGACGGCGCCGGTGACGATGAGGGTGCCGTTGTTGGGGGCGTAGTACGTCTTGAAGTAGCGCTGGAGGTCCTCGAGCTTCCAGGACTCGATGTCGGACGGCCAGCCGATGACGGGGAACTGGTACGGGTGGGCGACGTAGGCGGTGGCCTGCACCTGCTCCATGAGGGCGCCGGCGTTGTAGTTGTCCACGGCGGAGCGGCGCTCCGAGTAGACGACGCCGCGCTCGGACTCGATGACCTTGGGGTCGAAGGCGAGGTTCTGGAGGCGGTCGGCCTCGAGGTCGAAGATGAGCTCGAGGGCGGTGCGGGGGAACCACTCCATGTAGACGGTGACGTCCTCGGAGGTGAAGGCGTTGTTGGCGCCGCCATTGGCCTCCATGACGCGGTCGAACTCACCGGGGCCGTACTTCTTCGCGCCGTTGAACATCATGTGCTCGAAGAAGTGGGACAGGCCGGTGATGCCGGGGTACTCGTTGCGGCTGCCGACGCGGAACCAGTTGTAGAGGACGGCGTTGGGGATGTCCTGGTCGGGCCAGACGATGACCTTCATCCCATTCTTGAGGGTGCGCGCCTCGATGCCGGCGCCGAGCTTCGGCGTGGAGGCCGCGGCGGGCTTGCTCGCCGCCCTGCCCTGTCCCTGCGCGACGGGGGCCGCGAGCAGGGCCAGGCAGGACGCCCAGAGTAACGACTGACGGAACATCCGTGCTCCTGTCGTGAAGAAGACGCCCGGGAACGGGCAGCCGGGCACCATATTCCAGGTGCCCGGCTCCTGCTTCCAACCTTAGCCCTCCCCACCAAACCGCAGCAGCGCCAGGAGCTGGTCGGGCGACAGGGCTGAAGCGCCGTCCGCCTCGGATAGGAGGCTGTCGGCCAGCTCGCGCTTCTCCGCGTGCAGGGCGAGGATGGCCTCCTCCAGTGTCCCCTCGGACACCAGCCGAGACACCGTGACGGGCTTCGTCTGCCCGATGCGGTGGGCCCGGTCCGTGGCCTGGTCCTCCACCGCCGGGTTCCACCACGGGTCCAGGTGGATGACGTGGTCGGCCGCGGTGAGGTTGAGGCCGGTGCCGCCCGCCTTGAGCGAGATGAGGAACAGCTCGCCCTCCCCGCGCTGGAAGGCCTCCACGCGGGCCTGCCGCTCGGCTGGCGGCGTCTGCCCGTCCAGGTACTGCATGGACACGCCCCGCGCCTCCAGCGCCGCGCGCACCAGGGTCAGGTGCTTGACGAACTGACTGAAGACGAGCGCCTTGCCTCCCCCGGCGCGCACCGCGTCCACCAGTCCCAGCAGGCGCTCCAGCTTGGAGGATGGCAGCGGCGAGTCCCCGTCCACGAGCTTCGGGTGGCACGCGGCCAGGCGCAGCCGGGTCAGCGCGGCCAGCATCGCGAAGCGCTGCTCCGGCCCGGGCGCCTCGCCCAACTGCGCCAGCGCGGCCAGGCGCACGTCGTCGTAGAGGCGCCGCTCGCCCTCGGACAGGGAGACGGGAACCACCGTCTCGATTCGCGCGGGCAGCTCGCGCGCCACCTGGGCCTTGGTACGGCGCAGCAGGAAGGGCCGCACCACGCGGGCCAGCGACACGCGAGCGTGCGTGTTCTTCTCGCGCTCAATCGGGACGGCGAAGCGCGCGCGGAAGGACTCGCGGCTGCCGAGCAGGCCGGGGAAGAGCAGCGCGTAGAGGCTCCACAGCTCCGACAGGCTGTTCTCCACGGGCGTGCCGGTGAGAGCCACGCGGGCCTCGGCCTTCACGGCTCGCACCGCACGGGCCCTCGCGGTGTCCGGGTTCTTCACCGCCTGGGCCTCGTCCACCACCAGCGTGGCGAAGGACACGCCAGCGAAGCGCTCCGCGTCTCGCACGAGCAGTCCGTAGCTGACGACCAGCACGTCACCGGGCCCCAGCGAGCCCAGCAGCGTCTCGCGCTCCGCCTCGCGGTAGGAGTGCACACGCAGCGAGGGTGCGAAGCGCGCCGCCTCTCGCGCCCAGTTGAAGCACACGGACGTGGGGGCGACCACCAGCGCGGGGCCCTCACCCGCACGGTGCAGCAGCAGGGCCAGGGCCTGGAGCGTCTTGCCCAGCCCCATGTCGTCCGCGAGACACGCGCCCGCGCCCCACGTGGACAGCCTTGCCAACCAGATGAAGCCCTCGCGCTGGTAGTCGCGCAGCTCGGCCTTCAGCTTCCGGGGCACCGGCACCTTCCGAGCCTGCGCCTCGCGGACGCGGGTGGCGAGCCGACGCCAGTC
The DNA here is from genome assembly GCF_055568925.1 of Pyxidicoccus sp. M6. Taxonomy (NCBI): domain Bacteria; kingdom Pseudomonadati; phylum Myxococcota; class Myxococcia; order Myxococcales; family Myxococcaceae; genus Pyxidicoccus; species Pyxidicoccus sp. M6. The sequence goes on along the minus strand of NZ_CM145714.1, from coordinate 1,393,736 downwards.
GGGCGGAGCCTGCACTCGCGCTCCCGCCTCCGCGAGCGCGTCCAGCACGGGCGCCGCCGCCGCGTTCACCTCCAGCCCATGGCGGGTGGGCTGCGTCAGGTCCGCCAGCGGTGCGAGCCGCTCGCGCAGCGCCTCCGTGAGGCGCATCCACCGGCCCGGCCCCAGCCGCGCGTAGTGGTGGCCCCGCCGCAGGGCCTCCAGCAGCACCGCCAGCTCCACGCGCTCCCCGTCCACCTCCGCCCCGCCCTCCACGCCGAACCAGTCCCGCCCGCGCTCCACCCGCACCTTCAAGCGGGACAGGTCCGCCCAGCGCGACACCTGCCAGGGCTGCTCGTCCCACTCCACCTGCACCGCGGGGCCGGCGAGTGGCTCCAACGCCTCCAGCAGCGCGAGCGACGAGGCCGCGTCCTCGCGAGTGAAGCGGTGTGCATCAATGGGCAGGCCCAGTCGGTCGAGCAGGGCGGCGGCCTCGGCGCGCTCGGCCTCCAGCTCCCGGCGGACCATGACCCGCTGCCGGCCCCGCTGGCCGCGTACCACCGGGGCGCCCTCGCCCGGAGGGTGCGGCGGGGCTTCCGGCAGCGGCCGGACGAGCACCGCTCCCGCCAGGGCCTCCTCGCCCACCGCCCGCAGGCGGACGAGCAGCCCGCGCACCGGCTCCACCTCGGTGGCCTCCAGTGACTCGGGCAGGGACAGCGGGAAGCCGGCTTCCAGTCCGCCCAGGCTCGCCAGCAACGGGCGGCGCACGGAGACCGGCAACCGGGAGCCGTACTCACGCAGCGTGGCGAGCAATGGGCGAGCCTCGGGCGGCACGGCGACGAGGGTGACGCGCGGCACCTCGGGCTCGACGAGCAACCACGGTTGCCCGGCGTGGAGCTCCAGGGGCGGCGGACACAGCGCGTCCGGCTGGAACCCGACTCCCTCGACGGAGGGACGCACGCGCAGGACGCCTCCGTCCTCCTCCTCGAAGATGAAACCGAGGGGGGCCTCGCGAACGCGCAGCGGCGCGTCGGGGCGCTCCGCGAGGCGCAGGCGGGGGCTGTGCGCGAGCGCGCGAAGCACCTGGAGGAGCAACGGCCAGTTCCCTCCGCGAGAGGAGCCGAAGCCGGACGACGCCAGCGTGGAGCCCGCATCAATCAGGGCGAGCGCATCCAGCTCTCCCGGCTGTGTCAGCGCGGCCCGGAAGTCCTCCTTGTCCCCCCAACCCACCTGGGTGCCCTTGGAGAGTCCGCCCTTCTTCGTCACCCGGTGGACGTAGGTCCGCACCGTGGCGACGCCGCCGGTGAGGGCGCCCTCGAGACGGAAGGTGACGTGCGCGGCGGGAGTCCGCGCCTCACGGACGTGGGCGGCGAGCGACGCCTTCTCCAGGGCGGCGAGGATTTCCTGGCCGGGGAGGACGAAGAGCAGCTCGGCCAGCCGCGCGTTGAACGTCGTGGCCTTCTCCCGGCAGAGCGCGTCCAGCACCGCGTCCAGCGCGGTGAGCGCGTGCACGCAGCGCGCTCCGGAGTCCTGCGAGAAGCTCTCGGGACAGGGACAGACCAGGGCCGGGCGGCCCTCGAGCAGCAGGCGCGGCTCCAGCCGGACGCCCGCGAAGGCCTCCCCCCGCCCGCCGGGCGGCTCCGCCTCGCGGGCCGACTCCGAGATGAGCAGGCACAGCGGGCGCTCCTGGAGGTACACCTGGGCCCTTGCCTCCAGCGCTCGGGGGACCGCATGGGCCCGCACGCGCTCCCGTTCCCGCTGGAGCGCGTCCACCAGGGGCGCCAGCCGGGCATCCGTGGGACCGCCATGAGGCACCGCGGCCGCTTCCTGCTCCAGCCCCCGGCGCACACGCTCCACCTCCGCGCGCAGCCACGCCCAAGCCGCATCCTTGAGCGCGTCCTTGTCGCGGGCTCGCAGGTAGCGCTCGGCCTCATTGGACGTGAGGACGGAGAAGACGGAGCTCCGTGCGAGGGAGTGGAAGACGTGGTGCCGTTGGAGGGGAGCGGGCAAGTACGGCCGCAGCACTCCGATGGGCGACAGGCCCGCGTGCGCGACGTGGTGCGCGTCCATCCAGGCGCGAAGCGCCCCGGGAGTGCTGGGACGCGCGGACTCCGCGAGCGCATCGGAGACGGCGGGCGGATGGCCCGGGGCGTCCCGCGTCAGCCGCAGCCAGGCGAGGCCCACGGCGACGACGTGCTTGCAGAAGGAGCACGCCTCGAAGTCGGGGCACTGGCAGTCGAAGACACTCCCCTCGCCGCTGGCGGAGATGCGGACCTGGTAGGGCCCCTGGCTGCCGGCCGCGACGACTCCCTCGACGGACTCGCCCACCGTCCGCACCGACAGGATGCGCTTGCGGGCGAGCAGATCCCTCCCCTGCTCGTAGAGCCGGTAGCCCCCCTCGTCGCGCAGCAGGTCGTCGGACAGCCACTGCCCGAGAGCAGAAGGAGACGCGGGGGACGAGGCGGGCATGTGGGAAGCGGAAACTACCTGCGGAGTCATGCGGAAGCGAGCCCCACCAGTGGGTTACCTCCTCAAACTCCGCTCCACCACACTTCATGTCCATCAGACAGCATCCACGCCGAGAACACTCCTCCGCCCCGGGAGCAGGCCAGGGAGCGGAGGGGCGACCCCGTGGAGACGGCCAGGGCGCTCAGGCGCCGAGCACGCCGCGGAGCACTTCCTGGAAGTAGTTGATGCTGCCGACGTGCGTCTGGAAGTGCTTCGCGGACTTCTGGAGGCGGTCGACGACGGCCTCGAACTCGGCCTGGGAGACGTCGCGCAGGGACATGTAGAGGCGCGCGGCGCCCTGGAGGTAGGAGAAGAGGGGGTTGCGGTCCGTGCCGTCGGGGCGGCGGAGGAGGTGGCGGTAGAGCCGCTCGAACTCCTGGTCCGTCTCCGTGTTGCGCACGGCGCGGCAATAGCCGGCGGCGGTGGCCTCGATGAGCATGAAGAAGGGGTGGTACTCGGGAGGCGGGGCCTTGGCGAAGCTGGGGGGCTTCTTGTCACCGGTGAAGAGCTTGGAGATGGGCTGGAGCGTCACGTGGGTGAGCTGCTCGCCTGCGCGGACCTGGACGCGCTCCCCCACGGGAAGCACGCGCTTGCCGTCCTCCCACTCCACGGCGACATACAGGCGGTCCGGCTGGTCCACCTTCACGCCCGCCTTCTCCAGCTCCGCCACGGCATTCGCGTCCATCGTGTTCCGTTCCTCCGAAGCCCCCTGTCTACCTCGCGGGGGGTAGTGCGCGCATCCGGCTTCGTGGGGCACCGTCCAGGAAACGGCGGTAGGGCGGCGGACTCCAGGTCCCGGGCCCTCCCATACAGTCTGTGCAGGCGGGGAGCGGCGGAAGTGGCTGGGTTAGGGTGCCAACGTGACGTCTCCTTTCCTGTCGATTCCTGAATCCCAGTGGGTTGCGTCCAATGCGTATGCCTTCGCCATCCGGGACAGGTTTCCCGTCAGTCCCGGACACACGCTGGTGATTCCCCGGAGGCTGGTGGCCACGTGGTTCGAGGCCACCGCCGAGGAGCAGCGAGCCATCTTCGAGCTGGTGGAGGTGGTGCGGCGCGGGCTGGAGGCGGAGCTCCGGCCGCACGGCTACAACATTGGAATCAACGTGGGCGCGGCGGCTGGGCAGACGGTGTTCCACCTGCACGTGCATGTGATTCCGCGCTTCGAGGGAGACATGGCGGACCCGCGAGGCGGCGTCCGGCACGTGATTCCGGGCAAGGGCAACTACCTCACCGGGCAGGCGAAGCCGCTGGCCACGGGCGGCCGGGAGGACCCGTTCCTGGCGCATCTGGAGCCGCTGTTCGCGAAGGCGATGGAGGTCGCGGTGCTCGCGGCCTTCGTTCAGGACAGTGGGCTGGAGCTATTGCGCGACTCCGTGGACGCGGCCCTGGCCCGGGGAGCGCGAGTGCGAATCCTCACGGGCGACTACCTCGCCATCACCCAGGCAGATGCCCTGCGGCGGCTGCTCGACTGGATGGACGAGGACGCCGCGCTCCAGCGCGAAGAAGGGCGGGGCAGGTTCGAGGCACGCGTGGTGGAGGTGGAGAAGCAGGGCGTGCCCTCCTTCCATCCGAAGTCCTGGCGCTTCCAGGGTCCCGGACTCGCGGTGGCCTTCGTGGGGTCGAGCAACATCTCCCGGGCCGCGCTGAAGACAGGCATCGAGTGGAACCTGCGCGTGGAGAAGGACCGCGACCCACGCGCGTGGCACGAGGTGGTCGAAGCCTTCGAGGGCTGGTGGACGCGGGCTTCCCCACTGGATGCGGAGTGGGTGAATCGCTACGCACTCCGCGCCAGGGATGCGGGACGTCCGCTCCCCTCGGGTGATGAGGAAGCGGAGCCCGCGCTGCCTCGGCGTGAGCCGCATACGTTGCAACAGAAGGCCCTCCTGGAGCTGGCGCGAAGCCGGAGGGAGGGACGCCGCCGGGCGCTCGTCGTCCTCGCGACGGGACTTGGGAAGACGCTGCTCGCCGCGCTCGACGTGGAGGCCTTCGGGAAGGAGCTTGAACGGCCTCCCCGAGTTCTCTTCCTCGCGCACCGGGAAGAGCTGCTCGTCCAGGCGGCGGAGACCTTCCGGAGGCAGATGCCGGACCTGCGCTTCGGCTGGTGCGTCGGCGGGCGTTCCCAACTCACGGGCGACGTGGTGTTCGCGTCGGTGCAGAAGCTCTCGAGTCCGGACGGGCTCCAGTGCCTCCGCGATACGGCTCCGTTCGACTACGTCATCGTGGACGAGGTGCACCACGCAGCCGCGCCGAGCTATCGGGCCATCCTCGCCGTGTTGGAGCCCGCATTCCTGCTGGGTCTCACGGCGACGCCCGAGCGCGCGGATGACGGAGACGTGCTCGGCCTCTTCGACGACCATCTCGCCTGGCGCTCGGACCTGGGAGAGGGAATCGAAGCAGGTCTGCTCGCGCCCTTCGCCTACTTCGGTCTGAAGGACGCGGTGGACTACGCAAACATCCCCTGGAGGAACCAGCGCTTCCTCCCCGAGCAGCTCGCCCAGGCCGTGCAGACGGAGGCACGCATGCAGACGCTGTGGCGCGCGTGGCGGGAGCATCCCGCGAGCCGCACGCTGGTGTTCTGCTGCTCGGTGAGCCATGCGCACTACGTGCAGCAATGGCTGGGTGGACAGGGCGTGCGCACGGTGGCCGTCCATTCGGGAGCGGGCTCAGCGGACCGGGCGCAGACCCTGAAGCAACTCGCCGAGGGCACGCTGGACGCGGTGTGCGCCGTGGACCTGTTCAATGAAGGAGTCGACGTCCCGAGCATCGACCGGGTGGTGATGCTGCGCCCCACGGAGTCCCCAGTGGTGTTCCTCCAGCAGCTCGGCCGCGGGCTGAGGAAGTCCGAAGGCAAGGAGCAGGTCACCGTCATCGACTTCGTGGGCAACCACAAGGTGTTCCTCGACCGGGTGCGGACACTGCTGGCGCTGGGAAGGAACCCGGTGTCGCTGCGCGACTTCCTGGTGGATGGAAAGGAACCCGAGCTACCTCCCGGCTGTGCCGTGCAGGTGGAGCTGGAGGCCAAGGACCTGCTCAAGCGTCTGCTGCCCTCGGGAGGCTCGGAGGTCGAGCGAGTGTACCGCGAGCTTCGAGATGCTCGCGGAGAGCGCCCCCGGGTGGGGGAGCTGTTCCGCAGGGGCTACGCACCCACGACGTTGCGCAAGGCCCACGGAAGCTGGTTCCAGTTCGTGAAGAGTGAGGGAGACCTCAGCGAAGGCGAAGCTCGCGCGCTGGAGAAGGGACAGGACTGGTTCGAGGAGTTCGAGCTCACGTCCATGAGCAAGTGTTTCAAGATGGTGCTGCTGGAAGCACTGCTCGAAGCCAAAGCCTTGCAACAAGGGATGGCATTGCCCGAACTTTCGAGGCGAAGCCTCGCCATCCTCCAGCGCTCACCCGAGCTGCTACAGGATCTGGAGGGAGTGGAGGCACTGGATGACCCTCGGAACCCGAGCGCCGCGAAGTTCCTGGCCTACTGGAAGGCCAACCCCATCAAAGCGTGGACGCAGGGCAGTCGGTGGTTCCGAGTCGAGGAGGACCGACTCGTTCCAAGACTCCCGATTGCGCCAGAGGCCCAGCAGTCCTTCGAGGAGATGACCTACGAGTTGGTGGACTACCGGCTCGCACAATACCGGCGAAGACAGCAGCCGCAGGCGGAGGGAACGGCATTCGAGGCCAAGGTCTTCTCGAACAAGCGAGACCCCATCCTCAAGCTGCCGGACCGGGACAGGCGCCCGGACCTTCCGCTGGGTCCCACGGATGTCCGGCTTCCGGATGGGAGCATCTGGCGCTTCGACTTCGTGAAGATTGCCATCAACGTGGCACGGCTTCCGGGTGTTCAACGCAATCAGCTCCCCGACCTCTTGCGGCAATGGTTTGGCCCCACGGCGGGCATGCCGGGCACTGCCTTCCGCGTCCGCTTCACCCCCGGGCCAGATGGCTGGTGGGTGGAGCCCGTGCAGGCCGAGGTGATTCCCTTCGCTCGTCCAGGAACGCTGGTCGCATTCCCCAGCCTGCGCGCAGCCGCGGGCGCGGCGGACCACGCGGTCTCATTGGAGAATGCACCTGAAACCGAGCACGTCCGGCTGCCCGTCCAGACGACGCGCGGCGAAGGGCTGTTCGCGGTGCGAGCCTCGGGCGATTCGATGCAGGGAGGTGAGCGTCCCATCCGGGATGGCGACTGGCTGGTGATGCGCTACGCCCGAGCGAGGGGCGCTGGCTCCGTGGAGGGCAAGGTTGCCCTCGTGCAGGTCCCGGCCCCGGCGGGATTCGCCTATCAAATCAAGCGAATCGTGCGCATCGAGGGTCACTGGATTCTCCGCTCGGACAATCCAGAGCGTCTCTCGTTCGAAGCGGGCGAGGAAGTGGTCCCCATCGCGCTGCTCGTGGAAGTGATTCCTCCCGAGCGCCTTGGCCCCGAGCGAGGAGCACGACTCACGAATGAGCAGGCCATGGAGCACTTCGGCCTGGGTATGGCACCGAAGACCGGGCGCTATGAAGGCCACCTGTTCCTGTGCGTCACAAAGCAAGGCGTGCTCACCGAACCCGACCGCATCCATCTCAGAATCGCGGACCGACGCCCCGCGGAGACTGCCTTCGTGCTGACACGTGAGACGTCGCAAGCCCCCTGGCGCTATTGGGGCGTGGCGCGCTGGCTGGAAGCAGAGGACCGCTGGGCACTTCTGGAGCCAGTGGACTACGCCGCCTGGCGCGCCCTGGGTCACGGTCGTGGCAGCTCAAGGCGACTCTCCGATGCATCAATGCAGCTGGCAGCCGCATGGGTCGGCCAGTTCCTGACGAAGAACCCTCCTGGTAGTCACATCGAATACGGCGGGAAGCAATGTCGAATCGTTGCAAGAGCGCCAGACGGAGGGCTGCGTCTTGATGGGGGGGACGGAGGGTTCGCAGAGCGGACCGTCAGCCTGACGGACATCGCCTGGGCGCTTGCCGCCAAGCAAGAGGCTCACGAATCCGGTGGCGTGCTTGATGAAGCGCTCGTGAACCGACTTCGCTATCTCGAAGCAACACCCAAGGAATCCACCCGTTGGATTGATACGGGCTGGGCCCTGTTCCTCCTCAAGTTCCAAACCCACTGACCACGAGCTGCTCCATGTGCAATGGCAACGTGCTCCTGAACGAGATTGAACGCTGGTTGCCGTTTGCAGAATCTTCTCGCCACGAGTCAGGGCCGTTCTTCGACGTCCCAACCCGCTCCAGCGTTTACGTCGTACGGGTCGCGCGAGTAGGACACCGGACTTGAAGCGCGTACGGCAGACGTTTGCCGAATCCCCGTTCATGAAGGCCAGCAAGCGTCTCGACGATGCAAGCGCAGCCATGTTTACCCAACTCCGCCTTGGATAAAGGCGTGGCTTGACACTGGCGGAGGAGCCGAGACCGCCGAGGAGGCACGCCTCAAGGGGCTCTATCGCGACCTGCGGCAGCAATCTTCCACCGCTCGTTCAGCGGTAGTGCCGGGCCCGTCCCGAACCCCAGAAACTTCAAAGGCCCCCCGGACTTGCGTCCAGAGGCCTCGGAATCAGCGGGAAGTGCCCAGAGCCGGAATCGAACCAGCGACACGGGGATATTCAGTCCGCAAGAGGGCCCGGGAACCTCCAATCCTCCTCTGGAGGCCGGGTTGGGGCGGTCGAAAACGGGCGATAGGGTTGCCCGTAATTTGCCCACGGGCATTCACTATCCATCACTGTGCGCAGGCGCACTCGTCGTCAGTATCGTCCTGGTGCTTCTCGTGTTCTTCGTCGCCATCGAAGTCCATGTGCTTCACCACATGGTCTCGATAGAAGACGCACAAATAGGCATTTCTCCCGTGGGGTACAGCATTCCCCTTGATCCATATCTCACCTGCGTTCCGCAACTCCGCCGGAAAATCGATCTCTACAGGGTCGTTGCTGTTCCAAGTCGTCCAGACACGGTGTGAGCCGCTCTCGCCACCAAGTCCCGCCTCTAGCTGGATAGCACTGGCTTCCGTCTTGTTCGTGCACACCCGCACGAACCAGCCGTTCTTCTGAGCCATGGTCGAAACCGCACCATCAGCTTGGCCAGTAGTTGTGGCCCCCTGCCCCGACTCCTTGTGGGCGCAACCAATGCTCCCTGCTGCGACAACCAACACCGCTACCCGCGAAAACAGTCTCATAGCCCCTCCTTGGCGAAGACGGTCGCCACAGGAAATGAGCGCAGAGGCAACGGCATTGGTCAAGAAGGTTGCCCATGATGGGACAACCAGCATCATGGCAAGCGCTCAGAACTTTAGTTTGCGGATCTCGGCCCCGGGCGAGTCCGGGGGCTTGAACGTGGCCGCCTGTCCGCCAAGGGTTCTCCAAGTCCCCAGGTGTCAACCTCTGGGAGGGGAACACCGTACCGTATACGTATAGAGCACGCTCGTCCTGCATGGACGTCCATGGCACGTGGCCATTGGCTGGCCTCATTCCCTATCAATCCAGCCCGGGTAGTTGACTGCCCAGCCGCAAACCTGCTGACGTCAGTTCCGGACTCTGAGCGACGCGCCAACGCATCATCGGGAGGAAACCCTGATGCGGCCACTCGTCCCGCAGACCCATAGACTCAGGCTGTACCGCACAGGGGGACGCCACATGACTACACCCATCCATCCTCTCCGAGGCGGCACTGCCCCTTCGGATGCTTTGTCCCCACTGTGGGAAGGCCGTGAGGGGCACATCACGGGGACCGATGGTGAAGGACGAACCCTGGTGGATTTCGAGGGCAATCCGGATGGTCCTCGTGCGGCCATCAGCACAATTCCACTGCAGGGGGCGCTCCTGGAAGAGGCCATCGCGGCTCGTCAGCGCGTCGAGCTTCGCTTCCATGACGGGGATGTCCGCCGTCCCGTCATCGTTGGCATTTCCCACGATGCCCCGAGCGTGTCCCTCCTGAAGGCGCCACTCGCCACAGGTGGCTCGGGCCTGGAGATCCACGAGGATTCAGACGGCGTCACCCTGCGCGTCGGCAAGGCCAGTCTCAGGCTGATGCACGACGGGAGGGTCGTCCTCAAGGGGACATACGTCGAGACGAACGCAGAGGGACTCAACCGCATCAAGGGTGGCACGGTGGACATCGGATGAGGTGCACACCGAGCAAACCCGTCACCCTCGCGGAGACGCCTCGTGAGTAGCAGCGGCCGGCAGGACTTTCCCGCCCGGACCGCAACCCCATCCGTTCGCCGATGGCGGGGCTTTGGCCCTCGGGAAATCACCGCCCTCCACAACGAAGAGGTCCTGGAGATACACGCGGGAGAGGCGGCCTTCCTGTGGACACAGCGTGCACGCGCAGTCACAGCTCCACACTATCGGCTGAAGGACCTGGCTCGATTGGACGGAAGGTTGGAGGCTCACCTGGACGGACTCAGGACAGGGGGCATGAAGGGATGGGAGAAGAGTCTTGCCGCCCTGGAGGCTCCTGGCCCTGGAGAGGTCTTCGTCGCCGCGCTGTTGGCCTGCGAGAGCCTCGATGGAGGCAACATCACGGACGTAGTCAGGCTTTCCCTGGAGGATGGCGCGTGGCAACGAGCCCTGACTTCAGCCCTGGGTTGGTTGCCGCTCACCAAGGCCGTCCCCATCCTGGAGGCCCTTCTGGAGGAAGGGGCTCCCGAAATCCGACGACTGGGTATCTCGGGTGCCGCCGCGCAGCGCTGGGACCCCGGACCTTCGCTTCTCCTCGCGCTGACAACGGCCGACCCCGCCCTGCGGGCATGCGCACTGCAGACGGCGGGACTCCTGGGGCGCACGGATGTGACTCCACAGGTGCAGCGCGCGCTGTCGGATGATGACGAGGCATGCCGCCTTGCCGCGGCCTGGACTCTGGTGCGGCTGGGGCAGCGGACCGGCCCCGCCTTTTCGCTGCTGAAGGAGCTCGGAGATTCTCCCGGCCCCTATGCGCGACCTGCGCTTGGCATGGCTCTGCGTTGCCTGCCCCTGGGGCAGGCCCGGCAGTGGTATTCGAGTTTGCGCGAGGCCCCGGAGAAGCAACACCTGGCAATTGCCGCTGCTGGGGCCCTGGGGGACGTCGAGCAGATAGACGATTTGCTGTCGTGGATGGCGCGCCCCGGCCTGGCACGCCAGGCTGGCGAGGCATTTTCCTTCATCACCGGCGCCGACCTGTCGTGGGAGGATCTGGAGGGAGAGGCACCAGAGGAAGCCGAGACCACGGATGAGGTGGAGGCAGCGGAAACGGACAATCTGCCCTGGCCCGCCGCGGACAAGGTCGCGGCCTGGTGGCAGCAGCAGCGAGGCGACTTCCAGCGTGGCACCCGGTACCTGGCGGGGAAGCCACTCTCCGAATCGGGCATCCTGGAGGTGCTTCGGCAAGGAACCCAGCGCCAGCGTGCCGTAGCTGCACTGGAATGGGGCCTGCGCAAGCCCCAGGTCCCCCTCTTCGAGGTGCGTGCAGCAGGGCACCTGCAGATACGGAGGCTGGCGTCATGGACTTCGTGAACGAAATGCCACTGGAAGCCGGGTGGACGGTGGGCTTCCAACCGGACGGTCGCGAGGTCCTGGTTGTCGTTGCCAAGGGCACCTTCGCGATTCCGGCTGACGACATGGAAGCGCCCCTGGCAGCGGAGCAACTGCCCCTCACCGAGGCGGATACCTTCACGGGAGAACCGGGGTTCTCCGCGCCACTGCACGAAACGGACTTCGCCCACCGCAAGCACCGGTGCGACGTGACTCTCAACGGGAGCGCATGGGCACCTGGAGGACGTCCCGCCCGAGTCGTTCCCATCTCCCTATCGCTCGCGAGCATGAAGAAGAGCTTCGCCGTGCATGGCGCACGCGAGTGGCGCAAGAACCTGATGGGCAGCATCCAGCCTTCCACGGCCCAGGCCTTCACATCCCTCCCCATCAGCTACGACTGCGCCTTCGGCGGGGTCGATACCAGCCGGAACGAAGCTTCCAAACACCAGGCATTCCTCCCCAATCCGGTTGGAAAGGGCTTCCACCCATCCATGACCCACGTGGACGGACAGGTCATGCCCAACACGGAGGAGATTCGCACGCCCGTCACTTCGCCCCGAGGTCCCTACCGTCCCATGGCGTTTGGAGCCATCGGTCGCAATTGGATGCCACGCGCATCCTATGCGGGGACCTACGACGCGAAGTGGCTGGATGAATGCCTGCCCTTCTTTCCCAAGGACTTCGACGACAGGTACTTCCAGGCAGCGCCCGAGGACCAGCAGATTCCCCACCCGCGTGGCGGTGAAGTCGTCACCCTCATCAACCTCAGTCCCCAGGGCACGCTGCGCTTCCGCCTTCCCCGGCTTCGGGTACCTGTGGCGCTGGTCCCCCACCATGGCCCTGCAAAGCAGATGGATGCGACCCTGGATACGGTGCTTCTGGAGCCCGACGCGCACCGGCTGCAGTTGGCGTGGCGCGTTGCATGGCCGCTGCGACGTGACGCCTTCGAGATGAAGCAGGTGGTGGTGGGCGGAAGATCGCCGGGGTGGCTCCGCGCCCATGCAGTCGGAAAGACGTATTACCCGAACCTAGGCGCACTGATGCAGGCAAGACGCACCCGCAAACCGGGGGCGCGCCATGGTTAGCCTCGCCATCAAGGCCTCCGGCCTGGTGACGGCCGTGGGATTCAACGCTCCTGCCACGCTCGCGGCATTGCGGGCGGGCGTCAGCGGCGTCAAACAGTCCCATCTGTGGCATGCCGCGTCCGGGAAATACCTCAAGGCGGCCAAGGTGCGACTGCCTCAGTGGTGGAACGGGCTCGGAAAGCTGGCGGAGCTGGTGGCCCCCGCCGTTGGGGAGTGTCTGGAAGCAGCCACGCCGGTCCCCCCGGGACAGATTCCCCTTCTTCTCGGTGTGGCCGAAGCTACGAGACCATGCCGTCTCACCGGGTTGGAAGAGCAGTTGATGGCCGAAGTGGAAGAGCGTCTGGAGGTCCGGTTCCATGCCGCCTCGCGGGTGATTGGAAACGGACAGGTCTCCACGGCGCTCGCGCTGCAGGAAGCCCAGCGCCTGCTTTCCACGCTCCGCGTGCCGTGCTGCATCGTCGCAGGGGTCGACAGCCTCCTCTCCCCCAGGATGGTGAATGAGTACGTCAAAAGGCGCAGGGTCCTGGCACCGGACAATTCGAATGGCTTCATTCCCGGGGAAGGAGCGGGAGCAGTCCTGGTCGTGCCCGCGGGACGCAATCCTGGAGGAGAGCTGCGCCTGCTGGGCTCAGGACTGACGCAGGAGAAGGCGAGCATCCACTCAGAAGAGCCATTGAGAGGAGATGGGTTGACGGGCGCCATCAAGCAGGCCCTTGCCCAGGCGGGCTTGAGTCTCTTCGACGTCGCCTGGCGCATTACGGACCTGAATGGTGAGCACTACAAGTTCAAAGAGGCCGCCTTCGCGGCAGCGCGCCTGCAGCGCAAACCCAAGGAGACGCTCTTCGATTTTTGGCACCCGGTCGAATACATCGGGGAGGTCGGAGCCGCTATCGGTCCGTGCGTGCTGGCCTGGGCGCTGCACGCCGGCCAAAAGGGCTATGCGCCTGGAGACGTGGCTCTTTGCCACCTTGGCAGCGATGAAGGCGAGCGAGCCGCGCTGGTGGTCAAATACGAGGAAAGGAGCAGCCAGCGATGAGCACGAAAGTATACGCGAATGGCCGCGAGGTCTCTGGCAAGTCCACTCCCAATAAATCTGTCGCGGCCATGCCAGACGTCTGTCTCTCACCTCCGGGACCTCCGGCCGGTCCCATTCCCATCCCCTACCCCAACACTTCCCAGGCCTCGAACTCTGCGGATGGCAGCAAGAGTGTCCTCGTCAATGGGAAGGAAATCGGGCTCAAGAATCAATCCGTCTACAAGACCAGCAATGGCAATGAAGCGGCCACTCGCAACTTCGGTGCGGGAGTCGTCAGCCATACGATTACCGGGAAGACGAAGTTCGCGGCGTGGTCCTTCGACGTCAAGGTCGAGGGACAGAATGTCGTCAGGCACATGGACCTGACAACCCACAACCACCAGAACCCGACCAATGGGGCCATCACCCTCAATACGGGTACCATGTTCTTCGACGAAGGCGATGCGCCGGAGAAGACCTGCGCCGAACTCCAGAAGAACAACGAGGAACTCCGCAAGGACACGGAGTCGGGTACAGGCCCGAGCGAGCGACAGCTCGAGGAAGCCACCACCTTGACCACGGCCCAATACCGAGACATGGGTAACGGGCAACGCTATGGGATGAAGGGCTTCAGCCGCCAGATGGACAAGGACGGATGGGCACAGGGTGTTGGGACGCTCCAGTACTCTGAAATCGCCACCAAGAAGCGCTTCATCACCTCCTACGAATCCAACATCCCTGGCTTCAAATACAAGCCCACCTCGAACATGCCGTTCTCCAGTCACACGGAAGCACGCATCATCGAGGACATCTTCGCCGCGACCAACGGAAAGCCTCAGGGAAAGGTGCGGATGCGCATCCAATGGAACCAGAAGTCCAAGAAGACCATGTCCTGCGAGGCCTGCCCTGAATGCAGACGCATCATCTGCGCCGCGATGAACAACGGCCTTGAGATAGAACTCTGCGACGATAGTGGGCAGCCCAAGACTCCGGACTGGTGCGACGAGTACGAGGAATAACCCCCCGAGACACCCCATGACGCTCACATTCCCGCGCTACATCCGTGAAGGCGTAGATCCGCAGGCCCCCATCACATTCGAATGGGATGACGAGACAACCAACGTCTTCCTCGAAGACGCTCGACTTGCCCAGCGCATTGGCGTCAGCACGGCACGGGGCATTTCTGCGCTGGCCATCGGAATCACCGAATGGATTGTCTACAGGTTCGGAGCACTTTCGGATGACCCCATGCCTTATTTGTACATCGAGGCAGCATGGGCAGGACTCAACAACTGGGACTCCATGAACCTGAAACACGGCGCGAAGTTGAAGGACTGGAAGGGCCCTGTGCGCCGGCCTCTGTTTCTCGCGATTCGCACGCTCAAGGAGAGCCTCGAGATGGCGAGCAGCGGAAGCTACCCCGCTGAATGGGCCGTCTATCTCCACTTCATCGCGCTCCACGTACTGCCCGACGCGAAGCCCTTCCGAAGGTGGCTCGACTTCGCGTTGAACCGGCTGGCCACACACTATGCGGGTGATGGCATGGGAGAGCCCGTCCCGCGTGAAGCCCTCGACCCTGACTTCGACCTCAAGCCTGAGCAAGCCAGTGAGTTGCTTTCCAACTACCTGCAGGCGGTCTCCAAAGCCGGAAACCCCTATCTCACGCTCCCGGCGGGTCCATGACCCTTCCTATCCCCGACTACATTCTGCGGGCCGGCATCCAGGACCGGGCGTTGCGTTTCACCTGGGATGACCAGGCCTACGAGAGGGCCTATGAGCCTCTCGACAAGGCGGCACGAGCGCGCATGGGCCGGCTTTCCCAGCGGGCCAACCTCGCGTTCGGGATTGCCTGTGCGGAGTGGGTCATCCACCGCTTCAAGCTCGTTTCGGATGCAGCGCTTCTCGACGACTACGTCGAGGCCGCTTGGGCCGCTGTCGTCGATGCACGGTACGCGAACTACTACCTGGAGCCCCGCGGAGATGACTGGCAGGGACCTGACCGAAAGCCGCTTGCGGTCACCCTCATGCTGCTTGTGGACACGATTGTACGGGTCGAGAACGACGACCATCCCGACATCGGCGCGGTTTCGCTCGCCAATCTGGCCGAGCATGTCATGACGAATCCCCGCCCCTTCAGGGACTGGCGAGAGCAGGTCATCCCCAGGCTGGAATCGTTTTACCCCCTGAACCCGCGCGACACCCGCGGAGAGCCGGTGCCACGCGAGGCGCTCGATCCTGGCTTCGACTTCCAGCCGGAGCAGGCACCAACGCTCATCAGCGGGTTCCTGAAGAGATTGGATTACAACTCGAACCCCTTCCTCCGCTCCCCTGCGGAGATGCGCAAGCTGTACTTCGAGGGTACGCCCTACGAGCTGCCGTGAGCGGCTCGCGCCCGGCGCCACAAGGGCTAAAAAAGAGAAAGGGCCCTGAACCGGAGTCCAGAGCCCTTCAATCTCTCTAGCTGTGCCCAGAGCCGGAATCGAACCAGCGACACGGGGATTTTCAGTCCCCTGCTCTACCAACTGAGCTATCTGGGCGTGAGGTCGCCGCGAGAAACGACGCCCTCATACCAAGCCCATCCCTAGGGTCAACCCATTTCTGGTGCCCTTGTTCGCTCGGTACTCAGGCCGCCAGGGACATCGCCTCGCCGTCCCACTGCGTGAGACTCGCGGTGAGCCTGCGGCGCAGCTTCACCCGCAGCCCCTGCTCGATCTGCCGGATGCGCACCGCCGTCACCCCGAAGCGCCGGGCCAGCAGCTCCGCGCTCGCTCCCTCGTCCACCAGCATCCGCTCCTTCACCAGCGCCCGCTCCCGCGCGTCCAGCTCCGGCCAGGCCTCCTCCACGCTCTCCCGCAGCTTCGCCGCCCACTCCGCCTTCTCCACCACCTCCTCCTGCGTCGCCCCCTCCGCCTCCAGCCCCTCCAGCCGCGTCACGTCCCCGTCCGGCGTCACCGGCGCGTCCAGCGACACGTCCCTCGCCAGGGACTCCGTCGCCCGCCCCACCTCCTCCTCACGCTTCCCCAGCGCCTCGGCCAGCCGCTTCGCCACCTCCGGGTGCCCCTCCCCCCAGCGGGCCTCCAGCCGCGCCCGCTCGCGACGCAGCTGGAACACCACCCACGGCGCCCGCCCACCCGCCATGCTCCAGTTGCGGCCGACGTACGCGCGAATCCGCGCCCGAATCCACTGGCTCGCGTACACCGCGAAGGGAATCCCCCGGTCCTCGAACCGCCCCGCCGCCTCCATCAACCCCACGTTCCCCTCCCCCACCAGCTCCTCCAACGGCAGCCCCGTCCATCGGTACTTCCACGCCAACCGCTGCACCAGCTCCAGGTGCGCCCGCACCCGCGCCTCCACCACTTCGCCCGACGCCCGCTGCACCGGCGCCTCGAGCTCAAGGGACTCGCTGGACATGCTGTGGTCGACGGCTTCCATGGACCTCCTCCGGTCTGCCCTTGGGGAAATCCCCGCGGAACGCCGAGAAACCTAAAGACTGAGGGTCCATAAGAAAATGAGGTAGTTTCAACGCAACCATTAGGTTATCCCTAAGGATATGAGCTGGCTCAACTACCACCATCTCCTGTATTTCTGGACGGTTGCGCGGGCGGGCAGCATCGCCAAGGCCAGCGAGGAGCTGCACCTCGCCCAGCCCACCATCAGCAGCCAGCTCAAGCTCCTGGAGGAGTCGCTCGGCCACAAGCTCTTCGAGCGGCAGGGCCGCAAGCTCGTCCTCACCGACGTGGGCCGCACCGTCATGCGCTACGCGGACGAAATCTTCCGCCTCGGCAACGAGCTCAAGAATGTCGTCTCCGGCATGCCCGCCGGCCAGCAGCTCCGGCTCAACGTGGGCGTGCTCGACGTCATCCCCAAGCTCGTCGCGGAGCAGCTGCTCAAGCCCGCGCTCGAGGCCGGCTCGTCCCTGCGCATCATCTGCCGCGAGGGGCCCCTGCCCCAGCTCCTCGCCTCGCTCGCCCTGCACGAGCTGGACGTGGTGCTCGCGGACGCCCCCAGCTCCGAGCCCGTCAGCGTCCGCTCCTTCAACCACCTGCTCGGCAAGAGCGGCATGTCCTTCTTCGCTGCCGGCAAGCTCGTCCAGCTCAAGAAGGACTTCCCCCGCTCGCTGGACGGCGCGCCCATGCTGCTGCCGTCGGACGAGTCCTCGGTGCGCCGCTCGCTGGAGCTGTGGTTCGAGCGCCAGGGCCTGCGTCCGCACATCGCCGGGGACTTCGACGACAGCGCGCTCCTCCAGGCCTTCGGCCAGCGCGGGCACGGCGTCTTCGCCATGCCCACCGCCATCGAGGCCGAGGTGGAGCGCCAGTTCAACTGCTCCGTCATCGGCCGCACCGACGAAATCGAGTCCTGCTTCTACGCCATCACCGTCGAGCGCAAGCTGCGCCACCCCGCCGTCGTCGCCATCGCCGAGGCGGCCCGCTCGCAGATGTTCGGCGGCTGAAGCTCAGCCCACGCGCGGCGCGCGGTACACCTCCGCGCCCGCCACCACCGTGGCCACCACCCGCGCGTCCACCAGCGCTCGCGCCGGGCCCTCCAGCGGGTCCACCGACAGCGCCACGAAGTCCGCGTCCAGCCCGGGCACAAGCCGTCCGCGCCGCGACTCCTCGAAGGACGCCCACGCCGGCCCCACCGTGAAGCCCTCCAGTGCCTCGTGCGGCGTCAGCCGCTCCTCGGGCCTCCAGCCGCCCTCGGGCCGGCCCGCCGCGTCCTGCCGCGTGACGGCCGCGTACAACCCCGCCAGCACGTCTGGGTTCTCAATCGGGAAGTCGCTGCCCAGCGCGAGGTGTGCCCCCGCATCGCGCAGGCTGCGCCACGCATAGGCGCCCTTCAGCCGCTCGGCGCCGAGCCGCGCCTGGGCCCACGGCATGTCGCTGGTGGCGTGGGTAGGCTGCACGCTCGCCACCAGCCCCGCCGCGCCCAGCCGGCGGATGTCCTCCAGCGTCAGAATCTGCGCGTGCTCCACCCGGTGCCGCAGCGCCCGCGTGCCCGTCTCCGCCGACGCGCGCAGCAGCACGTCCAGCACCAACGTATTGGCACGGTCTCCAATGGCGTGGATGCACACCTGGAAGCCCTTCTTCATGAAGGCGCGCACTCGAGCTTCCAGTTCCTCGGGCGGCATCAGCAGGAGGCCCCGCTGACCGGCCTCGTCGCAGTAGTCCTCGTGCAGCGCGGCGCCCCGGCTGCCCAGCGCTCCGTCCGCGAGGAACTTCACCGAGCGCATCGCCAGCATCCGCCCCTGCCATGGGCCCTGCTCCAGGTACGCGTGCCGCTCCTCGCCCTGCCCCGCCGCCATGGCGTACACGCGCAGCGGCAGCCTTCCGGCCGCGTCCCACTCCCGCAGGAGGCGGAAGGCGTCCAGGTCCATGCCCGCGTCGTGCACGCCCGTCAGGCCCACCTGCGCGCAGCGCTCCAGCGCCGCTTTCAGCCGCGTCTCCAATTGCGCGCGCGTGGGCGGCGGAATCACCGCGGCCACCACGTCCATCGCGTTGTCCACCAGCACGCCGGTGGGCTCTCCGCGCGCGTCCTTGAGGATGCGGCCTCCGGCGGGGTCCGGCGTGTCGCGGGTGATTCCCGCGCGCCGCAGCGCCTCGCCATTCACCCACGCCGCGTGGTGGTCCACCCGCGTGAGGAACACCGGCGTCGTGGGGAAGCGCGCGTCCAGCTCCGCGCGCCCGGGGAACGCGCCGCCGGGCCACTCGTTCTGGTCCCAGCCCTTTCCCAGCAGCCAGTCGCCCTGGAAGCTGGAGGCCGGTGCCTGCGACAGACGGCGCAGCACCTCGTCCACCGAGGGCGCCTTCTCCAGTCGCGCCGTCGTCAGGCTGCGGCCCAGCCCGTGGATATGCGCGTGCGCGTCCACCAGGCCCGGCACCACCGTGGCCGGGCCCAGCTCCACCTCGCGCGCGCCGTGCCCCGCCGCGGACTTCACCTCCGCGCGCGTGCCCACCGCCACGAGCTTCCCGTCCCGCACCGCGAGCGCCCGCGCCATGGGGCGCTCCGCGTCCAGCGTCCACACCCGCTCCGCCAGGTAGACCGTGGTCTCCACCGTGACTCCTCCGCGTCGGCTGCGGCGCACCCGGGCCTGTGTCACCCGGCCGCCGCGCGCACTGTGCGCGAGCCGGGCGGGGCTGTCACGGGATGGCAGACGGAAGGCTGCACCGGAGGACAACCCCACACCTGGGGGCGAACCTCCTTCGGCAGGCTCAGTCCGGCTCGGACGGGCCGCCGCTGCCGCCGTCCACGTCGGGCAGGGGCTGAGCGGGCCCGGGCTGGCTCTCCGGCACGTTCTGGATGGGCTCGCGCACCTCGGTGGGGCCCTGGATGGGCTCCTGGTTCTCCGTCCCGGCGGGCTGTGTCGTCTTGCAGGCAAGCGGCACGGCGGCCAGGCACAGGGCAACGAGAACAGCTCGACGCATGAGACCTCCCAATCGACTTGAGGCCCGGACCCTAGGGAGCAGGCCCTCCTGCCACAACCGGTGACGCGGGCCCAACGTCCACCAGCGGATGCACGTCCCGCCGGACAGGCCCTCCCTCCGCGCTTCGAGCCCCGGCCCACCACTGGAGACCCCCGGAAGCTCTTCCGCACCATGCGCACCGTTGGCTCGCAGCGCACTTCCTTCCCGGGAGCAGGGCCCATGTTGGACGTCGTGGATGTCGGCAAGCGGTCGCTCGCGAGCTACCGCGGCGTCGCCCCCGACGAGCAGCTCGACGAGCTGCAACACCTCTCGGAGCACCTGCGCGGCGCGCGCTGCATGCACCTCAACGCCACGTCCTATGGCGGCGGCGTCTCCGAAATCCTGCGCTCGCTGGTGCCCCTCTACAACGACCTGGGCATCACCACCGACTGGAAGCTCATCCACGGCGACGAGACGTTCTTCCAGGTCACGAAGCGCATCCACAACGGGCTCCAGGGCGCTCCCGGTGAGCTCACCGAGAAGGACAAGGCCATCTACCTGGCCAACGCACAGCTCAACGCCAACCGCCTCATCAGCGACTCCGAGGATTACGACTTCATCTTCGTCCACGACCCGCAGCCCGCCGTGCTCGCCGCGCTGTCCTCACTGCGCCAGGCACGATGGGTGTGGCGCTGCCACATGGATACGTCCCATCCCAACCCCAGCTACTGGGAGTTCCTCGCGCCCTTCCTGCCCGCGTACGACGCCGCCGTCTTCACCCACGAAGCCTTCATCCCGCCCGCGCTGCCCATCCACGACGTGTACGTCTACGCGCCCTGCATCGACCCGCTCAGTCCGAAGAACTTCCCGCTGCCGCTGGAGCTGGCCAGGCACGTGCTGGAGTGGATTGGCATCCGCACGCACCGGCCCCTCGTCACCCAGGTCGGCCGCTTCGACCGGTGGAAGGACCCGCTCGGCGTGGTGCGGGCCTACCAGCGCGTGCGGCCCCACGTGCCCGATTTGCAGCTCGCGCTCGTCGGCTCGCTCGCCCTGGACGACCCCGAGGGCTGGGAGGTGTACGAGGAGGTCCGCGCCGCCACCGCGGGCGACAGCCTCATCCACGTGCTCACCAACCTCGTCGGCGTGGGCAACATCGAGGTCAACGCGCTC
This sequence comes from Pyxidicoccus sp. M6, assembly GCF_055568925.1. Lineage (NCBI taxonomy): Bacteria > Pseudomonadati > Myxococcota > Myxococcia > Myxococcales > Myxococcaceae > Pyxidicoccus > Pyxidicoccus sp. M6. The sequence goes on along the minus strand of NZ_CM145714.1, from coordinate 1,373,104 downwards.
CAGTCGCTCTCGGACGTCGTCATCCAGAAGTCGATACGCGAGGGCTTCGGCCTCGTCGTCTCCGAGGCCGTGTGGAAGGGCACCCCCGTCATCGGCGGGCGCGTGGGCGGCATTCCGCTCCAGCTTCCCGAGGGCACCGGCGGCGTCCTGGTGGACACGATTGAGGAGTGCGCCGAGCACGTGCTCCGCCTGCTGCGACAGCCAGAGGAGGCGCGGCTGCTCGGGGAGCGCGGGCGCGAGTACGTGAGGCAGAACTTCCTCATGCCCCGACTCCTGAGAGACCATCTGCGGCTGCTGACCCAACTCGCCGCCGCGCGGCCCCTGGCTCCGCGCGGCATCGTTCCCGCCTCCTCCATTCCGGTGGGACTGCAGGGGGTGTGAGATGCGGGCACGCTCACAGCGGAGGCTCCATGGGGCGGCGCTGCTCGGCGTGCTCGGCGTGGCACTGCTCGCCATGGAGCCCGGGGGCGCGCGGGCCACCGCCGCGGCATCCGAGCCGCTCGGTGTCGCGACCGGCGCACGGGCCAATGAGTCACAACCCGCGGCAGTGACTCCCGCCCCGTCTGCCGCCTCCGTGAGTGCCCGGCCCACCGTGGCCCGCTGCGAACTGGATGGCGTGGTGGACTCGGGCTCCAGCGACTACCTGAAGGACTGCGTGACGCGCGCGGAGGCGGAAGGACATGGCGCGCTGCTGGTGCGCCTGGACACGCCGGGCGGCTCGCTGGAGGCCACGCGCGTCATCGTCCGTGCCTTCCTCGCGTCGCGAGTGCCGGTGCTCGTCTGGGTGGGTCCGTCCGGCGCGCACGCGGGCAGCGCGGGCGTGTTCATCACCCTCGCGTCCAACCTCGCGGCCATGGCGCCGGGCACCAACATCGGCGCCGCGCATCCCGTCGTCGGCATCGAAGGGCAGGACCCGGAGGAGGCCGGGGGCAAGCAGCTCGCTCGCAAGGTGGAGAATGACGCCGTCGCCTTCGCGGAGAGCATTGCCCGGCAGCGCGGCCGCAACGCCGCGTGGGCCGCGTCCTCCGTGCGCGACAGCGCCAGCGTCCCGGCGGAGAAGGCCCGCGAGCTGCGCGTCGTGGAGCACGTGGCCTCCTCCGAGGCGGAGTTCCTCGCGTGGGCCGACGGGCGGCGCGTGGACGTCGCGGGCGGCGACTCCGTGCGGCTGGCCACCGCGAATGCCCAGGTGGTGGCGCTGACGCCGACGCTCTCGCAGCGCGCCGTGCATGCGCTCGCGAACCCGTCCGTCGTGTACCTGCTGTTCCTCGTGGCGGCGCTGGGGCTGGTGGTGGAGATGTCCCATCCGGGAGCGCTGGCACCTGGGCTCATCGGTGGCGTGGCGCTGGTGCTCGCGCTGGTGGCGTCCTCGGCGCTGCCGGTGCGCGCCGGAGCGCTCGTGCTGATGCTGGTGGGCGCGGCGCTCATCATCGCGGAGTTGTTCGTCACCAGTGGCCTGCTGGGCGCGGCGGGCACCGTGCTGCTGGCAGTGGGCGGACTCTTCCTCGTGGACCGCTTCGACCCGGGCTGGTTCGTGGACCGCTCGTTCCACCTGTCGTGGGAATGGGTGGTGCCGACCACGGCCGTGCTCGCGGGAGCCGCGGCCTACGTGGCGTACCGGGGCGCGCAGACGCGGCGGCTGCCGCAGCAGGGCGGCGACGCGGGCCTCGTGGGTGAGCGGGGCACGGCGCTGGACTCCGTCAGCCCCGAGCGGGGCGAGGTGTTCGTCCACGGCGAGCGCTGGCGCGCGACGTCTCCCGCGCCCATCCGTCCCGGAGCGCCCGTGGTGGTGCGGCGCGTGGAGGGGCTCACGCTGTTCGTCGATGAGGTGAAGACATGACCAACCTGACCGGGTTCATCAGTGCGCTCGTCCCCGCCGCCATCCTCTTCCTGCTGTTCCTCTCCGGGGTGCGCATCGTCAACGAGTACCAGAACGGCGTGGTGTTCCGGCTCGGGCGCTTCGTGGGGCTCAAGCGCGCGGGCTTCCGCTGGCTCATCCCCTTCGTGGAGCGCATGGTCATCATCGACCTGCGCACCGTTGCGCGCGACGTGCCCCCGCAGGACGTCATCACCCGCGACAACGTCAGCGTGAAGGTCAGCGCCGTCGTCTACTTCCGCGTCATCCACGCGGACAAGGCCGTGCTCCAGGTGGAGGACTTCCTCTACGCCACGAGCCAGCTCGCGCAGACGACGCTGCGCGCGATTCTGGGCCAGGTGGAGCTGGACCAGCTCCTCAGCGAGAGAGACCGCGTCAACCGCGAGATTCAGCGGGTGCTCGACTCGCACACGGACCCGTGGGGCATCAAGGTCTCCAACGTGGAGGTGAAGCACATCGACCTTCCGGTGGAGATGCAGCGGGCCATTGCCCGACAGGCAGAGGCCGAGCGCGAGCGCCGCGCGAAAATCATCGCCGCCGAGGGCGAGCACCAGGCCGCGGAGAAGCTCTCCATGGCCGCCGAGGTCATCAGCCGCAACCCGGCCACGCTCCAGCTCCGCTATCTGCAGACGCTGGTGGAAATCACCACCGGCGGCAATCACACCATCCTCCCCATTCCCCTGGACCTGCTGCACATGATTGGCGTGCAGCCACGGCCCACCACCGTTGGAGACCGGACCGAGCGCCCGGGCGACGGGTACGGCGCGGAGGAGGAAGAAGGGCCTCCCGTGGGCGGGTTGTCCTGACGAGGGGCGCGCGGCTCAGCGGGACGACGGCGGCGGGGGCGGCTCCTCGAACAGCTCCGCCCGCTCCAGCGCAATCGCGTGCCGGCCCAACCGCAGCGACGCGAGCGCGAACACCGCTACGCCGCCCAGCAGCACCACGCCCAGCGAGAAGGACACCACTGGCAGCGCCTCTGGAATCTCCAACTGGCGCTTGGTGAGGTACAGCAGTGACGTCACCACGAAGGACAGCAGCGCCGAGTACGTGAGGCCGATGGCCCGCGCCAGAATCGCGTGGCGCCGGTCGAGGATGGCCACCTCCTCGCGCAGCACGGCGCGTCGTGGATGTCCCTCCGGCAGGAGGCGCCACTCGCGCGTCATGTCCCGCACGCGCGCCGACATGCGCGCAATCTGGTTGTCCAACCCCGTCGCCACGATTCCGCACGCCGACACCATCACCGCCGGAGTCACCGCCGTGCCGATGAGCCGGATGGAGGAGAGGTCCAGGGCTTCCGAGCCGCCAGTCATGCCCTCCCCTGTCCCACCCCTCCCCCGGTGACGCAACCCGCCCGCCGGTCTTCTCGACAGTAGAACGCCCCATCTCGACACCAGGACTGGCGGGCCTGACGCATTGTGACGAGGAGACGACCTGACAGCGCCACCGGCAAATCAACAGTGGCAACTTGACACCAGAACTGTCGCCTCTTACTGTCTAGCTCGTGAGCACGCCGAAGACACAGACCGAATGGAAGCTGGCGGAGCTGGCCGAGGCGGCGGGCGTCTCTCCGCGCACGGTTCGCTACTACGTCCAGCGGGGGCTGCTACCCGCGCCGCCGTTCAAGGGGCCGGACACCGTGTACGGCGAGGAGCACCTGGTGCGGCTCAAGGCCATCCGCGTCCTCCAGGCGCGGTTCCTCCCCCTGGATGCCATCCAGGTGGAGCTGCAGCGCCTGTCCATGGATGAGCTGCGGAAGCTCGCGGAGTCGCCCCCCACCCCGACGCCGCCGACGTACGGGCCACCGACGCCCGGCGTCATCGCGGAGGCCCAGGTGCTTCCAGGGCCGGGGCTGGGCTCGCGGCCGGCGGTGATGTCACGCTACCAGCGCTGGGAGCTGGCCCCGGGGCTGGAGCTGCACGTGTCGGAGGGGGCCGACGCGAAGGTTCGGGCGCTCGCCGAGAAGGTGCGCGCCCTCATCGAGGAGTTCCAGGAAAGGGAGCAGTCATGAAGACGGAGCAGGCCGGGCTGTATACGCGCGAGGGCGCGCAGGTTCCCCTCCAGGGCGTCGAGGTGACGGGTGAGCTGCTGGGTGGACATGCGCGCGTGCGCGTGCGGCAGCGCTACCGCAATGAAGAGAAGCGCCCGGTGGAGGCCGTCTACACCTTCCCGCTGCCCTCGGACGGCACCCTCTCCGCCTTCTCCATGACGTGCGCCGGCCGCCGCGTGGAGGGCGTGGTGAAGGAGCGCGAGGAGGCCTTCCGCACCTACGACGACGCCGTCACCGCCGGCCATGGCGCCGCGCTGCTGGACCAGGAGCGCCCCAACGTCTTCACCGCGCAGGTGGGCAACCTCCTCCCCGGCGAAGAGACGGTGGTGGAGGTGGAGTTCCTCCAGGCCGTCACCGCCGAGGAGGGCGCCGTGCGGTGGATGCTGCCCACGCTGGTGGCCCCCCGCTACATCCCCGGCACCCCGACCGGCGACCGCACCGGCCACGGCGGCGTGGACCCGACGAGCCGCGTGCCGGACGCGGACCGGATTACGCCCCCCGTGGGCGAGGTGCACTACGGCCTGCGGATGGACCTGCTGGTGGACCTGGGCCGCGAGGTGGTGGTGGAGAGCCCGTCGCATGCAATCAGTGTCAACCGTGAGAGCGGCACGCGGATGCGCGTGGGCTTCTCCCGGGGCGAGGTGTCGCTCGACAGGGACCTGGTCCTCAGCCTGCGCAGCCCGGACAGCAGTGCGGTGTTCACCCCGCTCGTCACGCACCGCAAGGACGGCGCGGAGGCGGGCACCTTCGCGCTCACGGTGATTCCGGACCTGCTGGCCATGGCGTCCGCGCCGCCGAAGCAGGAGGTGGTCTTCGTGGTGGACGTCTCCGGCTCCATGGCCGGCGAGTCGCTGCCCCAGGCCCAGGCCGCGCTGCGGCTGTGCCTGCGCCACCTGCGTGAGGGAGACCGCTTCAACGTCATCGCCTTCGAGAGCAACTTCCGCAGCTTCAAGCCGCAGCCGGTGCCCTTCACGCAGCGCACGCTGGAGGAGGCGGACCGGTGGGTGGCGGCGCTCCAGGCGGACGGCGGCACGGAGCTGCTCCAGCCCATGCAGGCTGCGGTGCGGGCCGCGCCGGACGGCGTGGTGGTGCTGCTGACGGACGGGCAGGTGGGCAACGAGGACGAAATCCTGAAGGCCGTGCTGGCCGAGCGGAAGACGGCGCGGCTGTACTCGTTCGGCATCGGCACCAACGTGAGTGACGCGCTGCTGCGGGACATGGCGAAGCAGACAGGCGGCGCGGTGGAGTTCATCCACCCGGGCGAGCGCATCGACGACAAGGTGGTGGCGCAGTTCTCCCGCGCGCTCGCGCCGCGCGTCACCGAGCTGCAGGTGAGCTTCGAGGGCGTGGAGGGCACGGAGCTGGCTCCGTCCGAGCTGCCGCCCATGGTGGACGGCGTGCCCTGGACGCTCTTCGGCCGCTACCCCACGCCGGGCACGGGCAAGGTGACGCTGCGGGGCAAGTCGGGCCGTGAGCCCTTCGCGCTCACCGTGCGCGTGGACTTCCCCGCCGCGTCGGACCGGCCGGCGGTGGAGAAGCTGTGGGCGGCGGAGCGCATCCGCGGCTGGGAGGCCTCGGGGCTCACCGGCCGCCGCGCCGAGTCCATGAAGAAGCGCATCGTGGAGCTGGCCGTCGCGCAGCAAATCGTCACCCGCTACACGTCCTTCGTCGTGGTGGAGGAGCGCACGGCGGAGCGCCGCGCGTCGGGTCAGCCGGAGACGCGCGTCGTCCCGGTGAATGCGCCCGCCGGCTGGGACATGTTCGGCACGGCGAAGCAGGAAGAGGCCGACCTCGACGGAGCCATGCCCATGCGCCGCAGGAGCCGTGCGGCGCCGACGCTCGGGGGCATGCCCAGTAAGCCGATGCCCGCCGCCGCCATGCCTCCCGGCGGGCCCGGTGCCGCCTCCGGCGGAGCCTTCGCGCCTCCGCCTCCGCCCGCACCCTCCGTGGCCCCGGCGTCCCCCGCGAGCTTCGCGAGGGCGCCGGCCTCCGTCGCCGCGCCCATGAAGGAGATGGCCAAGAGCGCCCCCGCGAAGAAGTCGAAGGGTGGCTTCCTCTCCGGCATCTTCGGCCGCGGCGAAGAAGCGGAGCGGGGCATCCATCAAGAGGCACTGGCCGCTCCCGCCGAGCCGATGCTGGACGAGGCGTACGGCATGGACGACGAGATGTCGCCCGCCGAGAGCCCGGTGCTGGCCGACTCCCTCTACGCCGCGGAGGAGGCTCCGTCCCTCGGGCGTGCGGAGGGCGGCGCGGGTGCGGAGGCGCTGCTGGGGCGGCAGCTCGCCAATGGCCTGTGGGCCGGCACCGGCACGGGTCCGGAGCCGGTGCGCCAGGCGCGCGCCACGGCGCTGGTGCTGCTGGAGCTGCTGCGCGAGGGCATCACCAGCAGCCACCCGCTGCACGGCGCGCAGGTGAAGAAGGCGGTGGAGGCGCTGCTGGCGCTCGCGGCCAGCATCACCGGTGAGCCGCAGGTGGCGGAGCTGGCGCTGGGCGTGGCGTGGCTGGTGGCGGCGGGCCCGCGCACCCGCGGCCGAATCGAGCAGGCCGCGAAGCCGCTGGCCGGCCTCAACGGCCGCATGGGCAACGAGGTCGCCCTGCGGCAGCACGTGGACTCGCTCGCCGCGCGCTGAAGTGAAGCACGGGGCCTCCGGCCCCCACGCGTGGACCTGCGCGAGGGGGCCGGCTTCATCGCGTAGAGTGCGCGTCCGATGACGCTCACCACGCTCCTCCTCGTTGCCCTCTCCGCCGCCCAGGTCACTCCCGCGCCGGATACCTCGAGGGACACGGCCACCGTCACCGCGCCGCCCCTCATCCCCACGCCTGATGCATGCTCCGCCAGCGCGGAGGCGGACTACGCGGAGGGCTTCGACGCGCTCGTGCGGGGCGAGGACGCACAGGCGCTGGAGGCGCTCCAGCGCGCGCTGGCCGTGTGTCCCCAGCACCCGTACGCCACCGAGCTCGTCCGGCTCGCGAAGGCGCGGCTGAGCCCGGGCGGACGGCTGGCGCAGGCGGCGGTGAGCGAGCTGGGGCCCGAGGGGCGCTCGAACGCCGGGCTCGCGGCGATGACGGTGGTTCAGACGCTGCATGGCACGACGCAGGGCATCCTGCTGTGCGCCATCGCCGAGTGTGACGGCCGGGGGTACGCGGCCGCGTCGCTGGCGGGCGCGGGCCTGGGCGCCGCGGCCACACTGCTGCTCGCGAAGGAAGACGGGGTGACGTCCGGCCAGGCGGCGGTCATCAACTCCGGCACGGTGTGGGGCTTCTGGTTCGGCATCGCCTCGATGCTCGCGTTGGACCTCGAGGGGGACGACTCGCTCGGGGCCGTCATGCTGGGCGGCGCGGGCTTCACCGGCGTGGGAATCCTCCTGGCCACCACCGTGCGCCCCACCGCGGGACAGGTGTCCATGGCCAACTCGGGCGGCCTGTGGACGGGCGTGGTGACGGCGCTGTTGCTGGCCACGTCGGACAGCGACGACACGAAGACGTTCTTCGCCGTGGAGCTGGGAGCCACGGCCGTGGGCATCACCTCGCTCGCGCTGCTGTCCACCAACGTGCCGGTGTCGCGCGGCCGCATGCTCATCATCGACGCGGGCGGAATCCTCGGCGGGCTGCTGGGCGCGACGGCCACCTTCGTCGTCGCGGGCGACGACGCGGGAGACGCCATCCTCGTGGGCGCCGCCGCCGGCGTGGTGACGGGGCTCGGGCTCACCGCGCACTTCACGCGCAACTTCGATTCACGTCACGCGCCCCAGGCGGTGCTGACGCCCGCCCTCCTCGGCCGCGACGGCGCGGGGCTCGCGGTACTCGGCAGGTTCTGACGGCACGCCATGCCGCCACGCGGGCCCCACGCCGCGGCGCCCACCACGCCCGACGGGCGCTACCTCGTCGTGGACGGGCAGTTGTGGCGCCGCTCCAACCCCGCCCTCGGGCCCCGGCAGCGGCAGCTCCTGGTGGAGGTGCTGATGCGCGCGCGGCGGGACGTGGGCCGGGCCCTGCGCGCCGGGGACGCCGCGGCGGAGCGCAAGGCGCGGGACACGGTGCACCGCGCGAAGGTGGCGCTCGGAGAGCGGGGGCCGCCGTGGTGGACGGACGGCGCCCCGGACTTCAACCGTCACCGCGTGGAGCGCACGCCCTACGCGGCGTGGTTCGCGGCGCTCAGTCCCGGGACAGGCCGTAGAGGGACATGACAATCATCTCGAAGGTGCGCGAGGGCAGCACCGACTTCGCCACCACCGCAGCGCGCTGCGCCAGCTTGCCCACCGAGTAACGCACGCGCACGTGCCCCTTCTCCAACAAATCCAGCACCCGGCGCGCCACGTCCTCCGGAGGCACGCCGGCCCGCTCGTCCGCCTCGATGGTGCGCAGCGCCGTCTCGAAGTGCGAGCGGTACGCGGAGCCCGGACCGGACTGGCCCGCCTGCACGCGGTTCTCCGTGATTCGCGTGCGCACGTCGCCGGGCTGCACCAGAGTGGCCTGGATGCCGAAGGGAGCCACCTCCTGGCGGAGGCTCTCCGTCAGCCCCTCCAGCGCGAACTTGCTGGCGCTGTAGAGCCCCTGGAAGGGCAGCCCCACCTCGCCGCCCAGCGAGCTGATGTGGATGAAGAGGCCCGAGCGGCGCTCGCGCATGGACGGCAGCACCGCCTTGCACACGCGAATGACACCCAGCAGGTTGGTGTCCAGTTGCTGCTTCGCCTCCTCGATGGAGGTGTCCTCCAGCGCGCCCGCCAGCGCGTAGCCCGCGTTGTTGACCACCACGTCGATGCGGCCTTCCGCCGCCAGCACCGCGTCCACCGCGCGCCGCACGGAGTCCTCGCGGGTGACGTCCAGCTCCAGCCAGCGCCAGCCCTTCGGCATGTCGGCCAGCGCCTGGCGGCTGGTGCCATAGACGATGTGCCCGCGCTCGCTCAGAAGGTCCGCGCAGGCCCTGCCAATTCCAGACGACGCTCCGGTGATGAGTACGACCCTACCCTGGGATGCGACCATGTATCTGCTCCGCAATCCCCCCAGGCCCCCGCACAAACCATGTGCATCGCGTGGGAACAAGCCACTGGAATGAACTGGAACCCAGAGTGCGAGTTCGCACTGGGATGCGACTGCGCCAGCGCTCATACGTTCGGTTGCTGGAAGGCGGAGGAGAGAGGGGCCGGGTTGAATTCCCGGATTCCCGCTGCGAGAACAGCGGCTCCTTCCGCCACGGAGCTCCCATGGCCCACCTGTCCCGACTGCTCCCGCTGCTGTGCCTGGCCCTGCTGTCCGCCCCGTCGGCTCGCGCGGAGGACACGTCCGCCTTCGCGGCGCGGGTGAAGCCCTCCATCGTCCAGCTCGAGCTGCTGGGGCCCTCGGGCCAGGTGGTGGGCTCAGGGACGGGCTTCTTCATCTCCGAGGACGGCCTCGTCGTCACCAACGAGCACGTGGTGGACGGGGCCCGGGAGATGCGGGCCCGGCTGCCCGACGGCAGCACGCGCACGGTGCTTGGTGCCCTGGCGCGCAGCCCGGAGCGCGACGTCGCCCTCGTGAAGCTGGAGGGGACGGGCTACCCCGCGCTGCCGCTCGGCGTGGACGTGACGGTGAAGGAGGGCATGAAGGTGCTCACCGTGGGCAACCCGCTCGGGCTCACCTTCAGCGTCTCCGAGGGCATCGTCTCCGCGCTGCGCCCGGACGGCCTGCCGGAGGAGAACCAGTACTCCGAGGCGACGAAGCACGCGATGATTCAAATCACCGCGTACAGCGCCTCGGGCTCGAGCGGCTCGCCGATTCTGTCCGAGGACGGCCGGGTCATCGCCGTGCTGCAAGGGGGCATGGGCACGTCGAGCAACCTCGTCTTCGGCATCCCCGTGGACGTGGTGGCGAAGCTGAAGGCGGGGCTCGCTCCCGGCGCCGTGCCGCGGCCCTTCCAGGAGTTCCCCTGGAAGGGTGTCATCGGCTCCTCGGCGTTCTTCGGGTTGCTCGCGGCGGCGTGGGCCTGGTCCAAGCGCCACGAGTGGCGCAAGGCACGCCACATGAAGAAGGCCGAGGCGTTGACCCGGGCCTTCTTCAAGGAGTACCGCAACTGACGGCTACACGGACTTGCGGACGCTGGAAGGCAGGCGCGAGCGCCCCTCCTCGTCCAGGGGGAGTCCGTCGGTGTCCTTCCTCGACTGGTGGCGTTGCACCTCGCGCACCATGAAGAGCGCGGCGGCGGACAGCACGCCGATGTCGTCCAGCCAGCCGAGCACCGGGATGACGTCCGGAAGCGCGTCCACGGGCGACAGGAAGTAGACCACCGCCAGCACGCCAGCGAGCTTCCGCCAGAGCGACACCCGCGGGTCGCGCACATAGCTGAAGAAGCGGGTACCCATGCCACGAAGGCCTGCGATGTTCATGCCCACCTCTACGCGTGAGAGGCCAGGGTGATTGCAGCCCCGGCCCGCACGTAGCGTACGACGTTTGCCCGGCCGAAGGGCAGCCGGCCTCAGTCCGGACTGTCTTCCAGCACCACCGCGCGGCCCACCACCTCCAGCCGCGCTCGCGAGCCCACGCGCAGGGGCAACTCCGGCGCGCCGCGCACGGTGAGCGCCATGCCGTTGCAGGCGACGGTGAACTCGGCGCTGTGGCCCTGGAACTCGCGCGCAAGGACTTCCGCGCGCAGGGCGCCGCCCACCGCGACGGTGTCGCTGTCGGGCACGAGGCGCAGGGCCTCCGGGCGCAGGGACAGCAGCACGTTGCCCTTCGCGTGGCCCGCCACGGGGAGGATGCCGAGCATCGTCCGCACGCCGTTGCCGAAGCCCACGCCGGGCAGCAGGTTGGTGCCGCCGAGGAAGTACGCGACGAAGGCGGTGCGCGGCGTGGAGTAGACGGCCTCGGGCGTGCCCACCTGCTCCACCTTGCCCGCGCGCATCACCGCGAGCCGGTCCGAGATGGCCATGGCCTGGGCCTGGTCGTCGGTGACGAGGAGCACGGTGACTCCGAGCGACTCGAGCACGCGGCGCAGGTCGACTCGCGTGGAGACGCGCAGCGTGGCGTCGAGGTGGAAGAAGGGCTCGTCGAGCAGGAGCACCCGGGGCCCCGGAGCGAGCGCGCGGGCGAGGGCCACGCGCTGCTGCTGTGTGACGGTGAGCGCCTGCGGCTTGCGCGTGTCGAAGCCCTCCAGGCCGAGGCGCTTCAGCATGGCGTGGGCGCGTGCGTGGGCGTCCGCGCGTGGCAGCGAGCCGAGGCCGAAGGCGACGTTGTCGAGGACGGACAGATGCGGGAAGAGCGCGGGGTCCTTGAACACGAGGCCCACGCCGCGCTGCTCCGGTGGGACGAAGGTGCCCGGCCCCGCGAGGGTGCGGCCATCCAGGGTGAGGGCGCCCGAGTCGGGGCGCTCGAAGCCGGCGACGAGGCGCAGGGCCGTGTCCTTCCCGCAGCCCGTGGGGCCGATGAGCGCAACGACTTCGCCCGGTTCCACCTCCAGCGAGAGGCCTTCCACGGCGGGGCCGCCTGTGGAGCTGCGCAGGGTGAGGGCATCGAGTGAGAGGAGGGGCATGACCGGAGCGCGGCGCACCCTACCGCGTTCCCGGGCGGGAGGAAGCCCTCCGGGGGCGCCCCCGCGGCTCGGTGGGCGCCGCGTGGCATGGCGGCCGGAGGAGAACTGCTCGAGCACCTGACCCGAGCGTGCCGGAGCGCCGCGGGATAGCCTCCGCGCCGCAAGTCCACTCGCCGTCGCGGAGACACACCATGCTTCGCCCGCTCATCGCAGCCTGTGCCGCCGTCCTGCTCCATGCCCCGCTGGCCTCGGCCGAGCAGCCGCCGAAGCCCGCGCAGCAACAGCCCGCGCAGCAGACGCCGCCGAAGCCTCCAGCCGCGCAGCAGCCGCCCGCCGCGCTGAAGGCCGCGGGCGAGCGCACCCAGGCCGCGCTCCAGCAGGCTCCCGCAGCGAAGCCCGAGGATGTGCGCTCCATCGCGAGCCTCATGTCCGCGCTCTACGACGTCATCAGCGGCCCCGCGGGACAGGCGCGCGACTGGCAGCGCTTCCGCTCACTGTTCTATCCGGGCGCGAAGATGATTCCCGTCCGCCGCCCCAAGCCCGGCGCGGCGGGCCCCGGCATCTCTCCCATCAGCCCGGACGACTACGCCGCGTGGGGCGTGGACTTCTTCAACAAGCACGCCTTCTACGAGAAGGAGACCCACCGCGAGGTGTCCGGCTACGGAGACCTCGTCAACGTGCTCAGCGCCTACGAGACGCGCGAGGCCGCCGACGGCCCGGTGACGTCGAAGGGCGTCAACAGCCTGCAGCTCGTGTTCGATGGCCAGCGGTGGTGGGTGCTGAACATCGCCTGGATTGACGAGAAGACCGCGGGCACGCCGGTGCCGAAGGACTTCGCGCGCAAGGAGTAGAAACGGCCTCATGAGCTCCCGTGCGTCATGTGAGTTGCTCGTCGTGGGCAATTACTGTCACGACCTGCTGCGGCTCGGACCGGGCCGGGAGACGCATGCGCTCGGGGGCTCGTCGGCGTACATCGCTTCCGTACTGGACGCGATGCGGGTGGACTACGCGGTGGCCGCCGTCGCGGGCGACGACTTCCGGTACGCGAGCCACGTCCGGCACCCGCCGCGCATCGTCCCGGGCACGCGCACCACGCAGTTCATCGCGGAGCTGGGACAGGGTGAGCGGGTGCTCCGGGTCAGCGCCCGCGCGGAGCCCATCCGCCCCGAGGACATCACCGTGGACGCGCGCGTGGCGCTGGCCTGCGGCGTCATGGGCGAGCTGCTCCCGGAGACGCTCGTCCGAGTCTCCGAGCGGGCACGGCACGTGGTGGCGGATGCGCAGGGGCTCCTCCGAGCGCTGGATGGCGAGGGGCGTGTGCTCAACCAGCGCATCGAGGAGACGCCGTACGCGCGGCTCCTGGAGCGCATCCACGTGCTGAAGGCCAGTGAGGAAGAGGCGCGGGCGCTGGACGTGGAGCAGGTGAGGAAGCGGACGTGCCTCGTCATCACCCGGGGCTCCGCGGGCTGCACGGTGCTCACGGTGAGTGAGCGCATCGACGTGCCTGCATTCCCCGCCGAGGAGGTGGACCCCACGGGCGCGGGAGACTGCTTCCTCGCGGGCTTCGCGCTGGGCCTGCTGCGGGAGTTGCCGCTGGCCCGGTGCGCGGAGTTGGCGAACTGGTTCGGCGCGCAGGCGGTGATGCAGGTGGGCGTGCCGAAGCTGGACGTGTCCGGGCTGCCCGCTTCGCTTCGCTGACGCGACCCCTCCCCGCGGGGCGGGACGAGCGTGTGCTGGTGGAGTGTGCGGCCCAGCCGTGTCAGCCATTGCGCTATCCGTATGCCATTGCGCGGGCCACGGGCACGCAGCACGGGGCGCTTACGAGACACTTCCCGCCACCACTCCATGTTCGCAAGGCAGATGTCACCAGATGAAGCACGCGACAACAGGACTGCCACTGATCAAACGCGTTCTCAAAGCGGGGGAGTGACCTTCATGCAGAAGGACTATTTCGTCATCGAATCCGAGGTGTCGAACAGCCATCCGCTGCTGGAGTGGGACCAACTTGCTGGCTCCTTCTACAAAGGCGTTGCCGTCAAGGTGGATGAACCCGTGCGGCTCCGGCTGGGCGCGCCAGTTCCTCGCAATCCGATCATGGTGGACCACCATGAGCTTCCAGAACCGGTGTTCTCAACCCGGCTCAAAGAGCTGCTGGAGCCGATGAACCTCTTCCGGGTGCAGCTCATCCCCGCCGACGTCAAGGTGAGGCAGGACGATGTCCGGCGCTACTGGCTGATGCACGTCTTCAACCAGATTGTCTGTATCGACCGCCAGCGCTCGTCTCTCTCCATCGACGAGGACGACGGCGACATCCTGGGCGTCCGCAAGCTGGTGCTGGACGAAGAAGTCCTGAGCGCCATTCCCCTGGAGCAGCGACTCGTCTTCAGAATCAAGGAAACCTGCTCCACCCACGTCTTCCACCAATCCGTGGCGGAGAAGGTCCTGTCCCTCAAGCCGGAAGGGCTCCGCTTCATCCCCGTGGAGCACTGGAACGACGGAGCCGCATTCCAGCCATGACGTGCGCTCCGGGCGTTCCTGGTACAAATGCAATCCATGAACCTGGTCCGCCCTGCCCTCGCGCTCCTGTTGGCGTTCGTCCTCGTTCCCCCGCTCTCCGCTCGCGCCGCCACCGCCATCGTCAAATCCGGTGAGGGCTGGCAGCTCCAGGTGGACGGGAAGCCCTACGTCGCCAAGGGCGTCACCTTCAGCGGCAGCCGTTCCGCGGACTACGAGCAGGACTGCGCACGGCTCGCGTCCCTCGGCGTCAACACGCTCCGCACCTGGGGCACCGGCAGCGAGACACGGGTGCTGCTCGACGCCGCGCAGAAGCACGGGCTCAAGGTGCTCGTCGGGCTCTGGCTGCGGCAGGGTCGCCCCGGTGCCGAGAGCGACGACTCCTTCGACTACCTCCACGACACCCAGGGAATGAAGAAGCAGCTCACGGACACGCTGACCCAGGTCCGCGCGTACAAGGACCACCCCGCCGTGCTCGCCTGGGGCATCGGCAACGAGGTGCTCCTCAACTCTCCCAACGACGCCGCCAAGGAGGCCTACGCCCGCTTCCTGGAGCAGGTCGTCCGCGAGGTGAAGAAGCTCGACGCGGGCCACCCGGTCATCTCCGTGGATGCGTGGACGCTCGGCGTGCCGTGGTGGATGAAGTTCACGCCGTCCCTCGATGCCTACGGCATCAACGTCTACGGCGGTGGCATCCACGCACTTCCCGGCGAGCTCCAGAAGGCCGGTGTCACCAAACCCTGGCTCATCACCGAGTTCGGCGCCCAGGGAGAGTGGGACGCGCCCAAGGACGCCAACGGCATCCCTCGCGAGCCCACGGACACCGAGAAGTACGACGCCATCGTCGATGGCTGGAAGAACGCCCTCGCACCGCACGTCCAGACGGGCCGCTGCCTCGGTCTGTTTGTCTTCAACTACAGCGCGTCGTTCGACCACACCGGGCTGTGGCTCGGCATGTTGTCGGGCACGTCCACGCGGCCCGCGTGGCACGCGGTGCGCGAGGCCTATACCGGCCAGAAGCCCGCCACGCCCCTGCCCGCCATCACCCGCGTCACCGTGGGCGCGGTGAAGCGCGAGAAGTCCGGCACCTTCGCCCAGGTCGCCGTGGAGACGCAGAGCGCGGAGGCCACGCCGCTCGACATCTCCTTCGCCTACAACTTCCGCGGCGCCGCCACCCGCCACGAGCAGGGCGAGGTGGTGCGGCTCCAGGCCAACCCCGGCGCCACGCCCGGCTCCTGGCTCGTGCGCCTGCCCTCCGTGAAGGGCCCCATCAAGCTCTACACGCTCGCGAAGGACCGCTCCGGCAACCTCGCCGCCGCCACCACCTCCGTCGCCCTGCCCTCCGCGCCCTGAGTCAGGACGCGGGCTCGGCGGAACCACACCTCAGCGGAAGGAACGCTCCTTCCGCGAGCCCGGGCCCGCCGCGCTTTGGATTGAGGCCACGCATCTGGCCTGTGGCCTCTGCCCGCGTCCGAACACGCCCCAAGAAAAACGCCCCCTCCTGAAGCAGGAGGAGGCGTCATTCATTCACAGCGGCGTCCCGTCGCTCAGCCCTCTT
This sequence comes from Pyxidicoccus sp. M6, assembly GCF_055568925.1. NCBI lineage: Bacteria > Pseudomonadati > Myxococcota > Myxococcia > Myxococcales > Myxococcaceae > Pyxidicoccus > Pyxidicoccus sp. M6. Next base: position 1,357,608 of record NZ_CM145714.1, on the reverse strand, counting down.
CGGGCGACTCCGGGCCGGTGGCGCCATTGCTCTCGGGCGACTCCGTCTCCTCGGCGGCGGGTGCTTCGCCCTCCACCGGAGCCGACGCACTGGCCTCCGCCGGAACCGCGCCCTCCACCGGGGACACCGTCTCCTCGTCCTCGGACGCCTCGCCCTCGGGGAGCTTGGAGATGGCCATCACCTTCTCCTGCTCGTTCTCCAGGGCAATCAGCCGCACGCCCTGCGTGTTGCGGCCGATGACGGAGATTTCCTTCACCCGCATGCGGATGAGCATGCCGCCGTTGGTGACGAGCATCACCTCGTCCGTGTCGCGCACCTGGAGGAGGCCCACCACCTTGCCATTCCGCTCGGTGGTCTTGATGTCGATGATGCCCTTGCCGCCACGGCCCTGCTGCCGGTACTCGGCCTCCTGCGTCCGCTTGCCGTAGCCGTTCTCCGTCACGGTGAGAATCGTCGTCTCCGGCTCCACCACGTCCGCGCCCACCACCTCGTCGCCGTCCTCCAGCGTGATTCCCTTCACGCCGTAGGCCTGGCGGCCCATGGAGCGCACCTCCCCCTCCGGGAAGCGGATGCTCATGCCCGTGGCCGTCGACAGCAGGATGTCCTTGCTGCCGTCGGTAATCATCACCGACACCAGCTCGTCCCCATCGTCGATGCCCAGCGCGATGATGCCGCTGGAGCGCACGTTGGCGAACGCGCTCAGGTCCGTGCGCTTCACCACGCCCTTCTTCGTCACGAAGAACACGTACCGGTTCTCCGGGAAGTCGCGCGTCACCAGCACCTGCGCCAGCTTCTCGCCCTCGCCGAACTGCACCAGGTTCACCATGGCCTTGCCGCGCGACGTGCGGCTGCCCGACGGAATCTGGTGCACCTTCAGCGAGTACAGCTTGCCCTTCGTCGTGATGGGCATCAGGTACGCGTGGGTGCTCGCCACGAAGAGCTTGCTGACGAAATCGTCCTCCTTCGTCGCCGCCCCCGTCTTCCCGCGCCCACCGCGCTTCTGCGCCCGGTACTCGCTCAGCGGCGAGCGCTTCACGTAGCCGGTGTGCGAGAGCGTCACCACCATCGTCTCCTCGGCGATGAGGTCCTCGCTCGTAATCTCATCCACCGCGCCGGTGATTTCGGTGCGGCGCTTGTCGCCGTAGCGCTCGCGAATCTCGACCAGCTCCGTCTTGATGACGTTGAGCAGGCTGCGCTCGTTGGCGAGGATGTCCTGCAGCCGCGCAATGGTGCGGATGAGGTCGATGAGCTCGCGGAACAGCTCCTCGCGCTGCAGGCCGGTGAGGCGCTGCAGGCGCATCTCGAGGATGTTCTGCGCCTGCTCCTCGCTGAAGCCCGCGCCCTCGTACTTGTGCGCGAGCCCCTGGTAGGACGGCTCCTCGTTGCGAGCGCGCGAGACGAGCAGCTCCATCTGCGCCTTCGCCGCCGCGTAGTCGATGCGCTGCAGGTTGCCGAAGCGCTCGTGCTCGTACAGCGACGGCGACAGGATGTGCATGAGGCCCCAGCGCGCCTCGTCCGGGTCCTTCGACGCGCGGATGAGGCTGACCACCAGGTCGATGAGGTCCTGCGCGACGAGCAAGCCCTCGACGATGTGCATGCGAGCGAGCGCCTTGCGCAGCTCGTAGCGGCTGCGGCGCGTCACCACGTCGCGGCGGTGGGCGATGAAGCGGTCCAGCAGCTCCTTCAGGTTCAGCGTGCGCGGCTGGCCACCGTCGATGGCGAGCATGACGGCGCCGAACGTCGTCTCCAGCGGCGTCATCTGGTACAGGTTGTTGAGCACGACCTGCGAAATCGCGTCGCGCTTGAGCTCGATGACGATGCGCATGCCCTGACGGTCGCTCTCGTCACGGATGTCGCTGATGCCCTCCAGCTTCTTCTCCCGCACCAGCTCGGCAATCTTCTCGATGAGCCGCGCCTTGTTCACCTGGTACGGAATCTCCGTGAAGATGATGGCTTCACGGTCCGCACGCTTGGAGGTCTCGATCTCCGAGCGCGCACGAATCGTAATTTGCCCGCGCCCCGTCTCGTAGGCGCGGACGATGCCCTCGCGGCCGGTGATGATGGCGGCGGTGGGGAAGTCCGGGCCGGTGATGAACTCCATCAAGTCCCGGACGGTGCAGTCCGGGTTGTCGATGAGGTGCAGCGTGCCGCTGATGACCTCGGTCAGGTTGTGCGGCGGGATGTTGGTGGTCATGCCCACCGCGATGCCGCTGCTGCCGTTGACCAGGAGGTTGGGGAACTTGGCGGGGAGGACGAGCGGCTCTTCGAGCGAGTCGTCGTAGTTGGGACCGAAGTCGACGGTCTCCTTCTCGATGTCCGCCAGCAAATCCTCCGCCAGCCGCTCCATGCGCACTTCGGTGTAGCGCATGGCCGCGGGCGAGTCGCCGTCCACCGAGCCGAAGTTGCCCTGCCCGTCCACGAGCAGGTAGCGCAGGCTCCATTCCTGGGCCAGGCGCACCATGGCGTCGTACACGGACGCGTCGCCGTGCGGATGGTACTTACCGATGACGTCGCCAACGACGCGGGCGCTCTTCTTGTACGCGCGGTTGTGGGTGTTCCCGAGGTCGTTCATCGCGAACAGCACGCGGCGATGCACGGGCTTGAGGCCGTCGCGGACGTCGGGCAGCGCGCGGCCGATGATGACGGACATCGAGTAGTCGAGATACGAGCGTCGCATCTCGTCTTCGATGTTCACGGGGATGAGCTCCCCGGCGCTGCCAGGAGGCGGAGGCGCGGGGGGCGTTGCCGGCTTGTCGGTAGTGTCGTCAGCCATGAGCTCTGAAGGTGTCTCGGAGGGGCCCTCCAAAGGGGCCGCCGTCCTGTGGGTGAGCGTTCGTAACCCCTGGATTTCCCTGCGTCAATAAGGGAAACGAGGGGGTGAATGCCTGAGCGCTCGGATGGTTCAAAATGGGGTCTGGACAGGGCCTTCCGGCGCTTCGTTTTGAACGCTCGGGAGCATTGTTTTCAGCCCGCCCGCAGCACGAAAAAAAGGCCCCGTAAAGGGGCCGGAAGTGGGGCGGGAATGGACGCTGAAACCGCTCAGGCGGAGCGAGCGGAGCCCTGGGGGCGCAGGGGGGCGGCCAGCCGCTCGGCCTCGGCGCCGATGCCGCCCTCCGGGTCCTTCTCCTTCGCCTTCTCGAAGGCCGCCAGCGCGCCCTCTCGGTCGCCCTTCAGCTTCAGCGCCACGCCCACGTTGAGGTGCGCGGAGGCCAAATCACGGTCCATGGCCAGGGCCTCGCGGAAGAGCTCCAGCGCCTGGTCCACGTCACCCGACAGCAGCGCCTCCTTGCCAGCCTGCACGCGCTTCTCCGCGTCGTTGATCAACTCCACCTGGAAGACGCTGCCGCCCACCACGTTGGCGATGAGCATGCGCAGGATGCCGCCCCAGTAGAAGGTGAGCCCCTCCGCGGCCACCACGGCGGCCAGCGGCAGGTCGGGCAGCAATTGCTTGCCTCGGAACTTGAAGCGCACGCGGGTGTAGCGGCCCTTGTTGGCCCAGTGCACCACCTCGCCCTGGAGCTTGCGCAGCCCCTCCTCCAGGCGCTTCGGGTCGATTTCGAAGGGCAGCACCCGGCCGCCGGACTCGCCCGCGGGCAGGGCCTTCTGGGACTCGGGCGCGGCGCCGGCCTCGGGCGCGTCGGACTCCAGCACGGGCTCGGCCTCCAGGACGGGCGGGCGCGGCTTCGTCGGGTCGGGGGTGACGTCTTCCGCCACGACCTTGCGCGGCGCGGGCTTCTTCGCCTTCGCGGGAGCGGCGCGGGCCGCGGTCTTCTTCGCCTTCGCCGGGGACTTGCGGGAGGAACTCTTGGCCATGTCTCCACCTTAAACGAGCCACGGCGCCCGCGCTTGCATGTCCCTGCCCGCCAGGACGCCTGGAACACTTCTTCGCACGCGCCCCATACGACTTCACACGGGGGCCGTGCCGCCCACGGGCGACCTCGGGGAAGATGGGGCGCCTTCCCCCGAAAGGACCTCCAGCGAATGACGCGTGCCCGGCCCGTGGTGCTCTCCGCCCTGCTCTCCTCCGCATGCCTCTGGGCTCCGCTCGCGAGCGCCGCCGGTGGCGCGGACATCGCCACCCCGGACGCGTGGCCGCGCATCCGCAAGGAGCGCATCCAGAAGCTGCTGCCCCAGGCCATGGCCCGCGCCAACGTGGATGCCTGGGTGCTCCTCTGCCGGGAGAACGACAACGACCCGCTGGCGGACCACGTGGGCTGTGAGAATGCGGGCGGCACCGCGGCCTTCCTGTTCTTCCGCCAGGGCGACGCGGTGCGCTCGCTCGCCCTGTCACCGGCGGGCGAGGCCACGGCGCTCAAGGACGTGGGCCCCATGGACGAAGTCGTCCCGCTGGAGCGCGGGACGGACCTCTACGCGCAGGTGGCCGCGAGACTCCAGGCGGCGAAGCCCGCGCGCATCGCCGTGAATTCCTCGGACGCGGTGACGGTGGCGGACGGACTCTCCGCGTCGCAGCGCGTGGCGCTGGAGAAGGCGCTGCCGCCCGCGCTGCGCAAGAAGCTGGTGTCCTCCGAGGACCTCGTCTCCGAATGGCTCTCCGTGAAGCTCCCCGAGGAGGTGGACATCCTCCGCAAGGCCGCCGCGCTGACGTCGCAGCTCGAGGTGGAGGCGTACCGGCAGGTGGTGCCGGGCAAGACGCGTGACGTGGATGTTGCGCGCTTCCTCAAGCGGCGCATGGCGGAATTGGGCGTGGGCGACGCATGGGCGCCGGACCAGAACCCCAACGTGCAGAGCGGCCCCACGCGCGGCCACTCGCACGCCACCGAGCGCGTGATTCAGCCGGGAGACTTCATCCAGACGGACTTCGGCATCCGCGTGGGCGGCCGGTGGGTGACGGACATCCAGCGCTTCGCGTACGTGCTGGCTCCGGGTGAGACGAAGCCTCCGAAGGAGGCGCTGGAGAAGTGGGAGAAGGGCAAGAAGGGCAGCCGCACGGCGCTCGCGGCGCTGAAGCCCGGAGCGCGCGGGTGGGACGTGGACAAGGCCCAGCGCGACTGGATGCGCGAGGCCGGCTCCGAGCCCGTCATGTGGGGCACCGGCCATCCCGTGGGCTACTGGGCGCACGACGTGGGACCCGCACTCTCCGGCGCACAGAAGGCCCTCCCAGCGAAGGGGCAGGCAGCCCGCGTGGTGCGCCCCGGGCAGGTGTTCGCCTTCGACGGCTTCTTCGCGTGGAAGGACGGCGGGCCGGACCTGATGCGCATCGTCTCCGTCGAGGAGATGGCCGTCGTGACGGAGACGGGCGCGGAGTACCTCATCCCACCGCAGGAGGACCTGGTGCTCATCCCCTCGCCTGCTCCGAGCGAGGGGCCGTCCGGACCCGGCACGGCACGATGAGGTGGGTGGCCCCCTGGCGACCCGACCTGGGGGCTCGGCTAGGATGAATGGGCTCTTCTGGAGACCCCCGCGATGGCGAATGTATTGGTAATCGACGACGACCGCTTCGTGCTGGCCATGGTGCGGGACATTCTGCAGAGCGCGGGCTACTCGGTGGTGACGGTGCAGACGCCGGAAGAGGCGTTCAACATGAGCGTCGCCGACATCTCCGCCATCCTCTGCGACTACAACATGCCGGGGATGACGGGCGCGGACGTGCTGACGGCCATGCGCGAGCTGCAGAACTGCCACGTGCCCTTCATCTTCCTCACCGGGCACGAGGAGCTGGACGACATCCTCCCCGTCGCCATCCGCTACGGCGCGGAGTTGCTGCCCAAGCCCATCCAGCCTGTCGAGCTGATTCGGCTCCTCGTCAAGCAGCTCGGCACCGCGGCGGCCTGACGGCGCGCGACGGCGGGCAGCAGCTTCATCGTCCCGAGGTGGAGGGCGTTGCCCGGAGCCCCTTCGACTTCCGCATACGGCGCGTCGCTGCCCAGCGCGCGGCCGATGGCCGAGAGCAGTGCCTCGTGCTCCAGCGCGCCGGTGCGGTCCGTCATTTGTCGGAGCTCAACAGCGCGAAGAGCTGACGGCATTGCGCGAGCAGCACGCCATCTTCGGTCCAGAGCTGTTGGAAGTCCTCCGCGTAGCCTTCCCCCGCCTGGCGCGAGCGGCCGGTGCGAAGGAAGTGCGCGTCCTTGTCCAGGCCCGGACGCGGCAGCGCGTGGAAGAAGTCCACGCGGAAGTCCACGCTCGCCGCGGCCTGGAATCCATCGACGCGTGAGAGCACCGACGGCGGGTAGGCATCCATCAGCCCCACGCACAGCGGCGCGTCCAGCACGAGCCGGTCGCGAGGACGAATCCAACCGCCCGTCTCCGCCACGGAGCCTCCCGAGTACGGCGCTCCGCCGAGGCAGAAGCGGTACTCGAAGAACTGACAGAAGGTGGGCATGGGCACGTCGCCGGGCACCACCGGCACCTCGTGCGGCGGCGGCACTTCCGGACGCGGCACCTCGAAGTACTCGAGGGTTCCACCGCGCGAGGCGCCGAAGGTGGCGCTGGCCACGCATACGACTCCGGACGCGTTCTCCACCCGCGCGGTGACGTGCGTGACGAGCTTGCCGGCACGCTCGATGCGCGTCTGGATTTCCGCCGCGCCCTCCACCGCGGGCGAGCAGAAGTGCGCGGTGAACGAGCGCACCGGCCTGTTCACGGCGCCGCCAAGAGCGTGCTCCATGGCTCGCAGCGTTGCTCCTGCTACCACGCCTCCGAAGGCGCCGCGTCCCTGGTACCAGGGGGCGGAGAAGCGGATGTGGTAACGGCCGGGCGAGAGAGGTTCGGGCGTGGTGGCGGCGAGGAAGGCAGCGGTCATGGCGCGATGCACCGTATCAAGCCGCCGGGTGTGGCGCGCTCATCCCCTCACCCGACCGGAGGCCTGCCTTCACGCTCAGCGAAGCACCTCGGCGCCTGGAGAGAGGCCCACCTCGGAGAGGGCCACTTCGTACAGGTCCCCCTGGCCGTTGCCCGGGGCACGCAGGCGCGCGTCGAACTCCGCGGTGGTGTACGGCGTGACGCGCGGCTCCTGCTGGAAGGGAATGCGCGAGGCGTACACCAGGACTCCGCGCGAAGGCACCACCACGGGCGTCAGCACGTCTCCGCGATTCACCGCCGCGCCCAGGTTGCGCGGCGTGCTCCAGTTGTCGCCCTCGCGGAAGGAGACCCAGAGGTCATACGTGCCCAGGCTGCCGGGGCGGCCCTCGGAGCTGAAGAGGAGATAACGCTCGTCGGCGGAGATGAAGTGGTTGCCCGCGCCGTGCTCCATGTTGATGGGCGCTGGCAGCTTCTCTCCCGGGCCGTAGCGTCCGTCCTTCCATGCGTGGCGATAGATGGCGCGCTTCGACCCGGGCGCGAGTCCCATGCGCGTGACGTACAGCGTGCCATCCGAGGTGACGGAGGTGTTCGTCTCCGTCTCATCGGTGCTCACCTCGGGCACGTGGCGCGGGGCGCTCCAGCCCGAGCCCTCGCGCTCCACCATCCAGATGTCGAAGTCCTTGCGCACGGGCTCGCCGTCCTTCACCGGCCGGTTGGACGCGAAGAAGAGACGGCGGCCGTCGGGCGAGAGGGCCGGGTCGATGTCCCGCCAGCGACCGGAGAAGGGCGCCACCTCCGGCTTCGTCCAGCGGCCGTTGCGGAAGTGGCTCACCATGATGAGCTGGAAGGTGAAGCGCGTGGGGTCCGCGCGGTTGAACCAGACGGTGTTGCCGTCCGGAGAGAAGGCGGCGCCGAACTCCTCGTTGGACGTGGAGACGACGTCGGGGGCGAAGAAGCGCGGCGCCCGCGGAGCGGCCGGCGCGGCGGACAGCGAGACGAGCAGCGCGAGGGATGCGACGACGGTGGACATGACTCTCCCGTGCGCCTCGCGTCCTCTTCCGCGAGGACACGGGCGTGAGCGTGGTGGTTCAGGGGTTCAGGAAGAAGCGGGCGTCAGGCCCGGCGCAGCACCAGCGAAGGAGTCGACGCGAGCACGAGGCCCATGCTCACGCCGATGACGCCGGACGCGCCATAGAGGACACAGGTGAGCGCGCCGCACAGCGTGGCCAGCACTCCGGCCGCGAGCACGAAGCGGACTCGCCCTTCCGCCGGCGCCGCGCGATTGATGAGGATTCCCGCCAGCATGCCGCCGCCCACGCACGCCCACAGGCAGAAGGCCTTGCAGCCCGATGAGCACACGTGCCCGGAGGCCACCACGAGCGGTGGCACCAGCAGCGGCACCACGCCCCCCAGCACGCCCGGCACCACCGCGCGGCCCAGCACTCCGCCCCACCAACCGTACGTCATGAGCAGCACCGTGAAGAGCGCGCCGAGCCCCAGAGTCCCCGGCCCCACCTTCGTGCTCAGCGCCACCGCGCACAGCACCAGCACCACGCCGTAGCCACCGAGCGGCAACGCGCGCACCAGCCGGCCCTTCTCGTACGCCCACCTCGCGCGGCGGGCGAGCTCACTCGACTCCATGTCTCGTCCTCCAGGCGGCCCTCAGCCGCGTCATGGCCCGCTCCACCCGCTTGCGGAACGTGGCCGGCGGCACCGCCGGGCGCTCCTCCTCCCCCATGGCCGCGGCGAGCGTGGCCGCGTCCTCGGGCTTCAGGTCCTCGATGACATCCCGCAACGCACGAGCGAGCTGCGCCCCCTCCAGCCGCGCGTCCGGCCCCTCCGACGCGTCGGCCAGCTCCTCGTCCGGTGGTGCATCCTCGCGCCGCCGCAGCCGCGCCTTGCGGTACGTGCGGCACTCGTACGTCGCCAGGGCCAGCACCCACGGCAGCGCGTCTCGCGAGCCATCGAAGTCCGCCGCCCGGGTGAAGACCTTCAGCAGCACCACCTGCGCCGCGTCCTCCGCATCCGCCCCCTCCTGCAGCATGCGCGCACAGAAGCGCGCCACGAGCGGATGCAGCACGGCGAAGGCCGGAGCAAACGCGCTCCGGTCGCCGTCGGCGAGCCTCGCCATCCACTGCTGCAACGCCTGTCGCGCCGCGGAGTCCACGTCCCTGTCCGCCTCTTCTGCCTGCCAGCGTCGCCGCCCCCGCCCTACCGCCGCAACCCGCCGGCCACTCCCGTATCAGGCACGAGGCGAAAAAGCGTGACAGGGCCCCGGTCGATTCGGCAACCGACCCGGGGCCAATGCTCCTACAGGTGCCAGTCCACGGACGGGCGGCCCCGGGCCACCAGCGCCTCGTTCACCTTGGAGAAGGGCTTGCTGCCGAAGAAGCCGTTGCTCGCGGACAGCGGCGAGGGGTGTGTGCCCTCCATCACCACGTGCCGCTTCGCGTCGATGAGCTTCTTCTTCTTCTGCGCGTACTTGCCCCACAGCAGGAACACCACCGGCTCCTGCTTCGCGCTCACCGCGCGGATGACGGCGTCCGTGAAGTCCTCCCAGCCGTGGCCCGCGTGGCTGTTGGGCTCGGCCTGCCGCACCGTCAGCACGGCGTTGAGTAGCAGCACGCCCTGCTTCGCCCACGGAATCAGCGAGCCGCTCTTCGGGCGCGGCACCTTCACGTCGCTCTCCAGCTCCTTGAACATGTTCACCAGCGAGGGCGGCGGCGGCACCCCGGGCTGCACCGAGAAGGCCAGCCCGTGCGCCTGGCCCGGCCCGTGGTACGGGTCCTGTCCCAGCAGCAGCACCTTCACGTCGGCGTACGGCGTCAGCCGGAAGGCGGAGAAGAGGTCCTCCTCCGACGGAAAGACGGTGGCCGACTTCCGCTCCTCCGCGACGAACTGCTCCAGCTCCAGGAACGACGGCGACGTGAGCGCCGCGCGCAGCTCGTGCTTCCAGTCCTCGGGCAACCTGTCCGCCAGCATGGCTCCCTCTCTCCCCCATCCGGGGGTGAGGGCATTGAATCACCTACCCGCCGCGTAGGCCCAGCTTCTTTCAACGGGTCGCCTCTCGCGGGACGCTCCGCGCCGGACGTCACGCCGCGCTGCGCGGCTTCGCGGCACTCACCGGAGCCGGAACCGGAGCCTTTGCCGCCGTCGAGGCGGACGGCTTCTGCCCCGGCGCCGAGAAGCGGTTCATCAGCGTGCGCAGCTGCTGGGCCCGCGCGTGCAGGCTCGTCACCGAGCGGACGATGCGGTCCACGTCTCCCACGGCGGTCTCCGCGCCCTGCGACAGCGCATGGATTCGCGTGGCGAGGATGGAGCTGTTCTCCGACTGAATCGTGTGCGCCTCCGCCATCTGCCGGATGCGCGTCTGGATGCCCTCCGCGTTGGCCATGATGCGCTGGAGCGCCGCGGCCGTCTGCGCGGAGAGCGCCATGCCGGCCTGCACCTCGTCCACGCCCGACTGCATCAGGTCCATCGCCGTGACGGTGTCCGCCTGGCTCTGCTGCGTCAGCGCCTCGATTCGCAGCACCGCCTCGCGCGAGCGCTCCGCCAGCTTGCGCACCTCGGCGCCCACCACCGCGAAGCCCTTGCCCTGCATGCCCGCGCGCGCCGCCTCAATCGCCGTGCTGATGGCCAGCATGTGCGTCTGGTCCGCGATGTCGCGGATGAGCTGGAGCATCTCCTGCACCGTGCGGCTCGTGCTCGCCAGCCGCTGCACCGTGTCCGTGGACTGCTCCACCGCGCGGACGATGTCCTGAATCTTCGCCGAGGTGAGCCGCACCACCTCGCCGCCCTCCTGCGCCGCGCGGCCGTTGTCCGCGGCCACCTCCACCGTGGCCCGCGCGCTGCGCGTGTTGAGCGCCAGCGCCTGGTCCATCTCCTGCACCGCCCCGGTCATCTGCGCGAGCTGGGAGGACTGGTCCTGCGAGGACGCCTTCAGCGCCTCGGCGGCGTGGCGGATGTCCTCGGCCGCGTTGGCGGTGGAGCCGGCCACCTGCTGCACCTCCGTGAGCATTCCCTGGATGCCCGCCACCATCGTGTTGAAGTCGCGGGTGAGCTGGGCGACCTCGTCCGAGCCCCGCGCCTCGACGCTCACGCTCAAGTCGCCAGAGCTGACCCGGCGCGCGGCCTCGGCGAGCTGGCGCACGGGGCGGATGATTCGCAGCGAGATGATGAACCCGACGAGCACGGTGAGCACCACCGTCAGCGCGAGCCCCCAGAGGAGCTTTCGCTCGACGACGTTGACCTCGTCCTCCACGTCCTCCAGGTAGATGCCGCTGCCGACAATCCACCCCCACGGCTCGAAGCGGAGCACGTAGCTCAGCTTCTCGCGGACCTCCTCGTCCGCCCCGAGCTTCTGCGTGGAATAGGAGAGGGCCGCCTCGCCCGTCGCCTTCGAGTCGTCCACCATCTCCTTGAAGATTCGGCGCGAGTTGCCCGTGAGCTCCACGGTGGACAGGTCCTGCCCCTTGGACTTCGGGAACATGGGGTGCACGACGAGGCGCGTGTTGTAGTCGAGAATCCAGAGGTACCCATTCGTCCCATCGAACTGCATCTTGCCGATGGTCGCCGCGGCCTCGGCCTGTGCCTTCTCGAGGGGCAGCTCGCCGGCGCGCACGCGCGCCTCGTAACTGACGAGGATGGACGTCGCGCTCTGCACCGTCTGTTTCAACCCCTGGCGCTGGGCCTCGATGAGCTGCGAGCGGATGGTGGGCAGGAGGTACAGCGGAAAGAGGAGCAGCAGGGGCGCTCCCGAAATCAACATCGCCGCGTAGAGCCTGAAGAGGAAGCTGCGGCGCACCGTCTTCAACATGACAGACAGTCTAGAGGGGTCCGGCTCCGCTTGCCTGCCCCGGCAAGCAGGACCCTTGCTCGGACGAGCCGTGCGGGCGCTTCCGCTGTGACAAGAACGGCGATTGCGACCCGGGTATGCGGAGCCTCCGGGAGCCACCCGGTGGGGGTATGGGTGCGGCTCCGACGCAAGCCGGGCGGGCAGGCGGGATGGGTTCTTGGGACCCACCGGGCAAGCGCGCTAGCCTGCGGTCCGCCATGACGATGTACACCGAGTCACTCCGCGCCTTCCTCAAGCCCGTCCTGCCCTACCTGGACGACGAGTCGGTGTCGGAGATCATGATCAACGGCCCGACGGACATCTGGATTGAGCGCAAGGGCAAGCTCACGAAGACCGACGCCGCCTTCACGGAGGAAGGGCTCATCGGCGCCGCGCGCAACATGGCCCAGTTCGTCGGCCGCGTGCTCAGCGACGAGCGCCCCCGCCTGGACGCCCGCCTCCCGGATGGAAGCCGCATCCACGTGGTGATTCCGCCCATCGCGCGCAGGGGCACCACCATCTCCATCCGCAAGTTCTTCAAGGAGAAGCTGAGCATCCAGTCGCTCCTGAAGTTCGGCTCGCTGACACCGCCGATGGCGCGGCTCATCGAGGCGGGCATCGCCACCAAGCTCAACATGCTGGTGGCGGGCGGCACGGGCTCGGGCAAGACGACGCTGCTCAACATCGTCTCCTCCCTCATCCCCGACGAGGAGCGCATCCTCACCATCGAGGACTCGGCCGAGCTCCAGCTCAACCAGACGCACGTCGTGGCCTTCGAGAGCCGGCCGCCCGACAAGTTCGGCAAGGGCGGCGTGGACATGGGCGATTTGCTGCACTCCGCGCTGCGTCTGCGCCCGGACCGCATCGTGGTGGGCGAGGTGCGCGGCGGCGAGGCCTTCCACCTCATGCAGGCGATGAACACCGGCCACGGCGGCTCGCTGGCGACGACGCACGCGAACACGCCCACGGACACGCTTCGCCGCGTCGAGTCCCTGTGCCTCATGTCCGGCGTGGAATTGCCCATGGTGGCGGTGCGCGCGCAGGTGGCCAGCGCCATCAACTTCATCATCTGCTGCGAGCGCCTCCACGACGGCAGCCGCAAGACGATTGCGCTCTCCGAGGTGCTGCCCCTCAACGAGAAGGGCGACTACCGCACGCAGGACATCTTCGTCTTCACGCCGGTGGCGAAGGACGAGGACGACCACATCATCGGCTACCACGCGCCCACGGGCATCATCCCCAACTTCGTCGCCAAGGCGCGCGCGTACGGCTTCCCGGACCTGGACGAGTCCTTCTTCGACCCGGCCACGTACGGGCTGCCGCCGCCTCCCACCTTCCACGTGGGCGAGGCGTTCCAGGTGCGCTGGGCACCGTCGCTGAAGCACCGCGAGGAGGGGCGACCGGACCCCGCCCACTTCAAGGAGGAGTGGGCCGCGTTCGAGCAGAAGCTCAGGCAGGAGGCCCGCGACGCGAAGGCGGGCAAGCCCGCGGCGCCCGCTCCCGCCTCCGTGCAGGTGCAGGTGCCGGCCAATCACCCGAGCCCGCCGCCCTCCGCGCGCCCGCGCCCGTCCGAGCCGATGCCGCCGAAGCTCGCCGGGCCCACGCCTCCGTCCGGGGTGAAGTCCGCGGCGCGGCCGCCGCCTCCGCCGCCGCCCGGCATGGGCGATGACGACAAGACGCCGCCGCCCACGCGCAATCCGTTCGCCGGCCCGCCCGAGGACACCCACGCCTCGCCGGTGTCGGAGTCGAATGTGGAGGTGGACGCGGAGCTGCTCACCGAGGCGGGAGGCTCGCGGCCCACGCCCGCGCGCCGGCCTCCGCCTTCCACGCCGCCCGCGCGGCCCTCGCCCAATGCAGTCTCCGGAGTCCGCCCTCCCCCCGCGCCCGCGCGCCGGCCTCCGCCGGCTCCAGCCCAGGAGGAGGACGAGGACGACGACGCGGTGTCCGGTGCCTCGGGGCGCGGCGGCTCGGAGAAGACGCAGATCCGCCCGCCTCCCGAGCGGCCCCGGCGCTGAGCCGGGGTGTCCGCGCGCACCAGCAGTCCCGACGCAGGGTCCGGGTGGGGACGCCAGCCGCGCTCCCGTTCGGCCCCGCGTCAATTCCCGACGACGCCCCGGGCCCGTGAGTGTCGGGACCTCCCTACGGCGTCATCCCCGCGGCCGGTGGGCTGTTCTCCCACCGCGCGCTGGGTGATGCACGCGCCCCACCATTGGCAGTGGCTTTGATTCCCGACCTTGCGAGGAGCGCGTGTCAGGGGGAAAGTGGCCGCCGTGTGGATCTCCCTGCTCGTCGCGCTCACCCTGGCCGCCCAGGCACCTGTCGCGTCACCCCAGGCGCCCATCACCGTGTTGGTCGCTCCGCCTGATGCGGCCGGCGCCCCCTCCCACGTCATCGAGTTCGCCCAGGAGCACGTGGCCGAGCAACTCAAGTCGCGGGGCTTCCAGGTGGTGCGCGTCGAGGACGTTACCCGGACGCTGCCGCCCTCCCGGCGCCGCGCCCTCCTGCGCTGCAACCGCACCGAGCCCGCCTGCGTCCGCTCGCTCGGCACCGTCGGCAAGGCCGAGGTCGTCCTCGTGGCCGAGTTCGGCCAGTTCGTCAGCGGCTACCGCGTCGGCGCCCGCATGTACAAGGCCACCGACGGCTCCCTCATCACCGAGCACCTCATCCCCGGGGTGAGCGAGGACGGGCTCCTCGACGCGCTCACCAAGGCCCTGGACGTGGTGGTGCCCCGCACCCGCACCGCGCTGCGAGGCGCGCCGCCCGTGCCCTCCATGAAGGACGTGCCGCCGCCCGTGACGACCCGCCCGCCGGAGCAGAAGAAGCCGGCGACGGAGGTGACCCCCGTCAAGCCGCCGGAAGTCGTCACCACCGAGAAGGAGCCCGCGCCGCCCGCCTATCCGCTGCGCCGCTGGGCGTGGCTGCCCGCCGCAGGAGGCGTGGCGCTGGCCGGCGTCGGCACCCTCTTCTACCTCCAGGCCGGAGACAAGTACGACACGCTCAACGACGGCGGCACGACGGGGCCTCGCGTCGAGGACCCGGACGGCGTGGCGTCGGACGGCCGCCGGGCGCAGACCCTGAGCCGCGTGGCCTACGGGCTGGGCGCGGCCGCCATCGCCGCGGGCGTGGTGATGTACCTGCTGCCCGGTGACGGTGAGAAGGAAGCCAAGGTGCAGCCCTCGGCAGCCATGGTCCCCGGTGGGGGCATGGTGGGCCTGTCCGGGACGTGGCCGTGACTGCGAGGAAACCCATGCGAAAGACCTGGACGCTCGGCGCCACCGGTGCGGCGCTCGCCGCGGTGCTCGCCGCGAGCGGTTGCTACGACTTCGACAAGGCCAAGGAGCAGTGCGTCCAGGACGGACGCTGCGAGCCGGAGGGCATCGGCGCCGACGCGGGTGATGCGGGCGACGCCGGTGACGCCGGCTTCGACGCGGGGTGCACGCCCGTCCCCAACCTCGTGGACGAGCCGGACGACACCTTCAAAGACACCGACTGCGACGGCGTGGACGGCCAGGCCGACGCGGGCCTCTTCATCGACCCGGCGAGCGGAAACGATGAGACGGGCACGGGCACGCGCCAGGCCCCGCTGCGCACGCTGCGCCACGCGCTGGAGGTGCTGCGCGCGGCGGACGGCGGCGGGCCGGTGCGGCTGTACCTCGCGCGCGGCGACTACGACGAGACGGGACTGGAGCTGAGCGTGCCGGTGTCGCTGCACGGCGGCTACGTCCCGGGTACCGACGCATGGGGGCGCTCGGCGACCGCTCCGAGCCAGCTCAACGGCGGCACGGTGGGCCTCACGGTGCGCAACCTGCGCGACGCGGGCATCGTGCTGGACTACGTGAGCGTGACTTCCACGGACGCGGTGGCGGCGGGTGAGCCCTCCATCGCGCTGCGCATGGTGGGCAGCTCGGACGTGCGGCTGCGCCACGCCGTGCTCGTGGCGGGCAAGGGCGCGCCGGGCCAGGACGGCGCGGACGGCGGTGCGGGCCAGGGCGGCGCGGACGGCGGCAGCGGCACGGCCGCCAACGGAGCCATCGCTGGCAACGGCGGGGTCGGGGGTGTCACCACGTGCGGCGTGGCGGGCGCACGCTCCGGCGGCGGCGGTGGAACCGGCACCACGAAGACGGCGGGCGAGGCCGGCAAGCCCGGCATTCCGGCCCCTCCAACGGGAGGAAGCCTCGGAGAGGGCGGAGCCATCGGCGAGTTCACCTGCCCCGGCGGAGAAATCTGCACCTGCACCGGCTTCCCCGGCCTCGACGGCGGCGTGGGCACGAGTGGAGGCATCGGCTTCGCGGGCAGCGCCGGCAGCGGCAGCGGAATGGGCATGCTGCAGGGCGAGACGTGGCGCCCCAGCCCCGAGCAGGCGGGTGGCACCGGAGGCCTGGGTGAGGCGGGCGCGGGCGGTGGCGGCGGTGGCGGCGGTGGAAGCTGCCCGGGTTCGTCCGTCAGCGTGGCGGGCAGCGGGGGGGGCGGAGGCGGTGGCGCTGGAGGCTGCGGAGGCACTGGAGGCACCGGAGGCACTGGAGGCGGCGCGTCCATCGCCCTGCTGCTCATCGACTCGCAGGTGTCGCTGGAGGAAGGCACGCGACTGACCACGCGCGGCGGCGGCAACGGCGGGCGCGGCGGCAATGGCGGCCCCGGCGGCGCGGGCGGTGCGGGCGGCGGCGACGGCACGGGCTCCAGCCTCATGGTCCCCGGGTCCCCCGCGTACAACAGCTTCAGCGGCCGGGGTGGCCGGGGTGGCCCCGGCGGCAGCGGCGGCAAGGGCGGCCCGGGCGGTGGAGGCGGCGGTGGCCCCTCCGTCGGCGTGTGGTGTGACACGGCGGCGCGGCTGCGAGTCGCCGACACGGGTGTCACCATCGCTCAGGGCAGCGGCGGCGCGGGAGGAGAAAGCCAGGGCGGCAATGCCGGTGGCGTGGGAGAGAGCAAGCCCACCTTCGATTGCACGCTCAATCTCAACCCGTGACGTCTGGCGTGCGCTGTCCGACGTTGGGGGGGACTGTCAGGGTGACGCGGCGTGCGGTGGCGGACCGCACTCCGGTCCCCCGGGCCCGGCACGTCGCGTCACAGGTATCAACCTGCTACGCTGCTCCCCCTGGTTGAGATGGCATCCGAGCTGATCTGCGAGACCTGCGGTCTTTCCGTTCCTCCCGACACCGCCGTGTGCCCGCGCGACGGGACGGTGGTGCTGACGTCGTTCCATGTCCCCGCGCCCGCCTCCGCTCAGGAAGAGCCCAAGGTCGTGGTGCGCGCGGACGGAAGGCCCATGGAAACAGGCCAGAGGGACCCGCTCATCGGCCTGCGGCTGGGTGAGTACGAGCTGCGCTCACGCGTGGGCGTGGGTGGCATGGGGCTGGTGTACGAGGGCATCCAGCCGCTCATCGGCAAGCGCGTGGCGGTGAAGGTGCTGCGCCCGGAGCTGGCCCATTCCACCGAGCAGGTGGAGCGGCTGCTCGCGGAGGCCCGCGCGGTCAACGCCATCCGCCACCGCGGCATCATCGACATCTTCGGCTTCGGGCAGGTGCCGGACGGGCGGCAGTACATCGTCATGGAGTTCCTGGACGGCCAGGCGCTCGACGCGGTGCTGGCGGAGAAGAACCGGCTGCCGGTGCAGGAGGCGCTGTCCATCCTCGACGAGGTGCTCGCCGCGCTGGCGGCCGCGCACGGCGCGGGCGTGGTGCACCGTGACTTGAAGCCCAGCAACATCTTCCTCGTGAAGCAGCCGGACGGCTCGCGCTACGTGAAGGTGCTGGACTTCGGCCTCGCCAAGCGCGCGCAGACGCCCACCGGCCGCAGCGCGCAGACGCGCACGGACATGGTGGTGGGCACGCCGGAGTACATGGCGCCCGAGCAGGCCCGCGGCCAGGAGGTGGGTCCGATGACCGACCTCTACGCGCTGGGCGTCGTCACCTTCGAGATGGTGACGGGGCGGCTGCCCTTCATCGGCACCTCGCCGGTGGACCTGTTGATGAAGCACGTGGAGGCGCGCCCGCCGCGGCCGTCGGAGTTCATCTCTGATTTGCCGCCCGCGCTGGACGCGTTCATCCTGCAGATGCTCACGAAGGACCCGGAGACGCGGCCCGGCTCGGCGGACGCGCTCCGTCAGCAGCTCCACAAGCTGCGCCGCACCCTCCGGTCCTCCACGCGCTCCAACCCGAGCGCGCCCGCGCCCGTCGACAAGTCGAGGCCGAAGGATGACGTCGACTCGCGCCGGCCGACGACGCCGGTGCCCGTGCCGCCGGAGCTGAACACGGAGCTGACGTCGCAGGAGCTGCGCGCCGCGGGAGTGCCGTCTCCCGCGCGCCGCCGCCTGGTGCCCGTGGCCGCGGCCGTCGGCGTCGCCGCGGCGCTGCTGGTCGGTGGCGTGGCGCTCGTCGGCCGTGGCTCGGGAGAGACTCCGGCGAAGGCGGCCGGCACGGATACCGCCGCCGCGAAGAACACCGCGCCGGCTCCGGGCACCGCGAACGAGCGCATTCCCGGCACCGCGAATGGGCCGAACACCGTGGCGGGCGCCGCGAACGTCGGCAACGGCGGCGCGAGCGGCTCGGGCGCGGTCAGTGCCACGGGTGGGACCGCGGCCGGAACGAGCACCGAGGTGGGCGCGGTCGCGAACGCCGCGCCTCCTACTCCCGCGGCCGACGCGAACGCCGCGAAGCAGGCCTCCCCGCCGGTATCGGAGGCTCAGGGCGAGTCGCTCGCGGCACGCGCCAGGCCTTCCTCGACGTCATCCCGGGCCGAATCCACGACCACCCGGGCGGGTGCCCGCACCAAGGACGCGGAGGACAGGAACGAAACGCCCCGGGAATCGCGCGAGCTCCTGGGAAGCGTGCCCCGCGCGACGGACCTGCAGCGGCGCATCCTCGAGCTGGAGAGCAAGATTTCCGACCTGTCGGTCGCGGAGAAGATCCAGGACGCCCAGGCCGAGACCGCCTACAAGATGCTGGACCGCTACCGCGGGGAGATTGGCTCGGCGGACAAGGCCAAGCGCCAGAAGATTTCCGACGGGCTCGACTACCTGGAGCGCACCTACCTCAAGCACTGAAGCGGCGCGGAAGCCCACGCCGCCCGCGCGCCCCGCTCACAGCGAGCGGGTGCAGGACACCGGCTGCGCCATGGCGTTGCGCGCGCGGTCCTCGCTCACCAGCTTCCAGCCCGCGAGGTCCTCCAGCAGCATGTCGCGGTTCTGCCGGATGACCGTCGGGTTCCGGCACAGCTTGAGGTCGTAGTAGTAGCCGAACGGAGGCAGCGCGAGCTGCAGCTCGGCCAGCTCCGCCAGCTGCAAGTCGCCCAGCTCGCGCTTGAAGAGCGCGTACGCCGCGTCCTCCACCCCGACGATGCCGCGCTCGAAGTAGATGGTGGACAGGTCGTACACGATGAGCTGGTCCTTCTGCATGAAGGTGTGCAGCCGGTGCGCGGCGACCGACTGGGCCAGCGCCCCCTCGATGTTCAGGCGGCTGGCGATGCCCATGGCCAGCATGCGCTCGCACCCGCCGTCTCCCGGCGGCACCGAGCCCGCCGTCACGCCCGCGAACAGGCGCCAGGCCCACGCGGGCCCGTCCTCACGCGGCGTCTGGAAGTAGCGGGGGCAACCCAGGTGCCGGATGTAGAGGGCCACCAGGTCCTTGGGCAACCGCGAGAAGTCCGGCGGCTGGAAGGTGATGGGGCGCGGGTTCTTCTCGTACTGGCCCGCGCGGAGGCTCATCCGCTCGCCTTCGATGCTGTGCTTGAGCTGCTTCTGGACGTCGAACTCGCTCTCCAGCGGAGGCAGCCTGCTGGCCGTATAGAGATACGTCAGCGGGATGACCACGCCTGCCAGGCCCAGGAGGAACAGCACTATCCAGAGAAGACTCTTCACCACCCCAGGTTACCAGGGGAGGCACGCCCCCTGCTCAACGGGATAGAACCGAGCCCACCATGCCCGACTGGCACCCGGCCATCATCTCCGACACCTCGCCCGCCGCCGATGGCCTCACCGACCTCGTGCTCGACATCCAGGGGACACCCCTGGTGGGGACCCATGTCCATCCCGGCCAGTACGTCCGGCTGCGCCTGCCCGGACAGCAAGAGAGCATGTTCGCCATCGCCTCCCCGCCCGACCCCCGGGGGACGCGGTGGGAGTTCCTCCTGAAAGGCGGCAGCCCGCTGCCCGACGCGCTCATCCGCCTGCGGCCCGGCGCCCAGGTGCAGGTGACTCCGCCCGAGGGCAAGGGCTTCCCCATGGAGCGCGCGCGGGGGCACGACCTGCTGCTCTTCGCCACCGGCTCCGGCATCTCACCCATCCGCTCCGTCATCAGCAGCATCCGCCACGAGCGCGAGGCGTACAGCCGCGTCACGCTCTACTTCGGCGCGCGCACGCCGAGCGCCTTCGCGTACTCGGACGAACTTCACGAGTGGGAGGCCGGAGACATCCGCGTGGTGCGCACCGTCAGCCAGCCCGGCGCCAGCGGCTGGCAGGGGCTCACCGGCTACGTGCAGGCACACCTGGGCGAGGAGCCCTTGCAGGACGTGGTGGCCTTCCTCTGCGGCCAGGTGGAGATGGTGCAGGGCGTGAAGGCCACGCTCCAGGCGCGCGGCGTGCCGAAGAGCGCCATCTACCTCAACTACTGAGGCGCGGCGGCGCCCTCTGGCTGCGTGACGATGCTGGGCTGCGTGTAGCGCACGTCGAGCAGCACCGCGGCCGGGTCGCTGTCCCCGCTGGCGCTGGCCACCTGCGGCGTCCACGCGGCCACGCCCACCCAGCGCCCATCCGCGCTGAAGCGCACGCGGCGCACGGACCAGCCGAACTCCTCCTCACCGCGAGGCGCTTCGTCGCCCTCGGTGAAGAGGTACACGCGCTTGTCCCAACCGCCCGTGGCCAGCGAGCGCCCGTCCGGGGAGATGGCCGCGGAGGACACCACGCCGTGGTGCAGCGGCCACTTGTGCAGCACCTGCCCCGACTGCGCGTCCACCAGCGCGCCCGTGTTGAAGGGGCCCCGCGGCTCCTCCACCTTCTTCTTCTCGCGCTCGTACACGTCGCGGTTGCGCTCGGGCAGTTGCTCGGAGAGGCCCACGCCCAGCCGCTGCCCGCGCGCGTCCACGGTGACGTCGCTGACGTGCGCCGGGAAGGTGAAGTCCGAGCGAGACGTCAGCATCAGCGTCTCCACCGGGCGCACGCCCTGCGGAAGGCGCACGCCTTCCGGTGTCTCGTCCTTCAGCGTGAGGATGGCCTCCTGGGTGACTTCGTCGAAGGCCACCTCCACCCGGTCCGTGAAGGGCTTGCCCAGCACGCCCTGGAGGTCCTTGGGCACGCACGAGTCACACACCGCGATGTCCACGCCCTCCAGCACCACCGACTTGAAGCGCAGGGACTGGTTGCGCGCCAGCCGCGCCGCGGTGGTCCCCAGCGCGCCCGGCAGGTTGAGCGTCTCCTTGAGGGAGGCCGCGTCGATGCCCGCCGCCGAGGCCGCCGCGCTGGTGAGGACGATGGCCGGCACGCGCGCGTCCAGCAGCAGGGACACGGGTGCAGTCCCGCCCACCGTGCCGCTCAGCACCGCGGAGCCCTCGCGCCGCTCGAAGTGCACGCGCGTCACCCCGGGCCTCAGCGTCTCCAGGCCCGTGCGCCACGCGCGCAGGTGCTTGTCCCAGCCGCCCGAGTACAGCGTCCCGTCCGGAGCGAAGGCCAGCGCGCTCACCGGCCCCGAGTGGCCGCGCTCCTCGGACGCGTACGCCAATTCCGGCGCGGACATCACCGTCAGCAAGCCCTTGAGGCTGCCCACCACCAGCCACTTGCCGTCGGGGTGGAAGGCCACCGTGCCCAGCGGCTCCTCCGTGCGGCGCTCACCGCGCGGCGCACCGGTGGCCGCGTCGAACAGGCGCACCACCCCGTCCTTCCCCGCGGTGGCCACGAGGCTACCGTCCGGAGAGAAGGCCACGCCCTCCACGTCGAACTCGTACGGGTTGATGCCCGGGTCCGCGAGCGGCTTCGGCGGCGGCCCCAGCGACCAGATGGACAGGAAGTACTGCTTGGCGCCCAGCCGCGTGTACGCCACGCGTCCGCCCGCGGGCGAGAAGGCCAGGCCCCAGATGAAGTCACTGCGGTTGAGGACGGCCTCCCGCTTCCAGCCCGCCACGCTCCCGGAGAGGTAGCCGCCCGGCGTCGCCGCGAGCTTCGCCTCCACCTCCGGCGTCAGCTTCGGCGGCGCGTGCGCGCACCCCACCGCCAGCCACCCGAAGGTCAGCAGCGCCCCCGCCGTCCGCCTCCAGCTCATGAACCCGAGCCCCCCGCCGCCGCCTTCTCCTTCTCCACGTTGATTTCGGTGACGCCCTTGTTGTCGATGGAGAGCAGGAACAGCGGCTTCACCGCCTCGCGCTTGTCGTTGAAGGACGTCTTGCCCGTGGCCCCGTCGAAGTCCTTCAAGGTGGCCAGCGAGTCACGCATCTGCGCGCGGGTGCGCGGCGCACCCTCCTTCTTTTCAATCAGCTGGCGCAGCATGCGGCCGGAGTCATAGCCGATGGCCTCCAGCAGGCCCGGGTCCCTGCCCGTCTCCTGCTTGTAGGCCTCGCGGTACTGCTGCACGAAGCGGCGCGTGGCCGGGCGCTGCGAGTCCACGAAGAAGCCGTCCACGTACACCGAGCAGGTGACGAACTTGCCGCCGCGCTCCACCAGCTCCGGCAGCCCCGAGCGCCCCTTCGGGCTGCTCCACTGGTTGGTGCCGAAGAGCGTCACCGTCTTCAGCTCCTTCTTGCCCGTCGTCTTGCGGATGCGCTCCAAATCCCTCGGGTCGCACGCGTTGGTGACGATGTCCTCCACCGCGAGCGCCGGGGCCACGAGGCTGACGCGGCGCCAGTCATCCGGCATGAAGATGGCGTCGAAGTCGATGATGGGCTCCACGCCGGCCTTCACCTTCTCCAGCGCCTTGCGGCGGCGGTACGCGTCCAGGTTCTCCTCCTGGACGTCCCGCACGCCGCCCACGTAGTCGCCGCGGTCCTCGAGGTAGTAGCGGCCCACCAGCTTCTTGGCTTCGGAGGTGAAGGTCGTCTGGTCGTGCGCGTAGCGCTCGGCGCCGCGGATGACGCCGCCGCGCTCCACCACGTCGTCCCAGAAGGTGTCCGCCAGCTCCACGCCGTAGGGGATGTTCGGGTACAGCACCGCGAAGCGCTTGTAGCCCTTCACGTTCATCGCGTAGTCGGCGATGGCGTCCGCCTGCGCGGTGTTGGTCAGCATGTTGCGGAAGACGTACGTGCCCAGGTCGGTGACGCCCTCCTGGCGGCTCATCGTCAGCAGCGGAATCTGCAGCTCCTCCGCCACCAGCGCCGCGCGCTTCGTGTCGTCCCCGAGCAGGGGCCCCAGCACGGCGATGGCGCCGTCGTCGAAGGCGAGCTGCTCCATGGCCTGGCCCGTCTTGTTGACGTCACCCTGCGTGTCCTTCACCACCAGCTCCACGCTGCTGCCCTCGAGGCCCAGCTGGATGCCGCGCAGCACCGCCTCGCCGATGGGCTGGTAGCGGCCCGTCATGGGCAGCAGCACGCCCACCGTGCGCGGCTTCGCCTCCACGCGGCGGGTGGCGCGCGCGAGCAGCTCGCGGGCCTGCGGCGCGAAGGCGTGGTTGGGCGCCTCCGCGAGGAAGCGGTTCAGCGTCTCCTCCAGGCGCGTCCAGTCGCGAAGGTGGTAGTAGACGCGGGCCAGCTTGAACGTGATGACGGGCCACGCCGGGTTGGACGGGGACAGCCCCTCCGCCACGCGGGCGATGTCCACGAAGTCCGCGCGGCCTTCCACCAACTGCTCCACGCGGGCCACCGCGGCGGCCTGCTCCTCGGGCGTCTTCGCCTCGCCGGCCTGCTGCACCGCCAGCGTCAGCGCCTGCCCGTACAGCCCCGCGCCCGCGGCGGCGCGCGCGGCCTCGGCCTGGAGCTGCTCCTTCTCCGCGCCCTCGGCGCGCTCCGCGAGGCTGGACAGCGTCTGGTACGCGTCGCGGTACGCGCCCACCTCCATGGCGGACAGGGCCAGCTTGTGCTTGGCGTCATCCGCCTGCGGGTGCAGCGGGTTCTCGAAGAGCAGCTCGTTGAAGGACTTGCGCGCGTTCACGAAGTCCCTGGACTCGAAGTAGAGGACGCCCGCGCGGTACAGCGCCTCCTGGCCGGCGGTGGTGGCGGGGTACGCCTTGCGCACCGCGAGGTAGGACTCGGCGGCCTTCTTCTTGTCCGCAGACGCCTGGGCCGTCTGCTCCGCCTGCGTCAACGCCGCGTCCGCGGCGGCGTCCTTCTTCGCCTCCACGGTGGGGCGCTTGGGGAACTGCTCGCCCGTGGGCACCTCTTCGCCAGTGCCGCCACCGGCCGGCGGTGTACGGGTGGAGCGGGGGCAGGCCGTCAACGACAGGGCGGCCAGCGCGACGACGAGCGAGCGGCGCAGGAGGGAAGGGACGTCCATGGCAGGGGCGTGCATAGCAGTGGGGTGCGTCTCCGTCGACAACGGAGCGGGGGGAAGATTCCACCGGGAAACCCTCCCCTTGCAGTGCCCGTACCGGCGCCCGCCCTTCGTGCGGACGTCAGCTGCTTCACGCTTGCGTGGCTCTCAGCCCACGCTCGGCGCGGCCATGGAGCCGCGTCACGTCCTCAGCCGAACAGCTCCTTCACCTTGGCGAAGAAGCTCTTGGACTGCGGATGGGACTCCTCGCCCGCGGCCTCGGCGAACTTCTCCAGCAGCTCACGCTGCTTCGAGGTCAGCTCCGTGGGCGTCTCCACCACCACGCGCACGTGCTGGTCTCCGCGCTGCTGGCTGTGCAGGTGGGGGATGCCCTTGCCCTTGAGCCGGAACACCTTGCCGGACTGGGTGCCGGACGGAATGGTCATCTTCACCTTCCCGTCGAGCGTGGGGACGTCGATTTTCGCGCCCAGCGCCGCCTGGGTGAAGGAGATGGGCACCTCGCAGAAGACCTCGTACTCCTCGCGCTGGAAGAGCGGGTGTTCCTTGACGATGACGGTGACGTAGAGGTCTCCCGGCGGGCCGCCTCGGTCTCCGGGCTCGCCCATGCCGGACAGGCGCACGCGGGTGCCGTTGTCGACGCCGCCCGGAATCGCCACCTCGATGACCTCTTCCGAGGGCACCTTGCCGCTGCCCTTGCAGCGCGTGCACGGGTCCGGCACCACGGCGCCGGTGCCGCCGCAGTCACCGCACGGGCGGGACACGGCGAAGAAGCCCTGCGTGTAGCGCACCTCGCCCGCGCCGCCGCACGTGGAGCACGGCCGGGGGCTCGCGCCACTCTTGCTGCCGGAGCCGGTGCACGTCTCGCACTTCTTCGGACGCGGAATGGTCACCTTGGGCCGGCAGCCGAAGGCCGCCTCCTCGAAGGTGATTTCGAGGTTGTAGCGCAGGTCCGCGCCACGCGAGCTCGTCCGGCGCCCACCCCGGCCTCCGCCGAAGATGTCGCCGAAGATTTCCCCGAAGATGTCGTTGATGTTGACGCCCTGGAAGCCGCCGCCGGCGCCGCCGAACCCCTCGAAGGGGTTGCCCGTGTGCCCGAAGCGGTCGTACTTCGCCCGGCGCTCGGGGTCGCTCAGCACCTCGTAGGCTTCCGAGGCCTCCTTGAACTTCTCCTCGGCCTCGTGGTTCCCCGGGTTGCGGTCCGGGTGGTACTGGAGCGCCACCTTGCGAAACGCGCTCTTGAGCTCCTGCGCGGAGACCGACTTCTGGACGCCCAGGACCTCGTAGTAGTCGCGCTTCTGACCCGCCGCACCTGCCATCGATTACAACCCCTGGAAATTGCTGTGCTTTTCGCTAAAGCTCAGGACCCTGAGCCACTATAACGCAGCGAAAAGCGCCAGCAATCCAGGGCCGTCACCTAGACAGTCCATACGCGGTTGGCCGTCAGCTCCATGCGGGCCAGGCGGCGTTTGAGCCCGGGGTCGACAGGGCCGTTGGCCGCCCACTTGGGCACCACGAAGTGCAGCTCCGCGTTGTAGAGCTTCGCGGCGCTGGCCAGCAGGCTCCACCGGTTCTCCGCCGTGGGGTCGTCCACCATCGTCGGCGTGACGATTTCCAGGATGATGGGTGTGCGCGCCGAGTCCGACTGCCGGCAGGTGAAGTCGGGACGATGGTCCTCGATGGTGCCGGACAGGATGGGCGGCGGCATGAAGCCGGGGAGGCGGGCCTTGATGTCCGTGTACCCGATGGTGCGGAAGTACTCGGCCATGAGCCACAGGAGCCGCCGGCGCTCCTCGTCCTCCACCACCGGCTCGCAGCCCGGATTGAACAGGGCCTCTTTTTCGTTATTGGTTTCCATGGCTCCCATGAAGCTGTCCGCAGGGGCGGAGGGGGGCAATGGAACTGGCCTGCTCGCTTTTGGCGCCCGGTGGCAGAGCAGGCGGCAGGGCCTGTAGGAACGCGCGTCCCTCTGGCCTTGGACGTCGTGGCGACTCGGTGACAGAGTGCGCCGCCGAACAGTGGCTCCCCGTCCCTCCCCACACGTCTACCGCCGGCTCCTCGGCTACCTGCGTCCGTACCGCCCGTTGCTGATGGCGGGCATGGGCGCCTCCCTCGTCGCCGCGGCGGCCACGTCCGCCTATGCCTGGGTGGTGGGCCCGCTCTTGCGCGCGGTGCTCACCGGCGAGCCCGTCACCGTGGCCGGCGTGTCACTGCCGCAAGACGCGCTGCTCGAGCGGCTGCCCCTGCTGGTCGTGCTCGTCGCCGTGGTGAAGGCCACGGCCCAGTTCCTCCAGGGCGGGCTGATGCAGCGGCTGGGCCAGCGGGTGATGGCGGATTTGCGCGGCTACCTCTACGGCCGGCTGCTCGGCCAACCGCCCGCGTTCTTCGAGCGACGTCACTCGGGAGAGCTGCTCACGCGCTTCACCTCGGAGGTTCCGATGGTGGAGTTCGCGGTGACTCAGGCGCTCACCTCGTACATCAAGGATGGGCTGCAGATTGTCTCGCTGCTGGTCACCTGCTTCCTCATCGACGGAAGGCTTTTTCTCTTCACGTTCGTCGTGGTGCCCGTCACCGTCCTGCCCATCAACCGCTTCGCCCGCTCGCTCAAGAAAGTGGCCGCGCGCTCGCAGCAGCGGCTGGGCGCGCTGACGGCGCTGACGGCGGAGCAACTGCAGAACCTGCCGGTGGTGCAGGCCTACGGCGGACAGGCCCGGGCGGTGGAGTCGTTCGAGGGTGAGGCGGAGCGATACCTGACGGAGATGAAGCGCTCGCTCTTCCTGCGCGGCGCGGTGAGCCCCACGGTGGAGTGGCTGGGCATCGCCGGCGTGGCCATGGCGATAGCGTGGGGCGCGCGCGCGGTGGACGCGGAGCCGGCGCTGGCGGGAAGACTGCTCTCGTTCATGGCGGCGGCGCTGCTGCTGTACCAGCCGGTGAAGTCGCTGAGCGGGACATTCTCCCAGGTGCTGACGGGACTGGCGGCGGCGGAGCGGCTCTTCGCCCTCGCGGACGAGCCGGCGCCGCCGGACGTGGGCGAGAGCGCGGGCCCGCTGTCGCAGGCGCTGGTGCTGGAGGGCGTGCGGGCCACGTACCAGGACGGGCGCGAGGCGCTGCGCGGCGTGGACCTGCGGGTGCCCGCGGGCAAGCGCGTGGCGCTGGTGGGGCCTTCGGGCGCGGGGAAGACGACGCTGTTCTCGGTGCTGCTGGGCTTTTTGCCCACGTCGGGTGGACGCGTGCTGTGGGACGGGGCGCCGCTGTCGGGGCTGAAGCCGTCGAGCGTGCGCGGGCAGATGGCGTGGGTGCCGCAGGAGCCGGTGCTCTTCTCCGGGACGGTGCGCCACAACCTGCGGCTGGGACGGCCGGAGGCGACGGACGCGGAGCTATGGGATGCGCTGCGGCTCGCGCACGCGGAGGACTTCGTGCGCTCGCTGCCGGGCGGGTTGGATGAGCCGGTGGGTGAGCGCGGCAGCCGGTTGTCCGGAGGCCAACGTCAGCGACTGGTGCTGGCGCGGGCGTTCCTGTGCCGGCCGTCGGTGCTGCTGCTGGACGAGCCCACGAGCGCGCTGGACGCGGCGAGCGAGGCGGCGGTGGGCGCGGGACTGACGGCGCTGATGCAGGGGCGCACGGTGCTGGTGATTGCACACCGGCTGTCGACGGTGCGCGACGCGGATTTGATTGCCGTGGTGGAAGGCGGCCGCATCGTGGAGGCCGGCACCCACGCGGAGCTGCTCGCGCTGCGCGGGCGATACTCGCAGTTGCTGGGCGAGGGCGCTGTCGCGGCCTGAGGTTGTCCAGGCGACGCTGGCGCGTCCCTCCTTGCCTCACCCTCCCCGCTCTGCCACCGTCACCCGCATCTCCATGCGTCCACGGGAGCCCCTGTCCCTCAACGCGTTGCTGCTGGTGCCGGCGCTGGCGCTCGCGGGTTTCGCCTGTGTGGCCGTTGCCGCGCGGCACCTGGCGCTGGCCACGGCGGCCACCATCACCCTCGTCCTCCTACCCGTCGTCTTCCGGTTGTGGACGCGCACCTGGTACCGGAGCCTCGTGCTGCGCGGCCTCGGCGTCTTCGTCCTCGGGATGAACGCACCCCTGCTGCTCGCCGGCGCCCTCTCCCACGGCCGCCTCGGCTGCTCCGAGAGTGGGTGTCCCAGACTCTACCTGCTGGGTGTGCTCGTATCACCCGTGGTGGGAGCCCTCTCCAGCGTCGTTTACTGGCTGGTCGGTCGTCCCCCAGTCTGAATTCACAGTTTTAGCGGGAGAGACTACTCTATCAGGAAATGCTCGTTCCATTCCGGCCCCGTATCGCGCCCGGGCTCTCCGTGGCGTCGGCCGTGCCTGTCACGGTGTTCCTGTGGTGCTTCACACTTGCGCCACTAATGCACGGCTCTGTCGAGCTGGCGCACACCGTAGACGCGGCCGGGCCGTTCGCCGCGGTGGTGGCGCTGGCGCTGCTGGTGGAGCTGCCGCTGCTGTCGCTGGCGCTCGCCAGCACCGGCATGGAGCGCAAGGTACCGCTGCCCGTCATGCTGGGCATGGCCACGCTGCCGTGGATGCTGGGCCTCATGGGCACCGAGGTCCTGGTGGAGAAGGCCACCGCCGTGCTGCCGCACCTGGACGCGGTGGAGGCCGGGCTGGTGCTCGCCTCCAGCACCGGGCAGGCCATGGCGCCGCGGATGCTCGGCGCCTTCACCAGCGCGGCGCTGCTGCTGGGGCTCGCGCTGGGACTGGCCATGGCGCGCTTCGGCCCTACCTCCCGGGTCCGGTCCGAGCGCGAGTCCCACCACTCGCAAGGGCTGCTGCTCGCCAGCGGCGTCTGCGCGTCGCTCGCCTCGGTGGCGCTGGTGGGCGCCATGGAGGCGCGGCACCTCTTCGAGCTGCTCACGGGCCTGGCGCACGTGCCCGAGTCGGGGCGGCAGGAGCTGGTGACGGCCGGACTCGAGACGGCGGCGCGGCTGCGCACCGTGCGCTGGGCCTGCACCGGCGTGCTCGCGGTGCTCGGCTTCGCGCTGCTCCTGCGCCGCACCGCCAGTGACGGGCACTCGCCGCTGGGCTGGTCCGCGCGGCTGGTGCCCGCCGCCGCCGTCACCGCGCTGCTGGTGCTGGACGCGCACCCGGTGAGAACCATCACCGAGCGCGCCCCCGTGGCCATTCCCGCGGGACAGGGCGTGCACCTGCCGGGCGTCGAGGCGTCGCGTCAGCTGAGCAGGATGACGGCGAGGAGCGCCAACCCCAGCAGCACGCCCAGCGCCATCACCGCCACCATCACCAGCCCCTCCGACTTGCGCACCACCGGCGGCGGTACCTCGTCCGGCAGCGGCTGGCCGAACGCGAGCTGAACCGGCGCGGGCTGCGGCGACGGCGCGGGCGTGAGCGACGGCAGCGTGGGCTCCGACGGGCGCTGTCCGCCCTGCTCCACGCGGCCTCCCAGCTCCAGCCCCTCGCGCGCCAGCGCCAGCACGCGCTGGATGTGGAGGATGTAGCGGTCCTGCCCCGTGTACGTGCCCATGGCCATCGCGGCCCTCAGGAGCCGCTGCGGGACGAGCTCCGGGTCCGCCTTCACCACCACCGCGGGCCCGGCCTGCTTCGGGCCACGCTCCAGGCTGCCGGTGCGCACCCCCTGCCCGCTGGCCCAGATGTAGTGGTCCTCCAACAGCGTCAGCTCCTGCCGCCGCACGCGCCCGTCCCCGTCCACCAGCGACAGCAACTCCGCGCCGTCCTGGCCCAGGTGCCACACCGTGCGCAGGCCGTTCTCTCCCGGCGGGCCCTCTACCGCGTGGACCCGGTAGAGCGCCTGCACCGCGGTCTTCAACGTCTCCACGGAACTCTCTGCCATGTGGAGCCGGAGCCTAGGAGCGACAGCGCGGAAACGGAAGCCGGCCTGCCCCTCGGCTGCCCGGCTCCATACGCTCCTCCTCCCCGCGCCGCCTGCCTAGGTTTGCCGTGGACAGGAGGGCACCTTCCGCGTGTGGCAGCGGACATCTCGCGCGCACAGGGCCTCCCTGGAGGAACCACCCCATGGCCATCATCATCCCCGAAGAGCCCATTGACGCCCCCTTCACCGTGCCCGCCAACCGCCGGGAGGTGACGGAGGAGGACTCCGAGGACTTCCTGCGCGGACAGGTGAGCTGGGACGGGTCCGCCGCGCACGGCGGCGGCCACGTGCCCGAGGACTACGCGTGGCCCTCCAACCCGAAGGAGCACCAGGACGAGCTGATGGGCGAGTGGCCCGGCGAGCACTGAAGCTTCGTGCGCCCGCTTGCCCGCCGCGTGTAGGGTCCCGCCCATCATGAGCCGTTCCCGTGACAGAGATGCCGACTTCCAACGCCAGTTCGAGGGCGCGCAGACGCTCGACGGACTGCTGGATTTGGCCGGCAGCCCGTTGGACAGCGCGGCGGTGCTCGCCCGCATGCAGGCCGCCCATGCGGAGGGCACGCCCTACAAGGACGTCATCCCCACCTTCTTCGAGGAGGAGCCGCGCTTCCCCTCGCCCGACATCGCCCGGCGGCTGTACCAGAACCTGCTGGGCCTCTGGGATTTGGTGGAGGAGGGAAAGCAGGTGCGGCTGGAGGACGGCCCGCGCCCGCCTCGCCCGAAGAAGGTGAAGCCCACGCCGCCCGCGGCCTTCCACCCGAAGGAGCCGACAGCCGAATTCGTGGAGACCGCCTGGCGTTACCTGGAGGACGACGAGAAGGCGCGCACGCGGCTCACCCACTCCTTCGAGAACCGACAGGACGCGCTGCTGGGCGCGCTTGACGCGGCGGGTCTCACGGACGAAGGATACGGAGTCGCCCGCCACCTGCTCTTCGAGCTGTACGCCATGCTGGAGCTGGGGTGGCCGCCAGGACTCACCCCCGTGAGCCCGGCGGCGTTGGAGGCGGACACGGACGCTCCACCGCCGCCCCAACCGCTGCAAGCCTACGCGGACGAGGCGCTCTTCGAGGCGGAGCAGGACGAGGAGCAGCCCCTGTCCTCCGAGGAACTGGAGGCGGTGCGGCGTCTCGTCCGTCGCGGACTCGCCGCGCTGTGGAGCGCGCGCAAGGGGAGATGAAGGATGGCGAAGGACAAGGACGATAACGGCGGCGGCTTCTCCGGGAAGCGCAACAAGAGCTGGCGCGAAATCGACGCACAGCGGGGCAAGGGCAGCAAGTACCACTCGCGCCAGGATGACCCCGCGCAGCAGAAGATTGAGCGCAGCGCGAGCTACCAGAAGTACAAGGCCGCCGCGGACGCGCTCTTCACCGGCGGCGAGCTGCCCGAGGGCCTCGCGAAGACGTTCGACCCGGAGGGCAAGCGCAAGGCCCAGAAGCAGGCCATGCAGAAGGTGACGGAGTCCGAGTCCCGCGCCGACTGGGTGAAGGCCGTCGTCGACTACCTGGAGAAGTACCCGGAGATGCCCGAGGACGCGTACTTCCTCGACAGCCTGTTGGACCACCCGCGCGAGCGCATCGTCGACAAGGCGCTGGCGAAGCTGGAGCAGCTCTCCGAGGAGGGCAAGCTCAAGACGAAGGTGCCGCAGAGCCTGGACCAGCGCCTGAAGTCCGTGGAGCTGACCAGCATGGACCCGGACATGCAGGGCCGCGCCAAGGCGCTGCGCGAGAAGCTGAAGGCCTGACGACGCTCAGGGCGACGCGGGCTTCGCGACCGGGGCCCGCACCGAGCGGTACACGAGCACCACCGCGCGCAGGCCGCCCTCGCCCTGCTCGTGCACCACGCGCAGCTCCTCACCGGAGCGCGTGTAGAGACCCGCTTCTTCCTCGACGCGCCGCCAGCCGTGCTGCGACAGGGCACGTGTGTAGTACGCGTCCACGTCGCTGCCGGACAGCGCGACGTGGAAGGCCATCGTCTTCGAGCTCTCACCGCCCACGCGTAGGATTTGCCGCGCGCCGGGCGGCAGGGGCGCGAAGTCGCCCGCGGCCACGGGCTCTCGGCGCAGCATGTGGTTGGCCTCGCCGAGGTACAGCACGGTGGTGTTGTCGGGCTGCGGCTGGAGGATGGCGGTGTACGTCAGCCGCTTGTACATATCGACGGCGGTGAGCATCACCGCGCCGCTGGCGAGCTGTGGCTGCTCGGGCCCCGGAGGGACGTGGAGCCCGCCCTTGTGGAACGCATCCGCGAGCCGCTGCACGGCATCCGGCAGCCGCTCCTTCACGTGCACCGCGCGCAGGGCCACCGGGAGGCCGGCGACCTCGATGATTTCGCTCGCCTCGACGTGCTCCAGCACCTGGAAGCGCGGCCAGGCGAAGCGCGGGGCTCCGTCATCCCGAGGAGGCGTGCTCGGCGCCGGCGCGCCGTCGTTGTGCGGAACGAGCGTTCCTTCCGATGATGGACGAGCCGGCCGGGCGCCCCCCGTGCCTGGAACGAACGTTCCTTCCGCCGCGCTCCCGGGCGCGGGCGCCGCGCCAAGCAAGAACACGCCGCACAGCACGACGAGCGCGCGTCTCACCGGGGCAACCCGAGCCAGTGGTTCTGGCGGCCGGCGTTGTAGCTCGGGATGTTGGGCGCCTCGAAGGGCGTCACCTCCCAGCGTGACTGTCCTCCCGCGTGCGTGGCGCCGATGTTCTCCTCGTAGTTGTCCTCCTCGCCACGGAAGCTCATGAAGAACTGGTCCTCGTTGACGGAGTCCGCGCCCACCAGCCCCGCCATCGCGGACCCGGCGCTGCCTCCGCCGCCGTTGGCCCGGTAGATGCGCTCCGTCCAGCGGTAGTAGTCGACGTTCGTGCAAGGCCCCCCGGTGTCGATGCTCAGCGGACACGCGCGCCCCTCCGCCACGCCCGACAGGCCCCAGTCATCCAGCATGATGCCGAAGCGCCCCGTGCACCGGCCGCCGGACGCACGCCCCGCAGCGCAGACGGTGAAGGCCTGGGCCGCGCGGCGGTGCGCCTCATGGAAGCGCTCCTCCATGAAGTTGCCGATGCGCGAGGCGCGCAGCCGCGAGGACGCCGTGCACGACATGCCCTGCGTGCCCACCGTCATCGCCGCGGCCAGGGGGGAGACTCCCGGGGACACCTCCGCATCGGCCGGGCTGAGCCCCTGCACGCCCGCGGGCAACCCCGTCTCACACATCACCTGGATGGGCTGCGCCCGCGCAATCGCCTGCTGAATGGGCATGCCCGTGCCGCCCATGCGCTCGCGCCCGTCGAAGTCCACATAGCGCCCGGCGGCCTCCGCTTCCGCGTCCGCCACCACGCCGCGCCGGCCCCAGTCGCCGGCCTCCGGATTGTGGTGCACGCGCCCGGTGGCGTCCCACAGCGCGAAGTTGGCGGCCTCCTGCACCTTCAGCGTCAGCGCGCCCACCTCCGCGAAGTAGATGCCGAAGAGGAGGATGGTGACGAACACCATCAACCCCAGCGCCGCCTCCACCAGCGACTGTCCCCGCGCCGCACGCGTGCGCATCTCAGTACCCCCTCCCGCCCGGACCGCCGCCCCGGAAGCCCTCGCCCACCAGCCGGCGCAGCGTCTGCGCGTGCTCGGTGAAGCCCGCGCCCGCGAGGCTGTCCGCGGGCCGGTCGTCGATGGAGCCCTCCGGGCTCGCCAGCGTCGCGCGCCAGAAGGGGTTGAGGAAGTTGGGAGGCTCGCGCCAGCCGCCCCCCACCGCCGCCGGACGCGGCCGGTGGTAGTAGACGAGCCCCGCCGAGAGGGCCACCTGGTTGCGCTGCACCTCCTCGCGACCGGTGGGGAGGATGCGGCCCAGCGGGCTGCTGTTGTCGAACTCCGTGTCGCTGTTCTCCGTGAACTTGAAGCGGAAGAAGAGGTTCCACGGGTCCGGATGGGCCCGCCGCTGCGCGCTCGCGTAGTCCCGGTACAGCATCGCGTACAGCTTCGGCTGGCCGTACTGGTTGGCCTGTCCGCGATTCAGCTCCGCCGTGTTGTAGCTCATGGAGAAGGGCCAGATGCCCGGGCAGACGACGCACTCGCCCAGCGTGTGCATCTTGTACGGCCACTGGGTGTTCTCCATCGCCTGGCCCGGTGGCGCGCGGGCGCCGTACACGTGCTGGTCCTCGCGCGTCTGCTCCTCGTCGGACATCACCCACGCATCGTCCGCGTCGGCCGGAGTCGGTGGACGCGAGCGGCAGCGCGTGGGCACCACGGCGCGCCCGTGGTCATGCCCCGTGGAGTTGCGGCCCGAGACGGTTTCATACCGCGACGGGTCCATCTGCGAGGCGGAGTTGTAGTGACGGAAGCCCGTGGACACGGCCGCGCCGCCGGTGCCGAAGCCCGCGCTGCCTCCGGGGCGGTTGTGCACCCACGTCCAGCCCATGCTGCCCATGGTGGCGTTGAGCGCGGGCGTGCCGCCGCCGGACAGGCACACCGCGCCGTCGCCGACGCCGCACGAGTTGGTGCCCCCCTTCATCGCGGCGATGAGGTCATCGCGCGAGCGAACCGCGTTGGCGCCATTGAGCTCGGAGAAGCTCTTGTCGGCGCCCTCCGGCGGGGCCCGCAGCTCGCCATTGACGGCCTCGGCCACCCGCTTCGCCAGCTCCTGGCCCGCGATGTGGTCCGCCAGCAGCTTGATGTAGATGCTCATCCCCGCGCGGTGCATGTTGCCCGCCTGCCCCTGCAGGCTCCGCACCTGGTTCGCCGCCGCCTCGTCCGCTTCGAACCACTCGTTGGGAAGGATGTCTCCCGGGCACACCACGTTGTGCGCCGCGAACTCCTGGCTGCTGTGGCTGATGAGCGCCTGCGTGCCGGCCATGGCCACCATGTGGGCCACCTGCGCGCGGTTCATCACCGAAATCGCGTTGAGCGTGCGCGCCGTGGCCACCGCCTGGCTGTAGGCCGCCGCGTCCGACGCCATCTGGATTTCGACGCGCTCCTTCGCGCGCATGCCGAAGCCCAGCGTCATCAGCACCATCAACGCCAGCAGCAGCAGCGTCAGCGCGAAGAGCACCAGCGCCTGTCCGCGCGCACCGCGCGTCATGAGCCGTGAAGGTTGCACGCCGGGCCTCCCTGGAAGTACTCGGACATGACGGGCGTCATCATCCGCATCGCGGCGCTGACCTGGATGGGGAAGAGGAAGTGCCCGTCGGCGCTCCAGCGCACCATGCGGTCACCCAAATCACCGCCCGGCCACCCGTCCCTGCCGAGCGTCTCGTCCGTCTCGCCGTACCAGGCCGCGCGCTTCTGCGTGGGCATCAGCGGGTTGGGACCCGTGAAGCGCTGGAGCCGGAAGTGGGCCAGGAACATGCGGCTCATCACCCAGTTCGCGAACGGGATGCGCATGTAGTACCAGGCCACCATCCGTATCTCCAACGTGCGCTGCCGCAGCTCGCGCGCGTTGTTGGTGGGCTGGTCGAACATCAGGTCCTCGTCGCCCAGCAGCCCCTGCGCCCAGGCCGCGTCCGGCGACTCGCGGACGATTTCAATCATCGGCCCGTTGAAGCGCTCGCCGGTGGAGCCGCGCACCCAGAAGTGGTTGTGGCGCCGGGGTGAGAAGGCATCCGCCAGCCGCTCCGGCGTGTCGGTGCGCGCCACCGTGGGCAGCATCGTCACCAGCGCCGAGTGCATCATCGGCAGGCAGTTGCCGTGGTTGAGGCTGCCCGCGCGCACCGCCCGGTACGCCGCCACCTGCGCGAGGATGCGCGCCTGCAACAGGAGGAAGAGCTGCAGCGTCCCCAGCACCAGGAACACCACCAATGGCAGCGTCAACGCGGCTTCCACCGCGGCCTGCCCTGACTGACGTGTCCCTGCGACGCCCCGCTGGCCCATGACCGTCTCCTGGATTCCTCTTTTCTGGTTGATTGAGGAATCGGTCAAATGGACGAGCCGCGCACATGGACGCACAGCAGCACTGTCTTAGATGCAACTGGACTGTGAAAGCCAGGGGTGGGGGCCCCCGGCCGTTGACGGGAGGACAGTCTACTCCCGCGCGGCGTCAGCGGTTGATGACGAAGCCGCAGGCGGAGTCGAGCACCACCCTGGCCCCCGCCAGCGCCTTCAGCAGCCGCTCGTAGTGGGTGCGCTCGGCGTCGAGCTGCGCCTCCACCGCGTCGGGCTTCAGGCCCTGGTGGGCGAGGGAGAGGCGCAGGCGCTCGACCGCGCCGTCGCGCTCGGACTCAATCGCCTTGCGCGCGCGGGTGGCCAGCTTCGCCAGGTCCGCCTCGGCGGCCTTCTTCGCCACCGGCACGGCCGCGTCCACGAAGGGGCCGAAGCCCGGGAAGGCCTTGGACACCTCGTCGCCCTTGAGCGCGCGCCCTTCCGTCTCCAGCGCGGACAGCACGGTGGTGTCCGCCTTGGGGCCGCCCGCGCCCTCCACCACCGCCACGTGCAACAGCGTGCGCTCCAGGAAGCGCGCCAGCTGGCGGCTGGGCACGCGCGCACCGGGCGAGGTGTCCTCCGGCTCCGGGAGCTGCACGTGGTACAGCGTCTCCAGCCCGCGCGCCTTCAGCGGCCCGCGCTTCTCGATGAAGCGGAAGCCGCTGCGGCCGTAGGGGCCGTCGCGCAGGAAGCCGAACAGCGCCTCCACCAGCGGGTGGCCGGTGGCGAAGTACTCCAATTCCTCCGCCTCCACCGCCGTGTCGCGCCAGAAGGTGCCCAGCATCGTCCGGTCCTCCATGACGTCGAGGCCCGGCAGCCCGTCCACCTTCAGCGCGTGGCCGAACTGGAAGGCCACCTGGAAGGCCTCCACCTGCTCGTCCGTGTCCACGCCGATGCCCACGCGGCGCGCCAGCTCGGTGACGCTCTCCTCCAGGCGCTCGTCGAGGTCTCTCGCCACGCCCCAGAGGCCGTCCTCCAGGCTGGGAGCCTCGCCGTCCTCGCCCTCGTCCTCGTCGGCCTCGATGCCCATGCGCTCCTGCGCGCGCTTCACCAGCCGCTCCACCGCGGGCTTGTCGAAGCTGCGCACGTCGAGCAGCGGGTCATACGCGCGCTTCACCTGCGCGCGCGCGGCCTCCACCTTCGCCTTCAATTCCTGCGCATAGGCCACGCGCGCCTCGCGCGGCATCAGCGCCAATTCCGCGAGCCGGTCCTCGACCTCCTCCAGCACCGCGTCCAGGCCGCCCACCGTCTCGCCGAAGACGCCGACGGCGTCCGCGAGCAGCATCAGCACGTCCGACGCCAGCGTGCCCGCCGGGTCGAAGACGTGGATTTCCACCGGGTGCGTCTGGCCAATGCGGTCCAGACGGCCGATGCGCTGCTCCACCGTGGCCGGGCTCCAGGGCAAATCGTAGTGCACCAGGTGGTGCGCGAACTGGAAGTTGCGGCCCTCGCCGCCCACCTCCGTGCAGAGCAGCACCTTGGGCCCCTCCGGGTCTCGGAAGCGCGCCACCTGCCTGTCGCGCTCCACCAGCGGCAAATCACCGTGGTAGCCCAGCGCCTCCACGCCCTCGCGGCCCAGCTCGGACTGGAGCGCGTCCAGCGTGTCGCGGCTCTCCGTGAAGACAAGCACCTTCGCCGCCGGCTCCGACTTCCAGATGCCGCGCAGCACGCCGAGGAACGCGGTGAATTTCGCGTCGCGCGTGGGCAGCCGCAGCGCGTCCGCCTTGCCCTTGAAGACGGGATTCGTCTTCACCGCGGCCGCGAAGGCGGCGGGGCTGGACTCCAGCCGGCGCAGCACGTTGCCCAGCGGCGCGCCTCGCAGGCTGCCGGCCGCCAGCGTCGCCAGCGCGGCGTCACGGACCTTCAACTCCTCGGCGGGCAGCTCCACAGGGTGGCGGTTCAGCCGGCGCGTGGAGAAGCCGCCCACCACCGCGCGGCGGTTGCGCACGAGCCTGTCGCTCAGGCTGTACGTCTCCGCGAGGTGCTGGAGCAGCGCGTCCCGGTCCTTCAGCGCCGCGAGCTTCGCGTCCTCGGGGAAGCGCTTCGCCAGCGCCTGCACGGCGGCGGCGGGCTTGCCACCCTCCATCAGCGCGCGCACCGCGGAGGACAACTCCTCCTGGCGCTTCAGCCGCTCCTCGAAGCCCGCCACGGTGGGCGCGGTGCCCGCGTCGATGAGGGTGAGCAGACCGTGGTACTCCGCCGGGTCCAGTTGCATGGGCGTGGCGGTGAGCAGCAACAAGCCCCACGAGTTGCCCGCCAGCACCTTCGCCGCCTCGAAGGCCTTCTCGCCCTTGAGGTGGTGCGCCTCGTCCATGATGACGAGGTCCCAGAAGGCGTCCTCGCGGGCCAGCTCGCGCCGGTGCTCGGCGCTGCGCTGCAGGAGCTCCAGGCTCGTCACCACCAGCGGGAAGCGCGCCCACGGGGAGACGTCCTCCTCCTCCTTCAGCGACTGCTCGTAGCGGTCCGAGTCCATCAGCGTGAAGAGCTGGTTGAACTTGTGGAACAGCTCCACCAGCCACTGCACGGTGAGGTGGCTGGGCGCCACCACGAGGCACCGGCGCGCGAGGCCCGACAGGCGCAGCGCGCTGAACACCATGCCCGCCTCAATCGTCTTGCCCAGGCCCACCTCGTCCGCGAGCACGAAGCGCGGCCGGCGCGCGGACAGCACGCGCTGCACCACGCCCACCTGGTGCGGCTTCACCATGATGCGGCTGGCGAGCAGCGCGCCCAGCGCGTCGCAGCGGCGCTCGTCGTCCAGCACCAGCGCCTGCTTGCGCAGCGTGAAGGCCTTGGCGTCGCCCACGCGCCCCTCGCGCAGCGTGGAGAGCAAATCCGAGCGCGGCGGCAGCGCGCGCACCTCGGACTCGGGGAGCTCGTCCTCCTCGCCCGACTCCACGTAGCGCAGCACGTAGCGGCGCAGGCCGCGCGCGCCGGGCTCCTCGCGGACGACGAGGGCCAGCCGCCCCTTGTACGTCACCACCGGCTCGCCCGGCGGCAGCGGGTACTGCACCAGGGCTCCGCCCTTGGTGGACACCAGCACCGGGGCGTCCTCGCGGGCCGGGAAGGAGACGAGCGCCTTGGCGCCGTCCTCCTGAAAGGAGATCAGGTGTCCCACACCCCATTCGGGCTGCGGGAGGTAGCGGACCTTGGAACCTTCGACGGGAGACATGTAGGTCGCCTCATAACCCCCCGGCATCACGAAGGCCATTCCGACGACGGCCCCTCGCGCGCCTCCCGTTCCAGGCGTGCGTCCTACCTCCACCGAAGGGTCGGATCACAACGCACCGGGGTCGGATCCGCCTCGTCCAACGGGGCGATGTTCTCAATCTTTCACATGGGTGATGCTGCCGTCGCCTGCCGTACGGGGTTTCCCGGAGCGGCTGGGGGGGAGTGCCACATGATGCGCCGTTGGACGTTCGCTCAGCGAGTCGGGGCAGGTCTGTCCGCGTGCCTGCTGGCCGCGCTGCTGCTTCTGGGAACGCTGCTGTCCGCCGTGTACGGCCACCTCCTCACGCAGGAGGCGACGCCCGGTGCACTGCCCCAGGCGCTGGTGGCGGGCCTCGTGGGGCTGGCCGGCGTGGGTGCGCTGGGCTTCGTGCTCCACCGCTCGCTCGTCCCGCTGCACGCCCGGCACGAGCACAGCGAGCAGCGCCTCCAGCTCCTCATGGACGGCGTGACGGACTACGCGCTGTGCTTCCTGGACAGGGCGGGCCGCGTCACCGCGTGGAGCGCCGGCGCCGCGCGACTCAGCGGCTGGGCCGAGGCGGACGTCCTCGGCGGCGACGCGGACCGCCTCTATCCGAGGGAGGAAATGGAGGCGGGCGTGCCCCGCGCGCACCAGGAGCGCGCCGCGCGCGAGGGGCGCCTGTTGTCCGAGGGCTGGCGTGTGCGCCGCGACGGCACGCGCTTCTGGGCGGAGACGCTGCTCACCGCGCTGCACGACGGGCGCGGCCGGCTGCGCGGCTTCGCGCAGGTGACGCGCGACATCACCGAGCGCCGCCGCATGGAGCGCGCCCAGGCCCTCTTCGCCGAGGCCGGCCGCGTCCTCCAGCCGGCGTCCGGCGCCCGCGAGGTGGGCGAGGCCCTCACGCGCCTGTGCGTGCCCGAGGTCGCGGACGCCTGCATCCTCTTCGCGCCCGGAGAGGACGGCACCGTGCGCCCGCAGGCCGTGGCGTGCGAGGACATGGAGACGGCCAGCCGCCTCTGGGAGCCGCTCCTGCGCTGCCCGGATGACGGCGAGGTGGGCCCCTCGCGCGTGGTGCGCACCGGCCGCGCCGAGCTGCTGCCCGAGCCGGACTCGGCGCGCACCTCGCTGGCGCTGGCCGGCACCGCGTACGGCGAATTGCTGCTCACGCTGGGCGTGACGTCCGCCCTCACCGTGCCGCTGGCCGTGGGCACCCGCGTGCTGGGCGCGCTGTGCCTCTTGTCCACCGGCCCGCACCGCCGCTTCGGAGAAGTGGACCGCGCCTTCATGGAGGAGCTGGCCGCGCGCGCCGCGCTCGCGCTGGACAACGCGCGCCTGCTGGCCCAGGCGCAGGACGCGCTCGAGCTCATCGGCGTGGCCGCGCACGACTTGGGCAACCCGCTCAGCTCGCTCCAGCTGAGGCTGCGGCGGCTGCGCACGCTGGAGGGCGCGAACTCCAACGTCCATGACGCGCGCATGCGCGACGGACTGGCCGGCGCGGAGATGGAGACGCGGCGCCTGGGGCGGCTGGTGCACAACCTCCTGGACCTGTCCCGCATGTCCGCCGGCCGCATGGTGCTGGACACCGAGGAGCTGAACCTGGCCACGCTGGTGCGCGAGGTGGTGGAGCGCCACGCCGACCAGGCCACCGCCGCCGGCTGCGCCCTCTCGCTGAGCGTGGACGAGGGCGCCACGGGCCACTGGGACAGGCAGCGCCTGGACCGCGTCGTCACCAACCTCGTCAGCAACGCCCTCAAGTTCGGCCGGGGCCAGCCCGTGGAGGTGCGCGTCCACGCCGACGGCGAGCACGCGCGCTTCACCGTGAAGGACGCCGGCATCGGCATCTCCCCGGAAGCGCAGCAGCGCCTCTTCCGCCGCTTCCAGCGCGTCCACGACGGAGGCCAGCACCCGGGCACCGGCCTGGGCCTCTACATTGTTCGACAGTTGGTGGAAGCCCACGGCGGCACCATCCACGTCCAGAGCCGCGTCGGGGAAGGCGCGGAATTCACGGTCGAACTGCCCCGCACCCCACGCGCCACGTCGTGCGTGCCCTCGGAAGCCAGAGCGTAACTTTGGGGCCCGACTTCACCCCCGGTCACTCGTCTATCCGCCTGACAACACTAATGGTTATGATTACAGCGGTTATTTCGCCCTCTGGTTGAAGCATTCTGTTCATTGCAGATATTCTTCGTACGGCTAAAAAGGCTCGAACCGGGGAAACCCGGAAACGGGAGAGACCCCGCCCACACCGCCCTCCCCCCGGGCGACGGGCCACAGGGTCCGCTGGCCGGGGGCGCCATGACGGCGCCCACCAACGTACGAGGAGATTCACAATGGGTGGCCTTGGAACCCCCCGGGCGCGTCGCGAGACGTCTGTTTCGCGCATGCCCTCCCCCCTGCCCACGTGCCGAGCAGCCCTGCTCGCATCCCTGACAACGTTGATGCTCGCCTGCGGCGGGCCCGAGGTTTCCGGCGGCACCGGAGCGGACGAAGCCGTCGAGGCGCAGTCGCAGGCCGTCACCGAGTCGGACGCGGACGCGCTGCGGCCGGCGACGAAGCCGGTGGCGCTGGCCCTGGAGGTCAGCAACGGCGAGGGCAAGCCGGTGCGCGTGCGCGCGGGCGGCACCTTCTACATCAATCAGATCGACATCCGCGCCGTGGTGCAGGCCACCACGGACGAGGGGCTGAAGACGCTGCGCACCAACAGCGACTTCGCGGGCCTGGGCTGGACGGGCGCGCGCGTGGCGGACCAGGAGTCCACGGGCCTTGGGGCCCCGTTCACCCGCCGCCGCTTCTACCGCGACGCCGCCTGGATGGACGTGCCCAGCTTCTTCACGGTGGAGCCGGTGGACTCGAGGGGCCGCCTCACCGGCGCGCCGGTGCTCGTGAATGCGGGCAGCGAGTACACGCGCCGCACGGAGAGCGACGACTTCTTCGTCCGCCGCTTCCGCGCCATCCAGACGGCCACGGGCTGCACCACCAGGACGGACTGCTCGGCCTCCACCGCCTACGAGGAGGAGGCGCTGGTGGAGCTGCGCAACGCGTATGACCACGCCAAGGCACACACGATTACCTTCCAGCCGAGCACCCGCGCCCTGCGCCTGCGCTGGAGCCTGCGGCCGTTCGCCCCCTACGAGATTCCCGTCGAGCAGGTGAAGAACCCCGCGTACTCCTACGGTTTCAAGCTGGAGCTCGCGGCGCTCACCCCGCCGCGGCCGGACGGGACGTATGCGCCGGGCAGTGACATCACCTTCCAGCTCTCCCTGCGCGACGGGGCGGGCAAGCGCCTGCACCCCGAGGGCGTGCTTCCGGCCTACAACGACGTGGCGCCCGACGGCGACGCGGACACTGGCCTCAACTACTACCGTGCCTTCTTCGACACGACGACGACGTACTACCGGCGCAAGCACCGCGAGCGCATGCTCATGGCGCAGATCATCGGCCCCGCCCAGAACATCCAGCCCATCCGTTCCATCGTCGGCCTGGGCGCGTTCCTGGACCCGGACATCGACGCGCAGGTGGTGGGCCTCCCCGAGCGCGACGGCGTCTTCTCCCAGTTCACCACCTTCCCCTTCGCCAACGTCCTCTTCGGCGGCGCCTTCATCGACCCGAACCTCTGGAATCAAATCAACACGGACACCTTCACCTTCACCGTCCCGGCGAACGCCGCCCCCGGCACCTACCTGGTGACGGCCAAGGGCCGCCGCGTCTACCTGGGCGAGGACCTGCCCGGCTCCACGACGATTGAAATCCAGGTGGGCACGTCCCAGCACACCCAGGCCACGCTCACCACCGGCCCGTGCAATACCTGCCACAGCAAGGGTGGCGAGCTCAGCCAGGTGCTCCACGCCAATGACAATCGCGCCGCCTGCGCGGGCTGCCACGCGCCCCTCGAGTTCGAGCTGGAAGGTCCCATCTTCGTGCGGACCCACTTCGTCCACTCGCGCTCCAACCGCTTCGACGCGCCCCTGGAGAAGTGCTCCTCGTGCCACCTGACGAAGGAAAGCACCCAGCGCACCAGCAAGGCCGCCTGCCTGTCCTGCCACAAGTCCTACCCGGAGAGCCATGTGGCTCGTTTCGGACCCATCGAGAGCATGTACGTCGGTGGCGGGCAGGAGTCGTTCCAGCAGTGCACCGGGGCCTGTCATACTCAGCACCCGGGCAGCGGCCTGTAGCCGCCGCCCTTCTCAACCCCGGAGGTCCTCCATGGCTCAAGTGAAGATGCACACGGCCCGCACCACGCTGAAGGAGCCGGATGCCGCCGCGGAGGACCTTCTCAGCCAGCTCGGGGGCACCAGCCCCCGGCTGGTGACGATGTTCGCCTCGCGCGAGCGCGACCAGCAGTCCCTCAACCGCGCGGTGCGCGAGCGCCTGCCCAAGGGCACCCGCCTCATCGGCGCCACCACCGCGGGCGAGCTGGACAACACCGGCATCCACGAGGGCAGCGTGGTGCTGGCCTCGCTGTCCGGTGACTTCGAGGTGGGCCTGGGCCTGGGCAGCGGCCTGTCCGTGGACGCCATCGGCGCGGGCGCGGCCGCAATCAAACGCGCCTGTGACGACCTCGGCGTGCGCCAGCAGGACCTGGACCCGCGCAAGTACGTCGGCCTCGTCATCGACGACGGCTTCCGTTACAAGAAGGAGGAGCTGCTGCTCGGCATCCTCGAGAAGAGCCAGACGCTGGTGCTCGTCGGCGGCGGCGCCAGCGACACCAACCGCGACCCCGCGAAGCAGTCCGCCCTCATCCACGTGGACGGCGAAGTCGCGGGCGACGCGGTGCTGGTGGCCCTCTTCAAGACGAACGCCCCCTGGGCCGCGCTCCGCTCGCACTGGTACGTGCCCACCGGCGAGAAGCTGACCATCACGAA
The DNA here is from genome assembly GCF_055568925.1 of Pyxidicoccus sp. M6. Classification (NCBI taxonomy): domain Bacteria; kingdom Pseudomonadati; phylum Myxococcota; class Myxococcia; order Myxococcales; family Myxococcaceae; genus Pyxidicoccus; species Pyxidicoccus sp. M6. The sequence goes on along the minus strand of NZ_CM145714.1, from coordinate 1,313,821 downwards.
GGTGGACGAGAGCCACACCCGCGCGCTCGAAATCGACGGCAGGCCCGCCGCGAAGCGCTACGCGGAAATCCTCGGCGTGGAGGACGTCAGCCAGCTCGAGTTCGGCACGCCGCACGGCTTCGCGGTGCGCCCCACCGCCCTGCGCGTGGGCCGCGAGTACTTCATCCGCGCCGCCTGGAAGCCCCAGGAGGACGGCTCCATCCTCTTCGCCAACCTCCTGGAGGAGGGCACCGAACTGGAGCTGATGAAGCTGGGCGACATGGCCGCCATGACGCGCAGCTTCTTCACCGACGAGATGCCCCGCCGGGTGCAGAACCCCCAGGCCGCTCTCCTGTTCCACTGTGGTGGGCGCATGTGGTACGCGAGCGCCACCAACACCGTGTCGCAGCTCGCTGAGACCCTCAGGGCCGCACCCACCGCCGCTGGGATGAACGTGCACTTCGAGATCTACTCGGGCTTCCACATCAACACCACGCTGACCACGCTGGTGTTTGGGGCGAACTAGAGCCATGCCGAACTCCGACATTGCGGACAACACCTCCGTGCTGCTCGTGGGCAGCGAGCGCGAGTGCCAGCGGGTGGAGGAGGCGCTCGCCAACGCGGGCCTGTCCGTGAAGACCGAGCGCGCCACCACCGCCGCCGAGGTGGAGGGGGCGCTGTCGAAGACGTGGTCGCTCGCCCTCTGCGGCTCCGAGCTGCCGGGCCTGGGCTTCTCCGAGGTGCAGGTCCTCTGGCGGAAGCACGGCAAGGAACTGCCCGTCGTGGTGCTCTCGCGCGACTGGAGCGAGCAGACGCTGGAGGCCAGCGTGCGCGCCGGCGCGCTCGACTACGTCACCGAGGACCGCTTCAGCCGGCTGGCGCCCGTGCTGCGCCGCGAGCTGCGCATGACGGCCGACCGCCGCCAGCACAACAAGACGGCGGAGGAGCTGCAGCGCACCAACTACCTGATGGAGAACATCATCGACGCGCTCCCCTTCGTCCTCTTCGTGAAGGACGCGGAGACGCGCCGGCTGGTGGTGGCCAACAAGACATTCGCTGACATCTTCCGCACCACCAAGCAGTGGCTGCTCGGGAAGCTGGACCACGACTACTTCCCCAAGGAGCAGGCGGACTCGTTCGTCGCCATCGACACCGAAATCCTCTCCACGAAGCAGATGAAGTCCTTCGAGGAGGTGGCCCGGGCCGACGGCGTGGACCTCATCTTCGCCACGCGGAAGATTCCCCTGCTGGACGAGCACGGCGAGGCCCGCTTCGTGCTGGGCGTCACCGAGGACATCACCGAGCGCAAGCAGCGCGAGGAGATGCTGCGCGCGTCGCAGGCGGAGCTGCTCGCCGCCAACAAGCAGCTCGCCGCCAGCCTGGAGGAAATCAAGCGCACGCGCGCCGTGTCCGCTCGCTCGCTCGCGTCCTACCAGCAGCGCGCGCTGCAGATGGAAATCATCCGCCAGCAGAACGAGGACCTGGACCGGCTGGCCCAGGAGCTGGTGGTGGCCAAGCGCAACGAGGAGGAGCGCGCCCGCGAGGCCGAGGCCGCCGCCCGCCTCAAGAGCGAGTTCCTCGCGAACTTCAGCCACGAAATCCGCACGCCGCTCAACGGCATCATCGGCTACTGCGACCTGCTCATGCGCGAGGAGGGCAGCCGCCTCACCGCCCACGGCCGCCGCGACTTGAACGTCGTCAAGACGAACGCCAAGACGCTGCTGGCGCTCATCAACGACATCCTCGACCTGTCCAAGATTGAAGCCGGCCGCGTCGAAGTCGTCACCGAGCAGGTGGACGTGCAGGAGCTGGCCGACGAGTGCCTGGCCACGGTGAAGGAGTACCTCAAGGGCAAGGACGTGGCCCTCACCACGCACATCGACCCGGCGGCGCGCATGCTGCGCTCGGACGCGCTGAAGCTGCGGCAAATCATGCTCAACCTCCTGAGCAACGCCGCCAAGTTCACCGACGCGGGCGAGGTGGCCCTCACGCTCGTGCCCGCCGGCGACGAGGTGGTGATGACGGTGGAGGACACCGGCGTCGGCATCCCCTCCGACCAGCTCCCCTTCATCTTCGAGAAGTTCCGCCAGGTGGACGGCTCCACCACGCGCAAGGTGGGCGGCACCGGCCTGGGCCTGGCGATTGTGCGCGAGCTGTCGCGCGTGCTGGGCGGCAACGTGTCCGTGACGTCCACGCTGGGCCGCGGCTCCACCTTCACCGTGCGCCTGCCCAACTCGCTGGAGGCGCCGGCCGGCGCCACCGCGCTGTCGTCCTTCCCCACCTCCGAGCGCCCGGTGCCCATGGCCGAGGTGGCGCAGAACGTGGGCGCCGTGGCCCCGCCGGGCAGCACCGTGCTGGTGGTGGACGACGACCCGCTGATGCAGCAGCTCGTGGCGGGGCAACTGGAGCCCGCGGGCTTCAAGGTGGTGGTGGCCGAGGACGGCATCGCCGCCCTCAAGCGCGCGCGGGAGTTGAAGCCGCAGGCCATCCTCCTGGACATCCACCTGCCCAAGCTGGATGGCTGGTCCGTGCTCAGCCAGCTCAAGAGCGAGCCCGCGCTGTCCGGCATCCCCGTCATCCTCATCTCCGTGGAGGAGCAGCGCGCGCGGGGCTTCTCGCTGGGCGCGTGCGAGTACCTCGTCAAGCCGGTGGAGCCGGAGCGGCTGGTGGAGGTGGTGCAGCGCTGCCTCGGCCAGACGTCCGCCAGCACCGCCGCGCCCGTGGGCGAGGTGCTGGTGGTGGACGACGACTCCGCCACCCGCGAGCTCGTCAGCCGCAACCTGCGCCGCGCCGGCTTCTCCACCGCCGAGGCCCGCAGCGGCGAGGACGCCCTCCTCAAGGCGCGTGTCTCGCCGCCGGCCCTCGTCGTGCTCGACTTGATGATGCCCAACCTGGACGGCTTCGAGGTGCTGCGCCGCCTGCGCGCGGAGAAGCTCCAGGTGCCCGTCGTCGTGCTCACCGGCAAGACGCTCTCCGCGGAAGAGGAAGCGCTCCTGCGCGACGGCTTCGCGGGCTTCGTGAAGAAGGGCGGCCACGCGCTGGAGGACGTGATTGCGCAGGCCAAGGGACTGCTCCTGTCCCAGCGCGCCGCCACCGCCGGCAAGCTGCCGCGCATCCTCTACGTGGAGGACAGCGCGCAGAACCGGGACATCGTCCGGCGCTACCTCGGCGGCCTCTTCGAGGTGATTGAAGCGGAGGACGGCGAGCATGGCCTGGAGCGGGCCACGCGCGACAACCCGGACCTCATCCTCATGGACCTGTCCCTGCCGCGGCTCGACGGCTGGGAGGTGACGCGCCGCCTGCGCTCACTACCGTCCGCGGCCAACGTCCCCGTCATCGCCGTCACGGCGCACGCGGGGCGCGAGTACCAGGACAAGGCTCACGCGGCCGGCTGCACCGCGTACCTCACGAAACCCCTTGATCGTGACCAGTTGCTCGAGATGATTCGCAAGCATCTAGGGAGAACCCATGGCTGAAGAAAAGGCACGCGTCCTGGTGGTGGACGACGACCCGGACCTGCTCGACCTCGTGCAGCGCTCGCTGAGCGCCTATGGGTTCGAGGTGCTGACGCACACCTCCGCGCTGGGCGTCTCCAACCTCGTTCGTTCCGTGGAGCCGGACTTCGTCCTCATCGACGTGAACTTCCCCGCCCTCAAGGGCGACAAGGTCGTCAACCTGGCCCGGCAGTACGCCTCCGCGAAGACGAAGTTCATCCTCTACTCGGCCTCGGACGAGTCGAAGCTGCGCTCGCTCGCCCTCGCCTCGGGCGCGGACGGCTACATCTCCAAGAGCGTCCAGGGTGAGGAACTCGCCCAACGCCTGCGCTCCTTCCGCCTCAAACCGCGGCCGCCCAACCCCACGCCGGCCCCGGCCACCGAGTAGAACCTCCGCTGTGTAGTACCTCCGCTATCCATCCCCCCGCCCCCGGGCACCTCTTGGCGGCCCGAGGGGAGTCGCACCACCTTCCGAAGTTCCCCCCCTCCGGAGGGCTCCATGAGCACGGCCCCTGATTACAGTTTTGCGGAAAAGTTACGTCTCGAACTCTCTGAGCCATTGTTCAACCCGCTGTTGAAGAAGTGGGTCGGGCGCGGCGAGCTGGACTACGAGGTCTACATCAAGACACCTGAGCTGCTGTCCCTGCAGACAGGGGAGGGAGAGCGCGTCACCCACGACGAGCTGCTGTTCCAGGTGGTGCACCAGGCGCAGGAGCTGTGGCTGAAGCTGGCCTCGCGCGAGGCGGTGGAAGTCGTCGCGGAGCTGGACACGGACGCGCTGTGGGGGGCCTCGGCGCGGCTGGAGCGCATCCACCGGGTGCTGCGCTCCATGGTGGGCGAGCTGTCCGTGCTGGAGACGATGACGCCGGACACGTATCAAATCATCCGCCGCAACCTGGGCAACGGCAGCGGGCAGGAGTCCCCCGGCTACAACATGCTCCGCCACGCGGCGGGAGGCCTGGAGGCGGCGCTCGAGCGGCTGCTGGAGCGGCGTGGCGTGACGCTGAAGGCCATCTACTCCGCCGGCGGGCCGCAGGACTTGAAGCGCATCTGCGAGCAGCTCGTGGACGTGGACGAGGCGTTCCAGGGCTGGCTGTACGCGCACTTCCAGTTGGTGCGACGGACCATCGGCGTGGACCGCGCGGTGAAGGCGCTGGACGGGCTGCCCTCGCAGGTGCTCGCGGGGCGGATGTTGCTGCCGCTGTTCCGCCAGCTCTGGGACGTGCGCGTGGAGCTGACGTCCACATGGCGGCGCGAGGGCGGCGTCGCCCCGGGTGCCCCCCGCGAGGGCTGCCTGGACGGGCCCTCCGAGACGTATCCGAAGGTCCGCGCCGCGGGAGGAGGCTGTCCCATGCACGCCGCCCCCGCGTTCCCCCCCGTCGAGCGATGACCGTGGCACCACCGCCCCCCTCCCCGCGCGCGCTGCTGCACCTGCTCTTCAACGGCGCGCGCGCCGTGGACGTGGTGGAGGCGTCCCTCCAGCTCGGCCTGCTCGACGCGCTGGAGCCGGGCCCCGTGACGCTGGGCGAGCTGGCCCGGACGCACGGCCTCATCCCCGGGCGCCTCTACAAGCTGATGGACTGCCTGGAGAGCCTGGGCCTCGTCACGCGCGAGCAGCCCTCGGACGCGCTGGAGTCCGCCAGCTACCGCGCGGTGCCGGGCCTGCGCGCGGCCGCGAGCGCCGTGCTGGGCCCGCGCTCGCTCGAGCGGGACCGCGAGAAGTACGCCTGGAGCGAGCTGCGCGGCAGGCTGCCCGAAGTCCTGCGCGGCAATCACTCCATGCCCGCCACCGCCTTCGACTGGCCCCCGCGCACGCCCGAGCAGGTGGAGGGCTTCGAGGCCAGCATGGCCGCGGGCCTCCCGCCCATCCTCGAAACCTTCCGCGCCCACGGCCCGCGCCTGTGGCAACACGGCGGGCGCCTGCTCGACGTGGGCGGCGGCGACGGCACGCTGGCGGCGCACCTCGTCCGCGAGCACCCCGGCCTCGCCGTGGACGTCTTCAACCTCTCCGCCACGGAAGGCCTTGTGGTCCGCACCCGCGAGTGCCACGGCCTGCCGCCAGGGCGACTGGGCTTCGTCGGCGGAGACTTCCTGAAGGAGCCGCTGCCGCGCGGCTACGACGCGCTGTCCTTCGTGCGCGTGCTGCACGACTGGCCCGCGGACACCGCGCGCGCGCTGCTCCAGAAGGCCTTCGAGGCACTGCCCTCCGGAGGCCGCGTGCTCATCTGCGAGGAGTTCCGCACGCCGGAGCGCCTGGCCGCGCAGTTCTTCTGGTCCTACTTCCTCATCGGAGTGGACTCGTGCGTGAGCCGGCTGCGCGAGGTGGAGCACTACCTGCGCGTGCTCGGCGAGACGGGCTTCACAAACGCCGAAGTCCTGACCGGTCCCTTCGAGCTCATCGTCGCCACGAAGCCGTGACGCAGCGCGCGCTCGCGCGAGCGCGGCATGTCAGGGCCACGTCGTACGAAGGGGCAATTACTCGCCCCTCGCTTCGGGCACACGCTGATTCGAAAGGCCGAGGCGCACATGCTTTCCCAGAACCAGTTGGACCTGCTGCGGGAGCTCATCTTCCTGGACGCGGACGCGGCCGCGGCGCACGCCGCCGCCCTGCGGCGCGTGGAATTGCCCTCGCTGCGCCCGCACCTGGAGGGCTTCCTGAACGACCACCTCCAGCACCTCGCGGCCCTCAACGCCTTCCTGGAGCGCCAGGGCCAGGCCCCGGTGGCCACCACCCTGGAGGTCCGTCACGGCCCGCTGGTGGGCCCGCCTCCTCCCGTAAAAACGAAAGGCTCTACACGAATCGAAGCGGCCCTCACCGCCGTGGCGGGTTGTGAACATCTGGTGGACCACAGCTACGCGCTGCTGCTGCGGGACGAGTGGCCCGCGGAAGTCGCGGCCCTGCTACGCTGTCACCATGCGGAGGAACGCCAGCACTCGCTCTGGCTTCACGACACCCTGGGCCGACGCCCCTGGGAGTCCGCCCGCATCGCCCTCATTCCCTGACTCCGCCCGGCCGCTCCCCTGCCCTCCCATGGGCTGGCACGGGCCCTGCAGTCCCACTCGCTGGTGGAGTGTGCAACTTCAAGGCTGACGCAGTCCGACAAAAGGAAGGACTCCGCATGAAGAAGCAGGGTTCACGCAGGTCGGATGAGGGTGCTGGCAAGGGGGTACGAGGACTGGTGACTCCGGGGGAAGGGCCCGCGGCGTACGTGGCGCCGGCGCAGAACGGCGAGGTGCGGGTGCCGGTGGACGAGGGCGTGGAGTTGCGCGGAATCCTCCAGGTGCCGCAGGCCCCGGCGGGCGTCGTGGTGCTGGCGCGCGGCCATGGCAGCAGCCGGCGCGGCGAGCGGGATTTGACGGTGGCCCGCCTCCTCCAGGCGGAGGGGCTGGCCACGCTGGCGGTGGACCTGCTGACGGCGGCGGAGGAAGAGGCGTGGCGCGAGAGGGATTTGCGCTTCAACGTGGGCCTCTTCGCCGGGCGCATCGCGGGCGTGGCGCGCTGGCTGCGGCGTGCGCCTCGCACCAGCGGCCTGCGCGTGGGCTACCTGGGCAGCTACACCGGCGCGGGCGCGGCCCTGGCGGCGGCGGCGCTGCGCCCCGAATCCGTGGACGCGGTGGTGTGCCGCGGCGGGCGGCTGGCCATGTCCTCCACGGTGCTGTCGCGCGTGCGCGCGCCCACGCTGCTCATCGTCGGCGGCAATGACACGGCCGCGCTGGAGCCGCACCGCCGCGCGTTCGCCGCGCTGAAGTCGGAGAAGCGGCTGGAAGTCATCCCCGGCGCCACCCACCGCTTCGAGGAGCCCGGCACCCAGACGCAGATGGTGGAGCTGGCCGGCCTCTGGTTCCTGCAGCACCTGGGCGCGCCCCGCTGGGAGACGCAGCCCGAGCCTCACGCGCTCGGCGTGTAGCGCGAGAGCGCGGGGCCGGGGCAGTCCGTGTGGGCTGCCCCGGCCCGCCTGGGGGGACGTCTCATGAGCCGCGGTGCCCCCGTTGGGGGGAGTGAAGAGCGAAGAGCACCGCGGCTGGCAACACGATGCCACCCGCGCAGCCGCGCGGACATTGGCCGCGAGTCGAATGCCCCGCAGGACGGGATGGGGTGCTGCGCCACACAGCCCTGACGGGCGGGGCGCGGGTGCTTCAGACGCTGGCGGGACGCTGCACGCCGAGCTGGCACGCGAGGACGGCGAGCTGCGTGCGGTTCTCCGGCCCCAGCTTCTTGTAGATGCTGGTGATGTGCGCCTTCACCGTGCGCTCGGTGATGCCGAGGCACGCGGCAATCTTCAGGTTGTCCGCGCCCGCGGCGATGTAGCCCAGCACCTCGCGCTCGCGCAGCGTCAGCTTGCCCAGCTCACCGCCGTTGGACGTCGGCTCCTGCTGCGGCTGGAAGCCCTGGAAGGGCGAGCTCCACGCGAGCCCCAGCGGCATCAGCCGCTCGCCGCGCGCCACGCGCTGCACGGCTTCCACCATCTCGTTGAGCCCCACGTTCTGCTTCCAGAGGTACCCGGCCGCGCCGATGCTCAGGCACTGCTCCACCACCGACGAGTCCTGGTCCCCCGACATCACCAGCGTCTTCACGCCGGGGTAGAAGTCGTGCAGGCACTGCAGCGCCGTCATGCCGCCGGAGACCGCGTCGCGGCCCTGGGCCTCCAGCCGCAGGTCCACCAACGCCACGTCCGGCACCGACTCGCGCATCCGCGCGAGGAAGGGAGCCGTCTGCGAGCAGCTCGCCACCACCTCCATGCCCGCGCCTTCCAACACCGCCACCAGGCACTCCCGGAAGACCTGCTGGTCCTCCAGGATGGCCACGCGGATCCGCTCTCCAATCATGGATGTCGCCCTCTCGGAATCCCGTCCGCGACGTGCTTCACGGCTTACGCACCCACACCTGGGCTTGAGATGTAACCCTCCAGGGCAATGCCGCACGAGCCCCTTGCCCGACAGGCGGCCCAGCGCTGTTCAGGAAAGGATGTTCAGGAGATGTTCAAGGTTGTCTGGACGCGACTGACGCTGCCTACGCGGCACGTGAGCCGGGCAGACGGATGAGCACGTGGCCCATCTCCCGCACCACCAGTCGCCGCAGCTCCGGCTGCAGCTCCAGGCGGACGCAGCACCCTTCCGCGTAGAAGAGCAGCGCCTCGCCGTCCTGCCGCGCGAGCTGGCCCCAACGCGCATCTCCCACCGGCCAGTGCTCGGCCACCTCGGCCAGCCGTGCCAGCCGTAGTTGCACGGACAGGCGGGCCCTCGATGGGAGCGACTCCATCAGGTCCGTCAGTGTGGCGTGCATGTGGATGGCATAGGAAATGGGGAGGGTGGAACCGGGTCGGAATTGGACCTGAGAACGATGGCGCAGCCCCCCGACAGGTCCTGCCCCATCTTGCCGCCCGTGTACCCTGGGCTACAGCGAGCCCTCATGGCCACTCGCCCTCCGCGCGACAATGAACTCGAAGCCATCCTGGAGAAGGTCCGGCAGGCGCGTCACTTCGACTTCCGCAACTACAAGCAGGCCACGCCGCAGCGGCGAATCGAGCGGCACATGGCCGCCACGCGCTGCCGCACCCGGTCGGCCTACCTGGCGCTGCTGGAGAGAGCCGCCAACGAGGCCACCACGCTCATCTCCTCCATGCGCATCAAGCTCACCACCTTCTTCCGGGACAAGGAGGTGTGGATGGGATTGGAGCGGGTGCTGAAGGAGCTGGCGCAGCGGCGCCGTCCGGACCAGGAACTGCGCATCTGGAGCGCCGGCTGCGCCACGGGCGAGGAGGCGTACCCGCTGGCCATCGCCGCCGCGGAGGCGCTGGCCCCGGCCTCCCCGGCCCTGAATTGAAGGTCTTCGGCACCGACGTGGAGGAGGCCGCCATCGCCTTCGCGCGCCGGGGCGTCTACTCCGCCGCCCAGCTGGAGAACGTCTCGAAGGAGCGGCTCGCGCGATGGTTCGTCCCCGCGCCGGGCGGCTACGCGGTGCACAAGGAAATCCGCCGCCCGGTGGTGTTCGGCGTCAACAACCTGGTGTCGGACGCGCCCGTCTCGCGCATCGACCTCATCCTCTGCCGCAACGTCTTCATCGACCTGGACTCGGACCTGCAGAAGCGCGTGCTGGCCCGCTTCCACTTCGCCCTGCGCCGCGAGGGGCTGCTGGACCTCGCCGCGGACTTGCTGATGGAGCAGAGCGCGCGGAGGCCGAGGCCCTCACCGCCCAGAGCAAGGCGGAGCGTGTCGTCACCACGCGCTGAGGCGGAGCCCCACCCGACGGAGGTTCTCGAGACATCGGAGCTCGTTCAGCCCTGCTGCCGCTGGGCGTCGTCCTCATCGTGCGCCGACAGGTCCTCCGCGTCACTCGGCGGAGAGCCCAGCACCAGTTCGCGCAGCACCAGCACCTGGGCCTCGGTGGCCCTGGCGCGCTCGTCGAAGCGGCTGGCCGACTGCAGGTGGTTGCGCTCCCTCGCGCGCAGGGCCATGCGCCAGGCCAGGGCCGCGTTCTCCTCCAGGGCACGCAGCGCGGCCCATAGCGCGGCGTCCACGCCCTTCTGCTGTCCGGCCACGAGCGCCTGCCCGGTGTAGCCGTGCCCCGTGCGGCAGCGGAACCGCAACAACCCCTCGTCGTTCATCTCGAAGAGCACCCCACCGCAGTCGGGGCAGGCGAAGTGCGAGGTGCCTGTCATTGGGCGCCACGTAGATACGCCCGGGCTCCAGCGCCTCGCCATGCTTCGGGTGCTTCGCCGGCAGGGCCCCCGCACGCGAGAGGATATCCGGCAGCACGCTGCGATGCCGCGGCGCCAGGTGGAGCACCATCAACACCGCCGCCGGGAAGTCTCCTGGGAACTACTTCACGAGGGACGTGAAGGACTCCACGCCTCCCATGGACGCCCCGATGACGACGATGTCGTGCCTGGCCATGCGCCTCCGACCTTCCCTGTCCACTCCTTCAACCCATGCAGCCCGAGCAGTGGGGGCAGGGAGGCCTGCGGAGGCACTCCCGCCGGCCGCTCCCTTGACGCCCCGCTCCGCCCAGACGCCAGGCGTCCTGCCGGCCGTTGTGAGCCCGATTCAGATTCGGGCCCGCGTCCATGGTCTCTTCATGACGCAGGGGCTGTACCTCGTGGTGGAGAGCATCGAGAGCTTCACGCTCTTGCTATCGGTGGCACAGGCGCTGCCGTTGCCTTCCGACCTGGTTTCGCAACACCGCTGTCGCAGCACCACGACAGCACGCCGCATCGCATGTCAGACGTACGTCGTTACGTCACCTGCCTGGACGCTCACAGGAGACGTGTATGCAATTGGAGCGATGCTGGGCCGCGCTGACACTGCTGTTGTCGCCTGGACTCACATGGGCACAGAACGCCACGGAGCCTCCGCTCACCGGTGAGCAGGAGGCGTCCATGACGGCCCCCCGGGAAGAGCCACCTCGTGTACCGGAGCTGGAACGGGAGGAGCCTGCCACCCGTCGGTGGAAGTACCTGCTGCGGATGGAGGCGACAGCACTGACGCTGCTGCCACGGCATGGTGCCGGCGAGGAGGCAGGCTTCCTTCTGGTGGAGCCACAGGCCGTGGTGGACGGAGGTCCGAAGCTGGGCCTCAACCTGGGGGCCCCGGTGCGGTTGCGGCTGTGGGGTGGTGGTGGGGGCGGAGGCCTGGTGCGGAAGGAGGACTGGGACACGCCGTCCGACTGGGGCCAGTGGCTGCGCTTCTTCCGGTTGGGGAATGAGTCGTCTCGGGTGGCCCTGTGGGGAGGCGCGCTGGACAGGTACAGCCTGCTGTCCGGGCACCTGGTGAGGCACTACTCCAACCGGAGCAATCTGGACTACCACCCGGCGGGAGTGGTGCTGACGGGCAGCGCGGGGCCGCTGTACACGGAGGCCTTCACCTCGGACCTCCTGGGCGCGCGCCTATTGGGCGCGGAAGTCGCGCTGGACGTGCAGCACGTCCTCTTCGGCCGGGCCCGGCGGCCAGGACGCTATGCGCTGGCGGTGTCCGCGGTGCATGACTGGGGACAGGCGGGAGGCGCGTCGAAGCCGGTGACGCTGGCGCACGTGGACGGCACCGTCGTCGTGGCGTCGCGACGAGACAGCCAGAGGGGCTTCGAAGCGCAGGTATTCGCCGGGTGGGGCGGGCGCCCGGGCGAGGGAGGCGCGTGGGGAGCGGTGGCGGGCGCGGGCGTGGACGCGCTGTCACCGACGCTGGACTTGCGCGCGCGGCTGGAGGTACGCAGGCAGCACGGGGGCTTCCGGCAGGGCTACTTCGGCCCGGACTACGAGTTGGCGCGCTTCCAGGCGGCGGGCACCTCCGGCCAGCCGTTGGCGGACGTCTCCTTCCCGGAAGGGTACTCGGCCTACGGCGAGTTGCTGCTGGGCTGGGACGCGGTGGGGTTGGGAGAAGTGGTGCAGCGGCACCTGCTCCTCACCCTGGGCCTGGAGGCCTTCACCTGGGGCCGGGTGGACGTGGACGGGCGCCTGGGGCTGCAACTCTTCCACCGCGCCCTGGAAGTGGCCCTGCACGGCGTCGCGGTGGGCGCGGGCCAGCCGGGCACGCGCTACCTGGCTGCAGGTGAGGTGCAATGGCGCGTGTTTGGCGGAGGGCTGTACGCGCTGGGGCAGAGCGGCACCCTGCTGTACCCGACGCCGGAGGGTGCACTGCGCCCGGGTGGCTTCGTCTCGGTGGGCATGGGAGTGGACAATGCGCGCTGAGACTCGGCTGCTTCGTGGCGTGGGCCTGGGGTTGGCCGCTGCCCTCTTCGCCACGGGTTGCGCCTCGCTGCCGTCGTCCTCGAGCGGGCACGCCGCGACCCTGTCATACGCCCCGGGCCTATCCCCTGCGCGCGGGTTGAGTGCCGCCGCCACCGCCAGCCTCCCGGAGGAATCCTCTGGAATGGAGGACGAGGGGCCGCTGTACCGCCGCCTTCCCACCCAGCCGCAGGGCGCGGGCTGGGGGGGAGACGGCGCCGCTACGGACGCCTCATGCCACTGCCGCCGTATGCGGTGAGGTGCCCTCCGGCTGGCCCCACCTGGACTCGGAAGAAGCGGTGCTGGCCCCCTTCCTCGGGTGTACCAGCCCCGCGGCCTTCGTGGCCCTGCAGCGCACGGTGGACATGCCGCGCCTGGTGGAGGCCCTCTCCGACTGGAATGCCGTCCGGCTGGGCGCCCTCGGCCCGATGGATGAGAAGTCCTCGGAAACTCTCACTCACAAGCGGGCTGCATTCCTCGTCAACGCCACCGAGAGATACGGACTCCCCCGAGCGGAAGTCTTTGCTCTCTTCGTCCTCCACGCCTCCTTCGACGACGAGCTACGCCAGCTCCTGCACCTGCTGAGGGACGGCAAGCAGCTGGGGGACACGTTGGGGCAGATGGCTGCTGTCCGTGAGGAGCTACAGCGGCGTGGGCTGGAGCTCTCCGAGTACCCTGACCGAGAAGAGCGCGCGGCGGATGTGCTCCGAGGACTGGGGCGCGCGAGCCAGGATGCACTCTCCAGCTCTTTGGTGAGCGACGGGGCCCGGTACCAGGGCTTCACCGCGAAGCGAGGGCAGCTGCCGCCGCCCTACCAGTCCGCCCTCGACGAGGTGGAGCGGGCGCTGATGGAGCGGCACTACGCGCCTGGAAGCACGGCGCTTGGGGCCTTCGACCACCTGACGTTCGGCGTGCCGCTGGGTTTCTACCACCTCGTGGCTGGCGCAGGACACGGGGCGCAGTCGCTGTACCAGGGCAGGTACGAGCAGGCCGCGCGGGAGTTGGCGCCGGCTGCGTTGGCGGTGGCGCTGTACGCCGGAGGAAAGGGGGCTCGGGCCCATGCGGAGTCCAGCGGCGCCGGACGAGGCGGGGGACTGCGCCTCGCAGCGCTTGATGCGGAATCGCTGAAGACCGTCGTGAAGCACTTGGAAGAGAGGCTCGGTGGTGATGCGGCTCGCGAGCTCTCCGCGCTCATCCGGGGCGAACGTTCCGTCGGCTATTTCGTGGCGGCCGAGGGACGGGAGGGCGCGATGGCCATCCATGAAGCCCGAGGCAATGTGTCGAAGGCTCAGGCCCTGCTGGCGGAGGCGTATCGCGAGCGCCCGACGGCCATGTCAACGAGCGGCGGCACTGGCACGAGAAGCAGCCGCCCCCCCGCCCTGTCGCAAGAGTCGGCCGGAATCGTGGCAGAGGTGGCGGAGGCCAGGTTCCAGCAGGCGGAGGCTGAGGCCGGAGGGCCGCGCTTACCGATGGACGTGAAGGTCCTGAATCAGCATCGCAAGGCGCTACAGGCTGCCGCTCCTCCCGGAACTGAAGCCCATCCGCTCTGGCCCGACTACGTGTCGTACCTGGAGAAGAGGACCGCTGAAGTCGAGCAGGGCACTGCGGCCAAGGGCCCCTTGGAGTGGGCGAGCTACCAGGTCATGCGGACGCGGTACGCCCGGGGCCTGGCCTTCGAGCGTCTCATGTTCTCCATCCTGGAAAAGGACGCAGCACTTCCACGGGCCCAGCGCCAGTGGTTGAAGGACTTCAACCAACCTCGAGTCTTGACGCACGTGGGTGTGGCGAAGGCGGACCTCCGCTTCGCGGACGCGCTTGTCATCGAGGAACGCCCGCCTGCTGGTCAGCCGCCCCGTGTGGAGACATTCAGCTTCAAGAGCCGGGACTTCTCGCAGATGCGCGCGACCGAGGTGAGTGCACAGATGGTGGCGGACGCGAGTGCAACGTTGGAGTATTACGGCGATACCCTCGAAATACGACGGCCAGGCCTACAGCAGTCGGCGCGCGTCCAAAGAGTGCGTGTTGTATACGAGGGTGGTGCACTCAAACCCGACCGGCAAGACGTTGTGGCTCGGGCAATGGGGAGAGTTGCAGACGAGGTTGAAGGTGTGGAGGTGATGTTTCAATGAAGCCGTTGGGAATCTACGAACTGAGGCCGGATGACCAGTTTGTGTTCAGCTTCAAGGCTGGACTTGGCGAGATGTCTTCGCTTGAGAATGGGTTGCTCCCATTTCTGCGAGCTCTTGAGTCCTGGGCGGGGGACTGGATGCCTGACCTCGTTGAGGGGAAACGGCAACGAAAGTATTCGCGCGACTCATTCCTCAAAGCCGTGGAAGAAGTGCGTGGAGTAAAGAGCTCCACCGTCGGACTCTATCGAACAAAGAGCCCCGCCTTGGATATGGCGGTCTGGCTCAAGCTTCCGCCAGGCGTTCCTGAGCTCTCCGTTACCCTCACCTTGAAACCGCTCTCCTTCTTCTTGGACGTGGAAAGGTGTCATGGCTTCATCGAACTGGTCCGTGCATGGGCCCGTGACTATCCAACCACGCACTCCACTGCGACCAGTCTCTCCGAAGAGCAGTTGTCGCATGCTCCCTATTTCGAACGCGAAGTCGAAGCGGCTCGGCGAGCGGGCGACGACAAGACTCATGAGGTATGCTGGCTCAACATCTTCGGTCCAGGACTGGTGGAGACAGTTGGCCGAAAGCGAGTTCTGTCGACACCTGCGCACCGGCTTGAGGAACTTCCCAATGGCGCCGTGCTCCTTGTACTGCGCCCCACTGTTGCGGACTTCGCGAGCGACGAAGCGCGAGTGGCCCAGGCCCACGCCCAGGCCCACCTGTGGCCGGACCTCAACTTCGACACCGTGCTGCGCACCCTGCGTGAGCGCAGCGCCGCGCTTGTTCCGGTAGAGCCCCGCTTCCATCCGGACGTGGCACCGCTCCTCTCGCGCCTGCCGGACGAGTTCGCCATCAGCGAGCGGCAGCGGAAGATTGCCGAATTCAACGCGTACCACCCCCCCGAGCCGGAGGAGTGGCTTCCAGTTGCCCTTCCACCCGACGTAGACAGCCTGGAGCGCTCCCTCGGCTACTACGGCAGTCTGGCGGAGAGCCTGGTCGCTGCGCTGCACACCTCGGTGGCCTCCCTCTTCGAAGCGAAGCCGGAGTCACTGACCGACCTCGATTTCCACTTCTGGCGAGAGCGTTTCCCAGAGAGGTACGAGCGGAAGCTCATCGACGAGCACACGGTGCCTGCCGTGGGCGCCTACCTTGGCGGAGTATTGGTGAGGCGCCTTGGCGGGCGGTGGATACCGCGCAAGAAACTGGAGGAATCGCAGGTACACGTTGGCCCCCGCGTCTGGCTGCCCTTCCTCCGTGCCCGCCGGTACATGGAGTCTCGTCAGTCGCTGCTGGACTATTCTCTCACTCAATTCTTCCGCGAGGCGGCGCGGCACCGCTCCTGATTGGAGGCATTGCCCTGGCCGTGCGCATCAACGCAGCCGTCGCGTGAAGCTGACCTGCTCCGCGAGCGGTTCGAGCCGCGCGGCTTCATGGAGATGGCTGACCATCTGTCCTGACGAGGAGGCCTGAGCACCCCTGCTCTCCTGCCGTCCCATCCAAGCCCCCTGGGAAAGCAGGCTTTGCGGGAGTGAGTCCGGGGTGCTGTCCACCCAGCCCGGGGTTACCCGAGGGGGGTGGCGACACGCGGGTGGGGATTGCGGGATACTTCGCTCCTGCATCCAATCCGCACGCTCAAGGGGGAGGGGCCATGCCGGAAACCAAGATTCGCGTCCTCGTGGTGGACGACGACCAGGACCAACTCACCCTCGCCGAGCGGACGCTGTCCGCCTATGGCTTCGAGGTCCGCACCCATCGCTCGTCGCTGGGCGTGTCCAACCTCGTGCGCACGTCCACGCCGGACCTGGTGTTGCTGGACGTGAACATCCCCGCGCTCACCGGAGACAAGGTGCTGGCGCTGGCGCGCTCGCAGGCCCCGGCGGCGACGAAGTTCATCCTCTACTCCGCCTCGGACGAGTCCAAGCTGCGCGCGCTGGCCCGCGCGTCCGGCGCGGACGGCTACATCACCAAGAGCGTGCAGGGCGAGGAGCTGGCCCGGAGGCTGACGGCGCTGCACCAGAAGGAGCGCACCGCCGAGGCCACCCCGGCCGCCCGGTAGCAGTCAACTCAACTACCGCGGCACCGGCGTGTTGCGCATCCGCGTGCGGAGCGAGCGCCAGCGCTTGAGGCCTTCCAAATCCAACGGGTCCAACCGCACGGCGGCCTCGTAGGCGGCGAGCGCCTCCTCGAAGCGGGACACGGACGCGAGCGCATCGCCGGACAGACGGTGCACGGCGGCGCGGCCGTCACGGCCGGGATTCGCGGTGAGGAAGCGGCGGCGGCAGTTCTCCAGCGCGGTGACGGTGAGGCCCGCGGCGAGGCAGCGCTCAACGCCCTCCACGTTGCCCAGGCTCGCGTCGTACTCCGCGCGCCGCTCCACGTGACCCAGCACCTGGGAGGCGGCCTGGATGCGCTCCTCGGCCCGCTCCAACTGCGCGCGCTGCGCCAGGGAGAGGGTGCGCGACTTCAGCGGCTCCAGCGCCGCGCGCGCCTTCTGCACGGCGGTGCGCACGGCCTCGGAGGAAGCGTCGCGCGGCAGCTCCAGCGCCGTGTAGTGGTCCCCCGTCAGCCGCGAGCGGAAGCCCTTGAGGGTGCGCTCCGCGACGGCGTCCTCCTGGCCGGAGAAGGGCACCGGAGTGGGCGGCTCCAGGCGCGCGCCGGACTTCATGCGCGCCAGCGCCTCCTGGAACTCGGGCGACGTGTCGCGAAGCTGCACGCCGAAGCCGGGCACCATGCGCCAGGCGCGGGCCTGCTCCGCGGTGACGTGGCGCACCACCTGGCCCGTGCAGGCCAGCTCGCCGCCGGGCAGCCGCAGGAGCAGCCCCACGTCGGACAGGAGCGGCGGAGGCACGCTTTCGGAGTGGAGGAAGAGGCCCGCGCGGCCCATCCACTCGCAGCGCAGCTCCTGGGACTGCGGCGCGCCGGCCAGCTTCACGCGGGCGCTGAAGGTGACGGGCGCGGCGGGCTCGGGCGCGGCGGTGAGCGACGCGACGAGGGCCGCGCGCAGCTCGGCGGCGGTGGCGTAGCGGTCCGCGGGGTGCTTGGCCAGCGCGCGCAGGAGCACGCGCGAGAGCGCCGGAGGCACCGCCGGGTTCACCTGGTGCGGCGGCACCGGCGTCTTCTGCAGGTGACCGATGAGCACCTCCGCCGCCGTGCGGCCCGCGAAGGGCACCTGCCCGGTGACGAGGAAGTAGCCCAGCACGCCCGCCGCGTAGATGTCCGTGCGCGCGTCCACCGTCGCGTCGCCGCATTGCTCGGGCGCCATGAACTCCGGCGTGCCCAGCAGCATGCCGGCTTCCGTGGTGAGCTGGCCCGCCGGCCGCGACAGCAGCTTGGCGATGCCGAAGTCCAACAGCTTCACCCGCTGGCGCCCATTGGGCAGCGGCACGAGGAAGACGTTGGCCGGCTTCAAGTCGCGGTGGACGATGCCGTGCACGTGCGCGGCGCCCAGCGCGTCACACACCTGGGTGAGCAGGTCCACCGCGACGGCGGGCGTCAGCGCCCCCTGCGCGAAGGATGCGAGGCTCTGCCCCTCCAGGTACTCCATGACGAGGTAGGGGCGCCCGTCGCGCGTGTCCAGGTCATAGAGCGTGACGACATTCTCGTGCTGGACGAGCGTCAGCGTGCGCGCCTCGGAGAGGAAGCGCTGGACGAGGTCCGGGTCCTGCGCGAGGTGCGCGTGCAGCACCTTGATGGCCACGCGCTTCTGGATGAGCGCGTGCTCCGCGAGCAGCACCGTGCCCATGCCGCCGCGGCCCAACTCCTTCAGCAGCCGGAAGTGGCCAAGCTGCTTGCCCACGAGCTGGAACGGCGCGGGCACCGGCGTGTGCGTCACCACCGAGCCCGCGGGCGTACCGCCGGCGAACAACATCGTGCCTCCGTCCACGGGCGTGTCTCGATGCGCGCGCACCCAGGTGGGGCACTCGCTGAGGTCGGCGTGCGCGGGGACGCAGGAGCAGAGGGCGATGGCGGATGGAGCGTACACAGTCGGGGGTGGGAACAGCCGTGTGAGGCGAGGCGGCGGGGACCACTGCGAGACACGTGCCAGGGAGGATTCAACCGCCTCCTTACGGGGCTTCCACAGCAAGGCGTTGATCTGCTTCGGATTTCGGACAGTGCCGCCAGGACCTCAGCTCGGTGAGTCTCATGGGCCCCCACTCCCGTGCTGGAGAAACTACAGCCAGCCGGTTGAAAACATTACCGCCGCCCTCACCCCAGCGCGATGTTCCACCCACCTCTCATAAACGCAGTGCGCGCACATTGTTGTGCGGAACACGCCACAGCCCTGCACCGCGCGCGGGGCTTCCGAAGTTTTCGGGCCTGAAAGCGCGAAAAACCCGGAGCAGGGTGTGCCCGGGTGCGTGGATGGATGACGGAGTGTCGCGGAGCTGACGGGGCCGGTGACGCGGGCGGGCGCGCCTCGCGCGTGCTTCCGGGCCGCGGGGAGGAGGGCCGCTTCCGAGAGGTCATCCCTCGAATCGGAAGAGGGCCCGGCGGACGCCGGTGAGGGCGGCGTCCGGGGGCTACGCGCACGCGTCCAGGGTGTACGCGTGTGGTGGGGCCTCCCTGACTTGACGTGTCAGGAAGGCATCCCGAGGTGAGGCGGGCGTGTCAGCCGATGTCGATTTCGCAGACGCCTTCAGAGGTGCAGGTCAGGCCCTCGCAGCAGTCCCCGCTGCTCTCGCAGAACGCGCCCTCGGGCGCGCACACCGGAGCGCCGGCGTCCGGCTCACCGCCGGTGCCCGCGTCCGTCTCGCCGCCGGTGCCCGCGTCCGTCTCACCACCGGTGCCCGCGTCCACCTCGCCGCCGGTGCCGCCGTCGCTGCCGCAGGCGCCCGCCGTGTCGCCGTGCCGCAGGTGGGCCGCCACCGCGGGGAAGCCCACGATGATGGTGTGCGCGTTGGCCGGATTGCCCGGAGGGATGTGGCAGATGGTGACCTTGCCGTTGCCCACCGGATTGTTCGGAGCGGCGTTACCGCCCTCCTCCGCCGGAGCAGACGGGTCCTCGGAAGGCGCGGGCGCGCTCTCCAGCCCGCCGCTCTGGGGGTCGTTCGGGGAGGTGGGCTCCTCGTTCTGCTTCGGGGAGCCGCCGCACGCCAGCAGCGTGCACAGGGCCACCATCAGGGCGGACGAGGAAACGAGGTTGAGGCGTCGCATCACGTTCTCCAGTGACAGGTGTTCGGGCGCTGCAACGGCGGCGGGGCCACCCACCGTCAGGCGTTCCTTCCGAGAGCCACGTCCGGATGCCCGGGGAGGGCAGCGGGTCGAGCATCGCGTCCGGAGCCGCCATGAGCGGTCCATCCAGGTGCCAGCCCCCCGCCGGTACAGCCACTGCTGCGAAAAGACCCGCCAGCACGGCCACCGGCCACGCTGCTGAGTCACTTCTGAACCGGACAGATGTGCTGGAAAAATGAACCTTTAGCTCACGCTTTCGGCGCTGTAGCGGGCGATGAGGCCGGTGCGCACGGCGTGTCGGTGGACACGCGCGAAGAAGGCACTGGCGAGGAGAATCTGCACCACGGCGAGGCCCGCGCCCCACAGCAGCGCGGTGGCGTCGAAGTGGCCGCCGGAGGCGAGCGTGCGCATGCCCTCGAACACGTACGACGGCGGCAGCACCCGCGACACGGCGCGCATCCACTCGGGCAGCGTGGCCAGCGGGTAGAAGACGCCGGCGAAGGGGGAAATCAGCGCGGGGATGGGCCAGACGAACCACTCCGAGGCCGGCCCCAGCCGCAGCACCAGCGCGCACCCGAAGATGCCGATGGCGATGCCGAAGAGGAACAGCACGAGGAGGAAGGGCACGAAGAGCGCGCCGTACGCGGCGAAGGACAGGCCGAACACGGTGGTGGCGAGCAGGAGCATGACGCCCAGGCCCACCGCGCTGGTGGCGATGCTGGAGAGCACGAGCCCGCCGACGTACTCGGAGATGGAGAGCGGCGTGGCGAAGACGTTGAGGAAGTTGCGGGACCAGACGTCCTCGAAGAACACCATCGTCACGCCCTGCATGACGCGGGTGAAGAAGTCCCAGAGGAGCACGGCGCCCAGCAGCGTGTGGACGAAGTTGAAGCCGGGGGCGGCCACGCTGTTGAGGTAGCGGCTCATGAAGCCCCACAGCACCATGTCGATGGCCACCCACGCGAAGAGCGGGAGGAAGCGGGCCACGCTGCCGCGCATCAGGTAGTAGTGGCGCAGGGCGATGGCATAGGCACGGGACAGGCGCATGGTGTCAGGCCCTCTCCAGCGAGAGCGGCTCGCGCGCCACGGCGATGAAGAGCTCCTCCAGGGAGGCCTTGCCGTGCTCGCGGGGCAGCGTCCTCGGGTCGCCTTCGA
This sequence comes from Pyxidicoccus sp. M6, assembly GCF_055568925.1. Classification (NCBI taxonomy): domain Bacteria; kingdom Pseudomonadati; phylum Myxococcota; class Myxococcia; order Myxococcales; family Myxococcaceae; genus Pyxidicoccus; species Pyxidicoccus sp. M6. Next base: position 1,293,187 of record NZ_CM145714.1, on the reverse strand, counting down.
GCAGCACCCTGCCGCGCGCGAGGAAGAGCACGCGGTGACACACCTCCTCCACCTCGTACATGTTGTGGGACGTCCACAGCACGCCGCCCGCGCCCTCGGCGGCGAAGTCGCGGATGCGGCCGCGGATGTCTCGCGCGGTGGACGGGTCCAGGGACGCGGTGGGCTCGTCGAGGAGCAAGAGGTGCGGGCGGTTGAGCATGGCCTTGGCCAGGGCGACGCGCGTCTGCTCGCCGGAGGAGAGCACGCCGCAGCGGGTGTCGCGGAAGCGCACCAGGTCGAACTGCTCCAGCAACTCGGCGATGCGCGCGGCGAGGGACTTCACGCCGTAGATGAGGCCGAAGACGCGCAGATTCTGGGCGACGGTGAGGTTGCCCGGCAGCGGTGAGTACACGGCGGCGAAGTTGGTGCGCTCCAGGGCCTGCGAGCGCTGGCGCTCCAGGTCGATGTCCTCGATGCGGATGGAGCCGGAGGTGGGCTCGAGCACGCCGAGGAGCATGTTGATGGTGGTCGTCTTGCCGGCGCCGTTGGGCCCGAGCAGGCCGACGATTTCGCCGCGGCCCACGTCGAAGGAGACGCCGTCCACGGCGACGGTGGCGCCGTAGGCCTTTCGCAGGGCGGAGACGGAGAGCACCTTCGACGCGGGGAGCCCCCGCGAGGGGCCCGATGTCGTCACTGGAGTTGCCATATGGGGGCGGCATTGTTCCCCAGCTCGGCGCATTCGCATGCCGCAATCCGTGGCGCCTGGCAATCGCCGCCGTGGAACCGTGGAGTAGCGCATCCTGGGAGGACGCCGGTTGAGGGGTTCACGTCACTGACGGTGGACCTGGGGTCAACGGAGGCGGTTCGGCGCGACGAGGTCCGGCCCCACGGCGGAGACGTCCGACACACCGGCGAGCGCGAGCGCACGCACGGTGTCCTCGCGCAGCGCGTCCAGCACGCCGCGCACGCCATCCGCGCCGCCGGTGGCGAGGCCCCACAGCACGGGCCGGCCCACGAGCACCGCCCGGGCACCGAGCGCCAGGGCGCGCAGCACGTCCCGCCCGGTGCGCACGCCGCCGTCAACGAGGACGGGGACGGTGTTGTCGACGGCCTCCACCACCTCGGGCAGGGCGTCCGCCGTGGACACCGCGCCGTCGAGCTGACGTCCGCCGTGGTTGGAGACGATGAGGCCGGACGCACCATGGCGCAGGCACTCGCGCGCGTCGTCGGCGCGCAGCACGCCCTTCACGAGCACCGGTAGGCCGGACAAATCCCGCAGCCAGTGGATGTCCACGAAGGTGGCGTCGGTGGCCTGCTCGGCGAGCTCGCGGCGGGTGAGGCCCTCGAGGTTGGCGAGGAAGTCCTCCTCGGGAAGAGGCAGCGCGGCGTCGCCCCGGTCGCGGCGCTTGCGGCCCACCACCGGCGTGTCCCCGGTGAGCACCAGCGCACGGGCCCCCGAGGCCACTGCGCGCTGCACGAGCGCGCGGGTGAGGCCCCGGTCCTTGAAGACATAGACCTGGAGCCACCAGGGTCCCGCCACGGCGGCCACGTCCTCCACCTTGCGCGAGGCGCGCGAGGAGAGCACCAGCAGCGAGCCCGCCTCGCGAGTCCCGCGCGCGGTGGCCAGCTCCCCTTCCGGGTGCCCGAGCGAGTGGAACGCGGTGGGCGCGACGAGCACGGGCGAGGCGAGCGGAGTGCCGAGCAGCTCGATGGCGGTGCGCACGGAGGACACGTCGCGCAGCACGCGCGGACGGAGGCGCACGCGCGTCCACGCGGCGATGTTGTCCGCGAGCGTGGACTCCTCGCCAGCGCCACCGGCGTAGTAGTCGAACACCGCCTCGGGCAGCCGAGCGCGGGCCTCGGCCTCCAGCGCTTCGTACGGGAGCATGCCCCTGAAGGGCTACCACGGCGCCGCGGGCGCTTGAAGCCGGAGCCTCCACGGCACGCCCCGCTCCATGCCGGAACCATGAGGGTTCCGTGAGGATTGCGACGCCACGCCTCCGTACCGTCCCCGCCGTCGACTCCTCGGGAGGCACGCATGACGGCATGGAAGCAGCTCGGAGTGGCACTGGTCGCGGTCCTGGTGGCGCTGCCCCCTGGAGCGGGACACGCTTGTATCCAAAGGCCCAGGTCGACCTGGGAGCTCACCGCGGAGGCCGAGCGCATCGTCCTCGGCCGGGTGGTGCGGACCTGGCACGTGGAAGGCACCCCCTACGACGTCGCGCCTCCTTCAGAGACGGAGAGCGACCGCGCCATCCGCGAAGCCCTCCAGTTTCTCGCGCCCCGGGACTGGGTGGAGGTCGAGGTGCTCGAGGTCTGGAAGGGAGCGCCCGTGAAGCGCCTCACCGTCGCCTCGGGAGTGGACTGGGATGGCCTGCGCCACGCCCCGGAGCGCCTCGGAAGGGACCACACCCTGCTCCTCTTCCTCAGCTCCAGCGACGAGGGCTGGCGGACGGCGGGCTATCTCTCCGAACGGGCGCTCGCGCGAGAGGACGTGCCGGCCTGGCGGGAGCGCGTGAAGGAGGCACTCACGCTACATGCCCAACACCCCGAGCACGAGCAGGCCTGGCGCGAGTGGAATGCGCTCGGGCTCCTGCACCGGGCCACGCGCACGGATGCACTGGGGGAGGTCTACGACAGGGACATTCCGTGGAGGAACAGCCCCGACGAGCCCCTCTCCGTGCCAGCGACGCCGCTCGTGAGCCCCGTGACGCAGCGGCGCATCGCCTCCAGCGTCATCGCGGACCCCCGCGGCTCGGACTCGCGGTGGATGGCGGCCCTGCCCGAGCTGCTCCTGCTGTTGAACGGCTACGCGGACCCGGACATCGACCGAATCGCCGCGTCGCTCGTGGAAGAGCGGCTCGGGGACATCCGGCGCCACCCACTCTCGTTCACCCAGGATGCCCTGGACCTCTTGAGCATCCGGTTCGGGGTGGACGGGCGGCCCGGCACGGAGCGGTGCGACCTGGGCGAGCCGCGGGACGAGGATGCGGAATCCGTCCTCCCCTGCGTCCGTGCGCGCTGGGAGCGCATCCGCGCCCTGCACGCACAGCAGCGGCCGTGAAGCACGCGCCCCTCGCTGACGCGGCGCGGCTGACCACTTCCGAACGCGAACCGGCCCCGTGGGGTCAGGGACGTGCGACTGCGGGGAGGCCCATCCTCCGCAGTCCTCACCCTCACCGCCGACGCAGGAGGTTGCGCATGTCGAAGGTCTATGAAGCTCCGGGGCAGCAGGGCAGCCTGGTGAAGTTCAAGAACCGGTACGGCAACTACATCGGTGGTGAGTTCGTCCCGCCCGTCCGGGGCCAGTACTTCGAAAACATCAGCCCGGTGAATGGGAAGCCGTTCTGTGAAGTCCCGCGCTCCAACCACGAGGACGTGGAGAAGGCCCTGGACGCCGCGCACCGCGCGAAGGACGCGTGGGGCCGCACCTCCGTCGCCGAGCGCGCGGACATCCTCAACAAGATTGCCGACCGAATCGTCCAGAACCTGGAGACGCTCGCGGTGGCGGAGTGCTGGGAGAACGGCAAGCCCGTGCGCGAGACGCTCGCGGCGGACCTGCCGCTGGCGGTGGACCACTATCGCTACTTCGCCGGCGCCATCCGCGCGCAAGAGGGCGCCATCAGCCAGCTCGACGACCACACCGTGGCGTACCACTTCCACGAGCCGCTCGGCGTGGTGGGGCAAATCATCCCGTGGAACTTCCCGCTGCTGATGGCCACGTGGAAGCTCGCTCCGGCGCTGGCCGCGGGCAACTGCGTGGTGCTCAAGCCCGCCGAGCAGACGCCCTCCACCATCCTGCTGCTGATGGAGCTGGTCGGCGATTTGCTGCCACCCGGCGTGGTCAACGTGGTGAACGGGTACGGAATCGAGGCGGGCAAGCCGCTGGCGAGCAGCAAGCGCGTGTCGAAGGTGGCCTTCACGGGTGAGACGACGACGGGCCGGCTCATCATGCAGTACGCGTCGGAGAACCTGATTCCGGTGACGCTCGAGCTGGGCGGCAAGTCGCCCAACATCTTCTTCGAGGACGTGTTCGCGAAGGACGACGACTTCGCGCGCAAGGCGGTTGAGGGCTTCACCATGTTCGCCCTCAACCAGGGCGAGGTGTGCACCTGCCCGTCCCGCGCGCTGGTGGCCGAACGCATCTACGAGGAGTTCATGCACCACGCGCTGGAGCGCACGCGCAAGCTGGTGCAGGGCAACCCGCTGGACACGATGACGCAGGTGGGCGCGCAGGCGTCGAACGACCAACTGGAGAAGATTCTCTCGTACATCGACATCGGCAAGAAGGAGGGCGCGAAGGTGCTCACGGGCGGCGGCCGCAAGGCGATGCCCGGCGCGCTGGCCGAGGGCTACTACGTGGAGCCGACGGTGTTCGAGGGCCACAACCGGATGCGCATCTTCCAGGAGGAAATCTTCGGGCCGGTGGTGTCGGTGACGAAGTTCCGGGACACGGACGACGCGCTCGCGGTGGCGAACGACACGCTGTACGGCCTGGGCGCGGGCGTGTGGACGCGCGATCAGAACACGGCGTACCGGATGGGCCGGGCGATTCAGGCGGGCCGCGTCTGGGTGAACTGCTACCACCAGTATCCGGCGCACGCGGCTTTCGGCGGGTACAAGCAGTCGGGCATCGGGCGCGAGAACCACAGCATGATGCTGTCGCACTACCAGCACACGAAGAACATGCTGGTGAGCTACGACCCGAAGCCGACGGGCCTGTTCTGAGAGATGCGCGTCGAGCGAGTCACGGTGACACCGGCGGCCGAGAGCCTCCTGCGGAAGTTGCAGGGGGTGCACGGGCCGCTGCTGTTCCACCAGTCGGGGGGCTGCTGTGACGGCAGCGCCCCCATGTGCTTCCCACGCGGCGAGTTCCGCGTGGGACAGCAGGACGTGTACCTGGGCACGGTGGTGGACACGCCGTTCTACATCTCGGGGCCGCAGTTCGAGTACTGGCAGCACACGCACCTGACGGTGGACGTGGTGCCGGGACGAGGCAGCGGCTTCTCCGTGGAAGCCCCCGAGGGCGTGCGGTTCCTCATCCGCTCACGGGTGTTCGAAGACGCGGAGTACCACGCGCTGAAGGAGCAGGGCCCGCCACCCCGAGGGCCCCAGCACGAGCAGCGCGGGTGAGCGTGGAACCGTGGCCCGCCGGGCCCACTTCCGTGGGTCTGGCGGGCACGGTGGAGCGAAGTAATCGGCGGGGTTTGGCGCGGTGGCACTATGATGCGCCGGGCTCGGAGCACGTCTGCTCCGGCACCGCCTCTCATGTACCTCGCCGGCATCACACTGCAGAAGCTCAAGCTCCTGAGCAGCTTCCACCTGTCCTGCACGAATGAGGATGGAAGCCCCCGGATGTGGACGGTACTCCTTGGGGAGAACGGTCTTTGCAAGACGAGCATCTTGCAAGCCATCGCCATGGCGGCGAGCGGCTACGTTCGCGCCAACCAACTGGCGGATGTTCCTTCTCTTCCAGACCGGAGGGCCGTCAACGAGAAGGTCGAGATTGGTGCGACCTTCACCTTTGGCCGAGTGAGGCATGCCGTACGGGAGTACCCGGGGCTTGTTGCCTCGCGCCCGGTGGCTCCCCCCTTCATCTACTCGGGTCTCTTCATTTCACCCGGGCACAGCATCATCAACGGGCTCTCGCACTACGATCTGCCGGGTGACGAAGTTGCTGTCAAAGCACCTCCTATTGAAGAGGCGCGAGCCCGAAACCTTTCGCACTGGTTCGTCGCGGGTTACGGAACCTCGCGACTCCTACCGCGACCACTCGGTAGCGAGCAGTCCGATGACCCCGTCCTGAGCCGACTGAACCCGCTATTCGACCGAGGGCGGCTGATTGGGACGGGCTTCGCGGATCTCCTCGAAGACCCCAGCGAATTCACACGAGCCCTGCGCGCTGCACTTGTCGAAAGTCAGTTGCTGCCCCACGCCATGGATGTGGAGATGCGCGGACGAGGGAGCGCGAAGTCCGCGGCAGACCTCGTGGAGAAACACCGCTTTGGCCTGAAGCTCGGCGGACAGACGGTGCAACTCCCCGCCACCTGGCTCTCGCAGGGCTACCAGAGCACCATCGCGTGGATTGCCGACATCATCGGCCAATTCTTCTGGGAGGCTGGAGGCCCAGTGCCTCTTGATGAGATGGAAGGTCTCGTCCTCATCGACGAAATCGACCTGCACCTCCATCCGAAGTGGCAGCTCCGGCTGATTCCCACGCTCAAGCGCGTCTTCCCCCGGCTCCAATTCATCGTGACGACGCACTCCCCCATGGTCCTGCCAGGACTGAAGCGGGAGGAGGTCGTCCTGCTGAAGATGGATGACGAGGGCAACGTCGTAGCGGAGCAGAGCCCAGAGGAACCCGCGCTGCTGACCGGGAGCGAGATCTATCGGACCTTCTTCGGCATCGACCGGCTCTACCCGACCCAACTCGGTGAGGACCTCCGCCGGTACAGCTTCCTCATCGCGGACCCGATGCGCAGCGACGCCGAGGACCAGGAGATGCGCGAGCTTCAGAAGAAGCTGGCCGACGCGGGCGTGGACCCCGGCTGGGAACCCATTCCCCGCGAGCAGACGCCTCCCTCTGACACGGAGCCGGGCAAGAAGACTCCATGATTCGTGTGAATCGAGGCGTGGAGCCCACCGCGCTCGCACAAGTCCGACAAGCCGAGCTGCCGCGCGTCCGGGCCATCACCGCTACGCGAGCGCCTTCGTCCAAGGAAATCGGCACGAAGTATCAGGTCGTCCAGGAGGCGCTCTGGCGGGCCCAACACGCCAAGTGCTGTTACTGCGAGCACCGCGAGCAGATGAAGCGGAACGACGTCGAGCACTTCCGCCCCAAGACTCGCGCCGTACGCACTCCGGGCTGCGCGGAGCAACACGGCTACTGGTGGCTCGCGTGGACCTGGGAGAACCTGCTGTTCTCCTGCCGCAACTGCAATCAGTCGCCCGCGAAGCTGGACAAGTTTCCGCTCGCTCCCGGTAGCGAGCCGCTCATGCCCGAGCAGATGCCTCCGGGCGGAGAGCGGCCACTGCTCATCGATCCAGCCTCGGAATCAGGCATCGAGCACATCCAGTTCGTCTGGACCGCGCTGGGCGCGGCAGGCACGGGGAGATGGATGCCCCGGCCACGCAACGGGAGCCGCAAGGGAGCGCAAACCATCAAGGTCTGTCGCCTCGACCGACCGGACATGCTCGACCTGTATGGCCAGCACGTCGAGGAGCACGTCAAACCGAAGCTCGAAGGCGTCCTCCTGGCCATTCGCGACGACCGAACCGCCGACGCGCAGACAGAATGGAAGCGAGCGGTCAGAAGCCTCCTCAATGCGCGCCAGGAGTTCGCGGGGCTGTCCTACGACGCGATGAACCACCTCGTCCCGCCCGTGGTCCGCGTAGCCCACCAGCTCGACCTGCCCATTCCTCCCGTCTGAAGTCTTCCGCGGAACCTTTCTCCGGGTGGCGGTGTCTGGGCCCGCCACCAGGAGGTGTCCTTGGAAAGCGTGAGGAGCTGGCGTGCGCCGGCATGGCCGTGGTGTGCCGTTGTGTTGGCGGTGGTGCTCGGGGCTGCCCCCGTCTGGGCCGCAGAGGACAGCAAGCCCGAGCCCGCGATGGAGAACGCCGCCGCGATGGGGCGTGTCTGGGGCACGGTGAAGTATGTGCATCCCGCGCTCGCGTTCCGCGAGGTGGACTGGGATGCCGCCCTCGTCGAGGCGCTGCCGAAGGCCACCGCCGCGAAGACACCCGATGCTCTGGCCGAGGCGGTGGGCTCGATGCTCCGCCGTCTCGACGACCCGCTCACCCGCGTGGAGCGTGAGGCGCCATCCGCGCCCGTTCGAGAGGCCACCCGTGAGGCCCCGGGCCCGTTCTCTCGTTGGTCCGGTGACGTGCTCGTCATCGACCTGGACCGCACCTATGCCAACCTGAATGAGCTCTTTCCGCTCGTCACCGCGCTGGCTCCCGAGCTGGCGAAGGCTCGCCGTGTCATCGTGGACCTTCGCGCCAGTGGTCCCAACGAAGCCAACTGGATGGGAATGGCGCTCGGCTTCCTGGAGCGCTCACTTCCCTCGGAGAAGGTGACGGCTCCGGCCGAACGCTTCCGTGTGTACTCCGGCTTTCCGGTGCAGCTCGGTCCCAGCTCGGGCGGCTACTCCGCTTCGGTGGAGACGCGGCTGGCTCGCACCTTCGCTCCCGCTCCCGGCACGCCGAAGCGCTCCGTTGCGTTCCTCGTCAATGGCCGTACGCCGCTGTCACCGCTGCTGCTGGCGATGCGTGGCTCGCCTCGCACGTTCCTCGTGTCGCAGGGGCCGCTCGATGAATCGTCCGCGGTTCAGGTCCAGCAGGTTCCCCTCCCCGGCGGATACCGCGCGGTGGTGCGCGCCTCGGAGCTCGCCTTCCCTCCGGGCTCCGCGGGCCTTCGCGCGGACGTCACCGTTCCCGAGACTTCGGATGAACGGGATTCCGGCCCCGCGTTCCAGGCGGCGCTGCGGCTGTTGCGCTCGGGCACGTCGAAGGGGCCCTCACATACCTCCGTGCAGAACGCGGCCCTGCCCATCGGCGGCCCGGACAATGCCTATGAGGCCATGCCCTACCCGGCCGAGCCCTACCGCATGCTCGCCGTCATCCGCTTCTGGAACGTGATGCGCTTCTTCCATCCGGACCCGAAGGCGCTCGGTGACTGGGACTCGGTGTTGCCTACGTTCCTCTCACGAGCTCGCGAGGCGGTGGATGCCGCCGCGTACACGCGCGTCCTCTACGCGCTCACGGCCCGGGTGAATGACGGACACATCTTCGTCGCGGAGGGCGGCGTGCCGATGCGCTCGCTCGCGGAGGCCAGCGCGCCGCTCGTGCTCCGCGCCGTGGACGGCCACTTCCTGGTGACGGAGCTTCCCGTGCCCGAGGCCGCTCGCGCCGCCGGAATCTCCGTGGGTGACGAGGTGCTGTCCGTGAACGGCGAGCCCGTGGCCACCCGGGTTGAGCACCTCGGTGCGCTGCTCGGAGCTTCGCATGCCGCCGCGCGGATGGAGCGCGTGGCGAGCCTGCTGCTCGCGGGCGCGGAGGGCTCGCCAGTGGTGATGATGCTCCAGTCCCCCGACGGCCGGATGAAGGAGTCGAAGCTGCTCCGCTCGAAGGACTTCCTCCCCTTCCTTCGTCCGCCCCCGGAGAGCCCCACGCCGTGGAAGAAGCTGGACGGTGGCGTGGGCTACGTGGACCTACGACTCCTGCGCGCGGAGAGTGTGGACGCGATGCTCGACGTGATGAAGGACACGCGCGCGCTCGTGCTCGACCTGCGTGGGTATCCGCAGGGTAGCGCCTGGGCACTAGCGCCCCGACTCAACACACGGAGTGCCACCACGTCCGCCCTCATCTCCCGGCCGCTGCTGTCCGCTGGCGAGCGGCGCGAGGTGCGCCACCCGGAACCGATGCCCACCACCGACAAGCCGCTCTACCGGGGACGTGTGGTGGTGCTCGTCGACGAGCGCACGCTGAGCCAGGGCGAGTACACGGCGATGATGATTCAAGCCGCCTCGGGCGCGACGCTGGTGGGTAGCTCCACCGCGGGCGCCGTGGGTGACACCACCAACGTGTGCCTGCCCGGTGCCGTCTGCGTCCTCTTCACCGGCCAGCGCTTCGAGACGCCCGACGGCCGCGCCGTGCAGGGCGTGGGCCTGCGTCCCGACGTGGAGGTACGGCCCACCGTGCGCGGCCTGCGCTCCGGCCGTGACGAAGTACTGGAAAGGGCGCTCACCCTCCTGCGCGAGGAGTCCCGCGCGGCAGCCTCACGGTGAAGATGGAGCCCGCTCCGGGGCGGCTCTCCACCTCGATGCGGCCTCCCATCGCGTCCACAATCTGCCGGCTGATGTAGAGCCCCAACCCAAGCCCGCCGTAGTGCCGCTCCGACACGGCGCGCTCGAAGCGGCCGAACACGCGCGACAAGTCCTCCGCCGCGATGCCGATGCCCTCGTCGCGCACCGACAGCCGCACCTCCGTGTCGCCCTCGGGCGCGGCCTCCACCACCACGGGCCGCCCCGCGCCGTACTTCGCCGCGTTGGTCAGCAGGTTCACCAACACCTGGTCCAGCCGCAGCGAGTCCCACCGCCCCGGCAGCGGGCCCGGCACGTCCACGCGCACCGTGCACCCGGCCTGGGCGAACACCTCCTCCATCCGGTCCACCGCGTCCCGCACCGCCTGCCCCAGGTCCACGTCCGAGGGCTCCAACGCCAGACGCCCCAAAGAAATACGGCTCACGTCCAGCAGGCTGTCCACCAACGTCGTGAGCCGGTGCACCTGGCGCATCGCCGTGGACAACTTCGGAGCCACCTTCTCGCGCGCCTCGGTGCTCAGCGCACGGTCGATGAGCCCGTGCTGCAGCTTGAGACTGGTCAGCGGTGTCTTCAATTCGTGGCTCGCCACGGAGAGGAACTCATCGCGCAGCCGCACCGCCGCCTGGGCGTCGCGATAGAGCGACGCGTTCTCCAGCGCCACCGCCACCCGCCGCGCCAGCTCCTCCGCCATCGTGACGTCCGAGGTGACCAGCCTCCGCTGCGGCGGCGCGGTCCCCAGCGTAATCACGCCCAGCGTGCGCCCACGCGTGCGAATCGGCACGGAGAGCAGCGAGTGCGGGTTGAGCACCTCCAGCAGCGCGCGGTGCTCCGGCCCCTGCCACATGCGCTCGCGCAGGTCCTCGCCCACCTCCGGCAGGTAGCGCGTCTCCCCCGTGTGGAAGCACTCGTACGACAGGTGCAGCGTGCCCTCGCTCATCATCGGCGACAGCGTGGACAGCACGACGGCGTCGCGTGCCGAATCCCTGTGGGCGGCGGCCACGCAGCGCAGGGCTCCGTCCGGCCCCGCGAGCTCCACGAGGCAGCAGGTGGCCACGCCTCGCGCCGCTGCCCGGGCCACGTGCTCCAGCGTCCACTCCACGTCGTCCAGGTGCTCGGCCAGCGCGCGGCTCGCGTCGAGGAGGAAGAACAGCCGCTCCTCGGCCTCCTTCCCCATCTCCAGCGCGTGGTGCAACCGCTCGCCGCGCTCCCGCAGTGTCTCGTACAGCGCGGCCCGCTCCAGGGCCTGCGCGCACTGGTACGCCAGGGCCTCCAGGAAGGCGCGCTCGGCGGGGACGAAGGCGCGCGGCGCATCCCAGGCCAGGGCCAGGAAGCCGCGCACGCCCCTCTCCACCAGCAGCGGCAGCAGGGCCCGTGCGCCCTCGCCCAGGCGCTCCGCCTCGGGCCGCGCATGGTCCGAGACGGGCAACATCGGCTCCAGGTGCGTGAACCAGTGCGGCTCGCGGCGCTCGCGCGTCTGGCGCAGCAGCGTCGCCTCGGAGGCCTTCAGCGCGCGGAGGTGCTCGAGGTGCGCCGGCGTGTAGCCGAAGGAGCCTCGCACGGTGATGCCGTCATCCTCCCGAATCTCCAGCACGGCGCCTCGCACCGCGCCGCTCGCGCCGAGCCCCTCGCGCATCACCACCTCGGCCACCTCTTCCGCGCTGACGGACCGGGACAGGGCCGCGGTGACGGCCTGGAGCCGCTCGGTGCGAAGCTGCGCCTCGCGGGCCTCGGCGTAGAGGAGCGCGTTGTCCACCGAGAGGCTGGCGCGGCGGGCCAGCTCCAGGACGAGCTCCAGCTCCGTCTCGTGGAAGCCATCGCCCTCCTCGCTCCGAATCAGCGCGACGGCGCCGAGCGTGCGGCCCCGGGCCCGCAGCGGAACGAAGATGCCGGCGCGGACGCCGAGCCGCCTCGCGACCTCGAGCTGCTCGGGGACACGCAGCATTCCCGGCAGCATCGCGTCCGAGACTTCGGGCAGGAACACGGGCGCGCCGGTGCGCAGCACCTCGGAGACATCGCCGGGAGTGGACAGGTCCGGGGGACGCAGGCGCCACAGCTCGTGGACCAGGGCCACCTTCTCCGGCTCGCGGTGCGCCGCGGCCACGCGCTCCACCTGGCCGTCGTCGGCGAGGAAGTCCACCACGCACCAGTCCGCCAGCACCGGCACCGTCAGCTCGGCCAGCCGCCGCAGCACCGTGCGCCACTCCAGCGACGAGGACAGCAGCTCACCCGCGCTGGAGAGGAAGGCGAGGCGCTCCTCCGCGTCGCTGCCGCGAAGCCGGACAGAGGCATCGAAGCGAGTGCCCGCGTGCTCACCGCCAGGACCGGATGCACCGGAACGTGAGCGCGCAGCGTCGGCATCGGAGCGTGCTTGCTCGTCATCCACGCCGATGAGGGTGTTCACCCCGGAGCCCTCGCGCGCATGCGCCTCTGCCTCGGTGGACTCGGGCGCGGAGGGTTCGGCCACGGATGCGGGCCGCGACAGGGACGTGGGGCGGCGCGACATGGCGGGCCGAGATAATGACGCACCCGCGAAACAGCCAACCGGGCCCTCCCCCGGGTACGAGACGAGTGTCAGGTGGTGGACCCCGAGGCCCCATGCGGGCACACCGCGAGTGCGTGCGTCACCCCGCTCCGGTGACCGCGGCCGGCGGGTCCCACCAGATGGCGCCCTTGCCCTGGATGGCCTCGCGGGCGCGCTCGCGCACGTGGGCCATCTCCTCGGTGGACATCGGCTGGAAGGCGGCGGCCGCGCGCAGCGCCGCGTCCTGCTCGTTGGGGTGGCTCATGCCCATCAGCATGACGTCCGGGTCCAGCGTCATCGTGTAGCGCACGCACGCGTCCACCGGGAGGTGCGGCAGCGAGGGCTCGCCCCGGTCCTCGCGCCCGCCCGAGCCCACCTTGCCGCGAGGCCTCGCCTCCAGCGGCCGGCCGTAGCCCTCCGTGTCACCGAGCAGCTTGCCCGCGCCGAACGTCTTGAACGACACCACGCCCACGCCCAGCGAGCGCGCCAGCGGCAGCACGTCGTCCACGTAGCGCGAGTCCACGAAGGGCCCCAGCGGGAACATCACCACGTCGCACAGCCCGGAGCGCAGCGCCGCGCGCAGCACGTCCGGATGGTGGCTGGAGATGCCCCGGAAGCGCGCCTTGCCCTCGCGCACGCACTGGCCGAGCTGCTCCATGCCTCCGCCCGGCGCGGCGAGCTTCTCCCACGCCGCCAGCTCCGACACCGCGTGGAAGACGAACAGGTCCACCGTGTCGTGTCCCAGCCGCTTCAGGCTGCCCTCCACCTGCGGGGCCACCGGCGCGTCCAGCACGTCCACCTTGTCGATGAGGAAGACCCCGTAGCGCCGGCCCCGCAGCGCCTCGCCCACCGTCTCTTCGCTCAGGCCCTCTTCATAGTTGGGCGCGGTGTCGATGACGTTGAGCCCGGTGTCGAGCGCGCGGCGCAATGTGCGGACGAGCGTCTCGCGATGAGTTGAACGGTCGGCGATGTCGCCGATGCCCACGGCCGTGGCGTTGAAGCCGGTGCCGCCCAGGTGACGGCGCGGCGTGAAGCGGGGAAGTGGAGAGGCGTCCATATACCGCTCGTTGTTGCGGATGCCTCGCACCACCGTCAAGCGGGCACGAGGCTCCACCCGGGGACACCGTGCGCTGCTGGCCACGGCGTCCCCGTCCTACGTCAACGACTCCTCACCGGAACGGCCCGCTCACCTCGAACGTCATGCCGCCGCCGTTGGTGCCCGAGGTGCCGCGCTGCGAGCTGAAGTACAGCCGCCGCCCGTCCGGGCTGAATGCCGGCCCGGTGATTTCCGAGGCGGAGTGCCCCTCCAGCTTGATGAACGGCGCCACCACGCGGTTGGGGCCCGGGGTGATGATGCAGATTTCCAGGTTGCCGCCGTCCTCGGCGACGTAGAGGTCGCCCGAGCGCGACACCGTGACGTTGTCCACGCCGGTGAGCGGCGAGTTGGCGTAGAGGTTGTCGTCGTAGATGACCTCCAGCGCTCCGGTGGCCGGCGTGTGCGCCCACACGCGGTTGTCTCCCTTCGTCGTGAAGTAGATGACGCCGCTGTCGTACCAGCACCCCTCGCCGCCGTTGAACACCGTCGTCTTCGACGCCACCGACGACTGCGACGACGCCGGGCTGGACGCCGAGCAGTTCACCCACGTCAGCGTGGCCGTGCCCGCCAGCGGGTCTCCATTCACCTTCGCCGCCTGCAGCTGGCCCGCCGTCAGCGACGGGTATGCCGAGGGGACGAAACGGTAGAAGCGCCCGCTGGTGCTGTCCTCGGTGAGGTACAGCGCCTTGCCCACCGGGTCCACCGCCACCGCCTCGTGCGCGAAGGTGCCCAGCGTGCCGCGCGCCACGCCCTGCGAGGACTTCGTCGGGTCACACTCCCAGACGCGCCCGCCGCTGTACTCCTCGCACGACAGCCACGTGCCCCACGGCGTCGGCCCGCCCGCGCAGTTGCTCCGCGTGTTGGAGAGGATTCGGTACGCGCCCACCACCGCGCCGCCGCCGTCGAAGCGCACCGCGCTCACGCCGCCGCCGGACGACAGCTCGCTGTTGGACGTGTACACCCAGCCGCCCGTGGACAGCGCGAAGCACGCGCCACCGTCCGGAGCGCCGTGCCACGTGTAGCCCGTCCCCGCCACCACCTGCCCCGAGCGGGCGATGATGCGCGACGTGAAGCCCGCTGGCAGCCGCACGCCATTCGCGTCCGGCGAGCCGGACATGGCGCCATACGGGCTCGCCCCTGGCTGCGCCGGCGCGGCATAGGCCGCCTTCCAGAAGCCCGGCCCCAGAGCCAGCGCTCCACCCCCCAGCGCGGAAAGACGAAGGAAGTCACGACGGTGCAGATGCATCTATGCTCCTCCAGAAAAAGAAGGAGCAACCGTATTTCATGGATTCACTGTGACAATCGTGACGACCCCGTAAGGAGCCGCTGACGGCCGGGTCAATCTACCCGCCGGAGCCGCGGCGCACGGCGCGGTTCTTGTCCCAGATGGCGTAGAGGATGAGGAGGAACGCGAAGAGGCGGACGACGTAGATGTAGTAGCGCCGCTCGTCGTCCACGTCGAGCAGCCCGGCCGCCACCGCGTTGCCCGCGAGCAGGAAGAAGGTCAGCGAGAAGAAGGCGAAGAGCCTGTCTCGCGACTGCCGCCAGAAGCGGAGGAAGAACAGCGAGGACGCCAGCCACGCCATCGCCGTCATGCCATTGAGCAGGGGATTCATGCGTCCACCTTCACGAGGCATCCCAGATGAGGCCGTAGAGCAGGATGGCCGCGCTGGCCACGCCGGTGATGAGGCGGGGCACGTACAGGTCCACCGCCGTGGGCAGCAGCACCAGGTCCACGAAGAGCAGCACGTTGTTGAGAGCCAGCCCCGCGAAGCACAGGCCGCTCCACAACAGCAACCGCGACTGCGTGCGTTTGTACGCGCGCAGCAGCAGCACCGCGCAGGCCACGCTGGTCAGGGCACAGAGGATGTAGACGGCCTCAGCCATGGCCCCCTCCGTCCTTGTCCTTCTTGAACACGAAGGCGTCCGCGAAGCCCCGGACCTTGTCCAGGGGCCGGGAGAAGATGAAGGTGATGACGCTCACCCGCTTCGCTCCATACACCGCCGCCAATTCCGTCACCGCCTGTACGTCCTCCGAGCTCGAGGGACTGTAGCGGTACGTGGGCGGACTCTCCGCGTTGCCCACCAGCAGACCGTGCGCGGCCAGGTCCGCCAGCCGCGCCGTCGCCGAGAGTTCTGTGATTCGCAGCTCCAGGCTCACCGCTGACGCCGTCCACTCCCGGTCCGCTCGCGCGCGAAGCAGGAGGAGCACCTCCAGCTTCTCCAGGGAGTCGATATGCGTCGTGATGAAGCGCTGGACCCGCGGTGGAAGTCCGGCATCGCTCACACGCCCACCTTGCCCATGTTCTTTGGGGCGTCAACCATTTCCCTCATTCGGATGTTCAGCGGTGGGGATGGCGGACATGGACGCCTGCCCGGTGTCCGCCGCTGGGGGAGAGCCGCCCTCTGAAGCCTCCGGGGCCGGCAGGTTGCGCAGGCCCTCCACCAGCCGGGTCGCGTCGAGGGGGGTGTCCCGCGCCGCCAGCAGGGCCCGCCGCAATTCACGCTCGGTGGAGCGCAGCGCGGACACGTCCAGGAGCGCGAGCAGCACCGTCTCCGGGCGGCCGTGCATCTGCGGCAGCATCGCGCTGAAGGCGAGCGCCGCTCCGTGCTGGCCTCCCAGTTCCCATTCCACCTGGAGTCCCTGAAGGGCTTCACCCCGCGCGGCGCGCATCAGCGGCAGTGCGGCCTCGGGCAGGGGCTGTCCGTCCGCGCCCCGGAAGACGGCGTCGGGGTAGAGGTCCCTCGCCTCGCGGTACGCCAGACACCCTCCGGCCAGACTCTGTGCCGCCCGGTTGGCCAGCAGCGTGCGGCCGCTGTCGGGCTCCACCAGCGCCAACGGCGTGGGCAGTGAAGCCAGCACGGCCTCCAGCCAGCGGTACTGGCTGCGGCTCGTCTCCATCTCCCGCCGCAGCAGCTCCTCGCGCACGCGGGCGCGCTCGGACTCCGCGCGACGATTGGCCTCGGCCAGCTCGCGCTCGTGCTCGCGCTTCTGCGCCTCGCGCAGCGCCTCCGCCTGCCGCCGCACCATCTCCGTCTTGCGGTACAGCTCCACGAAGACGCTCACCTTCGAGCGGAGGATTTCCGGCTCGTAGGGCTTGAGGAGGTAGTCCACCGCGCCCACCGCGTAGGCGCGCAGCTCCGGCAATTGCCCCTGCGACAGCGCGGTGAGGAAGACGATGGGCGTGTCACGGCTGCGCTCGCGCTCGCGGATGAGCTGCGCCGTCTCGAAGCCGTCCATCTCCGGCATGACGACGTCCAGGAGGACGACGGCGAAGTCGCGGGTGAGCAGGTGGCGCAGCGCCTCGCGGCCGCTGCGCGCGGTGACCAGCCGCTGCCCCAGCGGCGCCAGCGTGGCCTCCAGCGCCAGCAGCCCTTCCGCCTGGTCATCCACGAGGAGAACCGAGGCGGGCTCCACCATCACCGCCGGCAGCCGCTCGCGCGAGGGCGTGGAGCTCACGGCAGCCCCCGCGCGCGAGGCACGTACGCCAGCCGCGCCAGCCAGGGGCCTATGGAGGCCATCGACAGCCGCTCCATCGGGCCGTCCTGTCCGCCGCCGCCCTCCCAGTCCTCGCCCACCACCGCCACGCGGCCGCCTCGCGCCTGGAGCAGCGCCAGTCCCGCCGCGCCGTCCTCGTGCCCGGTGAAGAGCAGCCCCGCGGCGCGCGGGCCGTAGCTGTCCGCGGCGGATTCGAAGAGAGCGTCCAGGCAGGGCCGCTGCCCGTGCTCGGGAGGCTCCACGGACAGGGCCACGCTGCCCCTGTCCACCAGCAGGTGGTAGCCCGAGGGAGCCAGGTACACGCGGCCGGGCGTCAAATCATCCTTGTCGTCCGGCTCCACCACCGGCAGCGCGCAGCGGCGCCCCAGCGGCGCGGCCAGCGCGTCATGCGGCCCACGGTGCAGCGCCAGCACCACCGGCGCGGCCAGCTCGCGGGGCAGCATCGTCAGCAGCGCCTCCACGTCCGCCGCCGCGGCGCGAGGCGCACCCACCACCAGGATGCCGATGGAGCTCACGCCAACCTCCGGAAGATGCGGCCCGAGCCCTCCAGCTCCTCGTACGCCGCGGCGTGCGGCGTGCGCGCCAGCGACTCCTTGCGCCCCAGGCACAGGAAGCCGAAGCGCGCGAGGCTCTCGAAGAGGCGCCCGTGCACGCGGTTGTGCAACGTGCGGTTGAACGTCAGCAGCGTGTCGCGGCAGACGATGACGTGGAACTCGTTGAACGAGCCGTCCGTCGCGAGGTTGTGCTGGGTGAAGAAGATGCCGTCGCGCAGCCTGGGCTGGAGGAGCGCCCAGTTGCCGTCGCGCGTGTAGTAGTCCGAAAGGGCGCCCTTCCCTCCCGCCTCCACGTAGCGGCGCGCGTCGTCCTCCGTGGGCAGCGGCAGCACGCCGGTGCGCGCGTCCGCCAGCAGCCCCTCGCTGAAGTCGGACGCGTACAGCCGACACCGGCCCCACAGCCCTTCCTCTTGAAGGAGGATGGCCAGGGCATAGGTGTCCTCGCCCGTGCCGCAGCCCGCGTGCCACACGCGCACGGAGGGCCACGTGCGCAGCACCGGCACCACCCGCGCGCGGAAGTCGCGGAAGAAGGCCGGGTCCGAAAACAGCGACGTCGGCGTGCAGGACAGCGTGCGCAACAGGCCTTCCAGCGCCTCGCCGTCGTGCAGCACGCGGGCCTGGAGCTCGGAGAAGGTGCCCAGCCGCTCCTCGCGCAGGTGCCGCCGCAGCCGCCGGAGCAACAGCGGCCGGGCATGGCTGCGCAGGTCGAAGCCCCACTGCCGGGCCACGCCCTCGAGGAGCAGGTCCACCTCGATGGACTCCAGCTCCGCGCCTGGAATCCCAGCGCTCAACTGGAGACCTCCGTGCGCGGCCCCTTGGGCAGGGCGCCGCGCGGCGCGTGCAGCCACACGCGCAGCAGACTGAGCAGCTTTTCAATATCCACCGGCTTGGTGATGTAGTCGGACGCGCCGGCCTCCAGACACTTCTCGCGGTCACCCTTCATCGCCTTGGCGGTGAGGGCCAGAATCGGCAGGTGGCTGACGCGCTCCATGCGGCGGATGGCGCGCATGGCCTGGTAGCCGTCCATCTCCGGCATCATCACGTCCATCAGCACCAGCTCGATGTCGATGTCCTTCTCCAGCAGCGTGAGCCCTTCGCGCGCGCTCTCCGCGAAGGCCACCCGCATGCCGTAGCGCTCCAGCACGGTGTTGAGGGCGAAGATGTTGCGCACGTCGTCGTCCACCACCAGCACCTTGCGGCCGACGAGGAGCGGGTCTCGCTCGCGCGCCTTCTCCAGCATGCGGCGCTTGGGCTCGGTGAGCTGCGCGGGCGCGCGGTGCAGGAAGAGGCTCGTCTCCTCCAGCAGTCGCTCGGGGCTCTGCGCGTCCTTGACGACAATCGCCTCCGCCACGCGCCGCAGCTCCGTCTCCTGGGTGCGCGTCAGCTCGCGGCCCGTGTAGACGATGATGGGCGGCCCGCCCGCACCGTGCAGCTCGCGGATGCGGCGGATGAGCTCCGTGCCCGTCATGTCCGGCAGGCCCAGGTCCAACACCATGCAGTCGAACCGCCGCTCGGCCAGGGCGCCCAGCGCGTCCGCGCCGGTGCCCACCGCCACCGTGCGCACGTCCTCGCTGCCCAACAACTCCACCAGGGACTGACGGTGCACGTCGTCGTCCTCGACGAGGAGCAGCGAGCGGCCCTTGCGCTCCACGAAGCTCTTCAGCGACTCCAGCGCCTGCTGGGCAAGCTCCGGGTCCGCCGCCGCCTGGAGGTGGCCGATGGCGCCCAGGTTGAGCGCGCGCTCGCGGTGGTCGCCGTCCGACACCGTGTACACCGGCAGGGCGCGCGTGGCGGCGTCGTGCTTGAGCCTGTCGAGCACCACCCAGCCCGCCATCTCCGGCAGGTCCAGGTCCACGGCCACCGCCACCGGGCGCGCGTTGCGCACGGCGTCCAGCGCTCCCTCCACCTCGGTGGAGACGAGCACCTTGAAGCCCGAGCCCTGCGCCGCGGCCCGCAGCCGCGCCGCGTGGTCCGCCACCTGCGTCACCGCCAGCAGCACCCGGTCCCCCGGGTGGATGTCGCCGCGGTCGTCCTCGATGTCGATGCGGACCGACGGGAAGGGCTCCGGCTCCGTGGGAAGCCGCGCGGGCAGCGGCGGCGGCAGCGACTCGCGGGCCTTCGCCTCCGGCGAGGGCCGCTGCTCCGCCACGAAGTCCAGCGGCAGGTACAGGGTGAACATGCTGCCCTTGCCCACCTCGCTCTCCAGCCGGATTTCGCCGCCCAGCAGGCGCGCGATTTCGCGGCTGATGGAGAGACCCAGGCCGGTGCCCCCGTACTTGCGCGCGGTGGAGCCGTCCGCCTGCTGGAAGGCCTCGAAGATGATTTGGTGCTTGTCCTTGGGGATGCCGATGCCGGTGTCCACCACGGAGAAGGACACCACCGACGGGGCCTTGGACAGCACCGGGTGGTCCGCCGACCAGCCCGCCTTCCCCATGCCGATACGCAGCGACACCGAGCCGGACTCGGTGAACTTGAAGGCGTTGGACAGCAGGTTCTTGAGCACCTGCTGGAGGCGCTTGGCGTCCGTCTCCAGCTCGCCGGGCAGCGCGTCCGCCAGGCCGATGGTGAACTCCAGCCCCTTCTTGTCCGCCACCTGCCGGAAGGTGCGGTCCACGAACTCGCGCAGGTCGCTGAAGCGCAGCGGCCCCACGTCCACGGCCATGGTGCCGGACTCAATCTTGGACAGGTCGAGGATGTCGTTGATGAGCTCCAGCAGGTCCGCGCCGGACGCGTGAATCGTCTTGGCGAACTCCACCTGCCGCGTGGTGAGGTTGCCGTCGACGTTGTCGCTGAGCGTCTGGCTGAGGATGAGCAGCGAGTTGAGCGGCGTGCGCAGCTCGTGGCTCATGTTGGCGAGGAACTCGGACTTGTACTTGGACGTGAGGCTGAGCTGCTCGGCCTTCTCCTCGAGCGCGCGCTTGGCCTGCTCCACTTCGCCATTCTTGCGCTCCACCTCCGTCTTCTGCTCGGAGAGCAGCTTCGCCTTCTCCTGCAGCTCCTCGTTGGTGCGGCGCAATTCCTCCTGCTGCCGCTTGAGCAATTCCTCGGACTGCTGGAGCGACGTGGCCTGCTGCTCCAGGCGCTTGTTCGTCTCCGTGAGCTCCTCCTGCTGCTTGCGGAGCTCGTCGGTGAGGGCCTGCGACTGCTTCAGCAGGGCCTCCGTGCGCATGTTGGCGGCAATCGTGTTGAGCACGATTCCGATGGACTCGGTGAGCTGCTCCAGGAAGCCGAGGTGCACCTCGCTGAAGCGGTGGAACGAGGCCAGCTCGATGACGGCCTTGATTTCACCCTCGAAGAGCACCGGCAGCACGACGATGTTGCGCGGCACCTCCTCGCCCAGGCCGGAGGAGATGCGGATGTACGAGTCCGGCACGTCCGACAGGAGGATGGGCTCCTTCTCCAGGGCGCACTGGCCCACGAGCCCTTCGCCGTACTTGAAGGTGTTGGAGAGCCCCTTGCGCTCGCGGTACGCGTACGAGGCGAGCAGCTTGAGGACGGCCTCGCCGCCCTCGGCGCGCTCGGAGATGTAGAAGACGCCGTGCTGCGCGTCCACCAGCGGCGCCAGCTCGGACAGGATGACCTTGGACACCGTGAGCAAATCACGCTGTCCCTGGAGGACGCGGGTGAACTTGGCCAGGTTCGTCTTGAGCCAGTCCTGCTCCGTGTTCTTCCGCGTGGTGTCCTTCAGGTTGCGGATCATCTCGTTGATGTTGTCCTTGAGGGCGGCCACTTCGCCCTGCGCGGACACGGTGATGAACCGCGTGAGGTCACCCTTCGTCACCGCCGTGGCGACTTCGGCGATGGCGCGCACCTGGGTGGTGAGGTTGGCGGCGAGCTGGTTCACGTTGTCCGTGAGGTCGCGCCAGATGCCGGCGGTGCCGGGCACGCGGGCCTGGCCGCCCAGCTTTCCTTCGATACCCACCTCGCGGGCCACCGTGGTCACCTGGTCGGCGAACACCGCGAGCGTGTCAATCATGCCGTTGATGGTGTCCGCCAGCTCGGCGATTTCGCCCTTCGCGTCCACCACCAGCTTGCGCTTCAAGTCTCCGTTGGCCACCGCCGTCACCACCTTGGCGATGCCGCGCACCTGGGTGGTGAGGTTGGAGGCCATGCTGTTCACGTTGTCCGTGAGGTCCTTCCACGTACCCGCGACGCCCTTCACCTCGGCCTGACCGCCCAGCTTTCCTTCCGTACCCACCTCGCGGGCAACGCGAGTCACCTCCGAGGCGAAGGACGAGAGCTGGTCCACCATCGTGTTGATGGTGTTCTTCAGCTCCAGGATTTCGCCCTGCACGTCGACCGTGATTTTCTTCGACAGGTCACCGCGAGCCACCGCCGTGGTGACTTCCGCGATGTTGCGCACCTGCGACGTCAGGTTGGACGCCATCGAGTTCACGTTGTCGGTGAGGTCCTTCCACGTACCGGCAACGCCCTTCACGACGGCCTGACCACCCAGCTTTCCTTCGGTGCCCACCTCGCGGGCCACGCGCGTCACTTCCGACGCGAAGCTGTTGAGCTGGTCCACCATCGTGTTGATGGTGTTCTTCAGCTCCAGGATTTCGCCGCGTACGTCCACGGTGATTTTCTTCGACAGGTCACCGTTCGCGACGGCCGTGGTCACCTCGGCGATGTTGCGCACCTGGGCCGTCAGGTTGGACGCCATGCTGTTCACGTTGTCGGTGAGGTCCTTCCACGTGCCACCGACACCGCGCACCACGGCCTGGCCGCCCAGCTTTCCTTCCGTACCCACCTCGCGCGCCACACGCGTCACTTCCGAGGCGAACGAGTTGAGCTGGTCCACCATCGTGTTGATGGTGTTCTTCAGCTCCAGAATCTCGCCGCGCACGTCGACCGTAATCTTCTTCGACAGGTCGCCACGGGCCACCGCCATCGTCACCTCGGCGATGTTGCGCACCTGCGAGGTGAGGTTGGACGCCATGCTGTTCACGTTGTCGGTGAGGTCCTTCCACACGCCGGCAACGCCCTTCACGTCGGCCTGCCCCCCGAGCTTTCCGTCGGTGCCCACTTCCTTCGCGACGCGAGTCACTTCCGAGGCGAACGCGCGGAGCTGGTCCACCATCGTATTGATGGTGTTCTTCAGCTCCAGCACCTCGCCCTTCACGTCCACGGTGATCTTCTTGGAGAGGTCACCGTTGGCCACCGCCGTCGTCACCTCGGCGATGTTGCGCACCTGCGACGTCAGGTTGGACGCCATGCTGTTCACGTTGTCGGTGAGGTCCTTCCACGTTCCACCGACACCGCGCACCACGGCCTGGCCGCCCAGCTTTCCTTCGGTGCCCACCTCGCGCGCCACACGAGTCACTTCCGAAGCGAAGCTGTTGAGCTGGTCCACCATCGTGTTGATGGTGTTCTTCAGCTCGAGAATCTCACCGCGCACGTCCACGGTGATCTTCTTGGACAGGTCACCGTTCGCGACGGCCGTCGTCACCTCGGCGATGTTGCGCACCTGCGAGGTGAGGTTGGAGGCCATGCTGTTCACGTTGTCGGTGAGGTCCTTCCACGTACCGGCAACGCCCTTCACCATGGCCTGACCGCCGAGCTTCCCCTCCGTACCCACCTCGCGGGCCACGCGCGTCACCTCCGACGCGAAGCTGTTGAGCTGGTCCACCATCGTGTTGATGGTGTTCTTCAGCTCCAGCACCTCGCCCTTCGCATCCACGGTGATCTTCTTGGAGAGGTCACCGTTGGCCACCGCCGTCGTCACCTCGGCGATGTTGCGCACCTGCGCGGTGAGGTTGGAGGCCATGGAGTTCACGTTGTCCGTGAGGTCCTTCCACGTACCGCCCACGCCCTTCACGACGGCCTGGCCGCCCAGCTTTCCTTCCGTACCCACTTCACGCGCCACGCGCGTCACTTCCGAGGCGAACGACGAGAGCTGGTCCACCATCGTGTTGATGGTGTTCTTCAGCTCCAGAATCTCGCCGCGCACGTCGACCGTGATTTTCTTCGACAGGTCACCGCGGGCCACGGCCGTAGTGACTTCGGCGATGCTGCGCACCTGCGCGGTGAGGTTGGAGGCCATGGAGTTCACGTTGTCCGTGAGGTCCTTCCACGTGCCGGCCACGCCCTTCACCTTGGCCTGACCCCCGAGCTTTCCGTCGGTGCCCACCTCGCGGGCCACGCGCGTCACTTCCGAGGCGAACGCGCCGAGCTGCTCCACCATGCCGTTCACCAGGCGGGCGGTGCGGAGGAACTCGCCCTTCAGCGGACGGCCGTCCACCTCCAGCGCCATCGTCTGGGACAGGTCGCCCTTGGCCACCGCGCCGATGACGCGGCCCATTTCGGTGGTGGGCTGCACCAGGTCCGCGACGAGCGTGTTGACGGACTCCACGCAGTCCGCCCAGGAGCCCACCGCGCCCACCACGTTGCCGCGGTGGGTGATGCGGCCCTCCTTGCCGACCACGGTGCCAATGCGCTCGAACTCGCGCGCCATGCGCTCGTTGAGCTCGATGATTTCGTTCAGCGTGTCGGCCACCTTGCCGGCACTGCCCACCTTGTCCATGGGCATGCGCTGGGAGAAGTCGCCCTTGCGCACGGCGGTGAGCACGCGCAGCAACTGGCGTGAGTCCAGCGTGTTGGCGTCGTCTTCTTCGCGTGTCCGTGATGGGGGTGGAGGGGCCACCGCACGAGTGCGGCGGGAGGGAACCTTCTTGGTGGTCATGTGAGCCCCTGGTCGGTCCGGGAACGGCGGAGCCTTCGGCTGCCGTGGGACGGGAATCTCCTGGCGTGGCGAGTTCTCTCGCACTGACGCGGACTTGAGCCAGCCCCCCGGACAGTGCCGCCTGGTCACCAGCCGACAGTGCGGAGCCTCAATGTCCGGCAGCGGACATCGGCGCGATTCAGCGGAGGGAGGGTCTTCAGGACCCCTTCGCGCGCAGCCGCTCAATGAGGCGGGGCAGCTCCTGAAGAAGCTCCTCGTCGGAGCGCTCCACGGTGGCCTTGATGTACGCGGGCGTGACGGGCTCGACGGGGGCGTGCATCGGCGGAGGCGTCCCCTTCAGCATCTGCCCGAGCGTGCGCAGGCGCTGGCTGCGATCCACGAGCCGTCGCGCCAGCGACTCCAGGGCCTCCACCGCCTCCGCGTCCAGTGTCCGTGAGGCCAGCACCTCGCGCAGGAGCGTGAGCTGGCGGTTCAGGGCGCTGTCGTAGACGGAGCGGGAAAGGGTCTCCATGTTGCCTCCAGGCGCCACCGGCCCACGCGGCCCCCAAGCTAGGACCTCGCTCGTCGGGTTGGCTACCCACCCCCCGCATGTGCACCGTCCGCCAGATGACAGCGGCTTGCACGACGGGGCAGCGCGGCTTCACAATGACGTTGTCAGCACATGGCATCGACCGAAGACGCATCGGGTGCCCGGCGCGATGGGCCCACGCCCCAAGACGCGCCCACCGAGCCCCCCACGCCGCAGCCGGCTCACACGCTGGGTGCATACCTGCGAGGTATCGGCCGGCTCTCCGCGCGCGAGGTGCTGGAGCTCGTCGAGCCGCTGAGCGTCTTCCTGGAGCAGGCGGCTGCGCCCGCGGGCAGCGCGCTGACGGCGGACCGGGTGGTGCTGGAGGAGGGGCTGGCGCGGCTGTCCGCGTCCCTGGTGCCCGGTGCGGGCGTCGCGCCCGCGGCCCCGAGAGAGCGCGTCCGGCAGCTCGGGGCGCTGCTCTACGAGGCCGCGTCGGGACAGCCTCCGGGGACACCGCCGCAGCCACTGGAGGGTGAGCTGGCGTCCCTGAACGCGCCGCTCTTCCGCTGCCTGGACGCGGAGCCGGAGGCGCGGTTCGCGGATCTGGAAGAGGCGCGGAAGGCGCTGCGCTCGGCGGTGGAGTCCGGTGGAATGGAGGCGACGTGGTTCCGCACGCCGCCTCCTCCGGAGACACCGGTGCCTCCGCCACGGCCGGCCGGTACGAGCCCGGTGGCCAACCTGGGTGAGGTGCTCGGCAACTACCAGCTCGAGCGCGTCCTCGGCGAAGGCGCCATGGGCGTGGTGTACGAGGCCCGGCACGTGCGGCTGGACAAGCGGGTGGCGCTGAAGATTCTGAAGCCGCAGCACGTGGTGGACCACTCGCTGGTGCAGCGCTTCTTCCAGGAGGCGCGGGCGGTCAACGCCATCAACCACGAGAACATCGTGGAGATTTTCGACTTCGTGGAGGAGCCCGCTCCCGCGCAGGCGATTCCGCGCATCTACTGCGTGCTGGAGTTGCTCCAGGGCGTCAGCCTGCGCGCGCTACTGGAGCGAGAGGCGCTCTCCGTGCGGCGGTCGGTGCGCATCGTCGAGCAGCTCTGCGCGGCGCTCGGGGCGGCGCACCGGACGGGCGTCGTGCACCGGGACATCAAGCCGGACAACGTCTTCATCACGGCGCGAGGCAATGAGCCGGACTTCGTGAAGGTGCTCGACTTCGGCGTGGCGAAGCTGACGAGCGGGCGGCTGGCGAAGAATCCTGAGACGTTCGCGGGCGCGGTGATTGGCACGCCGGGCTACATGGCGCCGGAGCAGGCATCGGGCCTGGAGGTGGATGGGCGCGCGGACCTCTACGCGGTGGGCACGGTGCTGTACGAATTGCTCACCGGGAAGCGTCCCTTCGAGCCGACGAACCTGGGCACGTGGGCGGTGGACCTCATCGTGAAGCCTCCTCCGCCGCTGCCGGAGACGACGCCCGCGGGAGAGCCGATTCCGCCCGAGCTCGCGGCCGTGGTGCTGCGCTGTCTGGAGAAGGCGCCGGAGGACCGCTTCGCTTCGATGGACGCGCTCGCGGCAGCACTGCGGCCGTTCGCGCACGGGCCCATTCCGCTCGTGGTACCGGCGGTCGTCACGCCGGTGGCGGGCTCGACGCAGCTGGCGGTGGGTGCTTCAGCTCCGGCGCTCGTGCCCGCGCAGTCGTCGGTGGAGGTGACAACGCCGACTCCGCTGCCCGTGCTGGCTCGGGTGATGGAGCCCGCGTCGCGCAAGCGCCGGTGGCCGTGGCTCGCGGTCGCGGGCGCGGCACTGCTCGCCATTCCGGGCGCCATGGTGTGGTCGCGCGGGGAAGCACCGAGCGTTCCGGTGACCTCACCGGTGGTCACCACCGGGGACAGGAAGCAGGTGGAGCCACTCGTGGAGGTGGCGCAGCCCGTCGCGACACCGCTCGAAGCGCCCACGCCAACCGAGGTCGTCCTCGAAGTCCGCTCGACGCCCTCCGGTGCGAAGGTGATTCAAGACGACACGGGCGAGACACTCGGCGTCACCCCGCTCCAGCTCTCCGTGTCCGCGCCACGCGACCTGCGCTTCGAGCTGCGCGGCTACCGTCCGGCGCAGGCCACGGCGAGGCCCGAGCCGGGCGCCCACGTCGACGTGACATTGGCTCCGAACAAGGCCACGACAGGAGGCAAGCCACCGAAGCGAGGCGCTAGACTCCAGTCCACCGATGGCCTCCTCAATCCGTTCCAGAAGTAGCTGGCTGCCCGTCGCCCTGCTCCTGCTCGCCGCCACTGCATCCGCCGAGCCGCCGAAGCCGGGCCCCCCGGGCAAGAAGGAGGACCTCAGGGCCCAGGCGCGAGCGCTCTTCGACAGTGCGCAGCGCGAGTACGACCTCGGCAACTTCAACGACGCGCTGAGCGGCTACTCGGAGGCGTACCGCCTCGTGCCGGAGCCCGCGCTGCTCTTCAACATCGGCCAGTGCCACCGGCAGCTCGGCCAGTACGAGCGCGCCGCGTTCTTCTACCGCCGCTATCTCGCGCTGGACCCGGGGTCGCCGGACGCGCCGCTCGTCAACCAGCTCATCCAGCAGATGGAGGCGAAGCAGGCCGAGCTGGAGCAGAAGTCCCGCCCCACCACGCCGCTCGCCGTGCCCCTGACGCCCGAGCAGCAGTCCACGGAGCCCAGGCCTTCCGGCCCCGCCTTCCTGCGCAGCCGCTGGTTCTGGGCGGGCGTGGGCGTCGTCGCCGTCGGCGCCACCACCGCGGTGCTGCTCACGCGCTCCAGTGAGCCGCGCGCCAACCTGGGCACGGTGACGGTGCCATGAGCCGCGCCAGCCGGGTCCTCTTCGCGCTGCTCCTCACCGCCGCTGTGTCGTGCAGCGACGGCGACACATCCCTCTTCCTGCGCGTCGAAGGCGCGGACGGTGCCACGCAGCTGGAAGTCCTCGGCCTGCGCGACGGCGAGCCCTTCTTCGGCCCCGAGCGCCGCCCCGAGCAGGAGGGCACGCCCTTCACTGGAGAGCAGACGCTGCGCCTGCGCTTCAACACTCCGTCCGACGTTCCCTTCGAGCTCCAGGTCGACGCGCTCGCCCAGGGCGTGCCCTTCGCCCGCGCCCGCGTGGAGGCCACGCCGCGCAAGGGCGAAGAGGTGGAGCTCCGGGTGACACTGTCCCGCCTGCCTGACGACCCCGGCCCCCTGCCTGACGGTGGCACCTCCGACGGGGGCACGTCGGACGGAGGCACGTCGGACGGCGGAGACGACGCGGGACTGCCGGACGCTGGAGGCGACGACGGGGGAACGCCGGACGCGGGGCTCCCGGACGCGGGCGGCGGCACCTGCACCACCTGCGTCCAGCCGGGTGGCGGGTGCGTGCCCGCCACGTCGGCGCGCGCCTGCGGAGGCAGCGGCGTGGCGTGTGTCGACTGCGTCGCCGACGGCCGCGCCAACCAGTGCACCGCGGGCGGGGCCTGCTCGTGCGGCACCCGGGGCACGCCATGCGGCGAGGGTGAGCGCTGCGAGGGGGACACCTGCGTCTGCGACCCGGACACCTGCGCCGGCTGCTGCGACGGCGCCTCCTGCCGCAACGGCAACACGGTGGGCGCCTGCGGCATCAACGGGGCCGACTGCACCGACTGCACCCAGACGAACAAGGCCGACAACTGCGGCAACGGGGGCTGCCGCTGCGGCACCGGCGAGCTCTGCCCCGGACTGCTCAGCTGTCGAAGCGGACAGTGCGTGCTGTTGTGACGGGAGCGCCACCGAATCCGGGCAGGCGCACTCCACCGCCAGACCCGGGGCATGACGGCCCGCGTCGGTCTTGCGTGCGACCTCAAGAAAGACAATGACGCAACACCACACGCAGCGTCATTGAAAGCATTGCCCCGAAGTATCAGCTGGATATAGTCGCGGCCCCTTTTGAGGCATCAGGAAATTTTCGATGACGACTGGCAATTACCACCTTGCTCAGCTAGCGATTTCGCTCGCCCGCGAGCCTCTTGATCATCCATTGATGCAAGACTTTGTCGCGCAGCTCCGCCCGGTGAATGAGCTGGCGGACCGCTCGCCCGGGTTCGTCTGGCGCCTCCAGACGGGCGAAGGCAATGCCACGGGCGTGCGCGGGTTCGACAACCCGCTCATCCTGCTGAACATGTCCACGTGGACGTCCATCGAGACGCTCTTCGACTTCGTCTACCGGAGCGAGCACGTCGTGCCCTTCCGTGAGCGCCGCAAGTGGTTCCTCCCGGTCGAGGGGCCGCCCTACGTGCTCTGGTGGGTCCCCGCCGGGCACCAGCCCACGGTCGCGGAGGCCAAGGAGCGGCTGGAGCAGCTCCAGCGCGAGGGGCCATCCGCCGAGGCCTTCGACTTCCGGCACCGCTTCCCTCCGCCGGGCCAGGAACTGGTGCCCACGGCGGCCCCCAAGCCGCGCAAGACAGACGCCGCCTGAGCCGGCTCAGCGCAGTCCCACCCGACGCAACACGTCAGCCAGCGGAGCGCATCAAGCCATGTCAGGCATCGTCGAACTCAGCCAGCGGGAGGTCATTGAATTCCACCGCGTGCTCGAAGCGTGGCTGCGGGGGGCGAATCCCCGCTCCACCGCGGAGGCCTCGCGCATGGGGGACGCACTCGGTCCCCAGTGCGTCCTCGTCGCCCCCGGCGGTGTGGCCGAGGAGAAGGCCGTGCTGCTGGGCCGGCTCCTCCAGGCCCACGGCTCCAAACCAGACATGGAAATCACCATCGACAATTTCGCCCCGGTGTGGTCTCGCGACGATGTCGCACTGGTGAGCTACATCGAGTGGCGGAAGTCCGGTGGGCAGACGACGGGCAGGTATGCCTCCGTGTTGTTCCGCGCGGCGGAGGCGCCTGGCGGAGTCCATTGGCTGCACATCCACGAGACGTGGATGGCGAACCACGGCCCCCGGTAGGACTGTCTCCCCATCCGTCAAGGAGCACCTGTGCGACTCACTGCGCTCGCCGAGTTCGAGCTGAGCTACACGTGGTTGGAGTACCTGGACTTTGGCTCGGGCGGCCAATACCTCTCGATTGTCGAGGGTGCCTTCACCGGCGAGCGGCTCGCGGGCGCCGTGCGGTTCTTGAACGCGCCGGTGAAGCGGCCCGACAATGTGAACCTCCCCGCGCTCAAGGGCGTGCTCACCACCCGGGCGGACACCAAGGTCTTCGTGGAAATGAATGGCGTCTCGCTCCTGAGAGCCGCCGACGCGGCGCGCGTCTGCACCGCCTCCGTCATGTTCCGCAGCGCCGACCCGGACTACGCCTGGCTGAACAACGCCTTCGGCCTCATGGAAGGCGTCCTGGACGCCTCCAACCGGGCGCGAGGCCGCATCTATCTGTGTGAGAACACCGTGGGCCTGGACGACGAGGCCCCGGCACCCGGCCGATAGCGGCGCGGAGCGCCGCCCACTCAGGCGACCTCGCGCCGGGGCCGTCCGGGCCGCAGCTCCGCATCGAGCTCGGCCCCCAGCTGCCTCACCATCGCCGGGAGGCTTTCGATGTCGGCGAGGGTGGTGCTGTTGTTCACGATGCAGACCCGAAGGACGGCCATCCCGTCCACCTCGGTATGCGAGGGATAGGCGGCGCCACTGCGCTGCAACCGCTGGAGGAGCTTCTTGTTCAGCGTGTTGAGGTAGTCGCGGTGCTCCGCCGCGCCCGCCGCGAGGTCCGCGGGCACATAGCGGAACGTGGTGATGCTCAGCCCCTGCGTCATGGCCTGGAGCTCCGGCTCCTCCTGGACGCGGGCATGAAGGTGGCGGGCGAGCCGGATGTCATCTCCAATCATCCGCGCATAGCCGGACCTGCCCTCGCGTTGCAGACACAGGCGGACCTTGAGCGCGCGCAGGCTGCGCGTCGTCTGCGGGCCCAGGTCCCGGAGCTGGAGAGTCTCCGGGCCCCCCAGGAGGGCCTGCTCCTCGCTGCTCGCGTAGTAGGCCGCCCCCTGGTGGAACGTGTCGTACAGCACGCGCCGGTCCCTGGTCAGCAGGCACCCGACGTCGGCGGGGATGTACATCCACTTGTGAGGGTCGATGACCAGCGAATCCGCCAGGCGGAGGGCCTGCAGCTCCGGGGGCGCGTCCGGCGACAGCACCGCGAACCCGCCGTAGGCGCCATCCACGTGGAACCAGAGCCCGTACCGCTGACAGACGGCGGCAATCTCGGGCAGCGGGTCCACCGCACCGGTGCCCGTGGTGCCCGCCGTCGCGACGACCATGAACGGCTTGAGGCCGGCTCGCACGTCCGCCTGGATTCGCTGCTCCAGCTCCGCGACGCGCATGCGCCCGTCACGCTCCGTGTCCACCTTGCGGAGCGCCCTGGCGCCGAGCCCACAGATGTTGACGGCGGACTGGATGCTCGTGTGTGACTCTCCGCTCGCGTAGAGACACAGCTGCTCCCCCGCGCTGCCCGTCACGCCCTGGCTCCGTACGTCCCAGCCGGCCCTGGCGTGCAGCGCCGCGCGCACCGCGACCAGGTTGGCCAGGGAACCACCGCCCAGGAACACCCCGCCGCAGTCGGTGGGAAAGCCCACCAGCCGCGCGAGCCAGCGCACCGTCTGCGCCTCCATGGCCACGGTGATGGCGCAGGTGGGGTAGCTGGTGACGGGCGGATTGACGACCGAGGCAAGCAGGTCCGCCAGCGCCCCCAGCGGGCTGGGGGCCCCCATGATGTAGGCCCAGAAGCGAGGGTGGGCCGTGGAGACGGCGTTCTGGCTGAGGAGGGAGAAGGCCCGCTCCAGCACCTGCGCGGACGCCGTCCCGTCCTCGGGAAATGGGTCGGCGTCCAGCAACTCCCGAATCCGGGGGGCGGCCTGTTCCGAGCGGATGGGCTGCTCGCGCAGCCCCGCGAGGTAGTCCCCCAGCTGGTCCACGAGCTGATGCCCCAGGGCACGAAACTCGGCGGCGGACATGGCAGCGCTGTCCGAGCGGCCTCGCGAGTCGCCGGACTCCGTCATGGATGCGCCTCGTCGGCCTTGGCCAGCTCGGCCGCGACCGCGTTGGCACCGGCGGTGATGAACGACTCCAGGTAGTCCGTGGGCAGGTGCGCCTTCATGACCCGGGTGAGCTCCGCCTTCGCCTCGTCATCCAGGGTGGGGCGTCCCTTGGCGAGCTTGCGCACCGCCTCGCGGTAGGCGTGCAGGTAGCGGCGCTGGGTCTCCAGGCGCTCCTTCGGAGCGGCGCCCTCGCCATGTCCCGAATAGAGGGTGCGGCACGCGGCGAGCTTCTTCTCGAGGATGTCCAGGTTCTTCAACCACAGGGCCGAGTGCCCGTCGTTCATGAACGAGTGGACGCCGTTGAAGATGATGTCTCCCAGGAAGGCCACGGGCGCGTCCGAGCCCACCACCCAGTAGCTGTCCCAGTGGGACTCGCCCTCGCCCACCTCCCCCACGGTGAAGGGGACGCCATCGAAGGAGAGCGTCTCGCCGTCCTTGACGAACCGGTTGGGAAACCGCCGCTTCGCCGGCCAGTCGGCGCCGAACACGGGCTTCCACTGCTTCTCCTTGGCGTCGTCGATGCGCCGGATGACCTGGTCCACGCCCTTCGTGGCAATCATGGGCACATCCAGGCCCGCGGTGACCTCGTGCGCGCCGTTGTAGTGGTCCGGGTGCCCGTGGGTGATGAGCAGGGCGACGAGCGGCTTGCCGATGGAGTCAATCATCGCCCGGAACGCCCGCGCGTCGGAGACCCGCATCATCGCGTCGATGGCGACGACCGAGCGCGGCGTCTCGACGGCGAAGGCATTGGTGAACAACCCCTCACATCCCGAGTTGACGACGTGGACCTTGAACGCGGCGGGGGCGGAGGACTTGCTCTCGAGTGGCATGGGGTTCACCGGGTGGAGGAAGGCTCTGGGACGACGGAAGAGGGCCCGGAAGGAGCGCCGGGCCGAGCGGCCTCGCCCGCGTCCGCGGCCATTCGCGCGAGCTCACGGTAGAGGGCTCGCAGGCCCCTGGCGGGCTCGGGGGACAGTCCCGCCTTGCACAGGAGCGCGCTCAGGAGGGGGAGGTCCACCGCGACGACGCCCGGGAACACGTGGTGCTCCCGGTGCAGCGTGCGCGGCAGGTAGCTGATGAACAGGCGCGGGAGCAGTCCCAGCCGGGTCGACCGCGCGTTGACATTGAGGTCGTCCGACTCCAGCGTCCACCGGTGCTCGGTCAGGTCCATGAGCGTGAGAATCATGGGGTAGACGGTGTACATCGGGAGTATCCACAGCAGCAGGAAGGGGCGCCACAGGTCGAAGTACGCCACGGCGCCAAGCGCGACAGCGAAGAAGACCAGCTTGATGCGCCGCTCCCGCTCCATCTCCGGGTCATCCCGGAACGGGAGGAACAAGGCCCGCAGGTGGTTGTCCCGCCACTTGATGGTGACGTCCCCCTTGGGCGGTACGTAGTCCTGACGCCCCCGGAAGAACTCGAGCACGCTCAAGAGCCCCGCCCTGACGCAGGTCCACACCAGACGTCCCGGCGAGTACGGGCGCGTGGTGTCCCCGCGAAGCTGCCGCCCGAGCCAGTTGGGGTCCTCCGGGGTGAACAGGTTGCGGTGATGCAGCAGGTGCACCCGTCTCCACTGGACGAAGGACCAGGCCTCCGGGTGATGGAACATCACCAGGTTCGACAGCACGGTGCCGATGCCGACGTTGGCCTTGTGGGAGAGAAAGAGGCCGTAGTGGCTGGCATCGTGGTTCAGGATGTACAGCGAGTGCTGCCGCCCCGCGATGAAGACGATGGCGAGGAGCGTCACCAGGGGATGGCGGAAGTAGGCCTCCGCCGCGATGGCAAGCCCGATGGCCGCATAGACTGTCGCGTAGAGCAACACGCTGCGCCAGGGCCGGGCCTTGTGCAGCGCACGCACCTGCTGCCAGGCCTCCTTGGGAAGCAGATGGCTGGCCTGGGAGCCGAGCACAGGCCATTCGCGACCGCCCTCGGCCGCGAGCTCAACCGCTCTGGATTCTGGTTGTGTCATTCCCCACCTCACGCCCGGGAAGGCGGACGCCTAGAGCTTCTCACCACGGGCCCGGGCCGCGCGCCGCAACGCCACACTCGTTCCGTGGACGCCCCAGTTCTCCGGCTCGATTTCTTGAATGACAATAAACGTAGTCCCGGGGTCCTTCTGCAACACGTCCACGAAGACCTGGGTGATGCGCTGGATGAGCTCCAGCTTCTGCTCCGTGGCGAGCTTGTCCCCGGTGAGCTGGATGTTGACGTATGGCAATTTCTAATCCTCGGACAAAACAAGATGCGAGCAGGGCTCGCCTGAGAATGGCGGGAACGGACGGCCAGGCCCATGACAGACCTGGCCGCCGCGTCATCCCGCGTGAGACAACGGTGGCTGGGTCATCCCCCTACCATCAGGGGACCTTGTGGGCACCCCGGTAGGGACCGACAGAGGCCTCCTTGATGCCCTGAATCCGGGAATAGAGCTTGTCGACGACGGCGCCCGCGGTATCCAGCCGGAGCATGATGCCCAGGACGAGCTCCGGCATGGCTCCCGGGTTGCGAGCCAGCAGCGGGACGATGATTTCGCCCATCCAGGCGTTGGCATGCTCCACGTCGACGGTGGTGTGCTCCAGGAGGTACGCCAGCGGCTTGTCGTCCACCCCCAGCCGGCGCCAGCCTTCAATCTGCCACTCGAAGCGGCCGGGAATCATCGTCTCGGTCGCCAGGAGCGCCCCGAGGATTTCCGTGAGCCGGGAGCGGTTCGTCGCCATGCTCATGTACATGTTGACGAGCGCCAACTCCTCGCGCACCAGCAGATCCATCCGCTCCGTATAGACATCCTTGGGCAGGTCCAGGAAGTCCATGAGGTTGAAGCGCATGTTGCGGTGGACCCGGGGGTCCTGCGCGTGGCCGACCTCATCCCAGAAGTTCTTCGCCAGCTCCAGCTTGATGCCGCCATACACGCCCGGCAGCATCAACGCGATGATGTCACCGAAGAGCACCTCGAGCGGCGTCTCCTGGAGGAAGAACTCACGCATCTGCTCGAAGGTGGCCTTGTCGCGCAGGAACGCGAACATGGGGTGCGTGACGTTGGACGGGTGGGAGCGGACCGTCTTCGTCACCCACTCCCGGAACTCAGAGGCCGGCGGCAACGACTTGAGGATGGGCTCGTACTTCTTCAGGGATGCCTGGTGCCAACACTTCTCCAGGATTCCCTTGAGCTGGGTAAATAGCAGGTCCCCCACATTGAGGCGCTCCACCTCCCAGGGCGCGGTGAGCTGCGCCATGTTGATGGCATACAGAACACGGTGCGCCTCCGTCAGCGCGGCCTCGTCGCCCCCCTGAAAGGCATTCCGCCCCAGGAGCTCCACCTGCTCCCGAAGCTGATTACGCGCGCCCACGGGCGTACCATCAAAATCTCGGGAGTAAAGCCATGCCTTCACTTGCGCATGGAGGCCTTGAGGATTGCTTTGCGTCGACATTCGACTTCCCTCGCGAGGAGGAGGCCCGAAGTTAATTGTTTGCATGACGCACCGCCCCCCCTCCTAAGTTTCGGTCGCGGCGCACAGGCTCTACCATGCGAGACTCAGCCTTGGAAAGCTTGAAAACACTACAATCCGAGTGAAATCTGCCGCGCTATGTCATGGCGCAAGCGGTCACCGACTCGCAGGTTGCAACGGCCGCCGTGATTCTGAAAGCAACAACGACGGTGACAACTAATTCCCGCAGCCGTTCACCCTCGTCACCGGGTACCGCGGCCATGCGCTGACGTGCACCGCGGGCGGGGGATGACGCGCGAGGACGTGCTCCCGCATACGCAGAGCGTCATCTGCGATGCGTCATCAACCTCGAAGGGCACTTCTCCCAGCGCGCAATCTCGCGGGCAACGCCGGCCGTCTTCTTCTCCGCGCACACCATGCCCCCGCGGAGAAGCCCGCCCACGTCGCGCTCCACGCGAGCCGCGGCTCAGCCACCCTCAGTGACGAACACGCGGGGCGGGGGCGCGAACACGAACCTCCATCTGGGCCTCACCGGCCACCACCGTGCTCAGCACCTCCTGCTGCGCCGGTGACAACCGCGCCACGGCGCGCAGCGTGGCCACCAGCAGCACCGCCTCGGTGGGGTTGGGCACGCTGATGCCGTCCGGCCCCGTCTTCAGCGGCATGGGCAGGCGGGGCACGCGGCCGGCGGCGGACAGCGCCTCCACCGCGTACGCGGGAGTCGTGTCCAGCGTGACGGCGATGGCGGGAAGCTGCGTGGCCGCATCCCCCTGCCCTCGCGCCTGCATCTCCATCAGCATCTGCAGCGCGCCCGGCTTGAAGTACAGCGCCAGTCCCGCGCGCCCGTCCCCGGTGTGGAACACGCAGCCCTCGAAGGTGTGCGTCAGCGGCCCGGAGACCACTATCTCGAAGGCCTGGCTGTCATCCCAGTGCGTCCACGGCCGCGCATCCCAGTACTCCGTGGCCGCCTGCACGAAGAGCAGCGCCTTGTCCGAGCCGAGCCCGGACAACCCCCGCTGCCCCCACGCGAGGAACGTCGCAATCGCCGCGCGCGACGAGAGCGCCGCCTGCGGAGGCTCCGCCACCTGCACCCCGAGCGCCGCCCCGGCCTCCGCCAGGTCCGGCTCGCAGCGCACGTCCTCCACGTCCACGCCCTCCAGCAGGGCCCGCACACCCGCCTCGTCGTCCGCCTCGAAGACGGGCGCGGACGGCTCGCCCGTGTCGGAGATGCGCAGGTACACCTGGGTGGTGCCCTGGCTGAGGGGCACGGGGCCGAGCTTGAGCAGGTGGAACATGGGACCTCTCAGCGCTGCTTCGAATCCAGGGCCTTGCGGACCTGCTTCAGCAGCGTGCCGATGTCGAAGGGTTTCTGCAGGAAGGGCACGTCCGGGTACTGCCGGCGCAGCACCGTCACGTCCACGGCGCTCATCCCCAGCAGGGACACGCGCTGGTACGCCGGCTCGGCGCGGATGCGCGCGATGAGGGCCGGCCCGTCCAGCACCGGCATCATCCAGTCGGTGAGGACGAGGTCGGGGCGGAGCTCCGCCATGCGCTCCAGCGCTTCACGGCCATGAGAGGCCGCCACGACGCGGTAGCCCTCCTCACGGAGAAGGTCCGCCAGGGCTTCCAGGATGCCCTGCTCGTCATCCACCACCAGGACCGTCTCCATACGGGCGGGGTTGCTCCTCGCGGTTCGTTCAGGAATGGCCACCGCCCGGATGCCGGGCAAGGCCAGTCAGCAGGGTGTCCACGGCGACGCTGAAGGGAGGCAATACCTCGATACCCTGACGCGAGATGACGAACTCGCGCAGGGTGGGGTCGTAGTCGGTGTCCCGGAGCTTGAAGATGGACAGCAGCCTGCGCAGGCGGCCCTCGAGCTCGACGTGGCGCAGGAAGAAGAGGTTCTCCGCCACCGCGGACGGGCCCGTCTCCAGCGGCACGTCCAGCACCGGGCCGAAGAGCCGCGGCGTCTCCAGGCCGAAGAGGGTGGTGGTGCCCTCGCAGCGCAGCTCCTGGGTGAGCGCCGCGAAGAAGGACGCCATGCGCGACGTCTCCGGCGTGGACTGGCTCATGGCGCTCAGGCCGTCCACGAAGACGCGCTTCACCTTGCGCTTGCGCACGTCCGACAGGAGCTGGTCCGCGAGCACGTCGAGGATGCACTCGGCGGGGGGCTGCCAGATGATGTTCAGCCGCCCGTCGTCCACCGCGCTCCTCAGGTCGATTCCCGCGGACGCCGCCTTGTTGAGCAGCCGGTTGGGTGGCTCGTAGAAGCCCATGAGGAGGCAGGGCTCGCCCTGCTTCAGTCCCTCGGCGAGCAGGCTGCTGCCCATCATCGTCTTGCCGACCCCGGGAGGACCGAGCACGAGCGAGGTGGAGCCCGCGGCCAGCCCCTCCGGGAAGAGCGCGTCCAGCGAGTGGATGCCGAAGTGGACGCGGTGGGCGCCCG
The DNA here is from genome assembly GCF_055568925.1 of Pyxidicoccus sp. M6. Classification (NCBI taxonomy): domain Bacteria; kingdom Pseudomonadati; phylum Myxococcota; class Myxococcia; order Myxococcales; family Myxococcaceae; genus Pyxidicoccus; species Pyxidicoccus sp. M6. The sequence goes on along the minus strand of NZ_CM145714.1, from coordinate 1,255,644 downwards.
GGTCCGGCGGCGGCGCGCGGCGCACGCGCGCCTCCAGGCGGGGGAACACCTCCAGGCCCGCGCTTGTAATCCGGAAGCTGTGGACGCCGGCCAGCGTGGGGCTGCCGCGGAACTTGCGCACCTGCAGCTCGCGCCACGAGCGCACGCCCGCGGTGCGCTCGCGCAGCTCCAGGATGCCGTCCACCATGGTGTACTCCGGGTGCACGGTGGGGCCATCGCTGGTGAGCATCAGCGAGGTGAAGCGCGCCAGGCCCGCGGCGACCTGCAGCTCGTGGATGAACTTCTTGAAGTCGCGGTTGCTGCCGGCCGCCTCCTGCGCCTGCACCAGCCCGTCCAGCACGAGGATGCTCGCGTTGTGGTTGCGCACCTCGCGCCGCAGGAGCTCCAGCAGGCCCGGCAGCCCCTGCTCCTCCAGGGTGCGGAAGCCGCTGACGTAGTAGACGCCCTCGGGCAGCAGCGCGGAGTCGAAGAACGCCATGTCGCGCATGTTGGACAGCATGCGGGAGTGCGACTCGGCCAGCAGCGTGACGTAGAGGCAGCGCGCACCTCCGCGCGCCTGGTGGTAGCAGAGCTGGTTGGCGAGGAGCGTCTTCCCCGCGCCGGGCTCACCCACGACGATGTAGACGGCGGACGGCACGAGGCCGCCGCCCAGCACGGAGTCGAGCCCTGGCACACCCGTGGAGACACGCGCGTCCGTTCGCGCGGGCTGCTCGGAAGAGGACATGATGGCCGCTCATACCGTAAAACGCCCCTGCCGCGCCGCCCTATTGAACCCGAAACGTCGCCCCCAGGTGGGCGCGGCCCCTCCATGAGAAGAGCCCTCCTCGCCGCAGCCGCCCTCTGCCTCCCGTCGCTTCCCTCCCACGCCGAGCTCGTCATCGTCGTGGACGGAAAGCTCCACGCGGTGCCTGGCGCCGCCGCCCTCTTTCCCACCGGCAAGGTGACGCAGCCCCGGCTCGCCGCCGCCACCTTCCTGAAGCTGGAGCGCGACTGGAAGGGCGCGCAGGGCCACTCCTTCTTCTTCCTCCAGGGGCCGGAGGCGCTCCCCTCCTTCGCACTCGCGAAGAAGCCCACGAAGCCGGCGGTGCCGAAGCTGGAGGGCTGCGGCAGCCACCCCATGGCGTGGCTGTCGAAGTCCACCGTGGTGGGGAAGCTCAAGAAGAAGACGCCGAAGGGCACCCTCTTCGTGGAGGTGCCCGCGGGCTTCACGCCCGCCACCGGCGCGCCGCCCGCGGAGCTGACCGAGGCGCTGAAGCAGCGCCTCACCCAGGGCGGGGACATGGACGACGCGTCGCTGAAGACGCTGGTGGACGGTTGCATGGCCAACACACGCGTCTTCACGAAGGCGGGCGAGCAGCTCGCCTACAGCAGCTGCGTGGACGACCTCAACGAGACGTTCCGCATCTTCCGCCGCCTGGAGGGCGCCGCCTGGACGTGGGTGGAGGACCTGACGCTGACCGACGAGTGTCCGTAGCGCGGTGCACGCGCACGGGCGCACGCGCCCCGCTGGCCGCCTGGGCCTCGGGGCGCCGCCCGTGAAGCCGGGCCCTGCGGCGTTCCCCGGACCGATGAAATGTTGGTTCATGGAGGAGCGCGATGGCAGACATCCAGCCAGACCCGGCGAGCACGCCTTCGGCTGGAGCCCCGGACCTCCAGGAGACGGCGCGGGAGCTGTCGCGCGCCTGGCGTGAGCACGAGGCGCTCATCGACAGCGTCGACGGCATCGTCTGGGAGGCCGACCCCTCCTTCTGCTTCACGCTCGTGAGCAGGCAGGCGGAGCGGTTGCTCGGGTATCCGGTGCGGTGCTGGTACGAGCAGGGCTTCTGGCTGAAGCACCTGCATCCGGACGACCGGGAGTGGGCGGCCAGCCACTGCCGCGAGGCGGCGGAGCAGTGCCTGCCCCACGAGCTGGAGTACCGGATGCTCGCGGCGGACGGGCGTGTCGTCTGGCTGCGGGACATCGTCACGGTATTGCCCGGCGAGGACGGCAGGCCCCGGCGGCTGCGCGGCATCATGGTGGACGTCACCGCGCAGCGCCGGACGCAGGAGCACCTGGAGCAGGCGGTGTCACTGCTGGAGGCCACGCTCGACTCGACGGCGGATGGGCTGCTGGTGGTGGCACTCGATGGGCGCGTGCTCGCGTCCAACAAGCGGTTCCACCAGATATGGGGGCTGGACGGGACGCGGGTGGGCTCGCCGGACGCCCCCCTCCTCGATTCAGTGCGTGCCAAGGTGAAGGACCCGGACGCCTTCATGGCGCGCGTGCGCGAGGTGTATTCCACGCCGGATGCGGAGAGCTTCGACGTCATCGAGCTGCGCGACGGGCGCATCATGGAGCGTTATTCGCTGCCCCAGCGGCAGCGCGGCGTCGTCACCGGCCGCGTCTGGAGCTTCCGGGACATCTCCCCGCGCGTACAAGCGGAGCAGGAGCGCGAGCAACTGCTGCGAGACGCGCACGAGGCCATCCAGGTGCGCGACGACTTCCTCTCCATCGCCTCGCACGAGCTGAAGACGCCGCTGACGCCGCTGCGCCTCAACCTCCAGATGTTGAAGCAAGCCCTGGAGGCGGACCAGCCCGTCACGCCCCAGCGCGTGGACAAGGCGCTGGGCCAGGTGCGCCGGCTGTCGGCGCTGGTGAACGACCTGCTGGACGCCTCCTGCGTGGGCGCGGGGCGGATGGAGCTGCAGCGCATGCCCATGTCCCTGCCGGAGCTGGTGCGCGAGGTGTTCTCCGACTTCCTCACGGTCAGCGAGCCCCATGTGCTCACGTATGACGCCCCCGACGAGGACGTACGCGTCCTGGGCGACCGGGGCCGGCTGGCGCAGGTGCTGACGAACCTGCTGGAGAACGCGCTGAAGTACAGCCCGACGGGCGGCGAGGTGCGCGTGTCGCTCACGCACGCCGGAGGCGCTGCCGTCATCACGGTGGCGGACTCCGGCATCGGGATTCCGAAGGAGGAGCAGGCGCACCTCTTCGAGCGCTTCTTCCGCGCGCGCAACGCGCCGGTGTCTGGCTTCGGAGGCCTGGGGCTGGGGCTCTACATCTGCCGCGACATCGTCGAGCGGCACGGCGGCCACATCTGGATGGAGAGCGAGCTGGGGCACGGCTCCACGTTCCACGTCTCGCTGCCGGTGCTGGCCGCGCAGCCGCTGCACGAAGCGCGCGTGTGAGCGAGCGGCTGGCCGCGCATGCGGGGACACACGGGAGCGGGCCTGCGGGCGCACGGTGCCCACGAGCGTGCGAGCTCGCGAGGTGGTGTCCGGCGTCCATCACATGCCTACCGTGAAACAGGACACACGGCATGGGAGGAAGACATGGTCCAAGCGGGTGGGCATCGGGTCCTCGCGGGACTGCTGGGGGCGACACTGCTGCTGGGAGGATGCAGCTCGGGACGTGCCAACACGAAGGTGGATGAATCCTGGTTGGCACGCGTCCCTCCGGAGCAGATGGAGCCGGTGCACGTGGCACGGCTCACGCAAAACAAGGCACAGGACGAGACGACGCGCGCCAGGGTGTCGCTGGAGGACGCGAAGCGCGAGCTGAGCGTGGCGGAGAAGAACGAGAAGGCCGCGAAGACCCGCGTGGACGCGGAGAAGGCAGCGGTGGCGGCCGCGAGCAACATGGGCCAGAACAAGGGCGTTGCCCAGGCGCAGCAGGGGCAGCAGGCGGCGGAGCTGGAGCACCAGGCGGCCCTGGCTGAGCTCGACTACCGCAAGCAGGTGGTGAAGACGCGGGAGGCCATGGAGAAGATGCGCACCCGCGAGCTGGCGGTGGCGGACGCGGAGTTGTCGAGGACGGAGTACCAGGCGCTCGTCAACAGCGGAGACACCCGGGCCGAGAAGCTCAAGGCCGAGGACTTCGACAACGCGCTGTCGAAGGCGCGGAGCGAGGCCGCACAGCAGCAGCAGGAGGTGGAATCCCTGCTCCAACAGCAGCGCCAGTCGCAGGCGAAGTGGCAGCAACTGGACTCGCAGGTGCGCGCCTACGGAGGCAGCGGGCGCTGAGCATCACGGCGGCGCGGCGTACGGCGGCGGTGTGAGCGGCGCTCGCTCCACACCGCTGCTCACCGGCTCGGGGAACAGGGCTACAGTGGGCCCCATGTCCTCGACACTGCGAGCCCTGTACGACTCCCTCCAGAGGCGTCTGCGCCCGGAAGATGTCGCGGAGCTCGTCCTCGCCGAGCTCGGCCCGGAGCTGTCCCCGGCGGAGCTGGACGTCCTGCAAAAGGCAACACGGGGTTCGCTGAAGCAGGACGTGCTCCAGTTCACCTCCATGGCGCGGGACTTCCAGCGCCCCGTTCCTCCCGCCCGCCAGGCGCGCAAGGCCGTGGAGTTGTTCACCACAGCCGTGCCCCTCTCGGACGAGGACTGCGCCGACGTGGACAAGGTGAGCGCCTTCGTGCAGCACCTCGGAGGTGAAATCCGCAAGGAGCTCACGAAGAGCGACTTCAAGAGTGACCGGCTCACCCGCGAGGCCCGCAAGCGCGCCGGGCTGGAGCTCTCGCGGCGGCGCTACAACAAGCTCTTCCGCTTCCTGGCGCGCTTCGAGCGGAAGCTGGAGACGTACCGCTTCGAGCAGCGCAAGTACGAGGCCACGCGCATCTCCAAGTCGAGCCTGGCCACGAAGATTTCCTGGGCGGATTTCTCGGCCTCGCGCGACGCCGCGTGCTTCATCGCGTACTTCACCGCGCGGCGGAACCGCCGGAGCGTCTTCACCAACACGAGCCAGGACCGCGCCTTCGACGAGATTGGCGAGATGCTCCTGAAGCGCTTCAAGCAGCAGCCCCGCGCGGAGGGGTGGCGAGCCATTGCCCACGTGATGCCGGACATTCTTGTCGTCAGGCACCTTCACGACGCGGACAAGCTGGCGCTCTTCGCCACCTGGCTGTCCGTCCTCCACGACATCGCGGACCTGCTGCGGGTGACGTGGGAGAAGAGTCACTTCAACCGCGAGACGATGATTGTGAAGCGCGGCGACGACTCGAGCACCTGGAATGCCTCGGCCGGGGCCTGGAACGCGGCCCGTCAGGGCTGGCTGGGCCTCGCCCACGTGCTCGGCATGGAGGAGATGGTGGACACCTTCTGCCTGGGCAAGGTCATGCGACTGATGGCCGCGGACGTCGCCTTCTGGCATCGCGAGTCCGGAGGCTCGCTCGAGCCCGACACGGCCGTCTGGGCCGAGCTACCGGCACCGTGGGAGGTGCTCACCGGCCACGCGACGTGCACGCGCGCCGACGTGGAGCGTGCCTGCCGGAAGCACGGCGTGGACCCGGCGGCGAAGGGCTGGACGACGCCGCCCAGGATGCGCCACGCAGTCCCCTTCACGCTGACGCCGGAGCTGGTGCACGGAGTGACTGTTGCGCACCCCGAGCTGGCCCTGGCGCTCAGGAAGGCGGGGTGGTTCTCCGGCAAGCCGCTCAAGCCGAGGGATTGACCGGCCCGCCCGCGCGCGTCACCATGTGAAGGCTCCGGAATAGCTCAGTGGTAGAGCGGCCGGCTCGATTTCCGGCTGGACGCAGGTTCGAGCCCTGCTTCCGGAGCGCTTCTTCCTCCCCAGACGCGGGCGTCCCCGAGCCCATGCTGGTCTTCGACTACTCGCCCGAGCTGTGCGCGCCCATCGACGTGGGGCTCGCGAGTTTCTACGTCTTCCACCCCGTCACCGGCGAGCTGCGTCTCTTCGACCACGATAGAGGCCTGGGGCCCGAGGACCACGGCGACGTGGGCTCGTGCTTCCTCGCCCTGCTCGTGGATGAGCTGACTTGAGCGCCGAGCCAGGCCCGTCGCCATTCTTCGCGGCTGAAGCCCCCGAGTGTAGAACTGCCCTCCCCTGCCCATTCCAGGGCCGGTACCGCACAGGAGCGTCCGCCGCGTGGAGACCCTCGTCCGCATCGCAGAAGGACTCGGCCGTTTCTCCGCGCGCTTCGTGCCCAGCGCCTTCGCCATCGCCGTGCTGCTCAGCCTGCTCACCATGGGCCTCGCCATGGGCTGGGCGGGCGCGGCGCCGCCCAAGGTCCTCGACGCGTGGGGCAGCGGCTTCTGGGAGTTGCTCACCTTCTCCATGCAGATGGCGCTGGTGATGTTCACCGGCTACCTGCTCGCCCTCACCCGCCCGGTACGCGCGCTGCTCGAGCGCGTAGCCGGGCTCGCGAAGTCTCCGCGCGGCGCGGTGACGCTGATGGCCTTCGTCTCCATGGGCCTCGCGTACATCAACTGGGGCCTGTCCCTCGTCGCCAGCGCCATGCTGGTGCGCTTCATGGTGCGCCGCCGGCCGGACGTGGACTACCGGCTGCTCGTCGCGTGCGCGTACTTCGGCCTCGGCGCCACGTGGCACGCGGGCCTGTCCGCCTCCGCGCCGCTGCTCGTCGCCACGCCCGGCCACTTCCTGGAGAAGAGCATCGGCGTGCTCCCCATCGACCGGACGCTCTTCTCCCCCTTCAACGTCGGCCTCACCGTCGTCGTCGTCGCCGGCCTGACGCTGCTCGCCTGGGCCCTGCACCCCAAGCCCGAGAACACGGTGCGCGTGGACCCCGCCGTGCTGGAGAAGCTCGCGGACTTCGTCCCGCCCGAGCGCCCCGCGGAGAAGAGCCCCGCTCTCTGGATGGACCACTCGCGCCTGCTCAACCTCATCTTCGGCGGCCTGGGCCTGTTGTGGCTGGGACGCCACCTGTGGATGAACGGAGGCTGGCGCGCGCTCAACCTCAACGTGGTCAACTTCACCTTCCTCGTGACGGCGGTGCTGCTGCACGGCACGCCCGCGCGGCTGCTCAAGGCCAGCGAGGAGGCCGCCGGCGTGCTGCACGGCATCGTCCTCCAATTCCCCCTGTACGCCGGCATCTACGGCATCTTCAAGGTCACCGGCCTGACGGACCGCATCGGCGAGCTCTTCGTCTCGCTCTCCACGAAGGAGACGTTCCCCGCCATCGTCTATCTCTACAGCGGCGTGGTGAACTACTTCGTCCCCTCCGGCGGCTCCAAGTGGGCCATCGAAGCGCCCTACCTCCTCGACGCCGCGAAGACGCTGGGCGTCGCGCCGGAGAAGGTGGTGCTCGCGTACGCCTGGGGTGACATGGCCACCGACCTCATCCAGCCCTTCTGGGCCCTGCCGTTGCTCGGCGTGGCGCGCCTGGAGTTCAAGGACATCCTCGGCTTCCTCCTGGTGGCGTTCCTGACCTACCTGCCTTTGGTGACACTGGCCTTCTTCCTCTTCGGGTGAGGCCTTGGGCAGACCTGGCCCGTTCCGTGCTAGACAGTTGGCCAGCAAGGCGGGCCCTGGGGGCTGGCCTTCACCAACAAAACGAGGGGACCCCGAATCATGAAGAAGATGCTGACGCGGAGCGTGGTGTGCGCGGTGCTGGGGATGTCGTCGCTGGCCATGGCGCAGGACGCCGCCGAGGCTCCGGCCAAGGAGCCCGCGAAGGTGCCGAGCGCGGACGCGGTTCGCGACACGTGGAACTACTTCTACAAGGGCCAGGGTCAGGGTCCGGTGCTGGTCGAGGCCAAGCTGTGCACCGAGGTGGCCAAGGACGGTCCGAACAAGTTCGAGTGCACCGCCGAGGTCGGCGCCGACGGCCTCAAGGCCGGCACCACCGTGATGCTGTGGCAGGCCTACCTCGTGCCCCAGGGTGACTCCATCGAGGACATCATGGTGCAGACGAAGCAGGGCAACGTCGTGCGCGAGACGAAGGACGTGAAGGTGAAGGGCGAGGGCTGGCGCGCCCGTCAGTGGACCGGCGTGCGCCTCAACAAGCCGGGCAACTGGACGGTGGCGGTGATGCGCGGCGACCAGACCCTCAAGGAGATTCAGGTCAAGGTGAACTGAGACCTGAATCACCGCTGAAGTCCACGACGCCCGCACCGAGCCACGAAGGCCCAGGCGGGCGTCTGTGTTTTTGCGCGCCGCCGCGCGCCGTGGCCCCGCGCCCACGCCCTTACGGGCCCGTGTGGCTGGCGAGCCACGGCGGCGTCAGCGACTCCCGAGGCTCACCCGGGCCCCTGAAGGCAGGCCCGGGTCAGCAGCTCTCGTGGTGCACCCAGGCCCCTGGAGAAGGCCCGGGCCGGAGACGGAATCACGGCGCGAAGAAGTCACTCCCCGACGGCGCCAGCATGGTCCACGACGGCGTGCGCACGTTGGCCGCGCGGAACGTGAGGCCCTCGGCCTGCTCCCAGTCTCCCAGTAGCACGACGATGTGCGGCCGGCTGACCGCCGTGCCCACCGTCACGGAGCGGCTCGACGTGCCGCGCACTCCGAAGAAGGAATAGGTGTTGCCGCTCGTATCCGTGCCGGTCGCCGGAGTGAAGGGCACCCCCTCGGCGGGGCCGCCGATGCTTCCATACGCCACGTCGCTGACGACGCTGGTGAAGGTGCTCCCGCGCGTGCCGTCACCCTGGACGTCGAAGTAGCCGAAGGACACGCCCGTGGCCGGCGAGTTGGGGCTCGCGTTCACCACGCGGATGCGAGCGTCCTGGGCCGAGGGCGCGAAGATGTCCTGGAAGGTGAAGGCGCGCGGTCCCAGGGCGCCCGTCTGCTCCGCACGGCCGCTGATGACCACCAGGTAGCGCCGGCCCGCCAGGAGCGGTCCGGTCTGCACGTCATCCAGGACGGTGGTGGCGACATCGCTGTTCAGGGTGAACTTCAACGGATACCCCGTCGTGGACGCAGGCAGGTCACCCACCGCCGGGTCGGCCTTGAAGGCGAGGTCCACGGCCACGGGGATGTTGTTCGAGTCGTTCTTGTTGAAGACCCGGAGCTGCTCCCCGCCCGACAAGCCGTGGAGGAAGTAGAGGATGGGGTCGCGCTTGATGCGCGCGCCGCCGTTCTTCCCCGAGGGGACCAGCATCAACGAGGTAGAGCCCGGGTCGTCCGAGCTGCGCCGGTCATCTCCGTAGGTGATGGCGAAGTAGGCGGTCCCCGCCTTCAGCGTCTGCGCGGGCAGCGTGAAGCTGGCGGTGCCGCTCACCGAGGGCAGGATGACGTCAGCCTCGCTCGAGCCCGAGAGCACGAGCTGGCGGGTGTCCGCGGGAATGGGCTGACCTGCGGTGCCCTCCGGCGTGTTGTCGGCGGAGAAGGGCGAGACGGTGGAGAACGGGGCGTCCGAGCCGGCCGCGAGCCGGCGCGCGCGGCGCGCGGAGACGAGGTAGTCCCCCGTGACATGGCGCAGCCGGACCTGGTTGGCGGCCACCGTACCGAACTGCTCCTTCAGGGCGAGGAGCTGGGGCCGGTCGAAGCGCGTCGTTCCCTGACGGAACAGGAGGCCGATGCCGACCAGCGTCAGGCGCTCGCCCGCGGCCAGGGACACACCGCTCACCGTCGCCAGGGCCGCGCTCGAGGCCTCCGTGCCGGCGGTGCGGATGGCGAAGCTCAGGTCCGTGCCGGCGGCCACCCGCACATAGTCAGACACGCCCTTGTCGCCGGGCTCCACGCCCGAGAAGAGCTTCTGGGTGCCGCCCAGATAGGCGTCCATCTTGTAGCGGTCCGGCGTCCACTCGGTCTGCGGGTCGGTGGAGCTGCCCTCGTAGAGCACGTTGACGAAGCGGACACAGGCCGTCGTCGCCGTGCAGGGGTCCTCGGGGGGACCCGCGTCGGGCACGCCGCTGTCACCCGCGTCCGGCACGCCGCTGTCACCCGCGTCCGGCACGCCGCTGTCACCTGCGTCAGGCACGCCGCTGTCGCCCGCATCGGGCACGCCACTGTCACCCGCGTCAGGCACACCGCTGTCCGTCCCCGCATCCCTGCCACCGGAGGACTGCGGCACGAGCTCGCACTTCTCATCACGACAGGCCCACTGCTGCCCTTCCGGCGGCTGGCCCTCGTCACTCCGGCAGTCGAACGCGTCCACGCATTCGTCGCCGCACCCGACGCTACCCGCCGCGAGACAGAGGCCGACGGCGAGGAAGAATCCTCTCAAGACATTTCTCATGATGCTGCGCTCCCCTCCCAGGAAGGCTCTGTGTGGTGGTTTTCCTGAAGCGAAACGGGGCGGCCAGCAGTGCGGGCCGCCCCCGCCGGCTCAACGCCTGTCGCACTCACTCCGGAGCGGAGCGACGCGCCCCTGCGAGAGCTCGTCCCGCAGATAGATGAAGGCCATCACGCCCGCGTTGAACTGGGCGCGCTTGAGCCACTCGGACACGGCCGCCGCGTCGGTGCCGCTGCGAATCGCATCGGTCAGCGGATTGTCCAGCGTGCAGATCTCCGTCCACAGCGTCGTCCCGCCAATGGCCCGGATGTTTCCGCTCGGAGGCACCGCCGTGGCGAACACGCCGCGCCGGATGAGGTCGCAGGCGCCGCTCGCCGCGCCCAGCATGTTCGCGCCCCATTCCTCCCAGTCCTTGGTGTCGTTGGAGAAGTCGATGTCCACCTCTCCGTACTTCACCCAGGCCTGCATGAACTCCTCGGTCAGCGGCACGTTGGTGCCACCATCCGCCATCCACACCAGGTACCGGGCGGCGCCATTGAGCCCATACGCCGCCTCGAAGGGCGCCAGGTGGCTCTCGCCCGAGGCGCCGCGGCCGAACAGGCCATACTGCGGGCTGACGAGGTTGGCGACGCGCGCGCCCTGCCACGCCACCAGCGCCTTCGCCGCGCCGCTCTGTCCGTCTCCCGCGCGGCCGTGGCAGTTGGCGCAGATGCCCTGGAACACGTTGGCGCCCGCGGTGGTGTAGTAGAGCTCGCCCCAGGGACGCTTCGGCACGCCGCGCCGGTCCGTCATCCACGACTCAACGGAAGTGGGCGCGGTGGCGGTCGGGAAGGTGCAGACGCCCGGCTTCAGGTCCCACCAGTTGGTGGGGAAGCGCTTCTTGGCGAGCTGCACATGCGCCTCGGTGATGGGGTAGCGCGTCAGGTACTCCCAGGCCCCCTTGCCGATGTGCTCCTTCCAGCCGGGGTTCCGCGGCGAATAGGGGAGCTTGTCGGTGAAGTCCTCGCCCACCCAACGCACGTCCGCCCGGGTATCGCAGTCATTGGCCACGGCGCCGTTCGCCAGCCGCAGCCGCTTCTTCTTCGCGGCGGCCTTCTCCTCGGCCGTCAGCCCTTCATCGGCCTTGGGCCAGTCCAGCGTGGCAATCCAGCGAGCCACCAGCAGCGACGCACGGCAGTCCTTGCCCGGAACGTTGAGGGGCATGTGGATGTTGCGCTCGTTGGTGTCTCGGGCCACGCGCTCATAGAGCGTGCTGACGGGATAGGTACGCCCGAGGTCCACGCCGAAGTCCTCCACCTCCGCCACGTACCGGCGCCGTCCGTTGGTCTCCAGGACGTTGAAGGGCTTCCACCCGAAGAGGATGCCGCCCGCCGAGAGGTCCAGGAACGCCAGCGCCTGGTTGCTCTGGACGGCGAAGCCCTTGGGGTTGTGGCACTGCGCGCAGTTCCCGATGAAGTACCCCTGCAGCTCCAGCTCCTCCTTGCTGCCAGGCGAGCGGCCCTCGGCGGAGGTCTCCAGCTTCGGCAGGTCCGCCGCCGAGCCCAGGCCGGTGATGACGCCGTACTTGATGAGCCGGTCCACCTGGGACAGCTCCTCCTCCAGGATGGTGGCGGCCGGGACCACGCCTCCCTCGCCCGCGGCGCGGCGGTTGAGCTGCAGCGGGGTGAAGCCCAGGACGAAGTTCTGCCCCTCCGAGCCGGTGTGGCAGTTGACGCAGCGGTGCCGGGCGGGAATGGCGTAGTTGCGCGTGGTGCCGGTGCTCTCGTCCGTCTTGTAGGTGAGGACGCGGTCCGCGAAGGTGCTGCCGTCGCGGTAGGTCTCCCGGTGGAGCTCCGCCACCGTCCCCTCCTCGTTCCAGACGTAGGTGCCGAAGACGGCGTCCTGCCACCGCGCACGCGTGACGATGAGGCGCGTCTCTATCTTCCGGTAGCGCACCACGCCGTCGGTGCCCTTCACGTCCTTGAAGAACGTCTTGTAGAAGCGGGTGTTGGGCGGAACCGTGAACTTCTTCGTGGCCGGGTCGTACTGGATGGACTTCCCCTGGGGCACGTGCACCAGCCGCAGCTTCTTGGCGTGGTCCGAGAAGAGCGGGTAGGTCGGCGCGAAGGCGAAGGTGCCGTGGCGGGCCAGCTTCTCGGCGTCGAAGGTGGTGATGTCGGTGTCCGTCTCGGACAGGAAGCGCGGCAGCTCCGTCAGGCCCTCGAACCAGGCGTCCTTGTCCGGGTCGCTCCCGAGTTTGTCCTCGGCCGGGGTGCAGTTGCCCAGGTCGGTCATCGCGCTGGCCACCGCGCTGGCGATGGGGTCCTCCACCGTGACGCCCTGGCTCCCATTCACCGTGAAGCTGCCCTCGGGGCTGCCCTGCTCCAGCCACGCGGAGAGCTGCACGCCCAGCTCCACGGCCTTCTTGAGCTGGTCCGCCGAGGCCACCGGCGGCATCTCGCCCCGCTGGATGCGCACCAGCATGCGCGGCCCCTTGTCCTTCAGGTCATCCCGGGTGGCCGTATAGGAAAGATTGCCCAGGTTGTTGGGCGCCTGGTGGCACGAGCCACACTCGCTGTTCACCCGGGCGGACAGGCTCGCGAAGGTCTCCTGGTAGGCCTGCCGCGGGGCCGCCGGCAGGATGGGGATGCGCTCGTTCGAGCGAGTCTCCTTGCATGAGGGTGGCGCGGGCTGCGGTGTGGGCTCGGGATCATCACTACATCCCGCCAGCAGCGAAACGGCCAGAACTACGACACTCAATGACTGACGTGGGACGAGCAGACCGCGCGCCATCTTCATGGCCAGCGCCTCCTGATTGCTGTCGCTGATGGCGCGGCACCCTACCCCAGGAGTCTGTTTTGTCATGGCAAAACAAGACACCAAGGCCGGAAGCAACGAAGTTTTCACCCCTCCGTGACAAGACATACAAATCCGTCACCCGGTGGCGAAAGCAATTGAATCAGGAACGTCACGGCCCTGGTGCGACGCATTGCGCAGCCAGGGCCGTGAACACCGCATCTACATGTCAATATACGGTGACGCCTCAGGGCGTCGAGATGACGCGAAGCTTGCCGACCTTGTTGCCGGCCCGCTCCGTGAACCAGACATTGCCATCCAGGCAGAAGAATCCGGCCGGTCCAAAGGAGATGCCGGCGGGACGGCTGGACAGCGTGGGGATGGCGAACTCGGTGAAGGTGCCCGAGTACGTGAGGGTGCCAATCTGGTTGGCGCCCTGCTCGGCGAACCACAGGTTGCCATCAGGCCCGATGGAGATGGCCGCGGGGGCGCTGGACGCGGTGGGGATGGCAAACTCCGTCACCACGCCGTCCGGGGTGATGCGGCCCATCTTGTTGCCGCGCTGCTCGGTGAACCACATCGCGCCGTCCAGGCCCGGGGTGATGGCGCTCGGGGCGCTGGAGGCGGTGGGGATGTCGAACTCCGTCACCACGCCGTCCGGGGTGATGCGGCCCACCTTGTTGCCACGCAGCTCCGCGAACCAGATGTTGCCGTCCACGCCGAGCGTGATGGCGCGCGGCTGGGCCAGCGCCGTCGGCACGGGGAACTCGGTGATGACGCCGTCCGGGGTGATGCGGCCGATGCGGTTGCCATTCACCTCGGTGAACCAGACGTTGCCGTCCAGGCCCGCGGTGATGCCGAACGGCGCGGAGCCTGCCTGGGGCAGCGGGAACTCGGTGATGACACCCGAGGGGGTGATGCGGCCGATGCTGTCCGTGGACAGCTCGGTGAACCAGAGGTTGCCGTCGAGCGCGGAGGTAATCTGCTGCGGCGAGGCGCCGGGGGTGGGCAGCGGGAACTCGGTCAGCTGGCCATTCCGGGTCAGGCGGCCAATCTTGTTGCCGGCGGCCATGGTGAACCAGACCTTCAGGTCCGGCCCCACGGTGATGCCCACGGGGTCCGAATCCGGGGCGAGGGCAATCTCCTCCACCGTCCCGACAACGCCGGCCGGCTGGCGGCAGACCCAGGGATGGGGATTGGAGCGGGCCTGAGGAGCCGGGTCCTCGGCGAAGGCGGTGCTGCTGAGGAAGGTGGTGGACGCCACGAGCAGGGACGTCCGGAGCAGGGAGCGGGTCGCGAGACGCATGGGTGTTTCTCCGGGGTGGACGGCGGGAAGCCCAGGCTCCACGACAGACAGGCCAGGAGGGGATGCCCTCCTGGCCCGCTTCCGTCAGGTGTCTGGGATTGCAGCAGTGGTGATTACTTGCAGACGCCGGCGCCGCGGCCGTCGTTGAGAGCGCCGCCGCACTTCAGCGGGTTGTTCGGGTCGCAGGCGATGAAGCCCTGGGCCTTGAGGATGTTCTCGAACTGCGTCTTGCCGGAGCCGTAGATCCAGGCGTAGAGCACGTCCTCCTCGGGGTCACGCGGGTGCGTGGCGGCGGCGTTCTCGTTCAGGAACAGCTTGCGGGACAGCGGGTAGGCGTCGGAGGGCACCGGCGTCTGGAGAATCTTCCGGATGTTGGTCGCGTCCGAGACGATGCCGTTCACCGTGGTCTTCTTGTTGGCCTTGTTCGCGTCCGAGTAGAGGCCGGAGTCACCCGCGTAGCCGATGGCATCTCCGCTGGCGGCGGTCAGCTTGCCGATGCAGGTGGTGGCGCTGTCGGTGGCGGCGCAGGTCGGCGAGTAGGTGGTCGTCTCGTCCTTGACCTCCAGCACGTTGGAGCAGAACGCGTACTTGTCCGTGACGGCGGTCTGGCAGCCGACCAGCGACTTGAAGGTGTCCGTCGTGCCGGACAGGTCGTCGCGGCGGTAGATCTTCAAGGGACGGGTGTCGGCGGCGTTGCCGTTGAGGTCACCCCAGGTCGAGAGGCAGCCCGTGGGGTAGGTCGTGCCCTGCACTCCGTTGGCATCACCGCAGAACAGCTTCTTCGCCTGCGCGATGGTGATGTTGCCGAAGGTGTTGGTGGACTTGACGAACACGTTCACCGCGTCCAGCGCGATGACGTTGCTCTTCTCACCCGTCTGGCAGGGGGTCCGCAGGTCGCGCGACATGGGCGCGAGCGCCTGCTGCTTCGGAGCGCAGAAGCCGGTGGAGCCAGCGCGGATACAGCCCTCGCCCACGCCAGAGCCCTTGCCCTCGTAGATGAGGAAGGCACCGGACGCGGTGATGGCGTTGCTGATGGCGCCCTTCAGGGTGTCGGAGCCGTACACCTCACCGTTGGCTCCCACGCGCTGCTCCGCCGACTGCAGCTCCGGGGTACCCGCGGAGGACTGACCACCGCAACCGACAACCGAGACCGCCACGACGGCGGCGGACATCACCATCTTCATCATCTTCATGGACGACTCCTCAGGTGTTGCACCGGGTTGACACGCCACTCGCCGCCCGTGATGCGTTGGCAAAACGACTCCTCCCCGCGCTGCGGGACCGAGTTGCAAGGAACGCCTTCAGGGGAGGACCATCGAAACCGGGGGACCCCGGATTCGACGGAGCGCAAGGTGCCTCAATGGGCAGACACATGCTGACTCAGTTGCGTCAAATCTCTGCCAGTGCCGCGTCACGGCGCATGCGTCACATCCCCGCAAGTGATTGCATGAACGCAAGCGTGACAAACCATGCAACGCTTTACGCGCCCGCCACGCGGCCCGTAGCGGCAACCCCATAGCAAGGGCAACCCGGCCACATGCACCACCGCCGCCCTACAGTGGAGGAGCACAGTGTCCGCGCCCGGACACGTGGGGCGCGTGGGCCACGGCTGCCCGCCGTGCGCTTCCCGCCTGCCCTGCTGGCGGGGGAGTCCGTCGCTTTTTCCCCGCCGTTCTCCGGCGGACAGGGAGTTTTTTCAGCAATCCAGACACCCGCCCTGTCCTCGGGAGCAGGGGGCCCCGCGCTTTCAGAGGGAAGCCGCGCCGCGACACATGCTGGCAATACCCTTGCACTGGAGACGCCACGGTTGAAGGGCAGGGGGCTGTCGGGCAGGGGTGGGGGAGAGGCCGGGGCGGTGATGGGGTGGCGGCGGTGGACATTCGGGGTGTGCGCAACAGGACTTCTCCTCGTGGGGTGCGGGGAGAAGGCGCTTGCGTCACCGCGTGCCCAGGGTCTCGAGGTAGCGGGGTCGGTCGGTGGCGAGGGCGAGGGAGTCATTGCGTGGACGCGGCCGCTGGTGCTCGGGGACAGCGAGCCGCCGCACACCGTGGTGGCCCCCGACGGGGACGTCCTCGTCGCGGCGACGTACCGGGAGCCTTTGGATGTCGGGGGAGGCCCCCTGCCCTTCAACCATGTCTCCACGACGCCCCACCTGCTGGTGGCGCGCTTCTCGCCGGACGGTGTCCTGCGCTGGGCCCATGGCCTGGTGCCTCGCGAGGGCGCGGCACGCGCGCGGGTGGGCGGGCTCGCCGTGGACCGTGAAGGCCATGCGTGGCTGGGGGGCACCTCGGCCGGCTTCCAGCTCGGCGGGCAACGATTGCCGGAGGGCCCCTTCGTGGCGCGGCTGTCACGCGAGGGCGCCCTGGAGCGGGTGAGAGGCTTCAGCGGCGACGGCGTGCTCGCCGTGCAGGCCCTGACGGCGGATGGCGAGGACGGCGTGGTGCTGGTGGGAGACTTCACCGGGCACCGCGACTTCGGAGACGCCACGCGCGAGGCGGGCCACGGCCGGGCCGCCTTCGCGGTGCGCCTGGACGCCAACGGCGGCACGCGCTGGAGCCGCGCCTGGAGCGCCGGACACGAGGGGCTGGTGACGGCGCGGAGCGTGGCCGTGGACCTCTTCGGCAGCATCCACGTCGCGGGCGGCTACGCGGGCAGGGTGTCCTTCGGCGGCTCCACCTTCGTCACCGTGAGGCAGCGCACGCCCTTCGTCCTCAAGCTGTCCGCCGACGGCCAGCATGCGTGGAGCCGGGATTTGCGCGGCGCGGAGGGCATGGCCCACGCGGTGGCCGTGGGGCCGGACCGCGTCTTCGTCGGCGGCAACTTCACCGGGCGCTTCTACTTCCACGGAAAGCCTCACACGGCCGGCGGCTACCAGGGCTTCCTCGCCGCCTTCAACGCGGGCGGCCAGGAGCGCTGGGCCCGCTCCTTCGACGCCACCACCAGCGCCATGGCCACCGACGAGTCCGGACAGCTCACCGTGGCCGGCACGCATGACGGCGCGCTGAACCTGGCCCCCGGGCGGAGCCGCACTCCCAGTGGACTCTACGTGGCCCGGCTGCTGCCGGAGGACGGGACTTCACTCTGGGTTCGAGGCTTCACGCACCCCGGCGCTGCCCTCGCACGCACCGTCTCGGTGGACCCGGCCGGGCACACCCTCGTGGCCGGCGCCCTCGCGCGCGCTCTCCCCGAGGGAACTTCGTACCCGCGGCCCCAGGACGGCTTCCTCCTCCGCCTGAGACCCTGAGTAAAGAGGCGCGGGTGACTCCTGGGGTGGTTGGAACCCCGTATTCCCAGGGAAGTCGGGCCGTTTGAGTGCATGCGGGCCCCCGGGAATTCGACTTTGCAGTCTCGTCCATGTTATTCGCGGGTTCGCCTTCAGGGCGTGTCACTCGCGCCGTGAAGGGCGAGGCTGTGCTGAAGCGCAGGCGCGCGGCGTCCCCGCTCGCAGGCGGCCAACCCCTCGACACCACTCCCTGTTTCCCGCGACTCGCGGAGCTTCCAGCCGCGCGTCTGGACTTGAGACTCTGTGAGGAGTTGCACCCCTATGACACCCACCGTTTCACGGATGGACGCACTCCGGAAGTGCGTCACCGGTACAGCCACGAAAGTCCTCGGGCTTCTGACGGTCCTTGTAGCCAGCGCCGCCCACGCCAGCGAGGCGGACCTCGTCCTCCCCAACTTCAGCGAAGTCACCTTCATCGGTGGTCTCAACGGCCAGCAGTTGTTGCTGTCCGGCATCGCCGTCTGCGTCGTTGGCCTGGTGTTCGGCTTCCTCCAGTACGCCAGCCTGCAGAAGATGCCCGTCCACAAGGCGATGCTCGACATCTCCGAGCTCATCTATGAGACGTGCAAGACGTACCTCATCACCCAGCTCAAGTTCATCGGCGTCCTCTGGGCGCTCATCGCGGTGGTGATGGTCGGCTACTTCGGCTTCCTGCGGCACATGGACGCCGGCCGCGTCGTCATCATCCTGGTGGCCAGCCTCGTCGGCATCGCCGGCTCCTGCGGCGTGGCCTGGTTCGGCATCCGCGTCAACACCTTCGCCAACAGCCGCACCGCCTTCGCCAGCTTGCGTGGCAAGCCCTACCCCACCTACGCCATTCCGCTGCAGGCCGGTATGTCCATCGGCATGGTGCTCATCAGCACCGAGCTGCTGCTGATGCTGGCAATCCTCCTCTTCATCCCGGCGGACTTCGCGGGCCCCTGCTTCATCGGCTTCGCCATCGGTGAGTCGCTCGGCGCGTCCGCGCTGCGCATCGCCGGCGGCATCTTCACCAAGATTGCCGACATCGGCTCCGACCTGATGAAGATTGTGTTCCGCATCAAGGAGGACGACGCGCGCAACCCGGGCGTCATCGCGGACTGCACCGGCGACAACGCGGGCGACAGCGTGGGCCCCTCCGCGGACGGCTTCGAGACCTACGGCGTGACGGGCGTGGCGCTCATCACCTTCATCCTGCTGGCCGTCGAGGTGCCCTACCGCATCGAGCTGCTCGTGTGGATTTTCATGATGCGCATCGTGATGGTGCTCGCGTCGCTGGCGGCCTACGGCCTGAACAACCTGTATCAGGGTGGCAAGTACAAGAACGCGGACCACATGAACTTCGAGCACCCGCTCACCGCGCTGGTGTGGGTGACCTCCATCATCTCCGTGGGCCTGACCTTCCTGGTCAGCTACCTGCTCATCCCCAACCTCGGCGGCGACAGCACGCTGTGGTGGAAGCTGTCGGCCATCATCACCTGCGGCACCCTGGCCGGCGCCATCATCCCCGAGGCCATCAAGGTCTTCACCTCCACCGAGAGCCGCCACGTGCGTGAAGTCGTCACGGCGAGCCGCGAGGGTGGCGCGTCCCTCAACGTCATCTCCGGCCTCGTGGCGGGTAACTTCTCCGCCTACTGGATGGGCCTCATCATCGCCGGCCTCATGGGCCTGGCGTTCTGGTTCAGCGGCGCGGGCGAGGCGGGCCAGGGCGTGGGCCAGCTGATGATTGCCGCGCCGGTGTTCGCCTTCGGCCTCGTGGCCTTCGGCTTCCTCGGCATGGGCCCGGTGACGATTGCCGTCGACTCGTACGGCCCGGTGACGGACAACGCGCAGAGCGTCTACGAGCTGTCCCTCATCGAGAACGTCCCCAACGTGAAGGACGAGGTGAAGCGCGACTTCGGCTTCGTGCCCGACTTCGAGAAGGGCAAGGAGTACCTGGAGGAGAACGACGGCGCGGGCAACACCTTCAAGGCCACGGCGAAGCCGGTGCTCATCGGCACCGCGGTGGTGGGCGCCACGACGATGATTTTCTCCATCATCGTGCTCCTCGTCGGCATCACCACCGGCCCGGGCGGCGAGCAGGTGCTCAACGTGGACAAGGCGCAGTTCCTGTCGCTGCTCCACGCCCCGTTCCTCCTCGGCCTCATCACCGGCGGCGCCATCATCTACTGGTTCTCCGGCGCGTCCATGCAGGCCGTGTCCACCGGCGCCTACCGCGCGGTGGAGTTCATCAAGGCCAACATCCGCCTGGAGGGCGTGGAGAAGGCCAGCGTGAGCGACTCGAAGAAGGTCGTGGAAATCTGCACGCAGTACGCGCAGAAGGGCATGATCAACATCTTCCTCGTGGTGTTCTTCAGCACGCTCGCCTTCGCCTGCCTCGAGCCGTACTTCTTCGTCGGCTACCTCATCTCCATCGCCATCTTCGGCCTGTACCAGGCCGTCTTCATGGCGAACGCGGGCGGCGCCTGGGACAACGCGAAGAAGCTGGTGGAGACGGAGCTGAAGGCCAAGGGCACGGAGCTGCACGCGGCCTGCGTCGTCGGCGACACCGTCGGCGACCCGTTCAAGGACACGTCCTCCGTGGCGCTCAACCCGGTCATCAAGTTCACCACCCTCTTCGGCCTGCTGGCGGTGGAGCTGTCGGTGGAGCTGAAGGCCTCCGGCCAGGGCGCGCTCACGGCCGTCCTCGCGGCGGTGTTCTTCGTCCTGTCGACGGTGTTCGTGTACCGCAGCTTCTACGGCATGCGCATCCAGAGCGTCGCCGGCACCACCGAGGTGAAGGCGGACGCGGCGGTGAAGACGGCCTGAGCCGTCCAAACGCTTCGCTGAAGTGACACGAGCGGCGGGGTGCCTTCAGGGTGCCCCGCCGCTTCGCTTTTCCGGGGCCCCGTGCCTCGGGTCAGCTCGTGACGCGGAAGGCCGGCGGGTCGATGCGCGTGGAGCGGCACTCCGGGCAGGCCCCCGGCCGGGTGAGGCGCTTGCGGTCCTTGAAGGTGAAGCCGCACTGGATGCAACTGGCGGGCAGCACCACCAGTCGCAGGCCCTGCGCCTTGAGGGACTTCTCCAGGTGGGTGAGGTGGTCGGCCACGTCCTTCTCGGAGATGCCCACCAGGGCGGACAGGTCCTTCGCGGTGAGGCCACGCTCCGGCGCCGAGGCCAGCGCCGCCTCCAGCGCGCCTCGCACCGTGCTGCCGCGCGCTGGAGGGACGGGAGCGCTCACGCGCCAATCGCCTCCGGGTCCGTCGCCAGCTCGCCGCCCAGGTGCATGCCCGTCTGGCACCGGTAGTCCGTCACCAGCGAGGCCAGAATCGTGGACACCCCCACGACGACATGGATGGCCGCGGCCACCGGGCTGCGCCTCGCGTACCCCAGCACGAAGGGCGCGAGGATGGCGGACGCACCGTAGACGTAGTCCGCGATTTCGTGCGCCTCGATGGGGATGAGCTTGGTGAGGCTCATGCGGTAGTCGGTGAGCAGCGAGACGCCGATGACGGAGGAGCCCAGCGCCAGCCCCGCCGCCTTCGCCACCGGGTCATCCGACAGGATGCCCGCGACAATCGAGGCGGCGCCGCCCTTGTAGTCCAGGAGCGAGTGGACGTCCTGCGGAATCCATCGGCGCAACGGCAACTTACCGAACAGCGGGCGCGAGAGGATGCCCGCCGCGGCGCTCTTGTCCAGGGCGCGGTGGACCACCCGGCGCAGGCCGGTGTCCGGGACATGGGCCTCGGCCTGGGGCGGTGGGATGAGGGAGGTGGAGATGTTCGGGGTCTGCGGCTCGGCCATGGCGGCGCTCCTTCCGGTCGTCCGTTCGTGACGCTGCCGCCAAGGTAGGCACGTGGCCTGTTTCGCATGGCGAAAGGCCCCTCGCCTGCCCGGTGCCGGGGGGGTGGGAGGCATGTTTCACTCCGTTTCAGGACCTCCCGCCCGGCCAGCAGGCAGGGGGGCTTCCACTCGGCCGCCCGCTCCATGCAAACTAGGGAACGCAGTAGGGGCCTTCGGATTCTCAGAGGGCGAAACGCCGCGGCGCGAGCCGCTCTGAACGAGAGAACGCGATTCATGGCAACTGGTACCGTCAAGTGGTTCAACGATGCGAAGGGCTTTGGCTTCATCGTGCAGGATGGCGGCGGTGAGGACGTGTTCGTCCACCACAGCGCCATCAACATGGATGGATTCCGCACGCTGCAGGAAGGCCAGAAGGTGGAGTTCGAGGTCGGCCGCGGCCCCAAGGGACTGCAGGCGCAGAACGTTCGCGCGGCCTGAGTAACGCTTTCTGAAGACGTCCTAGCCCGGTCTCGCCCCCGCGAGGTCGGGCTTTCTCTTTGCGGGCCACGGGCGCCTCCTGAGAGGCTGTGTGCCCATGCGCCTGCCCCGCATTCCCCGAGTCATCGGCTTCGACGATGGGCCCTTCGCGCGCCGCCCCGGCGCCGCCGTGCCGCTGGCGGGCGTGGTGTGCGGCGGCACGCGCTTCGAGGGGCTCGTCTGGGGACGCGTGCGGCGCGACGGCTGGAATGCCACGCGCGAGGTGGTCCGGCTGCTGGAGGGCGGCAAGTTCCTCCCGCAGCTCCACCTGGTGCTGCTGGACGGCATCGCCTTCGGCGGCTTCAACGTGGTGGACCTGCCGGAGCTCGCCGCGCGGCTGAAGAAGCCGTGCGTGGCGGTGATGCGCCGGCCGCCAGACCTGGACGCGGTGGAGCGCGCGCTGCGGCGGCTGCCCCGCGCGGACGAGCGCTGGGCGAAGCTGAAGCGCGCGGGGCCCATCCACCAGTTGGGCGGCTTCACCTTCCAGGTACAGGGCGCTGAAGCCGCGCTGGTGGCGGACGCGCTCGCCCGGGTGACGGACCGGGGCCTCGTGCCCGAGGCGCTGCGGCTGGCGCACCTCATCGGCTCGGCCGTCGTCACGGGTGAGAGCGGACAGCGCGCGTAGGAGCCGGGCCCACCCCGCATCAGGTGCCACGCGAGGATTGCACCCGCGCGGGACGCGAATGCCAGGCGGCGGCAATGTTCCGTCCGGTCCAGCCTGCTCCCACGCAAGCATTTCCCATAATTCCAGGCTGGCCAGAGTACACGGGGGGTGACGTGCATTCGAATGTCTATGTTTGTTATTCTTTCCCTCGCTGGGGAGGGAGCACGCATGTACGAAGTCACCAATGATACGAATCGTCGCACCATCACGGCCCGCCTGAGTGGGTTCGTCCGCCCGAACGAGATGAAGGACTTCGCCGCGGCCTACAAGGCCGCGACGGACGTGTACGGTGGAGGAAGGCACCTGGTGCTCGCGGACATGCGCGGCCTGCGGACGCTGGAGCCGGAGTCTGCGGCGATTTTCGGCGAGGTGGTGTCGTATGGCCGGCAGCGCGGCTGCCTGATGTGCGCGCACGTGTCGGACTCCACCATCTCCCGCCTCCAGACGGCGCGAGTGGCCTCGGAGTCCGCGCCCGGTGACGACATCACCGTGGACTGCGTGTCGCTGGAGGAGGCGCAGACCCAGCTCGCCAAGGCCCGCGCGAAGTACTTCCTCGGCACGGAGCCGGTGCCCGTCGCGATGGCGCACGCGGCGGCGCGCTGAAAGACAGCCACCCGAGAGCCAGTACGGCGCGGTCCGCGAGCCCCGAGCGATGCGCACGTCCCAAGCGGGCGTGGGGCGCGTCGCGGGCGGGGCCAGCCGAGCGTGGTGCTTTCAGCCCCGGCGGCGCTTCGCATCCTCCAGGTAGGCGCGCACCAGTGAGGAGATGTTCAGCCGCAGGGCTGTGTCCAAATCGATGAACGCGGCCCACGTCACCTCGCGGCGGTCGATGGTGATGACCGGCTGCGTGTCCACGTCCACCTCCACGAAGGTGACGTGGTCGTCCTTGTTCTCCTCCGAGCCCACCGTCTCGAAGACGGTGCGCAGCGCGGAGGACGGCATCTCCACGCCCACCTCCTCGCGCAACTCGCGGGCGCCACACTCGGGCGCGGACTCGCCCCGGTGGTAGCCGCCGCCCGGCATGCTGAGCTTGTGCTTGTAGGAGTTCTGGAGCAGCAGCACGCGCCCCGCGTGCCACACGCCCACGAAGACGCCGCTCGTCTGGGGGCGGCGCACGAACCAGTACACGCGCGCCAGCGCATACGCGCCCCGGTACGCCGTGCGGGCCAGCGGGTCCAGGAGCCGGTTCAATCCCTCACCGTGAGGGACCTCGGTCTGGTGCACGGAACGGTCATCGGGAAGCGGGGACATGACCGCATCATGGAGGACGTGCGGGGCGCGTGTCCCGCGCGGCGCTTCCACTCCGAGACACGGCGCAGCCACGCTCCCGGCATGTGTTCGATTCAGCCCAGCCTCTTGCATCCCCCGCGAGCAACCGCGGCGCCTCCGGTGCTTCAGCCTCCGCGGCCATCCGTCCAGGTGAGCCGGTAGGTCACGTGCGTGTCGTTGAAGTCGTGCACGCGCACCTCGGGCTGGCGCGCGCCCGTGGCCCGCAGGCCGGCGAGCAGCGCGCCCCGCGTGAAGTAGCGGATGGGCCCCGCCTCGTTCATCCAGAGGTGCACCTCCGTGGGGGACACGTCCTCCAGGCGCACCTCCGTGTAGTTGTTCCCCGAGCGGAACATCTGCCGCGCCCGGCTGACGCCACGCCGTGGCCCCAGCAACTGGATGACGCCGAAGGCCGCGCGCCCGAGCACCGTCTCCCGGTAGCCGTCCACCATGCGCTCGCCGAGCAGCCCGTAGCCCACCTCGTCCGGGACGTCCGGGTGCAGCTCGCGCGCGGCGACGCGGACGGCGGAGCACCATGTGTCGAAGCCGTAGGCCGGCTGGAGCTTGCGGTCCAGGTCCACGCCGACCTCCTTCAAGCGCTCCCGGAGGGTGGGGGTGACGCGCCCCACCAGACCTCGCACGAAGAGGCCTTCCAAGGTGTGCTCGAAGACCATCTTCTCCGGCATGCTCGGGAGTCTAACCCGGTCCAGCCGGGTATTGTACGGGGAGGGGGAACGAATCCGATGGGACTGCAACGACAACTGGCCACCATGGCCATGAGCGCCACGCCGCTGCCGGGGAAGGTGAACTTCCTGGAGGAGGCGGGCATCCCCACGCCGGTGCCGCCGGTGCCGGGCTCGATTGGGGCGGTGGCGCACGAGCCGTTCCTGGCGTTCGACACGAAGCGGATGATGGATTTGCTGGTGGCCTTCACCATCGGCGACTTCCCGTCGGGCGCGGGGTGCTCGGAGTACTTCAACCCGAAGAGCCCCTGGTACAACGTGTTCTACGGGGCGTACGGGGTGCGCTCGTACAAGCGCAACGGGAGCCCGTGGGGCTTCAAGAGCGACGGCCGTCCGGACGTGGCGGAGATGCTGGAGGTTCCGCACCTCGACTACAACTTCCTCACGGCGGGGGAGCTGGGGTGCCCGGCCTCGAGGATGTGCTTCGAGGTGTTGGACGTGGCGCAGGGGCGCGAGGGCCCGTGGCACACGGCGGACGTGGCGTGCATCGTCCCCAGCGGGCTGCACCGGGTGGAGGACGCCGAGGCGCCGGACCTCACGTACTACGCGGTGTTCGGCGTGCCGGAGGAGGACTACCTCGCCGGTGGGCGCGAGAGCTACGAGCCGGTGCGCATGCGCGGGCGCATGTACTGGCGCCCCGTGGCGGAGCGCCTCACGCTCGTCTGGGGAGGACTGTGCCCGGACACGCCCGAGGGACAGAGGCTCATGCACACCATCATCGACACGATGACGCCGCACTACGCGGGGAGGTGAGACACCTTCCATCCTGGGCGCGGGCCCATATGACCTCCTTGAAGCGCGTGGTGCCACTCCTGCTGCTCACCAGTGGTTGCGCCTCCACGCCTCCGCCGAACACCACCGCGCACGATGCCACCATCGCCAGGGGTCCCTGGTCCGAGGTTCCCGCCGTCGAGATGACCTCGGGAGACAGTTCCATCCCCATCGAGCTCCTGCGGGACGTGGCGGATGCGATTCTCAAGCGCCCGGGGGCGAAGGTGTGTGACCCGCAGGCGCGACGTCCCATGCGGGGGCTCTCCATGGAGTACTGCTCGACCGTCTACGTCGCGGGAGACCGCGCCTCGCTGTCCTGGCGCGTGAGTGAGCCCATTCCTGGAGGACAGGGCGCTTGCCGCCCGTTCTTCAAGGTTCAGGATGAGGACTACCCTGCGGCGCAGGTGTGGGTCGTGGGGTACGTCCACAATCATCCGTGCGGTGCACCGCCGTCCTCCAACGACATGGGTACATGGCCGACGAATGCATTCGACCCGTACGTCGCCATGGCGGAAGTGCGCCTGATTCCAGGCAACCCGGCTCCGGCCCTGCACAAGAACACTGCCATCGAGATGGCGTCAGCAATCGTTGCGGAGCGGCAGGACGGCACCCGAATCTACCTGCGCTACTTCCCCACGGGAGAGGTCCAGCAGTGGAGCATCTCGAAATCCACATGGGTCCCCCTCGGGCGCTGTGCCCCTCGGGGGCTCGAGAGTCACGCCTTCACACCCCGCTGCACCGAAGAACCCTTGCGGCTATTGCATGAATAGCCGCGAGTGCCCCCAGATTCGGAGGCAGGAGAGAGAGATGCTAAAGCGGTGTGCGCTCGCTGTGCTCGCGGCACTCCTTCCTGGATGTGCAACACGGAGTTCCGCATGGAAGGGCAAGGTCGAATGGCCGGACGAGCACTCCGCCAAGCTCGTTGGCCAACCCATGGAGGCAGGAGCAGGACTCGCTGCGGCAGCCGCCGTTCGCGAGATGGTGAAGAAGAACCCCTTCCCGCACCTCTTCGACGGCTGCACCAGCCCGGAGCAGGGCCTGGACGTCGCCATCTTCACGGGTCCGACGGCAGGCCTCTACTACGTCGTGCTGCATCAGCGCTTCGACCGATGCGGTGGCCCGCGTGGACGCGTACTCGATTGGTGGTTCGAGTACGCGGTCACGCCGCAAGGTGAGGTGGTGGCAGAGGCTCCGCCGGGAGGAGAAAGCGAGGATCCAGAGTCATCCGACAAACCGAGCCTACCGCCTTCCGAGCAGACCCCACCGGCTAACGCGCAGCCCCAGGGGATGGAGGGTGAGCCACCGGCACCCGCACAACAGCCAGTGCCAGCTCCCCCTCCCGCACCTCCTTCGCCCGAGCCTTCCGCTCCCAATCCCTGAGCGAGTCCCAGGCAGCACAGGCCCGCGGCTTCGCACGCCGCGGGCCCACGGCTTCCTCAGGCCGCCTTGCCCGGCCCGTGGTCCACCGCGGACGCCGCGGACGTGGCCGGAGTCTGCGTGACACGGCGGCGGCGGAAGCCAATCTGCTCCATGCCCGCGAACACCACCGGCACCACCAGCAGCGTCAGGAACGTGGACGTAATCACGCCACCAATCACCGCGATGGCCATGGGCGCGCGGAACTCCGAGCCCGTGCCCGTGCCAATCGCCGTGGGCACCATGCCGATGGCCATCGCGGCGCTCGTCATCAGGATGGGCCGCAGACGCCGAGGCCCCGCCTTCAGCAGCGCCCCGTCCACCGTCTCGCCCTCGCGCAGGTACTGCAGCGCACCGTCGATGAGCAGAATCGCGTTCTTCGTCACCAGGCCCATCAGCAGGATGATGCCAATCATCGCGCCCATCGACAGGTGGTAGCCCGTCACCACCAGCGCCAGCAGCGCGCCCACCAGCGCCAACGGCAGCGACACCATGATGGTGAACGGGTGCTTGAAGGACTCGAACTGGCTCGCCAGCACCATGTAGATGAAGACGAACGCCAGCCCGAACGCCGTGCCGAACGCGTCGTTCTGCTCGTCCAGGTTCTTCATCTGGCCGTCGTACCGGATGGCATACCCCGGAGGCAGCGGCTGCGCCGCCACGCGCTCCTTCAGCGCCTTGGCGATGTCACCCAGCGCCGCGCCCTTCCCCATCTGCGCGTAGACGGCAATCTGCCGCTCGCGGTTGTCGTGCTCGATGACGCTCGGCCCGTCCTTCATCTCCACCGCCGCCAGGTCCGACACCGGCCTCAGGCCCTGGGACGTGTACACCTCCAGCTCACGCACGCGCTCCGGCGTGGCGCGGTCCTTCTCCGCCAGCCGCACGCGGATGTCCGTCTCCGTCGTGCCCTCGCGCAGCTTCGCCACCACGTCGCCGCTGATGGCCAGCCGCAGCTGCGTGGCCAGCGCCGCCGCATTCACGTCCGCGTCGCTCGCCCGCGCCCGGTCGATGCGCACCTGCATCTCCGGCTTCGGCGGGTTGGCCTCCACGCGCACGTCCGCCGTGCCCGGCAGTTCGCGGAGGATGCCGGCGATGCGCTCGGCCTCCTGCGTGACGCGCGGCAGGTCCGGGCCCGTAATCCGCACCATGATGGGGTAGTAGTCGCCCAGGCCCTCCAGCATCGGCGGGTCGCTCAGGTTGACCCGCGTGGCCACCAGCGCCGGAGCCAGCTTCGCGCGCGCCTCCTCCTTGAGCGACTGGACGCCCCGCTCACGCGCGTCCTTGGGCAACGTCAGCACCCGCAGGCGCGCCTTGTTCACGTCGCCGTTGTTGCCGACGATGGAGTAGACGTCCGTCACCTCGGGGATGGCCTTGAGGAGCGCCTCCGCCTCCGCGGTGCGCGCCTCCGTCTCCGCCAGGCTCGCCGAGTCCGGCAGCGTCAGGTCCACCAGGAACTGCGAGCGGTCCTCCGGCGACATGAACTCCAAGCCCAGCCGGCTCGCCGCGCCGAACGACAGCACCAGCACCAGCAGGGTGATGCCCATCGTGCTCCACTTGTGCCCGAGCACCCAGCGCAGCAGGCCTTCATAGAAGCGCTCGGTGCCATCCAGGAAGCGCCGCAGCGCCGCCGCCACCGCGTTCTCCCGGTGCGTCTCACCCGGCATGCGCGGGCGCGCGAGCCGCGCGGACAGCATCGGGTCCAGCGTGAAGGAGATGAACAGCGACACCAGCACCGCCACGGAGATGGTGATGCCGAACTGCTTGAAGAACTGGCCGACGATGCCGGGCATGAAGGCCACCGGGACGAACACCGCCACCAGCGACATGGTGGTGGCGAGCACCGCCAGGCCCACGTCCCGCGTGCCCTTGGACGCCGCGCTCACCGGGTCCTCACCCTGCTCCAGCCGGTGCGTAATCGCCTCGCGCACCACCACCGCGTCGTCGATGAGCAGACCGATGGCCAGCGACAGCGCCAGCAGCGTCATCTGGTTCAGCGTGTAGTCCAGCACGTACATGATGAAGAACGTGCCGATGACGGAGGTGGGCAGCGCCAGCGAGGAGATGAAGGTGCCGCGCACGTCCAGCAGGAACATCAGGATGATGAGCACCGCCATGGCGCCGCCGAAGACGAGGGCAATCCACACCTCGTGGGCGTTGGCCTTGATGAGCACCGACTGGTCGATGAGCAGCGTGGCCGCGAAGCCGTTGCCCACCGCCGGCGCCATCTGCTCCATCACCTTCTTCACCGCCTGGCTCACCGCCAGCGTGTTGGAGCCCGGCTGCTTCACGATTTCGAGGATGACGGCGTCATGGCCGTTGAGGCGCGCCAGCGTGCGCCGCTCCGCCACGCCGTCCGTCACCGTGGCGATTTCCTCCAGGCGCACCTGCGCGCCCGTCTTGCTGCGCGCCACCGGCAGCGCGCGAATCTCCTCCACGTCCTTGAACTGCCCCAGCGAGCGCACCGTCAGCTCGCTGGCCCCGAGCTGGAGCCGGCCCGCCGGCAGGTCCAAGTTCTCCGCGCCCACGCGCTGGGCAATGGCCAGCGGGGACACGCCCGCCGCGCGCGCCTTGTCCAGGTCGATGTCGATTTGAATCTCGCGCGTGTCGCCGCCGGTGACACGCACCTCCGCGGCGCCCTCCAGCTGCGCGAGCGCGGGGGTGACGCGGTCATCGATGAGGCGGCGCAGCTCCTGCGAAGGCAGGTTCGCGGACACCGCGTAGGTGAGGATGGGCGTGGCGGACAGGTCCACGCGGCCGATGACGGGCGCGTCCGCGTCCTGCGGCAGCTTGTTGGCGATGCCCGCCACCTTGTCGCGCACGTCCTGCACCGCGCGGTCCAGCGGCGCGGTCAGCTTGAACTGCACCACCACCGTGCCCAGGTTCTCGCGGCTGAAGGAGTGAATCTTGTCCACGCCGCTGATGCCGGCGACGGCATCTTCAATCGGCTTGATGACCTGCGTTTCGATTTCGCCGGGGCCCGCGCCCTTGTAGACGGTGTTGATGATGACCACCGGGAAGGACACGTCCGGGTACAGGTCCGTGCCCACGCGTCCCAGGCCCATGAGGCCCAGGACGATGAGGCACAGCGACAGCATGGCCGTGAAGACGGGCCGGCGGATGGAGACGTCGCTGAGAAACATGGGGAGGCTCCAGGAGGGCCTTGCGAAAGAGAGCCGCTACTTCACGGAGACGCGGGTGCCCTGCGAGAGGCCCGGCGTCGGGTAGTCGATGACGGACTCCAGCGGCGTGGGGGCCAGCACCACCACCTCGCGCTCGCGCCGCTCCAGCACCTGCACGTCCACGCGCCGCACCTCGCCGCCCTGCACCACCCAGACGTGGTCGCCGTTGTTGGACTGAAGCGCCGTGCCCGGCACCACCTGCGCGGCCTGCGACTCGCCCAGGGGCAGCACCGCGCGCCCCAGCGTGTGCGCCACGAAGCGGCCGTCCGCGTTGGGCACGGACAGCTCCACCGGCACGCGGCGGGTCGCGGAGTCCGCGGAAGGAAGGACGGTGCGCACCACCGCCTCCTCCGTAGAGGCCTTCGCGCCGACGGACTCCACGCGCACCTTCACGCCGGGCTTGAGGCGCGAGCGCATGGACTCGGCCACCGTCGTCTTGAGCAGCAGCGTGTCCAGGTTCTCCAGCGTGAAGAGCGGCATGCCCGGAGCCACCGTGGCGCCCGTCTGCTCCGGCGCGTCGATGATGGTGCCCGCGAAGGGCGCGCGCAGCTCGTGCCGGCGGCGCGCGGCGCGGGCCTGGGCGAGCTGCGCCTTGGCCGCCAGCAACTGCGCCTGGGCCTGCGCGGCGGTGGCGGCGGTGGAGCGGTTCTGCAAGTCGCTCACCCCGCCCTCCTGCTGGAGCTTCACGTTGCGCGCGGCCACGTCCGCGGCCATGGCGGCGGAGGCCTCGGCGGCGGCCACCGCGGCCTCGGCCTGGGCCACCTGCGCGTCGGAGATTTCCGGGTCCAGCTGCGCGAGCACGTCGCCCTTCTTCACCGCCTGCCCCTTCGTCACCTTCACCGCGGCGAGCCGGCCGCCCACCTCGAAGCCGACCTGGAGGCCCTGCGCGGGGAAGAGCGTGCCCGTCACCTGCTCGCTGGGCGCGGCCTGGACGGTGCGCGCGGGGACGACCTTCACGGCGGGCGCCGCCTCGGGCGTGGCCACCGGCACCGTCGGCGCCGAGGAGGCATCCGCCTTCTGACAGGCGGACAGTGACAGCGCGGCGGTGGCCAGGCCGACAGCGGCCAGCGCGCGGGCGGAGGACGGCTTCCGGGTGGAGTTCACTTGGGTTTCCTCGGGGTGCGACGGGTCTTGGCGCGGGCGGCGGGCCGGCGCGTGGAAGGGGTGGGACGCGGGGCGCGGGCGGACAACTTCGCCGGAGCTTCGTGAGGCTCCTCGGAGCGAGGCATGGTGCCCTCCTGGAACAGCCGCTGGAGCGTGCGGGACCAGGCCTTCAGGTCCGGCTTCTCGCGCATGCGCGCCATCTGCTTGGACAACAGCAGGTAGGTGCCGACGATGACGGAGCCGAAGAGGTGCGGATCCATGTTCCGGGCCACCGCGCCGGCCTCCTGCAGGCGCTCGACGTTCCGGGCGATGCGCTCCACCTGTGCGTCCGTCACGCGCCACAGCAGCGACTCGAACTCCGTGCCCTGGCTGCCGCTGAGGAGCACCCACGCGACGTCACGGTGGGCCCACACCCACTCCATGGCCTCCAAATCAGACGCGGACTCCAGCTCGATGAGCTGCTGGAAGCGCGCGCTGTGCTCCCGCCTGTCCTTCGGGCCGGGCACACCGTGCTCCTCGAAGAAGCGCTCCACCTGCTCCATGCGCCGCGCGTTCAGCGCGTCCAGGCCCGACTGGAAGGCGCCCACCACCTCGCCGAAGAGGGCCTCCTTCGAGGGAAAGTGCAGGTAGAAGGCGCCCTTCGACAATCCACACGCCGCGGTAATGTCCTCGATGCGCGCGCCGCGCAGGCCCTTGCGCGCGAACTCCGCCCGGGCGGCGGCCACCAGGGCGCTGCGAGCATGAGGGTCCGCGGGACGAGCCATGACTGCCCCGTTACTAACCCGCCGGTCAGAAACAACGCAATCGAGGCTGAATCACGAGTCAGGAACCCACACTGCGCGGCTTATCCCTTTGTGAAGAAGCGGCCTGCAACACCGGGGACAAGGTGCGCTGGAAACACGCCCCTGCCCTCCGGGGAGGGGGCACCGGAACCGCCGTGGGGCGCAGGTGCTCTCAGGCGCCCTCGGGGCGCGGCTTCACGGGCGCGGCGAGGGCGGTGCAGAGCGGGCAGGCGCTGGGGCCGTGGGGGATATCGCGGCGGTGGAGGTCCAGCACGGCGCGTGAGATTTCAGCCAACTCGCGGCGCACCTCCCGGCGGGCGCCCTTCACGCGGGCGATGCGCATGCTGTCGTAGGCGGTCGTCTGGTGGCGCATCCAGGCGATGACGGCGGCCTCGGCGCGGCGCTCAATGGGGATGCGCTCGGTGCGGGCCACGGTGCCGCTACCCACGGGGGTGGCGTGGGCGGCGACGAGGACGGCCAGCCGCTTCGCGTGAGGCAGCCACGCCGGGGAAAAGGCGAGGAAGCGCAGCACGGCGTTGGCGAAGTCCACCTCGTAGTCGGCCTGCTCGCGGGCGCGGCGCTCGCGGCCGGCGGCCAGCTTCTTCTCGTAGGCGGGGGTGGCGCGCTCGGCGTCGAGCACCGCGCGGGCGCGGACGATGTGGGCCTCCGGCGCCCACACTCCGCGAGAGAAGAGCTTCCGTCCCACCTTCTCCACCACCGTCCAGGAGGGGCCGGCGGCCTTCACCCGGCGCGTGAGGCCGGCGTCGCCCGGGGGAAGGAGGGCCCAGCCCTCGGGCACGGTGAGGACGCGGCCGTCCTGGGTGCGCACGCGGCGGGGGTCGGCGGTGGGGCCTACAGTCAGGGAGTCGGACATGACGAGTGTCAGGGGGGCGGCCTCATAGCCCAGGGAGCGTCAGTCAGGGAAGCACGGGGGCGTCCAACCCTGGTAAATGGCCGCCTCGCGCCGCATATCGGGCGCACGGAGGTCCTCTTCGCGTGGGAAGCGCTGGCATGTCCCTCCTCAGGCTCACCTTCCTCGGCACCTCCGCCGCGCAGCCCACGCTGCATCGCAACCTGTCCGGGCTGGCGGTGAAGGCGGACGCGGATCTGCTCCTCTTCGACTGCGGTGAGGGCAGCCAGCGGCAGATGGTGCGCTTCGGCACCGGCTTCACCGTGGACGCCGTCTTCTTCACGCACTTCCACGCGGACCACTACCTGGGAATCATCGGCTTCCTGCGCACGCTGGGGATGATGGGCCGCACGGAGCCGGTGCGCCTGTACGGCCCGCCCCCGGCGAAGCGGCTGCTCCATCAGGCCGTGCACCTGGGGCTGGAGTCGCTGGCCTTCCCCGTCGAAATCCACGAGGTGAAGGACGGGGACGTGGTGCGCCGCAATGGCTACGCCATCCACGCGGTGGGCGTGGACCACCGCATCAACGCGCTGGCCTACGCGCTGGTGGAGGATGACCGGCCCGGCCGCTTCAACCTGCAGAAGGCGCGCGAGCTGGGCGTGCCGGAGGGCCCCAGCTTCGGGAAGCTGCAGAAGGGCGAGTCCGTGACGCTGGCGGATGGGCGCGAGGTGAAGCCGGAGGACGTGCTCGGCGCGGCGCGGCCCGGGCGGCGGCTCGTCATCTCCGGGGACACGCGCCCCTGCGCCTCCGTGGTGAAGGCGGCGAAGGACGCGGACCTGCTGGTGCACGAGTCCACCTTCTCCGACGACGAGCAGGAGCGGGCGCTGGAGACGCGCCACTCCACGGCGCGCGAGGCGGCACGCGTGGCGAGGGAGGCGGGGGCGCGGCGGCTGGTGCTCACCCACCTGTCCAGCCGCCACGACACCGACCCCGGGAGGCTGCTCGCGCAGGCGCGCGAGGAGTTCAAGGGGCCGGTGGAGGTGGCCTTCGACGGGCTCACCGTCGAGCTGCCGCTGCGGGACTAGCGACTACTGAATCTTCTCAGCCTGGGCCTTCAGCGAGGTGGCGGACTCGGTGTCCACGCGCTGGATGAGCTCCCACTCCATCTGCTCGTCGCGGTTGAAGTTGCCGGTGTCCGTGCGCGGGGCGGCCTCGTTGCGCTCGGCGGGGCCGGTGTTGTCCGCGCCGCGCGACTCGGTGGAGATGCGCTTCCAGTACTCCAGCGAGCACTGGCCGGGGCCCTTCTCGACGCCGCGCACGAGGTAGGCCACGTACGTGGTGCCGAGCGAGGACGGGGCGCCCTCCATCTTGAACTCGGTCATCGCCTCGAAGCCCTCCTTGCCGGCGCGGAAGGAGTAGCCCTTCTCCTTCAGCATGGCGACGGCCTGGGGCCACACCTCGCCAATGGGCTTGCGGTAGACGTGCTCGCGCGCCTTCTCGTGCAGGAAGGCCTCGCGGCGGTGGCCGGCGCAGGCGGTGGTGAGGGAGACAGCGGCCAGCAGGAGCAGCGCCGTGGCGCCGCGACGGGACAAAGACAGGTTCATTCTCATGGCTCCGCGAGAGTGTGCGGCGCGCAACCATCCCTCACTCACGGCCCCGCCGCCAAGTGCCTGTCCAGACAGTTGTCTGGAACAACTGTCCATGCCCCACGCTCAGCGTATGGGTATGGCTTTCCCAGGTACTCCAGTAACAGGGATGCCACCGGCTCCGGGGCCTCCCGTGCCCGTGCGAGCGGCGCCGGCGGGGGGATGGAGCGCGAGGTGACGGGAATCTGGCCCACCCGAGGCCGTCCCCCCTAACCTCGCTGTTTCGGGGCGCGAGCGCCGGGTAGCGCCCCGCGTCGAACGCCGCATTCCGGTTGCCATTCCCGTGCCCCACGGGGCGCACCGTGCACATGATGCGAGACCAGCGATGATTCCCATCAGCGACGACAACCCGACCCTGCGCACCCCCGTGGTGACGTACCTGCTGCTCGGCGCCATCCTCTTCACCTGGGTGGTCATCCAGGGCGCGGGGCTGGATGAAATCAAGCTGGCCGAGAGCCTGTGCGCCTACGGCATGGTGCCGGCGAAGCTGGCCGGCCTGCTGCCGCTCGGCTCCATCCTGAAGCTGGGAGACGGGCTGTCGTGCGGCGTCACCGACCCGCTGCTCGACAAGCTCACTCCCGTCACCTCCATGTTCCTGCATGGCGGGTGGATGCACCTCATCGGCAACTGCCTCTTCTTCTGGGTCTTCGGCAACAACGTCGAGGACAGCATGGGGCGCTTCCGCTTCCTCGTGTTCTACCTGGTGTGCGGCCTGGCCGCGGCGGCCGCGCACGTGCTGGTGGACCCGACGTCCACGGTGCCCACGGTGGGAGCCTCCGGCGCCATCTCCGGCATCATGGGCGCCTACCTCGTGCTCTACCCGCGCGTGCGGGTGAACATGCTGTTCGTCCTCTTCATCTTCATCCAAATCATCCCGGTGCCCGCCTGGGCGGTGCTGCTGTGGTGGTTCGTGGTGCAGGTCATCAGCGGCCTGCCGCAGTTGATGACCATGGAGCAGGTGTCCGGCGGCGTGGCCGTCTGGGCGCACGTGGGCGGCTTCGTGGCCGGCGTGGTGCTCATCAAGCTGTTCCGCAACCCGCGCTACACGACGCAGCGCACCTCGTGGCGGCACCGGCTGCACCCGGACCACCCATAAGACGCACCGCTGCTCGCGGGGCAAAGACATACAGGCGTGGGCCGCGCGCAATGCCTCACAGGCCGCGGCCGCCTGCCCGCGCGGCAAGTCACTGGCTCCACACCGCCGACCTGGGCCAGAGTGCCCGCGCCGCCCGCCCAGACCCGGGACGGGCCTTGCAGGCAGGTGCGAGACACGATGCTGCGACGAATCGGCGGACTCTTCGGTGCGGTGCTCCTTCTGGCGGGCCTGGCCGGCTGCGCACGGCGAGGCCCGGAGGCGGGCGGTGGCACCTCCCAGGCCTCGGGCACCACGGTGTACGTGGCCGCGCGCGTGCGGACGCTGGACGCGGACAAGCCGGTGGTGACGGCGCTCGCGGTGCACGACGGCAAGGTGCTGGCCACGGGCACGAAGGACGAGGTGCTGGCCGCGGCCGGAGCGGACGCGCGCGTGGTGGACCTGGGCGACGCCACGGTGGTGCCGGGCCTCACCGACGCGCACGGCCACCTGGCGGGCCTGGGCAGCGGGCTGGTGACGGTGGACCTGGAGGGCGCGGACACCAGGTCGGAGGCGGTGGCGCGCGTCGCCGCGGCCACCCACGTGGCGTACCAGGGCGAGTGGCTCCTCGGCCGCGGGTGGGACCAGAACGACTGGCCCGAGAAGGCCTTCCCCACGCGGCGGGATTTGGACGCGAAGTACCCCACCACGCCGGTGGCGCTGGGCCGCGTGGACGGGCACGCGCTGTGGGTCAACAGCGAGGCGCTGAAGCGCGCGAAGATTGGACGTGACACGAAGGACCCGGCGGGCGGGCGCATCCTCCGGGGGCCGGACGGCGAGCCCACCGGCATCCTCGTGGACAACGCCATGGACCTGGTGGAGGCCGTCGTGCCGCCGCCCACGGAGGCGCAGCACGCGGCGCGGATGAGGGCCGCGCTGGAGCGCAGCGCCCAGGCGGGCCTCACCGGCGTGCACGACGCGGGCATGGACCTGCGCACCTTCCGCCTCTTCCAGAAGTGGGACGCGGAAGGGACGTTGCCCCTGCGCATCTACGTCATGGCGGACGGCCGCACGTCCGACCACGAGACGTACCTGAAGGAAGGCCCCTTCGAGGGGAAGATGCTCACCCTGCGCGCAGTGAAGTTCAGCATGGACGGCGCGCTGGGCAGCCGGGGCGCGGCGCTGCACCAGGACTACAGCGACGAGCCCGGCCACCGGGGCCTGCTGCTGCTCTCTCCCGAGGAGTACGAGCGGCGCGCCACCGCCTTCATGGGCAAGGGCTTCCAGGTGTGCACGCACGCCATTGGAGACCGGGCCAACACCCTTGTGCTGGACACCCTCACCCGCGCGGCCGCGGCCACCGGCACGAAGGACGGCCGGCACCGCGTGGAGCACGCGCAGGTGATGCGCCTGGAGGACATCGACCGGCTGGGCAGGGAGGGCTTCATCGCCAGCGTGCAGCCCACCCACGCCACCAGCGACATGCCGTGGGCCGAGACGCGCGTGGGCCCGGAGCGCATCCGCGGCGCGTACGCGTGGCAGCGGCTGAAGGCGTCCGGCGCAGTGCTCGCGCTGGGCAGCGACTTCCCGGTGGAGCGCCCGGACGTGCTGCTCGGACTGTATGCGGCCCGCACGCGGCAGGACGCGAAGGGGCAGCCCGCGGCGGGCTGGTACCCGGACCAGCGGCTGAGCGGCCAGGAGGCGCTGGAGGGCTTCACCGTGGGAGCCGCCTACGCCTCCTTCGCGGAAGCGCGGCGCGGCCGTCTGCAGCCGGGCATGGACGCGGACTTCGTCGCGCTGTCCGTGGACCCGGTGGACGCGCCCGCCTCCGAGCTGCCCGGCGCGAAGGTGCGCCTGACGGTGGTGGCCGGCGCGGAGGTCTTCCGCGCTCCGGGCACCTGAGTCCCTCCGGAATGCAGTGAGGTGATTCACTGTCTGTCTTTCCGGCCCGTGTTACGTGTACGCTGAGGCACGGGCTGGAAAGGCGGTCACACTGTAGTGTTGCAGCACAGCGGCCATAAACCCGGGAATAGTCTGAGAGCAATGCTGCTGTGGGCGGCGCTCCAGAGCGGGGACACCCGGTTGCGGCACGCCCGAGGAGTTCACGGCCAGCTATTTTCGCTGGCTTGCAGGGTGGCCTAGCATACAGATTCACCGCCTACTCCGGTCGGGCTACATCGGCTCCATCGGCGGGCGCGGGGGGCAGCGAGTCGTGACATCTTCACTGTCTGGGGTGCATTACAAAGGCTTCACCGTCCAGAACCTGCTCGCCTATGTGCATGAGCGGTTCGGCGAGGAGACGGCGCGCCTGGCAGTCGAGTCGCTTTCACCAGAGCTTCGGCCACACACGGACCCGCGCACCACGCTGGCGGTGGGCTGGGTGCCGGTGGAGGTGTACTTCGGAATCGTGCAGCACGTGGTGGACCAGCACTTCGAGGGCAAGGCCGCGGGTGCGCAGACGATTGGCTACGAAGTCACGCTGCGCGACATCCACTCCATCTTCAAGATGGTGCTGCGCTTCACCACGCCCAACATGGTGCTGGGCATGGCGCGGCGCATGTGGCGCTCGTACTGCGACCAGGGCGAGCTGCTGCACACGGATGAGAACGGCTCGGGCGTGCTGACGCTGCGCCAGTTCTCGTACCAGACGCCGGTGTCCCTCAACGAGCTGGCCGGCGGCTTCAGGGCGTACCTCGAGTGCTCCAGCGCCAAGAATCCGCGCGTGGAGGTCATCGCCCCCGGGCCCGACGGCTCCCTGCGATGGCGCATCACCTCGGGTTAGTCGCCAGGGTCCCGCCACCCCACATGGCGGCGTCGCTGTAGGCGCCGCCCGCACCCGGGTCCGTCACGCTCCCGCACCGACGGCGTGACGGCGGCGCCAATAATGGTGACTACTGTGCAGATGAAGCGTTGCGGCTTGAACGCGGGCCTCGGGGTGTGGCACACGCGCGCCACCCTTCCGGACCGGCCGGCGTTCCGAGACCCACACCCCAGGAAGTGCGCAATGCTTCGCAAGCGGTGGCAGTCGTGGCGGGTGCTCCCCGCGCTATTCCTGTGTGGCTGTGGCGGCCCCGTGATGGATGGGGACGGAGCGCCGCCATCAGGCGAGAGTGCGCAGCCCGTGCTGCACGCGCCGGCCGCCCCCGCCAGCGGCAACGTCCTGGACGGCACCGCGTACATGGGCCGCGTGGAGCTGGGCGGCGCGGTGCAGACGCGCTTCACGGAGGACCCGCAGCACCTGTCCTTCGGCTTCAGCGTGCGCCCGGGCGCGCAGGTGCGGCTGGAAGTCACCCACCTGGGCAGCAGCCCCCACCTGAACACGGGCCTGTTCGTGTACGGCCCGCGCCGCGCGGACGGCAGCTACGGCGACGTGGTGCTCGCGCGGGACGACGACGCGGGCTACGGGCAGCTCAGCAAGGTGGACGCGCTCGCGCTGGCGCGGGGGGGGGAATACCTCGCGGTGGTGAGCAGCGGCAGCGGCTCGGGCAGGCAATTCCGCCTGCAATTGGATTGCGTCAACGGCGCGTGCGCCCCGGTGGTGGACGCGGCGCTGTATCGCCAGTGTGATTTGGACGTGGCGCTGCCCATCAAGGAGTGCATCGAGGGCACGGTGGCCGAGTACGGCGTGTCCCTGGCGGACGCCTACGACAGCTGCACCGGCCCGGACGACGCGCACGCCTTCTACCGCGAGGCGTGCCACGCCGGCGGCACCGGCCCGGCGTGGTGCGAGGGCGGCGAGGCCCAGTTCACCCTGCGGATGTGGCCCGTGTGCCAGGACCACTTCCTGCACGACTACGGACTTTGAGAGCCCGGCTCGTGTGAGCCGGGCTTTGAGACCTACAGCTCCGCCGAGTAGCTGATGGACTGGATGCGGTGGTTGAGCTCGTCCTGCGCGGACTGGCGCTCCTTCATCAGCCGCTCCAGCTCGCGGCCGATGGCCTCCAGCCGGTCCTCCTGCTCGTTGAGCTTCGCCACGAAGCGCTCCGCCAGCTCGCGCTGGGACGCGCCGCTCTTCAGCGACTCGATGTTGGAGCGGATGCGCTCCTGGTCCTTGAAGAGCTGCTCTCGCTCGGCCGTAAGGCGCTGCTCGTCGCGCGACAGCGCCTGTACCCGCTCGCGCAGGGCCACCACCTCGCGCAGCGCGTCCGCCACCTGCCGGTCGATGTAGCGCGACGACACGAAGTACATCACCTCGTCCAGGCCCACGTTCGAGATGAGGTACTGGCGCTGGCCGCGCGTGCGCTCGGCCACCACCAGCTCGTCCTGCGTGCCCGGCGCCAGCTCGCGCTTGAAGCGCCAGAAGCCGTCCGTCGTCTCCGCGGGCTCCGGCGCGTCCTTCATCAGCTCCCAGCCCGTGCGCGGGTGCTCCACGAAGAGCACCTGAGGCCGCTGCGCCTTGTTGCGCACCAGGTACTTCGTCTGCCGCACGTGGAAGTACTCCACCACCAGCGTGCCGCGCGTCACCACCGCGCGGAACACCGGCCCGTCCTCCATCTTGTCCTCCACCGACACCACGCACCCCAGCTCCACCGCGTACGGCACGAAGCGCCTGTCGTTGGGCTTCATCGTGTCCAGCATCGCCTCGCCCACGTAGCGCTCGTCCTCGGACACCGTCACGGGGCCGCCCTCCAGCGTCAGGCCCGTGGTGTTCTTCAGCTCGATGCACGCCATGGGGTTCTTCTCGCGCGTGGCGCGGTTGTAGAGGAGCACGCGGCGGCCCTCGAAGGGCTTGTGCAGAATGGGCACCAGCGCGCTCTGGTTGCGGTGCACCGTCACCGGCCGGTCCACGCCGTACTCGAAGAGGTCGCCCACCTCCTTCGTCAGCGTCGTCACCGCCATGCTCTGCTCCAGCGCCTCGCGCAGCCGGGGGCCGCCTCCGCCCGGTGCTCCTCCGACGAGCGCCTTCTCCTGGCGGGCCCGGCGGGGCGCCGCCATGGGCGCCATCGCCGGCGCGGCCACGGCGGGCGGAGGCGCGGCCACCGAGCCCGCCATCATGTCCATGCCGCCGAAGCTCTCCTCGGGAATCACCGGCGCGGCGGCGGCCTCCGTCCTCACCTCCACCACCGGGCGCTTCATGTAGCGGGGGTTGTAGAGGTCGTGCACGAAGGAAACCGGCAGGCCGGCGATGAGCGACAGCCGCACGTCCACCCAGTCCTCGTCACCGGTGTTGTCCACCAGCGCCCAGCCCTGGAGCAGCGGCGGCTCGCCCTCGTCGAGGAGGATGCGGTAGCTCGTCTTCCATACCGGCGACTCCACCACGTAGCTGACGAACAGCTCGCGCTCGCCCTGGCCCGAGGTGAGGATGGCCATGCGCTTGGTGTCCTTCTTGTACGAGGACAGCACCGTGGCCAGGTAGAACTCCAGGTCCTTGCGCACCGCCTCGTCGAGGAACTCCAGCTCGGAGATTTCCAGCACGTCGAAGGTGCGCAGCGAGCCGCCCACCAGCAGCGACAGGAAGGGGCGCTCCACGCTCGTCTCGCCCGCCGCCACCTCCAGCGAGTCCAGGCCGATGATGGAGCCCTCCACCTGCCCGCCGCCCACGCGCGCCCGCACCCGCGCGCCCTTGATTTGCCCCAGCAGCGCCGTGAGGCTGCCGTCCGGCGGAATGCGGATGGTGGCCTCCGCCAGCAATTGCTCCAGCGGCTTGGTGGAGTCGTAGCTCACCGCCGACACCGAGCCGCCCGACAAGTCCAGCACCGTGAGGGACTTCAGCACGTCGTTCATGTCGCGCGCCTTGAAGTCCAGGTTCAGCGTGTCGCTGCCGCTGACCTTTCCACGGCGCTCGAAGTAGCCGACACCATGTTTGTAGAGAACGACACGGCGGATGGGCAGGTTCGTGGGCATGAGGCGCGTAACTCCAGAATTGTTGGGGACGGCCAGCGCCCCCGGTGTATCAAGCCCCGCCAGGGGTCGCGCAATGCCGGCCCCCTACGAGGACTCCCGTATGAGAAAGAGCCCCGCCCCCTTCCTGTCGCGCGCTTCGCTGTTGTGCGCCGCGTTGGCCCTCGCGCCCGGTTGCAAAAGCGTGGAACCGAAGCCCACCTCTCCGCCTCCTGACGAAACGCCCTCGGGCCAGGACGCCGGCTCGGCACCCGCGCCGGAGGCGGGGGCACATACGCTGGATGCGGCCACGTCCGGGACACCCGCGCGGGGCACGTCGCCATGGCAGCGCGCCCGCGTGGGGGACCGCGTGACGTACGCATTCTCCGCCAACCGGAGCAGGCCGGGAGGGCCCGGCGCGCAAGGTGGAATGAACGTTCCTTCCACCGGCCGGAGCGGGCCGGACGCCCGGAGCGCATCGGGTGGAATGAACGTTCCTTCCGCGGTGGCCGGCGTGGTGACGGTGGAGGTGCTGGCGGTGAAGGCGCCGTGGGTGTGGCTGGGCATCTCCTTCGCGGGAGACGGTGGCGCGCCGCTGCCGCAGCCGCGCCTTTCGCGCTCGCTGGTGGTGCCCGTGCGCTCCGACATCACGCGCACGCTGGAGGTGCCGCGCGAAGGCGAACAGAGCGTCGAGCAGTCCACCGCCGCCGGCCGCACGTGGGAGGCGAAGCGCTACCTCGATGACAAGCGCCCGGTGGACGGCCCAATGGAGAACCGCCTCTACGCGGTGGACCCGGGCCCGCTCTACCTCACCAACGGACTCCTGGACG
Source organism: Pyxidicoccus sp. M6 (assembly GCF_055568925.1). Classification (NCBI taxonomy): domain Bacteria; kingdom Pseudomonadati; phylum Myxococcota; class Myxococcia; order Myxococcales; family Myxococcaceae; genus Pyxidicoccus; species Pyxidicoccus sp. M6. The sequence continues at coordinate 1,213,945 of NZ_CM145714.1, read as the reverse complement.
CGAGCACCACGCTGTCCGGCTTCGGCGCCGCGGGCGGCTCGCAGCTCACCCTCATGGAGGTGCGCCAGGGCGCGGCGGAGGCCACCAGTGCGCTGCCCTCGCTCTCGCTGCCCCTGGGCCCGGGCACCTTCTACGACGTGCGCATGGACTCGGGCGGCACCCCGTCCGTGATGCGCACCTGTCTGGCCGCCGAGCGCGGCTTCGTGCTGCGCGTGTTGTCCGCGCCGGGAGAGGACACCCGCGCGCCGTGCCCGGACTTCACGCAGGCGGAGGCCCTGCCGCTGGAGGAGGCGGTGCTCGCACTGGCGATGAACGCGCTGGGCGACGCGCAGTGGCCGCCCCGGCCCGCGGGCGCCTCGGTGCCGACACGCTCGACGCTGGGCTTCGACGGCAGCAAGGTGCCGGTGTTCCAGGTGGAGTCGTCCGAGGACGTGGGCGGCACGCGCGGCGTGCGCGTGGTGACGTACGCCGCGGACCCGTGGGACGCCGCGCTGAATGGGCTCGCGCACGAGGCCCGCTTCCAGGCGCTCGGAGACGTCCTCTACCGCGCCCCGCAGCGCGGCAAGCGCGAGCCGGTGGACGGCACGCAGCTCGTCCAGTGGGGCACCTGGGCGCCGGGAGCGCAGCCATGACGCTCGCCCTCTACGTCGTCGGAATCGAGGTGGAGCCTGGCGCCGAGGAGGCGTGGAACCGCTGGCACGAGGACATCCACGTCCCCGAGGTGCTGCGCGAGCCGGGCTTCCTCTCCTGCCGCAAGTGGCGAGACACCGAGCCGGCGAAGGACGGCTGGGCGCGCTACGTCTGCCACTACGAGCTGACGGAACTGGCCGCCATGCAACGCTACGCGAGCAGCGACGCCGCGAAGCGTTTGCGCGAGGAGTCCCTCACGCGCTTCGGCACCGTCACGCGCTACACGCGCCAGGTGCTCACCGAGGTCAAACGTTTCTGATTCTCGGGAAATGGGTTTCCCACGGGGCCGCCGCGACTCACTTCGCGGCGTGCCTCACGCGGAGAGCGCGGTGGACGCCATCCTCGAGGAAGGCCGCGCGCCGCCCGGCATGAGGAAGTGGCCCTTCGAGTCGGGCGGCAAATCCAGACGCAGACAGAGGTGCCCTGGAGGCGGTGCCTCGCCGGGCGACACGGACGTCTCCTGCGCGCGGAAGCCCATGGACTCGAGGACGCGGCGCGCGGTGTCGTTGCCCGCGCGGACGAAGGCTTCGACATGGCGCAGACCTTCCAGCCGCACGCCACGGCGGATGAGCTCCATGGTGGCCCAGTGGCCCGCGCCGGAGAGCCGGTAGGGCGCCGCCACCGCGCAGCTCAGCCGTGCGTAGCGCGCTTCGCGGTGGATGTTGGAGAGCGCGGCGAGACCGATGACGCCACAGCCCTTCTCCGCGACGGCGAAGAGGCGCGTGGTGCCCTTGGGGCCAGGAGCCGCGCCCGCCTCGGGACGCAGCCACCCGAACACCTCGCCGATGTCCGGGTCCTCGAGCAGCAGGTCCACCGCGCTCGACACGGCGCTCCCGGCGACCTCCATCGGAATCAGCATGCGCTCATGCATTGGTTCGTCCCCCTGCGCAATTACGACTTCAAGGGACGTGCCATTATTCAAATTCAAGCGAGGCCAGCGGACCCGGGAAGGAGCTGCGGGTCCGCCAGCCATGTCATGCGCGGTTACTGCGCGACGGCGAGCTGCACGTCGATGTTGCCGCGCGTGGCCTTGGAGTACGGGCAGACCTCGTGGGCGGCGTGCATCAGCTTCTCGGCCTCGTCGCGGGGCATGCCAGGAAGGATGCCGGTCAGCTTCACCGCGAGGCCGAAGCCGCCGTCCGGCGTCTTGCCGATGGTGACGTCGGCGCTGATGCCCACGCCCTCACCCAGCGTCTTGCCCTGCATGCGCGCCACGAGGCGCAGCGCGCCCTCGAAGCAGGCGGAGTAGCCGGCGGCGAAGAGCGTCTCGGGGTTGGCCTTGGCACCGCCCGGGCCGCCCATCTCCTTGGGCAGGGCGAGCTGCAAATCAATCACGCCGTCGGCGGACTTCACGTGGCCGCTGCGGCCGCCGTGGGTGGTGGCGGAGGTGGTGTACAGCGGGGAGACGGTAACGGGGGCCATGACGTGCTCCTGTGGAATTACTTCGAGGGTTCAGGTTGGGACTTCGACAGCGCTTCGAACAGCCGTTGGACGTCGCGGCGCAGGCGTGACAGCTCCTCGAGCGAGAGGCCCATCTTGCAGACCATCGCCTCGGGAATGGCCAGGGCCCTGCGCCGCAAGGCACGACCCTGGGTCGTGAGGTGGACGCGCACCGAGCGCGCGTCCTCGGTGGACCGCTCCCGCTTCACCATCCCCTGCGCCTCCAGCCGCTTCAAAAGCGGCGTGAGCGTTCCCGAGTCCAGGAACAGGCGCTCCCCCATCTCCTTCACCGTCACCCCATCCGTCTCCCAGAGGACCAACATCACCAGGTACTGCGGGTACGTCAGTCCAAGCTTCGATAGGAGCGGCGCGTAGGCCTGGGTGACGGCCCTCGCCGCCGCGTAGAGCGGGAAGCAGAGCTGCGCGTCCAGGCTGAGCGGGTCATCCACCGACATGGCCAATTAGTAGGACACAATTTAATTGTGCGCAACCAAATCGGCGGCACGAGAGCTTCCGCCGGGGATGCCGCACCGGGCCATGGCGTGTTACAGGGCGGCACGCGGCCCAGGAGTCGGGCCGGACGAGGACGGGAGCATTGGGATGTTGAGGACTGTCACGGCCACGCGCTACGTGACGCCCCTGAGGGAGGGCGGCTCGCTGCCGGCCATCATCGAGGCGGACGACGCGGGGCTGTATGTCGTGAAGTTCCGGGGCGCGGGCCAGGGCGCCAAGGCGCTCATCGCGGAGCTCATCTCCGGTGAATTGGCGCGCGCGGTGGGCCTGCGCGTGCCGGAGGTGGTGCTGGTGGAGCTGGACCCGGCGCTGGGCCGCAACGAGCCGGACTCCGAAATCCGCGAGCTGCTCAAGGCGAGCGCGGGGCTCAACCTGGCGCTGGACTACCTGCCCGGCTCGGTGACGTTCGACCCGCTGGCCGGCCCGTTCCCGGAGGGCACGGTGGCGTCCACCATCGTCGGCTTCGACGCGTTCATCACCAACGTGGACCGCACGCCGAAGAACCCCAACATGCTGTGCTGGCACCGTGACTTGTGGCTCATCGACCACGGGGCGTCGCTCTACTTCCACCACTCGTGGGAGGACTGGGAGGCGCGCAGCCAGAGCCGCTTCAACCCCATCAAGGACCACGTGCTGCTGCCGTGGGCCAGCTCACTGGCCTCGGTCGAAGCCCGCCTGCGCGCGGCCCTCACGCCCGATGTCGTGGAGCGCACCGTCGCCGCCATTCCGGAGGCGTGGCTGACGGGCGCCGAGTCCCCCTTCCCCACCGCCGACGCCCACCGCGCGGCGTATGTCACCTGGCTGCTCAAGCGCGTGGACGCGCTGCCGGCGTTCCTCGAGGAGGCGGCCCGTGCCCGCGCCCAGCTCGTTTGACTACGCCATCATCCGCGTCGTCCCCCGCGTGGAGCGCGAGGAGTTCATCAACGCGGGCGTCGTCCTCTTCTGCACCACGCAGCGCTTCCTCGGCGCGGCCGTGGAGTTGGACGAGGCGCGGCTGAAGGCCCTGTCACCGGACGTGGATTTGGAGATGGTGCGCGGCCACCTGGAGAGCTTCCGCCGCGTCTGCGAGGGCGGGAAGGACTCCGGGCCCATTGGACGGCTGCCGCAGAAGGACAGGTGGCACTGGCTGGTGGCGCCGCGCAGCACCATCATCCAGACGGGGCCGGTGCACTCGGGCCTGTGCAAGGGCCCGAGCCTGGAGCCGCGGCTCGCGCTGGAGCACCTGCTGGACACCGTCGTACGCGTGAAGCGCACGACGTGAGCGCGGTCAGTCCTTCACACGCGTGCCGGTGAAGGGAATGATCGATGCTCCTCCTGGCCAAGGCGGCTTCTTCCGCGCCATTGACGTTGCCCGGCCGGCCACCAGGCGGACAGGGGGCCCCGGACAGGCGTCCCTCGGGCCGCTCGCGAAGGAGGACACAAGCCCTCGCGATTCGGGAGCGGAGGTTGTCCGGTGACACGCATCCCCGCGTTCCCGGACGCGGGAGCGGGCAGGCGGGCAGATGTCCGGAATGTGCACAAGCGTGCGAAACGCCAGCGCCACGCGGGCCCGGGGTGGGTAGTTTCTCGGTACGGCCCGGGGACGGGCCCTCCTTCGTATGAACGACTCCGATTTGCGAATCGTCACGTACAACGTCCGCTACTTCGGCCACATGCTGCGCGGCCTGGCGAGCACGGTGGGCCCCAAGCGCAGGGTCGCCGCCGCGCTGTCCTCGCTGGACCCGCTGCCGGACATCGTCTGCCTGCAGGAGGTGGAGACCTCCTCGCTGCGCAGCACCATCGCCCACCGGCCGAAGCAGCGCGGGGAGACGCAGCTGTCCGCCTTCATGGACCGCATGGTGGAGACCTTCACGGCCCAGGGGCGCGACATGCCCTACGAGGCCTTCTACTTCCGCGCCCACCACTACAAGCTGGGCGAGGTGTCGCTCTACACCACGGGGCTCGCGGTGCTCGTCAACCGGCGCACGCTCACGGTGGACGCGCACAACGTGGACGCGCCTCAGCACATCACCCATCACCACGTGCAGCGGCTGAAGGACCGCAAGCAGAGCCGCATCTGCGCGCACATGCGCCTGGTGCGGCGCTCGGATGGGCGCGCCTTCCACATCTTCAATACGCACCTGAGCCTGCCCACGCCCTTCGCGAAGGAGTTCTGGGCGACGAAGGACAAGATGGGCGGCGGCGTCAACCAACTACACGAGGCGCGCAAGCTGGCCGAGTTCATGCGCACCCTCTCCGGCAACGAGCCGTTCATCGTCTGCGGGGACTTCAACTCGCCGCCAGCGTCACCGGTGTTCCGCTACCTCACCGGCGAGGCGTGCCTCACGTGCGCGCAGGCCGCCGTGGGACAAATCGACCCCAATGCGTCGCGCGGCTTCCCCACCGCGGGCTTCATGCACATGCGCATGCACCTGGACCACATGTTCTCCGGCGGCGGCGTGCGCTGGCTGGACACGCAGGAGACCTGCCCGTTCGGCGACACGCAGAGCCGCTTCCACGGGCTGTCCGACCACATGCCCATCATCGCCCGCTTCTCGCTGGATGAAGCGCCCGGGGTCTCCGTTCCCGGCGCGTCCGTGTCGTCGGCGGGGTGAGGTCCTTCGCGGACTGGAGCGGGAAGGGCAGAGATGAAGCCCTTCGCCTACTGGAGCGCGGGGCCCTCGCCTTCCTTCTTCATCATGAAGGTCACCTTCCCGTCCGGCTCGAGGTACGCGAGGCGCACCTTGCGCAGGGACTCGGTGCCGTGCTCGCGCAGGCGGCTGAGCAGCTCCTCGCGGGACATGAGGCTCTTGCGCAGGTTGGCCTCGTTGATGCGGCCATCGCGCACGAGCTCCACGGGCTTGCCCGTCAGCACCACCGCCGCCTTGTGGCTGCGCATGGAGAGCCACGAGAAGAAGCGGTCCCAGGCGCCCAGCGTGCCGAAGGCGACGAAGGCCGAGGTGAGGCTGTCGTCCTCGGCCACGATGCTCTTGCGCAGGCACACCGAGATGATGAGCAGCAGGACGATGTCGAAGGTGGAGGAGCGACTGAGCTCCTTGCGTCCCGCCAGCCTGAGTACGAGCTGCGCGAAGAGGTAGACGGCCGAGGCGCGGAACACCACCTCGAAGAGGTTGAGGTCCGGCGTCCAGATGTTCTGCCATTCGACAGGTGGCATGCCTGGAAGATGCGCACGGCACGGAGGCCCTCGGCGCGTCCGGCCGTGAGGCAGGCGGGGGTGCTCAGCCTTCGCCGCTGCTTCCGGAGAGGGCTCGCTCCACTGCGTCCCATGCCTCCAGGATTTCGCGCGTGCGACGCTCGGCCAGCTCGTGGAACTCGGGCGCGAGGTGGGCGACCTTGTCCGGGTGGTACTGCGTGATGAGCGCGCGGAAGGCCTTGCGCGCCTCGTCCAGCGGCGTGTCCCGGGTGATGCCCAGCACCGCCCAGGCGTCCTTCACGGGTGGCTTCGGCGGCGGAGGAATGCGCGTGCCCCGGGGCGGCGTGGCCTCGTCGTCCCAGGCGTGCGCGCCGGACGCGCGTGCGCTCCCGCCCCGCGTGCCCGCATCGCGCGCGCCCGCCGTCCACCGGCCCCGCTCTCCCGCGCCGGCGCTTCGCGCGCCCGCGTCGCGAGCACCGGGACGCCGCACTTCACCCTCCCACGCCACCTCCTCTGGCGCGCCGGTGCTGGCAGGGCGCCGGGGTGGCGGCTCGGGCTTCTTGTGGCCGGGGCGCTTCTCCGGGTCCGGCGCGGGCACGCGCGGAGTGAGCTTGCTGAGCGCTTCCTGGAGGAACCAGAGGTCCTCGAACGGAGTGCCGTGCTTGCGCACCACCGCGCGCGGGCGGCCGTTCTCCAGCAGCAGGTAGCCCGTGGCCGCGGCGTAGGCGTCATCGCGGCTGGACGGGTAGAGCCGGTCGCCGAGGTCTCCGAGCGGATCTCGCCACATGCCCTCCGTGGTGCCCTCGTCGGCCACCAGCACCTGGGAGAGCACGTCGCCGTGGAGGCGCTCCAGCGTGGCGAAGGGCTCGCGCGCCTCGGGTGGGCGCATGGCCGGCCCGTGACGCACGCCCGTCACGAGCAGCAGCCCACGCGTCCCATCCACCCGGGCGAAGAGCGCCTCACGGACCTGCTTGTCGCTGAAGAAGAGGACGGACTGCACGGTGACGGGAGACTACCCGCTGCGAGCGCGCCACGCGTGAGCAGATGGCCTGGATGGTACGACCAGATGAACCTGTTCATCCACAAGTACGAGAAGTCGCGCTCCCTCCCAATCCGCCGGAAAATCCCAGAGAAACTCCCCCCACTGCCGCCCCATCACGGGGCGTTCAGAGGCTTTCGACCATGAGTAGAGTGCCGCCTGACCATCGCTCTCTGGCGCGAGACGCAGTTGCCCAGTACTGGAGCACCTTGGAGCTTCAGGGCAATAAGCAGCGATCAGGGAGCGCGGACCGAGGAAAGCGCGCGGCGGTCACGGGCGGCAAGCAGATGAACGGCTTCTGCCGGCTCGTTCAGCGCATTCTTCAAGAGAACGGGCTCTCCGACGAAAACATCCACATCGAGCGGACGCTGGAGTTACCGGGATACTTCCGGCCAACCAAGAAGTGGGACATGGTCGTCGTCCACGAGGGAAAGCTCCTTGCCGCACTCGAGTTCAAGTCGATGGCAGGTTCCTTCGGCAACAACTTCAACAATCGCGCGGAGGAGGCCATAGGCACCGGTGCCGACATGCGGCTCGCCATCAAGAACGGAGTCTTCGGCCGAGGCTCTCGTCCCTGGATTGGCTGGCTGATGCTCCTGGAGGAGAGCGAGGATTCCATGCGCCCTGCTCAAATCAAGGAGCCCCACTTTCCTGCGCTGCCGGACTTCCAGGGCAAGTCCATCGCGGGGCGGTTCGAAGTACTCCTTCGCAAGCTCGTCCACGAAGGATTTTTCGACTCGGCTGCACTGCTCATGTGCACGCGTCAGGGAGGTCAGACGGGTCAATACACTGAGCCTGTCAAGGACCTGGCCATGGAGCCATTCCTCTCCTCCCTGGCACGTCACATCCGTCAATCTCTCTGAGAGGCGCAGGCACGAAACCGACATGCAATTGCAGATGGACCTACCCACATCGTTCGGCAAAGCCACTTATCAGTACGGAGAGCGCTCTTCAGGAGAGACACACGGGGTCGTTCTCACGAAGCCCCATATCGTGAACCTCATCCTCGACCTGGCCGGATACACGGTTGAGCGGCCACTCGCCTCGCTTCGGATGCTCGAGCCTGCGGTGGGTACGGGCGCGTTCCTGGTTCCTGCCGTCCAGCGACTTTTGGCTGCCGCACGGCGTGACTCGGTCAAACCGGCCGACCTGGACAAGGCCATCACCGCGTACGACGTGGATCCGCTCCATGTCGATGCCACACGAATGGCCCTCAGCAAGGTCCTGCTGGAGAACGATGTCCCGAGCAGGACCGCGACCCGCCTGGTCGAGCACTGGGTCCGAGAAGGTGACTTCCTGCTCGCCGCGGAGAAGCCCTTCGACTTCGTCGTCGGGAATCCCCCCTACATCCGAATCGAGCAACTGGCACCAGACCTCCAAGCCGAGTACCGGCGCCGCTATCGCTCGCTGTTCGACCGGGCGGACCTCTACGTCGCGTTCATTGAACGCGGGCTCGACCTGCTCAAGCCAACCGGAACGCTCTCGTTCATCTGCGCGGACCGGTGGATCCTCAACAAGTACGGAACTCCGCTACGGAAGAAGCTCACGGAGAACTTCCAGGTGCACGCCTATGTCGACCTGCACCGCGCATCGCCCTTCGAGTCCGAAGTCATCGCCTACCCCTCCATCTTCGCCATCAGCCCCGGCAAGACGGAGCGAGTGGTCGTTGCGAGCATGGCGAGCGCATCACCTGAAGAGTGCCTGAACCTTCAGCACCATCTCACTCAGCGGCAAGCCGTGCGGCACCCTGGCGTCTCGGTTTCGACCTATGACTCGTGGTTTCAGGGAGACGAGCCCTGGGTGCTGAGTACCCCCAAGCACCTGGAGGCACTCCGCTCTCTTGAAGCACGCTTCCAACCCATTGAAGCCGACGGCGCCACCAAGGTCCGTATCGGCGTGGCCACGGGCAGCGACAAGGTCTTCATCGTGCCGGAAGACGTGGACATCGAGCCCGACCGGCTCGTTCCACTGGTCAAACGCGAAGACATCGAGGACGGACACATCCTCAATGCCCGGCGCTATGTCATCAACGCCTTCGACGCCGACGGACGCCTCATCGACCTCAAGAAATACCCGCGGCTTGAACGCTACTTCCGGACCCATGAGTCCACATTGCGCAAGCGCCATGTGGCGCAGAACAAGGCAGGCTGGTTCCGAACCATCGACCGCGTCTATCCAGAACTCGTCACGGTGCCCAAGCTGTTGGTGCCGGATATCGCTGGCTCCAACGAAGTGGTCTTCGAAGAGGGGCACTACCACCCGCACCACAATCTCTACTTCGTCACATCCACGGCATGGGACATGGAGGTACTCGGCGGGCTCTTGAGTTCCAAGGTCGCGCTCTTCTTCATCTGGTCCTACGCGGTGAAGATGCGGGGCGGCTATCTGCGCTTCCAGGCGCAGTATCTGCGCCGGATTCGGCTCCCTCGTCCTGAGGAACTGCCCACCAGACTGTCGGGTGCGCTTCGGACCGCATTCCGTCAACGAGACTTCGCGAAGTTGGATGCGCTGGCACTCGCGGCTTACGGACTAAAGACGCTGCCCGCCTTCGAGTTCGTTGACACCCGGCGGTGATTCGCACCTTCGCGCGGGCCCGTCTCAGCGCTGCATGGCGCGCAGCAGCTTCTCCGCGTCCTCCACGCTCACCTTCTGCTCGTACACCAGCGTCAGCACGCGGCGCAGCTCCTCGTCGGGGATGCCCGCCGTCGTGCCCGGCCGGGGCACCGGAGGACGGCCGTGCTCGGCCCACGGCGGCGGACCGCCCCAGCCCCGTGCCCAGCGCTCGGCGTGGCGCTCCGCGCGGCGCTGCCACCGCTCCGTCTGGCGCTGCCAGCGACGTGCGTCGTGCTCCCAGCTCCGCGTCTCCTCGCCCTCGTCCTCCTGTCCCAGCTTGCGCGACTCGCGTACGCGCACCGAGCCCAGGTCCGTCTCCAGCCGCAACACCACCGGCGCGCCCGGACGCGATGGATAGCTGTTGCGCACCGAGCCCAGCGACGTGCGCGCGTCAATCGACACGTCCAGCCCCGGCACCAGCCGCACGTCCACCGAGCCCATCTGCGACACCATGCGGTGCTCACCCGGCGCGAGCGCGTCCACCTCCAGCTTCACCGAGCCGGCCGCCGCATGGACGTCGAACGACCCGCCCACCCGCTGGCCGAAGATGCTGCCCGCGCTGGCTCGCAGCGTGAGCTTCCCGTGCACGTCGCGCAGGTCCGCCGTGCCCGCGTCCGTCGCAACCTCCAGCTCGCAGTCCTTCAGCCCCGCCACCCGCACCGTGCCCGCGTCCAGCTTCAGCCGCGCCCGCGCGTCGGCCGGGAGGAACAGCTCCACCTGCGGCATGCTCCGCCACAGGAAGGACCAGAAGCCGCCCTCGCGCATGCTCAACTCCACGCGCGTGACGGTGCCGCGCTCGCGCACCTGGACATCCACCGGGCCGTACGCCACCAGGTAGGGCTTCTCTCCCTCCTCGAGCGGCGTCAGGGTGATGGCCGCCACGCCCGCCTGCAGCTCGAGCTCGGCTCGCTGGCCCCATGGAATGGCGTGCCGCTCGCCGGGACGCGGCGAGGTGCCGGGCGGTGTCTCCGGCCGGGCTTCGGAGGACTGCGGAGAGGACTCCGACTCGGACTCGAACATGGCCTTCACTCCTGGGCCTTCTTCAGGCGCCGTGCGGCCTCGTCTGCATCGATGAGCCCGGCCGCGAGGTCATCGAGAATCTGGGCGCGACGCTGACCGCCGCGCGGTGGAGGAGGAGCAGGAGGCGGCGGTGGCGGCGGAGGCGCGGGCGGGACGTCCTCGCCCAGCGCGGCGACCACGGCATCCAGCCGCGACACCACCGTCGGATACGAGAGCCCCAGCACCTGCTCCACGTCCTTGATCTTCCCGCGGCAGCTCAGGAACACGCGCACGAAGGCGAGCTGCTCGGGTGACAGCCCCTGCACCCAGCCGGTCGTGAATCGCCCCTCCACCGCCGTGTCACACGCGCCACAGCGCACGCGCTCCACATGGGTGCCTCCACCACAGATGGGACACCGGGTGGGCATGGGATGAGTCGAGGTCCGAGGCGCCATATTCACCGAAAAATCAAAGTCGACCTTGAGAATATTGAGTTCTCGGAGCGTTTGCAAGAAACCCACACCGGGAGGGCGGGAGCGGGCCCGGGGGCCCGGGACGTTGCCTGGATGACTTCGTTGATAGCCGACGCTGGGGTGCCCTTTCGTGCGCCCCTGCTCGACGGTGGAGCGGCCATGCGGAAGAGTCGGAAGCGCTTATGCGCTGCTGCCATCGCCACGCATCCGAGTCCGCCTCCGGCGGCGACCCCCATCCGTTCTCCCTTCCTGGCGCCACCGAGCACTACGCCGCGGAGCGGCCCGTCCGGGCCGAGCACGTGCGCATCGAGGTGGACCTCGACTTCGACGAGAAGCGCCTCTCCGGCCTGTGCACCACGCGCGTCTCCGCGCTGCGCCCGGTGTCCACCGTCACTTTCGACGCGGTGGACTTCGACGTGTCCGAAGTCCGCGCCGACGGGCGGCCCGTGCGCTTCTCCAACTCGGGCGCGCACGTGCGCGTCGAGTTGCCGGCGCAGTTGAGCCCTGGCCAGCCGTGCGAGGTGGCCATCCGCTACACGTGCCGCCCGCGCCGGGGCCTCTACTTCTGGGGCCCGGACGCCGGCTACCCGGACCGCCCGCGCCAGGCCTGGACGCAGGGCCAGGACATCGACGCGCGCGCGTGGTTCCCCTGCCTGGACACGCCCGCGCAGAAGGCCACGTCAGAAGTCATCGCGACATTCCCAGCGGAGATGACGGCCCTCTCCAACGGCACGCTGGAGAGCGACACCACGCACGGCGCGCGGCGCACCCAGCACTACCGCATGCAGCAGCCCGTCTCGCCGTACCTCGTCACCCTCGCGGTGGGCGAGCTCGAGGAGGCCACCGACACCGTGGGCACGGTGCCGCTGCGCTACCTCTTCCCCAAGGGCCGCCGCGAGGACGCGCTGCGCTGCGTGCGCCGCACGCCGGAGATGGTCCGCGTCTTCCAGGAGGCCTCCGGCGAGCCCTTCCCGTGGAGCGGCTACGCGCAGGTGTTCCTCACCGAGTTCATCCTCGGCGGCATGGAGAACACCACCGCCACGAGCCTCACCGACAGCGTGCTCCACGACGAGCGCGCGCATCAGGACTACAACGCGGAGCCGCTCGTGTCGCACGAGCTGGCGCACCAGTGGTTCGGGGATTTGCTCACCTGCCGCGACTGGCCGCATGGCTGGCTCAACGAGGGCTTCGCCACGTGGTGCGAGGTGCTGTGGAAGGAGCGCGCGGACGGACAGGACGAGGCGGACCTGCACCGCGGCTCGCAGCTCGAGAGCTACCTGGGCGAGGTGCGCGAGCGCTACGCGCGCCCCATCGTCGCGCGCCGCTTCCATGCGCCCATGGACGTGTTCGACCGGCACCTCTACGAGAAGGGCGGGCTCGTGCTCCACGAGCTGCGCCGCCGGCTGGGGGACGCGCTCTTCTTCCGCGCGCTGCGGCACTACGTGGCCCGCCACCGCCACGCCGCCGTGGAGACGGTGGACCTGGCTCGCGCCTTCGAGGAGGCCACGGGCCACAACCTGGACGCCTTCTTCGACCAGTACGTCTTCGCGCCCGGCCACCCGGAGCTGAAGGTGGAGGTCCGCTACGAGGCCGAGGACGCGCGGCTGCGCATCAAGGTCCGCCAGACGCAGCGCACGGACTCGGGCACGCCCGTGTTCCGGCTGCCGCTCGACGTGGCCATTACCGCCGACGGGCGCGACACGCTGCACCGGTTGGAGGTGACGGACGCGGAGCACTCGTTCCTGCTGCCGTGCGCGGTGGCGCCCACGCAGGTGCGCGTGGACCCGAGGCGCGACGTACTCGGAGCACTGGACGTGGACAAGGGCGCGGCGCTCTGGCTGGAGGAGCTGCGCTCGGCCCCGGAGATGCGCGCGCGCACCGAGGCCGCCGTGGCCCTGGGGAAGCATGGCGGCTACCGCGCGGTGGAGACGCTGGGCGAGGTGCTCGGGGACGCACGCGTCTTCTGGGCGACCCGCGCCGCGTGCGCGAAGTCGTTGGGCCGGCTGCGCACGCCCGAGTCCAGGGCGCGACTGCTGGGCGCGCTGTCCACCGAGCATCCGCGCGTGCGCCGTGCCGTGGTGGCCGCGCTGGGAGAGTTCCGCCGCGACACGGAGGTGGCCGCGCGCCTGCGCGCGCTGGTGGAGGGCGGAGACGCGAGCTACTTCGTGGAGGGCGAGGCCGCGCGCAGCTACGGACGCGTGCGCGCGCCAGACGCCGTGAGCGTGCTGGAGGCGGTGTCGACACGGCCGTCGTTCCAGGACGTCATCGCCGTGGGCGCGGTGGACGGGCTCGCGGAGACGCAGGACCCGGCGGCATTTCCACTCGTCGCGGCGCGCACGGCGTATGGACAGCCGCGCGTGCTGCGCCGCGCGGCGACTCAGGCCGTGGCGAAGCTGGCGGAGGTGGCCGGCCGCAAGCGCGAGGCGGTGGACCTGCTCGCGGAATTGCTGAGGGACCCGCTGTTCCGCGTGCAGATGGGCGCGTTCGAGGCGGGGCGCACGCTCGGGGACCGGCGGCTCATTCCCGCGCTGGAGGGGACGCCGCTCGATGACCCGCGGGCCCGCCGCGCCGCGCGCGAGACGGTGCGCGCGCTGCGCGAGGGCGAGCCGCAGGCGCGTGAGGTGGCCTCGCTGCGCGAGGAGGTGGACCGGCTCAAGGAGGAGACCCGCGCGATGCGCGAGCGGCTGGAGGCGCTGACGCTGAAGGCGTCCGGGGAGCCGGGGCCTCGCGGTGGTGGTGGGAAGCCGTCCCGAGCGGGGACGCGGACGGCGAGCGCCGCTCGTGGCACGAAGTCACCGCGCGCTCGCGCGAAGCCCGCGACGAAGAAGGCGAAGCGGAAGTAGTGGCCCGGCGCGGCCCTCGTCCCCTCGCCTGCCTGACGGACGGACCCGGCCACGGGGACTTGCGGTGTGCAGGGAGGCGCGGGGCATCACGCCGATGGCTACCTGTATGCAAAGGGGACACGCCCCCCGCGTTTCGCGCCGCGGGCGCCGGGGCCCCATGTCCCGGCTCGCCAGCCATCCATGGGCCGGGCGGCCCCGGGGGAGCACATGGCCGGAGCCATCGACGAACTCAGCGCATGGCTGGACGCCGCCGTGGACCCGTTCGTGGCCTGCGACGCCACCGAGCACGTGTGCATCCTCAACAGCGCCGCCGAGCGCCTGCTCGGTTGGAAGCGCGAAGAGCTCGTAGGTCAGCCCGTCACCCGCCTCTTCCCCCAGCGCCTGCACCAGTACGCGGGCATGAGCCTGCTGCGCTACCTGCTCTCCCGCCGTGCCGCGCTCGGCGGCCGTCCCATCCGCGTGCTCGCGCGCCGCAAGGACGGCGTGGAGGTCCTCGTCGAGCTCACCGTGGGAGCCACCCACCAGGGCACGGGCGAACGCATCGTCCTCAACTTCCGCCGCCTCCACGAGGTCATCGACACCGTCAGCGAGCCCATGGAGCAGGTGCTCCCCCCGGATGCCATCCCCGTGTCCGAGTCCGCCAACGGCGACTCCCTCTACCGCGTCGTGGTGGAGAACGCGCCGCTGGCCATCTTCCACTTCGACAACACCCCCGTCATCACCGCGTGCAACGAGCGCTTCGTGCGCCTCATCGGCTCGCCCAAGCGCATCCTCGTGGGCCTCAACCTGCTCTCCCTCCGCGACGAGCGCCTCATGCAGTGCGTGCGCCGGACGCTCTCCGGGCTTGGCTCCGACTACGAGGGCACCTACCGCTCCGTCACCGCCAACAAATCGACGCCCGTCCACATCCGCTTCGCCCCCTGCTTCGACGACACGGGCCGCGTGGAGGGAGGCGTGGGCATCATCGAGGACATCACCGAGCGGCGCCGCACCGAGCAGGAGCGCGACGAGAGCCTCGCCCGGCTCGCCACCCTCTTCCGCACCGCGCCCATCGGCCTCGGCTTCCTGGACACGGACCTGCGCTACGTGCAGGTCAATGACGTGCTCGCCGACATCAACGGCGCCTCGTCCGAGGCCCACATGGGCCGGCGCCCCCGCGAGGTGCTGGGCCCCGCCGGCATGGAGGTCGAGAAGGCGATGCGGCGCGTGCTGGATACGGGCGAGCCGATGGAGAAGCGCGAGACGAACACCGCGGACCTCGGGGCGCCGGGCGAGTCCCGCTGCCTCGCCGGCAGCTTCTATCCCGTGCGCACCCAGGACGGCCGCGTGCTGGGCCTGGGCGTCATGATTGAGGACGTCACCGACCGCAAGCTCGCCGACGAGGAGCGCGGCCGCCTGTACCGCGAGGCGCAGGAGGCCATCCGCGTGCGCGACGACTTCCTCTCCATCGCCTCGCACGAGCTCAAGACGCCCCTCACCCCGCTCAGCCTCCGGCTGGCCACGCTGGAGCGGAAGCTGGAGCGCGGCGAGCACGTGGACCCGGCCACCCTGCGCCACGCCCGCCAGCACCTCTTGCGCATCACCGGCCTCATCAACGATTTGCTGGACGCCTCGCGAATCGAGGCGGGCCGGCTCGCGCTGCACCCGGAGTCCACGCGGCTGGACAGCCTGGTGGAGCACGTCCTCCAGGCCATGGAGGTCCACCGCGGCAGCCACACCGTCCACTACGAGCGGCCGCCCCAGCCCGTGCTCGTGCGCGCGGACCCGTACCGGCTGGAGCAGGTCATCGCCAACCTGGTGGAGAACGCGTTCAAGTACAGCCCCGACGGCGGCACCATCCGCGTGGAGCTCCAGAAGCGCGGCGAGCTGGCGCTGTTGTCGGTGAAGGACCCGGGCATCGGCATTCCGCCGGACCAGCAGAAGCTCCTCTTCGACCGCTACTTCCGCGCGCGCAACGTGTCCTCGCGCTCGTACGGCGGGCTGGGGCTGGGGCTCTACATCAGCCGCGACATCGTCGAGCGGCACGGCGGCCGCATCTGGGTGGAGAGCGAGGTGGGCCGGGGCTCGACGTTCCACGTCGCCCTGCCCATCCAGACGGCCGCCACCGCCGAGCCGCCCGTGGAGCAGCCAGGCCGGCACGTCCACTGAAGCTCTGGCACCCCGCACCTCGCAAAAAGTACAGACCGGGGAGTCTTCCATCGGCCACCAGGACAGGGCAACCGCCTGGATTCGCACGCTTCCGTCGCTGGCATGCCGGCTGCTGTACCGGGTGATGGGAGGATTGAACCAAGGATGGGGACCATGACGACGGACACGCCTGCGCTGACCCGAGACAATGACGGTTGGATCGTCCGCGTGAGGATGGGCGGCCGCATCCAGGAGGTCCGCTGCACCACCGAGAGCCAGGCGCGCTACTTCGCCGCGGTCCTGGCGATGAACCCGCCCAAGCCCTCGAAGCTGCGGAACTAACCTGAGCATATGGAACAGCCCCAGCTGTTGGGACGCCTGCTGCTGAAGTTCGACCACGCGGACGCCGCAGTGCCTGAGGACCTGTCCGCGGCCGCGCGTGCTCCGGACGGCAGCATCTGGGTGGCGTCCGACGAGCACGGGGTGCTGCACCGGCTCAGCCCGGAGGAGCCTCGCGTCTTCTCGCACCAGCAGCGCCACGACGTGGCGGGCCTGCTGGGCGTGAAGGGCGGCGAGGAGATGGACATCGAGGCGCTCGACATGCAGGACGGGCACCTGTGGCTCGTCGGCTCGCACAGCTCAGTGCGCAAGCAGCCCAAGGGCAAGGGCGTGGAGAAGGACCTGGCCCGCCTGGCCACCGTGGAGCATCAGCCCGCGCGCTTCATGCTGGCGCGCCTTCCCCTGCCGAAGAAGGACAAGGGAAACGCGGCGAAGGGCGCGGGCGCGAAGAAGAAGCAGGGCGCGGTGGTGCTGGAGCCCTCCGGCGGCAGCCGGCTGGTGGAGCTGCTACGGGAGGATGAGCACCTCGGCCCCTTCCTCGTGCCCGCGGGCCCGGGGGCTCCACCCGGTGCACTGGCGATTCCCAGCAAGGACAACGGATTGGACATCGAGGGGCTCGCCGTACACGGCGACCGCGTCTTCCTCGGGCTGCGCGGCCCGGTGCTGCGCGGTTGGGCGGTGATGCTCGAAATCGAGGTGGAGGACGCCGGCCATGGCGTCCTGGAGCCGCGGCACCGGAAGAAGGGCGGCTGGTACCGCAAGCACTTCCTCGACCTGGACGGCCTGGGCATCCGCGAGCTGAGCCGGCACGGGAATGATTTGCTCATCCTCGCGGGGCCCACGCTGCCGCTGGACGGCACCATCCGCCTCTACCGGCTGCGCAATGGACTGAAGCTCACGGAGAGCTCCATCCACCCGCAGGAGCCGGGAGATTTGGAGCCGCTCTTCGACGTGCCCCGCTCGGAGAAGACGGACCACGCGGAGGGCGTGGCCCTGTTCTCCTACTTCGACGAGGACGACTCGGTGCTCGTCGTCTACGACTCGCCCGCCGTGCAGCGCCGCTACGGACCGTGCGGCGTGCTGGCGGACGTGTTCCGGCTGTTCTGAGTCACGCGCTCACGGCGCGTGACGTGTCAGATGCCGGGCTGCGGGAGGATGGGACCACCAATCTGACCGCTGCTGCCCGTCACGGTGCCGGTGCCCTGCTCGATGGTCGGCTCGATGACGCGATTGATGACGGGCGTGCGCGGCACCACGAGGGAGTCGTCGAGCTGGTACCAGTTGTTGTAGGCCACCTTCCACGCGCCCTCGTAGACGCCGGGGCGGGGGATGAGCGGGCCGCCAATCTGGCCGCTGCTGCCCCAGGTGAAGCCCAGGTCGATGCCCGTGCTCTGCTCGATGGCCTCGATGTCCTCCGCAATCTGCGCATTCAGGCGGCGCAGCTCACCGCGGCTCTTGTAACCGGACACCCAGAACTGCACCCGCTGCGAGCGAACATCGAAGCCGAACGCGTAGAAGGAGTTCGAGTCGTTCGGGTCCGTGACGACGACGGTGTACGCGCTGAGCAGGTTGGTGGCGACCGGGTAGAAGTGGCGGCCCAGCGGGATGCTGGAGATGGGCGTGGGCGCGGTGGGCAGCCCGGCCGGCGCGGCGGGGATGCTGCTCGGGCAGTAGTTGGGCAGCGGCGGCGGTACGGTGGTGGCCGACTGCGACTGGCTGTCGAGCCCGGCGGGCTCGGTGGACTCCATCGAGGAGTCGACGCCGCACGCGGCGGTGGACAGGGCGAAGGCGAGGAGCAGGGCGGAACGGAGGGTCTTCATGACTTGGAACCTCGGTGTGAAGGTGCACTTCGTGCGGGACTGGCCCTGGGGAGCCAGCCTTGACGGATACGGCGGTACTGAGGGGACCTGATGGGGGCCGGGCTACTCGAAGACGACGACGGTCTTCACCCAGCTCCCGGGCTGCGATGAGAGGACGCGCATGCGCTCATCCCGGAGCGCGATGGCGGCGGGAGTGCCGGTGCGGATGCGCTGCATGACACGCGCGAAGAAGGGCCCGGCCTCGGCGTCCGGGATGTCGATGGGCGAGGCGATGACGGCGCGCGCGCCGGCCTCGGCGAAGGCGACCGGGAGGCTCCACGGCGCGTGCAGGTAGGGCGCCGTCCGCGCGGCCTGGCACGCACCGAGCAGCACCACCGGCGCGCCCTTGAGCTTCTGCCGCCGCACCTCGCCCGCGGTGAGCGCGTAGCGGCCATCCGCCTCCGGCGACATCACCAGCAGCGAGGCGTCCGACACGCCCAGGTTGACGAGGCCGTGCGCGTGGATTTCCACCTCGGTGGCGTCCGCCAGCTCCGCCAGCAGTCGCGACGGCGTGGCGGCCGCACCCGTCAGCTCCACCCGGCGCAGCGACGGCTCCGCGGGCAGCGACCAATCCTGCAGCCGGGGCAGGTGGAGCGAGGCGGGCGCCTCCACGTCGTAGACCACCAGGGGCCGGGGAGCGGACACGGCCGGCGACGCGCGCTTCGCGCCCGTCTCGTAGCTCCAGGCGATGTCCGGGGGCAGCAGCCCCGCCTGCCCGTGCACGGGGTAGCGGGCGAACACGCGCACGTGCTCGCAGGGCTTCAGCGCGGCGGCGATGTCGGCGGGCACCAGCTTCGTCACGTCGAAGTCCGGCGAGCGGCGGCTCGCCTCGGCATGGCCGAGCAGCTCACCGGATGCGCCGCGCGCCGCCACCAGGATGCGCTCGTCATGCACCTCCACTCCCAGCTCGCAGCGCGAGGGCACGTCCGCGCCCAGCTCCTCCGAGAAGAGGGCCAGCGCCCCTGCCCAGTCCTGGCGGCCACCGGCGTCCAGGATGAGCGAGGAGTAGCTGTACGCGCGCGCCTTCGCGGCCACCGGGTCGTCCGGACCCAGCCGGGCGCCGTCGGCAATCGCCTTGCGCAGCAGGGCACGGCCGGCCTCCGGGTCACGGGTGATGACGGCGCGGCCCTCGATGTGCGTGGCGGCGACGCGCTCACCGGGGCGCAGCCAGCCCGCCGCGTCCAGCTTCTTCAGGCCGTCGCGCACGCGCTCCACGTCGTCCGGGCGCGGCGCCAGCCGGGCGAGGTCCGCCAGCACGAAGGCACCGTTGAGGAAGAAGGGCACTTCGCACGCGGGCGCCTCGTCCAGCTCCGCGCGCGCGTCGTCGGGGCGCAGGGCGAAGACGTACAGCGACGCCAGGCTCTCGTGCACGTGGCGCTGGGCCGCGCAGCCCCTGTCCCGCAGGGCCTGCTCCTGGAGGTACGCGCGCGTCAGCGCGAAGGCATTGCGGAAGCGCGCCAGGTCCCCCATCACCAGCAGCAGGTCCGCCTGCAGCGTCCACTCCTGCGTCTGCCGCGCCCACTGGAGGCCGGCCAGGACGTGCTCGCGCGCATCCACCAGTCGGTGCTCGTCTTTGTAGATGTGCGCCAGCAGGTGCTCCATCTGCCCGCAGCGGTAGTCCGCCTTCGCCGCGCGGCACTCCGGCAGCGCGCGCAGCAGCCGAGCCTCGGCGCCGGCCAGGTCGCCGCGCGTGTATTCGCCCAGGGCCCGCTCGCGCTCCGCGTTGAGCGTCAGCCACGGGTCGTTCAGCGCCTTCGCGGCCTTCGTGTACTCGGCGAGCCGCGCCGGCAGCTGCCCCGTCAGCGGCAGCACGCCCAGCAAGATGTCCGCGTGCGCGGAGGCCGAGAGCTCCTTCACGTACGCGTCCAGCTTCGAAGCGTCGAAGGTGCCCAGCAGCACCTCGCGAAAGCGTTCCGCCAGCGGCGCGCGGCGGCGGAAGTCCAGGCCGGCCACGCTCGTGGCGTAGCGCTCCATCGTGTCCACGCCGTAGTGCGTGTCCAGCACGCGGGCCAGCGGCAGGAGCGCCTTCACGCGCTCCGCGGACGGCGCGGACCACACGGCGATGTTGAACCAGTTGCGCGCCGTGCCCGGCACCGCGCGGGCCAGCGCCTCGGGAAAGGGCGTGCCCTCCAGGGCCAGCGCCTTGCCCGCCTTCTGCGCGTCGTCCCACGTGCCGCGCTGGCCATCCAGCCGGCGGCGCAGCGCCGCGGCGCGCTCCTTCGCCTCCTCCGCCCAGCCCGGCTCACGCAAGGAAGCCACCGCGTCGAACGCGTCCGCCGCGAGCGCATCCAGCCCCAGCTCGCGCAGCACCAGCGCGCGGTTCCACAGCGCCTCCGGGTGCTGCGGCTGCTTCTCCAGCACGCCGTCGAGCAGGATGAGCGCCTGCTCCAAATCCCCCTTGGACAGCGCCACCACCGCCTTGTCGCTGTCCACGTCCGGCGAGGCCGGCGCGCGCTGGAGGTACTCCGCGGCCTGCTCACCCTCGCCGCGCAAGAGGTGCCCGGTGGCCAGCCCGTGGAGGTCCCCCGCCTCCTCGAGCTTCGCGAGCTGCTGCAGCGGCACCAGCTCCTTCGGGCGCTCCTCGCCGGAGCGCAGCACGCCGTAGGGCCGGTGCGCGCTGGCGCCGGACCAGGACAGCCGCGCCTCCAGCGAGCGCGTGGGCGCCAGCGCCAGCGCGACGTGCTCCCCCTCCTGCACGTCCGCGCCCGGCGAGCGCAGCACCACCACCGTGAGCACCGCCGCCAGCGAGCCCACCAGCGCGAGCCCCGCCACACGGGCGCGCCGCTGGCTCCACGCGGGACGGAAGGCCCGCGAGGGTGCGGCATCCCGGCGCGTCTGCACCGGCTCTACCGTGCGCGCGTCCAGCTCCGACAGGCGGCCCCCGAGCGCCTGGAGCTGGAGGATGTCGTCGAGGTCCGCCTGGCACTGCTCGCAGGTGGCCAGATGGATGCGGAAGTCATCCGCCTCCTCCGGGGACAGCTCGCCGTCCGCGAAGGCGTGGACCTGGTCGTGGATGTCCATGGGCTCCGGCGCGCTCATGTGCCCTCCCCCTCGCCCGGGGGCGTGGGCATGAGCAACTCCTTCAGCTTGCGGCGCGCGCGGATGAGCCGCGTGCCCACCGTGGCCTTGGGGATGCCGAGCCGCTCGGCGATTTCGATGTACGAGCGGTTCTCCAGCGCGTGCATCCGGTACACCGTGCGGAACTCCTCGGGAATCTTCTCGAGCGCCTCGCGCAGCTGCTCCGGGCTGATGGAGGCCCACGCGGGGGCGGCCTCCACCTCGGGCGCGGCGATGCGCTCCTCCACGTCCTCCGCGGACACGTCCGCGCGGCGCTCGCGCGTGCGGGAGCGGCAGCGGTCGATGAAGAGGTGGTGGAGGATGGTGAGCAGCCACGCGCGACCGTCGGTGCCCGGCTTGTACCGGGCGAGGTTGCGCAGACCGCGTTCGAAGGTGTCCTGGACGAGGTCGCGCGCATCGGTGGCGTTGCCACACAGGCGCATGGCGGTGGCGTGCAGCGCCGCCTCATGCTCCCGGGCGAAGGCCGCGAACCACCGGCTGTCCAGGGTCGGGGATGAAAG
The DNA here is from genome assembly GCF_055568925.1 of Pyxidicoccus sp. M6. Classification (NCBI taxonomy): domain Bacteria; kingdom Pseudomonadati; phylum Myxococcota; class Myxococcia; order Myxococcales; family Myxococcaceae; genus Pyxidicoccus; species Pyxidicoccus sp. M6. Next base: position 1,192,299 of record NZ_CM145714.1, on the reverse strand, counting down.
AGGCCTGCTATCCACTCGGGGTGCAGGCTGACCCGTCCGGTCCTGGCCCGTCAAGCTCCGCTTCAGCAGCGAGCGAGCGAACAGCAGGGATGGTTGCAGGGCGAAAGCGTCCATGGCGGTCGCTCTCACAACGGCCCCCTCCCACCATCTTCCCGGACTAGAATTTCCGGGGCATTTTCCCGGCCCCCTCCCCAGGCGCCCGGGCAGGCGTTTTCCCGTCTCCTTCCCGGGACTTACGGGCCGCCCGGCCGCCCCAGCCTCATGCGTTGCGCCGGACGATATCGGCGTTGAGCACGTTGGCGAAGCCCACCCAGGCCAGGTAGGGCGCCACCATCCACGCGGCGGGGCGGTCCACGTTGCGCGAGGTGGCGACGTACGCGCCGATGCTCCCCAGCAGCGCGAGGTTGTCCACCAGCGCGCGGCGTGGCTGGTGCCTGCCGAAGAAGAGCCAAGACCACGCGGCGTTGAGGCCCAACTGCACGCCCCACAGCGTCAAGGCCTTGGAGCGTGACGCCCCGGCGGGCGCCGTCCACACGCGCCAGCCCGAGAGGGCAATGAGGCCGTACAGCACCGTCCACACCGGGGCGAACACCTTCGCTGGCGGCTGATAGGGCGGCTTGCGCAGGCGCTTGTACCAGCGCTGGTCCGCGGAGCTCTGCCGTCCGCCCAGCAGCGCCGCGCCCACGGTGAGCGCGCTGAAGGTGCCCAGCGCCACCACCGACTCCGTGCGCAGCGTGGGGTTGAGGGCCGTGCGCATCACCGGGCCCGGCACCGTCCGCGTCGTCGGCTCCAGCCTCGTCGTCTCCATCCGCATCCTCCCGTGGCCGTGGCCGGAAAGACCCGACAGGCGGCCCGCCACTGTCCGGTGGAAGGTGGTGTCGGGCCAGCCTCGCCGCCAGCCCGGGTGTTGGCGGTGTACAAGGGAAGTGCCCTTGCGGAACGAAGTGAACGCTCCTCACGAGCGTGCGGGGTTCGGGAAGCACGCCACGGGCGTGCTTAGCTGTAGCTCTGGAGGTGTCACATGGCGAGCGCGGAGGAAGTCCTCGGCTTCTGGTTTGGCCAACCGCCGAACCCCGTCCTCAACCCCGCCAGCGCCCGCCCCCGGGATTATTGGTGGGAGCGGAACGCGGACTTCGACGAGGCGTGCCGCCGCCGCTTCCTGGATGCCCACGAAGCCGCCGCCTCGGGAGCACTGGATGCGTGGCAGGAGGAGCCTCGAAGCTGCCTCGCGCTGGTGCTGCTGCTGGACCAATTCCCCCGCAACCTCTTCCGGGACACGCCCCGGGCCTTCGCCACGGACGCGAGGGCGCGCGAGGTGGCGCGGGGCGCACTGGCGCGCGGGTTGGACCTGTCACTGCCTCCGGTGTGGAGGTGGTTCCTGTACCTCCCCTTCGAACACAGCGAGGAGGCGCACGACCAGCGGTTGGCCGTGGCCCTCTTCGAGATGCTCGCGCTGTACCACCGCGACAGCCGCGAGACGCTCGACTACGCCCGGCGGCACCGGGACGTCATCGAGCGCTTCGGCCGCTTCCCCCACCGCAACGTGGCGCTGGGGCGCCCGTCCACTCCGGAGGAAGAGCGCTTCCTCCAGGAGCCGGGCTCGCACTTTTGACGCGGGCTACACCGTGGGCGTGAGGCCGGGGCCGGCCTCGGCACGGGGCACCGGTGTGGCGCGCGCCTCCAGGGTGACGCCCGCGGACAGCCAGTTGCGCACCATCGTCAGGTGCTCGGCCTCCGCGTCCAGCGCGAGCTGGAAGCGCTCCGCCAGGGTGTCGTGTCCCAGGCCGCGCGCCAGCTCGATGAGCATCTCCCAGCCGGCGTTGTCCGTCAGCTCCGCCACCAGCAGCGCGGAGAGCGTGTCGCGCAGGTTCATCCGCGGGTCGCTGACCACGGCGGGAATGCCCATGGACGTCACCGCCGCCACGTCCGCACACGGCGTCATCACGGTGGGGTCCGCGCCCAGCTTCGTCAGGGACTCCGTCACGAGCCCGAAGTGGGACAGCTCGTCGTTGAGGATGCGCTCCAGCCCCTCGCGGGTGGGGCCGCCCTCCCAGCTCCCCAGGACTTCGAGCTTCGCGAGCGCGCCCTGGTAGAGCCGCACGCCGGTACGCTCGAAGGCGGCGCGCTCTCCGAGCTTGTCGATGAAGACGGTGGGCTTGGAGCCCTTGAGCATGTCCACCGCCGTCTTCGCCACGCCCTTGAGGCTGGCCGGAGGCGGCACGCTGCCGATGCCCTCCGTCTCCCGCGCGTACTGCTGGCGCACCTTGAGGAGGAGCGACTCGTCCCCGAGGTGGCTCGGCTGCCGCGCCTTGGCGGCCTGGGTGATGTCCGCGCTGTCCACGGGCGAGGTGGCGATGCCCGTGCGGTTCATGCCGATGTCGCTGGTCGTCTTCTTCATGTCAGTGAACCTTCTTTCCCGCGAGCACCGAGCCCATGCGCTGCGCACGCGCCGCGAGCTCCGTGCCCGGAGTCCATTGGTAGCCGGCCGCCACCGTCTCGGAGGGCGAGCCGTCGGAGTTGAGCTGGTCGCGATAGACGAAGGAGCGGTGGTCGCGCGGCAGCTCCGCCATGCGCAGGTAGTCCGCGCCGTTGGAGGCGAGGTCCTCCTCTTCGTTCAGCGTCTTGCGGACGAACTCGCGGTGCTCCTTGAAGCCGATGGGGTCCGGCAGCGTCTTGGGCAGGATTTCCGCCGCGTCGCGCCCCTCCGCCTGCTGGAAGAGCTGAATCACGTGGTGGAGCTGGCCCAGCTCATGGTCGGTGAAGCGCTGCCATATCTCCTTGATGCGCGGGTTCTTCTCGTACGCGAGGCAGGAGTAGAAGTTGTAGACCTGCATGCACTCGTGGAGGACGAGCCTCTCGAGGATGGACTCATCCGGGTCCAGCAGGGACTCGTACATGGAGGTGTGCTGCTCCTCGATGGCGGCAATCTCCGCGTAGAGCTGGCGCGCCACCGGGTCCGCGAAGAACGGCCCCACCGTCATGTAGTAGTCGTGCGTCTGGTTCTCCGCGGCGGTGATGCTCATCGCGTGAATCTTGGTGAGCGGCGCGGCGGTGCGCTTGTCGTACGGCCGGCGCAGGTCATCCAGCGGGTAGCGGTGCTCCACGGAGGTGGGCCGTCCGGGAATGATGTCCGTATAGGACTGGGTGATGTTGTTGGGGTCCTTCCCCTCCAGCCGGTCATAGAGGGCGCCGTACCGGTACAGGTGGTCGAAGTCCTCCAGCAGGCCGAAGCGGTACGTCTGGGCGAGGTACGGGTCCGGCTCGCGCAGGGCGACGCTGGCCGTGACTTCAATCGCCACCTGCTCGAAGCCGAGCGTCGTCTCCAGCGGCGTCTGGTCCGGAGGGTTGAGCCAGTTGATTTGCGTCTGCTCGAACTGCTCGATGCGACGGACGATGGCGAGTTGCTCGCGCAGGTCGCGGTTCAGGCGGGCGATGGCGTGCTTCGTGCGCAGCGCGTCCGCCATGATGCCGTTCATGTAGATGACGCACACGCGGGTGAACGCGTCATCATCCAGCTTGCTGTAGGGCCGTCTGACGAGGTCCTTCCAGGTAAAGACCTGGCGGTCGAGCGGGACGCCTTTCTCCTGAAAGATATCCAATGCCACGTGGGACTCCTTTGCGCGGGGCCGAGGAAGGCGTGGAGCCTTCCGACATCGGCGCTAAAGGTCCGGATGGAGCAGGAGGGCGGCAAACCCGGGGCGTGTCGCCGCCAGGGCGGCGTCATGGATTGCGACGGCCTGCCCGCATGGCTGCCTTGGACAGACGTCCAATGGATGCGCGGTCCTTCGCTACCAGCGCACGGACATCGTTCCCACGTGGCCGCCCTCGCTGATGACCGCGGGGCTGATGGAGCCCGTCGTCACGCCGCACGCATCGAAGAGCAGCAGCAGCAGCGAGCCCTCCCACGCGGCCAGTGAGATGGCGTTCATGCGGTATGTGCTGCGCAGCCGCAGCGAGCCGGACGTGGGGCTCTCGGGCGTGTAGTGGAAGTCCAGCCCCTTGAAGAAAGGCCGGGTGATGGACGCGAGGTGCGCGGAGAGGCGGCGCGTCCATCAGCTTGCGCACGTGCTCCGGCACCGCGGCGGAGACCTCCGCGCGCAGGCCCATGGCGTCCACCGCTCCCAAGTAGGCCCGGAAGAGGCCTCCAGTGATTTTGTCCGTGTCGTCCGCGCTCACGCTGAAGCCCCCTCCGTGTGTAGCGCCGCACCCGAGAGAATAGAGCGAAGCGGAGGACGTCCGAGAAGCCGGTGGCCCGCCTGTTCGTCGGGTGGACGGGCAGAGCGCGGCTCTAGAGGGTTTTGCAGGGCTCGCACGGCGGGCTGCCGGGCATGGCGGGGACTGGGGTAATGTGAAACACAGCACGCTTCGCAAGAGGGGGCCGTGGCAGCCGAGCGCATGAAGATTCTGCGGTTGCGGTGGCGCAACCACTGGAAGCAGATGCTGGGTGTGGCGGCGCTGACCACCACGCTCGCGGCGGTGTGCCTGTGGCTGGGAGACATGTCGCCAGGCGGGTGGCTGCAGGACGCGGAGCGCGGCGCCTACGACAAGGCCGTCACCACCTTCACCGCGAAGGATGGGAAGTCGCCCCGGGTGGTGGTGCTGGCCATCGACCAGCCGAGCCTGGACGGCATCCGCGCCAACCCGCAGTACGCGCGCAACTACGGCAATTGGCCCTACAGCCGGAACCTGTGGGCCCGCGTGGTGGAGCAACTGGAGGCCGAGGGCGCGCGCGCCATCGTCTTCGACGCGGTGATGGACGAGCGCTCCACGGACCCGGCCATGGACATGGCCTTCGCGCAGGTGCTGCGCGACACGCGGGTACCCTTCTTCCTGGGCGTGTCCACCAACGCGAATGCCCTCCCCCTGCCTCGCGCGGACTTCGACGCCGCGCCCCCACCTGCTCCGCCCGCGCCCTCCGCTGCGCCGGTGGCGTCCACCGGGGATTCACTGCCGACGGAGGCCGTGCCCTCGGCTCCCGACAACGGGAAGTCCTCCGCTGGAGACGAGACGTTCCCCGACGAGGGCACCGCTGAGTCATTCGAGGACGTGGAGGAGGAGCAGGCGCTCCCGCCCGTCACGCCGGAGGCCATGGCCCGCGCCCTGGCCTTCCCGGTGCGCGCGGAGGGCCACGCGTTGACACCGCTGGTCCAGGAGTCCACGCACGGCAAGCCGGAGCCGCACTATCCGGTGCAGCCCATCTCGGTGTTGGTGGGCGCCATGGATGGCTTCGGGCTGGTGGACCAGGAGCCGGACCCGGACGGCGTCATGCGGCGCACGCGCTTCGTCTACACGGACGGCACCAACACGTACCCGACGTTGCCGGTGCGGGTGGCGGCGGGGCTGCTGGGCGCGAGCGCGGTGGAACTGTCCGGACGGACGCTGCGGCTGGGCTCGCGCACGTACGCAGTGGACGCGCATGGCGGCACGGCCATCGACTTCGGCGGCGACTTCCTCGAGCGCTTCGAGGTGGTGTCGCTCCTCCAGGTGCTGGACGCCTGGGTGCTCCGGAGCCAGGGCCGGCCCACGGGCTTCGCGCCGGGGACGTTCAAGGACAAGGTGGTGGTCATCGGCGGCAACGCGGTGGGGCTGAACGACGTGAAGGCCACGCCGTTCTCCCCCGCGGCGCCCGGTGTGCTGAAGCAGGCGGTGGTGCTGGATACGCTGCTGGGCGACGGCCGCTTCTTCACCCAGGCGCCCCTGTGGATGAACCTGGTGCTCGTCTTCCTGGTGGCCTTCGCGTCCGTGGTGCTGCTGATGACGACACAGTGGACGCCGCTGGAAATCGCGTGGCCGCTGGCGCTCTACCTGGGCATGCACCTGGTGACGGGCCCCGTCCTCGCGAAGACGGGGACGTACCTGCTCACCGCCCTGCCCTCGCTGGCGGGCATGCTGGCCAGCGCGGCCGCGGTGGCCTTCAACCACCTGGAGGCCAACAAGGAGGCGAAGTTCATCCGCCAGGCCTTCAGCCGCTTCATGGAGCCGAAGCTCGTGGAGCAGATGATTGCCCAGCGCGAGCTGCCCCGGCTGGACGGGGAGCATGTCGAAATCAGCGCCTTCTTCAGCGACATCCGCGGCTTCTCCACCTTCAGCGAGCGCTTCAAGGACAACCCGCGCGACCTGGTTCGCATCCTCAACACGTATCTGACGCGGGTGAGCGGTGCGCTGCTGAAGGAGGGCGGGTGCCTGGACAAGTACATCGGCGACGCGGTGGTGTGCCTCTTCGGCGCGCCCATGCGGCAGTCGGACCATGCGCTGCGCGCCTGCCGCGGGGCGCTGGCGGCGAAGGCGGAGGTGGACCGGCTGCGCGAGGAGTTCCGCGCCAAGGGCATGCCGGACGTCTACACGCGCATCGGCGTGAACTCGGCCGTGAACTTCGTGGGCAACTTCGGCAGTGAGCAGCTCTTCAGCTACACGGCCATCGGCGACGGGATGAACCTGGCCGCGCGGCTGGAGGGCGCGAACAAGGCGTATGGCTCGGTCATCATGATTGGCCCGCGCACATACGAACTGGCGAAGGAGCACATCGAGGTACGCGAATTGGACCGGGTGCGCGTGGCGGGCAAGACGGAGGCCGTCACCGTGTACGAATTGCTGGCCCTCAAGGGCGGCCTGGACGTGCGCAAGCGGGTGACGGTGGAGCGCTACCACGCGGCGCTGGCGCTCTACCGCGAGGCGCGCTTCGCGGAGGCCGCGGCGGTGCTGGAGACGCGACGGTTGGAGGACCCGGAGGACGGGCCCACGCAGGCGCTGCTGGAGCGCTGCCACAAGTACGCCAAGGCGCCCCCGCCGGAGTTCGACGGGGTGGCGAGCCTGGACAAGTAGAGCGGTGAAAGGAGTCGGGGAGACATGGGCAACAGAACGAGCGCGGCCCTGTTGGCCGCGATGCTGGCACTGGGGATGCCGGGCGTGGCGGGGGCCGTGAAGGTCGGCGGGCTGCTGTACGTGAAGGCGAAGAACACGCGAGTGATGGAGAGCCCGTCTCCCACGGTCAACGCGGTGGTCATCCTCCAGCCGGGGGAGAAGGTGACGTGGCAGGGCGCGGACTCCAAGCAGAAGCAGTGGCACCGCGTGACGACGCAGGCCGGGAAGAAGGGCTTCGTGTTCCAGACGAACCTGTCCACCACCCCACCCAACATGGAGCTGGTGACGGACAAGGACGGCAAGCAGCAGCTCGACCCGAAGCAGTTCGTCGCCAGCGGCGCCGCGGTGAAGGCGCTCAGCCCGGGTGCCGAGAAGTACGGCAAAGGCAAGAAGGGCGACTATGAGAAGGCCGTCGCGGACATCAAGGCGCTGGAGAATCGGAACAAGGAGCAGATAACGCCCGAGCGAATCACGGCGCATGCGACCGAAGCCGGGCTCTTCCCGGTGGTGGGGCCCAGCGACACGGTGGCGAAGAAGGGCTCCACGAAGAAGGGGGGCAAGTAATGGGCTCGCGACTGGCGATTCTCGCGGTGCTGGGCGTGGGCGCGATGACGGCGTCCTGCCGTGGCCTGGACCTGAACACCCTCGCCAACAAGGGTGTGACGGCGGCCTCGCATCTGGAGACGAGCGCGGAGGAGGCGAAGGAGTGCAACAAGCTGGATGTCGAGCCCGCCGTGGAGGAGGAGTACGCGCTCGGCGGCACGCTGACCATCCACTTCGTGCAGCGCGGCGGCGGGCTGATGTACTCCTCGGAGGAGGACAAGCGGCTGCACGACTACGTCAACATCGTGGGCAAGAACCTGGCGGCCCAGTCGCTGCGGCCCACGCTGAAATGGACGTTCGGCGTGCTCAACGACACGGAGCAGTTCAACGCGCTGTCCGCACCCGGAGGCTACGTCCTCGTCACGCGGCGACTGCTGATGGAGCTGGACAACGAGGGACAGCTCGCTGGCGCGCTGGCGCATGAAATCGCCCACGGCGTGCTCAAGCACGCCATCCGCAAGTACAACGAGCAGAAGGTCTCCACGTGCAAGAAGGCGAAGTGGGGGGAGGGAATCGGCAAAGCCATCCTGTCCGCCACCAGCGTGAACACCCTGCTCGCCGCCCTGGATGCGGGTGGAACGCTGGACCTGGACAACGAGCCCGGTCTGCTCGAGTACCTCACGGAGAAAACCCTGGCCGCCTTCGATGACGGCAACGCGCCGGAATTGGAGTTCGAGGCGGACCGGATGGCGGTCCAGCTCATGCTCTCCGCGGGGTACGACCCGGCGGACTTCCTCGGGCTCATCTCCAAGATGACCGACGTGAAGAACCAGAAGAACCACCCGAAGAAGCAGGAGCGGCGCGACAAGCTCGTCGCCTACCTCGACACGCTGAAGGGCAAGGCGGGCGAGTTCCCGGAAGTGGCCACCGAGGGCCTGCGCTCGCCGCAACTGAAGCAGCCGGACTTCGCCGTCATCAAGCCGGCCACCGGCGTGGCGAAGGACGTGAAGTAGGCGGCTCCGAGGGGCGCGCGGCTACTGCGAGCCGCCGCCCCCGCGGACCCACTTCACCTTGAGGACCGGGTCCAGCTTGTACGCGCACGTGTCGCTGTCGAGCTTCGCCGAGTCCTTGATTTTGAGGTTCACCACGGCGCGGTGCTGGCTGCCGGACTCGATGCTCAACGGATGGAGCCCGCCGGAGAGCTTCAGGCCCGGGTCGACGGTGCTCGCGGGGACGCTCAAGTCGCACGCCGCACCGTCCTGCTCCAGCACGGCTCCGGGGAGATGGGCGCGCCCGCCATCGGGCGCGGTGTCTGTCTTCAGCTTGAGGCGGACCTGCGTCAGCTTGCCCGCAGGCAGCGAATAGCTTCCGAGCGGCCACGCGGCGCCGCCACGCACCGTCATCACGTCGAAGGTGTGGTCCTCCGTGGTGAGCAGGTACCAGCCGTCCGAGGTGTCCTCCACGTCGTCGCTCCGCACCTCGTCGGGGGCATCATTGCCCGCGATGTGAGCCCAGATTTCGTCCACGATGATGTTCAGCTCCCGCACGGTGGTGAGGTCGGACGGGGTCGGGAGGAGGCGCGAGTTTTCTCCGAGGTCATCGCTGGTGACGGAGAGGCTGAGCTCTCCTCCGCCACAGGCGGCGAGCAACAGCGGAGCGGCGAGGAGCGAGCGCTTCATGAAGACCCCCGGGACGACGTCGCACGGCGGCGACTCCGGGGAGACCCCGCACGTGGAGGGCCGGCCACCCGGCCCGCACGGTGGTGGCTCACCGAGAGCAGGCAGGCGCGGCAGACCCCGAGCGCGGTAGAGCGGCCACCACTCCTGACGGTTCCACCCGGGTCGGAGCAGGCAGGCATGGCCTGCTCCGCGCGATGACTCGCGGGAGCCGCGAGCCTTCAGCGAATCGCGGCCTGGCTGAGCGCGCGGTGCACGGACTCGAGCGCCTTGCGCGCCTCCAGCAGCTCCGCGCGCTCGGCGGTGAGCGAGGCCACCTGATGGGCGAGCACGTCTCGCTCACCCTGGAGCGCCTCCACCGTGCGGCGCAGCGAGACGGACTCGTCCTTCGCGGTCTCCAGCTCGGTGGCGAGCCGCTCCTCCTCCGCGAGGCTGTCCACCAGCGCCTGCTTGCCGCGAGCGACCTCGTCCTCCAGCTCCTGCCGCTCGCGGGCGGCGGCCTGCAGCGCCTGCCGCGTCTCCTGGAGCGACAGCAGCGCCTCGTCGCGCTCGCCCTCCAGCGCGGACAGCTCGCGCTCCAGGTCGGCCAGCAGCTTCACGCGGCCTTCCATCTCCGTGGACAGCCGGCGCGCCTCGTCCATGCGCAGCCGGGCCTCCTCGGTGGCCTTCTCCGCCTGGCGGCGCGACACCTCGAGGTCCTGCGTGAGGGACAGGTTCAGCGCCTTCACCTTCACCAGCTCCGCCTGGAGATGGGTGATGCGCTCCACCGCGCGCTGACCGGCCTCGGCCACGGTGGCGGGCAGCGGCTCCGGGCGCGGATTCTCTCGCACCGCCTTGAGGCGCGCCTTCAGTCGCTCGCGGCGCTCGGCGGAGTCCTGGACGATGTCCTCGCGCGGCGAAGCGGGCGTCTGCACCTCGACCTCCGCGGGCGGAGCCTCCACGCGGGCCACGGGCTCGGCGACGGTGGTGGTGACGTGCGGCAGCGAAGCGTGACTGGAGGCCTGCGTCATGGGGTGCGCCTCCGGAAGGTGTCCGCCAGCAAGGCCATCCAGGTGCAGCGCCGCGGGCGGCGCGGCGAAGGTGACGGGCGTGGCCATCGGCTCGGGCGCATGCACGGCCTCGGGCGCCGGGGGCGGCGACGCGTAGGTGACGGGCGCCGCGTGCGCGACGGGCTCATGCGCCACGTGCGCGGCGGCGGCTTCCGGCGCGCGCAGGGCGGCGTCCACGGCCTCGGCGGCGGTGGGGCGCGGGGCGCGGGCGCGATCGATGCGGGCGCGGACCTCGGTGGACAGGTCCGGAGCCTCGGCGGCGGGGGCCGGAGCGGCCTCGGCGGTGACCTCGGGCTCCGAGGGCGCGGGCTCGGCCGCGGGGTCGATGAGACCGGTCAGCGCACCCAGACGGAGGCGAGGCTTGGCGCGGGACACGTTCTGTTCGAAGGCTTTCTTCATGGCGGTTCTCAGCCGGCCTGCTGGGTGCCCTTCTTCGGGGCGGCGGCTGCCGCGGCGACCAGTCGCGGCAGGATGTTGTCAATCATGGCCTGGATGTCGGTGGCGCCCTTGGACGTGGAGTCCGCGACGAACACGGGGCGGCCCTCGCTGGAGGCCTGCGCGAACTTGGTGCACTGCCGGATGATGGTGGGCAGCAGGAACTCCGGGTAGTGCGTCTGCAGGGCCTCCAGCGCCTCCTTCGCCAGCTTGAAGGTGGCGTTGAAGGAGTTGACCACGATGAACACGTGGTCGAGCACGTGGTTGAGGTCCTCTTCCAGGCTCTGCACCGTTTCGAACAGCAGCTTGAGGCCGTGGAAGGACAGGAAGTCCGCGAGCACGGGGACGAACAAGTCGTTCGCCGCCATCAGCGCGTTGAGGTTGAGCAGGCCGAAGGACGGGGGCGCGTCGAAGACGATGACGTCGTACTGCGCCTCCACTTCCTTGAGGGCGTTGCGCAGCTTGAACTCGCGGCCGGCCATGGGCATCAGCGCGAGGTCCACCGTGGACATGGTGAGGTTGGACGGGACGAAGTCCAGGTTGGGCAGGGTGGACTTCTGGATGACCTTGGCCAGCGGCGTCTTGCGGACGAGGACGTCCAGGAGCGTCTTCTCGAAGTCCTCACCCTCGTAGCCGAGGCACTTGGTGGCGTGGCCCTGGCTGTCGAGGTCGATGAGGAGCACCGCGTAGCCCAGCTCCGCGAGGCGCCAGGCGTAGGAGGTGGAGAGGGACGTCTTGCCGGTGCCGCCCTTGAAGTTGAGGAAGAGCTGTCGGCGGTGGCCGATGCGCGCCGGGAAGGCGTTCAGCGTGGTGCGCAGGTCCCAGATGTCCTCCGGGGTGTAGGCCTCCTTGCGCGCGCCCTCCGGAATCTGCTTCGGGGACACGCCGAGCATCTCGGCCACCTGCTTGGAGCTGTACGTCGGCGCTTCCATGGACGACCCTTCGCAAGACGTGCGGAACGGCTACCTTGCCTCAAGCGGCGAAGTATTTGTGCCCCCTTCGGACCACCGCTCCCCGGGCGGACAGGAGCGTGAGCGCCTCCTGGGCCAGCTCCGAGGGAGCCGACAGGGCGACCGCCAGCTCGACGAGCGAGCGACCGCGCACCGCCGAGCGGACCTCCGCGAGCATCTGGGAGCAGAGCGCCTCGACGGGAGACGCGGTGGCCCCGGCCGGGGCAGGCCGGGCTGCCGGAGCGGGGGCGGCCTGCGCGGCCGCCGCGGCCTGGGCCTGCACGGCGCCCATGGCGACGAGCGCCGCCTGCACGGGTGAGAGGCGCGAGGCCGGAACCTGGGGAGCGGGCGGGTTGGCGCGAACGTCGGGCACCGATGGGGCGGGCGGCCGGGGCTGCTGCACCGGCGCGGCGGAAGCGGCGGCGAGCCGGACGCTCTGCGGAGGCGCGGCGGAGACGACCTGCGCGGCCGGAGCCACGGGCCGGACGCTCTGCGGAGGCGCGGCGGAGACGACCTGCGCGGACTGAATGGCGGGAGGGGGCGTCTGAGCGCCATTCCGAGGAGGCTGCGCCGGCCCCGCGGATCCGCCCTGCGCATGCCCCGCGGTGGCGAAGGCGTAGACGGGCTGCGCGGCGCTCTGAGCCGTTACGCTGCCCTGGCCGTTCATCGCCTGCACGGATGCGCCGTTCGACGCGGCCTGCATCGCCGCCCCGTTGGAAGCGGTGGCCATGACCTGCACCGGAGCCGCGACCTGCGCCACGGCCTGCACCGGAGCCACCGCCCGGGGCTGCTCCAGCCGCGCGCGCACGGGCTTGATGGGCAGCGTCGCCAGCCGGCGGATCTCCCGGCGACGGTGCGTCTCGTCCAGCTCCACCACGGAGGACACGTCCTGCCCGAGGATCCGCGACAGGCTCTGCGACGCCGCCTTGCGCACGCGAAGCTCACGGTCCGCCAGCGCCCCGAGCAGCAACGTGCGCGCGTTCTCTCCACTCCCCGCCCCCAGGGCCAGCGCCGCCAGCGCACGCACCTCGGAGTCCTCGTCGTGGATGGCCTCCTCGCCCAGCCGGCGCGCCGTCTCCCCCTCCAGCCCCAGCGCCAGCAGCGACGCGCGCCGCCGCACCGAGCGGTCCGGATCCTTCATCGCCTGCGCCAGATGCGGCGCCGCGTCCATCGGCGCCAGCGTCAGCAGCGCCTTCAGCGCGGCGATGCGCACCTCCGGGACCGGCGACGACAACAGCGGCGACACCACCGACGCGCCCTGCTCACGGCACAGCGAGGCAAACGCCTGGAGCAGCGCCACCTGAGCCGCCGCATCCGTCTCCGCATGCAGCGCGGCGGCGAGCGCGGGCGCGGCGGCGGGCTGGGCCAGCGCCTTCAGCCGCTCCGCAGCGCGTACCCGGGCGGCCGCGTCCTGCGCGGACAGCTCGCGCACCGAGAACCCGAAGAGCGTCTCGTCCGTCGCGCCGAAGCCCGCGTGCGCGGACAGCTCCGCGTGCTGCGCAGGGCTCACGCCCAGCCGGCCCTCATGAAGGAAGCGCTGCGCCTCGCGCGCCACTGGCGACAGGCCCTCGCTCCCCTTGTCCGAATCCCGCTCCAGCGCCGCCACGGGCGGCTCGCTGGTCGAACCCGTCGGAGCCTGCACCCGCACCGGCACGGACGGCCCGCGCGCGGGAGGCACCACCACGCCGTGGGCCACCGGCCCCGCCTCGCCGCGCAGCAGCACCTCGCTGCGAAGCTGGGAGATGAACGAGGCCAGATCGAGCCCCAGGTCATCGTCCTCGTCGTCGCGCTCCTGCCCGGACGCGCGGATCCGACTCGCATCCAGCAGCTTGTCCATGAGCTGGAGCCGCTCGCCGCGCAGCGCCTGGTTGAGCCGGCTGAGCTCCTCGCGCTCGGCCTGCATGCGGCTGACGCGCACCTCCAGCTCCGCCACCTCACGCCGCAGGTCGAGCTCGCGCTGGTGCGCCTCGGCCAGCTCGCGCCTCAGGTGCGCCATCTCCTCGCGCGTGGAATGCAGCTCGCCGTGGAGTTGCTCGGCGCGAGCCTCGAAGTACACAATCTTTTCGAGTGCGCTCTTGAGCAGCGCGTCCGGACGCTCGTCGCTCACGACCTCAACATCCCTCCCCGCGAGGCGCGCGATGCACCCCCGGCTCCGAGTCACCGGAGGCATGCACCGGTCTCCCGGTACCCACCGGGGCGCCCAACCTACGTCAGACCTCACGCCTTCGTAAACCCCGGAAACACCAGGGCTTTTCCAGCCCGCACCGAGCGCGTCGTTGACAACGCCGCCAAGGCCGATTTTTCGGCCTCCGCGCCCGTTTCCGCCGCGCGAGCGGAGTGTCCTCGCCGGGCGGGAAACACGCCCGATTCCGGACGCTGCGACACGCCTTCCCGGATGCGCCGGAATGTCAGACCCGACTCGTAGTCTGTGTTCCACGAGGCAGCCAACGGCAGTCACTTCTCCCCGGTGTCTCTCCGCTCGAAAGCGGGGGGTGAAGCCCTCTTTTCGACAGGTTTCCGCACGCCATGGAACAACGACTGGCAACCATCATTGGAAACGCGGTCCGCGCGGCGCGGCAGCGGCTGGAGCTGACCCAGGCCGACGTGGCCGAGCGCGTCGGCATCGCCACGGAAGTGTACGGCCGCCTCGAGCGCGGCCACATGCTGCCCAGCGTCCGCACCCTCAGGAAGCTGTGCCTGGTGCTCAACTGCTCTTCGGACGTGCTGCTTGGCATGGCCGGAGCCGCGGGCGTGGAAGGCGCGCCCACGCTGGCGGAGGATCCGCCGGAGTACCGCGAGCGTCCCGAGGTGCGCCGCCTCCTGCGCACCGTGCGCAAGCTCGATGCGCCGCGCCTGCGGCTCCTCGGACAGGTGGCGCACGCACTCGAGAACTGACGTGTGACATCCCACGGATGACACGTCTTCCCTCTCTTCCAACACACGCGGAAGAGAGGGAGCCGGATTGGACTCGGCCCGGGGCGGGGGGAACCCAGGCCGAGTCGACAGAGGGGGAGCGCCCGCGAGGATTTCGCCTTTGTGCAAGCGCTTGGCGCGTGGAGTGAAGCGGCGTGGCGCGGGCAGGCGTACTGAGAGTCTTCATGACTCGCCGCCCCCTCCCGCCGCCCCCCACCTTCGACCTACCGCAGCTCGCGGTCCACGCGCTGTGGTGGGTCTGGTTCCCGTCCTTCATCCTGAGTTGGGACGCGCTGGGCCTCGCCGGGCGCCTGGGAATGTGCGTGCTGGGCTGGATGGTGCTGTTCTGGAACTACGCCGTCCTGCACAACCACATGCACGTGTCCACGGCCCGCCCGAAGCTGGCGCACTGGGTGGTGTCGCGGACGCTGGGCATGGCCTGCGGCTTCCCCTACCGCGGCTACTACATCCACCATTTCAACCACCACAAGTACAACGACGGCCCGGGCGACTGGGGCCAGCGGCGCCCGGGTGAGGGGGCCATCCGCTACTGCCTGCGCTCCGCGCTGACGCCCTGGTTCTGGCCCTTCGAGACGGTGGGCCAGGTGTGGCGGTTCGCCCAGAAGCGCAACCAGCGGCTGGAGCTGGTGCTGGACTTCCTCTTCGTGGACGGCACGCTGCTGGCGCTCGTCCTCTGGCGGCCGGCGCTGGGCCTGGCGTGGTGGGGCGTGCTGCTGGTGGGACAGGTGTGCATCCTCTGGCTGAACCTCGCTGCCCACTTCGAGACGGATGCCAGCCAGCGTGACGCGCTGGGCAATACGTCCACATCACGTTTTTACAACCTCTTCTTCTTCAACGCGGGCTACCACCAGGCGCACCACCTGAAGCCGCAGATGCCCTGGTTCGCGCTGCCGGAGGCCACCCGGGAGCTCGCCGCCTCGGCCCTGGTCCGTCCAGCGCTCATCACACCGCTTTCACCCATTAATCCGTTCTGGGTGGCCCGAATCGTAAAGCGCTATTCTGCGGAGCCGTGCGATCCGCAGACGGACTCGACGATTACCTCCGGGACCCCCTCGGCCGTTACCTAGTCGGGGAGGGTTTCCTGCACTGGTACGCCTCGGCGGACCTGTGCGGCTTCGTTCTCTGGGGGCGTCCTGGAGAGTCCCAGGTGCGGCGGCTCGTCCAGGTGCTGGACGTGGAGCTGGCGCCGGCGAAGCCCCATGCCTCGCTGGTGGACGCGCGCCGGCTGGAGGCGGCGGACCCGTCCGCCTTCGCGGTGCTGGTGAGGTACATGCAGCCGCGCGAGAAGGCCTTCGGCACGTCCGTGCTGAAGCAGGCCCTGGTGCGTCCGGAGGGCGTCGTCGGCGCGGTGGTGGGCGGCTTCTACACGCTCCTGTCCGGGGCGTACCCCAGCCGCGCCTTCAGCGACCCGAATCAGGCGCTGGAGTGGCTGGGCCAGCCGGAGGCGGTGGCGACGCCGCTGCTGGCCGAGCTGAACAACCTGGTGTCCCAGGC
Source organism: Pyxidicoccus sp. M6 (assembly GCF_055568925.1). Classification (NCBI taxonomy): domain Bacteria; kingdom Pseudomonadati; phylum Myxococcota; class Myxococcia; order Myxococcales; family Myxococcaceae; genus Pyxidicoccus; species Pyxidicoccus sp. M6. Next base: position 1,176,357 of record NZ_CM145714.1, on the reverse strand, counting down.
CACCGGCCAGTCGCCGCTCCTGCGCGAGCTGCACCAGGTGATGAAGGGCAAGCTCCCGGACGTGAACCTGGCGGACGTGGCCCGGGAGATGGGCATGTCCGAGCGGACGCTGCAGCGGCGGCTGCGCGAGGTGGGCACGTCCTTCCAGGCGGAGCTGAACGCGGTGCAGGTGCGCATGGCACAGGCGCTGCTCCTGGAGACGGACATGAAGCTCACCGCCGTGGCGGTGGAGGTGGGCTGCGCGTCGCTCCAGCACTTCAGCAGCCTGTTCCGGAAGATGGTGGGCGCGTCGCCCAGCGCGTGGCGCGACATGCAGCAGGGCAAGACGCCCGCGCCCGAGGTGGAGGTGGCGGAGGGCGCCCAGGCCGAAGAGGACGAGGCGTCCAAGTCTCCGTAGCCCGGGGCACGCTCAGGCCGCCGCCGTCCCCTGCGCCGCGGGCAGGCACAGCGTGAAGCGCGCTCCGCCCTCCGCGAGGTTCTCCGCCGCCAGCGTGCCTCCGGCGCGCGCCACGTACTCGCGGCACAGCGCCAGCCCCAGCCCGGTGCCCTTGCCCGGGGGCTTGGTGGTGAAGAAGGGCTCGAAGAGGCGCGGCAGCACGGACTCGGGGATGCCCGGGCCGTTGTCCTCCACGTCCAGGCGCACGCCCGCCTCCGTGGCCGAGGCCCGCATCACGATGCGCGCCGCGCGCCGGGGCTCCGCCGTGTCCACCGCGTCCGCCGCGTTGAGCAGCAGGTTCACCAGCACCTGCACCAGGTGACGCTGGCTGATGCGCACCGGGCGCAGCTCCGGGGCCACCTCCACCACCACCTCGCCCAGGCTGCGCAGCCGCACCGAGGCGAGCCGCCGGGCCTCGTCCACCGCGTCGCCCACCGCGCAGCGCTCGTCGCTGTCCACCGCGTCGCGCGAGAAGCGGCGCAGGTCCGCGACAATCTGCTGGATGCGCTGCACGCCCTGCCGCGTCTCCTCCAGCACGCGCCGCAATTCCTCCACGTCCGGCGCGGGCTCGGCCAGCTCCTCCTCCAGGAAGCCCAGGTTGGACTTCACGAAGGCCAGCGGGTTGTTCACCTCGTGCGCCACGCCCGCGGCCAGCTTGCCCACCACCGCCAGCCGCTCCATCTCCGCGCGGTTGCGCTCGCCCTGGGCGCGCAGGCGCTCGCTCTCCGCCAGCCGTTGCAGCGCCTCCACGCGCTCGCGGTCCGCCTCGCGCTCCGCGTCGCGCAGGCGGCGGAACGTCCTCCCGCCGTACGCGGACACCCACGCGACGAAGGCGAAGGAGAACACCTGCGCCAACGTCGCCTGGGGCGTCGCTCCGGCCCACGCGCACATCACCAGCAGCGCCACCAGCGTCAGCGCGCAGGCCACCAGCGTGGGCTGCCGGTGCCCCGGCGTGAAGACGGCGACGATGAGCGGCACCGCGTACAGGCCCGGGAAGAAGGGACTGGCGAGCCCTCCGGTGAAGTGGATGTCGAGCATCAGCGCGCCCAGGGCCACCAGCGCCGCGAGCCCGCCCGTCACCTGCGACGGCAGCCACCGCCCGCCCACCGCGAAGCCCAGCACGACGAAGATGGCGCCCCACGCCGCGTGGACGGCGAGCACCTCCGGAATCACCCGGCCGAGCGTCAGCGGGTGCGTGACTCCGGCCAGCGTCAGCACCGCCGCGCACAAGAGGAGGTTGCGGCGCCGCAGCCGCAGGTAGGCGTCCAGCTTGGAGGAGGCGTCCTTGCGCAAGAGCGGAGGTCCTGGTGGCGGGGACAGGCCGGAGGAGACTCCGGAAGACAACCCGGGGCCACGGCCTGCGCGGCAGCTTCAGCGACTCTTCGACATGTGGCGCTTCAGGCGGCGCGCCTTGCCCAGCTTCGCGGCCCCGCGCTCGCGCGTCACGCGCTTGTCGGCGGGAAGGATGGGGTCCGGACAGACCGCGCGCAGCCGGCACGTGCGGCACTCGGCGCCGCTCCACACGGCCTCGTAGAGCGCTGTCACGCGGTCGATGACATCGAAGTCCTCGGTGACGAAGCCCAGCTCGAAGTTGCGCGCCGTGTCGGCCTTGGCGCCCAGCCCCGCGCCGGTGAGGTTGGCACTTCCCAGGTACGCCCACGCGCCGTCCACCACCACGGCCTTGAAGTGCACCCGCGGGCACACCTTGAGCCCCAGTCCTCCCGCCACCAGCCGCGCCTTCGCGTCGAAGGCCTCGCGGAACGGACGGCTCGGCAGTTCCGCGTGCAACAGCCGTAGCGCCACGCCGCGCGCGGCCAGCCCGTCCAGCACCTCCACCAGCGGGACGAAGCCGCCTTTGTGCTCCACGAACATCGCCTTCACGTTGGCCGTGGCCATCCACACCGACTCGCGCGCGTGGAGCAGCTTCTCCAGCACCACCTCGCGGTACAGCGCGCTGCCGGACAGCAGCTCGGCTTCAATCGGACGCATGTGGACACAGTCTCTCACCTCCACCCACCCCGCAGCCAATCGCGGGCCGGCTCCGTCGGAAGCCAACAGATGACCGTGAGTCACTTGACGGCTGACCCGGGGTCACCCTATAGCTGACTCATGGTCAGCAACACGGCGGCGAAGGCGAAGCGGGCCGTGCCCCAGCGGGCGCGGAAGGACGAGGACAAGGAGGCGCGCCGGCGGCTCATCCTGGACGAGGCGCTGGCGCTGTACCGGTCCACCTCGTACGCGGACGTGAAGATGGCGGACGTGGCGGAGCGCTCGAAGCTCGCGAAGGGGACGGTGTTCCTCTACTTCCCCACCAAGGAGGCGCTCTTCCTGGCGCTGCTGGAAGACTTGCTCTTCGCGTGGTTCGCGCGGCTGCACGGGCTCCTGGAGCACGGCGAGGGACGGTGGACGGGCGCGCGGATGGCGCGCACGGTGGCCGAGTCGCTGGAGGGCGAGGAGCCGCTGACGCGCCTGTTGGCCATGCTCCAGACGGTGCTGGAGCAGAACGTCACCGCGGAGCAGTTGCGGCCGTTCAAGGAGCGGCTGTTGGGCGCATTGCTGAGCACCGGGGCCCGGGTGGAGCAGCGGCTGCCCTTCCTGAAAGAGGGAGACGGCCCGCGCTTCCTCATCCACCTGCACGCGCTGGTGACGGGGCTGCGGCAGATGGCGGACGTGGCGCCGGTGGCGCGCGAGCTGCTCGCCGAGCCGCACCTGGCCCCGCTGCGCGTGGACTTCACCGGCGAGCTGACGGCCGCCCTCACCACCCTGCTTCGCGGGCTCGAGTCCCGCTGAAGCCCTTTCGCGGTCCCACACACCCCTCTCGCCACACTTCCAGGAGCGCGCCCATGCTTGAAGCCGTCCCCTCCCCCATCGACACGAAGCCCTCCGCCCTGGTCGAGCGCATCCGCTCCGTCTTCGAGGCCCAGCAGGCCAATCGGTGGCCCATGTCGCGCACCACCGCCGCGGAGCGCATCGCCCGCCTGAAGAAGCTGCGCGAGGCGATTGTCTCCCGGCGCGACGAGCTGGCGGACGCCATCCACCGCGACTTCCGCAAGCCCGCCATGGAGGTGGAGCTGACGGAGGTACACCCCACGCTGGAGGAGCTGAACCACACGGTGAAGCACCTCAAGTCGTGGATGAAGCCCACGCGCGTGGGGACGCCGCTCTTGCTCGCGGGCTCGTCCAGCCACGTGCGCTACGAGGCGCGCGGCGTGGTGCTCATCCTGGCGCCGTGGAACTACCCGTTCCAGCTCCTGATGGCGCCGCTCATCGCCGCCATCGCCGCGGGCAACACCGTCATCTGCAAGCCCAGCGAGAAGACGCCGAACACCTCGCGCTTCCTCGCGTCGCTGGTGAAGGCCGTGTTCCCGGAGAATGAAGTGGCCCTGTTCGAGGGCGGCGCGGAGACCGCCGAGGCGCTGCTGGAGCTGCCCTTCGACCACATCTTCTTCACCGGCAACCCGCGCATCGGCCGCAAGGTGATGGAGGCGGCGGCGAAGCACCTCTCCAGCGTGACGCTGGAGCTGGGCGGCAAGTCGCCCGTCATCATCGACGAGACGGCGGACCTCACCGCCGCCGCGGAGCGCATCGCCTGGGGCAAGTTCATCAACGGCGGCCAGACGTGCGTGGCGCCGGACTACGCCTTCGTGCACGCCTCGCGCGAGCGCGAGTTCCTGGACACGCTGAAGGCCGTCATCACCCGCTTCTACGGCGGCACCGAGACGGAGCGTCAGGCGAGCCCGGACTTCACGCGCCTCGTGGACCCCGTGGCGTGGCGGCGCGTGAAGGACCTGGTCGACCGCTCGGTGGCCGTGGGGGCGAAGCTGGAGGTGGGCGGGGCGGCGGACGGGCCCTCGCGCTACATCGCGCCCACCGTGCTGTCGGGCGTGAAGGCGGACATGCCCATCATGGAGGGCGAAATCTTCGGGCCGGTGCTGCCGGTGATGACCTACCAGAAGCGCGAAGAAATCTACGCGCACGTGCAGGCGGGCGGAAAGCCCCTGGCGCTCTACATCTTCAGCCAGGACAAGCGGGCGATTGAAGACGTGTTCCGCAACACCACGTCCGGCGGCGCGGTGGTGAACAACGTCCTCATCCACGTGGCCAACCCGAACCTGCCCTTCGGCGGGGTGGGAATGAGTGGCCTGGGGCACTACCACGGCGTCTACGGCTTCCGGACCTTCAGCCACGAGCGGGCCGTGACGGTTCAATGGATGAAGTCGCTCGCTTCGGTGTTCTTCCCGCCGTATCGAGGGAAGGTCCAGGAAATGGCCTCCCGCGCTACCCGGCTGATGGAGTAGGCAAGACAGCCGGTTCGGGCGGTGTTCTCGAAAGGGACACCGCCGGAAGGAGCGCCGGTCCATGCACGTGGTGAAGCTGGCGGAAGAGCGGATGCCGGAGGGCGTGCGAGAGGCGTTCGACCGCCTCCAGGCGCGCCGCTGGGACGTGGCGAGGAGGAGTGCGAAGGAGCGGCTCGCCCGGCTGGACAAGCTCAGGGACCTCATCATCGCGCGGCGGGAAGCGCTGGCGGACGCCATCCACGCGGACTTCCGCAAGCCCCGCGCCGAGGTGGAGGCCACCGAGGTGATGCCCGTGCTCCAGGAGTTGGCGCACGCGCAGAAGCACCTCAAGGCGTGGATGAAGCCGCGCAAGGTGACGACGCCGCTGATGCTCACCGGCACGTCGAGCCATGTGCAGTACGAGGCCAGGGGCGTGGTGCTCATCGTGGCCCCGTGGAACTACCCCTTCAACCTGCTGGTGTCCCCGCTGGTGGCCGCGGTGGCGGCGGGCAACACCGTGCTGTGCAAGCCGAGCGAGAAGACGCCCCACACGGCGCGCTTCCTCTCCTCGCTGCTGCGCGACGCGTTCCCCGACGACGAGGTGGCGGTGGTGGAGGGCGGCCCCGAGGTGGGCGAGGCACTCCTGCGGCTGCCGTTCGACCACTTCTTCTACACGGGCGGGCCACGCGTGGGCCGGCGGGTGATGGAGGCGGCGGCGAAGCACCTGGCGGGCGTGACGCTGGAGCTGGGCGGCAAGTCACCGGTGGTGGTGGACACGACGGCGGACATCGAGGCGACGGCCGAGCGCGTGGTGTGGGGGAAGTTCCTCAACGCGGGGCAGACGTGCATCGCCCCGGACCACGTCTGGGTGCATGCGTCGAAGGAGGAGGCGCTGCTGGCGGCGATGAAGGACGCGCTGGAGCGCTTCTACGGCAAGTCCGAGGAGGCGCGGCGCGCGTGCCAGGACTTCTGCCGCATGGTGGATGACGGGGCCTTCAAGCGGGTGCGCGGGTTGATGGACCGCTCGGTGGCGCAGGGCGCGCGGGTGGTGACGGGCGGCGTGGTGGACGCGGAGACGCGCTACATCGCGCCCACGCTGCTGGCGGACGTGACGCCGGACGCGCCCGTCATGGACGAGGAGATTTTCGGACCGGTGCTGCCGGTGCTCCGGTACGAGTCGCTGGACGAGGTGGTGTCGCACGTGCGCGCGGGCGGCAAGCCGCTGGCGCTCTACGTGTTCAGCCAGGACGACGCGACGGTGGAGCGGCTCTTGCGCGAGACGAGCGCGGGCGGCACGTGCATCAACACGGTGGTGCTGCACAACGCGAATCCCAACCTGCCCTTCGGCGGCGTGGGGCAAAGCGGCATCGGCGCGTACCACGGCGAGACGGGCTTCCGGACGTTCAGCCACGAGCGCGCCGTGCTTCGGCAGGGGCGCACGTCGCTGGCGCACCTGTTCTTCCCGCCGTACACCGGCAAGGCGCAGAAGCTGGCCCGGCTGGCGAGCCGGTTGTTCGAGTAGGCCCACTGCGTTCACTTTCGCGCGGGCTTGGGCCTACTTGGATACCCTGCAATGGAGTCCGCTCCGGTGCGTAACATCCGGGCGGACCCTCTCGCGGGAGTCCTCCAGGTGGGCCGCACATGACTGACTCGCATGCATCCTCGCCGCTCTCGACGGACGCCACCGCCGAGGTGGCGCTGCTGTCGCGGCTCCCCGCCGTGCTGCGCCCGCACCGGAACCTGCTCACGTACTACGTGCTCACGTCGTTCCTCGCGGGGCCGGGCTTCCCCATCCTCCTGCTGATTCAGTACTTCCGCTTCCAGACGCTGCGCTACGAGCTCGACGCCGAGGGCATCACCGTCCGCTGGGGCATCCTCTTCCGGCGCGAGGTGTCCCTCACCTACGCGCGCATCCAGGACATCCACCTGTCCAGCAACCTCGTCGAGCGCTGGCTCGGGCTGGCGAAGGTCCAGGTGCAGACGGCGAGCGGCAACTCGGCGGCGGAAATCACCATCGAGGGCCTCCAGGCCTTCGAGGCCATGCGCGACTTCCTCTACACGAAGATGCAGGGCGCGAGGGACCGCACCCTGCCCACAGCCGCGAGCGACGCTTCCGCCCCCACCGAGGACGCCCTCGCCTCCACGCTCCGCGAGGTCGCCGCCGAGGTGCGCGCGCTGCGGCTGGGGCTGGGCAACACGTCCACGCCCTCGGCGCCGGAGAAGACGGATGGCTGAGCAACCCCATGCGTGGCTCCTGCGCCTCTTGAAGGTGCCTCCCCCGCCCCGTCTCCCCGAGGGCGACGTGCGCGTCTTCCGCGCGGCCCTCGCGTACCGCAACTACCGCCTGTGCCTCTGGGCGGTGCGACAGTTGGGCCTCGTCGCGGGTCTGCTCTTCGGCGCGCTCTTCCTCGCCTCCGTCGTCGAGCGCATCAACCACCCAGCGTCGTACGTCATCGGATACGTCATGGAGGGGCTCGCGGTGCTGGGCTTCCTCGCGCAGCTCCCCGTGGGCTTCGTCATCGCGCGCATCGACTACGCGTTCTGCTGGTACATCCTCTCCGACCGCAGCCTGCGCCTGCGCGAGGGGCTCGTCTCCATCCAGGAGAAGACGATGACCTTCGCCAACATCCAGCAGGTCTCCATCCAGCAGAACCCCCTCCAGCGCCTGTTCGGTATCTCCGACGTGAAGGTGGAGACGGCGGGCGGTGGCTCGCGAGGCGCGGGGTCCGGCAAGGACGGCCACGGTGAGCGCATGCACGAGGCGTACTTCCGCGGCATGAACAACCCGGCGGAGATTCGCGACGTCATCCTCGCGCGCGTGCGCATGCACCGGGACTCGGGACTGGGCGAGCCGCAGCCCGCGGCCACCGTGCCCGCCTCCACCTCGCCCGCCGCGCTCGACGCCGCGAGGGAGTTGCTCACGGAGATGCGCGCCCTCCGGCAGGCGCTGCCACGCCGCGAGCCTTGAGCCGTCCCCCGGAGCGGAACGGGAGCCAGACAAGGAACTCCCGCTCTCCCTGGCACGGATACACGTCACGTGCTTGTGCATAGGCGCCACGCGCCCCGGGCACGCAACCCAGAGACATGTAGCGCCGATACACTCACACGAGCGGTGCGCACTCCACGGTGGCGCCGCCGTCCAGAGGGGGACATCCATGAGCACCATCAACCGCGACCCGCCGGCACCACCACCGCCACCACCACCTCCTCCGCCGCCTCCTCCCAAGCCGAAGCCCGAGGTGAAGCTGGCACCGAAGCAGCCAGCGAAGCCGGAGCGCACCGACCTCTTCCGCGCCGACACGCTGTCCATCGACTCCGGTGACTCGCAGCGCGTGCGCGGCCCGCAGCTCGCCGCGGATGGTGTCGTGGCGCCCGCCGCCAACTCCACTGCTCCCGCCACCACGCTGCTCACCGAGGACACGCAGGACACGCAGCGCAACTGCCTCGACGCCGTGGGTGACTGGTTGGACCTGGCGACGCCGCAACTGCGTGCGCGCAGCGAGGTGCTCCTCCTCAGTGACACGCGTCCGGGCGCCGAGGGCACCACCGGCCACGCCGTCATCCGCCAGGGCGAGTCCATCTTCGACCCGTCCACCGGCCGCAGCTACGCCAGCTTCAAGGAGTTCAACGCCGAGGGGCACTACGCGATTGCCCACACCACCAGCGGCACCGCCATGCACCGCGTGCTGGGTACGCCCGCGGGCTCGCCCGAGCGGCAGCAGGCGCTCGACGCCGCGCGCATCCCCACCGCCGTGCAGGGCATGCTGCTGGCGGACCCGCCGCGCCCCACCGGCCGCGCCCTCACCGCGCAGCAGCAGGCCGCCCTCGACGAGGCCGTCCGGAAGCTGCCGGAGTACCCCACCGCCCGGGACATCGGCGCCATCATCCACGACCAGGACGCCTTCTGGCTGGACTCCGGCGAGCAGAACCCGCAGGCGCTCGCCGCGCTCACCACGGCCATCGCGTCGCGGTACGCGCCCACGCGTACGTCCGGTGAGGACCTCACCGCCTTCACCGCCACCATGTACCGGCTGTCCGAGGCCGCGGGCGGCTTCACGCCGGAGATGTCCGGCGCGCTGGCGAAGGCCGCGGTGGACCCGGCGCTCGCCCGGCGCGGCGTGCACACGGGAGAGCTTGCCTCCTGGGCCATGCAGTCCGCGACGACGCCCCAGGCCGCGCAGGCGGTGCTGGACGCGGTGGGTCCGCGTGGCATGGACGGCTTCGTCGCGTCCCTGGGCATCAACGCGAAGGACTTCAACGACCCGCTGTTCCTCAACAGCGGCACGCGCACGGAAGCGTTGAAGTCCTTCATGAACGTGGCCTCCGCGCTGCCCGTGAAGCCGGGCGTGCCCAACGGCACGCAGGCGAGCTTCTTCTTCGCCGTCGCCAAGCAGGCCGGCGCGCAGCCCCTGGGCAACGCGGGCTTCCGCGAGGCGCTCGGCAAGGGCCTGGGCGCGGCGAGCGCGCTCGGCGACACGACGCTGGCGCGCACCGAGTCCGCGCGCATGGGCGCGCTGCTGCGCAACGAGCACATCGGCGGGCTCCTCCAGAGCGCCTCCCCGGAGCAGCGCAGCGGCCTGCTGGCGTCGTTCCTCGACAACGCGAAGCTCGACTCGGCGCTCGTCGACCACCACGGCGGCAACGTCGCCACGGCGGTGGCCTATACGCAGCTGCAGGGCATGACGCAGGGCCTCACCGGCGGCTTCGGCCCCGGCCGGGTGCCCTCGGGCGCGGACGGCATGCCACTCATCGCCCCCGAGGCGCAGGTGCAGTTGCCCGGCGGAGACGTGCTGGCGCGCCACCCCGCCGTGGCCGCGCTCGGCAGCCCGCTGTACGCCGGCACCGTCGCGCAGGCCGTGCAGTCCGGCAAGCTCACGCCCGCGCAGGCGGCGAACTATCTGGATGACCTGGCGAAGCACTCCAAGGACCTCGCCGACCCGTCGCTGCGGCGCTACGGCGCGAGCCCCTTCACCGAGGCCGCCATCAACGTCCTCAACGGCGGCAGCCCCATCACGAAGTCGCGCCTCGACGAGTACGCCAACCTCAACGCGGACAGCCTGACGCGGCTGGCGGGGCTCGTGCGCAACTCGAAGGACCCGGCGTACATCGCCCAGGCGATGGCGGCGGGCAGCGCGCAGGACGCCGTCTTCCGCGCCAGCCTCCCCCGCTACGGCGATGCCATCGCCGCCATGGGCGAGGAGGTGCAGGGCCGCCGCCGCGCCATCATCGCCGGCGTGGGGCTGGTGACCTCGGTGGCCGTGCCCATCCTCGCGGCGGCGGCGGTGCCCGCGGGCGCCACGCTCACGCTGGGCGGCATCACCTTCGGCACCGCCACGCTCCAGGCGGGCGCGGCGGGCCTGAGCACCAGCATCGTCAGCACCACCCTCAACGCCAGCAGCCAGTACGACACGAATGGCCAGGTGAACTGGGCCAACGCGGTGGCCGGCGGCGCGGTGGACGGCCTCACGACGTACTTCGGCCTGCGCATGTCGGCCATCGCCGCGGCGCGCGGCCAGAGCGCCATGAGCGCGGCGGTGCGCGGCGCCACCGTGGACGGCCTGGGCAACATGGGCGCCTACGTGCTGGGCACGCCCGGAGCGCTGGAGGGCATCTTCAGCGGGGACCGCAAGCACCTGACGAACACGGTCATCCAGGGCGGGCTGGGCTTCGCCACGTCCTTCGGGATGAGCCGCCTGATGGACCTGCCCGGCGTGGACACGCGGGCGCGCCCGAACAACATCGTCGTGGACGGGGTGGGCCTCTTCGTCCCCATGCCCCGCTTCGGCGCGGGCGCGGCGGGCTCGCGCGTGCACGGCTTCCGCGGCATGCGCGACATCGGCATCGGCGACCTGGACAACATCCTCGCCAGCGGCCTGCACCCGCGCTCGGTGCGCGAGGGCCGCAAGGCGGTGGGCGACATCGAGGCCGAGCCCTTCTTCCAGCGCTTCTGGACCGGCGTCCGGGAGTCGGGCGGGAGTACGGTGGGCGAGGACGTGGTGATGCTCACGCGCAACCCGAAGCTCGCCGAGTCCTGGGCGCGCGGCACGCCCGTCAACTCACAGGGTGACGTGTCGTGGGTGGACTTCACGAAGTTCGTGGCGCGCAACGCCCAGCCGCCGACGCGAGCGGAGTACTTCACGGCGCCGCAGTTCGAGCTGCTCCGCGCGCAGCAGGCGGCGACGGGAGGCCCGCCCATCACCGTCAAGGACGCCACCGGGCGCACCGTGCAGATGACCCGGGACCAGGTGAAGCAACTGCTGGGAGACCGTCCCTTCGACATCACCGTCGAGGTGGCCGCGCCGATTGAAAACCAGCTCGGCCTCGCCTCGTTCGGCCTGAGCCCCTCGCATCAGGAGGAGCCCATCGTCGGCTCGGTGGGCGCCGACGGCATCATCGGCATCACCATCCTCTTCGACGGCAAGCTGCCCTGAGTGGGCTCACGCGCGGCGGGGCTGACTCACAAGCCCTCGCCGCACGTCCGCCGTGAAGCGTCTCAGCTCCGCAGGCCGGGAGCCTCGTGGCCGGTGCGCGCCACGTACTCGGTGTAGCCGCCGCCGTACTGGTGGATGCCCTCGGGCGTCAGCTCCAGCACGCGGTTGGACAGCGCGCCGAGGAAGTGCCGGTCGTGCGAGACGAACAGCATGGTGCCCTCGTACCGCGACAGCGCGGTGATGAGCATCTCCTTCGTCGCCATGTCCAGGTGGTTGGTGGGCTCGTCCAGCACGAGGAAGTTCGGCGGGTCGAAGAGCATCTTCGCCATGACCAGTCGCGCCTTCTCTCCACCGGACAGCACGCGGCACTTCTTCTCCACCTCGTCGCCGGAGAAGCCGAAGCAGCCCGCCAGCGCGCGCAGCGAGCCCTGGCCCGCGCGGGGGAACGCGTCCTCCAGCGACTGGAACACCGTGCGCTCGCCGTCCAGCAGGTCCATGGCGTGCTGCGCGAAGTAGCCCATCTTCACGCTGCCACCCAGGGCCACCGTGCCGTCATCCGGCTGCGTGGAGCCCGTCACCAGCTTCAGCAGCGTGGACTTGCCCGCGCCGTTGACGCCCATGACCGCCCAGCGCTCCGTGCGGCGCACGAGGAAGTCCAGCCCGTCGTAGATGGTCCGCTTGCCGTAGCCCTTGGAGACATTCTTCAGGCTCACCACGTCCTCGCCGGAGCGCGGCGCGGGCTGGAACTCGAAGAGCACCGTCTGGCGGCGCTTGGGCGGCTCCACGCGCTCAATCTTCTCCAGCTTCTTCACGCGGCTCTGCACCTGCGCGGCGTGCGAGGCGCGGGCCTTGAAGCGCTCGATGAACTTGATTTCCTTCGCGAGCATCGCCTGCTGGCGCTCGAACTGCGCCTGCTGCTGCTTCTCGTTCTGCGCGCGCTGCTGCTCGTAGAACTCGTAGTTGCCCGAGTACGTCGTCAGCGAGCCGCCATCGATTTCCACCACCTTGGTGACGATGCGGTTCATGAACTCGCGGTCGTGCGAGGTCATCAGGAGCGCGCCCTCGTAGTTCTTGAGGAACTCCTCCAGCCAGATGAGGCTCTCCAGGTCCAGGTGGTTGCTGGGCTCGTCGAGGAGCATCGCGTCCGGACGCATCAGGAGGATGCGGGCCAGGGCCACTCGCATCTTCCAACCGCCCGACAGCGCGCCCACGTCGCCGTCCATCATCTCCTGGCTGAAGCCGAGGCCCGCGAGGATTTCCCGCGCGCGGCCCTCCAGCGCGTAGCCGCCCAGCTCCTCGAAGCGCCCCTGCACCACGCCGTAGCGCTCGACGAGCTTCTCCATGTTGTCCGCCTGGTCCGGGTCGCCCATGGCGGCCTCGAGCGCCTTGAGCTCGGCGGCCACGGTGCTGACCGGGCCCGCGCCGTCCATGACCTCGGAGGCGGCGCTGCGGCCCTGCATCTCACCCACGTCCTGGCTGAAGTAGCCGATGGTGACGCCCCGGTCGACGGCGACCTGGCCCTCGTCCGGATGCTCCTGGCCGGTAATCATCCGGAACAGCGTCGTCTTGCCGGCGCCGTTGGGGCCGACGAGGCCCACCTTCTCGCCCTTGTGGAGGGCCGCGGAGGCCTCGATGAAGAGGATCTGCTGGCCATTCTGCTTGCCGATGTTGTCGAGACGAATCATGTGCGTGCGAAGGGGCCCGGGAAGGCGGGTGCGGCGCCCTTATCATGGAGGGCGCCCCGGGGAGAGCATTCCGAACCGCCCGGAGGCGGGTTCTCTTTCCCGGGGCAGGCGGGCGGACGGGCCTCCGGTGGGAGGCAGGGGCTACGGGCCTACATTCCGCCCACGGCGTGGAAGTAGGCGGCCAGCTTCGCCGAGCAGTCCGCGGGCGCGCCGGGCAGCACCTTGCAGTGGCCCGCGGCGAGCTTCTCCACGGCGGCGTTCGTCTCCTTCACCTTCGCCTCGTAGTCCTTCAGCTCCTTCGGCTCCATGGAGAGGAGCACGTTGTCGGAGTCGCTGTCGGTGGCCTTGGACGCCCTGGCCTCCGCGAGCTGCTTCGCCGTCCCCAGGGCCATCTCCTTCCCCTCGGACTGCATCGCCTCCACCACGGCCCAGAACGGCTTGAGGTCGCCCGAGGCGAGCTGCTTCGCGAACCAGGCCCGGTGGCCACGGGCCCGCTGCGCACAGGCCATCTCCGCGAAGCCGGCCATGCTGCCGTCGTTCCCCGAGCTCCGCTCGTAGAGGTCACAGCTCGTCTTGGACCACTTGTTGTAGTCGGCCTGGAGGGCCATCCACGTCTTGAAGGCCGCGCGGTCCTTCTCCTTCAGCGGCAGCAGGAAGGCGTCCAGCTCCTTCTCCATCGCCTTCTTCGTGCAGGCGACGCGGGCATCCTCCGCGTTGCGCATGTCGGCCGTGGTGGGCTCGGCGTCTGCATCCAGCTGCGTCCCCTGCTCCGCCGCGCAGGTCGCGGTGATGTAGGCGGAGACCGGGGCGTCAGGCTTGGGCGCGGCGTGGAGGGCCAGCGGCAGGACGAGGACGAGCGCGTTCATGGGTGTCTTCTCCAGGTGGGAGGCCCGCACTTCTAGTGCCATCCCGAGACTCCCGTCACGCGGCTTGATGACGTCGGCACGGTGGGCTCGGCGCCTTCCCGAGCCACGCCTTCGGCCTCTCCGAGCCGTCCTGACGGCCGCCGTACACTTCCCCGAGCGCCTCCACGTGGCGTGGCGCGCGGGGCCCGGCGTGTGACGTAGAGTCCCCGCCGTGCTGACCGTCGACCCGCATCCGTCCCTGGACACCCTGGCCTTCACCACCACGTTCCCTTCGCCGCTGGGCTCGCAGCCCTCGCCGGAGTGGCTGGTGGCCCTGCTCAAGCCCGGCGCCACCGCGCCTCTCTCCAGCGATGACACCGTGCGAGGCACGGTGCGCGACATGCTCCGCCACGGCGGCTACAAGCCCACGGGGCGCGGCAAGCCCGCCTCCGAGTACCTCGTACGCGCCTCCGGCGACGGCTCGCTCGGTTCCATCAACCTCGCCGTGGATGCGTGCAACGCCGTGTCGCTGCACAGCGGGCTGCCCATCAGCGTCGTGGACCTGGACCGCGCCCGCGCGCCCTTCCGCATCGGCATTGCTCCCGCCGGGTCTCAGTACGTGTTCAACGCGTCCGGGCAGACCATCGACCTGGAGGGGCTCTTGTGCCTCTTCGACGCGGAAGGGCCGTGCGCCAACGCGGTGAAGGACGCGCAGCGGACGAAGACGAACGCGGACACCCGCCGCACCCTCACCGTGCTGTGGGGCTCGAAGGGGCTGGGGGACCGCACGGCGCGCGCCTTCGCGTGGTACCGCGAGCTGCTGGAGCGCGCGGGCGCCACCGTGGAGCGGCTGCCCTGAGCACGATGGACCTGGAATTGCTCCTCGCGGACGGCGCGAGGGCCCTCTCCGCGGCGTGGGGACGGCCCGTGCTGCTGTCCCAGCCCCAGGTCCTGCGCACCGAGTCCCGCTGCGACGTCGTGCGCGCCTCCGTGCGCGGCGGGGACATGGCCACCATCGTCCTCAAGCACTTCCGGGACGACCCGGTGCTCGGGCTGGACGAGTGGACGGGGCTGGAGTTGCTCGGCCGGTTGAACCTCACCACCGCGCCGGGGCTCATCGCCGGGGATGTGGCCACGCGGCTGTTCGTGCTCGCGGACATGGGCACCGGCCCCAGCCTGGAGGACCTCTTCAACGGCGATGACCCGCGCGCGGCCACCAGCGGGCTGCTCACGGTGGCGCGCGTCACGGGGCAGATGCACGCGCGCACCCAGGGCGTGCAGGCCGACTTCGACCTCATCCGTCACACGCTGAGCCCCCGGCCCTCGCGCGTGCGCATCGACAACGCGCGCTACCTGTTGGACCACGCGGACCGACTGAGCCGCTGGGTGACGGCCGTGGGCGCGAGGGAGGCGCCGGGGACGCATGAGGACCTGGAGGTGCTCGCGCGCGAGCTGGCAGACCCGGGGCCGTTCCTCGCCCTGACTCATGGGGACATGGCGCCGGGCAACGCCCTCTTCACGCCGAACGGCGCTCGGCTGCTCGACTTCGAGTACTGCGGCATGCGCAGTGCGCTCTACGACTGCCTGATGTGGCTGCTCACGGTGCCGCTGCCGGACGAGCTCATCTTCCGCGCGGAGCTGGCGTACCGGATTGCGTGCGCCCAGGGGTGCGACGCGGCGCAGGTGGATTCCTCGTGGTTCCGGGCCCGCGCCATCATGGTCGCCGCGCGGACGGTGAACCTGTTCCAGTGGATTCCACCGAAGGCGCTGGAGAGGGACCGCGAGTGGGCCCCGGGCTTCTCCGAGCGCGCGGCGCTGCTGCGGCACCTCGCTCGGTGCCGGGCCGTATTGGAGCCGCAGAATCCCGTGCCCGCGTTGTCGCGCACACTGGCGTCGCTGGAGTCGCGGCTCGTGGAGCGGTGGCCCGACACGCCTTCGTTCACCTGGCCTGCCTTCAGGTGATGCCATGTCCCCAAGCTTCGACGCACTGGGTGCCGTCACCACGTGGGCTCGAACAAGGCAGGAGGGCCGGGGCCCGGCCGGCTGCTCGCGGAAGGAACGTTCGTTCCACGGCTCGCCACTGCACGCTCCCGATACCCGCGCTCGCGAAAGGACGCTCCTCATGTGGAAGCGATGCGTGCCTCCGTGGCCCTGAGCACTCCCATTCGCTACGCCGCCCTGGGTGCCGCCGACACCGTCGGCGTGGGAAGCGGGTCGCCCACGCGCGAGAACTGGACCGCGTGCATTCACGCCGCGCTCCCTCGGGACACGGTGTATGAGCGCTTCGCGCGCAGTGGCCTCACCCTCGATGAAGCGCGGGATTCCGAGCTACGTCGCCTCATCGAGTTCCAGCCCACGCTCGTGACGATGTGGCTGTCGGTGAATGACGCGCTCCGCCCCGTGCCACTACCGGACTATCAGCAGTCGCTTCAGGACGTGCTCGAACAGCTCATGCATGAGACGGAGGCGCGGGTCGCGCTGCTCAACGTCCCAGACCTCGCCACGCTCGCCGGCTTCCACGTCACGGCCGAGATGCGCGCGAAGCTGCGGGAGCAGGTCAGCGCATGGAACGCGGCCATCGACGAGACGGCCCGCGCCTTCGGTCCGCGCGTCCTCGTGGTGGACCTGATGACCGCCTCACGCGAGCTGGCCGAGCATGATGAGTGGCTCTCCTCGGATGCCTTCCATCCGAGCGCCGCCGGCTATCAGCGACTCGCCGAGCTCACGCTTGGAGCCATGCGCCGCGCCGGGTGGCTGCCGCCGGCACACTGACGTCCGGTTCACCGCATCCAGCGCGCTCGAATCTTCCCGTTGACCACGTCAACGCCCATCCAGTCATCCGCGAACGCGGCGGAGCAGTCGCACTTCACCACCGTCAGGTACTCGCGAATCAACTGGAGCTTGAACCCGCGCGGCGTCTTCAAGACGGCCACCAGGCTCTCCTTCGACTGCCCGAGCCGAGGCTTCACGTCGAGCACCTTCCCCGTCGCCGCGTCGATGAGGACCACGCCCACCCAGCCGTAGCCGGGGCGCTCGTCCTCCGTGAAGAACAGCAGCGCGCGACGGTCATCCACCGCGAAGGCGGTGACTCCACTGTTGGGCCTCGTGCTTCCGGCGAGCCAGCAGATGGCCGTCCCATCCGCGATGTTCGAGTCGACGCTGTACCAGTCCTTCTTCAGTGAAACCTGATTCTTCCCGGCCGAGGTCTCCACGAAGACGCTCATGTCGTCCTCGGGGCATTCTCCCGATTCGGAGTCGAAGCCCACCGAGAACGCATGGGCTCCGAGCTGGCACTCCAGCCGGAAGTCACAATCGGTGGCTTCCGGCTCGGCGGCCCGCGCCGTGAGTGCGCCGCTCCACAGCATCGCCACCACCCAACCGGCACGTCGCATCAGGGCCTCCGCGAAGGGCTCCACGCTGGAGCCTGCTCAGTGGCCAGCGTCGTAGACCGCGTCACGAAGGGCAACCTGCTTCAGTGGCCCGCGTCGTAGACCGCGTCGCGGACGGCACGGGGGAAGCCGCCCCACATCCCTTCGAAGGTGGTGTTGGTGAGGACAATCACCGTCAGCCCCTGCTTCGGGTCCACGAACCAGTTGTGGCCGTACGCGCCCATCCAGTGGAACGTCCCCACCGACTGCGGGCTCTTCGCCTTCGCCGGGTCCACCAGCACGCCCACGCCCAGCCCGAAGCCCCAGCCCGGACCCGCGCTCGCCGCCTCGGGGCCGACCTGGTCCGTGGTCAACTTCGCCACGGTGTCCGCCTTCAACACCGACGCCCCGCCCGTGCGCAGCGCCTCCAGCAGCTTCAGGTAGTCCGCCGCCGTGCCCACCATGCCGCCACCTCCAGAAGCGAAGGAGCGCGTGTCGAAGACACGGCCCGGAACGAAGGTGACGCCGCTCACCGGGTTGGGCACGAAGAGCGACTCGCCGATGCGCACCGGCTCCGGCTTCCCGTCCGCGTACGGCGTCGTCAGCCGCGCCACGTCCTTCACGCGGAACCCCGTGTCCGTCATGCCCAGCGGACGGGTGATGAGCTTCTCGATGACGACGGGCAGCGGCGCCCCACCCGCTCGGGCCACCACCTCACCGAGCACGTCCGTGGCCATCGAGTAGCCCCAGCGCTTGCCGGGCTCGTAGCTCAGCGGCGCCGAGGCGAGGCGGCGCAGGTTCTCCTCCATGGACAGGCCGGGCTGGTCGAGCCCGTTGGACACGCGGGCCTTGTGGTACGGCCCGTCCGTCGGCTCCATGAAGTCGTACGTGAGGCCCGCCGTGTGCGTCAGGAGATGGCGCACGGTGATGACGGGCTCGGTGCCGTCCGGCAGCTTCGGCCGGAAGGTGGGAATCCACTTCGTCACCGGGTCTTCGAGATTGAGCTTCCCCTGCTCGACGAGCTTCAGCGCGGCGACGGACGTCATCGCCTTCGTCAGGGAGGCGAGGCGGAACAGCGCGTCCTGGCGCATGGGCTTCTTCGCCTCGCGGTCGGCGAGCCCAGCGGCGCGCTGGTACACGACCTTGCCGTCCTTCGCGACGATGACGACGGTGCCGACGATGCGCTTCTCCGCGATGGCCCGGTCGATGGCGGAGTCCACTCGCGCCTGGAGGGCCGCGTCAGTTGGAGGGGTGGCGCGGTCGACGGCGGAGTCGACTCGCGGCCCTTCAGGCGGGGCGGCGTGGGCGAATCCGAAGCTGAGGACCACCAGGAGGGCGGCGAGGATGGAGGTTTTCATGGGGTGCTCCTTTCAACGGTGACGACGACGCTCACGATGTACGTGGCGCCTCCGTGCCCGGCAGCCCATGATTCCGAAGGGTGCCTATACGAATCCGTATGAGGCGACGGGGAGCATCGTGGACTGGGATGACTTGAGAATCGCGCTCGCGGTGGCGAGGCATGGCTCGCTGAGCGCCGCCGCGCGGGCCCTGGGGACGACACAGCCGACGGTCAGCCGGAGACTCGACGCGTTCGAGCGACGCACGGGAGCGAAGCTGTTCGAGCGCGCGAAGAACGGGCTTACGCCGACTGCGCTGTGCACGGCCCTCATCGAGGGAATGAACCGGATGGAGGAAGGCGCGCTCACGGTGGAGCGGCGGCTCGCGGGGCGCGACACCGGGCTTCAGGGCAGCATCACCGTGACGAGCCTGGACTGGCTCGGGGACCACGTGATTGCGCCCATCATGGCCAGGTTCGGCGGGCGGCATCCGATGGTGAGCCTCACGCTCGTCAATGACGGGCGGCGATACAACCTGTCACGCCGCGAGGCAGACATCGCCTTCCGCCCCGGCATCTTCGACCAGGAGGACGTCATCGAGCGCAAGGTCGCCGAGGTGGCATATGGCCTGTACGCCTCGCCGACGTACCTGGAACAGCACGGGCTTCCGGACTTCGGCTCGGGCTGCGCCGGGCAGCGCTTCGTCGTGCTGCACGAGACGCCGCCCCGGGCTCCGCTGACGGACTGGTTGCGGGACATCGCACCCAACGCTCGGTCCATCCTGCGCACCAACAGCATCTGGTCGCAGCTCGCGGCCGCCGAGTCGGGCGAGGCGGTGGCCGCCCTGCCCCGTGTGCTCGTGGACAAGCGACTGACGCTCCGGCGCATCGAGACGCCGCGCCCCGGCCCTGTGCTCACGGTCCGCCTGGGCGTCCATCAGGACATGCGGAAGACGCCGCGCATGCGCGCGTTCATGGACTTCGCGGTGCGCGAACTGGAGCTGCGCGCGGCGGAGCTGAACCCGCGCTGAACATCGGCCCACCGCGCGGCGAAGTAGACTGCGCGCATGTTCGACCCCACGCCCCTGCTGGCTCGCATTCCCGATGTGCCCGAACACGTCTGGCCGCGCGGCGCGCTGCTGAGCGGTGGTGTCAGCGCCATTGAGTGGAGCGATGGTCGCTCCGCCCTGCTGAACGATGACGGAGAGGCCTGCGTGGTGGGCCAGCCGCCCAGGCCCCAGCTCCTCGCGTTCCTGGAGCGGCTGGCTCCCGGGACGGAGGTGGTGCTGTCCGCCGAGGACGCGCGGGCCCTCGGCCCCGTGCCGGGCTGGGACTTGGAGCCGGTCGTGGTCCTCGTCCAACAGGGCCCACCGCCTCCGCCTCCGGTCATCCAGGGTGAGGCGCGGCTGCTCGACACGCTCGACTCGCTGGACCTGAGCCACCTGCCGGAGGACCTCGCGGAAGAGCTCGCGCATGCATCCAGCTCATCTCCCCTTGGCGTCGCCTTCGCCGACGGCCTTCCGGTGTCCTTCAGCTACGCCGGCAGCCAGACGGAGACGTGGTGGGACATGTCCATCGACACGGTGGAGGCGTGGAGGCGGCGAGGGTACGCGGCGGCGGCGGCGCACGCGCTCATCGAGCACATGCGCACCCGGGGCAAGCGCACGGTGTGGGCCGCCTTCGAGTCCAACACCGCGTCGCTTCAGCTCGCCGCCCGGCTCGGCTTCACCCCGGTGGCCCGGGTGGCTTCCCTCTTCCGCGAGGGCAGCGAGCGATAACGCCGCTCACTTGATGAACGGAGTGAGCGCCTTCAGCCAGATGACCACCGCCGCCGCGCCCGCGTCCTGCACGCCGAGCGCGCGCTCACCGAGATAGCTCGCACGGCCCAGGCGCGGCTGCATGCGCGCCGTGGCCTCCGCGCCCTGCTCCGCCTCGCGGACGCATGCGGCCCAGGCCTCCGCCGCCGAACGTCCCGCCTTCACCTCGCGGGCGAACGCATCCGCCGCCGGCTTCAGCGCATCCAGCATCGTGCGGTCTCCAGGCTTCGCGCCGCCCAGCTCCGAAATCGAATCCACCGCGATGCCGAAGGCCTCCGCCCACGCGGTGGCATCCGCCGTCCTCTCCGCCAGGTGCCGCGCGGCGCGCAGCAGCGCCGTCGCATAGAACGGCCCCGAGCTTCCACCGATGCTCCGCCGCAAGGCATTGCCAATCGCATTCAGCGCCCGCGTCGGGCTCGTCCATGCCGACTCCGGCAGCTCGCGAATCGCCGCCGCGCCACGCTGGAGGCTGAGCCCCAGATCGCCATCGCCTGCCGCGGCGTCCAGCGCCGTCAACCGGGGCTCCGCGACGTCGAGAGCCTCCGCCACCGCCAGCGCCGCCTTGTGGAACTGCTCCATTCCCGGCTGCTTCGCCCCCGCGTCCACCGGCGCCTCCTGCACCGGCGTCACCTGCCGGGGCGCACGCTCCGGCGCCACCAGCCCCGCCCCCGGCCACGCGGGCGCCGTCGTCGCGCTGTCCAGCCGCTTCAGCCGCGCGTCATCCACCTTCAACAGCGACAGCGAGCACCCCGGCATCTCCAGCGCGGAGAGGAACGTCCCGCTCCATGCCCGCTCCACCCGCACACCCGCCCCGCGCAGCACCGCCAGCGCCCGCCTCGCGACGATGGCCAGCTCCATCGGTGGCGTGCCACCCAGCCCATTCACCAGCAGCACCACCCGCTCGCCCGAGGAGATGCGCCGGTCCTCCACAATCGTGGTCAGCAGCGTGTCCACCAGCGCATCCGCCGGCTGCATCGGCACGCGCCGCACGCCCTGCTCGCCGTGGATGCCCAGGCCCAGCTCCAGCTCGTCCTCGCCCAGCGTGAAGCCCGGCCGCCCCGCCGCCGGCACCGTGCACGGCCCCAGCGCCACGCCCATGGTGCCCAGCTCGGACGCGGCAGCAGCGGCCTCCCGCGCCACCTCCGCCAGCGAAGCCCCCGACGCCGCGGCGGCCCCGGCAATCTTGTGCACCAGCACCGTGCCCGCGATGCCCCGGCGCCGCGCGGGCTCCACCGTGTCGTGCAGCGCCACGTCGTCCGCCACCACCACCGTCTCCACCGGAATCCCCTCCGCGCGCGCCAACTCCGCCGCGAGCCCGAAGTTCAGCCGGTCTCCCGTGTAGTTCTTCACCACCAGGAGCGCCCCCGCGGGGCCTGCCACCGCGCGGATGGCCGCCAGCACCGCGTCCGTGCTGGGCGAGGTGAAGACGTCCCCCGCCACCGCCGCGTCCAGCATGCCCGCGCCCACGTAGCCCGCGTGCGCCGGCTCGTGCCCGCTACCACCGCCGGAGATGACGGCCACCTTCCGCGCGCGCACGTCCGTCGGCGTATCCGAGCGCACCACCACCGTCTCCCCCTCCAGCAGGGCCTGTCCCGGAGCGAGCGCGACGAATCCTTCCAGCATCTCCCGCACCACGGCGCGGGGCGCGTTGACGAGCTTCTTCACGGCGGTGTTCTCCTCGGTGAAGGGGGAGCCCAACGTGGACGCACCGAGCGGGCCCGTCAAGCACGACGCGTGTGTCCCGCATCACGCATGTCCAGACGTCACAATCCGCATCCGGGAATCCCGATGCTAGGGTGCCGCCATGGCCAGGTCCCCGTGCCCCGTCACCCTGTCGCAGTTCCTCGAGAAGGCCGAGCCCCTCAAGGTCATCATCAACGGCCAGGAGATGCTCGACGCGGTGACGTCGGCCGACCGCGGCACGCCGAGCACGCCTCCATCCGGGACGTAACACCCGGAGTACGCGGCGGTTCCCACGTTCCACCGCGCGCCAGCGGCGCTTGTAGGATGGCGCCGCCTCTTCTCCTGGAAGTCACCGTCATGTCCCTGCTGGAGCGCCTCCGGTCCCTGTTCTCCGACTCCGCCTCCCCGTCGTCGCGCGCCGACGCGGGCGAGGCCTCCGCGCAGCCCGCCACCGCGGGCTCGGCCGAGACTCCTCCGCCCGTCGTCACCCGCTTCCTCCAGAAGGGCGAGGTGGTGGTGAAGGAGGGAGACCCCGGCACCTCCATGTTCGTCGTGCTGGAGGGCCGCGTCGCCGTGGCCCGCGAGGCGGAGGGCCGCGAGCCCGTCATCGTCGAGCAGCTCGGCGCCGGCGAGTTCTTCGGCGAGCTGGCGCTGCTCACCGGCGCCCCGCGCACCGCCAGCGTGGTGGCGCTCGAGGACGCCGTCGTGCTGGAGCTCTCCCACGCCGGAGACCGCGCGGCCTGGGCGGACTACGGCGTGGAGGGTGACAAGGTGGAGCAGGCCGCCCGCGAGCGCTTCATGGCCGAGGCCGCGCGCCTCAACCCACTCCTGGCCACACTGTCTCCCGAGCTACAGAAGCAACTGGGAAACGCTTTCGTCCCCGTCACCGTACCGGCGGGCGAAACTTTGCTCACTCGGGGAAAACAGGGGGATGCGTTGTACCTGTTGCTGCGTGGCGAGTGTGAGGTGTTCCACACGCACGATGACGGCACCCAGACGGCCTACCCGCGCCTCCAGGAGGGCGCCCTCTTCGGCGAGATTTCCCTCCTGCGCAGCCGGCTCGCCACCGCCACCGTGCGCACGCTCACGCCCTGCACGCTGCTGAAGCTGGAGCGCGAGGTCTTCGAGAAGACCATCATGACCCAGCCCAACCTGCGCGGCGCCCTCGTCCGCCTCGGCCTGCAGCGGCTGAAGCAGACGGTGCAGGTGATGGCCGAGCCGTCCCGTCCACCCGACGACAAGGACACCTGACCCGCGCCGTTGGCAACGCGTTTGCTACATGCCCCGCCGGGCAGTACGGGCCGGCGAGGTGGGCGATGGCGGAGCAGTTCGAGGTTCGCAAGACGTGGGTGGCGAAGGCAGTGACGGTGTTTCCCAACGACACGGTGGTGAAGGCGCTCGCGCTGATGAAGCGCTACGCGTTGGACAGGCTTCCCGTCGTGGACGAGGCGCGCGGGGAGCTTCTCGGCAGCGTGACGTCCGAGGACCTGCGGCAGGCCTGGGAGCACTCGCCGCTGGCCTGTATGTCGGAAATTCTTTCCCTGAAATCCTTGCAGGGGGCCGAGGACGGCACCTCCTGGCGCCCGCGGGTGACGCTCATCTCCCCGCTGGTGGACGTGTACCAGACCAGCAAGCGCTGGAAGCAGTAGCGGAGGGCGGCGAGGTGGGCAGCTCGCGGCGGCGCACGATGCCGCGCTCCTCCAGCGTCCTCAGTCGGGCGACATGCACTCGGACAGGGCGCAGGTGGGGGGCGGAGGAGGAGCTTTGCTCTTTCGCACGGGCAACGACATGGGCGGCCTCCAGTAACCGCCCGGTTACCACAAAGTGCCGCCACTCCCGCGGATGCGTGGCGCGAGGAAAACCAGCGGCTCTTATCCTTCCCCCATGAGTGAAACATGGAGCGGGAAGCAAGGCGCCCAGACGGAGGCCGTGCGCCGGCTGGGCTTGAGGTACCCCATCGTCCAGGGACCGTTCGGCGGCGGACTGTCCACGACGAAGCTCGCGGCCACGGTGTCCAACCTGGGCGGGCTGGGCTCGTTCGGCGCGCACATGCTGACGCCGGACGACATCGTCCGCGTGACGAAGGAGTTGCAGTCCCTCACGTCGCGGCCCTTCGCCGTGAATCTCTGGGTGTCGGACCATGACCCGGGCGGGCTGAGCCTGACGCAGGAGGAGTTCGACCGCGCCTACGCACTCTTCGAGCCCTTCTTCCGCGAGCTGGGCGTGGACAAGCCCGAGCGCCCGCGGCGCTTCAGCCAGCGCTTCGAGGAACAGGTGGACGCGCTGCTGGAGGCACGGCCTCCGGTGTTCAGCTTCGTGTTCGGCGTGCCTCCGGCCAACGTCCTCGCGGAGTGCCGCAAGCGCGGCATCGTCACCCTCGGCGCGGCGACCTCGATTGCGGAGGCGCAGGCGCTGGACAGCGCGGGCGTGGACCTCATCGTGGCCACGGGCTTCGAGGCGGGAGGACACCGGCCGTCGTTCCTCGCGCGCGCGGAGGACTCGCTGGTGGGGACGCTCGCCCTCACTCCGCTGGTGGCGGACCGCGTGAAGGCGCCCGTCATCTCCGCCGGTGGCATCACCGACTCGCGCGGCATCCACGCGGTGCTCGCGCTGGGCGCACAGGCTGGACAGGTTGGCACCGCGTTCCTCGCGTGCGAGGAGTCCGGCGCCACGCCCGAGCACCGCGCCGCGCTGTTCAGCGACAAGAGCCAGCACACGGTGCTCACGCGCGCCTTCTCCGGACGGCTCGCGCGCGGCCTGCCCAATCGGTGGAGCGACGAGGTGAGTGCCTCGCGACTGCTCCCCTTCCCCGTGCAGGGCTGGTTCCTGTCGCAGTTGCGTCCCGCCGTCGTGAAGGCGGGACGCACGGACCTCATCTCCCTCTGGAGTGGGCAGGGCGCGCCCAACCTGCGCCACCGCACCGCGACGGAGTTGATGGACGCACTGGTGCGAGGGCTGACGCAGCCGGAGGAAAGCGCGCGCCAGTGACACGTCCCCGCTCCTGGTTGGGGAGACGAGGCCTGCCGCGAGCGCATCCGCCCTCGTGCCCTTCTCGCCCGCCATGGGTGGGGATTCCTGCAAATCTGTTTCTTCTGCACTTTTCGTTGAATACAGGACATCCCACTTCGTCCAGTCCCACCCCTCGCAGGGCCGAATCCACGGCTCTTCGCGAGGTGCGGAATGCGCTATCGAAGTGTGAGAATCAGAGGAGTCGTAGGGCTTGCAGCCTGGCTGACGCTGGCCGCATGCGGTGAGACGTCTCAGGCCCCCGTGGCTGAATCCCCTGAGACGACGAAGCAGGCCCTGGCCACGGGTCCGGACTTCGTCGTGACGTCGGTGACGGGACCGGCGAGCGCGCGGCCGTCGCAGTGGGTGACCCTCTCGGTTCGGACCTGCAACCAGGGCACGGAGTCGGGCGGTGCGCCCGTGGAGCTGTACCTGTCGCAGGACGACATCATCACCCCCAACAGCCCCAACGGCCCCTCGCCCGACATCTACCTGGGCTACGTCCACGTGAACCTCGGGCGGGGCGAGTGCCGCACGGACACGATGCAGGTCCCCGCCAATGTGGGCTCCGAGGGGGCCTGGTACCTGGGTGCCGCCGCGGACCCGATGGACTGGCTCCCGGAGACGGACGAGACCAACAACACCCGCGTGGGTGACCGCATCGGCGTGGGCTACCAGCCGGACCTGGTGGTGACCTCCGTCACGACGACCCCCATCGCCACGCAGAACGGCTACCCGCTCACCTTCTCCGTGTCGGTCTGCAACCAGGGCACCATCTCCAGCGACGCGCCCCTGGCGGTGTTCCTCTCCCGGGACGAAGTCATCGTTCCGAGCGGCCCCTCCAGCGACCTCCTCGTGGGCGGCGCGCGCGTCCAACCGCTGGAGCCAGGCCAGTGCTGGACGGAGCAGATGGAGTACCTGGGCGGCCTCCTCGGTGAGGGCAGCTGGTACGTCGGCGCCGTGGTGGACTCCAACAACTACATCCCCGAGTTCATCGAGGACAACAACACCCGCGTGGGCAACCGCATCGGCGTGGGCATCCAGCCGGAGCTCGTCGTCACGGACGTCAGCGGGCCCGCGAGCGTGCGGCCGAACCAGTCGTTCAATGTCTCGGCGACGGTGTGCAACCAGGGCACGCAGCCCGCGCCGGCGTCGGTGGAGTGGTTCCTCTCCACGGACGCCGTCATCTCACCCGGGACGGACATATCGGTGGGGTATGACTTTGGCGTGCTGCTCCAGCCGGGCCAGTGCTCGACGCGCACCGTCGAGGGCCACACCACCGGCGTCGAGGGGACGTACTACCTGGGCGCCATCGTGGACCGGCCCAACTACTTCCCGGAGTTCTTCGAGGACAACAACACTCGCGTGGGCAACCGCATCGGCGTGGGCCTCGGTCCGGACTTCGTGGTGGCGTCCGTCTCCGGCCCCACCAGCGTGCAGCCCGGCGGCACCATCAGCGCGGCGGTGCGCGTGTGCAACCAGGGCACGGAGAGCGGCGGCGCCGACGTGGAGCTGTACCTGTCGCAGGACAACGTCATCACCCCGACGACGACGCCGGGGCCCAACACGGACCCGTTCCTGGGCTCGACCAACGTGTCCCTCGCGGCGGCCGAGTGCCGCACGTTGACGGTGCAGGGCAACGCGAACACCCCGGAGGGCGCCTGGTACCTGGGCGCCGTGGTGGACCCGCGCGACTTGAGGGGCGAGCTCATCGAGGATAACAACACCCTCGCGGGCAGCCGCATCGGCGTGGGCTACAAGGCGGACTTCGCCGTCACCTCCCTCAGCGGCCCCATGAGAGCGACGCCCGGCCAGTCCTTCAACGTCTCGGCCACGGTCTGCAACCAGGGCACCGACACCGGCAGCACCGAAGTGGAAGTCCTCCTGTCACAGGACTCCGTCATCACCCCGAGCACCGGTCCCGCGCTGGGCTCCGACTTCCGCATCGGCACCGCCCACACGAACCCGCTCGCTCCGGGGGCCTGCCAGACGCTGACCATCTCCGCCTATGCCTCTCCACCGCGGGAGGGCGCGTACTACCTGGGCGCCGCCGCGGACCCGGCCAACTCCACCCCCGAGCTCATCGAGGACAACAACACCCGCGTGGCCAGCCTCCGCATCGGCGTGGGGTACGGGCCAGACCTCACCCTGATGTTGCTCAAGACCCCCGCGAACATGCGCGCGTACCAGTCGTTCGCTGTCTCCGTGATGCTGTGCAACTGGGGGACGCAGCCGTCGAACCCGACCCACGTGCACTTCTACGCGTCCGAGGACAAGCTCATCACCCCGACCGTGTATGGCTCCGGGCCCGACCTCACCGTGGCCACTGCCTCCGTCGGCGGCCTCACGTCGGGCCAGTGCCAGCAGGTGACGGCCTCCGCCTCGGGCGTCCCGGAGGGCGCCTGGCACCTGGGCGCCGTGGTGGACCCGCAGAACCTGGAGAGGGAGCTCATCGAGGACAACAACACCCGCGTGACCGGCGGTCGCTTCGGCGTCGGTGACCGGCCGGACTTCGTGGTGAGGTCCGTCATCGCGCCCTCGAGCGTGCGGACGAACCAGTCCTTCACGGTCCAGCCGTTGGTGTGCAACCTGGGCACGGTCAGTGGGAGCACCCAGGTGGAGCTGTACCTGTCCGAGGACACGGTCATCACGCCGTATGAGCCGTACATGCCGTCGCCCGACTTCTTCCTGGGCTCCGCCTTCGCCGAGAACCTCGCCCCGCAAGAGTGCCGGTTCCTGAACATCACCGCGTCCACGAGCGGGGCGCGGCCCGACACGTACAACCTGGGCATCATCGCGAACCCGCGCGACCCCTTCGGCAACGAGCTGCTGGAGGAGAACAACACCCTGCCGGGATATCTCCTCACCGTCCAGCCCTGAGCCGGGACGTGGGCGCGTGGAAGGAAGGTTCATTCCACGCGCCGTGACGGGTGGGCAGCTCGTGCACTCCCACCCGTCACGGGCGTTCTTGTACGTCTGCTTCTTTTTTGCACCTGTCATTGAATTTCGGATGCGTGGGTCCGTCCTGTCTTCCCTCTCGCAGCGCCGAATCCACGGCGCTTCGCGAGGTGAAGAGATGCGTTATCGCAGCATGGGAATCAGGTGTTTCACGGGACTCGCAACATGGATGACGCTGGCAGCTTGTGGTGAAGCCACGCAGACGCCCGAGGCGGAGTCCTCGGGTGTCACGGCGCAAGCACTGGCCACGGGACCGGACTTCACCGTGACGTCGGTGACGGGCCCCACGAGCGCGCAACCGTCGCAGCAGGTGACCCTCCAGGTGCGGACCTGCAACCAGGGCACGCAGCCGGCCGTCGCGCCGGTGGAGCTGTACCTGTCGCAGGACAACGTCATCACTCCCAATGGCCCCAGCGGCCCCTCTCCCGACGTGTACCTGGGCGCCGTCCACCCGCTCCTGGGACCGGGCGAGTGCCGGACGGACCCGTTCGACTTCCCCGCCGGAATGGCGGGCGAGGGGGCGTTCTACCTGGGCGCCGTCGCGGACCCCCATGACTGGCTCGCGGAGACCAACGAGAACAACAACATCAAGACAGGCAGCCGCATCGGCGTGGGCAACAAGCCGGACCTGGTGGTGTCTTCCATCACGGCCCCCATCGCCACGCAGCCCGGCCAGCCGCTCACCTTCTCCGTGTCCGTATGCAACCAGGGCACGCAGCCCGGCGGCGCGCCCCTGGAGGTGTTCCTCTCCCAGGACTCCGTCATCGTTCCGCGCGGCCCCTCCAGCGACTTCCCCGTGGGCTTCGTGAATCCGCAACCGCTGGCGCCGGGCCAGTGCCACACGGAGCAGGTGCAGTCCATGGGCGGCGGCTTCACTGACGGCCTCTGGTACGTCGGCGCCTCGGTGGACTCGGACAACTACATGCCTGAGCTCTTCGAGGACAACAACCTCAAGCTGGGCAGCCGCATCGGCGTGGGCAACAAGCCGGAGCTCGTCGTCACGGCCGTCAGCGGGCCCGCGAGCGCGCGTCCGGGCGACCCCATCACCGTCACCGCGACCCTCTGCAACCAGGGCACGCAGCCCGCGCCCGCCTCGGTGGAGTGGTACCTGTCCGCGGACACCGTCATCACTCCCGGCCCCGGCTCGGGCGACATCTTCGTGGGCGCCGACCCCGGCCTGTCGCTCGCTCCGGGTCAGTGCTCGACGCGAACCCTCCAGGGCTACACGGGTGGCGCCACCCAGGGGACGTACTACCTGGGCGCCGTCGTGGACCCGTTCAACCAGGCCCCGGAGTTCTTCGAGAACAACAACACCCGCGCGGGCAGCCGCATCGGCATCGGCAACCGTCCGGACTTCGTGGTGTCGTCCGTCTCCGGCCCCACCGGCGTGCAGCCCGGCCAGTCCTTCAGCGCGTCCGTGCGCGTGTGCAACCAGGGCACGGAGTACGGCAGCGCGAACGTCGAGCTGTACCTGTCGCAGGACAACGTCATCACCCCGACGACGATGCCGAGCCCGAACTCGGACCAGCCCGCGGGCATGGGCTCCGTGTCGCTCGCGGCCTCCGAGTGCCGTACGGTGACGGTGACGGGCAACGCGAACAGCCCGGAGGGCACCTGGTATCTGGGCGCCGTGGTGGACCCGGTCAACTCCGTCACCGAGTTCATCGAGGACAACAACACCCGCGCGGGCAGCCGCATTGGCATCGGCAACAAGCCGGACTTCGTGGTGACGGCCCTCACCGGCCCCGTAAGCACCACGCCCGGCCAGCCCATCAACATCACCGCGACGGTGTGCAACCAGGGCCTCGTCGCCAACGCCACCGACGTGGAAATCCTCCTGTCGCAGGACAACGTCATCACCCCGAACGGCCCCCAGCCGAGCCCTGACTACCACATCGGCTTCGCCCCCACGAACCCGCTGGCTCCGGGCGCGTGCCAGACGCTGAGCATCCCCACCTACGGCTTCTCGCCGGGAGATGGCACGTATTACCTGGGCGCTGTCGTGGACCCGGGCGGCAGGGTCTCCGAGCTCTTCGAGGACAACAACACCCGCACGGGCAGCCGCATCGGCATGGGGTACAAGCCGGAGCTCGTCGTCACCTCCGTCAGCGGCCCCACGGGCGTGCGGCCGTCGGAGGG
This sequence comes from Pyxidicoccus sp. M6, assembly GCF_055568925.1. Taxonomy (NCBI): domain Bacteria; kingdom Pseudomonadati; phylum Myxococcota; class Myxococcia; order Myxococcales; family Myxococcaceae; genus Pyxidicoccus; species Pyxidicoccus sp. M6. The sequence continues at coordinate 1,146,376 of NZ_CM145714.1, read as the reverse complement.
GTTCAACGTCTCCGCGACGGTGTGCAACCAGGGGACGCAGGCCGTGAGCAACACCGACGTGGAGCTCTACCTGTCGGAGGACACGACCCTGGTCGCGAACCGGTATGCCGGACCGGACATCCTCGTGGCCTCCGGGCCCGTGTCCTCACTCGCTCCGGGCCAGTGCCAGACGGTGACGTTCCCCGCGTACGCGGGCGTCCCGACGGGGGCGTGGTACCTGGCCGCCGTGGTGGACCCGAACAACCTGGCCATGGAGTTCATCGAGGACAACAACACGCGCGTGGGCAGCCGCATCGGCATCGGTAACGCCCCGGACTTCGTGGTGACGTCCGTCACCGCGCCCGCGAGCATCCAGCCGGGCGTGTCCTTCACGGCCTCGGTGCGCGTGTGCAACCAGGGCACGTGGGACGGCAGCGCCGACGTGGAGCTGTACCTGTCCGAGGACACGGTCATCACGCCGTACTCGCCGCCCTCGCCGTCGCCCGACGTCCTGCTGGGCTCCGCGTACACCCCCAACCTCGCCGCGGGGCAGTGCCAGACGCTGAGCATCTCCGCGTACCCGGGCAGCCTCCTCAGCGGCACGTACAACGTGGGCGCCGTCGTGGATGCGCACGGCCCCACCAACAACGAGCTCATCGAGGACAACAACACCCGCGTGGGTGGCCGCGTCGTCGTGCCCTGAGCCGGGGCGCGTCGTGAAGGGCCCTCCTCTCGCGGTGCGGGGGAGGAGGGCCGGTGCCCGGGGCCTCAGGTTCGCGCGGCGGCGCGAGGGAAGAGGATGTTGTTCTCCAGGTGGATGTGCTCCTTCAAGTCCCGCTCGAGCGCCTCGAGCCCGTTCCACAGCGCGCGCCAGGTGATGCATGCCCCTGGCGGCACCTCGTAGTTGCCCGTCAGCTCGCGCAGCCGCTCCAGGAGCTCGCCGGCCCGGTCATGCTCGAACATCATGCACTCGATGGGCCCGCCCCGCGGCACGGGGCGCCCGGAGAGAATCCACGGGAAGAGCACCCGCTCCTCCTTCTCCAGGTGCGGCTCGAGCTCGTCCTTGAGCGCGCAGAATGTGCCGGCGAGCAGGGAGAGCCGCTCCGGGTCCTTCTCCCCGTGCACCCGCAGCACCTTGAGCGCCATGCCATGCAGGCGGCGCAGCTCCTCGCGCAGCGGCGCGTGGTAGCGCGCGCAGAGGTGGTCGATGAGCTCCGCCTGGCCGCGCTCCGTCCAGACGACGGAGTCCCCCTCCCCGCCCTCGAGCTCCGTCTGGAGCTCCCGCAGGACCTCCCCGGAGTCGAGGCCGCGGCGCTGGCACGCCTCCTCGATCGTCCTGCCGCCGCCGCAGCAGAAGTCGATGCCCCGGCGGAAGAAGACGCGGGTGGAGGCAGGGCGGGTGGCGGCCAGCTCACCGACGGTGATGGAGGGCGAGAGTGCGGGGGAGGCAGGCAGGGGATGCATGGGCTCTTGCTCCAGCGAGGGGGATGCGGCCGGAGCCCCCTCGCCCCGGGGCGGCGAAGGGCGACTCCCGGTCCCCGTCATGACAAGCAATCACCAGGCCAGCTTCGCCTTGTGTCGGAGGTGTCCTGTCAGGACAGGTCCTGTCCGGGAAGCCGGCGCAAAGATTGCGCCCCACGCGGGGACAGGGCCAGGTTCTGCGGCGGACAGCGGATGTGTCCACCGCGACAGGACGGGTAGCCACCCGACACCCGCGTCCCCAGGTTGTCTCACCGCTGATGCTCTCTTTTCGCCGTCGCGCACGGCGGCCCGCCGGCAACGCGCGCGGCCGGGCGCATGCCACCGAAGGAGCCTCCCGCCCATGAAAAAGCTCTGGATTGCCTTCGCCGCCGTCCTCGTCGCCTCGTTCGCAGTGCTGGGCTGGGCGGGCGTGCGCGTCTACCAGCAGGCCCCGCCCATTCCCCAACGCGTGGTGACGACGGATGGACGGCAGTTGCTCGGGCCCGGGGACATCCAGGCCGGGCAGAACGTCTGGCAGGCCATGGGCGGCATGGAGGTGGGCTCCATCTGGGGCCACGGCAGCTACGTCGCCCCGGACTGGACGGCGGACTGGCTGCACCGCGAGGCCCTCTTCGTGCTCGACACCTGGGCCCGGGCCGAGCACGGCGCGCCCTACGCCCAACTGCCCGGCCCCCAGCAGGCCGCCCTGCGCGAGCGCCTCAAGGACCTCATGCGGACGAACACCTACGACGCGGCCACCGGCACGCTCACGTTGGACCCGGTGCGCGCGCGGGCCTTCGAGGCCAACCAGGCGCACCTCACGGACGTCTTCACCCGCGGGCGCGCCGAGTACGCCATCCCCTCCGGCGCGCTCAAGGAGGCCTTCGACCCGCGCCTCCTCTCCGCCTTCGTCTTCTGGACGTCCTGGGCCGCCTCCACCGAGCGGCCCGGTGAGCATGTCAGCTACACGAGCAACTGGCCGCACGAGCCGCTCATCGGCAACGTGCCCAGCGGCGACACGGTGGTGTGGACGGGAGTGAGCATCATCCTCCTGCTCGCGGGCATCGGGGCCATGGCCTTCTGGCACGCCGCGCGCGGCGAAGAGGCGCCGCCAGGCGAGATGCCCGCGCACGACCCGCTGCTCGAGCTGAGGCCCACGCCCTCGCAGCGTGCCGTGGTGAAGTACTTCTGGGTGGTGTCGGGGCTGTTGCTGCTGCAAATCCTGCTGGGCGTCGTGAGCGCGCACTACGGCGTGGAGGGCTCGGGCTTCTACGGCATCCCGCTCGACCAGGTGCTGCCCTACAGCGTGACGCGAACCTGGCACACGCAGCTGGGCATCTTCTGGATTGCCACCGCGTGGCTCGCCGCGGGGCTGTGCATCGGCCCCGCGGTGGGTGGGGAGGAGCCCCGGTTCCAGCGGCTGGGCGTCAACGTGCTCTTCGGCGCGCTGCTGGTGGTGGTGCTCGGCTCGATGGCCGGCCAGTGGCTGAGCGTGATGGGCCGGCTGGGCACGGGCACCTCCTGGTTCTACCTGGGCCACAGCGGCTACGAGTACATCGACCTGGGGCGGCTCTGGCAGGTGGCGCTGCTGGTGGGCCTGTTCCTCTGGCTCATCCTCGTGGTGCGCGCCATCCGCCCGGCGCTGCGGCGCAAGGACGAGCAACGCCCCATCCTCACCCTCTTCCTCATCAGCTCCACGGCCATCGCCAGCTTCTACTTCGCGGCGCTCGGGGCTGGCCGCTCCACCAACCTCGCGGTGGCCGAGTACTGGCGCTGGTGGGTCGTCCACCTGTGGGTGGAGGGCTTCTTCGAGGTCTTCGCCACCGTCGTCATCGCCTTCCTCTTCGTGCGCCTGAAGCTGCTGAGCCTGCGCACCGCGGGCGAGGCCACGGTGCTCTCCGCCACCATCTTCCTGGCGGGCGGCATCATCGGCACGCTGCACCACCTGTACTTCTCCGGCACGCCCACCGTGGTGCTCGCGCTGGGCTCGGTCTTCAGCGCGCTGGAGGTGGTGCCGCTGCTCTTCGTGGGCCACGAGGCCTGGCACAACCTGCGCCTCTCGCGGGCCACGCCCTGGGTGCGCAAGTACCGCTGGCCCATCTACTTCTTCATCTCGGTGGCCTTCTGGAACCTGGTGGGCGCGGGCCTCTTCGGGTTCATGATCAACCCGCCCATCGCGCTCTATTACATGCAGGGCCTCAACACGACGCCCGTGCACGGCCACGCCGCCCTCTTCGGCGTCTACGGCATGCTGGGCATCGGGCTGATGCTCTTCTGCCTGCGCACCATCGACCCGGTGCGGGTGTGGAGCGAGCGCCTGGTGCGCTTCTCATTCTGGGCCATCAACGCGGGCCTCATGGCCATGGTGCTGCTCAGCCTGCTGCCCGTGGGCCTGATGCAGACGTGGGCCTCGGTGGAGCACGGCTACTGGTATGCGCGCAGCGCGGACTTCCTCCAGACGCCCGTGATGAACGTGCTGCGCTGGATGCGCGTGCCGGGAGACACCGTCTTCGCGCTGGGGGCCCTGGCCCTCGTGCTCTTCGTGCTGCAGGAGGGCCGCAGCCGGCCGGTCCGCCGCGCCATGTCCGCCCCGCTGCCCGGCGCGCCAGGCAGCGCCGAGGGCTCCGCGGTGCCCACCGCCCTGCCCATGAGTCAGAAGGAGACCTGAGCAGGCAGGGGCTCTTCCCGGATGGAGGGGCCGGGACTCACGGCCCCAGCCCCTCGCGGATGCGCTCCACCACTTCGTCGGGCGGAGGCGTCACGTCCACCCGGAGCGCGTCATCGGGCACCTCCAGCGTCTGGAGCTGACTGTCCAGCAGCGACGGCGGCATGAAGTGCCCATGGCGCTGGGCCAACCGTCGCGCCAGCACCTCACGCGGCGCCTCCAGGTACACCCACCGCATCCGCGCCGGGTCCACCTCCAGGACCTTGCGGTAGGCCGCCTTCAGCGCGGAGCACGCCACCACCAGGTTGTCCCCCTGCTTCAGGGCCGCGCCAATCAGCCCGGACAGCATCCACAGCCACGGCCACCGGTCCTCGTCCGTCAGCGGCACGCCCGCCGCCATCTTCGCGACGTTGGACTGGGGGTGCAGGTCGTCCGCGTCCACGAAGCGCCAGCCCAGCGACGCCGCCAGCGCGCGGCCCACCGTCGTCTTCCCCGCGCCCGATACCCCCATGACGATGACCACCATTGCGTGCGTCCTCCGGGCACCGTGAAACCGCCGCCCATCATTCGGCCCGAAGCCCCTCGCGCGCCACCCGATTTGACGCCGAATGCCCACCTCATCACGTCCTGGGAATGTCAGACCCGCCAGGTACTCTTCCTTTCGTCGCCGCGAGAGACGCGGCACGGAGGGGGAAGTTCATGGCGGACATCGCGGACGGCGAGCAGGTGGAGCTCCAGGGTTCTGGCTCCAAGCCCTACATCCTCAAGAACACCGGCGGCGTGTACTCGTGCAGCTGCCCCGCGTGGCGCAACCAGTCCATCGCGATTGAGCGGCGCACCTGCAAGCACCTGCGCAAGGTGCGCGGCGACGCGGCAGAGGACGCGCGCACCGGCGGCACCAGCACCGCTCCCGCCGCCAGGCCCGCGCCGAAGGCGAAGAAGACTTCTGACGCGGCGGAGGGAGACGCGTCCGGCGCCGAGGACAAGGCGCCGCCGCTCCTGCTCGCGCACTCGTGGGAGACCGACGTCGACCTCACCGACTGGTGGATGAGCGAGAAGCTCGACGGCGTGCGCGCGTACTGGGACGGCAAGCGCTTCTGGTCGCGCCTGGGCAACGAGTTCTTCGCGCCCGCGTGGTTCACCGCGGGGCTGCCGGACTTCCCGCTCGACGGCGAGCTGTTCGGCGGACGCAAGCGCTTCCAGCGCACGGTGAGCATCGTCCGCCGGCAGGACCGCGGCAACGACTGGAAGGAGCTCTTCTTCGTCGCCTTCGACGCGCCTTCGGTGGACGCGCCCTTCGAGCAGCGGCTGGAGCACTGCCGCAAGTGGATGGAGGACGCGAAGCCCGCATACGCGAAGTGGCACGAGCACCAGCGCTGCAAGGGCACACCGCACCTGCGCGAGGAGCTGGAGCGCGTGGAGGGGCTGGGAGGCGAGGGCCTCATGCTGCGCAAGCCGGGCTCGCGCTACGAGGCGGGGCGCTCACACACGCTGCTGAAGGTGAAGAGCTTCAAGGACGACGAGGCGCGCGTGGTGGGCCACGTGGCCGGCGCGGGCCGTCACAAGGGACGCCTGGGCGCGCTGGAGGTGGAGCTGCGCAACGGCAAGCGCTTCAGCGTGGGCACCGGCCTCTCGGATGCCGAGCGCGAGGCGCCTCCGGCCGTGGGCACCGTCATCACCTTCCGCTACCAGGAGCTGTCCGACGACGGCGTGCCCCGCTTCCCGTCCTACGTGGGCGTGCGCATCGACGCGGCCCCGTTCACCGCGCCCCCGAAGAGCAAGTCCAAGGCCCGCACATAGGTAGAACCCCGAAGGCCCTCGGGTGCCGCTCCCGGTCCGCTGCCAGACGGTGCGCCAGCGCAGTGCACGGTGGCGGAAGGCAGGCAGGTTCAGCGAGCGGCCGCGTGCACGAAGGGGCTGGACGAAACACGCACGCGCCGTCTCCTTGGAATTCGGCACATACAGCAGACGACCTCCGGAGCGGTGTGCGCTAGCGGTCAACGCAATGGCGCGAACCGGCGTCCTCGTACCGGAGGCCATCGTCCCGCGGAAGCGGGTGCGGTCTACAGACCAACGGTGCACATCCCCCGCGCGAACACGGGAGCCTGCCTCCTGGTGTCTGCTTGAGCCGACCATGCACTGCGAGCTCTGTCTGTCAGACCATCCCGAGGACGTGCTGTGCGAGAACGTCCACTGGACGCGGGCGGCTCGCTCCACCCACGAGGTGGAGCCGCCGCCGGTGGACCTCACCGGCCAGACGCTGGGCCACTACCGGTTGATGCGCCGGCTGGGCGCGGGCGGCATGGGCACGGTGTACCTGGCCGAGCAGACGCGCATCGGCGCGCGGGTGGCGGTGAAGGTCCTGCACCCGCACCTCGCCCACGACGAGAGCCTGCGCGCGCGCTTCTACGCGGAGGCGCGCACCGTCAACGTCGTGGGCCATCCGCACATCGTCCACATCTTCGACATCAGCGAGGCGCCGGGCGGCATCCACTACTTCGTCATGGAGTACCTGGAGGGCGTGCCGCTGTCGCACCTGGCGAGGCCGGTGGACGCGGTACAGCTCGTGCCGCTGCTGGCCCAGGCGTGTGACGCGCTGGACGCCGCGCACCGCTGCGGCGTGGTGCACCGCGACTTGAAGCCGGACAACCTCTTCGTGGTGCGGCACGCGACGGCGCCGCCATCGCTGCGCGTGCTGGACTTCGGCGTGGCCAAGGCGCGTAGACCGGACAACGAGGACGTGACGGCGGCGGGCATCGTCCTGGGCACGCCCGCGTACATGGCGCCGGAGCAGTGGGCGGGGCAGCAGGTGGACGGGCGCGCGGACATCTACGCGCTGGCGGTGACGGCGTACTACGTGACCACCGGGCAGCTTCCCTTCGAGCGCGGGCAGATGGCGGAGCTGGCGCTGGCCCCGGGGCCGGTGGGCCCGCCGCCGCCGCACACGCTGGTGCCGTCGATACCGCCCGCGCTGTCGGAGGTGCTGCTGCGCGCGCTGGCGCGCCGGTGCGAGGACCGCTACGCCACCGCGCTGGAGTTCAAGGAGGCGCTGCTCGCCGCGGCCGCGCCGCCCCACCACGCGGTGGAGACGCTGCCCCTGGGCGACACGCCGGTGCCCGCGCCGTCGCTGGCGGGGCTGGACGCGGACAGGCCCGCGCACGCGCCGAGCGACGTCACCCCGCCGCTCACGTGGCTGGCCCGCGTGCACCGCCGCGCGGGCGCGGGCGAGGTGGAGGTGCGCTGCACGGAGCTGAGCAAGGGCGGCCTCTTCCTGTGCTGCGCGGAGCCCTTCCCGCGCCTCTTCACGCGCCTGGAGTTCACCCTGCTCCTGGCCGGAGAGGAGGTGGAGTGCGCGGGCGAGGTGGTGCGCCACGTGGACTCCGTCCAGGCGCGCGCGTGGAGCATGTCCCCCGGCGTGGGCGTGCAGTTCATCAACCCCTCCGCGCGGCTGCGCGAGCTCATCCACCGCGTGAATCCCCACCGCCCGGGCGCCGCGCCGCCAGCTCCACCGGAAGCCCACCTCTGAGCAGCAACTCGGCCCCCCGGGGACAGGGCACGCGCGGCCTCCGTGCGAAATCCAGCACAGTCCCCGCGGGTACACGTTCCCTTCTCGACGGGCACTCGTTTCCAGTGACACGCGAGGCTTCCGGGGAAATCGCACCCCGTTAGCATTTGCCCCTCATGAGTCACGAGGGTGCCCAACAGGGTTGGAGGTCCGTCGGGGCCGCGCGCGTCGTTCGAATGGTGGCCGTGCTGACGCTGCTGGCGGCGAGCGCGTGCCAGGATTCGGCGACGGCGGCGGGGACGGCGTTGTACGTCACCGCGGAGTTCGACCCGGTGCTGCAGCTCACGCAGCTGCGCGTGGCCGGCGCCGTGGAGGCCGACGGCGGCACCATCCGTCCCACGCTGCTGCCGGAGAATCCGGAGCGCCTCCTCCACAGTGGTGAGACGTTCCGCGTGCTGCTGCCGGACGCGCCGGACGGGGCCTGGGCCACGCTGGAGGTGGAGGGGCGGAGCAGCGCCACGCTCGCGGCGACGGGCTCGGCGCGGGTGCAGGTCCGCGAGGGACGCGAGGTGGACGTGACGGTGCGGCTGAGCCCCGTCGTGTCCGAGCCCCCGGACTCCGGCTCCGCCTGCACGCCCGACTGCGAGGGCTGCTGCGTGGAAGGCCAGTGCGTCACCACGAGCTTCACCCGCTGCGGCGCGAATGGCGCGGCGTGCGCGGCGTGCGACCCGGACCGGGCCAGCGCCTGCGCGCCGGAGGGCTACTGCGCGTGCGGCACCGGCGGTGCCTGCACCCGGCCCGAGGTGGACCGGTGCGTGGCCGGTGAGTGCCGGTGCGGCACGGGCCCCGCGTGCGGGCCCAACGAGACGTGCCTCAACGGCCGCTGCTGGTGCGGCGACGGCAATGCCTGCGACGTGGGCCAGGTGTGCCGGAACGGCGAGTGCCGCTGCGGCGACGGCAATGCCTGCGACGTGGGCCAGGCGTGCGTCAACGGCAGGTGCGTGTGCACGCCCGAGTCCTGCGGCAGCGGGTGCTGCTCGAGCAACCGCTGCATGCCGGGCACCGCGCAGAACCAGTGCGGCAGGGGCGGCGCGGCGTGCCAGCAGTGCCGCAAGGAGTGCACCGTGGACCAGACCTGCAAGTAGGAGCGAGGGCGGGCAGTGCCGCGAGGAGCGCACCGCTCCGCGCGGACAGGCGCGAAGCCGCGTGCCACCCGTGCACCGCGGCTCCGCTCATGCGCAGCCGCGCGGCGGCCCGATTCGCCGCCGCGCGCCGCCGATGCAGAGGGCTACTGCCTCGGCAACTCCTGGCCCTCCTGGGGCTTCTCGTAGCCTTCCGGCTTGCCGGAGCCGCCGACGCCGGTGGTCGGCTGGTCACCCCAGCCCGCCTCGAAGTAGGCCTTCCACTTCCACCCGTCGTTGGTCTTGATGAGGAGCCCGGTGCTGCGGCCGTTGCGCTTCTTCCCCTCCATCGTCAGGGTGTAGTCGTCGGAGAAGCTGACGAGCGAGTCCGAGAGCACGGTGATGTCGTAGTTGTGTTTGACGTTCGTGGCCTCGGGCCCCTGCTCCATCATGGGCCGCATCGTCTCCGTGTACTTCTGCTGGTCATACGCCTCCGACTTCGGCACGCCCTTGCTGTCATCGGTGACCATGAAGATGGGGAAGTCGATGCGGGAAACGGACGCCTGGAAGTCGCGCCGCTTCATGATGTCGTCCTCTTCCTTGAGGAACGCCTGCACGTCCTTCTTCGTCTTGGCCTCCTGAGTGGGCTTGCGGGTCCATGGCCCCATCTTGTTCATGTCCATGGGCTGCTGCTGGCCCGCGCCACCGGTGGCGGCAGGCGGGTCCTGCTTCGGCTTGTCCACGGACTGGCCCGAGCCGCCCGTGGCGGGCGGAGCCTCCTGCTGCTCCTCCTGCGCCCACACGGGCGCGGAGAGCACGAGCGAGACGAGACACACCGCGAATCGACGCATCATGGTGACCTCCTTTTCTTCGCGAGGAAGGTGGTGGCGACCCACCTCGCGGCAAGAAAGGCCACCGAGGCCGCCCCCGGCCGGAGGGCGCCCGAGCGCTCGTTACTTCACGGTGAAGGGCCGTGACGCGCCGGAGTAGGGCCGCACGCGCCCATCCCAGCCGGACTTCCAGTTCCCCTCGTGGAGCAGCCGGTACGTACCCGGCGCGGCGTCCGGGGGAATGTCCCACTCCACGGTGACGTGCGAGCACGCCAGCGTGGGCACGCAGCTCTCCCGGCGCCACCGGTAGCGCGTCTCCCAGGCGCTGTCGTCCGCCACGCCGCGCCAGCCTCCCGGCGCCCACTTCTGCACGCGCAGGTAGGTGCCCTCCAGGCGCAAATCATTCTTCGGGTGGCCGCCCCAGAAGGTGACGCTCACCGTGTCGCCCCGCGCGTAGGACGCGCGCGCGTCGGTGACGACGTCGCCGAAGTCCACCCAGAGGAGCTTGTCGTCGAACACCACGCCGGGCTGGAGGCTCGTCTGCACGTAGCGTAGGTCCCGGGGCGTGGGCCCCGGGGACACCGGCTGCCCGTCGCGCAGCGCCCCGGCGAGCGCGGCGAAGCCCTGCTGGAGCGCGGCCAGCGTCCACGGGCCGAAGTGCGTGGAGGCGCCCTCGTAGGACTGGCGCGCGTACTCCTCGCGCGTGGTGACGTAGCCCGCGTAGTCGTTGGCGAGCCCGGCAATCACCACCTCCGTCACCCCCAGGGGCGCGAGCCGCTCCTGCACCGTGCGCCGCAGCCGGCGGCCGGCCATGGTCGTCACTTCGAAGGGCACCGCCACCAGCGCGAGGTTGCCCACGGTGACGATTTGCAGCGGCAGCACGTCCGGAGACCACGGATAGGGGCGCAGGCTGCCCATCTCCAGCACAATCGGCTTCTCCGCCTGGCAGGGCGTGGTGACGACGGCGCAGGTGAACTGGCTCCAGAGGTCGTGGATGGCGGCGCACGTGGCGCCCTCGGTGCCGAAGGCCGGCCCGTCCTCCGCGCCCGCTATCATGGACAGGCCGATGGCCGCGGTGCAGGTGCGGCGCGGCGTGCCGTCCGTGAAGGCCGGTGCCACGTCCACCGAGTCCATCTTCACGTATGCATGCCGGTAGTCCACGCCGCCGGTGAGGGGCGCGTTCGCGGTGGCCCACAGCCGCGCGGCGAAGTCGTACTGGCGGGTGGCGGAAATCTCCGTGTCCTCGAAGTCATTGGCGCCGCCGCCGTCGGTGCCGCCGAGGATGTTGGGCGTGACGTCGCCCTCGTTGGAGTTGGCGAAGGCGGCCACGAAGTTGGCGCCGCCGCCACGGGGCGCTTCGCCGCGCGACTGCTCGAAGAGGTACGAGGCCAGGCCCTTGTTGTCGCCGCTGATGAGCGTGTTGCCGTTGCCCATGGACGTGGCGTGCACGGCGAACCAGTTGATGAGGCCCACCTCGGTGCCGTCCGCGCGGGTGAGACGCAACAGCGTCATCCGCGTGTCCACGTCGGTCGCGTACTGCGCGCGCTCCGCGGCCGGGTTGAGGCGGTAGGCCTCCGGCGAGCGGTTGCGGCTGGCGCCGAGCAAATCCCCCGTGGCCAGCCGCAGGGTGCCCTCGGCGAGGCGGCTGTCGGCGCGGACGATGGAGGTGACGATGCCGGAGACGATGGCGTCGAAGTTCCGCGGCACGTAGCCGAACGTCGTCAGGTTGTAGAGGGTGTGGTGCGAGAAGCCGCCCGGCCCGGAGTGGGTGTGCGTGGCGCTCAGGAGGACGTTGTCATCCGTGTAGCGGTCGCCGAAGCGCGCGCGCAGTTTCTCCAACACCTGGAGCTTCACGCCCTGGAAGACCATGCCCAGGTCGGCGCTGACGAAGGCCACGCGCTTGCCGTTGCACGGCGAGGCGATGACGAAGGCGCGCGAGCGCAGGCGCTGGTGGATGCCGGACGTCTGCTGCTCCACCTTTCCGTAGCCCATCATCCCCACCTCGGCGGCGGGGCCGGTGATGTCGCCGGTGCCGGCGCCGATGAGGAAGCGCTGCTGGCCCGCGCACGCGCCCGTCAGGCCGGCCCCCGTCCCTTCCGGAGGAGACGGGGAGGCGGGGCTGGCGGCCCCGGCCACCGTGGCGAGCACGAGGGCGAGCACCAGCGACAGCCGGACATCGGGGGTGCGCATACGAGCCTCCGGGGCACCTGGGGAGGGTGCCACCACCGCACAAGGTGGTGCCGGCCCCGTCACGCGTGCAGGGCCCCCACGCGTGCGTCGTCAGGAGGACTACAGTCGCCGGACTTCCCCGGCACGGCAAGCGACATGGACGTGCACGCGCCCGTCCTCCCCGGACAAGCGCTCCGGAGGGGAAGCGCCGCTCACACGCCCGGCCGCTTCTCCGGCTCCTTCGGCGGGGCGACATTCAGCGCCACGCGGAAGGTGGTGCCCGCCCCCACCGAGGACTCCACGGAGATGTGGCCGCCCATCGCGTTGACGATGGTGTCGCAGATGGACAGTCCCAGGCCCGTGCCCACGCCCGCGGCCTTGGTGGTGAAGAAGGGGTCGAAGATGCGGCGCAGGTGCTCGGGAGGAATGCCGCTCCCCGTGTCCCGCACCACCACCACCACGCGGCCGCCTTCGTCCAGGTAGGTGACGAGGCGGATTTCGTTCCCCTCGGAGTTGCCCTCCTCAATCGCGTGCGCCGCGTTGATGACGAGGTTGAGGAACACCTGGAACAGCTTGCCCTCGCTGCCCATCACCGGAGGCACGTCGCCGTACTGCTTCACCAGCTTCGCGCGGGCGCGCACCGTGCTGGCCGCCATCTGCGTCACCGAGTCCAGCACCCGGTGCACGTCCACCGCCTCCTCCTTGGTGTCCTCCACGCGGGAGAAGACGCGCAGCTGGCGGACAATCTGCCGCATGCGCTCGGCGCCCTCGCGGGCGTCGTCCATCACCTGGCGGCACTCCACCAATTCGTCGTGGGTGAGCTGCCGCGGGCGCGGGCCCAGCGTGCCGTGGAGGTAGTCCAGGTTGGACAGGACGTAGGCGAGCGGGTTGTTCAGCTCGTGGGCGATACCGGCCGCCAGCAGGCCCATGGAGGCCATGCGGTCGGTGAGCATGAGCTGCGCCTGGGTGCGCTTGCGCTCGGTGAAGTCGCGCGCCACCGTCACCCGCGCGGGCGCGCCATCCACGACGACGGCCAGCGTGACGAGGTCCGCCACCACCACCTCGCCGTCGCGGCGCATCAGCGGCATCTCCACCGCGCGCGCCGAGCGCTGGCCCTCCATCGCCTGCCCCAGGTGGAGCTGCGCCGCGCTCCGGTCCTCCGGCCGCACCAGCTCCAGCACGTGTCGCCCCACCAGCTCCGAGGCGTCGCGGTAGCCCAGGTACTGCACCAGGGCCGGGTTGACGGACAGGAGCACCCCGTCCCCCACGTGCACCATGACGGGGTCCGGGAAGGACTCGATGAGCAGGTGGACGCCGGCCTCGGTGCGCCGCAGCGTCGACTCCGTGCGCACGCGCAGCGCGTTGTCCGTGCGCTGCTCCAGCGCCAGCGACAGGGCGCCGGCCGCGCCGGACAGGAGGTTGACTTCAATCGGGCCCCACGGCCGGGCCTCGCGGCAGTTGTCGAAGCCGATGACGCCGAAGAGCTGCCCGTGCACGCGCAGCGGGATGAGCAGCACGGAGCGCACGCCCTGCGCTTCAATCACCTCGGCCAGGTTTGCGGGGAAGTCCCGGGGCAGGCCCTGGACGGGGTCTCCCCGGAGCAGCCGCGCCGCCTGGTACGGGTGCAGCGCCTCCATCAGCGGGAGGCCGTGCATCTCCGGGTCCTCCAGGTTGGGAGCGACGCCGGGCGCGCACCACTCCGCGCGCTGCGAGCCCAGCAGCGTGCCGTCCGGAGAGCGGTGCATCTCGAAGACGTAGACGCGGCTGGCCAGGGACACGTGGCCCAGCGGCTCCACCACGGCGCCGTAGAGGTCCAGGGGGAGCTGGTGCGGCATCATCCGCCGCTGCACCTCCACCATGGTCTCCAGGTAGCGCTCGCGGGTGGTGATGGCCTGCTCGGCCTGCCGGCGCGAGGTGACGTCCGCCAGCGTGCCCACCACCTCGCCCGGGGAGTCCGGCAGGGCGCGGGCGGAGAGCACCACCCAGCGCAGGCCCCGGCCCTCGGCGGCCTCCATGCGCAGTTCCTCGCGCGGGGCGAAGCTGCGCTGCGAGGAGGCGGCCTCCAGGAGCAGGCGTGCCCGCTCCTGGTCGTCGGGGTGGAAGGCCTCCGCCAGCGGGCGGCCCATCCACTTGGAGACGAGCATGCCGGTGAGGCGCTCCCAGGGCTTGCCCAGCCAGACGAGGCAGCCCTGTGCGTCGAGTTGGAAGGGCACCTCGCGCATCAGCTCGTCGAGCACGCGCACGCGCCGGGCGTCCAGCGAGGCGCTGGGCGGAACGGTGCTCACCGGCGTGCTGACCGGCGTGGCAGGAGACTCCTGGAGCGCGCGCGGCCCACGCTCTCTGGGATACGGCTCGGGAACCGGCCCTGCTGGGGCCTCGTGGGGCCCCGCTTCCCGCTGCTCGTCCGCCAAATCCGGCCTCCTGCGCCCTCGGAGAGGGGCCGATGCTCAGACAGCGCACACGGCTGCCGGGAGCGATTCCAGACCCTGTTCCCCCTCCCGGTGGCGACCTCGAGTCCGAAGCATACGGCCACCGAATGTCTTGAAGTCAATCAAGGCGGAGGGGGTTCACTTTCCGTCGTCGGGCTCCCACCCACCAGGAGCACCCGAGCGAGGGCGCAACCGCCGGTCCCCCATGACACGGGCGGGCACGCCCCCTACGATGGACCAGGCAGGCACGTCCCGGGTAACGACGGCCCCCATGGCCACCACGGCGTGGTCTCCCACGGTGACGCCGTCCGTGATTCCGGCGTTTGCGCCCACCCAGACGTCCGCGCCGATGACGATGCCCCTGGAGGTGACGGGCTGCTCGCGCACGGGCCGGTCCGGCGAGAGCCCGTGGTCGAATGCATACACGGTGGTGCCGGTGGCGATGCGGGAGCCCTCGCCAATGCGGATGCCGGCGGCACCGCCGTCCAGGCTGGCGCGGGCGTTGATGCTGACGCGGGGGCCCAGTGTCACGGGCCCGTGGAGGAAGACGTCCGCGGCGATGCTGCAGCCGGGGCCAATGGACACGGTGCGGCCGGGCTCGGCGAAGATGCGCGCCTCCGGGGCGATGAAGCAGCCCTCGGCGATTTCCACCGTCTCCAATTCACGCAAACGTTGCTGCACTTCCCGCTGCCAGGCCTCCGCCCACTCGCGGTGGCGGGGCTTGAGGGTGAAGTAGAGCCACGGCATCCAGGAGAGCCGGAGCTTGTGCTGCTCGCGGCGGCGTGCGTCCAGGTCCAAATCCACGCTCCCTCCCTAACACGCCCGCGCGGCCCGAGCGCCTCGATGTCCGGCAGACAACCCCTGGAGCATGGCTGGCGCCATGGCTGCACCGCGCGGCGGGCGTGCCCATCCTTTTCCCTCGAGGAGGTCCAGGCAGATGACACATGCCATGCCAAAGCGGGCCTGGGGCTGGGGACGGGCCCACGTCTTCGCGGTGGGCCACTCCACGCGCACGGCGGACGAGCTGGTGGCCATGCTGGAGGCGCACGACGTGCGGGTGCTCGCGGACATCCGCACGGTGCCGCGCTCGCGGACGAATCCACAGTTCAACGTGGACACCCTCGGGCGGACGCTGCGGCGGGTGGACATCCACCACGTGCACCTGCCCCGGCTCGGCGGACTGCGGCGGCCCCGGCCGGACTCGCCCAACACGGCGTGGCGCAACCGCAGCTTCCAGGGGTACGCGGACTACATGCAGACGGAGGAGTTCGCCCGGGGGCTGGAGGAACTGCGCGTGCTGACGCGCGAGGGGCCCGTGGCCCTGATGTGCGCGGAGGCGCTGCGCTGGCGCTGCCACCGCTCGCTGGTGGCGGATGCGCTGTGGGCGCGCGGCGTGGAGGTGCAGCACATCCTGAGCGCCACGCGGACCGAGCCGCACCGGCTCACCGCCTTCGCGAAGGTGCGGGGCACGCAGGTGCTCTACCCCGGCTCACCGGACGAGGCGCGGCTGAAGCCCGCTGGCGAGGAACACGCGGCCGGCCCGAGCCCGTGATGCGTGCGCCGGGCCTGGTTCAACGCGCGGCGGCCCGTGCGAGGCCGTGGCGCGCACTCAGCTCGCGCCGTTCACCGTGAAGTGACAGCGCTCGCGCTCGGCGGCGATGAGCTCCAGGTCCGTCGCCGAGGGCTCCAGGCGCGACACCATGTCGTCCGGCTCCCAGTGGTACGGCTCGCCATTGAGCAGCACGTGGCCGTCCACCACCGCGCGCGTCATCTCCAGCAGCGGGCGTGAGGACAGGTCGCGCACCATGGCCTCGAAGCGCCCCTGCCGCACCGGGTCCACGAAGTGGAAGCGCGTGCGCGCCAGCGCGGCCAGGTGGAACCACATGGGCCGGAAGGCCACGCCCGCCAGCCCCAGGCGCTTCGCCATCAACTGCATCATCTCCGTGGCCTCGCGCGACATGCCGAGCCCCGGCACGTCCTGCCCCGGCAACTGCGGCCGCCGCTCGCTGAAGCGCGCGCGCGGGTGACGGAGGCTGAGCCAGTTGACGAAGAGGAAGGGCTCGCCCGCCACGGGGCGCCGCTCCACCACGCAGTCCACCAGCAGGTGCTCCTGCCCGCCCGAGCGGCCCAGCACCTTGATGCGGTCCCCCGCCCCGGTGGAGCCCACCTCCACGCGCAGCCGGTGGTAGCCCAGCCGCTCCACCTGCGACAGCAGGCCGTAGCGGAACAGCATGTACTCCAGCGACTGCGCCGTGTAGTAGCCGAGCACCCGGGGCTGCAGCACCCCGCCCAACCCCAGCGAGCCCTCCAGGTCCTCCAGCGTCAGCGGCTCTTCCACCTGGGAGCCCTCCTGCGTCAGCAGCCGGGAGATGCGCTGGTAGCGAGCGCTCAGCGGGTCATACCGCGCGGTGATGCGCTTCGAGCCCCTGCCCGTCAGCACCAGCACCGAGCCCGCGAAGACCTTCCACGACTCGGCGTGGTAGCCGCCGCCCGGCAGCCACACGCTGGGCACCCCACGCAGCGCGCGCGCCAGCGCCATGTCCCGGCGCCGCGCCCCGTCCAGCGTCAGCCCCACGCGCCCGAAGCGGTCTCCCTGGAGCACGTCCCCACCCGCGATGACGAAGGCCACGTCCGGCTTCGGCATGCGCGTCAGCAGCCCCTCCAGCAGCGAGAGATAGTCGGTGTCGCTGGTGCCCTCCGGCACGCGCGTCTCGTCCACCTCCAACGGCAGCGCGCCCCAGTCACTGCCGGACAGCGAGCCAATCCACGCGCGCTCCTGTCCCGTCAGGCACTCCGCCGTGCCGTCGGGCGGGTGCGCGTCCAAATCCAGCACCACGGCCTGCCCGTCGAAGCCGTCCGCGTGCAGCGCCGCCAGCGCCACCGCGATGTCGTTGACGGCACAGAAGCCGCCGCCCCGGCCCGGCGCCGCGTGGTGGAAGCCGCCCGCCATGTTCACCACCGGACCGCGCCGAGCCAGCGCCAGCCGCGCCGCGCCGAGCGTCCCGCCGCACACCAGGCGCACGTTGGTCAGCAGCGTGTCCACCGGCACCTCGGACGGGTCCGCGGCGAAGATGCGCGCCAGCGTCTCCGGGCGGCCGAGCGACTCCAGGTACTCCGCGTCGTGCACGCGGGCCATCTCCGCGTAGCTCACCGGCAGCGGACGGTGCACGTCCTCCGGGCGCACCACGCCCTTCTCCAGGAGGTACCACGTGGTGAAGTCCACGCCACGCGGCTCGATTCCCACGGTGGACTCGACGCCGCTGAGCGGCAGCCGGTAGTTCTCGTCGTAGAAGATGGGCACCTTGGAGGTGCTGCCCGGCACCAGGCTCGCGAGCCAATTCCAGACGTTCATGCGCGACACCTCGCGAGGAGCCGGACGGGGAGTGACAGGAGCGGTGGCGGCGGGCGGGGAGCGAGCAAGGCAATGGCAAGCTTCGCGCAGTGAACGCCTTCCTGGGGCGTTTTTCGCTGCCCACCCGGGGCCGGCTTGCATTTCACGGGTCGTGAAGAGTAGTCAGCCGCCCCGGCGGGACCGCCCTGCAGGCGGCCTGCACACCGGGGGGATTCACATGCAGTCGTTCCGTTCGCTCTGTCTGGCCGTCGTGGCGCTGTGCCTGGGGGCGCTGCCCGCACACGCGGCGGACACGTACACGAAGACGCGCTACCCGATTGTCCTGGCGCACGGCATGGCGGGCTTCGACTCGCTGTTCGGCGTGCTGGACTACTTCCACGGCATTCCGTCCACGCTGGCCTCGGGTGGGGCGCGCGTCTACGCGACGCACGTGCCCGCCTTCCAGTCCACGGAGGCACGCGGCGAGGCGCTGCTGGCGCAGGTGGAGGACATCGTCGCGCGCACGGGCTGCGGGAAGGTGAACCTCATCGGCCACAGCCATGGTGGCCTCGACGTGCGCTACGTGGCGGCGGTGCGGCCGGATCTGGTGGCGTCGGTGACGACGGTGGGCTCGCCGCACAAGGGCGCGGACCTGGCGGACTACCTGCGCCGCAACCTCGTGCCGGGCGGCTTCTCGGAGGTCGTGCTGTCCTTCTTCACCAACCGGCTGGGCACGGTGCTGGGGATGCTGTCCGGGTACAGCCGCCCGCAGGACGCGGTGAAGGGGCTGGACTCGCTCACCCGCACGGGGCTGTCTCGCTACAACACCACGTTCCCCTCGGGCATCCCGGCGACGTCGTGCGGCCAGGGCGCGGCCACGGGGAAGAATGGGCAGCGGTACTACTCGTGGTCCGGCACGGGCGTGCTCACCAACCTGCTGGACGTGAGCGACGGTGCGCTGGGCCTGTCCTCGCTCGTCTATGGCGAGTCCAATGACGGCCTCGTGGGCCGGTGCAGCTCGCACTTCGGCACGGTGATTCGCGACAACTACGCGATGAACCACGCGGACGAAATCAACCAGGTGCTCGGCCTCACCAACCTGTTCGAGAGCGACCCGAAGTCCGTGTACCGCGCGCACGCCAACCGGCTGAAGAACGCGGGGCTGTGAGGCCCGGTGCCCGGACCGCACGTCGAGATGAGGGGCTCTCCGTGAAGACACGTCCTGTGACTGTCGTGCTTGTCGTGGGCGCTGCCCTCGGAGTCGGTGTGCTCGGGTGGCTCACTGCCTCGGATGTCGTGCGCGACGAGCCGGTGGCCGCATCCGATGCCATGACTCCAGCGCGGGGCGAGCCGGTGGCCACACCCACTGCCACGGCTCCGGCACGGGACGTGGCGCCCTCCATCGCGGACATCCACGAGGACGCGCCCCTCCCGCCGGCGCCCACGTCGCTTCAGGACACGCAGGAGGACGGCGCGCTCCAGGTGGATGCAGCCGGGCACCTCGTGCTGTCCGCCGACGTGCGCCTGTTCTTCGACTACTACCTCTCCGCCACCGGAGAAGAGCCACCCGAGGTCATCCGCGCGCGCATCGTCGCGGCCCTCCGGGCGAAGCTGCCTCCCCAGGCAGCAGAGGAGGCCGTGCGGCTCCTCGACGACTACCTCGCCTATCGCGAGGCGACGCGCACATCGCAGGTCCCAGAGGGAGGCGCGCCGGACGACCTGGGCAGTCGACTGGAGGCCCTGCGCCGGCTCCGTCGCGAGCACCTGGGCGACGCCGCCGCGGGCACGTTCTTCAGCGCGGACGAGCAGGTGGATGCCGTGGCGCTGGAGCGCATGAAGCTGGAGCAGGACTCCACGCTGTCGAAGGACGAGCGCGAGCGGCGAATCGCCGCGCTGGAGGAGCAGTTCCCGTCCTCGACGAGGGCCCAGCGAGAGGAGGCCCTGCGTCCCCTGCGCCAGCAGGCCGAGGAGCGCGAGTTGCTCGCCACCGGTGCCACGGCGGAGGACCTGCGCCAGTACCGGCTCGCCACCGTCGGTGACGAAGCCACCGGGCGGCTGGAGGCACTGGACCGTCAGCGAGCGGAATGGAAGCAGCGGCTCGAAGCATTCCGAGCGAAGCGGGAGGCCCTGCGACTCTCGGAGCCGGACGTGGCCGCGCGAGAGGCCGCCGTACAGCGGCTCCTCATCGACTCCTTCACACCCGAGGAGCGCCCGCGAGTGGCGGCCGCGGATGCGCTCGACGCGGAGCGGACGAGCCAGCAAGGAGGAACAAGCCCGTAGTCACAGCCCGACACAAGCGCGCGAGAGACAGCACGGCAACACCGGCCCGTGGAAGGCTCACTCCACGGGCTTGTGCGCCTCCGCGCGCAGTGCGGGACTCCGCCGCCGCAGGGCCCGCGCCATGACGGCGCTGAGTAGCGCCCACGCGAGCCCCGCCACCCAGCCTCCGAGGACGTCCGTGGGGTAGTGCACACCCAGATACACGCGCGTCAGCCCGACGATGAACGGCAACAACAGTGACAGGCCCAGGAGGTACGCCTTGAGCCGCCGCCGCTCGGCGAGCTGCGCCAGCAGTCCTCCAAGTGTGAGGTACACGGTGGCCGACAGCATGGCGTGGCCGCTCGGGAAGCTCTGGGTCATGACCTCCGTGAGGTGCGGCACCACCGAGGGACGCGGCCTCGCGAAGAACTGCTTGAGCAGCAGGTTGAGCCCCGCGCCGCCCACTGTCGCCACCAGGACCAGCAGCAGCGTCCGGTAGCGCCGAGCCAGCAGCAGGAAGCCGCACACCATCAGCGTGACGAGGGCGAGCACCGTCACGCCACCGAGCGACGTCACCTCCTCCGCCGACACCGCCAGCCACCACGGGCCGCGAGGCACCGCCGGGTTCTCCGGGCTGCGCAGCGCGCGCAGCACCTTCTCGTCGAAGTCCTGCGTCTCGCCCTCGGACACCTCGTCCGAGAGTGCGATGAACCCCAGCAGGCACGCGCCCAGGAGCAGCAGCATCCCGAGCAGCCGCGTCACCGCCACATCCAGCCCCGACATCCAGTTCAGCCACCTGCGCCACATGTTCGTGACACTACGCGGCCCGGCGTCAGGTGCGACTCCGGAATGAGGAGAATGTCGGCTGCCGCCCAAGGCCCGTCAGTCCGTGAGCACGCCCAGCTCCTCCGCGCCCGCGGCCTTCGCCCCGTCCAGGGCCACCACCAGCCGGCCGTAGCCCGCGCGGTCATCCATCTTGAAGAACACGTGCCGCTGGCCCCGGGGCCGCGCCTCCATCACCTGCTTCAGGCGCGGCACGTAGTCCGCGTCGTCCACCGGCTCGTCATTCAGCGTGAGGCGGCCCTCGGGCGTGAGGCCCACCACCCACTGCTTCACGACAGGCTCGGTGGGCGGATTGGTCGTCGTCTCCTGCTCCGGGAGCTGCACCAGCAGGTCCTTCGTCATCAGCGGCGTGAGGACCATGAAGATGATGAGCAGCACCAGCACCACGTCCACCAGCGGCGTGACGTTGATGTCCGACTGCATGACCGCCTGCGCCTTCACGAAGCTTCGCTTCTGGCTGTGCATGGCGTGCCCCCTCACTGCTGCTCGAGCGACTCGACGCCAAAGGACAGCCGCTCCACCCCGGCGGCCCGCGCCAGGTGGATGACCTTGCGCACGTCCCCGCAGGCGAGGGACTGGTCCGCCTTGAGCAGGACGCGGCGCCCCGGCTGCCGGCGCACCTCGTCCAGGAGCCGAGCCTTGAGCCCGGCTTCATCCGGATAGGCGTCCGATTCGACGAACACCTTGCGGTCCGGCGTCACGGAGAGGACGAGCGGGTCCTTCTGCGCCTCTCCTTCGACGCTGGCCGCCTTGGGCAGCTCCACGGGCTTCCCGCGCTGCATCATCGGCGTCACCACCATGAAGATGATGAGGAGGACCAGCACCACGTCGACGAGCGGGGTGATGTTGATTTCACTCTTGGGGCCACCCTGGCGGCCTCCGGCGGACATTCCCATGCGCGGCTGCTCCTTGCAGGAAGGGACAGCGCCATGGGAGCACGGACGCGGCGGCGCGATGGCGGGCGCCCGGCCAGCATTCCGTCACGGTTGCGTCATGACGGCGGAGCGCTACCCGGTGACGCGGAAGCGGTCCGTCCCCGCGCTGCCGAACGCCGCGCCCGCCACGCAGAAGACGTGGAGGACGATGCCCGGCACGATGAGGAACCAGTAGCCGATGCCCACCATGCAGAACCACACCACCGCGCGAAAGAGCTGCCCCTTGTAGAGCTGCCCCAGGCCCGGAATCACGACGGACAGCACCCCCGCGATGAGGGGGTTGAAGCGGCGCTCGCGGATGACTTCTGTGCTCATGGAGGTCTCCCGTACCTTCCCCTCGCCTATAAGGGAGGCAACGGGCGGCCGAAAATGACGTGCGCGGCCGGACGCTCGGTGCACGAGCGGCGTTGTCTCCCCGCGCCCGGCTGCTATCTACCGGCTCCAGGAGGGAACCCATGGCCATCGCCACCATCGACCCGACGACGGGCAAGACGCTGCGCACCTTCGCCACGCATACCGCCGAGGAGCTGGAGGCGAAGCTCCAGCTCGCCACCGACACGTTCCGCACCTACCGCCATACCTCGTTCGCCGAGCGCGCCACGTGGATGCGCCGCGCCGCGGAGCTGCTGGAGGCCGAGGCCCCCCGCTACGGCCGCATCATGACGGAGGAGATGGGCAAGCCGCTGGAGGCCGCCAAGGCCGAGGCCCGCAAGTGCGCCAGCGCCTGCCGCTACTACGTGTCCCGGGCGGAGGGGCTGCTGAGGGACCAGCCGATTGAAGTGGGCGGCGACAGGGCCTTCGTGCGCTTCCAGCCGCTGGGGCCGGTGCTGGCCATCATGCCGTGGAACTTCCCCTTCTGGCAGGTGGTGCGCTTCGCCGCGCCGGCGCTGATGGCGGGCAACGTGGGCCTGCTCAAGCACGCGCACAACGTGCCGCAGTGCGCGCTGGCGCTGGAGGAGTTGTTCCTCCAGGCGGGCTTCCCCAAGGGCGCGTTCCAGGCGCTGATGATTGAGACGTCGGAGGTGAATCGCGTCATCGAGGACCCGCGGGTGAAGGCGGTGACGCTGACGGGCAGCGAGGGCGCGGGCCGGGCGGTGGGCGCGGCGGCGGGCAAGGCCATCAAGAAGGTGGTGCTGGAGCTGGGCGGGAGCGACCCGTTCATCGTCATGCCGAGCGCGGACCTGGACAAGGCGGTGGAGACGGCGGTGACGGCGCGGCTCATCAACAACGGCCAGTCGTGCATCGCGGCCAAGCGCTTCATCGTCGCGGAGGCCATCGCCGCGGACTTCGAGCGGCGCTTCGTGGAGCGCATGAAGCGCGTGACGGTGGGAGACCCCATGGACCCGAAGACGGACCTGGGGCCGCTGGCCACCGAGGGCATCCTCAAGGGGCTGGCCGCGCAGGTGGAGGAGAGCGTGAAGGCCGGCACGCGGCTGCTGCTGGGCGGCAAGCCGCTGGAGCGTCCGGGCCACTTCTACCCGGCCACCGTGCTGGCGGACCCGCCGCCGCACGCGCCCGCCTTCCACGACGAGCTGTTCGGCCCGGTGGCCACGCTGCTGCGGGCGCGCGACGTGGACCATGCGATTGAGCTCGCCAACGCGACGCCCTTCGGCCTGGGCGCCAGCGTGTGGACGCGCGACGAGAAGGAGCAGCAGCGCTTCATCGACGGCGTCGAGTCCGGGATGGTGTTCGTCAACGAGATGGTGGCCTCGGACCCGAGGCTGCCGTTCGGCGGGGTGAAGCACTCCGGCCACGGGCGCGAGCTGGCGGACCTGGGCATCCGCGAGTTCGTCAACGCGAAGACGGTGCGAGTCGCGGCGGGCACGCCGCAGCCGCCCGCTCCGAAGCACGCGGTCAGCGAGTAGCGCACCAGGCAGTCCCGCGCCCCGGCGCGGGCCCTGCGCACCTTCCGAGCCGGCCCTACCCGCGGGCGCGAGGCACCGCCTACCGCGTCCGCACCCGGCCGTCGTGGGGGCGGTGCACCTCTTCCAGCGCCTGCGTCACCGCCTCCACCTCCGAGCCGAGCTGCTCCACGCTCTGCCGCAGCCCCGCGCCGCCTACGTCCTCGCCGGCCGCGTCCGCCGAGCGCACCCGCAGCACCTGCGCGTAGAGCCCCTCCAGCGTGTAGTAGAGGCGCATGTGCTCGGCCTCCAGCCGGTTGGCCGCCGTCGTCAGCTCCGCGCGCTGGCGCCGCTGCTCGTCCAGCGCGGCCAGCGCCCCGGACAGCCGCTCGCGCACCACCGAGTCCTGCTCCGAGGACACGCGCGCGGCCAGCGCCTCGCGCTCGGACTCCAGCCGCTTCGACTCCTCGGGCGTCGACAGCGCCCGCAGCTCGCGCTCCCGGCGCGCCAGCTCGTGGCAGCCCTTCTGCAGCGCCTCCACCGTACGCTCCGGCGCGTGCACCACCTCGCGCAACACCGCCGGGCCTCCGCGCAGCTCCTCCAGTAACTTGGAGCACAAGGCATCCACCTTCGCCACGCGCGGGTCCACCGCCGCATCTCCAGAAGCCGTCACTCCGCTCCCAGGAGCCCGCGCCGACACCTCCACGGCCTCGCCCCGAGGGAGCTGCTGGCCGGAGCGCTCCGCGCCCTCGCCCAGCGTCTCCTGCCCCTCCACCGCGTCGCGCAGGGCGTCCTGCCGGGGCCGCCCCAGGTGCTTCGCGGCCGACGTGAAGAACGACAGGGCGATGAAGATGAGCCACCACAGCTGCGCCGGCCGCGACATGGCAATCATCACGAAGACCACGGCCATGGCCGCGTAGATGCCCCCGCGCACCGGGTCTCTCGTGCGGGCCAGCCGGGCCTCCTTCTCCGCCCGGCGCGTCTCACGCTGGGCCTCGCGCCGCCACTTCTTCTCCCACTTGCGGCGCACCTTCCGGGACGGCATCTGCCCCGTGCGGCGCACCCACTCCTCCACCCAGGCGTCCTCCCTCGCGCGGCCCTCGGCCAGGGCAGCCTCCAGCCGGCGCAGGCGCTCGTCCTGGGTCCGCGGAGACGTAGGGGGAGGTGGCGGGTCCGATGCAGTGGTCACGAGGTGACGATAACGACTTGCCCCGTGTTGGGGGAGGCGAAGCGGCCCCTCCGCTACCCGCCCCACAGCCAGGCCTCTCCGGGTCGAGAGGGGTGTCTTAAAAATCGGAAATGCTCAATCGTTTGCTTTCGCACTCGAAAAGCATGAAAGAGAAGGCGGCGGGCCGGGGGGACGTAAGGGGACAAGCGTCGTGAGCATGGAGGAGAAGGAGGAGCCCCGCGGGTTGGGCCCCGACGTCATCCGCGCGCTGCGCGGGGAGCAGAGCCGGGCGTCGTTCGCCCGCCTGCTGGGCGTCACCCCTCTCACCGTCTACCGTTGGGAGCTGCCGGACGAGGCCCCCCAGGCGCGCCGCCCGCGCGGCCGGGTGGCCCAGGCGCTCCGCAACCTGCTCGACGGCGGCACCACCCCGGCCTCCCGCGCCATTCTCTCCCAGCGCCAGGAGCTGCGCCCCGAGGAGTCCTCACGCCTCCAGCCCTGCCTCGCCCACCTGAAGCGGGCGGAGTGGCGGGCGGCGGAGGAGGAGCTGCTCGCCCTGCTGGCCTCGGGCGTGCTGCGCACGCCGGGCGCCCGCGCGCAGGCGGCGGTGGCGCTCGCCTACCTGCAACGCTGGGGGCGAGGAGACGCGCGGAGCGCCTTCACCACCCTGCTGCCCCACCTGGACGAGGCCTCCGCGGGCGTCCTGCCGGAGGACGTGGAGCTCCAGGTGCACGCCCTGGCGGCCCATCTCTACGCCTCGCCGGACGGCAAGCTGTTCGACGTGGCCCGCATGGACGCGCACATCGCCCGGGCGGAGGCCCTGCTCGTCACGCGCGATGACGTGGAGGTCCGCTGCCACCTGCGCATCGCCGAGCTGGCCACCGCCTTCTACCTGGGCGAGGCGGAGCGGGTGGCACGCTGCACGGGACGGCTCGCGCCGCTGCTGCCCTCGGTGACGGACCCGGTGCTGCGTCTCATCGTGGAGGACGCGCTCGCGCACGAGGCCACCATCCGCGGCGAAGCCGCGCAGGCCACGCGCCGCTTCCGCGAGGTGGCCGAGGGCGCGGCGCGGATGGGCTACACCTACCTGGAGGCCCGCAACCTCGCCTTCCTCGCGCAGCGCCGCCTGGAGGAGGCATGCGAGCCGGCGGAGGCGCTCCAGTTGGTGCGCCGCGCGCGCGAGGCCGCGTACGGCGGGCGCATGGTGCGCGGCTTCTCCTTCATCTTCGCCGCGCGCGCGGAGGCCGAGGCCCTGCTGCGCCTGACGCGCTTCGCGGAGGCCGAGGCCGTGCTGGACGAGGCGGACGCGGTGGTGGAGGAGCTGAGCTGGACGCCCATCCACCTCACGGTGCCGCGGGTGATGGTGGGGCTCATCACCGGCCGCTACGCGGAGCTGCGCCGGTACGCCGCGCGGCTCGCCGCCTATGACGGCCCCATCCAGCGCAAGCTCACCGGCGCCTACGCCACCTTCGCGGTCGCCATGGCGGACCTCGCCGAGGGCCATCCCCAGCGCGCCGCCGACCGCCTCGCCGAGACGAGCACACGCGTGACGGAGCTGGGCGGCTGGCCCTTCCTGCGCCGCGAGTGCCTCGTCTACGAGACGGGCGCCCGCGCCTTCGCGGGCCAGCTCCCGGAGTGCCGCGTCCTCCTGCGCCGCGCCCGCGTCTTCCTGGAGCGGATGCCGTCCGCCGGCCACTCGGCCGTCCTCAACCGCTTCGAGGGCATGCTGCTCGCCCTGGAGGGCCGCCCGCGCGAGGCCCGCGAGCAGATGGAGGCGGCGGTGGGCACCTTCCGCCTCGCGGGCGACGTGTCCATGGCCCTCTTCACCCGCCACCTCCTGGCGCTGGTGGCGAAGCTGGAGGGAGACCCCGCCGCGGAGGAGATGCTGGCGGCCAGCGAGGCGGAATTGCGCCGCGCGGGCATGGCCATTCCGCAGGACTTCACCCGCGCCGTGACACGTCCGTTGCACGCCATGGCCACACCCGCGGGGCCCACGCGGCTGGGCGCGGAGGCGCTGGTGGTGCCCTTCGAGCGGCTGTCCGTGCGCGGCATGGGCACGTCCCTCCTCCAGCGCGAATTGCTCGGCGTGGTGGAGGGGCTCTTCCCCGGCAGCCAGCCCCGGCTGGAGGAGCTGGACTCGCAGGGCCAGGCCACGCTGCTCGCCGGCTCCGCGTCGGTGCCGATGACGGACGAGGTGGAGTTCGGCGACGGGTGCGGCCGGCGGCTGCGCCTGGGCGTGGCGGGCCCGCTGCCGGCGGACGGCCGTGCGCTGCTCACCGCGCTGTCCCGCCTGAGCGGCTTCGCCCTGGAAGTGGCCGCGCTGCGCGGCTTCGCCGAGGTGGAGGCCCCCACGCCCAACGTGGGCGACGTGGAGTCCGAGCGCGACGCGGAGCTGCCCGGCTTCATCGCCGCGTCCCCCGCCATGAAGCGGCTGCGCGCGGAGCTGGCGCGCCTGTCCTCCAGCCGCGCCACCGTCATCGTCACCGGCGAGTCCGGCTCCGGAAAGGAGCTGGTGGCCCGCGCGATTCATACGCTGTCCACGCGCTCGCAGCGGCCCTACGTGGCCTTCAACTGCGCCGCCGTCCCCCGGGAGCTCTTCGAGGGGCAGCTCTTCGGCTACCGGCGCGGCGCGTACACCGGCGCGACGACGGACCACCCGGGCGTCATCCGCGCCGCGCACGGCGGCACCCTCTTCCTCGACGAGATTGGCGAGCTGCCTCTGGAGGTGCAGCCCAAGTTGCTGCGCTTCCTGGAGAATGGCGAGGTCTTCCCCCTCGGCGAGATGCGCCCGGTGGAGGTGGACGTGCGGGTGGTGACGGCCACGCACCGCGATTTGGGCCAGCTCGTGCGCGAGGGCCGCTTCCGCGAGGACCTCTACTACCGGCTCCAGGTGGTACCCATCCGCGTCCCCCCGCTGCGCGAGCGGCGCGAGGACGTGGTGGCGCTGGCGAAGCACTTCGTTCGGATGCTGACGCCGGAGGGGCAGGAGCCGCCGCAGCTCGGGCCGGACGCGCTGGCCGCGCTGGCGGCACACCCATGGCCCGGCAACGTGCGCGAGTTGCGCAACGTGATTGAACGGTCCATGGCCTACGGACCCCTGCCAGCGGTGCTGGGAGCCGAGCAGATGCGCATCGCGGGCTGAGGGCAGAGGAGAAGACCCCAACCCGCGATGCGCTCCGCCCTGTTTCCCCACACCCCTGTGGGAACTGGGTTCAGAGGTCGCACTCCGGGCCGAGGAGGGGGGAAACCCCGACCCGGAGCGCCTTGCTGCTGATGCCTCTGAAAGAACACACCCGCGGGACGGAGAGGGGGGAACTCCGGCCCGGGGTGCCGGGGCCACCGAAGCGGCCACCATTTGATGGTTCGTGCGTCTGGCCCCTCGAGGAGCGCCGTCGTGCACTGCTGTTGGGTAAAGCACTCCCCGTGCCAGGGCCTGGGGGCTCCGAACACCCGAATGGAAATCATCCTTCGAGGTAGGTGAAGGGAGCAGGCATATCCAACGGATGGGGTGGGATATCCGAGCGACCCTTTCCGGATATGTCGGACGGTGGAGAAAGGCTCCGTCGCCGAGCAACCGCGCTGATGGACGGGGTGAGACTGGATGAGGGGGCCGGGCAGCACCCGGGGGCGAAGTGGGTTAAGGGGGAGCGCCATGACCCACGCCGCCTCGTCCCGCCGGTTCCAGGTCTTCAGCCTGGGAGTGCTCGTCTACTCGTTGGGCGTGATTCTCTGGGGTGCCTTCGTCCGGGCGACGGGCTCGGGCGCGGGCTGTGGAGCTCACTGGCCGGTGTGCAACGGCGACGTGGTGCCCCGGGCGCCCTCGATTCAGACGCTCATCGAGTACACGCACCGGCTGACGAGCGGCCTGGCCATGGTGCTCGCGGTGGCGATGTGCGTGTGGGGCGTACGGGCCCACGTGAAGGGGCACCCGGCGCGGCGCGCGGCGGCGTGGGCGCTCGTGTTCATGACGACCGAGGCGCTGGTGGGCGCGGGCATCGTCCTCCTCAAGTACGTGGCGGACAACGCGTCGGTGGGCCGGGCGATTTGGATGGGCGTGCACCTGGTGAACACGTTCCTCCTGGTGGGCGCGCAGGCGCTGGTGGTGTGGTTCTCGCGCGGGCGCGCGCCGCTGGCGCTGCGAGGCCAGGGGCTGGTGGGGCTGCTGCTGGGCACGAGCGTGGCGGGGCTGCTGCTGCTCGGGGTGAGCGGCGCGGTGGCGGCGCTCGGCGACACGCTGTTTCCGGCGGAGAGCCTGACGCACGGGCTGAGCCAGGACATGTCCGAGACGGCGCACGTGCTCCTCCGGCTGCGCGTGCTGCACCCGGTGCTGGCGGTGGGCGTGGGCGCGCTGGTGGTGCTGCTGTCGCGGTGGGTGGCGAGGCTGCGGCCTTCCGCGGAGGTGAAGCGGGCGGCCACGGCCATCGTCATCGTGTACGCGGCGCAGCTGTGCGCGGGCGTCATCAACCTGGTGCTGCTGGCGCCGGTGTGGATGCAGCTCGTGCACCTGCTGCTGGCGGACCTGGTGTGGATGTCGCTGGTGCGGCTGTGCGCGGCGGGCCTCGCCTCGGACGCGCCGAGGGCCCTGTCCGTGCCGCAGCCGGCCTCTCACGCCGAGCCGGTGTGACGTTCAGCGCGCCTCCGACTCCGCGCGCAGACGGAGGCCCTTCGGCACCACGGCGCGCTCCACCAATTCAAACAGGCCGCTGACGAGTAACGCGAGCGCCGCGGCGGGCACCGCGCCTTCGAGGATGAGCCCCACGTCGTCGAGCCGGATGCCGGTGAGGATGGGCTGCCCATAGCCACCTGCGCCGACGAGCGCGCCCAGTGTGGCGGTGCCCACGTTGATGACAGCGGCCGTCTGGATGCCGGCGAGGATGGACGGCGCGGCCATGGGCAACTCGATGCGCCAAAGCCTTGCGAACGAGGGCAGGCCGAGCGCCTCGGCGGACTCGCGCACTTCGAGCGGAATGCCAACGAGCCCCGCCGCCGTGTTCCGGACGATGGGCAGCAGGCTGTAGAGGAACAGCGCGGCGATGGCCGGCCGCGAGCCGATACCCAGCAGCGGAATCATCACCACCAGCAACGCCAGCGACGGCACCGTCTGGATGATGCCCGCCAATCCCAACACCCCCTGCCCCAGCCGAGGCCTGCGCGCGGCGACGACGCCCAGCGGCACCGCGAGCGCGATGGCCGCGAGCAGCGACACCACCACGAGGAACAGGTGCTCGCGGGTCCGGTGCCAGATGCGCGAGGAGAGTCCTTCCCCGCGCACCTCGGCGGAGATGCCCAGCGAGCTCTTGAGGAAGTCAGCGGCCACCTGCGCCTCGGGAACCCGGTCCAGGCGGGCACGGGCATTGAGCTTCACCATCTGCGCCTCGGACAGGCGGCCTCCCAGTCGGAGCATCTCCGCCAGCGCCTCCGGAGCACGAGACTCCAGGTCCCCGCGATAGAGCAGCACGGCGTCGTACGCGGGGAAGTGGTGCAGGTCGTCCTCCAGCACGCGCAGCCCGTACGCCGCGATTTCCGCGTCGGTGGAGTACAGGTCCGTCACCTGGATGGCGCCGCTCTCCAGCCCGCGATACGCGAGGTCATGGTCCAGTCCGCGCACGTCCTTCTGCGGGAGCCGATAGCGCTCCCTCAGGGCGGGCCAGCCATCGGCGCGGTCCATGAACTCATTGCTGAAGCCGAAGCGCAGCTCGGGGTGCGAGAGCAGGTCGGAGATGCGACGGATGCCCAGCTTCTCGGCCTCGGCCTCCTTCATGCCGAGGGCGTAGGTGTTGTTGAAACCCAGTGGCGCGCTCAAGCGCAGGCCCTCGGCGGCCAGCGCGGTCCGCAGGGCTCCGTCGTCCTGAAGGTTGCGGCCGGACAGCAATTCCTGACGGAGCGTGCCGGTGTACTCGGGATAGATGTCCAGCTCGCCCCTGCGCAGGGCTTCCCAGAGCACGGTGGTGCCGCCCAATTCGCGCCGGTGCTCCACCCGAGCGCCCGTGCTCCTCGCGAGCTGCGTCACCATCTCCCCGAGGATGACGGACTCGGTGAACTTCTTGGAGCCCACGCGCACGGTGGGCTCGCCGTCACCGGAAGGCTGCGCCTCACCGCTGGTGCACGCGACGAGCAACAGCGTGAAGAACCACACCCAGGTCCTCACGCCGCCGCCCCTCCCCCGGGCACGGGCCGCTGTGCCTGGATGAAGCGGGTGACGAACGGGTCCGCCGGTCGCGACTCCAGGTCCGCGAGCCCGCCCTGCTGCACCACGCGCCCATCGCGCATGAGGAGGATGTCATCCCCGAGGAAGCCCGCCTCCGCCAGGTCATGCGTCACCAGCACCACCGTCTTTCGCAGCCGCGCGAAGATGGCGCGCAAATCCGTCTGCAATTCATGCCGCACCAGCGGGTCCAGCGCGCCCAGCGGCTCGTCGAGCAGCAACACATCCGGGTCCAGCATCAGCGCGCGCATCAACGCCACGCGCTGCCGCTGTCCCCCGGAAAGCTGCGCGGGATACCGGGCCAGTGCGTCCGAAGGAAACCGCGTGAGCTCCACCAACGCATCCAATCGCTCACGCGTGCGCGCGGAACCCCAGCGCAGGTGCTGGGCCATGAGCGTGACGTTCTCCTCGCCTGTCAGGTGCGGAAACAACCCGCCGCCCTGGAGCGCGTAGCCCACGCGGTGGCGCACGGCCAGCAGCGCGTCCCCCTCCGAGGGCAATGGCTTCCCATCGAAGAGCACGCGCCCCGTGTCCGGACGCAGCAAGCCATTGAGCAGCCGCACCATCGTGGACTTGCCGCAGCCGCTCGGGCCGAGCAGCACCGTGGTGCGCCCGGTGGGAAGGCGCAGGCTCAGCGGGTGCAGCGCCTGCGTGGTGCCGAAGCGCTTGGATACGTCCTGCAGTTCGTACACGCGGAATCCAAGGTCAGGGCAAGGTGAAGGCGCCGTTGCAGGCGGCGGGGAACGGCGCTTCGGAGGCCAGGAAGCTACACGAGGCGAAGAGCGCGCGGTCCTCCCACTCCACCGCCCCAGCCCACACCACCAACGGGCCATGCTCCGTGGGCGCGGTGAAGCGCGAGCACCGCGCGGGCAGGTTCTCCAGACGGCACGCCACCTCCTCCACCGCCCCCGCGCCCGGCAGCGCCTCCGCCAATTCCGCCACGCCCTGGTCCCTCCAGCGCGCCGTCACGTCCGTCCGCGCGGGCATGTAGACATTCCACGTGAAGGACGAGTCCCCGCAGCGGATGCGACCCGCGCGCGTGGTGGACACGGCGAGCTGGCACTCTTGCGGCACAGCCAGCGCGCGCCATGGCAGGCGCGGCGGCTGCACCAGCGCGTCCGAATCCAACACATCGCCCTCGGGATTGCCTCGAGACGCGGTGTACTCGAGCAACTCCAGACACCGCGCCAACAGGGGCCGTGTATTCCCCCGCGCGATACACCCGAGCCCTCGCAATCGCCCCGCCCCGGGAGTCACCGCGACGGCGTAGCCTCCGGCGCGACACTCCACCTCGACACTCGCGCACGCGGCGAAGCGGATGGAGGGCCATGACTTCCCCGCGAGCGGCAATTCTCCCTTCACCTCCACCACGCCCGGCCCATGGCGCCCGGTGACTCGCTCGCGGGCCCGCTGGAGCATGGTCTCGAGGCTCCCGCTCTTCGCCTCGGCCATCCACACCGTCACGTCGCCGCAGCGGTACGTGCGCGACTCCGCGCTGTCGGGAACGGACGTGCAGCCCTCGAACAGGGCACGGGCCTCGGGGACGAACGGGCCCACGGGCGTGGTGCCCTCGGGAGACACGGGAGGCACCCTCGGCGTGGGCGCCGTGCACGCGCACAGCACGCCCAACAGGTACGCCGGCAGCAGCCACGCAGCGGTCCGCATAGGCCACCGGGATTAAGCGCCACCACGAGCCACGTCAACCCGCGCGGAGGGCCGGCGACCAGCGCTGTACACACGCGGTGGACGTCAACACTGCGCCTGGGCGGAAACACCCAACGGGGCCCTGCACGAGCCCCAATCTTCGCTCCGCCGTGTCAGTCCACGACCTTCTCCACCTGCTTCCCGCGCTCCAGGTTCTTCTCGATGACGTTGTTGGTGTGGTTGAGCAGGAGGCCGAACGTCGCATCGGCGCGGTACGTGTCGAGCCCGTCGCCCACCAACTCCTGCCCGTCCTTCTGGTCATCGATGACGCGCGAGAGGAAGGCCTTGTCGAAGTCCTTGCCCTCCTTGCCCTGCAGCTCGCCCACGTCCTTCTTCGCCTCTTCGATGGCCTCGTCGAGCCGCTTGTCCACGCCGGCCTTGCGCTCCTCGTAACCCTTCTGGACGCCCTCGCTCCCGGAGCCGCCCGTGCCCTCCTCCGTCGTGGTGGACAGGTCCACCGCCGCCACCTCGATGCGCTTGCTCTCCGCCCACGTCTCCAAATCCTTCAGGTGCTTCTGGTGGTCCTCCACCAGCTTCTTCGCGTACTGGCGCACCTGCGGGTCCTGGGAGTGCTCCAGCGCCAGCTTCCCGAGGGAAATCTGCTTCGCGTCGAAGACGACGAGCTGCCCCACGTACTCCTCGCGGTCCGCCGCGGCCTCGCCAATCTTGCGCTCACGCTTCTCCGCGTCCTCCGCGTGGGCCACACACCCGACCAGCAGACCGACCACCAGCGCGGCCGAGAGGCTCGCCACGCCAACGCTGTTACGCACTCCAGCCATGTCCACCTCCAGACGAAGCCATGCCCGAAGGTGGGCCCCACCATGGACCATCGCCAACGCGCCCGCGCCTGTCCGCACCTCCCCTCGGGACGTGAACGCGCGGACCAGGAGTCCGTCCGCCCGCCCACCTGCCCGGAGGGAAGCGCCGCCTCGCGCCCGCTGTCCCTCTCAGGAGCACCCCACGCCCGTACGTTCCGCTTGACCGGACGCCGGGCTCGTATCAATACTCCATCCGGATGAACGGATTGAGTCTCCACCACCCATGAGCGCCGCCGCCCCCGCCATACTGGGCTGGATGACGTCGCTGGCCGACCCCACCCGCGTGCGCCTGTTGCGGCTGGTGGAGCGGCACGAGCTGACGGTGGTGGAGCTATGCACGGTGCTCCAGCTCCCCCAGTCCACGGTGAGCAGGCACCTCAAGGTGCTCGCGGATGACGGCTGGGTGGAGTGGCGCCCCGAGGGCACCAGCCGCCTGTACCACATGGCGGACGGGCTCCCCCCCGCGGCGAAGCGGCTGTGGACGCTGACGCGCGAGCAGATGTCCCAGGCGCTCGCGGCCGAGCAGGACGACCACCGGCTCGCTCCCGTGCTCGCCGAGCGACAAAGCCGCAGCCAGGCCTTCTTCTCCACCGCCGCGGGCAAGTGGGACAAGCTCCGCCGCGAACTCTTCGGCGAGCGCTTCGACGTGCTCGGCCTCCTCGCCCTCTTCGAGCCCACGTGGCGCGTGGGCGACCTCGGCTGCGGCACCGGCCAGACGTCGGAGATGCTGTCGCCCTACGTGAAGAAGGTCGTCGCCGTGGAGTCCTCCGCCGCCATGTTCAAGGCGGCGAAGGCGCGGCTGGGCAACCTGGACAACGTGGAGCTGCACCGGGGGGATTTGCACGCGCTCCCCGTGGATGACGGCACGCTGGACGTGGCGCTGCTGCACCTGGTGCTGCACCACGTGGCGGAGCCTCCGGCCGTGCTGGCGGAAGCGGCGCGCGCGCTCGTCCCCGGCGGCCGCATCCTCCTCGTGGACATGCAGCGGCACGAGCGCCGCGAGTACCAGCAGCAGATGGGACACGTCTGGCTGGGCTTCGAACCGGAGCAGCTCTCCGGCTGGCTGAAGGACGCGGGCTTCACCGACGTCCGCATCCACCCCCTCCCCGCGGACCCCGCAGCCAAGGGCCCCGCGCTGCTGTCCGCCGTGGCGGTCCGCAGGAAGTGAAGAAGCGCCTCTTGAACCCGTAGCTCTCCCCTGGAGTCGATGATGAGCACTGCGCTGAAGACGAAGTCGGACACGCGGCCGGCCTTCAAGGTGAAGGACCTGAGCCTGGCCGAGTGGGGCCGCAAGGAAATCATGCTGGCCGAGGACGAGATGCCCGGCCTGATGGCGCTGCGCGCCCGCTATGGCCAGACGAAGCCCCTCAAGGGCCTCAAGGTCATGGGCTCGCTGCACATGACGGTGCAGACGGCCGTCCTCATCGAGACGCTGTCCATCATGGGCGCGGACGTGCGCTGGTGTTCCTGCAACATCTTCTCCACGCAGGACCACGCGGCCGCCGCCGTGGCGGTGGGCCGTCCCGAGACGGGCGGCACCGTGGAGAACCCCAAGGGCACGCCCGTGTTCGCCTGGAAGGGTGAGAACCTGGAGGAGTACTGGTGGTGCACGGAGCAGGCGCTCATCTGGCCCGACGGCTCCGGCCCGGACCAGATTGTCGACGACGGCGGTGACGCCACCCTCCTGCTGCACAAGGGCCTGGAGTTCGAGAAGGCCGGCAAGGTCCCCGACTTCAACGCCGCCTCCGAGCCCGAGGAGTGGGGCGTCATCCTCGGCCTGCTGAAGGACATGCAGCAGCGCGACGCGAAGCTCTGGCAGCGCGTGGCCCCCAAGGTGCGCGGCGTGAGCGAGGAGACCACCACGGGCGTGCACCGTCTGTATGACATGCAGAAGGCCGGCACCCTGCTGTTCCCCGCCATCAACGTCAACGACAGCGTCACCAAGAGCAAGTTCGACAACCTCTATGGCTGCCGTCACTCGCTGGTGGACGGCCTCAACCGCGCCACAGACGTGATGCTGTCCGGCAAGGTGGCCGTCGTCTTCGGCTACGGCGACGTGGGCAAGGGCTGCGCCCAGGCGTTCAAGGGCCAGGGCTGCCGCGTCATCATCGCGGAAATCGACCCCATCTGCGCCCTGCAGGCCGCGATGGAGGGCTACCAGGTCGACACGATGGACAACTGGGTGGGCAAGGCGGACATCTTCATCACCGCCACCGGCAACCGCGACATCGTCACCGCCGAACACATGTCCAAGATGAAGGACAAGGCCATCGTCGCGAACATCGGCCACTTCGATAACGAAATCGACATGGCGGGCCTGAAGAAGGTGCCGGGCATCAAGCACACCAACATCAAGCCGCAGTACGACATGTGGACCTTCCCCAGCGGCAAGAGCGTGCTCATCCTCGCCGAGGGCCGCCTCTTCAACCTGGGCTGCGCCACCGGCCACCCCAGCTTCGTGATGTCCACCAGCTTCACCAACCAGTGCCTCGCGCAGCTGGAGCTGGCCACCAACCTCAAGGCCTACGAGAAGAAGGTCTACACGCTGCCCAAGCGGCTCGACGAGGAGGTGGCGCGGCTCCACCTCGACAAGCTCGGCGTGAAGCTGACGAAGCTCTCCCCCGACCAGGCCTCGTACATCGGCGTGTCCGTCGAGGGCCCGTTCAAGCCGGACCACTACCGCTACTGATTCCGCTGTAGCCACGCGGCTGTCAGGAAGGCCCGGGTACCTGCGTAAGGTGCCCGGGCCTTCGTGCGTTTGGAGGATGCAGCGCATTCACTGCTCGGCCACGTGCTTTCCCGATGGGAGTCTTTCGACCCGCCCCAAGCATTGTCGACCCACCCAAGACATACGGTGAGCGCAATTCCAGCCATCACCGGGGTCTGTCTTGACATAAGTCGAACATGTAAAGGATAAAGTTCCGCTATCAGAGGAGGGGGAGTGAACTGTCAGAACCATGAAGCCATCGCGGCGGCCGCGACCTGCGGCGGCTGCGCAGAGGCGTTTTGTGAAAACTGCCTCGTACCGATGGGCGCCGCGCGCTACTGCGGCGGCTGCAAGACGATGGCGGTCCCCGCCTCCGCGCTGACGACTACGCGCGAGTCGGAGGAGGCCAACCGGGCGCTGAAGCTGGCCTTCCTCGGCATCTTCTGCTTCGGCGTCATCGTGGCCCCCATGGCCATCAGCGCCGCGCTCAACGCGCGCAAGGAAATCGAGGCGGACCGCACCATCGGCGGGTTGGGCAAGGCCAACGCCGCGCTGGTCATCGCTCCGGCGGTGTTCATCGCCTCGATTATCGGCCTCTTCATTCGCTTCAAGGGGATTGGGCGATGACCACGAGCGCTCCTGCCGGACAGTTCAACTCCCAGCCCATGGCCACGGCCTGCCGCAACCACCCCTCGGTGGCGAGCCGCGAGGCCTGCACCCGCTGCGGTGAGTCGTACTGCGGCGTCTGTCTCTTCACCCTCGCGTCGGGCTCCGTCTGTCCGTCCTGCATCATGCGGCCGGGCACTGGTGGCTCCAACGGGGCCCTGATGCACGCCCTGGGCGGCCTGGGCTGCGCGCTGCTGGGGGTGTTCCTGCTGGGCGTCATGATGTTCGCCCCGGTGCTGAGCGGCGAGGCGATTCAGGAGCCCGCCGCCACCATCGTGAGCCTGGCGGCGATGATTACGGCCTTCGGCGGCGTGACGCTGTCGTTCATCGCGCGTGATTTGAGCCGGGGGACGAACGCGATGCTGCCGATGGTGGGCATCGTCGCCAACACCCTGCTGACCATCATCCTCTCGCTGCTCACGCTCGTCGGCGCCTTCTTCATGTAGCGCCCTGCCCTCTCGTGGAGTCGAACCGATGGGAATGATGACGGTCGAGGTATGGGATGCGACGGGAGCCAAGCGCCAGCAGGTGGAGCTTCCGGACGACGCCCCGGTGAATCGCGTGCTGGTGGTGCTGGTGGAGAAGATGCGCCTGCCGCGCCAGAGCCCGGACGGGCAGCCCATGAGCTACAAGTTCCACCACAAGAGCAGCGGCATGCAGTTGCTCGACACCCAGACGCTCGCGGACGCGAAGGTGCAGCCGGGTGACGTGCTCCGCCTGCAGCCGGAAATCACGGCCGGGGCGCGGCGCTCGTGAAGGTGGAGCTGAACGAGGGGCGCTTCAGCCGCTTCGAGCTGATTGAGTGGTGGGACCAGCAGCGGCTGGCCCGCGCGCGCGTGCTGGTGGCGGGCGCCGGGGCGCTGGGCAACGAGGTGCTGAAGAACCTCGCGCTGCTGGGCGTGGGACAGGTGGTCGTGGTGGACATGGACGTCGTGGAGACGTCCAACCTCTCGCGCTCGCCGCTGTTCCGCCCCTCGGACGCGGGCCGGGCCAAGGTGGACGCGGTGGCCGAGGGCGCCCGCGACATCTACCCCGACCTGCGCGTCCGCCCGCTGCGCGCCAACGTGGTGCATGATTTGGGGCTGGGCCTCTTCCGCTGGGCGGACGTGGTGATTGGCGCGCTGGACAACCGCGAGGCGCGCCTGGCCATCAACCGCAACTGCTACCGCGTGGGCCGCGCGTGGATTGACGGCGCCATCGAGGTGCTGTCGGGCGTGGCCCGCGTCTTCGTTCCGCCCGAGGGGCCCTGCTACGAGTGCACCATGAGCGAGCAGGACTGGCGCCTGCTGGAAAAGCGCCGCTCGTGCAGCCTGCTCAACCGGCAGCTGGAAGAGATTGGCAAGGTGCCGACGACGCCCACCACCGCGTCCATCGTCGCCGCCATTCAATGCCAGGAGGCGGTGAAGCTGCTCCACGGCCAGCCCACGCTCGACGGCGCGGGCTTCGTCTTCGACGGGCTGATGCACCAGTCGTACGTCACGCGCTACCAGCGCAACCCGGACTGCCTGAGCCATGACCCGCTCACGCAACTGGAGCAGGTGCAGCGCTCGGCGTCGGACGTGAAGGCCGGCGAGGCGCTGGGCTGGGCCCGCGAGAGGCTCGGGCCCGGCGCGGTGCTGGAGTTCGGCCGCGAGCTGATGCAGGGGCTCGACTGCCCGGGGTGCGGCCGCGAGGAGCGGATGTTCCGTCCGCTGTCGCAGGTGACGGAGGCGGACGGCGTGTGCCCGGCGTGCGGGACGCGCCGCGCGCCGAGGCTGTTCCACGGCCTGCGCGGCGACGAGGACTTCCTGGGCCTCACCCTGGCGGAGCTCGGGCTGCCGGCGTGGGACGTCGTCAGCGGCCGGCAAGGGGAGCGCGTGGTGGGTTTCGAGCT
Source organism: Pyxidicoccus sp. M6 (assembly GCF_055568925.1). Taxonomy (NCBI): domain Bacteria; kingdom Pseudomonadati; phylum Myxococcota; class Myxococcia; order Myxococcales; family Myxococcaceae; genus Pyxidicoccus; species Pyxidicoccus sp. M6. Next base: position 1,107,870 of record NZ_CM145714.1, on the reverse strand, counting down.
GAGCGGGGACCGGGCGCGGGTGCTCGGAGATTTGGAAACGGGGGGCGTATGAGCAAGGCAGCCAAGGCTGAAAAGACACAGCAGCCCGTGCGCGGCTTCCCGGGAGGCGACATCGCGCCCACGCCGGGGGAGCTGCGCATCGCGGTGGAGAAGCAGCCCTACGCGCAAATCATCGGCCACGCGATTCTCGAGCCGGACGTGGAGGTGTGCGGCGTGCTGGTGGGGCGCCTGCTGGAGGATGCGCACGGACAGTACCTGCACATCACCGCCGTCATCCGCGGCGAGGCCGCCAAGCAGCAGGGCGCGCAGGTCACCTTCACGCACGACACCTGGAATCACATCCACAAGGAGATGGATGCGAAGTACCCCGACGAGCAGATTGTCGGCTGGTACCACACGCATGGTGGCTTCGGCATCTTCCTGTCCGACATGGACACGTTCATCCACCGCAACTTCTTCTCGCAGCCGCACCAGGTGGCGTACGTGTATGACCCGCTCGCGGGCACCGAGGGCTTCTTCCACGGCATGTCCGGCGAGCTGAAGCAGGTGCAGCGCTACTGGCTGGGCGGGCGCGAGCGCAAGCCGCTGGGCGCTGCCGCGACGCCGGCCGCCACGTCCGAGGGAGGTGGAGACCTCGCGAGCGCGGTGAACGCGCTGACCCGGGCCGCCGCGGCGCTGCAGGCCTCGGCCCGTCCGCCCTCGAAGGACCTGTTCCCCATTCCCATGTGGGCCGTCGCGGCCTCGGCGCTGCTGGTGCTCGGCTACCTGTACCTGAATGGCGGCCTGATGGGCCGTCCGGCGGAAGGTGCGCGGCGCTCGCAGCACATGCTCGTGCTGGACCAGGACCCGGCGACGGGCACCGCGGTGGGACTCGAAATCGTCCCGCTCGAGGCCGAGCGCGGCGACATCGTGCGCGACCGCAACGGTGTGCTCTACCGGAGCGTCTCGCTCATGCAGCCCAACGGCCAGCCGGCCCCGCTGCTCGGCGTGTTGCAGGGCGCGAATGGGGCTCGTGCACCGGAGGCGACGGCTCCCAAGCCGGCTCCCGCTCCGCAGGCTCCGCCGCCCGGGGTGCATTCCGGCGCGCAGCAGTCCATGTCGCGGGTGCGGGTGCTGCTCGTGGCGGGAGGCGCGGTGCTGGCGCTCGTGCTGGGCACGGTGGGCGTGCTCTTCGTCCGTCGCCGCCGCGTCGGTAACGCCAAGGTGAAGGTGGGAGGTACGCCATGACGGGTGCGGCCGAGAAGATTGTCATTGCGCCCGAAGAGCTCTCGTCTCCCCAGGTGGACGAGGCGCTCTCGCGGCAGCTCTCGTTCGGCATGGCGCCGGCGCCGGAGCGCGTGGAGGACAAGCGCACCGGCTTCTTCTACCGCGCATATGTCGCGCTCTCGCTGGCGGGCCTGCTGGGCGGGCTGTCCGGGTGGGCCGTCATCGAGCCCTTCCTCACGGACGGGATGGAGCTCCAGGGGCGGGTGGAGCAGGTGAACCCGGGCTACCACACCGAGGCCGGCAGCCCGATTACCTCGGTCACCGTCGGCGGCGTGACGGTGTGGGTGAGCCCGGAGAGGACGCACGTCGAGCGGGATGGCGCGGTGGTGCCGTCGCAGGCGCTCGCGCCGGGGCAGGTGGTGAGCATCAAGGGCTTCCCGATTAGCGAGCCGAAGGTGACGGCGGTGTCCGCCTATGAAGTGACGGTGCTGCCGGAGGGCACCGAGGCCCCGGCATCCGTGGACCTGCTGGCCGCGCAGCGCCGCGACGGGCTCGCGAGCCTCTCTGCGTTCGCCATCATCGCCGCATTCGTGGGCCTCTTCATCGGCGCCGCGGACGGGCTGCTGTCGCGCGCGTTCCACCGCGCGGCCATCTGCGGCTCGGTGGGACTGGGCATGGGCCTGGTGGTGGGCCTCGTGGCCACGTTCGTGGCTGGCCTGACGTATGGCCTGGGCACCAGGCTGGTGGAGTCACTGGGTGAACAGGGCGTGGAGGGCATGACGACGGCGCAGCTCCTGGTGCAGATGTGCGTGCGCGGCGTGGCCTGGGCGATGGCCGGGGCCGCGATGGGGCTGGGCCAGGGTGTGGCGCTGCGCTCGTCCAAGCTGCTCATCAATGGGCTGGTGGGTGGCATGGCCGGGGCGCTGCTCGGCGGGCTGCTCTTCGACCCCATCAACCTCTTGTTTCAGGGCTTCGGCACCGGTGAAGCATCGCTGAGCCGCGGCGTGGGCTTCGGCGTCATCGGGCTCGTGACGGGGCTGGTGATTGGCCTGGTGGAGATTGTCGCTCGCGAGGCGTGGATAAAGATGCTCACCGGCCCGCTCGCGGGGAAGGAGTTCGTGCTCTTCAAGAGCCCCACCACGGTGGGTAGCTCGCCCAAGAGCGACGTGTACCTCTTCAAGGACTCGGAGGTGGAGCCCACCCACGCCCTCATCCACGCGATGGGCGAGGGCTACGAACTGGAGGACAAGAAGAGCCCCGCGGGCACGTTCGTGAATGGCCGGCGCGTGTCTCGCGCTCGGCTCACCTCGGGCGACCAGGTGCGCGTGGGCAAGACGGTGTTCGTCCTCAACCTGAAGGAGGGCTGAGGTGTCCGAGCTCCAGCCCCAGTCCGCCGCCGGCTTCGCGGGCGTCCTTTGCGGCATCTGCCAGACGGGCATCCAGGCCGAGGAGTCGGTGGGCACCTGCCCCGCCTGCCAGTCGCCGTTCCATGCCGAGTGCTGGGCGGAGAATGGCGGCTGCGCGCAGTACGGCTGCGCCCACATGCCGTCCGCCACGCCCGCCGAGACGGCCGTGGCCGCGCGCACGTACTGGGGACAGGAGGAGAAGGCGTGCCCCGGCTGCGGGCAGCAGATAAAGGTCGCCGCCCTGCGCTGCCGCCACTGTGGCGCCGTCTTCTCCTCGGACCAGCCGATGACGTCCGGCGAGGCGGAGAGCCAGGCCCAGGTGAGCGAGCGCCGCGCGGCGGCGGGCACCGCGGCGCTCGTGCTCTTCGCGGCGGGGCTGGTGCCCTGCACGGCGCCGCTCACGCTGACGCTGGGCGGGCTCTGGTACCTGGGCAACCGCGACGTGGTGCGCCGGATGACGTCGCAGCGCCGGGTGATGGCGCTGCTCGGGCTCGGCGCCTCGGCCGTCACCACGAGCGTGCTGCTGCTGGCGGCGCTCTTCCTCGGGCGCTGAGCCATGACTGCCCCTGAGTCCGAGCGCATCCGCATCGAGCCCGAAGAGGTGGCGCGCGCCGTGCCGCCGCCTCCGCCGCGCCTGTATGCCTCGCGCTACGCAGCAGTGCCTCGCCAGGAAGAGCCGCCCCGCGTGGACCGGCTGGCGGTGGGCGCGCTGGTGCTGTCGCTCATCGGCATTCCGCTGGCGGGCTGCCTCCTGGGCCCCATCGCCATCGTCTGCGGAGCGCTGGCGCTCTCGCGGCTGTACGGGCGCGAGGACGTGCGCGGCTCGGGCATGGCGCTGGCGGGGCTGCTCGTCGGAGCGGTCGAGTTCGTGGGTTGGATGGGCGTCCTCTTCTGGACGCTCTCCACGCCCTCGGCCATCCGTCCGCACCCGACTCCGCCGTCGGTGCTCACCTCGAATGCACAGGGGCTGACGGACGCGCCGCCGCACATCCGCAAGGCGTTGCTCGCCAACGTGCGCCTCACGTGCAGCGGCGGGGAGTCCATCCTCGGCTCGGGCATCAACGTGGCGAGCGGTGACGGCCGCACGCTGCTCCTGACCAACCGCCACGTGGCGGACTGCGGCCAGGGCGCGGCCCTGCGCGTCGCCTTCCACGACGGAGAGGACGTGGAGGGACGCGTCCTGTGGCTGGGCCCGGACGGGGTGGACCTGGCCGTGGTGGAGGCGCGCTCGGGACATGAGCGCCGCGACGAGGTGATGCCCCTGAATGCCCGCCACGCGGCGCGCGTGGGTGACGGTGTGTTCGCGGTGGGCAACCCGCTGGGCTACGACACCACGTACACCGTGGGCGTGCTGTCGGCGGTGCGGCGTCTGCCCATGGGCCCATTGGAAGGCCGCGTGTATCAGGTGCAGGCGGCCATCAACCCGGGGAACAGCGGTGGCGGGTTGTACTCCTCGGATGGGGGCCTCATCGGCATCAACACCTGGGCGGTGGAGCGCACGCGCTCCGAGGGCCTGGGGTTCGCCATCAGCGTGGAGACCATCACCGAGGCGCTGCGCGGGGCAGATGCCTCGCTGCGCGGGCTCGTGCCAACATCTTCGGAGGAAGGGAGCGCCCGATGAATGTGAGACACCGTCGGCTGGTCGCGGACCATCGCATGGTCATGAGCAGCTTCGCCGACCACCCCTACATCCGCGTGCTCGAAGCGGCGGGAGACCCTCCCGAGCGCTACAAGCTGGAGTACCGGGTGCAGGGCCTGGTGATGCAGGGCGAACAGGTGGTGCCGAAGAGCGAGCACCTGGTGGAGGTGTTCCTCACGCTGGGGTACCCGCGTCAGGCGCCGCAGTGCCGGATGCTCACGCCCGTGTTCCACCCCAACATCGCCCCGCATGCCATCTGCATCGGCGACCACTGGAGCGCGGGCGAGTCGCTGGCGGCGCTCATCGTGCGCATCGGCGAACTGATTACGTTCCAGAGCTACAACGTGAAGAGCCCGCTCAACGGCGCGGCCGCGCGCTGGGCCGAGGAGAACATGGCCCAGTTGCCCATCCAGCGCGTCGACCTCGCCGCGCGGATGGACGGGGCTCCTTCGCCGCAGAGCGCGTCGTCCTGAGGCATGGGGCTCCGCCAGGCGGCTGGCAGGGTTGTGCAACATGAAGGGTGATTCACTCTGCGTGTGCCTGAAGCTGTGGCGCGGAAGGTTACGCAGGGCGTGAAGCTGTAACGGCCCGCGCCACTTTCGCGCGGGCTTCTCTCGTGGCGATGGGCATTGCCCAGACGGGGGCAACGCATCGCGGCGGTCGTGGCGCGAAGGGTGCACTGCGCGCGAGCCGGGTCTTCAGCGCGGACCCGGTGTGCAGTCATCCCCCCAACGAGAGAGGTTTCATCCATGAACAGCAAGATGACGGGCCGCCTTCTGGCGGCGGCTTTCTTCAGCCTGACGGCGGCGGGTTGCCAGGGCGAAGAGCAGACGCCCGCGGGTGATTCGCTCGCGACGCAGGAAGCGAAGGCCGAGCAGCAGTGCATTCAGGGCTCCGAGGGCATCAAGAACTGCGCGACGGGCCGCGCGACGCTGACGCGCACCACGAAGGGCATCGCCGTCTCCGGGCTGGCGGACGTGAAGACGGATGGCTTCTCCAGCGAGTTCGCGGGTGCGGCGAGCTGGAACCTGACGGCCGACATCGGCGGTCTCGGCGCGAAGGGCCAGGGCTTCACGCTGGCGGCGCGGGACGGCGCGCAGGTGGTCAGCTCGCTCCGCGTCGGGCTGACGAGTGACAAGGACGGGGTCAGCTTCTCGCCCTCGTTCACGGGCTCGCCGGGTGGCTCGGCGTACCGGGTGAATGTGTATTCGAACGGCCGGCTCGTGCTGGGGCAGCGCTGGGAGATCGACTACTCGGTGGGTGGCTGGTGGTACAACCTCCATATCGGCCTCACGCGCATCGACATCGGCTTCAAGAACCACACGTCCATCGACGCGCTGGACCCCATCACCACGGGGGCCTGCGTGTGGAGCTTCCGCGGTGCGCCGGGCACGTTCACGGTGGACGCGAATGGCAAGCGCATCAGCGGCGACTACCTCGAGTTCGTCGAGGAGGTGGGTGACGGCGCGTACCCGTACACCAGCTTCTCCGGCATCGACGTGAAGGCAGCCGCGAGCGACTTCACCATCCTGGGTGAGTCCATCGTCCCGGCGAAGCAGTAGTTGGCTTTCCGCGCCGGGCGGGTGTGCGTTCCCGCCCGGCGCTCAGCTCCCGGTGTCGTCCTTCGGCACCGGGCGCTGGCGGCCGTAGGCCTCGTGGAGAATCGTGTCGCTGTCGAGGCCACTCGCCTTCGCGGCCTCCACGTCCAGGCCCTCGCCGTGGCCCCGGCCGCGCCCCTCGAAGACGATGCTCGGGCCGTCGAACGACGCCGTGCGCGGACACGACGGCAGCTTCAATCCGGAGCGCAGCAGGTCACACGGCAGCGAGCCCCCGGACTCGAACGTCGAGTCACCCTCCGTCTTCGTGAGGATGAACAGCGCGCGCCCCTTCTCGAAGCGCAGCGACACCAGCGTGCGGCCCACCAGTCCTTCCACGTCCACGCGCGGACGCATCTCCCTCCACGGCTCTTCCCCGCCCTGCGAGAAGAGCAGCCACTCGTCCCACTTCAGCTTCGGCAGGCCCATCGCCTTCGCGTCATCGCGCTGCACGCGCACGGTGCCTCGGAAGGCCTGACAGTGCGTAGTGTCGCAGACGGGCCGGCCCGGGTGACGGCTGTGCTGCTCGTTGTGCGCCACCACCCGCGCCAGTGCCACGCGCGCCTCGCCCTTCAGCGTCACGTCCTCCGCCGCCACCACGCCCGCCGTGTATTGCAGGCGCGTGGTGCGGAAGACGAAGTCGGAGCCACGCCGCGCTTTCATCGCGCTCGGTGACGTGGGCACGCCCGGAGGCGGCCGGTACGGCGGCGGCGTGGACCACGTGAAGACTCCCGCGTAGTCCCTGCCCTGCTCCGGCCCCTTGGGGAAACGCACGCGCCACGGCATTCCCAGACACAGCGCCGGTCCGCGTGCGGTGAGCCCTTCCAGCCGCGACCACTGCGGCGGCGCGGCTCGCGGCGTGCCTCCCTCCAGCGAGAAGCCCGCACCGGAACACTGTGCCTCCACGTCCTTCGAGGGCAACAACCCCAGCACCTGCACTCGCGCGGCCTCCAGCCCGGCCTGCCGGCGCACGCGGAAGAGCAGCTCCGGAATCTCCTGCGCGAAGGCGCGCGGCATCTTCCCCGGCCGCACCGCCACCAGCACCAGGTCCGCGTCCATGGCGGCAATCCACCCGTACTGCGGCCGGCTCGCGGCGTCTCGCACCGTGCCCGTCTTGGTGGCCACGCCCATCAGCGCCTTCGACACGGGCAACTCCGACAGCGTGCCGCGCGCCACGTTGTCCGACAGCAGCGCCAGCACGTCCGGCCGAGCCTCCGCCAACAGTCGATACGCCTGCGCCAGCCCCCACGGCGACAGCGCCAGCGTGGAGCGCAGGCCAATCGCATCCGCCATGTCCTGCGGCGTCCCCGTCAGCCCCACCGCGCTCAGCACCGGGCCCCACGCACCGAAGGCCTTCGGCGCTGAGCCCTTCGCCTCCCAGTCCAGGAAGTACCCGTTGCACGAGCGCAGCAGCGCGATGCGCGCGTCCACCTTCTCGGGCAGGTTCGGCCCGCAGGCCCACTCCTGCACGCCCGTGCGCGGCGACAGCACCGGGTGGTCCGTGCCCGCCGCGTAGAGGAATGGCTTCAGCGTCGAGCCATACGGCAGCGCGCGCCGTACGTCACCCTCGGCCAGCAGCACCTCGCCGGAGTGACGGCTCAGCACCACCGTGGCCGGCCCGGCCGCGCGCACCTCCACGTCCGCCAGCTCATCGACGGACAGCGGCACCACCCACCGCGCCCCGTCCTGGCACTGGCGCAGCCTCTTCGACAGCGCGCTGGGAAAGCCCACGGATTCGTTCAACAGCCGCGCCAATGCACGCCGGGCTCTCGGCGTGTCCACCGCCGGCGCCGAGGCCAGTTCCGACGCCGCCTTCGACAGCGACTGGTACGGCGCGTCCCTCCACGCGGCCAGCTCGCCGCTCAGCGCGACGGCGAAGGCCTCGTGGAACAGCCGGTCCTCGCTGGACTGGGGACAGGCCCACCAGAGGAACTGGTGCGCCAGCTCATGTCGCAGCGCTACGCGCAGCCGCTCGTCCAGCACGCCCGGCGTGTTCTGCCTCAGCTCCACGCGGCCCGGCCGGCCCTGCGCGTTGCGCTCGGGGGCCAGGGCCGTGCCTCGCTCCAGGAGGATGGTGCCCGGCGCCTTCGCCGGAGCACCGCCCGCCTCCGCCACGTAGCGGGCCTCCAGGGTGCTCCACCCGGACTCCGCCTCGCGGCGCAGCTCCGCTTCCGGCGTCACGTCACCGCGGGTGACGAAGGTGGGGGTGGCCGCGAGCAGCGCGGCCACCGTGGCGGCCCACACCATGAGCTACAGGTCGCCCGTGCTCTTCTTCGAGGGCACCACCTTCAGCGAGTCCGCGGCCGTCCGCCCGTGGATGCTGGCGGCGTACATGTCCTCGATGGTGGCGGGCGGCGCGGAGAAGGTGCCGGGGAACTGCGCGCGCAGCACGTAGCCCACCGTGCGCGGGCTGTTGCTCCACCACGCCGGCTCCTCGAAGAAGAACGTTGCGCGCTCCGGGTTCAGCACGCGGCGGCGGAGCGCCTCGGGAACCAGGGGCAGCGAGTGCGGAGGACCGCGGAAGGCCTTGTCCTCCTGCAGCGGCACGAAGCCCGCCGGCACCGCGTCCTCCACCACGTAGTACGCCGAGCGCACGCGGTTCTCCCCGCGCGCGTCCAGCGTCAGCTCCACGTAGACCTCCTCGCCCTGCGACACGGTGTCGCCCGGGTTGAGCTTCACCTTCCCGCCCTCGCGCAGCGCGTAGTAGCTGCGCTGGATGGACATGCCCTCGGCCTTGGTCTGCACGGCCGGCAGCGGGGTGAGGGCCGTGGCCTGCAGCGTGGCCACGCCGTCGAAGCCGCCCACGTCCACCGAGCGCGTGCCCGGCTCCAGCACGGCCACGAGGCCCATGCCCCGAGGCGCGAACTTCACGTCGCCCTTCACGCCCTTCACCTCCGGCGGCTGCATGCCGCGGAAGGCCTTGGCGTCGCGCTCCAGCAGCCACAGCGAGTGCAGCAGCGCGGTGCTCCGGTCGAAGGTGGACAGGTCCGGCTCGGACAGCATCTCGAGGATGCGGCGGCGGGCTCGGGTGAGGTCCAGCGTGCCGAAAGACGCGGCGTGCGCGGCGATGGCCGTCATGCCCACGCGCCGCAGCGGGAAGCGGAAGAACGCCTCGTTCATCTCCATCTCCTGGCCCGGCTTGTAAGCGGCCAGCGTGGCGAAGCCCTGCGCGCTCTTCGACACCAGCGAGTTGATGCGCGCCTGCAGCGCCGGCTCCTTCATGATGCCCGCCTTCTCCGCGGCCAGCACCGCCAGCGCCAGCGGGTACAGGTCACCGCCCTCCGCGCCCTCCACCAGCGCGCGGACGCGAGCCGCCTGCTTCGGACCCTCCAGCCGCGCGAGCACGTAGGCGCGCGTGGCGTCGTACTCGGGAGGCAGTCCCTCCTGAGCCTCCAGCCAGCGCGAGCTGTCGAGGATGCGCGGGTCGTTGCGGTCCACGAGCCCCGCCTCCGCCGCGTACGCCAGGCCGTCCAGCGCGATGAGCGTCAGCGGCACGCTCGGCGTGTCGTAGCCGCCGAACCAGGTGAAGCCGCCGCCCTTCACGGAGAGGTTGAGGATGCGCGTGGTGCCCTGCACCGAGCGGCTGCGCGCCTCGGCCAGCAGCGCCTGCGTGTCCGTGTCCAGCTTGGACAGCGCGCCCGCCTGCTGGAGCACCTGGTACACCGCCACGTTGGGCACGGTGGTGGACACGAGCTGCTCCAGGCAGCCGTACGGGTACGTCAGCAGCTCGCGCACGTTGGTGAGCGCCGCGTCCACAATCGACGGCTGGAGCACCAGCTCCACGCTGGCCAGCTTCGCCTCCTTCGCCGCGGGCACCTCCAGCGCGCCGCCGCCCCAGGCGCTCACCTTCACGGTGTCCTCCACCGCGGCTGGCGCCACCGCGAACACCTTGCGGTCCTTCAGCGGGTCCTTGCCGCCCGTCACGTCCACCGCGAGCTGCGCGGCGCCCGTGGTGGTGGCCTTCAGCGTCACCGGCACCACCTGCTCGCCGCCCTTGGCCAGCTCCACCTTGTGCTGCTGCTGGTCCGCCTTCAGCGAGCCCAGCGACGCCAGCTTCACGTCGAGGAGCTGGCTGCCCTCGGACTTCTCGCCCGCGGACAGGCGCACCGAGGCCAGGGCCTCGTCGCCCTCACGGAGGAACTGCGGCAGCGCGGCGTAGAGGTTGAGGCCACCGCGCGTGGCGAACTCGGAGGTGCCCTCGCCGAAGCGGCCGGACGTGTCCGCCGCCACCGCCGTCACCACCCACAGCGTCTGGTTGGACGGCAGCGTGAAGCGCACCGTCGCGCGGCCGTCGCGGTCCGTCACCACTCCCGGGTCCCAGTGCGCGGTGTCCTTCTCCAAATCCTTCGCGTTGCGGGTGGGCGGCTTGATGGACGCGAAGGCATGGTCGGGCAGGCCCGCCATCTTCCGCGCCAGCTCCTCGCCGTAGCCGTAGCCCTGGAACTCGGAGGAGAAGAAGTTGGACACGTTGTTGCGCGCCGGCGGGTAGAAGAAGTCGAGCACCTTGGGGCGGAACTCGCTCTGGATGGCGTAGACGGCCTTGTCCACCACGCCCACGGACACCTGCGCCACCACGCCACGGCCCTCGGAGTCCAGCACGCGTAGGTCCAACGTCTGCTCGGTGAGCGGCGCGGCCTCGGCGCGGCGGGACTGCACCTCCACCGTGAGGGTGCGCTCGCGCGGGACGATGCGGAACGCCACCGTGCGCTCCTCCCAGCGGCCCGTCGCCGTGGGGTACGCCACGGACGCGTACACCGCGCTGCCGAAGCGCTTCTCCACGTCGAAGCTGTGCACCAGCGTACGGCCGGACAGCTCCACCACCTGCGTGCTGTAGAGGCTCGCGCCCGTCAGCGTCACCCACACCGGGCCCGAGTCACGACCGCCAGGGCCCCAACCATCGGGCATCAGCGCCACCAGCCGCGCGGTGTCGCCCGGCTCCAGCACGCCGGACAGCGAGGCCAACGTGAGGTTGGGCACCTGCGCCACCGGCTCGTCCGCCGCGCCGATGACGAGCAGCGACTCCTCGCCCTCCCACGTCTCGCCCTTCTTGTCCTTCACCACCACGCGCGCCAGCACCGCGCCGACTTCCGACGTGGGCACCTTCTCGCGGTGCGTGCCGTCCGCCGCCGTGGTGAAGGAGCGCTTGCCCAGGCTCTTCTCCGCGCCGTCCGCCTTGCGCGACACGAACTCCACCTCGCCCTGCGTGACGCCGTAGGGCTTGCCGGACAGCGTGGTGGCGCGAACGGCCAGCGTCGCCTCACCGCCCTTGGCCACCACCGCGTCCGAGTACCGCGCCACACCCAGCACCTCCACCTTCGACAGGAAGAAGGCGGTGGTGGAGTTGGCGAACGTCTCCTGGTCGTCGCGCGCGCGGATGGTGAGCGAGTACCGGTACGGAATCCGCTCCTCGCCCGCCGCCAGCGCCGGCACGGCCACTTCGATTTCCGCCTCGCCGTTCGGGTCGAACGCGCTCGCGCTGGCCCACGGGTCCTCCCCCGCGTCGCGCGCGGCGACGGAGGAGTAGAGGCGCTCGGGGACGCTCAGCTTACCCTCCGCGCTGGAGGTGGAGCCGTACGTCACCGCGCTGCCCGCCCCGCCCTTGCCGGCGTCATCCACCCACGCGGGCGCGTCCAGCAGGCTGCGGTAGAGGAACACCTCGTACTTCGCGCCGTTGGGCGTGCCACCCGCGTAGCGGCGCGCGCGCACCTTCACGCGCAACGTCTGGCCGGGCACCACCGTCTCCGACTCGGGGTCCACCTCCAGGTAGAACGTGGGCTTCACGTAGTCCTGCACGCGCGCCTCGCCCTGGTGCGGCTGGCCGTCCACCTCCGCCTCGACGCGCAGCACGCCGGTGCCCAAATCGTCCGGAACCTTGAGCGTGCCGTTGAAGGCGCCGAACTCGTCCACCGGGGCCTTCGTGGTGATGGCGCGGCCCTCCTGCGACACGAGCTTCACCGTCACCTCGCGCTTCTTCGGCGTGAAGAGGCGCGCGAGGAACGTGTCCGGCTGGCGCACGAGGCCGCGGTACTTCACCTCGTTGCCCGGCTTGTAGATGGGCCGGTCGCTGTAGATGAACACGTCCGGCGCCACCGCCAGCGCGGAGTAGAAGTCCGTGTCGACAATCGCCGTGTCACCCTCCACGGAGGCCGTGGCGATGATGCGTGGCTCGCTCACTTCGAGGGTGACTTCGCCCTTCGCATCCGTCGTACCGGCGGGGCCCTTGCCCTTGGGCAGGTACACCTGCACCTGCGCGCCCGTGCGCGGCTTCTGGTCTCTCCCCGCGATGCGCACCAGCACCTGGCCGTCCGTCTGCTTGAGCTGCACCGTCAAGTCACTGACGACGAGCACCACCTGCCCCTCCACCTTGCCCTGCACGAGCTGGAGGACGTAGGTGCCGGCCGGCAGCGGCGCGAGCACCACGCGGCGCTCCTGGAAACCGCTGCTGTCACCCGAGGTGTTGAAGCCGGGGACGTTGAAGTCGCGGTCCGCGCCACCCAGGTCCAGGTTCAGCCACTGGCTGCGCGCCACGGTGAAGCCCGGCGGCACGCCGACGAGCTTCTTCGGGCCTTCCGCCACCTTGGCCAGCGGCTCGCCCGAGCCCGGCACGTCCGGCGGCTTGGGCAGCACGTCACCGACTTTCGAGCGGAAGGACGGGTTGAGCGTGTCGAGCAGCCACATGCCCGGCGCGTTGACGGCGTTGAGGCCGCGGCTGAGCGCGCGGCCCGGGTTGTTCAGCGTGGGCGGCGTCTGGTACGCGCGGCGCAAGTCGCCCTGCGCGCGGATGAAGGCGTCCAGGTTGTCCGGCTTGAGGACGCGCAGCTCCACGGGGCCCTTGTCCTCGAAGGCCACGTCGACGGCCACCGGCTCCTGCGTGCCATAGGAGCGCGGCACGGTGATGTAGAGCGGCTTGGCCGCGGCCGCGCCGGAGAGCACCAGCGCGGTCAGCGCCATGTAACGAGCAAAGGTCTTCATGACCCGAAACCTCCAGGAACCAGCGAATCGCCCTGCACGGTGCCGCGCAGGCCCAGGTACGGCAGCGACTCCAGGTCGCGCCGCGCCGCTTCGATTTCAGGGGGCGCCGACTTCGGCATCGGCGCGTTGCGCCCCACGCGGGACTCGGACCAGAAGCCGTCCATGGTGAGGCCGCTGAGCAGCCGTCCCGTATTCACCCCGAAGGCCACCGACGTGGGCGCGCGGAAGCCCGCCACCACCGGGCCCGCCGCGTTGAGCAGGTTGGGCGTCTTGCCCTCGCAGGCCTTCGTCAGCCGCTCCAGCTCCGCCGCATTGGACGCCAGCACCACGTGGTTGCACGCCGTGCCAGAGACGAGCCGGTTGTAGCCGTCGGAGAACAGCCCCTCCAGCGCGGCCTTGTCCTCGGGGCGGCCCCAGAGGACGGCCATCTCCACCGGCAGCGACGCGTCGCCGCGCGGCGTCCACACCAGCGCCACCTGGCGCGTGCGCGTGGCGCCCTTGCCGCCGCCCTCCTGCCAGAACTCCTTCAGCGCCTCGGGCTCCAGCGACTCCGGCAGCTTGAGGTGGAGCGCGAGCAGCACTGGCGTGTCCTCGGGGACGAGCTTGAGCAAATCGTCGGACAGCGGCGCCGCGTCCAGGCGCGCGGGGCCGTCCATCAGCTCACCGGCGATGCCGCGCCCGACGAGCCGGTTGCCCTCCACGCCGAACTGGAGACGCGCGCCCGGGGCGACGCCGACGATGCTGGTGAGCAGCTGCACCTCGCGGCCGTACGCGTCCGGGTCGAAGCCCAGCTCCACGTCGACGGTGTCCTCGGCCTTCAGCTCGGGGAGCGGCGTGCACAGGCCTTCCAGCACCGCCACCGGGTGACGGGCGAGCACCATGCGGTCCTCGGTGCGCGCCGCCCACAGCGTCTGCTCCGCCACCAGCCAGCGCTTCATCTCGTACGTGCCGGCGGTGCCGCCGGGGCAGCTCGCGGCATTCATGCCGCCGCGGTTGGCCACCTTGTCCAGCGCGTCGAACGCGGACGTCGTGGCGCCGCCGGGCTTGGGGACGATGAAGGCGGGCGTGCTCGCGCGCGCGTCACCGGCGAACCAGACCACGCGGAACGGCGCGTCCAGGAGCTGGTTGGCGACGAGGTCCAGCACGGCGCCCTTGAACTCGGCCTTGAGGTCCTCGCCGGTGGAGCCGAAGAACGCGGCCCATCCGCCCACGAAGCCCTGGCCCAGCGGCTTGCCGAGCTGCTCCTTCAGCCACGCGTTGCCCGCGAGCGCCTGGCGCACCTTGCCGGGGTGGTGCACGTCCACCCAGACGGCGGCGGGCGCGGCGGTGCCGGGCACCTCCATGGTGGCGACCTGGGTCTCGGGCATGCCCTCCACTTCCGCGCCCGCGCTGGGCGGTCCCTGGCGCTCACCGGTAATGAGCGGTGCGCCGCCGCCGGAGCCACCGGACTTGCCACGGCGGCCCAGCAGGTAGCCGCCCGCGACGGCGGCGCCGACGAGGACGGTGAGCAGCCCGATGAGGAGGGCCTTGGGCGGGCCCTGCCGGGGAGGCGGAGCCGCCGGGGGCGGGCTCGACGGAGTTGTCATGGCATCCACTCCTTGAAGCGGAAGAAGCCGAGGAAGCCGGCGTTGTTCGGGACCGGGCGCCACTCCAGCGGCGCCTCGGTGGCAAGGTTCTGGAGGAGGCCGGTGCGCACCGCGGCGCCCTTCTCCCCCGGGTGGTAGACGACGCGAGCCGGCGCGTGGGCCCGGTCCTCCGGGCGCACCACCAGCATCAGGTGGAAGACGGGGCCGGAGTCGTGCTCCTGGCGGAAGGCGAGGATGTCGCCCGTGCGCACCGAGTCGCGCGCGGCTTCGTCACGGCCCAGCGCCGTGAAACTCTGTTGCAGGAGCGTCTCCGCGTCCGCGAAGTCCACGGGCTGGCCGCGGTCGTTCTTCCACAGCGGCTTCGAGAGCCGCTCCGGGGAGACGTTCTTGTACGCGGTGCGGAAGGCGAAGCGGATGAGGCCCGCGCAGTCTCGCTGGTCCGGGTGCCACGCATCGTCCTGCTTGCGCACCTGCGCCAGCGCCACGCGCGCCACCTGACGGCGCAGCAGCACGTCGCGCGTCTCGGGCGCGATGGCCTCCGGCCGCGTGTCGCGCGGTTGAGGCGCGGGCGCGACCTGGAGCAACAGGAGTAGAGGCAGGGCGAGCATGGGGTGTGGGGACGCTCGGGAAGGTCAGTAGCCTTCGCCCTCGCCGCCGCCGCTGTCGCCGTTGGCCTGGAGCTCCTTGAGGGCCTCGGCGAGGTTGGTGGGCCAGCCCGGGTGCTTGGGCTTGGGGTCCTGCGCGGGCACGTAGACCTCGGCCTGTCCGTCGCCGAGCACGTTCACCCAGGCCAGCACGCGCGTGGTGCCGGGCGTGGCCAGGGGGATGCGCACCATGCGGCGGATTTCGTTGGGCGTGCCCTCGAAGAGTGCGAGGTTGAGCGTGGCCAAGGTGTGGGCCTTGTCGCCGCTGGGCCAGTAGTTGGTGGCCACGAGGTACACGCCCTTGGGCGGCGCGCGGTGGATGTAGAGGTACGGGCCGTACGCGGGCTGGTCGAAGTCACCGCCCTGCTCGTTGAGGAAGAACGTGCCGCCCGAGGGGCTCGCGGTGTCGGCCCAGTAGACGTGGGCCATCTCCGTCACCTTGAGCTGGTCGCCGGCCTCGCTGGCATCGGTGGGCTCGTAGATGTGGAGGTCGGTGTAGACGCCGTCGGTGTCGCTGGTGAGGACGACCTTGAAGGGGACGGGCGGAATCTGCGCGTAGCTGGTGGCCTGGGCGCGCGCGGTGCCGGCCTGGTTGGTGGCCATCACCGTGACGATGTTCTTCCCGCTGGCGGCGGGGAACTTGCGGCTGAAGCGGCCGCCGTAGGTGCGCATGAGGTAGCGGTCGCCGTTGATGGAAACCACCACGGGGTCGATGGTGGTGTCGCTGATGGTGCCCTCGACGAGCATCATCCGGTCCACCGTCCACCCGCCCGAGGGCGCGGTGAGCTTGACGGTGGGCAGCGTCTTGCCCTTGCCGATGGGCACGCCCTGCTGGCGCGGGTTGGGAGCCGCGGCGGGCGCCGCCTGCGACAGGAGCACGGCCAGGATGACGGGAAGCATCGCGCGTCCTTGTAGGAGAAGTTCCGCCGAAGTGTGTGGGCGGGCGGACAGACTGCGGCAGCACGGGGCTCCATTTCAAGTCGCCTGCCAGCGGCCCTCGGGGCACCCCTTCAGAGGGAACGCCTGGTCGGGCCCCCTACGAAGCGTGGGTGGAGGGACACGCGGGGTGCGCCATTCGCGGCCCTTCAGCCGCGCTGGGAGTCGGAGCAGACTCACGGCCAGTGCTCACACGGAGGGACGACGCCATGATTCAGGGGTTGGATCACGTTCAGCTCGCCATGCCCCGGGGCCAGGAGTCCCAGGGCCGGGCCTTCTACGGTGGACTGCTCGGGCTGGGAGAGGTGCCCAAGCCGCCCGAACTGGCGAAGCGCGGAGGCCTCTGGTTCGAGCTCGCGGATGGACGCGGCCTGCACCTGGGCGTGGAGGAGCCTTTTGCCCCCGCGAAGAAGGCCCACCCGGCCTTCCGCGTGGCCACGCTGGACGCGCTCGCGCAGGCCCTGAAGGCCGCGGGGCACCCGGTGACATGGGATGACTCGGTGCCGGAGGTGCGGCGCTTCCACAGCGCGGACCCGTTCGGCAATCGGCTGGAGTTCCAGGCCGCTGCTACAGGCCAAGGCTCGGAGGGTAGGCAGGCCGAAGAAGCGAACCCCGCCGGCGAAGGTGCCCGACACGAACCGGCCGGCGCGTCGCCGAGCTGGAGAAGGAGCGGGCCCCGGCCCAGCGTGCCGAGGCCCTACTGGACCTCCAAAAAGTTTCGGAAATCCTGGGGGTGGAACTGCCCAAGCCCGACGAGAGCAAGTAACGCGGAACGGCGGCGCGCATGCGCATGGCTTCTGCGGTACTTCGGTCCGTTGGAATCCTCAGGTCGAGGCGCCAATACGTGACACGAACAGACGGAACTTCTGGCTGTGCCCCTCGCGCCGGCACCAGTCCTCAATGACGTTCAGGTCCACCTCCTTGACCCGTGCGCGGAAGACGGCAATCGCCTGTTCCAGGCCGCTGAAGTCGTTCCAGAAGAGAAAGGACGCGAGTCGGTCACGGCATGAGTCGGTGGGCGACAGGACGTACAGCACCTCGTCGTCACGACGGACGGTGCTCCAACTCTTGATCAAGTCGTCACCCACCGCCAGCGGCCCGTTCGGAAACTCCAAGAGGAAGTGCGAGTGTGGGTGACGATAGAAATCCCCCTTCCTGATGAAGCTGCACACGGCGAAGGCAATGTCCGTGAGCGACGACGTGGGCCCGATCACGAGAGCCCCGGCTTGCCAGCGCGGCGAGGACGACGCCGTCGCGCGGCGAGCTTGGCTTGAAGGTCCATGTCGTGCTCTCCGAGCTTCCAAAGCAGCGCGCTGAGTTCACCGTGCGCGAAGTATCGAGGGTTCAGGGAGACCGTACGAGTTATCCCCATCAACCGACTGACGATGATCGCTTCCCGCTCGAGCGACGCCAGGATGGATTGGACGGTGTATGGGCGCACGCCAAGCAGAGCCGCCAACTCGCTGGGATAGGTTGCTTCGAGCAGACGGACGGCCACGAGCACTGCCGTCCTGGTCGAAGTACCAAAGAGCCGAGAGCCATCTTCGAGCACGGAGGAATACTACCAATTTTCTTGGTGATCTTGCCAACAACCTTGGCGATGTTGCCAATAATATTGGCAACCACGCCAGGTATCTTGGTTGTACGACCCTGACGACTGCCTCGGGAGCGCTCCCGCCGCGCCGATTCTGGCAGACCTGCTCCCGCTCCTCTTCGCGCCATTCAGACGGGCCATGGACGCAGGCCACCAGCCCGCCGGGCTGGAGCTGGGCCTCTTGCACGCCCAGCAGACAGCCGCGCTTCAGCCCGCCGCGGGCCCCACACGCGTGCCTTCGGGCACCGCGAAGAGCGCCTGGCGCAGTCGCTTGGTTCCGCAAGAGGCAGTACCCATTGCAGCCGAATCACAGCGCCTTCACCCGCGAGGCGCGTTTGCCGACAAAGACGTAGAGCGCGCCGCTTGTGGGTCCTCCCCCCAGCAACTGCCGAGCGACGAGCGCGAGCGTGTCGAAGCTCTTGCGCATATCCTGTTCCACGCATTCAACGTGTGCACGTTGACGCCGAGCTCCGCTGCGAGCTCCTTATCGGTTGGTTCCTGATCCTGACCGCGACCTCGGGGCCAGACTGCCGACATCATGGGGGCAGTCAGCCACTCCCCTACGCGCCTCCTGCCCCACGGGACACCCGACGCGGTGCCGCGCCGGCCCGCTACCTGCGCTTCGCCTCCCTCGGCCCGAATCTTCACGGTGACGCCCAGGGCGCCGGAGGAAGCGAGCCATGCCCACCCACTACTGCCTCACCCGCTCCGAGCACATCACCATCCGCGAGTACTCGCCCACCGCGCTCGTCGTCGAAGCCGAATACGCCCCGAAGAGCCCTCGCCCCGTCCCGCACTTCCACCCGTCCCAGGACGAGCGCTTCGAAGTCATCGTCGGCGCCCTGCGCGCCGAGGTGGACGGGAAGCTGCACACGCTGCACGCGGGCGATGTGCTCGACATTCCGCGCGGCGCTGTCCACACGCTGTGGAATCCAGGCGACACGCCCACCCACGCCACCTGGAGCACGCGCCCCGCCGGGCGCACCCGTGACTGGTTCGCCGGACTGGACTCGCTCCACCGCGAGGGCCTCACGGGGAAGAAGGGCATCCCCCGTCCGCTGCCCCTCGCCGTCATGCTCACGGCCTACCGCGACACCGTCCGGCTCGCGCCGCGGCCCCGGTTCCTGGTGGGGGCTCTGTTGAGAGTCCTCGCGGCACTGGGGCGCCTGCGAGGCTTCCACCCTCCGGCTCCGACACCGCTCCAGGCCGTCTGAACAATCTCGGAGAGGGGGCCGAAGTTGGAATGCCCGAAGGCAGCGCCCGCGTCCTCGAAGCAGGCCCGGCGGCGCCATCTTCAACGAGCTGGCCGAACTGAAGAGACGCGCAGGCACGGGCAGGCCACGCGGCCGCCACACGCGGTGGACTTCCTCCACCGCGTGCCAGCGGCACTTCGCGTTACGGAGTCGCGGGCTGCGTGTCGGCGGGCTTCGCGGCCTGCGGCTGCTCGCCCTGCTTCTCGTCGGCGCCCGGCTTCTCGTCGGCGCCCGGCTTGCCCTCCGCGTGCTTCTCGCGCTTGGCGGCGGCGGCCTGGCGGACCAGCTCGCGGGCCTTCTGGGCCACCTTCGGCGTGGGCGCCAGAATCATGAACATCAGACGCCCTTCCATGCGGGGCGGCTGCTCCACGACGGCCACGTCCTTCAGGTCCTTCGCCACGTCGTCGAGGATGGCCGTGCCCTGCTCCTTGTGCGTGATTTCACGCCCGCGGAACTGGATGACGACCTTCGCCTTGTTGCCGTCCTCAATGAAGCGCCGCGTGTTGCGGACCTTGAACTCGTAGTCGTGTTCCTCCGTCTTCGGACGGAGCTTCACTTCCTTGAGCAGGACCGTCACCTGGGCGCGCTTCGCCTCGGCGGCCTTCTTCTTCTCCTCGTACTTGAACTTGCCGTAGTCCATGATCTTGCAGACCGGTGGACTGGCCATGGGGCTGATTTCGACGAGGTCGAGCCCCTCGGTACGAGCCAGGTCGAGGGCAGCCTCGAGCGGCATGACTCCGAGCTGCCCGCCGTCGGACCCGACGACGCGGACCTCGCGAGCACGGATACGGCGGTTGGTCCTCTGGTCGCGGCTCCCGCCGCGGCTACCTCTCTGTTCGCGAATGATGTGAAGCTCCTTTGAAATTCGGTTTCCGCCCTGCCACCACTGAAGGTGTGACAGGTCACTCCGGTACAACAAGCTGCCGGACAGGGATGTGAGGCAGCCCACCCTTCCCGCGTTCAGCGGCCCGGCAGGCTGCTCTCTTTATACAAGAGCGCCCCCAGGTCCTCGCTCGCCCGGAAGGAGGGGTTGGCCGGGCCGGACTTTCTCCGACCCGGAACGGCAACGCCAGAGATAACGCCGAGCCCGTCCCCCCGCCCTGGAACCCCAAGGCCGGTGACAGCGCCCAAGCGGCGGCGGACGTCGCGAAGTGGACGGAAGAAGGGGACATGGCGAGGGCCGGCATCATGGCGCCCGCCTCCGACCCCTGGCCAGGGCCCCATGGGAATCCCGCCCGCTTTGTCCGATGGTCCAGGGTCCTGCCGCACTCCAGGTGACGATTGCCGGCCTCCCGCGCCCCACCCGAGGGGTCCGTTCCGGTTTCGTGGAAACTGGGATACCTGGAATCGTTTGTTGTAGCAACAAGGGCTGGCGGGAGGAAGAGGGCCCACCCCGCCCGCCCGCTGAGCAGGCGGGGAGGCGGGCCATTCTCATGCCGGCCGCGAGCGCCGGGGCACGTCCACCCGGTCCAGGTCCTTCACGGCGACCACGTCCGCCACCAGGGGCTTCGCCTCGGCGACGAAGGGGGCGGTGTCCTCGTAGCGCTGGGAGAAGTGCGTGAGGACCAGCCTCCGGGCCTGGGCTTCCCGAGCCAGCTCCGCGGCCTGGAGCGCCGTCATGTGGAAGTGGTCGTGCGCTTCCTGGCGCTCGGTGTCCAGGTACGTGGACTCGCAGACCAGCAGGTCCACGCCCCGGGCCAGCCGCGCGGCGCCGTCGCACGGCCGGGTGTCCATGACGAAGGCGAAGGCCTGGCCCGAGCGCGTCTCGCCCACGTCCTCCACGCGCACCGTGCGGCCGCCCACCTCGACGGAGCCGCGACGCAGCAGCTCGCCTGTCAGCGGCCCGGAGATGCCGGCCTCCGCGAGCTTCGTGGGGATGAGCTGCACGCGCGCGTGCTCCTCCAGCCGGAAGCCGTACGTGTCCACCGCGTGCTCCAGCTTCGCGGCGGACAGCTTGAAGCCCTTCGTCTCCGCGAGCACGCCGTCCCCGGAGATGGGGCGCGGGATGATGGTGGCCGCGTCCATGAAGATGGTGGCGTGGCGGAGCCGCTCGAAGAAGGCCTGCCCCGACGCGGGGTAGTAGACCTCCACGGGGTGCTTCGCGCGGTCCAGCGACAGCCGCTGGATGATGCCGGGCAGCCCGAGCGCGTGGTCTCCGTGGAAGTGCGTGACGCAGATGCGGGTGATTTGCGTGGCGGACAGGCCCGCGAGCGTCATCTGACGCTGGGTGCCCTCTCCGGGGTCGAACAGGATTCCCTCCTCGTCCCAGCGGAGGAAGTAGGCGTTGTGGTTCCGGTGGCGCGTGGGCACCTGACTCGCGGAACCGAGGACGATGAGCTCGCGGCTGGACATGGCAGGTGCTCCCCCGTGCGAAGAATGGCACCCCGACGGGGCCTCGTGCACGGGCCTGACACCGCGAGGGCGGGCCGAGGGAGGCTGGGCGCCTCTTGTTCTCTCGATGGAGTCACCCCTGAGCTCGTTCTCCACGCCCATCGCCCGGGTGATTGCCAGTCTGCTCGACGTGCTCGCGGAGGCGGGGCGTCCCGTCGCGGAGACGGGGCGCGCGCCACATCACCGTGCATCGGAGCTGAGCCGGTCAGACGAAGCCGCGCGGAGGCATGGCCGGTGAGCGGTGCAGCCAGTTGTCCTCGGGGTACGTCGCGGTGCCGTCGATGAGGTGCAGCGAATAGGCGTGGCGGCTCTTGGGCGAGGTATTGGGCCCACTGCGATGGGGCAGCAGGCCGTGGAGCACCACGAGCGTGCCCTTCTCCACCTCCAGCGGCACCATGTCCTGCTCGGGCACGGGCGTGCGGTCGAGGACGCGGAACGCAGTGCCTCCGCCCTCGGCGCGGACGAAGCGCTTCTTGAGGCCCAGGTGGTGTCCACCGGGCAGCGCCCACAGGCAGCCGTTCTCCAGCGTCGCGTCCTCCAGGGCGAACCAGAAGCCGAGGCAGGTGGTCGGCTCCGTGTAGAGGAACGTGGAGTCCTGGTGCGAGTTCACCTCGCCGCCGATGTGGGGCTGCTTGAAGATGTACATGGACTGCAGGAGCAGGGGCTTCTGCAGTCCCAGCTCGGCGGCCAGTGAGGCCAGCGCTGGCGTGCGGGAGAACCGGTCGAAGCGCGGGTCCAGGTCGTGGAGCGCGTGGCCAATCTTGTTGATGGACAGCGCCTTGTCCTGCCGCAGCGAGCCGTCCGGACGGAAGGCGCTCTCCTCGAAGAAGAAGCGGATGCGGTCTCCCGAGCCGAGGAAGTAGTCGTCGGATGTCCGCGTCTGCTCGTGGGTGGTGAAGATGGAGACGGTCTCCGGCTCGAAGCCGGCGACCAGTTCCTCCGCGCGGGCCTTGAGCGCGTCACAGTCCGAGGCGGAGACGAACCCCGGAAGCACGAGGTAGCCCTGCTGCTCGAACTGACTGGCCCGGTCCGTCATCACAACCTCCCGTGCGCGGAGTGCGGTGCCTCCGACGCGGGCGGGATTATCTCACGGGGTCTCTGAGGGTGCGCAGGGCACACGCGTAGCAGAGGGGGTCGGTTGCCCCGGCGCCGTGCTGAATCTCACTCAAAGGGGAGGCTACTTCATCCTTTACCCATGAGGTAGTATCGGCGCACGGGCGGAGCGGACCGCCCTCCTCCGGCAAGGGCTCTCATGGAGACACGACGTGCATTGAAGGACCTCGCGCCAGCCTCGCTTCCACCGGGCACGGAAGTGGGCTCGTGGCGAGTGCTGGAGCGCAGAGGCCGAGGCAACTACGGCGCCGTCTACCGCGTCGAGCCCCTCGACTCCCCGGGCTTCGGGCCCTTCGCGCTCAAGCTGGCCACACACCCGGTGGACCCCCGCTTCGACCGTGAGGCGGAGTTGCTCTCTCATATCCACCACCCCGGTGTGCCCCGCCTTCATGCGCAGGGACTGTGGGCCCACCCTGCGGGTCCGTTCCCCTTCCTCGTCATGGATTGGGTGGAGGGAGTGCCGCTCTATGACTGGGGACGCGAACAGCACCCCACGTCGCGGCAGGTGCTTCGACTGCTCGCACAGGTGGCTCGCGCGCTGGATGCCACGCATGCGGTGAGCGCCGTCCACCGCGACGTGAAGGGTGACAACGTTCTGGTGCGCGTGAGCGACGGACAGGCCTTCCTCACCGACTTCGGCGCGGGCTACATCCGCGGTGCTCCCACGCTCACCGCGCCTCCACTGCCTCCAGGCACGCCGCCGTACCGCAGCCCGCAGGCCGTTCGCTTCCAGTGGGACTTCCGCAGCCATCCCACGGCCCGCTACGAAGCGCAGCCGGCGGATGATGTGTTCGCCCTCGGCGTCACCGCGTATCGGCTCGTCACCGGGAGATATCCGCCACCGCCTCGCGTCGATGGCATGGATGTGCAGGATGACGACGCGACGTCACTGGTTCCGCCACGACTGCGCAACCCCGCCGTGTCCGTGGAGCTGGACGCGCTCATCCTGCGCATGCTCGCGGAGCAGCCCGAGGAACGCCTGGGCCACGGCAGCGCGGCCGCTGTTGCTCTTGCACTGGAGGAGGCCATGCGAACCGCGGGCCCTCACGCGGACCTGCCGCTCTCCGGTCCCAATGCTCCCCAGGTGGACCTGCCGCTCATCGATTCCGCCGTTCCCCATGCTGTCGTCACACCGGTGGGCCCGAGCAGCAACGAGAGCACAACGCCTCGAATCACCGAGCCACGCGCTGAACACGACACGGCACGATGGCCCTGGTTCGCGATGGCCACGGTGTGCCTGTCCCTGCTGTCCGCGGCCACCGGCTGGTTCCTGCGTCCCACCCAGGATGAGATTCCCTACGCGCAGGCAACTCCGCTCCAGGAGGCCCGCGACGGAGGCACCGTGTCCGTGGGTGACGCGGCAGTGGCATCCCCCGTCACCATCCTCGCGCCCGTCCCCTCCTTCACCGCGCCGCCCGGGCTGAGCCTGCCCATGCCGGACCGCCCCTTCCCCGGTCAGCGCAAGCCTCCCTGCAACCGCAAGGGCGAAATCGAGCTGCGCGGCGGCTGCTGGTACGAGCTCGCCCGCGTGAAGTCTCCCTGCGACGAGGACGCCTATGACTACAAGGGTGCCTGCTACCTGCCGTCCTTCCCCGTGCAGCGCGCCCCCACCTCGGCTCCCACCACGCGCCCCTGAGTCTCCCGCCAACGGAGCCTCACCTCCTCGCTCGCGCGCACCACCGAGGATGTGCGAGACCCACGGGCATGAAGCGTCATGCCCCGTCCGCGGAACGCAACCGCGAGCCCCTGCTCGCCGTCCTTCGTGAAGTGCTGCCCACCTCGGGCACGTTGCTGGAAATCGCGAGCGGCACCGGTCAGCACGCCGTCTTCTTCGCCCGCGCCTTCCCCCACCTCGCCTGGCAGCCCACCGACGTCGAGCCCGAGTCCCTCGCAAGCATCGCTGCGTGGCGCGCCGAGGAGTCCCTCCCCAACCTGCTGCCACCGCTCCCGCTCGACGCGAGCAGCGACACGTGGCCGGTGTCCTCGGCGGACGCCATCCTCAACATCAATATGATTCACATCTCCCCCTGGGCCGCGTGCCAGGGATTGATGCGGGGCGCGGGCCGGGTGCTCGTCCCGGGCGGGTGCCTCGTCATGTACGGCGCCTACTTCGTCGAGGGCCGCGAGACGGCGCCGAGCAACCTCGCCTTCGATGCCTCGCTGCGCGAGCGAAACCCGGTCTGGGGCGTGCGCCAACTCGGAGACGTCACCGCGGAGGCCGCTCGCCATGGCCTGGAGCGCGAGCGCGTGGTGGACATGCCCAGCAACAACCTCACGCTCGTCTTCCGCAAGCGACCGAGCCGCTGAGCGGCCCGTCATCGTACACGAAGCCGTGGCAATGAAGCCCCGCCGACATCCACCGGGAAAGAATGCGGACCGGCGCACATGCACCGAGGCGTGCCCCCCTTTACGCCATGGACCTCCGCCACTAACACACCCGGGGTGGCGGCGGGCCGCACGGTGCCGCGAGGTGGAGAGGGGGATGGACCGATGCCGGATTCAGGCTCGAAGGCCGGCGACAGAGATGTCGCCATGTTCGCCTCCGTCGTCCACGCGCATTCGCGCCAGGCTCCGGACCGGCGGCGCTCGCTGTGGCTCCTGCCGCTCGTGCTCGGCTTCCACGCCGGGGCCCTCGCGGGCCTGACCACCGTCTGGCGGGGGAACCCCGACGCCCGTCGTGCCCAGGATGACTCGGGGGACCTGGTCCTCCGGCTCGTGTCGGCACCGCCTCCGCCGCCCGCGGCCACCACGGCCTCCGCTCCAGCGAACGTCGCCCGAAGGACGGTGGCGCGCCGGGCACGCCCCTTCCCGAAGCCCACCCTCCCTCAGTCCCCGCCCAAGCCTGTCGAACCGCCAACACCTTCCGTCGAGGAAGCACCACCGCCCACGCCCGATACCGTCGAGGAGGGAGGCACCGACGTCGCGGCCTCTGCTCCGGCGAGCGGCGTGCCCGGAGGCATCGCGGGCGGCGTGGTGGGAGGCCTCGTGCGCGGCGTGCTGGGCGCGAGCAACCCGGGCCTCGTGCTCGCACCGCCTCCGCGTCCCACCGAACAGCAGCTCGCCACGTGGCGCGAGCAGTACTTCGAGACGATGTTCCGAGACCGCTTCGAGAACGTGCGCTACCCGCACCAGGCCGCCATGGCCGGCATCCAGGGCAGGCTGGTGGTGCGCATCTCCGTGGGCGCGCGGGGGCAGCTTCTCGACCTGGGGGTGCTCGGCAAGTGTCCGCACTTCGTCCTCTGCGACGCCGCGATGCAGGCCGTGCGAGACGCCGCGCCCTTCCCGCCGCCACCGCCGGAGCTCGGCGGACGCGTCACCGTGGAACTGCCGTTCAACTACCACCTGCGCTGAGCATTCGGCTCGGGCCGAGGGCACCGGACCGGTGCTCGGCTCTCACCTGGCGGCACCCGCCGGCTCGAGCGCACGTCGGGCCTGCGCGTGCGAGAGGTTCCACTCGGGCCAGGAGCTCCCAGCGGGCAGCCGCTCCGCGTACTGACGCAGCAGGTCCGCCTGCCACCCGGGCGCATGGGCCGTGTCGCGCACCAACTCGGGCACGGCGTCGGTGGAAAGACCGGAGAGATAGCTCACGTCCGGGCCGCTCGAGTCCGTAGCGCGGGCGATGTTGAGACGGACGATGAGCGCGTCCGGGTTGACGACATTCACCGCGACCACCGCGGCCAGCGCCGTGACGAAGGCGCCGATGGCGAAGCGCTCGGGCCGCCACCACAGCGTCACCGCGCGCCACGTCAGCACCGCGCCCAGCGCGAGCATGAACACATGCGTGAAGAGGCGCAGGCGCGTGTAGCCGAAGGCGTCCTCGTACAGCGTCATGCGCTTCACCGCCGAGGCGAGGATGACCACCGTGAGCGCCACCATGAGCGTCGCGCCCACGCGGAAGGCGCCCTGCGCCAGCGGGGACTCGCGGCGCGTCCAGCGGGCCAGCGCCATGACGAGCCCCAGCGTCATCATCGACACGAGCAGCAGCTCGAAGAAGCCCCGGCGCGCGTACTCCGCATACGTGTAGCCCTCGGCGGGAGACGAGGCGCCGCCGATGAAGAGGTACGCCACCTGGAAGCCCGCGAAGACGAGGAAGAGCGCGTCCACGGCGAGGATGAGCGTGAGCGCCTCGGTGAGCCCCAGGCGCGGACGAGCCGGCGCGGCCTCGGCCTCGCCCCGCTCCTCGCCCCTGCGCCGGCGCAGCGCGTGGCCCAGGGCCGCCGCGGCGACACACGCGGAGAAGCCGATGCCGAGCCCCCGGACGATGGCGCTCTCGAAGAGCCACCACAGATTCGCATCCCACAGCCGATTCATGGCCACGGCGAACGCGGCGTCGGCGGACTGGAGGAGGACATAGAAGACGAGCAGCACCGGCAGGGCGATGAGCACTCCGCGCACGAAGGGCAGCAGGCGCGGCGCCTGCTCCCGCGCGGCACGCAGGTCCACCGAGTCACGGATGAGCGCCGGCGGATACAGGATGCCCCGGAAGGTGGTGGCCAGGGCCACCAGCGGGTAGTCCAGCACGCCCAGCCGCTGCACGCGGCCCGCCGCCCAGAAGTGCGTGAGCAGCAGGAGCAGCGCGGCCGAGGTCAACACGTTGAGCACGAGGAGCCACGGGCTCGCGCGCACCGCGACGAAGCCGGCGATGACGAGCAGCGGCGCCGCGAGCCACGCGTTGGGCCGGGCACGCTGCCAGCCCTCGCGCCCGCCGAGCGCCACGAGCGTCCCCAGCAGGGCCGCGACCACGATGGGGAAGGACACGCCCCACAACGGCCGGTCCAGCAGGACTTCCGCGAGGACACCCAGGCCCAGCGCCGCGCCCAGCGTGGCGCGAGGCGCGCGGACCTGCGGCAGCAGCGGGGTGGCCGCCGAAGTCTGATGGTAGGACGCGATGGGGGCACCGTGGTCGGACGACGCCCCCCGGGAGGGCGAAGGCCGAGGCGCGGGCCTCCTCGGAGACGTGGCCGTCCTCGACGGTGTCGACCCGAGGGACGAAGTCTCGGGAGGCGGCGTGGTCCCGGACGATGCCTCCTGGGAGGGAACCGAAGTCGGTACACCCGAAGGCGTGGCCTCGGGCGGCGACATCAGGGACGGCGCGGGCGTGGAATCCGGCGGAACGTACGTGCTCATGACTGCGCACCTCGGACGGGAGACAGCTCGAAACGTCCCCAAGATGCACACGTCTCCACTCCGAAAAGCCCCGCTCCAGGGCGAGCGGTCGCGCCCCGGCCCCGGACGGTCCATCCCCTCCCCTGGCCGGCGTACCCATTCCGCCGCTGAACGGTCGGTGCCCCGCCCTGAGTAGTCCCCCGCGCTGCACACACAGGCGAGGTCTCCCACCTGGACGAAGCGCGCCTTGCGCTCGCCCGAGAGGAACAGGTGGTCATCCGCAGCCAGCGGCCGGGCCGCCGCCGTCGGCTCCGAGGTGACGATGTCGCCACCGGACTGCCGCACGTGCAGCGCCGCGAGGCACAGCAGCGCCTGCGAGCCGGGAGTGAGGATGACGTTCTCGGGTGCCAGTCCCTCGCGCCGGGCGACGTGCGCCTCCAGCTCCGCGGCGTTGCGCGCGTAGCGGTTGCCGTCCGCCAGCGCCGCCTGAATCGCGCGGCGGGCCTTCGGCGACGGGCCGTAGGGATTCTCATTGGCGCTGAGCCGGATGGGCGCGGCGGCGCGCGTCCGAGCCTCAGGCGTGGGGCCGCGCGCGGCGGCCTCCGTCGTCGCCAGGGCGGCCACGGCCAGGCCACCGCCCACCAGGAGCTGTCGTCGGTCGAAGAGCATGCGCCAGCTCCAACGAAGGCCCGTCACGACGGGCAGGGGGCCTTCTTCGAGCGGCGCGAGGACGCGGTGAGCGGCGTGCTACGTCGATGAGCGGCGCGCTACCCGGCGCGCATCCAGCCCTCGCGCTCGAGCAGGTCCGCCACGCGCGCGGCCACCTCGTCGCGGATGCGCTCCACCTGCTGAATGGAGCGGCCCTTCGGGTCCTCCAGGGGCCAGTCCTCGCGCTTGAGGCCCTTCACGTGGGGGCACGCGTCGCCGCAGCCCATGGTGATGAGCCAGTGCGCGTCCTGCGCCAGCGCGTCGGTGAGCAGCCGGGGCTTCGCCTCGCCCAGGTCGATGCCGATTTCGCGCATCGTCTCCCGCACTTCCGGGTGCACCTGCTCCCCGGGCTGCGTCCCCGCGGACACGGCGCGCGCCTTGTCCGGGTCCGCCATTACGTTGAAGAACGCCGCCGCCATCTGCGAACGGCCGGCATTGTGCACACAGGCGAAGATGACCTTGTTCATCTCGTTCCCTTCGTCACTTCCTGGCTTCAGCGCACCCCTCCCCCGCGCGCGATGTTGGTCTGGGGTCCACGCGGCCCACATGGACGGCGTGCAATCCGAGGCTGTCACATCTGACGCACGGATGCTCGTGAAGAGAGTGTGCGGGCATGCGCCCGCCTGCCCGTGTCTGTCTTTACGCAGCCCGTCATGGGTGTTGGACGCCCGTCTGTCCCGGGGCCGGGTTGGCTTCGACCCCACCACTTCCTACCCGGGAAGGGAGCGCTGGAGGCTGGCCGCCCGGAGAGATGCATAGGTTGGACGGAGCCATGCACCCCTTTCCCACATGGATATGGGTGGTCTTCTGGGCGGTGGTGCTGTCGCTCATCGCCGTGGACCTGGTGGCCCACCGGGGCCGCCACGGCGAGTCCCACCGTGCCGCCATCGTCTGGAGCGGGGTGTGGGTCTCCGCGGGGTTGCTCTTCAACGTGCTCGTGTGGCGCGTCCTCGGCACGCAGGCCGCGCACGAGTACCTCGCCGCCTACTTCATCGAGAAGAGCCTCAGCCTCGACAACGTCTTCGTCTTCCTGGTCATCTTCCGCAGCCTGGCCCTCCCCGCGCGCGCCCAGCACAACGTGCTGTTCCTGGGCATTTTTGGCGCGCTCGTCTTCCGTGCCCTCTTCATCTTCCTGGGCGCGGCGGCGCTGGAGCGGTGGAGTTGGGTGGCCTACGTCTTCGGCGCCATCCTCCTCGTCACCGCCTGGCGCGTGTTCCGCGAGGACCCGTCCCAGCAGCAGGAGAACAGGGCGGTGCGGTGGCTCGCGCACCGGCTGCCGGTGACGGAGGAGGTGCACGACAAGAAGTTCTTCGTGCGGCTCGCGGACGGCCGGCGCGTGGCCACGCCGCTGCTGCTGGCGCTGATGGGGCTGGAGCTGACGGACATCCTCTTCGCCGTGGACTCGGTGCCCGCCGCCTTCGCGGTGACGCAGGACACCTTCATCCTCTACAGCTCCAACGCCTTCGCCATCCTCGGCCTGCGCGCGCTGTACCTGCTGCTGTCCGGCGCGGTGGGGCAGCTCCGCTACCTGCACCATGGACTGGCCGGGGTGCTGGCCTTCGCGGGGCTGAAGATGGTGCTGGAGCCGTGGCTCCACGTGTCGCCGCTCTTGTCCGTGGGCATCATCGCCGCGCTCATCGGCGCGGCGGTGTGGGCCAGCCTGCGCGCCCGGCGGCGGCAGACGCGCGGCGTGGAGCAGCAGCGCCGCGAGCCCAGGCGCCCCACCGAGGCGGAGGCCTGAGCCGGAGCATCCGGTACCGGGAGGTCAGTCGTCCTCGTCCTGCGAGTCTTCGCCGACCTCCACGGTGGGGGCGGAGTCGCCGAGGAGGAAGGCGTCGAAGGCGGAGCTGGCCATCGTCTGCACCTGCGTCTCGTACCGCTTCAGCAGCACCACGTTGGCGGCCGCGACCTTCCTTCCCTCCTCGGACAGGCCATCCTGCCCCGGGCTGGCCTCGTTCTTCTTCATCGCCTCGATGGCGTCCTGCAGGTGGGTGCGCGCCTCCTCTTGCTGCGTGCGCTCCTCGTCGGAGAGCGAGTCCCCCTCCAGCTTCTTGTCCAGCTCCGCGAGCTGCTTCTCCATGGCCTCGCGGCCCTGCTTCATCGCGTTCTGTGCCTGCTCCAGGCCCTCGGTCATCAGCGAGGTGTAGACGGTGGTGGTGATGGCGTGGAACTCGGCGGGGGACATGCCGTGCTTCTTGAGGGCCTCGATGTAGGCCGCGCGCACGTCCGTCGTCATGGACATCATCAGGTTGGCGGCCGCCATGGCCGCGCCGAGGTCAGGCTTCTTCTTCGCGTCCTCGCCGCCGTGCTCCTTCTCGAAGGCCTCCGACTTCGCCTCCATCTCCTTGAACACGGGCAGCGCCGCCTGACGCACGGCGAAGTAGGTCTCCAGCCGCTTCGCGTCGAGCGCGAGCACCTCACCCTCCGGAGGCGCCTGGAAGGCGCTGGCCCGGTTGAGCTCCTGAAGCTCCTGCGCCTGGGCCGCAATCTTCTGACCGGCCTCGAAGCCGCTCCCCAACGTCTTCTTCCCCAGCATGAAGAGCCCCACCGCGGCGCCCACGCCTATCAAGAGGAGGAGACCGCAACCCACGCCGACGCCGATGAGGACCTTCTTCATGTTCCACTCCACGGGAAATGCACCACGTTGCCCCCGTGCTAACCGGGCAGGCCCTGGGGAGCAAGGGGGGACACGCTCCCTGGCCTCCACGTCCGTCGACAGGCTTCCGAAGCGCGGGCGCGCGGGGCGCTTTCACGCTAGTTAGAGAGCCGCATGTCGGAACAGGCGGGAACGCTCGGGGAGCACCAGGGCACACAGCGCGCGCTCTGGTCCGACGCGGGCTGGCGGCGGTGGGTGGCGGCCTCATCCGTGGTGCGACTCAGCGGGACGATGGCCGCCTTCGCCCTGCTGCTCGCGGGCGAGGCGGCCACGGGCTCGTACGCGTCCGGCGCGTGGATGGCGAGCGCCTACGCCTTCGGGGCCGCCGCGGCCGCGCCCTTCCGGGGACGCGCCATGGACCGGCGGCTGCTGCCCGACGGCATGCGAGAGCCGCTGCTCATCACCTCCGCGCTGTGCCTCGCGCTGGCGGCGTGCTGTGTCGCGCGGGCGCCGCTGTTGCTGCTGCTGGGTCTGTCGCTGGCGCTGGGCGTGGTGCCCGCGGGCGTGTTCGGCGCGTACCGCGCGTTGATGCCCGCGCTCCTGCCGCCGCGCCTCTTGGAGCCCGCCTTCTCCATCGACGCGGTGCTCATCGAGGTGCAGTGGGTGCTGGGCCCGCCGCTGGTGGGCGCGCTCGCGCTGGCACACCCCGCGCTGGCCCTCGTCACGCTGGCGGTGTGCAACGCGGGCGGCGCGTTCCTCAACCGCCGGCTGCCACGGCGCGAGCCGCCTCCGTCCTCCACCGCCCCTGGCGAGCGCGTGTCGCTGGCCCCCTTCCGAACCGGCATCCCGGCCCTCATCTACCTCGGCGTCATCTCCAACGGGGTGAGCTGGGGCCTGGTGGACGCGGCCATTCCTCCGCGCCTGGAGCAGGTGGGCGCTCGCGCGGAGGCGTGGGGCCTCATGGCGGCGCTCCTGTCCGCCACCAGCGCGGTGGGCGGGCTGCTCGCGGCGCAGACGCGGACGCCCGGCTCGGACGCGGCGGCCCTGCGGCGCGGGCTCTTCTTCCTCGCGGTGTGGGGGGCCATGCTGATGCCCACCGGGCTCATGGAGAGCTCCTGGGGCATCGCCCTGTGGCTCGCGGCGGGTGGCTTCTTCCTCGCGCCGCAGTCCGCGCTCTACATCTCGCTGCTGCAGCGGCGGCTGCCCGTGGACCGGCACGCGGAGGGCTTCGCGCTCTTCAACGCGAGCTGGGCGCTGGGCATCGGCGCGGGCAGCGCGGCGGCGGCGGTGCTGCTGGACACCGCCGGCTCACAGGTGGCCATGCTGCTGTCCGGCGTCGCGCCCATCCTCGTGGCGCTGGGGGCCCGGCTGTCGCGGCATGTCCGCTAGGCGCTCGCGTGCCGGAGCCTCCCTCCCGAGCAGGCGCGGCAGGCGCACCATGAAGGTGGTGCCCTCCCGGGGACAGGAGCGGACGCGCAACATGCCGCCATGCGCGTCCACGATGTGCTTCACGATGAACAGGCCCAGCCCCAGGCCCCGGCTGTCGCGCGCGTCCTTGCGCTCGGCGCGCTTCATCGGCTCGAACAGGCGCGTGCGCAATTCCGGTGGAATGGCCGGCCCCAGGTTGTGGACCGCGAGCGCCACCGTCGCGCGCGTGCCATGCGTGCGCACCCGCACCGGCCCCTGCTCCTCGCTGTGGTGGATGGCGTTGTTCACCAGGTTGGTGATGACCTGCGCCAGCCGGTCCGCGTCCCACTGGCCCCGGCCGTCGCCGGTGCACTCGATGACCAGCCGCCGCTCCGGATTGGCGAACTGCACCTCGTCCACCACCTGCCGGGTCAGCTCGTGCAAGTCGAACAGCCGGGGCTGCATGGGGATGCCGCCCCCCAGCCGGGCCTGGGTGAAGTCCAGCACGTCGCGCAGCATGCGCGTGGCGCGCTCGGCGCTGGAGTGGATGCGGCCAACGGCCTTGCGCTGCCGCTCGTCCAGGTCCTCGCTGCGCAACAGCGTGGTGGCGGCCATGGTGATGGCGGAGATGGGGTTGCGCAAATCGTGGCCGACGATGCCGATGAGCAACTGCTCGAACTCCGCCCGCCGCTTCGCCTCCAACTCCGCGGCCTTGCGCTCGCTGATGTCCTGCATGGCGCCCACCATGCGCACCGCGCGGCCCGAGCCGTCGCGGACCACCTGTCCCCGGTCCGCGATGAAGGCCCATGTCCCGTCCCCGCGCAGGAAACGGTACTCGTCCGACCAGTGACTGCCGTCCTCCTCGATGAGGACCTGCATGTCGTGGCTCACCCGCACGCGGTCGTCGGGGTGGATGCGCCGCGTCCATTCCTCGATGTCCAGCGGCGGTTGGTGGGGCATCAGGCGGAACTGCTGGACGGCCAGCTCGCTCCACTCGATATGGCCGGTGTCCAGCTCCCAGTCGTAGATGACGTCGCTGGTGGCCAGGGTGGCCAGCCGGTAGCGCATCTCCGACTGGGCGAGCACATCCTGCGCGCGGTGGCGCTCCGTGATGTCCAGCGACACGCCCGCCACGCTCACCACCCTGCCGTTGGCGTCCACCACCGGGGAGATGCGCACCAGGAACCAGGAGCCGCCCATCTCCATCTCCATGACGAAGTCCTCGCCGGCCTGCGCGCGGTGGGCGGCCTCGATGAGGTCCGGCCGGTCCGAGTAGACCTCGAAGGTGGAGCGGCCCACGAGCTGGTGGGCGTCCACCCCGGTGCCCCGCAGCCCCTCGCCCTCGCAGAGGGTGATGATGCCCTTCTCGTCCGTGGACCAGATGATGATGGGGAGCTGCGTGACGATGCGGCGCAGGTGCTCGCGGGCCTCGTCGCGCTCGCGCTCGGCGCGCCGCGTCTCGGTGATGTCCGTGGAGATGCCGCAGATGGCCGCCACGCCGCCCATCTCGTCCGGCAGCGGGAACTTGACCGACTGGTAGATGTGGGGCCCATCCGGATGGAGAATCACTTCGTCGGTGACGATGGGCTGGCTGCTGGTGAGCACCTGCCGGTCGCTGAGCTCGCAGACCTCCGCCATGTCGGGGGGCAGCATCTCCTGGTCCGTGTGGCCCACCACTTCATCCCGACTCCTGCCGAGCGACTTCCCGAAGGTGCGGTTGATGAAGAGGTAGCGGCCTCGCGTGTCCTTGGCGTAGATGTCGGCCGGCGCATGGTCGAGGATGCCGAGCAGCGTCGCCTCGTTGGCCCGCAGACCGCGCTCGTGCTCGCGGCCATGCTGCGCCACCGCTTCCGCGAGCCCCTCGTCGAGCGCGTGATTGAGCATGCGCAGCGCGGCCAACTCCGGCCTCCAACCCGCTTCGTCCAGCACCTCGAGGATGGCGTCGCGCAGCAGGCCGTACTCGCGAACCAGCGTGCCCGCGTCCACGCCCGCCGCGTGGCGCTCCAGGCCGAGCCGGCCACCAGAGGCCCGGGCCCTCTCCAGGTCGAGCGTCACGTGCGGCCCACGCAACACGTCCACCAGCGCGTCCACCAGGCCAGGCGCGCCGAGCATCCGCGCCTCGCGGGTGGGCGACCGCTTTCCCAGCACCTCGCCGACGAGCGCCTCCCAGCGCTGGAGGATGTCCTGCCTCCGGGCCTCCAGCACGTCGGGGAGGAGGCAGGGCGGTGTCGGGCAGGGGTTCATGCAAGCGCCTCCCCTCCAGTGAAGGTGTGCAGCCCGAAGCGATGAGGATTGGGCATGGCTGTCACAATTTGGATACCGCCCGGGAGAGATGGGGGCTCTTCGCCCCGCCGACGGAGCCGGGTGATGGCCCGCACAGGAGACGGCCACGGGTACGCCTCCTCTTGATGGGAGCACGCTCACCGCTGACAGGGCACTGGCGAGCAGGCGCCCCAGATGCCCCTCCTCTCCCGCCGGGCCTCCGCCTCCAGCGCCTCGAACTCGGAGCGCCGCGCGCTGCCCGCGGGCGGCACGTGCAGCACACAGGCGTGGCCCCGCTCCACCAGGAGCGTGTTCACCTCGCGCCCGTCCACCGACACGTATGCGAGCAGCCGGCCGAAACGGTCCGTGCACGCCTCGCCGTACGCCAGCGTCACCTGGCGTCC
Organism: Pyxidicoccus sp. M6; assembly: GCF_055568925.1. Taxonomy (NCBI): domain Bacteria; kingdom Pseudomonadati; phylum Myxococcota; class Myxococcia; order Myxococcales; family Myxococcaceae; genus Pyxidicoccus; species Pyxidicoccus sp. M6. The sequence goes on along the minus strand of NZ_CM145714.1, from coordinate 1,073,052 downwards.
CTCGACGAGTCCGCGATTGAAGGCGTGGGCCTCCGAGCCGAAGCAGTCCCGCGACCCTCCGGTGCTCTCCGGGGTGTCGACCAGCAGGTAACGGACGCGCTCGCCACCTTCGAGGAGGAGCGTGTCTCCGTCGATGACCTCCTCCACCCGGGCCGTGGTGGGTCCGCACGGAGAAGCCGTTTCTCCTCCGCAGGACAGGAGCATGGCGGCCAGCACCGCATGACACGCCCACCGGCTCACAGCGCGCATGAACGGTTCTCCATGCCCGGAGTGCCCCGGTCTCCGAGGCCGTAGCGGACTCCCGTGGGTGCGGGACAGAAGCTCCCCGAGAGGTCATTCCGCGTGGGGTCGCTCCGCGTCGGGTCCACCTGCGAGGACACGCCCGGCACCGCCGCCGTCGTCCACGTCACCGCGTCCAGCAGCCGTCCCTCCACGGAGAGCCGGAGCATGCGGGTGCCCGCGCTGTTCGCGAGGTTGAAGGAGAACGTGCCGAGCACCGAGGGCAGTCCGCCGTTGACCGACGTGCCCTCACTGCGAGCGATGACGGCACGGCCACCGGCCTTCAATGACAGACACAGCGTCGAGGTGAACACCGTGCTGCTCCCGCTCTCGTTGGAGAGACTGACGCCGTTGAGGTCCACGTCCTTCAACGCGAGCACCTCGACCCACTCGCCCGTCGCGTCCGCCACGGCGCTCGGGTCCGCCATGTATTCGGTGAGGACCAGCGAGCCAGCGTCTGGAACCCTCGGGGCTCGGACCTTCCCGGTCGGCCGGTCGATGCAGCCGTTCACCGGGTTGCCCGCGTCCGGAGTGCCTCCATCCGTGGTCCCCGCATCGGGCCTGCCTGCGTCCGGCGAGCCCGCATCCGCACGGCCCGCGTCCGGCGAGCCCGCATCCGCACGGCCCGCGTCCGGCGCACCCGCGTCCGGCGCACCCGCGTCCGGCGCACCCGCGTCCGGGACTCCGCCATCCGCGCCACTTCCCACGGTACACACGCGATTCAGCCGGCCCGGCGTCCCCAGGTTGCCGCGAGTCCCGTAGACCTCCGTGGCCTGGCACCACGCGTCCTGTGAGTCATTGCGCCGCGCATCCGCCAGGGGCGCGGACACCTGCGTGGCCACGCCCTCATCCGCGGGGCCGTACACGGCGGCGTCGATGACCACGTCTCCCGCCCTCACCATCACCACGCCACCCGAGTTGCGCAGGTCCACGCCGAACGTGGCCAGAGGCGCGGGCAACCCACCGTTGAGCACCGCGTCCGCGCGACGCGCCAGCACCGCGCGCGCCCCGGCTGCGAGCGACAGGCACGCCTTTCCCTCCACCTTCGTCCCCAACGAGTCCGTGCCCACCGTCAGTCCATTCAGGTCCACGGGGACGGTGGCCATCACCTCCACCCACTCGCCCAGCGTGTCGTCGCCGCGCGGATTGGCCATCACCTCGGTGATGACCAGGTCCCCCTCACGCGGCCGCACCACGGGCCTCGTGGCGGAAGCTCCCGCCGGGACACAGGACTCCACGACGCCCGCGTCCCCTGTCGAGGCATCCGAAGGCAACGTCGAGCCACAGGGCGCATTCGCCGCTCCCGGACTCCCCCGCCCAGGCCCCGCATCCTCCGCACCCGCTCCGTCACACCAGCGCGCGGGGTCATCGTTCCCCGCCGAGTCGGGCACGAGCCGGCCATCGTAGATGCGGGCCACTCCGCTCCTCGTGGGCGCGGTGAGCTGCACCTCGTCGACGACCCGCTCGCCGCACCTCACTCCCAGCTTCCCACCCGAGTTGCCCAGTGCCCCGAGCGCCTCTCCGTACGCATGGTCCACGTGCGCGGGCAGCGGGCCCTCACGCACGTCTCCGAGCACGAGGTAGCCCCCGGCGGTCACCGGCACATTGCTGGTGAAGAGGTAGGCCCGCTCCTGCGAGCCATCCGTGCGGGCCGCATAGAGCGTCAGCCCATGCAGGTCCACGGTGGCTCGCGTGGGATTGTGCAGCTCGACGTACTCCTGCCCGGTGTCCGTCCCCACGGGGTCATTCAGGTACTCGGTGATGACGAGGTCCCCGGCCAACGTCCCGGCGCACGCCTCGTCCACGCTGTCGTCCAGGGCCGCCCCTCCACACGCCCATGCGCCGAGCAACACCCATCCTGCCAGCCCCACTCCCCATCCCCTCATGTCGGCAACCCTCACTTTCGATGTCAGAACCGCGTCTCCAGCTCCAGTTGGAAGAGGTGGCGCGGCGGGTCCGGCGGCACGCGGGCCGTGCGCGCGTCCTTCAGGTCGAGCACCCACGCGTACCGGGCCCGGGCCGTCACCACACTCGAGGCCCAGCTCGCGTCCACGGCGGCGCGCAGCTCCTGCCGGAGCCGGCTGCGCTCGGAGAGGTCCTCGTCCTTCCACACCACGCGTCCACCCAGCTTCACGGACTCCGCGGGAATGAGCCGCACGTCGAGCACGGCCTGTCCGTCATACCGGGGCCCCTCGGCCTCGGGCTCCACCACCCGCGCATGCCCGTACTGCACCGCCACCGTCACGCCCTCGGTGAGCTCGGACCGCACTCGCGCGATGACGCCTTGGCGTCCTCGTGAGCAGGAAGTCGTTCCATCCTCGGAGTCCGTCCCTGGGTCCTTGGAGCAGGCACCAGCTCCCGAGTCACGCAGCTCCACCTGGAGCGACGGCTGGAACCGCGGCCACTCGAGCCAGTCCGCCCGGGCGGAGGCACGCACGTTCATCGCGCCCGCCGTTCCCGGCTCCGCGCCGTCGGCCGGCAGCGTCCACGCATCCACCTGTCCCCGTACCCGCCAGACACGCTCTTCCCGCTGGAGGTAGCGCACACGAGCCCCCAGCTCGTTGCGCACGCGCAGGCCCTCCAGCGCATCCGGCCCCGAGGGCGCGCCGCTGTACGGATTGGCGAACTCCCGCCCGTAGTAGCGCAGCGCCACCTCCAGCTCGCGCCGATTGCCGGAGACCACGGTGCGCTGAAGCGCGGCGAAGCCTCCGCCGCCATCCGGTGCGCCATCGAAGCTGCGCGTCCCCTCGAAGAAGAGGTCCACCGCTCCACGGCCCCAGGCCGCATCGAGACCGAACGCGCCGAAGCCTCCTCCCGCCGGGTAGCGGGCGCTCGGCTGGAAGTCGAGCTTCGCTCCCTCCAGGGACCACGCCGGCCGGGAGGCCCAGCCTGTCAGCCCGACATGCACACGCGGGGACAGGGACAGCGTCGCGTTGCCTCCACCCGCCCATTCGCTGAAGACGCCCGGCAGGGTGCGCGCGGTGAGCTTCTCCACGTGGGAGCCCGACAACGGCACCAGCACCTCCGGAGCACGGCAGGAAGCGCGCGAGTCCACGCACGCGGAGCGGTCCAGCACCGCGCTCCGCTGAAGCGAGCGGCGCTGATACGAGCCGAAGCCCGTGAGCGACAGCTCCGCGCCCGTGCCCACCGGACCACGCACGGTGCCCGCGACGCCACGAAAGCCCTCATCCCAGGCGAAGTCGGGAGTGACGTCGGACAGGCGCTCCTCGGGCTCGCATCCCGTGCCGCCGACGAGACACTCGCGCTCCAGTGCCCCAGGCGGGCGCACGCCATCGTCGGGGAGGAAGCCCTCCGGTGACGGCAGCGACGTGCTGTCCAGCGTGAGGCGCTGACCGAAGCCCAAGCGGTACGTGCCCGCCAGCACCGAAGCACGCTCGCCCGTCCACTGCGCGTAGAACTTCGGCAGCAGCACCGCCGTACCGGGAGCATCCACGACGAGCGCGCGCCGGCTCGCATCCCGCCGGAGCCCACCCAGACGGCGGCGCGCGAGCGAGAGCAACACGCCCGTCCTCAGCCCCGCGAGTCCCGCCGCGCGGACCTGCAATGCGGCGGGAGGTAGCAACGAGTCCGACGCGGCGAACGCCATCAGCAGCCGCGCATCACCGGTGAGTCGTCCAGGCTCACGCCTCACGAGGAATGACGCGAGCCTTCGCTCCTCTTCTTCCGTGAGGACCGACTCCGACGGAGGAGACCCGCCGTGCCGCCGCAGCAGCGCATCCACCTCCGCGTACGTCAGCCCGGGCAGTCCATACAGCGTGGCCCGCGACGCGAGCCTCGGGTCCACTCCGGCCCGCCGCAGCGCCAGGAGCGCCGCGAGCGTCTCCGCCGAGATGGCCCCCTCCTCCGCCAGCGCGAGCAAATCCAATTCGCCCGCGGCCTCCGGCTCCACCTCATACGGCGCCGCCCGCGCCGGTACCGCGAAGCCCAGCCACCACCCCAACACCCCCACCCAGAGAACGCGACGCACGCCGCGCCCCACTGCACATCCGAAGCCACCGTTCCCTACAGCGGCCCCAATCCCTCACACCGTCCGCGTCAGGGACTCCGGCGTCCAGTAAAGAGACACGCCTCAGGCCCGAGCGGCCTGGGGGTCCTCCAGCAACAACTCCTCGGCAATCGACTGCGCGGCCACCGCGCGCGCCTGGGCGGCCGCATGGCGCTGCCGTGATTCCTCACTCCCATCCAGCGCGGCCAATGCCTGACGCAGGTCTGACTCGGTGGTCAGCAGCAGTGCCGCCAGGTGCATTCGCTCCAGTTCCATCAGCATCCAAGAGACTCCACTCGGCGCCCTGCCATTCATTAACACGGAATAGCAGGAGGGCCCGACGCTCGTTGTCCCGTGGCCCCCAGTGCAGACCCGGGGCCAGCTTCCCAGGCCACCAGCCGAGCGCGCTCGCACACCTGTGTACCCGGGAACGCCTCACGCCACCCCTGGGGCGGAAGTGTGTCGCCCCGACCATGTATGCTCTCGCTCCGCTCCAATGGGATACGTCCACATCGTCCGAGACTTCCCCTCCCCCCAGGAGGGCTTCGCCCGCACCGTGCGCGTCTACACACCCGACGCCTACGACGCGCTGCCGCATCACCGCTTCCCCGTGCTCTACATGCACGACGGGCAGAACGTCTTCGCCCACCCGGAGTCGGCCCGCTTCGAGACGTGGTGCGCCAACCTCGCCCTGGAGCAGGGCGTGGGCACGGGCCGCATGGAGCCGTGGATCATCGTCGCCGTGGACTCGGGCGCCGGACGCGTCCAGGAGTACTCCCCCTGGGACGAGCCGCGCGGCAACGTGAAGGCCCGCGGCGAGGCCTACGGCCGCTTCCTCGTGGAGCACCTCAAGCCGCTGGTGGACCGCACCTACCGCACGCGCCCCGAGGCCGAGTGGACCGGCGCCATGGGCTCGTCGCTCGGCGGGCTCATCTCGCTCTACCTCGGCTGCCGCTACCCGGATGTCTTCGGCCGCATCGGCGCGCTGTCCCCCACCGTCATGTGGAGCCAGGGCCGCCTCTTCGAGGAGTGGTCCATCCACCGCCGCAGTTGGACGCGCATCTACCTGGACGCCGGCGAGCAGGAGTACATCCACACCGACGGAGTCCCTCTCAACTACGGCGAGGCCACGCGTGCCTTCTATGAGCACCTGCAGCGCGCCGGCTATGCCGCTCACGAAGTGTCGCTGGTGCTGGAGCCTGGAGGCGAGCACCACGAGCGCGACTGGCAACGCCGCCTGCCGCACGCGATGCAGTGGCTTCTGGGGTGAGGCGCCGCACTTGAAGCTTCGCAAGCCCGTGCCGCTGGAGCAGCGGCTCGTCTATGTCCAGGTGGTGGAAGGCCTGCTCCAGCATGGACTGCACGGCAAGGTGACGCTCCGGCTGAAGGAGCGGCTGCGGCAGGTGGGCATCGATTTGGACCGGCCCCTCCTGCCCGCCTACCCCGTGCCGCTGTGGACCCACTGTCTGTCCATCATCGTCGAGGAGGCGTACCCCGGCATTCCCCGAGAGGAGGCCTTCCGGCGGCTGGCCGACACGCACGTGCAGGGCTACGGGCGCACCGTCATCGGCCGAGCGGTGTATGGCGTCATGCGGCTGCTCGGCCCGCGCCGGCTGGTGCAGCGCATGCCGCTGACGCTGCGCGCGACGGACAACTACACGGAGGTGGAGCTCCTCGAGCGCTCCCCCAACCTCTTCGAGATGAAGATGAACTCCGCGCTCGACACGCCGGGCTACGTCGAGGCCCTCTTCGAGTCCATGCTCCGCGTGGGCGGCGCCGAGTCCCCGAAGGTGACGCGGATTCGCGTGGACCCCGGCGTCCCCAGCAGCACGTACCAGCTCACCTGGACGGAGCGCTGACGGACGCTCACTCCGTCGCCTGGATGAAGCGCACCGCCTCGTGCATGGCGTCCAGGTCCGCGTGCCGGGTGAGGTACATCTCCTCGCCCATGAGGCTGTGGTAGACGGACGGCAGGTCTTCCTGGTGCAGCAGCAGGGACTTGCCCAGCCGCTCCACGATTTGTTTGTGATTGTGTTTGTAGCGGCGGCTCTTGCGGCGCGCGCTATGACAGACGTTGTAGCGCGGCGTGTAGCGAAAGTCCGCCACCGGGTCCCCCGTCACCACGCGCGCCCAGAGCCGGTACACGTCGATGTCGCACGTGTAGTTCATCATGTCGGTGATGAAGCCGCCGGGCGGACGGAGGTTGACCTCCAGGACGATGAACTTCCCATCCGGCAGGCGGAAGAACTCCAGGTGGAACCAGCGCTCGCGCAGGCCGCACGCGGCCACCACCTCGCGGCCGAGCACGTCCAGGCCTGGGGGAATCTCCTGGAGGCTCCAGAAGGAGATGTCGCGCTTCTCCAGCACCGTCTCCATGCCGCCGTCGCTGTACTGGTGGCTGAGGTTGAAGACGATGGCGCCGTGCCGGTCCACGATTCCGTCGTACGTGACGATGGTGCCACGCACGAAGGGCTGCGCCACGTAGGACGTGGGCAGCGGATGCGCCAGGGCGGCATCCACCTCCTTGTCGCTGGCCACCTTGAAGGTGTGGGCCGCGCCCACGCCCACGTCCGGCTTGAGGACGAGCGGGTAGCCCACCTTCTCCGCGAAGGCCTTCACCTGGCTGGCGTCGCGCACGCGGATGAGCTCCGGGTGGGGCACGCCGGCGGCGTGGAAGACCTCGGCCATGCCGGACTTGGAGCGCAGCCGGTGGATGTCCGCGGGCTGGAGGCCGGGGACGTGGAAGTCCTCGCGCAGGCGGGCCTCCACCTGCAGCCAGGACTCGTTGAGCGAGTCGATGCGGTGGATGCGCCCGTGCTTCCACGTGAGGTAGCCGGCGGCGCGCAGGAGGGCGTCCTCGTCGTGGAGATTGGGAACGAGGAAGTACTCGCGCAAGGCGTCGCGCAGCTCGGAGCGCAGCGAGTCGAAGGGGGCGTCGCCGATGCCCAGCACCGTCACGCCGCGCTCGCGCAGGGCGGTGACGAAGTGGAAGTACTGGGGCGGGAATTGGGGGGAGATGAAGACGAAGTTCATGGCTCCTCGGTGCGGGTCCCGACGACGTTGACCATAGCGACGCCCTGGGTCGAGGCCTACTTCCTTGCCGGCCCTCCAGGAGGGTGTACGACATTTCACTCCTGGAGTGGGATGGCCTTGGAATGAAAAGCCAGGGAGGCGAGCAGGGCCGCGGAGAGGGGGGATGGTCCTCGCGGAGCGCGGGCGCCTACGCTCTCCGGCACCCACCCCCGCCGCGAGGTATGCCACGAACCGCTTCACGGGAGCCGCGACTCCACTCACACCCCAGGGCATCGACGCTGGTGCCAGTCGGCTGTCCGTCCACCCCGCGGAGCTGTGGACGGTGCTCCAGGTGGAGACGCGCGGCTGCGGCTACTTCGCGGACCGCCGCCCCGCAATCCTCTTCGAGCGCCACATCTTCAGTAAGCGGACGAAGGGCCGTTTCGACGCGCAGGCGCCGGACATCAGCAACCCGAAGGCCGGCGGCTACGCGGGCGGGGTGGCGGAGTACGAGCGGCTGGAGAAGGCACTGGCGCTGGACGCGTCCGCGGCGCTGAGCAGCGCTTCGTGGGGCCTGGGCCAGGTGATGGGTTTCCACGCCGTGGACCTGGGCTACGGCACCGTCGAGCAGTTCGTCGAGCGGATGATGGCGTCGGAGGACGAGCAGCTCGGCGCGCTCGCGGCGTTCATCGAGAAGAACGGGCTGGTGAAGGCGCTGAAGGACCACGACTGGGCGAGCTTCGCGAAGGGCTACAACGGCCCGGCGTACGAGAAGAACCAGTACGACAAGAAGCTGGCCCAGGCGTATCTGAAGCTGTCCACGCAGGCCGCGCCCGACCTGAGCGTGCGCGAGGGACAGGTGCGGCTGATGTTCCTCGGCTTCGAGCCGGGGACTCCGGATGGCGCGTTGGGCTCTCATACGAAGGCGGCCCTGAAGAAGTTCCAGGCGCAGCAGCAGCTCCCCATCACCGCCGAGTTCGACACGGCCACGATGGACGCGCTGAGGAAGCAGCAGGCCCTGCTGCCTCGGAGCGACTCCGCCCCCATTGCCGCGAGTCCGCCGGCCGCGGTGCCAGCGCTCACGGCGGCGCCCGCGATGGTGGCTCCCGCGCTCGTGGCGAGCCCGCCCAGTGCCGCGCCGGCCCTTGCCATCAGCGCACCCGGGGTAGCCCCCTCGGCGAACACGGCCATCACCGCCCCGGCTGCTGCCGTCAGCGCCACACCGAGCACGGCCATCACCGCCCCGGCCTGGAGGCTCGCGCCGCGCAGCAGCCCCGACACCGCGGCCACGCTCGAGCCCCTGCCCTTCGCCCCCACGGCGCCCACGATGCAGGAGGCCCCGCCTCTCCCCGAGCCGCTGGCCACGCAGCTCCGCCAGCGCCTCGCGCAGCCGCTCGAGCCGGACGTCCAGTCCGAGCTCTCACGCATCCTCATCTTGCGAGGCAAGGCCGCTCCGGAGCTCGGAGCCCCCGCCGTGGAGACGCTGGACCTGTGCCTCACCGCGCTGCTCGGGGACAAGCCCAACGTCTCCTTCGCGAAGAGCACGCGCCTGCGCATCGCCTCCGCGCTCGCGGACCGCCTCTACCCGCTGCGGCCGCTGCCCATCCTCCGCTCCAGCTCGCCGTCCATGCAGGTGGTGCTCGGGCTGGGCCTGCTGTTGCTGTGCAGCCACGCCCTCGCCACCGTCGTGCACCAGTTCTTCACCACCGAGACGACGGTGTTCCTCGGCCTCCCCGCGCGCACGCTCCTGCTCGTGGGCCTGTGCGGTGCCGTCGGCGGCGCGGTGAGCATCCTCATGCGGCTCAGCGACTTCGAGAAGCTGCGCGGCGCCAGCCGCGTGTCCATGCTGATGCAGGGCTTCTTCAAGCCGCTGGTCGGCATGTACTGCGCCATCTTCGGCTTCGCGCTGATGAAGTCCGGTGTCATCCCCCTCCAGCCCGCGACAGCGGAGTCGGCCCTCTACCTCCACATGTCCGTGAGCTTCCTGCTCGGCTTCAGCGAGCGGCTCGCGCAGGACCTGTTCATCCGCGCGGGCGAGGGCCTCGGCTCCGTCGGCACGGACCGCGCCTGAAGCGCCGACACCGAGGGCCCCTCCCGCACGAAGGAGGGGCCCGGGAGCCTCACGACCAGACGCGCCGCCCTACTTGCACTTCTTGCACTCGTTCTTCCAGCTCCCCTGGAGGCTATCGGGCAACGGCTCATAGCTGCAGTCGTTCGCGGCCTTCGCGCCAATGCGCACGTGCTTCGGGACGTAGTCCTCGAAGAGGATGCACACCTTCGCCTTCTTGTCCGGCCCCTGCACCTCGAAGCGGTAGTCCGCGTTGAGCTCCTGGCACGGCCCGCCCTGCGTCTTGAGGCGGTCCGTCACCTCCTCCCAGCCGCGATGCTCCGTCACGAGGAACACGCGGAAGTCCTTCACGCGGCAGTCGCCGAAGTCGAGGAAGATGTGGGTGATGTTCTTCTCGCGCTCGATGGGCTCGTAGCAGATCTTCTTCCCGCATTGCCCCCACTCCTGCTCCTCCGTCTGGGTGAGGTAGCGGTCGACGGCGCTCTCGTCCGTGGATGCCTCCACCGGTGCGTCGCCGCCACAGCCCACGCCCAACACGCCCGACATCACCGCCGCCACAAGGCCTGCTTTCCACTGGCTCATCGGAGACCTCGCTTCACTGCCCGAAGGCAGCACCCGGGAGCGGCCATCGCTCCCGGGCGGCGCATCCAGCAACGCATGTGCCGCGCGCGGGGATGTCCAGGCCTGGAAGGCCCACCGGAACGGGGAGGCAGGTCCCACCGACCGCGAGACGAGGCCAGCGCCGGTTTCACGTCCGTCGCCGTCCACGCCGTGAGACGCCCGGTCCCTCCGATTCCCTCCGTGAGGCAATGCGGGAAACAGCCCGAGGGAAAACCCTCGCTGGGGCCGCGACGACTCGGAGGAGCTTCGACGACATGGGCCGCGCGTGTTATGGCGCGCGAGCATCCCGAGCCCGTCCGGTGGCCACGCATGGCGCACGAGGGATGCGTGGGAGCCGCGAGCGTTGTCATCCTCCGCCGTCGTCATCGAGAACACGTCAGTGAGCCCGTGGGAGCGCTGGGGGCCGTGGCTGGGCGCGGGGCTCGGCGTCCTCTGGTTCCTGGCGCTGGGCGGCGCGGCGGCGCTCGACCCGACGAACCTCGACTGCGTGGGCGTAGGCGACCAGGCCAAGAGCGTCCTCGGCTGGCTCCACTTCCGGAACGCGCCGTGGGGCTTCCCGCTGGGGCGCGTTCCCTCGCTCGCGTACCCGAGCTCCACGACCGTGGGCTTCACCGACTCGACGCCCTGGATGTCGGTGGCGCTGAAGCCCTTCTCGCGCTGGCTGCCCCGGGACTTTCAGTTCATCGGCCCCTGGTTCGCGCTGTGCTTCGCGCTCCAGGGGTGGATGGGCGTGAAGCTCCTGGAGCTCCTCACGCCCCGTCCGTCGCAGCGCCTGCTGGGGGCGGCCCTCTTCATCATGGCCCCCGTGCTGTATTACCGGAGCGGCCATGACGCGCTCTGCGCGCAGTGGCTGCTGCTGGGGATGCTGTGGCTGAACCTGCGCCCCCGCGCGGACCTCCGAGCTGCCTGGAGGGATGTGGGAGGGGCGCTGGTGCTCGCGGTGCTCGCCGCGGGTGTGCACCCGTACCTGGAGGCCATGGTCCTCGCCCTCACGCTGGGGCTGGTCGTCTCGTTGGTGTGGCGGGAGCGACTGCTGTCCTGGCGCGCCGGAGCCACGGCGCTCGCGGGCGTGCTCGCTGTCGTGGGAGCACTCTTCATCCTGCTCGGCTTCGTGGGCCAGGGCGTGTCGCCAGCGACGAGCCTGAGCTTCGGCGACTTCAGCGCGGACGTGCTCACCCTCTTCAATCCCATGCACACCTCGAAGCTGATGCCGGACCTGCCCGTGTCTCCGGGGCAGTACGAGGGCTTCGGCTATCTCGGCACGGGGGTGCTCGCGCTCGCCGCCGTGCTGCTCCTCCGGCCCGCGCGCTGGTGGCCGCGAGTGAAGGAGGAGCTGAGGGCCCGGTGGCCGCTGGGGCTCGTGGTGCTTGCCCTGACGCTGCTGGCCCTCTCCACGGTGGTGCGGGTGGCGGGACACAAGGTGCTGTCGATGCGGGGCCTGACCCAGGCGCTGCTGCCGGTGCTGGCGCCCTTCGGCGCGTCGGGCCGGTTCATCTGGGCGCTCCACTACACGCTGCTGACGGGAATCCTCGCACTCATCCTGTGGCGCTGGAGGGAGCGTCCCCGCCTCGCCACCGGCCTGCTGCTGGGCGCGGTGCTGCTCCAGTGCCTGGACACGGATGACCTGTGGTGGAGGGGCCGCTTCCATGGCGCGACGTGGCCGAGGCTGACGGCACCGGCGTGGGAGCAGGTGGACCCGTTCTACCGGCACGTCGTCCTGTATCCTCCGGCCATCCACAACTGGAAGGAACCATGTGCCGCGCAGTCCTTCCCGGAGGACGCCTACGTGCGCTTCGGAGACCTCGCGTACCGCAAGGGGATGACGACGAACAGCATGTACCTGCCGCGCTTCGACGCGGTGAAGCTGAAGGCCGCGTGCGAGGCGCTGCGAGCCGACGTGCGCGAGAGCCGCTTCGCGACGGACACGCTGTACGTGGTGGACGCGAAGGAGGCGGCGGCGTTCCAGCGTCCGGAAGCCGGGCTCACCTGTGGCGAGCTGGACGGGTACACCGTCTGCGTGGCGGCGAAGGAGGGCCGCTTCCGCGAGGCCCTCATGCACAGGGGGAATCCATGAACCGCGTGACCCGGCGTGCGCTCGCGCTCTTCATGGCCCTGACGCTCGCGGGCTGCGCCAGCACCACCACCATCCGCAGCAAGCCGACGGGCGCCACCGTCTACGTCGACAACCGGCTCTTCTGCATCACGCCCTGCAAGTACTCGGACCGGCGCGTCTCGTTCTCCAGGGTGTCACTCCGCCTGGAGAAGGAGGGCTACGAGCCCGTCACCACGGTGATGCGCCGCAATGGGGGCGTGGAGGTCTCCGCCATCTTCTTCGGGGGACTCCTCTTCCCGCTCATCTGGGTGATGGGCTACCGGGGCGAGCACAGCTACGTGCTGAAGCCCGCGATAGACCCGGAGGCGCTGGAGTGGGAGAAGCCGTCCGGCTCCGAGGACACCGACGACCTGTACTGACTAAGTAGGTAGCCAAAAGTTCTCTAACAAATCCCGCAGCCAGAACCCCTCCGCGAGGATACCCGCCTTGCGGAGGGCCTGCGTCGGGGTGAGCGAGAGGGTCCAGAGGACAGCGGCGTCAACATGGTCGGCAACCGTGGAGTACTGGCGATTGGCCGAGATGTGCAGCTTCAGCTCCCTCCAGACGTGGTCCATGGCGTTGAGCTCGGGACGCTGCTTGGGGAGCCAGAGCAGGTGGATGTCCAGCTGCGCCGCGAGTGCCTGCGAGCGCTGTGCGGTATGGCATCTGGCCTGGTCCAACAGCAGCAGCACCGGTCGGCCCGGGTAGGCAAGGCGAAGGATGCGCAGGAAGGCCATGAAGTCCTCCTGCCGTCCGCGCTGGCTGGTGGCCAGCACGCGGTGGCCGGTCCGTGGATTGATGGCCCCCCACAATGTGCGTTTGGCGTTCTCCCCGGTGATGGGAACCTCGGCTTGCTCGCCTACCGGAGCCCATGCTGCGCGCAGCGGCGGAAACCACCTGAGCACGGTGCTGTCCATGATGAGCAGAACCGCACGTGGAGACTGCACCTTCAGTGTCGTCAGACGACGGACAAGACCCCTTTTTTCTGCCCCAGGTGAGGCGCGCGCGTCACGTACACGTACCGGGGCCTCTTCCACCGCAAATCCGCCTCGTGCAGCCGACGACGCAACGTGCGTAGTGACACATCGATGCCTTGTTGATGGAGGTGCGTGCATAGCAGCGGCACCGTCCAACCGTGCGTCGCCCAGCCAGCCTCCTGCGGACTCTGCCGGACCAGTTGCCGCAGGAGCGTAGCGGTCAGGCGCGAGGCGCCCCGGGGCCGCCCGGTACGCGGGCTGTCCAAGAGCGCCTCGGGCTCGTGCGACTCCAAGTAGCGTCCCAGCCAGCGATAGACGATGGGTCGGCTCAGCGCGCACAGACGCGCCACCTCTCCCACTGGCTTCCCCTCGGCCACGAGCTTCACAGCCAGGAGCCGGCGGAAGTGGCGGGCATCGCGAGCCTCTCGCAGCGCCCGCTCCAGCCGTCGCCTGTCGTAGGCTGTCAGCCCAAGCTCGGCAGGACTCCTCACGCGTCGCATGAGCCGGATCCTGCGCGTCCAGGCCAAATTTGTCTCCGAACTTTTGGCTACCTACTTAGAAGAGCCAGCCCGCGCCGACGATGGGCATGGGCTGCAGCCCGGGACTGCCGTCCTTCGTGTAGAGGGCGACCCCCACCCCTCCTTCGATGAAGAACCCGCCCTCGGCCACGTACTGGAGGCCGGCGTCCAGGTGCAGGTTGAGGTCGAAGATGTCATCGGCGTCGACGTCGTTCGGGCCCTTCGGATTCGTGGTGACGTTGTCGCCACCCACGCTGAGTCTCATGCTCTCGTTGCCGAGCCCGGGGATGCCCACGTGGACGCCCGCGCCCAGGAAGGGACTGAAGCGCGAATTCATGAGCGTCCACCGCGTGCCCGCGTCGATGCCACCGATGCCGATGTCCAGCGCGACGTAGGGGAACAAATCCCTCCGCGCCACATAGGTGGCCGAAAGGACCAGCACGCCCCGGGAGCTGAACAGGTCCACCCCCACGCCCCAGACACGGCCCAGCCGGGGGTTGCGCTGGAACTCCCGCAGAGCCTCCTCGCGCTGGGCCTCCTCGCGAGCCACGGTGTCTTCCTCCTCCTTGAGCTGTTGGTACCGGCGCAGGAAGTCCGGGTCCTCCGGCAGCGTGGGGTCCGCGGCGATGGCCGCGCGCAGGGCCCGCTTCTCGCGGCTCTTGTCTCCCGCGCGCTGGTACGCCTCGGCCAGCCGCACCAGTCCGCGCGCCCGCCCGCGCAGCGAGGCCGCGTCATCCGGCATGTCCTTCAGCACCTCGTCGAAGAGACGCAGCGCCGCCCGCGTCTCACCGGCCGCCAGCAGCCGCAGCGCCTCGTCGCGGCGCCAGTCGCGCATCTCCGCCGGGTCGCTGGTGTCGTCCGGGCGGCCCTTGAGCAGCCCCGAGGACAGCGGCCGGGGCTCGAAGACCAGCCCGCTCACCTCCACGCGCGCGCCCGGCTCCAGCCGCACGGGCGCGGACTCCACGGCCTGCGCGCCCACGCGCTTGACGTGGTACTCGCCCGGCGCGAGCGCCAGCGACAATTCCCGCTCCGGCCGCGTGCGCCCCTCGGCGGCGAGCCTGCGCTCGCCCTGGTCCACGACGACGTAGCGCTCTCCCTCCGTGCGCGGAAGCACCAGCGTGGCCGAGGCGTGCTCCAGCCGCGTCAGCACCACCTCGCCCTGTCCCTTCAATTCGTAGCGGAAGGCGGGCCGCTGCGGCACCGGCGTGGCCGCGGTGTCCGCCTCCGTGCGCTGGAAGGCATGCTGATACGCCTCGGAGAGCGTCACCTTTCCGTCCTCGTTGGCGTCTGCCGCGCCGCGAAGGCCGGAGACGAGGTGGTGCGTGAAGACGGAGCCCGCGAGTGCGCGGCGTTCCTGTGACAGCTCATCCGCGCCGCTGGAGGTGAGCAGCGCGAAACCGTTCACCTCCAGCTCGTCCACCACCTGCGACTCGAAGGTGGCCACGGGCCTGCCGCCCTTGGCTTCGAGGATGGAGCCGCTGCGGCACGCGTCCACCACGCCCAGACGCACGCGGCCCGGCGCGTCGCGGAGCATGGCGTACAGCTCGTCATGGGACAGCGGCTCGCCGCGCAGGTGCAGGTGTCGCGCGTCCGCATGGCCCGAGTAGTAGACGAAGAGGAGCGTGTCGCTCCGTCCAGCGCGCAGCCAGCCGCTCACCTTGCGCAGCAGTGAGCGCACCTCGGACGTGTCCGGGTCTCGTAGCAGGTGGACACGGTCGGCCGCGAAGCCGCCCAAGTCCACCAGCACGTCGCGCACGTGCTCCGCATCGGACTCCGCGTGGCGCAGCGGCTTGTCGTTGGCCCAGCCCACGTTGGCGCCGATGACGACGGCGTAGCGCTCCTCCGCGAGCGCCGGAAGAGCGGCCAGCAGCGCGGCGGCGAGCACCGCCCAGGTGATGCGAGACATCCAGCTTCCCCTCAGCAGTGGCTCATCCGGAAGGGCCGGGGCCACGGTGTTTCCAATACCATGTCAGGGCCACGAGCCGCGCGGGCCCGCCCCACTCCGCCCGCACCGTGACGCCGAGAGCGCATCCATGCCAGAGTCTCCGCATGGCAACAGTCACTGAAATCGGTCCTCGTGACGCCGCGCTCCAGGCCGCGTTCTGCGACTACGTGCCCCAGGTGTTCCGCCGCGCGGACTTCCGGCACTGGCGCGAGTGGGGCGAGTGGGACGACGACTACCGCGCATATTCCGTGTTCGAGGATGGCCGCGTGGTGGCCAATACCTCGGTGATGCGGATGCGGCTGCGCCTGGATGGGCAAGAGGTACAGGCCTTCCAGCTCGGCGCGGTGGGCTGCATCCCCTCGCACCGGGAACGCGGCCTGGCGCGCGTGACGATGACGGCCGCGCTGGAGTCCTGCGGCGACGCGCCGGTGCTGCTGTTCGCCAACCCCCGGGTGCGCCAGTTCTACCCGCGCTTCGGCTTCCAGCCCTGGTACCAGTCGCTCTTCGCCGCCGAGCACGAGGCCGTGCCAGAGGGCCCGCCCGCACCCACGTTGGATTTGGAGGACGCGAAGGTGCGGGCCTGGTTCGCCACGCTCTCGCGAGAAGGCACTCCCTCCACGGAGCGCTTCGGCGCGCGGGGCTACTCAACCGTCGCGAGCTGGCACGTGGCGAACGGCTTCGCGCGGCCGCTGCGTCAGCTCGGCCCGGACACGTGGGTGTCCGCGAGCGTCGAGGGAGACACGCTGTACCTCGACGACGTCTTCACGCGGGCGCCCTTCGACCTGCGCGCCAGCCTCCCGCGCCTGATTGACCGGCCCATCCGGAGCATCCGGTTCGGCTTCACGCCCGAGCGCTGGTGGCCCGGCGCGAAGGAGGCCGGAGAGGACACCGAGGCCGACCTCTTCGTGCGTGGCTTCACCCCGTCAGGCATCCCGCACCGCTTCCCCGTGCTGGCCCACACGTGACGGCGCTCGCCGGCTCCCACTCCAGGGAGCCGGGCTCAGCGCACTCACCTTCAAGCGGCGCTGGGGGGCTCGGCCGGAGACGGCGAGGACGACCCCGCTCGCGGCTACCCGCAGCCCACAGGCTCGTTGCAGGAGAAGGTCGCGGTGATGGAGTAGCGGAAGCCGTCCGTGCGCCGGGGGCCGATGGGCTCACACTCGACGCTCTGGGTGAGGTTGCACGAGCCCGAGGGGCATCGGTTCGCCATGTAGGCGTTGAGCAGGCTGCGGGCCTGGGTCAACGCCGCGCCGCAGGTTGCTCCCTCGCCGTCCTGCACGGTGTTGTACCGCGTCGTCCCGCAGGTACAGAGCGAGGCTTCCTCGGTACCGAGCGACTCCTGCTCGCCCGGCTCGAGGTCTCCCGCGTTACAGGCGCCCAGCCCCAGGGCGGCCACCACCACGGCACTGCGCCACAGCCAGCTCTGTCGTCGACTCATACCGACAGCCTAGCCACAGTTACAACTCAGTATCAAACCGCGCCGTCGGTGGCATACCGGGCCTGGCCGCCGCGCCAGCTCCCGTCCACGAGCCGCTGGATGCGCTCCTCCAGCGGCGGGTGGGTGGAGAACAGGGCCAGCACGCCGCCGCCGCGGATGCCGAAGGCGCGCATGTTGGAGGGCAGCATGGCCGCCTCGTCATGCTGCATCCGCAGCCGGTTCAGGGCGCGAGCCATGGAGCCCGCGTCCACCAGCGTGGCGCCGCCGTCGTCCGCGCGGAACTCGCGCCGCCGGCTGTACCACGCGACGATGAGGCTGGCGCCGATGCCGAGCACCATCTGCAGCACGAGGCTGGTGAGGAAGTACGCGGGGCCGGTGCCGCCGCGCTCCTCGCCGTCCTCGGAGCGGTTGATGAACCGGTCCACGACGAAGCCCACCACGCGGCTGACGAAGATGACGAAGGTGTTGAGCACACCCTGCAGGAGCGTGAGCGTCACCATGTCACCGTTGGCGATGTGAGCCACCTCGTGGCCGAGCACGGCCTCCACCTCGTCGCGCCGCATGTTGTGGAGCAGCCCCGTGGACACGGCGACCAGCGCGCTGTCGCGCCGGGCACCCGTGGCGAAGGCGTTCATGTCCGGGCTGTCGTAGACGGCCACCTGGGGCATGCCGATGCCCGCGTCACGCGCCAGGCGCTGGACGGTGTGCACCAGCCACAGCTCGGCCTCGGTGCGAGGCGAGTCGATGACCTGTGCGCCGGTGCTCCACTTCGCCATCGTCTTGGAGAGCAGCAGCGAGATGATGGACCCGCCGAAGCCCATCACGGCCGACATGATGAGCAGCGCGGTCAGATTCAGCCCCGAGCCCTGACGGGCCAGGAAGCTGTCCACGCCGAGCAGCCGTCCGACGATGGCGAGCATCGCCACCACCGCGAGGTTGGTCAGGATGAACAGCGCGATGCGACCGACGAAACTTCTCTTCATGGCCCTCACTCCGGAAGAACTTCGTTGGCCACAACATTCAGCAGCGCGGCGCGGATGCAAGTCGTCGCGGCCGTGAACTGTCGCGGCGGACAAGGAACAGCGTCGGAGGCGGGGCCTTCCGAAGATTGTTCCTTCGTCGAAGTGAGGTTTTCTCTATGGCTGCGGGGGTTGCGCGGCGTTATCCGTCACGACGTACGTTGTAGGGCAGCTTCATGCCGTGAGCGCGAAGCGTCTCTTCGTAGACAGCCTTGTACACGGCGAGCTTTTCCTCCAGGCCCTCCAGCACGTCCGCCAGCTCCTCGCGGGCCTCAGCGGAATCCGCTGCGGCGCTCGCCAGCTTGCGAGCCTCGCGCACCTCGGCCCAGAGAATGGAGAGCGAGTCCCCCTGGATGACCACTCCGGGGAACCGCCTTCCGGGCACTCGCACCACGGCGGCGTTCACCGCCGTGGAGAACACCTCCAACTCCTTACGCTCCATGTCGCCTCGCTCGTCCTGAACCGCCTTGCCCGATGTGACAGACACCAGGCCCGGGCTCCTCGCCGCGTGTCTGGCGAGCTTCCCATGGAGCCCGGTGGTTTCACGCAGGCGCCGCAGTGAGCCGCTCACCGAGCAGGCGGACGTACCGGGCCCGGCTGATGTTACGGCCCGTGATGACGACGGCGATGTTGCGGAAGCCCTCGGGCGGGTGGCGAAGCAGCGCGGCGACGGGAGCGGCTCCGGAGGGCTCGACGACGAGCTGGTGCTCTTCCAGCAGCCACGCCATCGCATCCTGGATGTCCGCCTCCGACACGAGCAGCACGCGGTCCACGTACTCGCGAGCCAGGGGCAGCGTGAGCGTGTCCGGCTCGGGCTGCGCTCCGAGGCCATCGGCGATGCTTGGACGGACGTCCACCGGGACGGGCCGGCCGTGGCGCATCCACTCCGCGAGCACCGGGCTCACCTCCGGCTGCACGCCCCACAACTGCATGCGCGGGTTGCGAGCCTTCATCGCCACGCCCATGCCGCTGATGAGCCCGCCTCCGCCGACGCCCACCACCACGAGGTCCACCTCGGGCAAGTCGTCGAGCACCTCCAGTCCCACGGTGCCCCCGCCGGCGATGATGTCCGGGTCGTTGTAGGCAGAGACGAAGAGGCGTCCGTGCTCGCGAGCGTAGGCCCGCGCCGCCTCGCGCGCGGCGGGCACGGAGTCGTGGAAGTGGAGCCGAGCGCCCTCGCCACGCATGACCTCCACCTTGCGAGCATCGGCGGAGTGCGGAAGGAACAGCTCCACGGCGACACCGAGCCGCCGTCCCGCGTGGGCGAGACCGATGCCATGTCCTCCGGCGGTGGAAGCCACCGCGCCGCGAGCCCGCGTCTCCGCGTCCACGGAGAGCAGCTTGTTGAAGGCGATGCGCGGTTTGAAGCTGCCCGTCACCTGGAGGCACTCCAGCTTGAGGAAGACACGGCCGCCCGTGCGCGCGGAGAGCGCGGCGGAGGGCTCCAGCGGCGTATGGCGGATGTACGGAGCGATGCGCTCGCGCGCCTGGAGGATGGACTGGGGCGTGATGGCTCGGAGTTCTGGGGACACGTGGGGCTCCTGTCCGCGGCGCGGCGATGAACCACCGGCGCTCGGCCTCATGGATGTGCCAGCCGAGGTGCCCGGGCGGAAGACGCAGGAGCGCGGGGGCAGGCATGCACAAATGCAGGAATGCCCGGTGGATGGCGAGAGGCCTCAGCGGCAGGAATGCAGGCAAGTGCTGCGCAAAGCAGGGCTGCTCCAGCGGAAGGCACGAAGGCGTGGGCACGAGCGTGCGAGAATGCAGGTGTGGACTGGAATGACCTGCGCTACCTGCTGGCCGTACACGAGGGTGGCTCGCTCGCGTCGGCGGCGCGCAAGCTGCGCGTGGACGCAGCGACGGTGGGACGGAGACTCACGGCGCTGGAGCGCGCGGTGGGCGTGCGCCTGCTGGAGAAGGCCCCGGGAGGCATGCGGCTGACGGCCGCTGGCGAGCAGGCGGTGGAGGCCGCCCGGCGCATCGACGATACGGCGACCACACTGGAGCGCCAGCTCGCCGGAGCGGACGTCCAGGTGTCCGGCCACGTACGCATCACCGCGCCGGAGACGGTGGTGAGCCACGTGCTCGCGCCCCACCTGCCCGCCTGGCGCGAGCGCCACCCCGCGCTGCAACTGGAGCTGCTGGCCGCGACGCAGGTGCTCAACCTCTCACGCCGCGAAGCCGACCTCGCGGTGCGGCTGTTCCGTCCACAAGAGCCCGCGCTCACCGTGCGCAAGCTGGGAGACATCTCCTTCGCACTGTACGGCTCGAAGGCCTACGTGCGCCGGCACGGGAGACCGAAGCAGGAGGCCCTGCGCGAGCACGTGCTGCTCGGCTACGACGACTCGCTGGCGCAGACCGCGGAGAAGCAGTGGCTGGAGCGCACGGGCGAGGGAGCCCTGTTCGCCCTGCGCAGCAACAGCCGATACGTGCTGATGGAAGCAGCACGGAAGGGGCTGGGACTCACGGTGCTGCCCTGCTACCTGGCGGACGGTGTACCGGACCTCGTGAGACTGTCCCCCACGAATGCCGTGCCCACGCGCGAGGCGTGGCTCGCCGTACACCCGGACCTCCAGCATGCTGCACGCGTGCATGCAGCCATCGACTGGCTGGTGGAGTCCTTCCAGCGGGAATCACCTCGACTGCGCGGTGAGCGGGAGTGAAGCCCCGGAGCATCCATGCCGCATGAGCGACTCAAGAAGAGCGACGTGGTGGTCCTCTCCCGCGTGCCCGGGTTCGAGCCGGAGCTTCATCGCGTCCACCTCCGCCTCACCTCCTCGGGCCTGGCGTACTACCAGTGCTCATGGTTCAGACCTCCGGAAAAGGGGCCAACCTCCGAGCAGGCGAAGCACATCTTCAATCCCTCGGCGATGAGCAGGATCCGGAGCCTGCTCGAAGGGCTCCCGCCTCAGGGACGCCGCGACTTCGTCATGGACGATGAAGCAACATGGGAGCTCGACTTCTGGGACGGAGAGAACGTGCGCACCCTCTCGTTCTACGAGGCGTCACTCGACGAGGGCACGCGAAGCCACTTCGGCGGAGACTCCTACCCCGCCATCCACCGCGTCCGCGCCCTCTTGGCCCTGCTGAACTTCCCGTTCAAACGGAAGCAGTAGGAGGCGGCTACGGAGAGCCTTGCCGCTTCACGAACGTCACGGCGCCCGTCGAGCTGATGCGCACGTACGGCCGACCCTCGCTGAGGGCGAAACGGTCGCACGACTGCCGGCGTGTCTCGTTCGGGTAGTAGATGGAGTCGAGGGTGACGAAGAACTGGCCCTGCGAGCCAGACGTATAGGCCGTGTAATCCGCGATGCGGATGACGACGTCCTGCACGAACCCGCTGTCACGCGGCCGCGCTGGGAACAGCTCGCCCGGTGACACGCTGGATGAACGCGAGCACACGCCGCCAGGAATCAGCCGAGGCCTCGCTGAAGTCCCGCTGCTTCACGTCGAAGAAGCTGTGCGGCGCTCCGGCGTACGTCACCACCTCGTGGTCGACTCCCGCTGCCTTCAGGGCCGCTTCGAAGGCGGCGACGTCGGACGCGGGGATGCCCGGGTCATCGCCCGCCATCAGCGCCAGCACCGGAGAGGTGAGGTCCGCCGCGCGCTGCGTGGGCCCCGGAGCACCGTCCCGACCCGCCGCGGGCCAGCAGTAGAAGCCAATCACGCCGGCCAGCTCGAAGCCCTGGGCCGCGGCCAGAATCGACACACGCCCTCCGAGGCAGAAGCCCACGGTGACGAGCGAGGGACAGGCACCGCCTTCAGGAGAGCGCAGGTAGCCGACGGCGGCGGTCAGGTCCGTCCACAGCCCGCGAGGAGTGAGGCGGGCCATGTGTTCCTTGTAGGGGAAGTCATCGCCCCGCTCGCCAGCCCCGGCGGTGCGTCCGTAGTAGTCGAGCACGAGCGCGGTGTGCCCCTGCTCGGCGAAGCGCAGGCCCAGCTCCGTGTAGAAGCGGTGCAGTCCCCGGACGTCCGGGAGGATGACCACGCCCACGCCTGAGGCGCGCTCGGGCGTGGCGAGGAAAGCGGAGAAGCCATTGCCATCCGCCGCCGTCAGCGTGAGCCGACGGGACGTGACGGCCGCACTCGGATTTCGGGCAATGGGAGGCGAGGAATCAGCGTCGAAACACATGAAGGGCTCCCTGGGTGGGATTGCGAGCCACGCGGCTCGCGGAGAAAGTAGGAGCCCGCCGCGGGCCGCGATTGGAGGAATCGGCCAGCGGAGTGGCAACCCCTACGAGGAGCGACGATGGTCCGGCTGGAGACAGAGACGCGGCTCGACGCGACGCCCACCGAGGTGTGGGACGTCCTCAGCGACTTCGCTCGCTACGGCGAGTGGAACCCGTTGCTGCTCGACGCCCGGGGCGAGGTGAAGCCCGGAGCGCGCGTCGCGATGAAGGTCACCTCACCGGATGGCTCGGGGAAGCGGTATGGCTTCAAGGCCACCCTCGTGCGTGCCGAGCCCGGCGTGGCGCTCGAATGGAAGGGCGGCGTGCCCGGAGTGCTGACGGGCCTCCACTACTTCCGCCTGTTCCCCGACGGCACGGGCACGCGGCTGGTCCACGGAGAGGACTTCTCCGGCCTCGTCATCGCGCTCATGGTGCGCAAGCGCATCGAAGGCTTCCGCCCCGCGTATGAGGGCCTCAATCACGCACTGGCGGAGCGCCTGCGCACGCGTGCCGTTTCGCCGTGAATGGTGGAGTGTCCAGCCTTCTTCAATGGTCCAGACGCTGTCTGGACACTCCCTCTGCCCCCGACTTCCTCACCCCAGGACGGCCCCGCGCCGGCTCAGCAGCAACGGTGACGCGAGGTGGCTCTCCGGGTGCATGCGCAGCAGCAGGTGGATGATGCCGCCCATGCCGGGCATCAGCCCCGGGGTGAAGGCATCCTTCGACCAGCCGCCCACGGGCCCATGCTCCTCCAGGCCGGAGAGAATCGCGGCATCCCATGCCTCGCGCTCCGGCGTTAGCGCGCCCGGGTCCAGACGCGAGCCGGCATTGAGCAACTCCCACATGCCGAGGTCGCCATGGCAGAGCGTGTGGCTCCAGCCGAAGCCCTCGCGCAGCCCCGCCGTGCACGCTCGCCGGGCCACGTCCAGGTGGCGTGCCTCCCGTCTACGGACGTAGAGGTCGCACGCCGCCAGCCCGATGCCCGTGCTGCCGTGGCACCAGTTGGTGAGGTACCGGACGCCCACGCCCGTGCGGTTGTCGAGCCAGTTGCCCGCCTCCGCCCGGAAGAGCGTCTCCTCGAAATCGAAGGCGCGGTCCGCCAGGTCGAGCCACCGCCGGCGCTCGAACTCCGTGCCCGCCGCGCTGAGCCCCAGCCGCGCGAGCGCCCAGCCGATGCCCGTCGCACCATGCGCGAAGCCGCCGATGCCCTCGGGGAACATCGAGGTGCACCACCGCGCCCCCTCCGCGTCCCGCGTCGCCGAGACCTCCAGCCTGCGTCCCGCCGCGACGGCGACGCGCAGCCACCGCTCCTCGCCGGTCTGCTCGGCGAGATTGAGCAGGGGCACGATGACGCCGGCCACGCCGTCGAGGATGTCCAACAGCCGGTCCTCCTCGGACATCCGCTGCTCCAGCACCCGGGCGCGCGCACGAGCCCGCTCCAGCATCCACGGCTCGCCGAGCAGGTCATGCAGCGTGCTCCAGGTCCACACCTGCGAGGCCACGCCCAGGAAGGCGCCGAGCCGCTTCGTCGGCACCAGGTCCTCCGTCGCCCGCAGCACCACGAGCGCGCCGCGCAGCGTGTCCTCCACGCCCGCCACCTCGTCCGCGCGTCCGTGCCGCACCTCGTGCAGGTACTCCGCGAGGCACACGGCGACGCCGCCCTGCCCGCTGTAGACGTTGGCCTCCAGCGGGCGGATGGCCCAGCCATGCTCGGCGAGCACCGGGCTTATCCACGTCACCGTCCCGTCCGAGCCGCGAATGGCCGCGTCCTGGAGCTGCCGCACGAGCGTCGCGGCCAGCGTCCTGCGGCGCCGGTCCAACCGCTCCGGCTGCGGGCTGGGAGGCACCTTGTCGCGCGGCTGCGGCGCCAGCTCGTTGAGGTACGCCGTCACCAGCGCCCCCTGGATGGTCATCTCCTCCAGGGCGAAGTCGGCCGAGCGCCACCCCTCCACCGTCTCCGCGATGAGCGCCTCGCCGACGTGAGCCGAGAAGAACGGCACGTCTCCCACGAGCATGTCCGTGATTTCCTGCTCGATGACCGAGGGCGCCGTGGGCGCGCCGGGCGTCACCTCCGCGTTGCGGCGCAGGATGTCCCGAGCCCGGTCCAGGGCCGTGTGCTCATCGTGCAGCGAGGCCGGGTGCCACAGCATCCGGATGATTTCGACGTACGCCTGCGTCGGCCGCCGCACGCGCCGGACCTCGCAGCCGTTGAAGGGGCTCAGCAACGACGCCGCCCCGACACTGGCATCCATGCGCTTCAGGCGCGCGGTGAGGTCCTTGAAGCCGGCGACGACCTCGTCCCAGTAGAGCGAGAGCACCGGCTTCGGGCTCGGGTGATTCTTCGCCGCGCCCAGCTCGATTTCGGTCATCCCGAGGCGCGCGGCGCTGGTGCCAGCGTCGACGATGGTGGGAACGGGAACCTTGGGCTGCTGCTCCGGCAGCGCGCCCGCCGCGGAGATGTCCAGGCCAGCCATGAGCAGTCCGCTGGCACGGACGGGCAGCAGCCCCGTGCGCAGCACGGTGCGACGGATGAGCTCGGCGGCGGCATCCACCGCCTGTCCCCGCTGCGAGGGAGGCACCGGAGGGTCCGGCGCGAAGAGGCTCTCCGCGTCCACCACCACGGGCACCGGCCCGTGCGCCACCAGGTTCTCCGAGTGCAGGTCCGTGCCACCCACCAGCCGCATCACCGCGAGCCAGTGGCCGAGGTTCCGGTAGAAGCGCGACAGCTCGGCGTCACCGTCGCAGTAGCGGTGGTCGACGAACTCCGTCCAGCCGTAGCCGTCACGCGTCAGCACGCGTGGAACGCGGATGCGCTCGGAGTCGGGCGTGCCGTCGAAGATTCGCTCCAGCACTGATTCGAGCGCGCCGTCCACCTGGACGGACCTCGGCTTGTACATCACCGTGCCGTACGCGAGGTCCAGCCGCGCCACGGCCTGGCCGCCCCGGTGCGAGTCTCCCGCGCCCAGGCTGAGCGCCCGCAGCTCTCCGCCCGGCACACCGGGCAGCTCGGCCAGGGCCTCGCGGTCGGCGACGAAGCGCTGCACCAGCGTCAGCACCGCGTCGACGTGGAACCCACAGAACGTGCTGAGCCGCGCGTACAGCGTGGGGTAGCGGCGGCGCAGGTGCTCGTCGAACGAAGCCGTGCACGCGAGGTCGATGAACTGGGCCCAGCGCTCGCGTTCGTCGGGCGCGTCCAGCCTGCCCGTCATCGTGGCGGCGTGGAGCTCCAGGAGGAACAACCGGTTCAGCAGCAACTGGGCCCGCTCACACAGGCGCGCTGTCGCCGCCGTGCGCACGACGTCCTGCTCCGCCGCGCCCAACCCTCGCACCGCACCGAGCCGTGTGCCGAGCCCCGCCAGGAATGGCTCCACCAGCTTGACCACGGGACGCTCGAACCAACCGGAACCAGGAGTCTCGCCCATGAGTTACTTTCCACGCATGCAAGGGTTTGCACCGTGTGGCACCGGCGGAGCGTGGCCTCCGGTGCCACACGTTTGTCAGTCATTCCTGACCGACGTTGAAATCAGCAGCAGACGACCGGCCGCGAGGCCGTGCAGGCACTACAGCCCGTGTCCATCAGCGGGGCCGCGTCGGTGAGCGAGGCCTCGGTCGCGGCGCCCCCCACGTACAGCGGGCCCGCGGGGTTGGCCAGACCGTCAACGCTCTCCGAGCCCGAGAGCCAGCCCGCCAGAATCGCGTCCACGTGCGCATCCGTCATCTTCGGCATGTTGTGTCCTCCACTGCGGGTGAACGAACCACGTGAAGCGCCGGAACACGGCCGCCAGGAAGCCGCCCCATCCCGACGCGAGGCGGATTAAACAGACATGTCCATGCAACGTCAGGATGGCGGACCTGACACCCCTCCCATCCCGTCCAATCGCAGACAGCGCCTCAGGGATAACCACTAGCCCGAACGCCCGTGGTTCCAACGGCATGTCATTTCTTCAGGGAAGACATGCCGGGGCGGAGACAAGATACAGGTGTGTCGCTGCGCACCCGGCACAGTTCACCCCAGCCCACGAGAGGCCTTTTCCATACGGGCAGTGCTGGCTATAGCCGGGGTATGCCCTTGATGAACCTCGTGATGGAAGGTGCCGCGCTGCCGCAGGCGTGGCGCTCGCGCGTGCTGGGGAAGGTGGGCCCGGCGAACGTGAAGGTGTTGCGGATGGATGCGCTGCCGCTCGAAGAGGAGTCGCATCCGTACGACGAAGCCCTGCTGGTGCTGGAGGGCGTCATGGAGCTATCCGTGTCCGGAGTGCCCACCACGGTGCGCGCGGGGGAGCTGTACCTCGTGGAGGCCCGGACGCCGCACACCGTGCGGGAGGGCAGCCAGGGGACATTGGTCATCATCGACCTGTAGTCCCGAGCGGAACTGATGCACGGGGCGCACAGGCCTTCTGCGTCACTCTCATGGCTGTGAGCTATTGACGGCACGTAGCATCGGAGCACAGAAGACACGCTGACGATGACACCTCATCCGATACCGGGCGGGGTACGCTGAAGCCGGCAATGCCCAGAGACCCGCGAGACTTCCTCCCCGACGTGCGAGACGGGCTCACCCGGGTGGAGCGCCTCATCCTCCACGAATTGCACCGACTCCAGCAGGAGCGAGGCGGCCGCAACGTGCCCACGGCCATGCTCTACGGCTGCGTCGTCGAGCACGTGAATCTCCGTCCCGACGAGTTCCAGGCCATCCTCGCGCGCCTCGTCGGCCGCGGGAGCCCCTGAGCACGGCGCGTCAGCGGCTCCAGGCGGATGGTCGGAGGCTCAGGAGTTGCTCAAGGCGCGCTCAATGCCTGCACGACCAGCACATCCAGCTCGATGACATCGCCCGGGGCACCCTCGCTGCCAGTCACATCCACCCCCACCCGTTCCGTCCCGGCCGGGGCCGTCAGCTCGCGAGCGGTCCGAATCCACTCCCCGGAAAGCACCGGGCTGGAGAGCACTTCCGACCGCAGCTCCTCGCCGCTCGCATCACGCCAGCTGACGCGCATCTGGGCGACCAGTGAGGCGCCCGGCGTCCCGCGTGCCCAGAAGGAAGCGCGGTGCCCCCCCGGGGATGCGGCAAACCCCGGCCAGTTGTCGAGGCTGACACCCCAGCCGTACGGCTCGGTCACCTCCACGCGCATGCCCGCTTCGCCGTCTCTCGCGGCGCCAGGCGCTCTCGAAACCCTCACCGAGTACCACGCCGTCCACTGTCCGAGCCCGGTCTCGAGGGAAGCCGTCTCGGCGTCGAGCAGGTTGGAGGTGGGGGAATGGTCGATGACGGCAGGCTCACAGGCGGTGAGCGCCGCGACCAGCGACAGCACGCTCCAGCGTCCCGCCCTCATCACTCCACCTCCCGACAGGACAGCGTCCCACGGGCACGCTGGACTGCCTCCGCATAGCGCCCACGCCGGAACTGTCGTTCGTGCAGGGCCCAATGCGCGCAGGCGCGCCGCGCGTCCTTGAGCTGGTACGTGAGCAACGAGCCCAGCTCGAAGCTGAGGCGCTCCCGTGTCGCCGCCGGCTGCTTTCGCATCGCCGCCTCGAGGTGCCGCACCGCCTGCTCGAACTCATGCCGGCCGCGAAGGACCTCCAGCTCTCGCAAGATGTCCTCCACGCTCGGGGCACGGGCCGCCGTGGTGGGGGGACGGGAGGAAGTGGCTTCCGGGCTGGGCGGCGCCAGTGGCTGGGGCGGCGCTGGCTCGGGAGGCGCTGGTTCGGCCACCGGCCACTCCAACGTCTGCCCCACCCGCAGCGGAACCACCTCACCCGTGAGCCGGCGGAAGCGAATGGCGCCTTCATGCAGGGTGACCGCTCCACCCGCCTCCCGCTGCTCCACCGTGAAGCGCGTGCCCATGACCTCGATGGCCCCACCCGACACGAGCACGACAGCGGGGGCGGCACCTGGCTCCCGGCGCTTCACCGAGAACTCCGCGCGGCCGCGGACCAGCCGCACCCCCGACGATTCACGACGAACGACGAGCGGCCCCTGGTTTCGCAGGGTGATGCCTCGCGCCGCGTCCACCAGGGCAGCCTCACCCATCTCGATTTCCACACCCTCGGCGTCTTCCCGCGCCTTCAACTCGGCAGTGGCCTGCGCGACCTCGAGCCCTCCCAGCGAGCGTGGGGACGGAGCACTCCAGAAGAACACCACGAGGGCCAGCGCCGCTGCCGACGCGGCGAGCATCCACCACGCGGGACGTCCGCGCGATGCCGGCTTCGACTCGCGTGCGTCCCGCAGCCGCGACCGCAGCCGGGCCTGGGCGGCCGGGGACATTCCCTGCTCGCGGCGGAGCTGGTCTTCACGCCGGAGCTCGGCGCGGAAGTCAGGGGGAGCCATCGTCCACCTTCCATCCCCAGGCCGACAGGCGGCCCTGGGCGCGGCTGATCAACTTCGACACATAGCCCTCTGACAGCGAGAGGAGCTGGGCAATCTCGCGCTGGCTCAGGTCATCCAGCATCTTCAAGGCCATCACCACCCGTTCCTGCCCCGGCAGGCGGTCCAGCGCCGCCGTGGCGCTGCGCACCGCCTCTCGCCGCTCGAGGGCCGCCTCGGGCGTGGACTCCGTCTCCGTGCGCTGAGGCGGAAACAGGAGGTTGGCGATGCGCCGTCGAAACGTGTTCTCGCGCCGCAGGGCGGAGAGCGCCACGTTCTGCGTGACGCGAAACAGCCAGCCCCTCACGTCCTCCTCGCGCAGCCAGGCCCGGTGCTCCCAGGCCTTGAGGAAGACATCGTGGGTGACGTCTTCGGCCCAGCCCGAGCGGCCGGCCTCATACCGCTTGGCCCAGAAGTAGACGGCCTCGGAGTGCTCCTCGTAGAGCGTGTCGAACGACACGGGTCGGTCAGGCAGGGCGGGTGGGGCCTTGGATTGGGGAGCGCGCGACATCCTTTACCTGGGACCTACTACGACTGGAGCCAGAGAAACTTTCCTCGGAGGTCAAGGCCCCCAGGAGAGGTTGGCGCCGGTTTCGAGCCTCGCGCCTCCCCGCGACCACAGCGTTCCGCCCTCGCCCACATGGGTCACCGGCTTCAGCAGGCCCAGGGCCACGCGCAGCTCCGCCGCGAGGCGCTCGGTGAACCTCCACCGGAGCTTCATCCGGGCCCAGCCCGCGGGAGACAGCTGAGTACCCGCCTGGGCCGATACCCAGGGGTCCGCGAGCTTGAAGGTGTGGAGGACGAGGCCCGCGCCCACGCCAGGTTCGAGCTGAAGGCGCTCCGCCGCGAAGAGCCGATAACTGAAGAAGGCGCCACCCTGCACCTCGAACACATCCAGCGCCGCGCCGCGAGACATCCCGAGCCCCGCCTCCGCATCGAGGCCGAACGCCCCCAGGCCGCGCCTGACGGAGAGCAGGAGGTGCGGGTCGACCTCGGTTCCACGCCAGAGCGAGCCCAGGCCCAGGCTCAGGTCCAGCTCGGAGCTTTCTGGGGCGGAAGCCACCGCCACGGGAGGTTGGGGCACAGGCTCGGGAGGCAGGGGCGAGGGCCCGGGCGGGAGCGGCTCCGGCTCCGGCTCGGGCTTCAGCGCCCGCGTCATCTCGGAGAGCTTCTGGGCAATCTCCAGATGAAGCTCCGCGAGCGACCCCCGCGCCACCCGGACGCTCTGCTCGAGGCGTTGCCGCGGCCCGACGGCCTCGAGCCGCAGTCCTTCGGGAGTGCGGCTTGCGCGCAGTCGAAGCTGCGCCGGGCTCTCCGGAGAGACGACCGCGAAGCCCTCCTGTATCAACCGGAGCGCCACCTTTCGCTCCAGCTCCACACCACCCCACCGCCGATAGTCCTGGTTGGACAGGGTGCGAAGGTCGAAGGAAACGGACACCGCCGGGGCCTGGGCCAGGTAGGCGAGGGAGAGCGCGCAGAGCAGGGCGGTCATTCGGTGACGCCGAGCGTACCGTCGACCGTGGACCACAGCCAGCGTCGGCCGCCCGTGCACTCCAGCCGTCTGCCCTCACACGGAGGAAAGTTTTTTCGGCCGCGCGCGTAGCTGGGGGCATGACGCTTCCACGCTACGTGAGCCTCCTGCTTCTTTGCGCCGGCGCGGTCGCCTGCCAGGGCAGCGCCGGGTTCTCCAATCCCGGCGGAGACGCCCCCGACGGCGGAGACGATTCCCCTCCGCCGTCTGCGTCCGTGCCCATCCCCCCTGCACCGGCGCAGTTCTCCTGTGACGCGAACGCCGTCCCCGCGGACCTGCCATTGCCCAGACTGTCCCGAACGCAGCTGGCGAGCTCGCTTCGCTTCGCCATTGCCCGCGCATTGCCGAACGAGGCGGACGCCATCTGGACGAAGCTTGCGCCCGTCTTCGCCCGGTACCCCACGGACCAACGCACACCCGCGCCCGGTGACTTGAAGGGCGGCTACAGCCGGATGGACCAGTCCATCCAGCAGTCCCAGGTCGACGTCATGTATGACTTGGGGAAGGCCGTGGCCCAGGAGCTCACCGCCAGCGACGCGCGCCGCAACGCCCTCCTGGGCAGCTGCGCGAGCGACGGACAGACGGGCAACGACCGCGCCTGTCTGGAGACCTTCATCCGTGGATGGGGCTCCCGCGTCCTGCGCTACCCACTGCCGGCGGCGGAGGTCACCGTCTTCGCGGACATCGCCGGGGCCACTCCGGTGGACAGGGCGGCGGTGGCCGACGTCATCACCACGCTCCTGAACTCACCCTGGTTCCTCTACCGGGTGGAGCATGGAACGGACGCCAGCCGGCCGGTGAGCCCCCTCTCCGCGTTCGAGCTGGCCTCGCGATTGTCCTATCAATTCTGGCAGGCGCCTCCAGACGACGAGCTCTGGGCCGCGGCGGTCAATGGCTCGCTCCTGACGGCGGACGGCTTCACGTCCCAGCTCGACCGGATGCTGCGGAGCTCCCAGCTGCGAGACTCGCTGAACGAGTTCGTCAGCGAGTGGCTGCGGCTCAATGAGCTGCCGTCGCTGGTGGCGCTCCGGAACGACCCGGTCTACCAGGCCTTCGTCGGTCCGGAGATGCCCACGGACGCTGTCCGCACCGCGATGTTCGAAGACGTCCAGCTCTCCGCGTGGCAGACGGTCGTGTCGGGTGGCTCGGTGAGCGACTTCCTCCACGACCGGAGGTCCTACTCGAGGGACCCCTTCCTGGCCGCCATCTACGGTGTGCCCGTCTGGAATGGCTCCGGGCCCGCGCCGGTCATTCCGTCCCAGAACCGCGGCGGGCTGCTGACGCGCGCTGCGTTGCTGGCCACGGGAACCGCGTCGACGCGTCCCATCCACAAGGGGTACCTGGTGCGGAACGCGCTGCTCTGCCAGCAGGTCGGAGCCCCGCCTCCCAACGCCAGCGACATGGCTCCCAAGCCGACCGACACCCTGACGACGCGAGAGGTCGTGACCCAGCTCACCTCTGGAGGCAGCTGTGGTGGATGTCACAACCAGACCATCAATCCGCCGGGTTTCGTGCTGGAGGGCTTCGATGCGCTCGGGCGCGAGCGCAGCGTGGAGCGGCTGTTCGACCCGCGGGGCCACGTGACCACCACTCCGTCGGTGGACACCGTCTCGGAGATGCGGGTCTACGACGATGAGCGGCGACGCGTCTCCAACGCCGCCGAGCTCACGAAGATGCTCGATGACAGCCAGCTCTTCGCGTCCTGCGTCACGCGGCACTACTTCCGCTTCTCGCACGCCCGCGTGGAGTCCACCGAGCGGGATGGCTGCCTGCTCTCGGAGATGGAGGCGCTCGCGCGCGGCGGCGCGCCCATGGCCGACGTGCTGAAGGCAGTCGCCACACACCCCACGTTCAAGCAGAGGAGCTTCCAGTGAGCAGCACACCTGTCTTCCGAGTGGACCGCCGCATGTTTCTTCGCGGCGCGGGCGGAGCCGTGCTGGCGCTGCCGCTGCTTCCTTCGCTGCTGAGCCCGAGCGAAGCGAAGGCCCAGGCGGCTCAGCGCCCGAAGTGCTTCGTGCACTTCCGCACCCCCCATGGCGCCATCTTCGGCGCGAACATGTGGCCGGCGGATTCGGCGCTGACGCAGAGCCTGTTCTACGCGGACCACGACGTCCGGCGAGGGACGCTGACCGCGCCGGTCAACGCGAGCGGTGATGCGGTCATCAGCCGGGTGCTGGCCGCGAAGTCGACGGTGCTCACGCCCACCCTCGTCTCGAAGATGAACATCCTGCGGGGCCTCGATTTCCCCCTGTACATGGGGCACAACTTCGGCGCCGCGCTGGGCTACTACGACTTCAACAAGGAGCTGCCCGAATCGCCTCGGGCGACCATCGACCAGGTGATGGCCTGGTCTCCGGCCTTCTACCCGAGCGTCGCCTCCGTCCGGAAACGCAGCGTCGCCATCGCCGCCTCGGGCACCGCGAGCGGCAGTTGGGGATACAGCACCCCCGGGGTTCGTTCCTCCGGAGTCGCTTCGAGCCCCATCAGCCCCACCGAGAGCTCGCTCGCCCTGTTCGACATCCTGCTCGCCGGCACCGGCAGCTCCGGCAACTCCCGGGCACCGGTGGTGGACAGGGTGCTCGACAGCTACCGGCGGCTCCGCAACGGCAGCAGCCGCCTCTCGGCCGAGGACAGGACGCGACTGGACCAGCACATCGACGCGGTCGCCGAGCTGCAGCGCCGGCTGGGGACGACCAGCGTCGGCTGCCAGGTGCCGTCGCGGCCCACCACCGACAACCTGTCGCTCAAGAACTCGGGTTCCTTCGCGGGAGACCCCGCGAAGAACGTCGAGTACTTCCGGCTCATCAACGAGGTGCTCGCCGTGGCGATGAACTGCGGCGTCTGCCGCATCGCCACCATCAGCATCGACGAGAACAACCAGGACCTGACGTTCACCGCCCGCGCCCCACAGGGCGAGGACTGGCACAACAACGTCGTTCATCCGGCGACCGTGGCCGGGGCGAACCAGGACCTGGTGGTGCAGTTCAACCAGGTCTTCTTCTCGCAGGTGTTCCTGGACCTCGTCTCCCGTTTCGAGCGGTTCTCGAACGGCGCGGGTGGAACGCTGCTGGATGACTCGCTGATTGCGTGGGGCCAGGAGAACGGCAACACGCCCCACTTCTCCTTCTCCGTCCCGGTGGTGACGGCCGGAAGCGCGGGAGGCGCCCTCGGCACCGGCAGCTACTGCGACTACCGGAACATCACGCGCAAGGTGAGCGGAGACTCCAGCACGGGCAGCGAGGGCAACTTCCTGTGGGCGGGCCTCCTCTACAACCAGTGGCTCGGCACAGCGCTCCAGGCGATGGGCATCCCGAAGTCGGAGTGGAGCGAGCCCGACCATCCCGGCTACGGCTGGAAGGCGTCGTATCAGTCCACCTACGAGTACTTCTTCACGAACAAGGGCTTCACCTCGGCGCAGGCCTATCCGTCGTCGATGTGGCAGAAGACCGGAGAGCTGCTGCCGTTTCTCGCGCCGTAGCCGACACGAGGCATCCGGCGCGGCGCGGTGCCCCTCTCCCGAGTGAATGGGAGAGGGGCTCCATCGAACTGCTCAGCTCTTGCTGATGGGCCGGTACCGGATGCGGTGCGGCTCGAGGGCCTCGGGGCCGAGGCGCTTCTTCTTGTCCGCCTCGTAGTCCTGGAAGTTGCCCTCGAAGAAGAACACCTTGCTGTCCCCCTCGAACGCCAGGATGTGCGTGGCGATGCGGTCCAGGAACCAGCGGTCGTGGCTGATGACCACCGCGCAGCCCGCGAAGCTCAACAGCGCGTCCTCCAGGCTCCGCAGCGTCTCCACGTCCAGGTCGTTCGTGGGCTCGTCGAGCAGGAGCAGGTTGCCGCCGCTCTTCAGCATCTTCGCCAGGTGCACGCGGTTGCGCTCGCCGCCGGACAAATCCTTCACGCGCTTCTGCTGGTCCTGCCCCTTGAAGGCAAACCCCGCCAGGTATGCGCGGCTCGGAATCTGTCCGCCCTTGCCCAGGTCCAGGTGGTCCAGCCCGCCGCTCACCTCCTGGAACACCGAGTTCTCACCATTCAGCGCGTCGCGGCTCTGGTCCACGTAGGCCAGCTTCACCGTCTCGCCCATCCGCAGCTCGCCCGCGTCCGGCTTCTCCACGCCCGTCATCATCCGGAACAGCGTCGTCTTGCCCGCGCCGTTGGGGCCAATCACGCCCACGATGCCACCGGGCGGCAGCTTGAAGTTCAGGTCTTCGACGAGCAGCCGGTCGCCGTACGCCTTGCGCAGCCCCTTCGCCTCCACCACCAGCCCGCCCAGCCGAGGCGCGGGGGGAATGACGATTTCGCCCGTCGCATCCCGCTTGTCCTGCGTCTGGTTGAGCAGCTCCTCGTACGCGGCGATACGCGCCTTGCTCTTCGCCTGGCGCGCCTTGGGCGACTGGCGCACCCACTCCAGCTCGCGCTTGAGCGTCTTCTGCCGGGAGCTCTCCGCCTTCTCCTCCAGCGCCAGCCGGTTCTGCTTCTGCTCCAGCCAGCTCGAGTAGTTGCCCTTCCAGGGCACGCCCTCGCCGCGGTCCAGCTCCAGAATCCACTCGGCCGCGTTGTCCAGGAAGTACCGGTCGTGGGTGATGCAGACGATGGTGCCCTTGTATTCCTTCAGCGCCTGCTCCAGCCACGCGACGCTCTCCGCGTCCAGGTGGTTGGTAGGCTCGTCCAGCAGCAGCAGGTCCGGCTTCTCCAGGAGGATGCGGCACAGCGCCACGCGGCGCTTCTCACCGCCGGACAGCGTCGTCACGTTCGCGTCGCCCGGAGGCAGGCGCAGCGCGTCCATGGCCATCTCGATGGTGCGGTCCAGCTCCCAGCCATTCACCGAGTCGATGTAGTCCTGGAGCTTGCCCTGCTCTGCCAGGAGCTTCTCCATGGCCGCGTCGTCCATGGGCTCGGCGAACTTCGCGCTGACCTCGTTGAAGCGGTCCAGCGCGGCCCGAATCTCCTTCAGGCCCAGCTCCACGTTCCCCTTCACGTCGAGCGAGGACTCGAGCTGCGGCTCCTGCGGCAGGTAGCCGACCTTGGCGCCCGGGTCCGGCTTGGCCACGCCGAAGAACTCCGTGTCCACGCCCGCCATGATGCGCAGCAGCGTGGACTTACCGGAGCCGTTGGGGCCGATGACACCAATCTTCGCGCCCGGGAAGAACGACAGGTAGATGCCCTTGAGGATCTCCTTGCCATTCTTGACCTTGCGCAGGTCCTGCATCGTGAAGATGAAATTCTGGGCCATCGCGGCTTTCCTGCCTCCGGCGGGGTGAGGGGCTCAGCGGATACCAGGGTGGAACAGCGCACTCAAGCCGCGAGCGTCCCGCCCCTCCCGTCCCCACAGCCCCCGACAGCCCGGCAGGAGCACCAGCCGTCGAGGTGTAGACAGCGTCACACCCCGCCGCGCTCGATGCCCTCAATCCACGAGGCCACCGAGCGGCCAATCGCCTCGGGGTGGTCCTCCTGGAGGTAGTGCGCCCCCGGGCCGAGCTGCACCACGCGGCAGTGCTTCAAGCCCGCCGCGAACTGCTCCGCGAACGCGGGGGACACCAGCGCGCCCGGCGTCCCGGCGAAGAGCAGCTTGGGGTACCCGGAAGCGGCCAGCGCGGCGTGCGCGGCCTCCAGGGTGGCGTAGACGTCCGCGGGCTCGCCGGCGATGGGCAGCTCGTTGGGGAAGCGCCACGTGGGCTTGCGCGATTGCGGCGTGGGGAAGGGAGCGCGGTAGACGGCCAGCTCCTCCTCGCTCAGCTTGCGGAGAATCGAGCCGGGCAGCACGCGCTCGACGAAGGCGTTGCCCTCCAGAATCATCGCCTCGCCCACGCCGGGCGTGCGGAACTTCTTGAACGTCTCGCGCGCGGCGGGCACCTGGTGGAAGTCCTCCCACGTGCGCATGGGGCGGATGAACTCCATGAAGGCGAGCCCCCGCACGAGCTCCGGCCTGCGCGCCGCGAGGTGGAAGGCCAGCGCCGTGCCCCAGTCCTGCGCCACGAGGTACGCGAAGCGGATGCCCGACTCCGCGAGGAACGCGTCGAGGTAGCGGACGTGGTCCTCGAAGCGGTACGCGATGTCCGGCTTGCCCGACTGGCCCATGCCAATCAGGTCCGGCGCGATGCAGCGCGCCACCGGCGCGACGTGGGGAAGGATGTTGCGCCAGAGATAGGACGACGTCGGGTTGCCGTGCAGGAACAGCGCGACGGGCGCGTCCGCACGCCCCGCCTCGCGGTACGCCATGCGGGAACCGAGCACCTCGCGCCGGGGCAGCGGAACATCACCGTTCGGGTTCATCACTCCTCCTTGAAGACCGTCTGGAACGCGATGCGCTTGAAGCGCTCGAGGGCGGCGGGAGTGCGCTCCACCTTCATGCGGAGGATGGCCCCCTGCCACGACGTGAGCAGGAAGTCCGCGAGCTCGTCGGGCGGGAAGGTGGAGGCGATTTCGCCCGAGGCCTGCGCCTCCGCGATGCACACCGCGAAGGGCGCGCGCCACTCGGTGAAGATGGCGGTGAGCCGCTCGCGCAGCGTCTCGCTGTGCGGCGCCGCCTCCAGGCAGAAGTCGCCAATGAGGCAGCCGCGATTGAAGCCGTCGCCCTCCAACCGCTCGGTGATGAGGTCCAGGTAGCGGCGCAGGCGCGCGCGCGGCGTGAGGCTCGTGTCCTCCAGCGCCTGGCGAACGAGCCCTCGCACGTGCTCGAAGTAGCGCTCCAGCACCTCTCCCGCGAAGGCCTCCTTCGAGCGGAAGTGGTTGGTGAAGGAGCCCTGCGGCGCGGACGCCTCGGCCACGATGTCGCGGACGCCGCACCCGCTGTAGCCCTTGCGGAACATGACCCGAAGGCCGGCGTCGAGGATGCGCTCCCGGAGGGATTCCCTTGGCATGCACCAAATAATACGGACGTACGTATTGAGGTCAAGTGGGCTCGCATCCGAGGTGCGTGCCGTGGTTGGAGGACTCGGAAATGGGGGCGGAAAATGCCGGTCGAAAACTCCGGACCTCGTTCGACCCTTCGTCGGGGAGGCTCCACTCCCTCCGAGACCCCGAGGAACACATGCGCTACGTGCTGGCCATCTACGAGAACGAGAAGAAGATGGCCGTCCCGCCGGATAGCGAGGCCGAGCGGGCGATGAACGCCGAGTACTTCTCCTTCACGGAGAGCATCAAGAAGAGCGGCAACCTCGTGGGGGGCGAGGCGCTGCAGCCCACCTCCACCGCCACCACGGTGCGCATCCGCGACGGCAAGCGCCTGACGACGGACGGCCCGTTCGCCGAGACGAAGGAGCAGCTCGGCGGCTTCTACCTCATCGAGGCGGAGAACCTGGACCAGGCCATTGCCATCGCCTCGCGCATTCCGGGCGCGCGCACGGGCTGCGTCGAGGTGCGGCCCGTGGTGAACTTCACGAACATGGACTGACGGCGCCGTGAGGCTCCGCGCCGCCGCGCTCGCTGATGAGCCGCAACCGGACTCCTCCGCATGAGCACACCGGACACCACGCTGGAGCGGACGTACCGCGAGCACTATGGCCGCATCGTGGCCACGGTCATCCGTGTGCTCGGCGGGGACTTCGCCGCGGCCGAGGAGGTGGTGCAGGAGTCCTTCGCGGACGCACTCATCCAGTGGCCACGACAGGGCATTCCCCACGAGCCACGGGCCTGGGTCATCCGGGCCGCGAGGAACAAGGCCGTGGACCGGGTGCGGCGAGGGGTGCGGCTGGGCACGCGCGTGGACGCACTGGAGGCGGTGGCGCGCATCGAGCAGGAGCTCGCCCCGCCTCCGGATGGCACGGAATGGGAGGCGATTCCGGACGACACGCTGCGCCTGCTCTTCACCTGCTGCCACCCTTCGCTCGCGCCCGAGGCGCAGGTGGCGCTCGCGCTGCGCACGCTGTGCGGCCTCACGACGGAGGAGATTGCGCACGCCTTCCTCGTGCCACCAGCGACGATGGCGCAGCGATTGGTGCGAGCGCAGCGCAAGATTCGCGACGCGGGCATTCCGTACTCCGTGCCGGAAGCGGACGCGCTGGCCGAGCGCACGCACGGGGTGCTGCACACCGTGTACCTCGTCTTCTCGGAGGGGTACGCGGCCACGGACGGGCCGGAGCTGCTGCGCGTGGAGCTGTGCGCCGAGGCACTGCGGCTGGGCCGGCTCGCGCGCTCGCTGCTGCCGCGCGACGCGGAGGTGGCGTCCCTGCTCTCGCTGATGTTGTTGCACCACTCGCGGCGCCGGGCGCGTGTGGCGGAGGATGGCGGGCTCGTGCTGTTGGACAGACAAGACCGCTCGCTGTGGGACCGCGAGGAGATTCGCGAGGGATTGGCACAGCTCGACGCGGCGCTCGCGTTGGGGGCTCGGGGGCCGTACACGCTCCAGGCCGCCATCGCCGCGCTGCACGCGCAGGCCGAGCGCCCGGAGGACACGGACTGGGCGCAGATTGCCGCGCTCTACGCGAAGCTGTGTGAGCTGTCGCCCGGCCCCGTGGTGGAGCTGAATCGCGCGGCTGCCGTGGCCATGGCCCACGGGCCGGAGCACGGGCTCGCACTGGTGGACGACCTGGAGACGTCCGGACGCCTCACGGACTACCACCTGCTCCCCGCTGCACGCGCTGAGTTGCTGAGGCGGCTGGGACGCAATGACGAGGCGGTGGCCAGCTACCGGCGCGCGCTGGCACTGGTGCGCACCGAGCCCGAACGGCGCTTCCTGGAGGAACGGCTGCGCGAGCTGACCGACGCGCGAGGAAGCTGAAGCCGGCCGTCCCGAGACACGAGGCTCTACCGCAGCGCCTTCCACGCGGCGAGGTACGTGGCCACGCCGGGGAGGAAGCCCGTGTGCCGGGGCTCCCAACCCAGCAACCTCCGAGCCTTCGAGGCATCGGCAGTCTGGTCCAGCGCGAGGCACTCGGCGAACTCGCGCATGCCTTCCGGCGCCTGCGACGGCGGCACATAGGTGACGCGAGCCCTACCACCGGCCGCCTGCACCGCAGCGTCCACCATGTCGCGCACCCGCGCCCGCGAGCCATCCGCGAGGATGAAGACCTCTCCCTCCACGTTCCGCTCGGCCGCGCGCACGTACGCGTCCGCCAGGTCCTCCACGTGCACCATGGCCTGATGGTTGGAGCCGTCGCCGAAGACGCGCAGCTCGCCCTCCACCGCGCCCTGGAACCACATGCCGGTGAGGCTGCCCGAGCGCCCGTACACCACGCCCGGCCGCAGCACCACGCCGCGCACGCCCTCCGCCGTCAGCACCCGCTGCTCCAGCGCGGGCCTCCAGGCCACCTTCGCGGGCGACCGAAGCAGCGTCGACTCATCCACCGCGACGCCGGCCGTGTTGCCCTGCACCCAGATGCCGCTCGTGTAGAGGACCGTCCGCTTCGGCGCGCCAGGCGCTCCGGGCCGCAGGAAGACATCCAGCACCTTCCCATCCAGCTCCGCCGCGTCCGCCGCGTAGTCCACCGCCGCGTGCACCAGCACGCTCGCGCGCGATGCCTCGTCCGCCCAGGCCGCGGGCTCCTGCAGCGTCCCGAGCACGGGACGGATTTCCTCCTGCTCCAGCAGCTTCGCCTTGGCCGGCGTGCGCACCAACCCCGCGACCTCGTGCCCCGCGCGGCGGAACGCCCGCGCGACGTGGAAGCCGATGAACCCCGTGGACCCGGTGATGAAGACCTTCATGACGTCACTCCTCTCGCGCGGTGGATACAGCCCCACGCTGACGGAGAGGGATGTAGCGCCCGGAAGCCCCGTTGATAATCTGTGCTTTCAGCGAAGGACCTTTTCCATTCTCGAAAAGGTCTCAGAGGGAGCGGCATGGACCAGCTCGGGGCGATGGCGGTGTTCCGGCGGGTGGTGGAAGCAGGCAGCTACTCGGGCGCCGCGCGGGCCCTGCGCATCTCCGTGGCCAGCGTGAGCAAGCAGGTATCCGCGCTGGAAGAGCGGCTGGGCGCGAGGCTCCTGCACCGCACCACGCGCCGGCTCGCACTCACCGAGGCGGGCCGCGAGTACTACGCGCGCTGTGGCCGCATCCTCGACGAGGTGGCCGAGGCCGACGCCCGCGTCGCCGAGCGAGAGACCGCCGTGCGCGGCACCCTGCGCGTCACCGCGCCGTTCTCCTTCGGGCTGCTGCACCTGGGCGCCCCCATCAACGCCTTCGCGCGCGACCATCCCGACGTGCGCGTGGAATTGGTGATGAACGACCGGCTGGTGGACCTGGTCGAGGAGGGCTTCGACGTGGCGGTGCGCATGGCGGCGCGGCTGCCGGACACGTCCATGGTGGCGGCGAGGCTCGCACGGGCCCGCCGTGTGGTGTGCGCGGCGCCCGGGTACCTCAAGCGCATGGGGCGGCCTCGCAAGCCGGCGGACCTCGCGCGGCACCGGTGTCTCATCAACCCGGCCACCGTGACTCCCACCACGTGGCAGCTCCGCGGACCGGAGGGCCCGCTGGCCGTGGAGGTCCCCGCCACGCTCGCCATCAACAACAGCCTCTCGCTGCGGGACGCGGCGCTCGCGGAGCTGGGGCTCACCCTGCTGCCGGAGTTCGTCGTGGCGGAGGAGCTGCGCGACGGGCGCCTGGAGGCGGTGCTCACGTCGTATGAGCCGGAGCCCCTGCACATCTACGCGCTGCACCCGCCCGGGCGCTTCGTGCCCCGGCGCGTCCGGCTGTTCGTGGACCTGCTCCGCGCGCAGTTCTCCGGCGCGGGGTGGCGGGCCCGGTAGCCAGAGGCGTGTGATGGCCGCGGCGTCCCCTGGCCTCCGGCTCAAGTCATGGCGGCATTCACGAGCTGGTAGACGCGAACCTCGTTGCCCGAGATGGCCGTGAGCTGCGCGTTGGGAAGGACCAGGCCGTCCGGCAACTGACAGGTCTCGACCCAGGCGCCAGTGTCGATGAGCGCGAAGAAGTCCTCCCCTCTCTCGTAGACCGAGATGCGCGCATGGTGGGTGTGGCCGATGACGGCGTAGCGCATCCGGAGACCGAGGCTCTGGTTGAGGCTCTGCATGAGCCGCCAGCCGGGCTCCAGGTACTTGTGGGACGACAGGTTGTACCGGTCCGGGATGACCGCTGGCTCCGCGAATCCGCCAACGAGCCGCGCGGTACCCGCGATGCGCTCCGAGACATCCATCCGCTGGTTCTCCGCGTGGACGAGCGCGAGCATCTCCTCGAGATGGTGTTGCTTCGGCTCGCGGTACGGAGAGAAATAGAAGACGACCAGGCGCTGGAAGGCGTCGGGGAACTGCTCCATCCAGTCGAAGACGTCTCCGTGCAGCGCGAGCCCCGCCGCGGGCTTGTCCGTGGCCCCCAGGAAGTAGCGGCGCTTCCAATTGACGAAGCGCGGCCAGCGGTAGAGGTCGAAGTCGTGGTTGCCCAGCAGGAAGCGCACCCCCAGCTTCCAGTCGTCGAACACGTCCATCAGGTCCGGGTGGCTGTCGCTGATGCGGGCCGCGGCATCTTCACGCGCGTTCATGCCAGGCGACTCGCGCCACAGGTCCAGGAAGTCGCCCATCTGGAAGACGGCGATTTCGCTGCGAGACCCCTCCGCGATTTTCAGGGCGCGGATGGCCTGGAGCGCCTCGGTGAGGAGCTGCGTCTCATTCGTCCCATAGGGGTAGCGCGCTCGCACCGCGTTGCTGACGAGGTGCAGGTCGGGGACGAAGAGGTGCAGGTCCCGCTGGCTGTCGAATCCCAGGCGCGCATCTCGCAGGGACGCGACGAGCCGGACCTTCGCCACCGACTGGAGCGCGGACAGGACCTGGTCGTGGAGGCTCATCGCGCTCCCTCCTTCGGCTCGTCGGGCTTGTGCATCGCGGGGAAGACGATGAGGTGAGTGAATCTGCCGTCTCGGGCTTTCGTGAAGACCCACCAGAAGCGGCCGTCGCTCAGGGCACAGGGCGGCCTGAGCGCCGAGGGCTGCGCGTCCCTGGCGTCAATCACGTCCCGGATGGCCTTGTCGGAGAACCAGCGATGGTAGGGATTGGAGGACTGGTCCGCCGAAGTGCAGTCCGCCTCGTCCAGGTTCTCCGGGGAGGACAGCAGGTCGAGCAGGGGCGAGTAGCGCGCGTCCGCGTCGGGCAGTTGGGGAGGTCCCCCCAGGTTGCGCCGATTGCCGTCCGCGCGGAGGAAGGCGAGCAGGTCCGCGCGGCCCTCCTCTCCGAGAGGAAGGTCCTGCTCTCCTCGCAGCACCTCTTCCCGGACGGCGACGGTGGGAACGACCTGCCGGCAACATCCCGAAACGATGAACAGCAGCACTGCGGCGACATGAACAGCGCGCATCATGCTTCCCCCCTTCTGCATGAACCTCCAGCACTTCCCGGCACGGTTCAGGCTGACGCCCAGGGACGCGCGCCACCCTTGAAGCCATCCCGCCTTCACCGGACGTCGCGGGCACGGACGATTATTCGGGCGGACGCTCAATCGTGCGGGGCGCGGCCTGGAAGGGGGCGGGCGGCCGGGAGATGGCGACGATGGACAGCCCCTCGGGCGGCACGTCGAGCTCGAAGCGCGCCATCCACACGCGGCGCTCGTCGCCGAAGAGAGGTTCGTCGAGCAACCGCACTTCCACCGGCTTCACGCGGTAGGGCGCATCCGGCTGCCCGCTCGCACGCAGCTCGAGCTGGACCTGGGGCGCCTCCGTTGGCGCATTGTCCGCGGGCCAGGCCCACCAGGCGAAGACGCTCCGCCCCTGCCGGTGACCTCCCGAGGCGATGGCCTCACCCGAAGGCGCCGAGGCGGACGCGCGAAATGCCGCCGCCACGCCGGGCGCTCCTTCCGGCTTGAAGGCCTCCAGGGTGAAGGCGGGCACCTCCCGGCCCGGAGCGGCGAAGGGCTCACCGCGCGTGAGCCGCGCCAGCCGGGCCGTCAGGTGATTGACGCTCTCCGAGCCATAGAGAGTAGATGCCCCCTCGTAGTGCTGGAGGAGGAACTCCGGCCGCGTGGTGAAGTAGCCGGCGAAGTCTCCCGCGTAGCCCAGCACCGACGCCGTCGCCACTCCCGGCAGCCGGAGCAGGGCGGACTCGAGCTGGAAGGCAGCGCAGGCCGTGGGCTCTCCCGGCACCGTGGCGAAGACATGGTCCGCCACCTGCACCACGTGGAGCGCGTGGCTGGGAGAAGGCGAGAGGTGGGCCAGCTTCTTCAGCAGCGAGCCCACCACGCCGAGCGCGGGCACCTTGGGAAACTGCGGGCTCGTGGGCGCGAACGCCCCGCTCCGCATGTCCTCGTGGACCAGCCCGGGCCAGAGGAAGGAGCGCCCATCCTCGGCGCCGCCCAGCGCCGGCGCGCCAAGCTCCCAGCGGGCGATGCGCGTCCGCGGCACTCCCGGCACTTCCGAGCCCGGGGTGGGCACCCAGTCCTCGTACCAGCTCTTGAGGCGGATGGGCACCAACGTCGGAGGCCGGGCATGTGCGGTCAGGATGGCGCGCGCCACCCGCCCGCCGACGAAGCGCGCCAGGTCCACGCCCTGCTTCTTCGGCCCCTCGTAGTGGGACGTGTCGTCGTTCGGGCGCTGGCTCTCCGGAGCCATG
Organism: Pyxidicoccus sp. M6; assembly: GCF_055568925.1. Taxonomy (NCBI): domain Bacteria; kingdom Pseudomonadati; phylum Myxococcota; class Myxococcia; order Myxococcales; family Myxococcaceae; genus Pyxidicoccus; species Pyxidicoccus sp. M6. Next base: position 1,029,537 of record NZ_CM145714.1, on the reverse strand, counting down.
GGCGAGACATCCCCCGCCCCCGAGAGCCCGACCAGGGTGATGGGAGCGCCATACCGCGCATCCTGCTCCACGAGCGAGGCGGCGATGCCCGTCCAGTCCGGGGCGTAGTACTTCTGGTCCGGCCCCAGCGCCGTGTTGTGGCAGCCGAACGTGGCGAACGTCCCGATGCGGCGCTCCTCGTCGTCATAGGCGGAGAGGATGACCACACGCGGGTCCACCGCGCGCTGCTGGTCGGAGAGCGGCCCGCTGCTCGCGTCCAGGTACCCGGGGAAGGTGGGGTCTGTGTTCCAGCGCGCGGCCTCGGGGTTCTCGAGGAAGGGTGGGAGGCTCCGGTTGCGGCTCACGCCCCAGAGGCGCTCCGTCTGGATGCAGATGCGCGCGGGGCGTGCCGTCCTCCACGCTTCTTCAATGGCATCGGCGATGGCGCGCGCGAGGTCATCCGCGAGCTGGCGTCGGAAGCCCGGCAGGCTCTGGGCGATGGTGTCGTAGAGACTGTTGCCGTAGAAGCCGCCCGGCGCGGTGTGCGTATGCGTCCCCATCAGGACGATTTGATGGACGTCGAGACCGGAGTCGCCCTGCCGCGTCAGCTCCGCCGCCTTCTCGTGGAGGTAGCGCGAGGCGGACATCAGGTCCGCCGTGACGAACGCCACCACGTCCCCCTCGTCGTCCTCCAGCACCATCGCCCGCGCGCAGAGCTCCCAGGCCGCGTTCCTCCCGCTCTTCCCCATCAGGGAGTAGCCCGCCATGGGAATGCCGTCGGGCAACGAGAAAGGCACCGCGGCGACACCACAGCGCGCACCACGAGGCGACTTCGGTGCAGGCGCGGGCCCACGCCTGGACCCCGCGGACGCTCCAATCACTTCCGACATGTGGACTCCCCCCGCAAGCCTTCCGGCAAAGCATACCAGGGTGGGTGGTTCTCCTGACTGGGATTGAGCGCACCAGTGGGGAAACCCTTACGTCGAATGTTTGGAACCGGGCCGAGCGCCGCCTGTCGCGACGCACCGCGCCCGAGCGGCACATCCGCGAGGAACGACCGCGCGCGTGAGGCGTCACTCCCGCCGCAGCGTGATGACCGTCAGCTCGGGCGGAGCACCCAGCCGCACCGGCGGCCCCGTGGTGCCCGCGCCGCGACTCACATACAGCCACGAACGTCCGTGCCGGAATAGCCCCGCGGTCCACCGGGTCATCAACCGCGCGAGCGACAACCGGCGTACCCACGGCACGCCGAGCTGCCCACCGTGCGTGTGCCCCGACAGCGTCAATTCCACGCCATGCGCCTGCGCCTGGGGGAACAGGTCCGGGTCGTGCGCGAGCAACACCGTGGGCACGCCGTCCGGACGCGCCGCTAGCGCTCGCGCCATGTTGTGCCGCGACGTCCACGTGTCATCGACGCCCGCGACGTAGAGCCTCGCCCCGCTCCGCTCCACCGTCACGCCCCGGTTGCGCAGCACCGTCAGGCCGTTGCGCTCCAGCTCGCGGACCAGGTGCTCGCCATCCGTGAAGTAGTCGTGATTGCCCATGCACGCGTACGCGCCGTCCTTCGCGCGCAGCCCGCCCAGCGCCCGCGCCACGGTCTCCACGTGCGAGGAGCCGTGCGTAATCAAGTCACCCGTGACGGTGACGAGGTCCAACTCCAACCCGTTGAGCCGCGCCACCCAGCCCGCCACCTTCTCCTCCGGCACATGCGGGCCACAGTGCACGTCCGAGAGCTGGCCGATGCGATAGCCGTCCAGTGCCTCCGGCAGCCCCGCGATGCGCACCGTCCGCTGCCGCAGCCGGGCCCGGCCGAGCACCGCGTCGCCGCCCATCAGCAGTGCCACGGCGCTCGCCATGCCCCACGTCAGGCCTCCCGGCGCGCCCGCCCGGACGGCGAGCACGGCGGGAAGCATCAGCACGTCGAACACCAGGCAGGCCGACCACCAGCCCAGCGCCACATAGGTGGACGCCGCGCGAGGCGTCGTCGTCCACGGGCTCTGGAGCTGCCTCAGGTACGGCCAGGACACCAGCAACGCCACGAGCGCCGGCACGGGCGTGCGCGTGAGCCAGCAGAGCCAGAGCACCGGCGGGAGCTGGACGACGGTGACGAGCACGGCCGCCATCAGGTGGAAGCGGCCCTGGAGACGCTTTCGCAGGGACATCGGACCGGGGTTTCTAACCGACACGGGGCCCTCGCGCCGTGGGAGTGCCTTCCCCAGCGGCCAGCCATGCGAGGGCCCCGCTCCCGGCGCTAGATCGGGTCCTTGCCGTCCAGCGCGTACGCGGTGAAGACCGACCACCAGTCGTTCTCGTCACGGCCGTCGTAGCAGGTGACCTCCTGCTGGTTGCGCGTCCAGTCCGGGTGCTTGAAGCCGTGGTGCGAGTGCAGCGCGTGGTTGGTGCCCACGTGGATGAGCCTCACGCGCTTGCCGCCGGTCCATGCGCCTCCGCCCTCCACCTCCACCCGCCAGTTGTCGTTGCCGTCGCCGTGGGAGTCCTCCCCGAAGCAGGTGACCTCCTGCTGGCCGGAGACGGGCGAGGGGTGGCCGCTGTGACTGTGCAGGTTGCGCCGCGTGTCGCGGTGGACGAGCCGGATGATGTCGCCGTGGTACACCGGCGTCCCCCTCCGGTAGGAATTGTCCGTGCCGTCCGGGCCCCGGATGCGCCACCAGTCGTTCTCGTCGAAGCCCTCGTAGGCCGTCACCTGTTGCTGGCCCGACGTGCCCGGGTGCCCGTAGTTGTACGGGTGCGAGTGCAGCGCCCGGCCGCTGTTGAAGTGCCGCAGCTTGGCGGCGGTGCCGTAGGTGATGGTGAAGCCCTCCGGCGGGTTGCGGAGCTCCGTCAGCACGAAGGGGTGGTCCGTCGGGTTGGGGTTCGGCGACGCGCGCACCACCCGCGTCACCGAGAACGGCCCGCGGAAGAAGATGAAGTCGGGCGTGCCCGGCGCCTCGTCCTGCGGAGCCGGATGCGCGGCCAGGGAGTTGGTCAGCCCGCTGTTCGCCACGAAGTGGTTGAACTGCGGCGCGTGGATTTCCGACTCCGCGTTGGCGTTGAAGTCACCTCCGAAGACGATGATGTCCGACGGGTTGCGCGCCTGAATCATCGTGACGGCCTGCTCGTGTCCGGCGATGTTCTCCCGCCGCTCCTTCTCGAAGTCGAAGTCCGGGTTCCCCCAGTGGATGGGGCAGAACCGCGTGGAGAAGATGGTGACTGTCTTTCCGTCCACGAGGAAGCTGCTCTCCAGCGTGCCGAAGCCCGTCTGGCTCCCGTCCAGCATCACCGGGTGGTAGGTGGCCGCCTGCACGGGGAACCGCGACAGGATTCCCACCGCCTTGTAGCCCCGCAGCCCGAGCGCGTTGGTGTTCGCCCAGTGCATGTACGGCAGCCCCGTCAGCTCCGCGAGCCGCACCACCTGATTGACGCCATTGCCGAAGGGGAAGCCCCTCTCGTTCCTCACCTCGTTGAGGAACACGACGTCCGGCGCCTGCGCGCGAATCTCATCCGCGAGCCCGGGCAGCGAGCCGTTGTCCGCCACCGCTCCATTCAGGTTTCCTTCAGCGATGTTCCAGCACATCACCCTCAACAACACGGCCATGACCTTCCCCCTGTACAGCTTCACGACATGAGTGGATTCGCGGCCGACGTGGGCCCGCCCCTCTCGGGCGGCTGCACCGGAATGGACAGACATGGGCCCATTCATCGATGCCATGCCACGTAAACCGCGGTGCGCCGGCACCCCATCGCCGGCGACATTTTCTATACGAAGCCCACCGCCCATCCTGGCTGTCGTGACCACGCATTGCGCGAGGGAAGCCACCTTCGCCGAGTCCGAGACTCCGTAACCCGGATGGAAATGAAATTAAGTAACAGGAAATGTCGGGTGGCCGTCCGATTCCTCGCTACCCGGCAATGAGGCCGGGAGCTGACAGGAGGCTGCACCATGACGAAGCGACGCTTCTGGTGGTTACCCGCCGCACTGACGCTGGCTGCGTGCGGAGGCGAGGACACCGTGCAGGGTAACGAGACCGCCACACCGTCCACGCCCCAGCGGAGCGAGACGACTCCCACCGAGTGGTCCCGCATCGCGCCCGGCGTCTGGGAACGCGTGAGGGAGGACGGAGTCCACGAGCAGCGGGGCATCGGCCTCGAGGCCGCCGAGTTCGAGCTGCGGCGCGTCCGCGGAGAGCGTGCCCTGCTGGAGCAGGTGCGCGCACGCAGCGGCTCGCCGGAGTCCTTCGCGGCGCGCATGAAGGAGAGCGACAAGCTCATCCGCCTCCTGGAGTCCGGCATCACCGAGGCGCGAAAGACGGGCGTGCTGGAGCAGACGCCCGACTCGCTCCCGGTCCGCACCGCCCAGGGCACCGAGGGCGCGCAGTCCGGCGCGTTCTGCGCCGGCTACTACGGCTTCGACGTCCAGTTCGCGTACAGCATGGCTGGCGGCGGAGTCACCACCCAGGGGGGCTGGACGGAGTTCGGCCCCTTCGCGCCCTTCACGAAGGAGATGTACGTGTACGCGAAGGGCTGGCTCTACAACGCCAATGACCCGGCGGTGGACGAGCAGTCCGCGTCCACCGGCCCCTTCGCGTACACCTGCTGCGTGAACATCCAGACCTCCGCGTCCGCCTACCCGACCTTCACTCCGGTGATGGAGGGCGGCGGCGTCATCTTCGGGTCCGACGGCTGCGGCTTCCGCAGCTACCGCGCCTGGAACTACTGAGCTGACGTGAGGACGGCCCGCCTCTCCGGATGCGCACCGGGAGCGGGCCGTCGCTTCACCCTCCGCGCGCCTTGACCCTCTCGCCGCAATCCCCGATATACCCCTTGCGCGCAGTTGATATTGCGTCGCAAAACCAAAAAGCCCCGGATTGCGGATGTCCTCGTCTCTCTCGTCTCTCGCCCTGCTCCTCTCCGTGGCCTCCGCGCCTCCTGCCTCCGCTGAGTCTCCGCCCACGGCGGAGGCCGCGGCTCCCGCGAAGCAGTCATCCGCGACGGAAGCGGCGACTCCCTCGGAGCAGCCAGCCGCGACGGAAGCGGCGGCACCGGCGGAGCAGGTCCCCGCCTCCGGCGTCGTCCCGCCGAAGCGCATCGATGACGTCACTGTTCCCTACCCGGAAGCAGAGCGAGCAGCCGGCCGCGAGGGCGAGGTGGTGCTGCGGCTCACCATCGACGAGCACGGCGTGGTGACGGAGTCCGAGGTCGTCCGCTCGGCGGGCCCGGCCTTCGACGAGGCCATCCGCAACGCCAGCCTCTCCTTCCGCTTCGAGCCCGCGCGCGTCGACAGTGACGCAGTCGCCTGTCAAATCGAGTTGCTCCACACCTTCCGGCTCGACGCGGCCGCGACGCCTGCCCCCGAGACGGAGGCACAGACGCAGACGCCCACGGAGCCCACGGCCGAAGCGTCCACGCCCACCAACGAAGCGCCGGCCTCCGCCGACAAGAAGCCCATGGAGACCACGGTGGCGGGCCGCACCGAGGCGGAGCAGATGCGCCAGTCCGCCGAGGCCGTGAAGGTCATCAGCACCCGCCGCGCGAAGGCGCGCTCCGCGGACCTCGGGCAGGTGCTCGCGTCGCAGGAAGGCGTGGAGGTGCGCCGCACCGGCGGCCTCGGCAGCACCGCGCTCTTCTCGCTCAACGGGCTCACCGACGACCAGATTCGCTTCTTCCTCGACGGCGTGCCGCTGGACCTCGCGGGCTATCCGTTCGGCGTGGCCAACGTGCCGGTGAATCTCGTGGACTCGGTGCAGCTCTACCGAGGCGTGGTGCCGGTGCGCTACGGCGCGGACGCGCTCGGTGGCGCGGTGAATCTCACGTCCGCTCCGCTGGAGCAGGGCCTCCACGGCGCCGCGTCCCTCCAGGGCGGCGCCTTCGGCACGTGGCGGCTGACGCTCGGCGGCAGCTACAAGCCCTCCGAGGACGGCTTCTACGCCCGCGCGCACTTCTTCACCGACACCGCGGACAACGACTACAAGGTCGACGTCGACGTCACCAACGACGTCGGCACGCCCACCCGCATCACCCTTCCGCGCTTCCACGACGGGTACACGGCGCTCGGCGGCGGCGTGGAGGCCGGCTACACGGGGCTCGCCTGGGCGGACCGCGTCGCCCTGCGCACCTTCGGCTCCACGTACGACAAGGAGCTGCAGAACAACCTGGTGATGTCAGGCGCGCCGTACGGAGAGGCCCGCTATGGCGCGTCCTCGCTGGGCGCGCAGCTCCTCTACGAGAAGGCCCTCTCGTCCACGTTCCGCCTGGACGCGCTGGCCGGCTACGGCTGGCAGGAGACCGAGCTCGTCGACGTGTCCTCGTGGGTCTATGACTGGTACGGCAACCAGGTGTTCCTCGGCGGGGCCGGCGAGATTTCGGACAATGACCCCACCGACCAGACCGTCTGGCAGCGGTCCGTGTACGGACGCGCCAACGTGGCCTGGGACGTGGCGGACACGCACCACCTGCGCCTGACCGTCGCGCCCACGCTGACGCTGCGCACCGGCGAGGAGCGCGAGCTCGGAGCGTCGCCCGCGGACCCGCTCTCGGCGGACCGCTCCATCCTCACCTTCGTCACCGGCCTCGAGTACGAGGTGGACCTCCTCGACGACGCGCTCGAGGTCATCGTCTTCGCCAAGGACTACGTCTACGCGGGCCGGGCGCAGCAGCTCTCCCAGACGGGCGAGTGGCGGAACAAGGACCGTGATTTGCACCAGCTCGGAGGCGGCGCGGCCATGCGTCTGCGGCTGGGCACGCCCGCCTACCTCAAGGTCAGCTACGAGCGCGCCACGCGCCTGCCACGCGCGGACGAGGTGTTCGGCAACGGCATCCTCATCGAAGAAAATCTCGACCTGCGACCGGAGCACAGCCACAACCTCAACGTGGGCGTGGCCACGGTGCCGCTGCGCACGGGGCTCGGGGCCTTCCGCGGCGAGCTCAACGGCTTCGCGCGCCTCGCGGACAACCTCATCCTGCTCACCGGCCGGGACAGGGACTGGAGCTACCAGAACGTGTTCGAGGCCCGCGTGCTCGGCGTGGAGGGTGCGGCCGGGTGGAGCTCGCCGGCGGGGCTGTTCAGCCTCGACGTCAACGCCACGTACCAGGACCTGCGCAACGTCTCGGACCAGGGCCTCTTCGGCGCCTTCGATGGACGGCGCCTGCCGAACCGGCCGTGGTTCTTCGCCAACGCCACGGCCCGCATGTCCCTGCGCGGACTGGCCCGCGCGGAGGACGAGCTGTCCCCCTTCTGGAGCACCCGCTACATCGACGGCTTCTTCCGCAACTGGGAGGGCCTGGGCGACGTGAGCACGAAGCAGCAAATCGAGTCGCAGCTCGTGCAGGCGGCCGGCGTGGGCTACCGCACCCGGATGGGAGGCCTCACCATGGGCCTCACCGTCGAGCTGGACAACGTCACCAACGCGAAGGTCTTCGACTTCTACGGCGTCCAGCGGCCCGGCCGCGCGGGCTACCTCAAGGGCACGCTGGAGTACTGACACCGACGAGCGCCCGGCTCACTCGGAGCCGGGCGCCCAGGTGAGACTCAGCGGACCTTCACGAACTGGTACGCCCAGCCGAGCGTCTCGAAGCGCTTCACCGCCGCGCCATTCACGCCCAGCTCCCACACGGCCGTCTTCGCGTAGTCGGCCGTGGGCAGCAGCAGGAAGGTGCGCCCCTCGATGCGGAACGCGTAGTAACCGCCCGCGATGAAGTCGAGCCCCTCGATGGGCGCGGCCGCGCCAGTCGTGAGGTTCACACGCCACAGCTTCCAGTGGTTGCCGCTGGTGATGACGCTCGGCTCCGTCTGGTCGTTGATGGTGACGTTCTCGTCGTGGAAGACGGCGACCAAACCCACGCCGTTACCCAGGTAGCGGAACGCCGCCGTCTGGCGGTCACCCACCAGGCTCGACAGCGACTTCGTGAAGCTCGCGTCCAGCTCCAGCTCGCCCTTCTTGATGCGCACCACGCAGGTGGCGGGCGCGTCATCCTCCAGCAGGGGCGCCGCGGCGCTGAACACCCAGTTGCTGAAGTAGAGGTTGCCCTCGTCGTCCTGCGTCGCCACGTCCAGACCCGGGCACGGCGCGTCGATGAGCTTCACCAGCGTGTCGTTCGTGTTGGAGTAGACGGCAATCTGCGAGCTGGGGAGGAAGCGGTAGAAGTTGGAGTCCGTCCAGTAGAAGGCCTGGAAAGAGTAGCCATCACGCACCGCGCGGCCGCGGTCGAAGCTCGTCTTGGCCACCAGCCCCTCGCGCTCGGCGGCGAGGCCCGGCGCGTCGGCGGTGCCCGTAATCTGCATCGTCGAGGGATTCCAGACGATGCGCTTCGTCTCCTGGAGCGACATGTACGCGCTCGACGAGTCCACGAAGGTGTTGAGGTAAAACGGGGCGGAGGACAGGCCGTAGTTGGCGAAGCTGACCTTGCCCGCCTCCGTCAGGCTGCCGTCGTCACCAAGGGTGTACCGGGTGACTTCGGGCGCCTCGCCCGAGGCCACGAAGAGCTTCCCGTCCACCGCGCCAATCGTCGCGAAGCCGGCGTGCTCCTGGGCCTTCTCCAAGTCCAGCCCGGTGACGTCGAGCGAGTCGAAGATGCTCACGTACGTGGCATTGCCCGCCTGCGAGAAGACCGAGGTGGCCAGGCTGTACATCGGCTTCTCTTCGGAGCCGGGGTCCGGCGTGTTGTCGTCGTCATCGCCGCAGCCGGCGAGGACGGCGGTGAGGACGAGGGTGGAGGTCGCGAAGCGGCGAAGCCTGCTGCTCATGGGGGTCTCCGTTCGAGGGGTGAAACGCGGTGGGTCAGGTCGGCACGGGAGCGGGCGCGTCCGGGTCCGCCGCGGCAGGTGAAGGTGAAGGTGTCGTGCGCTGGAGCCGGCGAATGCTCACGGCCGCGCCGGCGAGGAGCACGCCCAGCGCCACGAGGCCCACCTCCGTCGCGAGCACGAAGGACGAGCCCGAGCCGAAGGGAAGCCGCAGCGTGCGCACCGCGTCGATGAGCGGCACGGCGAGGAACAGCGCGCTGGAGCCGATGAGCAGGCGGCGCGCGTTCCGCGCGGCGGAGCGGTCGATGAAGGCGGTGAGCACGGCCAGGGCCCAGGCCGCGTGGAAGGCGCCATGTTCCCAGCGGGGACGCTCGCCGAGCGCGCCGGGCAGCAGCTGGTTGGCCACGAAGAGGACGGCGACGGCCAGCGGCAGTCCGGCGCAGACGCCCGACGTCAGCTTCGCGAGCACGCGGTCGAAGCGGCCCAGCTGCTTCGCGCGCCGCCGCTCCAGCCAGAGCAGGTTGCCCGCGAGGATGCCGAAGGCGACGAGCAGCGCGAGCAGCGCGTAGAGGACCTTCGCGGGGAAGCCGGCCCAGGTGGCGAAGTGCAGGCCGTACAGCGGGTCCATGACTCGCGTGTACGTGGTGCCGCCGCCCGTGTCGCGGGCCCAGACCACCTCGCCCGCGTTCGATACGCGCACGTGCGTGAAGGCGTGCAGCGTGCCCTCCTGCTCTCCAGGCAGGTGGACGAGGCCGCTCTCGTCGCCCAGGTTGTCGAAGAAGAAGTAGTGGTGCGCGGAGCGAGGAAAGCGCTCCTTCGCGAGCGCCAGCGCACGCGCGAGGTCGGGCGCGGCGGCGGGCCGGCCCGAGGCCGCAGGCGGCGAAGGCCAGTCCACCGCGTGCTCCTTCGCCTTCGCGTCTCCGGCCATGGACGTCTTCACCACCGCCGGCTCGAGCCAGTCATCCAGCCAGAGGATGCCGCCGGTGAGCGCGAAGACGAGGAGGAAGGGCGCGCTGATGACGCCAATGACCTTGTGCGCGTCGGACCAGAGCACGCGCCGCGCCGCGCCGGGACGGAACTGGACGAACTCGCGCACCAGCCGGCCGAGCTGGAGCAGCAGCCCCGTGCCAATCAGCAGCACGAGCACCGCCGAGGCCACGCCCGTCACGTGCACGCCGCCGGGGAGCGGCTCCAGGAAGTGCATCGCGTTGAGGAACTCGCCGAGGTCGCTGCGCTCACCGAGCCGCCGCCCCGAGACGGGGTCCACCCATGTGTTCCGGATGGGCCCTTCCGGAGACAGGCGCCAGATGCGCAGCCAGGGCTCCTCGTCCGTGGGCAGGGAGATTCCGAACCACGCCGGTCTCGACGGTGCCTCCGCATCGGCGAGCTGCTGCGCGAGACGGACGGCCTGCTCCTCGGACACTGCGATGGGGGCGCGGAACGAGGGCTCCTGCCACGGGGCCAGCTCCTCGGCGAACAAGGCGAAGGCGCCGAGGAAGAACGTCACGAAGAGCACCAGCGACGAGAGCACGCCGGCCCACGCATGGGCGTCCCAGAGGATGGTGTACGCGCGTGGGGAGAGCTTCACGTGAGCACCAGGACGACAGCCGCCACAGCGGCAACGAGGGCCGAGCCCACCCACGCGCGCACTCCACTGCGCGACAGAAGAGCAAGACACGATGCGGTAGCCGCCGCGGGTAGCACGGCGAGCAGCGCAACCAGCAACCGCACGTCACCGGAAACGGGCAGCACCGCCGCGAGGGCCAGCGTGGCGAGCACCGCGGCTCCGGGTGCGCCCGTCACGGCGGCGGCAATCCGCGCGGCTCCGTGCACGTGCGCCATCAGGCGGCCCCCAGCCACAGCAGCGCGAGGCCCACGGCACTCACCGGCAACACCCACCGCGTCGCGCGAGGCCACAGCGGCGCGCACAGCGCAATCAACCCCGTGGCCAGCATCGCCAGCACCAACGCGCACGTCAGCCCGACGGCAAGTCCCCGCGCCTTCACCGCCAGCACCACGCCTGCCGCGAGCGCCACGCCACCACCCGCCCTCGCCCACACCCGGTGACGCACGAGCCACTCAGCCGGAGCCCCATGGAGCACCGCGATGCCCAGCACCAGCAGCAGCGTCGAGAGCGCCATGTCCTCCTCAGCAAGTCCATTGATATTGAGAACAATTCTCAATACTGAGGACCAGGGCACTTGAACCGCACCATCCCTGTGAAGTCAAGACATGCGCCGGCGCATGACACGGCGTTTCCCGGAGTACTCGCGAAGTTCTGGTTACTGGAACGCCGCTTGAGGAGTTCTCAGGCCGCGTTCGTCAGCGACAACCTCTCCAGCTTCGTCACCCAGGCGTTGAACCGGGGACACGCGGCCCGGATGCTCGCAAGCCCGGTCGATTCGAGCGCAAGCGGGCCGTGCAACGTCTTGCTGTAGCTTGGAACCCTGGCGATGAGCCGCTTGGAAGGCGCGGTGTCGCGACCGTCATTCACGTCTTCAGGCGCTTGATTCGCGACCTCGGCGCGCAACTGCGCAAGCCCCGTCAGGTCGTCCTCGGCATCGAGCAGGCCGGCCAGGTCGCCGAGACATGCCAGCACCAATGCCTCGAACGCATGCCGCTGCACATACGGAATGAGGCGATGGTCGTTGAACTGCTCGGACATCGCGGCTTCCAATTGAGCCGCTCGCTCGAGGGTGTTGGCATTCCCGCTGAGCTCTTCGAGCCGGGGGAAGTCCGCGGGTAGCCCATAGAGGTCGAGGAGCGTCGTGAAGGCCGCGTCACCCCCACGGTGCTGGCCCAGCAGGCGCATCAAGTCCTTCGTCCAGTGATGCCCAGCGTCCCCCACCCCTCCCGAGCTTCGCCCCGGTGCGCTCGTCGCGACGGGTCATCACGACGATGGGATAGGCGAAGACGTCTCGGCTCTGAAGATGCGGGCCGAGGACCGTCTTCACGAACGCCTCCTCGGTCTGTCCCTCCACCAAGACGTAGAGGCGCCTCATGGACGCCCCCCGATGACGTTCTTGTCGTAGAGCTCGGACAGGCTGTAGTCCTCGAGCCAGCTCGCAAGCTCGCTGCGGTCGAGCCGACGGAAGTCAGTGGCCCCTTGGATTCGTTCCGTGACAACCACTTCCTCCGGCTCGAAGAGGTCAAGGAGCGCAGGAGACTGGGTTGCCAGCAGAACCTGCGAGTTCGCGCTCGCAGAGCGAACGAGGCTGGCCAGGATTGTGAGCGCAGCGGGATGAAGACCTAGTTCTGGCTCGTCGATGCTGAGGAAGACGGGAAGCGATTTCACGGGCTGTCCGAGCGCCGTGAACAACGCGATGCAGCGCAGCGTTCCATCCGAGAGCTGGTGTGGACCGAAGAGCTGGTCTCGCTCATCCACCCAGTCCAATCGCACGCTCGAGGTCTCCGGATGTGCGGAGTCGACCAGCGTCGGCTGGAGGCTCTTGATGAAGGGAGCCACGCGCCGCACGAGCTGATTGATACGCCGCCATGCAGCCTGACTCTCGGGCTCTTCGCTCACGGCGAGGGCCCGGAGATAGGCGGCCAGATTGCTCCCATCGGAGCGCAGGAAGTGCATGTCCTCCTGGCGGGCATTCTGGCGCAGCGGAGCAGCCTGGGACGTGTCATGGAAGTGGAAGAAGTTCGTCTTCGACAGCCACCAGCGCACGGTCTTCGCCGTCTGGTTTCCCAGCACGCTCGCGGCATCTTCCAGCGCCGATTCCTTGTGCCCCGTCCCCAGCGACGTCACCTTGAACTCCGCGCTCCCAACTGGCTGGTACTCAACGGTCTCGTCCAGATAGAGCAGCGTGTCGCCAGCCGCATACCCCAGCCGGGCCTCGTAGGCATTCGCACCCGGCTGCTGCGCGAACTCCAGCCGGACGCGAATCTCTCTCGTCACCTTGGGGCCATAGTGCAGGAGCGCGGAAGCTCCACCCGCTTCACCCACATGACGGCGGAGCGACTGCGTCCGCATCAGCGAGACCATCCGCAGCAGGGAAAGCAGGTTGGACTTTCCCGCACCGTTCGCGCCGATGAGCACCGTCACACGGCCGGGCTCCAGGTTGACCTTCCTGAGCGACCTGTAGCCCTCGACCTCAATGCGCGTGATGGCTCTATTCTCAGGGGGCATGGGTTGCTCTCCTCCCAACAATGCGCGCGGCAAGGTATCCGGCTCCCTCCCCCCCCCCTACAAGGAACGGCGGCCCGCTCCGCGCGCATGAGACAAGCACTTCAACCTCGAAGGTGTTAGACGAGGCCGCGCCATGTCGACGACGCCCGCTCTGGAGCTCCAGGGACTCACCAAGCGCTACGGCAACTTCACCGCGCTGCAATCGATGGACCTCACCATCCGCGCGGGGGAAATCTTCGCGCTGCTCGGCCCCAACGGCGCTGGCAAGACGACGATGATTGGCAGCGTGTGCGGCCTGGTGAAGAAGTCGGCCGGCACCATCCGCGTCTTTGGCAAGGACCTGGACCAGGACCCCGTCGGCCCGCGCTACGAAATCGGGCTCGTCCCGCAGGAAATCAACTTCGACCCGTTCTTCTCCGTGGCCGAGTCGCTGCGCATCCAGCTCGGCTACTACGGCCGGCCCCGCGACGAGGCGCGCATCGACGAGGTGCTCACCGCCCTCAACCTGCACACGAAGAAGGACGCGATGACGCGCGCCCTCTCCGGCGGCATGAAGCGCCGGCTGCTCATCGCCAAGGCGCTGGTGCACAAGCCCCGCCTCGTCTTCCTCGACGAGCCCACCGCCGGCGTGGACGTGGAACTCCGCCGCGACCTCTGGAACTACGTGCGCAAGCTCGCCGCGGAGGGCACCACCATCGTCCTCACCACGCACTACCTGGAAGAGGCCGAGGAATTGGCGGACCGCGTGGGCATCATCAACGAGGGCAAGCTGCTGATGGTGGAGGACAAGGCCACGCTGCTGCGCCGCTTCGGCGAGCGCCGCGTCGTCGTCACCTTCGAGCAGCCGCAGGCCGCCCTGTCCGAGTCCGGCCGCCGCTTCGCCGCCAGCCTCTCCGCGGACGGCCGCACCCTCACCTACGTCGAGCGCGAGGGCTGCGCGCCCTCCGGCGAATTGCTCCGCGCGTTGTACGCCGAAGGGCAGCCCATCGCCGACGTGGAGACGCGCCGCTCGCGCATGGAGGACGTGCTCATCGAAATCCTCCGCGGCCGTCCGCAGGCCGCCTGAGCCCATCAACGACCATGAACATCCTCGGGATGCAGACGCTGTTCGCGAAGGAGGTCCGGCGCTTCATGCGCGTGCCGGGCCAGACAGTCCTCTCGCCCCTCATCAGCACCACGCTGTACTTCATCGTCTTCGGCTACTCCATCTCCGGCCGGGTGCAGACGGTGGAGGGCGTGCCCTACCTGCACTTCATCGTGCCGGGGCTCGTCTTCCTCGGCATCGCCAACAACGCCTTCCTCAACAGTTCCTCGTCGCTGTTCATCACCAAGATTCAGGGCACGGTGGTGGACCTGCTGGTGTCGCCGCTCGGACCCGGCGAGCTGATGGCCGGCTTCATCGGCGGCGCCATGGTGCGCGGCCTCGTGGTGGGCGGCCTCACGTGGGCCGTGGCCGCCCTCTTCACCGGCTTCAGCCTGGAGCACGCCTGGGTGGCCGCGTACTTCCTGCTGCTGTCGTCCTACGTCTTCAGCGTGCTGGGCATGCTCGCCGCCGTGTGGGCGGAGAAGTTCGAGCAGATCAACTTCTTCCCCACCTTCGTCATGCTGCCCCTCACCTTCCTGGGCGGCGTCTTCTATTCGGTGCGGGGCCTGCCCTCGCCGTGGCACGAGGTCAGCCTCTTCAACCCCATGGTCTACATGGTGGAGGGGCTTCGCTACGGCATGCTCGGCCGCAGCATCTACTCGCCGCTTGGAGGCGGGGCCATCCTCGCCGGTGTCGCCGTGGTGGCCACGCTCGCCACCTATCTGGTGCTCAGGTCCGGCTACAAGATGAAGGCCTGACGCACACATCTCGACTGAGCCTCTGCCCCACAGGACGGGGTTTCTGTGGGGTAATCGGCTACTGGGTATTTCCCACCCGGTGAGAAAGGGGGATATCCTCGGGTGACATCATGGCTGTGCCATTCGGTAAGTACGAGCTGCTTCGAAAGATTGCCTCTGGGGGTATGGGGCAGGTGTTCCTGGCGCGCGAGCACGGGACGGGATTCGAGCGGCTCGTGGTCCTCAAGCTCATCCTTCCCCACCTCGCCGAGGACGATGAGTTCCTGAGCATGTTCCTGGATGAGGCGGGGCTCGTCGCGCGGCTGACGCACCCCAACCTCATCACCATCCTCGACCTGACGGAGATCGAGGGCCGGCACTGCCTCGCGATGGAGTACGTCCAGGGTGACGACGTGCGTCGTCTGGACAAGTTCTCCCGGGCGCAGGGCAAGTCACTGCCGGTGGGGCTGATTCTCCGCATCATCGCGGACGCGGCGGCGGGGCTTCACTACGCGCACCAGGCGCGTGACGCGCAGGGCCGGCCGCTGAAGCTGGTGCACCGCGACGTGTCTCCGCAGAACATCCTCGTCGGCTTCGACGGCGGGGTGAAGGTCATCGACTTCGGCGTGGCCAAGGCGGCCACCAGCAGCCAGAACACGGCCACCGGCGTCCTCAAGGGCAAGTACCCGTACATGTCGCCCGAGCAGGCCAACGGGCACGCCATCGACGCGCGCAGCGACTTGTTCGCGCTGGGCGTCGTGATGTGGGAGCTGCTCACGGGCAAGCGCCTCTTCAAGGGCGAGTCCGACATGATGACGCTGCGGCTGGTGAAGGACTGCCAGGTGCCGCGGCCGTCGCAGCTCAACCCGAGGCTGCCGCCGGGGCTGGACGAAATCATCCTCAAGGCGCTGGCCCCCACGCCGGACGGGCGCTACGCGGACTGCGGCGCGCTCCGGCTGGCGCTGGAGGACTACGCCCTCAACCTGCGGCTGCCCACCAGCAGCGCGCACCTGTCCGCCTTCCTCCGCGAGATATACGCGGAGCGCATCGCCACCGAGGCGGACCCGGCGAAGCTGGACCAGCTCGCCGAGGACGCGGACCTGGACTCGCGCTCCAACTCCTCGCTGAGCGGCGTGCCCGGAGGCCCGGGCGCCTCGCCGCGCTCCGCCGCGTCGCGCGCCGTCCCGCGTGCATCGCAGAGCCCCGCGCCGAGCACGCGCTCGCGCCAGGCCGTGGCCCCGCCCGTTCAGGACAAGACGCGGGGCACCGCGGCGCTGGACCGTCCCGAGCAAGAGCAGCGCCGAGTGCCGTGGATGCCCGTGGCGGTGGCGGGCGCGGGCCTGCTCGTCGCGGGCGCGGCGCTCATCTTCCTGCGCGGCCCCGCCGAGGCGACGCCGGTGCAGCCGCCTCCGCAGCCCGTCGCCGTGGCGAAGCCGCCCGAGACGGTGAAGCCCCAGCCTCCGCCCGAGCAGGCGCGGCCGGTGGAGCTGCCCGTCATCTCCGAGCCACCCGGCGCCACGGTGAGCGTCGGCGGCGAGCCGCTGGGCAAGACGCCCACGACGCTCAAGCTCCAGCCCGGTGAGTCGTCGGTGGAGGTGACGCTGGCGCTCAATGGCTACGAGCCGGTGACGCGGCGGGTGTCCGCAACGGATGGCGAGGTGAACCTCGCGCTGCGGCCCCAGAGCGGGAAGACGGGCGGCACGCAGGGCACGAAGAAGCCCGGCTCGGGCGGCGGCAACCTGGGTATCAAGACGGGGCGCTGAGACGTGGAGCGCCGTCCGAGTGACGGCCCCTCCCTCGCCTGAGACTCACTGGAAGCCGGACTCGAAGAGGAGCTTCGGCTCCTCCGGCTGGTGCTCGTCCTCTCCGTACAGCTTGAAGTCGAGGCGCACGTCGTCCCCTTCGAGCTCGACTTCAATCGTCCCCACGTTGAGGCCGCCCACCGGCTGTTCGAGGACGCGCGCCAGGCTGCCGCCCAGCAGGTGGATGCGCGCCCGCTTCCCGTCCAAATCCGACATCACGAAGTGCGTGCGGGGAATGTGGCGCGCCATGTGCCAGTCGAGCGAGGACATCTTGTGGGTGATGGAGCTCGACACGAACTGGAAGAGCGACGTCTCCGGCTCGGTGTGCCAGTCGCAGCGGGCCACGTAGCCCACGTGCACGTCACCGCCCACCAGCACCACCTTCTGACGCGGGTGGCGCATCTGGTGGTGCTTGATGAGCTCCAGCATGCGGCAGCGGTCCGCGCGGTACTGCGGGTGCATCCACCTGTCGTGCGCGTCCTCGCGGAAGCTGCCCGGCACGTAGCGGGCCACGCGTGAGAGCCAGCCGGGCATGAAGAAGGGCGGCACGCTTACCACGACGAAGAGCACCGGCGCGTCCTCGCTGGCATTCAGCCACGCGGCGAAGCGCTCCAACTGGTGCGGCGCGAAGACGCGCGCATGGTCTCCGTCGGTGGACAGGCGCTCCGAGCGCACGTCGAGCACGTAGCCCGCCGCGGCGCCGTACTCGAAGCTGTAGTCGTAGGGCCCCTCGAAGCCGGGCCGCATCGGCTCCGCGCGCGAGTGCTGGTAGTGGCGGTATGCCGCCTCGGCCGCGTCGCGCAGGTGGCGCCACTTCGGCTCGTGGTGCTCGGGGAGGGAGCCGTAGTTGTCCACCACCTCGTGGTCATCGAGGATGGGGTAGCCCGGGAAGCGCGCCTGCAACGCGAGCCAGTCCGGGTGGCCCCAGTTGCGCCGGTAGCGCGCGTGGTACACCGCGAGCGCCTCGTCGTGGGTGCACTCCAGCAGGCTCTTCCGCCCCGGTGGCGCCACCGTCTTGAAGAACTCCGGGTCGAACAGCGACTGCTCCGGCGGGTAGTCCGCGTAGAGCTGGTCGCCCGTCCACAGCACCAGCTTCACGTCACACTGCTCCCACGCGGCCCGGGCGACGCGCAGCATCCGCACGCCCATCTCGTGCATGTTGCCCTGTGAGTCGAACGGCTGGTGGCAGCTCGCCACGCCGATGCAGAAGCGCTTCGGCATCTGGCCGCGCCGCGCGGGAAGCGTCTCGAAGCGGCCCTCTCCCACGCGCGTGCCGTCCGCGCGGCTCAGCCGGAAGCCGTACCGCGTCACCGGCTCCAGCGGCCGCGCCCCGGGGATGTCGTCCGGGAAGGCGAAGGCATACGTGTGGTCGCTGAAGGAGCGGTCCCCCATGTCGAAGCCGTACGCGACGCGCTCCGACGGCGCGGCCTCCAGCCACAATTCGAGGCGATGAGGTCCCCCTCCTGGCGAGCGCATCCACAACCGCACGCCCCGGGGGCTGACGCGCCCCACCGCCACCGCCCGCTCCAGTTGGGGCCAATCCGTCTGCATGCACTGACAGTGGTATCGCCCGGGGACGGGGACCAGCAGAGGCACGCCCGTGCTCCTGGTGTGTGCCTGCCCGGCCGCTCCGTAACAGGACAGGCAGGGAGACGGAAAAGGAGCTCCCGGAAAATCCCTAGAAAATGATTCTTTGAGATGGCGGCGGGTCCTGGCCCTCCAGGGTGGGCTGGAATTCACCACGGGCCCTCGACCGCCATGACCCCAGAATCCGTCCATCGCACCGCCTCCCCTCCGACGGGCGCCCGGCGCCCTCCCCTCGTCTGGGTGGGGCTCGGCGCGGTGGCGTTGCTCGCCGCGGTGGGCCTGATTGCCTGGGGCACTGGAGGTGACGACGCGGCCTCTGGAGGCGGCGCCGCCCCCACGGCCCACGCGCGAGGTCCGTCGGGTACGGGCGGCGGAGCTGGGCACTCCGGCCAGGGCGCAACCGAGGCCGTGCCGCCGCCACCGCGCTTCGACTCCACCGTCTGCTGGCAGGACATCGAGCGCTTCAACGCGTCGGTGACGATTGCGAACTTCCGCGACTGGGCCGCGCCGCTGCTCGCCTCGCGAGACCCGAACGTCCGCGACTACCTGCGCGAGCGCCTCACGGAGCTCATCGGCAACGACGCGGCGCATGCGCTCACGGTGCTGGAGTGGAGCCGCGACGCGGGCCCCCGCGAGTTCAACGTCATCATGATGGCCCTGCGCGACTCGCAGGCCGTGCACCAGCCGCAGGTGGCCACGAAGCTCCTGGAGCGCGGCCTGGACACCACGCTCGACGGGCCCCGGCGCGCGGGCATCCTCTCCGCGCTGGACACGCAGAAGCGGCTCGACGCGGGGATGCTCGGCAAGCTGGCCGACTTCGCGAAGGACCCCGTCTCCGGCGAGGCGGGCTGGGCCGCCACGCGCACCATCGCCCGGGTGATGAAGCGGGACTTCGGCGCGAAGGGCAGCGTGGCGCCGTACATGGACAAGCTGCTCACCATCGGCACCGAGTCGCCCGACGAGCAGATTCGCTACCTCGCGCTCTCCATGCCCATGCACGCCACACCCGTGCTGGATGAGGAGGCCCACGCGCGCTACGCGAAAATCCTCACCACCGAGGGCAGCCCCGACGGACGCGAGGCCGCCGCGCACAACCTCTCCGTGTCCGGCGGCGACAAGGCGAAGACGCTGGAGCTCTTCGCGCGGTCCTTCGTCACGGAGCAGGAGGTCTGCGTGCGCTGGGCCCTCTTCCGCTTCGCCGCGCGCGTGGCCGGACGGGACGCGCTGCCCGTCATGGCGAACATGGCCATGACCGACGCGCGCTTCCAGCCCCTCTACCAGACCTTCGAGCGCATCTACGCGAGCGGCACCCTCGACTTCGTGCGGGTGTGGAACAGCCTGCCCGATCAGGACCCGTTCGGCTGCCTCGACCGCCACGACTGAGCCCGAAAGCCACCACCGCCATGATTCGCACCACCGCCCTCCTGCGCGCGCTCGGCCTGGCCGCGCTCTGTCACCTCCTTCCCGCCGTGGCCTCCGCGTCCGAGCCCGCGCCCTCTCTGCGCGCCGAGGCGTGCTCCGTCGAGGGGCTGATGGACAGCATCCGCCGGGGCCTGCAATCGAAGTCGGAGGCGTACAAGAAGTACCTGCGCACGCTGCTGCGCGAGTCCGCCGTCACGCTGCCGGACGCGGAGCTGCGCGCGGCCTTCGAGTGCGAGACGGACCCCGTCATGGTGGAGCACCTCGCCGCCGCGCTGGTGGCGCGCACCGAGCGCGGCGCGGACCCTTCGGCCATGGGCGTGGTGGCGAAGCGCATCCTGGAGGAGAGAGACCCGGTCCTGCGCGTCGCCTCGCTGCGCGCCCTGCGCCGCACCAGCGCCACGGAGAACACGGGTGACCTGTACGAGCGCCTGGCGCGCGACGCCTCGCCCGAGGTGCGCCAGGAGATGGCGACCAATCTCATCGAGGACAACCAGTACGTCTACTCGGGCCACCACGGCCCGGCGGCGGACGCGGCGGTGACGGCGGCGGCGGCGTCCAGCGATGCGAAGGTGACGGCGCGCATCCTTGACAACGTCTCCACCGAGCACATCAGCGCGGCGTCCGCGGACCGGCTCCAGTCGCTCCTGCGCAGTGACGACGCGAGCGTGCGCGCGGCGGCGGCCAACGCGCTGGGCGGCGTGCCCGCGGAGCAGATGGCCGGCGCGCGGGAGACGTTGCTCGCCATGTACCGCGACGAGCCGGACACCGGGGTGCGGAAGATGCTCCTGCAGAGCATCGCCCAGCTCGGCTTCGCGGGCGCGATTCCGGACCTCCAGCAGCTGCGCGGTGTGGACCCCGCGCTGGCGCCCGAGGTGGACGCGTGGATTCGGGCTCTCGGCCTGGGCCTTCAGGAGTGGAGCCTGATCCTGAGGGAGAAGCAGCGGATGCAGCAGGCTCCGTAGCAGAGCAGTCCACCCGGAGGCCGGCTCCTCGCCGGCCCGAAAGGAACGACGATGCGCAGCATCATGAAGACGGGGCTGGCCGCGCTGGCCACTGTGGCGCTGGTGCCGGCGGCGGTGACGGCCCACGAGGTCCGTGGCACGCACACCGGCACGGTGTCCGCCACCACCTACTATCCGAGCAGCGGCAAGTTCCACGGCGCCGTGGACATCGCCTCGGGCGGCACGTGCAACTACTGGGGCGCGGAGACGGGCGTCGTGGGTTCCGTGTCCTGGAACGTCACCATCCGCACCACCGGCGTCGTGTGCTACGGCAGCGGCAGCGGCAACCAGAACGAGGCGAAGCACGTCTGGGCGAGCGGCTGGACGTTCCGCCAGTGGCACTTCATCAAGACGAGCGACTCGTACGACCGCACGTGTGACCGCTGCCAGGTGGGCAACATCGGCGGCACGGGCAACGTGACGGGTCCGCACTCGCACCTGCAGCAGGACAAGCTCGGCACCAACGACACGTCCTGGTACTCCGGCTACACCGTCCAGGGCGAGGGCGTGAGCCGCGCGGAGACCATCGGCTACCTGGACTGAGCTGACGCGGCTTCGCGATTCCGACCTGCCGGGAGGTGGGGTTCGCAACATCCCCCTCCCCCACCCTGCCTCCTGGCGGGTCCCCCGTGTTGCTTCAGCCCAGCTTCAGGCCGTGCGGGCGGGCCATCAGCCGGTCGACGTAGGCCTCCAGCTTCGGACGCCCCGTCTTCCCGCCCAGCATGCGCTGGTAGATGAACATCGCGCCAATCATCACGTCGGCGGCGGTGAACCAGTCGCCGAAGAGCCAGGGCCCATCGCCGAGCTCGCGCTCCACCGCATCGAGCGCGCTCTCGTAGTCCGTCCAGCCACGCTGGGGCGGCGTCTGGGCCTTCATCATGTGGTCGCCCATGGAGGGCTCGAGCTGCGACGTCGAGTACACCACCAGCGACAGGTAGCGGCCCCGCTCCGGCGCGCCGACTTTCGGCGCGAGCTTCGCCTCGGGGAACTTGTCGGCGAGGTAGAGACAGATGGCCGCGTTCTCGAACAGGCGCGCATCTCCGTCCACCAGCGCGGGCAGCTTTCCGGCGGGGTTGACCTTCAGGTACTCGGGCGACTTCTGCTCACGCTTCTGCAGGTCGATGTGCACCAACTCGTACTTCGCGCCGCACTCGTCGAGCATCCACTTCGCAATCACGGCACGGCTTCTCGGATTGAAATAGAGCTTCATCGGGACTCCTCCGTTCGGCGCGGGTGTTTCCATCTTGGTGCTGCTGCAGCGCAGACCACTACCCCGCTCGGAGCAGAGCATCTACAACGGACTGACCGACTGTTTTTGAGCCGTCACCACGCGGCGAAACGCGCCCCGCCCTCCAGGATGAGAGCGGGGCCGTGTCTCGCGCCGCCTAGCGGTTGTAGTGGTCCGCGATGATGCTGGCCACCGAGCAGGTGAGCTTCTTGCCGGTGGGGATGTGCAGGAACTCGTTGGGCCCGTGCGCGTTGCTGCCGGGGCCCAGCAGGCCGGTGATGACGAACTGCGCCTCGGGGAAGCGCTCGCCCAGCATGCCCATGAAGGGAATGGTGCCGCCCTCGCCCATGGACATGGCCGGCTGGCCGAAGAACGACTTCGACGCGGACTCCACCGCGCGGTTCAGCCAGCCCGCGAGCGGCGGCGCGTCCCAGCCGACGCTGGCCTTCTCACCCTCGAAGGTCACCTTCGCGCCGTACGGCGGGTCCTTCTCCAGCGCCTCCTTCAGCGCCTTCAGGCCCGCCTTCGGGTCCAGGCGCGGCGGAATACGCATGGACAGCTTGAAGGTGGTGAAGGGCCGCAGCACGTTGCCCGCGCTGCTCAGGGGCGGCATGCCGTCCACGGCCGTCACCGCCAGCGCCGGACGCCAGGTGCGGTTGAGCACCAGCTCCGCGCCGTCCTGCGACACCGGCCGCGCGCCGGGCACCCAGGGGAACTTGGTGAAGACCTCTTCGCCGAGCACCTTCGCGGCCTCGCGCGCCTGCTGGCGCCGGGCCTCGGGAATCTCGACGTGCAGGCCCTCCACCTTGATGTGGCCCGTGGACTCGTCCTCCACGCGCGACAGCACCTGCCGGAGGATGCGGAAGGACGAAGGGACGATGCCCGTCGCGTCACCCGAGTGCACGCCCTCGGTGAGGATGTCCACGCGCAGGTTGCCGCCGACGATGCCGCGCAGCGACGTGGTCGTCCAGAGCTGCTCGTAGTTGGCGCAGCCCGAGTCCAGGCACACCACCAGCGACGGCTTGCCGATGCGCGGCGCCAGCGCCTCGATGTACGCGGGCAAGTCGTAGCTGCCGCTCTCCTCGCACGCCTCGATGAGAACGACACAGCGCGCGTGCGGAATGCCCTGCTCCTTCAGCAGGCGGATGGCCGCCAGCGACGCGAAGGAGGAGTAGCCGTCATCCGCGCCGCCACGCCCGTAGAGCTTGTCGCCCTCGCGCACCGGCGTCCACGGCGTCAGGTCCTGGCGCCAGCCGGTCATCTCCGGCTGCTTGTCCAGGTGGCCGTACAAGAGGACGGTGTCGTCGCCCTTCGTGCCCGGCACCTCCATGTAGATGACGGGCGTGCGCGGGTTGCCCTTCTCGTCCTTGAGCTGGATGACCTCCAGCTCCAGGCCCGGCAGGTGCTGCGCCTGCGCGCGGCACCAGTCCGCGATGAGCTGCACCGCGGCAGCCATGTGGCCGGACTTCACCCAGTCCGGGTCGAAGGAGGGGGACTTGTTGGGGATGCGGATGTAGCGCTCGAGCGCCGGGAGGATTTCCTTCTCCCAGATGCGGTCGGATGACTCGGTGGCGGTCTGTACGTTGATGGCCATGGCGTGAGGATGCAGAGCACGGAGTGCGGGCCCTGTCGACTGCGGGAACCCCGCGGGTAGAGCGGAAAAGCCCTCGTCCTCCAGCCTACCCCGCCTCCGGGCTGATGGCGCCTATCTGGCTCGCTTCCGTCCGCCGCTCAGGCGAGCGCGTGATACAGGCCCAGCAACACCGCCAGCACGTACAGCACCGGGTGGGCATCCCGGGGGCGCCCCGTGAGGGGCTTGAGCACCGCGTAGCTGACGATGCCCGCGGAGATGCCGTGGGCGATGGAGTACGTGAACGGCATCATCGTCACCGTGAGGAAGGCTGGCAGCGCCTCGTCGAAGCGCGTCCACGGCACCTCCACCGCTCCGGACATCATCATCGCCCCCACCGCCACCAGCGCGGGCGCGGTGGCCACGGCCGGGATGGCGGACAGCAGCGGGATGCAGAACAGCGACAGGAGGAACAGCCCGGCCACCGTCACCGCCGTGAGCCCGGTGCGCCCGCCCTCCTCCACGCCCGCGGCGGACTCGATGTACGTCGTAATGGCGCTCGTCCCCAGCGCCGCGCCCGCCATGGTGCCCAGCGCGTCCGCGACGAAGGCGCGGCCCGCGCCCGGCAACTCGCCCTTCGCGGTGAGAAAGCCGCCCATGCGACCCACGCCCAGCAGCGTGCCCGCCGTGTCGAACACGTCCACGAAGAGCAGCGCCAGCGTCACCCCCAGCACCTTCGCGGTGAAGAGGCCGCTGAAGTCCAGCGCGCCCAGCGTCTCGCGCGGCAGCGACGGCCAGCGGAACACACCGGAAGGCGCGGGTGACAGCCCCAGCGCCCACGCCGACACCGCCACCACCGCGATGCCGATGAGCAGCGCGCCCTTCACCCGCCGCGTCACCAGCACGCCGATGAGCAAGAGCCCCGCCAGCCCCAGCAGCACGCTGCCCGAATGCAGGTTGCCCAACTGCACCAACGTCTCCGGGCTCGCCGCCACCAGGCCTCCATTGCGCAGGCCGATGAGCGCCAGGAACAGGCCGATGCCCGTGGTGGTGGCCAGCTTCAGCGTCTGGGGAATGGCGTTGATGAGCACCGTGCGCACGCCGCCGAAGGACAGGATGAGGAAGAGCAGCCCCTCGGCGAACACGGCGGTGAGCGCCACCCGCCAGTCCACGCCCAGCCCCTTTACGATTCCGTAGGTGAAGTAGGCGTTGATGCCCATGCCGGGCGCGAGCGCGAAGGGGAAGTTGGCGTACACGCCCATGATGAACGTGGCCACCGCCGAGCCCACCGCCGTGGCGAACACCACGTCCTCCGCCGGCATCCCCGCCACCGCGAGAATCTGCGGGTTGACCAGCAGGATGTACGCCATCGTCAGGAACGTCGTCACGCCGGCCCGCAGCTCCGTGGCCACGGTGGTGCCGCGCTCCCGTAGATGGAACCAGCGCTCGAGGGCTTCCATAGGCGCGCATCTTCGCCGGCCCGCAACGCGAAAGGGCGCGGAAAGGAGACCGTGCTCCCCTCCGCGCCCTCGCGTGTCAGCGTTTGAATCCCCGACTACGGCTGGATTTCACGAACGGACAGCCACTTGAAGTCCACGTCGTTGGCGTTGTCCCAACGGAACGTGGCGATGGGGCCACCCCAGGTAATCGGCATGGCGCCGACGGCACCGCCGCAGTGCTGGGCGTCGCCGCCCCAGGTGCCGGAGTCCACCATGTCGTAGACCTTCTTCCAGGTCACCTTGTCGGCGTTCTCGTTGACGTACATCTCCAGGCGCACGGCTTCCTTGCCGCTGACGGTGGTGTTGCGCATCACCGCCTTGAAGCCCACCCAGCGGCCCTTGAGCGCCGTGGTGGCGGGCTTGTACGAGGCCTGCTCGTAGGAGACGTGCCACGTCTCCTTCTGCCAGCGGGCGCGGCCGTCATAGTGCAGACCGCCCTTGTAGCTGCTGCCCTCGCAGCCGGAGTTGTTGTCGTTGTGCTTGCCGCCGCGCGCGTACCAGTCGAAGTTGTCCGAGCCGTCCTGCGCCGCGTTGAGCTTCACGAAGCCGGTCATCTCGATGTTCTTCCAGTCGTTGGCGGCCTGCATGTAGCCACGGCTGGCGAGCACGTCGCGGTCATACGTCGGAATCTTCGAGGAGCTGTAGCCCGTGGACGTGAAGACGCTCATGCGCACCTGGCTGTTCTTCATCTTCCAGGAGCCGTCCGAGTTGCGCGTAATCGTGTTCTGCGGGTCGAAGCGCGAGTCGCTCGTCGCGTTGTCCGCGAGGAACCACTGCTCACCGCCGGACTTCGTCGGATAGACCATCGTCACGCCGAACTTGTCCTTACCCGTCGTCGGCGTCGGGTCCGGGGTGGGCGTCGGAGTGGGCGAGGTGGAGCCTGCGATGGCCGCCATCTCGGAGATGCTCGCCCAGGTGTTGAGCGAGTTCCCGTTGACGGTGACGCGCACGTAGCGGGCGTTCACCGTGGCGAACGTGTAGCGCTCGAAGGATGCCGTCTTCCCGGAGGAGGTACCGGAGAACACCTGCGTGAAGGTGGTGCCGTCCGTCGAGGTGGCGATGACGAACTTGTTGGTGCGCGTGGTGCCGTTGAACCAGGCAATGTCCACCGCGTTGATGGCCTTCACCGCGCCCATGTCGCCGCGAATCCACTGACCGATGCCGTTGGAGGACCAGCGCGTGGACAGATTGCCGTCGATGGCATTGGCCGGCACGTTGCCGTCGTTCCCGCTGGCGGTGGTGGAAGTGAAGCCCCCGGCGGCCAGGGCGGGTGTCGCGGCCACGAACGCGGCCAGGGAGAGCGCGCCTACCGGCATGCGGAAGCGCTTCCATCCCCTCCAGGACGAAGTCAGGTGCTGTCGATTCAAGTCACTACCTCAGGTGAGGCCGTGTGGTGCCACGACTCTCCGGGATGGATGTCTTCACCCCGGTGCGCCGCGTTCCCCCACGGCGCGTTGGGCTTCCATCCGCGGACCGCCGCACGGAAGACGCCCAGGAAGGCCTCTTCCCGCCACGGTCAGCGGCGTTGGTTGGTCAACGTTTCGGACTGCGGGCCCCAGTACCCTTTGTCCCGAAATGGAATTCCCAACGCGGTCGTGAGTCGAAGCCTGCTCCTCCGCTCGTGCCGCATGCACGCGGAGGAGCGCTCCACGTCCTGCTCAGCGCTTCGTGGTGAAGCGCACGACGGCGGCCGCGGGGCCCTGCAACCGCAGTATGCCGTCCTTCAGCGGCGCGGCTTCGACGGTGCCGCCGAAGCGCGGGGCTTCACTCCACAGCACCAACTCCGCGCCCGCGGGCACGCGGTGCTCCAGCGTGCCGCGCACGGAGACGATGACCTGGACGCCATGACCTCCCGCGCGCCGCTCCAGCAGCAGCGCGTCCGGGCCCAACGCGCGGGCGTCGTGACCGCCGGGGCGGACGTCCTTCAACACGGGGGCCGTGGCGCGCAGGCGGAGCAGCTCGCGGTACAGCGCGCGCACGCCCGCGTGCTCCGGCTTCTCCGCCTCGCTCCAGTCCAGCTTGGAGCGGGTGAAGGTCTCCACCGCCTGCGGGTCCGGCACCTCCGCGCCGGCGAAGCGCGCGAAGCCGGCGAACTCCTTGCGACGCCCCTCCGTGACGAGCCGGCCCAGCTCCGCGTTGTGGTCCGTGAAGTAGAGGAAGGGCGTGCTCGCGTTCCACTCCTGGCCCATGAAGAGCAGCGGTGTGAAGGGCGACAGGAGCAGCAGCGTGCTCATGGCGCGGAAGGCCGCGGGGGACACGTCGTGCCCCAGCCGCTCGCCGAAGGGGCGGTTGCCAATCTGGTCATGGTTCTGGATGCAGTGGACGAAGCGCCACGGCTCCAGGCCCTCCGCCTTCGTGCCGCGCGCGTGGCCCAGGTTCTTCGACACCTGCCCCTCGTAGAACCAGCCCTGGCGCAGCGTGCGGGCGATGTCCTCCGTGCTGCCCGTGTAGTCCTGGTAGTAGCCCTCGCTGTCGCCCGCGAAGGCGCGGCGCATCTGGTGGTGGAAGTCATCCGCCCAGACGCCGTCCAGCCCGTGGCCCTCTGGAGGAGGCCGCAGCAGCTTGCGCTCGTTGCGCTCGTCCTCGGCGATGACGAGCACGCGGCGCCCGGGCGCGCTGGCGCGAGCGCGCTCGGCGATTTCGGTGAGGAGGTGGGGGCTGCTCTCGTCGACAATCGCGTGCGCGGCGTCCAGGCGCAGGCCGTCCGCGTGGTAGTCGCGAATCCACATCTCCACATTGGAGAGCACCAGCGAGCGCACCCAGGCGCTGCCCTCGCTGTCGTAGTTCACCGCGTCGCCCCACGGCGTGTGGTGACGGCCGGTGAAGTAGTGCGGCGAGTACACGCGCAGGTAGTTCCCGTCCGGGCCGAAGTGGTTGTAGACGGCGTCGATGAGGACGGCGAGCCCTCGCGCGTGCGCGGCGTCGATGAGGCGGCGCAGTCCCTCCGGGCCTCCGTACGCGGCCAGCGGCGCGAAGAGGTCCACCCCGTCGTAGCCCCAGTTGCGCACGCCGGGGAACGCGGCCACCGGCATGATTTCCAGCGCGGTGACGCCCAATTCGCGCAGACCGGGCAGGCGCGAGATGAGGGCCTCGAAGGTGCCCTCCGGCGTGGCGGTGCCGACGTGCACCTCGTAGATGACGAGTGATTCAGGCTCCACGCCCTTCCAGCCGGCATCGGTCCACTCGAAGTCGGGGACGGTGACTTCCGACGGGCCGTGCACGCCCAGCGGTTGCGAGCGGGACCACGGGTCCGGGAACGGGCCCTCTCCGTCCACGCGGAGCTTGTAGAGCGTGCCGGCGCCGTGGCCCTCCAGCACCGCGCCGAAGCAGTCACCGGGCTCCTGGGTCAGCGGGAGGATGCGCCCGGGCTGTCCCCGCGCATCGTGAATCACCACCTCGATGCGTTGGTGACCCGGCGCCCAGACACGCCACCGCACCCTTGCCCCATCCTCCACCCATGCCCCGAGCCGGGGCACTGCCACCTCGGTCGCCCGAAAATTGTCCGAAGAAACCATGTGGCTGCTTCTTGTAATGCTGCTGCGCGAAGTTGGGAGGAGTTCCGCGCACACCTGCCTGCTCTCATACCCGTGAGGTGTTCACGGCTGGGCAGCCACCCCGTCCGAATGGGAACCGGAGGACGGTGGACCCCGCGGGGCTCAAGGAGGCGCGCCCTGCGCCACCCAGTCGATGAGCGTCTGCTTCTCCGCCGCCGTGAGCGGCTGCCCTTTCGGCATGGGCGCGCCGGAGCAGGCCGGGCTGCTGTTCGTCGCCAGAACCTTGTCGATGAGGACGCTCTGGCCGCGCAGCGGCCCACATGCCTTCACGAGCAGCGTGGATGTGCAGCCGCTGCTCGGCTGTCCCACCAACTCGCCATACGCGCGGCCCGCGGTGAGGTTGACCGGCGTGGACGGGCTGCCGTGACAGCCGGAGTTGCAGTTCTTGTCGAAGAGGGGCTGCACGTGCGTGGCCAGCGAGACGGCGCGCGTGGCCAGCCCGAACCACGCTGGCGAGGAAGCGCCACCGCCGGGCGTGGGATTGGTGACGACGACGGAGGCGGCCCCGGACGCGGGCGCCGTCGCCACCAGTGACGCGGGCACCGTCACCGTGAGGCGCGTGGCGCTCTGCGTGGACACGCTCACCGCGGTGCCGTTGAACGTGACGCTCGCCCCGGAGACGAAGTCCTGTCCGTCCAGCGTGAGCGTGAAGCCCGCGCCACCCGCCACCATGCCGCAGGGCGAGAGCGCATCGACACGAGGCACGGGGTTGGGACGCACCACCGTGAAGCTCAGCGCGTTGCTGGTGCCTCCGCCGGGCGTGGGACTGACCACCGTGATGGGGAAGCTGCCCGCCGTCGTCAGGTCCGCCGAGGTGAGCGTGGCACTCAGCGCGCCCGCGCCCTGCACGCTCGTGGGTCTCGACACGCCATTGAAGCGCAGCGTGGTGCCGGACACGAAGCCGATGCCCGTCACGCCGAGCGTGAGCGCCGCTCCACCCTGGCTCGCCTCGGAGGGCGTGAGGCCCGTGAGCGCGGGCACCGGGTTGGGCGCGACGAGCGAAAGCGTCACGGTGCCGCTCACCTTCGCGTCGGCGTTGCGCACCTGGATGGTGTGCTCTCCCGCGGCGGTGGCGGGCACGTCCACGTCCAGCCGCGTGGCCGCGCACGTGGCCGGCGTGAGCGCATTGCCATCGAACAACACGGTGGGCTTCGTGGGCGCGCAGTCATAGCCGGAGCCGGTGACGCTCAGGCGGAAGGCCCGGCCCGCCTCTCCGGGCGACGGGCTGAGCCCCGTAATCGTGGGCCCGTCGATGAGCGCCGCGGTGAGCGTGCGCGCCACGCTGGTGCCGCCTCCGGGCGCGGGCGTGCGCACGGTCACCTGATGAGCACCGGGCGCGGAGAAGCTCGGCATGCGCGCGCGCAGGGATGTGCCGCTCACCCACGTGGTGCTCACCTCGGTGCCATCCAGCAGGACGACGGAGCTGGCCGTGAAGTTGCCGCCTGAAAGAGAAAGGTCGAATGCGGCGCCGCCCGTTGCCACCGTGTCCGGAGCGATGACCTCGAGCGTGGGCACGGGGTTGAGCACGCGGAACACACGCTCCTCGCTGATGCCTCCGTCCGGCGGATTCACCACGCGTACGCGGTGCTCGGCGGCCTGCGCGTTGATGGCCGCGCTCACCGTGGCCGTGAGCCTGCTCGCGCTCACGAAGCGCGCGGGCAGCGGCGCACCATCCAGCTCCACGCGGCTGCCCGACTCGAAGCGCGCGCCGTCCAACTGCACGCTCACGTCCGCGCTGCCCACCACCACCGAGTCCGGCGTGAGGCCGGTGAGCGCGGGGCCTCCGGGCACCGGCTCCACCACGCCCGCGTCGGAAGGCTCGGGCGCTCCGGCGCAAATCCATGCCGCCACCTGCGCGAGCGCCGCGTCGTCGAGGTACGGCCCGCCCTGCGGCATGCGGCCCGCCGCGTCCGGAAGCAGCTTCGTATAGAGGAGGCTCTGCTCGGGAGCGCCGGGCACCACCAACTGTCGCGCACCATCCGCGGCGGGACGGTTGACCGTCGCGGCCCAGAGTTGCCGCGCGTCGGTGAAGGTCAGCCCGCCCGCGCCCGTGCCGTGACAGCCGGAGCTCGCGCAACCGGTGGAGGCGCTGGCCGCGAAGTGGCTCACGTACAGCGCATCCAGTGAAGCGCTCGCTCCCTGCTCGCACAGCGGGGAGCCAGACTCGACGGTGCGCGCGTCACGCTGCTCCGTACAACCCACGAGCACCGCAAGTGCGAGCACCCACGCCCTCCGGCGCCAGGGTGCGAGTGAAGCAGCACGGACCCGGTGGGCAGGCACGAAGACAGAGCGAGACATGTCGGGAGAGAGGACTCCCCGGGGAAGTCCACGGCCACTTCGTACGGCGGGGCGAAAGCAGACAGCCGGTGGCCGTTCCCGGCATCGGCAGGTCTTTCGCCCGACACAGCGCGGGTGGGCCAGGCCGGTGCCCATCCCGACCTTCTCTGGAGCTTTCCTCGATGAAGACCCAACGCAACCTGCTCTCTTCCCTCGTGCTCGCCGTCGGCATGCTGGGGCTCGCCGCCTGTGGCGACGACAACTCCCGCGTCTCGGTGAAGCTGACGGACGCGCCGGGCGACGGCTTCGAGAAGGCCGTGGTCACCATCTCCAAGGTGTACCTGAAGGGCGGCGCCGAGGGTGAGGTCGTGCTGCGCGACGAGCCCATCACCACGGACCTGCTCACGCTGGCCAACGACACCGCGGACCTGGTGAAGGACGCGGAGGTACCGCAGGGCACCTACAGCGAGCTGCGCTTCGTCATCACCGGCGCGTACGTACAGGTGCAGGAGGACGGCGAGAGCCACGTCTACGCCACCGACGACTATGACCAGGTCCCCGAGGGCGTCACGGTGGACGGCGCGCTGCAGATGCCCAGCCTCGCCACGTCCGGCCTCAAGGTGAAGTTCGCCAACGACGCGGACGTGACGGTGTCCAGCGAGCAGGAGCAGAAGGTCATCCTCGTGGACTTCGACGTCGCGCAGAGCTTCGGCCACTCGGCCGGCGGCTCCAACCGCTGGGTGATGAGCCCCGTCATCAAGGGCGCGGACCTGGAGTTCTCCTCCAACGTCGTGGTGAGCCTGACCCTGGGCGCCGGCGTCACCCTGCCCGTGGTGGGCGACGCGCAGGTGAAGCTGTCCGCCTTCAGCGCGGTGCTCATCAACGCCGAGGGCAGCCGCGAGCCGCTGGCCCTCACCGACGCCGACGGCAACGGCACCTACGAGGCCAACTTCAAGTACCTCATCCCCGGCGCCTTCCAGGTGGAAATCGCGGGCCCCGAGGGCGTGGGCTTCACCACCAACCCCGGCATCCCCGCCAGCGTCACCACCACCGGCGGCGCCCAATCCAACGTGGCCTTCACGCTGACGTCCGCCGTCGCGCTCTGACAGGCTTCAGGCACTGAGGTGAAACGACGGAGGCCGAGGCCCGCATGGCCCGCGCCTCCGTCGCGTTCTTCGAGCACCCTGACGCTCCACCGCGAAGGGCGGGAGCCACACCGGCCCCGCCCTCCGCGGAGTGAAGCGCTGCTACGGGACCAGCGCGATGGCGAAGTCCGCGCGGGCGTTGTTGTCCTCACGCAGCTCCGGCTCCGTCTGGTACGCGTCCACGATGACGCCCACGAACCAGGTGCCGGGGCTCTGGCCCAGATGCGGCCGGTAACCCAACCCCTGCACGTTGAGCGTCTCGCACTGTCCCGGCGCCAGCGGGCTCACCTGGGCGGTGCCCACCTGGAACTGGTCCTCGGGGAAGGGGCCCGGGCCACCCGGGAACGTGAGCGTGGTGTCCGTGGAGATGTACAGCCCGAGGGTGGGCGTGCCCTGGGTGGAGCCCACGGGCGTCGTCCCCTGGTTGCACACCTCCACCACGGCGGTGAAGAAGCTGCCCAGTTGCACCGAGGTGGGGGCACTCAGTTGCTTCACCACCAGGTCCGAACGGAGGCCCACGCCCATCCGCTCACCGAGGAGAACGTTGTTGTCCTCGCGCAGCTCCGGCTCCACCTGGTACGCGTCGACGATGGCGCCCAGGTAGACGGCGCCATCCCCCGGCGCGTCCGGAGGCGGAGTCGCGGTGGCCGGCATCGGGAACGTCGAGCACTGCCCCGGAGTGAGTGGCGGCAGGTACGTGGAACCCACCCGGACCTGGTCACTCCACTGGGACGACGACGACATGGGCATCGCCAGCGACGTGTCGGTGGAGAGGTACAGGTGCACGATGGAGAAGTTCTGGACGGGCTCCGTGCCCTGGTTGCACACCGTCACGGACGCAGTGAAGGGCATGCCGGGCTCCACGCTGGCCGGGGCGCTCACCTCCGTCACCACCAGGTCTGACCGGAGGCCCACGCCCATGAGGCTTCCCACGGTGATGTTGTTGTCCTCGCGCAGCTCCGGTTCGGACCGGGCCCCGTCCACGATGGCGCCCAGGTAGACGGCTCCGTCCACCTGCGCCATGGGAGGTGGGAACGCGGCGGCGCTCGCGCTCTGCGTCACGCACTGCCCCGCGGCCAGCGGCGGCAGGCTCACATTCCCAATGGACCGCTGGTCCGGAGGCATCGGCGCCCACGGCCCGTTCAGCCAGGGAGGCGTGAGCGTAGTGTCCGTGGACAGGTACAGCTCCACGGAGGGAGCGCTGGAGGTGGGCGCCGTGCCCTGGTTGCACACCGTCACGGTGGCCGTGAAGGAGTCACCGGGCCGCACGCTGGCCGGCCCCGTCACCTCCTTCACCACCAGGTCCGAAGCGTTGCCCAACCCCATCGAGACGACAGCGACGTTGTTGTCCTCGCGCAGCTCCGGCTCGAACTGGTGCGCATCCACGAAGGCGCCCAGGTAGAGGACGCCTTCACCCTGCCAGGCAGGAGGCGGGGACACGTTGCCGCTCGTGCTCTGCGTCACGCACTGCCCCGCGCCCAGCTGAGGCACGACCACGTAGCCAATGGACTGCTGGTCCGTCGGAGGCGGCTCGCCCGAGCCCGGCTGCGGCGGAGGCGTGAGCGTGGTGTCCAGGGACAGGTACAGCTCCACGACGGGCCAGTTGGTGTTGGTCGCAGTGCCCTGGTTGCACACCGTCACGGTGGCCGTGATGGGGTCACCCGGCTTCGCGCTGGCCGGACCCTTCACCTCCTTCACCACCAGGTCCGAGGCATTGCCCACGCCCAACGGGCCTCCCACGGCGGCGTTGTTGTCCTCGCGCAGCTCCTGCACGGACTGATACGCGTCCACGATGGCGCCCAGGTAGAGGACGCCGCCTCCCTGCCACGCGGGAGGCGGGGACGCGCTGACGTTCGTGCTCTGCGTCACGCACTGCCCCGCGCCCAGCGGCGGCAGGCTCACCATACCAATGGGCTGCTGGTCCGAGGGAGGCGGAGCGCCTGGGCCAGATTGTTGCGGAGGCGTGAGCGTGGTGTCCGTGGACAGGTAAAGCTCCACGGAGGGCGCACTGGACGTGGGCTCCGTGCCCTGGTTGCACACCGTCACCGAGGCCGTGAAGGAGTCACCGGGCCGCACGCTGGCGGGCCCCGTCACCTCCTTCACCACCAGGTCGGACCGGAGGCCCACGCCCAGCAGACCGCCCACGGTGGCGTTGTTGTCCTCGCGCAGCTCCTGCACGTCCCAGGACGGGTCCACGATGGCGCCCAGGTAGAAGGCCTCGATGCCCTGCCACGCGGGAGGCAGGTACGCGGTGACGTACGCCATGTCCGTCACGCACTGCCCCGCGTCCAGGGGAGGCACGCTCACGAAGCCAATCCGCTGCTGGTCAGCGGGAGGTGGAAGCGAGAGCGTGGTGTCCAGGGACAGGTACAGCTCCACGAAGGGAACGCGGGAGGTGGGAGCCGTGCCCTGGTTGCACACCGTCACGGTGGCCATGAAGGAGTCACCGGGCCGCACGCTGGCCGGCCCCGTCACTTGCGTCACCACCAGGTCCGAAGCGTTGCCCACGCCCATCAGGCTGCCCACGGTGATGTTGTTGTCCTCGCGCAGCTCCTGCTCGGACTGGAGCGGGTCCACGATGGCACCCAGGTAGAGGGCATCAACGCCCTGCCACGCGGAGGGCGTGGACGCGTTGACGTTCGTGCCCTGCGTCACGCACTGCCCCACGCCCAGCGGCGGCAGGCTCACCGTGCCAATGGGCTGCTGGTCCGTGGGCATCGGCATGCTCGGCCCGTTCAGCCGCGGAGGCGAGAGCGTGGTGTCCAGGGACAGGTACAGCTCCACGGAGGGAGCGCTGAAGGCGGGAGCCGTGCCCTGGTTGCACACCGTCACGGTGGCCGTGAAGGGGTCACCCGGCTTCGCGCTGGCCGGACCCGTCACCTGGGTGACCACCAGGTCCGCGCCGTAGCCCACGCCCATCCGACCGCCCACGGTGATGTTGTTGTCCTCGCGCAGCTCCAGCTCGGACTGGGACGGGTCCACGATGGCGCCCAGGTAGAACGCTCCGTGTCCCTGCGATTCAGGCGGCGGGAACGCGGGGACGTTCGCGCTCTGCGTCGCGCACTGCCCCGCGCCAAGCATGGGCACGGACACGTAGCCAATGGCCTGCTGGTCCGAGGGAAGCGGAGTCCCGGGGCTGGGAGCCGTGAGCGTGGGGCCCAGGGACAGGTACAGCTCCACGACAGGCCAGCTGGAGGTGGACTGCGTGCCCTGATTGCACACCGTCACGGTGGCCGTGAAAGGGGCACCCGGCTGTGCACTGGCCTGCCCCGTCACCTGCGTCACCATCAGGTCCGAACGAGAGCCAAAGCCCAGCAGGCCACCCACGGTGATGTTGTTGTCCTCACGCAGCTCCGGCTCCACCAGATAGGGGTCCACGATGGCCCCCAGGTGGAGGACGCCATCGCCCTGCAGGTCGGGAGGCGGGTACGCGAAGACGTTGTGCTTCAGCGTCACGCACTGCCCTGCCTGGAGTGGAGGCAGAGACAGGGAGCCAATCGCCTGCTGGTCGCCGGGCATCGGCGAGCCCGGGAAGGTGAGCTCGGGAGGCGTGAGCGTGGTGCCCGTGGACAGATACAGGCTCACCCAGGTGCTACCCCAGCCACCAGAGGACGTCGTCCCCTGGTTGCATACCGTCACGGCGGCGGTGAAGGAATCGCCGTACCGCACGCTGGCCGGCCCCTTCACCTCCGTCACCACCAGGTCCGCGCCTTGGCCCACACCCATCAGGCCGGACACGTGGGCGTTGTTGTCCTCGCGTAGCTCCTGCTCGGCTTGGAAGGGGTCGACGATGGCGCCCAGGTAGTACGCCCCATCGCCCTGCGCATCCTGCGGGAGCCACGCGCTCGCCTCCACGCCGCGCGTCAGGCACTGCCCCGGCCCCATTGGGGCCATGAACACCAGGCCAATCAGACGCTGGTCCGTGGGCAGCGGAGTGTTCGGGTCCGTGGGCGGCAACGTGAGGGTGGCGTCCGTGGAC
The DNA here is from genome assembly GCF_055568925.1 of Pyxidicoccus sp. M6. Taxonomy (NCBI): domain Bacteria; kingdom Pseudomonadati; phylum Myxococcota; class Myxococcia; order Myxococcales; family Myxococcaceae; genus Pyxidicoccus; species Pyxidicoccus sp. M6. Next base: position 993,801 of record NZ_CM145714.1, on the reverse strand, counting down.
AGGTACAGCTCCACCGGGGGCGGGTTGTAGACGTACCCCATCCCCTGGTTGCACACGGTGACAGTCGCCCTGAAGGGGCCGCCGTGCTGCGCGCTCGCGGGCCCGCGCACCTCCGTCACCACCAGGTCCGGGCGGTCACCCACGCCCATCAGGCCGCCCACGGTGGCGTTGTTGTCCTCGCGCAGCTCCTGCGTGGACTGGTGGGGGTCCACGATGGCGCCCAGGTAGTACGCCCCATCGCCCTGCGCGTCGGGGGGCAGGTTCGCGCTGACATTCGAGTTGCGCGTCACGCACTGCCCCGCGCCCAGCGGGGGCAGGCTCAACTGGCCAATCAGCCGCTGGTCCGTGGGCAGCGGCGTGTTCGGGTCCGTGGGCGGCAACGAGAGGGCGGCGTCCGTGGACAGGTACAGCTCCACGTCGGGCGAGGACGCGTACTCGGTGCCCTGGTTGCACACCGTCACGGCGGCGGTGAAGGAATCGCCGTTCCGCACGCTGGCCGGGCCCGTCACCTTCGTGACCACCAGGTCCGCGTCGTAGCCCACCCCCATCAGACCGGACACGAAGGCGTTGTTCGTCTCGTCCGCTTCGTCGAGCACCAGGAGCGTATCGACGATGGCACCCAGATAGTACGCCCCCTCCCCCGAGGCGGCCGGCGGCAGGGACGCATGGGCCTGGATGCTCCGCGACACGCATTGCCCCGAGGCCAGCGGGGGCACAGGCACACTGCCAATCATCCGCTGGTCCGGCGGAAGCGGCGCGCCTCCCGGAATCGACAGCGAGGCATCCGTGGACAGGTACAACTCCAGCCAGGGTGGCTCAAAGTACGTGGCCGCCGGGTCCGCACCCTGATTGCAAACCTTTACAGTGGCCGTGAAGGGCTCATCTGTCAGCAGACTGCTGGGGGCGGAAATCTCCGTCACCACCAGGTCCGGCCCGGGTTGCAGCGCGCTCGGGCGCGTCTGTAATTGAGCCCGAGTGGCTTCCGGGGGTGGGCTGGATGCCGCGCCTCCACATCCCGCTCCCGCGAACAATCCCAAAGCCAGCCAGAAAGGCATGGCTCTCCCTACAGACTGCTGCCTTTTCATGAAGTCTCCCGGTGCGACGTCGGTGCCGGCCACGACGACGATGGAGTGTCCGACAATCTGACGTTCGCTCGGGTTCCTAGCAGGCAGGGAGAAAGTCAGGAAAGCATTCAGTGGGCAATGAATTGTCAGACGCGCCTACGCGGCATGGACGCCGGGCGAAGCCCGGGATATGACGGCCCTGGCGCAACAGGCCCTCGCGGCGAAATCCGTCACACGGCACGCACCCGTGACAATTCCTGTCAGGACAATGTGGCGGCCTCCGGGGAGGCCCACTCCGACAGCCTTTTCATGCACAGCCGCGCCGCTTGCCTCGGCGAGGCGAGAGCCTGAATCGGAACGTCAGCGCGCCACCGTCTCACGGTGCAGCAGGAAGGGCAGCGTGAGCCGCCGCAGCACCGGTAGCTCCAGGTGCGTGAGCGCGAGCAGCGTGCGGCCGTCGAGCCAGCGCAGCTCGTCCACGAAGGGACGCCACCGCCAGCCGGCCTCGCGCGGGTACTCCACCTGGAGGCTCGCACGGCCGTCGGCCCGCGAAGTCCCCTCGCGCAGCAGCAGCGGCACGGACGGGCGCAGACCGTCTCCTCGACGCACGAGGTTGACGCCGCCGTACGCGCCCGCCGCGAGGTCCTTGCCCCACCAGCCGCGCATGCCCAGCACGGCCAGCAGCACCGGCGAGCCGAGCCGCAGCCACGCGGGCCCCACGAGCTCTCCCCGGTAACGTCCGGGCAGCGACTCGCGCGAGGGCGTGGGGAGGCGGGCGAACAGGGCCCGCCACTCGCGCAGCCGGCGCCGCTTCGGCGCGAGGACAGGCGCTGCGACGTGTTGCACGACGGTGCTCATGGGCCACACGCTAGGCAGCGCCCCTACGCGCGTCCGGATGCGGCCCCCCGGCTGCCCGGAGGCCAGGCCAGCTCCCGCGTCACGCTCGGCCTTCATTGGCGCAGCCGCGTGCGTACCCAAGACAACGGGCGGCCCTCATCGGCGCAGCCGCGTGCGCGCCCACGGACCTTCATCGGCGCGGACACAGGTGCGCCCCCAAGACGACGGGCGGCCCCCCTCGCGAGGAGCCGCCCGTGGGTGCTTCACGAAAGCGAAGCGGGACGCCGTGGACTACGGGTACAGCGAGCGGGCGCCGGACTTGTCCAGGCTCGTCAGCACGAGGTCACCCGTCTGCGTGCCGTTGCACTGCGGGTAGTGCATGACAGAGCTGGAGTCGTACGACGTCAGCGCGCGCCACGCGGCGTCCTCGTAGCAGCCGGTGCTGGTGAGGCGCGTGTGCTCGTGGCGGAAGCCGAGGGTGTGGCCCAGCTCGTGGCGCAGCACGCCCGTCAGCGTCCACGGCGAGATGTTGCCGAAGGAGCTGGTGGAAATGAGGACGTTGCTGTCCCGGCGGGCGTAGTTGGGGAAGAACGCGCGCGCCAGGTACTGGGTGGAGTTCGTCGGGTTCACGTCGAACAGCACCGCCGTGTTGCGGTTGGTGCAGTTGGAGTCCTGCGCGCTGACGTGGGTGAAGTTGACGTTCGCCGTCGCCTCCCACTCCGCGGTCGCGCTGTTCATCGCGTTGACGACCTTGGTGTAGTTGCTGCCGAACTTGGTGCTCACGCAGTAGGTGAGGTTCTGCGCCTGCGTGGCGGTCCATTTGATGTCCTTGCCGCCGCTGTAATAGACGGCCAGCCCCGACTCCTGCGTGCCGCTGCCACTGACGGCCTGCTCGTAGAACTCACGCAGCTGGGCCTCCGCGGGGAGGTAGATGTCGCCATCCACCACGAAGCCGCCCGTCTCGGGCTCCTGGAACACCTGCCCGCGGAACTCCTCGTACGTGACGGCCTGCGCGTCCTGCGCGCCCCCTTCGGGAGCACCACACGCGGACCCCAGCAGGGCGGCACCGGCGAGCAGAGCAATGGAGCGGAACTTGTGCATTCGAACCCTCGTGGCTGTGGTTGAAGCCGGGCGGGCGGGGTCTCCTGTCCACCCGGGTGGGTGCGGACGCAGAGCAAGAACAGGTCCAGGGGAAAAACATCCTGTTTCCAGGGGCTTGGACGGGCAGCCTCGCCCCCGCCTGGAGCCTCGGTCCACCAGGAGACCTGGCCGGGATGCAAAATCATTTTACAAGATTTCAATAAACAATAATATTTTCGCGTGTTTATGTAATCGCGCGAAGTTGTCTGAACTCAAAGCAGCCGGGTATGGAGGATGGGTCCAGATGACCCTCCCGACGCGCCGGCATCATGGGCGGGAGGAGCGCTGATCCCCACCGCCTGACGGGCCGTCACCTCCGGGGACGGCCGGCCCCACGCCAGTGCGCGGGCGGTAATCCGTGTTGAGACGTCGCGGGTCCGCCGGGATGATGCGTGGCCCGGTCCGGCCATCGCCGTCCGCGCCCTCCCTGGAGCGCCCCCGCAATGAGCATCGCCCGCACTGGCCTGGAGCCACGGCCCATCCCCCGCGGTGAGGACGTGCGCGAGCGCGTCGCCGCCATCGAGGTGCTGTCGCCGCGCGAAATCGACGCGCGCCTGACGGACCTGGGCTACCGCGGGCAGGACGAGGCGCGGCGCGCGGCCTCGGTGCTCGCCTACCGCCACCTGCGCCGCATCCGCCGGCTCCACCTGGAGGGGCTCGCCCCGGAGCCGGGCCAGCGGGAGAACTGCCTGTTCCTCGGCCCCACCGGCGCGGGGAAGACGTTCCTCGTGGAGCTCCTGTTCCGCGAAATCCTCGCGGTGCCCACGGTGCTGGCGGACGCCACCCAGTTCTCCGAGACGGGCTACGTGGGCGACGACGTCAACACCCTGCTGTCGCGCCTGTACGAGGTCGCGGACAAGGATGCGGACTGGGCCGCGTGCGGCGTCATCTGCATGGACGAGTTCGACAAGCTCGCCACCAGCCGCTCCGACAGCCGCTTCGCCGGGCAGCAGACCACCAAGGACGTCAGCGGCTTCGGCGTGCAGCGCAGCCTGCTGCACCTCTTGTCCGCCTCCAGCGCGGACTTCCCCGCGGACTTCGGCTTCACCAGCCGCCTGCAGCCGGAGCACATGGAGCTGTCCTGCCTCACCTTCATCGCCTGCGGGGCCTTCAGCGGGCTGCGCTCCACCGCGGAGGGCATGGCCCGCAGCGAGCGACTGGGCTTCGGCCGCGAGCCGCGCGCGATGCGGGATGAGACCATCGCCGCGAGCGTGTCACCGGAGCAGTTGGAGCAGACCACCGCCTTCGCCCGCTACGGCTTCATCCCGGAGCTCATCGGCCGCTTCAACCGGCTGGTGTCCTTCAACCCGCTGGACGCGGCCACGCTGAGCGACATCCTCCAGCACAACGTGCTGCGCGCGTACGAGCGCGAGTTCGAGCAGGAGGGCCTGCGCCTGCTGGTGGAGCCCGCCGTGCGCGAGCACGTGGTGGCGGGCGCCCTCAAGCGCGAGACGGGCGCCCGCGGCCTGCGCGCCACCCTGTCCCCCCTGCTGGAGCGCGCCGCGTACGAGCACTTCGGCCGGACGGACGCCTCCGGAACCATCCGTCTCGCCATGGAGGGCGAGGAGGTACGGGCGCTGGCGGAATGATTCCGGCCCCCCCCACCGGCCAGCGCTGCGAGGGCGCGGTGGCGGCCCTCCTGTCACGCCGGGAGGGCAGGCCCGCCGCTCACCCCGGGCGCGCACGCCTTACGGTTTCCACAGAAGCGATGGAAGCCGGAGGCAGCGCACATGCACCACACGCGAGAGATTCCCCGGGAGGGGTGGGCGGACTACCTCGCCCTGCTGAGCAACCTGGAGAAGGACCACTGGGTCCGCATCGAGACGGAGAGCCCGGACCTGGGTGAGCAGCCGCTCGCCAGCCGGCTGCCGCTCATCGAGATTGCCCTCGAGGAGAAGGGCAGCAACTCGGGCGCCGTGGAAATCATCGTCGGCCGGCCGGGCGACGAAATCACCCACCGCGTCTCCACGCCGGACCACATCTACGCGGACGAGAGCGAGAGCGGCGAGCTGGAGTGCCTCGACATCGAGGGCTCGGACCACGTGAAGACGCTCATCTTCTTCGAGCAGTCGAGCGCCGGAGACGAGCTCGGCGCGACCATGTGAGGGGCCGCGCGCGCTCCGAAAACGACGAGGGCCGGAAGGCGTCACCCCTCGTGCTCGGGGGAGCGCTTCCGGCCTCGAAGGCCCACGCGGCCCGCCAGGGCTCATGCCCCGGCGGGTGCGTCAGCAATGCGCAACCTGATTACGGGTACAGCGCGCGAGCGCCGGTCTTGTCCAGGCTGGTGAGGACCAGGTCGCCCGTCTGCGTGCCGTTGCACTGGGGGTAGTGCATGACGGACGAACGGTCATACGTGGTCAGCGCGCGCCACTGGGCGTCCTCGTAGCAGCCGCTCGCGGTGGAGCGGGTGTGCTCGTGACGGAAGCCCAGCGTGTGGCCGAGCTCGTGGCGGAGGATGCCCGTCAGCGTGTACGGCGAGACGTTGCCGAAGGCGCTGGTGGAGATGAGGATGTTGCGGCTGGAGCGGGCGTTGTTCGGGAAGAACGCGCGCGCGAGGTAGGACGTGTCGCTCGTCTGGCGCACGTCGAACAGCACGCCCGTCTGGGACGCGGTGCAGTTGCTGTCGTAGGTGGTGCTGTGGACGAAGTTCACGCTCGCGGTGGCCTCCCAGGCCGCCGTCGCGCTGTTCATCGCGTTGACCACGGAAGTCTTACGGGTGCCGAAGCTGGTGGTGCTCACGCAGTAGGTCAGGTTGCCCTTCTGGGTGGAGCTCCACTTCACGTCCGCGCCGCTCACGTAGTACACCGCGAGGCCGTCGTTGCTGGTGCCATTCTCCTTGGCGACGTTGTCGTCATAGAAGGCCTTCACGTCGTCCATCGAGTCGAAGGCCAGGTCGCCGTCGACGATGAACTTGCCGCCCTCGGCCTCCTGGTGGGCGCTCGCGCGGAACTCCTCCCACGACACGGTGGGGGCCTGCGTCTCGGAGGCCTCGGGGCCACCGCACGCAGCGCCGAGAAGGGCAACACCAGCCAGCAGCGCAAACTTGGAAAACTTGAGCATCGGGGTTCCTCTGAAAACAACTGCGGGGGACGCGCCGGCCGCCTGGCGTCCACCAGCCGCGGTCCGGCGCGCCCCGCCGATGAGCAATTGACGGGCCAAGAGGTTTTCAGAGGGTGAAAACCGCAAACACTGTTTAACCTGGAGTATCCGCACTCCATGTCCCAGTGCCCCGGATGTAAATCCAGGTGACGTTTTCAGCGCCAAGTCCGCGTGAACATAAGGGAATCCCCTCATGCACCGGGACGTGCCATAAACGGACAGTGCTGTCTTGTAATCGGTCACCTGCCCCACGTGGCCAGCGCGTCCCGAGCCAGGACACGCCGGACAGCCCATACGGCAAGTGCGAGTCGCCCAGACTCCGACTGAGTCCGGGTGCGTCACCTGTTCCGACGCGTTGCGGCCGGATTCTTGAGTATCGGCGCACCGCGCCGGGAAGTTGCGTCATGCGGGTTACAAAAGGGCGCGGCGCACCTTCCAGAAGGTCTCCTTCGCGGCGCGGAAGGCGGCGGAGTCGGCGGGCAGCAGGGTGCGCAGGAGCTCCGCGGACTGCGTCTGGAGGGGGCGCACGCAGTGGGCCTCCACCTTGGCGCGCAGGAAGCCCACCGGGTCTCTATTGCGGTAGTCGGAGAAGTACGTCTTCAGCTCGTTGCGCGTGCGGGCGCGGCCGTTGTCCGCGTACTTGGCCACGTAGGGGCTGAAGTCCGGGTACAGCTTCCCCTCGCCGAAGTCGCCGTGCAGCGTCGTCTTCATGAAGTTGCCGATGAGCAAGTCGTCGAAGACCTGGTAGCGCACGGCCGTCATCAGCGAGTTGCGCGGCGCCTCGAAGGTGATGCCGCGGCGGAAGCGGCGCCGGTGGAACTCGATGACGTGGTCCTGCCCGCCCACGCGGAAGCGGAGGAAGTCCAGCGCGGTGCCCAGGTGCTCGATGGAGCGGAAGTAGTCGCACAGCGCCTTCGCCTCGTCGGCCTCCAGCAATTCGCTCCAGTCGTCGCCGAACAACTTCGGGTCCACCGGGACGAGGGCGCGCTCCTTCGGGCGGATGAGCTCGGTGCTGTCCTTGATGAAGTCCTGGCGGATGAAGGCCGGCAGCAGCGCGCAGGACTGGGACTCGAAGCCGCGGCCATAGTCCTCCAGCGTGGTGGTGTACTCGGAGGCCCAGATGCTGTCGGCGCGCTGGTACTTGTGCATGGAGCTGAAGGGCACGAAGTAGCGGGCGCCGTAGAACTCGGCCTGACGGGCGATGGTGCGGCCCACGGGGTTCTTCGCCGCGGCGTACGGGGGAATGCGCTGCCCGTCCTCGGTGAAGTAGTTGATCATGTCCGCGTCGCCGTAGCCGGACAGGGCCAACAGGTACGACTCCTGGTAGCCCCGGACGATGCCGCGCACGTAGCGGCCCCAGCCGCGGTCCCCCGCGTCGTTGAGGTTGATGACGAGGCGTCCGCCCACGTCCACCAGCAGCACCGCGTCCTGGTTCATGTCCGGCAGGCACATGACGCGGATGCGCGGGGACAGCTGCGTCCACACCCTGTCCGCGAGCACGTGGACGCTGAAGCCCTGGCCACGCAGGTCATCGCGGATGCGGTTGCCGAAGTGGTTGGGCACCAGCAGCGTGCTCTTCCGCAGCTTCTCCAGCGTCTCCATGCTGAGGTGGTCCGGGTGGCCGTGGGAGAGCCACACGTACTCGCTCCGCTGGATGGCGTCGCGCTGCGCTTCGGGGACTTCGTGAGACAGCGTCCAGCTTCCGAAGTACGCCCCACCGTCCATCCAGGGGTCCGTCACCAGCACCGGACCGTTGTCGTGACAGATGAGTGTGGCATTGCCAATGGTCTCGAAACCCAGTTCCATCTCGCGCTTCCCCTCCCCCGCGCGCCCCCGCGCCGGATGCGCCGAAAGGTGAAGCCCGTGCACATGGCGGCACAGTGCCTCTACGTGCAGGGAAAAGGATTTCCCGCCTGGCCGGCCGCTCCACGGGGGAGGGGGACGTGGTGCTACTCGACGACCATGAGCCGGCCCACGCCGTGCTCGAAGTCGTGATGGACGGTGCAGAAGTACGGGACGATGGCGCCGGGCACGGCGTCCACCGGAATGGTGAAGGAGCGCTCCTCGCCGAGGAAGGGCCCCGTGTCGAAGAAGATGCCGTCCGACTCGCCGGGGACGAACCTGCCCGGGTGCGAAGAGCTCGTCGCCGAGTGCGGCGCCGTGTCCAGGTTGAGCACGGCCACCGTCTGCCCGGGCTTCACGCGGATGTGCGTGGGCTGGTAGTGCCAGTCGTAGATGGTGACGTGGACCGCGTCATCATCGAGCAGCGGCTCGCAGCCGCCCACGAGGGCCGCCACCAGTGCCGCGCCACACGCCTTCGCCCACCGAGCACCGCGCATGCGCTGCCTCCAAGGTCATGGCCAGCGACACATCTGTGCACGATGCGGTCATGCCGCGAGTACGAGCAGGCTTCGAGGGCGAACCCCCTGTCGGACGCATGACGTGTGAGGGCGGACGGAGTGGACGGCGGGTGACACCCGCGCCGCCCCGGGAGAAGCCCCTCAGCGCCGGCGCGAGACGAGGGAGAGGATTTCCGTGCCGTAGCGCTCGGTGAGCGCGGGGCCCACGCCGTGGATGGCCATGAGCTCGCGGCCATTCTCCGGCCGCGCCTCGGCGATGGCGCCCAGCACCCGGTCCGTGAGGATGCGGAACGCGGGCACCTTGCGCCTGCGCGCCTCCGCGAGCCGCCACGCCTTCAGCGCCTCCACCAGCGCCGGAGAGGCCTCCGCCCCATCCGAGTCACTCACCACCGCGCGCCGTCCGCGCGACGTGGGAGAAGGCGCGTCGTCATGGACGATGTCCGTGCGTCCACCGCGCGAGGCATTCCAGGAGGAGCGTCCCTCCGCCGAGTCCCCCGAGGGAGCATTCGCGCGCCAGGGCTTCTTCGGCGCGGCGTCATCCCCGCCCGAGCGCGAGCCCCGCTTGCGGGACGTGCGCTTCGTGCCCGTGCCCGCGGCGTCCGACTTGCGGCGCTTCTTCTTCGACGCCTTCTCCAGCGGGAGCGGGAGGAACACCTGGCGCGGGTCCACCTCGCGGGTGCGCCGGCCCTCGTCCGTCAGGGACAGGCGCTGGAAGTTGATGACCTGCCCGTCCTTGTCGAACGAGTCCACGTCCAGCCGTGCCAGCCCCGCGCGCACGAGCCCGCCCGCCAGCCGCTCGAAGTCGCGGCGCGGGAGGGACTCGCCGAACAGCTCTCTGTGGAGCCGGCCCATGGCCTGTCCATCGCGCTCGTGCAGCGACTCGAGGATGCGCTCCATGAAGTGCCGCTCCGCGGCGGTGGGCTCCACGAAGCGCAGCGTGGCGCACGACTCGGGCGAGCACACGTCACACAGGCCGCACGCCTCGCCGGAGTCCTGCACGTCACCGAAGTGCTGCACCAGCTGCTTCATGCGGCAGCCGTGCGCCTCCGCGTAGCGCCCCATCTGCTCCAGGTGCAGCAGCTTGCGCTCGCGCTGCGAGGCATACGAGGCCAGCCACCCCGGCCGCCCGCGCGCCACCGTCTCCTCGGGCGTCATCACCACGCCGCCGTGAATCCAGAGCTGCTCCAGCGCCTTGTCGAAGACCTCCGGGTCCCCGCGCACGCGCCCCTGGAGCACCACCTTCGGCTCCAGCTGCGTGCCCGTGGCGTGGAACAGCCGTTCCAGGACGTGGGGCTCGGGGTAGTCGCGGCGGTGGAAGAACTCGTGCGTGCGCCGGTCGATGTACGAGTGCAGCAACACCGCGCGCGAGGGCTTCCCGTCTCGGCCCGCGCGGCCGAGCTCCTGGTAGTAGCCCTCCAGGCTCGCCGGCAGCGCGGCGTGGATGACGGTGCGCACGTCCGGCTTGTCGATGCCCATGCCGAACGCGGTGGTGGCGACGATGACCTCCAGCGCGCCCTTGAGGAACTCGGCCTGCACGCGGTCTCGCTCGGCGGGCTGGAGGCCCGCGTGGTACGCGGCGCAGGTCAGTTCTTCCTCCGTGGAGAGCATCTCCGCGAGCTGCTCGGCGTGCTTGCGCGTGGCCGCGTAGACGATGGCGGGCCGGTTCTCCTCGTCCGACAGCAGCGAGCGGATGGCGTCTCCGCGCGCGCCGGGGTTCAGCTCACGCACTTCAATGGCGATGTTGGTGCGGCGGAAGCCGTGGATGAAGGTGCGCGCCTTGCCGCCGGGCCCGTGCAGCCCGAGCTGCTGGACGATGTCGCGCTGCACGTCCGGCGTGGCGGTGGCGGTGAGGGCCACCACGGGCGCGGGGCGCAGGAGCGGCAGCCGCGCGCCGAGCAGCCGGTAGTCCGGACGGAAGTCGTGGCCCCACTGGGAGATGCAGTGCGCCTCGTCGATGGCGATGAGCGCCGGGGTGCGGCGCGCGAGGAACTCCACGAAGCCGGGCACGCCGAGCCGCTCGGGCGCGATGAAGAGGAAGTCGAGCTTGTCCTCCAGGTAGTCCGCGCAGACCTGACGGGACATGGCCCTGTCGCGCCCGGAGTGGATGCGGTCCGCCGCGAAGCCGAGCGACTGGAGCCGCGCCACCTGGTCCTCCATGAGCGCGATGAGCGGGCTGACCACCAGCGTGGTGCCCGCGCGAGCCAGGCCCGGGAGCTGGTAGCAGAGCGACTTGCCCGCGCCCGTGGGCATGACGAGGAGCAAATCCTCGCCCGCCGTGGCCGCGCGGCACACGGCCTCCTGGTAGGGACGGAAGTCGGAGAAGCCGAAGGCCTCCTTCAGCAGCGAGCGGAGCTGGTCCGGCGGCGTGGGTGCGCGCTTCACGCGCGCGGGGCGCGCCTGGGCTGACGGAGCGGCGGCGGCCCGCGCAGAGGCCCTGCGTCCCGTGGCGCCCCGGTTCCACGAGTCCTCCTCCGGCTCGGCGCCCCGCCAGGCCCGGGAGACCGTCGGGTCCACGGCCATGCCACCCTGGGCGGGCACGGAGAAGCGGGCCGGCGCGCCCGCGTCTCCTGGAGCGCCTGCACGGCCGGAGGTGGCCTCGGGCCCCGGGGCCCCCATGCGGCCCGGCGAGGACATCACCACCGAGGCATCCGAGAACGCATTCGACACGGCACGGCGCGGACCGCCCTGGCTTCCGGACCACGGCCCCACCGAGAGCTGACCGGACGCGGCGGCTTCCTGGGGTGAGCGCTGAGTGCCCCGAGCACCCGACGAGGCAGCCGTGAACGAGGGCGCATCCTGGAACGAGCGCGGAGCCGCCTGCGCTGGCACGCGTGGCGCGGAGCCTGGGCGGAAGGAAGGTTGCGCCTCATCCGCCTGCGCGGAGGCCTGGAAGGAGCGCGGCCCCGGTGACCCGGCCGGACTCGCGGGCCCCTGCCCCACCACCTCGATGACGTACTTCTCGATGCCGCGCAGGAACTCGTCCAGCTGTCCCTCGCCGCGTTCAATCCGCTGGAGCCACGCCTCCCACTGCCCCGTCATGGCCGGCGACTTCACGTGCGGGTGCACCACCTGGATGAGGTGGATGCCCTTCTCCGTGGCCTCCATCACCTTGCCGCGCCGGCGCAGGTACTCGCGGTCCAGGAGCACCTCGATGATGGCCGCGCGCGTGGCGGGCGTGCCCAGCCCCGTCTCGCGCATCGCGTCCGCCAGCTCCTTCTCGTCGAGCGCCTTGCCCGCCGTCTCCATCGCCGTCAGCAGCGACGCGTCCGTGAAGCGCGGCGGCGGGCGCGTGCGCTTCTTCACCGCCTCCGCGTCCTCCACCGTCTGCGGCTGCCCGCGCTCCAGTCCCGTCGGCAGCGACTGCGGCTCGTCGTCCGGCTCGCGCTCCTCGTCCTCGCCCTTCTTGCCTTCCGCCTTCGGGCGCGGCGCCTTCTGCCCGCCGCCGATGTCCAGCACCTTCCAGCCCACCCGCTCCACCTGCGTGCCGGTGCTCTGGAAGCGGTCCACCACCGGCGCCGCCGCGCCTCCGGACGTCACCGCCGTCATCACCGTGGTGACGCGCCAGACATGGTCCTCGTGCCACGCCTGGAGCACGCGCCGGCACACGAGGTCGTAGATGCGCTGCTCGTCCGGAGACAGGCGCACGGCCTCGGGCGACGTGGGCGTGGGGATGATGGCGTGGTGGTCCGTCACCTTCGCGTCGTCCACGTACCGCTTGCCCAGCGGCCGCCCGCCCGTGCCCGGCGCGAGGTCCTCCTCGTAGGGCGCGCGGATGGCGTTCACCACCTCCGGCAGCGTGTCCGCCACCGTGCGAGACAGGTGCCGGCTCGCGGTGCGCGGGTAGCTCAAGAGCTTGTGCTTCTCATACAGCGCCTGCGCCACCTCCAGCGTGCGCTGCGCGCTGAAGCCGTAGAGCCGGTTGGCGTGCCGCTGGAGCTCCGTCAAATCGTAGAGGAGCGGAGGCGGCATCCGCTTCTCCTCCGACTCCAGCGACTCAATCGCCGCGCTCCCGCGCCGCACGCGGTCGATGATGGCCTGCGCCTCCACGCCGTCCGCGTCCAGGCGGCGGGCCTCGCGCGGGGAGTCACCGGGCTTCACCACCGGCCTGCCGTCCGGCCCCGAGCGGAACCACGTGCCCTTGTACTGCGCCCCCACGGGCACCGCCTTCGAGCGCGGCACGAAGGTGGCCACCACCTCCAGGTAGTCCCGGGGCACGAAGTCGCGGATGGCGATTTCGCGCTCCACCAACATGGCCAGCGTGGGCGTCTGCACGCGCCCCACGCTCAGCATCTCCCCGTGCCCGCCGTGCGCCAGCGTGTACAGGCGCGACAGGTTCATCCCCACCAGCCAGTCCGCCCGGCTGCGTCCCATGGCCGCGGCGGCGAGCGGCTCGTAGTCGCGCCCGTCCGCGAGCTTCTGGAAGCCGTCGCGAATGGCCCGCTCCGTCAGCGAGGACACCCACAGCCGCCGGATGGGTTTGCGGCACCCGGCCGCCTCGTAGATGTAGCGGAAGATGAGCTCGCCCTCGCGGCCCGCGTCCGTGGCGCACACCACGGCCGAGACTTCCGGCGCGTTGAGGATGCGCTTCACCACGCCGAACTGCGTGTGCGTCTCCTTGGAGACGACGAGCGGCCACTCCGCCGGCAGCATGGGCAGGAGCGCGCGGCTCCACTTCTTCCAGTCCGCGCGAATCTCGTGCGGCTGCGCGAGCCCCACCAGGTGGCCGATGGCCCACGTCACCACGTAGCCGTTGCCCTGGAGGTAGCCGTCTCCGCGCTCGTGCGCGCCCAGCACACGGGCGATGTCGCGCGCCACGGCCGGCTTCTCCGCCAGCACCGCCAGGACGGACGCCCGCCCTCCGGCACGCGCCGGCGCGCCGTCCCTGCTCCCGTGCCTGTCCTCGCGGGGCGACTCGCCCATCTCGTCCCACCTCATGAAGCCCACTCCCCTCCCGCCCGCTTCCGCCCACACCCCGGGTCGTCCCCTGGCGCACCGCGGAAGCCCACCTCCCTACCGCGTCAGGCTGACATGTCCGAGCCCCCGCTGTCCCTACCTGTCACGCCTGCCCGCTGCCCTGTCGACCGAGGAGCGCCGCGGGCGCGCCCTTCACATCCGCTCGCGACAGTCCCCAACGCTCCAGGTCTGGGGAAAACGGGAGGGAGGAATGGGGCTTTCCGCCGTGACGGAGTGGCCACAATCGCGCTGGCGCCTTCGCGCAAGCACTTGGCGCGGCAAAAGAAAACTGCTCCCGCCACCTGGGTCAGTATGCCGTTGTCGCCAATCGCCAACGGCGCTGGGTGACAGGGGGAGCAGCAGCTTCACTGTTGGTGCTGGGGGGAAGCAGATGTCACACGTTGCGCATGAGTCGAGCCATCGGATTCCGGGGGGAAACACGAAGGCCCGCTCCATGTCGCACGGAGACACAGGGGCCAAGATTCGCGGTCCGGGGCGTCCGTCCCGGGCGGAGTGGCGGCGGGCGGTCGAGGGGGAAGAAGGGGGAATCGAAGTACCGCTGCTGGCCATCTTCGCGGGGGCGAAGCGGGCGCAACTGGCGGTGCTCTCGAAGTCGACCGCAACCGGGCTACTTCGCGAAGTCATGGGGGAAGTGACGCGGGTCGCATCCATGCGCCCGCAGACGTTCGGCTGGGCCCAGACGCTGGCGCGACTGCGAGCACTCTCGCGGCCCGCGGTGCCCTGGGAGGACGCCGAGCGCTCGAAGAAGGAATCACGCCCCACGCGGGTGTCGGTACTGGGGGTACCGGACACGCACCGGGTGGGGACATAACGCGCACCGGGGGGATGCGCGTCACGCATGCAGGTTCGCTGGAGGGGTCCAAGGCCCTCCGGACACTCAGGGGCGGGTAGGAGGACGTCATCGCGGGGGCGGTGGCGTCCGCGGTAGGGGGACCCGGAGTCACGCTCGCCAAGAGGGGGAGAGCCGACTCCTGATTGGGTCATTTTCCGGGGGGTGCTCCGAGTCCATCGGAGCACCCCCCGTAGCTTTTTTCGGGGCACGGCGGCCTTCGGCGTCACTCCACGTGCAGCGTGCGGGTGCCGGTGAGGGCGCGATTCACGGTGAGCCACAGCGCGTCACCGGCGGTGTCCACCGAGGCGAAGTAGTCCACGTCTGCGGTGAGGGCCTGTCCGTCGAGGGTGACGCGGGTGGGCGGCGAGGACGCGGTGTAGCCGCGCAGCACCAGCACGGGGTGCATGAGGGTGCGGGTGCCCACCTCGAAGCGGAGCGTGGCGCGGTTGCTGGCGGCCTGCGCTTCCCACGTGGCGTAGACGGGGTTGTAGCCGGGCACGTCGTACGTCACGGCGTCGTTGCGCGCCACGCCGCCGGGGCCGCGGGTGGCGACGGTGCCCTCGGTGGCGGACAGGCGCACGCCCTGCCAGGCCTCCACCTCGGCGGCGAGCTTCAGCACCGGGTCCTCGGCGTGGGTGCCCAGCACGAGGAAGGTGGAGTAGCTCTGGTACGGGTAGCCGGAGAGGTTGGCGTCGTCGCCATAGCGCGGGTACTGGCGCTGGCCCACGGCGCCGAAGTTGCTGCCCCACGCGAGGCGGTGTGAGCGGGTGGTGCCAGACAGCTCGTACTGGTTGAGCTGGTACGTCCAGTTGTAGTCCACGGGCATGGGGCCGTCCGCGTCGCGAGCACCGCGGCTCGGGTAGAACCAGTATCCGCCCGCGGGCTTCTGCTCCCACGTCTGCGTCTGCACCACGCCCATCTCCGCGTCGGGCGCGGCCGTCCACATGCGGGTGTAGGGGACGACGTTGGGCGCGGTGTAGTCCCAGCCGGTGTTCATCCTCACCGGGGAGGAGAGCGTGACGAAGCGGTTGCGGTCCCCCCAGCCGAGGCCGGCGATTTCGGCGTTGGCGTTGGCGTCGAAGAGGAGGTCTCCGTACGGGGAGCGCACGTCGGCCTGGATGACGTCGGCCTGGATGCCCGAGGCGTCGTGCGTAATCGCGTAGAGCGGGTGGCTGCGGCCGGTGGCGAAGAGGTAGTGCACCGTCACGTTGACGACGTGGCCGTCGAGCGGGAGGGGCCAGCGGAACTCGTGGAGGGCGTGGTGGCGCCCTTCGAAGACGGTGCGGCCGGTGCCGCGGATGCCCTCGGTCCAGTTGCCCCAGGTGGCGCCGTCCTTGAGGTGGCACACCACCATGCCCCAGCCGGGGACCTGGTCATGCGCGCCGTCGCAGGTGCGCGTGGCGCCGGAGACTTCGTACGTGTAGCGGCGGAGGTAACCGCCGTTCCACCCCGCGGGGTCCGTGGCGTCGTTGCGCACGAGCGCGGCGGAGCGAGGGTGGCAGTCCGCGTCGCGCCAGGTGTAGCGCTCGGTACGGAAGCCATCGAGTTGCACGTCGCGCTCCAGCTTCAGTGGAGCGCAGGCGCCCTCCGGGACGGTGCCGGCGTCCGACTCTTCCGTGCCCGCGTCGGTGTCATCACCGCTCCCGTCTGGCCGGACCTCCTTGCCACCACAAGCCGCGAGGGCCAGGGAGAGGAGCAGGGCGAGCACGCGGGCTCGGGACAGGAGGTGCAGGTCGGGCGTCATCGTCGCTCCCTCGCGGCGGATGGGCTGCACCGTGCAAGGCGAGCCGAGCCGCGTCCCTGTCCTGCCAACGTGCTCGCCTGGGTGCAAGGACTGGACGGGTGGACCGTTGCATGGCGGTCCAGGTTGGAGCGCACCCGCGCCGAGGAGGCCCGTACGCCCTCGGGCCTCCCCGTCACCGTCATCCGCGCTTGATGCCGGCCTCTCAGCCCGCCTTCGCGGTGCCCGGGTGCTCCTGGTGCCACGCGGCGAGCACTTCCTTCTCGCGCTCCGCCGTCAGGCCCGCGTCCAGCTTCGCCTGACGCTCGGGCGGCAGCGTGCGGAACCACGCCAGCGTGTCGCGAATCGTGTCCGCCGCCGGCCGGAACGTCAGGCCCGTGGCCAGCGCCTTCTGGATGCCCACGTGCCCCAGGCCCTTCTCCTCACCCGTGCGCGGCACCCATACCGGCATGTCCGTCCACGCCGCCACCTTCTGCTTGTCCAGGAACGTGGTGTCCGCCCACGTGAAGCTCGCCTCGCCGCCCGTGGTCTTCTTGCACAGCTCCAGGAAGTCCTTCATCAGCACCGGCTGGGTGGGGCCCGTGGCGTTGAAGACGCCCGCCGTGCGGCGCTCCACGTTGAGGATGATCCACTGCGCCAGGTCGCGCGCGTCGATGAACTGCGCCGGGTCCTGCCCATCGCCCGGCGCCAGCACCTCGCCGCCGCGCGCCACGCGCACCGGCCAGTACGTGAAGCGGTCCGACGGGTCATCCGGCCCGACAATCAGGCCCGGGCGCACGTTGAGGACGCGGCCCGGCATCGCCGTCTCCGCCGCCTTCTCGCACAGCGCCTTCAGCGCGCCGTAGTTCTCCATCACCTTCTCGTTCGTCTCGTCCGCCATCGTCGCCAGCGGCGAGGACTCGTCGATGCCGTACTGGGACAGGTCCTTGTAGACGGAGATGGACGACACGAAGACGTAGTGCTCCACGTTCGGCGCCAGCAACTCCGCCGACGCCTTGACGATGCGCGGCACATAGCCGGACGTGTCCACCACCGCGTCCCACTTGCGCCCCTCGAGCGCCTTCAGGCCGTCGTCCCGGTTCGGGTCGCGGTTGCCCTGCAGCTTCTCCACGTCCGGGAAGAGGCTCGGGTTGGTGCGGCCGCGGTTGAAGAGGGTGACGGTGTGGCCACGCGAGCGCGCGAACTCCACCAGCGCCGGGCCCAGGAACTGGGTGCCACCGAGGATGAGGATGTTCTGCGGCTTGGAGGGCGGCGGCAGCTTCGCGGCCTGCGCGCCCGCCTCCGCGTCCATACCCCCCGCCCCACTCTTGCTCGACGAGGCACAGCCCAGCATCCAGAGCGAGCCCACCGCGGCCGCTCCCTGAATCACTCCTCTGCGGGACAGCTTCATGCCGTGTTTCTCCTGTTGCCCTGTTGCATCTAGAAGTCACATCGCCCGGCGGGGCCGCGCGCTTCAGCGGGCCGGGACATTATCGGGAACCGCGGGCGCCAGCGCGGCCGGAGTGCCCGGGTGATTCCGCTGATGCCGTGCGAGGTACAGCGACACCGCCAGCCACAGCCCCGCCAGCGGCACCGCCACCAGCGACAGGCCCGTCATGCTCATCCCCAGGCCCTTCAGGCCCTCCTGGAGCCAGCCGCTCAGCGTGTCGCTGCCCCGGTACACCACCGTGTCGATGAAGCTCTTCGACTTGTAGCGGGCCTCGCGGTCCACCGTGGTGAAGAGGATTTCCCGCGACGGGCGCTCCAGCGCGTAGTGGCTCGCCCCGCGCAGCGACTTGAAGGCGATGAGCACACCCAGCACCGGCACCGCCGCCAGCCCCAGGAAGCCCAGCGCCGTCAGCACCGGCGCCACCGCCATGGCCGCGCCCAACCCCAGCTTGGAGATGAAGCGCCCCGTCACGGCGGCCTGCAGCACCAGCGTCGCGAGCTGCACGTAGAAGTCGATGTCCCCGTACAGCGCGGTGCGGTGGGCGGCGTCCCTGCCCACCTCGGCGACGAGACGCACCTCCTGGAAGCTGATGAACGTGGACGTGGCCGCGTACAGCAGTACCTGGAGGCCGAGCGCGAGCAGGAACGGCGACGTCAGGAGCAGCCGCAGCCCGGCGAGCACGCCTCCGCCCACGGGCCCCTCCGCGGCCGGCGGCTGGTGCTGCACGTCATGGGCCCAGCGCGACAGGTGGCGCACGCACTGCGCGCTCACCTCCAGCAGCACCACGCTGATGAGGATGAGATTCACCGGCCCCAGCGGCTTCGCGAGGCGCCCCACCAGGAAGGGCCCCACGAGCATGCCCGTGGTGCCTCCCGCGGCGATGAAGCCGAACAGACGCTTGCCCTGGCCGCTGGCGAAGACGTCCGACATGAAGCTCCAGAAGATGGAGACCACGAACAGGTTGTAGACGCTGAGCCACACGAAGAAGACGCGCGACACCAGCACCGGCGCCACCTCCAGCTTCAGCAGCGCGAAGAGCGCCACCAGGCACAGGAGGAAGAAGCGGTAGACGCGGGGAATCACGATGCGCCGGGGCCAGCGCGCCACCACGGCCGAGTACGCCGGCACCACCGCGAGCATCACCAGGAACGTCGCCGTGTACAGCTCGGGGAGGTCCTTCACGCTGCCCGCCGTGCCCAGCTCCGTGCGGATGGGCTTGAGGATGGCGTAGCCGCACATCAGCGTGAAGAAGTAGAGGAACGAGCCGAGGACCGCGCCCACCTCCTCGTCCCGGACGTCCACGAATCGCTTGAGCATGGTGAAGATGGCACGCGTTGAGGAAAGCCCGGACGCCTGTGTCCCGCCGGGCACGTGCGCGGACCAACGGAAGCCCGCGCAGTGTATTCCCGGGTTCCCCGTCCAGAGAATGTCTTCCGTCTTCCCCGAAAATGCCGTGCGACTCGAAGCCCCGGGGTCCGTTCTCCAGGCCCCGGGCCCGAGAGCGGGGACATCGGTTGGACTGTCCCCGCCCGGACTCCGCGTGTTGACGCGGGCCTACTTCGCGCCGAGCGCCTCGCGGAGGGCGGCCTCCACGCGGGGCAGCGCCTCCTCGATTTCCTTCACCGAGGTGGCACCGACGGACAGGCGGAACCAGCCGGTGTCCGCGGGCAGGCCGAAGGCCTGGAACGGCACCACCGCGAAGCTCGCCTTCTCCAGCAGCAGCCGGCGGATGTCCTCGTTCGTCTTGAAGCCACCCTTGCCAATCATGTCGAAGCGCACGGAGAGGTAGATGGCGCCCTGCGGGGCGATGTGCTGCACCGGCAGCCCCGCCTCGCGCATCCGCGTGAAGCCCTTGTGCAGCGCCTCCAGGCGCTCGTCCACGCGCTCGCGCATGACCTTGAGGAAGCCCTCCGTGGCCGGCACGTCATCGAGGTAGCGGGCCACCGCGACCTGCTCGGCCTTGGGCGCCCAGGCGCCCACGTGGCCCAGCACGTCGCGCATGCGGGCAATAATCGTCGGCGGGCCCACGCCCCAGCCCACGCGCACGCCGGTGGCGGCGAAGGCCTTGGAGATGCCGTCCACGAAGACGGTGTACTTCGCCACCTCGGGCACCAGCTCCACGGGCGTCACGTGCTTCACCGCGCCGAAGCTCAGCACCCAGTAAATCTGGTCGTACATGAGGATGAGCGGCTTCTGGCCGCGCTTCTCACGCTCACGATTCTCGGCGACGACGCGCTCGCAGATGGCGGCCAGCGTGTCCGGCGCAATCATGGTGCCGGTGGGGTTGAGCGGGCTGCACAGGCATAGCAACCGCGCGGTGCTCAGGTGGGGCGCAAGTTGCTCCACGGTGGGCATGAAGCCGTGCGCGGGGTCCGTCTCCACGACCACGCTCTTCGCGCCCATGATGTACGCGTAGTGGTTGTTGTTCCACGAGGGCACCGGGTAGACGACCGTCTCTCCCTCGTCCACCACGCTGCGGTACGTGCCGTAGATGATGGGACGCGCGCCGCCGGCGATGACGATGCCCTCCAGCGGATACTTCAGGCCGAGCGCGCGCTCGTAGAAGCGCTGCACCGCCTGGCGCAGGTCGAGCACGCCGTCGGACGGCGGGTAGTTCGTCTCCCCGCCCTGGAGCGCGGTGGCGATGTGCGCCCGCAGCCCGTCGGGGATGGGGAACTCCTTCGGCGCGAAGTCGCCCACCGTGAGGTTGCACACCTTCTGGCCTTTGGCGACGAGCTCCCGGATTTGCGCGGCGATTTTCAGGATCTCGCTGCCGACGAGACCCCGCGCCATGGTGCCCACGGTGTTGTCATCCCGTGAGGGGCGGGGAAGGGAGGTGAGGTCGATTGCCATGGGGTGTTGCTCTCCGGTTCGTTCGCGTTAGCGGGGGCACGCGCACTGCGGCCGGGCGCGCACCATAACCGCGGCGCGGCCTCGCGTGTGTCATGCATTTGCATCCGCTCGCCGGATTGCCGCTGCTTCAATTTTCCGGACAGAAGCCCACACGGCCCCGCCGCGCGCCAGGCAGCCAGGACATCGGGCCCTCTCCGGAAAGGCCGGGATAGCCATCAGCGGTGACGGGAAGCGGGCGTCGGGCGGCGCTGGGGATGCCGGAATGAACGTTCATTCCACGAAGGACGCCGCCCGCCGCGGACGCGCGGTGAGGCTGATGGCCGCGCCCTGAGTGAGCTGCCTGACCGTATTCCCAAGCCGTCGCGTTTCTCCGATATGCGCGGAGGAGTGCTGCGTTTTCCGCCCTGACAGCGCCGGGGACGGTGACAGCCGAACCCCGGGATTCAACTCCTCCCATCCATGAGGGCTCCACCGCCGTGCCACCTGGCGCGCGCGGAGCGGACACCCTCGTCCCGAGGTCCCGACGATGAAGCTCCTACAGCGCGGCCTGCTGGTCCTCTCATCCCTGTTGCTGGCGTCCTCCACCGCGGCCGCGGCGGACCGCCCCGCCGTCAACTCGCGCCTGTTCGGCACGCGCGCCATCGTCGCGTGCGACCCCGTGGAGAAGTCGTGCGGCACGGCCGTCATCTCGTTCCCCGCAGGCGTGAGCGGACTGGTGCCCTACGGGCGCTCGGACGTGGCGGTGGCCAGCATGTACCTCCCGTCGGTGGATGACGCCAATGCCATCATCAGCCGCATCGACTCGGGCGAGACGGCGCAGGCCGCCGTCGACGCGGTGATGGCCGCGGACCCGTATGGCGCGTACCGCCAGCTCGCCGCGGTGAAGCTGAACCCCGACGGCACCGTGACGGTGGGCCAGCGCACGGGTGAGGAGAGCGCCGAGTTCCGGTGCTCCATCAAGGGCGCCACCTACGTGGTGCAGGCCAACAACCAGACCACCGCCGAGATGTGCCGCGTCATGGCCCAGGCCTTCGACAAGGCCCGGGGCAGCCTGCCGCAGCGGCTGTTCGCCTCGCTCAAGGCCGGCTCGCGCGTGGGCGGCGACCGCAATGGCGAGCGCTCCGGCGTCATCCGAGTGTGGAACAGCACGGACGACTCGGCCTTCTACACGCACGTGATTGCGGACGCCGTCACCCACCTCAGCACGACGGCGCTGCGTGACTTGGAGGTGCAGCTGAACCGCTACCAGGCCGGCATCGCCGTGACGTACGCGGCGGACCTCGTGCCCCTGGACCGTGAGAACGCGAAGGTGGTGAAGCGCGCGCTGCACAAGCTCGGGTACTACCAGGGGCCCATGGACGCGAGCTGGCCCGCGAGCGCCGAGCAGGCCCTGGCCGACTTCGTCTGGAACAACCTCTTCTTCGAGAAGCCCACCGTGGTGGTGAATGGCGTGCGGAAGATTGACGGCGTGCTCGTCAACTCCCTGCGCGACGCGGACCTCGGTGCGCTCATCCCCGCGACGCCCGCGGAGCAGTGAGGCACGGAGCCGTGTGAGGTGTGCTCGGGCCCTTCGTCCCTGTGTGGACGGAGGGCCCGCTGTCTTCCGGGACGTCTCTTTCCGCGCGGTGAGGCTGGCACCCGGGCGCCGCTTCGTGAGAGAGGGAGGCCGCCGGCCCTCACCGAGCGGGCCGCCAGGAGAGGGACGATGCGCAGGCTGACGTCGCTGTGGCTCGCGGGGTGTGTCGCATTCGCGGGGTGCTCGAAGAAGGAGGAGGGGCCTCCGCATCCGGCCGCGGAGCTGCCGGCTCCGGATGATTTGCCCGCGCAGCCCTCGGGTCCGCCGCCAGGCACCCTGCCCCGTGAGGGCGAGGCCGCCGCGAAGCCGCCCGTCCATGTCGTGGTCGATGGAGGCGTGGTGCGCGGGCCGCCTCCCGAGGAGGTGACTCCGGGGGCCGAGTCCGCGACGGGGAGCCCTGCTGGCGGAGGGAACGTTCCCTCCGGAACAGCGGCTCCGGGTTCAGGGAGCACGGCGGGAGGTCCTTCCGGAGGGTCCGCGCCCACGACGGGGAGCACAGCCACTGGAGGCGGGACTTCAGCGCAGGGGGCAGGAACCTCGGCGGGGCAGACTTCGGAGGACTTGAAGAACCGCGAGTGGACGGCGGGCAACGTGACGCTGAAGCGCGCGCCGGGCATGCCCGTGACGCTGCGCTCGGTGCGCGCGGGGACCCATGCGGATTTCGACCGCGTGGTGTTCGAGTTCGACGGCGCGCAGCTCCCCGGCTACCGGCTGGAGTACGTGGACAAGCCCATCATCAAGTGCGGCTCGGGAGACCCGACGGACGTGGCCGGCCAGGGCTGGCTCCAGGTGACGCTCACTCCCGCGCGCGGACATGACGACAAGGGGCAGGCCACCGTCGCCGAGCGGGAGATGAAGCCGAGCCTGCCCGTCATCGCGGAGCTGGAGCGCACGTGTGACTTCGAGGGCGAGGTGACGTGGGTGCTCGGCAACAAGCACCCGAACAAGTACCGCGTCATGGAATTGAAGGAGCCGGCGCGGCTCGTGGTGGACGTGCAGCACTGACATCACGGAGTGGTGCGCAGCTCGCTCGCGAGTCGGTCCAGGCCGTTGAGCAAGGTCTGGTACCTCTCGCGAGTCTCCGTGCCCCTCGCCTTCAGGGCCATGGCCAGCGCGGCGGGAATGTTGAGCGCCGCGTCTCGCTGAAGCCTCTCGCGGTACTCGCGCGCCCAGTCTGACGGCACTCGCAGCGACCAGTTCCGCTCGTCCACCGTGCCGGGCGTGTTGTACGTCTCCGTCATTCCCAGCAGGTCCGTGAAGAACACCATGACGTTGCGCGCACGGCTCGCGAACAGGTCCGCGAGCTTCGCCTGCGCGAGCAGTCCCGGGTCCTCCACCAGCCTGCGCGCGAAGACCTCTCGCTCCGATTCTTCCGGGCACAGTCTCCACGCGAGGTAGTCCGCCTGAGCCTGGTGCGTGCCGCGCCACTGCCACTCGCCCACCAGACGCCAGAGGGACTTCGTGTCGTGGTTGCCCACCATCACCCAGTCCTCGCACGCCACGTTCT
Organism: Pyxidicoccus sp. M6; assembly: GCF_055568925.1. Lineage (NCBI taxonomy): Bacteria > Pseudomonadati > Myxococcota > Myxococcia > Myxococcales > Myxococcaceae > Pyxidicoccus > Pyxidicoccus sp. M6. The sequence continues at coordinate 970,389 of NZ_CM145714.1, read as the reverse complement.
CACTGCGGTACACGTCCTTCGGATTGCTCAGGTCCGCCTTCTGCGTCACGCGGAAGCGTCCCAACTGGTACTGCGCCAGCACGCGTTCCAGCGGATACGGCAGCGTGCTGAGCACCTCGCCGAGCAGGTCTCCCAAATCACGCCCGTTGCGCCGCGCCGCCCCCACCACCGTGTCGAAGAGGACGCTGTAGCGGCGCACCTGCTCCGGCGTGAGCGACTTCACCTCTCCATCCGCGTAGCGAGGCACCGTGCGGTCCAGTTGCTCCGGGTGCACCAACGCGTAGCGCGCGAGGTCCGGGTGGTCCGGCAGGTCGGGTGACGAAAAGAGGCGCGCTCCGTGCTGCACCGACCACAGCGCGTCCGGCACGTCCGCGCGGTACACCCATGGGCACACGAGCCCGTGCGGATGGTCCAATCGCAGTCCGTCGTACTCGCCGAGGTTCTTGTCCATGCGCGCGTTCATGAAGCGCAGCACCGGACCGGCCCGCTGCCCGGCGGCCACGCCCGCGTGGTCTGGCTCGAAGAACTGCTCCGGGTCCAGCACGGGGTAGTTCCACGGCTGCCCATCCGGATTCGTGCGGCTGGGCGGCGCACCCATGAGGTACCTGCGCAGGAAGAGCCCCTGCCACGCCCATGTGTCTCGTGGCGAGAAGCCAATCTGCAAGTCGCCGTACAGCTTCAATCGCCACGCTGCCGTGCGCTCGCGCAGGGACTGGTGCTGCACGTGCACGAGGAACTGGAAGAAGGCGTAGCGCTCCAGCGCCTCCGCATACCGCGCCTCCAACTCCACGACGCGCGCGGCGGCCGCGGCTTCCTCCTCACGGCGGGGGCTCCACAGTCGCCCATCGAGCGAGTCGCTCCAGCGCCTCCAGTCCGGCTCGTGCTTCTCCTCGCAGAGCACGTCGAAGAGGGCATCGCGAAGGAGCCATGCGTGGTGCTGCTGACGGAAGGTGGCGAAGCGTCCGGCCAGCGCGTGAATCGCGGGAGACGCATCCGGCGCCTCTCGCTGGCGGCGGAAGGACTCCCACGCCTCGTGCAGCACCATGAGGTGCGTGCGGAAGGCGTGGCGGTAGCGCTCCCCAGGAGAAGCACCGCGCGGACGATTCGCGGCCAGCGCGGCGACTCGTCCGCGTGGCAACAGTGCCCCCCATGGCTCCGGTTCCTCCAGCGGCGCGAGCGCCACGTTGAGGAGGTTGCGCGAGAAGAGCGCGCCGTCATACGGCGACGCGTTGAACTCGGTCGTCTGCCCCTGCGGCCCGAGCTGGATGCCGTTGAAGCCCAGCTCCCGCGCGAAGGCGAGGAAGCGCGCCGCCCCTTCCGAGTACGGCGAGCCCCAACCCGTGTCCTCCTCGGGGAGGCTGGGGAAGCTCGGGTCGTGGATGCTCAACACGCAGTTGCGGATGTCGAGCGCGGCGAGGGCCTCGGTGACGAGTCGGTGGTGGTCTTCGGGCAGCGGCGCTGGAGCCATAGGGGCAGCGGTCCACCCTAGAGTCCCGCGCGCGGACCGCCAACGTCCCGTTGGGCCAGACGTTCAACATCAACGTCCGGAGTGCCCCGGGGCACCGCGTCCACGCCCTGCGCTCAGGAACCGAGCGGAGGTACCTTCACGAGCCGGCCCACCACGGACGTCCGCATGGCCCACCCGTTGATGCGGCCCACGTTGTTGCCGATGAGCACCCGGTCCTTCGTGGCCTGCTTCACCAGGCTCACCCCGTTCGAGCGCGTGAAGCGCATCCGTGGCCCAGCCCATGTGTCCGTGTCCTTTGTCGGTTGTGGCCCGACGGGACGCGGCGGTGGGGCGCGGCCTGACGAGGTGAGCCCCTCAGTCCTGACGCGCCTGGGGCACCGGGCGGGGCTCGCCGCCGCCGTGGGGGCCCTGCTCGTGCGGAGGCCGCATGTGGAACACCTTGCGCAGCCTGCGGCTCATCCAGTTCCGGCCGTCCACGAGGATTTCGTACACCGTCGGAATCACCAGCAGCGTCAGCAGCGTGGACGTAATCGTGCCGCCAATCACCGCGCGGCCCAGCGGCGCACGGAAGTCACCACCCTCGCCCGCGCCAATGGCCACCGGCACCATGCCCGCCACCAGCGCGAACGTGGTCATGATGATGGGCCGCAGGCGGATACGTCCCGCTTCGATGAGCGCGTCCCGCAGGGGCATGCCCTTCTCGTGGGACCACTTCGCGAAGTCGATGAGCAGAATCGCGTTCTTCGCCACGATGCCCATCAGCAGGATGACGCCAATGAGGCTCATGATGTTGAGCGTGTCGCGCGTGACGATGAGCGCCAGCACCACGCCGATGAGCGACAGCGGCAGCGACAGGAGGATGGCCAGCGGGTCCAGGAACGAGCCGAACTGGATGACCAGGATGAGGTACATCAGCAGCACCGCAACCCCGAGCGCGATGAACACGCGCGAGAAGACCTCGGCCTGGTCCGCGGACTCGCCGCCCGTGGTGAGCGTGTAGCCAGACGGGAGCTGCACGTTCTTCACCTGCGTCTGGATGTCCCGCATCACCTCGTTCAGCGAGCGCCCCTGCACGTTCGCCTGGATGTTGATGACGCGCTCGCGGTCCAGGTGCGTAATCTGCGCCGGCCCCAGCGTCTCGCGGATGTCCGCCACCTGGCCCAGTGGCACCAATTGAATCGGCCCGCCCTGCACGCCGGCCACCCGGATGGGGAGCTGCGCGAGGTCCTCCGGGTTGTCGCGCGCCTCGGGCGCCAGCCGAATCATCACGTCACGCGTCTCGCCGATGGGGTCCACCCAGTCGCCCACGTCGAGCCCCGCGAAGGCCGGCCGCAGCACCTGCGCCACCTGCCCCACCGTCACCCCGAGCTGTCCCGCCAGCCCGCGGTTCAGGTCCACCTCCAGCTCCGGCTTCTGCCCGCGCGTGGACAACCCCACGTCCACCGCGCCCGGCACCTGCTCCACCTGCTTCTGTACCTGCTGCGCGAGCTGCGTCAGCAGCTTCTGGTCCGGCCCCCGCAGCTCCAACTGAATCTGCTTGAAGGCGCCGCCGAAGCCGGAGGTGAACACGGAGATTTTCGCGCCGCCGAGGGTCTTCAATTCGTCGCGCAGGATGCGGCCCAGCGCGTCCTGACTCACGTCTCGGTCCGCCTTGGGCGTGAGCCGCACGTACACCAGCGCCTGGTCCACGCCCGGCGCGCTGAGCGGCAGCGGCACACCGATGGTGCTGTACGTGTAAGCGACTTCCGGGTGCGTGCGGGTGCGGCGCACCACGTCCTCCACCTTGCGTCGCGTGTAGTCCAGGCTTGAGCCCGGCGGCGTCTCCACCAGGATTTCCACCTCCGAGCGGTCGCTCACCGGCACGAAGCCCGCGCCGCCCACCGTGCCCTGCAACACGAGCGCGCCCACCAGCGAGCCCACCGCCACCAGCACCATGGCCAGCCGGTGGTCCAGCGCCCAGGCGATGATGCGCTTGTAGCGGTCCGCCTGCCGGTCGAACCAGCTGTTGAAGCGTGAGAGCTGCCGCGAGATGAAGCCGCGCCGCGCGCCCTGCTCCACCTGCGGGTCCGGCCAGTACGCGCTGAGCATCGGGTCCAGCGAGAAGGACACGAACAGCGACACCAGCACCGCGCAGGCAATCGTCAGGGCGAACGGCTTGAACCACTGTCCCGCGACGCCGTACATGAAGGCCACCGGGACGAACACCGCGACGATGGAGAACGTCGTCGCCGACACCGCGAGCCCGATTTCCGCCGTGCCCTCGCGCGATGCCGTGTAGTGGTCCTTCCCCATCTCCACGTGGCGGACGATGTTCTCGCGCACGACGATGGCGTCGTCGATGAGGATACCGATGGCCAGCGTCAGGCCGAGCAGCGACATGGTGTTGAGCGTGAAGCCGAACACCCAGACGCTGATGAAGGCCGCGAGCACGCTCACCGGCAGCGCCAGGCCGGTGATGACGGTGGAGCGCCACGAGTTGAGGAAGATGAACACCACCAGCACGGTGAGGACCGCGCCTTCCAGCAGCGCGGACTGCACGTTCTCCACCGCGTTCTCCACGCGCACGCCCGCGTCGCGGACGATGGCCAGCTTCACGCCCGCGGGCAGCCGCTTCTGCAGTGCCGCCACGCGCTCGCGCACCGCGTCCGCCACCTCGGTGGTGCTGTAGCCCTTGGACTTCAGCACGTCGATGCCCACGGCCTGGGCGCCGTCATAGAGCGCCAGCGTGCGCGGCTCCTCCGAGCCCACGAAGACGTCCGCCACCTGCGACAGGCGGATGGCCTGCCCGTTACGCGTGGCCACCACCATGTCGCGGAAGTCCTCCACGCGCTCCAGGCGACCCCTGAGGCGGATGGACTCCTCGGACAGCTTCGAGTTGATGCGCCCCACCGGCGCCGCCAGGTTCTGCGCCTGCAGCGCGCCCACGATTTCCGCTACCGACAGGGCCGCCGCCTGCATCGCCTGCGGCTTGAGCTGCACCGTCATCTCGCGCTCGACGTCACCCACCACGTCCGCCTGCGCGACGCCGGGCACCGAGCGCAGCTCGCCCACCACCATCGGGTCCGCCACGCGCGACAGTGCCGCCACGTCGAGCTGGTCCGAGGTCAGTGTCAGCGAGACGATGGGTTGGTCCGCCGGGTCGAAGCGCGTGAGGATGGGCTCCTCCATCTCCTGCGGCAGGTCCGCGCGCTTGCTGGAGATGGCGTCGCGGATGTCCTGTGACGCCTCCTGGATGTCCTTCTCGAAGTTGAAGAACACCGTGAAGGTGGCGAGGCCGTCCGTCGCCGTGGACGTCGTCTCCTTCGGGTCCACGCCGTTGATGGCGAAGATGGCGTCCTCGATGGGCTCGACGATTTCGCGCTCCACCGTGTCCGGCGACGCGCCCGGGTAGACGATGGTGACGTTGATGACGGGCTGCTGGACGTCCGGGAACTCGTCCGTCTCGAGCTGCCAGAGGGCCACGAGGCCAAAGACGACCAGGGCCACCATCGCGGTGATGGTGACGATGGGACGCTTGATGGCGAAGTCGGAGATGAACACGGGGTGACTCCCGTCAAGAAGCGATGGACGCGGGCGGGTCAGTGAGGAGGAGGTGCTTCCGAGCCGCCCACGCCCGGTCCTTCATCCGCCACGGGTTGCTGCTGCTCCGGACGCGGGGCCTCCACCTTCACGCGCGCGCCTTCGCCCACCTCGTCGCGCGCCGAGCCCAGCAGCACCACGTCTCCCGCCTGGAGCCCGGAGCGCACCTCCACCTTTTGTGCGACGTCGTCCCGCAGGCCGAGCGTCACGGGGACGCGCTGCACGCGCTCGTCCCGGATGCGCAGCACGGCGGTGGCGTGGTTGGTTCCATCAATCGCATCCACCGGCACTGCGAGAGCACGCCGCGCCTCCGAGGCCACGCGGCCCTCCGCGAAGAGGCCCACGAGCAATTCGAGGTCCGTGTTGGGAATGGCCACGTAGATGCGCACCTGGCCGGTGCCCGGGTCCACCACGGGGTTGATGCGCTCCACCTTGCCGCTGAAGGAGCGGTCGCCGTAGCCCGTCACCTGGAACTCCACCGGTGTGCCCGCCTTCACCTGCTCCAGCCGCGCGGCGGGCACCGAGGCCTCCAGCCGCAGCGTGCGCGGGTCCACCACCGTGAAGAGCGGCGCGCCGGGCTGCACCACGTCTCCCGCGCTCGCCTGCCGCTCGCTCACCACACCGTCGAAGGGCGCGATGACGCGCGCGCGGCCCACCTGCTCCTGCGCCAGCGCCAGCCGCGAGCGTGCCTCCGCGAGCTGCCCTTCCGCCTGGGACACGGAGAGCTGGACGCGCTCGTAGTCGCGCTGGGTGATGACGCCCGCCTTCGCGAGCTTCGCGTTGCGCTCCTCTTCCGCCCTGGCCACCTGGAGAGCGGTTACAGCCGTGCGAGCCGCCGTGCGCGCGGCGATGAGCTGGTCCCTCAGCGTGGCGTCCTCGATGCGCGCCAGCTCCTGGCCCTTCTTCACCCGCTGACCCTGCTCGGCCTTGATTTCGAGGATGGTGCCGCCAACCTCGGCGCGGACCGCGGCGGCCGTGCGCGCCTGCAGCGTGCCGGAGATACCGGGGCCGGATTGCAGCTCGCGCACCTCGGCGCGGGCCACGTTCTCCTGCCCCAACGTCACCACCGGCTCCGCGGGCGGCGCGGCGCCGTCCGGGTTTCTCTTGCAACCGGATATCGCGATGACACAGGCCACGCCCAGCAGCAGCCCGAGCCTTGAACCGCGTGTCCTCCCGCTCTCGTGCGCGCGTCTCACGGCGAGTCTCCCGTCCTCCGCCGGGCCGGCCTCGGGGGCCCCGGCGAGCCGGCTAACCATGGTGTCGGCCCCCTGCCTCCGGTAGCCGCACCCGGTGTCGTTCCGCACCCTGAATGCTCGCGCGTCCACTGCCTGGAAGCGGAGCAGGCGTGCGAGCGGGCCGCCGTGACGGGACGCGCCCGTCGCGTGTCACGGCTTCGTCGCGGGCGGAACCTCGCTCATGAGGAGCGTGCCGGTGCGGAAGTGGCCCCACCGACCGCAGCCGGAAATCCGCGGCTTGTTGGGGCAGCTCACCGGCGAGGTGGAGCGGTTGGACGACGAGACGCAGAGCGCGCCGTCGGTGTTCCACTCGGCCTCCAGCAGCCACGACTCGGTGTCCTGCTGCACGCCGAGCGCGTCGTAGAGGTTCACCCAGTTGCCGTCCTGCGTGTGCGAGGTGCCGTCGCCGCAGTAGTCCGCGCGCACCATGCGCGTGCAGGCCTGGTGATGGTCCGCGAGACTCCGGCCGTCCTCCGTCGTCGCCCAAGGGCGGTAGCCGAAGTGGATGCACTTGGCGATGGCCGCGCCCTCGCATGCGAAGGTGAAGAGGCTGGGGTCCTCGAGGTACGCGCCACCACCGAACTCACCCTCGCGGTAGTTCCAGGTGCCCGAGACGGGAATGGCGTCCAGCGCGGAGCCATCCGCCGCGGGGCACGCGGGCTTCCACGTGCCCTCCACGGCGTCGAAGAAGGAGACGCGGTAGGACCAGATGTCGCCGCTGGCGCCGGTGGCCGGCTGAATCGCGTCCACGCGCAGGTCCACCTTCTGTCCGTCGGCGAGGTTGCCGACGAAGCGCGCGCCGAGGAAGTCCATGCCGGACACCTCTCGGCCTCCGTTGAAGCCGTGGAAGACGCTGCCCTCCAACCACACGGAGCTCATCGAGTCGTCCACGATGTCCGCGGACATGGCTCCGGACAGATTCACGGAGACGAGCGCCCCCAGCTCGGTGCCGTTGAGGTTGCGTCCATTGAGGTTGCGCCCGTTGAGGTTGCGTCCATTGGGCGCGGCCACCGCCGCCACCTGGGACCGGAGCGTGGGCTCGGGCTCCGTGACTGCCTCGCCCGCACACCCCGCCACCCCGCAGGCAAGGACTACCGCCCGCACCACCCGCCACTCACCCATGACCCGACCTCCCGACCCGACCCGCCAACGCCTTGCAAGATTTGCAGTGGTGAGATGTACCGCAAGCCACCCGCATTCGGACGAGCACTTGCAACGTCTGTCTTTGAGCAATGCATTGGCACGCCAGGGCGGACCCGGGTTTCCAACGTCGTGTAATGCGGGGTGTACGGCGGTTGGCAGCAGGCTCGGCGTGCGGGCAGGCGGCTCAGGGCGGGTCCGCGCACACGCGCAGGCCCACCGTCACGTCGCGCAGCGAGGGCTCCGGCAGCTCACGGTTGGTGGCCCGCGCCGAGGTGGCCGCGAAGGCGAAGCTGCCGCCGCGCGCCACCGCCTTGCCCGGCTCCAGCCAGGAGCGCGTCCATTCCCAGACGTTGCCGGCCATGTCGTCCACGCCGAACGGGCTGCGCGAGGCGGAGTGGCTGCCCACCTCGTCCGGGCCGAAGCTTCCTGGCTGCTTGCCGTAGGTGGTGTCGATGTTGGCGTCGTCCGGGCCCAGCGTGTCGCCATGCGGGTACTCGCGGCCGTCCACTCCGCGCGCCGCGCGCTCCCACTCCAGCTCCGAGCACAGCCGCGCGCCGGGCACCCTGCCGCTGGAGGACAGCCAGGCCGCGTATGCCTCCGCGTCCGCGAAGGTGATGCCGCTGACGGGGAAGCGCAGCCAGTCCTGCTCCGCGCGCCGCGCGCGCTGGGCGTAGCGCAGCTTCTCTCCCGCGCGCGCGACGTAGGGCTCGCTGCCGGGCTGGAAGCGCAGCCGCCAGGCGCCGTCCACCCTGTCCAGCGCGAGCAGCCCCGCGTAGCCGCCGGTGCCCACGCGAGGCAGGTGCTTCGCGCGCTCCTCGGGCGGCAGCGCTTCGATGAAGTGCAGCCAGTCCGCGTACGTCACCTCGTGGCGGGCGATGAGGAAGCCCGGCACGTCCACGGAGTGCAAAGGCACCGCGTTGAAGAACTCGCGCACGCTGGCCTCGGCCGCGCTGCCGAAGCGCACCTCTCCCGGCGGGACGAAGACGAAGCCCTCGGGCACCGCGCCCACGTGAGGCAGGGGCACGGCGAGCTTCCTCGACTCCCCGCGACGCAACAGCACGGGCTGCACCACCGGCTCGTGGCCCAGCGCGCGGAGGGAGAGCTGGTAGCGCCCCGGCGGCACCGGCACGTCCACCCACGGCCCCGCGACGAGCGGCAGCGGCTCTTCGAGCTGCTCGCGGCCCTGCGCGTCGCGGGCCAGTGGACGGAGCTCCACCTGGACGCCGGGGACGGGCGTCTCCAGCGTGAGTCGCGCGGGAGCGTTCCACTGCTGCCAGCGCGTGCCCGCGGTGTCGTAGAGCTTCAGGCGCTGGAGCAGCGTGGGCAGCGTCGCGGTGTCTCCGTCCTGCTCGGCCCAGAGGGCGCGCTCGTAGAGGAAGTCCGCGAGCGCCTCGCGCACGTCGGGACGGCCCGGAGCGAGGGCGAGAGCGCGCTCCAGCTTCCCGGCGACGGCGTCGTAGCGGTGGCGCACCGCCACGGCCTGCGCGCCCGTCTTGCCCCAGAGCTTGTCGGCGTCCGCGCGGTGGCCACTGCCGTAGAGGCGGAAGGCTTCGGCGCGCTCGTGGCCCAGCGCCGCGCGCTCCAGGCCCACCGAGCGCAGGGCGTGCGCGGCCTCCTGGAGCTCGGCACTCACCTGGCGGTCCAGGCCCCAGCGCTCGCGCAGCTTGAGGCCGCCGTAGACGAGGCCGAGGGAGAGGACGAAGCCCGCGGCCAGCGCCTGCCGCATGCGCCGGCTGCGCACCACCGTGCGGCGCGAGGCCTTGAGGAAGTCCTGCTCGCGGCGGGTGAGCTCGCCCGTGTCGAGCAGCTTCGTCTCGGCGAGCTGGCGCGGTCCCCAGAGTGTCTCGCGCGCGTGGCCGAGCTTCTCCCAGTGCGCGGCGGCGGCCTCAAGCCGGGCCTGTACCTCGCGGCGCTCGGCGGCCTCCGCGAGCCAGCGGGCCAGGGTGCTCCAGCCGGCGAGCAGTGCCTCGTGGGCGAGCTCGTACGAGGTGCCTTCCTGGGCCTCGCGCGCCACCAGGAGCCGCGCGTGGACGAGGGCCTCGAGGGCGGCGCGGTAGCGAGCGTCCTCGCCCACCAATTCGCGGTCCGTCTTGCGCGCGCGAGTGCCGTCCGCGGTGACGAGGCGCAGGAGCACGCCTCGCGCGGCGATGCGCTGGTCCGGGAGGAGCCGGGCCACCGCGGCGTCCGCGTGCCGCGCCAGTGCTCCGGCCACACCGCCCAGCGAGTCCAGCGCAGCCTGGGTAATCACGTGCCCTTCCGCGTCGCGCGCCTCCCAGAGCTCCGCGAGAGCGAACTGGAGCAGCGGCAGGCCTCCATCGGCGGCGGTGGTGGAGGCGACGAGCGCATCCACCAGGGCCTCGGACTCGAAGGCCACGCCCTTCACACGGGCGGGCCCGGTGACGGCCTCGCGCGTCTCCTCGGGCGTCAGGGCGCGCAGGAGGTACAGCGCTCTTGGCACCTCCGCGCCCAGGCCGGGGACGGTGGTGAGGCGGGTGAGGAAGTCGCTCCGGCCCGTGGCCAGGAGCCGCACGCCCGTGGCGCCTTCCGCGACGGCACCGAGTGCCTGGCCCGCGAGCGCGGCCTCCACGGGTGAGGCCAGTGTCACGAGCTCTTCGAGCTGGTCGATGTAGAGGAGGAGGCCGTCGCGTGCGCCGAGCCTCGCGCGAAGCCTCCGGACGAGGGAGGCGGGCTCGTTGCGTAGCGCCTCGGCGAGCGGCTCCTCTTCGGTTTCCAGCAGTGGGGCGAGCGCGGCGGCGAGCGCCGCCATCGGCCTGCGGCCCGGCACCAGTCTCGCGGTATGCCAGCGGCGTCCGTCCTCCAGCGCGCCTTCCACCATGGCGGGGAGGATGCCGGCGAGGCAGAGGGATGACTTGCCCACACCGGAGTCGCCGGTGATGAGGAGGAAGGGCTCGGCGCGAAGCCGTTCGATGACGGCGCGCTGCTCGCGCCGGCGGCCGAAGAAGACGGCCCGGTGCTCGGCCTCGAAGGCCTGGAGGCCGCGGTAGGGATTGCCCTCGGGGATATCGGTGGGCGCCTCCTCGCGGGAGAGGGCTTCGAGCGCGTCGAGGAGGTGCGCGGCGGAGGTGTAGCGCTCGGCGGGCTCGCGCTGGAGGCAGCGGTCGATGACGGCGGCGAAGGTGGCGTCCACGTTGGGCGCGGCCTCGACCAGGGCGCGCGCGTCCTTCGTCTGCACCACCCTGGGCAGGTCCTTCCAGGGCACATCGCGGAAGGGGCCGCGGCCCGCGCAGAGCTCGTAGAGGACGATGCCGAGCGAGTACACGTCGCTGCGGGCCGTGAGCTCTTCACCCGCCCAGGCCTCGGGCGACATGTAATAGGGCGTGCCCACCAGCGCGCCGCTCGGCAGCGAGGGGAGGAAGACTCCGTCCAACGAGCGCGCGGAGAAGTTGGGGCTGGCGTCGGGGTCCAGGTCCTCCGGCAGCTTGGGCGGCACGGTGCCCGGGCGGGCACTGCTGGCCTCGGCGGGCTCGGCGGCCTCGTCGAGCAGCTTGGCGAGCCCGAAGTCGAGCAGCTTCACCTCGCCGGACTCGGTGAGCACGGCGTTGCCGGGCTTGATGTCGCGGTGGAGCACCCCGCGCCGATGGGCGGCGCTCAGGCCCCGTGCGAGGTCCTTGCCGATGGACAGCACCCGCTCCCAGGGCTGGGGCTTGGAGAGCCGGTCCAGGCTGACGCCGCGGATGAACTCCGAGACGAGGTAGGGCTGCTCCTCCAGTTGTCCCACCCGGTAGAGGGTGACGACGTTGGGGTGCTGGATTCGGGCGGCGGCGCGGGCCTCCACGAGGAAGCGTGCCAGGGCATTGGGGCCGAGCGCGGGGATGAACTTCACCGCCACCGGGCGCTCGAGGAGCGTGTCGTGGGCCAGGTACACCCGGCCCGTGCGCCCCCGGCCGATGGGCCGCACGAGACGGTACTCGTCGAACTCCTGCGGAGGAGTCCACGCGTCGGCCGGCGACGGGAAGGCGGCGGGGGAGGTGCCCACAGGGGGTGCCTATGCATCCCCCCGCCAGGGGTCAACCGGGCGGGGGTTGGGAACGGTGCACTGAGGAACCGTGGTGCCCCGAGTGTCCGGTGTCGGGCACTGGGGATGTCTTGTGGCTCAGGTCCCCTGCCCGCCCTTGGGCTTCGCCTTGCTGGGCTTGAGCATGTTGCGGATCTTGTTCTCCAAGTCTTGAGGCAGGCACGGCTTGGCGACGAACTCGTCCGCGCCGGCCTCCCGGGCGTGCTCCGCGTTACCCGCGAGCACGTGGCCGGTGAGCGCCATGACGGGGATGTTCCGGGTGCGCGCGTCCTGCTTGATGAGGCGCGTGGCCTCCCAGCCGTCCATGATGGGCAGGGACAGGTCCATCAGGATGATGTCCGGCTCCCCGTCCTGCGCCTTCTCCACCGCCTCGACGCCATTGGAGGCGGTGTCCACCTCGAAGCCGACGAACTCCAGGTACTCGGCGTACATCTCCCGCGCATCATCGAAGTCATCGACGACAAGCACCCGCTTCTTGTTCCCGCCAGCGGCGGGAAGGGCGTTGGCAGGCGCCTCGTCTTCCGGGGGTGTCGTGGCCGTTCGCTTCATGAAACCGACGCCTCACGTGTAGGGAAAGGGCGGCCTGGAATCTATACACGACCCTTCCGACGCGCCCGTCCCAGCCCCGAAGTGGCGAATGGGACGGGAGCGCGAGGAAGGTGTTCAGTGGAGAACCGTGGAGGGCTCAGTTGTTGGGTGTGTAGACGTGGACAGTCTGCAGACGAGGCTCGGTCTCGGTTTCTTCGACCCGCGCCACCACCGGTCGGCCTGAGGGGTCCATCGTGAGGAGTGGTATCACGGTAGGAACGGGCACCAGGCTTGGATTCTTTCGCAGAACGCTACCTAGCGGCTCCCATGCACCACCTGTCCATCGTCGAACATAGAGAACAGCGGCCTGTCCCGCGACTTCCGGTTCAGTAATCAGGACGACCAGCCTTCCCTGGGCATCCACGGTGAGGGCAACCACCACGGAATCGGTTGCGCCGGAATAGGTGCTGATGGGATTACCAAGGGCCACCCAAGAACTCCCATTCCATCTCCGGGGCTGAGCGCTCAACGCCACACCATTCGAGACAGGCATGTCCAGAATGGGGGCTCCTGAACCATCAATGACGAGGTCCCTGGGAAACGCAGTCAACGGACCTGTCATGGGGATGGCGTCCCATGCACTTCCATTCCAACGCCTCATGTACGCGGTGGAACTGCCGTTGGAACCACCCTCAATCCAGGAGACAATCGGGTTTCCATCCGCATCGATGTCCATCAAAAGGCGATTGATGAACGATGGCGCGTTGACCTTGAGTGAGCCTCCCAGAACACCCCATTCACTGCCATTCCAGCGTCCCACCATTACGTATTCAGTTCCCTGGCTGACGCCTACAAACGCCAATGCGAGCTGACCGGCTTTGTTGCTCTTGAAGATGAAGGAACTGGAATTGACTTGCTGGCTCAGGAGTACTCCTGGATCGCCTATCGCTTCCCAAATTTCGCCATTCCATCGGCGAACATACAGCCTCCTTCCATCAGCACCTGAGTACTCGTCCCAGGCAACAATAGGCCGCCCTTCTTTATCGAGTTCGAGGGAACAGAAGAGGTTTCCGTGCCCAGGAGTGATGTTGATCACGCTCCCCAATGGCTCCCAGCCGGTACCATTCCACCGTTTGACGTGGATGGCTGAAGGCACCAGTTTGGTTCCATCCAACCACGCCACAAGTGGACGTCCCTCGCCGTTCAATTGAGGAGACGGGCACAGCACCAAACGTTCTGCGGCATTGGTGCTGGGGGATTCACCAAAAGGTAGATAGCCCGGGAGCGTCCATTGCCAGCCCTGTGGCAGGGTCTGCAGTGTGTTGCCTGCCAAGTCCATCAGGCGGCTAAAACTCACCTGTACAGTCGTATCAGCAAGCAGGGGTGTAGCGGGGCTCAGCGTCAGAGACGTGCCCTCAGACGCCAGCACCACCTCCGCAGCGATGACGCCCGCATCGGATTGCAACTTCACCGACTCCGAGCTGACCGTGGTCGGATCAAGCGGCTCCGAGAAGGTCGCCTGGACCACCTGGTGCACGGAGACGAACTGAGCACCCGGTAGCGGCGTCTGCGAGACCACGCGGGGCGGTGTCCTGTCCACGATGAGGGTGCGCGATTCACTCGTGAACCTGCGTCCTTCGAAGCTCGCCCTCAATGCGAGCACGTGGGTGCCTTCATCGACGGATTGAGTGCTCCAGCGGAGCTCGTAGGGCGCAGCCAGCGTGGCCACTGCGACGCCATCCACTAGAAGTTCGACTTCATCAGGAGCAGCCCCGGTCACGGTGCCACTCACCTGGACGTCACTGTTGGTCACCGACTTCGAAGTGACGAGCGTCAGAGTCAGGGAGGGGAGGCCCGAATCGGGAGTGCCTGAATCCAGAGTAGAGGCGTCCGGCAGTGCTCCTGAGTCAGCAACCGGAGTTTCCTCTCCACCAGCGTCAGGAGTTTCGGACACCTGTTCGACTTCCGGCAGGTCGATGCATGCCCACGAGAAGAGGCATGCGAGCACGGCGAGGGTTTGGCGGTAGCGCATGGTGCAGGTCGGCGATGCAGCCCGTGTTCCTCCCCTAATGGCAGCAGCAGTTTCAGGAACTCCTGAAACTGCCGTGGGTTGGAGACGTGGAGAGGGTGACTCCTCCAGAACGTTCGTCCAACCGAGAGACATGAGTCCTACGGGGTAGACACAGAGCCCGGTCCTCCCCCTTACAAACAGCAACGCCCCCGTGGAACCCGTTCCACGGGGGCGCTGAAACCACTCAATACCGGATGCTCAATACCAACCGCGCATCACGGTCCGACGGGCACGGGCTGCATACTGAGGCCCGTAATCGACAGGTCGTTCGTGACAGGCTGGCCCCAGACGCTCTCGTAGGTGCCGTTGATGTAGCGCGTGGGGAGCTTGGAGAAGGCCACCACCATGTTGATCGAGCTGAAGCTCAGGCTCGAAATGGAGTTGACGCCAGAGTAGGTGAATGCCCACCGCGTGGTGTAACCCGAGTTGCTGATCTGGAACACCGGCGTCTCGGCCGGAATGCGCGTCTGGATGGGAGCCGTCGGCTCAGCGGGGACCAACTCGAAGCCCACGGGATTGTTCACTTCACCGGGATAGTCACCCACCACACCCGCCGTAGGACCACCGATATCGAAGTTCACGTGCGCGTAGACGTTCCCACTGAAGAACGTACGGGAGATGGGAATGTTGAAGTCGATGTAGACCACTTCGCCGCTATTCAACTGGGTCGGCGTGGTAGTCGCGGTCTCCTGGTAGCGTGCGCCCGTGATGGACACCGCCTTTGGGGCATTCGCATCACCCGCGAAGAAGAAACCCGTACGCGTGAGGACGCTCCCGTCCTCGGCGGACACGGCGCGCACGTCCAGGTTGTACTCCTTGCCTTCCTGTACTCCGGCGCCCGGAGTGATGGTAGCGCTGTAGCCGCCATTGCCCACGGAAGCGTTGACCGTCAGCGACTCGCGCGCGTACTCATCCGTCATGCGCACCAGGAGCGAGCCCGGCTGCACCGGCTGGTTGAAGAACAGGTAGATGGGCTCGCCCGGGCGAACCATGTTGCGCAGGGGGTCGTAATCAGCGCCCCCCCGCAGGCTGAACACGTTGGTGCTCTCGATGTTCAGCGGGTTGCCCGTCGTCTGCGAGAACGGCAGATTGATGATGCGAACGGTGCTGTTCCCGACCACATCCGAACCGTTGTAGTGGTCCACGTAACCGTTGGTCTCCGGGACGCCGTTATCGTCGGAGTCCACGGGGGAGACCCACAGGTTGTACCTGCCACTACCGCCGGTGCTGCTGTTGTACAGCCGCGCCATCTCCGCCGCGCTGGGGATGCCCGAGAACTCCAGGGCGCCCTGGTCGTTGGAGGTCGCCTCGACCACCACCGTGCTCACCACCCGCGAGGTGTTTTCATTGTTGGACAGGATGATGGAACCCGCCGGCGTGGCCTCGAGCGTCGCCTTCACGTTCGCCGCCGGACGGCCCTGCGGCGTCACCAGCAGGAACTTCATCTTGCCGTCCAGCTTCGCCAGGGTGATGGGGCCGAAGCTCGCGTTGCCGTTGTTGATGGGGACATTGCCCGCCGACGAGGGCACCGTCGAGCTGGCGCGCAGCGTGGCGTAGCCCTGCTTCGTGAAGGTCAGCAGCACCTGCGCGCCGGCAGGAACCTCCGTGAACTCGAAGTTACCCTCGGCGTCCGTCTTGGCCTCCACCGGATCCGCGGAGCTGCCGATGGTCATCTTCACCGAAGCCTCGCTCAGCGGCTTCAGGTCCGTGCTCAGCACCTGGCCGGACACCGTGCCCTTCGGGTTGGCCGGAGTGACCACCGTCACGCTGTCCGGCTCACGCACGCCGTCCGCGATTCCGTCGCCGTTCTCGTCCTTGAGATCCTCACCACAGCCGAGCGCAAGGAACGGCACCACGGCAAAAACCAGATGCTTCTTCATCATCCCCACCTTTAAAGGAATTTCCCCAATATCGGCGCCCCAACACTTGGAAGGGCGTGGAGCGGACACTCTCCGACCCGAGCCCGTCCCGTCAAGACGCGGTACCCCCTTACTCCCGGGCACCCTCTCCCTTTGAGCCGCTCGCACCCTGTCGGATCAGCGCGGCGCTCCTCTCCCAAGAATCCAATAGAGGTCCGTACCGACCCACCACGTCCCAAGCCTGCCTGCCGCTCGCGGCTGCCTGCTACGGTGCGGGCATGTCGGACGTGAACAATCCGTGCCTCGGCTGCGCCATCGTGCGCGGGGAGACGCGGCCCGTGGGCGGGGTCCTCGCCCGGGCTCCTGGGCTGGTGCTGCATGGCGTGGCGTCGCCCAGTCCCGTCCCGGGCTGGGTGGTCATCTCCAGCGAGCGGCACGTGCGCGGCTGGTACGACCTGGATGACGAGGCCGCTCGCGAGCTGGGCCCCTTCACCGCGCGTGTCATGCGAGCCCAACGCGAGGTACTCGGCGCCGAGCACGTCTATGCCTTCGCCATCGGCGACGTGCTGAAGCACTTCCACCTGCACCTCGTGCCCCGCTTCGCGCAGACACCCCAGCGCCTGTGGGGGCGCGCCGTCTTCGATGCGCCTCCCGCGGACCATCGTTCAGCGGAGGAACTGGAGGCGGCGGCCCGCTCGCTCTCCGCCGCGCTGGCGCGCTGATCGCGTGGTAGACCACGGGCCTCCCTCCCGTCGAGAGGTGCCGCCCTGCCGTCCGAGTCTCGCAACCGCGTCCTGGAGAAGATGCTGGAGCGGCTCTACGCCGCGCTCGCGTCTGGACCGAGCCTCAACTGCCGCCCCCACAACAGCCGCCAGCGCGTGGACCTCGCAGCGCTGAGCAAGCTCGATGGCACCGCGCCTCACACCGTGCTCGCCGCCCTGCTGGGTGACAAGGCCGCGGTCCGGCTCGCGGTGAAGCCTCCTGTCCCGGAGACAGGCACTGAGAAGACGCCGCCCATCAAGGCTCGAAGCTCACGCTCGGGTCGCGTGGCCACGGCCACCACCGGGACGGAAGCACCGCCCTCCTCGGAGCGGGGACCGAGCAGGAGCATGAGGGGCGTCCCCGATGCTTCGCAGTCGGCCTCCCCCACGGAGCAGGCCCGGAGCGCCTCTCTCGACGACGCCTCCACTGCGTCGAACCTTCGCACCGCGAAGATACAGGACACCCTCAGCGCCTCTTCCGAGGACGCCTCGATTCGGTCGCAGCCTTCGGCCACGAAGATGCGGAGCGGCTCCAGTGCCACACTGGACGACGCCTCCACTCCGTCGAACCTGCCCGTCGTGAAGATGCAGAGTGGGCCGACTGCCGCTCCCACGGAGCCAGACACGGACGAGGACGAAGCCGAAGCCACCGCCTCGCCCACTCGCGCCGAGGAGGAACAGCAGGCGCTGCTGCGCAAGCTGGCCACCATCGTCGAGGACGCTCGCACCTTCGAACAGGACACCGGCGCGCACGTGCTGCACGTGGGCTTCCCCCTCCTTCACCTGCCTCCGGGCCCGAAGGACAAGCGCGGCTTCGGCACCCGGCGCATCCTCGCTCCCATCGCCTTCGTCCCCGTGCGCCTCACCGTCAAGAAGGGCCGCACGCTCTCGGTGGAGCTCGAGGGCGCCGGGGAGGGCGTGGACCGCGTCGCCCCCAACACCGCCCTGCTCGCCTGGGTGGAACAGCAGACCGGCCAGCGCTTCGGCGAGCTCTTCGCCGACGAGGAAGGCACCGACCCATGGCGCGAGCTGAACGAGCTCGTCGCCGCCGTGGCGAAGGCGCTCGACCTGCCCGCGCCCTCCCCGTTCTCCGCCACCGCGCCGCTGTCCCCCGTGCCCCGCTCGGACGAGGACGGCGACGCGAAGCCCACCATCCTCTCCAGCGCCGTGCTCGGCCTGTACCCGCTGTCCAACCAGAGCCTCGTGGATGACATGCGAGCACTCGTGGACGGTGAGCCCATCTCGGGACCGCTGGAGAGCTTCCTCCGCGTGGACATGTCGCTCGGCGCGCCCTCGGGCCACGGTGGCGGCGAGCCCAACCTGGAGGGCCTCAAGCGCGCGGACGAAGAACGGCTCGTCACCGTCGCCGACCCGTGCCAGGCCCGCGCGGTGCGGCTGGCTCGCAGCAGCCGTGGGCTCGTCGTCCACGGGCCTCCGGGCACCGGCAAGTCGCAGACCATCGCCAATGCCATCGGCGACCACCTGTCTCGCGGCGAGCGCGTGCTGCTCGTCTGCGACAAGCGCACCGCGCTGGACGTGGTGAAGCACCGTCTGGACCACCTCGGCCTCGGCAACCTGTGTGCCGTCGTGCACGACGCGCAGCGGGACCAGCGCGACCTCTACATGGGCATCCGCGAGCAGCTCGACTCGCTGCCGGAGACGCGCACCGACGCCTCCGTGTCCACCGAGCTGTCCCGCGTGAACGCGGAGCTGCAGTCGCTCCATGACGAGCTGGCCACCGCCGACCGCGCCCTCTCCGAGCGCCCCGCCGGCGGCACCGCGCCCTCCTTCCACGAGCTGGTGGGCCAGTGGTTCGCCATGGAGTCCTCCGAGGCCCTCGCCCCCACCGTGGCCAGCCTCGCCTCCGCGCGGCTCGCGGACGTGTCTCCTCGTGAGCGCGAGGTGCGCGAAGTGTTGGAGCGCGGCATCCGCGAGAGCTACCCGGACAACCCCTGGCGCGACGCCCTCGGCGTCGACCTGGCCACGTACCTGGCACATCCGGTGGCCACCTACCGCGAGCGCCTCGACACGGTGGCGCAGGCGGCTCGCGACGCGGATGCGGCTGCGTCCCCGGACGTGCCCGCCTTTGGCGCGGACCCTCGAGCGGAAGGCGCGGCGCGCGCGGCCTTCGCGGAGAAGCTGGCCCCGCTGCTGGAGACGGCCAGCCCGGACATGCTCGCCCGCTGGGGCTCGGCATCACCGGACTCCGTTCGCGCCGCAAAGGCCCAGCTCGATGGACTGACGCCGCAGACACAGGTGCTCGCCGAGGGGCCGCTGGACACGGAGCTGGCGCTGGTCCACCGCGAACAGCCCCAGGCCTTGAGCGCACTGTCCATGGCGCTCGCCGCGCTGGGCACGTACCTGGCCATCGCTCGCAAGTGGTACGCGTTCTTCTACTTCGCGCGGAGGGCCGGCGCACGCAAGGTGCTCCAGCAGTTCGGTCTCACCCTGGGCATCGCCGCCGCCGAGCGCGTCAACCGCTTCCTCACCGGCGCCCGTGCCCGCACCCTGCTCACCGAGTACCACCGCACCACGCTCGCGCCCGGCTCCGCCGAGACACTCACCGACGAAGCCCTCTCGCGCAGCCTGCGCACCCACGCGGCCCTCTTCGAATTGCTCGGTGAGCTGGACAGCGCGCCCCTGCTCGCCTCGTGCCGTGACGCCGTGCGCACGGCGCTCGAGGGTGATGCGAGCTCGCGCCTGTCCCTGCTCTCCGGACTCCTGCAGTCCGCGGCCCGAGGCGAGGCCGTGGCCCGGCTGGAGGCGCGGCTCGCGGAGACGGGCCTGTTCTCCACCGCGTGGCTCCAGACGCGCGCCCGCGAGCTGCGCGGCGGTGGGCGGTTCTCACCGCTCGGCACCGCGCTCCAGGCTCGCCTGTCCACGGTGGAGGGCCTGCTGCGCCTTCGCTCGTTGCTGTCCGGCATGCCTCCCGCGCTGGAGACCGCCGTCGAGGGACTGGCCCGTCAGGGCGCGGACGCGGAGGCCGGCTGGTGCGCGGTGCTGAAGGCGACGCTGGCCGCTGAAATCTCCTCCCGCCTGCGTGAAGACCCGGCGCTCCAGCACATCGACGCCGACCGTGTGCAGGCCACCCATGCTCGCTACCGGGCGCTGGAGGAGAAGAAGCGCGGCCTCGTGCGCGACGCGCTCATCCACCGGTGGACGCAGCGCCAGCGCGAGCGGTTGCTCGCGGGCACCGGCGGCCGGCTCAACAGCCAGGGCGCGGAGTTGCGCCGCCGTCTCATGCTGCGCGGAGAGCGCGCCATGCGCGTGCGCCAGGTCATCTCCACGGGCCAGGGCATCGAAGGCGGAGACCCGCTCTTCGACGTGCGCCCCGTGTGGATGGCCAGCCCGCAGACGGTGGCGCAAATCTTCCCGCGCCGCCCCATCTTCGACGTCGTCATCTTCGACGAGTCCTCGCAGTGCCGGCTGGAGGAAGCCCTCCCCGTACTCACCCGCGCGAAGCGGGTGGTCATCGCCGGAGACCCGAAGCAACTCCCACCCACGCGCTTCTTCGAGTCCGCGGTGGTGCAGAGCCAGGAGCAGGAGGCGGAGACCGAGCAGGGACTCTTCGAGGAGCAGCAGTCCGAGGTGGAGGACCTCCTGTCCGCCGCGCTCAACCTGGACATCGACCAGTGCTACCTCGACGTCCACTACCGCTCGCGGAACTCGGACCTCATCGCCTTCAGCAACGAGCACTTCTACGACAGGCGGCTCCAGGCCATCCCCGCGCACCCGTCCCACCGCGCACCGCACGCGCCGCTGCGCCTGCTGCCCGTGGCCGGCACCTACGAGAAGCGCGTCAACCGCCTCGAGGCCCGCGCCGTGGGCGAACTGGTGAAGGAGCTGCTCGCGCGGCCCGAGCCTCCGTCCATCGGCATCGCCTGCTTCAACCTCACGCAGCGCGACGCCATCACCGACGTGCTCGATGAGATGGCCGCGGAGGACGCGACCTTCGCCTCCCGGCTGACGGCGGCGCGCACCCGTCGAGGCGCGGGCTCGTTCGAGGGCCTCTTCGTCAAGAACCTGGAGAACGTCCAGGGCGACGAGCGAGACCACCTCATCATCAGCACCACCTACGGCCCGGACCGGCAGGGCCGCTTCTACCGGCGCTTCGGCCCGCTGGGCAGCGCGGGTGGTGGCCGGCGCCTCAACGTGCTCGTCACCCGCGCTCGGCAGCAGGTGCACCTCGTCACGTCCATTCCGCGTGAGGCCTATATGTCCCTGCCTCCCGTGGAGAAGGGCCGGCAGCCCAACGGCGGCTGGCTGCTCTTCGCGTACCTCCAGTTCGCGGAAGGCCTCTCGGACGCCTACGCCCGCGACGACGCCGAGACGCAGGCGCGCCCGGACGCGCCCGTGGCTCGCGAGCCGGCGGTGCGCGAGCGCGAGACGGAAGCCGGCTCCACCTTCGCCCGCGCGCTGGCCGGACACCTGGCAAGGCAGCACCGCGTGTCGTCCGACGTGCACTGGGGCAACGACGGCTTCTGCGTGGACCTGGCGCTGCGCCACCCCACCCTTCCCGGCGACGTCACCGTGGGCGTGCTGTGCGACGGCACCCGCTACCCCAAGGCCGCCGACCGCGTGGAGTGGGACTTGTTCCGCACCGGCGTGCTCGAAGGCCAGGGCTGGAAGCTGGTGCGCCTGTGGACGCCGCACTTCTTCCGCGACCCCGAGGGCGCCACCACGCGCGTCCTCCAGTCCGCGGGTGACAAGCTCATGCGCGAGCCCGCGACGGCCCGGGCCACCGGGTCCGCGCGGACCGTGGTGCACTGAAGCGAGGACTCCGAGTGACAGCCTCCGGGCAGACAGGCGGCTGCCCCCCATGGACCTCCCCTCACGGAGAGGGAAGAATGGCCGCCGCGCCATGCTTCCCTCCCGTCAAGGCCTGCTCCTTCTATCGCTCCTGCTCCTGGCCAGCCCCGTGCTCGCGGACAACAACGCGGACGAGGCCGACATCGCCTTCGAGCTGGGCAACGAGGCCTATTCCAAGGGCCAGTACGCCGAGGCGCTGCGCTCGTACTTCACCAGCTACCGCCTCGTCCCCAACCGCAACGTCCTCTTCAACATCGCCCGCTGCTTCGAGGCGCTGAACAAGTTCAACGAGGCCTACCGCTACTACAACGACCTGCTCACCGAGGACCTCCCCACCGATGACGCCGCCGAGGTGTCCCGCTCGGTGGAGCGGCTCCGCCCCAAGGTCGCCCTCGTCAAGGTGACGACCAATCCCAAGGGCGCCGAGGTCTACGTGGACCGCATGGACCTCGGTAGCCGGGGCCGTTCGCCACAGACGCTCGCGCTGACGCCCGGCCGTCACAAAATCATGGTGAAGAAGGACGGCTACCGCCCCGCGGAGGCCACCCTCGTGCTCGTGCGCGGCCGTGAAGCCGAGCAGAACTTCGACCTCACCCTCATCACCGGCGGCGTGGAGCTCACCGGCACGCCCGAGGGCGCCGAGGTGCGGGACTCCCCCAACGGCCCCATCATCGCCCGCCTTCCTTCCCGCGCGCGCCTGCCCCCGGGCCAGCGCGTCCTCTACGTGCGCGCCCCCGGCTACGCTCCCAGCCAGTACGTCGTCGACGTGCCGCCCGACGGCAACGTGCCCCTCGCCGTGTCCCTGCGCGTGCAGGACAGGCCCACCGGCCGCCTCGTCGTCACCGCCAACCGAGACGGCGCCACCGTGCGCGTGGACGGCAAGCCCGCCGGCTTCACCCCCACCGTCGTCACCCTCCCCGAGGGCGAGCACTCGCTCGAGGTGGAGAGCCGCGAGGTCCGCCCGCTGCGCCAGACGGTGACGGTGGTCTCCGACCAGGAGGTGAAGGTCCACGCGGAATTGCGCTACGCGCCGCCGCCGGTGCGCGCCGCGTCCAAGAGCCTCGTGTCCGTGGATGACGCCGCCGCGTCCACCACCGTGCTCTCGCAGGAGGAGCTGCGCGCCTTCGGCTGGCGTACGCTCGCCGAGGCCCTCGCCGGAGTGCGCGGCTTCTACCTCACCGACGACCGGACCTACACCTACCTGGGCGTGCGTGGCTTCTCGCCGCCGGGCGACCTCAACACCCGCGTCCTCATCCTCTGGGACGGCCACTCCATGAACGACGTCTGGGCCGGCCAGGGCTACGCCGCCCGAGACCTCAGCGTGGACCTCCAGGAGGTGGAGCGCATCGAAATCGTCCGCGGCCCGGGTTCCGCCCTCTACGGTACGGGCGCCTTCTTCGCCGTCATCAACGTGGTGCCGCGCGAGTCGCTCGGCCCGGACAACCACCTGGAAATCACCGGCGCGCTGGGCGCGCTGGGCAACACGAGCGGGCACGCCACCGCCGCATGGGGGGAGGCAGACCGCTCCATCCTCTTCAGCGCCTCGGCGATGACCGCTTCGGGTGCCGATACCACGCGGCTGGGAAGCGACGACATCATCGTCACCGGCCTGGACGCGGAGAGGGCCGCGGGCGGCTCGCTGAAGGCGCGCATCGGCGGCTTCTCGGCGCAGGCCCAGTTCAACATCCGCTCCAAGGAGCTGCCCACCGCGCCGTACGGCACCGTGCCCGGCGTCGAGGGCAACATCGTGGAGGATTTGCGCGCCTTCGCCGAGGCCCGCTACGAGCGCGACCTCAACGAGCGCTTCAGCCTCTCCCTGCGCGGCGCCTTCGACATCAGCCGCTACGAGGGCACGTACGTCTACCCGGAGGAGAACGGCGGCCCCACCAAGGAGGAGGGCGCCGCGGACTGGTTCACCGCCGAGGCCCGCGCGCGCATGGGCCTCTTCGAGGGCAACCGCCTCACCCTGGGCATCGAAGGCCAGGCGCAGCTGCGCGTGCGGCAGACGGCCAAAGGCGAGGAGCTGAAAACGCAGAATCGCACGCTGGTGTCCGCCTACCTCCTCGACGAGTGGAAGCTGCACCCGCGGCTGAGCGTCTCCGCCGGCCTGCGCCTGGACAAGTACCTGGACCTGGACACCACGCCGATTACACCGCGCCTGGCCTTCATCGCCCGGCCCTACGACGCGGGCCTCACCAAGCTCGTCGCCGGCCGCGCCTTCCGCGCCCCCAACGTCTACGAGCTCTACTACGCCGACACCCTCTCCCAGGCCGCCTCCCTGGGGCTGGAGCCGGAGACCATCACCACCTTCGAGCTGGAGCACTCGCACGACCTGACGGACGAGCTGCGCCTCACCATCGCCGGCTACCACAACCGCATCTCCAACCTCGTGCAGTTGCGCGCGGAGGCCACCCCCTCCGGCGACTGCGGCACCACGGCGTGCCTGCGCTTCGTCAACGCCGACGGCACCACGCTGGCCTGGGGCGCGGAGGCCGGCGTGCACTGGCAGCCGGGGCGCTATCTGCTGGTGGACTTCAGCTACTCGTACGTGACGCTGAAGAAGGCCACCGAGGAAGTCGCCGCCGCGGCCCCCGCGCACCTCGTCTCCGGGCGACTGCTGATGCCGCTGGGCGGCGGCGACATGCGGCTGGCCACCCAGGCCACCTACCAGAGCGCGCGCCCCACCGGCCCGGGCGGCGCGGACAGCGGCGAGGCGCTGCTCCTCGGCTTCGGCCTCTCCGGCGACTACGGCCCGCTGCGCTACTTCGCCGGCGTGCAGAACCTGCTGGACGCCCGCTACACGCTGCCCGTGTCGGACGAGAACTCCATCGCCCCCGTGCCCCAATACGGCCGCACCTTCACCCTCCAGCTCACCGGAACCTTCTGACCGGGCGCCGCCATGTCCGACGTCACGCTGTCCCTCATCCACCCCGGCCACCCCCTCTACGCGGGCGAGCTGGAATTGCGCTTCCACGTGCTGCGCGAGCCCCTGGGCTACACGCGCGCGCAGGTGGCCTTTCCGTTCGAGGCGGACAGCCTCCACCTCGTGGCGCACCAGGACGACACCGTGCTGGGATGTGTCCTCTTCAACCCCGAGGACGCGCACGGTGGCCGCCTCTTCCAGATGGCCGTGTCCCCCCACCTCCAAGGCCAGGGGCTGGGCGCCCGGCTGGTGCGCTCCCTGGAGGAGGAGCTTCGCCGCCGAGGCTTCACCCACGTCCACCTCCACGCGCGCGCGCCCGTCGTCCCCTTCTACGAGCGCCTCGGCTATGCCGTTTACGGAGAGCCTTTCACCGAGGTCGGAATTCCGCATCGGCACATGCGCAAGACGCTCGACACCTAGGGTGGGACAGCGTTCACCCGCCCACCGGATGGGGTGGCACGTTCCCCACCCATGAGCATGATCCACGAGGGTGCTGGTAACCTCTGTCATCCGATTCGCCGCCCCTCCAGGAGACACGATGAACGGCACGAACGATGGACGTTCCCCGGAAGACACCGCGTCCGAGGCAGACGACACCACCGACGGGCCCCGGCGGCCCATCGTTGTGCAGGAGGGCAACACGCTGCACACGCGGCTGACGCGTGAATTGGGCGTGCACTACCCGTTCGTCAGCGCGGGCATGGGCTTCGTCGCGCTGCCGCCGCTCGTCATCGCCGTGTCGGAGGCCGGAGGCATTGGCATGCTCGGCGCCGCGCCGGAGCCCGCGCCCTTCCTGCGCGCCCGCCTCCAGGCCGTGCAGGCAGGCACGAAGCGTCCGTACGGCGTCAACTTCATCGTCGCCACCGCCAATGGCCAGGACTTCACCACGCGCGAGCACATCGACACGTGCATCGCCGAGCGCGTGCCCGTCGTCTCCTTCCACTGGGACACGCCGCCCGCGGAGTGGGTGAAGGCGCTCAAGGCCGCGGGCACGCGCGTGTGGATGCAGGTGCCTTCCGTGGAGGCGGCACGCAAGGCGTTGGACTGGGGCGCGAACGGCCTCATCGCGCAGGGCCGGCAGGCCGGCGGCCACAACCGGAGCACCGTGCCCACGCTGAAGCTGGTGCGCGAAATCCGCGCCCTGGCCCGCGACGTGACGCTGCTGGCCGCCGGTGGCATCGCCGACGGCTTCAGCGCGGCGCGGGCCCTCCACCACGGCGCGGACGGCGTCTGGGTGGGCACTCGGCTGGTGGCCTCCGTGGAGGCGTACGCGCACCCCGGCTACAAGCAACGGCTGGTGGAGGGCGACGCGGGTGACTCGGACTTCACCACCCTCTTCGGCCCGGAGTGGCCGGGCGCGCGCATCCGCGTGCTGCGCAACCGCGTGGTGCGCGAGTGGGCCGGCCGCGAGGACCGCATCCCCACGCCGCCGCCTCCGCCGGAGCGCATCGGCACCACGAAGCTCTTCCCCGGCGTGCCGGGCGGTGACGCGCCCTATCCCATGCCCAAGTTCTGCGCCTTCATCCCCACGCCCGGCACCGAGGGGGATTTGGAGGAGATGTGCATGCCCGCCAGCGGCGCCAGCATGGCGCGCATCGAAGGCGTGCAGCCCGCCGGGCAAATCGTGGTGGAGATGATGGAGCGCGCGCACCGGGTGCTCTCCAATCCCCACGGCCTCGACAGCGACTCCGAGGAGGACGAGCGGGGCTGAGTTGGAGTAGGAGCGCCTCCATGAGTCCCCACTGGAGGCGCGTGTCGCTCGCGGGTTGGCTGGCCTTCGCGCTGTGCGGCGCGACGGCGGTGGTGCGTGCCGCCACCTCGCGTGTCCCTCCGCCCGAGCGGCGCCTGTCCCCGGCCGAGCGCGTCGAGGTGGGCCGCGCCGCCGCCGCCGAGGAGCCCGGCTGGAGGCAGCGCTCGCGCAACTCCTTCCCGGGAGACGCCTGGTCCCAGGACGACGACTTCGGCGCCTCCGAGCGGAGCTGGGCCATGGGCGAGGCGAGCCGGCGCGGCGTGCCGGTGTCGGACGTGTTCGACGCCATCGACGCGGAGCTGCACTCGGCCCCCGTCCAACCGCCGCGCAGGGCCACGGCCAGCCCGTGCAAGCCCCGGCCCTTCTACGACTGAAGCGCGCACACCGCACACCAATGACGCCTCCGTCCCGCCGGCTGCTCCGCGCCGCCCACCGACTCGCCACACTTCCCGGTCCGCGCCTCGCCCTCTTCGGCGTGCTGGCGCTCATCGCCTGCTGGCGTCCGCTGACGAAGGCCGGGGCGCTGAATGACTTCCGCGACTCGCACCTGCTGCACTCGTACGAGGACGCGGGCACGCGCACGCTGACGCGCTACGGACAGCTCCCGCTATGGAACCCGTGGTCCTGCGGAGGGCAGTACGCGCTGGGCAGCCCGCAAACGCGCGTGGCGTCTCCCACGCTGCTGGTGTCCGCGGCGCTGGGTGCCCGGCGCGCGGAGCCGGTGGTGCTGTGGGCCTTCCTCGTGCTCGGCATGGAGGGCTTCTTCCGCTACGCGCGGCGGCGCGCGGGCTCGACGCTGGGGGCCCTGGCCGCGGCGCCGCTGTTCGGCCTCACGGGCTTCACCGCGCTGTCGTGGGCCATCGGCTGGCTCAACTTCGCGGGCTTCCTGCTGCTGCCGTGGCTGCTGCTGGGCACGCAATGGGCCGCGCGGGGAAAGGTGTCCGGCGCCGTGCTGGTGGCGGGCGTCTTCGCCTTCCTGCTGGGTTTCGGCGGCACGTACCCGGTGCCGATGGGCGCGCTCTTCGTCGCGCTGGAGGCGGGGCGCACGCTGGTCGGCATGCGTGGCACCGCGCGGTGGCGCACGGCGCTGTGGGGCCTGGGGTCCACCGCCCTCTTCACGCTGGCCGCGTGCGCGTACCGGCTGTGGCCGCTGGTGGAGACGATGCGCTCCTCGCCGCGCGTCATGGCGGGCACTCCGGGGCATTCGATTCAGACGCTGAGCCGGATGATGCTGGAGCTGCCGGCGTCCTCGGGGCACAGCAACCCGGGCAACTTCTTCCTCGTGGCCGTGGCCCTCGCGCTCGTGCCCGTGGCCCTGGTGCTGTGCCGCCGCCGCGCGCCGTACCCGCTGGTGCTGGGGACGCTGTGCGTCTGGATGGCGGCGGGCTACTCGGCGAAGCCGTCGCTGTTCGCGGGGCTGCGGACGCTGCCCATCTACGGGACGTTCCGCTACCCGGAGCGCTTCCTCGTCCCGGCCGGGCTCTTCATCGCGGAGCTGGCCGCGATGGGAATCGCCGTGCTGCTGGTGCAGGCGCTGCGCGCGCGTTCGCCTCGGTGGAAGTGGGGCGCGGCGCTCGCGTGCGTGCTCGTGGTGGCGGGCTGGGGTGTGCAGGTCCACGCCTTCACCCGCCTCACCCGCTGGGCGCCCATGCTGGCCGAGCCTCCGCCCACGCCGCCCGAGGCGGAGCGGCCCTTCGCGCAGGCGCGCGGCAACCGCTGGTCGCAGGGGTACTTCCTGGCCCTCAACCGCGGCTCGATTGCATGCGGTGAAGCGTGGCCGGTGCCCATGTCCGACCGCCTCCGTGGCGACCTGCCGCAGGAGGAGTACCTGGAGGATGCGTCCTCCGGCACCGCGCGCCGCGTGGAGTGGACGCCCAACCGCGTGGAGGTGGACGTGGCGGCGAAGCAGCCCACGGTGCTGCTGGTGAACCAGAACTGGCACCCCGGCTGGAAGACGTCGGTGGGCGAGGTGGTGTCGCGGGACGGGCTGCTCGGCGTGCAGCTTCCACAAGGAGACCACCACGTGGTGCTGGCCTTCCTGCCGCGCTCGGGCATTGGAGGCGCGGTGGTGTCGGCGTTCGCCTGGTTGGGACTCGGCTTCGTGGCCTGGCGCTCGCGAGCACGCGGCAGCCGGCTCGGGCCCGAGGCGGTGATGGTGGCCTCCATGCCGCTGTTCGTCTGGGCAGCGCTGCTCACGGCGTGGCACGAGCCGGTGGCGCGCGCGGTGCCTCGCAACCCGGATGGCTCACCGATTCAGGTGGCAGCGCTGCCCGAGAATGCACGGCGCCTGGACGTGAGCTTCTCCGTGCCGGTGGAGCTGGTCGCGGCGGAGATACCTCCGGCACCGGATGCGGAGGGCCTCATCCGCCTCGTCCTCTACTGGCGGGTGACGGGACCGGTGCCGCGCTCGGCCGGAGTCTTCGTGCACCTGCCCGGACCCGAGGGCAGCAAGCGGAAGAACGCGGACCACGTGGTGCTGGGCGGCACCTTCTTCTTCCACGAGGCCCCGAGGAACACGCTCCTGCGCGACGCCTTCGCCGTGTCCACCAAGGACTGGGAGGCCGGCGAGTGGAAGGTCCTCGTCGGCCTGTGGCGCGCCAGCGGAGACGGCTCGCGAATCGATGCCCAGGGGCCGGACGGGAAGCCCCTCCACGAGTCCCGCGTGGAGGCCGGCACCTTCACCGTGCCGCCGAAGCCCACGCCCTGACCGGGGCGCCAAATCGTGGTGCGCGCTCCACTTGTATCCAGAATGCAACAGTGACCCTCGACGAAAAGGTTGGGTGTCGAACGCTGTCCCTCCCTTTCGCCGCCGCTCGGCTTCGAAAAGCTCTTTTCTGGCCTTTCCTCGCTCTCCGACATCGCTGCTCTCTCATCGCGGCTCCGGAGAAACACCGTGGGGACCTACCGGATAGTGAAGAAGCTGGCCGCGGGCGGCATGGCCGAGGTGTTCCTGGGAAAGGTGGTGGGCGCGGAGGGCTTCGAGAAGCCCGTGGCCGTCAAGCGCATCCTGCCCTCGTACGTGCAGGACGCCGACTTCGTGGAGTTGTTCCTGCGCGAGGCGAAGGTCTCCGTCGCGTTCCAGCACGGCAACGTCGTGCAGGTGCTGGACCTCGGCACGAGCGCCGGCCAGTACTACATGGTGATGGAGTTCGTGGACGGGGAGAACCTGCGCGCGCTCCTCAAGGCGGCCCGGCAACGGCAGCTCCCCATGGGCCTGCGCGAGGTGTGCTTCATCGCGCAGCAGGTGGCGGACGGGCTCGCCTACGCGCACGGCCGCACGGACCGGGCCGGCGCGCCGCTCAACATCATCCACCGCGACATCAATCCGTCCAACGTCATGGTCGCCAGCAATGGCGCCGTGAAGCTGGCGGACTTCGGCATCGCCAAGGTGGCCGGTGCGCCCCAGGAGACGCAGGCCGGCGTACTGAAGGGCAAAATCAACTATCTCGCCCCCGAGCTGGTCCAGGGCCGCGCCGTGGACCAGCGCAGCGACATCTTCCTGTTGGGGCTGCTGCTGTACGAGATGCTCGCGGGCCGCAAGCTCTTCGACGGCGCGTCCCCGCACGTCATCCACATGCTCGGCAGCTTCGACGAGCTCTCGCTGGAGCCGCTCCCCGGCGTGCCTCCGCCGCTGTGGACCATCCTGCTGCGCGCCCTCGCCGCGTCGCCCGCCTCGCGCTTCCAGACGGCGCGCGAGTTCTCCGAGTCCATGCAGAGCTTCCTCTTCGACCACCGCCTGCGCGTGGGCCCGGCGGACATCGCCGGCCTCTTCGGCCGCGCGTTCCCGGACCGTCGCTCGCCGCTGGCAGACCTGGACGGCGTGCCCGGTGAGGAAATCCGACTGGAGGGCGAGGAGCTTCCGCGCCTGCACGCCCCACCCTCGCGCGATGCACGGCGCGCGCCTCCGGGGCCTCCGCCCATGCTGCGTCCGGCGGGAAGCCCTCCCCCGTCCGGGGCTCCGACGGCCGTGGCGATGGCGCGTCCCGCCGTCAGCCCTCCGCCTCCGCCGCCCCTGGCGGTGGCGCCGCCACCTCGAAATCCCTCCCTGCCGCCTCCTCCTCCCGGGCAGCGGGCCCGCACGCGCCAGCAGCTCGGCGCCATCCTCGTGGCGCGCGGCATGGTGACACCCCAGACGCTGGAGGAGGCACTGGCGCTGCAGAAGCGGCGCGGCGGGAGGTTGGGACAGCTCCTCGTGGTGGAGCGGAAGCTGGACCCGGAGAACCTGGTGCGCGCCCTGTCCGAGCAGTCGGGGCTGCCCCACATCACCGACGAGAAGCTCCAGGCCGTGCCGGTGCCGGAGGAGCTGCTGAAGCAGGTTCCTCGAGAGCTGTGTGAGAAGCTGTGCGCCGTGCCGGTGGCCGTGCGGGGACGCGAGCTGTTCTGCGCCGTGCTGGACCCGCGCGACGTGGAGGTGACGGACGCGCTGAAGTTCTCCGCTCGCGCCGTGGCGGTGCAGGGGCTCTTCGCCAGCGAGCAGGCCATCCGCAAGGCCATCCGCCGCTTCTACCCGAGCTCGGAGCCGGAGACGGGTATCGACGTGGAAGCCACCGACGGCCGCGCGCGCATGCTCCAGTTCGTAGAGCAGTTCACCGGCCGCGCCGGGTTCGACGTGCGCGAGATTGCCGGAGCCGAGGAGTCCGAGCCGCGCACGCCCACGCCCGCCGAGCTCTCGAGCCGGCGCATCCACCAGAGCGACGCCCGCGCGCGCATGGTGCTGGTGGTGGCGGAGCCGTCGGAGCACCGTGAGGCCGCGGTGAAGCTGCTGCTGATGGAAGGGCTCGCCGCGGCGACGAGCCCCGCGGCCGAGGCGGAGCGGGCCCTGTCACTGGGCGGATACGATTTGGTGCTCGTGCTGGAGGACGCCGTGGAGGACGCGGCGGGCATGGCCCAACGGCTGCGCACCGCGCACCCGCGAGTGGAGGTGCGCTTGCTGCCCTCCTTCAGCGCGGCGCTGATGGGCGAAGGAGGCCCGCTCGCCCGGCTGGGCGCGCTGCAGACGCGGCTCTTGGACGGCGTGATTTCCATGCTGGGAGGCAGCGCGGTGCTGTCGCCCTTCGTCACGAAGCTGGCGCGGAGGATTGGGACGCGGCTGGGCGCGGGCAGCGTGGAGGAGACCCTCATCGGCACTGCGGCCTCGGCGCTGGCGCTGGCGGCGCGGCTGGAGGAGCCGGCTCGCTTCATCCTCCCCTCGCGTGCCCGGGCCCTGGCGCTCGTGGGCAGCGGCCTTCCGGAGGTGGTGGAGGTGCTCTCCGCCGTGCTGTCGGACGGCAGCGAGACGCCGGCCCCCGTCAACCGCGCGGCCGGCGCGCTGCTGTGCGCGGCGAGCTTCGTGTTCCAGGTGCAGAGCGCGCAGCCGGACCCGGTGGATGCGGCCCAGGCGCTCCAGACGCTGCGTCAGGACCCGCGACTGCCGCCCGCCGCGCTGGAGGCCCTCGCCTCCGAGCTGAATACGAACGCGGTGGGACAGAGCAAGGCGGCGCCCCGCGTGGTGGTGGGCGAGACGGACGCCGCCAACGCGATGACCTTGCAGATCCGCCTCATGGCGGAAGGGCTGGCCACCGTGCGAGCGCAGAGCCGGGCCGAGGTGGAGAAGGCGCTCGGCGCGGGAGCCCAGGCGGCCATCCTCGCGGACCCGCTCCCGGATGGCGACTTGCACGCCGTGCTCCAGGCGCTGCGGAAGAACGCGGCCACCGAGGACCTGCCGGTGTACCTCATCGTGGACAAGGAGGACCCGGCCATCGTCACCGCGGGCCTGGAGGCGGGCGCGGACGACGTGCTGGTGCGGCCGGCGAACGTGGAGGTGCTCATCGCGAAGCTGCGCCGGGCCATCCATCAGCGGCAGGCGGCTCGCCGCAACGTGCGGGCGGCGAACTGACGCGGCGTGCGGGACAACGAACAGCGACCCCGGAGTGCCGAGACGCGGCGCCCCCGAGACGTTATGAAGCGCGCATGCGAATCCTGCACACCATGCTGCGCGTTGGGAACCTGGAGAAGTCGCTCGACTTCTACACCCGGGTCATCGGGATGAAGCTGCTGCGCCGCCACGACTACCCGGATGGGAAGTTCACGCTGGCGTTCGTGGGCTTTGGTCCCGAGGACACGCACCCGGCGCTGGAGCTGACCTACAACTGGGGTGTCGAGAAGTACGAGCTGGGCACGGCGTACGGCCACGTGGCGCTGGGCGTGAATGACATCCACGCCACGTGCGACGCCATCCGCGAGGCCGGTGGCAAGGTGGTGCGCGAGCCGGGACCGATGAAGCACGGCACCACGGTGATTGCCTTCGTCGAGGACCCGGACGGCTACCGCGTGGAGCTGATTCAGCAGGGGACGTGAGCCCTACGCGGCATCGTCCCTGTCGGGGCGGAGCCGGTCGGTGATGCCGGCGGTGGCGAAGGTGGCCATGTTCGCCTCCGCCTCACACGCGGCGCGAAGGAGGGGCACGGCCAGCACGGCGCCCGTGCCCTCTCCAAGCCGGAGCCCGAGGTCGAACAAGGGCCTGGCATCGAGCGCGGCGAGCAGCGCCCGGTGCCCACGCTCGGCGGAGCAGTGAGAGAAGAGCAGGAAGGGGCGGACCGCCGGCTCCAGGCGCACCGCGACCAGCGCGGCGGCTGAAGCGATGAAGCCGTCCACCACCACCGGGCGACGCTCGCGAGCGGCCCCGAGCATCAACCCCGCCATCGCGGCGAGCTCCAGTCCGCCCACGGTAGCGAGCGCTTCGAGAGGAGTGCCCAGCCGGGACGCATGCAGGGTGAGCGCGTCGCGGACGACGTCGGCCTTGCGCCGCACGCCCGCTGCATCGAGCCCGGTGCCCGCGCCGACAGCGTCATCAGGAGAGAGTCCCGTGAGCGCGCACGTGAGCGCGGCGGCCACGGTGGTGTTGCCGATGCCCAGCTCACCGGCGACGAGGACATCCACGCCCTCGCGAGCGGCCTCTCGTGCGAGGCGCTCTCCGGTCGTGAGTGCCGCGCGAGCTTCGTCCACGGACATGGCCGGTTCGCGACGCAGATTGCCGGTACCGGCGCGCACGGGGGCGGAGATGAAGGGGACGACACGCTCGGAGGGCAGCGCGCTCAAGTCGCCCGCGACGCCCACGTCCACCACCGTGAGCTCCACGTTGCTCGCACGCGCGAGGGAGTTCGCCGCCGCACCACCTGCGAGCAGGTTTCCCACCATTGCCGCGGTGAGCGCGGAGGAGAAGGCACTCACGCCTTCCTGCACCACGCCATGGTCGGCGGCAAACAGGTAGAGACGCGCGCGGCGCGGAGGTGGCGCGGGGTGGCGACCGCGTACGCCCGCGTACCAACCCGCGAGCTCTTCGAGACGACCGAGGCTGCCCGCCGGCTTTGTCAGTCGTACCTGGCGAGCACGCGAGCGCGCCTCGGCCTCCGCATTGAACACAGGCGCCGCGTCGGTGCTCACGGTCTTGGCGTGGGTACTCCCAGCCAGCGGCACAACGTGTGACAACCTCGGGGCATCCGTCGGCACCGTGGTGGAATCGCCGCGATAACACTCGTCATGCACCGCACTGGAGAGAGGCCTGCGCGCGCGCCACCCGGTCTCCTCCAGCAGGGGCCTCTCGCCGAACACCACCGGATAACCCACGCACAGATACGCCACGGGCTCGATTCCCGGAGGCAATCCCAGCTCCGCGCGAAGCACACGTGGCTCGACGATGCTCACCCACCCCACGCCCACGCCCTCGGCGCGCGCGGCCAGCCACAGGTTCTGCACGGCGCAGCAGGCGCTCCATCGCAGGGCTTCTGGTTGAGCCGTGGTGCCCAACACCACCTCCTCTGCCGGGCGCAGGTCCACCGTCACGCAGATGTTGAGCGAAGACTCCTCGATGCCCTCCAGCCGATACGCGAGATACTTCTCACGCCGCTCGGGAGCAAAGCGCGCCGCCTCCGCCTCGCGACAGCGCAGGAAGTTCTCCCGGATGCGAGCCCGCCGCGCCGCATCGCGCACCACCACGAAGTCCCACGGCTGTGAGTACCCCACGCTCGGCGCCTGATGTGCCGCACCGAGGATGCGCTCCAACACGTCGTCCGGAAGCGGAATGCCGGGCCGGAAGTACCGCACGTCCCGCCGCTTCGAGATGGCGGCGTAGACGGCCTCGCGAGCCTCGGCACTGAAGTCCTGCGGAAGCACCATGGCGCTCACAGTCCCACCAGGCGGTCCAGATGTCTCATGTCGAGCGCCGCCTCGAAGTGGTCAGCGAGCCGTTCATATGGGTCCACCGCCGGTCCGTCCGAGACCTCCGCACCGAGCGTGCGCAGGAGCG
This sequence comes from Pyxidicoccus sp. M6, assembly GCF_055568925.1. Lineage (NCBI taxonomy): Bacteria > Pseudomonadati > Myxococcota > Myxococcia > Myxococcales > Myxococcaceae > Pyxidicoccus > Pyxidicoccus sp. M6. The sequence continues at coordinate 935,943 of NZ_CM145714.1, read as the reverse complement.
CCCTGCGAACCCCATCGTTCTCGAACAGGCCATGCACCAGCGTCCCCGCCACGCTCCCCACCGTGCAGCCCTCGTCCGCGCGCATCGGCTCCGGCCCGCGACGCAGCAACGTCCCGAACGCGTGCGCCCCGGGAGCCACCGTCACCCGGCCACAGTGGATTTCATAACCGCGCGCCTCCTGCCCTCCCGCGGCTTCGAGCAACGGAAGCCCTTCCGCGAGCCGAATCACCACCGGAGCGGTGGCCTTCTCCCGCTCGAAGCGGGTGACGATGGGCAGCAGCCCCAGCCCCGGCACATCGGGCTCCTTCGACTCGACACCCAGCGGGTCGAGGACGCGCTCCCCGAGCATCTGGTAGCCGCCGCAGATGCCCAGCACCGCCCCGCCCGCGCGGGCCCGCCGCACCACCGCCGCCGCGAGCCCCGTCTTCCGCAACCACGCGAGGTCATGCGCGGTGCACTTCGTGCCCGGCAGCACCACGAGGTCCGCGCCCTCCAATTCCTCGGGCCGCTCGCACCAATGCACTTCGAGCCCCGCCTCGCGCGCGAGCGGCTCGAACTCATCGAAGTTGGACAGGCGCGGCAGCTTCACCAGCGCCACGCGCGCCGCACCCCTTCCCGTTCCCCGGGGCTTGAGGTCGAGCGAGTCCTCGCTCGCGATGCCCGTGTCCCCGAGGTGCGGCACCACGCCCGCCACGCGCACCCTGAGCCGCTCCTCCAGGAAGCGCACCCCGTCATCGAACAGGCGCGGGTCCCCTCGGAACTTGTTCACGACCATCGCCTGCACCCGCGCGCGTTCGTGTGGTTCCAGGAGCTCGAGCGTGCCCACCAGCGCGGCCATCGCTCCGCCGCGCTCGATGTCGGTGACGAGCACCACGGGCGCATCCGCCCGCTCGGCGACCCACATGTTCACCAGGTCCCTCGACTTGAGGTTCACCTCGGCGGGACTGCCCGCGCCCTCGATGAGGACCAGGTCGTTGTCGCGTCGCAGCGTGTCCAGCGCCTGTCCCACGACTTCGCGCAGCTCGGGCTTGCGCTGGTGGAAGTCCCGGAAGTGCATGCTGCCGAGCACCTTCCCCATCACCACCACCTGCGAGCCACTCGTCGTCTCGGGCTTGAGGAGGATGGGGTTCATCTCCGCGCGAGGGCTCGCGCGAGCCGCCTCGGCTTGCGCGTACTGCGCGCGGCCAATCTCCGCGCCGTCCGGACACACGGCCGAGTTGAGCGCCATGTTCTGGCTCTTGAAGGGCGCCACGCGGAGACCCCGGCGCGCGTAGATGCGGCACAGCGCGGTGGTGAGCAGGCTCTTGCCCACGCTGGAGGCAGTTCCTTGGACCATCAGGGTGCGAGCAGTCATGTCAGCTCCAGCGCGCGCACGAAGGCCGCGCGCAAGCGAGGGTGCTCGGACTCGGGGCGGACCCCGAGCCGGATGTGGTGCGGCAGTCCGAGGCTCGTCGCGTCGCGCACGCGCACTCCCGCGTCCGCCATCCGTCGGGTGAAGGCCGGAGCGTCGTCCACCCGCACGAGGAGGAACGTTCCCCCTTCCGCGTCCACCCGAGCCCCCACGGACCTGAGCAGATAGGACTGGAGGGTGCGCAGCCGGGTGACCTCCGCCTGAATCTGGGGCAGCACGGAGGGAAGCACCGCCAGCGCGGCCTGCCCCGCTGCGAGCGCGGGCGCGGACACATTCCACGGAGGGAGCGCGGAGCGGACGACACGGGCCACATCGGGAGAAGCCACGAGGTAACCGAGCCGCGCGCCCGGAATCGCAAGCACCTTGGTGAGCGAGCGCACCAGGACCACGTTGGGCCCGGGCGTGAGTCCCTCCGCGCCGGGGAAGAGCGGCAGGTACGCCTCGTCCACCGCGAAGAGCGTGCCGGGATGCGCTCGCGCGGCCTTCACGAGCGTTTCATACGGCAGCAACGAGAGGCACGGGTTGGACGGACGCCCCACGAAGACGAGCGAGGGATGGTGCACGTCGAGCGCGGCAATCACGCGTGCCAGTTCCCATCGGAAGGGAGGCCCCTCCGCCGTGAGCGTGGCGAGGCGCCCACCCGAGGCACGCACCGCCTGGGCGTACTCGCCAAACGCCGGAGTGAGCACGAGCGCCTTGCGCCCCACGCCCACGAAGGCGCGAGCCAGCGCCCACAGCAACTCCGCCGAGCCATTGCCAGCGACGATTTCATCCGCGGACACACCGTGCGCCCGGGCCGCGGCTTCGCACAGGGGGAGCGCGCTCGGATGCGGGTAGCGCGTGACATCCGCCGTGCGCAGGGCCGCGAGCACCGAGTCCGGAGGCGGCAACGGACACACGCCGGTGCTGAAGTCCAGGAGCCCCTGTGCCGCGTCACCGCCATGCGGCGCGGGAGGCAGGTCGAGCAGCTCGGGACGAGGCAATGGGCGCATGACGGTTCAGGCTCCCCACAGCAGGAAGGTGAGAAGGACCGAGGCCAGCGCGCCCATGAGGCTGGCGCCCACCATGAGGCGCACCGTGCGGGCGATGTCACCCATGCCCGGGAGCCGGCCCTCGGCGCCGAGCCGGTAGTGGCCCACCTTCTCCAGTTGCACGCCGAGCGCACCAGCCACGGCCGCCATGGGCCTGCCCGCGTTGGGGCTCTCGGTGCGCGCTCCGTCACGCCACCAGCAGCGCAGAGCCGCGACAGGGGAGGCGCGCCCCAGAGGAGCCGCCAGTACGAGGAACGCGGCGGTGAGCCGAGCGGGGACGAGGTTGAGGACATCGTCGAGCCGGGCCGCCGCCTTCCCCAGCCACTCGTACTCGCCCCGGTAGCCCACGAGGGCATCGAGCGTGTTGGCCGCGCGGTACACGAGCGCCGCGGGCACACCGCCCACCGCGAAGAACAGGAGCGGCGCGACGGCGGAGTCCGACGTGTTCTCCGCCACCGACTCCACCGCCGCCGCCGACAACAGCGTAGGCGTCAGCTCCGAGGTGTCCCGGGACACGAGGCTGCGCAGACCAAACCGCGCACCCGCGAGGTCACCCGCGCCGAGCGCACGCTCGACAGAGAGCCCCGCCTCCGCGAGGGCCCGCACCGCGAAGGCGCTCTTGAGCAGGTACACCTCGACGACGAACTGGAGCGCGGGCACCGGTGCGAGCGCACGCAGGAGCAGCCACGAGCCGCCACCGAAGACGAGCGGTCCCAGGAGGGCCATGAACGTCCCCCACAGAAACGCGGGCAATGGAGCACGAGGAGCCCGACGCCGCAGCGCGCGCTGCAAACGTCCCATCCACACCACCGGGTGCACCGGGACGGGTGGCTCGCCCAGGAGCGCATCCCACAGGAGGGCGAGCACGAGCACCGCGCCCGCATGCAGGGCCCCGCCCGTCATCGCGGCACCTCCACCATGAGGGGCGAAGGCTTGAGGCGCAGGAGGAGTCCCAGGGCGCCGAAGTACACCTCGTCCGCGCAGGCCGCGAGCCGCTGGTGCGCACCGCCCGAGATGTCTCGGAAAACGCGGCCGAGCGGAGTGTCCGGCACCACGCCCATGCCTACTTCATTGGTGACGAGCACTGTTGTGCCCGCACGTGCGCACAGCACCGAGGTGAGCCGTTCGACTTCGGCGAGGATGGCCTCCGCCGTGTCTCCGCGCAGCAGCAGGTTGGAGAGCCACAGCGTGACGCAATCCACCACGGCCACGTCGGACGTGTCAGCCGCGAGCCGTTCACAGAGCTCCCACGGTTCCTCCACCGTGGCGAAGCGACCTTCGCGCTCTGCTTGATGGTTCCGTGCCCGCTCGCGCATCTCGTCGTCGAAGGCCTGCGCCGTGGCGAAGTAGGTACGACGCGGGCCAAGTTGCTCCGCGAGCTGAAGTGCGAAGCGGCTCTTGCCCGAGCGCACGCCTCCGCCCACGAGGATGATGCGCGCACTCATCGCAGGCCCCGCTCGACCAGCCACGCGTGAGCGCCTCGGGCCACGGCCTCGTGCACTGCTGCACCAAGTGCCGCGCCGAGCGCCGTGTGCTTGCCCACCCAAGTCTCGGGTTCAGGGCCATCCTCCGGTGCCGCCACGACGATGCAGTCCGTACCGGTGCCCGTCGCCGCACGCAGAGAGCGACGTGAGGGGAACCGCGCCTCCAACATCGCCGCTGTACGGGCCTCGGAAGCAATTGACACGGCCTCGACGAGCGCGCCCTCTCCCACCGGATGGGACAGCACACACAACAGGTTGATGGTGCCCATGCTCCGGCGGAGCGGCCCGGGGGAATCCCCAACGGCGAGCGCATTGCCCAACCCCACCGTGGCCACGCACCGCGCCGAGTACTCACCGTGCACACGGGTGACGTCCTCGTAGCGCGACACATCGCGCGAGGTGAGGAGTCCCACCGCTCCGGACAGCTCCCGCGCTTCGAGGCTGCGTGAGAGGAGCAACGCCGGGTCCACGTCCGGGCCCAGCTCCGAGTCCGTCACCTGACGCCACGCGACCACGCTCGCGCGCGTGCGCCCTCCACGGTGTACGGCCCAGGAGAGGACGGCATGCGGCGCACCGAGCCGCACCACGAGCAGTCCATCTTCGAGGCGCGGCACCGACACGTCTTCCGGATGGAAGACCGCGAGCGCACTCATCGCGTTCCCTCACGGAACGCACGAGCACTCCGCACGAAGCCCTCCGCGGCGAGCGGATTGGAAGCCCAGTGTGCATGCACATAGGAGGCGAGCACGTTGTCCGGCCCATACCCCTCCTGATGTGTGGAGTCGCCGCGCCGCCTCCGTATCCGGAGCGCCCCTCCCTCCGAGGGAGCCCCCTCCAACGTGGAGTACCGGAACTGATGCCCACGGAAGCGAAGCCCCGCGCCACCGAGCACCGTCCGGCGCGCCGTCTCCACCTCCACATAGCCGAGCGCTTGGAGCTTGGGCGCCATCACAGCCACGCCAGGCACCAGCCCGACCATCTCGTGCCGCCGGCCGTCGAGCGTGCGCAGTGCCTCGGCGAGGTACATCATCCCGCCGCACTCCGCGTACACCGGGCCACCCGCCTGCGCGAAGGCATGCACTGCCTCACGCATCACCGCGTTGCCAGCCAGCGCCTCCGCATGCACCTCCGGATAACCACCGCCCAGGTAGAGGGCATGCACGTTCGGAGGAAGCGTCGCGTCCCGCACCGGACTGAAGGGCACGAGCTCGGCCCCCAGCGCCTCCAGCCGGCGCAGGTTGTCCTCGTAGTAGAAGTGGAACGCCTCGTCCTGAGCCACGGCGATGCGGCACACCGGCGCCTGTACTTCACGCCCTGTCGCCTCAGCCGCGGCCTCATCGAGCGGGCCCGCGCTCGCGGCGAGCCGGAGCACCGCGTCCAGGTCGCACCACTCGGGCGCGAGCGCCCCCCACCCTTCCATCCGTTCCGGAGGCAGGCCTCCCTGCTCCGCCGTGACGAGCCCCAGGTGTCGCTCGGGAAAGGCCAGCTCCGGCCGCTCTGGCAATCCGCCCATCACCGGCGTGCTCGTGCCGACACAGGCCCGCTGCAACAACTCCAGATGTCCCCGGCTGCCGACACGATTGGCCCACAGCCCGGCCACCCGCACCTCCGGATGGAACGTCGCGAGCCCATGACCGATGGCCGCGATGGTCCGCGCCATGCCGCTCGCATCCACGACGGCGAGCACGGGCGCCGCGAGCCATCGGGCCACCTGCGCGGCCGAGCCATCATCCGTGTCCGCCGAGGCCCCATCGAACAGCCCCATTACTCCCTCGATGAGCGCCACATCCGCCCCACGGCTCGCGCGGGTGAAGGTACCCACCACCGCGTCCCGCCCCATCATCCAGCCGTCGAGGTTGTGGCACGGCGCACCGCTGGCGCTCGCGTGGAACGTGGGGTCCAGGTAGTCCGGGCCGCACTTGAACGTGGCCACACGGAGGCCACGCGCCCGCAGTGCGCGAGTCAGTGCCACCACCGTGGTCGTCTTGCCCACGCCGCTGGACGTGCCGGCGACGACGAGCCGGGGAATGCCGGATCCGCTCATGACCTAGAAATCCAGTCCGGGCTGCGCGGGCAGGCCCTTCGTGAAGGGGTGGCGCACCGCGCGCATCTCGGTGACGAGGTCCGCGCGCTCCAGCAGCGGCTCGGGCGCGTTGCGTCCGGTGACGACGACGTGCACGTGCGAGGGGCGCTGCTCCAGCGTGGCCAGCACCGCGTCCACACCGAGCCATCCGTAGTTGAGGCAGTACGTCAGCTCATCGAGCACCACGAGCCCATGCTCTCCCGAGCCGATGAGCCGGGCCGCCTCCTCCCACGCCGCCTCGGCCGCGCGCTTGTCGCGGCTCAGGTCATCGCTCTCCCAGGTGAAGCCGCGCCCCATGGTGAGGAACACGAGCCCGGGAATCGTCTCCGCGTAGAGCCGCTCGCCCGTCTTCCATTTGCCCTTGATGAACTGCACCACGGCGGGCTTGAGGCCGCGCCCGAGCGCTCGGAATACCGCGCCCAGCGCCGCCGTCGTCTTGCCCTTCCCGTCGCCCGTGTAGACGACGAGCAGCCCTCGCGTCTTCGCGTCCGTCATGCCGCCACCTCCGCCACGAGCCCGCGAGCGCGAGCCTCGAACCACTGCAGCCGCTCGCGCAGCCGGACCACCTCGCCCACCACCACGAGCGCCGGAGGACCGAGGAGGTCTCGCGCTTCCACCTCCGCCGCGAGGTTCGCCAGCGTTCCCACCACCACCTCCTGTTCAGGCGTGGTGGCCGAAGCCACATAGGCCGCAGGAGTCTCCGCCGCCCGGCCGCACGCGACGAGCCGGGCGAGGTTCGCCGCCAGCTTCCGCGTCGCCATGTAGAGCACCAGCGTCCCCGCGGCCGCGCCGAGTCGCGCCCAGTCGGTGTGACTCGAAGGCCCGTCGATGTCGTGCCCCGTGACGAACGTCACGTCCGAGGCGTACTCACGATGCGTCAGCGGAATGCCCGAGTACGCAGCGGCCCCGAGCGCCGCGGAGACGCCCGGCACCACCTCGAAGGGGATGCCTGCCTCCAGCAGTTCCTCCGCCTCCTCGCCGCCCCGACCGAAGATGAACGGGTCACCCTGCTTGAGTCGCACCACATGCCGGCCCGCGCGCGCGTGCTCCAGCACCGCCGGATGGATGCGATAGCCCGCCTGCTTCGCGCCCTGATTGCGATGTCCCACCGAGACGCGCTCCACACCCGGTGGCAGCGACGCCAGCACGGCCGGCGCGACGAGCGCGTCGTACGCAATCACATCCGCCTGCGCGAGCACCTCCCGCGCGCGCAGGGTGAGCAGCCCCGGGTCACCGGGCCCGGCTCCCACCAGCGACACGAGCGGCCCCCGGGAACGCGGCAGGCGCGAGAGCGCGTCGATGCAGAAGGCCACCCTCGCCTCCACCGTGCGCAGCCGAGAGGGCACTTCGATGAGCCGAGCGGCGGGCACATGCCGCCGAAGCAGCGCCTCCAGCACGAGCTGATAGCGCAGCTCCTGCTCGGGGCTCGGGTTCCGCACCCCGTCCTGCTCGTACGGCAGCACGCCATGGGGCAGCAGGAAGACCGCGTCGTACGCGCCGCCGCGCTCGACAGCGGCGGTAACCACCCTGGATGCTTCAGCGGCACACCCGTGGTGCAGGGCATACGCCGCGAAGTCGAGCGCGCAGTTGTCCGCGACGAACCCCTCGGGATGCACCGCCTCCACCTTGAGGCGCTCGCGCCACAGGGCTTCGAGCGCCCGTCCCGCGACCTCGGGCGGCTGTTGCTCCAACCGCACGCCCGCGCGCAGCAGATACGGGCGCATCTCCTCGGGAACGAGCGGCAGCGCGAGCGCCTCGGAAAGCGCTCGGGCCAGCGCCGTCTTCCCCGTGGACGCGGAGCCCGTCACCGCGAGCCGCAAGTCACGACGCACGGTCGGTCCCCTTGCGGAAGCGGTGGGTGAAGCTCGCGTCGTACAGGCGCGAGTTGGCGAAGTCCTTCGCCTCAAGCACCTCGCCCACCAGAATCATCGCGGTGGCGGTGATGCGCGCCTCGCGCACCTTGTCTCCGATGTCCGCGAGCGTGCCGCGCACCACGCGCTGGTCCGGCCACGTGGCCCGCTGAACCACGGCCACGGGGCACTCCGCTCCGTACGCGGGCGTGAGCTGTGCCACCACGTCGCGGATGAGATTCACCGAGAGGAACAGGCACATCGTCGCGCGGTGGCGTGCCAGGTCGTCCAGCTTCTCCAGCGGAGGCATCGGCGTGCGCCCCTCGGCGCGCGTGAGGATGACCGTCTGGGACAGCTCCGGCAGCGTGAGCTCCCTGCCCAGCGCCGCTGCCGCCGCCGTGAAGCTGGAGACTCCGGGCACGATTTCGTACTCGATGCCCAGGGCTTCCAGCTGCCGCATCTGTTCCGCGGTGGAGCCGAAGATGCTCGGGTCTCCGGTGTGCACGCGGGCCACGTCCTCGTCGCGCGCGTGCGCTTCCTTGAAGACGTCGACAATCTGCTCCAGCGTCATCCCCGATGAGTCGAGCACCTTCGCTCCGGGAGCAGCGCGAGCAATCACGGCCTCGGGCACGAGCGAGCCGGTGTAGAGGACGACGGGGCAGCGCTCGACGAGCCGCGCACCCTTCACGGTGATGAGGTCGGGGTCTCCGGGCCCCGCGCCGATGATGTAGACCTTCATGCTGGAGCCTTTCGCTTCAGGAGCACTTGAGGACGCCGTCACGCACCACGTTCCACACGGCGCCAGGCATCTGTCCGAGCCACCGCGCGTCGGTACGCGGCTCCGCCTCGCCCTGGGTGACGAGCCGCCACAGCCGCTCGGACACGCTCGCGTTGCGGTGGATGACGAGCCGCTCGTAGAGCAGCGCGGCCAGTGCCTCGCCCTCCACCTCCAGCACGAGCAGCGGCGGGGCCACCTCCACGGCGCGCACCGGCTGGAGACGGACGAAGTGCACGTCCACGCCGGGTGTCCGCACCGGAGGCTCGAAGCCCGCTGCGGCCCAGTCACACGGTTCCTTGAGGTCTCCCACGAGGAAGAACTCGCCCTGCGTCTCGGCCAGGAGCGCCCCGGCCAGCCGTCCCACGCGCGCCATGTTCAGCCTTCCTCCGCCACGACGAGGGAGCGGCCCGGACGCTGGCCCGGCAGCACGTCACCGTCGAAGGTGTACTTCCGCGTGTAGCCACGCGGCGTCACCATGTAGCCCTCGAACATGAAGGTCTGGCTCGAGCCCACGATGACCGTGGTGAGCATTCCAATCTCGTAGTCGAGCAGGTGGTCCAGGTCGGTGAGCACCACCTTCTCGCCCTCGCGGTAGGCGCCCTTCACCAGCGCCACCGGCGTGGTGCCCTCGCGGTAGCGGCGGATGATGGACTGCGCCTCGACAATCTGCCGGGTGCGTCGGCCGCTCGCCGGGTTGTAGAGCGAGATGACGAAGTCCGCGGCCGCCGCGGCCTCGATGCGCTTCGCAATCGTGGCCCAGGGCGTGAGCAGGTCGGACAGCGAAATCGTGCACGAGTCGTGGACCAGCGGCGCGCCCACGCGAGAGGCGCAGCTCGACGCGGCGGTGATGCCTGGAATGAGCCGCAGCTCGGGCGAGTCCCCGCGCTTCCAGCCGATGTCGCGCAGCACCTCGAACACGAGGCCCGCCATGCCGTACACGCCCGCGTCTCCCGAGGAGACGAGCACCACGCGAGCACCACCGCGAGCACGCTCCACGGCGGAGCGGGCCCGGCCAATCTCCTCGGTCATCCCGGTCTGCACCACCTCCTTGCCTTCGAGCAGGTGGCGCACGAGCTGGATGTACGTGCGGTAGCCCACCACCACCTCCGCCTCACGGATGGCGGCGAGCGCGGCGGGCGTGGCATGCGCGCCATCCCCCGGGCCGATGCCCACGACGGACAGGACACCCTCAGACACGGGCGGACTCCTTGCGAGAGGCGAAGGGAATGCGCGCGGCGGCGAACGTCATCGACCGGCCGGCGCCTTCCTCCGTGTAGACCTGCTTGCGGACCAACAACTCAGCCGCGCCCGAGGCGAGCAGTGCCGCGGGCTCGCTGACTCCGCGCGTGCCCACGTGCCGCTTCACCGTGTCCGAAGGCGTGGGCACCTCCACCGCGTCGAGCTGCGCCGCCGGGTACGTGACGAGCTCCCAGCCCCGCGCCGCGCACAACTCCAGCAGGGCCGGCTCGTCCGCCTTCACGTCGATGGTGGCCACCGCCTTGACGGACAGTGGAGACAGCAGGCTCCGAGCGAGCAGCGTGTCCACACCGCGCGAGACGAGCGCGGGAGGCGTGTTGCGGTCGCACCCCAGGCCGAGCACGAGCGAGCGCGGCCGGTACACCACCGCATTCTCCCAGTGCGCGCGGTGCGTCTCCTTCAGGTCGCGGTCGCTCGCCACGAGGAGGACCTCCCATGCGGAGGGGTCCACGCCCTCCAGCGACGTGACGTACTCGACGCCCGGAGGCAGCGCCTTGTCGAGCGGCCAGAAATCCGGCTCACCTGTCTCCTGCACGAAGAGGACGCGCGTCTCGTTGACGACGGCGGCGCAGCCTCGCGTCACGTTGCGGTCCGGGTCATCGAGCCGCCAGCCCTTCTCGCGCCCGAGGATGTCCACGGTGAGGGTGCCGCGCACGTCGGACGCCGTCGTCACCACGGACGTGGCCCCGAGCGCCTCGGCCACGCGGTCCGTGAAGGCATTGCCGCGCCCCACGTGGCCGGAGAGCACGCAGATGCTGAAGCGGGCCGCGTCGTCGACGCAGACCACCGCCGGGTCCACCTTCTTGTCCTCGAGGAGCGGAGCCACCATGCGCACCACCGCGCCCACGGAGATGATGAAGACGTGGCAGTCATACGCGGTGAAGGTCCGCCGCAGCGTGGGCCCCATCGGCAGGCCGAGCGGCAACGCGCCGGGAGCCGCCTTCGCGAGCAACTTCTCCGACACGTACACGTCCGCGCCGGGCAGCGCCTCGGAGAGCCTGCGCGCGATGTCCAGCCCGTGCAGGGTGATGGCGTAGATGGCGAAGGGCTTTCGCGGCGTCACGAGGTGGCCTCCGCGAGCGCGGCCACCGCGCGGCCGGCGAGCACGCCGCTGCGCTCCTTCTTCGCCACCATCACCATGGAGAAGTAGTCGCACTTGTCGTTGCGGATGCTGCGCAGGTCGCGCACCACTCGTTCCGCGCCCGCGCTGGCTCGCGACACGTACACGGCGCGGTCCAGCAGGCCCTCCTGCTCCAGCGCGGCCACCACCTGCGGCATCACGCTGCTGACCTTCATGAGGAGCACGGTGTCGAAGTCGCGCAGCACGCGCGAGAGGTCCTCCACTCCGTACGTCGCGGGGAGCACGGCGATGCGCTCCTGACCATCGGCGATGGGCTGCACCACGGCGGCCGGAACTGCCGTGATGGAGGACACCCCGGGGACTACTTCGATGCGGGCGCCAGGGAAGTGCTCGGGCGCGGCTTCGAGGAGGTAGATGAAGGTGCTGTAGACGAGCGGGTCTCCCTCGGAGATGAAAGCCACGCGCTTGCCCGCGGCGAGCCGGGGCGCGATTTCAGCGAAGGCCTTGGCCCAGGCGGGCTTGAGGCGCTCGGGGTCCTTGGTCATCGGGAAGGTGAGGAACAGGCGCTCCTGACCTGGCACCTCGCCCACATTCCCCTTGGCGATGCGCCACGCGAGCGACTCGTCGAACTCCGAGCGGCGCGGAATGGCGATGCAGTCCGCCTCGCGCAGCACGCGCACTGCTCGCAACGTCATCAGGTCCGGGGCTCCGGGACCAACGCCCACGCCCACCAGTACGCCACTCATCGGGATGCCTCCTGAACCTGTGCCTGCTCCGGCTTCGTCGCGGAGAAGAGGTGGATGGGGTTGTGCGCGTCGTAGCGCTGGTAGCGAGCGAGGGGCTCTCCCCGGGCCACGTTGACCAGCAGCACCTCCGGCTCCACGCCAAGTGCCCGGAGCCCCGCGTAGGCCTCGGCCACGTTCTCCAGGGTGACGGCGTTGGCCACCAACCGCCCGCCCGGCTTCAAGCGCGCGAAGGCCACGTCGAGGATGTCGCGCATGCTGCCCTTCGAGCCGCCCACGAAGACGGCATCCGGCGCTGGCAATTCAGCAAGCGCCTCGGGAGCGCGGCCCTCGATGACGGTGAAGTTGTCGGCGCCATGGGCCAGCGCATTCTCCCGGCACAGCGCCACGCCCTCCGGGTCCACCTCCACGCCGTACACATGGCCTGTCGGTGCGAGCAGTGCCGCCTCGATTCCCACGGAGCCACTGCCCGCCCCGACGTCCCACACCACGCTGTCCTCGCGCAGCCCGAGCAGCCCGAGCGAGAGCAGCCGCACCTCACGCTTGGTGATGAGCCCCCGCTTGGGCACGCGCTTCGCGTACGCATCTTCGAGGAGGAAGGGCACGCGAGGAGGAGGCCGCCACGCCGGGTCCGTGCGCAGGAGGACGAGGACGTTGAGCGGGTCCACATCGTCACACGCGGCGAGCGCTTCCAGCGTGAAGGGCCGCACCCGCTCGCCCGGGTTGCCCAGCCGCTCGCAGACCCACGCGGTGAGCCCCGTCTGCCCGTGCGCGACGAGGTGCCGGGCAATCACAGGAGGCGTGTTGACGCCATCGGTGAGGAGCGCGGCCTTGGCCAGGCCGCGCAGTCGCGCACACAGGCCGGTGAGCGGCCGGCCGTGGAAGGACAGCACCTGCGCGTCCTCCCACGCCACGCCGATGCGAGCGAAGGCGAGCTGCACACTGGACGGATGGGGCACGAACTCCACAGCGTCCGCGCCGACCTTGCGAGCAACGAGCCCGCCGATGCCGAAGAAGAGCGGATCGCCCGAGGCGAGCACGCAGACCTGGTTCTCCTGCGCCAGCTCCGCCACCCGCTCCAGCGCGGCACCGAGGCCACCCTTGAGCACGATGCGCTCCCCGGTGAACTGCGGGAAGAACGCGAGGTGCCGCTCACCGCCCACGAGCACCTGGGCCTGCGCCACCGCGTTTGCCGCACGCGCGGACAGGCCCGCGCACCCGTCGTCCCCGACTCCGACGACGGTGACGGCGCGCCTCATGACATTCCCTCCCGCGTCAGCAGGAGCAGCGCGTGGACGATGGCCACCGCGATGGTACTGCCGCCCTTGCGCCCGCGCGTCACGATGTGCGGCACCGGCAGCCCGAGCAGCACCTCCTTGGACTCGGCCGCGGACACGAAGCCCACCGGCACTCCCACGACGAGGCCTGGCTTCAGCCCCTCCTCGCGCACCAGCCTCGCGACCTCCAGCAGCGCCGTCGGCGCGTTGCCCACCAGGATGACTGCCCCCTCCAGCAGTCCCAGCCGGTGCGCCTTGCGCATGCTCTCGATGGCGCGAGTGCTGTTGTTCGCCTTCGCGTCCGCGATGACATCCTCGTCGGAGATGAAGCAGTGCGTGCGGCAGCCATGCGCCGCGAGCCGTTCCTCCGCGAGCCCCGCGAGAATCATCTTCACGTCCGCCACCACGGGCGCACCACGCTTCAGCGCCGCCACACCCGAGGCGATGGCATCCGGCGAGTAGCGCACGAGCTGGGCGAACTCGAAGTCCGCGGTGGCGTGGATGACGCGGCGGACCACCTGCCACTCGGCGGGCGCGTGGCCGTGGGCTCCCGCCTCCTGGTCGATGATGGAGAAGCTCTCGTCCTCGATGCGACGGCCCAGGGCCGTCAACTGGCGCATGTCGCTCACGCTGCCTCCTCCTGCCGCGGCGGCGCCGGGTGCTGCCCCAGCAACGTGCCGTTGAAGTCCACGAGATACGCGCGCACCTCGGGGCCGGGCCCCGCGTGCCGCGAGAGGTGCTCCACCACGCGCCGACACACGCGGGTGGTGATGTCGGTGAAGCCCTGCGCAGCGCACAGCTCCAGCACGTGGCGCGCGGTGTTCGCTCCCTCGACCTCGCGCACCAGCGTCTCCGGCGCGCCCGACTCACGGGCCAACTGCGCCAGCAGCTCCATGTTCACGTCGGAACCGGCCGCATGCGTCTGCGTCTTGCCGTCGGCCATCTTCGACAACTTCCCCATCATCCCCACCACGTGGATGCGCTCGGCCTTCACGCGCGCCGAGTGCTTCACGCCCACTCCGATGAAGTCGCCCACCTGGATGAAGGCCTCCTCGGGAAGGTGCGGCAGGAGCGCCATCCCGTACTTCTCGCTCTTGCCGCCGGTGGTCAGGACCAGGTCCACGCTGCCCCGGTGCCGGGCCACGTCGATGGCCTGCACCACGCTCGCCTTGTAGGCAGCGGTTGAATACGGCCGGACGATGCCCGTCGTCCCCAGGATGGAGATGCCACCGAGGATGCCCAGGCGCGCGTTGAGCGTCTCCTTCGCCATCTCCTCGCCGCGCGGCACGTGGATGGTGACCAGGGCCCCCGCGCCGTCGGGAAGCTCCTCGCGCACCATGTCGATGATGTTGCGCCGGGGCACCGGGTTGATGGCCGGGCCGCCCACCTCCAGGCCCAGGCCTTCCTTCGTCACCACGCCCACGCCCTGCCCTCCCGCGAGCGTCACCTGACCGTCGCGCGTGAGGCGCACCTCGGCGACCAGCTCTGCGCCGTGGGTGCAGTCCGGGTCGTCGCCCGCGTCCTTGATGACGCTGCACACCGCGCGCTCTCCGTCCGTCTCGCACCGGTGCAGCGCGAAGGTGACGCGGTCCCGATTGGGCAGCATCGTCTCCACCTCGGTGAGCGCGCCCCCTCGCACCAGCACACGCACCGCGGCCTTGGCGGCGGCCGCCGCGCATGCGCCGGTGGTGAAGCCGGTCCGCGTGCCACGCTTGTCGCGCGGCGGGACGAGGGGAGCGGCGCTCTGGCTCATGCCGCCGCCTTGCGCACGGGTGGATTGAAGAACGCCTCCAGTCGCACCGCGCCCTCCGGTACCCCGAGCGCGTAGAGCTCCGTGCGCAGGGGCGCGAGCACCGCGCCGTCTCCGGACAGGTACACGCTCTGGGGAGGATGCGAGGCGAAGAAGGGAAGCACCTCGGCGCGCAGCGCCTCCAGCCGGTCCGGATGATTCACCGGGGGCAGCGTCCCCAGCTCGGGCGCGAAGCCCGCCAGTTTCTCGACGGCACTGGCGGAGAAGAAGCCGAAGCCCTCCGGGCGCAGCCACAGCAGCCGAGTCATCGAATGGTGCGGCACGAAGGTACGTGCACGCAGCAGTCCCAGCGCCGCGGTGATGCCCGTGTCGGTGGCGACGAGCAGCGTGCGGCGCGGCAGCGAGTCCTCGGGGAGGAAGCTGCCCCACGGTCCGCTGAAGGAGAACGTGGCCCCTGGCTCGGCCGCATGCAGCACGGCGGAGCCAGGGCCGTGTTGGTACACCGCGAGCTGGAAGCGCCGCTGCTCGGAGTCGGCGCTCACCAGCGAGTAGGCGCGCTTGTGCCGCCGGCCATCCTCACGCTCGATGCCGGTGTCGACGATGATGTACTGACCGCCCACGAAGCCCAGGGGCTCCGGCGTCTCGAAAGTGAGCAGTCTCCCTCGCGAGTCCACGGGCTCGCTGGCGAGCAGGCGTGCGGTGCGTGCGGTAGCCATGACGCTAGTCGCGCGGGTACAGCTCGTGGGTGAAGTCGTGCAGCTCCTCGAGCCCGCGCCACAGCGACGTGAGAGAGTCCACGTGGCGCTGCAGCTCCAGCTCCACGCCCCGGGTGAGGACCAGCAGCGTGCGCAGGTAGGGCAGCTTCGGGTCGTCCGCGCGTGTCCCCGCCACCTTCTCCTGCAGGTCCGAGAGCGCGGACTCGAAGAAGCGCTGCATCTCGGCGAGGTCCCTCGACTGGGCGAGCGAGCGCAGCACCCCCGGGGTCTCCGCCGCGGCGCCCAACTCGGCGAGCTCGTGTTGCTTCTCGGCCGCATCTTCGATGCCGAGCACGTTCATCAGGGAAAGCCGCAGCGCGGCCAGTTCGTGGCAAGCCATGTTCGCTCCTCGTTCAGCTCATGATGTTGTCGACGAGCCGGCCCACCAGCCGGTCACCCACCAGGTGCTCGTCCACCAGCTCCTGCGCGTCCGCTTCCTTCACGCCGCGGTACCAGACACCGTCCGGGTACACGGCGACGGTGGGGCCCTCGCCGCAGCGGCCCATGCAGCTCGTCTTCGTCACGCGCACGGTGCGCGACTTGTCGAAGAGCTTGAGGCGCCGGCGCACGGCGTCGATGAGCCCGAGGCTCCCCCGGTCCGCGCAGTCCGCGTTGCCGCAGATGAGCACGTGCTTCTCCAACGCCCGGTGCGCGTGTGGATGAGGCGCCGCCTGGGTGTGCGTCTCGCGGTGACGGATGCTCCACAGGAGCGCGCGCATTCCGCCCACCTCGCGCTGCAGGCCCGCGAGCGGCACGCGGTACTGGCAGGTGTCGCAAGGCAGGGGTGCGTCACCGGCGAGCGCGTCCTCCATCCTCCGCTCCACGTGCGCGAGGAGCGCGTCCACGGGCCCATCCCAGAGATGCGGAGCGAGGGAGGCGCGCACCCAGGGGTAGCGCTCGCCGAAACGGGCCACCTGGTCGCGCACCTTCTGGAGCAGCACGCCGGTGAAGAGCAGGTAGGGCACCACCACCACACGCTCGGCGCGAGCGCGGGCGAGCAGGTCGAGGGCATCATCCAGCTTGGGCGTGGTGACACCGATGAACGCCGGCAGCACCTGGGCGAGGCCGCGTCCCTCCGCGAACAGGCGCGCGAGCTTCACGAAGTCGCCGTTGGCATCCGGGTCGGACGAGCCGCGCCCGAGCATCACCACGCAGGTCTTCGCCGCGACGTCCGGTGTGAGCGGTCCCCCGACGGCCGCTTCGAATCGCGACCAGGCCAGTTGCGCGAGCGACGGGTGGACGCCGAAGGCCTGTACCGCGGTGAAGCGCACGTGGGGGTGACGCTGGCGGACGAGCGAGAGCGCGAGAGGAATGTCGTTCTTCACGTGGCGCGCGGTGAAGAGGAACAGCGGCACCACCAGCACCTCGTCCACCTCGGCGGCGAGCGTGTCGAGCGCCTCGATGAGCGGGGGCGGCGTGAGCTCCACGAAGGCGAGCTCCACGCGCCAGTCGGGACGGTGCGCGCGGAAGGCCTCGGCGAAGGCACGAACCTCCGCGAGCGCGAGCGGGTCCCGGCTGCCATGGCCGACGAGGAGCACGCCCCGGCGGGAGGAAGGAGTCGTCACGGGCGGACCTCCAGGAGCGGGCGCAGGCGCTCGGCGGCGGCGTCCAGCGTGAGGGGCGCGGGGAGGAGGGGGCTTCCGAGCCGGGTCCACAGCTCCAGCGCGGCGGGAGGCCGCAGTCGCGCACGGGCGAGCAGGTCCGCATCCGCGAAGGCCTGCTCGGGTGAACCGAAGGCGAGCAACGTGCCCTCACCGAGCACGGCGACGCGGTCGGCGAAGAGGGGCACCTCGTCCACGGCGTGGGTGGCCACGAGCACGGCGGCCCCTGTCTCACGGGCCACGCGGCGAAGGAGCCCGGCCGCCTCGCGCTCGCCGACAGGGTCGAGTCCAGCGGTGGGCTCATCGAGGAGCAGCACCCGGGGACGCAGGGCGAGCACCCCGGCCAGGCAGGCGCGCTTCTTCTCACCGAAGCTGAGCTGCTCCACCTCGCGCGAGCCGAGCCCCGTGAGCCCGACGGCTTCGAGTGCGGAGCCCACGCGCGCCGCCACCTCCGCCGCTCCCAGGCCCCGGGCTCGAGGCCCCGCCGCCACGTCCTCTTCGAGCGTCGCGCCGAAGAGCTGGTCGTCGGGATTCTGGAAGGCGAGCGCCACACCCGCCGCCGCTCGCGCCGCAGCGCCCCGCCCAAGGGGTGCACCGTCGAGCAGCGTCCGCCCACTCCGTTCAGGAAGAAGACCCATCAGCGTGCGCAGCAGCGTCGTCTTGCCGCAACCGTTGGCGCCGAGAAGCGCGACGACTTCTCCGGCCCGAGCCTCCAAGGACACGCCAGTGAGGACTGCACGAGTGCCCACGGGCCCCGCACCGATGGCCTCCACACCCAGGCGCACCGTCACAGCCGGCCCCCGACTCCACGCGCCGCACGTGCCTCGGCGGTGGCACACGCCTGGTCGAAAGCCCGCACCAGCGTGAGCCCCGCCAGCGCACCCATCGACTCGAGCGAACGCCGCGTACCGCTGTAGCCCCCACGCACCAACTGCGCCTCACGCGCCGTGCGTGCCGCGCCCTCGAAGACGCGGGCGTACCGCGCCGAGAGCGCCAGCAGCTCCGTGAACACGTCCGGCACTCCGAGTCTCCGGAGCGCATGCGCGAAGTCCCACGGAGGCGTCAGGTGCGAGAAGAGTCCGAACACGGCGACGCCCGCCGCCATGCGCGCGCCCAGTAGCCACCCCGCCGCCACTCCGAGCCGAGTACCAAGGACTGCATGCAGCGCGGCCGCGAGCGCTCCCGCCAGCAGCGCCGCACCGAACCCACGCGCCACACGAGAGACACTCCGCCCCCACGCAAGCCCGAGCGCTCCCGTGCCGGCCGCAACCGCGAGCGGCGCCCACGGCAGTGGACCGCCCAGCCCCGCGACGAGGAGCATGAGCGCAATGCCCAGCTTCACCCGCGCATCGAGCCCACGCACCCACGCGGGAGGCTCACGCACCACGGCGGCCTCCCTCCACGAAGAGGGCGCGGTAGCTGTACCCCAGCACCCAGCCACCGATGAGCCCCGCCACGAGGAAGGCGAAGAGCAGCACATCCCCCTCGGGCTGCGGAAAGAGCGGCGCGGGCGTGCGGCCCGCGGCTTCCGCGTACGGGCGCACCACGTGCTCGTCCACTCCAGGCCATCCCTGCGGCGCGGCCGTCACGGCGACACCGGAGGCTGCGCGGCGGCACCGAATGCCAGCAGCGCCGGACGCCGCCGCGAGATGAACACCAGCGCTCCCGCCGTCAGCGTGGCCTCCAGCAACCCCAGCGGCAACTGCGTCGGCACGAAGGCCAGCGCCACCGCCGTGAAGGCCCGTCCCAGCCCCTCCTCCCCGTGCAGCGCCGAAGCCAACTCGAACGCCGTCGTCGCATACGTCGCCCAGTCCGCCACCAGCCCCGCGACGAACCCCGCCCCCCACAGCGGCACATCGAGCTTCCTCAGCGCGCGGAACGCGAGCCACCCGGCGAACCCACCGGCAATCCCCATGCTCCACACGTCCGCGCCCAGCGTCGTCAGCCCGCCGTGCGCGAGGAACAGTGCCTGGAGCAACAGTGCCACCAGCGTGACGAGCACCGTGAGCACCGGCCCCACCAGCACCGCCGCCAGCCCCGTACCCACCGGGTGGCTGCACGTGCCCGCCGTGGGCACCGGCACCGGCATGCACGAGATGACGAACACCGCCGCCGCGAGCATCGCGAGGAACGGCCCGAAGACGGGGTCCTCCGCCGAGCGCCGCCGCAGCGCGCGCACCCCGAGCGCCACGAGGGGCAGCATCGTGACAGTCCAACCGGCGGCCCATGGCAGGGGCAGTACGCCCTCCGCCAGGTGCATCGCATGCGCACGCGCGGGCAACAGCAGCAACGCGGCGAGCACGAGCGGTGCTCCGCACACGCGAGACAGGAGACGGTCGTCGACGGGAGCGGGACGGTTCGCACCGTTCCAGCGCCCATGCACCCAGCGCATGGCAACCTCCTCTCAGTCCACGGAGAGGGTCAGTCGTTTTGCCTGGGGTAGGTCTCCTGGCTCATGGGTTGCGGAGGGCTCCTCGGACTTCGAGGAGGACTCCCCGCGCCGCTTCCGCCTTCCCGGGCACCTGCTGCACCCAGTGGCACTTCGTGGAAGCGGCCTCACCCACTCACAGTGGCGGGACCGCGCCGGATTCACACCGGCTTCCCTGTTATGCCCGTCGTGGGCACCCCAGGCGGCGATTCAGTTGTGGCCGCGCAGATAACGGAGCCGCGAGGCACTTGTCAACGAACACGCCTCCCGTTGACCAGGTTGCACCAGCCACGGCACTGCATTGACAGACATTCTCCGCCTCAGCGCGGCAGGCGGCTGTCCCGTCCGGAGACCACGCGCAGCACCCTCGGCGGCGCCGCTGCGGCCGGAGGGAGCGAGGCCACCGACTCCTGCTCGGAGAGCTCCTCGGACTCGTTCGCCGCCTCGTCCTCGTGCTCCACGTCCGCCACACGCTCCGGATGGCTCGCCGAGCGGTAGCGGCCCGGCGCGACGCGCAGGTAGCGCTGGAACGCCTTGCCGAAGCCCGTCGGCGAGTCGTACCCCACGCGCGCCGCGACGACATCCACGGACTCCGTCGTCGTCTTCAGAATCTTCGCGGCGAGGCTCATCCGCCACCGCGTCAGGTACTTCAGCGGCGGCTCGCCCACGAGCTCCACGAAGCGCCGCGCGAAGGCCGCCCGGGACAGCGCCACCCTCGCCGCCAGGCTCTCCACCGTCCACGGCAGCTCCGGATTCTCGTGGATGAGCGACAGCGCGCGCCCAATCTGCGGGTCCCTCAGCGCGCCGAACCAGCCTCCGGCGCCCACCGGCTGGCTCGCCATCCACGCCCGCACGATGTAGACGAACAGGCTGTCCACCAGCCGCGGGATGACGATTTCCGAGCCCGGCAGCTTGCGCCCCGACTCGTGGGCCAGCAGCCGCACCAGCGCCTGGAACTGGCCGCCCTCCTCCGTGTAGTCCACGTTGAGGCGGATCAGCTTGGGCAACAGCGCCAGCAGCGGGTGCTGCCCGTCCTGCTCGAACTCGTAGGCCGCGCACAGGAGCACCGTGGTGTCCGCGGAGGCGTTCGGCGGCAGCGCGGCGAGGCGCAGCTTCGCCTTCTCCAGCGCCTCTTCCCACGGCTCCGCCCGCGTGCCCGGGTCGTCCGTCATGAAGTGGCGGACGCCGCTGCCCACGAGCGCCACGTCGCCGGGCACGAGCCGCATCGGCTCCTTCTCCCCTTCGAGCCGGAGCCAGCACACGCCCCGCTGCACGAGGTGCACGGCCGTCTTCGTGTTCGCCTTGATGTCGAGCCCCCATGGCGACAGGAGCTCCGACTGACAGAGCATCGTGTTACCCAGTTGGGTCACGCCCAGCACGTTCGCGAGTACGTCCATGGTCCCCACCTTAATAGGCCGGGGCGTACAATAGCGCATCCCACCGTGCATCCACCGGGCTGAGACTTTTGGACTGAAAAGCGAGCGTTTCGGTCATTGTTCGTCGCATCCGCGGCCCCTACTATGCACTCCGTCAACCCGTTCACACACACCCTGCGCTCTCGCGGGAGCGTGTGCGAATGAGTGTGTGATCTCGCGCCTCGGCGCGAACCGACCCGGCAATCGCTTGCCTCGGGGCCCCCCGGCCCGGGCAGGCGTGTGCCCCAGCTTCAGGAGTCCACAATGAAGGTCCAGCTGACCCTTACCGCCATCGTCTTCGCCCTCTCCATTCACACCACGGCCGCGGCCGAGGGCAAGAACCCGCCCGCCGCTGCCACCACCAAGAAGGACAAGGAAATGACCACCGCTGCTGCCGCCAACACCGCCACCAAGAGCGCCGCCGACGTCGTGAAGGGCTTCTTCGAGGCCTTCGGCAAGGGTGACGGCGAGGGCGTCGTCAACTCGTTCCACAAGGACGCCGTCATCACCGCCGTCCGCAAGGGCGAGCGCAAGGGCACCCAGCTGCACGGCTCCTACAGCGGCCAGCAGGGCGCGAAGGACTTCGTGACCAACCTCGGGAAGAACTTCGACACCAAGGCGTTCTCCGTGGACTCCGTCATCGGTGAGGGCAACGTCGCCTTCGCGAGCGGCGCCTTCGTCCACAACATCCGCACCACCGGCAAGCCCTATGCCAGCGACTGGGCCCTCAAGGTCGTCGTCAAGGACGGCAAGATCCTCGAGTACCACTTCTTCGAGGACTCCGCGGGCTTCGTCGAGGCCAGCAAGAACTGATACACGGTTCTCGCGCCGCGTCCCGCGCTCCTGCGCGGGACGTGGCGTTTCGTCGTTTTCAGCGCCTGTAACATTTGTAGCTACAGTTGCAAAAATACACATCGCGCGCGACAGGGCTTTGGGGAGAGCCCTCCGCAGGGGCGCCTGTGTATTGTCTTGGGAATGCAGTCCTGCTGTGAAAGGCGATGCTTCACATCGCCAGGGCAACCGAGGGGGAGTTCCGTCCGTGGGCACGCTACTGAAGAGCGAAGGCACCCGTGCGAGCCAGGCTCGCGCGCCGAGCGCCACGCATCCAACACGTCACCGCCCGTCTCACCCGGACGTCGAGCTCCTCGCGCGCCGCGAAACTTTCATCCCGCAATCATCACCCCGGTACGTCCGTCACTTCACGGCACGTGCCGCCGCCTCCGTGCGTCGTGAGGCGCGGTATGGTGATTTTGTAGTCAATTCACTAAATTCAAGTGAAAATAGACAACCGTCAGATACGTGATATAATGCATTACGTCACAACTCACCATGATGAGAAGAATAGGAGGGCTCATGGCGCGTGTCGTTTCTCAATCCTTGGTCGTCAATGACATGGTTCCTCAATGGCTCACGGTATCGGAAGTGGGCCTGGTGGGTTCAGAGTTCTGTAGGCAGTCGGGGGCAAATCGCGTCTCAAGCGGGATAGGACGGGTGACACGGTGAGTACGGAGGGGGGAATTCGGGGGCGCTTGCCAATACACGAGTCGAGTGAACGGAGTCCGCTGTGATTGCGCAAGAGACATCATCGATAGATCAGGACATCTCCAGGGTCGCCGAGCGGGCCACTGCCGCACCACTCCTCGCGGGTCCTCGAGACAGGCTGTACGACATTGCGCTGGCCTACGCGCGACGCAAGCGGCTCAGCTCCCGCGAGTGCGAGGTCTTCACCCGCTTCGTGTCACAAGGGAAGACCAGCAAGGAAATCGCGGCGGAGCTCGGCATCGCGTATCCGACGGTGAAGCTCTACTGGACGCGCATCTACCGGAAGCTCGAGTGTGATGACGCGGTGGGCGCCCTGGTGGCCTTCATGCGGGAGGTGACGATGCTCCTTCCCGCCGTGACACCAGCGTCACCGAGCTGAACGCACGAAGCCGCCCCTGAGACACCCCAGGGGCGGCAGTGAAATGGAAGGAAGATGGAGAGCCGCGCGTCTTTCAGACGCGCGTCCAGTTGGACGTGGCCACCGCGCCGAGCACGTAGCGGCTCGCGGCGTGGCCCGTCAGCTCCTGCCATGCGGGCGTCTTCTGCGCCTCCAGGAACTTCTCCGCGGGGCCCGAGTAGCCGGCGAGGAACAGGAAGCCGGGCTCGGTGCTCATCACGGAGTGGTACGCAGTGAAGGCCTCCACCGGCTCGAGCGAGCGCACGTGCGGGAAGAAGGTGTCACGGCGCCACGCGTGGTACTCGTCCAGCGCGCGCGGCGCAATCTCCCCACGGCTGAGCTGCAGGCGCTCCGCGCCCGGCACGGGTGACTCGGACGGCTTCACCACGTCGCGCAGCGCGTGGAGCTGCCGGCGGAAGTCCATGGCCAGCCGGGGCCGCACCAGGCCCTCCGTCTCGCGCCACGAGGCGTCGTTCAGCAGCTCGCCCAGGCCGGACAGCTCCTGGAAGCCGATGAACTCCAGCAGCCTGTCTCCCGCCTCGTGCTTGTAGAGGCTGCGCGGGAAGCGCGCATCCGTGGGGCGCGGCTGACGCAGCAGGTCCGAGACACCCGGCACCTGCTGCGCCTCCAGCTTCATGTAGTTCAACAACAGGAAACGCGCGGGTTCCCTTTGGCTCATCGGTTCAGACTCCTCCTGTGAATCGTCCGTGGCTCACGCGGCCTTGCTGGCCTCAGGGCGCAGCGCGGGGAACAGGTCGTCCACGAGGCTCTGGACGCTGGCCCCCTGCAGCAGCTTGGCGAGCGGCACCGCCACGCCCAGCGCGGGCTCCAGGCGGTTGACCAGGTTCACCGAGACGAGCGAGTCCAGGCCGAAGCTCACCAGCGGCGCGTCGATGGCGACGAGCTCGTCCGCGGCCAGCACGTCCGTCACCTGCTTGCGCACCACCTCGATGATGACGCCGCGGCGCTCGCTCTCCGGCGCCACCTGGATGCGCTGCAGGAGGATGCGCGGGTCCTCGCCCGCCCGCTGCGCGCGGCGCTTGCGCTGGCCGCCCTTGCCCAGGTTCGAGTAGAGCGTCGGCGCGCCGCCCTTGAACTGCTGCGTCCACGCCGTCCAGTCGATGAGCGTCACGCCGGCGTGCTCCAGGCCGTGGCGCAGCACGTAGTCCACCGCCTCCAGCGCATGCACGGGCTGGACCGCCTGCACGCCGTTGGCGAGGTCACCGCGCACGGCCGTCCTGCCGGACAGCTCCCAGGGGCCCCACTGGATGACGGTGCCGGGCAGCCCCTTCGCCCTGCGGGCCTGCACCAGCGCCTCCAGGAAGGCGCTGCCGGCGGCCTCGTTGGCGCGCCCGTCCGAGCCGAGCCAGCTCAGCACGGAGCCCATGAGCACGAAGTGGTCGAGCTTCAGCTCCTGCGTGTGCTGGTGCAGCAGCCAGGCGCCCTTCGCGATGGGGGCCATGCCGCCGGAGAACTTCTTCCAGACAATCATGTCCAGCAGGTCGTCCTGCCGCGCGGCCGCGGAGTGGAAGACGCCCTTGAGCGCGGGCAGGGCCTTCAGCTCCTCGGTGAAGAGGCGCTTCACATCGGCCTCGCGGGTGACGTCCACCTGCGACACGTGGACCTTCGCGCCACGCTTCACCAGCGCCTCGACAGCGCGGTTGCGCGGCTCGTCCAGCGGACGCGTGTCCGCGAGGAGCAGGTTGCGCGCGCCGCCGTGGGCCACCATCCACTCCGCGAGCTGGAGCCCCGTGGCGCCGAGCCCGCCGGTGATGAGGTACGTCGCGTCGTTGCGGAAGAGCGAGCCGTCCTGCGCGGGCTTCGGCTTGTTCACCCGGGTGAGCCGGGGCGCGAGGCGCTTGCCGCCACGCAGCGCGACCTGGTCCTCACCGTCCGAGTGCCAGAACTCCGACAGGAGCGCGGTGGCATCCGCCGCGGGGCTGGTGGCCTCGCGATGCTCCAGGTCCACCATGCCGCCCCACAGGTCCGCGTGGCGCAGGGCCATGGCGGAGCCCAGGGCCCACAGCGGCGACTGTGCCACCTCCGCGCCCTGGCCCGGCGTGGCGGCCTGCGCGTTGCGCGTGACGAACCACAGGCGCGGCGAGGCGCCCGTCACCGAGTTGACGACGGACACGGCCTGAATCAGCAGCAGCGCGCTGCCCACGGTGCCGCCTTCGGTGGCGGCGAGCTGCTCCAGCGTGAGCGACTCCGTGGACGGCGCGTCCAGGCCCCACAGGTGGACGACGTGGCGGTACGAGACACCGGGCACGCCGAAGTAGTCGCGCACCATCCGGTGGAACAGGCCCGGCTCGTCCGCGGCGATGGGCTTGCGGCGGTCTCCCACCACCAGCGTCAGGTCCGGGTAGACGACGTGGACCTTCTCGCCGAGCTCGCGGAGCTGCTCCGCGAGGGCGCTGCCCACGCCGCCCCGGTCCGCGAGGATGAGCCAGCGGTTGGCCAGCGCGTCCTTCTCGCGGGCCACCGGCGCCAGCGCGGGACGCTCCTCCCACGTGCGCTGGTAGAGCGAGTCGAGCAGCGGGTCCGTCACCGTGGCCGTGGGCTGCATGGCCTCGCGGGTGAGGCGGCGGACCTGGAGGCCCTGCATCACCGCGAGCGGACGGCCGTCCTCCGCGTAGAGGTGGATGTCCACCGTCATCACGTCCGGCGTCGCGCCGGGGCGGCGCACCGCGTGGACCCAGGCCTCGCGCACGCCCGACTCCAGCGTGTGGTAGCGCTCCATGCTGATGGGCAGGAAGCACCGCGTGAGGTCATCCGGCGGGACGGTGAAGTCGCCGTTGGCTTCCGCCAGCGCGGCGTAGATGTGGAGGCACGCGTCGAGGAACGCGGGCTGGACGGTGTAGGGCTGGGCCGGCACGTGCTCCGGCAGGCGGACGTGGCTCAGCGCCTCGCCATCGCCCTGCCACAGCTCCTGGATGCCGCGGAACGCAGGGCCATACTCCAGGCCCATGGCGCGGATGGCCGGGTAGTAGCGGTCGACGGGCACGGCCCTCAGGCAGCGCTCGCGCAGGGCCGCCAGCGACGCCGGCTCCGGCGGGCTCGCGTCACGGCGCGGCTTCAGCTCGCCGTCGATGTGGTGAATCCACGGAGCACCCGGCCGCTCGTCGGTGCTGTAGACCTTGAAGGTGGCGCGGCCATCGCCCTCGGGCGAGACGACCAGGTGCACCACGCGGTGGCCCTCCTCGGGGAGCACCATGGCCTCGCGGTAGAGGAAGGTCTCCATCACCACGTCGTCCACGCCGAAGTGCTGGCGGGCGGCCGTCGTCACCAGCTCCAGCGCCGCCGTGGTGGGCAGCACCGGCAGGCCGAAGATGCGGTGGTCATCCAGGTAGGTCAGCACGTCCAGGCTGTAGTGCGCCTCGTACTGGGCCTCCTTCAGCGTGGAGCGCAGCCGCTCGCCGAGCAGCGGGTGGCCGCCCTTGTTGCGCTGGGCGGGGCCGGTGCTGCGCGACTCGGTCACCCAGTAGCGCTTGCGCTGGAACGGGTACGTGGGCAGCGCCAGGCGCTTGCGCGCGTACGGCTTGTCGAAGCCGGCCCAGTCCACCGCGTGTCCGCCCACGTAGAGGGCGCGCAGGCTCTCCGAGAGCACGTCCCAGTCGCCCTTCTGGCGGCTGATGGACGACAGCCACGTGGCCGTCGCGTCGGGGACGCACTGCCGGCCCAGGCCCAGGAGGCTGGAACCGGGGCCCACCTCCAGGAACAGCTCGATGCCGGCCTCGCGCAGCGTCTGCATGCCCTTCGCGAAGCACACCGCCTCGCGCGCGTGCTCGCGCCAGTAGCGCGGGGTGGGCGCCTCCTCCATGAAGGTGCCCGTGAGGTTGGACACCACCTTGATGTTCGGCTTGCGGAAGCGGATGGACGCGGCCACCGCCTCGAGCTGGTCGAGGATGGGGTCCATCAGCGCCGAGTGGAAGGCGTGCGAGACGACCAGCTCCTTGAAGCCGATGTTGTGCGTGCTCAGCGTGAGGAGCAGCGAGGCGAGCGACTCCTTCTCACCGGAGACCACCGTGCTCTGGGGCGCGTTGCTCGCGGCGATGGACAGCTTGCCGCCGTAGGGCGCGATGAGCTCCAGCACCCGCGCCTCGGTGGCGAACACCGCCGCCATGCCGCCGTTGCGAGGCAGCCCCTGCATCAGCCGGCCGCGGTGCGAGATGAGCCGCAGCGCGTCCTTCAGGTCCATGACGCCCGCCACGCAGGCCGCCGTCACCTCGCCCACGCTGTGGCCCATCACCACGTCGGGGTTGATACCCCAGGAGCGCCACAGGGTCGCCAGTGCGTACTCGACGGCGAACAGCGCAATCTGCGTGTAGCCCGTCTCATTGACGAGCTGCGCGTCCGCGCCCTCCGCGAACAGCACGCTCAAGAGCGACCGGTCCATGTGCGCCCGGGACTGCGTGTCGCACTCGTCGAGGGCGGCGCGGAAGACGGGCTGCGTGCGGTACAGCTCGGAAGCCATGCCCGCGTACTGCGAGCCCTGGCCGGTGAAGAGGAACGCCACCAGGCGCTGCTTGCCGTTGCCCAGGGCCACGCCCGGCGCGAGCACCTCCTGGCCCACGCTCTCCAGGCGCGTCACCAGCTCCTGGGTGGAGCGTGCGGAGATGGCGAGGCGGTTCGGGAAGGACGCGCGGCTGGTGCTCGCGGTGAAGCAGACGTCCGCGAGGTCCACGTCCGGGTGGGCGTTCAGGAAGCGTGAGAAGCGTCCGGCGCTCTGCGTGAGGGCGGCCTCGCTGCGCGCGGACAGGGCCAGCGTGTGCAGCGGCCGGTCCTCCGGAGTCGGGGCACGCTTCTTCGACGGCAGCTCCGGCGCCTCCTCCAGCACCACGAAGGCGTTCGTCCCGCCCAGGCCCAGGCCGTTGAGGCCCGCGCGGCGAGGGTGCTCGGGGTTGGCCGCCCAGTCGGTGAGCTGCGTCTGGATGTAGAAGGGGCTCGTCGGCAGCGCCAGCTTCGGGTTCGGCTTCTCGAAGTTGATGGAGGGGGGAATCTTGCGGTGATTGAGCGCCAGCGCCGTCTTGATGAGCGCGGCCATGCCGGCCGTCTGCTCCAGGTGGCCGATGTTCGTCTTCACCGAGCCGATGCCGCAGAAGCCCTTGCGCGAGGTGCCGGTGCGGAACGCGCGCGTCAGCGCCTGCACCTCCAACGGGTCACCCACCGTGGTGCCGGTGGCGTGGCACTCCACGTAGCCGATGGTGTCGGGCGACACGTCCGCCACCGTCATGGCCTCGAGCATCGCCGCGGCCTGGCCGGGGACGCTCGACGCGCCGTAGCTGACCTTCTGCCCGCCGTCGTTGTTGATGGCGCTGCCCTTGATGACCGCGTAGATGTGGTCACCGGCCTCCACGGCCGCGCGCAGGGGCTTGAGCAGCACCGCCGCCACGCCGCTGCCGAAGATGGTGCCCTGCGCCTTCTCGTCGAAGGCGCGGCAGTGCCCGTCCGGAGAGAGGATGTCCTCGCTCTGGTAGATGTAGCCGTTCTTGTGCGGGAAACGGATGGTGGACGCGCCCGCCAGCGCCATGTCGCACTCACCATCCAGCACGCTCCTGCACGCGAGGTGCAGCGCCACGAGCGACGTGGAGCACGCCGTCTGGATGTTGATGCTGGGGCCCTTCAGGTCCAGCTTGTACGAGACGCGCGTGGCGACGAAGTCCTTGTCGTTGCCGATGTGCTGCAGGCTGCCCGTGGGCCCGAGCAGCTCCGGCGCGCGCCCCTGGTACGCGGCGAGGTAGCTGGTGACGACACCGCCCGAGCCGGCGAACACGCCCACCGGCGCACGGATGGTCTCCGGGTGATACCCCGCGTTCTCGAAGGCCTCCCACGCCACCTCCAGGAAGAGGCGCTGCTGGGGGTCCATGAAGTTCGCTTCCCGCCCGGTGACGCTGAAGAACGTGGCGTCGAACTGGTCCACGTCCTCCAGGTACGGCGTGGCGGGCACGAAGCCCGGCGCGTCCAGGATGTGCGCGGGAATCCCCGCCTCGGCCAGCTCCTCGCGGCTGAAGAAGGTGATGGACTCGCGCCCCTCACACAGGTTCTTCCAGAACGCGTCCAAATCCCTGGCACCAGGGAAGCGGCACGCCATGCCGACGATTGCGACGCCTTGAAGTTTGTCAGAGGTGCTCATGACCGAAGCCTTCGGTGCGCGGGCGGGAACGCGCTGGGGTGTGGGGTGTGGTGGTTCAGGAACGGTTGTTGCGGCGCGCCTCGGCGCGGCGCTTGCTCTCGAGCAGCGCGTCGGCCTGGCCGCCGTCGCTCGAGTCACCAGAGAAGAACTTCTCGTAGGCGCCGATGAGGTCGGACACGGTGCGGACGCTGGTGATGGGCACCAGCTCCTGGAACGGGTCCGCCTTCAGGCGCATCTCCAGCGTGGCCACGAGCTGCGCCAGGTCCAGGGAGGACAGGCCCAGCTCCGAACCGAGCCGGTTCTCGTTGCCAATCTCGGGCACCTTGCCCTCGGCAACGCCCTTCTCCTCCAGAATCTGGCGGATGTGCTCCTGGATGAGCTTCTGCAGCTCCTGCTTGTTGGGACCCTGGTTCAGCATGTGATGCCCCCGTCGACGACGATGGTTTGACCGGTGATGAAGGAAGCCTGCGGCGACAGCAGGAACAGCACGACGTTGGCCATGTCGTCGGCCGTGCCCAGGCGGGCCAGGGGCGTGCGGCGGATGATGCGCTGCTTCGCCTCCGGCGTGAGGTCCGCCACCATCTCGCTCTCGAAGTAGCCCGGGGCCACCGAGTTGACGCGGATGTGCTTGGGCCCCAGCTCGCGCGCCAGGCTGCGCGTCAGGCCGTCCAGCGCGGCCTTCGTCGCGCTGTACACGGCGACGCCCGAGTGGCCGCGAATCGCGTTCACCGAGGAGATGTTGATGATGGAGCCCGACTGGTGCTGCAGCATCTGCTTCGAGCACGCCTGGATGAGGAAGATGCTCGCCTTCAGGTTCAGGTCGATGCCCTGCTCAATCTGGGACGTGCGCATCGTGGGCAGGATTCCATCGATGCCCACGCCCGCGTTGTTGACGAGCGCGTCCACGCGGCCGTACCGCGAGGAGACCTCGTTGACGAACGCCTTGAGCGCGGCGGGGTCCGTGGCGTCCACGGACTGCCACAGGAAGCGCTTGTGCTCGGGGTCCTGCTGCGTGAGCGTCTTGATGAACGGGCTCTCCGAGCGGCTGAACGTCGCCACCGTGTAGCCCCGCTCCAGACAGCCCGTGACGAGCGCCTGGCCCAGGCCGCGGCTGCCGCCGCTGACGATGACGACCTTCGAACGACTCTCTGTGTTTGTAGACACGATTTGCTTTCTCCCGGTGTGTGTCAGCCGGCGCGAGCCTTCTTGAAACGGTCACCGTGGAGCTGGCCTTCGACAATCTCGACCGCCACGGGAATCTTGTAGGGCGCCAGCCGCTCGCGGCAGAACGTGCGCACCCGCTTGGTGAGCGCCATCAGGTCCTCGGCATCCTTCAGCCGGATGCGGGCCGTCACCACGTGGCCGGTAATCGGGCTCGGCTTGCCGACGACAGTCGCGTCAGCGACGTTGGGGCACTGGAGCAGGACGCTCTCCACCTCGGCGGGGTACACCTTCTCGCCGCCGACGTTGATGATCTCCGACTTGCGGCCGAGGATGCGCATGTACTCGCCATCCACCTCCACCGCGTCGCCGGTGATGAACCAGCCCTCGTCGTTGAACGGAGAGGGCGCGTTCAGGTAGCCCAGCATCGCGGACTCGGCGCGAATCCAGAGGATGTCGTCGACGACCTTGAGCTCGTAGCCCTCACCGCCCACCTTCACCCAGAGCGACGAGTTGTCCTTCGACTTCGTCTGGAGGATGCCCAGCTCGGACAGGCCATACGTCTGCTTGAGCTTGATGTGGGGGAAGACCTCGGCGAGGTGCTTCAGCGTGGCGGCCGGCATCGGCTCGGTGCCGTAGGTAATCATCTCCAGCGACGACAGGTCGTACTGCTTGTACGCCTCGGACATCAGCAGGAGGTTGAGGAAGGTGGGCGTGGTGGGCAGCAGCTGCACCTTGTGCTTCTGGACGGCGGTGCAGATGGCCTGCGGCGTGCGCTCGCGCAGCGGGACGACGGTGCCGCCCGACGTCAGCGCGTGCAGCAGCGTGTTGATGCCGCCGATGTGGTCCAGCAGCAGGAAGCTCAGCGTGCGCTGCCCGTTGCGCACCTTCTTGAACTTCCGGAGCATCCGCTCGAAGTCGAGCAGCGACGCCTTGCTCTTCCCCGTGGAGCCCGAGCTGAACAGGATGAGGCCCGGCGCGCCCTGGCTCTTGAGCTGCTTGATGAACGGGTGCTCGGTCGGGTGGGTGAGCTTCTCCACGCCGAGGAGCTTCGTGCCCTCGAACTCGAAGAGCGCGTCGCACTCGGCGATCTCGAGGAACTCCTTCAGCGTCTTGACCGTCGGAGCGAGCGGCACCGCGATATTGTGATTGAGGATGAGCGCGACCAGCAGGGCGCACGTCTCGGGGTTGTAGTCCCCGCGCAGCGCCACCGACTTGCCCGCGTCCAGGCCGTGCTTCTTCAGCTCGGTGAGCCAGCCTTTCACCCGCTCCACCAGCGAGGCGTAGGACACTTCGCTGTCTTCCCAGATCAGCGCAGGCTGTGTGCCGTGAGACTCCAGGCGCTCCAATACCCACTGAACATCAGCCATTTTGACTCACCCCTTTTTGAAACGTCCCCAAGCGGAAACCTTCGCGAGATGAAACACATCTCACCGGTGATTCCCGATTCGCGGCGATTCACTAGCAACCCTGTCATGACGCGTCATGAGCACCCTTTCATGTCATCCATTCGATGACGGCTGATCCGCATAAGGGATTCCCACTGTCATCCGCGGGATGACATCCCATGGAGGACATAAACGGGTGCGCGTGCGCCGGGACGCAGTGCGTAGCAAGAACTGCTCTCGGGGAATTGTCCGTCTCAAAAGAGGGGAAAGCGCATGCTCACACTCGATTCACACCGACCTCTGCGTCCGGAGCTGGGTGACGTCTCCATTGACGGCCCGGGCTCCGCCACGCATACGCGTTCATCCGAGACAACGGGTCGTGAGACACCTCAAATCCTTCACGTGGTGGGCGACAAGTTCGTCACCTTCGCCGGTGAGAACCCGGGCGTGATGACAGTCTCCAGCTTCGAAAAGCTGCTCGACAAGGAATTGGAGCGGCCGCACGCGCTCATCGTTGGCCAGGGCGTGTCGCTGGAGCGGCTGGCGGTGCTCGAGGAGCGCATCCAGAAGAGCCCCGCGAGGAGCCGCGTCACCATCCAGGAAGCGCGCATCCGCGACCGCTGCCCGGGCAAGTACACTCACAAGCATTTCGACCGCAACACCATCATCACCACGCCGTTCCGGGACGAGAAGGCGGACCTGTACCGCTCGTACCTGGTGCTGGACGACGACTGCGCGGAGATGGCCGACCACGTCACGGGCCACCACCTGCAGGGCGTGGTGTTCTTCGAGGCGTCGCGGCAGATGCTGCTGGCGGCCACGGAGCGCTTCTGGCTGGAGCAGATTGGCCGGCCGTACTACTTCGTGCTCAACGAGTACAACATCACGTATCACACCTTCGGCTTCCCGCTGCCGACGGACCTCACCATGAAGGTGCTCGCGGAGCGCGGTGACACGCGCCAGTCGGGCTCCGTGTTCCTCGACATCAAGGTGGAGTTCTTCCAGGTCGGGGTGCCCATCACCGAGTGTGTCATCAAGTACGCCGCCTTCGACAAGGCGCTCTTGAGCGCGCGTGAGGGATTGCTGTCCCGCATGGCGCTCGTGAAGCACACGCCCAGCCTTTCGCCTCTCAACGAAAACGACGCCTGAGCAGGAGCCCCGGCCCAATGAGCAACAAGTACATCGTGTTCTCGGATGTCGATGAAACGCTGATCCGCTTCAAGAGCATGATCACGTTCATGGACTACTTCCTCTACAAGACGCCCTACGCGAAGCGGCCGGAGGCGGAGGAGAAGCGGAAGGAGTTCCAGGCCATCAACGACGCGAACACGCCCACCGCGGACCGCGCGGCGCTGAACAAGCGCTTCTACGAGATGTTCGCGGGCATCAACCAGGCGGAGCTCCAGGAGGCGGCCCGGACCTGGCTGAAGGACGTGCTGGCGGCCGGCAACCTCTTCATCTCGTCCGCGTACACCGAGCAGGTCGAGCACAAGAAGAAGGGCGCGGAGCTGGTGCTGGTGTCCGGCTCCTTCGCGGACATCCTCGGCCCCGTCGTCAACATGGTGGGCGCGGACCGGCTCATCTGCTCGGAGCTGGAGGTGAAGGACGGCGTCTACACCGGCGTGCTCCTGCAGCAGGTGATTGGCGACGGCAAGTGGACCGCCATCCAGCGCTACATCGACGGGAAGGGCATCGAGCTGAAGTCCTGCTATGCGTACGGCGACCACGTGTCCGACCTCTGCTTCATGGAGAAGGTCGGCAACCCCGTGGTGGTCGGTGAAGCGCCGGCCATGCTGAAGGTGGCCCGGGAGCGCAACTGGCGCGTGCTGGCGGGGCACTGAGGGACACCATGGGCACCAAGCACGTCTCGTCGCTGAAGCTGACCACGCAGGGCCCTCCCTATCCGCCCAGCGAAATCATGGACAAGGATGGGAACTTCATCGTCATCGGCAATGTGATTCAGGAAGACCTGACGATGAAGTGGACCGCGGCCGTCGTGTCCGCGCAGAGCCACGTCCCCGAGTTCGGCAAGCTGGCCCCGTACAAGGTGGTCCGCTACCTGTCCACGGACGAGCTCGCCACCAGCAACGAGGTCCTCTACACGGTGTCGCTGCCGCTGGCGTGCAACAACTACCCGATGGTGTTCGCGCCGGATCAGCTTCCGCACGCGCACTCCATCGTGCGCCCGTCGCTGCCGCTGCACGAGGGGTACATCCCGGACTACCGCCCCATCGACGGCCGCAAAATCACCCAGCCGATTACGCTTGGCCAGTGGTGCAAGGCCAAGGGCACCATGACGGTGGACGTGGCGGATGACTACGCGGACTTCTACTTCGAGTTCGAGGGGATGATTCCGCACAGCCTCTACACGGTGATGGGGCTGCGCCGGCACGAAATCCGTCCCAAGGACACGCAGCGTCCGGGCCCGCTGGGCATCCCCAACGTGTTCATCGCGGACGCGAACGGGAAGGCGACGTACTGGGCGCGCATCCCCGACCCGTTCCCTCCGGGGAAGGACTCCAACCGGCTCATCGACGTCATCGTGCTGTGGATGAGCTCGCAGATGAGCTGCGGCGGCGCCATCGGCCACCACGGCCTGGGCGGCGACGTGCACGCGCAGCTCAAGTCCGGCCCCGCGCCGTTCGAGGGGCTGGAGACCCGAGGCTAGCCTCCCCATGACCACGGAAAAGAGCACGAAGTGGGCGGTCCTCACGCCCTGCGCGGCGATTCTGCTCGCGCTGGGCTCCATCGTGATGGTGCAGCCCATCTTCCAGTTCATCGGGGCTGACTTCGGGCTGCCCATCACCGACGTCCGCGTCTCGTTCAGCTACTGCAGCCTGGCGTACGCGGTGGCCTTCTTCCTCCTCGGGCCACTGACGGACCGGGTGAGCCTCACGCGCATGGCGACGTTCAGCGCGCTGGGGCTCGCGGGCAGCGTGGCGCTGTGCGGGCTGGCGCCCAACTTCACGCTCTTCAACGCAGGCATGTGTCTCATGGGCGCGTTCGCCGCGGGCCTGGTCAGCCCCATGTTCCCGTACATGACGCGCATCGCTCCTCCGGGGAAGGCGGGCGCGTACCTGGGGCTGTGCCTCAGCGCCACCGTGACGGGCCTCATCGTGGGCCGCACGGTGCTGGGCATCCTCACCGGCCACTTCGGCTGGCGGACCGCCATGGTGAGCTACGCGGCGCCGGCGCTGCTGGTAGCCGTGGCGCTGGTGCGCGCACGGGCGCTGCCGTCCATTCCCGGGGACAAGCCCTCGCTGGCGGGCCAGTACACGCGGACGCTGAAGCTGCTGACGATGCCGCGCATCGTCCTGCGCTACCTCGCGGGCTTCCTGCTGTTCTTCGCGTACCTGGGCACGCTGACGATGCTGACGTTCTACCTGGTGGCCCCGCCGTTCGGGCTGACGGTGGCGCAGCTCGGGTGGCTGAGCCTGGCGGGCATCGGCGGCGCGGTGATTGCGCCCAAGGCGGGCGCGCTGGCGCAGCAGTACGGCGCCAGCCGGGTGATTCGCGCGGGCGTGGTGATGGTGCTGGTGTCGTTCGGCATCATGCTCGTGTTCCAGAACATCCCCGCGGTGACGTTCGGCGTGCTGCTGATGTACACCGGCGTGTACGCGTGCCAGCCGGCGGTGTTCTACGACGTCACCACGGCGATTACGCCGCAGCAGATGGGCGCGGCGTCGTCGCTGTATCTCCTGAGCTGCCTGTCCGGCGGCAGCTTCGGCAGCTACACGCTGGGCCCGGTGTGGCAGCGCTGGGGCTGGAAGGGTGTCATGGCCGCGGCGGGCGCGGCGACGCTCGGCACGCTCGTGCTGGGCTCGCTCGGCGCGGGGCAGAAGGCAAAGGCGGAGAGCTTGGCGGCCGGCGCCGTGCGTGGCGACGGACTCGCGGGAGGAAAGTCATGACGAAGGCGGGAAACACCGTGTGGACGGGCAAGCTGGGCCAGAGCACCGTGCCCCGGGTGGGCCTGGGCTGCATGGGCATGAGCGAGTTCTACGGCGACTCCGACGAGGCGGAGAACCTCCGCATCCTGTCGAAGGCGTTCGAGCTCGGCTACGTGCACTTCGACACGGCGGACATGTATGGGAATGGCCACAACGAGCAGCTGCTCGGCCGCTTCCTGAAGACGGTGCCCCGGGAGAAGGTGTTCCTGGCGTCCAAGTTCGGCATCGTCCGCGACGGGCCCGGTGGCCTGTCCCGCACGGTGAACAACCGCCCCGAGTACGTGCGCGAGGCCTGTGACAAGAGCCTCGCGCGGCTGGGCTTGGACTACCTCGACCTGTACTACGTGCACCGCCGCGACCCGAACGTGCCCATCGAGGAGACGGTGGGCGCCATGGCCGAGCTGGTGAAGGCCGGCAAGGTGCGCGCCCTGGGCCTGTCCGAGGTCAGCGTGGAGACGCTGCGCCGGGCCCACAAGACGCACCCGATTGCGGCCATCGAGACGGAGTACTCGCTGCTGTCGAGGGACCCGGAGGCGGAGCTGCTGCCCACGTGCAAGGAATTGGGCGTGGCCTTCGTGGCGTACAGCCCGCTGAGCCGGGGCCTGCTCACCGCGGAGCTGAAGCCCAACGACGTGAAGAAGAACGGGGACGTGCGGCAGTTCCTCCCGCGCTTCGCCGGGGACAACTTCAACCGCAACCTGGCGCTGGTGGCGAAGCTGCAGGAGATTGCCGCCGAGCGGAAGTGCACGCCGTCGCAGCTCGCCCTGGCCTGGGTGCTGGCGCGCGGGGAGCACATCCACATCATCCCCGGCACGCGCCGCGAGAAGTACCTCATCGAGAACTTCGGGGCGGGCTCCATCCAGCTCAGCGCCGAGGAAGTCGAGCGAATCACTCGCACCATCGACGCGTCGCAGGTCGTGGGCACGCGCTACCCCGAAGCGGCGATGCAGGGAATCGGCCGCTGACCCTCGCGGCCGGTGTATGACATCGGCCGTAACCCTTCCCGGCCGGTGCTGTGCATCGGCCGTTGCCTTTTTGGAGACGTGACATGGCGGACGAACGACTGGAAATGACGGCCTTCATCACCGCGCGGCCCGGCAAGGAAGCCGAGCTCAAGGTGGCCCTGCGGGAGGTCGTGGCGAAGACGGTGGAGGAGCCCGGCTGCATCCTGTTCAAGATTTTCGAGGACCTCGAGAACCCGGGCCGGTTCGTGCTCTGGGAGATTTTCGAGAACAGGGAGGCGCTGCGTGTCCACATCGAGAAGGACTACACGAAGGCGTACTTCGCCACCGGGTTCATGGAACGGACCCAGGTCATGAAGCTCAAGAGCTTCTGAGCGGAAGCCCGCGCCCATGAACCGTCCCCGAGCCATGCCCGTCCTAGCCGTTCCCACCACGCTCGCGCTGTTGCTGGCACCTCTCGGGGCCACGGCCACTCCTGAGCCGGCAGCGCAAGCCGCTGCCGCGCAGGAGGCTGCTCCCGCCTCCGTCGCCGCCGGTCAGTCCACCGCGGAGCAGCCCGCGGCAGCCCAGGAGGCCGCTCCCACCTCGGCCGCCGCGGCACAGCCTTCCGCCGCTCAGCCGGCTGCCGCGGCGCCCGCGCCGACGTCCGTGCTGCCGGCGTCGCCCCCCGCGGCGCCTCCGCTGACGTTCCGCCTCCAGGTCCGTGTGAATACGCTGGCCAAGGGCGGGCCGCGTCACACGCTGCTCGACGACTACCGCCTCGACTCCATCCTGGCCGTGCCGGGCGTGGGCGGGCAGCTCTCGCCGTGGTTCTCGTATGTGTTCAGCGCGGTGGGCTACGCGGAGAACTTCGACTCGGCGCAGGCGAAGCTGCTCGACGCGGCGGGCATGTTCAAGGTGGCCGACTCGCTGCAAATCTGGGCGGGCCGGTTCGTGGTGCCCTTCGACCGCTTCAACCTGAGCGGCCCGTTCCGCAACCTCATCTGGGACTATCCGGGCATCTACGGTGGCGCCCGCCGCGTCGGCGGTGAGAACGGTCCCTTCGGACGCGACACGGGCCTCTCCGTCTGGGGCTCCATGGCCAAGGGCCTGTTCAAGTATCACCTCATGGCGCACCAGCTCGAGCGCAGCGAGGTGGCTCCGCGCTTCACCGGCCGCGTGAGTGTCAGCCTGCTGGACCGTGAGCCCGGCTACTTCGTGCAGAGCTCGTACCTGGGTGAGAAGGACGTGCTCGCGTTCGGCGTGGCCATGCAGTACCAGCACAAGGGACGGACGTGGACGCCCGCTCCGGCCCCGGGCACGCCGGCCCCCGCGCCGGGGACCGCCGCGCCGACGCAGGTGGACAACCTCTCGGCGGTGACGGCGGATGTCTTCGCCGAGAAGACCTTCGGAACCGCCGGCACCGGTACGTTCGACGCGGCGTACTACCAGTACGACGAGCACCGGCCGTACCGGCGGGCATACGCCATCACCGCCGCGTACCTTCCCCGGCTGAAGCTGGGCCCGGGGAAGACGCAGTTCGGCGTGCGCTGGGAGCAGGCGTTCGCGAGCAGCTTCTCGCCGCAGCTCTCGGACGTGAAGGGCGTGGACCTGTCCGCGTCGTACTTCCTGAACGGCTACAACCTGCGCATCGGGCTCGACGTGGCCCGGCAGTGGCTGGGCACGAGTGGCGTGTCGAACTCGGTGTCCGCCGGGTTCCAGTACTCGCCCCAGTGAGCGCGGAGTGCTTCACCCACGGCGGCGATTTCTGCCCCGCCGTGGGTGGATGTCTGTCATTGGAAGTAGAGCGTCACGGTGGCCTGCGCGTTGAGCGGGGCTCCTGGCGTGAAGTGGAGGTCCTCGCAGCCCTCGAAGGCGCCCGCTTCGCTCTGCGAGGCGCGCGTGCCGCCCGGGCAGCTCGCGGGGCCTGTCTCATCGCGCAGCCGTGAGACGTTGGCGAACTGTGCCTCGCGCCATGACGTGTCGAGCAGGTTCTGCACGCTGACGCTCACCTCGTACCAGCGGCGGCGGTAGCCAAGGCTCGCGTCGACGCGGGTGAAGCCCACGGCGACCAGTTCGCCATCCTCGGTGGCGGGCCTGTCGCCGATGTGCACCGCGCCGAGCCTCCCGAAGACGCCGCTGGGGTGTACCGCGGAGACGCCTCCCGCGAGCATCAGCGTGGGCGCGAGCGCCACCGCGTCCGCGTTGCCGGCGTTCTGCACGTAGGTGGCTCGGGTGAGCGTCACGTCCGCGTCCGCGTGGAGCCAGGGGAGCAACCGGGCTCGGGCTTCCAGTTCCACGCCTCGCCTGCGGGTGGGGCCTCGTGGCTCGGTGGTGCCGTCGTCCCCGACCCAGACCAGCTCGCTGTCGAGGTTGAGCTGGAAGAGGGAGGCGGCGACTTCGAAGGCCTCCAGCGGCCGGACGCGTGCGCCCACTTCCCCGCCCCGCGCCCGGGTGAGCGGCGTCACGGCCTCGGTGCCTCGCACGACTCCGCGTGCGTCGTTGGAATGGAAGCCGTGGCCGTAGTTCAGGTACAGCTCGGTGGAGGGCAGTGGGCTGAGCACCACCGCGGCCTTGGGACTGACTCGGGTGGCGTTGCGCACTCCGGAGGTCCGCGTGTCGAGCGTGGACAGCTCTTCCAGCCGGTCCCTCACGTCGAAGCCGAAGTGGTCCACTCGCAGGCCGGCGACGGTGCGCAGCCAGGGCCGGAGCTGCGCGTCCGCCTGGACCCACAGGCCGGTGCTGGCCTCCTGCACATCCGCCTCGATGACGGGCTTCAGCCGCTCGCGGCTCGCCGAGTACCAGGCGCCATTGGAGACCTGGTCGTTGCGGAGCTGGGCTCCGAACTGGAGCTCCACGGGGAGCGAGCCCCAGTGCCGCTCCAGCCGGTAGCGCGCGTCGAGGCCGAGCTGCGTGCGCGTGTCCGCCTGCTCCAGCATGTCTCCCAGCTCCGGGTCGCGGCTGAAGAAGGTGAAGTCGGAGAAGAGGCGCATGCGGTAGCGCGCGAGGTAGACCATCACGTCGAGCGCGTCGCCCCGCTCGCTGCGCGTGGTGAAGATGGCCTGAAGCGAGTGGCGATCGCTCGAACCTCCCTCGGCGGGGTCCACCGCGTCGAAGGCGCTCAGGCGGCCGTCTCGCACGGCGCGCTCAGGAATCTGCCCGCTCGCGTTCCAGCCGCTCGCGTACGAGGTGAGGGCGAGGGACAGGCTGGTGCGCTCGGAGAGGCTGCGCGTCACGCGTGCGAAGAGGTTGTAGCGCTCGAGGCCCTCGGGGTTCTTGAAGGGGCCGTTGGTCGCGTACACCTGTGCGGCCACGAAGGGGCTCCAGCCTTCGGCTTCGGGAGCGAGGACGAGGAGGCCTCTCAGCGTGTCGAAGGCTCCGGCGCCGAGCGTCACCTGGTGCGATTCGAAGTTGCGGCGGGTGACGAGGTTCACCGCTCCGGCCGTGGCGAAGTCTCCGTACGGGGCGAACCAGGTGCCCTTGTGGACTTCGACGCGCTCGACCAGCTCGGGGATGAGCCAGTTGAGGTCCGCGTAGCCCTGCCCGTGTCCGTGGCTCACGAGGTTGACGGGCACTCCGTCCACGAAGAGCGCGAGGTCGGTGCCGTGGTCCGCGTCGAAGCCGCGCAGGTAGTACTGGTTCGCCTTGCCGCCTCCCGCGTGCTGCACGGTGAAGAGGCCAGGGACGACCTGGAGCACGTCGGCCGGACGGCGCACGACCTGAAGGCGCAGGTCGCGCTCGCGTGTGGTGGAGGATGAAGCGGCCGCGTAGGCACGGCGGGCGGTGACCTTCGTTTCGAACTTGGGTGAGGCGTCCTCGGAGGGCGACGGGTCCTGTGCCTCGACCGCGGGTTGTGACGTCTCCGCGGACGACGGAGCTTGCGTCTCGGCTTCTGGCTGTTGCGACTCAGCGGCGGACGGTTGGGCCTGTGTTACTGCCTCTGGCTGTAGCGACTCAGCGGCGGACGGCTGGGTCTGTATTCCTGCCTCTGACTGTGACGTCTCGACAGGCGGCGCGTCCCGCACTGCCGATTCAGCAAGGGGGGCCTCGGGAGGCGGTGCTTCCCGCTCCTCCTGCGCGATGGCGGGCCAGGCGGCGAAGACTCCCACGCCAAGAAGCGCCAGGGGGACGGTGCCGCGCCTTCTGCGGTTCGGATTCGTCTCTCGTGTCGTCTGCTGCGGTGCCACGGTGCGACTCCCTCGTGTTGGGAGCCTGCCGAGCGGAGGACGGGACACGGGGAGCGGGGGCACTCGGCGCGCAGGAGCACACGGGCCACGAGGAGCGGCGATGGCGGGCAGGCGGACGAAGTCCCACGTCCCTGTCCACCTCCCCTCGGAGGCTCCAGGTGGCCGCTCCGGATGTCTCCCGGAGTCGGGCCTCGGCAGGTCTTCGGGCTCGTGAGCGGGCGCGACGGCGGGCGTCGCGTCTTCCTACTGCTCGCCGCTTCCCAGCCTCCATGAGGAAGCCAGTGCTTGGGTGGCGAGGTTCGTTCTCACTGACCGCTGCGGGGCAGCCCCGGATTCACACCGGGTTCCCTTTTCAGCCCCGCGCCCGGCCTGGGACACGGAGCACCGATGGCGCGCGCACCGTAGGTGCGGGCTGGGGAGGTGTCAAACAGGAGCTTCCTCCTCCGTCGCCGGGAACCACTTCGCCGCCTTCGCGGCGATGAAGTCGAGGAACGCACGCACGTGCGCGGGCATCGCGGTGCGGCGCAGATACACCGCGGAGATGAAGCGCGGCGCGGGGCGGAACGGTGCCAGCACCCGCACCAGCTTCCCGGACTCCAGCTCCTTCGCCACGAGGTACTCGGGCAGTGCCGCGATGCCCATTCCCGCGAGCGCCGCCTCGTGCAGCGCCGGCAGGCTGTTGCATCGGAAGCGGCTCTTCGGCGGACGTACCTCCTGCGTGCGCCCACCGTGCCTCAACTCCAACGGCCGCGCCGCCGGGCCTCGCTGGGGCAGCAGCACCTCGTGGCCCGTCAGCTCCCTCGGCCTCCTCGGCATCCCCTGCTCTCGCAGATACGCCGGGCTCGCGCACAGCACGTAGGGCTGCACGCCCAGCTTCCGCATCACCAGCGCGCTGGGCTCCAGGCGAGGCGCGATTCGTAGTGCCACGTCCACGCCACCCTCCACCAAATCCACCATCGCGTCCTCCAGCACCAGCTCCAGGCTCACCGCCGGATTCTCGCGGAGGAACTCGTTCACCATGGGCACCAGCACGTGCTGCCCGAAGAGCACCGGCGCCGATACCCTCAGCGTCCCTCGCGGGACTCCCTGCTCCGCGAGGTCCCGCTCCGCCTCGTCGAGCGCTTCGAGGATGCCTCGCGCGTGCCCCAGGTAGCGCTCGCCCGCCGCGGTGAGCTGCAGGCGCCGCGTGGTGCGCTGCACCAGCTCCGTGCCCAGACGCTCCTCCAGCGCCGCCAGCTCGCGGCTCACCGCCGAGGGCACCTTCCGCAACACCCGCGCCGCTCCGGCGATGCTCCCCGCCCGAGCCACCTCCACGAACGTCCTCAGCGACTCGAAGCGGTCCCGGCTCGCCATGATTCGTGCTCCTCCAGCACGAATGTCGTGCATCCCTGACGCCTGTTCAAGCCGCACCTCGTGACGCATTCAAGAGCGTGTGACGACGGCACCCGCCGTCGCGAGGAGGAGAAGCATGAGTCCCCAGAATCATGACGTGGCCCACCTGACGGATGCCCAGCTCGCGCACGGCGTGCTCCGGCTGGTGTTCGGCACCAACATCACCGTGCATGGCCTCGTGCGCGTGGGCGCGCCCGGCAGCTTCGCCGATGCGCTCGTTCCGGCCTTCGCCAACACCCCGCTACCCGAATGGAGCGTGCGAGCCTTCGCCATGGGCCTGCCCTTCGTCGAGCTCGCGGTGGGCCTGTGCATCCTCCTGGGCCTGCGCCTCCGCGTCGCGCTCGCCCTCGGCGGTGCCGTCCTCGCGTCCCTCACCTTCGGCGAGTGTCTGCGCCAGGAGTGGAGCGCCGTGGGCCTGCACCTCAGCTACGCGCTGGCCTACTACGTCCTCCTCTCTCGCGCGGCCGATGCCCGCTTCACCGTCGATGGCCTGCTGCGCTCACGCCACGCGGTGCGCTCCGTCGAAGCCCCTGCTCGGGCCTGAAGTCCCCATCTTCCGAATCGGAGTGTCCCATCATGTCCCTGTCCCGCCGTGAGTTCGTCGCCCAGACCGCCGTGGCCGGCGCGGCCGTTGCCGCCACCGCCGCCGCCTCGCCCGCACCTTCCGCTCCCCGCTCCACTCCGAAGGCTCGCAAGGCGGAGACGTGGCCGAACGGCGCTCGGCTCGCCATCTCCATCTCCATGCAGTTCGAAGCCGGCGCCCAGCCCGAGCGCGGCGCGAGCGGTCCCTTCCCCACCATCGACTCGCGCTACCCCGACCTGCCCACCGCCACGTGGTACGCGTATGGCTACAAGGAGGGCCTGCCCCGGCTGCTCGACGTGTTCGACCGGCAGGGCGTGAAAGTGACGTCGCACATGGTCGGCGCCGCCGTGGACCTCAACCCCGGGCTCGCTCGCGAAATCGTCCAGCGGGGACACGAGGCCGCGGCCCATGGCCAGACGTGGACGCCGCAGTTCTCCATGACTCGCGAGGAGGAGCGCGCCTCCTACGAGGCCAACGTCCAGAGCATCCTCCGCGCCACCGGCACCCGCCCCGTGGGCTTCAACGCCTTCTGGATGCGCGGCACGCCCAATACGCTGCCGCTGCTCCAGGAGCTCGGCTTCCTCTACCACATCGACGATGTGAGCCGGGACGAGCCCTTCCTCGTCCCCGTCAACGGCAAGCCCTTCGCCGTCGTCCCCTACACGCTCGGGCTCAACGACATCGTCCTCTTCGAGGAGCGCCACTTCAGCGCGGACCAGTTCGCCAGCGAACTGAAGCTCGAGTTCGACGCCCTCCTCGCCGAGTCCGCCACGCGCCGCCGCATGATGTCCATCAGCATGCATGACCGCATCGGCGGCCGCCCGGCGCGTGCCCGCGTGCTGGA
Source organism: Pyxidicoccus sp. M6 (assembly GCF_055568925.1). Taxonomy (NCBI): domain Bacteria; kingdom Pseudomonadati; phylum Myxococcota; class Myxococcia; order Myxococcales; family Myxococcaceae; genus Pyxidicoccus; species Pyxidicoccus sp. M6. Next base: position 892,484 of record NZ_CM145714.1, on the reverse strand, counting down.
GGAGTTCATCGCCTACGCGAAGCGTCAGCCCGGGGTCTGGTTCGCCCGCAAGGACGAGCTGGCTCGCATCGCCCTGGAGAGCCCCCTCACCCCGCGCGAGGGCACCCTGGCCACCGCCGCCTGGCCGTGACATACGGGACGACTGCACACGGGCCTTCTGCCCGTTAAGGTGCCTCTCCGTGAGCACCGTCCCGAACTTCGTCCCCGGCCATGAGCCGCCCTCCCGTCCCCGCGACGGCGCCCTCCTCTTCCTCGCCCGAGGCATGGACGTACTCGTCCAGGAGCACGAGGGCGCCGTCTCCATTCCCACCGGCGCCGCCTTCCCCGAGCTCGCCGCCGACGGCCACTTCCTCGGCGCGCTCGACGGTCAGGACTGCTACGCCGCCACCCTCCCCGAGAGCTTCACCCCACCCGAGGGCTTCAAGAAGGTGCCCGGCCGCTCGCTCTACCGGCGCCTGGACGACGCCCGCTTCGCCGTGGTGGGCCGCGCCATCTCCATCATCGAGTGGGAACTCACCCACCGCTTCTGCGGCCGCTGCGGCACCCCCACCCAGCTCGTCCCCGGTGAGCGCGCCCGCCGCTGCCCCGTGGACCACACGCCCTTCTACCCACGCATCGCCCCCGCCATCATCGTCCTCGTCACGCGCGGCGACACGATGCTCCTCGGCCGCAACGCCACCTTCCCCGAGCCCATGTTCAGCACGCTCGCCGGCTTCGTGGACCCGGGCGAGACGCTGGAGGAGTGCGTCGCCCGCGAGGTGAAGGAAGAGGTCGGCATCGACGTGAAGAACATCCGGTACTTCGGCTCGCAGCCGTGGCCCTATGGCCGCTCGCTGATGGTGGGCTTCACCGCCGAGTACGCCGGAGGCGACATCACCGTGGACCCGAAGGAAATCGCCGAGGCCCACTGGTTCACCGCCGACAACCTCCCCCGCATCCCCCCGCGCATCAGCATCGCCCGCCAGCTCATCGACTCCTTCGTCGAGCGCATGAAGGGCGCCCCCGCCTCCTCCTGACGGCAAGCCGCCTCCAGAGGGCCCGCCCGCTCCCCCGCCCTGGGAATGAATGCCGCGCGTCAGCGCCGGCGTTACCGTGCGTCTTCAGGGTTCCATGCTTGACGGCATGGGCCGAGTGGGGTTGAAGCGCCCGCCCCCTAGAAGAAGACGGACCGAAGAAGCCATGCCCGCAGCGCGCCCGCACATCGAGCCCCGCCTCGTCCCCTCCGCCGACTCCGTGGTGGTGAAGGAGATATACCTCTCCGTCCAGGGCGAGTCCTCCCACGCCGGCCTGCTCTGCGCCTTCGTCCGCCTCACCGGCTGCCACCTGCGCTGCACCTACTGCGACAGCGAGTTCGCCTTCCACGGCGGCAAGCGCATGCAGAACGCGGACATCGTCGCCGAGGTGAAGGCCCTCAACACCCCCAACGTGGAAGTCACCGGCGGCGAGCCCCTGCTCCAGCCCGGCGTCTACCCGCTGATGCAGGGGCTGCTCGACGCGGGCCTCAAGGTGCTGCTGGAGACGAGCGGCGCCATCGACGTGCGGCTCGTGCCTCCGGCCGTCCACAAAATCGTGGACATGAAGACGCCGTCCTCGGGCGAGCACTCGCGCAACGACTACCGCAACTTCACGTCGATGAACGCCAACGACGAGCTCAAGTTCGTCATCGGCTCGCGCGAGGACTACGAGTGGTCGAAGGCGCTCATCGCCGAGCACCGCCTCTTGCAGAAGCCCTACGGCATCCTCTTCTCCACCGTCTACGACAAGCTCCACCCGCGCCAGCTCGCGGAGTGGGTCATCGAGGACAGGCTCTCCGTGCGCTTCCAGCTCCAGATGCACAAGTACCTCTGGGACCCGAACGCGCGCGGCGTGTGAGGCCCCCGGGGCACCGCCTCACGCGAAGCCCACCCGCACCAGCCACAGGCCGCACAGCACCAGGTTCAGCAGGCCCAGCCACAGCGCCACCCGCGCCTGGGTGCGGCCCCGCTCGGGGCCGATGCCCCAGCTGATGCGCAATGACTCGCGCAGGCCCAGCACGAAGCCGCACATCCCCGCCACCAGCGTGGGCAGGGGCAGCACCGAAACGGGCATGCACGCCAGCCCCAGCACGTTGAGCCCCAGCGCCACCTGCACCACGCGCGACGGCCGCGCGTTGCGCTTGAGCCACGTCACGCAGGGCTCGCAGTAGGGGGACTCGCCGACGACTTCCGTGCAGGCACCGCACAGGAAGCTTCCGCAGCGCGCGCAGGTGGCCACCGCGGCCACGTCCGGGTGGCTGGCGCAACGGGCCCCGCCGGGCGCGGACACCGTCACGTGAGGCGCCTTCAGAAGCCCGGAGGCGGGACGTGGGAGGACAGCTCGTTCAGCCCGTGCGCGCCCAGGCCGAGGAATACCGCGGCGAGCACCGTGCTGGCCATGAAGCCGGCGACGATGAGCCCCTTGCGCGGGTGCTCGAACTGGCTGAACGCGTAGAACACCACGTAGCAGGGGATGAGCAGCACCATCACCCCCGTGCCCACGCTGCGGCGGAACGCGTGATTCAGCAGGATGACGGCGCAGACCAGCGCGACGAGTCCGAAGAGGATGGCGAGCGGAAGCAGCGGCACGCCCTCCCCTTAGCATGTTCCACTTCTGGCGGCCGCACCGTGCGCATATTAAGCAGGCCCGACGTCAACCCGCCGAGGTGCCTGCCATGAACACCGCCAAGACACTGCTCAACTTCGTGCTCGTGGGAGCCCTGCTGGGCATCGTCGTCGCCTCGTGGATGGGCCCCGCCTTCCTCGGCTGGTACAACGAGACGCCCTTCGCCACGCAGACGGTGTGCAACCTGCCGCAGGTGATTCGCGGCACCACGTCCTCGCTGCTCACCTACCAGGCCGCCGGGGCGGGCATCGGCGCCTTCGTCATGCTCATCCTCGGCGTGCTCTTCGTGCGCCGGGCCGGCCGCCGCGCCCGGGAGCAGGCGGGGCGGACGCCGCCCGCCGCCACGCCCCCAGCCACCGCCTGACGGCTACTGCACCCGCACCAGCACCGCGGGCGACGTGCCGAGCACGCCGCCACCCTCGTTGTCCGTCACCGTGACGGCGATGTTGAACGTCGCCGACGCCGGCACGTCGGGCGCCGTCCAGGTGGGGTTGCGCGAGTGCGGGTCGCTGAAGTGGCCGGCGGGCTCGGCCGGAATCTGCTCCCAGTCGAAGGTCATCTCGTCCCCGTCCGGGTCCATCACCTCCAGCTCCATCACCACGTTGCCACCCGGCGCGACGATGAGGGGATTCGGGCGCGGCCCCACCCTGACCTCCGGCGAATTGTTGGCGCGGCACCCGAGGCCGAGGCCCCCCAACGCCAGCGCCATGATGACTCCCGAAGACAACCGAGACATGAACTTCCCCCTGAGAAGGATGGCCCTACCCTAACGCTTCGGCGGACGGGGGTGTATCGGCCACCCTTCCCGAAAAGTCCGGGATTCCATGATGGAGGTCACACGGCGGGCCGAAAGGTCCACCACCGGTAGTCACCCCTGCTCGCCAGTCCGAGAGGCGACGTCAGGAAGCGCCTTACTCGCGGCGCACGGGAGTCTTGTGGCGGCGAGCGGGCGCCTTGCGGCGCGAAGAAGAGGCAGCGGCCACGAGAAGCAGCTTGTCGCCCCGAGACAGGCGTTTGATGGCGGCCTCGCGGCGCAGGGCCGCGCCTCGGTCTCCGACGGTTTCGCTCCACACCAGGGTGACGGGGAGGCGGGCGCGCGTATACGCGGCCCCTCGTCCCCGGCCATGGGTGGCGACCCGGCGCTCCAAGTCGTTGGTGGCACCGGTGTACAGCGAGCCGTCGCGGCAGCGCAGCATGTAGACAGACCAGAGGGGTGTTTCGTCCGACACGGCGGGCGCACTGTACCGCCACCGCCGGCCGGATGCCTCACTCCTTCCCCGGCACCAGGGCCCGGCGCTTCTTGCCAAGCCGTGGCAGGTGCAACTGAAACCTCAACAACCTGAATGGGGGCCGCTCGCGAGGCGGAGGCTTCACCCGCGCCATGACATGCGACACCGGCGCGAGGGGGTCCCTCCCCCACGCCTCGAGAATGTGTGCCTCACTCACCAGTCCCAGCAACCCTCCCCCCTCACCCACCACTCCCAACATCCGCACCTGGTGCCGCTCCATTTCTCGAAGGGCACGCAGGAGGGTGTCTGTGGGAAAAACGGTGGCGATGAAGGAGGACAACCTTTCCTTGAAAGCCCGGTTTTGCCTCATACAACGTCCTCCCGCCTTTACGCGCACATCTCCCTGCAACAGCCCTGCCGGGAGTAGGAGAGGTGGTCATTCAACACAGCATGGCGCCACGGACGCGCTTAGACTGGTTGGGTGACACGCAGACAGGGAGCGCGGCTGGGACGGATGGCGGACCTCTTCTCGCGGACGATGGCCCGCGGCAAGGAGGGGCTGCTGACGCTGAGCTTCCGGCCAGACGAGCTGTACCGGGTGCCCACGGACGACGGCGCCGCGATTGCCATGGGGCGCTACCACCCGAGAGGCGAGCGCCGCTTCGCGGAGCCCGTCATCCTCTGCCACGGGCTGGGCGCCAACCGCTTCCACCTGGACTTCGACGAGCAGTACAGCATGGCCCGCTACCTCGCCCGCGCGGGCTTCGAGACGTGGGTGCTGGAATTGCGCGGCCGGGGGCTGGCGGGCGACTGCCACGACTTCAACTTCGATGACCAGGCGGAACACGATGTCCGCACCGCGGTGCGAACCGTCCTGTCCACGGGGGCGAAGGAAGTGCTCTGGGTGGGACACTCGAAGGGCGGCCTGACGCTCTACGCGCACCTGGCGAAGAACCCGGAGGCGCCGGTGCGCGCGGCGGCCGTGCTCGGCAGCCCGTTCACCTTCGCGGTGCAGCCGGGGCTGCGCACCTTCATCTCCAAGGTGGAGCCGCTGTTGAGGCTGAAGTCCATCCCCACGGGCCGGGTGACGAGCATCGCCCTCTTCGGCGCGCCGCCGGGGCCGCTCAGCCGGTACATGATGCTGGCGGAGAACATGGAGCCGGACGTGGTGCGCAAGGCGCTGGCCAACGTGCCCGCCAACGTGTCCGGCGGCGTGGGGCGCCAGTTCGCACGCTGGATTTCCACCAATCGCTTCACGTCGTACGACGGGGGCTTCGACTACCGCGAGTCCCTGCACCGGGTGCGCATCCCCTTCCTGCTGCTGGCCGGGAGCAAGGATTTGCTCGCCCCGCCCATGGCGGTGGCGCGGGCGAAGGAGCACCTGGGCGGGCCGGTGAAGTTCCTCGTCGCCGGGAGGGGACACGGCTTCGGGGCGGACTACGGGCACGCGGACCTGGTGCTGGGCCGCCGGGCGCCGGACGAAATCTTCCCCCTGGTGGAGGCGTTCCTCTCCGCGCACGCGACCCGCTCGTGAGGCGGACTACAGGGCGAGGGGCCCCGGGTTGTCGCGCCCTGTCCGGCGTGCTACCGGGAAGCCCCTTGCGCATGTCCGTCCCCGTTCGCCTCCTGACACTCGCCCTGCTGGTGCCCGCCGCGTGCGGCCGGACGCCCCAGGAGGGGCACGCGGACTTCGACCTGCACCACACAAGGCGGGCGGGCGGACAGGCGGTGGCCCGCTGGAGCGGCGACGCGGTGACGGCGGAGGAGCTCTCCCGTCGCTTCGAGGAGATGAGCCCCGCGCTGCGCGAGCGCTACCGGGACACCCAGGCCCGGCGCGAGTACGTGGAGTCCGTGGCCCGCTTCGAGCTGCTGGTGCGCGACGCGCTCGCCCGCGGGCTGCAGGACGACCCGGAGGTGGTGGAGGCCACCAAGCGCGCGCTGGTGAATCGGCTGATGCGCGCGCAGCTCGAGGAGGCCTCCGTGCAGGTGACGGACGCGGAGCTGGAGGCGGCCTACGCCGCGCGCCGCGACGACTTCGTCCGCCCCGAGGCCGTGCGCCTGTCCCACGTCTTCCTCGCCGCGCCGCGCTCGGAAGCGGCCCGCGTGGCGGACGCGCGCAAGCGGGCGGAGGCGCTGCTGGCGCGCGCGAAGGCGCTGCCGGAAGGAGACTTCGCCGGCTTCGGGACGCTCGCGCGGGAGAACAGCGAGGAGCCCCGCACGGCGCCGCTGGATGGTGACTTGAGGTTCCTCGCCGACGACGCGCTGGCCCAGGCGTACGGGCCGGAAGTCGCGGCGGCGGCGCGGGCCCTCACCGCCGAAGGCGCGTTGAGCGGCGTGGTGCAGACGGACGCGGGCCTGCACCTGTTGAAGCTGCGCGCCCGGCGCCCCGCGCTGAACCTCACCCTGGACGACGTGCGCGAGGAATTGCGCGTGCGACTGGAGGGCGAGAAGCGCTCCCGCGCATGGGCCGAGTACCTGGCGCGCGTGGAGAAGGGGCTGTCCTTGTCCGTGGACACGGACGCGCTCGCGAAGGTGCCGCTGGACGTGGCGGCGCCCATGAAGAAGCCCTCCGGCCCCCTGCCCGGCACGGTGCCCGCCCCATGAGCGCCCGCTTGCCCTTTCGCACTCCCGGCCCCACCCATGGGAGTCGCCCCTATTCTTTCCCGAGGCACCTGAGCATGCGCTTCCATCCCACCCGTGCGCTCTTCGTCCCACTCGCCCTGCTGCTGGGCGTGGCCTGCCACAAGCCGCCGAAGGAGGGGCCCGACGCCAACGTCGTCGCCTCCGTGAATGACGAGGTGCTCAGCCGCGCGGACTTCGAGCAGGAACTGTGGCGCGAGCTGGCCTCCACGGAGGCGCCGCAGCGCACGCCCGAGGAGGTGGAGCCCTTCAAGCGGACGCTGCTGGACACGTGCATCCACCGGATGCTGCTGCTCCAGGCGGCGCGGAAGAACAACATCACCGTCGCCGACGACGAGGTGGACCGGGGCGTGCTGCGGCTGTCCGGTGACTACCCGGCGGGCAACTTCAACGAGGTGCTCGCGCAGGGGCAGCTGTCCATGGCGGAGCTGCGTGCGCGCGAGGCGAGCCGGCTGACGATTGAGAAGCTGTTCGCCAACCACGTCTACTCGCGCGTGGCGGTGACGGAGGAGGAGCTGCGCGCGTACTACGCGGTCAACGAGACGGACTTCAACGAGCCGGAGCAGGTGCACGCGGCGCAGATGGTGGTGAAGGGGCTGGACGAGGCGCGCAAGCTCCAGGCGCAGCTCAAGGCGGGCAAGAAGTTCGCGGACCTGGCGCGCCGGTATTCCCTCAGCGCGGACGGCAAGGTGGGGGGAGACCTCGGCTTCTTCCCCCGCGGACAGATGCCCCCGGCCTTCGACGAGGTGGTATTCAAGCTCCCCGTGGGGCAGGTTTCGGATGTGGTGTCCACCGAGTACGGCTACCACCTGTTCCGCGTGCTGGAGCGCAAGCCGGCGCGCAAGCGGGAGTTCGGCGAGGTGCGGCAGCTGGTGGAAGCCAGGCTGCTGGAGAAGAAGCGGACGGAGGCCCAGGAGGCCTTCGAGAAGGAGCTGCAGGAGAAGGCGCAGATTCAGGTGAACGAGGCCACCCTGCAGGCCATCCGCGGGAAGCCAGCGCCGCAAGCGGCGGCGAAGTGACGGAATGCAAGGCCGGGACGGGAGTTGGACGGGCCCGGTGGAGTTCGGAAGGATGCGTGAGATGAAGAAGCTGGTGGCACTCATGGCGGCGGCGGCGCTGTTCGGCGGCGGCACGGCGGCGCGCGCGGAGATGGTGGACAGGGTGGCCGCGGTGGTGAACCGCGACATCATCGCGCTGTCCGAGGTGCAGCAGCGCGTGGCCCCGGAGCTGTCGCGCATCAACAACCCGGACCCCAAGAAGCGCGCCGAGCAGCGGGCGCAGCTCATGAAGACGGCGCTGGACACGCTCATCGGCGAGAAGCTGATGGAGTCGGAGATTGCCCAGCTCGGCATCACCGCCACCGAGGCCGAGGTGGACGAGCTTGTCAACGACGTGCGCCAGCAGAACAACATCACCGAGCCGGCGCAGTTCGAGCAGCTCCTCGCGGGTGAAGGCCTCACCATGGCCGCCTACCGGGACATGCTGCGCAAGCGCATCCTCCGGGACCGCCTGCTGCGCATCAAGGTGGGCCCCAAGGTGAAGGTCACCGAGGAGGACCTGAAGGCCGCCTATACGCAGTACGCGCGCATGGAGAGCGAGGACTCGGAGGTGCACGCGCGCCACATCCTTGTGCAGGTGGACCCCAAGGCCACGCCGGAGCAGGTGGAGGCCGCGCGCAAGAGGGCGGAGGCCATTGCCGTCGAGGCGCGGCGTCCGGGCATGGACTTCTCCGCCCTGGCGCGGGCTCGCAGCGAGGGCCCCAGCGCGGCGGACGGTGGCGACCTCGGCTGGTTCAAGCGCGGCGTCATGGTGCCGGCCTTCGAGAAGGTGGCCTTCACCCTCAAGGAGGGCGAGGTCAGCGAGCCGGTGCGCACCAACTTCGGCTGGCACGTGCTGAAGGTGGAGGAGAAGCGCGCGGTGGCGGCCACCTCGTACGAGGAGATGCGCCCGAAGCTGGAGGCCAAGCTGTACCAGGAGAAGACGGAGAAATTCCTGGAGCAGTACGTGGCCGAGCTGCGCTCGAAGGCCAGCGTCGAAGTGAAGATGTAGACTGCACGCGTGGTGAGTCTTCCTCTCGTCGGCATCTCCCTGGGTGATGTGTCGGGCATCGGGCCGGAAGTCACGGCCGCGGCCCTGGCGCTCCCCCCGCTGCGCAAGGCGCTCGTCCCCGTCGTCTTCGGGGACGGGCCCACCCTGGAGCGCTTCCCCGTCTTCCGCCGCTACGCGCGCGTGGCCCCTGAAGAGCTGGGCCGCGTGGATGGGCCCACCGTGGTGGAGGTGACGCGGCTGCACGAGCAGCTGCGCGTGCCGGGGCGGCCCTCCACCGAGGGCGGCCGCGCCCAGTACGCGTACGTCATGGCAGCCATCGAGGCCATGCGCGCGGGACACGTGGACGCGCTGTGCACGGCGCCGGTGTCGAAGGAGCAGATTTCGCGCGCGGGCATTCCCTTCATGGGACACACCGAGGTGCTGGCCGACGCCTTTGGCGTGGACGTGCTCATGATGATGGACGGGCCTCGCGTGCGGATTGCGCTGGCCACCAACCACGTGCCCGTGTCGGCGCTACCGAAGCTGCTCACCGTGGAGAAGCTCACCGCGCAGCTCAAGCTGCTGTCGCGCAGCCTGGAGCCCGTGGTGGGCCGGCGCCCTCGCATCGCGGTGCTGGGGCTCAATCCCCACGCGGGCGAAGGCGGGCTGCTGGGACGCGAGGAGGTGGAGGTGATTGGCCCCGCCATCCGCCGGGCGCGCTCGGCGAAGGTGGATGCGGACGGGCCGATTCCCGCGGATGGCCTGTTCGCTCGGCCGGATGAGATTGCCGGGAAGTACGACGCGGTGCTGGCCATGTATCACGACCAGGGGCTCATCCCGGCGAAGGCGCTGGACTTCGAGCGCACGGTGAACGTGACGCTGGGGCTGCCGGTGCCTCGCACGTCGCCGGACCATGGCACCGCGTATGGGATTGCGGGCAAGGGTCAGGCGAGCTGCGTGCCCATGGTGGAAGCCCTGCTCAAGGCGGCGCAGCTCGCCACGGCAGGCGCGCGAGGTGCTCGACGAGGTCCTCGCCGTCCTTCTCGGGGGCGATGAGCTGCACGTGCGCGCCCTTGCCGCTGCTGGGGCTCACGAGCACGCTGACGCGGCCCTGGGGGCAGTAGCCGAAGCAGCCGGCCGGAATCACCTCCGTGCTTCCGGCGAGGCCGCGCTCGGCGAGCGTCTGCTTGAGCCGGCGCGGCAGGTCCACGCCCCCGGCGCTCGCGTCCAGGCGCATCAGGCAGCGGTGGCAGACGTGGAGCTCGGTGGGCTCCTCTTCCTCGGCTCCGCGGGACATGGCCGGGGAAGAATAGAGGCGCCCCGGCCCCGCTGCTCGTTCGTTCTCGTCCGTCCTCGCTCGCCTGGCTAGAAGACGAACGGGAAGAGGATGGGCTCCTCCATGCGGACCTGGTGGACCGGGAACTTCCAGCGGCGCACCACGTCCTCGATGCAGTGCGCAAGCGGGGTGGCCTTCAGCGTGTCCGTGTCCATGGACACGCTGGACGTGTCGCCGCTCGGGAGGATGGACCAGCGCACCATGAAGCGGCCGCCCTTCTCCACCGGCGTGCCCTGGGCATGCTGGCGAAGGCAAGCGGTGATGGCCGGCTGGTTGGCGACCACCACGGCCTTCACGTCGTCCGGCGTGAGGGACTCCTTCGCGTCCGGAGCAGGCGGGATGTAGACGGTGCGCTCGGGCTGCTTGGGCGTCTCGGGCTTCGACTCCGCGTCGTCGGTGAAGCCGAGCTCACGGGCGAAGTCCTCGTCGAGCTCGGACTGCTGCTCCTCGGCCTCGGCGGCCTGCGCCTCGTCGGCGGGTGTGGACTCTTCGTCGGCGCTGGCTTCGGACTCGTGGAAGTTGAGCTCGCCAGGCCCGGCCTCGGTGTCGGCCTCCGTGTCGGCGGCGGGGCGTCTGGCCACCACGGTCTTCGTGGCCTGTTTGCGCGCGGAGGGCATCTGGAGCGCGATGGTGCCCGTCTGGCCGCTGGTGAGCGTGGTGCCTCCCACGGCGGAACCGTTGAGTGGCTCGGATGCGGACGGCGAGGCGCGCAGGTTGTTCGCGGCGCCCTGCATGTCGGCCTGCGCCGTGGAGAGTACGGTGGTGGAGACGGAGGACGCGGCCTGCTGTGCGCCGATGGCTTCGGAGGTCACCGGGGCTGACGTCAGCGTCACCGGGGCCGCGGTGTTCTGCGCGGGGGCTACGCTTGCCCGCGCCGTGCTGGCGCTGGCCGCTGGAGCTTCCATCGCGGGTTGCACGACTGGAGCCGGAGCACTGACAGGAGCCGCCCGCACCACGGGCTGGGTCACAACATGTGTCTCCGACGCGTGCTCACGGAAGTGCAGGCCCGCGACCACGAGCAGGCCCGCCGTGAGCGCGCCCACCGCCGCGGCACCGAAAAGTGAACCGGGTTTCATGCCGGCGATGCGCTTCGGCTCGACGGGCGCGGGCAGCGGCATGGCCCACTGCTGCGGCACCGCGTGGTGCGGCGTCCACGCGGGAATCGCCGCATCCGGAGGCGGAGGTGCAATCCCTGGCAGCAGGATGCCTGGATACGAAGGAGCACGGACCTGCTGCGCGGACGCAGGCTCGCTCCACGGCGTCGCCGGTTGGCCGGCCGCGTCCGTTCCCTCGGGCGCGTACACGGGTATCGGCTCCACCGGAGTGAGCATCGCCGCGAAGGGCGTCGTCACCTTCGCGCCCGGCGACGCGCGCATCCACTCGGGAATCTCCACCGGCGGCTCCTCGGGCTCCGATGGTGGAGTCACGTTGAGGGCGGGCGGAGGCAGCGTCTCCAACCACTGCGCCTCCTCCTCCGCCAGGTCGAGCAGCTCGCGCATGCCCTCGGCGGCCGTCTCGGAGGATTTCGGTTCCTGCGCTCTCGGCGCGGAGTCCTGACTCGGACGCACGAACAGCTCGCGGTCCAGGTACGCGTCGAGGTCACCGTCGAGCGCTTCCTCCACGCTCAGCGGTGCGCCCGGCACCGGCCCATGCACTCCCGCCGGCCCCGTGCCCGGCGTCCCCATCCCCTGCCCCCGAAACTGCCCCTCGGCTCCAGACAGAAGCTCGCCCACACACCCTCCCGACCCGCGCGACATCCCGGCCCTACTCGCGCCAGGGCCAGCAACGTAGGGATGGGTCCCGAGCGCGCCACCCGCGACTGTCCTGCCCACAACGCTCTGCCCCGCGGACGGACCGCGCCTGTCCGGTGCATCACCGAGCCCGCACACGTCGGGGCCGAACCACGCATGCACGCCGACATCACGCTTCGGGCGTCAGCGGTTTTTCACACCCGCGATGCCGAAGATTTCCGCGCGTCGTGGAACGGCAATGCGGTTGCGATTGTGGCGCAGGCGCTCCGCACACGGGCCGGCGCGGCGCGGAATGGAACGTCCATTCCGCGAACGGCGCGGCGCCAGGCTACCAGCGCTCCTTGTCGGACTTCGGTGCCATGGGCCACTCGGGTGCGCTGACGCCATTCACCGAGAGGCCGCCGTGCATGAACATGGGCGCGCCCTGGAGGAAGCCCGCTGGGAAGTTCAGCGTCGGCGTGGACGCCTCATCGAGCGCCTTCACGTGCTCCGGCTTGAGCTTCACGTCCAGCGCGCCCAGGTTGTTGTCGAATTGCTCCAGCGTCCGCGCGCCGATGATGGTGGACGTCACGCCCGGCCGGCTCTGCACCCACGCCAGCGCCACGCGCGCCACCGTGGTGTCCAACTCCTTCGCCACGCGCTGGAGCACGTCGATGATGCCGTACGTCTTCTCGTTCAGCGCGCTCTCCGCCCACGCGCCGCGGTCCGCCTTCTGCTTCCCCGCGTTCTCCCGCGTGTACTTCCCACTGAGCACTCCACTCTTCAGCGGAGACCACGGTGTCACCCCAAGCCCCAGCTCGCGCGCCATGGGCAGCAGCTCGCCCTCCACCGTGCGCTCCAGCAGCGAGTACTCAATCTGCAGCGCGACCAGCGGCTCCCACCCACGGAAGTGCGCCGTCACCTGCGCCTGCGCCACCTTCCATGCCGGCGTGTCCGAGACGCCCACATAGCGGACCTTCCCCGAGCGCACCAGGTCATCCATCGCTCGCAGCGTCTCCTCAATCGGCGTGTGCATGTCCCAGCAGTGCATCCAGTACAAGTCGATGTAGTCCGTCTGGAGACGGCGCAGCGACTCCTCGCATTGGGACACCAGCGACTTGCGGCCCGCGCCGCCGCCGTTCGGGTCGCTCGGGTACAGGTTGCCCAGGAACTTGGTGGCGAGGACCACACGCTCGCGCTTGCTGGGGTGCCGGCCCAGGTGGTCGCCAATGATTTTCTCCGAGTGCCCACGCGTGTACACGTTGGCCGTGTCGATGAAGTTGCCGCCCCGCTCGAGGAAGCGGTCCATGATGGCGTTGGACACCTCGACGCTGCTGCCCCAGCCGAGGTCCTCGCCGAACGTCATGGCACCGAGGCAGAAGGGACTGACGCGCAGGCCGGAGCGGCCCAGGGTGACGTAGTGATTCAGCGGCATGAGTGCTCCCGTGAGGAGTGAGGGGATGACGCGGGGCCGTGCACTAACCCGCCCCCTCGTGCACCGCCACCGGGCCGCGGAACGATTGCCGCGCACGTGACGCCTTTCTGGCGCGCGCACGAGGAAACGTGCTGAAACCCGCGCATGCCCCGTCTGCTCCTGTTCGTCTCGCTGCTGGCAGCCTGCGCATGCAGCCACCCTCCCCTTCGGAGCCCATCCGCCATGAACCCCGAGCCCTCTCGTGCCCACCGTGAGCTGCTGGAGTTGGAGCGCTCCGTCACCCAGGCCATTCGCGAGCGCAATGCCGCCCGGCTGCGCGAGTTGTTACCTGCCGACTTCGTCTTCCGCGGCACGGGGGACGTGGAGACGGACCGCGAGGGCTTCATCTCCAGCGTCGCCGCCATTCCCGGAGACATCCTCGGTGTCGAGATGGTCTCCCTGCACGCCCACGCCTTCGGAGACACCGGTGTGCTCACGGGCACACAACGGGCCCGCGTGCGACTGCCCGACGGTACCGAGGTGACGGACCTCCAGAACTTCACCGACGTGTGCCGGTGGCACGACGGGAAGTGGTGGATGGTCCTGGCCCACAGCGTGCCGGCCGCGCCCGAGGCTCCCTGAGCCTTGCCGCCTCGCGCGGGTGTCAAGGCACCCTCGCGGCGCAGGCACCCGTGCCGCACCGCGCAGACACTCCAGTTCAAGTGAGACGTCTCACCGTGCACGGCCCCGCCGGGCGGGGCCCACGTCGCTCGCCTCACACCTGAAGGGAGGCGTCTGGTCTCCCTGGTCGAGCCCGACGTCCCAGGTTGTACATCCGTCCTGAGAGCCGATTCCTGCTGGACAACCCCGCCAGCACCGCCAGAGCCGCAACTCCCCCGCGTGTCCATTTTGCGCGCCCGGGGGGGTTCACATGCCGCATTTCCACGGAACGCGCCGGTGGATGTTGCCGGCGCGGGGCTCGGATTGGCTCGTGGTTCCAGCCATTCATTCCGAGTCTCAAGAGATGAAACACAACCGTGTGCCGGATGTCTTCATCACCTCGTCTCTGGAACATCTGCTGACCACATCCGCCGCGCGCACGCTGTATTCGATGTACGAGACGCTCGGTGGCGGCTCGCCGCTCGGGCTGTCCGGACTGGAGCGCAGCCGGTACGAGCAGCGGCTGAAACAACGCATCAGCGAGGCCTTCCTCCACGGGGAGCTGGTGGCGCTGGAGGTGGAGCGGCCCGTGCTCGTGCCGCCTCCCTGGGCGGAGGTGCCGATTCTGCGGCCCGCGGAGCCTCCGATACCGGAGCCGACGTGGCTGGCCGTCCAGCTGAAGGACCCGCAGGGTCAGCCCGTGCCGCATGCGCGGTACGTGGTGACGCTGCCGGATGGCTCCACGCGCGAGGGCACGCTCAACAAGAACGGCTACGCGCGCGTGGACGGCGTGAATCCGGGCAAGTGCCAGGTGAGCTTCCCCGAGCTGGAGGATGAAAGCTGGAGCTGACGTGGCCGGGAGGCTGGGCTAGCTTTCGCGGCGCCATGGCGACCTCGGACAGTGAGCGGACGGCCTCTCCCTCCTGGACGTTCCTGACGAATCACGCGCACGTGCTGCTGTGCATCGCCGCGGACCCCGAGATCCGCCTGCGCGACGTGGCCACGCGCGTGGGCATCACCGAGCGCGCCGTCCAGCGCATCGTCAGCGACCTCGAAGAGGCGGGCTACCTCCAGCGCGAGCGCGAGGGCCGCCGCAACCACTACACCGTCGCGAGGGAGCTGCCGCTGCGACATCCCATCGAGCGGCATCACAACGTCTCCTCCCTCCTCTCGCTGGTGGAGGAGGAGGCGCCGCCACCGGCACCTCCCGCTCGGGGACGCGGCAAGCGCTGACGCTACCGCCGGGCCATCACCGCCTCGACGTCGGCGGCTTCCTTCGGGATGGCGGCCGTGAGCACCTCGCAGCCGTCCTTCGTGACGAGCACGTCGTCCTCGATGCGGATGCCGCGCACGTCCGAGTAGCGCGCCAGCACCTGGCGATTCAGCCGGTCTCCGGCCTTCTCCGTGAGGCGCGCGTCCTCCAGGATGGCGGGCACGCGGTAGAAGCCCGGCTCAATCGTCACCGCCATGCCGGGCTCCAGGTCGCGGTCCAGCCGCAGGTACCGGTGCCCGAACTCCTTCGAGCGCGTGCGCCCCGGCGCGTACCCGGCCCGGTCTCCCAGGTCCTCCATGTCGTGCACGTCCAGCCCCAGCAGGTGGCCGATGCCATGGGGGAACAGCAGCGCGGTGAGCCCGTCCGTCACCAACTCCTCCACGTCTCCACGGAGGATGCCCAGCTCCACCAGCCCGCGCGCCATCTCCCGGTGCGCGGCGAGGTGCACTTCGCGGTAGCCCACGCCCGGCCGCACCTTCGCGATGCTCGCCTTCTGCGCGCGCAGCACCACCTCGTACAGCTCGCGCTGCGTCGTGCTGAAGCGCCCCGTCACCGGCCACGTGCGCGTCACGTCGCACGCGAAGCCGCCCGGGCTCTCGCCGCCCACGTCCGCCAGCAGCAGGTCTCCCTCGCGCAGCTCGTGGTGGTACTTCAGGTTGTGCAGCACCTCGCCGTGCACCGTGACGATGGGCTGGTACGCCGGACGCACGTCACGCGAGACGAACTCCGCCTCCATCGCCGCGCGCACCACCGCCTCCAGCACGCCCGGCCGCGTCGCGCGCATCCCCGCCAGGTGGGACGGCGTCGTCACCTCCGCCGCCCTCCGCAACTGCGCTACCGCTGCATCATCATGGCGAAGGCGCAGCGCCACCATCGCCTCCGCGAGCGGCTCGTCCACCGGCTGCAGCTTCCCGTACCGCACCGGCCGGCCCAGCAGCGCCTCCACGTCCTGGCACGTCTCCGCGTCCGGCGTGGGCAGCGTCGCCACCGTCCTTCCCTTCAGCACCGCCGGCAGCTCCGCCCGCGAGCGCACCGGGCAACCCGTGAGCTCCGCCACCTCCGCGAAGCCCGGCACCGCGCCGTCCCACAGCGCGTCGTCCGCGCCGGGCTCGGGCAGGTACAACGCCCACGACTGGCCGTCGTAGAAGCCCAGCCCGTCCGGCGCCGCGAGCCCGAAGAGGTAGAGGAAGTGGCTGGCCGCGCGGAAGGGAAACTGGTCCGCGGCGTAGTTGCGCGGACGCGGGCGGCTCGACGCCACCAGCGCGGGGGTATTGCCCAGGGCATGGGCCAGCAGCTCGCGCCGCCGCACGAGGGCGGCGCGTTCAGAAGACACAGGAAGCATGCGGGAAGGACTCCGGGACTACGCGCCCAGCGGACGCTGAGGCAACAGCTTGAAGAGGAAGGCCAGCAGGTCGTCGAAGTGGCCGCCCTTGCGGAACACCGCGTCCACCGGCATGTCGATTTTGCCGTCGTGCCCGGTGACGAAGACCACCTTCGTCTTCGGCATGTGGTGGCGCACCAGCGGAATCAGCCCGGTGCCGAAGCCGTCCCCGAGGCTCTGGTCCAGCAGCACCGCGTCATACGCGCGCGGCCGGTTGAGCAGGCTGGCGGCCTCCGCGTAGGTGCTGGCGGTGACCACGGCGAAGCCCGCGTCCTCCAGCAGCGCCGCGAGCGTCATCCGGTTGGAAGGGTCATCCTCCACCAGCAGCAGGCAGCGACCGAAGGTCCAGCTCGTCTCCATCACTTGCTCCCCTGAATCACCTCGCGGCCCACGGGCCTCGAGCGGGGCCCTACGTCCGGACCCGTGAAGACGACTTCCACAAAGGTGCCCCCGGTCGGACCCGCACCCAAATCCACCTTCCACCCATGCCGCTGCGCAACCCGGTGGATGATGCTCAAACCCAGACCCGCATGGCCGGGCTTCGTCGTGTAGAACGGCTCGAAGGCCCGCGAGTACGCCTCCGGCGCCAGCCCCTCCCCCGTGTCCTCCACCCTCAGGGACACCCCATCATCCTCCAAGTCGCGCGTGCGCACGGTGAGCGAGCCCCCGCGCGGCATGGCCTCCACCGCGTTGTCCACGAGGCAACCCACCAGCACCGCGAAATCCTCGCGGTCCAGCTCCACCTCGCCCTTCGCCGCCAGCTCCCTCTTCAGCTGCACGCCCTCGGGCAGGTCCGCCTCGGACAGCGCGCGCTCCACCGCTTCGCTCGGGCGGCAGCGCGGCTTGGGGCCCGTGGCCGCCGGCGGGCTGCGCTTGGACAGGAGCTCCTCCGCGGACGCGAGCTCCTTCTCGATGAGCTGGAAGAAGGTCTCCACGCGGGGGTCCGCGCTCCAGACCTCCGTCTTCTTCATCTGCCGCATCAGGTAGAAAGACGCGTTGCGGATGCTGGCGAGCTTGTTGCGCAGGTCATGCCGCAGCGTGGAAGCCACCACGTCCGCCACCGCCGCCCGCTCCCGTGCCTGCAGGTCTCCACGCCCGGACATAACCGTTCAGTTCCTCGCGCCGAAGGGGCCCTGCGGCCGGCCTCGCACGCGGGCGATGGCCTGCACCAGCTCACGCAGGGGCACTGGCTTCGTCATGCACACCACCGCGCCCTGGGCGGCCACCACGCGCAGCATCTCCGGCACGAAGTGCCCGGACACGGCGATGACGGCCACGGACAGGTCCGCTTCACGCACCTTCTTCACCAGCTCCGGCCCGCTCATCTCCGGCATGACCAGGTCCAGCACGCACACGTCGTAGGCGCCCGAGCGCAACGACGCGAGCGCCTCCTCGCCGCTGTAGACGGCCCGCGCGCGCAGCCCCACCGTGCTCAGCGCGCGCACCATGGCGCGAGCCACCTGCTCGGTGTCGTCCACCACCAGGACCTGCGGCGCCCGCACCGCGCGCAGCACCGTGTCCAGCGCGTGCGCCACGTCGAAGGGCTTGGGCAGCACGGTGAAGGCGCCCTCGGCGAGCGCGTCGTCCACCAGCTCCTCGGCGGTGAAGGCCGTCATCAGCACCACCGGCAAATCCGGGCGCTCCTGCTTGATGCGGCGCAGCAACTCCACGCCGTGCAGGCCGGGCATGCGGATGTCGGTGAGGACCACGTCCACGGGCTGCTCGTTGAGCACGCGCAGGGCGTCCTCACCGGAGGAGGCCTCGAGGACGGTGTGTCCCTCCAGCTCCAGGTTGGCCGCGAGCGTGATGCGGAGCGACTCCTCGTCGTCGACCAGCAGGATGCGAGCGGGGCCCACTGCCACTTCCTCCATCACGCGGCCTGTGCCGCCGCGGACGCGGGGAGCTGAATGGTGAATTCGCTCCCCCGACCCGCTTCGCTGCGCACAGAGATTGTGCCCCCGTGACGTTGCACCATGTTGGCGACGATCGCCAGTCCCAAGCCCGTCCCACGCGTCTTGGTGGTGAAGAGAGGTTCGAATATCTTCGGGAGTACGTCCGGGGGTATGCCCGAACCGTCGTCCACTACGCGGACGCTCCAGGGGCCTGCCTCCCCGCCTTCCGCCATCACTGAAACCTCCCCGGTACGTCCTGAGGGCATGGCCTCCACCGCGTTCTGCACCAGGTTCACCAGGACCTGGCGGAACTGCTCCTTGTCCAGGTTGGGCACGGGCAGGGACTCGGGGACGCCGTTGACGATGCGCACCCCGTCGCGCAGGGGCACCACGCTGAGTGCTTCGTCCACCAACGGCCGCAGCGGGCAGGGCTGGAGCGCGGGCGGGCGCTCGCGCGCGAAATCCAGCAGGTCAGAGATGATTTTCGCGCAGGCGTTGAGCTCGCGCTCCATGACGCCCAGGAACTGGGTGACGCGCGGGTCCTCGACGGCACCGGCCGGGTCCTTGGTCAGCTTGCGCGAAAGGTAGGCGTGGGCGTTGCGCACGGCGCCGAGCGGGTTGCGTAGCTCATGACCCACGCTGGCGGCGAGTTGACCCACGGCCGCCAGCTTCTCCACGCGGATGAGGTGCTCCTGGAAGCCGCCCAGCTCGCGCAGGGCCCGGTCCAGCTCGCGCGCCTTCGCGCCCTCGCGCTCGCGGGCCAGCTCCAGCTCCGCGCGGCGCACCGCCACCTCGCGCTGCTCGCGCCACATGCCGCGGCACGCGAAGATGAGCACCACGTCGAAGGCGCCAATCCAGAGGGCATGCTCCAGGAAGCGCCACGCCTCCGGCTGGGACGTGCCGTAGACGGACTCGGGCCACAGCACGCCGCCCACCGCGAGGTCCACCAGCAGCGCGGCCGTCGCCGACAGCAGCACGCGCGGGTCGCGGTAGAGGGAGAGCAGGGCCAGCGAGGCGAAGACGTGGAAGTGCGTCTCGATGCGCCCACCCGACAGGTGGATGAGCAGCGCGGACCAGAACGCCTGCCCCACGGCGATGACGTGCCGGGTGGCGGTGGCGCCGGGATACACGCGGGCCAGCGCGAGGGGCACGGCGCTGAGCACCGCGCCCGCGGGGAGGGCCAGGGTAAGGACGGAGCGGGGCGACCAGACCAGCGCCATCGCGAGGGCCAGCGCCCACTGCACGAGCGTCAGCCACGCGAGGAGCCGGTCCGTCCGGCCATACACGCGGTCCAGGTACTCGCGCAGGAGCAGTGCCGCCCGCTCCTTGAGCGCCATCCTCGGGCCGTTGTCTACCTCCTGCACATGCATCATCGAATGCCTCCCGCCCGGACTGCGGACGGGCCCTCCAACGGCGTGCGACCTGGGACGGGGGATGCTGCCCCCACGGCCGCCGGCCCACGGGTGTCTGTGAAATGCCCCCACGCCCGGGTGGGGCCGCCGCCGCGACGACGCGGCCCGGGTGGATGATAGAGCAACACCTGGAGGGTGGTGGCACTGGCCACGCGGGGTGCCTGCCCGCCCGCCTTCCGGTCGGGGGTGGAGCGGGTGGCTCGCGCGGACGGCCTCATCGCACCCCTCGCTTCCGCTCGGCGAGGCCGGAGGTGATGAGGCTCATCTCCCGCTTGAGGCGCGCCGCTTCCGCCGCGCGCCGAATCATCGCGATGAGGTCCGTGGGCCGGTACGGCTTGAGCACGAGGTAGAAGAGGCCTCGAGCCTGCTCCTGGTCCTTGCGGTCCAGGTACTCGCGATAGCCGGTGACGAGCACGCCGGCGAGGTGCGGGCGCAGCCGCGTCGCCTCGCGCAGCAGGTCCATGCCGTTGCGGCCCGGCATGTGGAAGTCGGTGCAGAGGACGTCGAAACGCCCGAGCGCCAGCAGCCTCAACGCCGAGCCCGCGTCGCGCGCGACGTGGACGTCGAAGTCATCGGAAAGCACGGCCGCGGTGGTGGCGAGGACGGTCTCCTCGTCATCCACCAGCAGCACCTGGAGGCGCTGGGCATTCATCGCGTGAGAGCACGCACGATAGCGCCCGCCGCCCGCACCGCGTCAGGGGGTGCCTGCGGATTCTTCGCCAATCCCTGGCATCCGGCGCGAGGACGCCAGGAATTGGGTACCTGGACCTACACGAAACGGCGCTCCCGCATCAGGCCATGGCTGAGTTTTTCCGTGGCAGGAGAAGCGGGGCGCCGCCGTGGCTAGCCGTGGTGTGCGTGCAGCGTGGCGGCGTAGTGCTGGAGCTGGCGGCGCGCGGCGTCGAAGGCGTCCGTGACGGCCTGGTAGGCGTCTTCGTGTTCCGTGCGCTGCTCCGGGTCCCTCGCGGCGACGATGCTCCTGCCGGGCACGCTCACGTCGACGCGGACGTGGAAGTGCTTGCCGTGCTGCTTGTGGCGGTGCGGCTCCTCCACCACCACGTGGCAGCCCACGATGCCGTCGAAGAACTGCTCCAGCTTGTCTGCATGGTCGCGGATGTGCTCGTTGAGACCGTCGCTCGTCGCCATCCCGCGATACGTAATCTGCAGCGCTCGCTTCATCGTCCGCCTCGGGTTGTGCCCCTATCGGGCATCGGGTTGCACCCTCTTCCATTGCATCAACCCGGCCAGCGCCAACCGCGCGGAATCCCGTCGGAGTCGCACCTCGCCCCCGCAGCGTTTGCGGCGAAATGTCCCCGCGCCGCAGCCTCTGCGGGGCGCATTGCCCCGTGCGGCGCGGTGTACGTGCACGTCGGGTGCGCGCGCTCAACTCGGAGCGGGGATGGGCGCGCGGCCCGGCTCCAGGGCTTCCGCCGGAGTGCTCGCGGTGGGGAACTGCACGCCCTCCTCACGGTCCGTGCGTTCCTTCAGCGCGCGGACTTCTTCGCGCGTGCGTGCGAGTCCCTGCCCCAGCCACTCATAGGTGCGGTGCAGGAACGAGGACGCCGCGGAGAGCGCGAGCACGGAGCCCAGCCACCGGGCCTGTCTCGGCGCCACGGCGCGCATGGCCAGCAGGCCCGCGGCCACCCACGGGCCCAGGCAGAAGGGACAGCCCAACAACTGCCCCAGCGCCTTCTGCATCCCCGCGCCCCGGGACACCTCTTCGACTTCGCCCGCCGGGGAGTACTCCTGGAAGCGGACGAAGGGCGCTCGCAGGAAGCTCGTCACCTGGTCCTTCGCCGCGAGCCGCGTCAGCGAGTGCGTCGCCACGCCGAACAGCGCGAGGTCTCCGAGGTTGAACCGCTCCGGGAGGCGGCGCCTGCTCCGCGCCGTCCAGCCGAGGAAGGACGCCACGGACACGCCGTACGCGCCGACGAGCACCGCGTACGAGCCCAGGGGGTGATGCGCATCGTCATAGCCGGCGAAGAGGCCGGTCTCCTGCGGAGCCTTCATGGAACGGTTCGCCTCCGTGTGGCCCGTGAAGACTGCGCATCGCGCGGGAGTGTCCCAAGGGACGGGCAGGCGGACGGGCAGGCCCTCGAATGCGCGGGCTCAGCTTCGCGCGTCCACGTCCAGCACGGCGGCGCCGCGCACGCGTCCGTGCCGGAGCGCGTCGAGGGCTTCGTTCGCGGCGGAGAGGGAGAAGACCTGCACCTCGGTGCGCACCGGCACGCCCGGCGCGAGCGCGAGGAAGTCCAGCGCATCCGCGCGCGTGAGGTTGGCCACGGAGCGCACCACGCGCTCCTGCCAGAGGAGCGCGTACGGGAAGGAAGGGATGTCACTCATGTGGATGCCGCCACAGACGACGATGCCGCCCCGGTCCACGGCGCGCAGCGCGGCGGGGACGAGCGCGCCCACGGGAGCGAAGAGGATGGCCGCGTCGAGCGGCTCCGGTGGCAGTTCATCCGAGCCTCCGGCCCACTCCGCGCCGAGCTCCTTCGCGAACCGCTGGCCCGCCGTGTCTCCGGGGCGGGTGAAGGCGAAGACGCGCCGGCGCCGGTACAGAGCCACTTGCAGGACCACGTGCGCGGCGGCGCCGAAGCCGTAGAGGCCCAGCCGCTCGGAGTCGCCCGAGAGGCGCAGGCTCCGGAAGCCGATGAGCCCCGCGCACATCAGCGGCGCGGCGTGGACGTCGCTGTAGCCGGCGGGGAGCGGGAAGCAGAAGCGCTGGTGCGCCAGGGTGAATTCGGCGTAGCCGCCGTCGAGGTCGTAGCCCGTGAAGCGCGCCCGCTCGCAGAGGTTCTCCCGGGCGGAGAGGCAGAAGCGGCACTCGCCGCAGCTCCAGCCGAGCCAGGGGACGCCGACGCGCGTTCCCAGCGGGAAGGCCGTGACGTCCTCACCCGCGCCGACCACCGTGGCCACGATTTCATGGCCTGGTATCAGTGGCAGCTTCGGGCGCGTCAGCTCGCCATCCACCACGTGCAGGTCCGTGCGGCACACGGCGCAGGCGTTGACTCGCAGCAGTAGCTCCTCAGGGCCCGGGCACGGAATGGGGAGCCGTTCCTCTCGCAACGGCTCGCCGGGTGCCCGCAGCACCATCGCCCGCATGGTTCCTTCCATGGGCCGCTCCCTCGCGCTTCCATGGGAAACATGGCGACGCCCGAGGCGTGCTGAAGCATGCACCGGGCATCAGGCAGGCGAGCGCTGGGACGCACCGCCGGGGGAGAACATGGCAACGCCCGAGACGCGCCGAAGCACGTCCCGGGCATTGCGTCCCTCGAGGCCCGCGCGGAAGCGGATCCGCTCCCGTCAGAGCTGCACGCCGGCCAGCACACCGGGCCAGGTGCGCACGACGGTGCGGCCACCGTCGGACTCCTCGCGCCACTGGGGACCGATGCCCACGTCGTTCCAGCGGTCGCTGCCGTCCCACGTGACGAGCGTGTTGGCGCTGACGCCAGCGAACACCGCGAAGTGCCGCGCCATCTGCCAGCCGCCCATCACCCGGAGCTGCCCGAGCACGTGCTCGCTCTCATCCTCACTGAACCACCGCCGCGAGTGCAGGCTGCTGCCCACCAGGTCCACGTCCACGAAGAACCGCTCCATCACCGGGATGTGCCCACCGAAGCCCGCGCCGAGCGTGTAGCGGCGCCGCTCTCCGCCCCGGGGCGGCGTGAAGCCCGCGGTGAGCAACGTGTAGAGGTGCTTGCTGCCCAGCTTCACGCCCACGTTGGTGAGCGACACGTCGCTGCTCCACAGCGCCAGGTTCGCCTGGCCGTTGCCCACGATGCTCAAGAGGCCCACGGACTCGCCCTCGTTGTGGCCCGCCACGTTGAGGATGCCCACCTGCGCACCGTCCACCTTGCCCGCCACGTTGACGATGCCCACCTGCGCGCCATCCACCGCGCCGCCCACGTTGAGGATGGACACCTGCCCGCCCGAGATGTGGCCCGCGTAGCTGAGCCCCGAGGACATCTGCACGCCCGTCATCTCGGTGGCCACGTTGGCGCCCGCCGTCATCTGGAGCCCGCGCATCGGGCTGCTCGCCACGTTGAGGCCCACCGCGAGCTGCGCGCCGCGCACGGCCCCGGTCGCGATGTTGGCACCGACGCCGAGCTGCGCGCCATTCACGGTGCCCGCCACCGTGTTGACGCCCACCGTGAGCTGCGCGCCCTCCATCGCCCCGCGCACCACGTTGGCGCCCACGCTGGACTGCACGCCGAGGAAGTCGCCCCCGGACAGGTTGCCGCCCACCGCGAACTGCCCGCCCGACACCGGGCCGCGCGACACGTTGGCGCCCACCGTGAGCGCGGCGCCCGTCATCCCGGCCTCCACCCAGTTGGCGCCCAACGACATGGCCAGGGCGTCCACCCGCTTCGCGTGCGTGGCGACGAGGCCGATGGCCACGGTGTTGACCACGTTGCTCGTGTGGAAGCCCGAGGTGCTGAGGCCCGGCACCAGCGTGAGGCTGAACGGGATGTGGACCTCGGGGGCCTCGGCGCTCGCGGAGGGCTCGGCCTTCGCCTTCTCCACCACCGGCGTGTCCGCCACGGGGACCGCCTGGGCCGTGCTCACCGCGCCGCCCGCCGCGGCGTCCACGAGCGGAGGCACCGTCATGGCCTTCTCCGCGCCGGGACCTTCGACGGCGGGAGCCGCCACCCCGTCGCCGCCCGCGTCGGGGCGCGCCGGAGCCGACTCGGTTGCCTGCACGCCTGCCGTGGACTCCTCGGCGCTGGCGGAGAACGCCACCACCGCCGCCATGACGCCCGCACACACCGAGACCTTGCGCTTCATCGCCTGGACCTTCCTGGACTGTTCCGAGAGCGGCCCGGCCCGCACCGCGCGGGCTCCGGGGCCACACAAAGAGATTCATCGGGGGACGTTGCCGCCCCGCTCACGGAAGGGAACACCGGCACCGCGAAAAGCTGTCACCGGGCCGTTTCCAGCACCGCCACCGAGGAGGGAACTGTCGCCTGTCCATCCCCCCGCTCGCGGGCCGCGCCGCGCCGCGAGGCCCGACAGTAGATTCGCTCCATGCGCTCCGAACCGGCTCAACCCCGCTCGTCCACGACGACCCGCCGCGAGCTGCTCGCCGCGAGCCTCGGTGGCCTGCTGCTCCCGTCCATCGCCACCGCGCAGACCGCTCAGCCACCACCGCCAGCGAAGCCTGGCGCCTCCGCGCAATCCGGCGCTCCCGCACCCGCGAAGCCCAGCACTCCCGCACCCGTGAAATCCACCACCCGAGGAGAAGCCATGCTCACCCGCCCCATCCCCAGCACGGGCGAAGCGCTGCCCGTCATCGGACTCGGCACCTGGCAGACGTTCGACGCAGGCAACACCCCCGCCGAGCGCGAGCCGCTCGCGGAAGTCCTCCGCCGCTTTCTCGCCTCGGGCGCGCGCCTCATCGACTCCTCGCCCATGTACGGCCGCGCGGAGGCCGTCACGGGTGAGTTGCTCGAGACGCTCGGCGAGCTGAAGACGCCCTTCCTCGCCTCCAAGGTGTGGACCACCGGCAAGGCCGAGGGACTCGCGGGACTGCGCAACTCCATCCAGCGCATGGGCAAGGGCCGCATGGACCTGATGCAGGTCCACAACCTCGTGGACTGGCGCACGCAGCTGCCCATGCTGCGCGAGTGGAAGGCGCAGGGCCGCATCCGCTACGTCGGCGTCACCCACTACTCGCGCAGCGCCTTCGACGACCTGGAGCGCTTCATCCGCGAGGAGAAGCTGGACTTCGTGCAGCTCCCCTACTCGCTCGCGCAGCGCGACGCGGAGGCGCGCCTCCTGCCCGCCGCGGCCGAGCACGGCGTGGCGGTCCTCGTCATGCAGCCCTTCGCCTCCGGCGACCTCTTCCGGCGCGTGCGCGGCAAGCCCGTGCCGGAGTGGGCCTCGGAGTTCGACTGCACCACCTGGGCGCAGTTCTTCCTCAAGTTCATCCTCGGCCACCCCGCCGTGCACTGCCCGCTTCCCGCCACGAGCAGCCCGGAGCACGTCGCCGACAACCTGCGCGCCGGCTTCGGCCGCCTCCCCGACGAGAAGCAGCGCGCCCGCATGGCCCGCGTCCTCGAGGGCTGAGGCGCTACAGCTCCGGGTCCGGCGTGTACTGGAGCTCGCCCGTGGGCTCCAGCACCAGCCCCGTGCCCGGCTCGCCCGCGTCGTCGTCGCGGCCCACCTCCAACACGGAGTCCTTCGCGTCCCACTGCCCCAGGTAGTACTCGCCGCCCGCGGCCATGCACGCGCGGCCCTCGGACACCACCGTCTCCACCACCTCCTGCTTGTCACTGGTGGCGCGAAGCAGCGTCCACTCCTTGCTGTCCTCGCGGAAGCCCGCGACCAGCTCCTTCAGCTCCGCGTCGCGCGGCGTGCCGGACTGCAGCGTCTGCCGCTCCCACTTGCGCGGCTCCTTCGCCGGCTGCTTCGCCTTCCACGCGCGCGCCAGCTCCAGCACCTTCTCCTCCGCCGCGTCCTGGAGCGCGTGCATCTCCTCCGGCAGCTCGATTTCCTCCAGCGCCAGCAGCGCCGTCTCCAATTGCAGCGCCTTGAGGCTCCACTCGTTCCACGCCGTCTTCAGCATCCGTCAAACCCTCGCGTTTCGCGCGTGCGCGCCGGCCCAACCCGCCGGGCCCGGCAAGCCCACTACCACACCGCCTGCCTGCCCTGGCGCCGAGCAACCGGCCCCTCCATGCTCGCCGCCCTCCGCGCGACCTACCTTGAGCGCCCAGGGAGGAGCACCGCCATGGCGAGCAAGAAGAAGGACACGCACGAGGTCGTCCAACACTTCGGAGACCTCATCAAGGGCATCAAGGTCGCGATGATGACCACCGTGGAGGAGGACGGCTCGCTGCGCAGCCGCCCCATGTGGACCCATGACAGGGACTTCGACGGCGAGCTGTGGTTCTTCACCCGCGAGCACTCTCACAAGGTGGACGAGGTGGAGCACGACCACCATGTGAATCTCTCGTACGCGGACCCCTCCCGCGAGCGCTACGTCTCCGTCAGCGGCCGCTGCCGCCTCGTGCGCGACAAGGAGAAGGCCCGCGAGCTGTGGAACCCCACCCTCAAGGCCTGGTTCCCCAACGGACTCGATGATCCAGAGCTCGCCCTCCTCTGCGTGCGCGTGGAGCGCGCCGAGTACTGGGACACGCCCAGCAGCCGCATGGTGCAGCTCGCCGGCATGGTGAAGGCCGCCCTCACGGGCGAGACGTACAAGCCCGGCGACAACCAGAAGCTCGACCTGGGTGACGCCCCGCTCCCGCACTGAGCGCCGGATACATCCTCTATATAAGGAAGGGACGGCCCCCTGCCCCGGGGTCGTCTCTTCTTCCAAGAATTCCGGTTGCGCCCGGCAAGCGCGGGCGCCATAGCAGGGCCCGCCGGGCCCGCCCGCGCCGGCGCTGTCCGCACCCCTGTAGGTCATTCCCACACCCACCGCCGTCCGCACCCCTCAGTGCGCCGCACACAGCCCGGGTCATCTCCGACCCTGACCCGCTTGCCCGGGTATGGTCGAGTGGGTGTCATCCGGAAAACGTCGTGGTGTTTCTCTGACAGCCCCGTTCGGCCTGCCTTGTAGGCAGCCCCGGGCTGATCCATTCACAGGGCGCTCGGCGTGGTAACGAGCGCGCCGACCACATGACGTTGCGGTCAACAACGCTTTAGAGTATCAACCATCCGCTTTCGAGATTTTCCGCATGCCCCATAGGTATCGTGCCGAAGGCATCGCATACGGCGGACTCGAATACGTCTAGCGGGGCGGTCCGGTTTCCGCCCTTCGAAGGAACTTCAAGATGGAAAACAAGAGGAAGGTCACGAAGCCCGAGGGCAAGCTGGCGGTTCTGGTGCCGGGCCTGGGGGCGGTCTCCACGACGCTGATGGCCGGTGTCGAACTGGCGCGTCAGGGCAAGGGCCTCCCCATCGGCTCGCTGACGCAGATGGGCACCGCGCGCCTCGGCAAGCGGACCGACGGCCGCACCGTGAAGCTCAACGAGCTGGTGCCGCTGGCCGAGCTGAACGACATCGCGTTCGGCGCGTGGGACATCATCAGCGAGGACGCGTACCAGGTGGCGGTGCGCTCCGGCGTGCTCAACGACAAGCACCTGGAGCAGGTGAAGCCCTTCCTCCAGTCCATCAAGCCGAAGAAGGGCGTGCACGACGCCGAGTTCGTCCGCCGCATCGAGGCGAACCACACCAAGTCCACCAAGACGCACCGCGAGAGCATCGAGGCGCTGCGCCAGGACATCCGCGACTTCAAGAAGGAGCTCAACGCCAAGCGCGCCGTCATGGTGGTGTGCAGCAGCGTGGAGACCTTCCGCCCGCTGCCCGAGGCCTTCAAGTCGCTGGCCGCCTTCGAGAAGGCGCTCGACGAGAACAGCCCGGACATCAACCCCACCGCGCTCTACACCTACGCGGCGCTGAAGGAGGGCGTGCCCTTCGCCAACGCCACGCCCAACGCCAGCGTGGACACGCCCGCACTGCAGGAGCTCGCGAAGCAGGAGGGCATCCCCGTCGCCGGCCGTGACCTCAAGAGCGGCCAGACGATGATGAAGACGGTCATCGCCCCCGCCCTCAAGGCGCGCATGCTGGGCCTCGATGGCTGGTTCTCCACCAACATCCTCGGCAACCGCGACGGCGAGGTGCTCGATGACCCCGCGGCCTTCAAGGCCAAGGAAGTCACCAAGTCGAGCGTGCTGGACACCATCCTCCAGCCGGAGGTCTACCCGGACCTCTACAAGAAGTACTCGCACAAGGTGTCCATCCACTACTACCCGCCCCGCGGCGACGCGAAGGAGGGTTGGGACAACATCGACATCACCGGGTGGCTCGGCTACCCGATGCAGATCAAGGTCAACTTCCTCTGCCGCGACTCCATCCTCGCGGCGCCGCTCGTCCTGGACATCGCGCTGTTCCTGGACCTGGCGAAGCGGCTGGAGTGGCGCGGCATCCAGGAGTGGATGTCCTTCTACTTCAAGAGCCCCATGGCGCAGCCGGGCCTCCCGGTGGAGCACGACCTGTTCATCCAGCTCACCAAGCTGAAGAACACGCTGCGCGTCGTCGCTGGCGAAGAGCCCATCACCCACCTCGGACTCGACTACTACGGGGATGACCTCCCGCTCGCCAAGTAGAGCCACGCCACTCACGTGGCTCGTCACCTTCATGGCGACGGGCCACGTGGTGCTGGTGGCAGCCACCGGCCGGATCCGGTGGGACCACGTCGCCGCCGACGTGCTGCTGATGGGTGTGGCCTGGGCAGGCCCCCGGACGCGGCGCTTCCTGGCAGGCGGGTTCCCGCTATGGCTGACCGGTATGCTGCTGGACAGCCAGGGGCTCTGGCTGTTCGTCCGTGGCACCATCCACACGGGAGATTTGTGGGAGTTGGAGCGTCAGCTCTTCCCCGCTCCCGGAGGCACCCACTGGCCCGAGTGGTGGTCCACGCGCTTCAGTCCTGTATTGGACCTTCTGTGTGGCTTCGCGTACGCGGCCTACCTGTACGAAGTCTTCGCCGTGGCCATCTTCTTCTTCGTGAAGAAGGACGACGCGCGCTTCCAGAAGGTGTGCTGGGCCTTCCTGCTGGTGAACGCCATCGGCGTGGTCATCTACCTCGTCTATCCGGCGGCGCCGCCCTGGTACGTCCTGAAGTACGGCCCCGGCCCCGCGGACCTGCACGCCCTGCCCAGCCCGGCGGGCACGGCGCGCTTCGATGCACTGCTGGGCATCCACTACTTCTCCAGCTTCTATTCGCGAAACACCAACGTGTTCGGGGCCATGCCGTCACTGCATGCGGCCTACCCGTTCATGATGGCGCTGTTCCTGTGGCACAAGGGCTGGACATGGCGCGTGCCGGCGGTGCTGTTCTCCGCGCTCGTCGCCTTCTCCGCCATCTACCTGACGCACCACTACATCCTGGACGTGCTCGCGGGCCTGACGGTGGCGCTCGCGACCTTCCTGGTGGTGGAAGCGGTATTCGCACGCCGCACGGCCCCGGTGCCGGTGCCCGTGCCTTTGACGACTTCCAGAGGAGACACCCGTGCTTGAGAACCTGATGGCCTGGCTGACCGGAAACCTGTCTCCGTCGGCACGCATCTGGACGGCGCTGGCCCCCGCCATTCTGGCCTGTGCCTACTTCCTCGGAGGGCTGCTGCTCTTCTGTGTGCGCTGCGCCTTCAAGGGCATCCCTCGCGACGAGGAGACGCTGAAGCGTGGCTCCACGGTGCTGGTGGGCTTCTTCCTCCGGCACTACTTCTTCTGGGTCATCCAGCCCCTGTGGGCGCTGCTGTTGCGCTCGGGGCTGCCGGCCAACGCGCTGTCCATGCTGTCGGGCCTGCTGGGCATCTCCGCCGGCGTGGCGCTGGCGGCGGGCCGCTTCGCGCTGGGCGGCTGGCTGTTCCTCTTCGCCGGCATCCTGGACGTCATGGATGGCCGCATCGCCCGCACGCGCAAGGAGGCCAACCCGGCCGGCGCGGCGCTGGACTCGGTGCTGGACCGGTACGTCGACTCGGCGATGCTGATGGGCCTGGCCTGGTACTACCGGGACACGTGGGTGCTGCTGCCCGCGCTGCTGGCGCTCCTGGGCTCGTCGCTGGTGCCGTACGTGCGCGCCAAGGGCGAGGGCCTGGGCGTCAGCGTCCGTGACGGCGCGATGCAGCGGCTGGAGCGTGTGCTCTTCCTGGGCGTGGGCACGGCGCTGTCGCCGATTCTGGAGGCCATCTTCTGGCCGGAAGAGAAGCACCCCATGCACTGGCTGGCGGTGGTGGGCCTGGTGTTCGTGTCCATCATGAGCAACTACACGGCCATCACCCGCTTCCGGAACCTGGTGAAGGCGCTGGCGCCGAAGCGGCAGGAGGCGCGCTCGGAGAAGGCGATTCTGGGCCTCAACGCGCTGGCGGGCGCGCTGGCCACGGCGGCGGACTTCGCGCTGGTGCTGGTGCTGGTGGAGTGGGTGGGCCTGCTGCCCGCCTGGGCCACGGTGGTGGGCTCCGTGCTGGGCGCGGTGGTGAACTACTCGCTCAACCGCGTGTTCACCTTCAGGAGCACCGGCGCGGTGGCGCGGCAGATGGCGCGCTACGCGATTGTGAGCGGGACGAGCGCGCTGCTCAACGCGGGCGGCGTAGCGCTGTTCACGTTGCATCCGCAACTGCCTTACGCGTTGGGTTGGTGGCTTGTTCGTGGCGTGGTCTACTTCGCGTGGAACCTGCCCCTGCAGCGCGATTATGTCTTCAACGACAACGCGTCGACGGATGCCCTCATGGAGCAGCGCCCGCATGCTGCGTAAAGCCTTTCTCCAGGTCCTGATGGTGGCAGTGCTCCTCGGCGTGCTCGCGCGGCCCTCGGTGGCCGAGGCGGGCGCGGCGCTGGAGCCGACGCCCTCCCCCCTCGACAACTACGGGGAGAGCTTCACCTTCATCGGCGACCTGGAGGATGGCACCTTCGTGCTGGTGCAGCTGTCGATAACGAACCTGGGCCCGGGCTCGCGGCATGGCATCTGCCGGGCCTCGGTGCTGCAGCCCGGCCAGAAGGCCTGGACGCCGCAGAAGAAGGTCGGCGAGAAGGAGTGGAGCTACGACGCCACCAGCGGCACGCTGCAGGTGGGGGCGTGCACGGCGCGCTCGGCGGGTGGCTTCACGCGGGTGGACGCGCCGCTGGATGGTGGACGCGTGGTGCTGGAGTACCAGGCGCCGGTGCAGCCGCGCTCCCCCGAGGGCTCGGACGTGGAGGTGGGCAGCGCGCGCTACCGCCACGAGGTGACGCTGGCGTTCAGCCCGCTGCGAGCGACGGTGCAGCGTCCCAAGGGCGTGGAGGCGACGTACTCGGGTGGCGGCTACGCGGACCACACGCGCTCCACCATTGCCCCGGCGAAGCTGGCCAAGCGCTGGGTGCGCTTCCGCGCGCTGCGCGGGGGTGAGCGACTGGTGCTGCTGGCGCGCGAGGGGCAGGACGGTGAGTTCGGCCCCGTGTACGAGTGGGAAGAGGGCGGCACGCCGCGCCCTCTGGAGTACTTCACGCTCAGCCGGGATGGCGCGAAGGAGCGGAGCGTGTGGAAGGTGGAGGTGTTCAGCGACGGCGGCGCGGCGATGGTGCTGCGCTCCACGCAGCTGTTGCAGCGCAACGCGCCGGTGGAGGACTTGGGCATGCTGGCCGGGCTGGTGAAGCCGGTGGTGGGCTCGCCGGTGACGTACCTGCACCGCGCGGTGCTGGAGCGCGCGGGGAAGCCGCCGGTGGCGGGGCTGATGGAAGTGACGCTCGAGGGTGACCAGTGAGCGTGTCGCTGTTGCGCGACGTTCACCATGTGCCGGGCGTGAAGGGCTGGGTTCGCAAGCAGGTGCTGCGCTCGGTGGCGCGGTGCGTGGAGTGGACGACGAAGCTGCCCGGGCAGGGACTGAACCTGTCGCGCGTGAATGACTGGCTGCACGTGGGTGGTGGCGTGCCTCGCTCGCGCTACGCGGAGCTGAAGGCGCTGGGCATCACCGCGGTGATTGATTTGCGCGCGGAGCGCTGTGACGACGCGCAGGCGCTGGCGGCGCTGGGGATTGAGTTGCTGCACCTGCCGGTGACGGACCGCTATCCGCCATCGGTGGAGCAGTTGATGCGCGGGGTGGAGTGGGCACTGCCCCGGCTGGAGCAGGGCGGGCACCTGTTCACGCACTGCGAGCACGGCGTGGGCCGTGGGCCGCTGATGGGCCTGGCCGTCATGGTGGCGCGCGGCTGGGATGCGCCCGTGGCGTACCGAGAGCTGCGCAAGGCGCGGTGGCAGGCCACGCTGAATGACAGACAACTCGGCGGGCTCGCGGACTTCGTCACTGCGTGGGCCGCGAGGAAGCCTGGGCGGGCGGCGTAGCTTTCCGCCGCAGGGCCGCTCAGTAGTCCCAGGTCTCGTGAGCCAGCGGCGCCGCGTTCAGCGTCAGCCGGGCATTCGCCATCTGGGCAGGCGCCCCTCGGTGCTTCGCGGCGCGGCGCGCACCCACAGTATTTCCCTGGCGTCAATATTGTAAAATACCAGCATGGGCGTAATTTCGACCATCGACTTGTCGACATTGCGCGCTCCCATGCTCCTTTCCCTCGCGCCGACAGCGCTCTTCCTGGTGCTCGGCCGGATCTACGGCTTCATCCTCGTCTGCAGCGCCGTCTCGTTCGCGCATCCCCGGCTGAGGCGTCCCGAGGCGAAGCCCATCCGGCAGGCCATCAACTCCTGGTGGCCTCCGGCGCTCGCGGGCGGGCTGTGCGTGGCGCTGGGGGCGTGGGCGACGCTGGGCGTCTTCGCGCTGACCAGTGGGTGGACCCTGCGCGAGTACCTGCGCACGCAGGGCCCGGAGCGGGACTCACGCCTCGACGCCCTCGCGTACGTGACGGTGCCGCTGCACTTCGGAGCCATCGCCACGGGTGATGCTCGCCTCGTGTCGGGACTGTGGCTGTTCTGGACGTTCGGAATCCTGCCGCTCGCGTCGCTGCGCCTCGGCGGCGAGCGGCCCATCGCGCGCGCGGCCCGGGTGCAGCTCGGGGTGGTGTGGACGGTGTTCTCGCTCGGGCACGTGCCCTGGCTCTTCTTCCACGGGCCGCTGCCCGGCCCCTCGGGGGCGGCGGGCTTCGTGCTGCTGCTCCTCCTCTCGGTGATGACGAGCGACGCGGGGCAGTACGTGAGTGGGAAGGCGCTCGGGCGTCACAAGCTCGCGCCGACGCTGTCACCGAAGAAGACCTGGGAGGGGCTGTTCGGCGGAATGGCCATCTCCGCGCTCGTGGCGGGACTGGCGGCTCCCTCGGTGACGCCCTTCACGCACGCGCAGGGCGCGCTGCTGGGTGCGGCGCTCTCGGGGCTCGGGCTGCTGGGAGATTTGACGGTGTCCGGGCTCAAGCGAGAGGTCGGCATCAAGGACCTGGGCACGGCGCTGCCGGGGCAGGGCGGGCTGCTGGACCGGTGCGACAGCCTCATCCTCACGGCGCCTCTCTTCTTCACGGCGGTGCACGCATGGTTCGGCTGAGAGCCTCCACGGACTATGCCGAGCTCAAGCGCGAGGTGCGCGCCGCGGGCTGCTACGCCTACGCGCCGTGGCGCTCGGTGGTGAGTCTTCCCCTCCATCTGGTCTGCGCGGCGGCGCTGTTCTGGACCAGCACCCACGTGGCCGCGTGGGCCGCGGTGCCGCTGTTCGTGCTCGGGAGCCTGCTGTTCTACCGGCTGGGCTGGCTGATGCACGACGCGGCGCACGGAGGCACGTTCCGCTCGCGCCGTGCCAACCGCGTCTTCGCGGCCCTGACGGCGGGCATCATGGGCGAGTTCGTCTCGGGCTGGCGCCATGGCCACGACCGGCACCACGCGGCGCCCAACGTGCGCGGCGTCGACGGAGACCAGTCGGAGCGGTGGGACACGGAGCGCCGCTTCACCCGCTTCTGGAGCGCCGCGGCCAACCTGCTGCTGCTCTCGCGCTTCCGCGGGAGGTACCTGCCCAAGTCGTTGCTGCTGCTCGGCCTGCGGGACGGCTTCTACTGCCACCGCTACCACCGGGAGCGCTTCCTGCCCGAGCTGTGCCTGGTGGTGTCCGGCTTCACGTCGCAAATCGCTGGCTTCGCGCTGCTCTTCGGCCCGTGGGCGGTGCCGCTCTTCCTGGCCCACACCTGCATCGGCATGCTGTACCTGAACACCGCCTTCGCCGGGAACCACTACGACCTCGAGTCCTTCACCGAGGCCGAGGCGAGCACGCTCACCTTCGCGGAGCTGCAGATTCGCACCTGCCGCAACTACACGGGCGGCGCCTGGGCGCGCTTCGTCTTCGGCGGGCTGGAGAACCAGCTCGAGCACCACCTGTTCCCCGACCTGCCGCGCCACCAACTCCGGCGGGCCGCGCCCATCGTCCGCGCCTTCTGTGAGCGGCGCGGGCTGCCGTATTTCCAGGAGCCGTTCTCCACGGCCATTGCCAAGGCCATCCGCTTCCACGTGGACGCGCCCGCGCCGGAGGTCGTCCCCGAATGAAGAGCTTCCCCGTGTTCGAGCAGCTCAACGCGGCCAGCCTCGTCACCAGCCTGTCGGTGGTGCTCGGCACGCTGGCGTGTCACCTCGCGATGACGGGCCGGCTCGGAGCCGCGTTCATCTGTGGCGCCCTGGCCCTTCCCTGCGACGTGTTCGATGGCCAGGTCGCGCGGAGGCTGAAGCAGGTCAGCGCCTTCGGAGGCTTCCTCGACTCGCTCGCCGACGCCGTGTCGTTCTGCCTCGTCCCGCCGATGCTCGCCCACGCGATGGGAGTCGGTGGAGTGTGGACGGTGGCCCTCGTGGCCTACTCGCTCACGGGGGTGTGGCGGCTGGCGCGCTTCATGGAGACGGGCACGCTGGTGGTGGACGGGCGCGAGTGCTTCCAGGGTCTGCCCACGGCCCACGGAGCGGCGGTCTTCTACCTGGTGGCGGCGTGTGTGGCGGGGCTTCCGGAGTGGCCGCGCAGCGCGCTGGTGGGCGGCTATCTCGCGGTGGCGGCGCTCGGGATGATTCACGGCTTCACGATTCCGAAGAGCGGCTGGCACACCCGGCTGCTCTGGGTGCTGGTGCCCGTGGCGACCGTGGCCTCCGCGGTGCGATGGTGGTGACGCTGCTGCGCCGCAACGGGGCGCTGCTGCTCACCGCGTTCCTCCTCTCCGGCCTGGTGAACGTACACGCCCAGGCCTTCTTCGCGGCTCACGCGCCCGAGGCGAAGGAGCGGTGGCTCGCGGGCTGCCTCCTGGCGGGGACTGTCGCCTCCATCGCGGGGGTACGCCTCTCCAGACGCTTCGGCTTCCTCGGAAGCGGCGCGCGCGTCGGGAGCCTGCTGGTGCTGGTCATGCTGGCGCTGAGCGCGGTGGTGCTCGGCGCGCGAGGGGTGTGGCTGTACACCGCCGCGCACGTGGGCGTGCGGGCCGTGGCGAACTACGTAACCCAGGAACTGGACCGCCGCGCCACGGCGCTCGCGGGGGCCGCGCGGACGAGGAACGACCAGCTCGGCAGTGCCCTGCGCTTCGGTGGGATGTTGCTCGGGCCGTTGTGGCTGGGCGCCGCCAGCGCGGGCGCGACCCCGGAGCGGGCGGCCTGGTGGAACGGAGGTGCGCTGGCGGTCCTCGGAGCCCTCGCGCTCGTCGCCTGCCGGGCGGTGGGGAGAGTGGGAGGGGAGCCTCGGCCCGCCGACGCGCCTCGACCGCTCTCACGAAGCGGGCGCGCGGTGTGGGGGAGCGCGCTCGCCATCTATGGCGCGTACTTCCTGCTCGCGAGCAGCGCGGTGTACGTGCTCCGGGACCATCACGGCCGGACCGATGCCACCGTGATGGGCAGCGCGTTGATAGCCACGGTGTACGCGAGCGCCATCGTGAGCACGGTGGTCGTCGGCCTGTTCACTCGCGAGGGGCTCGCGCTTCGCTGGATGCGGGTGGCGCCGGTGGTGATGGCGCTCGCGGGCGCGCTCGTGGGGACGGAGGCTGCCGGGGCCACGCCGGTGCTGTTCAGCGCTGGCGTGGTGCTGGGCGTTGCCTTCGCCCTGTTCATGCTGGCCTTCCGTGAGCATGTCACCACGCGCGCCGCGGCCGGAGAGCCCGAGTGGCTCGCGGCCTTCAACAACCTGGGCAACAGCAGCGCGCTGGTCGGCTTCGGCATGATGGCCGCGCTGGTGGGGCTGGGCAGCGTGTGGCCGGGCAGTTACGGGGCCCGGCTCGGCGGAGGGCTCCTCGCCATGAGCGCCGTGGCGCTGTGGTTGAGCGGGGCACGGCCTGCCCGCCAGGGGACGACTGCGCCGCGAGCGGTCCAGCCCTGAAAGCGCATCGATGAATCGGTGATTCGTCCTTCACCGTGCCGCGCTGGCCCCCACGAACCTGCATGCGCTGGGGCTGTTCGTGTGAAATGACCTCCACCGCCGAGCTGCGGTGCATCAGGGCGCTGTGGCCATCACCCGGCGCCTCCACGCGGCCGGAGTCACACCGTGCACGCGACGGAACTGGCGGATGAAGTGCGTCACGTCCGCGTAGCCCACGCGCTCGGCGATGATGTCCACGCGCTCGTCGGTGACGCGCAGGCGGCGTCGGGCCTCGGCCATGCGGCACTCGAGAATCCACTCGCCCACGGTGCGGCCCGTCTCCTGCCGCACCACTCCCGCCACGTGCGCCGGCGAGCGCTCCACCGCCTTCGCCACCTTCGCCAGCGACAGCGGCTCGACACAGTGGGTCTCGATGTACGTGAGCACCTTGCGGCTCAGGCCCACCGACGGTGCTTCGGGCACGGCCGCGGGCAAAGACATACGCTCCAACTCGATGAGCACCAGTCGCAGCAATGACAGCACTGCCGCGTCGCTGCCTCGCTCCGCTCTCGACACCTCGTCGTGCAGCAGTCGCATCCACCGGAGCAACCGGCGCCGCTGTGCCTGCGTGGGTTGCAGCACGGGATGACAGCCCTGGCGCACCCGCAGCCAGGGCGCGAGCAGCGAGGCCCCCTCCCCTTCCGGCCCTCCCAATACCTCCGGGTGGAAGCCGAGTCCCCAGCCCTCCGCGTCCGACACGCCCATGCGATGCGGGTCCCCCGGAGGAATGAGATGCACGTCGCCAGCGCGCAGCATCCACTGGCCCGCGTGCTTCACCTGGGACTGGCCTCGCGTCACCAGGATGACGACGGCGTACGCGTGGACGGCCGAGGGCCCTCGGGAGACGGGGGAGCGGACCTGCAGCCGCTCCACCAGGACGGGGAGCCGCTTCTCCTCGAACTCCCGCCGCGACGGCGGGTGGGCATGTTTCGTCGGGTGCGGCTCGGAGGGCATACGGCATTCGTAGCCAGCCGCCGCGCGCAGCTCAACCACTTCACCCATGAGCGACGCCCGCGGCTTCCATGTTCATGGCGTGCGTCATCCTGTAGGCCGCCATCGCGCCCTGGGATGCGGCCACCAATGCGCCCTGCATCATCGTCGTGAGGTCACCACCCGCGTGGATGCCGGGGACGGACGTCTCCTGGCTCTCGTTCACCTTGACGAAGCCCATCTCATCCAGCGCGAGCCCCAGCCGCTGCACGAGCTCCACCTGCCGCTGCGGCGGCCGGGTGAAGATGAACTCGCGCGGCACCCGCGTGCCGTCCTCCAGCTCCACCGCCTCCAGCGCGTCTCCATACGCCGTGGGTACATAACGGCGGATGCGTCGCTCCTCGAGACGGACACCCGCCCGCTCCAGCTGCGCCCGCTTCTCCGCGGACACCGGAAAGGCGCCCTCGGTGAAGACCACCACGTCGCGCGTCCACCCCGTCACGAACAGGGTGAAGTCGAGCATCATCTCCGACGTGGCGAGCACACCCCACGCGCCGTCACGGATTTCCCAGCCGTGGCAGTAGGGACACTGGAAGATGGCCTTGCCCCACAGCTCCTTGTAGCCGGGCACGTCCGGCAGCACGTCCACCATGCCCGTGGCGAGCACCACGCGCCGCGTATCCACCGCCCTGCCGTCGTCCATGAGCACGCGGAAGCGAGGGCCGATGCGCTCGATGCCGGTGATGCGCACTCCGTCGCGTACTTCGACGTCGTAGGGCTTGAGCTGCTCGCGGCCGATGCGGCGGAACTCCTTCGGCGGAGTGCCGTCGTGGGTGACGAAGCCCTGGATGTGCTCGGCCGCCGCGTTGCGGGGCGGACCCGCGTCGCACAGGAGCACCTTCTTGCGCGCGCGGCCCAGTATCAGCGCCGCGCTCAGGCCCGCCGGGCCGCCACCCACAATCACCACGTCCACTACCTTCGTTGCGTCCATGTCGCGTCCGTCCTCCAAAGTCCCTTCGGGCGCTGGCCTGTCCGGCCCGCGTCCCGAAACGCCATGGAGCAATTGCTACGCGCGGGGAGTTCCTCGCGGGAGGGCGTGGCTTCGGGCGGAATCGGCGCATTCGCGGGTCCGGCCCCCATTGCGGCCTGAAGCCGCGGGGTAAGGGCCGGCACGGCGCGCGAGCGGGCCACGGGCAGGCCACGCGGCTCCACGGCCACGACCGCCCCTGCGCGCGAGGCCTCCATTCACGGCCGGACGGGCCGCGTGGCCTTCCAGCCACGGGGCGCCTTCCCTCGCATGGGAACAGCCCTTGCAACATCCGGGGACAGACGGCAGGAGGAAGCCATGCGCAACGCCCTGATGCTCGGACTCATGCTCGCCTCGCTCGGGGCCTCTGCTTCCGAGCAATGGACCGCCCCCTATTCCCTGGAGGACCAGCACGGCCGCACGTTCCGCGTCGTCTTCGGCGAGAAGGCGCCGAAGGACGTGAAGTCGCGGCTCGGCGTGATGACGCTCGTCGGGAAGAAGGGGCTCGCCACGGCCCGGCTCCAGAAGGTCGAGCCCGTCTGCGTCAACCTCTGTGAGGTGTCTGTGTGCCACGCCGTGGGCGTCTACAAGCAGGAGCCCGGCACCGGGGACGTCGGTGAGGGGCTCGCCGCCCTGCCGGGCCGCATCGAGGGGAAGCTGCTCGCTCCGGCCGCCATCTCGCCCGAGCCCGCGCCCACCGCGGGGCAGTGGGCCTCGAAGGAGTACCAGACGCCCGTCGGCGAACGGCAGCCCGCCAGTGCCGACAATCCGCCTCCACAGGCCTTCCGGTGGACGCCTCGCACGCAAGGGGCCGCCGTGCTGGAGGAGCGCGAGTTCGGCGCGGACTTCTACGCACCTCCCATCGAGCTCGCGCAGTGCCGCCAGGAGCGACAGCCCCCCTTCACCCGTCTCGTCTGCCCGTCCGCCTCGCTCCTGTACGCGAAGCAGCAGCTCCTCATCACCAGCGTCGACGACTACGGCAAGCCCAGCACCGAATGGGTCGCCACCCTCCAGGCCGGTGGGCAGGAGCTGTATCTCGTCCGGGTGGGGCTGAAGGCCCAGGTCGTCACCGGGTTGTTGTTCCAGGAGGGTGGCCGGTGGCGGCTGCTCGTCCGCCCGGCGGACTACTCGCTCCTCTGCTGAGCGCCCGCGGGGGGACTGCCGGGTGCCCATGTTCGCGGGAGACACCCCTTCCGGAACGGCGGGCAGTGCCTCCACAACGGCCAGCGCGCGGCCGTGACCGGTGTTAGAGAGCGGGCTCGAAGCCAAAAGGTAACGGCCATGATTCCTTTTTCCGTCCTCGACCTCTCTCCCATCCCCCAGGGCAGTGACGCCGGTCAGGCCCTCCGGAACACGCTGGACCTGGCGCGCCACGCGGAGAAATGGGGCTACCAGCGCTACTGGCTGGCCGAGCACCACAACATGACGGGCATCGCCAGCGCGGCGACGTCGGTGGTCATCTGCCACGTGGCCAGCGGCACCTCCACCATCCGCGTGGGCGCGGGCGGCGTCATGCTCCCCAACCACGCCCCGCTGGTCATCGCCGAGCAGTTCGGCACGCTGGAGTCCCTCTTTCCCGGCCGCATCGACCTGGGCCTCGGCCGCGCCCCGGGCACGGACCAGCGCACCGCGCGGGCCCTGCGCCGGGACTTGATGAGCAGCTCGGAGAACTTCCCCCAGGACGTCATGGAGCTGCAGGCCTGGTTCGAGCCCGCCACGCCCCAGCAGGCCGTGCGCGCGGTGCCGGGCGCGGGCCTGCGCGTGCCCATCTGGCTCCTCGGCTCCAGCCTCTTCAGCGCGCAGCTCGCGGCGGCGCTCGGCCTGCCCTTCGCCTTCGCGTCGCACTTCGCGCCGGACCACATGATGCAGGCGCTGCACCTCTACCGGACGCAGTTCAAGCCGTCCGCGCATCTGCAGAAGCCGTACGCCATGCTCGGCATCAACGTCTTCGCGGCGGACACGGACGCGGAGGCGCAGCGGCTGGTCACCTCGCTGCAGCAGGCCTTCATCAACCTGCACCGCGGCACGCCGGGTCCGCTCCAGCCGCCCGTGGACAGCATGGAGGGCCGCTGGACGGAGACGGAGCGCGCGTACCTGGAGCACATCTTCTCGTGCACCATCGTCGGCTCGCCCA
Organism: Pyxidicoccus sp. M6; assembly: GCF_055568925.1. NCBI lineage: Bacteria > Pseudomonadati > Myxococcota > Myxococcia > Myxococcales > Myxococcaceae > Pyxidicoccus > Pyxidicoccus sp. M6. The sequence continues at coordinate 851,977 of NZ_CM145714.1, read as the reverse complement.
CCACGGTGCGCCGTGGACTGGAGGCCTTCATCCAGCGCACCGGCGCGGACGAGCTGATGATGTCGGGACAGATTTACGACCACGCCGCGCGGCTGCACTCGTTCGAAATCGCCGCGCGCATCCACGACGCCATGGCCATGGACGGCGCCTTCCAGCGGCCCGAGTCCAGCACGACGGCCGAGGCCCGCTAGACGCAACGGGCAGCCGGACCCGCCGCTACTGCCACCGGGTCGGCTGCATCGCCTCGGGGCGCCGGTTGTCCGTGGGCGTGAGCGCGTCCGCCTTGGAGCACTGACACACCTCGCAGCCGCGCTCGCGGTCCAGGGTACAGCTCTCGCCGGTGATGCACGTGAGGTCCCTCGACTCCGGGCACTTCACGTCGCCCGACTTGTCCTTCTTGTCCCCGTGGCTGCACGCGGACACGGCCGCCAGCAGCAGCACGCCCAGCCACCGCCGCCCGCCCTTCCGAATCATTCCCTGCGCCATGGCCCTACCTCGGTCTCACACAGGGCCGCCGCTTCGACCGCGGCGGCCTCACCGTGCTTCATAGCCAGGACCCGGGACTCCGGCCAGCGGCTCACGCCTCGGGAGCGGGCTGCTCGGGCGCTTCCGGCGTGGTGCCGTGACGGCGCCGCCAGCGCTCCACCATCAGCAGCAGCGACGGGAAGCCCAGCAGCACGATGACCAGGTTGATGCCGAACCCCAGGTTGGCCAAATCACCAATCGAGTTCAGCCCCGGGTGCTTCGCGAGAATCAGCGCCACGAAGCCGATGGCGCTCGTCAGCAGGCCGCCTGTGATTGCACGGCCCGTCTCGCCATACACGGAGATGAAGTCCGCGCCCGGCTCGCCCAGCCGCTGAATCAGGTGCACGCCCGCGTCCACCGTGGTGCCGATGAGCACCGGCAGCACCATGATGTTCAGGTAGTTGAACTGCAGACCCAGCACCGCCATCAGCCCCACCAGCCCCACGACGGACAGCAGCGTCGGCAGCATGCAGATGAGCGCCGAGCGCAGCTTGCCCAGCGTCAGCCACATCGCCGCGAGCACGCTCAGCACCGCCGCCACCAGGATGCGCGGGCCCTCGCGCGACACCATGTCCAGGATGTCCGCCAGGATGAGCGCCTCACCCGCCGCCGACACCTGGCTGCCGTCCGGCATCTGCAGGCCCCGCACTTCCTTCGCGAAGCGCCGCGTGCCCTCGCCGTCCGACAGGCTCACGCCGCCCGCGTACACCAGCACCACGCCGCCCGTGCTCCCATCCAGGCTCTCGAACTGGTGGCGCACGCTGGTGGGCAAATCCGCCTGCGTGAAGGGCTTCGCCCCCGCCATGTGCAGCGCGCGGGTCAGCGTGGCGCGCGTGTCCGCCGGCAGTCGCTCCGGGTCCAGCTTGCCCAGCTTGGACGCAATCGCCTGGAGCACCTGCTGCTTCTCCTCCTGCTGGCGCGGCACCAGGTCCTCCAGCGCGCCCACGAAGTCGATGGTGGAGTCCTTGCCCCGCGCCGCCTTGCGCGCCTCGAGCTGGCGCACCACCTCGCGCTCCATCTCCAGCGAGTCCGTCAGCACCACCACCGGCGTCTGCGAGTAGCCGAGGATGTGGTTCACCTTCTGGTCCAGCACCGCCGACGCCTGCTTGTAGTCCTCCAGCGAGCGCGAGTCGTAGTTGAACGACACCCGGTACGACTGCGACATCAGCACCAGCACGCCCGCGCCCACCACCAGCAGCACGCCCCGGTACGAGCGCGGCAGCCACCGCGCCAGCAGCCCCAGCGGACCCGCCGAGCTCTCGTGGATGCGCGGCGTCCAGCCGAAGCGCGCCGCCAGCCCCAGCAGCGCCGGCAGGATGAGCACGTACGAGAACACGCTCACCAGCATACCCACCGCGGCAATCACGCCGAACTCGCGGAACGCCCTGAACTCGGACATGGCCAGGCTGAGGAACGTCAGCGCCGCCACCAGCGCGGAGATGAGCGCCGAGAAGCCCGTGTGCCGGAAGGACTCCTGCACCGCCGCCTCGGAGTTCATGCCCTCCGCGCGCAGCGTGCCGTAGCGCCCCAGCAGGTGGATGCCGTGCTCCACGCCCAGGCCGCCCAGCACCGCCGCGAGAAAGCCCGTCAGCAGATTCACCTGCCCGTACGCCAGGCCCACGTAGCCGTAGGTCCACGCCAGGCCCGCCATCACCGGCAGCATGGTGAGGCCCACCGCCAGCGCGCTGCGGAAGTGGAAGGCCAGGTAGAGCAGCAGCAGCACCATGGCCAACGTGGACGCGCTCGCCAGGTCGCTGACGATGACGCGCTGCTGGTCAATCTTCTTCTTGAAGGTGCCCGTCACCGCCGTCTTGAAGCCCGGCCCGTACTTGGACAGGTCCTGCTTCGCCAGGAAGTCCTCCACCTGGGTGACGACCTTCTTGGAGTAGTCCAGGTCCGCGGCGCTGCCCTTGGGCTTCGCCATCAGCACCACCATGCGCTCCGTCGTGTCCAGGTAGTACAACTCTCCCTGGCCGGAGAGGCGCTGGTTGGCGCGGCCGGTGTACTTCTGCTCGATGTCGGAGAAGTCCACGGACGGCGGAGGCGAGTCATCCAGCCGCACGAAGAGCGGGTTGGCCTGCTCCTTCTCCCACGTGATGCGCGCGTCGATGCGCTCCTGGATGGTCTTCAGGTCCGGGAGGTCCACGTAGTACAGCGCGTGCTCGTTGAAGAAGGCGCTGGGCCGCTGGAACGACACGTAGCGGATCTCCGACAGCTCACCCAGCTTCGGAGCCATGTCATCCGCGAAGCGCTTGAGGGCCTCGGGCTCCGCGCCCATGCCCACCACCACCACGTTGCCCTGACCACCGAAGCGCTTGCGCAGCTTGTCGATGTCCTGCACGGACGGGAAGTTCTTCGGCAGGAGCCCCACGAAGTCCGCATTCAGGGACAGCGTCCGCGCGAAGAAGAGGCCCGCAACAGTCAGAACCAGCGTCAAAAGCAGGGCCTGGAAAGGCCGCCGGTGGTTCCGTGCGGCCAGGCGACCAATCGTCCCCTCGAACCGCTCCGACCAACGCTTCTCATCCATGTTGCGACACCCGCTGTGTTGACTGGGCGAAACGCCACCCACCTTGGGCACGCGCAAACCGTCCAGTCAACGCGTTTATGCCGGAAGGCGGAAAGTTAGGAAACGAATTACCGGCCCTGTCTAACAAGGGCTCCGCGCGGATGCCCGACTGTCCATCCGGCATCTTTCAGACGGGTGCATGCCTCCCTTGAGACGGCCGAATCCGGCCCATGGGCAGGGCCCGTGCCGCCCACCCGGGGAGCGGACAGGCAGCCGACGCCAGACTGCAACGCCTCCCGGTGATGGGCACGTTGCCCCCCGACATGGGGTCCGCTCCAGCGGGCACCCGGGGGAGGGGAAGCCGCACCGTCCTCCGTGCCACCGGGTGGGCCGGTGGCCCGGCCGGCGGGCCCTGGCGAGCGATGGAATCCGACTCGACGACGCCTACTCAGGGGGAGCGGAAGTGGATGGTGCGTGTGGAGCGCACCGTCGGCGCAGTCGCCGCCTACAACCACCGGCGCCCGGCGCTGGCCCTGCTCGTGGCGGTGGCGCTGGCCGCGGTGAGCGGCGTCTTCGCGCTCAAGCTCCACCTCAACTCCAACCTGGCGGACCTGCTGCCGAAGTCGTTCGAGAGCGTGCAGGACCTGCACACGCTGGAGCAGCGCTTCGGTGCGCTCGGCTGGGTGGCGGTGGTGGGCGAGGGAGGCGACGCCGAGTCCCTCCAGCGCTTCGCGGACGAGCTGGCGCCGAAGTTGGAGGCGCTGCCCGGCATCCGCTTCGTGGAGGTGAAGCGCCCCAGCGCCTTCTTCCGCGACAGGGCGCTCTACTTCCTGTCTGAAGAAGACCTGAAGGAGGTCGAGCGCCGGCTGGAGGCGCGCATCACCTACGAGAAGCAGCGCGCCAACCCGCTCTTCGTGGACCTGCTGGGCGAGGAGCCTCCGTCGCTGGACTTCTCCGACCTGGAGAAGAAGTACGGCGGAAGCGCCGGGCAGCGGCTGTCCTCCAACACGGGGGACTACTACCTGGACCCTCGAGCGCGCCGCGTGGTGCTGCTGGCCAAGCCGGACACCTCCTCCGCGGACCTCGCGTACTCGCGCCGCCTCATCGGCGAGGTGCGCGAGGTGCTGAACGCGCAGGACCTGTCGAGGTACGGCAAGGACTTCCGCGTCGACATCACCGGCACGTTCCAGAAGAAAATCGACCAGCAGGCGCAGATTACGCGCGACATCGCGGTGTCGTCCGCGGTGGCCACGACGCTGATGCTGCTGTACCTGCTCTTCCACTTCCGCAGCGCGCTCGCGGTGGGGCTGGTGCTGGCACCGGTGGGCGTGGGCCTCGCGTGGACGTACGGGCTCGTCGCGGGGGTGTACGGGCAGGTCAATCTGCTCACCGGCTTCCTCGGAGCGATTCTGGGCGGCCTCGGCATCGAGCACGGCATCCACCTGCTCGGGCGCTACCTGCACCTGCGCAACGAGGGCGAGTCCTCGGAAGCGGCCACGCGCGAGGCCTTCACACATACGGGCGGCGCGGCGCTGGTGTCCGCGCTGGTGGCGGCGCTGACGTTCTTCGTGCTGGGCACCTCGCGCTTCCGAGCGTTCCGTGAGTTCGGCGTCATCGCCGGCGTGGGCATGCTGGTGCTCGTCGCGGCCTACGTGCTGGTGCTGCCCGCGCTGATGGGCCTGGCCGCGCGCTGGAAGTGGCGGCCCAGGCTCGCGGCGGCGGCGCCGCGCCACTCCCCCCTGGGGCGGGTGCTGGTGCGGCACCGCGTGGTCATCACCGCCGTGTCGGGCGTGCTGCTGGCGGCGCTGCTGACGCAGGTGCCCCGGCTGCGATTCGACTTCGACTTCCAATCACTGTGGGACGAGGACCTTCCCTCCTTCGTGCTGGACCGCGAGGTGAACCGCATCATCGGCTACTCGCAGACGCCGCTGGTGGTGCTCACCGACACGCCCCAGCAGGAGCAGGCCATGGTGCACGCGCTCCAGGAGGCGCAGCGCGAGCATGGCAAGGACTCCACCATCGACTTCGTGGCCTCGCTGTCGTCGCTCGTCCCGCCGGACCAGCAGGCGAAGCAGGCCGTGCTCCAACGGCTGACGGAGCTGCTCCAGGACGTGCCCGAGGAGCGCCTGTCGCCGCAGCAGCGCGAGCAGCTCGCGGAGTTGCGCCGCGCGTCCCAGGCACGGCCCTTCACGCAGGAGGATTTGCCCGCCAGTGTGCGGCAGCAGTTCCTGAGCCGGCAGGGCGGCGCGAGCGGCTTCGTCATGGTGTACCCGTCGGTGAGCCTGTCGGACGGGAAGGCCATCCGCGCGCTGGCGCGCGAGGTGCGCGCCGTGGACCCCGAGGGCGCCCGGCGCAGCCCCATCGCCGGCGAGGCGATGGTGCTGGCGGACATCATCGACATGGTGACGCGGGAGGGGCCGCTCATCCTCGGCGGCGCGACGCTGGCGGTGCTGCTGGCCATGTGGGCCACGCTGGGCGGACTGCGCATGGCGGTGCTGTGCCTGCTGCCCACGGTGGTGTCGCTGCTTGCGCTGCTGGGGGTGATGCCGCTGCTGGGCGCGAAGTTCAACTACCTCAACATCCTCGTGATGCCGGTGCTCATCGGCACCACGGTGGACGCGGGCGTGCACCTGCTCACGCGCCTGTCGTCGCCGGGCAGTGACTTCGTGGCTGTCTATTCGGAGACGGGACGGGCCATCTGCGGGGGCCTGCTGACGAGCGCCATGGGCTTCGGCGCCCTCTTCCTCGCGGACCATCCCGGCCTCAACTCCATTGGCGCGCTGGCCAACCTGGGCTTCGCCACCAACCTGCTCATCATGCTGGTGGCCTTCCCGGCGCTGCTGCTGGTGCTCTCCGAGCGCAGGCTGCGGCGCCACCGCGCGCGCCGGGCGCAGGAGAAGGAATCCGCGGTGGCGGGGCCTCCGGGCTCGAAGCCCGCCACGCACACGCGCTGAAACGGATGAAGGACTGAAGGTCGCACACGCACGAAGGGAGGCAGCAATGGTGAAGCACACGAAGCGGGGTGGGTTGTGGGCGGGTGCGCTGGCGGGCACCCTGGTGCTGGGCACTGCGTGCAGCGCGACGGAGGCGCCGGTGACGCTGGCGCAGGCGACGCCGGGCACGGGCACTGGCACGAGCACGGGGACCGGCACTGGCGGCTCCGGCACGGGCACCACCGGCACCACGACGCAGGACCCCAACACGGGCACGTCGACGGGGAGCACGACGGCTCCGGGCACGACGGGGACGGGGACGGGCTACACCACGCCGCCGGGCACCAGCACGACGGCCCCGGGCTCGACGGGGACGGGCATGGGCGGCTCGGGCACGTCGATGACGGGCACGGACGCGGGCGTGGGCACGGGCGGCTCCGGCTACACCACGCCCGGGGTGAGCCCGAACTCCACGGGCAGCACCGGCACGTTCCAGCCTCCGGCGGGCGGCTCCGTGCTCGACGGCGGCACGGGCTTCTAGCGTAGCGAGGCGGCGCTCCGAGAGCGGGCTTCGGGGCGCCGCCGCATCCAGCACCATCGCGGCTGCCCGGAACAATCTCCCATCCACGCTCACCGTCACCGGCCTGCGTGGACGCCTGCCCTTTCTGTCAGGGGCTGGCCACCGTTGGACGCTCGAACAATCCCGCTTGGGCCGAGAGGGCAATACCAGCGGGAGGATGAGGTCCGAACGACAATGCAACACAAGCCGCCGCACCAGGCCCTGATGGGTGCGCAACACGGCCCCACCCGCCCCCGTCACGACGGACCAGCCTGCTGAAGGCTCTGACGTCAGGGCAAGCCTACTCACGAAGCGCCGCAGGGGGTCGAGCCCCGCAGTCTGGGGAGGCGGGTTCCTTCCCCTGTCGAACCGCGTCACCAAAGCGAGTTCCACCGGCCTCGTCTTTCCGTGCTGAGCCCAGGCCTCCTCACAGAAGGCTCCTTCCGACCCGTGGTGGGAAACCTTGACGATGCGCAAGTCTTGAACCAGGCGCAGTCCCCCATCCTCCAGGTCTTCATCCTCGGCCAGATTGGCGAGAACAGCCTTCCAGCCTCGATGACTCGCGCTTGGACTCTCGACGTCTCCCCCCAGCAGGACGCCCACCTGATTCCACCAGATGACGAGGGCCAACGAGAGTTCATTGCCCCGCTCCATGAACCGGCGTGTCTCCTCGACAGTGAGCCGACCTCCACGCTGGAGCCGCCGGATGAACTCCGAAAGAGACTCGAACCAGGACGCCTTCTCCGCAGAGCAGGGTGCGATGCAATGCACTTGATAGGGCGCATCCCTGGGCCACCACCGCCGGCCGTAGGAGACCTCCTCGCCCTTGACAGACCTCATCAAAGGAGCCATCGCGTCATGCGCTTTCATCATCTCTGGGAAGCGCGGGTCAGGCGCTGCCTTCTCAAGCAAATTGAGCAACTCCCTCATGGTTTGGAAGGCAGGGTAGCGCCACAGCTTGAGTACCTGCAGGCGTTGAAGCAGTTCGGGAAGCCCCCTGTAGTGATCAAGGTCAGGGTGGGTGACGACAAGCAAATCGATTGACGTGACACCGAAGTGGCAGAGCAACTCAAGGGGCAGGTTGACCCCGTTGAGCACACAGCAATCCACGACCAACCACTTCCCATCCGGCAGAGCCAGAACCTGCGACTCACCATAACCGGGACCAAAAACGTAGACCGTGAGCGCTCCGGGCTGAGGAGCTGGCAATCCCGCAAAGAGAGCCGCGTGGGCTGAAGCCATCAGAAGAGTTCCCGGAGTTCGGGAAGGCGCATCAGGTCCTCCGCCCTGCATTCATCAATCAGAGCATGGCGCTGATGGAACTCCATGGGCTCGAGCACGGGCTTGGAAAAGAACGAGAGCGCCATGGGCCCCATGCCACGAAAACGCCGGAGGTACCGCTTGAAGTCCGTGTTGACGCGCTCCCCCATGCGCACACGGAATCCCAGTTCACGCCCTTTGTAGAGGGGATTGTCCGGGTCGAGCTTGCTCGCTCGCATATATGCGTTCCGGATTTCCTGGCGGACGCCGGGGGGGATTTCTCTACCTTCATATGAGTAGGCCAGGTTGAATCCGAGATACTCCCAAGCGTAGGCATCGTCGGCATCGAACTCATTGACAATGATTCGATAGACATCTGCAGCCTGCTGATGCTGATTTTCGTTCTTACTCAAGTTGAAGGCAATCTGCCGCAGATCGGCGCCATAGTACCGGGCGCTGGCATGAGCAAGCTGAGGGTCCATACTCTCAACCGCATGGTGATGTATCTCCACGCCCTCGCTGACGTCTGCGGGCTCACGGGAAGCAAGCCAGCGATGTTCTTCGATTAGACGCTCGGCATGGGTGATGGCGGCGCGGGCAAGCAGAAAGCGCCGAAGCACATTCGCCATCAAGAACCGAAGCTGCTGACCTTTCCCCGTGAACACGTCAACCCAACGATTCTCGACCAACTCCCGCACGGCGGCACGAGGAATCCCAGCGGGCCCTGCCTCCAGAACCGACGTGACGTCGTCACGCTGTTCAAATGGACCTGCGACTCCGTTCCAATGCTGAGGGCCTCTGAGCAAGGCCAGACGCTTGGCCGCATCGATGGCATCGGGGCTGAGCGCGTCGTATGCCATCTCCAGCACAAGATCGTCGATCTGGAGTGCAGTGGAGGCTTCCAACATGCGCGCAGCCTCTCGTGCATGCAGTCTCCCACGACTGACAAGGACCTGAAGAAGAGGCCGCACCGCTGCGGATACGGGCTGCAACGCCGCATCAAGACGACGCGCATCCGCGGTTGCTGAAAATGGTTGAGGTCGCGGCGTCTCCGCAACGATGCCATCCCGGCTATCAAGCTTGCTCGTAGTCCATGGACGCGGCTCCTGGCGGACCAACTGCCAGCCCCCCTCGGCGAAGGAATCCAGGAGCAGGCTAAAGAACTCCGACCGCTCGCGCAGGAAGGTCGCATCATCCCATCGATCATCGGGTAACACCTCGCCGATATCGAGGGCATCCGGGTCCACCAGGCAGACAAAGTGCGCGGCCGCGCGAGCTTGCGCCTCTCGAAGCAGGTTCTGAAATGCCTTCTTCCTCTTGAGCCACGGTGTGCCACGGGCCAAGCACACTTCGACGAGGCCCGGCTCCACCTTCGCACTGAGCTGCGCGGCAAGTAGGACCGTCAGACGCAGATGGTCGTCCAGGTCGCCATAGGCCATGACCATGGGCAGGTCGGTGAGGCCCTCGAGGGACGATACAGTCAGGACGTGCGATTCGGTCGGCATGATGACTCGAAGAAAACCACGGGTCCGTGGATGCGCCGGACGCTAGCAGCATCCATGCCCAAAAGAATCATGCTGGTGGGGTTGCCTGGCCAGGAACAGAACCTCAAGCCCCTGTCGTGACGTCCCACTCTGGTGCCCTGTTCACTCGTTCTTCCGGTCATGTCGGGCAGATGACGCAGAGATGTGTATGAACGGCTTGGCGCGTGGCCCCCCAATGCGTCTGCAAGTCCACTACGGAAGACCTCCGCACCGCTGGACACCCGCGCTCGCGCCTGCTTTGTCCCGCGGGCATGAACGCCACCCCGCCCCGCATCCTCTCGCTGCGCGTGGGCCTGCCCCGCGAGCTGGGCACGGCCGGCGCCGCGTCGCCCATGGAGCGGCCGTGGACGAGCGCCATCTTCAAGGACGCCGTGCCTGGCCCGCTCTGGCTCTCGCGCACGGGACTCGCTGGAGACGGCCAGGCGGACCTCAAGGTCCACGGCGGCCTGGAGAAGGCCGTGCTCGCCTACGCCGCCTCGCACTACGACTTCTGGCGCGAGCGCCTGGAGCGCGCCGACGTGGGCGCGGGTGCCTTCGGTGAGAACTGGGTCCTCTCCGGCGGCGCGGAGGACACGGTCTGCATCGGCGACGTGCTGCGCGTGGGCGGCGCCCGCGTGCAGGTGTCCCAGCCGCGCCAGCCCTGCTGGAAGCCCGCGCGCCGATGGGGACGCAAGGACTTGTCGCTCCTCATCCAGGAGACGGGCCGCACCGGCTGGTACTTCCGCGTCCTCGAAGAAGGCCCCGTGCGGGAGGGCGACGCCCTGGAGCTCCTCGAGCGCCCCTACCCCGCCTTCACCGTCGCCTTCGCCAACCACGCCATGCACGTGCACACGCCGGACGCCGCCGCCGCGCTCGCCGAGTGCGAGGCCCTGGCCCCCGGCTGGCGCGAGTCCCTGCGCCGCCGCGCTCGAGGCACCCGCGGTGATGACCGCCCCCGGCTGGAGGGCCCCAACTCCGGTACCTGATAGACGAAGCCGACCCGGCAAGTCGTCCCCGGGTTTTCTTCCCAGTGACGCCCGAAGAGCAGGCAGCCGGAGAAGCGGCCCCTGCACACCCGGATTTGGCTGCTCACGTTCCCGACCAGCAGCAGCCAGGAATCCTCAACCCCTCACTGGGAGAAACCACATGAAGTTCCTCAAGACGAAGCTCGTCCTCGCGTCCCTCTCCGCCGGCCTCCTCGCGCTGGGTACCGGCTGCAAGTCGGACTCGGGCGCCACACGCGAGCCCAGCACCACCGGCACGGACACCACGACGGGCACTGACACCAGCGGCACCAGCACGGGCACCACGGGAGGTGACACCACCGGCACGGGTACCGGGACCACCACCGACCCGGGCACCGGCGGCACGGGCATGGATGAGCCGAGCATGAGCCCCGACACGGGCTCCACCACGGACCCGGGCACGGGCAGCACCGGCTCCGGCAGTGACATCAACTCCGGCTCCACCACGGACCCGGGCACGGGCGGCTCCAGCACCACGGGCTCCGACCCCACCCTGGACCCGGGCACGGGCGGCTCCGGCGCCGGTGACATGAGCGGCGACATCGACACCAGCGACGACACCCCCCTGTCCCCGGACGACTCGCGCGGCAGCAGCGGCATGACGTCGCCGGACACCGGCTCGGACTCGTCCACCGGCACCACCACCCCGGCGCCGGACTCCAACATGAAGAAGTAATCGCGTACCGGACCGCGAGAACATGAAGCAGTGGACGATGCCCGCGCACGCCCTCGCGCGGGCATCGCCATTTCGGCGGACCGTCGTTATGGAAGCTGGCCCATGAAGCAATACGAGAAGAAGTACGACGCCGATGGCCGCCCATACCTGGAGACGTCCCTCCCGGGGCTGCTGCTCACGCGACTGCCGCTGCTCAACAAGGTCACCTCCTTCACCCGCGAGGAGCGCGAGGAGTTCGGCCTGCTGGGCCTGCTGCCCACGCACGTGTCCTCGCTGGAGGAGCAGGTGACGCGCGCGTACGCCAACTTCAAGTCCTTCAAGACGGACCTGGAGAAGCACGTCTTCCTGCGCGCGCTGCAGGACCGCAGCGAGGTGCTCTTCTACGCGCTGCTCGACGCCCACATCCAGGAGATGATGCCCATCATCTACACGCCCACGGTGGCGCAGGCGGTGGAGCAGTTCAGCCGCATCTACCGCTTCCCACGCGGGCTCGTCGTCAACCCGGAGAACATCGACCGCATCGACTCGCTGCTGGAGGAGACGCCCTTCCCGGACGTGCAGCTCATCGTCGCCACGGACAACGAGGGCATCCTCGGCATCGGCGACCAGGGCTTCGGCGGCCTGGCCATCTGCATCGGCAAGCTGTCGCTGTACACGGCGGCCGCGGGCATCGACCCCGCGGTGACGCTGCCCGTGGAGCTGGACGTGGGCACGAACCGGCAGGACCTGCTGGATGACCCGCTGTACCTCGGCGTGCGGATGAAGCGCCTGGAGGGCCAGGCCTACGACGACTTCATCCACCGCTTCGTCACCGCGCTCCAGCGCCGCTTCCCGCGCGTGCTGTTGCAGTGGGAGGACTTCAGCAAGCAGAAGGCCTTCGACGTGCTGGAGCGCTACCGGGACGTGCTGCCCTCGCTCAATGACGACATCCAGGGCACGGGCGCGGTGGTGCTCGCGGGGCTGCTCGCGGCGTCGAAGCGCAGCCAGCAGCCGCTGACGCAGCAGACCTTCGTCATCCACGGCGCGGGCGCGGGAGGCGTCGGCGTGGCGCGGCAGATTGTGCGCGGGCTGCAGTTGCAGGGCCTGAGCGTGGAGGCCGCGCGCGAGCGCATCTTCCTCATCGACTCCAAGGGGCTCATCCTCAAGGACCGCAAGGGCATGGAGCCCTACAAGCGCGAGCTGGCGCAGGAGCCCTCACGCGTCGCGGGCTGGAAGCTTCAGGGCGCCATTCCCTCGCTGCTGGAGACGGTGCGCGAGGCGAAGGTGACGGTGCTGCTCGGCCTGTCCGGCCAGCGCGGCGCGTTCGGCGAAGAGGTGGTCCGCGAGGTGGCGAAGAACACGCCGTATCCGGTGGTCTTCGCCCTGTCGAACCCCACGGCCAACAGCGAGGCCATTCCGGCGGACGTGTATCGCTGGACGGAGGGCAAGGCGCTGGTGGCCACGGGCAGCCCGTTCGACGACGTGGAGTTCAACGGCACGGTGTACCCGGTGGGCCAGGGCAACAACGCGTTCGTCTTCCCGGGCCTGGGGCTGGGCGTGCTCACCTGCCGCGCGAAGCGGGTGACGGATGGGATGCTCACCGCCGCGGCGCTCGCGCTGAGCGAGTTCGTGGACGCGCAGCGGCTGGCGCAGGGGGCGCTCTACCCGCGCATGGACCGCATCCACACCGCGAGCAAGCAGGTGGCCATCGCCGTCATCCGGCAGGCGGTGAAGGAAGGCGTCTGCGGAGAAGAGCTCCCGGAGGACCTGGAGGCACACCTGGAGAAGCGGATGTGGAAGCCCGTCTTCCTGCCCATCCGCAAGGCGAAGGGCGGCTGAAACAACTCCGCTCCCCACCCCGCCCGCATGGGACGTGGTGGAGAGCGGCGGCCCTCACACAGGGTTCAACGCGCGCTCACTGCACGCTGGTGCCGGGGTACGGGCGCGGCGTGCCCACGGGCTCGATGATGTGCGAGTCCCCACCGGCCCCGGGGCCATTGCCGGGACCGCCATCCGGTTGCATCGGCGGCGGGCCGTGATGCGGAGGGTGCTCCTCGGTGCCGGCGCTGCGGTCCGGCGCGGTGGGCAGGGCTTCCGGTGGGATGTGCAGGACGTCCTTCTTGCTCATGGCGGCCTCCTTCCCCCCAAGCTGTGTGCCCCTACGTCTCAGGGCACCTGTCATACCTGAGCCTGCTTGAACGGACGCCGCCCGACCTGCCAGCGTCCGTCCCATGGCACCTCGCGCCCCACACCCTGTCCTGCGGCTGCTCCTCGCCGCCGCCGTCGCCGCCGGCCCGGTCCTCGCGTGCACCAAGACGCCTGAAGCGCCCCCCGCGCGTCACAACGCCTCCGAGCCCATCCAGGTGAAGGGTACTCATGTGTCCATGGTGCCTCCCGCGGGCTTCGTGGAGACCACGCGCTTCACAGGCTTCATGAATCCCGAGATGCACGCCGCCATCCAATTCCGGGAGTACCCACTCTCCAGCGCGACGGTCATCCCGGGCTTCCAGAAGGAATCGCTCGAGTCCCAGGGCGGAAAGGTGCTGTCCCGGGAGAACGTGTTGGTCGACGGCCTGCCGGGGATTCTCATCCACATGACCGAGACCACCGACGGCGTGGACTACCGCTGGTGGATTCTCGCCATGGGAGACGCCTCCGGCACGCTCGTGGTCAAGGCCAACTGGCGCGACCAGTACTCGGCGGCGGTGAGCGGGCCCATCGAGTCCGCCCTGCGCTCCCTTCGCTGGAATCGCAGCGCCGAGGCCCCTCCCGGGCCGAAGCTCTTCACGCTGAAGGAGCAGCCTGGACTGAAGGAAGCCCAGCGGACCGCCGCCGGCGCCACGTACACGCGCGACGGGAAGCCCCCCGAGCCATCCCGGCCGCAGCCCACCCTCACCATCTCCCGCTTCCCACGCAGGAAGAGCATGGGGGATGACATGTCTGCCTTTGCCCGCTCGGAGCTGGAAGGCATGTCGGTCATCAAGGACGCCATCATCGAATCCAGCGCCGCGCTGACGGTGGACGGCCTCACGGGTCATGAGTTCGTGACTCGAGAGAAGAACCCCGCGGCCCGAGGGAACTACACGCACTACTACGCACTGCTGATGGGAGAGAAGCACGGCTTCCTCTTCCAGTGCCTCGTGGCGGAGGAGGACCGCGACGCCTACGTGGAGAACTTCAAGAAGGCCGTGCGCGGCTTCCAGCCCCTCCCCACGGACTGAGAAACCCGGCTCACTGCCTGGCTTCTGGAGCAGCCAGCCAGCCGAGCCCCCGGCGTCCCGCCCGCAAGCCCGGGCGACGTGGAGGACGGGCGGTCAGGCACTGCGCGTCGGTGGCACCTTCGACACCAGACACGCTATCGAACAAGAGGGAAGCGAAGCTTGAACACGGGTGGGGTGAAATGAGTGTGAAGCTGCTGCTGGCCGGCCGGCGCGACGCGGACGTGAATCCGTTCTCGCCCCCCGAGTCAGCCCAACCCTGGCTGCGGCGAGCCCTGGCCTGGGTCCATGAACACGCCGAGGAACTGCTGGAGAGCGCCCGCATGGACACCGGTCCCCAGGGCGCGCCCATGCTCCGCCTCCGCCTCCATCCCGCCGCGGGTGAGGTCTCCATCCTCGCGGCCACCGGCGGACGCGTGGTGATTTCAGCCGAAACCTCCGCGGTGGGCCCCGGCTACCACGTCTACCTCTGCGACATGGTGAAGCGGCTCGGCCAGGAGCTCGGCCTCACCTGGGCGGAGCCGGATGAGACCGCGGGCGTGGGCGACCCGACAGGCTACTTCCACACGGGCGACGCGGGCCCGGTGGAGGTCTACATGCTCGCCTCGCTCCAGGAGTCCGTGGCCCAGGTGCTTCGCATGCGCAGCCAGGGAGAGTCCGGCTTCGGACTGTCCATGCGCTTCGGCCACACCTTCGAGCATCCCGGCGCGCTCCTCACGCCGCTCGGGCCTCGCGATGAACGTTGGCTGCGCAACGTCTACGAGGACCCGCGCCGCGGCATGGACGTGTTTCCCTGGTGGACACCCGGCCTCCATGCGCGCACGCGGCTGAGCCGCGCGATGTGTCGCCTGTGGACGGACGTGGTGTGGCGCCCGCCGCTCCTGGACGAGGAGCGCGCCCTCCTGCGCGACGTGGCCCGCCTGCTCGAGTCGGCCTGGCGCGAAGATTCGTCCCTCACCTACCCGTGGCGCGAGTGGCAGGAGGTGCTCGGCTACCTGGGCATCGGCGGCACGCTGGCCGAGGAGGTCCGCCGCCGCGCGGCCACCGCCTCCGGCGGCCCGCCCATGGGCTACCGGCGCGGCACGGTGCAGGTGGTGCTGCCGGAGGGCTGGGAGATTCGCATCCCCGGCTCGCTCGCGGAGGCGCACCTCCAGGACGGCACGTGGGTGGCAAGGGACCATCGCCGCAGCGTGCGCTTCGTCCCCCTGGAGGACGGCACCGAGGAGAGCCTCGCCCCCACCACCGTCGAGCGCCGCGCGCTGGAGCTGGAGCACCGCGGCGAGCGGGTGAGCGGCAGGGCCTCGCTGCACATGGAGCCGGGCGAGTGCCGGCTGACGGCCCTGTGCAGGTCCGGCAGGCGCCGGGCGCTCTGCGTGGTGAGCTTCGACGACCCGGACGAGCAGGACTGGGCGCTGGGCACCTGGCGCTCACTGGACCACGCTGCCGCCGCGTGACGGTTGCCGGCCCGGAGGGGCACTCCCACATTCAGCGGGCATTTTTCCTTCAGAGGAATCGAGAGCCCGAATGAGCAGGGAGGTCTGGCCGGGCAAGCCCTGGCCGCGTGGTGCGACGTTCGACGGCACCGGAGTCAACTTCGCCGTCTTCTCCTCGGTGGCCACCCGCGTGGAGGTCTGCCTCTACGACCCGGCCCACCCAGCGAAGGAAACCGGACGCTTCGACCTGCCCGAGGTGACGGACAACGTCTTCCACGGCTACGTGCCGGGCCTGGAGCCGGGAGCGCTGTACGGCCTGCGCGTGCATGGTCCGTATGAGCCGCAACACGGGCACCGCTGCAACCCGCACAAGCTGCTGGTGGACCCGTACGCCAAGGCCCTCCACGGAGAGGTGGACTGGCGCCAGCCCGTCTTCGGCTACCCGCTGGGCCATGCGCAGCAGGACCTGGCCAAGGACGAGCGAGACAGCGCCGCGGGCGTGCCGAAGAGCGTGGTGGTGAGCGACTTCTTCGACTGGGGCAATGACAGACGTCCGGAGGTCCCCTGGCGCAAGACGGTCATCTACGAGGCCCACGTGCGCGGCCTCACCATGCGCCACCCCGGCGTGCCCGAGCACCTGCGCGGCACCTACGCGGGCCTCGCCTCGCCCGCGGTCATCGAACACCTGAAGGCGCTGGGCGTGACGACGGTGGAGCTCCTGCCGGTGCACGCCTTCGCGGACGACTCGTTCCTCAACGACAAGAAGCTGTCCAACTTCTGGGGCTACAACACGCTCTGCTACTTCGCCCCGGAGCAGTACTACGCCAGCCGCAAGACGCCGGGCGCCGCCGTGGCCGAGTTCAAGGCCATGGTGAGGGATTTGCACGCGGCCGGCATCGAAGTGCTTCTCGACGTCGTCTACAACCACACGTGCGAGGGCAACCACCTGGGGCCCACGCTGTCGCTCAAGGGCATCGACAACGCGGCGTACTACTGGCTCATGCCCGAGCGGCGGCACTACCTGGACTTCACCGGGTGCGGCAACAGCGTCAACGCAGCCCATCCACAGACGGCGCGGCTCATCGCCGACAGCCTCCGCTACTGGGTGAACGAGATGCACGTGGACGGGTTCCGCTTCGACCTGGCCACGGTGCTCGGACGCACGGGCGAGGGCGCCTTCGACCGGGACGCGGCGCTGTTCCAAATCATCCACCAGGACCCGGTGCTCAGCCGGGTGAAGCTGATTGCCGAGCCGTGGGACGTGGGGCTCGGCGGCTACCAGGTGGGCGGCTTCCCCGCGCCGTGGCGCGAGTGGAACGGCAAGTACCGGGACGCGCTGCGGCGCTACTGGAAGGGCGATGAGAACCTCGCGGGCGAGATGGGCTACCGCCTCACCGGCAACGCGGACCTCTACGCGGAGGCGCGCCGCAAGCCGCAGGCGAGCATCAACTTCGTCACCGCGCACGACGGCTTCACGCTGCACGATTTGGTGACGTACAGCCACAAGCACAACGAGGCCAACGGCGAGCACAACCGCGACGGCGCGGACGACAACCAGTCCTGGAACTGCGGCGTGGAGGGCGAGACGGACACCCCGGACGTCATCGCCCTGCGCGAGCGGCAGAAGCGCAACCTCCTGGCGTCGCTCTTCCTGTCCACCGGCATCCCGATGATTGTCGCCGGTGACGAGATGGGCCGCACTCAGGGGGGCAACAACAACGCGTACTGCCAGGACAACGACTTGTCCTACGTGGACTGGAACCTGGATGAGCGGCGGCGGAAGCTGCTCGAGTTCACCCGCAAGCTCATCCACTTCCGTCACGGGCAGCCGGTGCTGCAGCGGCGGCGCTTCTTCAAGGGCGCGCACCTGTGGGACTCGCAGCACAAGGACCTGACGTGGTTCCGACCGGACGGCTCGGAGATGAGCGCGGAGGACTGGCAGAAGCCCTTCACGCGCTCGCTGGCGTTCCTCCTCGGAGGCGACGCGATTCCCACGCCGGACGAGCGTGGCCAGCGCATCATCGGCGACGCGCTGCTCATCCTGCTCAACGCGCACCACGAGCCGGTGCCCTTCAAGCTCGCCCCGGCGGCTCCGGGACACCACTGGGAGCTGGAGCTGTACACGGCGGATGACGCGCGGAGCGGAGAGCGCCCGCAGGGGAAGTTCGAGCTGACGGGCCGCTCGCTGGTGGTGTTCCGGCAGGTCGAAGGCTGAGGCCGTGTGTTAGCGTGCCGCGTGGGTCTCAAGGGGGCACACGCGGCATGTCGATGATTCAGTTCACCCGGAACTACACGGACCGCTCGAACGACTACGGCTTCCAGTTCGAGTTCTTCTGCGACAAGTGCGGCAACGGGCACATGTCGCCGTTCATCGCGAGCAAGGTGGGCGTGGCCACGGGGATTCTCCGCGCGGCGGGCTCGTTCTTCGGCGGGACGATTGGACGCGCGGCGCACGCGGGCACGCACCTGAAGGACGCGCTGCGCGGCCAGGGCTGGGACGAGGCCTACGCGGAGGCGGTGGAGGAAGGGCGCAAGCACTTCAAGAACTGCACGCGGTGCGGGAAGTGGGTGTGCCCGCAGTCGTGCTGGAACGAGGCGCGGAGCCTGTGTGAGGCGTGCGCGCCGGACCTCGCGGAGGAGGCGGCCTCCCTCCAGGCGCACGTGGCGGTGGAGCAGGCGCGGGACAAGATGCGCAAGGTGGACCAGGTGGCGTCGCTGGACGTGAAGGCGGCGCGCGTGGCGGCCTGTCCGCACTGCAACGCGAAGGCGGAGGGCGGGAAGTTCTGCGCCGAGTGCGGCAAGCCACTGACAGTGCAGAAGGTGGCCTGCGGCCAATGCGGCCAGGAGGTCCCCGAGCGCGCGAAGTTCTGCCCGGAATGCGGCACGCCCCGGAGCGGGTGAGCGGCCTCGGCACCGAGCATCTGTCCCATTGTTCCAGGGCCTGCGGGGTTCTTCTCCACGCGGGCCTTGTCGCGTGCTTAGGCTCCGGGAACCATGTCCCGGGACGCGCAGGAAGACGGAGTGCGACAGGCGTACGGGGAGATTGCCCCGGAATACGAGGCACTCTTCTCCGTGCTCCACCGCTACGAGGACCGCGTGGAGTGCTTCCTCGCGGAGGCCGTGAAGCCCGGGTGCCGCGTGCTCGACGTGGGCTGTGGCCCCGGGCTGCACACGCGCGGACTGGACGCCTCCGTGGACGTGGTGGGCACGGACCTCTCCCCGGAGATGCTCGAGCTCGCCCGACGCGCGCGGCCGTCCGGTGCCTGGCACCTGCACAGCTACCACCAGCCGTTTCCCCCGGAGTGGGGTCGCTTCCACGTGGCGCTGGCCATCGGCTGCCTGGACTTCTGTGAGGATTTGCCGCGCGTGCTCGGCAACCTCGCCGCGGCGCTGGAGCCGGGCGCGCGCCTGCTCTTCACCGTGCTGGAGCGGCGCCCCGGGCTCGAAGGGCACGAGATGCCCATGCGCCAAATCCAGACAGCGGGCCCGTCCGTCGCGCTGCACCTCTATTCATTCGATGAGACAGCGCACGCGGTGACACAGGCGGGACTGCTCCCGCGCGCGTACGCGCACGCGCCCGGCTGGGTCCATCTCACCGAAGAACGGACGATGTGGTTCGGCTGGTGGGACGTGGAGCGCCGGTAGCCACCCCGAGCGCTCCGTCCCCCACCGTGCCCCGAGTCCGGTGGGCCATGCATCAACGCTCCAGCACGGCGAGCGCCTCCGCGCGTGCGGTGGCGCGGAGCTTCTTGCGCAGGCGCGGGTCATCCGTGGTCCGTGCCAGCACCATGCCGCCGACGCAGAGGTTGACCATCAGGAGGGCCTTTCGCTCGGCATCCTTGTCGTTCTCCGGGAAGGCAGCCTGGAATACGTGCACCATGTTCTCCATCAGCGTGGTGTACGCGGCACGAGGCTCCAGTCCGGCGCGCGCCACGTCGGACGGTAGCGCGATGAGCGGACAGTGCTGGTCCACGTCGTTCAGGATTTCGTCGGAGAGGTACAGGTCCACCAACTGCCGCGCGAGCCGAGGGGGCGGAGGAGGAGGGCTTTTCGACGCCTCCTGACGCTTCGTGAACGGGTTGCAGGTGGTGAAGCTGCGCACGGCCTCGGCGTAGAGCTCGTCCTTGCTGGAGAAGTGGTTGTAGAAGCCGCCGCGCGTCAGGCCGGCGCTCTTCATGACATCGTCGATGGAGACCTGGTCGAAGCCGTGGCGGTTGAACATCACCCTCGCGCTCTCGACGATTCGCGCGCGCGTGCGCGCCTTGTGTTCCGCGGTGTACGGCATGGCATCTCCTCCGAAGCGCCATCCTGGCGGGGCCCAATCTATGTTCTTGAGCATATTTTGCGTCCCGACAGAGTGCTCCTCGAACCGCTCACACCAAGGAGACGAGGACATGATTCGAGTCAGTGCGTTCAAGTGGGTGCCGCCGTTCGCGCAGGGCCTGGTGCGCGACCTCCGGGTGCGGTGGGCGCTGGAAGAGGCCGGCCTGCCATACGAGGCCCGGCTCATCGACCCGCAGGTCCAGGCGTCGGCCGACTACCGGGCCCTCCAGCCGTTCGGCCAGGTGCCGGTGCTCGAGGAGGATGGCCTCACCCTCTTCGAGTCGGGCTCCATCGTGCTCCACATCGCGTCCCGGAGCGACGTGCTCTTCCCCGCGGATGAAGCTGGCAGGGCACGCGCGACGACGTGGGTCTTCGCCGCGCTCAATTCCATCGAGATTTTCGTCATGCAGCTCGCCGAGCTCGACCTCTTCGCCGCCGACCAGGAGTGGGCGAAGCTCCGCCGCCCGGAATTGGAGGCGGCGGTCCGGCGCAGGCTCGCGGACCTCGCCACCTGGCTCGGGGACCGCGAGTACCTGGAGGGCCGCTTCACCGTCGGAGATTTGATGATGACCACGGTGCTCCGCATCCTCCGCCACACCGACCTGCTCGACGCCGAGCCGAAGCTGAAGGCCTACAAGGAGCGCTGTGAGGCGAGGCCCGCGTTCCAGCGCGCGCTGGCGGCGCAGATGCAGCCTTTCCAACAACACAGCCACTGAGCCCGCCGCGCGGTAGCACCCGCCCCGCCCGACTCCGAGCGCCCCCGGCATCGGCCTGTCCTCCAGGTCGGTATCGAGGGCGTTGCTTGTCAGTGCTTCGCTCGCCCGCCTAGCATCACCCCGTTCCCTCAAGCCCGTGGTGCTCTGCGATGCCGGCTCGCGGCTCCTCCCGTCCTCGTCGAATGAGCGGATACGTCATGGAACTCTTCGCGGCAGTCCCCGTGGCGAAGCTCGTGTACTCGGCGATTCTGGTGGGGCTCTGCTACCTCCTGGTGAGCGAGCTCTACACGCTCTGGTTCGACCCCCGCCTCTACATCGGCAGGTTCGACTACTTCGACACGGGCGAGGAGAAGGAAGCGGACGCGAGGGTCTTCGCGCTCCAGGTCGCCCACCACCACCGGACGCTGCTGCACCTGTTCGCCCAGGAAGAGGAACAGAGAACCCCCAGCGAGCAGAAGCCCGTCGCCGTGGCCTCCGTGACGAGCGCCAGTGCCAGCCCCAGGCAGGAGAACACCTGGTGGCCCCAGGAGGTCGTCCCCATCAACAACGCCTCCAGCGAGCTCTCCAAGGTCGAAATCACCGTCCAGGGCATCAACGTCAAGGAGATCCTCTCCAAGATTCGCCAGTGGGTCAGCACGCCCAACGAAGTCACCGGCACCGTGGAGAAGGGCAGCGCCGGAGTGCGCGCGGCGGCGAACTGGCCCAAGGGGCCCTCGCGCGCGGGCGGCCAGCTCGTCGACGGACAGCTCCTGATTGTCGACGGTCAGTCGGATGCCTCGCGGGCCGCGTTCCACGTCGCGTGCAGCCTCATCTGGGCCCAGGCCGCGGGCAAGCAGGAGAACCTGTCGAAGGTGCCCCGCGCCGAGTTCTGCGGCTGGGCCGACGGCTGGGCCACCTACGTGACGCTGCGGAACAAGAGCACCGCGTTCGGAGGCCTGGAGGCCGCGGATTTGGAGACGCTGAAGAAGCTCCGCGCCTTCCTGGACCGGCTGGTCGCGAGCTCCGCCGCCTACCCGGAGGTCTACCGGCTCCGCGCGGACCTCATCGACCTGCTGCCGACGGACCAGAAGACGGAGACGGACCTGGCCCTCGCCCAGAACGACCGGACGAAGTACGCCCTCCTCATTGCCCCGAAGGAGGCGGCCCCGACGAGCCCTTCGTTCGTGGCGCGTGCCTCCCAGGGCGAGGAGCTCGCCGTCCGCGCCCAGGGACGTCCGGCGCTGCGCGTGCGGGACGGGAAGCTCGTCGACACGCCCTCCGAGACCTGGCAGCGGATGTTGTCTCCCGCCGCGGAGCAGATTTCCGCCGTCAGCCGTGCCACCGGATCGCTCGTGAGGCGGGGCGCGCCCGGTGAGCGCGAGATGCACCTGACCGGGTTCGCGGTCGCCCGCAACGTCATCATGACCGTGGGAGATGGCTTCCCGCCCGAGCTGCTCACGTCGCCCCCGCCCGCCGGCCTCTCACTCTCTTCGTGGGAGTTCAGCTTCGACGACGCCCCCCACGGCGCGAACCCGCTCCCCGTCACGCAGGTCCTCTTCGCCGCGCATGGAGTTCCAAAGAGCAACTTCTCCTTCGCGCTGCTGGAGATTTCAGGGCACGACGCGACGAAGAACCCGCCCGTGACGTTGGAGTCGAAGGCAGCCGACAACATGGACACCGTGGCCGGGCAGTATGTCTACGTGCTCGGCTATCCAACCGAGGACGCCTCGCTCCCGAGTGCCCTCCGCGGCGCCCTGCTCGGCCCGGAGTTGGAGCTCCACACCAAGCGGCTGATGCCGGGACGGATTCTCTCGGCCAGCCCCGTGGAGACTTCCCGGCATCTCCCGCTGCGACAGCTCGTCAGCGATGTCAGCACCATGCTCGGCGTCGCGGGCGGTCCCCTGGTGGAGCTGCGGAGCGGCCACGTGGTGGGCCTGCACTTCGGAGGACAGTGGGAGGACAAGCAGGGGAAGTTCGCCTACGCCCTCTACATGCCAGACCTGCTCGCGCTGCTGCCTGAAGACGTGATGCAGAAGGTCGGTCAGCGGGTCGTCACCAGCAGCCCGCCCTGAGCCGCTGGCGGCGTCCGCCTCACGGTGAGGCGGGCGCGACGGCCCGGCTGCCGGGGTGCGGCGTCGCGCGGGCGCCGCTCATGAAGTCCGGCAGGCACCCCCACGTCTGGAGGTCCTCCGTCACCGTCGTGCAGAGCCAGCCCTGCGGGCAGGTGCTCAAGTCCTGCGGGTCGCACTTCGCATAACACGCGCTGCCCGTGGGCCCGCCAACCCCACACACCTGGTTGGCGCCGCAGCTGTCCACCTTCCACGAGTCACAGGCCGCCGCGCAGAACCGGCCCGCGCGTCCGCCGCGTCCCCTCACGATGCACTGCGCGCCTCCCGCGCAGGGCTTCTCGTCGGAGCACTCGTCCACGACGAGGTCCAGGCACTGGAAGGCGCCGTCATTGAGCGGAGCGCATTGCTTGTCCGCGGAGCACCCCAGCTTGCGGCAGTCGGGAAGGCAGGCCGCGCCGCTGGGGCTCTCCTCGCACGTGTACCCGTCCGGGCACGCACGGGCCTCGCCCGGGGTGCAGGGCGTGCCGCAGTGGTGGTTGATGCAGAGCAGCCCCTCCTCGCACGCCTCCTCGCGCGTCGCGGGCAGCCGGCTGCATGGCTCTCCGATGAGGCGGACGCCAGTCTGGAGGCACCGGCGAATCACCGGCCCGGGAGCGCCGCCCGCGGCGACGCGGCACACCGAGCCGGGGAAGCAGTGCGAGTCGTCCTCGCACTCGCTGGCGGCGCACGTGAAGGTGCCCTTGCCGTAATCCATCACGCATCCCTGGCCGGCGGGACAATCACTGTCGGTGGTGCATTCACCGCATCGGAAGGTGCCGCCGTCGAACCGGCAATCCATCAGGTTCGCGGGACGGGGCCCCTTGCGCCCATCCAGCAGCGTGGCGACCTCCTCGGAAGCATCGTCATCGACAGGGACTGGCTCGACGGAGGACCGTGGCCGCTCGGACTTCGAAGCGGCGACGCGAGAGCCCGGGCTGGAATGGTCCACGGCGACGCCAGAGCCGCCGTTGCCCGCGACCAGGTAGGCCACCGTCACCGTGGTGGCCGGTGGTGGCTCGACGTGCGGCGGCGCCTCCGTCACGGGAGGCACGCAGGCCTCCGGCGCGGCCTGCTCACAGACTGTGGGCTTCTCCGTGGCGAAGCTCACCACCAGGAAATAGGAGAGGGCCGCGACCGCGACGAAGGCGACGGGTCTGGCGAAAGCCCGCAGGATGCGGATGGCGACTCGCATGGCGCGCGGCGAGACGAAGTGCGCTCGGTACCGCGCGCGCTAGCAGGGGCTACAGCAGTAGCCGGTGGAGCCGTTCGACTGACTCGTGCAGGGATAGCAGCACGCGACTTCGCGAATCTGCGCGTACGCGGCGCCCGCGCCCAGCGCGGCGGCCGTCCCGACAATCACAACCCAACGACGCAGTTGAATCCTGAGCGTTGCCATGTGTCTCCCCCAACGAGGCACAGCCAAAGAGGAACCTCAGACCTGAAGTTTCAACCAATCCTGAATGACCGTCAATACCAGCAATTCATGACTGGACCCCATGGGTCGTCCACGCCAGACTGGCCTCGTGTAACCCTTGAGGTAGCACGCCCAGACGGCCCAGGGAATCCCCCGCCAGAGGTATACGCATCCTGCGCAAAGCTGGAAATACTGGCAACGCACGAAAGTAAAGGAGAAGGGTGTCCCAGGCGACAAGGGCATCCGTCCCGGGGACACACGTCAGGCCGGCCCCGACTCCGGCGCGCCTCGCGCAATGACTTGTCATCCCCTCGCGTCCCCTTTCTCTTCCAGGAACGCAGTTGAGCGGCCTTCTTTACCATCACCCCGCGGGGCACCCGCTCCGGCCCTCCCGTCCCCCGTCTTCGGGTGCTCCTCGACGGAGGAATGCGCCTTTCGTGGTCGCATCATGATGTCTCCGTGAAGATGGGGATGCACCGCGCTGGATAGCTTGCGCGACATGCTCTTCTTCGGACTCGGATGGGTGGCGGCCAGCATGCTCGGCGTCACCACTGAAGCGCCCATCAGCGCTGTGACCGTGTACAGCGACAGGGCCCGCGTGGTGCGGACCGCCACCCTCACCGTCTCCGGCACGCAGCGCGTGGAACTGCCCCGCCTGCCGGTCGCCGTGGACCTGGACTCCATCCGCGTCGAGGCCCAGGGCGCCGAGGTCTCCTCGGTGGACGTGCGCCCCGCCAGCGCCCCGCCTTTTCCCAGGGACGAGGCGAAGAAGCTGCTCGGCACGCTGGACAGACTGGATGACGACCTCGCGCGCGTCCAGGCCGAGCGCGCGGCCGTGACGTTCCAGCTCGCCGCGCTCCGCCGCGTGCAGCCCGCGTCCTCGTCGGATGCCGCGAACCCGGCCACACTTCCTGCCTCGCCCGCGACGTGGAGCACCTCGGCCGCCTTCCTCGTGGACACTGCCGCGAAGCTGGAGGCGCGGATACTGGAACTGGAGGACCGGGTGCTCTCGCTGAAGGACACGCGCGAGAAGCGGCTCGCGGAGGCGGGCCGGCTCGGCGAGCGGCCACGCAAGCCGGGCATCGAGGTGGCCGTCACCCTCTCCGGCTCGGGCCCCACGAAGCTGCAGCTCTCGTACGTCATCCCCGAGGGCGTGCGCTGGTACCCGCGCTACGAGCTCCAGTTGCAGCCGGAGAAGCAGCGCGTGCAGGTGGCCTTCTCCGGCCGCGTCACGCAGGACACCGGCGAGGACTGGGAGCGCGCGAAGCTCACGCTCAGCACCGCCCTGCCCTCCAGCGCCACGTCGCTGCCCCGCTTCAGCACCTGGAAGATTGGCACCGTCGAGCGCTTCATCCCCGAGCCGCGACGGCGGGAGGAGCGCGCCAGCGAGCCGCCGCCGCTGCCCGCACGCACGCCGGAGCCGGACCTGGAGCTCGAGCTGCGCAAGCAACTGCTGACTCGCGCCGGCAAGCCCTTCCCCCCTCCCGAGGAGCCCGAGGAGAAGGTGGCCTCCCGTCCACGCGCTTCGTCCACGACGCAGTCCTACCCGTCGCAGCCGTCCCAGCCGCCCGCGTCCTCGCCCTCGCAGTCGCGGGGCGGCGCTCCCGGCGGCGCGCGCAACAGCACCATCATCGGCACCGTCATCGACGCGCAGTCCCGGCAGCCGGTGCCGGACGTCGTCGTGACCGCGACCTCCCCCTCATTCCCGAGAGAGGAGACGGTGGTGACGGACGCGCAGGGTCAGTACCGCATCCCGTTCCTGCCCTCCGGCGTCTACACCCTGCGGTTCGAGAAGGAGCAGTTCAGGCCCTATGCCCGAAGCGACATTCAGCTCCGCCTGGACCGCACCATCCGGGTGAACGTGGAGCTGCTCCCCGAGGCCCTCGGTGAGGTGATCGAAATCACGGGCAGCCCGCCCACCATCGATGTCGGCTCCACGACCACGGGCGTCAACGTGGACCAGGGTTTCATCAAGCGCGCCTCGGGACGCGGTTCGGGCAGCAGGGGCGGCGGGGGCTACTCCTTGGAGTCCTACGACCCGCCCGAGCCCGTGGTGGACTCGTACGTGGGACTCTCACCGCCCCCGGGCTGGCAGCCGCCGCAGATTGCCTCGGACCTTCCCGCCTCGCTGGCCGGAGGTTACGACCTGGCCTTCTCCGCGCCGCGCCCGGAGACGGTGCTCAGCGGCCAGGGCGAGCGCACCGTGCCCCTGCTCATCGAGTCCTGGCCCGTGCAGGTGGAGCGCCACGTCTTCCCCGCGCTCGCCTCGGACGCGTTCCTCGTCGCGCAGCTCAAGAGCCCGGCGCGCACGGTGCTGCCGGGCGGGCAGGCCTCCCTCTTCGTCGGGGGCGACCCGGCCGGCTCCGCGGACCTGGACCTCGTCGTCCCCGGTGAGGCCTTCACGCTGCCGCTCGGCGTGGACCCCGCCGTGCGCACCGCCCGCAACGTGAAGCTCGTTCAGTCCAAGGAAGGCCTCATCTCCAAGGACGACATCAACACCTACGAAGTCACGCTGGAGGTGCCCAATCCCTATCCGTTCCCCATGCCGGTGCGCGTGGTGGACCAGTGGCCGCTCAGCCAGGACGGCAAGGTGGAGGTGAAGCTGGAGCGCACCACGCCCGCCGCGCGCCAGGACGAGAAGACCGGCGAGCTGCAGTGGGACCTGGTGGTGCCGCCCTCCGGCAAGAGCACCGTTTCGTTTGAATACTCCCTGCGCCGGCCCCAGCACTGGCGCCTGTCCCAGAGCCCGTGAGGAACCCATCATGACCCTGTTGCCCCTGACACTCCTGGCGCTCGCGACGACGTCCCAGATTTCCTCCGTCGTCATCTACCCGGACCGCGCGCAGGTGACGCGGACGCGGACGGTGACGTGCAACGGCGCCACCACCGCCGTCTTCGAACACCTGCCCGAGGCGGCCTCGCCCGAGAGCTTCCGCGCCCGCGCCACCGGCGCCACCCTGGAGGGCATCACCGCCGACACCGTGACGCGCGAAGCGTCGGTGGAGTCCGAGCGTGGGAAGTGGGAGGCCCGAGGCCTCGAGCTGGACCGCGAGCAGGAGGTGCTGAACGCCGCCGCCGCGCGGGCGAAGGACTTGGAGCGGCTGGCGCAGGCCTTCACCGACGTGGCCGTGGACCGCGTCACGAACGAGCTGACCGGGCCGAAGCCGGACTCGCGCGCCTGGGCCGCGGCCTTCGACTCGGCGATGGCGGTGCGGCTGCGCGCGGTGAAGGAGGCGCGAGACGTCGCGGACAAGCAGCGCGTGCTCAAGCAGAAGCTGGACGAGGTGGAGTCGGAGCTGGAGAACCTCAAGAGGCTGGCCTCGCTCAGCGAGCAGCGCGTGGAGGTGCGGGTGTCCTGCCCCGAGGGCTCGCAGGTGCCCGTGGAGCTGACGTACCTGGTGGGCGGCACGTCCTGGACGCCGCTCTACGAAGCGCGCGCGGAAGAAGGCTCGGGCGTGGTGGAGCTGACGTCGCTGGCCACGGTGCGCCAGGCCTCGGGCGAGGACTGGGCGGGGGCGAAGCTCTACCTCTCCACCGCGCTGCCGCGCCAGGACGCCACGCCGCCCACGGTGACGCCGCTGTACGTGTCCGCCACGAAGAAGCCGAAGGAGCGCAAGGTGCTGGTGCGGCGCGACGAGCAGCAGCAGCACGCGGAGGGCGGCACCGATGAGGCGGAGGCCGAGGGCGAGGGACTGCGCGTGCAGTCGCGGGGCCTGTCCGTGCAGTGGGAGGCGCAGGAGGCGACGCGCGTGCCCGGAGATGGCACCGCGGTGCGGGTGCGCCTGGGGCGCCACCGGCTGAAGGCGGACTTCTCGTGGCGCACGGCGCCCAAGCTGCACCCGGTGGTGTTCCGCGTGGCACGGGTGGCCAACACCACGCGCTTCCCGCTGCTGCCCGGCCCCGTCAGCGTCTTCCGCGACACGGGCTTCCTGGGACACCAGCACCTGGAGCGCGTGGCGCAGGGCGCGCCCTTCGAGCTGACCTTCGGACTGGAAGAGGGGCTGCGCGTGAAGCGCACCGTGGTGGAGGAGGTGCGGAAGTCGGAGGGGCTCTTCGGTGGCAAGCAGCGCTTCCGCTTCGCGTATCGCTTCGAGCTCGCCAACCTCCGCGCGCGCCCGGAGAAGGTGGAGCTGGCCGAGCACATCCCCGTGTCCGAGCTGAACGACGTGAAGGTGGAGCTGGAGCCGGAGTCCACGGCCGGCTACACGCTCGCGGCGGAGGACGGCATCGCCACGTGGAAGGTGGCCCTGGCCCCGGGCGAGCGGCGCACCGTGGAGCTCGTCTTCCACGTGGATGCGCCTTCCAGCTACGACACCGGCAGCATGTAGCCGCTCATGGCGTTGTCACCTCGTGGGCGCCCTCCAGCAAGACACCCGAGGGCGGTAACCACCCGCGGCGCCGTCACCCCGGCTTCTGGGAGCGCTTGGAAGACGGAGCGACGGCGTCGCGCAGCAGCGTCTCGGGCAGCCGCTTCATCGCGCGCTTGAAGGGGGCGGCGTCTCCCATCCCGCTGGAGAGGACGAGCGCCCCCTGCACCTCGATGAGCGCGTCCTCGGCGCGCTCGCGGGCCACGGCCGGCTTCAGGCCGGCCTCCTCCAGCACCCGGGCCACCTCCGTCATCCACAGGCCCATGATTTCGCGCAGCCTCGGCTGGAGCCGCTCCTTCGCGCTGCCCAGCGACAGGGCCCCCAGCGCGCACGCGAGGCGGCCTCCCTCATAGAAGCCGTCCAGGGTGCGCAGCATGGCGCGCAGGCGCTCCTCGGGCGTGCCGGGCTCCCGCAACGGTGCGAGCCCCACGCCCTTGAGCCACGCCTCCACGGCGTCGAGCACCGCGTTGACCATGTCGTCCTTCCCGCCCGGGAAGTAGTGGTAGAGGCTGGAGCGCCCCAGCCCCGTCGCCTCGGAGAGCGCGGCCAGCGAGGCCCCGTCGTAGCCCTGCTGCCGGAAGACCCCCAGCAGGCGGCCGACGACTTCTTCGCGGGACAGCAGGGCAGCGGGCACGGCGCCTCCTCGTTGGAACGAACGGTCCACTCCATCTCTGCGAGCGCGGAGGCCCCCTGTCAACTCCGGGACCTCCACCACTCCGGCTTGACGCCAATTTCGCGCCGATTATTAAACCGAACGTTCGGTACAATTAATGTACCGGCGGGCCCGGTGCCCGGGCCGAGAGAGAGAGAGAGAGAGAGCAAGCCATGGCGTTGTCTCGACTGTTCGGAGTGTTGGCGTTCCTGTTGCTGTCCGCAGTCCCCGCCGGTGCGTCGGCGGCGCCTCCGTCGCGTGAGGAGGCGCGCGGGCCGTCGCGCGGAGAGGTGCGCTACCGCACGGTGAAGGTGGAGGGGCTGGACATCTTCTACCGCGAGGCGGGGCCCGCGGACGCGCCGGTGCTGCTGCTGCTGCACGGGTTCCCGACGTCCTCGCACATGTTCCGCGACCTCATCCCGGCGCTGGCGGACCGCTACCACGTCATCGCGCCGGACTACCCGGGCTTCGGGCAGAGCAGCGCGCCGGAGCGGAGTGCCTTCGCGTACACCTTCGACAACCTCGCCCGCGTCGTGGAGGGCTTCACCGAGGCGGTGGGCGTGAAGCGCTACGCGCTATACGTCATGGACTACGGAGCACCGGTGGGCTACCGGCTGGCCACGCGCCACCCCGAGCGCGTCTCGGCGCTCATCGTGCAGAACGGCAACGCGTACGAGGAGGGGCTCGGCGAGTTCTGGGCGCCGCTGCGGAAGTACTGGAGCCAGCCGACGCGGGAGAACCGTGACGCCCTGCGCTCGCTGCTGACGCTGGAGGCCACGAAGTGGCAGTACACGAATGGCGTGCCGGACACGTCGCTCGTGAGCCCGGACACGTGGACGGTGGACCAGGCGGGGCTGGACCGGCCGGGCAACGCGGACATCCAGTTGGACCTCTTCTACGACTACCGCAACAACCTGCCCCTGTACCCGGTATGGCAGGCGTACTTCCGCAAGTACCAGCCGCCCACGCTCGTCGTGTGGGGGAAGAACGACGCCATCTTCATCGCGGCGGGCGCGGCGCCGTACCAGCGGGATTTGCCCAAAGCCACGGTGCACCTGCTCGACGCGGGCCACTTCGCGCTGGAGTCCAGCGGGCCGCGAATCACGGCACTCATCCGGGACTTCCTCGCACGGAACCGCGCTGAGCTGGAGCGCGCACCGCGGCAGTGAAGGACACCGCTCGCACGGCGCCGCGCATGTGACTTGCATCCGGACGCGTCCTCTCCTGAAACGCGGGCGGATGACCACGCCCGCCGAGGTTCGCCCCCGATGATGCGACGCCCCCTCCTTCGACTCTGTGCCCTGTTCCTGCTCGCCTCCGCCTGTGCCTCGTCACCAGGGCGCGGCACTCAGGCCACACCCACCCTGTCCTCCGAGTACACGGTGGCCGAGGACATCCACGTGCGCCAGCTCGCGCCGGGGGTGTGGCTGCACACGACGCTGGCGGGCGCGGACTTCGACCACTACCCCGCGAACGGACTGCTCATCGAGGACGGTGAGCAGTCGCTCCTCGTGGACATGGGGTGGAACGCGCAGCATGCGGAGCGACTGATGGCCTGGGCACGGGACACGCTGCATCGCCCGGTGCGCGCGGGCGTGGTGACGCACTTCCACGAGGACCGGACGGGCGGCGTGCCTGCCCTCACGGCGCGGGGGATTCCGGTGTACGGGCTGGAGGCGACGGTGAGGCTCGCGAAGGAGCGTGGCAAGCCCGTGCCGCCGAGCACGGTTTCCGAGTCACAGAAGCTCGGCCCCGTGGAGGTGTTCTTCCCCGGCGCGGGCCATGCGCCGGACAACATCGTGGTGTGGCACAAGGACAGTGGAGTTCTCTTCGGTGGCTGCTTCGTGAAGGACGGCGCCGCGAAGGACCTGGGCAACCTGTCCGATGCGAACGTGGCGGCCTGGCCCGCGAGCCTGGAGCGCACCCGTCAGCGCTTCCCCGACATGCGCGTGGTGGTGCCCGGCCACGGACAGCCCGGAGGCGCGGAGCTGCTCACGCATACGCGAGAACTGCTCCACTGAAACACTCCACAAGTTCCCAACAGCCCCGGCCCGGTACACCGTGACTCCGAGCCGGGCCACTCGCGAGCGTTCGCCAGCACACGCGCAATGGGTCACTCCGCGCTCGGCCGCCTGCCCTGATTCGTTGGACCCTGGACATCCCATGCGTCGCGGACGACCCCATTGAATGGGCGGCGGATCGCACCGTCCCTACCGTGCCTGCGGCGAACGCGGGCCGGCGTTGGGGATGGAGGGGTGACATGAAGCATGTGGCGGCGGTGGTGGTGCTCGCGATGGGGCTGGCGGGGTGTACGGCGTCGAAAGTCGAGCAGCGCAACGGTTGCTGGGTCCGTCAGGTCCGCACCTTCCCATCCTCGGTCAAGGAAGACGTGGGCCCCTGCGCACGGCCCCCACCGGACTGGTCCGAGGACCGGCTGACGCGGCTGATGCAGGAGTGCGTCATGCACGCGGACTACCAGTGGCAGAGCAGCGCCATGGTGGCCTGGAACCGGGGCGAGCCGATGCCGGAGCGTGAGCCCGAGGAGAAGATGCTCGCGGCATGCATGGCCCGGGCGGAGGCGGTGCTGAACCTGGAGAAGGGCTCGGTGGAGCAGCGCCTGAGCGAAGTCTCCAAGGAGCGCGACGCCCTCAAGGCCAGCCTGGAGAAGGACCGCGCGGAGTACCAGGCCACTCTCGACAAGGAGCGCAACCAGCGCGAGGCGAGCCTGGAGAAGGTGCGCGACCAGCACGACGCCAGCATGGAGCGGGCACGCGTGCAGAACGACGTGACGGTCGGCCGCGCGCTGGACCAGATGCACGACAGCAACAACCGCCTGACGGAGGTGCTGGGCGAGGCGGCGAAGAAGCCCGCGCCCTCGGCGATAGCGACGGCCACGTCGACCTCCACCAGCGAGGGCAAGGCCAATACGCAGAGCGACTCGCTCACGCGCTCGAACTCCACGTCGCGCGGTGACGCCGCATCCCGGAAGAACTCGGGCTCCACGTCCCGTGGGCCCTCGGTGGCGAAGCCGACGTCCGGCACGCCGCGGCAGCCCACGTGCTCGCCGCCGACGTCGGCACTGCAGGTGCGGGCGGACACGAGCACGCCTGACCTGACGGCCATGGCGGACCCCACGGCGTGCGAACCCGCGAAGCCGGCTGACGACACGGAGGCGGCCGTGCAGGCCGTGCTCGCGCAGCCCGGTCCGCAAGCCACCAAGGCTCCGGTTCCGCTGGAGCCCGACGCCGAGCAGCCCGGCACCTCCGAATAGACGACACACGACGGCGACACGGGCCCTCTTCACCATGCACCGGTGAGGAGGGCCCCCGCATTTCCCGCCCCTGTCAGGCGCTGTGCCACGGTGGCGTCCCTGCGAACTGACGGAATCCAGAGGTGCCACGGGGCTGTCCTCGGGCTCCCGGGTCCGGGCGTGAGCGCTCTGCGTTCAGGTGCCGGACAGGGTGTTCCCGGGTCCATCGCCCGCGGTGGTTCCCTCACATCGGGCCGTCTGGCCGGGCCGCCATGAGGCCCAAGAAGGGTCCCACGTATGGGGCCTTTCAGAACTAGCTCAATTGGGAAGAGCACAAGATTCCAAATCTTGGGGTTGAAGGTTCAAATCCTTCGTTCTGATCCGATTTCTGAAATCGGTCATCCACCAGAGGGTCCTGCCCGGAGCTGACGCGAGCGCCGGTCCGCCGCCTCCACCCTCCCCGCCGTGACGCCCGGCCTTCCGCCAGGGCGACAGGGCCACCCCGAGCCGTCAGCGGGAGCCCCTGCCGCCGTCCGTGGAGGTGCCTGGCCCGCGAGCGCGGAGACGCCGGAAGCGGAAGGGACACGCAGTCGGCGCATCACGTCCGTGAAGGGTGGGGCCCTCACTTTTTCAGCAGCACCCGGAGCCCCGCGCGCATGAAGCGCGCATTCATGACTCCGGTCATCAAGGAAGGCTCCCGCGAAGCGGGAGAAGGGAGGTGCGCGATGAGCATCATGCGTGTGGAGGTCGGGCAGAATGAGCGGGCGTTCGTCCTGGTGGACGAGCTGCCGACGCGCTACCTCGTGCCCGGCCGGTACTGGCTGGCCTGGCCGTTCCGCAAGGTGCGCGTGGTGCGCGTGAGCACGGAGCAGCCCCTCGCCAACATCGACACGTCGCTCCTGGCCCTCGTGCCGGAGTCGGACCTCCAGGTGGTGGAGCTCGGCGCCGACGAGCGCGCGGTGCTCTTCCACAAGGGCCGCCCGGTGAAGTGGCTCGGCCGCGGTCAGCACCAGGTGTGGACGGTGGAGCGCATCCCCGGCCGCGCCCTCGTGCCTGCCTCGCCCGCCGTGCGCGTGGAGCGCGTGGACACGTCCGGCGTCGCCACGGCCCCGCTGCGCGACGACGTGCGCGCCCTCGTGCCCGCGAGCGACTACGTGGAGGCCATCGCCGCGGAGGGCAGCGTGGTGCTGCGCTACGTGGACGGCTCGCTGGACGCGGTGCTGCCCGCCGGCCGCCATGCGGCATGGACGGTGGCGCGCAAGGTGCAGCTCGCCGTGATTGACCTGCGTGAGCGCCTGCTCCACGTCACGGGCCAGGAGGTGATGACGAAGGACCGCGTCAGCCTGCGTCTCAACCTCTCCGCGGCCTTCCGCGTGGAGGACGCGCGCCGGCTCGCCGTGGTGGCGCGCTCGCCGGACGACGTCCTCTACCTCGCCATGCAGCTCGCGGCGCGCGAGGCAGTGGCGGTGCGCACGCTGGACGAGCTGCTCGCCTCCCGTGAGGCGGTGGCCGAGTCTCTCTTCGCCGACGTGAAGGGGCGCGCGGAGACGGTGGGCCTGGAGCTGTTGCGCTTCGGCATCAAGGACGTGGTGCTGCCGGGTGAGATGAAGGATTTGCTCAACCGCGTCATCCAGGCGCAGAAGGAGGCGGAGGCCAACGTCATCCTCCGCCGCGAGGAGACGGCGGCGACGCGCTCCATGGCGCAGACGGC
The DNA here is from genome assembly GCF_055568925.1 of Pyxidicoccus sp. M6. Taxonomy (NCBI): domain Bacteria; kingdom Pseudomonadati; phylum Myxococcota; class Myxococcia; order Myxococcales; family Myxococcaceae; genus Pyxidicoccus; species Pyxidicoccus sp. M6. Next base: position 817,820 of record NZ_CM145714.1, on the reverse strand, counting down.
GAAGGTGCTGGCGGAGAACCCGCTGCTCGTGCGCCTCAAGGAGCTCGAGGCCTACAAGGACCTCGCGTCCAAGGTCGGCCAGGTGCACCTCGTCCTCGGCGAGGGCGCGGTGCCCACGCTACAGCTCAAGGGCTCCTGAGCTGTACGAAGCTCGCTGAAAACAGAAGGGCCTCCGGGGAACACACCCGGAGGCCCTTCGTGTTTCAGCGCTTCACGTCAGCGCGAGGTCACGGGTCCAGGCGGGCCTGGAAGTCAATCCAGTTGCCCCAGATGGGCTTGGACGCGCAGCTCGTCGGCTTCGCGGCCCACGACAGAATCGCGCGGATGCGGATGGTGCGGCCGCTGCCCCACGCGCACGTGGCCGGCGTGTTGGTGGCCACCGCGTTGACCGAGTGGTACCAGGACGGCCCCTGCGGCGAGATGTTGTTCGTCACGTGCACGCTGCCCGGGACGGCGTACTCGAAGACGCCGTTGAGGTCGCAGTCGAAGCAGAACAGCACGTTCTCGTTGCTGCCCGTGGGGAAGGCGCCGTAGCCGCCATTCTGGCGGATTTCCACGTCGCACGCGGGGCGGCGCTGCTGCGGGTGCAGGCCGCAGCTGTTCATCTTCTCGTACCAGATGTTGAAGTTGGTGACGGTGGCCACCACGCCCTGCGTCACCGTGCCGCGACACCCGCCGAACTGCGCTTCCAGCTCCGCCTCGGACGCACCGGCATCCACCGCGGTCTGGTACGCGGCGCGCTTCGTGTCGTCACAGACCTGCTGCTGCGCGGCGGCGGTGAGCGGCGCCGACATCAGTGCGAGCACTGCCAATGACTGAAAGACGGACACGACAGGACGACGAGTCATGAGTGGCCCCTTTTCGGGCTCTGACTTCGAGCCGCTGCGCCGCCTTGAATGACGGCTTTTCAAGGCTAGGCGCTATTCACCGGTATTCGCAATCGGATTTCACTATGGGTGAATACAGACCCGTGAGGAGACTGACTCGCGAATCAACGTCGGGTACCGTCACGGGGCCATGACCTCTTCGAGCCACTACGTCCCCAACCTGCGTGACATCGAGTTCAACCTCTTCGAGTTCCTCGACATCGGCCGTACGTCGCTCGGACGCGCGCCGTTTGGCGACCTGGACGAGACGGCCGCGAGGCAGATGCTCCAGACGTTCGCCCAGCTCTGTACGAGCGAGCTGGCGGCCTCCTTCGAGGAGGCGGAGCACAACCCTCCGAAGCTGGAGAACGGCAAGGTGACGCTGCCGCCGGGGCTGAAGAAGGCGATGGGCGCCTTCCACGACGCGGGCATGCACCTCCTGGAGCAGCCGACGCACCTGGGCGGCCTGGGCGCGCCGCCGTCGCTGGGCTGGGCGACGTTCGAGCTGCTGGCGGGCGCCAACGCGTCGCTGGCCTTCTACACGCTGGGCAATCTGCTGGCGCGCATCATCGACCGGCTGGGGACGGACGCGCAGAAGCGCCGCTTCCTGCCGCACATGGTGGAGCGCCACTGGAGCGGCTCCATGGTGCTCACCGAGCCGGACGCCGGCAGCGACGTGGGCGCGGCGCGCACGAAGGCGCGGCAGGTGGGCAATGGCCTCTGGGAGATTGAAGGCGTCAAGCGCTTCATCACCAACGGCGAATCGGACATGTCCGAGAACATCATCCACATGGTGCTGGCGCGGCCGGAGGGCGCGGGGCCGGGCACCAAGGGACTGTCGCTGTTCGTGGTGCCGCAGTACTGGGTGGAAGAGGACGGCAGCCTCGGCGAGCACAACGGCGTGGTGTGCACCAAGCTGGAGAAGAAGATGGGGCTGAAGGGCTCCGTCACCTGCGAGCTGACGTTCGGCGACGGGAAGCCCTCGCGTGGCCTGCTACTGGGCGAGGTCCACGACGGCATGCGGCAGATGTTCTACATCATCGAGCAGGCGCGCATGGCGGTGGGCGTGAAGTCCATGGCCGGGCTGTCCGCGGGCTACGGGCGCGCGCTGGCCTTCGCGAAGGACCGGCTCCAGGGCTCGGACCTCTTGCAGGCGCGCGACAAGACGGCGCCGCGCGTGCCCATCTTCCGGCACCCGGACGTGCGCCGCATGCTGATGGCGCAGAAGGCCCACGCGGAGGGCATGCGCGCGCTGTGCCTCTTCACCGCCTCCGTGCAGGACGCCGTGGAGGTGAAGGGCGGCCACCGCGCCACCGAGGCCGGTGAGATGGACGCGCTCAACGACATGCTGCTGCCGCTGGTGAAGGGCTACTGCTCGGAGAAGGCATACGAGATGCTCGCGCTGTCGCTCCAGGTGCACGGCGGCTCGGGATACCTGACGGACTACCCGGTGGAGCAGTACATCCGGGACCAGAAAATCGACACGCTCTACGAGGGCACCACGCACATCCAGGCGCTCGACTTGCTCATGCGCAAGGTCGCGCGGGATGGCGGCGCGACGCTGCAGGGGCTGCTGACGCAGGTGCGCGAGACGGCCGAGGGCAGCGGCGGCGGGAAGGAATTGGAGGCCGAGCGCGCCGCGCTGGGCAGGGCGCTGGGTGACGTGGAGACGATGCTCGGCACGTTGATGGGGAAGCTGGGCGAGTCGCTGTACCACGTGGGCCTGCAGGGCAACCGCGTGCTGCTGTCGGTGGCGGAGCTGGTCATCGGCTGGCTGCTGGTGCGGCACGCGCAGGTGGCGCTGGAGCGGATGAAGAGCAACCCCGGCGACAGGACCTTCTACGCGGGCAAGCTCGCCAGCGCGCGCTGGTACTGCCACGAGGTGCTGCCCGGCCTGGCCCACGCCGCGCGCATGGTGGAGCACGGCAACCTGGACCTGATGGAGGTGCCGGAGGAGTCGTTCTGACGCCGAGGCGATGCGGAATGACGGTTCATTCCGCCGCTGCCAACCCGCCTCCCCGCGCGTCCCCATTGAGCGGGTGACACGCGGGCCGGAACCGCTGGCCCCCGGCCGCACTGTGGCCGGGGCCGCACACCCCTGACGCCGGGGAGCCCGCATCTCCGCATCCCTCCTGGGGCGGAGCGCTGGCCCAGCGTTCGCAATGAGTGACGGGCGTGATGCTCTCCGCCCTCACCATCGCCGCTTCTGTCGCCCTCTCCTCCCCCGCCACCGCGCCCGGCGCCGTGTATGGGCTGAAGCCCTTCGCGGGCCACGTCGTGGCCTGCACCACGGAGGGGCTGGAGGTGCTCACCCGGGAAGGACAGCCGGTGCGCGTCCTCGACTCGGAGGATGGGCTGCCGGGCACCTCGTGCCTCGCGCTGGAGGTGGCGGGTGAGCAGCTCTTCGCAGCCACGGACGAGGGCATCGTCTCGATGGACTCCGCGTTCCACCTGGAGCCCGTGCTGGACGTGAGCTGGCAGGCCCTGCCGCCCGCCGAGGAGGCGAGCAGCGCCGAGTACGTGGAGCGGCTGGACCTGCTCGCCCGGGTGCTGCCCGCGGATGCGACGTACACCGTGCTGACCTCGCGCTACGCAGGCACCGCGGACGGCCGCGTGCTGGAATTGGGCACCGAGCGCGCCTGGTCGGTCGCCGGGCCCGTGCTGCGCATCGACGAGGAGCGTCAGGGCGTCCAGGTCGTCGCGGGCGACGGCGCCTTCTTCATCGACACCTGGGGACGGCTGGCCTCCCGCTGACAGTGCAGCCCGTTCGCTGCACCAGGGAACACTTTGGCTGCACCGATTCGGAGTGCCCCCGGGTGCGGGCGTAGACTCCAGGAGCCGTGGAATCCACCTCTTCCGCCGTGCGCTCCGCCCTGCCGTCCCCCGCCGTGACGCGGCCGGCAGACTCTCTGTCCGCGCCGTCCGGACTGGTCCTGTTCCTGCGCCGGATGCCGCAGCTCCTGCTCATCTGGGCCGTGCCGGGTCTCATCAGCGCCATCCAGAACTACAGCTACGCCCAGGACAAGGACCCCACCGCTCCCTTCAGTCGGTCCCTGATGATGGTCCTCCCGCCCTGGGAGTACTGGGCTCTCGCCACACCGCTCATCCTCTGGCTGGGACGGCGCTGGCGCCTGGAGCGCGGAGTCTGGCACCGCGGGCTCGCGGTGCATGTGCCCGCGCTCATCGGGCTCATGGTGCCCCACGTGCTGCTCGTGTGGGTCTTGGGCCGGGCCGCGGGAGAGCAGTTCTACCTGGACCTCCTTCCAGCCCAGGTCCTCCCCAGGATGATGAGCAAGTACGTCATCACGGACACCCTCATCTACGGCGGCATCCTCTCCATCGGCTACGCCATGGAGTACCACCGCCGCTACCGCGAGGGAGAGCTGGCCCAGTCGCAGCTCGAGACGCGCCTCGTGCACGCGCAACTGGACGCCCTGCGTGCCCAGCTCCACCCGCACTTCCTCTTCAACACGCTCAACGCCATCTCCGTCCTCGTGCGCAAGCAGGACACCGCCGGCTCCATCCGCATGCTCACCGGCGTGAGTGAATTGCTGCGCATGGCCCTCAACAACACCGGCCGTCAGCGCGTCCCGCTGCACGAGGACCTCGACTTCCTGGAGCGCTACCTCGACATCGAGCAGACCCGCTTCCAGGACCGGCTCCAGGTGGTGCGCGACGTGGACTCCGCCGCGCTCGGCGCGCTCGTGCCCAGCCTCATCCTCCAGCCGCTGGTGGAGAACGCCATCAAGCACGGCATCTCCGCCCGCGCCGGCGCGGGCCGCGTGGAGCTGCGCGCCGTGCGTGAGGGCTCGCGGCTGGTGCTGGAGGTGCTCGATGACGGCCCCGGGCTCGCGCCCGGCTGGGACACGCATGGCGGCTGCATCGGCGTGGCCAACGTGCGCGCCCGCATGCGGCAGCTCTACGGAGACCGCCACGCCTTCACACTGGAGAACCGCCCCGAGGGTGGCGTGCGCGCGCGGCTGGAATTGCCCTTCCAGTCGGAGTCGGAGGTGTCCGCGTCATGAACGCGTCCGCGCCCATCCGCACGCTCGTCGTGGATGACGAGCCCCTGGCTCGCGAGGGCGTGCGCCTGCTGCTCGCCACGGACCCGGACATCAGCGTGGTGGGCGAGGCCGGAAATGGCCCGGAGGCCGTGCGCCTCATCCGCGAGCAGCGGCCCGACCTCGTCCTGCTCGACGTGCAGATGCCCGAGCTCAACGGCTTCGAAGTGCTCTCGCAGCTCGGGCCCGGTGAGCTGCCCGCCGTCATCTTCGTCACCGCGTATGACCGCTACGCCCTGCGCGCCTTCGACGCCCACGCGCTCGACTACCTGCTGAAGCCCTTCCGCGACGACCGCTTCCACGACGCCGTCGGCCGGGCGAAGGCGCAGATTCGCCAGGCGCGCATGTCCGACCTGAGCCAGCGGCTGCTGTCGGTGATTTCCACCTACGGCGAGCGGGACATCACGCCGCTCCCGGCCCCGGCGCCCATGCCGCCTCCCGAGCCGTGGCTGCAGCGGCTGGCCATCCGCGACACGGGGCGCGTGGTGTTCCTCGACGTGGACGAAATCGAATACATCGAGGCCGCCGACTACTACGTGCAGATTCACGCGGGTGGGAAGGCGTACCTCCACCGCGAGACGATGCAGAGCCTGGAGGCGCGGCTGGACCCGGAGCGCTTCATGCGCATCCACCGCTCGGCCATCGTCAACTCGCGACGCATCCGCGAGCTGCGCAGCGAGGGGCGCAGGGACCTCGTGGTGGTGCTCAGCGGCGGCACCGAATTGCGCGTGGCCCGCAGCCACCGTGAGAAGTTCCAGCACCTGCGTTGATGGACGGGCCCGTTCGCCGCACGACGGTACCCGTTCGCCGCATGCGCGTCCCCGTCGGCTGAACACTCCGCCCGAGCGCTGCCCGCGCGGGCACTGTGTCTCCCGCAACCCAGTTGCCCAGGAGGCACCGCATGCTGCGCAAGTCGCTCGCTTCGTCGTTCCTGTTCCTCTGTCTGACGTTCGCCCCTGCCATCGCCGCCGCCGGTGAAGGCGCCGAGTGTCACCAGAAGCAGGGACAGCTCTCGCTCCAGGACGTGGTCGACAAGCACCTGAAGGCGCTGGGCGGCCGGGAGCGGCTCAAGGCCGCGAAGACCTTCCAGCTCACCACCGTCACCCGAGAGGGCGACAAGGTCACCACCACCATCGCGCAGCGCGCGCGCCCCAACCTCGTCCGTCACGACATGGACACGAACGGCACCAAGGTGAGCAAGGTGTTCGACGGCAAGCAGGGATGGGTGGTGGAGGGCTCGGCCGCACCGAAGGCGATGGACAAGGAGCAGAATGCGGCGATGGCGGAGGGCGCCGCGTTCGACAACGTCCTGCTGGACCCGAAGGGCCGGGGCGTGGCGGTGAAGCTGGACGGTGCGGAGGAGGTGAACGGCGCCCCCGCGTTCAAGCTGGTGCTCACGCGGAGCACGGAGACGGAGGTCCGCTTCATCGACCAGAAGTCGTTCCTGGAGGTGCGCCGCACATTCACCGGAACGCATGAGGGCAAGCCGTATACGAAGGCCATCACCTTCTCCGACTACCGCGACGTGGACGGCATCATGTTCAGCCACCACATCCAGTGGGAAGGCAACGGCGAGAAGGGCGACAAGGTCGTCCAGAGCGCCCGCTACGACGCGCCCATCGACGCGGCGGTGTTCAAGCCCACGACGCCTCGGAGCTGAGCTCGCTCCGTCCGGAGAGAGCGCGAGGCGCTCTCCGCATGTGACCAGCAGGAGAACCGCGCCCGACAGGCGCGCGAATCGACATCCTTCACGTTCATCCCGTCCCACGCATGGCACTTTCTTCCGTTCTCCTGCTGGCGCTTGCCGTCCATTCGATACAGACGTCTTCCGAACCTCATGAGGCCGAGGTGCAGCTACAGCCGAAGGTTGAGGACGCGATGCTCGCGCCCGTTCCACCCGCGCAACGTGTGGTGAAGACGTGGAACGAGGCGCTCGGCCTCGTTCGCGAGCGCTCCACGGACCTGCGCAGCGCGGAGGCCGGCGTGGAGCGCGCCAGCGGCCGGTGGCGCCAGGCCCTGGGCACGCTGCTGCCCAACGCGCGCGCTCAAGCCGTCCTCGCGCACGACCTCCTCAACCCGGATGTACCGTCCGGCGTGAGTCCGACCGCCGCTGGAGACGGCCGCACGGCGACGACGCCGGTGGCCACCCTCACCGCGACGCTGACGCAGTCGGTGGTGGACCTGAGCGCCTGGCGCGGGCTGTCCTCGGCGCGGGCCTCGGAAGAAGGCGCCTCGGCGAGCCTCATGGATGCGCGCCGCCGCCTGACGCTGGGGCTGGCTCGCACGCTGGTCGCCACCGTGGCCGCCGAGCGCGCCGCCGAAATCAACCGCGTCAACCTGCAGCGCGCCCTGGAGCGCTCGGCCCTCACCCAGCGCAGCTTCGAGTTGGGCGCCGGCAACCAACTGGACGTGGTGCGCGTCAACCAGGACGTGGCCGTGGCGCGCGGAGCTCTCGTCGCCGGTGACGAGCAGCTCCGCCAGGCCCGCGAGGCGCTGGGCATCGCCCTCGGCTTCGGCCAGTCCATTGGCGTCGACCCGTCCTTCAACCTCCAGGGGCTGGTGGACTCCACGCGCAAGGACTGCTCCCAGCTGCAGAGCTTCGAGTCCCGACCGGACCTGGTGGCGGCGAAGGCGCAGGTGGAGTCCGCGCACGAGAGCACGCGGCAGGCGACCGCCGGCTACCTGCCCTCGCTGGGCGTCTCCAGCGCCCTCTATGGGCTCACCACCTCGCCGGGCTTCGGCCACTTCGCCACGTGGAGCGTCTCCGCGGTGCTCACCGTGCCCATCTGGGAAGGTGGCACGCGCGAGGGACTGGTGCGCGAGCGCAAGGGCGTGGAGACGCAGGCGTCCGCGACGCTGGAGAGCGCGCGCCGCAACGTGGAAGTGGAAGTGGCCCAGGCCCGGCGCGGCGTGGAAGTCGCCGAGGCGCTGGTGAAGACGGCCATCGAGTCGAGGGATTTGGCGGAGAAGACGGACCGACTCACCCGACGTGCTTTTGAAGTGGGCCGCGGCAGCAGCCTCGAGCTGGTGCAGAGCGCGGCGGCATTGCGCCAGGCGGAGTTGACGCTGGTGCTGCGTGAATTCGAGCTCGTCCAGGCGCGCCTGGACGCATTCCTGACGGAGGCCCGGTGCGACTGGTGAAGCGGGTGCGCCCCCTGGCGGCGCTGAAGAAGACGGTGGGCAGTCTGGCGGTGGTGGCGACGGTGGCCGCGTGCGGTGGGCAGAAGGGGCCTCCGCCCGCGCCCCCGCCGCGTGAAATCGACGTGGTGTCGCTGGCACCGCACGAGGTGCGCGACACCGGCGAGTACCTCGGCAGCCTGCTTTCACGGCAGAGCGTCACCGTGCTGCCGCAGGTGGCCGGCTACGTGCGCAAGATTCTCGTGAAGCCCGGCCAGCAGGTGGAGGCCGGCGCGCCGCTGGTGGAAGTCGACGCGCGCGTGGACACGGCCGCTCTGGACAGCGCCCAGGCCCAGCTGAGCTCCACGAAGGTCAACCTCGAGCTGTCCCGCACGACGCTGGCCCGCGTCGAGGCGCTGCGCAAGGAAGGCCTCGCCAGCGCGCAGGAGCTCGACTCCGCCCGCGCGCAGGTGGAAGCCGCCGAGGCCGCCTCGCGCTCCTCGGCCGCGCAGGTGACGCAGCGCCAGGTGCAGCTGCAGTACAACGTCGTGCGCGCGCCCTTCGCGGGCACCGTGGGCGACGTGCTGGTGCGCGTGGGTGACTTCGTCGGCGCCACCTCGCAACTCACCAGCATCGCCCAGGCGGACGTGCTGGAGGTCAGCGTCTCGGTGCCCTCCACACGCGCGCGGGAGCTCAAGCCGGACACGGCGGTGGAAATCCTCGACGGCCAGGGCAAGGTGCTGCTCACCAGCACCGTCTTCTTCATCGCCCCGCAGGCCGACCCGCGTACGCAGTTGGTGGAGGTGAAGGCCGCCTTCCGCAACACGGTGGGCCTGCGTCCCAGCGAGCTGGTGCGCACGCGCCTCGTCTACTCCGTGCGCGACGCGCTGCAGATTCCGGCGCTCGCGGTGGTGCGCCAGAGCGGCCAGCCCTTCGCCCTCATCGTGCAGGAGAAGGAAGGCAAGACGGTGGTGGAGCGCCGCCCAATCAACCTGGGCGCGATCGGAAGAATGGCCTACGTCGTGGAGAAGGGCCTGAAGACCGGAGACCTCGTCGCCGTCTCCTCCATGCAGGCGCTGCGCGACGGCATGCCCGTGAAGGTCCGGGCCGTCCCGTACGACGAGGTCGTGGCGGGCGGCACCCAGGTCGTTGGCAGCCGCTGAGCCGGGGGAACCATGTTCGTCGACTTCTTCATCCGCCGGCCCGTCTTCGCCATCGTCTGCTCCATCCTGCTGACGTTGGTGGGCGCCGTGGCCATTCCCACGCTGCCCATCGCCCAGTACCCGGACCTGGCGCCGCCGCAGGTGACTGTCACCACCAACTACGTGGGCGCCAGCGCCGAAGTGGTGGAGAGCGCCGTCACCATCCCGCTGGAGCAGGAGCTCAACGGCGTGGAGGGCATGCGCTACATCACCTCCACCAGCGGCAACGACGGAACCAGCACCGTCATCATCACCTTCGAGTCCTCGCGCGACATCGAGGTGGCCGCGGTGGACGTGCAGAACCGCGTCAGCCGCGCCGCCGCGCGACTGCCCTCACAGGTGAATCAAGCGGGCATCGTCGTCAACAAGGCCTCCAGTCAGATTCTGATGTCGGTGGCCCTCTTCAGCCCGGACAATCGCTACGACGCGAAGTTCCTCAGCAACTACGCCGACGTGAATCTCAAGGACGCCATCAAGCGCATCCGCGGCGTGGGCGAGGTGCGCATCTTCGGCGAGCGCAAGTTCTCCATGCGCTTGTGGCTCGACCCCACCGAATTGGCTCGCCGCAAGCTCACCCCGCAGGACGTCACGCGGGCATTGCAGGAGCAGAACCTTCAAGTAGCCGCGGGACAGGTGGGCCAGCCGCCCTCCGCTGAAGACCAGCCCTACCAGCTCGCGGTGCGCGCACGGGGCCGCCTCGTGGAGCCGGAGGAGTTCGGCGACATCGTCCTCATGCGCCAGAACGACGGCAGGAGCGTGCGCGTGAAGGACGTGGGCCGCGTGGAGATGGGCGCGGAGAACTACAGCTCGCTGCTGCGCCTCAATGGCAAGCAGGCCGTGGGTATCGCCATCTTCCAGCTCCCCACCGCCAACGCGCTCGACGTGCGTGACGCCGTCTACGCGGAAGTGGAGCGCCTGGCGAAGCAGTTCCCCCCGGGCATGCAGTTCACGACGGGCACGGACACGACGCTCGCCGTGCGCGCCACCATCCACGAGGTGATGCGGTCGCTGGTGGAGGCCATCCTCCTCGTCATCCTCGTCATCTTCCTGTTCCTGCACGGCTGGCGCAGCGTGCTCATCACCGCGTTCACCCTCCCCGTCTCGCTGGTGGGCACCTTCGCCTTCGTGAAGTTGATGGGCTTCTCCGTCAACACCCTCACCCTCTTCGGCCTCACACTGGCCACGGGCCTCGTGGTGGATGACGCCATCGTCGTCATCGAGAACATCGAGCGATTGATGGTGGAGCGGCACCTGACGCCCGTGCAGGCCGCGCGCGAGGGCATGAAGGAGGTGGCCGGCGCCGTGGTCGCCATCTCCATCGTGCTCGTCGCGGTGTTCGTCCCGGTGGCGCTCTTCCCCGGCACCACCGGCGCCATCTACCGCCAGTTCGCGCTCACCATCGCCGCGTCGGTGGGTCTTTCCACCTTCTGCGCTCTGACGCTCACGCCGGCCCTCTCCGCGCGGATGCTCGGGCAGCACACGGGAGAGAAGTGGGTCTTCTTCCGCTACATGGACCGCGTGCTCGACGCGATGCGCTCGGTGTATGGCCGCAACCTGCGCCGACTCCTGAAGCACCCCGTCCTCGTGTTGGGCGTCTTCCTCCTCTGCATCGGCGCCACGGTGCTGCTCGTCCGGGCGACGCCCACGGGCTTCATCCCCGACGAGGACCAGGGCTACCTCATCATCTCCGTGCAGGGACCGGAGGGCATGTCCCTGGCCCAGACGGAGAAAGTGATGGCGGAGGTGGAGACGATTCTGAAGGCCCAGCCCGAGACGCGCGTCATCTTCGCCAACGGCGGGTTCTCTCCTCAGGGCACGGGGCCCAACATGGCCAACATCTTCGTCCTGCTGAACCCGTGGGAGGAGCGGCCCGGAAAGAATCAGACGGTGGCCGCGGTGGTGGAGCGGCTGCGTGGCCCGCTCGGCCGCATCGACGGCGCGCGCGTCGTCCCCTTCCAGCCTCCCGCCATCCGCGGCGTGGGCGCCGTGGGCGGCTTCCAGTTCGTCGTCGAGGACACCGCCGGCACCAGCTCGCTGGACCAGCTTGCCGCGGCCGTACAGGCGCTGGTGGCGAAGGGCGGTGAGGACCCTCGGCTGCGCGGCGTCTTCACCGGCTTCAACGCCGATACGCCACTCCTGGACGTCGAAGTGGACCGGCAGATGGCCAAGGCGCTCGGCGTCCCCATCGAACAGATTTTCAGCACCATGCAGGTCTACATGGGCAGCCAGTACGTCAACGACTTCAACTACGCGAACCGCGCGTACCGCGTCTACGTGCAGGCCGACGCGCAGTTCCGGGACAGCCCGCAGGACATCGGCGCCTTCTACGTCCGCAGCGACAGCGGCGACATGATTCCGCTGGAGTCGCTGGTGAAGGTGCAGCCCACCGTGTCCGCGCAGGTCATCCGCCACTACAACCTGTTCCGCTCGGTGGATGTGAGCGGGCAGGCGGCGCCGGGCGTGTCCTCCGGTCAGGCCATGGACGCCATGGAGTCCCTCGCCTCGCAGGTGCTGCCGCAAGGCATGAGCTCGGAGTGGACGGGCATCAGCCTGGAGCAGAAGCAGAGCGGCGGGCAGACGCTGGTCATCTTCGGCCTGGGCCTGCTCTTCGTGTTCCTGGTGCTCGCGGCGCAGTACGAGAGCTTCACGCTGCCGCTGGTCATCATCCTCTCGGTGCCGCTGGCCATCATGGGCGCGCTGGGCCTTCAATTGCTGCGCGGGTTCGCCAATGACGTGTTCTGTCAGGTGGGGCTCGTGATGCTGGTGGGACTGGCCAGCAAGAACGCCATCCTCATCGTGGAGTTCGCGGAGCAGCTCCGTACGCGCGGGAAGAGCGCCGTCGACGCGGTGGTGGAGGCGGCGGAGGTGCGCCTGCGTCCCATCCTCATGACGTCGATTGCCTTCCTCCTCGGTGTGGTGCCGCTGATGACGGCGTCCGGCGCGGGCGCGGCCTCTCGCAACTCGCTGGGCACGGCGGTGTTCGGCGGCATGCTCGTGTCCACCGTGGTCAACTTCGTCTTCATCCCCGGCCTCTACGTGCTGATGCAGAAGCTGCGCGGCGAGGCAGAACCGGTGTCGGATGGCAACCGCAATCTGATGGCGCCTGCCGCTCCTTCGCACTGAGCCCGCAGGGCCCCAGGCCCGAGCGCGCACGACGACCAGGAATGGAGGCCGGGTCCGTATGACTCCGGAGGGCGGGGCCGGACTGCCCCGGAGCTCAGGAGCTGCAGCGTGATGCGCGGATGGCGTGCGGTATTGGCGGTGATGTGGGCAGGACTGGCGGCGTGCGGAGGGACGGAGGGGGATGGCAAGGAAGACGCCCCGAAGAACGTGGAGCGGGCGGACTTCAACGCCAAGGCCGCCGAGGCCATCTGCGAGCGGTACTCGCGCTGCGGGCTCATCGACGACGAGGAAAGATGCCAGGAGCAACAGCTCACCTTCGACCAGGTCAGCCTCGTCGGACTTGGCACGCGGTATGACGAGGCGCTCGAGGCGGGACGCATCCGCTACGACTCGGAGGAGGCCGCGCAGTGCATCCAGTACCTCCGGGAAGGGAGCTGTGACGAGTCACCGGCGAGCCTGCCCATGCGGAACCGAGGCATCGAGTACGACCTCCGGTGTCGCTTCCTGCTGGGGCAGGTGGACGACGGTGGGACGTGCCAATGGACCACCGAGTGCCGGGAGGGCGCGTACTGCGACGTCACGGCCTGGAGCTGCGGCGGCGTTTGCAGGCGGGGCACCGTGGCGGAGCCCGTCATCGCGTTCGACGCGTGCGCGCCGGGCACCGTCCTCATCGGCGGCAAGTGCTTCACGCCCGGAGGAGAGGGCACACGCTGCGGCGCCGAGAATGGCGTGGCGCTGGGCGTCTGCGCACAGGGCCTGGATTGCGACTCCTACGGCTCCACGCATGGCACGTGCAAGCCCGTGAGCACCGAGGGCGAGGCGTGTAACGACTACGAGGGCCCGCGGTGCGGCTGGTCGCTGTTCTGCCGCGACGGCCGCTGCCAGAAGCCCCGGGGCGAGGGCGAGTCCTGCAAGGCCCCTGGCACCGGCCGCTTCGGCACCCTGGAGTGCCGCGACGAGCTGTTCTGCGACGGAGAGAATGGCCAGCCCGGCACCTGCCGTCCGAGGCTCGAGACGGGTGCGTCGTGCCGCAACTCCGTCGAGTGCGAGACCGACATGGACTGCATCGGCGCGAAGCCCCTGGAAGGAGTCCGGGGGACGTGCCAGCCACGGCCCCGGGAGGGCGAGCCCTGCACTCCACTGCTCTGCGCCGGAGGCTTCGTCTGCTCCCAGACGACCCGGACGTGCGTGCGCACCGTGCGCCTGGGCGAGCCGTGCTCGGACAACGACGCCTGCTACTACTCCGGCACCTGCGTGGACGGCACCTGCCGGCCCGTGGGCGCGCAGTCCTGCCACTGAGCGTGATTCACCCGTGCCGGGGGCCAACATCGGCTCCCCGGCGCATGCTCGGGGCCGGGGGGAAGCCTGTGGTTCCGAGCCGATGTGCTTGCGCGGCCCCTGCATCGAGGGACGGTGCCTCCCCATGGAGGCCTACGTCTGCCTCTGAGCGCCGCGCCTCAGCCCTGCTTCGGCACCTTGCCGCGCGCCGCCAGTTCGCGCTCCACGTAGAGCCGCAGGATGTGCATGAAGTCCTGCGCGTTCGTCACCACGCCGAAGGCCTGGTGCGTGCCGCGGTCCTTCAGCTTGCTCACCACGAACTCGGATGAGTCCACGCAGATGGTGGGCAGCTCGCGCAGCGCGCCGTCCTTCTCCTCCACGAAGGCCGGCAGCATGTTGCCCGTCGCGATGGCGTGCAGCGCGGTGGCAATCATCACCGCCATGGTGGCCTTCACCGCGTGACGGCGCATGGCGTCCTGCGCGGCCAGGTTGTCGGTGACGACGTCCGGCAGCGGCCCGTCGTCGCGGATGGAGCCCGTCAGCACGAAGGGCACCCGGTGCACCACGCACGCGTGCATGATGCCGTTGGTAATCACTCCGGTCTCCACCGCCTTGGCGATGGAGCCCGCCGCGCGCACCTTGTTGATGGCGCGCATGTGCATGCCGTGGCCGCCGGACGTGGCCTCGCCCGAGCCGCTCATGCCCAGCGTGGTGCCGAACATGGACGCCTCGATGTCGTGCACCGCCACCGCGTTGCCCGCCAGCAGCGCGCCCACGAAGCCGTTGGCGATGAACCACGTCATGTCCGCGCGCGCCCGCGAGTGCACCAGCGCCGGTCCCGTCACCCACACCGGGTAGCCGCCGCGCTCGCGCTCCTCCACCAGCAGCCGCGCCATGTGCGCGTAGTCGATGGGCTTCTCGCGCGACACCTCGCTGGTCATGAACTTGAACTCTCCCTCACCACCCTCGGTGAGGTAGGCCGTGTTCACGTACACGCCCTGGCTGCCGTCCTCGGCGTGGCCCATCACCACGCGCTCGCCCGCGCGCACGCGCCGGCCCTCTCGCGTCCACAAGTCACCGTTTGCGTCCAACACGAGCGCGCAGTCCATTCGCGGCTCGCGCGGCATGCGCCAGACTCCCCCCACGCGCACGTAGGTGGGAAGGTTGGTGGTGGAGAAGAAGCCCTCCGGCAGGACGCCGTCCGCGGGCGCCGGCTGGAGGCGCGCGTCAGGGCACTGGGAGAAACGCGCGGCCGTGAAGTCGGGATGGGGAATGGTGCTCACGCCGGCACCATGCGCGGACCTCCCATCCCATTCAAGTCTCTTGGTGTCATCTTGTCGCCCCGGAGGCCCGGTGCCCGTCCCCGACTTCCAGCGCCTCTTCGAGAAGAGCCCGGGCCTGTACCTCGTCCTCGCGCCGGACGCGGACTTCACCATCCTCGCCGTCACGGACGCGTACCTCCGCGCGACGATGACGCGCCGCGAAGACGTCCTCGGCCGGGCCCTCTTCGACGTGTTTCCGGACAACCCGGAGGACCCGCGCGCCAACGGCACCCACAACCTGCGCGCCTCGCTGGAGCATGCGCTGGCCACTCGCGCCCCGGACGTCATGCCCTTGCAGAAGTACGACATCCCCCGGCCCGGAGGCGGCTTCGAGGAGCGCTTCTGGAACCCCATCAATACCCCGGTCCTCGGAGAGGACGGGCAGGTGCGCTACCTCCTCCACCAGGTGGAGGACATGACGGAGGTGGTGCACCTCACGCGGCGCGGCGAGCAGGAGCGCGGCGAAATGCTGGCGCTCCAGCGCACCGCGCGCACCCGCGCGGACCTGCACGCGCTCATGGAGCACGCCCCCGCCGCCATGGCCGTGCTGCGCGGACCGGCCCACATCTACGACTATGCCAACGCGGAGTACCTCCAGCTCGTCGGCCGAGCGCAGTTGGTGGGCAGGCCCGTGCACGAGGCGCTGCCCGAAATCGCGGAGCAGGGCTTCATCGGCGTGCTGGACCGCGTGTACGCCACCGGCGAGCCGTTCATCGCCGACGAGCTCGTCGTCCGCCTGGACCGCTCGGGCACCGGCCACCTGGAGGACCGCTACGTCAACTTCGTCTTCCAGCCCACGCGCGCCCAGGACAGGGCCGTGGACGGCATCTTCATCCAGGCGGTGGACGTGACGGCCCAGGCGCGGGCGCGGCGGGAGGTGGAGGAGGAGCGGGCCCGGCTGCACGCGGTGCTGGAGAACGCGCCCATGGCGGTGGCCATCGCGGACACCACCGGCCGCGTCGTGCTCGCCAACAAGCGCATCGAGGCCGAGCTCCACCACCCGGCCCACGAGACGACCCGCCACGTGGACTACCACCAGTGGCCCATCCTCAAGCCCGACGGCTCGCCCATCGCGACGGAGGACTACCCGCTCCTGCGCGGCCTGCGGGGCCTGGAGGCCCACGGTGAGGAGCTGAGCTACCGCTTCGGCGACGGCAGCCTGGGCGTGGTGGAGGCGCACTACGGGCCCGCTCGCGACAGCCACGGCAACATCATCGCCTCCGTCGTCTTCTTCCGGGACATCACCCAGCGCAAGCGCCTGGAGGCCGAGCGGCAGAACTTCTTCGCGCTCGTGGAGCACAGCACGGACTTCATCGCCATCGCCTCGCCCGACCAGCGGCTCATCTACGTCAACCCCGCCGGCCGCGCGCTCGTCGGCGTGGAGGAGGCCGAGGTGCCCCACACCGTCATCCGCGACTACTGGGCGCCCGAGACGATGGAGGTGGTCAACCAGGTGCTCCCGCGCATGCTGGAGGGACAGACGGTCCGCTTCGAGGGGCTGCTCGTCCACTTCAAGACGGGCGAGCGCATCGACCTGGACGTGAGCACGCTCGGCATCGTGGATGCGCGCACGCGCGAGCCGCTGTTCCTCGCGTGCATCTGCCGGGACATCCGCCAGCGCCGCGCGCTGGAACAGGAGGCGCGCGAGCGCGCGGGCTTCGAGCAGCAGCTCATCGGTATCGTCTCGCACGACCTCCGCAGCCCCATCAGCGCCATCATCCTGTCCACCGCGACGCAGCTCCGGCGCACGGACCTGGACGAGCGGATGCGCCAGCCGCTGGGCCGCATCCTCTCCTCCGCCGAGCGCGCCAACCGGCTCATCCGGGACCTGCTCGACTTCACGCAGGCACGGTTGGGCGGAGGGCTTCCCACGCGGCCGGGGCCAATGGACTTCCATGCCTTCACGCGGCAGGTGCTGGACGAAATCCAGGTGTCCCATCCGGAGCGCGAGCTGCGCGTGGAGCAGCACGGAGACGGCGTGGGCGCGTGGGACGCGGACCGGCTCGCGCAGCTCGTGGGCAACCTGCTGGGCAACGCGCTCGCCTACAGTCCCGAGGGCAGCCCCGTCCGCGTGACGACGCGGGGCGAGGCGCGCGAGGTGGTGCTCGAGGTGCACAACACGGGCGCGCCCATTCCCGCCGAGCTGCTGCCGCGCATCTTCCAGCCCATGCAGCGCGGCACCAGCAGCGGCACGCGCAACCGCAGCGTGGGGCTGGGGCTCTACATCGTCGACCAGATTGTCCGTGCCCACGGCGGCAGCATCACCGTGGCGTCGCAACCGAACGAGGGCACCACCTTCACGGTGCGCCTGCCGCGCAGGCCCTTCTCGACGTCCAACTGAACGCGGACGTCGCAATGGCTCGACTCTTGCTGGGAACCCTTCAGCCAGGGGTGAGCCAATGGCGGAAGCCAGTGAGTTGCTGCGTTCGATGGTCGTGCTGCGCGGAGTGCCTCCGGACGAGCTGGAGGCGCTGCCAGTGGAGCGTGTCGAGCGGGCGTCCGGGCAGGCGCTCTTCTCCCAGGGAGACCCGGGGGACTCGGTCTACGGGGTGCTCACCGGGCGGGTGCGCATCGCAAAATCTGCGCGGGACGGGCGCGAGCTGTGCCTGGAGGTGCTGGGGCCCGGGGACATCATCGCGGCGGTGGCGGTCATCCGCCGCTGCCCCATGCCAGCGACGGCCACGGCCCTGGAGCGCACCGCCTGCCTCCGGGTCCCCGGGGATGCCTTCCTGCGCCTGCGCGAGCGGCACCCGGTGATGGCTCAGCGGTTGCTGGACGTGCTCTCACGGCGGCTGCTGGAGTCGGGCTGCTCGCGGCTGAGCCTCGCCACGGAGCCCGTGGAGGTACGGATGGCCTCCGCGTTGATGCGGCTGGCGGACAAGTTCGGCGCGGCGCGGGGTGGCGAGCTCACCTTCTCTCAGCGGTTCACCCGGCAGAACGTGGCGGACCTCGCCGGCACCACGGTGGAGTCGGCCATCCGGGTGATGAGCCGGTGGACACGCGAGGGCCTCATCCAGTCCAGCGAGGGCCGCATCACCATTCTCCAGCCGGAGGCGGTCCGGAGGCTGGCGGAGCCCCCACCCACGAAGTGAGGGCGCCGCTCCGAGTCAGATGTCGAACGCGTATTCGAAGGTGCCCAGGAGCTCCTCCCCTCGCTGCACCCGGAAGCGGAGGACCCATGCGCCCGACATGCTGAAGTTCACCCGGCCTTCGTAGAGGCCCTGGCCCTGGTGAATCGGGTCGACGTTGCCGGACGAGCCATGGCCCATGCTCGGCATCTCGGGCATGGCGGTGATGGTGAGGTCGGTGACCGGTGGGAAGGTCATCATGTCCGAGCCCGCCGCGTGCGCCGTCAGGACGTAGTCGTTGGTCCCCGTGGTGGGTGGCTTCGGGAAGTTCAGGGTGAAGTAGAGCCGCTGCGCGCCGGCGGCCTGCAGGCTGCGCCGGCTGTCCTTGTCGGCCACGGGGAGGTTCACCAGGGTGAGCGACGTCTTCCCCGCCGAGCCCGCCAGCGTGACGTCGACCCCGAGGTCCCAGGTCTCCGTGCCGCCGGACGGCATGGTGAAGACGAGCGCTCCCTCGAACAGTCCATCGGCGTTGGCCGTCGTGCCCGGGTCGATGCTCGGGCAGCCGTGCTGGTGGCCCATCATCTTCATCACCGGGTGCTGCGTGAGGGTGGCCCCCGTCACCGGCTGGCCGTCCTGACGGACCTTGTAGAAGACGCGGTTGAGGCCAACGGACAGGGAGTCCGGCGACCAGAGCTCGAGCGACACCGGGCCGGACGTGACCTCGGAAACCTTCGTCAGCGCCAGCGGTGGAGGAGCCGGGGTGTCCTCGCCGCAGCCAGAGCCGGCCACGGCGGACAGCAGGAACAGCACCCCAGTCAGTCGACGCATCAGGGTGTAGCGGGTCATCACAGGTGTCCTCCAGTGTCCTTGTCTTCGGGTTCCACCGCGGCACGGCCCTCTGGATGACCGCATGCGGTGGAGTCGCGGCCTCCCGCCCGCAGGGAGCGGGTGATGGCACAGCCATAAATGGGGGAGCGTTCCGGGAAGGGCCGCCGGGACAGGAAGCCCTCGATGGCCTCTTCGAGATAGGACTCTCGGCCGTGCACTCCCGGTTCGCGCTCGTTGTCAATCCAGCCGTGGAAGAGCACCGAGCCGTCGCGGCGCACGAGCACCACGCTCGGAGTGCTGCGTGCGCCCACCGCGTCGGCGAGCAACGCCCCGGAGTCTCTCAGCATCGGCACGGCGACGCCCCGCGCCCGCGCCACCCGGACCATCTCTTCCAGCGAGTCATCCGCGTTGCTGTCGACGGCCACGACGCCCACGCCACGAGCGGCATAGGTGGCGAGCAGCGCCTCGACGCGCGCCTGGTAGCGCCGCACGCAGGGACAGTTCGTGCTCCAGAAGACGAAGACGGTCGCCTCGCTCGGGTCGAGCACCTGCCCTACCGCCACGGGGCGTCCGTCCACCTGTTCGAGGAGCAACTGCCTCACGGGCCGGGCCGGGCCGGGCGAAGCGGTGGCACAGCCCACGGCGCACGCCAGGAGGAGCCCCCCCAGGAATGTCCGGGTGACACGGTTAGAAGAAGCCATGACGAACTCCCAATCCCCCGCTGAACCGCGCGGGCTTGTTTCGCGCCAGGCCCAGCCGGCCCAGGGCATCCGTCCCCACGTTGGCGCTGAGCGTCCAATGGGGTGAGAGCTTCCAGGAGGCGGACGCCACCGCATTGAGTCCCACGACCTGGGTGTCGGGGATGCGCTTCCCGCCGACGCGCAGCGCGTCTTCGACTTCGAGCGCGCCCTGCAGGGCGATGACGAGCGCGTCGGCCACCACCTCACGGCCCGCCGACGCCGCCACCTGGAGGCCGGGGCCGTAGCGCTGCCGCAGGTGGGTATCCGCCCGGGTGAAGGCCAGCGGCAACGTCGCGCCGACGTCGAGGCGCACGAACCAGGGCAGTGAGCTGCGCTCGACGGACGCCGCGAGCCCCAGCACCCACGCACCCCGCCCGGTCGCTGACGCGCCGAGGCTGTCGGTGGCTTCTTCGGGACGTCTCCCGGTAGGCCCCACCACGGAAGCGACGAGCGCCACGCCGGGCAGCTCCGCGTACTCCCCGACGGACAGGAGCTCCCAACGCACCCCGGCCTGGGCATCCCCGAGCCCCTGCCCCGTGGACACCGTGCCGTCCGGCGCGGCGCGCAGGCCCACCACCCAGGGAGCGCGAGCAAACACCTGCCACTCCTCGGTAAGGCGCAGCAACACCCAGCCTTCCACCCGCAGCTCGTCCTCACGCGAGTCGAGGAGCCGTGCGTGCCACTTGCCGTCGGTGTCCCAGCGCCCCGTGCCCCGGGCATAGGACGTGGACATCCCCACGGCGGCCTCTTCCCAGACGACCAGCCGCCCCACGCCGAAGACGGAGGCGGACAGACAGCACGCCGCCGCATGGACGGAGCACGGCAGCGCCACGGCGAGCACGACCGCGAGAAGGTGGAAGACCTGGGCACGACGAGCAGAAGGGAGTGCGCTCATGGGTCACGAGTCCTGCGCTCCCAATGCGCACGGAGTCGTCCCGAGAGCCCTGTGGCGAAATGTCGCAAGCACCTCGCCGGATATGACGGCGGTCATATCCCTGGCGTGCGGGTGGACATGCGTGCGCGGCAAGCGCCGCTGCGACACGGAAGGAACGTGGGTCTGGCTCGCGATGCGTCGACACCGTCAGCGCCCACGCCGGCACGCGGCGAAGGCCTTCAGGTCCATGCGCAGCAGCTCCGCGTAGCGGTCCGCCGCCTGACGCAGGCGTGCGGCCTCGTTCGGCGCGCTTCCGTCGTAGGACATCGCCGCCAGCGCGTGGTGGCCCCCTGGAAGGCGCGACACGCCTGTCGGTGGAAGCGCAGCACGTCGGGCGAAGGCACGTGGCCCTTGTGGCGCTCCACCGCCGCGCAGTCGTGTCCCAGCGCGGCCGCACGCGCGAGCAACGTGTCTCCGTCCTCACCCGTGCGAGCATGCTCCGCGTCGAGCACGCCCTGGGCCCACTCACCCACGCGGAGGAGCAGCGACACGAGGGCGGTGTGACGGGGCAGGCCCGGCGGCAGTGCCTCCACTTCACGCCGTGCGCTCACGAGGGCTCGCGCCTCCGACGCCGCATCCACCGTCTTCGGGTGGTCTCCGTACACGAGCATGCGGGCTCCGGCTCAGTCGTCGTCGTCGATGTCTTCGGCGGGCGGCGGATTGCGCAGGTGGCTGTAGGCGACGTCGGCCAGCGCGTTGAACTCGGGCATCTGCCATGGCAGCCCGTGCTTCACGCGCCAGCCCTCCGCCCACGCCATGAATATCCGGAGCTGTTCGGGGCTGGGAGACACCTGCCAGCGCTGCTTCTTCGCCAGCGTCAGCGCCTCCAGTGGCGGGTGCCCCAGCGCCACCATGCAGCACAGCGCCAGCAGCGCGCTGCGCCCCACGCCGTGCTCACAGTGGATGTAGACCTTGTGCCCCTGCTCCAGCCGCTGCGTCACCCACTTGACGCCGTCGTCAATCATGTCGCGGCGGATGGCGCGCATGTCCTCGGTGGGCAGGTGCAGCAACGTGATTCCGTGCTCGCGCAGCACGTGCTCGTCGTCCCGCTCCTCCACCCGCACGTCCACCACGTAGCGGATGCCCAGCTTGCGCGCGAGGTGCTCCGCCGCCTCGATGGGGAAGCGCCCCCCCACCGCCAGCGAGGGCAGCACCCAGTCCAGGTTCAGCCTCCGGAATGCCCCTCTCATGCGTCCACGGTAGGAACGCCCATCTCCTCTCGGGAGGGTCCCCGCCCGCACACGGGCCATTTCCAGACACGGCGGCCGTCCGCTCCTCCACGCCTCGATGCACACCCGGGCGAGCCGCGTCCCACACGGAGAGCACAGCCCGCCGGAGCTGTAGGTAAAAAACGCAGGGGGTACGCAACTATCGGCCTCGAATTTCGAGAATGAAGGCAAGTCCCACCCGGAATGCCCCCTCGGCATCCGCTCTCTCTTCGGAGCCCCCCATGAGCAGCTACCGCATCAAGTCCGGCGACACCCTCTCCGGCATCGCTCGTCAGTACGGCACGAGCGTCAGCGCGCTGATGAAGGCCAACCCGCAGATCAAGGACGCGAACCTCATCTACGCGGGCAAGTCCCTGAACCTCCCCGGCTCCAAGGACAGCTTCGAGCCCTCCAAGGGCGGCGGCAAGCCGGGCTCCTCGTCGGGCACCTCTGGCACCTCTGGCACCCCGGGGACGACGGGCGTCAACGGCGGCAACGCCCCCAACGGCAGCGCGTTCGACATCGCCAAGTCGCACCTGGGCAAGAACGCGGGCTCGCTCAAGATGGAGAAGAACGGCGTGGGCTCGGACATGGAGGACTGGGTCCCCAACAACGTCAACTGCGCCAACTTCGTCTCCGCGTGCCTGGAGCAGGCGGGCCTCATCACCAACGCGCAGCACGACAACAGCGTGATGGGCCTGATGGGGAAGCTGGACAAGGACCCGGACTTCAAGCGCGTGGACCTGAAGGACGCGAAGCCCGGTGACGTGGTGTCCATGAAGACGCCGGGCGGCCAGCACGTGGTGATGTTCGCGGGCTGGAAGGACGGCAAGCCCCAGTTCATCGGCTCCAACAACATCAACCCGGATGGCTCTCAGCAGATCTCCATCCGCTCGATGAACTACCCCATCATGGCCATCCACCAGCACCGCGGCTGAGACTTCCGCGCGGCACTGAGTGAGTCACGGGGCTCCGGGCTCCGTCCCACGGGACGGACGCGCGGGGCCCCGTTGGCTTTTCAAGGCTACGGCTTCGGCGCCAGCGCGAGCGCGGCCTGGAGCAGCGGACTGCGCGCGGCCGTCTTCCGCCACGCGGCGTGGATGAGGCCCGTGCCCGCGCCGGGCAGCGGCCTCGCCACCACGCCCGCCTCGCGAGGGCCCCCGGGCAGCAGCGACGCCAGCAGCGAGTAGCCGAGCCCCGCCGCCACGAAGCCGAGAATCGTCTCCGACGAGTCCGCCTGGTGCAGCCGCTTGGGCTTCACGCCCGCGCGCGCCAACGCCGCGAGCTGCAACTCGCGCAGGTGCTTGTCCGTGCTGTAGGCGATGAAGGCGTCGTCCCGGAGCTGCGCCAGCTTCAGGTGCGCGCTCTTCGCCTGCGGATGGTTCGAGGGCAGCACGAGGAACGGGTGCGTGCGCCCCACCTCGCGCGCCTCGATGTCGTCGGGGACTTCGGGCAGGTGGTCCACGACCAGGTCCGTGTCACCCGAGCGCAGCTCCTCCAGCGCGGGCACCTTGGACTCGAAGAGGGCCACCTCGATGTCCGGCCGCTTCGCCTGGAGCTTCCGCAGCCACGCCGGCAGCAGGTGGCGCAGCACGTGGCCCGAGGCGTGGACGCGCAGCGTGCCGCCCACCTCGCCCTTGCGCAGGGACTGCACCACGGAGTCGAGCGCCTCCAGGAAGGGCGCCACGTGCGCGTACAGCGCGCGGCCCTCCGGCGTGAGCACCACGCGGTCCTTGCCCACGCGCTCGAAGAGGGGCACGCCGACCTCGTCCTCCAGGCGTTTCACCTGCTGGTGCACCCCGGGCTGCGTTATTGGATACGGAAATGAGCGCGCCGCCCGTGCGTAGCCTTCCGCGCGCGCCACCCGGTAGAAGCCTTCCAGCCGCTGGAGCTGAATCATTCACTGGAAGTTATCAATGGCGCATGGACTAGTTCCATGCGCTTTACGAGCGGAAGGTGCATTGTCTTCTTCGTCAGCGAGCACGGCTCGCCCCGAGGAGGAAGCACGCATGTCCCGCGCCACGCCGAAGGTCGTCGTTCCCCACAGCTCCGCCTGGGTCGCCCAGACCTGGCTGTCCTTCGTCCTGTCCGTCGGAGTCACCGCCGTGGGCATCTGGAACCTGCCGGTGGACATCTGGGTGAAGTCCTTCCTCGGCATGGGGCTGCTCTTCACGGTGGGCTCCACGTTCAGCCTGTCCAAGACGGTGCGTGACCAGCACGAGATGGAGCAGCTCGGCACGCGCATCGACGAGGCCCGCGTGGCCCGGCTCCTCTCCGAGCACGACCCGGTGGCCCCGCCGAAGCTGTGACTCGAGCGCGACGGCTCAGCGCCTGGGACGCTTCAGGCAGTAGATGTTGGTATGGACCGTGACGAGCTCCCAGCCCTGCTGGCCCGCCGCCGTGAGCTGCGTGGCGATGCCTTGGGGAGCTCGCCCGCCAAAACCCACCGTGGGCTGAATGCAGTGATAGTCCCAGAGCGGAGTGCCTTCGGGCACCTGTGCGTCCGCCGGAGGAACCCACTGCACCCGGGAAGCGGCGCAGCCGGCCAGGAATGTGATTGCGAGCAGGAGATTGCGCCGGGTCTGGGATTGCATGTGCGGTCGCCTCGAAAGGGCTGGAGTTGGGGGCGGCATCGTAGCTTTCGGATTCGGATAGGGTGCGCACATGTTCCACGGGCTCACCCTGCTCCTCCCCGACAAGGCCGACTCGGAGCGCGATGCCGTCGCTCGCGCCTGGGAGGCGGGAAGCGGCACGGTGCTGAAGCTGGGGCGCTTCTGGAGCCCACCCGAGGTGGACCGTGCGCGGGTGCGCCTGTACGGCAACGACACGTTCTGCCTCGTGCTGGCGCAGAAGCTGAGCCTGTCGCTCGTGTCTCCTCCAGATGACCTGCTGCTGAAGGTCGACGCCGCGTGGGTGAAGCGCGAGGTGCGCGGTGCCACGCTGGAGCAGGTGATGGCGGAAGCGTTCCCCCGCTTCATCAAGCCGCTGGTGCCGAAGGTGTTCCGAGCCGCGGTGTGGCCGGGGCCGGAGGCGCTCGCGGAGGAGTGCCGGGGGCTGGCTCCGGACACGCCGGTGCTGTCGTCGGAAATCGTGTCACTGCGCGCGGAGGCCCGAGCTTGGGTGCTCGATGGACGCGTGCGCACCTGCGCGGTGTACGAGGGCAATGCTTCTGTGAAGGAGGCCGAGGCGTTCCTCGCCACCGTCGCTCGCGAGGCGCCGCTGCCGCGCACGTGCGTGCTGGACGTGGCGCGCATCGAGGGCAGTGGCTGGGCGCTGCTGGAGGCCAACGCCTCGTGGGGTGCGGGCCTCAATGGCTGCGATGCCACCGAGGCGGCCCACTGCATCGCCGAAGCCACGGTGGCGGCCTGACGTTCAGGGCGCGCCGCTTCCCTTCTGGAGGCAGACGAGCGCCTCTTCCAACAATGGCAGCGCGGCCTCCGTCCAGCCCTTCAGCTTCGCGCGCGGAGGCAGCGGGACACTCGGAGGAATGAGCCCCGCCAGCGCGGAAGCCCTCAGAGTCCGCCCGCCGCCGCGCGCGGAGAAGCCGCGCCGAGCACGGACTCCATCAACTCCCGCAGCGCACCAGGACGCCACGGCCGCGCCAGCGCGAAGTGCGTGAGGCACGAGGCGCTGTACGCCGCCGCCGGCTCCGGACGGAAGTGCGTGGACAGGAGGACGCGCGGGCCCACGAAGCCCCGCTCCACCAGCCGCACCAGGAACGTGGGCACCGCCGAGCGGTCCGCCGTGTCCAGGTCCACGACGAGCGCATCCGGCATCGCGCCCGCGTCCAGCCGCCGGTCCGCGGACGTGGTGCCCAGCGAGTGGATGAGCTCGAACCCCGACGCCAGCTCCCGGCCGATGGCCAGCCGTAGCAGGGGCGCCTCGGACACCAACATGACGCGCCGCCCCGTCGAGTCTGGCCGCGTCAGACGCAGCGCGCCCACCTCCATCAAATTGGGGGCGGGAAGGGACGGCATACCGATGGAGCGGGGGGCGGGGGCGTAGGACACACCCGGAGAGTACCCAGCAATAACGGAAATATCAAGCTTTGCTTCAATTCCCGTTCAATTGGGCGGCATGGACCCCGGCCCTGGTGAATCGGCCACGCACCGAGCCTTCAGGGACATGAACTCGTGTTCAGTATGTCAATCATGACTCCTGACCATCCGCACTGGAGCCCAATTGACCCTGTAGGCATGGGCCAGCAGGAGTACGCGGAGAGGCGCGCCCTGGTGCAGTGCCAGCACCGTCCCATCCGCGAGGACTCACGGCAGCTCAGTCGAACTCGAGCGCGCGCTGGAAGTCGGCGGGGTTCGACGCCGCGCCCTGCGCAATCTCCAGGGTGATGATGCCCTCGCGGTAGAGCTGGGTGAGGTGCTGGTCGAAGGACTGCATGCCGAACATGTCGCGGCCCTTCTCGATGACGTCCTTCAATTCGTTGGTGCGGTCCTCGCGGATGTACTGCTCCACGGACTTCGTCTGCGTCATGATTTCCAGCGCCACCGTGCGCCCCTTGCCCGTGGCGCGCGGCAGCAGGCGCTGGGAGATGGTGGCCTTGAGGCAGTCCGCCAGGCGCATGCGCACCATGGCCTGCTCCTCGGCGGGGAACACCGACACCAGCCGGTTGATGGTGCGCGACGCGTCCGTGGTGTGCACCGTGGAGAGCACCAGGTGGCCCGTCTCCGAGGCCTTGAGCGCGATGTCGATGGTCTCCGTGTCGCGCATCTCGCCCACCAGAATCACGTCCGGGTCCTGCCGCAGCGCCGAGCGCAGCGCCTTGGCGAAGCTCTCCGTGTCGGGGCCAATCTCGCGCTGGGAGATGGAGGACTTGATGTTCTTGTAGACGAACTCGATGGGGTCCTCGATGGTGAGGATGTGCAGGCTCTCGTTGCGATTGATGTGGTCAATCATCGCGGCGAGCGTGGAGCTCTTCCCCGAGCCCGTCGCCCCCGTCACCAGCACGAGCCCGCGGTCATTGCTCGCAATCTTCTTGAGGACTTGCGGCAGCCCCAGCGCGTCGATGTTGGGAATCTCGTCGGGGATGATGCGCAGGATGCACGCCAGCGAGCCGCGCTGCCGGTAGATGTTCACCCGGAAGCGCGCCACGCCCTGCACGCTGTACGACGCGTCGAACTCCTGCAGCGAGTCAATCTGCGCCTTCACGAGCTGGTCGCTGATGACGTGCATCGCGACCAGCTTCGTCTGGTCCGGAACCAGCTTGTCCATCTTCAGCGGCCGGAGCACGCCATTGACTCGGTAGATGGGAGGGTCTCCCGGCCGGAAGTGGATGTCCGAGGCGCCGTTCTGCACGCCCACCGAGAGAAGCTTGTTCAACGTTGTCTGGTCCACCGAGAAGAACCCCTCGCCAACAGCAGAGGCCGCGGATTCTAGGTGAATACGCGGGAAGGACCAGGGACCCCGAGCAGGCCCCACGCAGATGCCACCCGGAGGTATGGGTAATCCCATACCAGAAGGGGTGAGCCCGTACCCCGGCGAGGGCAGCCAGACGCTCGGGCGCCCGTTGGGCGTGGCACCACGGGCGCGGGCGTCACTCCGCGGTGACGAGGGTGAGCTCCGCGATTTCAGGCGCGGGCCCCAGGCGCAGCGGCGGGCCCCAGTAGCCGGTGCCCCGGTGCGTGTAGACGCGCACCCCGGCGATGGTCGCCAGCCCGCTGATGACGGGTTGTTGGAGCTTCACGAAGAACATGAAGGGGAACACCTGCCCGCCATGTGTGTGCCCGGAGAGCTGGAGGTCCACCGGCACACCCGCCTCGGCCACGCGCAGCGCCGTACGTGGTTGGTGCGCCAACAACAGCCGGGGCACACCGTGAGGCGCACCCGCGAGCGCCACGTCCGGACGGCTGGCATGCGCGGGGTGGATGTGGCCCGCGTCGTGGTCCGTCACGCCGGCCACGGTGAGCCGCGCGCCGTCGCGCTCCACCACGCGGTGCTCGTTCTGGAGGACGGTGAGTCGCAGCTTCGCCACCTCGGCCGCCCAGGCGAGACCGCCGTGGTAGTACTCGTGGTTGCCTGTCACGTAGAAGACGCCCAGGGCGGCGCGCAATTCGGCCAGCGGCTTCACCTCGTCGCGCAGCGCCTCCACGTGGCCGTCCACCAAATCACCGGTCACCGCGACGATGTCTGGCTTCAGCGCGTTGACCTGCTCCACCACGCGCCGCAGCCAGCGCCCGTCCAGCGTGGGGCCGATGTGGATGTCCGAAATCTGCACCACCTTCAGCCCGTTGAGCCCCGCGCCCAGCCCGGCCACCGGCACCGTCACGCGCTCCACGCGCGCACGGCCGCGCGCGGTGAAGAAGGCATACACCACCGCCGGCAGCGCCACGGCCAGCACCGCCAGCGCCCGGCCCCGTGAGAGCGCCAGCGAGTCATCCACCACGCCCGTCCCCCGCAGCACGAGGCCGATGAGGTCCGCGGCCACCACCGCGCTGATGAAGATGCCGAAGGCGCCCAGCCACACGTAGGCAACCCACTGGAGCGCGCGCGTCACCGCCGTGGGCTCGCGCCGCGACATGAACATGCCCACGGGCAGCGACACGAAGAGCAGCGCCACCAGCACCGGCCCCAGCACGCTCCACGGCCCGGGCCACTGGGGGCTCACGAAGAGGCGCACGGCGATGTACGCGTGCAGCCCGCCGAACAAGGTGAGGATGACACCCAGGGACATCAGCCAGCGCAGCAACACGCTCACGGGTAGCCGCGGCCTCGCCCCACGCTCCGCACGCTCCACGCCTTGGGACAGCTCCGCCACGGGCCGCGACCTCCGTCAGGGGTGACTCACACGACTCAGGGGGCGGAACATAACGGGCGTCCCTGTCGCTTGCCGGGCAACCCGCCTGCCTGCCCGTTAGCATGGTGGCGGAGCCCCGCGCATGCCTCGCCCCGTCCGACACAGCCCCTGGAAGAGCTGGCTCGTGGCCGGCGCCCTGGTGCTGGGTGGGCTGGGCTGCTTCGCCGGCGGCGTGGCCTGGACGCTGCGCTCGCTCTACCGGGGCATGGAGCAGGAGCTGCGCCGGGATGATGTGCACCGGCTCGCGCTGCGCACCGCGGAGGCCTCGCCCCTCACCACGGCGCTCCTGGGCGCGCCCCTGACGAGCAGCGCCCTCTCGCTGTGTGCCCATGGCACCACGCCCGACGCCGGGCTGGTGGACTTCGAGCTGGATGTCGCGGGCCCTCGCGGCCAGGGCGTGCTCCAGGTCCAGGTGGCCTACACGCCCCAGCTGTGGACGCTGCGCCGGCTGGTCCTCCGTCAGGATGGCGGCACCGACGTGGAGCTTCCCGCCGAGGGCAGCACGCCCGCACGCCCTCCGGACTGAGCACCGCCGCTCCATCGCGGACGACGACGAAAAGCTCGTGGCGACGCTGTCCATTCGTGCTCGCGCAGTAGCCGGATTGCCGCGTCCTTCCAGGCGTCACGCGCCCGCGACATGTTCCCGTGCGCTCGCGGGTTGAGTCACGCGACGGGGCGGCTATGGTGCCCGTCCCTTTCACGACGGAGCTTGTCCATGGCGCAGATGCACGAGGTGGATTTCCACATCTACGGCGAAGACCTGCAGTTCGTCGAAGTGGAGCTGGACCCTGGGGAGGCGGCGGTGGCCGAGGCCGGCACCCTCATGTACATGGAGGACGGCATCGAGATGGAGACCATCTTCGGTGACGGCTCGGAGAAGAAGAGCGGCTTCTTGGGCTCGCTGCTCGGCGCGGGCAAGCGGCTGCTGACGGGTGAATCGCTCTTCACCACGGTGTTCCAGAACCGCGCCGGCCGGGGCAAGCGCAAGGTGGCCTTCGCCGCGCCCTACCCCGGCAAAATCATCCCGGTGGAGTTGGACAAGCTCGGCGGCGAGCTGATTGCGCAGAAGGACAGCTTCCTCGCCGCGGCCAAGGGCGTGTCGCTGGGCATCGCCTTCCAGAAGAAGCTGGGCACCGGCCTGTTTGGCGGCGAGGGCTTCATCATGCAGCGGCTCCAGGGTGACGGGCTCGCCTTCATCCACGCGGGCGGCACGCTGCTCGAGCGCAACCTGGGCCCCGGTGAAGTGCTGCGCGTGGACACGGGCTGCATCGTCGCCTTCACGCCCACGGTGGACTACGACATCCAGATGGTGAGCGGCATCAAGACGGCCTTCTTCGGCGGCGAGGGCCTCTTCTTCGCCACGCTGCGAGGGCCAGGCAAGGTGTGGCTCCAGTCGCTGCCCTTCAGCCGGCTCGCGGGCCGCATCCTCTCCGCCGCGGGCCCCGGTGGCTCGCGCGACGAGGGCAGCGTGCTGGGTGGCGTCGGCCTGGGCTCGCTGCTCGGCGGCGACGAATAGCGACGCGGTGCCCGCGCGGGCCGGCGCCGCCTAACGCGTGCGCCGTCTCGCCGCGGCGGCCAGTCCCCACAGCAGGGCCCAGCCTCCCATGACGCTCGTGGGAGACGCGCCACAGCCGCAGCCCACGTCGAGATTCGACGGGCCCCGCACCTCGAAGCCCGTGGCCTGCGAGCGAGGCGCCGATGCGCCCGCGACGCTTCCCACCACC
The DNA here is from genome assembly GCF_055568925.1 of Pyxidicoccus sp. M6. Taxonomy (NCBI): domain Bacteria; kingdom Pseudomonadati; phylum Myxococcota; class Myxococcia; order Myxococcales; family Myxococcaceae; genus Pyxidicoccus; species Pyxidicoccus sp. M6. The sequence goes on along the minus strand of NZ_CM145714.1, from coordinate 787,541 downwards.
TGCGCCGCCACGCTGTGCGTGCCCACCGACAGCGCCTGCTCCGCGGGCACCGGGTGGCGGAACGCGCCCGTCGCATCGGCGACCACGGTGGCCACCGCCACGGAATCCACCTCGATGGACACGGACGCACCGGGCGCGGCGACACCGGCGAACAGCGGCGTGGAGTCCACCACGTCGCCCTCGGCGGGCACCACCATCACCGGCACGTCGCGGACACCCGCGTCGGACCCGTCCGAGCCCGCGTCCGCCGTGCCCGAGCCCGCGTCCGCGGCCACCACCTCGAAGCGCGTCTCCTGGGAGAACGGACCGCTCTCGCCCGTCTCGGTGTGCGCATGCACGGTGATGAAGTGCGACCCTGGCGGCAGCGGCGTCTCGCCCGGCACCTGGTAGCGGAACCGACCGAAGGCATCCACGGGGACGGTGATGGTCTCCGGCTGGCCGTCCACCTCGATGCCCACTGACACGCCATTCGGAGCCACACCCGCGAACAGCGGAGTGGGGCCGATGGTGTCACCGTCCGAGGGCACCACGAGGATGGGCGGCACCAGCACCCCTCCGTCCGCCAGCGTGGCCGCGACGTCGAACGCCACCTCGAACGAGCGCGCGCTGTACGCGCCGAACGACTCCGCCACCATCGACACCACGTGCGGACCCACGGTCAGCGGGGCGTTCAGTCCGGGATAGCTCCCGGAGAACTTGCCGTCAGTCCCGGCGCCGAGCTGGAAGAGCTCCGCGCCATCGACATAGATGATGACCCGCACGCCCGGGTCCGACGAGCCCGCGAACGGGGGACGCGCCGACACTCCCACCGAGCCATCCACGGGCAAGGTGATGGAGGGCGTCGTCGGTGGCCGGTAGGACACGTTGTACTGCTGGATGACGCCCGCGCCGCCCGCGCCCGCGCCGTGGGTGGTGCCGTCGAAGGCCGTCGTCCCAGCGGCCCCGCCCGTCACGCTCACCGGACAGCCGCTCACCGGCGTCCCCGTCACCAGCACGTACCCGCCGCTGCCGCCTCCCCCCGGGCCCAGGCGACGGACGGTGTCCGTCACGCTGCCGCCCACGCCACCTTGCGCCTGCACCTCGCCGCAGACCACCTGACCGGCGGCACGCACGATGACGGAACCGCCCGCGCCTCCACCGCCCGCGCCGTCATCGATCGGGTTGATGGAAACCTCCGAAGTGCCATTCGCGCTGAACCGGCCGGTGCCTGACACGGTGTTGCCACGCACGAGCACGAGGCCACCGCCCGCCCCACCGCCGGTGCCATGGCCGTCGTTGCCCTCGCCCGCGCCGCCGCCTCCACCGAAGAGGGCCTGCTCCACCAGCGAGTACTTCATGAACGCGCCCCCGAGCCCGCCCTCGGCCCGGCCACTGTCCGTGTCGGACGCGGTGCGCCCTCCATTGCCGCCCACGCCGCCGTGCCCGCCTCCCCCTCCGCCCGAGTTGTGGCAGTTCCCACCGCCCCCGGCGTTGACCAGGTGGCCGCGCCCGCCGGCCGGGCCGTAGCGGAGCAGCACCACGCCCTCACCCTTGGCGGCGCCGCCCTGCTCGGGCGACAGGTCCAGGCCGGTGCACCCGGTGAGGGTGGCGTGGTTGAAGAAGACGCCACCCCGGAAGCCCACGCCGTCGGCGGAGATGGCGCCGTCGTTCACCACCTTGCCCGTGGCCAGGAACGCGACGATGCCGCCGCTGTCGCCGTCCCACGGCGGCGCGACGAGGGACGCCGTGGCGGACACGGTGACGTCGGTGTACTCGGGCACCGCGACGACCTGCGCGCCCGGCACGGTGTAGGCATACGCCAGCGGCGCGGTGAGCGTCACCGTCCCCGGAGCCGTCACCGACGCGACGCGAGCCAGCTCCCAGCGCCCCACCGCGCCCGGCGTCACCGTGGTGGCACCGCCGGAGGCCGTCGTCGAGGCGAAGCCGCTCGTCTGGTGGATGAGTACCAGGGACTGGGCCTTCACCGTGCCGAGCCGGTCCACGCTCAGCTCCTTGGTGCCCGCGGACGCATCGTCCCGCAGCGGCACGGCGAAGTTGATGACGCGGCCCGGCGTGGTGACGTTGAGGGACCCGTCCCTGCCCGTCCCCAGGCCGAAGGAGTCCAGCTCGGCCAACGCCGGGGTGGCCGTGAGGAGTGCGAGCACGAGAAGGGATGCAGAGCGCATGCAGGCACCATGGTGCCCCAGATTGCCCATGCGCCGCGAGCCGGGGCCCGCCCTTTCAGGAGAGAAGGCTGACGTCCAGCTCGCAGGTGACGGCGCCCTGGTGCATGCAGCGGCGCTCGCTCACCACCACCGTCTGGCCCAGCTGCCGCGCCAGCCCGCGGATGGTGCCGATGCCCAGGCCGCACAGCTTCCGGGGCGAGGCGTAGGACACCTGGACCAAATCACGTCGCACGCGCTGGCAGACGACGCTGGGCGGGCGCAGGTGTGCGTCGCGTCGCACCTGCTGGTGCAGGCGCTCCAGGTGCTCCACCATGTCGAGCACCGTCCAGTGCGGCTCCACGAGGACGCCGTACGTGCGCAGCAGGCTCGGCCCGAGCCGCTCGCCCAGCTCCTCCAGCACGCGCTGCCTCGGCCTGCCCGTCATCCGCGAGGCCGCGTCCACCAGCGACACCACCTCCGCGTCCGGATAGTCGCGGAACGCCAGGTAGATACGACGGGGGAGTCCCGCGTTCTCCAGCAGGGAGTCCCAGCCCTGAGGCCCCAGCCGATGCTCGGCGTAGCCTCGCAGCTCGTGGAAGACGACGCCTTGCATGCCCGGCCCCTTGCGGGGAACACGTATGTGTTCCACCGCGCCTGCAAAGTTGCGCGCGAGGGGGTACCACGTCCCCTACCCCGCAGGGTCATTGCCCCGGAGGAGGAGTCCTTGGCTGAACATCAATCCTGCCCGGGAGTCAGTGCTCGGACATTTCGCGGAGCGAAGAAGGGCTGGCGCAACAGGCGCGGAAGGACGCGCTTGTCCACACACCAGAGCTGGAGGGCGTCCTCCCACTCACCCAGCTCGGCGACGGCGCGCACGTTGAGGTCATCGCGGTAGAGGCTGTTGAGGTTGTGGACGAGGGCGGAGAGGTCCTCCACCTCCCAGCGCTCGGAGACGTCGCCGGCGAGGATGTGCAGCTCGAGGACGGGGCGCTCGCGCACATCCACCACCTTGAAGCGCTTCGCGGCGCCGCCCATGGCGGTGGTGAGGGGGCCGACCAGCTCGTCGGGGCGCACGCCGTAGGCCGCGCTGAGGCCGCCTTCGAGGAGGCCGGCATCACACAGGCGCAGCAGCGAGACGTGGGGCGGCTCGCCGCCGCGAACCACCTCGGCGGCGGCATCGCGGTCCTTGAGGAGTCGCTCGCGGACGAGCACGTCGAGGGGGGAGGCCATTCGGCCGGCAGCATAGACGCGAATGCGCGGGCGCGGCCGTTCAGGCGTGAGGCGGTGTCAGCGCGAAGCCGCGGAAGCGAGCTTCATTCGACGAAGAATGCCGAGTCCCATGAAGCAGCGGGGTGATGCCCCTCCGCCTATGAGGAGAACGCGGGTTCCATCTTCCGGGACTTCGCGGGAGCCGCGACCTGGAAGTGCAGCCGCCCTTCCGCATCCTCGGTGAGCCAGCGGTTGCGGCGCGCCAGCTCGAGCAACTCCGTCACGTCGAAGTCCGAGGGCAGGTCCGCGAGGAAGCGCACCCGCACTTCCGCGACGGCCCGCAGCAAGTCGCGCACCTCGGTGAAGGACCGGCCGTTCAGTGGCTCGAAGAAGCGATATGCGTCGAACACGAGCAGTCTCCCGAGGTCGCGAGTGAAAACTACACCGACCATCAGGCGCCCCATCTTCGCGGGAAAGACTGCGCAACGCCACAAGTAGGTCGACAAAGGCCCTACCTGAAACGCACATTGAAGCGTTGGCACCTGAAACTCGCGCAGCTCCGGAAGCCTATCGCTCCTCGCCGCTCCAGTAGTCCACTTCGGCGGACAGGGGCAGGATGACGGACAGCGTGCGCGCGGACTTGTCACCTCCCGGCGCGGCGCCCGCGAAGAGCACCACCTTCTTCGAGTCCGGGCACACCGTGATGTCCGGCTCCACCATGGTGGAGAAGGCGAGGTAGCGCAGCGTCTCCGTGCCGTCGTTGACGAGCTGGTGCGCGCCCTCGGGCCCCACGGGGAGCGCCACGTAGTCGCCCGCCTTCACCGCGACGGTGTCCTCGCCGATGCGCAAGCGGCCGGTGCCGGAGAGGACGTAGTACGCCTCCTCGTTGGCGGTGTGGAAGTGGCGCGGAAAGGCGAACTTGCCCGGAGGCAATTCCATCAGGCTGCACCCCAGCTTCCGGCCCTTCGCCGCCGCGCCGAGCTGCTTGCGGCGATACGACACCTTCGGGCCATGCGTGACTTCATTCCAGGGGATTTCCTGCTCATGCACGACGTGCTTGTGGGAGGACATGACGTGGGTCCTTTGTGCGCACAGTGCGGGACTCGGAAACGCATCGCCACGAAGCGAGAGGGCAAGGTGCGCGTCTGGTTGAAGGCTCGTGGATGCGCCGACGCGCGAGCGCGAGCGCATCCGGTGTCTCAGGGCCGCGTCGCCATGAGGACGAAGATGCGGTGCGGAATGGACAGCGGCCCCTGTGGGAAGCGCTCGGCGAGGATGGTCGCAAGCTGCGTATCGAAACGCGTGACGGCGGCGGCCGGGAGCGACGCGCCCACCCGGGCGTTGGCTCGGATGCGGCCCCGCCACGCCTCGTGGGTGTAGGGCACCGTCACGTCGAAGGTGAAGGACTCCAGGCTCGTGAAGCCCGCGTTGGCGACGTCGCGGTACCACTCCGGGTACACGCCCACGCCGTGGCCATAGCCGAGGTACGTGGGCGGCGGGCCGGGGTTGAAGGCGTCGATGAGCGCCTCGGTGGCCTCGACGACGCTGCCCTCGGGAGCCAGCCAGTCATTGTGCGCGATGACGAGCCGGCCGCCGGGGACGAGTAGCCGAGCGGCCTCGCGGGCGGCGGAGCGGCGGTCGAACCAGTGCCAGCACTGGCCGGCGGTGAAGAGCTCGAAGGATTCCGAGGGAAGTCCGGTGCGCTCGGCCGGGGCCTGATGGAAGTCGATGCGCAGGCCCGCCTCGGTGGCGAGGCTCCGCGCGGACTCCAGCATGGGCGCGGACACGTCCAGCGCGGTGACGGTGCAGCCGTGCCTCGCGAGTCCTCGGGCGATGGTGCCGGTGCCCGTGCCCACGTCCACCGCGCGCAGGCCGGCACGAAGAATTCCCTCGCGGACGAGCCGGGAGAAGAAGACATCCGGGAAGCCGGCGCGGTGCTTTGCGTAGTCGGAGGACGTGCGTCCGAAATCCACCTGCATGACAGGGCTCCTTTCCACGCACCGGGCCGGGTTGGCCCGGGATACGGGTACGCATGTGTCGACAATGCATCCAGTCGAGTCGACAATGAGCGCCGTGGAGGCGTGTGAAGCATGAGTAAGCGTAAGGGCGGTCGCTCTCAATCTCGATTCGACCATCAACGTGAGGAGGAGCTGGTGCCCGCGGCGGAAGCCGCCGAGCTGCTGGGCGTGAAGCGGGCGACGCTCTACACGTACGTCAGCCGGGGGCTCATCCGGTGCGTGCCGGAGCCGGGGACGAAAGAGAACCGCTACGTGCGCGCGGACCTGGAGCGGCTGAAGGCGCGACACGACGCACGGGCGGGACACGCGGCGGTGGCCGCGGGCGCGCTGCGATGGGGTGAGCCGGTCATCGACTCATCGGTGTCGCGGGTGGGCGGAGAGGGCATCGAGTACCGGGGGCACCTGGCGGTGAAGCTGGCGGTGGAGGGGCGCGCCTTCGAGGACGTGGCGGAGTTGTTGTGGACGGGGACGCTGCCGACGGAGCCGGTGAAGTGGCCGGCGCCGGAGTTGTCCTTTCCACCGTCGGAGCTGGCACGACTGCTGCCGAAGGGCACTCCTCCGGTGGCGGCGCTGTCCGCGCTGGTGCCACTGCTGGGCGCGAGAGACCCGGTGCGATTCGCGGCGCCCCCTGAGGGGGAGAGGGCACGAGCGCGGCAGTTACTGCGCCACCTGGCGGCGTGGGTGTGCGTGGCGTCGGCGCCGGGCCGGGTGGCGAGGGCGCTGAAGGAGGACACAGTGGCGACGTCACTGGCCACGGCATGGAACACGGACGTGAAGCGCGCGCCGGAGTTCCTGAACCGGGGACTGGTGCTACTGGCGGACCATGAGCTGAATGTGTCCACCTTCACCGCGCGGGTGACGGCGTCCTCGGGAGCGGACCTGTACGCGTGCGTGAGCGCGGCGCTGGCGGCGCTGTCCGGGCCGAAGCACGGTGGCGCGTGTGACAGGGTGGAGGCACTCCTGGCGGAGGTGGGCAAGCCAGAGCGCGCGCCACAGGTGGTGTTCGAGCGGCTGCGGCGCGGAGAGTCGGTGCCGGGCTTCGGACACCAGCTGTACCCGAAGGGAGACCCGAGGACGCCGCCGATTCTGGAGGCGGCGCAGTCGGTGCGGCCCGAAGCGCAGGGAGTCCGGGTGGGGAGGGCCGTGCTGGAAGTGATGCGGGACGCGGGACACCCGCCGCCGTCGGTGGACCTGGCGCTCGTCATGCTGGCGGAAGCGCTGGGCCTGCCGCCGGGAAGCGCGGCCACGCTCTTCGCCGTGGGACGCGCGGCGGGCTGGGTGGCGCATGTGCTGGAGCAACGCGAGCAGGGACACCTGCTGCGTCCACGAGCCCGCTATGTGGAGCCCTCGCCTACTGCACCCAGGACGTAGAAAACACCCGGGCCCCACCCGGATGGCACATTGCCATCCAAGCAGGGCCCGGGAAGCGCCTCACCGGGGGTGCCCGGTGAGGCGGTGACTTCACAGCGCTCGACTACCGCGACGCCGTCTTCTGGAAGCCGGCGTCCGCCGCAATCTCCAGCCTGCCGATTCCGAAGCCGCTGCTGCCGACCACGTCATCGCCCAGCTTGTTGCGCAGCAGGCCCTTGAAGCCGCTGCCCAGGTTGGAGCCGTCGAACACCACGCCCGGCTCGGCGCCCGGCGCCAGCGTCAGCCGGAGCTGGTACAGCACGCTGCCCGCCGGAATCTCCGTGTCCGTCGCAACTGCGCCGGAGCCCGCCGCCTTCTGGCTGATGCCGCTGGTCAGCACACCCGTCAGCGGACCACTCAGAGGCAGCGCCGCCACCATCGCCGGAGCCGACGCGCCCACCGACAAGATGGCTCCCGCGGTGATGCCGTCCTGCGCCGTCAGCCGCACCTTCGTCGCGTCCAGCGGCAGGTTGAAGCCCACGCCGTAGCCACTCAGGTCCTCGGCCGCCACCACGTCCAGCACGAGCTGCGTATTCGTCGACGCCGGGTTGCGCATCAGCCGGATGCGGCCCGCCGCCGGGTCCACGTACACCAGCGACGCGCCGTACACGTCGAACGCGTCGGACTCGGCGCCCACCAGCGAGGGCGACGATGCCGCCAGCACGTAGCCCTGGCCGCTCCGGTCCACCGTGAGGTCGCCGAAGCGCGCCACGCCGCCCTGCGCGTTCACCGTCGCCGTGCCGCCGAGCACCGCGCCATTCGCGTTGCCCAGCGTCAGCGTCACCGGTGCCTCCGACGTCGCCGTGTTGTCGAACGCGTCCACCAGCCGCACCGCCACCTCGTTCAGCGGGAGGCCGTTGGGCGTCGAGCGCGGCTGCGCGGCGAACTCCACCCGCGCGGGAGCGGCACCGATGACTGCGAACGTGGAGCTCGTCACGGGCGTCAGCGCGCCCATGCTGGCCTTCAGCGTATAGCCCTGCGCGGCCTTGCGCAGCACCAGGTCCGCGAACGTCGCCACGCCGTCCGTCACGGACACCGTCAACGTGCCCCGGAGCGTGTCATGGCCGGGGTTCGCGGCCAGCGTCAGCGTCACGTCACCGCTGCCGCTCGTCGCATTGCCATACCGGTCCGTCACCCGCACCTGCACCGCCGGGCCCATCGCCGAGCCCGCCGTCGTCGTCGCCGGCACCGGGCCGAAGGCAATCGCCGCCGGCGCACCGGGCGTGACGGTGATGGTGTTCGAGTAGCCCTGGTACAGCGCGGTGATGGCCGCGTTGTACGCCACGAACAGCAGCTCCGCGCTGCCCACCCTGTCCAGGCTGATGTTCGAGAAGGTGGCCACGCCGTTGACGACGCTCACCTCGCGAGTGCCCAGCACGGACACGCCGCTCGGGTTGAAGTCGGGGTCCACGCCGACGGCCATCTTCTCCCCCGCGTTGCCGAAGGTCGGTATCCGGTTGCCGTACGCGTCCTGCGCCTCCACGACGACGGCGCTCATGACGGCACCGGCCACCACCGTCGCCGGAGGCTGCGTCGTCACCACCAGTTGATTCATCGCCCCGGGCGACACGTTGAAGGCGGTGCTGACCGCCGACGTCAGGCTGCCCGAGGTCGCCTCCAGCGTGTAGCCCGTCCCCGCCTTGCGCACACCCAGGCCGGGGAACTGCACCACGCCATTCACCGCGCTGCGCGACACGATGCCCGACAGCGAAGCCCCCGTCGGGTTGTTCGCCAGCCGCAGCGTCACCGTGGCGCGAGAGGTCGTCCGGTTGCCGGAAGCATCGCGAATCTCCACCTGCACGACGGGGTTGAAGTCGTTGCCCGCCGTCACGTTCCCCGGGTTCGTCACGAACGCGAGGGTGGTCGCCGCCGCCGCCACGTCGAACGCGCTGCTCGCCACCGCGGGCAGCGTCCCCAGCGTCGCCGACAGCGTGAAGCCCGAGCCCGCCCGGTCGACGGACACGTCCGGGAAGGACGCCACGCCATTGGAGAGCGCCACCCCGAGGGTGCCCGTCAGCGAGGCCCCGCTCGGGTTGGTGCCCAGCGCGAGGCTCACGTTGCCGGTGGCATTGGTGGCCCGGTTGCCGAACGCATCCGAGGCCGCCACCTGCACCGCCGGGGCGATGAGCTCACCGGCGGCGATGTTGCTCGGTTGCTGGAGGAAGGCCAGCGAGGCCGGCGCCGCGGGGACGATGTCGAACATGCCGCTCACCGCCGCCGTCAGTGAGCCGGAGGTGGCGCGCAGCGTGTAGTCCGCCGCCGCCTTCTGGAGTTGGACCGCCGTGAAGCGGGCCACGCCCGCCACCGCGTCCTCCGCCACGTCACCACCCAGCGCACCGCCACCGGGGTTCGTGCCCAGCGACAGCGTCACCGTCGCGGTGGAGTCCGCCACGTTGCCGTACGCGTCCAGCATCTCCACCTCGAAGGCCGCCAGGCTCTCGCCCGCGACACCGTCCGTGGGCTGGCTGCGGAACGCCAGCGAGGCCGCGCTCGCCGGGGCGATGTCGAATGTGCCGCTCATCGCCTCGGTGAGCCCCTGCGCCGTGGCACGCAGCGAATAGCCCGTGCCCGCCTTCTCCACGCGCAGCGCACCGAAGGTGGCCACGCCCGCCACCGCAGACTCCGTCAGCGTGCCCTGCAGCACGCCGCCGGCCGGGTTGGTGGCCAGCGCCACGGTGACGCTCCCGGTGGAGCCCGTGAGGTTGTCGAACGCGTCCAGGATGGACACCCGCATGCCCGGGCTCAGCGCCTCGCCCGCGATGCCGTTGGCCGGCTGACGGGAGATGGCCAGCTTCGCCGCCTCGGCCGCGGTGATGGAGAACGCGGTGCTCGTCGCCTCCGTCAGCGAGCCGGAAGTCGCGCGCAGCGTGTAGCCCGTGCCCGCCTTCTGCACGTGCACCGCGGAGAAGCGGGCCACGCCGGCCTCGGCCGCCACGGACACGGTGCCACCCAGCACCGCGCCCGAGCCGCCCTCCAGCGCCAGCGCCACCGCGTCGGTGGAGGGCACCGTGTTGCCGAACGCATCACGAATGGTGACCTCGACGGCCGGAGACAGCGAACCACCCGCCACCGCGTTGGACGGCTGGCCGGTGAAGGCCAGCGCCGCCGCCGCCGCGGGCACCACGTCGAACGTGCCAGTCGCCACCGCCGCGAGCTGCCCGGACATCGCCTCCAGGGTGTACGCCTGCGCCGCGACCTGGATGGACAGGTCCGCGAAGGTCGCGAGGCCCGCCACCGCGGCCACCGAGCGCGTGCCGTGCAGCGCCGTGCCGCCCGGGTTGGCGCCCAGCGCCACGCTCACCGTCGCGGTGGAAGCCGCCCGGTTGCCGTACGTGTCGAGCAGCTCCACCTGCACCGCCGGGGACAGGGCCTCGCCGGCCGTGGACGTGCCGGGCTCCGTCACGAAGGCCAGCCGCGCCGCCGCCGCTGGAGTGATTGCGAAGGCAGAGGAGTCCACCGCCGCCAGCGAGCCGAAGCTGGCGCGCAGCGTATAGCCCGTGCCGGCCTTCTGGATGCTCAGTGCATCGAAGGTCGCCACACCCCTGGCCACCGCCACGGAGGCCGTGCCGCCCAGCGTCGCGCCATTGGCGGCCACCAACTCCAGGGAGACATTGCCGTCGGCCTCCTTCGCCACCTTGCCCCGCGAGTCCAACACCGTCACCTTCACGGGAGCCAGCGTGGCACCCGCCACCGTGGAGGTTGCGGGCTGCGTGGTGAAGGCCAGACGGGCCGGCGCTCCGGGCCGCACCTTGAAGGGCGCGGACTTCACCGTGGCCATCGTCCCCGAGGCGAAGGCCAGCACGTAGCCCTCGCCGTCCTCGTCGATGGACAGCTCGTTGAAGGTGGCCACGCCATTCACCGTCTGCGCGGTGAGATTCCCCGACAGCGTGGCACCCGCGGTGCCGCCCTCCAGGGAGGCCGTCACCGTGGAGACCTCCTCGGGGATGTTGCCGTACGCGTCGCGCAGCGTGACGGCTACCGGCGCGAGCGCCGCGCCGGCCACCGCCTCCGTGGGGCCAGTGGTGATGGACAATGAATGGGCCACGGCCGGGCGCACGGTGAAGGGCGCGCTCGCCACCGTCTGTGAGGCCAACTGCGCCGACAGCTTCATGCCGGCCGCGGCCTTCGTCACGGTGAGGTTGGAGAAGTGCGTGACGCCGTAGTTGAGCACGCCGCGGGTGGTGCCGCCGAGCTTCGCTCCCTCGGGCGCGTCCGTCAGCGTCAACTGCACCGTGCCGCTGCGGTCGGTGAGGATGTTGCCGCTGGCGTCGACGAGGGCCACTTCGACGTCCCCGAGCTTCTCACCGGCCCGGACCGAACCGGGCTGGCTGCGGAAGACGAGGGTGGCGGACTCGGGCTGGGGCTTCGGGTCGTCACCGCAGGCCGAGGCGAACAGCGCCGCGAGCAGCGTGAGACCGAGAGCAATGCGCTGGCTCAAGATGTTGCGCTCCGAGAGCAACGAAGAGGTGGAAGAGGACGCGCGCATCATCACGGCCGCCCTCCGTAGCGATTGACCAACTGGGTCAGGTCCTGCTCGTCCACCGCGTTCTGGGTGCCGACGAGGTCCTGGTTCCAGTCGTAGTAGGGCTTGGACTCGGTGGCCGGGGTGGTGCCCAGGCGGTTGGCCGTGGCGAGCAGGTCCACGAAGTCGAGCTGCCCGTTGCGGTCGAAGTCACCGTTGCCGGCCACGCCGCGCTCGGCGGTGGCGGACGGGTAGATTTCCCACATGCCGCGCCCGAAGGTGGCGATGCGCAGCAGGCCACCCGTGCGGCCGACGTACATGTCCATCACCCGCACCAGCGGCAGGCCCACGCCGTAGCGCTCCCACGTCGCACCCTGGTTGGTGGTCCGGTACACGCCCAGGTCCGTGCCCGCGAAGAGCGTCTGGTTGGTGTCGTCCGACGGGTCGAAGCGCACCACCTGCACCGGCACGTTGGGCAGGTCGCCGGTGATGTTCTGCCACGTCTGGCCGCGGTCCCTCGTGAGGTACACGCGGCCGGTGCCCGCGGGCAGCGAGGCGGACGCCGTCACGCTGGAGCCCACGAACATGTCACCCGGGGTGATGCCTTCGTGGTTGGGCGGGAAGTCCACGCTGTTGGTGTTCTGCGGAGACTCCGCGATGTCGACCGTACCGTTGCCGTTGAGGTCCACCCCCATGCGGTTGGTCACCGTCCACGTGCAGGACGCGGCCGGCGTGTCCAGCGTGCAGCCGGACATGACGCGGAAGCGTCCGGCCGTGGCGGCGACGCCGTACAGGCCGTCCACGGTGGACGAGACGCCGAGGGCCCGGACGCCGTTGACGGTGTCGCACGCGCCCAGGTGCTGCCACTGGCGCACGTCCGTGCCGCTCGGCGTGCCCACCAGGCGGAAGACGCCGTAGGTGGTGCCGGTGATGGCCGCCGGCCGGTTGCCGGTGTTGATGGCCCGCACCTTGGTGAGGAACGTCACGCCGTCACCGGCGCAGCCACCCGCGGCCGCCGTGGTGGGCGGCGCCAGGGTGCGCCACGTGTTGCCCACGCCCTGGTTGCAGCCGCTGTTGCCCGCCGTGTCCGGGTCGCACCAGCGCGTGGAGCTGTTCTGCACCGAGCCCCAGAACACGCTGTCCTCGCCCACGCGGGACGCGGCCACGCCGATGCCGTCGCCGCCGATGACCTGGTTGAAGGTGGTGGGCGACGCCTGCGAGTCGCGCATGCGCGTGCCGTTGTCCTGCAGGCCCGCGAAGGCGACGAACGCGTTGCCCGTGGCCGGGTCACCCGACGCGACGTTGTACATCAGGTGCGTCACCAGGCCCCGGTTGGGGAAGCGCCAGTGCACCGTCTCCTGATTGATTTTGCCGGGGGTGAAGACGTCGGTGGACGTGAAGAGGCCACCGTCGCTGCCCACCATCACCATGTAGCCGGTGGGCGTGCGCAGCACCTGCGTGACGTGCCAGTCCGCGTGGACGTACGGCAGGACGCCGTCATCCGTGGTGGCGTTGGTGGTGGACGTCGGCAGCCAGTGCGACACCAGCTCCCACGTGGGCTGCCCCTCCATGCCGTTGATGGTGCGCAGGCCGCAGTAGGTGCCGCCGAGGATGACGCGGTTGTTGTCCCCCGGGTCCACCGCGATGGTGGCGTTGTACCAGGCCTGGGCGCCGTGCACGTTGATGCTGATGCAGCGGGCGCTCGAGGACGCGAAGGCGGGGTTGCGCGGCGAGCCTTCGCCCTTGCTGCCGCCGGAAACGTCCTGCCACGTGTTGCCCGCGTCCGTGGAGCGCCAGATGCCACCGCCATTGGCCACGTTGGTGCGCCGGCCCGTCAGCGCGAACAGCACCGTGTGCGTCGGGTCCTCGGAAGGCGTGCCCGCGGCGAGCGCCACGCGGCTGATGTCCGGGAGCGTGCCGGTGGTGGTGTTGTTGTCGGGCAGCGCGTTGGCCGCCGCGCGCGAGGACCAGGTCAGGCCCGCGTCCGTGCTCACCCAGATGTCGCCCTGCACCGCCGTGGAGGCAGTGGGGGCCGCCGAGGTGGGGCTCGCGTAGGCCGTGCCGCTGAGGGCCCAGCGGCTCACGCCGCCCACCTGTCCGGTGTAGGCCATGGTCCAGACGGTGTCCGGCGTCTGCGTGCCCACGTTGGGCAGGTCCACCAACTGGAACGACGCGCCCGAGTCGGTGGAGCGGTACAGGCCCGCCTCCGTGCCGACGAGGATGATGTTGGGCGCGCTCGGGTCCACCTTGAGGGCGCGGATGCGCAGCGGGCGCACCGTCAGGCCGCCCGAGCCAGCGGGGTATGTGCCCACCAGCGACACCGGCGTCTCCCAGCTCGCGCCACCGTTGGTGGTCTTCACCACCTGTCCGCCGGCCAGGTCCACGAAGTCACCCAGGCCCAGGTACAGCGTGTCCGGGTTCTGGGGGTCCATGTCCATGTCGCCCACGGCCAGGTTGCCCAGCGTCTCCGTCAGCGGGTGCCAGGTGGGGTCCGGGGAGAAGAGGTTGAACGTCTTCCACACGCCGCCGCCCGAGGTGGCGACGTACGCGACGTTCTGATTGCGCGGGTCCACGGCGATGTTGGTGAGGCGGCCGGAGTCCACCTGCGTGTAGCGCGTGCCGTTGAACTGGAAGAACGCGTCGGTGGGGCCCAGGTTCACCCAGGCGTTGGCGCTCTGCCCCAGCCCCTTCTGGCCCGGAGTGCGGGGCATCCGGTCCGCCCAGCGCTGCGCCTCGGCGCGGGCCTCGGCCAGCAGCGTGTCCGAGTCCTGCTTCGTGGGAATGCCCCACTGGGCCTTGTGCGCCATCCAGCGGGCGAAGGCATCGTCGATGTCCTCGACCTCGTAGTCGCCGTCCTCGAACAGCTCCTCTTCGACGGCGGCCTTCAGCTGCGGGGGTGCGTCCTCGCCGGGCTGCTGCATGAAGTCCTCGAAGCGCAGACGGCGCTGCTCCTCGGCCCATACGCGGTATGCGCGGACGGACGCGGGAGCAGCCAGCGCCAGGACACCAGCACCAACAGCCATGGAGACGACGACTCGTCTTCGCATGTGCAAGCGGATTTCTCCAGAAACCGGGTTACAGATAGATGTGCAGGAGGGAAACACGAACGGTAGCGGGACACACACCCCTACAGTCAAATCGTGATAAAACGGTGCGACTGCAGGGCAGGCACTCGACGGCCCCGGAGCGTCGTGCCGCGGGCGGCCTTGACGGAGGCGGAAAAGACTCGCCGGGTCGCTGTCACCTGCCGGGCACCGCGCGCACTCGGACGTTGGAGGTGGAGCGCGTGCCGGAGAGACTGCCGCGCCGTGGACCCCCGACGCACGCACCCTCGGCTCGCCCTGCTGTCCCTGCTGGGAAATGTCTCTCTCGTCGCCTCATGGGCGGTGCTGCTGACGCGGCCCGCGGGCTGGCAGGTGGTGGGGCCGGTGCTGCTCGCCGGCTTCCTCGTCCTGCGGGTAGGCGGCGCGTGGCTCTACGCGCTGCGCCAGTCCGGAGGCTCCGCCGTCGCGCGCCGCAACGCGCTCTTCACCACCGCGCTCGCGGCGGTGGCGGTGGGCCTGTGGGTCTTCACGCTGCTGCGCGGGCCCGCGGGTCGGCTCTAGGCGCGGGGCCCGCGAACGCAACGCGGGCGCCCCCTGGTGGGAAGCGCCCGCGTAGGACAACCCGAGTCTTCGCGTGAAGCCTAGACGTTGAAGCGGAAGTGCATGCAGTCGCCGTCCTGGACGACGTACTCCTTGCCTTCCACGCGCAGCAGGCCCTTCTCCTTCACGGCGGACTCGCTGCCGAGCTTCACCAGGTCCTCCCAGCGCATGACCTCGGCCTTGATGAAGCCGCGCTCGAAGTCCGAGTGGATGACGCCGGCCGCCTGCGGGGCCTTGTAGCCCTTGTGGATGGTCCACGCGCGGCACTCCTGCTCGCCGACGGTGAAGTACGTCCACAGGCCCAGGAGCTTGTAGCCCTCGCGCGCCACCTTGTGGAGGCCCGGCTCCTTGAGGCCCGCGCTCTCCAGGAAGCCCGCGCGCTCCTCCTCGGGCAACTGCTGGATTTCCGACTCCATGGCGGCGGCGAGCACCACGACCTCAGCGCCCTCCTTCGCGGCCATCTCCTTCACGGCCTTCACGTGCCGGTTGGCGTCTTCCTTGCCAATCTCCGACTCACCGATGTTGGCCACGTACAGCACGGGCTTGTCGGTGAGCAGGAAGAGGTCGCTGATGACGGCGCGCTCTTCCTCGGTGAGCTTCTGCGCGCGCACCGTGGTGCCCGCGTCCAGGCCCGCCTTGATGCGGTCCAGCAGGGCGACCTCGGCCTTCGCCTCCTCGCCCACCTTGCCGCCGACCTTGGTGTTCTTGAGGCTGCGCTCGCGGCGCTTCTCCACCGTCTCCAGGTCCTTGAGGCACAGCTCCGTGTCGACGACATCCCGGTCCCTCACCGGGTTCACCCCGCCCTCGACGTGGGTGACGTTGTCGTCCTCGAAGCAGCGCAGCACGTGCAGCACCGCGTTCACCTGGCGGATGTTGCCGAGGAACTGGTTGCCCAGACCTTCGCCCTTGGACGCGCCGCGCACGAGGCCGGCGATGTCCACGAACTCAATCGAGGTGGGAATCTTCTTGAGCGGCTTGATGAGCGCCGACAGCTTGTCGAGCCGGTCATCCGGCACGGGCACCACGCCCACGTTGGGCTCGATGGTGCAGAAGGGGTAGTTGGCCGCCTGCGCGCCCGCGGCGGACAGCGCGTTGAACAGGGTGGACTTGCCCACGTTGGGGAGCCCGACGATGCCGATGGAGAGAGCCATGCTGATTCCCTGGAACGCGCGCGCCGGGGGGCGCGCTTCCCCGAACTAGGCGGTGCGACGGACGGCGCCGGTGCCGCCCACCGGCAGGCCCTGCACGAACTGGTCAGCCAGGGCGCGGTGCTTGCTGTCGTCCATGCGCTCGTTGATGAGCTTGCTCGCCACCTCGATGGACAGGTCCACCGCCATGGCGCGGACCTCGGCGATGGCCTTCGTCTTCTGCTCCTCAATCTCGCGGCGGGCGGAGAGCTTGAGCTCCTCGGCCTCCTTGCGGCTCTTGGCCATCAGCTCCTCGCGGAACTTCTCCATCTCCGCCTGGATGCGGCGGGTGTCCTCGGCGGCCTGGCGGCGGGCCTCGGCGATGGCCGTCTTCTGGTCGGCGAGCAGCTTCTCCGCCTCGGCGCGCTCACGCTTGGCGCTCTCGATGGCGTTGGCAATCTGCTTCTCGCGCTCCTGCACCAGCTCCAGGATGGGCCCCCACGCCTTCCAGCGCAGGACGAAGAACACGATGACGAAGGTGACCAGGGTCCAGAAGATGAGACCCGGCTGGACCGACACGAAGCTGCTGGCGGCGAGGACGGAGGGCAGGAACATGACGGGTGTCCGGCGAGAGGGAGGGAGGCTGCGAAAGCGACGCTTCTGACTGCGACCGGCGAGAAGCCGGCACCCGCGCGTGAGGCCCGCGGGCACCGGCTCTTTCAGTCCGGTGATGCTGCGGACTGCTTCAGCCTGCTCAGGCCGTCTTCGTGGCGAGCAGGATGCAGACGACCAGCGCGAACAGCGTGGCGCCTTCGATGAGGGCCGCCGCGATGATCATCGTGGTGCGGATGTCGCCACCAGCGGCCGGCTGACGGCCCGTGGCGTCCATGGCGGCGGCGGCGAGCTTACCGATGCCGAGGGCGGCGCCGATGATGGAGAGACCGGCACCGAAGCCGGCGGCGAGGAAGGCGAGAGCGAGGTTCGTCATGGGAGCACTTCTTCTTTCGTAGGCGATGACCCGCTTGTGGGGGGGTCGTTTCAATCCCTTGAGGACTACCTCCGGCGGCCTTTCGAACCGCCGGGTCTTCTGCGCGGGGCGCCCTACCGCACGCGCCCCGCTAACTTGTCAGTGGGCGTGGTCGTGACCGTGGCCACCCTCGTGGCCGTGTCCGTGGTCGTCATGGGCGTGGTGGCCCATGGCGACGCCCATGCCGATGAACAGCGCGGACAGCATCGTGAAGACGTACGCCTGCACGAAGGCCACGAACAGCTCGAGCAGGTAGATGGCGAAGGCGAAGGGCACGCTCACCGCGGCGACCCCGGGGTGGCCGAGGATGAAGATGAGGCCCAGGAGGAAGAAGAGGACGATGTGGCCCGCCAGCATGTTGGCGAACAGACGCATCGTGAGGGCGAAGGGCTTGGTGAACAGGCCCAGCACCTCGACGGGAATCATGATGGGCCACAGCCAGGGGGCCACGCCGCCGGTCAGGTGCTTCAGGTAGCCGCCGAAGCCCGCCGCGCGGATGCTGGCCACCTGGGTGACGATGAAGGTGCACACCGCCAGGGCCAGCGTGACGCCGATGTTGCCGGTGGCCGTGGACATCCAGGGCACCAGGCCCAGCAGGTTCATGAAGAGGATGAAGAAGAACGCCGTGAGGAGGAACGGCACGTAGCGCGGGCCCTCCTCCTTGCCGATGTTCTTGATGGCCAGCTCGTCGCGAACGAAGAGCACCAGCATCTCGATGAGGTTGGCGCCCGTGCCGCGCGGCACCAGCTTCGTCTTGTCGCGGTTGCTCCACACCAGGACGGTGATGAGCAGCAGCGCCGCGGAGATGAACATGAACACCGTGTGCTTGGTGAGGGACAGGTCCAGGCAGCCCTCCATCAGGCCCGGAATCACCTCGCCGTGGTCCGTCATCTTCGGCGTGCAGTTGCCGACGGTCCACGTGGGCAGCTTGCCCAGGTGGATGGGCGTGCTCAGGGGGCGCTCAATCTCCAGCTCCCGCGAGTCGGTGACGTGGTGGAGGATGTACCCCGGCACGTCCTCGTCATGCCCGCCCGCGGCGGCGCCGTGCTCACCGGCGGGGGCGCCGTGCTCCTCCGCGGCATGCTCGCCGTGCTCCGGCGAGGCCCACGCCGTGGCCGCGAACAGACTGGCGATCAGCACCATTGCCTTGCGCATCACTCGTCTCCGCCCGCCGCGCCCTTGGACGCGGCCATCACGTAGCTCACTTCAATCCACTGCAGCGCGAAGTAGACGCCGAAGAAGCCGGCGATGAACGGCACCGCCGCCAGCCCCCGCGAAATCATCCCCAGCAACCCGACCAGCACACACACCGCCCGGAGCGCGAACACCACGCCCACCACCTTCAGCGCGGCGTTGAGGTCCTGCTTCACCGCCCGCCGCTTCAGCAACAGCGCCACCGCCCCGCTGGCCACCGCCAGCCCCACCCCCCACAGCGCGGAGACCTTGTCCTCCACCACCGGTGGCAGGAGCGCGGCAACCGCCACGCCCACCACCGCCACGCCCGCCGCCAGCCCCGCGTGTCCCCAGAAGGGGTCCTTCCCGTCGCCCTTCCCCGTCACTTCCGCTTCCCCAGTCGAGCCATCTCCCGGAGGAATCCGTAGAAGCCCACGCAAATCCCCACCAGGCTCAGCCCCACCAGCAGCCACGGCCCCGTCCCCAGCCACTTGTCCAGCCAGTAGCCGCCCAACACCCCCACCACCGCACCGCCCGTCAGCTTCCACACCGCCGCGATGTAGGGCTCCGCCGCCCTCATCTGCCGCGCCGTCTCGCCCAGCTCGCTGCCGTCACCCTGCTTGTCTTCCCGGGGCTCCTTCACCGCCATTCGGACGCCTCCCCAAACCCCGGGAAAACCTCGGGTTTCCTGCGCCACCCGACCCCGTCCATTCACGCGCGGGCGCCGCTTAGCACCGAATGCGCGGCACACGCAATGGGTACCATCCGGCGCTGGACAGCGGCCCACAGCGGCGATTGCGGCACCCGGAAGCTGCGCTATCGCGATCTGCCCCGGCAGGGGTGGAAACCGCGTGTCCTCCCTCTGAAGGCCGGGAGGAGGCTGGCCGGGAACGCCTCGGCTCCCCGGCCGGCTTCCAGCCGTGACGGAGTCGTGGGGGCTCCCATCAAGCCAGACGGCGGGGCCATCTGCTCCGCCGCCCAGGAGGCCGGGGTTCCAGCGGCGGGCTCATTGCTCCTCGTCGCCCGGGGACTCGCGTCGCCAGCTTGCTCAAGGACACCGCATTCGCTTCTCGGAGGACTCCATGCCGAAGCCGCTCGCGCTCACGTCCCCCCGCTTCAAGGATGGAGACATCATCCCCATCGCCTACACGGGCGAGGGCGAGGACCTCTCCCCACCCTTGCAGTGGTCGAACCCGCCGGCCGGGACGAAGAGCCTGGCGCTCATCGTGGAGGACCCGGACGCGCCAGACCCGCAGAACCCCCAGATGACCTGGAGCCACTGGGTCGTCTACAACCTCCCGCCCGGCGCACAGGCCCTGCCCGAGGGCGCCAACCCGGACGTGCTCCCTCCGGGCGCGCGCCAGGGCATGAATGACTGGAACCGCCAGGGCTACGGCGGGCCCATGCCGCCGGTGGGGCGCCACCGCTACTACTTCCGCCTGTACGCGCTGGACACCGTGCTGCCCGATTTGGGCCGGTGCACGCGCCAGGACCTGCTGGACGCGATGGAGGGCCACATCGTCGGCGAGGCGGAGCTCATCGGCCTGTACCAGAAGGTGCACCACCGCGGCGCGGAGTGGGGCGCGGGCGGCATGCCCCACTGAGCACGCGGGCAACGCAGGCCGCGCCCCGTCCCGCGCGGATGGGGCGCGCGGTCCTCCGCCACGGCGGAGCACCATCCCGACACGGGATTACCCCTGCAACTCCACGGTCGAGTGAAGCGCCGCCGACACGCGACTGCCCCGCCATCTTAAGGGGAAGCCCTGAGGGCCGGCCCCGGGCTGTGGGCTGGTGGGCGAAGTGAGGGGGTCACCCCTACCCCCCGGCTTGAAACCGGTGGGAGAGTGGGGGTGCCGTGACAGCCGCCACCAACCTCCGGGCCATCTACGGCCCCTTCGATGCGATGCCCGTGGGCGTCGCCGTCATCCGGGACCGAAACTTCGTCTACCTGAACGAGGCCCTGTTGACGTTCCTGGGCCGCTCCGCCGAAGCCCTCCTGGGACAGCCCTTCACGTCGGCGCTGGACGAGGCCAGCGCGGCGGAGCTGGCCGGACGGCATGCACGGCGGCTGCGCGGCGAGCAGGTCCCCACCACCTACGAGGCGACGGTGCGCACCATCTCCGGCGACCGGCGCACGGAGATGACCGTCATCCCCAACGGGGACGACTATGTGGTGATGGTGCGGGACGCCACCTCGCGCAGCCGGCGCCGCGCGGTGCTGCAGCGACTGGCGGAGCTGGGCGCGGGGCTGCCCGCGCTGCGCACCGAGGGCGAGGTGCTGCGCCGCGTGTTCTCCGGACTGGAGGAGCTGGGACTGGCCTTCACCTGGCTGTCGCCCGAGGGCCCCGGGGTGCGGCTCGGACAGACCTTCGTGCCGGCGCAGATGGTGCCTCCGGAGGCCCAGGCGCTGAGCGGCCGCTGGGTGCGCGACGTGGTGGGCCGGTGGCCGGCGGTGCTGGAGCGCGCGTGGCGCGAGGGCGCCGCGTACTCGCCCGAGCTGCCCCAGGAGGCCGGCCGCTTCCTGGAGGAAGACGCGCCCTCGCTGGCGGACGTGGTGCGCGTGGGCCTGCAGCGGGCGGGGCAGCCCCACGTCATCGCGGTGCGCATCGACGTGGAGGGCCAGGGGCGGGCGATGCTCGCGCTGGCGGGAGACTGGCTGCGCGAGGAGGAGCTGCCATCCGCGCGGCTCTTCGGAGCGCAGGTATCCGCGGCGCTGGACGCGGCGCTCACCATCTCCCGGCTGTCCGCGCAGAACACGGCGCTGGCCTCGCTCAACCGGCTGGCATCGGAGGCGGCGTCGGCGCCACACCCGCATGCCTTCTTCGGCCCGGGCACCGCGGAAATCGTCGACCTGCTCGGCTGCGACGCGGTGGCGCTGCTGCTGCCCCTGGATGGCACGCAGGAGGTGGAGCTGGCGTACGCGCGCGGACTCGAGGACGGGTCGTCGGAGCGCTTCGCGCGCCTGTGGCACGCGGGCGGCCTGGCCGGCCAGGCGGAGCATGACGGAGCCCCGCTGGAGCGCGACGTGCAGGCCTGCCCGGGGCCCCTACGCGAGGAGCTGACGCGGCAGGGCATCCACACGTTGGTGGTGGTGCCGCTGCGGGTGCGCTCGCGGGGCGTGGGCATCCTCACCGTGCTCTTCCGCGAGCGACGGCCGCTCACCCCGCTGGAGCGGGAGACGCTGCAGGCCATGGGCAGCCACTTCGCGGCGGCCATCGAGTCTCACCGGCTGCTGCACGAGCTGCGCGGGCGCGCGGAGGACCTGGCGCTGCTGCACGAGGTGGCCAAGGCCCTGGCGGCAACGCTGGAGCTGGACAAGCTGATGGCCACCGGCGTCACCAGCCTGGCGCGCATCGTCGACACGCCGGATGCGTACGTGCTGCTGCCGGACTCCACCGGCGAGCGGCTGGAGTTTCGCTCCGCGACGGGCAACCATCCGGAGCTGCTCGGGCGGGCATTGCCGATGCTCCCGGCGTACTCCTCGCTGTCCGCGCTGGCCTTCCAGACGCGCGAGGTGGTGCTCGTGGAGGACGCCGAGGCGGACCTGCGCGTCAATCAGGAGTTCCGGCGCATCAGCGAGGCACGCGCCTTCCTGGTGCTGCCGCTGGTGGTGCACGAGCGGCCGGTGGGCGTCATCATGGCCGTGGAGACGCGGTGGCCGCGCCGCTTCACGCCCGCGGAGGTGGAGCGCGCGAGCGCCATCGCCAACCAGCTCGCGCTGGCCCGAGAGGGCGCGCGGCTCGTGGAGGACCTGAAGGCGAGCTACGTGGAGCTGGCGCGCACGCAGGCGCAGCTCGTGCGCCGCGAGCGGTTGGCCGCGCTGGGCGAGCTGTCCGCGGTGGTGGCGCACGAGGTGCGCAATCCGCTCGGCGCCATCTTCAACTCGGTGGCGTCCATCCGGCGCATCATCGGGCCGGAGAGCACGGCGGTGCCGCTGGTGGACATCGTGGCGGAGGAGGCGGACCGGCTCAACCGCATCGTCGCGGACCTGCTCACCTTCGCGCGGCC
Organism: Pyxidicoccus sp. M6; assembly: GCF_055568925.1. NCBI lineage: Bacteria > Pseudomonadati > Myxococcota > Myxococcia > Myxococcales > Myxococcaceae > Pyxidicoccus > Pyxidicoccus sp. M6. The sequence continues at coordinate 765,319 of NZ_CM145714.1, read as the reverse complement.
TCCGGCGCCGCACCCGTACGCGGTGCCGCTGTCGCCGTTGGTGGAGGACGCGGTGCGCGGCGCGCTGGCGGAAGCGGCCGGCAAGGTGCGCGTGGAGTTGGAGCTGGCGGACGACGTGCCGGCGGTGACGGTGGACGAGCGGATGATGCGGCAGGCCTTCCTCAACCTCGCCATCAACGCGGTGCAGGCCATGCCCCAGGGCGGCATGCTGCGCGCCAGCGTGCGACGCTCACCGGGCTCGCCGGAGGTGGAGGTGCAGTTCGCGGACAGCGGCCCGGGCATCTCTCCCGAGGTGCGCGCGCGCATCTTCGAGCCCTTCTTCACCACCAAGGCCAAGGGCACCGGGCTGGGGCTCGCGGTGGTGAAGCGCATCATCGAGTCGCACCAGGGGCGCGTGTCGCTGGAGTCGCAGCCGGGACAGGGCACGACGTTCCGGCTCTACCTGCCGCTGGACGGCGGCGCGTCGCAGGGAGAGCTGGTCGAGGGCATCTGAGGACTACGGGTGCCCCAGCGCCCAGGCCACGCCGAGCCCGAGCGCGCATGCGCCCGCGAAGATGCCCGCGGCGAGCAGAGCGCGCCGTCCGGGGAGCCGGGGACGTGGCGGCTCCACCGCTTCGTCTTCACCGGTGATGGCGCGGACCAGTTCCAGCCGGCGTGCCTCCACCGAGGCCGCATCCACGGTCTGGGAGATGTCCACGCCGAAGCCCACCTGTGTCTCGCGAGGCGCGCGGCGGGGAGCAGCGGGCTTCGCGGGTGCGCCACGGGGCGCCATGACCGGAGTCACCGTGTTCTCCTGGCCGGTGAACATGGGGACGGGGCGAGCTCCCGTGTTGCGGGCGGCCTCGGCCTGCGCGATGGCCACGAGTACCTTGTTGGCCTCCACGGCCTCGGTGGCGGCGCCGGCTCCGCGCTTCGGCACGGCGGGGATTCTCGACGCGTCGATGGCTTCGGTGACGGCGGCATCCGTGGAGCGCGCAACGGCCTCGGCCACCTTCGATGCGTAGAGCGCCTCGGTGGCGACATCCGTGGAGCGCGCCACGGCTCCGGCGACCTTCGACGCTTCAATGGCTTCGGTAGCGCCATCCGTGGAGCGCGCGACGGCCCCAGCCACCTTCGATGCATCGAGCGTCTCAGTCGCGCCATCCGCGGAACGTGCCACTGCGCTGGCAATCTTCGATGCTTCGAGTGCCTCTGTGGCGCCATCCGTGGAGCGCGCCACGGCTCCGGCCACCTTCGAAGCACTGATGGCTTCGGTGACGGCGGCGTCCGCACCGCGCGCTCCGACTCCGTACATCGCCGTCTTGCCCGGCGCCTGACGCCCCACTCCCGGAGCCCCTTGCGCAGCCTGCGCCCCATGAGCACCGGAGCGCGCGGGCTCCTCGGGAACGAAGTCCTCGGGCGTATCGATGCCGCTGTGCTCGAAGGCGAGCGCATTGGGCGGAGTGAGCACGACGGCGCTCACCTCGCGCTCCGTGCGCTTGCGGGATGTGTCCTCGCGCAGCAACTCCACGAGCGCGTTCGTCTCCGCCACCTTCTCTCGCGGGAACGCACTCTCCATCAGCTTCGCGATGTCCGCGTCACCCACGCCCGGCGTCAGCTTCAGCTTGATGCGCGCCAATTCCGCGCCCAGCGCCTTCGCATCCGGGAAGCGGTGCTCCGGCTCGGGCGACAGCGCCCGCATCAAGAGCGCGTCCAGGCTGGACGGCACGCCCTCCCGGAAGCGCCCCGCCGGCTCCCACGTCGGATACGCCGCGCGCCGCCAGCGCTCCACCGGGTCCCCTCGCTGCGTCAGCGGCCTCCACGCCACCAATTCCCACAGCAGCGCGCCCACCGCGTACACGTCCGCGCGCCGGTCCACGAAGCGCTTCCGAGCCTGCTCCGGCGCCATGTACGTCAGGTTCCCAATCACCACCCGGGGCGCCGTCTGCTGCTCCTTCAGCGTCGACTGTGCCGCGCCGAAGTCGATGATTTTCACCTCGCCCGCGTAGCTGAGGCACACGTTCGCGGGGGACAAGTCCCGGTGCACCAGGTGCAGCGGGTGTCCCTCCTCGTCCTTCGCGTCGTGCGCGTACGCGAGCCCCTCGCACAGCCGCTGCCCCAGGTGCAGCAGCACGCCCAGGGGAATGGTCCTTCCGAGCTGCCGCAGCCGGTACGCGAGCCGGCTCAGCGTCTTGCCCTGCACGTACTCCATGGACAGGTAGAGCTGCCCGTCCACCTCGCCCATGGCGTACACGCGGGCGATGTTCGGATGCGTGAGCCGCACCATCACCCGCGCCTCGTCGCGGAAGCGGCCCACGAAGCGCGGGTCCTCCATGAGCTGCGGCAGGACCTTCTTCACCACGCACGCGCGGCGCTGCGACTCCTCGCGCGCGAGGAACACCTCCCCCATGCCCCCGGCGCCAATGCGGCGCACGAGGGTATAGGGTCCGAAGCGAACGGGCCCCTCGAGGGGCTCCGGCTCAATCGGCCTTGCCAAGCGAGCGGAAGGCCTTTCTCGCCGCCGCGAGCACGTGCGCCACTTCCGGCTCGCCAATGGCCAGCGAAACGAACGCCGCCTCGAACTGGCTCGGCGGCAGGTAGACGCCCTCGTTCAGCATGGCGTGGAAGAAGCGGCCGAAACGCGCCGTGTCCGCCTTCTTCGCCGAGGTGTAGTCGTAGACGGGCTCGCCCGTGAAGAACACCGTGAGCATGCTGCCCACGCGGTTGAGGGTGACAGGCACCTCCGCGGACTTCGCCTCGGCGGCGAGCCCTTCGGCCAGCATGCGGCTCACCTCCTCCAGTCGCTTGTACGTGCCGGGCGCCGCGAGCGCCTTGAGGCACGCCATGCCCGCGGCCACCGCCACCGGATTCCCGGACAGCGTGCCGGACTGGTACACCGGCCCCGCGGGCGCCACCTTCGACATGATGTCGCGCCGGCCGCCGTACGCGCCCAGCGGCATGCCGCCGCCAATCACCTTGGCCATGGTGGTGAGGTCCGGCTTCAGCCCGTACAGCTCCTGCGCACCGCCGCGCGCGAGCCGGAAGCCCGTCATCACCTCGTCCATGACGAAGAGCACGCCGTGCTTCTGGCAGAGCGCCTGGAGTCCCTCGAGGTAGCCCGGCTTCGGAATCAGCACGCCCATGTTGCCCACCACGGGCTCGATGATGGCGCAAGCGATGTCCTTGCCCTTCTCCGCGAAGATGCGCTCCACGGCGGCGAGGTCATTGAAGGGCGCGGTGAGCGTCAGCTTCGCGAGCGCCTGCGGCACGCCCGGCGAGTCCGGCAGGCCCAGAGTCTCCACGCCGCTGCCCGCCTTCACGAGGAACGGGTCTCCGGCGCCGTGGAAGCAGCCCTCGAACTTGAGGATGTAGTCGCGGCCGGTGAAGCCGCGCGCGACGCGGATGGCGGCCACGGTGGCCTCGGTGCCGCTGGAGACCAGGCGCACCATCTCCACCGCCGGCATGGTGGCGCAGATGAGCTCGGCGAACTCCACCTCGGCCGCGGTGGGCGCTCCGAAGGTGGTGCCGCGCTTCGCCGCGTCGACGAGGGCGTCCACGATGGGCGGGTACGCGTGCCCGAGGATGAGCGGGCCCCAGCTCCCCACGAGGTCGACGTAGCGGTTGCCGTCCACATCCGTGAGCCACGCGCCTGCGCCCTCACGGAAGAAGACGGGGTCACCTCCCACGCCGCGGAAGGCGCGCACCGGAGAGTTCACTCCACCCGGGATGCGCGCCTGTGCACGGGCGAAGAGGGCCTGACTGTGAGCGTGGTTCATGGCGGGTTCCATAACACGCGGCACGGGCCCGCCTGCCGTCCACCCTCGCCCGCTCCCATGCCCACCGCTTCTCCGTTCCGTCAGGACCCGATTATGGACACTCCCTGGAGGGGCGGAAGAAACAGCCTTCTCCGAAAATCGTTCTAGATTGGATTCTTCCACTCAGGCCGGCATGGAGCGCCGGGCCCCGTGAGCGTGGAGCAGTCGGCGAAGGATGAGCGCATGCGAGCGGGGATGCGGTGGGCGATGCGGGCGGCGAGCACGGTGGCCTGCCTGCTGGCGGAGCGGCCACGGACGTAGGACCTGCTCGACAAGGCACGCCGCGCCCGTGATGCCGTCGTCCGCCCCTGGACAGCTCTCGCCGCCGGAACGTCACTCAGCGGAATGAACGTTCCTTCCGGCGGAACCCCGCCCGGAAACCCGAGCACTCCGTCCTCCACTTTCCTGCTTTCGTGCCCTCAACCTCGGTGGGCCCGGGTGTCCGGGAGTGGCCCCGTCGAGCCGGGAGAGACGCGCATGACGCAGAAGATGGTGGAAGCACAGCAGACGCTCGGGGCGAGCGGTCTGAAGGTCTCGCCGCTGTGCCTGGGCGGCAACGTGTTCGGCTGGACGTGCGACGAGACCACCTCGTTCGCGGTGCTCGACGCCTTCCTCGACGGCGGCGGCAACTTCATCGACACGGCGGACGTGTACTCGCGCTGGGTGCCGGGCAACAAGGGCGGCGAGTCCGAGACCATCATCGGCAAGTGGCTCACCTCGCGGCGCGTGCGCGACCGCGTGGTCATCGCGACGAAGGTGGGCGCGCAGACGGAGCTCGGCACCGGCCTGGGCCGCGAGCACATCCAGCGCAGCGTCGAGGCCTCGCTGCGCCGGCTCCAGGTGGACACCATCGACCTGTACTACGCCCACTACGAGGACCCGAAGACGCCTCCCGAGGAGACGATGGAGGCCTTCAACTCGCTCGTGCGCGCCGGCAAGGTGCGCGCGCTGGGCGCGAGCAACCACACACCGCAACGCCTCACCGAGTCGCTGGAGGCCTCGAAGCGCGAAGGGCTCGCCCGCTACACGGTGCTGCAGCCGGAGTACAACCTCGTCGCGCGCGCCCACTTCGAGAGGACGCTGCGCGAGTTGTGCGAGCCCGAGGACATCGTGGTGGTCCCCTACTACGGGCTCGCCTCGGGCTTCCTCACCGGCAAGTACCGCAAGGGCCAGCCGACGCCTCCGTCTCCCCGCGCCGCGGGAGTCCTGAAGAAGTACGACAACGCGCGCGGCTGGGGCGTGCTGGAGGCGATGGACGGCGTGTCCAAGAAGCACCGTGCGACGCTGGCCCAGGTGGCGCTCGCGTGGCTCGTGGCCCAGCCCACCGTCGTCTCCCCCATCGCGAGCGCGACGTCCGTCGAGCAGGTGCGCGAGTTGCTCGGGGCGTTCACGTTGAGACTGGACGCGGAGGACCTGCGTGCGTTGGACGTTGCGTCCTCGCGTGAGGCCTGAGCAGGCTCAAGTGCCATGAGCGACTCCAAGACTCTCAAGACCGCCGACCTCTGCGACGAGCACTCCAGTGCTCCGCACTTCCAGATTGCCGAGTCCGGCTTCCTCGATTACGGCGGCCGCCGAAGCTTCTCCGGTCCCATCAGCACGGTGCGCGCGCCCGAGGACAACTCGCTCGTGCGCAAGGCGCTGGAGGAGCCCGGCCAGGGCCGCGTGCTGGTGGTGGACGGCGGAGGCAGCCGCCGCTGCGCGCTGGTGGGAGACATCCTCGCCGCGCTCGCGGAGAAGAATGGCTGGGCCGGCGTGGTGGTGAACGGCTGCATCCGCGACGCGGAGGAGGTGGGCCGCACCGCCGTCGGCGTGAAGGCGCTCGGCACGCACCCGCTCAAGAGCGGCAAGCGCAACGAGGGCCAGCGCGACGTGGAGGTGCGCTTCGCCGGCGTCACCTTCAAGCCGGGCCATTACCTCTACGCGGACGCGGACGGCATCGTCACGTCGGAGAAGGCGCTGCACTGACGTCCCGCGCGAAGTCGACCACGGCCCGGGTGAAAACCCGTGGCCGGGTGATGGGCGCGTCGTGACTGCCGGGGCCGATGTGCAGTCTCGCGTGACGCAGCCTGCCCGCGAGCCTCCGTGCGCAGTCGGGCGGCATGGCGTGGTCATGCCGTCCCCATGCCACCAGCGTGGGCACCGCCACCCACGGCGCGAAGCCGAGCACGTCAGGCCCGCGCACGCGTCCAACGTGACGCGCCAACTTCCCAGCCAGCCTGCAGCCCATCGCCGAGAGCACCACGTCGCCCGGGGTCTCCACCCTCGAACCCGCCCGGCACTGAGGCTCAGCGCGCGCTCCGCTCCCACGCCTCGCGAGGCCAGATGAGCGCCGTCGTGTCCTCACTTCCCGACGCCAGCCATTGGCCATCCGCGGAGAAGGCCAGGGCGCGCACGACGTCCCGGTGCCCTTCGAGCACGCCGAGGAGCCGCCCGTCCAACTGACACACCCGCACCCGCCCGTCCTCACTCCCGAGGGCCACGCACTGACTGTCCTCGGTGAAGGCGAAGGTCGAGATGGGCGACGGTGACTCCAGCTTGCGCAGGCGCTCCGGGTGCTCGAGGTCGACGAGGACGAGCGTGCACGGCTTGTCGATATAGGCAAACCACCGGTCGTCCGGAGTGAACCGCATCTGCCACACAATCGTGCCGCGCGGGAACTGCTCGGAGCAAAGCACCCCATGCTCCAGGTCCCATATCCGGATGGACGTATGCGCCTCCGGTGGCGACCTGTGGCTTTCCCACGTGGCCAGGAAACGCCCATTCCGCGCGAGCGCGCGGGCCTCGTCCTTCACGATGGGCAGTGGCACCTTGCGAAGGAGTCGCCCCGTGTGGGCGTCATGCACGATGGCGAGCCGCCCCGCTTCATCCTCGCGCACGTGAGCGACGCGCGCGCCGTCTCCCGACCAGCTCATGCGGTAGGGCCTGAAGCCGCCCTCGGGCTCCACCAGGCTTCCCGAGAGGACGCCGACGATGACATCCGGCCACGTGGAGACCCACATGTCCCCATCCGCAAGGCAGTCATGCTCGATGAAGCCGTGCCGCATCTCGAACCAGCGATACACGTCCGTACAGGACACCTCGGTGCCGGTCGCGCAATCCCAGACGCGCAGGGTGCCATCCCACGCGTAGGTCAGCAGGCGGCGCCCATCCCGGGAGAAGGTGACCTCCCTGAGCGAGCCACGGTGTGCATGCACCGGGCCCGTCCTTCCCGTCGACACCTCGAGTGGCAGGAGGACGTCTGCTCTTTGTTGATAGAAGGACACGTACCGCCCGTCGGGAGAAACCACGGGCCGGCCCCATTCCAGGCCGCAGTCCGTGGGCAGGGGGAACTCCTGCACCACCGCTCCCTGGAAGTGCAGCTCGACCGTGCCCTCCCCCATCTTCACCATCGTGCCATCCGGGAGGAAGCACCGGACGCACGCGTCCTCCGGTCGCCCGGGTGGCAAGGGCGTGCCGGTGCGCACGTGAAACGTCATGGGAAGCCAGGGTCCCAGCGTCGCGAACGAGCAGGTCAGCTGCGCACCGTCCGGGGAGAAGTTGAGCCACGGCCAGGACTTATCGCTCCCCGCCAACGCCCATTGCCGGGCTCCGGTCTGGAAGTCGAAGGCACACAGGCGAGCCCCGTCGTACGCGTTCCTCCACTCCTGTTCGAGGGTGATGACCTGCGTGCCGTCAGGCGAGAAGGTGATGAGCTCCGTGCCGGCGGTTGCGCCCTCCGAGCAGACGTGGCAGATGGGCTCATCGCGCTCCAGGTCGAGCACGGCGAAGCCGTCCGGTGCATCCGTTCCGGCCAGCAGGGTTCGTCCATCGCGGGACAGCGCGAGGCAGCGGACGGAGCGCGCGAGCGTCCAGCGCCGCAGCTCGGTGCCGTCCTCCGCGTCCCACAGGCGCACCGTGCCATCACATGACGCCGTCGCGATGCGCTTCGCGGACACGTAGAGCGCGGCGTGCAGGAAGTCGGTATGTCCCGCCAGCACGACGAGCTCGCGCCCGTCCTCCAGGTCCCAGACGCGCGCCGTCAGCCCCTGGGCCGACAAGAGCCGCCGCGAGTCGGGAGAGAAGCAGACCGCATACATCCCGCGGTTCGTCGCATCCGGGGGATGCCAGAAGCGATGTGTGCCACAGCGTGAAAGGGCACCAGGGGGCAGCGGATCACCGAAGACGTCCAGCCGGTCGGGTTCGCGCATATCGGGGCTCGCGCACGGACGAACAGCGCTCCATATTCCTGACGGGATTGTGGCGCTATGCAGGCCCGCTCCGCTCCCACGCCTCACGGGGCCAGATGAGTGCCGTCGAGTCCGAGCTGGCCGATGCCAGGAACTCTCCATCCGACGAGAAGGCCAGTGCGTACACCCCCACCGGGTGGCCTTCGAGCGAACCGATGAGCCGCCCCTCCGGACTCCAGACCTGGATGCCACCCTCGAATGCGCCGGTGGCGACGCGCGTCCCGTCCTCGGAGAACGCGATTGCGGACACGCCCACTCCCGCCTCCAACCGGATGCGTCGCTCCGGGCATGCGACGTCCACGAGCACCACCACGTTCTCTTCATCACGGAAGTACAGCCACCGCGCATCGGGAGAGAACCAGACCCGCGGCGAGTACAGATGCCACCAGGACTTCCGCGACCACAGTGGCATCACACAGCGCGGAGCACGACGTTCCAGGTCCCAGAGGACTCCCGTCGCCCGCTCGGGATTGGGCTCCCGTGGGCGCTCGGAGGTCAGCAGGAGTCGTCCTGTCCGGGACAGCGCCAGGAGCGGCCGGTCCTCATCGAGGGCGATGGGCACGCGCCGCAACAGCCTTCCCATGCGCGTGTCGTGGATGTGGACCGTTCGTTCTCCCTCGACGTATTCGTATTCGAGAGCCGCGAGCAGCACACGGTCATCGGACCAGACGTTCTGGTAGTCCGAGCAGTAGCCCTCGACCGGGACCTCGGTGCCCTCGAGAAGGTCGCGAAGGAACAGCTCCCCCCAGCGCCGTAACTGGAGCGCCCGCCCGCCGTGCAGGTGGATGAAGCGGTCATCCCACACATCCAGCATCCTGCACTCCACCTGCCTGCCCGAATCGCGTTCCCAGGTCCGCAGCGTTCCGTCGGCCCCGTACGTCAGCAGGCGCTCACCGTCCCGTGAAAAGGTGAGCTTCGTGACGTAGCCCCGGTGAGCGCGCTCCGGATGCGCCTTCCGCGCCTGGAGGTCCAGCAGGAGGAGGGAGGCGGGTCCGCGCGCGAAGGAAGCCCACCGCCCGCCCGGCGCCACCACGGGCTCCCATCCGGAGCAGTAGTACGCATAGGGAATGCGAGCCCAGCGCTCCAGCGCCCCGTCACGGAAGATGACCAGCCGGCCATTGATGACTCGGGCCTCCGAGCCATCGGCGAGCGTCACCGGCCTTCCCCGGGCCAGCCCGGGAATCGCCAGCAGCTCGCCCGTTCGGGCGTCGTACTCGTGAACCACGGGCCGCTGGTCCTTCACGAAAGCGGGGCACCGAATCCGCTGTCCGTCGGGAGAGAACGCTGCCCACGCTCCGAACCCCAGGTAGCGCGGCGGCGTTGCCCACCGCAGCGTCCAGGTGGCCGTGTCGAAGACGCACAGCCGGAAGTCCTCGTTCGTCTGCTCCACGAGGACGACCTGCGAGCCGTCAGGCGAGAACGACAGCGTGCACGGTCCGCCTATGCTCTCCTCGGGATGCACACGCCGGAGCAGCGCCCCGGTGTCGAGGTCGAGCACGGTGAAGCCGTTCGGCCACCAGGCGCCAGCCAGCAGCGTGCGCCCATCCGGTGAGAGCGCCAGGTGGCTGATGCCTTGCTGCTCCAGTGGCCAGCACCGCACCTCCACACCGCGCTCCGCGTCCCAGAGCCGGACCGTGTTGTCATCCCCCGCCGTCGCGATACAGGTGCTGGAGACGTAGAGCGCGGCATTCACCCGCTGCGTGTGGCCGGAGAGTGACAGCAGCTCGCGGCCATCCTCCACGTCCCAGATGCGCACCGTCATGCCCACGGCCGAGAGGACCCGACGGGCATCCGGCGAGAAGTCGACGGCACGCAACTCCTGGAGACAGGCCTCGGTCGAGCCGGGCAGGTGCAGGAAGCGCAACGTGCCGCAGCGACTCAGCGCCTGAGCCGGAAGAGGGTCACCCCAGATATCCAACGAGGAAGGAGGCAGGGCGTCCGGTTCGCTCATGTCGGGCGGCGGCAGGGACGTACGAGGCCGTACGCCCTGACAAGACGCCCTACCCGCGCCGCCACCACTTCCTGCGCGCTGCCCGCACGTCGGACCAGTCCACCAGACAGTCCTGCACGTTCTCCTGGCCGCGCTGCGCGTCGGGCATGTCTCCGGACTCCACGCGGGCAATCAGCTCCGGCAGCCGCTCATAGAACGTGGGCGAGCGGTACTGCGGGTGCAGCGTCCACAGGCCAGGCGCCGTGCCCTGGAAGTCCAGCCGCCACAGGCCGCGCCGAACCATGAGGCGGGTGACGAGGTTCTCCGGCTCGCGGTACGGCGGATTACCAGCGCGCAGCGCACGCAGCACGTGAATCGGCGGCGCCAGGCGCGCACGCAGCGGGCCCACTCTGCGAACGAAAGCCTCGCGGTCCACGAAGAACACGCGGCTGCTGAAGCGGCGGTAGCGGAACCCACCGGGCACTCGCCCATCCGGCTCGTACCAGCGCGCGTCTCCCGCCACCGTGCCATCCGCGCGCGGCGGCCCCGCGAGTGGGCTGCAGCTCAGCAAATCCTCACGCGCGGCGAGGTGCGCCTGGGCCTCCGCCATCCACGCGCGCGAGCCGCCGCCGATGAGCATGTCCGCGTCCAGGTGCAGCACGTGCCGGTGCGTCGCCGCCGCGAGTCCGAAGAAGTACGAGTGGTACGGCCCGCCGCGCGAGTCCTTCATCGGCAGCGTCGTGCCCCCGAAGAACTGCTCCGACAGGGCCCGAGTCCTCGCCGGCGAGTAGTCCACCTCCACCACGCGGATGCGCGAGTCGGCGGCGGACAGCTCGGACAGGAGCCGCTCCATCTTCGGCTTGCGCTCCTCCCACGCTCCCGCGAAGCGCGCTCCCTGGCTGCGGTGCAGGTCGATGACCAGCAGCACCTCCTGCACGGAGGGCGCGAGCTGGCGGAGTTGGTGTGGGAGGATGAGCCGCGCGTGGGGGTAGTCCGTCGGCGCGAGGTTGATTTGCAGGGTGACGGGGCTCACGGCGTGTCCCCTTGCCACACCCGAGCCTCACGGCACAACTGATGGGAGTGCACGCCCCGGGAGTCGAACCCGGCGATGTCGGTACGTCAGACCGATGCCGTCTCCAGCTGGCTCGGCGTGCATGAAGCGAAACTCATGGTCCTGGCAGGAGTCGAACCTGCGGCCTCTCGGTTCGCGGCCGAGTGCTCTCATCCACTGAGCTACAGAACCTCAAATCACCACATGTGGCCCTGGCAGGAGTCGAACCTGCGGCCTCTCGGTTCGCACCCGAGCGCTCTCATCCACTGAGCTACAGGACCAAAGGGACTGCGAGTGCCCCGTACGGGAGTCGAACCCGTCTTTCCGCATTGAGAGTGCGGTGTCCTCCGCCGAATAGACGAACGGGGCAGGAGGGATGCTGCGAGTGAAGGGACCCGGAAATGGAAGAGGCCGGGTCCCCTCTGGGAGCCCGGCCTCTGGCCTCGTCATGCCCTGTCCGAAGACGGGCACCGGGACTCAGAGTCGGGGTCGGCTGTCACGGAAGGACGCGATTCCGTCCAGCCACTCGAGCTCGTCGGGGACGGGCTCGGGCTCGGGGTTCGCGGCCGGAACGGCGAGGCCACGGACGATGTCGTTGCGACGGATGTTGCGACGTTCGGAGATGCTCATGGTCACCGCTCCTTTCAGAGGGAAATGACGTCTCCGGAGCGCGTCTCCTGACACGCCATTTCCGCCCGGCTGCCCGCATGCCCTACGCTTCCGCGCATGAGCACGCTCACGCTTCCCACCGAGGCCGTCGTCATCGCGTATGACGAGCGAGATGGCCTCGGCACGCTTCGCACTGCGCAGGGCGTGGAGGTCCGCTTCGGCGCCTCGGCCTGCACGGACTTCGTCCCCGAGCAGGGCATGAGCGTGTGGCTGGTGGAGACAAAGCCTGACCCGCTCGGCCGGGGTGAGCGCGCCAGCGTGGTGAATCGCTCGGGCCACGTGGTGAAGGACCGGCTCACGCAAATCTGGGAGGAGCACGCCGCGTCGGACGCCGCCTACGAGCGCGAGGTGGCGCTGCTCGAAGCGCTGGGCCTTCCGGGAGAAGACATCGAACCTTCGGACTACGAGACGCTCTCTCCGGAGGACCGAGTGCGCCTGGCCGAGGGTGTGATGGAATTGCGGCGCACCTCGCGGCTCTTCGAGGAGGCGTTCACCGCCCTCACCGAGCTGGACCCCACCCTGCTGCACCCGTACCTCGGTGAGCTGTCACATCAGCACGAGCTGGAAGCGCTGGCGTGGACGGATGCGCCTACCAGCGCCCTCGCCCCGTTGATGGACGCGCTGCGGATGGACTGGCATCCACAGAAGTACGTCTCGGTGGAGGACCCGGTGGCAGCGGCGGCCCTGGCGCTCGCTCGCTCCGGACGCGAGGGCGCCCTGCGCGTGCTCGAGGCGTGGGTGGGCGCGCTCGACGAGGGCGCTCGGATGGAGGCCCTGACCTGGCTGCGCCGCGCCAACGTGGTGCCGCGCACCTCCGGGAAGCTGGTGCGCAACTTCACGCCCGCATGCCTGGAGGTGCTCCCGGAGGAACCTCGCGAAGACGAGGAACCCGTCGCCCGGGGGACGCTGTGGCGTCCCATTCCGGGTGCGACGTGCATGAAGTGCGGCAGCGGACTGGTGGACGCGCTGCATCTCGACGGAGACGGCGCGGAACATGGGCTGCCCTGGCCCGCGCGCCTGCCCACCTGCTTCACCTGTCTCAGGGAGGGCGGGACGGTCCACGTGGAGATGTCACCGGACGGCGCGCTGTGGAGCATGGGCGCGGACCGCACCTCGAAGTTTCCCCAGCGCCCGACAACCGTCGAGCCTCAGCCGGTGGACTTCGTACCGGGGCGCACCTGGCGCAGCATCATGATGAGCGACGAAGGGCGGCTCCACCGGCTGGGCGGAGCACCTCCCTGGGTCGAGTACCCGGTGGCGCCACCGTGCCCGCGCTGCCAGGAGCCCATGCATGCCGTGGGTCAGGTCCGCGACGACGAATCCGACTTCTCGGACACGGGCATGCTGTACGGCGTCGCGTGCGAGGGGTGCCGAATCGTCACCACATTCACACAGTAGGGCTGAGTGCCGCGCGCGGGATTCGAACCCGCACTCTCTGCGTTCTGAGTGCAGTGCCTCTACCAGTTGGGCTAACGCGGCGTGTACGAGAGCGCTCCGACAGGGAATCGAACCCTGTTCACACGGTAGACGGCCGTGCTGCGATCCAATCGCATCCCGGAGCAGATACGAACGACGGGGACTTCCATGCCGCGAGCGGGAGTCGAACCCGCAACCTCTGCACTCTGAATGCAGCGCCTCTACCAGGTTGGGCTACCGCGGCGTTGAGTGGAACCACCGGGATTCGAACCCGGACCTCTCGGATGCGAACCGAGAATTCTCCCGTTGAAACCATGGTCCCATATGTCGTGGACCCCTCTGGGAGTTGAACCCAGACCTCCCGGTTCACGAACCGAGCGCTCTCCCCGAGCTTGGAATCCATATGTCTGTGATTGCTACGAGAGCGATCGACGGGACTCGAACCCGCGCACACCTGGATGGCACTCAGGGGCCTTACCTCTCGGCCACGATCGCATTTGCTGCGAGTACCCCGTACGGGAGTCGAACCCGTCTTCCCGCATAGAGAGTGCGGTGTCTTCCGCCGATAGACGAACGGGGCAGGAAGGGACTGCATGACCCGGAAATGAAAGAGGCCGGGTCTCCTCTGGGAGCCCGGCCTCTGGTCTCTTCGTGCCTCGTCGTCAGACGGGGCGCGGAGGTTCAGAGAGTCCGGGTGGACGCGAATCCAGAGCGGTGAACAGGCCAGCGAGTGCGAGCGCGTCGATGCCGATGACAGTGTCGTTCAGGTATTCGGGATTCATCGGGCTCGTCAGGTTCGCCGTGTTCATGGTCACCGCTCCTTTCAGCGAAAATAGACGCGCGATAAATGCGTCCCTGACACGTGACAGGTTTTTCTCCCTCGGCTATGCCCTGGAGCCACGATGTCCGCCGGTGAAGTGAAGCAGGGTTATGAGGAGTGGGCGCCTCCCGCCGGGCTCGCGGAGGCGGTGGATGCCTTCTGGCGCTTCACCGCCCCGCCCCTCGGCGCCGCGCCGTCGAGCACCCGGGTGCTGCCCGACGGCTGCACGGACGTCATCTTCAGCTTCCGCGGTACGCGCGGCCGGACGTGGATGGACGCTCCGGAGCTCACGGTGGTGGGGCCCATGGAGCGCTTCGCCCTCGTGCCCCTGGACCCTGGCGCGGTGAGCTTCGGTGTGCGGCTCAAGCCCGGCTGGGCGCTGCCCCTCCTCGGGGTGAGCCCCCGCGAGGTGTGCGGCCTCAACGTCCCCGTGGCGGACTGCGCGCCGGGCTTCACCGAGCTCCAGCGGCGGCTCGAGGACAGCGCCTCACCGGCGCGCGCCCTGGCCCTCTTCCAGGAGACCTTCGTGCGGCGGCGGACGTCGCTGCGTGCCGAGCCCCATCCCCGCGCCGCTCGGGCGCTGCAATCGATTCAGTCCTCGGGAGGTCAGGTGCGCATGTCCGAGCTGGCGCGGACACTGGGCGTGAGCGAGCGCACCCTGCACCGCGACGTGCTGGACGAGGCCGGCGTGGCGCCGAAGCTGCTCGCCCGGGTGCTCCGCTTCCAGCGGGCCGTGAAGCTGCTGCGCTCCGGGGCGGAAGGAGACCTGACCTCCGTGGCGCTCACCTGCGGCTACTCGGACCAGGCCCACCTGTCGCGCGAGGTGCGCGACCTGGCGGGCGTGACACCTGGAGCGCTCACCGGCTGACGTCTGTCCGATTCCTTCAAGACAGGCCCGGGCGCTCCGTGAGAACACCGCCCCACGCTGCTTCACCTCTTCACCGGAGTGCTCCGCCATGAAGCTCGGCTACGTCATCCTCTACGTGCAGGACGTGCCCGCCACCGTCGACTTCTACGAGAAGGCCTTCGGCCTGCAACGCCGCTTCCTCCACGAGAGCAACACCTACGCGGAGATGGAGACGGGCGCCACGGCGCTGGCCTTCGCGGTGGAGGGACTGGCGAAGGAGAACGGCCTCACCATGCGGCCCAACCGGACGAAGGAGGACGCGGCCGCGGTGGAGGTGGCGCTCGTCACGCCGGACGTGAAGGCCGCCTACGAGCGCGCGGTGAAGGCCGGCGCCACGCCCGCCCAGCCGCCCAAGCAGAAGCCCTGGGGACAGACGGTGGCCTACGTGCGGGACATCAGCGGAGTGCTCGTGGAGCTCTGCACGCCGATGTCCGCTTGAGTCGAGTGGAACCACCGGGAATCGAACCCGGATCTCCCGGACGCCAGCCGGGTGCTCTCCCGTTGAGCCATGGCCCCATTTGAAACACAGACAGGGTGTATCGAGTCGGGATGACTGGATTCGAACCAGCGACCTCGCGCACCCCAAGCGCGCGCTCTTTTCCAAGCTGAGCTACATCCCGATAAGCAGTCGGCGGGACTCGAACCCGCATGGTCCTGAGTGGCGCTCAGGTGCCTCACCTCTCGGCCACGGCTGCGTGTGCTGCGTGCTGCGTGAGTACCCCGTACGGGAGTCGAACCCGTCCCACCGCATTGAAAGCGCGGTGTCCTGTTCCGCTAGACGAACGGGGCGTCGGCACTGCGTGGGCCCGGAAATGGAAGGGGCCGGGTCCCCCTCTGGGAGCCCGGCCCCTGGCCACCCTTGCCTCGTCGGGTGACGAGGCAGGCGAGGCTCAGGCTCCGGGCGGTTCACCGCCGGCGGCGGGTCCCAGCAGGGCGGGTTCGGAAGCGGCGTTCATGGACTCGGGGTTCATCGGGCTCGTCGGGTTCATCGTCACCGCTCCTTTCAGCGAAAAAGGACGCGGCGGAAAATCAATGCCTGACATGGGCGATGTCGCATCCTTTTTGTGACAAGCCGCCCGCGCCTTCGCCCTGCGCCGGACACCTCCGGCCGCTCGGGGCTGACCCGAGGGGCGAATAGGAGTAAGAGGAGGAAGGAGGCCGTCTCCCCCCAGGCCGAAGGGTCTCTGGACGACCTCTCCCCCTCGATGAAGACCGCCCGCCTGCTCGCACTGTCCGCACTGCTCGCCCTGTCGGGCTGTTCGGCGTCCGACGACTCCTGCATCACCACGACGCTCTTCGACGAATCCACCGTGGGAGGCCCGCCCACCTTCCGCGTGGATGCGCCGGCGTCATTCAAGGTGTCCGCCGTGCAGACGCTGTCCTGCAACGGAGAAGCCAGCTCGCAGGTGCCGGACAGCGTCACCGCCGAGGTGTTCGACCCGGACAACCAATTGGTGCCCTCGCAGGTGAGCCTGGGCGCGAATGGGACGTCCGCACTCGTCAGCTTCACGCCGAAGACGACGGGACGGCACCACGTCCTCGTCGCCTTCGCGCCGGTGGGCAGCGTGCAGCAGCTCGGGGTGTACGTGGCGCGAGACTGGACCGGGAGCACCACCGCCACCACGCTGCCGCTGCCCCGGTGCACGCAGCTGGACCGCACCACGCGAGGCACCTGGCTGTGTGACGGAGTGGCGGTGCACGCGAGCGGGCGCACCCAGCGGCTCGGCACCTCCACCTCCTCGCTTCCGCCGGATGTCGCCGTCGCGGGCAACGTCGTCTGGGTGGTGGGCAGCGAGGGCCGCGTGCGCCGCTTCCTGGACACGGGCGGCACGGAGCTCGAGCTGACCGGCTCGCTGCTGCTCAGCACGTCGGCGCCGGTGACGACCCTCCAGAGCCGGCTCGCCACGGAGAACGAGCTGTGGGTGCTCGACACCCAGCGCCTGCACCGCTTCGTCTTCACGGAGGCCGGCGTGCTCGCCGCCGCGGGCTCCACGACGTGGGGCACCGGCATCGAAATCCCCTTCGGCATCGACAACACGACGGGGCTGCTGGTGCGCGTGTCCGCGAAGCGGGTGCTGGTGGTGCGGATGACCTCCCGGCCGGACAGCCAGGCGTGCCCCTTCCAGGTCGGGCAGGACGACGTCTTCGCCGCCACGGGCGAGCCCTGCGTGCCGCTGCGAGGCATCCCCGTGGGCTACGAGGACGGCGTGGTGTGGATGCGCGCCGGCGAGCCCTTCCAGACAGGCGGACAGACACTGCAGCGGTGGGTGGTCTCGGACGGAGCGCTGGTGGAGCAGGGCTCCCTGGTGCTGGACGCGCAGGTCGAGGGCATCAGCTCCGCGCTCCGCGCGGGCTTCCTCGTCCCCGACGTCCGCCTGGGCATCCAGCCGGCCTCGCTCTCCGTGCTGCCGGTGGTGTCCCCGGCGCAGGGCCCCCTGGGGCTGGAAATCCTGCCTGGCACCGCGGCGCTCTCCTCCGAGCTGCGCACCGTCTCCCCGCGCTTCTACTGGGAGGGTGACAACCGGGTGAGCGGCGCCAGCACGATGGTGTACGAGCGGCCCGCGGGCTGACGTGCGCCCGCTCCTCGCGCGGTCCTCCGCACACCGTGCGGCCCATGGGCGGGGAGGATGGCAACGCGCCGCTCCGCCATCACCTTCGAGGTGATGAGGGAAGCCAGGCCAGGTCCGAGGGAGGAAGGTCCTCCCCTGCTCGTCGAGGCCGCACCCGGTGATGGGCGGGACCTGGAGGCCATGCTGGCCCACCTGGGCCCCCCGCTCCACCGCGTGAGCGACGCAAGCACCGCGTGCGAGGAGCAGCCCCCGGCCTCCTGCATCCTCATCGACGCGCGCCAGGACTGGGAGGCCGGCTTCGAGCGGGCCTCACGGCTGCGCGCGACGCCCGCGCTGGAGCACACGCCCCTGCTGCTGGTGGTGCGGCCCCCGTTCGATGAGGAGGCCCTGCTGCGCGGCCATGCGCTGGGGCGGGTGGACTTCCTGCTGGAGCCGCTGCACCCGGACGTCGTCCGCGCCCGGGTGCGCACGGTGCTGGAGCTGCGGCGAAAAGAGGACGCCCTGCGGGAGGCGGTGGAGCGCGCGGAGAGCGCGGCGCGGGAGAGCGCACGGCTCTTGGAGACCATCGCCAGTGACTTCGCCGCGTTCCGGCGCTCGCAGGAGGAGCGGGAGCAACTGCTCACCGCCCACCAGTCGGAGAAGGACAGGCTGCGGGCCATCATCCAGCAGCTCCCCGTGGCGGTGCACCTCGCCGAGGCGCCCTCGGGCCGCACGCTGCTCGCCAATGACGAGGCCGAGCGGCTGCTCGGCCATCCGATGCTGGAGACGACCTGCATCGACGACTTCTCCCGCTACTACGCGGTCCACCCGGACGGGCGCCGCTACCGGGGAGACGAGTACCCCATTGCCCGGGTGCTGCGCACCGGCGAGCCCTGTGGCGAGGAGGACGTGCTGTACAGCCGCCCCGACGGCTCCCTGCGCACCTTCCACCTCAAGGCCGGTCCCGTCCGCGACAGCGAGGGGCGGCTCCAGGCGGTGGTGGCGGGCTTCTTCGACATCACCGCGCTGAAGCGCGCCAAGGAGGACCAGACCTTCCTCGCGTGCGTGAGCGAGACGCTGGCCAGCTCGCTCGAAGCGGAGGCCACGCTCACCCGCGTGGTGCGCCAGTGCGTCCCCCACCTCGGCGACGGGTGCTTCCTCGATTTGGTGGAGCCCGAGGGCGGCCTGCGCCGGCTCGCGGTGGCGCACCTGGACCCGGCCCGCGAGGCGATGGCCCGCGAAATCTCGCGGCGCTACCCCGTGCAGCTCGAAGCGCCCCATGGGCCCGCCGCGGCCATCCACACCGGAGGGACGTGGTGCGAGCCCTTCGTGGACGATGCGACCCTGGCCGGCTTCGCGCTGGACGCCGAACATCTGGAGATGCTGCGCGCGCTGAGCATCCATTCGGTGCTGTCGGTGCCCCTGCTCGCGAGGGACCAGGTGCTCGGGGCGCTGACGTTCATCCGCGGGCGCCCGGACCACCACCACGACGCGCAGGACAGGCGCGTGGCCGAGGACCTGGCACACCGGGCCGCGCTCGCGCTGGACAACGCGCGCCTCTACTCCGAGGCCCAGGCCGCGGTGCGCCTGCGCGACGAGTTCCTCACCGTGGCCTCGCACGAATTGCGCACGCCGCTGACGCCGCTGCAGCTCACGCTCGCCACCCTGGCGCGCGAGCTGTGGCGGGACGGCATCGCCTCACACGACACCCGGGCCCGGCACCACCTGGACGTGGCGCGCGCGCAGGTGCGCAAGCTGGCGTCGCTGGTGGGCGCGCTGCTCGACGTGGGGCGGCTCAACCACGGGCGGCTGACGCTGGAGCTGACGGAGGCGGATCTGGGCGAGGTGCTGCGCGAGGTCGCGGACTGGTTCGCTCCCGAGGCGGCGAAGGCCGGCTGCCGGCTGAAGCTGGAGTCCGCGGGGGACACGCGCGGGCGGTGGGACCGGTTGCGGCTGGAGCAGGTCGTCACCAACCTGCTCTCCAACGCCATCCGCTATGGGGCCGGTGGCGACATTCACGCGCGGGTGGAGGACCAGGGAGATTGGGTGCGACTGACGGTGCGGGACGAGGGCATCGGCATCTCCCCGCAGGACCAGGAGCGCATCTTCGGCCGCTTCGAGCGCGCCGTGTCCGGCCGCCACTACGGAGGCCTGGGGCTGGGCCTCTTCATCACCCGCAGCCTCGTGGAGGCGATGGGCGGCCGAATCGAGGTGGAGAGCCGGCCCCGGGAGGGCTCCACCTTCTGTGTCACATTGCCCCGCGCCGGGCCCCATGCCGGGAGCGGCGTCCCGGAGACTCCAGCCCGTTCCGTGGAACCCGTTGGAGCCCACACGGAGGGTGCGGACCCAAGCCCGGGGTGAGGGTCGCGAGAAAAAGCGCGGAATGTCGCCTGCCTGCCTCTCGCCGCGCCCCACGCTCGGGTGTAGAGAGGCCCGCGCGCCGCGTGTAACGCGACGCCCCACCCGCCGGAGGTGAGCCGATGATGGAAAGCCCCCAGAGCGCTTCGCTCTCCGAGGAGGACCTGCACGAGGTCTGGCCGGTGCTCTCCGTCGACGAGCGGCTGGAGGGCTTCCGGCTGTTGCCGCCGTCGGTGGCGGACGACTTCTTCATCAGCCTGTCCGCGAGGGACCAGGCGGAGCTCATCCTCCACCTGCCGCCCGGCGAGCGCCGCACGTGGGTGCGCGTGCTGCCCCCGGACGACCTCGCGGACCTGGTGCAGGCGGTGGAGCCCGAGCAGGCGGAGGCCATCCTCTCGCAGCTCGACGACGCCAGCCGACGCGAAGTGAATGTGCTGCTGGCCTACGCGGAGGACGACGCGGGCGGTCTGATGAACCCGCGCTTCGCCCGCGTGCGGCCGGACATGAGCATCGACGAGGCCATCGGCTACCTGCGCAAGCAGGCGCGCGAGAAGGTGGAGACCGTCTATTACGCCTACGCGCTGGACGCGGGGCAGCACCTGCTGGGCGTGCTCTCCCTGCGCCAGCTCTTCCAGGCCGCGCCGGACAAGAAGGTCGCGGACGTCATGCAGCGCGACGTCATCACCGTGGCGGAGAACACGGACCAGGAGGCGGTGGGCCGGCTGTTCAGCGAGCACGGCTTCATGGCCCTGCCGGTGCTCGACGAAGCGGGGCGGATGAAGGGCATCGTCACGGTGGACGACATCGTCGACGTGGTGCAGGAGGAGGCCACCGAGGACATCCAGAAGGTCGGCGGCATGGAGGCCCTCGAGGCGCCCTACTTCGAGGTGGGCTTCTTCGGCATGCTGAAGAAGCGCATCGGCTGGCTGCTGGTGCTCTTCCTCGGGCAGATGCTCACGGCCACGGCGATGAGCAGCTTCGAGGACGAAATCGCCAGCGCGGTGGTGCTGAGCCTCTTCGTGCCGCTCATCATCTCCTCGGGCGGCAACTCCGGCAGCCAGACGTCCACGCTCATCATCCGCGCGCTGGCGCTGGGCGAGATGCGGCTGAAGGACTGGTGGCGCGTGGCCCGGCGCGAGGCGCTGTCCGGCGTGGTGCTCGGCATCGTCCTCGGGCTCGTGGGCCTGTTGCGCATCGTCATCTGGCACACGGCGTCCGGTGCGTATGGCGAGCACTTCTTCCTCCTGGGCTGCGCGGTGGCGCTGTCCGTGCTGGGCGTGGTGACGTTCGGCACGCTGGCGGGCTCCATGCTGCCGCTGGTGCTACGACGCTTCGGGTTCGACCCCGCGAGCGCGTCCGCGCCCTTCGTGGCCACGCTGGTGGACGTCAGCGGCGTGGTCATCTACTTCACCGTCGCCAGCCTGATTCTGCGCGGTACGCTGCTCTGACGCGGCGAGGCCGGTAGCCTCTCGCGCGGGAGGCTCTTCGGCCCATGATTCGCACGACGCAAAGGCGCACCCTCACGCTGGAGTCCCCGGAGGCACCCGGCCGCCCCGCGCACGTGTCCGCGGCGAGCGGCCTGGTGCGCGCCGGCGCCTGGCTCTACATCGTCGCGGACGACGCCCTGCACCTCGCCGTCTTCCCCGTGGCCGGAGATGCACCGGGGCGCAGCGTGCGCCTGTTCCCGGGTGGGCTTCCGTCCGAGCCGGCGGCACGCAAGGCGGCCAAGCCGGACCTGGAGGCGCTATGCCTGCTGGGGCCGCTCGCGGACGCGCCGCATGGGGCGCTGCTGGCGCTGCCCTCGGGCTCCGCTCCGACACGGCTGCGTGGGGCGATAGTGCCGCTGGGCGCGGACGGGGCGCTGGCGGGGGAGGTGCGCACGGTGGACTGCACGGCGCTGTATGCGCAGCTCACGCGCGAATTGGGGCCGCTGAACATCGAGGGCGCGGCGGTGGTGGGAGGGCGGCTGCGGCTGCTCAACCGGGGCAATGGGGACACGGGCGTGGACGCGCTGGTGGACCTGGATTTGGAGCGTGCCCGGCGCGGACTGGAGGTGGGCGCGCTGAGGCCGGACGTGGTGCGCACCACGCGGCGGTGGGAGCTGGGCCGGGCTGGAGGCGTGCGGCTGTCCTTCACGGATGCGTCGCCGCTACCGGACGGAAGGCTGGTGTTCACCGCCGCGGCGGAGGACACGCGCGATGCCTACGCGGATGGAGTGGTGACGGGCTCGGCGGTGGGCGTGCTGGCGCCGGATGGAACGCCGGTGTTCCTGGACGCGGTGGACGCGAAGGTGAAGCTGGAGGGCGTGGACGCGCGCGTGGAGCGAGGGCGCGTGCACCTCTTGCTGGTGGCGGACGCGGATGACCCGGCGGTGGCGGCACCGCTCCTGGAAGCGGTGCTCGACGTGCCGGCGTGAGTCAGTTGTGCTCGTTGGCGGCTTCTTCGGGCCGGCCGCCCACGGCCTCCAGCGAGCTGCGGGCCGGGCGGTTGCGGTCGAAGGCGGCCTCGCGGCCCACGACTTCCGCGTGCGTGTTGGCGATGCGCTTGCGGGCCCGGGCGATGTAGTCCTGCACGAGCGACGGGTCCGGGTGCGTCTTCAGCGCCTCCACCCACGTCTCAATCGCCTTCTCGTTCTCCCCCGCGTCGGCCTTCAGCTTGCCCATCTCGAAGAGGGCGTGCGGCGCGAGCTCGGAGTCCGGGAAGCGGGTGCGCAGGTCCGCGAAGGTGCGCGAGGCCTCCTGGCGGCGGCCCTCAATCATCGAGACGGCCTGGGCCTGGAGGAAGAGCGAGTCGTCCACGAAGGCGCTGGTGGGGAAGCGCTCGATGAGCCGGCGCGTCTCCAGCTCGCACTGCTGATAGTCACCGAGCTCGAAGTAGAGCTTGGCGACCTGGTAGTGCAGCTCGGCGCCCTGGGGCGGGTTGAGCTTGAGGGCGGCGGTGAGCTGGTCGATGGCGCCGCGCAGGTCGCGGTAGTGAACGCGCAGGAGCTCCGCGAGGATGATGCGGGCGTCGAGCGCCTCGGGCGAGTCCGGGCATTGCTGGATGAGCTCGCGGTAGACGCCGACGGCCTCCTTCACCTTGCGCTGCTCCAGCCAGTACACGTCGGCGGCGCCCTTGAGGGCGCGGGCGCGGAAGACGAGCGCCTCGGCGGACTCGTCGTGGCGGAGCGCGTCGAAGGCCTTGCGGTACTCGACGAGGGCCTCGTCGGGGCGCTTCTCGAAGGTGGCGTCGCGGGCGCGCTGGAGGTGGTCCACGGGCTTGTCGCGGCAACCCACGCCGGCGAGGGCCAGAAGGGCGAGCGCGATTCGCAGGCGCCGCACTAGCAGGCCTCCGGAGTCACGAGGATGCATTGCGAGTCCTCACAGCGCACGCACTCGGCCACGGGGGACACGTCGGTGACGCACACACTCACACGCGAGGTCCGAGGGCAGTCCTCGGAGGTGACGCAACGGTAGACCTCCCCGTTGTCACGGGTGATG
This sequence comes from Pyxidicoccus sp. M6, assembly GCF_055568925.1. Taxonomy (NCBI): domain Bacteria; kingdom Pseudomonadati; phylum Myxococcota; class Myxococcia; order Myxococcales; family Myxococcaceae; genus Pyxidicoccus; species Pyxidicoccus sp. M6. The sequence goes on along the minus strand of NZ_CM145714.1, from coordinate 742,120 downwards.
TTGGAGGTCGTGGAGCCACAGACCTCCAGGTCATTGCATCCGAGGAGCCCCACCGCGATGGCGGCGAACGCTCCATAAGCGTCGCGTCTCACGGCGGCGTTTCTAGCCGGATTCGCCCGCGCCGTCACGGAACGCGGCGTTCGCCTGCCTGCTGCCGGGACGGGCGTGTGGCCCCGAGGCTGGCGGCACCAAATCATGAAAGACGTGCTTTTCATGGTGAGCCCGGTAATGCCTTCGCGTGGGCTCGGGCGTTGCAGGAGTGGGGCTACAGCCATGAAATGCTTCGAGACAGCCCAGGTGGTGGAGCCTCAGGCACGGACCAGCGCGGACCACGTGGACATCCTGTCCTGGGGTGACGCCGTGGTGCTCGTGGTCGCGGATGGTGCGGGGAACTCGCGGCGGGGAACCGAGGCTGCTGCCGCGGTTGTCCAAGCGGTGCGGGCCGCCGTGAACGAGCGCCCGGACCTGGAACGGCCCGAGGCGTTGAGCGACATCCTGACACGTTGCGACGAAATGCTCGCGTCAACGGGACAGGGAGGAGAGACCACCGCCATGGTCGCCTGCGTCACCGGGGAGCGCATCCTCGGGGCCAGCGTGGGGGACTCGGAGTTGTGGCTGATGGAGGGTGATTCGCACCGCGTCCTCACCGAGCATCAGCATCGCAAGCCGCTGCTCGGAAGCGGTGAGGTCCTGCCTGTCTTCTTCGACGTGTCGTGGACCGGAGGCACGCTGCTCGGCGCGAGCGATGGCTTGTTCAAGTACGTGGACGCGCGCCGCATCCGAGCGGTGGCCGCCGGGCCGGACCTCTCCGCCGCCGCCCGTGCGCTGGCCACGCTGCCGAGGCTTGCGTCAGGTGGCCTGCCGGATGACGTCGGACTCGTGCTGTGCCGTCGCAGGTGAGGAATCCGTCCATGTCCGAGGTCATCCACTTCTACAGCGTCACCGACGACCACGGCTGGTGCTCGAACTTCGCGCCCTACCCCATCCAGCTCCGGGGCAAGACGTGGCCCACGAGCGAGCACTACTTCCAGGCGCAGAAGTTCGAGGACGCGAAGGACCAGGAAGAGGTCCGCCAGGCCCGCACGCCGATGCTCGCCGCGCGCATGGGGAGGGACCGCAAGCGCAAGCTGCGCCGCGACTGGGAGTCCACCAAGGTCTCCGTCATGCGCGAGGCCGTGCGCGCGAAGTTCACCCAGCACGAGGACCTCGGCCGTCTGCTGCTCGACACCGGGGACGCGAAGCTCGTCGAGCACACGGACAATGACGACTACTGGGGTGATGGCGGAGACGGCAGCGGACGGAACATGCTCGGCCGCATCCTGATGGAGGTCCGCGAGGAACTGCGGAAACGACACGCATGAGCCTTCCCCCGCGTCCCCGAGCCGTCGTCACCGGTGCAGGCAGTGGCCTGGGCCGCGCGCTCTGTGAGGAACTGGCTCGGCGCCAGGCCCGCGTGCTCGTCTCGGACATCGACGCGGCCTCCGCCGAGGAGACCGCCCGCCGCGTCACCGCCGCCGGTGGCGAGGCCCGCGTCCACGTCTGTGATGTCTCCCGCCCTGAGCAGGTGGAGTCCCTGGCCGTGGCCGCCGAGAGCGCCTTCGGCGGCGTGGACCTGCTCGTGAACAACGCGGGCGTGCTGAGCGCGGGACGCGTGGGAGAGCTGCCGCTCGCGGACTGGAAGCACGTGCTGGACGTCAACCTCTGGGGCGTCATCCACGGCTGCCACGTCTTCGTGCCTCGGCTTCGCAAGCAGGGCGCGGGGCATGTCCTCAACATCGCCTCGGCGGCGGGGCTGCTGTACGCGCCGGACCTCGCGCCCTACAACGCGTCCAAGGCCGCGGTGGTAGCGCTCTCCGAGACGCTGTCCGCCGAATTGCGCGCTTCAGGTATCGGCGTCACCGTCGCGTGCCCCACGTTCTTCCGCACCAACATCGCCAGCGCGGGGCGTTACTCCGACAGCGCACTGCGCACGATGGGGACGCGGATGGTGGAGAAGGCCCGCGTGGGGCCGGACGTGGTTGCACAGAAGCTCTTGAAGGCCGTGGACCGGGGTGCGCTCTACGTGCTCCCCATGGCGGATGCACGGTGGGGCTGGCGCTTGCGGCGCCTGTCTCCCGGCCTGTTCCATCGCGCCGTCATCGCCGTCGATGGGTACATGCGCAAGCGGCTGTTGCGGAAGGGCACGCCATGAACACACGCGCCAACGACAACCGCGGACGCGCCTTCACCAGTGGGCTGTTCCTCTTCCTGGGCCTCTTCATGGGTGGCGGAGCGCTCGGAGTGATGGTGGGCGAGGCAGCCAGGGACCTCTTCGGGCTGTTCCTGGGTTGGCTCCTGGGCGCACTGCTCGGAATCATCCTGGGGCGTGGCTGCTCCGGCGTCAGTCCTACGACCAGCGCCTTCGCACGGGCGCGCTGGGGCTCGCGGTGTTCGTGCGTGCTCGGAATCTTGAGCTCGTTCGTGACTGGGTTCAGCCGCATGCGCTTCTAGGCCGTGCCCTTCACGGCGCCGTCGCGCACAGCTCCAGCTCGACGAGCGTCTCCGGCGGCTTGCCGTCCGTGCCCGGCACGCAGAACGGCTTCACCAGCTCCCGCGCCTCGTCCTTGCGGCCCTGCGCCACGAGCACGTGCCCCAGCTCCTCGTGGAGCATGAGCGGCAGCGCGGTGCCCTCGAAGAAGTGCTCCAGGATGTGCTGCTCGGAGAGCGCCGTGCGCAGCTCCCGCTCGGCGCCGGGCCAATCATTCGCATCCATCAGCACCATCGCCTGGAACAGGTGCGAGCGCGGGTCCCTCGGGTAGCGCTCCAGCAGCGCCTTCGCCTGCGCCATTCCCTCCGCGCCCGTCTTCGGCAGCGCCTCCGCGGGAATCAACTCCAGCTCCAGCACGGAGTCCTTCCAGTATTGGTGAGCGAAGCCCAAGCTCACCACGAGCGCCACCATCGTCAGCACTCCCACCACGCCCACCGGAAGGGTCGCGGGCGGCGCCGGCTCCTTCCGGGCCCACACCTTCACCAGCACCCACCCCACCGCGCCGCCGGCCAGCGCTCCGCCCAGGTGTGCCGCGAAGTCAATCGTCCCGCCCGTGCGCGACACGCCGAGGGGAATCAGCGACGGAATCAGCAACTGCAATGACAGCACCTGGAGCTGCGCCCGCTCCGGCCCCACCGGGACGCGACGGCTCAGCGCCAGCAGCGCCGCCAGCAAGCCCATCAGCACGCCCGACGCCCCCACCGACACCACCGTGTCGGGGTTGATGAGCATGGACAGCGCTCCACCCCCGAGCGCCCCCGCGAGCAGCAGCAAGCCCATCCACGCGCGGCCCACCAGGCCTTCCACCATGGCCGCCACGAACCACAGACAGACGCCATTGAGCGCGAGGTGGAAGACGTCTCCATGCAGCAGCGGCGCCATCAGCAGGCGCCACCACTGTCCCGCCTCCAGCACCAGTCCCGAGTTCACCCCGCCCATCGCCACCAGCGTCCGCACGCCGGGCGCGAGCAGCCCGTCACCCTTCTCGCCCACGCCGAAGAACTGCTCCACCGCGAAGCCCAGCACCAGCAGCGCCAGCAGCGTGGGCGTGAGCACCGTCGTCCGCTCGGGCGGCGGCGCCAGCGCTTCCTCCGCCTCCACCTTGCGCGGCTCCTTCAGCAGCTTGCGCAGGTAGCCCGCGGACACCTTCGCGCGGCGCCACGTGCTGGTCCACACCGTGCCCGGCGCCGAGATGTCCACGTGCATCGCGTGCAGGTGCACCTTGTGGAACAGGCCCAGGCGGTACTGCTCCAGGCGCTTGCGGTCCTCATCCGTCAGCGGCGCGCCGCCCACCTCGATGATTTGCAGCCCGACGGGCAGCTTCGTGCCGCTCATCGTGCCCGTGTACTTGAGGCACTCCTTGCCGATGCGCTCCATCGCCGCGACGTCCAGGCCGAAGCGGCGCGAGGGCTCGCGCTCGCAGTCCACGATGCAGACCATCACCGCGGACATCCCATCTGAGTACGTCAGCACCCCGTCCGACGCCGCCGCCAGCTCCTCCGCTTCCGGCACGGTGCCCTCGTGGAAGCCGTGGTCCACCACCAGCCTGCGAGCGAGGTACCGGGCGAAGGATTCCTCCTCCACCGGCGTCACCGGTGCGACGGCGCCCTCCTGCGTGGACTGCGGCACGGAGGACTCGGACGGCTGCGGCGTGGACACGGAGGACATCCCTTCGCGACAGGTGACGCCCGCGAGCCTGCCCGAAACCCGAAGCCCCCCGCCAGCCACCCCGCCCCCGCGCCGCTCATCCCGCGCGCCGACCGCTCGTGGAGTATCCGGGTTCGCCACGCCCCGGGTGCGTACCGTTCGTCCCGTACCTATCGCCCCATACCCATTCCGGGAGTCGCCCATGTGCCTTTGCCGTGTTCCCCCACTCGCCGTGATGATTGCCGTCATCCTGCTCACCGGCTGCGCCACCACCTCCACCGGCGAGGCCTCTTCGGCCACGGCGGCCACCGCTCCACAGCCCTTCCACGTGGAGCGCTCCGGACAGGGACGTCCGCTCGTCTTCATCCCCGGCCTCTCTTCGTCCGGTGAGGTGTGGAACGAGACGGTGGCGCACCTGCAGGGGAAGTACGACTGCCACGTCCTCACGCTCGCCGGCTTCGCGGGCCAGCCCGCCATGCCCGCGCCCTTCTTCGCCACCGAGCGCCGCGCGCTCGCGGACTACCTGCGCTCGCAGGGGCTGGAGAAGCCCATCCTCGTCGGGCACAGCCTCGGCGGCGTGCTCGCGATGGCAGTGGCCGTGGACGTTCCGGAGCTCGTGGGCGGCGTCGTCATCGTCGACAGCCTGCCGTTCCTCCCCGCCTCCATGGACCCGAACGCCACGGCCGAGAGCATGCGCCCGCGCGCCGAGGAGATGCGCACGATGATGCGCATGCAGACAGTGGAGCAGCGCAGCCAGCAGTCGCGCATGGTGCTGCGGAACTTCATCACCGACGAGAAGAAGGTGGATGTCGCCGCGCGCTGGGGCGCCGATTCCGACCACGAGACCGTGGCCAATGCCATCTACGAGCTGAGCACCACCGACCTGCGCCCCGAGCTGCCTCGCATCACCGCGCCTACGTTGGTGCTGGGCTCGTGGGTGGGGCTGAAGGAACGCGGCGTCCCGCGCGAGGCGGTGGAGGCCGTGTTCCGGAGCCAGTACGCGAAGCTGTCCACCGCCCGTGTCGTCCTGAACGACAAGGCCCGGCACTTCATCATGTGGGACGACCCGGAGGGCTTCTTCCAGGAGCTCGACGGCTTCCTCGGCACCCACGCGTCCGTCGCCCAGGTGCAGCCCCACCACTGAGTGTGATGGACTCCCTTCCAACCGGAGCCTCTCGATGACGTCCTCGCGCACCAAGGCCTATGTGGCCTGCCAGGTCGGTGGTTGGGGGTTGTACGTGCTCATCGGCGCCCTGATTTACAGGCATGCGCAGGGCTCTCCGGTGGGATGGGTCATCATCTGCTTGTCCGCCATGCTGCTCACCCACGCGGCCCGTTCGCGGCTGCACCTGCGTGAGTGGGCTTCGCTGGCCCTTCCGGCCCTGAGCATTCGCGTGCTGGCCACGGCGCTGGGGCTCGGGATGGCGCAGAGCCTGGTGGCCTTCGTGGACGGCCTGTTCGTGCTGCGCCTGTACACGCTGGAGGAGGCCTCGGTGCTCGGCTTCATCATCAACGCCAGCTACTGGATGGCGCTGATGCTGATGTGGCTGGTGTTCTACTTCGCCATCCACGCCGTGGAGCACGCTCGGAAGGTGGAGGTTGAGCGCTGGAAGCTGGAGGCCGCCGCACAGGCCGCGGAGTTGCGCTTCCTCAAGGCGCAGCTCCAGCCGCACTTCCTCTTCAACTGCCTCAACAGCGTGCGCGCCCTCATCTCGGAGGACCCCGCCCGCGCGCAGGAGGTGGTGACGCGCCTGTCCTCACTGTTGCGCTATGCGCTCGCTGTGCGCGGGCCGGAGACGGTGCCGCTGGAGCGCGAGCTCCAGGTGGTGCGCGACTACCTGGACCTCGAGGGCGTGCGGCTGGAGTCGCGCCTGCGCGTGCGCGAGGACGTGGAGCCCTCCGCGCTCGGCGTACCCGTACCGGCCATGCTGGTGCAAACGCTGGTGGAGAACGCCATCAAGCACGGCGTGGGACTGACAACGGAAGGCGGCGAGGTGGCCGTCTCCGCCCGCGTGCGCGACGGCGAGCTCCTGCTCGAAGTCGCCAACACCGCCGCCACCACGCGTGCCGCGAGTACGGCCGTCGGCTCGCGCAACGTCGTGGCAGCCGCCTCTCCCGAGAGCAACGGCGTGGGTCTGCGCAACGCCAGCGAGCGGCTGCGCCTGCTGTGCGGCGCGGGCGCGTCCCTCCACCTCGACCAGACGCAGGCGGCGCTCACCACCGCGCGCGTCCGCATTCCCCTTTCCGCATGAGAGTCCTCATCGCCGACGACGAGCGCCTGGCCCGCCTGGAGCTGCGCCGCCTCCTGGCCGCCTTCCCCGACGTGGAGGTGGTGGGCGAGGCCTCCCACGTGGACGAGACGTGCAAGCAGGTGGAGGCCCTGTCTCCGGACCTGCTGCTGCTCGACATCCAGATGCCCGGTGGAACGGGCTTCGACGTGCTCGCGCGACTGGAAGAGCCGCCGGATGTCGTCTTCACCACCGCGTTCGACGAGCACGCCGTGCGCGCCTTCCACGTGAACGCGCTCGACTACCTCCTCAAGCCCATTGAATCCCCGCGCCTCGCCGAGGCCCTGGAGCGCGTGCGCCAGCGTGGCCGCACGTCCCACGCACCTCCACCTTCAACGCACGCACCGGGCACACCGCTGGAGCGTGTCTTCGTGCGAGATGGAGAGCGCTGCTGGTTGGTGCAGCTCTCGCAGGTGCCGCTCATCGCCTCCGAGGGCAACTACGCGCGCCTCGTGCTCGAAGGGCATCAACCGCTGCTGCTGCGCTCGCTGAGCTACCTGGAAGAGAGGCTGGACCCGGCGCGCTTCTTCCGCGCGAGCCGTCAGCACCTCATCAACCTGGACTTCGTCGAGTCGCTGGAGCCCGGCCCCGGCGGCACCCTGGTGGTGCGCCTGCGCGGAGGCCGCGAAGTCGAGATGTCGCGGCGCCAGTCCCAGCGCTTCCGCGAGCGGATGACGCTCTGACGAAAACTGAATGCAACGTCAGTTGTTGCTGATGCGCGGCGCCTTGCCGGAGGTGAGCACCGCGTCCACCGCGGCCACCGAGCCCCGGCGGCGCTTCAGCATGCGGCCCTTCTCCTCCATCTTCTCGTAGTGCTTCATCAGCCCCGCGAGGTGCTCGTTCGCCGTCGCGCAGTGCAGCTCGGACACCTGCTGGTGCCGGCGGCCCAGCTCCTCCCACGTCTGGAGCATGGCCTGGTTGCCCAGAAGCCGCTCCTCGACGCTGTCGAGCACGGTGTCCATTTCCTCTTCTTCCGCCTGCAGCGCCGCGAGACGCGCCTCGGCCTCCGGAGGCGGCGACATGCAGCCCGTCGCCAGCGAGAGTCCTACAGACGTCACGGCCAGCCCGAGCCACTTCCGCCGAATCCCCACGTCGCCTCCCTGGTGTCTCGCGCCGTTCACGGCCCATGCGCGAGACCCAAACTAGGGAGGCCCCCCCGGAGCGACAACCCGGACAAGCACCCCGGGCAGCCCTCTTTTCAGCAGCCGACGCTTCCCGGCCGCCGAGTCTCAGGGGGCCTGACGGTGGCGGAGGATGAACTCGCACACCTCGCGGGCCGCGCCGAAGCCGGCGGGCTTCTGGGCCACGTAGTGCACCTGGGCGCGCACCTCGTCGGGGGCCTCGGGTGGCACGGCGGAGAACCCCACGGCCTTCAAGAGCGGCAGGTCCACCACCTCATCGCCCATGTAGCCACACCGGTCCGCCGAGACGTTCAGCAGCGTCAGCAGCTTCTCGAAGTGGGCCACCTTGTCCTGGCTGCCGAAGTGCACGTGCTTCAGCCCCAGGGACTGCATGCGCATCTGCGCGGAGAGGCTGTCGCCGCCGGAGATGACGGCCACCTCGATGCCGGCCTCCTGCAGGCGCTTGATGCCCATGCCGTCGCGCACGCTGTACATCTGCGTCCAGCCGGAGTTGGGCACCCAGAAGATGCGGCCGTCGGTGAGCGTCCCGTCGATGTCGAAAATCATCACCGACAGGCGGCTCACCCGCTCCTTGAGCGCTTCAAGGTTCTGATTCATTCCGGGCCTACTTCGGAACGGCCTTGAGAGACGCCTTGCCGTCCTTGATGACGACCTTGAACTCCACGGCCTTGGCGTTGTGCTGCTTGAGCAGCTCCGGCACCTGCTTGCGCAGCGTGGCCGCCACCGACTCGTAGGAGAGCTTCGAGGTGTCCTCCTGGCAGCGGCGCTTGGCGGTGACGTACGCGTCGTACACCGCGCGCAGCTTGTCGTCGGACATGCCGCCCGAGCCGCTCGCCGCGGGAGGACGGGGCGCGGCCGCCGTGGGAGGCACCGGCGTGCGCGCCGCCGCCGCGCCGGGCGCCGCAGAAGGAGGACGCACGGGCGGCACCGAAGGCGCCGCACCGGGCGCCTTCGCCGCCATGCCCGGAGGCACCACCGGCGTGCCGCGCGCGGGAGTCCCGCCGAGGGGCGCCGACACCGTGGGCAGCCCACGCGGAGGCGAGCCCGCCACCGGCGCCACCGCCGGAGCCACGGCCGGAACGCCGCGCAGGGGCGTGCCCCCCGTGGCCGGAGCAATGGGAGGCACGGCGGACAGCGGCGCCACCGCCGGCGTACCGCGCGCAGGCGACGTGACGGGAGCGACGCCTGGGGCCACCGCTGGAGTGCCCTGGGTGGACGTACTGCCCGGAGGCGGCGTCGCGGAGGCGGCCAGCGGCGGCTCGTTGGCGGGACGGGGGTGGAGGATTTCCTCCACCTCCTCGAAGTCCATGTCGGAGATGTCCTCCGGCAGCTCCACCACGCCCTTCTGGGCGTCCTTGCCGGTGGCGGAGGAGCCGCGCACCTCCGCGCGGCGGCGGGCCTTGAAGAGGTCCCGCTTGTAGGTGCCGTTCTCGATTTCCTGCAGCGTCCGCATCCACAGCCGCTCGTACGTGAGGTACTTGTTGTGGATGGTGGCCACGCGGAACTTCGCGGCGGTGCTGCGGATGAAGGTGCCCTTCAGCTTGATGAAGCGCTTCTTCAGCTCCGAGTGCGCTTGCGTGGGCGGGTGGCGCTCGTTGCCCAGGAAGTACTGCTCGTAGAGGTTGCGCAGGGCGGCGACCTCCGCCTCCAGATCCTCGCACTCCTGGAGGACGTTCTCACTGGAGCTGGCGTCCGCCGAGCTCTTCCTGGAATCCACCGGCGTCTTCTGGAGGGCGGAGTTCCGGGCGGTGGACTGTCGGGTATCGGGAGGCGGCATGACTTCTCCAGAGTGTCCCCAAGTGGCGCGTGGGGATCAACCTCACGCCGCCGAAGGTGTCGGCCCCAGGCCGCCCGCTGCCTCGCCCGCCCGGTTGCGCCCATGACGGGCCAGCAGCACCGCGCCGAAGGCGAACATGCACAGCGAGATGAACTGGCTGGTGGAGATGTTGTACCAGGCCTCCAGCGGCACCGCGTCCGCCAGCCCGTGCGCGCCCAGCGACTCCAGCAGGCCGTGCAGCGTGCCGCGCTCCACATCTCCACGGAACAATTCAACCGTACTGCGCAGCACGGCGTACGCCATCAGCCACAGGGACAGGATGTGCCCATGGAAGCGGCGGAAGCGCCGCGCGTACATGAGGCCCACGAAGAGGACGAGCTGCCCCACGGACTCGAAAATCTGGGTGGGATAGACGCCCAGGGTGTGGCCGTGCTGCGCCACCCAGTCCGCCATGCGCACCGCGCCAGGGGCCGCCTCGTGGAGGATTTGGCCGGTGGCCTCCACCACGTAGCGCACGTCCTCCGCCTGCGAGGAGTACGCGAGGCTGGACGCCCCGCCCACCTGACCGAAGAGGTCCTGCGCCACGCCCGAGCCGGGGAAGTGCACCGCGGTGAGCGCGTCGGCGGGCGCCACGTCGCCCCAGCAGCAGCCGGCGCTGAAGCAGCCCAGCCGGCCCAGGCACTGGCCCAGCGACACGGTGGGGATGCACACGTCCGCCAGCCGGAGGAAGTCCATGCCGTTGGCGCGCGCGAAGAACCAGCACGCCACCGCCGCGCCGATGAGGCCGCCGTAGAAGACGAGCCCGCCGCCCAGCGAGAGGACCTGCGTCCAGTCCTTCGCGTAGTCCTGCCAGTTGACGAGCACGAAGAGCAGCCGGCTGCCGCCGATGCCGCCCACCAGCGCCCAGAAGGCCATGTCCATCACCTGCTCGCGGCGCTTCGGGCCCTCCACGTCCACCCACGAGCCGTCGACGAGCTGCACCTTGCGCCACTCGTCCTGCGCGAGCCGCCCCGCCACCGACACCGCGGCGATGAAGCCTCCGGCCAGCAGCACGCCGTAGGTGTGCAGCGGAATGCCCTCGCCCTTCGCGCCCGGGAAGGCGCCCGCCGGCAGCGCGTACTTCAGGCCGTACCACGCGAGCGCCGCGCCGATGACGCCGAACGCCGCCGCGCGCAGCAGCCGGTCCGTGGAGGTGGCCGGCGCGCGCGTGCCCGTCTTCGCGTCCAGCGGGCCCACCGCGCCACGCCACCCGTTGAAGGCGATGTACGCCACCGTGCCCAGGGCCACCGCGTACAGCAACAGCTGCGACCAGAGGGCGGCGAAGGTGAAGCGGAAGAGGACGGGGAGCATGGAGGACCTGCCGGAGAGGCGAGGAGTTTACGCCGCGCGAAGGCTACCCTCCTCCGACGGCGGGGCAATGCACGGAAGCGCGCCGGAGCCTGCCCGGCTGCTCCACGTCCGGGCGGGCGCTACGGCTTCGCGTTGGAGGCGGCGGGCGCCGGCTTCTCCTTCCGGACGAAGGCATCCACCAGCAGCATGCCCACGCCGACGCAGATGGCCGAGTCCGCGATGTTGAACGACGGCCACGCCGCCTTGTCGAACCAGTGCGCCTCGAGGAAGTCGATGACGAACGCGCGCGCGAGCCGGTCGATGTAGTTGCCCAGCGCGCCGCCCAGCACCAGCGGCAGGCCCCACAGCGCCCAGCGCTCCTCGGGGGCCGTGCCGGACAGCTTCCGGAAGTAGTAGGTGATGAGCAGCACCGCGCCCAGGCTCACCACGTGGAAGAGAGGCCCGCGCGTCTCGGGCGGCAGGCTGCGGAACAGGCCCCACGCCGCGCCCGGGTTCTCCGCGTAGCGGATGCGGAAGAAGCTCTCCGACACCTCGATGTGGCGCTTGGGACGGTAGTGCAGCCCGTCGAAGCCCTGCGGCGGAGGGGCCGAGTACATCGCCCCGAGGCGCTCGCCCAGGCTCTCCTTCCCATCCATCTGGGTGGTGAGCTCGCGGACGACGAGATACTTCGTCCACTGGTCCAGGACGATGACGCCGAGGGTGACGGCGAGGAGGATGACGTATTTGCGCGGCACGGGGAGGGGCTTACACCACGAGCCCCCCACCCGTCACGGATTGGGGCTCTCCGTCAGCGGCGCGGCGACGGGGTCCGGACGGCGCACGCGCAGCGAGTCCAGAAGCATGAAGGCCACGCCCACGCAGATGGCCGCGTCCGCCACGTTGAAGGTGGGCCACCGCATGCCGGGCTGGTTGCGCCAGTGCCAGTCGATGAAGTCGATGACGTAGCCGCGAAGCAGCCGGTCCACGAAGTTGCCCAGCGCGCCGCCCGTAATCAGCGCCAGCGCCACGCGCACCAGCCGCTGGTCCACCGCCGTGCGCCGGTACATCAGGAAGATGAACGCCAGCGCCGCCAGGCTCACCACGTGGAAGAAGGCGCGCCGCACCGTCTCGGGGAGGTTGGCGAACAGGCCCCACGCCGCGCCCGGGTTCTCCACGTAGCGGAAGTGCCAGTAGTCCTCGATGAAGCGGTACGGCCGCGACACCCGGCGAGGGCCCTCACCGGGGGGGCTGTTGTCCAGGTTCCGCTCGGACACGAAGCCCGTCACGCGTGCCAGCCCCTCCCGTCCATCCAATGCGTTGGTCAGCCGGGACACGGCCAGATACTTGGTCACCTGGTCTGCTGCGAGCACGGTGACCGCCACGAGGATGAGGAGGCGGAGCGGGGCTTTCATGATGCGTCCCATTCCTCTAACCCGCCCCACGGATTCCTGACAACCCGGAGAGCCCGCCCGGCGGTAGGAGGCCCGGCCGCTCTGTCTCCCGGCCAGCGCCCATTTCGGGCATGGTGTCCACATGCCGCCTGTTGAGCCCGACGTGAACAACCCCGTGTCCGACACGCCCCCACCCGCAGCCGAGGCCGCCGTGAAGCCGGCGAAGCCCTCGCTGATGGCCCGCTTCAAGAACCTGATGCTGGAGTACGGGCCGCTGGCGCTGCTGATGAACTACGTCATCTTCGGCCTGGTCATCGTCGGCTTCTACGCGGCCATCCAGCTCGGGTTCCAGGCGGAGAGCACGGGCGCGAAGGCGGGAAGCTGGGCGGCGGCCTATGCCGCGTCGCAGGTGGTGAAGCCGCTGCGGCTGGCCGCCGTGTTCGTGCTCACGCCGCTCGTCGCCAGGATTCCGCCGGTGGCGCGGTTCATCGAGCGCAACAAACACAAGTGGAGCTTCTGACGCCCGCGGCGGCACCGGTGCTCCGGGCCGCCGCGAGAGGTGAATCACGACTCAGAAGTTGGGGACGCGGAAGTCCTTCACCACGCCCATGTGCTGCATGCTGGAGGCGCCGCTGTCGCTGGAGAGCGCCGGATAAATCTCCGAGATGGGCGTGTAGACGCGGCTGTCGAGCACCAGGCCGTTGGCGAAGGTGCTGGAGCTCGTGGCGCCCTTGATGACGGTGGCCTGCTGGTACGGGCGCAGGTCCGGGTCCACAATCACGTGGTCATACGGCTTGGAGCGGCTGGCGTTGGTGCCGTCCTCCCCGTTCTTGTCCGCCGGGTAGGGGCCCGCGACCTCCACCACCTGCTTGAAGGTGGTGAAGCAGGCCTCGCTGCGCGAGTCCGTGTTGAAGTCGCCGCCGATGACCAGGTAGTCGCCCGCGGGGATGTTGGCGGCCTTGATGTAGTTGACGAGGCTCGTTGCCTCCAGGTTGCGCTCGCCGGAGCTGGCCGTGAGCAGGTGCACGCTGATGGCCCAGAGGTCCCTCGGGCCGGGGAGGTCAATGCGAGCCCAGGCGAAGTCGCGGTTCGACACTCGCGGGTCGGTCCACTCGCCGGATGCGATGATGGGATAGCGGCTGATGATGCCGTTGGGAATCTGCGCGCCGGACTCGCGGAAGTAATAGGCGCCCGCTCCGACGACCTGCTCCGCCAGCGAGCGGATGTCCGTGGCCGAGTCGGTCTTGTAGTTGAACTCCTGGATGAGCACGACGTCCGGCTTCACGCCCTGCATCAGCCGGATGCCGTGGCCCGGGTCGTAGTCCTGGCCGTTCCCGCTGGTGAGGTTGGCCGCCATGATGCGGATGTCCGTGTAGCCAGTGCCCGTGCCCGCGTCGGTGCCAGCGTCCGTGACGGTGCCGGCGTCCGTGCCCGCGTCAACGACAGTGCCGGCGTCCGTGCCCGCGTCGATAACGGTGCCGGCGTCGGTACCTGCATCGACGACAGTTCCCGCGTCCGTGCCCGCATCAACGACCGTGCCGGCGTCCGTGCCCGCATCAACGACCGTGCCCGCATCAACGACAGTGCCGGCGTCCGTGCCCGCGTCAACGACAGTGCCCGCGTCAACGACAGTGCCGGCGTCCGTGCCCGCGTCGATGACGGTACCCGCGTCCGTGCCCGCATCATCAATGACGGTACCCGCGTCGCTGCCGGCGTCCGTCTCGCCCGGGCCCGCGTCGCCCTTCTCTCCGCCGTCCGGTCCGGTCTCCGTGCCGGCGTCCTTCGTGTCGCCCGCGTCGGTGACCACGATGACGCCCGCGTCCGTGCCCGCGTCCTCGGTGACGCCCGCGTCCGTGCCCGCGTCGACCGCATCGCACACGTCGCGCGGCACGCAGTAGCTCGCGCCGCCGTCCTCACCGCCCAGGCAGCATGCCGCCTGCGGCGAGCACAGGGCCTGTGGATCACACGCCGGGACGCAGATGGAGCGCCCATAATTTTCCACGAAGCGGCAGGTCTCCCCCGCCGCACAACCGCCGCCGTCCCGGGTGGCATCGCAGTCCGCCCACAGCACGCCGCCGTCTTCCAGCGGTTGGGGCACGACCGGGGGTACAGGGTCATCCTCCCCACAAGAGGCCAACGTGAGGAGTGTGAGCGACATCGCCGCACACAGGAGAGGGGTCAGGGTCTTCTTCATGCGGACGAGCCCGGTGCTTTGTTTCCGAGTTGGGGGGTGATGGGCCGCCGCGTCGGTGCGCGGACGACCTGGTGAGTATAGGGACTCCTCGAGTGACAGTCTTGTGACTTACCGCTTGATTACATGTTTACACCCATGTTTTGCGGGTCCAGGCCCCCGCAATTCCAGATAGAGCTGATCCGGAGGCCATGAACATGCAGCCGAAGCCCGGGGTGACGGTGCGCTTCTACGGGGCGCTGAACGACTTCCTGCCCCCGGAGCGCAGTGGTCAGGAATTCACCTACATGCTCCAGGGCGCCCCGTCGGTGAAGGACCTCATCGAGTCGCTGGGGCCGCCGCACCCGGAGGTGGACGTGGTGCTGGTGGACGGCGAGTCGGTGGACTTCGCGCACCGGGTGCAGCCGGGCTCGCGTGTGGTGGCGTACCCGCCGTTCCACTCGCTGGACGTGACACCGGTGAAGCGCGTGGGGCCGCCGCCTCAGGAGGAGCCCCGCTTCATCCTCGACGTGGGGCTGGGGCGGCTCGTGGGCTTCCTGCGGATGCTCGGCTTCGACTCGCTCTGGCGCAACGACTACGCGGACGACGCGCTCGCGCGCCTGTCGCACGACGAGGACCGCATCCTTCTCACCCGGGACATCGGCGTGCTCAAGCGCGGCGAGGTGGTGCGCGGCTACTTCCCCCGCTCCACCGCGCCGGAGCATCAATTGGTGGAGGTGGTGCGCCGCTTCGGCCTCACCTCGCGCATGCGGCCCTTCTCGCGGTGCCTGGCCTGCAACGGCCCGCTGAGCGCCGCCGAGCCCCACGAGGTGCAGGGCCGCATCCCCGAGCGCGTGGCGGAGCGGCACTCGCGCTTCCAGCAGTGCGCCGAGTGCAAGCGCGTCTACTGGGCCGGCACCCACCAGCAGCGCATGCAGGCCGTCATCGACAAGCTGCGCGATCTGGAAAACGGGGTGTAGGCGCCCCTTGGGCCCGGAGCCCGGGACTCACCCAGCTTCCCAGCGATTTCCACTGCACGCGAATTTTCCGGTGACAAAAGACGTAATTTGTCACTCGGGTGACTCCGTTCTGCCCCAGGGGCTGATCCTGATTCCGGCACGTTAGAATTTTCCAGATCAGGCACATCCCTTGCTCATGACTCCCGCGTGCCCCCCTCCCCCCTCAGGGAGGGCACGAGGAGCCACGAGATGAAGCTTCATCCCCGCGTCCGGCAGCGTCAGTCCCGAGGCTTCACCCTGCTGGTGGCGATGGGTCTCGTCACGCTGGTGACGATGACGGTGATGCTCAGCCTCAACGTGGTGAGCCGCGAGTCGGACACCCAGGCCGACAGCCGGCGTCAGAAGGAGGCCTTCTTCGCGGCCGAGGCCGCGCTCGCCGAGGGGCGCGAGGCCCTCCGCCTGCGGCTGGGCGACCGGCAGACCTACGGCAACGTCCTCTCCACGCTCGGTGCCGCCGTCAACGAGGCGGGCCTCTCCGGCGCGTCGCCCGCCTGGTACGAGGTGCTGCCCGGCAGCGGCACCGGCGGATGGAACTACCTCTCCCTCACGCCGGCCACGATGCCCGCCTCCGAGAAGACCAGCGCGAGCGGCGAGGCGTACGCCAACTACCCCCTCCAGGCGGGCGTGCGCTACCGCGTCTTCGTCCGGGATGATCTCGACGATGGCAGCGACACCACCGACACCAATGGACAGGTGTGGCTGATGGGCGTGGGGGAAGTGGTCAACCCGCAGGGCCGCCCGACGCGAGCCATCGTCCAGGTGCTCGTCACCAACGAGAACGCGCCGACCGCCGGCGGCCCCGGCTGCCTCAACCGCGGCTGCGGCCCCGACAACACCTTCAACAACATCCAGGACCAGCGGTCCCCGGACCTCTCCCTCATCCGCACCTTCCGCTAGCGCCCCCTCGCATCGAGCCCCCTCATGACACGCAAGTCCCTCCTGGCACTGCTGCTGCTCCCCGTCCTGGCCCGGGCGGAAGATGACGGAGCGCTGGCCTTCAACCGGGCCTGCTCGCGCTGCCACGCGACGAGCGCGGCCTCGCAGTCCTCCGCGAAGTCCACCGGCGCGCACGCGCTCCCCGGCCCGGCGCTCGACGCGCTGCTGGGCAACCGCACTCCGGAGCAGCTCCGGGCCTGGGTGCAGGCGCCGAACAAGGTCCGCCCGGAGACGCGCTGTGACACCCGCATGCTCGACTCACAGGACATAGACTCGCTGCTGAGCTATCTGGCCACGCGCTCGCAGCCGCCTCCGCCGCCGCGCGACGAGTTGCTGCGCCAGCAGCTCGAGCAGGAGCTCGCCGCGCGCCGCGCCGAGAAGCAGCGCCAGTCCTCCCAGAAGAACGACGCGGCCGGGAGGCAGCCATGAAGCGCGCCCTCATCCGCGCCGCCGCGGCGCTCACCCTGCTCTCCGCGCCGCTGTCGCCCGCGCAGACGACGACGCCCGCGAAGCTGTGCCAGGACGACCTCGTGCAGGACCGCCAGGCCGACTTCAGCTCCAGCAACCTGGATTTGGACGGCTCCACGCTCGAGGTCACCAAGGAGGCGCCGCCGCGCCTCAAGCTCAACACCAACCTCACCGCGCTCAACCCCGAGCGCATCTACTTCCCCTTCGACCAGCGCGTCTCCATCAGCTACGTGTACGAGTCCGCGTCCGCCTCGCACGCGCTCGGGTACCTGTACCTGGATGACGTGAAGGCGAAGGGCTACATCGACGCCGCCGGCAACCTCCTCGACAACAACAACAACGGCATCTTCGATTTCCACGAGGACCTCTTCAACCTCGCGCCCCAGAGCGGCACCAAGGCCCGCCCGTACATCGGCGCGAGCCGCCGCTGCACGAACACGTTCACCTCCGGCGGCGAGACGTACAGCCAGCCCGAGCTGGGGATGAAGTCCACCTGCGGCAACGTGTTCACCTCGCAGACGAACCTGGCGGACGCGCGCCCGGGCAAGACGTCCACCCTCATCAAGGCGGACCTCATCGGCACCTACCTGCGCCTCACCGACAACTCCACCACCAACGCGAGCACCGGCGACTTCTCCGACGGCGGCCTCTACGCCCGCATCCCCAACCTGCTCGAGCCGTCCTCCACCTCCAACGGCAACAAGGGCATCGGGCAGATGGTGTTCCTGCTCACCGACGACGACGGCGCGAAGGACACCTACGGCAAGCTCACGCCCGTCACCGACATCGACGAAATCGACGACGGCATCCCGGACTACGACGTGTCCGCCTACGACGCGCGCGGCCTGCTCCGCCCCTCCAACCCCAACCCCGGCGTCAGCACCTATGACCGCACGGTGGACCTGGGTGAGGTGAGGGGCGGAAAGGAAGTCGTCTTCTTCCTCATCGTCTACTGGGACGTGCGCCACGGCCCCAACGAGGGCACCACGTACCCGTGCCTGAAGCAGGACACCGCCGGCAAGTGCCTGCTGTTCATGCGCACCCCCATCTCCGTCTTCTTCTCCAAGGCGGCGTGGAACCTGGACCCGAACTTCCTCGACGGCGTCGTGGCCGAGCGCAACATCGGCTGCTCGTACGACAACCGCTGCTACCCCGAGGCGCCCAACGAATACGCCTGCACCGTGGCCGGCACCAGCACCAGGCTGTGCGGCTGGCTGGACGGCCCGAAGACGGACGTGGGCACCACGCTGCACCGCCTGAAGAACGACGCGGCCTACGGCTACCTGGACATGCCCATGGAGAAGGTGACGGTGCCGCGCCCCGGCGGCACGCGCAACCCCATGCCGCACGTCATCGTGGGCGCCCCCACCACGGACCCCTTCCGCTGGATTCTCGGCTTCGAGGACCTGAGCGGCGGCGGCGACCGCGACTTCAACGACGTGGTGTTCGTCATCAACAAGCAGAACGGCGGCAGCACGCGCTCGGCCACCGTGTCCGGTGACATCTCCCCCAGCATCGCGGAGGACTTCGTCATCACCAAGGTGCGCTTCAAGCGCCAGGACGACATCGCCCCGGCGCCGCGCACCTGCGCCGCCGGCGCGCCGTGCTGGACGGAGGAGGTACCCGGCGCGTGCACGGCCATCAACGGCGTGCGCCCCACCATCAACTACTCGCTGGCGGTGGACTGCCGCATCTGCGCCAGCGGCACGTGCACGGACAACCCCAACCCCACCTGGTTCCCGGTGGAGTTCCCCAACACCACGCCGCCCACGCAGCAGGTGGAGGTGGACGTGCTGTCCAAGGGTTTCACCGGCTCGCAGCTCTGCTGGAAGGTGGAGGTCACCAGCCCCAACGAGCGGTGCCGGCCCGTCATCGACAACGTCGACGTGGGCTACCAGGCGGTGAAGGCCGGCGCCTATTCACGCGCCTCGCCCTCCACGCTGGGCAACGCCATCTCCTGGGGCGTCAACGAGACGCCGGGCAGCAGCTGGGGCAAGGGCTGGTCCACGTCCGGCCTGCCCTCGCCGGGCAAGCGCGCCTACGACGGCAACAAGGACTACTCGCTGCGCGGCCGCCTCTACCTGCGCTCGCTCTATGACCCGGAGCTGCCCACCACCACCAACATCAAGGACCGGTGGGACTCGGGCCGGGTGATGGCGCTGGCCATCGGCGACGGCGTGGACCCGCTGAAGCGCAACCTCTACACCATGGACTCCACGGGCGCGCTCACCACCCTCCTCGCGGAGATGGAGGACACCGACAGCACGAGCCCCCTCTTCCCCGACTCGCTCTGCGACCAGTTCCAGGACAACCGCTACCTCTACGACCTCAACAACGACGGCAGGTGCGGCACGCCCTCCAGCACCGTACCCGACAAGAAAATCACGGACGGCACCAACGACCGCACCTTCCTGCGCGAGTGGCTGTACGGCTGGGAGAACCGCTACGCCACGGGCACCGCCAATGCGAAGCGCCCCTGGCCCATGGGTGGCATCAACCTGTCCACCGTGGCCATGGCGGTGCCGCCGTACCTGGACTCGTGGGCGCAGAACACCACGGCCGCGGAGCGGGACGAGTACCGGAAGAACTTCATGGAGCCGCTGGCCGAGCGCCCCACCACCGCCTTCGTGGGCACGATGAACGGCTTGCTCCACGCCTTCGACACGGGCGACTTCCGCCACGACACGCACGACGACTGCGCGGCCAGCCCGCAGCTGCGCGGCTTCTTCAAGCCGACGGGCACGTGCACCAAGCCCACCGCGGCGCGCGGCTACGGCACGGGCAAGGAGAAGTTCGCGTACCTGCCGCGCATGCTGCTCGACCGGTACCGCAACCTCTACGTGCAGTTCCGCGGCTCGGGCACCCTGGAGAAGCCTCAGCTGGATGCCTCGCCCTCGGTGGCCAACGTGGACTTCGGCATCAGCGGCAAGCCCGCGTGGACGCCCGCCACCAGCGCGTCCAGGACGACGGGCGCCAAGACGGTGCTGGTGTCCGCGTCCGGCAAGAACAGCCCCGCCGTCTTCGCGCTCGACATCACCAACCCCGCGAACTCCTGGTACCCGCTGCCCCTGTGGGAATTCAACCTGAGAGACCCGTCCATCGACCTGGCCTTCTTCGTGGCGAAGTACTCCAACTCCTCGGTGACGTACCCGGACAACTCCGGCTCGCGGCACGCGCCGTCGGTGGCCCGGCTGGCCTGGGGCACGAGCACCACGGGCATGTGGACGGCCGTCGTGGGCACCGACTACGTGCCCTCGAGCCCGACGCGCGCGGGCGCGCTGTACCTCATCGACATGAAGACGGGGAAGCCGCTCAACTACGGCACCAGCACCGCGGGCGCCCTGGCCGGCATCATCGCCCTGGACGCGGGCTCCGGCATCGGCGCGGAGAGCGCGCTGGTGGACCTGAACCAGGACGGCACCTACGACGTCATCTACGTCCCCACCACCGCGGGCAACGTGTACCGCATCAACCTGGGCTCGGTGGACACCACGAAGCCGCTGGGCCGCAAGGTGAGCACGTGCAAGGTGGCCAGCGCGCCGGTGGCCGTCTCCGAGCGCTCCACCGTCACGCCGAAGCAGGACGCCAGCTACCAGCAAATCCATTCCAACCTCGGCGTGAAGGTGCTCCGCGACAGCGGCAGCCCGAAGGTGCAGTTCTACTTCGGCACCGGTGACAACCCGGACGAGTACAGCGACGGGCCGGCGGACAAGAGCAGCTACCGGTACCACCTGCTGGGCTTCGAGGACGCGGACCCGGCGGGCGCCAAGGGCTGCAAGCTGCTGGACCCCCTGTGGGTGAAGCCGCTGGACGCGGGGCAGACGGTGTGGGGCGGCGTGGCGCTGACGAAGGACACCGTCTACGCCACCACGGCGGTGGGCCGCGCCGCGGACATCTGCAACCTGAGCGACACGGAGAGCGGCAAGCTCTACGAGGCGGGCCAGGCGTCCAGTTCCCTGAAGGGCACCGCGCTGGGCGGCCACGGCATCAACGCGCCGGTGGTGCACGACCAGCACCTGTTCGTGCTCACCGCCACCGGAGACATGCAGATGGTGGGCGGCGACACCTGGAACAACGGCACGGCCGGCTCCGGCGCGGCCCGCTCGCGAATCCTCATCTACGACCCCATCGAAGACGGAAGGCTGCCCAAATGAAGCGCCCGGGTTTCCGCAAGCACCGGGGCATCACCCTGCTGGAGGTGCTGACCAGCATGACGGTGCTCCTCATGGGCATCACCGCCGCGCTGACGGTGGTGCGCCAGACGACGCACACCAACCGCCGCACCCTCACCGCCATGCAGGCGCAGCTCATCGCCGAGCAGGCGCTGGAGAACATCACCGCCATGGGCTGCTCGGCCAACCCGCCCTGCGGCAACCTGGCCGCCCAGGACAACCGCCGCTACACGGTGTGGCAGACGGCCGCCGGAGAGCTGCGTGAGACGGCGCCCCCCGCAAGCGTCACCGCCCGCGCGTACGAGGTGGCGGTGGACGTGGACAGCGCCATGATTCCGGGCTCCATCGAGAACAACTCGGCGGGCGCGCCCGCGGTGAACCGCGGCCTCGTCAATGGCGTGGCGGGCAGCCTGGGCAACGTGGCCAACGTGCGCGTCTCCGTGAGCTGGCGCGAGACGGCGGCCTCGCCCCGGCAGGTGGTGGTCCTCCAGACGAGGATGGCGCCATGAAGCGCATGGACCGGAAGGCCCGCGGCGTCACGCTGCTGGAGGTGATGATTTCGAGCGTCATCGGCATCATCGTGCTCGGCATCGCGATGAGCGGGGCGATACAGCTCCAGAAGCGCGCCGTCTTCGAGGAGCAGACGATGATGGCCCAGGTGACGGGCCGCGCGGCGAAGGACCTCATCGCCGCCAACATCATGCGCGCGGGCCTGGGCATGGGCAACGCGCCCATCACCTTCGCGGACGGCGACCAGCGCTACGCCATCACCGTGTGGACGGAGCCGGACCTGTCGCAGAACCAGCTCCCCACCTTCACGGCGGACGCGACGTTCGCCCTGCCGCCCTCGGGCACGCCGTACGCGGCGATGCGCTCGGACGCGCTGCAGCTCTACTGGGGCAACACTCGCTCCATGATTGTCATGGAGGCGTGCGGCGCCAGCGACATGTACATCCGCGAGGGGAACTCAGCCACGTTCTGCACCGTGGACAACCCGCCCACCACGCTGGACCCGCCTCCCGGGGAGCGCACGCCAGCCATCATCGTGAACCCGGCGGGCAACGTGGCGTGCCACCTCCAAATCACCCGCGTGATGGATGCCAACGGCAAGTTCAACGCGAACCCCGGCAGCTCCCACGGTGAAACGAACGGCGGCCCCTGCGGGGACGCGAAGGACTCAATCTGGACGAACAGCGGCTGGATAACCATGGGCACCGAGGGCGCGGGCTACCGGGTGAACTGGGCCAGCGGCACGCCGACGCTGGAGACACGGGGGGTGGATGACGCCACGTGGACGGTGGTGAGCCGCGACGTGGAGCGGATGAAGGTTCGCCAGGCAGTGGTGGACCTGGCCTCGCCCGAGGCGGCGTACCGGTGGTTTCCGGACGCGACGGCCGGAAGGCCCGCCATCGACAAGTGCACGCGGGCGACGTGCACGGCGGACACGGGGAGCAACCCGTCATCGGACGCGGAGCTGCGGCAGATGCTCCAGCAGCGCGTGCGCGAGGTGGAGGTGACGCTGGTCATCCGCACGCGGCGCGCGGACGTGTCGGCCGTCCGGCCGGGCGCGGCCGTGCGGTACGACGAGGAAGGCTTTCCGGTGGATGGCTTCAAGCGGCGGACCGTCACCTTCCGGGTGACGCCGAGGAACTTCTCCGCGGGCGGGCTGGTGTCCGGCTCGTCGGGCAACGCGACGGAGACCTGAGCATGCGGCACACACGGGGATTGACGCTGCTGGAGATGATGCTGGCGGTGGCGGTGATTGGCGGCCTCGCCAGTCTGGCGGTGGTGAACATCCAGGCGGGCGTGGACCGCCAGCGTGAGAACGAGGCGACGCGAGAGTTGGCGGCGCAGACGCTGCGGGCGCGGCAGCGGGCGATGGCCACGAACCAGCCGGTGCGCTTCGTGGTGGAGCAGAACGTGAGGCAGCAGAACGGGACGCTGCGCACGGTGGCGCGGTGGGAGCGGCTGAAGTGCGACAACGCATGGGACAACGACGCGTGCCCGCAGGCGGCGTGCCAGAACACCACGTGCCGGGCCACGCCGTCCTGCTGTGACGAGGTGGGGCAGGACCTGGTGCTGCCGCGTTCGATGAACGCGTCGGCGATGCACGGGCTCTGCTACCTGCCGGGCTCCGGCCGCGCGGTGAGGCCGGGCAACCTGGGCTGCATGCGCGGCCAGCTCGACGACGCGGCGGCCATGGCCACCGCGGCGCCGGGCAACCTCCGCGTCACCTTCACCTCCTCGCGCGCGCGCAGCCTGATGGTGGTGGAGCCGCTGACGGGGCTGGTGAATGTGCTCGACTGTGATTCGCAGTCCGCCAAGGCGAAACCGGTGGCGGAGTGCACGAACTGAGGTTCAGCGGAACTCGTCGACGATGCACACGCGCGCGCTGGAGGCGTCGAGGATGGCGATGCCCGGCTTGGAGTCGGGCCGCTTGCGGAGCTGACCGAAACCGAGCCGGGCCACGGCGCAGATGGGGATCTTGCTACCGACCCTCACGCGCTGGGATTCGTAGTACCGGATGACCACTTGAGGCCCACTGGTCCAGACGCGTCCGTAGAGCCTGCCGGGTACTTCGATGAGTCCCATATCCTCGCTGAGCACGCTCTCGATGGGCCCCTCGTACAGCGAGACGTCCGGAGCCCGGGACTGGTTCGCATCGAGTTGCACGAGGCCGGAGTCTCCCACGAACAGGCCCAGGTAGCTCATCACCTTCTTCGCCTCTTCCGGGCACTTCTCGGGACCCGGCGTCCCATCGGAGCGCAAGCGCACGTCTCCGGGAATTGGCGTCGAGGCACAGCCAGAAGACATCACGAGGAGGACGACGGCACACACGAGCATGAGCCTGCTGGCGGACATGCCTGCCGGTCCTACTTCCCAATCAGGCGATGCTCCAGCGTGACGAAGGCCGTCCGGAGTCCGTCATGCCGGTAGACCTCCAGGAAGAGGTCCGTCACTTGCCCGTTGTCCGCGAACGCGGATGCATCAGTGACGATGGCAATCGTCCCTGAGGTGCCGGGTGCGAACGATGGGGCTGTGGACTTGACTGCTCCGGTCCGCGCACTGCCGCTGGAGATGGTGGTCAGACGAATCCGCTGCACGCTCCAAGAGGTCTTCGCTTGGAGGTTCTTGACCTTGAAGACGACAGCCGCCTTCCCCTTTCCACGGAAGAGGCTCACGACGATTTTTGCATCGTCGTCATTTCCCGAGTAGCTCTCCTGCGC
Source organism: Pyxidicoccus sp. M6 (assembly GCF_055568925.1). Classification (NCBI taxonomy): domain Bacteria; kingdom Pseudomonadati; phylum Myxococcota; class Myxococcia; order Myxococcales; family Myxococcaceae; genus Pyxidicoccus; species Pyxidicoccus sp. M6. The sequence goes on along the minus strand of NZ_CM145714.1, from coordinate 718,027 downwards.
GATGAACGGTGTCTGCGCCACGGCCCCCGTAGCGAGGAGCGCCGCGAGCGCATGGTCCTCCGAGGTCTCCTCCTTTCGGAGTCGCTCGTTCTCCTCGCGCAGCGCCGTGGCCTCCTTCTTCACGCGGCTCAAGGTTGAGACCATGGCGTCGTAGCTCTCGGAGTCCCTGAACACGTTCACCTGCTGGTCCGTCAACTGCCCCTCGTCATCGGCCGAGGGCCGCAGGAGGAATGGAACCTCCGTTCCATCCTTGAGCGTCACCAGCAGAGGCACGCCTTCATCGGAGGCGAGGTCGCGAAGCGGCTCCAGGATGACCTTGCGCCCCACCACGCCCAGCGGCTCGAACCGTCCCTCCCAGCCCAGCATCCGCGTCCGCGCGGCGTCCACGGGCTGCTCGAAGCGCATGCTGGTGATGACCTGCCCGACCACGTAGATGAGATGGGTCACATCCGGCGCGCCTGAAGGCTCAGCACGCCCCAAAGCTCCTGCGGGTGCACGTGGGCAAGGGCGAGCGGGTGCGGGCACGTGACATGCGCCTGACTGACGCGCTGCCGCAGGGCGTGCTACGTGAGAAGGTGCGCGGCAACAACAGGGGGCGTGTATGCGCCTGAAGCGCATTGGGACCGCTGTGCTGTTGCTGATGGTGTTACCGCCGGGGACGGGCTGGACACAGGAGCCCGCGGCCACGGTGGAGTCTGGCGAGGACGGAACGCTCATCCTCGAGCCTGACCGCAATGCCTCGCTCGGGCCGGCCGAAGATGGCCAGGCCGAGCCCGAGTCGTTCGCACCCGCTTCCACGCGCCGCTCGTGGAAGTACCTGCTGCGGATGGAGGCGACGACACTGACGCTGCTGCCACGGCGCGGCGTCGGTGAGGAGGAAGGCTTCTTTCAGGTGGAGCCGCAAGCCGTGGTGGACGGCGGCCCGAAGCTGGGCCTCAACCTGGGGGCTCCGGTGCGGCTGCGGTTGTGGGGCGGCGTTGAGGGAGCGGGCCTGGTGCGAAAGGAGGACTGGGACACGCCGTCCGACTGGGGCCAGTGGGTGCGCTTCTTCCGGTTGGGCAATGAGTCGTCCCGGGTGGCCCTGTGGGGCGGCGCGCTGGACAGGTACAGCCTGCTGTCCGGGCACCTGGTGAGGCACTACTCCAACCGGAGCAACCCGGACTACCACCCGGCGGGAGTGGTACTGACGGGCACCGCGGGCCCGCTGTACACGGAGGCCTTCACCTCGGACCTCCTGGGCGCGCGCCTATTGGGCGCGGAAGTCGCGCTGGACGTGCAGCACGTCCTCTTCGGCCGGCCCCGGCGGCCAGGACGCTATGCGCTGGCGGTGTCCGCGGTGCATGACTGGGGACAGGCGGGAGGCGCGTCGAAGCCGGTGACGCTGGCGCACGTGGACGGCACCGTCGTCGTGGCGTCGCGACGAGACAGCCAGAGGGGCTTCGAAGCGCAGGTATTCGCCGGGTGGGGCGGGCGCCCGGGCGAGGGAGGCGCGTGGGGAGCGGTGGCTGGCGCGGGCGTGGACGCGCTGTCACCGACGCTGGACTTGCGCGCACGGCTGGAAGTGCGGCGTCAACACGGAGGCTTCCGGCAGGGTTACTTCGGCCCGGACTACGAGTTGGCGCGCTTCCAGGCGGCGGGCACCTCCGGACTGCCATTGGCGGACGTCTCCTTCCCGGAAGGGTACTCGGCCTACGGCGAGTTGCTGCTGGGCTGGGACGCGGTGGGGTTGGGAGAAGTGGTGCAGCGGCACCTGCTCCTCACCCTGGGCCTGGAGGCCTTCACCTGGGGCCGGGTGGACGTGGACGGGCGCCTGGGGCTGCAACTCTTCCACCGCGCCCTGGAAGTGTCCCTGCACGGCGTCGCGGTGGGCGCGGGCCAGCCGGGCACGCGCTACCTGGCTGCAGGTGAGGTGCGATGGCGCGTGTTTGGCGGAAGGCTGTACGCGCTGGGGCAGAGCGGCACCCTGCTGTACCCGACGCCGGAGGGTGCACTGCGCCCGGGTGGCTTCGTCTCGGTGGGCATGGGAGTGGACAATGCGCGCTGAGACTCGGCTGCTTCGTGGCGTGGGCCTGGGGTTGGCCGCTGCCCTCTTCGCCACGGGTTGCGCCTCGCTGCCGTCGTCCTCGAGCGGGCACGCCGCGACTCTGTCATACGCCCCGGGCCCATCCCCTGCACGCGGGTTGAGTGCCGCCACCGCCAGCCTCCCGGAGGAATCCTCTGGAATGGAGGACGAGGGGCCGCTGTACCGCCGCCTCCCCACCCAGACGCAGGGCGCGGGCTGGGGGGAGACGACGCCGCTACGGGCGCCTCGTGCCACTGCCGCCGTGTGCGGTGAGGTGCCCTCCGGCTGGCCCCACCTGGACTCGGAAGAAGCGGTGCTGGCCCCCTTCCTCGGGTGTACCAGCCCCGCGGCCTTCGTGGCCCTGCAGCGCACGGTGGACATGCCTCGGCTGGTGGAGGCCCTCTCCGACTGGAATGCCGTCCGGCTGGGCGCCCTGGGCCCGATGGATGAGAAGTCCTCGGAAACTCTCACTCACAAGCGGGCTGCATTCCTCGTCAACGCCACCGAGAGATACGGACTCCCCCGAGCGGAAATCTTTGCTCTCTTCGTCCTCCACGCTTCCTTCGACGACGAGCTACGCCAGCTCCTGCACCTGCTGAGGGACGGCAAGCAGCTGGGGGACACGTTGGGGCAGATGGCCGTTGTCCGCGAGGAGCTGCGGCGACGTGGGCTGGCGCTCTCCGAGTACCCCGACCGAGAAGAGCGCGCGGCGGATGTGCTCCGAGGACTGGGGCGCGCGGGCCGCGATGCACTCTCCAGCTCCTCGGTGAGCGACGGAGCCCGGTACCAGGACCTCACCGCGAAGCGAGGGCAGTTGCCGCCGCCCTATCAGTCCGCCCTCGACGAGGTGGAGAGAACGCTGATGGAGCGGCACTACGCGCCTGGAAGCACGGCGCTTGGGGCCTTCGACCACCTGACGTTCGGCGTGCCGCTGGGTTTCTACCACCTCGTAGCTGGCGCAGGGCACGGGGCGCACTCGCTGTACCAGGGCAGGTACGAGCAGGCCACGCGGGAGTTGGCGCCGGCCGCGTTGGCGGTGGCGCTGTACGCCGGAGGCAAGGGGGCTCGGGCCCTCGCGGAGTCCAGAGGGAGCGGGCTGTCGCGACTGGCAGCGCTCGATGCGGAAGTGCTGAAGGCCGTCGTTAAGGACCTGGAGGAAAAGCTCGGGAGCGACGTGGCTCGCGAGCTCTCCGCGCTCATCCGGGGCGAACGTGCAGCCGGCTATCTCGTGGCGGCCGAGGGACTGGATGGCGCGATGGCCATCCATGAAGCCCGAGGCAATGTGCCAAAGGCACAGGCCCTGCTGGCGGAGGCGTATCGCGAGCGCCCGACGGCCACGTCAACGAGGGGCGGCACGGGCAAGAGAGGCAGCGGCACAGCCGCCCTGCCGCCAGAGTCGGCCGGAATCGCACCGGAAGTGGCGGAAGCAAAGCTCCTGCAGGTGGAGGCCGAGACTGGCGGGCCGCGCTTGCCGATGGATGTGGCGTTCCTGAAGAAGCATCGCAAGGCGCTCCAGGCTGCTGCCCCTCCCGGAACTGAAGCCCACTCGCTCTGGCCCGACTACGTCTCGTATCTGGAGAAGAGGACCGCTGAAGTCGAGCAGGGCACGGCGGCCAAGGGCCCCTTGGAGTGGGCGGGCTACCGGGTCATGCGGACGCGGTACGCGCGGGGCCTCGCCTTCGAGCGACTCATGTTCTCCATCCTGGAAAAGGATGCGGCACTCCCGCGAGTCCAGCGCAAATGGCTGAAGGACTTCAACCAGCCACGAGTCTTGACGCATGTGGGAGTGGCGAAGGCGGACCTCCGCTTCGCGGACGCGCTCGTCATCGAGGACCGGCCGCCTGCCGGTCAACCACCTCGGGTGGAGACGTTCAGCTTCAAAAGCCGGGACTTCAAGTTACTGGATGATGATGCCCAAGCGGCGCAGATGACTGCGGACGCGAGCGACGCACTGAGGCATTACGGTGAGACGTTGAGCATCCGTCGGCCCGGGCACGAACAGACGACGCGGGTCCAAAAAGTCCATCTCATCTACGAGAACGCCCTCAAGCCAATGGATCTTGATGCGCTCGAGGCAGCTGTGAACAAAGCTGAGAGCAAGGCCAAGGGAGTGGAGGTGTCGTTTCAATGAAGGAGTTGAGTTTTCACGACCTGCCCCCAGAAGATCGCCTCCGATTCGTGCTTGAAGGGACCTTTGACGGTCAGACTGAATGGGAGAGCGTGCTCGCTCCATTCATCCAGGCGCTTGAAGTCAACGCTGGAGACTGGATGCCGGACGTGGTTCGGGGAGCGCGGCAACGGAAGTATTCGCACGCATCCATCAAGAAAGCACTGGAGGAACGGCAGGACGAAAACAGCACGTCTGTCGCATTGTATCGCGTGATGCCACCTGCGGTGGAACTGACACTTGACCTCAGGCGCTCTCCGCAGCCTTCTCGGTTGAGTTGCGGCCTCGGAATTCAGCCCATTTCCTTCTTCACGGAACTGGACCGGTGCCACAAATTCGTGGAGTTGGTGCGGAGTTGGGCTGCCCAGTATCCAGTCACCTATGCCATGGCGCACAGCATGGCTGACCGGCAATTGGCGGGGGCCCCCTACTTCGGGCGCGATGAAAGAACCTCGCGACGAGATGGGTTCGACAGGGTCTACGAGGTATTCTGGCTCAATATCTTCGGCCGGAAGTTGGTGGAAACCATCGGTCGCGAACGCGTGCTGTCCACGCCAGCTTACCGGGTAGAGGAGCTCCCCAACGGCTCCGTCCTGCTGGTGCTGAGGCCCACCGCAGCCGATGTCGTGAGCGATGAGGCGCGCGTCGCCCAGGCTCGCGCGCATGTCCATCTTCGGCCGGACCTCGACTTCGACACTGTGTTGCGCACCCTGCGTGAGCGCAGCGCCGCGCTCGCTCCAGTGGAGCCCCGCTTCCACCCGGACGTGGCACCGCTCCTCTCGCGCATGCCGGACGAGTTCGCCATCAGCGAGCGGCAGCGGAAGATTGCTGAGCTCAACGCGTACCGACCACCCGAGCCTGAGGAGTGGCTTCCAACGGCCCTTCCACCCGACGTAGAGAGCCAGGAGCGCACCCGCGACTCCTACGACGAACTCGCGGAGAGCCTGGTCGCGGCGCTGCACACCTCGGTGGACTCCCTCTTCGAGGCGACGCCGGAGTCACTGACCAACCTCGACTTCCACTTCTGGCGCGAGAACTTCCCCGAGAGGTACGAGCGGAAGCTCATCGACGAGCATACGGCACCAGCCGTGGGCGCCTACCTCGGCGGCGTGCTCGTGAGGCGCCTTGGCGGCCAGTGGATACCGCGCAAGAAGCTGGAGGAATCCCAGGTGCGAGTCGGAAACCGCGTCTGGCTGCCCTTCCTCCGCGCCCGCCGGTACATGGAATCCCGCCAATCGCTGCTCGACTACTCTCTGACGCAATTCTTCCGCGAGGCGGAGCGGCACCGCGCCTGACTCAGCAGAAGAGGACATGCCCCGAAGCCTCCGAGGCATGTCCCCCGTCAGCAACACTACGCCGCCAGCGCCTCGCGGCACTTGAGGCACACCTCACCGCCCTGCCCCACGGCCTCCGAGTACGTCCAGCAGCGCGGGCACTTCTCGCCCTTCGCCGGCAGTACCTCGGCCATCACGCGCACGCCTTCGCCGAAGGCCTGCGCGACGTCCAGCGTCTGCGCCTTCTCACCCGCCGAGTCCGACAGCTCCACCTGGCTGGTGATGAAGAGGCCCGGCAATTCGTCCAGGTGCGCCTTGAGGAAGTCGCGCGCCTTCGCGTCCGCCGTCAGCACCACCCGCGCCTCCAGCGACGCGCCGATGAGCTTGTCCCGCCGCGCCGCCTCCAGCACACCCTGCACCGCGCCGCGCACCGCGAAGAGCTTCCCGTACCGCTCCGCCAGCGCCGGCTCCATCTTCGCCGCCGGCTGCGGGAAGCCCGCGAGGAACACGCTCTCCGCCGGAGCCCCGGGCAGGTACTGCCACGCCTCCTCCGCCGTGAAGCTCATCACCGGCGCGAGCAGCCGCAGCAGCACCGACGCCACCTCGTGCAGCACCGTCTGCGCGCTGCGCCGCGCCTTCCCATCCGTCCGCCACGTGTAGAGGCGGTCCTTCAGGATGTCGAAGTACACGGCGGACAAGTCACCCGCGACGAAGTCCAGCACCGTCGCGTAGACGAGGTGGAACTCGTAGTCCTCGTACGCCTTGCGCACCCGCTCCACCACCTGCGCCAAGCGGCCTCGCGCCCACTGGTCCAGCGGCAGCAGCTCCGCCGCCGGCACCGCGTGCTTCGCCGGGTCGAAGTCGTAGAGGTTGCTCAGCGCGTAGCGGACCGTGTTGCGGACCTTCCGGTAGCTCTCCGACAGGCCCTTGAGAATCTGGTCCGACAGACGCACGTCGTTGCGGTAGTCGCTCGCGGCCACCCAGAGGCGCAGCACCTCCGCGCCGTACTGCGTGATGATTTTCTCCGGCGCGACGACGTTGCCCACGCTCTTCGACATCTTCTCGCCCTTGCCGTCCACTACGAAGCCGTGCGTGAGGCAGGCCTTGTAGGGCGACATGTCGCGCGTGCCCACCGCCACCAGGATGGACGAGTGGAACCAGCCACGGTGCTGGTCACTGCCCTCCAGGAAGAGGTCCGCCGGAATGCGCTGCCGCTTCTCCAGCACCGCGGAGAACATGCACGCCGAGTCGAACCACACGTCGAGGATGTCCGTCTCGCGGCGGAACTCCGTCTTGCCGCAGCGCGGGCACTTGAAGTCCGCGGGCAGGAACTCCTTCACCGGCGTGCGGTACCAGACGCCCACGCCCTCCGTCTCCACGCGGTCCGCCACCCGGTCCATCAGCTCGGGAGACACCACCGCCTCCTCGCAGCCCTCGCAGTAGGCGATGCAGATGGGCACGCCCCACGTGCGCTGGCGGCTGATGGTCCAGTCCGGCCGCGTCTCCAGCATGCCGCGGATGCGGCTGTGCCCCCACGAGGGCACCCACTGCACCTTGTCCACCTCGTCCAGCACCGCCTGGCGGAACGTCTTCTCGCCGCGGAACGGCTTGTCCAGCGGGATGAACCACTGGTACGTCGCACTGAGGATGATGGGGTTGTGGCAGCGCCAGCAGTGCGGATAGCTGTGCTTCACCGTGTCCTTGCTGTCATTGAGCAGGACGCCCTTCTCCACCAGCAGGCCGATGACGAGCGGGTTGGCCTCGAAGACCTTCTTCCCCGCGAGCAGCTCGCCCACCGTGTCGTCGTAACGGCCGTCCGGACGCACCGGGTTGTAGATGTCGAGCCCGTACTTCAGGCCGACCTCGTAGTCCTCCTGGCCGTGGCCCGGCGCCGTGTGCACGAGGCCCGTACCAGCCTCCAACGTGACGTGCTCGCCGAGGAGCAACCGCCCGCGCCGCTCGTAGAACGGGTGCTGGTACGTCAGGTGCTCCAATTCCTCGCCACGCACGTAGCCGACGATGCGGGACGGGTCCACCAGCGCCGCCGCCGAGACTTCACCGCCGGGCAGCTCCACGTGCTTCACCGCCAGCTCGTCCGCCTTCACCTCCGCCAGCACCTTGGGCAGCAGGTCCTTGGCCACGCAGATGACGCGCGAGCCGAGCTGGTAGAGGACGTACTCGAACTCCGGGTTGACGGCGATGGCCAGGTTGGCCGGCAGCGTCCACGGCGTGGTGGTCCAGATGACGTACGCGACGTCCTTCCCCTTCAGCGCGGGAAGCTTGTCGGCCACTTCGGGGCCAGCCCTGAAGGCCACGTAGACGGATGGGGACTCGTGGTCCTCGTACTCGACTTCCGCCTCGGCGAGCGCGGTCTGGTCGGTGAGGCACCAGTACACGGGCTTCTTGCGGCGGTAGAGCATGTCCCGCCGCGCGAAGTTGGCGAGCTCGCGGATCTCCTGTGCCTCGTAGGGGAAGTCGAGCGTCTTGTAGGGTTTGTCCCACGACGCGAAGGTGCCCATGCGCTGGGCCTCGCCCTTCTGGATTTCGATGAACTCCAGCGCGTAGGCGCGGCAGGCCTCCAGGAAGGCGTCGCGCGACAGGGTGCGCTTGTCCACCTTCTTGTCCTTGAGGCGCTTCTCCACCGCCTGCTCAATCGGCAGGCCGTGCGTGTCCCAGCCGGGGATGAAGTCGCACAGCCGCCCGGACATGTTGCGGTACTTGACGACGATGTCCTTGAGGACGCGGTTGAGCGCGTGGCCGGCGTGCAGGTGGCCGTTGGCGTACGGCGGGCCGTCGGGCAGCACGAAGCGCTCGGCGTTGGCGTTGCGCTCCAGAATCTTGTGCCAGATGCCCCGCTCCGCCCACCAGCCGAGCATGCGAGGCTCGAGCTGCGCGAGGTTCCCCTTCATGGGGAACTCCGTGCGGGGCAGGTTGACGCTGTCCTTGTAGTCCTTCTCTTTCGAGGGCGTGTCGCTCATGTCGAGAGCGGCCGTAACATGCTCCCTCGGTGCCTTCAATGCGCTCGGGTTCCGGTTTATGCTTGGTCGTCCACCCTGGCGGGGCTCGCTCCGCCGTCTGGCCTACCTCCTCCGAGGCGCTGCCATGAGGCATCTCCGACTGCTGCTCCTGCCGCTGGCCGTCCTGATGCTGTCCGGTTCCGCCCCCGCGGAGGCGTCCCCGGCGGGCGAGGGCGCGCCGGCCATCGCGCAGGGAAAGCGTGGCAACCCTCCGCCCGTGAAGGACGAGGACGGGAACGAAATCGCGCTGCCGCAGTACGACGCCAAGGCGATGCAGTGCGCGTCGAAGTGTCAGGAGCCCATCTCCCGCTGCATGAAGCAGTGCAAGCCGGACGACCGCAAGTGCACCTCGCGCTGCGCCCAGTCGATGGAGCGCTGCATGAAGAAGTGCGACCTCAAGCCGAAGCAGTAGCCCGCAGGCTCTGCATCGGCTGACTGGCTCAGCGCGGCGCAAAGCCAGACTTGCGCCGCGGGCTCTACTCCAACGGACTGGCTCAGCGCGGCGCCACGCCCAGCTTGCGGCTGAGCCCCACCATCAGCGTGTCGCCGTCGGGATTCGTGGTGATGCGCAGCAACTCCGTGCCGCGCTGGTAGGTGCCGGGCGCGTCCGGGTCCTCGACGAAGCCCGCGCGTCCCAGCTCCAAGCGGTAGAACTCCCGCACCTGCTCGGGCGTGGCCTTCACGGCGTACAGGGCCATCTGCGCGCCCTCCACGTTGGAGCGCGTCACCTGCTCCGCGCCCGCCATCACCGGCGCCCAGTCCAGCTTCGGGAGATTGCCCGGGTTGTACCGGGACACGTCGGACGTGCCGAGGATGAGCGTCACCGTCTTGTCCGGGTTGGGCTGGAAGATGACGGTGTAGGCCGTGAGCTTCTCCGTATCCAGCGCGGTGAGCATCGGCTCGGCGACGGGAGAAGTGAGCGCCCGCGGCGACGTGGAGATGAAGAAGCCCGCCGCGCGGAAGCTGTCCGCGAAGTGTTGGATGAGCCTGTCCATCGGCTCGCTGGAGCGGGCCACCTGCAGGTGCATGGGCACGCCGTCGGACACCTGAATCCCCGGGGACTCCACCCAGGCCATCACCCCCGGCACGTCCCAGCGGAACGGAGGCTTCCGCGAAGGCGTGCCCGCGTCCGGCGCGACGGCGGCGGGAGGAGGAGTCGGCGCGACGGACGGAGTCGCCGCGAGCATCAGCCACAGCAGCAGGGATGGCATCAAGGACACTTGTTCCCGAGGAAGCACCCGTCACGACGGGCATACGCCATGGGATAGGGAATGGCCTGCCAGTTGAGGCCAGGAGGCAGCAGACCGGGCGAAGTGGGCCAGCCCTTGAAGCCCATGGTGGACAGGCCGCCCATGGAGTCCGCGGGGAGCGGCTGGCCGAAGGCGGCCTCCTCGCCCATGGCGCTCATCCAGAACATGTTCTCCGCGCCGAAGAAGAACGGCAGCGGCAGCCCGCCAACGATTCGCTGCGCGAGCATGCTGCCGGAGAAGTCCGGCCCGAAGGCATTCACCATGAGGCTGACGCCGTAGACGCTCGCGGCCATGTTCCAGTACGGCACGTTCATGGGGCACGGCGCGGGAATGTCCGGGATGATGGGGCACATGCCGGACTCGTCGGGGCCGGTGAGGCCCCAGTCGTCCAGCATGCTGGTGAGGCGGCCCTGGCAGTTGCCGCCGGGCCCCGCGCGGCCCATGGCGCACACGCGGATGGGCCGCATGGCGTAGTGCTCCTCGTGGAAGAAGCCCTTGTCGTTCCCCGCCGTGCCGTCCTCCACGTAGCGCTGCGGAATCCGGATGGGCGTCAGGTCCGCCTGCGCCGTGCACGAGATGCCGCCGCCGTCGCTATAGGCCACGGTGGTGAAGACGGGATGGGGATTGAACGTGGGGCCGCCATCTCGGCACTCCACCGTCATGCCGTTGGTGCGGGTGAACGCCAGGGTGATGACGCCCGAGCCGTTGGTGGAGGTGCGGCTGTCGAAGTCGCGGTAGCGCGCCGTGGCCTCCTGGCCCGAGACGGCCGCCGCGTCACGGGACGGGCCCGAGTCGTGGGGCCACTCGTGCAGCTTGCGGCCGGTGGCGTCCAGCATCGCGGAGTGGGCCGCCTCCGTCACCTTCACGGAGAGGAAGGAGATTTCCGCGAAGTGGATGGCGAAGATGAGCACGGTGACGAAGACGAGCAGGCCCAGCGCCATCTCCACCGTGGCCTGTCCCCGCCCGCGCGCGCGCATGGAAGTGTCCACCATGCTCAGGGCCCTCCCTTGTAGCCCTGGCCGACCAGGGCCTCGTAGGCGTCCGCGGCCCAGCTCGCGTCCGCGTCGCGCAGTTCGTCCACCAGGTCGTCGCGGCCGCTGTCATCCACGGTGGCGGGCACCAACGTCGCGCGCCAGTAGGGGTTGAGCAGGTTGGGCGGCTCGCGCCAGTGGTCTCTGCGGTGGTAGTAGGCGATGCCCGTGGAGACGGCCGTCTGCCGGCTGATGTCGAGCCCGCCACCAGCGGGCCCCAGCACGATGCCCCGGTTGTCGAAGCCGGTGTTGGAGTTGCCGGAGAAGCGGAAGCGGAAGAACAGGTTCCACGGGTCCGCCCGGTTGCCGCGCGCCGAGTAGTCGCGCTGGATGACGGCGAAGTTCTTGGGCTGTCCCCACGCGTCGCCGCTGTCGTTGACGCGGATGGGGTTGTAGTCGATGAAGCTGGGCCACACGGACGGGCAATTCACATTGCCCACGCCGAAGCACGTGGACAGCGTGTGGCGCTGCTGCGCGGGCTCCATGTCGGCTCCGCCGAGGCGCGGGGACCAGGAGTGCCGGTCCCGGGTGTCCGAGGCATCCGTGGACTGCAGCACCGACGTCGCGACACCGACGCCGAAGGACGTCGTGGGGCAAGGCGCCTGGCCGCGATTGAAGGTGACGAAGCTGAGGCCGTGGTCATCCGCGATGGAGTAGGTGTCCCGCGTGCCCAGGAACGTGCCGTGCGTCTGCGACATGGACCAGTACGTGCTGCCGTCTCCCTGGATGAAGACGGTGTCCGGCGGCGTCAGGCGCCGCTGGATGCCCGCGGTGACGAGCCAGTCGTCGGTGGGGAAGAGGCCGCGGTTGGCGACGAAGCTGTGGCCGCGGCTGCCCATGGCCGCGTAGACGGCGTGGGCATTGGTGAGGTTGGGCCAGGAGATGGCCCCCAGGTAGGGCGTGGCCTCGCGCAGCGTCGTGCCGTTGCCGTCCACGTGCCACTCCTTGGCCCACGGGCTGCCCGCGCCGGCGTTCCGCGCGATGCGGTCCGCGGCCGACTGGTTCCTCAATTCCAGCAGCAGCCGTCCGTACTCCACGGCGTGCCCCAGCATGAACATCTGCTGCGCGGCGCGAGACAACCGCAGCGAGCGCATCGCGGCGGGGCGCTCCAGTTGGTCCCACTGCGGGGCAATCTCCGTGCGCTCATACCGCTGCAGGGCGTTCTGGCTTTTGCTGATGTCGCGGATGGCCCGGACGGCACAACTGCAGAAGCTCGTGCAGCCCGAGTAGGGGATGCAGCACGGCAGCAGCACGATGTATGGAATCATCGCGATGGTGTACGCGTTGCGCGTGGCGCCCACCTGTGCGCGGTAGTAACTGCTCCAGTCGATGAGGCTCTGCACCGCGGCCTGCGACACGAGGTGGCCAATCTGCGCCCGGCTCATCAGCGCCATCTCGTTGAAGACGCGAGCCGTCTGCGCGGCCTGGCTGTAGGCCGCCGCGTCCGCGGCCGCCTGGACCTCCATCTTCTCCTTCACCTTCATGCCCAGTGACAGCGTCAGCGTCACCAGCAGGGTGAGCAGCAGCATCGTCAGGGCGAACAGCACCAGCGTCTGTCCGCGTCGGAGGAGAGGCAGCCGATTCATAGGGCCTCGGGAGCGGGGGGACAGTTCTGCGTGAGGAAGAAGCGCCGCTGCACGGGTGTCATCATCCGCAGGGAAGCGGAGGCGTGGATGGGGATGACGTACTGCTCGGCACTGATTCGCCGCAGCGTCTCGTCGCGGATGAGCCCCTCCAGGCCCAGGGTCTCCGGGCCCTGGGTCCACCGCGCCTTCTCCGGCGGCATCAGCGGGTTCTGGCCCGTGTAGTCGCGCCAACCCCAACGCGCGAGCGTCAGCCGGGCGATGACCCAGTTGGCGAAGGGAATCTTCAGCGGGAACCAGTAGACCAGCCGCGTCTCCAGCCGGACGACGCCGGCATCCCATTGGTCGAAGTGCTCGTCCTCGCGCGGCACCCCGGCGGCCAGCGGGCTGTCGCGGATGATCCACACGATGGACTCCGTGTGATTGCCATCCGGCATGAGGACGCGGTTGGAGCGGCCGGGGCCACCGTCGTACCGGTTGTCTTTGCGGGCGGCGAAGGCGTTGGCGAGCTTCTGCGCGGGCGTCCCCCCGGGTCCGCCCAGGAACGAGTAGTAGCTGGGCATCAGCGCGAGGATGGCCGCGTGGGTCATCGCCTCGCAGTCACCATGGCGGACGCTGCCCACGCGCGTGGCGCGGAACGCGGCGTACTCCGCCATCAGGCGCCCCTGCATCATCAGGAACAGTTGAAGCAATCCCAGGATGAGGAACACCATCAACGGCAACGTGAGGGCGGACTCGACCATCGCCTGTCCGGATTCGCCCCCTCCTCGCCGACGAAATGAATTCATGACAAGGCTTATGTTCCGAGGATTCAATTCCAATCGGGCATCCGTCAACTTGACGAGACACGGCGGCCCGCGCCTCAGAGCGCCCTCCAGTCATACGTGCGTGTCGGCTGCAGGACAGAAGAGCCGGCAGGGGAGCAGGAAACCTGATGCAGCGTTCAGGCTCGGGCCGAGCTGATATGTCATTCCGGTTTCCGGTGGCCAACAGATGGCTCGGGCCCCGGCGTCGCTCGAGCCTGGAGCGTAAAGCCTGACGCGGCGCACAGGCTCCATTTGGCCAGCAGGGGCTTCGGCCCCGGAGCGGATTCAGGCCCCAGGGGCTTCGGGACACAACGCGGAACCGGGCCCCTGGAGCTTCGGGGCCCGGCGCGGCTTCAGGCCGCTGGGACTTCGCGGCCGACGCGCCCTACCGCGGCTTCATGCCCTTGGTATCGAGCTGGTACTTCTTCACCAGACGCTCGATGGACTTGCGGTGGAGGCCGCTCTCGCGAGCGGCGCGAGAGAGATTGCCCTCGCAGCGAGTCAGGACGCTGGTGACGTACTCGCGCTCGAAGTTCTCCAGGAGCTGCTCCTTCGCGTCCTTGAAGGAGAGGTGCTCGTTGAAGGGCAGCGGACCTTCACGGGCCTGGCCACGCACGCGCGGCGGCAGGTGCGCGGGGAGGACTTCCTCGCCCTCGCTGAAGGTCAGCACGTGCGACAGCACATTCATCAGCTCGCGCACGTTGCCCGGCCACGCGTAGGACATCAGCAGGCCCAGGGCCTCCGCGGAGAAGCGCTTCTTGCCGTGCTTGCCGACGACTTCCGGGTCCGCGAGCGCGCGCTTGAGGATGAGCGGGATGTCGTCGCGGCGCTGGCGCAGCGGCGGGAGCTGCACGGTGATGACGGAGAGGCGGAAGTAGAGGTCCTCGCGGAAGTTGCCCGCCTGAATCTCCTTCACCAGGTCCCGGTTGGTGGCGGCGATGACGCGGCAGTCCACCTCGATGACGTCGTTGCCGCCCACGCGCCGCACCTCGCGGTTCTCCAGCACGCGCAGCAGCTTGGGCTGGAGGTCGAGGCGCAGCTCGCCCAGTTCGTCGAGGAAGATGGTGCCGCCGTGAGCGCGCTCGAAGGCGCCGGGGCGGCCGGCCACCGCGCCGGTGAAGGCGCCCTTCTCGTGGCCGAACAGCTCGCTCTCGATGAGGTTGGGCGGAATGGCGCCGCAGTCCAGCACCTCCATGGGGCCCTGCTTGCGGCCGGACAGCTCGTGGATGGCGCGCGCCACCAGCTCCTTTCCGGTGCCCGTCTCGCCCTGGATGATGACGGACACGTCCAGCGGGGCGATCTTCTTGATGAGGCCGAATATCTGCCGCATCTTCACGCTCTGCCCCACCATGCCGCACAGCTCGCTGTCGCGGTCCGGCTCGATGGTGACCTCCTCGTCCAGCGGCGCGAAGGTCAGCAGCGAGGAGCCGGCGCGAATCTGCGAGCCGGGTGACAGGTAGGCGCGTTCGATTCGCCGCCCGTCGAGGAACGTGCCGTTGGTGGAGCCCAGGTCCACCAGGAGATAGCCGCGCTCGGTGAACTGGATTTCGAAGTGGTGGCGGCTGGCGGTGCGGTCCTCCACGAGGACGAGGTCATTGCCGGGGTGGGCGCCGCAGCGCAGGCGCTCCTTGTCACTCACGACGGAGCGGCCGGTGTCGGGGCCGGAAGAGACGGAGAGGCGACACTTGTGGAGCTTCACCGTGGTGCGGGGGTCCACCACGAGGGTCTCCCCCAGGAGCGGGGAGCCGGTCAGTTCCTGCCCGATGTCGCCGGGACTGGTGTGGATGTCATCAGGGTGCTGAGGGGGGGAACTCATCTGACGGAAGGATAGCAAACGGCACCCACTCGGCCCGCCCTGTCGGGTGGGACGGTGCTAGGCTCCCGCGCCCCGCCCATGTCTCCCCGCAAAGCGAAGTCGAAGAAGGCCCCGGCCCTGCCTGGGACCCAGGCGCCCGAGCGTCCCGCGCGAGCGCCCCGCCGCCCGCGCGCGAAGAAGACGGTGGCCATTCTCTCCCGCAAGAGGTCTCTCTACTCCACCCGCCGGCTGGTGGAGGCCGTGAAGGAGCGGGGCCACCGGCCGCTCGTGTTCGACACACTGCGCTGCTGCCTGCTGCTGGCCCAGGGCAAGCCGCGCATGACGTACCGCGGTGTGGAGGTGCGCGGCGTGGACGTGGTGGTGCCGCGCATCGGCGCGTCGATTACGGCCTACGGCCTGGCGGTGGTGAACCACTTCGAGATGATGGGCGTGCCCGTCCTCAACCCGCCCACGTCGATTGCCCGGAGCCGCGACAAGCTGCGCGCGCTGCAGTTCCTGGCGCGCGCGGGGCTGGACATCCCCCGCACCGTCATGGCGCATGACCGCAGCAACGTGCGCCGGCTGGTGGACGAGGTGGGCGGGCTGCCCGTCATCATCAAGCTCATCAAGGGCACCCAGGGCGTGGGCGTGATGATTGCCCACACGCTGCCGGAGGTGCAGACCATCCTGGATACGTTCTGGGACCTCGGGCAGGAAATCGTCCTCCAGGAGTTCGTGGCGGAGAGCGAGGGGCGCGACGTGCGAGCGCTGGTGGTGGGCAACCAGGTGGTGGGCGCCATGCGCCGCAAGGCGAAGAAGGGCGAGTTCCGCTCCAACATCCACCGCGGCGGCGAGGGGCAGGCAATCGAGCTTCCCAGGGCGTACGTGGAGGCGGCGGTGCAGGCGGCGCGCGTGCTCGGGCTGGAGGTGGCGGGCGTGGACATGCTGGAGGGCCGCGCCGGGCCCCGGCTGATGGAAATCAACTCCAGCCCGGGCTTCGAGGGACTGGAGGGAGCCACGGGGCAGGACATCGCCGGGGCCATCATCGACCACGCGCTGGTCTACGCCGAGGAGAAGGCGGGCGGGCTGCGCGCGCGCGAGGGGTGAGTCACAAAAAGGCCCGCTGTCTCCTGGGCGTGCGAGGCTGCCCGCACGCCTGGCAGCAGGCGAGCCTTCAGGGCAAGGCACCTTGCATGCTCCTCAGGAACACAGGAATGCACTTCGCGGCGGGTTGTCCTCGGGAGTTGGCAGCGGCGTGGAGAGCCTTCTAATCTGGCGCCCCTCCATGAAAACGCTGCACAAGCCGCTGCAGATCATCGTCTACCAGGATGTGCTCTGTGCCTGGTGCTACCTCGCCGACGCGCGCCTGGACGTGCTGCGCCAGGAGTTCGGCGAGGCCATCCGCTGGAGCGTCAGGCCGTATCCGCTGCGCCTCCACGACGCCCTGCCCACGGAGCGCGAGAAGCGCGGCCTGGTGGAAGAGGTGCAGCGCGCGCAGCGCGAGGCGGACCCCGCCGCGCGACTGTTGTCCACTGACCTGTGGCTGGGTGGAGATCCTCCGCGCACCAGCGTGCCGGCGCTGGCGGCGCTCGAGGCGGCGCGGCTCCAGGGCCCGCAGGCGCGCGCGTTCCTCGCGAAGTCCATGCAGCGCGCGGCGCTGGAGCAGGGCATCAACGTGGCGCGCACGGACGTGGTGTTCGAGCTCGCGTCGCGCGTGGGCCTGGCGATGAACGAGTTCTCCGCGGCGTTCCGCTCGGAGGAGACGCGCCGGCTCATCCTCGACGAGCACCGCGACGCGGCCAACCGCGGCGTGCGCGGCGTGCCCACGCTGGTCATCGGCGGCCGCTGGATGCTGTGCGGCCTGCGCGAGCTCTCCGAGTACCGCGAGCACATCCTCGCGTGCCTGGGGAAGTCCGCCGCGCCGCGCTCGGGCTCCCCCGAGCGGCTGGTGCACTGAAGTCCCTGCCTCCCGCGCTCAGCCCTCTTCCACGCCGTTGCTGAGCGTCAGGTAGAGACCGGCAATCAGGAGCTGGACGAGGCCCGCGGCGGGGAGCACGCCCACGCAGCACGCGATGAAGCCCGCCAACGCGATGAAGCCGCCGAGCAGCAGGATGCCCAGGATGGGCAGGCGCTGTCCGCGTGAGTAGGTGAAGCAGCGGCGCAGCGTCTCGAGGGGCCGCGGGTCCTCGCTCCGGGCCAGCTCCGCCTGTACCAGCGCCAGCGGCGTCGTCAGCCACAGGCCCGGGAAGATGGTGAGCCCGCCGCCCACGAGCACCATCGACACGATGCTGGGGCCCAGCGACCCGAGGACGCGAATCAGCTCCGCCGAGGGGTCATTCCCTCCGTTCGCCCCCATCCAGTCCGCGCTCCGGAGCAGGTCGAGCCCGCCCGTGAGGGCCGCCGCGCCCAGCGCGCCGCCGAGGATGAGCATGAAGAGAGGAAACACCACCGCGTAGGTGAGCAGCGTGGTGAGCAGGTACGGGACGGCCTTGTGGAACTGGGTGAACATCCGCGCCAGGTCCGCGCGCCGGCCCTCGAGCACGTCGAACAGCATCCGCAGGAAGCCCAGGGCCACCAGGCCCTGCACCACCGAGGACAGCACGAACCCGGCGACCATGAACGTGATTCTGATGGCCCAGCGGTCCGACAGCCCGCCCATGAAGCTGAGCACCTGCGAGACGAGGCCGCCCGCGAAGCTGCCAGCGATGGTGATGAGCACGCCGACGGTAATCATCACCCACTCGCGCGTGAAGGCCTCCCAGCACGTCTCCAGCAGCGCGCCGACGCTCCAGTTGTCACGGCTCAGCGCGAAGGGCGGCGCGTCGAGCCCGGCACGCTGGCGGCAGGTGGGGCACATGGCCTGGGTGCCGGACTCGCTGCACACCTCGCACATGAAGTTGCCGCAGCGCATGCAGGTGCGCGACGCCGCCCGCTCGGGGTGAGTCGGGCAGAGCGCGCCCGCGCCTCGTCCGAAGTCCATCTCCGCCATGTTCCGCGCTCCTTGCTCGGCAGCCGGCCAGTCCACCCGGCTCGGGGCCACCCACATTTCCACCTATACCAACCGGGGCAGTGTCCACCAGAGGACGGCAGAGGGTATCCTGGGAGGGGAAAACGCCCCCGGCGGGGGCGATCAACCGGGGAGCGTTCTCCGGTGTGAATTTTCGGCGCCTCGCCCCGTCTCCTTCCGTGTGGTCGCGAAAGTGGAGGGCCTGCCGCTCCACTTTGCCCAGGAGATTCCTCACATGCGCCGCCTGCTCGCACTCACCGTTCCGCTCGCCCTGATGATGGGGACCGGCTGTGTTGCCCACGTCCACGACGGGCCGTACCGGACCTACCGGACGGTCGAGGTGGACTACAGCTACTCGGGTGACCATCCGGTTCCCGACGAGTACGGCGGCGGGTGGTGCTCGGACGTGCACGTGCACGTGCACGACTACCGGCCGGTGTCGACGTACTACACGTACACGGACAACGTGTATTACTACCGGGGCCCGTCGGTGGTCTGGTACTGGGACTACCACCCGATTTTCGGCGGCAGCGGTTACTGCAGCCTGCACGGGCGCCACTCGCACGACTACTACCCGAGCTCCAGCGGCGGCTACCGCTACGAGCGCAACCGCGGCTACGTGTGGGACCGGACGCACCGGGCCTCGCCGGTGTACAGCTACGTGGGCGCCTCGCGCGCTCCGTCGCGTGCGTCCAGCTACAACAGCGGTGGCACCTCCTACGGCCGCAACCCGCCGCCGTCCGGCACCGGCTACGGCAACGCGCCTCCGCGCGGCAGCAACAACGGCCCGTGGGGCAACGGCGGCAGCCACTCCGGTGGCGGCTACAACAACGGTGGCAACAGCGGCGGCGGCTACAACAACGGGGGCAACGGCAACTCCGGCAACGGCGGTGGCTACGGCGGCAACTCCGGCAACGGCAACAACGGCGGCGGCTGGGGCAACAGCGGCAACGGCAACTCCGGCAATGGTGGCTACGGTGGCCCGCCCCCGGGCCGCGGCGGTGGCCGGGGCAACGGCGGTGGCTACGACCGTGACGACGACGACCGTGGCAACTCCGGCCATGGCAACAACGGCGGCGGCTACGGCAACTCCGGTGGCGGCAGCTCCGGCAACGGCAACAGCGGCGGTGGCTACGGCGGCAACTCCGGCAACGGCAACTCCGGCCATGGCAACTCGGGCAATGGCAACTCGGGCGGCAACTCGGGTGGTGGCTGGGGCAACTCCGGTGGCGGCAGCTCCGGCAATGGCAACAGCGGTGGCGGCTACGGCGGCAACTCCGGTGGCAGCTCTGGTGGCAGCTCGGGCAGCGGCAACTCCGGGCGGGGCTGGGGCAACTCCAGCGGCTCCAGTGGCAGCTCCAGCGGGAGCGGCAGCTCCAACCCGCCGTCGGGGCGCGGCAGCTCCGGCAGCCGGGGCAGCAGCAGCGGCAGCGGCTGGGACAGCGGTGGCAGCAGCCGGAGCTCCAGCGGCAACAGCGGTTGGGGCAACAGCAACTCGGGCTCCAGCAACAGCTCCTCCTCCGGCTCGACGCCGGGTGGCCGCGGGCGCTCCGGCAAGAGCAGCGGCGGCAACGGCGGCTGGCGCTGAATCACCCGCCGCCGCGCGGCGGAGTTGAACGCGGCGCGGCGGTGACGCCTCCAGGTTGATGGATTCCCGACACCGGGCGAGTCCTCCTGTCCGAGCCGGACAGGAGGACCGCCCGGTGTCTCGCTTCATGCGTTGCATGTTCGACGCGGCGTCGGACAGGGGACGGACGGCGGACGGGGTGGATTGCCGCCGTGGGAGGCCGTGAAGAGTTTCTGGCCGATGAAGCGCCCTATCCTGATTGCCATCTGTGTCCTGCTGGGGCTCGCGTCGGGCTGTGGCTCCAGCGGTGCGTCACCGGACCCTGGCGTCCGCACCGAGGATGCCGAGGCGGTGGACCTGGACAACCTCCGCATCCGCGTCAGCGGCCGTGCGGACGTGCTGCCCGAGGCCGCGCGCCTGCTCCAATCCCGGGGACAGCCGATTCCCTCGCTGGACGGCGTGCCCATCTCCATCGAGGAGCCGCTGCGCCTGTCCGTCAGTGACGCGAATGCCAGCCTCGGCACTGGCGCGCTGTCCGCGAACGGCGCGTTCAGCGTGGACGAGGTTCCGGTGCGCGAGGTGCACCAGAGCGTGGCGGTGGGCATCGCCGCGCCGGGCTTCGTGCACACGGCCTCCGTCGTCTACGACACCGCCTTCACCGGCGCGCGGCCACGCGTGGACCTCGTCGACGTGCGCGCCTGGGCGCTGCCGGAGGCCTTCCACGACGCGCTCTCCGCCGCCGTGGGCGAGGCGCGCCTGCGCGGGCACACGGGCGACAAGGCCGCCACGCTGCGCGACGCGGGCTTCGTGCTCGGCCGCGTGGTGGACATGGACGGGCGGCCGGTGGCGGGCGCGCGCGTGACGCTCGACCGCGATGACCGGGCCGACCGCATCTACTACCCCTCGACGGACTTCAGCTCCGTCACCCAGGGCGGCACCGACGCGGATGGCCTGTTCCTCTACGTCCACAACGGCGCGGACGCGGAGACGTACCGCCTGAGCGTGGACGGCGCGGACGGCTATGTGCCACGCAACGTCGGCGTCGCGCCCGGCTGGGGACTGTTCCTCACCGTCTACCCGGGCAACTACCCGCCTCCGTGACGGTGGGTGCCGGGAACGGCCATGTCGTCCCGGCGCCAGCGACACGCCTCGCGATATCGAGGAGCCGGACCGACGCCCGCTCCCCTGCTCCACGACCGGACGCCGCAGGCTCGCAAGCCTCGGATACGGGCCGCGCCCACCTTCGCGACGGAGGTGCGGCGCCATGGAGCGACACGTCATGCGGGGCTACGCGCACCTCCCGGTGCGCAAGCACGAGCGCACGCGTCCCTCCCACCGCCGGCCCGGCCGGTGGCTCCCGACGGACCGCTTCGAGCGGGAGAACGCCATGGCCTCCCTCTGGGCCATGGTGGGCACCCTCCTCGCGCTGTTCCTCGCGCCGGGCCTGAACGGCTTCATCGCCGGCTGGATGTGCTTCGGCGCGCTTCGTGACATCGGGCGGGCCCTGCGCATGTCGCTGCTGGCGCTGGGGCTCGCGGTGCCGGGGCTGTGGCTCATCCTCGGTCCACTCGGCCTGCCCATCCTCGGCCTGTATCCGGGCGTGGGCACCGGGGAGGCGATATTGCTGTCGGTGGGTGGGCTGCTGCTCGGCATGGGCGCGCGGAGCCTGCTGTCGCGGGCGGCACACGGCCTGCGCCGGCGCTCGCGGGCCTGAAGGCTCACACGCGTCCGACGCGGCCACCCTCCACCGAGCCGGGCCACCGACGCCCTGCCCCGCTGGCCGATGCCGCACGCCCGCGCGCGACACATGCCTTTTTCGGGGGCGCCCATGCCGGCAGCGGGCCCTTCCTGGACCCGGGCCACTGCCCGACCCCAGGGCTGGAAGAGCACCGCGTTGCGGGAGTCGCCAGGGATGAGCAGCAGGACCGCCAGGCCCCAGAGTCGTACCGCAGCCACGGTCCGCGCGCTGGCCTGGTGCGCGGCGCTGGGAGTCCCCGCCATCGGCGTCCTGACGCTGGTGGGCCACATGCGGAACGTGACGGTCCTGAAGTCGATGATGGCCGGCTACCCCGCCACGCCGCCCCCGAGCAGCCTGGCACTGATGCTCGGCGGAGTCTCACTGGGCCTGCGGCTGCCGCGCCGCGCCTCCCGCGTGCGCTCGGCACTGTCCATCACCTGCGCGCTGGCGATGACGGCCATCGGCGCGGCGAGCCTCGTCCAGGACAGCACGAGGATGCGCAAGGGCATGGACTCGCTGCTCGCGAGGGTGCTCGGAGAAGACGTCGCGCAGGTGGGGCGCTCCTCGTCGCTCACTTCGGTGTGCCTGCTGCTGCTGGGCCTCGCGCTCGCGCTGCTGGGCAACCGCCGGAAGTGGATGACGCGGGACACGCTCACGGTGCTGGCGATGCTGCTGGCGCTGCTCGGCTTCAACGGCCTGCTGCTCGGTCCGCTGCTGGGAGAAGGCCCCAATCTCCTCCTCGCGCAGCGGGGCATGGGGCTGCTCACCTCGCTCGCGCTGCTGCTGTTGTGTCTGGGGACGCTGTGCGCGCGGCCGGAGCAGGGACTGGTGGCGCGCGTCACCCGCGACACGCTGGGCGGGTTCCTCGCGCGCAGGCTCGTCCCGGTGGCGATGCTGGGGCCGCTGCTCCTGGGCGTGGCGCTGGTGCTGCTGTACGGCGCGGGGGCCATCCACCACGACGCGAAGCTGCCCCTCTTCGCCACCGTGGTGTGCGCGGGCGGCACCGGGCTGGTGCTGCTGGCGGCGCGGGCGCTGGACGTGCTCGAGGCGAAGCGCCGGCAGACCACCGCCGCGCTGGAGTCCTCCGAGGCGCGCTACCGCGGGCTGCTGGAGACGACGCCGGCCCCGGTGCTGACGGTGGACGCGCGCGGGCTGTTGCGCTTCGTCAACGCGGAGGCGGAGCGCGTGTTCGGCTACCGTCGCGAGGAGTTGCTCGGGCGCGAGGTGGAGGTGCTGGTGCCGGAGGGACTCTTCGGCGGACGGCGTCTGGCCGCCGCGCCCGACGAGCGCTCCCTGCACGGGCTGCGCAAGGACGGCACCGAGGTGAAGCTGGAGGTCCGGCTGAGCCTCCTCTCGGACCCGGAGGGAACGAGCCTGCTCGCCCTGCTCCGCGACGTCACCGAGCGCGAGCGATACCTCGCCGGCGTGCAGCGTGCCCACGAGGAGGCAGAGGTGCAGCGCAGCCTCCTGCAGGTGGTGCTGGAGCACGCCCCCGTGGGCGTCATGTTCATCGACCCGCTGACCGGCACGCTGGTGAGCAACCGCGTGGCGGAAGCGCTGTACGGCCGGGCGAAGCCGGCGGTGAAGCAGAGCGAGTACCTGCCCCACCTGCGCCACCCGGACGGGCGGACCGTGGAGCTGGCGGAGCTGCCCTCCACGCGCGCGGCGGTGACGGGCCGGGTGGTGGGCCCGGAGGAGTTCCTCATCGTGCAGCCGGACGGGCACACCGTCCCCGTGCTGTCCACGGCGGCGCCCATTCCAGGGCCCTCGGGCGGCACTCGCGGCGTGGTGGTCAGCTTCCAGGATTTGACGACGCGCTACGAGCTGGACCGGCTGCGCGAGGAGTACGTGGGCCTCATCTCGCATGACCTGCGCGGCCCGCTCCAGGTCATCAACCTGCGCGCGAGCCTCCTTCAACGCGGCCTGCACGCGCGACACCTGTCACGCGAGGAGGGACTCACCGAGGCCATCCTCCACAGCGTGGGCTGGATGAGCTCCATGATTGAGGACCTGCTGGAGGGCTCGCGGCTGGAGTCGAGGCGGGCGCCGCTGCGCCGCGAGCCGAAGGACCTGGTCCGCTTCCTGGAGGAGGTGTTGGAGCGCGACGTACCGCCGGACCTGCGCGAGCGTTTCCGGCTGGAGGTGGCGGGCACGGTACCGACGGTGTGGGTGGACCCGGCGCGGCTGGAGCGGGTGATGGCCAACCTGCTCGGCAACGCGGCGAAGTACAGCCCGCCGCCGCTGCCGGTGGTGGTGCGGGCCCGCGAGAAGGACGGGGGGGTGGTGGTGTCCGTGAGCGACCAGGGGCCGGGGCTCGCGCCCGATGACGCCGCGCACATCTTCGACAAGTACTACCGCACGAAGCAGGGTCGCACGTCCGACGAGAAGGGCCTGGGCCTGGGGCTCTACATCAGCCGGCTCATCGTCGAGGCGCACGGCGGCCACATCTGGGTGGAGAGCGAGCCCGGCAAGGGCGCGGCGTTCTGCTTCAGCCTGCCGGTGGCCCCCCCGCGCGAGGAGCCCGCCTCCGGCTCGCGCCCGGACTCACCGAGGCCGGGCAAAGACGCGTGAGCCGCCGCACCGGCAACGTCGCGGAGGCCGATTTTCCGGCCCCGGCGCGATGCCCGTGCGGCGTCAGCGCCGTACCACCCAGCGCGGCAGCCAGTCCGCGCCCTTCGCGGTGGTGAGCCGCGTCTGCCCGGTGCCGTCCGCACGCATCAGGTACACGTCCGTGTCGCCCTCGCGCTCGGACACGAAGGCCAGGTACTTCCCGTCCGGGCTCCACGCCGGCATGTCGTCGCGGTGCGTTCCGTCCGTCACCGCCACCGGCGTGCCACCGGCCGCGGGCACCCCCCAGATGCGGCTCCGGCCCTCCGGCAGGCGGCTCACGAACACCAGCTTCTGCCCGTCCGGGCTCCACGCCGCCTCGCGCTCCTCGCCCTCCACCGCCGCTCCGGACACGGGCCGCAGGTTCGACCCGTCCGAGCGCACGAGGTAGAGCTTGTCCTGGCCCTGCCGGTCGCTGATGAACAGGAGCCACTTCCCATCCGGGCTCCACTGCGGCGAGCGGTCCTCCTTGTGGAAGGCGGTGATGCGCCGCTCCTGCGTCCCGTCCGCGCGCGACACGTAGATTTCCGGGTCGCCCTCGCGGCTGCACACGTAGGCCACCTCCGTCCCGTCCGGCGACACCGACGGCTCGAAGCAGCCCTGCGGCACCTGCGTCAGCGGCACCTCCTCCGTGCCCTCGCGCGGCTGGAGCTTCACCACGTCGCTGAAGCCCTTCGCGTCGGACTCCGCCACCAGCCACGTGCCGTCCGGAGACCAGCTCGCGTTGCGCGCGCGCGCCCGGGGCACGTGCAGCTGCAGCGCCCTGCCTCCATCCAGCGGCACCACGCGCAGCTGCTGGAACTGGAGCCCGCCCTGCTCACGCACGGCCACCACCAGCAGGGACTTCCCGTCCGGTGACGGCGGGCCGGGGTACTCGTCCTCCTCGCCCTTCGTTACCTGCGTCTCCTTCCCATCCGGAGTCACCAGCCACACGTCCTTCTGCCCCGCCCGCTCCGACAGGAAGGCCACCACGCCCGGAATGGCGCGGGCTTCTTCCTTCGACAGCGGCCCGGCGCCGGACGACGCCCCGCCACACTGGCCGGAGCACCCGACGCCGAGCACGGCGAGCGCGGTGAGCCACCGCGCCCGCCACGGCCAGGAACGCTGCATCCGTTCGAGGCCCCGCATCGTCATGTCAGCGGACCTGGATGGCGTCCGCCATGACGACGTAGCCCGTGGCCGCCCAGCGGCTGAGCTGCACCTTGTTCCAGCCCGCGGGGAAGCTGTACGTGCCCAGCGTGTTCCACTTGCTGCCGTTGGCCTGCTGGTTCACCGTCACCGTCACGTTGCCCGAGGACGTGGTGATGATGAAGGGCGCGGCCGGAGAGCGGTTGGTGCCCTGCACCCACCACGCGTCGATGGTCTTCGTGGCGGCCGCCGGCAGGTAGAACTCGAAGACGGCCGGCTCGGAGACGGCCTCGGTGGCGGCGTAGTAGTAGCCGCTGCCGTAGTAGCCGGCGCTGTAGCCGTCCGTCCACGTGCCCACCGTGGAGAAGCGCGCGTTGGCGGCGTTGTTGTTGGCGTTGTTGCTGTCCACGACGATGGTGCCCGTGGAGCCGCCGTCACCGCAGTAGCTCTTCACCTTGCTGATGTACGTGGACCACGGCCAGTTCGGACCCGGGTCCGTGCGCGAGGCCGGCTGCAGGCGGCCGTGCGCGACGATGTGGTAGCTGTCGCGGACGATGCCGCGGCCCTGGGAGATGTCGCAGGACAGCTTCGCGGAGGCGTCAATCTGGCCGGTGGGGAACGACGTCTGGCTGGCGTAGCCGCCGTGCTCGATGCCCACGGAGAAGTGGTTCACCGAGGTGCCGTTGAGGCCGCACATGACGCTGCCGTTGAGGCTGCAGTCATAGGTGGCGCCCACGTGCCAGGCGCGGTTGGCCTCGCTGACGAGCTGCGAAATCTCGCTGCCGCTCTCGTTCACCACGTAGTGCGCGCTGACCTGCGAGGCGGAGTTGGTGAGCCAGCTCCAGCAGCTCGAGTACGAGCCCTCACAGGTGTGGATGACGATAATCGAGATGTCCGTGCCCGACGGACGCGAGTTGTAGTTGGGCGACGGCCGCCAGATGGAGGCCGCGTAGTCCGGGCCGGAGGCCAGGGCGCGCATGCTCGGCAGGGTGAACTTCGCGTCCACCGCGGTGGGCTCCAGCGAGACGGCGACCTTGCCCTCGGGGGTGAAGGCACCGGCGCCCTCGCGCAGGGCGGCGTACACCTCGTTGTGGATGTAGTTCGCCTGCGCGTCGGGGCTGGTGATGTCCGTCAGGCGGATGACGGCCGGGGCCCACGCGCCCAGGTCCGCGCGGTCGATGCCCGCCTCGGTGGCGTACTTCGACAGCAGCGCGGCGCCCGCGCGCAGGTTGGCGAGCGCGTCGGTGCGCACCGCCTCCTCCGTGACGCCGGCCAGGGCGGCGCCGTCGGCGATGTTGTGCCCGCGCAGGGCCAGCAGACCGTGCGCGGAGGGGATGCCGTCGAACTCCTGCTCGCCGTGGATGAACTCCCAGCGCGTCTCCGCGTAGGAGATGGCCTTGAGCAGGTTCACCGGGACGTTGAACTCACCGGCGGCCTTGGCGAACAGCGCGTCGAGCTGCGCGGGGGTGCGGCGGGCGGCATCCGCCACCGCGCGGGCGGCGTCCTGGGCCGCCGTGGACGGCGTCTCGGAGGTGGGGGGCGCCTCCGGGGCGGGCGTCTCCGGCTGGGGGCCGCAGGCGGTCAGGGCCATCGCCGCGGCGGTGGCCGCGAGCGTCTTGCGCAACAGGTGCATGGGAACTCCTGTGAGGGGGAACGGCAGCTCCACGGTCCGCCCCCACTTTCCGGGAGCGGCGCAGGGGCGCGCCTTGAGCAGCATGCGTGCCAACCGCGCTCTCCCTGGGAAAACCTCAATTTCCGACTCCAGGTGGAGCATGGATGCTCCACTCGCGAGTCAGGAAATCGGCCGCAGCCCGGGCCAATCCGCCTCGCAACCCACCGGAATCACGGCCATATGGCGCTCGCGTCCCCCGGACCAGAGCCTCCGGGTGCCCCTTCCGTGTCGCACTGCCCCATTCCGAGACAGGCTCAGCGTAAACAAATATTACATATTTATCGTATTTCTCTCCTTTTGGCGTGGGAACGGAAGAATGAGGCGCGGGCCGCCCCTCCGGAGCCCAGGCCGGGAGGCTTGACGGTGCCGACATGGACGGAGGCTTCCGCTATGAGGAGGTGCATGCGGCTCTTCGGAATTGGCGACACGCACCTGCCCTCCACGCGGCAGAAGGACATGCACCGCTTCGGGTGGACGGAGCATCCGCTCCCGCTCCAGCGCGCGTGGGACGAGAAGGTGCGCCCGGAGGACGTGGTCATCGTGGCCGGCGACATCTCCTGGGGCACGCGGCCGCACGAGGTGCTGGAGGACCTGGCGTGGCTGGACGCGAGGCCGGGGCGCAAGGTGCTGGTGCGCGGCAACCACGACTACTGGTGGGGAGACTCGGCATCCAAGCTGCGCAAGCTGCTGGAGCCGTACAAGACGCTGGAGGGCTTCCTCCACAACAGCGCCGTCGTCATGGGCCCGTGGGTGATTGCGGGCAGCCGGCTGTGGACGGCCCCCGAGGCTCCGCCCATGCCCGGCGGGGAGATGGGCGACGAGCCGGCGGACCTGGGCTACGTGGAGCGCGAGACGCGGCGGCTCGCGGCGTCTTTCGAGGACGCGAAGAAGAAGGAGGCGGCCAGCCCTACCCCGCTGGTGCGCGTGGTGGCGGTGCACTTTCCACCCGTGTACGCGAACCAGAAGGCCACCGCCTTCAGCGAGCCGATTGAAGCCTTCGGCCCCAAGGTGTGCGTCTATGGACACCTGCACGCGGAGGGCATCTCCGCGGGCTTCACGGGAGCGCGGGCCGGGGTCAATTACGTGCTGGCGTCATGCGACGCGGCGCGCTTCGCGCCGGTGTTGCTCGACGAGGTGTGAGGTGTGAGGTTCCGGCAGTCCGGCTAGATTCCCGCCGCTTCCCTCCGGGGCCGAGGGCGGGGAGCAGGAGTGGGTGCATGCCGTCCAACAAGGCGGAGCTCGCCGCTCGCATCGCCGCCGCGAGGCAGGGCGACACGGTGCGGGGGCTGTTCTTCAAGACGGTGTTCAACCTCGTCGACCAGCACGGCGGCCCGCCCGCCGTGAAGGCGGTGCGCGAGGGCGCGCTGGCGACGGACTATTGGGAGGTGCGCTCGTACCCCGTGCAGGACTTCCTCACGCTGCTCTACCGCGCGGCGGACGTCCTGGAGGACACGCTGGGGCCGGAGAACGCCGTCTACCACGCGTGCGGTGAGACGGGCGTGACGCGCTACTCCACCGGCCCGGGCATGCTCATCTTCGGCATCATCTCCCGGGGTGACCCGCAGAAGCTCTTCGCGGGCGCGCAGATGGGCTACAGCGCCGCCGTGTCCTACGGCAGCCGGGAGTACCTCACCACGGGGCCCAGGTCCGGCACGCTGCGCGTACGCCGGGACATGCTGCCACCCGCGTATCACGAGGGCATCCTCACCGGCGCGCTGAAGGTGCTGGGCTTGAAGGGGAGCGCGCGCGCACGGGCGCACGGCGTCGACCGCGTGGACTACGACATCCAGTGGGAGTAGCGCTCAGGCGCTTTCAGTCCACGCGGGTGTACGTCACATCGAGCTCGGCGACGACGCGCTCACCCACCGAGGCCTGGCAGGTGAAGGTGTGCTCGCCGCCCTGGTGCGAGCGGCGGTGCGCGCCGAACGTCACCGTCTGGCCGGCGAACGCGAGGCTGTCCGCGGACAGGCGCACGTCCTTCGCGAGGCAGCGCGCCCAGGGCGCACCCTCCAGGCGGCGCAGCAGCGTGGTGGCCACGCGAGTCATGCCGCTGGCGACAATGGCCACCGGCATCACCGGGTGCAGCGCGAAGTGGCCCTTGCACATGTCCGGCGTCACGGGGCCGAGCGTGGCGTTGAGGGACTCGCCGTCCGCGCGCCAGTCGCGCAGGTCCAGCGGCTTGCTGTACGGGTTGGTGCGCAGCTTCGCCCACTCCTCGGGGGTGCGCTGGATGCCGTCGTCACGGCGCGGCTCGCGGCGCATCTCCTGGCGCGCGGTGCCGAACAGGCGGGTGAAGGCGGCGGCGGAGAGGACGTTGTAGTCCACCTCCAGGCGGAACAGCGGCGTGCCGTCCTCGAGCGACAGCAGCGTCTGCGCGGTGGCGGTGCGCTTGCCGGTGAACTGCGCGCGGGCCAGGCCCCAGAGCAGCTCGGTGGAGCGGGCCATGGCCTCCGGGCGCAGCCACTGACCGCGCGCGCCGCAGGCCAGGTAGAAGTGCTGGCCGTCCTTCGGCGCCATCAGCGCGGACGCGCACGAGCCGAGGATGGCCAGGTGACGCCCCGACTCCGCCAGGCTGATGGGCATGGCCTCCGCGTCCGGGTCCTGCTGCACCGGAATGCGCGCCACGACTTCGCCCTCGCCCATCACCGTCACGTCCTTCAGCGCGTAGTACGGGTCGCGGACGCAGATGCGCGGGTACAGGTCCGCGTGCGCCAGCACCGTGTGCGGAGCCAGGCCCGACAGCGTGCCCAGCGGCTCATGCGCCGGCGTCCAGTTACCGGTGGAGGTGCCGACGGTGGCGAGCGAAGGAGCGGAGGCGATGGGGGCGGCGTCGAGCATGGAGACTGACCTCTATTCGGACACGGGGTGTCGGGGGACACCTGCTCGCCTTGTAACCGAGGGAGCTTCCGGTGGTACAGAACTTTTTCTGTTACCCGGAAAAATTCTCGGCCGAACGTCCGAAGAGTTGCTTCCACCCGGTAAATTTATGTCGATGACATAAATTCGAGCATGGCTCGGCTGGGTGGATTTCGCTCCACTGCGCACAAGAGCCGTACCCGACGCAGGGAGTCAAGCTCGGACTGGGGTGAAGCCCACCCGTTGGCCGGCAAATGTCCGCCAATGAATTCAGGGATTTAGGTGACTCCGGGTTGGAGGCACACGAAGTCCGCACTCTCAAGGACACAGGAAGCAGAGCGGTGGCGCACGGGCCTTGCGGCTACCAGGGTGCGTCCTGGAAGTCCTTGAGGAAGCGGCCGTGGACGGGCTGCCCCTGGAGGCCACGAAGGATGGGCTCGCAGACGCGGGCGGCGGCGTCGGTGCCGTCCAGGGGCGGGGAGAAGCCCTCTTCTTCCATGCGGCGGCGCCGGGAGTCGGGGTTCTCGTTGGAGACCCAGCCGGGGTCCACGCTGTTCATGTAGATGCCGTCCCGGGCGTAATCCTCGGCACAGGTGCGCGTCATCATGTTGAGCGCCGCCTTGGCCATGTTGGTGTGCGGGTGGAAGACCGTCTTGCCGCGGCGCTCGAACTGGCCCTCCACCGCCGAGACGTTGACGATGTAGCGGTCCGGGAAGGGCGAGCGCAGCAGCAGCGGCTTCAGCCGGCCGTTGAGCAGGAACGGGGCGATGGCGTTGACCAGCTGCGCCTCGAGGACCTCCACCGGTGGCACCTCGTCCAGCCGCTTCACCCAGGCGTTGTCCTCCTCGCGGGCGGGCGGGAGGTCCAGGGCCTGGGGCGTGGGGCTGGTGATGGGCAGCAGCGCGCCCGCTCCAGGCAGTGCTTCCGGAGCCGCGAGGCCGGGCAATGCGTGGACGAGCGCCAGTGTCGGGGCCTCCAGCGCACGGGACAGCGCGTGCTCGTGGGCGAGCAGCGCGGCACTCTGGTCCGGAGAGAGGCGCACCGTCTGGGCCGCGTTGTTGACGA
Organism: Pyxidicoccus sp. M6; assembly: GCF_055568925.1. Classification (NCBI taxonomy): domain Bacteria; kingdom Pseudomonadati; phylum Myxococcota; class Myxococcia; order Myxococcales; family Myxococcaceae; genus Pyxidicoccus; species Pyxidicoccus sp. M6. Next base: position 687,402 of record NZ_CM145714.1, on the reverse strand, counting down.
GGATGTCCAGGTGCGGCTGCGTCGCGCACAGGTGCTCGGTGAAGGCGAGCACGCGCTGCGGGAAGCGCAAATCCAGCTCATGGAGCACGAGCCGCTCGCGCCACTGCGCGAAGTCGGGCTCGCGCGAGAAACGCAGCGCGGCGTCGTGGGGAAAGCGCGAGGTGACGTGCACGTGCGCGCCGTCGCGCAACAGCCGCAGCGCCACGTGGAAGCCCACCTTCACGCGGCCGCCCGTCACCAGGGCGCGGCGCCCTTCGAGGGAGACGTGCTGCCCCCGCCGTGACTCGCTGAGCTCCGCGCACGCGGGACAGAGGGACAGGTAGACGGGGTGGAGCTGGGTGAAACCCTGCTTGCACACGTAGCAGCGCCGCGCGCGGGAGACGTGGGCGGGTGCTTCGGACTCGCGGGGCGTGGAGAAGTCGCGGACGCCGTTCTCCTCGCGCCGGGCGTCCAGGAGCGCCTGCACGGTGGTGCGGTCCGCTTCGCTGACGGCGCGGTGGCGCTGCCGGCGCAGGCGCTTCTTCATGCCCCGCTGCACCTGCGTGGCGGCGCGCTCCACCGTCTGTCGCACCGGGTGGTCATCCGGGAGCCGGGCCACCGCACGCAGCACGTCCAGGCACCGGGCCACGTCCTCCGCCGAGGGCTCCACCGCGTCCGAGGACTCCACCGCGTCGTCCTTCCTCATCCGCCCTCCGCGCCGTGACGGGTGCCCGGGCGGAAGTCGGCCGGATTCGAACCAGCGTCCTCCGCATTGGCAATGCGGCGCGACAACCGCTGCGCTACGGCCCCGCCCGAGCGAGGCCAGCGTGACGTGCTCCAACGGGGGCCGCAACAGGCAGTGCCCGGATGGGACCGACCGGATTCGAACCGGCGTCCTCCGCCTTGACAGGGCGGCGCGACAACCGCTGCGCTACGGCCCCACCCGAGCCGGGTCAGCGTGACGCGCGCGGCCGTGCGGCGCAAGCGCTCGGGTGGAAACCGGCCGGATTCGAACCGGCGTCCTCCGGTTTAGCAGACCGGCGCGACAACCGCTGCGCTACGGCTCCCACCCGAGCGGGCGGAAGCCTCTCGCGCGTGCCCCGGCCGCGCAAGCCGGGACTCGACGCACGCTCACAGCTCCACCTGGCTGCCCAGCTCCACCACGCGGTTGGGAGGAATCCGGAAGTACGCCGTGGCGCTGCGCGCGTTGCGGCTCATCCATGAGAACAGCGCCTCGCGCCACACCGCCATGCCCGGCTTCTTCGTCGGAATCAGCGTCTCCCGGCCCAGGAAGAAGCTCGTGCCCATGAGCTGGAACTGGAGCCCCTTCTCCCGGCAGCGCTTCAGCACGTCCGGAATGCTCGGGTTCTCCATGAAGCCGTAGCGCGCCACCACGCGCACGAAGCCCTGCTCCAGCGGCTCCACCTCCACGCGCTCCCCGCCCGGCACGTGCGGCACCTCTTCCGGGACAATCGTCAGCAGCACCACCTGCTCGTGCAGCACCTTGTTGTGCTTCAAGTTGTGCAGCAGCGCCGGCGGCGTGCCCTCCGCGTTGCCCGTCATGAAGATGGCCGTGCCCGGCACCCGCACCGGCGGGTGGTCCCCGAAGCTGTCCAGCAGCTCCTTCAGCGGAATGCTCGCCGCGCGCAGCTTGCCCGCCAGGATTTCGCGCCCGCGCTTCCACGTCGTCATCAGCGTGAAGATGACCACCGCCATCAGCAGCGGGAGCCAGCCGCCGTCGGCAATCTTCACCGCGTTGGCGCCGAAGAAGGACATGTCCACCAGGAAGAACACGCCGGCAATCGGCAGGGCCACCGCCCGGCTCACGCCCCACCGCTCGCGCGCCACGATGTAGGCGAGGATGGTGGTAATCGCCATCGTCGTCGTCACCGCGATGCCGTACGCCGCCGCCAGCGCGCTGGACGAGCGGAAGCCCAGCACCAGCGCCACCACGCCCAGCATCAGCACCCAGTTGAGGCCGGGCAGGTATATCTGCCCCATCTCCTCCGCCGACGTGTGCACCACCTCCATGCGCGGGCTGTAGCCGAGCTGCATGGCCTGGCGGGTAATCGAGAACGCGCCGGAGATGAGCGCCTGCGAGGCGATGATGCCCGCCCCGGTGGCCAGCACCACCAGCGGGTAGAGCGCCCAGCCCGGCGCCAGCAGGTAGAACGGGTTGCGCGCCGCGCTCGCGTCGCGCAGCAGCAGCGCGCCCTGCCCCAGGTAGTTGAGCATCAGCGCCGGCAGCACCAGGACGAACCACGCCCGGTCGATGGGCTTGCGCCCGAAGTGGCCCATGTCCGCGTAGAGCGCCTCGCCACCCGTCACCACCAGGAACACCGAGCCCAGCACCAGGAAGCCGTGCCCACCGTTGCGGATGAAGAACTCCGCGCCCGGCACCGGGGACAGCGCCCACAGCACCGCGGGGTTGTGCACCAGCTCCTTCACGCCCAGCACCGCCAGCGTCAGGAACCACAGCGTCATGAAGGGCCCGAACACCGCGCCGATGCCCGCCGTCCCGTGACGCTGCACCAGGAAGAGCGCCAGGATGATGACGAGCGTAATCGGGATGACGTAGGGCTCGAAGACGGGCGTGGCCACGCTCAGGCCCTCCACCGCGCTGAGCACGGTGATGGCCGGAGTGATGATGCCGTCGCCGTACAGCAGCGACGCGCCGAAGATGCCCAGCGTCATCAGCACCGGCCGCGGCGTGTAGGCCTGCCCGCGGGGGCGCTGCATGGCCAGCGCCATCAGCGCGAGGATTCCGCCCTCGCCCCGGTTGTCCGCCCGCATCACGAAGATGAGGTACTTCACCGAGACGACGATGATGAGCGACCAGAAGATGAGCGACAGCACGCCCAGCACGTTGTCCGGCGTGGGGCTGATGCTGTGGGGCCCGTGGAAGCACTCGCGCAGTGCGTACAGCGGGCTCGTCCCGATGTCGCCGTAGACGATGCCCAGGGCCCCCAGGGCCAGGAGCGCTGTTCGCTTGAAGGTGTCTGGAGACTCCCGGACCGCATCTGCTCCCGGGACTCCCGTCGTGGTGGCTTTCACGCCCCCCGCTTTAGCCGAACCCGGGCCATGAGCAACGGACGTGACACGGCGCCCCCCGCTTTCCAACGGCCGGGTGCGACGGTGTGTGCCCGAGTGAGCGCGCACCGCGAGCCACAAGACCGCGGAGCGGGGTTGCGCGTACGAGGCCAACGGTCCGAGCCGCGAGGTGTTCTCCACCCGAGACGCGAGCCGGGCCCGGCACACCAAGGTCCTGCCCCCATGCGTGAGGTCCATGGTCCCATTCCCAAACGGGGGCGCGATGAACAGGTCGGCAGCATCCAGATGGGGTGAACCCTGGCAGTACGGGGCCCAAGCACCGGAAGTGGAAGAGCGGTTGGCGTTGCTGGCCGAGGCCTCGCGCGTCCTCGCCGACGTCAGCCTGGAGCCCCCGGCCGTCATGGAGCGGCTGTGCGAGCTGGTGGTGCCCCTGCTCGGCGCGGCGTGCGCGCTGCGGCTGATGTCCGAAGATGGACGGTGGCTGCGCACGGTGGCGTCCGCGTCGGCGACTCCGGAGACGCGGCTCCTCTTCCAGAGCCTCGTCGCGCCCGTGCTGCGCGCGGACGAGGGCCCGTCCGCCGAGGTGCTGCGCTCGGGCCAGGCGCTGTGGGTGCCGCGCCTGGAGGTGGAGGAGCTGCGCCGCCTGGTGCCGCCGCAGCACCACGGGCTCCTGGAGCGCATTCCCTTCTTCACGCGCTCGCTGGTGCTGCCGCTGCGCGCTCGGGGACGGGGGCTGGGGACGCTGACGGTGTGGCGGGAGCCGGCGGCGGCGCCCTTCGAGGCGGGAGAGCAGCTCCTCCTCCAGGAGCTGGCGGACCGGGCCGCGCTGGCGCTGGACGTGGCGCGCGCCTATGCGGCGGAGCGGCGGGCCCGGCAGTCGGCGGAGGTGGCCGCGGGCCGGCTGGCGCGGCTGCAGCGGGTGACGGCGGAGCTGTCCCAGGTGCTCACCGCGCCGCGCGTGGCCGAGGTGGTGGTGGACCAGGGCGTGGAGGCGGTGGGCGCGCGCGGAGGGGGCTTCTGGCTGGTGGAGCCCGGAGACGGCCAGGCGCGGCTGCTGCGCTGCACGGGTGAGGACGCGCGCATGCTGCCCGGCGTGTTCGGCGTGGTGCCGCTGGAGCAGTGCACGCCCATCACCGAGTCCATCCGCGAGGCGCGCCCGGTGTGGCTGGAGACGCCGGACGCGCTGCGGACCCGCTTCCCGGAGCTGGCGGCGCGGTGCCGGATGGCCCAGGGGAATGCAGCGCCTTCATCGGTGTGCCTGCCGCTGTCGGTGGACGGGCGCGCGCTGGGGACGCTGCTGTTCACCTTCTCCGAGCCGCGCGTCTTCGACGATGACGAGCGCGCCTTCCTGGAGCTGCTCGCGCACCATGCGGCCCAGGCGCTCGCGCGGGCCCGGCTGCTGGAGCAGGAGCAGCGCGCTCGGGCGGCCCTGCGCGAGGCGCACCAGACGCTGGCCGCCATCATCCAGGCGTCCCCCGCGGCCATCATGCTGCTGGACATGGACGGCACGGTGCGGCTGTGGAATCCGGCCGCGGAGCGCATGTTCGGGTGGACGGCGGACGAGGTGCTCGGCCAGGTGCTGCCGGGAGTGCCCGAAGCGCGGCAGGAGGAGTTCCACCGCGACTTGGAGGGCGTGGCACAGGGACGGGTGCTGTCCGGCGCGGAGACGGTGCGGCAGCGCAGGGACGGCACGCCCATCCAGGTGGCGCAGTGGACGGCGCGGGTGTGCCCGCCGGGCGGCCCCGCGCAGTGCCTGGGCATCGTCGTGGACGTCACCGAGCGCCAGCGCAGCGAGGACGCCCAGCGCTTCCTCGCGGGCGCGGGTGGCGTGCTCGCCGCGAGCCTGGAACAGGAGGAGACGCTGAAGCACGTGGCGCACCTCGCGGTGCCCAAGTACGCGGAGGCGTGCGGCGTCTTCCTCGCGGAGGAGGCGGGAGAAGTCCGCTGCGTGGCCACGGCCTCGGACGAGGGTGCGACGCGAGGCATCCCCGCCCCCGGCCTCGACGTCGTGTCACAGGTCATCGCCTCGGGCGAGCCCGCGCTGCACACGGGGCAGGAGTCGGACACGCCGGACGCGTGCTCGTGGCTGTGTGTGCCCTTGCAGGTCCGGGGACAGGCCTTCGGCGCGCTGACGTTCGTCACCTCCCGCCGGACCTACGACGCGCGGGATTTGGAGCTGGCGCAGGAGCTGGCCCGACGCGCGGCGCTCGCGCTCGACAACGCGCGCCTCTACCGCGAGGCACGGCAGGCCATCCACCTGCGCGAGGAGTTCCTCTCCATCGCCAGCCACGAATTGAAGACGCCCATCAGCGCGCTCCAGCTCCAGGTACAGACGCTTCAAGCCGCGCTGACGCGCTCGCCCTCGGGCATCCCCGCCCCTCGCCTGCAACGGGCCCTCGAAGTGGTGGAACGCCAGCTCAAGCGCCAGACGCAGCTCGTGAACGAGCTGCTCGACGTGTCCCGCATCAGCGCGGGACGGCTGGAGCTCAGCCTGGAGTCGTTGGACCTCGGCGCGCTGGTGCGCGAAGTGGCCGAGCGCTTCGAGCCGGAGCTGGCCCGCACCGGCACACCCCTGGAGCTCGTCCTCGCGCCGGATGCCCTCGGACAGTGGGACCGGCTGCGGTTGGACCAGGTGCTCACCAACCTGCTGTCCAACGCGGTGAAGTACGGCCGGGGCCAGCCCGTGCACGTGGAGCTGACGGCCACCGACACGCACGTGCGCGTGGACGTGCGCGACGCGGGCATCGGCATCGCCGCCGAGCACCTGTCACGCCTCTTCCACCGCTTCGAGCGCGCCGTGTCCGAGCGCAACTACGGCGGCTTCGGGCTGGGGCTCTGGATTGCGCGGCAGATGGTGGAGGCCATGGGCGGCCACATCGCCGTCAAAAGCAACCTGGGCGTGGGCTCCACCTTCACCGTGGAGCTGCCCCGGACTCGCGCCGAGGGGTGAGGGGCGGCTTCACCGTCCCACCCCCGGCGGCATCCAGCTCACGGCCTCGGGAGCGAGGGCGGCCTTCTCCCGCACGCCCCCTCCCCTCGGGGCCCCGCGACTCACAGCGCCAGGAGCAGGATGGCTGCCTTCTCCTCGGCGGAGGCGGCCAGGAACTCGTCCGGCAGCCAGACCTCGGACGGAGGCGTGGAGGCCACGTCGCAGCTCCGCTTGCCCATGTACTTCCGGCCCTCGTCCTGCGCCTTCAGCCGGTAGGTGCAGTCACGGACGTAGACCTTCAGCTCGCTGGGGCTCAGCTTCAGGTCCACCGGACGCCCGCCGAAGCCGCCCTTGGCGACCAGCGCGTCCCCCTCCTTCGACACCTTGAGGTTCACCTGGGCATTGCCCAGAGAGCCCGTCACCTCGCCCGGCTTCAGCGCGAGGGTGACGACACCCAGGTACGTGCGGCCCCGCAGCTCGCCGGGCGCGCGCGTAATCTGGAAGTCCTGTCCCGTGACTTCTCCCGCCGTCATCACGAGGTTGTACTGCTCGCGGGCAATTCGCAGGTTGATGGCGTCCTCTCGGGGCGCCGACACCGCGGCCCCCGCTCCCAGCAGCATCCCCACCACCAGCACACCCCGGCGCAGCGGCATCAGAAAGCGCTTCATACGGAATCCTCCCTCTCCCAGAGCATGGCTCCAGGAGTCATAACGTCCGTCCGCACCTCACATACCGGCCCGTCCACCACCCGACGCCAACCCCCGGGAATCACACACCGAAGAACCTGCGCACGGCCCCGCCCACCCCTCGGAGCCGGCCTGCCCGCCTGCCTGCCCGCCTGCCTGCCCGCCCGTCCCGTACCGAGGACGGAGGCCGGTGTCCGATGTGCCATACCCCGACTACTTCGAGCCCGAGGCCTCACCGCCCCGCGGACTCGAAGCGCTCGGCGTCCCCAGGTGCTTCTCCAGGAACATCAGCGCGGTCATCTGCGCGTAGTCGCGGTTGGGCTTCTTCTGGAAGCCGTGGCCCTCGTCGGTGGCCAGCAGGTACCAGACGTCCGCGCCGCGCTTGCGCACCGCCTGGACAATCTGCTCCGCCTCCGACTGAGGCACGCGCGGGTCATTGGCCCCCTGCTGCACGTAGAGCGCGGCGCGAATCTTCTCCACCGCCGTCAGCGGAGAGATGCGCTCCTGCACCTTGCGCACCTCCGCGTCTCTTTCGTCGCCGTACTCCGCGCGCCGCAGGTCCTGGCGATACGCCTGCGTATTCTGGAGGAAGCTGCCCAGCGAGGAGATGCCCACCACGTCCACCGCCGCCTTGATGCGCTCCGGGTAGAAGGCCACCGACGCCAGCGTCAGGTAGCCGCCGTACGAGCCGCCATAGACGCCCACCCGCGCCGAATCCAAATCCTTCCGCGACGCGATGAAGTCCAGCGTCGCGCCGATGTCCGCGAGGCTCTGCTCGCGCTTCACGCCGTCGTCCATGGCCCGGTACGTCTTGCCGTACCCATCCGAGCCGCGCACGTTGGGCACCAGCACCGCGATGCCCAGCTCCGTCACGAGGTACTGGTTGAAGTTGCTGAAGATGGGGAGGCTCTGCGACTCGGGGCCGCCGTGGAACACGACGACGACGGGCACCTTCCCGGTGGCGTTCTTCGGCTTGTAGAGGAAGGCCGGCACCGTCACGCCATCGGTGGACGGGTAGCGCACCAGCTCCGGCTCCGTGAAGATGGACGTGTCGATGCCGCCCACCTCCGAGCGCGTCCACCGCGTGGGCTTGCGCGTCTTGAGGTCCACCGTCCATACGTCCAGCGGCGAGCGCGCATCGCCCATGGCGAAGGCCAGCAGGTCCGAGCGCTGCAACGGGAAGCGCAGCGCAGCCACCACGCCCTTCGGCACGTCCAGCGGCGACAGCTTCTGCGTGCGCGTGTCCAGCAGGTACATACGGGTGTAGCCGTCTTCGTTGATACCCACCGCGAGCTGGCGCCCATCCGAGGACAGCGTCGCGCCCACCACGTTCCACCGCACCGACTTCGTCAGCGACGCGGGCGGCTCGGTGAAGGGCGCCTTCGCGAGCTCCAGGCGGTACAGCTCGTTGAAGTCGGAGTAGCGGTCCGTCACCAGGTACACGGCCTGCCCGTCCTGCGTGAAGACAGCGGCGCCGACGCTGCCCTTGCCCTCCTTCGGCGTGAGCTGGCGCCGCTCGCCCGTCTTCAGGTCCACCACGTACAGGTCCGCGTCATCCACCGCGCGCCGCCGCACGACGAGCAGCTTCGAGCCGTCCGGAGAGAACTCCACCGGCAGCCACGTGCCTTCCGCCTCGGTGACACGGCGGGCCTGGCGCGCGTCACTGGTGGGAGCCACGTACACGTCCGTGTCCTTGCGGTTGCGAGCCGTGCCGCCGTACGTGAGCCAGCGGCCGTCGCGCGACACGCGCAGTCCTTCGTGGCGGCTCTTGCCATCGGTGAGCAGCTCCGAGCGCCCCGTGCGCCGGTCCAGCTTGAAGAGCTGGAAGAACTCACCGCCGCCCTTGTCCTGCAGGTAGTAGATGGCTTGCGGATTGCCGGGCTGGAAGCGCGCGGTGTTGATGGGCTCGTCCGAGAAGGTGAGCTGCGTTCGCGCGCCCATGGGCATCTCCACCACGTGGAGCTGGTTGGTGTCCGCGAAGCGCGTGGAGATGAGCACCTGCTTGCCGTCGTCCGTCACGTCCATCAACGCGGCCGCGCGTGCCTCCAGGTACTGGTCCAATCGCTGGCGCAATTCCGGCGGCACCGGCGGCACATTGCTCACCCAGACATTCGGCTGCCCCGGCAGCTGGGCGATGCCAGGCACCTGTGATGGCGCCTTGGACGCGGGGGCGACCTGCGCCGTGAGCAGCGACACGATGAGGGGAAGGGCTCCAAGGTTCATGGTGCGCGCACGCTAGCAGCGCGCCTGGAGCCGGGCACACGGCGCCCGTTCGCGGCGGCCCCATCAACCAGGTTCGAGGGCTCTTTTCGTAAGGGCCGCCAACGACGTGCCGCCCTCCCTGACGGGGTGACGGCCTTCGACCACGGGAGAGACACATGCCGAAGAGCTTCTGGAGGAACAGGTTCCTGGTGGCGGCGCTGGCCGCTTCGATGTCCACGCTGGGAGCGGGCTGCGGCGATGATGACGACGACACGCCCGGAGACGAGCAGCCCGAGACCGCGCGGCTGCGCGTCATCCACGGCTCCCCGGACGCGCCCGCCGTGGACATCTACGCCGCGGGCCAGACGACCCCGCTCTTCACCAACGTGAAGTACGGCGAGACCACCTCCTACGCCACCGTGCCCCCGGGCACGTACAACGTGCAGATTCGCCCCGCGGGCGCTCCGGCCAGCTCGGACCCGGTGTACTCCACCGGTCCGCTGACGCTGGGCTCGGGCGCCACGGTGAGCGCGCTGGCCGCCGGCCTGCTCGCGTCCACGCACAATGGGGAGTCCTTCCGCGTGCTGCCACTGGCGGAGGGCTTCGGCGCCGCGGCGGACGGCCGAGCGCGCGTGCGCATCGTCCACGCGGGCGCGGATGCTCCCACGGTGGCGCTGGACGTGGGGGATGACGGCTCGTCCGAGGTGACGGCCCTGCAGCGCTTCCAGGACACGGGCGCCGCCGGCGTGGACCTGCCCGCGGGCCAGTCCTTCCAGGTGGGCGTGCGCGCGGGCAACGCGAAGGTGACGGCCTTCACCATTCCCGCCCTGCCCTCGCGCGGCGAGGTGTTCGTCATCGCCACCGGCCAGCTCTCCGCCAAGCCGGGCGCGGCCAACGGCTTCGGCCTGCTCGCGCCCGGCGTGGGCCTCATCCGGCAGAACCCCGTCGTGTACGCTCTGCACGCGTCGCCGGACGCTCCGCCGGTGGATGTCTTCGCGGGCACCGCGCAGCTCGTGGATGACCTCGAGTTCGGCGAGCTGTCCCCGCCCATCCAGGTGCCGCCGGGCACGTACACGCTGGATGTCTTCGCGCACGCGGCCGGCGCCACGCGGCCCTCCGGCAATCCGGCGGCCAGCGACTCGACCTCCGCGCTCCAGTCCGGACAGCGATACCTCGTCGTGGCCTCGGGCTTCCTGACACCCGCGCACGATGACCCGGCCGACTCCACCTTCGAGCTGCTCGCCTTCGCGGAGGGCTTCACCCCGGACGCGGACAGCATGAGGCTGCGCGTGGTGCATGCGTCGCCGGACGCGCCCGTGGTGGACGTGGCACCGCTGGAGAACAACCAGGTGCCCCCGGCCGCGGCCTTCAACGACGTGCCGTACCGGCAGGCCTCCGCCGCCGAGGGCCTGGAGCTCCCCTCGGTGCAAATCACCGTGGGCGTGGCCGCCGCGGCCGCGAGCAACCGCGCGCCGGTGGCCCGCTTCGCGCTCGACACCTCGCCCTTCATCCGCAGGGGCATCTTCGCGGTGGCCGCGGGCGCGTTGTCGCCCACGGCGGGCGGAAACGAGGCGTCCTTCCGGCTCGTCGCCGTGGACACCAGCGTCTCGCCCTGGGCCGCCTTCACGCTGCATCCCCTGGCGCCGTAGCCGACAGACGTACCCCGGCGGGCGCCACGGTTCGTCCTCCTCCGTGGCGCCCGCCGTTTTCAAACCTCGTAACACTTCACGCCGTGAGCCGTACCCCGGTTGCTGGAGTCACCTCACCGCCGTGCGCCGCACCGCGGCTGCCGCCGTTCGCCTTCCCTGGAGCCGTCCCGCATGGAGCGCCTCATCGCGTGCCTGTTCCTCGCGCTGCTGTGCGGCGCGTGCCTGGAGCCCATCCGCGGCGCCGCGGACCTGGAGTGCGCACCCGAGGTGTCGCCCGACGCCTGCCAGCCCTTCGCACAGCGCGGTCTGGCGCAAAGGGTGACGGTGGGCAGCCAGCATGCGTGCGCGCTGCTGGAGACGGGCGCCGTGCGCTGCTGGGGCGGCACCGGCCTCGTCGGTGATGGCACGCGCGCCCTGCGTCCCACCGCCGTCGACGTACGCGGACTGGGCTCGGGCGTCCTCGCGGTGAGCGCCGGGGAGATGCACACCTGCGCCGTGCTGGAGGGCGGCACGGTGCGCTGCTGGGGTGACAACTCGCGCGGCCAGCTCGGCACGGGGGACACGCTGCCCGCGCTGGAGCCGGTGGAGGTCCCCGGCCTCGGCGCCAACGTGGTGGCGGTGGCCACCGGGCAGGCCCACTCCTGCGCGCTGCACGCGGGCGGACGGGTGACGTGCTGGGGCGCGAATGAGCGGCTCCAGCTCGGCGGTGGCAGCTCCACGCAGAGCCCCCGCGCCGTGCCCGTGGAGGGCCTACCCGCCAACCTCACCGCGCTCACCGCGGGCGCCACCCATACGTGTGCCGCCACCGCGGCTGGCGAGGCGTGGTGCTGGGGCAGCAACACCTCGGGCGAGCTCGGGGATGGGCAGTCCGGCGTGGACCGCTCCTCGGGCCCGGTGCGCGTGGAGGGACTTCCAGGGCCGGCGCGCGCGCTCACCTCGGGCGGTGGCCACACGTGCGCACGCGTGGGGGATGGAGACGTCGCGTGCTGGGGCGCCAACGCGACGGGCGCGCTGGGAGACGACACCGCGCTCGACAGCGCGCGGCCCGTGCGGCCCGTGGGGCTGCCGCCGGGCATCCGCCAGGTGCGCGCGGGCTGGGCCTTCACCTGCGCGGTGGGCCCGGACGGTGACGTGCGCTGCTGGGGACAGAACCAGGCGGGGCAGCTCGGTGATGGAACGCGGCTGCACCGCGCGGCGCCGGTGCGCGTGATGGGCCTGGACGGAGAGACCCTCGACGTCGCCGCGGGCATGACGAGCGCCTGCGCGGCCCTGCGCGACGGACGCGTGCGCTGCTGGGGCGGCAATGCGTGGGGACAACTGGGTGACGGCTCGCAGACGGACACCCTGTCGCCAGTCACGGTGGAGGGCCTCGATGCACCCTAGCGGAGGACGACATGTCGCCACTGGAGCATGACCCGGAGCTGCTGGCGTCCTTCCGCCGTGGAGAGTCCGCCGCGCTGGCGCGGGTGTACCAGGCGTACGCCGCCCACGTGGCGCGTTTTCTCTCACGCACCTACGTGGCCCGAGGGCCCTCGGGCCCCACCCGCGTGGGCCCGCTGGATTTGGAGGCCGCTCACCAGGAGACCTTCGTCCGCGCCTTCCGCGAGCAGGCGCGGCGGGACTACGACGGCGTGCGCCCCTACGAAGCGTGGCTCAACGCCCTGGCGCGGCAGGCGGCGGTGGACGTGCTGCGCGCGGCGGGACGCATCGCTCGCCATGCCGTGCCCCTGGATGACACGCCGCTGATGGAGCGCCTGGCCACCGATAGCCCGAGCCCGGAGGACCGCGCCCTGGAGGCGGAGACCCGGGAGCTGGTGCGCCGCTTCCTCGGCGGGCTGGACGCGGCGGGGCGACGATTCGCGGAGCTGCGCTTCGTGCAGGGACTGTCCCAGGAGCGCACCGGCGCGGCGCTCGGGATGTCGCGGCAGGAGGCCCGCACGCGCGAGGCGAAGCTGCGGCGCGCGCTGATGGACTTCCTCTCCGCCGAGGGCTGGCTGACCTCCGAGCCCGGCGCCGTCCCCTCCATGGCCGCCGCCGCTTCGGTGCTGGCCCTGCTGTTTCCCAACTTCGTGCCCTGAAGGGAGATGCCCATGCCCCTGCTCCAACCGCACGTCGACCGGCACCTGGCGCGGCTGGCGGCCTCGGGCGCGCTGCCGCCCCGGCTGTGGAGCCGCGTGCTGCGCCATGCGCGCGGCTGTGAACGGTGCGGCCCCCGGTACGAGCGTGTAGTGCACATGCGGCGCGTGCTGGCGCATGACACGCTCGGAGAGCCCACGCACGAGGAGCTGGAGTCCATCGCGGCGCTCGGGCTGAACGCCGCGCTCGCATCGGCGGCGGGTGGGGCTTCCCCGGCGCGCGGTGGGGTGCGCACCTGGATTGCGCGGAGACTCGAGGCCTGGCGCCCACGAGGTGCCGCCCTCGGCGTGGAAGGAACGTTCATTCCGGGGCGCGTGGCGGCTCCGAACCCGTGGGACGGCCTCGGCCGGGCCTGGGCACTCGTAGCCGCGGCGGCGTGCGCGCTGCTCCTGCTGGCTCAGCCCGAGGCAGAGGAGCAGTGGGCCGCCCGGGGCGAGGGCGGCAACGCCGTGCTGCGGCTGTTCTGTGTGCCCGAGGACTCGGCGCTGCGCGAGGTGAAGAGCGAGGGTGCGTGCCCTGCTGGCGCGTCGCTCGCCTTCGCGGCGGGCGGGCGTGCGCCCCTCACCCACGCGGTGGTGATGATGCGCGGAGCGGGGGGCACGCGCGTGGAAGGGCCCTTCGAGGTGAAGAGCCCGCCTGGGGCCGAGGCGGCGCTGGACGTGACACCGCGCCTGCCCGACTCGGGCGAGGTGGAGATAACGGCCGTCTTCGCCACCAGCGCGGCGGCGGCGCTCGCGGCCGCACGGGGTGAAGCCACGGAAGGTGCCGTCCGCATCCAGCACCGCGTGCGCGTGGAGGTGGCGAAGTGAGCGCGCTCCGTGTCGGGCTCGTCGTCATCCTCGTGCTCCTGGCGCCACCGCCCTCCGCGCTCGCGACGTCCGAGCCCTCCGCGGCCCTCGTGAGGGAGCAGGACGCGCCCCTCGTGCGACGTGCCCTGGTGGTGGCCCACAACGGCAGCGACGCTCCCGGCATGCCTCCGCTCCGCTACGCGGATGACGACGGCGTGCGCTGGGCGGAGGCGCTGCGCCGGCTCGGCGTGGATGTGGTGCTGCTCACCGTGCCGGATGCGGACACCGCGGAGACGGAGCGCGAGCGGCTGACCGGTGTCCGCGCTCCCACCGTGGCCGCGCTGGACGAAGCCGTGTCCACCCTGGCCCGGCGCAACGCGGAGGACCGCGCGCGGGGCCGCGCCGTGGACTTCCTCTTCGTCTACGTGGGCCATGGCCGCACGGGCGACTCGGGCCGCGCGTACCTGACGCTCGCGGATGGGCGACTCGACCAGGACGCCCTCTACGGCCGCGTGGTGGAGCGACTGGAGGCGGACTACGTGCATCTGCTCGTGGACGCCTGCCACGCGGCGGGAGTGGTGGGCAGCCGCGGAGGAGACCCGAGGGTGCTCCGCCGGCTGCGCCGCGCCCTGGAGCAGGAGCGCCTCGCCGGCCACCCGCGCGTGGGCGCTGTCTTCGCGGAGAGCGACGAGGGCGAGACGCACGAGTGGTCCCGCCTGCGCGCCGGAGTCTTCAGCCACGCGGCGCGCTCGGCGCTCCTTGGTGGCGCGGACGTGAATGGCGACGGCCGCGTGGAATACAGCGAGTTGGACGCCTTCGTCGCCTCGGCGATTCGCGGCGTGAAGTCCCCTCGCGCGAGGCTCGCGGTGCGCACCTTTCCGCCCGCGCTCAACCCCACCCGCTCGCTCGTGGGCCCGGCTCCCGAGGGCCCGCGCTTGAGGCTCCCCGCGAGCCCCGGCGGCGCACGCATCTCCGTGGAGGACACGCTGGGCGTCCGGCTCGCGGACGCGCACCGCACCGCGGGCGAAGCCCTCGTCCTGGCCCTGCCCGAGCGCGACGCCTACTGGCTGCGCATGCCGAACGGCGAGGCCCGCGTGCGGCGCTCGGAGTTGGAGGCCCCGAGGCTTCCCGAGCCCGGCCCACCGGAAGTGGCTCAGCGCGGCGCCGCCGAGGAGAGCCTCCTCCAGGGACTCTTCGCCCTGCCCTTCGGTCGCGACTTCTACGAGGGCTACGTCACCTCCGCGGGAGTCCCCGCCGTGGCCTTCTCCGCGCCCGTCACCACGCCAGAGTCCCCCGCGCCATCCCGCGCCCTCGGCCTGGACGTGGGCCTCACCGTGGGCGGGGCACCGCTCGACGGGCGGGGCCTGTCACGAGGGCTCGCGCTCTCCTGGCGTGCGCCCGGCCCCGGAGGCCTGCTGCGCTGGGGCGTTCGAGGGAGCTATGCGCTGGCTCCGGACGCGTGGGTGGACTCGGCCACGTTGCAGCGGCTGTCGCTGCTCGCGCTGGGAGGCCTCAGCGGACGGGGTGCGCTCGCACCATTCGCGGAGGTGGGTGGCGGGTGGCTGATGCTGGTGGTGGACCGGCCGGGGAGGCGCGAGGGTGACTCCGCGGCACTCACCGTGCGAGCCGCCACGGGCCTCCGGTGGAAGACGGGCGACTTCGCGCTGCGAGGCACCGTGGGCGTGGACCTCGACGGCGTGCGCGTGGACGGAGACCGCCGCTGGACGTGGGCCCCCGGATTCGAGCTGGGACTGGAGCGCTGACACCTGGTGACAGGACCTGCTTGGGCGGGCGCCACGGCATCGCTCCCGTCCACGCCGTGCACGCCCACTGTGAACGGCGTTGTCAGTTCTGCCCGCGCGCTCGCGCAAGCGCGCGGAATCAGGCCCTGCTTCGGGTGGCAGGGCGCTTGCGATGGCCTTGCTCCGAAAGGAGCAGGGCCATGGATGCACGGGACACGAGGTGGGGCGAGGCGAAGCTGGACGTGGGGAAGGTGTTCCGCTGGTGCCTGCTGCACGTGGGGGCCGTCGCGGGCGGCTTGTGGTTCTTCTCGTGGAGCGCGGTGGTCGTGTTCGCCGTGCTGACGGTGGTGACGATGTGCCTCGGCGTGTCGGTGGGCATCCACCGCGGGCTCATCCACCGCGCCTTCCGCGCGCCGCTCGCGGTGGAGCGGACGCTGGGCCTCGTGGGCACGCTGGCGGGCCTGGGTGGCGTCATCGGCATGAGCCGCATGCACCACCTGCGTGACTTCCATCAGAACCAGCCGGAGGCGGACTGCCCGCCGTACTTCGCCTACCGCGACGGCTTCGCGCGCGTCATGGCGTATGCCCTCTTCTACACGTGGCACACGCGGGACGCGGCCGTGTACCCGCCCGTGGAGCCGCGCGTGGCCGAGGACTCGTTCTTCCGCACGCTGGAGCGCGCGGGGCTGTGGCTCCAGGTGCCGCTCACGCTGGCGCTGTATGGGATTGGTGGCGCTTCGTGGGTGGCCTGGGGCGTCTTCGTGCGGCTGGCGCTCACGCAGGATGGCTTCTGGTGCATCCACTACGTCAGCCATGTCGAGGGCGAGCAGCCCTATGAATTGCCCGGCTGCGCGGAGCAGGGGCGCAACGCGGGGTGGCTCGCGCTCGTGAGCATGGGCGAGTCGTGGCACAACAACCACCACGCGTATCCGGGCTCGGCGCAGATGGGGCTCGGGTGGCGGCAGCCGGACCCGGGCTGGTGGGCGGTGCGCGCGATGACCGCGCTGGGACTGGTGCATGACGTGAAGGGGCTCACGGACCTGCCGCTGCGCGCGGGGGCTCGCAGACGGAACGAGCCCCGGCGCCCCACGCCGCGGCCCGGTGGACGCAAGCCCCGCCCTCTCGCGCGGCGCCATGGAGGGCCGCGCTACCAGCACGTGTGAGGCAAGGCCCCGGCTTCAGAAGGCCCAGCCCACGGACATCTCCACACGCTCGCCAACGGACCAAGAGCGGATTTTGTGCTTCACCTCGCCAAACTCGTCATCCGTGCCCAGGATGGGGAGGCGCACTGTCTGGGTGTCGCGAGAGTACCTGGCGTCGAGCCCGGCGCCGAACTGGATGGCGAGCCCCCTCCCGACGATGGTGCTGTAGCCCAGGAGCGCGGCGCCGCCGGCACTCCATCCGCGCACGTCGAACGTGCCCGCCCACAGGCCGGGCCCCTCCTCGTGGTTCTTCGACCACTGGTGGGAGACGCTGAGCCGGGGCGAGAGCCAGAGCCCCTCGGGAGCCGTCCCCGTCAGGAAGAGGCGGGCCATCGGCTCGGCGCCAATCAGGTAGCTGGTCTCGTTGGACGCCCCCGGGAAGTTCTCCAGCCCGCTGGTGGCCACCGACCGGCTCTCCAGGTGGCCGATGCCCGCCCGCAGGTTGACTCCCACGGACACGCGCGGGCTCACCACCCGCTCGCCTCCGACTTCCAGTGTGGTGTCGCCAATGAGCGGCAGGACGGAGATGCCCAGGATGGTGCGGCGCGCCTCCGGCACCGGCGCCGACAGTTCGTCCGCCATGGCGGTCGCGGACGTGGACAGGATTGCGGTCATCAACAGCGTGTGGATGTGCTTCATCGGTGAAGAACCCCCTCTTTGGAGCGGCAGGGCCCGGCCTTCCGGACGTGTGCCCGGGCCTATTGCAACCCGTGTGCACAACCGCCGCTCAGAGGGGACACCGCGACTCGAGGGTGCCGTGCCGTGCCACCCTGTCGCGGCGGCACGGCGTGCTCCCTGTCACACTGACATTCCACGAGGACGCGCTCACGGGCACGTGGCACCGATGCTCCCCGGGCAGAGACAGTCCGCGCCGTTCTATTGCAGACTGTCCCCGACATGAACCGAT
This sequence comes from Pyxidicoccus sp. M6, assembly GCF_055568925.1. Lineage (NCBI taxonomy): Bacteria > Pseudomonadati > Myxococcota > Myxococcia > Myxococcales > Myxococcaceae > Pyxidicoccus > Pyxidicoccus sp. M6. Next base: position 670,131 of record NZ_CM145714.1, on the reverse strand, counting down.
GGAAGGTGGCGTTCTTCGCGGTGCTGGGCCTCTGGGTGCCGACGCTGGTCGTCGGGGCGTACCTGGTGGTGGACGGAGCCGTCGCGCGGACCTACATGCGTGAGGGCTACGCTGACTGCGAGGCGCATCGCGACTGGCTCGACGCCCTGCTGCGTGGGCGGGTGACACGCGCGGAGGTGAAGGCGGCCCGCCCCAAGGTCACGCATGCCACGGATGACAACAGCCATGAGCTGAAGCCGGGTGACGTCCGCGTGCGCTACGACGCGAACGGCCGCTACGTCTCCTCGCAGCTGGGCTCGAGCACCTCGCCGGCATACGCGGAATAGCCACGCCCCCGTCCACGCGGGACGGGGGGCCGAGCGAAGCTCACAGCTTCAGCACCGAGCTCTCACGGCGGAGCTGGAGCACGCGCACGTCCGGGTCCACCACCCACCGCTCGGGCGCGAAGTCGGCGCGCACCGTCACCTCCGCCTTCTCTCCCGCGCCCAGCACCACCGTCTTCCGCGCGTCGCGGTAGTCCGGTGACGGTGTCGCCGGGCCCTTCGCGGCCTCCTCCTCCGTCCGCTCCGGGTAGCGCTCGCCCTTCACCGCGGCCACCTCCACCGGCATGCGCCCGGTGCCGGCGTTCTCCACCGTCACCGTGGTCACCCACTGTCCGCCCTCCTGCTTCACGCTCGCTCCGGACAGCCGGTACTCCGGCACGTGCACCTCGTGGAACCACTGCTTCACGAAGGCGTCGTAGGCCGCCGCGTCCTTCGCGAAGGGCCGCATCGCCGCGATGAAGTCCTGCAGCACCGGGTGGTCCGCGCTCGGGATGTACTGGCGCAGGAAGGCCTGGAGGCCCGCGTGCATCGCCTCGCGGCCGAGCAGGTCCTCCATCATCCAGAACACCCAGCCGCCCTTGTCGTAGAGGACGGTGTTGTCACCCTCGCGCGTGTTGTCCAGCTTCACCAGCGGCTGCTCCGCGTCCAGGCGCCGGTTCTTCGCGTAGCGCTCCTCCAGCCGCTTCGCGATTTCCATGCGCAGCGCGGGGCCCTCCAACTGCTCGGCCAGCTTCAGCGCCGAGTAGTGCGATGTGCCCTCCGACAGCACCTCACCGCCCGGGCCCTTGCCCGGAATCAGCAGGTTGCCCCACCACTGGTGCGCGGCCTCGTGCGCGGTAATCAGCAGCACCGCGTTCGCCTTCGGCGTGCTCTTCGTCAGGAAGCCGATGCTCTCGGAGAAGGTGATGTTGGTGGCGAAGCCCTGCGCGTACGTGTCCAGGCCGGGGAACTCGGAGAGCTTCAATTCCTTCCATGGATAGGGGTAGTACCACTCGGAGTAGTACCGCCGCGCCGCGTCCAGCCCGCGCCGCATCTCCTCGACGTTGTACGTGTGCGAGGGGTGGTGGAAGACGGCCGTGCCCTCACCGCGCAGCACCGTCCACCGGCCCGCGACGATGTTGAACATGCTCATCGGGTGGTCGCTCTTCCACACGCTGACTCGGCGGCCGTCCTTCACCTCGTCGCTCTCCAGCACGCCCACCGAGTTGAGCGTGTAATCGTCAGGCCCCGTCACGCGGATGCGCGTGGTGAAGGGCGTGCCCGTGCCCCACGCGGCCTCCGTCTGTCCCTCGTAGAAGCGGTCCGAGTACACGCGCGGCTCGTACTTGTTCTCCTTCTCGTCCACGCCGATGTCGTCGCGGAAGCCGATGACGGGCGCGAACGACGGGCCGAAGCTGGTGAGCACCACGCCCGACGGCAGGATGAACTCCTCCACCTTCCCGCCGTCCTTCGTCGCGCCGCGCGGGAAGCGGCCGTGGAAGTCGAAGCCCACGCGCAGCACCGCGCCCGGCCGCATGCCTCCCTCCGGCCGGAAGACGTACAGCCGCGAGCGGTCCTCCGCCGTGGCCTCCTTCCCGTCCACCGTCCAGCGCACGTCCTCCCAGTGGTCGCCACCGGTGAGCGCGAAGGCCTCCAGCGCCTTGTCGTGGCGATTCACGAGCGTGTACGTGCCGCGCGTGTGGAACGTGCCGGCCTCGGGCTCCAGGCCCACGTCGAGGTCCACGTCCTGAATCGCGGGCTGCGGCGCGTCCTTCCACGTGGCCAGGTTCTTCTGCCAGTACTCCTTCGCGCGCTTCTTCGCCGCGTCGCCCTGCCAGCCCTGCCCCACCTGCACCGCCGCGCCGATGAGCGCCACCGCCGGCACCACCATCCACGGCGTCAGCCTCCACGCGCCGCGAAGCAGGCCACCCGGCTTCAGCCGCTCCAGCAGGCTCACCGAGTCCGGTGCGCGCCGACCATCCAGCCGCAGCGCCACCGCCGCGAAGAAGCCGGCCAGCCCCAGCGCGCCCACGCGGTTGAGGATGAGCGCCGTGCGGTCCAATTCGAACGGCCCCAAATCCGACCACCGCACCGAGCCCCACAGCGGCCAGTTCGTCGCCCAGTTCAGCTCACCGCGCACCGCGCCGAAGCCGGTGAGGCACAGCACGGCCAGCGCAATGCCATACGCGCCGAAGCGCCCGTCCGCCACCGCGCGCGCCGCGAGCACGAAGCACGTCCACAGCACGAAGGTGGGCAACAGCAACAGCCCCCAGACGATGGCGTACGGCACCACCGCCACCGGCACCTTCCCCTGCGCGAGCTGCACCAGCGACACCGCCAGCCACGTCACCGCCAGAATCGCCACGCCCACGAGGCTGTTGGCGAGCGCCTTGCCCAGCAGCACCGACAGCGTGCGCACCCGCGTGGCGTCATGGATGGGCGCGAAGAAGACGGCGCGCTCCCGCTCCAGCGATTCCACCGTGTAGAACATCAGCAGCAGGCACACGAGCGTGGACGCCTGCCCCATGCTCCGCACCGCGAAGTGTCCTGGCACCGCCAGGAGCGGCGTGTCGAAGGGCCCAATCGCGTTGAGCGCCTGCACCACCACCTGCAACAGGATGATGGGGATGAAGAGGTAGAGCCCCGGCTGCGACAGCAGGCCCCGCGCCTCCACGCGCGCCACGTGCCACAAGTCGCCGAGCAGGCTCGGCGGACGCACGCCCATGTTCAGCGACGCGAGCGGCGTCTCCTCGCGGAACGTCCCCAGCGGCGTGGCGGGCGGCACGTCCGCGAGCGTCTTCCCCTTCACCGGCCGCACCGTCGCGCCCTTGAGGCCCTGCGCCACGTGCCGCGCGCTCCACGCCACGCCGCCCAGGCCCACCGCGATGAAGCCGAGACGACTGAGCACGAAGAGCGCGTCCAGTCCCACGCGCTCGTGGTTGTAGAACTCCACGCCCCGGTCGACCTTCACCCACGTCTCGCTCAGCCAGCGCAGGCCCGCGGGCTCCACCGCCATGAGCGCGCGATTGATGCGCGGGTCCAACCAGCCGGGAGCCCAGTCCCAGAGGAAGAAGGCGCAGATGAACATCAGCACCACGGGCAGGAAGTAGACGAGCACCGGCCGCCGCGTCAGCTCGCCCACCGCGAAGGCGGTGCCCGCCATGAAGACGAGCAGCGGCACGCCGAAGAAGAGCGCCGGCCGCACGTAGTTGAGCAGCGACAGCGGGCCCCGGTACTCCGCGTTCTCTCCCGCCGGTACCACGTGGTGGAAGAACACCAGGAAGAGCACCATCGCCCCGAGCGCGAGCCCGTACGCCGCCAGCACCGCGAGGAACTTGCCCCACACATACTCGCGCGGCGTCAGCGGCGTGGTGTGGATGATGGGGCCCACGCGCGCCTCCTCGTCCGCGATAACGCCCATGCCCGCGCCCACGGAGATGAAGAACGTGTAGAGCAGGAAGGTGAGCAGGATGAGCGTCTGCGAGACGGCGAACTCGCTCGTCACCCACGCCTTCTGTCCGCCCACCTGGCTGGCTCCGGACTCAATCGTCACGTTGCCGGACGACAGGCCCCACACCGTCAGGAAGGTGATGAGGAGCAGGATGACGAACAGCGGGCGGCGCACCTGGTGCGCCAATTCCGTGCGCACCACGGTGCCCAGCCGGGCGGCATTCATCGCGCCACCTCGCGGGCGGGCGCGGCGTCCTCGGCGGGCGCCTGGGTGTCCTTCATCAACAGGAGGTACGCGTCCTCCAGCGTGGGCGTCACGCGCTCGAAGCCCGCGGGCACGGCCGCGTTCTGAGCGTGGATGCGCACGCGGTTGCGGCCCTCGAAGAGCACGGCCTGCGTGACGCGGCGGGTGCGCTGGAGCTCGGCCAGTTCGGCGGCGGAGGCGGTGCCCTCGAAGATGGTGCCTTGAATGGCGGCCTTCGCCTCGGTGGGAGACGTAATCGCAACCACGCGGCCCTGACGGATGACGGCGAAGCGCGGGCACAGCATGGCCACGTCCTCGACGATGTGCGTGGAGAGCAGCACCGTGCGCTCGTGGGCCACCTCCGCGAGCAGCCGGTAGAAGCGCAGGCGCTCCTCGGGGTCCAGGCCCGCGGTGGGCTCGTCCACGATGATGAGCTTCGGATTGCCCGCCAGCGCCTGCGCGATTCCGAGCCGCTGCCGCATGCCGCCCGAGTACTCCTTCACCTTCCGCTTCGCGGCGAACGTGAGGTTGACGCGCTCCAGCAGCTCCGCGGTGAGCTTCTTCAGGCCCTGCGGCGCGGTGACGCCCTTGAGCTTCAGGAGGTACAGCAGCATCGCTTCACCCGTGAGGTACGGGTAGAAGCCGAACTCCTGCGGCAGATAGCCGAGGTACGGGCGCAGCGCCTCCGGATGTCGGACGATGTCCGTGCCGTCCAGCGTCACCTCTCCCGAGGTGGGCTCCAGCAGACCCGCCAGAATCTTCATCAGCGTGGACTTGCCGGCGCCGTTCGGCCCGAGCAGCCCGAACATGCCGCGCGGCACCTCCAGGTCCACGCCGCGCAATGCGGCCACGGGGCCGGGGTACACCTTCACCAGATTGCGGAGGGAGAGCATGCCCCCATGTACGCCGGGACGCGTGTGCTCATTTCCGTTTCAGTGATGCACAACCCCACTGAACGGGCTTGCAGCCCACGACCTGCTTGGAGCAGTGTGCCGCTCCCCGCGTGAGGCGGGGCCCACACCCGAAGAAGGAGCAGCCATGCCCAAGGCGATTCCCGACGGCTTCCACTCTGTCACGCCGTATCTCGCGCTCAGCGACGCGAACAAGGCCATCGAGTTCTACAAGGCCGCGCTCGGCGCCATCGAGCTGTACCGGATGCCGATGCCGGGCGGGAAGGTGGCGCACGCGGAGCTGCAGATTGGCAACTCGCGCATCATGGTGTCGGACGAGTTCCCGGACATGGGCAGCAAGGCCCCGAAGCACTTCGGCGGCTCGCCGATGGGGCTGGTCATCTACTCGGAGAACGTAGACGCGCTGGCCGAGCGCTTCGTGAAGGCCGGCGGCAAGGTGTTGAAGCCGCTGCAGAACCAGTTCTACGGCGACCGCTCCGGCCAGTTCGAGGACCCCGAGGGCTACAAGTGGGGGCTCTCGCAGCATGTCGAGGACGTGTCGCCCGAGGAGATGCAGCGCCGAATGGCGAAGATGGGCGGGTAGTCAACGCCGTCAGCATCCGGTGCGGACGGCTTGCTCCGCACCGGATGCAGCTAGCGAGTCGGCAGCTCCTGGAACGTAATGCCGCCCAGCTCCAGGCGGAGCACGGCCTCCTTGAACCTCTCGGTGCCGACAATCACCGTGGCGTAGTTGCCCACGCGGAACAGGTCCACATCCGTGGGCAGCGATGCCGCCTCCAGGATGGGTTCATCCGGCAGCCGGAAGTAGACCCGGCCACAGGTTGCACACGGTGGCGGCACCTCGGGCGGAATGCAGTCCTTGTGCAGCCGGCCGCGCGGTTCGACTTGGAGCTCCAGCAGTTCTGGCGGGTCCTTCTGCCGGAACCGCAGCTCCGTCCGGCAGCCCCGCAGTCCTCGCACGCCGTCCGACTGGAGTCGCTCCAGCGCATCCTTCCGCAGGAGCATCAGTGACGCTCCCTGCCAGGCCACCGGGCCGAACGCCCCGGAGGCACGCCCCACCAGAGGACCCATTTCCGTGCCGGGCGGCAGCGTCGAGTTCGAAGGCATCAGGGGCCGCACGAGCTCGCGCAGGCGTGCGAATTCGACGAAAGGCTCTGGCCTGGCCTTCTCGAACTCCTTCCGCGCTGGCAGTTGCGAGAGGTCCACCCCGGGGTACTGGTGTCCCGAGCTCGCCCAGGTGTTTCCGCACGTTGAGCACATCGCCCCGGGAAGCCCCCACTTGTGCGCGGCGTCGAAGCTCCCATTGAAGCGCGTCCGCTCCGCCTCGTCCTCACGCAACCAGAAGAACCGTGTCGTCACGTCTCACGCTCCAGGGCGTGAATCGTAGGGCTGGATGGGACCACCGATGAGCTCGAAACGGTGAATCAGCTCCCCCGCGCATTGCACTCCAGCTCCGCCCCATCCCACGCTTGCTGAATGGGAGCATTGGCGGTGGCACAGCCCAGCCAGGACACGGCAACCAACGACAGCCAGACGGCATGAAGCGTTCGCATGGCGCGCGAACGCTACCATCCCTCTGTCTATTACTGCTCAGGGAGCCCGCGCCCTCAGCCCCCGTGCACCACGCGCAGGAATCCACGCGAGGGCACGGCGGAGACAGACGCCAGCACCTCCGGCGCCGGCCACGCGTTGCGCGGACGGCCCTCGGCGATGAACTCCACCGCGGGCTGCACCACCTCCGGCGCATACAGGATGCGGTGGTGCCCCAGCCCCTCCGTGCGCGTCAGCTTCGCGCCCGGCCACGCGCGCGCAATCGCCTCGCCCGAGGCGATGGGCACCTCCCTGTCCCCCACATCGTGGAAGATGCGCAGCGGCACCTTCAGGAACGGCACGAAGGTGGGCAGCGCCAGGTTGCGCAGCGGCATGTCGAACCGCTCCTCCATCCGCGCCTGCATCCGCCGCTTCACGCCCTCCGTCAGCCCCACCGTCTTCGCGAAGTCCTCCAGCCCCCAGCGCGGGTCCGCCGGCGGAGAGAGGAACACCGCGCGCTCCACCTTCAGCCCGTCCCGCATCGCCACCGCCGACGCCGACGCGCCGAACGAGTGCGCCACCACCGCGTACGGCCCACCCGTCGCCCGCCCCACCCACGCCACCATGTCCGCCATCTCCGGCAGCGAGCTCCGGCTCCCCGATGACACTCCGTGCCCCGGCGCGTCGTACGTCACCACCGAGAAGCCCGCCTCCACCAGCGGCGCCACGAAGGCCGTGAGCTGCCCGCCGTAGCCGCTCCACCCGTGCACCAGCAACACGCGCGGGCCCTCGCCCCAGCTCCACACCGCCACCTTCTCCCCACCCAGCTTCAGCACCCGCTGCTGCCCCTTCGCCAGCACCGCCTCCGCCGTGCGCGAGCGCCGGGGCCGCCGAGGCGTGAAGAACAGCTTCTCCGCCCACGCCGTCGCCGCCCACGGCGCCACCGTCCCCAACCCCTTCGCCGTGGCCTTCACGCCCCACAGCGCCATTTTAGTCCGAACGGTCGTGCTATTTTCCGCCATGATGAGGTCCTCCTCGAAGGACACCAGGTGCAACAGGAAGTCAGTGGGTGGGGTTGCGGGCGGCCGTGAGCAGCGCCTCGAAGCCGCGCTGGGCCCGGGCATGGGCCTTCGGGTCCCGCATCAGCCGCTGCGCGTGGTGATAGCCGAGCATCACCGCGTACTCGTCATGGGCGAACTGCTCCAGGTCCAAATCCTTGCGGAAGTGCCCCTCCGCCACGGCGATGCGCGCCGCCTGCGTGAGACAGTCCAGCCAGTCCCGCTGGCTCTGCACCAGCGCGTCGCGCGCGGGCCCTTCCGAATCGTCGAGCTCCGCCGCCGCCGCCACGAAGATGCAGCCGCCGTCGAGGAGCTTGTCCCTGTCCCACGCGAGCCAGCCCTCGAAGAGGGCGCGCACGCGGGGCTCGCCCCGGGGCTTCGCGAGGGCCGGACGGATGACGCGCTCGGTGAAGACGTCCGTGGCCGTCTGGATGACCTGGACCTGGAGCTCCGTCTTGGACTTGAAGTGCGCGAACAGGCCGCTCTTGGAGAGATTGAGCTCCTCCGCCAGCCCGCCGATGCTCAGCCCCTGCAGGCCAACACGGCTCGCGAGCTGGACGGCCCGCTCGAGGATGGCCTGGTGGGTGAGCTCTCCCTTGCGCATGGAGCTTATTTAGAACGCCCGTGCTTTTTCTGCAAGCCCATCTGCGGCAGTAGGCGACTCAGCCCTCGGTGTTGCGGAGGAAGTCGGCCACCTGGGCGAAGCGCTCGTCGAGGAAGCGACGCAGGCCTCCGGTGATACCGCGCGCGTCCAGGGCGCGCTGCATGGAGCGCAGCCAGGCGTCGCGCATGGCGACGTCCACGGGCAGGTGGCCGTGGCGCATGCGCAACCTCGGGTGGCCGTGGCGCGCGGAGTAGTGCTGGGGCCCGCCCAGCCAGCCCATGAGGAAGAGGCCGAAGCGCTCGCGCGAGCCCGCATTCACCCGGCCCTGCTCGTCCAGCTCGTGCAGCTTCGCCAGCGCCGGCTCCTCTGCGTCCATGGCGTCGTAGAAGGCATTCGCGAGCGCGCGCGTCGCCTCCTCCCCGCCGAGCCGCTGGTACGGCGTGTCTTCCAGGGTGGGCACCCAGTCATCCGAGGGGGGCAGCTTCAGCTCAACGGTCATGGCTTCCTTCAACGTCGAGGAGACAGTGCGCCATCCTGTCGCGGAGGCACGCCCGACGCACGCGCAACGATTGCGCGCCTGGAGGACGGACGAGGTGGCGAGCGGCGTACACCCCGTCCGGCGGAGAATTGACCGCGTGAAGAGGGGGTTGCTAAGGCCTCGACCCTCTCGTGAATCCCTCCTCCGGCGTCACATCGCCCGAAGCCCCCCCACTGCCCTCGGTCTGGGTGCTGGACGACAGCCCGGCGGAGACGGAGGTCATCCGGCGCGCGCTCGCGCCTACCTGTGACGTCTCCACCTTCGCGGACGGGCCGGCGCTGCTGGAGGCCCTGGGCCCACGGGCCATGCCCGAGGTGCTGGTGGTGGACTGGTTCCTCCCCGGCATGACGGGGCTGGAGGTGTGCCGCTTCCTGCGCGGCAACCCCGCCACCTCGAACCTGCCCGTGCTGTTGCTCACCTCCAACACGCACCCGGATGACGTGGTGGAGGGGCTGACGGCGGGCGCCAACGACTACGTCTTCAAGCCCTTCCGTCCGGCGGAATTGGCCGCGCGCGTGGGAGCGCTCGCGCGCTGGGAGCGCTCGCGGCGGCAGGCCCTGGAAGATGAGCGCGCGCGACGGCTGCTCGTCGAAGGCACGCTGTCCGAGGTCCAGGTGGCGGAGGAGCGCGCGTGGCGCAGCGAATTGCGCTTCCGGCTGGCGGCGCGCGCCACGCGAGACGCGGTGTGGGAGTGGGACCCGCGCTCGAACTCGGTGGACTGGACGAGCGGCGTGCACGAGGTGTTCGGCTACGCGCCCTCGGCGGTGCGCGACACCTTCCAGTGGTGGGTGGAGCGGCTGCACCCGGAGGACCGCGCGCGCGTGCTGCGGGGCCTCGAGGCGACGCTGGCTGGCACGGAGCACGAGTGGCAGGACACCTACCGCTTCCAGCGCGGGGACGGCTCGTGGGCGCACGTGGTGGACCGGTGCCACATCGTCCGCGACGCGCGAGACGTGGCGGTGCAGGTGGTGGGGGCGATGCAGGACGTCACCGAGCACTACGAGGCGGAGGCCGCGCGCGCCCGGCTTCTGGAGCTGGAGCGCCGCGCTCGCGAGGAGGCGGACCGGCAGCGCGCCCTGCTGGCCACCCTCTTCGAGCAGGTGCCCGCGCTGCTCGGCGTGCTGCGCGCTCCGGACCAACGCTTCGAGGTGGCCAACGCGCGGATGCGGCAGCTCCTCGGAGCCCGTCCGCTGGTGGGGCGCCCCATCCGCGAGGCCCTGCCGGAGCTGGAGGGACAGGGGCTGCTGGAGCAGCTGGACACGGTGTTCGCCACGGGCGAGCCCTTCAGCGCCCGGGAGATGCCCGCGCGCGTGGACCGGCACAACGACGGCACGCTGTCCGAGGGCTACTTCGACTTCATGTACCAGCCCATGCTGGACGCGGCGGGCCGGGTGGAGGCCGTCATCCTCTTCGCGGTGGAGGTGACGGACACGGTGCGGGCGCGGCGCAAGGAGTCCGAGCTGGCCGGTGCGCTGCGCGAGAGCGAGCAGCGGCTGCGCTCGGCGCTGGCGGCGGCCAACGTGGGGACGTGGCGGTTGGATTTGAAGTCGCGGACGGAGATGCGCGACGCGAACTTCAACCGGATGCTCGGACTGGAGGCGCGCGAGGCCGTCTTCCCGGTGGAGGACTTCTTCTCCCGCGTCCACCCGGAGGACCGGCCCTCCGTCGAGGCGCACACCGAGCGCGCCATCCGCGAGCGCGGCGCCTTCGAAGCGGAGTACCGCATCCTCCGCACGGACGGCGCGGTGCGATGGATTCGCGACCAGGGGCGGGTGCTGCTGGACGCGCGGGGCGAGCCCACGCACCTCACCGGCGCGCTGGCGGACATCACCGAGCCGAAGCGGCTGACGGCGGAGATGCGCGCTCGGGCGGACTTCGAGCGGCAGCTCATCGGCATCGTCAGTCACGATTTGCGCAACCCGCTGAGCGCGATAACGCTGGCGGTGTCGGTGCTGTTGCAGCGGGGCCGGCTGGACGAGCGGATGGAGCGGCACGTGCAGCGCATCCACCGCTCGGCCGAGCGGGCGACGCGGATGATTCGCGACCTGCTGGACTTCACGCGGGCGCGGCAGGGCGGAGGCATTCCGGCGTTCCCCCGCGCGGTGGACCTGCACGAGGTGGTGCACGCGGTGGTGGACGAGGTGCAGGCGGCATCACCGGAGCGGCGCATCCGGGCGGAGTCCGCGGGGAGCGGCGCGGGGACGTGGGACCCGGACCGGCTGGCGCAGGCGCTGGGCAACCTGGTGGGCAATGCGTTGCAGTACAGCCCGCCGGACACGGCGGTGCGCGTGGTGGCGCGGGGCACGGAGCACGGCGTGGAGGTGGCGGTCCACAACGAGGGGACGCCGATTCCGCCGGAGCAGCTCCCGCGCATCTTCGAGCCGCTGGAGCGCGGCGCTGAGCGGCCGGAGGACCGCGGAGGCCGGAGCATCGGCCTGGGGCTCTACATCGTCCGCAGCATCATCCAGGCGCACGGAGGCACGGTGGACGTGACGTCCACGGCCGAGGCGGGCACCACCTTCACCGTGCGCCTTCCGCGCCATGCCCCGGTGTCCGCCACCGCGGGCCGTGTGGACGAGGCAGCGGGGTAGCTACGCCGCCCAGCGCTTCGGGCGACGCTTCAGCGTGGTGAGGCCCAGCCGGTCGCACATCGCCTCGAAGCGCTCTCGCGGCACGCCCTTCCACTCCAGGTCCGCCAGCGACGCCGTGCCGGGCAGCGGCGCATCCGTCACCAGCGTGGCCAGCTTGCGGTACAGCAGCGCATCCTCGCGGTGCTCGCGCAGCGTCGCCGCCAGCTTGTCCGCGCCGCGCGGGCGCGCCGTCCAGGAAGAGGCCTCGGCGGGAATCGCCTCCAGGTGGCCGTACGCGCTCAGCAGCGCCGACGCGCCCTTCTCACCGAAGCCCGGCAGCCCGGGGATGCCGTCCGCGTCGTCTCCCATCAGCGCCAGCAGGTCCGGCACGCTCGCGGGCGGCACGCCCAGCTTCGCGCGCACCCCGTCCTCGTCGAACTCCTTCTCCTGCCGCCGGTCCACCTGCACCACCTTCCGGCCCCGCACGCACTGGCCCAGGTCCTTGTCCGGCGTCATCAGGCGCACCTGCTCCACTTCGCCCGCGAAGCGCGCCGCCGCCGTGGAGAGCGCGTCGTCCGCCTCGAATTCCTTCATGGACCACGCCGTGACGCCCAGCGCTCGCACCGCCTCTTCCGCGAGGTCGAACTGCGCGTGCAGCTCCGGCGGCACGCCCTCGTCGCTCTTGTAGCCGGCGAACAGCGCGTTGCGGAACGAGCGGATGGGGTTGTCGAACGCCACCGCGATGTGCGTCACCGACTCCGCCGCGTCGTGCAGCAGCATCAGCAGCGACGACATCAATCCCACCGACGCCTTCACGTCCTGCCCGCCCGGTGCCGAGTGGCCGGGCCGGGGCGAGAAGTGGGCTCGGTACAGCTCATACGTCCCATCCACGAGGTGCAGGCGCATACCGCGCGGTCTACCTCCGCCGGGTGCGCCGAAGCCAGTCCCCACCCGCGCCGTGGCAAGGGGACTCGCACCCGGGGGCCGGGGCCCGCGTGCCTGCCCGCCCCCTCTTCAGGCATCTCACTCCCGGATGGATTGCCGGCCTGGAGGGGCAGCCCCACCTCTGGCCTTGGGCGCGACGTCCCGCGCCCGGTGTTGCCGTGACGGCTGGAGGTGAACCGTGCGCCCGAAGCTGCTTGCCGCCGTGCTGTGCCTGACCCTTTTCGGGTGTGCCAGCAAGCAGGTTGTTCCCGTCCCCAATGAACGCCGCGTCCAGGCCGAGGCCTCGCTGAAGGCCGCGGAGAACGCAGGCGCCGACCGCGTCCCACAGGCCGCCCAGCACCTGGAGTTCGCCCGGCAACAGGTCGCCGATGCCGAGCGGCTTCTGGTCGAAGGCGAACAGGAGGCCGCGGAGATGCGCTTCATGCAGGCCCAGGCGGATGCGGACCTGGCGCTCGCGCTGGCCCGCTCGATTCCCCTCGAGCGTGAGGCGCAGCGGGCCACCCAACAGGCCGAGGCCGCGCGCCGCAGCCTCCAGTGAGCCGTCCACCCCGAGAGGAGAGCGTCATGGAGCGTTGGAAGCGTGGATGGAAGGCCCTCGTCGGGGCCACGGCGTGGGTCGCGGTGGGCTGCGCGTCAGGACCGCCGCCGAAGGAGTTGATGGACGCTCGCTCTGCGTACCAGGAGCTGTCCACCAGCCCGCAGGGACATGAGCGTCCGCAAGATGTCGCCGAGGCCCACGACGCCCTCCTGGAGGCCGAGCGCGAGTACGACAACAGCAAGGACTCGCCGCGCACGCGCTCGCTGGCGTACATCGCGCTGCGCAAGGCGGAGACGGCGGAGGCTCGTGGCAACGCGGACCTCGCCGCGCGCCAGCGGGCCCAGGCGCAGGCGTCGCTCGCTCGGATGCAGGCGACGCAGCAGCAGCGCGTCCAGGCCGAGCTGGAGGCGGCGCGGCAGCAGCTCGCCCAGGCGGAGCGTGAGCGGCAGGAGGCCATCGCGCAGCAGCAGCGGGCCTCGCAGATGGCGCAGTCACAGCAGGCGGAGGCGGAGCGCCTGCGGCAGGACGCGCAGCGACGCCAGCAGGAGGCGGCGCAACTGCGGGCCCAGGCCGAGCAGCGGCAGGCAGAGGCCCAGCGGCTCCAGCAGGAGGAGCAGCGCCGCATGCAGGCCGAGGCGGAGACGCAGCGACTGGCGCAGCAGAACCAGGAGCTCCAGCAGCGCACGTCGCAGCTCGAGCAGGAGCGCCTGGCCCGGCAGCAGGCCGAGCAGCAGGCCGAGCAGGAGCGGCAGGCGCGGGTGGAGGCCGAGAAGAATGCCACCGCGGCGCTGACGAAGCTGCAGGAGACGGAGAAGGGCCTGAAGGTGCGCGAGGAGGAGCGCGGCATCGTGGTGACGCTCTCCGGCAGCGTGCTCTTCGCGTCGGGCGCGGTGGACCTGTTGCCGTCGGCACGGGACCGGCTGAACGACGTGGCGGACGTGCTGAAGGAGACGCAGAGCCCGCTGCTCATCGAGGGGCACACGGACTCTCAGGGCTCGGACTCGTACAACGAGGACCTGTCCTACCGCCGTGCCGAGCGCGTGCGTGAGTTCCTGACGTCGCGCGGCGTGCCGGCGGAGCGCATCAACATCCGTGGCTTCGGCGAGTACCGGCCGGTGGCGTCCAACCAGTCGCCCGAGGGCCGGGCCAACAACCGCCGCGTGGAAATCGTCATCGAGCGCCAGCAGGCCGTGGGTGGCAGCGGTGCGCAGCAACAGGGCACGGGAGGTACGGGCTCGCAGCAGCAGCAGCCGTCGCAGGGTGGCGGCCAGGTGCAGCAGCCGCCGCAACAACAGGGCACGGGCGGCGCGGGCTCGCAACAGGGGACCTCGGGCGAGCAGCAGCAGTACCCGGGGGGAAGCGGCCTGCCGCAGGCCACGCCTCCGCAGCGAGGAACGACGGGCTCGGGCCACTCCGCGCCTCCAGAACAGCCCGCGGGCCAGAGCGGCGCCAACGTGCAGGGCCATGGCGGGAGCGGCTCGCTCGACACGGACGTGCAGGAGGGCGCCACTCCGCCGCAGCCCGGCGCCCAGCCTGGCGAGAGCGACACGGAGCCGCCGCGCTGAGCAACCCTCGCGGGTCGGTCTACAGTCGCGATGCCCTCCGCCCTCGGGAAGCAGTAGCCTCGGGGGCGGTCTCGCGCCATGACCTCCGACACCTCCGCCCTGCTCACTACCGAGCGCCTCCACCTGGCGCTGCTGCCGCCGGACGCGGCGTGGCGGGTGCTCGCGTATCACGAGGCCAACCGTGAGCACTTCGGCCCGGTGTCTCCCGCGCGGCCCGCCAACTTCTTCTCCGTCACCTACTGGCGCACCCGGCTCGCACAGGACCGCGAGGACTTCCGCCACGACCTGTCCCTGCGCCTGTTCATCCTCCCCCGCTCCGAGCCCCTCGCCACCGCGCCCGTCATCGGCAACATCTCGCTCACGCACATCCGCCGGGGCCCCCTCCAGGCCGCGGACCTCGGCTACGCGCTCGACCGCGACCACGAGGGCAAGGGATTCATGACGGAAGGCCTCCAAGCCATCTGCGACTACGCCTTCGACACCATGGGCCTGCACCGCCTCCAGGCCAACCACCTCCCGGAGAACCTCAAGAGCGCCGCCGTCCTGCGGCGCCTCGGCTTCGTCGTGGAGGGCTACGCCCGCGACTTCCTCCTCATCGACGGCCGGTGGAGGGACCACGTCCTCACCAGCCTCGTCGCTCCGCCAGACGACGCCCGCTGAGCGCGGGCTCACCGACGAAGCCCGCCACATTCCAGCCCTGCCCCCGCCGTCGCCCCCCTGCTCCGCGTGGCGCTCGACCCGCCAAACCCGCTACACTCAGAAACATCTGCAACAACGATGCATCACGCAGTCAGCGAGGGGAGGACACGCATGCGTCTGATGAAGGTGGGACTCGTAGTGGGCGCGCTGTGCTTCATGGCCTGTGGTGGCGCGGAGGCGCCGGAGGCGAACCCATCCGTGAGTCAGGAGCCCTCGGTGGAGGCTCCAGGGGATGTCTCCCAGTCGGCCTGCATCACCTCGGGCCCTGAGTGTCGGTGGAGGAGCACGTCGACGGTGTGCTGTCCCGACAAGTGCGGCACCATCGGCGTCTACGAGTGCCGGGAATGCACGCTGTGCGAGGGACAGACGCAGCCCACGTGCACGCCCTACAACACGGTGCAGACCGTGTGCGCTCGCGGCTGAGCGCATCCGTCGCGGGGCCGCGGTCAGGCCGCGCCCCGTCCACCGGGACCTAGCGCATCGGCACCGACATCTTCGGGCTCGGGATGTTCGGCGGCGGCAGGTGCGCGTCGAACCACTCCACCATCCGTATCGTCCGGTCCTTCGCATGCTCCGGCTTGCGCAGCCCGTGGCCCTCGTCCGCGTAGATGACCAACTGCGTCTCCACGCCCAGCGACTTGAGCGCCTTGAAGAACTCGTAGCTCTGCGACGCCGGCACCTCCACGTCCCGCTCGCCGTGCTGGAGCAACGTCGGCGTGCGCACCAGCTTCACGAAGTTGATGGGCGAGCTGCGCGCGTACACGTCCGGCTCGTCGTACACGGACGCGCCGAAGTACGGCAGCATCCACGTGTCGATGTGGTTCGTCCCGTAGTAGCTCTGCCAGTTGGAGATGCCCGCGCCCGCCACCGCCGCCCGGAAGCGCTGCGTCTGCGTCACCGCCCACATCGTCATGTAGCCGCCGTAGCTCCACCCCGTCACGCCCAGCCGCGACGCGTCCACCGGCTCGCTCGCCAGCACCGCGTCCACGCCCGACATGATGTCGCGCAAGTCCCCGTACCCGAAGTCCCGCCGGTTCGCCTGCACGAACTCCTCCCCCTGCCCGAAGCTGCCGCGCGGGTTGGGGAAGAACACGTAGTAGCCCTGGCTCGTCAGCAGCAGCGCCTGCGGATGGAAGCCCGGCAGCACCCCCGACGCCGGCCCGCCGTGAATCGCCGTCACCATGGGCGCCTTCGTGCTGCCCACCGGCGCCGTCGGCGGCGCCAGCAGCCACCCCTGCACCTCGTGCCCCTCGTTCTTCCACGTCACGCTGCGCACCACGCCCACCGGCAGCTTCACGTCCTCGTTGTGGTGGGTCACCGGCTTCCACCCGCCCACCGGCCCCACCCAGACGTCCGGCGCGCGCGTGAAGGACTCGCGCAGCACCGCGCTCGTCACGCCGTCCTCCGCCAGCGACGCGCCCACCACGCCGCCCGCGCTGATGCGCTCGGGGCCCCTCCACAGAATCGTCACCCCGCCCTTCACCGCGTCCACCGCCGCCAGCGCCGAGTCCCCCATCACCTGCGCGCCGAACACCAACCGCCCCTGCTGCATCCACTCCAGGCTCGTCGCCGTGGCCTTCATCCCCGGCGTGAGGTTGCGCGCCTTCCCGCCCCCCACCGGCACCGCGTACACGTCCCCGCCGTTGGCGCCCTGGTCGCTCATCAGCCCCTCGATGAACGCGAGCTGCTTCCCGTCGGGGCTCCACGTCGGCTCGGTCATCTGCCACTTCGGCGTGTACAAAAGCCGCGTGCGTCCCGACTTCACCTCCACCACGTGCAGCTTCGCCACCCACCAGTTCGCATCCCCCGGCGGAGGCGCCGCCGTGATGGCAAGCTGGTCGCTGTCCGGGCTCCACGCGTACTCGTAGACGAACAGGTTCCCCGGCGTCACCGAGCGCAGGCCGCCATCGTCCACGTTCACCACGGCCACGCGCCGCACCGGGTGGGCTTCCTGCACCACGCCCGTCTCTCGGGCCTGCGGGCCGGTGGGGCCCTTGGCGTGCTCGGCGCCCTCGCCCTCCATGACGAGCAGGCCGATGGAGTCCCCATCCGGAGACCACTTCGGCGTGGCCACCGGCACCGAGAAGGACGTCAGCTTGCGTACCGGCCCGTCCGACGCGTTGGCCACGTAGAGCTGCGCCGTCCCGCCCAGCCCCGCGTCGGAGAGGAACGCAATCCGCCGCCCGTCCGGGCTCCATGCCACGGACGACTCGTTACAGGAGCGCAGCCCCAGGCAGACGGTAACGCGTGCCGGCTTCGCGTCGGGCTCGGACAAGTCCAGCACCTGGATGACGCTGCCGCCCGGGTTCGCTCCACCCACTTCCGTGCCGGACTCCACCCACGCCACGCGCTTGCCATTCGGCGACAGCGACACCTGCCGGAAGCGCACCGTGCGCTGGAGCGCGTCATGGACGGAGTCGAGCGACGGGCGGAGCGCCTTCGCCACCGCGCCCTGGAGCGCCACCTCCGCGCGGCGCACCTCGACGCCCGCGTCGGCCTGCTGCTGTGCCAACACCGGCCCCGTGCCCAGCAGCACCGCACCCAGTCCGAAGATTCGCGCCACCCGCCGCATGCATGTCCCCCAGGAGGTCATGGAAGAGGCGCCCAGCCTACAAGAGCGGGCCGAGAATGGTGCGAAGAGCCCTTCATCCGAGGGGTAACCCTCTCCCCGCGTCACTCTGGAGCCTTGACTCCGCGTGGCAGGACGACAGTGAAGGTCGCTCCCTGTCCGGGCGTGCTGTCCACGTCGATGCGGCCGCCCAGCGCGTCCACCACCTGCTTCACAATCCAGAGCCCCAGGCCGAAGCCGCTGTAGTGCCGCTCGCTCGCCAGCCGCTGGAACTTCTGGAACAGCTGGGCCTGCTCCTCCGGGGCGATGCCGATGCCCCTGTCCCGCACCCGCAGCGTGGCGCCCTCCGCGCCGGCCTCCAGCTCCACGTCCACCGGTTGGCCGTGCCCGTACTTGAGCGCGTTGGACAAGAGGTTCTGCACCACCTGGTCCAGCCGCAGCCGGTCTCCCACCCACTCCAGCGACTCGGGGACGCGCAGGCGCAGCTCGCACCCGGCCCTCGCCGCGTCCTCGGCCACGCGCGCCGCCACCTCGCGCACCAGCTCCGCGAGGTCCATGGGCTCGGGCTCCAGCTTCAGCCGGCCCTCGGTGATGCGCGACACGTCCAGGAGCTCGCGGATGAGGCTGGCCAACCGCGTCACCTGCCGCTGCGCGGACTGGAACTTCGCGCCCACGGACTGACGGATGGGCAGCCCGTCCAGCGGCAGCTGCGCCATCGCGCGCTGCAGCGCCTGGAGATTCAGCGCCAGGGAGGTGAGCGGCGTGTTCAGCTCGTGCGAGGCCACCCCCATGAAGGTGTCGCGCGCGGCGATGGCCTCCTGAGCCTCGCGGTAGAGCATGGCGTTGTCGATGGCGGTGGCCGCGCGCAGGGCGAATTCCTCCGCCAGGTGCAGGTCCGCCCCGGTGTAGCGGCGGTCCGAGTCCGCGTACACCAGCGACAGCGCGGCGATGACGCGTCCCCGGCTGCGCAGCGGCACGCAGATGAGGGAGCGGATGCCCAGCGCGAGAATCGCCTCCCGGTGCGTCGGGTCCTGCACCATGGCGGCCAGCAACGCCGGGTCGAACTCCTCCATGAACTCCGGCTCGCCGGTGCGCAGCACCTTGCCGATGCCGCTGGCCTCGCTCAGCAGCGGAGGGTAGCGGGCGTGGAAGTCCGCGGCCAGCTGCTTGCGCTCCGGGTCCTGGTGGGCCACCACCACCCTGCGCACCTGCCCGTCGGGCTCGGGCATGTCGAAGGCGCACCAGTCCGCCAGCGCCGGCACCGCCACCTGCGCCACCGCGGTGAGCGTCTTCTCGTAGTCCAGCGACGAGGACAACAGCGCGCTCGCCTCGGCGAGGAAGCGCGTGCGGGCCTCCGCGCGCTTGCGCTCGCCGATGTCCGTCACCAGCGCGAGGACCTGGACGCGCCCGTCATGCAGGCGCAAGGGGGCCACGGACAGCTCCACGTCGATGAGGCCCCGCTCGCGCGTGCGCCGACGCACCTCCACGCCCACCAGCGTCTCGCCGCGCTCCACCCGCCGGAGGTTGGAGAAGAACTCGTCCCGCGCCTCGTCGGGGATGAGCGGGTTGAACCTGCCGACGACCTCCTCCGCCTTCCACCCGAAGATGCGCTCCGCCGCGGGGTTCCACAGCCAGATGGTGCCCTCTCCATCCACGAGGACGGTGGCCGCCGGTGACGCGGAGATGATGGCCTCCAGTCGCGCCCGGGTGACGCGCTGCTCATCGAACAGGCGCACCCGCTCCAGCGCCTGCGCGGCGTGCTGGGTGAGAATCTGCAGGAACCAGCGCTCCACGTCCTCGAAGGAACGCGCGCCGAGGAACCCGAAGGACACGCAGCCGATGGCGCGCCCCTCCACGCGCAATGGCAGACAGGCCGCGGCCATCGCGTCGCGCCAGCGCACGCCGTGGGACCAGGCATCCGAGGCCGGCACCCGCGCGGCATACTCCGCCCAACTGCGCAGCCACACCGGCTCGCCGAGCCGCATCGACTCCGCCACCGGCACCGGCGCGTCGACGGAGAAGACGCTGAAGGCCTTCACCGTCAACGCGTCGTACCCACGCGACTGCATCAACTCGAGCCACTGCCCGGTGTCATCCAGCAGCCAGATGGCGCTGTTGGCGGCACCGAGCGACGCCATCCCCACGTCCAGCACCGCCCCGGCCACCTCCTTCCCGGAGAGGGCCTGCCCGAGCAACTGCGTCACCTCCTGCAACCGCCGCGCGTACTCCGCCGTGCGCTCCGCGCGAGCACGGGCCTCGCGTTCCGCCTGCAGCAGCGCGACGCGCTCCGCCTCCGCGCGCTTCTGCGCGGTGACGTCCTGCCGCACGCAGACCCAGTGCCTGCGGCCGCCCAGCTCCAGCCCGGTGACGTGGGCCCGGGTGACGAAGTGCGTGCCGTCCTTGCGGATGTTGTCCCACTCTCCGAACCAGACGCCGTGCGCCTTGAGCTGGGCGATGATTTCCTCGAAGAGGCGCGCGTTCTCCTCGGGCGGCAGGGCGTTCTGCAAGGTGACGTGCTTGCCCACCAGCTCGCCGGGGCCGTAGCCGAACATCCGGTCCTCGGCCGGGTTCGTGTAGACGATGAAGCCGCCCTCGTCGGAGACGCTCACGCCCTCCGCCATCGACTCCAGGATTCGGGCCTGGAGTTGCGCGTCCGCGGGGAGCCGCCCGTCCGCGCCCGGCGCCGGCTCGAACTCCCCGGCCCCGGGGGACTCGGGAGATTGCTCGGAAGGTGCGTCGGGTGGCGCGGGCACGCGTGCAGGCGTAACACCAATGCCCGAGGCCTCCCATGCGTCGGAAGTGCCCCGGCCGGGCAAGTGTCCAGCGGCCAGGGCAAAACCGTCCGCGGGTACGAGCGGACTGCGTTCAGAAGTTGAGGCCGAGCTGCAGCATGGCCAGCGGACCGCTGGTCATCGTCTTGCGAGGGAAGTACCAGCCGGCCAGCGCGGACAGGTCCACCGGGCCCCACGAGTAGCCGGCGAGGCCACCGGCGAGCATCTCGAACTCGCGGCCGGTGCCCTTCACCTCGCCCGGCTCGTCCACCACTTCCTGCTGGAGGCGCGCGTTGGCGCCGACGATGAACTTCTCGCCCAGCAGGTAGCCCATGCCCAGGTGGCCCTCGATGTCCGCCTCGCGCTTGGACACGCCGGTACCGGCCACGAAGTTGGCGGTGCCGACGAGCGAGCCCCAGCGCTTGCCCGCGGAGAGGAACACCTCCGCCTCGCCGCCGTCGGACGCGAAGCCCAGCTGCTTGTAGCGCAGGCCCGCCGACGCGTTGAGCCCGTCCGCGGCCTGATTGAAGAACTGGTACTTCACCTGCGCCTCGGGGCTGAAGCCCTTGCCCGTGCCCATGCGCAGCTCACCGCCCGCGCGCAGCGACAGGTTCTTCAGCACGTTCATCTCCACGCGCTGCGAGATGCCGTACGAGTCGCCGATGCCCGTGCCGTCGTCATTGGCGCTGCCGCTCGTCTCCGTGCGCACGTCCGTGGGCGGCGTGGACGCGCTCTCCGAGAGGGGGAAGAAGCGGTCCATGCTGTTGAGGTTCTGCTCGAGCGGCGTCATCCGCGGCTCCGTCGTCTCCTCCGCCAGCGCGAGGGCGGGCGCGAGCGAGACTCCGGCGGCCAGGAGCAGGGAAGAAAGGGATTGGGATGTGGGCATACGCGGCAGCATAGAGAGTTTTTGCTTTTCCTTTCCTGCCCGGGGACCCGCCTGGGGGGCAGGCAGCCACATGCCCCAAGGGGTCCCGAATGACGCCTCGCCATGACCCACACGCGAGGTGCAGCGCGTCACCCCCAGGACAGCAGGCCTTTTTCCTCGGAGCCCGGGCCCGGAAGGAGGCGAAGCTGCCGGGCCATGGCACGGACGGAGAGAGAAAAGATGCTCGCGGGCGAGCTGTACGTCGCCACGGACCCGGAGCTGACGGCGGCGCGCATCCGGGCCCGGCGGCTGGTGCGTGCCTACAACGCGTCGGACGACGAGGACACGGCGCGGCGACGGGAGCTGCTCGAGCAGCTCTTCGGCAGCGTGGGCGAGGGCGTCGTGATTGAGCCGCCCTTCCACTGCGACTACGGCAGCCTCATCCACGTGGGCGCCCGCGTCTTCATGAACTTCCAGTGCGTCATCCTGGACTGCAACCCGGTGACGATTGGCGACGACGTCTCCTTCGGCCCCGGCGTGCACATCTACGCGGCCACGCACCCGCTGGACCCCGATGAGCGCATCAAGGGCCCCGAGCTGGCGAGGCCCGTCACCATCGGAGCGAAGGCGTGGATTGGCGGCGGTGCCCTCATCCTCCCCGGTGTCACCATCGGCGAGGGCACCACCATCGCCGCCGGAAGCGTGGTGACGAAGGACGTGCCGCCGTACGTGCTCGCGGGGGGCAACCCCTGCCGCGTCCTCAGACCGCTTCGATGAACGCGCGCGTCATCCGCGCTTCGTCATGTCGAAGAGGGCGCGCGCCTGCGGGCCGAGGAAGCCGTCGAAGTCCGGCGAGCGCTGCGCAATCTCGAAGTAGGCGTAGGGCCACGCGCGCGTGCCGCCGCCGCGCAGCGTCACCGGCAGCGGCGCGGCGTGGGTGGCCGTCTGCCGCAGCGACGTGCCGGGAGCGCCCTCGATGTCCGCCTTCATGGGCACGCCCGCCTCGCGCATGCGCCGCTGCCACGCCTCCACGTCATCCACCGTGCCGGTGAAGTGGTTCACCTTGCGCCCGAAGGCGAGCAGCCAGGCGCCGTACTGCGACTCCTTCTCCAGCTCCAGCAGCGCGGCCTCGTCCGGCGGGGGCGGAGGAGAGAACCATGCGGCGAGCGCGTCCACGTCGTCGGGCGCGGGAGTGTCCTCCGGCAGCGCGGCGAGAAGCTGGCGGGCGCGCGGCGACAGTTCCTCCTGCTTCAGCTCGGAGATGAAGACGCGCGGCAGCCCGGCGGGATGGGACATGTAGATGGCGGACAGGTGCGCGTCCGGGAAGGTGTACGCGCCCGCGGCCTTCCAGCCGAGCCGCTCGAAGGGCTTCGAGAAGAGGGAAATGCCTCCGCCGGGCCGCGCGAGCGAGCGCAGCGCGACGTGGTCATTGCGGAAGCTTCCCCCGGAGAGCTGCACGAAGGTGCGCGCGTAGGGCACCTCCGCGGCGTAGCGCTCCCAGAGCAAATCCAGCAGGCGGGTGGCATGAGCGGTCGTCGTCATGGCGCGGCAATGTAGCGCTCCGTGCCGGGAAACGCCGCCGCGCGCGGTGCGGCGTTGGCCGGGTGACGAGCTGCCTCATTCCGGAGCGCGCCTCGGTGCGCGGTGCGGCGTTGGCCGGGTGACGGCACCGCCTCACGTCGCATGGCCGCGCGGAGGTGAGCGCGTTAACCGGGACGGCCATGACCGCGAATACGACGAAGAAGGTGGCGGCGATTGTCGGAGCAGGCCCGGGGCTGGGCACCGCGCTGGCCGGGCGCTTCGCCCGCGAAGGCTACACGGTGGGCGTCTTCGCCCGGAGCGAGGAGACGCTGCGCCAGGTGCAGCGCGACGTGCAGGACGCCGGAGGCCGCGCCAGCATCTACCCCACGGACGCCACGGACGCGGCCGCGGTGCGCGCGTCCTTCGCCCGGCTGCGCGAGGAGCACGGCGCGCCGGAAGTCCTCGTCTACAACGCCGGCCTCTTCCGGATGGCGGGCTTCCTGGAGACGTCCCCCGAGGACTTCGAGGCCTCGTGGCGCATCAACTGCCTGGGCGGCATGCTCTGCGCGCGCGAGGTGCTGCCAGCCATGCTGGAGGCGCAGCGGGGCACGCTGCTCTTCACCGGCGCCACCGCCTCGCTGCGCGGCGGCCCGCGCTCGGCGGCGTTCGCCTCGGGGAAGTTCGGCCTGAGGGCGCTGGCGCAGTCACTGGCCCGCGAGTTCGGCCCGCGCGGCATCCACGTGGCCCACGTCGTCATCGACGGCATCATCGACACGCGGCACACGCATGCGCGAGGCGGCACGGGGCCCGTGCAGCAGCTCTCGCCAGAGGCCATCGCGGAGACGTACTGGCAGCTCCACCGGCAGGACCCGTCCGCGTGGACGCAGGAACTCGACGTCCGGCCGTTGACCGAGAAGTTCTAGCGGCGCTGGGAGGAGAAAAAAGAGGCGGCGGCGCGCGGGTCCAGGTCCTTGGAGGGGACTTCACTGCTGGAAACGCGCGCCGCCGTGCAGCGCGGAGGCTGCTAGAGACTCGCCTTGGAGTTTCGAGTCTCCACACCGATGGTATGCATTGACTTCCTTCCCGCCACCACTCCCCACCGCCCGAAAGCCGGCGCGGGAATAGGGTGTACCGGCCAAAAACACCAGGGTGAAGCAAGTGCCTTCATCAACAGCGCATTGCGCCATCCTGAAGTACAGCTAATTTACGCTCCCGTTACCGTAAGATTACGCCATGGATGCGTGAGCGCCCCGAGTACGTCACGTGGAACTCCCGGGGTTTGAGAGGATGTAAGACGAGAGTGGGGACGAGCCCCCAGGCCCGTCCCACTCCCTGACAGCACGAAGACCCACACCGGACCTCGTGCTGGTGCGAGTGGAACGGCGCTTCCGGCGAATCTTCCCGGCGCCATGCTCGCGCGTGTCAGTGAAGGTGCTCGGGAAGCATGGGCAGGCCGTGGAAGAAGCGGCGCCCGCTCTCGAAGCGGCGGTGGAAGCAGATGCGGTCCTCCAGGTAGAGGCGGGCCATCTCATCCTCGCCGTAGGCGCGGAAGAAGGTGGCGCGGGCCTCGTCGCAGGCCACCTCGTACTCCACGCACAGCGCCTCCCAGTCCTCGGGCAGCTCCTCGTCGTCGCGCCACACACCGTCGCCCACGCCGTACTCGCGCTCCATCAGGTCCAGCTCGCGCGCGAGCCGGCGTACTCGCGGGTCCTCGGCGATGACCTCGTCCGCCATGGCGGTGAGGATGTGGGCCACGAGGAAGAAGCCCGCGTCCGGCGGCACCACACCCTCCTCGCGCGCGGCGCGGAAGGCCACGAGGAGCTGCGCGTCCATGGCGTCGTCACCCAGCTCCATCAGCCGCGCGGCCAGTCCCCGCCACCGTGCCTCCGTCTCCCGGGCCTCCTGGAGGGCCAGTGACAGCTCCTCGTCTCGCGTCTTCTTCATGGCGTGCTCCTGAATGAAAAGTGCCCCCAGGTTCCCATCCGGGTCTGACGTCTGAGCCGTGAATCCAGAGGCTTCCGGGCTGGCGGAGGCAGACCTCCGACGTTGGCTGGCGGACGTGGCGCCCGCCGGACGTGGGGTGGTGGACGCGGGGTTGCCCGGAAGTCCATGCTCCGCGGCACCGTGCCCGTCACCCTGCGTCCCGTATCCGCCTCCGACGAGGCCTTCCTGTTCACCCTGTACGTGAGCACGCGAGAGGCCGAGGTGGGCCTGTGGGGCTGGGCACCCGCGCAGCGCGAGGCCTTCCTGCGCATGCAGTGGATGGCGCAGGGACGGGACTGGGCCACGCGGTACGCCGGGGCGGACCACCGGCTGGTGCTGGTGGAGAGCATGCCCGCGGGCCGCCTGCTGGTGGCCCGCGGCGAGAAGGAGTGGCGCCTCGTGGACATCGCGCTGCTGCCGGCACACCGGCGCGCGGGCGTGGGGACGCGGCTGTTGCGCGAGTTGCAGGACGAGGCCGCGAAGGCGCGCGTCCCGCTGCGGCTGCGCGTGCTGCGCGGCAACCCGGCGCGCGCGCTGTACGAGCGGCTCGGCTTCCGCCCGGAGCCGGTACAGGGCGCGGACGGCGACCCGTACCTGGCCATGGAGTGGCTGCCGGGGCCGCGCGGGGGCTGACAGGCTCCCCGGGCCCGGGCTTCACGTAGACACGGCATGCCCCGAAACACGAACGGCCCGCGAGCCGATTGCTCGCGGGCCGCCGTATGCCGTCGGGGGACGGACGAGGGGGCGCTAGAGGAAGAGGTACTCCGGAGCGGGCACCACCGTGGTGATGGCGTAGCCCGCGCCACCGGCCGTGGACGCGGTGAACGCCTGGCCCGCGACGGGGTTGCCGAAGCCGCCGTTGCCGCCGTTGCCCGCGGTGGCGCCGCCGCCGCTGCCGGGCTGGTTGGTGCTCGAGGACGAGGCGTCAGTGCCCGCGGCGCCACCGCTCACCAGGAGCTGGGAGCCGGGCGCATTGATGGTGCCCGCCGCGATGAGGTGGATGATGCCGCCACCGCCACCGCCGCCGCCACCGGCGCCCGCCGCGCCACCGTTGCCATTCACGCCAGGCCCCCCCGTGCCGCCCACGGCCCGCAGGAAGCCCGTCACCGTGATGTTGCCCTGGGCGCCGATGATGATGATGCCGCCGCCGCCGCCGCCCGGGCCGGGGAGGTCCGCGGCGCCACCCGGGTTGATGCCACTGTTGCCGTTGGCATTGATGGCGCCACCCGCCGCGATGCTCACGCTGCCGCGCGCCACGATGACGAGCGAGCCACCACCCTCGCCGCCCGACACGGTGCCCTGCGAGAGGTTGCGGTCACCCGCGCCGCCCGCGAGCGGTCCCGGCCGCCGCACCTGGGACGCCTGGAGCACGCCCAGCCCGATGCCACCGTGAATCTGCCCCGAGGGCGCCAGGGACACGCCGGGGTTCGGCGCGCCGTTGCCGGAGTCCTGCGTGCCCGCCGCCACGATGATGGTGCCGGTGCCCGTCACCTGGACGTTGCCGGTGGCGCGCAGCACCGTGCCGCTGGGGACGATGAGGGTGCCGCTGATGGTGATGTCGGTGAACTGCAGGTGATGCCGGCCGGTCAGGGTGTTGAAGCCCGACAGGGTGGTCAGGTCCACGGTGTTGCCAAAGGGGACGTTGTACGAGCCCCCCGAGCCATCCCCGTAGACGCCGGTCGCGCCCGAAGGACCCTGCGGGCCCGTGGCACCCTGCGGACCCGTGGCACCCTGCGGGCCCGTGGCACCCTGCGGACCCGTGGCACCCGCCGGGCCCTGGATGCCCTGCGGACCCTGGGCGCCGTTGCACACGTAGCGCGTCAGCGCGGCGTTCACCTCGCCCGCGTCCAGCACGCCGTTGCTGTTGGCGTCCGTGCCGACCTGGAGCCGCACGCCGCCCGTGGCGCAGTTGGCGCCCGCGGGCTCGTTGGCGGTGGCCGTCACCGAGTTGAGGCCGGCCGCGCCCTGCGGACCGGTGTCACCGCGCAGGCCCTGGGGACCCTGGATGCCCTGCGGACCCTGCGCGCCGTTGCACACGTAGCGCGTCAGCGCGGCGTTCACCTCGCCCGCGTCCAGCAGGCCGTTGCTGTTGGTGTCCGTGCCGAACTGGAGCCGCACGCCGCCCGTGGCGCAGTTGGCGCCCGCGGGCTCGTTGGTGGTCGCCGCCACCGAGTTGAGACCGACCGGCCCCTGCGGGCCCTGGGGACCCTGCGGGCCCGTGGCACCCGTGGCGCCCTGAATGCCCTGTGGGCCCTGGGGACCGGTGGCGCCAGTCGCGCCGGTGGCACCCGTGGCGCCCGTGTCGCCCTTGTCACCCTTCACACCCTGGATGCCCTGCGGGCCCTGGGGACCGGTCGCGCCCGTGTCGCCCTTGTCACCCTTCACACCCTGGATGCCCTGCGGACCCTGGGCGCCGTTGCACACGAAGCGCGTCAGCGCGGCAACTTCCTCGCCCGCGTCCAACGTGCCGTTGCGGTTGGCGTCGATGCCCGTCTCCAGCTTCACGCCGCCGGTGGCGCAGTTGGCCCCGGCCAGCTCCGCGCTGGTGCGCACCAGCGCGCTCAGGCCGACGTTGCCCTGCGGGCCCGTGTCGCCCGTATCGCCCTTGTCACCCTTCACACCCTGGATGCCCTGCGGGCCCTGGGGACCGGTCGCGCCCGTGGCACCGGTGTCGCCCTTGTCGCCCTTGTCACCCTTGTCGCCCTTCAGACCCTGCGGCCCCTGCGGACCGGTGTCACCCTGGGGACCGGTGGCGCCGGTGGCACCGGTGTCGCCCTTGTCTCCCTTGTCGCCCTTGTCGCCCTGGATGCCCTGCGGCCCCTGCGGACCGGTGTCGCCGCGGAGGCCCTGCGGGCCCTGGATGCCCTGGATACCCTGGATGCCCTGCGGCCCCTGGGCGCCGTTGCACACGTAGCGCGTGAGAGCCGCGTCCACCTCGTGGTTCTCCAGCGAGCCGTCGCGGTCGGCGTCCACGCCCGCCTCGAACAGCACACCGCCGGTGGCGCAGTTGGCACCGGCCGGCTCCACGGTGGTGCGCACCAGGGCGCTCAGACCAGAGTCACCCTGGGGGCCACCCGCGGGACCCTGGGGACCTTGAGGGCCTTGAGGGCCTGTGGGGCCCTGAGTGCCGGTATCTCCCTTGTCGCCCTTCTCACCCGCGGGGCCCATCGCGCCCACGGCGCCCGCGGGGCCCTGCTCACCCGCCGGACCGCGCGTACCGGCGGGCCCCACCGGCCCCGCGGGGCCCTGTGGCCCCTGTGGCCCCTGTGGCCCTTCCTTGCCCTCGTCACATCCCGAGAGCACCAGCAACGCCGCCAGAGGGACTGCCTTCAAGAACGCCCAATGCGCGGGCCGCTGCCATTTCAGATGAGCCATCTGCGGGTTTCTCCTCGTCGTGGGGACTCAGTGCCATGGGGCCCATCAGCAAGCCCCAAGCCAGATCGCGGCGAGGGGGGTGCCGCGCGCGTGCTTCAGCAATGATGAGACGATTGTGTATCGGATTGTCCCCATGGCGCCATCCCCCCTGGCGCGTTCCTCGCGAACGCGCCCGCGTGCCATCCCGACGCGTCGGCGACGTATCGGGTCGCATCCAACCCACCGTCCTGGAAGGACGCAGCCGCGTCACGGTGGGACGCATCGACACGACGCGGCGCACGGGCTCGCTACAGAGGAGGGACACACGTCACCGAGCCACCGCGCGGGAGCGCTCAGCGCGTGGCCGCTCCTTTGCTCAGTGAGCAGTCGACGTGCTCTTGTGCTTTTGAAACACTCTCAACCCAAGGAAGGTGTACGTGTCAGAGCCATTCATCGGTGAAATCCGGATGTTCGCGGGAAACTTCCCTCCGCGCGGCTGGCAGTTCTGTCAGGGACAGATACTCTCCATCGCGCAGAACACGGCGCTCTTCTCCATCCTTGGAACCACGTACGGCGGCAACGGGCAGACGACCTTCGCCCTGCCGGACCTGCGCGGCCGCTACCCCATGCAGCCCGGCCAGGGCCCGGGGCTCTCACCGCGCACGCTGGGCGAGCAGGGCGGCAGTGAGACGGTGACGTTGATCTCGAACCAGATGCCGGCGCACACCCACTCACTGGTGGCGAGCAACGCCGCGGCGGACCAGCCCATCCCCGAGGGCAACGTCGTGGCGACACGCATCGAGTCGGGCGTGCCGGTGAACTCCTACACCACGCCGAACAACATCAACACCACCATGGCACCGAACTCCATCGGCGTCGCGGGCGGCAGCCAGCCTCACAACAACATGTCGCCCTTCCTCTGCATCAACTTCATCATCGCGATGGAAGGCATCTACCCCTCGCGCAACTGAGAACGCGCTGAAACACGGATGAAACATGACGCCCCGCTCACCGTGACGGAGAGCGGGGCGTCGCTGTTTCCAGGACATCGGCACGGGCCAGGCCAGCTCCGCCGTGCCGATGAATCACGGGCTTGGCGACTGCGGCAACGGCATGAGCCGTTCCATCAGCCCATGCCGATACATCGCGGGGCGCCGTGACTACGGCAGCGGCACGAGCCGGTCCACCGCCGCGGTGCCGGTGTACTGCGTGGGCGTGTTGAGGAAGCCCCTGAGCTGCACGCGCCACGTGCCCGCCGCCGGATTCGGAATCGACACCGACTCACCGGTGGACGTGCCATTCGCGCTGGAGCCCACCAGCGCGCCATCCGGCCCATACACGTACAGGTCCAAATCCAGCGCCGGGTTGCCCCAGTCGGTGGAGATGCGCAGCGCGCTCGCGCCCTCGGGCACGACGAGGCCGTGGTTGTCCTCGGCGGCCAGCAGCGTCACGTCCGCGACGGGGATGTTGAGGCTGGTGTCCACGCTGCCCGTCCAGCCCGGCAGCGCGGTGGTCTGCGGGGTGTAGCGCGTGCCCGCCGTCTCGGACGCGACGCGCACGGCGGCGTACGCATCCGCGTAGCCCTCGCCCACTTCCCACAACTCGAGCTGCCGCGTCGTCCCGTCCGCGTTCTTCGCGAACATGGGCTTCGCGGTGGAGGTGAGGGCCGCCAGCACGCCGTCCAGGTTCAGCGACGGGTTGACCTCGAGCATCAGCGCGACGACGCCAGCCAGGTGCGGCGTGGCCATGGAGGTGCCGGAGATGGACGCGTAGAACGGCTCCGGGTGCAGGCCATCCAGGCCGAGGTACGGCGGGACGATGGCCGGATTCCCGGTGGTGGCGCGCGCCGCGACGATGTTCACCCCGGGCAGGGTGATGTCCGGGTGGTGCAGCGCGTCCCCGGGCACGCCGCGGCTGGAGAAGTCCGCCAGCGCGCCGGGCAGGTCCTGGCTCACCAGCGGGTTGGTGGCCCCCATCGTGTCCTTCGCGGTGCCGGCCGCGACGGAGATGACGCACGGCGAGGCGCTGTATGGGTTGAGCGTGTCCGCGTCCGGGCCCTCGTTGCCCGCGGCGAAGACGACGACGACGCCCGAGTCGTACGCGCGCTTGCTGGCGATGGAGATGGGGTTGAACGGCGCGAAGCGGCCGGAGGTGCCCCACGAGTTGGAGATGACGCGGATGTTGTGCGCCTCGCGCACGTCCGGGTCGAGCAGGAAGTCGAAGCCCTCCACGCTGTAGAGGATGCTGATGGCCTCGCCCGCGCCCACGCCGACGAGCGTCGCCCCCGGCGCCACGCCCTTGTACTTCCCACCCGAGCGCGCACCCGAGCCGGCGATGGTGCTGGCGCAGTGCGTGCCGTGGCCGCTCGTCAAGTCACTGTCCGGCGTGTCCACGTAGAGCGCGCCGCCCACCGGCAGGCCCGCCACCGGCGCGACAATCTTCACGTTGCGGGCGATGTTCGGGAAGTCGCCGTGCGTCCCGTCGATGCCCGAGTCGATGACGCCCACGCCGATGCCCGCACCGGTGGCCTGGAAGGCGGTGCGCGCGGTGTCCGCGCCGATGTACGCCACGCTCTGGTCCAGGAAGTACTGGAGCGGCCGGTCCTCGTAGATGGAGAGCAGGCCCAACGGCTGGAGCTGCGTGCGCAGCAGCGTCAGCACCAGCGGCGTCACCGGCACCTTCACCACCACCATGGGCAGCACCTTCAGCGTGCCCAGGCTCTTGCCCAGTTGGAGCCCCAGCAGCGAGGACAGCGTCTGCACCGCGGGCGCGAGCGCCTCCT
Organism: Pyxidicoccus sp. M6; assembly: GCF_055568925.1. Lineage (NCBI taxonomy): Bacteria > Pseudomonadati > Myxococcota > Myxococcia > Myxococcales > Myxococcaceae > Pyxidicoccus > Pyxidicoccus sp. M6. The sequence goes on along the minus strand of NZ_CM145714.1, from coordinate 639,332 downwards.
GGGTGTTGAAGGACAGGATGAGCGTGCGTGTGGTGCCATCCGCCTTCAGCCCCGGGTCCACCACCGCCTGCGTCAGAGCGGCCTGGGCCTGCGGGCTGGAGTAGAGCGCGGTGCAGGCGCTGGGAGCGGCGACCGTCGGCGACTCGACAATCGTCTTCCTGGAGTTGTCACTCGCGGCGGCGCGGACCGCACCGACAGTGCCCGACTGGGACGCCGTCTCGGGCGGCTGCCCCGAGCCGCAACCCAATGCGGCGCAGGTGGTGACGGCCCAGCCCAGCGACTTCAACCCCTTCATGTAGAACCCCGGCGAACGAGGCCCGGTGCATCCGGGCATGAAGATGTTGTGAATTGCCGCTCGCAGTGGATCTCCCCTGCGCGGACGTCGCCTGTCTGACATCCGCGCGCCCGTGACGGCGTGGGTGGCAATGGTTTTTCCACACGGCGATGCCGACCCTTGTGCGCGCGGAGGCGGGTGTCCGTCCGGACTGACCGGGCGCACACCCGAAGGAGCGGGCGTGAAGACCGAGCATGCGCGGGGGCACGGTGGCCGCGGAGCATGAGGTGGGAAGGCAGCGCTCGCAGGTGACGCTGAAGACGGCGTTCACCGTGTGTTTCGCCGTGCTCACGGTGGTGGCGCTGGTGGCGCTGGTGATGCGCACGACGGTGGCGCTCACCCTGACGGGCATCGCGATTCTCCTGGCGCTCGCGCTGGAGCACGGCGTGTCCTGGCTGGAGCGCAAGGGACTGCCGCGCATGCTGGCCATCGCCGTGGTGATGCTGGGCCTGCTGACGGCGCTCGTGGCGCTGGCGCTCCTGGTGATTCCCGCGGCGGTGGCGCAGGTGGACGCGCTGGTGGTGCAGTGGCCGCACCTCTGGCAGGAGCTGCGCGAGTCACGCCTGTTCCGGTTGCTGAGCAGCCGGATGTCCACGCTGGGCTGGCCGCGCAAGCCGGAGGAGGCCGCGTCCCACCTGGCCGGCGGGACGACGATGCCCGAGTTGATAGTGCTGGCGATTGGCGGCGCGGTGGGCCTGGCGGGTGGAGCGCTCACCGTGTTCTTCCTGGTGGGCTTCATGCTCGCGTTCGGCGGCGGCATGCTGAAGCGGCTGCTGGACCTGACGACCCCGGAGCACCGGCTGCGCTACGTGCGCGTGCTGCGCAACGTGTACCGGGCCACGGGTGGCTACCTGGCCGGGCTCACGTTCATCTGCACGGTGAATGCGACGCTCACCACCACGGTGCTGGCCGTGCTGGGGGTGCCGTACTTCCTGCCGCTGGGCATCCTGAGCGGCTTCTCCAGCATGGTGCCCTACGCGGGGCCGGTGATTGCCGGCGGCTTCATCACCCTGCTGACGTGGGCCACGGGCGGCATGTGGATGGCGCTCGGCGTGCTGCTGTACTTCGTGCTGTACGGGCAGCTGGAGGGGAACGTGCTGGCGCCGCTGGTGTTCCGGCGCACGGTGCACGTCAACCCGCTCGTCGTGCTGCTCGCGGTGCTCTTCTGCGCGGAGTTGGCTGGCGTGGTGGGCGCCGTCGTGGCGGTGCCCGTGGCCGCCGCCGCTCAAATCATCACCCGCGAGGTGCTGAGCTTCCGCAGGGAGCGACGGAGGCAGGTGAGGGCGCTGCCTCCGGGACCGGCGTGAGCGGAGGAGCGAGCCGGCCGCTCATGCATGGCGCGACCGGTCCGCGCCTTCGAACCTCCCCGATGCTCGCGAACCCCACCACACGCGGCGCGTGAGCAGGAACAGCCGCCCCAGCGCAGGCCGGGACCGCCCTGTTCGGAAATGTCGGGGGTTTTGCGGGCGGTTTCAGCCGGTCATCGCAACGCTTTGAGCGAATACCTCGGCGTGAGTCGCCATGCGGGCACACACAAATGTCCCGACATTTCCGAACAGCGTGCCCCCACACGCGTCCGGCCCGGCGTGAGTCGTCACGTGGGCACGAGTGCCGGCGCGGTGACATGTCCCGCCTCAGCCGCCCGCCACCTCGCGCAGCGACGCCTCCACGCCCGCGAGCAGCTCGTCCAGCACGTCATCCGGGATGTTGAGCGCGGGAGCGATGTACACGGTGTCCCCGAGCGGCCGCAGGTACAGCCCGCGCCGCCGGGCCGCCTCGTACACGCGCCAGCCGCCGCGCGCGAGGTAGCCCCCGCCACCGAGGTCCACAGCGCCCACCATGCCGATGGCGCGCGGGCGCACGAGGCCCGGAATCGTCTGCGCCATCCGCTCGAACGCGGCCCGGATGCGCGGCGCCTTGCGAGCCACCTGCCCGAGCACGTCCTCATCGCGATACACGGCCAGCACCTCGCGAGCCACCGCCGCGCCCAGCGGATTCCCGCAGTACGAGTGCCCGTAGTACAGCGCCCGCTGAGGCGCGCCGAGGAACCCGGAGAAGAGGCGCTCGGACGCGAGCGTCGCGGCGAAGGGCAGCAGTCCTCCGGACAGCGCCTTCGCCAGGCACAGCAAATCCGGCACCACGCCGGCCAGGTCCACCGCGAAGCGCGCGCCGGTGCGACCCATGCCGGTGAAGACCTCGTCGGCGATGAGGAAGGTGTCCACCGCGCGGGTGGCCTCGCGCACCGCGCGCACGAAGTCCGGCGAGTACATCAACATGCCCGCCGCGCCCTGCAGCACGGGCTCCAGGATGACGCCGGCAATCTCGTCCGGATGCGCGCGCAGCGTGGCCTGCACCTGCTCGAAGGCGCGCTCCCAGCCGCCCTCCTCCGCCGGAGACGGCGCGTGCACCACGTCGAACAGCAGCGGGCCGAAAATCTCCCGGAACAGCGGCACGCCGCCCACGCTGGTGGCGCCAATCGTCTCGCCGTGGAAGGCCTCGGACAGGGTGATGAAGCGCGAGCGGCGCGGGCGCCCGTTCTGCGCCCAGTACTGCGCCGCCATCTTGATGGCCACCTCCACCGCCGTGCTGCCGTTGTCCGAGAAGAAGACGCGGTTCAGCCGCTCGCCCGCGGGCAGCGAAGCCCTGTCCGAGCCCGGAGCAATCGCGGCCAGCTCCGCCGCGAGCATCGCCGCCGGCTCATGCGTGACGCCGGCCAGCGATACGTGCGGAAGCCGGCCCGCCTGCTCGACGAGGGCGCGCACGAGGCGCGGATGCCTGTGCCCCAGCGTGGACACCCACCACGAGCCATTCGCGTCGAGGAAGCGCTTCCCGTCCACGTCCCAGAAGTACGGCCCCTCCGAACGGGCGACGACGAGGGGGTCCGTCTCCGCGATGTACGTCTCCATGGCGGTGTACGGGTGCCACACATGGCCCTTGTCCCGCCGGATGATGTCCGTCCGCTCCATGCGCTCGCTCCAGATGTTTGGGGCTCCTCGTACCGGAGCCGGGGCCACGGCCTCGCGCGTCATGCGGGGCGTGGCCGCGTTCTACTGATGGCTGGCTGAAGTCCCGACACGCCTGACTGCTAGCCGAGCGCCGCCATGTCAGCCCTCATGACGCTGCCATGACATGGGGGGTGTTTCTAGCCACATCATGGTCGTCCTCACCTTCTTCGTTTCGCACTGGCTGCTCTGTGTGTTCTTCCAGAGCTTCTTCCAGCACCGTTACGCCGCGCACCGCATGTACACCATGGGGCCGCGCACGGAGCGGGTGATGCATCTGCTCACGTACCTGGTGCAGGGCTCCTCGTACCTGTCGCCTCGCGCGTACGCCGTGCTGCACCGCGAGCACCACGCGTTCTCCGACACGGAGAAGGACCCGCACTCGCCGCACTTCTTCAAGGACGTGTTCCGGATGATGTGGCACACGAAGAAGCGCTACGAGGACTACGTCGCCGGCCGCGGCCAGCCCGAGGCGCGCTTCCTGGGTGGCTACCCCGAGTGGCCGCTGGTGGACGACACGCTGCGCACCTCGTGGCTGGCGACGCTGGGCTGGGTGGCCCTGTACACGGCCTTCTACGTGGCCTTCGCGACGTCTCCCTGGCAGTTCCTGCTGCTGCCCATCCACTTCATGATGGGGCCGGTGCACGGCGCCATCGTGAACTGGTGCGGGCACAAGTACGGCTACCGGAACTTCAACAGCAGCGACAAGTCGCGCAACACGCTGCCCGTCGAGCTCCTCTGCATGGGTGAACTGTTCCAGAACAACCACCACAAGTACGGCAGCAGCCCGAACTTCGCGGCCCGCAAGTTCGAGGTGGACCCCACGTGGCAGGTGATGCGGGTCATGGCGAAGCTGGGCATCATCCGCATCGCCACCCCGCAGCGCGCCGTCTGGCCGGAGCCGCGCGAGGCCGCCCGCGAGGCCGCGAGCGCCCAGGCCGCCTGACGCATTGGGGGCCAACGCCCCCCTTCCCGGGCTCGCGCCTCCCGGCATGCTGGCCAGGCGCGCGGGCTTCCGCCGCCCGCCCGGCACCGGAACGGGCGATCAGCCAGCGGCAGCCGCGCGAGGGCCGCGTTAAATGAGCCCTCGTGCCCGCTGACACTTCGCTCCGCCTCCGCATCCTCGAAGCAGTGACAGACGTCCCGGCCGCCGCGTGGGACGCGCTCCTCGCCCCCGATGCGCCGCCCTTCGTGCGCCACGCATGGCTCGCGGCCATGGAGGAGAGTGGCAGCGCCACCGAGGAGACCGGCTGGGCGCCGCACCACCTGACGCTGTGGCGTGGCCCGAAGCTCGTCGCCGCCGCGCCCGCGTACCGCAAGTTCCACAGCATGGGCGAGTACATCTACGACTTCGGCTGGGCCGACGCCGCCGCCCGCCTCGGCGTGGAGTACTACCCCAAGCTCATCGTCGGCGGCCCCCTCTCCCCCGCCACCGTGCCGCGCCTCCTCATCGCCCCCGGCGAGGACGTGCCCGCCCTGCGCCGAGCCCTCCTCACCGCCGCCGCCGAGAGCGCCCGCGAGTCCGGCTGCTCCTCCGTCCACATCCTCTACCCCACGGCCGAAGAGGCGGACTTCCTCGAGGGCGAAGGGCTGGCCCGCCGCATCACCCTCCAGTTCCACTGGAAGAACCCGGGCTACAGCAGCTACGACGACTACCTGGCCCGCTTCGACTCCAAGCGCCGCAACCAGCTCAAGCGCGAGCGCGGCGCCGCCGCCACCCAGGGCATCCACCTGCGCACCGTGCGCGGCGAGGAGCTCACCCAGGCCCACGCGAAGCGCGCCTACGGCTTCTACACCTCCACCTGCGAGCGCCACGCCTGGGGCCAGATTCAGCTCACCCCGGGCTTCTTCTCCCGCGTCTTCAAGAACCTCCCCGACACCGTGGAGATGGTGGAGGCCGTGAAGGGCCAGAAGGTCATCGCCGGGGCCTTCAACCTCGCCACCCGCGAGCGGCTCTACGGCCGCTACTGGGGCGCCTTCGAGGAGCACCCCTTCCTCCACTTCCACGTCTGCCTCTACCACTCCGTAGAGGAGTGCATCCGCGCCGGCCGCAAGGTCTTCGAGCCCGGCGCGGGCGGCGAGCACAAGGTCTCCCGCGGCTTCGAGCCCACCGCCGTCCACAGCGCGCACCTGATTTTCGACAAGCGCCTGGACGCCGCCGTCCGCCACTTCCTCGCACGCGAGCACATGCGGCTGGCTCCGGCCGTGGAGGAGGCGGAGAAGATTTGCGGCCTCAAGCCCTGGCCCCTGGCCGGCAGCCCCGCCGCCGGGGGAGCCACCGGCACCTGAGCCGTACTTCCGGGCACCGGAGGGCCCCCCGATTGTCAGCCCGAAGCAGCCCCCTGCTTGTCAAAGTTGTGAAACCGGGGCGAGCCCGTAGAGTGTCCCCGTTATGAAAGCTCCGGAGACGGACGAGGACTTCATCCAGTGGTACGAGGACTGCTGGGCGGACCGGGATGAGGTCGAGTACCCCAAGATGTTCGGCGCCATCGACGAAGGCGTCTTCACGCTCGACCAGACGGACGCCATCCAGGCGTGGATAGAGAGCGAGCTGGCGCAGGTCCAGGAGCCGGACCCGAACTGGGGCCCCATGGGCGTGCGCGTGGCACCGCCGAGCGCGGACTACCCGTACTGGACCTATGTCACCAGCGGCCTGTCCAACCCCTTCACTGTCGCGCCCGGCGAGGAGTTCCCCGACGACGCGCCCAGCGGGATTGGCTACGAGATGGTCATCCACACGCCCGAAGAGGCGAAGTGGCCCGTCTTCCGGCTGCTGGACATGATGGCCTACAACCTCGTGTGCATGCGCGCCTTCGCCATGGGCCACCGCTACCCGGTGGAGGGCACGCTGGACGGCGGTGACTCCAAGCTGTCCGGCTTCGTCTTCGTGAGGGACCCGTCCCGGCCGGACCACTTCGTGCTGCCCAGCGGCAAGGTGCAGCTGATTACGCTGGTGGGCGCCACGAAGAACGAGATGGCCTTCGCCCGCTCCAACGGCATGGACAAGCTGATGGCGAAGCTGGTGGCGGCCGGCAGCGGCTACATCACCGTGCCGGACCGCGACGAAGTGAAGCTGTAGTCACTTTCCTTCCGCCCCGCGCGCCTCCGGGCTTCCGAGCCCGGCGCGCGGCGGCGCGCCTTCAACCAGCGCGCGCAGGGTGCCCGGCTCGAAGGGCTTCTCGATGCGCGGCAGCGGCACCGTCTGGAGGAAGGAACGGGCGCGCTCGGTGAAGCCACCGCCCGTCATGAAGACGAAGCGCGACAGCAGCTCCGGCTGGCGGCGGCCCAGCTCCGCGTACAGGTCCATCCCCGTCAGCTCACCCATCATCAAGTCGCAGAAGATGAGGTCGAAGGCCTCGTCGTGCGCCAGCAGCTCCAGCGCCTCGCGGCCACTGTGCACCAGCACCACCTCGTGACGGCTGCCGAGCACACGGCGCAGCACGGCGGCCACCTGCGGCTCGTCATCCACCACCAGCACCCGGCGGGGCTCGCCGCCTCCCTCCGGAGCGGGTTCCGGGATGATGGGCTGCACGTCCGCGGAGGTGGTGGGCAGGCGCACGCGGAAGGTGCTGCCGCCGCCGGGCGTGCTCGTGGCCGACAGCTCTCCGCGCATGCTGCGCACCAGTCCCAGCGAGGTGGACAGTCCCAGCCCGGTGCCGGCGCCCACGGGGCGCGTGGTGAAGAACGGCTCGAAGACGCGCTCCAACACCTCGGGCGACATGCCGTGGCCGCTGTCCGTCACCTCCACCACCACCCATGAATCCTCGACGCGCGAGGTGAGGATGACGCGGTGGTGCTCGGCGTCTCCCTCCGGAATGGCGTGCGCGGCGTTGACGAGCAGTTGGAGGAAGACCTGCCCCAGCCGCGCCTCGTGCGCCATGACGGTGGGCACGGTGGCGTAGTGCCGCTCCACCTGCGCCCGGTAGCGCAGGTGCGGCATGGCCATGGACAGGCCGAACTCCAGCGCCGCGTGCACGTCCACCGGCGACAGGTGCGGCTCGTCCGCGCGGGCGAAGGTCTGCAAGTCACGCACGGTGACGCGGATGCGCTCCGCGCCCTCCCGGGCCTCGCGCAGCGCGTCCAGCGCCTCGCTCAGCGCCTCGGTGTCGCCGGGGCTCTGGGCGAGCAGCTCGAGCTGCTCCACCGCGAACTGGATGTTGCCGGTGACGTAGGAGAGCGGGTTGTTGATTTCGTGGCTGACGCCCGCCGCGAGCTGACCGGCCATGGCCAGCTTCTCCGTGCGCACGAGCCGCTCACGCGCGGCCACCAGCTCCTCGGTGCGCTTCTGGACGAGCGCCTCGGCCTCCAGGCGGCCCGAGTGCTCGCGGGCGAGCAGCATGTCGCGCTCGGCCTCCAGGTGCTTCTTGCTGGTGATGTCAGTGCCGAAGACGGACAGGTTTCCGTTGGAGCACCACGCGTGTATCTCGTGCCAGCGGCCGGGAGAGATGCGCACCTCGAACGAGGTGGCCGCGCCGTCGGTGGCCACGCGGCGCAGCTCGCGCTCCATCCGGGTGCCGAGCAGCTCCGGGCACGCCTCCCACAACACGCGGCGGAAGAGCTGGTCCGGCGTGCGGCCGCTGATGGCGGCGGCCTCGTGATTCACGTAGGTGACGCGCCAGTCCGCGTCCACGGTGAAGAAGGCGTCCGGCGTGCCCTCGAGCACGTCGCGCACCCAGGCCAGCGTGTCGCGCACGCCCTCTTCCACGCGCAGGGCGCTGGTGACGTCGCGCAGGCGCAGGAGCACGCCGTCGCGCAGCGGCACGGCGGTGCCCTGGAGCCACGCCTCGCCCTCCGGGAAGCTGTCCGCGGCGGGCCGGCCCGTCTCCACCACGTCGCGCAGCACATCCACCCGGCCGCCGAGGCCGTCATCCGCGGACACCTCTCGCAGCCGGCGCCCGCGCAGCGCCTCCGGAGAACGGCCCAGCGCGCGCGCCGCGGCGGGGTTGGCCCACAGCCACTCGAAGTCGGCGATGGCGCCCGAGCCGTCGCGCACGGCGCGCAGCACCATGCAGCCCTCGGGCTGGTCGCGCTCCGCCTCCTCCAGCGCCGACAGCAGCATGTCCGCGCCTGGAGAGTGAGTCATCGGGGATGTGTCTGTCTCCGACATGCGCCGCCCACTCCCGACCTACGCGCGCCCGGAGGCCACGACGTCCAGAAACAGCAGGGGTTCCCCGTATGTCGCCATGAACGGACGGCTTTCTCAAGCGGCCACGGAGATGCTTGCGGTGTGACGACAACACTGCTGGTGCGAGAAACGACTGAAACTCCTGAATCCAGCAGGAGCGGATGACCTCCGAGGTCGCCTCACACGGGTAGCCGTCCCTCCGTGGAGCCTTCACCGTCCGGAGCGGGACGCGGTGTGTCGGGCGGAGACATCCGCGCACGCTCGAGGCCCCGCACTCGTGGAGGGCGGACTAGGGTGCGACCTCCGACATGAAGACGCCCACCCTCATCACCGCCGTCGCCTTCGAGCCGCTGCACCTGCCCCTCACCGAGCCCTTCGCCATCGCCACCGGGGCGCAGCACGCCGCGGAGAACGTGCTGGTGCGCCTGACGCTGGCGGACGGCACCGTGGGCCTGGGCGAGGCCGCGCCCTTCACCGCCGTCAGCGGCGAGACGCAGGGCAGCACGCTGGCCGCGCTGGAGACGGTGCGCGCGGGACTGCTGGGCAGGGACGTGCGCGCATGGCGGCCGGTGTCGGAGTGGCTGGGAGACTCACTCGCGCTGGCGCCCGCGGCTCGGGCCGGCGTGGAGATGGCGCTGCTGGACGCACTGGCACGTCACCACCGCGTGCCGCTGTACGTGCTGCTCGGCGGCGCGGGGACGGCGCTGGAAATCGACATGACGGTGACGGCGGGAGACGTGCCGCACGCGCGCGAGTCCGCGAAGGCCATCCTCGCGCGCGGCATCTCCACGCTGAAGGTGAAGGTGGGGGCGCTGTCTCCGGACGAGGACGCGGCGCGCATGGTGGCCATCCACGAGGTGGCCCCGCACGCCCGGCTCTTCGCCGATGCGAATGGCGGCTACGACGTGGGCGAGGCGCTGGCCTTCCTGAAGGAACTGGAGCGCGCGGACGTGCCGCTGTCCCTCTTCGAGCAGCCGGTGGCCGCGTCGGACTTCGCAGGCATGGCGGAGGTGTCGAAGCGCTCGAAGGTGCGCGTGTGCGCGGACGAGTCGGCGCGCTCGGCGAAGGACGTGCTGCGGCTCATCCGCGAGGGCGCCGCGCACGGCATCAACATCAAGACGATGAAGTGCGGCGTGGTGGAGGCGCTGACGATGTGGAGCCTCGCGCGCGCGGCGGGGATGGAATTGATGGTGGGCGGCATGGTGGAGAGCGTGCTGGCCATGACGGCCTCCGCGCACCTCGCCGCGGGCCTGGGCGGCTTCACCTACGCGGACCTGGACACGCCGCTGTTCATCGCGAGCCACCCGTTCCAGGGCGGCGCGCGCTACGACGGCGCGAAGCTGGAGCTGGACGCGGACGCGCCAGGCCACGGTGTCACGCTGGCCTGAGGGCGGGTGACGCCATACCCGGACGGGCAGCGCACCCTCCCCGCACGGCCGGCCGCTCGGTGGCCGGAGTGACGCGTCAGGAAGCGACACGGGATAGAGTCCCTGCCGCGAATCGCGCGGGCCATCACCCTCGCGGCCTTTGTCCGAGGGGGACATGGAATACCTGGGGAACTTCCGGCGGCCGCTGCTCTGGCTCGCCTTCGCGCTGGCGGTGGTGGGTGGATGCACGGAGTCCGTGGCTCCGAAGTCCGGCGACCCGCGCGCCACGTCCTCCGCCGCGCTCGAAGTCACGGGGCCCACGCTCGTCGCGGACCTGACGACGCAGCGGCCCGCCAACACCGGCAGCGCGCCATCGGGCTTCGTGGCGGTGGGCAACACGGTCTTCTTCTCCGCGCAGGAGGCCAGCAGCGGGCGCGAGCTCTGGACGAGCGACGGCACGCCCGCCGGCACCCGGCTCGTGGCGGACCTCCGGCCGGGTGCCGAGAGCTCCAACCCCAGCGACCTCACCGTCATGGGAGGGCAGGTCTACTTCGTCGCCGACACGGGGAGCATCGGGCGCGAGCTGTGGCGGACGGACGGCACCTCCGCGGGCACCGTGCTCGTCAAGGACATCATCCCCGGCACCAATGCCATGGCTCCCGGCTACCTGAAGGTCTTCAACGGCCTCCTGTACTTCTCCGCGAGCGGCAACCTGTGGCGGACGGACGGCACCTCCACGGGCACCGTGCTCGTCAAGGACACCAGCTCGAGCGACTTCGGCGGCAGTGCCCAGGACCTCACCGTCGCGGGAAACCAGCTCTTCTTCACCGCCTACGGACCGGGCACCGGCCGCGAGCTGTGGCGCAGCGACGGCACCACCGCAGGCACCGTGCTCGTCAAGGATATCGCCCCGGGCGGCACGGACGGCTTCGTCAGCCAGCTCGTCGCCGTGGGCGACCGGGTCTTCTTCGTCGGCTTCGAACCCTCGGCCCGCGTCTCCATCTGGACCAGCGACGGCACGCCGGCCGGAACGCGGCTCGCCTATGACCCGACGCCCGGCGACCCGTACGACGGCATGGCCATCAAGTGGCTCACGCCGGTGGGCGACACGCTCTACTTCGTCTCGGCGGGCCGGTATTACGGCTCGCTCTACGGCTACGAGGTGTGGAGGACCGACGGAACGACGGCCTCGCTGGTCGCGGACATCGCGCCCGGCTCGGCCAGCAGCTGGCCCGAGGAGCTCGTCGCCGTCGGCCCCATTCTCTACTTCCGCGCCGACGAACCCGACACGGGCTACGAGCTGTGGAGACTGGACACCGAGAAGGGAGGCCTGCAGCGTGTCGCCGACATCCGCTTCGGCCCGAATGACTCCACGCCCCAGCTGCTGACCGGCGTGGGCGGCCTGCTCTACTTCACCGCGGACGATGGATGGTCCGGCCGGCGTCTCTGGAAGACGGACGGCACGAGCGCCGGCACCGTGAAGGTGAAGCCCATCGGGGAGGGAACGAGCAACATCACGCCCGAGTCGCTGACCGCCGCCGGCAGCCACCTCTTCTTCTCCGTCGAAGACAGCACCGTGGGCCGGGAGCTGTGGTGGACCGGCGGCTCGGAGGCCAACGCGTCCCTGGTGAAGGACATCCTCATCGCCACGGCCGACGCGGACCCGCAGCTGCTCGCCACGGTCAACGACGCGCTGTACTTCACCGCGGACGTGCAGGGCTTCGGCCGTGAGCCCTGGGTGAGCGACTCCTCGGGCCCGCGACTCCTCAAGGACGTCTACCCCGGCAACTGGGGCTCCAGTCCCCGGCAGCTCCTGCCGCTGAATGGCTCCGTCGTGTTCGACGCCGATGACAACAACCACGGCAGGGAGCTGTGGACGAGCGACGGCACCGTCGCGGGGACGCGGCTCCTCAAGGACCTCAGCCCCGGCCCCTATACCTATAACGGTCCGACCGGCCTGCAGGTCGTCGGGAACAAGCTCTACTTCATCGGGAGCAGTGACAACGACCACCTCGTGTGGATTTCGGACGGCACCGAGGCAGGGACCCGTCTTCTCAAGAACCTCTCGGACAGCGGCTCCTACAACACCTATGCCCGCAAGGGCTTCGTCGGGTTCAAGAACCACGTCTACTTCAGTGCCTACGTCTACAACGACGCGCTCTGGAAGAGTGATGGCACGATGGCCGGGACGGTCTCCGTAAGAAACGTCTCGCCCTACCTCGACAAGGATGTCGCCGTCACACCCGACTTCTTCTACTTCTCCGGCTCGCCCTATTACGGCGGTGACACGGAGCTGTGGAGGAGCGATGGCACCGAGGCCGGGACCTGGCTCGTCAGGGACATCGGCGGGCCGCTGGCGAGCGGTCAGCCGGACGACTTCGCGCTGCTCGATGGCCTGCTGTACTTCAGCGCGGCCCAGGACGGCAGCATCCAGCGCGACCTCTGGCGCAGCAATGGGACGTGGGATGGCACCGTGCCGGTGAAGCAGCTTTCCGGAGGGAAGGGCCTCGACCCGCGCAACCTCGTGGAGGTCAACCGGGTCCTGCTGTTCCAGGCGACCGACCCGGAGGGCGGCACCGAATTGTGGCGCAGCGATGGCACGACCGAGGGCACCGTGCGCGTGAAGGACCTCGCCCCCGGCGCCGTGGGCGGCATGGCCGTCCAGCCGATGCTGGTGCTGAAACCGGAAGGGCTGGTGGTGTTCGCCGCCTCGGATGGCGTGTCCGGCCTGGAGCCGTGGATTTCGGACGGCACCGAGGCGGGGACCCGTCCGCTCGGGGACCTCGCCCCCGGGTCCGCCTCCTCCAACCCGCGCCTGTTCACGCGGCAGGGGGACGACATCTTCTTCGTGGCGAACGACGGCACCACCGGCTTCGAGCTGTGGCGCGTGAAGCTGACCGTCCCCGCGGACACGACGCCGCCCACCATCACCTGCCCGGCGTCGCTGACTGCGGAGGCGCAGAACAGCGCGGGCGCGCGGGTGAGCCTGCCGCCTCCGAGCACCACGGATGACCGGCCCGGCAGGCCGTCCATCACCTTCAGCCCGGCCTCCGAGACGGTGTTCCCCTTCGGGACCACGAGCGTCACCGCCACGGCGACGGATGCGTATGGCAACACGGCCTCGTGCGCCTTCAACGTCACCGTCGTGGACACCACCGCGCCCTCGGTGACGTGTCCCGCGAGTGCCTTCGTGGAGGCCACCAGTGCCTCTGGAGGCCCGGCCAGCTACCCGGCCATCACCGTCTCCGACGCCAGCGCGACCCAGGTCACCTACAGCCCGGCTCCGGGGACGCTGCTCCCCATGGGCGTGACGCAGGTCACCGCCACTGCGAAGGACGCGGGTGGCTACACCGCGTCGTGCACGTTCAACGTCACCGTCCGGGACACCAAGGGGCCCACGATGACGTGTCCCTCGAGCATCACCGCCGAGGCCATCGATGCCTCGGGAGCTCCCGTCAGCTATCCGCCCGCCACGGCCTCCGACGCGGTCAGCCCTCCCGCGACGGTGAGCTACAGCCAGGCCTCCGGGACGACCTTCAAGCTCGGGAGTACGGCCGTCGTCGCGACGGCTACGGACGCCGTGGGGAATAAGTCGTCGTGCACCTTCTTCGTGACGGTCCGTGACACCCAGAAACCGACGGTGACGTGCCCCAAGGCAGTCGTCGCCGAGGCCACGGGTGCCTCGGGGGCCATCGTGAGCTACCCGCCGGCCACGGCTGTCGACAACGTCACCGCCTCGCCAGAGCTCAGCTACAGCCAGGCTTCGGGGACGCTGTTCAAGCTGGGGAACACGCTGGTCTTCGCCTCGGCGAGGGACGCGGCCGGCAACTCCGCCACCTGCACCTTCTACGTCACCGTCCGGGACACCACCGCCCCCTCGGTGACCTGCCCCGCGAACGTCACCGCCGAGGCCACGAGCGCCTCGGGGGCCACCGTCGCCTACCCACCGGCCACCGCGACCGATGCCGTGACGGCCTCGCCGACGCTGACGTACAGCCGTGCTTCCGGAACGCTCTTTCCCCTGGGGAAGACCTCGGTCACCGTCACCGCGAGGGACGCGGCCGGCAACGCCGCCCCGTGCACGTTCAGCGTCACCGTCCAGGACACCACGGCTCCCGTCGTGAGCTGCCCCGCGGACGTCGTGGTGGAGGCCACGGAGGCCTCGGGAGCCACCGTGAGCTACCCGGCGGCGACGGCGTCCGATGCAGTGACGACTTCGCCCGTGTTCACGTACAGCCGTGACTCCGGGACGGTATTTCCCCTGGGGATGACGCCCGTCACGGTCCGCGTGATGGACGGGGCCTCCAACTCCGCCTCGTGTTCCTTCAACATCACCGTGCGCGACACCACCGCGCCCACGCTGAGCTGCCCCGCGAATGTCATCACCGAGGCGACGCGTGCCTCCGGCGCCGACGTCAGCTATGCGCCCGCCACCGCTTCGGACACCGTCACGGCCTCGCCCGTCCTGAGCTACAGCCAGGACTCCGGAACAGGGTTCTCCCTGGGGACGACGGTTGTCACCGTCACCGCGACAGATGCGGCCGGCAACGCCGCCTCGTGCTCCTTCAACGTCACCGTCGTGGACACCACCGCGCCGCTGCTGAGCTGCCCCGCGGACATCACGGCGGAGGCCACGGATGCCTCGGGCGCCACCGTGAGCTACCCGCCCGCCACGGCCTCGGACGCCGTGACGGCCTCGCTCGTTCCCGGATACAGCCAGGCATCCGGGACGCTCTTCCCGCCAGGCACCACGGCCGTCAACGTCACCGCGACGGATGCGGCCGGTAATGCCGCCTCGTGCTCCTTCAACGTCACCGTGCGCGACACCACGAAGCCGGAGCTGACGTGTCCCGCGAGCGTCCTCGTCGAGGCCACGGACGCCTCGGGCGCCACCGTGAGCTACCCGCCCGCCACGGCTTCCGATGCGGTCAGCCTTCCCGTGACGCTGGGCTACAGCCAGGGCTCCGGCACGGTGTTCCCCCTGGGCACGACGAGGGTCACCGTCACCGCGACGGACGCGACGGGCAATTCCGCCTCGTGCGACTTCGACATCACCGTCGTGGACACCACCGCGCCATCGCTGGTCTGTCCCGTGGACGTCGTCGCGGAGGCCACCAGCACCTCGGGCGCCGACGTGAGCTATGCGCCCGCGACCGCCACGGACACCGTGACGGCCTCGCCCACGCTCAGCTACAGCCACGCCTCGGGAACGCGCTTTGCCCTGGGCACGACGGCCGTCACCGTCACCGCGACAGATGCGGCCGGCAACGCCGCTTCGTGCTCCTTCAACGTCACCGTGCGCGATGCCACCGGTCCGACCGTGACATGCCCCGCGAGCATCTCCGCCGAGGCGACCAGCGCCTCCGGTGCCATCGTCGACTATCCGTCCGCCACCGCCTCCGATGTGGCCAGCCCGCCCGTGGCACTGAGCTACAGCCACACCTCAGGCACGCTGTTCCCGCTCGGGACGACGGTGGTCAACGTCACCGCGACGGACGCCGCGGGGAACTCCACCTCTTGCGAGTTCGCGGTCACCGTCCGGGATGAAACGAAGCCCACTGTGAGCTGCCCTGCGGACCTCACCGCCGAAGCCACCAGCGCCTCGGGCGCCATGGTGAGCTACGCGGCGGCCACGGCCTCCGATGCCGTCACCTCGTCGCCCGTGCTCACGTACAACCATGCTTCCGGGACGACGTTCTCCCTCGGAGTGACGACAGTCACCGTCACCGCGACGGATGCGGCGGGCAACGCCTCTTCGTGCGCGTTCGAAGTCACTGTCCGGGACACCACCGCGCCCACGCTGACCTGCCCCATGGATGTCGCCGCCGAGGCCACCAGTGCCTCGGGTGCCATCGTGAGCTACGCGCCCGCGACGGCTTCGGATGTCGTCTCCACGTCGCCTTCGCTCAGCTACAGCCAGGTTTCCGAGACGCTGTTCCCCATCAGCACCACCGCCGTCACCGTCACGGCGAAGGACGCCGCCGGCAACACCGCCTCGTGCTCCTTCGACGTCACGGTTCGCGATGTCACCGCTCCGGCCGTGACGTGCCCCGCCAACGTCACCGCCGAGGCGACCAGCGCCTCCGGTGCCTCCGTCACCTACGCGCCCGCGACGGCTTCCGATACGGCCAGCACTCCCGTGACGCTGAGCTACAGCCACGCCTCGGGCACGGCGTTCCCGCTTGGCGCCACGGACGTCACCATCACGGCGCGAGACGCAGCAGGCAACGAGTCGACGTGCCACTTCACCTTGACCGTGCGCGACACCACGCCGCCCATGGTGGGCTGCACGGCGGACCTCTCGGTGGAAGCCGAAGGTGCCGACGGCGCCTCCGTCCCCTTCGAGCTCGCGAGCCCCCTGGACACCGTCACCCGCAATCCGCAGGTGACGTCCAGCCACGCTCCGGGCAGCCGCTTCCCGCTCGGGACGACGACCGTCACGGTGACGGCGCAAGACGAGGCGGACAACTCTGCCTCCTGCACCTTCTCCGTCACCGTGCGGGACACCACGCCTCCCGCCCTCACCTGCCCCGCCGACCTGACGACCAACACCGAAAACGAGGAGGGCACCGCCGTCACCTTCACCGCCACGGCGAGCGACGCGGTGACGACGTCGCCCGAGCTGACCTACAGCCACGCCTCGGGCAGCGTCTTCCCACGAGGCACCACGCCCGTGACTGTGACAGCGAGGGACGCAGCCGGACTGACCTCCGAGTGCACCTTCCAGGTGACGGTGCGACGGCCCATCTCCGTGCCGGCTCCGGAGGAAGCGGTCGGCTGCGCCTGCGACGCGGGCAGCTCGGGAGGTGCCGGAGGCAGCCTGTGGCTGCTGCTGGGCGGCGCCGTCTGGCTCCAGCGGCGCTCCCGCTCGCTCGTGCGTTGAAGGGCCCGGGCACACCGGGCCACGGCGTCACGCGGGCCTGAGGAGCCGGTCGAACGCCCGCTCGCAGGACACGAGGTGCTGGCCCAGGAAGTCGCGCAGCAGCATCACCCGCTTCGGCAGGTGCCGGGACGCATGCACGAGCGACTGCAATGCGCCCGTCGCCGTGTACTTCGGGAGCACGTTCTGAATGGGCGTGCTCGACGCGGAGATGCACGAGAGGAGCTGCTCGGGCAGCAGGCCGATGCCGTGTCCACCCGCCACCGCCTCGAAGACGAACTGCACGCTGTCACCGCTCAGCGGTCCCTGGACCTTGACGCTCTCGGTGCCGCGCGGGCCGGTGAGCTCCCACGTCGCATGGCCGGCATTGCCCCGGTACAGCACCGCGTCGTGACGGGCCAGGTCGGCCACCGTGCGCGGCACCCCGCGCCGCTCCAGGTACGCGGCGGACGCATACAGCCGGTGCACGCTCACCCCGAGCTTCTTCACGATGAGGTCCGAGTCCTGCAACGGGCCGGCGACGATGGCGACGTCCACCTGACCTCCGACGAGCTCCGCTCCGCGCGCCGTGGTGATGACGTCGACGTGAATCCTCGGGTGCTGGCGGACGAACTCGCCCAGCAGGACGGCGAGCTTGCCTCCCACCTCGGGCGGCGTGGCGATGCGCACCACGCCGCTCGGCTCCCGCGCGGCCTCGCCCGCCAGCAGGGTGGCCTCGTCCAGCCCGGCCACCGCCTCGCGAGCCCGCTCGTAGTACGCGCGGCCGGCGTCGGTGAGGGCAATCTTCCGCGTCGTGCGCTCCAGCAGGACGATTCCGAGGTCCTCCTCCAGCTTCGCCACGCTGCGGCTCACCGAGGAGGTGGGGAGTTGGAGGCGCGTCGCGGCGGCGGTGAAGGAGCCGGCCTCGACGACGCGGAGGAAGGTGGCGACGCGGTTCAGGTCCATTGCTCCTGGAGCAATAATACGTTGTCGGCTGGCGTACTAGTGCCGCTGGGGGCAGGCCGTTAGCTTGGCTGCGAGAACTTCATAGGAGCGTCCCCCGATGTCTCTCGTTTCCAAGTGGGGCCCGCGCGTCGCTCGCACGCTGCTCGGCCTGGTGTTCTTCGTTTTCGGCCTCAACTTCTTCCTGAACTTCCTGCCGCCGCCGCCCGCGCACCCCAAGGAGGCAGCCCCCTTCATCGAAGGGCTCATGGCGAGCGGCTTCGTCTTCCCGCTCATCAAGACCCTCGAGATTGCCGCCGGGCTCGCGCTGCTGACGAACCGGTTCGTCCCGCTGGCGCTGACGGTGCTCGCGCCCATCATCATCAACATCGCGGGCTTCCACTTCCTGCTCGCGCCGTCGTACGGGATGCCCATCGTCCTGCTCGCGCTGGAGCTGTACCTCGCGTGGAGCTACCGCGCGGCCTTCGCGCCGATGCTGCGCGCCCGCGTGGAGCCCGCCGCCTCGACCGAGACTGCCCCCGCCGGACAGCCGGTGGCGGCGCGCTGAGTCACGGACCAGGGGGCGCTTCCACCGGGCCGATGAAATCGGTCAGGCTTGTCGGATGCGCCACCCTCCGGACGTCCGCGCCCCATGAGCGAACCCACGCGCTTCGGTGGCCATGGCCTGCGAGGGCGCACCATCTTCCTCGCCTTCTGGACGGCGCTGTCCCTGCCCAACGTACTGGCCTTGCTGGACGCGGGCCCGGTGCCCGCGGCGGTGGGAGCCGCGGTGGCCCTCGTGGTGGGCGTGGGAATCGCGTGGGTGGTGAGCCAGACGGACGAGATGGTCGGGTGTGTCTTCGTCCTCCTCGGGGGATTCGGAGCACTGCTGGGCTGGACGGTAGGGGAGCTCCAGTTGGGAGTCCCCGTGGGCCGGAGTCTGGGGGCGCTCGTGGGCGGCGCAGTGCTGCTCGTGCTGCCCGTGCTGCTCCACGGGGTGCGCACCTTGCTCGCGCGTCGTAAGGAGAACCCGGACGCGTGAGCACACCTCGCGTCATGAGCGCAGGATGAGGAGGAACTCCGCGGTCTCCGCTCCACGCGCGTTGGCGAAGCCCACGTCCTCCCCGGTGACGACGAACCCGCACTTCTGCAGCACCCGTAGGGATGCGACGTTGTCCTTCGCGGCCCGCGCGTGCAGCGGGCGCACCTTCTCGTGCGAGAGGAACGCGGAGAGCGCCCGGGTGGCGAGCCCCCGCCCCCAGTAGCTCCGGCCCAGCCAGTAGGTGACCTCGCGTTGGCCTTCCATCTCGAAGCTCGAGACGTGGCCCGCCACCTGGCCGTCCACGACGACGGTCTTGTTGAGGTTGCCCGTGTTCCTGAGGTTGCGCGCCCAGTGTGCCTGGAAGGCCGCGCGGTCCGCCGGGTCCTTCGACGTGAAGGCGGCCATGTGGCGTGCATCCGCATCGAGCTGATGCTCGAAGAAGACGGGCAGGTCGGACTCGGTCATGTCCCGCAGCACGAGGTCGGTCATGACGGCCTTGATACCACGGGCCTCCCGCTCGGACCGGCAGCCGAAGTACGCTGCGGGCATGACCCTGGCTGTCTGTGTCCGCTGCGGTGAGTCGAAGGTGGGAGCCTTCACGCCGTGCGCGCGCTGTGGGCTCGACCCCGCCGCGCACGGTACCGACAAGGAATTGCAGGCGAAGAGCCTCCTGCTTTCCGACCGCTACTTCCCGGGAGGCGAGCTGGAGGCGATGGGGCAGCGAATCCGCTCCGGCCAGGGCGTGGACTTCGACTCCGCGAAGCTCGCCGAGCTGCTGGAGGAACTGAAGACGCAGAAGCTGCCCATCGTCTCGAAGGCGTCGCCCGGGTGTTCCATCATCGGATGGGCGATGCTGGGCGGCGTGGTGCTGCTCGTCGCCGGCCTGCTGTGGATGTGGCGGGCACGCGGCGGCGCGTGAGTCAGCGGCGTCCCACGGCGGCAGCCGCCACGTCGAGCGCCTTGTCGAGCTGCGCGTCCCTCCCCTGCGAGTACGGCAGCGTGTCCGGCACCTCCACATCCACGTCGACGCCGGTGCCCTCCAGGCGCACACCCTCCACCTCCACGTCCAGGACGGCGAGGTAGAGCAGGTCTCCATTGGACAGGAGCAGCGGCGCGCCCGCGAGCACGGCGCCCGCGGTGCGCTGCCCCACGAGCGTGCCGCGTTTGTGCTTCTTGAAGGCGAAGGCGACCATCTCCTTCCCGCTGCGCGAGTTGCCGTTGACGAGCAGCACCACCGGCTTGCGCCACGTGGAGGAGCGGGTGTTGCGCCGGCCCTCGCGGTTGATGTCGGTGAAGAGGGGCACCAGCGGGTTGAAGAGGTTGAGGAAGTCGGGATTGCAGCCGCCCCAACCGTCGCGGAAGTCGATGACCAGGGCGTCGGCGCTCGTGAAGCTGGACAGCATCGCGTCCTGGAGCACGTCCTGATGCTCGGGCCCGGCGCACGAGAAGAGGTGCTGGTACGCCACGTGCTGGCCATTGCGCTCGACGATGCGCGAGCTGCCGCGCTGCACCTCCAGCCACTCGGCCTTGGGGTTCACCTTGCGTGGGGTGACGGTGAGCGAGAGGGGCGCGGCGCCGCGGGTGCGCTCCACGGAGATGCGGGTGGGCTTGCCAGCGCGGCCCTCGAAGGAAGCGCCGGAGAGGAGCCTGTCGCCGCGAAGCAGACCGGCGCGGGCGGCGGGGCCTCCGGCGAAGACGTGGCGGACGAAGACGCCGTCGGGCCGCTCCACGAGGTCGGCGCCGATGCTGGTGTATTCGACGCGGGGCAGCTTGAGGATGTGCGCGAAGATGGCGGCCAGGGCGGTGTGGCCCGCGCTGCCCTTCGCGTAGAGCACGCTGTGCGAGGCGCCCAGCTCGGCGAGGGCCTCGTTGGTGCGCCGGACGAAGTCGTCTTCATTGGTGGCTGCGGCGCCGTAGCCCTGGTGCTTCGCGACCCAGGCCTCGGCCTTCTTCGCGTCGAAGAAGCGGGTGCGGACGAAGCCCACCACCTCGTCCCCGGGCTTCACGTACGGCCCGGAGCCAGCGAGGGCCGCCGTGGCGAGAAGTGAGCAGGCCACCAAGGCCGCCCGGCGGATTCCGGACATCGTGCGTGGAGCCCCCATGCCGTGCCTCCTCCTTCCTTCACACTTCTTCATGCGAAGCGGCGCGAGCCGCCCGTGACGTCAGGAGGCTATCAGCGCCCGCGGGCCGCACGAGCGGAGATGCATGGCGCTGGTTAAGGAAGAACTCCCGTGCTGGACGTCCCCACCGCCCCCTTACGCCTCGCCCTCGTCGCCGAGGACCCGCTCGCCCGGGGTGCGCTCTCCCGCGCGCTGGGCGACCAGGGAGGCGAGCTGCTCCTGGTGGCCTCGGGCACCCAGACGGAGCTGGAGTCCGCCTCCGGTGACGCGCCCGACGTGGTGCTCTGGGACACGGGCCTGCGCCTCCCGGAGAACGACACGCGCGTCGAAGTCCCCGACCTCGGCGCTCCCGTGCTCGCCCTGGTGGCGGACGAGGCCGCGGGAGAGGTCGCGCTGACGGCCGGGGCCAAGGGGCTGCTCTTCCGGGACGTGGCGCCCGCGCCCCTCGTGGCCGCGCTGCTCGCCGTGGCCCGGGGCCTCACCGTGTTCGACCCGGCGCTCGCCGAGGTCCGCGCCGCCCCTCGGGCCACCAACGCCGCCACCGCCACACCGGGTCCTGACTCCCTCACACCACGCGAGCGCGAGGTGCTCGCGCTGCTGGCGGAAGGGCTGTCCAACAAGGCCATCGCGGACCGGCTCTCCATCAGCGAGCACACGGCCAAGTTCCACGTCAACGCGGTGCTCGCCAAGCTCGGCGTGCAGCGCCGCACCGAGGCCGTCGTCCGCGCCGCGCGCATGGGCCTGGTCACCCTGTAAGCAAAAACCGGTAGCGACTCGCCCCGAAGCGCTACCGCTTCGCTCTCCGGCGCGTCCGCGCAGAGCCCCCACGCTTCGACGTCTTCGAGCGCGCGCGTTTCACCGTGGGCCACGGACGCCCCGTCTCTTCCTCCCAGCGCCGAACGGCCTGAGCGATGAGCGGCGCCTTCGCCTCCAGATAGCGCAGGGATATCTCTCCCTCTTCGTACTCCTGGAGCCACTGCCGCCGGTAGCGAACGACGCGCTCATCATGGTCCAGCCCGAGCAACCGCAGCGTGTCCTCCGCGCGCTTGCGATGCTGGGGCGGACACCGGCTCGACACCTGGAGCTGGAGCGAGGGCAGGAGCAGCTCGAACCACCCCTCACGCACCTCGAACGGGTCCAGCAGCTGCGATGACTTCAGTCCCTGCTTGCGGCTGTTCAGCCACCCCGCCGAATAGCGGAGGTTGCTCCACTCATAGGCAAGCCCGCGGTCCTCATCGAGCGAGACGAAGTGGTCCGCGGTGCCCGGCGCGCCGAGGAACATGGCCGTATACGCACAGCGCTGCGCGAAGGCCTCCGCGAGCTCCGCGTTGAAGGCGCGCCACAACGCGGGAGGCCGTCCCGGGTGGCGCGGGTGGTCACGCAGCCACCTCGCCCCGGGCCGGCGCACCTGCGCATCGAAGTCAGCGGGCTCGCCGGCGGGAATGCAGCGGACCACGACGACCTCCCCCTTCCCGTGTGACGACCCACCTCGGCCAGAACGGGTCCTGCTCCGGCAGCAGCCGTCGCAGCTCGGCGTCGATGGCATCCATCGTGGCCAGCCCCTCGGGCAGCGCCTGTGAATCGCCCCGCATGAAGGCCTCGGCGGCCTCCACGGCCTTCTCCGCCTCCAGGGAGCGCGGCTGCTCCAGGCCGAAGACCTCCGACGTCAGCCAATCGTTCGCGTCTCCCTGCTTCGCCCAGGGCAACTGCCGCAGACGCACGGCCTCCGCCTGAAGCTCGAAGAGGAAGAGCGCATCCCGCGCCTCGTCGAAGAACGGCTCCAGCGACGCGAGCACCAGGGGCGAGTGCGTCGTCAGCAACGCCTGGACGGAAGTCTCGGGGGCCAGCCCGTCGATGACCTCGATGAGCGAGCGGACGATGCGGCGCTGCCACAGCGGGTGCAGGTGCGTCTCCACCTCGTCCACGAGCAGCACGAAGCGCGAGTCCCGGGGCTGCCCGAGGATTTCGGAGGCCTGCACGTGCTCGTGCCACGTCCAGACGATGAGATAGGCCAGCCCCAGGATGCGCTTCATCCCCGCCGAGGCATGCACGACGGGGATGTTCCCGTAGGGCATGTCGATGGTCGGGTAGTCCCGCACGTCCTCGACCGACAGGCGCATGGGCCTGCCGGGGCGGATGGGCTCATGACGCGGAGAGAGCTGCGCCAGTGCGCGCTTCAGCATCTGGAAGGCGGAGCCGGGAGCCCCATCATCCTGGAGCTGCCAGCTCACCCAGTCGCGGATGAGGCCGTTACAGACCGTCTTCCCCTCGTACTGGAGCCCCTCCCAGAGCTCATCCGGCGCGAAGTGGAAGGCATCCGGGCGGCGCGGAGCCTCGGGCTCGCTCTTCGACTGCCGGTGCCAGTAGTTCCTCGCAGGGTCCCAGACCGAGAAGCTTCCGTCGACGCGGGCATACACCGTCAGGCCCGGCATGTTCGGTCGCCCGGCGGGCCATGGCCAGAGCTGGCGGGACGCATCGAAGCGGCTCTCCTTCGCCGCGGCGCGGCCGCTCTTGCCGATGACGGTCCACTCAATCTCCCGGCGACGGGTTCCCCGGCGAGGCCATGCCGGCATCCCGGGCCAGGTCCCCGTCAGACACCACCAGGTCACATCCAGGAGGAAGCTCTTCCCGAGGCCGTTGTCGCCCGTCAGGACGTTCAACCGCGGAGCGAACGTGACGTGGAGCTGGGGGGAGGGGCCCACTCCTTGGAGCCCGAGCTCTCGGAGCATGCGCGACACTTAGTCCATCCGCACCCACTCAACCAGTTTCACGCGCCCTCGGGTGCCCGCCTCCTGTCCCCCTGCTCACGCCGCCACGGTCCGGATGGTACGCTCCCGCGTCGCATGGCCAATCAGGATTGGGTGACGCGCCTGCTGACGGGGCGCGCTTCGGCGGACAAGGGGCTCAACGTCCACCTCTCGGAGCGCGACGGCGGCAGCCTCCACGACAAGATGCGACAGGCGTACTGGTGGATCACCAACAACGCCGTCATCTGCCCCTACTACGACATCGAGTTCGGCCAGGCCGCGTCCCTCAAGACGCCCACGGGTGACGAAATCCACCTCCCCGAGGACACCAGCTACAGCTCCTTCGTCCTCATCCCCCTGCTCACCCTCTTCACCTGCCGCCGAGCCCTCCTCGTCGGCGGCCCTGGCCGTGGCAAGACGACGTCCGCCGTCCTCATGGCCCTGCTCTCCGGCATGAGCCGCGATGAAGTCCACCGCGGCATCCAGCGCGGCCACCCGCAGCTCTCCATCGCCGACCTGCTCGGCGCGCCGCTGCCGTCCGACATGCTCAAGGCGGAGGACCTGTCCGCCGTGAAGGTCAGCTGGCGCAAGTGGATTGGCCAGCGCGTCAAAATCATCGACGAGTACAACCGCATCCCCACCAAGACGCAGTCCGCGCTCCTGTCCCTCATGGCGGAGGGCTACGCGGAGATGATGGACCAGTACGTCTACGCGGGCCGCTCGTCCTGGTTCCTCACCGCCAACGACGACCAGGGCGGCGGCACCTTCCAGGTCATCGAGGCCCTCAAGGACCGCATCGACGTCGTCGTGCGCGCCGTCCCCTTCAACTCCGGCTTCATGGACCAGCTCCTCCAGCGCCTGGAGGCGGACAAGTCCCCCGAGGAGCTGCTCCCCAAGGAGGTCGTCTTCACCCCCGGCGAGTTGGAGCGCGCCTACGCGTCCATCCTCGAGGTGGAAGTCCCCAAGGCGGTGCTGGAGCGCATCGCCTTCTTCCTCGGGCAGCTCGACTTCTGCCGCATGGCCTCGCCGCGCTTCGAGTTCAAGCACAAGGACACGCTGAAGCTCGCCGGGCAGACGGTGGCCGCGGTGTGCAACGAGCAGTGCCCGCTGGACAAGAAGGTGCACCTCTGCACGCAGACGGAGAACGGCGTCAGCGTGCGCGCGTACCAGACGATTCTGCACTTCGCGAAGGCGCTGGCCTTCTTCCGCGGCCACGCCTCGGTGGAGCTGGAGGACTTCCGGCAGATTGCCCCGTGGGTGCTGCACGAGAAGCTGGTGCCCAACACGCGCAGCGCCTTCTTCGAGGTGAAGGGCCACCGCATGCTCCTCCAGGACCGCGTGGCCTGGATTCGCAACATGTTCGACATGGCCATGGACGGCTTCGACACGCACGAGCCCCTGCGCCGCAAGGTGGCCGCGCTGCGCGCCGAGCTCGACAAGGGCCTGTCCGGCGTGGACCTGCCCACCACGGAGCAGCGCCTCGCCTCCGTCACCACGCTGATGAACCTGATGCTCACCAAGCGGGAGCTGTCCGGCCCCGTCTACGAGGACCTCATCCACCTCAAGTCCATGTACAGCCGCTACCGCAACTACGCCACGTGGCTGAAGGAGAACCCGGGCGGCCGCGTATGAGCAGCTTCGTCGAAGAGCTGGAGGCGAACGCGCGCGGGCGCTTCGTGCGGTGGGACTCGGCGCTGTGGCAGGAGCTGCTCGCCGGCCCGGTGGCGAAGCTGGGCGAGGCCCTGTCCGCGTCGAGCGCGCGCCCGGAGAAGTCCGAGGAGCTGCTGCGCGCCTACCTGCGCCTGGGCGCGGAGGCCATCGGCCTGGGCTACCTCTACCCGGCGAGCGCGGGCCGGCAGAACTTCTTCACCCTCGCGTGGTCGGACCTGCTGCCCCGGCTGCTCGCGCAGGTGCCGGAGGCGAAGCGCGCACAGGTGCTCGCGCAGCTGTGGAACCTGGGGGAGAACCTGGAGTCCGGGCCGCCGTGGGTGCAGCGCATCTTCTGCCGCGTGGGCTCGGGCCTCACGTCGCTCACCGACATCGAGTCCCGACTGCGCGAGACGGCGGCCCTGGCCATGGAGCCGCCGAAGGCGAAGCTGGCCAACAAGGCCCAGCCCTACCTCGTGCACCTGGCCGCCGAGGACAGCCGCTTCATGCCCGGCGCCGCCCACTTCCTCGCCCCCACGGTGCTGTGCGTGCATGACCGGCACCGCAAGGCCGTGGCCGGACGCGAGGCAGCCACGCAGGGCCTATGGCTGACGGACGACGCGCCCCTCCGGCTGGGCGCCATGGGCTGCCGCGAGACGCCCGAGCCCACCCACGAGCAGACGCCCGCGCTGGGGTGGCTGGCGATGAACGACCCGCGCGTGGATGACTGGTTCGCCACCACCGTCAACGACTGGCGCGCCGCGGGGACGATGCACACGTCGCAGTTCGTGGTGGTGCTCGTGCCGTCATGAGCCCGCCGCGCTTCACGCCAGAGCAGGTGGACACATGCTGGCGCGACGCGCTGGACCTGTGGGACGTGCGCGTGCAGCTCAGCCCGCCCGAGCCTCACGTGCCCTTCCGCCCCGACGCGGACCATGCCAACGAGCCGCTCGCGTACATCGACCTCGTGAAGCGCCAGGTCTTCGTCCACTTCGCGCTGCTCCACGAGATGGGCGCGGCGAACAGCCTCACGGCGGTGCTCGCGCACGAGATTGGCCACCACGCGCGCTTCCCGCACACGCTGGGCTGGGACGCGGAGCTGCGCGTGCAGGAGCAGAAGCTCATCCCCGGGCTGAAACAGTCGCTCACCAACCTCTTCTACGACTTGCAGGTGAACGAAGTGGTGGGCCGCACGCACGCGCGTGAACTGGCGGAGGTGTATCGCGGCTTCCAGCGCGTCCGGGGCGGCGGGGACGTATCTCCGTTGTTCTTCTTCTACCTCGCCATCTACGAGGAGCTGTGGGGACTGGCTCCGGGGCAGCTCGCGCCCGCGAAGCTCGAAGGCCCCATGGAGGAGCGCTACCCGGGCATCCGCGCCGAGGCGCGCATGTTCGCGCAGACCTTCTACGCGCTGCCGAGCCCGCGCCTCCAGTTCCTCTACTTCTGCGCCACCTTCATCCGCTTCATCGACAAGCCCGAGTCGCTGGAGTTCTCCCTGCCGCTCGGCGGGGACGTGTCGATGCCGGACGTGGATGACCTGGACGCGGCCCTCAACGGCGCGGGGCGCTGGGACGACGCGATGGAGGAAGCGAAGGAGCGCGGCTGGCTGAGCGGCGGCGGGGGCAGCGACTCTGGAGGGGACGCGCTGTCCACCATCCACCGCGTCACCCACCACCTGCCCGGCAAGGGCGGCGGCGAGCTGCGCCGGGCGCTGGTGGGCCGGCACTACAAGCGGCTGGTGGACCAGCACATCCTGAAGCTCCCGTCCGCGCCCGCGAAGCCGGAGCCGTATCTGCGCACCACGCCCGAGGCGTGGGAGTACGGCGACGACCCATCCTCCATCGACTGGACGCTGACGGTGATTTCGCAGGGGCACCTCGCGGCCGTGGCGCCGCTGCGCCGCGAGCTGGAGGCGGACCTGCCGCCCCCGTCGGATTTGGGCGTGCCCTCGCTCGAAATCTACCTGGACACCAGCGGCTCCATGCCCAACCCGCTGGTCCAGCTCAATTCGATGACGCTGGCGGCGCAGGTGCTGTCGGCCTCGGCCCTCCGCAAGAAGGCGACGGTGAAGGGCATCATCTACGCGGACGGCAACCCGGCCGTGTCGCCGTGGATGTACGACGAGGACACGGCGCGCGACTTCCTGCTCGGCTACATCGGCGGGGGGACGACCTACCCGTTCGACCTGCTGGAGTCCCTGTCGCGCGAGCGGCCGGACGCGCTGCGGGTCATCATCTCGGACAGCGACTTCCTCGCCAACGTTTACGAGGGCGACAACCTGCGGCTGCTGGTGGAGGCGACGCGCCGCTCTCGCGCGGTGGTGGCCTTCCTCGCGCTGCCGGACGACAAGAAGGCACGCGCGGTGCTGGCGCCGGTGCTGGCCGAGCGGCGCTTCCGCCTCGTGGTGGTGACGTGGCTGTCGGACTTCGGGCCGGCGGCCGCCAACCTGTCCCGGGCCCTGTTGGAGAACTGATGCGCTTCGACATCCAGACCCTTCGACAACAGCTCGCCGCGGCGCCCATCGTCTCGCCGTATTCGCACGAGCTGGCCGTGGCCATCATCTGCGACACGTTCCGGCTGGCGAACGTGCGCCCGCCGTCGCGGCAGGACTGGGCCGACCTGGAGCAGTACGCGCACCACCCGCTCTGGAAAGAACAGGTGGTCATGCTCGCGCACCTGCTGGCCGGCTCGGCGCTGCGGGATGACTCGGCGAAAGCGATGGTGAAGGGCACGGAGTCCATGGGCCTCCTCCGGCGCTTCTTCGAGGACATCGCCCCGCTGAGCGCGGAGATGGTGCGCTCCAACGGCTTCCGGCAGGAGGAGTTCCTGCGCAAATGGATACGCGCGGTGGGCGGAGAGGTGCTCAACGAGTCCACGAAGGAGTCCGCGAAGCGCCTGGACCAGCTCGACTACCGCAAGGCGCAGCAGGAGATGAAGCGCGCGGAGGAGGCACGCAAGCAGGAGGCGGAGCGCCGCGAGCAACTGCTGCGCGAGGCGCAGCAGCGCGAGGCGGAAGCGCGAGGCTGGCGCGAGTGAATGTGGACCTGCGCGTCGCCCCACGCGCCCACATCCGACGGGACACCTCCACCCAGCGGCCCCATATCCCGTGGGCCGACTCCATCAGGAACGGCCTCGCGCACCTCGCATCCCTCTCGGACGAAGCCGAAGCGCGCGCGGTGCTCGACTCCCGCATGGAGCGCCTGCGCGCCGCACTGCTCGAATCGCCGTACTACGTGCGCCGGCTCCAGGAAGCAGGACTGCACCCCGGAGACCTCCAGCGACTGGAGGACCTGGCCCACTTCCCCACCCTGGAGCGCGCGACGCTGGCACAGCACTGGGACGCGGTGCCCACGCTCCCCACGGACAGCGCCGAGTGCGTCGTCGTGAAGAGCTCCGGCTCCACGGGCGACCCGGTGCGCGTGGTGCGCGACAGGCTCGACTGTTTGCACATGTGGGCCGTGCTCCGCTTCCTCGTATCGCGCGCGGGCGCCGTGCTGCCGCCGCGTCCTCGGGTGGTGCTGCTGGACGCGCTGCCGGGCGGGCTGGAGTACTCGGTGCGGCTGCCCATCTTCCATGACGGCGCGCTGCACCGCGTGTCCGCCCTGCGCGACGAAGCGCGCGAGCGCCTGTGCCGCGTGCGCCCCTCGGTGCTCTTCTCGGACCCGGAGGGACTGCGCTGGCTCGTGGAGCAGCCCGACATCCCCACGCCCCGGCTGGTGCTCACCTCCGCGCAGCACCTGCCCGCCTCGCTGCGCCGCACGCTGGCGGAAAAGGTCCCCGCGCCCATCCTCAACTACTACGCGACGACGGAGACGGGCCCGCTCGCCTGGGAGTGCCTGCGCGACGACGCCCCGGGCCACTTCCACGTCTTCGCCCCGGACGTGTGGCTGGAGCCCGGCCTGGACGAAGTCGTCGTGACGCGGCTGCGCCCCAGCGTCCTCCCCCTGCTGCGCTACCTGCCGGGAGACGCCGGCACGGTGCGACGAGACGCGTGCGCCTGCGGCTTCCACGGATGGACGCTCACGGACTTCGGAGGGCGCGGCGCCTGCCACTTCCTCACCCCGTCCGGCCGGGCGGTGGACGCCTGGTCGCTGGCATGGGTGTTCAAGCACCACGCGCTGCGTGCCTTCCGGCTGACGCAGGTGGAGCGCTCGCGCTTCACGCTGGAGCTGGCCGGCGCGGCGGATGCCGGCCCGCTGTGCGAGCGACTCAGCGCCGCGCTCCGCAACCTCGGATGGGGGGAGCCCCGGCTGGACGTATGCCACGTGGAGGCCACGACGCTCGCCACCGGCGCCAAGCCCCGGCCATTCCGTGCGGACCTGCCTCCGGGTTGAGCTGGAACCTCCGCACGCCACTCAACACGCCCCGAGGTAACCCGTCCCCATGGCCTCCGGGCGTGCTAGTCCATGGAGGCCCGCCCGGGACCACCTGCCCACCGTCCAGGGGCCACACCCGTCATGCACGAACAGTCCCGCCGAGCGGACATGGTGCCTCGACCTCCCGAGCCACCGACGGCCGGGCGCCCGGCCCCGAAGTCCATGCGCCCCTCCGAAGCGCTCCCCTTCACCGGCCCGCTGTCCGCGCGCCACGCGCGCGTCAGTGCCTACGTCCTGGGCCTGCTCGCGTTCCTGGTGGCGTTCGGCCTGCAGAGCCTGCTGTGGCCCTACATGGCCGCCAGCCCCTTCCTGCTCTTCTTCGCCGCCGTCATGTTCTCCGGCTGGTGGGGAGGGTGGGGCCCGGCGCTCCTCACGCTGGCGCTGTCCCTCGTGGCGACGGACTGGTTCTTCCTGCCCCCCATCCACTCCTTCAGGTTCCGGTTGGGGAACACCATCGCGCTGAGCCTCTACACGCTCGTCTCGGTGTTGATGACGAAGCTGAACGTGATGCTGCGCGACGCGAACCGGGCGCGCGCGGAATTGCTGGAGCGGGAGCGCGCCGCCCGGAGCGCGGCGGAGGCGGAGCGGGCCCGGCTCCATGCGCTCTTCATGAACGCACCGGTGCACATCGTCTTCACGCACGGGCCGGACCACGTCTACACGTTCTCCAACGCGATGAACGACACGCTGCTGGGCCGCCGGCCCACGATGGGGAAGCCCATCCGGGAGGTGATTCCCGAGGCCGAGTCCCAGGGCCTCATCGCCATGTTGGACGGCGTCTACAACACGGGAGAGCCCTTCTCCGGCCACGCGGTGCCCGTGCGCTTCACCCCCCCGGAAGGTCCCCCACGGGAGGCCTTCATCAACCTCGTCTACCAGGCCACGCGGGACGAGCAGGGCCGCATCTACGGCCTCGCGGGCTTCGGCTTCGACGTGACCGACCTCGTGCACGCGCGCCAGCGGGCCGAGTCCCTGGCCACCGAGCTGCGACACGCCGAGGCCCGCGCGCGCGTGCTCGCCGAGGCCAGCGCCGTGCTGGCCACGTCCCTGGACTACGAGGCCACGCTGCACAACACCGCGAGGCTGGTGGTGCCCGCGTTCGCGGACTGGTGCTTCGTCGACCTCGCCGAGCCGGACGGCTCGTTCCGCCGGGTGGAGGTGACCCACGCCCGCCCGGAGGACGCCGCCCTGGCGCTCGAGGTCCAGCGCTACCAACTCCACCCCGAGGGCCGCCGCCCCCATCCCGCGATAGAGGCGCTGCTGCGCAGGCAGGGCATCCTCGTCGAAAGCATGACGCCCGAGCGCATCCGCGCGGGCGCGCATGACGCGGAGCATGCACGGGTCATCGAGGCCACCAACATCGTCTCCCTCATCTCCGTGCCGCTGGTGGCGAGCGGGCGGACGCTGGGCGTGCTCACCTTCTTCAGCAGCACGCACTCCGGCCGCCGCTACACCGAGGCGGACCTGGCCTTCGGCCGCGAGCTGGCGCACCGGGCCGCGCTCTCCATGGAGAACGCGCGCCTCTACCGCGAGGCCCAGGAGGCCATCCGGCTGCGCGACGAGTTCCTCTCCATCGCCAGCCACGAATTGAAGACGCCGCTCACCCCGCTGAGCCTGAAGCTGCAGGCGCTCGCGAGGGAGCTGGCCCGGCACCAGGACGCCGTGCCACGCGGCGTGGTGGAGAGCTACGTGGAGGTCGGCACGCGGCAGGTGAAGAAGCTGTCCGAGCTCGTCGGTGACTTGCTGGACGTCTCGCGCATCACCGCGGGCCGGCTCACGCTGGAGCTGGAGGACGTGGAGCTGGTGCCGCTCGTGCGCGAGGTCATGGCCCGCTACGAGCCACACGCGGCCCGTGCCGGCTCCACGCTCCACTTCGAGGGCGGAGAGACGCGCCTCATCGGACGGTGGGACCGGCTCCGGCTGGAGCAAATCGTCACCAACCTGGTGGACAACGCGGTGAAGTACGGCAGCGGCCGGCCCATCCACGTGCGCGTGGAGGCGAGCCCCGGTGGCGCGCGGCTGACGGTGCGCGACGAGGGCATCGGCATCGCCCCGGAGCACCTGCCGCGCCTCTTCGGCCGCTTCGAGCGCGCCGTGTCCGAGCGTCACTACGGCGGCCTGGGGCTGGGGCTCTACATCACCCGCACGCTGGTGGAGGCACTGGGCGGCAGGGTCCACGTGGAGAGCGAGCATGGCAAAGGCTCCACCTTCACCGTGGAGCTGCCGCTGGACGCCGGGGCGGCTCAGTCCTCCGGCGACGGCGCGCCCACCACCTTGACGACGTAGAACACGCACGGACCGCGCCCCGCGTTGACGAAGGCGTGCGGCACGTCCGCCTCGAAGTAGAAGGCCTCTTCCGCGGCCACGGTGGCGCTGCCATCCGGGAAGTCGATGCGCAGCGTCCCCTTCTCCACCGCGACGCTCTTGCCAATGCCCACCCCGTAGCCCGGCAGCTCACCGGTGGACGTCTGTGGCGGCAGCGTGAGGCGGATGAACTCCACGCCGTGCGCCTCGAAGGCGGGGGACAACAACTGCCGGGTGATGCCGCTCTCCGCGTCGCGGAAGGTGGGCTGCGCCGACGGCGGCAGGTGGACGCGCGGCTGACGCGGACGGCGCTGGGCCAGCAGGTCCGTCAGCCCCACGCCCAGGCCCGACGCGAGCCGCACCGCCACCAGCAGCGTGGGGTTGTTGTCCCCGCGCTCCACCTTGGAAATCATCGCCCGGCTCACGCCGGAGCGCTCCGCCAGCGCCTCCAGCGTCATCCCCTGCGCCTGCCGCAGCTCGCGGATGCGCGCTCCCAGCCGGGGTGCCTCCGCAGCCTCCAGTGCTTCACTCACGGCCTTCTTCGCCTTGACATTTCTCATATGTGAGAACAGAGATGGGGGGACATTTTCCACTGAATTTCAGCTACGTCGCGCGGCGCGGCACCCGCCCCGGGGGTGGGTGGCCGTGCCTCGGGCAGCGGGGCGGTACGCGCCCTGGAGACCCTTTTACTAGCGTCGTCGAGCTGAGCATCTGACGGGCATCGAAGTGGAAGCGTGAGTCTGCATCAAGAAAGAGGCTGGCACATGGAGACACGGAAGCTGGGGAGAGAGGGCCCGACGGTTTCGGCGCTCGGGCTGGGCTGCATGGGCATGTCCGACTTCTACGCGGGCCGGGATGACGCGGAGTCGGAGGCCACGCTGCTGCACGCGCTGGACAAGGGCATCACCTTCTTCGACACCGCGGACGCGTACGGCCCCGGGCGCAACGAGGAGCTGGTGGGCCGCGTGCTGAAGCCCCACCGCGCGAAGGTGGTGCTGGCGACGAAGTTCGGCATCGTGAGGGACCCGGCGGACCCGAACAAGCGCGGCATCAACGGCAAGCCGGAGTACGTGAAGCAGGCGTGCGAGGCCAGCCTGCGCCGGCTGGGCGTGGACGTCATCGACCTGTACTACCTGCACCGGCTGGACGCGAGCACGCCCATTGAAGACACGGTGGGCGCGATGGCGAAGCTGGTGGAAGAGGGCAAGGTGCGCTTCCTCGGCCTGTCGGAGGTGGACGGCGCCACGCTGCGGCGCGCGCACAGCGTGCACCCCATCACCGCGCTGCAGAGCGAGTACTCGCTGTGGACCCGCGAGCCGGAGGACGAGGTGCTCGGAGTGTGCCGCGAGCTGGGCATCGGCTTCGTGCCGTACAGCCCGCTGGGGCGCGGGTTCCTCACGGGCCAGATCAAGCGCTTCGAGGACCTGGCGCAGGACGACTACCGCCGCCACTCGCCGCGCTTCCAGGGTGAGAACTTCACGCGCAACCTGGAGCTGGTCGCGCACATCGAGCAACTGGCGAAGCAGAAGGGCTGCGCGCCCGCGCAGCTCGCGCTGGCGTGGGTGCTCTCGCGCGGGAAGGACATCGTCCCCATTCCGGGCACGAAGCGGCGCAAGTACCTCGACGAGAACCTGGGCGCGCTGAACGTGAAGCTCTCGGAGAAGGACCTCGCGGAAATCGAGGCGATTGCTCCGCCGGGCGTGGCCGCGGGAGAGCGCTACCCCGCGAACATGCAGGCCACGCTGCCGAAGTCGGCGCCGCGTCCCACGCGCTGACACTCAGCCCCGTGCGCGCGGCAACTGCGCATGGGGCCGCCACCCACCGCTGGCGCCGAGGCAGTACCGACAGGTCGC
This sequence comes from Pyxidicoccus sp. M6, assembly GCF_055568925.1. Lineage (NCBI taxonomy): Bacteria > Pseudomonadati > Myxococcota > Myxococcia > Myxococcales > Myxococcaceae > Pyxidicoccus > Pyxidicoccus sp. M6. Next base: position 605,614 of record NZ_CM145714.1, on the reverse strand, counting down.
CAGCGGCGTATCCCGCTCCAGGTACGTGAGCATCCGCTCCAGCAGGTCCGGCGCGTCGAGCGGGACACTGTCCACCTCGGCGAGCGCGGGCATCTCCGGGTACTTCGCGCCGAGCACCGTGGCCACGTGCGGTGGACGCGTGCAGGCGTAGAAGTGGCCCGCATGCACGAGATGGCACCGCACCTTGAGCCAGCAACGCGCGTACACGTCACGCACGGTGGCGTCCTCCGTGTGCGGCGCATCCGGCGTGAGCTGCTGGAAGGCGTCGATGCGCTTCACGGTGAGGTGGACGCCGTGCTGCTCGCAGCGCTCGGTGATGCGCTGGATGGAGCGCTCCGGGAGCGGCGCGGAGGAGTAGACGGACAGCGTCATCCGGTCCAACCGCTCGTAGACGGCCTCCGGCGCGCTCTGGGCGAGGAAGCCGTTGGTGGTGACGGAGACCTGCTCGGAGATGCCGGACGCGCGCACGGCGTCCAGCACGGCGGGCAGGTCGGGGTGGAGGAAGGGCTCGCCGCCGGTGAGCTTGAAGACGTTGGGCCGTAGCACGCGGGCCAGCCGGCGCAAGTCCTCCCCCAGCACCGACGGCGTCACCGCCCACGTGGGCAGGTGCGGCGAGAGCGGGCAGCACTGCACGCAGCGCAGGTTGCAGTGCGTGGTGACGTGCGACTCCAGGGACCAGGTGAGGATGCGGTCATCGTGGAGCGCGTAACGCACGGGCGGGACTATAGCGGGGTTGCCCGAGCCCCTCGCGCTTGTCACAGTCATCGGGTGTCTCCCCCGCCTGCTGGCCCGCTCGCCACCCTGCCCTCCTACCTGCGCCACGACGACACCCGGTTCGACTCCATATGGCAGCTCGCGCCGGACGAGCTGGCCCCCCGGGAGGTGAGTGCCTTCCTGCGGCACGAGCTGCGCCCGTGGAAGACCCTCTTCCTCTACGTGGGCCGGACGGGCATCCACCTGCCCGCGGTCCACCGCTCGGAGATGGAGACCTGCCTTCCCGCCGAGGAGGACCGGCTCGCGGAGCAGCTCCTGTCCGCCCTCTCCGAAGGCGTGGCCCGGCACGTGGCCTCGGGCGCGCTCGACGTGAGCCTGAGCGGCGGCGTGGACAGCGCGACCTTGTGTGCCCTGGCCGCGCGCCATGCCCCGGGCCGCGTGCGCGCGTGGACCATGGATGTCCACTTCGCCGACGCGGCGGAGCGGAGCAACGCGAGGACGGTGGCGAACGCGGCGGGCGTGGAGCTGGTGGACGTGCCCATCCCCGACGCCGCGCTCCCGGACCTCTTCGAGCCCGCCGTGCTCAACAATGAGACGCCGTTCATCAACGCCCGCGCCGTCGCGAGCTACGCCTTCTATGCGGAGGCGCGGAAGCACGGTGCCTCGGTGATGCTGAGCGGTGCGGGAGCGGACGAGGTGCTCCAGGGCACGCCAGGAGCCCGCGTCTCCGCCCGGGAGCGCGTGAACGAGGACAGGCACCTCGCCGGACAGGTGCTGCGCCCTCAACCCGAGGGGGAGCTCCGGCCTCCATGGGAGCTGGACTCCCGGAAGTCCTCCGAAGAGGTCCGCTACGCGGCGTGGGTGCTCCACGAGCTGGTGCTCCCTCCCGAGCTCCGGGGCGCGCGCGCTCACGACCTCACCGTGCGCACGCCGTACCTGGACTCCGACTTCCTGGAGGTCGCACTGACGCTGCCCACGTCCGTCCTCGTGCGCGAAGGCGTGGGCAAGTGGCTCCTCCGCCACGCCGTGCGCGGGCTCATCCCCGACGAGGTCCGGCTCGCGCGCAAGACACCGCGCTACGCGCACACCGCCCTCTCCAGTCCCGTGCGCGAGCGCTGGCTGGAGCTGTACCGCGCGTGGCTCTCACCTGCTCGGCTGGAGTCGCTCGAGGTCATCGACCCCACCGCGGTGCTCTCCTTCCTGGACCGGTACACGCGTCTGGCGCCCGACGCTCCGGAGGCAGGTGGGATGGACCGGCTGTTGATGCGGCTCGTCTCCCTCGCCATGCTCCAGGCGCACTGCGCCTTCCTCACGTCATGTCACGAATCCTGATTGCCACGTCGCCCGAGAAGGGCCACCTCAACCCGATGATTGGCGTGGCGCAGTGGCTGCGCCGGCTGGGGCACACGGTGGGCTGGCTGTGCATCCCCGAGCCCGCGCCCCAGCTCGCGAAGCTCGGCGTGGAGGTGCTCCACCTGCCCCATCCCGAGGCTCCGGCCCCCGCCATCGAGACGGGTGGCGAGGCGCTGGCGCGGCTCGTCCTCGACGAGGTGGCGCTGGGGAAGTGGATTCGTGGCCTGCTCATCGACGCGGTGCCCGCACTGCTGGGGCCGGTGCGTGAAGTGGTGCGCAGCTTCCGACCGGACGTGCTGGCGCTGGATGGAATGCAGTACGCCGCCGTGCTCGCCGCGCACGACCTGAACATCCCGTGGGCCGGCGTGTCCTCCGCGCTGTCGCTGCTGGAGCCGCCCATGGACTACGGCCTGAAGCGCAACGTGCGAGCGCTGGCGGCGGAGAGACAAGCGCTGTTCACGCGCCACGGCTTCGACGCGAGCTTCCGCAACTGCGAGTCCCTGTCCCCGCGCCTCAACATCATCTTCGCCACCGAGGCCTTCCTCGGTCCGGACGCGGGGCTGCCACCGGCCACGCACCTCGTCGGCCCCTCGAAGCCGCTCACCGAGCGCGGTGACGAGGTGGAATTCCCCTGGGAGCGCCTGGGCACGAAGCCCGTGGTGTACGCGTCGTTCGGCAGCCAGATTTCATGGCAGCCCGAGCTGTTCCGCACCATCGCCGAGGCCGCAGCTCCGCTCGACGTCACGCTGGTGCTCAGCGCGGGCGAGCTGGCCGACACGGAGCTCTCCCGCTCGTTGCCCGGAGACGTGGTCGCCGTGCCGTACGTGCCGCAGCGGCAGTTGCTGGAGCGGACGTCCGCGTTCATCTCGCACGGCGGAGCCAACTCCGTCATGGAGGCGATGACCGCCGGAGTGCCGATGCTGCTGTTGCCCGTGTGCAACGACCAGCCCATCCAGGCGCACTTCCTCACGAAGTCCGGCGCGGGGCTGGCGTTGGAGCCGCGCACGCTGACGGTGGACGCGTGCCGCGCCGCGCTCCGGCAGCTCCTCGAGCCCGGCACGCCGCTGCGCCAGAAGGTGGCCGCCATCTCCGCGTCCTACCAGGCGCGTGACGGAGCGAAGGAAGCCGCCGAGCGCATCTCGGAGCTCGTGGCATGAGCCACGCCGCGCCAGGCTGGAGCCCCCGCCGCCACGTGCCCGAGGGCGTGTCGTCGCTGGAGGTGTGGAACCATCCAGTGCTCGGGCGCGAGCTGTGGGAGCTGCTCGGCACCGAGCGCGTGGAGCGGGACCGGCGCGCGGGAGTCCCCGAGTCGATGCTCGCCTTCCATCTGCTGCCCGTGCTCGCCGGAGCGCTGGCGGACCTGGTGCCCCGGCACGACGCGGACGCGGTGTGGCTGTGCGGCGGGCTGGCGTGTCTCGAAGGCTTCACGGAGCTGGTGGACGGAGCCACGGCGTCGCTCCCCTTCCCCGTGTACGTCGCCGAGGACCCGCGCTACGCGCCCGTGCACGCGGGCCTGCGACTGCTGGAGCCTCTGCGACCCAAGAGCCCGGTAGCGCTCGACGTGGGACAGACCAGCATCAAGTGCGCGAGCCCCGGAGCCCAGCGAATCTTCGAGCGGGACCTCACCACGCTCCCGTTCCTCCACATCGGCACGCCGCGCCCGGAGGATGGACGCCACGTGCGAGCGGCGGTGCGCTTCATCGGAGACGCGCTGCGCACGTTCGTGGAGCAGACCGCGACACCGGATGCGCTGTGCCTCGCCCTCCCGTGTCCGCTCGATGCCGCGCTCATGCCCGGAGGCTGCACGTACGGCTGGGAAGGCCACGCGCCGCTCGTGACGGACCTGCTCCGAGCCGCCGGGCTCCCCGGGAGCGGCACCGTGCTGGTGCTCAACGACGCGGAGCTGGCCGCCGAGGCCGCGCGCGGAGACACGCGGCTCGAAGACAGCCACCGCGTGCTGTGCCTCACGCTCGGCTTCGGCCCGGGCGGCGCGCTGCTCGTGCGCGGTTAGTGCAGGTCCAGCTCCTTCTTCGGACCCGGGTCGGGGCGCTGCTTCGTCACCAGCGCCTTCGCGGTGCTGAAGAGCACCTTGAGCTTGCCGCCCGCGGGGTGGACGTACTCGGCGTGCTCGGGGATGAAGCGCAGCAGCGCGATGTCGCCCTCATCCGGCCCCTTGGGGAACCACGGCTTCCACTCGGCCTCCCACAAGTCGTGGATGACCTTGCGGTCCCGGACGATTTCCACCGTGCCCGACACGGAGAGGTACGTGGAGGCGTTCTCGGTCGAGTGGAAGGCGAGCGAGCAGTGCGGGTCCGCCTCCAGGTCCTGCACCTTCTGCGTGTCCACCCAGGTGGCGAACCAGATTTCGGAGCCGGACTTGCGCTTCTTCGACAGGGCCATGGGCCGCGTGTGGAAGTGCCCGTCGGTGCCACGCGTGGTGAGGAGCGCCACGTCGTAGTCCTTGAGCAGGGACTCGAACTCCTGACGGTCTCCGGGAGCGACACCCTGCGCCGGCTTCGTCACGTTCTCACGCGTCTGTTCCATGGGCTCACCTCTCGTTCGGATTCGGGAATGCGTTTCGCGGAATCGGGATGGACCCAGGACAAGCTAGGAATGTCCTCGCGAGGTGCGAGCCACGGAGCAGGAGACACGGGCATCGCCCGCCAGGCCGGTTGGCAGTCCGGCCCACGTCTTGCTCACAATCAGGCGCATGAGACTGCTCCCCTGCCTCATCGTCCTCACGGGCCTCGCGTCCGCGTGCACCGCGCCCCAGACGCCCGCTGCGGCACCGGCGGCGGACACCGCTCCGCACACCGAGCCCCGCTATGTCGTGGGCCTGCTCCCGCTACAGGTCGCGTCGCCCGAGGCCGCTCTGGCTGCCCAGCTTCATGAGGAGCGCATCCGGACCGCGCTCCAGGGGCTCATCGCGAACACGCCGATGGAGGTGGTGTTCCCTCTCAACACGAGAGCGCTCGCCGGCATCGAAGAAGCGCGCACGCGCGCCGCCCAGGCGAAGGTGAACACGCTCGTCTGGGGAACGGTGTCATTCGATGGCGAGAAAATCACCATCCAGCTCAGCAGCTATGAGTCGACGGTGGACGCCATCTCCAGCTTCTGGCCCATGGAGTACCGCGACCAGGACCCGAAGGCCGGCGAGCAGCTCGAGCTGGATGCGCTGCGAATCGCGCAGGCCATCATGCAGGACTCACTGCTGCCGATGATGATGCGCTACCAGCCGTCGAACACGCGCGCGATGCTGGAGGCGCTGGTGTCGAAGCACCCGCAGGACTGGGTGGGCCTGAACCGCGACATCATCGAGCGCCGCTGGGGAATGCTGGGACGCCTGACGCGAGATGGAGCCCTGACGGAGAAGGGCTACCGGGGTGCGCTCGCGGACGTGGCCGCATGGCGAGCGAATCACGAGGCGACTCCGGGCACGAACGCGAAGGAGGCCTTCTACAGCGTGGGCCTCGCGAGGAGCTTCCTCCTGCAAGGGAAGCCGGAGGGCGCGGTGGAGACGCTGGAGCCCATCGTGAAGCGCATGCCCGAGGACGTGGAGTCACGGCTGGTGCTCGCCCGGGCGCACCTGGCGATGGGAGACACCACGCAGGCACCGGTGCTGCTGCAGTCGCTGGTGAATGAGGGCAAGAACCCCGCGGCCACGCGCATGTACGTGGCGGCGATGGCGCCGACGTACAGCGGCGCGGAGCTGACGAACACGGCGCTGAGCCGGCTCACGGAGAAGAATCCGGATGACGTCATGACCGCGCTGCTGCGCTATTTGACGGCGCCGGGAGCCGCGAAGGTGGCGGAGCTCAGGGCCTTCACGGCGGCACACGCCTCGGCGGACTGGCCGCTGCCGGTGGCGCGCCACCTCACGGGCGAGCTGGACGAGCAGGCTCTGTGGGCGGCGACGAAGGACGAGGACTCGCACACGGAGCGCCTCCGCCGAATCCAGGTGCACTACTACCTCGGCGAGGCAGCCCTGGCGGGGCGCCTGCCGGGGCACGAAGGCCACCCGGACAAGCGGGCCGCGCAGCGGCACTTCGAGGCCGCCATCGCCACGCACGCCTTCCACCATCCGACGTACGACTTGTCGGACTTCCAGCTCGAACAGCTCCGCCGGGGAGTCGTGGCCTCGGGACGCTGAGCGCCACTGCGCGGCTACCACCAGACAGGCGCGCGCTGGGGGACGAAGCGGGTGCAGTACCAGGAGGACAGCTCGTCCGCCGTCCGCTTCGGCAGTCCGTGCCCGGCGCGCAGCACGCCCAGGAAGCCATGCCATGAGACGACCCGGCCGTGCAGCTCCTCGATGCCACGGTGGAGCGCCCTGCGGTCATTGAGGACGGCCGTCACGTCCCCGTGGTGATACGCGTAGGCGATGACCGAGTGTTCACCGAGTCCCTCGGTCGGAGGTGGAAGCTGAAGCTGGACGAGCGTCCGTGCCTCGGGACTCTGCGGCGTCAGCATCAAGGGTGCGCCGGCGATGGCCCGCAGCATGTCCTCCGCCTCCTTCACCAACCTGGGAGCAGCCCCATTCAACCGGGCGTTGACGGTCAGCTCGTCCCAGACCGTGTCAGTGATGACGACGGGAAGCGGGCCCAGTCTTCCCAGAGTCATCGCGTGACCCGCCCGCTGGATGTTGGCCAGGATGTCCGTATCCACCACGTACCGCATCATGCAGAGAGAGCTCCTCGACGGAGCCTCCAAGCAACTCCCGTGCACGGCTGGCGGAGATGAGCTCTCGGGACCACACCTCCAGCGTCCTGCGCTCCAGGCCATCGAAGCGGGACCCGTCCTCGAAGCCCGTCAGCGGTGCCTCCTCCTGCGTGGTCAGCAGGGCCTCGACAGTCTCAACGGAGCGGAAGTAGCGGAGGTTGTAGAGGTGCCAGGCCATGGCCGCGAAGCTGAGGCCGAAGCGCGTCCGGGCCCGGGTGACCAGCCCCCTCGCTTGCGTGAGACCGTAGCCATCTGCGCTCGGCGGCCCCAGTTCCTCGCGTACGACCTCATCGGGCGCGAGCAGCATGGCCGCGAAGGCATTGGCCCGCTTCTCCTCGGGCGGGTTCTCCATCCAGAAGCCCGAGCTCTCGAAGCGTCCCTCGTCCGTGGTGACGCCACTCTCGGAGAGGTCGAGCAGTTGATGGGCCAGTTCGTGCGCGAGGACGAAGCGGTACACGGGCTCGCGCTCGATGCGGGTGCTGATGACAATCAGGCGTGCTCGCCCGGAGCGGCAGCTCGCGCCGAGCACCGAGGCATTCTCGAAGCGGTGCCGGAGGACGAGGATGTCGAAGCGGCCTTCCACCAGTCGCGTCAGCCCTCGCAGGGGGCCCTGACGCTCGGGGAGCAGAGCGCGCACCTGGAGCGCACTCGCGTAACCCGCGCGGTGAGCGTTCTTCGTGGGCGCGGCCTTCGGATGGAAACCGTCCGCGAGTCGCTCGACACGTAGGAGGTCTCCGAGCAACGAGAACGCCTGGGCCTTCTGGAGTCCTCGCGCGAGCGCCTCGCGGTCCCTCGGCGACAGTGAGACGCCCACGGAGCGTCCTTTCAACAAGACGCCGGGTTCCACGGGCGCCCGCTCCTGCGGAGCCGAGGTGTGCAGGAATGCCGTCGGAGCAACTCCGAGCGCACTGGCGAGCCGCGTGAGCGCTCCGGCACCCAGCGTTGCCTGTCCCTTCTCGAAGCCCTCGATGAGCCGGGCGGGGACCGCCGTCCGTTCACTCAGGGCCTCAATATCGAGCCCCGACTCCTTCCTTCGCCGCGACAGCCGCCGCCCCAGTTCCTTCAGAGCCTCTGCTTGAGTCTCCACGACCACGCCCTCCCTGATGTGCGGCTCGCGCCCGCACCAACGTCCTCCGCCACCCTGCCTACCTGCCACATCCTGCCTTCACACGAAAGTATAGGCAGTCCCTGACACAGCGACCCGACGCCCCGGGTGTTCCCTGACATGCAGTGCCGGCAACAGGGCCGCATTCCTGTTCAGCAGCGATTGCAGTGAATTCCTCCTGACCTGGTAGCCTGGTCGAGTCCCGGCGCCGAGCCGGTTCCCCATGCACCAGGACCCCGACTGGCCCATCCGTGTCGCCGCTTTCGACGCCCTGCAGCGGTTGGTGCGGCAGTACGGCGAGGTCCTCCCGTGGGAGATCATCGACGCGGGCTTCACGTACCAGGGCGAGACGCTCCACTTCGCCAACCGGGCGCGCGGCATCTTCTGGCCCCGGCACATGCGCGAGTCGGCGCTGTCCATCAAGACCACGGTGCCACGCCAGGGCCGCGAGGCCCGGTATGACGACCTGCACTCGGACGAAGGCTTCCTCTACCGGTTCCAGGGCACGGACATCGAAGCCCGGGACAACCGCCGGCTCGTCCGCGCCATGGAGTTGGATGCGCCGCTCATCTACTTCTACGGCATCGAGCCCGGCGCCTACCGTCCCATCTGGCCCGTCTACATCTCCGAGGTGGACCCGTCCGCGTTGACCTTCACGGTCGTGTCGGCCGCGCCGGAAGCGCCGGTGAAGGAGCCGGGCCGCTATGCAGCGGACGCAAAGCTGCTAAGCCTGGAGCGGCGCTACGCGACAGTGCAGGTGAAGAAACGGCTGCACCAGGTGGCCTTCCGCCAGCACGTGCTGCGCGCCTACGAGCAGCGCTGCGCGGTGTGCCGCTTCCCGCGGACGGAACTGCTCGACGCGGCGCACATCCTCCCGGACCGCGACGTGCGAGGCCGTCCCGAGGTGCCCAACGGGCTCTCCCTGTGCAAGCTCCACCACGGTGCCTTCGACGCGGACCTGCTGGGCATCCGGCCGGACGGCATCATCGAGATTGCGCAGCGCCTGCTCGACGAGCACGACGGCCCCACGCTGGAGCACGGCCTCAAGGGCTTCTCGGGCAAGCCGCTCGGAATGCTGCCCGAGGCCACGGAATTGCGCCCGCGCGGTGAGTACCTGGAGGAGCGCTACGAGCGCTTCCGCAAGGCGGGTTGACGTCACTGCTGGACGGTCCACTCGCTCATAGAGGCCCCGAATCGTTGCCGCCCCCTCCATGCTCGGGCATGGTTCGGCACGACCGCGGGGCAAGGAATGCTGGAACGAATCGAAATCGAGAACCTCGGCTCCATCCAGAGGGCATCTCTCACCTTCAGCCCTCTGACGGTGCTCGTCGGAGCGAATGCTTCTGGCAAGACCACCGTGATGCGCGGCATCGAGCTCTTCGCGGCCTTGCGGCGGGACTCACTCCAGGCCGCGACCTATGCGGGGCAGCCCCTGCTGAGTGAGGGTTGGCCAACGCTGCTCCACAAAGGTGAAGTCGACAGGCGGCTCATCTTCCGAGCATCGGTTCAGCAGGACTCGTCAGAGCCCGACTTCGAGATGCAGTTGGGCATCGACTGGGAACGGCTCCGCGAAAGCATCACCTCGGGCCAACCGCACCCCGGCCTTCCCGAGCCAGAGTTCCTCCAGGAGAGACTCCGTGACCCGCGAGGCGGCTGGGTTGAAGCCGGCCGGCATCCCTACAATCTGCGGACCGTCAAGATGTCCCTCGTGGCGCCCCGGGCTGCATCCATTGCCACTGCCATCTCGGGGCTGGCAACCATTCCCCTGGTGGGAGAGGAGCTCGCAGGGCTGCCCCAGTTCCTGGAGACCTTCGGCACCGCCCGGTACTTCCGGCCCAGTAGCGCCGCGATGCTCGCTCCGGGAGAGGACACAGAGGTCCAGCCCGCGGGCGAGGGCTTCGTCGCCGCGCTGGCCGCCTTGCAGAACCGAGAGGTGGAGCGGTTCAACGCCGTTGAGCAGAACCTGCGCAACCTCTTCCCACACATCCAGCACATCCGCTTCGAGGTGGACAAGAAGAACGTCCGCCGCCTCGTGTTCCAGACCCATCGCTCCACGCGGCTGACTCCCGCGAGCCTTGAAGCGGACGGCGTGCTGACCACCCTCTTCCTGCTCTGGGCCGGCGCGACGACTCCTGCGCACGGCACGCTGCTCATCGACGAGCCCGAAGCCGCCCTCCATCCGCACCTGATGGGCCGGCGCATCGAGTTCCTCCGCTCGCTCGCGAACGGCGACTTCACCGGGCATCCGCTCCGCGTCGTGGTCGCGACCCAGTCGGTCGACTTCGTGCGGTGGCTGGATATCTCGGAGCTTCGCGTCGTCGAGTACGGCCCCGAGACGGGGACACTCGTCCACGCCATCCCGGACTCCGAAACGCTCCGAACCCTCACGGAGAAGTTCCAGGCGAACGCTGGAGACCTCTGGTACTCGGGCGCCATCGGAGGCACGCCGGGGACGAGTGAATGAAGCGTCCCTTCCGCATCGTCGTCCTCGGCGAGGGCAAGGACGAACGCGGCGCGCCGCGCACCATCCCTCCATTCCAGCCCGTCCCTCACGCCCAGCAGGGCGCAATGGAGATTCTCGTCCGCCGAGCGCTCTACCCTTTGCTGAACGACGAACACCCCTGGCATCGCGGACTCGCACACAGCGACGGCATCCAGGTCCTCCAACCCCCATCCCCGCGCCTGCCACGTGCTCCGGGGATGGTGGAGGTGCTCGCAAATCCGAATGCGCTGGCGCCCCTGGTCTCCGCCGCCCTCCGTCCCGTGCGAGGCACCGCACCCGCCGACCTTCTCATCGCCACGCATGATGGAGAGGACGCGGATGCCACCATCCGCGCCGTCGGCGTCGTCAACATCAGTCTCGAGACTCGCGTACCCCTGCTGCGCCCCATGCCCGAAATCCAGGCCTGGCTGACGCGGAAACGAGCCATCGAGCAGGTCTATGGCCGCGAGTACTGCACCGTCCCCGAGCCGGACGAGGAAGCCCTGAAGCGTGATGCCAAGGCCGAGCTGCAGCGCCTGCTCAAGACGTTCCATGGCACCTTCAGCGCCACCCGGCAGGCCCAGCTCGCCGAGTATGTCTCCATCGAAGACCTGACCCGCTTCGAATGGACGGGCTGGAACGAGGCAGGCGAGGAACTCAGGGCCGCGTACGCAGCGGAACTGCTCCATCGGAGCAAGTAGCCCACCCGAACCACCAGCCCCCTCCCCCGGATGGCCAGCCGGCCTACCCGAATGGGTAGCTCCTTCTCCTGCCCGGTCCGCCGATGTGGCGCCTTTTCGAGGCCTTTACCTTCACCCTCGAAAGGAAACCGCCATGTCCACCGACCTCCAGTCCCTCTCCCAGTCCCTCGCCGCCATCGTCGAGCGCGTTGCCCCCAGCATCGTCCGCGTCGAGGCCCGCCGCCGCCGCGGCGCCTCGGGCATCGTCTGGAGCTCCGAGGGCCACATCCTCACCACCAGCCACGCCGTCGAGCACGAAGGCCACATCCAGGTCGGCCTCGCCGACGGCCGCACCGTCTCCGCCGAGCTCATCGGCCGCGACCCGAGCACCGACCTCGCCCTCCTCAAGGCCGACGTCTCCAACGTAACCCCCATCCCCGCCGCTCCGCTCGATGACGTGAAGGTCGGCCACCTCGCCGTCACCGTGGCCCGTCCGGGCCGCACCGCGCGCGCCACGCTCGGAATGGTCAGCACCCACGGCGAGGGCTGGCGCACCCACGCCGGTGGCAAGGTGGACCGCTACCTCGAAACCGACGCGGACCTCCCGCCCGGCTTCTCCGGCGGCGCGCTCGTGGACACGCAGGGCCGTCTCATCGGACTGCTCACCGCGGCCTTCTCGCGCACGGCCGCCGTCGTCATCCCCAACGACACCCTCACCCGCGTGGCGAGCACCCTCAAGGAGCACGGCGGCGTGCGCCGGGGCTACCTCGGCGTGGGTGCGTATCCCGTGCGCATCCCCCAGCACCTCGTGGAGCGCTCCGGCACCGAGGCGGGCCTCGTCTTCCTCTCCGTCGACCCGGACGGCCCCGCGCACAAGGCGGGGCTGCTCCTCGGCGACGTGCTGGTGAGCCTCGGTGGCCAGTCACTGCACCGCGTGGAGGACCTGCTCGGCTACCTGGGCGACGAGAAGGTGGGCACCACCGTCCCCGCTCGCATCCTCCGCGCCGGTGAGTTGCGCGAGGTGCCCATCACCATCGGCAAGCGCGCGTGAAGGGAAAGGACGACACGATGAAACTCCTGCAGCAGTTCTCCGATGACCTGGAGTCCCTCGTGGCGAAGGCCTCGCCCGCCGTGGTGGGCGTGGAGCACTCGCGAGGCCACGGCACCGGGCTCTTCCTGACGCCGGACGGCTACGTCCTCACCAACCGCCACGTGGTGATGCGCAACCCGCGAGGCCTCACCGTGCAGCTCTCCAACGGCGAAGAGCTCCGGGGCACGCTCGTGGGTGGAGACGCGCCCACGGACCTCGCCGTGGTCCGCGCCGAGGGCACGGACTTCCCCACCCTGCCACTGGCCGACCCGCGGTCCGTCCGCGTGGGCCAGTTGGTCATGGCGATTGGAAACCCGTTCCGGCTGGAGCAGTCGGTGTCGATGGGCGTGGTGAGCGCCATCAACCGCAGCCTCACGCTACCCAACGGCGTGGTGCTGGAAGGCATGCTCCAGACGGACGCCGCCATCAACCCGGGCAACTCGGGCGGGCCGCTCGTCAACGCGCGCGGAGAGGTGGTGGGGCTCAACACGCTGGTGCTGCCGTACGCACAGGGCATCGGCTTCGCGGTGGGAGCGGCGACGGCGGCGTGGGTGGCCAGCCTGCTCATCCAGCGCGGCAAGGTGGAGCGGCGCTTCCTCGGCATCGCGGCCACGGCGGTGAACCTGGACTCGCGGCTCGCGGAGGACACGGGGCAGCCGCGCGCGGTGAAGGTGCTCAAGGTGCAGGACGGCACGCCCGCTCACGACGCGGGACTCCAGGTGGATGACCTCCTCCTGGCCATCAACCGCAAGACGGTGTCGAGCGTGGATGACCTCCAGCGCCTCATGGCCCTGGCCACGGACGAGGAGGTGACGCTGGACATCCTGCGCAAGGGAGGCGGGCGAAAGAAGGTCTCCGCGCGCACCCGCCCGCGCGCCGAGCCCGTGGCCGCTTGAGCCACAGGCGCCACCCGGCGTCCTCCTCTTCTCCCATCGGGAGGAGCCATGGACTTCAGGGAGCTCGCCTGGGTGGCGTTCCTGCTGTTTCTCCGCTGGGCCGTCGCGGGGTTCTCTTCAAGGCGGACCGAGCAGACTCGCGGCGGAATCGCTAGACTGCGAGCGACGGCACCGCCATGGCCGATGCTCCTCACAGACGCTCGCTGGGCCACTCCCTCAAGGAGGCTGGCAAGGCGGTCCGCGGCATCATCGCCGCGGCCGGAATGCTCCTGCTGCTCAAGCTCATTCCCTTCTGCAACCACCTCCTCTTCGCGGAGCAGTCGAGGTCGAGCCTGGCCCGGCAGGACCTCCTCGTGCTCGAGACGGCCTTGAAACAATACACCCAGCGCACGGGCCAGCTCCCGACGGAGGAGGCATGGCCCACGCTGGTGAAGGCGACACTCGTGGAGCGTGAGCCGGTGGACCCGTGGAACAATCCCTACCGCCTCTCCATCGCGGAGGACGGAAAGGCCGAGGTGACGAGCCTCGGCGCCGACGGCCAACCCGGCGGAGAGGACTCGAACGCGGACCTCGTGCGCGGCTTCCAGCTCGTCATCTCTCCACGCTGAAGCGACGCACTACTTGAACGCGGCGGCGTGCCTGCGCGCCCAGGCCTCGAACGTCCCCGGCTCGCGGCCCAGCAGGTTGCGCACGGTGTCCGTCACCGTAGCCGTCCGGCCCGCCTTCATGTTCGCCAGCAAATCCATCAGCGCGTCCACGTAGACGGGAGGAATGCCAGCGCCCGTCATGGCCTGCTTCGCGGCGTCGGGCGGCACGTCCACGAACTTCACCTCGCGGCCCAGGGCCTTCGTCAGCGCCGCGGCCTGCTCCGCGCCGGACAGGGCCTGCGGTCCGGTCAGCGTGTAGGCCTTGCCCTCGTGGCCCGGCTCGGTGAGCGCCTTCACCGCCACCGCGCCGATGTCCGCCGGGTCGATGACGGACGTCTTCCCCTCTCCCGTGGGCTGGTAGAAGGCGCCCTGCCCCTTGATGGTGTCGCGGTTGTTGAACATGTTGCTCATGAAGTTGACGGGCCGGAGGAACGTCCACGTCAGGCCGGACGCCTCCAGCTTCTTCTCCACGGGGCGGTGCCAGCGGCCGAAGGTGAGCGACTCCTCCTGCGCGCCGAGCACCGACAGCTTCACCACGTGCTTCACGCCGGCCTTCTTCGCGGCGTCGACGGCCTTCGCCTCCAGCACCTGCCCGTCCACGCCGGAGCCGACGAGGAACAACTTCTCCACACCCTGCATCGCGCGCTCCAGCGACGCGGGGTCTCCGAGGTCACCCTTCACGAGGTCGGCCTTGCCCTCGAACTCGCGCGCCTTGGCCGGGTCCCTCACCAGGAGGCGGGGCCGGATGCCCTTCGCGATGAGCTGCCGCGTGACTTCGCCGCCGATGGTGCCCGTCGCTCCGGTCACCAGAATCGTGCCTGCCATGCCTGCCTCCTCGTGAGAGTGATGCGCTCACGTGAAGACATTGCGGCCCCCGTGACAATCGTGCCGGGGGCCGGATGTCCGCCACTGACTACGGATGCGCGCCCGCGTGCTCGGGCCGGTTCTCCACGAAGAGCTCGTCCACGAAGCACCACAGCCACTCCTCGCCGGGCTGGAAGGACTGGATGACGGGGTGCTTCGTCTTGTGGAAGTGCTTCGTCGCGTGCTTGTTCGGGGAATCGTCACAGCACCCCACGTGGCCGCAGGACAGGCAGCGTCGCAGGTGCACCCATTCGTCCCCCGTCTTCAGGCACTCCTCGCAGCCCTCTGGCGTCCGGGGCGCGGGGTCTCCCGCCATCTCCACGTGGTCGCAGGTCTCGGCCATGGTCCACCTCCATGAAGGCAACGGCCTTCTCCACACCGTACGCACGCAGGAAGCGCGCTTCATCCTCGGCATCCGGGCAGCCGGGCCCATGGCCTCGCGTACGCTCCGAATCACGCGGTTTCGTGGCCCCAGGCGTGGCGTGCCCGAGAGCGCGTCTCCACGCTTGAGCCATGGCCCCCGACATCCCGGCCCCCTCCTCCTCCGTGGACTATGCGAGCAAGCGCGGCCGGGGCGTGCTGCTCGCCAGTGTCCTCGGCAGCGGCATGGCGTTCCTCGACGGCACCGCCGTCAACGTGGCCCTGCCGGCCATCGGCCGTGAACTGGGCGCGGGCATGGCCGGCCTCCAGTGGGCGGTGGACGCGTACCTGCTCACCCTCGGCGCCTGGGTGCTCACGGGCGGCGCACTGGGAGACGCGTGGGGACAGCGGCGCGTCTTCCTCATCGGCCTGATGGCCTTCGCCGGCACGTCCGTGCTGTGCGGACTCTCACCGAATGTCTGGACGCTCGCCGTGTTCCGTGCGGCACAGGGCGTGGGGGCCGCGCTGCTCGTGCCCGCGAGCCTCGCGCTGCTGCGCACCTCGTTCCCCGAGGCGGACCGTCAGCGCGCCGTGTCCGCGTGGGCGGGACTGTCCGGTGTCACCTCGGCGGTGGGGCCGCTGCTCGGTGGCTGGCTGGTGGACGCGGCCTCGTGGCGGCTCGTGTTCTTCCTCAACGTGCCCGTGGGGGCGCTCGCCGTCTGGATGGCACTGCGCCATGTGCCGAACGATGCGCCGACGAGGGACTCGCGCAGGTTGGACATCACCGGTTCGATGACGGCGGCGCTCGGGTTGGGCGGCATCATCTACGCGCTCATCGAGGGCCCCGCGCATGGCTGGACTGCGCCCACCATCCTCGCGGCCGTGGGCGGCGCGGCGTTGCTCATCGCCTTCGTCTTCGTGGAGGCGCGGCAGCGGCACCCGATGCTGCCACTGCACCTCTTCCACTCACGTACCTTCTCGGGAGCGAACCTCACCACGATCGCGGTGTACTTCGCGCTGGGAGGCGCCATCTTCCTCGTGGTGCTCGCGCTGCAGCAGGAGCTCGGGTACTCGGCGCTCGCGGCCGGGGGCTCGCTGCTGCCGGTGACACTGTTGATGCTCGCGCTGTCACCGGTGGTGGGGCGGCTCGCGGGGCGCATCGGCGCGCGGCCGATGATGACGGTGGGGCCGGTGCTCGCGGGCGTGGGGCTGGCGCTCCTCACGCTGATGCGGCAGGGCGGAGGCTACGTGGACACGGTATTGCCCGGCGTCGTCGTGCTGGGCCTGGGGCTGGCCGTCACGGTGGGCCCGCTCACCGCCGTGGTGCTGGGCGCGGTGGAGGACCGGTACGCGGGCATCGCCTCGGGCGTGAACAACGCGGTGGCGCGCATCGCCGGCCTGCTCGCGGTGGCACTGCTGCCGCTGCTGGGCGGACTGAGCGGGAGCTCGGGTGCGGACTTCCTCGAAGGCACACGGCGCGCGCTCTGGGTGTCCGCGGGGCTGTGCTTCGTGGGTGCCGTGGTCGCGCTGCTCACGATTCCGCGCGAGGCTGGCCGCGCGAAGAAGGAAGGCCCAGCACCGCCGCCGCGCCCTTCACGCGAGAAGCGACAGCCTGGAGTATCGCCTCGGGAGCAACACGCGTAGGAACCGGCCTCGGAGCAGGCGGGCCCCAGGGGCGAGACCTCGCCGCGCCCCGGAGGCCTGTCGCGCTTCAGCGATGACGGTCGTTCTTGTCGCTCAGCGGAGGCGACTCGCGCGCGGGTGCGGTGCCCTTCTCGGCGCCTTGGCCGCCAATCCCCTTCTGGAGGATGCGGTTCTTGGCCATGCGTCGTTTCCTCCTCTGGCGCCAAAGGTCCGAACCCGCCGCGTGTCGGACAAGGCACCGGCCGGGGCTCCACCGGCCGCTCCCTTCGCCAGGAAGCGGCACGGCGTCAGGGAATGCGACGACACAGCCCGCTACGGCCCGCTGGGCTTCCACTCGAGCGCAATCGGATTGGGCGCGAAGCCCAGCTTCTCGTACAGCGACCGGCCCTCCTCCGAGGCGTGCAGCCACAGCCGCCCCATGCCCGCCTCGCGAGCGAAGGCCATGAGCTCCGTCATCAGCGCACGGGACAGGCCGCGTTTCCGCCACTCGGGCACGGTGTACATGTTGAGGATGTACCCCTCCAGCCCGCTCAGGTGGTTCGCCGCCGGAGGCCGCTCGAAGGGGGCAAGTCCGCTGCACGCCACCGCCTCGCCTCCCGCGTACGCGAGCCATACGTGGAAGCGCCCCTCGGGCATCGCCGTCGTCAGGTAGCGCCGCGTCGCCTCCTCCCAGGCCCTGACGTTGGTTTCCGTGAGTCCACCGAAGATGACCATCAACTCTCGCCGCAGGCGGACGACGTCCTCGATATCGGTCAGTCCCGCCTTGCGAATGCTCCACGTGCTCATGCGTCCCTCCACCGCGAAAAGCAGAAGGCCCCCGTCCACGCGCGGGACGAGGGCCTTCGGGCATCCTTCCACGCTCGAAGCGACAGCCTAGCTGCTCTTGTACTTCACGGAGCAACCGTACGACGTGCTGGTCGCGGTGGGCACCGTCTTTCCGGTGAGCAGCGCGTCCACCGCCGTCTTCACGTAGTTGGTCTTCTTCTCGTTCTTGCCGCGCGGGTCATCGTCGATGGCGCCCGCGTAACGGACGACGCCCTGCTCGTCGATGACGAACATGTGCGGCGTCGTCTTCGCGCCGAAAGACTTGCCCACCGTGCCGCTCGGGTCCTGCAGCACAGGGTAGCTGAAGCCCTCCGTCTTCTTCCAGGCCGCGGACTTGTCCGGCGTGTTGTGCGCCGTGGAGTCCACCGCCAGCCACACCACCTTCTTCGCGTCGAAGCCCTTCAGCGTGTTGGCCATCGTATCGGCCGTGTAGTGGCGCTGCACGAAGGGGCACTCGGGGTTGGTCCACTCGAGGACGACAATCTTGCCCTTGTACTGCGCCAGCGAGTGCTCCTTGCCCGACTCGTCCTTCAGCGTGAAGGCCGGGGCGGGCTTGCCCACCTCGGCGTCAGCGAACGCGGGGGCGCCCAGGAACAGCGCGCCGAGCGACAGAGCGGTGAAGACCTGCTTCATGGCGTTCCTCCTCAGACTTGGGACAGCGCGAAACCACGACGACAGCGACACTTCAGGGCCGTGGGAAGCCCACGGCACAGACGATGTTGGAGCCGCTCTTGCGGCGCGCGGGCGAGCACTCCGCCGCGCGCTTCACCGCGTCCACCACCAGGTCCGCGGTGAGGAGCTCCGACAGTACCTCCGGCTTGTCCGGAGCACCGGGGCTCAGCACCAGATACATGGGCACGCCCGCGCGGCCATGCTCGGCCAGCTTGGCGGTGATGCGTGCATCCCGGCGCGTCCAGTCGGCCACGAAGAAGGCGACCTGGTTCTCGGCGAAGGCGGCGCGGACGTCTTCACGCGACAGCACGGTGCGCTCGTTGAACTTGCAGGTGAGGCACCAGTCGGCGGTGAAGTCGATGAACACCGGCTGCCCGGCCTCCAGCGCCGCCGTGACGGCCGCGGGGTCCCACGGCTGCGTGTGCGCCACCGTGGAGGACGCGCGCGACTCCGGAGCCAGCCCGTCGAAGCGCAGCGCCGCCACGCCCGAGCCCACCAGCACCACCGCCGCCAGCGCCACGCTGGCGAACCGGCGCCCGCCCTCCTGCGCCTGCGACTGGCCGTAGAGCCACGTGCCCAGGCCCACCGCGACGAGGAAGGCCAGGAGCCGCGCCATGCCGTCCACGCCGGCCAGCCCGCCCATCACCCACACCAGCCACACCGTGGTGGCCAGCAGCGCGAAGCCCAGCACCTGCTTGAAGCGCTCCATCCACGCGCCCGGCCTGGGCAGCTTCTTCGCCAGCCCCGGCACCAGCACCAGCAGGCAGAAGGGCAGCGCGAGCCCCAGGCCCAGCGCGAAGAAGACGGCCAGCACCGTGAGCGGGCCCGCCGCGAAGGCGAAGCCCACCGCCGTACCCAGCAGCGGCGCCGAGCAAGGCGTGGCCAGCACCACCGCGAGCACGCCTTCACCCGCGCTGTGCAGCAGGCCGTGGCTCTGGTCCACCCTGCCCGCGAGCGCCGTGCCGTCCATGCCCACGTTGAAGACACCGAAGAGGTTGAGCGCGAAGGCCACCAGCACCGCGCTCACCGCCGCGACGAAGAGCGGCTCCTGGAACTGGAAGCCCCAGCCCACGCTGGCGCCGCCCGCGCGCACCGCGAGCACCGCGCCGGCCAGCAGCAGCATGCTGCCGATGATGCCGCCCGAGTACGCCGCCGCGTGCGCGCCCACGCGGCCGTGCTCGTTCTGCACCATGCGCGTGAAGCCGTACGCCTTGAGCGCCAGCACGGGGAACACGCACGGCATCAGGTTGAGCAGCGCGCCACCGAGGAACGCGAACAGCAGCGCGAGCCCCAGTCCGACGGAAGACTCGGCCGGAGCCGCCACCGGCGTGACAGCGGCCACCGGCTTCACGGCCGCGAGGCTGTCCTTCACGGAAGGAATCTTCGCCACGGCGGGCACGGCGCCAACGGCGCCAACGGCGGCCACCACGGGCGCCATGGGCGCGTCCACCGCGAGCGCCTGGTAACCCGACGCCGCCGTGCCCAGACGAAGCACGCCGGCGAAGCGCGGCTCGGAGCCCGCGACGTCCGGCTCCATCTTGCCCTTGAGCTGGAAGCGGCCCGGGCCCACCGAGGTGAGCGCCACGCTGGCGACGCCGGCGATGCGGTCGGGGGTGAAGAAGTCCTTCTCCAGCGTGGGCAGCGGCGCGCCCTTGGGGCCCGTCACGGTGAGGGTGCCGGTGAAGTCCTGGCCCGCGGTGAGCTGCTTCGAGTCCAGCGCGAGCTGCACCGTGTGGCCGGTGTCCGCCGTGGGGCGCGGCACCTTCGCCTGCGCCGCGTCGAAGGCCTTCATGGCGTCCGCGTCGCGCAGCGTCTCCGGGCCCACGGGCACGTGGCGCGTGAGCATCAGCTCGGCGGGGATGCAGTGCACCTCGCACACCAGCGCGTTGGCCGCGGCGGAGAGCTGCAGCTGACCCGTGGCGTTCTCCGCCGCGCGGGCCTCCGCGAAGAGGAGCACCTCGCCGTCATAGCCGTGCGTGACGATGAAGCCGTCCGGCGTGCGGAAGGTGTGCGGGTAGGGCCACTGCAGCGAGCCCACCGTGGAGCCCGGCGTGTCCCACGTCACCTCCGTCTCCAGGCCCGAGTCGCCCGGGTTCTTCCAGTAGATGTGCCAGCCCGGGTCCATCCGGAAGCGCACGCCCACGCGGAACGTGTCGCCCGGCTTCACCTGGGTGGCATCCACCAGCAGGGCCGCCTCGACGCGCGGGTCGCCCTCGTCGGGCGCACCTGTCGCCACCGCGGAAGGGGGCAGCTCCGCCCACGCCACCGCGGCCGTGAGGAGGACTCCGACAACTCCGGCTCGGCCGAGCCTCTTCGACAGCTGACGCTTCATGCGCCTCCCGTTAACCCACCGGAGGCCGGGCCGCCAGCGAAGGGCACGTGTCTCCGACGAGAAACAACCATCCGGGCAGGCGTGCATTCCCCGCCGCTCCGCCGCCCGTCCCTCTCCTACGGACGGAGCGCCCGGGAGGTTACGCGGCCGCCGCGGGCGGGCAGGCAGGCGCCCCGGCTACTCCTCGCCCTTCCAGGGAACCAGCGCCGGCGCGGGCACGGCGGGGCCCACGCGGCTCATGGTGATACGGGAAACCTCGGAGTGGGCGCGGCGCATCACCAGCGCCGGAACCTGCTGGTTGGCGCGGCGCTCCAGGAAGCGGCGCAGGTCCGCCAGGCGCTCCACGTGGCGGTGCGGCGGCACCTCGGGCGCGCCCAGCCGGGCCAGCTTGTAGAGGGCCATGTCGGCGGACTCGAGCGCGCGCTCGGCGGAGTCCTGGTGACGGCGGCCCAGCGCCTTCCACGCGGCGGCCTCGGCGGCCACCAGCTCCAGCTCCGCAGACACGGCGCGCACGTAGCGGCCCTGCTCGCTGTCCGGGAGGATGCGCGTCACCGGCACGGAGATGCGGCGCGTATCGCCGCTCTCGGTGTAGGACGCGGACACGCTCATGTTCCACTCGGCGCTGCCCAGCAGGCCCGAGAAGAGGACGCGGCGCGGGAAGGCCTGGGACACGGCGCCCAGCGTGGCGCTCATGGCGTCGCCCTCGACGCGCGCGGGGTAGCGGTGGCGGCAGCGCAGGTCCGCGAAGCCCGTGGGCAGCACGTAGATGCGCGCGTCGGACACCACCTCACCGAACAGCTCCGCGCCGAGCTGGCCCACCGCCATGGGTAGACCTTCCGGGTCGTCCACATGGACGAAGCCGGTGCCGGACGGACTGGTGAGCGCCTCGAGGATGTCGGGCAGGTAGTGCCGGCCCAGGCCCAGCGCGTGCAGCATGACGCCAGACTCGGCGACGCGGCTGCCCAGCGTCTTGAACTCGGCGAGCTGCGACGGGCCCACGGAAGGCTCGCCGTCGGTGAGCATCAGCACCTGCGGGCGGGCGCCGGGGACGAGCACGCGGCGGGCGGCCTCGGAGGCGCGCTCGACAGCCTCGTGCAGGGCGGTGCCCTCGCCGGACTCCAGGCGCGAGAGCACCTTGAGGAACTGGGCCTTCGCGTTGGGCTCCATGGCGCGCATGGGGAGCACCTGCTCGGGCTCGGCGTCGAAGGTGAGCAGGCCCAGGTAGTCGCGCGGGCTGGAGCGTTCCACCAGCGTCTGCGCGGCCTGCACGGCGGCGAGCAGCGGCACGCCGCGCATGGACGCGCTGCGGTCCAGGGCGAGGTTGATGGCGACGGGAGCGCGGGGCGCCTCGGCGTCCGCCTCCAGCGTGACGAGGAGGAGCACCTCCCGGCCGTGCTCGGCATCGCGCTCCACTGCCCAGGCCGTCTGCTTCATCCGAACTCCCCCGTGCTGTCACGAGGCATTGTGCCGCGAATCACTCTGCGAGGAATGACACCCCTCGCCACCGGAAGTCTCATGGGCCACAACGCCCCGGGAGCGGGGGCTCCCGTGGGAAGGCTTCAGGGCAGCAGAATGTCGGGAGTCTGGCTTTCCGGCAAGGGGGCCGGCCGGAGCCGCACGCGGGGTCAGGGGCCGCGCCGACACCTCAACGCGGCGTCCCACACGCGGCACAGTGACGCGCCTCGGGTGTGCGCAGGGGCTTGCCGCACTTCGTACACGACGGGCCGTAGAGGATGAGCCGGTGGTGCGCCACCGCATTGGGGTTCGTCTCGCGGAAACCCGTGAGCCGCTCGTACTCCTCGCACACCGGTGCGAGCACAGCCCGCACCGAAATCGGCTGCGTCCTCGAAGCCTCGGACACCTTGAAGCGCTGGATGGGGTTCAAGTACATCCGCGCCACCTGCGCGAACTCCTCCTCATCGAGCATCGGGACATCCATCCGGCAACGCCAACACCACAGCACCTTCATCGCGGCCTCCTCGAATAGGGAAGCGCGGAACGACGCCGGACTGGAAGGAAAGATGACGGCCCGCTCACGAAGAGAGGCCGAAGGGAGCGCTCACACCCGGGAGCTCACCGTGGAGGGAGCCGCCGCTCGGGCCTGATGCCGCTCAGCCACAAACGCAACTGGAATGCCCCCGCGCATCCATGGGCCGCGGGGGCCCCGACTCACTCCGCCGCCTGCCAACCGCCCCACGATTCCTCGTTGTAGCCCCAGCGGCCGCCCGCCGAGCCGTCCATTTGAGGCACGCCTTCGGACTCGCCCTCGTCCTTGCGGTCCGCGTAAGGCAGGCCTTCATCGTCCATGTACGTGGTGTCGTCGTGCTGAACCATGTCCGGCTCCTGTCGAGCGCTCCGCCTGGGTGGAGATGGACGGCCTCGCGGCTCGCCTCTCCTCGGGCGCCCTTCCTTTCGGTCGACTCGGGCCCACCCCATGTAGTGCCCGACCACTCAAGCGTTGACCGATTTACTGACCATGTTGTCCATGTCGCCTTGCGTTGTAAAGCCCTTGGAGCATCAAAGTTGTTTGGTTGTCCAACGGCCCACGCTTGCCCGCCTGCCCCACGTCAGCGCGATACGTAATTACCGCTACTTACGGACAGTCATCCGTCCGACACTCCGCGCGACAATCGTACAAGGTAGGTCCGCGGGGTGATTGACGGAAGCTCTACACGCTTCACGCTGAGGCGATTTTCAGCGCTGTCGTCCCCGGGCTGTCATCGCAGTAAATGCGAGGCCAGGTCGGTTCCCCACCAGCGGGCCGCGGCTTCGTGCTTCACTGCCGGACACGCTCCACCGCGCGCCTCTTGATTCGCGAATCAACGCTGTTAGGGTTGACCTGAACTCGAGCTTTGCCGCGCCGCGGCAACCGGGCCTTCTCCTCCGCCGCGCGCGCTCCCAGAGGTCCTCAAGAGTCCCATGAGCCCCATCATCACCGGCCTATTGCTCGCCGTCGCCGTACCCATCTTCGTGATGACCATGTCTGGTCGCGTGGGCGTGCTGCTCGCGATGAAGAAGGAGAACCGGCTCGACAACATTCCCCTGCGCATCAAGCGGCTCGTGCTCTTCGGCCTCGGCCAGAAGCGCATGGTGGACCCGGAGGAGTTCACCCCGGGCCTGATGCACGTCTTCATCTACGCGGCGTTCATGGTGCTGGCGCTGCGCACCGTCATGCTGTTCGTGATGGGCTTCTCGTCCACGGCGCTGGACGTGCTGACGGACCTGAGCCACCCGGTCTGGGCGGATGTGCCGGGCCTGCTCGTCCTCTACAAGGTCTACCTGCTGGCCAAGGACGTGGTGGCCGCGCTCGCCGTGCTCGGCTGCGCCTACTTCGTCTGGACGCGCTGGAAGGTGAAGCCGGACCGCATGACGGTCTCCTGGGAGGCGTACCTCATCCTGGGCTTCATCTCCGGCCTGATGATTACGGAGTTCATGTTCGGCGGCAGCCACATGGTGGCGCAAGCCGCCGCCCAGGTGCAGATGGGCGCCACGCAGGTGCCCGCCGCCCCGTCCGCCCTCGTGTGGTGGGAGCCCGTCACCAGCGTCGTCGGCCTGGCGATGATGCCGCTGGGCGTGACGGCCTCGCACGTGGTGGGCGTGGCGGGCTTCTGGATTCACCTCACCATCATCCTGTCGTTCCTGAACTTCCTGCCCATCGGCAAGCACTTCCACATCATCACCGGCCTGCCCAACGTCTTCTTCCAGCGCACCCACTCCACCGGCAAGCTGCCCACGCCCAACCTGGAGAAGGAGGAGTTCGGCACCGCCACGGTGAGGGACCTCACCTGGAAGAACGGCCTGGACCTGTACTCCTGTACGGAGTGCGGCCGCTGCCAGACGCACTGTCCGACGTACATCACCGGCAAGCCGCTCACCCACAAGGGTGTGAACCAGGACCTGAAGCATTGGATCTGGGACCACGAGCAGTGGGTGGAGGAAGGCTACGGCCCCAGCAAGACGAAGGAGCCGCTGCCGGAAATCGTCGGCTCGGCGCTGAAGTCGGAGACGGTGTGGGCGTGCACGAGCTGCGGCTGGTGCGAGCAGGCCTGCCCGGTGTTCATCGAGAACGTCCCGCGCCTCATCGACATGCGCCGCTACCAGGTGCAGGTGAAGGCGGACTTCCCGCCCGAAATCCAGCGCGTGTTCGAGGGCATCGAGCGCCAGGGCAACCCCTGGGGCCTGGGCCAGGACCGGCGCGACGAGTGGGCGGAGGATTTGGCGCTGCCCACCTGGGGTGACGGCGGCGGCCCGTACGAGTACCTCTTCTTCGTGGGCTGCGCGGGCAGCTACGACGACAAGCAGAAGAAGGTCAGCCGCGCGCTGGTGAAAATCATGCGCGAGGCGGGCGTGTCCTTCGCCACGCTGTCCAAGCAGGAGATGTGCAACGGCGACTCCGCCCGCCGCATGGGCAACGAGTACCTGTTCCAGACGATGGCGAAGACGAACGTCGAGACGTGGAACTCGATGGGCGTGAAGGCCGTCATCACCCAGTGCCCGCACTGCTTCAACACCATCAAGAACGAGTACCCGGAGTTCGGCGGTGAGTACCGCGTCATCAACCACACGCAGCTCATCAACGAGCTGCTGAACGAGAAGCGCATCAAGCTCTCGGCGGTGATGAATACGAAGCTCACGTACCACGACCCCTGCTACCTGGGCCGCCACAACGGCGTGTACGACGCGCCTCGCGAGGTGCTCAACGCCATCCCCGGCCTGGAAGTGGTGGAGATGCAGCGCAGCAAGCGCGAGGGCTTCTGCTGCGGCGCGGGCGGCGGGCGCATGTGGATGGAGGAGCACATCGGCACGCGCATCAACCACAACCGCCTGAACGAGGCGGCGCTGACGCTGAAGCACGCCGAGGACCCGTCCACGCCGTTCCCCGACGCCACGGACAAGAAGAAGCCGGGCATGGTGGGCGACTACAAGGAGAAGGGCGGCACCGGCGTGGTGGCGGTGGCGTGCCCGTTCTGCTCGACGATGCTCAACGACGCGGTCAACGACACCGACCGCGGCGAGAACATCAAGATCAAGGACATCACCGAGCTGGTGGCCGACTCGCTCGTCCAGACGCGGAGCGGCGCGGGCACCGTGACGCCCGGCGTGACGGTGAGCGCCAAGCCGGAGTGAGCGGCACCACCGGCTGACGGACTCCTCAAGTCCGTCACCGTGAGCGAGGGCCCGGAGGCTTCCACCGCGAAGCCGCCGGGCCTTCGTCGTTCAGGGCCGCCATTCAACGAGGAAGGAGCAGCCGGGGGGCTCGTGGCGGAGCACCGTGACGCGGGACTCGCGCGCGCCCATCATCCCGAGCGCCGCCTCCAGCAGGCCCACGTAGTAGGCGGGCCGGTCCGCGATGTCGTTGATGAACAGCTCATAGGCGTTCGGTCCCCGCTCCGTCGCGCGGCAGCTCTGGAAGTTGTTGGACATGCGGAAGCCCCGGTCGAGCTGCGCCAGCCCCAGCCGAGGCCCCAGCGTGCGCGCGGCCGTGGCCATCACCCGGCCGAGCATGGTGCACAGCAGCCCCTCGATGACGGAGCGGCCCAGCTTCTTCAGGGCCTCGTCGCGCTCCAGCTCGGGCCACACGTCGCGCAGGATGATGTCCTGCCACTTGAGCCACGAGTTGAAGGCGTAGGCCGGCAGCAGGTCCTGGTCCAAATCCAGCCCCTCGGCGCGCAGCGATTCACGAGCGGACGGGGACAGGCGCCCGCGCAGGGCGACGAGGAACAGGCCCTGCACGGCGCTCACGTAGATGAGGCGCGTGTCCGGCGTCTCCATGTCCACGGCTCCGCGATGAACGGAATAGCGCTCCGGCCCAGCGCTCCCCAGCCCCACATGTCGGGCGGCCCGGCCCGGATGGGGCAGGCTGTCCATGAACGGAAAAGGAAACCCCGTTGCTGACGCAACCGGGTATGCCCTTTGGTGCAGGAGTGTCCGGCAGTCGACGGAGCTCAGCTCTTGCGGGACTTCTCGGCGCGCAGGGCACGCTCCAGCCGCTTCATGGGGCCCTCGTCCCCCAGCTTGCCGGCGACGTACGCGCCCGCGGAGGCGAGCTTGCGGTCCAGCTTGTCCGGCGTGGGGATGGACGGCTCGGAGCGCAAGTCCGTGATGCCGACGCCGGAGAGCAGCGTGCGCGCGAGGTCCCGCTCGTCGTCCTTGGCGTGCGGGAGGAGCAGCTTGCAGACCTCGGCGTGGCCGTGGGCGGCGGCCATGATGAGCGGCGTCTCGCCGATGCTGTCCGTCAGCTCGGGGTCCGCGCCGGCCTCCAGCAGCAGGCGCACGATGTCGGCGCGGCCCATGCGGGCGGCGGCCATCAGCGGCGTGCGGCCCTCCCCGTCGAACGGGTCCGGGTGCTCCCTGGCGGCGAGCTGGGACTTCACGGCGTCACGGTCACCGGCGAGCACTGCATCGAACAGGGACATCACCCACCTCCAAGCCACGGCAGCATCGCGCCTCGCGGACCCGGACGCCAGTTGCCCCGGGCGTGGGCAGGCCGGCCTGCCCCGGCGCGGTCGGGCAGGCCCGCCACGCGACTCCTCGGAGTAGCGGGCATGGATGCCCGCCCGGCGGGCCTGCGTCACCCGGCAGAACGCCGCACAGGCAACGCATCGTCTCCCATGATGAGCCACGTGGCCACGCGAGAGGCCGGACAACCCGTCGGCCTTGTCACTGCCCCCGGGGCAGAGCAGCCAGCCAGGCGAGCAGCGCGTGCTGCTCCGTGGGCTCCACCAGGAGCCACTCGTGTCCCCGGCCGGCGACGATGCGCGTCTGGAGCGGCACGCCCGCCGCGCTCCAGGTCTCCTGCGCCTTCTGCCACAGGGCGGGCCCCTTACCGTCCCTCTTCCCCACCACGGCCAGCAGCGGCACGCGCGTGTACGCGGTTCCATGCGGAGGCGTGAGCTCATCCCCACGCGAGAAGCGCGGCGCCCCGGCCAGGAGCACCAGCCCGCCGAAAGCGTCCGGCCGCGCGGACCACAACTCCAGCGCCATCTGCGCGCCCGCGCTGAACCCCAGCAGCACCGGCCGGCGCACGTCCACGGTCGGCACGCGCGCCGCCACATCCGGCAACACCTTCGACATCAGCCGGTTGGCATCCGCGCCCTTCCAGTCGGTGAAGTCCTTCTGCGACAGCGTCAGCAGCGCGAACCCCGTCCAGGAGAAGACCTTTGCCAGCGGCTCCACCAACTCCAGCCCATCCGCTCCCGAGGGATGCAGCCACACGATGAGCCGGTGCGGACTCTGCTCGTAGGCCTCCCCCGAGACGAAGAGCCGGTACGGCAGCCCGCCTTCTGGCGCGCCGGTGTGCAGCACGATGTCCGGAGACGGCTCCGGGAGTACGACAACCTCCCGAGGCCGGGCCGCACACGCGGCGCACAGCGCCAGGGCCCACGCGAGGACGGCGAGTCGCACGCAATCCATGCGATTAGAGCGGCCCGTACGACGGTTCCGCCGCGCTCGGCACCGCGAGCGACACGGAGGACGGCGTGCCCGTGCCCGTCGTCGCCCGGTAGATGCCCGGCTCGCCACCGCCGCCCTCGTCGAGGAGGAACCCGACCTGGTTGGAGCGAGTCCACGTCGGCCAGGTCTCCTGCACGCTCGCGGAGGTGCGGTCCGTCACCCGCTGCAGGGCGCTCACCCCCGCGGTGGTGTTGAACGAGGCCACGAAGATGCGCACGCTGCCCGACGACAGCCGCCCGTCGAACGCCACCGCCGAGCCGCTGGGCGCCACCGCCACGCGGTTCTCCACCGCGAGCACCTCATTCCCCAGTGAGCTGAACCTGGCGGCGGAGCCGTCGAGCGGCACGAGCGCAATCTGGCTGAGGTTGCGCAGCCCGCTGCCGGCCGGCGCCACCACCGCGGTCCCGTTGGGCAGGAACGACGGCGCGCCGTAGCCGATGGTGGTGTTGGGCGTGAGGTCCACGAAGCCGCTGCCGTCCGTGTTCACCCGGCCCAGCGAGGTGAGGGAGCTGTTGTTCGTGGAGAAGACGAAGACGACGCTCCGCCCGTCCGGGCTGAAGGTGGGCGTGCGGAAGTTGGTGCAGCCGCGCGGGCACGCGGAGTCCCCGGAGCTGAACAGCGTGGCCGTGGTGCCGCCCGACGTGGGCACCGTCTGCAGCGAGGTGGCCGTGCCGGTGCGCTGCACGAAGACGATGCTGCGCCCGTCGCGCGACACGGAGGGCCAGTACACGCCGCCCACCGTCGTCAGCTTCTGCGGGCTGTTCGGGTCGCCGTCGTCGTCCACCACGTAGACGTTGCGGTCGCCCTCGCGCACGAAGGCGAAGCCCTGCGTGAAGAGGACATCGCCCGCGCCGCCACCACCGCCGTCGTCGATGGGCTCGCACGCCCCCAACAACCCCACCGCCAGCACTCCACCGATGAACCGCCACATGCCCTTCATCGCTGTCGCTCCGCTTTCCGGCCGCTTCGAGTGCCCCGTACTACAGGGTGCGCCGGGTCGGACGTCAACGCGTCACGGGAGATTCAACGGGGCATCTGGACTGTCAGCGGTTGAGCTTCTGGAGCTCGTTGCGACACATGTTGCACAGCGACAACTGCTTGCGGTCCGTGTCCTGGGGCGTCTGGGCGAAGAACATGACGCACCGGGGGTCCTCGCAGTAGGACAGCCCCAGGAGGTGCCCGGCCTGGTGCACCGCCTCCACCTGCACCCGGCGCCGCAGCGGGTCCCCGTCCGCGCCCTGGCGGAGGCGGAAGAGGCTCACCACCGCCGTGTGGGACTCGCGGTCCGCCTCGCCGAAAACGAAGGGCGAGTCGGGGACGAAGAGGTCCACGTCGGTGATGCCCATGACGGCGGCCTGGCCGGGCTCCAGCATCGGAGAGAGCCGCCGCATGATGGCGTTGCAGTGGTACTGGCTCCGGTCCTTGTTGAAGGCGTAGGCCGGAGAGGGAAGGGCCGTCTTCGCCACGACCGCCTGGACGCCCATGTGCGTCGCCAGCGGGTCCTGCAAGTCCCTCAGGAGGGAGGCCGGTGGGCTACCCACGGAGACCAGCAGGAGCGTCTTCTGCGGCATCGGGCCACCGTCCTTCATGCACTCGGACGGACGCGCTTGCTACCGCGTCCCCCCGGAGCGGAGTGGCTGGGGCGCAAGGATTCGAACCTTGATACTCAGAGTCAAAGTCTGATGTCCTGCCATTAGACGACGCCCCAGCAGGTTCGCACGGTTGTTTCCGGTGCCCGATTCTACGGCATCCCGACGGGCTCGGGAACCCACCCTGACATGGTTCCCGGGCCTTGTCCGCCATATGACCCGGCCCGGGGCTCCGCGCCAATGAGGATCTTCCCGGAGGCCGGAAATCCGGGCCCGGCGTCACTGCCGGCCTGGACTTCGAGTGAAGCCGGGAGGGCACTCCCGGCCCCTCGGCCCCCGGGCGGGGCGGCGCCGCGCCGCGCCACGCGGCGCCGTGGGGCCCTCCCTCAGCCCTTGAGAACGGCCAGCGGCGTCAGCCTCCGGAGCGGGGTGACGAGGTCGGCCTCGTCCTCCAGCACCTCGGTGATGTCGCGGTAGACGGCGGGGGCCTCCTCGACCAGGGTCGCGGAGCGGTCCCGGTCGTACACCACGCGGCGCATGGCGTGCTCCAGCGCGGCCGGGCGGATCCGCGCGCGGGCCTCGGTGCGGGTGAGGACGCGGCCGGCGCCGTGCGAGCAGGAGCGGAAGGCGCGCGGCTCGCCCCGGCCCTCCACCACGTACGAGGCCGTGCCCATGGAGCCGGGGATGAGCCCTCGCTGTCCCGCCTCCAGGTGCACCGCGCCCTTGCGGTGGATGAGCAGCATGCGCCCCCCGTGCTCCTCCGGGGCCACGTGGTTGTGGTGCACGTCCACGGTGGACTCCACGTCGGGGGACACGCCGAGCACCTCCGCCACGAGGGGCAGCACGCGCGCGGCGATGGCGTCCCGGTTGGCGCGGGCGAAGCGGAAGGCCCACTGGAGGTCCGCGAGGCACGCGGCACCCTCGGGGGTGTCCGTGCCAAGCCCGGACAGGAGGTCCTGCCCTCCGAGCGCCCGTGCCACGTGCACGTGGTGGCCGGTGATGGCGGAGCCCACGCCTCGGGAGCCGGTGTGCAGGAGCAGCCACACGTCTCCGTCGGCGTCACGGTCCAGCTCGAGGAAGTGATTGCCTCCGCCGAGCGTGCCCAGGTGTCGCGGAGCCAGCCGCTCCCACGCGTGGCGCAGCTTCTGGGTGGCCAGCGGCGGGGACTCCAGCTCCGGAGGCAATGTGACGCCGCGCCCCCGGCGGATGGCGTCTCCCACCGGCACCTCGCGGGCGAGCCGGGCCAGCAGGAGCTCCAGCTGTTCGCGGCCCGGGAGGAGCTCGGGCCGGGGGAAGCGGTACGCACTCACGCCGCAGCCCAGGTCCGAGCCCAGCGCGCCTGGCACCACATGGTTCGCGGTGGCGAAGACGGTGCCCACGGCGATGCCCCAGGCCACGTGGATGTCCGGCATGGCGGCCACGTGCTCGACGACGTAGGGCTGGGAGGCGATGAGACGGAGCTGCTTCTCCGCTCCGTCCGGCAGTGCGCGGGCCCAGACGAGAATGGGCACGCCGCCGGGGTCCGCGGGGAGGACGCGGGGCATCATGACTCACCTCCCGCGTCCTCGGGCTCGAGTTGCGAGCGCTCCGCCACGCCGATGTAGATGAAGCGCAGTTGCGGGACGCGCTTCAGGTCCAACTGGAGCGCGAGCTGCGAGCGCACGTAGCTGCTGGCGCGGTCGATGGCCTCCTGCACGGCTCGCGTGCCGGAGGCCGCGGCGGCGGGAGTCAGGGTGTAGCCGATGCGGGCGAGACGGCCATCCGGGGACAGCTCGAACGACGACAGCGAGACGCCTTCGAGCCGTGGGTCGGACAGGCCGCCACGGAAGAGCAGGGACACCTCCTGGAACAGGGTGGACTGCACGCGCAGGTGGCGCGCGGACGGGTTTTCAGAGGGAGACAGCGAGGACGACGACAGCGAAGAACCCTCGCGCCGACGGGACGCGCGGGGACGGCGATTCCTGGAAGAAGACATGAGTGGACGAACGGTTCCCAGCAGGCCGCGCGTGCGCCTCGTGGCTCCGGGCTTCAGGCCTCGGAAGACACACGAATCGGCACACGCCGGCCGGTTGCACGGCGGTTACGGCTCCGCGCGCACGTGTCCTGGAAGGGGAGGAACCCGCTCCGTCCCGCTCAGCGCTACGACTCAGCGAGGGAGGAGGTCAGACCCGGGCAGACACGCACGGCGAGGAGCGACCCGAGACACCGTTCAGTACAGTTCCCATGACACACCTCCCGCCGCGCGCATTGCTCCGGCACGGACCATTCGTTCAGGGACAAGGTGCCTGCGCACCCCGCCCACGTCAACCGGGGCCCGGACGTGGACCGCCTTGCATTCCTGACAAGAGGAGTGGGAGCAGGCCCACACGAGGTCCTGCCCGCCACGCTGGGGCAGATGTCATCTGGCTACCAGCCGCTCTTTCCACCATCTGACGACCAGCCCGCTGCTGGATTGGCCCGCACGCCTGCTCCGCCTACGCCTGCCGCCACGGGGTGCAAAGACATGGCGGAAGCCTTCGATGTGGTGGTGATTGGCGCGGGGCCCACGGGTGAGAACGCGGGCGCGCGCGCCGCGGCGGCGGGACTGTCGGTGGCGCTGGTGGAGCAGGAGCTGCTCGGCGGAGAGTGCTCGTACTGGGCCTGCATCCCCAGCAAGGCGCTGCTGCGTCCGGCGGAGGCACTGTGGCTGGCGAAGCAGGCCCCCGGCGCGCGTGAGGCCATCAAGGGTCCGCTCGTGGCCAGCGCCGTGCTGGAGCATCGCGACTACATGGTGGGCAACTACCGCGATGACTCGCAGGCGAAGTGGGCGGAGAGCGCGAAGCTGACGGTGGTGCGCGGCAACGCGAAGCTCGCGGGCCCGCGCAAGGTGCGAGTGGAGGCGAAGGACGGCACGGTGCGCGAGCTGGAGGCCCGGCGCGCGGTGGTGCTGGCCACGGGCAGCCGGCCTCGCATCCCGGACATCCCCGGGCTGAAGGAGGCGAAGCCCTGGGACAACCGCGAGGGCACCGGTGCGAAGGAGGTGCCCAAGCGCCTCGTCGTCCTGGGCGGCGGCGCGGTGGCGGTGGAGCTGGCGCAGGCCTGGCGCTCACTGGGCTCGGAGGTGACGCTGGCCCAGCGCGGGAAGAGCCTGCTATCGCGCTTCGAGCCCTTCGTCGGTGAGCAGGTCGCGAACGCGCTCCGGGAAGAAGGCGTGAAGGTGCTGCTGGGCACCACGGCCGCGCGCGTGCAGCGCGCCGGAGACAAGGGCGAGGTGACGGTGACGCTCACCAACGGCGAGGAGGTCCGCGCGGACGCGCTCCTCGTCGCCATGGGCCGCGTGGCGCGCACGGAGGGCATCGGGCTGGAGACGGTGGGCCTGCAGTCCGGCAAGCCCGTGGAGGTGGATGACCAGCTCCGCGCGAAGGGCGTGGAGGGCGGCTGGCTCTACGCGGCCGGCGACGTGAATGGCCGCAACCTCCTCACGCACATGGGCAAGTACCAGGCGCGGCTGGTGGGCGACATCATCGCGGGGAAGAAGGCACAGGCGTGGGCGGACGCGAAGGCGACGCCGCAGGTCATCTTCACGCACCCGCAGGCGGCGAGCGTGGGCCTCACCGAGGCCAAGGCCCGCGAGGCGAAGCTGCCGGTGCGCACGGTGCAGTACGAGCTGCAGAACGTGTCCGGCACGGGCCTGCTGGGCCGGGGGCTCAAGGGCACCGCGAAGCTGGTGGTGGACGAGAAGCGCCGAGTCATCGTCGGCGCCACCTTCACCGGCCCGGAGGTGGGCGAGATGCTCCACGCCGCGACGATTGCCGTGGCCGGCGAGGTGTCACTCGACACGCTCTGGCACGCGGTGCCGTCGTTTCCCACCATGAGCGAGGTGTGGCTGCGGCTGCTGGAGGCCTACGGCTTGTAGCCGCGACAGGCTCCACAGGAGCCCGGCCGTCAGGACGGGGAGCAGCCCGAACCAGGCTCCGGCGAGCAACGCCGCCGCGGTCACCACGCTCCCGTCCGGGCACCGGGCCCGCATCCTGGTAGTGCCGCCCCACGCCCTCGCGGCTACCTGAATGAGGGCTCACTTCGCTCTCAGTCCCGGAGCTTCGCGGCCCGCGCCTGGACCGGACTGAAGTCCGACGTCCTGCCGCCGAGGCGCGCCCGCGGCTTGCCTCCGTTGCCGTGCGGCGGCCACCATGAAATGGTGCCGGCCCCCTCCCCTCCCTGCCTCCCTCGATGAACACAGATGCCCGGGGCACTCGTGCCACCCCGTCGCCCCAGACCTCTCCCTGCCCGCCCGTGGGAGCGCTCTGACATGAGCCCCACGCCCAGGCTCCCTCTCGCAGTGAACACACCGCCGGACGCCGCGTCCGAGAGCCGCTCCGACACGTACGCCCGCTGGTTCTGGTGGCTCGTGCTCGCGGTGCTCGTCGTGGCCGCGGTGGCCGTAGGCCAGCACCCGCGGCGCGGCGTGGACTTCCGCGTGTACCTCACCGCCGCCGAGCGCTTCCTCGAGGGCACCGACCTCTACCGCGTCTCCGACGGCACCATGCCGTTCAAGTACGCGCCCATCACCGCGCCCCTCTTCATTCCCTTCACCTTCCTCCCCGCGCGCGCCGCCGTCGCACTGTGGAACCTGGGCTCCATCCTCGCGCTCGCCGCCGTGGCCCGGCTCACCACGCGCGTGCCCCCCGGCTCCAGCGAGGCCACGCCCTGGGCCTGGGGCCCTCCGCTCGCCACCGTCGCCCTGCTCCCCGCCTTCACCTTCGAGCTCTTCTACGGACAGGTGGACGCGGTGTTGCTGCTCCTCATCGTGCTCGCCACGCTCGGCGCCGAGCGTGGACACGTGTGGCGCCCCGCCGCCGCGTTCGCCCTGGCGTTCCTGCTCAAGCCGCCCGCCGCGCTCGTGGGCCTGTTCTTCCTGTGGCGCCGGCACTGGCGTGTCATCGGCGCTACCGCGGCCATCGGCATCGTGCTCGCGCTGCCCACGCTGGCCCGCTATGGGTGGGACGGCACGCTCACGCAGATGCGGTTGTGGAGCGAGACGCTCGCGCGCACCACGCCGCCGTGGGCGCTGGGTGCCAATCCGCAGGGCCTGCCCACGCTGCTGCTCTCGCTGGTGCTGCCCTCCGAGTCCATTCCTCCTCCGGGAAGCATGACGCTCGCGCAGGGACTGGCCATCGCGCTCTTCCTCGTGGCCGTCGTGTGGGCGCGGCCCGGTCCGGCGGACCTGCTCGCCATGTGCTGCCTGGGCGTGACGCTCCTCTCGCCGCTCGCATGGCGCGCGAACTACGTGCTCGCGTGGCCCGTGGTGCGCGCCGCCGCCGAGGGCCGGTACAAGCCGAACCTCGTGCTCGTGGCGCTCATCGCTCTCACCGGACTGCTCGTCTCCGACTCGGGGCTCGGGCCGGACCTGTCACATGACGTGCTGCTGTGGAGGCCGTTCGCCGTCATCTACTCCGTGCTGCTCGGCGCCCTCTTGTGGCAGGTGCGCCGCGCGGGAGCGCCTCGCGCGGTGACGGTGGAAGGAGCGCTGTCACGGCTGCCGCGCATGTACCCCGGCATGCGCGCGCCGTGACGCACTCGTCGCCAACCTGAACGCCTCATCACCTTCGTTTCGTGATCCACGGGCCCGCGCTCCGTGACGCGATGGTGACGCCGACTCCACCACCGTCACGAATGCGTCTCGCACGCATGTGCGTCCACGCGACGTGACGCTCCCGTGATTCGTTTGCATGCGAAGTGTCACGGGCACAGGACACCCGTGAGACATGGCGCCGCTATACGCGCATGCAGCCATGTTCGAAACGTTCGACAGCGCTACCGACGTCACCTCCGCACGCCGGTTCGCGCTCTCCACCACTGCGTCCATCGGCGTCTTCGTGCTGATCGGCGTCGCCGCGGTGTCCGCCGCCAACAAGGTGCGCGAGGTCATCCAGGAGAAGAAGGGCGTGGACGTCGTCTTCCGCCCGCCTCCGCCTCCTGTCGTCGAGGTGAAACCTCCGCCTCCTCCACCACCGGCCCCCAAGCCGAAGCTCGCGCCGAAGCCCGCGCCACCCACCGTCGCCAAGGCGCCGCCTCCCGCGCCCACCGTGGCCCCCGCGCCCATCGTCGCTCCCGACGCCGTTCCCCTGACGAAGCCTCCCGAGGCCGAGAAGGAGGTCGTCGCCGCCGCGCCCATCGCCGTGGGCGGCACCGGCACGCTCGTTCCCGGTGGCGTCGTCGGTGGCACCGGCACCGGTGAGGGACTCTCCGGCGGAGGCGGCCGCACGGCGCCCATCAACCTCCCGGAGTCCGCCACGCCTCCGGAGCCGCTCGAGTCCAACCTCATCCCCGAGTACCCCTCCGAGGCCCGCTCCAAGGGACTCGAGGGCATGGTCATCCTCAAGGGCGTCGTCGAGGTCGACGGCCGCGTCACCAACCTCAAGGTGATGCGCGGCGACGAGCCCTTCGCCAGCGCCGCCCTCGCCGCCGTGCGCACGTGGCGCTTCAAGCCGGCCGTCGTCTCCGGCCAGCCCACCGCCGTCTACCGCATCTTCAAGGTCCCCTTCCGCCTCAAGTCGTAGGCCTCACCTTCCCTGCAGCATCCGGAGCCCCCGTCATGAATTTCAATCTCAGGGACATCTATAGCCACATGGGCGTCTTCGCCCTGGGCATCGCCTGGACGCTCATCCTCTTCGCCGTCGCGTCCCTGGCGGTGTTCTTCGAGCGCCTCTTCGTCTTCTCCCGCTCGCGCGCCGCGTCCAAGCGCTTCGCGGGCAAGGCCGGCCAGCTCCTCGCCCAGCACCAGCACGAGTCCCTCGTGAAGGAGGCCGAGGCCACCAAGGGCAGCCACCTCGCCATGCTGCTCGGCGGCGGCATGAAGACGTTCCTCGCGAAGTGCCGCGCTCCCGCCGGCAAGGTGGGCCCCGTCGAGCTCACCCGCCGCGACCTCGTGCGCCTCAATGACCGCGTCAGCGCCGACGTGCGCCGTGGCATGTCCGTGCTCGCCACCGTGGGCTCGGTGGCCCCGTTCGTCGGTCTGCTCGGCACGGTGGTGGGTATCATCGAGGCCTTCGCCGGCATCGCCAAGGAGGGCTCCGGCGGCCTGGGCGCCGTGTCCAGCGGCATCGCCGAGGCGCTCGTCGTCACCGCGCTCGGCCTGCTCGTCGCCATCCCCGCGGTGCTGATGTTCAACTTCCTCACCACCCGCGCGGACTCGCTCCAGCTCTCGCTCGACACCGCCCGCGGCGAGTTCATGGACTACCTGGAGGACCTCGGCCCGCAGAAGCCCGCCGCCTCCAACGGCGCCGCGGTGGCCACCGGTCCCGAGCTCGCTGCCCGCAGGGAGTCGCGCGATGTCCACCCCGCGTAAATCCCTGACGCCGGAGATGAACGTGACGCCGCTGGTGGACGTGGTGCTCGTCCTCCTCATCATCTTCATGGTCGTCACGCCCCAGCTCGAAGCCGGCGCCGCCGTGGAGCTGCCCACGGCCTCGAATCCGGACAAGGAGAACAAGGAGCTGAAGCCCGTCACGGTGAGCCTGGCCTCCAACGGTGCCTTCTACCTGGACCGCAAGGAGCTGAAGCGCGACGCGCTCCTCACCGAGCTGAAGGCCCTGCACGAGAAGGACCCGGAAGCGCCCGTGGTGCTGAAGGCGGACCGCGGCGTGCGCTACTCCGAGGTGCGCGGCCTCTTCAAGCAGATGCAGGACGTGGGCTTCCCCGGCATCAACCTTCAAGTCGTCGACAGGCCGAAGCACTAGGAGGGCGCCATGGCATTCGACGTCGGAGGTGGAAAGGGCGGGCTTCGCCCGTCCATGAACGTGACGCCCCTGGTGGACGTGGTGCTCGTCCTCCTCATCATCTTCATGGTCGTCACCCCGCTGCTCACGAAGCAGATGTGGATGAACGTGCCGGCGAAGAGCGACAAGCAGGACACGCCGCCTCCTCCTCCCGATGCACTGCCTCCGGTGGTGCTCACGGTGGACAAGGCCGGCGTGCTGCGCATCAACCGCGAGGAGGTGCCTCGCGAGCAGGTGGTAGCCCGCCTGCAGCGCATGCTCAACGCGCGCCCGGACAAGATTGTGTTCTTCGACGCGGGCGATGACGTGCCGTACGGAACGGCCATGGAAGTGCTGGACCTGGCGCGCGGCGGGAACATCACCGTCGGCGTGCTGCCGGACAAGCTCGCGGATTGATGCGGGCCCACGGCGGGCCGTGACGCCGAGTTTTCGGCCCGCCGCCTGAATCGTCACAGCTCATTCATTCAGATGCCACGCGTGTCGCGTTCTTTACGCGCGCTGACCGCCGGCAAGGAGATTTCTGTTGTCTCGCAACGCCCTGCCCCGCGCCCTCGTGGCCGCGCTTACCCTCTTCGTCACGTCCGCGCTCGCGCAGTCGAGCGGCTCGGACGTCGCGGCTCCGACGCCCATCGGCCCGTCCGCCACGTCGCCGGCCACCGCGCAGCCGTCTGGAATGAACGTTCCTTCCGGCCAGCCCGCCACGCCCGCGCCCGGAATGAACGTTCCTTCCACCGAGACCGCGCAGCAGCCCGCGGTTCCCGCTGACGGCACCGCCTCCGAGCAGGCCACGCCGCCGACCGACGGCGCCGCCCAGCCGGGTGACACCGCCCCGTCCGAGGCCACCGCGGCCGGCAGCGCCGCTTCGTCCGATGAGGCCATGCTCGCGGAGTCCGCCGAGCCGCCGGCCGGCTTCACCGGCATCTACGGCCGGGTGATTGACCAGGCCAACAGCGAGGGCCTCATCGAGGCCACGGTGAAGGTCGTCACCGGCGCGCAGAAGCAGGCGCTCACGGACCTCGACGGCAACTACCGTCTGGCCCTGCCGCCCGGGAAGTACGACCTGCGCGTCTTCTACGACGTCTATCAGGGCCGCCGAATCACCGGCGTCGTCGTGACGCAGGGCAAGGCCACGAAGCTCGACGTCGCGCTCAGCGCGGACGTGGGCGCGGTGCAGGAAGTTGTCGTCGAGGCCCGCGCCGACCGCCGCGCCGAGGGCGCCCTCCTCCAGGAGCGCAAGAAGGCCGCCGCCGTCTCGGATGCCATCAGCGCGCAGGAAATCTCCCGCACGCCGGACTCCAGCGCCTCGGACGCCGTGAAGCGCGTGGTGAGCGCCACCGTCGTGGACGGCCGCTACGTCCTCCTGCGTGGCCTCGGTGGCCGCTACAGCACCACGCTGCTCAACGGCGCGCTGCTGCCCAGCCCCGAGCCCGACGAGCCCAGCGTCCCGCTGGACCTCTTCCCCACCGCGCTGCTCGCCAACCTCAACGTGGTGAAGAGCTACACCGCCGACCTGCCCGGCAGCTTCGGCGGCGGCACGCTCCTCATCGAGACCAACACCTACCCCAGCCAGTTCGAGTTCAAGCCGCGCATCACCCTCGGCGGCGACTCCGTGACGACGGGCCAGGAGCGCAACTCGCAGCAGGGCGGAGGCCTGGAGTGGCTCGGCTTCGCGGGCAACCAGCGCCGGCTCCCCGAGGCCATCCCCACCACCCACGAGCTGGGCGCCAACGGCGAGTCCGCCGAGCAGCTCGAGCAGGAGTGGGAGAGCTTCCCCAACGTGTGGCGCGCGCAGCGCAAGACGGCCCTGCCCAACCTGGGCCTCAGCGCATCCGTGGGTGACACGCTGCGCTTCGAGAACCGCCGCCTGGGCTACCTGGCCACCATCAACTACGGCCACAAGGAGTCCACGCAGGTCAACAGCTACGGCCGCGCCAGCTTCAACGAGCTGAGCCAGTACATCCGCAACGACGATGCCCGCATCACCCAGGGCACCGAGACGGCCAACCTCAGCGGCCTCGTCAGCGTGGGCTACCAGCTGGACCGCGACAACGAGCTGACCGTCTTCAGCCTCTACACCCGCGGCACCGATACCCGCACCGTCACCAGCACGGGCATCGACTCGCTGAAGGGCGACCGCTACGAGGCCAGCCGGCTCCAGTTCATCGTCCGCCAGCTCTCCTTCAACCAGGTCCGCGGCTTCCACCGCCTGGGCCTCCTCAATGACGCCGAGGTGGACTGGCAGGCCAACCTGTCCCGCGTGGACCGCGACGAGCCGGACACGCGCGACTCGCTCTACAGCGACAACCTCGGCACGCCGACGGGTTCGCTGTCCTTCCCCAACCAGGCCAACAGCGGCGAGCGCTTCTTCGCGGACCTCGGCGAGACGTCCGGCGGCGGCAGCCTCAACCTCACCGTTCCCTTCACCGACGTGCGCCTCAAGGTGGGCGGGCTCGCGCAGGTGTCCGGCCGCGACTTCCGCGCCCGCCGCTTCCGCTACAGCATCGCCCCGAACGGGGATGACGTGGTGGACCGCACCCTCCCGCCCGAGGTCCTGTTCGGTCCCGAGCTGCTCGGCAGCGGCATGCGCCTGCGCGAGGTCACCCGCTCGGATAGCGATGCCTATGACGCGTCTCTCTCCATCTTCGCCGGCTACGTCACCGCGGATGTCACGCCCACGGAGAAGCTGCGGCTGGTGGGCGGCATGCGCCTGGAGACGTCCCGCCAGGAGCTGACGGCGCTGGACCAGTTCACCCTCGAGGAGGCCAGCAACAACAAGGTCAACTACGTGGACTGGCTGCCCGCCTTCAACGCCATCTACGCGCTCACCCCGTCCGTCAACCTGCGCGCGGGCTACAGCTACACGCTGGCGAGGCCCACGTTCCGCGAGCTGGCGCCCTTCCTGTACTACGACTTCGTCCGCCGCCGGAACGTGTCCGGCAACCCCGGCCTGAAGCAGACGCGCATCCACAACGTCGACGCCCGCGCCGAGTGGTTCGTGGGGGACAACGAGGTGCTCGCGGCCAGCGCCTTCTACAAGCGCTTCGTGAACCCCATCGAGCGCGTCATCAACACCGAGGGCGCGGGTGACCTGGGCTTCGAGAACGCCGCGGGTGCCGACACCTACGGCGCGGAGCTGGAGGCGCGCACGTCGCTGGCGCGCTTCACCGAGTCGCTGCGCGCCTTCCGCGTGGGCGCGAACCTCACGCTCATCCAGTCGAAAATCGACCTGGGCGCCGTGAAGGGCCTGCAGACCAACGCCGAGCGTCCGCTGCAGGGCCAGTCGCCCTACGTCATCAACGTCAACCTCGGCTACGAGCGCCCGGAGAGCGGCACGGAAGTGGCGCTGCTCTACAACGTCTACGGACGGCGCGTCAGCGAGGTGGGCACCAACGGCCTGCCGGACGTCTACGAGCAGCCCTTCCACCGCGTGGACCTCGCGCTGACGCAGCGGCTCGCCAGCAACACGCAGCTCAAGCTCACCGCATCCAACCTCCTCGACTCCAAGGTCACCCTCCAGCAGGGCGACATCACCATCCTCCAATACAAGCCGGGCATCGCCTTCACCGCTTCGCTCGGCCTCTCCCTGTAACGCCTCACCCGAAAGGAAGTCCTCCCATGAAGCGGCTCCTTACCTCTCTCCTCGTGCTCTCCAGCCTGACCCTCGCCGCCGGCTGCGGCGACGACAAGGACGACAACAACAACAACACGCCGGACAGCGGGACGCCCGACGAGACGAGGGGCGAGACGGTGGAGGTCTCCGACAACCTCAAGGGGGACACCACCTGGAAGGCGGCCAACACCTACGTCCTGAAGAAGTACATCTTCGTGGAGAGCGGCACGCTCACCATCGAGGCGGGTGCCACCATCAAGGGCGAGGAGGGCAGCGCGCTCATCATCACCCGCAACGCGAAGCTCGACGCGGTGGGCACGGCGGAGAAGCCCATCGTCTTCACGTCCTCCAAGGCCGTGGGCCAGCGCGAGGGCGGTGACTGGGGCGGCGTGGTGCTGCTCGGCAGGGCGAAGCTCAACGTCACCGGTGGCGAGACAACCATCGAGGGCTTCTTCTCCACCGCGGGCAACGAGCTGACGAAGTACGGCGGCCAGGACGACGCGCACAACTGCGGTACCCTGAAGTACGCCCGCATCGAGTTCGCGGGCTACGAGCTGGCGCCGAACAACGAGCTGAACGGCCTGTCCGTGGGCGGCTGCGGCAGCGCGACGAACATCGACTACGTGCAGGTCCACCAGGGCCTGGATGACGGCATCGAGATGTTCGGCGGCACCGCTCCGCTGAAGCACATCGTGATTACGCAGGCGGACGACGACGGCCTGGACTACGACCTGGGCTACAGCGGCAAGGTGCAGTTCCTCATCGTCCAGCAGAGCGCCGCCCGCGGCGACCGCGGCATCGAGGCCTCCAGCAACAAGACCACGCCGACGCAGGCGCCCATCTCCCTCCCTGAAATCTGGAACGCCACGTTCATCGGTGGTGGCGCCAACACCGCCACCAACCCCACGCAGGAGGCCATGGTGTTCAACACCGGCGCCGGCGTGAAGCTGCGCAACTCCATCGTCGCGCACTGGAAGAACCAGGCGGTGGACATCGACGGCACGGCGTCCGCGGCGCTCTTCAACGAGACGGGTGACTCGCGCCTGTCCATCAAGAACACCTTCTTCTGGGACATCGCTGGCAGCAACACCGGCATCCCGTTCGCGCCCAACCCGGTGGTGAGCAACGGCACCACCACGGACCCGGACGCGACGAAGCTCGACGAGTCCAAGGTCATCCTGTCCGACACCAACAAGGTGAAGATGCAGGACCCGCAGCTCACCGCCGCGACGAACCTCACCGCGCCGAACTTCGCGCCCGCCTCGGGCTCCGCCTCGCTCAACGCGGACGCCACCCTCGTGCCGTCCGCGGGCTTCGACACCTCCGCCCGCTTCATCGGCGCCATCGGCACCACGGACTGGACGAAGGGCTGGACCGCCTACCCCGAGAAGTGACGAACACCTGCTGTCGTTGAGCCGTACCGCCGCGTCGCACTCGCGGAGGCACGACTCCCATGGCCCGGTTGCGTGTCGGCTCGCGGAGGGGGCTCCGGGGGCGCAGCACGTGACCGGGCCATGGTTTTCGAGGGGGCCGGCCATTGCCCGCCACCTCGCAGTGCCACGGGCCACTCCAGCACGCGGCCCATGCCGTCACGACGCGGGCCCGGGGGTTGTCCCCGGCCCTGCCTCCTCCAACGTTGCACGATGAGGCCCAGGCCGTTCACGGCCCGGGCCCGCTGCACGAGGAGGCTCGAGCTCATGGCCGAAGAACCTTGGGAGTCCCTGGCTCCCCGCCCGCCCGACGTGCGGGTTGCTCCCAGGGCCCTTGATGCCACCGCCGAGGAGGACCGGCGGACCGGAGATTCGCCGCGAGGCGTGGGACGTCAGAGCCGCGCCGGAGCGGAAGACACGGGCAGCTTCAAGCAGGTGGCC
Organism: Pyxidicoccus sp. M6; assembly: GCF_055568925.1. NCBI lineage: Bacteria > Pseudomonadati > Myxococcota > Myxococcia > Myxococcales > Myxococcaceae > Pyxidicoccus > Pyxidicoccus sp. M6. The sequence continues at coordinate 562,952 of NZ_CM145714.1, read as the reverse complement.
AGCGCACTCGTCGGCGGGGCGCTCCTGAGCATGGGGCTCAAGAGCCGCTCGGTGGGAGGCGTGGCGATGGCGCTCGCGGGAGGCGGGCTCATCTTCCGCGGCACCCGGGGGCGCTCGCTCGCCGGTGGAATCTCGCGCATCCGCAGACGCAGCCTCACCGGACGCGGGGCCCACGAGGAAGGCGTGGTGACGGGCGGCACGGTGCTGGAGCGCTCCATCACCATCCAGAAGCCAGGGCACGAGCTGTACCGCGCATGGCGCGTGGCGGAGAACCTGTCCAAGGTGATGGGCCACTTCGCGGACGTCACCACCACGGGGCCGGACCTCCAGCACTGGAAGGTGCAGGGGCCCTTCGGGAAGACGTACGAGTGGGACTCGCACGTCGTGGAGGAGCAGCCCGGCGAGTTCCTGCGCTGGGAGTCCATGAAGGGCGCGCAGGTTCCGAACGAGGGCTGGGTGCGCTTCCGGCCTGCTCCGCGAGACTGGGGCACGGTGGTGACGCTGCGCTTCCGCTTCAACCCGCCGGCCGGAGTGGTGGGCGACGCCGCGGTGAAGCTCTTCGGCGACGTGCCCACGGCGCTCGCGTACAGGACGCTCCGGCGCTTCAAGAGCCTCGTCGAGACGGGCGAGGTCCCCACGACGAACCCCAACCCCGCCGCTCGCCACGGCGGACAATCCTCCTACTGAGGGACACGTCGATGCGCGCACTCTGCTGGAATGGAGTCAATGACTTGCGTGTGGAGACGGTGGCGGACCCGGCCATCGTCAACCCGCGTGACGTCATCCTCAAGGTGACGATGTCCACGACGTGTGGCTCGGACCTGCACTTCATCGACGGGTACATCCCGACGATGCGCGAGGGGGACGTCATCGGCCACGAGTTCATGGGGGAAATCGTCGACGTGGGCCGCGACGTGAAGAAGGTGAAGAAGGGCGACCGCGTGGTGGTGCCTTCCTTCATCTGCTGCGGCAACTGCTGGTACTGCCAGCACGACCTGTACTCGCTCTGCGACAACACGAACCCGAAGGCGGAGCTGCAGGAGCCGGTGTTCGGCTACCCGACGGCGGGCATCTACGGCTACACGCATGCCTTCGGCGGCTACGCGGGCGCGCATGCGCAGTACGTGCGCGTGCCGCACGCGGACACGGACTGCTTCCTCGTGCCGGAAGGGCTGAAGGACGAGCAGGTCATCTTCCTCTCCGACGCGGTGCCCACGGGCTACATGGGCGCGGACTTCTGCAACATCCAACCGGGCGACACCGTGGCCGTGTGGGGCTGCGGCGGCGTGGGGTTGATGGCGCAGAAGAGCGCCTTCCTGCTGGGGGCCTCGCGGGTGATTGGCATCGACCGCTTCCCCGAGCGGCTGCAGCTGGCGCGCGAGAAGGTGGGCTCGGAGACCATCCACTACGCGGAGGTGGAGAGCGTCCTCGATTTGCTGAAGGAGCTGACGGGTGGGCGCGGGCCGGACGCGTGCATCGACGCGGTGGGGATGGAGGCGCACGGCACGGGCGTGGAGTACGCGTATGACCGGGCGAAGCAGGCGCTGCACCTGCACTCGGACCGGGGCGAGGCGCTGCGGCAGGCCATCGTCGCGTGCCGCAAGGGCGGGACGCTGTCGATATTGGGAGTCTATGGCGTGATGGACAAGTTCCCCATCGGGGCCATCATGAACAAGGGGCTCACCGTGCGCACCGCGCAGCAGCACGGGCAGAAGTACCTGCCGCGCCTGCTGGAGCACGTGAAGAAGGGCGAGCTGGACCCGTCGTTCCTCGCCACGCACCGGTTCAACCTGGAGGGCGGGCCGCTCGCGTACGAGATGTTCAAGAAGAAGAAGGACGGGTGCGTCCGCGCGGTGTTCCTGCCGAACTGACGACGCGGGGCCCTACTCCCCCTGCTTGAACAGTCCCTGGCGAATCAGCTCCTTCGCCAGGAAGGGGAAGTACTTCTGCAGGTGACGGAAGCTCAGGTCCTTTTCCAGGTAGCCGGCGTAGTACTCGCTTCGCTGCTGGATGAACTCGTCGCTATTGAGGTCCAGCCGCTCAATGGTGGCCTGGACCTGCTTGAGTATCGTCTCGGGAAGCCCTACTCCCGGCACTACCTCCAGTGTCGAGAGGTTGAGTGCAAACCAGCCATCCCGTACCTCGAAGGGGTCCAGCACGTCTTCGAGGTCGTTCTTGCGAGCATTCATCCGGCCGCACGCGAGCCGGTAGTTGCTCCACTCGTATGCAAGCTCGCGGCGCTTCGACTTGGGCAGCATGTGGTCAACGGACACGCTGCCAGTGCCTCGCGGAATGTGGAGGCACGAATAGGCACAGATGCCCTGGTAGCTCACCCAGAGCTGTGTGGAGCAGTGACGCCAGTGCGGCTTGAGCTCGCCTTCCGAATCGGCCAGGTCCTTGCGGCCCGGCAGGCGGACCCGAGCATCGAAGTCCGGTGGCTCGGGCTGGGGCTGAACGGGAATCATGGGTCGATGCCCGCGGCCTCCGCCCGCGCGAGCCAACGAGGCCAGAAGGGGTCCGTGTCCTTGAGCAGCCGGTGCAGCTCGTTGTGGATGCGGCGGACCTCTTCAACAGGGAGGTTCGGGTTCTTGAGCGCGGCCTTCGCTTGAGTGATGGCCTGCTCGGCCTCCACGGAGCGCGGCTCCTTGAGGTCGAAGACCTCGGAGGTAAGCCATGCGTTGGCATCACCTCGGGGACGCCACTCCGCCTGGGTGACCTTCACCTCGTTGCCCACGAGGTCGAACATGAAGAGCGCGTCCTGGGACTCATCGAAGCGAGGCTCGATGGAGGCCAGCACCAGCGGCGAGTGCGTCACGGCGATGACTTGGACCGGAACGTTCTCCTGAAGCGCCTGGACCACATCGAGCAGCGAAGGAAGGATGAGGCGCTGCCAACGAGGATGCAGGTGCGCCTCGACCTCGTCGATGAGCAACACGACATGGTCGGCAGTGGGGACGCGCAGCAGCTTCGCGGCCCGGACATGCTCCTCCCAGGCCCAGACCAGCAGGTATGCGAGTCCGACGATGCGCCGGACAGCAGCGGATGCATGGGTCAATGGCACGAGGCCGTAGGGCATCTGGAGCGTGGGGATGTCCCGGACGTCTTCGATGCTGATGCGCGTCGGCTCGCCCGGAACGAGTGGCTCGCCTACGCCCGGCGACAGAATCTCCAGGACACGCTTCAAGCGCAGGAAGGACTCAGCGCCACGGACCTGCCAGGAGATCCAATCCCGGATGAGGCCATTGCAAAGGACGCGGCCATCACGCTCCAAGCCATTCCAGAGCGCGTCCGAGGAGAAGTCGTAGGACGCGAGGTTGGAGGCCCCACCGTCCCAACTATTCCGGGCCTCATCCCACACGGAGAAACTGCCATCCACGCGCGCATACAGCGTCAGCCCTGAGTTGATGGGGAGGACAACCGCAGGATGCGGCCCCCCTCGCATGTCCACGTCACGGGTGAACTGTGCGCCGCCTCCCAGCCGGCCCTTGAGGGATACCGTAATCCGAGGGGTCCCAGGCCAGTCCTCTCTGGGAAGCGCGGGAACATGGTCGAGCTTCTGCGTGAGCGCCCACCACGCGAGGTCGAGAACGAACGTCTTGCCGAGTCCGTTGTCTCCCGTCAGCAGATTGAGCCGTGGCTTGAAGGCCAGTGACAGGTTCGGGCTCGGCCCGACTCCCTCCAGTTCCAGACGCTCAAGCATCCAAGGCCTCCCCGGCTGGCCGAGTCGTCTTCACATGGTGACCTGCCCGCATCACGCCTCCGGTCCTCGTCGAAGCCGGCGGAGCGACTACCCACCAGCCACGACCCTCCATACTTCAAGAACAGGCCGATTCTTAGAACAAGGCCGCACCCGCCCCGACCAGAACACGACGGCCCGGCACCTCGCGTGAGGCACCGGGCCGTGTGACTTTCACCGTGAAGCCGTGACTCAGGCGGTGGGCAGCATGCCGTTGCCGGACTCGTGCGCGGCGGCGGCCAGGGCCTCGGGCGTGGCGCCGTCGGAGAACAGCGTGCCGCCCGTGGCCGGACGGACCTTCGGCGGACGGCCGCGGCGCTTCGGCGCGTTCTCGTCGTTGCCCTGTGCGGCGGCCACCGGCTCGGCCGCCGTGCCTTCCGTGCGCGGGCCCTTGCGCGCCGCTCGCGGCAGGCTGATGCCCTCCAGCTTCGCGCTCAGCTCCGCGTTGTCCTCGGAGAAGACTCGCGCGTACGCCAGCGCGCGCTGGCCCTTCTGCAAGAGGGCGTCCTGGCTCTCGTGCAGCGCCTGGCGCGCGGCCTCCAGCGCGGCCTGCGCCTTCGCCACCAACTCCGCCTTCTCACGCACCACCGCCGCCGCGTCGTCCAGCACCTCGGCGTCCACGTCCGGGAAGCGAACCTCGTTCAGCTCCGTGGCGAACAGCTCGAGCAGCGCGCGCAGCGCCGGGGAAATAGGGTCGTTCTCGTTCGAGTCGAACATGGGCGGGCCTCCTGGCTCCGTGCGGGAAGGTCCGCCCATCTGCACATAGGTTCAGTGTCAGATCAAGAGGGTACGCTGCCGGGCCGGAAAGTCGGCCCCGCGCGCGTTTTCAAGCCCACGCTGCCTGGCGCACTTCCGTTCAGTGTCAGTGCACGGAAGTCAATCCACGCGAACCAGCGACGCCTCGCGCAGCCCCTCGCTCGCGTCCACGTCCACCGCGAGGTAGTGCCGGCCCACGCCGTCGAACGTCTCCGGAATCGCGCCGCCTCCACCGGAGATGAACGCCGGGATGCCCGCGTTGGTGAACGAGTAGTACGAGTGGATGTGGCCGTAGAGCGTGAGGTCCACGCCCTCGCGCGCGAGCTTGCCCACGAGCCCCGCCGCCTCGCCCCGGCTCGCGAAGCCTCCGCCTCGCAGGCCCACCGGGTCCTGCGGCGGCACGTGCATGGCCACCACGTGCACTCCATCCCGCGACGCCTGGAGCCACGACTCGAGCTGCTCCTCCACCGAGGGGTCCACCGTGCCGTTGCTGGAGTCCACCACGGTGAAGCGCACGCCCCGGAAGGTGAAGCTCTGACTGCCCCGGCCCACCAGCGCGGTGTACTCCTCCGCGTCCTTCGCGAAGGTCTCGTGGTTGCCCAGCGTGGCGTACAGCGGAATCCTCGAGCCGGCCTCCAGCCGCTCCTGGAACTCCAGCAGCTCCTCGCGGCTGCCGCCCTCCGTCAGGTCTCCGGCGAAGAGGATGAAGCGCAGCGTGTCGTCCTTCTGCATCCGCGCGTAGATGTCGCCCACGCGCGGCAGGGCCTCCTGCACGTCGGCCAGCGCGGCGAAGCGGAAGGGCTCTCGCGTCTGCCAGTCCGGCGGCGCCACCGTCAGGCGCGCCGTGGCTCCCGGGCGCAGGGACACGCGCCACTGCTTCACGGTGGGCAGGGCCTGCGGCAGGGCCTCCACGGAGAGGAGCTCGCCTCCGTCCACTTCGGCGGAGAGCTCCGCGTCCGGCATGGCGTTGCGCACGGTGAGCACCCAGTCGGAGGGAGCTTCCGCCGTGAGCGTGGCGCGTACGGTGAAGGCCGGCGCGTTGCCCCAAAGCATCAACGTCCCCGGAGACACGTCGCGTACGGCGGCGAGCCCGCCCTCCACCTCCAGCGACAGGCCTCCACCCTCGGCGCGGCCCACCTTCGAGTCACGGATGGCGCGGTTCTCCGCGGGCCGCATGCAGCCCGAGAGGAGCAGCGCGCCCACCGCGCCGATGCCGAGTGCGTGCTTCACGACTCGCGTCCCACGAGGACCCGGGGTGCGGCAGGAGCCGTGCGCGCGGCACCCTCGCGCGGCCCAGCAGCCACGTTGTGCGGCACCGCGGCCCCGAGCGTCTGGGTTGCCGGCAGTGCCGCCCTTGTCGTGACCTCACGCGCTCCGGCAACAGCGTTGTGCTGGCTGCGCATATCCCTCGCCGACCCGTAGCCCCAGCGCCGGCCGAGCTGTGCCCACTCCCTGGCGGAGGTGTCGTGCTGACCACCCGCGTGCCTCGTGGCCACGTAGCGAGGAGGAGGGCCCATGCCAAACCAACTGTTCGCGCTCGTCACGACTCACCTCCCACCGTGTAGATAAGGGACAGACGTCCCACGATGGCGCCTCCCGCCTGCAGCTCGGCGGAGACGCCCCAGTCGTTCGTCAGCAGCGTGCGGCCTCGCAGGCCGAAGCTGCCCACCACTCCACCGCCTCGCGTGCGCATGCCTCCCGCGAAGCCGTCCTTCCGGTGGTCGTAGTAGAGGAGCGCGTCGCCTCGCACCGGACCGCCGCGCCCCAGCCACACGCCGTAACCGAAGGTGAAGAGGAGCTGCTCATCCAGGTTCCCGTCGCTCACCGCGCCCGGGTAGCTGTAGCCCTGCAGCGACGTGCCGATGCTCGCCTCCGCGAAGGAGCCGGCGAGCGACGGACTCACTCGCGCCATCGCATAGCGGCCTCGCAGGCCCACTTCGCCTCCGGCCACCGTGAAGCCTTCCGTCGGGTAGCGGTGGAAGAGGCCATACAGCTCCGCGTCCAGTGACGTGCCATCCGAGCCATTGCGCGCGCCCTCGGGCTCGCCGATGAGGCGGTACGCGCCGCCGAAGCGCACCTGCGTGTTGCCTTCATTCGGAGCCAGCCGCGCGGTGGCCTCCAGCTTCACCGAGTCCAGGCGAGCCAGCGCGCCGAGCGAGACGAAGTGGCTGTAGTCGAAGGACGGGTCGTTGACGTACTGGTAGCCCATCTCCAGCTCCAGCGGCGGCAGCGAGGGCGCGGGCATGCCCGGGTCGAAGGCCGGCGACGTCACCGCATAGAGATTCGCGAGCGCGGAAACGCCGAACACGCTGAAGCCCGCGAGCGTCACCGCGTACAGCGGAGCGATGGTGCGCCGCGACGCGCCCGTGAAGACGATGGGCACGCCACCGAGCGCGATGAGCCCGAGGCCCGTGCCCTCCAGCGCCCAGAGGCGCTTCGCCGTCTGCCCGTCCCCCGCGAGCCAGGGGCCCAGCCCGTGGAACAGGAGCCCGGGCATCACGGAAGCGGCCACCGGCAGCGGCTTGAAGGTGCGCGGCTCCATCGGCGTGAGCGGTGTCAGCCCCGGAGACAGGACGTTGTCTCCGGGGCCTCGCGGAGCCTGTGGCGAAAGAGGGTTGGCCTGAGACTCAGTGGGCCCTGGCTCGGCGCCTTCGCGCACCTCGGACTCGGAGACACCGTGCGAGGCCCCCTCCGGCCCCATCGCCCTGCGCGCCGCGAGCCCCTGCTCTCCACCCACCCGAATCGGCGGAACGGACGCGGGCAGGCGCACCGGCACGTCCCTCGGCACGTCCAGGCCGCCCAGCTCCGGCCCCTGCGACAACAGGTCGAACGCGGACTGTGCCCGGGCCACCGACGGCAGCACGGCCAGCACCCACACCAAGGCCAGCGCGGTCCTCCACGAGCGCGGGGGGAGCTCGGACTCCATCGGCTTCGCCTCTTTCCTTCCACGAAGGGCTGCCCACCCTCCGCCCGCCGGCTTCGCCGGACGTGCCCGCCTACATAACGGCGAGCCCCCCGGATGCCTTGAGCGCCGCATTTAAGAAGTGTGAAGCCAGTCGACAGCCCCACTCACGCCACCCGAAATCCTCACGGATTCCAGCGACTTGCACGGCCGTCCAGATACTTAACCCCCTCAACCAATCATTCTGAGATTCGGCGGGACTCACTCCGAGAGTCTCGGTCCGAGCCCTCACGGGCTGGCGGGGTCTCCCGGCACCCCGTTCACATCGGCTCTGGCCCGAACCCAACGTCCAAGAAGCTGATCCAAGCACTCCCAGCGAAAACTTCGCGTGCCGTGCGAGCGGGAACAAAGACATTCTCTGGAACGGGAGTATGCTCAACCTCCCTCATCTTCCTTTCCTGGCCCAGCACCCGTGGCGGAAACCAGCCCCCAGCAATTCGGCAAATACGTCCTGCTATCGAAGATTGCCGCGGGCGGTATGGCGGTCACCTATCGCGCCCGAATGACGGGGGCGGCGGGTGTCACCAAGCCGTGCGTCATCAAGCAGATCCTCCCGCACTTCGTCGATGACACCGACTTCGTCGAGATGTTCATCGGCGAGGCGCGGCTGGTCGCGAGCATGAGCCACAGCAACATCGCCCAGGTCTTCGACTTCGGCGAAGTGGACGGCCAGTACTTCATCGCCATGGAGCTGGTGCAGGGGCAGCCCCTGTCCAAGGTGCTCCGCCGCGCGCAGAAGGCCGGCATGGGCTTCTTCCCGGAGCCGCTCGCGCTGCACATCGCCAGCAAGCTGTGCGACGGCCTGGACTACGCGCACCGCCACGTGGGCGAGGACGGCATGGAGATGGGGCTCGTCCACCGCGACGTGTCCCCCGACAACGTCCTCATCTCCTACGAGGGCGAGGTCAAGGTCATCGACTTCGGCATCGCCAAGGCCACCAGCGTCGTCGAGGCGAAGACGTCCCCCGGCACCCTCAAGGGCAAGTACCCGTACTTCTCCCCCGAGCAGGCGCAGGGCCGGCAGGACCTGGACGCGCGCACGGACGTGTACGCCGCCGGCGTCGTCCTCTACGAGATGATTTGCGGCAAGCGGCCCTACGAAGGCGAGTTCGTCGCCGTGCTGCCGCGCATCATCAGCGGCGACTGCCTGCCGCCCTCCTCCATCAACCACTCGGTGAGCGCGGAGCTGGAGACGGTCATCTCCCACGCGATGGCCATCGACCGCGACACGCGCTACCAGACGGCGAAGGAGCTGAGCGAGTCGCTGGTGGAGCTGCTCTACCGCGACAACCCGCGCTTCACGCCGGCCCTGCTGTCGCAGCTCATGGCCTACCTCTTCGCCGAGGAGCTGGCCGCGGAAGGGCGCAAGGCGCCGGAGACCACCCCCACCTTCAAGGAGCAGCTCGCGCAGTGGCAGACGGGCAACGCGGAGCCCTCGCAGGGCCGCGCGCGTCCCCTCTCCAGCAACTCGCAGCGCTCCACGCCCGGCAGCCCCGGCGTGCGCAAGCCCCCGAGTGACGGCGGTGGCCGTCCCACCAGCGAGCGCCGCCCCCCCGCCAGCAGCCCGGGCCAACGCCGCGTCACCAGCTCCGGCGGCCTGCGCCGGGTGACGAACCCCAACATGCCCCGCTCCGAGGGCGGCGCGCGCCGGCCCGCCACCGGGGAACGTTCCGCTCCGCCCGTGCCCGAGCTGCCCGACGAGCCGAGCACCGACGCCGGCATCGCCCCGGACATCGTCCCCACGCTCGCCGCGCCTCGCGACACGCCAGTGGAGACGCCCGCCGTCGACGTGGAAGAAGCGGCGCTGCTGCCCACCTCCGCGCGCACCCCGCCCGCGCGCGGGCCCAACGGCTTCCGCACGGCCGCCGACGAGGCGCGCGACAAGCTGGCTCGCGAAGAGGCCGAGCTCGCCGCGAAGCGCCAGCAGCAGGTGCGCTCGCTGAGCATCTACATCTTCGGCACCGCCGCCGTGCTGCTCGTCATCGGGCTGCTCTACAACTTCGTCTTCAAGTCGGACTGGGTGCCCGAGGGGAACGAGAGCACCACCACGCTGTGGGTGACGTCCAAGCCCGCGGGCGCGCAGGTGAAGCTCAACAACAAGGAGCTCCCCGGCCGCACGCCGCTCATGGTGGAGGGCGTCATCGTCGGCCAGGCCAACACGCTGGTGCTGACGCTGCCCGGCCACCTGGCCTGGACGAAGCGCTTCACGCCCCTCTCGAAGCTGGCGGAGCCCGTCAACGCGGAGCTGCAGCCGCTCACCCCCGCGACGCCGCCTCCCGTGCTCCCCGTGGCCACCGCTCCCACCACCGACGCGGGCACCGAGGCCCAGGCCGCCGCGACGCCGGACGCCGGAGCCCAGGTGGTTGCCGCCGCGGCGCCGGACGCGGGGGCCGAAGTCCTTGGCGAAGGTGACGGCGTAGGCGACGCGGAGCAGCGCGCGCTGCACGAGGTGGACTACCCCACGCGAGTGATGGTGCTGCGGCCCATGTACAACGCCGCGCCCATCCCCGAGTACGCCGCCGCCTCCGTCGACATGAACCCGGGCGCCGCGTACTCCGTGTGGACGGAGGGCAGCGCCTCGCTCGCGGAGGGGCGCGGCACCGGCTCCAACACGCTGGCCTACTTCGCGGACGGGGATTTGCCCGCGGACAGCAGCTTCGGCCTGCTCGGGGGTTCTCCGCGCACCATCAAGGGCGCGAAGAGGCTCTACGTCTTCGCCCTGGACGACAGCGGGCCGGAGGACAACAGCGGCACCATCCGCGTCAACCTCCGTCAGTCCGCGTACGTGCCGCCGCGCTCGTTCACCTTCGACGCGAAGGAGAACGCGCTGCAGCTCAAGCCCGAGCACCAGGTGGCGCTGCGCGGCCTCAACCCGCGCTCCACCTACCTGTTCACCGTGCGCGACGACTTCGCGGAGCTGCGCTCCTCGGCCAACGGCCGCGTGCGCCAGGTGCTGTGCGTGGAGCGCGGCCCCAGCGCTGACTCGGTGCGTGCCACCCACCGCCTGCTGGAGACGGGCAAGCGCTACCAGGTCACCGGTGCCGAGGACCTGCGCTGCACCTTCCCCGACTCGAAGGTGACGGACAACCAGGGCGCCATCGAGGTGGACATCGTCGACGTGACGGTGATGTCCCGCAAGGAGCGCGCCGAGGCCCTCAAGGGTTCGCGGCGCTCCGAGCGGTAGCTGGCGGCCGGGCGAGCGCCTCGCGTGCTCCCCGAGCAGCGGGCCATCATCGGGACCGGCCCTCCGTGTGTCCGGATTGTCACGCTCCCGCGGTGCCGGAGATGGCTACCCTATCCGCATCACCGCGTTGCTGACCGCACGCGGGAGTGACTTCGAGGCGGGCAGCGGTTGCCCGGTTCCTGCCGTAAGGGCCAGCGTGGGCCGCGAAGCACGGCGGCCCGGTTCGACAAGGACGGGAAAGGCGCGTGGGCGCGGGGCCGAGGCGGGCACCGGGCCCACGGGTCTTTTGGCCGTCCACTTCGCGGCTCCCATCAGTCCTCGTGCGAGCGCATCAGCGCCGCCAATTCCCTGTCACCGGCCAGGGGGCTGCGCTCCAGCCCGGCGATGACGCCCTGGCGAAGGGCGCGCCGTCCTCGCCCACCGTCACCAGCGTGGCGAAGGCGTACTGCTTCATGAACGCGAGGAGATGCTCCGTGTCCTCCTCGTGGAAGTGGCGCGGGATGTACATGGCCCCATGGTTGGCGCCAGGGCCACGGCACAGTCAACCCGGCGGCGGAGGGAACACAGTGGGAGCGCTCAGGGCGCGGACACGGGCGCCATGTCGTGCGGCGCGGAGCCGAGCAACTGGCCGGTCAGTCCCTCGCGCGTGCGCAGCCCGGGGCCCAGCTCGAAGAGGAGGCCCACCTGCACGAGGCTCACGTGCTGCAGGAAGAGGCTGTTGTAGTAGTCCTGCCCCCGGATGTAGCGCACGAAGCCGCCGAAGCCCGCGCCCCAGCGAGGCAGCGCCGCGGCCTCCACGCTCAGCGTCCACGGCTGGCGCGGGCTCTCGCCGTAGGGACGGCTGACATTCCCCTCGACGCGGAAGCGGTGCTCGTACCAGACGCGCTCCACCATCGCGCCGAAGCCGAAGTGCCCGTCGCCGTACACCTCGCGCATCTCGTCGGTGATGCCGCCGAAGGCGAGCGACGAGTTGCGCTCCACGAAGGCACTGCCTCCGAAGACCCAGGCGGAGCGGCGCTGCACGTCGAAGTGGTTGAGGAAGCGCAGGTGCCCCTCCAGCCGGAGGAAGTTGGTGGAGAAGTCCCCCGACGTCTCGTTGAGCGGGAGCTGTCCCTTCACGGGGACGCAGCCGGACTCGCCTCGCGTCTGGTTGGCGTAGAAGCACCCCGCCTGTCCGTTGGAGTAGTGGCCCACCACGACGTTGACGAGCCCGAGCCGCATCGACGGGAGCGCGCTCTCCCGCTTCGCCCTGGGGACCCACAGCCGCGCCACCTGGAACGTCAGCTTGGGCATGAAGGAGGGCGGAATCACGGGGCTCGACTCCTGCGCCAGCATCCGCAGGCGGATGTTCGGCGTGAGCACCGCGCTGACGATGTACTCGCCCACGCCCGGCGCGACTTCTCCGATGTGGAGCTGCGGGAAGAAGAGGTTGGGCGCCACCTGCGCCTCGAAGACGAGGCTCGAGGACTCTCCCGCGCGGTGGATGCGGCTCGGCGAGCCGAAGACGTAGGAGCGGTCCAGGGCGGCGTTGAAGGGTTCGTCGAACTCGAACCGCGAGCCGGCCCAGGCCTCGGACGTCAGGCCGAGCACGGCGACGGCGGCGGCGAGGAACAGCGCCCCTCGGGGAACGCGGGGCAGACGGGTGACGGGCAGGGACACACAGCCCCCTGATGCGGGACGGAGAGCGGTGCCTTCCCAATTACCCGCATCCGAGATATTCCGCAATGCGGAGTATCAAGTCGGTAACGGGGTTGCGGGAGCCGTCCGGTGCCGCATGCCGGGCGACGTCAGCCGAAGTGAATCGCGGACAGCCTCACGCCCATGAAGGTGCCGTTGTAGGCGACGGTGCCGCGGTCCGCTCCGGCCGCGCCGGCGATGACCATGAGGGGCAACAGGTGCTCCTCGCGGGGATGGCTCTGGCGTGCCGCGGGCGCGAAGTCCCACGCAGCCAGTCGTGCATCGCGCGCCTTCGCGTCGAGCGTGGCCGTCTCACGCAGCCACGCGTCGAAGGCCTCCGACGTGCGCAGGGCCCCGGGGCTGAAGAAGGCCCGGAGGTTGTGGTACGTCATGCCGCTGCCGATGATGAACACGCCCTCGTCGCGCAGCGGCGCGAGCGCGCGGCCCAGGGCCAGGTGCTCTTCCGGATTCAACCCCTCCACCAGCGAGAGCTGCACCGTGGGGACGTCCGCCTCCGGGTACGTCAGCTTGAGCGGGACGAAGGTGCCATGGTCATACCCGCGCTGTGCGTCCTCGGCCGTCTGGAAGCCCGCCGCGCCGAGCAGCTCGCGCACGCGCGCCGCGAGCTGGGGGCTTCCCGGCGCCGGCCAGGTGAGCTGGTACGAGGCGGGCGGGAAGCCGTAGTAGTCGTAGAGCATGGGCGGCCGGGCGCTCGTCATGACGGTCGGCACCGGCTCCTCCCAGTGCGCGGAGATGACCAGCAGCGCCCTGGGCGACGTCTTCGGCAGGGTGCGCACCGACTGGAGGTACTCCGTCAGCGCCGCCATGCCCGCCTTGTCGTCGATGCCCATGTCCACGAAGGGCCAGGGGCCTCCGCCGTGCGGCATGAAGACGACGGGCAGGCGCTCGCCGCTCGCCGGGCGCTCTTGAGGCTCTTCGGATGAGGAGGAGTGAGGGTCTCGATTCGTCGCCGCCAGCGTGGCGAGCCCGGCCGCTCCCACCAGGCCCCCCACCACCGCCGCGCGCCGCGTGACTCCGTCCGACGTGTCGCTGCCCATGTGCCTCTCCTCCGGTGCGCGGAGCAATCACGCGCTGGAAGAGTATCTGCACGCCGGGCGCCCGGTTCGCCACGGAACCTGGGCGCAACAGTCGATTCAGACGGCGGGCATGCCGTAGCGGCCATCTGTCGCCCACGCACAAATCCAAGGCGTCAGCCCGCACGGGCGAGGCTGGGGAGGAAGCGGTAGTCGGATTGCACCGAAAGCCCTCGGCGCTCGGCGAGCTGCAACAGTGCCAGCCCCTCCACGAAGATGAAGGGTTCCGTCGCGGCTTCTTCATCCCTGGGCGTGAAGGACCTCGCCCGCGCGTGAAAGTGGCGCTCTCGTTCTTCCAGCAGCGCCTGGAGGGCAATGTCGAAGCCCTCCTGGTCTCGCGCCAGGAGGCCCCGGCACATGGCGAGCCTGGGGAAGTCCTGTCCTTCCATGACCCGCTCCAGCGTGTCCAGCAGGGGTTCCGCGCGACCGGGTACCGCGTCGTCTCCGGTGGCCATGAGGCCGAGCAGGCGCGCGTAGAGGAAGTCCTCCTCGAATTCGTGGCCCTTCACGAGCGTGTCCGTCGACAGGCGGGCGATGTCGTGGGCCAGCTCGTCCGCCCTGGCGGCCAACGCGTCGCAGAGCGGTCCGTAGTGGCCCGCCGCGGTGAAGCGGCTGAAGGGCCGCCGCGCGTCCACCGTCGACTGGAGCAACCGGCGGCGCGCCTCCCCCGAGCGCACCAGCCGCTCGCGGAAGGTGGCCCCATCCGCGTATGCGAGCAGCCGGGCGATGGCGGCGGTACGCAGGTAGCGCGAGAGGTGGAAGAGGATGCGCTCGCGCTCCTCTGGAGGCCTCTGGCCCTGCTCCAGCTCTTCCTCCAGCAACGCGGCCTTGGCGCTCGCGGACACCTCGACTGCTCGCATGTCGGGGGCATTCATTCTCGCAACGTCCCCCATTCGCTGCCGTAGTCGTCCATCTCCTGGAAGATCATCCCGTCACACCCCGCACGGAGGATGTCATCGGCAAGGTCTTCTCGGACGATGACGAGATCCGTCTGTTCCTTGAGCCGGAAGAGCCTGGCGTCCGAGGGAATCTTCGAGCCGTCCAGCGACAATCTGAAGAAATGGAAGACCTGGTCGGGGCGGATGTCCGAGCACCAGAACTTCGACCGCTCCCGGTCCACGCACTCCTCCGTGCCTACGAGGTTGGCGATGAAGTAGGGCTCCGGGACCACGCGGCCGCGCTGGTTGCGAATACCTACCGGAAGGAACTCAATCTCCGCGCCTGACTTTCCCTCCAGAACCCGCCTCAGCTTCTCCGAGACGATGAGCAGGTGCAGCGTATTGGGAATGAAGTCCGTCAGCTTGATGCCGTGGGAATCATCGAGCTGGAACACGGTGTCCGTCGGGAACCAGTGCTTCACCGACACGCCCTCGTGCAGCAGATAGGAGTCCATGCAGTGCATGAGGAAGTCTGACTTCTTCGAGATCCACGCGAAGGAGTCATCCTCATCGTCGTTGACCCATGGATAGTAAGTCACAGATCACCTCCCGTTGATTCAAACAGGAACATTCATCCAATCTTGCGCCTGGCCTTGGGGGGCTTGATCTTGACCAGAGCATTGATGCTTTCTCCGACACCCAATGGGCGACTTTCCCCGAAGGCCACGACGTACTCCCAATACATGTCCTGAAGCTTGAAGAGCGTGCGCGGAATGGATTCCGGCGGCCTCCAGTTCACACACACCTTGCCGAGCTGGCTGCGCACCAAGGTCACCAACTTCTCGCAATCCGCCTTCACCTGCGCGGTGTAGTCTTCGTGGAAGTCGTAATGACAGGGCAGCCGGTGCACGTTGCAGTACCTCAGCGCCCGCTGCTGCCACGCCTCCTTGCGCTGCCGCCGCGCGTCCTCGCCGAGGCCCTTCCACACCTCGGAGCCGGACGTGTTCCCGCGCCTGAGCAGGTACACCTCCACCGCGTGCGAGAAGCCCGGCAGGAAGATGATGTTCTTGCCGTTGTTCACGTCGTAGAGCACGCGCTTGAGGATTTCCAACTCCTCCTCGGTGAACACCTCGTTGGGGATGAACACCTCGCACGGCACCAGGTGGTGGGCGATGTTGGAGTAGGGCTTCTGCCCGGTGATGAAGTGCTCGAAGTGGTAGAGGGCCGCGTGCGCCGGTGAGTGCCTGGGCACGCCCTCATCGCGTGGGTCCACGCCGTAGAACTCCAGGTACTCGATGATTTTCGCGTCGTTGTCGTAGACGCGCTTCCGCCGCCCGGCGTTGGCCTTCAGCTCGGTCCGGCCGTTGTCCCGATACGTGTTCGGGTTGCGTCCAAGCACCGCGACGACAGGCATGCTGTTGAGGATGTGTGCGTCGTCAGCCATGAAGTGAACCTCCAGAGCTTCACTCGCGACCCAGGCGAATCGCGGCCACCCGCCCGGATTCGGAGAGGGAGAGGACGAGCGCCTGGCCCTCGGGGCTGTGGCCCCAGACGAAGGCGCCCACAGCCACACCCACGGCCAGCAGCCCGCTCACCGCGCCCGTCTCGCCCAGACACTCGGCGGGCACGGTGACGTCGCAGCGCTCGAAGTCCAGGTGCTCGCGCGTGAGGAACATCTGCGCGTGCCCCCACACCTGGGCCCGCCAGGCTTCGCCGTTGAGGTCCAGGAGCACGTCGCCCGCGAAGGGCCGCCGCTCCGGGAGCACGCGCCGGACGACCTCGGCCAGGGCGCGACCGGATGCCTCGGGGGTTGGTGGCTCCTCCTTCTCCCACGCCTCCGACAGGGCCACCGCGAGCACCCGGCCACCTCGCGCCGCGCTCCGGGCGTGCGCCAGGGATTGGGCTTCCACCAGGACGGCCGCGCCTGCCTCGCCCGGCATCGTCCCCATCGGGCCGAGCGCGCCTTTCAGCCGACCCTGGCCGCACAGCCACGCGAGGCTCTCCGCATCCAGGTACGAGTCGGCGGCGAGCACCACCACGCGGTCCACCCGGCGCGCGGCCACGTCCTCCCCGGCGCGCTGGAGGGCTTCGGCCAGGGCGCAGTGTCCCAGTCCCAGAACCCGTACGTGTCCGGGTGCCCACGAGATGCGCAACGCATCCACCACGGGGCGGCAGTACAGCCGCGCCCAGGCGTCGGGCGCTTCGTCCAGCAGTTTGGGGAAGCGTTCCGCGTCGGCGGCGGGTCCCAGCAGCGTCAGCCCCGTACGGCTCCAGAATGCTTCGTCCCTGGCAGGGGGCAGCTCCGCGCCGTGTACGAGGTCCGCGAAAGCGCCCAGGGCCAGCCGCACCCACGCGCCCGGTCCTGTGAAGCCCTCCGCGAAGCCCATCACGGGGTGGCCCACCACGGCCGCTTCTCCCCCCTCACCGTCCACCATCCGGAAGCTGGGGTGGGGGTACGGGCGGCTCAGGCCCGCGCGCAGGGCGGCCACGGTGCCCACCGCGCCGTAGCCCACGGCTGTCATCATTCCCAGTCCCGTCACCGCGAGCATGGGGCGCGTGCCTCCTACGGCTTCTTCTTGCAGCACAGGCACGCCACCTTCCCCGGGGGCACGCCCACGGTCACCACGGGCGGCTGCGCGAGCGGAAAGGGTGGGGTGTTCTTGTCGTTGTGGGTCATCAGGTCCATGGCCCGCACGACGCCCTTGCCTTCCACCTTCACGTCGAAGGACCAGGTGACGAACTCGGCCTTGCCCTGCGTCTTGCCCGAGAAGACGCCGCCTGCGGTGCCCGCCTCGTCGCCGGTACTGGTGGAGAAGATGGAGTCCTTCACACAAAGGGGATTGCCCTCCACCTCCACCGTCTTCGCCGTCTGCGACGCGTCCGCGGACTTCGCCACGTTCGGGTACGGAAGGGGCACGGGCCCGGCGGGGCTCGGGGTCTTGCACACGTCCGGAAAGGCCACGGTGGTGCCGCCCGAGTCCTGGTGCACCACGCTGCGGTCATTGGCGCCAACGCTGTTGCTCATGCCCTGCTCCTTTCGGGGGCTGCCGGTGCCTCGGTGACGCATTCAGATTCAGGTGGTGCGGGAGCGCAGCTCGGGCAGGGGGTGGGCCAGGGGCGCGTGCCAGTGCCTGCGTGCCGGGCGACTCACCGCGCACCGTCAGCACGTGGAGCACTGCCGCCGCCACCTCCGGAGCCGCCTCGTACTCCACGAAGGGCAGCAGGTGCATCGCGAGCCCAGGACGCTCGCTCAGCTCCAGCGCGCGGGCCACGGCCCCGCGCGGCGCTTCATCCCCCTGCTGAAGAACCTCCATCACGGCCGCCACGTCCGCGTCCGTGCCCCGCGCCAGCAGCAGCCACGACGCCACCCATACCGCCTCCGTATCGCTCTCCTGAAGCGAGGGACGTGCCCTGCGTGCCAGCACCTCTGGCCCGCCCGTCTCCAGCACGCCCAGGTGTGCTCGGAGTCTCCGCTCAGGCCCGTGCGTCACCTCCGCCAGCGTGAGGCGGGACGAAAGGAGGGCCCGTTCCCATTGCATCGCCAGGAAACAGGAGTCAGAGAACGCGTCCTCCAGCACCTCATGGTGCAGTCGCGCGTCCGGCCGCCCCAGCAGGAGGGCCCTCCCATGCGGCATCATGTCCACCCCCCGTGCTTCTGGCGCCCCCATCAAGGTGCAAGGGCACCATGCCGGGAAGGCGTGACAGGCCATCAATCCAGCATGAG
The DNA here is from genome assembly GCF_055568925.1 of Pyxidicoccus sp. M6. Classification (NCBI taxonomy): domain Bacteria; kingdom Pseudomonadati; phylum Myxococcota; class Myxococcia; order Myxococcales; family Myxococcaceae; genus Pyxidicoccus; species Pyxidicoccus sp. M6. Next base: position 544,941 of record NZ_CM145714.1, on the reverse strand, counting down.
TGGGGGATGGGAGCGCTGCGGAGGCCTACGGGAACGTCATGCCAGAGACAATCACGCGCCGCGTGACTCCGTCCGACTCGTCGCTGTCTATGTGGCGCTCCTCCGGAACGCGGGGGAAGCCGCGCCCTGGAAAAGTATCTGCACGCCGGGCGCATGGCTCGCCACGGAACCTGCGTGCGCGGGGCATCTCAGGCGGAGAGCTTGTCACCCTCTCGGCTCCAGGAATGACTATCGGAACGCGTTGACCACGAAGACCGACGCGCCGGAGTAGTCGAGAATGGCCGTGCCAGGCTTCGAATCAGGGCGTTTGCGCAACTGCCCATTACCCAGTCGTGCCACCGCGCAGATGGGGATGACGTCTCCATCCGGCGGATGCGCTTCGTAGTACCGGACGACGACCTGCGGCCCGCGCGTCCAGACCTGTCCGTACAGGCGCGTTCCCGGGTCAAGCATCCCGAGCTGGCCGTCCAGATAGCTCTCCACCGGCCCGTCGTAGAGCGTGATAGGCCTTGCGTCGATCTGGTTGGCATCCAACTCGACGTCTGCGGAGTCACTCACCTTCAGCCGGAGAATGCGCATCGTCTTGAGTGCCTCATCAGAGCACTCCTGCGGTCCAGGCGACCCATCAGGCCGCAATGAGACGCCAGAAGCAGAACAGCCTGTGACTGCAAGGAGCAGGACCACGCAGGCCAGTCGTCCCGGTCGTCGTGCTCGGTTTGGATGCATGACCGCCGTTCTTACTCACGCGCAAGGCGGTGATCCAGCAGAACGTACCCCTGCTGGAGTCCGTCATCTCGGAAGAACTCCAAGGCGAGGTCGGTGAAGCCGCCATCCGACTTGAAGGCGCTCCTGTCCGCGACAACGGCGAAGCGCCCGGATGCGCCGGGCGCAATCGAGTCCCGGTCCATGCGCAGGGCAAACGGCCTGGCCTCCCCCTTAGTCGTCGTCGACAAGCGGGCTTCCAGGAGGCGCCACTGCCGCTCCGAGTTCCGATTCGTGATGTGAAACAAGACGGCGGCCTTGGACTTGCCCGAATAGACACGGACAACCAGCTCCACTCCTCCATCCCTGAGCAACCACTTCTTTCGCTCGATGAACGGGGTCTGCCCAATGGCCTCACTGACGAGCAGCGAGGCCAGGGCATGGTCCGGCGAGGCCTCCTCCTTGCGGTACCTGTCGTTCTCCTCCTTGAGCGCCTGCTCGCGAGCGAGCGCGTCTGACAAGGCAGCATGTACAGCCAGCGAGGCCTTCCGGTCCGGAAACACATTCACCTGCTGGTCCCCGGCCCCGTCCCGGGCGGTCACGATGAACGGAACTTCCGTTCCATCCGTGAACTTCACCAGGAGCGGCAGACGGTCTTCAGGCTCGAGGTTCTGGAGCGGCACCAGGAGTACCGATCTGCCACCAATGACTGGAGGCTCGAACCGCCCTTCCCATCCCAGGAGCTTCGTCCCCTGTGGGTCACAGGTCTTCTCGAAGCGAAGCACGGTTGCCACCTGACCGGTGACGTACACCTGAGACACGGTGTCGCCCGGGTTGTCCGGGAGGTAGATGTTCCGGACGGCCGCTTCTCGCTCCCTGGCCGCCGCCACGGACGTTGCCAGGAAGAGAAGCAGGGCACACCCGACCGATAAGGTCTTCCTCATGATGAGGAACCTACCAGGGCAGACTCAGCAGAGCCACCCCAAGAGCGTCATACCTTGGGCGGACGGTCGTAGCTGGCGAGGTGCTCATCGAGCGACCAGATGTAGACCCGGTGGCCGGGAGACAATTCGCATTGATGCTCGAAGTCCTTCACGATGGAAAGGTCTCCGAGCCCACTGCCCTGCAGAGTCCAATAGGGGAACTCATGCAGCCACTTCGCCAGAGAATCTCGCGACAGGAAGCGCGTAGGGGTGAAGGGTGACTGACCATCCAGCGCCAGCTTGACCAACTCCGTGAACCGCATTGCGGAGTGCCGCCGCTCATTGCCGTCCCCGTTCTGACCGATGTGGTTGCCCGTCTCCAGGATGGTCGTCATCGGCAGCAGCAGGGTTTCATTCGCCTTTGTCTTCTCGCGGTACTGGGCAACTACCGCCTGGCGATGCTGGCAGCGGTTCGGCACGGAGAGCAGGTTGCAGAAGATGCTCGTGTCGACGATGCAGACGGTCACGGTTCGCTCGGAGGTGTCTCGAGCATATCCAGGACCTTCTGCGCCTGGGCCGCCTTCTCCTCGGGCGTCTTCGGATGCTTGAGGTAGCGCTCCAGGACTCCGCGCGTGACGAGCTGCCCCACGGGGCCTTGTGCCACCAGCTCCGGATAGTCCGGCAGGTCGCGCAGCGGCATCAGCCGGCTGTCGCCCTCCTTCGGGTCGCGATAGCAGGCAACGACGTCGGGAATGGCATCGGTGGGGATGGCGTCGAGAAGAGCCGGGTTGTGCGTCGTGAGGAGCACGCGCAGCTTCCTCTCCCGAGCAACCCGCTGGATGTTGTCGAGCAGCAGCTTCGCCCGGGTGGGATGCACACCGTTGTCGATCTCCTCGATGACCACGAGCGCGCCCTCGGGCACGGAGAGCAGGGCTGCCGCCACGGAGAGCACACGCAAGGTGCCGTCGGAGAGCAGCGCCGCTTCGTAGGTGCGGACCTGCCCACCGAAGCCTTCGGTGAGCTGAACCATGACCTCTTCTCGCGGCGTCTTGAGGAAGGTCACATCGAGGATGTCCTGCTCGGGCAGGGCGCGCACGAAGTCCAGCACCTGCGCCTTCCGCTGCTGCCGCTCGCAAAGGTCATACAGGACGGCGGACAGGTTGTAGCCGTCACCCTGGAGGATTCGGTCCACCGTGAAGCTGTACTCGCGCATCCGGCGTGGCACCGGGTCCAAGAAGAGGATGGACTCCAGGGTGGACTGGAGCAGCTTCGCCGCCTGGGCGATGTGCTGTGCCCCTGGATCGCCCCCGAAACGCGCTGGCGAGGTCATCTGTGTGAAGAAGGCTTGCTGGCCCGAGCAAACAATCTGCCCCCTCCAACCGACGGCCTCAAGGATGCTGTAACGGACGGAAACATCGCTACCGTAATGAGCAGTCGAGTCGTTGTAATCAAACCCCTCATACAGCAGCTTCCCGTCTTGGAAGGGAGACGCCTCTGACTTTTCATCGAAGCCGAAGGCGACTTCATGCTCGATGTGTAGACCGTCTTCTCGAAGGCCGATAGCCACATGCAAGGCAATGCCGTGATGAGGCTCGGAATGAATCCGGCAGCCGAGCTTGAAGACCTTCACACCACCGAACGCCAGCCGCGCGATGGGCCCACGGACGTCCATCTGCCGCTCCTTGAGCGCGTAGAGGATTTCGGAGAGCCGCCGCCCACGGGCAAGCCACGACAGGAACTGCAGCGCCTCGATGAGGTTGCTCTTGCCTGAAGCGTTGGCCCCGATGAGCACGGTGAGCTCCGCCAGCGGCAGCTCCGCCTTGCGATAGCTCTTGAAGTTCTCGACCGTCAGCGCGGCCAGCATCGGTGCCTCCCGGGAGCCGACCCGCTCGACCGGGCGGCCCACATTCTCGATGCGGGACAACCCACACCGCCCCCTCTCCCGCGAGGAGAGAGGGGACGGTGACACGACACGCTCAGATGTCCAGGTTCTGCACGTCGAGCGCGTTGCGCTCGATGAACTCGCGACGGGGCTCCACCGCCTCGCCCATCAGCAGCGAGAAGATTTCGTCGCTCTCCACCGCGTCCTCCACCCGCACCTGGAGCAGCGTGCGCGTGGCCGGGTTCATCGTCGTCTCCCAGAGCTGCTCCGGGTTCATCTCTCCCAGACCCTTGTAGCGCTGCAGGCCCAGGCCCTTCTGCGCGTCCTTGCGGATGGCGGCGTGGACCTCCTGCACGGAGAAGGCCGTCACCTCGCCCCCATCCACCTTCACCTTGTACGGCGCCTTGCCCAGCGCCGCGAAGGCGTCGCGCAGCGCCGCCAGGTCCACGTACTCCGGAGACGACAGGAAGGCGTGGTCGAACACCGTCTCACGCATGGCGCCGTTCACGTCCGTGCGGAACACCAGCTTCTTCGTGTGGTGCTCGGGGTCCTGCACCACCTCGTGCTTCACGCGGCCCAGCACGTCCGGCATGCGCCGCTCGAAGTAGGTGTAGGCGTCCTTCACCGCCGCCTGGATGGCCGCCTCGTCCGCCAGCGTGTCCGCCGTCATCCGCGTGGCCTGCACCAGTGCGTCCACCACTCGCGCGTCACGGCGCTTGGACTGCTTCTCCAGCCGCTCCTCGTACGTAATCACCTTCTCCAGGAGCGCCTTCAGCTCCGCGCCGCCCAGCTCGCCCCCGGGCGTCAGCACCCGCGAGTGCTCGGAGCCCGTGCGCAGGAGGTACTCGTCCAGCGCGCGCTGGTCCTTGACGTACATGTCCTTCTTGTTGCGCGTCACTTTGTAGAGCGGCGGCTGCGCGATGTAGAGGTACCCCTTCTGGAGCAGCTCCGGCATCTGGCGGAAGAAGAACGTGAGCAGCAGCGTGCGGATGTGGCTGCCGTCCACGTCGGCGTCCGTCATCAGGATGATGCGGTGGTAGCGCGCCTTCTCCGGGTCGTAGTCCTCCGCGCCGATGCCCGTGCCCAGGGCCGTAATCAGCGTCACGATTTCGGCGCTCGTCAGCATCTTCTCGAAGCGCGCCTTCTCGACGTTCAGAATCTTGCCGCGCAGCGGGAGGATGGCCTGGTTGCGACGGTCGCGCCCCTGCTTCGCGGAGCCACCTGCGGAGTCACCCTCGACGATGTAGAGCTCGCTCTCGTTCGGGTCGCGGCTCTGACAGTCCGCGAGCTTGCCGGGGAGCCCACCTCCGTCCAGCACGCCCTTGCGGCGCACCGTCTCACGCGCCTTGCGAGCGGCGATGCGGGCGCGGCAGGCGTCGCCAATCTTCGCCACGACCTTCTTGGCGACCATCGGCGTCTCCTCGAGGAAGGTGGCGAGCTGGTCGTTCACCATCTGCTCGACGAGCCCCTTCACCTCGCTGTTGCCCAGCTTCGTCTTCGTCTGGCCCTCGAACTGCGGGTTGGGCAGCTTGACGGAGATGACCGCGGACAGGCCCTCGCGGGCGTCCTCGCCGGTGGGCGTCTCCTTGAGGTCCTTCCACTGGCCACCCTTCTCCGCGTAGCTGTTCAGCGTGCGCGTGAGCGCGGCCTTGAAGCCGGACAGGTGGCTGCCACCCTCGTGGGTGTTGATGTTGTTCGCGAAGGTGTAGATGCGCTCGTCGTAGCCGTCATTCCACTGCATCGCGATTTCGAGCGTGACGCCTTCCTTCTCCGCCTTGAAGCCGATGGGCTTGTCGTGCAGCACCTCCTTGGACTTGTTGAGGTACTCCACGAACGAGGAGATGCCGCCGTCGAACTTGAACTCGTGCTCCTTGTTCGTGCGCAAATCGCGGACGGTGATGTGCAGGCCGGCGTTGAGGAACGCCAGCTCACGGAGGCGCTGGCTGAGCGTCTCGAAGTTGAAGTCCACCGTCTCCATCACCGTGGTGTCCGGCTTGAAGGCGATGTACGTGCCGCGCTTGTCGGTGGTGCCCACCTCCTGCACCGGGCCGGTGGGGATGCCGCGCTCGTAGGAGTGCTCGTAGACCTTGCCTTTGGTCTGGACGCGGACCTTGAACCACTCGGAGAGGAAGTTCACGCAGGTGACGCCCACGCCGTGCAGGCCGCCGGAGACCTTGTAGGCCCCGTTGCCGAACTTGCTGCCGGCGTGCAGCTCCGTGAGGACGATTTCCAGCGTGTCCTTGCCCTTGAACTTCGGGTCCGGGTGCGGACCCACGGGAATGCCGCGGCCGTTGTCCTGCACGCTCAGGGAGCCATCCACGTGGATGACCACCTCGATGTCCGTGCAGTGCCCCGCCAGGGCCTCGTCCACCGAGTTGTCCACGACCTCGTACACGAGCTTGTGGAGCCCGTAGGTCATGGTATCGCCGATGTACATGCCGGGGCGCTTCCGGACCGCTTCGCGGCCCTCGAGCTTGGTGATGCTTTCAGTCCCATACTCCACGGGCGGCGGGGCGACCGCTGCGCCGGTAGCGGGGGTCTTTTCCATGTGAAGCTGTCCTTGGGAAAAGGAGCCTTGAAACAGGCTTGTGCCTACCATTTCGGGCCCCACCGAACAAGGTCGGTGAGGCGTTGCAAGGCTGCGTAAACACTCATGAATTTCGCTCGGCCGCCCCCTCGGACAGCCGACCCCGGAATGCGGGGTTTCAGGCATCGAAACGCGGCGGTGGAAGACGTGCCTCCAGCGCGGCGATCAACTCATCGAAAACAGCCCGGCGGGCGAAGAGATGCCGCGTGACGAGCACCCTTCCCTCTTCCTTGAGGAACAGCCCGAGCACGTTCCCCCTCCGGCCGAGCCGGCGCACGGAATCAATCTGGCCCCAGTGCAAATCGAGCTCGCTCTTCGTGAAGGGGCGGGCCACGCGGACGCCTCGCGCGTCCACGGTGACGCCCCAGCCGGAGCGGGGGCGCAGACGGTGGAAGGCGACGAGGAAGGCGAGCATGAGGCCCGCGGAGACGCCGGCGCGGGCCATGGCCTGGGTGCCCGCGCCAGAGCGGGCGTCGGCCACGGCCCAGGCGGTGAGCACCGCCAGGACACAGGCCCCGAGGAAGAGACCGATGCGGGTGGCGCGAGGGTCGAAGGCGTAGAAGCGCGGGCTGCTCATGGGCGTTCGCGCACCCTACCCGCACCGCGCTTCCGGTGCGCGCTTTTGCGCGGTGGGGTGTTCTACGCTCCACGACGGCCCATGACGAATGCCGAACTGACGACGCGACTTCTCACCCACGTCATCGCCTTCCGACACCTGCAGCGAGAACAGGGGCAACTGAGCCACCTGGGACTGCCGGGCGTGGACGCCTTCTGCCTGCCCACCCTGCCGACGGAATTGCACTTCCAGCAGGCGTACTTCCGGGACGCGGAGGCACTGGCCGCCGCGCTGCCCGCGCTGGAGGAGTTCTTCCGGAGCCAGGGCGCGCCCGCGTGGCGCGTGGTGGTGCCGCCCGGAGCGGAGGCGGGCGGGCGGGTGCTGGGGAGCGCGGGCTACCGGCCCGACGAGCACCTCTCGGACGCCATGGGCCTGGTGCTGGAGGAGGTGCCGGACGTGCCGCCTTCAATGCCCCTGGTGCGGCCCGAGACGCTGGCCGAATTGGTGGCGCTCAACATGGCCGTCTGGGGCGAGTGGAGCGGCACCCTGGAGGTGTGGAAGCACGGGCCTCCGATGCCGGTACACACGCTGCTGGCGTGCGAGGCGGGCCGCCCGCTGGCGTGTGGCTTCGCGCACGACGTGGGGGACACGGCGGGCGTGTTCATGGTGGCCACGGCGCCGGAGGCCCGGGGACGCGGGCTGGCGTCGGAGGTCATGCACGGGCTGCTCGCCGGAGCGCGGGCCCGGGGCATGGTGGCGTCCGTGCTCCAGGCCACGCCGCAGGCGAAGGGCATGTACCAGCGGCTGGGCTACCGCGACTTGGGCGGCTGGGTGAACTGGGTGTACCGGGCGGGCTGAGCGTTCAGCGCAGCGACTCCAGCTCTTCGAGGACGGAGAGCACCTCGCGCGGCTGCCGTGCGGCGAGCAACGGGTCCGCGAGGCCGTGAGCGGCGAGTCGCGCCACGTGCGCGAGGCGGACGAGCCGGGCATTGCTTCGCCCGCCGTCCACCGTGGCCACCACGAGCCGCAGGGGCTGGCCGTCCGGCGTGTCCACCTTGAGCGGCTTCGCCAACGTCACCAGGGCCGCCACGGGGGCCGCGCCCGACAGGACGGCGTGCGGCACGGCCACACCTCCGCCCACGGCGCAGGAGGACTCCTCGTCCCGACGCTTGAATTCGTCCACCAGCGCGCCCGCGTCGGCGCCCGGCAGCGACGCGGACAGACGCCCGGCGATGACGTCCAGCACGTCGTCCCAGCCCGCGCAGGACAGGTGCACGACGATGCGCTCCGGGGCCAGCAGCGGGGCCAGTGGCGGCACCGGTGAGTCACCGCGCTCGGCGCGCACGGGGAACTCCGCGTCCAGGAAGGCACGCACCTTCGCGAGCTGCGCGCCCGACAGCCGCCGCCGAGCGATTTCGAGGAAGAGCGTCCCCGCGCCGGGCACCTCCTCCAGGTAGCCCGCGACGTACGGGCTCACGCGCTGGGCCACGTCCATCAGCAGCGCGGGCGGCACGTCCAGTTCGCGGGCAATGGCGTCCAGTCGCTCGGCCGTGGGTGGCGCGTCGACTCCGTTCTCCACGCGGCTGAGGTACGCGCTCGACACGCCGATGCGCCGGGCCATGTCCCTCAGGGACACGCCCGCGTCCACGCGCAAGAGCCTCAATGTAGCGCCCAGATGCATGACGCGCGCTCTCAGCTCCTCGCGGGCAGTGCAGCCTCCGCGTCGCCCGCTTCCTCGGTGGCGACCTCGGCGACGGTGACGGGCTCCGGGTCCCGGACGACGAGCAGCGAGCCCGGCGCGTCGCGGACGATGCGCTCGCGGTGCAGGCCGAACAGCTTGTCCTCCAGGCCCCACTGCGCGCCCACGCCCACCACGATGAGGTCGTACCCGTTGCGCGCCTCCTCCAGCGCGGCCTCGTCCGGCGCCTCGTGGCGCACCACCTTCAGCCGCACGCCCCCCTCCTCCGAGGGGAAGAGCTCCTCCACCTGCGCCCGCGCGCCGCTGCCGCCCAGGTCCGACGTCACGTGCAGCACCGTCACCTCCGCGCCCGCCTGCCGCATCATCCGCCGCGCCAGCCTCAGCGCCGCCCGGTCATGCCGGCTGCCGATGAACGGCACCAACACGCGCTTCACGTCCGTCAGCCCCCGGTCCACCAGCACCGCCACCGTGCCGCTCGCCGCCTCCATCACCTCGTGCACCGTGCCGCCCAGCACCGTCTGGCTGAACAGCGGCTTGTGCCACCCCAGCAGCACCAGGTCCGCGCGCCGCGCCTGCGCCGTGCGCACGATGTCCGCCGCGGGCTCCGCCGACACGAAGGACAGTGGCCGCACCGCCAGCCCCAGCTTCTCCGCCCGGCCCAGCAGCGGCGCCAGCGCGCTCTCCGACGGAGAGCTCTTCTCCGCCTGCAGCACCAGCGGCGCGCGCTCGGGCGACACCAGGTGCAGCGCGTGCATCTGCGACTTCTCCCCGCCCACCAGCGACCGCGCCACGGACGCCATGCCCGGGCCCGCCTGCCCGTGCGACACGCACATCAGCACGCTGTAGGGTGATGGGCCCGGCTCCGGCGCCGCCTGCGGGAGGTACCGGTCCTTGGCCAGTTCCTCCGTCGGGTAGAACCAGCGCAACAGCGGCGTGGTCATGAACGTCGTCACCAGCGCCATGATGACCATCATCGTGAAGAGCTGCGGCGAGATGACGCCCAGGTCCAGGCCGATGTTGAGCACGATGAGCTCCATCAGCCCGCGCGTGTTCATCAGCACGCCCACCGCGCCCGCCTCGCGCCAGCGCATGCCCGTCAGCCGCGCCGCCACCGCGCTGCCGCCGAACTTGCCCAGGACCGCCAGCAGGATGATGACGCCGCACGTGGCCCACGCCTCCACGCTGTTGAGCAGGCCAATCTGCGTGCGCAGCCCGCTGAAGGCGAAGAAGACGGGCAACAGCAACACCACCGCCACGTCCTCCAGCTTCTCCGCGAGCGCCTCCGCCAGCCCACCCTCCTTGGGGATGACGGCGCCGAAGAGGAACGCGCCGAAGAGCGCGTGGATGCCGATGAGCTCCGTCACCCACGCCGACGCCAGCAGCAGCACCAGCGTGCCCGCCACCACGTTCTGCGTCAGCCCCTCGCGGCTCGCCACCCGGGCGCCCAGCCGCGCGAGGAAGGGCTTCACCACCATCAGCACGAAGCCGATGTAGAGCACGGCGAAGAGCGTGGTCATCGCCGCGTGCGCCAGGTCCGACGCGCGGACGATGGAGACGACGAAGGCCAGGAGGCACCACGCCGTCACGTCATCCACCGCGGCGCAGGCAATGGCCACCGTGCCCACCTTCGACTGGAGCAGCCCGCGCTCGGTGAGGATGCGCGCCAGCACCGGGAAGGCGGTGATGCTCATCGCCACGCCCATGAAGAGCACGAACGAGGAGAACGGCACCGACGGGTCCGACAGGCTCTTGTACAGCCACAGCGCCGCCGCCGCCGCGCCCAGCGCGAAGGGGACGATGATGCTCGTGTGGCTGATGGCCACCGACGAGTGCCCCCGCCCCTTCAACATCCGCGGGTCCAGCTCCAGGCCGATGAGGAACATGAACAGCACCAGGCCTACCTGGCTGAGCATGGTCAGCGCCGGCATTGACGACGCGGGGAACAGCGTCGTCATCAGTCCCGGCGCGACCCAGCCGAGGAGCGACGGGCCCAGAAGGATGCCCGCCACCACCTCGGCAATCACCAGCGGTTGGCCCAGCCAGCGCGCCCCCCGGCCAATGAGCCGCGAGACCCCGATGATGACGATGAGCTGAACCAGGAGCAGTGTCAGCGCGTTGAAGTGCATTCGTCCTCCGGTGGATGGGTGGGTGTTAAGTAACCCCTTACCAATCGACTCACCGCACCGTCAATTCGCGCGGACTGTCCGTGCGGGCTCAGGCCCTCATGTGTTTGCGAACGGCCGCAACGAGCGTGTCCACGTCCACGGGCTTACGCAGGTGGCCACACGCGCCAATCTCCTCGGCCACCTGCCGGGCGTTCGCGGACGCGGAGAAGACGAGCACGGGGATGTCGTGCCACTGGGGCACCTGGCGCATGGCGCGCGCGAAGCCGCCTCCGTCCAGCACCGGCATCATCATGTCCAGCAGCACCAGTCCCGGCAGCACGGGCATGGCGCCCAGCACCTCCAGGGCATGTTTGCCATTGCTGGCCCCCCGCACCTCGTAGCCCGCGTCGCGCAGCACCTCTTCCAGGGCCTCGCGCAAATCCGCGTCGTCGTCCACCACCAGCAACGGCCGGCTCACGCACGCTCCTCCTTCTCCAACGGCAGCTCCAGGGTGAACCGCGCTCCGCCACCCTCCCGTGTCTCCGCCCAGGCGCGGCCTCCGTGGGCCTCCGCGGCCCGCCTCGCCAGGTACAGCCCCAGCCCCAGCCCTCCGTACGAGCGCGAGCTTACCGCGCGCTCGAAGCGCTCGAAGATGCGCTCCAGCTGGTCCTCCGGAATCCCGATGCCCCTGTCGAGCACGCGCACCCGGCCCACCGGCCCCTCCCGCGTCACCTCCACCTCCACCGGCTTGCCCGGACCGAACTTGAGCGCGTTGGACACCAGCGCCGCCACCGCCTGCTCCACCCGCCCGCGGTCCCACCGGCCCCACGGCCCGGGCCGCGCGGACAGGCGCAGCTCACAGCCCACGCTTTCCGCCTCCGCGCCGTAGCGCTCCACCACCGCGCGCACCGCCTCCGTCAAGTCGAAGCGCTCCGGGGACAGGCCTGTCTCTCCGCTGGTGAGCCGGGACACGTCCAGCAGCGACTCCACCAGCGTGCCCAGCCGCCGCACCTGGCGCATGCTGCGCTCCAGCCGCGTCGCCAGCTCGGGCGCGAGGTGGTTCTCCCGGGCGTGGTGCTGCAGCGAGCCGAGCTGCAGGCGCAGCGTGGTGAGCGGCGTGCGCAGCTCGTGCGCGGCCACGGTGAGGAACTCGTCGCGCAGGCGCACCGCGTCCTGCACCTCGCGGAAGAGGCGCGCGTTCTCCAGCACCAGGCCCGCGCGCCGGGCCAGCTCGTTCGCCAGTGACAAATCCTCGCGTCCCAGGCGCCGCGGGCCGTCCATGGCCAGCGACAGCACGCCCAGCACGCCGGAGCGACCTCGCAGGGGCGCGTGGACCGCCGAGCGGAAGCCCAGCTCGCGCAAGAGCTGCCGGTACTCCGAGTCGTGGGAGATGGGACGGGGCCGCGCCAGCGCATCCTCCACCAGCTCCGGCTCGCCGGTGGCCAGCACCCGCGCCGGCCCGAAGTCCATGTCCACCGTGAGCGGAGTGCGCTGGTCCGCCGCCCACATGCGCGCCGCCCGCGACGTGTCCGGGTGCGCCAGCGCCACGAGCCGCAGGCCTTCGGCCCCCTTCTCGTACACGCGCAGCGTGCACCAGTCCGCCACCTTTGGCACCGGCAGCCACACCAGCCGGCGCAGCCGCTCGTCCAGGTCCTCCGGCTCGGAGAGCACCTCGCTGGCGAGCGCCAGCAGCGCCCGGTCCAGCTCCGAGCGCATGCGCTCGCGCCGGGCCCGGGCCTCCACCAGCTCGCGCTCCACCGCGGCGCCCAGCCGCACCAGCCGGTCCTTGGCGAAGTAGTCGCGCGCCCCGGCGCGCATGGCGTCCACCGCCTCGCCCTCGCCGATGCTGCCGGACACGACGATGAAGGGGATGTCCCGCCCCGTCTCCTGGAGCACCTTCAGCGCATCCAGCGCGGTGAAGGCGGGCATGGAGAAGTCGGAGAGGATGACGTCGAAGTCCGCGCCCGCGAGCGCCCGCCGCATCTCCTCCGCCGTCTGCACGCGCAGGGACTCCGGACGAAAGCCGTTGCGCCGGAGCTCCAGGAGCACCAGCGCCTCGTCATCCGGGTTGTCCTCCACCACCAGCAGCCGCAGCGGCCTCATCCCGCCGTCCCGGGAGGAAGCACCAGGGGCGGCTCGTGGTTGAGCACCAGCCAGTACAGGCCCAACTGGCGCGCGGCCTCCACGAACTCCGTGTAGCTCACCGGCTTGCGCACGTAGCTGTTGGCGCCGCCGCCATAGCCGCGCACCAGGTCCGTCTCCTCCACCGACGAGGTGAGGATGACCACCGGCAGCAGCCGGGTGCGCGCCTCCGAGCGGATGCGACGCAGCACCTCGTGGCCGTCGATGCGCGGCAGCTTCAAGTCCAACAGCACCACCACCGGCAGCGGCTGGTTGGCGCGAGCCGCGAAGGCGCCCGTGCCTTGCAGGTAGTCGAGCGCCTCCACGCCGTCCCGCGCCACGTCCACGGGCCGGGTGATGCCCGCGCGCTTGAAGGCGCGAAGCGTCAGGTCCACGTCATCCGGATTGTCCTCCACGAGGAGGATGGGGCGTTCCAGTTCGGTCATGGGTGCGACGCCTCCAGGGTGAAGCGGAAGGTGGCCCCGCCGTCGGGCACGGCGTCCGCGGAGATGTCTCCGCCATGGCGGTGGATGATGCGCTGCACGGTGGCGAGCCCGATACCCGTGCCGGGGAACTCGCTGGGGCGATGCAGCCGCTGGAAGGGGGAGAAGAGCTTGCTCGCGTACGCCATGTCGAAACCCACGCCGTTGTCGCGGACACAGTAATGGGGGTGCCCGTTCCGCGACTCGACGAAAAACTCGATGCGGGCCCCGGAGCGCTGGCTGGTGAACTTCCAGGCATTGCCGAGCAGGTTCTCCAGCACGACGCGCAGCAGCCGGGCGTCCCCATGCGTCTGGAGACCGGGAGCGATGTCGAAGGTCGTGTCGCGCCCGGGCTCGGCGCGCTTCAGGCCGTCCGCCACCTCGCGGGCGAGGGCGCTCAGGTCCACGGGCTCCTGGCGCAGCTCGGCGCGGGTGAGGCGGGAGAGGCGCAGGAGGTCGTCGATGAGCTGTCCCATGCGGGTGGCCGCCGCGCGCAGGCGCTGGAGGTGCTCGTGGCCCTCGGGAGAGATGCGCTCGCCCTCGTCCTCCAGCAGCGCCTGGCTGAAGCCGTCCACCGCGCGCAGGGGGGCGCGCAGGTCGTGGGAGACGGAGTAGCTGAAGGACTCCAGCTCTCGGTTGGCAACGGTGAGCTCCTGGGTGCGCTGGGCCACGCGCTGCTCCAGGCGGGCCTCGCTGGCGCGCAGGGCATCGGCCTGGGCCTGGGCTTTCGCGAGCAGGGATTCGTAGTCGCTCGACAGTGCGACGAGCTGGCGCCGTCCCATCCAGGCCAGCAGCGCCCCGAGCACGAGCAGCCAGGCGGCGCCACCCCAGAGGACCATCCGCGCCTGGCGCTCGGCGAGGGCACCCCGGGCGTTGGCCCGCCCGCGCTCCGTGGCGGCCAGCTCGTCGAGGAGCTGGCGCAGGCTGTCCATGCGGCGCTTGCCCTCTCCCTCGGCGACCGGCTTCAGCCAGTTCCCGCCGTTATTGAAGTTCCGCAGCTCCTCGTCGGCGAAGGACTCCCAGGATGCCTGACGGCGGTGCAGCTCCGAGACGCGGGCCTGCTGGTCCGGAGAGTCCGACACGAGCGACTCCAGCTGGCGGATGGCGTCCGGGAGGCGTTCACCCGCGACGTGGTAGGGCTCGAGGAAGCGGGAGTTGCCGGTGAGGAGGAAGCCGCGGAGGCCCGTCTCGCGGTCGATGAGGAGCTGGCGCACCTGGACGGCCTGGGCGAGCACCGCGTCGGAGCGGTCCGCGGACTCGTCCGCGTGGAGGAGCTGGCGGACCTCCCAGAAGAGGAGCACCGCGAGCATTGCCCCCAGCACCGTGGGCAGCGCCACGGAGCGCAGCAACAGGTGACGGAAACGGTTCGGGTCGAGGTAGGCCACGACGGACGTTGGAAGCGGGCAGGTGGGCTCACTCCCAACATGCGCACGTGTCCGGCGTGGATGAGGCGGGGACGGTGGATGTGGCGCGGAGGCGGGACGGGGCTCGGTGCCCGTGTCGTGGGGCAGGCGGGCGGGCTCGGGGGGCCCGGTCAGACTTCGGTGAACTTCACGCCCGTGACCCTGGCGCGTTCCAGCGCGTTCTTGATGTCCTCGTGGACGATGAGGGCGATGTCCCAGCCCCGGGTGCGAAACACCTTGGCATCCCCCACTTTGGACGGGTCGATGCGCATGCCCGATACCGACCGGTAATCACCCACCCTCTCGGGTTGCCCGTGCTCCGGCGTCCAATAGCGCACCTCTCTGGAGGCCTTGTCATCGATGCAGCGGATGAGCTTCGTGGCCACGAGGAGGAGGTACTGGTCCGGTTGCCCCTGGATATCGACAGGAACGAGCTGCACGTCGTCTGGGGCCAGCTCCGCGAAAATGGTGGCCACCCTGACGTGGACAATCGGCGTCACGCCGATGCCCGCGGTGCAGAAGTCCAGGCGCCGCCCTGGCGCATCTACGGGTATCGTCAGACGACCCCGGACATGAATGGCCTGCCCGGCCCTGAACATCCACGGGTCTTCAACCTCCTGGCCCTTTTCATCCAGCGGGTCTCCCAAATCCCAGTTTCCGGACTGCATGTTCTCGGCAAGATCGAAGAATCGTCTCGGCATGATGCGCCCCTATCGCTACTTGCCTTGCGTTAGAAGTTTGTTGATCTCTGTCCCCTGTGTGATGGCCTCCTCGGCCAGTTCCCTGAGCGCATCAATCAGCGCTTTGCGGCATGCGTGTACTGTGCGGCATGACCTTGTCGCGTCGTTCAGCCGCCTGAAAACCAGCTCATGGTACTCCCGAGGATGAGGCCCCTTGTGGCCTGGAACATCCACGATGTTCTCGGGGTCCTCCAACTCCATGCCGGCCCTTCTGAAGATTCGTCTGAACTCCGGAGTCCATGGCCCGCCACGTGCGGCGGAGACGCTGTTCTTGTTCGTGGCGAGGTGATGGGACTGGCTCTTCCCGCCACTGACTCCCTGCTCCGCCATGGCCAGCGCGTTGGGCGCCAGCGCAATCGTGAAGCCCTCCGCCGTCATCGCCACGGACCGCACTCCGCCCACCGCGACGTACCGGACGCCTGCCTGTGACTCCACCGCGAGCGCCGCCTGCGCCGAGCCGGGCAGTCCCGATGCCTTCGCCGCCAGCCCCGCCGTGTTGCCGATGGCCGCCGTCGCCAGCATCACGAAGATGCGCGCCGCGTTCTCTCCGAGAACTTCGCCGTACGCCTCGCCCGCGTCACTGAGCTGCGCGAAGGAGGTGGCCCGGTCCACCTCGCGCACCAGCGTCAGCCACCCGTCGATGAGGCTCCACACCGTGTCCACGCCCAGGTAGGCGATGGCCAGTGCCGTCAACGTCGCGGCGACGCCCTTACTCAGCGGCTCGGGCATTGCCCACAACAGCAGGTACATCGTGACTGAGGCGGTGAGCGTGGCCCGGATGGCATTGGGGTCCGCCATGTCCTCCAGCGCCTCGACAGTCTCGTCCCACACCGAATCCATCGCGATGGCCATGGCCAGCGTGTACTTGCCATCGCTGGCCAGCAGCGGGCCTTCGTCCAGCAGGCGCAGGCAGTCACCGGGCTGATTCTTGCGCTGGCACCACTGGCCGTAGGCACGCGTCAGCGCATCATCCACGTAGGACTCCAGCAGGTGCGGACCGTCTTCGTCCTCGGCCCCCTGAGGAAGAAGCCGCCGCGTGCGGAGCTCGTACTGGTACACGCCTCCACGGGATGGGACACCAAAGAGCTCGCGCGTTTCCCGCAGCGGATGGCGGAAGGGCCTCACATCCCGAGCCAGTTGCGCGACAGATTCCTCGAACTCGTCATCGTCGAGCTCGATGGCCTCCAGCCGGACCCCGTCCTCCTCGTGCGGAGTGATGACGATGGAGCGAGACCCAGTGTCCAGGCGCACCACGCGCGACGTGGCGCACCCGGTACCCAATGACAACAACAGCAGCGCCGCGAGCCAGTGCGGACGCATGTGCCCCTCGATGAGAAGAGGCCCCGCATGCAGCCGGCTGCCGGAGTGGCCATTCAAACCACTCACCTGTCGTGGCACATCCGCGTGGCGATGACGGACCACCCGCGAGCACGCATCGCCCCGGTGCGCCGCTCCTCATCTGTGCATCGGCTCCCCCCGGCGGCCGACATCGGACACGGCCACGCATCCCCATCGCCACCTCGTTCGAGCCACGAGGCGGCGACGGCGAGGAGAGCGAGAAGCTACTGCTCGGTGGCCTGGGGAATCGGAGACGTCTCGACGACCAGGTTCGAATTGACAGCCAGGGTTCCGCCCATCTGCAGGGTGACGAACTCCGTCCGTCTCCACCAGCCGTTCGCGGGGTCGTACGTACTTCCCTTGAGGTCCACGTCATACCAGCGCTCGGCCGTGGTCCTGTACGTCGTGTTCGGAGGCAACTGACCCAGCTGCACAAAGAGCGTCGCCTGGGCGATGCTGTAGGGGGGCACGTTGAACACCTGCGAGACCGTGAGCGCCGTGGTCTGCGTCTTGGTCAGCGTCGAGGTCTCTGTGCGCGAGTAGGTGAAGCTGACCTTGAGCGTCCACTCCTGGGTGACGGAATTCTCACCGAGCCCCGCCTTGGCCGAGACCGAATAGCCCAACTCCATGCCCGCGGTGTACTGGTTGGTGATCGTCACCGTGGTCGTCTGTTCGTTCGTGTTGGTGAGCGTGATGGTTTGCGTCTGCACCTCGGGACTGTTGTTCGTCGCAGTCTGATGTGTCGACAGGCTCTTCCCGCCGCTGTTCGGGACCGTGACGATCACCGGGGCGACGATCTCCTGCTTCGGGATGAGGTTGTTCCACGAGAAGCTGGAGAGGGCGTCGTTGAAGCTCACCTCCTTGAAATTGGCCAACTGCGAGAAGCTGCCCCAGGCCTTGATGTTCTCGTAGCTCACCCCCGTGCCGTCGCTGTTGGCGAACAACGAGACCGTCTGTGCGTCATACAGCGACGGCCAGCGCGCGGAGCTCGCACGGTCATGGATGTACCAGCCCGACAGCGAGTGGACCGTCCTCGCGTTCCACTCCGAGAGGAACAGGACCGTGCGGTTCCCCTTGAAGTCGGCATCCTGGTAGAGCTCGACACCGCCGAGGCTCAGGTCGGGCGTGTGCCAGTACCAGGCCGAAATGCAATCATTCATGTTGACCTGCGAGAGCGCCACGGCCTCGGTCCGGCCAGTTCCCACGAGGTCGACCACCCTGCCGCAGTCCTTGAGGTTGAAGACGTTGCCGTCGGCCGGGGCGACAAAGTTGTCCATCATGGTGACGACGGTTCCCAGCGGGAGATTGAACGCAATCCAGGTCGACTTGTCCTGCATGTTCGTCCCGGAGATGGATTGGCGTTTGTCCTTGGTGTAATCATTGACGTTGAACGAGTAGGACGAACTCGACCAGCTGGCGTCCTGGTAGAGCCTCACGGTATTGGACGGCAGACTGGGGGGCGCGGTCGGCGGAGCGGGAAGCGGCGTAATCGCTGGCATATGGGTGTTCCCTTGGGGGTGTGAGGCGATACGAGAGAGAACACACCACTCACAGTTCGCTCAATTGCCCGTCGGTACGGTTGAGCCCAAGAGGCACTACCCGCAACCCAGAAACAGAAGTATCTGCACTACAAATTTACATGACACGCCGGGTCCCGTGTCACGAAAAGGTGATGTTGCTCAGGACGACAGGGTTCCGGGTGTCCGCTTCCCAGAACGTCAGCGTGAAGGGGCCCTTCGCGACCTCTGGCGTGTGCCCTGCCTCCACCAGCACCTCACTCGAGATGCTCACCGGGCATCGCCCTTCGAGCGGACTTCCGAGCCACGGGGCCAGGCACAGCCCCGTGGCTCGCACTGGGTGATTCAGGCCTCGTTGGTGAGGGCAACCTCGAACTGGTCCGTGGCTTCGAGCCCATCCTGGATGGCGCGCAGCACCCGCTCCGGAGTGTCATCGAGCCTGACGTAGCCCTCGAGCTCGTAGCGCTTCGTCTCCGGATTCACGACCAGGGCCCCGTTCTCGCCGCGGCGAAGCAGGGGGAACCCCCGCCCCTGGACGAACAACTGGTTGGCCAACATGCCGCTGAGGAGCTCGTGGGTCTCCGACTCCTTGCACTCGACCAGGATTCGCCCGTGCTCGAAGGTGATCTTCGCGGTCTCGCCCCTCGGATAGTACGGACTGGCTTTGGGAGTCGCTTTGATGACAAGGCTCATGTTCTTGCTCTTGGGTGACGAGACTACCTGGGGGGCAACGACGTCAGCTTCTCGCCGTACAAAATCTCGATGAGCTGCTCATGCGCAAGCAGCCCCTCCCGAACCCGCTCGCGGCTGGCTGCCGGAACACTGCCAGACGGAATGCCCCGGTCCAGTGACTCCAGGGGAACGACCTGGACATCGTGATTGCTCCCGAGCGTGCGTTCCAGTCGCGCCTGAACCTCCGCGACCTTGTCGGCCGGGACGAAGACCCTCTTCAGGTTCTCGAGGTCCGCCTTCTGGTGAACCTTGACCTCGCCCGGAAGGTTGCTGACGCGCTCGGAAGGAACCCTGGCTCCATCGAACTCGAACAGGACCGGATACGGACGCTCGTCGTCCGGCATCCTCGTGCGGCGGGTCTGCTCTGCCACGAGCTGACGAAGCCGTGTTTGCGCCTTCTTTTCCGTGACCAGTGGGTGTCCCGTGGGCTCCTCGGGCCACTTGCGCGAGAGCAGGTCTTTGTACTTGGAAATCTCGTTGGTCAGGTCCGTGTCGCTCAGCCTGGAGGGGTTGTAACGACTGGAGAGTTGATACAGATCCGAGTACGCGTGAGCTGTCCCCAGCCCATCCGGACCCTGGCCCATTGAGATGAAAGGCTTTTCACTATCGATGCCACTGTACTGGGGGCCCTCGCCAGACTTTCGCGGAATGCCCTCTGCCTCCAGTCGAGTCGCGGGCAGGAGGCCGCCAGCCTCCTCAATCCCATCCAGCGCAGGGGAGAACGATGAGTGATAGAGCTGCCCGGTCGCATCCGGGTTGAAATCCCCCTCCTCGAGCGCCCTGACGCCATCATTGATGATTTCTTCTCTCGTCTTCGGCCGGGTGATTCCATCCGGCCGGGTGGCCCCCGCCGGAAGGGGGATGCCATCCGGGCGCGTGTCCCCCGGCTCGGAGACTCCCTCCGGCCGGCTCTTGGGAGGCTTCCCCGCACCGCCCTCACCGGCGGCAGTCTTTGGAGGCCGAGGCGCGTTCTTCGCCCCTTCCTCCACCTTGGTGCCGACCTTCGTCCACTTCGACACGTCGTCGGCGTGCTTCACCACGGTGGACACCGTCTTGGCCGTGCGCGCCGTCTTGGACAGGATGTTGAGGCCCGAGGCGCCAGGAGCAGGAACCCCGACGGTCTCACCGATGAAGGCCCCCAGGGCGTGCTCGGGGTCTTCCTTCGCCTTCTTCCACGCCTCGCTGTTCTTCACCGCGTCCACGGAGTTGGAGAAGGCCTTCCCGGGGTCATCGACATACGCCAGCGTCCCCGACTTCAGCTTCGTCCCGAACTGCTTCACGTGGTCCTTGAACTGATTCTGGGTGTCTGTGTTGAAGGTGACCTGCTGCACACCGCCCAGCAGGTCCAGCGTCCCCGTCACGGACTTCAGCACGCCCGTCTCCAGGCCCACCTGGAAGTGAGCTCCCCGCCGTGCAGCCTCGGTCGCGCCGCTCGCGCCCCGGGTGATGAGCTTCCCGGCCGTCGACTGCCCGACGGAGGTCTCTGAAAACTTGTCGATTCCCCGCTGGGCCACGCTCGCCGCGGAATCGACGGCCTTGAGCTTGAGCTTGTCCAGCTTGTCCACGCCCTGCCCCAGATGCTGGGCCCCCGCGCTCAGGAACCGCCCCGGGTCGCTCAGGTACTCGCCGGGGAGCTTCGCCAGCTTCTTCGGGTCCCGCTCCTTGATGGCCTGGGCCGTCTTCTGGACGTCCTCCTTCACGATGCGGGTGTAGCGGTTGTTCAGAACGGGGGACTTCTTGACCTTGGACCAGAGGGACATGGCGCTCACCTGCTCGCACAAGTGGGGGGATGTGCCCACATTGTCGGAGGCTTCACGCAGGAGTTTCCGGGATGACAGAAAGAGGGCCTGCCCCATGGCCGCCGCCAGGGAAAAGCCCGAGCAGAATCAATGCCTTATGCCATCCGACAAAAACGCACCCCTGGGGGATTCCTGACTCACCAGAGGTACGAAAATACCGGGGAAATTCCTACCCGAGACTCCAGTGTGGGCGCCGACTCCGGCATCACCGTGCCGCCGGCTGCGTGGCCGCGAGCGTCCCGCGGGCCGAGCCAATCTCCTTGCCGCCCGAGTACCGCTCCCGAGGAGGTGAACCACCGCGAAGCCAATCCCGACGAGCCCCCAAGGCCGCCAGGGCACTCCGGCCTCGCGTCAGGGAAAGATGATGCTGCTGAGGATGACTGGGTTCCGGGCGCCCTCTTCCCAGAGCGTCAACGTAGAGGGGCCTTGCTCCACGCCCCGGCGCTCCAGCGTCTGGAGGTACTCGTACCGGGTTGCTCCACGTTGAAGAGCAGGTGGCGGCGCCTCGGTGTGAAAGGTGGGGGTGCGTCCCGAGCGGTGGTCGGCCGCGGCGCGGGAGCGGGCGTGTGCATGGAGCCTCCATCAGCGGAGTACTCCACGAGTTCAGCTGCCACCAACCCTTTCCGGAAACCCGACGCTGGACGCGAACCGAGCCGCGGCTCGCGCTCAGCCTCTCACGACCAGGACATCTCGTACTCGCTGTCCAGCAGCGCCACCTGCCGCCCGTACACACGGACATTCTGCGCGCCGATGGACTCCAGCACGCCCAGGAGCACGCCCTCGTGGTACGCGGCGGGCATGAAGTCGCGCTTCATGATGAAGCGCGCGCTCTTCTCCCCGGTCCACAGCGGGTAGCGCTCGCCGTAGCTCACCGCCACGCGGTACCCGTCACCCAGCGACTGCAGAAGCTTCCGCGGGCTGCCATTCGCCATCTGCATCAAGTCCCGGCCGAACGTGGAGGCCAGGAAGTCCACCGTGGCCTGCATGCCGATGCGCCGCAGCACCCCCTCGAAGCCGTCCAGCTGGGGCGCCAGCAGCCGCGCCGCCGTGGTCGTCATCCGCAGGTAGCGGCTGATGGGGTACATATGGTCGGGGTTGATTTCCCACAGGCCCGCCACGCCCTTGCAACGGGCCACGGCGCCCTCTCCGCCCAGGAAACCCACCACGTCCAGGGTGCCCTGGAAGAACATCCCTCGCGCCGTGTCTTCTTCGCTCGCGGCCAGGCGTCGCAGCTCCAGCTCCCAGGCCGCTCCACTCGCGCTCGCTTCCGTGCCCACGTGCATGGTCTCTCCCCCGAGGGGCCCTTCCGGGTCTGTCTCGGAAACACTCCACCGGTGAATCTGGCAGGTACTTCCGGGATGACCCGATTCCCCCCACTTCCGGGATGGCAACCTTCTCATATTTTTATGCTGTTGTCGAATCAAAATTCCGCGCTCCTGGAATCCTGGGACGTCATGGCTCCTTGAGGAAGGAGCCACCGGCCAGGTCTGGCCATGCACGGAATCTTCCAGGGCGTCGGGAAGGCCCGAGGGGCGCGGCCTCAGCCCGAGACGAGGGAGGCCTGGGCGGCGGCGACGGCGGCGCCGGGCTCGGAGCGGTGGCCAGCGGCGAGCAGCGCCCGCTCCACCGCGCCCACCGCGGCGAGCACGTCCGCGGGGCCCACCCGGTTCATGTGGCCCACGCGGAAGTAGCGCGCCTTGAGCTCCGGGTGCAGGCCGCCGGCGATGACGATGCCCTGCCCCTTCACCCGGCCCACCAGCGCCGCGTCCACACCCTCCGGGTAGTAGACGGCGCTGAGGGTGTTGGCCGTCACGGCCTCGGAGGTGGGCAGCATGCGCAGGCCCATGGCCTTCCACCCCGCGCGGAAGGCGCGCGCCATGCGCTGGTGCCGGGCGAAGCGCGCCTCCATGCCCTCGGCGAGAATCTGCCCGAGGCTCACGTCCAGCGCGTTGACGAGGTTGACGGGCGGCGTGGCGAAGTAGGCCGGCTTGCCCGCCTCGTACGCCTCCATGATGGGCAGCCACTCCGCCCAGTCCGAGTACACGCTGGCCACCGGGGCCTTGCGCTTGCGCCAGGCCTCCATGGCACGCGGGCTCACCGTCAGCAGCGCCAGCCCCGGCGGCACGCCCACCGCCTTCTGGCTCGCGGTGAGGTACACGTCCGCGCCCCACGCGTCCTGGTGGAAGGCCTCGCCGGCCGTCGCGCACACACCGTCCACCACCGACAGCACGCCGTGCTTGCGCGCGGTGCGCACCAGCGCCTCCACGGGCACCAGCACTCCGGTGGAGGTGTCCACGTGCGTCACCGTCACGAGCTTGAAGCCGCCGCGTGACAGGTGGGTGTCCACCTCGTCGGCGGAGGGGGCCTCGCCCGGGGCGGCGCGCACGTGCGTCACCCGGGCGCCGTGGCGCTCCAGGATTTTCGCCATCCTGTCACTGAAGTATCCCGTGTTCACCACCAGCGCGGCGTCACCCGGCTCCACCAGGTTGGCCACCGCCAGCTCCATGGCCAGCGTGCCGGAGCCGGCCACGACGAAGGGCTGGGCGGTGGGGGCGAGGCACACCTCGCGCAGCCGCTTCAGCGCCCGGCCGAAGATGGAGATGAAGGCCGGGTCCGTGTGGCCGAGCGTGGGCGCGCCCAGCGCCTGGAGTACCTCCGGCTCGAACTCCACCGGTCCCGGAATCATCAGCAGGTCTCTCACGGTTGCCGCTCCTCGCGCGCCCGGATGCCCCACGGGCAGAGGTGCCCGCGGCCCTGTTCGTCGGGCGCGGCCCTGAATCTGTCCAGCAACCGGGCCGCTGTCCACGGCCATGTGGGACAGGTGTGGCGGGAGCGACGCGAGGCCCCGCTTCGCTCCGCTCAGTCGCGGTCGCGCCGCTCGCCCGTGAACGACACCGCGCAGTTGCCGCGTGCCGCCATCCGCCCCAATTCCGGTGCCAGCTCCGCCGAGGGAAACCAGCCCGGGCCCGCCAGGGGCGACGTCAGCAAGCCGCGAGCCGTCTGCTCGAGGTCCTCCGGCGTGCCCCAGGTGATGGCCCCCATGTCCTCGTGGAGTCCGTCGGTGAGAAGGGCGGAGACGTGGTCCTCGGACGCATCGGAGATGAGCGTCCGGGGCAGCGGGTATGGCCCCACGTCCTCCGGCGTTGCCGAGTAGCTCAGGAGGATGTGGCCCCCACAGCTCTCCGCCCCCGGGAGCAGGGCCGTCTGCAGGCAGAGCCCGAAGAGCTCGTGGAGATACCCTTCCCCAGCGCGCTCCCGGGCCGTTTGGACGAGCGCCCCCGGAGCGGGAGGCTCGCGAACGAGCCGGTGCAGTTCCTCACGCTCCAGCCGAATCATCTCCGGGGCCGCTCCCAGTTCCTGGAGCTCGCGGACCCGCCGCAGGCCGAGCTTGAGCGTCTGGTAGCGGTGCGTGCGCACCCAACCATCCCGCACCTCCAGCCACGCCGCGCGCGCGTCGCCGTCGTCGCGCAACACGGCCTCGAGCTCGGACGCGAGCACATGCCTCCGCACCGCGTCGAGCGCGACGTCGAAGCCGGGGCGTTCGCGAGCGAGGAAGTCGATGAGCGGCGTCACGTCTTCCGTGCTTCCGTAGGCGCGGACGGCTCCGATCAGCGCCGCGAGCCGCCGCGGATCCGCCTCATAGATGAAGTGATGGACCTCGTACGGCTCTTCGTACGGCCAGAGCCCGTACACCTGGCCCCGCCATGTGAGGAGCGTGCTCGCGACAGTCATGGAGCCGGAGCCGCCTGAATCACAGCCGCACCAGCAGCTCGCGGAGGATGGCGAAGCCCTGGCGGAAGTCCTCCAGCCGGGCCTGCTCGTTGGGCGCGTGGTAGTACGCCATGTCCCCGAAGCCGGTGATTTGCACGTCGCAGCCCTGGCGCTGCAAGTCGCGCACGAGCGGCAACGAGCCGGTGAGGGAGAACGGCGTCGGCGCCACGCCACGCACGTGCTGCATCGCCTCCTTCAGCGCCTGCAGTCCGGGCGAGTCCAGCTTGCAGGCGATGCCCTCCGTGCCCGCGCCCATGAAGCGGAACGCCAGCGAGCCGCGCTTGCCCGCCTCGGTGCGCGTGCGTGGGAAGCCGGCGGGCACGTCGTCGCTCTGGATGCGCGCGTCCAGCTCGCGCACGAAGTCCTGCACCGACTGCATCACCGCCTTCAAGTCGTAGAAGGGCGTCACGCGGATGTCGCCGCGCAGGGTGATGTCCGAGGGAATCTTCGTCTCCTTCGCGTTGTGGCCCTCCACCACGGTGGCCTTGAGACTGGACGAAGAGAGGAAGCCCCACTCCTTCTCTTTCGCGGTGGCCGGGAAGCACGCGTGGAAGAAGCGGGCCAGCTCCAGCGACGTGGCCATGGCCAGCTCCAGCGCATTGACGCAGTTCTGCGGCATGCCCGAGTGCCCGCCCACGCCCGTCACCTTCAGCTCCCAGATGTTGTTGCCGCCGGTGCCCAGCGAGGGGCCGAAGTTGGCGCTGTCCAACCAGTACACCGGCTGCCCGATGAGGTCCTTCAGCCGGCCCTGCTGCGCGACGTACGGCATGCCCAGGCCGGGAATGTCCACGGACTCCTCATTGGAGATGAACACCACCTTCAGCGTGCGACGCGGGCGCAGGTTGCGCTCGGCGAGCTGCGCGAGCAGGTCCGTGATGACGGCGACATGGCCGAGGCAGTCGGTGACGCCGCGCCCGTAGAGGAGGCCGCCGGGCCCCTCCCACAGCGCGAAGGGGTTGCGCTCCCAGCCCTCGCCCTTCTCGTCCGCGGGCACGACGTCGAAGTGCGAGCCCACGAAGCCGAGCGCGCCGTCACCCGTGCCCTTCACGGTGAGCACCAGGCTGGGCCGCGACTCGTTGCCGGGGCTCGCGAGCGACTCGGCATGGATGAAGCCGCTCTGGATGTGCGGCGCGAGCACGTCCAGCACCACCTGCGCGGCGAGCCGCTCCTCGGGGACGAGCCCCGCGGCGGGGTTGTTCTGCAGCTTCGGCGTCAGCGCGATGAGGCGCCGGAGCACATCCAGGAAGCGGGCTTCACGAAGAGCGAGCGATTGCATGGCCGCGGATTGGAGCGCAGCCCTCCGGCGATGTCACCGGAAACGACAACGGAACGTTCGCGTCAGTGCGCGGCGTTGGCCGACCCTGGCGGCTCGAGCTGCTCTACCTTCACCTTCACCGCCGGGTCATCCGCCACGGCCAGGCCCAGCGTCAGGTACGAGAGCTGGTGCGCGCGTCCGCCGGCCGGAGCCTTCACCTCCACCTCCGTCTCCAACTGCCGCATGCGCCCCTCCAGCTCGACGATGGTGCGGGAGAGGTCCGTGCGCGTCGCCTCGTCCTTCGCGGCGGCCAGCCGCTCGTGCGCCTTGAGGAGGTTGCCCTCCACCACGTGCAACTGCTGGCGAGCCCGCGACGCCATGCCCAGGTCCTTGAAAGGGCCCGGCCCGTCCACGCTCAGCTCCAGCCGAGTCACCTGCCGCCCCAGCTCGCCCGAGGGGAACACCGCGGCGTAGGTGCCCACCCGCTCGCCGATGCCGATGCCCTTGGCCTCGTGCGACTCCACCACGAAGTCCACCGCATCCTCGGCCAGCAGCGCCATCTTCACCGCCTCCTGGTACGGCACCGCCGCGAGCACCACCACCACGTCCACCTTGCTCTTCTGGCGCAGCTTGCGCGCCTCGGCCAACGCGACCTCGATGGGGGCACGGCCCTTCAGCGTGGGCTCTCCGGGCACCGGCCCTTCCGGCGACACGCCCACCACGCCCAGCTTCAGGCCGCCAGCCTCCAGCACCGTGGACGCCGCGAAGGGCGCCTTGCCCGCCTTGTCCACCAGGTTGGCGGACAGGAGCTTCATCTTCTTCTTCGGCCCCCGCGTGGCCTTCTGGAGCCACGCCAGTCCCTGGGACAAGTCGCGGTGCCCCACCGCCATGGCCGCGGTGCCCTGCGACTCCATCTGCTCCAGCACCAGCTCCGCGCGCTGCGTCACCAGCGGCTCGTCCTGACGCACCGGCTTGCGGAACAGCGCGTTACCCGAGTCCAGCAACA
The DNA here is from genome assembly GCF_055568925.1 of Pyxidicoccus sp. M6. Lineage (NCBI taxonomy): Bacteria > Pseudomonadati > Myxococcota > Myxococcia > Myxococcales > Myxococcaceae > Pyxidicoccus > Pyxidicoccus sp. M6. The sequence goes on along the minus strand of NZ_CM145714.1, from coordinate 518,323 downwards.
CCACCGGCAGGCCGCGTGCCTTTTCCGCGTCCACCGCCGTCTTGCGCCGCGCGAGCCCGCCCTGTGGCTCCTGCTTGCAGCCGCACGGCGCAATCTCACCCTGATTGTCTCCCGTGATGAGCAACACCGCCTGCCGGGGTGCGGCAAAGGCATTGACGGACAGCAGCAATACAACGCACAGCAGCAGCGGGAGTGGGCGCTTCACGTCATCTCCTCGGAGGGGAGCCCAAGCCTAGACGCTGGCGCGGCACTCGACATCTGGGTTGCGGGACACCCCTAGAAACGAGTCAAACCAGACTTACAGGTAATTGATTATTACCGTTTATTACACGCATATTTTCAATTCCACGCTTCGTGTACAAGCCACGGCTCCCCCGCAACTCTCATGAGGTTGGCCCCGCATGCGTACGTTCTTCGGTAAGGCTGCTGTGACTTTCGGTGCTGTTGCCGCGATGGTTGGCTGCGGCCCGGTGGATGAGTCTGAGATGCAGACCGAGCGCCAGGCGGACGTGCAGGGTGCGGCCCTCCTCGACCGCTGCGGCAACCCCGACTTCGACGCGGAGTCCGTGGCGAAGATCGAGGCGGAGTTCGAGACGCTGAAGGCCCGCCAGGCGCTGAAGGGCGAGGTCCACGCGATGGCGGTGTCCATCCCCGTGTACTTCCACGTCATCCGCAGCTCCACGGGCGGGGGCGGTGTGACGGCGACGCAGATCAACAACCAGATTGCCGTCCTCAACGCCGCCTACGCGTCCGCCGGCTTCAGCTTTACCCTGGCTGGCACGGACTATACGAACAACAGCACGTACTACACCTGCACGGGTGGCACGTGTGAGACGAACATGAAGAACGCCCTGCGCAAGGGCACGGCGACGGCGCTCAACTTCTACACGAACAACATGGGCGGCGGCCTGCTCGGCTGGGCGACCTTCCCCTGGAGCTACTCCAGCAGCCCGAAGATGGACGGCGTCGTGGTGCTCCAGACGTCGCTGCCCGGCGGCACGGCCACCAACTACAACCAGGGCGACACGGGCACCCACGAGGTCGGCCACTGGATGGGCCTGTACCACACGTTCCAGGGCGGCTGCGCCAGCCCCGGCGACAGCGTGAGCGACACGGCGCCCGAGGCCTCCTCGGCCTCCGGCTGCCCCACCGGCCGTGACACCTGCTCCGGTGGCGGCGTGGACCCCATCACCAACTTCATGGACTACAGCTACGACTCCTGCATGAACAACTTCAGCGCGGGCCAGAACACGCGCATGAACAGCATGTGGACCTCGTACCGCGCGGGCAAGTAAGCGCGGCTCGGCGCACGTCGCCGACATGAGAACGGCGGGCCTCCTCTCGGGGGTCCGCCGTTTTCATTTTCACGCGGTGATGATGCTCCGAGCGGGAGGCCGCCTCCCGGGCCGCTGCTCCACCGTGCGCGCGGGCGCGACTGGCGCCATGCTTCCAACGGACACACCGTGCGAAGTGCGAACCATGAGCCAGCCCACCGCCCCCACCCCTCCAAGACGCCCCCGCGTGCTGTTCATCCGAGAGCTCGTGCCCGTGCGCCGGCCGGACACGGCGCCTCGCGAGGCCCAGGTCACCACGCTGATGGTGGGCGAGGAGAAGGACACGGGAAGCGAGCAGCAGTAGCCCCTGGCACGGCGCAAGGCCCCGAGGTACGCACGGACTCCGACCCGTCATGCCGCCCCCGTCCGTATGGCAGGTGCGGCCCGGCGCGACGGCGGGCAACACGTGGGTGGAGGGTGCACAGGCACCATGAAGACTGAGACAGGGACGGTGGTGCTCGTGGGCTCCCGCGAGGACATCCACATCCAGGATGTGGCGAAGCGGCTGGTCGCGGAGGGCGTGGAGGCCGTGGTGGTGGACACGCTGGCCTTCCCGGACGAGACGCGGGTGTCCCTCTCGCAGGACCTGGACGGCATCGTCGTGGACGGGCGCGCCGTGGGCCGGCCCGCCGCCGTGTACCTGCGTGGCCTGCACACCAGCCCCCTGGCCTACCTGGTGGACGCGCAGGAGGCCATGGAAGAGGACTGGCGCACCACGCTCACCGCCTTCCGCGAGAAGGCCACCCTGCTCAACGGACTGGTGGGCCGGTGGGAGCAGCTCGGCGTGGCCATGTACAACCCCGTTGCCAGCGACTGGCTGATGCACAAGCCCGTGCAGCTCGCCGCGCTCAAGGCCGCGGGCCTGCCGGTGCCCCGCACGCTGTGGACGAACGACGCGGAGGCCGTGCGCCGCTTCGCCGCGGGCAACCGCGTGGCCTACAAGCCCGTCAACGGCGGCGCCGCCACGCAGGAGCTGCGGCCCGAGGACCTCACCGACGAGCGGCTCTCCGCGCTGTCCGCCGCGCCCGTCACCTTCCAGGAGCTGCTGCCCGGCGAGGACATCCGCGTGTACGTGCTGGACGGCGAGGTCATCGCCGCCCTGCGCATCGTCACCTCGGCGCTCGACTTCCGGCAGAACGAGGAGCGGGTGGAGGCCATCGAGCTGCCGCCCGAGGTGGCACGCGACTGCGTGAAGGCGTGCGAGGTGCTCGGCCTGCGGTGGACGGGGCTGGACTTGAAGCGCGGCCAGGACGGCGAGCTCAAGTTCCTGGAGCTGAACGGCTCCGCGATGTTCCTCGGCTTCGACGCGCGCGCCGGCACGGACATCGCCGGCCACTTCGCCCGCGCGCTCGCGAAGCACGCGAAGCGGGCTTGAGGCGCTACCGGAAGAGCACGGCGAGCACGGTGCGCGAGGCCACGAAGGCCAGCGCGCCGAGCACCGCCACCAGCACCACGGTGACGGCCAGGGCGCGATAGGGGCGCGGGTACATCACCGCGCGCAGCTCGTCGGTGAGGGCGAGGTCGGCGTCCGACGCGTCGGAGCGAGGCGGCAGGGGCTTCGGGGGCGTCATGGCTCAGTCCTGCTCCATCTGGTTCTCGACGAGCGCGCGGTAGCGTCCGCCCGGAATGGCCACCAGCTCGTCGTGGGTGCCCTCCTCCACCACGCGGCCCTTGTGGAGGACGACAATCTTGTCCGCGCGGCGCACGGTGGACAGGCGGTGCGCCACCACCACCAGCGTGCGGCCCGCGGCCTCGCGCTGGAGGGCCTCCGTAATCGCTCGCTCCAGCTCCGCGTCCAGGTGGCTGGTGGCCTCGTCGAGGAAGAGCACGCGCGGGTCGCGGTAGATGGCGCGGGCGAGCTGGAGGCGCTGCTCCTCGCCGCCGGACAGCCGGATGCCGGACTCGCCAATCTTCGTCTTCAGCCCGTTGGGCAGCTCCAGCAACGAGTCCAGGCACGCGGTGCGCGCGGCGTACTCCACGCGCTCCAGGTCCGGGGCGTCATCGCCGAGCGCGATGTTCTCCATGAGCGTGCCGTCGAAGATGTCCGTCTTCTGGAACACGAAGGACACCGAGCGGCGCAGGGCCGTGGGGTCGAAGGACTCGATGGGCCGGCCGTCGTAGAGCACGCGGCCCTGCTCCGCGCGATAGAGGCCGTAGAGCACCTGGGTGAGCGTCGTCTTGCCCGCGCCCGAGCGGCCGACAATCGCCGTCATCTTCCCGGCGGGAATCGTGAAGCTCACGTCGTCCAGTACGGCCGGGTCATTGGGCGAGCCGTAGCGGAAGGTGACGTGCTCGAGCTTCAGCTCCGGCGCCTGGGTGAGCGCGCCCGTGACGGGCACGGTGTCGTCGCGGAGCTCGGGCTCGGCGTCGTAGACGATGTCCACGCGGCGCAGGGAGATGAACACGTCCTGCAGCTGGTGGATGAACATGACCAGGTTCTGCATCGGCGCCAGCGCCATGCCGAGGATGGAGAGCGTGGCCACCATCTGCCCCAGCGTGAGCTGGCCGGCGAGCACCAACTGCGCCTCGTAGACGAGGATGCCCACGTACACGCCCTGGTTGACGAGCTGCGCGCCGGAGAAGTGGAGCGTGTCGTGCAGCCAGATGCGGCGCGCGGCATCCACCTCGCGCGCCTGAATCTTCTCCCAGCGGGCACGGGCCTGGCGCTCGGCGCCGCACGCCTTGAGCGTCTGGATGCCGCCGAGCATCTGCAGCTCCAGGCGGGTGGCGTCCGCGTCCGCGGTGAAGCGCATCTGGTCCAGCACCGTGCGCCGGGGCATGAGCAGCAGCGTCCACACCGTGTAGACCGCCGCACCCGCGAAGAAGATGCCGAAGACGGTGGCGTCGTACAGGAAGAGCATCACGCCGTAGCCCACCAACATCACCAGGTCGAGCAGCACGGAGACGGACGCGCCCTGGAGGACGCGGCGGATGCGCTTGTGGTCCTCGATGCGCTGGCGGAGGTCGCCCCGGTGGCGCCGCGCGAAGAAGGACACGGGCAGGGACAACAGGCGCTTCCAGAACTGAGCCAGGAGCAGCGCCGAGTAGCCGCTGGACAGGAGGAAGAGCCCCGCGCCGCGCGCCGCCGAGACGAGCACCTGCGCGACGACGAGCACGGCCAGCCCCACGCCCACCGCGGGGAGCAGCGCGACGTTCCGTCCACCCACCGCCTTGTCCACGAGCCCCTGGATGAGGAAGGGCTGCGCGAGCGCGAGCGCCTGGAGGAGCACCGTGGTGAGCAGCACCTGGAGGAGCAGGAGGCGGTAGTGCCAGAGGCCTCGGAGGAAGCGCCGCATGCTCCCGAGGCGGCGAGGTCTGTCCGGCGTGTTGGGGACTTCCAGCGGGCGGAAGATGGCGTCGGTGGGCTCGAGCGACAGGAGGATGCCGTTCCAGAACTCTCCGAGCCGCGCGCGGGGGATGCGGCGCAGGCCCAGCGCGGGGTCGCCGATGAGGGCCTCCTTCGGCGTGAGCCTGTAGAGGACGACGAAGTGGTTCTCCTCCCAGGAGAGGATGCAGGGCAGCATCGCCTGGCCTTCCTCGTCGTCGAGGTCGGAGAAGTCCTCCACGCCGAAGGCGCGGGCGTTGTACCCGAGCTTCTGCGCGGTGGTGAGCAGGTCCGCCATGGACGTGCCGGAGGTCTGCACGAAGGCCAGTTCCTTCAGCGCGGACAGCTCGTGCCGGGCACCGTGGTACGCGGCAATCATCTCCAGGCAGGTGGGGCCACAGTCGGCCTTCTCGAGCTGGCGACGGAGGGGATACGGCTGGAGGGCGACGGCGAGCCGGGAGCGGGGCACGGTCAGTTCGGTATCACGGGAAGGGTGGCACTCAATAGAACGATACGGGCCGAGCCCCGCATCGTGGCAACGCGGCCCGCGGCCCGCTCGTGAAGCGTGCGCCTGCTCCGCTGCCTGGTTCCTTCCCAAGGCTGCTCTGGGGAGCGGTGACTCACGCGAATCGAGCGCGGAGTGCCGACCCGCTGCCCCCATGGCAGCTACGGCGCCGGAGGCGGCGCAGGTGTCACCGAAGCTCCGGGCGCCAGCGGCGCCGCCGGCTTCGTCGCAGGCGCTGCCGTCTGACCAGCCGTCACCGGAGCCCCGGGCGCCAACGCAGCCGCCGGCTTCGGCGCAGGCACTGCGACCGGCTGCCGGGCCACGGGCTTCTCTTCCTTCTGCGGCTCGCCAATCTGCTCCAGGTCCTCGCGGTTGTTCAGCGAGAACCGCACCAGCGCGCGGAGGATGCGGTTGCGCTTCACGTTGCCCAGCACCTCGCGCAAGTCCTCGTACACCGTCGGGTCGCTGATGAGCCCGCCCACCGTGCCGTCACCCTTCGCCACCGTCTCCGTAATCGTCTTCAAATTGGCCGCCGCGCTCCCCAGGTCCGCGAACATCCCGCGCGCGTCGCCGTACACCAACTGGTGCACCGCCCCGTTCGGACTCTTCTTCGCGTCCTCGATGAGCCCCGCGAGCTGACCCGCCGCCTCACCCAACTCGCTCAGCGCCTTCACGCCCTCGTCGCCGTAGATGAGCTGGTGCGCCGTGCCGTCACCCGAGCGAACCTCGCGCAGGAGCGCCTCCACGTGCCCCACCGCGCCGTCCATCCGCTGCGCCGCCTGCGATGCATTCGCCAGGAGCGTCTTCACCTCGCGCCCCGCGCTCTTGTCGTAGATGAGCGCGTGCAGCACGCCGTCGCCCTTCTCCACCTCCTCCAGCACCGCCCGCAGCGACGCCATGCCCCGCGCCACATCCTTCGCCAGCGTCGGGTCCGCATACGCCTCGGCCGCCGTGCGCAGCGACTTGCTCAAAGCAATGGTGTTCTCCATCACCTGCCCCGCCCCGTTCAGCAGCGCGGAGATGTCCCCACCCGCCGAGGACTTCAGCACCCCGCCCGACTCCACCAGCGCCGCGTTGGGACTGCCCAGCGAGATGTCCACCGCCTTGTCCCCCAGCACGCCCATGCTGGAGAGCTGCGCCACCGAGTCCTCCCGCACGCGGTCCGTGTACTTCCGCGACACCTGGAAGTGCACCTCCAGCCGGGGGTCATTCGGGTCCGGTGAGAAGGTAATCGCCGTCACCTTTCCCACCTTCAGGCCGCCGAGCCACACCGGCGACTCCTCGCCCAACCCCTGCACGTTGGTGAAGTACGCCCGGTACGTGGCCTGCCGCTCGAAGAGGCGCGACTCCTGGCCGATGAAGAACACCACCACGCCCGCCACCGCCAGGCCCATGGCCACGAAGAGCCCCGCGCGCAGCGCCAGCCGGCGCTCGCCCGAGGCGGAAGGAAACAGGCTCATGACGCGCCTCCAGGGACGAGCTCCGCGCGGCGCGCATCGAGGAAGGCACGGACCTCCGGCACCTTCGAGTGCCGGACCTCGTCCTTCGTGCCCACCTGCACGATGCGACGGTTGGCCAGCATCGCCAGCCGGTCTCCCACCGTGAAGGCACTCACCATGTCATGCGTCACGACGATGGAGGTGCAGCCGAGCTTCGTCTTCATCGAGTTGATCAATTCATTGATGGACTGCGTCGTGACGGGGTCCAGTCCCGTGGTGGGCTCGTCCCACAGGATGACCTCCGCGTCCGTGGCGATGGCTCGCGCCAGCCCCACGCGCTTCTTCATGCCGCCCGACAAATCCGACGGCATCAGGTGCTCCGTGTTCGGCAGATTCACCAGCGCCAGCTTCTCCGCCACGCGCTGACGGACTTCGTCCTCGGACATCTCCGGGAAGTGCTCCCGCAGCGGGTACGCCACGTTCTCGCCCACCGTCAGCGAGTCGAACAGCGCCGCCCCCTGGAACACCATGGCCACGTGCCGCCGCACCCGGATGAACTCCTCCTCCGAGAACCGCGTCAAATCACTCCCCTGGAAAAAGATGCGCCCCGAGTCCGGCCGCAACAGACCGATGAGGCACTTGAGCAGCACGCTCTTGCCCGTGCCCGAGCCGCCCATCACCACCAGCGTCTCGCCCGCGCGCACGTCCAGCTCCACGTCGTCGTAGACGCGCTTGGGGCCGAACGACTTGGTGAGGTGCTCGAAGTGGATGAGCTGCTCACCCGGCGTGGGCTTGTGGAACTCGAAGGTGTCAGGCTCCTGGCGGCGGGCGAGTCGCATGGGGGCCTCAGAAGTACAGCGTCACTTTGGTGATGAAGAAGTCCGCCAGGCACACGGCGACGGACGTCACCGCCACCGTCTGCGTGGTGGCGCGGCCCACGCCCTCCGTGCCGCCCTCCACGGTGAGCCCCTTGAAGCAGCCCACCAGCCCGATGATGACGCCGAACACCCCGCCCTTGAACACGCCGGAGACGAAGTCCTCCAGCAATACGGCATCCAGCGCGCCCTGGAAGAACTGGTCCAGCGGCAGCGCGTACTGCAACCGCACCACCAGCGCGCCGGCAACCAGCCCGATGACGTCCGCGAAGATGGTGAGCACCGGCATCACCAGCATGCACGCCAGCACGCGCGGCACCACCAGCTTGCGCAGCGGGTCCGCGCCCAGCGCGCGGATGGCGTCCACCTGCTCCGTCACCGTCATGGCGCCCAATTCCGCCGCCATGCCGCTGCCGATGCGCGCGCCCACGGTGAGCGCGGTGAGCACCGGCGCCAGCTCGCGGAAGAGCGTGAGGACGACCACGCGCCCCACCGTGTACTGCACGCCGAAGCGCGCCAGGAAGTAACCGAATTGCAATGAGATGACGAGCCCGGCGAACGTCGCGGTGAGCAGGGCAATCGGCAGCGAGCGCACCCCGAGCGACTCGGTGTGGTAGACGAGCGCGCTCAGGTTGTAGGGCGGGCGCACCGCGCGGCTGAAGACCTGGCCCGTCATCAGCGCCAGGGTGCCCAGCGACGCGAGGCGCACCTTCGTGCGCGCCACCACGCCGAGCTGCTCCTCCGGCAGCGCCGCGGCGCCGGCTTCCACCTGGGGCTTCATCCGTGGCGCTCCGACTCGAAGCCGGCCAGCACCGTGTCGAAGTCCGCCATCCGCTCCTCCGCCATTCCCGGCGGGGCCACGTAGGAGAAGTCGAACACGCAGTTGTCCTTCTTCAGCACCACCAGCTCCAGCTGCACCGGCACGCCGTCCATCTTCGCGAGATAACGGCTGCGCAGGGCCTCGCGCTCGGCCAGGGGGACGAGCTTCGAGGACAGCTCCTGCCGCTCCGTGAAGCCGGCGAGCAGGTGGCGGGTGAGCACCGGCAGGGGCGGGTCGTCATGCCCCTCGCACGTGGCGTTGATGGAGATGGCGCGGCCCGAGCCCTCCTCCGAGAAGGCCAGGTCATTGCCCTCCAGCCAAACGCGGTGCCACGCCTCCGGCAGCTTGCCCACGCGGTAGCGTACTGCGGGCTTGGTGAGCACCGAGTCTTCAAAGCTCACGCGGTGGCAACCCGCCAGGGGTGCGACCCATCCGAGCAACAGCATCCACCGCATGGCACCGTTCTTCGTGACCCTCTCCCGGCCCTGTGCGCGATGAGTCATGCGTCACGAAAGGCCTCCCTGCAAGGTTTTCCGTGCGGGCAAACGTCTACTGTCACACCTCGTCCGCCACGTCGTGACAGCGCCGACGCGGTACCTTCCCGCTTTCCCGCCTTCCTGTGAGCCATCGGCTCGGGGCGGGCTGATGCTTCCGGGGAGGGACTTCCGGGGACGGCGCCGCGCATTCCCGTGCCGCGCCTCCACGGTGGGCGCCGGGAAGAGACGCCGCATTCCCGCGCCCGTGGCGTCCGCCCGGCCCTCAGTCAATCACGGCATCCGTCCGTCCGTGGGGAGTCCCCCGCATCCGCGCGGGTTCGCATCTTCCCTTCAGCCACCCGGAACGAGATTGCGGAGGCATGCGAGGGGCCGGTCCGCTCCCCGCCCTCTCCCTCCTGGAGGGTTCCGGGCAAGGAGGACAACGATGGATGGCGGACTCGCGGTATTCGGATTTGGGCTCTTCCTCCTCGGAATCGCCAACCTCTACGCGCGCACGTCCTACTGGATGGCGTGGGTGGTGCTGGCGCTCTCGCTGGTGTCCATGGGACTGGCCTTCAGCGAGTCGAAGCGGCTGCGCGAGGTGTCGCTGGGCATGTCCCTGGTGCTGCTGCTGCTGAGCGGCGTGGCGCTGGCCACGGGCGCGCCCTGGTGGCTGTCGCTGGCCGCGTTCCTCTTCGCGGTGGCGTACGGCGTGCTCTGGGCGGAGTTCCGCTACGCCTTCTTCGAGCACATCAGCCCCGAAGAGGCCAAGGCCCACGCCCACAGCCGGCGCTTCCACGTGCACTGGCCCTGGCACCGGCGGCGCACGGTGCCGTGAGGCTTCAGGCCTCGGCCGTGCTTGGGCCCTCGGAGGTTTCGGGGGCCTCGGATGCCTCAGGGCCCTTCGGGGCCGCGGGGGCTTCGGAAGTCTCGGGTGCTCCGAGAGCCTCGGGTGCATCAGGAGCCGCGAGGGCCGCGGGTGCTTCGGTGGCTTCAGGCGCCTCGGGTGATGAGCCTCGCATCTCCACCCGCCCGGCGTGGACGGAGAGCCAGAGTGTGTCCCCCGCCGCGGCGCCTCGCACCAGCGAGCCGTCCGTGGTGGTGAGGAACACCTGCGCGCCGCTCTTCGCCAGGTAGTTCATCAGGTACGCGTTGCGCTCCGGGTCCAGCTCGCTCGACACATCGTCGAGCAGCAGCAGCGGCAGGAAGCCCATCGCGGCTTCGAGGTTCTCGATTTCGGCAATCTTCCAGCCGAGAACCAGCGCGCGCTGCTGCCCCTGGCTCGCGTACGCGCGCGCACTGCGCCCGCCCAGCGTCACCGACACGTCGTCCGAGTGCGGCCCCACCGAGGTGAAGCCCCGGTCCAAGTCCCGCCGCAGGCGCTCGTTCAGGGCTTCTCGAAGCGCGGACGCGAGCGCGGCCTCGTCCGCCGTCGGGAAGTCGCCGCCCAGGTGCGCGGGGTGGTAGCCGTACGTCGCCGGGTCCACGGTGCGGCCGATGGAGGCGAACGTGGCTTGCGCTCGCGGAGCCAGCTCCGCCATCAGCGCGCGCCTCCTCGCGTAGATGCGCGCGCCCGCCTTGGCCAGCGTCTCATCGTAGGCCTCCAGGTAGGCGGCCTCCACGGCGTGGCCCTCGCGCAACAGGCGGTTGCGATTCTTCAGCGCTCGCGCGTACTCGCGGCTCTCGCGCAGGAAGGCCGGGAAGCGGTTGAACACCGCGCGGTCCAGGAAGGTGCGGCGCGAGTCCGGCCCGCCCTTGATGACCTCGAGGTCATCCGGAGTGAAGGCCACCACCGAGACGCCACCGAAGTACTCCTCCAGGCTGGCCGCCTTCTTCCCGTCCACGAAGGCCTGGCGCGTGCCACCGCCCACCTCGACGGAGATTTCGCGCTCCGCTCCCTTGAGGAGGAAGCGGCCCGTCACACGGGCGCCCTGCGAGCCCCAGCGGACGAGCTCCGACAGGCGGCCCGCGCGCAGCGGCTTGAGGGTGGCCAGGAAATAGAGCGCCTCCAGCAGGTTCGTCTTGCCCTGCCCGTTCTGCCCCACGGCAATCGTGGCGTGGGCGCTGGGCGCAAGCTGCACCTGGGGGAGGTTTCGGAAGTCCTGGACTTGGAGCGCGAGGAGGCGCACGGCCCCCTCCGTATAACCTTCCCGGCGCCCCAGCGGGGACCAATCTCGCCACCCTGGCGAACTGGTAGACGGCGCCTGTCCGGGTGAAGAGGAGGAGGGCTTGCGTACCGGCCTCGCGCGCGAGGCGCCATCCACGACGGAATCCCCCGGACAGGCTGGCCCGCGCGTCAGCGGACCTCTTCGATGACGGGCTCCATCAGCACCTCGGATTTGATGCTCTGGGCGATGAAGCAATACTTGTGGGCCTTCTCGAACATCTCCTTCACCTTCGCCGCGTCCGTCCCCGGAGCGACGCGGATGGTGGGCGCGAGGCGAATCTTCGTCACGCGCGTCACCTTCTCCACCGTGTCGAGCGTCACCGCCACGTGGTCCTCGTAGGCGCGCACGTCCAGGCGCACCTTCTTCGCCAGCGCCAGGAAGGTGAGCATGTGGCACGTCGCCAGCGAGGCCCCGAGCAGGTCCTCCGGATTCCAACGAGAGTCGTTGCCGGCATAGTCCGACGAAGCACTCACCGCGATGTCCTGCTTGCCCGCGGTGCTGGCCACCGCGTCGCGGGAGAACTCCGAGGCGGTGGAGCCCTCCCAGCGAAGCTGCAACGGATACTCGTGCAAGACCTACCTCCAAGATGTGAATGAGACGTCCCGAGCAGCTTATGCCGCGCCGCGGGCGTTACACGTCACTCCTTCGAGGGAGGCGAATCAGGAACCAGCGGACTGGAGCGCCACGGGCGGAGCCTCCGCCGGCTGGAGCGGCAGCTCCACGATGAAGGTGGCGCCCTCGCCGGGCTGGCTCTCCACGCGGATGGTGCCACCCATGGCCTCCACCAGCGTGCGCACCACGTAGAGCCCCAGGCCCAGGCCGCCGTAGTGCCGCTCGGACACGGCGCGCTCGAACTTCTGGAAGATGCGCGCGTGCGCGGCCTCGTCGATGCCGATGCCCTCGTCGCGCACCCACAGCCGCGCGCGTCCGTCGGCCTCTTCCACGTGGACGTGCACGGGCCGGCCCTGGCCGTACTTGAGCGCGTTGGACAGGAGATTGGACACCACCTGCTCCATGCGCAGCCGGTCCCAGCTCCCCACGCACGGAGGCGAGGGCCGCAAGTCCAGCTCGCATCCCACTCGCTCCGCCTCGGGGACGAAGCGCGCCACCATCTCCTGCACCAGCGCCGAGATGTCCACGGGCTCGCGATGGATGCGCAGCCGCCCGGTGCTGATGCGCGACACGTCCAGCAGCCCGTCGATGAGCTCCGCCAGTCGCGACACCTGCCGCTTCATCGCCGCCACCTCGCGGCCGTACCGCCGCGACAGCCCCGAGTCCGGGTCCGCGTCAATGGCTCGCGCCAGCGCATGGAGCCTCAAGCCCAGCGACGTCAGCGGCGTCTTCAACTCATGGCTCGCAACGGAGAGGAACTCGTCGCGCGCGCGGATGGCGTCCTGGAGGTGCTTCTCCACCGTCTTCAGGCGGGTGATGTCCTGGAAGGGCATCACCACCGTGGCGGGATGCCCGTGCATGGCGGGCAACGCCTCCGAGGAGATGCTGAGCACGAACTCGCCCGACGGCGTGTGCCAGATGACCTCCATCTCCTCCAGCTTCTCGCCCCGGGCCGCGCGCGAGGTGGGCATCTCCTCCTTGTCGAGTCGGCGCCCCTTCAAGTCAGTGATGTGGAACACGGCCGAGTACTCCGCCGCGGGCACGTCCTTGGGAATGGAGCCGCCGTGCAGCCGGTCCGCCGCCGCGTTGGAGGAGGTGAGCTCGCCGCTGCGCGGGTCCACCATCACCACTGGCATGGGCATCAGGTCGAGCACCGCCTCCAGCCACATCTGCTGGCTCTCCACCGCCTGCCGCGCCAGCACCTGCTCCGTCACCTCGAAGGCGAACGTGACGAGCCCGTCCACCCGGCCCCGCTCGTCGCGGAGCGGCTCGTAGATGATGTTCCAGAACTTCGTCTCGACGCGCCCCGTGCCCGCGTAGTCCACGGACACGGGCAGCTCGTTGGCGATGGCCCGCTCACCCGTCTCCATGACACCACGATGGAGGGCCAGCACGTCGGGCGACAAGTCCGGGAGGACCTCCGTCAGCGTGTGGCCAATCATCTCGCGGCCGCCCATGAGCCGCCGCTGGAGCGGGTTGACGAACTCGTAGCGGAGCTCGGCGCCGCGAAGGACGCTGATGGCCACGGGGGCCTGGGTGAAGAGCTGGTGCAGCTTGTTGCGCTCCGCCTGCTCCGCCTCGCGCGCCGTCAGCTCCGCCGTGACGTCCTTGTAGGCGATGGCGATGTGCGTGACTTCGCCGCCGCTGGGCGCCAGCGGGAAGCAGTGGCAGGAGATGGCGATGCGGTTGGCATCCTCCACATGGATGTGCTCCAGCTCGCGCACGTCGTACCAGAAGATGGGCGTCTGCACCGTCTCGCCCGCGAAGGCGCGGCGGATGTACGCGAGCAACCCGAGCTGCTCCAGCAGCTCGTCGCGGAAGAGGTCGTACTCGGGCGGCGGCTCCGCGCCGAACATCTTCCGATACGCGGGATTGATGAGCAGACAGTGACCGTCCGCGCCAAAGATGGAGTACGACACCGGCGAGTGCGTGAAGAGCCCTTCCAGCAGCGCGAGCGGGTCGGGCACGGAGGCGAGCTGCTCCCGCAACGGACGCGTGCCGGAGGACACACGCGGGGAACGCCCCGCGCCGGCCCTGCTCCGCCGCTTCTGTCCCCGACCGTCGCGCGTCTTCGCCACTCACTACGGCCTACCAGAGCGAGTGCCCCCCTGCCCAGTCCGGGTAACCCGCGACACGGGCGCCAGCCCTCTGCTCGCAGGCTCCCGGAACAGGCTGCCCTCGGCATGTAGACGCACAGAGTCACAACGCCGTGCGTCGCGAGCGCAGTGTTACGGCGTGGCTGTCGGCCAGGGGTGCGCATGACAGGATGCGCGGCCCATGGCAGAGCCACTGAAAGTCTTCTTCAACGCCCGCCTCGTCGAGCGGCTCGCGAGCGCGCTGCACGCGGCCCACCCGTCCTTCCCCCGCGAGTCCTTCGTGCGCGAGGCCACCTCCGGACTGGAGGGGCACGAATTGCTCGGGCGCGCGCGGCATCTCTCGCAGGCGATGCACCGTGCGCTGCCGAAGGAGTACCCGAGCGCGGTGGACGTGCTGGTGCGCTCGCTGGGGCCTGAGCTGGAGCAGACGGAAGGCTCGGGCATGGACGTGTTCTTCTACCTGCCGCACGTGCTGTACGTGGCCGAGCACGGACTGGAGCACTTCGAGGAGTCCATGCGCGCGCAGTACGCGCTCACCCGGCGCTTCACCGCGGAGTTCTCCATCCGCGCATACCTGGAGCGCCACCCGGAGAAGACGCTGACCCGGCTGCGCGAGTGGGCAACGGATGGGAACGTGCACGTGCGCAGGCTCGTATCGGAGGGCACGCGGCCTCGGCTGCCGTGGGCACCGCGCCTGCGCGCGTTCCAGCAGGACCCTCGCCCCGTGCTGGCGCTGCTGGAATTGCTGAAGGACGACCCGGAGCTGTACGTGCGCCGCTCGGTGGCGAACAACCTCAACGACATCGGCAAGGACCACCCGGACGTGCTGGTGCGGGTGGCGAAGGCGTGGATGAAGGACGCGCCTCCGGAGCGCGAGTGGCTCGTGCGCCACGCGCTGCGCTCGGCCATCAAGCGCGGAGAGCCGGAGGCGTTGGAGGTGCTCGGCGCGCGCAAGCCGACCGGCATCGAGGTGCGTGCGACGGCGCTGCCGAAGCGCGCGGCGGTGGGCGGCTCGGTGGACGTGCGCTTCGAGGTGGCCAACCGCTCCCGGAAGACGCAGGCGCTCGTGGTGGACCTCGCGGTGTACTTCCAGAAGGCGAGCGGCGAGGCACGGCCCAAGGTCTTCAAGGTGCGCGCGCTCACGCTGGAGCCCGGCGCGGTGGAGGAGGTAGGCAAGCGCGTCTCCTTCGCGCAGCTCACCACGCGCAAGCACTACCCCGGCCCGCACCGCTTCGAGGCCGTGGTGAATGGCATGGGCCTGCCGCTGGGCACGGTGGACGTCAGGGGGTGAAGCCTCCGCGTGCATTCGGGCTTTCGCGCGAGCACCCGCGTGGTTACAAGCAGTGGCACGGATGCACGCCCAGGTCGTCAGGCTCGAGCAGGGAGACATCGGTCCACGCATCGCACTGAAGACACCGGGCGGCATCGTCTGGGTCTACTGGCGCGGCGACCCGCCCACGAAGGGACAATTCACCGACGTGGAGCTCGCCGTCACCCGCGTGCTCACCTGGGGCGAGGAATTGGAGCCCGTCTCCGAGGCCGAAGCCCGTGAGCCCACGCTGGGTGTGCTCGACGGAGTGCTCGAGGCGGCGGACGCGGAGGGCACGGTGACGCTGCGCGTGGGCCCCTGGCCGGTGATTCTCTCCGCGAGGGGCACCCCGCCCGCGCCCGGCACCCGCGTGCGCTTGCGCAACTGCGAGATTGCCGCGTACCCGGCGCACCTCTAGCCGGGCCCGATGCCCCGCGGCCTCAGCGCGGGCCGAACGTCTTCACCATCTTGTTGTAGACGCCCATCACCAGGAGCGGCGTCACCCACAGGCCCACGAAGCGGGCCGTGCGCTCACGGCCGGCGAGCTCCAGGCCGAGCGACACCGCCATCGAGCAGAAGCTGGCGAAGAGGAACACGTGCGACGGCACCTTGGCCGTCTGCTGCTCCAGCAGGCGGGTGAACGAGTCCTCGATGTGCTCGGCGCGCACCACCGGGGGCGCCACGTACTCCTTCTCCGAAGCCTCGCTCGCCGGATTGACGTCCATCCCCATGCTCCCCTCCTTGGCGGGCAGGCGGCCCGCGTCGGCACTCCTCCGTTCCGGACCCGGCGGCACCATGCAGCCGGGCGGAGCGGTCCCCATCATGGTGGGGCCGAGCATGGGAAAGGGCGAGATGGCGAGCGAGTCGACCGACATCGAGAGCAACCAGGCAGCCGACCTCCTGCTCCCCGAGCATGGCGCGGGGCCGCTGCTCCAGCGCGACTACTGGGCGGTCATCAAGGAGTGCCCGCATCCGCCGTCCACCGTCATCGACTGGGTGGAGCGCCGCTTCGCGGAGTTCGCCCCCGCGGAGCTGTGTGTCTTCCAGCACGTGGATGAATCACGCCAGGGCGAGCCGCTGCAGGTGGGTGACGAGCTGACGGTGAAGATTCAAGGCGCCGGTACCTTCGGCGTGCGCGTCATCCACAAGAACGCGCAGAGCTTCACGCTCGCCACCCTGCCCGGCCACCCGGAGGCGGGCCGAATCACCTTCGGGGCGTACCGCAACGAGCACGGCGACGTCATCTTCCACATCCGCAGCCGGGCGCGTTCCGGCTCGGCGTTCCACTACGTGGGGTTCGTCACGGCGGGTGAGGCCATGCAGACCAACACCTGGACGGAGTTCGTGCTGCGCGCGGCCGTCACCGCCGGAGAGGGCGTGGTGGGCGTCATCCACGCGGACACCACGCAACTGGACGAAGAGCCGGACGGCGCGGACCCGGAGAAGGACCCGACGTTCATCGCGAAGGGAGACGAGGACCATGATTGAGTGGCGGTGGCTCTCCGGTTGGACGGAGGCGGAGCTGGTGCCCCGGCTCGACGAGGCCCGCTCGTTGGGCCGCAACTACGCTGCCGGCGCCGGGGAGATGACGCTGGAGGCGGGCTGGAGTCAGGTGCACTCGGTGGGCCTGCTGGGCCACGAGCCGCCCGGCCAACCGCAACCCGATGGCATCTTCGAGCGTGCGCGGAAGGTGCTGGAGACGTTCGACTTCTCGGACCCGCGCATCGTCCGCTGGCACTTCTCCGCCGACGAGCCGCTGCGCGGCCGCACCGTGCTGCTGGAGATTAAGTCGCTGAATCAGAAGCTGCGCTACCTGTGCGCGGTGCGCGTGGGCGGCACGCGGCTGGAGTACGGCGAGAAGTGCAGCATCTACGGCTTCAGCTTCGAGACGCTGGAAGGCCACATCGAGGCGGGGCGCGAGTGGTTCCTGCTGAAGAAGGACCACCCGACGGGCGAGGTGAAGTTCCACATCGAGGCGGCATGGCACCCGGGCGAGTTCCCCAACTGGTGGAGCCGCCTGGGCTTCTCACTGGTAGGGCGCCGGTACCAGCGCGCGTGGCACCGGCTGACGCACGTGCGCCTGCGCGAGCTGACGCGGCGGCGCCCGGACCTGGTGGGGCAGCCGGCGGAGTCGGGACGGATTGAACACTCGGGACACGAGCTGGAGCTGGGGCCCGTGCAGTTCTTCGCGCAGATAGCACCCGGGCGGAAGAAGACGCAGATGGACGAGGAGGTAGAAGCCGTGCATCGAGGACAATGGTTGACGCCCCTGGGGCTGGGTGTGCTGGCGGGGATGCGGAGCATGAGCGCGCCCACGCTGGTGAGCCGCCGGCTGGCGCAGGCGAAGGGGCCTCACAAGGACCCGTTGACGGAGGCACTGTCGAAGCCCTGGGTGCCGAAGGTGCTGGGCGTGCTCGCGGCGGGAGAGCTGGTGGCGGACAAGCTGCCGAAGACGCCCGCGCGCGTGAAGCTGGTGCCGCTGGCGGGCCGGGTGGTGGCGGGCGCGCTGGCCGCGGCCTCGTCGGTGGCGGGACAGAAGCGCGGCGTGGTGGCGCTGGCGGGCGTGCTCGGCGGCGTGGCGGCGGTGGCGTCGAGCTGGGCGTTCTATTCGCTGCGCAAGGTGGCCACGAAGCGCTTCAAGGTGCCGAGCGTGGCGGCGGCGTTCACCGAGGATGCACTGGTGGCGGCGCTGGCTTCTCGACTGATGCCGGTGGTGGAAGCGCGCGCGGAGTGAGCGCTGCCCCCGCGTCCTGGCGGGAGCTCGCCGTGTGAGTGGCGCGCCTCGCACGGCGGAGGCCTACTTCGAGGCGGCGTTGCGCGCGGCATGGACCAGCGCGGCCAGGTCCTTCACGTCCGCGCCCACGTCCGCCGCCGGAGGCCGTGCGCGGTCCGGTGAGAACAGGCGCGCGGGTGTCTGGGATTGGCCGCGCAGAAGGATGAACAGCCGCAGCGCGTCCCGCAGTCGCTCCACGTCCGGGCCCTCTTCGCGCCGGGCCCGCTGCGCCGCGGTCCACAAGCGCACCCACGCGGCCTCTTCATCCCACGCGCCCTGGGGTCGCTCGCGGGACAGCGCCGCCAGCTCCGCGGCCAGCTCGAACAGGGCCGCGCGTCCCTCACCGAAGGCCGCGCACGCTTCGAGCTTCGCGTCGCGGCCTCTTCCGAGGGTTGGAGCCTCGTGAGGCTCACGTGCGGCACCGGGGCCTGAGCCCTCACGCGCTTCAGCCGCCACTCCGTCACGCGTCTCGGAAGCCCCGCCTTCACGAGCCGCCAGCCACACGAGCAGCTCCGGCACCTCCGCGTCGCCAGGCACCACCGGCGCCAGCCGCGCCTCCAGCAGCGCGCGCAGCCGGGCCTTCCCGACACCCAACCAGAAGGCCGCGTGCAGCAGCAACTCCGGCCCGCTGCGAGGCACCTGCAATGGCGCCCGTGACGCGCGCTTCTCCAGGAACTCCTTCACGCGGCCACTGGTGTCGAAGTGCTCCAGCCGCTGCCACAGCGCGGCCAGCGCCGTCTCCGCCAGCGGCAGCGCGCGCCGCAACTCATCCGCCTCCGCCACGGTGAAGGGCAGCGGCCCCTCCGGCGCGGGACGCTTGAACACGCGCTCGAACACCTCGGCCGCGGCGCACACGGCGCGCAGCTCCGGCAGGTTGCGTGGCAGCAGCTCCACCGCCCGGGCCCACGTGCGCCGGCCCAGGAGCGGCCCCGCCTCCAGCACCACCTCTTCCAGCTTCAGCAGCGCCTCGCCGAGCGTGGCCGGGCGCTCGTCCCCGGGCAGCCGCCGCAGGGCCAGGTGCCACACGGCCTCGCGCAGCCGCTCCACCTCGGCCATCAACTTCACGGGCGCGGCATGGGCCGGCCAGCCTTCCGCGGCGGCACGGCGCTTCAGCGCGGCGAGCGCGGCGTCCACTTCGGGCTGACTCTGGGCCACCTCGCGCAGCAGCTCGAACTGGGCGCGCACGCGGTCCTTCCAGAAGAAGGCATCCAGCATGCTCCGCAGGGCGCGGTAGCGAAGCCGCGTGGCCTCCAGGAGGTCCGCACGGTCCTCCAGCCGAGCCCGCAGGTTGTCCGGGTGGGTGGCCACACCCTCACTATACGAAGGTGCCCGGCGGCCGGCAGGCTCCCCGCCCCGGAGGCCCCGCACGAGTGAACGGAGCACACACCCCTGCGTTGGCCCGAAGGCGCCACGTGGGCGCCCATGCGTTCAGGAGGCGGCGCTTCGAGACGCGCGACTCACACGCGCATGGGCATGACCACGGCGGTGAAGCTGCGGTCGCCGGGGGCGTGGAGGACGCCCGGGCTGTGCTCGTCGCCCAGCTCGAAGGAGACCTCGTCCGTCTCCGTCACGGCGAGCACGTCCATCAGGTAGCGCGCGTTGAAGCCGATGGTGATGTCGTTGCCCTGGTACGCCAGCTCCAGCACGTCCTTCGCCTCGCCGAGGTCCGGGTTGCTCGCGGTGATGACGAGCTTGTTGTCCTCCAGGCCGATGCGCACGGCGTTGCTCTTGTCCGCCGACAGCAGCGCGATGCGCTTGAGGCCCTCGAGGAAGCGCGTCTTCGGCACGAGGACGACCTTCTCGCCCTCCTTCGGAATCACGCGCTGGTACTCGGGGAACTGGCCGTCGATGAGCCGCATCACCATGGACAGGCCGGGCTTCTTGAACAGGGCGGAGTTCTCCGCGAAGCCCAGGTGGCACTCGGCGTCGGGGGCCTCGTCGAGGAGGCGCTTGAGCTCCATCAGGCCCTTGCGGGGGATGATGACGCCGCTCTTGAGCTTGAAGTCGCCCGGAATCTCGCGCTCGATGAGGGAGAGGCGGTGGCCGTCGGTGGCGACCATGCGGACCTTGCCGCCGGACTGGGGCTCGAAGAAGACGCCGTTGAGGATGTAGCGCGTCTCGTCGCTGGAGATGGCGAACTGGGTCTTCTTGATCATCTCCAGGAGGGTGTTGCCGCCCACCTGCACCATGGGAGCGCTCTCCTCCTTGGGCAGCTTGGGGTACTCCTCGGCGGCCATGCCGACAATCTTGAAGTGGGCCGAGCCGCTGGAGATGTCGACGTAGTTGTTGGCCAGCTTCTTGAGGGTGACCTGGGCGTCCGGGAGGTTCTGGACGATGTCGAAGACGTACTTGGCGCTGAGGGTGACGGCGCCCGTCTTGATGACCTCGGCGGGGTGCTCGGAGACGATTCCGATGTCCAGGTCGAAGGCTGTGACGGTGATGCCGCCCTTGTTCGCGTTGACGAGCACGTTGGCGAGGATGGGCATCGTCGTCTTGCGCTCGACGATACCCTGGGCGCGGTGGAGGGCCTTCTTCAGCTCGTCGGCGGCGATGCGGAATTCCATCGGAAGGTGTCCTTACAGGTCACGGCCCGGAGGGCCGATCAGCGACGCCGGATGTAGCCCCTGACTGGGGGCTCGTCAATGAACGCCGGAGCCCTCTAGCCCGCCATTGTCCGCGCCCGGTCGAGCAGGGCCGTCACTCCCAGTGACCCTGCCCAGGAGTTCAGGTAATCCATGTCCATCTGACCGCCGGTCACCCGGAGGACCTGGACGATGTCCCGCCATTGGGTGGTGGACGTCTCTCCACCTTCACGAAACCACAACAGCTTGCGCAGGACGGAGTCCTCCGGGCTCTTGATGAAGAGTCCCCTTCCGTCCGGCATGAGGACCACCCGGCGGCGGCGCTCGAACTCACTCCGGTCGAACGCACCCGAGCGCAGGAGGAAGAGATCCACCTTCGTGACGGTAGGGAGATGGAAGATGTTCCAGGAAGAGCCCTGTCGGACGGCCTCCCGGAGCGACTCCTCGTCCACATCGAAGTCGGTGCCCAGGGCCTGGACGAACGCCGGGAGCTGGGGCAGTCGCAGGTCGACGACGAAGTCGATGTCGTTGGTGGCCCGAGGCTCTCCCTGGAGCGAGCTCGCCAGACTGCCTCCGAGGAAATATCCCACTCCGGCCGCCTCCAGCGCGTCCGCGCATTGGAGGGCTACGGCGATGACATCCGGCTCGCTCATCCTCGGAGCGCCGGGTGGGAGCCGAACAGCCGGGCCGCCACCTCGCGCCCGTAGAGCCTCTCGGCGAGACGGACCCGGATCTCCATCTCGTCCGCCTGAGGGAATGCCTGACGGATACCCGCGGTGGCCATCTGCCGGACGGCGCGTGTCAGCGCGCCCGCCTTGCGCAGCCGATCCACCGGGGACTGGGCCCGCAGCAACTGCACGTAGCGCTCGCGCCGGCGTGGATCCGTGTCCTGGTCCATGGCCGGAACATAGTCCGCTCCTGAAGCGTCGCCACTCCACGGCCCCCTGGACTCAATCGCGCACTGGCCCCAACCTCATAAGCAGAGGACACTGTCCCCGCCCTTCCCTTCCGGAGCCCGTCATGAACGTCCGCCCGCTGCTGCTCGCCGCCCTGGCCCTTGGCTTCGCCGCCGGCTGCACCACGCCCTCCTCCTCTCCCAGCGCCCCTCCGAGCAGCGAGCCCGGCACCCAGTCCCCGACCGCCGACACCGCCGCACGCCCCGCGGAGAACGCCCCGCCCAAGGGCAACGAGCCCGGCGCCGAGGCCCCGCCCCCCACCCCCGCCGCCGGTGGCGAGGTGAAGGCAGGTGAGAGCGCCGTGTACATCGTCAAGGACAGCGGCGTGCGCTGCATCGCCCCGCCCTGCCCGTCCTACAACGCCACCCGCGCGGACAAGCCGGGCTCCGAGCCCATCCCCGTCCACGAGGTGGACCTGTCCGCCCTCAGCGGCGGCTCCGATGAGCGCGCGGAGCAGCTGGTGCAGCAGATGCAGATGGGCAACGGCCTCAAGGTGGAGGCCACCCTGGAGACGCGCGCCAACGCCGGCCCCGGCGGTGCCGCCACCGTCCTCAAGGCCAGCCGCGTCGCGAAGTAGGCCGCGCTAGATGTGCAGCCCCACCTGGAGCCCGGGCCAGTGCTGCAGGCGCTGGTCCGGCTTCGGCTCGCTCTGGTGCACCGACATCCGGGTGATGGAGTCGAAGTCCGGCTGCCCCCAGACGAACCACAGGTTGTAGGTGGGCCCGGCGAACAGCGCCAACCGCGGCAGCACCTGGAAGCCCAGCATCAGCCGCAGCTGTCCCAACATGTTGCCGCCGTCGCCCTCCAGCGGCTTCTGCACCGGCTGCACCGCGCCGCCCGTCACGTCCCCGTCCAGCCAGAGGCGGTGCCCCAGCGTCAGGTGCCCGCCCACGCCCAGCCCGAAGCTGAAGCGCGAGTCACGCCCCGGCTCGAAGCCCGACAGCAGCGTCACGTAGAACGGACCGCCGCCGAACTTCACCGCCAGGTTGGCGTACTGGATGTCGCTCGCCCACAGCTCGACGTGGACCTTGCCCTTGCGCAGCCCTCGCGACGCGGCGGCTGCCGGCTCGCCCGCCTCCTGCTCGAGGAGAGACTCAACCGCCGCTTCCGGCATCAGGCGGGAAGCCCCCGGGAACTGTCCGGCGACCGCCGCCCCTGCCCACAGCCACGATGCGAGGAGCGCCAAGGATTTCATCACCTCTGCTTTTCCAGCCTGAGGGACACCTGCGTCAAGCCCTCGGGGAGCGACAGGGGGGCCGTGCGGGCCTCCGGCCCCTGCGCCAGGGCCCTCGCCGCGGCCAGCACCGGCTCCAGGGCGAACGGCTCATCCGAGACAACCAGGAAGAAGCGCTCGAACTCCGGCGCGTCGTCCAGCTCGTACGCACGGGGGAGCATGTGGGTGCCGGAAGGAGACAGCTCCGCGGACGTGGGGCTGCCCTCCTCCGGCGCGTGCAGCGTCACGGTGCCGCGCCCGTCCACGGAGAGGATGACGCCGTGCCGGTGGCCCGCGGCGACGTACTCCACCTGCACCAGGTCACCCGCGGCGGCGGGAGCCCCGTCGGTGAGGCGCTCGGGGCCCGCGGCGACCTGACGGCTGACGTGCAACTGGGGTGGCAGTCCCTTGATGCGCGTCGGCTCGTACGAATCGTCGGACACCGTCCGCACCGGCTGGGTGTCCTCGACGGTGTCGGGGCGCGCGATGACGAAGAGGGCCACGGTGGCGAGCGCCGGCACCAGGAGCCCCCAGGCCGGTGCCAGGCGCCAGGAAGGGGAGGATGCTCCCTTCCGGGACGCACGGGCCGTCACCTCGCGCACGACGCGCGAGGGGGGCAGCCGCTCCAGCGTGGCGCGCGAGTCCGCCTCCAGCGCGGACAGGCGCGCCAGGCCATCGGGCTCCTCGGCGAGCCGGGCGCGCGCGGCGGCCAGCTCCTCGGGGGGCAGCTCTCCCAGGGCGATTCGCTCCAGCAGCCAGTCGGGCGTACGGGTGGGCGAGTTCATGCGGCCTCCAGCTCCATCTCCTGCAACACGGCGGACAGCGTACGCAGGCGCTTGCGCACGCCGGACACGGACAGGCCCACCTCGCGGGCCGTCTCCTCCAGCGTCATGCCGTCCACCAGGTGCAGCACGGCGATGTCCCGGCTGGAGGCGGGCACCCGGCCGAAGAGCCGGTCCAGCACCCCGCGCGCGGCGGCGCGCGACTCATTGTCCTCCGCGGACGCAATCTGCAGCACCAGCTCGTCCTCCCGGTCCTCCGGCCGCCGCTTCGCCCCGCGCAGCTTGTTGAGGCTCACGGTGGTGGCAATGCGGTGCAGCAGGCTGGACGGCGCCTGGTCCTTCAGCGCGCCCTGGTAGCGCAAGAGCTGCACGAACACGTCGTGCATGGCGTCCACGGCCTTCTCCTCGTCACGCAGGAGGAAGCGGCAGCGCCGGAGCACCTGGGGGCCGTAGCGGCGGTAGTAGGCCTCCACATCGATTGACACCGGCGTCACGCCTCCCTCGTTCGCGGAAGGGAACACCGGCCCCGCGAAAATCTGTTACCGCCCGCGTCCGTACCCCGTTTTTCCCCGCCGGACCACCGGTGCACCGTCCCCACATGACCCCGCCGCCCGGCCTGGAGCGCGTCCTCGGCCCCGGCGCAGCCTCACGCCTGGTGAGCGACACCACCCGGCCTCCGGGTGCGCCCTCGCGTCGGTCCGCGGATTTGCTCGGGCCAGTACCCGACACCGCGCCCACACGGGCGGAAGAAAGCGGCACGGGCCTGCGTCATCCTCGGGAGCGATGTTGACCGACCTCCCCCGCCCGGCCGCCCGGCCCGCGCCCGAGATTCTCGTGGTGGATGACCACGAGGCGAGCCGCTACCTGCTCTGCGTCACGCTGAAGCGCGCGGGCTACGTCACGGTGGAGGCGAGAACCGGCCAGGAGGCACTGACGCGCGCCCGCGAGCTGCCGGACGCCATCCTGCTCGACGTGCGGCTGCCGGACCTGCTCGGCTTCGAGGTGTGCCGGCGGCTGAAGGAGGACGGGGCGACGGCCGCCATTCCCATCATCCAGCTCTCCTCGTCCTTCACCTCCACCACGGACCGGGTGGAGGGCCTGCAAGGCGGCGCGGACGGCTACCTCGTCGCGCCCGTGAACCCGGAGGAATTGCTGGCCACCCTCCAGCGGCTGCTCCACGCGCGGGCGTCCGCGCGCACGCAGTCCAACCTCCTGGCCGCCGAGCGGGCCACGCGCGCCGAGTTGGAGCGGGCCAACGCGCTCCTTCGCGAACAGGCCGTCATCCTCCGCAACGTGCGCGACAGCGTGGTGGTGACGGACCTGCGCGGCCGGATTACGCACTGGAACCACGGCGCGGAGCACCTCTTCGGCTACACGGCGGAGGAGATGCTGGGCGGCACCACCGCGCGCCTCTATCCGGAGGTCGACGCGGACGCGACGGAGAAAGACCTCGCGAACATCCTCGGCGGAATGGACTACCGGGGCGAGTGGAAGGGACGGCGCAAGGACGGCGCCCCCATCTGGGTGGACATCCACACCACGATGCTGCGCAGCGAGGGCGGCGAGGCGCTGGGCTTCATCGGCGTGGCCAAGGACATCACCGAGCGCAAGCGCGTGGAGGACGAGCTGCGCCGGCGCGCGGACTTCGAGCAGCAGCTCATCGGCATCGTGTCGCACGACTTGCGCAACCCGCTGGCGGTGATGCTGCTGTCGGCCGCCACGCTGCTGCGCCGGACGGACTTCGACGAGCGCACCACGAAGCACCTGTCGCGCATCGTCTCCAACGGCGAGCGCGCGAGCCGGATGATTCGCGACCTCTTGGACTTCACGCAGGCGCGGCTGGGCGGGGGAATCACATTGGAGCGCACGTCCACGGACCTGCACACGGTGGTGCGCGGCGTGGTGGAGGACCTGCGCGTGGCCCATGCGGAGCGCGAGGTGCGTCTGGAGCTGTCCGGTGATGGCCGGGGCCACTGGGACGGGGACCGCATGGCGCAGGTGATGACGAACCTGCTGACCAATGCGCTCACCTACGGCCTGGCCGGCACGCCCGTCACCGTGAAGACGTGGAGCACCGACGCGGGGTGGAACCTCTCCGTGCACAACGACGGCGAGCCCATTCCGCACGACGTCCAGGCCACCCTCTTCGAGCCCATGCGGCGCGGGGCGAGGACGGGAGACACGTCGAGCCACTCGATTGGGCTGGGGCTCTACATCGTCCGGCACCTCGTGGACGCGCACGGCGGCACCGTGGACCTGGACTCCGCCGCCGGCCGCG
Organism: Pyxidicoccus sp. M6; assembly: GCF_055568925.1. NCBI lineage: Bacteria > Pseudomonadati > Myxococcota > Myxococcia > Myxococcales > Myxococcaceae > Pyxidicoccus > Pyxidicoccus sp. M6. The sequence goes on along the minus strand of NZ_CM145714.1, from coordinate 492,780 downwards.
GCACCACCTTCATCGTGCGCCTGCCGCGCTGAGCCGAGCCACACGCTCGCGTTGTGCGCCCCTGTCCACACATCCAAGGTCCGTTCGACGTTCGTCCAACGTCCCGGAGCTGATCGGCAAATTCTACAGGGCAGCCAGGCGTGCGACCTCCTACCGGAATGCTCACACAGTGTCGGGTTGGCGATGAAATTGGACCTGGTTCGCTGTAACTGAGAAACGGGTCCCCTCTAACCTCCGTCGTTCACGACCAGCCTCCGACCCTTCGCCCGCCACCTTCCAGCCCGTGCTCCAACAGACCGCCCCCTCCACCACCACCCTGCGTGAGAAGTACGTCGCCGCGCAGCTCGCCGGGAACCGGCGGGAAGCCCTGCGCCTGCTGGTGGACGAGGGCCTTCTGCGGGGCATCCCCCTCCAGGTGCTGCACCTCGAGGTCATCCAGCTCGCGCAGTACGAGATTGGCCGGCTGTGGCAGGAGAACATCATCTCCGTGGCGCAGGAGCACCTGGCCACCTCCATCTCCCAGCTCGCCCTCGCCCATCTCTACCGCCACCTGCCGAGGGACCCGGAGAACGGCAAGGTCGTCATGGTGTCATGCGTCCAGGACGAGCTGCACGAGGTCGGCGCGCGCATGGCCAGCGACTTCCTGGAGATGGCCGGCTTCGACGTGCGCTTCCTCGGCGCCAACGTCCCGCCCGAGCACCTGGCCCGCATGCTGCGCGAGGTGCGGCCCGATTTGCTCGCCCTCTCCGTGACGATGACGTACCACCTGCCCCAACTCCGCGAGGCCGTGAAGCACGCGCGCCAGGCCCTTCCCGGCGTTCCCATCGCCGTGGGCGGCCTCGCCTTCCGCTGGGCGGCGGACCTGGAGCTGGATTCGATGGGCGTCAGCTTCTTCGGCAGGGACGCGCGCGAGCTGGTCGCCACCGCCTGCAGGACCCTGGGAGTCTGAACTTCAATGGAGCAGCCGCTGAGCAGACTCGTGGAAGCGAAGGCGAGCCGTCTGGCCGCCGCCTCCGTCGCGCCTCTGTACCGCGACCCCTTCTGGGAGGCGCGCTACGGCCTGGAGCGCTCGCGCCGCTTCGGTGACGAGGACGCCGTCTTCCACGTCCGCTACCTCGTCCAGGCCCTGGACGAGCACCGCCCCTCCGTCCTGGAAGGCTATGCCCGCTGGCTGCGCACGCTCCTCGTGTCGCGCGGCATGTGCTCGCGCCACATCGACAGCCACTTCGCCGGGCTGCAGCAGGCCCTGGAGGCCGAGGGCTGGGGCCCCGGCACCGAGCCCCACGACTACGTCCGCGCCGCGCGGGAAGCGCTGCGCTACACCGAAGGGCCCGCCCGCGCCCTGGAGCAGGACGCCCCCGAATTGGCCCACGCCGCCGCCGGCCGGCTGACGCTCTACATCCTTCCCGAGGACCGTCCCCGTCTCGAAGAGGAGTTGCAACTGCATCTGTCCTACCTCGCGGACTCGCTGGCGTCGGGCCGTCCCGAGGTGATGGGAGACCATGTGCGCTGGTACGTCGGCTTCTGGCCGCGGCGCGGTTTCGGTCTCCTGGCATTTCCCAGCGTGCTCGGCATGTTGAAGTCCGTGCTGGGCTCGCGGCACTCGGAGGCCCGGACGCTCCTCGCCACGGCGGGGGTGTCCTGGGAGGAGACCCGTTCATGAGGCACCTCGTATCACCCGATGTCCGCCTCTTCGACGACCTCAGCCGGGAAATCGCCCTCGTCTGCGACGCGGACGGCGCGCTCATCTGGTTGGACGCGCGCGCGCAGTCCATCCTCGCCGCGAAGCCGGGCCAGACGCTGCGCAGCCTCGCGGCGAAGGGCACCGAGGAGAAGGTGGACAAGCTCCTCTCGCAGGCCCGCGACGAGAGAGTCGAGGGCTGGGAGCTCATCCTCTGCCACGAGGACAGGCCCACCACCTTCGCCTTCCGCGCCCGCCCCGACGCAGACGGCCGCGTCCTCATGGTGGGCAGCCTGGTGCCCGAGGACTACGGCAGCGCGCTGGACCAGGTGAGCAGCGCCCTCAGCGAGGTGTCCACCCTCCACCGCGAGACGGAGCGCCAGCAGCGCGAATTGAAGCGCCGCGCGGACGAGCTCACCCGGCTCAACCGCGAGCTGGAGGAGTCCAACCGCGGCGTGCGCAGCCTCCACGCCGCCCTGGACGAGAAGGCGGAGAGCCTTCAAATCGCCGCCGAAATCAAAAGCCGGGTGGTGGCCAACGTCAGCCACGAGTTCCGCACCCCGCTGCACTCCATCCTCGGCCTGTCCAAGGTGCTGCTCAACCCCATCAACGGGGCCCTCAGCAGCGAGCAGGAGAAGCAGGTCCAGTTCATCCGCAACTCCGCGGAGGCCCTCTTCGAGCTGGTGAACGACCTGCTGGACCTCTCCAAGATGGAGGCCGGCAAGGCAACGCTGCGCCACAGCCACTTCGTGGTGCGCGACCTGCTCAGCGCGCTGCGCGGCATGATGAAGCCGCTGCTGCCACCGGACGCTCCGGTGGAGCTGCGCCTGGTGGAGCCGGAGGACGCGCTGGAGCTGGAGACGGACGAGTCGCGCCTCAGCCAGGTGCTGCGCAACCTCGTCTCCAACGCGCTCAAGTTCACCGAGGCCGGCCACGTGACGCTCTCGGTGACGAAGGGCCCGCGCGACACCGTCATCTTCACCGTGCAGGACTCGGGCATCGGCATCGCCCCGGAGCACCACGAGCGCATCTTCGAGGAGTTCTCCCAGGTGGACAGCCACCTGCAGCGCAAGGTGAAGGGCACCGGCCTGGGCCTGCCGCTCGCCCGCAAGCTGACCGAGCTTTTGGGCGGCACCCTCACCATGAAGAGCGCGCCAGGCCAGGGCTCCACCTTCACCGTCACCATTCCCCGCGTCCACACCGAAGTGGCCGAGATGGCGGGGCTCACCGAGCGCAGCGCGCAGCTCGACCCCGGCCGCGCTCCGGTGCTGGTGCTGGAGGACGACCGGCAGACGCTCTTCCTCTACGAGAAGTACCTCGCGCGCTCCGGCTTCCAGGTGCTGGCGGTACGCAGCACGGAGGAGGCCCGGCGCGTCCTGGAGCGCGTGCGCCCCGCGGCCATGGTGCTGGACGTCATGCTGGAGGGAGAGACGAGCTGGAGCTTCCTCGCGGACATGAAGAACAACGAGGCCACGCGCGACATCCCCGTGCTCGTCGTCACCGTGACGGACCGCGAGCAGAAGGCGCGCGCGCTGGGCGCGGACGAGTTCTGGCTCAAGCCGGTGGACGAGGGGCGCCTGCAGAAGAAGCTCACGGCCATGGCCCGCAGCGGCCCGGTGGAGCGGCTGCTCCTCATCGACGACGACGACGTCCACCGCTACCTGCTCAAGCAGCTCCTCAAGGATTTGCCCTACGTGCTGCTGGAGGCGTCCGGCGGCAAGGAGGGCGTGAAGCTGGCGCGCGAGCAGTCCCCGCACCTCATCTTCCTGGACTTCGTCCTCCCGGACATCACCGCCTTCGACGTGCTGGACGAGCTGAAGGCGGACCCGCGCACGCGTGACATCCCGGTCATCCTCCACACCTCGCACGAGCTGCAGGAGGACGAGCGCACGCGCCTGGCGAAGGAGACGGCCGCCATCCTCGCCAAGCACACGCTGAGCCGCGAGGTGGCGATTACCCGCATCCGCGACGCCCTGGCCAAGGCCGGCCTGGGCTCTCACGCCCTGCAGGAGGGCCGCCGTGGTTGAGCCCAAGCTTGCCACCGTCCTCAACGTCAACGACGACGACGCCAACCGGTACCTCGTCAACCGCATCCTGGAGATGGCGGGCTTCCGCGTGCTGGAGGCCGCCACCGGCATGGGCGCGCTGCTCATGGCGGAGCAGCACCGGCCGGACGTCATCGTCCTGGACGTGAAGCTGCCGGACATCAGCGGCTACGAGGTCTGCGAGCGCCTGCGCGCCAACCCCGGCACCGCGTCCATGGCGGTGCTGCACACCTCCGCCACCTTCGTCACCTCCGACAAGAAGGTGCGCGGCCTGGACGGCGGCGCGGACGCGTACCTCACCCAGCCCTTCGAGGCCGCGGAGCTCATCGCCACGGTGAAGTCGCTCTTGCGCCTGCGGCACGCGGAGCAGGCCGCGCGCATGCGCGCCGACGAGCTGTCGGAGATGGACCGGCGCAAGGACGAGTTCCTCGCCATGCTCGCGCACGAGCTGCGCAACCCGCTGGCCGCCATCATGACGGCCATTGGCATCCTGGAGCGCAAGCCCACGGACGACGCGAAGGAAGCGCGCATGCGCGGCATCATCCAGCGCCAGACGCACCACCTGGCGCGGCTGGTGGATGACCTGCTCGACGTGAGCCGGATTACGCGCGACAAGGTGGAGCTGCGCCCCAACCGGATGGACCTGCTCGCCGTCCTCCAGCAGGTGCTCCAGGTGACGCGCCCCATGGCGGAGTCGCGCGGGCTGGGCATGGAGGTGTCGCTGCCTCCCGGCCCGCTGTGGGTGAACGCGGACGCCACCCGGCTGGAGCAGGTCTTCACCAACCTGCTGGACAACGCGGCCAAGTACACCGACGGCGGCCACATCAGCCTGCGCGTGGAGCGCGAGGGCGTGGACGGCTCGGCGAAGGCTGTGATTCGGGTGAAGGACACCGGCATCGGCATCCCCGCGGACGTGCTGCCCTACATCTTCGAGCTGTTCGCCCAGGCGGACACGTCCCTGGAGCGCTCTCGCGGAGGCCTGGGCATCGGCCTGACGCTGGTGCGCAAGCTGGTGCAGATGCACGGCGGCGAGGTGCACGCGCACAGCGAGGGCCCGGGCCGCGGCAGCGAGTTCGTGGTGACGCTGCCGCTCATGCACGAGCGGGCCGAGCCCGCCCCCAGCGACAGGAACAAGGACACGCGGCGCGGACGGCGCATCCTCCTGGTGGAGGACAACTCGGACGCGCGCCAGGCCATGCGGGACTTGCTGGAGCTGTGGGGTCACCAGGTGGCGGTGGCGCCGGACGGCCTGCAGGGCGTGGCGCTGGCGCTGACGCAGTCACCGGAGCTGGCGCTGGTGGACATCGGCCTGCCGGGCATGGACGGGTACCGGGTGGCCGAGGAGCTGCGCTCGCGGGTGGGGCAGAGCATCCGCCTGGTGGCGATTACGGGCTACGGCGGCCCGGAGGGACATGACCGCGCGCTGCGCGCGGGGTTCGACCGGCACCTCGTCAAGCCGGTGAAGCCAGACGAGTTGGACAAGCTCCTCTCGACGTTGTGAGGGGGGAGTGACTCACGAGGGCGCTTTGCTTCAGCGCCGCCCCAGCGCGTTGGCGACGAGGCCGAGCAGCTTCACCTTCGAGGGGTCCAACTGGCGGACGGTGCGCAGCAGGCGCCTGACCTCGGGCCGCTCCTGCGGAGAGGGCGGCGGCTCGCTGGCGCGCGAGACATTGGACGCGCCGTGGGAGGTGTTGGCCAGGCCCAGCAGCTCGTCCGCGGACACGTGCAGCTCGTGACACAGCTTCAGCAGCGTCTGCACGCTGGGCAGCATGCCGCCGCGCTCCAGGCGCCCATACACCTCGGTGGCCACATCGATGCGCTCGGCCACGTCGGCCTGCGTGAGCTCCAGACGCGTCCGGGCGGCGCGGGCCGCTGCTCCGATGGTGGTTGCGAGTTTCTTGTCCATGCCTTACCGACCCGAAACGTTTGGCCGCTGGCATAGGACGTATGGAGGCAGACAGACAGAACTTGCCGGGTCAGCCTCAAATTGTTCACCCGTAGGGTTGCTGCCCACGAGGTGGACTCTCGGGGTTCGGATGCTCGTGCGGGCGCGTCCTTCCCTCGACGGAATGCCTCTCAGGAGGTGCCTGCCTGGGGCTCCGAGACATGACGAAAGGCGCGGGAACGCTGGCGACCTATAACGTTGGACGGCGACTTTCCTACGGTTCCGGCAAGTCCTGCGACCGGTTCCTCCCCCCAGGGTTGGACGCGTGCGCGGGTGCGGGCGCCGCCGGTGGCATCGGTGACCCGGCCCTGGGCCATCGTGCAGGGCATGGCCCGCCGCCCGGTGCCACACACCCCAGGTATGCGCCATGGCTTCGAGGAGGAACCCCGGGTGCAGCCAGCCAGGGAGGCGGGCCCCCGAGCCTGCGCGCGACGGAGGTGGAGGGGGTACGCTCGCGGGTCGATGTCCCTCGGAAGGCGAAGCCTGCTGGTGAAGCTCTGCGTGGCGATGGGCGTGGTGGCGCTCCCACTGCTGCTCGTCGTCCTCGGCTACGTGCTGCCGCAACTGCGGGCGACGCTCCACGAGGACCGGGTGCGCGGGCTGCGGCAGGCGGTGGAGACGGCCTCCGGCATCCTGGAGTCCTACGAGGCCCGCGAGCGCGCCGGCACGCTGACAAGGCGGGAGGCGCAGGCCCAGGCGGCGGCGCTGCTGCAGGGGCTGCGCTACTCGGGGGTGGAGTACTTCTGGGTGAATGACCTGGACACGAAGCTGGTCATGCACCCGCACCTGCCGAAGATGCTGGGGAAGGATTTGACGGGCTACCGCGACGTGCGCGGCCGGGCGGTGTTCGTGGACATCGTCACGCTGGCGAAGGACCACGGCGAGGGCTCCATTGCATATGCGGCCACGCGGCCGGGCTCTCCGGACCCCATCCCCAAGGAGAGCTACGTGAAGCTCTTCAGGCCGTGGGGGTGGGTGCTGGGCACGGGCGTGTACGTGGAGGACATCGACCACGAGGTGGCGGAGGTGCGCCAGCGCATCCTCGTCGCGGTGGGCGGCGCGCTGATGCTGGCCCTGCTGGCGGGCGCATACGTGTCGCGGCGGGTGGTGAAGCCGGTGCGGGCGCTGGCGGACGCGGCGCACCGGGTGTCCCGGGGTGAATTGCACGTGTGGCTGGAGGTGTCGTCGGCGGACGAGGTGGGCCGGCTGACGGAGGCCTTCAACGGCATGGTGACGGGGCTGCGCGAGGTGGTGGCGGCGCTGGTGGAGGCGGCGGGAGCGACGGCGGCGGACGCGGAGCGCATCCGCGTGTCGGCGGACGCGCTGTCGCACACCACGCGGGAGCAGTCGGAGTCACTGCGGCGCGCGGCGGAGGCGGTGCAGGGGATGAGCGCGCGGGTGTCGCAGGGGGCGGAGGCGGCGCGCACGGCGGCGGAGCGGGCGACGGACAACGGCGAGGTGGCGCGCGAGGGCGGCACGGCGGTGGGCCACGCGTCGCGGAAGATGGCGGAAATCGTGGAGGTGGTGGAGCGCTCGGCGCAGACGGTGGCGCGGCTGCAGGCGTCCGGGCGGGTGACGGGGGACATGCTGCGGCTCATCCAGCAGGTGGCGGACGAGACGCAGATGCTGGCCGTGAACACGGCGATTGAAGCGGCGCGCGCGGGCCAGTACGGCAAGGGCTTCTCGGTGGTGGCGGGCGAGGTGCGCAAGCTGGCGAACCGCACGCGCGATGCCGCGGAGCAGGTGCAGACGCTGCTCGGCCAGAACGAGACGGACACGGCGGCCGCGGCGGACCTGATGCGGCAGGGCACGGCGAAGGTGCGCGAGGGGCTGGACCTGTCCTCGGCGGCGGGAGACGCGCTCGCGCGCCTGGTGGCCGGCGTGCGCGAGATTGGCGAGCACGTGGAGCGGATGGCCGAGGAGAACGCGCGCCAGTCCGCGTCCGGGGAGAGCATCGCCGGGCGGATTCAGCAGCTCTCGGTGCGCTCGACGGAGTCGGTGTCCGGCGTGGAGCAGATTGCCCGCTCCGTGGAGGATTTGCGCGCGCGGGCCTCGCGGCTGAAGGAGCTGGCCGCGCGCTTCACGGCGCGGGAGTCGGAAGCAGGGACGCGAAACCGGGGCTGAAGCGCCAGGCTCCGGGTGGGGATGTGCAGGGTGAGGAAAACCCGGCGCTACCTGCTACGTTGCGCGCCGCTCCCGTGGAGGTCGTGCGCGCGTGTCCCCAGTCCCTCGTCGGCTCATCCTGCTGCTCGCACCCTTCCTCGGTACGAGGGCCCTGGCCCAGCCCGCGGGCCCGGGGCGGGGACGCGAGCTGAAGAGACGCCAGGTGTCCCTCCCGGCGAGCAGCGCGGCCCCTCCGGTGGAGCTGCACGTCGCGCCTGGCGTCCTGACCACCCTGGAGTTCGACTCGCCCGTGGACCGCGACGAGGTGACGCTCCACGGCGCGGAGGGACGTTTCGCGCGGGTCGAGGTCAACCGCCACACGCTCGTGCTCAGGCCCGCGCGGGAGCTGGCGCCCGGCGAGCGCGTGCTGCTGACCGTGCCCTTCGAGGACGGGCTCGCCCCGTCCCGGAGCGCCTTCGTGCTCGTCGCGCACCCTTCCGAGGTGGACGTCCAGGTGGAGGTCGCGCGCCTGCCCCGCACCGCCGACGCGGTGCAGGCCGGGCTGGACGAGGTGCGCGCCGCCTGCGCCGCCAAGGACGCGGAGCTGGAGGAGCTCCGGGCGCGGACCGCCGCGAGCGGCCCGGCGGGGATGATTCTCGCGGGCCTGCTGGATGAAATGGGAGTCCAGACCCGAAGGAACCTTGGTTCTGAGGCAAAGGACGATGGCCTGCTGACCGCCGAGGATTCACTTGTCTTTCGGGCAAGCAGGTGGACCGCCATCGCGCTGCGGGTGCGCAACGCAGGCGCGGAGCCCTGGGTCCCTGTCGAGGCGCGGCTCTCTCGCGTGGCGGACGGCGTGCACCTCCCCGTCCTCGCGGTGCGCATGCAGGAGCCACGGATTGAGCCGGGCCGGACGGCCATCGTGGTGGTGGAGAGCGGCGCACCCGGTTGGCCGGACGGCCAGCCGCTCCTGCTGGAGCTGCGTGGCGTCGCGAGCGCCCCCAACCTTCTCATCCCACGCCTCGTATTATAGGAAGCGCGGCCATGCTCACCGCGATGAGCCCCGCGCACCTGCAACCGGGGGACCTGGTGGATGGCTGGCGCGTGGTGCGGCGGCTGGGCGCGGGCAGCTTCGGCGCCGTCTACCTTGTCGAAAAGGATGGCCGGCGCTGCGCCATGAAGCTGGCCATGCACCGCTCCGGCAGCGGAGACGCGGAGAAGGCGCACGAGCGCCTCATGCAAGAGGTGGTCTGCCTCATCCAGGTGCGAGGGCACCCTCACATCGTTCAGGTGCACGGATACGGGCACTGGCCGGACAGCGAGCGGGGCTGGCTCTATGTCGTGCTGGACTACGTGGAGGGCCACACGCTGGGGGAGTGGGTGGAGCGCATGCACCCGACGGCCCTGGAGGTGGTGCGCCTCTTCGCCAAGCTGGCCTTCGCGCTCGCGCACATGCACGGGCTGGGCGTGCACCACCGCGACCTGAAGCCGGGCAACATCGTGGTGTGTGCCTCCAACGGCGAGCCCGTCGTCCTCGACCTCGGAGCAGGGAAATACGCGTGGGCGCCGGAGCTGACGGACACGCCGCTGCCCCCGGGCACCCGGCGCTACCGCTCCCCGGAGGCCACGCGGTTCCTGCGCGAGCACGGAGACGAGCGCGGCGCGCGCTATGAATTCAAGGCCACGGATGACGTTTACGCGCTGGGCGTGTGTCTCTACGACGTGCTGACGGCGGCACAGCCAGCCCGCATGCCTCCGCGCGTGATGGTGGAGGGGCGGTGGATGCCGCCCGCTCCGCATGAGGTCAACGCCCGTGTCCCCGCGGTGCTGGGAGACCTGACCCTGCGCTTCATCGCACGCCAGCCCGAACAACGCCCGGCCACGGCCGAGGTCATGCGCCGGGAGCTGGAAGCGCTCCTGCTCCAGACGGGTGAGGCCTGGACGTCGCCGCTGCACCCGCCGACGCCCCAACTTCCCCTGGGAGACACAAGTCGTCCCGAAAGAGAAGCCGCCACGCCGGGCGCCTCCCGGCGGCGGCTTCTCGGGGGTGTAGCCGGAGTGGTGGTCCTCTCCATCCTGGGTGCCTTCCTGATGACGCGCCCCGCGCCTCCCGTCACCCCAACGCTGCCCGCCAGAGCGCCCTCCCCTGCCGCCGCGCGAGACGCCGGCCCGGCCCCCGCCTCGCCTCGCACGACCGAGATGCAGTCCCCTACGGTAGCGTTCCCCCCTCCCGCTCCAGCCCAGAAGGAAAGCCCTCCCGTGAAGCGTGCTCCCGCCCCCATGCTCCGCCCTGCTGATTCCAATGCCAGGAAGCCGAGGCCCCAGGCCCCCGGCACAGGCTGGCCGCCGCTGCGCTGGGCAGAGCTACTCAAGACCTGTGCGGGCGCGACTGTCGTGGCGGCCCTCCAGCTCGGCTGCCCGGGCGCCCAGGTCCGTCCCGAGCCGGCGGACTGCCCTGCTGAAGCACGCGACATCATGTTCAACCGGGAGCGGAAGGACGGGCTGCGCATGCCGGTGGGAAAATCCGTGATGCTCACCCTCGACAGGCGGCAGCCCGGCCCCTGGGGAGGGGGGCAGTATGGCGTCTACGGCGATGGCCCCGTTACGGGGGTGGTGCGGGTAAGCGACTGGGACGAACTTCCCGAGGGAACGCTGATGTCCGGCTATCTGTGGACACACGGCGAGGATCTCGTGGGCCGCTACACGGAGGCCCGGCTCCCGGATGGCCGCACCGTCCCGGTCTGCTTCGTGCTGGGCGAGGATGGGTACGTGCCCGCCGAATATTTAAAGCCCGGCTCCAAGCCAGGGGCGATGGTGCTGAACCGGACTTGGCCCGCCTACTCCGTCAAGCGCTGGCCGTAGCGCCTCCACACGTAAAGCCTGTTTGCAAATCGATTCACCCCCGGTGAATCAGATTTGCATATCTTCGACCTGTCACGTCGTTCACGCCGCGAGAGGTGGCGGGTAGGGTTTGTATGTCTTTGAGGACCCCTCCCATGGCCACTCCCTCCGAAGCACAACCCACCCCGTCTGGCATCCTCTTCACCCGGGGCGACACGGCCTACGAGTTCTTCTTCGACCGGGGGAAGGGCCGCCATGGCGAGCGGCTCCTCGTCGCCCGTCCTCGCACTCCGGAGGGGCTCCAGCCACAGGTGGTGCTCAAGTGCGTGACGCTGCCCGAGGGGGCCGAGGCCCTCCGCCAATACCCGCACGCCCGCGCGCGACTGGAGGAAGAGGTCCGGCTGGCCCGGTACCTCCAGCACCCGGGCATCGCCCGCGTGCACGGCCTCTTCGAGATGGACCACGGCCTGTGCGTCGTCCTGGAGAGCGTGGAGGGGCTGACGCTCGACACGCTGCTGGCATTGGCCCAGGCGCGCGGGCGCTATTTCTCGGAGTCCTTTGTCCTGTACGTGGGAGCGGAGGTCGCGGCGGCGCTGGCGTACGCGCACACGCTCACGGATGACGCGGGCGCACCGCTGGGCATCGTCAACCGGGACATCAACCCGGCTCGCATCCGCGTGAGCCCGAGTGGCCGGGTGCGGCTGACGGACTTCGGCGTGGCCCTCTCGCGACTGGCAGGGCGGCTGGCGACCTCGCTGCCACGCCTCCACGGTGAGGTCCTCTATTCCGCGCCCGAAGCCCTGCTGGGCGACGGGGTGGACGCCAGAGCAGACCTCTTCTCCCTGGGCCTCACCCTGCTGGAGTTCGCCAATGGCCGGCACCTGTACGACCCGGGTGACGTGCGCATCGAGGACGTGGAGAAGCGCCTGACGCGCGCACAGCGCGAGCAGGTGCTCGAAGCGTCGGTGACGGCCATGGGGGTGGAGCTGCCGCCCTTCGCCGAGGACGCCATCTTGTGCGCCATGTCCTACCGCGTGAGGGACGTGGAGCGCGCGACGCAAGGGCTCTCCGCACCTCTGCGCGACATCCTGCACACGCTGCTGCGGCGCAGACCCGAGGAGCGCTTCGCCACGGCGAGCGAGCTGGAAGCCGTCCTCCGCGCACGACTGGCGCAGCTCGAGCCGTACCGCGGTGCCGACGCGGTGAAGGAGGTGCAGGAGGCCATGCTGGAGGCGGGCGGCAAGCTCGACGAGTTGGATGTGCCGGATGACGAGGGCGGCATCACCCCCCTCGTCATGAACACACGCCACCCGGACGAGATTGACACCGCGAATGCGCCCTTGCGCCTCCAGGATGACGTCACCACGAAGCCTGGAACCCACCCGAAGCGGACGCAGCGCAGGAAGCCATCAGCCCCGCCAATTCCCTGATGGAGAGTGATGAGAAACCCACTCAGGGAGCCGGAGGCGCAGGGGCAGTGGGCGTGGCCTCTTCCGGAGGCCCGGGGAGCAGCTTGCGCAGCGCCCGGAGCGCGGCCGGGTGGAAGATGGTGCTGTGCTGCTCGTCGGGCATGGGCTCGTAGTACCACTGCAGGTCCGTGGGCGCGTGGGCCTTCAGGGCGGCGACGAAGACGTCGAGGCCCTCCTGCATCTCCGGCATTTCGGACCCCTCGTTGCCCATGGTCAGGTAGAGCGCGCGCGAGCCGGCGGGATGCTTCCGCAGGAGCGCGGCGGACTCCTTCGAGAGCGACTGGTTGCTCCACCACATGCTGGGGCTCACGGCGATGTACCGGTCGAACAGCGTGGGCTGGCGCAGGAAGGTCTCCACGATGAAGAGGCCCGCCAGGGACTCGCCGATGAGGATGGACTCGCCGCTCGTGCGGTAGCGCGCCTCCACCCACGGCTTCAGCTCCTGGGCGAGGAACTCACGGAAGGCCGCGGAGCCGCCGCTCGTCGGCAGCCCCTTCCTGTCATTGGGCTCCAGGGACGGGAAGGTGAAGTCCCGCCTGCGGTCCGTGCCCTCGATGCCCACCACGATCATCTCCTGGATGGTGTGGCTGAGGCTCGCGAGCTGCGCGAGGCCCACGATGTGCGCGAAGTCCTCCTTCTCACCGCCGTCGAGCAGGTACAGCACCGGCAGGCGCGTCTGTCCCTCCGCGTAGCCCGGTGGCACGTACACGTTGATGCGCCGGGTCTCCTTCAGCACGCGCGACTCCAGCGTGTACGAGCGCGCGAGGACGATGGGCCTCCCCTCCTCCGCGTTCGCGGGCGCTTCCGTGGAACCCCTTACCCCCGCGCAGGCCGTCAGCAGTCCCAGCGCACCCACCACGATTGCAGCCCGCGTCCTCACCTTGCGTGTCCTCCACTTCAGATGTCGTGCTGCTCACACGATGGCACAGAGTGCCGCCCCGGCAACGCGCCGATGTGACGCCACCGAGACACTCGGGCGCCCTTCGTCATCTCCCGAAATACAGCGGCAAGGCACTGAAACAGGCCGATTGCTATCCATGATCTCGCAGCGGGCGCCCCCGCCCCCGTGTCGAGAGAGGTGGCAGATGGAGACGGTGACAGCGCAGCCCGTGGGTCGTGAGCCGGTGGTGTTCGGACATGCACTGGAGGCGCTGCTGGCGGCGGCGGGACCGTTGACACCCGGCATGCACACCGGGCTGGAGCGGCTGGGCATCTCCACCCGCCGGCCCCTGTACGCCGCCTATCCGTACCCGGTGTGGCCGGAGGCCATCCGCCTGCTCGCGAGCACCGACGTCGCCCAGTTCGTCCTGGGCCAGCGCTACCTGGAGCGCTCCCGGCAGTCGAAGGTGGGCGCCGCGCTGCACGACTTCGCGAAGGTGGTGGGCGCGGAGCGGATGCTGCTGCGCATGTCGCGCAACATCCGCTCCACCAACAACGTCCTCGACGCCGTGGTGACGCCGCGAAGCGAGGACACCGGCTGGGAGCTCCTCGTGCGGCCCCTGGCCGAGTTCGCCCACACGCCGGGCGTGCGCGCCGAGCCGCCGCACTTCGTCCGCGGCCTGCTCACCACCGCATTCCAGCAGGGAGGCTCGCCCAACGCGAAGGTGGAGCTGCTCCGCCACGACGCGGCGCGGGCCACCACCACCTTCCACGTCATGCTGTAGCGGCCCGCTCGCGGTGGAAGACCCGCCCACGCGCTAGCGACTCTGCGTGCGCGAAGCCGGCTTGCGCGGAGGCTCGACGAAGCGCGGGGGCGGCGCGGACGGCCTCCGCGTGCCCGTGGGCGCCGGCTTCGTCCCGAGCGGCTCCAGCGCGGGGAACGACGCCGTCAGCCGGCCCACGAAGAGAAACCCCTGGTAGCCCTCTTCCGTGGGCGTCTCGTAGAAGCGCACGTAGGGGCTCAACGCCGGGTGGTCCGCCACGCGGGCCTCCGGCCAGGCGCCCACGATGCGGCAGTAGAGCCGGCTGTGCGCGTCCAGGCTGCACCCCCACCGCGAGCCCTGCGAGTAGCCCAGCTCCAGCACCTTCAGCGACGGCAGCGACTGGAGGTGGTGGGCCATGGGCTTGAAGTCCTCGTCCCACGGCACGCCGGTGACGGTGCGCACGTGCGTGTTCCCGGCCAGCACGACGAGGACCTCCTCGGGCCGCGCGGCGTGGCGCTTCAGCCAGACGTCCGCGAGCGCGGCGTCGCGCTCGCTGGAGCTTGCATCGTTCGTGTCATAGGCCACCAACGTCACGCGCAGGCCCTGCTCCCGCATGCCGCGCACCCGGTCGATGAGGTCGAACACCGCGCGGCTGCTGCGGCCGTCCTGGTAGGGCCGCCGCCAGAAGTGGCCTTCCAGGAGCAGGTCCTGGTCCACCGGCGTGCCCGCGCTGGCGAGGTAGCGGTCGATGCGCGGCTGCTCCTCGCGCGGAATGGACAGGCCCAGCGCCACGTCCAGTCCCTGCTCGGCGACCTGGCACACGAGGTCCCCCACCACCGAGGGCGCCTCGCGCGAGCCGAGCTGCTCACCGATGAGCATCACCAGCCCCGGCCGCACCACCGTCTCCATGTTCCGCACCTTGCGTGGGCAGCTCGACTCGTCCTGCCAGCGCGTGAGGTAGAACTCCTCGTCGCGCACCGGCCTGGAGGGAGGCAGCGCCTTCTCGGGACGGAGCGCGCCGGAGGCAAGGCCGGCCCGCACCCGAGCCGCGACTTCGCGCTCCAGCTCCGAATCCCTCTCGCGCGAGGAGCTCCCCGTGCCCGTGATTCGGAAGATGCGCACCACGGAGCGCTCGGCTCCGGCGGAGATGGCCGTCACCAGATAGCGCTCGCGCGTGGGGCCCGTCTCCTTCCACGCGGTGGCGAGCTGCCCGTAATCCCGCACCGGCTCCAGGGTGAAGCCCTTCTCCTCCAGGACCTTGCCCGCGGTGCCCAACGCCATGTCCACGGAGACCTGGAGCGCCTGGGCGAACCGCCGGGCCACCACCGCCTCCGTGCGGGCCGCGGTGTCATGCGCGCAGCCGGACAGGCTCACCGCGATGGACAGGCCCAGGATGAGGCGAGGGACGGACATCGGGGCTCCTTGCAGGGACCGTTCCCCCTAACGCGAGGACACCTCCTGCATATCGCCCTGTCCAATCGGGGTACCATGCCCCCCGAGGCTGTGCCCTCATGGCCCGGACAGTGACCACGTACGTGGCAGGCATCCGCTCACGGCGCCATGGCCACCACCGTCTGCGGCTGCGTCCCCACGGCCCGGGCCAGTGTGGCGCGCGCGGTGGCCAGGTTGTAGGTCGCCTGCACTCGCTGGGCGGCGGCGTTGGTGTACTGCACCTGCGCGTCGCTCAGCTCGATGATGTTGCCCACGCCGGCCTGGTAGCGGCCCTCGGCCAGCCGCAGCCGCTCGCGCGCGTTCACCACCGCCTCCTCCGCCGCGGATAGCGCCTCGCGCGAGGCCGTCACCGCCAGCCGCGCCTGCTCCACCTCCAGCCGCACCTGCTGCCGCAGCACGTCCTGCTGCGCCTGCGAGTCCCGCAGCAGCGCTCGCTGCTCGCGCACCTCCGCGCGCGTGCGGCCTCCCTCGAAGATGGGCCAGCTCAGCGTCAGTCCGCCGCTCACGTTGACCGTCGCGTCCACCGGGTCCGTGCCCGAGTCAGTCGCACCGGCCGTGGCACTGAGGCTGGGCCAGAAGTCGCTCTTCGTCGCACCCAACTGCGCCTCCTGCGCGCGCACCTGCAGCTCGCGCGCCTTCACGTCACCGCGCGCCGCGAGCGCCCGCTGCACCAACACATCCGACTCCGAGTCCTCGCCGTCCACGGGCGCCACCGCCACGTCTTCAACCGCGTAGTCGGTGGAACCCTCCACGCCCATGGCCTGATTGAGCCGGGCCTTCGCGGTGGCCTCCGCGTTGCGAGCCTGGATGAAGCTCACCTGCGCGTTGGCCTTCGCGGTCCGCTGCTGGAGTAGATCAATCTCCGGCCGCGTCCCCACCTCCACCGCCGCCTGCACCTGCTTCAGGCGCTTCTCCTCGCTCTCCAGCGTCTCGCGCGCCACGTCCAGCAGCGCCCGCTGCGTCAGCACGTCGAAGTACGCGGTGCGAACGTCGAGCAGCACATCCTCCAGCGTCTGCGCCTGCGTGGCCTCCTGCGCCTCCGCCGAGCGGCGCGTCGCGGTGAGCCGCCCCGATGTACGTCCGAAGTCGTAGAGGAGCTGGTTCGCGGTGAGCCCCGCGCTGAAGCGCTTCGACGTGCCGTTGCTCACCGTACCGGCGTCGGTGCCGACGCGGTTCGTCCCCACGTTGTAGCTGGCATTGCCGCTCAACTGCGGCAGGAAGCCGGAGAACGTCTGGTCCACCCGGGCCTGCGCCGCCTCCGTGCCAGCCCGCGCGGAGCGGAGCTGCGGCTGCTGCTCGCGCGCCGTGGCCTCCGCCTGCTCCAGCGTGAGCACCCTCGGGGCTTCCGCCGCGAGCGCGCCCGCGCACCACCCCAGCACCACCACCATGGCCAACGTCCGCATCACTCGTACCTCAGTGCATCGATGGGGTCCAACAGGCTGGCCTTGCGCGCGGGGTACAGGCCGAAGCCCACGCCCACGAGCGCGCTGAAGCCCAGCGCGAGGAAGACGACGTCCGGGCGCACCAGCATGGGCCACTGGAACTGCGCGGCCAGCACCTGCGCCACGCCCACGCCCGCCGCCGCGCCCAACAGGCCGCCCAACATGGAGAGCGTCAGCGCCTCCACCAGGAACTGCGCGAGGATGTCCCGAGGCCGGGCCCCCAGCGCCACGCGCACGCCAATCTCGCGCGTCCGCTCGGTGACGCTCACCAGCATGATGTTCATGATGCCGATGCCGCCGACGACGAGAGACACCGCGGCGATGGAGGCCAGCAGCAGGCTCAGCGTCTCCGTGCTCTGCTGCTGACCGCTGGCCAGCTCCGCGAGGCTGCGCACGTCGAAGTCATCCGCCTCACCTTCGGCCAGCCGGTGCCGCTCGCGCAGGAGCTGCGTCACGTCCTGCTGCGCCTGCTGCGTCTGCGAGGACGAGGCCGCCTGCACGAAGACGGCGCCGGGGATGAACGCCCCCAGGCTCTGCGCCTGCACCGAGCGCTGGAAGCTGGTGGAGGGAATGAAGGCGGTGTTGTCGTAGTCCTGTCCCATGGGGGACTGGCCCTTGCGCGCCGTCACGCCCACCACCGTGAAGGGCGTCTTGTTGATGCGCACCATCTGGCCCACGGGGTTGGCGCCCGCGCCGTAGAGGTTGTCCACCACCGTCTGGCCGAGGACGACGACCTTCGCGCCCGCCTCCTTGTCGGCCTCGGTGAAGGCCGCGCCCTTCGCCATGGTCCAGCTGCGCACCTCGAAGAAGTCCGGAGTGGTGCCCACCACGGTGGTGGTCCAGTTCTGGTCCTCGGAGAAGACCTGCGTGTTGGAGCGCAGCTCCGGTGCCGCCGCGCGCACGGAGCGCAACTCCGTGCGGATGGCCTCCAGGTCGTCCCACGTCAGCGTGGGCTGACTGCCGAAGCCGCCGCGCGCGCCGCCCGAGTTGGACGAGCCCGGCAGGATGATGAGCAGGTTGGTCCCCATGGAGTCGAAGACCTTCTGCACGCTGGCGCGCGCGCCGTCGCCGATGGCCACCATGGCGATGACGGCGCCCACGCCGATGATGATGCCCAGCGCGGTGAGCACCGAGCGCGTCTTGCTGCGCAACAGCGCCCGCGCCGCGAGGCGAAGCGTCTCGAGGAGATTCATGGCAGCGCCTCCTCTTCCTCGGGCAGCGGCACCGCGGCCTGCGGCACCTGCCGCCGGTCCGCGACGATGCGGCCGTCGCGCACCACCACCACGCGGCCGGCGTACGCCGCGATGTCCGGCTCGTGCGTCACCACCACCAGCGTGAGTCCCTCGCGCTGCAATTCCTGGAACAGCGCCATCACCTCCACGCTGGTGCGCGAGTCCAGGTTGCCCGTGGGCTCGTCCGCGAGGATGAGTCGCGGCCGGCCCACCAGCGCGCGAGCGATGGCCACGCGCTGCTGCTGTCCGCCGGAGAGTTGCTTCGGATGGTGCTCCAACCGCTCGCCCAGGCCCACCCGCTCCAGCGCGGCCTTCGCGCGCTCACGGCGCTCGCGCGTGGGCACGCCCGCGTACAAGAGCGGCAGCTCCACGTTCTCCAGCGCGGTGGTGCGCGCCAGCAGGTTGAAGCTCTGGAAGACGAAACCCAGCGTGCGGTTGCGCACGCGCGCCAGCCCGTCCCTGTCCAGCCGCGCCACGTTGCGCCCCTCCAGCAGGTACTCGCCCGCGGTGGGCCTGTCGAGGCACCCGAGGATGTTCATCAGCGTGGACTTGCCGGAGCCGCTCGTCCCCATGATGGCGACCAACTCGGCCGGCTGGACGGTGAGGTCCACGCCGCGCAGGGCGCGCACCTCCACGTCTCCCGTCCGATAGATTTTGCTCACCCCGCGCAGCTCGACGACTGGCGGAGCCTCACGTACCGCATCCATGTCCCTCTTCTCCTCGCCGCCCTGAACCACCTCGAAAGCGCTCTGCACCTCGGAGCGACTCGGGCGATGACGCCGCACCGGTGTTTCGTCTCGCGTGCCGGCGTCCGCATCCCGCGCCTAGAACGGCCCTCGTCCCGGAGGCCGCATGCCGCCGGACCGCGCGCCCATGCCACCCGGTCCCGCCGACGATGACGACGCCGCCGTGCTCGTGGTGGTCTGCCCGGTGACGACGGTGTCGCCCGAGTGCAGGTCCCCTTCCACCAGCTCCGTGAAGCTGCCGTCCGTCAGTCCCGTCCGCACTCGCGCGGGCACGGGGCCCCGCGCTCCCGGACGCAGCACGTACAGCACGCGGCTGCCATCCTCGACGCGGTCCTGAGCCGCGGCCTCCGCCGGAGCACCCTCGGGAGCCGCGGGCCGGAAGCGCAGCGCCGCATTGGGAACCGCCAGCACGTCGTCCTTCTTCGCGGTGACGATGGTGACGTTGGCCGTCATGCCCGGCTTGAGCTTCAGGTCCGTGTTGGCCACGTCGATGACGGCGTCGTACGTGACGACGTTCTGCGTGGTCGTCGCCGCGTTGCGAATCTGCCGGATGGTGCCGGTGAAGTGCTCCCCCGGCCACGCGTCCACGGTGAACGTCGCCGCCATGCCCGCCTGGAGTCGGCCCACGTCCGCCTCGGCCACGCTGGTGTGCACCTGCATCTTCCGCAGGTCCTCGGCGATGGTGAACAGCTTCGGCGCCTGGAGGGACGCGGCCACCGTCTGGCCCACGTCCACGTCGCGCGAGATGACCACGCCGTCGGTGGGCGAGACGATGGTGGCGTTGCGCAGGTTGACCTCGGCCTCGGACAGCGCGGCCTGGGCCTGCGCGAGCTGGCCCTCCATCGCCGCCACTTCCGCGCGAGCCGTCTCCGCCGTGGCCTCCGCCGTCTCCAGGTCCGCCTGCGAGATGAACTGCTGCTGGCGCAGCGTGCGTGAGCGCTCGGCCTGCTTGCGTGCGTTCTCCGCCGCCACGCGCGCCTTGGTGACGCTGGCGCGCGCCGCCACCAGGTTCGCCTTCGCGCGCTCCACCGCCGCGTTGAGCAACTGCGGGTCCAACCGCGCGATGACCTGGCCCTTCTTCACCTCGGAGTTGAAGTCGGCCAGCAGCTCCTGGATGCGGCCGGAGACCTGGCTGCCGACCTCCACCGTCACCAGCGCGGACAGGGTGCCGGTGGCCGTCACCTTCGTGGTGATGCGCCGCGGCTCCACCTTCGCCGTCTGGAACGCGGCGGTGGGGTCCACCGGGCGGCTCCTGACGCGCCAGTAGCCCGCCGCGCCCACCACCGCCACCGCCAACAGCGCCCAGCCCCACCACGGCATGCGGCGCTTCTTCTCATCCACCTCGGGGACCGCGGGAGCGGTGACTTCCAGGCTCCGCGGCGCTTCGCTCACGACCTTCATGCGCCCAGATGTACGGGACGCTTCATTTCAATGAATGACGACCGGATTACGGCCGGTGTCACGCGTGGGCCGAGGCCGCCTCCGCCTGCCCGTCCGCCGGAGCGGCGGGAAGGGTGATGCGGGCGGTCGTCCCCTCGCCCGGACGGCTCTCGAGCGTGAGCGTCCCACCGTGCGCGTCGACAATCCGCCGCGCCAGCGTGAGGCCCAGCCCCACGCCACCCGTCTTCCGGGCGCGGCTGCGGTCCGTGCGGAAGAACGGCGTCCCCACGCGCGGCAGGTCCGCCGCCTCGATGCCGATGCCCTGGTCCGCCACCTCGAACTGAAGCCCCTGCCCGGTGGCGCGCGCGCGCAGGCGCACGGTGGTGCGCGGCTCGGAGTACTTGCCCGCGTTGTCGAGCAGGTTGTCCAGCACGCGGCGCAGCAGCACCGGGTCCGCCTCCAGCGTGGGCAACGACTCGTCCACACTCACCTCCAGCGTGTGCGAGGGACGGGACGTGCGGAAGCGGCTCGCGGCCTTGTCCACCAGGACGCGCGCGTCCACGCGCTCCCTGCGCAGCGGCGGCGCGCCGGCGATGGAGCCCTCGTTGGACAAATCCAACTTCGCGGCGGTGAGCACGTCCTCCACCAGGCGCTCCAGCTCGGATAGGTCTTCCGTGATGTCGGTGAGCAATTCACGCGCGGTGGCGGCGTCACCTTCCGAGGCCAGGTCCAGCGCCACACGGATGCGGGACAGCGGCGTGCGCAGTTCGTGGGACACGTTGGCCAGCAGTTCCTTCTGCGAGCGCAACAGGTGGGTGATGCGGCCGGCCATCTCGTCGAAGGCCTCGGCCACCTCGCCCAGCTCGTCGCGGCGGCGGAAGCCGGTGCGCGTGCCCAGCTTCCCCGCGCCGAAGTCGCGCGCCACCGTTGCCAATCGCTGGAGCGGCCCCGCCAGCGTGCGCGCGAAGACGAGCGACGTAATCGCCGTGCACACCAGCACCGCGGCCACGATGAACGTGGTGTTCTCCGCGGGAGGACTGGGCGGGCGCATGGAGATGGAGATGTACGCCTCCACCGGCCCGCTCTCGGGAATGGGCAGCGTGAGCACGGGAAAGGGAGCCGGTGGCCCCTGCGGCGAACCACCTGGAGGCGGACCGCCACGAGGCGGACCGCCCGGAGGTGGACCGCCGCCGCGCGGCCCTGGCCCCTGACTGCTCACTGGCCATGAGAGGGCCGAGACCTGCGCGGAGCTCAGCGGCGGAATGGGGTGGGTCGTGTTGGCGGCGATGAGCCGACCGGAGGCGTCACGAACCGTCACCTCCGCGTCGAGGAACCTCGCCGCGCGCGCCAGCGAGGCCTGGAGCGCCTCCGGGTCGTCCCGCAGCTCTCCCCACTCACGGGCGTTGTACTGGATGTTCCGGACGAAGCCGTGCTTGAAGGGCTTCTCCAGCACGAGCGAGCGCGCGAGGTACAGCACCGCGCTGACGAGCACGAGCTGCGCGAGGCCCACCATGTAGATGCGCAGCAGCAGCCGACCAGGACGACGAAAGGAGAATCCGCTCAAGTCTCATCCCCGGTGGCGAGCATGTAGCCTGCTCCGCGTACCGTCTTCAGCAATGTGGGGTTGCGAGGGTCCACCTCCAGCTTCTGCCGCAACCGGAAGATGTGCACGTCCACCGAGCGGTCGAACACCTCGTCCGCGCTGCCCTTCACCAAATCCAGCAACTGCTCGCGGCTGAGCACGCGGCCGGCGCGCTCGGCGAGCACGCGCAACAGGCCGAACTCGTACGTGGTGAGGTGCAGCACCTTGCCGTCCAGCGTGGCCTTGAGGCTGCGCGGGTCCAGCGTGAGCCGGCCCACGTGCACGGGCTGGGTGGCGGGGCCGGCCTTGCCGCGGGCGCGCCGCACCTGGGCGCGGATGCGCGCGAGCAGCTCGCGCGACGAATAGGGCTTGGGAAGGTAGTCGTCCGCGCCCGTCTCCAGGCCGAGCACGCGGTCGGCCTCCTCGCCGCGCGCCGTCACCATGATGATGGGCACGTCGGTGCGGCCGCGAAGCTCGCGGCACACCTCCAGGCCATCGCGGCCGGGGAGCATGAGGTCCAACAGGACGACGTCGAAGGTGTGACGGCTGGCCTCCGCGAGCGCGTCCGTTCCGGAGTGGGCCATGGTGACGACGACACCGTGCTCCTGGAGGTAGCGGCTGGTGAGGCGGGCCAGTCGCTCGTCATCCTCGACGAGCAGGACCTGGACGGTGCCCTCTTCCGGGGCCGGATGCGTGGGCTGCTCCATGAACTGTATCTCCCGCATTGAGCACTCTCCGGAAGGGTAACAATGAAAGGTGTGGTCCGGAGGCCTTGGAGGGGTGTCTGGTCTCGTCTTGAAGGCGAGTCGGAAGACTTTACCGCCGGGCCACGAGTGCAAGTTCTCACCGGCCCTTTTCCGTAACACTTCCAGGCGATGACGAAATGTTACGGGGCGCGGGATGGCCTCCGACACATGCCGTAATGGGGGGTTCATCTCCAGGACATGGGCAGGGTCCAGATTGCACCGTGAAGAGTCGGGGGACCTGCCGGGCAGGCGCAGGACGGCAGGGCAGCTCTGACTCATGTGTAACGGAGGAAGTCATGGCCTGTTGGAAGAAGTTGCCCCTGGTGATGGTGATGGCGTTCCCGCTGCTGGCGTGCGCGCAGGATGCGGCGGCGCAGCGTGGCTCGGGAGGCGGGGAGATGATGCGGCGGCGACCGCCGTCGTCGTTGGAGTTGCTGCTGGAGAATCGGGAGACGCTCGCCCTCACGCCGGAGCAGGTGGGGAAGGTGAGCGAGCTGCGGCAGGCGCTGGAGGAGAAGAACGCGCCGCTCATCGAGAAGCTGGAGGCGCTGCGTCCGCCGCGCCCGCCGCCGCCGGGAGATGGCAGCCGGTCGGGCAGCGGCTTCCCGGGAGGCGCGCCGCCGGACGCGTCGGAGCTGGAGGCGCGCAGGCAGCAGGCGGAGCCGCTCATGCTGGAGGTGCGTGCCAATGACGACGCCGCGTACGCGCAGGCGGAGGCGGTGCTGAGCGACGCGCAGAAGACGAAGGCGCGCGAGCTCCTCTCGCAAGCCCGCGCGCGGCACGAGGGGATGCGGCAGAGGATGCGGGGCGGTCAGTGAGCCCCTGGCCGTGGCTGTGGTTCCTCTTGCCGCCACCTGATGCGGCGAGGCAGTCCCGGCGCGCGGTGGACCCCACGCCATCGCGCGCCCGGGGCCAGCAGCGTGTCGCGAGCACCCGGGCCCGTCCGCCGCTGGCGAGAGTCGCCAAGGCGAAGAGCCACCGCTGAGCGCCGCGTGCCCGGGCACCGCCCTGCCCGGGCGCTCACGCGTCACACGAGCCGGTGCCCGCCGTCCACGTGCAGCGTCTCGCCGGTGGTGAAGCCGTTCCCCATGAGGAAGAGGACGGCATGGCCGATGTCAGCGGGCAGCCCTACCCGCCCGACGGGGAGCCGGCGCGCGTGCTGCGCCAGGCGCTCCTGCTTGGCGTCTCCCGCGATGACGTCCCACATCGGCGTCTCCACCCACCCGGGGGAGATGACGTTGACGCGCACCGGCGCCAGCTCCAGCGCCAGCGAGCGCGCGAGCGCCACCAGCCCTCCATTCACCGCGGCGATGACAGCCCCGCCCGGACCGGGCCTGTCCGAAGCAACGCCGCCCGTGAAGGTGAGCGAGCCCGGGCCCGCGAAGCGTGCATGCTTCGCGACGTTGAGCGCGCCGACGAGCTTCGAGTCAATGGTTCGGCGCGCCTGCGCCATGTCGAACTGGCGGACGGGCGCGTAGTACGCATGCACCGAGGTGACGACCACGTGGTTCACGGGAGGCCGAGACTGGAAGAGCTCGCGCACCTGGGCCTCCTCGGTGATGTCGGCGGCGAAGGTGCGCACGCGCGGATTGTTCCCGAGCTGGGACGCGGCGGCGTCGAGCTTCTCGGGTGACCTGCCCACGAGCGTCACGGAGGCCCCGGCCTCCAGGCTCGCGCTGGCCACTCCGAGTCCGATGCCGGACGACCCGCCGATGATGACGACCTGCTGGTCTTGAAGGTTCATGCCCCAGAAGTAGCGGTACCGGGTGTCGCGAGCCATGGGACGCCGTGGCAGGCTCCATCCCATGAATGGAACGATGCCTCTGGAAGACCTGCGGCTCTTCGCGGCGGTGGCGAAGCACCTGAGCTTCGTGGAGGCAGCGAAGCGGCTCGGAGTGCCCACCAGCACGCTGAGCCGCAGGGTGGCGCACCTGGAGGAGACACTGGGCGCTCGCCTGCTCCAGCGCACGTCGAGGAAGGTGGGCCTCACCGACGAGGGTGAGCGGCTGCTGGAGCGCGCCGGGCCGCTGCTGGACGAGCTGGCCTCGGTGCTGGACCGGACGGTGGACCGCGATGAAGAGCCCGCGGGAAGGCTCCGAGTGACGGCGCCCGTGCTGACAGGGAGTCAGCGGATTGCGCCCGCGCTGTTCGCCTTTGCCGCGAAGCATCCGCGCATCAACGTGGAGCTCACCCTGACCAACGCGGTGGTATCGCTGGTCGAGGAGGGCTACGACCTGGCCTTCCGGATGGGTCCCATCCAGGACGCGGAGCTGGTGGCACGACGCATCTGGAGCATGCCCTTCGCAATCGCCGCGTCACCGCGCTTCGTGCGCGAGGTGCTCCATGGCCGGACGCGCCTGGACCGGGACACGCTCGCGTCCGTGCCCGCGGTGCTCAACCGCGCCGGAGGGACGTGGCACCTGCGCCGCAAGGACGGCTCGCTCGACGAGCTGCGCCCCAATGAACGGCACACGGTGAACGACCCGAGGGTGGCGATCGCCGCCGCAGTGGAAGGCCTGGGCATCGTCTGCGCGCCGATGGATGCATTGAAGCCGCATGGCGACAAGCTCGTGCAGCTCACGGTGGTGGGACGCACCGTGGAGCCGCGCGAGCTCTTCGCCGTGTACCCGTCACGGAGGTTGCTGCCCCGCCGAGTGCGCCTCGCGCTCGACTGGGTGAGGGAACGCGGCTGATAGCCCCCTGGCCTGGTAACGAATGAGGGGCCGCAACCTGGACCCGGATGATAGGTTTCGCAAATTCTGCGAGCCTTTCGCGTTTTCTTGGTCCTGGTGTTTGCCACCTCGTGGTTGGGCTGTTCCACCACGCATCCCAGTCCCCTGGCGCAGGCCTGGGAAGAGGCGGAGGTGGAGTGTCACACCGCAGAGAGGGACCAATGCGTTTCCCTCCTCTGCCTGGGAGACGCCTGCGGCTTCTACCCGTGCGGGGACCTGCCCGGAGAAGTCGAGCTGGCGCGCTTCCCGCCCGCACGTCCTCCCGCCGCTGCGGCCGCGCCGGGCATGGGGCCCCGGCGAAACTGGGGCGGCGCGCAGGACCTACCCAAGGGCGCCGTCATGGTGTTCCCCAACTGGGGCGGTGCTCCACAACAGGTCATCCCGCCGTCACGCCAGCTCGCGCCCGGACGCTGGGAAAAGCACCACATCTTTCCCCAGTCCGAAGACCTCGCGCGGTGGTTCGAGCGCCAAGGCGTCAAAATCCACAACTACACGATGCCCATTCCGCTTCACCTCCACAGACGAATTCACGATGGCAACGGACGTGGCGGTGCATGGAACGACGCATGGAGGGCGTTCAAAGACGCCAAGCCGCGAGCTTCTCCAGAAGAAATTTTCAAGCATGCGGGGGAGTTGATCTACCGCTTCGACCTCATCGGCGGCCCCATCCAGCCTTACTATTCCCGTCCAGGAGCGTAGGTGCGAATGAGTCGTTTCTTCTGGATGAATGAGGACAAAGCCGCCACGGCGAAGCACGGCGGCGAAGTTGATGGATGGCAACAGTTGTCACTACCCGGTGTGCGCTGTCACACGTGCGGCGCCACGTGGAGCGACGTTGGCCACGACTACCCCTCTGTCGACCTCTCACAGCTTCCGGAGCGCCGCGAGTTCGCAAAGCCGAGACCCGAGCCCTTCCCCGAGTTTGCGCGCCTTCGCGAGCTTGTTCGTCCGCTGGTGCCAGCCCATGCCGAGCTTCCACCTGGAACGGGCTTTGGCCCACTCGTGGGCCGGGCCTTCGGCGAGTTCGGGCCCATCGCCTGGGTGGGAGGGCTGAAGCTCCTTGTGCGGCGGGACGCGCTAGAGCGGCTCCAGGCAGAAGGCGTGCGCGGACTGAAGGGTTGCCGCACAGAGCTCCGATTTCGCCAGAAAAACCCACCGGAGTTGCTGGAGCCCGAGGTGGAACCGCGCGGCCAACTGCACCCGGACTGCATCCCCCCGGACGTGCCACCACCGTGCCCGACCTGTGGCCGACATGGCTTCAGCAGGCCAGACGAGCCCATCCTGGACGCCGCATCCCTCCCCTCGGAGCTGGACCTGTTCCGGGTCGGCAACTTCGCCACGATGCTTATCGGCACCGAGCGCTTCATGGACGCCGTGCGCCGCCTCGAGCTGGACGGCATCACGTTCAAGGAACTGCCAACACGCTAGCGGCGCCAGGACGCGTCTATGGCGCCCCATGCGCCGCACTGAGCGCGCGCCGGTCCACCTTGCCGGGTGACGTGCGAGGCAGCGCGTCGATGAAGCGCACGGACTTCGGCGTCTTGTACCGGGCGAGCCGTCCCTCGCAGAACGCGATGAGCGCCTCCGCCGTGGGCGCGGTGCCGGGACGCACGACCACGAGTGCGCGCGGAGTCTCTCCCCACTTGGGGTCCGGCACGCCAATCACGGCGACCTCGGCCACATCCGGATGCCCGGCGAGCACGTTCTCCACCTCGGACGGATAGATGTTCTCTCCGCCGGAGATGATGAGGTCCTTGCTCCGCCCGACGATGCGGAAACACCCATCCGCATCCCGGCTCGCGAGGTCTCCCGTGTGCAACCACCCATCGACGATGGTCCGAGCGGTGTCCTCGGGACGGCGCCAGTACCCCGCGCACACGTGCGGCCCGCGAAGGAGCAGCTCACCCACGTCGCCCGGCTGCTGCTCGCCGTCGATGCGCGCCTCGACGTGGAACAGGGGCACGCCAACGGCGCCCGCCTTGTGGCGCACCTGCCCCGGAGGCAGCCAGAAGTTGTTCGGCCCCGCCTCGGTGAGCCCGTAGCCCGTCTTGAAGTCCACGCCCCGAGCGAAGAACCGCTCGAACACCGGCCCCGGGCACGGCGCACCACCACTGATGAGCAGCTTGAGCCCCGACAAATCCACCGACTCGAAGCGCGGATGGCGCTGCATCTCGATGAACATGGTGGGCACGCCGAACACGAGGTTCACCGCGCCCCGGTGCACCAGGTCGAACACGCCCTCCACGTCGAAGCTGCGGCACACCACGGACGCGCCGCCCACGTAGACGAGCGGCGTGGTGAAGACGCTCAAGCCTCCGGCATGGAACAGCGGCGCGTTGAGCAGCGCCACGTCCCTCGAAGTCAGACCCCAGCTCACTACGGTGTTCACCGCGTTGGCGGTGATGGAGCCATGCGTGAGGACCGCGGCCTTGGGCATGCCGGTGCTGCCACCCGTGTAGCAGAGCACCCACGGCGTATCGGCCTCCAGCTCCAGCGAGGGCAGCGGCGTGGACGGAGCACGCTCCCGCTCGGAGAGCGCCCGCTCGCCAGGGCCCGGAGGCGCGAGGCACACCCAGTGCCGCACGAAGGGCGCGCGGGCACGCACGGTGTCCACCTGGGCGCGGAACTCCGCGCCGAACACGAGGACCGCGGGCTCCGCGTCCCCGAGGAGCGCGCTCAGCTCCGCCGGACTGAGGCGCCAGTTGAGCGGCTGGAGGATGGCGCCCAGCTTCGCGCACGCGAAGACAAGGTCGAGGAACTCGACACAGTTGTACGCGAGCACGGCGACGCGGTCGCCCCGCTGCACGCCAAGCACGTGGTGCAGGAAGGACGCGGTGCGAGACGCGTTCGCATCCCACTGACGGAAGGAGATGTGCCGCTCACCGTTGTTGGCGTCGATGAGGGCGGTGCGGTCGGGGTCGAGCGCGGCGCGGCGGGCCAGCCAGTCATGGACGATGGGCATGGCCCCGTACGCTAGCCGACCCGAAGGGCGGAGTGCCCGGCCCATTCACGTGGGGCCGGGCACACCCGCCGAGGTGCAACGACGAAGCGCCCGGCCCTCAATCCTGACGGTGGCGCGAAGAACCGAACCGCCGTTCAGGTCTCGATGACGGAGCGCCCGTCCTCATCCATCCAGACGGTGCAGCCACGGACCGCACCGCCGCCCTGTCAGAGTTCCGGGAAGATGAGCAGACCACGCGACGTGTCAACGACGTACACATACCCGTCCCCGGGCACGCGCATGCCGATGGCGCCGTCATGGAAAAGGTTGCCCCGAATCCGGTCGGTCTCCCGCCATGTCTGGTAGTAGCCAATCTCCTTCGGGTGCTTGGGCCTGGACACGTCCAGCACGCGCACGCCGTGCTGGTAGTGCGAGACGTAGAGCCGGTCCCCCCGCAGGTCCATGTTGTGGATGGAGACGCCCGGCGTGAGGCGGTACTCGCCGATGAGCGCCACATTCGCCGGGTCGGTGATGTCGAGCACGCGAAGGTGGGCGCCCCAGTCCTCGCCACCCTCGAAGGCGATGACGCGGCCGTCGAAGACACCCACGCGGTGGGTGTGGCTCGTCGCACGCGGGTACGTGTACTGGCCGAGCTTCACCACGTTGAGCGGGTCGCTCACGTCGAGGATGAGCAGGCCGGCGCGCCAGTGGTTGACGTAGAGCCGGTCCCCCTGCGCGGTGGCGTCATGGGGGAAGGTGGCGACGGTGGGGTCGACGCTCGGGTCCTGGTGGCGGTTGAGGAGCACGGGGTTCTTCGCGTCCGTGACGTCGAAGATGAGCGTCTGCGGCGAGGGCGCGGCGGACATCGAGTAGAGCCGGTTGCCATCGACGTAGAGCGTGTGCGCGTTGAGGAAGCCATTGCCGGGCACCGCGCGGAGGAACACGGGCTCGGCCGGAGTGGAGATGTCGAACACGAGCACGCCGCGCGCGCCGCTCGCGACGTAGAGCGCATCGTCCTTGGCCCACACGCCGTTCCAGTAGCTGTCGCCCGGGAAGTAGATGGACTTCACGAGCCGGGGCGCGGTGCGGTCGCTCAGGTCATACACATACAGACCACCGGGGCCCGCGAGCGCATCCTGGAGCGCGACGACGTACGCATGGCCGTGGGTGACGAAGACGTCCGCGGCGATGCCGCGAGGCACGGTGCCCTCGCCGATGAGCGACAGGCCAAAGGAGTCACCCTCGCTGGGAGGCCGGGAGACCTTCTCCGCCTCGAAGGTGGCCTGGTATGTCGGCTGGCCCGCGAGGCAGCTCACGTAGCACCCCGTCACGCGCTTCGGCCCGCGCGCCTTGCAGCCCACGAAGGACGAGCGGTACGTGCGTCCATCCCGCAGTGTCCCGTAATTGGTGAGGAAGAACGCCCCCGAGCCCACGTGAGCCTCGCGAAGGGCGTAGCCATCGTTGAAGACGCGGCCATCCGCCCCGAAGCGGAGGACGGAGATGGACTGGTCGTTGTCGTTCTGCAGGATGCCGTCGCCGACGATGTGGAGGGTGAAGGTCCCCTGCGCGTCCAGCTCAGCGAGGCTCTCGGTGTCACAGGCGGACAGATTGAAGGACTCGGGGGTGCCGCACTCGGCGGTGGAGCTGCCGTCGGTGATGAGCTGGCACGCGGCCAGCCGCTCCGGAATCCAGTCTCCGTCGTCCTGCTTCTTGAGCTCCTGTGCGGGGGAAGCATCCGTCGCGGGCGTTTCCACCGGCTCGGATGCACAACCCAACAGTGACGCGGTCAATGCCAGCCATCGCCCCCAGGCGCCACGAAATGCCATCTTCATGCAATTCTCCTCGTCTTTTCGGCTCGGCCCCTGAAGAGAAACGCCAACGCTCGGCCGTCCGTGGCATATCGATGAGCACCCGGGTTCGTTGCGCGCCGAGGGTGATACGGCGTGGAATGTCAGACGCCGTCAGCCGTGGCGACGCGGGGCGGCATCCAGGAGCCAGCACATGCGAAATGCGGCGCGGAGCTTCATCGCGGGTATGACGGGAACGCTGCTCATGATGTTCCCGCTCACGAGCACGGAGGCCTCCGCCGCGCCGGGCAAGAAGACGCAGCGCCCCGCCTCGCTGGAGCAGGAGCTGCTGGACGCGGTGAGGCAGTCCGGCTTCGACGAGGTGCTGGACATCAAGCGCAACGGCGAGCGCATCGCCCACCCGCCGAACGTGGACGTGGCGCTCATCGAGTTGGACCCGGAGGGGCGTCCCATCGCGGCGGCCAACGTGCTGCTGTCGCGGGACCATCCGAAGGGCGTGACGGTGCCCATCGACCCGAAGACGTGGGGCACGACGGCGGTGCGCTACACGCGGTGGGACCTGGAGCGCTGGGACGACAGGAGGGACTGGGCCGCGGTCAAGGCCGAGGACGACGTGGTGCCCGGGAGAGAGGGCGCGAAGCTGCGCTTCATGGCGCCCTACCCCGCGTCGCTGTTCAAGCTGATGATTGCCTTCCGGGTGATGCGGCTGGTGGACAAGGGCGTGCTGACGCTGGCGCAGCCGTGGCACTTCATGCGGGAGACGCTGGACCGGGGTGAGCGTCCGGTGTGGCGGTGGATGGAGCCGATGGTGACGGAATCGGACAACGGCTCCACCGAGGCGCTGGTGAAGCTGCTACACGAGACAGAGCAGATGAAGGGGCTGAACGCGGAGCTGGCGGAGCTCGGGCTGGAGACGTTGCAGGTGAACGACACGGCGCCGGAGACGGGGCGGAACTGGAACCCGGGCAGCATCCACATGACGGCGTTGGACACGGCGCGGCTGCTGTTGCTCATCGAGGGAGGACCGGGAGTGCTGTGGCGCACGCCGTCCGGCCGCGAGGTGACGGCGACGGAGCTGTCACCCGCGTCGCGGGTGTACCTGCAATCGCTGCTGGCGGACCAGGCGCTGCACGAGGCGCTGTCGTCGACGGTGTTGTGCGGAGACCCGAAGGCGGAGCCGGGCATCCCCGCGGCGGTGCCGAGGCGGTGGGTAGACCCGAAGGACGGCACGGTGACGGCGGCGGACATGGCGTTCGGAAGGGACACGCGGCCCTGCAACGCGGCGGCGGAGGTGACGTTCCTGCACAAGACGGGGCTGACGGAGAACTACGGGAGCGACGGCGGAATCGTGCGCTCACTGCCGGGGCAGTCGCGGCGCCACTACATCGTCGTGTTCATCTCCAACCTCGGCTACCGCTACTACGACCCCTCGGTGGCGAGCGCCGCGGACCCGGCGAAGGGAGAGGAAGGCTTCCCCTACGTGAGCACGAAAATCGACTACACCCAGCGCATCCCCGCGCTGGGCCGCCGCATCGACGACTTGATGAAGGCACGCCAGCGCGAGCAGGACCGCGAGTAGCTCCGAGACCTGTCACATCTCCCATGTCAGCCCCCACCTATAGGGTGCGTTCCACCAACGGCTCCGTTCGGGCCGAAGAAGGGGATGGGCGTGAGACTGGAGAGTGCGAGGTCATTGAAGGAAGAGCTCTGGTTCAACCTGCATAGAACCGTAATGGGCCGCTCGGAGGTACTGGCCCAAGCCCTTGGGAGCGAGGGCACCGCGATGCCGCCTCCAGGCG
This sequence comes from Pyxidicoccus sp. M6, assembly GCF_055568925.1. Classification (NCBI taxonomy): domain Bacteria; kingdom Pseudomonadati; phylum Myxococcota; class Myxococcia; order Myxococcales; family Myxococcaceae; genus Pyxidicoccus; species Pyxidicoccus sp. M6. The sequence continues at coordinate 461,193 of NZ_CM145714.1, read as the reverse complement.
TAGCACTCGGCATCGTGCCTGGACGCAGGCGAGATGACTTCAAGCTCGCGGTGCGTCTCCAGAAGCTGAGCCATGAGGCACAGAGCTACGCCGCCTATGTGGCAGGCAAGGCCGCCGATGAAGCCGATGTCCGCTACATTGGTGCCGTCCAGGCGCCACCCGCTGATACGGCCTCCGCTCGCTATCGGAGACGCAGCCGTCCATTGAGGCCGGGGCTCTCGATTGGCCATGTCAACGTCACGGCAGGGACACTCGGTGGCTTCGTCATCGATTCAAAAGGCCGGCCAGGCATCCTCTCCAACAACCATGTGCTCGCCGCGAGAAATGCTGGCAAGCGAGGGGATGCCATCTTGCAGGCGGGGCCCATGGATGGAGGTGGCTACCCGGACGATGAGGTCGCCCGGCTGGAGCGCTTCATCCATATGAAGCCCCATGGAAACGCGGTGGATGCCGCGCTGGCCCTGCTGAAACATGACCTGAAAGTACACCCCCTCTACCGGAAGCGACGCCTCGCGGGCATGACGCCCGTGGGCGAAATCCAGTCGAGTCTCGGGGTCTGGAAGCTTGGGCGCACGACGGGCTACACAAAGGGAAGAGTGTCCGCCATCGAAGTCGATCAGGTCACCGTCGACTACGGCGGTACCTTCCACACCTTTGATGGCCAGCTCGAAGTCACGGGCAGAAGCCGTCCATTCAGCAGGAGTGGGGACTCCGGTGCCCTCGTCGTCGATGAAGCCCATCAAGGCGTGGGGCTCCTCTTCGCCGGCTCGGAAAGAGGAGGCCTCCTCGGCATCGGAGTCAGCTACGCGAACCCGCTCGAGACCGTGCTGGACCTGCTCGGAGTCGAACTCCTCGACGCCGGCTGAGATGACGTGCCCGATGCAAGTCGCTACCTTTCGGGCATGGCAACACGAGCGGAAGCCAGCAGCGTGAAGACCGAGCTGGGCCGGCGCCTCGCTGGCACGCGCTGGCTGCGAGGCATCGGGCTTGCCTCCGAGGGTGGTGACTACCACGTGAAGGTCAACGTGGAGGCACTCACCCCGGAAGTCCTGGCGGCCGTCCCGCGCCAGTGGGGCTCCGTCCAGGTGCGCATCGAAGCCGTCGGAGACATCCACGCCGGCAGCCAGGACCCCTGAGGCTGGCGAGCAACTCCACCGCTGCTCGCCACGCCCATCATGGCACCAGCACCAGCTTCCCCACCGTCGTCCCCGACTCCAGCGCCTTGTGCGCCTCCGCCACCGCGTCCAGCGGGAAGCGCGTCACCTGCGGTGACACCAGCTTCCCCTCCTCCACCCAGCCCACGAGCCGCGCCATCGCCTCCTCCAGAATCCCGCGCTGCTCGAACAGATAGGACAGGTTGAACGCGAGCACGCTCATGTTGTCGTTCGTCAGCGTGAGCGGGTCGAACCTCGGCGTCCGCAGCCAGTCCCACGCCAGCTTCGCGTAGTTCGGCCTCCCGCCCGTGCGCGGCAGCATGGAGTGGAAGCCGTAGATGACCAGCTTCCCCGGCGACGCGAGGTGCTTGTAGCTGTCCCTCAGCGTGGACGGCCCGTTCGCATCCAGCACCACGTCATACCCACGAGGCGACGCCCGCTCCGCCGCCGCCCACAAGTCCTCGCGGCTCTTGTCGATAACCATGTCCGCCCCCAGCGCCCGCGCCGCCTCCACCTTGTGCGGCCCGCCCACCACGCCCACCATCCGGCACCCGGCAATCCTCCCGAGCTGCAACAGCGCGCTCCCCACCCCACCCGCCGCCGAGTGCACCAACACCGTCGACCCCGGCCTCGGGTGCGCCAGCTCGAACAACGCGTAGTACGCCGTGAGGAACACCGTGGGAAACCCCGCCGCCTGCTCCAGCGTCAACCGCGACGGCACCGCGAACACCTGATGACGCGGCACGACGACGTGCGTCGAATATCCGCCGAACCGCGTGACACCGAAGACCCGCGCCCCCACCGCCAGGTCCGTGACGCCCGGGTCCACCGAAACCACCGTTCCTGAGAATTCGAAACCCGGAGTAATCGGCCAGCCGACGAACTCCTTCGCCGAGGCGTACAGCCCCATGCGGATGACGCAGTCCGCATAGTTCACGCCAATGGCCTCCGTGGCCACCACCACCTCCCCCGGCCCAGGTGAAACCTGATTCAGGTTTCTGAGGTGGAGCTGTTCGTACCCACCCGCCTTCTCAATCACGACCTTGCGTGCGCGCATGCACACGTGAGTATCACGCGACGCGATGCGACAACGTGTTTCACGTCCACTCGGCTGACGACGCGTGCATGAACAGTCATTAGACTGTGCATCGCGCTCGAGGACGTTTCTGTTCCGCGCGCGTTTCCAAAACACATCGAAGGAGAAGTCCATGCGTCTGCGGCATTCGCTCTATCTCGCGGGCTCGCTGCTGCTCGGCTCACTCACCGGCTGCGGCGAGGGCGTCGAGCCCGAGTCCTCGCTCCCCGAGACTCCCGCCGTCGAAGCGCCCGCGGGCGAGCAGCTCGGCACCTCGGAGTCCGCGGCGTCCACCACCGGGCTCACCACGCACTTCCGTAGCTGGCTCACCGCCAACGGCTACGACACCTACGACTTCGTGCGCACGGACCTGTCCGGCGGCAGCTACGGCGGCAAGGCCAGCAGCACGGACACGGTGGTGAACCAGCCCGTCATCTTCATCCACGGCAACTCGGACAAGGCCATCGGCACGGGCACCGCGGGCCAGACGGGCTGGACGGCCTCCGTCGATTACTTCCTCGCCAACGGCTACAAGACGAGCGAGCTGTACGCCACCACGTGGGGCCCGGCCAGCGCGACGATGTCCGCGTACCAGTACCACTCGAAGGCGAACGTGATGAAGGTGCGCAAGTTCATCGAGGCGGTGCTGCGCTACACCGGCGCCTCCAAGGTGGACATCGTCACCCACTCCATGGGCGTGACGCTCACGCGCAAGGCCATCCTCGGCGGCACCGCCAATGACTCGGCGGACGGCGGCGACTACAACGTGGGCTCGCCGCTCACGGGCTCGGTGGACACCTTCGTCGGCATCGCCGGCGCCAACCTGGGCCTCACGTCCTGTTACCAGACGGGTCCCTCCACGCCCACCTGCGGCTCCACCAACGGCCTGTACCCGGGCTACCTCTACTGGGGCCTCGTGGTGGGCCGCTCCACGTACCTCAACAACCTGATGTCCACGAGCGGCTACGAGGGCGCGTACCGCTACACCATCTACTCCACGGCGGACGAAATCATCGGCTACGGCGGCGTCGTCTACGGAGACTACACCTCCCGCATCCCCGGCCAGACGGGCGAGAAGGTGTACTCGGCCTACCCCTACGGGCACTTCAACTCGAAGGACCTGACGGCGGCCGTGCAGTACAGCATGGTGCGCAACCACACCATCCCGTAGTCCGGCCCTCATGAAGAAGCCCCACCCTCGCGCGGTGCGAAGGTGGGGCTCATGACTTCACGACGTCACCGGCTCACGGCGTCACGGATGCGGAGCATTCGCGGGAGCCGGAGCACCCTCCTTCGCCGGCGTCGGCGGAGGCGTGGTCTCTGGCGCCGGCGTTCCGGGCGTGGCGGTTCCCGGCTTCGGAGCCTTCTCCTGCGGCGGCGTACCCTCGGGCACGGGCACCTGCCCCTCGGCCGCGGCGCGGACGAAGGCCAGCGCCGTCTCGTTGAAGCGCTCGGGGCAGTCGAGCTGCAGCGTGTGGCCGCAGCCCTTCAGCGCCACCAGCTTCGCGCCGGGGATGCGCGACGCGCCGTACTCCATGATGTCGCGCGTCTCGCCGCCGTGGAGGAACGGGTTGGGGATGAGCCGGTCATCCGTGCCGTAGACGATGAGCGTGGGCACGGTGACATGGTGGAGGTTGTCGCGCACGAAGTCGTTGTGCGCCAGGCCCCGCACCGTGCGGACGTTGGCGTAGGCGTACGCGTCGAACTCGGGGGACCTCGCCACCCGCACGCGCTCCTCGATGAGCCACTCCAGCCCCGGCCGCCAGTTCATGAAGTTGCCCTGGCGCACGCTGCCCCAGATGGCGAACTCCGGCGCGGCCTTGATGAACTCCGTGCTCATGACCCGCTCGAACCAGGCCTTCTCCTTCCAGGAGAACTTCTCGAAGCCGGCGGGAGACACCAGCACCAGCGCGCTCAGCGCGTCCGGGTAGCGGATGGCGTAGGACAGCGACGTCTGACCGCCCATGGAGTGGCCGGCCAGAATCGGCTTGTCCACCTGCAGCGTGTCCACCAGTTCGCGCACCACGTCGGCCATGGCCTCCATGGTGTACGGGAAGGTGCCCGGCTTGTCGGACTTGCCGTAGCCCGGCAGGTCCACCGCGATGACGCGGTAGCCCTGCTGGTGGAAGGCGTCCAACTGCGAGCGCCAGAACTTCAGGTACGAGCCGAGGCCGTGGATGAAGACCACCGTCTTCGCGTCCGGCGCGCTGGCCGGCATGTCCACGTAGGCCACCTCGAAGGCGGCGGGCAGGCCGTACTGCGCGGCGGTGCGCGGCACCGACAGCCGCTTCACGGGCCAGGGTTCTTTCGAGCCCTCGGAGGAGTAGTCGAAGTCCTTGAAGGAGAGGGCGGACTCGGTCGCGTACGAGCGCACGCAGCCGGAGGAGGACAGCCCCGCCGCGAGGAGCAGGGCGGTGAAGGCGCGGGAGGAGCTCATGGTCAGAACGCGTACCAGGTGAAGGTGGTGAAAGCCGCCCAAGGGTCGCTCGTCACGGTGGGAGCGCCGTCGTAGAAGCTGCCGCGGAAGAGGTAGCCGGTATGCAGGCCCACCGTCATGAGGTAGCGGATGGTGTAGCGCAGCTCCGCGTTCACCTCGGCGCCGATGAAGCGCCCGCGAGGCACGTCCGGATTCCACCGCGTCGGCGTGGCGCCCGCGTTGGCGATGCCCGTGCCCACCTTGAGGTTGAGCTTGTTGGGGATGATGTCCCACGCCGCCGTGGCCATGCCGGCGCGCAAACCGAAGCCCTGGTTGGAGATGTCCGACACCGCGCCCGCGTAGTTGTTCACCGTGCTGGTGAAGGGGAACAGCAGCAGCATCTTGTGGTTGAACCACACCGCGCCGGGGATGCCGTACTGGTTCATCGTGAAGGCGCCGGTGTAGCGGTCATCCTGCACGTTGTTGTCGCCGGTGGTGACCATGCCCTCCAGCGTCACCACGTCCGCCGGCCCGCGGCCCCACTGGTACATCAGCTCCGCGTTGGCGGAGAGGCCGGAGATGCTGAGCTTGTCCAGCACCGACGTGTCCGGGGCGGCGCTCTTGTACTCGCCGCCGTTGTAGATGACGAAGCCGGACGCGCCGAGCCGGCCGTTGCGGAAGTCGATGTTGTGGTTGAAGTGCGCGCCCACCCAGAACACCTCGCCGGTAGGGCGCTCAATCGGGAAGCGCGCGGTGCCCACGAAGCCGGGGAGGCCGGTGGAGGACGGGCCGCTCTTCACCAGGCCCTCGTACGCGTACGCGTCGCCCTTGGTGTTGTCGTTGAGGTACCAGAACGACAGGCCCACGTTGGTGTTGGGGCGGACGGGGTAGACGTAGTCCGCCATGGCCAGCCAGATGTACTTCAGCCGCGGGTCGTTCTTCTCCGCGCGGTCCGACTGCGCGCTGCCCAGCGGCAGCAGCGTCAGGCGCGCCTGGCCCTTGAGGTAGTTGCTGAAGACGGACAGGCCGGTGGCGTCGCTGCCGAGGAAGGCCAGCTTGTAGCCGGTGCGGATGATGTCCGACAGCGGCGTGCGCGTCGGGTCATAGGGCGTGTCGTAGACGGGCTGCGTGCCGACGAGCAGCGTCAGCTGCGCGGGAATGCGCGTGGGGTAGATGGCGACGTTGACGTTCTTCGTCTGGATGTTGACCTGGTCGGCGTTGAAGCCGCCGCCCTCGTTCTGGCCCAGCGCGTTGGCCGCGCGGCCCCACATGAAGTCCACCTCGAACTGCGCGCGGAACGACGCCAGCCCGTCCACGAAGTAGGGGCTGTATTCGATGACGGGAATCCAGCGCTGCTCGACGAAGTACGCCGTGCGCCCAGGCGTCACGCTCACCGCGCTGCCCGAGGGCGAGCCGATGGGGCCCAGCGCCACGCCGCGCAGGCCGGCCGGGTCACCCACCTGGTTCGTCAGCGACAGGCGCGTGAAGAAGTAGTTGATGAGGGTGAGCTCGCGAGGCTTCGCGTCCTCCTCGCGGTCCTTCTCCTCGAGCCAGTCGCCGTAATAGAGGCCGGGAACCGGCGTGCTCTGCGCGGCCGCCGGCAGTGCCAGTCCCGCGAGGCCCAGCGCCAGCGCCACCGCGCAGCGCCGCATCGCGCGTGCTTCAAGCCACCTTCCCGTCATATCCACCTCGGCCCCGAGCGAGGGGCGCCCCGGGCTCACCGGGCTCAGATGTCGTCGTTCGTGTTGCGGATGCGTGCCTGGGGCCCATCACGCCTCACCAGGAGGAGGGGACGGGCGACGAGGCCATTTACCGTGCTCCGTGCTTCGACAGCCACCGGGAAGCCCCGGCCCGCGCCCGGAAGGAGGGAGGAGCACGCCCTCCTCCCGGAAGCGGGAGTGCGGCGACTACTGGATGGCGTAGGTCTGCACCGCCTTGCCGGAGAACGGGGCACCGTTGAGGGTAATCGTCCCGTCGGCACCGACCGCGCCCGTGGCGCAGCGCGCGCCGGAGGACTGGCCCTTGAAGAAGATCTCCAGCTTCAGTTGCTTGTGGTCCGCCGAGAAGCCGCCGCGACCTTCCTGCACGAGGCCACCCGGGTAGTTGAACGTCACGTCGAAGCAGCTGCCGTCGGTCGCGATGTTCTCCATGACCACGGAGGTGGAGTTGAAGGCCAGCGGGTTCTTCGCCAGGTCATGGTTGCAGGTGCCGCCCGGCTGACCCACGCCCGGCGAGTTCTCCACGGTGCCCGGGATGCTGTTCACCGAGAAGGTGCCGGCGGCCACCGTCATGGTGACGCTCTTGTAGCACTGCGTGGCGTTACCGTAGTCGATGTCCTCGTTGTAGCCGTTGGGGTGGCTGGGGATGTTGGCCCCGCTCATCACCAGCGTCTTGCCGTCGAGGAAGGCGAGGATGTTGGCCTGGGTGTCCAGCTTGGGGGTGTTGTCGGGCGGGTTGGTGGTCTCGTCATCGTCACCACAGCCCACCACGAGGCCCAGCGTGCACACCATCACCGCGGACAGCAGCTTCTTCTTCATGGGGTTGCTCCTATTTCCCCGGCGGGACTCGCCGGGATGACACGACACCTGGCAGGCGAGGGCCGTCGGCACGGGGGACCTCGCGAGAATTCGCGGCTGCTTCAGCGGGCTTCGCGGTCCGCGACGATGGCCGCCTCGCGCAGCTCGCGCTTGAGAATCTTCCCCGCCGCGGAAATCGGCAGGCGCTCCACCACATCCACCCGCTTCGGCACCTTGAAGCGTGCCACGCGGCCGCGCAGGTGCTCCAGCAGCGCCTCCGAGGAAGCCTGCTCGCCTGGCTTCAGCACCACGAAGGCCCGGCCGACTTCGCCCCACTTCGCGTCGGGCACGCCCACCACCGCGCACTGGTGCACGGCGGGGTGCTCGTAGAGGGCGGACTCCAGCTCCAGCGGGTACACGTTCTCTCCGCCGGAGATGAACATGTCCTTCTTGCGACCGGCGATGAAAAAGAAGCCGTCCGCGTCCCTGCGAGCGAGGTCACCCGTGTGCAGCCAGCCGTCCGCGTCGATGGCCTCGCGCGTGGCGGCCTCGTCCTCGAAGTAGCCCGAGCACATGGACGGGCCCTTGAGCAGCAGCTCGCCCACCTCACCCGCCGGCACCTCGCGGCCGTCGTCGTCCACGAGCTTCGCGGCGATGAAGTAGTTGGGCCGGCCGATGGAGCCCGCCTTGGACACGGCGAACTCGGGCCCCATGCTGAAGAGGCCGGGGCCGAACTCCGTCATGCCGAAGCCCTGCTTGAAGGGCACCGGGTGCACGGCCTGCCACGCCTGGATGAGGGGCACCGGCAGCGCCGCGCCGCCGCTCGTCATGAAGCGCACGGTGGAGAAGCTGGTGGACTTGAAGCGCGGCGACTCCTGGAGCTGCTGGTACTGCGTGGGCACCGCGAAGAAGAGCGTCACCTTCTCGCGCGGAATCAGGTCCAGCAGCGCCTCCGGGTCCCACCGGCGCATGATGACCACGGTGCCGCCCACGGTGAGCAGCGGCACCGTGTACACGAGCAGCCCGCCCGTGTGGAACATGGGCGTGTGCGTCACCGTGACGTCGCCGGGGACCACCTCGTGCACCAGCGTGTTGAGCGTGTTCCACGCCACCATGCGGTAGCTGATGCGCGCGCCCTTCGAGCGGCCCGTGGTGCCGCCGGTGAAGAGCAGGCAGAGGATGTCCTCCTCCGCCACCGCGTCGTTCCTCACTGGAGTCGCGGGCACGTGCGCCAGCGCCGTCGCATACGCGTCCGCGCCGGGCAGCCCCTGCGACTCCAGCGCCACGAGGCGCAACCCGTCACCGATGCGCTCGCGCACCTGGGCCACGCCGTCGCGGAAGTCGTCACCGAAGAGGAGCACGCGCGGACGGATGGAGCTGACCAGGTCCGTCAGCTCGGCGGCGTGCAGGCGCCAGTTGTAGGGGACGAAGACGGCGCCAATCTTCCCGCAGGCGAACAGCGCGTCGAGGTACTCCACGCCGTTGTGGGCCACGAGCCCCACGCGCTCTCCGGGCTTCACGCCGGCCACGTCGCGCAGCCAGCCGCCCAGCGCCTCGGCGCGTGCATTGAGGGCGCGGTACGTGAAGCGGCCCGCGTCCCCCTTCGCGGTGTCCACCACGGCCACATGCTCGGGCCAGTAGAGGGCACCCCGGCCCATCCAATCTCCGATGAACATGCGCGTCCCCTCCCCTGTCATGCGGCTCAGGCGGTCCAGCGATAGAGGGCGGAGGCCATGGCGAGGCCGCCGCCGCTGGCACAGAAGGCCACCAAATCGCCACGCCGCACCTTGCCCTGCACCACCGCGTCGTCGAGCGTCATCGGGATGCAGGCCGAGCCCGTGTAGCCCCACTTGTCCATGGTGTAGTGGGCCTTCTCCATGGGCTGGTTGAGCGCCTTCATGGTGGCCTCAATCGTGCGCAGGTTGAGCTGGGTGAAGACGAAGAGCTTCACGTCGTCCAGCGTCTGGTTCTGCCGCTTGAGGAGCTGGTCCAGCAGCATGGGCCAGCGCTCGGTGTTGAAGGTCGCGGGGAACTTGCGGACGAACTGCACCGAGGGCTTGCCGTTGGTGAGCAGGAGCGTCTCGGGGGTGGCGGGACGGTGCGTGCCGCCGGTGTAGATGCCGAGCGCGTCGTGGTACTCGCCGTTGGCCAGCAGCTTCGCGCCCATGAAGCCGGGCTTGTCGCCCGCGCCCAGCACCACCGCGCCCGCGCCGTCCGCGAACAGGGTGCAGGTCTTCTTGTCCTTCCAATTCACATAGCGCGTCATGCCGTACGCGCCGACCACGAGGATGCGGCGGTAGCTGTCATCCGCGGCGATGGTCTTCGAGCCCACGTCGAGCGCCGTCACCCACCCGGCGCACGCGCAGTTGAGGTCGTACGTGCCGGCGTTGGGCGCGCCCAGCTTGGCCTGCACCACGGACGCGGTGGCCGGGCTGAGGTAGTCCGGCGTGTCGGTGGCGACGATGATGAGGTCCAGCTCCTCCGGCTTCGTGCCGGAGCGCTCCAGCGCCTGCCGGGCCGCGGCGACGCACAGGTCGCTCGTGGCCTGGTCGTCCGCCATGACGTGGCGTTCCTTGATGCCCACGTTCTGTTGCAGCCACTCGTCCACCTTCTCGCCGAGGATGTTCTCGATGTCGGCGTTGGTGAGGACCTTCTCGGGGACGTAGCGGCCGGTGGACAGAATCTGGGCGTATCGCATGGCGGGTGTTCTTCAGCTCCGGGCGCCGCGCGCCGGACGGCGCGTGGGGCGCAGGGTGTTCTTCTTGGGTTTCTTCGAGGCGGCCGCCGCCTTCAGCGTGTTGCGCGCGGCGGGAGCACGGGTGTCGATGCCGTGCTGGATGAGGCTCATCGCGGTGTCGAGCACGCGCTCCATGCCCGGGTCCTCTTCCCACAGCACCCAACGCATGCCGAGGAAGTCACCGATGCCCATGAGGCAGTAGGCGAGCGCCTCCGGGTCCATGCGGCGCACCTCGCCCTCCTCCATGGCGCGGGTGAGGCCGCTGACGTAGCCCTTTGCGAAGCGGTCGTAGTAGCGGCGGTAGCAGGCGGCGTCGACGAACTCGGCCTGGCGCACCACGCGGTAGAGGTTGGGGTGCTGGCGGACGAACTCGAAGAAGGTGCGCAGGCCCTCGCGCTCGACGTCGACGCGGGTCTCGCAGGAGGCGGTGGACTCGCCGATGAGGCGGCGCAGGCGCGTGCCGAGCTCGTCCACGACTTCGACGAAGATGGACTGCTTGTCCGGGAAGTAGACGTAGAAGGTGCCCAGCGCGACGCCGCCCTTGCGGGTGATGTCGGCGATGGAGGCACGCTCATAACCCTTCTCTCCGAAGACCGACTCCGCGGCCTTCAGCAGCTTCGCGCGCGTCCGTTGCCCCCTGGGCGTCACCGGCCCGGCGCGGTCTGGAGAAGTTGAAGGGCGATTCATGTTTCACCTAGCGGTAGCACCCGGTTGATGGGCTTGTCAAAGCGCGGAACATGGCTCCGCGCGTCATGGAGAAGGCGCGACGCAGAGCGTCACCTGTCCCCTGAAGATTGGGAGGCTCAGCCTATCGCGAATGCGGCGGCGGCGTGCTCTCGCAGGGGTGAGAAGGACTGCAGCGCGTCCGGCCGCCAGGCGCCAAGAGTCCGGGGCAGACGCTTGAGGCGCTCACGCTCGGTGCGCTCCTTCGTCGCGCGGAGGGTGACGTCGAGGGCGGACTCCAGGGCGCGCTGGGGTGTGAGGCGCGGGGCGCGCGCGAGGACCTCGGGGGTGAGCGCGAGGAGCCACTGCTCCTGGGCGTAGGCGGCGTGACGGAGGAAGGCCTGCTGCCGCACGGGGAGGAGGCCGGGCACCTCGGTGGCGAGGGACCCGGGTGCGGCGCGGATGAAGCGCGTGTCCGCGAGCAGGCGTTCTCCGGTGACGCGCGCGATGTGCATGGGCGGTGGGCCCTGGGTCAGGAAGCGCGGGTCCACGGGTCCGTCCTGACAGCACACCAGTGCGTCGGCGAGTGTGGGAAAGGACCACAGGACGATGCCGGCGGACTTGCGGTGCTCCTCGGCGAGGCGCAGGCCGCGCACCTCGTGGACGGTGAGTCTTCCCGCGCGCTCCAGCTCGCGCCGCAGCTCCACCAGGGCGGGAGCCTGGAGGCCCGTCACCGCCGTGGACGGGAGGGCTTCGGGGAGCAGCAGGAAGTGTTCCTCCATGGGGTCATGCTGCGGGGGCGCGGGCCCGCCATGCCAGTGCCACGGTGAGGTTGTCCGTGGCTGATCGGCGCCAAGAGTGAAGCGCGGTTCCGTGCCAGGGGGGAGGTGGGAAAACCTCGCCGCATCATTCCGATTGCAGTCGTGAGCTCGTAACGTGGTCCCACTCCTCCCAGGTTCACGGGTGCTCCATGTCGCTCCATCTCCGTCAGGCCGGCGCCGTCCTGCTGATGTTGCTGACCGCATGCAGTGGGGTTCCGCGTGTCGTGCGCGTCACAGCAGAAGGTGACTGGGAGGCGGGGCCGGGTGCGGCACGGTACGGGCTGGGCGTCATCGCTCCGCGCACGGTGCCCGGCGAACCGGTGGAAGTGGACGAGGACGACTTCACCGAGACAGTGGCGAGACTGGCGCGTGAGGCACGGCCCGTCTCGCGACCACGCGAGGAAGCGCAGCGGTTGTTCGCGGAGGCGCGCGAGGCCGTGGCGAGACAGAACGGCGAGCGCGTCATCCGCCTGGCGCCGGTGGACGTGAGTGCCTCCGCGTCGCGAGCCGAAGCGGAGCTGACGCGCGAGTACCTGCGCTGGTGCGAGCGGACGCAGGGCGGCGGTGACTGCCTGCGCCTGCTGGTGGACGGGCCCACCGTGCGCGGTGATGACCGGTATGCCCTGGCGCTGGCCATTTCACTGGGCTCTGTGCTGGAAGAGACGACGGAGGCCCTCAAGGGGATGGTGCAGCCGTCCGCAGTGCTTTCGATGTTGGTTTGGACAGCCGCCCTCTACCTCACGTTGTGGGCACTACCCGACCCGCTGTCTAAAAGCGTCGCGGCGGTGATGACCGTGGCGCTCCTGGCGTGGCTGGGCGTGGACACGGTGTGGAGCCTGATGCGTGGCTGGGTCCAACTTGTGGAGGACTCCAACCGGGCCACCACGTTCGATGAGCTGAGCGAGGCTGGAGAGAAGTTCGGCCGGGTGATGGGCGAGAACACCGCGCGCGTGCTGGTGATGGTGGCCACGGCGGTCCTGGCAGGCTCGGTGCCGAAGCTGGCGAAGAAGCTGCCTGCACTGCCCGGCTTCCAGCAGGCGGCAGGACAGGCGGAGGCACAGGGAGGAATCCGGCTCGCGCAAGTCGCCGAGGTGGAGTCGGTGGCGGCCTCGTCCGAGGGCACCTTCTCCGTGATGATGAAGAGCCCGGGGAGCGCGGCGGCCGCGGAGTCAGAGGCCGCGGTTACGAGCATCATCCGGCACCAGGGCGGAAACCGGCAGGTCATCACCAACAACGGGCAGCGCTGGCATGTGCCCGCGAACAAGCCACTGAAGGACATTCCAGCGACAGACCCGATGGGAGACCAACTCCAGGCAGCAGCGGCCCGCGCGGCTCAGCGCTGGAGTTCACGCGGGCCGAGGCCGCAAGAACAAGAAGCCATCCGGCAAGCGGCGTCCCGTGGTGACCACTGGCTTGCACGACTGCTCGAGCGCCAGGCCCGAGGGAGGTTCGTGGAAAAGCAACTCCGTGACGAGTTCAAGAACCTCCAGTGGAATCCCAAGGGAGTCGATGCGATTGACCCCGCCACAGGCTGCAGATACGAGATTCTCTCTGGGACGGACTCGAACCTGGCCTTGCATGGCGTGCGCATGGCGAGCTTCTTCTTCCGGATGATCACCTTCTGAGGACTGTGCCTCTCAACGCTCCATGATTCAGTTCAGCGACCGCGAAATCACAGGTGAACGGCTGGAGCTCGATAGCAAGACCGAACTCTATTACCTGGGTCATCATCTGACCTTGAAGAACTGCACTCTCATCCTGAAAGTGCCCGCGAGAGCGCTGGTGGTCAGCAAGACACGGCTCATCGACTGCACGATTGACGCGAAGAAGGAACTGAAGGGTTTCTCCTGGGACCATGCCCATCTGAAAGGCTGCCGATTCACAGGGGCCTTGAGCGGCTGTGACTTCGGCCGATGGCCCGATGAAGAAGCCGACCAGATTGGCGGCATCGAAGACTGCGACTTCAGGGAGGCCCGGCTGGAGGCATGCCGCTTTCTCCAGTGTGACGCCCGCACCCTGAAGTTTCCCTCGTGGCCCTGCTTCACCGTCCTCGACCCGGTGGTCCGCAAGCACGAGCTTCTCTCCATCCAGTGGCCTGGCACCGTGCGCATCACCGTGGAGTCCTTCGTGGAAGGCCCACCGGAGACCGCCGCCGTGACGTACTTCGCTCCCGCCGTGGCAAAGCGCACCGGCACCACTCCGGAGGCCATCCGCGCCGTCCTCGACACCCTCTCCGGCGTGATTCTCTGAGACCGCCCTCCGGACGCCGGGCCGACGCCAGGACGCCCTGGCTTCTCCCCAAAGCCCATCTTGTGATAGGGCGTCAGGCTTATTAACCCAGGAGGTTAGTCGACTTGATGAACCGGACGAAGGCGGTAGCTCCTTCCGGAGCGCGCGTCGGCAGGGGCGCCACCGCCCTTCGGCACCTGTCCCTGCGCTGCACCGGAGTCCCCGTCCAATGCGTGGGTCCCGTCCAGGTCCAGGACGGCGCTCTCAAGGTGGACCCCAAGTAGCGCGAACGCCACGGGTGGCCATCACCGCATCCAGCGAGGACCCAGATGACAGACACACGGAAGGCGGGCAGGCGCAGCGTGCTCGAAAAGGGAGTGGAGCAGTTGAGCCGGGACCTGTCCCAATCGGGCTTCTCGGCAGGCGCCGTGGAGTTCCGCTGCGTGCGCCTCCTGGAGGAGCGCGACAACGGTGAGCAGGTGCTGCTCTTCGAGCGGAGCTTGCGCCACGGGCTCTCCGGCCTCGTCGTCATCAAGCGTCTGCGGAATCCGGAGTCCTTCCCGATGCGGCAACGCCTGAAGGAAGAGGTGTCACTGGCGTTCCGCCTCCACCATCCCGCGGTCGCCCAGGTCCATCACTTCCGTGTCATCAACGGGGCTCCCCACGTCATCATGGAATACGTGGGCGGGCCTTCGCTCGATGCACTCATCACGGTGGCGGTGATGCGCAACCAGCCCCTGCCTCCCGCGTTCGTCCTTTACGTCGCCGCCGAGGTCGCGGATGCGCTCCACCATGCCCACACGCTCACGGACCCGGGCGAGGGTGGCAGGCCCCTGGGCATCATCCACCGCGACGTGAGCCCCCGGAACATCCGGGTGGAGCGAACGACGGGACAGGTGAAGTTGACGGACTTCGGGGCGGCGTACTCGAAACGGGTGGGCCGGGAGGAGACGCCCGAGCGGCTCCTCAAGGGAGACCTCATGTACGCCTCCCCCGAGTACCTGCTCGGCGCGCCCATGGATGCGCGCTCGGACCTCTTCTCCCTCGGGCTCGTGCTGCTGGAGGCACTGACGAATCGGCACCTCTTCGGCTTCTGGCTCGGCCAGGAAGGTCCACCCGGAGATGCCGCCGTGTCGAACGCGCGAGCGGACGAGGAGCCTGACGTGCCTCTCGGACAGATGCTGTCCCTGATGAAGCGCTACACGCAGGACGACGTGGAGCGCGCCACGGCGACGCTCCCGGAGGCACTTCGGGCCGTGCTGCACCGGGCCCTCCAGCGAGAACCCTCGCGGAGACAGGCTTCAGCGGAGGAGCTGGGCCGCGAGCTGCGGGGCCGGCTCCATGAGCTCCGGCCGGGCTATGGGCGCGCGGAAGCCGCCGCGGACATGGCCCGCGTCATCTCTGACGCCAGCGCCATGCGGGACATTGGCGAGCCCCTGGAGGGCGCGCTCTACCCCGCGGGCCTCGATGAACACGAGCTGATGCCGGACACGGTGATGAAGCCCCGGTAGCGGCTCGTTTCAGCGCAGGAGGACCTTCGCCATGTGGATGAGCGCCTCGCGCTGGGGCTCATCCAGCTTGCGCGCCAGTCCCATCAGGTGATGCAGCGACGGTGGGGAATCCTCGGCGGGCTTGTCGCCGTCCTTGCCCTTGCTCGAAGAGCGGCTGAACCCGAGCAAGACCTCCGGCGAGGTCTTGAGCGTTTCGCAGAGCCGGACGAGCGTCGGGACGCTGGGGAGCATCCGCCCGCGCTCGAGCCGGTTGTAGACGACGGGAGAGAGGTCCATCAGCGCGGCCACTTCGACCTGGGTGAGCCCCAACCGCTCCCGGGCGGCGCGCGCGGCCTTTCCGATGACTGCTGCCAGCTTCTCGTTCATGGGCGGGAAGGCGGAGCTGGAAGGTGCCTCCGCCGCGTCGGCAGTGTACCATCGGGTTGACTCCATGGCATAACCTGCGGGGTCAATGCCCGGGCAGGGCGCCCCCGTTCGGCCTCGAGCGCCCACAGCACCGGGGGCGTGCCCGGACATCGTTCCCCGGCGGCTCCATGCATCCGCGCGACAGAGTCCAGTCACTGGAGCCCGCAATCGGCGACGACGTGGGCGGCTACGTCCTGAAGGCGCTGCTCGGACAGGGCGGCTTCGGCACGGTGTACCTCGCCGAGCGAGGCGGGCAGCACTACGCGCTGAAGCTGCTGCCCCTGGTGGGCCTGGGCGACTGGGGCGAGCGGGAGCTGCTCATGCTGGCGCGCGTGAAGCACCCCAACGTCGTGCGGCTGCTGGGCTACTGGCAATGGCCGGACCGGGCGCCCCGCTTCCTCGTCGTCATCATGGAGTACGTGGAGGGACGGCGGCTGGACGTCTGGGCGGAGACGGAGAACCCGTCCGCGCACGAGGTGTTGCTGCGTGTCCTGGGCGTGGCGCGGGCGCTGCGGGCCCTGCACGAGGGGAAGGCGATCCACCGCGACGTGAAGGAAGCCAACGTCCTCGTGCGCGAGGCGGACGGCGAGGCGGTGCTCGTGGACCTGGGCGTGGGCACTCACGAGGACACGTCCCGCGTCACGGGTGGCTCACTGCCTCCGGGCACGCGCGCCTACCTGAGCCCGGAGGCCTGGCGCTTCCACCGCGCGCATAGGGAGGACCCCGCCGCGCACTACCGCTCCACGCCCGCCGACGACATCTACGCACTGGGGATGGTGCTGTACTGGCTGCTGACGGGCACGAAGCCCTTTCACATGGTGGAGGGAGCTGACGGAACGATGGTTCGCTCCGGGCCGCTCGAAAGCGCCCGTGCTCGCAACGGCCGCGTGCCCGAAGAGTTGAGCACGCTGTGCATGCGCCTCCTGGAGGAAGCCCCGGAGCACCGGCCGGATGCCGCGTCGCTGGTGGCGGAGTTGGAGGAACTGCGGACGCGGGACCTGCCGGAATGGCACGCGCCCCTGTGCGACTTCCATGACGTGCATAACGTCACCACCCGGCCCGGTCCGGACGCGGACGAGGAAGCGGGCTGGTTCAACGCGGTCCGGGAGGACTTCCGGCCAAGGAGAGGGAGGCGCTGGCCACGGCCCGGGGAGACTGGGGGCACATCACCCGCTTCGGAGTCGGCACCTGCGCGCTTCAATGAAGAGCCGGCATCAGCGTCCGGCAAGTCCGGCACTGGGGAGGAGGCGCATCTTCCAGCGAGCACCGTTGCCCTGGAGCCGCGCGATTCCGAGTCGGCCCGCTCGCCGTGGCGTGCCGCCGCACTGGGGATGTTGTTCGCGATGTTGTGCGCGGCCCTGATCTCCACGTCCCTCAGTGGCTGGGGTGTACGTTCTTTCGCGAAGGAGGGAGACGGTCCGGCTCCCGGCTGGAAAGTGGCGCCACCGGGACCGCCGCCGGAAAGTAACGGAGCCGCAGTTCCGCACGGCGCGGTCCCCACCCCTGCGGCCACCGCCACTCCGGCGATGCCTCCCGAGGAACCGGCCCCCGTGAAGACGCAGACCCCCGCTGGCAAGGCCCAGCAACTCACGTCGCCCGTCAGAGGGCGGGGAAGCGCGGGCAAGACGCTCCAGGCAGCGGCTGCGGCCTGCGCGTTGCTCGGCTGCCCGGGAGCCCAGGTGCGCGAGCGGCCACCTCCCGAGCCATGTCCGCCCGGCGCGTTGGAGACCATGGAGCAGCTCGACATTGATGTGGGGGACAAGGTGGATTGGAGCTTCGGCGGCGGGGGGAACCGGGTCCTCACCGTGCGCGAAGGCTGGACCTCGGTCGAAATCATCGGGGCGAACTTCGGAGACATCCCCAATGGCTCCATGGTCTCCGGGCGGCTCGTCCTCGGAGACCGCGTCTACGGCAGGATGACCCAGGTACGGCTCAGGAATACCGGCCGGGTCGTGCCCGTCTGCATGGAGTTGCTGGACACGAGCGGAAACAGGGGACTCGAGCTCGAGCCTGGTAGCGCCCCCTCCAACATCCGCGTCTTCTCCGTGGGCTTTATCAGTGCGGTGCGCAGCTTCGAATAGGGCCCGTCCACGGCTGTGCGAGGCCCCGTGCCGGGCATGGTAGAGGCAACGTGGCAGGTATCGTTCCCACGCCCCATCTTCCAAGGTCCTGCTTCATGCCCGCCGCTCCCCTTGCGTTGTTGCTCCCAGTCCTGCTGACCGGACCTGCCTCCGCGCAGCCAGGTCTCACGCCCTGTCCGGCGGGTGTTCAGCACGTGGAGCTTCCCGCGACGGCCACGGAGGAGCCCACCAGTGTCTGCATCAGCCCGGGCCAGACCACCATCATCAACTTCGACAAGGCGCTCGCCCCGGACTCCCTGGCGCTCGAAGGCAAGGACCGCTTCACGCAGGCGGAGCCCGGGCCGAGCAACCTCAAGCTGGTGCCCTCCGAGAAGCTGGCGGCGGGCGAGCGCTTGCGGCTGACGGTGCGATTCCAGGATGCCGCTGCACCGACGAGCGCGGCACTGCTGCTGGTCGTCCACCCCGTCCAGGCTACGCCGCTGGTGGATGTACATCGGCAAACCCGCCCCGTGGAATCCTTCCGCCAGGAGCTGGGCGCACGGAACGAGCAGCTCCGCCAATGCCAGCAGGAGAACGCGCGACTCCGCGCCGAGTCCACCAGTCCCAGAGGGCTCGCGGGGCTTCACGCCTTGGGTCTCCTCGACGAAAGGGCGTTCGGGTTCAGGGACAACAGCAAGAGCGCGAGGGCATCCCCGTCGAGCGCCCTGCTGCTGGAAGGAGCCACGGCGAGCTTCCGCGCCGGCGGGCACGTGGCCGTGAAGCTGTTGTTGAGGAATCCCCCAAACGCGGCGCCGTGGACGGCCCAGGACGCGAAGATGGTGCTGGAGGACAGGAAGGGCATGGAGCTCAAGGTGCTGGAGGTGTGGCCCCGGGAGCCCATTCCTCCAGGCGACACGCTCAAGGTGGTCGTGGAGGCGGAAGCTGGGGACCTGAACGTCCAAGGCCCTTTCACCCTCCGGTTGTGGGAGGCCGAGGGCGGCAGGACGGCCATCATCCAGGGCGTGATGCTGCCGTAGATAGCGGCTCAGGACTGGAAGGCGGCCGAGTCACTCCACCGGTCCACGGGAAAGAAGCACGACTCATGCTGCACAGGCTGCGCATGGCGGGAATGCACAGGCTCAAGCCGGCCGTGGTGAATGCCCAGGGGTCTTTCCCCTCCAGCCGGGAAGTACCATCGAAGCATCCGTGAATCTGAGGACTCCTCAATGCGGCTCCATCTCCGTCAGGCAGGCGCCGTCCTGCTGGTGCTTCTGACCGCTTGCAGTGGGGTTCCGCGTGTCGCGCGCATCGCGGCGGAGGATGACCGCGAGGTGGGACCGGGCGCGGCACGGTACGGGCTGGGCGTCATCTCTCCGCGCACGGTGCCCGGCGAGCCGGTGGAGGTGGACGAGGACGACTTCACCAAGACAGTGGCGAGACTGGCGCGTGAGGCACGGCCCGTCTCGCGACCACGCGAGGAAGCGCAGCGGTTGTTCGCGGAGGCGCGCGAGGCCGTGGCGAGACAGAACGGCGAGCGCGTCATCCGTCTGGCCCCCATCGAGGTAAGCGCGAAAGCATCTCAGGCTGAAGCGGAGCTGACGCGCGAGTACCTGCGCTGGTGCGAGCGAACGCAGGGCGGCGGTGACTGCCTGCGCCTGCTGGTGGACGGGCCCACCGTGCGCGGCGATGACCGGTATGCCCTGGCGCTGGCCATTTCACTCGGCTCGGTGATGGAAGAGACGACGGAGGCCCTCAAGGGGATGGTGCAGCCGTCCGCCGTGCTTTCGATGCTGGTTTGGACAGCCGCCCTCTATCTCACGTTGTGGGCACTACCAGACCCGCTCTCTAAAAGCGTCGCGGCGGTGATGACCGTGGCCCTACTGGCGTGGCTGGGCGTGGACACGGTGTGGAGCCTGATGCGCGGCTGGGTCCAACTTGTGGAGGACTCCAACCGGGCCACCACGTTCGATGAACTGAGCGAGGCTGGAGAGAAGTTCGGCCGGGTGATGGGCGAGAACACCGCGCGCGTGCTGGTGATGGTGGCCACGGCGGTCCTCGCGGGCTCGGTGCCGAAGCTGGCGAAGAAGCTGCCTGCACTGCCCGGCTTCCAGCAGGCGGCGGTACAGGCGGAGGCCCAGGGCGGAATCCGGCTCGCGCAAGTCGCCGAGGTGGAGTCGGTGGCGGCCTCGTCCGAGGGCACCTTCTCCGTGATGATGAAGAGCCCGGGGCGCGGGGCGAGCGCGGCTGCTGCGGAAACAGAGGCCGCGGTTACCACCGTCATCCGGCACCAGGGTGGAAACCGACAGGTCATCACCAACGGTCAGCGCTGGCATGTGCCCGCGAACAAGCCACTCAAGGGCCTTCCCTCAGCAGACCCGGTGGGAGACGAACTCCAAGCAGCGGCGACTCGTATCGCCGAAGAATGGGGCCCCCACATGCTCAGGGCGCAAGAGCGCGAAGCCATCAGGGAGGCCGTCGCACGGGGCGACCACTGGCTGGCACGACTCCTGGAACGACAAGCCCGAGGTCGGTACGTGGAGAGCCAATTGATTGAGCAGTTCCGGGGGCTGAAGTGGAGCAGGACCGGAGTCGATGCAATTGACCCTGCGACAGGCTACAGGTACGAGATTCTCTCTGGCACGGTCTCGAATCTGGCGCTTCATGGCCAGCGTATGGCGGAAGTCTTCTTCCGCATGATCACCTTCTGAGTCGCTCGCCCATCGGTAACCCATGATTCAGTTCAGCGACCGGGAAATCACAGGTGAACGGCTGGAACTCGATAGCAAGACGGAGCTCTATTACCTGGGACACAACCTGACCCTGAGGAACTGCACTCTCATCCTGAAAGTGCCCGCGCGAGCACTGGTGGTCAGCAGGACTCAACTCATCGACTGCACCATCGAGGCCAAGAAGGAGCTGAAGGGCTACCGCTGGCATGGTGCCATCTTGAAGGGCTGCAAATTCTCAGGCGCATTCAGCGGCTGTGAGTTCGGCCGCTGGCCCTATGCCAGGGAACCCGAGTTCGGCGGCATCGAGGACTGCGACTTCAGCGGAGCTCGACTGGAGGCATGCGTTTTCATGGGCTGCGACGCCCGCACCCTGAAGTTCCCCTCCTGGCCCTGCTTCACCATCCTCGACCCGGTGGTCCGCAAGCACGAGCTCCTCTCCATCCAGTGGCCCGGAACTATGCGCATCACCGTGGAGTCCTTTGTGGATGGCCCGCCGGAAACCGCCGCCGTGACGTATTTCGCTCCCGCCGTCGCGAAGCGCACCGGAACCACCCCGGAAGTCATCCGCGGCGTCCTCGACACCCTCCCCGGCGTCATCCTCTGACGCCGCATCCGCTCCCCAGGCACCTCGTGATTCAATTCAACGACACCACCATCGAAGACGAGCGCCTGGAGCTGGATAGCAAGGAGCACCTCTATTACCTGGGTCACCACCTGACCCTGAGACGATGCCACCTCATCATCAAGGTCCCCACACGGGCGCTGGTGATTACCCGGACGCAGCTCATTGACTGCACCGTGGAGGTGAAGAAGGAGCTCAAGAACTTCCGTTGGGAAGGCGTCATCCTGAAGGGATGCCGGTTCACGGGTTCAATGACCGGAAATGAATTTGGCCGGTACCCCTACGCTGAGCATCCGGAGCTTGGCGGCATCGAGGATTGTGACTTCACCGGTGCCCGACTGGACGAATGCTGCTTCATCGACTGTGACATCAGTCGCCTGAAGCTCCCGAAGTGGCCCTGCTTCAGCATCCTCGACCCGGTGGGCCGCAAGAGTGAGTTGCTCGCCCGTCAGTGGCCCGGCACCATGCGCATCACCGTAGAGTCGTTTGTCGCATGCCCACCGGGAACCGTCGCCGCGACGTACTTCGCCCCCGCCCTGGCGAAGCGCGACGAGACCACCGTGGAAGCCATCCGCGCCGTCCTCGACACCCTCCCCGGCGTCATCCTCTGACGCCGCATCCGCACTCCAGGAACCTCGACTCCGCGCGGGCCCCCGTGCTTCCCCCCTGTGTGAATGCCCAGGGGTCTTTCCCCTCCAGCCGGGAAGTACCATCGAAGCATCCGTGAATCTGAGGACTCCTCAATGCGACTCCTTCTCCGTCAGGCAGGCGCCGTCCTGCTGGTGCTGCTGACCGCTTGCAGTGGGGTTCCGCGTGTCGCGCGCGTCGCGGCGGAGGATGACCGCGAAGTGGGGCCGGGCGCGGCACGGTACGGACTGGGCGTCATCGCTCCGCACACGGTGCCGGGCGAGCCGGTGGAGGTGGACGAGGACGACTTCACGGAGACAGTGGCGAGGCTGGCGCGCGAGGCGCGGCCCGTCTCGCGGCCACGGGAGGAAGCGCAGCGGTTGTTCGCGGAGGCGCGCGAGGCCGTGGCGAGACAGAACGGCGAGCGCGTCATCCGCCTGGCGCCGGTGGACGTGAGTGCCTCCGCATCGCAAGCGGAAGCGGAGCTGACGCGCGAGTACCTGCGCTGGTGCGAGCGGACGCAGGGCGGCGGTGACTGCCTGCGACTGCTGGTGGACGGGCCCACCGTGCGCGGTGATGACCGGTATGCCCTGGCGCTGGCCATTTCACTCGGCTCGGTGATGGAAGAGACGACGGAGGCCCTCAAGGGGATGGTGCAGCCGTCCGCAGTGCTTTCGATGTTGGTTTGGACAGCCGCCCTCTACCTCACGTTGTGGGCACTACCAGACCCGCTGTCTAAAAGCGTCGCGGCGGTGATGACCGTGGCGCTCCTGGCGTGGCTGGGCGTGGACACGGTGTGGAGCCTGATGCGCGGCTGGGTCCAACTTGTGGAGGACTCCAACCGGGCCACCTCGTTCGATGAGCTGAGCGACGCCGGAGAGAAGTTCGGCCGGGTGATGGGTGAGAACACCGCGCGCGTGCTGGTGATGGTGGCCACGGCGGTCCTCGCGGGCTCGGTGCCGAAGCTGGCGAAGAAGCTGCCTGCACTGCCCGGCTTCCAGCAGGCAGCAGTGCAGGCCGAGGCGCAGGGAGGAATCCGGCTCGCACAAGTCGCCGAGGTGGAATCGGTGGCGGCCTCGTCCGAGGGCACCTTCTCCGTGATGATGAAGAGCCCGGGGCGCGAGGCGAGCACGGCGGCCGCGGAGTCAGAGGCCGCAGTCACCGCCAGCATCCGGCATCAGGGAGGAAACCGGCAGGTCATCACCAACGGTCAGCGCTGGCATGTGCCCGCGAACAAGCCTCTGAAGGACATCCCCGCAACGGACCCGATGGGAGACCAGCTCCAGGCGGCGGCGAGCCGCGCGGCCAAGCAGTGGGGCCCCCACCAACTCACGGGCGGCGAAAGCCGGGCCATTTCTGCAGCCATCGAGCGGGGGGAGTATTGGTTGGCGCGGCTATTGGAACGTCAAGCCCGGGGGCGCTTCGTGGAGAAGATTCTGCAAGAGCAATTCAGGCACTTGCGATGGAATTCCCGAGGCGTTGATGCGCTAGATCCAGCCACAGGGTGCAGATACGAGATTCTATCCGGCACGGACTCGAACCTCGCACTGCACGGGCAGCGCATGGCACGCTTCCTCTTCCGGATGATCACCTTCTGAGGTTGGCAGATGGCCCAGCTCAACATCGAAAACCGAGTGATCGAAAACGAGCGAATCGAAATCAATGCCGGAGATATCGGCTTCCTGGGCCCCAACCTGACGCTCCGGAACTGCACCCTGGTACTCAGGGTGGCCACGAAAAATCTCATTCTTATCGGCCCACGTATCATCGACTGCACCATCGAGGTGAAGAAGGAGCTGAAGAACCTCCGCTGGTGCAGTGCCTTCCTGAAAGGCTGCCGATTCACGGGGGCCATGACTGGTAGCGATTTCGGCCGCTGGCCCTACGACGAGACGCCAGAGCGAGGAGGCATTGAGGACTGCGACTTCACCGGGGCACGCCTCGACGCCTGCCGCTTTGTCGACTGTGACCCCAAGACCCTGAAGTTCCCTTCCTGGCCCTGCTTCACGATTCTCGATCCGGTCCGACGACTGGACGAACTGCTCGCCGCTCCATGGCCGGAGTCCACCCGCTTCATGGTGAAGACCCTCGCAAACTCCCCGCCACAAACGGTGGCTGTGACGGATTCCGCGACCGTGATTGCGAAGCGCACCGGAACCACCCCGGAAGCCATCCGCGCCGTCCTCGACACCCTCCCCGGCGTCATCCTCTGACGCCGCATCCCCACCCCAGGAACCTCGACTCCGCACGGGCCCCCGTGCTTCCAGGTACGAGCTTCTCTCCGGAACAGATTCGAACCTGGCGCTGCATGGCACACGCATGGCCGGGGAGTTCTTCCGGATGATTACCTTCTGAGGCGCACGCGATGAGCCAGCTCAACATCGAGAACCAGGACATCGAGAATCAACGGCTCGAAATCGGCGCTGACACGGTGTGCTTCCTGGGGCCCAACCTGACGCTGCGCAACTGCACTCTCGTGCTGAAGATAGCCGCGAGAAACCTGATTCTCGTCCAGCCTCGACTCATCGACTGCACCATCGAGGTGAAGAGGGAGTTGAAGAACTTCCCCTGGACCAATGCCCACCTGAAGGGCTGCAGATTCACAGGGGCCATGACCGGAAGTGACTTTGGCCGCTGGTCATTCGCCATGGACTTGGAGCGGGGCATCGTTGAGGACTGTGACTTCACCGATGCGCGCCTGGACGCCTGCCGCTTCGTCGGCTGCGACCTCACACGCCTGAAGCTTCCTTCATGGCCCTGCTTCACCGTGCTCGACCCGGTGGGCCGCAAGAGCGAACTGCTCGCTCGTCAGTGGCCGGGCACCATGCGCATCACCGTCGAGTCCTTCACGGACAACCTTCCGGAGACCCTCGCCGTGACCTACTTCGCCCCCGCCCTGGCGAAGCGCGACGAAACCACCGTGGAAGCCATCCGCGCCGTCCTCGACACCCTCCCCGGCGTCATCCTCTGACGCCACACCCGCACTCCAGGAACCTCGACTCGGCACGGGCGCCGGTGCTTCGATGAGCCCCCCATGAAGCGCCTGTCCCTGCTGCCGTCCCTGCTCCTCACCGCGCTGCTCGGTGTGGGCTGTGCCTCCACGCCCGCGCCGAAGCCGTACGTCCCCGTCGACACCGGACACGCCTTCCTCTGGGAGGTGAAGGACGGCCACGGCCGCGGCGGCACCGCCTACCTCGTCGGCTCCATCCACATGGGCAAGACGGGCGAGCTCGCCCTGCCCCCGTCCATGGAGGCCGCCTTCGCCCAATCCGACGCCCTCGTCGTCGAGGTCGACGTCAACAAGGTCGACCCCACCGCCATGCAGAAGCTCGCGCTGGAGCTCGGCCGCCTGCCCGACGGCCAGCGCCTCTCGCAGCGCCTGGACCCCGTCACCATGAGGCTGCTCGGCAACGCCGCCCAGCGCATGGGCCTGGCCCTCTCCAACCTGGAGCCCTTGCGCCCCTGGCTCGTGGGCATGGTCCTCAGCGTCACCGAATTGCAGCAGGCCGGCTATCAGCAGGGCGAGGGCATCGACCGCGCCTTCCTCGCCCGCGCCCAGAGCACCGGCAAGAGCATCGTCGAGCTCGAGACCGCCGAGGGCCAGCTCCGCATGCTCGCCGGCACCCCGGACACGCTCCAGGACCTCATGCTCCGCGACCAGCTCCGCCGCACCACCGACGCGGGCTCCGCCCTGGACCAGCTCGTCGCCGCCTGGAAGGCCGGTGACGCGGACGGCATGGCCGCGCTCGTCCTCGAAGGCGCCGAGGACCCCACCTACCGCCCCGTCTACGAGCGCATCTACTTCGAGCGCAACGCGCAGATGGCCACCCGCGTGGACGCCCTCCTCGCCGAGCCCCGCACCCACTTCATCGTCGTGGGCGCCGGCCACGTCGTCGGCCCGAAGGGCCTCGTCGCCCTCCTCCAGCAGCAGGGCCACACCGTGCGCCAGCTGAACCGCGCCGCCGCCGAGTAGCGCCCGCCTCCCCGCCCACCGTCCACTCGCGCACACCGCAAGGCGGCGACTTCGCCCCGCGGGGCAGCGCGGGGTCCACGGTGGCGCATTCCCTTCCCACTTCCCGCTGAAAAACCCCGCCCGGGCCGCCCTCGTGACGCGCCCGGAACGGCACCGTCCGTGCAATCGCACCGGACCCAGCGGGGAATCTGCAACAGAGGCAAGAACCTCCAGTTGCATCCTTGGGACATCAAATTTAAATTAACTGCCGAAGTCGCGAACCGCTTATAAAAATAAGGTCCCTCCCAGCCATGCACCTGGATGAGCTCGACATCCGCATCGTCGACATGCTGCAGCGCGATGGCCGCGCGACGCAGCTGGAGCTGTCGCGCGCGGTGGGGCTGTCGCAGCCGGCGGTGGCCGAGCGCATCCGCAAGCTGGAGGAGCGCGGCGTCATCACCGGCTACTCGGCGCGGGTGGACGCGGCGAAGCTGGGCAAGGACATCACCGCCTTCATCGGTGTGAGCATCGAGCACCCGAAGTACTTCGAGAACTTCGCGAAGAAGGTGCTCGCGCTGCCCGACGTCCTCGAGTGCCACCGCGTGGCGGGCCAGGACTCGTACATCCTCAAGGTCAAGTCGGCGAACACGAAGACGCTCGACTCGCTCCTCGTGGAGACGCTGCGCACCATCGCCGGCGTCACCCGCACGCAGACCACCATCGTCTTGTCATCCATCAAAGAGGACACGCACGTCCGCGTGCCTCCCGAGCAGCAGAAAGGAGAGTGAGTCATGAGCGCCGACGCGATGAGCGCACCCCTTCCTCCTCCGCCGGTATGGCGGCTGGCCCAACGGATGGCCCGCACCAAGACGTCCGCGGTGCGTGAAATCCTCAAAATCGCCGAGCGGCCCGACATCCTCTCCTTCGCGGGCGGCCTGCCCGCTCCGGAGCTCTTCCCGCTGGACGCCATCGCCGAGGCGCACGCCGAGGTGTTCGCCACCGAGGGCCGCGCCGCGCTCCAGTACAGCACCACCGAGGGCTACGGCCCCCTGCGCGAGTGGATTTGCAGCCACCTCCAGAAGCGCGGCCGCGTGTCCACCCCGGACAACATCCTCATCACCAGCGGCTCGCAGCAGGGCATCGACCTGGTCGCCAAGGTGCTGCTGGACCCGGGTGACCTGGTGATGGTGGAGAGCCCCAGCTACCTGGCGGCCCTGCAGACGTTCAGCTCCTACGAGGCGCGGTTCGCCACCGTGGGCAGCGACGACCACGGCATGCGCACGGATGACCTGGAGCGCATGCTGGCCACGCACCGGCCCAAGCTGGTGTACGTCGTCGCCAACTTCCAGAACCCGAAGGGCACCACCCTGGCGCTGGAGCGCCGGAAGGAGCTGGTGCGCCTGGCCCAGAAGTACCGCTTCCTCATCCTCGAGGACGACCCGTACGGCGAGCTGCGCTTCACCGGCGAGCACCTGCCGTCCATGGCCGCCTTCGACGACGAGGGCGTGGTGGTGTCGCTGGGGACGTTCTCCAAGACGCTCGCCCCGGGTCTGCGCATTGCCTGGGTGGCCGGCCCGAAGGACTTCGTGCGCAGCCTCACCATCGCCAAGCAGGCGACGGACCTGCACACCGCCACGCTGGCCCAGCGCGCGGTGGCGAAGCTGCTCACCCGCTTCGACTACTACGGCCACCTGGACGCCCTGCGCCCCGTCTACGGCCAGCGCGCCAACGCCATGCTGGACGCGCTGAAGGTCCACATGCCCGCCGGCACGAAGTGGACCACGCCCGAGGGCGGCATGTTCCTCTGGGTGGAGCTGCCCCAGGGCCTGAGCGGCGAGGCGCTGCTGCCCAAGGCGATTGAGCAGAAGGTTGCGTTCGTCCCCGGCAGCCCCTTCTTCGCCAACAACCCGCGCCCGGAGTTCATGCGCCTCAACTACTCCAACCGCCCGCCCGACCTGATTACCGAGGGCATGCGGCGGCTGGGCGCCGTGATTTCCGCGGCGATGTAGGCCCACGGAGCACTCCGCGCCGCGCCACCTTCCCGGGTGACGCGGCGCTTCTTGCTTCACGGAAGTTGAAGCCCGATTCAGGTTTCAAGTCTCTCGCCGCTGGCCTGCGGGGCCCGGGTTGCGTAGCCTGCGCGCACTTTTCCGGTGGCGCGGGTCCCCCGGGGCCTCGCGCCGCCTCACTCGCGGAGAGAGACACACATGCAGCTCAAGGACCTCAAAGTCATCATCACCGGCGGCGCCCAGGGCATGGGCGCGCACTTCGCGCAGCGCCTCCAGGAGGGCGGGGCCCAGGTGGCGGTGGGTGACGTGAACGAGGAGCGGCTCGCCGCGCTGCCCGCGGGCATCCACCGCCGCAAGCTGGATGTGTCCTCCGAGGAGGACATCATCTCCTTCGTGAACTGGGCGCACGGGGCCATGGGTGGCCTCAACGGCCTCATCAACAACGCGGGCATCCTCCGCGACGCGCTGCTGGTGAAGAAGGACAGGACCACCGGCCAGGTGAAGAAGCTGTCCACGGCGGACTGGAACGCCGTCATCGGCGTCAACCTCACCGGCGCCACCCTCATGGTGCGCGAGGTGGTGGGGAAGATTGCGGAGTCGGACACGAAGGGCGGCGTCGTCGTCAACATGTCGTCCATCGCCCGGCACGGCAACCGCGGTCAGTCCAACTACGTGTCCGCGAAGGCCGCGCTGGCCGCCAACACCGTCACCTGGTCCCGCGAGTTCGCGCCCTTCGGCGTGCGCGTGGGCGCGGTGGCTCCGGGCATGATTGAGACGCCGATGACGCAGGGCATGAACCAGAAGGCCCGCGACGCGCTGGTCTCCTCCATTCCGGTGGGCCGCATCGGCGTGCCCGAGGACATCTGGCTCGCGGTGAAGTTCATCATCGAGTGCGACTACTTCAACGGCCGCACCATCGACGTGGACGGCGGCCTCAACTTCTAGGCCCGTCGAAGCAGCTCCCATCCGGGGCGGCCACCGCCGAGGCCGAGAAATCGAGCTTCGGCGCCGCGCCCTGGACGGATGGAGTTGGGGCCTGCGACAGGCGGGCCCCGCGCTAGAGTGGATGGCATGTGGCGGAACATCCACTCGGGCAACGTGGAGAGCATCCAGTCGAAGGCACTGCGCAAGGCGGCCTCCGAGGCCGCTGCCTCCGGACGTGCACTCCAGCTCCACACGTGTCCGTCTCCCATCGACCCTGCCGGCGTCGTGGAGACAGCGCCCCGCCCTGGAACATGGAGGGCGTGTGGGCGTGGGGTGGTCCGTACGTCATCGTGCTGCTGGACGACGAGCTGGAGCTCGTCCCCCGGCAGCACTGGGACCGCTGACGGCGCGCGCGCTCACCTCACGCTGACGTCGTCCACGCGGAGGTTGCGCAGGACGGCGGGCTCGTTGCCGTAGAGGAGCTTGTAGGCGCTGTAGCTGCCGAGCACCTTCTTCACGTAGCCGCGCGTCTCCTCGAAGGCGATGTGCTCCACCCACTCGTCCAGCTCCGCCTGGGGCATCGCATGACGCCAGCGTTCCACGGCTCCGGGGCCCGCGTTGTACGCGGCCACCGCGTAGGCCACGTTGCCGCCGAAGTGCTTGAGCAACTGGCCGAGGTAGGCCGCGCCCAGGCGCACGTTGTCCGTGGGCTGGAGCAGCGCGGCCTCGCCCACCGGGGGCAGCTTCAGTGAGTCCGCGACCTGCTTCGCGGTGGACGGCATGAGCTGGGCCAGGCCCAGGGCTCCGGTGGAGGAACGGGCGCGCGGGTTGAAGCGGCTCTCCTCGCGGATGAGTCCCTGGAGGAGGTCCGGGTCCACGCGCGAGGCTCGGGCGTAGCGCACGATGAGGTTCCGATAGGCCCGGGGCCACGTGGCCTCCCAGATGGGACGCGAGGAGGCGCTCAGCGGGCCGTGAACCTCCTGCTTCAGCCCCGAGCGGGCCACCTGCCTCGCGACCTTGCGGCGCCCGGTGCGCAGCACCGTCTGGTACAGCAGGCGCGCGGAGGCTTCCGGCAGGACGCGCGCGTCGATGGCGAGGAACTCCTCCACCGCGCCGGGCAGCCCCAGCCGCAACAACTCCACGCCCGCCGCGAAGCGCTCGTCGCGCTGGAGCGGACCGGGTGCGAGCGGCCAGATTTCAGCCGGCTCACCGAGCTCGCCGGGCTCGGCCATTGCGGCTGCGACGGCTGCCTGTGCCGCCGCGTCCGGCTTGCTGGTCCCCACGGCCGCGAGAGAACCACCGGGAGTGCCGACCGGGGCCATGGCCCCCATGGGGTGGGTGGCTGCGATGAGGTCTCCGCCGGACGTGACACGCGCTCTCGTGGACAGGCCCGGCCCTCCCACGTCCGCGTTCACGCCACCGGGCTTGATGACTCCCGTGGAGAGGACGGGCTTGCCCGCCTCGGCGGCGGCCCGGGTGAGCGTGTCGATGGACCCGCCGGAGTTGGTCGCCACGATGATGGTTCCCGCGGACGCTCCGGGCTTGCCGAGCTCCACCGGGGTCGATGGATTCGCTCCGAGCGGATTGCCGGCCACCAGAGAGGAGCCGGGAAGCACTCCGGCGACTCCAGGCAACGTGCCGGCTCGGGTGAGCACTCCAGCGGCACCAAGCGAATCGCCGGCAGCGGCGGTGGACCGCGTGAGCGCACCCGCGCCGCTCGCGGCCACCTCCGCGGCACCACCCGCCCCCGCCCTGGCGGCTTCCTCGGCGCTCCCCGCGGCACCGGAACCTCCCACGCCTTCGAGCGACGGCTTCAAGCGCGCCACCCGCTCCGGCGCGAGCAGCGCCAGCCTCGAACGCGCCAGCATTCCGTACCAGCCCGCGGGCCGCTCGGCGGCGATGTACTCGTAGCGGTCCATCGCCTCCGCCTTGGTGGCCTCGCCCTCCAGCATGCGCGCGTGCCAGTACTTCGCGCGCCAGAGCGCCTCGTCCGTGCGCGCGGCCTCGGGCAGCTTCTCCACCGCCGTCAGCGCGGCCACCGCGGCCTCGGGCTCCTGACGGCGCATGTGGAGCCAGAAGGCCCGGAACAGCGCCTCCGAGGCGAAGTTGCCGGACGGATAGCGCCGCGCCGTCTCCTCGTACCGAGCCATCGCCGCGTCCGTGTCCCCCGTGCGCTGGAGGAACCACGCCGAGAAGAACAGCGCGTCGTCCGCGTACCCGTGCTCCGGGTAGTCCCGCGCGAGCGTCGCATACGTCTCGATGGCCGCCTTCGGGTCCACCACCGACTGCGAATAACCCAGCACGTACAGCGCCTGCGGCCGCTCCTCCGGCGAGGTGCACTGCTCCACCATCGGCGAGAGCACCTGGATGGCCCTCCGGTGCTGCCGCTCCTTGCGCAGCGCACGGCCGTACGTGAGGTGCGCGCGGCAGGCCAGCTCGTCGGGAAGCTGCACATGCGGCAGCACTCCGTTCAGCAGCTCCATGCCCGCTTGATTGCGGTGCAACTCCACCAGCGCCTCCGCCCGGCGCACCCTCCACTTGAGGGGCAGCGGCAGCCCCTTCAGCCGCTGGGCCGCGCGCTGGGCCTCGCGCGACATCGGGCTCGTGGCCCACACCTCCAGCAGCGCGCGGTGCTCGGCGTTGTACTGGCCCTGGGCCCGGGCGAGGTCACAGATGGCCAGCAGCGCCTTCATCCGCAGCGCGTCCGGCCCGCGCGACTGGCGGCTGTCGATGAGCTCCTGCAGCGCGGCCAGCGCCCCACCGATGTCGCCTCGGCGCTGGAGCACCTTCGACAGGCTGAAGCGCGCCTGCGGATACAGCGGCGAGCCCGCGCTCACTCCCCGGTACTGCTCCACCACCATGGCCCACCGGCGCAGCTTCTCGTTGGCCTGCGCCGCCCGGAACAGGCAGTGGTCTCTCAAGGGGATGTAGTCGTTGGCCAGCGCCGCGAACTCGTCCGCGGCGACGGCGAAGTCCTTCGCCAGCAGCGCGCTCTGCGCCTGGAGGAAGCGCACCGGCAACGTGGGCTGCTCCTGCGCGAGCAGTGCCCGTGCGCGCTTGTACCGGCCCCGATTGAACTCCGCGCGGGCCTTCGCCAGCGTCCCTTCCGCGAAGTACGGCGTGAGCTGCTCCGGCCCGAAGGAAGGCGTGGCCCCCTCGGCGCTGTCGGGCTGCGCCTTCGGCGAGTCGAGCAGCGCCTCCAGCTGCTCCTCCGAGAGCACCTCGCCCGGGGTCTCCTCCATGGCCTCCTGTGCCCACGTGGGGCCAGCTCCGAGCACGCTCGCGCATGCCAGGAACACCACCGCTCCCGTTCGAAGCCCGACCATCGCAGCCCTCTTGTGAAATTCTGGGGCCCCAATGCATTGGCACGCTCCGTGGGAACGGGACTGGGTCAACTCGCGCAGACCGCTCGCGCGTCGTCCAGGCGATACCGGCGGAGGCGGCACCCCCTCCCGTTTGCAAAAAACCTGACGGCGCTCACGTCCGGCGCGTGGGAACGCCTGGGCCCGGGTGGTGGACGCAACCACCCGGCCCGCCCGCACCGTCAGGCCATTTCCCTTTCCGGTATCGGGCTCACGCCTGTTTTTCGTAACGAAAATGCAGGAGCACGCGGGTGGTGGCCCGAGCACCGGCACCCTCACGGCGACGGATTCGGGCGCTGTCCGTTCCTCCCGCGCCGCCACACCCCGCGCGAGAGGCCCCCCCTGAAGGCCGGAACCTGTTTCGTCGCACGGGGATGCATCGCAGTGAGCCTGGGGGGCTGCGGCTCCGAAGGCCCCAAGGGCCCTGACGGCCCGCCGGGACCGAAGGGCGACCCCGGCCAGTCGTGGCAGGTGGGAGACGGCCTGCAGCTCGAGCGCCCTGCCCGCTGACGCCCACGTCGCCAGCGGACGGAGGCGGCTGCCCGAATGTGGCGCGCCGTCCGCTGGCATCACAGCGGCTTCCGACCCGCCGGTGCCGTCACACAGCCACCTCCGGTGACACCGAGAGCCGCTTCTTCGCCCATGCAGTGAGGCCCACGGCACTGAGCGCGGTGAGGGCCACCGTCACCCAGAGCCCCACCGCGCCGCTCGAGCCACGCATCACGTCCGCCGCGCCATGGCCCAGCACGAGGAAGAGCACGGTGGCCGGCAGGCTTCCCACCAGCGTGCCGGCGAGGAACGACGCCGCGCTCACGCGCGTGAGCCCCAGCACGTAGTTGAGCACGCCGTACGGAGCCAGCGGTGAGAGGCGCAGCAGGCACACCGCGCCGAAGCCACCGTCCTTCATGGCCTCGTCGAGCCGTGTGAGTCCCGGGAAGCGCTGCCGCATGCGCTCGAAGGGGCCTCGCCCGAAGCGGGCGAGCGAGAAGGCCACCAGGTCCACGCCGAGGCTGAGGAGCATCAGCAGCGCGCCTCCGCCCCATGGCCCATAGAGCGCACCCGCCATGAGGGCGAAGAACGAGGTGGGCAGCAGCAACAGCGTGGACACGCTGTACACCGCGCTGAAGAGCACCGTGCCCTTCAGGCCCGAGTCTCGCACCGTGTCGAGCGCCGGCAGCGCACCCTCCGCGAGCGGACGCAGCATGAGCAGCGTCGCCACCAGCCCGAGCACCATCACCAGCACCGGCAGGTGACGCTTCATGCGTGCTCCTTGAAGGGATGGCGCGCGTGCCACTTCGGCTGCACCAGCGGGAGGAGGCTTCGGGCCAACGGGTACAGCAGCGGCTCGCGGTGGCGGGTGAAGAGGTTGAGGCTCAGCGGCTCCGCGCCCAGCGCGCTCTTGCACTCCAGCGAGGTGCGCCCGAACTGGATGCGCTTCGCTCCCGTGACGATGCCGTACTCCACGTCGTCCAGCAGCAGGTTGAAGTACAACGCGAGCCGCTCGTTGTGCGCGTAGTCGATGCCCAGGTAGTAGCTCTCCGACTCGTCTCCCGTGCGCAGGCGCGAGTTGAAGGCGCGCAGCTCCCCACCCTCGAAGTAGCCGAGGAAGTTGAAGGACTCCCCCAGCGCTTCCTTCAGGTGGGCGAAGTAGGCCCCCCGCACGCGCGAGGGACGCAGCCGCGAGCGTTGGTGCACGGCGCCGTACAGCGCCTCCACCTGCGGCGCGAAGCGGGCGATTTCCTCCGCGCTCAGGCTGCGGCGCTCCACGCCCTGGAGCTGCTTCCTCGAGCGGCGCGCATTGGCGCGGTACTTCGTGGTGAGGTCCGCGAGGTAGTCATCGAACGTGCGCCAGTGGGGACGCACGTCGAGCACCATGGTCGGGTCCACCTGCACGCAATCCAGCCCCGCTCGCTCCAGGGCGCGGGTGGCCTCGCGCTCCTCGGGCGCCAGGTCCTTCACCAGCACGAAGGTCAGGCTGCGCTCCTGTGCTTGTAGCGCATCAATCGCCTCGGCCAGCGCGGACCACGCGCGCTCCGCGTCCACCTCCGGCCGGTGCGCGAAGCCATGCGGGCCACACACGAAGAGGTTGCCGCATACCAAGACGCGCACGCGCATGCGCCCCAGCGCGCGCTTGAGCTGGGCGCGGAAGAAGAGGGACGCGTCCATCGTCTGCTCGGGCGGCAGGCCCTCCGGCAGGAGGTTGGGCCCGAAGCCGTCCATGCCGAAGTCCACGCACTGGAAGCTCGCGACGGCCACGGGGCGGCCGTGCTCGCGGAAGAGCGCGTAGAAGAACGTCATTCGCTCGGGGCGGCTTCGCTCCAGGGCTCGCAGGTACTCGGGCTGGAGGAAGACGTGGCCGGGCCGCACCACCGCGCGCCAGTCCGCGTCGGGCAGGGCCTCGGCGGTGGAGAACAACTCGAGGTGCAGACCGCTCGCGCCGGGACGCCGCGCATACCGGGTGACTGGAGAGTGCTTCCTCGCCGCTTGCATGGATGGGCTCCGTGAGAATTCGTCCGACGAGCGCCCTGCATCGCAACCTCCGTGCCTTCACACACCAACGCGCCAGGTACGCGGTTTTGCTGGAGACGGCGGGGAAGAGTGACTGTGCACGTGTGCACCGGCTGGCACAGTGCGCGGGGACGGTGGCACCCGGCGCCTCGGGTTTGTCAGCCGGGACAGGCGAGCCTCGTGAATGCGCTGGAACCCGAGAACCTGAATGGAGGCCCGCAGCGACGGACACAGCTCAGCAGGAGCAGGTGGGTGGTCGGATGGTCTCGGTGGATGGCAGGCAACTGCCGCTCACCGCCGTGGAACTGAAAGCGGAGGCGCTGGGGGGTATTGCCCGCGTCACGCTCACGCAGCACTTTCGGAATCCCTACGAAGAGCCGCTCCAGGTGAGCTACCAGGTGCCACTGCCAGAAGGCGGCGTGGTGGCAGGGTACGCGTTCCGCCTCGGCGAGCGCCGCGTCGTGGGTGAGGTGGACAGGCTCCAGGCCGCTCGCGAGCGCTTCATCCAGGCCCGCATCTCCGGCAGGACGGCGGCGCTGCTCACCCAGCAGCGGGCCAGCCTCTTCACGCAGGAGCTGGGCAACGTGCCGCCGGGCCAGCACGTCACCGTGGAGCTGACCGTGGACCAGCGACTGCGCTGGCTCGCCGAGGGACTGTGGGAATGGCGGTTCCCCACCGTCGTGGCCCCGCGCTACCAGGGCACGGAGGCAGCGGGCCGCACCCACGTGAGTGTGGCCGGTGGCGCTACCAGTGTCGGTGCCACGCTCGAGCTGTCCATCCGGGATGTGCTCGTCGAAGGACGCAGACCCGAAGCTCCGAGCCACCCGGTGCGCTTCGAGCGCGGCGTGTCGCGGACGGTGGCCCTCCTGGACGAAGGCGTGCCGTTGGACCGGGACCTCGTGGTGCGCTGGCCCGTTGCCACTCCGCAGCCGGGTGTGAGCCTGCACCGTGCTCGGATGAAGGGACGGTTGGAGGAGAGCGCGTATGGGCTGCTCACGTTGGTGCCACCCTCGGTGGAGACGGAGCGGCTTCCCAGGGACCTCATCGTCCTCATGGACGTGAGCGGGTCCATGAAAGGCCCTCCGCTGGAGCATGCCCAGCGAGTCGTCGCATCGCTCATCGACACACTGGAGCCGCGAGACTCGCTGGAGCTGCTGGCGTTCAGCAACGCCCCGCACCGCTGGAAGGAGAAGCCCGTCTCCACGGATGAGGCTGCCCGCCGAGAGGCCGTGGCGTGGGTGAGGGCACTGACCGCGGGCGGTGGCACCGAGATGAGTACCGGCATCCTCGAAGCCCTCCGTCCGCTGCGGCCCTCCAGTCAGCGGCAGGTGGTGCTCGTCACCGATGGGCAGATTGATTCCGAGAAAGTCATCGTCCAGACGCTCATCCTTCGCCTTCCCTCGGGGTCGCGATTGCACACGGTGGGCGTGGGCTCGGCGGTGAATCGCTCGCTCACCCGCGCTGCCGCGCGCGCGGGCCGGGGTGTGGAGGTCCTCACCGGCCTGGGCGAAGACGTGGAGCGGTGCACCGCCCGGCTCATCGCCGCGACACGGGCGCCCGTGCTGGTGGACGTGACGGTGGAGGGTGATGCCGTCGAGGACATCGCGCCCGCGTCGGTGACGGACCTCATGGCCGGAGCTCCCGTGCTCCTGTCCCTGAAGCTGCGGCCGGATGGCGGGCGGCTCATCGTGAAGGGCATCACCCCGAGCGGCCAATGGGAGCAGGTGCTCACCGTTCCACCCACGCAGCCAGGCGAAGGAAGTCCCAGCCTCGCGACGCTCTACGCACGAGAGAAGGTGGAGGACCTCTCGATGCGGCACAAGGGTGGAGCGCCGCCGCTGGAGGTGAATCAGCAGATGGAACAGCTCGGCCTGACGTACCAGATCGCCACGCCGCTGACGGCCTGGGTCGCGGTGAGCAACGAGCCGACCGTGGACCCCACTGTGCCCACTCGGCGCGAGACGGTGCCCCAGGCGCTCCCGTATGGGATGTCCGTGGGGGGCCTGGAGCGCGCCTCCATGGCCCCCACTCCGGGCTCCGCGTCGATTTCACGCCCGCTCATCATGGTGAGGCGGGTGTCACCAGCTTCGACGGGAAACACCTCGGCCTCGGCGCCTCTGCCTCCACCATTCCTGGGACGGGTCCGCGCCTCACGAGGCACTCTCCGGGAACCCCGCATCGAGTCCAAGCCAGGTCGCAAGCGTGGCTCGACTTCGAGCGAACCGGCGCCGGTGCAACTGCGCGGGCGATGGCTGGGCTCCATCGATGGGCTCCACCTCGTGGAGATTCAGTGTGACACCCAGCTCTGGGAGCCGAACGTCCCCTTCCACGCGAAGCTCGGCGATGGCACCCGCGTCACGCTGAACGTGGACACCGCGAGGAGCACGCGCAGGACTCGCGTCATGCGGGGCGCATGGGTACGGCTCTGCTTCAAGGCGCTTCCGTGTGAGGTGGTCCGCCTTTGGTGGAGCTTCGACGGCGTGACGTACATCGTGCGCCTGTAGCGCCGTGACTGACGGCACCGGGCGCGGCAAAGAACCCGCGCGGAGCAATGCGCCCGGGAGCCTCGCGCTGTCACTTCGTCACCTGCTCCGCGAGCCATTGCGCGTAGAGCGCCTTGCCCTTGTGACGCTCCAGCTTCCCGCTGGACGTGCGCGGAATCTGTCCGCGCTCCAGCAGCACCACGTCCTTCGCGGAGATGCCCAGCGTGGACGACACCGTGTCGCGCACCGTGGACACGAGCTTGCGGCGCGCGGCCTCGTCCCGCTCGCGCGTCTCCAGCAGCACCACGAGCCCCTCCGTGCCCTCCACCTGCACTCCCACCGCGAGGGCCTCGCGCACTCCTGGCACGCGGCCCACCACGGCCTCCACGTCGGTGGCGTAGTAGTTGTTGCCGTTGGAGATGATGACCTCCTTGATGCGGCCCACCACGTACAGCCGCCCCTCGTGCAGGAAGCCCAGGTCTCCCGTGGTCAGCCAGCCGTCGCGGAAGGCGGCGCGGCTCGCCTCGGGGTTGCGGTCATAGCCCTGCATCACGCTGCCGCCTTTGACGTGAATCTCCCCCACCCTCCCCGCGGCCACGTCCTGCCCTCGAGCGTCCAGCACGCGCACCTCCGTCTCGTGCACGGGCGTGCCCACGGACACCACCTCTCGCGCGTCCGGGTGGCTCGACGGCACCAACTCCACCGCGTCCTGGCCCAGCGCCGCGCGCGACACGGACAGCGTGCGCATGGGCTCGGCCAGCGCGCTGAACGTCACCGCCAGCGAGGCCTCCGCCAGTCCGTACACCGGCATCACCGACTCGGGACGGAAGCCCGCGGGCGCGAAGTGCTCGCAGAAGCGCCGCACCGTGACGGGGTCCACCGCCTCCGCGCCCATCAGCGCGAGGCGCCACGACGAGAGGTCCAGCTTCTTCACCGCCTCCGCGCCGACCTTCTTCACGCAGTGCAGGTAGCCCGCGTTCGGCGCGGGGGCGATGCTGCCCTTGTAGCGCCCGAAGAGGGACAGCCACCCTTCCGGGTCCAGCACGAAGTTCTCCGGCGACGTCATCACCAGGTGCATGCCCACGTAGATGGGCGCCAGCAGGCAGCCGATGAGGCCCATGTCGTGGAACAGCGGCAGCCACACGCAGCCCACGTCGTCCGGCGCCATGCGCAGGCCCCGGCGAATCGCCTCCACGTTGGACAGGAGATTGCGATGCGTGAGCACCGCGCCCTTCGGCGCCGTGGTGCTTCCGGACGTGTACTGGATGAGCGCGGGTGAGTCCGGAGACACCGTGTGCCACGTGGGCCCGGACTCCATCAGCGGCTCCAGCGTGCGCGTGCGCACCCCGGTGCCCATGCTTCCTTGCAGCATCTCCAGGAAGCCCTCTTGGGACGACGGGCCCACGAGGAGACGGATGCCGGAGCGCTCCAGCGCCCCTCGCGTGCGCTCCAGGTAGCGCTCCGGGTTGGAGAAGGGGAGCGGCGGAGGCAGCGGCACCGGCACCGCGCCGGCCGCGAGCACGCCGAAGAAGCCCCGGATGCTCTCGCCCGAAGTGGGCAGCAGCAGCGCCACGCGGTCACCGGGCTCCACGCCCTCCTGGTTGCGCAGGCCCGTGGCCAGGCGGCCCGCGTCCTCGTGGAGCTGCGCGAGCGGCAGCCACTCCACCTCCTCGCCACCGCTCAACAGGCGGATGCCCGCCTCGGGGTGCGCGAGCGCGGAGCGGCGCAACATCTCCACCAGCGTGTCACCCCGCTGAAGCGAGGCAGTAAAGCTCTCGACGGACGTGGACAGCATGGTGTTCCCCCTCGGTACAACTTGCGCGCTAGCCGACCTTCTGGAGCTGCGGCGCCGCGAGCGACTCCACGAGCTGGAGGAACTGCCCCACCGTCTCCAGCCGGAACGTGGCGTCGTCCGGAATCTCGATGCCGAAGCGCTTCTCCACCTTCAGGATGATGGAGAGCACCTTCATGGAGTCCATCCCCGCGATGCCCCGCAGGTGCACGTCCGGCGTCAGCTCCGCGGCCGGCATGCCCAGCTCCGCACTCAGAATCTGGATGATGTCGTTCTTCATCACGTCACCTCGCGCATGTAGCGTTTGAAGCTCTCGAGTGTCTCTTCCGGAAGTCCGTGCTTCGCGGCATCCATCCGCGCCGGGTCCAGCAACATGAACGTCGCGTCCGCCGCCGCGATGAGCCCGTCCGTCGGGCTCTCCAGCGTCCCGTGCAGGCGCACCAGCTCGCCGTCTCGCGACAACACCTCGGCCGTGGCCACGTGGGGCTGGCCCGTCTTCATCACCTTCACGTAGCGAAGGCGCAGGCCCACCGTCATCGCCGGCAGCCGGTGCACGTGCAGCGACGCGCGGGCGAGCACCTCGTCCAGCACCGTGGCGACGATGCCGCCGTGGATGATGCCGGGGAAGGACTCGAAGTCCCGCTCCAGGCGCACGTCGGTGGAGATGCGTCCGGCCTCATCGTGGCGGAACGTCAGGCGCAGTCCCTTCATGTTTCCCGGAGCGCAGCCGAAGCAGTTGCCGTAGGGCGCCGGGTCCGGTGGCGGCGCACGGAAAGCGTCCCCGTCCATGTCAGACCATGTCCCGGAGCGTGCGCTTCAGGTCCTTCACCGTGCGCAGGTTCTCTTCGCCGGTGAGGCCGCGAATCATGGCGAAGACGCGCGCGTCCGCCCGGTCCGTGGCGCCCTGGTGCTCCTTCTCCACCTGCTTCAGCCCCGAGGCCGAGGTCGAGTGCGGGTAGAAGTGCCCCGCCGGGTGCTTCACGCCGTCGCTGCGGTCCGCGAGCCACACGTACGCCATCTGCAGCGCCGCGTTCAGGTGCTGGCGGTCCAGCTCGCACAGCTCCTTGCAGAAGACGAAGAAGGCGCGCGCGTGGCGGCCCTCGTCGCGGCCCAGCACCGTCCAGATGTTGCGCAGCACCGGCTCGCGCGTCTGGGCGGCCAGCGTCTTGTAGTACTCCGCGGCGCGCGCCTCGGAGATGATGTTCATCATCAGCGTGCCCGCGCGGTCCTTCCCCATCGGGTACGGCTCACGCTTGTACATGGCGTGCTTCGCCGGCACGGAGATGCCCAGGGCCTCCAGGTAGCGGCACTGCACCAGCGAGTGCCGCGCCTCCTCCGCGCCCCACGACAGCGCCCACGAGGAGAAGCTGTACTCGTCCCCCCACTCGCGCAGGAAGTTGTGCGCGCCCGGCAGCGTGCCGAACTCGATGATGGCGGACTCCTTCAGGAGCTCGATTTCACCCTCGGACAGCAGCGCGCGGTCCACCTTGGAGAAGTCACCCAGGTCCGTCCACGTCCAGCGCGTGTTCTCGAACCAGTCGAAGACCTTGTTGAAGGTGGCATCCAGGTAGAAGCGCGGGATGAGCGGGTTGGTGCCCAGGGCGCGGTGCGCGCGCAGGCCCTGCTCCAGCGCCTTCGTCAGGCCGGCCGCGTCCATCGACTGCGCGTCGAGCACGGCCTCCACGTCCAAATCCCCCAGCCCTCCCGCCGCGAGGAAGCGCATGTCGCGCCCGAGCAGGAAGATGCGTGTGCGCTCGAAGCGCGGGTCGTCGCGCAGCAGGCGCAGCGACGCGGGGACCTGGCCGTCCAGGCGCTCGTCGAGGAAGGCCACCACCAGCGCGTCCTCGGACGTCTTCGAGAGGTAGTCCCTCGCGCTGTCCGGCGCGACGACGTCCAGTGACATGCGCGTACCGTCGGCCAGCGTCACTTCGCTCGTACCGCCGGGTAGGGGTTTCGCGGCGAGCCAGACGGCATGA
The DNA here is from genome assembly GCF_055568925.1 of Pyxidicoccus sp. M6. Taxonomy (NCBI): domain Bacteria; kingdom Pseudomonadati; phylum Myxococcota; class Myxococcia; order Myxococcales; family Myxococcaceae; genus Pyxidicoccus; species Pyxidicoccus sp. M6. The sequence continues at coordinate 420,622 of NZ_CM145714.1, read as the reverse complement.
AGGCGCGGCGCCGGGGACGTCATCAGGGATGGAGGAAGGGCAGACACCGCCGGCACACCGCTCGTCTGGAGCGTGCTCATGAAGACCTCGTCGTCGTTGGGACTCACTGCTCGAACGGGGTCCGGGAGAAATCTTCCCTCGCGCCTGTACTTTTTTGTTTCAGCCGGGGAAGGACGGCGGCCTCCGTCGTTCTGGTAGCGTCCCTTCACTCGCGTCACCGGAGTCGCACCGGATGAATGTCTACACGCTGCTCAAGAAGCCGTTCTTCAGCCGCTACCAGAAGCCCTGGGTCTGGCCCACCGAGGCCGGGGCCGAGCGGGCCTCGTGGCGGCGCGTGGACCTGGACAACGGCCGGGGCGGGACGCTGGTGGGGCTCTTCGGCGAAGCGACGTCCGGGCCCGCGCGCGGCACGGTGGTGTGCGCGCATCCCATGGGCGTGGAGGCCAAGGGCTTCTATCTGAAGAACGGCCACGCGCGGATGCTGCGCGAGGGCGGCTACAACGTGCTGCTGTTCGACTTCAACGGCTTCGGCGAGAGCCCGGACGCGGACCTGCTCTATCCAGAGGACGTGCTCGCGGCGGTGCGTGGGGCCCGGCAACTGGCGCCGGGGCTTCCCGTCGCGGGGCTCGGCGCTTCGTTCGGCTCGGCGTGGCTGACGTGCGCGCTGGGACAGGAGGGACATGGCCTGTCCGCGGCGGTGCTGGAGTGCCCGTTCACCACGCTGGATGAGTACTGGGTCCGCTACAAGGTGGCGTTCGCGGTGCTCAAGGCGAGCAACGTCCTCATGCCGAAGCTGCTGGCGAAGCTGCGCCCGGTGGCCCGCGCTCGGGACATCCATGGGACGAACGCGGTGCTGTTCATCTACGGCACGAAGGACACCGTGACGCCTCCCTCCATGGGCGAGCGGCTGGTGGCCGCATGCCCGCTGCCGGAGGAGCGCTGCTCGCTGTGGGTGATTCCGGAGGCGAAGCACACGAAGGCCTTCACGGCCGCGCCGGACGCGTACCGCGAGCGGGTGCTCGGGCTGCTCGACTCCGCGCTCTCGCGGACGGTGCCCCGGCTGCACATCGCTCGCGGGTGAGGACACCGGCCCGTCCTGGATGACGGAGCCGGGCTCCGGTGCCGACAGGTGCGCTGCGGCGGTGAGGCAGCCGGCCCGTCACACCCGCGCTCGTGGCACTCCTTCCCTTCAGGAGGAGGAGAGCCATGAAAGGTGCGCTGTCGATGATGGCGGCCACACTCCTGTCGCTGAGCTCGGCTGTCTGCTCGCGGGAGCACAGGCAGCCAGAACAGATTGACGTCGTGGAGGGCACCCTCACCGACGTGGACGGTGTGGACATCGGGCTCAAGCCCCCGGGCCAGCAGGAGATGGAGCTCGCGTTCGGCGACGACGTCGAAGTCTACGGGCCCAAGGGAGGCACACGCTTGAGCCGCGCCGTCCTTCACAAAGGCATGTGTGTGCAGGCCCATCTCGCGAAGCAGGGCGACTCCCGCAAGCTGGTGCGGGTGTACCTCGAGAACACGCAGTCCTGAGGGTGCGCCCCGCTCGCGCCTCCGTTATGCCTGGGCCTCTCTTCGTGAAGGAGAAGCCCGTGACGACCGCGAAGCACCAGCCCATCGTCTCCGCGAATCTGCCCAAGCCGGCGGGGCCGTACTCGCCCGGCATGCAGCTGGGCCAGCTGCTCTTCATCTCCGGTCAGGGCGCGAAGGACCCCGCCACCGGCACGCAGCCCGAGGGCATCGAGGCGCAGACGGAGGCCGTGCTGCGCAACCTGGAGCGCATCCTCGTGGCCGGTGGCTCCAGCCTGCAGCACGTCCTGCGCTGCGGCGTCTTCCTCACGGACATGAAGGAGTTCTCTAGGATGAACGCCGTCTACGAGCGCGTCTTCGCCGGACACCGCCCCGCGCGCACCACCGTGCAGGTGTCCGAGCTTCCCGACGCGGGCCTGCGCGTGGAAATCGACTGCATCGCCTACGTGCCCTGAGCGCGCCACGGCTTCGGGTCGCCCGGGGGCCCTCCATGGGCCCCTGACATCCCCCTCAGTGACGGTCAGCCGCGCACGCCGCCGTAGTACCGGGCCATGGAGACCTGCTTGTTCAGGTCACCCTGCGTCAGGGTCCGCGTGGCCGTCTGCGTGCTCCCGGAGCCAGCCGGCTGCGTGCTCTCCGAGTCACCCCCGAACATCCAGTTCCGGAGAGCCTCCCCGGCCTGATTGCCGTCGCCGTGGAACTCGAAGGAGGGCTTGTCGGCGTAGTCCGTGCGCTGCGCGGCGATGTCCGCTCCGACGCCGAAGCCCATGATTTTCAGCTCCGGCGAGGCCGACACGCCGGTCTTGTCGTAACCGCGGATGGTGGCATCCACCTGCATGGCCCCGCGCGTCGACTCCAGGGCCTTGTCGAAGTCGCCGTGCAGCGCGTGGTCGAGTGCCTTGCCGTCCACGAACTTCCCGCCATCGTTCGTGAGGACCAGCTTCGCCTCGTAGCCCACGCCGTTCTTCCCCGCCGTCCCGTCGGCCTGCACCTTCACCGTGGTCTTCGTGTCGATGGCCTTCAACGTGTTGGCCCCCGACTGCTTGATGGCGCCCAGCGGGTCCTTCGTCAGCTTCATCGGGTCCACGCCCTCGGGGATTTCGAACCGCGCCTCCACCGTCACCGAGCCCTTGAGGTTGCCCGACAGCTTCTTGTCGCCGTTCGCTCCGTGGTGCACCTTGCTCTTGGGGTTCTTGCTCCCCAGGTCGAGTCCGCCCGAGACCTCGCCGGACTCCTCCGTCTTGAGGACGAGCGACGGCTTGCCGTTGTCGTCGAACTCGACGCGAGCCGTGTAGTCCAGCTTCAAGCTGCCCTCGAGGAAGGCGCTGGGCCCCATGGCGCCCTTCACGCCCAGGCCCAGGTCCCCGGCGAGCTGCGCCGCCTGCGTCCCGCCGAACTCCACGGCGGAGATGTGCCTGGCGGCGAACTTCAGGTCGTCCGCGGACGGAGGGCCCCCCTTCAACGCGGCTCCGGGCGTCGTCATGCGCACCAGCGTTTCCGCCGCGCGCTTGGCCTCCTCGGCCGACTTGAACTTCATCTCCACCTTCCCCTTCACGCCACCCGTCAGCTCGCCCTCCAGCTTCGCGCGAGCCCCCACCGAGCCACCCAACTGCGCGTACACGCCACCGCCCAGCTCGCCGTCGGCGGAGACGATGTACTCACCCTTCTCGTTGCGGGTGACCTCCAGGTTGCCCTTCCCGTAGCCCTTGATGCCCTCGACGCTCGCGTCCGCGCCGACCGACAGCGTGTACTTGTCGCCCGGCCCCAGCTTGTCGATCTGCTCCTCGTAGTCGAGCGCCTGGGTCCAGTCCTTGCCGATGTCCTTCACGTCCTCGACGAGCTTGCCGCCCTCCTCGACGACCTTGTCCTTCACCTCGATGGCCGTGTCCTTCACCTCGCCGGCCAGGTCCTCGGCCCTGTCCTTCACCTCGCCGGCCTTGTCCTTGACGTCGTCGACGGCGCCCTTCGCCTTGTCCTTCACGTCGCCCGCGAAGTCCGTGACGGCGCCCCACGTCTTGTCGAAGAAGCCCTTCTTCTCCTTCTTCTCCTCCGTCTTCGCCGGCGCGGGAGGAGGCGGCGGCGGGGGCGGCTCGAGCTCCACGCGGGGCGGGATTCGCGAGGCGCCCGGCCCGTCGAAGCCGTCGGCCCGCCGAGGCAACGGAGCCGCGACGGTGTTGGACGCGGGAGGAGACGCCGCGGGTGCCTTCGGAGCGGCCGGAGCGGCCGGCTTCGGGGGGCTGACGATGGGACGGAAGATGTCGAGAGGGCGCATGGGCTCAGCTCCTGATGGGGGCCGTGCGGGGCACTGGCTTCATTCAGGAGGAGCCGGGCAGGCGGCCAGGCGTCCCAGGAAAATGACTTCCCCTTGGGATTCCGACGCCTGGTGCGACAGGGCCCGGCCGCTCGGTACGGTGCGTCGACCGCCCGACTTTGACCCGCGACCATTGGCCGTCTGGCCAGTTGGCAGGACAATCCCGAGTTTCTACGTTATTCAGGAAGAAGCGGCCCTGACGTCGGTTCACCGTGGCGGGAACGACGGAACCGGGGCCACTTCTCCGGGGGCGACGCGCACACAGCATCGCCCAGGGCAGCCCTCCTCACGCTCGGAGGGAGTCCCAGACCAGGGGTGCACGGCGAGGGGCACCCACCGCTAGATGAGGTCGAGGGGCATCATCGTGCCCGCTTCGAACTCCGGCGCGCGGCGAAGCTGGTCCAGCACGCGAGGCGCGCAGCGCAGGTGCAGCATGGGCATGGAGCCCGGCTCGCTCACCGAGCGCACGGAGCCCAGGAGATGCTTCTCCTCGAGCCATCGCATGAAGCTCTGGTGGAAGCGCGCGCTTTCGGCCAGGCCGGACTGGTGTACCTCCGCGCGGGAGCGCGGGGGCGGCCGGGCCTGCATGCTCGCGCGCACGGGTGCCACGGGGGCCTCCCGGGGCATCACCGTGACGTCAATCCACTCGGGCTGAGAACCCGTTGGTGACGGGCCCGCTCGCGAGCTGCTCGCGGCGCCCGGCAGCGGACGCACGTTCGAGGACAGCCGGGGCACACCTTCCGCGTACATGTCCCCCGGTCCGCCATTCTTCCTGCTCATGGCCTCATCCTCCCCCGGGTCCGGCGCTCCATTGGCGCCGACCCCGGCATCAACCCACCGCCGTCACCGGAATACAGCCAGGCCCTTGCCCGTCCGGTGTGTCGCCGAGCGGGGAAGCTTGACTGAATTGGCCAGGATCAAATCCCTCACCTCGTGCGCCGTCAAGTCAGGGGCGCGGCAACGATACAGCGCGGCAATACCTGCTACATAAGGCGCCGCCATGCTCGTGCCACTCATTCGCTCGTAGAACGCCTGGTTGTTGCAGCGCCGTTCTGTGGACGAGTACACGTTTACCCCATAACCCATGACGTCGGGGACGGTGCGCCTACCCACCGTCCCGCTGGCGGAGAATGTGGCGACGTTGCGCTCGAAGTCGACTGCGCCAACGGCCAGGGACTCCGGAAAGGCGGCTGGATAACCAACCGTGTCGGGTCCACTGTTGCCTGCCGCGACAACAGGCAGGACGTTGGAGTCGAGCAGCCGACGAATCATGGTCTGCAGCGCCCGCAGGTTGAGGTTGTAGTCGGCCTCGGTGATTCCGGGCGGCGGGGCGAGCGGGAAGCCCAGCGACAGATTCACGACAGCCGGCCGAGTGGAGTTTTCAGGGCGGCTGAACTGATGCAGCAGCCACTCCATGCCGGCGGCGACGCGGCCGAGGCTGGTGCGGATGGTTTCGGACTCGATGACGGACGCGACGTAGAGGTCCACCTCCGGGGCGACGCCGTGGTGCACGCCCGCGGCGATGCCGCACACGTGCGTGCCGTGGCCATCCGGGTCGAAGCCGCGGATGTCTCGGGCCGGGTTGTGCGGCGAGTTGGGGAAGAGCGACACGTAGCGGAACTGGATGACCTTGGCGGCGTGCTCGGGGTGGTCCGCGTCCACGCCGGTGTCGAGGATGCCGAGCATGACGCCCGCGCCGCGGATGCCCTGCGCGTGGGCGAGCGGCACGCCGCACTCTTCCGGCCACTCGCGCTCGGCGAGCGAGGACATGCCGCGGTTGCGAGGCCCCGTCTGTCCCGCGGACACGGGGCCGGGGAAGGACAGGGGCACGACGTCGGGGATGAACTCGAACTCCTTCTCCAGGTCCGCGCGCGCGGCCTTCTCCGTGGACTCCTCGTAGAAGTGGGCCATGGTGGCGCCGATGAGCGGCATGAAGCGGTAGCTGCCGGCCTCCGCGCCCGTCTGCTCCGTGACGGCCGCGCCCGGCATGGGCACGGTGGAGGAGTCCGCGCCGCGCGTGCCGGCCTTCTGCTTCGCGCCCTTCTTGCCGCGCTTGCGCGGCTCCTGTCCGCTGACCTGCGGGCGCACGCCGGGCAGCGTGGCCGAGCGGAGGCCGAGTGCGGAGAGCGCGTCCGGCGCCTTGTTCGCCGCCGCGAAGCGCAGCGCGGTGGTGCGCGGAAGCACGCGCTCGCCCTGCTCCGTGCCGCGAGGCCCCACGTGCGCCTGCGTCTCGATGGATTCCTTTGGAACCAACAGGTAGGACTTCATGGGTTGTGCACTCCTTGGACGACCTTGCAACGCCCGCCGCGTGCACCAAGGGCAGCCGGCATGAGTTGAGCGCCCGTCGCGTGCGGAGCCTCTCGCGTGCGAGGGGGGCAATGGGGGCGCGCTCGTGGCAGCGCGCTCCCGGCAGAAGTGGCCCGCGTCCGTGGCGGCGCGACCACCGTGGTGGGTGAGGCCGACATCCCCGCGGGGGCGAACACCAGCCTCGCGCGTGGCGGCGCGCCCGGTGTGTCGTGGCTGTGTCCCCGCTGCGTCATGCCGTCACTCCCTCCTTGGAAGCCCCGGCCCACGGTCCGATTGGAACGGATGGGCCTGACAAAAAACCAAGGATTTCCTGTAGTAGACGCGTGAGCCCCCCATCTTCGGTCCTGACGGGTCTTCCTGGAACGTCTGGAAGTGGGAGTGATTCCCTCCGGGGTACGAGGAGAGTGCCATGGGGCACACAGGGACTGTGTCGTCCAGCGGACCCGTTGAGTCATCTGGGCGCGGCTTCGTCGGGAAAGTCCGCGTCCCTACAATTGTTCGCCTCCGTCCCCCCCGCCCGGATAAAGGGAGGGACGTTCGCCCGTCCTGGAGCTTCAGACTTGATTCCCTACTGGCATGCCCCCTCGATTCACCTGGGGCCCGTTACCATCGAGCCCTTCGGCATCTTCGTGGCGCTGGGCATCCTGCTGGCCGCTCGCCTGCTCGTCCGCAACGCCGAGCGCATGAAGCTGGACCCGAACCCGCTGGCCGACTACGCGATGTGGGGCGTCATCGGCGGCGTCATCGGCGGCCACCTGGTGCACCTGCTCTTCTACCACCCGGAGGAGCTGTCCAAGAGCCCGTTCCAGCTTGTGAAGGTGTGGGACGGGCTGTCGTCCTTCGGCGGCCTGCTGGGCGGCATCCTGGCGGCGGTGATTTTCTTCAAGGTGCGCAAGCTGCGCTTCAACGACTACGCGGATGCCTTCGCGCTGGGCGTGGCGCCGGGCTGGGCGGTGGCGCGGCTGGGGTGCTTCGCGGTGCATGACCACCCGGGCGTGCACACGGACTTCTTCCTCGCGGTGGCGTTCAAGGACGGGCCGCGGCACGACCTCGGCCTGTACGACGCGATTGCCCTCTTCGTCATCAGCGGCATCCTGTACGCGGTGCGCGACTCGGAGAAGCTGAAGGGGCGGCTGTTGCCGCTGCTCGCCATCCTGTACTCGGCGTGCCGGTTCTACTTCGACACGCTGCGGGCCGTGGACCTGTCGTACGTGGACGCGCGGTACTTCGGGCTGACGCCCGCGCAGTACGGCTGCATCGCGCTGGTGGCGTATGGCCTGTGGGGCCTCTTGCGCAAGCGCGCTCCCGGGGCTTCCGCGGTGCCTCCGGCCTCCTCGTCGGGGACGGGGAAGACGGTGGGGGCGGCGCGGTAGCCACGCTGCTGCCGGGAGGGTGACTCCGCTCCCGACCGCGCCTCGAGTCAGGCGCCGCTGCTTCCGGGAGGGTGGCTTCGCTCCCGGCTCTTCGTGGCAGGCAATATCGGCCCGGTGGCCCTGGCGAATCCGCCCAGGCTTCCGGGCCGAGTCGTTTCCGGCCCGCCGCGGCGGGCGCGAAATGGGAACACGGAGGTGGTCGCATGAAGCCGCTCACGTATGACGTGGTGATGGCTCCACTGGGGTGGCTGGGACTGACGGCCGCCCGGCGGAAGCTGGTGCACGGGCTGGCGGGCCGCGTGCTGGAGGTGGGCACCGGCACCGGGCTCGCGCTGCCGGGCTACCCCGATACCGTGACGTCCGTCACCGCCATCGACGTGGACGCCGAGGCGCTCGAGCGGGCCCGCGAGCGGCGCCCCGGTGCCGAGCTCGTCCACGCCAGCGTGGAGGACCTGCCCTTCACCGATGCGTCCTTCGACGTGGTGGTGGCCAGCCTCGTCTTCTGCAGCGTGGATGACCCCGCGCGCGGGCTGGTGGAGGTGTTCCGCGTGCTGCGTCCTGGCGGAGAGCTGCGCATGCTGGAGCACGTGCGCGCGCCATCGTCCGGGCTGGCCACCGCGCAGGACCTGCTCACCCCCGCGTGGCGGGTGATGACCGGAGGATGCCGGCTCAACCGGGACACGTACCAGCTCGTGCGGCAGGCCGGATTCGACGTGGTCCGCCGCATCCAGCGGTTCCGGGGCGTGGTCGAGGTCATCAATGCTCGCAAGCCCCGGGGCTGAGCGCGGGGGTTTCTCAGGTGGGTGACGGCATGCGCAGGCCCGCGAGCTTGTGGTCCGTGAGCACCGAGTGGATTTGGGCGATTCGCCCGTCCGCGTCCAGCTCCACCCGGACCACCGCGCGCGGGGGGTACTTCGGGTCCTTTGCCTCGGCGAACAGGGTGACGAGGGCCGGCAGGCCGTTGAGCATCTGGAATTCGTAGGCGAGCGGCGGACCTCGCAGCTCCATGAGCCGCCGCAGGAAGGTGAGCACCCGCTTCGTGCCCACCACCGGCACCTGGGCCGCCCGCACCTGGCCGTTGCCGTCCGTCAGCGCGCGCACGTCGGAGGACAGCATCGCCTCCGCGGCCGCCACGTCTCCCGAAAGCAGCGCGCCCATGAAGTTCTCCAGCGCGGCCCGCGTGCGCTCCTGCAGCTCGCGCGTGGGGACACAGCGGGCGCGGTCATACGCCTCCATCGCGGCGCGGGCGCGGTGGTGCACCACCTTCACGTTGACCTCGCTCATGTTGAGCGCCTCGGCCACCTCTCGGACCGAGTAGTCGAAGACGTCGCGTAGCAGCAACACGGCGCGCTGCTTCGGCGCGAGGACTTCGAGTGCGAGGAGGAAGGCGTAGGAGACGCTCTCCAGCAGTTCGTAGCGTCCCTCCGTGGAGCCTCCTCCCGGGAGCCTTGCCTCCACTCCGGGAGGCACGTCGGGCTCCTGCGCGGCCGTGGCGTCTCCCGTTTCGAGCGGAGCGGGAAGCCACGGGCCCACGTAGCCCTCGCGACGGCGGCGGCGCAGGTGGTCCCTCGCGAGGTTCACCGCCACGCGCGTCAGCCAGGGGCGCAGGGATTCCTGCTGCGCGGGCGGTGAGGCCAGGGCTCTCGCGTACGTCTCCTGCACGATGTCGTCCGCGTCCGCCGCCACTCCCGTCATGCGGTAGCAGAGCCCCCAGAGGAAGCGCTCGTGCTCGCGCGCCGCCTCCGCCACCGCGTCGTGTCTCCGACCTTCCATGTCTCAGACTCCCACCGCGCGCCGCGGCTCCTCGTGCTGCGTGACGAGGGCTCGTGCCACGGACTCGGCGCTGGCGAAGGCGGCGTCCGCGAGCATGCCCTCCGCGCCCACCCAATCTCCCACTCGGAAGAGGCCGCTCACGTGCGGCACCCGGGCCGTGGGACGAGATGACAAGCCTCCGGCCTTCGCGCTCGGGAGCAGGTGGGTCACCGTCAGCGACGGGCGGAAGCGCTTCGCCACCAGGTGCTCGCGCCAGCCAGGCTGGAGGACGTCCATCACGCCCTCGAGCTCGGACTCGCGCGTGTCGGCGTCCGCGCCGGTCAGGTACTTCATCACGTGCACCATCGCGCCTCCCTCCGGCGCCAGCCGCGCCGACGCCGAGTGCACCGACGCGTACCACGGACCGTCCACCCCGAGCGCGAACAGCGCCTCCGGGCGTGGCAGGGAGGACAGGCCCAGCTCCAGCGTCGCGGCCTTCACCGGCACTGCCTCCGCGACCTCCTTCGCGAGCACCGCGTCCCCGGGGACGAGTGACGCGACGTCACCCGGGCTTCCGGCGAGAACCACCGCGTCCACCTCGTGCACCGTGCCATCCGAGAGCCGGAGCCCCTGCACGCGGGCCGACTGGAGGACCACGGACTCCACTCGCGCGGAGAGCTCCAGCTTCGCGCCCGCGTCCCTGGCACGGGCCTCCAGCGCGTCCACCAGCGTGCTCCAGCCGCCGTCCACGTAGAGCACATTCGCCGCGAGGGCCATCTGAAGCTGCGACACCGCCACCTCCGCGCTCAGCGCGTCGAGGTCCGCGCAGTACGTCGACACCCGCGTCAGCGCGCCGACGAGCGCACGGGCGTCATCTCGAGCCAGGCGCGTGTTCAGCCACTCGCGCATCGAGATGCGTGCCAGGGGGTCCGTATCGATACGGGGAAGTCCCGCGAGCAGCCGCGCCAACTCCAGCTTCCCGGCGAGCGTGAGCACGTCGGTGGTCATCAGCGATACGGGCCCGCTCGGCAGCGTGTGCAGCCGGCCCGCTCGCAGAGCGTAGGCGCCCGCGCCCGGGACGCCGCCCTTCGGCTTCACGCCCAGGCTCGTGAGCACCCGCATGCCCGCGCCACCCCGGTACAGCGCGTGCGGGCCCAGGTTGAAGCGGAAGCCGTCCACCTCCGAGGTCTGCGCCCGGCCGCCCAGGTGCTTCGAGCGCTCGTACAGCGTCACCTCGCAGCCGCCGCGCGCCAGCAGCGCCGCCGCCGTGAGTCCGCCCAGCCCACCGCCCACCACCGCCACTTGGGTTGCCCGCATGTCCGTCCTCCGTCTGTGCACCCGGAAAATCCCGGGCTTCCGACGGCTCCACGACGGAGACATGCGAAAGGTTACAGCGCTCCGCCAATGCCCCCGGTGAACCGAGGGTCCGGGCGGCCTGCCGGCCGGGGTGGAAGGAACGCTCATTCCGGGGCCCGGGTGCCCGGCATCCCCCTGCCGGCCGGGGTGGAATGAACGCTCATTCCGGGGCCCGGGTGCCCGGCCCGCCCCTGCCGGCCGAGGTGGAAGGAGCGTTCATTCCACGCGATTCGGGCACCGCGGTCGCGCTCGCCCTGCGTGCCGAGACACGCGTGTCACATCGCATCACTCCGGCGAGAACCTTCCACCGACAGCGCGGGTCAATCACGCCTCACGCGAGGCGTTCCTGTCTGACATTGACTTTGCGAATTCCTGACAACCCGGAGAGTTGCTTTGCGTCAGACAATGTCAGAGGTAGGCGTATGATGCTGCTCACGCCGGCGGAATCTCCCGCCGGGAATGTCAGAGGCACCCCGCATGAGAAAGCTCCTCGTCGCCCTGCTCGCACTTCCTCTCTTCGCCGCATGTGGTCCCGCCCCTGAGTCCGGCGAGCCCACTCCGACCACCCAGGCGCAGGAGGTCCAGTCCCAGGAGACGCAGGAACAGTCCGCCGACCTCCGTGAGCGCTCCGTCACCCTGAGCACCGGTGTCACGCTGCGTTACGTGGAGCAGGGCTCGAAGTACGGCCCCGTGGTCGTGTTCCTCCACGGCTACACGGACTCGCACCACACCTGGGACCTGGACCTTCCCATCTTCCTGCGCAACTTCCACATCTACGCGCTGGACCAGCGCGGCCACGGTGACTCGTCGCGCCCGGCCTGCTGTTACACCCAGCAGGACTTCGCCGCGGACGTAGCGGCCTTCCTGGATGCCATCGGCGAGGAGAAGGCCATCCTCGTCGGCCACTCCATGGGCAGCTTCATCGCGCAGCAGGTGGCGCTGGACTCCCCGGACCGGGTGAGCGCGCTGGTGCTGGTCGGCTCGGCGCCCACCGTCGCGGGCAACGAGGTGGCCCTCTTCCTCAAGTCCATCGTCGACACGCAGGTGGGCACGGTGGACCCGGACTTCGTCCGCGAGTTCCAGACGAGCACCTTCGTCCGCCCCGTGCCGCAGCGGTACATCGACACGCTGGTGTCGGAGAGCCTCAAGCTCCCCGCCAGCGTGTGGCAGGCCACGCTGGACGGGCTCATCGCGGAGGACCACTCGGCGCGCCTGGGTGAGATTGACGTGCCCGTGCTCGTGGTGGGCGGCGACCAGGACGGCTTCTTCCCCGTCGAGCAGCAGCAGGCGCTGGTGGACGCGCTGCCCAACGCCACCTTCGTCCTCTACCCGAACACCGGCCACGCGCCGCACGCGGAACTGCCGTACGCGTTCGTGCACGAGGTGCAGCGCTTCCTGAATTCGGTGACGAAGTAACGAGGGCTCGCGGGCCCGGGGCACGGTGGCTCACCGTGTGCTCCGGGCCCGTGTCCCGTGGAGCCGGGCTCGCGGCGCGGCGTTGACGTGGGTCCTCGCCGGAGCGGGCACCCAGGGACTATGCCGGCGGTGGCGTACCGCCGGGCGCTTCTCGCGAGGGCTCCGGCGCATCGCCTCGCGCGAGCATCACCGCGGCGGTGAGGATGAGCAGGCCGCCCACCACCTGCCGGGCGCTGAGGCGCTCATCGAGAAAGAGCGCGCCCAGCACCACGGCCGTCAGCGGCTCCATGGTGGACACGAGGGACGTGTTCACCGGGCCGATGCGGGCCATGCCCACGAAGAACAGCAGCACCGCGGCCACGGTGGACACGAGGGCCAGCGCCACCACGGCGACCCAGCCCGTGGCGGTGGTGGGATAGGCCGGGCCCTGGATGAGCACCACGAGCCCCAGCGTGGCCCCGGCGGAGCCGAGAATCACGGTGCTGGAGGCCAGGGGGCCAGCGCGCCCCGCCACCCGGGCGCTGATGACGACGTAACCCGCGTACAGCAACGCGGACAGCAGGCCCAGCATGACGCCCAGCGGCTTCGCTCCGCCCTGCTCGAGGTCCGCAGTCAGCGCGGTGCCGCCCAGGGCCAGGGCCACGGCGAGCCACTTCACGCGGCCCAGGCGCTCACCGAAGACGACTCGCTGGAGCAGCGCCACCAGCGCGGGGAAGGAGTAGAGCAGCAGCGCCACCAGGCCCGCGGGCGCGTGCTGGAGGGCGGCGAAGTAGGCGCCGGCCTCGCTGACGTAGCCCACCGCGCCGAGCAGCATCAGGGCCAGCACCACCTTGAGGCCGGGGAGGGGCTGACGGCGCACCACCATGACGCAAGCCAGCACAGTGCCGGCGATGGAGAAGCGCAGGAAGAGCAGCGACGCCACGTCCGCGCCCGACGCGTACGCGAGGCGCCCGAAGAGGCCGAGCGCGCCGAAGCACGCCCCGGACAGGGCCACGATGAAGAAGCCAGCGGTGCGGTTCATGGCGGGAGCGGGCGCACCCTGCTCCAAGCGGGCGCCCGTGTCACGCGACTCCGCGTGCCGCCGCCTCTACCAGTAGTTCACCGACTTGAGGTCGAAGACGTCTGTGTAGCCACCGGCGCGCAGCAACTGTACCGCCTGGGCGCTGCGGCCTCCCGCGGCGCAGTACACCACCACGCGCGTACCGGGCGGGCCCACCTCGGAGAGGCGCTGGGCCAGCTCCTGCACGGGGATGTTGCGCGCGGGCTCGGGGTGTCCCTGCTGGAATTCCTGCGGGGTACGCACGTCCAGCAGCACCGCACCTTCCGAGACGAGCTGCCGGGCCTTCTGGGAGAGTTCCTGGGGAGTCATGGCCTCATTCTACGGCCGCTCGCGCCCGGTGGCCTCGGCCGAAAACTGGAGGCGGCTCCGGCCGGCGCTACAGTTATGTATCACCCATGCGACTCGACAAGCATGCACTCCTGACCCAGCTCGCCGAGCGGCTCCAGCAGTCCGACCGCCTCGCCCACCGGGCCGAGGCCGAGGCCCGCGAGGCGGCCCGCAGCCTGGCCACGGAGTCGGAGAAGAGGGAGGACGGGCGCGCGGCGATTGAGTTCGGAAGCCTCGCCACCGGCCAGGCCCATCGCGCGCGCCGCGTGCAGGAGGAATTGAAGGCGCTCTCCACCTTCGGTCAGGGCGAGCTGCCGCGCTTCCCTCGCCAGGGGCCCGTGGGCCTGGGCGCCATCGTCGACATGAGCACCGAGGACGAAGAGGGCTTCGACGAGCGCACCTTCTTCGTGCTCCCCGTGGGCGCGGGCACCGAGTTGACGGGCCCCGGCGGCGACGGCTTCCTCTCCGTCATCACCCCCGCGTCGCCCGTGGGCCGCGCGCTCATGGGCCGCAAGGCCGGTGAAGTGGTGGAGGTGATGTTGGCGGGCGAGGTACGGGAATGGACGGTGCTCGAAGTGGCGTGAGTCCGGGTGTACCTCTCCGGGCGCACCGGATGTCCTGCCCCGGACGTAAGCCCCCGGGGCAGTAGAACCGACTGTCCGGCTCAAGCGTGAATCCGGGAAGATGTCTTCTTCCCACTCTCCGCAAGCCGAGGCGCCGGCCCCGCCCCTGCCATTGACGTGGCCCGCCGCCCTGGTGGGTCTGATGTTCGGCGTGCTGATGTCGTATGTGCCGTACGAGTTCCGGGTGGCCTCCTTCCGGCCGCTGTACCCGTACGTGCGCGTGCTCGGGCTCACCTACCTGACCGGAAGCATCTCCCTCATGGGCGCGCTGCTGTACCCGAACGCGCCCCGCTGGTTCGACCGGGGGGCGCGCCTCGTGCTGGGCTCGGCGATGGCGCTGTACTGGTGGGTGCTGAATGTCCTGCCGGGCAGCTTCACCGGCATCGTCCTCTACCCGCTCCTCTTCGGCGGCATGGTGCTGGAGGCGTCGCCCGCCATGCGACGGCGGCCCGTGCTGCGCGCCTTCGTGTCCCTCACCGGCACCGCCTTCGGCATCGCCATGCTCGCCGCGCCCGAGCGCTTCCCGCTGTCCGTGTACGCGCACCTCGCGCCGCTGCGGCCGCTGGTGGGCGTGCTCTTCACGCTCGCGGGGCTGGGACTGCTGCTCCCCTCGGGTCGGGTGCATGCGCGGCTGCCCAACCTCCTCATGGGGGTGCTGGCCGTGCCCTTCGCGCTGCTCGCGTACGCGCTGGGCCGGGGCGCGTCGCTGCTCGGGGCCAGCGTGTACGCGGTGCTCACGCTGGCGTGCGTGGCGCAGGCACTGGAGTGGCGTCCGCGAGCTCCGCGCACCGTGGGCTGGAAGTTGCTGCGCGGGCTGGCCTTCGCGGGGCTGGTGCCGCTGCTGGCGCTCGGCGGGCTCGCGGCGTTCCTCGCGCAGCGCGCGATTGAACAGCAGGTGCGCGACGACACGCAGCGCGCGGCGGCGGGCGAGGCGGACTTCCTGCGCCGCTACCTCGATGACGCGCGTGAGTCATTGGACCTGATGCTGGAATCGCCCGGCTTCCGCGCCGCCTTCGTCACCGGCGAGCGCGCCGCGATGGAGCCGTACCTGCACAACCTCGCCGCACAGGCGCGCGCGTTCGACGCGGCGCTCGCGGTGGATGCCTCCGGCCACGTGCTGGCCACGTCTCCGGGCGTGGAGGACTGGCACGTGCCCGCGAGCACCTTCGTCTCCGATGCGCTCGCGCACGGCGGCGCCGAGGTGTCCCAGGCCTTCATCCGTCCCCCGGACCGGCCGCTCGTGGCGGTCACTCGCCCCTTCGAGCACGACGGCGAGCTGCGCGGCATGCTCGTGGGTCTGCTGTCGCTGGAGCGGCTGAGTGATGCCACCACGCCCGCGTCCCGGCGCTTCCGCGTGCAGGTGCTGGACAGGCGCGGGCTCAAGGTGCTGCGCGACACGGCGCCTGGCGCGCCACTGCTGGGCGAGGCGCGCCTGCCGGACGCGATTCACGAGGAACTGCTGCGCCCCGGCAGCGGCGTCATGGAGGAGTTCGACGTGGCGGACCGCCGCATCCTCGCCGCCGAGGCTCCGGTGGAGGACACCGACTGGAGCGTGCTGGTGACGCAGGAGCTGGTGGTGGCCTACGCGGCGATTACGCGCATGAGCGCCGCGGTGGTGGGGCTGGTGCTGCTGGGCGTGCTGCTGGCGCTGGGCCTGTCGCAGCTCGTGGCTCGCGACGTCATCCGCCGTCTCGGTGATTTGCGCGAGGCCACCGCCGCGCTGGCCGCGGGGGACTTGGAGCGGCGCGTGGAGGTGGAGGAGGACGACGAGCTGGGCGAGCTGGCCCGAAGCTTCAACGAGATGGCGGCCCACACCGGCGCCGCGCAGGCGGAGCTGAAGGACGCGGTGCGCGCGCGCGAGGAGTTCATCAGCGTGGCCAGCCACGAGCTGCGCACGCCGCTCACGCCGCTCAAGGGCTTTGCCGCGCTCACGCTCCAGTGGCTGGAGAAGAATGGCGAATTCCCCGAGCGAGAGCGGCTGCTCAAGGCGCTGCGCTCCATGGCTCGGCAGACGGAGCGGCTGGCGCGGCTGGTGGATGATTTGCTCGACACCGCGCGCATCCAGGGCGGCCGCTTCGAATTGGAGCGGCAGCGCGTGGACCTGGTGCCGCTGCTGCAAGAGGTGCTGGAGCGCTTCGAGGTGCGCGCGGAGAGCGGCCTCGCCTTCGAGCTGCACACGCCCGAACACAGCGTGGAGGGGGATTGGGACGCGCCCCGGCTGGACCAGGTGCTCACCAACCTGGTGAGCAATGCCGTGCGCTACTCGCCGCAGGGCGGCACGGTGCGCATGTCGCTGCAGGAGGAGGCCCAGCACATCCTGGTGCACGTGAAGGACGAGGGCATCGGCATTCCTCCGGAGAGCCTGCCTGGACTGTTCCGGCCGTTCGCTCGCGCGTCCAATGCACAGGCGCGCCACTTCGGCGGGCTGGGGCTGGGGCTCTTCATCTGCCGCGAAATCGTGGAGCGGCACGGCGGCACCATCTGGGCGGAGAGCGAGGGCACGCAGCGCGGCAGCAGCTTCTACGTGCGGCTGCCTCGCTACGTCCGCAGTCCCGAGCCGACGTGCGGGCCCGACACGGAGGCTCCGGCGGAGCCGTCGTCCGTGCACGCGGCGTGAGGCGCTACGAAGCGCCCGGGATGGACAGCCACTCCTCGGGGATGTCTCCGCGCGGAAGCTCCAGCACGAAGGTGGAGCCCTTGCCTGGCTCGCTGGTGGCCGTCACCTTGCCGCCGAAGGCCTCGACAATCTGCCGGGTGATGTAGAGCCCCAGGCCCAGGCCGCCGTAGTGCCTGTCGCTCACCGCGCGCTCGAAGCGCTCGAAGATGCGCGGCAAATCCTCGGCGGAGATGCCGATGCCTCCGTCCTTCACGCTGAGCCGCGCGAGCCGGCCTTCCGCCTCCACGCGCACGTACACCGGCTGGCCGGAGCCGTACTTCAGCGCGTTGGACAGCAGGTTCGTCACCACCTGCTCCAGCCGCAGCCGGTCCCACCGCCCCACCACCGCCATGGGCGCGTGCAGCTCCAGCGAGCAGTTGAGCTGCGCGGCGGATGGGGCGAAGCGGTACATGATTTCCGCCGCCACGCTCGCCAGGTCCATCTCCTCCAGCTCCAGCTTCAGCCGGCCCGCGGTGATTCGCGACACGTCCAGCAGGTTGTCCACGAGGCTGGTCAGCCGGCGCACCTGGCGCTGCACCACCTCCAGCGTCTCCGAGACGCGCTCGGCGGATATCGGCTGCCCCCGGGCCGCGAGCAGCTCCACCTGCTTGTGCAGCAACTGCACCTTGAGGTGCAGCGGCGTCAGCGGCGTCTTCAGCTCGTGGCTGGCGATGCCGAGGAACTCGTCGCGCAGGCGCACCGCCTCGCGGGCCTCACGCAGCAGGCGCGCGCTGTCCACGGAGAGCGCCGTGCGGCGGGCCAGCTCCTCCGCGAGCCGTTCCTCTTCCTCGGTGAAGTCGCGCGCCTCGTGCCCGCGGAAGAGCATCAGCGCGCCGATGACGCGCCCGCGCGCGACGAGCGGCACGCCGAGGTAGCAGTGCAGCTCCAGCGCCCGCCGCAGCAGCGCCGCATCCTGGTCCGCCTCCGCGGAGATGATGCGCGGCTGCGTCTGCGCCGCCCCACTCGCGACAACGACATTCGGCCCCGCCTCCCGCACTCGATTCGCGGCAGTGACTCGCGAACCCGCCTCCAGGTCTCCATTGCCGGAGGCGGCCCGCGGCTCGCCATCCGCCCCCGAGCCGCTCGGCTCCAGCAACCGCCGCCGCTCCGTCTGGCCCGTGTCGAGCATCACCAGCAGGCTGCCCGGCACCAACGACTCGGCCGAGTGCTGCCGCAGCAACTCCAGCAGCAGCACGTGCCGGTCCGGCTCCGCGTGCACCGCCGCCACCGGACGCAGGGCCTCCGCGGGCGGGCCGAGCAGGAGCACCCCCGCATCCGCCAGCGCGGGAACGAGCAGGCGCAGCAGCGGCTCCACCCGCCCCTCGGCGTCCAGCGCGGCTCCGAGCAACGAGCCGGCCTCCGCCAACAGCCGCGCGGCGCTCGCCGCGTCCATGCCCAGCCGCGCTTCCTCGCGCGTGCGCATGAGCGCCCCGGCCGCCACTCCGTCCCTGACGCCCAGCGGCATCACCGAGCCCCGCAGCAGCACCACCGTGCCGTCCGGCCGGCGCAGGCCCCAGCGCCCCTCCTTCACCCGCTCGCCCGCCAGCGCGCGCGAGAGCGGAGACGCGTCCAGCGGCCGCGACGTATCCTCCGCACGCACCCAGACACACCCGGGGAGCCAGCCGTGCTCGACACGCTCAGGATGGGGGATCCGATACTGCCGGCATGCCTCACTATTGAAGGCGAGTACCTTCCCCTTCGCGTCCACCAGGACGAGGGCGTCTCCCGTCTGCTCGACGAGCAGCCGAAATACCTCTTCGTTCAGAGTGGCCTCAGCTCCCGCCTCGGAGTCCTGTTGGAGCATCGAAAGCCAAGCGCTTCCAGAAGACATGAGGGACTTCCCGGCACACAGTCATGGTGACACCCCCGACCAGCCCGAAGGAAGCCGGGGCGGTTCCCCCGTGTCTCGCACAACAGCAGAACCAACGCCGCCGAAATCCCAGGGTCATCCTGGCCCTCTTGCTTGCCCGGGCAGAAAATCCAGAATGGTTATGAAATTGTGAAACGCCCGGACGCCCCCCGCCCGGGCGGGCGTTCTCTTCCTCGAGTCTCATCATGCAGACGCCGCACTCCCGGCCAGACTGGACCTCCAGCGAGCGCCGCTACCGACTGGTCATCGACAACCTCAAGGAGGTCGTCTTCCAGACGGACACGCACGGCGCCTGGACGTCCCTCAACCCCGCGTGGACGGAGCTGACCGGCTTCACGGTGGACGAGGTGCTTGGGAAGCCCTTCCTGGAGTTCCTCCATCCGGAGGACCGGGCGCGCGCGCAGGAGATGTTCATCCCCCTGGTCGAGCAGAAGGTGGACTTCACCCGCAAGGAGGTGCGCTACCTCACCCGCTCGGGGGGCATCGTCTGGGTGGAGGTCTTCGCCCGGCTGATGTTCGACGAGGACGGCACCGTCCTCGGCGCGTCCGGCACGCTCAACGACATCACCGAGCGCAAGGCCGCACACAGCGCGCTCGCCCGCCGCGAGCGCTACCTCAGCGCGCTGGTGGACATGCAGCAGCGTCTGCTCTCCACGCCCGAGGGCGGCGACCTGTACGGGCCCGTGCTCGCGCCGCTGGGCCAGGCCTCGGGCGCCAGCCGCGTGTACGTCTTCGAGACGCACCGCGGGGACGATGGGACGCTGCTGTGCAGCCAGCGCGCGGAGTGGTGCGCGCCGGGGGTGAAGCCGGAAATCGACAACCCGGACCTCCAGAACCTGCCCATGGACCCCATCCTCACGCGCTGGGCGGAGACGCTGTCGCGCGGGGACGTCATCGAGGGGCTGGTGTCCACCTTCCCCGAGGCCGAGCGAGCGCTGCTGGACCCGCAGGGCATCCTCTCCATCCTCGTGCTGCCCATGCGCGTGCAGGGCGTGCTCGCGGGCTTCATCGGCTTCGACAACGTCGCCGAGGCACGCGCGTGGGACCGGCTGGAGGTGGACCTCTTGTCCGCGGCGGCGGGCGCCATCTCCGTGACGCTGGAGCGCCGTGAGTCCGAGCGCGCCCTGCGTGAGCGCGAGCGACGCTTCCGGCAGCTCGCGGAGAACGCGTCCGACGTGCTGTACCTCTACCGGCGCGAGCCCCCGCGCGGCTTCGCCTACGTGAGCCGCGTGGCGCATTCGAAGCTGGGCTACGGCCCGGTGGCGCACTACGGCGAGCCGGACCTCTGGTACCAGCGCGTGCACCCGGAGGACCGGGCCCTGCTGGAGCAACTCCTGGAGGCACCGCAGCCCTTCCAGGGCGCGCCGGTGGTGGTGCGCTTCCTCCACCCGGACGGGCGCACGCTGTGGCTGGAGCACGTGGTGGCGCCGGTGACGGACGCCTCGGGCCGCGTGGTGGCGGTGGAGGGCCTCGCGCGCGACATCACCGAGCGGCGCCAGGCGGAAGAGGCCCTCAAGCTGTCCGAGGCCAGCTTCCGCGCGCTGCTGGAGGGCGTGCCGGACGCGGCGGCCATCGAGCGCGACGGGCACATCGTCTACGCGAACGCGGCGCTCGTCTCCACGCTGGGCTTCGAGCGCGCGGACCAGCTCACGGGGCGGCGCTTCGGCGAGTTCGTGAAGGACATGCGCGGGCCGGAGGCGGTGCGGGCCGGAGCGCTCACCGGCGAGCGGCGGCTGGTGCGGCGCGACGGGCGCACGCGCGTGGCGGAGGTGGTGTCGCTGCCGCTGCGCTTCGACGGGCAGCCGGCGGTGGTGTCCATCGCCCGCGACGTGACGGAGCAGCGGCAGTTGCAGGCGCGGCTGACGCTGGCGGACCGGCTGGCGTCGGTGGGCACGCTCGCGGCGGGCATCGCCCACGAAATCAACAACCCGCTGGCCTTCGTGCTCTCCAACCTGGGCTTCCTCGCGGAGGAGTTCCGCCACCACCTGCCCCCGGGCGACGGCGCGTCGGCGCTCCAGGCGCGGATGAAGGGCGAGCCCGATTTGGCCGAGTGGCACGAGGTGCTCCACGAGGCGTGCGAGGGCGCGGAGCGCGTGCGGCAGATTGTGCGCCAGCTCAAGACGTTCTCCCGTCCGGACGAGGAGCGCGTGTCGCCGCTGGACATGCACTCGGTGCTGGACTCGGTGGCGATGATGGCGGCGAACGAAATCCGCCACCGCGCGCAGCTCCGGCGGGACTACGGCGACATTCCTCCCGTCATGGCGAACGAGGGGAAGCTGAGCCAGGTGTTCCTCAACCTCGTCGTCAACGCGGCGCAGGCGATTCCCGAGGGCGCGGCGCACCGGCATGAAATCCGGCTCGTCACGCGGCGCGACGGGCACGGGCGCGTGGTGGTGGAGGTGCAGGACACCGGCGTGGGCATTCCGCGCGAGGTCATCGACCGCATCTTCGACCCGTTCTTCACCACGAAGCCGGTGGGCGTGGGCACGGGCCTGGGCCTGTCCATCTGCCACAGCATCGTCAGCGGACTGGGCGGCGACATCACCGTGGAGAGCGAGCTGGGCCGGGGCACCACCTTCCGCGTCCTGCTGCCCACCACGGAGCCGAAGCCGCGCGTGGTGTCGGCGGTGTCGGAGCCGAAGTCGCCCCGGGGCGCGCCGCGCGGCCGGGTGCTGGTGGTGGACGACGAGCCGGCGGTGGGCCGGGTGCTGCAGCGCATCCTCCGAGACCACCAGGTGGAGGTGGCCAACAGCGGGCGGCAGGCGCTGGAGCTGCTGGAGCACGGGCCGGAGCCGGACGCCGTGCTCTGCGATGTCATGATGCCGGACCTCACCGGCCGCGACGTGTACGAGGCGGTGCGCCGCGAGCACGCGGGGCTGGAGTGCCGCTTCATCTTCGTCTCGGGCGGCGCGTTCACCACCGGCGCGCGCGAGTTCCTCGCCAGCATCCCCAACCTCCTCTTGGAGAAGCCCTTCGACGAGGGCCGCGTGCGCAACGTGGTGGAGGAACTGGTGCGGCAGCGCCAGCCGGCCGCGGCGACGGGCGGGGTCTGAGCGAGCGCCAGGGGGCATCGGTCATCCGGAGGACCCTCCTCCCGCTGACCGATGCGCGGTAGGGGGCAAGCGGGCGAACGTGGCCCGGCTCGCTTCCCTCCCATACCCCGAGGCCCTGAATGAACCGCACCCTGCTGCTGCTGTCCTTCGCCGGACTGCTCGCCCTCGGCGCGCTCCTGGTGGGCATGCCGCCCGCTCCTCCGCCCCCGCCCGTCACGGACACCAGCCACACGGTCGCGCAGCCGAACGAGCCCGAGGCCACGGTGACGCTGCCGCTCGTCACCTCCACGCCCACGGGCGGCGTGCTCACCCTCACCGGCAAGCTGTCCGGCGCGTACGTACAGGCGGGCACCAGCGAAGTCTTCGCCTGGCTGGAGCTGAAGGCCCGGCCGCCCGAGTCCGGCCGCCGCGTCCCCGTCAACCTCGCGCTCGTCATCGACCGCTCCGGCTCCATGTCCGGGCAGAAGCTGGAGGACGCGAAGCGCGCCGCGCTGGAGCTGGTCAGCCGCCTCACGCCCGAGGACCGGCTCGCCTTCATCGACTACGGCACGGACGTGAGGGCCATTCCCAGCCGGCTGGTGACACCGGAGGTGCGCGAGGAGCTGGTGCGGACCATCAACACCCTCCATGACGACGGCTCCACCAACATCAGCGGCGGCCTCACCGAGGCGGCGCGCGCCCTGCGCCCGCACCTGCGCGACTTCCGCGTCAGCCGCGCCATCCTCCTGAGCGACGGCCAGCCCACCACCGGCCTGGTGCGCCAGGAGGAGCTGAGCACCCTGACGCGCTCCATGCGCGACGAGGGCATCACCGTGAGCGCGCTCGGCGTGGGCGGCGACTTCAACGAGGTGCTGATGCGCGGCATGGCCGAGCAGGGCGGCGGCTTCTCCGGCTTCATCGACGACTCGGCGAAGCTGGCCGAGGTGTTCTCCCGCGAGCTGGACCAGGCCACCAGCACCGTGGCCCGCCGCGTGGAGCTGCAGCTGCGGCTGCCCTCCGAGGTCCAGGCGGTGGAGGTCCTCGGCGTGCCGGCCACCCGCGAGGGACAGGTGGTGAAGGTGCCGCTGTATGACCTGGCCGGAGACCAGAGCGTGCGCGTGGTGGCGAAGCTGACGCTCACCGCGGGGCAGACGGGCACCCTCCAGGTGCTGGACGCGTACGTACGCTACGTGGACGTGGCGAAGGACTCCTCGGCAGAGACGGGGCTCGTGCTCACCGCGGCGGCCACGACGGATGCGGCGCTCGTCCGGGCGAATCTGGACAAGGACGTGCGCGTCCATGCGACACGGGCGTTGGGCACCCAGCACATGCTCGCCGCGGCGGAGGAGATGAAGCGCGGCAACCGGCAGGCGGCGCGTGGGCTGCTGGACAGCGCCCGGAGGATTTTCGGCACGTCCGCGTCGGCGCTCTCGGGGGAGCTTGCGGAGCTCGACCAGACAGAGGCAGCCTATGGGAACGCGTCCAATGAAGAGGAGGTCCGCCGTGAGTCGCGGAACCTCTACAAGAAGACGATGAAGAACTTCGGGCAGAGCAACGCGTACTAGCCAGGACGGTGCACCGATGGCCCTCTCCGTGCAGTTCCTCCACCGCGAGGAGTTCGAGACGCGCACGCTCCGCGCGCTGGGAGGCGCCGCCTGCATGGGCATCCTCGGGGCCGCCGCCCAGCGGCTGCACTTCCCCATGGAGGCGGGCTACTTCGCGGTGGTGGCCGCCGCGCTCGCCGGGGCGAAGACCCTGCCGCGCCACGCGATTGGACTGCGCATCGGCATCGCGACGCTGCCCGTGCTGCCGTTCCTGCTCGGCGCGGATGATCCACTGCCCCAGAGCCTGGCGGGCGCCATCTCCGCCGCGCTGGTCGCCTGGCTGGGCAACGGGCGGGGCGAAGCGGGCAAGCCCTTCTCCGTGGCCACGAGCGCCGCCGCGGCGGGCCTGTTCGTCCCGCTGGCGCTGTACGTGAAGGAGGTGCTGGAGGCGCGCTTCGTCGGACACACCGGGCTGTGGCCGGTGCTGGTGGGCTTCCTCACGGTGGCCCTGTTCTGGAGCATCAGCACGCTGCCGGCCAACCTGGTGATGGAGCTGGATGCGATTGAAGCGCGGGGCCGGCTGCTGGAGGACTCGCTGAAGGGCGAGGCCCGCACGCTGGCGGCGCGCGCGCTGGCGCTCTACCGGCAGTGCAAGGAAGTGGTGGTGGGCATGCCGTCCAGCCCCGGGCGGCAGGAGCTGCTGGGCGTGCTGGAGAAGATGGCGTCGGACAGCTTCTCGCTCGCGGAGGCGCACGCGGGGCTGGAGGCGCAGCTCGGCTCGGTGGTGGCCAACGACGTGGACGCGCAGGTGCGCGAGCTGCGCAACCGCGCCGCCAGCACGCAGGACGCGGTGGCCCGGCGCCAGTTGGAGCTGGCCGCGTCGTCACTGGGCGAGGAATTGAATCACCTGGACGCGCTGGCCCGCCGTCGCGAGCGGCTGCTGGCCCAGCTCCATGCCCAGGTGGCGCTGCTGGAGCGCGCCCGCGTGTCCTTCGTCGGCGTGCAGGGCAGCGAGATGGGCGCGAAGGGAGCTCAGGCGGCGCAGCTCGCGCGCAAGCTGAAGAGCCTGGGTGAGGACCCCGCCGCTCCTCCGGCGGAGGACGCCACGCCGGTGCCCGCGCCTCAGGGCACGCGCGTCACGCCCTGAGCGGAGCCGCTGCTTCGAGGACGCTCCCTCAGAGCACGCTCGTCGTACCTCGAGCGATGCCGCATCCTCCAGGACGCTCCCTCAGGGCACGCGCGTGTCGTGCCCTGAGGAATTCTCCACATCGTGACTCAGTGCTTCCTCGCGGCGCGGCTCCGGCCCGCAGCGCGCTTGCGCGTGGTGCGGGCCTTGTGGGTGACGCGCGGCGTATGGAGCTGGTCGGCGATGCGCTGCTCAATCGCCTCGCGCGTGCTGCGCGCCGTGGCGAGCGCCGCCTCGATTTCGTCGCGCACCCGGGAGGCCTGCTCCTCGGCGGCGGCGCGGTACTCCGACACCGTCCTGCGCAACGCGATGCTGCCCCGGTCCGTCGCCGGCTCGCTCGCGGCCCGTCCCACCCGAGGCGCCGTGGGCCGTGCGCGACTCTTGCTGCCCCTGTTCCCCTGTTGTCTCTTCTCCGCCATTGGCGTCCCCCTGGAAGGTCGTTTCGCTTCCCGGAAGGTGGGACGCAGTCGGGCACCAGGGAAGCCCGTCCCCGGGTCGCACGGCGGGCAGGCGGAGAGACAATCGCCCTCCCACCAGCAGCGGCACTTCTCACCGCCCCAAGAAAAGAGCTATAGGGCCGGTGCCGTTACGGAGCTTTTTCAGGAACCCCTGCTAGTGAGAGTGGCGCCGTTCATCCCCAGGCCGGCGGGGTACGGCGCGGGCTCCTTCCCGCTCCATCTGCCCCGGCCCAGGGGCAGCGGCCACCTGCGAGGGATACCGTGTCTGTCAGCGCACCCTTCTCTTTCCTGAAGAACCGCAAACACAACCTGGACCGGATGACGCTGGGGGATTTGGTCTACTCGTTCTTCACGTACTACGCCGTCATCGCCTACATCGCTGTCGGCATCACCAGCCTCGTCTTCGCAGTGAAGTGGTTCGAGCACCCGCTGCGCATGCTGCTGGCCATGCTGGCCGCGAGCGTGGTGTTCCCGCTGGGCTGGTACCTCGTGCACAAGCACGTCCTGCACAGCCGCTTCCTCTACAAGTCGCCCCTCACCGCGGCGACGTGGAAGCGCATCCACTTCGACCACCACCAGGACCCCAATGACTTGCGCGTCCTCTTCGGCGCGCTGGCCAACGTGCTGCCCACCGTGGGCGGCGTCATGGTGCCCGTGGGCTACCTCATCGGCGGCAGGGCCGGTGCGGCGGCGGCGCTCGGCTGGGGCATGGCGATTACGTGCTTCTACGAGTTCTGCCACTGCATCCAGCACCTGAACTACACGCCGAAGCTTGGCTTCCTGAAGGAAATCAAGCGGTTGCACCTGTCACACCACTACCACAATGAGCAGGGCAACTACGGCATCACCAACTACTTCTGGGACCGGCTCTTCGGCACCTACTACGTGAAGGCCGGTGACAGGCCCAAGAGCCCCACCGTCTTCAACCTCGGCTACACCGCCGAGGAGGCCCAGAAGTACCCCTGGGTGGACAAGCTCTCCGGCGGAACCCGCGGCGACGGCCACCCCAAGCGCTTCTGGGACGGAAAGAACCCCGACTCCGTCCAGACCACGGTGGCGGACGCGCCCGCCCGGACCGAGGGCTGACAGCAGCCCACGCGAGCCCACATCCCACGTGAGGCACGCCAGGCCCCCTGCTCCCCACCGGGACAGGGGGCTTTCTTCCGTCCGCATCTACGAAGGCCTTCGTTGACATCTACGAATGCGTTCGTAATATAGGCGTGTCGAGAGGGAGCGAGATGAGCGAGACGAAGCTGCCGCGTCCGACG
The DNA here is from genome assembly GCF_055568925.1 of Pyxidicoccus sp. M6. Classification (NCBI taxonomy): domain Bacteria; kingdom Pseudomonadati; phylum Myxococcota; class Myxococcia; order Myxococcales; family Myxococcaceae; genus Pyxidicoccus; species Pyxidicoccus sp. M6. Next base: position 394,553 of record NZ_CM145714.1, on the reverse strand, counting down.
GATGGGGAGCTGGCCATCCTCCGGGTGCTGTGGGAGCGCGGTGACAGCACGGTGCGCGAGGTCCACGAGGCCCTCAACCGGAGCGCGCCGGAGGCCACCGGGTACACCACGGTGCTGAAGCTGATGCAGATCATGACCGAGAAGGGGCTCGTGGAGCGCGACGAGTCCCAGCGTGCGCACGTTTACCGGTCGAGGGCCACGGAGCAGCGGACGCAGCGGCAGCTGGTGACGGACCTGGTGGACCGCGCGTTTGGCGGTTCTCCGGCCCGGCTGGCGATGCAGGCGCTGTCCTCGAAGAAGACGAGCCCCGAGGAGCTGGCGGAATTGCGCCGGCTGCTCGACACGCTGGAAGGAGCGGAAGAATGAGCAGCCTCCTGATGGAGTCCGTGGGTTGGGCCCTGCTGCACTCACTCTGGCAGGGGGCGCTGGTGGCGCTGCTGCTCGCGGTGGCGCTGGCCACGGTGGGCCGGCGGGCCGCGAATGCGCGCTATGGGCTGGCGTGTGGCGCGCTGGTGCTGTCGCTCGCGCTGCCAGCGGTGTCGGGGTGGCGGCACTACTCGGAGGCGCGGGGTTCAGAGGCTCGCACGTCGTCGCGGGAGCGGATCGGCGCGGGCGCGGCGGCTCAGCTGGAGCGGCGGCGCGGAGCGGAGGCGGCGGATGCTCGAGTGGCATCCGCCGGGCGCGTGTCCTCGATGGAGCGGCTGCGCGGGTCGCCCGGGAGCGCGTCCTCCGTGGCGGCGCTGACGAGCCCTCGCGTGGAGTCGCCGGAGCGCGTGTCTCCGCTGGCGTGGTTGCAGGCGCTGGTGGCGCGTCACCTGCGCTGGCTGGTGCTGGCGTGGGTGGCGGGCGTGGGGCTGTGCTCGGGGCGGATGACGGCGGAGTGGGTGAAGCTGCGCCGGCTTGCGGCCGGTGCGCGGCCGGTGTCCTCCGAGTGGCAGGAGCGGATGGACGCGCTCGCGGCGCGGCTGGGGTTGGGTCGCGCGGTGCGGCTGCTCGAGTCGGCGGCGGTGGACGTGCCGGCGGCGGTGGGCTGGCTGTCTCCGGTGGTGCTGCTGCCGGTGTCCGCGCTGTCCGGGCTGTCGACGCGGCAGTTGGAGATGGTGCTCGCGCACGAGCTGGCCCACATCCGTCGCCACGACTTCGCGGTGAACCTGGCGCAGGTGCTCGTGGAGACGCTGCTCTTCTACCACCCCGCCGTGCGCTGGGTGTCCCACGTCATCCGCGTGGAGCGCGAGCACTGCTGTGACGACATCGCCGTGGCGTCCAGCGGCGGTGCCATCTCCTACGCCCGCGCGCTGACGGCGCTGGAGGAGCTGCGCGTGCTGCCCACCGTGCAGGGCCCGGCGATGTCCGCACTCGGTGGCTCGCTGCCGGAGCGCGTGCGCCGGCTCATCACCGCGCCCGCCGCTCGCTGCTCGTCACGTTGGGTGGCAGGAGCGTCGGTGCTCACCCTGGCCAGCAGCCTCGCGATGGCCGCGCCCCTGACGTCGCTGGTGCTGGGACGCGCGGAGTCGCGTGCGGAGAGCCCCAACGCGGAGACGCTCTCCGTCCCGGCCGCGAACCCGAGCGCCAATGGCCACATCTCCCCGGCGCCGCTGGCCGCACCCGGCGCTCTGGCCGCGCCACCCGCGCCGCCTGCCGCCGGTGTCGCTCCTGCCGCGGCGAAGAAGGCCCTGCCCGCCCCGGCGGTCATCGCTCCGGTGCCTGGAGCCGTCGCCGCGGCTCCCGCCCCCGCGCCGAAGCCGGGCCGTCATGACGACGATGACGACCTCGACGAGCGCACGCGGGTGGGCGCGGGACAGCAGCTCACCGTGGACCAGCTCGTCTCGCTGAAGGTGGCGGGCGTCACGCCGGCCCGCGTGCAGGAGCTGGCGTCCATGGGCTACGAGCCCACGGTGGCCAACCTCCTCGCCATGGGCCACGCGGGCGTCACCCCCGAGTACGCGAAGAACATGAGCGCGCGCTTCGGCCGCAAGCTGGACGCGGATGACCTGGTGCAGATGAAGCACCTGGGCGTCACGCCCGAGTACATCGAGGCGATCAAGGCCGCGGGCTTCACCACCAACGACCCGGATGACCTGGTGCAGGCGCGCGCGGTGGGCGTCGACGAGGCCTACGTCCGCGAGCTGAAGAACGCCGGCTACACGGGCATGTCGCTGGAGGACATCTCCGAGCTGCGCGCCGTCGGCGTGGATGCCGGCTACATCCAGGCCCTGAGCCAGCGCGGCCTGCCGAAGATGGCCGCGGATGACCTGATGCAGCTGCGCGCCGTGGGCGTCACGCCCGAGTGGCTGGACCGCATGCGCGAGGCCGGCGTGCAGACGAAGGACGCGGAGGAGCTCACCCAGCTCCGCGCCCTCGGAGTGGACCCGGACTTCCTCCGCGAGCTGCGCGACGCCGGCATGAAGGACCTCTCCATCGACGAGCTCGTCCGCCTGCGCTCCGGCGGCGTGGACGCCGACTTCATCCGGAAGATGCGCGGCTCGCGCTCGAAGTAACTCCCCCTCTCCCACCCTCCACCGCCCTCACGGACGCGTCCCGAACACGGGGACGCGCGCCGGACGGGCGGAGCCTGCCCGAAGACCGAAGACCGAAGCCGAATCCGAAGGAGCCCAACATGCGTCGCCTGTCGTCCCTGTCCTTCCTGGCCGTGCTGCTCGCGGCCGTCACCGCCACCGCCGCGCCCGAGCTGAACGGCACCTGGACCGCCCAGCCCCGCAGCAAGACCAACACGAAGGAGCTGCAGCTCCAGCTCCACCCGAAGGGCGAAGAGCACCACCAGATGGGCTTCAGCGAGCCCCTCTCCGCCTTCCAGGGCCTGTCCCTCAACGACGGCCCGGTGTCCTTCACGATGCCGCGCGAGGCCGGCACCTTCAGCTTCGAGGGCACCTTCAAGGGCGGCGAGGGCGCGGGCCACTACCGCTTCGCTCCGAGCGAGACCTACGCGAAGTCCATGGCCTCGCTGGGCTACCCGAACCTGACGCCGGAGAACCAGTTCAACCTCGCGGCCACGGACGTCACCACCTCGCGCATCAAGGACCTCGCGGCGGCCGGCTACAAGAACCTGTCCATGGACGAGCTGATGCAGGTGGGCATCTTCGACGTCACGCCCGCCTACGCGAACGAGCTGGCGAAGGCCGGCTACCCGGGGCTGACGCTGGAGCAGCTCGTGGCGGGCCGCATCCATGACGTCGACGCGGCGCGCATCCAGGGCCTGGCCTCGTCCGGCTTCACGAAGCTGTCCTGGGACGACCTGCTGGCCATGTCCATCCACAACGTCACCCCGGCCTTCGTGAAGGAGATGCGTGACGCGGGCTTCAAGGACATGGACGCCGACGGCTTCACGGCCTTCCGCATCCACGGCGTCACGCCGGCCTTCGTGAAGGAGATTCGCGAGCAGGGCTTCCCGGACATCACCGACGAGCAGCTCGTGGCCTTCCGCATCCACGGCGTGACGACGGACTTCGTCAAGAAGATGCGCGAGGCGGGCTACACGCGCATCACCCCGGATGAGCTGGTGTCGCTGCGCATCCACGGCGTGGACGAGGTCTTCATGCGCGCCATGTCCGGCAAAGGCGACGGCGGGGCGGCGAAGAAGAAGTAGGCAGCGTGGGCGGTGCCCGCTCCGGGCTCAGCGGGCACCGCAGACGTTGGAGATGGCGGAGCGAGCGCCATTCACGGCGGCGGAGTGGGCGGACATCAGCGTGGTGAGCATCACCAGCCCATCGCTGACCATGCCGCCATCGGAGCCACCATCCGCGAGCTGTTGCGTGTGCAGCTCCGCGGATTGAACCCAGGCATCCGCGAGCCGGTCGATGCTGGTGTGGTAGCGCACCACGGCGTCCCGGAGGTTCGCGTCCTGGATGTCGAGCGCGCGCAACCCCGCGCTGACGTCGCGCAGCCGCCGCGCATGCTGGACGATGAAGCGCGCATCGTGGACGTGGTCGTGGAAGCCGTCCACGACGCGAATCTCCTCCAGCACGTGGGCCTTCACCCTGGCGCACTCGTCCTGCTTGCGCGGCCGGCATGCGAGGACCAGCCCGAGCCCCAGGACGAGCCAGATTGCGCGAGGAGTTGATTGAGATTGTCTGGCGGAGTCGAGCGGCACCGGCCAACGCTGTCCGCCAACCCATTCCCTGTCAAATCCAGACACACGGATGAGGGAGATTCCGGCCGCAAGCGTCCTGAACCCTGACAAGGACTCGCACCGGAAGCGCAGCCTCGGAGTGCAAGGCATTGCGGCGAGGGGCCGCCCGTCACTCGCGACGGCCGCGCGGCCACTGCACGGCACCGGGCACTCGCAACGTCCTGCGGAGAACGGAGGGAGGGCAGGCGGCGTGCACGGACGGGGCCGCGGCAACAGCTTCCCCGCGGGTCGATGGTGGGGGTGGAGGGTCGTCGAATGTTCGCGCTTCGTTTTGCCTGCGCCGGGCTGCTGCTGTTCACGGCGTGTGCCTCATCCAACAAGTCCGTGGCGTCAGTCCGCGCGCCGGAGCACCGGGCACAGGCCCGGCAGCCGGGCTCCTATGGCTTCCGTCCCGAGGACCCGGTGCGGGTGGGCTGGGGGAACGATGGAATGATGGCGTTCCTCGACCTCCTGCGCGGCCCCGAGGGCCAGCGAGTGGCCTGGCGCCGCCTGGGCCCGAACCAGGGATTGGAGGTCTTCGAGGTGACGTACGACGGCCTCGACTCGCCAGTGAGGCTCTACCTGGACCCGGCGCACGGCGGCGCCATCCACGCGCCCGAGGGCTTCACGATTGAAGGCCTCACGTCCCGCGAGCCGCTCCCTCCCGAGGAGCGACCCCAGGTCATCGAGCTGTAACCCGCGCTACTCCAGCGACGGAGCGGTGTCCCCGGGAATGAGGACGCCGCGCGCGAGCGACACGGGCAGCCCGAGCCGCAGGAAGCGGTCATGGAAGTCCTTCAGCACGAAGGGCTTCCCCTGCGCCTCCAGGTGGCGACGGTAGTCCTCGCGCAGCTTGAGTATCTGCATGCGCCCGAGCGCGTAGTACAGGTACGTCGGGTTGGAGGTGCCGCGCTCCACCTCGCGCAGCGCGGGGAAGGGCTCGAAGTACGCAATCTCCGCGTAGCGCTTCGCCACGGCCTCCAGCGGCTCGCCGTAGACGTGGAGCGCCAGGGCCGCGTACCAGCGAGCATGTCGCTGCAACGCGCGGCGGAGCTGCCCCAGGCGGATGCGCGGGTCTCCGTGGCCCAGGCCCTCGTCCACCATCATCTGCTCGGTGTAGTGGGCCCAGCCCTCGACGACGGACGCGGGGCTGAAGACCTTGCGCACGTCGGTGGGAATCTTCGACTCGTAGAGGAGCTGCACGAAGTGGCCGGGGATGCCCTCGTGCACGGAGATGCCGAGCAGGCCCGCGCGGTTGAAGTACGTCAGGTGCTGCGCCTGCTGCTCCGGCGTCCAGGCCGGGTCCACGGGGGTGATGTTGTACCAGGCCTCGGTGGCCTTCGACTCGAAGGGCCCCGGCGTGTCCATGGACGCGAAGCCGAGCCGCGCGTACGGCGGCGTCTCGCGCACGGTGGGCAGCGCGTCCGACGGCAGCGTGAGGATGTCGCGCTCGCGCACGAAGCGCTGCAGCTCCACGAGCTGCGCGCGGGCGGTGGGGATGAGCTGGTCCGCGGTGGGGTGGTCCTTCACCAGCTCGGCCATCACCTGCTCGGGCGTCTTCTTCGGGTCCACCTTCGCGGCCTCGCGGGCGACCCAGGCCTTGTACTCGCGGATGGCGCGCTCGTTGATGTCGCGGAGCCGGTCCGCGCCCAGCGTCACGTGCTCCTCCAGCGCGAGCTTCTTCTCGAAGCGCTCGCGGCCCAGGCGGTAGTCGCCGTCCGCGCGGGGGAGCAGGTCCTTCTCCAGCCACGTGGCGAAGGCCTCCAGGTGCCGCGCGGCCTCCTCGCGCTCATCGGTGAAGGCCTCGCGCTCCGAGGCGTCCACCTTCGCGAAGCCCTGCGCCTCCAGGGCCGCGGGCAGGTCCTTGCGCAGATAGGCCACGGTGCCGCGCGCGTCGCGGACGGCGAGCTGCGCCCACAGCTTCGGCACGCCGCCGAGGTTCTCCTTCGCGGATTCGATGACGTCGGGGATGCGCGCCATGCGGGAGCGCAGCGAGTGCATGCGCTCGGCGATGGGGGCGAAGTCGCGCGAGGAGAGACTGTCGAGCCCGTGCGAGATGAGGCGCACGTAGAAGCCCGGGTCTCGCTCCCAGGGACGCTCCTCCTCCAGCTCGACGAGGTCCGCGCGGATGGCGTTCTCGAGCACGCGCACGTCGGCGGCGGCATCTCCGGTGAGCGCGGAGCGGTCTACCTCTTCCAGGCGTGCGAGCCAGTCGTGGAGGACCTCGGACTTGTGCGTCAGCGCGTCAGCGGAGACCTCGGGGAGCCGGGCGTCATGCTGGTGGAAGCCGAGCCCGGTGGCGCGGGTGGGGTTCGCGCCGATGTACCAGTCGAGGTACTCGCGGGCGAGGCGGGTGTACGCGGCCTCGGCGGCGGAGCTGGGAGCGGTGGGCATGGCGGGAGTCTCCAGGCCGGTCCGCGCGCGTGGGGCGCAGGCGGAGACACAGGCCAGCAGGACGAGGGCGGGACGGAGGCGCACGGAAGCTCGGGGCAGGAGGAGGCTTGCAGTGTCGGTGCTCGGTGGCGGTTGGAAAAGGCCGAAGGCTCGCGGACTGCTCAGCGTGCGTCACGGGCCGCGGGCGTGGCGCACATGACGGCGACGAGCGTCTCGTCCCCGGCTTCGAGCCCCACGTACCCCGGGTAGCGGCGCGGCTGCACGTGCGGGTGCGAGCCGATGTCGAGCGTGTGGGGGACCTCGCCGCGAGTGAAGCCCGCCCGGGCGAGCCTGCGCCACCAGTTGCGCACGTGCTCGTAGCGCTTCGAGCCGGAGTCGTCGGAGTCGCAGAGGATGACCTCGAGCTCGCGCACGAGGAAGCGGCGGATGGCGTCGCTCTCCTCGGGAGGCAGGGCGAGGCGGTCCATCACCTGGAAGGTGAGGCCGAAGTGGCGCCACGCATGGCGGAAGCAGACGTCCGGGTCCGGAGCGGAGAGGTCCAGGCTGGGCTCGGTGAGCACGAGGGCCTTCGGCTCCAGCATGCGCATCCGGCGGAGCACCGTGTCGCGCAGCTCCTCACCGGCCACGGTGCCACGGAGGTGGTGCAGCGCGAAGGCAGCGTGCACGAGCAGCGGTCCCTGGAGTGACGCCACGAGGGCCCAGAACGCGGGGTCCAACTCCTCCACGAGCGAGTGGAAGGGCATGACGTGGACATCGCGTCCGTAGGCCTGCGCGGCTTCGAGCAGGTTGTGCTCGGCGGCGCGGAGGCTCAGGGCATCGGGTTCCACGGCGACGATGGTGAGGCGACGGGGCGCGTCCGCGCGCGAGCCGAGCCGGCGCAGGAGGTCCACGCCCTGGCGTCCGGTGCCGGGGCCGATGTCGAGGAGCACGGCTTCGTCGAGGCCGGCGAGATGGTGACAGAGCCACTCATTGGCGATGCGACCGGCCATGGACACGGTGGGCAGCACCTCGGAGACGCGCTCGAGCAAAGCCTGACGCGAGCGCGACTCGCCGCGCCCCGAGAGACCCGAGAGAAAGGACGTGAGACGTTGAAGGTTGTGGCTCAAGACAGCGGTCCCCCCATGCGCCCCCGGCACCGGGGGCACACGGGAAGATACGACGAGTCGCCCGTTTTCTGGTTGGGGGGGGTGGAACTCTTCCATTCTTGCCAGGCCCCTGGATGGAGCGGGCCTCTTGTTGACGGGGATTGGCGCGTGTCCAACGCTGCTTCAGAAACGGACCGCTGCGGCTGCTCCACGAGTAGGAACCCAAGATGACCAAGGCGCTTGCGCTGACAGGACTGATAGCGGTGCTCTCCGGGTGCGCCGCACGCGCTCCGACCTGGAAGGGGAAGGTGGAGTGGCCCACCGAAGACTCGGCCCAACTCGTGGGACAGCCGATGGAAGCGGGAGCCGCGCTCGCCGCCGCTGGAGCAGTCCGCGAGATGGTGCGGACCAATCCGTTTCCGGACTTGTTTCACGGCTGCGCCAGTCCCGAGCAGGGATTGGATGTCGCCGTCTTCACGGGTCCGACCCAGGGCCTGTACTACGTGGTGCTCCACCAACGCTTCAACCGGTGTGGCGGCCCGGCCGTGCGCGTGCTCGACGGATGGTATTCCTACGCGGTCACGCCCCAAGGTGAAGTGGTCGCCGAGGCGCCTCCCCCCACGGGAGAGGACACCTCGGAAACATCTCCATCCGATGCGGGCTCGCCTCGCGACGAACCTGTTCCCCAGCCCTCCACACAGCCCACATCGTCCCCACCACCATTCCCTCCGCCGGAGGAACTGCTGACACCAACGAGGCCCTTCGCTGCCCCCGTGGACGCCTCCGACCCGCCGGCCCCCAAGCCTGGACCTTGAACGAGGCCAAGCCTGCCGATAGCACTGCGAAGGTCGGGCTACGACGAGGACCGAAGCTCCCGGTAGATGCGCCGCGCGATTTCCCGTGAGAGGAGCTCCTGGAAGTCCGGGGCGTTGAGGAAGCGGCTGGCGATGCCCTCGTTGCGCTCCATCCGGTCCACCATTGCCTCCTCCACCTTCTGGCGCATGGAGATGGCGAAGCGGAACGTCCTCGGAGTCCCGGAGCTCCGCGTCCGGCTCTGGCTGTCCCTTCGCGTCCAGGCACAGCTCCGCCTTCTCGTCCCGCTCCGCGAGCGCAGCGAGGATGGCCTTGCGGAGAGGAGCCGGCAGCTTGAGTCCCACCCCTCTCATCGCGCCGTCCAGTACGTCCTCGAACGCGTCACGGCTCTTCCACACCCGTGCCCCTCCAATGAGCGCAGTGCCTTGAGCACGCCTTCCTGGAGCGCACGGCCGTCCTCGACCTCCCGCTCGCCCGCGGCGCCCTTCTTCTTCGACTCGGCGAGCCCCGCGAAAGCCCGCTCCAGCTTCAGCCGCTCCAGCCGCTCCGGTAATACCTGGAACGAGAGCCGCAGCGGACGCTCCACTGTGATTCGGCGGTAGCCGAAGTCCTCGGTGCCGAACACCTTGGAGTGCGGTCCCTCCTGGAAGTCACCGTAGAACTGCACCACCTGCTCAATCTGCGCCTCGGACAGCTCCTTGCGCTTCTCACCATACGAGGCAGGCCCGCACCGAAGCGTCCTGCATGCCCCCGCTTCTCGTGCTCGTCCCGAACCGCCTTCTCCACCTTCTTCCACTCCACGCCGAACGGCGGCTTGGTGAGATGTTGTGGAAGGCCACACCGGTAATGCGGTTGAGGACCGGGTCGAGGTTCTTCACCTGTCCACCCTTCATCGCCTCGTACCGCTGGAGCACCTTGGCCTTCGTGGGCTCCAGCACGCAGTCGAGCCGCCGCAGGACGGTGAAGGGCAGGATGACCTTCCCGTAGTCATGCGACTTGTAGTCGCCCCGCAGCAGGTCCGCGACGGACCAGATGAAGCTCGCCAGGCTGCTGAAGTCCTTGAACTGCTTGAGGTCTCGCGCGCTGCTCGTTCCAGTGCGCATGCCTTGTCCCGGGCACATCAATGCGCCCTTGCGTACGACTCCATCTGCTCTCAGGCGCGTCCCACGCTGCCTTCGCGCCGAGGCGGCGCTCTACTCCACCCTGTCGGGAGTTGCCGGAAGGGAGGGCTCTCGCGTGCCAGCGGTTGGAGCAGAAGGGCGAACAGCTTCCATGTGAGTCCATACAGACCGCGAGGGTGTCGCCCAGAGAACCTCACGGGAAGTGAACGGCGCCTGATTCCCGAGGCCGGCTACACTGATTCGAGCGATTGGGAGTGACTGCCGGGGCAACGGCCTCCGGACGATACGAAGCGAAGGCGCGAGCAGTGAAGCGCTGCTCCGGTTGCTGGAGGTTCCTCGATGCGGCGCTTCTCGCCTCTGCCTCTCGCTGTGCTCTCACGCGCATGGCGGTCGCTCCTTTCCGGTTGGAGCCTGTCCGCGTTCTGTCTCCTCCTGGCATGCTCGACGGTGTCGCCAAGCCGCGACCGAGCCCTGCGGGATGGCTATCCGCGCGGGCCAGGGAGCTTCTGCGCACTGAATCCTGAAGGATGCCCACCTGCAGAGAACTCCCCCAGGCGCGAGTCCGAGCAGGACTCTGAATCTCCAGCGAACAAGCAGACCTGCCTGGCAGCTTGTGAGGCTGGAGGCGAAGTGATTGAGGCCTTCTGCAGGCGGCTCAAGGACCCCAGGAAGAAAGCTCTTTGCTGGGGTGCAGCAAGGGGCTCCAAGGCCGCATGCTTCGGCATGTGCCGCGCCATCTACGAATGCGACGATTCCGACAACTGCGGTCAGGAGGATGAACCATGAAGGACTGGCGCCCCAGACTCTCCTCCATCGATGACCCGATTGCTGAAGACTCCTGGCACTACATGCTCGAGGACGGGACTTGGCGAACCTCTCGCATCATCATCGGCCGCCCCGCGCTCACCCGGGACGGCAAGGACTGGTACTGCCCCTTCTCCTTTGAACATGTCACCAAGGGCATCGACTACAGCTTCGGCGTCGGGCCCGTGGATGCGTTGATGAACGCGATGTACTTCGTCCGCAGGCGCTTCTACGAGTTCGACGAGGTGGAGCCTGGAGCGAAGCCTCCGCAGGCGAAGGCCGCTGCTGCCACCTCGAAGAAAGGGCGTGCGAAAAAGCAGGCAGCGTCCTCCACTCCCCCGAAGCCGCGCATGAAGAAGCGAGTGCCCCCTGCGGGCCCCTCTCGTAAGCGGACCTGAACCAGACAACCGTGGGTGGCTCCGCCGTGCCCCTGGTCCAGCGGAGCGCAGGCATTCAACGGAACGAGTTCACGACGAACACCAAGGCACCGGAGAAGTCGAGAATGGCCATGCCCGGCTTGGACTCGGTCTTCTTCCTGGCGTCCCGGACGACCGCGCAGATGGGCACGGGGTCTCCATCCACGGGATGTGCTTCGTAGTACCTGACCACAATCTGCTGCCCGCCCGTCCAGGCCCGGCCATACAGCCGGGTCCCCGCTTCGAGCGTTCCCAGCGGGCCATCCAGGTAGCTTTCGATGGGCCCGTCGTACAAGGTGATGGACCGCGGGTCCATCTGGTTGGCGTCGAGTTCGACATTCGCGGCATCCCCCACCCGCATCCGGAGGATGCGCATCGTCTTGAGCGCCTCTTCGGAGCACTCTTTCGGTCCCGGTGTGCCGTCCGCACTGAACGGCAGCTCGGTGCCATCATTGAGCGTCACCAGCAGCAGGAAGCGGTCCTCCGGCACGAGCTCCTGGAGCGGCACCACCACCACGGACCTGCCTTGAGCCACCAGCGGCTCGAAGCGGCCTTCCCAGCCGAGAAGCTTCGTCCTGGCGGGGTCGACTGCTTGCTGGAAGCGGAGAACAGAAGCAATGCCGCCAGCAACATACACACGACTCACGACATCCTCGGGCCCACCCGGCGGCGAGATGTCACGAATGACGGATGTGCGGTCCTGAGCCAAGGCTGTTGACGCCAGAAGGACCAGGAACAGGGTGGAGCGGCCAGACAGGGAATGTAGCGGGGACACCGGACAGGCGCCGCGAGTTCCCCCTTCCCTTCCGCCCTCACCGTGTACAAATCCGGAAACTGTCGGGTGGCAGGGGGCGCCATGAGGGCCGGCTGGCGCCCCCGTTTTTCCTGCTTCCGGGGCAGCCGTGCGTCCTCCCGATGTAGGACGCCGTGCATTTCCCCGGGCCCGCGCCGTCTGCTCCCGTGAAATGACTCTCTTCAGTCCACTGCGACTGGGACGTGCGAGCCGCCCGAGGCTGAGCTAAGCGTTCGCTGGCTCCCCGGGCCCCGCACCGAGCCATCCGCCCGTGGCCTGCTCGCTGGAGGAGGAACCAAGCGATGTCCAACACCGTCGTCACCAAGAAGCGCCGCTGGCCCTACGTCCTCGGCGGCATTCTCGCGCTCCTCGTCATCCTCGTCGCCGTCGCCCTCTGGCGCCTCGACGCCATCCTGCTCAAGACGGCCCGAGACCAGGCCGCCACGTACTCACAGAAGCTCGGCCGCCCCATCGAAATCGGCGACATCTCCACCAAGCTCTTCCCCACCATCGGCGCGGAGGTCGAGAACGTCACCGTCGGCGCCGCCGAGGGCGAGGAGCTCCCCCTCGCAACGCTGGACTCCATCGACATCCGCGTCGCCGCCGGGCCGCTCATCTCCTCGCGCGGCAAGGACATCCAGGTGAACAACGCCGAGGTGTCCGGCCTCACCGTCAACGTCGTCCGCTTCCCCGACGGCACCACCAACGTCCAGCGCCTCATGAAGCGCCTCGAGGAGCAGTCCCCCAAGGAGGAGGAGAAGCCCGAGGAGCCGCAGCAGCCCACCGACCTCTCCGGCGTCCACGTCGAGCGCGCCGCCCTCACCGACGGCACCATCCGCTTCGTGGACCGCTCGGCCGGCACCCAGGCCCGCGAGCTCGCCGTGAAGGACCTCGACATCGAGGTGAAGGACCTCCAGGCCGGCAAGCCGCTCGTCGTCAACCTCGCCGCCGCCGTCCTCGCCGACAAGCAGAACCTCAAGATGGCGCTCAACGCCGCGCCCCTTCCGCCCACCCTCATCCCCACCCCCGAGCGCGTGACGCTCAAGGCCGAGCGCATCGACCTCGCGCCCCTCGGGCCCTTCCTCCCGCCCGACGTCGGCCTCCAGGCCGGCACCGTGGACGCGGACTGGCAGGCGGACCTCGGCGGCGCGGTGCCCGGTGGCAAGGGCCCCACCCGCGTGGCCGGCATCATCAAGGCGCTCGGCCTGCGCTTCGCCGGCGCCGAGGGTGGCAAGGCGCTCGACGTGGTGCTCGACACGGACGTCACGGGCGACGTGGCCGTGGGTGACCTCGCGCTCGACAAGCTCAACCTGGACCTCGGCCCCGCGAGCATCACCGGCAAGGGCCGCGTGAAGGGCCTGCTCACCGAGAAGCCGTCGGTGGAAGGCTTCGAGCTGCTGGGCAAGAACCTCGACCCGGCCGCCATCGCCGAGTACTACCCGCCGCTGCGCAAGCAGCTCAACGGCATGATTGCCGGCCCCATCGGCCTCGCGGTGCGCGGCAGCGGCACGCAGGACGCCCAGGCCATCAACATCGACGTGGACCTGACGCCCGTGCGCCTGCGCGTACCGGCCCAGCTCACCAAGGACGCAGGGTCGTCCATGAAGCTCACCGCGAGCCTCACCGGCGCCGCGGCCAGCGGCGGCGCGCTGCGCTTCACCTCCAACGCGGACCTGGACGGCGTGGACCTCCGCCCCGGCCTCATCGTGAACAAGGCCCCCGGCCAGCGCATGCGCGTCAGCGCCGCCGGCACGTACACGCCGAGCAAGAGCGGCTCCGGCATGAAGGTGGAGATTCCCCAGCTCACGGCGAACCTGCTCGAGGACACCGTGAATGGCAGCGCCTCCTACGCGACGGCCGGCCAGGGCAAGAAGGCGACGACGACCTTCACCGCGGACCTCAAGAGCCAGAGGCTGGACGCGGACGCGCTGCTGATGAACGAGCAGGAGGTCGCCGCTCGCACCGGTGGCACGCCGCCGCCCGCGCCTCCGCCGGAGGACCCGGCGCGCTTCAATGGCTACCGCGGCGACATCCGCTTCAACATCGGCGCCCTGCGCTACACGAAGATGGACCTCTCCAACGTGTCGGGTGTCGTGAAGATGACCGACGACCTCATCACCGTGGAGAAGTTCTCCTCCGGCCTCTACGGCGGCCAGGTGGTGGCAGACGGGACGAGCGTGCGCCTTGGACCTCCGCCGGAGAAGCGCCCCTTCGACGCGAAGGTGAAGGTGCAGAACGTGGAGATGGCCGACGCGCTGACCCAGTTCACGCCGAACAAAATCATGACGGGCAAGTTCAACGGGAACGTGGACGTGAAGGGCGAGGGCTACACGCCGGAGAAGCTCCAGCAGACGCTGCTCGGCGCCATCAACGGCAACATCCTGGGCGGCACGCTGCTGGGCAAGGACCTGGTGTCCGCGGTGTCCGAGCCGCTCGCCAAGGCGCTGCCCTTCGCGGCGAAGGGCCTCAAGAGCGAGCAGGTGACGTCGCTCGGCGACAACCTGCCCTTCGGCGTGGAAATCAAGAACGGCGTGGCGCAGCTCGAGCGGCCGCTGTCGTGGACTCGGCCCGAGGCGGCGCTGAGCTTCAACGGCGGCATCCGCCTGGACGGCACGCTGGATTTGACGGGCGGGATTTCGCTGACGCCGTCGACGGTGAAGACGCTGACGATGGGCAAGGTGACGCCGACGGAGAACATCCCCGTGGGCCTGCAGGTGACGGGCAAGGCGTGGAAGCCCGAGGTGACGGGCGTGGACGTGAAGCCGGCCGCGACGACGATTGCGAAGCTGGCGGCCTCGTCGCTCGCGGGCAACCTGATTGGCGGCGAGCGCGGCAAGCAGGTGCAGTCCATCATCGAGGGCGGTGAAGAGAAGGCCCGCGCCGAGGCCGAGGCGAAGCAGAAGGAGCTGGAGGCGAAGGCCGCCGCCGAGAAGGCCCGCCTGGAGGCCGAGGCCAAGAAGAAGGCCGAGGACGAGGCGAAGAAGCGCCTGCGCGGCATCTTCGGCGGAAAGTAGTCCGTGTGCGCTCAGCGCCGGAGCCGGCCGCATCCTGGCGGCCGCTCCGGTGCGCGGCGGCTCAGCGCAATTCCCGCGCCTCCACCCGCGCCCGCCTGCTCCACCCGCGAAGCACCCGGGCGTTGCTGAAACAGCGTGAAACACCCGTGCAACACCGTGTCCGCTCCCGAACCCGGCATCTGCCCCCGGGGACGAGTGTGGCACGCCCCCTGCTAGGGCCTCCTTTCGTGTTTCACGTTTCACGAAGGGGACTCCATGAACACGACGACCGAGGATTGCGGCTGCACGGACCCGGCGACGACGCCCATGTCCGGCGTCGCCTCCCAGGATGAGCGCCACCGCGTGCTCATCATCGGCGGAGGGACGGCGGGCATCGCCGTGGCCGCCCGGCTCGCCCGCGCGGGGCAGAAGGGCGTCGCCGTCCTCGAGCCCTCGAAGCAGCACTACTACCAGCCGCTCTGGACGCTGGTGGGCGCCGGCGAGGCCCGGGTCGAGGACACCGTGCGCGACGAGGCGAGCCTCATCCCGCGCGGCGTGAAGTGGCTCCAGGACGCCGCCGAGGAAGTGGACCCCGTGCGCCAGGAGGTCCGCACCCGCGGCGGCCTGCGCGTGGGCTACGACTTCCTCGTCGTCGCGCCCGGCATCCAGTTGGACTGGGACAAGGTCGCCGGCCTGCGCGAGGCGCTGGAGACGGAGCACGTCAGCAGCAACTACGACGTGCGGCTCGCGCCGAAGACGTGGAAGCTCATCCAGCGCTTCCAGGGGGGCACCGCCCTCTTCACCCACCCGTCCACGCCGGTGAAGTGCGCCGGCGCGCCGCAGAAAATCATGTACCTGGCCGCGGACCACTTCCGCCGCACCGGCATCACCGAGCGCTCGAACGTCATCTTCGGCTCGGGCGCCAAGGCCATCTTCGGCGTGAAGCCCTTCGCCGCCGTGCTGGAGGGCGTGGTGAAGCGCTACGGCATCGACGCGCGCTTCGAGCACAACCTCGTCGCGGTGGACGGCGCGAAGCGCGAGGCCACCTTCGAGGCCACTCGCGAGGGCAAGAAGGAGCGCGTCACCATCAACTACGACTTGCTCCACGTCACGCCGCCGCAGAGCGCGCCGGACTTCATCAAGCGCAGTCCGCTCGCCTGGCGCGAGGGCCCGTGCGCGGGCTGGGTGAAGGCGGACAAGCACACGCTCCAGCACCCGGACTTCCCCAACGTCTTCGCGCTGGGCGACGCGTCGGACCTGCCCACCAGCCGCACCGGCGCCGCCATCCGCAAGCAGGCCCCGGTGCTGGTGGACAACCTCCAGGCCGTCATGGCCGGACGCCCGCTGCCCGGACGCTATGACGGCTACGCGTCCTGCCCGCTCACCACCGGGTACGGAAAGCTGCTGCTCGCCGAGTTCGACTACGACGGCAAGCCCACGCCGAGCTTCCCCCTCATCGACACCCTCCAGGAGCGACGTGACATGTGGCTGATGAAGAAGTACGGCCTGCCGCGCCTGTACTGGTCGCTGATGATGCGCGGGCTCGCCTGAGGGCGTGCCCTGCATCTCGCGGCCGGGCTAAAGATGTCCCGTCCCGGCCGCGACGATGCCCCACTCCCGCCCTCCCTCCACGTCCCGATTCGTGCTTCCCGCCCTGGACGCGCTCGCGGGCCCCGTGCTCCTCGTCGACAGCGGGAAGCAGGTGGCCGCCCTCACTCCCGCGCTGGAGTCCCAGCTCGGCGGCACCGTGCGCGTGGGCACGCCGCTGGTGGAGGTGCTCGCGCCTCATGGCGGCGTCGAGCGTCTGGACTCGCTGCTGACGGAGGGACGTGAGACGGCCGCCCGGCTGCGCGCGGGAGGGCGGGTGCACGCGGTGCGGGTGCGCTCCGTGGCACTGGCGGAGGGGACGCGGACGCTCGGCTGGGCGCTGCTCGTGACGCTGGACCCGACCCGTGACGTGGCCGGCGCGGAGCTGTTCCACGGCCTGTGGACCCAGGACCCCGAGCTGCGGCGCATCTTCCGCATCGTCGAGAAGGTGGCCCGCACCGAGTCGAGCGTCCTGGTGCGCGGTGAGTCGGGCACGGGCAAGGAGCTCATCGCCCACGCGCTGCATGTGCTGTCGCCTCGCAGCAAGGGGCCGTTTCGCGCCATCAACTGCGCGGCGCTCCCGCCCACGCTGCTGGAGAGCGAGCTGTTCGGCCACGTGCGCGGCGCCTTCACCGGCGCGGTGCGCGACAGCCCCGGGCACTTCCGGCTGGCGAACAAGGGCTCGCTGTTCCTCGACGAGGTGGCGGAGATGCCGCTGGACCTCCAGGCGAAGATGCTGCGCGTGCTGGAGACGCGCACCGTCATCCCCGTGGGCGGCCGCGAGCCCGTGCCCGTGGACGTGCGAATCATCGCCGCCACGCACCGGGCCCTCCGCAAGGAGGTGGAGGCCGGCCGCTTCCGCGCGGACCTGATGTACCGGCTGCGCGTGGTGCCCATCTTCCTGCCCTCGCTGCGTGAGCGCCCGGGAGACATCCTTCCGCTGGCCATGCGCTTCCTGGATGAGCTGCACCAGCGCGGCACCCGGCGCGTGGAGCGCTTCTCGCCCGGAGCGCGGCGCCTGCTCGAAGCGCATACGTGGCCGGGCAACGTGCGCGAATTGCGCAACGTGATGGAGTACGCGTACGTCATCGGGGAGGGGCCCATGGTGCGCGAGTCCGACCTGCCGCCTGAGTTCTCCGAGCCGCGCGCCCGTGCGCCAGTGGCCGCCAGGCCCGTGTCTCCGGAAGCACCGCTGCTCCCGGAGCGGGTGCGTGAAGCGCTCGCCCAGGCGGGAGGCAACCGCTCCGAGGCCGCACGCCTGCTCGGCATCAGCCGCGTCACGCTGTGGCGCCGGCTGCGGGACATGGGCGAGGAGGGCGGCCAGTGAGCCGCATGCGCCCCTGCTGCCGCGACGGTGGAGCGCACCGCCGCGGCAGGCGGGCGTAAGCCATCGCGACCCCGCACCTCGCGAGGAGAGCGCCGCCGTCGAGGGGTGACCCACTGTTTCAGCCGGTGTTTCACACTGTTTCACCTGCCGCCGTGCGTCACCCCGGGTGCCGTGCCGCTTCGCCCTCTCGGAGCGCATCCGTCGAGGCAGCCACCTCCCTCGGGACGGAGCGCCTGTTCGGCCCGAGATGGAAGCCAGCCCTCGAGCCCCCTCCGGGTGCGACTTCCGGCGGCTGGCACGGTGCTCGCAACAGGGTGAAGGAAACAACTCGCGAATGAGGTGGGACCATGCTGTTCCGGCAGCTCTTCGACGCCGAGACCTCGACCTACACGTACCTGCTCGCGGATGAGGGCACGCGAGAGGCGGCGCTCATCGACCCGGTGCTGGAGCAGGTGGAGCGCGACCTGAAGCTCCTGTCGGAGCTGGGGCTGAAGCTGGTGCTGGTGCTGGAGACGCACGTGCACGCGGACCACGTCACCGGCGCGGGCGTGCTGCGCGAGCGGACGGGCGCCACGGTGGCGGCCTCGGCCCGGGGCGCGCCGTGCGTGAATCGGCAGGTGGCCCATGGGGACGTGGTTCGCCTCGGCCGCCTCGAGGTGAAGGTGCTGGAGACGCCGGGGCACACCGACGACAGCCTCAGCTTCCTCTGCGAGGGCCGCCTCTTCACCGGTGACGCGCTCCTCATCCGCGCCACCGGGCGCACCGACTTCCAGAATGGCGACGCGGGCCAGCTCTACGACGCCATCACCGGCCGCCTCTTCACGCTGCCCGACGACACCGTGGTGTACCCGGGCCACGACTACGCGGGCCACGCGCTGTCCACCATCGGCGAGGAGAAGCGCCACAACCCGCGCCTCGCGGGCAGGACGCGAGAGGACTTCATCACCTTCATGAAGAGCCGCCAGCTCCCACCTCCGAAGAAGCTGGACGTGGCAGTGCCCGCCAACCGCGCGTGCGGTGCCATCGCGCCGCAGCCGCAAGCGTGAAGCAGGCGAGCCCCGTGTGACTCCCGACGGCTGATTCACAAACCTCCTGCGCGGCAACCACCGCAAGGAGGACGACCCATCTCGAGGCCCTGCCGCGGTCACTCCGGCACGGGCCGTAACGCTTCATCCACCGCCTGCTCGTGCCCCTCGGGGACGCGAGACGGAGCCCTCTCATGCCCACCCTGTTCGACATCGCCACCCCGAACCCCGCCGGCTACCGAGACGCGGACGTGCACCAGCTCGCCACGCTCCCCGCCACCGTCCCGCTCCGGCGCGTGGACGTGCGCGAGCCCACCGAGTTCGACGGCATCCTCGGCCACATCGACGGCGCACGGCTGGTGCCCCTGGCCACCGTGCGGAGCGCGGTGGCCGACTGGCCTCGCGACGCGGAGGTGCTGATGGTGTGCCGCTCCGGGGCGCGCTCGGCGAAGGCGGCCATGCAGCTCGTGGAGCTGGGCTTCACGCGGGTGATGAACCTGCGCGGTGGAATGCTCGCGTGGAACACCGCGGAGCTGCCCGTGGTGCGGCCGACGGCGGGACCTCCTCCCACGCTGGGGCGAGTGCTGGATGAGCTGCTCGTGGGCCTGCACCGCGCCGTCGCGCCGGAGGCGCCGGCTCCCATCTACGGACAGGGCCCGTCGCGCGAGTCCCTCACCGCGCTGCTGGACACGCTCCAGGCCTCGCCTCCCGCGATGGTCCGCGACACCCCGGGCTTCGAGCGGCTGCTGCGCGAGTGTCGCGACCTCCTCGCCGTCGCTCGGCCGGAAGGGCGGGGCTGATGCTGTACGTGGGCATCGCCGCCTCACTGTTCGTGGGCGTGCTGCTGGGGTTGCTCGGGGGCGGCGGCTCCATCCTCACCGTGCCGCTGCTGGTGTACGTGCTGGGCGTGGAGCCCAGGACGGCCATCGCGATGTCGCTGGTGGTGGTGGGCGTCACCAGCGCCAGCGGCGCCCTGTTCCATGCACGAGCGGGCCGGGTGCGCTGGCGCACGGCGTTCGTGTTCGGCACGGGCGGCATGGTGGGCGCGTTCCTCGGCGGGCGCATCAACAAGCTCATTCCCTCCACCACGCTGCTGCTCCTCTTCGCGAGCGTCATGGTGGCCGCCGCCGTGGCCATGCTGCGCCGCAAGGAGGCACCTCCGGCTCCCGCGAGCACGGTGACGCCCGTGGAGCCCACGCTGCCCGTGGCGCGAGTCCTCGCGCAGGGCATGGCGGTGGGCCTGCTGTCGGGGCTGGTGGGCGCGGGCGGCGGCTTCCTCATCGTCCCCGCACTGGCGCTGGTGGGCCTGCCCACGCCGGTGGCCACGGCCACGTCGCTGGTGGTCATCGCGCTCCAGTGCCTGGCGGGCTTCATGGGGCACCTGGGCCACGTGCAGCTCCCATGGGCCCTCACCGGCGCGGTGCTGGTGGCGGCGATGACGGGCAGCCTCGTGGGTGGAAGACTCGCGGGGCACGTGTCGCCGGCCTCGCTGCGCCGGGGCTTCGCGGTGTTCGTGCTCGCCACCGCCGCGTTCCTCCTCGTGGCGCAGGCGCCGGAGTCGGTGCACACGCTGCTCGCGCGGGCGGGCGCGTGGCCGTGGCTCGTGGCCGCGACGGGCGTGGGCCTGCCGCTGACGCTGTGGCGCCTGCGCATGGCACGGCAGCGTTAGGGCCGGGACACCTGGAGGCCCAGCTCCGCCGCGCCTCCGGGCCGAAGCCGCGCATACAGGACCTGGTCGAGCACGCGCCCGTCCTTCACGGCGGCCTGCCGCATGACGCCCTCGCGCTGGAAGCCCGCCTTCTCCAGCACCCGACACGACGCCGCGTTGTCGGCGAAGGGAAGAGCGAACAGGCGCAGCAGCGGGAAGTCGGAGAAGGCCCACGTGCAGAACGTCTCGAGCGCCGCGCTGACGATGCCCCGGCCCCACTGCGACTCGCCGAGCCAATAGCCCACCTCCGCCGAGTAGCGCGAGACATCCGTGCCGAGCACCAGCCCGATGCCTCCCGAGGCTTCGCCATCCACCTCGATGGCCAGATTCACCAGCGGACGCTGAGCCGACGCGAAGGCCACCCACCCTTCCGCGTCTCGAAGCCGGTAGGGATGCGGGAAGAGGTCGCGCAGGTTCAGCCAGATGGCGCGGTTGTCCGCATGGCGCACGAGCGCGGGCTCGTCCCCACGCCGCCACGGGCGAAGGACACAGGGACCGCACTGAAGGCGAAGAGACGCAGCGGCTGTCGAGCTCATCCAATCCGGGACGCTGCCAGAAGCCCGACCTGACGGCCAAACGCGGCATGTCCTCTCCGTGACTTCGCGAGACACACCGGGCCCTCGTCCCAACACGCGTGCCCCCGTGACTTCGCGAGACACCGCGCCTCGCACTACACCGCGGCGCACCGCGATGATTCTCTTCCGCTCTACAACCCCGGCCAGGTGCAGCCCTGCACCGTGCGCACCGAGGGGAACACGTGGTCGAGCCTCAGCCTGTACGTGGCTCCCACCGCCTTCGAGAAGCTCATCGGCGCTCCCGTCGAGTTCCAGCGACCCCTGTCCGACGACGCGGGCCTCAAGCGCATGCTCCGGGGACTGGTCGAAGCGAAGACTCCCGCGCTCGTCGAGGAGCGGCTGGTGCTGCTCGCGGGCCGGCTCGCGAGGGACGCGGGGGGCGCGGCCACGGAGCGCGCGGTGGCGAGGAAGGACGCGCGGCTGGCACGGGTCGCCTCGCTGCTGCGCGAGGACCTGACGCGCATGCCTCCACTGACAGAACTGGCGCGCGAGGCGGGCATGACGGTGGAGCACCTCGTGCGCTCCTTCGGCAAGGCCACCGGGCTGCCGCCGCGCGCGTGGCAACTCCAGGAGCGAATCAATGAGTCCCGGCGGCGCCTGCACCGGGGCGACGACATCCTGGACGTGGCGTTGGATTTGGGCTTCGCGGACCAGGCGCACTTCCACAAGCTGTTCCGCAAGCTGACCGGGATGACGCCCGGGGCGTACCGCGCTCGCCACATCAATCGGTGACAAGACGGCGGGCTTGCCCGCACGGCTCAATCCGTCCCGACTGCTGCTCGGGATGGAGACATGCTGGACATCTTCGCTTACGCCTTCGTGCTGGGGCTGGCCTTCAACGCCGCGCCCGGCGCTGTCTTCGCTGAATCGCTGCACCGGGGATTGAAGGGCGGCTTCCGCCCCGCGCTCGCGGTGCAGGTCGGCTCGCTCGTGGGTGACGCGCTCTGGGCCGTGCTGGGGCTGACGGGCGTGGGCATGCTGTTCCAGCTTCCGGTGACGCGCGTTCCGCTCTCGGTTGCCGGCTCGGCGGTGCTCATCGGGCTGGGGGCGCAGGCACTGCGCGACGCGTGGCGCGGCCGGACAACGGAGGCAGCGGTGCCTCGCGACGACCGTGGTGCGATGACAGCCGGAGCGTTGATGTCCGTGGGCAACCCGCTCAACGTCATCTACTGGTCCGGCGCGGCCGGCACCGTCGCGGCGCTGATGGGCGAGGCGCCCGGGACGCTGCACCTCGCCACCTTCCTCGGCGGCTTCATGGCCGCCTCGCTGGCGTGGTGCTTCGTCTGCGCGGGGCTCATCGCCGCCCTGCGCCGGATGCTGAGCGCGGCGTGGGTGCGACTGCTGGAGACGGCGTGTGGCGTGACGCTCGTCGGGCTCGGGCTGGCCATGCTGTGGCGCACCGCCATGCCGCACGGGTGAGCGGCGCGGAACCTGCTCATCGAGAGGGCCCTCCAGCTCACCCGCGCGGAGCGTGAGCGGCTGCCGGGCGAGCTGCTCGACACGGTGATGGCCGGCCTCCAGGCGCGGGCCCGCTAAAGAGCCAGGCCCACGCCACCACGGCAGCCCCACGCGAAGGGCCTAGCGAATCTCACGCAACCAGCGCTGGACCTCGTCGAGGTACTCGCGCGGCAACGCGTGCCCGCTGTCGAGCTCCTTGCGCACCTTGCGCTTGCCGGGCGCCGCCTCGAACAGCGCGCGGTTGTTCTCCGCCGTGGAGAATGGGTCCTTCGCCGCGGTCAACAGCAGCCAGGACTGGTGCACACTGCCCATCCGATTCACCGGCGCGGCGTCCCCCAGGACGGGGTCCACGTGCGGCGGCACCATGGTCACCAGATGCGTGACGCGCGGCTCGCGTGAGGCGAGCAGGAGCGCCACCTGGGCTCCCATGCTGTAGCCGGCCACGAGCACGCGCGGCGGCTTGCTCCCGGCAAGCACCTTCGCGAGGAGCGCCTGCGCATCACGCACGGTGTCCACAATCATCGCCTGGTACGGCGCGGTGTCTCCCGCATGTGCACGCTTCGCCAGTGCACCGGGCTTCGCGTCAGGAGTCGCCCGCTCTCCGTGCCGCCTCGCATCCATGAGATAGACGCGGTAGCCAGACTTGCGCAGGTGCTCCGCGAGGGCTCCGCCATACGTGGGAGGCGCATCCGCCAGCCAGTCCTCCTTGCTGCGCGTCAGGCCATGCAGCAGGACGGCCACGGGCGGATTCGCCGCGTCTCCTTCCGGCGCCAGCACCACTACGGGAATCCGTTCTCCATCCCCGGCCTGGACCTCCATCGGCACAGGGGGAGTGGAAGCCAGGGCCACCGGGGTGGCGAGCAACCATACTGCCAGCAACAGCGAGCGACACATCGGAGACTCCTCCTTGAAGAGAGGGCACCGACACTGCCGCCGCGCGGGTCAACGCCGCGTCAATCCCCGGCTGACGTTCATTTGACGCAGCCACTGGTAGCATCCCGCCCCGTTCCGGATGGGAGCTCCCCCCTCCCCGTCTCCGGCGCCTGCTTCCATGCGCGTGCTCGTCGTCGAGGACAATCGAGACCTCCAAGCCAACATCGCGAGGTTCCTGGAGCCGGACTTCGTCCTGGACTTCGCGGCCACGGGCCCTCAGGGACTCGCGCTCGCGCTGGCTCACCCCTACGACGTCATCGTGCTGGACGTGATGCTGCCCGGCATGAGCGGCATCGAGGTGTGCGAGCGCTACCGGCAGCTCGCGCCACGGCTCGTCCCCATCCTCATGCTGACCGCCCGGGACACCCTGGAGGACAAGCAGCAGGGCTTCCAGGCGGGCGCGGATGACTACCTCGTCAAGCCGTTCTCCCTGCGGGAGCTGCGCTGGCGCCTGGAAGCCCTCGCGCGCCGGCCCGTTCCTCCGAGCGGACGGCGGCTCCAGTTGGGTGGGCTCACCCTGGAGCCGGAGAGCGGACAGGCGAGCTGCGGCGGGCGCACCGTCCGGCTCCATCGCACCGAGGCCCTCGTACTCAGGCTCCTGATGGAGGCCGCGCCCGCATCCGTCTCCGCGCCGACGCTGGCGGAGCGGCTCTGGGGAGAGGACGCTCCGGAGTCGAGCGCGCTGCGCACCCACGTCTACGCCCTGCGCAAGGCCCTCGCCTCGCTGGGAATCGACGATGCCATCATCACCCGACGCAACGAGGGGTACAGCCTGGATGCGAGCAGGTTCCAGAACGGTCCGTGACCTGCTGTTGCGCGCCATGGCGCTGTCCGCTGCCTTCGCGCTGGCGCTCATGGGGGGCTTCTTCACGCTCTTCAGCTATGACCTTGAGGACACCCTCTTCAACCGGCTCGTCGCCGCCGAAGCGGACCGTCCCGAGCCGGGGCACCTCCCGGGCCTCGCCGCGTATGCCGACCATGCTTCGCTGCCGCCCTGGCTCGGAGCGCGACTGTCCGAGGATGCCCGCCGCGGTGAATACGAGATTGCCACCGACGGCCATGGGCACTTCCACGTCGCGGTGCGCCCCGACGCGGCGGACGGGCGTCCCCGGTACGTCGCGCTCGACGTGACCGCGCTGACGAGCACCACGGCCCAGCTCCGGCGTACCTCGGGCCTGCTCCTCACCAGCGCACTGCTGGCACTGCTGGCCGCCGGGCTGCTCGGCCGCATCGTGGCCCGCCGCCTGGGTCGGCCGCTGGAGCAACTCGTGGCGCGGCTGCGGGAAGAGGGCTCGGCCCTTCCGGACGATGATGGAGGCGTGGCGGAGGTGCGCGCGTTGCTCGACGCGCTGCGAGCACGGGACGCGCGCATCCAGGAACTGCTGGAGCGGGAGCGGCGCTTCAACCGCGACGCGAGCCACGAGCTGCGCACGCCCCTGGCCGTCGCGCTGGGGGCGGTGGAAATCCTGGAGCTCGACCCGCCGCGAGACGCGGAGACCTTTGGCCGCCTGCGCGGAGCGGTGCACCAGATGGGCCTGCTGACGGAGGGCATCCTCTGGCTGGCACGGGAGGGCGGCACCGAGGAGCGCTGCGAGCTGCTCGGTGTCTCGCGGGAGCTCGTCTCACGGTACTCGCATCTGCGGCAGCGCGAGGACGTGGAGGTCACCATCCAATCCACGGGGGAAGTCGTGGCACCCATTCCCGCCCCGGTGGCCGAGGTGATGCTGGGCAACCTCCTCAAGAACGCCCTCGCCTATACGAGCGAGGGGCGCATCACCATCGACATCGAGCCCACGGCGTGGACCCTCTCGGATACGGGCGTCGGCTTTGGCAAGGTCGAGCCCGGCAGGGAAGGCTTTGGCATCGGACTGTCGCTGGTGGAGCGGCTGGCCCGGCGATTCTCGTGGGGAATCTCCATCGAGACCGTCGAGCCCCATGGCACGCAGGTGCGGCTGACCTGGACATCCGCCCCCGCCGCGCCGAGAGTCCCGGCATGAATCAATTGCTTTCAGGGCAGGTCTTCAAGGCGGTTGGCAAATAGCGCGGTCAACAGCGTGGGTTGCTCCGAATGAAGGAAATCGACACGAATATCCGGAAGCGGGACATCCGCCAGCTCCAGTGGAAACGCGCGATAACCCAGGTGCTGCTCAATGAGCCGTGACAGCGTGCTCGTATAAAGTCGCTCCGCGGCTCGCGGCTCGAAGGACGGTTGTGAGCGGGTCGAGCGTCCCGCAGCGTCCAAGGACTCTGTCGTCACGTAGACCAGATACATTGGCGCCAGCACGCTGATGGCCCCCACAATGCGCGTGCGCGTCCGCGCGCCTTCGGGGCCGGATGGCTCCAGGACCAGGATGCAGTAGAGGCAAGCCACGACTCTCGGTTGGATGAACCTCCCCGCCCGATGTCCTGGAAACGCGGCCTGTACCGCATGAATGAGAGCATCGCACTCCTTCCAGTCCATGGCCCTATCCCAGGCATCCTCCCAACGCTGGCTCTCTGGGCTCCATAGGTCGGCCGTAGGGCTTTCGGCTGTGCCGCTGGAATGCATTGGAGGGTAGTGGGCACGCGCAATCTGAATGAGTTCCTCTTTCATGGAGTGGCTCATGGCTCATATCCGTCGGAAGGGCCAAAATGGACAGTCTTCACTCCTTTGGTCATACACCGACTCACCCGAGCGCCTTTGATCCAATCATTCAGCAACTCCTCATAGAGCGACTGGAAATCGCGGCATAGAACGGCCAGCACTTCTCCCGGGTGAGCCTGCGAAAGGACCCTGTAGCTGGCGCTATTGGCCAGCTCCGCAGCGGTTTGCTGGGCTTCCTCGAGCGGAATCTCGCCCCGCTCTTCGTTGAATACCGGCAGGCCTACCTCGAACCTGCAGACATCGCTCGCACCTGAGTCTCCATGGGTGATACGCCCATGAATACAGACGGCGCGCCATCCATAAGGATCGGTCTTCCGAGGTTTCACGACGGTCGTGAACTGGAAATGTTCTGGGCTGATTCGTCCCGTGACGACCCCAGAAGCGCATCCCGTGCTCAGGAACCCAACGCAGGCAAGCGCCACAAGGAACAGGATGGATGAGTTCATTGCCTCGACTTACTTGAGCGCCATTTGAAAGGATAGAGTCGCTCTGTGTCGCGCCTTTCGCTTCGCACCATGGGATGCTGGGTGCTCGTCCTCATCCCCGCATGTGCCGGAGTGCTCCTCTGGCTGCTCCTGCGCACGGGCCCGCTCATCGAGCGGCTGGTGAGCGAGGCCAACGCCTTCGAGGGCGCTGCCCACCCGCGCCCCTCCCACGTCTCCCCGCCCACCTCGGGCACCTTCGCCCAGTCCGTGGGGCCACTGCTGCCCGCGGTGCTCGAGTTGCCCAGGCCTGTGCCGGACTCCGTTCCTGAGCTCGAGGAAGGAGACGAAGCCGCTGCTGAGGCCCGGCACCGCGTCCTGGAAGCACTCCGCGAGCGTTGTCGCGAAGTGGCCTCCGGCAAGACCCCTCTCGAGACAATGCCGCCCGCCTGCCGCAAGGTGCTTGAAGAGAGCAGGGAGGTGATGCGCCATGTCCTCGCTGCAACCCACGCGGAGGCAGGCGGGCTTCCCGTAGGGCTTGGCAGCCTGAGCCGAACGGACGCCTCCTTCCAGGAGAGCGGCCTGTCCGCGCTCGGGCATGTGGTGGAGTTGGCCGCACTGGAGTCGCGCCTGCTCCTGGCAGAGGGACGACCCGAGCAGGCCGTGGACACGTGCCTGGATGCGCTGGCGCTGAGCCGGGAGCTGAGCCTTGGGGGCGCGCTGCACGGCGGAGTGCTCTCCGCCGAGAGCCAGGAGCTCGCCTACCGTCCGTGCGCGGCGGCCCTGGACGCAGCGCCCTTGGAATCCAAGCGTCAAGCGCTGGTGCGCCTTCAGCGACTGCGGGAGGGACTTCCGCCCTTCTCCGCCCTGCTACGTGAGGAATCCGTCTTCCACCAACTGGCGACCTTTGGTCCGGATCTCCTCCCACCGGAGGCGCTCGCCCGGCTGCCTTCTTCTGGACGAGCGCTCGTCGAGTCCCGGGGAGGGTGGTTCTACTTCCCGTCTCGACTCGGTCACCCGCTGCTGCGACGGTACGTCTGGCGGCGCAACGTCTCCATGTTCGACGCCATGGTGGCCATGGCGGACCTGCCGCCCGACGAGCGCCGGAGTGCCTTCGCCCGCATCGATGCCGGCCATTCGCTGCTCGCGGGCTACCCGGGCGCGGTGAGCGCACTGAAGTATCACCACGAGCTTTCTCCCCTCGACACCCAGCGGCTCCAGTCCGCCGCGCTCATCGCGCTCGTGCAGGCGGATGTGGCTCGGGCCACGCAGGGCCGCTGGCCTGCAACGCTTCCACCCGATACAGCGAAATGGCTGCGACTGGAGATGGTCAACGGCCAGGAGGCTCGGCTCACCCCCAGCGACGTGGCGTTGGCCGAGCACGCGCTGGTCCTCACTGCCGACCAAGTGCCCTGAACATCCTCGCGCCCCGCCCTTCCTCGTGGGCGGGGGTGGCGGACGTAGGGCACGCAGGTGCGGCTGACCTGGACATCCGCCCCCGCCGCGCCGAGAGTCCCGGCATGACGCTGAGACCCATCGCCGAAGTGGGCGCAGAGCTGGGCCTGTCTCCCGAGCACGTGCTCCCGTGGGGCACGAACCGCGCCAAGGTGTCACTGGACGCACTGAAGACGCAGGGCGGAAAGCAGGGCCGCCTCGTGCTCGTGTCCGCCATCAACCCCACGCCTCCGGGCGAGGGAAAGACGACGATGTCCGTGGCCCTGGCCATGGGCCTGCGCAAGCGCGGGCGCCGCGCGGTGGCCGCCTTGCGCGAGCCGTCCCTGGGCCCCGTCTTCGGCGTGAAGGGTGGAGGCACCGGCGGCGGTCAGGCCAGCCTGGAGCCCGCGGCCGACATCAACCTGCACTTCACCGGCGACCTGCACGCGATTACCAGCGCCAACAACCTGCTCGCCGCGCTGGTGGACAACGCCGTGTATTACGGCTCGCCGGTGGCCATCGACTCCACGCGCGTGCGCTGGCGACGCGCGATGGACATGAACGACCGGTTCCTCCGCAACGTCATCGTCGGCCTGGGCGGCAAGGCGCACGGCGTGCCGCGCGAGGCCGCGTTCGACATCACCGCCGCCAGCGAGGTCATGGCCATCCTCGCCCTCGCGGACGGACTCAAGGATTTGGAGACGCGGCTGGGCCGCATCGTCGTGGGCCACTCGCCGGACGGGAAGCCCGTGCGCGCGAAGGACGTGGACGCGGCGGCGGCCATGGTGGCGCTGCTCAAGGACGCGCTGATGCCCAACCTCGTGCAGACGCGCGAGGGCGGACCGGCGCTGGTGCACGCGGGGCCGTTCGGCAACATCGCGCACGGGTGCAGCTCCGTGCTCGGCACGCGGATGGGCCTGGCCTACGCGGACGAGGTGGTGACGGAGGCGGGCTTCGGCTTCGATTTGGGCGCGGAGAAGTTCCTCGACATCAAGTGCCGCGGCGCGGGCGTGTGGCCTCGAGGCGTGATGCTGGTGGTGACGCTGCGCGCGCTGAAGCACCACGGCGGCGCGGCGGCGGCGAAGGTGGCCGAGCCGGACCGCGACGCGCTGGTGCGCGGCTTCGCTCATCTGGAGAAGCACCTGGAATCGGTGGCGGCGTTCGGCCTGCCGGCGGTCATGTGCGTGAATCGCTTCCCGCAGGACACGGAGGCGGAGCTGGAGGAGTTGCGCGCGTTCGGTAGGGCGCGCGGCGTGGAGATGGCCGTGTGCGAGGGCTTCTCGCGCGGCGGCGAGGGCTCGCTGGAGCTGGCGGACAAGGTGCTGGAGATGCTGGACCGCACGGACGCGGCGCCGCCCAAGCCCCGCTTCCTGTACGAGCTGTCGCAGAGCCCCGAGGAGAAGGTGCGCGCGATTGCCCGCACGGTGTACGGCGCGGACGAGGTGGCGTTCACCGCGGGAGCGCAGAAGGACCTGCAGACGGTGCGCGAGCTGGGCGGCGCGGAGCTGCCGGTGTGCATGGCGAAGACGCACCTGTCGCTCTCGGATGACCCGGCGAAGGTGGGGCGGCCTCGCGGCTTCACGCTCACCGTGCGCGAGGTGCGGCTGTCCGCGGGCGCGGGCTTCATGGTGGCGCTGACCGGCGACATCCTCACCATGCCCGGCCTGCCTCGCGAGCCGGCCGCGCGGCGCATCACCGTGCACGATGACGGCCGCATCACCGGGTTGATGCAGGGCGAATGAGCGTGAAGACATCCAGGAGGAAGTCATGAAGCAGCAGCTCGCGGGAGCCGTTGTCCTCGTGTCACTCGTCACCACGGCGTGCGCTGGCCCGGGCGCGTCGGGGCAAGCACCAACCTCGGAGGCAGTCGCCACGGCGAAGGCGCCGCTGTCACCGGCCGAGGCGCGTGAGTCGCTCCGCGCCGCCAACGTCGCGTGGACCGAGACGATGGCGAAGAAGGGTTCCGCGGAGGGCATCGCGTCCGCCGCCGCTGGAGATGCGCTGCTGCTGCTCGACGGGGCGTACACGCTGCGCGGAGCCGATGCCATCCGCGCGAAGCTGTCCGCCGAGCCGCTGGAGCGGGATGGGGTCCTCAGCGCGGAGCCCCTCATCTGGGACATCAGCGCGGACGGACGGATGGGGTACACGGTGGGGCAGATTCTGCTCGACTCGACCGGGGGCGCACCGGGAGCAGTCGCTCCTCAGGCCGCATCCGCGTCTGCGCCCGCCTCCGCGCCCGGTAGCGCCTCGCCCGGAGCGCCCGGAGCACCACCCAAGCCGAAGCCCGGCAAGCGCTACCAGCGTTTCCTCACCGTGTGGACGCGCACCTCCGACGGTCCATGGCAGCTCGCGGCCGCCGTGCTCGGCAAGGCTCGCGGTCCTCTCGCCGTGCCTCCCACGTTCTCCGTCACCTCCACCGTGACGCCTCCGGCAGCGACGCCGGCCGCTCCCTCCGACGTGCTCGCGGAGGCCTTCGCCGCCGACTCCGCCTTCTCCGCGCAGTCCGTCCGCGAGGGCATGGGCATCGCCTTCATCACCTGGGCCGCGCCCGATGCCGTGATTCCCGGTGGCCCCGGCGGCTTCTTCGGCCACGACGCCATCAAGCAGGGCTACGCGGCCTTCACCCATGAGCAGGTGAACCTGAGCTGGGAGCCGAAGCTCGGCGGCGCGGCCAGCTCCGGGGACCTGGCCTACACCGTGGGCCGAGCCGTCTCCGTCGCGAAGGGCCCCGACGGCAAGTCGGAGACGCACCACGTGAAGTACCTCTCCGTCTGGCGCCGCCAGCCCGACGGCCAGTGGCGCTACGTCGCCGACAGCGGCAACGGCAACCCGGGCCCCGAAGGCCCGTAAGACGCCCAGTCGCGGACCGGGGTGCCACCTCGCACGGTGGCACCCTCACGGCCCTGCCTCGCCGGCTCAGACGCGGAACGTGGTGGACAGGTCCTTGAGCTGACCCAGCGACGTGTTGATGGAGACCACGGCCTCCTCGGCCGTCATCGTCGCCGTCACCACGTCGGCCATCATCGACGACAGCTGCGTCATCACCTCGGTCATCTGCGCGATGCCGGCGTTCTGCTGGGTGACGGAGGCCACAATCTGCCGCGCGGCCTGGCTGCTCTCCTGCACCACCGTGGTGATTTCCTTCAGCGTGTTCGCCGAGGCGAGCACCTGCTCGATGCCCTCCTCCATCTTCTCGCTGTCACCCTCCGCAATCGACACCGTCGAGCGGATGGCCTGGTTGATTTCGAGGAGAATCTTCCCGATGCGCTGCGTGCTCTGCAGCGACTGACCGCTGAGCGAGCGCATCTCGCGCGCCACCACCGCGAAGCCGCGGCCCTCTTCCCCGGCGCGCGCCGCTTCAATCGCCGCGTTCAGCGCCAGCACGTTGGACTGGTCCGCCAGGTCCTTCACGCTGCTGATGATTTCACCCGCGTGCACGGCCTGGTCGCTCAGGTGCGCGATGCTGCCCACCAGCGCGCCCACCCGCTGACGAATCTGCTGGAGGCCCGCGGCGCTCTGCTCAATCGACTGCTGGCCCGAGGAGCTGAACGCGTCCGCCTGCGCCGCCACCTTCAGCACCATCTCCGCGCGGCTGGCCGCCATGCTGGACGTCTGCGCGATTTCCGCAATCGTGGTGCTCGCCTCGGTGAGGCTGCGGGACTGGTTGGTGAGGAAGTTCACCTGCTCCTGGCTGGCCTGCGTCAGCCGGCCCGCCGCCGCCGACAGGTCCGTCACCACGGAAGCAATCGTGCTCGGCACGCTGCGCAGCCGGTCCACCATCACCTTGAAGCCGCGCGCCAGCTCGCCCACCTCGTCCTGCGCGCTCACGTCGATGGTCTGCGTGAGGTCTCCCTCCTGCGCAATCTTCGTGGCCACCGCCGTCAGCGAGTTGAGCGGCACCGTCACCTGGCGGTGCAGCCAGAGCGCCAGCAGCACCGTCGACACGATGCCCGCCACCACCAGCACGATGACCAGCACCTGCATGGTGACCTGCAGCCCCTTCAACTCCTCATAGGAGGCGTCGATGTTCTTCGCGTCCTCCTCCGCGGCCTGCTGGAAGGACGTGTGGAGCGACTGGTACGAGGCCTCGAGCTTCGTGCGGGCGGCCTCCGCCTGCGCGTCACCCTTCACCGCGAGCGACAGGGCCTGCTCGGCGTCGGACCAGTACGAGGCCAGCGCCGCCTTGAGCGTGTCGGCGCGCTCCGGCTTCCCGCCGGGCACCTCGCGCGCGAGGTCGAGCTTCGCCTGCAGGTCCTTCACCTCGGTGCGCAGCGGCTCCATGCCGCCGTCCGACTTGCGAGCCACCTCGGCCATGGCGCCGCGGTGCAACCCCGGGTAGCGGAGGTTCACCTCGCGGCTCAGCTCGATGGCCGGCACGTGGGAGGTGTTGATGCGTTCGTATACACGGCCCGACAGCAGCCCCAGCGTCACGAACGCCACCAGAATCGCCACCAGGAACACGCCGGCCACGGCGGGAACCACCATCATCTTCTGCATCAACTTCAGCTTCAGACGCACCGGGCGCCCTCCCTACCGTGAGCGGTCCCCGAGCACGCCGCGCGCTGACCATGACGTCCGGTCAGAGCCCGGCAATTGAAGCGGGGCCCCGAGCAGGGCCTGCTGCGCCAGCACATGTCGCCATCCTTCCGCGGGCCCGTAATGAGAGGAGCCCCCGCTGCCCGGGCGGACCGCTGATCCGCCGCGCGGCGTAGGATACCGAACTGAACACCTCAAGGCTAAGCCCCCACAACCCGTAGCATTCCGAGGGCCGCGAAAAGACGAAGAGTCCCAGGATGGGGTGCGGTCCGACCCCTTTGGGGCTCCGATCATCCGGCCTCCGCTTCCGTCCGGTGGGAGGTCCTCCCACCTGGAGCAGCAGCGCTCTCCCCGAGCGGGCGGAGCCTCCTCCTGAGGCTTCGGGGCTGTGCGAGCCATGGCGTACCGCCATGCGCCAGCACGCCTCCTGCTCCCAGACGGGGGCAGGAGGCGCTTGTCTTCATGCCTGGCCGGCTCGCCTGGACTGGAGCCTGGAGTTACTGCGGCTGCGCCTGCTCCAGCGCCTCCAGCAGGCGCACCTTCAGCTTGGGGCTCGGGCTGTTCCCCACGGAGGCCGCCTGACGCTGAATCACGTCGGCGCGGCCCATGAAGCGCAGGCCGTCCAGCGCGGCCAGCCGGATGGAGGTGGGCTCCGCCGCGTTGCCCAGCACGGCGCCGAGCTGCTCCGCGTACGCGACGAGCCCCAGACCGCCGAGCTGCCGCAGCGCGAGATTGCGCACGTCAGGCTGCGCGGAGGTGCTCGAGGCCGCGAGCCGGGAGAGGAGCGCGCCGTCGGCGGCGGTGAAGAGCCCCCGGTGCGACAGGTCGGCCATCGCGCTGTAGCGCAGGTAGGGCACGGTCGCGTCGAGCTGCGCGAGCGCCACCGGCTTGAACGCCTGCGGGTCCCTCCAGGTCCGCTGGTAGTTGGCGATTGCCGCGCGGTAGCTCTCGGCCTCCTGCGGGTCGGCGGCCACGATGGAGTACGCGCTTGCGGCCAGCTGGAGACCGCCCGCGGCATCCATTGAGAGGAAGAGCAGGTAGTAGTTGCCCGGCACGAGCCGCTCGTCCGCGGTGTACGTGTCATGCACGAGGCGGAACTGGGTGGGCGTCTGGCCGGTGAGCTGCACCGACGTCGTGAAGCCCATCGCCGTGCCGTCGTTGGACGTCAGCTGCGCGATGACCGTGGACTGGGAGGCCACCAACTGGAGGCCGAGCGCATCGCCTCCGGGAGGGGTGTCCAACGCGAGCGCCTTGCCCGCGCCCAGGAGGAGGGCCATGCAGAGAATGGAGCTGAACAGGACTTGCGTCTTCATGGGTTGCCTCGTCTGGAATCAGGGGTGGATGAGCTTCAGGTAGCTCTTGCCGTAGCGCTCGAAGTACGGCGTCTTCGTGGCGCGGGTGGTCGGGTTCGCCTGGCCGATGCGGGCGTAGAGCAGCGACTTGCCGCCGGGGTCCATGATGTGGTGGCCCACGTCGAAGCGGTCCGACGGGTTCGCGTCGTCGTAGGCGTCGCAGTTGTGCGACTTGTCGCAGCCGTGCAGCCGCGTGATGCCTTCGGACACCAAGCCGAAGCTGTGGCCCGCCTCGTGTGCCGCGGTGCGGCCGATGGCCGTCGACACGTCCTTCACGCGCATGGCGAGCGTGTCGGTGAGCTCCGCGGGAGTGGTGGAGACGAGGCGGTCCACCAGCACGGTGCGGAACGTGTCGATGTAGACCTGCGACGTCTGCGTCTTGTTGGTGTTCTTGTAGTCCCCCGGTGACACGCCGAAGAGGCTGGGCTTGTTGCCGATGAGGAACTTCACCGTGTGCACGCCCACGCCCGGAGCGCTGGCGAGGGTGATGGACGTTCCGGCGTAGGCGTTGGCGAAGAAGCTCGCCACGCCCGCCTTCACGTCGTTGACGAAGGCTGTCTGCTGCGCGGCGGTGAGCGGCCCGTTGAGCGTGCCGGTGGCAATCGCCTTGAGCTCGGCGTCGACACCGGACGCGGACCAGTCGAGGAACACCGGCTGGCTGCCATTGGCCGCGAGGTCGCTCTTCCGCTCGAGGATGAAGGCATCGATGCTGCCGATGACGTTCCCGTTGGGCGTCGCGCGCCAGGTCTCGCCGTCCAGCACGTTGACGCCAAGCGAGAGCGGCACCCCTGACTGCTGCCACACGTTGTTGGCGTCCGTCTGGTCCCACACCATGAACCCGCCCCCGTTGACGCGCAGGTGGGCATAGCCGGCCATGTTCTCCTGCCACTGAAGCGTGTTGTCGTCGAACCGCTGGATGTAGCCCTGGACGTTCGTCGAGGCGCTCGTGACGAGGATGTCCGTCTGGGGCGAGGTGACGCAGCCCCGGTCGAAGCCGAAGAGAGGAATCGCGGCCAGCACGAGCCCCACGGCCCACTTCCGGGACGCGGGGCGGCTGGAAGAGTGTGCCTTCATTGTGTGTGTCCTTTGCGAAGCCGGGCGTGAGGTCGCCCGCGGGGGACGGCCATTGCAGCCGGCCTGCCAGCGGCTCATGCCCCTGGAGCGCCGCCCCACTCGCGCATGAGAGGCAATGACTGCCCTTCGCGTGGGCCCGCGCGAGGCAGGTCTTGCCCCTGGGGCAATCATTGCCCCGCCCACAGGGCCTGCCGTGGTTTGCTTCCCCCATGGAGCCCCCCAGCGCGAAAGAAACCGTGGATGCGGGCCAGCAGCGCCGCGCCGCTCCCGGCGAGCCGGGACGCCTCTCCCTGCTGGTGATGGAGGGAAGCTCGTCCTCGATTGTGCCCCTGCCTCGCGACGGCGCGCTCACCATCGGCCGCGGCGCGGGCGTCGAGCTGCTCGTGCAGGACGCCTCGGTGAGCCGGCGCCACGCCCGGCTGAGCGTGGTGGAAGGCGAGGCCCGAATCACCGACCTCGACAGCCACAACGGCGTCCGCGTCAACGGCGAGCTCATCTCCGGCGAGCAGGTGCTGCGCAGCGGAGACGTGGTGATGCTGGGAGACGTCACGCTCGTCTTCCACCGGAGGGACATCCCCCCGCCGCAGCGGCTCCTGCTGGATGCCGCTCCGCTGCGGGACAGGCTGGCGGAGGAGCTGGAGCGGGTGCTGCGCTACGAGCGCGCGCTGAGCGTCGTCGCGCTGGCGCTGGGGCCCACGGATGTCCCCCTGGCGGAGCTGGTCCGCGCGCTCGGCGGTGGCCTGCGGCTGATGGATTTGGTGGGCCGGGGCGGGCCCACGCAGCTCTTCGTCCTGCTGCCCGAGCTGACGGCGGAGGAGGCGGAGGAAGTAGTCCAACCCATGCTGGAGAGCCTCGTCCCGCTGGCGCCCGAGGTGCGAGCGGGCGTGGCCTGTGCTCCGCAGGACGGGCTGGACGCGGACACCCTCATCTCCGCGGCGAGGACGGTGGCCCTGACGGCGCCCTCCGGAGGCCTTCGCATCAGCGGCCCGGACCTGTACCAGCTCGCGCTCGGAGAGCGCTCGGTGATGGTGGCGGACGAGGCCATGGTGCGCCTCTTCGAGCTGCTCCGGCGACTGGCATCGAGCCCCATCCCCGTCCTCATCCATGGCGAGACGGGCGCGGGCAAGGAGAACGCCGCCTGGGCCGTGCACCACTGGTCGCCGCGCGCGCAGCGACCGTTCATCTCCCTCAACTGCGCGGCCCTGCCGGAGAGCCTCGTGGAGAGCGAGCTGTTCGGCGCCGAGCGGGGTGCCTTCTCCGGCGCGGTGGCCTCGCGGGCGGGCCTGCTGGAGCGGGCCAGCGGGGGCACGCTCTTCCTCGACGAGGTGGCGGAGCTGCCGCTCTCCGTGCAGGCCAAGCTGCTGCGCGCGCTGGACCAGCAGCGCATCACCCGCCTGGGAGACTCACGCGAGCGCCCGGTGGACCTGCGCATCGTCGCCGCCACCCACCGCGTGCTCGCGGACGAGGTGAAGGCCGGCCGCTTCCGCCAGGACCTCTTCTTCCGCCTGTCCGCCTCCGTCGTCGTGCTGCCGCCCCTGCGCAACCGTCCCCGCGAGCTGCCGTTGTTGGCCACGCGCTTCCTCCAGGAGGCCCTGGCCCGCGCGGGCAGGACGGCGCCGCGCATCTCCGCCGCCGCCATGGACGTGCTCCGCGCGCACCCGTGGCCTGGCAACGTGCGCGAGCTGAAGAACGTCATGGAGTACGCCGCCACCACCGCCACGGGCCCCCTGCTGGAGGCCTCGCACCTGCCGGACTCCCTCCAGCGGCCTCCGGAAGAGGAAGCCCCTCCGCCCCCGCCCACGGCGCCCGCCCCGGACACGGCCCCCGCGAGCTTCCGTCCCATCGCCGAGGAGGTCCGCGAGCTGGAGTACCGAAGGATGCTCGAGGCGCTGGAGGCCGCCGGCGGTGTGCAGACCCGCGCCGCGCAGCTCATCGGCATGCCGCTGCGGACCTTCAAGTTCAAGGCGCGGCGATACCAGCTTCCCCGCCCACGCGCGGCGCGCGAGTGATAGCGCGGGCACGCCTCGTGCAATCCGCCTCCAGCGAGCCAGGACGGACGCCGCCTGGGGGGCGGTGCTCCGCGACCTGGCCGCATGGGAGTGCGAACAGCACGGAAGGGGGAACGGTCATGAAGAACGGACTCGACCAGCGGAGCGCGGTGGCGCTGATGGCCATCCTGGTCTCACTCGTGGGGTGCGTGGCCCACGGAAGCATCACGGACACGGCGACGGACGGCGGGACTCCGGAGGTCAGCGAGCTCGAGACGCACTGTCCCGGCGGGACGGCCTGCCCGGACAAACCCAACGGTCCCGGCATCTACGTCTCCAACACCGGCAGCTACTGCCTCTGGGTCGACCCCGCGAGCAACCTGCGCTTCTGCCCGGAGTCCTTCGAGAACTACCCGGCGAGGGGGGACAGTGTGAGCAGCGTGCGGCTCAAGGGGCGGCTCTGGTCCGGAGCCGAGGACACGGTGGTCCTCAGCACTCCCATCCAGGTCCGCTACGACGGCGACAAGAAGGGAAACCTGCTCAAGGTGGAGCCCTCCACCGTGCCGGGCACGTCCCGGCTCGGCTTCACCTACCTGCTCCAGGGCGCGGTGAATCCCGCTCACGTGGTGGGCTCGACGCTGCCGAAGCTGACGCTGCTCTTCACGGTCAACAGCCCGGACGCCTATGCCCTCGAGCTCACCTTCACGGAGGTCGCGCTCGCGGGCGCGCCCAACCCTGACAGGCCCGACACGCAGCTCAAGCTCTTCCGCTATCAGGCCAGGTACGCCAACCCCAGGCGGAATGTCGCCGGGTTCTACTGCTCGCTGCCGGGCAACTCGCAGGACATCCCCGAGAACGAGAGTACGCCGCTCGCGCTCTCCGTCCTGCCGGCGCACCAGGTGAATGGCGCCACGGGCGTCATCAACGCCTCCGCGAGCTCAGTCACAGTGGCCTGCGTCTCGGGCGCCATCGTCTCCTGCATGGAGAACTGGGACTACGTGCCCTGGAACCCCACGCTCGAGCCCAAGGGGAAATCGACCCTGTTCCTCGGCGCCTGCATCCAGGGCAAGCGCGCCGCCTACTTCGCCCACCCGAAGACGCACCCGTACCAGGATTTCAACAGCTACACGGTGGAGGGGACCGACATCCGCATCCGCGACGACGTCCTCAACTTCGCGAAGCTCAGCATCGAGCAGGGCAACATCGAGGCCATCTGGGACATCACGGGTGCGGTCTGCTTCAATCCGTCCAACCAGCGTCGGCCGGACCTCTTCAACCTGGAGTACTGGAACCAGGAGGCCCTGCCCCTGCTCCCCGCCTGCACCGCGGCGGACATCCAGCCCCACCGCATCATCACCGGCAAGGCCGCGCCCTGACTCAGCGCTGTCCCCGGCTCGCGGCGAGGCGGGCCAGCAGCACCTCCACCTCGCCCGCGAGCGCCCGGTGCCGCGGCTGCAGCAGCGGATTGAGCTCGAAGGCCCGCGCGAAGGCGGCGCGGGACTGGAGCGCGGCCTCCTGGCGCGTGGCGAGGCCCTCCGTCCCCCGGGCCCGCAGGAGGAGCAGGCCCCCGCGGATGAGGTGGGCCTGCGCCAGGTTCCCATCGAGCTTCAGGGCCCGCTCCACCTGGTCCAGGCCGCTCGCGATGGCCGCGCTCGCTCCGGCGGGCGGCAGCGCCTGGGCCAGCCGCCAGTAGACGCGCGCCAGTTCCTGGTGGGCCTCGAAGTAGGGAACCATGTCCACGGCGCGTTGGGCCTCGGCCCGCGCCCTGTTCAGCAATGGCAGGCCCGGCCGGCCCTGCCGTCCCGCCCACTCCGCTTCCGTGAGCGCCACCCGCGCGCCGACGACGCGGCAGTCGACGCACCCGGGCGTGCCCTGGTAGGCCCGCTCCAGCGCGGCGCGGCCCGCTTCGAGCTCGGCGGCGGGATTGCCGCCGTCCCGCATCGCCTGGAGCGCCGCGAGGTGGTGCGCCTCCGCCACGTGGAGGTGGCTGCGTCCGTCCGTGGGGTTGGTGCGCAGCGCGCGCTCCAACTGCTGACGGGCGCGCTCCAGCGGCGGGCGCACGTCCCCTCCGGACTCCAGCAGGTACTGCGCGCGCATCAGCTCCGCGGAGGCCATGCCGCCCAGCGCCGGGGAGTAGTTCGCATTGATGGCGAGGCTGCGCTCGCCCGCCTCGATGGACCTGCGCACGTGCTCCTCGGGGTCCAGCCCGCGCCCGAGGCCGTATTCGGCCAGCGCGTTGTAGACGTGCACCTGGTTGAACGACGCATAGAGGTACTGAGGGTCCGCCCGCGCGGCCTGCTCGAAGTATCGCGCCGCCTCCGCGAGCTCCGGGCGGGGGTCCCCACCATGCTCCCGGAGGTGGCTGCCCTTGTTGAAGTGGATGAGCGCCAGGTCGTTCAGCGCCCACGGATAGTCGGGCTGGAGCTGGAGCGCGCGCTCCAGCCGGACGATGGCCTCATCCCAGGAGGGGTGGGGGTCGCGCTGGTTCCGCCACTCGTAGAGCCCGCGCGTGTAGTAGCCGATGGCGAGCGCATCATGGGCATACACGTCGTTCGGAGCCCGCTCCACCGCGCGCAGCCCGGAGGCAATCCAATCCGTGAGAATGGGCTCCAATTTATCGACGGCCCCCTGGGTGTTCTCCACCGTGTACTGGCGCATCAGGGCGTAGGCCCGCTGCCGGTAGGACATGGAGCGGTGGGGCGCGACGCGGGCGGCCTGGTCGGTGGCCGCGAGCGTGCGTTCCAGCGCATCCCGGGCGGGCCGGCCCTGGTCGAGCTCCACGTCCACGCGCTCCAGCCAGGTCTGCGCGAGGGCCTCGTAGCTGCTCGCGTCGCTCCGCCCCGCCTCCAGGGCCTGCGTGTACAGCGTGGCGGCCTCCTCGAGCCCCGCCCGGGCCGCGTCGTAGTCCCCGCGCTCCCGCCGCTCCACCGCCCGGGCGAGGGCCACGTCTCCGGCGAGCCTCCGGGCCTCGTACATCCACGGCGCGGACACGGTGGCCCGCGCGGCCGCCCGCGCCGCTGCGTCGTAGTCCTTGCGGTAGAAGGCGATGAGGCCCTCGAGGTAGTCGGGGGACTCCAGCTCCAACTCGCGGCTGCGCTCGAGGGACTGGAGCGCGGGCACCAGGTATTCCTGCTCCAGGGCCTGCTTGCGCTTCTCCACCCAGGCCTTGTCGCCGCCCCGCCGCATGTCCTCCAGCTCCTGGCGGAACCTCGCGCCGAGCGCCTGGCCCAGGGCGTAGTGCAGCTCGGGTGAGTCCAGGCCCGACTGGCGCGCCCGGGTCAGCTCCGCGTGCGCCTGCTCGAACTCCTGCATCGCGAGGTGGCCGCGTCCCAGCGCGTAGTGAATCAAGGCCTTGCCGTACTCATCCAGCTCCGTCGCCCGCGACGCGAAGCGCGCCATCCGCTCGCGGACGAGCTGCTGCTCTCGTTGAGTGTCGTGCAGGGGCAGGGCATGGGCCGTGCGGAGGAACCATTCAATCTCCTTCACCTGCTGGCCTACCTGCTCGGCCAGCCGGGCGCGCGTGGCGAGCTGGGCGCGCGTGTGCCGCGCCTCCAGCCACGAGCGCGCGCCCAGCACGGAGAGAACGAGGATGCTGGCCAGCGACAGCGCGGAGACCGCCACCAGCGAGCGGTGCTTTCGCGCGCGGCGCCGCCAGCGGTACAGCAGGCTCGGGCGCCTCGCGAGGATGGGCTCACCATCCAGGTAGCGTCCCAGGTCCTCCGCGAGGGCGCGCGCGGACGCGTAGCGCTGCTCCGGCTCCTTGTTGAGACACTTGAGGACCAGCGTCTCCAAATCACCCGGCAGGTCCGGCGCGTGCGCGCGCGGCGAGGGCGGCTCCTCCTGGAGCACCTTCGTCACGACTTCCGCGGCCGTCGCGGCGGCAAAGGGAGTCACGCCCGTGAGCAGCTCGTAGAGCGTGGCGCCGAGGCTGTAGACGTCCGTGCGGCGGTCGATGTGCGTCAGGTCTCCCCGGGCCTGCTCCGGCGCCATGTAGGAAGGCGTGCCCAGCAGCGCCCCCGTATGGGTGAGGCCGTGGCCACGGGCGTCGTCGTAGGCGAGGCCGAAGTCCACGACGATGGGGAACCAGCGGCCTCCCTCGTGCCGCTCGACGAGGATGTTGGAGGGCTTGAGGTCCCGGTGGACGACGCCGAGCCGGTGCGCCTCGTGGACGGCGGCGGCGACGTCGCGCATCACCTGGACCTTCTCCGTCAGCGACATCGCGGGAGCGGCGTGGTCCAGCCCCTGCCCCGCGACGAGCTGCATGGCGATGTAGGGCCTGCCGTCGACCTCGCCGACCTCGAACACCTTGCACACGTGGGGATGGTCGACGCGGACCTGCATCCGCGCTTCCTGGAGGAAGCGGTCGGCGCGCTCCGTATCCGCGTCCCGGATGAACTTGAGCGCGACCATGCGCCCGAGCCGGCGGTCTCTCGCCTTGAAGACCTCGCCCATGCCGCCCTGGCCGAGGCGCTCGAGGAGCTCGTAGCGGTCCCAGTCGGAGAACGGGAGCAACCGGCTCCGGTCCGGAGCGGGGAGCACCCCATCCATCGTGGCCATGTCGCCCGGCGCGGCCCCCGGCCCCGTCGGTGCCCTGTCGTCGCCAGCGTTCGCCATGCAGCCAGTCTAGCGGGTCTTCACCGGCAGCCCGGGCGGAGCCCTCCAGCCGACAAGGACCTGGGCCTTCAGCCGGCGAAGGGCGAGAAGTTCACCACCACCTGGCGCTCGGAGGTGAAGGTGCGGCGAGCGAAGTCCTGCACGGCCCTGCGCGGCAGGCGGGCGGGCGGCTCCACCAGCAACAGGGCGGGGTTGAGCGCCCCCGCATGCGGCTGCGCCACCGCGTCCGCCAGCGCCTCGCCCCGCCGCAGGTCGTCCTCGGCCATCCGCGCGCGCTCCTGCTTCAGGTGCTGGTCCACCCGCTTCTCCTCCGCGGCCGTGGGGGGCTGCCTCGCCAGCTGCGCGAAGGCCTGCTGCATCCGGTCCGGCAGCGTGCTGGCGTGCAGCGACGCGCTGAAGGCCAGCGCCAGGAGGAAGGTATTGCCGCGCAGGGACATGCACTCCACCTGGAAGCCCATGGCCATGGGCTCCTCGATGTGCAGCGAGCGCAGCAGCCGCAACTGCAGCAGGGCCGCGGCGCGAGGACACGTGCCCAGGTCCTTCGGCGCCACCGCATACCCGTAGGCGATGAGGCTGATGGCCGCGCGCGTGGTCTGCTCGATGGGCAGCAGCGGTGGAGCGACCGGGGTGGGCGAGTACTCGCCGGGCAGGGAGGGCGGCAGCAGCACCGCGCGCTCGAGCATCTCCAGCACCTGCTCGCGCTCGACGCCTCCGGTGACGACGATGCTGGTGTTGGCCGGGACGTAGTGCCGCGTGTAGAAGCCGACGAGGTCCTCGCGAGAGATTCCGCCGAGCGTCTGCTGGTCGCCGAGGATGGAGCGCGAGCCCATGCCCGTGAAGAGGGAGTCCTCCAGGTGCTCGCGGAAGCCCGGGTCCTGGCCGAAGTACCTCCGCTCGGTGCGGATGATGTCCACCTCGCGCTGCATGCGCCGGGGGTCGAGCACCGGACTGGTGACGATGCGCACGAGCTGCTCCGCCAGCGGGAGGAAGGCCTCCGCGGGGGCCTGCAACACGAAGGTGGTGGAGTGGGCGCTGGTGAAGCCGTTGATGTCGCCGCCCGCCGCCTTCACCGCTTGCCGGAAGTCCTCGCCCTGCACGTCGTGGCTGCCATGGAAGATGACGTGCTCGAGCAGGTGCGCCAGCCCCTCCTTTCCCCGCGGGTCCTTCTGCGAGCCCGTGCGCACCACGTAGTGCAGCGAGGCCTGCTCCGCGCCGGGTCGCAGGGAGAGCACCAGCTCGCCGCCGTCGGGGAGCTGCTCCACGCGGGTGGTGACGCGCGCCGGACCGCCCCGCCCCCTGGCCAGGGCGGACGTGGAGAGGAGCAGCAGCACCGCGGACAGGGCCCGGAAGAGATGCGCGCTCATTCCCGTGCCTCCGGCCGGTTGACGAAGTGGAGCTGGATGGTGGAGTCCTCGCGCAGCCAGGAGGCGGCCACCTCGCGCAGGGTTTCCGGGGTGAGCGACGCGAGCGCCTCGGGAAGCGCCGGGCCGTACCAGGCCGGCCGCTGGCGCGCGGCGCGCAGCTCCTCCGCCACGCGGCGCGGGTCCTTGTCGGCCAGCCGCAACCGGACGAGGGTGGACTGCCGGTGGCGCTCGAAGGCGCCGGGCTCCAACTGGCCCTCGCTCACCGCGCGGACCTCCTCGCGCAGGAAGGGGCCCAGGTCGATGCCCGACTTCTCCGCCGCCGGCAGGATGAGCGCGAGCGCATCCAGCGTGGTCGTGAAGAGCGGCTCGGAGGCGAAGCCGTAGCCCGCCCCGGCGTTGCGGAACCGCTGGAAGAGCCGCTCCTCCAACAGCGAGGCGAGCACGCGCGCCGCCGCGGCGTGGCCCGGCGTCTCGATGCGGATGGGATAGGCCAGCACCTGCACCTCGCGAGGCGCCGGCGCCTGGCGCTTGAAGGGCAGCTTCAGCTTGGGACGCGGCTGCGGGTGGGGCACCCCTCCACGCATGCCCGACACCAGGGTACGCAACGCCTTCGCATCGAATCGCCCGGTGACGAGGATGGTGGCGTTGCACGGCGCCATCAGCTTGGACAGGTGCTCACGCACCGTCTCCACGGGCATGCCGTCGATTTTCGCCAGCGAGCCCAGGCCGGGTTGCTTGTAGCGGCGCTCGTCCAGGAGGGTGCGCACCAGCAGCAACTCCAGCCACACACCCGGGTCCAGCGGCTGTGAGTCATTGCCGGCCCGCTCCAGCGCCGTCTCGAAGCGCCCCGCCTCGATGCGCGGCGAGAGGATGGCGGTGAGCAGCGTGCGGGCGAGCGCGTTGAACTCTCCCGAGGGCGCGGTGAGGGTGAAGCGACTCTCGTGCAGCCCGGTGTACATCTCGAACGTGGCCGCGGCGCCGTAGAGGGAGAGCGCCAGCTTCTCGTAGTCGACCCGCGCGTTGGCGTGCAGCAGCGTATGTTGGGTGACGCGCGTCAGCCCGCGCTCGAGGCCATCATCCACGGCGCCCACGTCGAAGATGATGGTGAGCGTCGACTGGCTCGACTCCCGCGGCGCGAGCAGCAGCAGCGGATGCTGGGCCGAGGGGCGGAAGGTCTCCACCTCGAAAGGCGCGGCGAGCGCGCCAGGCGCCAGCAGTAAGAGCGCGAGGGTCGTGGAAAAGACAGACGCGAAGCGTGAAAGGCGCATGAAGCGGGGGACTGGAAAAGGGAAGGACAGACGAGGCAGGCTGCGCAGTGAATCATGGCCGCGCCCCTTCCGTCCTCCTGCCCTTCCTGCCAGCACCCCCTGTCCTCGTCCGAGGCGCGCTGCGCGCACTGCGGCGCGCTCGTGGGGGGTGAGCGCCCCGGAGGGGTGCGGGGCCTGTTCCTCCTCGGTGTGACGGCGTTGGTGGGCGCGGGCGGGGTGCTGGTGGCGCAGGCGGCCCTGCCCGAGCGCTTCCCGTCCCTGCTGGACGTGGCCCTGCTGGCGCCGGTGCTCACCCGGGCCCCGTCGGACTTCTTTCCTGCCTCCGCCTGGCTGCTCGCTCTGCTGCCTTGGGTGCTGGTGGCGCTCGCGCTGTGGGTCGGCCACCGGCTGGCGGCGCGGGCCCGGGCCCCGCTGAATTGGGACGTGCTGGAGGGCGTGGCGCTGGCGCTCGTACCCGGCGTGCAGCTCGTGGGCGGCCCGTATGTCCTGGGCGAGCTGGGGCGGGCCGCCGAGTCCCGGTCATCCGGGCTCCGCACGCGACTGAGGGAGAGGACCGCGGTGGCCGCGGTGCTGCACGTGGGCGCGGTGGTGTTGCTGGCCATCGCTGCCCGGCGGCCCGGAGGACTCGTCCTGCCCGCGGCGGCCTGGGGCCTGCGGGCCCTGTCGGCGGTGGCCTTCGCCGTGGTGATGGCTGGCGTGGGACGGGCGCTCCTGGCGCTGCTGCGTGCCGGCGCGCAGCCCGGAGCGTCGAGCGCGCGGGCACGCACGGCCGCGCCGTCGCACTCGCGCCTGAAGGGCGTCTGGGTGGGGGCGCTGGTTGCCACCGGTGCGGTGCTGGTGGGAAGCGGACTCTCCCGGACCGAGGCACGGGCGTGTGCGGAGGGAACAGCGCTGCGGCGCACCTTGGAAGCGGGCGGCCTTCGGATGAGCGCCTGCGTGCTGCCGGA
This sequence comes from Pyxidicoccus sp. M6, assembly GCF_055568925.1. Classification (NCBI taxonomy): domain Bacteria; kingdom Pseudomonadati; phylum Myxococcota; class Myxococcia; order Myxococcales; family Myxococcaceae; genus Pyxidicoccus; species Pyxidicoccus sp. M6. The sequence continues at coordinate 349,752 of NZ_CM145714.1, read as the reverse complement.
TGGGCGGAGACACGGGCGGGAGCAGGTGCGCGCCCCGGACGGTCGGCTGCTCGCGAGCGGCGAGTACCAGGACGGCCAGCCCCACGGCACCTTCCAGACGTGGAGCGAGCAGGGAGCGCGGTGGGAGGAGCGGACCTATGCGCGGGGGCTGCCGCACGGGACGTGGCGGCTGTACGGGCAGGGAGGGCGGCTCGCGCTGGAAGAAGCGTATGTGAACGGCAAGCGAGAGGGGCCGAGCACCACGTTCCACGCCAGCGGCAGTCCGAAGTCGCGCAGGCAGTTCCAACAGGGCCTGGCACACGGCCGCGCCGCGAGCTGGTTCGAGTCCGGGCTGGTGGAGGTCGAGGGCGCATACAACCAGGGCAGGCCCTCGGGGTGGTGGGTGCGGCGGGACGCGGAGGGCAAGGTGGCGAAGCAGTGGAGCGAGGGAGGCGGCGCGGACGCGGAGACTGCGGGCGTCGCGGCCGTCTTCGCGGGCAATGCCACGCTGGCCTCCTCATTGCCGTCGAGCGCGACCGAGGTGGAAGAGGTGCGCGGAGGCCACACGCGACAGTGGTGGCAGGAGCGGCTCGCGCAGCTCCAGCGTCGCGCGGAGAAGGACCCGAAGGTGGCCGCGCTGTACCAACTCACGCTGCGGCGGGCCCGGGCCAACGGCTTCGGCGTCCAGGAGAAGCCCGAGGGCGTGGAGCTCTCGTCGCAGTCCGCGCCCTGACGGCCGCTGGCCGACTCGCACTACGGCCGTGACTCACCTCGCCTGGGCCGCCTCCGTCCGCGAGGCCACGAGGTCCCGCTCGACTCCCGCCAGCAGCGCGTGAATCGCCGTGGCCGAGGGCGCGCGCAGCAGCGCTTCCCTCAGGGGTGCCTCGCGCAGCATGCTGGCGATGCGCGCGAGCACATTCAGGTGCAGGCCCGCCGTGTCCGGCGGAGACACCACGCCCACGAAGATTCGTACCAGTCCGTCCTCTGCGTCGCCGAAGGCCAGCCCGCCCCGGTGGATGCCCACGCAGGTGACGATGCGAGGCACGCCCGGAAGCCGGCAGTGGGGAACGGCCACGCCTCCAGGCATGGCCGTGCTGCCCAGCCGCTCACGCTCCAGCAGCCGCGCCGCCAGCTCATGCGCGGGCACCTCCGCGCGCGGTGCCAGCAACTCCGCCAGCACCTCCGCCCGGTTGCGTCCTTCCAGAGCCGGACGGATGGCGTCCATCCCGAGAAAGTCCGTCCACCACAGCATGCTCCGTCTCCCCTGACGGCGAGCGCCGCCCGCACGAAAGATGTATCCCCAGTCGCCGCTCGGCACGCGCCGCTTCAGCCGGTGGGCGCCAGCCGCTCACGCCCGCGGAGGACGATGCACGCGGCGAGCACGCGAGGGGTGAAGAGGTCGCGCTCGTCCTCGTCGAACGCCTGTGCGAGCTGCTCCGGGTCGTCATCCAGGAACAGCGTTGAGCCGAGCCGGTCGAACAGGTGCGCCAGCAGACCTCGGCAGCACAGGCACTGGCGCGCTCCGGCGAGCACCTGCTCGGCACGCATGCGCGCCTCCACCAGTCCCTCCGCGTCCAGCAGGTGCACGGCCTTGAGGTTGGTTTCCCAGGACGTGGATTCGACGGGCGGTTGGGGCAACAAGCGAAGCGACTTCACGAATACCGGCAACCACATGAGTCCTCCAGGCCGGAGGCATCGATTCCCCGGGCCTGCCCAATGCCTACGCAGGTTGCGTGCCGCCTCCGCCCCACGCCAGGAGCCGGGATTCCAACGAGTTGGGAGCCTCTCGCGCCGGGCACCCTCGCGAATCGCACGATGCCGCCTTGCGAAGCGCACGGGCCGCCCGCGTCCCTGCTCCCTCCGTGGGAGACGAGGCCGCATCGGGTCCTCGGACAAGGAGGCGCGCCGGAGACCTCGCGCTCCGGCGCGGAGCTCGTGCCCGTCGGAAACGCGGGAGAGATGCCTCATGAAGCCCTGGCGCCTTCTCAGCGGGAGGCGCGCGTGCGGAGGCGGGCCTGCTCCAGGCAGACGCCCTGGCACTCGGGGAAGAGCAACAGGAAGCGGGCCTGCTCACGGCAGCGGTCAGCGAACAAGTCCGGCGAGCCCTTTACGCAAAGCTGCTCGAAGCCCTCCCATGTCTGCTGGAAGAGGGGCTCGCGGGCGGACGAATCCATGGAGAGGATGGCCCGGCGCTCGGACGCCAGCCACCCGGCGGCGGCGAACAACAACCCCGCCAAGAGGAGCGCCCCCAGCACGGCCGCCCACCACAGACGCGAAGGGCCGCGAATCACCTTCCCTTCGTCATCAAGGGTAGGAACAGGTGGAGTGGGCTCGACGTCGACGAGGTAGAGGCGCATGCACCCCACCACCATCGCAAGCGCCATGCCGCGAGCGCGCCCCACTCGCCCGAGGAGAGACGCCCTCGTGGATGGGGCGCATCGTGCATCTGGCAAGGAGTGTCCGCCGGACGTCGTGCATCCGGCAGCGCGGGGAGCGGAACCGGATTCAGGACTCCCGCGCTCGCGGCTCGCTCCGGAGCCTGATTCCCGGGCTCCAGCGTGGCCGGCCCGTCGGGAATCACGCGCGTGCGTTCAGCGGGACGGCGGCGGCAGCATGGGCTCAATCTCCCGCTTGCACGCCTCGTCGCACTCGGGGAAACGGGTGAGGAAGTCCGCCTGCTTCATGCAGCGGGCCATGAAGGCCTTCTTCACGCCCGCGTCGCTCAGGCACATCAGCCGGATGCTGTCGCGCGTCTCCTGGAACAAGGCCGCTCGCTGTGCGGGGGACATGGCGTTGAGGGCCCGGTTCTCCCCGCCCTGCAGGTACAGCCACACGCCGAGGAGGACCAGCAACACCACGCCCACCACCACTGCCTGGCGGACCCGCTTCTCTCCACTGGAGGGCGGACGGTCCCTAGTGAAGATGTTGTCGTCGCCACCCTCCCCGGGCGGCGGCCCTCCGGACATCATCCCAGTCAGACGCATACCCCGCCTGTTTCACTGCATTACGGTCGGCAATGCCAGCACCACTTTCCAGGGTGTGCACGAGACGTCATCGGGACGAAGCGGGTTGCAAACCGCAAGGCAGGTTGCGTTCTCGGTTGCGAAGTACAGGGCACGAGGGCGAACGGGCAGAGTGAAGTCCGCGAGTTCCCTCGGGCCCGGCACATGGCACGGCCCGGCGCGCGGGATGCACCTTAGGATTGGCGCATGGATGCACGGACGGACGTGACGCCGGTGGCCGGTGAGCGCCCAATGCGGGTGCTGGTGGTGGATGACGAACGCAACATCCGCACCACCCTGCGGGTGTGCCTGGAGGGCTTCGGGTGCGAGGTGCGCGAGGCAGCCACCGCCGAGGCGGCCCTGGCGGCGCTCGCCCAGGGGCCTGCCGACCTGGCCTTCGTGGACCTGAGACTGGGCACCTCCAGCGGACTGGATTTGCTGCCGAAGCTGCTCGCCGAGTCCCCCAACCTGGACGTGGTCCTCATCACCGCCTACGCGACGTTCGACACGGCGGTGGAGGCGGTGCGGCGCGGTGCGCGCGACTACCTGCCCAAGCCCTTCACGCCGGCACAGATTCGGCACGTGCTCGACAGGGCGCGCTCGCACCGCGAGCTGTCGTCGCAGTTGGAGAGCCTGGAGGGACAGCTCGCGCAGTCCGTGCCGGAGGCGACGCTGGAGACGACCTCCCCGGCGATGCACGCGGCGATTGGCCTGATTACGCGCGCGGCGGCGTCCGACGCGGCGGTGCTGCTGCGCGGCGAGAGCGGCACGGGCAAGGGCGTGCTGGCGCGAGCACTGCACTCCATGAGCGCGCGGCGGCGCCGGCCCTTCGTCACGGTGAACTGCCCCACGTTGTCCGAGCAGCTATTGGCCAGCGAGCTGTTCGGCCACGTGCGCGGCGCCTTCACCGGTGCGGTGAAGGACCAGCCGGGCCGGGTGGAGCAGGCGGAAGGGGGCACGCTGTTCCTGGACGAGGTCGCGGAGATGAGCCCCGCGCTCCAGGCGCAGCTCCTGCGATTCCTCCAGGAGAAGCAGTTCGAGCGCCTGGGCGAGGGGCGCACGCGCAAGGCGGACGTGCGGGTGGTGGCGGCGACGAACCGCGATTTGGAGCAGGACGTGGCCTCGGGACGCTTCCGCGAGGACCTGATGTACCGGTTGAACGTCATCGAGGTGAAGCTGCCGGCGCTGCGCGAGCGGCCGGAGGACGTGCTGCCGCTGGCGCGCCGCTTCGTGGCCTTCTTCGCGAAGGCAGCGCAGCGGGCGGTGCCGGAGCTGTCGCCCGCGACGGAGAAGATGCTGCTGGCGTACGCCTGGCCGGGCAACGTGCGCGAGCTGCGCAATGCGATGGAGCGCGCGCTCATCGTCTGGCCGGCGAACGTGCTGGAGCCGCAGGCCTTCCCGGAGCGCATCGCCGCGGCGGGTGGCTCGCTGGTGACGCTGGGTGGGCCGCACACGCTGGAGGAGGTGGAGCGCGAGCACATCCTGCGCGTCATGACGTCCGCGCCCACGTTGGATGAGGCGGCGAGGGTGCTGGGCATTGACGCGTCCACGCTGTGGCGCAAGCGGAAGAAGTACGAGGCGGGGACTCCGGGAGAGGGCTGAGCCGCTCGGCCTGCTGGCCGGATGGAAGCGACAGGCGTGGCGGGTGTCGGGCGTGCGAGGCCCCGCGCGGCCGAGCCGGTGATTGCGAGGCTCGGCGGTCGTGCGGACCGTTGGAAGGCACAGACCCGAGACAAGGAGCCCATCCGTGGACGTCATTGACCTGTTGATTCAGCAGCACCGCGAGGTCGACGCGCTGTTCGAGGCATTCCGGAACGCGCAGGACGACGTGAGCAAGAAGGAGCTGTGCATCCAGCTCGCGGAGGCGCTCACGCTGCACTCCACGATTGAGGAGCGGTGGATATACCCCGTCGCGCGCCGGGTGATTGGCGAGGACAAGATTCAGCACTCGGTGGAAGAGCACGGGGAGATGAAGCAGCTCATCGCCGACATGCTCCGCATGCGCAACGACATCAACGGCATGGCCGGCAAGGTGAACGACCTGGAGCGCGTGGTGAAGAGCCACGTGGCCGACGAGGAGAAGAACGTGCTTCCTCAGTTCGGTCAGAAGGTGACCGAGAAGGAAATCGGCATGTCGTGCAACGACATCGTCCGCACCGCCTCCGCCGTACGCCGCGAAGAGATGAGCAAGCTGGAGGGCGCAAACATCTGAGGCTGGAGAAACGGCCGGGTTGCACTTGAGTCGGATACGGCAACCCTTCTCCGAGAACGCCAGGAAGGGCACTTGCGGTTGCGTCGTTTGTGCCCATCCTATGCAGAGTGATTCAACCTGTCATGCGCTGCCGGAGTCCCCATGTCCCCGCCCGAGTCCGACGCTCCCTCCACCGAGCTCGCGCCTGTCTCGGAGCCCATCGCGGCAACCGAGGCAAGCCTGGGGCAAGTCCAGCAGCTCGCGAAACTCTTCACCGAGACGCTTCAGGGACGGGGAGACACTCCGAGGTTCACGATTCTGGGTCCCAATCACGAGGCCCTGCCCGTTCCCCGGGACGTGCTGACGCTGCTCCAGCAACTCCTGTCCGTCCTGGCCTCGGGCGATGCCGTCTCCATCGTCCCCGTCCAGAAGGAGCTCACCACGCAGCAGGCCGCCAACCTGCTCAATGTCTCGCGCCAGTACCTCGTACAGCTCCTCGATGAGGGGAAGATTCCCTTCCACCGCACGGGGACGCACCGGCGTCTCCTCACCCAGGACGTGCTCGCATTTCGCGCGAAGCGGGATGAAGAGCGCCGCGCCATCCTCGCGGAGATGGTTCGGGAAACGAAGGAGGCAGGAGGCTACCCGGAATTTGGAAGGTAGTATGCTCGGCATGTGACTCATGAGGTCACCTCGCGGAGCGGCATGGCGCTGCTCTCCGAGCGGCTGTCATGAGCCCGCCCGTGCTCCACGCCCCCTTCCCGGTCATCCTCGATGCGAACGTCCTCACCGAGCACCTGCCAAGGCACATGCTCGCGCGAGCTCCTGACGCCTTCCTGCAGAACCTGCTGAGCCAGGAGCCAGCGGTCATGCTCGACGTGCTGCACCAGCAGGCATCGAGGCTGAAGAACCCGCCCATCACCTTCGAGCGACTGTTGGACGGACTGGCCCGCTCCGTGCCCGGTTTCATCCAGGAGGTTCGCGCCCTGCTTCCTCCTCCCATCACGGACCGCTGAAGCTCACGACTGCGGCAGGGTGAACCAGAACGTGCTCCCCTGCCCCGGCGCGCTCACCACGCCGATGTCCCCGCCGTGGGCCTGCACGATGTCCTTCGCAATCGACAATCCCAGCCCCGCGCCTCCCGCCGGAGCGCCGGGCGCGCGGTAGAACTTCTCGAAGATGCGCGCCTGTTGCTCCGGCGCAATCCCCTCTCCCGTGTCGCGCACCTCGAAGCGCACCCGCCCCTCCTCGCGCGACACCCGCACCTCCACCTCGCCCCCCGTCGGCGTGTGCTTCACTCCGTTGCCCACGAGGTTGCCCAGCACCAATCCCAGCCGGTCCGGGTCCACCTCCACCGCCTCCACGTCCAGCGACACCTGCCGCGACAGCCGCACCCCGCGCTCCTCCGCCGCCGCACGGTGCGCGTCCAGCGCCGCGTCCACCAGCTCCTCCGCCGGCACCCGCCGCACCTCCAACTGGAGCTGCCCCGCCTGGATGCGCGACAGGTCCAACAGGTCATCCACGATTCCCTGCAGCCGCTCGCAGTCCTCGCGCGCCGCGAAGAGCAGGTCCGCCTGCTTCTCCGTCACCGGCCCCACCACGCCCTCCGCCACCAGGTGCACCGCCATGCGCAGCGACGTCAGCGGCGTGCGGAACTCGTGCGCCACCGTGGCCACCAAATCGTTCTTCAGCTCGTCGAAGCGCCGCAGCCGCGTCACGTCCTGGAGGATGACCGTCGCCCCCACCACGTCACCCGTCTCGCCGTACACCGGGCTGGCACGGGGCAACAGCCACCTGTCCCCCTCCGGCAGCGGCACCCGCACCGCCTCCTCGTAGCCCCTCGGTTGATACGCGCCCCGGCCGCCCAGCACGTGCCCGCGCACGCGCTCCAGCACCTCGCGCGCCTCGGGGGCCACGCGTCCCAGCACGTCCCCGCCCTCCTCCAGCGACAGCCTCAGCACGTCCTCCGCCGAGCGATTCACGTTGAGCAGCCCGCCCCCCGCGCCGAACACCACCACCGGGTCTGGCAGGCTGTCGATGGCCGCCTGTGACGCGGACTGAGCCTGGAGCAGCTCGCCCAGGCTGCTCTGCCGGTACTGCTGCAGCGCCTCCGCCATGGCGTTGAAGTCCTGCCCGAGCTGCGCGATTTCGTCCTTCCCCGTCACCACCGCCCGCGCCGCGTAGTCCCCCTTCCCCAGCCGCCGCACCGCCTGCGACAGCACCGACACCGGCCGCAGCGCCCGGTGCGTCAGCGACGTGGATGCGAACAGCCCCATCACGAAGGCCGCCAACACCACCGTCACCATCAGCGTGTTCACCCGCGTGCTCTGCTTCCGCAGCGCATCGCTCTTGCGCACCATGGCGTCCTGGTTGAGCGCGAGAATCTCCGCCGCCGCCGCCTTCGCCTCCTGGAAGGCGGGTTCCAGCGCCTGGAAGTACGCCTCGCGCTCGGCCGCATGGGAGGACAGCGTAAGGAAGGCGTCATACTCCTTCACATACCGTCGCCACGCCTCGCCCAGGCGGCGCGTGGCCTCGCGTTCGCCGGGCTCGGTGACGTTGCCCTCCTGCACCCGCAGCTCCTCGGTCAGCACCGGGCGCTGCTCCGCCTGCTGCGTCACGCCCCGCTCGCGCTCGCCCGCGACGATGAAGAGCGCGGCGCTGTCCATGCGCTCCAGTTGCTCCGTCACCCGCTGCATGGCCAGCACGCTTCGGTAGTTGTCCTGGAGGATTTCCTGACCCGAGCGCCCCAGCCGCGACAGCGTGGCCACCGCCACCACGCCCACCAGCACCAGGGCAAGCGCCAGCGGTGCCTGTGCCAGCAACAACCGCTCCCGCAGCGTCATGGGCGGCGCTCCTCCTGCGGCTGCTCGAAGGCCACCACGTGGATGTCGAAGCCCTCGCCCTCGCGCACCAGACGCATGTCCGCCGCGCGGCCCAGCATGCGCCTCCACCACGGCTGGTGCGAGCGCCCGACGATGATGTGCCCCACCCCATGCGAGCGCGCGAAGTCCAGAATCGCCTCCACCGGGTCCTTCGCGCGCAGCTTCACCACCTCCGCGCCCAGCTCCTTCGCCTTCTCGATGTTCGCCAGGAGGTGCCGCTGCGCCTCCGAGTCGATGAGGTGCGGCGCCTCACGCGGCGTCTCCACGTAGACGACGAACCAGTCCGTGTTGAGCCGCCCCGCCATGCGCGAGCCCCGCCGTAGCAGCGTGGCCGCGCGCGGTGGGAAGCTGGACAGCGCCACCAGCACCCGGCCCCACGCCGCGCCCTTCTGTGGAGACTCGTCTCCCTCGCGAGGCGACTGCCCGGCGGTGGCGCGGTCCAGGCTCTCGGCCACCTCGCGCAGCGCGAGCTCGCGCAGCGTGGACAGGTTCTCCCCCTTGAAGAAGCGCTCCAGCGCGTGGGGCACCTTGTCCTCTGCGTAGATTTTCCCCGCCTTGAGCCGCTCGTGCAGGTCCTCCACCGCGAGGTCCAGGTTCACCACCTGGTCCGCGCCCTTGAGGAAGCTGTCCGGAATCGTCTCGCGCACGGTGACGCCGGTGGTGCGCTCCACCAAGTCGTTCAGGCTCTCCAGGTGCTGGACGTTGAAGGCGCCGATGACGTTGATGCCCGCGTCCAGCAGCTCCTGCACGTCCTGGTAGCGCTTGCGGTGGCGGCACACGGGGAGGTTGGTGTGGGCCAGCTCGTCCACCACCGCCACCTGGGGCTTGCGCGCGAGCACCGCGTCCAGGTCCATCTCCTCCACGGTGACGTCGCGGTAGGTGTACGGCTTGCGAGGCACCGCCTCCAGGCCGTCCACCAACACCTGCGTCTCCTTGCGGCCGTGCGTCTCCACGAAGCCGAGCACCACGTCCACGCCCCGGCGCTTCAGCGCGTGCGCTTCCTCCAGCATGCGGTACGTCTTGCCCACGCCGGCCGCGAAGCCGATGTAGAGCTTGAGCCGGCCGCGCCGGCCCCGCTCCACCAACTCCAGGAAGTCCTCAGCGCGCGAGCGCCGTGTCATCGTCATCCTCGGGCCCTCGGGAGACGGGCCGGGCCGAGGATGCCCGTGCGACGAACGAAATGCATGGGAAGCGTGGCGGGGCTCATCCCCGGGCCGCCTTTCTCCGCCGGCATGGGCAGCAAACCGAACAGAGGAACACGGCGCCGCACAAGACCAGCCCCAGGCCCCAGAAGACGAGCAGCGGCAGCGCCGACCCCGCGAGTGGAGGGTCCCCCAGCAGGGCCGCCAGCGTGGTGAGTCCCCCGATGACCAGCAGGGCGTACCAGGTGAACGAGCGTGTCGTGCGCCACCGGGCACAGCGAGGACATGCGTCGAGAGCGGGCTGCATGGCTCACTGCCTTCCCGGCGCCGGGCTTCCGCCAATCCTCGCCTCCGTGCCTCGCTCGGGCTCCGTGGGGAGCTGGCCGAACTGCCGGTCCATGGCGAGGTTCAACATCAGCACGTTGACGCGAGGCTCGCCCAGCACGCCCAGGGTGCGGCCCTCCACGTGCGAGTCCAGCAGCGCCAGCACCCGCTCGGGCGCCACGCCGCGTGCCCTCGCCACGCGTGGCACCTGCCAGCGCACCGACTCCGGAGACAGGTGCGGGTCCAAGCCGGACGCGGAGGCCGTGACGAGCTCCGCCGGCACCGGGCCCTGCGCGTCCGGATTCTCGCGGCGCAGTCGCTCGGCGTCGGCGGCCACGCGGTCCTTCAGCTTCTGGGACGTGGGCCCCAGGTTGCTGCCCGATGACGCCGCGCCGTCGTAGCCGCTGCCGGCGGCGGAAGGACGCGGCTGGAAGTAGCCCGCACGGGTGAAGCCCTGCGCGATGAGGCCGCTGCCCACCACGCGGCCCTGCTCGTCCTTCACCAGCGAGCCGTTGGCCTCGCCGGGGAAGAGGAGCTGCGCCACCCCGGTGACGGCCAGCGGGTACAGCACGCCCGTGAGCACCAGGGTGACGACGCAGGCGCGCAGGGCGGTGACGAGTGTGGAGACCATGATGGATTCCTTTCAGACCAGGCCCACGGCGCCGAGCATCAGGTCGATGACCTTGATGCCCACGAAGGGGACGATGACGCCGCCCACGCCGTAGATGAGCAGGCTGCGCCGCAGCAGCGCCGCCGCGCCCAGCGGCCGGTAGCGCACGCCACGCAGCGCGAGGGGAATGAGCGCGATGATGATGAGCGCGTTGAAGATGACCGCGGAGAGGATGGCGCTGAACGGCGACGTCAGCCCCATGACGTTGAGCGGGGCAATCTGAGGGAAGACGCCCATGAAGAGCGCGGGGAGGATGGCGAAGTACTTCGCCACGTCGTTGGCGATGGAGAAGGTGGTGAGCGTGCCGCGCGTCATCAGCAACTGCTTGCCCACCTCCACCACCTCCAGCAGCTTGGTGGGGTTGGAGTCGAGGTCCACCATGTTCCCCGCCTCCTTCGCCGCCTGCGTGCCGGTGTTCATCGCCACGCCCACGTCCGCCTGGGCGAGCGCGGGCGCGTCGTTGGTGCCGTCGCCCGTCATGGCCACGAGCTTGCCCTTGCCCTGCTCGGTGCGGATGAGGGCCAGCTTCGCCTCGGGCGTCGCCTCCGCGAGGAAGTCGTCCACGCCGGCCTCGCGCGCAATGGCCGCCGCGGTGCGCGGGTTGTCGCCCGTAATCATCACGGTGCGGATGCCCATGGCGCGGAAGCGGTCGAAGCGCTCCTTGATGCCGCCCTTCACCACGTCCTTCAGGTGGATGATGCCCAGCAGCCGAGCCCCATCCGCCACCGCCAGCGGCGTGCCGCCCGCGTCGCCGATGCGGCCCGCCGCCTGCGTCAGCTCGGCCGGCACCGTTCCGCCCTGCGCCTGCACGTGCTTCACGATGGCGTCCACCGCGCCCTTGCGGATGCTGCGCGGGTTCGGGTCAATCAGGTCGCACCCGCTCATGCGCGTCTGCGCGGTGAAGGGCACGAAGGTGGCGTGGTGCGCCTGCAGCTCGCGCGGGCGCAGCTTGTAGACGTCCTTCACCAACGTGACGATGGAGCGCCCTTCCGGCGTCTCGTCGGCGAGGCTCGCGAGCTGCGAGGCCTCCGCCAGCTCCTCCATGCGGATGCCCGGCATGGGCAACAGCTCCGTGGCCATGCGGTTGCCGAGGGTAATCGTCCCCGTCTTGTCGAGGAGCAGCGTGTCCACGTCACCGGCCGCCTCCACCGCGCGACCGCTCATGGCCAGCACGTTCTTGCGCAGGAGCCGGTCCATGCCCGCGATGCCGATGGCACTCAGCAGGCCGCCAATCGTCGTGGGGATGAGGCACACCAGCAGCGCCACCACCGCCGTGCCCGACAACGGCACGCCCGAGTAGAGCGCCAGCGGCACCAGCGTCACGCACGCGAGCAGGAAGACAATCGTCAGGCCCACCAGCAGGATGTGGAGCGCAATCTCGTTCGGCGTCTTCTGCCGCGCCGCGCCCTCCACGAGCCCAATCATCCGGTCCAGGAAGGACTCGCCCGGGTTGACGGAGATGCGCACGACGATGCGGTCGGACAGCACCTTGGTGCCGCCCGTCACCGCCGAGCGGTCTCCGCCGGACTCGCGGATGACGGGGGCGGACTCGCCGGTAATCGCGGACTCGTCCACGCTGGCGATGCCCTCCACCACCTCGCCGTCACCGGGGATGAGGTCGCCCGCCTCGCACACCACGAGGTCGCCCTTGCGCAAATCAGGAGCGGGCACGCGCGTCTCCTTCCCGTCCACCAGGCGCCGCGCGGTGGTGTCCTTGCGCATCTTCCGCAGCGCGCCGGCCTGGGCCTTGCCGCGTCCCTCGGCCACGGCCTCGGCGAAGTTGGCGAAGAGGACGGTGAACCACAGCCACAGCGTCACCGACACGGTGAACCACAGCGGCGCGCCGTCCGTGCGGGGCGAGACCAGGTCCTTCACCACCAGCACCGTGGTGAGGAGGCTGCCGGCCCACACCACGAACATGACGGGGTTGCGGGCCACGTCGCGCGGGTGGAGCTTCTTCAGGCTGTCCAACAACGCGGGCTTGAGGAGCGACGCATCGAAGAGCGACGCCGGCTTCGAGGCAGCGGAGCTCATGGCGAGTAGACCTTTCCGGCGCCAGCGAGGAAGTGCTCGACGATGGGACCGAGGGAGAGAGCGGGGAAGAAGGTGAGCGCGCCGACGATGAGGACCACGCTCACCAGCAGTCCGGTGAAGAGGGTGCCGTTGGTGGGGAAGGTGCCCGGGCCCGCCGGCACCACCTTCTTGCCCACCATGCTGCCGGCGATGGCCAGCGCGGGGACAATCATCAGGAAGCGCCCGCCGAGCATCGCCACGCCCAGGGCGATGTTCCAGAAGGGCGTGTTGGCATTGAGGCCGGCGAAGGCGCTGCCGTTGTTGGCCGCGCCACTGGTGAACGCGTAGATGATTTCCGACAGGCCGTGCGGCCCCGCGTTGTTCAGCGAGGAGACGCCCTGCGGAATCACCGCCGCCACCGCCGCCAGCCCGAGGATGAAGAGCGGGAAGACGAGCACGTACAGCATGGCGAGCTTCATCTCCTTCGCTTCAATCTTCTTGCCGAGGTACTCGGGCGTGCGGCCCACCATGAGGCCGGCGATGAAGACGGACAGCACCACCATGATGAGGATGCCGTAGAGGCCCGCGCCGACACCGCCGAAGATGACCTCGCCGAGCTGCATGTTGACGAGCGGCACCAGGCCGCCCAGCGGGTTGAAGCTGTCGTGCATGGCGTTGACGGCGCCGCACGACGCGTCCGTCGTCACGGTGGCGAAGAGCGCGGAGGCGGAGAGGCCGTAGCGCACCTCCTTGCCCTCCATGTTGCCGTCATGAACCACCTGCGACGCGGAGGCCACGGCCGCGTTGGGTTGCGACTCGGCGCCGTACGCGACGGCCACGCCCGCGAAGAAGAGGATGGACATGGCCGCGAAGAGGGCCCAGCCCTGCTTCGTGTCACCGGCCATCTTCCCGTACGTGTACGTGAGCGCGGCGGGAATGGCGAAGATGGAGAGCAGCTGCACCAGGTTGGTGAGCGGCGTGGGGTTCTCGAAGGGGTGGGCGCTGTTGGCGTTGAAGAAGCCACCGCCATTGGTGCCCAGCATCTTGATGGCCTCCTGCGAGGCCACCGGGCCCATGGCCAGCGTCTGCTTGCCACCCTCCAGCGTCGCGAGCTCGTGGTACGCGGAGAAGTTCTGCAGCACGCCCTGGGACACGAGGAAGAGCGCGTAGACGAAGCAGATGGGCAGCAGCACGTAGAGCGTGCCTCGGATGAGGTCCACCCAGAAGTTGCCCAGCGTCTTGTGCCCTTCCGGGCCGGGCCGGCGGGTGAAGCCGCGAGCCAGCGCGAGTGCCACGCCGATGCCGGCCGCGGCGGAGGTGAAGTTGTGCCACGCCAGCCCGGCCATCTGGCTGAGGTAGCTCATGGTGGATTCACCGGCGTAGGACTGCCAGTTGGTGTTGGTGGTGAAGCTGGCGGCCGTGTTGAAGGCCAGCTCCGGTCCCACCGCCGGCAGCGCCTGCGGGTTGAGCGGCAGCACATGCTGTGCGCGCAGGAGGACGTAGGTGATGAGGAGCCCGAAGAGGCTGAAGGCGAGCAGCGACAGGGAGTACTGCACCCAGCTCTGCTCGCGCTTGTCCGCCGCGCCGCACAGGCGCAGCAGCCCGCGCTCCACCGGGCCGAGCACGCGAGGCAGCGGCTGCGTGTCACCCTCGAAGACGCGGAAGAGGTACCTGCCCAGCGGCTTCGTCACCGCGAGCACCAGCACGAAGAACAGCAGTATCTGCAACCAGCCGATGAGAGTCATTGGAGGGGCCCCTAGAAGCGCTCCGGGCGGAGCAGGGCGTAGACGAGGTAGGCGGTGAGCAGCACGGACAGCAGGGCGCCGGCGGCGTATTCGAAGTTCATGGCGGGTACCTCACAGGCGCTCGCAGCCGTGGGTGTAGGCCCACGCGAGCGCGAAGAAACCGACGGTGACGAGGACGAGGACGAGGTCCATTCAGGGCTCCGTTGCGCGGTCTCGGCGGCATGGCCGCGCCGCGTGAAGAGGTCAGAAGTAAGCGACAGCCCCCAGCGCCAGGAGCGTCTCGGAGTCCTCGAGCACCGGTGAGCCATCGGCGGTCGTGTCCTGGCCGGAGAAGACGTCCTCCGTGGAGCGGTCGTGCCGGGCCTCCAACTTGAGGACGAGGTACTCGGCGGGCCTCACCTCGACGGTGAGGGTGCCGCCGGTGAGCGTCTGCTCGGTGCCGGTGATGAGGCCGTTGTCGTCGCGGTAGGCCTCCACGCGGGCGGACACGGCGACAGGCCGGGCGAGCTGCACGCGGGCGTTGAGTCCGGCGGCGTACCAGCGTGCGTCGTCGCCGCCGGGAACGTCCTGCGTGCCCACGTCCGCGGTGGCCGCGACGCTGAGGGCATCCGTCACCTTGTACGTGGCCACCACGTCCGCGAAGAGACGCAGGCCGTCGCTGCCCTCGGCGCCCTCCTCGCCGATGAAGGTGTTGAAGGCCGCGGACAGACGAGGCCCCGCGTAGGCCACCTGGGTGCCGAGGGCCTTGCCGTGGTTGTGCTCGCCAATGGTCTGCCAGCCGTTGATGAAGTGGAACTGGGCGCTCCAGGTGTCATTGAACGACCAGGTGCCCTTGAGGCCCGTCTGGTAGTAGGGCGACAGCTCGCCCATCCACGAGCGCGTGTACGTCCAGTTGAGCTGCGACTGGAGTGACTCCAGGCCGATGTGGCTGGGGTAGACGCCGGCCTCCAGCATCAGCGGGCCGATGGCATAGGAGAGCGAGGCCTGCTGGAGGAAGCGCCACACGTCCGGGCCCACCGCTTCGCCCTCCGGCTCGGACAGGTGCAGCACGTCCATGGCGGTGCCGAAGCCCAGCAGCACACGGAAGCCGACGGGCTCCGGGGCAAGGCGCACGCCCAGCGAGGCGAGGTTGACGGACACCTCGTTGTGGCGCTTCGCCGTGGTGCCGGTGCCGGAGATGAAGTTGGCGGAGTCGACGGGGCGGTTGAAGTTGTAGGCGAAGTACGTGTCGACGCCGCCCTCGACCTTGAGGCGGGAGAGGAGGCTGGGAGGCTCGGACTCGGTGGGCTGCTCGGCCTCGGCAGGCTCGGCCTGGGAGAGCAGCGCGGACAGCAGGGTGGGAAGCGCGGAAGGGGACATGACGTGCCCCCTCTAGAGCATCCGACGTACCACTCAGGGCCGGGTGCAACCTGAGCGTTTCCCATCGGTTACGCGCGTGGGCCGCGCGGGCTGGTTGCAACTTGCACGAATGGACGTGGGACGTCGTGCACGGTGAAGGCCCGGGTCCGAGCGTCGGGTGGCTGACGGGCCGTGGAGAGACTGCTGCTTGGGTGCATGAGCCACCGCATCCACTTCGAGCGACGAGACGAGCACGTCCGTGGAAATCCCCTGGCGCGCGAAGCCGCGTCCGACTCGCCAAGTGCGCTACGGCCCGCTCACGTGTCGGCGTCTCCAAACGAGAATGGAATGAGCGCCTCGTACTGCTCCTCGTCAGTGAGCCAGTCTGGCGGAGGCGTCGGGACGATGAACAGCACGTCGGAAGAGTCTCCGCGCCCGACCGCAATTGGTGCGCGCAGCGCCGGAACATCGAGCGGAGCGAGCTCGAGCCGTGGCTCCGCACCGGGCTCGGTCAGTATCTCCTCCCAGGCCGCGACGTCATCCAGGGTCGCGGAGCGGTCCCCGCCGCGCAGCCGGATGTAGCGGCGAAGGTCGACGCGCGCCGCGATGTCGCCGCGGTCAATCACGAGCAACTCCGCGCTGACACCGATGAGCTCGGCGGGGTCGTAGAACTCATCCGCGATGCGCGCCGAGAGCTCTTCGAGCCGCGTGCAGGCAAGACGTGCGTCGCCAATCGCAACGGCATACCAGCTGACATCGATGTGGCGAATCCAGCCTGCATCCGCGCCGAAGAAGCGCATGGCCTTCTCGATGCGCTGGCCAATCCCACCGAGCACGTCGTGGCTCCAGGGCTCCTCGGCGAAGCGGGAACGCGCCGCGCGAAACGACGCGAGCATCTGCTCCTCGAAGTGTTGCTCGCCAGGGCCACTGAACACGGGGGGTGTCGCCCATTCGATGCCGTGCTGTTGCATCCAGGCGCTGATGGCCGCGACCTGGAGCAACCCCATGCGCAGCAGGGATTGCACGTCGCGGATGGGCGACTCCGCGAGGTCGCTGTACCACCAGCGCCCCAGTGCTGTCGGCAACACGCGCTCGAGCAGGGCGGTCGTCGACTCCTGTGTCTCCGTGAGCTCCGCGCAGATGGCATCGAAGAAGGCGGCGTCCATGAGCGTGTGCGCGACGCGCCGCCCCGAGAACATGACGGTGCCGTGTCCCGTCGTGGCGCGCTCGATGGTCGCGAGCATCCGGTCGAGACCCTCCGTGTCGGAGCGCCGCCATGCATCCGTGGCTTCGACATCGAGCTTGATGCGCTTTTCACCGACGGCGTCCTCGAAGGAGCGTGTGGCCTGGTCGTCGATGTAGCTTCTCTCGCGGAAGCTGCTGCGGATGGTGCCATACCCGTTGTAGCTGCCGCGCATCGGCAGCGACGCCGGTTGCCAGCCTTGCGCTTCACGTTGCAGCACGATGGCGACGCACTCCGCGCCGCGCAGGGAGATGCCGCTCAACAGACAGCGGTAGTCGTACGAGCCCATGGGCCAGCGAAGCTACATCGCGGCCCACACTCATCGAAGCGCCGTGCGCGGGGTCGAAGATGCCCGCTCACTTCACTGTCTGTACTTGCGACGCGCTCACGCCGTCTCCCGTCACGGACACGGCGACGGCTCCCGCCTGCGTGGTGCGGAAGAAGAACTGCGCCTCCTGCTGTGGCGCCTCCAGATTCAGCGCCGCGCCCGCTCCCGACGCAGGCAGCGCCTGCGTGCACGCGGTATCCGCGTAGAACGTCACGCCCGCCGCCTCCACCATCAGCGTCGGCGTCGTCAGCGCGGACAGGTTGCCCACCGCGTCCTGGCTCTGCACCACCAGCGCCCCCGAGCAGGCTCCCGCCGCCACCTGCTGCCCCTCAGAGAGGAACACCACCCGCGCCGCCGCTCCCGCCACCACGTCCACGTCGAACGTGGCCCCCGGTGACGTCGCCCGGTCATACCCCGCACCGCTGATGTGGTTCCGGCTGATGACGTTGCCACCGCCGTAGTCCGAGATGGCCGCCTGATACGGATACCCGTTCGTCAGCGCCGCGCTGCTCAGCGTGTTGTCCACCACCTGGATGCGCGTGGACTCCGGCAGCGGCCCACCATCCGCCGCCGCCTGCGACAGGTTGATGCCCACGTCGTTGTCCGCCAGCGTGTTGTCGCGAACCACCACGTCCAGGCTCAGCGGCACGCCGTAGTACGGCCCGCCCACCACCAGGATGCCCGAAGCCGTGTACCCCGGCCCCGTGTACGAGTGGCCCGTCACCGAGTTCCCCGTCACACGCCCCGTCGCCCCCGAGCTCACCTGGATGCCATTGCGCGCAATCGCAGACACCGGCCCGCCGCCGTCCACCGTGTTGTTCTCCACCCTCACGTCCAACCTGCCCGACGCGAGGATGCCTCCCTTCTGGAAGCCCACCACCCGGTTGCGCAGCACGTCCACGCGCAGCGCCGAGGCCGCATCCATCGCATGACGAATTTCGATGGCGATGCCCTCCTGGCACCCGCCATTGCCACCCGGCTGGAACAGGTCCCGCACCTCGCTGTCGACGACCGACCCGCTCGCCCCAATCAGCCGGATGCCGGCCAGCGCGTCCTCTCCGCCGTCACACTTCCCCGCTCCAGTCAGCGCGCGGCCCACCACCTTCACCGCGCGCACGTCCGCCTCCGTGCCCCGGTTGCGCAGCACCGCGCCCAGGAAACGGCCGCCCTCCGGGTCCACCACCGTGAGCTCGTGCCCCGCTCCGTCGAACGTGTACCCGTCCGGGATGAACACCGTCGTCTCCGTCGTGCAGTCCGCCTGCATCGTCACCTTCGCGTCCTCCAGCGTCACGGAGCACGGCGGATGCTGGCCGCACCGCCCTCCGTTCCATGCCACCGCGAAGGTGTGCGAGTCGCTCAGCCCCGACCTGTTGGTGACGGTGAGCCGCACCGTGGGCTCCACTCCCGCCGGCAGGCAGGACAGCGCCGTCCAGTCCACCTCGCCCGTGCCGCCCGTCTTCGCCGGAGGCCCCAGGAGCCCCGTGCTCGCCGTCCACGTGAAGGTGAGCGGCTCGCGCTGCGGGTCCTCCGCCGTGGCCACCAGGCGCACCAGGTTTCCCGCCGTGGCCCCCTCCGAGGACTGTGACGTGGTCACGATGACCGGCGGCAGCTTGCGCACCACGCACAGCTCCACCGAGCCCTCACGCTCGCCGCCGAACCCGTCGCTCACCGAGAGCGTCAACTTGCAGTTGTTGCACGCCCCCGAGGGCAGCGCCGTGGGCGTGAAGCTCGCCTGGGCCGCCGTCGCGTTTTCGAAGGTCCCCTCGCACGAGGCCTTCCACTCGAGGCTGAGCGCGTCCCCATCCTCGTCCACGCTCAGCGCCTGGAGCGACACCGGGGTGCCCTCGCTCACCTCTCCCGAGGGCTGCGCCGTCAACTCCGACAGCGAGGGCCTGCGGTTGAACACGGCCCTGCTGGCCGGTACCAGCCCACCACCCCGGTCCACGCCCACCACGAAGTCCAGCGTCGCCGCCGCGCCGTGCGAGTCCGTCACCTGGAGCGTCAACGTGACGGCCCCCGGCTCCGCGGGCGCCGTCCACACCGGCGTCGCGGTCGTGTCATCGGAGAACCTGCCGCCCGTGGCCCGCCACGCGTAGGACACGGTGTCTCCCGCGTTCGCGTCGCCCGCGACGGCTCGCAGCGACAGCGCCGCGCCCGGCTTCACGCCCTGCGCGGAGCCCACCACCGCGTCGATGATGGGCGCCACGTTGCCCGACGGCTCGCCCCGCGACTGCGTCCCCGGCACCAGGACGATGAGCCCCGTGCGGTGCTTCGCCAGGGACACCTCGGACACCCGCGCCAGCGCCAGGGACGCGCCCTGCGCGTCGAACACCTCCGCCTCCACCGTGGCGCCCGCGCCCGAGTGCACGCGCACCGAGCCCTGCCAGCTCGCTCCCTCGCTGGCCAGGTCCTGGTGAACCGGCGCTCCTCCGGCTGGCGTCGCCGTGGCCACCACTCGCGCCACCGATGCCAGCGGCAGCGAGCGTGGCAGTGCCACCACCACCCTCGCGGAAGCGGAGGGCTCCAGGTTGATAGGCGGATGCTCGTCCTGATGGCAGCCCGCCATCGTCACCAGCACGCATGCGCTCAGCAGCAGGCCCAGACGAGTCGTGTGCGGTCGATGCATGTCCATGTCCTCTGTACGGAGGCCCGCAAGAATAGCGGCAAGCCCCAGGACCCCCAAGGAACCGCCTCTCGTACGAACGTGCCAGCCCGCTCCACGGCGTGGCACCCTCTGGAACAGTGTTTGCGTCGCGTCCACAACGAGCGCCGCATCGACGCGTCCACTATTGGTCGATGCGCTTGCGCCGGAACTTTCCGCGCCGGCTCGCTGAAGGTCGCGGTGCTCTCCTGGGACGCCGTGCGAGACGTGGAACATCGCCGGCCCCAGCCGTGGCCCATCCGCTTGAGCCACTGGCTCAACGTGCCGCTGCTCGTCATCATGGCGGCCAGCGGCCTGCAGATTCTCGTCGCGTACCCCATGCAGGGCCCACAGGGGCGGCCGTACGGCTGGTATCCGTTCCAGGGAGCTCCGCCGCCGGAGTGGAGCCGGCTCGGAGACTGGCTCGCGGGCGCCCGTCACTGGCACTTCGCCTTCGCCTGGTTCCTCACGCTCAACGGCTTGGCGTACGTGCTCTACCTCGCGCTCAGCGGAGAGTGGCGCCGCCGCCTCTTCCTGCCACGCCGCGACACGCGCAATGCCATGCAGACGCTCGCCTTCTACGTGCGCCTGCGGAAGCACGCTCCCGAGCAGGGGCTCTACAACGGCCTCCAGCGGCTGGCGTACACGGGCACGCTGGTGCTGGGCGCGCTCGCCATCCTCTCCGGCATGGTGCTCTACAAGCCCGTGCAGCTCGGCGCGCTCACGCGCCTCTTCGGCGGCTATGACCCGGCGCGGGCGATTCACCTCCTCGTGCTCGCGGCGTTCGCCTTCTTCACCCTGGGGCATGTCGCCCTCGTGCTGCTGCACCCGCGCACGCTCGGAGAGATGGTGACGGGTGGGAGGAGGCCGGATGCGTAGGCTCATCACCCGGCGCACCCTGCTGCTCAGCGCTGGCGCCGCCGCGCTCACCACCAGCGCTTGCGACAGCAGCCGCCCGCGCACCGGCTTCCTCGGCGCCATGGAGCGCTTCAACGCGCGCTTCCAGTCCGCCCTCTTCGACGCGGAGCAGCTCGCGCCGGAGCTGCCTCCCTCGGAGTCCACGCCTGCCGGCGCCTTCCCGCAGTACTTCATCTCCGACGTCGTGCCTCGCGCGCCCGCCGGCTGGGCCCTCCAGGTGGGCGGCCTCGTGCAGCGCCCGGGCGTGCTGTCCCTCGACGACCTCCAGCGCCTTCCCCGCACGGAGTTCCGCATCCGCCACCACTGCGTGGAGGGCTGGAGCGCGGTGGCGTCCTGGCACGGAGTGAAGCTCAGGGACCTCGCCGAGCACGTGGGCGCGGACCCTCGCGCGGGCTATGTGGAGTTCCGCTCGTTCGACGCGGGCTACTACTCGTCCTGGGACAGGCCGAGCGCCTTCCACCCGCAGACGATTCTGGCCTACGGGATGAACGGACAGCCGCTGATGCCGGAGCACGGCGCGCCGCTGCGCCTCTACGCGGCGGTGAAGCTCGGCTACAAGATGGTGAAGTACCTCACCGAGGTCCGCTTCCTCCCGGAGCCCACCGGCGGCTACTGGGAGGACCGCGGCTACGAGTGGTACGCGGGCGTCTGACTCGCGCTTCTGCTCACACCTCGCCGCCGATGAAGCCTCCTCGGCGGTGCTGAAGCGCCTCGCCTTCCCATGCCGTGAGACGGACGTCCCGAACCTGGACTGTGCCGGCATCGCAACTCACGGTGGTGGTCGGCAACTCCTGGTCAATGGCTCGAGGGCCTGCGTGAGCGCACCGCTCGCGACCCTCGTCACTCCGGGACACGGTCTTTTCACTGCATGAATTGCATTTGCCATTGCGTCAGGAAAGGACGCGCGCCGCGTCCATCCGCGCTCGGCCGAGCGCACAGCTGAATGTCAGACAAGGTTGTCAGGAGACCGCTCCATCCGGAGCGGCAAGAGAAGGTGGAATGATGGATTCACACAACGAGATGACACGAAGTACCGCGAAGCCAGGCCAGCCCATGCCGTCCTGTGGAATGGGCAGTCCGTCACGGGAGAATGGAGGGCCCTGCCAACCATCACCCAAGTGGATACTTCTTCGGAACTGAAGATGAGCCTCGTCATCAAGTGGCGAGTCCCGCCCCCGCCCACCGTGTCCGTCGTCTTCACCGGGCCGTACCTGTCCGATGTGGGTCGATACTGGGGCGCCGCGAACGGGTGGCGGCAGAGCGACAACACCAACATCACGGCGACTGTCTCCATGGGCGTAGAAAGCGAGACGAGCCCGTTCGCCACGGTCCGCGCCAACCAGAAGTATTTCTATAACTACAATGAGTTCGTCATTGATGTGCCAACCCGGCTCTGGGATGGCGTCACTCATCAGTTGGTCTCCATCGCCCGGCCCGAAGGTACGACCGCCAGCCAGGCTCAATTCCATGCGCTGTGCCTCGCCTCCACGGGCATTCCGTGGGAGAGGCGCGGGGTCCACCGCGCTTGCCGGGAACTGGGGAATCAAGGGAGGCATGCGCACCAGACTCGACACCTCCCCCAACTACACGACGGCTGTCTCCAACTGGTTCCAGGCAAACGGAGCGTCCGCCTGGATGCCGTCCCGGGACAAGGCCATCGAGCTGTTCCCCGCGGCGGATTCGTACGGCCTGGTGCGCTCGCCCGGCGGTACGCTCTACATCCTCGTCGGCCGCGCCAGGCTGCCCGTGGTGAGCGCGGACGCCGCCCGCGCCGCGGGCTTCGAGCCCTCGACGGCGCCCACCTACCGGGACGATGTGTTGTCGCGCATCCCCTACACCCCGGAGGACGGCACCATTCTTCGCGAGGTGGGCAAGCCGGCCATCCATGTCATCGCAGGCGGCGCACGTTTCTGGGTGCCCAGCGCTTCCGCGTGGGGCGCCTACCGTGACGCGCTGGGGCTCAGCGATGCCTCCATCCGCAATGTGCCGGCGGGCTCACTGCAGGGCATCGCCACGAATCCGGCTGACGGGACCGTGGTGCGCGAGCTGGGCAAGTCGGCCCTCTGGGTGTACCGGGGGGGCGGCCGCTTCTGGGTGCCCGGCCTCGTGGCCTGGGACGGCTACAAGGCCGCCACGGGCGTGACGGACTCGCACATCCACCCCATTCCGCTCGGCTCGCTCTGGTGGACGCTGGTGGACGTCAACGGCCAGGACGAGGGGCGTGCTCGCGAGGACCTGCCTCGTGACGGGACGGTGGTGCGACAGGTTGGCACTCCGGAGGTGTTCATCTACCAGGGGGGTGGCAACTTCTGGTTCCCCTCCGAGCAGGAACTGAATGCCTGGGGAGACGCCGCGCAGCGGACCCAGCTCATCCCCGCCGGAAGCCTCCAGCAGACGCTCATCCTCGTGAACGATGCGGAGACGCTGACCGCGCGTGATGACCTGCCCCGGGACGGAACGCTGATTCGGGAGCGCACCGGCACCCAGGTCTACCAGGTGCAGAGCGGGAAGAAGTACCCCGCCGGCAGCCATGACCCCGCCCAGGTGAAGCCCGTGCCCAACGGCTCCATCGAGCGCGTGCCCAACGGCTGACGCCGGCTTCGAGCGGAACTGAATCATCCCCGGGGCGGCCGAGTGGCTGCCCCGGGTTGTTTCAGCGGCTGCTCACGCCTTGCTGCCGGCGAAGCCTCCGCCGAAGGGCGAGAAGCCCCGCTTGCGCAGCGCCTCGCGCTCGGCCTGGAGCGCGGCCAGCGCCTCCTCGCGCGTGGTGTAGTGATTCACCGCCGCGCCGTTGATGGCCCCGCTGGTGAGCACGAACATGCGCGTCATCTCGTCGCCACCGAAGCGGTACGAGCGATGCGTGAAGCGCTCGAGCACCTCGCGCCGCTCCTTCCCGAAGACGCGCCCAGCGGTGAACTTCACCACCAGCCCGTCCAGGTTGATGAGCAGGTCCACCTTCCCCGAGTACTTCGAGAGGTGCTCCTCCACCTCACGCCGCCAGCGGAGGACATCCGCCTCGTTCGTCAGGATGCAGTCGGTGAAGTGCGCGGTGACGACGTCGTTCTGCGCGTCGTACTCGAATCTCATGCTCCAGGCCATCGGAAGGACTCCTGCGAGGCGCTACGCCGGGGCCGAGCCGGCGAGGAAGGCGGCCAGCACCGCCGCGGCTTCCACGGGGCGCTCCACCTGCGGGTAGTGGCCGGGGCCCGGCAGGTACGCCAGGCGCGCGCGGCGGATGGGGTTCACCACGGCTTCGCGCAGGAAGGCGGGCGGGAGGAACGCGTCGTCCGTCGCCACCACCAGCGTGGGCGCCGTAATCGCGGAGAGCTTGTCCGCGAAGCCGCCCTTGGTCCACGCGTCGAAGATGCTCTCAATCGCCACCGCGGACGTGTTCGCCGCGTCCTTCAGCATCGTCTCGAGGATGTCCGTGCCCTCGAGCAGCTTGCAGGACAGGTTGATGATGGTGGTCTGCTTCTCGCGGTTGCCCGCCGACGTGCGGAACAGCCCCGCCGCGTCCGGAGGCAGCGGCAGGCCCGCCGCCGGCACCGGGTTCAACAGCATCGCCGCCTCCACGCGCGAGGGCTCCTGCGCCGCCACCCACTGCGCGAGCTGGCCGCCCATGCTGTGCCCCACCACCGTGAAGCGCTTCGCCCCGGCCGCGTCCGCCACCGTGAGCACGTCCTGCGCCAGCTGCTGCAGCGTGTAGCCCGTGGTCGGCTTCCCCGACTGGCCCGTGCCGCGGCTGTCCGGGATCACCAGCCGCAGGCCCGTCAGGTCCAGGCGCTCGACCATCGCGTTCCATACCGCGCCGGACACCATCCATCCGTGCACGAGCACCACCGTGCGCGGCCCGTCACCAACGACGCGATAATGCAGTGAAGTCCCGTCAGACGCGGAAGTCGTGGGCATGCAGCCTCCTAAGAAGAAAAGGATAAAGCAGGTGCGGGTAAAATGTGCAGGACTGAAAGCAAGCCACGAGCATGAGACACAAGCCAAGGGGGCTCATGTAGGAGCGCGCCCCGAGTGAAGGGCCACTCACCATGCCACCGGGCGTCATGACGCGGCGCCGCTCTGGCACACTGCGCGCCCTCATGGCGGATGAACGGGACGGGACGGGTGGCGCGGCTCCAGGCGAGCCCCGACGCACGGTGTATTGCGAGGACGCGCTCGCGTGGCTGGAGGCACGGCCGGTGCTGGAGGGGTGCTCGGCCATCGCCTCGCTGCCGGACGTGTCGGAGTTCCCCTCGCTCACGCTCGCGGAGTGGAAGACGTGGTTCAGACGCGCGGCGGGGCTCGTCGCCTCGCGCGTGCCGGCGGACGGCGTGGCGCTCTTCTACCAGACGGACGTGAAGCAGGAGGGCGTCTGGGTGGACAAGGGCTACCTCGTGGCGCGCGCGGCCGAGGAGGCCGGGTGCGAGCTGCTCTTCCACAAGGTGGTGTGCCGCCGCGCGCCGGGGACGGTGACATTCGGCCGGCCCGCGTACTCGCACCTGCTGGCCTTCTCGAAGAGCGTGCGCGTGGACATGGCGAAGTCGACGGCGGACGTGCTGCCCGACGCGGGCGAGGTGACGTGGACGCGCGGCATGGGCGTGGAGGCGTGCCTCGTCGCGTGCCGCTTCATCCTGGAGCACACCGCCACGCGCACGGTGGTGGACCCGTTCTGCGGCCACGGCACGGTGCTGGCCGTGGCCAACGCGCTGGGCCTGGACGCGGTGGGTGTGGAGCTCAGCCGCAAGCGGGCTCGCAAGGCGCGCAACCTGCGCGGCGAGTGGGAGGGTGGGAAGCTGGTGCTCGCGGGCGCGGGTGGAACGGGCGCTCCGGAGGATGCTGGCGCGGAGTGAGCGACTCGGCGTGGCAGTGCTCACCGGACCGGTTCCGGCGGCGAGCAGCCTCACCGCGAGGGCGAGAACCACGGGCACGCTCCCGTGGTTCTCAGCGCGAGCGCGCCGGCTCGCCGCGGGCTACTTCAGCGCGCGGGCCGTCTGGACTTCGGCGCCCTGCGTCGAGGCGAAGGGCAGCGCGTCATGCGGCGCGGTGGACAGCTCGCGGGCGACGGCCGCTTCGAGCTCGGTGATGAAGGCCTCGAAGAGGCGCTCCTCCTGCGCGAGCGCTTCGTCGAGGGAAGCGCCCACCGCGGTGAGGCGCGCGACGCACGCGTCCTCGATGGAGCGGCGGTGGCTCTGCTCCTCGGTGACGACTCGGCCCAGCTCCTCGCGCACGGAGGCCTGACGCGAGGCGGCCTTGTAGAGCGGGTAGAGGACCATGGCCCGCCGTTCAATCGCCGTCGTGGTGAGGAGGTAGTGGAGGACCATGTCCGGCGCGCCGGTGTACGACGTGGCCCAGGCGGCCAGGTCGTGGTCCAGCGCCTGGAAGTAGCGGACCGCGGCCTCGGGGCAGAGGTAGTCCTTGATTTCGGTGCCGGCGACTTCGACGGAGAGCCGCTTGAAGGCGAAGGCGTGGCGCGTCTCGTCCGCGAGGTGGTTGAGCACCTCCAGCGAGGGGTGACGGTCCGCCACCGTGCGCGAAATCTTCCGCGCGCCGATGAACTCCATGAGGGACACGGTGTGCAGCCAGCGCGCCTCGACCTGAGGGGACTGGGAGAGCTGGCGGAGCACTGCCTGGATTCGGTCTCGCATGGCGCCGCCGTCTAGCGCGCCTGTCGCCAGCGTGCGAGCACGAAGACGCCTGGCTGGGCGCACGGTGGGTGTGGCCTTTCGGGCGAGGACAGGTGTTACACAGGGGAGCGCTCGCTCCGCGGTGACCTCGGTGTCACCGCTGTCCTCCGGGGGATGACACCGTGTTCACACTGCCCACCACGCTCCTGCTCCTCGCCGCCGCTCCTGCGTCCGGCTCCGTTCAGCTCCATGAAGGCGTGCCCGCGGGCTTCAAGGCGGACGGGAAGCTCGATGAGTGGAAGCTGCCGCCCTCGCTCACCCTCGGCGCGGAGAACCAGGTGGCCGGGAGCCTGAAGGTCTCCTCGCCCGCGGATTTGTCCGCGAAGGTGTGGCTGGCCGTGGGCCCGGAGGGGCTCGCCATCGCCGGCGAAGTGCTCGACGACAAGGTGCAGCTCACGAATCCGAAGGAGATCAACGCGGACCACGTGGAGGTGTGGCTCGCGCTGCCTCCTCCGAAGATGCCGCCGCTGGCGTTCATCAGTCACGTGGCGGAGAACCTCGTCCCCAAGGAGGCGGATTGCGCGAAGGTGTCCGAGGAGGACCCGGCCGCGTGCAAGACGTGGTGGAAGCAGCAGACCGCGCGGCGCAAGCAGCTGCAGGCGGAGCTCGTCGCGCAGTACGGGCTGATGCCGAAGGGCACGGTGCGCTTCGGGCTGAATGGCTCGGTGGGCCCGGCGAAGTACGAGACGTTCCCCGGTGGCTACCGCTTCGAGGCGCTCATTCCGGTGGGGGCGTTCCCTCGCACCGCGCAGGCGCCGCTTCGCGACGTGCGCGTGCTGGTGGACCTGGTGGACAGCGACGAGGGCGGCGCGAAGCAGGAGACGTTCCTGTCCTCGTCGACGAAGCGGAAGTTTGGCGATGCGTCCACGTTCCATGCGGTGACGCTGACGAAGCCGCTGCGCTTCGGAAAGTGGCCGGAGCTGCTGGAGTGGTCGCTGAAGGAGCAGCCCGGCGCTTCGTACGTCCCGGGGCCGGATGCGGATGCGCTGCAGGTCTGGGTGAATCGCGCGGAGGCGTACCAGTTCGCTCCGTCCGTACCGAGCCCGGAGGTGGTGAAGGTGGACCTGGGCGCGGTGAAGAGCCTGGGGAAGGTGGGGGACGTGGAGCTCGTCTCGGTGCAGGGGACGGCGGATGACCTGGGCCGTGTGAGCACGTGGCTGATGTCTCGCAAGGGGCAGACGATTCTGCAGACGCAGAACGTGAGCGATGAGCAGGTGAAGGTGACGCCGCGCGCGCCGGGGCTGCACGTGGTTCGCATCTACGACGGCATGAACAATCCGATGGGCAGCGGCGCGTGTGGCGCGTGCCCGGTGGTGTTCTTCCGCTACGTCACCCTGGACGCGCAGGGGAGGCTCTCCCAGCCGGTGGAGCTGGAGGGCGCGGGCGGCATGTCGGGCTACCCGGTGGAGTGGGCGGTGAGCGCGGACCTCGCGCGCATCGAGGCGTTCGAGGTGGAGGAGGACGCGAACGGGAAGAAGGGCGCGAAGCGGCTCGCCGCGCGTCACACGTTCGATGTGAAGACGGGGAAGTACACGTCGGAGACGTTCGCTGCGCCGGAGGACGGCGTGGCGGAGGATACGAAGTAAGCCGGTGCTCGCGCCGGCTTGTTTCTTGGTGAGAGGGTCCGGTGTAAGACCGCGAGGACTGCGGAACACCGGACCCGATGAACGGGCTGGCCTGGGAGTACCCGATGCGGCTGAAGACGCTCAGCTATCAGGACAAAACCACTGGATGGACGCTCCAAAAGTTGGAACTGGATCCATTCAATCTGCTGGTAGGTGCATCGGGAGTAGGCAAAACGCGCATTCTGCGGGCAATTCGTGAGGTCCGAGCGACCGCTTATATGCGGCACCAGAATGCACGTCTGATGGTAGACACGGATTCTGACGTAGCCATCCGCTTTGCCATCAGCTTCGAGCATGAAGGTCAGGACTACGCCTGGGAGTTCGAAAGCGAGCCACGAAGTCGAGACAATTCGGTAGATGCATCCCAAAACTCTGCAGACCAGCTCCTGACCGTCGTTACGCAAGAGCGCCTCACAAGCACCTCGTCAGGCGTTCTCATCGAGCGAACTCCGGAGAGGTTCATTTTCCGAGGCCGTGAGCTGCCGCTTCTCCGTCGTTCTGAAACTGCTCTTGTGTTGCTCGATGAGCCACTCATCCAGCAGGTCCGTAATGCCCTCGTCTACCGCCTCTTGGATGACCAAGGTATTAATCGCCAAGGCACCATCAGAGTCATTGACCTCGCTACCGAGTCATCCCTTCGAGAATCCCTCAGTGGGCTCCAATCCCTGGAGCAATTGCGAGCACTCACACTCAATGTGGTGGAGAAGAAAGCCTTCTTTCTTCAAGAGCGGTTTCCAGCGCAGTTCGAGCACCTGAAGCAACTCTTCATTGAAATCTTCCCATCAGTAGAAGACGTAGTCGTCACGAAGACTTCTTTAGGCAATCCTCAATTGGGTGCAGACCTGGGCATCCATCTCGATTTCGAGTTGAAGGAGCGCGGCGTCTCCGCCCGATTCCGAAGTAGCGAACACTCGTCTGGGATGTATCGAACCCTGACGCATCTCATTGAGCTTTGGCTTGCGCCTGCGGGCTCGGTCGTCCTCATCGACGAGTTCGAGAACAGCCTCGGCGTCAACTGCATGGGCCCGCTGACCGAGTTCATCCAGTCTCGCGCCTCCGAGCTGCAGTTCATCATCACCAGCCACCACCCCTACATCATCAACAAGATTCCCAAGAGCCACTGGAAGGTGGTGCGCCGCAAGGGCAGCCTCGTCACCGTGACGCCAGCCTCAGAGATCAAGGCGCTCCAGGGCGACTCGGCTCAGGACGATTTCACCCGGCTCCTCAACTCGCCGGAGTTCGAAGAGGGCCTCGCGTGAAGCTCTACCTCCTCGTCGAGGGGGAGCAGACCGAGAAGCGACTCTTCCGCGCCTGGCTCAGGCACTGCTTTACCCAGCTCTCGGAAGTCCAGACGCCCGCGGACCTCTCGGCGGATACCTTCTTCCTGCTCGCGGGCATGGGCTATCCCTCATACCTCCAGCGCATCCCGCAGGCGCTCGAAGATGCCGCGCGGCACCGGGTGGACCACCTGTTCGTCTGCATCGACTCGGAGGACCGCACGTATGAGCAACGGCGCTCCGAAGTCGCGGGCATCCTGGAGGCCGCCGCCACGGTGCTCCAACGGCGTGGACTCCAGTTCCTCGGCCGCATCCACGTCATCGTCGCGGACTGCTGCGTCGAAAGCTGGCTGCTCGGTCACCGGCGGCTGGTTCCCCGCCAGCCCACGGCGGAAGAGTTGCTCCGGTTCAAGCAGTTCTACGACGTGTCCTCGGACGACCCCGAGCGGATGGGGTGCCCGTCTCACGCAATGAGCAGGGCGCTCTACCATCACGACTACCTGCGTGCCGTCTTCCGGCATCACGGGCAGACCTATCTCAAGAACAACCCGGGCATCGCCAAGGAGGGCAACTACCTCGCGGCCCTGCGTGACCGGTGCCTCGATGAAACACTGCCCCCGCACCTCCAGAGCTTCCGTGTGCTCTGGGATGTCTGGAGCGATATGGGCGGCCGCTTCGAGGTAGAGCAGAGCCCGACCACCTGACCACCCGTTCCTCTGCGTGCAGCCAGGTGCCAATACCCATCCTCACTCAACAGCGCTCCGCCATCACTGACAATGAATCAGGCCTGACACCATCCCGGCGCCCTGTCGTACCGGATTGAGACCCTCTGTCCCTTTCCCTCACCAAGGGGACATCCACGGAGGAGTGCATGCGACTGAAGCGCAGTGGGGCCACTGTGTTGTTGCGAATGCTGTTACCACTGGGGACGGGCTGGCCACAGGAGCCCGAGGTCACGGTGAAGGCTGGCGAGGACGGGATGCTCATCCGCGAGCCTGACCTCAATGCCTCGCTCGAACCAACCGGAGAAAAGAAGGCCGAACCCGAGTCGTTCGCCCCTGCTTCCGCGCGCCGCTCGTGGAAGTACCTGCTGCGGATGGCGGCGACGGCACTGACGCTGCTGCCCCGGCACGGTGTTGGTGAGGAGGAGGGCTTCCTGCTGTACCCGACGCCGGAGGGCGCACTGCGCCCGGGCGGCTTCGTCTCGGTGGGCATGGGGGTGGACAATGCGCGCTGAAACTCGGCTGCGGCGTGGCGTGGGCGTATGGCTGGCCGCAGCCCTCTTCGCCACCGGTTGCGCCTCGCGGCCGTCCCAGGCCGGACATGGCGCGGCCCTCTCGTATGCCCCAGGCCCGTCCCCCTCGCAGGGGTTGAGGGCCACCGCCACCGCCAGCCTCCCGGAGGACTCCTCTGGAATGGAGGACGAGGGGCCGCTGTACCGCCGCCTCCCCAACCAGACGCAGGGCGCGGGTTGGGGGGAGACGGCTCCGCTACGGGCGCCTCGTGCCACTGCCGCCGTGTGCGGTGACGTGCCGTCCGGCTGGCCCCACCTGGACTCGGAAGAAGCGGTGCTGGCCCCCTTCCTCGGGTGTCCCAGCCCCGCGGCCTTCGTCGCCCTGCAGCGCGCGGTGGACATGCCGCGGCTGGTGGAGTCCCTCTCCGACTGGAACGCCGTCCGGCTGGGGGCCCTGGGCCCGCTGGACGCGAAGGCCTCGGAAATTCTCAACCGCAAGCGGGCGGCATTCCTCGTCAACGCCACCGAGAAGTACGGACTCCCTCGTGCGGAAGTCTTTGCCCTCTTCATCCTCCACGCTTCCTTCGACGACGAGCTCCGCCAACTCCTGCGCCTGCTGAGGGACGGCAAGCAGCTGGGGGACACGTTGGGGCAGATGGCCGTTGTCCGCGAGGAGCTGCGGCGACGTGGGCTGGAGCTCTCCGAGTACCCCGACCGAGAGGAGCGCGCGGCGGATGTGCTCCGAGGACTGGGGCGCGCGGGCCGCGATGCACTCTCCAGCTCCTCGGTGAGCGACGGAGCCCGGTACCAGGACCTCACCGCGAAGCGAGGGCAGTTGCCGCCGCCCTACCAGTCCGCCCTCGACGAGGTGGAGAGGGCGCTGATGGAGCGGCACTACGCGCCAGGAAGTACAGCGCTTGGGGCCTTCGACCACCTGACATTCGGCGTGCCCCTGGGCTTCTACCACCTCGTGGCTGGCGCAGGGCACGGGGCGCACTCGCTGTACCAGGGCAGGTACGAGCAGGCCACGCGGGAGTTGGCACCGGCCGCGTTGGCGGTGGCGCTGTACGCCGGAGGCAAGGGGGCTCGGGCCCTCGCGGAGTCCAGAGGGAGCGGGCTGTCGCGACTGGCAGCGCTGGATGCGGAAGTGCTGAAGGCAGTCGTGAAGAACTTGGAGGAAAAGCTCGGGAGCGACGCGGCTCGCGAGTTCTTCGCACTCATCCGGGGCGAACGTTCCGTCGGCTATTTCGTGGCGGCCGAGGGACTGGATGGCGCGATGGCCATCCATGAAGCCCGAGGCAATGTGCCAAAGGCGCAGGCCCTGCTGGCGGAGGCGTATCGCGAGCGACCACGGGCCGCGGCAACGCGGGGTGGCAGCGCGAAGAGAGGCAGCAGCACGTCCGCCCTGCCACCAGAGTCGGCCGGAATCGCACCGGAAGTGGCGGAAGCAAAGCTCCTGCAGGTGGAGGCCGAGACTGGCGGGCCGCGCTTGCCGATGAACGTGGCGCTTCTGAAGAAGCATCGCGAAGCACTACAAGCTGCCGCCCCTCCCGGAACTGAAGCCCATCCGCTCTGGCCCGACTATGTGTCGTACCTGGAGAAGAGGACCGCTGAAGTCGAGCAGGGCAAGGCGGCCAAGGGACCCTTGGAGTGGACGGGCTACCAGGTCATGCGTACGCGGTACGCGCGGGGCCTGGCCTTCGAGAGACTCATGTTCTCCATCCTGGAGAAGGACGCGGCGCTCCCGCGGGCCCAGCGGCAGTGGCTCAAGGACTTCAATCAGCCCCGCGTCATGGCACACGTGGGCGTAGCGAAGGCGGACCTGCGCTTCGCGGACGCGCTCGTCATCGAGGACCGACCACCTGTTGGTCGACCACCTCGGGTGGAGACGTTCAGCTTCAAGAGCCGGGACCTTTCGCAGATGGGAGAAGCCGCACTGGAGGCGCAAATGCTGACGGATGCGCGCGATGCCTTGAGGTATTACGGTGAGACCTTGAACATTCGCCGGCCCGGGATGGAGATGGAAGCACAGATTCAAAGAGTTCGTCTCGTGTACCAAGGAGGTGCGCTCAAGCCCTCAAGGTCAGGCGTGTTGCAGGAAGCATTGGGAGAAGTCACTGATGAGGTCGAGGGCGTAGAGGTGCTGTTCCAATGAAAGTATTGGGGCTCCACGAGCTCAAACCAGAGGATCAGTTGGAGTTTCGCTTCAAGGCCGCTTTAACCCCAGGGTTGGTTACGGGGAAAGAGCTGGGACCTCTCCTCCAAGCGCTTGAGACCTGGTCGGGAGATTGGATGCCAGACGTCGTCGAAGGAAAGCGCCGGCGGAAATATTCTCGCGAGTCCGTCTTGAAAGCGTTGGAAGAAAAGGGTGGCACAAAGAATGTGACCATCGGCCTCTATCGCACAGCGAGTCCAGCGTTGGACATGGCGTTGCGGCTCAGGCTGTCGCCTGACGCTCCCGAACTGTCTGTCGGAATTGCTTTGAAGCCACTCTCCTTCTTCTCGACAGAGGAGCGCTGCAGAAGTTTTGTAGAACTGGTGCGCGCCTGGGCAAGCCACTATCCGGTCATTCATGCCGCGGCAAACAGCCTTGCCGACGATGAACTGGCTGGCGCGCCCTGCTTTGGCCGCGACACGGAGACTACGCGGAGAGAAGGCTTCAATCAGGTATTTGAAGTCTCCTGGGTCAATGTCTTCGGTCCGAAGTTGGTTGAAACTGTTGGCCGGAAGCGTCTGCTATCCACGCCTGCTTACCGAGTGGAGGAACTTCCGAACAACTCCATACTCCTCGTGCGGTGGCCTACTGTTATTGATTTCGCGAGTTACGAAGCGCGTGTGGCCCAGGCCCGCGCTCATGCCCATCTGCGGCCAGACCTCAACTTCGAAATCTTGTTACGCGCCCTGCGTGAGCGGAGTGCCTCACTGGCACCTGTGGAACCCAGCTTTCATCCGGACCTGAAGCCTCTTCTTTCGCGGATCGTGGACGCTGCTGCGATACACGAAAGACAGGCGAGGATTGCTGCACTCAATTCATACCGGCCGCCCAATGCGGAGGAGTGGCTTCCTGTTGCCCTTCCATCAGATGTGGAGAGCCCGGAGCGCAGCTGCGACCATTACGACGACCTCATGGAGAGCCTGGTCGCGGCGCTACACACCTCGGTGGACTCCCTCTCCGAGGCTACGCCTGAGTCACTGACGGACCTCGACTTCCACTTTTGGAGAGAGAACTTCCCTGAGATGTACGAGCGGAAGCTCATTGACGAGCATACGGCGCCGGCCGTGGGCGCCTACCTGGGTGGCGTGCTGGTGAGGCGCCTTGGCGGGCAGTGGATTCCGCGCAAGAAACTGGAGGAATCCCAGGTGCGCGTCGGCAACCGCGTCTGGCTACCCTTCCTCCGTGCCCGCCGGTACATGGAGTCCCGCCAGTCCCTGCTGGACTACTCCCTCACGCAACTCTTCCGTGAGGCAGAGCGGCACCGCTCCTGGCAAGGTCAACAGTGAATCCCTTTGTACAAACATCGGAGGGTGGGCCCTTGCTGAGCGAGGAGACGGTTCGCTCTTTCGAAGGGACATACGGCATCACGCTCCCGGTCCAGTTTCGCGAGTTCTTGTTGGCCACGGATGGTGGTCGCCCAGAGCGTGACCTTTTTGCGATCAATGGGATGGAGGGGAATCCGTATGGTCGAATTCACGTATTCTTTGGGCTGAACGACCCCGTCGAGTCATGCAATCTCGATTGGAATCTCGAGGTCTTTGCGGGGCGTATTCCTCGTGGATTGCTCCCGATTGCGACGACCGAAGGTGCTGACAAGCTCTGCTTGGCCGTTGCAGGCGAAGAGGCAGGTAAGCTCTTCTACTGGGATGCCCATCCGCGCCCTGGCGCAAGTGGCCTCTATTTTCTGTCGAATGATTTCGGCTCCTTCGTGTCGTCACTCCAGTCCGATGAGCTATCGCCGAAAATCCTCAAGTCGTGACCACTGAACTGGAGCGGGGTGGACGCGGAGCAAGCCTTCCTCCGCGCTCGCACCCGCTGAGCCCCATCACGGTGCCGCCTCCGGCGGCACCACCGTCTGCCGTGACGACGCCGCGCTGCCCGCCGACGCGAGGATGACGCAGCCGATGGCCACCCACTGCAGCACCGTGAGCTGCTCGTGGAGGAACACCAACCCGAACACCGCCGCGAGCGCCGGCTCCAGGCTCATCAGGATTCCGAACGTCCGCGTCGGCAGCGCCTTCAGCGCAATCATCTCCAGCGAGTAGGGCAGCGCGCTCGACAGCACCGCCACGCCCAGCGCCGCCGGCCACAGCGACACGTCCAACAGCGTCCGCCCCGCGTGCGCCACGCCGAACGGCACCACCAGCAGCGCCGCCGTCACCATCCCCAGCGACGTCGCCGTGCCTCCATGCACCGCCGCTCCAGCCCGCTGGCCGAAGAGGATGTACAGCGCCCAGCACGTCCCCGCCGCCAGCGCCCACACCACGCCCAGCCAGTCCAACCCCCGCGACGCCCCCGACAACGGCAGAATCAGCAGGATGCCCGCCACCGCCAGCAGCGCCCACACGAAGTCCAGCGCCCGGCGCGTGGCCAGCAGCGACACCGCGAGCGGCCCGGTGAATTCGATGGCCACCGCGATGCCCAACGGAATCCGCGCCAGCGCCATGTAGAACGTCAGGTTCATCACCCCGAGCGCCGCGCCGTACACCATGACGACGCGCAGCTCGCGCCGCGTGAGCTTCGTCCTCCACGGGCGCCACACTCCCAGCAGGATGAGCGCCGCGAAAAACAGCCGCAGCGCCGTGGTCCCCTGCGCGCCCAGCACCGGAAACAACCCCTTCGCCAACGAGGCGCCTGCCTGGATGGTGCTCATCGCACCCAGCACCGCCAGCACCGCCACGCCCGGGCTCGACTTCGACTGCATTCGAGACATGCCGGCGCACCTTCGCACGCACGTGCCACGCCTCCTACGCCCATCCGTCACCCGGCCGCCCCCGCGACGCCGCCCCCCACCTGTCCACTGCCGGTCATCCACCTGCCCTCACGGGCCGTACGAAGCCGCTGGACAACACTCCCCCGACTCATGGGTTTGACGCGACTCTCGAGGTCCCGCTTTGCTCCACGGCACCTGAGAGTGCGGTGGCCGGCGAAGCCCGGCACCGCGAGGCATTCCACGGCGGAGCCTGGTTCCCGGGGGGGCGACCAGCATGCGGCCACACGAAGGTCGGTTCCATCCACGGGGCGACTCCAACGCCCGCGCCTTCCGGCGTCCGAGCCGCCCCAGCGTCGCAGCCCCCGTGCGGGAATCCGACACCGCGACGCGACGCGCCCGTGACCGCCAGGTCGCCGCGGCGCCGCGTGGAGCCGCGGCATGAAGGCCCGAAAGGCGAACGCATGGACGGGGAGGCGACTCGGGCCGTGGGAAGCATGTACAACCACGATGAGGGCCCGGACTCGGGCCCGGGGGGGTATCTCAGTGGACGGCAACGACACCATCCGTATGCCTCGCATCGTCAGCGTCACGCTGGCCAGCTCGATGGGCGAGTACCTGGTGCGGACGCAGGAGCTGGGCGCGGTGGAGGGACCGCACGGCTCGCTCGCACTGAACCCGGCGCTGCAGCCGGTGCTGGAGGCGCTGCACCACGTCCTCGCCGGTGGCGAGGTGGCGGTCCAGGTCCTGCGCAGCGGCAACCCGGACATCGTCTCCGAGCTGAACCGCCGCGCGGCGAATGCCACCCGGGAGGCCAACCTCCTCACCACGCTCGCGGGACACTCCCTCACCTCCACGGTATGAAGCCGCGCAACGCCGCCACGGCCGCCTTCCGCAGGTGGACCCGCTCCCAGGACGCGGCCGAGGTGCTGGCCGCCGCGGGCGTGGGCCCCTGGCTGGCCCTCACCGCCTTCGTGGTGGGCCTGCTCGCCGTGGCCGCGTGGGCGCCGGGCGCGCGCGACTTCTTCGGCACCCCCTTCGGCACCGCGCTCCTGTGCGCCGCGCCCATGCTGGTCAACGGCCTGCTCTTCTCCGCCGTCCACCAGCGGCGCCGCCGAATCGAACCGTGGGGCTGGCTGTGGCTCGCCTGCGGCGTGTCCACCGTGCACTTCTTCGTCGCCGCCCTCATGGCGCTGTCCGCGCTGCCGGGCGCCGCCGTGCTCGCCTCCCTCTTCCTCTTCACCACCGCCTTCCACGGCCGGCTCCACCGCGTGACGCCGCGCCAGCCCTTCCTCGCCGTGGGCACCGCGGTGGCGCTCCTCGCCGCGCTGCCCTTCCGGCAGAGCGACGAGCACCTCGCCCTCTTCGGCGTCATCGGCCCCGCGGCCCTCGCCGCCGAGCTCTACCTCGGCACCTTCGCCGTGCAGCATGACCGTGCCCGCGCGGACGCGGAACGCCTGCGCGCCGCCGTCCACGCGCAGCTGCTGGAGCAGCAGGAGCGCGACGTGGGCCGCCTGTCGCAGGCGCTGGGGGAAATCCTCGGCTACCACCATGACCTGGACAACGCGCTCCTCACCGCGGGCAGCGCGGCGGACATGCTCGCCCTCATGGGCGTGCAGCGCGGCGCGCTCGGCCGGGCGGAGTTCGATGAGCTGGTGAAGAAGCTCCACGACAGCCTCGCGCAAATCAAAGAGATGGTGATGGAGATTCGCGCCAAGGGGCGGCGCTACGCGGGCACGGACCCGGAGCCGGTGGAGCTGCCTCCCGTCCTCGAGTCGGTGCAGGCCAGCGTGGGCCTGCGCTTCCCGGACGTGGACATCCAGGTGGAAGTGGAGGCGCAGAAGGACACGCCCCTGCGCGCCCTCATGCGCGGCGGCACGCCCACGCTGCGCCGGGTGGTGGAGAACCTCGTCCTCAACGCGTGCGAGGGAGACGGCGAGCGCTGCGCATCCGAGGTGCGCATCCGCGCGCGCGTGGAGCCGCTCAGCGGGCGGCTGGAGGTCGTCATCGCCGACGACGGGCCGGGCTTCCAGCCGCCGGGGCTCGTGGGCCCCGCCCAGGAGCTGTACTCCACCAAGCCGCAGGGCACCGGGCTGGGCCTCTACACCAGCGAGTGCCTGCTGCGCGCCAGCGGCGGCATGCTGCACCGGCAGAACGCGCCCGGCGGCGGCGCCCTGCTGCGCATGCTCATTCCGAGGGAATACCGATGAGCGGCGGCGCCCTGTTCCAGGAGGCCCTGCGCGTGCTCCGGCGATTGGAATTGCCGGAGGAGTCCGAGCGCGACGTGCTCGCCGCGCTGGAGGCGGGCCAGCCCGGGCCGCTCGCGCTCTTCTATGAAGCCGGCGCCGAGGCCGGGCTGCCCCGGGAGATGCTGCTCGCGCGCGGCGCGGGGCTCTTCTTCAGCTTCTGCGCGGGCAACCTCGCGGACGACCTCATCGACGGTGACTGCACCTACCACGAGCCGCCGCAGCGCATTGGCCCGTGCGTGCAGTTCCTCCTGCAGAACCTGGCCTTCGCCACGCTCGCGGGAGCGCAGGCGGGCGTGCCCGCGCCGGTGCTGGCCGAGGCCGCGCGCACGCTGGCCATGGCGGCGGGCCCGCAGGCGCTGGAGGTCCGCGCGCGCGAGTGGACGGCGCCGCTGTTCCGCCAGGTGGCCGAGGGCATCGCCGGCCAGCAGTGGGCGGCGTACCTGCGTGTGCTGTGGGCGGGCACCGTGCTGGAGGAGCGCGCGGCGGAAGCCGGCCGAGCGCTGGGCGTGGCCGCGCACGTGGTGGAGGACATCCGCTCGCGCGACACGCGCTTCACCAGCATGCCGCGCGAGGACCGCAACGTGGTGGTGGGCTGGGCCCGCGCCGCCACGGAGGCGCTGCGGCGGCATGACCTGCGCTGCCTGGATGCGGCGCTGCGCCGCATCGAACCGATTCTCCCGGAGGTGGAGTCATGAGAGCTGAAGCCTCGATGGCGGAAGCGTGGCGTGACGAGGTGGCGGGGTACTACGGCGAGAAGACGGAGCGGATTCTGCGGCGCTACGGGCCCGGGCCGCGCGTGCACTACCACTCGGGGCTGGTGGACGCGGTGCCTCCGCCCGGCGCGCCGGAGGACGTGGTGCGCGCGCAGGTGCACGCCGCGCAGGAGGCGCTGCTCGCGGAGCTGGCGCGCGCGGTGGGCCGCTTCCCCGACGGCGGCGAGGTGCTGGACGTGGGCTGCGGCCTCGGCGGCGGCGCGCTGTACTGGGCGGCCGAGCACCGCGCGCGGGTGACGGCGGTGACGAACGTCCCCGCGCACGCGGAGCTGGTGCGCGGCTTCGCGGAGGCCGCGGGAGTGAGCGCGCGCGTGAAGCCGCTGCTCTGCGACGCGCTCAGCGTGCCGGGGCGCGCGTGCTTCGACGCGGTGGTGGCGGTGGAGAGCGCGTGCTACCTGCCTCGCGCGGAGTGGTTCCGCCGCGTGCGCACGCTGCTCAAGCCCCGGGGCCTGGTGGCCATCTCCGACTGCTTCGTCGGGCGGCCAGAGGCGGCGGCGCCCTTCGACAGGTACTGGCGCACGCGCATCGGCACGCTGGCCGAGTACCTGTCCGCCGCGCACGCCGCGGGGCTCGAGCTGGAGGTGCG
The DNA here is from genome assembly GCF_055568925.1 of Pyxidicoccus sp. M6. NCBI lineage: Bacteria > Pseudomonadati > Myxococcota > Myxococcia > Myxococcales > Myxococcaceae > Pyxidicoccus > Pyxidicoccus sp. M6. The sequence continues at coordinate 310,992 of NZ_CM145714.1, read as the reverse complement.
CGACGACGTGTCCTCGCGCGTGGTGGGCTTCTGGTCCCTCACGCTGGAGCAGCTCGCCCATGAGCGGGCGGCCTTGTATGGCCCTCGCACGCCTGCCTTCATCGCCCGTGAGTCCAGCCGGGAGCACCTGCGCTTGCAGCAGGGCTTGATGGATGGAGGGCTGGAGTACGCGCTGCTCGTGCTCCGCCGCGTGGGCTGACGCGCGAAGCACGTGAGATGAAACGCCCGCCTGCCCGGCTGCTGACAGCCCGGGCAGACGGCAACCGGTCCATGGGTACAGGTGCCGCGGAGCGTCAGCGCTCCCAGCCTTGGGCCAGTCATCTCACGGAGGGTGTCTCGATGAAGACTCTCAAGCGATGGGTGGTGCTCGGAACGGTGGCTGCTGCGATGACGGTGACGGGGTGCCAGGAGCGGAGCCGTGAAAGCACGGGCGGCGAGGGCACCACCGAGAGCCAGGGCACCGGAGGCTCGGGCACGGGCGGCATGGACCAGGGTACCGGCGGCTCCAGCACGCAGGGCACGGGGAGTACCGGCACCACGGGCGGCACCGGCGGCAGCGGCAAGAAGGCGGACGCCGGCACCATGATGGACGCGGGCACCGGTGGCGCCGGCAGCATGGGCGGCTCCGGCAGCACGGGCGGCACGACGCCCAACCCGTAGTGCGATTCGGTCCGCGTGACACCTGAAGGCGCCAGGGTCCGGGAAGTGCCCGGGCTCTGGCGCCGCATGCGCGCGTCTACAGCAGCGGCGCGAGGGCGGCGAGCAGCCGGTCCACGTCCTCCGGCGTGTTGTAGAGGTGCGGCGACACGCGCAGGTTCTCGCCACGCACGCTGACGTGGATGTCCTGTGCGGCCAGCCGCTGCGCCACCACGGGCGCGTACCCGCCCCGGCGCCGCAGGCCGATGAGGTGCCCCACCCGGTGCGCCTCGGGCGCGACTTCCAGTTGCAACCGGGTGGCGCCGAGCGCAATCCGCTCCGTCAGCGTGCGCAGCGTGCGCTGAATCGCGTCCACGTTCCACTCCAGCAACTGCCCCAGCGCGGCGGCGGCCATGGGCACGAGCTGGAAGTTGCTGCGCTCGCCCACGTCGAAGCGGCGCGCGCCGGGCTGGTACGCGTCTCGGTAGTCCACCAGCCGCGCGAAGTCCTCGCTGCCCTGGCGCGTCAGCCAGTTGTGCTCCAGCGGCTGGCCGTCGCGGTGCCTGGGCGCCACGTAGAGGTAGCCCTGGCTGTAGGGCCCCATCAGCCACTTGTAGCCCGCGCACACCAGGAAGTCGGGACGGATGGCGTCCACGTCGAAGGGCAGCGCGCCCACCGACTGCGTGCCGTCCACCGCCAGCATGGCGCCCACCTCGCGGGCCCGCTCGCCCACGCGCACCAGGTCCACCCACGCGCCGTCCGTCCAGTGGCAGTGCGGCACCGCCACCACCGCGCAGCGCGAGTCCACGTGCGCCAGCACCGCGCGCGTCCAGTCGCCGTCGTCGGGACGGGGCACGGTGAGGACCTCGGCCCTCGCGCGGCGCGCGGCCTCTCGCCACGGGTAGTAGTTGGAGGGGAACTCCTCCGCGAGCACCACCACGCGCTGGCCCTCGCGCATGCGCACGTTGGCCGCGGCCACGCCCATGCCGTAGCTCGCCGAGGGCACCAGCGCCACGCCGTCCGCGTCCGCGTTGACGAGCCTCGCGAAGAGGCCGCGCAATGCTTCGGAGTGCGTGAAGAAGTCGTCTGGCTTCAGGCGCCACGGCTGCGCCTTCATGCTCAATGCCGCCTCGCCCGCCGCGCGCACGGCGCGGAGCTGCGGGGACATGTACGCGCAGTTGAGGTACGTGACGTTGTCGGGAATCTCGAAGAGGTGTCTCTGGCCGGGCAGGAGCATGACGGGCGCGGAGTCTACGGCCGCGCGGCCCCCCGCGGTGTCGCGTTCAGCGCGCCGCTCCCCTGCCCTGCTATCGTGTTGCGCCTGGGGAATGCCGCCGGAGGGGATTCGTGAGCAGGCGTCGGTGGATGTCGGGGCTCGCCGCCATCGCGGTGCTCGCGCTCGGAGCCTGGGCGCTGCTTCACTCGGGCCGGAGCGGTGGCGCGTCCACGACGCAGCGGGAAGACCGCACCGCCACGACACCTCGCGCGTCCCGTGCTTCCACCCCCAGCGCGCCCCCGCGTCCCAGCGCGGGCCTGCGCATCCGCGGCACCGTGGTGGACGTGCACGGCACACCCGTGGCCGGAGCGCGCGTCTCCGCATCAATGCCGGAGCCCGGGCAGACGCTGTCCGAGCTGCCCTGCCCCGAGGAGTTGGCGGCATTCCTCGTGGACGCAGCCAGGCCATCCCCCCGTGACTTCAGTCTGGTCGACTGTGCACCGAACACCCCCGAGCTCATCGAGGAGCTCGTCGGTACTCGCGAGGGGGAGGCCCTCGTCTACGCGGAGACCATTACGGGCGTGGACGGGACCTTCCTTCTCGAAGCGCTGCCCGAAGGGTCTCTGACCCTGTGGGCCCTGGGTGAGCACGGCGCGGTGTTACGCCCCGGCATTCCCGCCGGCACCGAGGGCGTGCAACTGGTGCTGGAAGAGGGCCTCATCCTGGACGGCACCGTCGTCGGCGAGGACACGCCCGTGCCCGGCGCCAGCGTCACGGTCTTCTCCGAGGAACACGCGCGCTTCTTCGACACCACCACCGACGCGGACGGACGCTTCCACATCGGCCCCCTGCCGAGCGGAATTGGTTATCTCGCCGTCGTCATGAAGGACGGGTGGCTCCCGACGCTCGACGAGCTGGTGACGGAGCAGAACGAGGTGGAGCTCCACCGCGCGGGCCGGCTCTCCGGCCAGGTGCTCTCCGGCGGCGTTCCCGTGCCTGGCACGCGGGTGCGCGTGGCTCCAGGCAACATCGTCCCTGGGGACTCCGCACGCGGCATCACCACCGATTCGCAAGGGCGCTTCTCGCTCGTGCTTTCCGTGGGCTCGCATTCGCTCAGCGCGTCGCACGAGGAGCGCTACGCGCTCGCCCACGTCTCGGTGGGCAACACACCGGCGGAGGTCGTCCTGGAGCTGGGCAGCGCGCTGCATGTCGAAGGCACCGTGTCCGACGACTCGGGACGTCCGGTCGCCGGCGCCCGGCTGCAGCTGACATCCGAGGAGGCACACAGCACGTCCCTCCAGGCCATCACGGGCGTGGACGGGCGCTATCGCGCGGGCCCGGTCGAACCCGGCGTCTGGCTCCTCGAAGTGAGTGCGCCCGGGTATGTCGACTCGGACGCGAACGGGGAACACACGCTCGACGCATCCATGGGTCCCCTGGACATCATCTTGCCCCGCGCGGCCTCTGTCTCCGGCCTCGTCACCGATGCGGCGGGCCAGCCCCTTCCGGGCATCGAGCTCGACCTCGTGCGACCCGGCCCACCGGGCGCCCCCGACGACTCCGAGATGGTGGACTCCGCCCAGACGGACGCGGAAGGGCGCTTCATCCTGGACGCGGAAGAGGCCGGGGACTACCGCATCGACATCCAGGATGCGCCCTTCCTCCAGGCTGCCTTCCCGGTCCGTGCTCCTTCGAGCGGCGTCCACCTCACGCTGCGGCCGGGCGCCTCGGTGGAGGGGACGGTGGTGGACTCGCAGGGCCTGCCGCTGCGCGGCTTCCTCGTGGAGCTGCAGCAGCCCGAGGGACGCGAGGAGCTGAACCTGCGGCGCTACGACTCCACCGACGAACAGGGGCGCTTCCTCCTCCAGGGTGTCATGCCCGGCCACTACCTGCTGCTGGCCTCGGACAACGCGAGAGACCTCACCCACCGCGCCTGGCGCGAGGTGGAGCTGCGCGACGGTGAGCGCACCCGGGTCCAGCTCCGGATGGAACCCGAACGTACGTTGTCCGCGCTCGTCGTGGACGGCTCGGGTCGGCCTCTCGCTGACGTCTTCGTGCGGGTGCACCCTCCCCAGGAGGACGCCCCCGTCTGGAAGGTGGAGGGGCGCAACAGTCACCATGGCGCTCCCGCGGGCGTGAAGACGGGAGCGGACGGGCGCGTCACCCTGCGGGGACTGACGGAGGCCACCTATGACGTCAGCATCCTGAAGTATGGCTACAGCCTCGACACGGGGCGCTCGACGGGAGGCGCCGCCGGGAAGGACGGCGACTCGCTGCGCGTCGGCGCGGACACGGCCGAGGTCCGCCTCGTCCTGAAGCGCGAGGCCCATCTCCTCGGACGGGTGGTGGACCCCGATGGCGCGCCTGTCCGCCGCTTCGAGGCGAACGGCCGGCAGGTGGAAGATGCGAATGGCGCCTTCGCCGTGCCCCTCGAGACTGGCGACGACTCGCTCATCATCGAGGCGGAAGGCCTGGCCCCGCTGCAGCGCAGGCTGACGCCCTTCCAGGGAGGAGCGGATGTGGACCTCGGCGTGCTGAGGATGAAGCGGGGCCGCACGCTCCGCGGACGGGTGGTGGACGCGGAGACGTCCGAGCCGCTTCCCTCGGCACGCATCATCCTCACCTCCCGGCCCGCGAACGCGAAGGAACGTCCCTTCGACCGGCACCTGGGGAGCACCGAAGAGGATGGCACCTTCGAGCTGCACGACGTGGACTCCGAGTCCTCCATCCTCACCGTGAGACGCTCCGGCTACGTGGAGCAGTTGCTCACCATCAGCCCCGAGCAGGAGACGCTGACCGTCCGGATGGACCCGGGCGCCGAGGTGGAGGTGACGGTGAAGGACCGTGAGGGCCGCCCCCTCCCCGCACGCGTGTCCTTCCACCGGGATGACGGAGACTCCACGATGGGGCTCCTCGTCGAGAAGGGCGCACTCGTCCAGCGAGGGCTGTCGCCGGGCCCGTACACGGTGCGATTGGAGCCCGAGAGGCACAGGGACCGCCGCTTCCCCGTCTTCCTCCCCCAGCGCGTGGTGGTGCCCGCCAGCGGCCGGCTCCAGGTCCGCTTCGAACCCCAGGACGGCGGCATCACGGTGAAGCTGCGCATCCCGAGCAACCACCGCATGCACGTTGCGTTGATGTCCGGCAGCGTGCCTCCGCCCGCGCACTTCCGGGACCTCAACCGTACCTTCGCGCTGTCACTGCGCGGCGAGCGGACCGGCGACGAGTACGCCTTCCAGCAGGTCCCCACGGGGCGGGTCACCGTCCTCGTCATCGACGCCGAGGATGTCTTGCACTTCCACCGCGAGGAGCTGGACGTCCCCGAGTCCGGCACGCTGTCCCGCGAGCTGACCCCGGTGTGGCAGGCGCTCGCCAGCTGGAAGGATTAGCGCTTCGCTCCGGCGCCCTTGCGGGCCTTCGCCTCCGGCGCGCCGCTCGCGTCGAACAGCGCGGCGAGGTTCTGCCGTTTGAACTCGGCCACGACGTAGTCCACGAAGACGCGCGTCTTCGCGGGGAGCTGCCGGTGCCCGGCGTAGTAGAGCGAAATGGGCCCGATGTCGGCGTGCCAGTCCGGGAGGAGCCGCACCAGGGTTCCCGCGCGCAGGTGTGGCAGCACATCCATCACCGCGACGAAGGTGATGCCCAGCCCCATCAGCGCGCAGTGGGTGAGGGCCGTGGGGTCATTGAGAATCATGCGCGGCCGCATCTCGACGGCGACCTGGTCTCCCGCGCGGTTGCGCAGCGGCCATGAGCGGATGCGCCCCGTCAGCGGTGAGCGCAGCAGCAGCCCCTCGTGGTGCTGGAGGTCGGAGGGGCCCTCCGGCGGACTGACGCGCGTCAGGTAGGACGGCGCCGCCACCGCGATGATGTGGGCCCGGGCCAGCTCGCGCGCCGCGAGCCCCGAGGGCAAATCGAAGCCGCCGCCAATCGCCGCGTCGAAGCCCTCGGCGATGAGGTCCACCGGCCGCGTGTCGAAGTGCCAGTCCGGGACGACGGCGGGATAGCGCGCGAGGAAGTCCTTCAGCATGGGCACGAGGTAGCCGTGCCCGAAGGCGGGGGCCATGCTCACCTTCAGCATCCCCGCCGGCTGCTCCGCCGCCAGCGACACGTTGGCGAGGGCCGTCTGGAGCGTCTCGAGCCCGCCGCTCACCTCGCGCAGGAAGCGCTCTCCGGGCTCGGTGAGCCGCAGCCCGCGCGTGCTGCGCTGGAACAGGCGTACGCCCAGCCGCTTCTCGAGCCGCGCGACGCTCTGGCTCACGGCCGCGGGCGTCAGGCCCAGTCCGCGCGCCGCCGCCGAGAAGCTCAGCGACTGCGCGCTGCGGACGAACGACTCCAGGGTGATGAGGTTCTCCATGCGGAAGCCACGTTACCCGCGCGGCGGCCCTTTAAACACGATGTTTAAAGTGATGCTGCGGAGTCCCATCTACTGCGAGAGGTCTCCCGAGCGCATTGTCCTCCCATCAGCAGCCGGGCACGGACCGCGGCGGTCCAGCCCCAACACCCGCAGCTCCCTGGAGAACGACCATGAACGCCAACAACACCCGCAACCCGAAGGCCGGCCTCGACGCGCTGCTCACCCCCGACAACTGCGTGCTCATCCTCATCGACCACCAGCCGTTCCAGTTCGCCGGCCTGCGCAGCCACGACACCCAGTCCGTCATCAACAACGTGGTGGGCCTGGCGAAGGCCGCGAAGCTGTTCAAGGTCCCCACGCTGCTCTCCACGGTGCTGGAGGAGCGCGGCGGCTACCTCCTCAAGCAGCTCCAGGACGTCTTCCCCGAGCAGAAGCCCATCAACCGCACCTTCATCAACACGTGGGAGGACGAGCGCATCGTGGAGTGGGTGAAGAAGACGGGCCGGAAGAAGATTGTGATGGCCGCGCTGTGGACGGAAATCTGCCTCGCGATGCCGGTGATTCACGCGCTCGGCGACGGCTACGAGGTCTACATCGTCACGGATGCCTCCGGCGGCGTCAGCCTGGAAGCGCACGAGATGGCGATTCAGCGCATGGTGCAGGCCGGCGCGGTGCCGCTCACCTGGACGGTGTTCGCCTCCGAGCTGCAGCGCGACTGGGCCCGCGAGGCCACCGTGCCGGAGCTCGCGAAGCTGCTCGTGGAGCACATGGGCAACGTCGGCACCAGCTTCCTCTGGGAGCAGCAGCTCCTCAACACGCCGCACGCGAAGTGACGGCGCGGCGGACGACTTCCCCTTTCTCTCTTGGCGGTACCTGGAGCGTGTCATGAAGATTGGAATCATCGGCGCGGGCAGCATCGGTCAGGCCCTGGCGGGCCACATGGCGAAGGCCGGCCATGAAGTGATTGTCAGCAACAGCCGTGGGCCGGAGACGCTGGCGGGGCTGGTACGCCAGCTCGGCCCGAAGGCCCGGGCGGGCACGCGGCAGGAGGCCGCGGCCGCGGACGTGGTGATGCTCTCCGTTCCCTGGGAGCAGGTGCGCGACGCGCTGTCCGGCCTGCCCGCGTGGAACGGCCGCATCCTGGTGGATGCCACCAACCCCGTGCTCCTGCCCGGCTTCCGCCTCGCCGACCTGGGCGGGCGCACATCGAGCGAAGTCGTCGCGTCGCTCGCTCCAGGCGCGCGCGTGGTGAAGGCGGCCAACACGCTCCTTGCCGCCGTGCTCGCGGCGGAGCCCCGGCAGGCCAGTGGCCAGCGCGTGCTGTTCATGTCGGGTGACAACGCGGGCGCCAAGACGGAGGTGGGCAGCCTCTTCGCGCAGGCGGGCTTCGCCACCGTCGACCTGGGCAGCCTCGCGGTCGGCGGGAAGCTGCAGCAGTTCCCCGGCGGGCCGCTGCCGACGCTGAACCTCCTCAAGCTGGATTGAGGCAGGGCGAGCGGGGTGCCTCACCCGGCGGGGAGGAAGCCCTCCCTTCCGGGCACCCGACCTGTCGTGGAGCCCCGCTTCCGGAGCCCGCGCCCACGGGCCCGCCAGGTCCCTTCACGGACGCGCTGTCACCCCGGCTACACCCGGTGTGGTGTCCAGACGAATCCGACTCGGCCCGTAGGGCAGGTGGTTGTCCGCCAGCCATCGGCGCCGGGCCGGAAAATCGGGCCCGCGCATGGCTTCGGGTACGGTGGATGGCGGCCATGCCCTTCAAGTTCGTCCATGCCGCCGACCTGCACCTGGACACGCCGTTTCGGGGGGTGGCCGTGCCCGGGCCCCTCCCCGTCCGCTTCCAGGAGTCCACCTTCCGCGCGCTCACTCGCATCGTCGACCTGTGCCTGCGAGAGCGCGTGGCCTTCCTGCTGCTCGCGGGAGACTTGTTCGACGTGAAGGACCGCTCGGTGCGCGCGCGCCTCGCCCTGCGTCGCGAGTTGGAGCGGCTGGACGTGGCGGGCATCCAGTCCTTCATCGTCCACGGCAACCATGACCCGCTGAGCGGCGACACCGGCACGCTGGGCCTGCCCGCGTCGGTGAAGGTCTTCGGCCCGGACTGGGAGGAGGCCGAGGTGGTGCGCGAGGGCCGCCACCTGTGCCGCGTGCAGGGCATCTCCTATCCCGACGTGGAGGTGCGGGAGGACCTGTCCGCGCGCTTCCGCCGCACCAGCGAAGGCTTCAGCGTGGGCCTGCTGCACGCCAACCTCGGCGGCGCGGAGGGCCATGCCAACTACGCGCCGTGCACGGCGGCGGGCCTCGGCTCGCGAGGGCTGGACTACTGGGCGCTGGGCCACGTGCACACGCGCGCGGAGCATCCGCTCCCCGGCGGCGGCGTGGCGGTGTACCCGGGCAATCCGCAGGGCCGTCACGCGCACGAGTCCGGCGAGCGCGGCTGCATGCTGGTGGAGGTGGAGGACGGCGGCACGCGGCGGCGCTTCGTCCCCGTGGACGGCGTGCGCTGGCACAAGCTGGAGCTGCCGCTGTCGGGCGTGGCCACGCTGGACGCGCTGGTGGCCACGGCGCTGGAGGCGGTGGAGTCCCGGTGCGCGACGGAGCTGGACGGGCACGCGGTGCGGCTCACGCTGACGGGAAGAGGCCCGCTGCACCGCGAGCTGGCCCGGCCCGGCGCGCTCGCGCAGGTGGAGACGGAGCTGCGTGAGCGGCTCGCGCGAGGCCATCCGCCCGTGCTGCTGGAGTCGCTGAAGGACGGCACGCGCCCGGAGCTGGATTTGGAGGCGCTGCACGAGGCGGGCGGCTTCGCTCGCACGCTGCTGGACGAGGCGCGCTTCCTCGCGGAGAGCCCGGAGGAGCTGGCGCGACTCTGGGAGCAGGAGGCGCTGGGCAGCCTGGGCCAGCGGCTGAAGCGGCTGGGCGTGGACGTGCTGGGCACGCCGCGTCCGGAGTGGGTCATCGGAGCGGGGCTGCACGGTGCGGAGTCGCTGCACGAGGAGGACGCGTCATGAAGCCGGGGCTGCGCATCGACTCGCTGCGCGTGCAGGGCTTTGGCCGCTTCTCCCATCTCCACCGAGAGCTGGGGCCGGGCATGCACCTGCTCCATGGGCCCAACGAGGCGGGGAAGAGCACGCTGCTCGCCTTCCTGCGCAGCATGCTGTTCGGCTTCGAGAAGAACGGACACCCGGAGCGGTACGAGCCTCGCGACGGTGGCCCCTTCGGCGGCGAGCTGCGCCTCGCGACGGAGGCGGGGCCGCTGCTGGTGCGGCGCATGGCGACGGGACGCAAGGCCAAGGGCGAGCCGACGGTGCTCGGGCCGGACGGCAGTCCCCTGCCCTGGGAGCGGGTGCAGGACGCGCTGGGACACGTGTCGCGCGAGCTGTTCTTCGATGTCTTCGCCTTCCGCCTGGACGAGCTCGCCGGCTTCGAGCGGCTCACCGAGCAGCGCGGTGCCTCGGAGGCGCTCGTCGCGGCGAGCATGCGCGGCGCGCGCCGGCTTCCCGAGGTGGTGTCGCGGCTGGAGAAGAGCGCGGGCGCCCTCTACAAGCCGAACGGGCAGACGCCGCTCTTGAACGAGACGCTGCGCGCCCTGGAGGACGTGCAGACGCGGCTGCGCGAGGCGGGAGACCGGCCGGCGCGGTACTTCGCGGAGAAGGAGCGGCTGGCCGCGCGCGGCGTGGAGCAGCACGAGTTGGAGGCGGAGCTCCACGACATGGGCCGCGAGCTGGAGCGGCTGGCGCGGCTGGAGGCGGCGCTGTCGGACGTGTCGGCGCTCGCGGAGGCCCGCGCGGAGCTGGAGTCGCTGCCCGCGCTGGAGCGCTTCCCCGAGGGTGGCGAGGCCCGGCTGGAGGACGCGCTGCACCGGCGCCGCAGCTACCGCGCGGAAGGGGCTCGGCTGGCGGAGAAGCTGGCGGCGGTGGACGCGGGGCTGGCGCGGCTGACCGCGCCGTCTCCAGTGCGCGGGCGCGAGGAGACCCTGCACCTGGCGCTGGCCGCGTACACGGAGCGCTCGGGGTTGCTGCGGGCGCTGCCCGCGCGGCGCGCGGCGGTGGAGGAGAAACGCCGGCAGGTGGAGCGTGAGCTGCGGGAGCTGGGCCTGCCGGTGGACGGGCCCGGGCTGCTGAAGCTGGACCTGAGCGCGAGCGTGCGCGCGGCGCTGGAGGAGCTGGCCACGCGGCTCGCGGCGGTGGAGACGGAGCGGCGCGAGGCGTCGGGTGCGCGGATGCGGGCGCGCTCGGAGCGGGAGCGGCTGGACGGCGCGGTGGAGCGCGTGCGAGCGGAGCTGGCGGCGCTGCCGGAGTGGCGACCCGTGCAGGTGCGCCAGCAGCAGGCCGGACTGGCGAGGCTGCGCGGCGCGAGGAGTGAGCTGGACCGGCTGGGCGAGCAGCGCGCCGAGCTGCGGCGGCAGTACGAGAACGCGCGTGCGCAGGGCGAGCCACCACCGGGAGAGGTGGTGCTGCCCATGTGGTGGGTGCCGACCGTCGCGGCGGTGACGGTGGTGCTCGCGGTGGTGGCGTGGCTGCTGGAGGGGACGGTGGCGGGAGCGCTGGTCCTCTTGGGCGGGCTGCTGCTGACGGGCGTGCTGGAGCTGGCACGGCGCCGCGTGGAGGCCGCGCGCGACGCGGGGCTGGAGGCGCACGCGGCGAGGCAGCGCGGGAGACAGCAGGAGGAGGAGCGTCTGCGCTCGGCGCTGGCGGGGCTGGCGGGGCGCGAGGAGTTGATGCACCGCGAGCTGCTGAGCGCGTCCGCGGAGGCCGGCATGACGCCGGTGGCGACCCAGGCGGACATGGCGGCGCGAGAGGCCGCGCTGACCGAGGCGCTGGAGCAGGCCGGACGACGCGAGGTGCTGCTGCGCGAGGAGCAGAAGCTCCGCGAGGAGCATGAAGAAGCGCGCCTGGAGGAGCAGCGCGCGGACGAGGCGGTGGTGGACGCCGAGGCACGGCAGGCCTCGCTCGCGGGCGAGCTGTCCGGGCATCTGGCCGCGCGGCATTTCCCCCTGACGATTCCCGCTCCAGCCGCGCTGGCGCTGTGGAGGGACGCGGCGGCGCTCCGGCAGCGGCTCCAGGACGTGGGCACGGAGGAGGCCGTGCTCGAGGTGGATGAGCGGGCCTGTGCTCCCGTGGCGTGGCTGCTGTGGGAGGAGGCCGTGGCGGCGGGACTGGCCTCGGGGCTGGTGGCCTCGGAGGCGCGAGCCACACCGGGCGCGCTGGAGACCATCGCCGCGCGCGTCGACTCCGCGTTGAAGACGGTGCACGAGCAGAGCGCCGAGCGCCGCGTCCTCGAGGAGAGCCGCCGCGAATTGCTCGCGGAGAAGGCCCGGCTGGACGGGCTGTCGCACGAGGAGGAGCTGGCCCTCACGATGCTCCTCAACGAGGGCGGTGGCACCGACGAGGAGTCCTTCCGCCGCCGGGCCGCGCAGGCCCGCCGCTACGCCGAGCTCATGCACCGCGCTCGCGAGCTGTCGCAGCGAATCGAGGCTCGCACCGGCATGACGGAGGCCCAGGTCCGCGAGGCCCTGCGCGAAGTGGGCGGCGAGGAGGGACTGCGCTCCGCCCTGGAGTCCGGGCACACGCGACACAGCCGCGCCCAGGAGCGGCACAAGGCCGTGCTCACGGAACTGGGCGCCATCAGCAACCAGCTCGCGGCCTGGGAGAGCGACGACGAGCTGGCGAAGCTGCGCATCGAGGAGGAGTCCCTGCGCGCCCGCGCCGCCGAGCTGGCCACGCGCTACGCGGCGGACCGCCTGACGCTGGCCCTGCTCGCCCGCGCCCGCCGCCGCTTCGAGGAGGAACAGCAGCCGCGCGTGGTGCAGCTCGCCTCCGAGAACTTCGCCATCCTCACCGGTGGCCGCTACCGCCGCATCTTCATCCCCACCGGCGAGGAGCGCGAATTGCGCGTGGGCGACGGCGAACGCGACTGGAGCGCGTCGCAGCTCTCCCGGGGCACGCGCGAGCAGCTCTACCTGGCCTTCCGCCTCGCGGTGGTGCGTGACTTCGGCGAGACGCGCGGCGCGCTGCCGCTCATCGTGGACGACGTGCTCGTGAACTTCGACCCGGAGCGCGCACGCGGCGCCATCCGCCTGCTGGCGCGGCTCTCCACGCAGCACCAGGTGATTGCCTTCACCTGCCACCCGTGGCTGCGAGAAGTCTTCGCCGCCGAGGGCGCCCGGGTGCAGGCGCTCGACGGGGCGGAGAGCGCGGTACAGCCCGTGTCCGTGCTCCAGGCCGGCTGAGCAGGACAGCGAGCCCCGGGGCTCCACCCGTAGCAGGAGAAGGCGATGAGGCACGGAACGCTGACGAAGAAGGGGGACCGCGTCGAGCTGCGCTTCGAGCGGCGGCTCGCGCACCCGCCCCAGAAGGTGTGGCGCGTGCTCACGGAGAACGCGGAGCTGGCGCACTGGTTCCCCGCGCGCATCGACGGCCCTCGCGAGGCGGGCGCCGCGCTGCGCTTCGTCTTCCCGGGACAGGACGCCTCGGCGATGTCCGGGAAGCTCACGGTGTTCGACCCGCCCCGGGTGCTCGAATACACGTGGGAGGGAGAGGTGCTGCGCTGGGAGCTGAAGCCGGAGGGCACCGGCTGCCTGCTCGTCTTCACCACCATTCCGTCGGACCGGGCGCAGGCGACGCGCGACGCGCAGGGCTGGCACTTCTGCCTCGACAACCTGGAGGCGCGGCTCGACGACCGGACCGCGACGAAGCACGACAAGGAACTCTTCGCGAAGCTCAACGCCGAGTACACCGCGCGCTTCGGCCTGGGCGGCTTCCCCGCCTTCCTGAGGACGGGGGCGAATCGCGTGGCGGCCACCTCGCTGGACATCCCCGGCCTGGAGGCCTCCGTCTTCGACGGCGTGGACGGCACCCAGCTCGTCCTCTGTCATGCGACGCAGGAGGCGGACACGGGCGAGCACCTCCAGGACTTCGACGAGTACCTCGTGGTCCTCGAGGGCAGCTACGTGCTGAGCCTCAACGGCAACGAAATGCCGCTCGCCGCCGGGAGCGAGTTCATCGTCCCGAAGGGCGCGCGGGCCTCGGGAAGGTACGCGGCCGGCACGAGGACGCTTCATGCCTACGGCGGCCGGGGCCTGAAGCGAGCCGAGGCGAAGTAGCCGCTCCCCGTCCGAGCCATGGCGCAACGCTGTTACACTCGCCGACCTTTCGCGGAGGCTGCATGCGCAAGGGGATGTGGCTCACGGTGGCCACCGGAGTGCTGGCGTTGGCCGTGGGCCTGGGCATCACCCTGAGCAGGAACCAGGCGCCCACGGAGTCAGCGCACGAGACACCCGACGCTCCCGGTCGGATGCGCCCGCGCCTCGCCTCCCCGGCGCCCCGCCCGGACGGGCACCTGCGCATCCGCGGACGCGTGCTCGGGGACAGCGGCCCGCTCGCGGGAGTGCGCGTCCAGGCCACGCGACCCCAGCCGGGACAGACGCTGTCCGAGCTTTCCTGCGGCGACGTGCTCCAACGTCCCTCGTGGCGCGAGATGCTGCCGGGCTGCATGAGCGAGGCCGCCGGCGCGGTGCTCGACTACGTCCTCGGGGACGAGGGTGAAGCGCCCGTCCAGGCGGAGACCTCCACCGCCGAGGATGGAACCTTCACCCTCGATGGCCTGACGGACGGAAGCTTCGCGCTCTGGGCGGTGGACGCGCGCGGCGCGGGCCTGTGGCTGGACGTCGCGGCCGGCAGCGAGAACCTCACGCTGACGCTCGGCGCGGGCCTCGTGCTGGAGGGCACCGTCTCCAGCGAGGACGGAGCCCCGCTGGCCGGCGCCCGGGTGACGGCCGTGCACGTGGAGCACACCCGCTTCTTCGACACGCAGACGGGAGCCGACGGCCGCTACCGCCTCGGCCCGCTGCCGCTCGGCCGCTACCGCGTCGCCATCTCCAAGGAGGGCTGGACTCCAGCGCTCGTGGAGGGAACCGAGTACGAGCAGGTGATGCTCACCCGCATCCGCCGCCTCGTGGGTCGTGTGCTGAGCGACGGCCGGCCCACGCCCGGAGTCCCGGTCCGGGCGTCGTCCTGGTTGGTGCGGGTCGGCGCACCACGGACGCTCCGCCCCGAGCGACTGGCCACCACGGACGCGGAAGGCCGCTTCACCTTCGAGGGGCTGGCGGCCTCCGCCACGTACCTGCTCCAGGCCACGCACGGCGAGCGACATGCCTTCCGCCGGGTGGACATGGACGCGGCGCCCCCAGAGGTCCTCCTGGAACTGGGCACCGCGATGCTGCTGGAGGGCACGGTGCGTGATGAGGCCGGCCACCCCATCGCGGACGCGAGCGTGCGCGGAGACGTGTACGAAGCAGACACCGACGCCGAGGGCCACTACCAGCTCGGCCCCATGAAGCCTGGCGACCTGCACGTCCGGGTCTTCGCGGCCGGCTACGGTCACCAGCTCCGGAACGTGAAGTCGGGGACGGGGAATGTCCGGGCGGACTTCACGCTCGAGCGCACCGTCCCCATCGAAGGCCTCGTGGTCGACGACGCGGGCCATCCGGTCTCCGAGGTCTTCATCAAGCTGACGCGGACCGACGAGGAGGGAACGAGCATGGAGCTGGACTTCGCCCTCTCGGACGAGGAAGGCCGCTTCCAGCTTGAGGCTCCCGAGCCGGGGGGCTTCGACATCGAGGCACGCGCCGAGGATGACCGCATCCGCGTGCAGCAAGCCGTCACGGCCCCCGCGACCCAGGTCCAGGTGGTGCTGCCTCGCAAGGCCCGCGTGTCCGGGACGCTCACCGACGAGCAGGGCACACCCATTCCCCGTGCCTTCGTGCAGCTCTTTGCGGCGGAGCGCGGCTCGAAGCCCGGGCCCGAAGCTGACACCTCCATCGAAGGCCTCACGGACGCGCGGGGACACTTCTCGCTGTGGGGCCTGGAGCCGGGCCGCTACGTGGTGGAAGCAACGCACGTCTCGGGCGGCGTGGAGCGCTCCACGTCCCAGCCCGTGGAGCTGCGCCAGGGCGAGACCACCGAGGTGACCCTGCGCCTGGAGACAGGGTGGACGCTCACGGGGCTCGCGGTGAACGAGTCCGGCCAGCCCGTGCCCGGAGTGAGCGTCCGTGCGCTGCGTCCCGAAGCGGCCATCCCCGAGTGGAGACGCAAGGAGCAGGAAGGAGAGCCACGGCCCTTCACCCGGACCGGGGCGGACGGCCGCTTCACCCTGCGACACCTTTCGACGAAGGAAGTCTTCCTGGAGGTCGTCGCGGACGGATATCGCTTCATGCCCTCGGCATCCGGAGGAGGCCAGGCCGAGCTCCAGCGGCTGCGCGTTCGCGAGGGCACCTCCGAGGTGCGCCTCGTGCTTCAGCATCTGGGCCGCATCCACGGGCGGCTCACCGGCCCGGACGGCGCGCCGCTGACGCGCTTCATCCAGAATGGGAGCGAGGTGGCGAACCCGCGCGGCGTCTTCTCCCGTTCCATCGAGGCGGCAGGCACGTACCGCATGGATTTCTCCGCGAACGGCTTCGCACCGGTGGCGCGCGAGGTGACGGTGCGCGAGGGCGAGGACGTGGACCTCGGTGAGATTCGGCTGGGCCCGGGCCGTCGTGTCTCGGGCCGGGTGGTGGACGCGGAGACAGCCGCCCCCGTCGCGGGGGCCAGCGTGCTCGCCACCCATGCGCGAATCGGAGCCATGTCCATCTCGGGCCATCGGGGCGTGGTGAGGACGGCGCAGGACGGGAGCTTCGACCTGCCCGCCATCGAGCCCGAAGCGCGCGCTCTCTTCGTGGAGGCCAGTGGCTACCGGACTCAACGGCTCGACCTCGGGACGGGAGCCGAGATGGGCCTCACGGTGCGGATGGACCGCGGCGCCTCCATGGAGCTCTCCATCCGTGACGCCCAGGGCAGTCCGCTGGATGCCGTCGTCTACCTGGACCGTGAAGGCGAGCCCCGGACGATGCGCTCGTATCGAATCACCCAAAGCAGCGGCACCGTGCAGGGCCTGGAGCCAGGGAGCTACCGGGTCTACGCCTTTACCCCCGGCGTGAGACGCGGCTCCACCGTCTTCGTGCCACGGGACGTGACGGTCCCCGCGAGCGGGCTGGCGACGGTCGACCTGATGGCGCGGGCCACGGGGACCACGCTGGAGCTGCGCGTGCCCGCGCCCGCGGGCTTCGTCATCCTGTTCCCGGGCGTGGCGCCGCCACCGCGCCTGTTCCGCGACTTCCCTCCCGTGGAGGCGCGTGCGTTCCCCTATGAGGGCGCGCTGCCAGGCACCGTGACGTACCGGAACCTCCCGCCGGGCCGCGCCACCCTCTTCCTCGTGGAGCGTTCGCTGCAGGCCTTCCACCGCGAGGAATTGGACGTGCCAGCCGGGGGCACCCTGGCGCGCGAGGTGACGCCTGCCTGGCAGCCCTTCTGGTTCGACGGGTTCTGAGCGACACCCGCCCTCGCGTCTTCCGCCTACGCGCCCGCGTCCCCTCCCGACGCACGTCGGCCCCACCCGCCGTCCGCTTCCTCACACGGGCGGAGCGGTCTCCCTCGGAAGAGGCCGTGCCCCCCGTGCGAATGGAGCATGGCAGCGCGATTGCACAAGGGCCCTGGCAGCAGAGCCGGGAGGAACCGCCATGCCCCGTATCGCGAGCACCGAAATCATCGTCCCCAAGTCGCTGTCGCTGGAAGCACGGGCGCGCCTGACGGACGCGCTGTACGCGGTGCATCAGCAGATTTTCGACGGGGTGGAGCGGGACGCGTTCGCGAAGTACGTGGTGGATTCCAAGGCCGAGCACACCTGGGTCCAGGTGCACAAGAACGAGGCGGGCGACATCGTGGGCTACTTCGCGATGCACGTCTTCGAGAAGCCGCTCAACGGCGTGACGACGGCGGTGTTCCGCGCCGAGGCCGGCTCGCTGCGCGCGTACCGCGGGGCCAACACCAACACGCGCTTCGGCCTGTCGCTGGTGCTCAAGTACATGCTGCGGCACCCGGGCCGGCCCACGTACTACATGGGCTCGCTGGTGCACCCGTCGAGCTACGCGCTGCTGGCGAAGTACTGCGACGAAATCTGGCCGCGCCGCGAGCAGCCGGTGCCGCCGGAGCTGTTGGCCTTCATGGACGGGCTGGCCACGGAGTTCGGCCTGGAGAAGGTGGACGCGGCCAACCCGCTGCTGCGGCAGGTGGGCTGGCGCACGCGCGAGTCCGAAGTGGAGCAGGACTACTGGCGGCAGTGCGACAAGCCGTCCGCGCGCTTCTTCATGGAGGCGAACCCGGGCTACGTGGACGGGCACGGGCTCGTGACGCTGGTGCCGGCGACGGCGGGCAACATCCTGAGCGTGCTGCGCGTGCTGGGCGGCCGCTCCATGCGCAAGCCGATGGACGCGCTGCGCTCGCTGGCGCGGCGGCTGCCCGGGGGCGCGAAGCTGCGGCGCTCGGAGGTGGTGCGGCAGTTGAAGGCGTCGCCGCTGTTCGCGCGCTTCGGCACGCAGGCGTTGGAGTCGCTGGCCGCGAGCGCGCAGGTGGTGGAGCTGCCCGCGGGCCGCTACGTGTTCCGCAAGGGTGACGCGAGCGACGAGCTGTACCTGTTGGCGCGGGGCGCGGCGTACGTGCTGGCGGAGGGTGGTGAGGACGTGGTGGTGAACCAGCTCGGCAGCGGGACGGTGTTCGGAGAGATTGCGATGCTGGGGGGCGAGCGGCGCTCGGCCTCGGTGCGCACGGCGGCGGCGTCCACGCTGGTGCGGATTCCGCGCGCGGCGCTGGCGCCGCTGATGGAGGCGGACGCGGGGTTGCGCAAGAGCGTGTGGGGGACGTTCGCGGAGCGGCGCTTCGATGATTTGGTGCGGGGCATGGACCGCTACGCGCACCTGGGCCGCAAGGCGCGGCTCACCTGGCTGCAGCGGGGCGAGCAGGCGGAGCTGGCGCCGCGGCAGGAGCGGATGCTGGAGCCGGGCTCGTATCTGCTGGTGCTGGCGGGCGCGGTGGAGCTGACGCACGCGGCGCCGAGGATGACGGCGCGGGGCACCATGCTGCTGGAGGTGGAGCGCCCGCTGCGCGTGGTGGCGCAGGAGCGCACGCAGCTCGTCGTCCTGCCCCGCCTCGCCTCGCCCGAGCTGCTCCGCGCGGCGGAGGCGAGCACCCCGCAGGCGCTGCCGATGTCCATCGCCGCGATGGAGTTGCCCCGCGCTGCGGCGTGAGCCTTCGCAGCCACAAGTACCGGGCACCACCTCATGGAGCCGCCCGCGCGGCGGCTTGAAGCGTCACCGCCACAGCCGTCGGGCCACCACTTCGTCCAGGTTGCGCGCGTGGAAGAACGCCTCGAAGTCACTGCCCCGCACGTCCGGGGGCAGGCAATCACCCAGCCGAATCGCCCGCACCCGGTCCGGCTCGCCGCGCGCCTCGCGCACCGCCGCCTCCAGCGCCCGCAGGTAGTGCCGCGCCGAGGCCAGCGTCCTCGGTGACACCACCCCATTGTGCCCCTGAATCACGCGCGAGCGTCCCCGCGCCTCCGAGCGCCCCAGGGCCGCGTCGATGGCCTCCGGCGCTCCGTACGCGATGTACGCCATGTGCCCCACCGCCGTGTCCGCGGAGAAGAGCAGGTCCAACTCCGGCACGTCGATGTTCAGCGTGCTCGACGTGTGGCCCGTGTTGGGAAACACCTCCAGTTCATACCGCCCCCACCGCACGTGCATGGCCCCCGCGAGCCGCAGCTCCGGCGCGCGGAAGAAACCCGTCTCCTCGTCCGAGCGGAACCGCTCCGCCTGGAACGTGTCCTCGAAGCGCTCGTGCGTCAGCAGCAGCGCCTCGGGGAACGCCTGGAGCGCGGCCAGGTGGTCGCTGAACCCGTGCGTGCACACGGCCAGCTTCACCTGCGCGCGCAGCTCCTCGTGGACGAAGCGCCGCAGCGCCTGCGCGTCCGCCCGGCTGCCGAGCGCGTCCACCATCAGCACGTCGCGGCCGTCCAGGAACAGGGTGGTGTTGGAGGCATACGTCTCCCCGGTGACGACCAGGACATCCGGGGCCAGGGACACGGTCTTCAGGCTCATTCAGGACACCTCTCGGCGAGCGAACGGCCCTCTTGTCCCCAAGTTGTCCACATGCGTCCAGCGCATCGTTCGCATGAATCCATGACAGAATCGAATGGATGATTCTGGACGTCAGACACCTGAGGCTCGTGGCGGCGGTGGTGGACACCGGCTCCGTGACGGCGGCCGCGCGCGTGCTGCACCTGTCCCAGCCCGCGCTCAGCCACCAACTCCGAGACGTGGAGGAGCGCCTCGGCGCCGAGCTCTTCCAGCGCCAGGGCCGCCGCATGGTCCTCACCGCTCCTGGCAAGCGCGTGCTCGAAGCGGCGCGCAAGGTGGTGTCCGAGGTGGACGCCGCCGAGGCCGAAATCTCACGCCTCAGCCAGGAGGCACGAGGCCTCCTGCGCCTCGCCACCGAGTGCTACACCGCCTACCACTGGCTGCCCTCCGTGCTGCGGCGCTTCTCCGCGAAGCACCCGGGCGTGGAGGTCCGCATCGCCGTGGACGCCACGCGCAGGCCCGTGGACGCGCTGCTCGCGGGGGAGCTGGACCTCGGCATCGTCAGCGAGCCCGTCCGCCACCGCCGCCTCGTCGGCGCCCCGCTCTTCGAGGACGAGCTCATGGCCGTCATGGCTCCGGACCATCCGCTGGCGAAGAAGCGCGTGCTGCACGCGGAGGACTTCGCCCGGGAGCATGTGCTGCTCTACAGCATCCCCCTCACGGAGAGCACCCTCTTCCAGCAGGTGCTGCTACCCGCCGGAGTCACCCCGGCGCGCCTGTCCCGCGTGGAGCTGACCGAGGCCATCATCGAGATGGCCAAGGCCGGGCTCGGCGTCGCGGTGCTCGCGCGCTGGGCGGTAGCTCCAGAACTGGAGCGCGGCACGCTGGCCGCGGTGCGCGTGACGAAGCACGGCCTGCGCCGTCACTGGCACGCGGCGTGGCCGCGCACGGTGCGTCCCGCGCCGTACCTCACCGCCTTCGTGGAGTTGCTCGCGAAGGCCGGGCCGCCAGTGCGTTGATTGAGCGCCGGGCTGTGGCACACTGCGCCCGCCATTCGAACCTTCCTCTCCATCCTCTTCTGGGCGTTCCTGGCCGTCTCCAGCACGGTGCTCTTCATCGGGGCCGCGCTCATCTGGCTCGTCACGCTTCCGTTCGACCGGGACGGGCGGGTGCTGCACCTGTACTCGTGCTTCTGGGCGCAGCTCTACTTCTACGTCAACCCGCTCTGGCGCCTGAGGGTGGACGGCCGCGAGCGCCTGCCCTGGCGCGGGCCCGCGGTGCTCGTGTCCAACCACGAGTCGCTCGGCGACATCCTCGTCCTCTTCGGCCTCTACCGGCCCTTCAAGTGGGTCTCCAAGGCGGAGAACTTCAGAATCCCCCTCATCGGCTGGAACATGCGGTTCAACCGCTACGTGCCGCTGGTGCGCGGGGACAAGGTCTCCATCGCGAAGATGATGGCCGAGTGTGAGTACTGGCTCGCACGCGGCGTGCCCATCCTCATGTTCCCGGAAGGCACGCGCTCCTTCGACGGACACGTGAAGCCCTTCAAGGACGGCGCCTTCGTGCTGGCCAAGAAGATGAACTGCCCCATCATCCCCGTGGTCCTCACCGGCACCGCGCGCACGCTGCCCAAGCACGGCTGGGTGCTGGACACCAAGGCCGACTGCCACGTGCAGGTGATGCCCCCGGTGGACCCGGCCGCCTTCCATGACGTGGACACCCTGCGCGAGTACGTCCGCGACCTCATCATCGCGGAGAAGGCCCGCCTGGACGCGGGAGCGACCATTCCCGCGCAGGCGTAGCCCGCCCCCCTCGCGACTCGGAGACACCCGCCCTGCTACCGTAGCGTCGCAGGGGAGGTCGCCATGCGAAGGCAATCCGTAGTGGCCATCGCGCTCGGCGTGCTCGTGGTGGGCGCCGCCGTGGCGCTCGTCCAGGTCCGCTGCGGCACCGCCTCGACAGAGGAGGCGCCCGCGTCCGCCGCCACGCGCCCCGAGCAACGGCCGCTCCCCGGCCCCGCTGTGCCCTCGCCACCACCGCGCGGCTCGCTGTCCGTGCGCGGGCGCGTCGTCGACGCGAAGGGCCAGGCCGTCGCAAACGTCCAGGTCTCCGCCACCCGGACGATTCCCGGCGAGTCGCTGTCCGTGCTTCCGTGTGGAGACACGTCCCCCGAGCTGTCACTGAGCTCCTCCGATTGCGAGCTGGGGACGGACCGGCTGCGGGAGCTCGTCGCGGAGGAGCGCGGTGACGCGCCCGAGCTCGCGCGGGCCACCACCGGCGCGGACGGCACCTTCCAGCTCGACGCGCTGCCCGAGGGCGCCGTGACGCTGTGGGCCCTGGACGCCCGCGGCTCGACGGTGCAGCCCGACGTGGTGGCGGGCAGCGAGGGCGTGGAGCTGGTGCTCGTGCAGCGGCGCACCGTCAAGGGCTGCGTGGTGGACGAGGCCCACGCCCCGCTGGCCGGCGCGAAGGTGACGTTCTTCCACCAGCGGTACTCGCGCTTCTTCCCCGTGTATACCGACGCGGACGGCTGCTTCTCCTTCGGCCCGCTGCCGGACGGCGACTTCGGCCTCGTCGCGTCCAGCCCCGGCCTCATGCCGCTCCACGTGCCGGAGGCGGCCTACGCGGACCTGGACCCCCTCTTCCTCCACCCGCCGCGGCAGCTCACCGGGCGCGTGCTGCTCGCGGACGGCGGTCCGGCCCCGGGCGCCCGGGTGCGCGTGCAATACGCGTCCGCCAGTGTCGCGGCGGACGCCGAGGGCCGCTTCTCCCTCGGGCCCTTCCCTCCCGGTGACCATGACGTGTTCGCGGAGCGCGACGGCCAGCATGGCTTTGTCCGGGTGAGAATCACCGAGGAGGGCCAGGAGGAGGAGGCCACGGTGCGCCTGGGCACGCTCATCCACGTCGAGGGCACGGTGCGCGACGAGGCGGGGCAGCCCATCGCCGGCGCCTTCGTCTACGCGTACACCGGCGACAGCGCGCCTCCCACCGACGGCGTCACCACCGGCGCGGACGGCCGCTTCCGCATGGGCCCCATGGTGCCGGCGTCGTACACCTTCAGCGCGGACGCCGACGGCTACCTCGAGCGCGAGGCGGAGGACGTGGAGGTGTCCGCCTCCGCGCCGCCCCTGTCCTTCACCCTGACGCGCGCCCAGCTCCTCGCCGGCATCGTCACCGACACGGAGGGCCACCCGCTGCCGGACGTGGAGCTCGACGTGGAGAAGCCAGGCGCACGCGCGCCGCGGAAGCCCGCCACCGCCGACGACGAGGACGCGGAGGTCGACGAGGAGCTGCCCGAGCCCCTGAGTGAGACGACGGACCCGGAGGGCCGCTTCCGCATCGAGGTCGCCGAGCCGGGGCGCTATGTCCTCAGCGCCAGCAGCGACGACTTCCTCCCGGCGCGCCTGGAGGTGAATGCGCCCGACACGACGCTCCGCGTGGTGCTGCGCGGCGGGGGCACGCTGGAGGGAACGGTGGTGGACGCCAGCGGAGCGCCGCTGGAGCAGGTGCAGCTCACCGTGCGCCTGGGAGCGGAGGACCGGGAGGTGAACGCGGCGACTGACGCGCAGGGCAGCTTCCACCTCGGCGGACTTCCTCCCGGCTCCCACGTGCTCCACGCGGAGCTGGACCTGGGCGGCTTCCTCCACAAGGCGTCGCGCACCGTCTCCGTCCGGGGCACGGAGACGGTGGACGCCTCGCTGCGCATGGACACGGGCGGCTCCGTGTCGGGCGTCGTCGTGGACGGCGATGGCCGCCCGGTGCCGGACGCCGAGGTGGGCGCGAGCTCCCTGCGCGAGCCGTCCGGCGACGAAGAGGGCTCGCGCCCCTCCACGGCGAAGACGGACGCGGACGGGCGCTTCACGGTGCGCCACCTGGCGGAGGGCAGGTGCACGCTGGTCGCGTCGAAGCCGGGCTACACCTTCGTGGAGCCCGCGAGCGCGAAGCCGCTTTCGGAGCAGGGAGTCGTCGCGCGCGTGGGCAGCACGGACGTGGAGCTGGTGCTGCACTACCAGGGCCATATCCTCGGGCGCATGGTGCGCGCGGACGGCTCGCCCATTGCGCGCTTCACCATCAACCACAAGGGTTTCCAGAGCCCGGACGGCACCTTCAACCTCCCCACGGAGCGGGCGGGCCCGGCGCGGCTGATGTTCGGGGCGCCCGGCCTCACCCTGACCGTGCGCGACGTGGAGGTACCGCTCGGGAAGGACCTGGACCTGGGTGAAGTACGCCTCCAGCCGGGCCGCCAGATACATGGCCGGGTGGTGGACGCGGAGACGTCCCGCCCCATCGCCGGAGCCGCCATCCAGGTCCACCTCGCGGGCGAGGACGAAGGGACGTCCTGGCGCGTGCCCCTCGCCCTCGAGTACTCCGCCGAGGACGGTACCTTCACACTGCCCCCGATGGAGCAGCGGCCCCTGGAGCTGGAAGTGTCCCACGTCGACCACCAGCGCCAGCTCCAACCTCTTGGAGCCCATGACGAGACAGTGGAGGTGCGCCTGTACCGTGGTGCGACGGTGGACGGCACGGTGACGGACCGCGAGGGCCGTCCCCTGGACACGCCGGTGTTCCTGTCGCCCCTGGGCAGGTTCGACTCCATCCGGACCGAGGCCGTCCAGGGCCGCATCCACGCGGAGTCCATCCCCAGCGGTGAGTACATCGTCTCCGCCAATCGGGTCGAGGGCCCGGACGGCCGCCGCGTGGACATCCTCCCCCAGCGCGTGCGCATTCCCCCCACGGGCCGCGTGACGCTGGACCTGAAGGAGCTGGCTGGCAGCGCCACGCTGCGGCTGCGCCCGGTGGACACGCCGGAGCGCCTCCGGAACCTGACTGTCGCGCTCATTCCCGGCACCGTGCCCGCCACCATCACCCTGCGCGAGCTGATGTTCTACCCGTACCGCGCGGAAGTGCCCCTCGCGGGCGGCAGCCCGGACGGCACCCGCGTCTACGAGCACGTCCCGGCCGGGCACTACACCTTCCTCCTCGTCAGCCTGGTGGCGCCCCGCCAGGCCGTGTTCCACCGCGAGGAGCTGGACGTCTCCGAGGGGCAGAGCCTCGTCCGGGACGTGACTCCCGCGTGGAGACCGGCGGCGGTAGACTCGTCGCCATGAGCAACAAGCCCAACCTCGCGAGCACCGATGAGCTGGAGCTGGACTGGGGCGGACGCGAGCAGCGCACCCCGGGACCCGCGGGCGAGGTGGCCACGGCGAACGCCGCGGCGCTCGCGCAGGCTCCCGACGGCCAGGCAGGCAAGGGGCTGCCTGGAGAGCCGCGCTACATGAGCCATGAGCTGCGCATGCAGCTCGCGGGCATGTTCGAGGCGCCCGAGCTGCGCATGCGGCAGATGCGCGAGCTGGCGGAAATCCTCGTCGGCTGGGAGACGAAGAACCGCTACGAGGTCTGCGACCCGTCGGGCCGCCCCGCGGTGTATGTGGGCGAGACGGGGGACGGCTGGGGCTCGGCGCTGGTGCGCAACCTCTGGCCCTTCTACAAGGCCCGGCTGGAGTGCGTGACGCTGGGCGGCACGGTGGCGCTCGCGGTGGAGCGGCCGTGGAGCTTCATCCTGTCGCGCGCCGAAGTGGAGGCCTGGGATGGGCGGCCGCTGGCCACCATCCAGCAGCGCTTCACCTTCTTCGGCCGGCGCTTCGACATCCTCACGCCCGGCGGCGCCGTCGTCGCCACGGTGGAGGGGCCGCTCTTCCGGCCGTGGACGTTCCGAATCCTCCAGCGCGGCGTGGAGGTGGCGGTGGTGCGCAAGCGGTGGAGCGGCCTGTTGCAGGAGGCCTTCACCGACGCGGACACCTTCACCCTGGAGTTCAAACCGGACTGCACGGATGCCCGGCTGCGTCAGATGATACTGGCCGTGGCCCTGCTGGTGGACCTGACGTACTTCGACAACCGCAGCCGCAAGTCCAGCTTCGGGGCCGGGCTGGACATCTTCGACTTCTTCAAGTGAAGCGAGGGTGAGGCACGGCCCCGGGGGGGTGTGCTAAGTCCCGGGGCATGTCCACGAGTGATGCGCTGAGCGCAGCAGACCTCGAGCGGCTGGTCCGGGCCGAGGCGCCCGACCTGGCCGAGGCCGTCATCGCCTTCCTGGGTCAGCCGGAGAAGGCCCCCGAGACGCCGCTGCCGAGGGACGCCTTCACCTTCGACAAGCTCCTCCAGGCGCTCCAGCAGGCCCAGGCCCGCTACGACGCGGACGACCGGCGCACCGCCTCCACCGAGGCGTGGCAGCGCTTCAACTCGCAGAAGGACGTGCCCCGCCCGGCGCGGCTCGCGCTGGCGGACATGCTCGTCGCCCTCTACGACAAGGGCACCGAGGCCTCGCGCGCCGCGCTCATGGAGCTCATCCGCCGCGCGGACCTGCGCTTCGGCCTGTGGGGCGGCTTCAAGCGCATCTACAAGCTGGCCGAGGCCCGCCACGACGCGGAAATCTTCGGCATCCTCGCCTGGCGCTTCGACGTGGAGCGCGGCCAGGGCGGCCACAACCGCGAAGTCTCCGGCGGCACCCTCACCTACCTGCGCCGCCGCGCGTGGCGCTACCTGCGCCACCTGGGCGCCGCGGTGCCGGAGCTGTACCCGCAGTTCGCCGTGGAGGTGCTCCGCCACTACGAGGCGGACACGTCCTGGTACGGCGTCTGGGTGGCGCACCACATCTGGGCGCACGGCAGCGGCAACTACACCGCCACGTCCTTCGCCATGCAGCCGCCCTCGGACATGGTGAAGCAGCGCGCCTTCCCGGACGCGTGGAAGCGCTCGCCGGACACGCTGATGCGCCTGCTGGACACCTGCCAGTCGGACCCGGCCGCGCGCTTCGCGATTCAGGGCCTGCGCAAGGACTTCCCCGAGGTGCTGCGCAAGGTGACGCCCGCGTGGCTGGACCGGCTCGCGCGCCGTCCGCTCGCCAGCGCGCACGACTTCCTCGTGGAGACGCTGCAGGGCTCGCCCGAGTTCCACCAGGGCCGCCTGCGCGCGCTCGGCCTGCACGACGCGGTGCTCGCGCTGCTCATGTCCCCCAGCGACAAGGCGCGCGCGTATGCGATTGAGTACGCCCGCGCCCACGCGCAGGACCTGCCCGCCGAGCGGCTCGTGGAGCTGGTGGCCCAGGGCGCCAATGACGTGAAGTCCTTCGCCGCCGCCACGCTTGAGAAGCGCAACCCGCGCGAGCTGGGCGTGGAGCTGCTGGGCCGGCTGCTGTCGTACAAGCCGACGAATGCCTTCGCGGCGAAGTCGCTGGAACAGTCCTTCGACCGCGCCGAGCTGCCCGCGTCCTTCCTGCGGGACATGTACCTGGGCACCAACGAGCAGCTCAACTGGGTGAAGGGCTACGTCGCATCCAAGTACCCCGGCACGGAGCTGCCGGCGTCCTTCTGGAAGGAGCTGCTGGAGGACCCGCGCCTGGAGAAGAAGCCGCACCCGGTGGAGGGGCTGGCGCTGAAGGCGCTCGGTGCGTACGCGCCCGCGGTGATTGGGCCGGAGTGGATGCTGGACAAGGCGTCGCACCCGCGCATCGGCGGCACGGTGAGCAACTGGCTCACGCGCGCGGACAGCCTGCCCGGACTGGACGTGGAGCGGGTGAAGGGGCTCGTCTTCAGCAAGAAGCACCGCGACGTGGCGCTGGCCCTGCTGGGCAACCGCAAGCTGTTCAGCGCGCGGCAGCTCACCGTGCCCTGGCTGCTGGCGCTGGCGCGGCGCGCGGACCCGCAGCTCCACGGCTTCGCGCACCGGTACCTGCTGGAGAACGTGGCGCCCGCGGACTTCAGTGACTCGGGTGACGCGGCAGCGGGCCTGGAGCGCCTGTTCGAATTGGCGCTGGGCGCGAAGCAGCCGGTGCAGGTGCGCGGCTTCGCGCAGACGTACCTGCGCTGCCACCACCCCGTCATCGGCCCGGAGCAGCCGGAGTCGAAGTCGTACGAGCTGAAGCCGCGCGCGCCTCGCAAGGCGTACACGCCGGAGAAGCTGTGGCCCGCGCTGTTCGACGCGCGCGACGACGTGCGCCGCTTCGCCCTGGCCATCACCCGCGCGGAATTGCGCGCGTGGGGCTGGCACACGCGCGTGTACGAGCTGGCGGACGCCGAGGCGAAGGAGGTCCGCAACCTCGCCTATGACGCCCTGCTGAAGGCGGGCGAGGAGGGCGCGGACGCCCGGCACGTGCTGCAGCCGGAGGAGTTGGACCCGGTGAAGGTGTTCTCCCTGACGGAGAGCACGAAGCGCAGCACGCGCGAGGTGGCGGTGGAGCTCATCCGCCGGCACTACGCGCGGCTGGGCGGCGCGGAGCGGCTCGCGTGGCTGATGCAGAGCGCGGACCGCGAGGTGGGCCTGTTCGCCGTGCGGCTGCTCTGGGAGAAGCACCGCCCCACGCACCTGCCGGAGGGCTGGAAGCCCGCGGGCGCGAAGGAGGCCGTGGTGACGGAGACGGAGCGCTTCCCCAACGTGGAGGCGCTGCGCACCTTCCTGCGGAAGATGCTCTTCGGCCTGCCCCCGGGCCGCGCCAAGGAGGCCCGCGAGGGCGAGGTGCAGAAGCGCCTCTCCGCCAGCGAGGCCAAGCGCCGTGTCATCGAGCTGGTGCGTGATTTGGGCCTCGATGACGAGACGTTCGCCCGCGTGGTGGCGCCGGTGCTGGGCGAGTTCACCGGCTCGCTGGCCAAGGGCGAGTGGCAGAGCTGCCTCGCGTCGCTGGTGCAATTGCGCGCGGCGCATCCGGCGGTGCAGCTCGGCGGGCTCTGAGCCCTGTCTCCTGGAGGCCCCTGTCCTGTCCGAAAGGGGCCTCCCTTCGTCTCCTGATAAGCAACCCTGGCGCGTGACACCGCGGGGCGCTCCATGCGCCCTCCCGCGTGCGGGTACGCTCCGCGCCACATGCTGCTCGAAGAACTGCTGAACGACTTCCCCCGCGAGCGCTTCCTGCGCGAGCACTATCAACGCAAGCCCTTCTCCGGACAGGCCGCGGCGGAGCGCCTGCGCGAGCTCGGCACCTGGAGCGTGGTCGACGAGCTCATCGAGAAGACGTCGTGCGATTTGCTCCTCGCGCGCCAGGGCGTGCCCTACGCCGGTGAGCGTCCCCGGACGGCCCGCGAGGCCCATGCGCTCTTCGAGCAGGGCTACACGCTGGTGCTCCGCCAGCCGGACCAGCACCACGCCGGGCTGTCGCAGCTCGCGCGCACCTTCAGCGCCGAGATGCACGGCCGCATCAACCTGCACCTCTACTGCACGCCCGCTGGCCATCACGGCTTCGGCTGGCACTGCGACCCGGAGGAGGTCTTCATCCTCCAGACGGCCGGCCGCAAGGACTACCTCCTCCGAGAGAACACGCTCCACCCCGCGCCCCTCCCGGAGGCCCTGCCGAGCGGCGCGCTCGCCGCGCAGGAGACGACGCCCGTGGAGACGCGCTCGTTGAGCGCCGGGGACTTCATCTACATCCCCGCCGGGCACTGGCACATGGCCCAGGCCCCCGAGGAGGCCCTCTCCATCTCCATCGGCCTCATGGCGCCCACGCTGCTGGACGTGCTCGACATGGTGCGCGCCAACCTCGCCAGCAACCCCGTGTGGCGGCGGCGACTGCCCCCGCTCGGGTACGCGTCGAACCTGGACGACTTGAAGAAGGTGGAGGTCCTCCGCACGCTCTTCACCGAGCTGGGCGGAGAGCTGCAGCGCGCCCTCGCGGACCCGGGCCTCCCGCTGCGGTTCCTCGCGCAGACGGCGCGCTTCTACCTGCGCTCCGCGGGCCTCAAGGGCAGCGGACGCTGAGCCCGGCGCATGTCGCATACTGTGCGCAGGAGCTACAACCCCTCGGATTTCCGAATTCCGTAAGCGTGAGGAATGACCCGGAAACTTCCGGACACCTCGTCCCCATAATCCACACAGTGGCAGTGGTGGGGTGCCTCCGAGGGGGTATGCCGTGAAGATTGTCGGGCCGCGTCCAAATCCCGTGTCGTCGTACTCCAAGCCCTCGAAGTCCGCGGACGGCGATGGCGGTCCCGTCGTCACCATCAAGCCCAGGCGGCCCGAGGCCGGTCGTCCGACGAAGGGCGGGGACTCGCACACCAACAACACGCAGATGGGCTGCGAGAAGCCGAAGCCCGGGCCGGACGACTTCGACTCGGGCATGAAGCCGCGCCGCCCCCTCCCGCGCCCCGGCAACGGAGGCTTCGTGGGCACGCACCACGCGTGCCGCGGTCCCGGCGTGGGCGCCTCGGGCAAGGGCGGCAGCAACAACGTCATGCTGGGCAACGACAGGCTCCCCGGTGGCGGCGGGTTCTTCCCCGAGCCGCTCCCGGGCATCAAGCCAGGCCTCCCGCGCCCCGCGCCGGTAACCGTCGGCTCCATCTCCACGCTCCTGGGACAGCTGCGTGAGAAGCCGAAGCCGGGCATGGGGGCGCCGGTGACCGGGCTCGTGGGCAGCGCGGGACTGACGGAGGGCCCGGTGATGCCGGGCAAGTGGCACCCCATCAAGCCGGGCGGTGGCCACGCCGACAACATCTCCAAGCACGACCTCTTGGTGCCTGGCACGTCGCTCCTGCCGCCCTCGGCCTCCTCGCTCAAGCCGCCGCGGCCCATGAACCAACTGGCGTCGCTGCTGCCCCGGCTCTTCGAGAGGAGCACGGTGCACGTGCCCCGCGAGCGGGAGTAGACGCGGGGGAGACCGGTGGCGGTCTCTGGGGGTAGCCTCCGCACAGAATGGGAAGCATCGAGCGCTTCGGGCCATACCGAATCCTCCGCGAGCTGGGCGCGGGAGGCATGGGACGGGTGCACCTGGCCGAGCGCGAGGACCTGGAAGGGCCCGTCGTCGTCAAGCGCATGAACGCGGAGCTGGCGGCGGACGCTCGCTTCCGGCGGCGACTGCTGCGCGAGGCGGAGGTGGCCGCGGACCTGCAACACCCCAACGTCGTGCGCGTGCTGGACACGGGCGTCATCGACGACCAGGTCTACCTGGTCATGGAGTACGTGCCGGGCTCGAGCCTCGCCGGTCTGCTGGCCGCCAGCCGCCCGGAGCCACTGCCACTCGCGCCCGTGCTGCACGCGGTGGCGCAGGCGTGTGACGGGCTCGCGTACATGCACATGTTCACCGAGCCGCGCTCGGGGAAGTGGATGCAGTTGGTCCACCGGGACGTGTCGCTGGACAACCTGCTCGTGTCGTACTCGGGCGAGGTGAAGCTGGCGGACTTCGGCATCGTGAAGACGGTGGACGGCACGCAGACCACGTCCGGCGTCATCATGGGGAAGCTGGGGTACATGTCGCCGGAGCAGCTCCGCGACGAGACGTTGGATGCGCGCAGTGACGTGTACTCGCTGGGGGTGTGCCTCTTCGAATTGGTGGCCGGCAAGCGGCCGCTGCCCGCGAACCGGATGCGCTCGGTGATGGAGGCGGTGCTGTACGACGTGGCTCCGTCGCTGGAGCAGTTCCGCGCGGATGCGCCCGCGCCGCTGGTGGCGCTGGTGGCGCGGATGCTGGCGAAGGACCGCAAGGCGCGGCCCGCGTCGTGCAAGGAGGTGGCGAAGGAGCTGCGCGCGGTGCTGGCCGGGCGGGACGACGAGTCGACGCTGTTCCCGTCGCGGTTGCTGGAGGCGCTCCCGAAGAACCGGACCCGGCTCTCTCCGGCCGAGGCCGAGACGGAGGTGGAGGCACTGGCGGCCACGAAGCCGCAGCGGTTGCAGGGTCCGCAGGTGGAGGCCCCCGCGCCTCGGGTGCCGACTCCGGCGCAGGTTGCGGAGGTGAAGGAGCCGGAGCGTGCGCCCGGGGCGAATGCGCGCAAGCCTACGCCTGTGCCTGGAGGGGATGCGCGCAAGCCAGCGGCGGAGGATCCGGTGTTCTCCGTCCCCACGCGCGCGCCGTCCGCTTCGCTGCACTCGCGGCCGACTCGGATACCCACGTCGGCTCCCGAGGCTGCCGTGGAGGAAGCGCAGTCCACGCGCTTGCTGGCCAGGCCCTCCCGTAAGGGGTCGCTGATCCGCTGGGCCGCGCTGGGCGGGCTCGCATTGCTCGGAGCCGCCGCCTTCTGGTGGTGGGCCTGACTCCCAGCGCGGGGGCCCTGAGCGCGGGGAGGTCTCGCGGAATGAGCGTTCCTTCCACTCCCGGCGTGCGCCCGGGCCGTGGGGAATACCCATGGGGTCATGGCAGTCTTGCGCGCCATGCGATTCCCCCACGCAGTGACGCTGGCCTTCACGGCCCTCACGACGCTCGCGGTCCACGCCGCGCCGCCCGCCGCTCCCACCCTGCCTCCGGGCTACTGGCCCGAGGAGAAGGTGGCGGAGATTCTCGCCAAGACGGAGGAGGTCCGGCTCGCCCCCGACCTCTCGCGCCTCTCCCCTGACGAGCAGGCCGCGGTGAAGGACCTGCTCGAAGCCGGGCAAATCCTCCAGGGCCTCTACGAAGCCTCGCGCCACCACCAGGCGCTCGCGTCACACGCGAAGCTCCAGGCGCTCGACAAGAAGCTGGGCAGCCCGAAGCGCACGCAGGACCTGCTCACGCTCTACCGCCTCTATCAGGGCCCCATCGCAAGCACGCTGACCAACACGCGCGAGGCCTTCCTGCCCGTGGACCCGCAGGTCCCCGCGCGCAACGTCTACCCGCCGGACGCCACCCGCGCCGAGGTGGACGCCTACCTCACCGCGCACCCCGAGCAGCGCGAAGCACTGATGGACGAGCTCACCGTCGTGCGCCGAGCCACCGCGGACAACCTGCGCCAGGACCTCAAGGTGCTCCAGACGTACCCCGTGCTGGACACGCTGCACGCCGGACTCCGCGAGGACCTCCAGGCCCGCGCGAAGAAGCCGGACGCGAAGAGCCTCTACGCGGTGCCGTACGCCGTGGCCTATGGACCAGAACTGGTGAAGGCCTACGGCCTGCTCATGCGAGCCGCGAGCCGCCTGGACGCGAGCGACGCCGAGCTGGCGCGCTACCTGCGCAACCGCGCGCGAGACTTCCTCACCAACGACTACGAGAGCGGCGACGCGGCCTGGGTGACGGGCCGCTTCAAGCACCTCAACGTGCAGGTCGGCCCGTATGAGACGTACGACGACGCAATCTACGGCGTGAAGGCCTTCTTCAGCGTCTCCGTGCTGCTGCTGAACGAGCAGGCGACGACGGAGCTACGCAAGCGCATGGGAGGTCTCCAGGGTGTCGAGGACGCCCTGCCCTACCCCGCGAAGAAGCGCATCCGCGAGGACATCCCGGTGGGCGTCTACGAAGTCATCGCGGACTTCGGCCAGGCGCGCGGCACCAACACCGCGTCGATTCTGCCCAATGACCCGCTGTACTCGCGCCGCTACGGCCGCACCATCCTGCTGCGCGAGAACATCAT
The DNA here is from genome assembly GCF_055568925.1 of Pyxidicoccus sp. M6. Classification (NCBI taxonomy): domain Bacteria; kingdom Pseudomonadati; phylum Myxococcota; class Myxococcia; order Myxococcales; family Myxococcaceae; genus Pyxidicoccus; species Pyxidicoccus sp. M6. The sequence goes on along the minus strand of NZ_CM145714.1, from coordinate 278,554 downwards.
GAAGAACGCGGACCTCTTCGCCGCGAACGAGCGCGTCTGGCGCACCGCCACGGCGGACGCGCACGCGAAGGACCTCACCTCCGAGGGCAACTTCCAGCGCACGCTCTGGCACGAGGTGGGCCACTACCTCGGCCCGGACCGCGACGCGAAGGGCCGCACGCTCGACGTGGCGCTGGAGGACTACGCGGACGCCATGGAGGAGATGAAGGCGGACCTCGTCAGCCTCTACGCGCTGCATGCCTTCGCGAAGAGCGGCTCGCTGGACGCCGCGAGCCTGCGCGCCGTGCAGGCCTCGGGCATCGGCCGCACGCTGCAGAACGTGCGCCCGCGCGAGGACCAGCCGTACCAGCGCATGCAGCTCGTACAGTTCAACTGGTTCCTGGAGCACGGCCTGATTCGCGCCGACCCGAAGACGGCGCGGCTCACCATCCAGTACGACAAGTACCTGGACACGGTCAGCTCGCTGCTCAAGGAGGTCATCACGCTCCAGCACTCGGGCGACAAGGCGGCGACGGCGAAGTTCTTCGAGCGCTGGAGCACGTGGACGCCCGAGCTGCACGACGTGCTCGCCGCGCGCATCCGCGAGGCCCAGGGCGCGCGTTTCCGCGTGGTGCGCTACGGAGCGCTCGGCGAGAAGTGACGGAGGAAGCGCTGGAACTCCGCCGACTGGAACCGCGCCTCCGGGCGTGAGGCCAGTTGGCGGAGCAGCGCGTGGACGTGCTCGATGAAGGGCTGGTTCGGGTCGGACTCGATGCCCTTGAGCGACCAGCGACGGAAGCCGTAGCGGCCACCTCGCAGGTAGAGCTCGTCCGCGTACAGGTGGTTGATGTCGCGGAGGATGAACCACGCGGCTCCGCTATGCGGGGCCAGCCGGCGCAGGGGCCTGAGCACGTCCTCGACATAGCGCTTGTCGAAGGGGTCGTCGCACTGGGACACCTCGATGCGGAAGGGCGGTACGTGCGTGCGCGTGTCGAAGATGCCGACGGGGCCCACCGAGTCGTACAGCCTGTAGCGCGGGTCGGAGTCGGAATCGAATTCGTACGGCTCGGGACAGTACGTGCCGAGCGGGATGTGGGCGGCGCTTTCTCCGGGCTCGGGTGAGAGCGCGATGAGGTTCCAGAGCTGCATGCGCTCGGCCAGCTCCGCTGGCAGCACCGGCAGCTCGGGGCGCGGCGGAGCGACGAAAGGCTGGAAGAGCGGGTCGAGCGTGAGGACGGTCCACAACTCCGGCCATGCGCGGGTGGCGATTTCCAGCGCGGCCTCCACGATGTCCCTTGATGGAGCGTCACCGCGCACGGCGAGCACCGCTGTCCAAAGTGTCATCGGAGGCTCGCAGGGGAAGTAGCGCGGGCCCACGTCGACGTCCGGGATGGGGGCCTGCTTCCGGTCCTCCTCGAAGAGCCAGTTGGACTCCGCCCACCGCGCGGCACGGGCTTCGTCCAGCGTGGGCGGCCGAGCGTCGAACCTCGCGGCGAGGAGCCAGTCGAAGGCGTCCGATGGCGGCAGCACCACCGGCTCCCAGCCTCGCAGCTTCGACAGCCAGGAGGTCTCGAAAGCGAGCAGCGGGTCTTCGCCGCGGTTCCAGGCGTCGACCAAAACGCCGCGGGCCTCCGAGTCCCTCCCGAGGTGGCAGAGACACACGGCCCGGCGCACCGCCAGCTCTCGCGCCGGAAGCCCGGGCGCGGCGCCGTCGAGGAGGGCGAGCACTCGCGCGTACCGGCGGAACGAGAGGAGCGCGTCGAGGAGCTCGAGGTCCTTCTCCTCCCGCAACGCCGACAGCTCCACCACGTCCTGCATCCAGGAGCGATGGAGGCGCAGGGCCCTCGGCGGCAGCTCCCAGAGCGCGCGTCGCCGCACCCTGCGAGCCCATCCGCGCGTCCGGAGAAGTTCCATCACGCGAGCCTACCGCTTCGCGATTTCATGCGAGGCCACCCAGCGGCGGGCCTCGTCCAAATCCTTCCGGCCGTACACGCCGAGCTGCGCATAGCCCTCCACCGCCTGGCGGGCCAGCGTCATCGCGCGCTCACGCTCCGACGGCTTCGCCTGCCACAGCGCCTGCGCGAGCGCGAAGCGCAGCCACGAGGACTCCGCGTCGCTCCACCCCAGCGGCGCCAGCACGCGCTCGGCTTCCTCCAGCTCCTTCAGCGCACGGTCGGGCTTGTTCAGCGCCAGCAGCGCCAGGCCCACGCCCGTGCGTGGATGCACGGTGGCGGCATGCTCCGCGCCCAGCGTGCTCACCTTGCGCGCGAGCGCGGCGTTCAGAATCGGCAGGGCCTCGCGAGGACGCTTGCGGTGCAGCAGCATCAAGCGCCCCACGTCCTCCTCCATCGTGCGCAGCGCCATGTCCTCCGGCGGAAGCACCTTGCGCTGGAGCGCCAGCCCCTCCTGGTAGTGCGACAGGGCCGCGTCCTCGCGCTCCAGCCGCTCCTCCGCGTCGGCGAGCGCTCGCAGCGCCTCGATGGCCTCCAGACTCTCCGGACCGAAGGCGCGGCGCATTCCCTCCAGCGCCTGGCCATGGAGCGCGAGCGCCTTGTCCGGCTCGCCCTTCAATTCATGGACAGTGGCCAGGTCGTTGAGCATCAGCAGCGTCTGCCGGTTGTCCGGGCCCAGCGTGTCACGGCGCAGCGCGTACGCACGCTCCATCCACTGGAGCGCCTCCGCGTAGCGGCCCTGCTCCTTCGCGGCGATGCCCAGGTTGGCGAGCGTGGACGCGAGCTGCGCATGCTGAGGCCCCAACCGCTCCTCCACGATGGCCAGCGCGCGTTGGAAGAGCGGCGTCGCCTCGTCGAAGTGCCCCTGGCGCATGCGCACCATGCCCAGGTTGTTGAGCACCTTCGCGGTGTCCACATGCGTGGGGCCCAGCACGCGCTCCCGCAGCGCCAGCGCGCGCGTGTAGTGCGTCGCCGCCTGGTCGTAGTTGCTCTCGCGGAAGGCGAGGATGCCCTCGTGGTTCGCCAGCCGGCCCTCCAGTTCGGGCGAGCCGCCCATGCGCTCCAGCAGTGAGTGCGCCAGCCGCGCCCACAGGTGCGCCTCGGAGAACCAGTCGCGGTCGTCACTGAGGCCGCCCACCAGGTCCGTGGCCGCGAGCACCGCGACTTCATCGTGACGGCCCGCCGTCGCGGCGGCCATGGCGTCCGCCCACGCGCTCATGGACTCCTCGGTGTGGCTCAGCCGCTGGTGCGCCCAGCCGAGGACGTGCAGGGCCTCCGCCTCCAGCGGGCGGTAGCCCAGCGCGCGCGCCGCGTCCGCGACGGCCTTCGCGGCCGGGAGCGCCTGCTGGTAGCGCCCCGCGTCCAGCAGCGCCTGCGCCTTCGCCAAATCGCCGCGCACCGCGTCCACCTTCGTGCGCAGCGCAGGGTCCTCCGCGAGCGGCACCGGCGCGGCCAGCGCCTCCACGTTGGCGCAGCCGGATACGCCTCGCAGCGCATCCACCGCCTCGCTGCCGCGCTTCACCAGGTCCGCATCCGCGCGCGACAACTCCGCGGTGAGCGCGTCCACGGCTCGCAGGCGCCGGTCCAGGCATGCCATGCGCAACGCGAGGTGCGCCTCGGGCTGCGCGCCGCTGACGCGCGTGGCCTCGCACGCTTGCTGGTGCATGGTGCTCCACTGCGTGCCGTACGCCTCCAGCGCCTTTGCCACCCGCATGAAGACCGCCTCCGCGCCCGGCGCGCCGCTGCCGACGAAGGCCTTCTCCACCGCCGTCCGCTGCGAGGGCCCCCACACGTGCGCGAAGAGCTCGGGAGCACCGGCGCACGGCTGCGCCTGCGGCTTCGACACTGTCACCGCGACGCCGGCCGCCAGCACCACACCACCGAGCAGCACCGCCGCACCGCCCAGCCACTTACGGCGCGCGGCGGACGGGTCCTTGCCCAGTGCGTCCAGCAGCGCATCCATGGAGGGGAAGCGCGCCTCGGGAGATACCGAGAGGCCACGCACCAGGATGCGGTGCACCCAGCCGGGCACATGAGCGTGCGGCGGAGGCGCGAGGTCGGGACGCTCGGCGACGACGGCGCCCTCCTTCGCGCGCGCCGTATCGAGCAGCGTGACGGCCATGCGCCGCAGCGTGTTCTCCTCGAAGGGACGCTGGCCGGTGAGCACCTCGTACACGGAGACGCAGTAGCTGAACTGGTCCGAGCGCGCATCCGCGGGCCGTCCCGCGTACTGCTCCGGAGCCATGTACGCGGGCGTGCCCACCATGGCACCGGTGACGGTGAGGGGCGCGTCCTCGCCGGGTGGCAGCGCGTCCGGCACGGGCACGGTGGGCTCGTCGGACGCGTCGCTCTCGCGGGCGATGCCGAAGTCCGTCACCCAGACGCCGCCCTCGGTGCCGAGCAGCACGTTGTCCGGCTTGAAGTCGCGGTGCACCAGCCCGGCCGCATGCGCGGCGGCGAGCCCTCGCCCCATGGCGACACAGATGGGCAACACCTGTCGGAACGGGCGCTGTGACTTCTTCAGCCACTGACGGAGGTTGCCGCCGTCCACCTTCGCCATGGCGAGGAAGACGCGCCCATCATGCGTGCCCACGTCGTGCACGGTGAGCACGTTGGGATGGGACAGGCGGGCCATGGCCTGTGCCTCGCGCATCAGCCGCAGCGCGCGCGTGTCGCGGGACTCGCCGGGCAGCTGGCGCTCGTGGAGCACCTTGATGGCCACGGTGCGGCGGAGCTCCGGGTCGAAGGCCTCGAAGACCTCGCCCATGCCGCCGCGCCCCAGGCGAGACAGGAGCACGTACCGGCCCACGCGCGTGTGGTGCAGCGGCGTGCCGCCCTCCGTGTGCGTGCCGTCGTCCCGGCCTCCCGTGCCGTAGCCGGCCGCCGGGGGATGACCGTCCTCGGAGGCATGTCCGCTGCTCTCGGAGCGGCCGGTGCCGAAGCCTCCCGCATCCGAGAGGCCCTGCTCCGTTTCCTGAGTATCCCGCGAGCTCGAGGTCATCGGGGCCATCCTACCCCGGGGCCCCCGCAGGCTCCGAAAGGGGCCCCCTCCTGGCATTGTCGACGGAGGACGGCCCCACGTTGCGCCGGACGCGAGGGCGCTGTGTCGGACGACGTGACGCCGCGCGGGGCCGACACGTCGGCGGTGTGTCGCCGAGGAACCTCATGACGCTGGAGCGCGTGGCCTCAGAGGAGCCCCATGGCGGCATGGGGGTTGCTCAAGCACGCCGCATCCCCGCTCGGGCTTCTCTCGAAGGCCGAGCCCTCTCGGAGCATGCCCATGTCGCCTCCCTCGTTCGCCTTCAACACGCTGACGCAGCCGTCCTCCACCGTCACCCAGACGTTCCCCTCGGGCTTCGACGCCACCGCGGCGCTGCTGCTCGCGCAGTGCTGCGGACTGACGTACACGCAATACGCGCAGGGGACGGCGCTCACGAGTACGCAGATTGCCTCCGCGCTGACGGCGATGTCGGGCTACACGTACTCGCTGGTCGCGTCCTTCACGGGCGTCGAGGCGATGGGCCCGGGTGCCGCCTCCGAGGGCCCCGGCGCCTTCGCCACCGTCCCGTACGGCTTCGCGCTCCAGGCGAGCCAGGGCGGCACGCCCGCCTTCAACATCATCGCGCTCCGGGGCACGCTGTCGTGGGCGGAGTGGTTCAGCGACGCCAACGTGATACCGGTGTCCTTCGCGCTCGACACGGTCGACTCGAGCACGGGCCACGTGCACGGCGGCTTCTACGGCGCCTACACCCTGGGCACCGGAGGCACCACGCCCACCAGCAACAACCTGCGTCCCACGGGCTCCATCGCGGCGCAGGTCCAGGCGGCGATGACGAGCCTGTACAACAACGCCAAGAGCACCGCGCTGCCGCTCTACGTGACGGGCCACAGCCTGGGCGCCGCGCTGTCGGTGCTGTGCGCGATGGACGTGGCGGTCAACAGCTCCAAGCTCATCAGCGCGGACGGGCTCTCCCTCTACAGCTTCGCGTGCCCGCGCGTCTCTGGCGGACTCTTCAGCAGCCCGACCCAGTTCGTGACGAACTTCCAGAAGCAGGTGCCCAACAACTTCCACATCGCGAACATGGCGGACGTCATCCCCACGCTGCCGTTGCCCGTGCTGCAGCTCGGCACGTTGGCCCTGGACTACAACCAGGTCTTCTCGAACACACTGAGCTACTGCGCGCAGCTCGGGAGCGTCGCGAGCAACCACTCCCTGGCCGAGAACTACCTGCCCTACGCACAGCAACTGCAGTCCGGGTACTCGTCCGCGCAGTCGAACGTGGTGGTGAAGAAGGCAAGCTGACCGAGGTGCTCCCGACGGGCTCGAGGCATCAGCCCCCGGGCCTGATGGGCCGCCCCAGGGGCTTGGCGGCAGCAGCTTCCTATGGCCTGTTATCGCCGCATGGAGCGAGCAACTCGCAGGGACCCGGTGGCCACGGCATCGGTGACATGGCAGGGGGCTGGGGTGGCCCTCTACCAGCACGCGCAGACGGATGTGCTGGAGCATCGGCACCCCGCGCTGCAGCTCCTCGTCCCACTCGCGAGCCGGCCGCTTCGAGGAAGCTGGCGTCTCACCGGGCGCGAGGTGCACCTGCGGCTCACGCGCGAAGAGGTGTGCGTCGTCGCCTCCGACCAGCCGCACGCCTTCTCCTGGGCGAAGGACGCGCAGGTCGTGTCCTTCTTCCTGCACCCGGAACGGCTCGCGGCGCTCTCCGGTGAGCCCGCCATGGGCGTGGCGCTGCGTGACGTGGGCCCCGCGCGGCTGAGAGACCCGGTGCTCCGGGAGCTCCTGCGCGCCTCCGGCGAGGCGCTGCGCGAGGGAGTGGTTCCATCGAGGATGGAGGTGGACTCGCTGTCCGCGCTGCTCGGGATGCGCCTGCTTCGGTTGGACGGGCAGCGAACCGGCGAGGGTGGAAAGACGGCAGGGCTCGCGACGTGGCAGGTGCGCCGTGTCCACGACTTCGTGGAGGCGAACCTCGACGGCCCATTGGGGCTCGAAGACGTCGCGGCGGTCCTCGGACTGAGCCCCTCCCACTTCGCCCGGAGCTTCAAGCGGGCGACGGGGACCACTCCGCACCAGTTCGTGGTGTCTCGACGGTTGGAGCGGGCACGGCACCTGCTCGCCACCACCTCGCTGCCTCTGGGAGAGGTGGCACAGGCCGCCGGCTTCGCCAACCAGAGCCACTTCACGGCGCTGTTTCGCGCGCGTTTCGCCCTCACGCCCGCCCGCTTCCGCCAGGCCGAGCGACGCCTGCCGGAGCGCAAGTTCACGACAGATGCGGCAGGAACCCGATAGACGCGGGCGTCCGTCCCGGGCGAGCTTGCGCGCCATGCCGTCGCATCCTTCGTCAACCCGCCCCGTCGTCGTGGACCTCCAGCTCGCCCGGCGCGTGGAGCTCGCCCAGGCCGCCCAGAACCGCGGCGGCACCCCGCCTGAAGGCGTCCTCGAAGTCGCCGGAGGGCTCGCCCTGTTCAATGGCCCCGGCTCTCCCCTCACCCAGGCCCTCGCGCTCGGATTGGATGGCCCGGTCAGCGCCGAGGTATTGGACCAGGTCGAGTCCCATCTCGGCCGCGAAGGCGGTCCCGTCCAAATCGAGCTGCTGCCCTTCTCCGACCCCACGCTCGCCCAGGAGCTGAGCCGGCGGCGCTACCGCGTGCATGAGTTCCAGCAGGTGCTCGTGCGTGCGCTGCCCGGCCCCACGCCCGAGACAGGCGGAGCGGAGGTGCGCCCCATCCACCCGGACGAGGCCCAGGCCTTCGCGCGCACCGTGGCCCGTGCCTTCATGGGACGCGAGGAACTTTCGGACGCGGAGGCCGCGCTCATGCTGCCCATGACGACCCTGCCCGATACCGGCTGCTTCCTGGCCTTCATCGACGGCGAGCCCGCTGGAGGTGGCACCGTGTCCCTGCAAGAGGACGTGGCGACGCTGTCGGGTGCGGGAGTGCGAGAGCGCTTCCGGGGCCGGGGGCTCCAGCAGGCGCTGATTGGCGCGCGGCTGGATTGGGCCGCCCGTCAGGGGTGCACGCTGGCGGCGAGCAGCACCCTGCCGGCCAGCCCGTCGCAACGGAACATGGAGCGCATGGGGTTCGTCATCGCCTACCCCAAGGCCGTCATGGTGCGTGACTCCTCCGACAGCCGCTGAGGCGCTTCAGGGGCTACCTCGTCTCGTCGCACTTCGACCGCGAGCTCCGCGCCGTCACCGGGGAAGCGCCCCGGAGCTTCTTCCTCGGCACGGAACACTGCTGACGCACGAACCCCTCACGCCCGCGCGAGCTGCTCCCGCACCAGGGCCCGCAGCACGTCCGCGGCCAGCGGCTTGAGCAGGCACCGCCCCGGGGGCAGGCTCTCCAGGAACGCGCGGGACTCCGGCGTGAAGGCGCCACCGGTGATGAACACCACGCGCTCGCGCTGGTCCGGCGCCACCTCCGCGAGCCGCTGGTAGAAGGCCTCGCCGCTCATCTCCGGCATCATCACGTCGCAAAGCATCAAATCGAACCGCTCGCCGTGCTTCAGGCGCTCCAGCGCCGCCTGGGCGCTCGACGTGCTCTCCGCCGCGAACTCGTTCGCCAGCAGCCGCGCCACGCCGCGCGCCACCAGCGGCTCGTCGTCCACGACCAGGAGCCGCGCCTTCTTCTTCGCCGACGTAATCCGCTCCAGCGCCCGCGTCTCGGGCGTCTCCACCCCGGCATCCGGCGGCGCGGCGGGGAGCACCACGCGGAAGCGCGTGCCCTTCCCCACCTGGCTCTCCACCTGGATGTCTCCCCCGAGCACGCTGACGATGCCGTGGCAGATGGACAGCCCCAGCCCCGTGCCCACACCCACCGGCTTCGTGGTGAAGAACGGGTCGAAGACGCGCGCCAGGTGCTCCGGCGCAATCCCGCTGCCCGTGTCCGCCACCTCCACCACCGCGCGCCCCTGCGGGTCCGTGAAGGTGGAGAGGACAATCTCGTTGCGCTCCGCCTGCCCGTCCGGAATCGCCTGCGCGGCGTTCACCAGCAGGTTGAGGAACACCTGTCCCAGCCGCGCCTCGTTGGCCACCACCGGCGGCACGTTGCCCAATTCCTTCCGCACGCGCGCCCGGTGGCGCACCTCGTTGAGGCAGATGGACAGCGCGCTCTCCAGCACCGGCCGCACGTCGAGCGGGCGCGTGGACTCCTCGTCGCCCCGGCTGAACGTCTTCAAGTCGCGCACGATGTGGCGCACCCGGCCCGCACCCTCGCTCGCGTCGCGCAGCGCCTCCGCCAGGCCCTGCAGCGTGCGCACCGGCATCGTCACGGTGTCGCCCTTCGTCTCGCCCAGCAGCGGCTCCAGCCGCTCCAGCACGAACTGCTGATTGCCGATGACGTAGGACAGCGGGTTGTTGATTTCGTGCGCCACGCCGGCCGCCAGCGTGCCCACGCCGGACATGCGGTCCGACAGGCGCACGCGCTCCTCCATGCGCCGAGCCTCCGTCACGTCGCGCGCCACGGACACCACCGCCGGGCGCCCGCCGAAGCGCAGCACCACGCCGCAGACCTCCGCCAGCGCCACCGTGCCATCCTTGCGCTGCACCCGCGCCAGGCGCTCGGGGAGAATCGCGCCCTGGCGCACCGCGAGCATCCGCTCCGCCCACTCCTGATGCTCCTCCTTCGGCAGGTGGTCGAAGACGGAGTGGCCGATGCTGTCCTCCAGGCGCTTGTAGCCCAGCAGGTCCAGCGACGCGCGGTTGGCGTACACCGCGCGGTCCTCCTGGTACACGGTGAGGGCAATTGGCAGCCGGTCGATGAGCAACCGCAGGCTGCGCTCGCCCTCGGCGGACGTGTCCAGCGCCGTCTTCAGCTCCGCGTTGGCGGTGGCCAACTCCTTCGTGCGCTCCTCCACGCGCTCGCTGAGCTCCTTCGCCCGCGCGCGCAGCCGGCCCACGCGCCAGCGGTACGTGCCCAGGCCTCCGCCCACCAATGCGAGTCCCAGCGTGACGAGGAAGCCCGGCGCCTCGAAGAAGCGCGCGGGACGGTGCAGCAGCACGCCCGTCTCCACCGGCCCCCAGCGCCGGTCCGCGGCCTCCGCCTGCACGCGGAAGCGGTACTCCCCCGGAGGCAGGTTCGTGTAGTACGCCACGCACCTGTCCCCAGCCTCCACCCAGCCCGGGTCCACGCCCTCCAGCCAGTAGCGGTAGCGCACCTTCTCCGGCGCCACGAAGGTGAGCGCCGCCCAGTGCAGCTCCACGTCGGACACGCCCGGCGGCAGGCCCTTCTCCAAATCCACCGCCTGCCCGCGCGACATCACCTCGGTGACGTTCAGCGGCGGGGGAATGCGCGGCCGGGGCTCGGCGGAGGCGGGCACGCGCACCGCGCCCGCCACGGTGGGGAACCACAGCTCTCCATTGACGGTGCGCACCGCGGAGGCATTCGAGTAGCTGTTGCACTCGATGCTGCGCATCCCCTCCGAGCGCCCATACGTCACCGCGTGGACGCGCGTGGCGCGTCCGGCGAAGAAGTCCCGCAGCTCGCTCTTGGGCACGCGGTAGAGGCCGCGGTTGCTGCCCATCCACAGGTGGCCGCGGTGGTCATCCGCCACGGACAGCAGGTTGTTGATGAGCAGCCCATCTCCCCCGCGCACCACCTTCACGCCGTCGCGAGTCACCCGCGCCAGCCCGTCATCGGTGGCCGCCCACAGCGTGGACGGCTCGTTGGCGTCCAGCACCAGGCCGCTGACGTCCCGCCCCGCCAGCTCCCGCTCCGGGCCCTCCTTGCGCACGGTGAGCTTCTCGTCGAGGAAGTCCAACCCTCCTCCCGAGCCCAGCCACAGCCCGCCCCCGGGCGCCTCGAGCATGTTGGTGATGAGGTCCTTGGACAGCCCGTCCTTCGTGGTGAAGACGCGCTGCTGTCCGTCGAAGCGCCGCACCAACCCGTTGCGCGTGCCGAGCCACAGCGCGCCCTCGCGGTCCTGGAAGAGGGACTGGACGCTGTCGCTGGGCAGGCCGTCCTTCATGGTGAGCAGCTCGAAGCGGCCCTCGTGGAAGCGGGCCGCGCCCAGGTTGGTGGCGAGCCACAGCGCGCCCTCGCGGTCCTGCACCATGTCGTAGATGCGCCCCCCCGGCAGCCCGTCCGCCGGGCCATAGCGGGTGACGTTGCCGTCCTTCCACCGGTGCAGCATGCCGCCGGTGCCAATCCACACCGCGCCCTCGCGGTCCGCGTACACGCTCCAGATGAAGTCGTCGGCGAGCCCCTCGGGCATGCCCACGACATCCAGCTCCGGGCGGCGGAGCTGATGGAGGGCGGTGGAGAAGGTGCCCACCCAGAGGCTGCCCTCGCTGTCCTCGAGGAAGGCCACCACGCCCGCGTTGGGAGCGATGCCCTGCGCCGACGTGTACTTCCCGCGCTTCAGGCGCCCGAAGCCCGCCGTCTCCGTGCCCACCCAGAGGCCGCCATGACGCGCCACGCGCAGGGCGGTGACGCGGGGCGGCACCTCGGACGGGCCGGGCTCCAGCTCTCCATCGGAGGAGCGGCGCCACAGGCCATTGGCATGCGTGCCCACCCACAGCATGCCGTCGGCGTCCACGGCGAGCGCCGTCACGTGGTCCAGCGGGCCGGGCGGGGTGACGCGCTCGGCGGTGCTCCCGCGCACGTGCCACAGCCCGGAGGTGCGGGTGCCCACCCACACTCCGGAGTCCGAGGGCGCCAGCGAGCTGATTTCCAGGGTCCCCAGCCCCGGCACGAAGGTGAGCGGCAGGTCCGGCTCCAGCCGCGCGAGGCCATGGTCCGTGCCCACCCACAGCGTCCCGTCCTTCGTGCGCTCCAGGACGGAGATGCGATCTCCCCCCATCCCCGGCCGGGTGGGCAGGACGGTCATGTCCTCCTTGGAGAGGATTCCCTTGGGGAGGCGCACCAGCCCGCAGCCGCCGGTGCCCACCCAGAGCGTCCCGTCCGGCAGCATGGCGAGGGACATGACCTCCTCGCACGGCATCCCGGCGGCCTGGTCCATCACCGTCCAGGTGCGGCCGTCGAAGCGGGCCAGTCCCTCCTGGGTGCCGACGAAGAGGTGCCCGTCGGGCGACTGGGCCAGCGCGAGCGCGGAGCTCTGCGGCAGCCCGTCATCCAGGCCCCAGACGCGATGCAGCGCGCCAGAGAGGGGAACGTCGGACTCCTGCGCCCGGGACGACCCCGCCAGGAGCACCGTGAGCACGGCGAGCGCCGTGAGGTGACGCGTCGTCACCATCGACCGGAGTTGCACGAACAAGAAGTAGGCCCCCACGGAGAAGCAGGGAAAGCCTACCTCAATCCGGGGGTGGCCTTCCGCCCCCGGACTCTCCGTGAGCGTGGAAGACGTGGACTCGAGGCCCCACGGCTCACGCGGGGAGTGTTAAGAAGGTCCCCCCGCAAGGAGCGTCATGTCCGTCCTCGCCATCGGCAACATCGAGAAGGTCCGTGCGCTCGCGGCCAACGCCCGCCTGCTGCTCCTGGGCGGCGCCCGCGCCTCCACCGTCAGCCGCGTCACCGCCTGTGAGCCCGGCGCCTCCAAGGTGCTGTGGAGCACCGAGCTGCCCTCCGCGGTGTCCGCCCTCGCCCTCGCAGGCGACCGCTGGGCCGCCGCCGGCTCCGACGGCACCGTGCACTTCGGCACCCTCTCCGACGGGAAGGTGCAGTTCGCCCTGCACGGCGTCCACCCCGGCGGCGCCACCGCGCTCGCGTCCAGCGCGGACGGGAAGCTGCTCTTCAGCGCCGGCGCGGACGGCACGGTGCGCGCCTGGGACTGGGAGTCCACGCGCAAGGTGCATGAGTGGAAGGCCTCGCCCCAGCCCCTGCGCGCCGTGGCGGTGGACCCGTCCGGCACGTACGTGGCGTGCGGCGGCGATGACGGCGTGGTGCGCTCCTTCACCGTGGCCACCGGCGCCCGGCGCGACATGCCCGGCCACGAGGGCGCGGTGCGTGCGCTCGCCTTCACTCCGCGTGACGGACGGCTCGTCTCCGGTGGAGACGATGGGAAGCTGCGCATCTGGTACCTCGTCGGCGCGGTGGAGTTCGAGGTGCGCGGCGACAAGGACTCCGGCCATGCCGGCTCCGTGCTCGCGCTCCTCTTCCCGCCCACGCCCGCCGCCGAGCCCGGAGGCGAAGAGCCCGCGGACCGCATCTGGTCCGCCGGCAGCGACGGCAAGGTGAAGGCGTGGCGCCTGGACGAGCGCCGCAAGCCGCGCACGTTGGATTTGGGCAGCAAGCCGGTGAACGCGCTGGCCTTCATGGCGGCGCAGGGGCGGCAGGCGAAGGCGACGCTGGGCGGCGTGTTCGCGGCCGGCGAGGACCGCCGCACGCACCGCTTCGGCGTCGCGCTGGACGGCAAGCCCGCGGACGACCAGGTGACGTTCCAGCACGGCTTCGACCTGCTGACGGAGTCCCTCAAGGCCGGCCGTCCCAAGCGCGAGGCCTCCGTTCGCGAGGCCGCCGCGCTGGAGGAGCCCGAGGCGCTGGACTTCGTCCTCCAGGTGCTCACGTCCGACAAGGACGCCGAGGTGCGCCGGCTGGCCGCGCAGGAGCTGGCGGCGAAGGGCCGCACCGCCGCGCGCCCGAAGCTGCGCGAGCGCCTGAATGACGACCACCCCATGGTGCGCCGCGCGGCGCTGGAGGCGCTCGAGAAGCTGGAGACCGAGTCGCCCCTGGGCGCTCCGCGCGCCGCGCTGGACTCGCGCTTCGCGGACATCCGCGTGGCGGGCCTGGAGCGGCTGGCGAAGCTGGGTGGCGTGTCTCCGCTGGTGCCGGGGCTCATCGCCGGGAAGCTCGCGGACGGCGAGGCCGCCGTGGGGCTGGCCGCGCTGGATGCCCTCGTCGAAGTCACTCCGGGCGGCAGCACCGAGCCACTGCGCACCGCCTTCGAGCGTGGCCCCGCGCACCTGAAGGTGGAGGTGCTCATCCGCGCCGCCGGGGCCGGGCTGCTGAGCCATGCGCAGCTCCAGCCGCTGGCCGCTCGCGCGCTGGATGACGCGGACTCGGACGTGCGCCGCGTGGCCTTCACGGTGCGCGTGCTGGAGCGCCGCGCCCTGGCCTCCGCGCTGGAGTCGCGCGACGAGGACTTCGCCCGTGCGACGCGCGACGTGGCCCGCCGGCTGGCCCAGCGCACTCGCAAGGTCCAGGGCGCCGCGCCCAACACGCAGCTCACCGACGCGGAGGTGCAGGCCGCTCGCGACGCGCTGCCCGCGCAGGGCGCCGTCGGTGGCACGCTCGTCGAGGCGGACCTGGAGCCGCTGCTCGCCGCCATGGCCTGCCGCACGCCGGACACGGCGGTGCGTGGGGCTCGCGGCCTCGCGCAGCTCGGGGACGCGCGGGCGCTGGGCGCGCTGCTGCAGCTCTCCCGCGAGCCCGAGTCTCCCATCCGCCGTCAGGCCGCCACCGCGCTGCAGGCGCTGCAGGACCCGCGCGCCCGAGAGCGGCTGGTGTGGATGCTGGACGACTCGGACGCGGACGTGCGCGCCGCCGCGCTGGACGCGGTGGTGGCGCTGGACTCGGACGCGCCGCTGTCCTCCGCCGAGGCCGCGCTGCGCTCGGGCCACGAGGACGTGCGCGTGCGCGGGCTCGACCGGCTGGTGAAGCTGGGCGCGGCGACGAAGGGCGCGGAGCCGCTGCTCGGAGACGCGCTGGAGGACGAGTCCGCCAAGGTGCGCGGCGAGGCCTTCCGCACGCTGTGGGCGTGGAACGAGAAGGTGCCGGAGAAGGCGCTGGACCGCGCGCTGACCGGCCGATTCCCGGACCTGCGCGGCCGCGCGGTGGAGGTGCTCTCCCAGCGCGGCACCGAGGGCTGGGCACTGGAGCGCCTGCGCAAGGTGGTGGAGGACCGCGACGCGGGCGTGGCCACCGCCGCGTACGACGCGTGGGTGAAGCAGGCCGGCAAGGAGAAGCCGGAGCCGCACCTCGCGGCGCTCGCGTCCACGCACGCCTCGCTGCGCATCGCCGGCGCGAAGGGCTCCGTCAACGCTCCGGCGGAGACGCTGCGCTCGCCGCTGCTGAAGCTGGTGCAGGACGAGAACGTCGAGGTCGCCGTCGCCGCGCTGGAGGCGCTCGACAAGCTGGTGCCGAACGAGAACGGCCCGCTGCTGGCGGGTATCGCCGCGGCCTCGCTCTACGTGCGCGTGCGCGCCGCGGAGCTGCTGGCCCCGCGCGGCGCCGAGGACATCATCGAGCCGATGCGGCTCCTGATTACCGACAAGGACCTGGAGCGCCTCTACCCGCCCGCGTTCCTGAATCCGCTGCGCATCCGCGCCTCGCGCGCGCTGGCGTCGCTGGGCTCGCGGCGGCTGCTGAGCTTCTTCGCCACCGTGCTGCTGCCGCACGACCTCGGCGACATCCAGGAGCAGGGCGCCCGGGGCCTCGCCACCGCGAGCCGCCGGGGCGACGAGGGCTACCTGCTGGACGCGCTGGGGCACGCCAACGTGGCGGTGCGCTCGTGGGCGGCGGACGGCCTCTCGCGCCTGGGTGATGTGCGCGCGCTGCCCGTCCTCACCGGCAACCTGCGCCACGACCACCTGCCGATTCGGCTCGGCGCCATCCTCTCCTTCGCGGCCCTGGGCCCGGACGGGGACGGTGGCCTGCTGCACGGCCTGGAGGACCGCGCCCGCGAGGTGCAGGAGATGGTGTTCGCCATCGTCCTCGCGCGGGACTTGCGCGCCAGCCGCCGGGGCGAGCCGCCCGACCTGCTCACCAGCGCCCTCTCCAGTGGAAGGCCGGAAGTGCGCTACGCCGCGGCCCGCGCGCTGGAGCTGCGCACGGAGGCCGACGCGTACCGCGCCCACCTGGTGGAGGCCCTGCTGCCGCCGCGCCCGGAGAAGGCCGGTGACATGAAGGAATGGCCCGCCGAGGAGGACCGCGCCAAGCGCATGGTGGGACTCGCCGAGGCCCTCTCCAGCGACCAGCCCGAGCAGCGCTACGCGGCGGCCCAGGTGCTGCTGCTGCGCAACAAGCCGCTCGACTACTTCCGCGAGGCGCAGAAGGTGGCCCGCCCGCGCACGCTGGAGGCCCCCTGGAAGCCGGAGACGGCGCCTGGCGCGTCGCCCGTGCAGGCCGCTCCGGCGAAGAGCTGGCTGCGGCGCCTCTTCTCGGCGGTGAAGCCGGGCACGCCGGAGACGTCCCCCGAGGCGGCAACGAGCGCCGAGCGGCAGCACCTGCGCCGGCTCGCCTTCGGCGCCTACGTGGGCCTCTTGCGGCAGGTGTCCGCGGGCGACGACGAGGGCCACCGCGTGCGCCGCGACGCCGTGGACCGCGTGGTGAAGCTCACGCTGGAGGGCTACGCCGGCACGCCCGCCGCCGTGGCCGCCCTGCTGCGCGCCCTGGAGGACCCGCACCAGCTCGTGCGCAAGGCGGCGCTGGCGGGGCTCAAGGAGCTGTTCCCCGCCGGCAGCGACGAGCCGCTGGCGCTCGCGCTGGCCTCGCTGGCTCCGGACGTGGCCCGCGCCGCGCTGGACGAGCTGACGGAGCGCGGAGACGCCGCGAAGCCGCGCATCACCGCCGCGCTCAACTCGCCGCTGCCGGACGTGCGCCGCTACGCCTTCGAGCTGCTGGAGAAGCTCAGCCCGCCCGGCAGCCTGGAGCCGCTGCTGGCCGCGCTGGGCAGCGAGCACGCCGACCTGCGCGTGGGCGTGATTGAGCGGCTGGCCGGCGCCAACGACTCGCGCGTCACCGAGGCGCTGGGCCGGGCCATGGCCAGCGAGCACGAGGACCTGCGCATGCGCGCCTCGGAGCTCCTGGCGTGGCGCGGAGACGACCGCGCGGTGGAGGTGCTCGCCACCTTCCTGCGCTCGGAGAACGCGGCCGCCGCGAAGCGCGCGGTGGAGGCCCTGGCCCGGCTGGCCACGCCCGCCGCCGTCAGCACCCTGGCCGCGCGGCTCCAGGCCGCTCCGGATGCGAACGAGCGGCAGCGCCTGGTGGTGGCGCTCGGCGACACGAAGCGCGCGGAGGCACTGGACGTGCTCGCCCGCCGCTGCCTGGAGGACGAGTCCCCCGCCGTGCGCGGCGCCTGCGTCACCGCCGCGATGCACGTCGCCGGCCGGGACGTGAAGAAGCGCGACGCGGCGCTGGCCGTGCGCTTCCTGAAGCAGGCGGTGAAGAGCCAGGACGCGGCGGTGCGGCAGGCCGCCGTGAAGGAACTGGAGTACGGCGACGAGTCCGGCCAGTCCGAAGTCCTCGTGGGACTCTTCGCGGACCGCGACGTCAACGTGCGCGCGGAGGCGGTGGCCCGCTACGCGAAGCGCGTCATCGAGCACGGCGCCAGCGTGGAGCCGCTCGAGGAGATTCTGCGCGGCGGCGCCCGCGAGCTGATGCTGCCCGCCGCGGAAGGCGTGGCGCACCAGGGCCGCGCCAGCGCGCTGCGCCCGCTGCTCCTCTACGCCCGCGCGGGTGAGGACGGACAGCGCGAGCGCGCCCTGCTCGCCCTGGGCACGCTGGGCGACGTGCGCGCCCTCTCCGAGCTGGAGACGGTGGCCGCGGGCGGCACGCCGGAGGCTCCGACCGAGCCCTCCATGGTGGTCGCCGCGATTGAGGGCCTGGGCCGCCTCGCCGCGAAGCTGCCGGACGGGGACGACCGCCGCCGCGTCGAGGAGAAGGTGGAGGCCGCCGCCGTCGAGGGCGTCAGCATCGACCTGCAGCAGGCCGGCATCCGGGGCCTGCGCGCCATCGGCGGCGAGCGCGCCCGCGTGAAGCTGGAGGCGCTGCTCGGCGACCCGTCCACGTTCGTTTACGTCCGCACCACGGCGGCGCAGGAGCTGGCGAAGCTCAAGGACCCGGAGGCGGAGACCGCCCTCGCCCTCGCGCTGGACGCCTCCGAGCAGGACGTGCGCAAGGAGGCGCGCAAGGCACTCGACGCGCTCTTCCCGAAGGAGCGCACGCGGGTGGAGTTCCACGCCGTGGCCAGCCGCTACGTGGACATCTCCGAGCCCGCCGCCGCTTACCTCTCCGACGAGGGAGACCCGGCGCTGCTGGTGCCCCGGCTGGCGACGCTCTCCAACGTGGGCCTGCGGCTGCGGCTGCGTCGCGGACTTGCCCGGCGCGGCGCCCTGCCCGTCCCCGAGGCGGTGGCGCTGCTCGGCAACGACAAGCCGGAGGCCCGCGAGGAGGCCGCGTCCCTGGTGGGCACGTGGACGGGCGAGGCGCGCGAGCCGGGCAAGGTGGACGTGCCCGCGCTGGCCCGCGCGCTGGTGACGGCCGAGCGCCGCACCGCCACCGAGTGGGCCGCCGCGCCCGCGCCCAAGCGCAACGCCCTGGCCGCCGCGTGGGAGCGCCTGCTGTGGGCCGCCTCCCGCCTGGGTGCCGCCGCCCTCTTCGACTCCGCGCGCACCATCCTCCAGGGTGGCGAGGGCCAGGCCCCCGCGCTCGTCCGTCAGGAGGCCGCGCGCGCCCTCGGACGGCTGGGTACGCCGGGCGGCTCGATGAGCTCCGCGCCCGTCCTCTCCGACAAGGAGCGCGGCGCCGCGGCGGAGGCCCTCCGTGCGGCGCTGAGCGACCCGGACGCCCGCGTGCGCGCGGCGGCGGCGGACGCGCTGGCGAAGCTGGCCCCCGAGCGCGCCACCCCGTGGGCGCTGGAGGTGAAGCCCTTCGACCCGGTGGCCCTGGGGCCCACGGGTGTGAAGCCCGCGCCGGACGTGCTCACCACCTCCGAGGGCCGCCGCCTCACCGTGCCCGCGCTGCTGGGCGCGAAGACGGTGGAGCCGCTGCTGGCGCTGGCCCGGAGCGGCAATGCCGATGTGAAGAAGGACGCCTGGGCCGCGCTGGGCCGGGTGGGCGGTGACGACGCGGCGAAGCTGCTGCACGACGCCGCCTTCGACAACTCGCAACCCGTGGAGCTGCGCAAGGCCGCCTGGCGCGCCCACAAACGTGCACGCCGCGCCGCCGAGCGCGTCCGGAAGGAAGGGACTCCGTCGTGACGACCGCCACCCGTCATCCCGTCGAGCTGCGCTACGCCACCGCGAGCGACGTGGAGGCCACGCCGGACGCCTCGCGCGTGCTGCTCTCCCTGGAGGGCTCGCGCGGCACCGTGGGCGTGCGCGGCCGCGTCCGTGACGCCGCCCTCTTCCGCGACGCGCTCGCCGCGACGTTCGGCATCCTCGCCAGCGACTTGCGCTACCGGGGCAAGGACCGCACCGCGTACCTCGCGTACCTCATGAAGCAGGGGAAGCGAGCCAGCGCGCAAATCTGGGAGGCGCAGAAGGCCTTCCTCGACAACGCGCTGGAGGGCGAGGAGAAGAAGGACGCCGTCCTGGACCCCGTCCTCACCGTGGACCCGGACAGCGTGTCGCTCGAGGTCTTCTCCCGCGACGAGAGCGCCTACGCGCGCCTGTCCTTCGACAACGCCCTCTTCGACAACCGCGAGGCGGCGCACGGCTCCACCTTCCTGGACGTGCCGGCGGAATTGCCCGCGCGGCTCGACCGGCTGCGCACCTACGTGCCCGTGTCGCTGGAGGCCCACGTCGCCCTGCCCGCGCGCCCGTCGCAGCCCGCTCGCGAGCCGCGCAACGTGGAGGTACCGCACGCCTGGCTGCGCGGCTTCCTCCAGGTGCAGTCCGCCGCCACGCTGCCCGCGAGCACCTGCAAGCTCGCGCCGGTGGACCTCTACAACCTCCTCTTCGCGCTGCGCACCCGCAAGGCGAAGAAGGCCCCGCGCGCGCTGCGCTTCGAGCTCGTCCCCGGCGCCCCGCCCCGCCTGGTGCTGGAGCCGTGGGAGCTGGTGCTGGAGGCCCACGGCGGCACGTACACGGGCAGCGCTCCCGCGGTGGTGCGCACCTTCGGCCGCCAGCGCCTCGCCGCGCTCGCGCGCCTGCTGCCCCATGCGCAGTCGGTGCGGGTGCAGCTCCTCGGCCCCGGCCTGCCGGTGTTCTGGGTCATCGACATGGGCGCGGCCACGCTGACGCTCGGCCTCACGGGCTGGACGGAGAGCGGCTGGTCCTCGGCCGCCGCCTTCGACGCCCTCATGCCCCGCGCGGTGCCGGACGGGCTCGCGGAGAAGCTGCGCAACCGCCTGCGCGCGGAAGGGCCGCTGTCCTTCGAGACGCTCGTCGCGAACGCCGGGGCTCCGAAAGAGTCCGTGCGCGCCGCGCTCCAACTGGAGTGCCTGCGCGGCCGCGTCCTCTACGACGTGGCCCGGAACGAGTACCGCCCCCGCGAGCTGATGCCCACCCCGGTGGACGAGGCCGTCATCCGCTACGGCAGCGAGCGCGAGGCCCGTGCCCACCGCCTGCTCGAAGGCGCGGGCGAGGTGAAGCTCACCAAGGTGCACGAAGTCGTCGGCGAGGGCACCCGCATCCACGGCGAAGTCGTGGACCGCGAGGCCGTGCGCAGCTTCTTCCCCAGCTTCATGCTGGACGTGGAGGGCCGCCTGCGCGAGGCCAACTGCGGCTGCCCCCACCACCGCCGCTCCGGCGTGCGCGAGGGCCCCTGCGAGCACCTGCTCGCGCTGCGCCTCGCGTACTCGCGCCGCCGCGCCGAGGAGGAGGCACTGCGTCAGACGCCCGAGGGCCGCAAGCTCATCCGCGCCGAGACGCGCTCCTACGTGCGCCGAGACGCGGAAAGTGGCCTCGAAACCGTGTACCGCGTGTCCCTGGACGGGCAGGTGGTGGCGGTGGAATGGGGCCCCCGCACCGGCGAGTCGCGTCATCAGCGGCTCTGGTTCGACTCGGATGCGGAGGCGCGGGGGGCCTATTTCTCGCGCCTGGAGAAGTTGGCGGCTGAAGGCTACATCGACGCCGCCTCCGCCTTGGTGTAAACCCTCAACTCACGGCCCGGCCGCCTCGAAAGGTGGCCGGCAGGACTGGAGCGACGGAACCGACGACGAGATGCGCTTCACGCGCGAGCAGCCGAGAGAGGTCTGGAGTGCATCAGCCTGAGCGCCTCGAGCGCGGGAGCGGCGTTGCGCCGCTCCGGTTGGAATGCAGGACACTCTCCGCAAGGTAGCCTGTTCTTGGCTCTCTCCCTCCTAGGCACTGCGCCCGGGGTGGGTAGCTGAGCCAACGACGCGAACGCCGTTTACCCACCCCGGGCGCAGTGCCTAGGAGGGGAGAGCCGGTGAGGCTACCGTGCCCCAGGTAAGATGGTGGTGCTTTCCCGGCCTCCCTCGACTGCTCGCGCCACGTCCCGTCCCATGCCGTCGCCCCCGCCCAAGGTGCTGACATGACCGCCAGGCTGGAGTCGTTCGTCCCCGCAGCGTCGCCCCAGGCCGTTTCCACTCCCACGCCTCAGGCCCCCGCCGCCAACGTCGTCTCCCAGCGCGAGGCCCGCCGCGCCGCCCACGAGGCGCTGCTCGCCTGCGCCAAGGCGATTGAAGAGGCCGGCGGCGCCGACTCCTGGGTGCAGGGGCAGCTCGTCTCGCGCGGGCTCGCCGTGGGCGACATCGACTTCTCCCGCGCCTCCGAGAAGGAGAAGAACGCCTGGAAGGAGAAGAAGAAGGCCGAGGCCACCGAGCGCCGCGCCCTGGAGCGCCAGGCCCACGAGGCCTGGAAGGCCACCCACGTCAGCCACCTCGGCGCGGGCGTGCACTGGGAGGAGGACGGCGGCGCGGACAAGTTCGACATCGCGGCCCGCGAGGAGCGCGCGAAGGCGAACGGCCTGCCGGAAATCGGCTCGGCGGAGGCGCTGGCGAAGGCGCTGGGGCTGAGCGTGTCCAAGCTGCGCTGGTTCGCGTTCCACCGCGAGGTGGACACGGGCACGCACTACATCAGCTGGAAGATTCCGAAGCGCGACGGCGGCTCGCGGACGATTACGTCTCCCAAGCCGGAGCTGAAGGAAGCGCAGCGCTGGGTGCTCTCCAATGTGGTGGAGCGGCTGCCGGTGCACGGCGCGGCGCACGGCTTCATCGCGGGGCGCTCCATCCTCACCAACGCGCTGGCCCACGCGGGCGCGGACGTGGTGGTGAAGGTGGACCTGAAGGACTTCTTCCCCTCCGTGACGTGGCGGCGGGTGAAGGGCATGTTGCGCAAGGGCGGCCTGCAGGAGAACACCGCCACGCTGCTGTCGCTGATGGCCACCGAGGCCCCTCGCGAGGCGGTGCAGTTCCGCAACAAGCTGCTCTACGTGGCGAAGGGCCCGCGCTCGCTGCCACAGGGCGCGCCCACGTCGCCGGGAATCACCAATGCGCTGTGCCTGCGCCTGGACAAGCGGCTGTCGGCGCTCTCGAAGCGGCTGGGCTTCACGTACACGCGCTACGCGGATGACCTGACGTTCTCCTGGACGAAGGCGAAGCAGCCCAAGGCGAAGCGGACGCAGCGTCCGCCGGTGGCGGTGCTGCTGGCGCGCGTGCAGTCCATCGTCGAGAGCGAGGGCTTCCGCCTGCACCCGGACAAGACGCGCGTGGCGCGCCGGGGCACGCGTCAGCGCGTGACGGGGTTGGTGGTGAACGAGGTGGCGGAGGGCAAGCCCGCGGCGCGAGTCCCTCGAGACGTGGTGCGCCGGCTGCGCGCGGCCATCCACAACCGCGAGAAGGGCAAGCCGAGCCGCGAGGGTGAGACGCTGGACCAGCTCAAGGGCATGGCCGCCTTCATCCACATGACGGACCCGGCGAAGGGCCGTGCCTTCATGGCGCAGCTCGCGAAGCTGGAGGCGAAGGAGCAGGCCCCGGCGGCGTAGCCACGTGCCGCACCCGAGGCGGCGGGGCGCGCAGGGCATCGCCGGAGCCTCGGGAGTCGTTGGAGCTGCCGCCGCCCTCCGGCAGCACGACCCTCAAGGAGTCGCCGGAGCCTCGGGTGCCTTCGGAGCGGCTTCCTCCTTCGGCAGCAACGCCGCGTCCATGAACGCCCGCAGCCGGCGCGGGTACTCCTTGGGCTCCACGGTGGCGAACCCTCCGTGTCCCGCGCCCTGGATTCGCCACGTCTGCGCGTACTCACGGACCTTCGCGAACAGCTCATCCGCGAGCGGCTGTCCGGACTCCTCCGTCCCCATCACGATGAGCAGCGGCCTCGGGCGGATGTGCTCCACCGCGTCAATCGTCCGCACCTCGTCGATGGCGATGTCCCGCCGCCAGAACGGCATCAGCGCGCCGGACTGAGACACGAAGCCGAAGCGGCGGAAGTCATACGCCGCCGCCAGCCACAGCGTGTTGAACGGTGACAGCAGCACCACCGCGCGCACGCCCGAATCTCTCGCCGCCACCTCCGCCACCGCCGCGGAACCAATCGAGAAGCCGAGCGCCCCGACCCTCTGCGGGTCCACATCCGGCTGCGCCCGCACGAAGTCCAGCGCGGCCCGCACGTCCATCCGCTCCTTGTCACCCCACGTGGACGTCGCGCCCTCGCTCTCGCCATGCGCGCGTAGGTCGAAGAGCAGCACGCCATAGCCCGCGTCCTTCAGGATGCGAGCCTCCGGCAACAGGTCCGCGCGAGTCTGTGACAACCCATGTGCCATGACGACAGCAGCGCGGTTGCGCGAGGGCACATACCAGCCCCGCAGCACCAGCCCGTCCGCCGTCACCAGCATGACATCCTGAGCATCCGAGAAATCCGCTGGCTTCACGGCCTTCGGCTTCTCGTAGTGGAAGTACGCCTCCGAGTGCCGCCATGCCCGGCCAAACACAGCCAGGGTCCCGGCCAACCCCAGCGCCAGGATTCCACCCACCAGCCACCGCCACTTCATGTCTGTCCTCTGCGGAACAGCGCCCGGCCGCTTGTCCGCTCAGCACCGGGCACTCACGTTCGAAGGAGTTCAGCTTACACTCGGGTCACATTCTCAGGACCGCCCCCGGTCCTGTAGCAACAGGGATGCTGTGACCTCGTCCAGAATGAACTTCGATGCGGTGGTGGTGGGCTCGGGCGCGTGTGGTGGCTGGGCAGCCAAGCAACTGACGGAGGCGGGGCTCCGCGTCCTCGTCCTCGAAGCGGGCCGGAGCGAGAGCGCGGACAAGATGCTCTGGACGTGGCACCGGCTCCGCCAGAAGGTGCTGCGCTACCGCACCGAGACGGATGAGCGCCGCAAGGAGCGCCAGCCCATCCAGTCCACCACCTTCGCGTGGCCCTTCCATCCGCACGCCTTCGTGGATGACCTGGACAATCCCTACACCACGCCGAACGACCAGCCCTTCACCTGGATTCGCGCGCGGCAGGTGGGCGGACGCACCTCGGTGAAGGCGCACGGCCGCCAGTTCTACCGGCTGTCTGACTTCAACTTCAAAGCCGGCAGCCGCGACGGACACGGGCCGGACTGGCCGCTGTCACTCGCCGACCTCGCGCCGCACTACGAGACGGTGGAGCGGTGGATGGGCATTCGCGGCAACTCGGACGGGCTGGACACCCTGCCCGACTCCGTCTTCGCCGAGCCCATCCAGATGACCCCGGCGGAGCTGCGCTTGAAGGACGCCGTGGAGCGCCGCTGGCCCGAGCGCCGCGTCGTCGTCCGCCGCACCGCCAGCGCGCCCGTCACCATGCCCGCGGCCATGAAGACGGGCCGCCTCACGCTGCGCACGCACGCGGTGGTGAGCCAGGTCCTCTACGACGCGAAGACGGGCCGCGTCAGCGGTGTCGCCTACGTCGACGCGGAGTCCGGCAAGACGTACGAGGCCCACGGCCGCATCGTCGTCCTCGCTGCGGGCACCATCGAGTCCGCGCGCCTGTTGCTCCACTCGCGCAGCAGCGCGTTCCCGGATGGGCTCGCCAACTCGTCGGGGCAGCTCGGCCGCAACCTGATGGACCACACGTACCTGCTCGGCCTCGAGGCGCGCATGAACCTGCCCGCCGAGCACCAGCGCACCGAGCAGAGCTGGGCGTACATTCCCCAGTTCCGCAACGTCACCGAGCCCGCCCGCGACTTCGCGCGCGGCTACGGCGTGCAGGTGTTCACCTTCGAGGACAGCTGCCACTTCGTCCCCTTCGGCGAGATGGTGCCCAGCGCGGACAACCGCGTGACGCTGAGCCCCACCGTGAAGGACCGCTGGGGCATTCCCGCCGCGCACATCGACTGCAAGCACTCGGACAACGACTTGAAGATGGCCAGCGACGCGGTGGCCACGTGCCAGGAGATGATGAAGGAGGCGGGCTTCACGGTGGAGAAGGTCAACGACACGCTCTCCACGCCGGGCATGGCCATCCACGAGGTGGGCACCGCGCGGATGGGCTCGGACCCGAAGACGTCCGTGCTCAATCCGCACAACCAGAGCTGGGACGTGCCCAACCTCTTCGTCACGGATGGCTCGTGCTTCGTGTCGCAGGGCCCGCAGAACCCCACACTGACGATGATGGCGCTCACCGTGCGCGCCTGCGACTACATGGTGGGCGAGCTCAAGTCCGGACGTCTCTAACCTTCTTGGAAAGGGCTCGGACCCGGTGGGCCCGACCTCCCGGGAGCGAATCGTGAGAGGCATCCGCTGCTGCAACCTGGATGCATCTACCGGTTGCTGATAGCCACGCTCCACCATGTCGCTCCCCACCCCTCCGCCGGACGCCCCCAGCCAGCCCCTGACACCGAAGGGCGAGCCGGCCCCGGCGCGGCCCGCCGGCCTTCCGGAAGACGCCCGGCTCACCGACGATGCGCGCGCGTGGAGGACGGGCCTCCTCGAGAGCGGAGAGCTGGCCCGGGGGCTTCACCGGCTCTGGACGCTGGAGGGCGAGCTCGTCGCGGTGACGTACCACGCGGGGAACCGGCGGAGCACGGGCAGCCGCTCGCCTGACTTCCAGCGTGAGGGCAACGTGCTGGTCCATGCGTCGGAGCAGGGCGACACCGAGGCCGTCGAGGCGCTCCTCGCCCTGGGCTTCGGACATGAGCCCGGCGCCGCCCTGGAAGCCGCACTCGCGAGCCAGCCGGAGCTGGCGAAGCGGATTGTCTCGCTCCCGCCCGGTGCGCCCTTCCAGCCGCCCGCCGCGCCGCCACGGCCCGAGCTCCTTCCGGCCGAAGCCGTCTGGCTTCCGACACGCAAGCAATGGGTGGCCGGCACGGTGGACGCGGAGCGGGGGCCAGTGGGGACGTGGAGGGGGTGGCGGTTCTCCGGAGTGGCCCCGGACGGAAGGCCGAGGGGCATGCTCGAGGTGGTCGAGTTCCAGGACGGTCGCCCCCGCCACCTTCGCCAGTACCGGACCCTGGATGAGCACGGTGGCGTGCTCGATGAGAACTGGCTCGACGAGACGGGCCGCCAGGTCCGGCGCCGGACCTTCGACGCGCACGGAGGCTTCCGTGAGGTCGAGTCGCTCGTCTCGGGTGAATCCGTCAAGCGCTGGGGGAACCTCCCGGACCGCATCGGGAGGGAGGAGCACTGGGATGCGCAAGACGCGCTCGTCCGCGTCCATTACTTCGATGAAGCGGGCCGACTGAGAACGGAGCTGCTGCCTGGCGAGGGACGAGGACGCACCTTCGACGCTCAGGGCACAGTGGTGGCCGAGGGCCCGCTCCAAGACGGGCAGCTCTCCGGGACGTGGATGCTCCATGCCGGGGACGCGGAGGCACGGGAGCTCGACGTCAGCCGGCTGGGGCTCGGAGCATCAGCAGAGCTCGGGACGCTGCTGCCGCTCATCTCCCGGTTGCAGCGAGAGCCCGTGCCGGCCTTCCTGGAGAAGGCGATGGACGTGGAGTGGGGAGCCTTCGAGAGCTTCTTCGACCTGGAGGCGGAAACAGTCCCCAACCTGCTGCGCCTCATGACCCTCGACACCCCGGCGGCCATCGAGCACGCCTTTGGCTCGCTGGGCGACAACCTGTTCCACCACGGCTCCATCTCCGAGCTCGCGGGCCCGGTGCTCCCGTTCATGTGCGCCATCACCTCGCACCTGAGGAACGAAGCAGCGCTCGAACAACTGCTCACGTTCCTCTCGATGGTGGGGACCCGCGACTACGACCTCGATGCCGCGAATGCGCTGAAGAAGGCGTTCCGCCAGCGCAAGGGGCCCGGGCCCACCGAGGCTGCCCAGGCGCTGGAGAAGGCGGGGCTCGAAACCGGCCACGGCCTCTTCCACCTCGCGCTCGTCGAGCATGTGGAGGCATGGGTCCGCCTGTCCCGGTACGCGAACCCGGCTGTCAGCGAGCCCGCGACGGTGCTGCTCGGCCTTGCTGACGACGCGCGCGCCGCCGGAGAGCTGTGCGAGCTCCTCGAGGGCCGGGCGGGCACTCCGGACCAGCGCCTGCTCGCGGCGCGCATGCTCTCACTCCATCCCGCGACCGAGGCCTCTCGCGCCGCGCTCGAACGCGCGCTGGGCTCGGAGGACGAGAGCCTCCGGAGCGAGGCAGCCAAAAGCTGGCTGCGCCTCCACCTTCCGAAGAATGACAGGGCCGTCGCGGTGCTGGTGGAGCGGGCGCAGGCGAAAGACGTGGGAGCGCTGGTCGTCCTCACGCTGCTTCCCGCCGAGGAGCGAGCGCGGCACCACGGCATGCTCATCCAGGCCCTGCTCCAGGCGGACCTGACCACCGTCTACGGCATCGCCCGGGCGGCGCTCGCCGCCACGCGACGGGCGGAACTGTCCGAGGCACGGCGAGAGGTGCTCCAGGCGTTGCTCGACAACAAGCGCTTCTGGAAGCTCGGCGTCAACGCCGACGAGCTGCTCCGCGGAGCGGGGCTTCCGACGACGCGCACGGCGCTGGAGGCGCTCCTCCATGGAAAGGCTGACGTCGGCGCCGAGGAGGGCAATGGGTTCCTGAGCGCCGCCAGCGGCATTGACGGCCCCAGCGTCGAGTCCTTCCGCGGGGAAGAGGACGCGTAGTCGTCACCCCGCTCAGTTGCTCCGCCGTGCCGGACCGTCCAGGAGCGCGGCTCCACCCAGCAGCCCCAGGGCCAACACGAGCGCCACGGGCCCGAGCCAGTTCCCCCAGGCCAGCGCGAGCGACGACAGCGGCGCGGTGACGGGCACGCGCATCACGAGCCCCGAGCGCTGGTTGTCCTCCACCTCGGCCATCACCGTGCCGGTGGCGTCGATGAGCGCGGACACACCGGAGTTCGTCACGCGCACCTGCGGCCGCCGCGTCTCGATGCTGCGGAAGGCCGCGTGCGCCAGGTGCAGCCGGGGCGCGGGCGTGCCGGAGAACCACGAGTCATTGGACAGCGTGAGCAGCAGCTCCGCGCCCTGACGCACGCTGTCCGCGACGTACGAGGGGAAGATGGACTCGTAGCAGATGAGCGGCGCGACCGTGAGCGAGCGCCCGTCGCGCAGCCGGAAGCTCACGGCCTTCGGTCCGGGGCCGCGCTTCCAACGGCCCGTCCACGGCAGCCACTCGCGCAGGGTGGGCGTGTCGATGACGTCGGGGACCCACTCCGTCAGCGGGAAGAGCATCGTCTTGCGGTAGGCGGTGTGCTCCAGCCGCTCGCCGCGCGCATCCGGACCCAGGAACATGGCGGCGTTGAACTCGCGCTCACCGTCGAGGTCGTACGTGCCGAAGACGAGCGGCACGCCGCGCTGGGCGACATAGCCCGCGATTTCCGCGTCCAGCTCCGCCCCGGCCTCGCTGCGAGGCGTGCCGAAGGTGGTGGGGTAGACGGTCTCCGGCCAGACGAGGAAGTCCACGGGCCCGGAGCGCAGCAGGCCGTCGGACATCTCGTAGTGCGTGTCGAGAATCATCCGCACCACTTCGTACGTGCCGCGCTCGGCCTTCAGCTTCTCGTAGTTCGTGATGTTGGCCTGCACCGCGCCCACCACCAGCACCGGCTCACGACGCGTCGCCTGTGTCACCTGTGAATGGCGGAAGGCGCCATAGCCGGTGAGCACGAGCAACAGCGTCACGGACACGGCCACCGGAATCACCGCACGGCGGCGTTCTCCCGGAGCACGCAGGCGACGCGACGTCGCGAGCACGCACTCGTTGACGAGCAGGAGCACGAGCGTGAGCCCGGGAGCGCCCGCCACGTCCGCGCCCTGCCGCAACCACTCCTGGGTGACGAGGCCCAGGCCAATCGTGTCCGCGAAGAGCTTCGGCGCGAACCACTCCACGCCGACGTACACGAGCGCGGTGACCACGGGAGGCAGCCACGCCAGACGCACGCGAGCGTTCCTGCGCGCTTCGAACCGGGCCAGCGCCGCGAGCGGGAACTGAAGCTGCACCACCGGCGACATCAGCAACAGCGCCACCCAGCACACCCAGAGCGGCGCCTGCGAGTACGCCTGCACCGAGCCCGCGAACCAGCCGAACACCGCCGCGGAGAACACCGCGCCCAGCGCCAGTCCCAGCCCCAGCGCCTCGCGCCGCGAGCGCGCTCCGTCCACCACCGCGAGCCACGGCACCAGCGCCACCCAGCCCAGCAACGTCCACGGCATCCGCAGCCCGGAGAACAGCGCCAGCATTCCCGTGGTCGCCAGCACACCGAGCAGCGCCACGGCCACGCGCCGGCCACCACTCGCTCGCGCGCCCGTCACCGCGCGGCCCCGGCGTTGAAGCCGTCGAACGCCGATTTCATCTGTCGGGCCCGCCCGCTCGCGCATCCTTCACGGCGCGGCCCCGGACTCGGAGCCCTCGGGCAACTCCAGCATCTGGATGGGCAGGCCCGGAGGCGCCATCTCCGCGGGCACCACTCGGTTCTCCGGCAGCGGAACGGGCTGACCGCTCTCGTCCTTCGGCTGGTAGTCCGGATGGAACATGAGGATGGCCTTGAGGCGCTCCCCGTCATCGGAGGACTGGTAGTGGCGCACGTAGCCGGGCGGCAGCTCGAAGTCTTCGGGCACGACGATGCCACGCTTCAGCGGCTTCGTCCCGGGACGGTAGAGCTGCGTCCCCGTGGGCCCCGTGTACGGCTGCTCGGGTTCAGGCGGCGGCACAGCGGGTTCCTCCACCACGGGCGCGGGCATCGCCACCGGAGCGGGACGCGGCCGCTGCACGGGAGCCGCCTGCGCCACCACGGGCGGCTGCACCACGGGCGCGGGCGGAGCCTCGACGAACGGCGGCGACTCCACCTCCACGTCCGAGGCGCTCCACCACAGACTCAATCCAATACACACGACGGTGAACACGAGCGCACTGCCCACGAGCCACAGGCCCACGCCGCTGCTGGAGCGCGTGGGAGCGACGTGCGTGACGCCGTCCGAGTCGACGCGCCGTTCTGGGTGCTGCGGCCTCATGCTCGCCCGCGGACCTCCGGGCTGCGTATGCTACGGAGCCCCTCTCGCCGAGGCAATTCCGGCGCCCCCATGAGCTCCCCCTCCACCGCCCCCATCGGTCCGGTCCCTTCCCCACCATCGCCCGTGCCTGAAGCCGCTCCCGAGCGCTTCACCCTGCACGCCTGGCCCCGCGCGCTGCGAGGGCTCGCGGTGTCGGTGCAGCTCGTGCTGCTCGGCAGCCTGCTCTTCTTCTCCAGCTGGCTCGCCCTCGACATCTTCACCAACCAGCAGACGCTCATGCCCGGACCCTTGGTGCAGGGGCTGGGACTCGGCGTGCCGCTGCCGCTGCTGCTCCTCGCCGCGCTGCGCTGGTACGCCCGCGCCACGGTGGAGGTGAACACCGCCCACTGGGTCCTCACCCTGCGCGGCGGTGCGCGCATGGAGATTCCCCACGAGGCCGTGGAGTCCATCCGCCCCTGGAAGGTGCCGCTGCCGGGCCCCGGGCTCGTGCTGCGCATGAAGTCGGGGCGCGACTTCGCGTACGGCCTGCACACCGAGAACGCGGGGCCGCTGCTCACGGCGCTCGGCCGCCACGGGCTGCGCGAGACGCCCGAGTCGCATCCCCTCGTCCGCTACGCCCAGGCGAGGCACGCGCTGTGGCGCCGGCGCTGGTACCACGTGCTCGTCCGGCTCTTCCTCGTCCCGGCCGTGCCCGCCGTCGCCATGTTCCAGCTCGCCCAGCGCATCACCTACGGCAGCCCCTTCGGCGAGTACCAGTACCGCGGGCTCGCGGCGTACCTGCGCTCCTTCGGCAGCGACTACGCGCAGGTGTTCATCAACTTCTTCCTCTGTGCCTGCTTCCTCCGCGCGCTCACGGAGGCCGTGTGCCTCGCGGCCGCGTGGCTCACGCCCGGGTACGAACGAGGCGTGCGGCGCGGCGCGGAGTGGCTGAATCGGCTCGCCTACTACGTGGGCCTGCTGGGACTGCTCCTCGCGCGCTGGGGTGCGTCCTACTGACCTCCTGGAACGACGAGGCCCCCGACCTGAAACAGGTCGGAGGCCCCGAGGCACTCACTCACGCAGCGCCGCTCACGCGGGCGCGTGCATCACGGCGTGGCCGGGTTGTACTTGGAGGACTCCCAGCCCATCCGGTCGTGGCCGTTCTTGTTGTACTCGGGGTTCTTGCCACCGACGACCTGGCTGTCGGTGAACTGCGGCGCGGCCGTGCCGGAGCCCGAGCCCGAGAAGATGCTCACGCCGATGGTGGTGCCGTAGTAGGTCGGGTGCGTGTCGTCCGACTGGAGGTAGTCGTAGCTGGTGCTCGAGCTGACGAAGTGCGTGTTCGAGTCACGCAGCGTGCCGACCAGCGTGGAGGTGATGCGGGTGACGTACGCGCTCTCCGTCTCGCCCGAGCGATAGCGGATGGCCTCCGAGTCAATCTGCCCGTCGCCGTTCGAGTCGTAGTCCGCGGCCATCATCTCCGCGAACGAGTCCGCGCACTTGAAGCCGTACTTCTCCGCCAGGCTGCACGTCTTCCAGTTGCTGCGCGCCAGCAGCGGCAGGAACTTGGAGCGCTTGTTGATCTTCTGCCCCGTCGTGGAGTCCGTGCAGCCCGTCAGCACGTTGTCCGAGTTGAAGCCCGGGTAGTAGATGTTGGAGACAATCTTCACCTTGGCCGTCGTCGCGTACTGGTTGATGGCCTGCATCGCCCGCTCCGTGTACGTGGAGCACGCGGACAGCGCGGCCTCCAGGCCGGAGTAGTTACAGGTGCCCGTCTGGTCGGTGAAGGCGCTGCGGGCCTGCAGATAGTCGTTGCCGCACATCTCGAACATCACGACGCGCGTGTTCGTCGCCTGCATGTACGAGCGCTCGGAGACAATCTTGTTGTTGTAGATGTCGTCCGCCTTCGCGCCAGACTTGGTGCGGCGGATGACCTCCATGTCCGTGTTCCACAGCTGCGCCAGGTACTCGCCCTGCACCACCGGCGCGGCGCGGCGTGCAACGCCCGAGATGCCGCCGTTGTAGCCGGCGTAGATGGAGTCGCCGTACGCCACCACGCGGTACTTCGTCGTGGCGGTGGACCGGTCGATGGTCCACGACGTGTTCTGGTTGATGGTGCTCGCCATCGCGCTACCACCGACCGTGAAGGCCGCGCACATGGCAACAAAGGACATCCCGCTGCGACGGAAGGACATGCCCCGCTCCTTTTTCCCGTGGGGGGTTGTAGGGGGAGCCGGACGCTACACGCTGTTGATTTGCAAATCACTCCGATTCAGGAATAACGCGCCATGTCAGGAAACACGGGTAAAGACAGACCCAGACCTTTGTCGCAGTGCGGCGTCGACCATGTAACGCAATGAAATATTGACGCAGTGTTTCATCGTGTTTCACGGAGTCCCAAGGTGCGCAGAGTGAATCTCTCCCGAGGTGCCCGAGCGCTGGCGCAGTGGCTGCTGCTGGGCGGAGTGGTGGGCGTGGTGTGCGGCGTGGCGTCTGCGGTGTTCCTGTACCTGCTCGACGAGGCCACGCACTTCCGCGAGTCGCACGAAGTGCTCGTGTACGCGCTGCCCGTGGCGGGGCTGGTGCTGGGCGCGGTGTACGGGCGGTGGGGCGGGCCCATCCGCGGGGGCAACAACCTGGTGCTGGACGCGGTGCACGAGGGTGACGCCCAGGTGCCGCTGCGCATGGCGCCCATGGTGCTGGCGGGGACGGTGCTGACGCACCTGTTCGGAGGCAGCGCGGGCCGCGAGGGAACGGCGGTGCAGATGGGTGGCAGCCTCGCGGACGTGTTGGCGAGGCGCTTCGGCGTGGGGCCGGACACGCGGCGGGAGATGCTGGCGGCGGGAATCGCGGGCGGGTTCGGCTCGGTGTTCGGCACGCCGGTGGCGGGCGCGGTGTTCGGGCTGGAGGTCGTGGTGGTGGGGCGGCTGGGCTACGAGTCGCTGCTGCCCGCGCTGGTGGCGGCGGTGGTCGGTGATTTGGTGACGCGCGGGCTGGGCATCCACCACACGGCGTATCCGGTACCGGCGGCGCTGCCGCTGACGCCGTGGGTGTTGGCGAAGTGGCTGGTGTTCGCGGTGGCGGTGGCGGTGGTGGCGGTGGTGTTCGTCGAGCTCACGCACCGGATGAAGAAGGAATCGGAGAAGCGCGTGCCGTGGCTGCCGGTGCGGATGGCGCTGGGCGGCGTGGCGGTGGTGGCGCTGTGGAAGCTGTCGGGGACGAGCGCGTACCTGGGCCTCGGCGTGCCGGGAATCCTGCGGGCGTTCATCGACCCGGCGCTCCCCGTGTCGGCCTTCGCGTGGAAGCTGGTCTTCACGGCGGTGACGCTGGGCGCGGGGTTCCTCGGCGGCGAGGTGACGCCGCTGTTCTTCATCGGCGCGGCGCTGGGCAACGTGCTGGCGAGGCTGCTCGGGTTGCCGATTGATTTGGGCGCGGCGGTGGGGCTCGCGGCCCTGTTCGCGGCGGCGGCCAACACGCCGCTCGCGCTGTCCATCATGGCGGTGGAGTTGCTGGGCGCGAGCGTGCTGCCCCACGTGGTGATTGTCTCCACGGTGGCGTACCTGCTCACGGGACACCGGGGCATCTACCCGGCGCAAAGGATTGCGCGGCTGAAACATGGCGGGCCGCTGCTGCAACGACTGGTGCCGCTGCGCGAATTGCCCGAAGAGGACACCGTGCCCCCCGGGCCACCGCGCGGGCCCGGGGAGCACTGAGCACTACTTACAGGTGAACGACCAGCGGCACGTACCGGACAGGCACTCGCGGTCCGCGGAGCACGCGGCGCCTCTGCCCTTCTTGTTCTGGCACTTGCCGGAGTTGAAGCCCCAGCCACAGTACTGGTTGGTGCCGCAGTGCGAGTCGCTGTCACACAGGCAGCTTCCCGTGGGATTCACATAACAGTCCGCGCTGCAGCGGTCCGTGGTGCACTCGCGGTCCGCCTTGCAGGACTGTCCATACGCCTTGGACCTCGGCGTGTAGCACCAGCCCACCAGATTGGCGCATCCGCCGCACGCACCGGACTGGCACTGCCCATCGCGGCTGCACGAGTCCCAGTTCCCCTTCTTCGCCACGCAGTCGTTGTCGCCCGGGTTGCCCGGAATCTCGTCCTGGCAGTAGGCCGAGGAGCCGCAGTCCCCATCGTCATTACACACGCAGCGCCCGTCGAAGGTGTTGCACAGCACGGAGGTGCACTGGTCGCTGATGCACTCGGCATCGAAGCGGCAGCCCTGGTTGAGCGTCTTGCTGTCCGGCGCGTAGTGCGCGCCGCACACCGTGGGGTATGCGGACTCGCGGTCCTCGGGCTTCACCCACGGCGCCACGCCGCTGGTATCGATGTCATTCGCCGCATCCGCCATGCCGGTGCGAGGGCCCGACGCGCGCTCCCACATCCGGATGAACGTCTCCGCCGAGCTCTCCAGCGGCGCCGTGTTCGCTCCGAGGTTCTTCACGTCGTGAAGCAGGTCCGGCAGCAGCCCCACGTGCGCGAGCCCCTGCTCGTCGAAGGGAGTGCCCAGCCGGCCGGGGCCATACAGCTCCTGCTCGTGCGCCTGCGCATCGGCCTCGGCCTGGAAGCCCGCCGAGCACGCGCCATTGGGCCCGAAGCGAGGCCGCGTCTGCTGGATGAAGCCATTGAGGTCCGCGCCGAAGGCCATGGGCACCTTGAGTCCCTGGCGGCCGAACTCGTACGCCTGCGCGAAGGAGCGGCTGGAGCCCTGGCAGTTGTTGGCGATGCCGGACTTCGTATACGCGCGCGTCTCGTCGTGCGCGGTGCGCAGGCCGAACATGCCGCCGGTGCGCCGCAGCAATTGCACCACCCACGCGGGCGTCGTCTTCTCGTTCTCCGCCAGCTTGCCGTTCATCACCTCGCGGAAGTGACCGTGGCTCACGTAGAGCGGGTAGTACTGGCGCTGCTCGGCCATCGCGTAGGCGTCACGCACGCCCTTCTCGGACAGGTGCGCGAGGTCGATGAGCATCCCCTTGTCCATCATCGCCCCGAGGAGCTCCTTGCCCTCCTGCGTGAGGCCGCGCACGTTGCGGCACTGCGAGTCCACGTCGAAGCCCAGGGTGAGCCCGCCCACGGTGATGCCGCAGTCCGTGTCGATGTGACAGTTCTCCAGGAACTGCGCCGCCTGGAAGATGGCGTTGTGCGGCGCCGCGCCGCCGAAGCGGTTGTCCAACTGGTGCACCGGCTGCAGCGTGCGGACACCCAGCGCGTGGAACTTGTTCAGCTCCGCGCGCCAGTCACCGGTGCCGAAGAGCCGGCTCGACTCAATCGAGAGCACCATGGCCAGCTTGCCCTCGGAGATGATGCGGCGGGCATCCGCGGGCGTGAGCGCCAGGTCCACCCAGTCGCGAGTGGCGGCGAAGTCGCGAGCCTTCTGGAGCTGCACCTCCACGTCGACCATCTCGTCGCAGGGGCGCGTGCGGTTCTGCGGGGGCAGCGCGTCGCAGAGGAACTTGTTGCTCACCGCGGACACCACCACCAGCGACATGCCGCCCTGGTGCGCCTGCTTGAGCCAGCCCTCCCAGGACTGCTGGTGCGCAATCGTGTCCCAGCGGGGCCACTCGGTATTGGGATTGCGGCGGCCGTCATGCAGGCCGGTGTCGCCTTGCGTGCCCTCAATCTTGCCGATGAACTCCGAGCCCACCGCGCCGCCGATGCCGAACAGGCCCGCCAGAATCGGCACACCGCTCAGGTCCACGCCGCCGGAGTTGGGGCACAGGTTGAGCAACCCGCTCAGGTCCATGCGGACGCGGGCGTGGTCGCTCTCGGGCCAACCGCCGTCACAGCGGGACAGGGCATCGGTGACGGTGCCGTGGAACCAGCCGCCGCCGAAGGCTTCCTCCGCGAACATGTGGTGGTGCAGCTCGGCGAAGCCACCCACCCCCAGTTGTTGCTCGGTGGTGGCCGTAGGTGCAGGGCGAGCTTCGGCGGGCTCGTCCTGCACCGGGGTACAGCCGAGGGCCAGCGACAGGGCCAGAGCGGAACAGCGTCTCCAGAGGCGTGGATGCGACACGGGGGCTCCCTTCGAGGTGAGCCCGCCAGTTAGCGCTGGCCCGCACGCACGGTTCAAGACGTGACGCGTCGTAACGTAATGCGGTTATCCGAGGCGGGAGCACTCACGGGAGGGAGAGCAGGGACACCATGCCCTCGGACTGTCACATGACAGTTGCAGAACCCGGGCTTGTCGAATCACGACATTCCAATATTGTGATTCCATCATGTCGGTTGCCATCAAGTCCCTGGACGTCCGTTCCGCCTCCCGCCTCTTCAAGGCGCTGGGAGACGAGACACGCCTGCGCATCGTCGCGCTCCTCAGCCATGGGGAGCTGTGTGTCTGCCACTTCGAGTCCGCCCTCGACCTGACTCAGTCGAACACCTCCCGCCAGCTCGCCGTGCTCAAGAACGCTGGCATCGTCGAAGCCCGCCGGGACGCGAACTGGGTCTACTACCGGCTGGCCCCGCAGATGGACGAGGTGTGCAAGGCGCAGCTCAAGGCGCTGGTCGCCGCCTTCACCAGGCGCGACGTGCTCCGCGAGGACGTGGCGCGCCTCCTCAAGTCCCGTGGCCCCAACGCCTGCAAGTAGCTCACGGCCTCCTTCCCTCTCCGCCCCCGGTTCCCATGACCGCCGCCGCTCCTTCCGCCAGCATCGTCAAGAAGCTCTCTGTCATCGACCGGTTCCTGCCGGTATGGATTTTCGCCGCCATGGGCCTGGGCATCGGCCTGGGCCGCGCCTTCCCGGACCTGGGCGCCCGGCTGGACACGGTGAAGCTGGACACCGTCTCGCTGCCCATCGCCATCGGCCTGTTGTGGATGATGTACCCGGTGCTGGCGAAGGTGCGCTACGGCGAGCTGGGCCGGCTGCGCACGCGCGGCAAGCTCTTCACCATCTCCCTGGTGCTCAACTGGCTGGTGGGGCCGGTACTGATGTTCGCGCTGGCCTGGCTCTTCCTGCCGGACCTGCCGCACTACCGCAACGGCCTGGTGCTCATCGGACTGGCACGCTGCATCGCCATGGTCCTCATCTGGAACATGCTCGCGTGCGGCAGCAACGAGGTGGCCGCCGTTCTGGTGGCCCTCAACTCCGTCTTCCAGATTCTCTTCTACTCGGTGCTGGGCTGGCTCTTCCTGGCGGTCATCCCGGGCTGGCTGGGCGCGGATGTCACCGCGTTCGACGTGTCCATGTGGAGCATCGCCAAGAGCGTGCTCATCTTCCTGGGCGTGCCCCTGGTGGCTGGCGCTCTGACGCGCATCGGCCTCACCCGGCTCAAGGGCGAGGAGTGGTACGAGCAGCGCTTCCTGCCGCGCCTGGGGCCCACCGCGCTCGTCGGCCTGCTCTACACCATCGTCCTGATGTTCGCGATGCAGGGCGAGAAGCTCACCCGCCTGCCGCTGGATGTGGTGCGCATCTCCATCCCGCTGGTCGTCTACTTCGCCGTCATGTTCACCAGCGCCTTCTTCCTCTCGCGCCGGCTGGGCTTCAGCTACGAGGAGACGGCGTCGCTGTCCTTCACGGCGGCCGGCAACAACTTCGAGCTGGCCATCGCGGTGGCGGTAGGCGTGTTCGGCATGGCCTCGGGGGAGGCGCTCGCGGGCGTGGTGGGGCCGCTCATCGAGGTGCCCGCGCTCATCGCGCTCGTCTACCTGTCGCTGTGGCTCAAGCGCCGGCTCTTCCCTGAAGCCCGTGACGCCGTGCTGCCCCGCCGCTTCGAGAGCTCCTCGCACCCTCCCTCGGAGTCCGCACGATGAACACGGTCATCTTCGCCTGCGTACACAACGCCGGCCGCTCGCAGATGGCGGCAGCCTTCTTCAACGCCCTGGTGGACCCGGCCAAGGCGCGTGCCGTGTCCGCCGGGACTCAGCCCGGGGAGCGCGTTCATCCCGAGGTGCAGACCGCCATGGCCGAGGTGGGCATCGACCTGTCGGGCGCCAGGCCCCAGCGCCTCACGGACGAGCTGGCCCAGGGCGCTCGGTGGCTCATCACCATGGGGTGCGGTGACGCCTGCCCGTACGTGCCGGGGTTGAAGCGTGGTGACTGGCCGCTGGAAGACCCCAAGGGCAAGCCGGTGGAGCGCGTGCGCGAGATTCGCGATGACGTGCGGGCCCGCGTCATGGCGTTCTTGAGACTCGAGGGCTGGGCGCGCTAGGCGGGCAGCAGACCGGCGCCAGCTCCCGCACACGAGACAGGAGTCCCTCGAATGAGGCGAGGAACGCCTGGCCATCCACCTCGTAGATGCGGTGTCGTCCTTCGCTGCGAGCACGGACGACGCCTACGTCGTGCAGCGTCTTGAGGTGCCGCGAGATGACGGAGCGGTCCTGCGGCAGGTGTGTGGCGATGGCGCCCACGTCCGCAGCCCCCAGGCGCATGAGCACCTTGAGTAACTCCAGGCGCGCGGGCTCGGTGAGGGCTCGCAGGAAGTCCGAGTCGAGGAGCGCCGTGAGCTCCTCCACGCTCTTCTCGCGCGCGCCCTGCGAAGACGCAGCGACGGCACCGCTACTCCGCCCTGTGCGCTTGTGCGCCATCACTCCTCCTCCGTCGCCGGCGCCGTCCCAGCGCGGCCGCGCTGAAGGGCTGCGGCAGCGCCCGCCACCAGGTACATGACGAGTCCATACACCAACACGGCGAGCGTCGAGCGCGCTGGCAGGCGCAGCAACTCGGCCAGCAGCAGCGCGACGGAGAGGTTGCGCACGGCGCTCACCTGGGCGGCCGCCACGCGCTCGCGGGGCTGCAGGCGGAGCCCGAGGAGGCCCACGCCCAGGCCGGCCAGCACCAATACCACCGCCACGGCGACGCCCGCCGCGCCCACCTCCCGCACGAAGTGCCCGCGCGTGACGAGGTAGCCCAGCACCACCGCCACCAGCAGGAAGAGGCCCAGGCGGCTTGCCACGCGCGCCAGGCCCGGCGCGGCCGCAGGCCAGCGCTGGCGCACCCAGAGGCCCAGCGCCAGGGGCGCCAGCTGCCCGGCGAGGATGCCCCCGAAGGCCACGGCGAAGCCCTGGCCAACGCCCTCCAGGGCGCCCGTGGCCAGCAGCACCAGCGGCACGGCCGCAGCCGCCACAATACTCGTCAGTGTGAAGAGGGAGGCGGCCATGAAGGCGTCGCCACCAGCCAACAGCGCGAGAAGCGGCCCACTGCTTCCGGCAGGTGCGGCCGCGGCCAGCAGCACCCCGTCGCCCACGTCCGCCGACAGCCCCGTAGCGCGCACCAGCACCACGCCCAGTAGCGGCAGGCCCACGAGGTTGGCCGCGAGGGCCGCGCCCAGGAAGCGCGTGCGCGCCCGCAGTTGACTCCAGGGGCGCGGGCCCGCCGACGCCGCCACCCCGAAGGTGGAGGAGGCCGAGAGGACGAAGAGGACGGCGCCCGTCAGCGACAGCACGCACGCCCCCAGCGACATGCAGCGCGCCCGCGCGCCGCCTCGCCCCAGCACCCCAGCCACACGTGGACGACAGCGGCCACGACGGCACCGGGCAGGAGGAGCTCCACCGCCGCGCGCACGAACTCGGGATGCTCGCGCGAAGTGCCGGTGGAGCCCCACAGGTGCCACGCCTCGGCAGGTACCGCGGCAAGTGCCAGCGCAATCGCTCCGACCCGCAGCGTCGTGAGCACCACGTGGAGCGAGTACTCGAAGGAGCTCAGGCCACCGAGTCCCGCCCTGCTGTCGCGCTCGGAGAAGGTGTCGAGGAGCTCAACGCCCTGGTCGACCGCGACCAGCGCCAGCCCGAGCCACAGCACGGCCCCCTGCGGGGGAGCCAGGAAGAGCGTCGCGAGAATCGGCGGGAAGAGCAGGGCGCGGGCCGTGTGCAACCAGTGCTCGCGCTGGGACTCCTCGCGTGCATGGAGGCGGTAGCGCCAGAGGTGGAGATACAGCCCGTCCACCACGGAGAGGAGCACGAAGGCGAACAGCAGAAAGGTCGACGCGAGAACGAGATGGGGGCTCATGGCTCTCCCTGGGACGTGTGCACCTGAATGCACATATGCATCTGGGTGCACACGAAATCAAGGGAGCCTCTTCGAGATTGAAGAGCAGGGCGGGGGACGCGGTCAGCGGGCCGCCCGACACGCCGCATGTTCCTCCTGGAGTACGTTGCCCATCGCATGGATGGGCCTCAGTCATGGCATGGAGAGGTGCGCCATGCCCGACACGATGAAGGCCGCGGTCGTTCATGCCTTCGGTCAACCCCTGCTCATCGAGGAGGTCCCCATTCCGACGCCGGGGCCGGGGCAGGCGCTGGTCAAGCTGGCCGCCTGTGGCGTCTGCCATACGGACCTGCACGCGGCACAAGGCGACTGGCCCGCCAGGCCTTCCCTTCCCTTCATTCCGGGACACGAGGGCGTGGGGACGGTGGCCGCGGTGGGGCCCGGGGTGCGGGCGGTCCGCGAGGGAGACCGGGTAGGGGTGCCCTGGCTCTACACGGCGTGCGGGCACTGCGAGTACTGCGTCACCGGCTGGGAGACCGTGTGTCCGGAGCAGAAGAACACCGGGTACTCCGTCAACGGGGGGTATGCCGAATACATCCTGGCGGATGCCCAATACGTGGGCCACCTGCCGCAAGGGGTGGGCTTCGCCGAAGGGGCTCCGCTGCTCTGCGCGGGCGTCACCGTCTACAAGGGGCTCAAGGAGACAGAGGCACGGCCGGGCCAGTGGGTCGTCATCTCCGGCGTTGGCGGGCTGGGCCACATGGCGGTGCAGTACGCCCGGGCCATGGGCCTGCACGTGGCCGCGGTGGATGTCACCGACGCCAAGCTGGCCCTGGCCCGCCGTCTGGGCGCCGAGCTCACCATCAACGTGCAACAGGAGGACCCCGTGGCCCGGGTGGCCCGTGAGCTCGGCGGTGCCCACGCGGTGCTCGTCACCGCCGTCTCTCCTCAGGCCTTCAGCCAGGCTGTTGGCATGGTGCGTCGGCGGGGCACGGTGGTGCTGGTCGGGCTCCCTCCCGGCAGCTTCACGGCGCCCATCTTCGACGTGGTGCTCAAGCGGCTGACGATTCGCGGCTCCATCGTGGGCTCGCGCGCCGATCTCACCGAGGCGCTCCAGTTCGGAGCGGAGGGCAAGGTCCATACGACCTTCAGCCAGCAGCCGCTGGAGTCCATCAATGACATCTTCACGAGGATGAAGTCCGGAGCGCTCGAGGGGCGTGTCGTCCTCGCGCTCTGACGCACTCGCCCTCACCCTCCCAGATGGAGCTGAGACTCACCTCGGGCTCCGTGGGCTACCAGTGCGTGGAGCCGCTCCAGCCCGGTGGGCTCCTGGGCCATCCACGGGACGAGCGCGACACGGCTGGCATGGTCGCGCACGACCCGAGCCACCTGCTCGGCCTCGGCTCGCATCCGCTCGCGCAGGAGCGCGTCCTGGCTGCCCGTGGCGAGCAAGCTGTTGTTGATGATCCACGCCCACGGCTCGATGCCCGCGCGGCGGAGATCCTCTTGCAGGTGTGCGGCCTCTGAAACGGGAGTCGTCTCGGGAAGCGTGACCAGGAGGACGCGGGTGTAGGCCGGGTCGCGCATGCGCATCAGCGGGGTGATGAGTTTCGTATGCTCTGGCGACAGGGTGCGCGTCAGTTGCCGGTGGTAGGCCCCGGTGGCGTCCAGCAGGAGGAGCGTGTGGCCCGTCGGGGCCGTGTCGAGCACCACGAACGAGGTGCGTGCCTCGGAAACGAGGTGGGAGAACGCGTGGAACACGGCGACCTCCTCGGTGCAGGGGGAGGCCAGGTCCTCCAGCAGGAGGGCGCGGCCCTCGTCGTCGAGCTCCGCCTGCCTGCGGCGCAGCGTCTTCTCGATATATGCCTGGGTCTCGGC
Source organism: Pyxidicoccus sp. M6 (assembly GCF_055568925.1). NCBI lineage: Bacteria > Pseudomonadati > Myxococcota > Myxococcia > Myxococcales > Myxococcaceae > Pyxidicoccus > Pyxidicoccus sp. M6. The sequence goes on along the minus strand of NZ_CM145714.1, from coordinate 236,889 downwards.
GCGCGGGTCGATACGGCTCACCTGGAGGTTCGGAAGAGAGCCTTCGAGCGTCGAGGCGACATGGGCCGCTGGATCCGTGGTGCTCAGGTGGACGTGGTGGCCTCGCGTGGCGAGCTCCGCGGCGATAGCGCAGGCGAGCGTGGTCTTCCCGACGCCGCCCTTGCCCATGACGAGGATGAACCCATGGCCGGGCGCGGCGAGCTCGTCGATGAGCCCCGAGAGCAAGGCCGTGGGGAGGGGCGGTATCGCCGTGAGCCCGGCACCAGGAGCTGGCTGTAGGGAGTCGTCGAGCAGGGCGCGGAGGTGATCGATACCGAGCATGTTGAAGGCCCGCAGCGGCACCTCATCGGTCGGGAGCGAGCGGAGCGATGGAGGCATGCGCGAGAGTGCGGCCTGTTCCCGCTCCCTGATGGCCAGGGCAATCGGATCCGCCGGGGCCATGGGCCGGAAGACACCGTTGATGACCAGGCGCTGGTGGACCAGTCCCATGGCGCGCAGCTCGCCAGCGGTCCGCTCCGCCTCCTGAAGCGCCGCGCGCTCCGGCCGTGTGACGAGCACGACGGTCGTGAGTTGGGGATTGGCGAGGGCGGCAAGGGCCGCGGCGAAGCGCTCCCTCTGCATCGTGAGTCCTGAATGGGGCCCGAGGCAGGAGGCACCGCGGGTGCTGCTGTCGAGGAAGTCGGTCCAGGCCCGGGGCAGGCTGAGCAGCCGCAGGGTGTGCCCTGTGGGGACCGTGTCGAACACCACGTGCTCGAACTGCTGGCGCCACGTTGTCTCGAGGAGCCCGGCGAATTCGTCGAACGCGGCGATCTCCGTGGTGCAGGCGCCGGACAGCTCCTCCCGGAGCTTCTTCACTTCCGTCTCGGGAGCGTGCCCGAGGAAGGGCGCGATGACGCGCTCCCGGTAGGCTTCGGCGGCGGCTTCGGGATCGATGTTGAGCGCCATCAGGCCCGGGACTCCGAGAACGGCCCTGGGCTGGCGCGACAGCTCGACGCCCAGCATCTCGTCGAGGTTGGAGGCCGGGTCCGTGCTGACGAGCAGCACGCGCCTGCCCACATCCGCCAGCCGGATGGCGGTCGCGCAGGCGAGCGAGGTCTTGCCCACTCCTCCCTTGCCCGTGAAGAACAGATAAGGGGTTTCGGAAGCTGTCAGCGGCATGAAGAACGATGGCACATCCCGGGGACCGGGAGAAGTGCGGAGCCTGCCTCGTGGGAGCCCCACCGGACACAGCAACGCCCGGCTGTGCCCCTGGGGTCATGGCCGGATTTCCCCAAGCAACCGCTCGACGATGACGACGTCCCGCCAGGCGCCCTCCAGCTTCCCGTGCCGGTGGTAGATGCCCACCTCGCGGAAGCCCACGGAGTGCAGGAGCGTTCGGCTGGCAGCGTTCTCCACGAAGACACGCGAGACGAGCTTCCAGAAGCCCGCGCCCTCCGCGGCCTGGATGAGCGCCTCCATGGCCAACCGTCCGGCCCCGCGCCCCCGGGCCTCCCGGGCGACGTAGACGGAGAACTCCGCGATGCCGGCGTAGCACTCGCGTGCCCGGTACGTGGACGTGGACGCGAAGGCCACCACGCGGCCTTCCGCCTCCACCGCGATGATGGGGTGCGTCCTGTCGAACCAGCTCCGCACGTCGTCCGCGCCGCGCGGCTTCGTCTCGAAGGTGGCGATGCGGTCCTCGATTCCCTGATTGTAGATGCGGGCAAGGGCCTCCGCATCCGACGGGGTCGCGAGGCGGGACGTGAGCTGGCTCATGATGCGCTCCGGGTTTCAGGGGAACGGGCTGGGCCGCGCGCGGACGCTTCCCACCCGATGAGCGCCGAAGCAAGCAGGCAGAGGGAGGCGAGCACCAGCAGCATTCCAGACCCTCCGAGTCGGGTTGCCTCGAGGAGGCCCACGCCCCACGGCCCCACCGCCTGCCCCAGGAGCGCGACGCGTCCGACCTGCCCGACGCCTCGGCCCATGGAGGCAGGGGGAAACATCTCGCCCACCAGAAGAGCACGCGTGGGAGTGAGCCCCCCTGCCGCGGCGCCGAAGAGGGCCACGAAGGCCCACGTGCCCGCGATGCCAGGAAGGAGGAGGCATCCACACGCGAGGGCCTGCATCGCGCACAGGGCGCGCGTGAGTCTCGCCGGCGACATGACGCCGCCAACGGCGAGAAGGACGACACGGCCAGCCACGGACGCGACGCCAAGCCCTCCCGCTGCCGCTGCGGCGAAAGGAGCCGAGTGCCCTCGTTGAACCAGCCAGGAGACGAGGTGCGCATGGACCGCGGCAGTGACCAGTGAAGTCAGCGCGAAGACGAGTGCCACCTTCCTCACGGAGGATTGGGATGCCGGGTGCGAAGGCGCCGCGCTGGGACTGATGCACTCCCCGGGGGCCCGCCGGGCGTGTAGCTCCAAGTGCCCCAGCCACATCACGCGGGGCACCGCGGTGGTCAGCACCAGGAGGGCGGCGAGCGTCACCAGCGCCGTGCGCCACCCCAGGGAGGCGACGAGCCACGTTGTCAGTGGAAGGAAGATGGCGCTGGCAAAGCCCGCCACCCCGGTGACGAGCGCAATGCCACGCGCACGTTGCGGGGCGGAGAGGCAGGAGAGCGCGGCGAATGCCGGCTCGTAGAGAACCGCCGCACGCGCCAGTCCGACCCCGAGCCACACGAGGTAGAGCGCTGGAAGCGCTTGCACATGCGCCCAGGCCAGCAGGAGGGCCGCGCCCAGGGTGGACCCCAAGGCCATCAGCGAGCGTGGACCGTGCCGGTCCACCCATGCTCCCGCCCACGGCGCGGCGAGCCCCGAGATGAGGATGCCCAGGGAGAAGCTGCCTGCGATGGCCGCACGGCTCCAGCCGAACTCCGCCGCCATGGACACCATGAAGACGGAGAAGGCGTAGTGCAGGACGCCATAGGACACCGTCTCGGTGAGGGCGAACGTCCAGGCCATGCGCGAGCCGCAGCTCAGCGGCCAGAGGCGTGGGAGCGTGAGTGCGGCTCGCATCGTGGCGCTCTACTGGCAGCAGCTCGACGTGTTTGCGGACGCGGGAACGGGAAGGGACGCGGCGACGGACAGCGTCGAGCAGCTCCCGGCACCGCACCCTTCCGAGCCAGCGGGGGGAGACGGTTCCACCCCGCAGCAGGAATTGGCTTCTTCCCGGAGGTCCGTGGAGCACACCCCCGTCTCGGGCAGCACCAGGTGCACCTCGCGCGCCGCGTCCACGTCTCCCGTGAGGAAGGCGGCGACCGAGCGCACCTGCTCGTAGCCGGTCAGCAGGAGGAAGGTGGGCGCGCGGCCGTAGGACTTCATCCCCACCACGTAGAAGCCGCTCTCCGGGTGGCGGAGTTCTGCCTCTCCATGAGGAGGCACGCTGCCGCAGGAGTGCACGTTGGGGTCGATGAGCGGCGCGAGGGTGGTGGGCGCCTCCACGCTGGTGTCCAGGGACAAGCGCAACTCCCGGGTGAGCGAGAGGTCTGGCCGGAAGCCCGTGGTGGCCACCACCTCGTCCACGGCCGGGAGCTGGCGCTCGCCGTCACTCGCCACCAGCCCCTCAGTCGTCTCCTCCAGGGCCTCCAGGTGGAAGCTCGGGACGAGGAGCACCTTGCCGCTCTCCACGAGCGCCCGCGTACGCGAGCCCAGGTCTCCGCGGGCCGACAACGCGTCCTTGCCGCCGCCTCCGAAGAGTCGAGGGTCTCCCGCAGGCCGGCGGAAGGCCCACACCACCTGGGTGCCGGGCACCTCTCGCGCGAGCTGCGCCAGGTCCAGGAGGGCATTGAAGGCGGAGTGCCCGCTGCCCACCACCAGCACCCGCCGACCGGCATACCGCGTACGGTGGACGCCCAGGACATCGGGGATGCCGTAGAAGATGCGCCTCGCGTGCGCCGCCTCACCGAGGGCGGGGACGCCGCTCGCACCGAGCGGGTTGGCTGTCTGGTACGTGCCGGACGCGTCGATGACCGCACGTGCCGAAATGCGCTGCTCCTTCCCGTCCCCGTGGCGCACGGTGATGACGAAGGGCGCCGTCTCGCGGCCGGTGTCCTTCATCTTGTCGCGCCGCTGCCGGGTGACGGAGAGGACCCGGGTGGAGAGGCGCAAGGTGGACGCCAGTTGCGCGGTGGCCGCCAGGGGAAACAGGTAGCGCTCCACCAGCTCATGCCCGGTGGGGAGTGCCTCTGCCGCAGGGGCCTGCCAGCCCGTGGGCTCAAGAAGCGAGGCCGCAGCGGAGTCCACCACGTAGCGCCAGGGCGAGAACAAACGAACGTGTCCCCAGGAGCGCACACCATGGCCCACCGCGGGCCCGGCCTCCAGAACGATGGGTGACTCGCCACGCTTCACCAGGTGGGCGGCGGCGGCCAGTCCGACGGGGCCTGCTCCGATGACGACGATGGGAAGCTTCTCGGTGCTCACGGCGGTCCTCCTTACTCATTGACACATTCGAGTTTTACGATGGATACGAACGAACGAAAACGGCTCGACTACGGAGCAGGACGTGAGGCACCGACCCGCGGTGGCGTGGGAGAGGGGGCGCTCTCAGACGTGAAGAGACGATGAACACCCTGGGCAACGCTGACCGGTGTGGAGCGCGCCTTGATGCATCGTAGATAGGCGATACATCGTTACCTGTCAATATGACCTCCGACGCGCCGGAAGTGTCGGACGACCGGAGGCCACTGCTTCACGAGGCCGGGTGACAGCATGCGTGGGGAGCGTCAGTCGCGCGTGCCGTCTTCCCCTCCGCGTCTCGTCTTCTGGGCTCGAAACCCATGATGCTCCGCCTGCCATCCAACTCGATGCGGCAGCAGTCGAGCAGCGCTTCCTCGAGCCGTACGCGTCCCCGCTGCACGCGGGACTTGGCGCCGGACAGGGAGATGCCGAGTCGTCGCGCCGTCTCGCCCTGGGTCAGCCCCTGCACCTCCGACAGCTCCAGGGCTTCACGGTAGTGCACCGGCAGCGTGGTGAGCAGCGGCTCAATGCACCGTGAGAGTTCCTCTCGTGCGTTGCCGCGGTCCTCCTCCAGGTCGGCCAGTTCCTCGGGAAGGGGGTCGGCCGGGCGGCGGGCGCGGTAGTGATCCACCACCGCGTTTCGGGTGCTCTGGTACAGCCACTGTCGGAGATGGAGAGGCTCACGCCCCGACTCATGGCTCGCGTAGGCGCGGACGAGCACATCGTGAACGATGTCCTCCGCGGCCTGCGGGTCCTCCACGCGGCTCCGCACGAAGCGCACCAGTTGGTCTCGGTACTCCTTCCAAGGTGTGGACTGGGGCTGCATGCGACGCTCATGGTGGCTGGGAGTGGATGAAGCAGGTTGCGCCTGCCTCGAAGGGTAACGGTGCGTGGCCAGGGGACTACTGGCAACCGCACCTGGAGGTGCTCTGCGTGCTGGTCGGCGGGCCGCAGCAGCCCGCCTTCTCACTCGGCGCGCAGCACACGGCCTGCTTCTCCGACGCGCAGCAGGTGGCTCCGGTGGGGGAGGGCTTTGACTGCTCGCGGGAGCTTTCGGCCACCGCAGGGAGAAGGGGAATGGAATCGGTGTGGCTCATGGCGTCATCTCCAGTGTGGGTTGAGGGCTTCACTGGAGAAGACGAACGGAGGGATAAAAGGACGCAGCGCGGTTCGGGGCCACGCGGACGTGGAAGCGGGCTTGAGGCGCACCGTCCGGCTGCGGCTCGCTTCACGCGTCGTGTCGTACCGTCCTGGACGCCCAGCGCGGTGCCGTCTGCCAGTTCGAGCAGCGACGCGGCGGGCGGACGGGCGGCTCCCGGGGCTGCCGCCCCTCAGCCTGCGGGACGAAGCTGCCGCGACTCCGACGCCAGGGAGTGGAAGCGCTCCAGCACCTTCTTGGCGGAGGCGAAGCCCCTGGCATTGAGGGTGTAGTAGTTCCACTTGCCGCGCCGCTCGACGTCCAGCAAACCGGCGTCCACGAGGATGCGCAGGTGCTGGGAGACCGTGGGCTGGGCCAGCCCGATGAAGTCCTGCACGTCACAGGCGCAGATACCTTCGCCCGTCCGGCAGCAGTCCGGGTCCTTGGTGGCGATGAAGTCGAGCATCTTCAGCCGGTGCTCGTCCGCGAGCGCCTTGAAGATGTCCGCAGCGATTTCGGGCTTGGCCTTCATTCATCGCAAAGTAACGATTCATCGTCAGGTGTCAATATGTCCTGGAGACGGGCTACCGGCCTGCGGTCCGAGAGCGAAAGGGACCACCGGTGAAGAACGGCCCCCCTCCCACGTCACCGCGCTCCCCTGCGCCTCCCCAGGAAGTCGGACACCACCGTATGCGGTCGCTGGCGAAGAGGCCGTGGGAGCGCTACCCGACGGGAGCCGAGTTGCACGCGGCGATTACTTCGGCGACGAGCTCTGGACAAGCCGAGGCGTGGGAGGCCCCAGCCTCTTCGTGTGGGACGAGGAACTGGGAACCGGGTTGGAACCCAGCGTCGGGCAGTCATGGTTGGCGAGCAACTCGGCCAGGAGCTTGGCCCCGCGCCCGAGCGCTCACGGTGCAGGTGGCGAGAACACCCGCCGCGTCTACCACCACACGCGCACGGTATGGATTGTGTCGGCCCCGCGTCCGAGTGCTCACGGCGCGGACTGCGAAGCCACCTGCCCGCTGACGCCTCCGGCTCCCACGGTCTGCGGCAGCACGCTCGCCTCGCGCTGGCGAAGCTCTGGCGAAGCCACTGCGAAGCCAGCGGGCAGCATGCGGAGGATGCGCTCGCGCCGGTACTGCGCGCCGGCCTGCCGCCGCTCCAACTGTGTCTTCTCCGCGCGAGCCGCCTTGTCCAGCGGCACGGGCCGGGCCGCCAGCGCGGCGAGCCGCTCCGCCACCGCCTCCAGCTCGCGGTCGATGAGCACCGGCTGGATGTTCCGGAGCTCCTTGGACGCACGGCCCACGGCGTTGTTCTCAATCCACACCGGCAGCACGGACACGTCCTCCAGCGTCACGGGAGCACCGGGCTCGGGCCGCACCAGCGACACGCGCAGCAGCATGGAGTCGCGCTTGTCGCCCACCGCCCCCTTGTCACCAGGCGAGGGACGATAGAAGCGGTCCTGGTTCGCGACGAGATTCCCCAACGAGTACGCGATGAGCCCGCGCCGCCCATCCGCGGTGGAGTACGCCTCGAGCGGCTGGAGCACATGCGGGTGGTGGCCGATGACGGCCTTCGCGCCCGCCTCCAACATCGCGCGGCCCAGCTTGCGGTCGTCCGGGTGCGGCGTGTCCTTGTACTCGGTGCCCCAGTGCACGAGGACGATGAGCGCGTCGCACCGGGCCGCCGCGGCGCGCACGGCCTCCACGGCCTCGTCGGGCGTGATACCTCGGTGGAATCGGTGCACCGGGTACGGCACGAAGGCGACGTGGGGGCCGGCCTCGTCCTTCGGGTTGCTGAAGCCGTTGAGCCACCGCGTGAAGGACAGGAAGCCGAGCCGCACGCCGCGCACGTCCATGAAGACGGGCTCCCACGCGGCGGCCTTCGACGCGCCGGTGCCCGCGTGGCGCACGCCCGCCGCGTCCAGGTGGCGCAGCGTCTCCAGGAGGCCCTCGGGGTGCTGGTCCCTCGCGTGATTGTTCGCGGTGGAGACCATCTTCACGCCCGAAGAGGCCAGCGCGTGCACCATCGCGGAGGGTGCATTGAAGAGCAGCTCGCGGGTGACGGCCTTGCGGTTGTCGGTGACGGGCGTCTCCAGATTCACGACGCCAACGTCCGCGGTGCGCAGCACATCGGTGATGGGGCCGAAGACATGGTCCCAGCCCTCGTGGTTGAGCGACGGAGCGGCACCGCCCTCCGCCGGCTTCGCGCCCGAGCGCGCGTGCACCGTGGCCACCCTCTTCACCTCACCGTGTGGAATCACGTCTCCCCCGAAGACGAGCTCCACACGGGTGGGCGAGGCAGCGCACAGCACGGGCACGAGCAACAGCACGGACAGAGTCACATGGGGGACATTAGTCCAGCCCCCCGACCCGGATGGAAGCCCACCGGCCAGCGCACCGGGCGGACTGGAAACCGACCCGGGGGCCCTGGGTAGCATGGGCCCCACATGCTGAAGATTCGCCCAGAACAACTCCAGTCGCTCGAAGCCGGGCAGCGCGAGCGGTACGCGCATCAGATGCTCGCCCTGCTGCGTGAACGCTACCCCCAGACGCTCGCCGATGCGTCGGACGAGGACCTCCTCGGGCGAATCCACCACGGGCTGGACGCGGCGCCCCATTACGGCTTCGAGGACGCTGACGGCGTCGGAAGGTTCGTCGAGCTCTCCGCCCTGCTCGGACCCGGCTTCGAGGCCGAGGAGTGGGCCTCCGGCATCCTGCTGTCTTCCGGCGCCGGGCGCGCCCTCCGGCTGTACCACGCGGGCCTTCTGCGGGTGGACCTCGATGAGTGAAATCGATACCGAGATGCATGACGGCTCGGAGTCCAGTTGGCTCGGGCTCTGCGACGGCTGCTGCCAGGACGACGGGGAGCTGGAGATTGAGTGCAGCCAGTGCCTGTCGACCTTCGTCCTCTGCCAGGAGTGCTTCGACTACCGGTGCCCCTGCCCCTCCTGCAACGTCGGCGAGGACGAGGAGCACGACTACTTCACCATCGTCGAGCACTCCGACGATGACGAGGAGATGGAGCTCTCCTCGCCCGAGGCCACCGTCGGCCTCCACGTCGTCGACGAGAACAAGCCCTCGGTGGAGGAGTTCTTCCAGCGGCTCGAGCTCCTGATGAAGGGCATCGACTCCCTGACGACGAAGGCGGGACTCCCCGAGGACGTGTTCGTACAGCGCGTCAAGGAGGTGGAGGACGTCTACACCGCCATCACGACGCTGCTCGGCAAGTCTGCTCCCCTCAAGGGCACGTACGCCTATGGGAACAAGGACATCGACACCGGCCCCACCGGGCTCTACGGCCTCATTCGCGACTACGACCCCTGCCTGCTGCACGCCGCCTACGTCCTCCGCGCCTGCAACGAGTACCTGGAGCAGAAGAAGGACGCGCAGTCGAAGTCCTACCCCCAACCTCCGCGCAACATCCTGCCCTGCGAGAAGAAGGAGCTCGAGGAGAAGGCGAAGGTCGGCCGGAAGCTCGTGCGCATCTTCAAGAAGCACAAGGCCTACGACGCCATCTGGGCCGGGGAGAAATGGACGTCCGCGAAGCTCGCCGAGAACCTGGGCGTCAAGCAGCCCAAGCAGAAGAAGGTGGACCTGGAGGCGGCCAAGCGGAAGACGAATCCCATCAAGACGCTGTCCGACCAGAACGTCGAGCGGCTCAAGAAGGCCCTGTACGAGAACGCCGTCTCGCAGTTCGGCGTCGACCTGGGCGCGTTGCGCAAGGAGAAGATAAAGGCCGCCGCGCAGAAGGTCGACGAGGAGCTCCAGGCCACGTTGAAGGAGTTCCACCAGGCGCAGTCGGCCTTCGCGACCCATGAGCTCCAGTTGAAGCAGGGCGTGTTGCCCGCCACGAAGGAGAACACCGGGACGCTCCATGAGCTGGGAGAGCGGCGCGAGGAGCTGCGCAGGAAGGGGCAGCGGCTCGAGGCGCGCTACGAGAGCCTGAAGAAGGACTACCAGGACCAGCCCAGCCACCGGCAGTTCGGGGTGATGCCGGAAGAGTTCGAGCTCTTCGCGGCCGTCCTCGACCTGCCCTTCACCATCAAGCACGCCACGCCCAACTGGTATGGCATCGCCAACGACGGAAGCCTGGACTCGCTGATGGAGTTCCAGAAGAAGAACCCGAACTGGAAGTCAGAGTTCAGCACGCCGGGCAACGTGTCCAAGCTGGGCAACCACGGCTTCGTCTTCTTCCGCGTCGACGTCGGGTACGACGCCATCGTCACCCGCTACGGTGGCACCCAGGTGATGGACGACCTGCAGGTGCTGGAGACCGACGGGTGGCTTTCCCTCTTCGACCAGCTCAAGCCCCTGTCCTCGAAGACCATCGAGTGCACGAGGGACCACAAGGGGGCGCTGATTCGTCACGCGAAGATGTCCGGGACGAACGACATCACGCACGAGTACGAGTACGGCTACATCCTCCCGAAGTCGGGGAACAAGGGCACCGTCCAGGCCAACAGCTTCAGCGCTTCCAACCTCAACAAGGCCTTCAAGAGCGTCAAGCCGGAGCGCTACAAGGAACTGGACCGGAAGGTCAACTTCATCCACTTCGTCTTCTACGGGCCTGAAATCCGCGTGGGCCTTGCCCTGTCACTGATTTACGAGCTGCGCTTCCTGCAGCGCTGCGGCTACCGCGACTATCTGCTCAAGAGCTTCGCCGCGCTGACGACGACCGAGGAGCGTGCGCTGTTCCTCAAGCAGCTCATCGGGCAGTTCTTCCGGCCCGAGGGCAAGTACCCCATCGCGCTGCGCTTCACGGAGCACCCGCTCAACGACATGAGCGTCGTCAACCCCGAGGGAGACAACCGCTGGCGGAAGGACGGGACGGAGAACCCGGACGTGATGGGGGACGTGAAAATCATCCAGAAACGCAAGTTCCTGAGTGAGGCGCTCCCGCAGGCCCGGAAGACCTACTTCTTCCACAAGAAGATGGTGGACGCGCTCAATGAGGAGGACGACGACGAGCGGGACGAAGACAAGCTGCGGGACCAGACACAGAAGATGGAGGCGCGCAAGAAGGAGTGGGACAAGTACGAGAAGGAGCGCCCCGTCGTGGAGAAGGCCTACGCGGAGGTGCAGAAGCGCAGTCCGTGGCTCATCGTGGACGAGAGCGCCGCCGGCCCCTCCTCCTCGCTGTCGACCGGGCTGTCGTTCGAGCGCTTCCGCAAGAAGGCGGAGCAGTCGCGCAAGCACCAGTCGATTCTGCTGCCCTCACGCGGCAACCTGGTCCGCGACGCGAAGACCGACCAGCCCGTCTCCGTCCGCTATGGACTGGGGAAGGCGTACGCCGTGGTGCAGGTGCAGGACGACGGGAACTGCTTCTACGCGTGCTGCGCCCATGTCGTGGGGGGCACCACGCACCAGCAGATGCGCAAGCGGCTCTCCGAGAGCAAACACCTGAATGCCAGCGAGCGTGTCCGCGTGGGGACGAATGGCCAGTACGCCACCCTCGAGGACATCACGGCGATGGCGAAGGAGCTGAACCTCACCATCTGCGTCCACCAGTGCTCGTACGCGAGCTCGGCGACCGTGCCCAACACCGTGCACGTGGGCACGGCCGGCGAGATGCACGTGCTCTTCCTCTACAACCCGGTGGACGGCCTGGGGCACATCATGCCCATGACCCTCCAGGTCTGACGGGTCCTCTCAAGGAGTGGTGGACACGGAGCTGTCGCAGTCCGGGCCGGTGCACTTCCCGGAGCACGTCACCTGCGCGGGGTACGACTCGAGGATGACGCACTCGGTGCCACCGGTGCAGGTGAGCACCTCGTTGCAGACGGTGGCGGTGTCCAGGCACCGCACCTGGGACTCGCCGTCCAACCTGAAGGCGTAGCAGTCCGTCCCCACGGGACACTGGGCCTGATTCACGCCGCACTCCTGCGCCTGGGCAATCGATTGCCCATCCCGCAGCTTCACGCGCCCCTGCCGCAGCGACTCCTCGCCCTCGTCCGAGCTACAGGCCGCAAGGCCCATGACCGCGAGACAACACCCCAGCATCAATCCCCAGCGCATCGAAGCTCCTCCCAAGAGTGACTACAGCGGACAAGGAGCAAGGCGCGGACCAGGAAACGCGCCCCCACAATCCGCGCACTTGGAGCGCGAGGAAGCCAACGCCCCACTCGGAAATCTGAGAGGGGCGTTGAATCCTCACATCACAGCGTCAGCCCCGGGCCCGTCCATTGCTGCGCGAACCAGCCCAGCGCGCTGAGCGCGGCCACGAGCGCGCCGTACTCCACGGTGGCGCGCGTGTCGCCTTCCTCCGGCACGGGCATGGCCACCGCCTGGAACCCGGCCGCGAGCAGCAGCAACACCAGCAGCCCCTCTGCCGTGAAGAACCACGCCGCGCCAATGACGGCCACCGCCAGCCAGCGCTGGTTCCTCGACAGCGCGCGGAAGCCACGGCCTCCATCGAGCGTCCACACCGGCACCAGGTTGAAGAGATTGATCCACGCGGCCGCATGCGCAATCGCGCCCAGGCTCTTCCACCCGGTGGCCAGCGCCGCGACGAAGAACGCCGCCGCCGCGAAGAACCCCCAGATGGGCCCCGCGAGCCCCACCCGCGCATCCTCGCGCGCGTCCACCGGTGACTGCTTGAGGCGAACGAAGGCGCCCAGGCCCGGGATGAACATGGGCGCGCTGGCCTGCATGCCGAAGCGCCGCAGCGCCGCCACGTGCCCCATCTCGTGCACATAGATGGACGCAATCAACCCGAGCGCGAACACCCAGCCCCACATCGCCCAGTACACGCTGAGCGCGAGCAGCATGGAGAACAGCGTGCTCGCCTTCGTCAGCCCGAGCAGCAGCAGCTTCCCCTTGCCCAGCAGGAAGACGAGGACGAACTTGAACTTCCACAGCAGCAGGCCGACCGTGCCCATCGCGGCGAGCCACTTCGGCATGCCCGACTTCTGCTTCTCCTCCCGCGCCGCCGCGACTTCGGCCCGCAGCGGCCCGGACGCATCCACCTGACGGCTCAGCGCCTCCACCTTCGCCGTCACCTGGGCGTACTGACTGGACGCCGGAGGCAGCAGGTCCAGCGCGCGCCGCCAGGTCTCCAGCGCGACGATGGGCTCGTTGCGAGCGGAGGCGGCCTCGGCCTCCGTGGCCAGCCGCTGCAATTCGCGCGCGTGGACCAGCCGGTGACAGGAGGGACAGGTGAGCAGCCGGGGGCCCAACTGGGTGCCGCACCCCTGGCAGCTCGTGACGACGGCGAGGGCTTCAGCCAACGGACTGCTCCTGCGCGGCGCCCTGCTCCGAAGGCGCCTGCGCGGCGGCCGGAGCGAGCTGGTACGGGCCAGCGATGTTCAGCTCGGCGCGCGTGTTGCGGCGCCACGCCTCCCACAGCGCGAAGCCGTAGATGAGGAGCGAAAGCGGGCTGTTGATGCCCACGAGCACGGGCATGGCCACCGAGAAGACAGCCGCCACGATGACCCGCAGCGCGACGGACTTCTCGAACTCCGCATCCTCCGGGAGGACGGCCGCGTCTCCGGCGGCCTCGGGAGCCGGTGCGGCGGACGTGGGCGACGCGGAGCCCCCAGCGGCCGGGGCAGTGCCCTGGGCGGCCTCGGGCTTCGCATCCGCGGACGGAGTGGGCGACGCGGCGGCCTCGGTGGCGTCGGGTTCCGACATGCTCTTGTAGACATCCGGCGCGAGCGAGGCGGCGATGGACAGGTAGGTCAGCACCACGGCGAGGAACTGGTAGAACCGGCCGCCGCGCCCATCCGAGCCCTTGCGCACGGCGGTGCCCACCATCCACCCCACGGCGACGGCGATGATGCCGAGGTTGTAGCCGGTGACCTCGGAGATGCCGAAGTACAGCACCGCGCCCGCCGCCGCCGCGCCCAGGCCGAACGCGAACGCGCGGAAGAACCGGCCCGACTTCGAGCCGCCGGTGAACGACGCCGCCACCGCGTCTCGACACGAGGGACAGAGGAGGTGACCATTCACCTCGTAATAGGAGTCGGTGATGGGGCGCTCGCACGCCTTGCACTGCGGTGCGGCGCGCGGCTCGGAGAACTCGGCGCGCTCGAACTGGAGCGGCGCGTCCGGAGGAGCAGCCGGAGAAACAGGGTCGGTCATTGAACAGGAATTGCGTTTGGGGGACGCCGTCGAGCCTAGCCGAACAGCCCCGGCCCACGGAAACCCGCCCTTGGGTGTCGGACAGAGGCGTGGCGTGCGCCAGCCGGGCAGGCACGTCCCTCCCCCATTCCCACCTGTATCCGCGCCCGCGCACGGCTGATACACGGAGAGCTCCGTGAGTCGGCAGCCCTCACCCCTCGTGACGTACTTCGAGCCTCCGCCGGCCCCGGCCGAGCTGCCGTCACGACTCGCGAGCCCGTTCGACCCGAGCCCGCCCCATCCCCTCGCACGACGCGCGGCGGAGGAGCTGCAAGCACGCCTGAGGCACGGCGACGTGGCGACGGAAGGACTCGACGCCCCCGGAGGCGGAAAGATGTTCGGGGTGCTCGTCGTCGCGACGGAGGACGGCCGCGTGGGCTACCTCCGTGCGTTCTCCGGGATGCTCGGTGGACGCTGGCACGTGGAGGGCTTCGCGCCGCCCCTGTTCGACGCCATCGCGCGCGACTCCTTCTGGCCCGAGGGCCAGGCTGCGCTGCGCGAACTGGAACTGCGCCACGCGGACTCGCGAGAGTCTTCCCGCGCCGAAGTCGAGCACCTGCGCGCCGAGCGCTCACGCCAGCTCTGGAGACAGCTCACCGACAGCTACGTGCTCCTCAACGCGCGCGGCGAGCAGCAATCCCTCGCCTCCCTCTTCGAGCCCGAGGCTCCCCCCGGAGGCGCGGGAGACTGCGCCGCGCCCAAGCTGTTCGCCTGGGCCTACGCGCACCACCTGCGTCCCCTGGCGCTCGCGGAGTTCTGGTGGGGCGCGCCGCCGCTCACGGGCGAGCGAATCGCGGGCAGTTACTACCCGGCCTGTCAGCGCAAGTGCGGGCGGGTGCTGCCTTACATGCTCGAAGGGCTGGACGTGGAACCCGCGCCTCCGGGACCCGCGCCCATCGGCGAGCCCCGGCTCGTGTTCGAGGACGCGTGGTTGCTCATCGTGGACAAGCCGCCCGGACTTCCATCCGCTCCCGGCCGGCATGCGAAGCAGCGCGACTCCGTCCTCGTGCGCTACCAGCAGCGAAGCCCGGAGCTCTCCGTGGTGTTCGCGCTGGACACCGAAGCCTCCGGGCTGCTGCTCCTGGCCAGGGACGCGGAGACGCAGGCAGTGCTCCGCCGTCAGTTCGCGCGCCGGGAGGCGGACCTCCGCCACGTCGCGTGGCTCGACGGCGTCTCAGCGGCGGCAGACCACGGCGTCATCGAGCTACCCCTCCGGACGGACCTGGACGCGCAGCTCCGCCATCTCGTCGACCCGACCTACGGCAAGCGCGCGGTGACGGAGTGGCGCGTGACACAGCGGACGGAGACACGCACCCGCGTCACCCTGCTGCCGAGAACCCGGCTCGCGCATCAATTACGAGCCCACGCCGCGCATCCGCTCGGGCTCGGCGTGTCCATCGTCGGCGACACGCTGTACGGCCGTGAGGACACGCGGCTGCTGCTCCACGCGGAGGCGCTGACCTTCACGCACCCCCGGACGGGCGAGCTCCACACCTTCGAGAGCCGCCCGCCGTTCTGAATCGCCACTCAGGTCCGTGGGGTGGACAAGGCGTCTGCCTGCCGTGACGGGCGGACCGGCCCCAGGGAGCGCTCATCGTCGCCGACGGACGAGCGGCACCACCGCCAACACGCCCAGCGCCGCCAGCGCACCGGGAGCGGCGGCGCAGCCCTCGCCCTCCGGCTGCGAGGTCTTGCAGTCGAGATCCGCGACGAGGGTGAGGGACTGTGGCTCGGCGTCGCCCAGCTTCACCTGATAGGTGTTCCGGGCAGCCACACCCCGATTCTCGACGTTGAAGAGGTAGAACAGCGCCTCCTGCCCGGGCTGGAGCTCCACGGAGCACGGCGAGCGCCGGCACACGGAGTCGTAGAAAGGCCAGCCCACCAGCGTCACGGGCACGCCGCAGCCATTCTTCACCAACATCCCGTCGCAATACGATTGCGTATTGATGGTGATGCACGAGTCGGCGGGCTCCACGCGCTCGTTCTTCACGGAGCAGTCACACGGCGGGCTCTCGGCCCACGCCGCTCCCGCGAAGCCCAACACCGCCGTCAATCCCAACCCGAAGGCCCGAAAACGCATTCAACGACTCCCAATTCCTGGCGCGCCGGCCCTCGCGGAGGACGCATCCTGCCCCAACGCTGCCAGGAGTGGGAGTCCCCGCGTCTACTTCGTCCCGAACAACCGGTCGCCCGCGTCGCCCAGGCCCGGGAGGATGTACCCGTGCTCGTTGAGCCGCTCGTCCACGGCGGCGGTGTACACGTGCACGTCCGGGTGATGCTCACGCAGGTTGATGAGGCCCTCGGGGCTCGCGAGCAGACACACGAAGCGCACCGAGCCGGGCTTGCTCCTCTTCAGCCGCTGCAGCGCCGCCACCGCCGAGTTGCCCGTGGCGAGCATCGGGTCACACACCACCACGTCGCGGTCCGCGAGCTGTCCCGGCACCTTGTAGTAGTACTCCACCGCCGCCAGCGTCTCCGGGTCCCGGTACAGGCCAATGTGCCCCACGCGCGCGGAAGGCACGAGCTGCAGCATGCCGTCGAGGATGCCCTGCCCCGCGCGCATGATGGCCACCAGCACCAGCTTCTTCCCGTCCAGCACCGGCGCCATCATCGTCGCCATCGGCGTCTGGATTTCCTCGTCGCGCAGCTTGAGGTCGCGGAAGGCCTCGTACGCGAGCAGCAGCGAGATTTCCTGGAGCAGCGCCCGGAAGGAGGCGGTGCTCGTCTCCGCCCGCCGCATCAGCGTCAGCTTGTGCTTCACCAGCGGATGGTCCACCACCGTGCAGTTCGGGAATTGCATTGCATCCTCCCTCGGGTCAGTCGTCTGTCTTTCTCTCAGAACACAGTGCCGTCGCTGTCCACGCGGATGGGTGGGACGCCGCCGGGACGCAGCTCCGCCGCCACCCGCCGCCCCGCCGTCCACGTGCCTCCCTGCAGCACCTTCCCCAGCGGCAATTCCTCCGCGTTCATCCCCAACCGCCCGCGCACCAGCGCCGCCACCCTGTCGAGCAGCGCCACCGTCAGCGCGCGCCACTCGACAATCGGCTCGTCACCGGGGTGCAGCGCCACCGTGGTGATTTTCATGTCGCGGGGCACCAGCACGCCCAGGTCCACGAAGAGGCCGCCGTTGCGGTACTCGGGCAGGCCGGTGAGGCCATCCAGCTCCGTCACCTGCACGCCGGCCTCGGCCAGCGGCTCCACCAGCGAGTACGTCAGCCACTGTGACAGCTTGTGGAACGGCACCAGCGCGTCCACGCTCTCCACCGGGCCCAGCGCCGAGTGCGGCCACACATCGCCCAGGTTGACGGCGTCCACCATGACGCGGCCCGGCCAGATGGGGCCCAGCACCTCCAGCACCAGCCCGAGCAGCTCCGAGGCCCGCACGCTGCGCCGCTGCGCGGTGATGATGTCCAGCAGCGCGCCCGGGCGGGGCAGCACCTTCGCCAGCCCGTGCATCAGGTGCAGCCGTCCCTCCAGCCCGTCGAGCGGATTGGACTCGGACACCTGCATGCCCTGCGCGAGCGTCTCGCG
Organism: Pyxidicoccus sp. M6; assembly: GCF_055568925.1. Lineage (NCBI taxonomy): Bacteria > Pseudomonadati > Myxococcota > Myxococcia > Myxococcales > Myxococcaceae > Pyxidicoccus > Pyxidicoccus sp. M6. Next base: position 219,667 of record NZ_CM145714.1, on the reverse strand, counting down.
CGTCATCCGCCCCAGCGCCTCCGAGTCCGCGCGCAGCGGCCGGTCCGGGTCCGACGAGAAGAGCCCGTCCATGAACATGCGGAAGCTGGCCACCGCCAGGCCTTCCGAGCGAGCCCACGTGCCGCCGCCGCGCTCGCGGTAGCGCCACTTCGGGCCGCTGCCCGCGTCCAGCAGCACGCTCACCACCACGAGGTCCAGCTTCGCGCGCGCCCGCTCCTGCGGCGACGCGTCCTTGAGCCGCTCCTCCAACTCCTTCACGCGCGCCACGCCGCCCGCGTCGAAGTGGCCCCAGCGGCTGTGCAACGGAATGTCCAGCTTGGGGTACTGCTCGCGCGTCACGTTCAGCACGGTGTCCACCACCACCGGCAGCTTCGACGGCTCCACGCGGAAGTGCTGCAAGCGCCCCGCGAGGCCCAAATCCAACAACTGGTGGCAACGCTCGCGGATGGCGGCCGGCGTGCGCAGCCACGCGACGGCGGGAGATACGTGTGCCCTGCCCAGCTCTTTGTCAGACATCGAGCCCTCGTCCCTTCACCTGCGCCAGCGCGTCCGCGTCCGCCACGGGGCCCTTGGTGAAGTAGCCCGCGGCCTTCTTCGCCTCCATCTCCACCTTCGCGTCGGCGGGGATGAGGTCCTCCGGAATCGGAACCCGCTCCAGGATTTCGATGCCCGAGCGGGTAATCGCGTCGTGCTTCATGTCGCTCATCGACACGAAGCGGTGGATGCGGGTGATGCCCAGCCAGTGGAGCACGTCCGGCATGAGCTCCTGGAAGCGCATGTCCTGCACGCCGGCCACGCACTCGGTGCGATGGAAATAGGTGGCCGCCGAGTCGCCGCCCTCCTGCCGCTTGCGCGCGTTGTACACGAGGAACTTCGTCACCTCGCCCAGCGCGCGGCCCTCCTTGCGCAGGTACACGATGAGGCCCGCGCCGCCGTTCTGCGCCTGGCGCACGCACTCTTCGATGCCGTGCACCAGGTACGGCCGGCACGTGCAGATGTCGCTGCCGAACACGTCCGAGCCGTTGCACTCGTCATGCACGCGCGCCGCGAGCGGGATGTTCTTGTCCGCCAGCGAGGCGATTTCGCCAAAGACATACAGCGTGAGCCCGCCGATGGGCGGCAGGAAGACGTGCAGGTCCGGGCGCGTAATCAGCTCGGGGAACATGCCGCCCGTCTGCTCGAAGAGGCCGCGGCGCAGTGCGCTCTCCGTCAGCCCGAAGCGCTTGGCGATTCCCGGCAGGTACCACACCGGTTCCACCGCCGCCTTCGTCACCTTGACGTCGCCATTGGCCGCGAGCAGGTCACCATCCGGCTTCAGGCGCCCGGCCGCGAGCGCGTCGCGAATCTCCGGCAGGTTGATGTGCGCCTTGGTGACGGCGATGGTGGGCCGGAAGTCGATGTCCTGCTCCGAGTACGCGCGGAAGACCTGAGGCGCAATCGCGCCCCACGGGTCCAGCGAGACGATGCGCGCCGGGTCGCTCCACGAGGGGTACGGCCCCACCTGCGCGGCGGGCGAGGTGTTCTTCAGGTCGGCGCGGTGGTCCTGCGGCAACTGGCCGGCGGCCACGGCGAGCGCGCGGTACACGGAGTAGGCGCCGGAGTGCGTGCCGATGACGTTGCGGTGCGCGGGCTCGGTGAGCGTGGCCACCACGGGGCCTCGGCGCAGTGGCTCGGGGTCGCCCCAGCGGATTTGAACTCCCGGAGCCTCACCATCGGGGTGCGAGGTGAGACGGATGTGATTGACGGGTCTCTTGTCTGCCATGGGAGCGCCCTCCTTGCGGGCGCGGAGTCGTTCGAGCGCGAGCTGTAGAAATGGAAAGAGCGGAGGGCGGCTCAGCTCATCCACGAGCCGTCGGTGCGAGCCGACCACTTGCGGGTGACCTTCTTCAGCGCCGTCCAGAAGTCGAGGCTGGACGGGCCGGTGATGTCGCCGTGTCCGAAGCGCGAGTCACCGGTGCCGCCGAAGGAGAAGGGCTCGCGCGGCACGGGCACGCCCACGTTGACGCCCACCATGCCGGCGCGCACGTTCTCCACCACCGTCTGCGCCACGGCGCCGTTGGTGGTGAAGATGGACGCCGCGTTGCCGTACGGAGACGCGTTCTCGATTTCGAGCGCCGCGGACAGCGTGGGCACGCGGATGATGGAGAGCACCGGGCCGAACAGCTCGCGCTTCGCGGCCTCCATGTCCGGACGCACGCCGTCCAGCAGCGTGGGCCCGAGCCAGTTGCCGCCGGTCCACAGCTCTCCGGCGGGCCGCTTGCCGCGCCCGTCGAGCAGGACGTGCGCGCCCTCGGACTCCGCGCGGGCGATGGCGGTCTCGAGCCGGTCCACCGAGCCCCGGTCGATGAGGGCACCCATGCCGGGGCCGACCTCGAGCTTCGCGGCGCGGCGGGTGATTTCCTTCACCAGGTGCTCCACGTCACCGACGGCGAGCAGCACGCTGGCGGCCATGCAGCGCTGGCCCGCGCAGCCGGTGAACGAGTCCACCACGGCCTGCGGCGTGAGGTCCGGGTCCGCGTCGGGGACGACGATGACGTGATTCTTGGCGCTGCCCAGCGCGAGCACGCGCTTGCCGCGCTTGCAGCCCTCCGCGTAGATGTGGCGCGCGACGGCGGACGAGCCCACGAAGCCGATGGCCTGCACGTCCGGGTGCGCGACGAGCGCATCCACCGCTTCCTTCCCACCGTGGACGATGGAGAAGACGCCGGGCGGGAAGCCCGCCTCGCGCATCAGCTCGCCGAGCGCGCACGCGGTGAGGGGCACCTTCTCGGAGGGCTTGAGGATGAAGGCGTTGCCCAGCGTGATGGCGATGGGGAACATCCACATCGGCACCATCGCCGGGAAGTTGAACGGGGTGATGCCGGCGACGATGCCGAGCGGCTCGCGGCGGAACTCGCAGGTGACGCCGCGGCTGACCTCCATGTGTCCGCCGGTGTCGAGGTTCTGGAGCGAGAGCGCGAAGTCGCAGACCTCCATGCCCTTGAGGAGCCCGGCGCGGCCCTCGGCCACCGTCTTGCCGGCCTCGCTCGCGGCGAGGTTGGAGAGCCGGTCGAGGTCTCTCTCCAGGAGTGTGCGGAAGCGGTGGAGGAACTGGGTGCGCTCGCGCAGCGGAGTGTTGCGCCACTGGGCGGCGGCGGGCTTCGCGGCCTCCACGGCCTGGGCGACTCCGGACGCCTGCGTCAGGGGAACACGGCCGATGATGGTGCCCGTGTACGGGCTGCGCACGTCGAGCAGGGTGGCGCCGGCCGGCGTCTGCCATTCACCTCCCACCAGGTTGCGACAGGGAACAACGCTCTCAGGAAGATGGATGAAGGACACGCGCAACCCCCCAGGCTTAGCGTGATCGAGGTGTGTCCCATCATAGCCGCGAGCGCCGAGAGCCCGGCAACCCGGGCCCGGTACGGGTCATTCGTGAATCGGTCGACTGTCACGCTTCCAGACAGGCGGACTGCCGGAAAGCGGACCAATGCAGAGCGTCAATTGTCGACAGATGGAGGGGGGTTCGCGTGGATCAGACGCGCTGCGGCGCTTCTGTGAAGGCGCGCAGTTTCGAGAGGGTGGCGGCGTCATCCGCGTCGGGAGTGAGGCCGGCGGAAATGGCCTCCGAGTACAGCGCGAGGGCGAAGCGGAAGCGGGCGGAGGCGGTGTCGGAATCACCCTGCTGTTGAAGGAGCTCACCCTCTTCGGAGACCAGGCGGGCGAGCACCTTGACACGGATGGGGCTGCCGAGCAGGCGCGCGGTGGACACGGGGTCCGCGAGCAGCAGGGCGCCGTACTCCATGCCGAGCGTGGACAGCGCGGTGTCGTGGATGAGCCGCTGCACGTCCGCGAACCGCTGCTCCTGGCGGGCCTTGAGGATGCGGGAGAGCGCGGCGGCGAACTGCTCGATGAGACGCTCGATGTAGTCCTTGCGGATGGACATGGCACCGGGAGGGTAATGGCGACGAGGCGTGAGTGCACGCGTCTCAGTCCGCCTCGGGTGTGCCCATGCGCCTGTGGGTGATGACGAAATAGTCCCCGCGACGGTCGACTCGATAAGGGGCGGTTGGCAGGGAGACGACGCGGACCGGCGTCTTGAAGAGGGACACGTGGATCGCGAGAAGGGTCGGCACGAGACGTCCCTCGGTAATCCGCTCGAGTTCTCCGGCAACATCGTCCTGGCTCATCGTCCGTAACGGTGGCTCACGTTTGAGGAAGCAGAACGCCGCCTGGAGCGCCTGGCCAACGGAGATGAACAACTCCTGGGCGGCCTCCCACGACGGAGCATGTTCGCGCTGGAGGTTGAACAGGGTCGAGTTCTCGCAGAGGGCAACCGTGGTCGAAGCCGGCCCTTCGTCGTTCCAGACGACGACGGACAGCGAGCCGAGAACGTCTTCGCGAGGGTACTCGAAGTAGATGGCGACGCCCTGCCACGCGCGCGAACGCTCCAGCGCCTCATCGAGATTCTTGAAGTGCGCCGTCTCACCGGTCCAGACGTACCGCCCGAGCTTCGGCTCGAAAGCCAATGCCTCGCAGGGAGCGCTCGCCCATCTTGCGCCGTGCGTGTGAAGGATGGGAACGACGCGAGAAAAGACCTGCTCACGCGTCAGGTTCACCCGGGCATAGAGCGCGTAGTAGTCGCTGGCCAATGGTCGCTCCTGGGTGGGCGTCAGATGACGATGATGTCCTGGGGAGCAAGGCCTCTGCGCGTCAACTCACGAACGGCCATGGGTGTCCCTTCCCCCTGCTGAAGCTTGTAGACGAGCGTCGCTCCGAGTTGGGCGCAGAGTTCCTGCAAGGCGTTGAACTGTACGTCCTTGATGTTCGCATTGCCCGACTTCACTTCCACCACCTTCAGGACACGTCCTTCCTTATTGCGGATGACATGGTCCAGCTCCCGGTCCCTGCGTCCGCACTTCTTGCAGACCATGTAGAGCTTGGAAGCGTCGTTGGGTCCGGACATGTCGTTGCCATTCGTCACCTGGTTGTGCTCCGCCGCGCGGCCCTCGAAGAGGAGGCTGTTGGCGGAGTCCGGGTCTCCTTCTTTCTTCGCCATCGCAGCGTCTCGCCGCAAACGTTGATGCTTCTGTTCGGCTGTGTAGCTCTGCCGGGGTGCCTGGACTTCCCACGCGTGGATACAGGGTGGAGTCTTGAGCTCGGGCGGATTCTCCACGTCGGAGGAGCCGTCCGACGACCCACCTTGCACCTTCTGGATGGAAGCGCCCTTGAACTTGATGGTCATGGCGAGTCGTCCACGGTGATGGTCCCGCCCCGAATCTGGAGCTTGCCGGACTTGTCGACCCGCACAGCAAGCCTGCCGTTCACGAAGATGGAGAGCGTGTCGGTCACGACCTCGAATCGCTTGGCGGACAAGAGGTATCCCTCCAGGGAGAGCAGGTATGAGCTCTCTCCAATGGTCTCGCTCGAATCTTCTCCTGTCTTCAGGACGGCTTGACCTGCCACCTCCGCGTCCCAGTCCTCTCCAACGGATACGTGCCTGTCGCCGACCACGGTCTCCTGACGACCTCCGGCGATGGCTTCATGTTTGAGCCCCGCCACCTGTTCCCCCTTCGCTCCACCCGTGGCCTCGTTGTGGGCCAGCGCCACGTTGACGCTGTACGTCCCGCCAATGGTAGTGGCCTTCGCCGCGCCCACGTTCTCCATGGCGCTCCGTGAAACGGAAACAGTGAGGTTCTTGCCCACCGTCGTCGTCTGGTGGCCCTCCACCGCCTCACCGTGGGACTGCACCGCCTGCGTGGAGCGGTTGCCCTGCACGAGCAGCGTCTGATTCCCTTCCACCACGCTGACGTCATCGCCGCGCACGCGCAGTTCCTGGTGACCCTCCACGGTGCGCTTGCGGTCCTTCTTCACCAGCAGGTCCTCGTACCCGCCCACCAACTGGTCCTTGTCGTTCTCGGTGATGAGCTCTTCGTCCCTCTGGGCGTGGGTGAAGACCTCCTCCTCCCCGGCGACGTCCTCGATGCGCACCTCGTTGAAGCCGTCGCTGCCCAGGCTGGAGGCGCTCTTGCGCGTGGACTTCGTCTTCTCGTCCGGCAGTGCATACGGCACCGTGTTGGTGCCGTTGTAGACGGCCCCCGCCACCAGCGGCCGGTCCGGGTCTCCCTCCAGGAAGCGGACGATGACTTCCTGCCCGATTCGCGGCAGCCACACGTCGCCCCACGCCGGGCCGCCCCACGGCTGGCCCACGCGCACCCAGCACGAGGACTTCTCGTCCCGCTTGCCCTCGCGGTCCCAGTGGAACTGCACCTTGATGCGGCCGTGCGCGTCCGTGTGGATTTCCTCGCCCGACGGGCCCGTCACCGTGGCCGTCTGCGGCCCGGCGATTTGCGGCAGCGGCGTCAGCCGGCGCGGACGGAAGGGCACCGCCTTGGGCAACAGGTGGAACTGGTTGCGGTAGAGGCCTTGCAACGTCTCGCTGCCGCTGGAGACATCCGGCTGCATGCCCGAGTGCACCACCTCGGTGATGAGGTACTCGCCCGCGAAGGTGCCGTCCTCGGGCGCGTCCAATTCCACCAGGAAGCCGGGCGTCAGCCGGGGCGCAATCGCCTCGCCCGTCAGCGTGCGCCCGCCCATGCCCGCCGCTTCCGCGCGCACGCTGGCCGCCGCCTTGCCCACGCCCGGCGCCACGTAGCCGGCCGGGTAGTCATAGATTTCGAGCGCGGCCACGCCCTCGACCGCCTTGCCCTTGCCGGAGATGTCCACGGCGGGCTTCTCGAAGTCGAAGTCCTTCAGGTGCACCGCGCCCGGACGCAGCCGGTGCACGACCTCCAGCGCGTAGACGAACTCGCCGTCCACGGCCTCCTTGCCCATGCGCGGCCGCAGCGGCAACGTCTGCCCCTGAGGCAGCGGCGCGTGCGCGGAAGGCTTGTCCCCCAGCACCAGCGTGTGGCCGGAGTCGGTGTGCTCGAAGAAGTAGAAGATGCCCTCCCACTCCATCAGCCGGCTCAAGAAGGCGAAGTCGCTCTCGCGGTACTGCACGCAGTACTCGCGCGCCGCGTAGCTGCCGCTGAGCGCCAACCGCACCTCGACGCCGCCCTCCCGCAGCACGGCCGCGAGGATGTCCAGCACGCTCATGTCCTGGAAGATGCGACTCTTGTGCACCTGTGACAGGCGCCACAGCGTGGGCACCACGTGCGCGCGGTAGCGGCGGCGGCCCGTCTTCAGACCCAGCGACTCCACCTCGCGCACCATGCCGTGCACGTAGCGCGGGCTGCCGTCTCGCACCGACAGCGTCACCAGCGCGTCCCTGCCCACGAGGTCCGCGACCGCCAGCGGCTCGCCATCCTTCGTGAAGAACTCCACCCGGAAGTCGAAGGGCCGGCAGATGGCCTCCCTGCCCGTGAAGTCAGACAGCACCAGCGACTCGTCGCCGAGCGTCCCAATCCGCAACGTGAACGCCCGCGGGTTCCGCCACACGGCGAGCCTCTCTGGCGGGTCCCACCCCGTACCCGCCGTGGGGGCATGCTGCCCCATCAAAGCCAGACAGCTCCCGCCCGGACCCTCCCGTGAGTCGTCCAGGACACAGACGGGAAGTAGGGCGTGGGCATGCCGCGGATGCGCCCCCTTCCGACAACCGGCCCCGGACGGAGTAACGTAGCGGCCTTCACGACCCCAGGCGGGAGCAGTTCATGAGTCAGAGCGGAAGCAGTGCAGAGGGAGCGCGCGTTCGGTGGCTGGTGGCGGGAGCCTTCTCCCCCGCGTCCTCCGGCCGGCGCTTCCACCTCACCCCCGAGTCCTTCGGCAGCGAGCTCGCTCGCGCCGCCACCGGCGTGCGAATCACCGTGGCCGACCGCCTCGGCGCCGCGGACACCCGCTCCTTCGAGCTGTCCTTCGACCGCCTCCGCGCCTTCGGCATCGCCGACCTCATCAACGCCGTCCCCGAGCTGCGCGCTCTCCAGGCCCTCCACTCGGACCTCTCCACCTCCGACCCGCTCCGCCCCATCTCCCCGGAGGAGGCCGCCACCCGCGTCGCCACCATCACCGGCCCCGGCCGCCTCCCCGACGCCGTCGCCGAGGCCATCCGCGCCACCCTCGTGCCCATCAGCCCCACCGTCCCGGCGGCGGCTCCCACGACGTCCGGGGATGAGCTCGTCGAGGCCTTCCTCAACCGCGCCGACGCGGGCTCCCCCGCCGCCGCGTCCCGCGCCGTGGATGCCTTCCTGCGCGCCATCAACCCGCGCGCTCCGGCCTCGTCGGCCGCGCCGGCCGCGAGCACGTCCCCGTCCCGCAAGACGGCGAGAGACCTCATCGAGGAGGTCATTCTCACCACCGCGAAGGACATCCTCGCCGCCGAGCCCATCGCCCGCCTCGAGTCCGCGTGGCGCGGCCTGCGGTGGCTGGTGGACCAGTGCCCCAAGTCCTCGGGCATCGCCGTGGAGGTGCTCGACGTGTCCCGCCCCGCGCTGCTGGAGGCCCTCCAGAACGCGCTCGCGGCCGAGCCCTTCGACCGCCCCGACGCCGTCTTCCTCGTGGACTCGTGTGATGACGTGGGGCTGCTCGGCAGGCTCGCGTCGCTCGGGGAGCGCTCGCAGGTGCCCGTGGTGGCGTCCGTGGCGTCGTCGCTCCTCGGCGTGGCGCCGGGCGAGCTCTCCGCCGCGCTGGAGGAGGAGCGGGACACGGTCTCCGACGAGTGGACCGAGCTGCGTCAGGACGAGTCCTCGCGCTGGCTGTGCGCCGCCATCAACAACGTGGCGACGGTGAGCGAGGGGCGCGGCTCGGCGAAGCGCTCGGCCTTCACCAGCCCCGCGCTCGGCGTCGCGGCGTTGCTGTCCGCCAGCTTCCGCGACACGGGCTCCTTCGCGCGCATCATGGGCCAGCCCGGCGGCCTGAAGGCCCCGGCCATCTGGGAGATTCCGTCCGGCCGCGAGAAGGGGCTCGGTATTCCCACGGAGAACTTCCTCCCCATCCGCGCGCAGGCGCGGCTGGAGGGGCGCGGCATCCTCGGGCTCGGCAGCGGGCGCAACGCGGACGCGGTGCTGCTGTCCGCCGCGCCGACGGTGTATGGCGGTGGCTACGCGGTGCCGCTGCCCGCGCAGCTCCTCACCGGCCGCATCGTCCGCTTCGCCACGTGGGTGAGGGACCAGCTCCCGTCCGGCAGCGGCAACGACGAGGTCTCCGCCATCTTCGCCCAGGCCGCCGAGGTCTTCCTCTTCCGCGGCGCCACGGAGAACGGCCAGGTCCGCGCCGAGCTCGTCTCCACCGATGACGGCCGAGGCGTCCACGTCAGCGCCACCGTCCGGCCCGAGCACGCCGGCACGCGCTTCCAGCTCGCCTTCGTGCTGCCGCTGCGGGGCTGAGCGGGTCGCACTTCAGCGGTCAGCGCGCGGGCATGCCGTTCATCATTGCCTGCGTGCTGCCGCTGCGGAGATGTGCGGGGCGCACTTCAACGGTCAGCGCCCCCCGAGGCCATGCCGCTTGCGGTACGTGCGCGGTGAGGCGCCGAAGGCCCGAGTGAAGCTCGTCGTGAAGTGGGACAGGTCCCCGAAGCCCGCCTGCATCGAGACCTCGGTGACGGGCGTACGCGTGGTCCGCAGGGCCGTCGCGGCCACCCGCAACCGTGTGGCGATGACGAACTGACGCGGCGTCTGTCCCGTCATCGCGCGGAAGACGCGCAGGAAGTGGAAGCTGCTCAGGCCCGCGTGCGCCGCCAACGTGTCGAGCGAGCAGTCCTCCGCGCTGTGCGCCTCGACATACCGGAGCGTCCTCGCGACACGGTGCGCCTGCGCGGACGTGGGGGCCGTCACCGAATGGACGCCGCCGCGGTCCTCCGTCAAAGCCACCGAGGCGACGGTGAATGCGGCCTCGCGCAGCGCCTCCGGCTCACCGGTGCGCAGGGCTTGATACGAGAGAGCCACCGCATCCGTCGACGCCACGAGCGCGGGAATGAAGGCCCGCCCGAACGCGCGCCTTGCGCGAAGCCGCGCATCGAGCGAGCCACCCACCTCGTCGAGGAACGCCTCCGCGTACTCGAAGACGACGGAGCGGTCCCCGCCGTCATCGACGTGGCGGTACGCATATTCCTCCTCGGCATTCCCGAGCAGCAGCGTGCCCGGCCCCGCGAGCGTTGCGCCCTGGGCCGAGCGGGCGTGGAAGGCCCCCGCGAGCACGACGCTGATGTGGACGAGAGGGCTCTCACCCTCGAAGACGGGGCTGCCCGGCCCCTTGTGGCAGACGCAATCCCACGCACAGAACGCCGCGTCCTGCGCGAGCAGGTGCACCCCGCACGGCTTCACGGGCAGGCCCGGCACCTCCGCAACATTCCCCAAGTTTCGCGCCACATCCGGATGCTACTGCAATGCCTCTCCGGAGGTCTTCGAGACATGCCCTCACGACAGATGCTGTGGCTCACCGTGCTGATGCTGACCGGGTGCAGCACTTCCTCCAACCAACAGGCGCGCACGAGCGAAGCCCACGCCCCAGAAATCTACGGAGCCGGCCACTTCACCACCGGCGCCTGGGACTTCTTCATGGCGTTCTCACCCGACCAGCAGCGCGTCCTCTTCTGCCGCGCGGACGACGCATTCGAGCAGTACGAAATCCTCGAGACGCGGCTCGGCGCGGACGGACACTGGTCTCCGCCCGTGAAGCCTCGCTTCGCGACGGAGTGGAGCAACGCGGACCCGCACATCTCTCCCGACGGCCGCAGCGTCTTCTTCATCTCCAACCGTCCCCACCCGGGAGAGACGAAGGCGCGCGCGACGCACGACATCTGGGTCGCCCACCTGCAACCGGATGGCGAGTGGAGCGAGGCCACGCGACTCCCCGCGCCGGTGAACGACGCGAGCCTCGACGAGTGGTCCCCCGCCGTGGCCGCCAATGGGAACCTGTACTTCGGCGGAGAGCGTCCAGGGACTCGCGGCGACAGTGACCTGTGGGTCTCACGACTCGTGGACGGCGTGTACCAGCCACCGGAGAACCTCGGTGACGCCATCAACACCGCCGGTTCCGAGGTGGAGCCGTGGATTGCGCCGGACGAGAGCTACCTCCTCTTCAGCGCGCTCCGCCGCCCGGAGAGCATCGGCAGCTATGACGTGTATCTCAGCCGCAGGCTTCCGGGAGGCGGCTGGGAGAAGGCGCGGCTGCTCGGGAACGGCATCAACTCGCCGGCCCGCGACTTCAACCAGAGCGTGTCGCCGGATGGAAAGTGGCTCTACTTCAGCAGCAACCGGCCGCACACCAGGGACGTGGGCCCGCGGTTCGACTTTCCGAGGAACGACGCCGCGCTCATGGGCATTGGCAAGGGCACGGGTGACATCTACCGCGTGCCCATGAGCGCGCTCGGCCTGTGAGGCGCTACTTCAGGCGCAGCACGTACGCCGTGAGGAACACGGAGGGCAGGTCCATGTCCCCTGCGGGCTCGCGCACGAAGCCGCGCTTCATGTAGAGGCGCGCGACGCCGTCGGCGCCCTTGCGCACGTGGAGGCAGATGGCATCCACGCCCCACTTGCGCGCGAGGTTCTCCGCCGCGTCGAGCAACGGCTTCGCGAGGCCAGTGCCGTGGTAGCGCACGGCGGTGGCCAGTCCGCGCAGGTCCGCCGATTTCGGCAGCCACGCCTCCGAGCCCGGCGCTCCGGGAGGGAACAGGGCGACCGTTCCCACCACCTCGCCGTCCACCTCCGCGACCAGGATGGTGGCCACCTTCCGGCGGGACGCCACGTCCCGCAGTTCGCGCTTGCGCTCCTCCGTGTAGACGACCTCGGGGAGCTTCTTGGCGTACTGCGTGATGAAGGCCTCGACCAGCAACTCGCCTATCGCCGCGTCGTCCTCGGGCCGCGCCTCGCGGATGACGGCCCGTTCCGCCACATTCTGGGTGCTCATGGCCGGGGGCTCTAACACGCTCGCGCATTTGCCGCCGCATGCGGATTCGTGGAGACCGATGCCACGCTCTGGCATGGCCTCACGGTGGGCCCGGTGAGCGTGGTGATGGCCGGGCACCAGTACCCTGCGCAGCTCGCAGTCGTCCTTCGCGAGAACGGGCTGTACGGACTCGAAGTTGATGCTGCCCAGCAGGTCACGAGCGCGCGGCAGGCGATGGCGGGCTGGTGTTCCTGGATGGCGTGCACCGACCGGTCCGACGGCTCGCTCGGGGCACTGCCTATGCCCAGTGAGCAATGCTGCGGAAAGGGCAGGCTCGACCATGCCCGAGAGATCGGAACACTCGACCAGACCTCTCTCGCCAGCGGAGGAGAGCGCACTTCAAAGCACGGCTCATAGTTTCCCAGTCCCGAGGCCCTTTCTCTGCATATCAAGAGTCACCTCAAGATTGCTCTTCGCAACAAGCGTGTCCGGGTGACCCTCCCCCAGCACCCGCTTCCTCACCTCCAGCACACGCTCCTGGTACTCACGCGCTCCATCAAAGTCCCCCTGCGCGTGCAGCGTCTCAGCCAGGTTGCCCATCGCCCTCAGTGTGCCCGGGTGCTCCTCCCCCAGCACACGCTTCCTCTCCGCCAGCACACGCTCTTCGTACCTACGAGCCCCGCCCAAGTCCCCCTGCGAAAAAAGCGTCGCGGCCAAGTTGCCCATTATCGTCAGCGTGTCCGGGTGCTCCTCACCCAGCACCCGCTGACTGAGCTCCAGCACACGCTCCTGGTATCCTCGTGCCCCCTCAAAGTCCCCCTGCGCGTGCAGCGTCTCGGCCAGGTTGCCCATCGCCCTCAGTGTGCCCGGGTGATCCTCCCCCAGCACACGCTTCCTCTCCGCCAGCACACGCTCTTCGTACCTACGAGCCCCGCCCAAGTCCCCCTGCGAAAAAAGCGTCGCGGCCAAGTTGCCCATTATCGTCAGCGTGTCCGGGTGCTCCTCACCCAGCACCCGCTGACTGAGCTCCAGCACACGCTCCTGGTATCCTCGTGCCCCCTCAAAGTCCCCCTGCGCGTGCAGTGTCTCGGCCAGGTTGCTCATCGACCTCAGAGTGACCGGATGCTCCTCACCCAGCACCCGCTTCTCCACCTCCAGCACCCGCTCCTGGTACTCACGCGCCCCGCCAAGAGCCCCCTGCGTGTGCAGCGTCGCGGCCAAGTTGCCCATTGCCGTCAGCGTGTCCGGGTGCTCCTCCCCCAGCACTCGCCTCCTCACCTCCAGCACACGCTCCTGGTACTCACGCGCCATGCCAAGATCCCCCTGCGCGCGTAGCGTCTCGGACAGGTTGCCCATCGCCCTCAGCGTGTCCGGGTGCTCCTCCCCCAGCACTCGCCTCCTCACCTCCAGCACACGCTCCTGGTATCCACGAGCCCCGCCCAAGTCCCCCTGCGCAAAAAGCGTCGTAGCCAAGTTGTTCATCGCCCTTAGCGTGACCGGATCCTCCTCGCCGAGCTTTCCAGCTGCGCGCGCAGCGACCCGCACCTCAAAGCCCCGCGCCTGCTCCGAAAGTCCTTTTGCCCCAAGGAACACTCCCAGCCTGAGACCCAACGAGACCTCGTCTCTGACATCAGAAGTTGCGTTCTCCTTCGCCAGCTTTTCGAAGACACTCTCTGCATGAGGACGGCACGCATCCATCAACGGCCAAGCTTTCGGATTCTGGCACGCAGAGGGCTCCATCACCTGGATGAGCCCCTGGCAGACCTGCCTCAGTTCCCGCTGCGGCTCGGGTGACTTGCTGCGCAGGTAGTCCGCCAGTACTCGGTGCATGCGACCGAACATGCTTCCCGGGTCCTTCTCCACGGGGGTCACGAAGTGCCGGGACAGCAGCGTCGTATACACCTCCACTGATGAGACCTCCGGCCCAAGTGCCTCCAGCAGCTTCCATGGGATTGCCTCTGGCGAAAGCCACGCAATGAGCCTGGCCCCCAACTGCTCCGCCTCGGAGAGCCGCTCATAGGAAATGGAGAGCGCTTGGGCGACTCCTCGAAGGGCATCCGGCGGCACATTCCGCCGGAGGACGTTCATCTGCTTCTCCAATCCCCACACCGGCCCCTGGTCCCGCGCCAGGGCCAGCACGTCCTGCGGCCTGACACCCACCCGCATGGCTCGGTTCAACAGCTCGAGTGCCAGAGGCAGAGCCCCCACCCATTCCGCTATCTTGCGCCAGTCAGCCTCCTCCAATCCCTTCCCGCCAATCCCATCCGTCAGCAGCGCGACGGCTGCCTCCGGCGTCAGCGTGGCAAGTGGCAGTTGATGAATCTCCTCCGGCCCCGCGTTCATCCTCGCCCGTGAAGTGACCAGCAGAGACACCTTCCCCAATGCCGGACACCACGTCCTGAGCGACTTCGGCTCGTCGTTCGGGCCCACCTCGGGCACATCGTCCACCACGTAGAGAATGCGCCCCTGGAGCGCTGCTTCATCGAGCGCGCGGGCCAGCTCCTCGGCGGCATTCCGGTTGCTCGCACGGAATGGCACCAGGTCTGGGACCTCTGGCTTGAGGGTACGCAGCATCCCGTGGAACTCCTCCTCCAGCCGGTCCTCCGCCACATCCGCGTTCACCCAGAAGAGGCCTCCTGGGTAGTAGCTCGGGCCAAACCGGTGCAGGTACTCCAGCGCCAGCCGCGTCTTGCCGAATCCTCCCGCTGCAACCACTGCCGCCGTGAGCCCAGCTCCCGTCGTTCCCTCGCCCCGCATGTCCTGGAGCACGGAGAGCACGTGGTGGATGCGCCACAAGTCATCCTCGCGGCCCACGAAGGACATCCCCAGGGACGGAGGCAGCTCTCTGGGGTAGGACCGCACACCCGCCAGACTCCTGGGTGGGCGCAGCGCCTTCTCATCCAGCAACCGTGAGCGGCGCCGAGCCCCCAACTGCCCCGCGGCTTCCAACCTCTCCCCGAGCGTTCCGTACCCAGCCGCCAACCGCTTGCGAATCAGGCTCGCCAGACCCGTGGTGTCTTCTGACTCCAGGCAGTTCGTCGTCTGCAGCAGCGGTGGCAGGGAGAACAACTCCGGCACCGACTCTCCCTCGGGAGGGAGTGCGACGATAACGGGCGCCAGCGCCGCCTCCTTCTCCCGCTCCTCCGCCCCCGCGCCCAGCGCCAGAAAAGGACCGAGCACGGCATCCAGTTCCCACAGGCAGTACCAGCGTCGGAAGTACGCCTCGCTCGCGAAGACCACCACCACTCGCGAAGCGAGCAGTGCCTCCGCCAGCACTCTCGGGAAAGAACCACCGGGCTCGATGCCCGACTCATCGAGGAACGCCTGAATGCCGCTCCTGCTCAGCTCCACATGGAGCGCCCGAGCCTGCTCCAGGCTCGCCCCACGTGCATACGAGATGAACACGGGCGGGCTCGCCTGCCCTTCGGAATGAAGTTCTCCGCCGGTAGCCCCCGCCATCTGCATTCCTCCATACCGGTTGAAGTCGGCCGACGCCCACCGTGATGGAAAGCTTCCCTCGACTCCCGGAAAGGAGCACTCGGGAAAAGCCCCCTCAAGCTCAATGCCTGACGGATTGAGTAACGCCTGCCCTTCCTCGATCGTCAATCGTCCGCACGTGACCAAGACCTCCACTCCCGACAGAGAGCCGCGGCATCGAGGCACCTTCACAGCGAAAGTCGAGTCACAGGTAGTCGCCGATGAGCCACGGAAGCTGGTCCCCCAGCTTCTGCAGCACCCCGCGCCGCTTCCACCCGCTCCAGTGGATTTCGTAGGAGTGGCCCAGGTCGTTCTCGAACGCCGTGCCGAGCTCGGCGGCCAGTCCCGCGTCGTCCACCACTACCGAGCACTCCTCCGAGCTGCCCAGCGCCAGCGGGTCCAGGTTGGTGGAGCCGACGACGGACAGCGAGTCGTCCACGAGCATCGTCTTGGAGTGCATCATGGACAGCTCGTACTCCCAGATGCGCACGCCGCCTTCGAGCAGCCGCGCATACGACGCCCGCTGCGCCGCGTGCACGGGCGCGATGTCGTGATGCCGGCCGGGCACCAGCACCCGCACGTCCACGCCCTGCTTCGCCTTCTCGATGAGCATGTCGCTGATGGCCTCGGAGGGAATGAAGTACGAGTTCGCAATCCAGAGCCTCCGCTTCGCCGAGGCGATGGTGAGCAGCGTCATTCTCCGCGCGTCGGAGAGAAAACGATGTCCGGTGCTCGCCACGAAGCCGGCGCGCGCCGCACCCACGGGCTGCAACGTGGGGAAGTCGCTGGCCGGGAGAAAGTCTCCCCCCGCCTCCTGCCAGTTCTGCGCGAAAGCCACCTGCATCTCGCGCACCGCGGGCCCTTCCACGCGGACGGCGACATCGCGCCACGAGTCCGGCCCGGCCGCATTGCCGAGCCAGCTCTTCCAGATGCCCCAGCCTCCGGTGAGCCCCACCTCGCCGTCACGGACCACGAGCTTGCGGTGCATGCGTGCCTTGATGCGCTTCGCATCGAGCGAGGAGATGGCGCCCTGAATGGGACGGAAGGTGCGCACCTCGCAGCCGGCCTTCGCGAGCACGGGCTCCACGGACTCGAAGTTGACGCTGCCCAGCGGGTCCACGAGCACGCGGCAGGCGACTCCCGGATGACGCTCCTGGATGGCGCGCACCAGCCGGTCGGACGGCTCGCCCGGGCGCCAGATGTAGCTGGCGATGTGGATGCTGGTGCGGGCGGCGCGAATCTCCTGTTCTATCGCGTCGAAGATGTGGCCGTTCTCAATCAACTCCACGCGGTGGCCGGGCTGAAGCTCCACGCCGAGCGACTGGTAGAACGCGAGCGAGCGCGCCTCGGGCCCGCCCTCGGGCAGTGCGCGCAGGCGCAGGTCATGCCGGTGGTTGGGATACGGGCACCCGGTGAGGAGCAACGCGCCGAGCACGAGCCAGGCCAGCTTCACCGCCAGAAGCTAATGACACCTGGGCACGAGCGCACCTGTCCTCCATGACGCGCGAGTCGCAGGACAGCGTCCGGCCGAGAACATCTCCACATGAGCCCACTGTGCGCTGCACGGCGCGGGGCTCGCGGGAAGGTGGATGCCGGCACGGAGCGTGAGCACCGTTGCTCCCCACCGTGCGCCGGGTGTGCCCATGTCTCCGTTCCAATCGCGAGCTTCCGTGTTCCTGATGCTGCTCGGGTGCCTGTGGGCCTCCGTGTCTCATGCGGCCTCCGATGCGCCGCTGCGCCAGAACCTGAAGGCGCAGGAGCTCCAGCAGGAAGACACCGAGACCACGGAGCCTGCGCCAACGAATGTGACACCGGACCCGCTCCCTCCCGGAGAAGGCGGCACGCGCCTGCCCGGCATGAGCGGCGTGCCCGTGCAGTCGCACGGAGAAGACCTGCCGCTCTCCACGGAAGCGTGGGTGGCGCATGGAGGCCTGGCGCTGCTGCCGCTCGGAGGCATCTGGGCCGCGAGCCGCGTAGGCGGAGACACGCGACTGGCGGCCACGGCGTCGGAGACGACAGCGGGAATGCTCCTCGGCTCCATGCCCGCACGGCTCCTCTTCTTCCGGCCGGCCACACCGAGCGGCGGACGCTGGACGGAATTGGAAGTGACGGCGTTCGGCGCGGGGCTCGTGCTCACGCCGCCGCTGGCCGCGCTCGGCACGTGGGGCCTGGGTGAGCTCGCCTTCGGCACCAGCAGGGACCGCGGAGACGCGTACCTCGGAGCGCTCGGAGGCGCGGCGGCAGGCGCGCTGCTCGGCGTTGCCGCGCATGCCGTGATGATGAAGCTGGCCGGGCCGAGCGCCCGCTTGAAGACCGAGCGTCAGCTCATCGCGCTGGGATTCATTGGCGCGGGTGCGACGGTGGGTTACCAGTGGGCCGGAGCGCCGCGTTCAGAGAAGCACACGCGATAGTTACGAGTCCGGTGCATCTTCCGCGCGCCGCGTCGGTTGAATTGCCACACAGAGTCTGTTGCCATACTGAAACCAAAACAGCACATTCCGCCGCGCAGTACGGACCCATCACCAGGAGACTCTGCATGTCTGCTCGGAAGAACCTCCGTATCGCCGTCGCCCTCGCTGCTGTCGCCGCGCTGTTCGGCGTGGGCGTTGCCATGACGCCCGCCACGGCCTCGGCCGAAGGGTGCACGGTGACCTGCTACAAGCACCCCATCACCGGCGAGCTCATCTGCACGCCTCCGTGTCCGTAGCAGTCCAGTACGCGCACTGAAGCACCGAGGCCCCTTTCGCTCCGCGCGGAAGGGGCCTCATCGCGTCCACGCCTCACATGCGCCAGAAGCGGCGCACGAGCGCGTCTGACAGCTCGGCCTGCGCGAAGCGGAGCAGCAACTGCTCGGCCATGGGCTCGGGAGCCCGGAGCCGCGCGAGCATGGCGCGCACCTCGAACTTCCGCGTGAGGGCGAGCAGCGCCTCGCGCTCGGGGGCGGTGAGGCCCGGGTGCCAACAGTCGACGATGAGCACCACACGGCGCTCCTGGCTGCGGTTCCACGTCTCATGCTCGAACGAGTCATGGAAGGCCAGCACGCGGCCGCGCTCCCACTGCCGAGACTCGGAGCCGACGCGGATGCCACAGCCCTCCGGGATGCGCAGGCCCAGGTGCAGCCGCATCCGGAAGCCGTCCCAACTGCAGTGCGGCGTCAGCGTGGTGCCCGGCGCGTGCGAGGAGAAGAGCACGTCCGCGAGGGGAAACGCCGTGCACTCGCCGTCCAGCGACTGCACCGCCGCGGCCGTCTCGTCCATCTCCAGCCCGGGGAAGAAGAGGCGGTCGATGCGCTCTCCCGCGAAGAAGACGGGGAGCACGGACCAGCGCCCCGTGCCGACGATGCCGGAGTCGTAGTGCAGCAGGTCCGCGTTCTCCAGGCGCGCGAGGTCTCTCTCCACCGCGGCGAGACAGCCCTCCAGCGCCGTGGCGGCGGGAATGGGCCCGTCTCGCCAGGGCCGCTCCTCGAGGCCGGGGAGCGGCGGAAAAATCGTGGGCTCCTGTCCCGGCGTCGGCGGGGGCAGAGCTTTGCGGCCCGCGAGCATCTGCAGGTAGTCCTGGAGCCGCGCCAGCTCACCGCCGGCCCGCATGACGGTGTCGAAGTACCCGCCCTGCATGGCCAGCTCGACGACCTTCTGGCGCACCTGCGCGGTGAGCTCCTGCGTGGATGGGTCGGACATGGCGGCTCCTTGGGGAGCGCCATGCTACCAGGGCAACGAGCCATGCTCGGCGAAGAGATGCCCAAGTGGATGCGGGTGAGCCGGCGCTGACGCCACCCGCCCTACTCCGTCCGCATCGCCTCCACGGGGTCCAGCTTCGCCGCGCGCGCCGCGGGGTAGATGCCGAACGCCAGTCCCACGCCGCAGCTCATCGCCAGGGACAGGGCCACCGCCCAGAAGGGCACCTCCGTGGGCAGTCGCATCACCCACTTCGCCAGGTTCGCCAGTCCCGCGCCCATCAGCACGCCCAGCACGCCGCCCGTCAGCGACAGCACCACCGCCTCCGTCGCGAACTGCGCGAGGATGCGCCGCTTCTTCGCGCCCAGCGCCTTGCGAATCCCAATCTCCCGCGTCCGCTCCGTCACGGCCACCAGCATGATGTTCAGGATGCCGATGCCGCCCACCAGCAGCGACAGCAGGCACACGCCGAAGCTCGCCACCGAAATCACCTGGGAGATGTTGTTGAACATCTCCGCCGCGCTCTCGTTGGAGAACAGGAAGAAGTCGTCCTCCTCCATCGGCTTCAGCCCGTGACGCCGCCGCATCAGCAGCGTCACCTCGTCCTGCGCGCGCTGTACCAGCTCCGCGGACCTCGCCTGGATGCTCACGCGGTAGTCGCGCACGCCCAGCAACTGGCGGAACACCGTCAGCGGCATCATCACGTTGTTGTCCTGGCTACCCCCTCCCAGGAAGCCGCCCTTGCGCTTCAGCGTGCCCACCACCAGGAAGCTGCGTCCCTGGATGCGGATGGATTGCCCCAGCGGCTCCAAGCCCGTGAACAGCGTGTCCGCGAGGTCCTGTCCAATCACCACCACGCGCCGGCCGTCCAGGTACTCCGTGTCCGTGAAGGCCCGCCCCGAATGGAGCGCCACCGAGTTCGTCTGGAAGTACTCCGGCGTGCCCGCCCAGATGCTCACGTTGGCCCGCGACTCGCGCAGCGACGTGGACACCTTGAACCCGCCCCGCGAGTCCTCTCCCGCCGCCGTCAGCACCGACGGCAGCTCGCGGATGGCCTCCAGGTCCGCCTCGGTGAAGCGCGGCCGCTTCGCGAGCTGCGCCGCGGTGAGCTCGCCGCCGAAGGGCAGCCGCTGCACCTGGAAGCAGTTGGTGCCCAGCTCGGACAGGCTCTCGTTCACCTGGTTCCGCAGGCCCTGGATGAGCCCCATCATCGACACCACCGTGGTGGCGCCGATGACGATGCCCAGCAGCGTCAGGAAGGAGCGCAGCGGATTCGAAGCGAACGTGCCGAAGGCCAGCCGCAGGGTGTCCCAGATTGCGTTCATCGCCACCGTCTCCCGTCACTCGTGGCGGAGCGCTTCCACCGGGTCCAGGTTCGCCGCGCGCGCCGCCGGCCAGATGCCGAACAGCAGCCCCACCGTGGCCGCGAAGCCCACGCCGAAGACGACGGTGAGCGGCTGCACCGCCGCCGCCAGCGGCGTAATCATCGACACCGTGTACGCCAGCCCCAGCCCCGCCAGCGTGCCAATGGTGCCGCCCAGCGCGGACACGCTCGAGGCCTCCATCAGGAACTGGAGGATGATGGTCCGCTTCCTCGCCCCCAGCGCGCGGCGCACGCCAATCTCGCGCGTCCGCTCGCGCACCGACACGAGCATGATGTTCATGATGCCGATGCCACCCACCAGCAGGGTAATCAGGCCCACGCCCGTGGCCGCGCCGTAGAGCGCGCCGGTGAGCTGCTTGTACATGTTGGCGAGCTGCTCGGGCCGGTTGATGGCGAAGTCGTCCGGGACTTCCGGCGGCGTGCTGCGCTCGCGGCGCAGCACCGCGGTGAGCGCGTCCTGCACGTCGAGCACGTGCTCCGCCGAGTCCACCGCCACCGCGATGTTGGGCGAGTGATTCTTCCCGAAGTGCGACATGAAGGTGCGGTACGGCACCATCACGACGAGGTCCTGGTTCTCCCCGAGGATGGTGCCCTTGGGCTCCAGCGTCCCCACCACGCGGTAGGGCTTGTCCCCCAGGAGGATGCGGTGGCCGAGCGGGTTGAGGCCGGGGAAGAGCGTGCGCACCAGCTCCGCGCCGATGACGGCCACCGGCGAGCGCGCGTCCACGTCCGCGTCGGTGAGGAAGCGCCCGCTGTCCACGACGAAGGAGGACACGGTGGAGTAGTCCGCCGTGGTGCCCACCAGCGTCACCGAGTTCATCTTCCGGTCCAGGAAGCGCCCCTCGACGCGGTCGAAGTAGATGGGCGCGGCGGCCACCACGTGCGGAGACGCGGCGACGATGGGGCCCACCATGTCCGCGGTGAGGTCCTTGCGGTTGCGGTACTCCCACCAGTTCCCGCCCATGGCCCAGGGGAACTTGGAGATTTGCAGCGTGTTGGCGCCAATCTGCGAGAGCTGGTCGTCGAACGAGCGGTTGATGCCCTGGATGATGCCGACGATGGCCAGCAGCGTGCACACGCCCACGCCGATGCCCACCGTCGTCAGCACCGTCCGCAGGCGGTTGGAGCGGAGCGAGAACAGGGCGATTCGCCCGCCCTCCCACACATCGACCTTGAAGCTCACGTAAGGACCTCTCCGCCGGTACACCGTTGCGCCCCGAGCACACACTCCCGGCGGGCACCCCTGGCTACGCGCCAGCGAACGAGTGATTGCACGCGGCATTCCCCAGGACAACCCGGTAGGGGAGCAGGTTCTCTTCACACACCCGGAGTCCCGGAGGGACTTCCCACCCACGGGACGGCTGGGACTCAGCGTCCGGCCACCTTGCGCCAGGCGGCCACCAGCGCCGCCGCTGCCCGGTCCACCTGCTCGCCTGTCGTGTCGGGCCCCAGGGACAGGCGGACCGCGCCCAGGGCCTCGGCCTCGGGGAGCCCCATGGCGCGCAGCACCGGGGAGGCGGACTCGCCACCCTCATGACAAGCCGAACCGGTGGACGCTGCCACCTCCGGCGCCGCCGCCAGGACGTCACTCCCCCGCACGCCCGGGAAGCGCACATTGAGGGTGTTGGGCAGCCGCTCCGTGGCGTGGCCATTCAACGCCAGCCCGGGCACCTCCGCGCGCAGCCGCTCCCACAACCGCTCTCGCAAGGCCACCAGCGCGGAAGTGCCCTTGGACAAACGGACGCGAGCCAACTCACACGCGGTGCCCAGGGCCACGGCATGGGGCACGTTCTCCGTCCCCGGCCGCAGGCCCCGCTCCTGCCCACCGCCGAGCACGAAGGGCCGCAGCGGCGTACCCGGCCGCACGTACAGCGCACCCACGCCCTTCGGCGCGCGCAGCTTGTGGCCCACCAGCGTGAGCAGGTCCACGCCGAGCGCCTCCACGTCCACCGGCACCTTGCCCACCGACTGCGCCGCGTCCGTGTGCACGGTGGCGCCGTGCCGGTGCGCATGGGCGGCGATTTCCGCCACGGGCTGGAGGACGCCCGTCTCGTTGTTGGCGTGCATCAGCGTCACCAGCGCGGTGTCCGCGCCCGCCGCGTCCAGCGCGCGCGCCGCGTCCTCCACGCGCACGCGCCCGTCCGCGTCCACGGGCAGCCACGTCACTCGCCAGCCGCGCCACTCCAGCGTGTCGCAGGGCAGCTTCGTGGCCGGGTGTTCGATGACGGAGGTGAGGACGTGGCGCCGCTCCGCGCGAGCCTCGGTGGTGCCTCGGATGGCGAGGTTGTTGGCCTCGGTGCCGCCGGAGGTGAAGAGGATGTCTCCGGCCTTCGCGCCGATGAGGGCCGCCACCTTCGCGCGGGCCTCCTCCAGCGCGGCGCGGGCCCGCTTCCCGTACGGGTGCCCGCTGGAGGGGTTGCCGAACTCCTCGCGCAGGAACGGCAGCATCGCGTCCACCACCTCCGGGTCGACGGGGGTGGTGGCGTTGTGGTCCAGGTACAGCGGGCGCTCGGCGGGGCTCATGGCCCCGAAGGATTACGGCAGGACGGTGGCCGTGTCGCCCTTCAACGACATGCGGACGAACACTTCGTTGGGAAGACAGCGCGCTGGTGGCCCGGAGCTGGACGCGCGGTTGCGAAGCCGCGCGCCCGGGTGCGCCGGGCTACGGCAGCACGGTGACGGAATTCCCCTCGATGCGGACGTTCAGCTTCGCCTCGTTGGGGAGCGAGTTCGCCTCGTCGATGACGTCCTGCTCGTCCACGCCGACGCGCAGCGTGTACGTGCCATCCGTGAGGTCGGTGATGTCAATCCACTGGCAGGGGATGTCCGCGAGGTAGATGTCCGACCAGCCGGGGGAGATGCTCATCCGCTCGAGGGGAAGGAAGTACGGCGCCGCGTCCGAGCACTGGCGGTGGTAGTCCACCAGGTAGAAGCCCTGCTTGCGGCCCTGGACGACGTCCTGCCCCGCCGCGTTGCGCAGCGCGTACCCGGCGAAGTTCGTCAGGTGGTCATGGCCGTGGCACTCGTCCCAGACGTAGAGGTCCGGCCGCTCCTCCACACTGGGCACGGAGGCGAGGGCGTTGCCCAGGTTCTGGATGGAGGTGCTGAAGCGCAACAACCGGCGCTCGCCGCCCGCCGCCACGCAGCCCTCCTTCACCTCGCACGAGTCCGCCGCGAAGGTGCGGCGCTCCACGTACAGCGAGCGGGCCAGCACGTCCGCGTCCACCGTGAGGTCCGGCTTGCCGTTCTGCGAGTCGAGCTGGAGGTTGCACGAAGCCACCGCGGGCAGGTGCGGCGAAGCCGTGGGCGTGGCGGGCACCGCGCCACCTCCGAGGATGCTCACCCGCCCCGAGGGCCCGGAGACGAGCCCGGCCGGAGGCGCCGCGCCCACCACCAGGTCATCGAAGCCATTGCCGTCCAAATCCCCGGGCGCCAGCACGGCGAAGCGGTGGAAGCCCTCGTACCCGGAGGGCAGGCGGTCCGCGCGAGGCCACGCCCACACGGGCTTCAGCTCGGCCGAGACACCCTGCGCCGGAGAGAAGAGGTAGAGCCGCCCGTCCGAGCCCGCCACGAAGTCATTCTTCTTCCCGTCTCCATCCAGGTCTCCCGTCGGGACGATGATGTTGCCGAAGAGGGAGAAGAGCGGGTCGGCCATGGCCGTCCACACGGGCGTGGTCGAGTAGCGGTCCGGCGCCTGCGCGTCCGAGAGCTGCAGCATCTGCGTGCCACCGCCCGGGCCCACGAAGCGCTCGGGAGCACCGTCGCCGTTGAGGTCCGGCAGGAGCCACAGGGAGCGCGACGCCACGCTCCAGAAGGACTGCGCCGACAGCGCTCCGTCACACGTGACGGTGCCCCCCGCCTTGCATCCGAGCATGGCGGCGTAAACCGAGCCGTTGGTGACGATGAGGTCCATGGCGCCGTCGCCGTTGATGTCGCCCGCGCGCCGCACGCTGCTGGTGAAGAGGCTCGTGGTGCGGGGCACGAGGGAGAAGGGCCCGGTCTCCGCCCCTGGCGTGGCCCGATACACGGACACCACCGTCTGCCGCACGCTCACCAGGTCATCCAGCCCGTCGCCATCCACGTCCGCGAGCACGGCGTTGTTGTAGACGCCAGTGCCCGGCGCCACGAACAGCGGCTCCGCGAATACCTGGGACAGGTCCGCGCGCCCCTTGAACACGAGCGCGCCGTACTGCCCCGCGACGAGCACGTCCGCGTATGCGTCTCCGTCCACGTTGCCGGTGGAGACCGTCATCTGGTTGCCGCGCGTGGCCGTGCTGGCGTTGCGCCAGTTCATCACCGTGGTGAGGCGCTGCTTCGAGAAGTACGGCGCCTCGCCGGCGAAGATGGTGAGCCGGCCAGGGTCCCGCGTGGTGGTGAGGCACGGCGGAGCGGCGACCACGAGGTCCTTCTGGCCGTCGCCGTTCAAGTCCCCCAGCGCGACGGAGCGGCCGAAGCAGCCCGTCGTGTACTCGGGGTCAAAGGTCGCTTCCCATCGGGGCTCCTCGGAGAGCACCGGCCCCGCGTCGGGCGCACCGGCATCGGGCTCACCCGCGTCCGGCACTCCGGCGTCGGGGAGGGGGTCGGGGTCATCAGGGCAGGCCGTCAGGGACACTGCCAGCAGCGAGAGCAGCAGGACTCGAAACCGTTGCATGAAAACTGTCATTGAAAGTCTCGGCATGTACGCGCCCGGGGACCGGCCGTGCCCCGCGCGACGCGCCCCCAGGTTACGCGCACTTCCGACATCCGATTCCAGATGTTTGCCGGATGAGTGGCATTCAACCGTGACATGCGACTTCGGTCGCGATTCTGTGTCCGCGCGCGGAGCCGCAACCGGATTGCCGAAACGAAGGGATTGCACGGCGCGGCCCCGCCCCCGCCGTGGCAGCAGCGGCCGAGCAGCCAGCCAGCCGGGGTGATTGGCCGTCGGCCCGAGGCATCCCCACCTTTGCCTTCGGTGCCCGCGTCCCGGGAGACCTTCGCGAACATGGCCCCGTCCGCCGCCACAGCCTCCGCCGACGCCCTGTCCGCCGCGGCGCCCGCCTTCACCCGAGCACAGAAGGTCTTCACGATGCTCGGGGCGCTGCTGGGGCTGCTGCTCGCGGCGCTGGACCAGACGATTGTCGCGACGGCGGGCCCGGCCATCCAGGCGGACCTGCGCATCCCCGCGGCGCTCTACGCGTGGCTGACCACGGCGTACATGGTGGCGTCCACGATGATGGTGCCCGTCTGGGGCAAGCTGTCCGACCTGCTGGGACGGCGCGCGGTGCTCGCGGTGGGCATCCTCGTCTTCCTCGCGGGCAGCTTCCTGTGTGGTGTGGCGCGGTCCACGGTGGCGCTCATCCTCTTCCGCGCGGTGCAGGGCCTGGGCAGCGCGGCGCTCTTCACCGCGGCGCTGGCGGTGGTGGCGGACCTCTTCGAGCCTCGCGAGCGAGGCAAGTACCAGGGCCTCTTCGGCGCGGTGTTCGGCCTGTCGAGCGTGGTGGGCCCGCTGGTGGGTGGCTTCATCACCGACCAGTTCGGCTGGCACTGGGTGTTCTTCATCAACCTGCCGGTGGGCGCGGTGGCGCTGGCGCTCGTGCTGCTGCGCATGCCGAAGCTGCGGCCTCCGGGCGCCGCACAGGGAGGACTGGATGTTCCCGGTGCTGCGTTCCTCGCGCTGGCGGTGGTGCCGTTGCTGCTCGCGCTCAGCCTGGGGCGCGGTGACGGCGGCGCGTGGGCCTGGAGCTCGTGGCGAATCCTCGGCCTGTTCGCGCTGGCGGTGGTGGGCACGGTGATGTTCCTCCGCGTGGAGCGGCGCGCGAGGGAGCCGCTGCTGGACTTGAAGCTGTTCCGCATCAGGGCCTTCAGCACGGGGAACGTGGCGGTGTTCATCATCGGCGCGGCGTTCCTCTCGGGCGTCGTGTTCCTGCCGCTGTTCATGGTGAACGTGGTGGGGCTTTCGGCGACGCGCTCGGGGCTGACGATTACGCCGCTGACGCTGGGCGTGGTGACGGGCAACGTGCTGAGCGGGCAGCTCGTGTCGAAGCTCGGCCGGTACAAGGGGCTGCTGCTCGGCTCGCTGGTGCTGCTGACGGTGGGCTTCACGGTGATGGGCTTCACGCTGACGCCCGAGTCCACGCAGGCCGAAGTCACCGCGAAGATGGTGCTGGTGGGCCTGGGCCTGGGACCTTCGATTCCCATCTTCACCATGGCCATCCAGAACGCGGTGCCGCGCGAGCGCATCGGCGTGGCCACGGCGTCGGCGACGTTCTTCCGTCAGCTCGGGATGACGCTGGGCGTGGCGCTGCTCGGCACGGTGTTCGCGGCCGCGCTGTCGCGAGAACTGGGCGCGCGCATGCCCGGAGCAACGGAGGGCTTGCCGGAGTCAGTGCGGGCCGAGGTCGTGATGGTGGCGCCGGGAGCGACTGGCGAAGGCAGCGCGCCGGGACTCGGCTTCCAGGGCGAGGCGGTGAAGGCTCGCCTGCGCACGGAGTTCGACGCGGAGCGCGGCCGGGTGGGCTCGGAGGAACGCTCACGCGTGGACGCGGAGGAGCGACGAGCTCTGGAGTCAGTGGACCGCGTGCACCAGGTGGTGAAGGAGGCCTTCACGCACGGCGTGTCGGCGGTGTACCGCGTCGCCATCGTCATCGCGCTGCTGGCGTTCCTGGTGACACTCCGACTGCCGGAACAGCCGCTCCGGAAGGGGCGTCCCTCCGCGCCGATGGAATGACTCAGGCGGCGGTGAGCGCCTTCGAGCTGTCTGCCTCGGGCGCCAGCGAATAGATGCGCACCGGCGTGGAGACGCCCTTGAGCTTGTGCTCACCGAGGTCCCGCGTGCCGCCACGGAAGTGGGAGGCAAAGGCCTCGGACAGGAGCACGGGCTCGTTGAGGGCGGCGCACAGTCCGCCAATGCGGTCGGCGAGATTCACGGCCGGACCGATGACGGTGAAGTCCAGCCGGTCCGACGCGCCGATGTTGCCGTACATGACGTCGCCCACGTGGAGCGAGGCGCCGAACTCATAGGTGGGCAGGCCCTTGCGGCGGCGCTCCGCGTTGTCGCGGGTGCTGGCGGCCAGGGCCGCGCGGACGGTGCGGGCGGCGGCCTCGCAGCGCGCCTCCACCGGCGAGTCCGCGTCGATGCGGAAGATGGCGAGCACCGCGTCGCCGATGAACTTGAGCACCTCCGCGCCGTGCGAATGGAAGGCGCCCACCATGGTCTCGAAGTAGGCGTTGAGCAGCTCCAGCAGCGCGTCGCGAGGCAGCGCGTCCGACAGCGTGGTGAAGCGGCGCAAATCACTCAGGCAGATGACCGCGGACGTCGTCTCACCGTCACCCCGGCGAATCTGCCCCTGGAGGATGCGCCGTCCCGTGTCGCGGCCCAGGTACGTATCCAGCAACACGCCCGTCATGTCCTTGCGGGCGAACACCTCCAGCACCAGCGCCAGCAGCGGATGCAGCCCGTGCAGCAGCGCGAGGTGCGCGTCCGAGAAGCCGCCGGGCGCGGAGGTGGCCCACGACACGGCATGCCGCGCCCCATCGCTGAAGCACACCGGCAGCGCGAGGTAGTCCGTGAGCCCGTCCGCGCGCAGCTCCGCGAACATCGGGAAGTCATCCGGCGCGGGCGGCTCTTCCAGGCGGCGGTGGATGCCGGGCGAGCCGTCGAGCAGCGCCTTGAAGGGACTGAGCGCGAAGCCGGGCAGGTGCTGCAGGCCGTGCGGATGGACTTCGATGGAAACGCCCTGGGCGGGACGCCAGCGGAAGCTGCGGCCGTGCACCAGCGGGTGCAGCGTGAAGAGGGAGACGGACGCGCGGGCCAGCGGAACGCCCTGGGACACCAGCCGCTCACAGAGGCCGTCGAGCAGCGCGGCCGGGCTGTCCACGCTCCGCGCCTCCGTCACGAGCCAGCCCGCGACGTCCGGGCCCGTCACGGCCGGCTGTCCGCGCATCATCCGCGAGTCTCGGGCGTTCACTGTCACGTTGACTCTTCCCTGGCCGGGGGGCGTGGCCAGAGGTGTTTCATTGTTTCACCGAACCGGCCCGGGCGCGAGCCACGCGGGCCGGTTCAGGGAGGCGAGCAGGCAAGGGCTCTTCTGACCTATCCGGCCCCAAGCAGGAATTCCTCAGTAGCTCCGGGCTATCCGAATTCACAGAACAAGTCGACGGCCGCCTGGGCCAGCAGTTCTCTATCCGTCTCCTCCAGGCTGGAAGCGTACTCCATGACGTCTCGCACGCCTGGCGCCGAGGCGTTCCAGAACAACTTGGACAACTTCTCCTGAAGCACACGGCCTTCATCACCTGCCTGGGCCAATGAATTCAGCACGGCCTTCGGCCCTAGCAACTTGACGTAGGCGAAGATGTCGAAGCTGTCCTTTTCCTCCTCGGGGCGTTGCTCGAGTTTGGCCCGCACCTTCATGGCGAGAAACCCGACCGCATCCGGCAGAAGGATGCGAAGCGGCGTGCTGCCAACCGTCAGACCCAGGGGCTGGCTTCGACGAACCACAAGCCGCGCGTCCGGCAATGGCGTCATGCCCGTGGGCAGCTCCGAACGCTCGACATCCGCGGGCGCGAAAAGATCGAGGTGCATGTCGTCGCCGTCGCCATCGCGCAGCTTCTTCGACCAGCGGAACTCGCGGGTCCGCACATAGCCACGCTGCTTGAGAACTTCGGGAAGGCGTTCCGCCATGAACTCGGTGCCGTCCAGGTCGAAGAGCAGGTCAGGCTCGTAGGAGAACCCGCGGTCCACCTCCGTACCGGTATCCGTCTTGATGGCGATGACGCCCGAGCCTCCGCGACGGATGGACTCCAACGCGAGCACCTGCCCTCCGATGAGCACGGCTTTTGAGGAGAGGTCCCCCAGGTCCAGCAGCAGCGCCCCCAGCTCGCGGAGAATCTCCTCGAACTTCTTGTCTTCGGTCATGGTGTCTCAACATCAAGCGGGAGCGATTGAGCGAAACGGTGAAGCAACTCCTCTGCCTGCTCCTTGCCCCTCCCGCCGCTCCGATGGAAGTCCACGCACAACTGGGGTAGCGCCACACCAGGCCCATGAGGGAGTTGCCGTGGGGCGAGGTAGATGCCGCCGGACTCGGTTTCCGCGGCGGGCTCCGCGCGAAGCACCCAGAAGTTGTGCGGCGTCATACGGCGCAGCCCGAAGGCCTCGATAGCGGCCTCGATGGAGCCCGTGAGGTACAGGCCGTGAGGGAGTCCGGATACGAACCGCTCTTCAGGGAGCAATGCGCTGGCCAGCGTGTGAATGGCACGGACGCCCTGGCGCTCCAGGTTCGAGTAGGCCGCTTGCAGTCGTTCGGGTGTGGTGGACGGCGCATTGAAGGCATCCACCGCGACAGCCGTCTTCTCGCCGCTATCTCGCCAGGCCTTGAGCAGGCCCACGGGCTCACGAAGCCGGAAGCCCGCCTTCTTGCTCAGCTGCTCGACATACCCGTCCAGGACGAGCTTCTGGACCACTCCATGCGTATAAGCATAGCTGGTCTGAGTCTGCGTCGAGAGCGCTCGAATCGTCCGTATCTCCCCTGGAGACTGGAGGAGTACGCGGACGACACGACAACCCTTGCCGTGGAAGACAGGCTCGCGCGGGCGCCGCCGCGAGGGCTCGCGTCCTTGGACCCGGATGAAGGTGCTCCCCGAGCGGAGGAAGAACGTTCCCCGCTGGTCCAGCAACGCGACGTCCTCGCGCTCACATGCTTCGAGGACGTTGAGCGACGCGGAATCGGTCACCACCATCGGCACCCGGCGGGCCGGCAGATGCTTCGTTGCGTCCCGCTGCCGCAGCTTCTCACCGATGTCGCTCAGCCGCTCCCGCAGCGCCCGGACATCCGCCGGGAACATGGGCGCGCGATAGGCCATCAGCACCGGCACACGGGCCTCGGGCAGGACGACCTCCGCCTGGTCGTAGACGGACTGCCCTCCAGGCCCCGTCCGGGGCGCGACGAAGACGTCCTGGCGCAGGAGCTCCACCCCCCGAGGCAGCGTCGGGGGGGCCTTCCAGAAGTCCTCGCGAAAGTGGGCGGCTCCTGAGTTCATTTAATTTTGTCGATAATGGACGAGATTGGCGCAAAGAGGGGGGGTGTTTACGCCAATCTGCACATTATCGACAAAATTAAGTGAATGCTTCCTTGTGGGCCTTCAGTGCGCGGAGGCCTTCGGCGGCGTGGCCGAGGGCGCGCCCGACGGAGGCGTGGGCGGCTCCGGACGCACGAGCGTGCCTGGCATCTCCGCGAGCGCGTACGTCACCCACGCCGTCGCGGCGGTGCTGCGCGCCAGGTCCTGCGGGTCCACCTTGTCCAGCGTGTCCGCCATGGTGTGGTGCACGTCGAAGTAGCGGCTGCTGTCCACCTCCACGCCGAAGTACGGCACGCGCGCGGGAGCCATGGGGCTGATGTCCGCGCCGCCCGCCTCGCGTGCGGAGAAGTTGGCCGCGCCCAGCGCCACCAGCGGCGGCAGCCACGGGCGCACCAGGTCCTGCGCACCCGCGCCCGCGCGCAGGCTGACACCCAGCGGCCTGCCACCGCCGGAGTCCATCTCCATCGCGCCCACGTGCTGCGACAACTCCTTCGCGTGCGCCTCCGCGTACGCGCGTCCGCCGCGCAGGCCGTTCTCCTCGTTCATGAACAGCACCACGCGCACGGTGCGGCGCGGCGCCTTGGGCAGCTTCTGGATGAGGCGCGCGGCCTCCATCACCATCACCACGCCGGCGCCGTCGTCATGCGCGCCGGTGCCCACGTCCCACGAGTCCAGGTGTGCGCCGATGAGCACGATTTCGTTCGGCTTCTCGCGGCCGCGAATCTCGGCGACGACGTTGGACGAGTCCCCATCCGGCAGCTCGGAGCAGCCGAGCACCACCTTCACGCGCACCGGCCCACCGGCGAGCATGCGGTGGAGCATCTCCGCCTCCTCGGTGGTGACGGAGGCGGCGGGGACACGCGCCTCGCCGTCCCCGAAGTGCGTGGCGCCGGTATGCGGCGTGCGCAGCGACGCGGTGGCCAGCGAGCGCACCAGCGCGCCCACGGCCCCGGCCTTCGCGGCGGCGGCGGGCCCACGACCGCGCAGCCCGGCGAAGCGGCCGTAGTCCGCGGCCACCGACATGGTGTGGTTGAAGAAGACAATCTTCCCCTTCACCGCGTCACCGAGCGCGTTCAGCTCGTCGATGGACGTCACTTCAATCACGTCCGCGGTGATGCCCTCGGGAGGCGTGGGCGGGCTGCCACCCAGCGCGAGCAGCGTGAGCGGGTGTCCGCGCGTGCGCTCCGACGCGAGCACCTCGCCACGCTCCTCGCCGCGCACCCAGCGAGGCACCTTCACGGGCTCGGTCCAGGCCTTCACACCGTCGGCCTTGAAGCTGCGCAGGGCCCACTGCACGGCGGCCTCGGCGGACTCGGAGCCGGACAGGCGCGGGCCGATGCCGTCGGTGAGCTCGGCGAGGCGCGCATAGGAATGCCCCTCCGTGAGCGCGGGGCCGATGAGCTGTGCGGCGGTCTCCGGCGCGTACGCGGGCGCGGCCGTCTTCACGGCGGCGGCTGGCGGCTTCGTGGGCGGCGGCGTGGGCTTCGCGGCGGCGGCCGGCGCGGCGCCCGAGAGGAGCTGCAGCGCGAGGGAGGCAGGCAGGACGACAGAAGCGACGGGCAAAAGGGTACCTCCTGAGAGGCGCCCACTCTCCGCCCGTCACCAGGGGCTCGCAAGCGAGATGGTCTTCGCGCACCGTGTGCGTCGGCTACGCCAGGGTGGAGAGCGAGGGTGCGAGGAGCGGGGAATCCCAGGGGCCACCGCGCGCCGAGAGGGGGAACGCGGCGCGCGGGGCTCAACTGGGACTTCCACGGCGGTGCTGCTTTTGGGGGAGGCAATCACCGCCGCCGCGTCTCACTCCGAAGAGGAAACGTGGGAGGCACTCTGAAGGCCCTTCGACCGACCGTCAAGCACCCTTGCTCTTCAGGCATACAAACGAACACTTTTCATTTCAAATGGCGGCAACTTTACACTGTCAGTGTTGGTGAGGGTTCAGATCGGCGCCTCGACCGCGCCGCCAGCCATCCATCAACGCAGTGAGCCACGACTTGCGGGGGCCAACCATGAACGTGGAATCCTTCTTCCATCTCTACAGCGACCTGCCCCGGCTCGGCCCTGGCAGCGACGCGTGTACCCGCGAGGCACTGACGCGGCTCTCCGCCCTGCCACCCTCACCCCGTGTGCTGGACGTGGGCTGCGGCACCGGAAGACAGACACTCGTGCTCGCGGAGGCGCTGCGCACGCGCATCCTCGCGGTGGACCTGCACCGGCCCTACCTCGACAGGCTCGAACGCGACGCCCGCGCGAGACACCTGGAGGCCTTCATCCAGACACGCCAGGCGGACATGGGCGCGTTGGATTTGCCCGAGGGCTCCGTGGACCTGCTCTGGTCCGAGGGCGCCATCTACCACCTCGGCTTCGGCCCGGGCCTGCGACGCTGGCGCCCACTGCTCGCCTCCGGTGGACTGGTCGCGGTGACGGAGTGCACCTGGCTCACCGACGCTCGCCCCGCCGAGGCCGCGCGCTTCTGGTCCGAGGGCTACCCCACCATGGGCACCACACCGGAGAACCGCGCCTCCGCCGAGGCCGAAGGCTACGAGGTGCTCGACACCTTCACGCTTCCCCACTCCGCGTGGTGGGACGACTACTACTCGCCGCTGCTCCAACGAATCGAGCGCCTGCGCCTCACCGCGGACGCCGACCTGCGAGAAGTCATCTCCGCTACCGAGGGCGAAATCGACCTCTTCCGCCGCCATGGCGACAGCTACGGCTACGTGTTCTACCTGCTGCGCCTTCGCGCACTCTGAGAACCTGGCCGCAAACCCAGACGTCCAGACCCACGCGCAGTGTGGTGCACGGGCCCCCTTGGGCCCACAGCCCCCACCAGCCCTGCGGTCCATGAATTCAGGACATGCAATTTTTGCTGAAATGGTGTCTATGTCCTGAATAGGACTGTCTTCTCGACCCACACCCCATCAGCCACGAACCGGCGTGCCCCTCCGCCGGACCTGGCGCCCTTTCTCACAGGGACGCATGTCGCTAGCGCAACGGGCTCATCGTTTCTTCGAGCTCTCCCCCGAGCCCCTCGTCGTGCTCGCCACGGACGGGACGCTACTCGAAGCCAACGCCGCGTGGAGCCGCCTCGTGGGCTGGCCCGTCGAGGCCCTCCGCCACCAGGGCATCCGCGGCTTCGTCCACCCCGACGACGTGGACGTCGTGGAAGTGCGCCTGCAAGGACTCGCGGGCGGAGGCCACACGGAGCTCGCCTGTCGTTGGCGCTGCCTGGACGGCACGTGGAAATCATTGTCATGGAGCGTGGCCACGGCCCCCGGGGAGGACGCGCTCTACTGCGTGGTCCGTCCGCTGGTGGCACCGCCCTCGGTGGAAGAGGCCCTCCATCGCTCCGAGCAGAACTTCCGCCGCCTCATCGACACGGCACCCGAGGGCATCTTCGTCCACCGCCACAGCCGATTCATCTACGTCAATCCCACGCTGCTGAAAGCGCTCGGGTACGGGCACGCGAGCGAGCTCATCGGCCAGCCCATCTGGAGCATCGTCCACCCGGATGACCTGGACCTCGTCCGCCAGCGCGTGCGCACCGCCGTGGGCGGCGAGCTGGCCCCGCTGCGGGAGATTCGCTACCTGCGCAAGGACGGCACCTCGTACGACGCGGAGAGCGTGGGCATCCCCGTCGAGTTCGACGGCGAGAAGGCCGTGGTGGTGATGTCCCGCGACATCACCGAGCGCAAGCGCGCGCAGACGCAAATCCTCCAGAACGACCGCATGGTGCTGGCGGGCACGCTCGCCGCGGGCGTGGGCCACGAAATCAACAACCCGCTCACCTACGTCATGGCCAACCTCGCCTCGGCCATGGAGTCCATGAACCGGCTCGGCGGCGAGCTGGCGCGGGACATGCCGGACGGCCCTGGCACCGCGGACTGGCGCTCGACGCTGCGCGAGACGGAAGGCCTGCTCGCCGAGGCGCTGGAGGGCGCCACGCGCGTGCGCAACATCGTCCGGGACCTCAAGTTCATCTCCCGCCAGGACGAGGAGCGGCGCGAGGCGGTGGACGTGCGCGAGCCGCTCGACTTCTCCCTCAACATGGCGTCCAGCGCGCTGCGCCACCGCGCCCGGCTCATCAAGAAGTACGAGCCCGTGCCTCCCGTCTACGCGGACGCCTCGCGCCTGGGACAGGTCTTCCTCAACCTGCTCGTCAATGCCGCGCAGGCCATCCCCGACGACGGCAGCGGCGACCACCACATCACCGTCTGGGTCCGCCCCACGCCCTCCGGCCGGGTGGCGGTGGACGTGAGCGACTCGGGCACGGGAATCCCTCTCAACGTGCTGCCGCGCATCTTCGACCCGTTCTTCACCACCAAGCCGGTGGGCCAGGGCACCGGGCTGGGGCTGTCCATCTGCGACAGTCTCATCCGCAACCTCGGCGGCGACATCACCGTGAAGAGCGAGGTGGGGCGCGGCACGACGTTCACCGTGCACCTGCCCGTGGCCGCCGAGAGCACCAGCCCCGCCGAGAAGCCGCTGCCCGCGCCCAGGGACTCCGCCGAGCGCCGCGGCCACGTGCTGGTGATTGACGACGAGCCCCCCGTGGGCCGCTCGCTGGCGCGCATCCTCGGCACCGCGCACCGGGTGACGGTGGTGAGCAGCGGCGAGGAGGCGCTCGCGGCGCTCACCTCCGGCGCGTCCTTCGACGCCGTCTTCTGTGACTTGATGATGCCGGGCATCTCCGGAATGGATGTCTATGAGCGGGTGCGCGAGTCGGCGCCCGAGCTGTCCCGGCGCTTCATCTTCATCACCGGCGGTTCCTACACCACCCGCGCGCGGCAGTTCCTCGAGCGGGTGCCCAACCGTCAAATCGAGAAGCCCTTCGACGTGGGCCTGATACATCAGTTCCTGGGTGAAGTCCTCGGAGCGCGCTGACGCCCCGAGAGTTTTTGTCTGTCGTTGAAAGGAGATGTCTGGTGATTGGCGGCGGCTTCGTCATCGATGCGGTAACGCACGCGTACAACCTCGACCCATCCAACTACCGCGCCGGGCGGTACGCGGAGTCGCTCGCGCAGCTCATCTGGGGCCTGCACAGCGGCCTGTCCGGTGACACGCACCGGGTGCAGAAGGCGGAGGGCTTCCTCAAGAACTGGTCCGTGCACGAGCTGGCCCACATCCTCTTCGTGGAGAGCGGCATCGACCTCGCGGTGCACCACGTGCTGCCGCTGCAGACGCTCTACGGCGACGGGCTGTGCTCGTACGAGAAGACGCTCGAAATCAAGCAGCGCTACCCGGACCGCTTCCTCGTCTACGCGGGCGTGGACCCGCTGCGCGGCACCGCGGCGCTCGACGACCTGGAGAAGCAGGCCGAGGAGCTGAAGCCCGTGGGCCTCAAGCTCTACCCCGCCGCGTGGCTGGGCGACTCGTTCCGCCACACCGGCTGGCGCATGGATGACCCGACGATTGCGTTCCCCCTCTTCGAGCGCGCGCGCAAGCTGGGCATCAAGAACATCGCCGTGCACAAGGGCCTGCCCATGGGCGCCGTCCCGCTCGAGCCCTACAAGGTGGATGACATCGGCGGCGCGGCGGATGCCTTCCCCGACTTGAACTTCGAAATCGTCCACGGCGGCATGGCCTTCCTGGACGAGACGGGCATGCAGCTGTCGCTGTTCCCCAACGTGTACGTGAATCTGGAGGTGACGGGCGCGCTCATCGTGAAGCGCGAGCGCTGGTTCGCCGAGTCGCTCGCCGCGCTGCTCAAGTGGGCGGGCCCGGCGAAAATCATGTGGGGCTCGGGGACGGTGTTCTGTCACCCGCAGCCGGCGCTCCACAAGTTCTGGCATGACTTCCAGCTGCCGGATGACCTGGTGAGCGTCGCGGGCATGCAGGTGACGCCCGAGGTGAAGCGCATGATTCTCTGCGACAACTACGCGCGCTACGCCGGAGTGGACATCGCGGCCGTGCAGGCGCGCATCGCCAACGACGCGTTCTCCAAGGCGCGCGCGAAGGGCGACGTGAAGCCCTACAGCTACGGAGAGCACCGCCATGACTGAGCAGGAGGTGCGCTCGCGCATCCAGGACATCCCGGACCCGTGCAGCTGCGCCACCGGCGTGCCGCTGGGCATCGGGGAGATGGGGCTGATTCAGTCCGTGGCGTGCACCGACGGCAGGGTGACGGTGCGCCTGCACATCACGTCCCCCATGTGCATGATGGCCGCGTACTTCATGCGCGAAATCGAGCAGCGCCTGGTGGGCCAGGAGGGCGTCGCGTCCGTGCACGTGGAGTTCGACCGGGAGCTCCAGTGGACGCCCAATGACATCCACCCGGAGGCCCGCCAGCGGCTCGCGGCGAAGCGGATCAGCATGCTCGGCGGCCGGCTGATTCCCCGCGACACGCCGGCTCCCGAGCGCGCAACCGGCTGATTTCACGGGGTGTAGGGAAGTTGTCGCAGCGGGTCGCACAGGGGCACGCAACTCCCTGTGCGATCTTGCGACAATTCAGTCACGGTATTCTTTTTTCAACCCTCCCTCCCCCCGGAGCGACCCTCATGAATCCCATCCAGCGTGGCCGTCAACTCATCTCCAACGTGGCCAGCGGTACCGGGAAGGCCCTGGACAAGGCTGGGGACGTGGTGGGTGGGGCGGCCAACGCGGTGAAGAACGTCGCCGTGGCGGGTGGCAAGAAGGTTGGCCAGGCGGTGGACGGGTTCGAGAACGGCATCGCGAAGGGCGCGCAGGCGGTGGGTGGGGTGTTCGGCTTCGGCAACCAGCCGGACCGCGTGCATGACGGCAAGTTCGTGGGCGCGGGCGGCCAGACGTTCTCCCCCGACACGGCGCTGAGCGATGTGCCGGCCGTCACGCCGCGCAACAACCCCAACGCGAACCACACCATCCTCTACGTCAACGGCATCAACACGACGAAGGATGCGCAGTTCAGCAGCCTGCAGTCCATCGCGGACGCGAGCGGCGCGCGCGTCGTCGGCATCCACAACGCCACCGAGGGCATGGCGACGGACCTGGTCCAGTGCGTGAAGGACAAGCTGGACAAGGGCCACAACCCGGCCGTCGACTCGCTGGCGGACACGCTCTACAAGGAAATCAAGTCGGGCCGGGACGTGCACCTCATGGCGCACAGCCAGGGAGGCCTCATCTCCAGCCGCGCGCTGGGTGACGTCTACAAGCGGCTGCGCATTGAAGATGGGATGTCCCAGGCGGACGCGCAGAAGCTGATGGGGAAGATCAACGTCGAGACGTTCGGCGCGGCGGCCATGCACTACCCGGACGGCCCCAACTACGTGCACTACGTGAACCGCGCGGACCCGGTGCCGAGCCTCTTCGGCCTCGGCCCCATCGCGGACAAGTGGAACCCGGCGGTGGACGGCGGCAAGGGCTCGAAGGTGCACCACTTCACCGAGCCGCACCTCAACCCCATCGCGGCGCACGGCTTCGAGTCCGTGTACCTCCAGCACCGGGTGCCGTTCGACCAGGCGCGCACGGGCAACTTCGGCAACTAGGCCATGGCGACCGCTCTCACCAGCGGCCTCGCGGGGCTGCTGCGGTCCTGGGCTTCCTTCCTGTCCCCGGCCGCACCGGAGAACACGCCGCTGACGCGTGAGTCTGCGCGGCGGCTGGTGCAGGGCTTCCTCGGCGAGGAGGGCACTCCTCCGAGCGACGGCATCAACGAGAAGGGCTTCGGTGGCATCTCCACCGGCGGCGCGAGCCTCTACTTCGAGTGGCACGAGGAGACGCAGACGCTGGAGTGCAGCGCGCTGGTGTACCGCTTCCGCGAGCCGCCGAAGCCGGGCGTCATCGACGGGTTCCGCGCGGAGGAGCGCGAGGGCACCGACGCGGGCGGCGGCTCGGTGGACTACGAGCCGGAGAACCGGAGCCTGTTCCTGAGCCGTAATTACACGCACATGCCTTCGGAGCGCGGGTTCGCCAAGGACATGCGCCGGCTGATGAAGGCGAGCATCAAGTGGGGCGACGAGGTGCTGGACCGCGTGGCATCGCGCGTGTTCCACCCCGAAGAGCTGGAGAAGCGCTGAGCCCCGAGTGAGGCGACGCGGAGCCGGAGACCGCGTCGCCTCGCGTATTTTTCCCCACGGAACTGGAAGCGCCCCCGTGGCGCCGCGGGCTCGAACCGCGTGGCGGCGAGCGTGTGCCCCTGCGGGCGCGCGGAGCTACAGCACGCGCCGCACGAGCTGCGGGAACACCTTGGACACCTTGCCGAGCAGGTAGTCGCCGTACGTGCCCTGGAAGGCGTGGACGCTGGCGCCGTCCCAGCGTCGTGCACGGTCCTCGTCCACATCAGCGCTCGCGGCGCGCGGCAGCGGCTTCACCTCCGCGGCGAAGTCCGGGTCGAAGAACAGCGGGAAGGACAGCCGGTCCTTTCCGCTCACGTTCTTCACACGGTGGGGCGTGGAGCGGTACCACCCGCCCGTCATCCGGTCGAGCATGTCGCCGATGTTGCACACCAGCGTCCCCGGCAGCGGCGGCGCGGAAAGCCACCCGCGCGGCGTCTTCACCTGCAGACCGCCGTGCACGTCCTGCGCGAGCAGCGTGAGCAGGCCATAGTCCGTGTGCTCGCCCACGCCCCAGCGCTCCTCGCCGTCCGCGGGCTCGGGCTCCGCGGGGTAGTGGAAGATACGGAAGAGCACGGTGGGCTCTGCGGTGTAGTGGCGCCGGAAGTAGTCCGCATCCAGGCCCAGGCTCAGCGCCACGCCCTCCATCAGCGCATGCGCCGCGCGCGTGACGCCGTTCATGTAGTCGAGCACGGCATCACGCAGCTCCGGCAGCTCCGCCGGCCACAGGTTGGCACCGTGCAGCGGCCAGCCGGCCTGTACGCGCGGATGCTCGCGGCCCAGCTCAGTGCCCAGGTAGAGCCCCTCCTTGCGATCCTGCTTCCCCGACGTCAGCTCTCCGCCGAGCGGGAACCAGCCGCGCCACGCGGCCCCTCCGCGCTCCATGGAGAGGGCCTGCTTCGCTGACTCCGGGAGCGCGAAGAAGCGGCGGCTCTCGCGCTCCAGCCGCGTGAGGACCGCGTCGGAGACACCGTGGCCGGTGACGTAGAAGAAGCCGCTGTCACGACAGGCGAGCTCGATTTCGCGCGCGACGCTCGCCCGCTCGGTGGTGCGGGAAGAGTCGAACAGGGACGCCATGTCGATGACGGGCAAGCCTCGGTGTGCGGAATCGGTTCCGACCATGACGCGAGCCTACACAGCTCTGGACCCGAGGGGAGGCCGGAGCCAGAGTGCGCCGCGTCTTCCATGTCGACGCACACACCTACGGACTCCTCGCACGACAGGCACAGCCCCGGGCTGGTGTGGTTCATGGCCGCCGCCTCGGGCGCCACCGCCGCGAACCTCTATTACAACCAGCCACTGCTCGGAGACATCGGGCGCGAATTGGGCGCCACGGGTGGCTCGCTCGGGCTGGTGCCCACGATGACGCAGGTCGGGTACGCGGCGGGGATTCTGTTCATCGTTCCGCTCGGAGACAGCCTGGAGCGGCGAAGGGTCATCGTCACCATGTCCGGGCTGGTGACGCTGGCGCTCGTGGGCGCGGCGCTCGCGCCCACCCTGCCCCTGCTGGTGTTCGCGAGCTTCGCGGTGGGAGCCACCACCGTGATTCCGCAGTTGTTGGTGCCCTTCGCCGCGCACCTGGCGCCGGCGGCCCAGCGTGGGCGCGTGGTGGGCACGGTGATGAGCGGGTTGCTCATCGGCATCCTGCTGTCGCGCACGGCGGCGGGCTTCGTGGGCACGCACCTGGGCTGGCGGGCCATGTTCTGGATTGCGGCGGGGCTGATGCTCGCGCTCGGGGCGGCGCTGCGCTTCATGTTGCCCTCGCAGCCGCCGATGGCGGAGATGCCGTACCCCGCGCTGCTTCGCTCACTGGGACACCTGACTCGCACCGAGCCCGTGCTGCGGCTGCACTCGCTGCTGGGCGCGCTGACGTTCGGCGCGTTCAGCGTGTTCTGGTCCACGCTGGCGCTGTACCTCCAGAGTCTGCCGGAGCACTACGGGCCGCAGGTGACGGGCATGTTCGGCGTGGTGGGCGTGGCGGGCGCGATGATTGCGCCGCTGGTGGGACGCTACGCGGACGTGAAGGGAGACCGGCGCATCAACGCGCTGGCCATCACCGTGCTGCTGTTGTCCTTCGTGGTGATGTGGCCGCTGGGACGGTGGCTGTGGGGGATTGCCCTGGGCGTGGTGCTGCTCGATTTGGGCGCGCAGGCGAACCACATCTCCAACCAGACGCGCGTGTACTCGCTGAAGCCGGAGGCGCGCAGCCGGCTCAATACCGTGTACATGGTGACGTACTTCGCGGGCGGCGCGGCGGGCTCGTGGCTGGGCACGACGGCGTGGACGCGAGCAGGCTGGACGGGTGTCTGTGCAGCGGGCGCGGCGCTGTGTGTCGCGGGGCTCCTGGCGCTGTGGCTCGGCTCGTCGCGCGAGTCAGCGGGCACTGCGCGGAGCTGAGCGCCAGTCCTCGCGGGTGATGGCCCAGCGCTCGTGGTCCCTCCAGCGGCCAGCGACCTTGAGGTAGCGGGGTGAGAACCCTTCGAGCCGGAAGCCCGCCCGCTCGGCGAGCGCCTTCGACGCGACGTTCTCCGGCTGGATGTTGGCCTCCACGCGGTGGAGCTTCAGCGTCCGGAATGCGTGCGCGAGGACGAGCTGCAGCGCCTCCGTCATCAGCCCGCGCCCCTCGAAGCCATGGACGGCCCAGTAGCCGAGATACGCATTCTGGAAGCCGCCCCGGAATATCTGGCTCAGATTGAAGCAGCCGATGATGTGTCTGGACTCGTGCTCACACGCGAGCAGGGCCTCGAAGTCCTCGCGTTCGTTGCGCTGGAGATACGCCTCGAATGCCTCGCGCGTGGTGGGCGGTGCCACCCAGGGCCGGTGGAAGGCTCGGCTCGCGCGGGTGGCCGCGAGGTATGCCTCACGGTCCTCCGCGCGCGGAGCCCGGAGGAACACCCGAGGCCCCTGGATGAGAACGCGTCGTGCCGCCTGCTGACGCCGTGTTGCCATGCGAGCTGCCTCCGAGAGAGACAGCCTGCACGGCTCAGCCCGGCCAGTGCACCTACTTCTTCCCGACGGTCAGCACCACCTTGCCGCGCCCGTGCCCCGAGTCGAGCACGCGGTGAGCCTCGCCCACCTTCTCCAGCGGGAGCACGCGCTCCACCAGTGGCTTCATCTGCTTGCGCTCGAGGAGGACGGACATCTCCTCCAGCCGGCGCCGCTCGCGCGTGAGGAAGACGCCGTGAATCGTCTGGTTGCGCGGGTAGAAGGCGGACACGTCCCCGCTGAAGCCGAGGATGGTCGCGAGCCGTCCCCCCGGCCGCGTCGCCGGCATGCTCGGAATCATGTTCTTGCCCACGGTGTCGAAGACCGCGTCCACGCCCTGCCCGCCCGTCTCGCGCAGCGCAACCTGCGCCGGGTCGTCACTGCGGTAGTTGATGACCACGTCCGCGCCGAGCTTGCGCAGCGTCTCCAGGTTGTCCGGGCCGGAGGTCGCCAGCACACGCGCTCCCAGCGCCTTCGCAATCTGCACCGCGAACGAGCCCACGCCGCCCGCGCCACCGTGGATGAGCACCGTCTCACCGACTCGGAGTTGCATCCGCCGCACCAGCGCGTCCCACGCCGTGCCTCCGGCCAGCGGAACAGCGGCGGCCTCCTCGTGCGAGAGACTCGGTGGCTTCTTGGCGATGATGCTCGCGGGGACGACGTTGAATTCCGCGTAGGTGCCGTGCGGGTTGTGGAAGATTTCCGGCGTGTAGAAGACCTCGTCGCCGGGCTTGAAGTCGGTGACACCCGGGCCG
Organism: Pyxidicoccus sp. M6; assembly: GCF_055568925.1. Classification (NCBI taxonomy): domain Bacteria; kingdom Pseudomonadati; phylum Myxococcota; class Myxococcia; order Myxococcales; family Myxococcaceae; genus Pyxidicoccus; species Pyxidicoccus sp. M6. Next base: position 177,516 of record NZ_CM145714.1, on the reverse strand, counting down.
ACCTGCTCGACGACGCCCGAGGCGTCATAGCCGATGACGGCGGGAGGCTGGATGCCCGCCCACGTCCCGTCGTGCCGCAGCTTCGCGTCCACGGGATTCGTGCCGGAGACGAGAACCCGGACGAGCACCTGTCCGGGACCGGGAGTGGGCGTCGGAACGTCACGAACTTCGAACAGCTCGGGCCCGCCGAAGCGGGGAAGGACCATGGCTCGCATGAGGCGCGGAATTAACCGGGCGGTGCGCACCCGGCAATGCTGCATCGGACCAACCGTCTCGGTTCTGACGGGCCCGCAGAAGGAACGTTCGTTCCACGTCAGGCGGGTTGCGGCTTCCCCTCCGGCGTCAGCACCACCAGCACCTGCCGAGCGGCGACCTGGCTACCCACGCTGACGTTCACCGCCTCCACCGTGCCCGCGACGTCGGCGACGACCTGGAACTCCATCTTCATCGCCTCCAGCACGGCGAGCACCTGTCCCGCCTTCACCGCCGCACCGGGCTGCGCGTCCACGCGGATGATGCGCCCGTCCATCGGCGCCACGAGCCGGCCGCTCCCCGCGCCATCCGACTTCGACGGCGGGCGGAACGTCACGTCCGACACGGCATGCGCCCCGTGCCCCGAATCCAACCAGAACGTGTCCCCATCCCGCGAGTACCGCGCACGCCCGCGCGCACCCGCCACGGCGTAGTCCAGCACCCCGTCCGCCATCGCGAGAATCGCGAGGTCGAACTTCTCGGCCCCCACCTCGACCTCGTACCGCGCCGAGTCCACGGCCCGAACGGTGACGTGCTCCTCGCGCTCCCGGCTCGCGAGCGTCAGTCGCACCGGCTGCGTCGAGTGCGCCGTGTTCCAGTTCACCAGCGACGCATCCAGTCCCGCCTCGCTCGCGAGCTTCAGCGCCTCCGCGTGGAACAGCGCCGCGCCCGCCAGGGCCAGCTCCTTCGCGTGCGTCCGGTACAGCGCATCCAGCGTCACGGAGTCCGCGTACTTCGGAATGAACCCCGTGTCGTACTCACCCGAGCTGAACGCCACGTGCCCGAGCACCCACAACAACAGGTTCTTGTTCGTGGTGACACCGAACACCGTCAGCTCGTGCAGCGCCTCCACGAGCCGCCGCCGCGCCGTCTCGCGGTCCGGCCCGTGTGCAATCACCTTCGCCTGCATCGAGTCATAGAAGGGCGGAATGTCCTGCCCCTCGCGCACGCCGTAGTCGATGCGCACACCCTCGCGCGACGGCAGTCGCCACGTCAGCAACCGCCCCGTCTGCGGCGCGTAGTTGTTCGCCGGGTCCTCCGCGCAGAGACGCACCTCAATCGCGTGCCCGGACCACGACACCTGCTCCTGCGTCAGCGGCAGTCGCTCACCTGCCGCGACACGGAGCTGCCACTCCACCAAATCGAGCCCGGTAATCGCCTCCGTCACCGGGTGCTCCACCTGGAGGCGGGTGTTCATCTCCATGAAGTAGAACTCGCCATTCGGCGCGAGCAGGAACTCGATGGTCCCCGCGCCCCGGTAGCCGATGGCCTTCGCCGCCGTCACCGCCACCTCGCCCATGCGGGCACGCAGCGCCGGATTCACGGCGGGAGACGGGCTCTCCTCCACAATCTTCTGGTGCCGCCGCTGCACCGAGCAGTCGCGCTCGCCCAGGTGGACGGCGTTGCCGTGCTCGTCCGCGAAGACCTGCAGCTCCACGTGGCGCGCGCCGATGACGGCCCGCTCCAGAATCAGCTCTCCGCTCCCGAAGGCATTCGTCGCCTCCGAGCGCGCGGACTTCAGCGCCTCGCGCAGCTTCGCCGGCTCGTGCACGAGCCGCATGCCGCGTCCGCCACCACCCGCCGCCGCCTTCACCATCAGCGGGAAGCCGATGCGCTCGCCTTCCTTCGCCAGCGTGTCGTCATCCGCGTTGGTGGCCTCGTAGCCGGGAATGCACGGCACGCCCGCCGCGAGCATCCGCAGCTTCGCCTGCCGCTTGTTGCCCATCAGGGCAATCGCCTCGGCACCCGGGCCGATGAACACCACGTCCGCGTCCTTGCACGCGCGGGCGAACTCCGCGTTCTCCGAGAGGAACCCATAGCCCGGGTGGATGGCATCGGCGCCCGACGCCTTCGCCGCCGCGATGAGCTTCTCGATGACGAGGTACGACTCCCTCGCGGGCGATGGGCCGATGGGCACCGCCTCGTCCGCCGCGAGCACGTGCGGCGCCGCGCGGTCCGCCTCGGAGAACACCGCGACGGTGCGGTAGCCCAGCTTCTTGCAGGTCCGAATCACCCGGACGGCAATCTCGCCGCGGTTGGCGACGAGGACTTTCTTAAATCGCTGCATGCGGGTCCGTCCCTCTCACAGGCGTGCGACGCCGAAGGTGTTGGGCCTGAGCTCGCGCCGCTTCGCCTCGCGGCACACCGACAGGGTGAAGCCGAGCACCCGCCGCGTGTCGCGCGGGTCGATGAGCCCGTCATCGAACAGCCGTGCGCTGCAGTTGAACGGGTGCGACTCCTTGTCGAACTGGTCGATGATGGGCTGGCACCAGGCGCGAATGCCCTCCTCGTCCACCACCTCGCCGCGCCGCGCGAGCTTCTCGGCGAAGACAATCGACATCACCTTCGCCGCCTGTTCGCCGCCCATGACGGCGGTGCGCGAGTTGGGCCACGCGAAGATGAAGCGCGGGTGGAAGGGCCGGCCGCACATGCCGTAGTTGCCCGCGCCGAACCCGCCGCCAATGAGCAGCGTGAGTTGCGGCACCGTCGCGTTGGCCACCGCCTGAATCATCTTCGAGCCGTGCTTCACGATGCCGCCCTGCTCCGGCTGCGTGCCCACCAGGTAGCCCGTCGTGTTCTGCAGGTAGATGAGCGGCGTGTCCGACTGGCAGCAGAGCTGGATGAACTGCGCCGCCTTCGTCGCGCCCTTCGGCGTAATCGGCCCGTTGTTGCCGATGATGCCCACGGGCATCCCGAAGATGCTCGCGCGCCCGCAGACCGTGTGCGGGTCGTACTCGTCCTTGAAGCCGGCGAACTCCGAGCCGTCCACGATGCGCGCAATCACCTCGCGGCAGTCGTACGGCTTGCGGTAGTCCCCGGGAATCGCGCCGCACAGCTCGTCGGGCGAGTAGAGCGGCTCCGCGTAGGACGCCTGCGACTCACGCGGAAGCTGCGCGTTCCACCCGAGCTTCGCCACGATTTCGCGCGCGATGCGGATGCCGTCCGCGTCGTCCTCCGCGAGGTAGTCCGCCGTGCCCGCCACCGTGGCGTGCATCTCCGCGCCGCCCAGTTCCTCGTCCGTCGCAATCTCACCCGTCGCGGCCTTGAGCAGCGGCGGGCCGGCGAGGAAGACCTTGGCCTTCTTCTTCACCATGACGACGTAGTCGGACAGGCCCGGCAGGTACGCGCCGCCCGCGGTGCTGGAGCCGTGCACCACCGTGACTTGCGGAATGCCCGCCGCCGACAGCCTCGCCTGGTTGTAGAAGGTCTCACCACCAGGGATGAAGATCTCCTGCTGGTACATGAGGTTGGCGCCGCCGCTCTCCACCAGCGACACCAGCGGGAGCTTGTTCTCCAGCGCCATCTCCTGCGCGCGCAGGGCCTTCTGCACGCCCCATGGCGACGCGGTGCCGCCCTTGATGGCGGAGTTATTCACGAACACCATGCACCGCACGCCGGACACGTAGCCGATGCCGATGATGCTGTTGCCGCCCGCCAGCGAGCCATCGGTGTCGTCGTGGTAGCCGAAGCCGCACAGCGTGGACAGCTCGAGGAACGGCGAGCCCCGGTCCAACAGGAGCGTCAGCCGCTCACGCGGGAGGAGCTGACCGCGCTTGTGGAACTTCTCTCGCGCCTGGAGCTCCGTGTTGCGGACCTTGGCCTCCACCTCGCGCAGCTCTGCGACGCGCGCGAGCATGTCCGTGCGCTGGGCCTTGAAGACCTCGGAGCCCGGGTCGATTCGGGACGTGATTCTCGGCATTGCTCTCACCCCTGCCCTTCGCGCAGCAGTGACTCGGGAATGTCCATGTGACGCGAGCGGAGCCACTCACCCAGCGCCTTGCCCTGCGGGTCGAAGCGCGTGGACGACGACACGCCCTCACCCAGGATTCCGTCGATGACGAAGTTCAGCCCCCGCAGGTGCGGGAAGACGTGACGCTCAATCGGGAACGCGGCCGTTTCGGGGAGCAGCTCGCGCAGCTTCTCCACCGTGAGCGTATGCGCGAGCCAGCGCCACGCCTCGTCCGTCCTCGCCCAGACGCCGATGTTCGCGGTGCCGCCCTTGTCCCCACTGCGCGCGGCGACGATGCGGCCCAGCGGTACGCGGCGCGTCGGCCCTGAAGGCAGAGGCGCCGGAAGCTCGGACGGCTCCACGGGAGCAAGGGCCAGCGTCTTCTCCGAGGGCGGAATCACGGTGCGCGTCTCATCCGGGAGCACGGCGACGTGCTCCACCTTGCGCGCATCGACGTAGGCCGGCGTGTAGACGCCGTACGGCGCACCGTCCGACGGCGGCGCCGTCATGGTGAAGCCCGGGTAGCTGCCGAGCGCCAATTCCACCGCGGCGCCGCTGAAGGCGCGGCCCACCAGCTTCTGGTCGGCGTCCTTCACCACCACGCGGAGGAAGGCGGCGGCCTGCTCCTCCGTGGCCGCGTCCTCGCGGTCCGTGCGGACGAGCGTCCAGTGGACCTCCTTCGGCTTGTGCTTCATCGCCGCTTCCAGCTGCGCTCGGACGAGGCGGGCCTTCTCCTCGATGTCGAGCCCGACGAGGACGAAGTTCGCCTCGTTGCGATATCCGCCGAGGTTGTTGAGGCACACCTTCAACGTGGGAGGCGGCGGCTCACCGCGCACGCCGGAGATGCGGACGCGGTCCTTGCCTTCGGAGGACAGCGAGATGCTGTCGAAGCGCGCCGTCGCGTCCGGCCCCGCGTACCGGGCCCCGGTGATTTCGTACACGAGCTGCGCGAGCACCGTGTCCACCGTCACCGCGCCCCCCGTGCCCGGGTGCTTCGTAATCACCGAGCTGCCGTCCTCGTGAAGCTCCGCCAGCGGGAAGCCGGGCCGGCGCGCGTCCACCTCCGTGAAGAACGAGTAGTTGCCGCCCGTCGCCTGCGTGCCGCACTCCAGCACGTGGCCGGCGACCATGGCTCCGGCCAGCTTGTCCCACTCATCCTTCTTCCATCCGAAGTGCGCCGCCGCCGGGCCCACCACCAGCGACGCGTCCGTCACGCGTCCGGTGACGACGATGTCCGCGCCCGCGCGCAGGCACTCGGCGATGCCCCACGCGCCCAGGTACGCGTTGGCGGTGATGGGGCTGCCGAACCCGAGCTCATCCGCGCTGCCGGAGAGGTCGTCTCCCTCCACGTGCGCAATCTTCGCCTTCACGCCGAGCTTGCCCGCCACCTCGCGCAGCGCGGCGGCGAGCCCCGCCGGGTTCAGCCCTCCCGCGTTGGCGACGACCTTGACCTTCTTCTCCAAGGCCAGCGCCAGGCACTGCTCCATCTGCTTGAGGAACGTCTTGGCGAAGCCCGTGGCCGGGTCCTTCATCCTGTCCCGGCCGAGAATCAACATCGTCAGCTCGGCGAGGTAGTCGCCCGTGAGGACGTCGAGCTGCCCGCCCTCCAGCATCTCCTTCACGGCCGAGAAGCGGTCTCCGTAGAAGCCCGAGGCATTGCCGACACGCAGGGGGGACGCGCTCATGCTTTCTCCATCCAGAGTCGCAGGCAGTGTGGGAGCCCGCGTCAAAAAAAGCAAGCGCGCTTGCTTTTTTCCGGACCGACTTTCATCCTCCAGGGTGTGAGTGAGTCATCCGGCGCGACGGGCAGACAGGAGCAGGAGCGCAGCCGCGTCACCCGCCAGCGGCTGATGGAGGCGGCGATTGGCGCCCTCCGCGAGCTGGGGTGGGCGGGCGCCACCATGACCGTGATTGCCGAGCGCGCGGGTGTGTCTCGCGGCGCATGCCAGCACCACTTCCCCACCCGCGCGGACCTCGTCGCGGCGGCGGTGGAGTACGTCGGCAGCCAGCAGGCGGAGGAGGTGCTCCGCCGCTCGGCGCAGTTGCCGGCGGACGAGCGGCGGACGGAGGCCATCCTCCACATGCTCGCGGGCATCTACACGAGCCCTCTCTTCATCGCCGCCGTGCAGCTCTGGGTGGCCGCGGCGGCGGACCCGGAGCTCCGCGCGCAGCTCACGCCGCTGGAGGCGCGCACCGGCCGCGAGGTGCACCGGCTCACGGTGAAGCTGCTCGACGTGGACGACAAGGACCCGGAGGTCCGCGAGCTGGTGCAGGCCACGCTGGACCTCATCCGCGGGCTCGCGCTGGCGAACCTGCTGCACGACGACAGCGCGCGCCGGAAGAAGGTGCTCCACCGGTGGGCCCGCACGCTGGACGCGGCGCTCAAGGCCCGGCGCACGCCGGGCTCGCGCAGGGACTGACGATTCGACTTTCAGGAACACGCCACATCTGGAGGTGACATGGGCTACCGCTCTCTCTTCGCGCCGGGCTGCTTCAAGGACCGCAACATCATCGTGACGGGTGGCGGGAGCGGCATCGGCCGCTGCACCGCGCACGAGCTGGCGTCGCTGGGCGCGCACGTCGTCCTCGTGGGCCGCAAGGCGGACAAGCTGGAGGCCGTCGCGGCGGAGCTTCGCGAGGACGGCGGCCAGTGCTCGCTGGAGGTGCTCGACATCCGCAACGAGGACGGCGTGAAGGAGACCGTGGCGCGCATCGTCGCGGCGCGCGGGCAGATTCACGGCCTCGTCAACAACGCGGGTGGTCAGTTCCCCTCGCCGCTGGCGGCCATCTCGAAGAAGGGCTTCGACGCGGTGGTGTCCACCAACCTCACGGGCGGATTCCTGATGGCTCGCGAGGTGTACCTCCAGTCGATGAGCAGCCATGGCGGCTCCATCGTCAACATGCTCGCGGACTTCTGGGGCGGTATGCCGGGCATGGGGCACTCGGGCGCGGCGCGCGCGGGCATGATGAACCTGACGGAGACGTCCGCCGTCGAGTGGGCCGCGTCCGGCGTGCGCGTCAACGCCGTGGCTCCCGGCTGGGTGACTTCGAGCGGCATGGACAGCTACCAGGACGAGGGCGTCAAGGCGCTGATTCCGTTGCTCAAGCAGGAAGTGCCGCTGAATCGACTGGCCACCGAGTCCGAGGTGAGCGCCGCCATCGTCTTCCTGCTCACCGATGCCGCCGCGTTCATCACCGGCTCGTGCATCAAGATTGACGGTGGCGCTTCGTGCAACACGAAGATCTACCCGCTGGAGGAGACCACCGCCTCCAAGCCCTACGAGGGCTTCCACCGCGCGCAGGCCCCGCGCATCCTCAGCGGCGAGAAGAAGTAGACCGCGCGGAAGTCCCCGCACGGGCCCCGCTCTCACGCAGCGGGGCCCGTCGTCGTTTCAGGGAACCGCGGTTCCGTCGAAGAACGTGCGCGCGCGGGCCACGGATGACAGGCCCACCTTGCTGCCCAACCGGCGGCCGATGAAGTCATCCGGCGTCACGTGGATGCCACCCCACAGGCGCGACTGTCCCGCCTGGTCCGCGGCGTCGTAGTACGAGGCCCACTGCAACCGCACCTCGGTGGACGGGCCACGCTCGAAGGTGAGGTAGGCGTTGGCGCCCGCGACGAACTCGCCCAGGCCGCCGGGGAAGTACTCGCTGCCGGTGAGCGCGGTGAGCACCTCGGCGGAGGCGCGGCTGAACGTGCTGTGCCCGGAGATGAAGCCCGGGAAGGCCGGCGTGACGAAGGTGCGGAGCTGATACGGCATCCACTCCACCGCGCGAATCCACCCCGAGCCACCCACCTCGTTCTTCCGGTCTCCCGGCTCGCCCCGCCACGCGTGCACCGCCACCTGCCCCACGAAGCGCGCGAGGTGCGCATGCCGCTGTCCCGGCGCCGAGCTCTCCGCCGTAATCACCTCGATGAGCCCCGGCACCAGCGGCAGGCCATCCGCGTTGTACGCCGGGCCGCTCGGGTCCGTGGACTGGCCCAGCTTCCCCATGTAGCGAATCAGCGAGAGCGGCCGCGCGGCGATGAAGGCCCGCTTCACCTCCCACGCGACGATGGCCGCGTCGTGCACCGCGCCGTTGAGCGCGAGGTACACCTTCACGTCCCACTCCAGCGGGTCCAACTCGGGGCCCGTGCCGAACAGGCGCCGCGAGAAGCCCGGCGCATCCGCCACGCCGTTGGCGAGCACGTTCCAGTGTCCCGGCGGCGTCTCCGACTTCGGACCATCCGCCCAGAACTCCGCGAGCACGCGGCCGAAGTCCCCGCGCCGCACCAGGCGCTGTGCATACGGCTGGCCGGTGATGGGGTTCACCGCGCGGCCGGTGCCGTCATTCGTTCCCAGGTTGTTGTTGCCGAGCGAGCCGGGCGACGTGTCCATCAGCTCGTCACTGCCGAGCCAGCTCTCCTTGCGCAGCACCTCCACCACGTGCGAGCGCATTTCCGCGCCGAACACCGGCGGCGCTCCCGGGTCCCGGTACAGCCCGCCGCCCTCCGGCCGCTTCAGCGCGAATGGCGTCACGTTCTTCCAGTGCGCGCCGATGTACCCCTGCACGCCCGACGTCGTGATGATGCCGTTCTGCGTGACGGACACCGCGAGGTTGAGCGGCTGCCACACCGAGGGGTCCGCCAGCGTCACCTGCGGCGAGTCCACCACCAGGGGCGCATTCACGAACTGGAAGCCAGTGGTGTCCTTGTAGTCGTTCTGCTCGTTGGCCCCGTCGTCCGCGCCCATGCTGATGATGGCCTGGCCGATGCGGTTGCCCAGGGCTCGCGGGCTGTCCCCCGTCGTCACCGTGTCGTCCGGCGCGTAGCCGAGCCGCCCCATGAACTCACGGAAGCACGCCGCGGAGACGGCCCCACCCGTGGCCTTCGCGTAACGGTGCACGAGCACGCGATAGGCCGCGTAGCTGATGGCCTCCGCCCGCGCGACCGCGAGGTCCTGCGCGGTGTACTTCTCGTGCACGAAGACGCCGTCCGCCGTCGCGTCGTATGCGGCCCACGCGTCCCACATGGCCGCGGACACGTGGTACAGGTTGCGCGCGTGCACCGTCGGACGCGGGATGTCGCGGCGGATGGCATTGAGGAGCTGCTCGTTCCAGCGGCGCGCGATGCTGCCCGAGGGACGCGGGTCCACCGCCTCATTCGGGCACACCACCGGCACGGGAAGCGGTGTCACCACCTCGTGCACGAGGGGCACCTCCGCGCCGCGGTGCAACAGCGCACCGGCGTCCAGCCCGCCTGACAGCACGTTTCCGCCCACGGCCCACACGCCGCCCTCCGGGTCCGTCCAGGCAGCGTGCAGCGACTCCACCGGCGCGGTGACCTCGATGTCCGCCTGCGCCCACTTCCCTTCCGAGCGCCGGTAGATTTCTCCTCGGAAGCCCGTGGCCCAGCCGGTGCCGTCGCCGGAGATGGACACACCCTGCATGAGCGGAGTGCCCTCGGGCGCGCGGCTCACGAAGCGGCCGGCGGTCTCGTCCAGCTCCAGGATTTCACCCTGCCCCTCGCCGCCCACCACCACGACGACACCTCCGCCGCCGTGCACCGTGAAGAGACGGCTCGTGGTGCCGGTGGGAATCACCGTGAAGGCACCGCCTCCGCGCGAGCGCATCACCACGCCCTGCGCGCCCACCACGTACACGTCGCTTCCGGTGCCCCACACCTTGAAGAAGCCGGGGATGTCTCCGTCCGCCGTGCGCGGCAGGTCCGCGAGCGGCAGCGGCAGCTCGCTCCACTGCGTGCCGTCGTAGTGCCAGATGAAGCCGCTCCGGTCGGAGATGGCACCCACCGCGTACAGGTCATCCGGCCGCGAGCCCCAGACGCCGTACACCGTGTGCCGCGCGAGCCCCGGCGTGTGCATGCGCGTGAAGGCACCGTTCTCGTAGCGGAGGACGGTGGCGTTTCCTCCGGACATCAGCACCGGGCCATCCGGGAAGGCGTGCACCCACCACAGGTCTCCACGCAGGCCCGTGAGGACTTCGTTCCACGCGGTGCCGTCGTAGTGCAGCACCCTGGGGCCCTGGCCCCGGTCCGCGCCCACCGCCCACACGTCCTTCGCCGAGCGGCCGGAGATGCCCAGCAGAGCCTCCGGACGCACCTGCGCCACGGTGGCCCAGACGAGCGGCTCCGGTATGGGGTCGGGCTCGTCCGGGCAGCCGGTGAGCAGCGCGCCCAGCATGAGGGAGAGGAAGAGGCCACGGCGCGGACGGACCCGTGGCGTGGAAGGGGTGTGGGGATGCCGCGGCATGAGCGACTCCTGCGTTTCGCGAGGGGTGTGGGACTGCTGCGAGGGTGCGACGTCGGGCCTACGGGAAGGCGTTCTCCGCCCACTGGAGCGTGCCGGTGCGCGAGTCGGTGCCGTGCTCGCCGTCGTCGCTCTCGAAGGAGGCGTTGATGCGGACCTCGCGGCCCACGGCCTCGGCCGGGTCGGTGACGACGAGCAGCAGTCCCTCGAGCGTCGCGGGCTCGCCCTCCTGCATGCCTCGGCTGAAGCGCAGGTTGACCTTGTAGGGCGCCGAGAGCTGCTCTCCGTCGGAGACGCGCTCCAGGGACAGCTTCACCTCGGACTTCATGTTGGTGAGCTCCCAGGCGCGCAGCGAGACGAAGACGTGCTGGCTGCCCTGCCCGCCGGAGTTCAGCTCCAGCGTGGCGCCCTCCTCGATGGGCATGAAGCTGAGGCCCGTGCCCACTTCCATCTCACGGAGCGGCCCGTCCGGCTCACCGGGACACCCCGCGAGAGCGAGGCAGAGAGCGAGCCAGCCGAGACACAGTGCACCGCGCACCGTGCGGACACGGCGGGTGGAATCCGAGAACGAGAGGGGGTTCAACGCGAAGACTCCGAGGCTGCCGGCCGCTTCCAGCAGCATACGTGAGTTTCGTGACCCGGTTGAAGTCCGCGCGGGGTGGCTCAGCCGCGGTGGAAGCGGACCACGCGCACGTCCAGCTCACCGGCCTCGGCATCCAGGACCTGGCGCATCAACTCCAGGGCGCGATCCTCATCGAAGCCTCCCGAGCCGGCGCCGATGAGCGGGAACGCCAGGGAGTACAGCCCGTACTCACGGGCACGGGCCAAAGCGTTGCGCACGGAGTCCTGGATGGAACGTTGGGATGCCCTCCAGAACATGTTGATGCCGGCGACGTGGATGATGGCCTTGTGGGGAAGCCGCCCCCCGGACGTCACCACCGCCGAGCCGAGCGGCATCGGCCCCACGCGAGCCAGCTCGCGAAAGGGGCCCAGCCCCGCACTGCGCTTGATGGCTCCGGACACGCCCTGCGGCATCAGCAGCCACCAGGGGATGATGTTCCGGTTCCACGCGTTGACGATGGCCTCCACCTTCTGTTCGAGCAGGTCTCCTTCGACGACTTGGACGGGCATGAGCGGGAGTCTACCGCGGCGGTGTCTTGAATTGCGACGGAGCGCCCCTGTTCAAGACCACGACACCCGTGGCAGAACGCCGCACATGAAATCGAGCATGGCGTTGGCGTGTCTGTCTTTGGTGATTGCCACGGGCTGCGCGGGGACACGGGCCCTCTGCCCGCAGGAGGGCGGGCGTCCCTGGTCCGAGGTCCGGAGCGCCCACTTCCACATCCAGACGAACCTGTCGCCCGACGCGGCGAAGACCACGGCGATGGAGCTGGAGAAGTACCGGCGCGCGCTGCTGCTGGCCTGGGGCCCGGACTTCGACCCGCCCGGAACGGTGCAGGTCATCCTGGTGCGCAACCAGGACGAGCTCGACGAGTTCACCCAGGGCCACGCGGCTGGCTTCGCGGGCACCACGGAGCGGGGGCCGCTGATGGCCATGGCGGGCAATGGCTATGTGCTCGATGACTCGCCGGACCTGCGCCTCCAGACGCACGAGCTGGCGCACTACCTGAGCACCTTCGTGCTGCTGCGCCAGCCCCGTTGGCTGGCGGAGGGACTTGCGCAGTACCTGGAGACGATTCACATCAAGGTCAGCACCAACGAGGTGGTGCTCGGCCGGCCCCAGCGGTGGAACCTGGGCTACGTGCGCGAGCACGGCATCCTTCCGCTCGAGGACCTCTGGAACTGGGAGCAGCGGGGCCTGCAGAGCCAGAGCGAGCAGCAGGCGCACTACGCCTCCGCGTGGATGTGGGTGCACTACCTGATGAACATGTACCCGGAGCGCTTCGAGGACTTCCAGATGCGGCTGGCGCGCGCCGAGGAGCCGAGGCGGGCCTTCGAGGCCTCGTTCCAGGGCGTGCAGGACTGGGAGAGCGGAATCGTGACGTACGCCACGGGCGGGCGCTACAGCGTCCTCACCATGGAGTTGCCGCCGGTGCCGACGCAGGTGGACGTGCGGCCGCTGGACGCCGCGGACGTGCACGCCATCCGGGCCACCCTGTACCTACGGGCGCCGGGAGCGCTGACGCAGGAGCAGCGCCAGGAGCACGCGAAGCGGGAGGCGGCGCAGGGGTTGAAGGAGAACCCCATGAGCGTCAGCGCCACGATTGTGGCGGCCGGGCTCGAAGGGAACACGGTGTCCCTGGACTCGGTGCGGGAGGTGGTGAAGGCGAATCCGGACAACGGCCGTGCGTGGGACCTGCTGGCTGAGGAGTTGGGGGCGGAGGGCGCCGAGGCGAAGGAGCTCGAGGAGGCGCGCAAGCGTGCGGCGGAGCTGCTGCCGGACGACGCGCGCATCCTGAACAACCTGGCGTGGTACTACGTGCAGCGACAGGAGCCGGCGAAGGGGCTCGCGGCGGCGCAGAAGGCGGTGTCACTGGAGCCAGGAGACCCGGCCATCCTGGACACGTTTGCGGCGTTGTTGTTCCAGCTCGACCGCTGCCCGGAGGCGCTGGGAATGCAGCGGCGCGCGCTGGACATGCTGCACGAGAACACTTCGGACGCGGCGCGACAGCTGCTCATGCAGCGGCTCCAGCGCTACCAGGCGAAGTGCGGCGGCACGGCGGCGACGAAGCCCTGAGCGGATGGCCGTGGCGCCCGCCCCGCCTTCCCGAGCGAAGCGCGTGGGCCGGGCGCTACGTGCCACCGTCGACTGAAGACGTCCTTCCAGAGCCTCCGTCCAACCAGCGCGGAGGCAGAGGCTGCGGCTCACCCCATGAGGTATCGCCGATCCGGCTGGCCGGCACAGGCGTGGATGACGATGGCCCCGCGTCCGCGACCTCGGGAATGGGAAGCGCCTCGGGTTCACCATCGAAGAGACGGCGGAGGATGCGACCATCGGGGTTGATGGCGTATTTCACTCCGCCATCCAGCATCCGCGGACCGGGCTGACAGGCACCAGGGTCGGCGCTGATGTCCACGAAGATGAGGCCCCCCTGCTTGATGACCCGATAGAGGTACGACTCCTGTCGATTCCAGCAGGACTTCTCCCGCGCGTCAGGTGGCAGGAAGTCATTGGCCGCGACCGAGAGGGCCTGGAGCGTTGCACCGTCCAACTCGTAGGGCTGGCCCTCCGCACCGGCCCGTGTTGCCGCGTGCTCGTGGAAGTTGGGGAAGACGATGGAGGTGTCTTCCTCGATGGAGGTTGGGTGCCACCCCGGAGCCCGCACGCAACCGGAGAGCACCACGGCAGCAGCGACAACACGCAGACGCCTCATGGAGGACTCCTCCCCGTGCAAGGCTGACTCATCTTGCGGATGGAGAAGTCCTCCCCGTCATCGGAGTTCCACACGACGGAGCCCGTCTGCTCGCAACTCCATCCGCCCTCCGCCCGGGTCCACTTCAGCAGTTGCCCCGTCATCGGAATGTACTGGTGGAAGCCATCACACCTGGGCTCCGCGACATGGTTGGAGAAGAACGCCACCACCGAGAGCCGGAGTCGTCCATCCCTCGTTTCCACCTCGAAACCATGCGCCGCGCCCTCCGAGATGATGAAGCGGATATCGCGGTCCGTGAGCTCACTTCCGTACGGATGATTGTGGAGGGCATAGACGTACTTGATGCTGTCGGGCGGGTAGCGCGCATCCTCGACTGTTGAGGGCAGGAGACAACTCTTGCTGCGCTGCGTGGGGTCCACCCTCGACTGGTCCGTCAGCTTGCTGACGACGTACTGCTGGTCCGGTGTGTAATACAGCCAGGCACAGTACTCGCTGGAGACTCGCCATCGCGTCTGGAAGTCCTGATGGTCCCTGCGCCCGGCACTCGCATGGGGCTTCGAGAGAATCCGCTGGCAGGCCGAGAGGAGCGCATCCGAGTAGGAGTCGAAGGGCCCAAGCAGCGGTCCGGGAATCTTCTCCAGGAACGGCGCTCCGGGCGCCGGCCGCACGATGTCGGGGTCGGAGACCTGGGATGACGAACAGCCCAGGCCTAGCACGGCGAGGATGCCTGACCTCCAGAGCGTTCCCGGGCGCATCGTGACCGCGATGCTACTGGACCGCCTGACACCCACGCCAGGAGGTCCCTCGCTTCACACGGTGCGCAGCCGCACGCGTGCGCTCCACGTCGCTACTTCGCGGGCTCTGGCGGAAGGCGCGTGGACCAGATGACGGAGACAATCTTCCAGCCTCCTCCCGTATTCACCAGGTGCCAGGACTCCCTGCCGGAGTTGGTCATCCGTCCGTCGACGTGGAAGCTGTAGTCGAAGGAGACCGATGCGACCTCGCCATCCGTGTCGATGCGGATGTTGGAGAACTTCTCCTCGCGCTGCTCCTTCCCCGAGACAATCCAGTCGATGAACTCGAGGTGATTGTTCCCGGGCTCCACCCGGACCTTGGTGGCGTCAGGGCGCTTTCGACGGACGCGCGGAAGGCTCTCGTCACTCAGCACGGACTGCCAGGCAATGCGCTCGTGCAGGAACAGTCCAAGGAATCGCTCCTTGTCTTTGTGGATGATGGCGGTACGGAAGTCCTCAATCACGGCTTCAATCCGCCGCGTGTGAGCCGCCACATCGTCCGGTTCCGCCAGACTCGAGACAGGAACAGACAACAGGCAGACGAGCATGAGCCGGAAGAAGGTCATGAGATTCTCCAGCGCCCGGGAAGCCGGGCGTCGACAGGGTTGATTCGGGGCGGGTTTCTCTACGGAAATCACCGCGCGGTTCAGCGCTCGGTCGTGGGCCCCGGCATCTGGCGGCGGTAGTAGGCGCGCGAGGAGCCGAGCTCCACGCTCAAGGCCCGGACGGTGCCGTGGGCGTCTCGATGAAACTCGAACTGGGTGCCGAAGACGGTCGGCGCGAAGAACCGCGTCGGCGTCAGCGGCAGGAGCCGTCCCGTCTCGTCCGGGATGCTGACCGACATGCCCTCCGCGGTGACCGAGATTTCGAGCGTCTCGACATCGAACATGTCGAGGAGCGAGCCGCGATGCTCCATGGGAACCGCGGTATCGGCGCGGTACGTGCCCGCATAGTCCTCGGGCGTCATGCCTCCCGGAGGCACCGCGAGGGTGCGGACCAGCGGATTGACGCCGTGGCCGAGGGCATCCGAGAGCGCATTGCGAATCTCGGTGCGCAACTGCCAGCCATTCTCGCCGTTGGTCAGGATGACGAAGCCATCACCCGTCTCCAGGTAGCCCTCGAGCCACGCGTGGTAGCTGTCGTTGGAGCCACCGTGATGGAAGATGCGAGTCGCGCCCATGCCATCCAGCCGGGGGCCCAGGCCATGCCGGCCCGGCGACACCTCGGTCATCATCTGTGTGGCCAGGGCTTGCGGCAGCACCGCGCCCCGCCCCTGGTAGCTCTTCAGCAACGCGCCGACGAATGCGCCCAGGTCCTTCGCGCTCGTCCACAGGCCCGCCGCCGCCTCCTGTGGAAACGTCTGCCAGCCCCGGGGCAGCGCCGTGGGTGTGCCCTGTCCATCATGCGCCTTGGCGATGTTGCCCCGTGCCGCCGACAGGGGACTCTCGAACGTGCTGCGGCTCATGCCCACCGGAGCGAAGACCTGGTGACGTGCAACGGCTTCGAGCCGCGAGCCGGTGACGTCCTCGATGACCTGTTGCTCGACCGTGGTCCCGCCACCCGAATAGTCGTAGTACCGGCCGGGCTCGTGCTGGAGACGCACCGGAGCGTTTCTTGCCGGTGACACTCCGTCGAGTGTGTCCAGCAACGTCGGCAGCGCCTCGCCGGGAAGAAAGTCCGGGAAGCCATGAACGGAGAGGCCCGCCGTGTGTGACATCAACATGCGCAACGTCACCACCGGATTGGGAATCCCGGGAGCTGGTGGAATGCGCCAGGACTTCAACCAGGTGTCGACTCCCGCATCGAGGTCGACCGTGCCCTGGGCCACCAGTCGCAGGGAGACGGCCGCCGTGATGACCTTGCTGATGGACCCCACGTTGAAGAGCGTGTCCGCATCGACGGCATCGTGGGTGCCGGCTTCGCGCAGGCCGAAGCCCTCGGCGTGCACCACTTCGCCATTCTTCAACACGGCGATGGCGACGCCGGGCACGTGGTAGTGGGCCATGCGCTCCCGCAGGGACCAACCCGGCAACGGCTCGCCGGCCTTCAGCGTGGTGGGCCGCAGCCCGTGCTCCAGCGCGGCCAGCGGCGTGGAGCCCCCCGCTTGAGTGGGCCGCACGGCAACCGTGTTGCTGGCGGGCATGCATCCCGTCAGCAGTGCGGAGGCGATGAGCGCCAGCCTCGTCTTCCCGGGCGCGCCCCATCGCCCGCCACCGGCCGTATCAACGTTGTCGTGGGTCTCCATCGTCATGTCCTCGTGGGTTGAACCCAGACATAGCGAGGGTCCGCGCCACCCTGGAGCGCCCTTCTGCGAGCCGTGCCCGGCTTGCGCCGAACCGTTCGAGCTCAGCGCGAGGCAGCGCCTGACGGGCCCCGCAGGAGCTCGAGCAGCGGCTCGATATAGGTGCGGCTGGCGCGAATCGGAGTGCCGTCGCGAAGCCGCAGCATGGCATCCCGGTTGGACAGCGCTCGCAGCTCCGCGACGCAGTCGATGCGGACGATGGCCGAGCGGTGCACCCGGACGAAGCGGGCCGGGTCCAACTGCTGGGACAGCCGGTTCAGGGACTCTCGAAGCAGGTACGTGCTCTCACCCACGTGCAGGGTGGCGTAGTCGCCGTCCGCTTCAATCCACTGCACGTCCGCCGCGTCGATGAAGACGACGCGCCGTCCGATGCGGACCTCGAAACGCGTCGCGTACACCGGCGGGTCCAAGGTCTCCTCGGGCCGGCGGTCCCGGCGCTCCGCCAGCTCGCGACAGCGAGAGGCATACCCCTGGCGGGCTCGCTCGAGCGCCTCGGCGAAGCGGTCGTCATCGATGGGCTTCAGCAGGTAGTCGAGCGCGTGGACCTCGAAGGCGCGAACGGCGAACTGCTCGTAGGCGGTCAGCAGGATGGCCATCGGCCGCTGCTTCGCCGGCAGGGCGGTGAGCACGTCCAGCCCGCTCATTCCAGGCATCTGCACGTCGATGAACACCAGGTCGGGCGCGTGCGTGGTGATGCCTTCGAGCGCCGACACCCCGTCCCCGTACTCGCCAACGAGCTCGAGGTCGGGATGCGCGGCGAGCCGCACCTTCACACCGCCGCGCGCGAGGGGCTCATCATCGATGACGGCGACCCGAATCACGCGGCGGCCTCCTCACGGCCAGGCACCACGCCTTCGCGGAATGGCAGGACCAGGACCACGTCGAAGCCGCCGTCATCGCGCGGGCGCGCCTCGAGGGTGTGGTTGCCTGGATGGAGCTTCGCGAGCCGCTCGGAGACATTGCGGAGTCCGACCATCGACGAGCGCCGGGCCTCCTCGGCCTGGGCCACGTCCTCTCGTGCCCCATCGTTCCCCACGCGCACGTGCAGGCGGTCGCCCTGACGCATGATTTGGACCTCCAGCCGCCCTGGCTGGCGCCGAAGCGAGATGCCATGGCGAATCGCATTCTCGACCAGGGGCTGGAGGAGGAGGTACGGCACGAGCGCATCCAGGACATCCGGGCCGATGCTCCACTTGAGCGCGAGCCGCTCTCCCAGGCGCACCCTTTCGATGTCCAGGTAGGTCTCCGTCAGCGCGAGCTCGTCGGCCAGCGCCACCTCGTGGCTGTCCGCTCCATCCAGGGTCGCCCGGAGGAACTCCCCGAGCCTGGACAGCATGTGGCGTGCCTCGCGGCTGCGCTCATCCGCGACCAGGGTGGAGATGGCGTTGAGGGTGTTGAACAGGAAGTGGGGGTGGAGCTGATAGCGCAGCGCCCGCAGCTCGGCATCCCGTGCCAGGGACATGGCCGCCTCGCGCCGGGCCTGCTCGTGCTTCAGCTCGGCGTAGTACGCCACCACGGCGTGGATGGCGCAGAAGGCAATGAGCGCGAGCCAGCAGCCATCGAGCCCGCCGAAGAGGCTCGTCCACTTGAAGGACGGCGAAAGGCCCCAGCCGGCCACTTGCGTCAGCAGCACGCCGAGCGCGTTGTTCACCAGCGACATGGCGTAGGTGGTCGCGAGCAGCACGGGCGCTGAAGCCCACCAGGGCATGCGCCGACGCCAGAGCGCACGCTGGAGGGCCGTCAGCGGAACGCACCACACCAGATAGGCCACGAGGTACAGCGCTCGATACGCCACGGCGTGCCCCACCCCCAGCGCGGGGAGCGCCATCACCACCATGCAGAGGGTGATGGGAAGGCCCGCGAGGAGTGGGAGCCAGAACGGCGGACTGGCCGACGGCTCGTTCGTTGCGCTCATCGCCATGCACGCCTCCGAGGCACGAGGTGCCCCTCGTCCAGCCCGGTAGCCGCCCCTGCTTATGCGAGGAGCCGCGGCGGTTCCAGCGCACGGGGGTGACTTGCGGTGAGCCGGTAGCAGGATGCGCCGGGACGATGAGGAAACCGCCGCCCCCCGACGAGTCCCGAGAGTCCGCCCACGCCGAGGGCGGCCAGGGCCATGACGGGGAAGGACGCCTTGTGGGGCTCGGGCGCGTGAGCGGTCTGCTTGCGCGCCGCGAGAGCCGACTCCTTGCGGCCATTGTGGCGAAGAGCAGCTGCAAGGCGCCCGAGACGAAGGCGGACAGGCGCGCTCCGGCGTAGGTGCCCTCCATGGCCAATCCCATGGCGCCGAAGCCCCAGTCCAACCTTTCACGAACGCCGCCTGAGCCGGTGAGCGATTATTCCTGCTTTTCTCTATTTTCAGGAGCTTGGGCCGTGTTCAA
Organism: Pyxidicoccus sp. M6; assembly: GCF_055568925.1. Taxonomy (NCBI): domain Bacteria; kingdom Pseudomonadati; phylum Myxococcota; class Myxococcia; order Myxococcales; family Myxococcaceae; genus Pyxidicoccus; species Pyxidicoccus sp. M6. Next base: position 158,480 of record NZ_CM145714.1, on the reverse strand, counting down.
TTGTGCTGGGCCAGCAGCCGTGCGCGCGCGGCTGCTGGCTCATTCCCCTCTCTCCCAACGGAAAGTCCAATGAAACAGATAGGGATTGTCATCGCGATGTTCGTTTGCCTGAGCGAAGCTCCCCAAGCCCGAGCCGCCGCCTTGAATTCAGCGGCGCTGCGAGAGCGCGTCAGCGTGTCGCTGGCCGCCGACAAGCGCGAGCTGGCGCTGACCCTGGCGAAGCAGGACGCGGTGCTGCGAAGGGAGCTCACCTCTCGCTTGAGCGACGAGCGCCTCGCGGTGGACCTGAAGCAGTGGCTGAGCACGGTGCCGGCCCAGGCCTCCGTCACGGCCGTGGCAGAGCGGGCGGACCTGAACATTCGCCGACTCAAGGGCCTCGAGCGCGAGGTTGACAGCCTTCTGCAGCTTCGTCTGGCCAGTGCCTCCATGCTGGCGGCGCTGAAGCAAGGTGTTGAGCCCCTCTATGCGTACGAGCCGGATGGGAATGACTCCCAGTGGCAATTCATCGAGGCCTTCGATCGCCTTGGCGGCGTGCACCGCCTTGACGTACGTCGCATGCCCGAACAACCGGTGTTCGTGGTGGACATCGACGCGCGGAGAGACCTGGTCGCGGGCATCAAGCTGATGCGCGAGCGCCTCGTGGCCCTCGGCCAGCGTCCCATGCCGGTCCTGAGCGTGAGCGCCGCGGCGACCAGCACGCCGGTGACGATGCTCGACCGCATCTACCTGAACGACGACGAGGAGCCCTGGATCTCCGGTAACGCGGAGGTCTATGCCATCGTCAATGGAGTCGACCCCAGCCGCGACGAGCCCCAGCTGGATATCGTCGACATGCCCTATCTGGACACAGACGGTAAGACCTACACACCGAACCAAGTCCTGATCTTCTGGGACCGTTACCGCTGGGCGGCGGCGAACGTGGTCCTCATGGAGCACGACGACAACACCAACTATCAGGAACTGGTGAGCTATCTGTTCACGGTCGCGAGCCAGATCCTGTCGGCCGTGGGCCAGCCGGAAATCTCCGCCCTGGTGGCCCTGGGCAGCGGCCTGGTGGACCGCATGCCCAGTGAATGGTTCAGCAACGACGACGACTACGTCGACTCGTACTACACCCTGGAGAAGAACCACTCCTACACCAACCATGGCGGAGCCCGCGGCAATGCGGTGGTGTCGCTCAGACCGTACGAGATCGCGAGCCAGTAGCAGGGCGTAGGCACCGAGGGCTGTACCCGGCGCAGGCGGCCGGAGGGGTCGAGGAGGCTCTGCTCGACCCCAGTCCGGCGAGTTGCTCGCCTCGAGGGATTCATCGGGCCGTCGGGAGCGAGGAAGCCTGTCCTCCAGAGCATTCCCGTGCGCATCGCGCCCAGGATGCCACGGGCCCCCCTGACACGCGGGCCACGGGGTCCCTCGCTTCACCCGGTGCGCGGTCGCACACATGCGTCACGGTGTGCGCGGTGGCCTTCGGGCTCCCGCCACGGAAAGAGGGCTGCGCGTTCGTGAGACACGACCCGGAGTCGGGTCATGGAGATGCGCGCAGGAACTTCCATCTGCGCATGTCTTTCACGAAATCACAGACCATGGGCGTTCCTCGGGGCGGCGTGCAACGGCTTGCAGAGGAATGATAGGCTTTGCTCCGACCATGTTTGCGCGCGTCCCATGAGCCGAGCCCCATGCGCCCCGGTGGCCCTGAAGAGGCTCCCACCCGAAAGCACCATGCGGGCACGAACATGGGTCAGCCCCCGCGAATACACTCCGGTTTCTGGAGACAACCATGATGTCGCCCTCGAGAAGTGAGCGCCGGTGGATGCTGCCGGTCCAGGGCTCGTCCTTGCTCATCATTCCCGCCATCGAAGCGGAGGCCATGAAGGCGGAAGGCCAACGCGTCCCGGACGTCTTCGTGACCTCGGCGCTCGACCACTGGCTCGTCACCCCGGCCGCGCGCACGTTGTACGCCATCTACGAGGCGCTCGGCGGCAGCCCGCCGCTGGGGATGTCCGCCCTGGAGCGTGGCCGGTACGGGCAGCGCCTCAAGCAGCGGCTCTCCGATGCCTTCACCCGGGGTGAGCTGATTGCACTGGAGGTGGCGCGCCCCGTGCTCGTCCCCAGGGCCTGGCCCGAGCCCCCTCAACCCAAGGTCGAACAGGCTCCTCCCGAGGAGAAGACGTGGCTGGCCATCGAGCTCAAGGACGACGAGGGCAAGCCCGTTCCCTACGCGCGCTACGTGGTGCGGCTGCCCGACGGCGGCACGCGTGAGGGCACCCTCAACAAGAATGGCTACGCGCGCGTGGAAGGCGTGAATCCCGGCCAGTGCAAGGTCTCCTTCCCCGAGTTGGACGGCCAGACCTGGAACTGACGTCTGAGGAGGCAGCAATGCCACGGCATACGGTGAAGCAGGGCGAGTGCCTGATGGGCATCGCGCTTCGTCATGGCTTCCAGGACTGGAAGCGCATCTACGAGCATCCGGAGAACGAGGCGCTGCGTCGCAAGCGGCCCCATCCACACATCCTGCACCCTGGAGACGTCCTCTTCATCCCGGAGCGAGAGCTGAAGGAGTTGGGCGCCTCCACCGGAAAGGCCCATGTCTTCAAGGTGAAGCAGCCCGTGCGGGAGCTGTGCCTCACCTTGAAGGATGCGGCTGGCAGGCCGCTCGTGAACGAGCCCTATACGCTGGAGTTCGGCTCGGAGTTCATCGAAGGGGCCACGGATGGAGAAGGGCTGCTCCAGGAGGTGCTTCCCCTGAGGGAGGACTCCGCGCGGCTCACGGTGGGGGAGCGCACCTATGAGCTGCGGCTCGCCACGCTCAACCCCGTGGACGACACCGAGGACCAGGGTGTCTCCGGCGTCCAGGCCCGCCTGCGCAACCTGGGGTTCGAGCCCGGGCCCGCCGATGGCGTGTTGAACGAGCGGACGCGCCAGGCGCTGTGTGCCTTCGAAGCCACCCATGGGCTGCCCGTCACGGGAGAGCCCGCGGGCAGGACGCTGGAAAAGCTCAAGCAACTCCACGGCTGCTAGCCGTCGTTCCCCGTCTTCTCTCGAGGTCTCCCGTTGGCCGCCACCGCTTCCAGTTCCAAGCCGAGCCCGTCCGGCCCGGCTGCGTCACCGCCTCCGGTCGAAATCGCGGCGCCTCCGAGCACGCCCTTCGTGTTGCAGGAGTCGCGCTGCCTGAAGGAGCCCTGCGTCGTCTGCGTGCTGCGAAAGACGGTGGAGGACACCGCCGCCACGAAGGACGTGAAGTTCGCCACGGCGCCCCTGCAGCTCAACATCGTGGCGCTGCGCTCGGAAGACTCGCTGAGCAACCGCTTCGATGACGTGATGGCTGTCTTCTTCCAGCTCCTGCCGCCCGAGTCCGGGCCGGCGTTCAACAAGGCCCTCGAAGCGGAGCTCCTGGAGGACATGAAGGACCGCCTTCCGGGGCTGGAGAAGCGGCCGCAGGGAGGCTTCCGCTACGTGGCCTGCAGCGAGCAGGGGCTGTGGGTGGTGGGGCTGTTCACCGTGTCGACCGACCCCGGGTTCGAGGACTCACCCGAGGCGCTGGAGGAACAGAAGGCGAAGTACGAGGCGCAACTGCAGGCGGCGGACGAGACGGTGAAGAAGCTGTCGCCGCAGGAGGCCGCGCTCACCCGGGAGCACGAGAAAGCAAAGGCGGCGCAGGCGGCCCTGCTGGCGAAGCCGAAGAAGGGCGTGGAACCGCCGAAGCCGGAGCTGCCGGCCGCGCTGGAGGGCATCGAGGCGCCGACGCGGGATGCCAGGTCCCTGGGCACGTACATCAAGAGTGTCAGGGCGCGCCTGGATGAGCTGGCGGCGGCGAAGAAGGTCCAGGAGACCCATCCGGGCCTCATCGAGGAAAAGCAGAAGGCGCTCGACGCGAAGACGTACGAGAACGAGGTGAAGAAGGGCAACCTGCCCACCGCCCAGCTCCACAAGGGCTGGGTGGAGCAGGGCCGCGCCATCGTCCCCGTGGGACACCATCAAGATGCGTACCGGTTCTACCTGCACAAGGCCGGTGGCAAAGGGGATACCTTCCCGCGTGCGACCGTGGCGCTGAGCGTGCCTTCCATCGAGAAGGGCATGCGCATCTACTCGGTGAAGTATCTGTGCATGGCCAGCCAGAAGACGCTGGAAAGGATATTCGTCGAGAAGGATGACAAGGGAAAAGACGAGGACTACCTGACGAAAGAGCTTCGCCAGCTCTGGCCCGAAGCGGAAGCGGTGCAGAAGTACGAGCCCGGCGTCGCCACCCTGGAGCTGGTGGACAAGGAACCACCCGAGGGACAGAAGTCGCTGCCCGCGGGCACTCCGCCGCGAGAGGTGTTCCTCGTGGAGGACGGGGGCAAGAAGAGGACCCTGCTCCCACCAGAGGCACGCGTCGTCGTCACAGACGTCATCAACGGCACCAACATCCATCGAGCCCACAACGTGTCGCTGTCGGACGACCGGACGAAGCTGGGCGGGTTCGCGGCCCGCCCCGACGCGGAGGTCAACACCTGGTCCGAGGGTTGCCAGACGTTCACCGACTTCTTCGAGTTCAATGCCTTCATCCGCCTGAGTGCCATCAGCAAGCGGTGGAGGTGTGCCAGCAAGGACCCGATGTGCATCGGCGCTGACGCCTGCAAACGGCTGGTGGCGGGGCCGGGGCGCACCGTCGAGAAGGAAGCCGACATGCAGCGCGGGGAGAAGGAGCTGCTGGACCGGTACAAGGAACCGTACATCCACCGTGCCATGGCCGCGGACTGTCGGAAGGATGCGGAGGGGCCCGGCGCGCAGCTTGAGAAGCTGCGGAAGGAGCGGAACGACCTCGTGCTGACTACTAAGGAGCAGACACAGCTCGACGCACTGGAGGCCCGCAAGGCGCAGACGGCCACCGCACAGGCCCGCGCCGCCAATCCCAAAGCACAGCCGCTGAGCAAGAAGGAAGAAAAGGAACTCTTGGCGCTGGCCTCGAAGCGGGAGAAGTCCCTCACGCCTGAGACGGTTGCGAAGATTCAAGAACTCGATACGCGCATCCAGGAGCAGACGGTCCAGCGACAGGCCTTGCTGGACTGTGCGGCGGATGCGGAGAACGAGGTCCGGCTGTCCGAGCTGCCCGGCGAAATCGCCGAGGCAGCAACCCTGGTGAAGAAGCTCCAGACGCAGGTGGATCGCCTCCAGGCCCAGCTCGACGCGGTGCCAGCGAAGGGCAAGAAGCCGCTGAGCCCGAAGGCTCGCGCGGAGCTAGAGTCCAGCCTGAAAAAGAAGAAGGAGGACCTGGAAGAGGCCCAGGCGAAGCAGCAGACCTTGGAGGAGGAACAAGCGGAGCGCGAAAAGACCCGGGGCCTCGACGAGACAACCCTCCGACGCAGGCGAGAGTTCCTGCGGGAGCGCGCGCAGGTCTTCCGGGCTGACTTCCTCCGGAGCTGCGACCTGAAAGAGACCTGCAAGGAGAAGTTCGACTACACCCTCGTCGAAATGGCCGCGCCAAAACTGGAGGAGATGAAGCGCCAGTTCAAGGACGACGCCAACAAGCCCTGGCCGGGCGTGTTCGTCATGGGCCAGGAGCCAGTGGCCCAGGGAGGCTGAGTCGAGCATCCTGGGCGCGGCTTCACGGGGCTCCGAGGGCAGGTAGCGAGCGCTCGCAGTTCTCGCCCGTGAGGCCCGAGGTCTTCAGCTCGACCTTCGTCACCTGGAACGCGGTGTTCAGGGTGAGGACCGGGAAGACAAAGGCGTATTCGACACGGCGTTTCACCCCGGGGACCTCGCGGCGCAGCTCGTAGGGCCCGCCGATGAGCCGGTACCCCTTGCCCTCGAGCGTCTGCACGGTGATGAACTGCCCGAAGAACTGGGTGGACACAGCCTTGCCGAACTGGGTGAGCGCGTCCTGGGTGGGCTCGGCCTTGTGCTGGCGGAAGTCGGCGTGCAGGGCCTCGCGAGCCCAGTCCGGAAGATCCGGAAGCTTCATGTCGAAGACGGAATCCAGCCGCGCATCCGGAGCCAGGGGAAGTCGCTCGGGATGCTGGAGCCTCTCGGCCCCGTAATCGAGCAGCAGCTTTGAAATCTCCCGCAGGGGCGAGGTGAGGGGAGAGGGGAGCTCCACCAGTTCCTCGTGCTCCTCGTCCACGATGTGGAAGAGCGGTGTCCACTCCGACAGCGCCAGGTCCGCGTACCGCGGGCGGTGCACTTCCGTGGGCAGCGCTTCCAGCAACATCCGGAAGGCGTAGAACGAACTGGGAGCCAGGGAGAGCATGAGCCGGGGGCTGAGGTTGACCGGGTCCTTCGCCACGCTGGCGCAGCGCGGCGGCTGGCCCCGGCGGCTGACGACCTCCAGGCGGTAGTAGAGGTCATCGATTCGGAGCGTCCTGGGCTCCTCGCCCACCTCGTTGAGGTCGAGCGAGAGCTGGCCAGGAATGGCGTTGTCGCGGAAGGTGGTGAGCGACTTCGCATAGCCCGGCCGCAGGACGATGCCATCGAGCTGTATCCGCTGGTTCAGGCGCACCGAGAGCCAGGCGTCCTCGGTTCCCGGAGCACCCTCCACCCAGGCGGTGGCCGGGTCGCCGTCGAACGCGTTCTTCGCGTCGTAACGGCCTGGCGTCCGGGACTTCAGCGTGGACGAGGCGCTGACATACGCCGTCACGTACTCGCCGAATTTCACCTCTTGTTTAGGGGCGGAAGCGGCTCCCGCGGCGTGGGCCATCAGCAGCCCGACCAGTGCCGCGGCACACGGGAGAGTCCGCCCGGCGGAGCGGATGCTCGTTTTGGGCGAAAAGGAGGGCATGCTGGAGCGAGCCATACCTGGGAACCTACGGCCTGCCCTGGCGCGTATTCAAACGACCACGGCCCGTATCGGGCTCACACCCAACCCCAACAGAGCGAGGAAGCCGACCCTCCAGAGCATTCCCGTGCGCATCGCGCCCGAGTTGCAACGAGACCTCCTGACACTCAAGCCAGGAGGTCCCTCGCTTCATCCGGTGCTCAGTCGCACTCGTGCGTCACGGTGTGCGCGGTGGCCTTCGGGCTCCAGCCCTCGTTGCCGTCCTTCTCGAAGAAGAACTTCGCGCGCTGGCGCTGACGCGTCCCCACCTCGTTGAGCGTGGCCGCGTCGTACAGGTGCCCGTTCACCATCGTGTAGCGCACCGTGCGCGTGTTCTGCAGCGCCTCCAGCGGGTTCTTGTCCAGGATGATGAGGTCCGCGAGCTTCCCCTCCTCCAGCGAGCCAATCTCCCCGTCCAGCCCCAGGTACCGCGCGCCATTCAGCGTCCCCACGCGCAGCGCCTGCAGCGGCTTCATCCCGCCCTGCCCCATCATCGCAATCTCCCAGTGCGCCGCGAGCCCCTCGCGCTGACCGTGCGCGCCCAGCTGCACGCTCACGCCCGCGTCACTCAGCTCCCGCGCCACCTTCGCCGCGTTGATGTGGTTGAACTCGTCCTCCGGCACCTCCATGCGACGGCGGCTCCGGCTGTCCACCACGCGCCTCGGGACGAAGGAGAGCAGCCGCTCGTCCTCCCAGACGTTCGTCGTCTGGTACCAGTAGTTCTCACCCCAGTTGCCGCCGTACGCCACGCCCAGCGTCGGCGTGTAGCCCGTGTCACTCTTCCCCCAGAGCTGCCGCACGTCCGCGTAGATGCGCGCCACCGGAATCGCGTGCTCCACGCCTGTGTGCCCATCCACCACCATCGTCAGGTTGTGCTGCAACAGCGAGCCTCCCTCCGGCACCACCATCATCCCCAGCTCACGCGCCGCCTGGAGGACCTTCTGCCGCTGGTCCCGCCGCGGCTGGTTGTAGCTCTTCACGCTGAACGCCCCGATGGCCTTCATCCGCCTCATGTGCGAGCGCGCATCGTCCAGCGAGTCAATCGGTGCCCGGTACCCCGCGCCCGACGCGCCGTACAGAATCGTCCCCGTGGAGAAGATGCGCGGCGCCAGCAGCGCGCCCGTCTTCCCCAGCTCGCTCGCGGCGAACACCTGCTCCGACGAGTTCGACGGGTCGTGCAGCGTCGTCACGCCGTACGACAGCGACGCCGCATGCACCCAGCTCTGCTCCGGCATCAGCCCGTCCACGCCCATGGCTCCATGCCAGTGCACGTCGATGAGGCCGGGCATCAGCGTCTTGCCCTTCACGTCCACCACCTTCGCGCCGGACGGCACCTGCACCTTCCCCGCCGGGCCCACCGCGACGATGCGGTTGCCCTTCACCACGACGACACCATTTTCGATGACGTCGTCACCCTTCATCGTGATGACGCGCCCGCCGACGAAGGCCAGCGTGCCCTCGGGCACCTCCGACTTCGCCAGGAAGGAGATGTCCACGCCCTTCTCCGGCGCCGCGGGCAGCTTCTCCGGCGCGCCGTCCATGAAGGCGAAGCTGTCCTTCAGCTCGCGCGTGAAGAGCTCGGGCCCCAGCGCCCAGTGCAGGCGCTTGCCGTCACCGGACCAGTGCAGGTACTCACCCGCGTCCTTCGTCACCCGCGCCACCGGCAGCGCCTTCGCCTCCGGCCCCACCGCCGCCGACTTCGCGCCTCGCGGGAACGGCGTGATGAACGCGTTGAAGTTCTCCCGGAAGGCCACCCACTGCTCGTCCGGAGACACGCGGTACTCCGTGGCCTCCGCGCTCGTCAGGTGCGTGCGCTCCTGCCCGCCGTCCAGGTTGACGCTCTTCAGCGAGCGCACGTCCTCCTTCTCCTTCGACTCCACATGCAGGAAGTACACGCGGTCCGAGCGCGTGCCGAAGTGCGGCTGCTCGCCGTCGCGCACCAGCCGCTTCGCCGGGCCGCCCGAGGCCGGCATGACGTACAGGCCCGTCTCGCGGCTCCACTGCCCCGGCATCAGGTAGCCGTCACCCGACTTGCGGAACACCAGCGACCTGCCATCCGGGCTGAGCGCCGGCTCCACGTAGTAGCCCGGCTGCGTCGTCAGCACCTTGCCCTCGCCGCCCGTCGCGGAGACCACGCGGATGCTGCCCAGCTTCTCGTCGTCCCACGTCGTGTAGACGATGGACTTCCCGTCTCGGGAGAACGACGGGAAGAACTCCAGGTGGTCCTCCTGCTTCGTCAGCCGCTTCGGCGTGCCGTTGGGCAAGTCACGCACGTAGAGCTTGCCGAGCGCCTGGTACACCACGCGGTCCCCGCGCGGCGACACCTGCACCCAGCGCAGCATCTTCGCCTCGAACTTCTCCGGCGCCACGGCCTGCGGCGTGCGCACCGCCTGGAAAATCGTGCGCGTGTCCTTCACGCGGAAGGGAATGGCAGACACCTTCTTCGACGCCACGTCGATGCGCTGAAGCTTGCCGCCCGCCCAGAACACAATCTGGTTGTCCGGCGTCCACGCCATCGTCGGGTACACGCCGTGGATGGCCCACGTCTCCTGCATGTCGCGGTCCAGCCCGTCGTACAGCGGGCGCTCCGCACCGGAGGCCACGTCGGTGACGTAGAGGACGCTCTTGCCGCGCACGCGGCGGATGAACGCGAGCTGCTTCCCGTCTCGCGACGGCGTGGGGCGAATCGAACCACCCGGGCCCGAGACGAACGGGTCGATTTCCTTCGTCTCCAAATCCAGACGCTGGATGGCGTAGATTTCCCCGTTGGGGTCCTTGTTGTATTCGAACGTCTTGCCCGGCGTGACGTCCTGGCTGAAGTAGACGTAGCGGCCGTCGGGGGAGAACGCGGGCTCGCCCAAATCCTTCTGGTCATTGGCGCGCTCGGTGAGCTGCACGCCCTCGCCGCCGGAGCGGTGATACATCCACACCTCGCCCGCGCCCAGCGAGCGCCGCGCCGTGAAGTGCTTGCGCGCGACGATGAACTGCCCATCCGGGCTCCACGCGGGGCTGTTGAGCAGGCGGAACTTCTCCTGCGTCACCGCCTGCGGCTTCGAGCCGTCCCGCTTCATCACCCAGATGTTGTCGCCGCCGCCCCTGTCACTCGTGAAGGCAATGGACTTCCCGTCCGGGCTGTAGCGCGGCTGCATGTCCCAGGACACGCCGGAGGTGAGCGCCTTCGCCTCGCCGCCGTTGATGGGCAGCTCGTAGATGTCGCCGAGCAAGTCGAAGACGAGCGCGTCTCCCTTCGGGCTGATGTCCACGTTCATCCACGTGCCCTCGGTGACGTCGATGCTCACCTGGGTGGCGGGGAAGCCCGGCGCGTCCACCTTCCACGTGTCCTTGCCCTCGCCCTCCTTCGCCGCATCCTTGGCGTCGGCGGTGGCGGGCGTGCCTCCGTCCACCTCGACGGCGCGGGCGGCTTCACGCGCGGCGTCATCCTTCTGCTTCTGCTCGGGCGGTGGGGGTTGGTCCTGCTTCGCGACGGGAGGCGGCGTGGGCTGCGCGGCCAGCAACGCGCCGGGCAACAGCAGCGCGGCGCAGACGGCGGAGGTCAGTCGTTTCACCGGGAGTCCTCGTGAAAGGGCGGGTGTGTCGGGTGGGAGAGAGTACCCGGCCCTGGGGGGCCGGAGGTTGCGGCCGTGAACAGGCCAGCGGGCAGGCGTGTTCCTGGCGGTGTAAGGTGCGCCAGCGGTGAAGCGGCGGACGGCCCGGGCGTGACAGGTCGACGCTCCGCGTGACACCGCCGCACACCGAGGGGGGAACACCATGCAGCGGAGCACCACCGTCCGGGCCAGCGGCCCGCGCCCTGGCCGGGAGGACCGGCCATGAAGAAGCTCGCCGTCCTCATCATCCACGGCATCGAGGTGGACGACCCGGGCCTCTATGACACCGCCCTGCGTTTGCTGCGCGAGCAGTTCGAGGCGAGTGCCGGCCCCGCGGCCACGGGCACACTGGTGGTGGAGACCGTGAACTGGGCCTCCGTGCTGGAGGGCGCGGAGCGGCAGTTCCTCGCGCGGAATGCGCCGTCGGACGCGGAGGGCTACTGGAAGTCGCTCTACGACGGCGTGCGCGCCGTCAATCAGGGCCGCGAGTCCGCGCTGGTGCCGCTGATGCTGCGCATGATGAAGCCGTCGATGCGCGGGATGGACTTGCGCTACCCCGGCCTGCGCTGGCTGATGGTGCACTTCGTGGGCGACATCATCGCCTACCAGAGCAACCCGGCGGACCCGGACGTGTACACGGACATCCACCGCAAGGTGGCCGAGGCGCTCGGCCGGCTGCGCGCGAAGGCCGGCGACACCGCGCCCCTGTGCGTCGTCTCGCACAGCCTGGGCAGCGTCATCGCGAGCAACTACTTCTACGACTTGCAGACGCACCGGCAGACGGGGCGCGACATCATCGAGACGTCCGTGCGCGAGGCCCAGGGCGACTCACCGCTGGAGCGCGGCGAGACGCTGAGCCGCTTCTACACGCTGGGCACGCCCATGGCGCTGTGGAGCCTGCGCTACCGGCACGTGGAGTTGGACCAGCCCGTGCAGGTGCCCGCGCCGGAGCTGGAGCACCATCACCCGGGGCTCGGCGGCGAGTGGCTCAACTTCCATGACGACGATGACGTCTTCGCGTGGCCGCTCCAGCCGCTCAGCGACGCGTACCGCGAGGCCGTGCGGGACATCCCCGTGCGGCTGACGGGGCCGCTGTTCTCGTGGACGCCGCTGGTGCACCCCTTCTACTGGTCGGACGACGCGGTGATGGGGCCCATCGGCGAGTCGCTGGCGGAGGCGTGGCGGGAGCTCGGGGCCACGCCTCCCGTCGCGGCGTAGCGGCTCCGCCGCGGTCGATGGCACGGGCTCGGAGCGCCTCTCGTGGTGAGGCGCCTCCGGCCCGCCTCCCACGGAGTCCGCCCACCTTGACCTCCGCCGCGAGGGCGTGAGTTGCTGCTCCCCAGCGGGCCTCCCGCTCCGCGCCATCGACCGCGCGAGCCACCGAGGCCAGGGGGAGCCGACATGAAACTGCTGTTCAAGGGGACATCGGACACGAACGAGAGTGCCTCGCAGCAGGAGCGCAACCTCGAGCTCACCATCCGTCCGTTGATGGTAGCGCTCGGCTTCGGCATCACCATCGTCATCCTGTACGGGCTTGCTGGCGGCACCGGCGAGTGGAAGGGCGCCGAGGCCGCGCGCCTGGTGGGCACCGGGCTGCTGGTCGCGGGCGCCCTCTTCGCGCTGGGGATGCTGCTGGGCTTCGTCTTCGGCGTGCCACGCTCCATGCAGGAGCCCGCGGCCCCGGCCCCTACGACGGCGGACGGTGACGGCTCCGCTCGCGGCGAGAAGCAGCGGCTCAAGGTGAACACCAACCTGGAGCAGATTTCCGACTGGCTCACCAAGATTCTCGTGGGCGTGGGGCTCACCCAGTTGGGACAGATTCCCACCCAAATCTGGCGGCTCGCGGACTTCGTCGCCAAGGGGATGAGCAACGCCGACAGCGACCGCATCTTCGCCATCGGCATCGTCCTCTACTTCTTCATCAGCGGGTTCTTCACCGGCTATCTCCTCACCCGCCTGTTCCTGACGGGCGCCTTCTATGTCGCGGACAACATGTCCGAGGAGGCGACACGCCAGGCCCAGAAGGCCCAGGGCGCGGTGGAGAGCCTGCGCATGGAGGTGCTCGACAGGAGCACCAGTCCGGCCCCGCTGTCACTCCCGCTCGCGGCCATGGGCGCCGTCGCCGGTGCTCCCACGCTGCAGGCCCTGACCCAGGAGTCCGCGCCGCCACAGGGGCTGCCCACCTGGCAGACGCTCGCGCAGCAGTACAACGAGATTCGCAGGACGCAGTCCGCCGGCGAGAGCCGGACGCGCGTCATGACCCAGGTCTTCAGCCAGATGTGCGCCCTGGCCGCGCATCTGGAGAACTACGACGCACTCCCCAATCTCCAGGACAAGGACGGCGGCCGCCGGCTGTTCGCCTATGCCTGGCTGCTCACCCGCCCGGACCCGGAGCTGCTCTCGCCGCTGGTGGACGCCGTGACGCAGCCCACGGAGTCGAGCTTCGGGCAGTACCGCGGCATCAAGTCCGTGGGCCAGGTGCTCGCGACGGCCGAGCCCGACGCCGCGGCGGCCCAGGTGCGGAAGCTGGAGGGCTTCCTCCAGCGGCTCAACCCGAGCACCGACCGTCACTACGAGCTGAGCCGCATCCTGGACGAGTACCGCGAGCGACAGAAGGCGGCCTCCTGACGCCCACGGTGAGCGAAGCGCACGGCACGGGGCGTGTGAGACGGGTGGACACTCAGTGCCGCCCGGTGAAACACGAACGCGCCACGCGCCGGTGATTCTGCTATCCGCTTCTCATGTCGGACTTCACGCTTCCCGAAGACAAGGCGGGGCGGCTGGAACGCTGCTCGGTCTTCTACACAGAGGCCGTGCCGCACAACCACGCGCTCGGCCTGAAGCTGGTGGACGTCGCCGCCGCCGAGGCCACCGTCGAGCTGCCCTATGCGGACTTCCTCGTCGGCAACCCGGAGACGGGCGTGCTCGCCGGCGGCGCCGTGACGACGCTCATCGATGCAACGTGCGGCACCGCCGTGTTCCTGAAGGTCGGCCGCCTCATGCCCATCGTCACGCTGGACCTGCGCATCGACTACCTGCGCCCCGCGCGCCCCGGCATCGCGCTCACCTGCGTGGCCGAGTGCTACCGCATGACGCGGCAGGTGGCCTTCGTCCGTGCGCTCGTGCACCAGGGTGACAAGAGCAACCCGGTGGCCTCTTCGCAGGGCACCTTCATGAAGTTGGAGGAGTGACGGCACCATGAGCACCACGACCCCCACTCCTCCCCTCGCGGACCTCGTGCGCGAGGTGCGCAAGACGCGCGAGTACCGGAAGCTCACCGACGCGATTCCGTACACGCGCTACATGGGCATCGGCGTGGAGAACCTCGCCGGAGAGATGCTCTGCCGCATGGCGTATGCGCCCAAGCTCATCGGCAACAGCCTGATTCCCGCGCTGCACGGCGGCTCGCTGGGCGCGATGCTGGAGTGCGCCGCCGTCTTCGAGCTCCTCCTCCAGACGGACACCGAGCGCGTGCCCAAGGTCATCTCGCTCACCGTGGACTTCCTGCGCTCGGGCAAGCCGCAGGACACCTTCGCCAAGGCGCTGATTACGCGCCAGGGCCGCCGCGTCGCCAACGTGCGCGTCGAGGCATGGCAGGATGACCGCACCCGCCCCATCGCCAGCGCCCACGCGCTGTTCCTGCTGGCGGAGCCCTGAACGGAGGTCTTCCATGGGGGGTCTCGTCAAAATCATCGCCAGCGCCTTCGAGGCCTTCGGCGCCGTGGGCGTCTGCGTGACGCTGGGCGGCCTCGTCGCCGTGGTGGTCATCCACCAGGCGATGAAGAAGGACGGCTGAGCAACCCGGCTCCTTCAAGCCCGGCGCTCCTGCCCTGGAGCGCCCGCTCCGCTGATTGCCCTCCCCTGGTCTCCCGGCTGCCGCCGCCTCCACCTTCAGCCGGGACTCCCAGATTGAAGGAGGCAGGCGATGAAGCGATGGATGGGTTGGATGCTGGCGGGCTCGCTCGCGATGGGTGGCGCGACCTTCGCGCAGCAGGAACCGGGACAGAAGCAGCCCTCCGAGGACCGCAGTGGGCAGAAGGAGACCAGCACGCAGAACGGCACCGATGACACCCAGGGCATGTTCCGCATGGGCGAGGCCGATGCCATCGACCAGGGCGAGGGCGTCAACGATGCCACCGGCGGTGCTCAGGGTACCGGCGGCTCGGGCCAACAAGCACCGCAAGGCGCCCAGCCAGATGCGGCCGGCGCGAAGCTGATGGATGAGGGCCTGCTGCCCATCCCCACCGATGAGCAGGCCTTCCTCGAGGTGCTGCACCACGGCAACCAGGAAGAAGTTCGGATGGGCCAGCTCGCGCAACAGAAGGGCACGTCCAAGAGCGTGAAGGACTATGGCGAGAAGCTCGTAAAGGACCACCAGGCCGCGGACCAGAAGGTGATGGCGTACGCGCAGAAGAAGAACCTCCAGCTCGGTGAGCCGAAGGCGGACGACGACTTCAAGAAGACGATGAAGAACGCCCACGAGGCCGAGTCGGCGAAGCTCCAGTCCCTCCAGGGCCCCGCCTTCGACCGCGCCTTCCTCGCCAGCATGGTCGCCGAGCACGACGCGGACATCGCCAAGGTGATGGCCGGCCAGAAGCAGTTCGCCAGCAACGCCGAGCTGAAGAAGGAGCTCGATGGCCTGCTGCCCACGCTGAAGCAGCATCGCGACCAGGCGTACCGGCTGCTCGGCCAGGAGAAGCCGCGCCAGGCCCGCACGCCCACGCAGAACCGCTGAGGCGGCGCGCAATCATCCCGGGTCCACATCATGACGGGCGTGGGCTCGGGACGAAATGCTGTCATCCCTCCCTGAAGGACGTGGTGTTGCCTCGCTCACGTGCGCACCTGTGCGGAGCCGCGAGGTGGCTGGAGGATGGGCTGGAAGCCTTTCCTTGTTACAGCGCCCTTTCCCCGTTTCTACAGGGTCCAGCTCCAGGCGAGCCCTGACGACGTGCGCGAGGCCTCGCACCGGGGGCGTGACGGCTGCACGGATGGTGACAAGCAGGTCCGGCGCGGGGCGGAGATTCCGCCAGCCATTGGACCGTTCAGCCTCCCTGAAAGGCGCGGCACGTCCCCTGCTTCTCGTGCGTTGCATCAGCAAGGGGGACTTGGGAGATGGGCGAGCGTGAGTTGATGAAGGTGAGGGAGCTGAAGGAAGCCGCGCACGCCCTGTTCGCGAGAGGGCGGTACGCACAGTGTTCGGAGACCTACGAGCGCATCCTCCGTCTGGCGCCGAAGGACCCGAACGTGCGCGTGCGCCACGCGGAGTCCTGCCGCCGTGCGGGGGACCGGCAGGCGGCCATCAGCTCGTATCGCGCGGCGGCGACGTTGCTGCTGGAGCAGGGGTGCGAGTCCCGGGCCCGGGGCGCGCTGCGCGCCGCGCTCGAGCTGGACCCGAGGGACCCGATGCTTCTCGCGGACCTGGCTCGGCTGGGGCAGCAGTCGCTCCCCACCAGCGCTCCGGAGGACGAGCGTCACGCGCCGAGCGCCACCCATGTCTTCGAGCGGCCGCCCGTGGCTCCCGCTCACGTGAGGGGCTCCGGACCGCATCGGGCGCCTCAGGGCCAGCTGGTGCCGCCGCCCTCGCCTCCGTCGTACATCATCCGCGCGGCCGCGGAGACTCCCGCGCCGGGCCCGCTGCCCACCGTGCCCAATGTCGCGCCGCTGTACGCGGGCAACGGCACGCCGAGCATCCCCCCCATCATCCAGGGCCGGCTCATCACCCAGGCGCCCGTGCCTCCGGCGCAACCCGGCGCGGCGAGCCCCACCATGCTTCCGGCCCTTCGCTCCTCGGGGATGGTGCCCGCGTCAGGCCGCCCCGCGAACGCTCCGGCCCAGGCCGCGCGCTCCGGGTCGGCGTCGCTGACGATGGTGCCGATGCCAAGGACCGGTGATGCGCGTGCCGCCGCGCCGGCGGTGATGCCGTACCGCCCCGAGCTGCGCCGCCTGGGTCCCAATGCCGTGGCGCTCCGCGTGTCGCCGCAGGCGCGCTGGGTCATCATCCGCTCCGACAGCCCGCTGGAGGTGAGCCGCGCGGAGGCGCTCCCCGTGCCCGGTGACGTCGCCTCCGCGCCACGTCCAGCGAGCCCCGCTTCCAACAACCACTGAGCCGAGCGAGCTCGCTCCACACCTCGCGAGCCCCGCCTCCAACAACCGAGCTGTCACCTCACGCCGGGAGCGCGTCCACGAGCCGCGGCAGCACGACCTCCGCGCGCTCGGCCACGACGAGGATGCGAGGCGACTCGCTCACTCCGGACGGGTCGATGCTGAACATCCGCGCGCTGTTCTTCAGCCCCGCCATGCAGATGCGGTCCGTGATGCCCACCGAGAAGGACGTCCCGATGAACACCACGAGGCTCGCGCGATTCGCCGTCAGGCGCACGTGGTCGAACTGATACGACTCGTGCTCCGTATAGAGCTCGTCGAACCAGAGCACGTGCGGGCGGAGCCTGCTGCGGCACCTGGGACAACGCGGCACGGTGTCGGGACTCGGGTCCGCGTGGAGCGGTCCGAAGTCCACCTCCGCCATGGGCAGCGTGCCCCGGGGCGGGCCATGCTTGCAGCCCCTCTGCGTGCACCGCGCCTGGTCCAGGCTCCCGTGCACCTTCACCAGCGCGCGGCTTCCGGCCTGCTCGTGCAGTGTGTCCACGTTCTGCGTGACGAGGAGGAACTCGCGTCCCTGGCGCTGCTGCCACGCCTCCCACGCCACGAGCGCCCGGTGTCCATCATTGGGCTTCGCGCCCCGAGCCAGCTCGAACCGCTTCAGGTACCAGAGCCACGACTCATGGGGCGTCCGCTTGAAGTACTCCCAGGTCCCCTTCGCCGTCACGTCATTCGCCCACACCGCGCCGGGGTCCGTGCCGCGGAACGTCGGAATGCCGCTCGCCAGACTCACGCCCGCGCCGGTGACGACGAGGGTCTTCTCTCCTGCAGGCCCCCGCACCGCGGCGAGGAGCTCATCGAAGTCCATTTCAGGCTCCGTGACGCGCCCCGAAGCGCGGGGCGCGCCCGAAAGCCTACATGGCCACCGACTTCTTCGGGTCCACCTGCTTCTTCTGTGGCTCGGCGGGCACCGGAGCCTTCGCGGGCTGCGGCTGCGTCTCGGTGCTCTCGGCGGGGAGCTGCGCCTTCACCGGCGCCTCGCAGTGGTCACCCTTGCGGTTCGGGTGGCAGTGCCGGATGCCGTACACATGGTGGCACCCGCAGGGGTCCACCCGCTTCTTCGCGCAGATGGAAGGATTGAACACCGGCGCGGCCACCAGCTCCGGCGTCTCCTTCGTCGTCGACTGATTCTGCTCCGCGGGCGCCGCGTTCAGCGCCACCGCCAGGAAAATCCCACCGAGAAATCCCATCGCCCAACCCCCTACCTGGATGCTGCGCAATGGATGGGAATGGGCGCGAAACACCGCAAGCCCCTCGGCGATCGCCTTCGTGCCATTCGCACGCGAGACGACGCTCGACGTGGCGCCCGGCTCCTACCAACGTGGGACGTGGACGTCGTCGCGGCAACACCGGGGTCCGCGCGGCGGCACGAAACGACCTCGCCCGCGGAGACCGGGGCCCCAGGCCTTCCCCGAGCGAAATCGCTCGCCTTCCCGCCTGCCCTGCCACCATCCTCGGTGCGAGCTGTTTTTCAGGTGTCCGGAGTCAGTCTCTTCCGGACGCCCCCGTCGCTGCCGCGTGTTCACCCCTGTCCGGGGGATTCAAGCCATGAGCTGGAAACAACGTCTGGAAAAGGCCGCCGAGGGCCACTACGTCCTGCCGAAGACCAAGACGATGAAGGTCGACGCGGACCTCTTCCTGTCCGACAAGCTGCTCTGGGGCGAGGGCCCCGAGCAGCCCGGCCTGGAGGACGCCGTCTTCGACCAGGTGGTCAACGCCGCGTCCTTCCCCGGTGTCACCCGCGTCGCCGTCACGCCCGACTGTCACGTGGGCTACGGCGTGCCCATCGGCACCGTCGTGGAGACGGACGGCATCCTCCTGCCCACCGCCGCCGGCTACGACATTGGCTGCGGCATGGTGCAATTGCAGACAACCCTCATGGCCGAGGACGTCGCCGACCCCGTCAAGCGCCGCAAGTGGATTGACGAAGTCACGCGCCGCATCGCCGTGGGCGTGGGCGCCAGCCGTGTGCAGAAGCAGCGCAAGGTGACGGACCGCACCTTCGCCGAAGTCGTGCGCCATGGCGCCAAGGCGCTGGGCCGCGGCTCGGCGGTGACGGAGCGCGACTTCATCCCCGTCGAGGACGACCGGGTGGACATCCCCGAGCGCGCCTTCGGCAAGAGGGACCAGCTGGGCAGCCTGGGCGGCGGCAACCACTTCACCGAGATGCAGGTGGACCAGGACGGGCGCGTCTGGGTGATGCTGCACACCGGCAGCCGCGGCTTCGGGTGGAACATCGCCAAGCACTTCTTCGTGGAGGGCGCCGCGCGGCTCGGCCTCAAGAGCCGCAGCGAGGACTTCGTGTGGCTGGACGCGGAGAGCGCGCTGGGCCGCGAGTACTGGAACCTGCACAACATGGCGGCCAACTTCGCCGTGGCCAACCGGCTCATCATCGGCGAGGCCGTGTGCGCCGCGCTCGAGGACGTCTTCGGCGGCACGGCGAGCGTGTACTACGAGATTTCCCACAACCTCATCCAGAAGGAGGCCGGGAAGTTCGTCGCTCGCAAGGGCGCCACGCGTGCATTCCCCGCGAACCACCCCGCGCTCAAGAAGACGCCGTGGGAGAAGACGGGCCACCCGATTCTCATCCCCGGCTCCATGGAGACGGGGAGCGCGATTCTCTTCGCGGAAGCCGGGGCACAGAAGTCCATCTACTCGGTGAACCACGGCTCCGGCCGCCGGCTGTCTCGCGGCGAGGCGCGGCGCGTGCTGAAGCAGGAGGTCACCGACAAGCGCATGGCCGAGGCGGGCATCCTCCTCAACACGCGCAACACGCCGCTCGACGAGTCCGGGCCCTGCTACAAGAACCTGGACGACGTGCTGGAGACGGTGGAGATGGCGGGGCTCGCCCGCGTGGCGCACCGGCTGAAGCCCGTGGCCTGCATCAAGGGCGCGGACTGACTCCGGTTGTGGCCGGGCCCTCCCGACTGGCGGTCCAGGTGGAAGGAACGCTCATTCCACCGGCAGGACGCCTCGGCGGTCGGCAGGCGTGGAATGAACGCTCATTCCGCCCGGCCACGGGCCGAGGGGACGCGGGACACGCCCCGTAAGCCCCGGGAATCCCGGACACCGGACGTCTGGCCGCCTGCCCTCGGGGGAGGGTGGGTCCGCACTCCCCAGGTATGGAGTCGGAGCGGAACTCGTGGGGCTCGTGAGGGCGGGCCGGGGACGCTACAGTGGGCGCCCTTGGAGTCTCCGAGAATGACCTCGCCGTCCCCTGCTGCCCGTCCGCCCGCGGCTCCTTCCCGCGAGGCGGAGCTGACTCGCGCCGAGACCGAGCTGTCCTCCCACGAGGCGCGTCTCGCCGAGCAACTCGCCCGTGCCGCCGCCGAGGCCTCCGCCCTGGCCCAACGGCTGAACCAGACGCGCGCCGCATTGGAGCGCGTGCAGGCCGAGCCCGACGCGGACCCGTCGCTGGGCGAACAGGCCGCGCAATTGGACGCGGCGGTGGTGCCGCCCCTGGACGTGGAAGCCCCGCGCGAGCGGGCGCTGGCGGCGCGTCAGGCGGCGCTGGAGGCCCGGCGTAGAGCAGGCCAGGAGATGCAGGCCGCGCTGAAGGCCCACCAGGAGCAGGCCGCGCAGGTAGCGCGCGCGGTGGCCGACGCGGAGACGGTGGTGAAGCTCCAGGTGGAGGCCGCGGCGGCTCGCACCCGGGCCAGGCAGGAGGCGGCGGCTCGGGCGCAGCAGGAGGCCGCGAGGGCGCGTCAGGCGGAGCAGGCCCGGGCGCGCGGGACGCCGACCGCGCCGGCTCCGGCGGTTCCGCCCGCCATGATTCCGAAGGGCGCGCGGCCCTCGGGGTCCGAGAGCTCGGTGGACGCACGGCGCAACGGGCGGGTGCGGATGCACACGTCCATCGACATGCGCAGCGACTCGAACTTCTTCACCGGCTTCTCGATGGACATCAGCGAGGGCGGCGTCTTCATCGCCACGGTGGACCCGGTGCCGCGCGGCACGCAGGTGGAGCTGGACTTCACGCTGCCCGGCGGCCGGCCGATGAAGGTGACGGGCGTGGTGCGCTGGGTGCGCGAGTCCAACCCCCGCACTCCGGAGCTGATGCCCGGCGTGGGTGTGCAGTTCACCGGCCTCGCCTCCGAGGTGGCCCACGCCATCTCCACCTTCGTCACCACGCGAGACCCGATGTTCTTCCCGGACTGAGCGACGATTCGCGCGTCCATCCGTCCGCTATTCGACCGGTTCCCGCTGCACACAAACAACCTTCGGGACTATCCTTCGCAAAAGCCAGACAATGCGAGGGGACGTCATGGCGCGAGCCATTGCAGCGACGCAGAAGGGGTCGATACTGGCATGAGTACGCCCACCCGGAGCTCCACCGTCACCGTCGCCCGGCCGCCACGCTGGGATTCGCGCCGCCGCTCCGAAGCCGCGGACACCGCCTCCACCGAGCCGGTGCCTTCCACCGCCGAAGCCGCCCCGCCCTCCGTGGACAAGGTCAACCTCGCCGAGAAGCTCGCCCTCTTCTCCGAGCACTGGTCTCCCAAGGTCGTCGGAGACCTGAACGGCCAGCAGGTGAAGCTGGTCAAGCTCCAGGGCCCCTTCGTCTGGCACCACCATGACGCCGAGGACGAGCTGTTCCTCGTCCTCCACGGCCACCTGCGCATGGAGCTGAAGGACCGCGTGGTGGACGTAAAGCCCGGCGAGTTCATCATCATCCCCCGCGGCGTCGAGCACCGGCCCGTGGCCGAGGAAGAGGTCCACGTCCTCCTCTTCGAGCCCGCCTCCACCCTCAACACCGGCAACGTCCGCGGCGAGCGGACCGTCGAGAACCTGCAGCGGCTCTGAGCCGACGGGCTCCGAGCCGTGAGCCCCTGAACCGTCCCGCCCGTGCGGCACTCGGGCAGGCGAGCCTCCGGGCTCCCGGGTGTCGGTGGATTCCTCACCAGCAGCCCACAGCGCACCTTTGCTCCGGACCCGAGCGGCCCCCCAGAGGGCCCCACGCCGAGGAGCCGGAGCGATGCGCATCCACCACCTGAACTGCACCACCATGTGCCCGCCTGGTCGCCGGCTGATGGACGGGCGGAAGGGCTTCGCCGGGCCGGCGGCACTCACCTGCCACTGCCTACTGGTGGAAGGCTCTCGCGGCCTCATCCTCGTGGACACCGGCTTCGGCCTGCAGGACGTGCTGCACCCGCGCCCGCGCCTCGCGCCGCTGTTCCTCGACGTGCTGTGCCGGCCCCGCCTCATCGAGGAGTCCACCGCCATCCGTCAAATCGAGCGGCTCGGCTTCAAGCCCGAGGACGTGCGCGACATCGTCCTCACGCACCTCGACTTCGACCATGCCGGCGGCCTGGACGACTTCCCGCACGCGCGAGTGCACCTGCTCGCGGACGAGTACCTCCAGGCCAGCGCGCAGGCCACGCCGCTGGACAGGCGCCGCTTCCGCCCGCTGCAGTGGATTCACGAGGAGAACTGGGTGACGTACCCCACCGGCGGCGGCGCGGACCGCTGGTTCGGCTTCGAGTGCGTGCGCGACTTGAAGGGCCTGCCGCCGGAAATCCTGCTGGTGCCGCTGGTGGGGCACACGCTGGGGCACGCGGGCGTGGCCATCCAGTCCGATGACGGCTGGCTGCTGCACGCCGGAGACGCGTACTTCTACCACGGCGAGATGGACCCGGACCGGTACCGCTGCACGCCGGGCCTGCGCTTCTACCAGAAGCTCATGCAGAAGGACGGGTACATGCGCTGGCACAACCTGCGCCGCCTGCGCGAGCTGGTGCAGTTCCATGGCCGCGACGTCACCGTGTTCTGCGCGCACGACTCGCTGGAGTTCGAGCTGCTCGAGGAGCGCGAGAAGGCCCCCGGCGAGTCCCCGCTGCGCAGCTTCCTCGCGCCCCAGACGGAGTCCACGCTGCACGTGTGAGCCGCCCTGGGCTCACGCCGGCTCCGGTGGCCCCGGATGCTCCACGTCCGGGCCCAGCTCCGCGCCGGGTTGCATCAACGGCAGCTCCACCACGAAGCACGCGCCCTCGCCCGGCGTGCTCTCCACGCGGATGATGCCGCCGTGCGCCTCCACCAACTGCCGGACGATGTAGAGCCCCAGGCCGAAGCCCGCGTGCTTGCCGGCGGAGGGCTCGCGCTCGAAGCGGTTGAAGATGCGTCGCTGTGATTCGAGGGCGATGCCCTGCCCCTGGTCCCTCACCCGCAGCCGAGCCCGTTGCCCCACCGTGCGCTCCACGCGCACCTCCACCGGGCGCCCCTTGCCGAACTTCAGCGCGTTGGAGAGCAGGTTCGTCACCACCCGGTCCAACCGCAGCCGGTCCCACCGCCCCACCAGCCCCAGCTCCGCGTCGAATATCAGCTTGCAGCCCGCCTCCTCCGCCTGCTCCGCGAAGCGCTCCACCACCTCGTGCGCCAGCTCCGCCAGGTCCACCGGCGCCACGTCCAGCACCAGCTTCCCCGACGACAGCCGCGACAGGTCCAACAGGTTGTGAAGGAGCTGCCCCAGCCGTTGCGTCTGCTTCAGCGCCGTGCCCAGCCCCTCGCGCAGCTTGTCGCTTCCCGGTGGCAGCTCCATGCGGTGCAGCCGGCGCAGCAGCAGTTGCAGCGTGTTGAGCGGGTTGCCCAAATCGTGCGCCGCCACGCCGATGAGCTCCACCGCGTCCTGTGCCTCACGGAACAGCCGCGCGTTGTCCAGCGCCAGCGCCGCGCGTCCCGCCAGCTCCTCCACGAAGACCTGGTCCGTCGCAGTCAGCCGCCGGTCCGGAGAAATGGACAGCAGCACGAAGACGCCGCGCGTCTGCTCGCCCACGCGCAGCGGCACCGCGAGATACGAGTGAAGGCCCAGCTTCTGCATCACCGACAAGTGGTCCGGGCCCGACGCGCCACGGACCAGCATCTCGGGCGGGAGGACGCTGACCAGCTCCGAGCGCCCCGAGCGCAGGACCTCCCAGACGCCACCCGGTGCCTCGGAAGGCGGCGGGTAGCGCCGCACCAAATCCAAGAACCACTGCTCCCTGTCCGCATCCGCATGCTTCACGGAGCGCGGCATGAGCTCGCCCGACGGCGTGAGGAGGTAGAGGATGCACACGTCGGCGACCTCGGGGACCATCAGCCGCGCCAGCTCCGCCACCGTCAGGTCCGGGTCCAGGAACTGGTGGAACAGGCGCCCGGCCTCCGCGAGCAGCCGCTGCGTCTGCTCCGTCCTGCGGCGCTCGGTGATGTCGCGCGAGACGTGCGCGAAGCCCTGCAGCCGTCCATTCGAGTCATGCAACGCGGTGATGATGGCCTCCGCGAGGAAGCGCGTGCCGTCCTTGCGCACGCGCCACCCTTCCGTGCGCAGCCGCCCGTCCCTCCGGGCCCGCGCCAGGTCCATCTCCGGCTGCCCCGCGCGCACGGCCTCGGGCGGGTAGAAGATGGATGCGAACCTGCCCAGGACTTCGCGCTCGCTGTAGCCCTTGATGCGCTGCGCGCCCGGGTTCCAGCTCGCCACGCGGCCCTGCGCGTCGAGCAGGTAGATGGCGTAGTCCTGCACGCCCTCCACGAGCGACTGGAAGCGGCGGGCGCTGACCTCGGCCTCGCGCTGGAGCGGGCGCAGCCGCCGCGTCAGCACCCACGCCAGCACCGCGGCCACCGTCAGCCCCAGTCCCGCCGCGAGGAGGATGAGCACGAGGACGCGCTCGTCCGCATCCACCGCCTCCTGGATGCCCCGTGACAGGCGCTCCTCGCTGCGCTCCGCGAGGAGCCTCAGGGCATCGAAGGCGCGCTGGCGCGTCTGGCCCACGCGCTCCTCGAAGATTTTCTCCAACTGCTTGCGGTCGAGGCGGTTGTCCGCGGCCGTCACCAGTGTCTGGACGGCCTCCTCATGCTCCAACTCCGCGTGGACGGCGGACTCCAGCAGCGCGGCCACGGGCTCGCCGTCGAGGCGCGGCTTGAGCCGCTCGTACGTGGCGATGAAGCGCTGGCGCGCGATGGACATGTCCTGCTCGAAGAGCGGGTCTCCGGACAACGCGTAGCCGCGCCCGCTGGAGACCTTGTCGCTGAAGGCGCGGCGCAGGCGCTCCACCTCCAGCAGGTCCATGGAGAGGTCGAGGATGCGGGCCTTGTTGTTGCTCCGCACGGACAACAGCGCCACCACCGAGGTGCCCGCCAGGACGAGCGCCACCAGCAGCAGGGCGAAGAAGCCCGCGCCAATGCGCTGCGTGAACGTCCACGGGCGCCCCACTCCGCCTCCCCCTGGTTGCTGCAACGTCCGGCTCGGCCGCGAGCAAGGTGGAGGGCGCGACGCCCCACGCCCAGCCGTGCCACCGGGTGGCGCAGTGTCGGCGAGTGGGCGCTGCGGGGCCGCGCGCGTCTGTCCACCCGTCACCAGACGCGTCGCGTGGGTGCTGGGCACGAAGCGCGCGCGACACCACGTTGTGACGCGGGCGGCGGTTTCCGGGTGCGGCGGGCGGACATGCGGAGCGAAGGACGTCGGGCGGCGTGGTTCTGGGCGTGTTTCCTGTCGCTGTGGGCGGCGTGCACCGACACGCGGGCCACCCAGGACGCAGCCGACTCCCGGCAGCGCTCCCACTGCGAGCCCATGACGTGCGCCTCGCAGGGCATGGACTGCGGCATCGCCATCGACGGCTGCGGCGGCACGCTGGACTGCGGCACCTGCCCCGAAGGGCAGACGTGCGGAGGCGGCGGCCGTCACAACGTGTGCTCCGACGGCCCCTGCGTGCCCGTCACCTGCGAGTCCCTCGGAAGCAACTGCGGACAGGTGTCGGACGGATGCAGTGGGGTGCTCGACTGCGGCACGTGCGAGGCGCCCGAGACGTGTGGCGGCGCGGGCACGCCGAATGTCTGCGGTCAGCCTCCGTGCGTTCCGGACACCTGCGCGGCACTGGGAAAGAACTGCGGCACCGTGCCGGATGGGTGCGGCGGCACGATGGAGTGTGGTGCCTGTGGCCCGGGACAGACGTGCGGCGGTGGCGGTGCGCCCAACGTGTGCGGCGCGGATGCCTGCGTCCCCGCGACGTGCGCGTCGCTGGGCAAGAACTGCGGGCCCGTGTCCGACGGCTGCGGCGGCATGCTCGAGTGCGGCACGTGTCCTGAAGGACAGACATGCGGCGGGGACTCGGTGCCAAACGTGTGCGGAGGCGGCGTGTGTACTCCGGCCACGTGTGAGTCATTGGGAAGGAACTGCGGCAGCCTGCCGGACGGCTGTGGCGGGCTGCTGTCCTGCGGCACCTGTGCTTTTGGACAGACGTGCGGCGGAGGCGGCGAGCCCAACGTCTGCGGCGGCGGCGCGTGCACGAAGGCCACGTGTGAGTCATTGGGACGGAGCTGCGGCTCGGTACCCGACGGGTGCGGCGGCGTGCTCGACTGCGGCGGGTGCAGCGGGCCCGAGACGTGCGGCGGAGCGGGCGTGCCCAACGTCTGCGGCAGGCCGCCCTGCACTCCGACGACGTGCGAGGCGCTGGGGAAGAACTGCGGCACCGTACCGGACGGGTGCGGCGGCTCGCTGGACTGCGGCACATGCGCGGCGGGACAGACGTGCGGGAGCGGAGGCACGGCCAACGTCTGCGGCGCGTCCGCGTGCCGGCCGTATACCTGTGGCCTGCTCGGGAAGAACTGCGGCTCGGTACCCGATGGGTGCGGAGGCACACTGGACTGCGGCACGTGCACGGCGCCCGAGGCTTGCGGTGCCACGGGCGTACCCAATGTCTGTGCCTCCACGCAAGCCCTCTGCGTGGACAGGGACCTCGGCAATGCGCTGCCGGTGACGGTGAAGGGCTCCACGGCGTACGCGGGAGATGACCACGTGGCCACGTGCGGGGGCCGGCCCGCACCGGACCGGGGCTTCCGCTGGACGGCGCCGAAGAGCGGCACCTTCACCTTCGACACGGCACGCTCGGCGCTGCGCTCACTGATTTCCGTACGTCGCGACGGATGCGGCGGCAAGGAGCTGGCGTGCGCCATGGACGGCGTCAGCTACGGCGGCGGCGCGCGCGTCACGGTACCGCTGGAGCAGGGACAGTCCGTGCTCGTCGTCGCGGACTCGCCGAGCAGCGACCGCTTCAGCGCGGGCTACTTCGAGCTGCACATCGACGAGCTGCGCGCGAGCGAGGCCGGCGCCTGCTTCGACAACATGGACAACGACGGGGACCGCTGGGTGGACTGCGCGGACACGGACTGCCATGGCACACCGGGCTGCGGTGGACGCGGCTGCGCGCACCACGACCTGGGCAGCGCGCTGCCCGTCACCTTCCTGGGGGAGACGGCGGGTTCCGGAGACGGCTTCCAGGGCACGTGCGGCGCGCTCATGCAGCAGGACCGCGCGCACCTGTGGACGGCGCCGCGCGCGGGCACCTTCGTCTTCGACACCTCGCCGGGCGGCTGGGGCAACGCGCTCTATGTCCTCACCGGATGCCGGGGCACGGAGCTGGGCTGCGATTCCAATCCGAACGCCAACGCTCAAAGCTCGCCCGCGGTGAAGCTGGAGCTGGAGCAGGGCCAGACGGTGCTGGTGGTGGTGGACGGCCTGGCCAACCCGGACCAGGACACGCCCATCCGCTACACGCTCCACATCAGCGAGTACGCGCCCACGGAAGCGGGCCACTGCACGGACGGCGCGGACAACGACGCGGATGGGAAGGCGGACGCCGCGGATTCGGACTGCCGCGAGTGAGGCCGGGCCTGCCAGGAGGACAGGCGCTCAGCCCTCGGACGAGGGCGTGGCCGCGGGCGCGCCACCGGCCGGAGCCCCACTCTCGGGCGCGGCGAAGGTGCCGGTGGACGGGTCCACGGACCAGGCGGAGAACTTGTGCTGCGTCACGTCGCGCAGCTTTCCGTCCTCGTAGCAGACCCGGTAGATGAGGAACTGCGGGTTGATGAAGTTGGGCTGGCCGTAGCGGTAGCACTCGGCGCCGCGGTCGTCGCGCTCCAGGGTAATCGGGCGGCCGAGCAGGGCCACCACCTGGTCCGTCGTCATGCCGCCGCGCACGGACTTGATGCCGTTCGGGGTGATGAGGCGGAAGGTGTGCTCCTCGTTCTTCGCCAGGGCCCAGAAGCCTACACCCAGCGCCACCGGCACCAGGGCCGCCAGCAGCGCCATGGCCCAGCGGCCTCGCGGCGCCGGCCGGCCCTCCTGGAAGGCCGTGAAGAGGCCCGAGGCATCCGATTGCGAGGGAACGGCCTTCAACGGGGATTCTGTCGCGCTCACGTCGCCTGACATGCGGACCTCACAACACGGATGCAAGAAAGTCCACGCCACCCCACCTTTCCTACTGGCCTCCCACCACCCGAGGACTAGATGGCCTGGAGGCCTGCCTCCCCAGGTCACAGGGAAGTTTCAAAAGCAGGGTCACGCAACTGCTACATCGTCCCCATAAGGCGTTCAAGAGGAGCAACGGAATCATGGCGAAGCGCGGTGGCGGGCGTGGTGTCACCCAGAAGCCAGTGGAGCGAGATGTCCTCCCCGCTGGCACGGAAGTGGTGGACACAGAGCTGTTCTTCAACCGCGAGCTGTCCTGGCTGGCCTTCAACGACCGGGTGCTGCAGCTCGCCGAGTCTCCGGACATCCCCCTGCTGGAGCGCCTGAAGTTCATCTCCATCTACGCGCGCAACCTGGACGAGTTCTTCATGATTCGCGTCGCGCGCCTGCACGAGCAGGTGCGCGGCAACGTGGCGCGGCTCGTGCCGGACGGCGCGTCGCCGAGCACCACCCTCGACAAGCTGCACCAGGGCATCTTCGAGCAGGGCCAGCGCCACGCGGACTGCTTCGAGAAGGTGCTGCGCCCCGCGCTGGCGGAGAAGGGCCTGCGCATCCTCTCCGCGAAGGATTTGGACGCCGAGCAGCGCCAGCAGGTGGACCAGCGCTTCCGCGAGCAGATATTCCCCGTGCTCACCCCGCTGGCCATTGGCCTGGGGCGGCACTTCCCCTACATCTCCAACCTGTCGCTCAGCCTCGCGGTGCTGCTGAGAGACCCGGAGGCGGACGAGGAGAGCGTGGCGCGGGTGAAGGTGCCCAAGGAGCTGATTCCCCGCTTCCTGCCGCTGAAGGGCAACGTCTTCGTCCCGCTGGAGGAGGTCATCGCGCAGCACCTGGCGGACCTCTTCCCCGGCATGCAGGTGCTGTCGTGGGGCGTCTTCCGCGTCACGCGCGACGCGGACTTCACCGTGTCCGAGGACGCCGAGGATTTGCTCAAGGCGGTGGAGACGGAATTGCGCCAGCGCCGCTTCGGCGACGTCATCCGGCTGGAGGTGCAGGCCGGCATGCCCCCCAAGCTGCTGGAGCCGCTGGTGGAGGCGCTGGGGCTGGAGCAGCGGCAGGTGTACGAGGAGCGCGGGCTCGTAGGCCTGTCTGATTTGGCGGCCATCGCCTTCGGGCCCGGCTTCCCGGAGCTGAAGGACCCGCCGTGGGCGCCCGTCACCCAGCCGCGCCTGCGTCCGGACGCGGACGTGCAGGACGGCGGCACGGTGCTGTCCGCGATGCGCCGCGGGGACTTGCTCGTCCACCATCCGTATGAGTCCTTCGGCTCCTCCGTGGAGCGCTTCGTCACCGAGGCGGTGGCGGACCCGGACGTGCTGGCCATCAAACAGACGGTGTACCGCACGTCGGACAGCTCTCCGCTGGTGCCCGCGCTGATTACGGCGACGGAGAACGGCAAGCAGGCCGTGTGCATGGTGGAGCTCAAGGCGCGCTTCGACGAGCGCACCAACATCAAGTGGGCCAACGCGCTGGAAGAGGCGGGCGTCCACGTGGTGTATGGGATTCCGTCGCTGAAGACACACGCGAAGGCCATCCTCATCGTCCGGCGCGAGGGCGAGCGGGTGCGGCACTACGTGCACATCGGCACGGGCAACTACAACCCGAAGACGGCGCGCCTCTACACGGACCTGGGGCTCTTCACGAGGGACCCGGACATCGGCGCGGACGTGGCGGACGTGTTCAACTACCTCACCGGCTTCGGGCGGCCGAAGACGTTCCGCAAGCTGCTGGTGGCGCCGCTCAACATGCGCGAGGGGCTGCTGGAGGAAATCAAACGCACCATCATGGCGCACACGCTGGAGCGCCCGGCGCGCATCCAGATGAAGATGAACGCGCTGGTGGACCCCATCATCATCCGCGCGCTGTATGACGCGTCTCGAGCCGGAGTGAAGGTGGAGCTCAACGTGCGCGGCATCTGCTGCCTGCGCCCGGGAGTGCCCGGCGTGTCCGAGAACATCCGCGTGGTGTCCCTGCTCGGCCGCTTCCTGGAGCACTCGCGCGTGTACTTCTTCGAGCGGGGCGCGGAGACGCGCTGCTACATCGGCTCGGCGGACCTGATGCCACGCAACCTGGACCACCGCGTGGAGGTCCTCGCGCCGGTGGAGGACCCCATGCTGGCCGCGCAGGTGCGCGACATGCTGGACCGCTGCCTCGCGGACAACTCCGGAGCGTGGGAGCTCGCGGCCGACGGCTCGTGGAAGCGCCGCACCCCGCCGTCTCCCAACGAGAAGCGCTCCGCCCAGAGCGAGATGATGGAGCGCGCCACGCGCATGGCGCAGTTCCAGGGCGGCCGGCCGCTGCCGTGATGGGGCGTCACACCCGTCGGCGCAGGGGCTCACGCGCGGCGAGCCACGTGCGGGGAATGGAGGCGTGGCCCGCGCTCAGGGCGACGATGCCGCCGACCATGGCGCAGGTGGTGTCCCTGTCTCCGAAGCCCGCCACCGTGCACCAGAGGGCCTCCTCGTAGGAGTCGAGGTGCCGGGCCGCGCACCACACGGCGAAGGGCACGGTGTCCTCGGAGAGCACCTTCTGCCCGCTGCCCAGCGTGCGCGCCGCCGAGGAGGGCGTGGCATCCAGCGGCCAGGCCCGGGCCTGCTCCAATCCCTGACGCGTCGTCCCAGCGGGTGTGGCGTCCAGCACGAAGTCGAAGAGCTGCTGCGCGGTACCGCGCGTCTCCGGCCACTGACATGCCCACGCGGCGGCGACCGCGATGGCGATGGCGCCCGCCTGTCCCTCCGGGTGCATGTGCGTCACCTCCGAGGACGCGCGCGCCTCGGAGGCGACTCGGGCCAGGTCCCCCGCGAAGTACGCCCCCAGCGGAGCCACGCGCATGGCCGCGCCGTTGCCCATGGAGCCCTGGCCTTCGAACACCTCTGAGGACACCTCACGCCAGGGCAGGCCGAGGCCTATCTTCTGCAGGATGTCGTGCGCGGTGCCGCCATAGCCACGGTTCTTGTCGCGGCGGTAGCGCTTCGCGAAGAGCAGCGCCAGGGCGTCCGTGTCGATGTGGCCGTGGTCCTCCAGCACCTGGACCACGGACAGCGCCATCTCCGTGTCGTCGGTGCAGGCCCACGGCGCGCGGGGCAGGACACGCTGCTCCACCAGCGGCTGCACCACCTCGTGCCGTCCGAAGAAGCGCTCGCCGAAGGCATCCCCAACGGACAGGCCCTCCAACGAGACGAGGGCTCGCGCCAGTCGCGCATCGGAGTCCATGGGCTTCGGGGGGCTATCTCTCATGCGCATGCTCCAGGCATATGGACATTGAGTGCCCGGTCATCACTCCGCCACGTGCCGAGCCTATCCCCTCGCCGCTGCCGTGAAACGGTGACGCCGGTGCCCCCCCTGAAGCGAGCACCGGCGTCCCCAATCACTCACATTTCCTGAGCACGGCTCAGATTTCGTGGGTGAGGTGCTGCAACACTGCCACGCGGTACGTCCGCGGCACCGAGCCGTTGACGCTCAGCGGGCCGAGGAAGGCCGTACCGTCCACGCTGTCGCCGGACGCGGGCGGGGGCGACGGACAGAGGACTGCCTGCGAGCTCTCACCGAGCTCGGGCACTTCGGCGACTTCCGTCGGACCACACGCGCCCAGCAGTAACGCGGAGAGCGCCCAGCGAAACGAATGCACAAGCTTGCCACGCAGAGACTCATTTCCAGAGGAGGAGGAGGGACACGGGGATGTCCCGGAAAACGTGGCGCGCCTTTGCCACACTTGAAGACCTGAATTCAAG
Source organism: Pyxidicoccus sp. M6 (assembly GCF_055568925.1). Classification (NCBI taxonomy): domain Bacteria; kingdom Pseudomonadati; phylum Myxococcota; class Myxococcia; order Myxococcales; family Myxococcaceae; genus Pyxidicoccus; species Pyxidicoccus sp. M6. The sequence continues at coordinate 126,989 of NZ_CM145714.1, read as the reverse complement.
TGAGGGCGCTGTTTTTCCGCATCTCTGGAAATGACTCAGGGTCGTTTACACCTCACAACCCGCGGGAGGCGTCTTCCTTGCGGTGTGCTTCGACTTCGTGGACCTCGCGCCAGTCAATCCACCCGGAGCGGGCCGCGTGCCTCGCCGCGGCGGTGGTGTCATCCACGACGAGCAGTTGGCTGCCGGCCTCGCGGATGTCCGCGCCAATCTTCTCCAGCTCCTGCGCGCGGCGCGGATGGCCGGGCACGTTGCGGATGTAGACGCAGAGGATGCGGCCCGGGTACTCGCGGCAGATGGTGCGGTAGTGCTCCGCGTCCTCCTGTCCGCTGTCGCCGATGAGGATGAAGGGCAGGCGCTCCATCGTGTCGAGCAGCCCGCGAATCTTCTCCAGCTTGTGCCCGTGCCCACCGCCCGGCGCGAAGCCGTGGCGAGACAGGCCCCAGTCGCGCAGGAGCAGCGGCCCCGGGGGAATCTTGTGCAGGGCGAGGAACTCGTCGAGGTGCTCGTACAGATTCCACGGGCTGCTGGAGACGTAGAAGATGGGGTTGTCCGCCGCCCCGCCCCGTCCGCCCTGGAGCGCCGCGTAGAAGGCATCCACGCCGGGGAAGGGCAGCCGCACGCGGTGCTCGGTGAGGAAGAGCGCCCACGCGCGCTTCAGCGGATTGGTGACGCCGGTGACGATGACGGTGTCGTCGATGTCGCTGATGACGCCGTACTCCGCGCCGCGCCCCGCCACTCGCACCGGCGCCGCCACGCGGGGCACGCCCTGCGCATCCGGTGACAGCAACTCCAGCTCCACCATGTGCCAGCCGGAGCGCACGCCCTCGGGCGGTGGCACCCACAGCTCGAGGAAGCCCTCCTCGTCGGTGACGCCCTCCCAGCGCTTGTCGCCCCAGCGCACCGCCACGTGCGCGCCGGCGATTTCGCGCGTCATGTAGCGCTTGTAGGAAGCAATCGCGCTGCCCACCAGCGTGTGCCGCTGCTGCGGCGGGCGCACGTGCCTGTCCTCGAGGACGCGGGCCTTGATGACGGCGCGCTCGGCGGTGCCATAGCCCCGGTACGGGAGGATTCGCAGCGGCGGGGCAATGCCCAGCTTCTGACGCAAACCTCGGCTCAGTGCGTCGTAGTGCGCGTCCATGCGGACGGCGAAGCGGTAGAAGGCGGGGAAGAAGTCGGCCATGGCGCGGGGCGTAATGAGAGTCGAATCAGGACTGTAGAGGACTCTGGAGCCCTCGCGGAGCAATCCCACCAGGAGCGACCCCGGGACAACACAACCGGCAACGGGTACAGCATCCGTATCGACAATGCGGTTCCCCCCTCAACCCGGAGGCCTGTCTTGCTGCGTCATCCCACCCGCTGGTTCCTCGCCGTCGCGCTGCTCGCCGGTGCCGTCGCCGTCTCGCAGACCAACCCGAGCATCACCTTCCAGTCGCCGTCGCAGGGCTGGAACGTGTTCGCGTCCTCCAACCCGCTGCCCTACGGGAAGACGGCGGCCATCAACTACAGCATCGACCGCCTCTCCCAGTGCCGTGGTGACATCAACGCCACCACGCCGGGCTGGAGCATCTACGGCTACTACCAGGTGAACGGCGGCCCGGTGCAGAGCTTCTGGGTGGCCGGCCTGAAGTCCGACCCGAGCGCGCCCGCGCCGTCCATTCCGCTCAACACCAAGGGCGACCTGGCCATCTGGTTCCAGAACACCAACCGCTGGGGCTGCCAGGCGTGGGACTCGAACTACGGCAACAACTTCCACTTCAACGTGCAGTGACGTGAAGACGCCGGGAGCGCGAAGAGGGTGTGCCTCTCGCGCTCCCGGGGTTGCGTTGCCTCAGTGGCACCGGGTGACGAGCTCCGCGCGACCGATGGGGCTGTGGCCTTGCGCGAGCAGCCGGCGCGCGGCGAGCACCGACACGCAGTCATCCGTGCTGTGGATGTCGCCGTAGAAGGTGAGCAGCGTGGCCGGGTCCACCACGCGCACGCCGCCGGCCTCCACCGAGGGCACGCGCCGCACGAAGACATCCAGGATGACCTTCCCACCCGCGTCGTGCCGCGCGTAGCGGTAGAAGTGCGTGGACGTGGCGTCGAAGCGCGTCCAGATGCGGTGGTAGCCGCGCGCGGTGAGCACCGGCACGAGCTCGGGGAAGCGCGAGGGCTCCACGAAGAGGTCCACGTCCTTGTGGTCGTGGAAGAGCTTCAGCTCCTCGTGCGGCGGGGCCATGAAGTGCCAGGCCCAGCCTCCCGACACCGTCACCCACGGAGCCAGGGCGCGCACCTCCACTTCGGAGATGCGCAGGCGCTCGGTGTTCCAGGGCTCGTTCGCCCGCTTCGGATTGCGTGGGTCTCCCATGGCGGTGTCCTCCGGTGCGCTGCCCGGACGGAGGCCACGGAAGGCGTCTGACAGTCACATGCCGGCGACGCCCGCGATGCCGGACTTGAAGCGGTAGATGAAGTACGGCGCGTTCGCCGCGATGTGCTCCTTCGACTGGAGCATCATGTGCGGAATGGCGCTGTCCGCCAGGTACACCCAGCCGTCCGGCCCGTGGCTGAGCGCGTCCGCCCAGCGGATGCGCGGCGACTTCACCAGCGTCTCCAGCCGGCCCTGCGGACTCATGCGCAGCACCGCGCCGTGCTCCACGTCGGTGATGAGGACATTGCCCTCCACGTCCGCGCTCAGCCCGTCGTTGAGCGGCTTGCGGCCCACCGCCTGCACACGCTTCTCCAGTTCCATCTCGGTGAGCGACGCGTCCTTCAGGTCGGCGGCGCGCACCCGGTACAGGGTGTCGTGGTTCATCGCCCCGAACCACACCCACTCGCCGGACGGGTCCATGGCAATGCCATCCACACCGGCCTTCAGCGCGGCGAGCCCACCGAAGAAGACCATGTCCTTGATGGGATTGCGGATGATGTAGTCCTGGGGAAAGACAGACACGTGCCCGTCCAGCACGCGGCGCGCGCTCTGCCCGGCCACGTCGTAGACGATGAGCCCCGGCTTGCGCCGCCAGAAGGCCACGTCCGCGATGAACACCGTCTCTCCCTTCGGGTCCACGCGCAGGTCCTGCAGGAGCGAGCCCGGCGGCGCCACGTTGGGTGGGAAGACGACCTCGTGCGCGATGTGGCCCGTGGACAACTCGAAGGCCACGAGCCGCGGCTTGCCCATGCCGTGGTTGCCGTGGTCGATGACCCAGAGCCTGTCCTTCTGGTCGATGGTGATGCCCAGCGGCGTCTCGAAGAGCTTCGCCTGGAGCTCCGCGCTGGGGAACGGCACCGCCTTGCCGTCCACCCACTCGCGCAGCTTCGTGCCCTCGGGGCGGCTCTCCGGGTGGATGGTGAAGAACAGCCGCCCCGTGGAGGACACCGCCACGTTGCCGATGGGCTCCGGACTCTGCGCCGCCACCTCCAGCGCGCTGTCCGGCAACAGCGGCATGCCCGTCACGTCCGGGTACGGCTCACCGCCGCCGTAGCGCAGGCGCAGGCCGCCCGCCGCGAGCACCACCAGCGCGGCCACGCCGCCCACCACCTTGAGCGCCGTCGAGCCCCGGCGCGGACTGCCAGGAGCAGGAGACGGGGACGGAACGGCGGGAGTCGCTGCGGCCATGCGTGCCTCGTGGGAAATGACCTGGAGTCACGTATAAGTGACTGGGAGTCATTCTGTCGAGCCGGCGGACCACCGCGTGGAAGGGCGGACCACCAGCGCGCCGTGAGTACGGAGGCCGGAGCGGGTTGGTTCTGGCACCGCCCTTCAGTCCCTCCCGCCCAGCGTCCGGTCCAGGTTGTACGCGGAGCTGATGAGGGACAGGTGCGTGAGTGCCCATGGAGTGAGGCGCGGCACCTCGCCAACAGTGGCGCTCCTTCAGCGTGAGATAGCCGTCGATTCCAGGCAGCGGGCTCACTTCTTCACATCCCAAAAGTACCCCACCAGGTAGTGTGGCAGCATGACTACCTGGAGTGCCCATGCCTTCGGCCGCGCGCTGACCGCGCTGCGCGCCTTTGCCGATTCCGAGCCCGAGCTGGCGGCCCAGGCGCGCGCCGACTTCCCGAAGTCGTGGGACGCCGAGGAGTTCCCGTGGCTGGACGCGGCCCTGACGACCTGGCTCCTCCACGGGCGTGAGGATGAGGAGGGCCGCACCGCCGCGGACCGTCGGCTCCTGAAGGAGAGCTCCCGCCTGCCTCGCGCGGAGCGCGCCCTGCTGCAGGCCCTGGCCGACTCCTGGTGCTCCGTCTTCGAAGTGGAGGAGGTGCGCTTCGGGACGGGGCTGCGCCTGAGGGACTTGCTCCTCGACGAGGTGCTGGAGGTGCGGGAGCAGAGCCTCACCGCGCAAGTCACCCGCCATGACGTCATGGTGACCTGGGTCATGCCCGCCGGGGAGCACCTGGAGCTGGTGGGGAACGCGGCCCTCGTGCCGCTCACCCTCTCCGCGCACCTCGTCGCGGATGCGCGCCTGGAGCTCTCGCGCCGAACTCCCGCAGGGGACGTGCAGGGCCACCGCCGACAGTCGCGGCGCCTCGCACCCTTCCTCTGCCAGCGCCTGATGGAGCTGCTCCTCGCCGAGCCGAAGCTGCCCGACCTCCCCATCTCCGAGCTGCTCGACCCGTTCCTCACGGGCCCGCGCCGCCGTGCCTTCCAGGATGCCGCGGGCCGACGGCCGCGCCGGCCCTCCGCGAAGGCGGAGGAGCCTCTCGAACCCGGCTCCGCCTATGTCTTCAAGCTCGGTCCCCTCGACATGGGTGCGGACGGACGTGCCTCCGTCTACGTCGCCGCCGCGGGCGACGGAGAGCTGCTCGCGCCCGTGGTGGAGCGCAAGGATGCGCAGGGGCTGGAGGCGCTCGCCCGCGCACTGGAGGGACGTACCCGCTACTGCGAGGCCCGGCTCGCGCGCACTGGCGCGGCGTTCGGCTACTCGGCGCGACCCATGCCCATGGGGGTCGCGAAGCTGCGCGCGGTGCTGGCCGTCCAGACGTACTGGGGCCCCAGGGGCATGGCCGTCCTACCGCTCGAGCTCGTCGACGCGCTCCTCCTGGCCCTGGCGGAGCTCATCCGCGAGGAGCCCTGGGAGCTGTGGACCAACGAGGAGGTCTTCACCGTCCACCTCGAGGGCAGCGTGAAGGGCACGTACGAGCTGTCCGTCCTGGGCGGCGGAGGCCAGGAGTTCGGCTTCGCGCTCTTCGACCGGGCGGGCTCCGTGGAGCGCATGGCCCGGTCCGGCCCTCTCGGAGGGGGCGTGGGCACGCTCGTCCCGGACTCGCTGGGAGTGACGCTGGAGGACGAGCCGTCCTGGGCGGTGAAGGCCGTCCAGCAGGTGACGGGCCTGCCGTTCGTCCCCGAGCTGACGCGCGTGCAGCGCAACACGCCGCACCTGGCCAATGCCGAGGAGGTGCTGGCGGCGACCGCGGTGGCCCTGGCCCTGGTGTCCGCGCGGCCAGAGGAGCGCGAGGCGAACGTGGAGCTTCGCGTAGGCGACCAGCACGTCCGCGTGCGGCTGGAGATTCCACTCCCGCTCTTCAGCGGCGAGTACGTGGGCAAGGCGTTGCCGGCGAAGTCCTCCGGCTTGCGCGTCGCGCCTTCCAAGCCCCCAAGTCGCAAGGTGCCCACGCGGAAGGTGTCGGAGACGCTGCTCGAGTTCGCCGCGCCCCTGCTTCAGGACATGGAATCCTCCCCCGACCCGCAGGACGAGCTCTTCGTGATTCTGTCGCTGGCGATGACCGCGTGGAACGCCGTCGTCCAGGACACCTGGGAACCGGAGAAGGGACAGGTGGAGCGGGCGCGCGCGGCCATACGGCGCCTGCCGAAGGACGACCGCGAGGTGATGCTGCCGGACTTCGAATTGCTGGTGGAGCGCAAGCGTCGCCACTTCGCGGACGACCCGCGACTGCTCGACGCGCTGGACGTGGTGGTGCACAGCAAGGGCGACTTGAGCGTGCGCCTCATGGGCATCGTGACGCCCGGGGCGTGGGGCGAGTTCCTCGGGGCGTAGCGCGCCTGGCGGTCAGGGCGTTACCGCGAGCGCGGCACGTCCGTACCAGCGTCCCTGGATGATGCCGTTCGAGTCGAAGGCCACACACCAGATGGGGTCCAGTACATCCACGGCACTGCCCGGATGGATGACCGTCCCTCCGTCCAGGAAGGAACTGCCGGCCTTCTGTTTCGCCTGTCGGTCCACCAACTGGGCCAATGCGATGCGGCCCCCCACTTGTTGGTTTGCCTGGACGCGCTTGCTCGCGGGCACAGCCGTCAGGAGCACCTGCGGTTCATGCTCCAGCAGGCGCGGCAGTCCTTCCAGCCGAGTGAGCCGTGGCAGGTCCGAGCTGTTATACGGCGTGACAAGCCAGGCTCGCGTAGGGTCTGCACGAGGCGTCATCCACCCCTCGTGCATGGCTTCAGGCGAGCCATGGTGCGGCACCTTCAGCCCATGATGACTTCCCAGGTGGGGATGCCGCGCGGACACGGCCTGCCAGCCCGTGGGCACCGGGGCTCCGCCCTTCTTGCTCAGGAAGGGGAGGTCTCCGGTCAGCACGAGGCGGAGCATCCCGAAGCACACCTCCAGCACGAGGCTGACGTGGTTGGCCTCTTCGCGCAGGCGACGGCCGAGCCCCGTTGAGCTCAGGAACTCCGTCAGCCCGGGCTCGTCCGGGGCACGCGCATGCACCTGGACGTTGCCTCGCGAAAGCAGGCGCTGCCCGTCTGTGAGCCCGAGCAACCTTCCAGGGTGCAGTTCCTCCCAACGCTCAATCGCACTCACGGCGGCGATGACCTTCCGAGCCAGGAGCCGCTTGCCGGTGTTCGCTTCAGAAGCACCGCGAATCAGCGCCTGTGCCACATGCACGAGCGTCCTTCCCACAGAGGCACCCGCCGTCACGGCGACCTGCTCGGGAGACAACACCTCCAGAAGCTCGGCCAGCCCTTCGACATGGTCCTCGTGGGGATGCGTGAGCACCATCGACTGCACGGGGTCATCCGACGGTGCACGCCAGCGCTGGAGAATGGCCTCCAGCGGGAAACGCCCCGCCGACGTTGCACACCCATCAATGAGCAACCAGCCCCGCTCAGGGAGGGCGACGGCAATGCCCTCACCCTGGCCAGGGCCAGCCACGAAGACGTGGAGCCATTCCCTCCGCAGGGACTTCAGTTCCTCCAACGCTGTCAGCGTCGTCACGCCCAGCGCCTCAAGTAACGAAGAGGCTGTCCTGCCATCAATTGCCGTGGACGGAGCGCCATGTCGTTCGGGAGAAGCACGATGCGCAGCACGCCGTCTTCGTACGTCCCCACTTCGATGAAGGTGTCGGCGCGAGGCAACCCCGCGGTACCGGTCGCCCGGTGCCACTGCTTGCGGGACAACTGCTTGACGACCACCTGACGCGACTCGGGCTGTGCGTCGGGAGTCGCCACCACGACGCTGACACCTTCCGTACTGGAGCGAACGACTCGCCCCGGAAACCATTCACGAAGCCTGGAGCCACTCGGGCTGACGGGCTCCAGGAAGAGCGGCTCCTTCCAGCGAAGCTCCACGGGCGTGCTCGCTGGATAGACGGGCTCACCCAGTTGGCGCACCTCCTCCGCATCCTCCAACGACTGACGAAGCTCCTGGAGCTTTCGGTGCTGCTCCACGACTTCCAGCGGAATGCCGTTGAACACGCGGCGGGCCCGCTCCACCTCACCTCTGTCCAACCAGGACTGCACCACCCACCGATGCACGTTCAGAGCGAGCGAGGGCCCGCGACGCACCAGCGTTCCATCGGGGTCGACCCGCTCCTGAAGTGCTCGCCACTCATCCTCGGCCGCACGGAATCGGGACTGCTCGATGAGGAAGGTCACCCACCGGCTGTTCCACCAGGGATTGCTCGGGTCCAGGCGGATGGCTTCCTGGAAGGCCTTCTCTGCCCGCTGCCGCTGCTGGCCAGCCCGGTCGAGGTTGAAGCCCAGATAGTGCCAGGAGTAGGCGTCCTCGGTATCGACCCGGTCGATGCACTGTTGATAGATGGCCGCCGCGCCCAGATGGTCGCGCTGTTCGATGCTCAGCGCACGGGCGCGGTCCCAGAAGAACTCACGCGCCGTGAGCCTCAGAGCAGACCACTCCTGTGCACCTCTCTCCCCTGCGTGCCCCAGGTGGTGCACCTTCTCCAGCCAGTGCAGCACCTGTTCTCCCTGCGCCTGCTCGACCCCGAGCACGCCATCCCTCTGGCGATGGAAGGAAGCCAGCTCGAAATGGGCTTCCGGCTCCGCCAGATGAGAGGAGTCCTCCGTCAGGCGAAGCAGCATCCTACGGACCCGCTCGTCTACCCGCACGACATCCGTGGCGGAGCCGATACAGCGGCTCAGCAATGGCATGTCGGCGTTCGAAAACATCGAAAGCCGTTGAGCCTCTTCGAGAGGGAGGGGGAACCGCGTCTGGAGGAAGCGGTGAAGCCCCCTGCGCAAGGCATCATTCTCTGGCCGGTGTAGAGCGCCTTCGAGGCGGAGCTCCAACGCGTCGAGGTCCGCCCGGGCGTGAACGCTCCGCGAAGAAGCAACCTGCTGGAGCAAGGAGTCGGGCTCATCTCCCAGATGGACGAGCGCCACCATCAGGCGAAGCTGGAGCGGAGTCACATCCAGGTCCGCATCCATCGCGCGCTGAAGCCGGTCCGCGGCTTCGGCGTACCCTCCCCAGGTATCAGGATTCCCGAGCAGCTCGCGCGAGGCCTTCTGCGATGGCAGCGCAAGGCGCGCCGCCGCGGGCAGTGACGCCAGGAAGGAAGGCATCACGGGAGGCGCCAGTGGCGCGGTCAGCAAGACGAGCTTCAGCTCCCGGGCAGCGACCCATCCCTCGAGCAGCTCCTGTCCCTGCCGCTGATGGATGAGTCCGGCCGGGTCCTTCACCCGGCGACTGAAGGCCCATGAGCCCGGAAGGTAGACGGCCAGTGTCCACCCTTCCCTTGCCAGGAGCTCCGCCACGCGTTGAGCCCTGAGCCGAAGAGGAGTGGGCCCGGCAGCCGCGTCTCGCAGCGCGTCCTGCCCGAGCACCGACGCGGATTGGAGAAGTCCGTGCACCGCACTGTCAGGGTCATCCATGGGTGGCAACTGGATGAGATGAACCCGCTCCTGTTGCTCCCGAACCTGCTGCGCGAGCCCCCAGCGTCCGGCTCCAGGCGCGCCTGTCACCCAGAAGCGGCCGTGCTTCTTCAGCGCCTCGAGCACACGCGCGGCGTTGGCCGCCATCACCAGTGGATCACCCTGTTCGAGCATGACGGACCGATTCCTTAACACGGTTCCGCGCCGCCCCGTTCCCCTTCAGTCCCTCCCGCCCAGCGTCCGGTCCAGGTTGTACGCGGAGCTGATGAGGGACAGGTGCGTGAGGGCCTGCGGGAAGTTGCCGAGCGCCTCGCCTGACATGCCCGTCTGCTCCGCGTACAGGCCCACGTGGTTGGCGTAGCCCAGCATCCGCTCGAAGGTGAGCCGTGCCTCCTCCAACAAATCCGGCCTCGCGACACTCGCGCGCGTCATCGCCTCCACCAGCCAGAAGCTGCACAGGTTGAAGGTGCCCTCGCGGCCCGCAATCCCATCCAGCGTCGCGTCCACGTCGTAGCGGAACACCAACCCGTCCGATACCAGGCCGCCTTGAGAAGGCGGGCGGCGGATGCGGTCCAGCGTGGACAACATCCTCGGGTCCACCGGCGACAGGAAGAACACCAGCGGCATCAGCAGATTCGCCGCGTCCAGCGCCTCGCGGTCATACGCCTGGATGAAGGCCCCGCGCTGCTGACTCCAGCCCTGCGTCATGATTTCCTCGAAGATGGCGTCGCGCACCGCCAGCCACCGGGGCCGGTCCGCCGGCAGGCTGCGCTTGTCCGCGAGCCGAATCGCCCGGTCCACCGCCACCCAGCACATCAGCTTCGAGTACACGAAGTGCCGCCGCCCGCCGCGCACCTCCCAGATGCCCTCGTCCGGCTGGTTCCAGTGGTTGCACACCCAGTCCACCATCCGCCGCAGGTGCCGCCAGAAGTCATACGAAATGGGCGCCGCGTACTTGTTGGACAGGTACACCGAGTCCATCAGCTCGCCGTAGATGTCGAGCTGCAACTGGTCCGCCGCCGCATTCCCAATCCGCACCGGCCTCGCCCCACCGTAGCCGCTCAGGTGCGTGAGCTCCTCCTCGTCCGGCACGCGGCCGCCGTCCAGCTTGAACATCAGCGGCAGCGGCCCGTCTCCGTACTCCGCGCAGCGCGCCTCCACCCAACGCATGAAGGCCGCCGCCTCCTGCTTGAAGCCGATGCGCATGAACGCGTAGACGGTGAACGCCGCGTCCCGCAGCCAGCAGTAGCGGTAGTCCCAGTTGCGCGTGCCCCCGGGGAACTCGGGCAGGCTGCACGTGGGCGCCGCCACAATCGCCCCCGTCGGCTCGTACGTCAGCAGCTTCAGCACCAGCGCCGAGCGCTGCACCGTCTCGCGCCAGCGGCCCCGGTAGTTGCACCCCGACAGCCAGTGGCGCCAGTAGTCCACCGTGTCGCGGAAGAGCACCTCCGCGGACTCGTGGCTGTGCACCAATTCCTGGCATGACAGCCGCGCCCCCTCGCGCAGCGTGAAGACGGCGGACTGATTCTCGTGCAGCGTGAAGTGCGCGCTGACGCCCCGGCCCTCCTTGCGCAGCGGCACCGACGAGGACAGCGTCATCTCCAGCGTCTTCGACGAGAAGCACGCCCCGCCGTGGATGAGGCGCGTCTCGTGAGTGTCGCGCGCGTAGTTGAAGGCCGGGAAGCACTCCAGCGCGAAGCGCATCTCCCCGCGCACCACGCGCACGCGGCGCAGCACCTCGCGCTCGTACTTCCGCCCGTGTCGCGACATGGGCATGAAGTCCACCAGCTCGCCCACGCCGTCCGGCGTGTAGAAGCGCGTCACCAGCACGTTGGTGTCCGGCCAGTAGAACTGTTTCTTCATCACCCCGTCGGGCTCGGGGGCGATGCGCCAGTGGCCACCCCTCTCCGCGTCCAGCAGCGCGGCGAAGACGCTGGGGCTGTCGAAGAGGGGGAAGCACAGCCAGTCGAGCGTGCCCTCGTTCCCAATCAAGGCCACCGTGCGCAGGTCGCCGATGATGCCGTGGTCCTCGATGGGAACCGAGCCGCCCGTCACGGTGCCCTGCTGCTGCGTCCCCGGTGCCATGCGACGTCTCCTCGCCTCGTGTACGGTGCCCGGTGCTCACCCGAAAGTGATGACGTGCTTGATGCCGCCGCCACCCTTTTTGCCCAGCACCACGTCGTAGAAGTCCTCGGGCGGATGGCGCGCGGTGATGAGCCGCTCCAGCCCGCCCGGCCAGCGAGCACGGAAGCGACCCAAATCCTCCAACGCCGCCGCGAAGTCCGAGTCCGCCGCATTCACGGTGCCCAGCACCACCTGGTTGCGCAGCACCAGCTGCTTCATCAGCTCCGCCCCGTCCAGCGTCAGCTCCTGCCCGTGCGAGGGCACCCCGGTGAAGACAAGGACGCCGTTGGGCGCCAGCGCCTTCAGCGAGTCGAAGGCCGCCTTCGCCGCGCCCGTCGCCTCGTAGACCAGGTCCGCCGCGCCGGCCCGGCGCACCAGCTCCTCCGGGGACACCTCCTTGGAGGAGAGGTAGGGAGCGCCCACCGCCTCGGCGGCCGCCGCCTTCTCGTTGGGCTTGGGGCTGCGCGAGTACACCGTGGTGGCGTAACCCCTTCGCAGGAGCGCCATGACGCCGAGCTGCCCCACCGGCCCCGCCCCCAGCACCACCGCGCGCCCCACCTCCGGCCTCCACGGCAGCCGCTCCTGAATCCGCTTCACCTCGCGCAGGGCCTTCTCCGCAATCGTCAGCGGCTCGGTGAGCACCGCCACGTCGCGCAGCTCCGTGGGGGCGCGGTGCAGGTACGCCACGTCCTCCACGAAGAATTCGGCGCAGAAGCCGTGCGCGTCCTTGATGCCGCGCTCCGTGTAGTCGCCCGTGAGGCAGAAGTCCGGGTGCCCGTGCCGGCACGCGGGGCAGGTGGCGTGCGGGCAGGGGCGGCGCACGCGCGGCACCACGAGGTCTCCCTTCTGGAGGCCCCGCACGGCGTTGCCCACCTCCGCCACCTCGCCCAGGCACTCGTGGCCGACGATGAGGTAGTCGGAGCCGGGCGGCGGCGTGCCGTAGCTGAAATGGAGGATGTCCTTGTCGGTGCCGCACACGCCCACCTCGCGCGTGCGCACCTTCACCTGGGTGGGGGACTGGAGCCGCGGCTCGGGGGCGTCGATGACGCGCACCTCGCGTTGCTTCGGGAAGACGGCGACGGCCTTCATGCGAGGAGAGCTCCTTGGCGTCGAGGGCGCATGCCCCCCACGGCCGGTGAGTCCTGCCGGAAGCGCGGCGGGCGCGCACACAAAGGTGGGGCGGACGGTCCACCGGTGCACGGTGCCCGCCCGGCTGCTGCCCAGTAGTCGAAGCTCGGGGCTGCGCACGAAACCGCTGCCCCCCGGGGCCGCCCGGGTCTATGAGAGGGGCCGTGAGCGAGCCCTCCTCCCCCGCCCTCCCGTCCGACGCCGAGCCGCGCCGCAGCCGCTCCACCGCCATCGCCGCGGTGGCCGCCCTGCTACTGGCGCTGCCCTTCCTCGTGCTCGGCCTGTTCATGCTCGACGTGAAGGCCCGCGTCGAGCTGCGCTGCGAGCCCGGCGGCCCGTGCGTCCTCATCCAGGCCGGCTACCTCACCCGCGAGGAGACGGCGCGCTTCGCCCCGGCCGACGTCCAGGCCGTCCGCGTGGAGCGCACCCGCAGCGCCCGCCGCGACAGCGTCCCCATCTTCCGCCCGGAAGTGGAGACGCCCCAGGGCCGCTTCCCCCTCTTCCACCAGTGGGCCACGGAAGAAGCCGAGGCCACGCGCGTGGTGGACCAGGTGAAGCGCTACCTCGCCGCGCCCCAGGAGGGCCGTCTGGAGTTGGAGCACGACGACCGGCGCGACTCACTGCGCGTCGGGGCTTCCTTCACGGGCGTGGGGCTGCTGCTGCTCGTCTTCAGCGGCTGGCTCGCCCTGAGGACACGCGCGCACCGGCTCGCGGAGCGCGCTGCCTTTTGACCTCCACCGTTCCTGTCTGGCTGGAACGGCTCGCCGCACGCTGACGTCCGCGCGTGCACCGGCTCCCGGGACGCTTCCTCGCCCGCTTGTCTTCACGCCCCGCACGACCCCAGGCCACGCGCTCCCACGCGGAGTCGCTCCGGGCGTGCCCGAGGTCCGTACAGCCCGGACTTGAACGACGCAGCCGCGCTTCACGTCCAGCCTGGAAGCCGGAATAGACAGACACGCTTTACCAATCTCAGACAATTCGCAGCTCTGAATGGCTTTACCCGCACTGGGGAAGGGCTGTCGCAGGCCGCTCGACAATGACTGTTATTGGAATTATACAGACAGGGTCCTCCTCAATGCAGAACACGCCTCCCCTCGGAGCGAACAGCGGTGTCCTTCCGGACGCCGCTGAAGGACCCCCTCATGTCTCATGTTCGTCGTCTCTTCCTGTCTGCCGTTCTCTTCGCCGCGGGTGCTGCCTCTGGCATGCCACTGGAGGACGGTAAATTCTTCATCAACGGCTACGGCCGCGTCGCCACCGGCAAGAGCTGGGACAACGTCTACCTGGGCAACAACGAGGACGTGGGGCTGCACGACATGGGCGCGACGCTCATGTTCCGCGCGCTGCCGGTGGAGCACCTCACCCTCAACACGCAGTTCTCCTTCGAGAAGAACAACATCGGCGAGAGCTTCGAGCCGAGCGTGGACTACGCCTTCGCCGAGTGGGCCTTCTCCGACAAGCTGCGCCTGCGCGCCGGCCGCAACCAGCTCCCGCTGGGCCTGTACTCCGAAATCTACGACGTGGGCACGTTGCGCCCCTTCAACCAGCTCCCCCAGGGCAGCTACGGCGTCTCCAACATCGGCGTGGAGAACCATGACGGCGTGGGCGTCAACGGCCGCTTCGGCCTCGGGGAGGACTGGTCGCTGGAGTACGACGCCTACGGCGGCTTCCTGGACCTGAAGGACCCGCTGTCCTCCGCCTGCGCGACGTCCCTGGAGTGTGAGCGCTCGGTGCAGGCGCTGGGCGGGCGCGTGGCGCTCTGGACGCCGCTGGAGGGCCTGCGCATCACCACCTCCGGCTACGTGGCCAGGGACCCCAGGAAGACGGTGGAGCTGGACGAGCACCTCACCCGCGGCGTGATTGGCCTCGGGGCCGAGTACCTCGGCGAGTCGCTGTGGGTGCGCGCGGAAGCCTTCAACCTCTTCTCCAAGCTCACCGACGCGCGCACCGCCTACCTGGAGCTGGCGTACTTCCTCACCCAGCACTGGCAGGTGGCCGGCCGCGCCGAGGCCTACCGAAGCTGGCTGGCCATCCCCCTGCCCGAGTCCCTCATCACCATCCTCCGGCACCGCGAGCTCGCGGCGGGCGTGAACTACTGGGTCACCCCGCAGTTCGTCTTCAAGCTCTCCTTCCACAACGTCATCGGCAACCGGTTCGCCCTGCCCGAGGCCAATGCCGACGGCACTCCCGCCACGAGCGCGAACCCGCACACGCGCGCCATCTCCCTCGGCACGCAGTTCAGCTTCTAGGAACAGCCATGAAACGCTTCGTCTTCTTTCTCTCCTGCCTCACGCTGGTGCTGTGGGCGAAGCCGTCCATCAGCGCCCAGCCCGTCGGCTTCCAGGTAGTGGTACACCCCTCCAACCCGCTGACGGAGGTGAAGCGCTCGCAGCTCGCCCAGCTCTTCTTCAAGAAGAGCACGACGTGGGAAGGGGGCAAGCCGGCCCAGCCGGTGGACCTCGGCGGCGACTCGCCGGTGCGCGAGGCCTTCTGCGACGAGGTGCTGAAGCGCTCGCTCCCGGCGGTGCGCGCGTACTGGCAACAGCGCATCTTCTCCGGCCGCGACGTGCCGCCGCCGGAGAAGGCCACCGACGCGGACGTCCTCGCCTTCGTGCGCGCCAACCCCGGGGCCGTGGGCTACGTGGCGGCCGGCACTTCCCTCCAGGGCGTGAAGGTCCTGATGGTGGTGGACTGAGTGAGCGCGCGCGCCATGCGTTTCAAGCACAAGGTCCTGCTGCTGCCCGTCCTGGCCGCGCTCTTCCTCGTGGCCATCATCTTCATGTCCGAGCTGCTCGGACGCAGCACGCACGAGCACCTGCAGCGCATCGAGAACGGCTACGTCCCCGCGGTGATGCTCAGCCGGGACCTGGACGTCCTCCTGGACGAGATGCAGCGCGACCTGCAGGACGCGGTGGCCGCCGAGGACCCGGACGCGCTCACCGAAGCGGACGCCATCGCCGAGCGCTTCCTCCAGCGCGTGAAGGATGGCCGCGCCAACTCCGCCATCGACGCGCTGCGCCTGGACGCGCTCGAGGCGCAGTTCCGCGACTACGTCCAGCTTGCCCGCGCGACGAGCGAGGCGATGATTCAGAAGGACGCGCAGGCCTCCTCGAAGCTCCCGGAGATGGCCACGCGCTACTCGCGGGTGCGGGACGCGCTCCACCGCTCCATCGAGGATGACCAGAAGAAGATGAGCGACTCCTTCGCGCAGACGAGGGAGGAGCACACCCGCTCCCAGCGGCGGCTGGTGGTGCTGGGGCTCGTCATGGTGGGCGTGCTGGTGACGCTCTCCATCTGGCTCGTGTCGCAGGTGGCCCAGCCGCTGGTGAAGCTCACCCAGGTGGCCTCGCGCATCGCCACCGAGGGAGATTTGACGCAGGAAATCTCCATCCGCTCGCAGGACGAAATCGGCCTGTTGGCCCAGAGCATCAACCACCTGGTGCTGCGCCTGCGCACCATCCCCCTCACGCTCCAGGAGTCCCTCAAGGAGCTGGCGGGCAGCGTGGAGGGGCTGACGCAAATCAGCCGCGAGCAGTCCCAGCAGCTCTCGCGGCAGGCCGCGAGCCTGGAGGAGGCGAGCCTCGCCATGCGCGACATCGAGGCCACCTCGCGCGAGGCGTCCCGTCAGGCCGGCACGGTGCAGGACAAGGCGGCGAAGGCCGAGGCCACCAGCGCGGCGAGCCAGGAGCGCCTGCGCCAGAGCGGCGAGGCCCTGGAGCACCTGCGCGTCCAGGTGGGCGAGCTGATGCCCACCATCGGCCGGCTCACGGACAGCTCGCTCAAGGCCTCCGCGATTCTGGAGACGGTGAAGGATTTGTCGGACCAGTCCAACGTGCTGGCCATCAACGCGGCGATTGAAGCGGCGCGCTCGGGCGAGCAGGGCCGCGGCTTCGCGGTGGTGGCGCGGGAGATGCGCTCGCTGTCCCAGCAATCCAGCCGCAGCACGCAGAGCATCGGCACGCTGCTGACGGAGATGGGCTCCACGGTGCGCGCCGTCACCGCGTCCGTGGAGGAGGGGCAGAAGAAGATGGCGGAGGGCCTCGCCGAGGCGCTCTCCTCGGGCAAGAGCCTCCAGGAGCTCACCGAGGCGGTGCGCGACAGCAGCCGCGCCGCGCAGGACATCGTCAGCTCCGTCACCCAGCAGAACGCCGGCATCATCCAGATGACGGCGGTGGTGACGGACTTCTCGAAGCTGATGAAGGAGAGCGTGCAGGCCAACGCGGACGTGGAGACCGCGATTGAGCGGCTCAACGTGGCCTTCCGCGGCATCCAGGGCGTGGTGGGCGGCTTCCGCGTCTAGAAAACATGCCCTCCTGTCCAGGACGGGCGGGCGGGCGGCGAAAGCGGCTCCGCCATCCGTCACCAGATTGCGAGAGGGAGGGCATTGGACCCGGGCACAGATGACCCGCGCTGGGAGAAGGACGAAGGTTTCTCCAGGAAACGGATGCGAGCGGGCGGCCAGGCGAGCCGCTGTCGTCGCGTCCGCTCATGCCCCCTTCCCACCTGCACCCACGTGCCTAGGTTGTCGCTGATGCTACGTGCGCTCCTCGGCCGATGGCGAAGCTCCCTGCGCCTGCTCCGGCCGGCACATGTGGAGGCGGAGCGCGCGAAGATTTCCGTCGCGCAGCTCGGCCACCAGTACGCCAACAAGGTCGTGGCGCTCCAGAACGTGGACCTCAACGTCCGCTCGGGCGAGTTCGTGTGTCTGCTGGGGCCATCCGGCTGCGGCAAGTCCACGCTCCTCTACGCGCTGGCGGGCCAGGTGACGCCCACCGGCGGCACGGTGCGCATCGACGGGAAGCAGATTCGCGGGCCCGGGCCGGAGCGCCTGCTGATGTTCCAGGACGCGGCCCTCTTCCCGTGGCTCACCGTGCGCGGAAACATCACCTTTGCTTTGGGCGCCAAGGGCGTGCCCCGCGCCGAGCGCCGCGAGCGGGCCGACATGTACATCCGCCGCGTGCAGCTCACCGGCTTCGAGGAGACGCTGCCCCACCAGCTCTCCGGCGGCATGAAGATGCGCGCCTCGCTGGCCCGCGCGCTGGCCATGGACCCGGCCGTGCTGCTGATGGACGAGCCTTTCGGCTCGCTGGACGCGCAGACGCGCATCCACATGCAGGAGCTTCTTCAATCCATCTGGATGCGCACCGGCAAGACGGTGGTGTTCGTGACACACGACGTGCACGAGGCGCTGATGCTCGGCACCCGCGTGGTGCTGATGGCGCCCCGGCCGGGCCGCGTGGTGAAGGACTTGGAGGTCCACCTGCCCATGCCGCGCCAGGCGGAGGACGCCGGACTGAATGAAATGGTGCGGCACCTGCGGAGCCTCCTGCGCGACGTGGAGGAGCCCGAGCGCGCCGCCGCATCCAGCACCCGGCGAGAGCCCGAGCGCACCGCCGCGCGACCCTCCCTTCCCGCCCCCGGAGTGCCTCGTCCCGCGAGGTGAGCGGGGAGGTGAGCCATGAAGCGCCACGTCCAGAAGCCGGAGTGCCCCGCGCCGCGAGGTGAGCCATGAAGCGCTACGTCCAGAAGCTGGGCATGGTCCTGCTGCTGCTCGGTACGTGGGAGCTGCTGACGCGGCTGGGCATCTGGTCGCCCCACCTCTTCCCCGGGCCCATGACGGTGGCGGAGAGCCTGTGGGCCATGGTGAAGGACGGCCGCATGGCGCAGGCCACGCTGCGCTCCATGGGACGGCTGGGCCGCGCGTACCTCATGTCGGTGGGCATCGGCGTCCCCCTGGGGCTGCTGATGGCGCGCCTGTCCTTCTTCCGCAACGCGGTGAAGCCCGTCGTCAGCGGCCTGCAGGCGCTGCCCTCCATCTGCTGGCTGCCACTGGCGCTGTTGTGGTTCGGGCTGACGGACGCGGCCATCCTCTTCGTCGTCGTCATGGGCAGCGTGCTGGCCATCGCCATCGCCACGGAGGACTCCGTCAATGGCGTGGACCCGCAGCTCGTCCGCGTGGCCAGCACCCTGGGCGTGAAGGGGATGCGCTTCCAGCTCGGCGTCATGCTGCCCGCGGCCCTGCCCGGCATCGTCACCGGCCTCAAGCTGGGGTGGAGCTTCGCGTGGCGCGCGCTGCTGGCCGGCGAGCTGCTCTTCGTCTCCGGCGGCCTGGGCCAGTTGCTCACCGTGGGGCGCGAGCTCATGGACGTGGCCCAGGTGATGGCCGTCATGCTGGCCATCATCTTCATCGGGATGACGGTGGACCGTGTCTTCTTCCAGACGGTGGAAGGCCGGCTGCGCCGCCGGTGGGGGCTGGTGAGCACGGTGTGACGCACTGGACGTGAGGCGCCCGACGCTTCGTCCCGTGGGCCGTTGAAATCCCGAGGGGTCGTACCTTTCTTTCGAGCCATATGCGCTCGACCCGCTCTCTGCTCTTCCTCGCGCTGGCCGGCCTGGCGGTGCTCGGCGCCGGCTGCAAGCGCGACCAGCCCGCCAGCGGGCCCAATGCTCCGCTGCGGCTGGGCTTCTTCCCCAACATCACCCACGCACAGGCCCTGGTAGGCAACGCCGAGGACACCTTCAGCTCGCAGCCCGGCGTGGGACGGCTGGAGGTGAAACAGTTCAACGCCGGGCCCGCGGCCATGGAGGCGCTGGTGGCCGGCTCGCTGGACGTGTCCTACGTGGGCAGCGGTCCGGCCATCAACACGTTCCTCAAGGCGGGACGTGAATTGCGCATCATCTCCGGCGCGGTGAACGGCGGCGCGGTGCTGGTGGTGAAGAGCGCGAAGTCCGCCGAGGAGCTGAAGGGGAAGAAGCTGGCCACGCCGCAGCTCGGCAACACGCAGGACATCTCGCTGCGCTACTGGCTGAAGCAGAAGGGGCTGGCCACCGACGTCCATGGCACCGGCGACGTGCAGATTGTGCCGTTGAGCAACCCGGACATCCTCGGCCAGTTCCTGAATGGCGGCATCGAGGGCGCGTGGGTGCCCGAGCCCTGGGGCGCGCGCATGGTGGCCGAGGGCGGCGGCCACATCCTCGTGGACGAGCGGGACTTGTGGCCCGAGCGGCGCTTCCCGACGACGGTGATTGTGACGACGCGCAAGGTGCTGGAGACGCAGCGTCCGCGCATCGCCGCGCTGCTGCGCGCGCACGTGCAGCTCACCGAGCGGTGGAAGAACGACCCGGAGGGCTTCAGCACGGCGGTCAACGCGGCGTTCGGCCGGCTGACGCACAAGCCCATGCCGGGGCCCATCGTGAAGGAGGCCTTCTCGCGGCTGGAGCCGAGCCTGGACCCGGTGCCCTCCGCGCTCGCCGCGGCCGCGCAGCATGCGAAGGACCTGGGCTTCACCACCGACGCGGACATCAAGGGCCTGGTGGACCTGAGCGTCCTCGACGAGGTGCGCGGCGGCGGCACGGCGGCGACGAAGTGACACCGGCCCCGGGCCCGGGGGAGGATGCGCGCCCATGAAGATGGAGCGCGTGGAGGAGACGCTGGAGCGCATCGGCCAGGAGGCCGCGCGTGCGCCCGGCGGGGTGCTGGCGTTCGACGGCGACGGCACGCTGTGGAGCGGGGACGTGGGGGACGACCTCTTCCTCGCCCTGCTGGAGCACGGAGACATCCGCCCGCCCGCGCACGCGGCGCTCCAGGAGCTGGGCACCGCGCACGGACTCTCTCCGGACCTGGAGGCGCGCGAGCTGGCGCACCAGCTCTTCACCGCGTTCGAGGCGGGGCGCGTCCCGGAGAAGGAAATCTACGAGATGGTGGCGTGGCTCTTCGCCGGCTGGCGCGTGGATTCCGTGCGGGCCTTCGCTCGCGACGTGGTGGCCCGCCGGGAGGTGAAGCGGCGCCTGCACCCGGAAACCCGCCGCGTGGTGGAGTGGGCGCTGGCCCGGGGCATCGCCTGCTACGTGGTCAGCGCGTCGCCGCTCGCGGTGGTGGAGGCCGCGGTGGTTGAGGTGGGCATCGACCCCGCCAACGTGGTGGCCTGCACGCCACGCGTGGAGGCCGGCACGGTGCTGGCCTCCATCGTCGAGCCCATCCCCTACGCGGCCGGCAAGGTGCGCGGCCTGCGCGAGCGCACGTCCCAGACGCTGTACGCGGCGTTCGGCGACAACGTGTTCGACTTCGAGATGCTGTCCGCCGCGCGCGTCCCGGTGGCCATCCGCCCCAAGCCCCGCCTGCGCGCGCGGGCGGCGGAGCTGCCCTCGCTGGTCCAGCTCCACCCGGAGGACTGACGCGGCGCTCAGCCCTCGGGTACCTCACCCGCGAGCGACAGCGCCACGTTCTCCGTCTTGTTCTCGACCTGATAGGTGGCCACCACCTTCTGGCCCTTCTCCGGCGCCTTGCGGACTTCGAGCGCGCTCAGGTCCAGCGGTACCACCGCGCCCAGCTCGCTCTCCACATAGAGCACCTGGCCGTTGAGCTTCACCACCTCTCCGGAGAGCTGGTGCATCCGCTCGGGCTCCGGCGTCACGCGACGTACCGGCATGCCCGCGCCCGCGCTTATCTGGTTGATGCCCTGGCGTGTGACGGGAGGGAAGAGCCCCGCGCGGCCACCACTGACCTCCAGGTCATCGCGAATCTCGCGCTTGCGCTCCTCCGTGGGTTGCTCCGGGGCTTCGGCCTGGGTGGCCAGGGGCAACAGCAACGCTGTCAACGAGGGCGCCGCCAGCGCGAACGCGCGCCACCTCTTGGGAATCATCGACGTCATGGTCCTGCTCCGGGCTCGGGGTCCATCGACCCGTTCCCCTGAAAGTAGGGGCTGAAGTCGCGTGCGGGCCCGAGAGTCCCACGCGCGGACGTACCGAGGGCCGTGCCTCGTTCCGCGCACCGGGCCTCTGCTCGTGCCGCGTAACGCCGTTGGGACGATGTATCGCACCACCGGGCCCGTGTGTTTCACACGGGCGCTCGCGCCCCCGTTGAAGTCCGACGCGGGCCGGAGGAGGACAGTCGGCGGAGGCATGGCCACTCGGAGCGCCGTGCACCGCTCGATTGCACGCCCGAGGTACGGGCCCAGCATGCGAGTGTTCAACCCATGAAGGCTTCATCCCCATGGTGGGACGGAAAGGGCTAGGGTGGGCCATCCGGCACGGCTCCACCGCGAGCGCCCGGAAACCATCCACCGCCTCCTGCTGGGGGCGGACATACGCAGGGGCCGCACGTGAACGGTCGCACCGAGGAACACCGCATCGCCCTCTTCATCGACTTCGAGAACCTCGTCACCAACACCGGTATCAGCTCAGCGAGCTTCGATTTGCAGCCGTCGCTGGACCGGCTGCTGGAGAAGGGGAAGGTCGTCTTCCGCCGCGCGTACTGCGACTGGTCGCGCTTCGGGGAGGCGAAGATTCGCCTGCACGAGTTCGGCGTGGAGCTCATCGACGTGCCGCCCTCCACGCGAGCGGGGAAGAACGGCGCGGACATGCGCCTGGTCATCGACGCGCTGGAGCTGTGCTACGCGCGTGAGAGCATCGACACGTTCGTCATCGGCTCGGGGGACAGCGACTTCTGCCCGCTGGCGTACAAGCTGCGTGAGAACGGCCGCACGGTGATTGGGCTGGCGGTGAAGGAGTCCACGTCGCCGCTGTTCGTGAAGGCCTGTGACGAGTTCATCTACCTGCGCCCGCGCCAGTCGCGCTCGGAGAAGGGAGACAAGGACAAGGGCGGCCGGCAGAGCGTGGTGGCGGAGGAGGCGGGGCACGGCAAGCGCGGCGGGCGCCATGGCCGCGACGCGGGACGCGGTGGCAAGGCGGAAGCAGCGACGCAGGCACCCGCGGCGAAGGGCGGAGCGAAGACGGAGGTGCCGGAGATTGCGCGCGAGGTGGTGCAGAGCCTGCTGGCGCGCGCGACGGGGCCGGTGAATCCGTCGGCCATCAAGGAGGCCATCGTCCGCAAGGAGCCGGACTTCGACGAGCGCGAGCACGGCTTCTCCAACTTCGCCCGGCTGCTGGCGGCGCTGGAGCAGGAGGGACTGCTGCGCCGGATTCAGCAGGGCCGCCAGTGGTACGTGGTGGCGCCGGACTTCGACGTCCAGACGGGCCACGGCGGGCACGCGGAGGGCAAGGGCAAGAAGCGCCAGGCCCACGTCGAAGAGGACGAGGACCTCGAGTCCTACCCGGACCCGGAGGAGGACGAGGGGGTCTAGCGGCCCCGCGTCCCTCAGACAGTCACAGGGATGCCGAGCTGGATGGCCACGGGCGTATAGATGTCCGTGGCCACGCCCGGCGTGCGGATGGAGACGACGAGCGCGTAGCGGGTCCGGTTCTCCCAGCGCCTGTAGCGAGGACGCTCCTTCCACCAGCCGATGGTCGGGTAGATGGCGATGTGGCCCTTCTCGGCAAGGTCGGCCGCTGTTCCCTTCCATCGGTCCGAATGAAGGGAGCCGGCACTCCGCAGGTTCGCTCCGAACATCCAGTCCGCGGAGTCGCTCTCGCTCGTGGCCTTCTCGCCCTCTTCGCGTATGGCCTTGTTGATGCGCGTCTTGAACTGCGCCGGTGTCTCCGTCGCCGTCTTCAGCTCGAAGCGAAGCCCGTGCGAGGCATAGCGATGTCGCTGTGACTGGGCGTACCCACGGTCTCCAGGCAATGGCTCGATGAAGTAGGAGAGCGTGACACGGAGTTCGACCTCGGTCTCTCGGAGGTCCCTGAGCACCTCCGTGGGCCATGGCAGCGCATGCACGTGCATGTCCCGCGTCACCAGCTCGCTCTTCCTCTTGGGGTGCACACCGTAGGGCTGGAGCTCACCTTGGACGATGAGGGTCAGCGCATCCGCCGCACTGTAGAGCGCGGCCCGCTCATCCGGTACCCCGTGGCCGAACATCCGGAGCAACTGCTCGTACTGCCTCTTCTTGGGCTTCGGCGCCTTCTTCCCCTTCTTCTTCGAAGACAGCGGCGCCTTCATCGCCTCCGTCCACTCCGCGGAATGGACGAGAAGGGCGCGCACCGTCTCCGGCCATAGCGTGGGGTACTGGGCCTGGATGCGCGCGGCGAGCCCTGCCGCGAGCGCGGTGGCCGCGCTGGTCTCCCGTGAGTCCGTGAGGTGCCGGACAAGCGGCTGATGGTGTGTCGTGAGCAGGCAGAGACTGGAGGCGAAGTCGCAGCTCATTCCCTCGGGGTCGATGGCTGCATTCCCACCCGGCATCACGATTTCCGGCTTCAATGGCCAGGGCGTGTCCGTCCAGAGGACGGACGTCGTGCTGGAGGGGCAGAGCCCTCCGCGCGGTGCCATCGGTTTCCAGCCCGCGTAATCCTTCTCCGTCAACACATCACGGTCCGCGAACGCGCCCACGGTGAGTGCGTTCCAGGCCTGTGCCGGGTCCCGCACGGACTCGACCTCGTTGCGCGCCGGGTAGCCCGTGAGGTGCTCCGGCTCGATGTTGCCCGCCGAGATGCACACCAGCCTGCGCCCCCCGTCCTCACCACCAAAGGCCATCTGGTCCACCGCACTGGACCAGGAGGAGGGCGAACCCTTCCCATCTCCATCCTCACCCGTGACGGCCATGCAGAAGGTTCGTGCCCGATGGGGCGCCTGCACTTCCACACGAGCCGCGGCCTCCCGCGTGACGGCGCCATAGAGCTCAGGGGCGTTCGCGTTTCCCGGGCCCGGGAGGAGCTTCACACTCTCCAGGCCATGCCGCAGAGAAACATGCTCATTGGACGCGAGAAGGGGACCCAGGTCCCCGTACAAGGCAAGACCTGCCATCTGGGTGCCATGACCGTGATGGTCATCACTTCTCCACAGCGGATGGACCGTCAGCATTGATGACGCTGGCAGGGCGATGCCGAGGAGCGGGTGTCCGCGATTCACACCCGTGTCGAGGATGCAGACAGCCGGAGCATCCGGTGGTGGAGGCAACACGCGATTGAGAAGGTCCTGGGTCCACGCGACCTGCTCACGAGGGCTCAGCTCGAGGAACTCCGCCGTCCGCAGCCGGGTCCGCCGCAGTTCCGCGATGAGCTCGTCCCGTTCGAGCAGGTGGCTGAGCTGGATGACCGTTGCATGCAGGTTCAGGACGATGCGGTCCGTGAACGTCAGCGGGAACTGGCTGACTGACAGCCCTGCCTTCCGAGCCTCGGCCCGGAACACCGCTTCCGCGTCCTTCGTGCGCCGCAGCCAGACCTCCCACCAGAACGGGCCGTCTTCTTCAGGAAAGGGAGCGCCCGGGTCCGTCCACAGCGAACGCACCGAGGCACGCCGTACATTGGAGATGCTCTCCACCAGCGGCTTGTTGGCGGGCTGCTGCTTCTTGCCACGCGTCTTGGTGAGATAGTCCTCGAATATCTTGAGGAAGTATCCGAGCTGGTTGCGAGGCACGAGCACCGTCGCCAGCGTCACCGTCCCCGTCGGCAGAACGACGTGTCTGACATTGAGGAGCTCGATGCCCTTGCTCTCGACCTCGAGGCTCTCGAGCTTGAGGTCGAAGTCCGGCTCGCTCTCGAACTCGAACCTCAACGTGAGGAGGTCGTCCTCATCATCGGAAGGCAGCGCGGCTTCGAACTGGGCCTTGAGATGAGCCCCGTGTGCCGCGCGATCTCTTCCTTTTGTCCTGATGCCACCGCCGCCAGCCTTGGGTGACGTGAAGCGCAACGACTCCGGCCTCACCTCCACGAAGAGGTGGGGCCAATCAACCCGCTTTGCCAAGCAATCCCCCCCCTGTGCTGCGACTTCTACGAGCGTCGTGCAGCCCGGCGCTCGTCGAATGCTCTCAGGAGGCTCTGGGTCGTCACCGACGACCGGTCATCAAGGATGGCCTCCTTGATGGAATCATCGCACGCACGCGACAGCTCGGCATAGCCCAGCCCCTTGGCCGACCTGCCCAGCGACTTCCAATCGAGCTCCTCGGGCGCGAACGTTCCCAGCTTTGCGAGGATTGTCCTCTCAATCAGCTCGCCAGCGGGAAGGTCGTATTCGAGGACATCATCGAAGCGGCGGAAGAGCGCGTGGTCGAGCAGCTCGGGGTGGTTCGTCGCCGCGATGATGAGGCTGTCCGATTGGTCCTGCTCCAGGAATTGAAGAAAGGAATTCAGGACTCGCCGAATTTCCCCTACGTCGTTCGGCGCATTGCGCTGTCCGCCAATCGCGTCGAACTCGTCGAAGAGGTAGACGCCCCGCGTCGAGCGGATGGCATCGAAGACCAACCGGAGCTTGGCCGCGGTCTCCCCCATCATCTTGGTGATGAGTCCATCCAGGACGATGGTGAAGAGGGGAATCTGCATCTCCCCCGCGAGCGCCGCCGCCGTCATCGTCTTGCCCGAGCCCGGAGGTCCCACCAGGAGGACGCGGTGCCGGGGACGGAGCCCATGCTCCCGCAGCTTGTGGCTCTGCTTGTGCTCTCGAAGGATGCGGTCGAGGCGGTCACGCACACCGGGCTGCAGGACCATCTCACTCAAGCGCGTGTCGGGATAGCTGACGGAGAGCAGACCCGACAGCTCGCCGCGAGGTTGCGCGAGCGGTGTCGGAGGCTCGACGCGGCGAGGAGCCACCTTTCCACCACGCGCCTTCGCCTCATCGACGAGCGCGCGGAGCTCCTGTGCCAGCCGAGCATGCCCTTGCCGGGCCGCATGCGCGGCAACCTGCATGGCAATGGAGAAGAACTGGGCCTCGTCGCCATCGGCGTAGCTCTTCACGAGCGCTTTCAATTGCTCTGCCGTGGCCACGTGCCTCTCCTCGAAGAATCGGGGGTGGACTCTACCGCAACCGTATGACGTCCCCTGTCCTCTGGCCACGAATTGGAGGGCGGAACGGCCCGGCCGGCTACTCCGAGCGCAGCACCTCGGCTGGGTCCACGCGCGCGGCTCGGCGCGCGGGCCCGTAGGCGGCCAGCATGGCCAGGGTGATGAGCAACACACAGACCGCCGCCAGCACCACGGGGTCCGTCGCGCTCACCTCGAAGAGCAGCGCGCTCATCACGTGCCCCAGCGCGAGCGCTCCCGCCAGTCCGAGCGCGATTCCCAGCGTGGTGAACCGCAGCGACTGGAGCACCACCATGCCGGCCACCTGCGCCGCCCTCGCGCCCAGCGCCATGCGGATGCCCATCTCCCCGCGCCGCTGGCCGACGATGAAGGCGATGACGCCGTAGAGCCCCACCGCGCTCAACAGCAACGCCATGCCCCCGGCGATGCCGAGCAGGAACAGCGTGAACGACGCACGTGCCACCGACGGAGACTTCGCCACCACGCGCTCCATCGTCTGCACGTTGGCCAGCGGCACCGTGCCGTCCATCTCCGCCAGGATGCGCCGCACCTGCGGCGTGAGCGACTCCGGGTGTGAGGTCGCCGTGCGCACCACCACGATGGGCGAGCGGCGCGGCCCCCACAGCGGCAGGCCCTCCGCCGGCGCGAGCGGAAAGAACACCGCCTCCGACGGAGGCTTGTCCAGCCCATGGGCCCGCAGCTCCCCCGTCACTCCGATGACGCGGTAGTACGGCGGCCCACGGCCGTTGCCCCGGAGTCCCTTCCCCAGCGCGTCCTGGCCCGGCCAGAGCCGCTCGGCGAGCGACTTCGTCACCAGCACGCCGTCCGCCTTCGCGTCGAGGTCGCTCCAGGTGAGCTCACGCCCCTGGAGCAGCGGAATGCCCAGGGCCTTGAAGTACCCCGGTCCCACCCCTGGCACCGCGAGGCAGGGCTGCTTGTCCGGCTCCGTGGGCGCGCCCTCGAAGTCCAGGGCCGCGCACCCGCCGAAGCGACGCAGCGGCAGGTGCGTGGACACGCTGGCGCTCGTCACGCCCGGCAGTGCCTCCAGGCGCGCGAGGAACTCGCGGTGGAAGCGGTTCACCTCGTCGTAGTTCGTGTAGCGCGTCTGGGGGAGCACGATGTCGAACGTGAGCACGTTGCCCGGGTCCAACCCCGGGTCCACGTGGTGCAGCGTCCAGTAGCTCCGCAGCATCAGCCCCGCGGCGGCGAGCAGCACCACCGCCAGCCCCACCTGCCCCACCACCATGCCCCCACGCACGAGGTTGCGCCGGCGCGAGGCCGTCAGCCCCCGGCCCGACTCCCGCAACGTGGCCAGGTCCTTCCCGCCCTGTGCCAGCGGGAAGAGGCCGAAGACGACTCCGGCGACGACGGACAGCACCCCCGCGAACACGACGCCATGCCAGCCGAGGCCCACCTCCCGCAGGCGCGGCAGGCCGGACGGCTCCAGCGTCACCAGCAGGCGCAGGGCGACGTGCGCCAGGAACAGGCCCAGCCCTCCCGCCAGCAGGCACAGGAGCAGGCTCTCCGTGAGCGCATGCCAGGCCAGGTCTCCGCGCGCGGCGCCCAGCGCGGAGCGCACCGCCAGCTCGCGGCGCCGAGCCTCCGCGCGCACGAGGAAGAGGTTGGCCACGTTGGCGCACGCGATGAGCAGCACCAGCGCCACCGAGCCGAGCAGAATCCACAACACCCGGTCCACGTCGCCCACCACGTGCCGCGCGAGCGGCGTCACCTGCGTGGTGAAGCCCGTCTCGCGCATGAAGCCCTCGCTGTACGCGCGGGGGAACAGCTCCGGGAAGCGCGTGGTCAGCCCGGTGAGCTCGGCCCGGGCCTGCTCCAGGGCCACTCCGTCCCTCAGCCGGCCGATGGCCCGCACCCAGTGCGAGTTCTCCGGAGGGTGCGCCGGGTCCAGCCGCAGCGGCGTCCACACGTCCACGGTGTCATCCGGAAGCTGGAGTCCCGGAGCCATGACGCCGATGACTTCCGTGGGCTCGTCGTCCAGCCGCACCGACGTGCCGAGCACGCGCGGGTCCGCGCCGTACTGCCGCACCCAGAAGTCGTAGCCCAGCACGGCGACACGGCGCGTGCCGGGCGCATCGATGTCCGGAGTGATGAGGCCGCCGAGCGCCGGCCGTGCGCGCAGCACGTCCATCATGCTCGCCGTCACCCAGGCGACGTCCACCCGCAGCGCGCCCTCGTCGGTGGCGAGGCTGCCGTTGTACATGTCGAACGCACCCAGCGACGCGAGGCCGTGGGCCTCCCGCGCGAAGTGCAGGTAGCCCGCCTGCGACAGCCCCCACCGCTCGTCCGGCCCCAACCGGGGCACGGGGCTGTCCAGCCAGACGAGCCGCTCCGGCGCGTCATATGCCAGAGGACGCAGCACCACCGCGTCCACCACCGAGTACAGCGCCGTCGTCGCGCCGAGCCCGAGCGCCAGCGTGAGCACCGCCATCACCGCGAAGGACGGGCTGCGCGCCAGCGAGCGCAGCGCCTGCCGCGTCTCGCGCCGCACCATGTCCCAGACTTCCGTGCGGCGCTGCTCGCGCGCCATGCCCTCGTCAATCTGGTGCGTCTGCTTCCGGTACGCGTCCATGTTGCCGAAGCGCCGCTGCGCCTCCGCTCGCGCTTCCTCCGGCGTCATGCCCCGCGCGACGTACTCCTCGGTGCGCATGGCGAGGTGGAACTCCAATTCCTCCGCCACTTCGTCTTCCAGGTGCCCGCGGCGAAGCAGGGAGCGCAGGGCCTGGTAACGGTCGGTCATCCAGCTCATGCGTGCGTCTCCTTTCAGGCGCCCTGCGCCGCCGGCTGCGCGTGGAGCACCTTGGACACCGCCTCCGTCAGCCGCTCCCAGGCGGAGAACTCCTCCTTGAGCTGCCGCCGTCCCTCCGCCGTCAGCGTGTAGAACTTCGCGCGGCGGTTGTTCTCCGAGACGCCCCACTCCGACTTCACCCAACCGCGCCGCGTCATGCGGTGCAGCGCCGGGTAGAGCGAGCCCTCCTCCACGCGCAGCGCGTCGTCCGTCGTGCGCTGCAGCCAGCTCGCCACCGCGTAGCCGTGCATGGGCCCCCCGGTGAGCGCCTTGAGGATGAGCATGTCCAGCGTCCCCTGAAGCAGGTCGATTTGCATCTCACGCGCCCCGTCGTCGGTGCTTCCCCTAGAAATTCTAGGGGAAAGTAGAAGCACTCCCCTAGAACGTCAAGGGGAGCACTCCGCGCAGTGACATTTCCCGTTACAGACACCGCCGGATTGTTGTGCCTGGAGTTACTTCTCTCCCGTGTCTCCGAGGCAAGCGCCGTCTGGCACGGCTTCTGCTCAGCGCGGGCGGCCGGCGCCAAGGGCCGGCTCACACCCCGATGAGTCGTTGGAAGGAGACACCATGTCGTTGGGTCTTTACCGGAAGCGCCTGCTGCAGGCGCTCGTCGTCACGGGCGCCCTCGCGGCCCCCGTCGCACTGGGGGCCGTACAAGAGCCGGATGGCACCCGCCACTTCGACGCGCGCATCACCCACAACACCGGCCTCAAGCGCGGCCTCTCCGCGCTCCAGGAGTCCAAGGCCTCCGAGCTGCGCAAGAGCGTCCCCGAGCTGCGCGTGGAGCAGGACCCCTCGCTCGGCATCGTCCGCTCGCTGACCAACCCCGTGGGCGCGCTCTCCGCGCCGCGCAGCGGTGACGCGCTCGCCATCGGCCTCAACTTCGTCCAGTCCCAGCGCGAGCTGCTCGGCCTGGAGCTGGAGGACATCGCCAACCTCGAGGTCGTGGACCGCGTCTACTCGCGCATCAGCGGCGTCACCAACCTCTACCTGCGCCAGACGTACCAGGGCGTGCCCGTCTACAACGGGCAATTGCAAATCAACGTGGACGCGGACGGGCGCGTGCTCAGCGTGCACAGCGACTTCCTGCCGTCGCTCTCCCGCGCCATCGCCAGCGCGCAGCCGCGCCTGGGCGCCGGTGAGGCCGTGGCCGGTGCCGCGCGCCACCTGGGCCTGAAGCTGGCCGCCACGCCCCGCGAGCTGCGCACCGAGCTGGGACCGCGCCAGCGCACGGAGGTGGACAACGCCGGTGTCTCCACCGAGAAGATTGAGGCCCAGCTCGCGGTGCTGCCGGTGCGCTCCGGCGAGGCCCGCCTCGTGTGGAACTTCCAGGTCCACACCCCGGACCAGCAGCACGTCTTCGACATGACGGTGGACGCGAGCACCGGCGAGGTCTGGACGCGCGTGGACTGGGTGGCCGCGGACACGTACCGCGTCTATCCGCGCCCGGTGGAGAGCCCCAACCACACCTCTCCACTTCCGCCCTCGGACGCCCGGTTGAACGTGCTCAACCCCGCCAACGCCATCGCCTCGCCCTTCGGCTGGCATGACACCAACGGCCTCATCGGAGCCGAGTTCACCATCATGCGTGGCAACAACGTCCACGCGTACGAGGACGCCAACGCCGACAACCTGCCTCCCGCCGTGCAGCCCGACTGCGGCGTGACGCTCAACTGCAACTTCGTCATCAGCCTGGGCTCCTCGCCGGCCGCGTACACCTCGGCGGCGGTGGCCAACCTGTTCTACTGGAACAACATCATCCACGACATCCAGTACCAGTACGGGTTCGACGAGCTGTCCGGCAACTTCCAGGTCAACAACTACGGCAACGGCGGCCTGGGCAACGACGACGTGCGCGCGGAGGCCCAGGACGGCGGCGGCATGAACAACGCCAACTTCTTCACGCCCGTCGACGGCCAGCGCCCGCGCATGCAGATGTACCTGTGGAACACCGTCACGCCGAACCGCGACGGTGACCTCGACAGCGGCGTCATCGTCCACGAGTACGGCCACGGCATCTCCAACCGCCTCGTCGGCGGTCCGAGCAACGTGTCCTGCCTCGGCAACGTGCAGCAGCCGGGCGAGGGCATCAGCGACTTCCTCGCGCTCATGTACACGGCGAAGGCCTCGGACACGGGCCCGCAGGGCCGCGGCATCGGCACGTACGTGCTGAACCAGCCCATCACCGGCGTGGGCATCCGCGCCCAGCGCTACAGCACCAACCCCGCCGTCAACACGTGGACGTACCAGAGCCTCACGTCCATGTCCGGCCCGCACGCGGTGGGCCAGGTCTTCGCGCAGGGCATGTGGGAGGCCTACTGGGCGCTGGTGGACCGCTGGGGCTTCAACAGCAACCTGTACAACGCCACGGGCAGCGCCGGTAACCAGCGCATGATGCTGTACTTCACGCAGGGCCTGAAGAACACGCCCTGCAGCCCGACCTTCACGCAGGTGCGTGACGGCATCATCCAGGCGGCCACCACCCTGCACAGCGGCGAGGACGTCTGCCGCCTGTGGACGGCCTTCGCCAACTTCGGCCTCGGCGTGGACGCGGTGGCCGGCGGCCCCAACACCACCGCCGTCACCAACGGCTTCAACGTGCCCGCCGCCTGCAAGTCGGACGTGTGGGGCAAGGACAAGCCGTGGGACACCGGCGGCCAGCCTGACGCGGCCACCGCGGCCAACGTCATGTGGGAGAGCGAGGACATCTGGGTCCGCAACACCGCCACCAGCGGCCCGCACCAGAATCCGGAGTACGGCCAGACGAACTATGTGTACGTGAAGGTCCGCAACCGCAGCACCACGGTGGCGGCGCACAACGTCGTCGTGAAGGCGTACGGCACCAACGCGGCCACCAGCACGTCGTGGCAGGCCGGGTGGACGGAAATCGGCCAGGCCACGGCGGTGTACATCCCGCCGGGCGGCTCCGTCGACGTGGTCATCCCCTGGAGCCCGCCCGCCGTCGGCCACTACTGCCTGCTGGCGCGCATGCTCACCCCGCAGGACCCCATCGCTTTCGTGGAGACGGTGGACCCGAACTTCAACACGCGCCTGAGCAACAACATCATCTGGCGCAACACCAACGTGGTGAACCTGCTGCCCTTCGGCTTCGTGGACGTGCGCTTCATCCTCCGCAACGTGCTGCGCGAGCCGCGCCTGTACAACTTCCGCTTCACCGAGCTGAACGCGACGGGTGCGGAGCCCTTCCTCGCCCGCGGCACCGTGACGCTGGACCTCGGCCCCGAGCTGACGCAGGTGTGGAAGGCGTCCGGTGGCCGCGCCGAGGGCATCAAGCAGGTGGGTGAGACGCAGTTCCAGGTGGTGGACCCGACGAAGGCCTACTTCGCCATCCAGCTCGACGCGGAGAAGGAGTTCGACGTGGGCATGACGTTCACCGACCTCAAGCCCGCCAAGGACCCCCAGGGCGCCTACGTCGAGTACCAGTTCGGCGTCGTCCAGGAGGACCCGCAGGCCAAGGAAGGCAACCCGCAGGTCGGCGGCGTGACGTACTACCTGCAGGCCGGCCCGCTGCAGTGATGCGCGGCCTCAGCGCCTGAGTGGGTGACACCGGGCCGGGTGGTGCCTTGTCGAGGCCACCCGGCCCGTCGTGTCTTCAGCCCCCGCGCGGCGGCGTGGTGGACTCGTGCAGGTGCTCGAGGAACTCGGGCAGCAGGCTCGCGGAGATGACCCACAGCTTGCCCTCGCCGAGGTCCGCCAGCGAGGCGCGCTCGACGTACTCCACGCACGCCGACTCCACGTAGTGCACGAACACCTTGCGGCCCCGCGCGCGGTACCAGTCCGCGGCGCGCGCCAGCAGGGCCACGAACGCGTCCTGCACCTCGGGCAGCGAGTCATCCGCGAGCGGCACCAGCCGCACGCCGTCCAGCACGTTGAAGAGGTTGAGGCCCGGCTCGGCGGACTCCACCACCGCCAGCGCGACAGGCTGGCCACCGTGCCGCGCGACGAACAGCTCGCGCTCGCGGCGCAGGCCCGCCTGGCCCCACCTCTCGCGCGGGCCCGCGAGGTCGAAGCGCTCGGGCACGAGGTCCAGCGCCTCTCGGTACGCCACCGGGCGAGTGAGGGACACATGCTCGAAGAAGCGCGCGAGCTCCTTCTCGTCGGGCGTGGCCACGTCGATGCCCATGGGCACCTCCCAGGCACGCTCCACCTCGGCCTCCATGAGGCGGAAGGGCACGAGGCACGTCTGGCCGGTGTGCGCGTACCAGGTGGCGAAGTCGAACTTCGTGAAGCGCACCCAGCGCACGTTCGCCTCGCAGAAGGCGAAGAACCACTTCACGTCCGGGTCCACCTGCGTGGGCTCGTAGCCGCGCAGGTAGATGTCGCGCAGCGCCTCGCGCGCGGAGGAGCGCGTGCCCGGCACCTGCTGCCGCGCGAGCTGGTGCGCCATCCAGCTCCCCTCGTACGGCCGGGCCACCGACACCGAAGCCTCCAGCACCTCGCCGGCCGGGCGCACCACGCGGTAGCCCAGGTGCGTGCGGCTCTCCAGCCGGGCCTGCGTCGCGTCGTACGTGGAGCGCAGGTCGTCGAAGTCCTCGGGCGACTTGCCCGGCAGCCGGAAGTAGCCGGAGCGCTCGAAGAGGTCCCACGTGGCGTCGCTCCAGTCGCCCTCCACCTTCGTGGTGGGGTGCATCTGCGCCTCCACCAGCGCGCGCCACGCGCGGGAGCCGGCCACGTCCAGCGGGCGCACGGACATGCCGCAGCGGCGGCCCGTGGACATGCTGGCGATGTTGCGCACCTCCGCGCGCAGCCGCACCGGCGGCAGGCCCTCCATGGAGACCTCGAGCACCGGCTGACGCATGCCCGGGTACATCAGGTCCTCGCCCGGCTCCGTCATGAAGGCGAGGCCCTCATACGAGAGGTCCAGCACCGGGCGGCGCACGTGCACCTGCGGCCACAGCGCGTGGTTGAAGGACACGGTGCACGGGCTGCTCGGCGTGGCGCGACGCAGCCAGCGGTGGCGGTAGCGCACCAGCTCCTTCGGCGCGGCAATCACCACCAGGCCCGCGGCCTCGCGCACCTCGCTCACCTCGATGTGCACCACGCTGCTGTAGCCGAAGGCCTCCAGCACGAAGGGCGCGTCGGGCACCGGGCCGTCGAAGCGCCAGCCCATGAGGCCCTCGTGCATTTCGAAGAAGGCCGCGGACACCTCCACCTTGTGCCCGCCCGGAAGCCGCGCCACACCGCGCGCCTGCCGCGCCGCCAGCGCGTCGCAGATGCGCGCCACGCGGTCCGGATGGTCGATGCGCTCGCGCCACACCGGCCGCGTCTCCGGCGGCAGCAGCAGGCCGTTGTCACGCAGCGCCTCCAGCACGGAGACGATGCGGCGGCCCGCGTCCAGCGGCGGAGCGACGAAGCGCAGGCTCACCTCGGGCGCGCCGCGCACGTCCATCACCTCCGCGTCCAGCGCCGTCGCCCAGCGCTCGCCATGGCCCAGCACCACCGACGCGGGCTGCCCCGGCTCCACCAGTGCCTGCGAAGCGAGCTGCAGTGTCAGGTGCTCCAGCGAGAGCTGCACCAGCCGGCCCGGTGCGTGGCGGTTGCCGAACGACGCCAGCGCCGTCAGCTCCGTCCCCACCCGGTAGCCCAGCAACGACTCCCGGCCGCTCATTTCATCCAGCGTGTCCGCCAGCATGACAACTCCCGTTGTTGAATGGCTGTAACGATACAGGCTCACGCAAAAAGAGTCAGTCCCACTGAAAGTACGAGCCCTGGAGTACGAGTGCGTGGGGCGTGTTTGTGGGCAGCCTGCACACGGATGAACCGCGAAGAACTCGTTCTCTGGGACAGTCGTCTTCGGGTGACGTTGGGAGTGTCGGGGAGGCGCCGCTCGCAACCCGGCGGATTGCTTCATGGACATCGCACCTGCACTTCGAGCGGCGTGTCGGACAATCCCCCATCGGGTCCGGTGTCACCCATGATGAACACGCGCGCGCCGGTGTCTTCCCGCCAACGTGTGTTCCACACGCGGCGTCGGGGCGGACATGGCGGATGTGAAGCGCTCGGCGGCGGAGTCGAACCTCGCGGGCGGGTTGTTGGGAGAGCATCCACATCGAGGCAGTTGTTTCCCGCCTGCACCGCGCGAGGTAAAGCACGAGGTTCACCGGGTTGTGTCCAGCGGTGTCTACCTGTGACGTCAGACGCCCCGTCTATCGTCCGTCGCGTGAACCACTTCACGAATCAGACGGGTTTCAACGCGATTCGCAGTCAGAAGCACTGGCTCTTCAAGGCGGCTCAGCCTCCCGCGACGCACAATCCCAAGGGCGCGTACTTCACCACCTACGGTCCGGACGAGCCCAGGCTGGCGGACAGGCTGCGCATCCCTCGCGAGAAGCTTCAGTACCTGTTCTCCTTCGTGGACCGGGGAGACCTGTTGCCCCTGCCTGGAGGGCGTGGGCGGCTCAGGACCATCTTCTACTCGCCGGATGACTACTCTGTAGAGCGGGAGCGGCAGGAGTTTCATGGCGGGAGCGGGCTCGAATGATTGGTGGGGACGACCTCGTGCTGGAAGGCATCCCTCGCGGTAGCGAGCTCGACTTCGCCGTGCGTTGGCTTCGCCGGGAATGGCGGCAGGCCGTCGTGGATGTTCCAGGACGTGGAGTGTTGCCCATCACCAGCGATGCACTCTTCCCCCTCACGGATGCAGCGGAAGCGTTCATCTACCGTGACCGCGACAGCTTCGAGTCCTGGCGCAGGGAAGGGCTCACCGAGCAGAACTCGGATGCATTGATATGGATTGCCGTGAACGATGACTGCCTGGTGTTCGTCATCGACGACCGGAACTCGCCGTTGGGGCGCATGGTGCGCGAGCTCATCGAGAGCCTCGAACAGAACCGCTGGCAGATACGAGAGGCGGCAGCATGACCCGGGAAGAAATGAATCGCGTGGTGCTCACCTTCGAGGCCGCGGGCGTCGGGCAGCTCTTCCGTGAGGAACGTGAGGCACGTGTTGCCCAGGTCCTCGAGGACGTCCGAGCCGTCCAGGCCCACTATGAGCGGAAGCTGTCGAGACGCATGCAGCCGTCCCTGCTGGAGCAGCTCGAAGCCGACCCCTCGGCCTTCAAGCCCCTCATCCAGGCGTTCGCCTCTCCGATGACCCTGGAGATGCGGACGATGATCTACTGCGTGTTGAAGGGCGCGGCCGTGGAGCACGTCTCGTACGACTACGCAGCCCAGAGCCGTTCGCTCCTGCGCATCGAGCTGGAGCTTCCATCCTCTGGCGAGCGGGTGTCATTCCAGTCGGACGAGGTCTGGGACTACGAAGTCCTGCGCCACTTCGGCACGGCGAAGAAGGGGGGGCGTCCCCTCATCGACGGTTACTGGGCGTTCCGCTGAGAGGCCCGCCCGGGCAGGCAGGCCCCTCCACGGCGGGCCGGATTGATGGAGCGCCCTCGCGAGAGCGTTGGTAGAGAGTCCCTCCTCCACCGAGTCCCCGCTTGCCCCTCTCCACCCTCTGCCTGCGCTGTGGCATGTGCTGTGACGGCACGCTCTTCACGCACGTCTCACTCCAGCCGGGGGAAGTCTCCGCGTTGCAGCAGCGCGGACTCCCGCTGACGCAGCGAGCGGACGGGTCCCCGGCGCTCGCGCAGCACTGCGCGGCGTTGGATGGGCGCACCTGCACCGTCTACGCGGACCGCCCTGCGAGCTGCCGCCGCTACCATTGCCAGCTCTACGCGGCGCTCGCGGAGAAGGAGGTCTCCCTCGATGAGGCCCTCTCCGTGGTGGACGAAGCGCGAGCACTGGTGGACGCCGTGGGACAGGAGCTGCCGCCCGCTTCCAGCGATGAGCCCCGCTCCGTGATGCAGCGGGCCCGCCGCGCGGAGAAGCCGGAGCACGGAGGCCCATTGCCACCACAGGCCCATGCCGCTCGTGAGCGCGCGGAGGCGTTCCTCGACAAGCACTTCCGTGGACGCTTCGGCCGGCGGGACTGAGCCGCCCCGACTACGATGCGCCGCCACCGTGCGCCACACCCCGAGGTCCGCCATGAAGACGAAGTCCCCTGCCCTGGCCGTGATGACCTTCACCCTGCTCACCGCGCCGCTCGCGCACGCACAGGGCGAGCCCACGAAGTCCGCCTCGGTGGACCTGAATGGTGACGGCAAGCCGGAGGCCATCTCCCTGACGTGGGACGAGCCCAAGGACGAGTTCGTCCTCAAGGCGGGCAACTCCACCATCCGCGGTGGCACGGACGGCAACTCGCCCGAGGGCTTCGTCGTGGTGGACATCGACAGCGGCGACAAGCGCAAGGAGCTCGTCGTCTCCACGGGCAACACGGACTACGACAAACAGCAGCACCTCTACGCCTTCGACGGAAAGACGCTGAAGTCCATCGGCAACGTCCCCGCGCTCACCGAGGCCAAGGGCAACGGCATCATCCTGTCCGACTCGTGGCAGGGCTTCTGGAACCGGCGTGACAAGTACGTGCTCGACAAGAAGGGCATGGTCGCCGAGGTGCCCCAGGAGCTGTACGCCGTCGGCGTCGAGGCCACCGTGAAGCAGTCCTTCCCGCTCCAGCGCAGCCGCACCGACAAGAGTGCCGTGGCCACGCTGGCGCAGGGCTCGAAGATTCAGGTGCTGGCCGCCGCGCCCCTGGGCCCTCCGGGCGAGTACCTCTAC
The DNA here is from genome assembly GCF_055568925.1 of Pyxidicoccus sp. M6. Taxonomy (NCBI): domain Bacteria; kingdom Pseudomonadati; phylum Myxococcota; class Myxococcia; order Myxococcales; family Myxococcaceae; genus Pyxidicoccus; species Pyxidicoccus sp. M6. The sequence continues at coordinate 89,626 of NZ_CM145714.1, read as the reverse complement.
CTCGTGAAGTCCGCCACCGGGCTGCTCGGCTGGGCCACCGGGAAGGACCTCTCGGGGAAGACCTCCGACCTGCCGCTCGCGGGCTGAGGCCGCCATGGACGCTCCGACGACTCCCAACGTCTTCAATGAGAAGTGCGTCTCGCGGCTGCTGCTGGAGCGCGTCGCGAACAAGTGGACGCTGCTCGTCATCTACGCGCTGCGGGAACAGACGGTGCGCTACGCGGACCTGCAGCGCCGCATCGGCGGCATCTCCGAGAAGATGCTCAGCCAGACGCTGCGTGCCCTGGAGCGGGACGGGCTGATTCACCGCACCGTGTACCCGTCCGTGCCTCCGAAGGTGGAGTACCGCCTCACGCCGCTCGGTGAGTCGCTGAAGGAGCCGCTCGACGCCATCTGCCGCTGGTCCGAGGCACATGCGCTGGAGCTGCTGCGCACCGAAGCGCCGCCCGCTTCGGAAGGGTGAGGCCCGCACCGGAAGGTGCGCTCCGCTCCTTCCGGTACGCTCTTGAAGCGATACAGCCCCGCCTTTATCAGTGGGCCGCTTCAATTCCTTTCAAGCGGAGCTCCCCACATGAAGACCCCGGTCCTCACACTCGCCCTCGCGGCGGGTGTGCTCGTTGGCGCCTGCGCGCACGCGCCTGAAGGTGCCTCGGCGTCCCCCACCATCCACCGGGTGCAGGCCAGCCCCGGCGGCATCCTGGTCAATTCCTATCTCGTCGAGGGCGCCACGGGCGTCGTCGCCATCGACAGCGCGCTCACGGTGAGCGACGCGAAGGCGCTGCGGCAGCGGCTGGATGCGCTGGGCAAGCCGCTGCGCGCGGTGCTGCTCACGCACGGGCACCCGGACCACTACAACGGCGTGGGCATCCTCACGGCGGGCCTGGACGCAGTGCCCGTCATCGCCACCACCGACGTGGCGCACGTGATTGAGGAGAGCGACGCCGCGAAGGAGAAGCAGTGGAAGCCGATGTTCGGCCCGGAGTGGCCGGAGCACCGGACGTTCCCCAACCGCACCGCGCGAGCTGGGGAGAGCGTCACGTTCGACGGCCTGCGCTTCACCGTCCATGCCCTGGGCCAGGGTGAGTCGCACGCGGACTCGTACTGGGTGCTCGACGCGGGGGGAGGGCACGCGTTCATCGGCGACGCCGTGCTCGCGGGCGTGCATGCGTATGTCACGGATGGACACACGACGCGGTGGCTGGAGAACCTGGCGCGGCTCGACCGGGAGCTGGCGGGTGTGGCGAAGCTCTACCCGGGACACGGAGCACCGGGAGGCCGCGAGCTGCTCGCCTGGCAGCGCGAGTACCTGAAGACGTACCGCGCGCAGGTGGAGGCACTGCGCGCGGGCCGCGACACGCTCACGGAGGAGGGCAAGAAGGCCCTCACCGAAGAGATGAAGCGGCGTTACCCAGGCGCGGGGCTCGAGTTCCTCATCGGCCTGGGCGCGGACTCCGTGGCCGCGGAGCTCTCCGCGGCCCGGTAACGGGCTACTGCACCAGCGCCAGCTCCACGCGGCCGAGCTGCTCGTCCGTGGACGACACCTTCACCGTCACCGGCATGCCGACGGTGAAGGTCCGCTCCTTGCCCACCAGGGACAGCTCGCGAGCGTCGGGGCGGAACGGGCCTCCAGGCAGGCCGTCCGCGGGCACCACGCCCTCCACCAGCATGCCGTCGAGCTGCGCCACCAGGCCGAAGGGCTTCACCCGAGTCACACGCGCGGGGAACTGCTGGCCCACGCGCGCCGCCATCCACCGTGCCTCCAGCTCGCGATGCCGGTCCGTCTCCGCGCGGGCGGAGGCCCGGGCCTTCGCGTTGATGTGTACCGCGAGCCCCTCCATCGCAGGGTCCATGTCCACGAAGTCACGCCGGCCGCGCAGGTACGCCTTCAGCGTCCGGTGCACCGCGAGGTCCGCGTAGCGTCGAATCGGCGACGTGAAGTGCAGGTACAGCGGCGCCGCGAGCCCGAAGTGCGGCAGCGGCTTCACCGTGTAGCGCGACGGGCCCAGCGAGCGACGCAGCACCGAGCGCAGCGCCGCCTCCGCCGCGGCACCGGCAATCTGCCGGTCGAACGCTGCCAGCGCGAGCGGCGTCAGCTCGCGCCCGAAGCCCGCCGCGAAGCCCGAGGTCTCCGCGAAGGCATTCAGGTCCGCCACCCGCACCGGGTCCGGCTGCTCGTGCACGCGGAACACGCCCGGCACGCCGCGCGCCAGCAGCCACGTGGCGATGGCCTCGTTCGCCGCCACCATGAAGCGCTCAATCATCCCGTGCGCGGAGGTGAGCTGCTCACTCACGAGGCCGGAGAGCTCGCCGCGCTCGTCGAAGGTGAAACGCGCTTCCTCGCGCGCGAACTCCATGCCGCCGCGAGCCGCGCGTGCCACCGCGAGCCGCGCCGCCGCGAGGCGGAACCACGGCATCACGTCCTTCACCGGCTCCATGGCCGGGGACACCTCGCCCTTGTCGAGGAAGGCGGCCGTCTCGTCGTAGTTCAGCCGCGCCCACGAGCGGATGATGCTCTCGTACACGTCCGCCGCCGTCACCCTCCCCTGCGGGTCGATGCGCAGCTCCACCGTGAGGCACAGCCGCTCCTCGCCGGGCACCAGGCTGAGCCAGTGCGAGGACAATTCCTCCGGCAGCATCGGCAGCACGCGTCCGGCGAGGTACACGCTGGTGGCCCGCTCGCGCGCCTCCACGTCCAGCGCCGAGCCCTCCGTCACGTACTCGCCCACGTCCGCGATGGAGACGAGCAACCGCAGCGCGCCGTCCGGCCCCGCGGGCAGCACGGAGATGGCATCGTCGATGTCTCGCGTGGACGGCGCATCCACCGTCACCGTGGGAATGGAGCGCAAGTCCCTCCGGGCCCCGAGCGCATGCGGCACCGCGCGGGCGCGGCGGGCCTCCTCGAGGACCTCGGGCGGGAAGGACTTGCGCAGGCCGTGCCGGGCGATGACGCGCTCCAACGAGCGGTCCTCCCCGGGCTCCACGCGGTAGAGGAGGACAAGCTTGCCCTCGGCGATGCGCGCCACCACCGCGTCGCCGAACGCCACCTGCACGCCGGCGGTGTCGAGCGCCCAGTCCGCGTTGGCCACCTCGCGGTCCACGCGAAGGAAGGGCGTGCCCTTGCGCAGGACGACTTCACCGTAGACCTGGGTACGCGGGCGCTCCACGAGCGCAAGGTTGCTCGCCGTCCAGCGTCCGTCCGCCGCGGCCGTCACGGTGGCGGTGACGACGTCACCGGCGAAGAACGGGTTGAGGTCGGGAGGAGGAATGAAGGCGGAGAGCACCTCGTGCGAGTCGGGAGACTGCACGGTGAGGAAGCCGAAGCCGCGAGGGTGGACGTCGATGCGACCGGTGACGGTGCGCGAGGAAGAAGAGGTATCCATGTGAGTGAGCCTTGGGGCGCGTCTTAGCCCACTTCGTGCCCGGTGGAGCGTGTCCACGGGAGGACGGAGTGTGGGAGCGCGCGGAAAGTGACGTCCCCCGGGGCCTGCTACGTTCGAGCGGCCTGCTTTTCGCCGGGGGGACCGCGAATGCGTTGGCGAACCGTGTGCGTAGACGTGTTGCTGCTGGGGGTCCTGACGGGCTGTCCGGGTACGTACGGCCGTGGCGGTGCCGTGGACCAGGCGTCCCGGGAGGACATGGAGGAGCGCATCGAAGACAAGAAATGCTCACAGGATGAGCACCGCGAGTTCTGCGAGGGCAAGGAACACAGCAAGGAGTGTCTCGAGCAGTGCGGCTGACAAAACGGCATGTCATCCTCGGGCTGGTCATCGGCTGGTTCCTGCCGGTGCCATTCATGCTGCTGGGCCTCAGCTTGAATCCTCCTGCGCGTTCGCGCGCCTCCGAGGATCCACGCGTCAGCCCCATGCTCTCCTTCGAGGAGCGCAGACAGCGCATGACGTACCGCCGTCGCTGCCAGCAGCGCTCCGACTGTGAGGCCCCCTTGGGCTGCCTCAGGGATGGACGGGTGTTCAAGCATTACTGCACCGACAGCCAATGCATGACGGATGCGCAGTGCCCGGAGGGCTCCATCTGCCGAAGCTTGAATACCGTCGGTGGAGGCCCGCTGGTGCGGTTCTGCATCCCGCTGGGAGTCCGGAAGGAGGGCGAGGGATGCATCGAGCTCGCGCCTGACCCGGAATACGCCTGTGAGCCAGGTTTGCTTTGTGGCGGAAACCGCCAGGAGTGGTGCGGGCGTCCCTGCGATTGGGATGGAACCGCGAGCTGTCCGGAAGGCTTCTACTGCGCGGGACTGACGCCAGAGCCCCTCTGCCTGCCGACGTGCGAGACCCGCGGGTGCCCCGAAGGACAGTACTGCATCCGCCACGACAACGGCGCCTCACGGTGCGCGGTGGTCTACGGGCCCGACTGCCAGCAGACGCCGTGTCCTGAGGACCGGGAGTGCCAGGTGATTACCTCGACTCCCCACCCCGGCAAGGCCTGGACCGAGTGCGTACGACGCTGCGGCCCCGACCAGCCTCCCTGCCCCGAAGGCTTCACCTGTGACCGCTGGCACTGCCTCCCGAGCTGTGACCCCAACGGCCCCAACACCTGTGCCGAGGGCTACCGCTGTGAGCAGGGAAAGAAGCCCGACCGTCCCTGGGTCTGCCAGCCGGACAGATAGCCCTCGCATGACCTGCACACGCCGGACCTGGACACGCGGTACACCGCCCTCTTCACCCCTCCATCGCCAGCACGGGCCTGAGCGCCGAGTACTTCGATACCCAGGACTTCTCAGCCGCCAAGGTGGAGCGCGTGGACGGCACACTTGGACGCGCCACTCCCCGGGTCCAGCGCCCACCGCTCCAGGCAGGTCATCCCCGCTGACCGGCTGAAGCCTTCCCTCCCCGCCACCTCTCCCTGAAGCCGCCCGGCCAACCCACCCGCCTGGCCGGGTCCGCACACGATTCCCTACCTGAATTGGGGTTCAAATCCAGCCCATCCCAGGAAGTCGGGGAGTCTGGTAACAGACCGACGGGGCCCGGGCTTTCGCGTCCGTCCGGCTGGGAGTGTAGATTCGGGTTCCTTCCAATGAGTGGGAACACGCTGCCGCTCGCGCCGGATGCGCGCTCGCTGGGCAAGTACGAGGTGCTCTGCCGCCTGTCGACAGGCGGGATGGCGGAGATTTTCCTCGCATCCCAGCGTGGGCTCGCGGGTTTCCGCAAGTTGGTGGTGTTGAAGCAGATTCTGCCGGACATCCGAGGCGAAGAGGAATTCGTCCGGATGTTCCTGGACGAGGCCAAGGTGACGGCCGCGTTCAACCACCCGCACATCGCCCAGGTGTACGACCTGGACATCGCCGACGGCGAGCTGTTCCTGTCCATGGAGTTCGTGCCCGGCGCCACGTTGGTGGAGGTGGCGCGCGCGTGCCGTCAGGCCAACCACCCCATCCCCATGGGCTTCAGCCTGATGTCGGTGCGCGACACGGCCGTGGCGCTCCACTACGCGCACACCTTCACGGACCCGCTGGGTCGCCCCTCCCCCGTCATCCACCGCGACGTGGCGGAGAAGAACATCATGGTGACGTACGAGGGCGTCACCAAGCTGCTCGACTTCGGCATCGCCAAGAGCCTGGCCCGCGCGAGCCGCACCGCCGTGGGCATGGTGAAGGGCACCAGCGGCTACATGTCCCCGGAGCAGATCATGGGCGAGCCGCTGGATGCTCGCAGTGACTTGTTCAGCCTGGGCGTGGTGCTGCACGAGTGCCTCACCGGCATGCGGTTGTTCTACGCGAAGCAGGCCGAGGCGATGATGAACGCGGTGCTGAAGTGCGAGGTGACGCCGCCTTCACGCACCAACAAGCAGGTGCCTCCGGAGCTGGACGCCATCGTCATGAAGGCGCTGGCGAGGAAGCGCGAGGACCGCTACGCCTCCACGCTGGAGTTCGCCCGCGCCCTGGAGCGCGCGGTGGGCCCGCTCATCTGGCACCCGGAGCAGAGCAGCGAGCTCATGCGCCGCCTCTTCGCGGACCGGCGCGAGCAGACGCGGCAGTTGCTCATGAGCGGGCAGTCCATCGCCGCGGACTCGACGGGGGAGCTGAACCTCGCGAAGGTGCTGGCCATGGGCTCGGAGGCCGCGGAGACGCCTCCGATGACGCCGGCTCCCGCGCCGCAGCGCCCCTCGGTGGCGGCGCCCCCGGTGAAGGGTAGTGCGCAGGCGCGCGCCGTCACTCCGGCGCAGGGGACTCCCGCGGTGAAGCGGCCCACGGCGTCCACGCCCACGCTGCCTCCGCCTCCCGCCGAGGTGGGCACGGTGCGGAAGGCGTCATCCCCGGCGGCGCAGAAGCGCGGGGCCGCGCGCACCATGTCCGGCGAGGTGTCGCGACCGCCGCCTCCGCCCGAGTCGATGTCGCAGGCCGCGCAGGAGCACTCGACGGCGCGGACACAGCCGGGGCGGCCCGCGCTGTCTCCGGAGCACACGTTGCGCGCGCAGCAGGCGCCCACTCCGGAGCCCGCGACGCTCCAGGAGGAGGCGCCCCGTGTCGAGCCCCGGCCCCGGGGTCCTCGCACGATGGATGGGCTCCGCGCGGTGGCGCCAACGGAGGAACCACGCGCGGACGCACGGCCTCGTGCCGGGCGTGCCACGATGGACAACCTGCGCATCACTCCGGCGCTGACACCTCCCACCCCCGAGCGCGATGCGCAGACGGCGATGGTGCGGACCGCTGGCGGAGGCATGCCCGAGCGCGACCTCCAAACGGCGATGGTGCGGACCGCCGGCGGGGCCATGCCCGAGCGCGACCTCCAGACGACGATGATGCGGCCTCCCGCGCCGCCCGTGGAGCGCGACCTCCAGACGGCGATGGTGCGTCCGCCCTCGCCACCCGTGGAGCGTGACCTCCAGACGGCGATGGTGCGTCCGCCCGCGCCGCCCGTGGAGCGCGACCTGCAGACGGCGATGATGCGTCCGCCTCCGCCGCCTCCGTCGGAGCGTGAGGTGCAGACGAATTCCCGTCCGCCCCCGCCTCCGTCCGAGCGGGAGGTGCAGAGCGCGGGAGCACGGTCCAACGCACAGGCAGACCGTGAGGTGCAGACGAATTCCCGTCCGCCTCCGCCTCCGTCCGAGCGCGAAGCCCAGGCGCCGTCTCGTTCGATGTACGCCGAGCGCGAGCCGACGAATTCCCGTTCACCCTCGCAGCACGCGGACCGCGAGGCCCCGTCTTCCCGTTCGTCCTCGCAGCACACGGACCGCGAGGCACAGCCCTCCCGCACGGCCACACCCTCCGCGGACCGGGAAGCACAGTCCCCGCGCTCTCCCCCGCCTCCTCCACCGGAGCGAGAGACGCAGCCCATGCTGGCGTCGCGTCCCAGCCACGAGATACCAAGCGCGATGGCCCGTCCCGCTCCCCCCGCGGAGCGCGAGGTGAAGTCGTCGGGCCGTGGCCACGTGCTGCCGGCGGAGCGCCCGGAAGAAACCGTCTCCATCACGCCCACGCACACACCGCGCCGCCTCAAGTCGAGCCGGCGCCGGCAGCCACCCCCGCCTCCCGTCTTCCCCGAGCCGGAGGTCCGCACGGAGTCCGTCCGCGCGCTCGCCCTCGGCAAGGACGTCTTCCCCGGGGACCTCGAGGGCGCGGCGGTCGATGACGACGACGCGCGAGTGAACACCCAGGCCGGGCTCAACGCCCCTCTCCGCGAGCGGCGCGGCGGCGTCTGGGTTGCCCTTGCCGTGGTGCTGGTACTCCTCGGCGGTGGCGCGGTGGCCGTCATCCTGGGACTGGACGGAGGACGCGTCTCCAATTGGGTGAAGCCCATGCTCGGCATGGCGCCGAAGAACACGCCGCCTCCGGCCACGGCCCAGGGCAACACTCCCTCGGAGGGCGCCGCTCCCGTCGCGAAGCCGGCCACGGCCGGCGCCACCGGCACGGAGACGCCCTCCCCCGGTCCGACGCCGACGGTGGACCCCATGACGGTGGTGGACACCGCCGCCACCCAGCCCGGCACCGAAGCCAGGCCCGTGGATCCGCAGGCAGCCCCCGCGAATCCGCACGCAGCCCCCACGGAAGCCCAGCCCATGGAGGCGCAGGCCGAGGTCCCCTCGTCCGAGGAGTCTCCCGCTCAGACGAAGAAGGCCGGCAAGCCCGCCAGGCGCACCCGCGACACCACGGCGCGCAAGCCCGAGGCCCGGGACGCGGCGGCGAACACCGATGCCGCTGCCGACTCCGCCGCCTCGGAGAGCGCCCAGGCCGCCGAGCCCGGCTTCCTCACCCTGGTCACCGAGCCCTACGCCAAGGTCTCTCTCGGCGGCCGTGTGCTGGGTGACACCCCGCTCTTCAAGGTGTCACTGCCCTCCGGCAAGCAGGTCCTCAGGCTGGTGGGCGGCGACGGCAAGGCGATGAAGCTCCCCGTGGACATCAAGCCCGGGGAGACCACCACCCTGCGCGTCCCGCTGGAGATGCTGTCCGGGCATTAGCCGTACGCAATCGGCTTCACGGGTCATGCGTACCCTGGGCGTGACGGGCCTGCACGGGCCCCCGCTGCCTTTGGAGCGTCCCCCATGAAGACCACCCGCGTTTCGTTCCTCGTCTCCTTCCTCGCGCTCTCCGCCTGTGCCCATGCCGAGGCCCAGGAGCCGCAGAAGAGCGACACCTCCGCCCAGAAGGGCGAGCCCCGCGACGTACCCGACTTCGACAAGGTGGCCGTCACCAACGGCATCCAGGCCGAGGTGAAGGTCGGCCCCAAGTCCGTCCGCCTCGAGGGCCCGTCGGACCTGCTCTCCCGCGTGAAGCTGAAGGTGGAGCACGGGACGCTCGTCACGGAGGTGGAGCGCAAGGGCCTCTTCGGAGGCCTCAGCGGCGGCAAGGTCCACCTCTACGTCACCAACCCCCGCATCGAGGGTGTGAGCGCCAGCGGCGGTGCCCATGTCGACGCCGAGGCCACCGACACCGACGAGTTCTCCGCCGAGGCCAGCGGCGGCGCCGTCCTCTCCGTGCGCGGCGTGGACGCGCGCAAGGTGGAGGCCGAGGCCAGCGGCGGCTCGCGCGTGAAGCTCTCCGGCCGCGCGCGGGAGATGGACGCCGAGGCCAGCGGCGGCGCCGAGGTGCTCGCCCTCGACGTGAAGGGCATGAAGACGCTGGAGGCCGAGGCCAGCGGCGGCTCGCGCGTGGAGGCGGACGTCTCCCAGCGCGTCAGCGGTGACGCCTCGGGCGGCAGCACCATCCGCCTCATGTCCCGCCCCGAGCAGAGCGACGTGGACACCAGCGGCGGCTCGCGCGTCACCTACAAGGACTGACGCTCACGCATCCAGCCGCAGCTCCGCGTCGTGGAGGCGCGCGCCCTTCCGCTCGAATATCTCCACGCGCAGCACCGGCTCCCGCCAGGTGAGCCGAGTGAAGTTGCTGAGCTGCACGTAGCCGCCGTGCCGCGTGATGACGTAGTCCGACTGTCCGTCGAGGATGCCGGCCTGCTCGTACATGAACTCCGGCGGCACGAAGGCCGGCGCGGCGAAGGCCGAGGAGATGACGGAGTAGAGGCGGAAGTCCGGCCGCGAGGAGCAGCGCAGCTCGCTCCACATCGACGCGTGGATGTCTCCGGAGAGGAACACCACGCGCCGCACATCGTTATCGCGGATGAAGTCCAGCAGGTGCTGGCGCTGGAGCAGGAAGCCCGCCCACTTGTCCTCGCGCTCCGCCTCCATCAGGCCCGCCAGCCTCACGTCCGGGAAGAGCGGCACCGAGGACACCACGAACTTCAGCCCACCCGGGTCCTTCGTCAGCCAGAGCTTCAGCGCCTCCATCTGCGGTGGGCCGATGATTTGCGGCGGCCTCGCGTGGTGGTAGCGCTCCGTGCGCGTGTCGAGCACGAAGAAGCGCGCGGGCCCCACCTGGAAGTCGTACCAGTAGCGCGTCAGCGCGTTGGTGAGCCCCGGCTCATTGCGCCGCTCCAGCACCGGCCCGTGCACCACCTGATAGGCGCGGTACGCCTCCATCGCCGCGAGGAAGCGCTTCCGGTTCTCCCAGCGCGCCTCGTTGCTCAGCTTCGGGTCCACCAGCTTGTCCATGGACCAGTTGTCGGCGATTTCGTGGTCGTCCAGCGTCATGTACGTGGGCACCCGCGCCATGAGCTTTCTCAGGTTCGGCTGCGTGAAGGCCTCGCGGTACGTGGCGCAGTACTCCGCGAAGGTGCGCGCGTCGTGCCGGACGTCGGAGTAGATCTGGTCCCCCACCATGAGCAGCAGGTCCGTGGGCGTGCGCTCCACCTGGTCGTAGACGGTGCCGAAGACGACGTCCCCCCGGTTGCCCACGCCTTCTTCCCCGGGCGGGCCCGGGTGACGGCACGAGCCGAAGACGAAAGACAGCTCCGTGCTGCCCGGCGGACGGGCGGTGCGGAAGGCTCCGCCCGACGCCCCCTGCAGGTCCAACCCCACCGCGGGCGCGAGCAGGTGCGGCTCCACGTCGGAGAAGAAATAGCCCATGCGGTAGGCATGCATGTGCCCGGGCTCGAGGCCGGTGAAGTCGACGCTGCCGGTGAAGTCGTCCTCGGCGCGCAATTGGACATAGGCCCCCTGCACGGGCTGGGTGGAGCCCGCCATGAGGACCTGGGCGACGAGGTAGCAGTAGCGGCCACCCGGCGGGCGTGAGGGCTCGCCCCGCCCCCACAGGCGCACCGACGTGTCCGTGGTGGCTCCGACGATGGGACCCACCGTTACCGGGTGGACGGGAAACGCGAGCGCCATGGGAAGGCCTCCTGTGCCTCGTCTGCCTGGGGCGATTCCGAAGCAGCCCGCACCCTTCGTCAATCGCTCGCCAAGGAGGGGTGCGACCGACAGCCCCCGCGACGCGACCCGGCTTGCCCTGAATCCCCCGGAACGCTGGAATGCGCCTCCCCCACCCTCTGGAGACGAACCCCCGATGACGGACCCGACGCCTGCTCCGCCCTCTTCCCCCTCCGGCCCGCCCCGGCGCCGTGGAGGCCTGCGCTGGGCCATCGGCGGCCTCGTGGTGGCGCTCGCTGGAGCGGCCTTCGTGCTGACGCAGGGCCGTCCCGGCACGAGCTCGAAGCCGGAGGACGGACACGGCCATGGGCACGAGCACGAGGCGAAGGCCCCGAAGCCGGCGAAGCCCCGGGCCCCCATGCCCGTCCTGCTCGCAACGGACCGCGCCGCGCGAGCCGTCGCCACGGGAGAGTTGGAGAAGGCGCGCACGGCGCTGGCCGAGGCGCTGAACCAGGCGCCGGACCACGCGCCCGCGCTGCTCGTCCAGGCGTGCCTCGCGCTGGAGACGGGGAACGACGCGGAGGCCGACACCGCGCTCCAGAAGATGGAGGACGCCGCGCCGGGCAGCCAGGAAGCGCAGCTCCTGCATCGGCTGCGCGAGCTGCGGCGCGCACCGGGCACCTCGTGGCAGCAGGCCTTCCGCGAGGCCTGGGTGTCCCTGGGCCGGCCCGACTTCGAGAAGAGCACCCTGCTGCCGGGCGCCACGCCCCTGCCGCCGGACCCGACCATCGCGGAGGCGGAGAAGGCCACGTGGGCGCGCGCCACCTCGGACGAGGTGAAGCTGCTGCTCGCGCTGGGCGCGCGGAGGCTGGACACCGAGCAGGCCCTCTTCCTGCTGGCCCAGGTGCCGAAGCTGGAGGACCCCGCCCTCTACCACGCGGTGATGGACGCGCTGCGCGGCAACGTGCTGCCCGAGTCCTCCTTCGACGAGGCCCGCAAGGTGTTCCGCCAGCAGTTGGAGAAGCTGGCGAAGGCGCACCCGCGCGCCATGCAGCTCCAGTTGCTGTTGCTGTTGGGTGACACGGAGCAGGGCTCGGCAATGAGCGCCGCGGAGGTGGACGCGCTGGAGAAGGTGGCCGCGCTACCGGTGTGGCGGGAGAACTCGTACGCGGAGCTGTACCAGCGCGCGCACAAGCTGCTGAAGGACGCGGGAGTACCGGACGCCGGCGCCACGGCCATGGCCGCGGTGTCGCGCAGCGTGGTGGACCGGGGCTCGTGGATTCTGCGCACGCGCAACGTGGGCACGCGCGGCGAGCTGCCTCCCGAGGGAGTGAAGCGGCTGGGGCGCATCAACCGGGACATCGGCGCGCGCATGGTGGAGCAGCCGACGCTGATGGAGCGCATGGCGGGCCTGCAGCTCGTCCGCGCCGGCACGCAGGACATGGGCGACGAGATGGGCCGGAAGCTGGCGCTGTCGCAAATCGAGGCGCTGGAGAGCTCCGTCTCGGCGTTCCGCAAGACGCAGCTGTCGCGCTGGCCGCTGCACTCGCTCACGGAGGAGCTGCTGGAGCTGAACACGAAGGACGAGCCCGCCTACCTGATGTCCTTCGTCGCGGGAGCACCGGCGGCGCAGGCGTCGGGCAAGCAGCCGTAGCGTCAGAGGGAAACGAGGACTCTCGGGCCCCGGGATACTTCATGCCCCCGGGGCCCGAGCAGGCCCCCCACGATGCAACGGAGCCGCCGCACGCCGGACCTCCAAGGTCGTCCGGGCAACCGCACTCCTTCCACGCGAGCGCCGGAACCAATGGGGGTGCATCCCGGGCGGCCTCTGCGTGGGCACCGTGGAATACCACCACAGTGTCCAACACCTGCGCGGGCCGAAGCATATCGGCTGCGCGGTGGCTGTCCACCCGCAGGGTCGGTTCTCCGGGGAGTGTCGTGACAGGCTGGATGCCTGGACGAACCCGCAGCCGATGCGGGTTCACCCCTGGTACGGGCAGGCACTTTGCGTGTAGCGTCCGTGCCCCTTGGGGTGCCCGTCGTCAGGCCGGCGGGTTGACGCGTCGCATGGGGTGGCCCGCACCCGGCGGCGCGCCTCGCGAGCAGGGCATCCAATAGAGCTGGACGTAGCCCCTGAGGGATGGGCCACGGATGCCATCGAGTTGCTTTTCCACATCCGGAGATGAAGCAACTTTGAAGTGGGTATCCTGACCGGCATGTCGCCTCAGGAGCCCTCGGAAGCAGCCGTCGCCGTGTACGAGGACGTGACGAGCTGGCCACTGCTCATGCTGTTCGCTTTCGTGGCCGCCGTGTATCTGGCTGTCTCACGCGGTCTCGGCATCGGCATCGAATTGCTCGACGTGATGGCGGTCAGCCTCCTCGGTTGCACACTGCTCATCGCCCTCGTTGGTGCTCGGCGCATCGAGGTGGGCCTCGAGAACATCCGCTTCTTCCGCCGTGGACGGCTGCGCTGGAGCCGCCCGCTGTCGGACTTCGCTCGCCTCGAGCTGTGGCCCATCGGTATGCAGCGCATCATCTTCCGTGACGGCGCGTGGTTCCTGCTCCCCGCGGTGGGACCGGAAGCGACGAGCATCACCGACTTCCTCGCCTCGCTCCCCACGAGCCCGTCACATCCGCGACGCGGGAGCTCACGAGCGGACGTGCTCGACCTGCCCCTCATGAGCCTCCGCTTTCCAGAGGGGCAGTGCATCGGCTGCCAGCGTCCGTCAGACACGGTCATCGAGCTCGAGGCGCGCCGGGGCTTCACGCTCCTGCTGATTGGCTTCTTCCTCGTCCGGGACTTCGAGGCGCCCGTGTGCCGCGCGTGCAAGTCGCGTCGCACGATGCTCGGCCTCGCCGCCTGGGCGGTTCCCATCCTGGCCTTCCTCTATTTCCTCTTCGGGCCATGGCTCCTCCTCCTGGGGGAACATGACAAGGCCTTCCGGCTGGTGTGTATCGGGGTCGCCGTGGCGGGCGCGCTGTTCCTCTCGAACTGGGGCCCACGGCTCCTCGACCGGGCGGCCTTTGGAGTATCCGCCCTGGGACTCACGGAGGGTGGCGCCCACGTGCGGCTTCGGGTGCGTGACGAGGCGCTCCGGCAGGCGCTGGAAGAGGGCACGCGCGGGGCACCGCGCGCCACCGAGGGCGCCCGCTTCGAGGTCGGCTGATGGCGGACTCCTTCACGAGCGAGGAAGAGCTGCTGCGGGTGCGCGAGCGACTGGGGGCGACTTCATGGCGCCACGTCGTGGTCCTCACCGGCGCGGGCATCTCCGTTGCCTCCGGGCTGCCCACCTACCGCGGCCCCGGTGGGCTGTGGACCCGGCCGGAGCTGGAAGAGGTTCCAGACGCGGCCATGATGGCCAGGGACCCGTCTCGCGTCTGGAGCCTGTTCGGTCCGCTGCGAAAGCCCCTCCAGGCCGCAGCTCCCAATGCCGCCCACCTGGCGCTGGCGCGGTGGCAGTCCCGGATGCCTCCGGGACACTCCTTCACGCTGGTGACCCAGAACGTGGACGGGCTGCACACCCGCGCGGGCAGCCGCGACGTCGTCGAGCTGCACGGCTCGCTGCTCCACACCCGCTGCGGCAATCCGGAGTGTGCATTGCCCCCGTTCGAAGACTCCGCGGAGCACGTGCGGGCACCGCCGTGCGAGCGATGCGGACAGCCCCTGCGGCCGGACATCACCCTGTTCGATGAGCCGCTTCCCGTGGACGCGGAGTGGGCCGCCAAGAAGGCCCTGCGCGAGTGCGACCTCTTCCTCGCGGTGGGCACGTCCGGCACCGTCGCCCCCGCCTCGAACTTCGTCCGCGGAGCGAAGTACGCGGGAGCCTGGACGCTGCTGCTCAACCTCACGCCCATGCAGCCCCGCCACCCGGACTTCGACCTGGAAGTGCTCGGACGCGCAGAGGAAATGCTGCCGTTCCTCCTCGGCGAAGGCTCCTGAGGGCGCGCTCGCGCCCACCCGTTCGCCGCCGGACAGCCCCCCTCCACGAAGCAGCATTGACGCGACGCGTATTGTGGCCACACGCCGCGTGCGCCTACGTATTGCGTTATTGGCACTGTGCCAATAACCGATTGAGGGCTGCGCGCATGAGACTGAGATGGACTTGGAAATGGGCTGCTTCGAGCTCCCTGGCTCTCGCCATGGGCGCATCGCAGGCGGCCGCGGACCCGTTGCCGTTGCTGGACACGACGGCCATCCGCGCGCCGTTCTCGGCGGCGTGTCAGGGGAAGCCGGACTCGACTCCATTGCCGGTGGACCCGCGCACGCTCGTCGTGCCCGGCGTCAACAAGCCGGGGGCGGCGGTGCAGTTCAACGCGTACTGGGTGGACCTGCACACTCCGCCGGCACCGTTCGTCTCGACGCTGGCGCCCAACCCGACGACGTGTGGCGAGTTCCGCGCGAGCGTGGCCCGGGGCCGCTCGAACATCGAGACGCGCGCCTACTTCCAACCCTTCATCGACTCGACCTCCTACTACAACCTCTACCTGCTCTGGGGCTTCCTCATCCGCCCCTCCGACTTCGACGAGCAGGTCATCAAGCGCTACGGGCTCTCGAAGGCGCCCTTCCGCAATCCCTATCCGCTGCCCTGGGAGAACCCCAACCTCACCAACGGCGGCAGCGGCCAGCTCCCGCTGGGCATGATGCAGGAGAAGGACGACAACGGGCGCTGGACGGGCAAGATTTCCTCGGGCTGCTCGGGCTGCCACGACTCGCGGCTGGGGACGGAGTCGGAGGCGTACTTCGCGTGGGGCCGCAGCAACGACGCGATTGACGCCGGCCTCATCCAGTCCGACTTCTTCCGCGCCACCGTCTGGGAGACACCGCTGCTCCTCGCGCCCATTCCCTGGAGCGTGGGCCGCGGCACGAGCGACGCCATCGGCATCGTCGACCTGCTGCCCGCCATCTTCGACATGGACTCGCTCGCCTTCGTGCCGAGCCTGCTCGAGTACTTCCCCACCCACGCGGGCGGCATGTCCCGCGCGCCCAACTGGTGGTACCGCGCGTTCAAGACGCGCCAGTTCTGGGACGGCGCGCTCACCTCGGACAACGTCCGCTCGGAGATGGCCTTCGGAATCGCCAACCTGGGCCGCTCGGCGGCGAAGCGCCGCGCCTTGACGGCCGAGTTCGACGACAACGACAACTTCTTCCTCTCGCTCTCGCCCCCCACCTTCCCCAAGACCGTCAACACCGCGCTCGCCGAGCAGGGCGCCATCCTCTTCCACGAGAGGGACCTCTGGGCGAACGGCGCCAACGCCAACATCCCGAAGACGCCGGGCAATGGCTCCTGCGCGAGCTGCCATGGCGTCTACTCGCCGCGCCACGCGGCGGACCCGGCGTACCTGCCCGACCCGCGGCTCAAGGGCATCGCCGGTGTCATCACCCCCATTGAAACCATCCGCACGGACCCGGCGCGCGTGGGGTTGATGGAGGACGAGCGCAAGCGCAGGGCCTGGAACACGTCCTTCCTCGGCTACAACGACGAGGCCCCGGACCACGGCCCCTTCTACGACGACCCCATCACCAGCGCCCTGCGCCGCGTGCCGCGCGCCGCGTATGACAATGGCATGGGCCCCGTCTTCTCACCCGTGGGACCCAACGAGTGGATCAACCCGTTCGGCTACGTCGCGCCGCCGCTCTATGGCGCGTGGGCGTCCGCGCCCTTCTTCCACAACGGCAGCGTGCCCACCCTCTGGGAGGTGCTGAAGCCGTCGGACCGCCGCAAGGTGTGGAAGCGCCAGCAGACCTCCACCAACGTGCTGGGGACCAATGCTGGCTACGACCCGAGCTTCGCGTCGTATGACTTCGCGAAGCTCGGCTGGAAGGTGACGGCCCTGACCTGCGGCGACGCGCCGGCGAATGACCCGTTCATCCCGTGCAGCCAGGAGATGGCGACGCCCGACATCATCTTCGCGAACATCGCCAACCTCGCCGCCAACTACAACTCGCTCGCCTACCAGTCGCCCCCGCCCATCACCCAGAAGCAGATTCGCTCGCGAATGATTTTCAATTCGCACCTGTACGGGCTCGGCAACGAAGGCCATGACTTCACCCAGTCGCTCACCGACACCGAGCGCTGGGCCCTCATCGAGTACCTGAAGACGCTGTGAGGCAGGACGCCAGGTGATGGCGTCCGGATGACGCCCAGGGCACGGGAACCTGGGCGTCATCCTCTTCCGCAGTGGGCAGCCGCGGGAGCGCGACGTGGCGCTCCGTACGGCGGGCACCGTTCCTGGATGCGCTCTGAGCTGACCTTGGCCCCTGTCACCTCCGCGAAATGTCATGCGCCTGGCTCCCCGTCCTCTGTGAGCAGGTCCAGGTGCTCCAAACTCCCCGAGACCCCGGGAGCAGCGTGCTAGCGTGGTCCGCTGACACATGCTTCGCCTTATCGACAACACCCAGCCTGATGCCAGCGCGGAGCGAGTGATTCAGCGCGTCCGGCAGGGCGAGCCTTTCATCTGGGTTAGCGGCTCCGCCGGTGCTGGCCGTACGCGCATCGTGGATGCGCTGACAAGTGAGTTTGCCGCGACCATCGTGGTCGAGGCCCCGTCCTTCGGTCACCCGGACGCGGCGCTGCACTCGCTGCTCCAGGCCGCTGCTCCATTGGGACCGGAGGTGATTGCGGCCGCGCTCGACGACAAGCGCAACCTCCGCGAGCGTGCTCGGGAAGTCGGGCAGGCCCTGGCGAAATCCGACCGCCTGCTACTCGTGCGCCTTCCGGAGTCCTGGGGACTGGGGCAGCTTGGAGGCGATCCAGATCGCGATCGGTTTCGTGAGCGAAGCCTTTCTCTATTGAGAGGCCTGCTGACGGTTCCCAGGCCCAGGGTCGTGTTGTTGACGGGAGGCGGCACCGGGGGCCTTGCCCAACTGCTCGACCTGGGCGAGTTCGAGCCGCAACGAATCCGGCTGGGCCGGGCGAAGCTGCGAAAGGGAGCCCTGGACGACATCCAGGGCTGGGGCCCCTACGCGAAGGCAGCGACTCGCGTTCGAGAGGCTCTGCAGCCGCGACTCAACAAAGGCTTGAACCTCACGCCCCCTCAGCTTCGGCTCCTCGTAGGGCTGGTGGCGCTGGGCGATTCTCCTGAAGACGCTCTCGAGGACGCAACGCCAGGGTATGGCAACACGCTCAACCTGGAGAGGCTGCTCGCTCGGTTGGAGCTGCGGCTCAGACAGCCTGAAAACGCACCGCTCCATCGAGGAGTGCTTCGCTTCGCCCAGGCGCGTTATCCTCTGCCTACCCAGGTTGCGCTTTCCCTGGCGGAAGTGCCTCCGCAGCACGCACCGCTCCTCACCGACTGCCTTGCCTATGGCGGGACTTCGCTGCGGATGCCGGAGTCCTTGCGATGGCAGCTGCTCGGGCCCGCGTCGAGACCGATGGTGGACGCCACCATCCATGACCGTCTGGCCAAGCACTACCTTTCCCTCGATGGCGTCACGAGTCCTCTGCAACTCCAGGCCGAGACCGTGGTCCCGTGGCTGGAGAAGGTCCACCACCTGGCTCACTCGGGTCCAGCAGGCGCGGTGCAGTGGAGCGCCCAGGAGTTGCCCGCCCGGGACTTCTATTGGGACCGGGCACGGGCGCTCAGCATCGAGCAACGGGACCATCTGGGCGCCGCGGCACTGTACGAGCAGTGCATCAAGCAGTTTGGGGAAGACGACTACTCCTGCCACTACTACGCCTACAACCTCGACCGTGCAGGTGAGCAACCCGAGAACATCGAGTGGGGGTACCGGCAGGCCGTCACGCTCGCGAATGACAATCCCTGGTGGAACAGTCGGCTGGTGACCTTCCTGATTTCCCAGGCGCGTTATCGCGACGCGGAGCAGGAATGGACCAACGCGCTGGAGCGGGTGGACCCCGACCGTGTGCGAATCCATGAGGATGAGCGGCTGGCCTTGAGCTTCCACCGATGGGTGGTTCGTGCCTGGCTCGACAGCGGCGAGGTCTCTCGGGCACGCAAGGCCTTCGACGAGATTCCGGCCGGGGTGATTGCCAGCGATGCAGGTCTGCGCCAACTGGCCTGGCGGCTCGAGGATGCGGAGGAGGCGGCGGCGCTCGGCGAGTCGGTCTACCCCGCCGGTCTTCCCGTCTCCGAGCGGTGGCGACGTCCCGATGCCGTCTCTCCAGTCGCCCCCGATGGTTCTCCGCTTCAGGGTTGGTTTCCGGGGCGAATCCTGGATGCAGACCCAGACCAGGTCAGCCTGGTGCTCGCGGTGCCCGCGCCGGAGCCCCAGAAGCGGCGGGTCATCCGCACCAGTCTATCGGCCGAGGAGTGGCAGCAGTACGGCGGCTGGGGGCCCCTGCCTGAAGTCTCGGGGTTCTTCATCTTTGCGCGCTACGAGAGTGGTGAAGCCCGCCTCATTGCCCAGAGCGTGCCGCTACCTCCATGGGCCTCCTCGGAAGCCCCTCCAGCGGATCCGCACCTGAGCCAATGGACACGCACCTGACGGCCAGCCAGCCTCTGGCGACACTAACGAGTCTGGACCGGCGCTGGCTGCACCTGTTCGTCTGCGGGCCCGGAGTCGGCGAGGGATTGGCTCTCGCGCTGCCGGGCTCGGGCTGGGTGTTCGTCGACTCGTGCAAGGTCGAGGAAAAGCTCCCTCAGCAGCTTCTTTTCGAGCAGTACCGGAACCCCACCGGCGTGGACCCCCTCCATGCCATGGTCCTGACTCATCCCCACCAAGACCACGCCTCCGGCTTCGCCGAGTTGGTTGACGTGCTCGTCCCGGAAGCCATTGCCACCACCGGGAATCCACCGCCGAAGTACCACCTGGTGGAGGCCATCGACGCCTTGCTCGCATCAACCCCTTCGCAGGTCACGAGTGCCAGGAATGTCGCGATGACAGTCCGGGCCGCGGCCAGGGCCATCAAGGAGTGGGAGTTCAAGACGGGCCGGCAGTTGCTGCCCTTGCGAGATGGTGAAGCCATCTCCACGGGGACCAGTCCCGCTTCCATCGCATGCCGTGCCCCAACGGACGCGGACATCGCCCGCTTGCTGGGGCCTCCTCCTTCAGCCCAGGTTGCCAGGAACGCCAACCACCTGAGCGCAGTGCTGGAGGTGATTTTCGGTCAGGCCCGCGTCGTGCCACACCATGCATCCACCCACGCGCTCCATCCCCAGTTGCTCTCCTCCACGGGGCCAACGGCCCGGGGCTGGTGTGTGACGCCCTACCGGAATTCGGGGCTGCCGCGAACCGAGGCCGGAGAAGGGCTCTCGCAGCTCCTCGCGGCAGAACCCTCGGTTCACGTCACGGCGCCCCCTGCTTCCTGTGAGCAGAAAGGGTGGGTTCCTTCTCCCGTGGTGACGCTGCGACAGCTCGATGCCGAAGCGAAAACGGCTCCCACGGGCGACCCGCTCCTCGACCGGGGCATCGACATCCGCGGTGCCGGGCCCAAGGTCCCGCTGGATTCTGTCTGGTGCCTGGCGTTCGACGACACAGGTCAGGTCGTCGGGCGCTGGCGAGGCCGCCAGGCATTCGAAGTCATGTGACGCCCGTCACATGAGGCGCTTGAACAGGCCGAGCTTCCCGACGTACGGCGGATAGCGCAGCTTCATGTCCAGCGCGAAGGGTCGCTTCACCACGCTCTTCTTGTGGCTGAAGGCGTCGAAGCTCGCCTGGCCGTGGTAGCCGCCCAGGCCGGACTCGCCCACGCCTCCAAACGGAAGCCCCTCCGCCGCGAAGTGCACGCACACGTCGTTGGTGACCGCTCCACCGCTGGAAGTCTCGGCGAGGACGCGCTCGTTCACCGCGGCGTCGCGCGCGAAGCTGTAGAGCGCGAGCGGCTTCGGACGGGAGCGTACGAAGCGGATGGCGTCCTCGACGCTCGGGCAGTCCACGAGCGGCAGCAGCGGGCCGAAGATTTCCTCCTGCATCAGCGGGCTTTCCAGGGGCGCATCCGTGATGACGGTGGGCGCGAAGAAGCGGCTGGCCGCGTCCCGCTCACCACCGAAGGCGACGGTGCCGTGGGACGCGAGCGCGCTGACGCGCTCGAAGTGACGCGCGCTGACGATGCGGCCGTAGTCGCTGCTCGCGCGCGCATCCGCGCCATAGAAGTCCCTGACGGCCTTGCCCACCAACTCGGTGAAGCGGCCCTTCAGCTCGGAGGGGATGAGCACGTAGTCCGGCGCGATGCACGTCTGCCCGGCGTTGACGTACTTGCCCCAGGCGATGCGCCGCGCGGTGACTTCCAGGTCCGCGCTCTTGTCCACGATGCAGGGGCTCTTTCCTCCCAGCTCCAGGACGGTGGGCGTGAGGTGCTTCGCCGCGGCCTGGGCCACGACGCGGCCCACCTGGGTGCCACCGGTGAAGAAGATGAGGTCCCAGCGCTCCGCGAGGAGCGCCTGGCTCGCCTCGACGCCACCCTCCACGACGGAGACGACCTCTGGCGGAAACGCCTCGCCCAGCATCCGCGCGAGCACGCTGGACGTCGCGGGGGACAGCTCGCTGGGCTTCAGCACGGCGGTGCAGCCCGCGGCGAGCGCCCCGATGAGCGGCGCAATCGCGAGCTGGTAGGGGTAGTTCCACGGCGAGATGACCAGCGTCACGCCCAGCGGCTCCAGGTACTGATAGGCCCGCGCGGGTTGGATGACGATGGGCGCCGAGCCCCGGCGTGGCTTCATCCACGCCTTCACGTTCTTGAGGGCGTTCTTCACCTCACCGTAGATGCTGCCGACCTCGGTGAGGTACGCCTCCTCCGCGCTCTTCGACAGGTCCGACTTGAGCGCGGCGAGGATTTCCGCCTCGTACTTGCGAGCCACCCTTTCGAGTGCCCGCAACTGCTCCCGCCGCCACTCCAGCGGGAGCGTGACGCGCGTCTCGAAGTACGCGCGCTGCTTTTCAACAAGGTCCCTCGCGTCGAGCGAAGGCAACGGCTCGGCAGCGAGGGGACTGAGGTTCCGAGCCATGGGACATCTCCTTCTGTGTGCGGGAGGAACTACTTCAAGAACTCACCCTTCTCGGCCTTCTCGACGAGCGACACGGGGGGCAGGAAGTGCTTGCCGTAGCGCTCCGCGAGCTGGCGAGCACGGTTGACGAAGCCCCGAGGCCCCCTACCGGTGGGCCCCTCGTAGCCGTTGATGTACTGCACCACGCCGCCCGTCCACGCCGGGAAGCCGATGCCGAGGATGGAACCCACGTTCGCATCCGCGGCGGAGCGCAGCACGCCCTCGTCGAAGCAGCGCACCGTGTCGATGGCCTCGGCGAAGAGCATGCGTTCCTTCATGTCCTCGAAGGGAATGGTGTAGCCGGGCTTCGTGTAGTGCTGCGTGAGCCCCGACCACAGGCCCGTGCGCTTGCCGTCCACGTAATCGTAGAAGCCGCCGCCGGTGGAGCGACCCTTGCGCCCGTGCTTGTCAATCATCGCGTCCACGACGGCGTAGCTGCCGTGGTCCGGCCACTGCTGGCCCGAGGCCAGGACGGCGGCCTTCGTCTCCTCGCGAATCTTGCGGGGCAGCGTCAACGTGAGTTCGTCCATGAGCTGCAGCGGCGCCGCGGGGTAGCCCGCCTGCTGGCCGGCCTGCTCGATGGACGCGGGGTGGATGCCCTCGCCCACCATGGCGATGGCCTCGTTGAGGAAGGTGCCGATGACGCGGCTGGTGAAGAAGCCGCGGCTGTCGTTGACGACGATGGGCGTCTTCCCAATCTGCACCGCGATGTCGATGGCCTTCGCCAGCGTCGCGTCGCTCGTCTTCTTCCCGGCGATGAGCTCCAGCAGCGGCATCTTGTCCACGGGCGAGAAGAAGTGCATGCCCACGAAGTCCGGCGTCCGCTTCACGCCCTCGGCGAGCAGCGTAATGGGCAGCGTGGACGTGTTGGAGGCCAGCACCGCGTCCGGAGCGACGACGTCCTGAATCTCCTGGAACACCTTGTGCTTCAGCTCCACGCTCTCGAAGACGGCCTCGATGACGAGGTCGCAGCCGGCGAGCGCCTTGGGGTCGGCCGTCGGAGTGATGCGCGCCAGCAGCGCGTCACCCTTCTCCTTGGTGACCTTGCCCTTCTCGATGCCCTTCTGCACCAGCTTGGCGGAGTACTGCTTGCCCTTCTCGGCGGACTCGACGCTCACATCCTTGAGCACCACGTCGATGCCGGCCTTGGCGCAGACGTAGGCGATGCCCGCGCCCATCATGCCGGCGCCGAGGATGCCCACCTTCTTCGCCGTGTGCTGCGGGTAGCCCTTGGGCCGGCCGCCGCCCGAGTTGATGTGCTGCATGTCGAAGAAGAACGCCTGAATCATGTTCTTCGCGACCTGGCCGGTGGCGAGCTCGACGAAGTAGCGCGACTCGATGGCGAACGCGGTGTCCACGTCTACCTGCGTGCTCTCCACGGCCACGGCCATGATGGCGCGCGGCGCGGGCATGTTGGCGCCCTTGAGCTGCTTGCGCAGGTTCGCCGGGAAGGCAGGCAGGTTCGCCGCGAGGCCCGGGTTCGACGGCGTGCCGCCCGGAATCTTGTAGCCCTTCACGTCCCACGGCTGCTGCGCGCTCGGGTTGGCCTTCACCCACGCCTTCGCGGCCGGGAGCAGCGCGTCCACCGAGTCCACCACCTCGTGCACGAGGCCAATCTCCTTCGCCTCCTGCGGGCGGTAGCGCTGGCCCTGGACGAGCACCTTCATCAGCGCGTCCACGATGCCGAGCATGCGCACCGTGCGCACCACGCCGCCGCCACCGGGCAAGAGGCCCAGCGTCACTTCCGGCAGGCCAATCTGCGCGCCCTTCACGTCCGCGACGATGCGGCGGTGGCACGCGAGCGCGATTTCGAGCCCGCCACCCAGCGCCGCGCCGTTGATGGCCGCGACGACGGGCTTGCCCAGCGTCTCCAGCGTGCGGAGCTGCGCCTTGATTTCCTGCCCCAGCTCGAAGACCTGCTTCGCGTCTTCCTTCTGTACGCGGATGAGGTCGTTCAAGTCTCCACCCGCGAAGAAGGTCTTCTTCGCAGAGGTGATGATGACGCCGGTGATGCTGTTCTTCTCCTGGACCAGCCGGTCCACCGCCGCGCGCATGGACTTCACGTAGGCGGCGTTCATCGTGTTCGCGTTCTGGCTCGGGTCATCCAGCGTCAAGATGACGATGCCGTCGGCGTCTTTGTCCCAGCGGATGGTGTTCTGCTCGCTCATGGGTTCGCTCGAAAGGGTGTCTTGGAAAGGAAGGGAATCAGACGCGCTCGACGAGGGTGGCCACGCCCATGCCGCCGCCGACGCAGAGGGTGACGACGGCGCGCCTGGCCTTGCGGCGCTCCAATTCGTCCACCACGGTGCCCAGAATCATCGCGCCGGTGGCGCCCAGCGGGTGGCCCATGGCGATGGCGCCGCCGTTGACGTTGAGCTTCTCGTCGGGGATGCGCAGGTCCTTCTGGTACTTGAGAACCACGGAGGCGAAGGCCTCGTTGAGCTCGAAGAGGTCGATGTCCTCCGGCTTCAGGCCGGCGATGTCGAGCAGCTTCTTCGTGGCCGGCAGCGGGCCGGTGAGCATGATGGTCGGCTCGGCGCCGGACGTGGCCGTGGCGGCGATGCGCGCGCGCGGCGTCAGGCCGAGCTGCTTGCCCACCTTCTCCGAGCCCACCAGCACCAGCGCCGCGCCGTCCACGATGCCGGACGAGTTGCCGGGCGTGTGCACGTGGTTGATGCGCTCCACGAAGTGGTACTTCTGCAGCGCCACCGCGTCGAAGCCGCCCATCTCGCCCATGCCTTCGAAGGACGCGGGGAGCTTGCCGAGCGAGGCCACCGTGGTGTCCGGGCGCATGTGCTCGTCGCGGTCCAGCACGGTGAGGCCGTTCTGGTCCACCACCGGGACGACGGACTTCTTGAAGTAGCCACCGGCCCACGCCTTGGCGGCCAGCTCCTGCGAGCGCGCCGCGTAGCGGTCCACGTCCTCGCGGGTGAAGCCTTCAATCGTCGCGATGAGGTCCGCGGAGATGCCCTGCGGCACGAAGTAGGTGTCGTAGTTGGTGGCGGGGTCCATGGCCCACGCACCACCGTCCGAGCCCATGGGCACGCGCGACATGCTCTCCACGCCGCCCGCGATGACGAGCTGCTCCCAGCCCGAGCGCACCTGCTGTGCGGCCATGTTCACCGCCGTCAGGCCCGAGGCACAGAAGCGGTTGAGCTGCACGCCGCCCACCGTCTCGGGAAGGCCGGCCGCGAGCACCAGCGTGCGGGCAATATCCGCGCCCTGGTCACCCACCGGCGAGACGATGCCGAGCACCACGTCGTCGATGGCCTTCGGGTCCAGGTTCGGGTGGCGCTTCTTCAGCGCATCCACCAGACCGACGAGCAGGGACAGGGGCTTGGTGCCATGCAGCGCGCCCTTCTTGCCCTTGCCGCGAGGGGTGCGTACGGCGTCGAAGATGAAAGCTTCCTGGCTCACATGAGCCTCCTTGGGAAACGGTTGAAGGGACCTACAGGGAGCGGGCGACGAGCTCTTTCATGACCTCGTTCGCACCGGCGAGGATTCGCAGCACGCGGGTGTCCGCGAACAGATGAGCAATGGGGTATTCCTTCATGTACCCATACCCGCCAAACAACTGAAGGCAACGGTCCGCGACGATGCAGGCCTGGTCCGTAATCCAATACTTGGCCATGGCCGCGGTGGCCACGTCCAGTCTGCCCGCCAGGTGGGCTTCGATGCAGTCGTCGATGAAGGCACGGCAGACGCGCCGGAGCGTCGCACACTCCGCCAATTCGAAGCGCGTGTTCTGCATGGCGAACAGCGGCTTGCCGAAGACCTGGCGCTGCTTCGTGTAGTCGAGGGTGACCTCCACTGCGCGTTCCAGGCTCGCCATGGCGATGACGGCCGTGCTCAGCCGCTCCTGGGGAAGCTGCTGCATGAGCTGGATGAAGCCCTGGCCCTCCTCACCGCCAAGCAGGTTCACCGCCGGGATTTTCAGGTCATCGAAGAAGAGCTCGGTCGTGTCCTGTCCCTTCCCGCCGAGCTTTTCGAGGATGCGCCCCCGCTCGAAGCCGGGCGTCGTGTCGGAGACCTCGGCACACAGCAGCGAGATTCCGGCGTGGCCCTTCTCCCCCGTCCGCACCGCGATGATGAGGAAGTCGCACACGTAGCCGTTGGAGATGAACGTCTTCGCCCCGCTCACGCGGTAGAAGTCCCCTTCACGTACCGCGCGGGTGGAGATGGCCTGGAGGTCCGAGCCCGTCCCTGGCTCCGTCATCGCGATGGCGCCCACCCACTCGCCGCTCGCGAGCTTGGGCAGCCACTTCTGCTTCTGGGCCTCGGACGCGTAGGCGAGGACGTAGTGCGCGACGATGGTGTTGTGGACCGCGAAGCCCATGGACGGGTCCCCGGCGCGGACCTGCTCCTCGATGAGCACCGTCTCATGGGCAAACGTGCCGCCAGCGCCGCCGTAGGCCTCGGGGATGGACATACAGAGGAGCCCCAGCTCGCCTGCCCGCCGGTAGAGCGCCTTGTCCGGGTACCCCTGGGCCACGTGCTTGGGCACGTTGGGGATGACCTCCTTCGTGAAGTAGTTGGCCGCGAGGCCGCGCACCTGCTCGAGCTCGTCCGAGCTCCACCGAGAACGTGCTGCCGTCATGTCTGTGTCTCCCGGGCGGTGTGCCGCTAGAGCCCGAACGTCTTGCCGATGATGTCGCGCTGGATTTCGCTGGTGCCGCCGTAGACGGTGGAGATGACGGTGGCGCGCAGATGCGACTCCATGTCGTATTCCGTGGCGTAGCCGTAGCCGCCCATCATCTGCATGCCTTCGAGCGCCACGCGCTTGGCCGTCTCACTCGTCTTCAGCTTCGCCATGGACGCCTCGCGCGGGAGCATCCGCTCCGGGGCCTCATCCGCCATGGCCGCCACGCGGTAGACGAGCAGCTCGCAGCAGTCGAGCTCGGTGGCGAGGTCCGCGATGCGGTGCTTGAGCGCCTGGAACGAGCCCACCGGCTTGCCGAACTGCTTGCGGTCCTTCACGTACGCGACGGCGTCATCGAACGCGCGCCGGCCGCGCCCGAGCATGGTGGCCGCGAGGATGAGCCGCTCGCTGTTGAGCCCCGCCATCAACTGGGGCCACGCCTGGTCCACCACGCCGACGACGGCGCTCTCGGGCAGGAAGCAGTCGGTGAAGTAGACGTCGTTGACGTCCTTGCCAGCCATCGTCGGGATGCCGCGAATCTCCACGCCCGGCGTGTTGGAGGGGATGCAGAACAGGGTGAGGCCCTCGTGCCGCGAGCCCGCGGCGCCGGTGCGTGCCACGAGCAGCAGGTGGTCCGCGAGGTGCGCGTTCGAGCACCACGTCTTCTGCCCGTTGATGATGAAGCCCCCATTCGTCCGCGTCGCCCGGCAGGTGATGGCGGCGACGTCCGAGCCGGCCCCGGGCTCGGAAATCGAAATCGCCTCCACGCGGCCCCGGGTGATGCCGCCGAGGACCTTCTCCCGCTGCGCCTCGGTGCCGAACTTCAGGTACGGGCCGGCGGCGACCGCCGTGGTGACATAGCCACCCACCGGAGCGAGCCCGTACGCGATGCGCTCGGCGAAGAGGCACATGTCCGTCATGCCGCCGCCCGAGCCGCCGTACTTCAACGGAATGCCCACGCCGAGCCAGCCGAGCTCCGCCATCTGCGCGTAGAGCGCGGCGTTGTGCGCTTCGGTGCCGTGGTGGGTCAGCGCGTCGCGCTGCGCGCGCGTCCCCGTCTTGTCACGGCAGAACGCATCGATGGCGGCGGCGAACGAGGCTTGCTCCGGTGTTCTCGCGTGCATGAGAAAGAGGCCCTTTCAGGCGTTGGCGTAGAGCGAGGCGATGCGCTCGGCGTACCGCGCGAGGATGACGCGGCGCTTGAGCTTGAGGGTGAGGGTGAGCTCGTCCGTCGCGGGAGACCACACCTCGGAGACCACGTCGAAGCGCTTCACCTGCTCCGCCCGGGAGAGCCGGGCGTTGGTCGAGGCAACGAGCGAGTCCAGCTCGGCGCGAATCGCCGGCGCCTTCACGAGGTCGGCGAGCGATTGCGCCTCGACGCCGCGGGCCTTGGCCCAGAGCGGCGCGGCCTCCGGGTCGAGGGAGATGAGCGCCGTCACATGGGGACGCCCATCGCCAATCGCCATCGCATTGCCGACGAGGGGATGCGCGCGCAGCATCGCCTCGATTTTGGAGGGCGCGATGTTCTTCCCGTACGAGGTGATGAGCAGCTCCTTCTTGCGGTCGGTGATGGAGAGGAAGCCGTCCGCATCCACCGTGCCGATGTCACCGGTGGCGAGCCAGCCATCCGCATCCGTCGCGCTGACGATGTCGCCGTTCGAGGAGAGGTAGCCGAGGAACACGATGGGGCCCTTGACGAAGATTTCCCCGTCCTCCGCCAGCCGGATCTGCACCCCGGGAATGGGCAGGCCCACGGCGCCCACGCGGAAGTCTCCGGGCGTGTTGACGGTGGCGCAGCCTGTCGTCTCGCTCATGCCCCAGACCTCGAGCACCTTGAGCCCGAAGCCGCCGAGGTACTCGAGGACTTCGACGGGGATGGGCGCGGAGCCACTGCTCGCCCATACGAGCGCGTCCAGGCCCATGGATTGGCGCAGCGGCTTGAGGACGCGGGCCTCCGCCTCGTCGACCTTCCGTTGAAGCTCCGGAGGCACCTGCTTGCCCGAACCTTCGAGCCGGAAGGCCTCCATCGCCACCGCGTGGGCGGCGAGGATGGGCTCGCGCTTCTGGGGCTCGAGCGCATCCAGCTTCACCCGCAGGCCCGCGGCGAGCTTCTCCCAGAGGCGCGGCACGCCGAAGAACGCGGGAGCCCGCGTCCGCGCCAGCAGCGGAACCACGCCCACCGGGTCCGTACAGATGTGCACGTGCAGCGCCTTGTAGAGCGCGCGGTAGAGGCCCAGCTCGCGCTCGCCGATGTGCGCCAGCGGCAGGTAGGCGACGGAGGGCACCCGCATCGGAACGGGGGCCGCGAGGTCCACCGCGATGGCCTCGTAGAAGACGTTGCGGTGGCTCAGCACCACGCCCTTCGGGTCGCCGGTGGTGCCCGAGGTGTAGATCATCGAGAGGGCGTCATCCGGCCGGATGCCCTTCCAGCCGTCCTCGAAGACGGTGGCGTCCAGTTGGTGCAGAGCGCGTCCCTCCGCCTCCACCTCCGCGAAGGAGATGAAGCGCGCATCGCCAGCGGGGATGGCCGAGGCGTCGAGGACGACGATGCGCTTGAGCGCCTGGAGCGTGTGGAGCACCGGCTTCCACCGTGCGAGCTCGTCCGCGCCCTCCAGCACCACCACCGTGGCGGCACTGTGCCGCGCGACGAAGCCCACTTGCTCCGTGCTCAGCGTCTGGTACGCGGTACATGAGATGGCGGCGAGGTGGGCCGCCGCGTAGTCGATGAGCCAGTGCTCCGGCCGCAGCGACATCATGATCATCATCCGCTCGCCCCGCTTCAGCCCGAGCGCGCCGAGCCCGCGAGCGAGCGCCGCCGTCCGCTCGCGAAGCTCCGCCCAGGTGAGCGTCTTGTCCCCGGCGGTGAGCGCGGGAGCGTCCGCGTATTCAGCGGCATTGCGCTGGAGGAGCAGCGGTAGCGTGAGCTTGTCCGCCTGCGAATTGCACTGCGCTTCCATGGCTGCGAGTGACGGACGCACGGGCACCTCCTGCGCTTCAGGGTTTGGACTTACTGGGAGCTGTGTTCCTCTTCAGGGGTCGACGTAGAGGTCGAGGAGGATGTCGGTGCCGCCCCCGTAGCGGGTGAAGTCGGTGACGCCCTCGGCGCGGAGGACGTCCTCATCGATGAAGGTGTTTCCGGTGCAGTCGCGCGGCCGGCGCTGGAGGATGGCCACGGCCGCGTCCGCCATGATGTCCGGCGTGCGGGCCCGCTGCATGGACGTGTCGCCCCCGAGCAGGTTCTTCACGGCGGCGGTGGCGATGAGCGTCTTGGGCCAGAGTGCGTTCGCCGCGATGCCGGCCTCGGCGAGCTCCGCCGCCCACCCGAGCGTGAGCAGCGTCATCCCATACTTGGCCATCGTGTACGCCGGATGCTTGCCCATCCAGTGCGGCGCGAGATTGATGGGCGGCGAGAGCGAGAGGATGTGCGGATGCGACGAGCGCCGCAGGTGCGGCAGCGACGCGCGCGTCAGCAGGAACGTCCCCCTCAACTGAATCTGCTGCATCAAATCGAACCGCTTGACGGGCAGCTCCTCCGTCTTGAGCGGAGCGAGGGCACTGGCGTTGTTCACGCAGAAGTCGATGCCGCCGAAGCGCGCCACCGTCTCGTCCACGGCCCGCTGCACGTCCGCCTCGTCGCGCACGTCGCCGACCACCGCGAGCGCCTTGCCGCCCGCGGCTTCGATTTCCGCGGCCGCCGTGTGCACCGTCCCGGGCAGCCGCGGGTCCGGCGTGTCCGTCTTCGCCAGGAGCGCGACGTTGGCGCCGAGCCGTCCGGCCGCGACGCCAATCGCCAGCCCGATTCCCCGGCTCCCTCCGGACATCAACAGCGTGCGTCCCGCCAGCGGCCTGGAGGTCGTCATTCGCTTTTTCCTCGCTTGTGCATCGGCTTCGGTTCGTCGCGCTCGGGGCCCGTCTGCTGGGCGAGCTGGGGGAACACGTCACGCACGATGGTGATGAGCGCCTCGCTCAGGAGCAGGTGCGCTTCCTCGCGGGAGAGCGTGCCGCCGCGAATC
Organism: Pyxidicoccus sp. M6; assembly: GCF_055568925.1. Taxonomy (NCBI): domain Bacteria; kingdom Pseudomonadati; phylum Myxococcota; class Myxococcia; order Myxococcales; family Myxococcaceae; genus Pyxidicoccus; species Pyxidicoccus sp. M6. The sequence continues at coordinate 59,380 of NZ_CM145714.1, read as the reverse complement.
CACTCGCGGATGGTGGCCTTCACCAGGCCGGCGTAGGAGCGCATCATCGCGCGCTGCCGCGCGTCGCTTCCCACCTCGACCTTGAGGCCCAGGAACTCGAGCGTCTTCAAGGAGGCCACGTTGTCCGCCTCGAAGATGATGCGCTCGACTTCCGGGTCCGAGCCGACGCTCGCCGAGCCCGTCACCGCCACGTACGTCTTTCCGTGCGTCGCGACCGTGTCGAGGTACCACTCGACGCTGCGTTCCACCCGCTGTCTCAAGCTCCCGGTCATGGGTACGCTCTCCTCCAGGCCGGGCATGAGCAGCATCCTCTTCACGACCTTCAAGTAGAGGTCTCGCTTCTGCCCGAAGTAGTGGTTGATGAGCCCCCGGGCGACGCCCGCCTCCTTCGCGATGTCCGTGGTGGACACGTCCGCATAGGGGCGCTCGCCGAACAGCCGCACGGCGCACTCGAGAATCTGCTCCCTGCGCGTGTCCGGCTCGAGCCTCTTCCGGTGTTTGGCCGCGGCGTGGCTCATGACTTCTTCTCCAGCCAGGGCAGGAACGCCGGCAGGTCCTGGCCCACGGTGCGGGGGAACTTCGCGGGCCGCTTCTGCAGGAAGGACATCACGCCCTCCACGGCATCCTCGCTCTGGCCCAGGCTCGCGATGAGCTGGCTGTCGAGCGCGAAGGCGGGCTCGGGCGAGGGAAGCGCGCTCATCCGGTAGAGCTCCTGCCGGATGACGGCCACGGACACCGGCGCGGTCGTCTCCACCAACTCGCGGGCGAGCGAATAGGCGGCATCGAGCAGCGCCCCGGGCTCATGGAGCGACTTCACGAGGCCCGCGGCGAGCGCCTCTTCCGCGGGAATGAGCCGGCCGCTCACCATCCAGTCGAGCGCGCGTCCCATCCCGACGATGCGAGGCAGGAACCAGCTCGAGCCCGCCTCCGGGTAGATGCCGCGCCGGCTGAAGACGAAGCCGAAGCGGCTGTCCTTCGCCGCGAGACGGAAGTCCGCGGGGAGAATCATCGTCGAGCCCACGCCCACCGCGGCACCCTGCACGGCGGCGATGACCGGCTTGCGCAGCGCGAACATCCGGCGCGTCACCCGCGTGGCCGGCTCCACCCAGCCGCGCTCCAGCGTCTGCGTGTTCATCACCTCGAAGGACTGGCCGCTCAGGTCCGCGCCCACGCAGAAGTCCTTGCCGGCGCCGGTGAGCACGACGACGCGGACGTCCTCGTTCGCATCGGCGGCCTCGAGCGCGTCGCCGAGCTCGTCCGCCATGGTCACCGTGAATCCATTCCGCGCTTCCGGACGGTGCAGCTCCAGCGTGGCAACCCGGTCCGAGATGGAAGACCGGATGTGTTGGTAGGTCATGCGGTGACGGCCTCCGTGCCTCTGTGGAAGGGGATGATGGGAAGTTATTGGCACAGTGTCAATAACCGGGTTCGCCTGGCGGGCTGTCTGGTTTGCGACGTGGCGCGTCATGAAAAGCGTTGTTGGCAATCGCAGACACGCACTACGCAGGGGGTCATGACTCGAACGCTCGGTGCTCATGGGCCTGCCGTCTCCTCGCTGGGCCTCGGCCTCGCCGCACTTGGCCGGCCGGGCTACATCACGTTGGGGCATGGCTCGGACTTTGGGCAGGACCGCTCCGTCTCCGCAATGGAGCGGCAGGCACATGCCGTGCTCGACGCCGCGTATTCCGACGGCATCCGCTACTTCGACGCCGCTCGCTCGTACGGCCGCGCGGAGGCCTTCCTCGCCTCGTGGCTCGCCGCGCGGGGCCTGCGTCCCGGCGACGTCACCGTGGGCTCGAAGTGGGGCTACACGTACACGGCCGGCTGGCAGGTGCGGGCCGAGCACCACGAGGTGAAGGACCACACGCTTCCCACCTTCCAGCGTCAGCTCGGTGAGAGCCGCGCGCTGCTCGGGCCGTACCTGTCGCTGTACCAGATTCACTCGGCCACTTTCGAAAGCGGCGTGCTCGAGGACACCGCTGTCCTCTCCGCGCTGGCACGGTTGCGCGGGGAAGGTGTCGTGGTGGGGCTGTCCCTCAGTGGGGCCTCGCAGGCGGACGTGCTGCGGCGCGCGCTGGAGGTCCGCGTGGACGGAGCGCCGCTGTTCGGTTGCGTGCAGGCCACGTGGAACCTGCTGGAGCGCTCCGCCGGGCCTGCGCTCGCGGAGGCCCATGCGGCTGGCTGGGGCGTCATCATCAAGGAAGCCGTGGCCAATGGCCGGCTCACCTCTCGCGACTCCAGCCCGGAGTTGCGTCCCCTGCGCGAGCTGGCCCGGGAGCACGGCGTGACGCCGGATGCGATTGCGCTCGCCGCGGTGCTCGCGCAGCCGTGGGCCTCCGTGGTGCTGAGCGGCGCGTCCACCGTGGAGCAGCTCCGCGACAACCTGGACGCGCGCTCCGTCACGTGGAGCGCGGAGCTGGAGGCCCGGCTGCACGAAATGCAAGAAGCGCCTCGCACCTACTGGGCGAAGCGCTCCTCACTTCCGTGGAACTGATTGAGGACTCAGCTCACGGCGTCTGGTGGACGCTCGCGAAGTCCACGTCGAAGTCCGCGCCGGTGGCGTTCGTCGAGTAGATGATGAGCTCGTTGGCCGGCGACACGCCGTTGGGCGCCTGCAGCCACTCCCACGCGTTCGTCACGGTGTTCTCCACGTCGACGTGCGTGTTGCCGCCGTTGCCCGTGCCCAGACCCACCTTGCCGCTGCGCACGTAGACCCAGGCGCCCGACACCGTGTGGTCCGGCCCGTCGGTGTCGCACGGGTTGTCGGACTGGAACACCTGCACCAGGCCATTGCGCTCAGCCGTGGTGACGACGCGCATCATCCGCCCGCCCGCCACGCGCGTGGACGACTTCACCTCCGTGAGGAAGCGCGCCGGCACCGTGTTGGCGAACAGCGACCAGTTCGCCGCCGCGGACCAGCCCGCGCTGCCCGGCACCGACACGCTCGTCGTCACCTGGGCACTGCCGCCGCTCAGCGTGTTGAAGTCCGGGTTCTTCAGCAGGTTGGGCGTCTCCACGATGCTGGCCGTGTCGACGAAGAACTCCGCGCCTCCGACGTCCGCCGAGTAGATGATGAATTCGTTGGCCGGGGACACGCCGTTGGACGCGGTGAGGTACTCCCACTGGCCCGTCGTCTGGCTCACGGCGTCCAGGCCCGTGTTGCCACCATTGCCCGTGCCGATGCCCACCTTGCCGCGCAGCACGAACACCCACGCGCCGGCGATGACCTTCTGCGGCCCCGTGCCGTACGGCCCGAACACCTGCACCAGGCCGTTGCCCCAGCCCAGCGTGTTCACCTGAATCATGTTCGAGTTGCCCGCGTTGGGCCGTGCCGACGGCAGCACCCGCGAGTAGATGTAGCCCGCGGTGTTGGTGAACATCGTCCAGTTCTCCGCCGCGGACCAACCTGCACCGCCGGGCACCGCCGTCGTCACGGTGACGGGATTCACCTGGCCCGCCGTGTCGAAGCTCGGGTTGGACAGATGGTTCGCCTTGATGGGCGGGAGGCAGAGCCCCTGCTCCGCGCTCGCGAGCTCGGACGTGGCGCCGGGCGCGGCGTCCTCGGGGACGGGGCCACAGGCGATGGAGAACAGCAGGGCGGCGGACAGCAGGGCACGGCGTTGCATGGGAGGCTCCTTGGGGTTTCGTGTTGCTGCGATGCCCCTGGAACGCGCCCCTTCTTGAATCTTCCCGTGCCCTGCTTTTCCCCCGTGACTACTTCGTGGGCGGCACGCGGTCCCCGCCCTGGCGCTCGAACATCCACCCCGGGTATTCGGGCGGGAGCTTCGAGGCGGCGTCGAGCTTCGCGAGCTGCTCGGGCGTGAGCTTCAGCGTGGTGGCGGCGAGGTTGTCCTCGAGCTGCTGGTCGTTCTTCGCGCCGATGATGAGGGTGGTGACGTGCTGCTGGTGCAGCAGCCACGCGAGCGCCACGCGCGCCACGGAGACGCCGTGCTCCTTCGCCACGCCGTCCATGACGTCGATGATGTCGTAGGCGCGCTCCTTGTTGACGGGCGGGAAGTCGAACTCGGCGCGGCGGCTGCCCTGCGGGCCCTGCTGCTCGCGGCGGTACTTGCCGGACAGGAAGCCACCGGCCAGCGGGCTCCACACCATGAGGCCCAGGTGCTGGTCCTTCATCAGCGGCACCAGCTCGCGCTCCAAATCACGCCCGGCAATCGTGTAGTAGGCCTGCAGGGACTCGAAGCGGGCGAGCCCCTTCGCCTCGCTGATGCCGAGCGCCTTCATGAGCTGCCACGCGGCCAGGTTGGACGCGCCGAGGTAGCGCACCTTGCCCTGGTGCACGAGGTCATCGAGCGCGCGCAGCGTCTCGTCGAGGGGCGTGACGGCGTCGTAGCCGTGAATCTGGTACAGGTCGATGTAGTCGGTGCCCAGGCGCTTCAGGCTCGCGTGCACCGAGTCCATGATGTGGCCGCGAGACAGGCCGACATCATTGGGGCCCGGCCCCATGCGCCCGCGCACCTTGGTGGCGAGCACGACGTTGGAGCGCTTCGCGCCGAGGGCCTTTCCGAGGAGCTGCTCGGAGACGCCGTTGGAGTAGACGTTGGCGGTGTCGAAGAAGTTGATGCCCGCGTCCAGGGAGCGGCCCACGAGCTTGTCCGCCTCCGTCTGTCCCTGTGTGCCGACGACCTTCCAGAAGCCCTCACCGCCGAAGGTCATGGCGCCGAAGCACAGCTCCGAGACGAACAGGCCGGTACGGCCGAGCTGCCGGTAATTCATGTGCGTGCCACCTCTGTTTGGGGGGATTTGCGGGCGGAGGCTTAACGGGCTCGAGTAGACGGCGCAGCACAACCCGTGCATGAGGGACGCCGTGCGTTTCGTGGGCTGGGATTTGACGGACCCGTACTCGCGCGCGTGTCGCCCGGTGGACATCGCGGAGGTGGACGCGCGCGGACGGGTGCGATTCTCGGAAGCGCGATGGCCCGCGCGCCCGGCACGGAGTCATGACTTCGACCCCGCGGCCCTGGCGGCGGCGTTCACCGTGGAGCGTGACGACGTGGTCGTCGTGGACGGGCCTCAGGCGCTGGCGAGGCCGGGGGCTTCGGTGCGCGAGGCGGAGCGGTTGCTTCGTGCTCCCGGGAGGACGCCGGATGTGCTGCCCGAGCTGGGCCGTCCGTTCTCCGGCTTCGTGCGAGGGAGCGTGTTGCTGTTCGCCGGACTGCGGGCCCGGGGTGGGCTGCCCATGCTGGACGTGGACACGGCGTCACTGAGTGAGGCGCGGCTGTTCGAGGCGTTTCCCGGCGCGGCGTGGAGGGTGCTGGCTGTGGAGAAGTTGGGGGCAAAGGCGTCGCGCGAAGGGCGCGAGCGGCGGAGGGCGGTGCTGGAGACGCGCGGCCTTCGCTTTCCGAGAGGGGAACTACCCACGCATGACCAGCTTGATGCGGCGCTGTGTGCGTGGCTGGGGTGGTTGACGAGGAAAGCGCCAGAGCAGGTGGTGGCGGTGGGTGCGCCGCTCACGGTGGATGCGCATGGGTGGCTGCGTGAGGGGCGCATCCTGGATTTGCTTCCGGCGTGGTGACTTCCGCGCGAGGCGGAGCTCAGCCCGTGTCCGTTCGTCTTCCTCGGGCAGGACCGGATGGAGCCCATCCTCCTGCGGGCCGCGCGCGAGCAGGGCGCGGAGGTGCGCTTCCGCCACGAGCTGATGTCCTTCTCGCAGGATCCGGACGGTGTGCTGGCCACGGTCATCGACCGGGAGACGGGCGTGGCGTACTCGGTACGTGCGGACTACCTCGTCGGCGTGGACGGCGTGCGCAGTCCGATACGTGAGTCGCTCGGCATCGGGCAGCGCGGGCGCGGTTCCTTCGGCCACAACATCTCCACGCTGTTCGACGCGGACCTCGCACCCGTGCAACGGGAAGTGCCGCTCGGCTTCGCGGTCCTCACCCACCCCGAGGCCGGCGGCGTCATCGTGGCCACGGCGGTGCCAACACCGGCATCCATGACGCGGCCAATCTCGCGTGGAAGCTCGCCGCCGTGCTGAAGGGCCATGCAGGGCCCGCGCTGCTCGCGACGTACGACACGGAGCGACGACCCGTGGCCGCGGCCACCGCGAATCAGGCGGCACTGCTCGCACTGCTGATGATGGGCAAGGAGCGCCCGGACGACAGTGGCATGGCGCATGCCTCGTGCGTCCGGATGGCATGGTGGCGGCGCGGTGGAGTGGCTCCGTTCCGGATGCGGAGCGTGCGTTGGCAGCCACGCTCGACGCGGTGCTGTTTCGTGGGGAAACGATGAGCAGACCGTGAGGATTCCAGGGGGGCCGTGGCGCAGGGTGTGCCCATGCGCCAGTGGATCGGATGCAGCAAAGTTGGTTCCTCTACGAGGACGTGCTGGGCTCGCGAACCTGTCGCGATGACGAGAAGACCTGGCCCGACGTCTTCCGCGCCGCCTGCCTGTACCTCGTCGAGCTCTCCGGCCTCTCCATCCCCGCTGAAGACGTGTTCTGAGCCCGTTGTCACTGCTGTCCACGGCGTTGACAGTGACGGGGCCGTGGACCCGGTGACTCCCTGAGGTTCCGCGCGGTTGGAACGCGGCACCGAGCTGGCCACCCCGTTGCACAGAGAGCAGGGCATGACCGCTGCCTTCTACCTGCTGCTCGCCATCGGACTGCTGGGCGCCTTCGACGTCCTCTACTTCCACATGTGGCGCGGCCGCCTCAACGAGCGCGCCGAGTGCCAGCGCGAGGTCCTCTGGCACACCGTGCGCCACCTCATCTACGGGCTCCAGTTCCTCTGGGTGCCGCACCTGCGCTTCCAGGGCGCGGCGCTCGGCCTGCTCGCGGTGCTCTACGCGGCGGATGTCTTCGTTGCCTGGGCCGATGTCTGGGAGGAGCGCGACAGCCGCGCACCCCAGGGAGGCCTGCCTCGCGGTGAGTACTTCATGCACGTGGTGCTCAGCGTGCTCGTCGGGCTGTACCTCATGTCCATCTTCCACGCCGTGTGGCCCGACCGGCTCCTGCCCACCGGGCTCCGCGTGGACCCTCCCGCTGTTCCCGTGGCCCTGCGCACGCTGATGACGGTGATGGGCGTGGTGGCGCTCGCGTCGTTCGCTCGCGACCTGGCCCGGTGGTTCGCGTTCCGCCGCGTGCCTGTGGCCTCGCTCCCGAAGCAGCCTCCTCCTCGCCGCATCGTCGTGGAGGCGCTCATTCCTGCTCCCGTGGAGCTCGTCTGGGAGCGCACGCAGGACCCGAAGCTGCACACGGCGTGGGACGTGCGCTTCACCTCCATCCGCTACCTGCCGGAGTGTGACTCGCGCGGCTTCCACCTCATGGACTACCGCACGCACCTGGGCTTCGGCATCGAGGTGAAGGGCTGGGGCCGCTACCTCACGAACACGCCGCTGGTGCGCTCCACGTTCGAGTTCGGCTCGGAGGACCTCCGCAGCCTCATCCTCAAGGGTCGCGGCCTCTGGCTCTACGAGCGCAGGCCCGAGGGCACCTTCTTCAAGACGGTGTTCGACTACCAGACGCGGCACGGCGTCGTGGGTGAGTTGCTCGATGCGGCCCTGTTCCGCCCGGTCATGCGGCTCGGCACGGAGTGGGGCTTCGAGACGCTGCGCCGCTGGTGCGCGGGGGATGAGGGCGCGCTGGTGCGGGGCCGCTCGCGGTGGCACTTCGCGCTGTTCTGCATTGCTCGCGTGCTGGGCAGGGCACCAGCTCCGGGGGCGGCTCGGAGCTGGCTTGGCTCCGGCAATGAGGGCCGTGAGTCAGTGGCAGCTCCCTCCTGTGGAGAACTTGTGGAGGTGTCACCGTGAGAGACCGGGCCCTGGCTGAAGCGGTGGCTGCCGATTCACCACAGGGCAGTGTGAAGCGCTTCGGACGGAGATCATCGGAGGCGGTCTTCTCCGAACCATGTGCGGCTGGCGACGAGACGCCACACGAAGCGTCGGGATGGGAGGACACTCCGATGAGCCCTGCTGCCTCCACGTCCACTGAAGCTCGGAAGTGGATGCCCGATACGTCATCGGACCTTGCTCCCTCCGAGATCGCGGATGCCCGCAGGTGGTTGCCCGATGATTCGTCGGAAGAAGCACTCCGCGCCTTCGTACTCCGTCAGCGCGCGTCCCGCCGCGCGGTGACACTGCTCGCGGACTTCTACCGGACCCACCCCTGCCGCATGGCGAAGGTACACCTGCTCGTCGCGAGCGCAGTGGCCCTCGGCCGCTTCTGGGGCGTGTCCGCTCCGTTCGCACGCCTGGGCGCGGCGGTGTTGCCGGTGGACTCGCTGGGACGACCGCGCACTCCGGCCTGGGCGTCCTACGCCCGGGCCTGTGTGGACGGACTCCCCCTGGAGATTCGCGACGAGCGCTGGATTGAAGCCCACCTCCAGGACGCCGCCGAGGCACGAGAGGCGGGACATGAAGCCGCCTTCCTCGCGGAGGCACGCGCGCATGAGGGTGAGCCGCTGTGGCGTCTCCTCGTGCAGCACCTGGAGATGACGCTCGGCTCCCGCTTCTTCGACCCGCCGGCCCTCGCGGGTGCCGTGTCGGGCGAGGCGGCCATGGCTCACGGCATGGCCGTGACGCTGCGACGTCTGCTGCGCGCGGGGTGGACTCTCCTCCAGCACTATGCATTCGCCACCGCTCGCGCGGTGCTCTTCCCCCGCTGGCCTGACTTCGTGGGACTCGTGGGCGAGCGGCGCGCGGCCGGATTGCTGCTGTCCAGCTTCATCACCGCGTGGGCTGCGGCCGGTGTGTATCGCCGAGGCATCCGAGCGCTTCATCGCGGCCAGTGCGTGAGCCCGACGGAGGCGTGGCCCCTGCTCGCGGCCACGCTCGGCGAGGACGTGGCGCGAGTGGACCCTCGCGTGGTGCGCTTCTACAACAACCCCGGTGCTTGGGCCGTGAGTGCCTCCGTGGAGCTGCGCACGCGCACGGCCCGGGCCATCGCCTGGGTGGCCACGCGGTTGCTCGGGCAGGGTGTGTCGGAGCATGGCGCTCGGGCCTTCCCCTCGCGCTTCCGCACCTTCCGCCGCGAGGATGGCTCCATGCACTTCGTCCGCGAGCTGTACTGCGACGGAGTGTTGCGCGTGTTCGACTCAGACTTCGTCGTGCGCAACGGCCGGCTCTACGAGGTCTTCATCGAGCACGGGCTCGAAGTGGAGCTGGACGTCCGCGTGCTGGAGGACGGCGGCGTGTCGCTCCGAGGCCGCCGTGTGCGGTGGCATGGACTGCCGGTGCCGCAGTTCGGCCTGCGCGTCGAGTTCCGCACCCACCCCGCCCCGGAAGGCTCCGAGTCCGTGGACATCATCGGCACGCTGTCCCCCGAGGGCAAACACGAGGACCCGCCAGGCCGCATCCACTACGCCGCCCGGCTCGATGAGGTCCGCGCGACGCAGGCTCCGGCCGTGGCCTGAACGTGAACACGTCCACAAGTTCTCCACAGTGCAGGCTCACGCCCTGCGCTTGCCTCCGCTTCGGGTGGGGCCTCGGAGGCCGAAGGCTCGCGCGGGCACGGCGCGCCGGGGGCTCGGCGTCACCTGTGGCCTCTCCCGGTCCTCGAAGGTGAAGTCCACGTAGAGCGCGCCCACTGGGGGAGTGCTCGTCAGGCACCGCGAGCGGAGCCTCGAGACTCCGTTCCCCTCGGAGATGACCGCGTACCTCGGCTTGCTGCTTCCCACGGGGAGGATGGCATCGAGGATGTCTTCGCCCGGCGTGCCATGGTCCCCCGCCTGGAGGAAGTGCACCGGCCTCAGCACATCCCTCCGTTTCATCAACGTCCAGCTCCGCGCGCCCGCATCTCCAGCGAAGAGCAGCCTCCAGCCACGCCACTCCAGGCTGAAGACGATGCTCGTGTTCTTCGCCGCCGTGTCGATGGCTATCAGGTCGTCACCCATGCCCTGACGCCGCCACGAGAGCAGGTTGTAGAAGGCACTCGCATCCACTCCGGCCGGAGGCGCGGGCACATGGAGCGACGCGCCGCCTCCCGGCTTTCGCTCCAGTCCCAGCGCTACAGGGAACACGCGGCTCGTGTATTCGCCGGCCTCCACCTCGGGCGCCCAGACCTCCAGCTTCGCTTCCTTGAACGGGTGCGCTCCCTCCAGCTTCGCGCCACGGCACACGTAGTGCGTGCGTTCCGCCAGGTTCCGAAGGAGCTCCGCGTGCGCCTCCGCCTTCCGGTAGTCATTGCCGAGGAGCAGCGATGGCACGGAGCCACGCGCCGCCTCCGGCCTCAACCGGCAGTACTCGCTCAGGTCGTCGTAGAGGGCCTTCTGCCTCGCGAGCTGTCGCGCCGACTCACCGTGCTGCTTGGAGTAGTCCGGTGCCGCCGAGGCCGTCAGCCAGGCATGGCGGGGCTTCAATTGCTCCGGTGGTTGCGACTCCCGCGCAGGGTCCAGGTGCTCGTGCGACAGCACGTAGAGGTCCAGCGGAGCGCCGTCCAGTTGTGACAGCACATCCTTCACCACGGGACGGAACACCGGGTCCTCGCCCATCAGCACATGGCCCGCGTCGACGAGCAGGTGCCGCACCGTCGTGTGGCCCGTGTCCGCATCCCGGTCCGGCACCGACACGAGCAGCGTGTCCCCGAACCGCGCGCTGTAGGTCCTCACTCGCAGCGTGGCCATCACCCACCTCCACCCTGGAACCGCCGTTCCTCCACCATGTGCAGCATGTGCGCCGTGCCCACCACGCGGAGCACTCCGCCGGAGGTCTCCGCCTGGATGGCTCCACACAGCGGCTTCCCATCCGGACCGAACGCCTTCTCCCCTACGCGCAGCAGGTCCTCGTCCATCAGCCACCGCAGCATCCCGTCCCGCTCCAGCTTCTGCATCGCGCTCCGGTCCGACGTGAGCAGCACCCGCACGCGCCGCGTCTCGCAGTCGATGACCAGCGTCGTGCCGAACGTCACCTGCCTCCAGTCGGGCAGCTCGCCACCGGGCACCGCGTCGGGCTCGTCCAGCTTCCAGGAGACCTTGAAGATGCACTCCCGCACGGGCTTCTTCGCGTGCTCGCCCGCGTAGGAGCGCTTCTTCACCACCAACCTCGGAGCGATGTGGAACGAGCGCCCCCTCGGAATCCGCAGGAACCCACGGTGACGGTTCGCGAAGTCGTAGGCGGCCCAGTCGCTCTTCGCCAGCGTGTCCAGGTCCACTCGCGCCAGGGCGGAGTGCTCGTAGTTCGTCCGTGCGCGCAGCTCGTCCGGATGACTCACGATGCCCCGGCGCATGAACTCCTGGCACAGCCACTCGCGCGGCTCGCCGCTGTCCGGGTGCGCGGCCTCGTCCGCGGCGAGGATGGCCCGACCCAGGTCCGCGAACGACACTTCTCCCGGTGGCAGGTAGTCCAGCCCCCGGTACAGGCTGCGCTTGAAGCGTGACGTCGCCACCGACAGCGCCTTGCGCGACACGCGCCTTCGCGCCTCCTGCCATTCCGGCTCGGCCACGAAGCCCTGGTTCTCCAGCGGCGGTGGCGCGGCCACTTCCTCTGGCGTCATTGATTGCCGCGCCGTCTCCGCCGGAGCCACCAGCGACGTGCGCGCCTGCTGCTTGCGCGTGAGCTCGTCCTTCAAGGCCTCGTGCAGCCGCAGCAGCACGGAGTAGAGCGCGCCGGCGAGCACCTCGCTCAGCGCGTGCGGCTCCAGCGTGGTGACGACGTCCTCCGGCTTTCCTCCATCCATCGGCTTCAGCGTCTTCTGGTTGAGCAAATCCCGCAGGTGGGCCGGGTGACCCAGCGCCCTTCCGAACTGCTCACCGATGGCGCTGAACGCTCCGGAGCTGGCGATGCTGCCCTGCTGCGCCTTCAGCACCTGACGCACGAGCGGCCGGCATCGGAAGGCCGCGAGCGCCGCGGTGAGGTCCGCCACCGCTTCATGCATCGCGAGCGCCTGCGGCGACAGCGCGTGGTACAGGTCCGGACAGATGCCATCCAGCACCGCGTGCGCCGTCTCGTGCGCGATGATGTCCTGCGAGTGGCAGGTGTAGATGCGCTCCTCGGAGCGCTCGCTCAGCGGATGGCGGAAGTAGAAGAACTGCAGGCTGCGCGACTCGCGCTGGTAGAAGGCGTTCGCCCACTCGCCGGCCTGGGGCACCACGAGGAGCTGCGGACCCTCGAATCCCCAGCACACCTTGCGGCCGAGCGCATCCTCCTCCTCGAACATCTCCAGCGTCCGGAGCACCGCGCCGAAGACGCTCACCTGGATGACGTCCGCCGCATCCAGGCGAGCCGGGTCCTGGAGGCGGAAGGTGCCCGGGTCCCCATCATGCTCGGGAGCCTGGAAGCGCGCGCCCCGCCTCAGCCTGCCGGTGCTCGCGTCCAGGTCGAGCACCGCCACGCGCGGCGACACGGGCCCGTCCAGCACCACGTCCTCGCTCCGCAGGTGTACCCATTCCATCGCCTCCATGCCCCGCTCACTGGCGGCGACCGGGTCCTGCACGAAGACTGGAATGCGGATGTCGACGGCCATGCCCTCCTCCCTGTGCTTCCTCAAAGGTGGAGTGACGGGTCCGCGGATGTGATGCACCCAGGAGGCAGGCCAGGGGCGCGCTCGACGCTCGCCTGCCCACCGCTGCTATGGTGCGGCACCCATCATGAAGCCACTGCTCCTGTCGGTGCTGTCCACCATCAGTGTTGTGCTCGGCGTCGTCGGACTGGTCGTCCTGGTCTGGGGATTCCTCCGGATGCGGAAGACGGCCCGGACGAAGCACTGGCCCAGCACGCAGGGCACCATCCGCTCCTCCAAGGTGACGTCCCGCGAGGCGCCTCCGCTGCGGCAGGAGTTGAGCAACGACGACGACGACGATGCGCCCAAGGGGAAGCCCCAGGTCCTCTACCGCCCGCAGGTCGAGTACACCTATACGGTGGAGGGTCAGACCTATACGGGCACGGCGCTGGGCCTCGACGTGGTGGAGGTCAGCAGCCGCGAGCACGCCCAGGCCCACGCCGCGCGCTACGTGCCCCGCAGCCCCGTCACGGTCTTCTATGACCCGGAGGACCCGAGCCAGGCCCTGCTCGAGCCCGGCCTCCAGGCCACGTCCTGGGCCATCCCCGGCGCCGGCGCCGCCTGCCTCATCGTCACCACGGCCTTCTACTTCTTCATCCGCTGGTACAGCGGCCGCTGAGCGCCCTCGGCGAGCCATGTAGGCCGAACGCACACCTGGAAAAGATCCAGCAACACGCAACCCGGCGCTACATGCCCCCGAGAATGGAACACGTTTTGATTTTCTGACCTGGAGTGTCCCCCATGACCACCAAGAGCCTGCAGGGCTTCAACTTCCGTGGCCTGACCACGGGCTTCAAGCAGACGGAAATCGCGAAGCCGCAGACCCAGAAGAACCAGGTCGCGAAGCAGCCGGACAAGAAGAACACGCACATCGACGAGAACGGCCGCTACAAGAACAGCTTCGAGACCGGCCAGCAGATCAACAAGAACTACAGCAAGAGCTACTCGCACGGGGACACGAGCGACCTCTTCACGCCCAACGCCAACCAGAGCAAGGCGGGGAAGCTGGCCTCGAAGCTGCCCGGCATGACGCTGGCCGAGGGCTCCTTCGAGAAGAGCGTCGTCGGCTACGGCAAGTCCGGCGCCTTCAACAGCGGCATCGCCCAGGGTCAGGGCAGCTTCTCGGTGGGCGAGCTGTCCGCGAGCGGCAGCGGCAAGGTGTCCTTCGAGGGTGGCGCGCTCAAGGCCGTCGGTGACCTGAAGGCCACGGCCACGCTGCTGCACGCGCAGGGCAACGTCAAGATTGGCAAGGGCGACTACAACCTGCAGGCCTCGGGTGAGGCGTACGTCGGCGCCCAGGCGAAGGCCCACGGTGAGCTGACCATCGACCCGGCCAAGGGCATCTACGCGGCCAAGGTCGGCGGCGAGGCCTTCGCCGGTGCGCGCGCCGGTGTGGAGGCCCAGGCCAACCTCGGCAAGTTCGGCAGCGTCGGTGGCCGCGCCGAGGCGTGGGCCGGCGTCGGTGCCTCGTTCAACGCGGAGCTCGGCTTCAAGAACGGCCGCCTCAAGGCGCGCTTCGACATCGGCGCGGCGCTCGGCGTGGGCTTCAAGCTGGGCTTCAACGTCGACATCGACCTCAAGGGCATCAAGGACACGGTGAAGAAGGTCATCGAGAAGCCGGTCGAAATCGTGAAGGACGTTGCCAAGAGCGTGGGCAACGTTCTGAAGAAGCTGAAGTTCTGGTAGCGCTCCGCCACCAGTACCCACACCCCCGGGCGCGAGCCGTCCGTGGTGCTCACCAGCACCACGGGCCTCGCGCCCTCTGTTTTCAGGGCTCCCCCCTCCCCTGGCATACTCCCCCGCCATGACCACCCAGAGCATGCAGGCGCTGTTGAAGGCCGGCGAGGTCGACAAGGCCCGGGCACTCGCGGAGAGCGCCCTCACCAAGAACAAGGACGACCGGGGCGCGCTGCTGACGCTCGCCAAGCTGGCATCGGTGGACGGGGACTGGGCCCGCGCGGAGGAGCTCGTCAACCGCGCGACGAAGGGCGGCGTGGAAGACGCCGACTCGCGCCTGGTACGCGCCGCGCTGGCCTCCTCGCGGGGTGACACCAATGGCGCCCGCGCCCTCTACACGCAGGTCATCCGAGAGGCGAAGCCCCCGCGCGCCGAGGCGCACTTCGGCCTGGGCTACCTGCTGGCCGCGGAGGAGGACTTCGCCGGTGCCCGCAAGGCCTTCGAGAAGGCGGTGGAGCTGGAGCCGGACGTGGCGGCGTACCGCTTCCACCTGGCCCGCATCCTCCTCGCGCTGGAGGAGCTGAAGCTCGCGCTGCCGCACCTGGAGCGGGCGCTGGAGCTCAACCCGACGCACGCGCCCACCTACGTCATCTGGGGCGTGGTGCTGCAGCAGCTGGGCGAGATGGAGACGGCGGAGAACCTGCTGCGCCAGGGCCTGAAGGTGCTGCCGGACAACGCGGACCTGCTCAACCAGCTCAGCGCGGTGCTCGCGGCGCGCGGCAACGTGGCCGAGTCCTTCGGCATCGCGAAGCGCCTGGCCGTGGAGTACCCCGACGACGTGTCGGTGCAGGGCAACCTCGCGCGCATGATGATGGCCACCGGGCACCGGCAGGACGCGCTGGACATGTGCCGGAGCCTCGCGGCGCGCGGGCTGTCCACCGCGCAGACGAAGTCCATCGAGGCGATGGTGCTCGAGTCCATCGAGCCGCCCGACATCGCGGGCGCGATTACGGCCTGGCGCGAGGCGATGGACCTGGACCCGGAGGACTGGTCCGCGGCCAACAACCTGGGCAACCTCCTGATGCGCGTGGAGGAAGGCGACGCCGACGAGCGCCTCACCGCGGCCGCGGAGATTCTCGAGGAGGCCCTCCGCCGGGCACCCTCGCGCGTGGAGCCGCTGCTCAACCTGGCCGTCGTCACCGCGCGCAGGGGTGACAAGGCCAAGGCCCAGGCGCTGGCGCGCGACGTGCTCAAGAAGGCCCCCGCCAGCGAGAAGGACCTCCGCGAGCAGGCGGAGCGCCTCATCAAGACGCTGGGTTGAGCCACCGCTCCCTCAGCGCACCGGGTTCTCGTGGTGGCCGTGGCCCGGCCCGCCGAAGGTTCCCGGCCACGGCTCGTTGGCGGGCATGAGCCCTGGCATCGGGAAGCGCAGGAAGCGCGCCCGGCTGTAGGCGAACGGAGGGTCGCACTCGCCGCAGGTGGAGGCGCCCTCCATCGTCACCAGCGCCCCCGGTGCCAGCTCCATGAGCTGCGTCACCGTGCGCGGCGTGAAGTTGAGCGGGCACTGGAAGGCCTCTCTCCCGTTCTTCATATTCACGCCCACCAGCAACCGCTGGTTGTCGCTCTCCGCCGTGGTGAGCAGCACCGTTTCCGGCGGCAGCCCCTTGCCGGCGGGCCACGTGGCCAGCCGCAGCTCCTTCGTGTCGAGGCGCTGTCCCGCCCGCAGCGTGTACGTCCACACCGGGCCCAGCGCCGGCAGCCCATAGCCCTTCAGCTCCGTGGCGGTGCCCCCTCCCACGCCGGAGTTCACCGAGGTGCCCGGCGCGCTCGGCACCGCCACCTCGCGGGTGGCCACCACGCGGCCGAACTCCTGCGGAATGGAGCCCAGCGGCGAGCCGTCCGCCGTGCTCAGCGCCTGCGTGCCGTGCTCGGACATGAGCATGCCGTCCACCACCGCCAGCTCGCCGGCACGGAAGGACTCCGTCTTGTGCCAGCGCGGCACCCCGTCCGAGGAGAACGCCATCAGCAGCGAGGGAGAGCCCGGCTGCAGCGGCGCGCCCACGTTCACCGTCTGGGCGAAGGACACGTACAAGTCCCCCACCGCGTCGGACGCGACACCGAAGGGGTGCGGGTGGTTGCACTCGGCCAGCAGCGGGTCCGACAGCTCCTGCGCGGACACCATGCGGCCGAAGGCATCCAGCACCACCAGGAAGTACATGCGGCACAGCGTCTCGCGCGGCTGCCCGGCGGGGTACGCCTCGAAGAGGGCCGCGAGCCGGTCCGGCGCCATCACCGCCAGCCGCGCCAGGAAGAGCGTCAGCGACTTCTGCGCGAAGTCCGGCCGCTCGCTGGCCAGCGTGAAGGTCCACCGCGGGCGGCCCGTGGCGCGCTCCAGCAGCGACACCGTGCCGTCCTGCGGCAGGTCCATGCACAGGAGCCTGTCATTCCACAGCATGCACCGCCGTGCCGGGTCCGACGCGCGCACCGGCCCCTCGCTCGCCGCATTCAAAATCGAGTTGCTGTAGAAACCCGAGAGCGTCACGTCGCCGTCGGGCCCCACCAGCAGGTCGTGCAGGTTCTCCCCATTGGCCCGCGCGTCGTAGCTCCAGTCCGCCGTGAGCGGCCTCGCGTCGGGGCGCTCGCACACCGAGCCGTTGCAGTGGCCCTCCTCCTGGCACGGGCTGGCGGCCGCGCACACGAAGCCGTCGGGCAAGTCCCTCCGCGCGCACCGGCCCTCCACGCACACGTCCGCGGAGTCACACCCGCGCTCCGAGCCGCAGAAGGTGCCATCCGGCGCGTCCGCCAGGCCGCAGCCCTTCACCGGGTCGCACGTGCCCACCTGGCACTTGCCGTCCCCCGGGCACGGCGGCGCCGGCACCGTCTGGCAGCCGTCCAGCGCGTGGCACACGTCCGTGGTGCAGGCATTGCCGTCATCGCACGCGCGCTCGCGGCCCTTGCACCGGCCCGCCTGGCACGTGGCCTCCGTGAGGCATGCGTTGCCCGGGTCGCACGAGGTGCCGTCCGGCAGCACCGTCTCCACGCACCGCTCCGTCACCACGTCGAAGGTGGACGCAGTGCACGTCACCGGCGTGCAGTCGGGAATGGCCTTCCCCTCGCCCACGAGCACCAGCTCCACGCGGCCGCCGTCCGACGCCGTGCCGACGACGATGATTTCATTCGTCCCCACACCCGAGGGCGAGAAGCGCAGGCGCACCGGCACCTCCCCCGCCTCCACGCGCGAGGGCAGCACGTCCACCAGCTTGAAGGGCGACGTCACCTCCGTCCAGGTGACGTCCAGCGGCGCGCGGCCGCCGTTCACCACCCGCACCTCTGCTTCCTTCACGGTGCCGGGGTACGCGGCGGGGAACTCCACGCGCTCCGTGGACAGCCGCAGCCGGCCCACCGCGCCCACCAATGGCTTGTCTCGGCAGGCGAGGCCTGTCGTCAGCACCACCGCCAGCAGGATGAACGTCCGTCCCACCCCGCCAGCTCTCGTTGCGTGCGCCATTGGGTGCCCTCCCGGTGACGTCGCCTATAGCCCTCGCGCGCGAAGGATGCGAGTGGGGCTGCCCGCAAGCGCCCACCGCTGTCGGACAGCCACCCTCCGCGGTTGTCGCAACCGCATTGCGAGTGCGTCAGCGCCATCTTTTTGCGGCATCCCTCGATGCACTCCGGGACAGGGTCCGCGCGCACGAGCAGACATGCCACGTGCACGAGAGAGGCATGGCTCCCACCTGGCGCGACAGCGGCGACTTCAAAGAATTCAGACCTGTGCCGGAATGTGCCGGTGATTTTTTCAGGTGGGCCCGGGGCACCTCGCCGCAACCGCGCGGAAAGGCTGGACCGCGTGAGGGTACGGTTCTGGCAATCGGCTACAGGCATGATCTCCGCCGACTCCGCCGTCACGTCCCAGTCGTCGCAGGCCTTCACCGTGCTCATCCCACGTGGACTGCAGGCCACGGTGGATGGATTGCCGTCGGAAGCCCGCCAGGAGCTGCTGGCCGAGCTGTTCCGCATGGCCGCGCTCGCCCACCAGGAACGCAGCCTGCTGCCCTCCACGGCGCCCTACACGCTGCGGCTGGAGCTGGCCGGCTGCCAGGTGAGCGTGGAGCTGGACCCGGCACGCTCACGCCTCACGCTCGCGGGGCTCGTCCGGGCCCGGGCGTCGGCCTGAGACAGGTGACACGCGACGGGTCGAGTCGATGTCACGACGTGCCGGATACGAAGAATCCTGGGACCTGACCTACCTGGTGGAGCAGCTTCGGGAGCTGATCGGCCGAGACCTCCAGCTCCAACCCGAGCTGGCCGACGAGCTGGAGGACACGCTGGACAGCCTGGTGCTCCGCAACCAGCGCCTGCGAGGGCTCCAGCGCATGGCCCACGCGGAGCGCGAGCCGGATGACCTCGCCGTGCTCCGTGGCGCGCTGGAGAACATGGACCGCGAGCTCATGGACCGGCTCCCGGTGCTCCTGGAGCGGCTGCGCGCGGTGATTCCGTGAGCCCCCCGGCCCGGCCCCCCGCCCGTCCACAGGCACGTTTCTCCATGCACCGGCTGCTGCTTCTATAGGTTCATAAGAGGTATTGATCTAACGGTGGTAGAAGCAGGGGCCTCGGACTTGGGGACAAGTCAGCAAGCGCGCGAGATGACTCAGGAATTCGCTCCCTGCTACATGTGGGTAAATTGGAGGTTTCCCCCGGGCTCCCACAGGTGTTGATCCACGGCCCTGTTTCTCCACAACCCCATCCACACTGTCCACAGGCCATCCACAGGCAGCGAGTGGATGCGTGGACAACCCAGCGTGACGGCGGATTCTCACGGGACGTCCGCGAGCTACAAGCCTGTTATCGTCCGTGCCGGTGAGGGTCCCCGGGAGCGGGGCGCTGGTGGAGGATTGGCCCATCGACTTCTATCGGGGCGAGCGCATTGGAAAGTACGAGGTCGTCACCCAGCTTTCCGTGGGTGGCATGGCGGAGCTGTTCCTCGGCTTCACCTCGGGGCCGGGTGGCTTCCGCAAGTACGTGGTCATCAAGCGCATCCTTCCGGACGTGCGCGACAACGAGCAGTTCGAGCGCATGTTCCTCGACGAGGCGCGCATCACCGCGGCCTTCAACCACCCCAACATCGCGCAGGTGTTCGACCTGGGGCAGGAGGACGACGGCCTCTACCTGGCCATGGAGTTCATCGCCGGGCAGAACCTGAACCAGATTACGGGGGCCAGCCTGCGCCGCAAGGAGCAGCTGCCCATCGGCTTCACGCTGTCGGTGGCGCGCGACGTCTGCATGGCGCTGCACTACGCGCATACCTTCACCGCGCCCTCGGGCGAGCCCAGCCCCGTCATCCACCGCGACGTCGCGCAGAAGAACGTCATGGTGACGTACGACGGCGTGGTGAAGCTGCTCGACTTCGGCATCGCCAAGGCGAAGGGCAGCCTGGAGCGCACCAGCGCGGGCACGGTGAAGGGCACCACCGGCTACATGTCCCCCGAGCAGGTGCGCGGCGACAAGCTGGACGGCCGCAGTGACTTGTTCTCCGTGGGCGTGATGATGCACGAGCTCCTCACCGGCGCGCGCCTCTTCGCCGGCAAGGACGAGCGCGACGAGATGGTGAAGATTCTGGAGGCGCCCATTCCGTGGCCCTCGCACGTGGCGCCGCACGTGCCGGAAGCCGTCTCCAAGGTGGTGATGCAGGCGCTGGAGCGCAGCCGCGAGAAGCGCTTCCGCAACGGCCGCGACATGGCCCGGGCGATTGAGGCGGCCGCGGGGCCCCTGCTGATGGACTCGGACCACTGGGCCTCGATGATGAAGGAGCTCTTCGCCGAGCGCATGGCGGCCACGCGCGCGCTGCTGGAGAGCGCGGAGGGCACGGCCAGCCCCACCATGGTGGACAAGGCGAAGCGCGCGCTTCGCGGGGAAGACGGGCCGTACCTGCCGGAGCGCGTGGACGACTCCACGCCCCAGGGCGGACTCTCCGCGGTGCCGCGCAATCAGCCGCGCCGGGCACCCGCGAAGGGCGGGGAGAGGCAGCCCGCCGCGGCCGGCACCGGGAGCAAGGGCTCCTGGCTGTCGAACGCGCTGTGGGGCCTGTTCCTGCTGTCCATCCTGGTGGGCGGTGCCTATGGCGCGTGGCGCCTGTCGCACGTGCTGAACGCGACGGTGGAGCCCGTGCCCGACCCGAGCACCTTGCAGAAGTTCGACTCGAAGCTCCCCGTCTTCCGCGAGCCGGGCACGCCGGTGCCGGACGCGGGCTCGGCGGTGGCGCAGGTGCAGGTGAAGGTGGAGCCGCCTCCGACGGAGCGGCCGACCGAGGCCCCGGCGCGCAGCAAGGGCAAGCTGACACTGGTGGTGACGCCGGACGCGGACGTGTACCGCGGGAAGAAGAAGCTCGGCCGCACGCCCATGTTCAACGTGGCGCTGCCGGTGGGCGAGCACAAGCTCTTCATCATCGGCCCGGACAAGAAGAAGCGCGTGCTGGCCGTGCCCATCAAGGCCGGAGAGTCCACCCGGATGAAGCTGGCGCTGGCGGCGATTCCCGAAGGGTGAACAGTCCCCGCGATTGAAGGGCATCCCGGGGCGCGCTCCGCTATCTTCGCCGCCCCAACCTCCACTCCGGACTGCATGGCCGCGCTCACCATTGGCTTCCTGATGGACCCGCTCGAGATGGTGCGGGTGAACCACGACTCCACGTTCCAGCTCATGCTGGAGGCGCAGAAGCGCGGCCACGTGGTGCGCTACTTCGAGCAGCGCTGGCTGCGCTTCAACGGCACCTGCGCCGAGGCGCGCATGCGCCACGTCACCGTGCGCGCCGAGCAGGGCCGGCACTTCGACGTGGTCGACGACGCCGTGTACCCCCTGTCCTCGCTGGACGTGGTGTTCATGCGCAAGGACCCGCCGGTGGACGTGGAGTTCCTCCATGCCACGCAGCTGGTGGAGCTGTGTGGAGACAGGGCGCCCGTCTTCATCAACGACCCGTCGGGCATCCGCGGCGCCAACGAGAAGCTCTTCGCGCTGCGCTTCCCGGACCTGATGCCGGACACGCGCATCACCCGTGAGCTGCCGGTGCTGATGGACTTCATCGCCCGCAACCCGCGGGGCACCATCCTCAAGCCCGTGGACGGCTTCGCCGGAAAGGGCATCCTCTTCCTGACGCCCTCGGACCGGAACGCGCGCTCGGCGGTGGAGCTGCTCACGATGGAGGGCCGCGAGGCCATCATCGCGCAGGCGTACATCCCCGAGAGCCGCCTGGGCGACAAGCGCATCATCCTGGTGGACGGCGAGCCGGCGGGTGCGGTGCTCCGCGTGCCGCCCGAGGACGACCACCGGGGCAACATGGCCGCGGGCGGGGCGCCCCGGAAGGCCGTGCTCACGGCGCGTGATCTGGAAATCTGCGAGCGGCTGAAGCCCGAGCTCCGCAAGCGCGGGCTGCTGCTCGTGGGCATCGACATCCTCGGCGACTACCTCACCGAGGTGAACGTCACGAGCCCCACCGGCATCTACGAGGCGAACCAGCTGGACGGCGTCTGCATCGAGGCGAAGGTGCTGGACGTGGCCGAGCGGCTGGCCGCCCAGCGCGCGCGGTAGCCACGCGCCCCGCGTTCCCCGTGCGTTGACTCGAGGGCCTGGAGGGAGACCTCCGGGCCCTTCGTGTCTGGGCCTGCTCCACTGGGAGCACTCCCTCCCCTGTCAATCGTTATCGTGGGCTGAATGTCGATTCATGTTTCATATTATTTCCAACGCAACGCGCCATTTTGGGGTCGGCGGCGCGGACGTGAATGTTGGTTCATGTTTCATGCGTCCGGCGACGCGTCGCGCCTTGAATGCATGTGAGTCGAGGGAGTCAGGTCTCGCCTCACGGCCGCCGCTCTCCCCCCCATCTGGCGGCCGGGGAGGCACCATGCACACGCATCATCCCCGCCGTGCTCCGTCGTGCTCGCGGTTCCCCGGATTGAGTCTCGCGACGCTTCTCTTCGCGAGCGCAGTGGGTTGTGGCTCTCCTGGCTCCGAGGAAGTTTCCCCGCGTGAGCCAGCGCCAGAGCTACAGCAGGTCGAAAACGAGCTGACGCAGGTGACGGGCTTCGGCTCCAACCCGGGCAATCTCCTGATGTACCGGCACGTGCCGACGGGCATTCCCGCCAACGCGCCGCTCGTGGTGGTGCTGCATGGCTGCACGCAGACGGCCGCGGGCATGGAGAACAGCGGCTGGACGGCGGCGGCCAACGTCTACAAGTTCTACGTCCTCTACCCGCAGCAGCAGAGCGCCAACAACGGCGCGAGCTGCTTCAACTGGTTCGAGCCCGGCGACTACAACCGGGGCCAGGGCGAGGCGCTCTCCATCAAGCAGATGGTGGACTCGATGAAGTCCACGTACTCCATCGACGCGTCGCGGGTGTACGTCGCGGGGTTCTCGGCCGGTGGGTACATGGCGCCGGCGCTGCTCGCCGCCTACCCGGAGGTCTTCGCCTCGGGCTCCATCAACTCGGGAGGCCCGCATGGGTGTGCCGCCAACTCGACCCAGGGCTTCTCCTGCATGAGCCCGGGCGTGGACAAGACGCCGGCCGCCTGGGGTGACGTCATCCGCTCGGCCTGGGCGAGCTCGGGCTACACGGGCCCGCGCCCACGCGTCACCCTCTGGCACGGCACCAGTGACTTCACGGTGAAGCCGATGAACATGAACGAGGCGATGGAGCAGTGGACCAACGTCCACGGCATCGACCAGACGGCGGACACCACGGAGACGGTGGGCGGCTTCCCACACAAGGTGTACCGCGACAGCGCGGGCACGGCGCTCGTGGAGACCTGGGAAATCACCGGCATGGGCCATGCCACGGGGATTGACGCGCAGTACAGCTTCCCGGGCAGCACCACCGCGTGCGGCGCCACCGGCTCGTACCTCACCGATGTGAATCTCTGCTCCGTCTACTACCAGGCCCAGTTCTTCGGGCTCACGGGAGGCGGCTCGCCGGGTGACACCACGCCGCCCACCGTGAATGTGACGGCGCCGGCGAACGGGGCCACGGTGAGCGGCACCGTCACGGTGTCGGCGAGCGCCTCGGACGATGTGGGCGTGGCGCGGGTGGAGCTCCTGGTGGACGGCAGCGTCGTCTCCACGGACACGACGGCGCCGTATGACTTCGCGTGGAGCAGCACCAGCGTGTCGAACGGGACGCACACGCTGGGGGCTCGGGCGTACGACGCGGCGGGGAACCAGGCCACGGACAGCGACACGAGCGTCACCGTGAGCAACAGCGGCACGCCGACGCCGGTGACGGTGAGCTTCACGAGCGTGACCGCGGATGACGGCTACATCAAGGCGAACTCGGATGGCAGCTCGCCCGCGCTGGGCACGCTGACGGGGCTGGCGCTGGGGCGCGGGACGGATGGGAAGTACAACCGCTCGTTCCTGTCCTTCGACACGTCGAGCATCCCGGACACGGCGACGGTGACGCGGGTGTACCTGACGGTGACGTACTCGTCCGGCTCGGGGGACCCGTGGTCCACGCCCTCGGGGAACACGCTGCTCATCGACGTGAAGAACGGCACGTTCAACGCGGCGGCCACGGAGACGGCGGACTGGGCGGCCGCGGCGACCGCGAGCGGTGTGGCGAGCATCGGCAGCTTCGCGTCGGGCACGAAGGCCTCGGCGGACTTCAGCGCGGCGGGGCTCTCGGCCATCAACCTGGCGGGGAAGACACAGCTGCGGCTGGGTTTCAGCGGCTTCCAGACGGCGACGCAGTACCTGTTCATCAAGGACGGCACGGGTGCCACGCTGACCGTCGTGTACACGCCGTGATGTGACGGTGGAACGGCGGGCCGGAGCGTGGTTCCAGCCCGCTGTTCACCTCATGGCTCCGAGCCGTACTCGAAGCCTTCGTAGTCGAACGCACGCTCGATGGCCTTCACATCGGCCTCGGTGCCGCCGCACTCCTTCACGGCGTCACGCCAGCGCGCGGACACGAGGGTCTTCATCCTGTCGATGACGTGGGTGGCGTCTTCCTTCGACAGAAGGAAGCGGCCGCATTCGCTCAGGAGGTTCCGCCGGTTGGCGCGACGGTGCTGCGCGCTGCCCACCTCCATCGCGAGGTCTCGCTCGGTGCTGACCTGCGGCATCGGCGTGAGGTCGTAGGCGGGCGAGAGGCTCCACTCCGAACCGGCGGCGATGAGCGCATGGTTCCGGGGATGGTCGTCGATGTTCGAGATGAGCGCGTTGAACACCATGCGGGAGAACAGCTCCCGCAGGTCCTCATCCGGATTGCTCACCTGGCGCTTCAGCTCATCCGCCAGCAGGAGGTACGACCACTTCGAGCGGTCCTGCGGATTCTCATCGGAACGAAGGACCGTCAGTGCGCTGACCATGCGGTGTCGCAGGTAGCCTTCCTCGGTGCGCTTCCTGTCGAACCGGCGCACCAGGAGCACGTCCTGGCCCGCGACGTGGATGCGCTTGCTGAAGGCCGCACGCAGGCCGCACTCGCTGGCGAGCTTCAGCATGCCGCCTTCCGCCGCTGCTTGGTTCCAGCGGTCGCTGCGGGAGGGGAACTTGGCGACCCACAGGCCCTCTTCGTCCTCGACGACATTCTTGGGGCGTGCGCCGCCCATGGAGGTGCCGGGGTTCACCAGGCCGCTGACGTCTTGCGCGGAGTACGGCAGTCCCTGCTCGACGCGTTCGACCTCCTGGAGCAGCGGGCCGAGCTGGGACACCTCGTTGAATCGATGCACCGGGATGGGGGGCGTGGGGCTCTGACCCAAGGACAGCGCACCGGCCCGGTCCTCGGGTGAGTGGAGGAGGAAGTCGACTTCGCTCAGGTCGGCACGTCCCAGTTGACGCTCGATGACCCTGCGTCCCCACGCGTCCGGTGAGGAGTCTCGCAATGCGCCGAAGATGCCGTGGAGGCTCTCTGTTTCGAAGGTGCCCGGATGCAGTGGGAGCTCGAGCTTGTCCAGCTCCACCGCGCGGGGGTTGGACAGATAGCTTCTCTCGTAGAGGAAGCGTCCCACGCCGCCCTGCTGCATGAAGCGACCGCAGGTGACGACCTCCATCGAATCCGGAAGCTGGATGTACACGTAGCAGCTGGGGGCTTCAGGAGTTGGCATCGAGGTTCGCCATGGAATGCACGCACGCGGGCTGACGTGCCAGCGACTGTGGGACGTGCCTCGTGTTCGTGCCTGACTGGCTTCACCTGATACCTGCGGTTCTCCACCATCGACCCCGACTTCGCGCCAATGCTCTGGTGCCGTGCCTGACCGTGGGGCTTTCGAGCCCGGGGAGGCATGTGTGGTGGCGCGACGCTGGTGGGCCCTGCTGTTGGTTCCGTGGATGGTCGGCTGCGCGGGCTCACGTGTCGTGAGACTGGACACAGGTGAGGGTCGACTGGTGGCGCATGTGCCAAGGACCTCGGGGGGTTCCGTCGAGGTCGATGCGGAGGAATTCGAGAAGGCCCTCGCGCGGCTCGCGCTGGATGTGCCCCTGTCCCTGCGTCCCGCTGATACCGGGTGGTGGGTTCGTGCCTCGAATCGCGGCAGCACCATGGACAAGGCGCTGCGGAGCGCGCTGCACAAGCGCTATGGCCGGTGGTGCCAGGCGCACGAGGAACCTGGAGACTGTCTCTCGCTACTGGAGGACGGACTTGGCTTCGATGAGAGGGACCGCCTGACCCTGACACTGGGCCTGTCGCTGGATCCGATGCACGCCAGCATCGCGGAGGCGGTGGAGAAGACGCTCAACCCCACCTTCTTCAAAGTGGTGGTGGTGTCGGCGCTGGTGTACGTGGGCATCGACGCGTTCCTCGAAATGGTTCACGCGTGCATGGAGCTGAAAAGGAGCGCGGACCGGGCCACTACGTTCGAAGAGTTGGAAGAGGCGGGTGAGCGCTTCGGCCAAGTCATGGGCACTCAGGGAGCACGCATCTTCGTGCTCGCGGTGGCGCTCGTCGTAGGCAAGAGCACGATGAGTGGAACTTCGTGGCTGGCGTCTCGACTGCCCTTGTTGCTGGGCTTCCCTCCGGCAGCGGCACTGAGTGCATCGCAGCTCGGAGTGAATCTCGCGGCCGTCGAGCAGGTGAGCGCAGTGGCGGTGGTGGAGGGTGGCGTCGTTATCACCCTCGGGCCCGGCGCGGTGGCCATGGTGGCTTCGAGTTCGGGTGGTATTCGCGGAGATCCGGACGGGAAGGTGCATCACATCTGCACCGACAAGAACACGGAGTCAGATGCGAACGGTGGACCGTGGACACCACTGTTCGAGAAGCTCTTCCGGAGGGCGGGCATGACGCTGAACGACCCCGCCAACCTGGTGCGCATCCGAGGCCATGAGGGGCCTCATCCGGAGGCGTATCATCGAGCGGTCTTCAAGCGGATCAGCGATGCCATGCTGGATTGCCGGAGCAAGGCCCATTGCCGTGAAGTGCTCACCCAGCAGTTGAATGAGCTATCAAGCGAGCTCCTCAGCCCTGGGAGCTTGCTTCGCAGGCTCGTCACGAAGGGTAGGGAGTAGTGATGCCGGCCCGGTACTTCGAGTTGGAGCAGGACCTCTACGTTCCTGGGCGCTGGTACCCCGACGACCCCGTGGATGAAGAATGCCAGGAGGCGGACCCCTGGATGTTCCGGCATGGGAAACCCGTGGTTCTCGACAAGAAGCTGAGGGTACCTCTCTATCGTCTCGGCAAGCCGGTGGACTTCTCGGCGACCACTCTAGGCGTCACACCTCTCCTGCATCCACGAGTCGCATCCGTATTCGCGGAGCTGGCGCCCGATGACGTGCAGCTCTTCCCTGTGGAGGTTGATGGCCAGCCTGAGCCGTACTTCCTCCTCAATGTCACGCGAGCGGTGAAGTGCATCGACGACAGCGCCAGCGAGGAGGTTCAGTACTGGAAGCCGGAGGACGGCCGTCCGGAAAAGACGGGTACCTATCGCAGTGTCATGGGCCTCCGTATCGACAAGTCCAAGGTGGGCAACGTGAAGGTGTTCCGCACTTGGGGTTGGTCGATGGCTGTCATCGTCTCCGAGGACCTCAAGGACGCCCTGGAGCGCACGGGTGCTACCGGCATGAAATTCACGGAGGTATAGGCTCGCCGCTGCGCATGTCCGAACCCATTGCTCACGACGAGACGCTCGACTCCATCGGCACGGCGGGGGTGCGGGTGCTTCAACGCCGGAGCGGGTACCGCTTCACGCTGGATGCCGTGCTCCTCGCGCACTTCGCGGCGACGGAGGGCACGGGCACTCCGGGCCTCATGCTGGAGCTCGGCGCGGGCAGTGGTGTGGTGTCCTTCCTGCTCGTGAAGCAGTTCCACCTCGGGCCCGTGGATGCGCTGGAGCTTCAGCCCGCGGTCTTCGCCAGACTGCGGCGGGCCGTGGCACTCAATGACTGTGAAGCTCGTGTGCGTCCGCTGCTGGGTGACCTGCGCCGCATCCGTGAGCTCGTGACCGGTGGGCAGTACGCGCACGTCGTCTCCAATCCACCGTTCCGCATCGCCAACGCCGGAGTCCGCAGCCCCGATGACGAGCGCGCCGTGTCCAAGTCCGAGGTCGCCTGCGACGCAAGTGACGTGGTTGCCGCTGCACGGTACGCGCTCATGCCCGGAGGCACCGTGAGCCTCGTGTACCCGGCCTCTCGCGTGGCCGAGGTGCTCGGGCTGCTGACGCAGGCGAAGCTGTATCCCTCCGTGCTGCGCTTCGTGCACTCGCGCGTGGGCTCACCGGCCACGCGCTTCCTGGTGCAGGCCGTGCGAGACAGGGACAGGGGACTCGCCGTGCGCCCTCCGCTCATCGTCCACGGTGAGGGCCCGGGTGGTTACTCCGCCGAGGTGGCCGCGCTGATGGAGCCACCACTCGCGGAGCGCGTTCCGTCGGAGGACTGAGCCGGCGCTACGGAGCACCGTTCAGCGGCTTCGTGTTCGTCACCTGGAACCCATCACCCTCGGACGCGGTGATGAACAGCTCGCTGTTCGCGCGCACGTCGAGCGTCATGCGCCTGCGGCTCTTCCCCACCGTGAAGACCACGTCCAACTCATGCGCGCCCGGCTCCACGTCCCGGACGAGCACGTTCGTCGCGTTGCTCGAACCCCGGCGCGCTCCGTCGAGCGACACCGTGCAGGGCTTCACGCAGCGCACGTTGAGCTGCGACGTACCTGCCTCACGTGCCTTGGCGCGGGCCTGCTCCACTGCTGCCAGGCTCCGGTCCTCCGTGAGCCTCACGTTCCCCTTCGAGTCACCGTAGAAAGTCGCCTCCGCGTCCGCGGGCACCTCCACGGAGTCGAGGAAGAGCCTCCGGCTGAACAGGCTGGAAGTCGCCTCCACACGACGGCGGCCCGGCTCCACGTCCTTGAACTCCCACGTGCGCTCGTCCCTGCGCCGGCCGCGTTTCCCGTCGAGCAGCACCGTGCAGTCCTCGGGACACCGGACGATGGCCACGCTCTTCCTTCCGCCCTTCGCCGGTGGCTTCTCCCCTTCCGCCCACTCCGGCGTGCCCGGCGTGCTGGTGCTGCCGCGCTGCACGACGATGCGCTTGTTGCTCGTGAGGAAGACCTCCGCCTGCGCCACGTCGGGAATCTCCGCGAACCCGTTGATGAGCGGCCGGCTCAGGACGCCCGTGGCCTCCACGCGCCGCGCTCCCGTGCCGACTCCCTCGAACTTCCACGTCGAGTCCGTCACCCGCAGGCCGCGCTTCCCATCGAGCACCACGGTGCACTTCTCCGGGCAGCGCACTCGTACGGTGACGCCGTCCTCAGCGAGCGCGGGGACGGACAACGACAGGAACAGGAGCGACCAGCGCAGGGACATGTTCATACGAGTCTCGCCCCAGCGGACACGCGGGTCGAGTCGGTCCGCTCGGGGACGCCTCGGACTCGGGACGGAGGCGGCTCGCGAGGATGCGGAAATCATGACGCCGGCCTGCCTGCCCGCCGAGTGAGGGGGACATGGCTCGGGGTGCCATGGAGGGCGGCCGGCCCCAACGTACCCGGGTTTCCAGAACCGGCCCCGGGGCCCCATCAAGGAGGAGTGGGAATGAACGTGGCACAGCTGACCGAGCAACCGAGCATCCTGAAGTCAGCGGCCCTGCTGCCACCGCGCCTGTCGCTCGGGTCGTCGATGGTGGTGCACGGGTTGAGCAAGCTGCGCAAGGAAGGGACGGAGCAGGCCGCGGGCTTCTTCGAGCAGATTGGCCTCAAGCCGGCCCGGCCCCTGGTGCTGGCCACGGGCATCACGGAGCTGCTCGCGGGCGTGAGCGCCATTCTCGGCTTCGCGACGCGGCCCGCGGCACTGGGTGTGCTCGTCACGCAGGCGTTCGCCATCGCCAAGGTCCACAAGGGCAAGGGCTTCGACAACACGAAGGGCGGCTTCGAGTTCAACCTCGCGCTCTGCTCCATCGCGCTCGGTTTGCTGCTGCGCGGGCCGGGGCAGCTCTCGGTGCACAGCGCGTTGGAGCGCAAGGTGAAGCGCAAGGAGCTGCGCCGCCTGCGCTTGCTGCCGCGTCAGCGCAGCCGCTCGGTGCTGTTGGACCTGCTGGGCTGAGCCGCCGCTCACGGTGTCGGTGCCGCTCGGTGCTGCTGGACGTGCTGGGCTGAGAAGCCGCTCACGGTGGCGTGGCTGCCCGGTGCCGCACACCCCATCACCCTGGCTGATGGGGTGTGTGTCGTCTGCCCGGCTGCCGATGGGGCGAGCGCATGCCAATTACTCCCGAGCGCCTGGACGGCCCGTAAGATGCGCGGGCCATGGCCTCGTCCGTCTTCCTGATGCTGGCGCTCGCCACCACGCCGGGTGTTTCCCCGGCGCGCGAGCCCGCTCCCTCCCACAAGTTCTCCACAGCGCAGGCTCGCACCGCCGAGCTGCTGTCCACCGCTGGCAGTGCGTCCGTGAAGGCCGCGCTCCGGGAGGACGCTGCTTCCGAGCTCGCGATGACCGCGGGCAACGGGTCCGTTCGCGCGGCGCTCGGGAATGGAGCGGCGGATGCCGTCGTGCTCGCGGGCACGCAGTCCGTGAAGGCCGCGGCGGGCCTACGTCCTGTCGTCCATGGCGCGGATGCCGTCGTGGCCGCCTCGGGCACAGCCCGTGACACCGTCGGCGCGACGCACGCGACAGGTGCCTCCAACACGGTTCAAGTGGCGACGGCTTCCGGCTCCACGGATGGAACCTCCTCGAGCAGTGTCGCGAAGGCCTCACCGGTGACGACGCCCTCCGGCACCCCACAGGAGTCCGCGTCGGCCTCCCCGACGGCTCCGGCTTCCGACGCTTCCACCACCGTCTCGGACGTCGGCCGCGTCGCCGCCGAGGCCGCCTTCAGCGCCGTGCGTGCCGCCGCCGTGGCGATGCGCGCGCAGCCCGCTCCCGCCGTGGTCGACGCGGACGCGAGCTATGCCCGAGGCATCGCGGCCCTCCAGGCGAAGGACACCCGCACCGCCATCTCCGAGCTGTCCGCCTGCGTGCAGGCCGCACCCTCGCGCGTGGACTGCCGTTGGGAGCTCGGCTGGGCGCATCAGGTGGAGGGCCGCTGGACGGAGGCTCTCGCACAGTGGACCGAGGTGAAGAAGCTCGCTCCGGACCACCCGGACCTGGAGACGGCGCTCGCTCAGGCCCAGGGCCAGGCCGCCCTCCAGGAGAAGCTCTCCCGCGCGCCCCAGGCCGGCAGCCGCCCTCCCCCGCCTCCGGGCGCGAAGGTGCGCATCCGCTTCGTGGGTGACGTCATGCTCGGCACGACCGTGCCCGAGGGGCATCTGCCTCCCGAAGGCCCCGCCAGCGTCATCACCGCCGTGCGCCCGCTGCTCGAGGACGCGGACCTCACCTTCGCCAACCTCGAAGGCCCGCTGTGCGACGGCGGCAAGACGACCAAGTGCCGCTCCAAGGGGAACTGCTACGCGTTCCGCTCGCCCACCGAGTACGGCGCGACGCTGAAGGAGGCCGGTGTGGATGTGGTCTCCACTGCGAACAACCACTCCGGCGACTTCGGCGAGGAGTGCCGCCGTCAGACGGAAGCCACGCTCGACACGTTGGGCATTCCGTGGAGCGGCCCGCCGGGCTCCATCGCCACGGTGGAGCGCAATGGCCTGCGCATCGGCGTGGTGGCCTTCCACACGTCGCCCTCGTGCAACCACCTCAACAACCTGGCCACGGCCACGGCGCTGGTGAGCGCGGCCGCGGCGGAGCATGACCTCGTCGTCGTCTCGTTCCACGGTGGCGCCGAGGGCAGCAAGGCGCTCCACGTGCCGGCGGGGCGCGAGATGTTCTTCGGCGAGGACCGGGGTGACTTGCGCACCTTCACTCGCGCCATGGTGGACGCGGGCGCGCACCTGGTCATCGGCCACGGCCCGCACGTGGTGCGCGGCATGGAGTTCTACAAGGGCCGGCTCATCGCCTACTCGCTGGGGAACTTCGCCACGTACGGCCGCTTCACCCTCACGGGTGCGCAGGGCCTGGGCATGGTGCTGGAGGTGGAGCTCACCGGCGACGGCCGCTTCGGGTCCGCCCGCATCCTCCCCACGAGGCAGGTGGGCGAGGGCATTGCCCAGCCGGACCCGAAGGCCGCCGTCATCCCGCTCATCCGAAGCCTCACCGCCGAGGACTTCCCCGACACGGGCGCGCGCATCTCCGAGGACGGCACCGTGAAGCCCGCGGGCAAGGGCCCCGTCAGCGTGCGCTGAGCTCCGGCCGCCCCCCGGGCGGCGGATTGGCGGAATGAGCGTTCCTTCCGCCTCGACTCTCGGGCGGTGGACTCGCGGAATGAGCGTTTCTTCCACCTCATCCCGCGTCCCGTCCCCACACGCTGGTAGTGCGCCTTTCCGACCTGTGCGCACCCATGCCCACGAATGCGCGGGTTTCCCTCGCGCATGAATTCCGAGTGAGCCGCGAGAGACCTGTCTCGTTTGTGCCGCCGCGCTGTCACGTCCGCGCTTCGCGGACCGTCTGTGTGCTGTCACCCACCGCACGGTGAAGGCCGGCTGCTGGCCCCGCTGCCAGTCTCGTATTTGCGGCTCAAAGGATGACGCGAGCCGGGAGGGCGCGTGTCGTCTCCGTGCGGTACAAGGAACGTCGCCGTGCGCGCACTCCGACTGCCACGTCTCTCCTCGCTTCGCGCTTTCGACCATCCCGGCTACTTCGCTGTCTGGCTGGGCGCACTCGTCTCCACCATCGGCACCTGGATGGAGACGGTGGCCATGGGCGTGTACGTCACGCAGGAGACGGGCCGCGCCGAGTGGACCGGTGGCATCGCCGCCCTCACCTTCCTGCCCTCGGTGATTCTGTCCCCCGTGGGCGGTGCGCTCGCGGACCGGTTCGACCGGCGCGCGTACGTCGCGGTGGGCACGGTGGTGCAGCTGCTCCTCGCCGGCGTGCTCACGGTGCTGGCCTTCACGCACCAGCTCAGCGTGCACGCGGTGGGCGTCGTCTCGCTGCTCAACGGCTGCGCGAGCACCCTCATCAACCCGGCCTTCTCCGCGATGCTCGCCGAGCTCGTGCCTCCGCGTGATTTGCACAGCGCGGTGAGCCTCAACTCGGCGCAGTACAACCTGGGGCGCATCATCGGCCCGGCGGCGGCGGGCTTCGTGCTCGCGGCCGGCGGCGCGTCCTGGGCGCTGCTCATCAACACCCTCTCCTTCCTCGCGGTGCTCGTCGCGCTGTCTCGCGTGCGGATGCCGGCGCGGGACTCGGGCAAGGTCGTCCAGAACCTCTGGGAGCAGATTGCCCAGGGCGTCTCGGTGGTGCGCAAGGACGCGGACATCTCGTTGATGCTGTGGGCCACGCTGCTCGTCGCGGCCCTGGTGGCGCCGTTCATCGGCCTGGTGCCGGTGTTCGCCATCCGCGAGTTCGGTCAGGGCGCGGCGGCCACGTCGCTGCTCGTCGCCTGCCAGGGCGCGGGCGCGGTGACTGCGGCGCTGGTGGTGGGCACGCTCGTGGACACGCTGGGGCAGCGCAAGCTGTTGGGAATTGTCTCGCTCGCGATTGGCGCGGTGTCAGCGCTGTACTGGCTGTCGCCCACGCTGCCCGTGGCGGCGGCCGGCATCGTGCTGCTCGGCGGCAGCTACATGATGATGATGACGGGGCTGAACTCGTACTGCCAGTCCCGCGTGCCGCGCGAGATGCAGGCGCGGATGAGCAGCCTCTACAGCATGGTGCTCGGCGGCGCGTACGCGGGGGGCGTGTGGGGACTGGGCGCGCTCGCGGACCGCGTGGGCCTGCGCTTCGTCATGGTCAGCTCCAGCGTCCTGTTCCTCGCGCTCGTGCTGACGCTGCGGTTGATGCGGCCGCGCAGCTTCGAGAACGCAGCCAATTAGCCCGCGTCACCGCCGCGGGGTCCACCGCTGGACACGCGGCCCCACGGAGCGGATGCGGGCTTCGACTCCTCGCGTTACACGGGGACCATGCACATGCGTCCCCTCCTCCTGGCCCTCACTGCACTGCTGCTGACCACCTCGCCCGCGCTCGCGCAGGAGCGCCGCGCCTCCGAGCCCCTGGGCATCGCGCTGGAGGGCCTGCCCTCTGCGTTCCCCGTGCAGTTCCTCCCCGTCACGCTGGAGGGGCAGGACCTGCGCATGGCGTACCTGGACGTGAAGCCCACCGGCCGCGCCAACGGGCGCACCGTCATCCTCCTCCACGGGAAGAACTTCTTCGGCGCGTACTGGGAGCCCACCATCCGCGCCCTCACCGCCGCCGGCTTCCGCGTCGTCGTCCCGGACCAGGTGGGCTTCGGCCGCTCCTCCAAGCCGGACATCCACTACAGCTTCCACACCCTCGCCTCGCTGACGAAGAAGCTGCTCGACACGCTCGGCATCTCCCAGACGGCCGTGGTGGGCCACTCCATGGGCGGCATGGTGGCCACGCGCTTCGCGCTCATGTTCCCGGACACCACCACGCACCTCGTGCTGGAGAACCCCATCGGCCTCGAGGACTACCGCGAGAAGGTGCCCTGGCAGTCCACCGAGACCTACTACCGCGAGCAGCTCCAGGCCACCGAGGAGGGCACGCGCAAGTACCACCAGACCTACTACGTGAAGTGGAAGCCCGAGTACGACGTCTGGGTCCAAATCTTCGCCCGGCAGCTCCAGAGCGGTGAGTACCCGCGCCTCGCCTGGGTGTCCGCCGCCACGTCGCAGATGATTTACGAGCAGCCCGTCTCCCATGAGTTCCCCCTCGTGAAGCCGCGCACGCTGCTCGTCATCGGCCAGGAGGACCGCACCTATATCGGCCGGGGCAAGGTGCCCGCCGACGTGGCCGCGACGCTGGGCCAGTACCCGCAGCTCGGCAAGGCGGTGGCGAAGGACATTCCCAACGCGACGCTCGTGGAGCTCCCCGGCGTGGGCCACATCCCCCACTTCGAGGCGCCGGAGAAGTTCCACTCGGCGCTGCTCGGCTTCCTCGGGAAGTGAGCCCCTGCCCCACGGGGCTGTGGGCAACTTGGGGACATGACTCGCGCTCCGGGTGAAACCCCGCTGCTCGCGCGTGTTCCCTCCGCGCTAGACTCCCTCCCCTCGCCAGTCCCGGGCCTCCGTGCCCGGGAGCACTCGCCAGGGGGGCGCCATGAAGAAGCTGCTTGGACCGATGCTGTACATGACGGACTCGCAGTCCGCGGACACGTGGACCTTCTCCGTCAACCTGTACCTCTCCGGCACGGACCCCGCGAAGCCTCCCGCGCTGCAGCTCCACTTTCTCGACGCGCAGGGCAAGGACCTGGCCGGCGCCGAGGTCTCCGGCCCCGAGCTGGTCGCCGACTTCTCCCGCCTCAAGAGCCCCGTGGCCGGCGTGCTGTGGAAGTGGCACGTGTCCCTCCGGCGCGACACCGTCCCCAGGCGCGTGGGCTACCGCTTCGTCTCCGCGGAGGGTGCCCCGCCGCTCGAGGGCGTGGATGACGTGAAGGGCGTCCTCGTGCCGGAGCGCGGTGGCCTGCCGCGCGCGGCCTTCTTCTCCTGCAACGGCGGCGGCAGCGCCGAGGCGTGGAAGAAGGTGTCGAAGATGGGCCGGCCCTTCGGTTGCTGGGACGACATGAGGTACCAGCACGAGAGCACCACGGATGGCTTCCACCTGCTCATCGGCGGCGGAGACCAGGTGTACGCGGACTCCATCTGGTACGCCTCGAAGGAGCTGGAGAAGTTCCACAAGCTGTCCCTGGAGGAGAAGCAGAAGGACAAGAAGCTGCCCGAGGGCTGCCACGACGAGATGGTGGCCCGCTACGTGGAGCTCTACTGCGAGCGCTGGAGCGGGGACTCGGGCATCGCCCCCATGCTCGCGCTCGTGCCCGGCATCTTCACGTGGGATGACCACGACATCTTCGACGGCTGGGGCTCGCACGAGGAGCTCCAGGAGCACCCCTGGTACCAGACGCTCTACAGCGCGGCGGCGCTCGCCTACGAGGCCTTCCAGCTCGGCGGGCTGAAGTCACGAGGCAAGACGCCTTCGGAGCTCAAGCCGTGTGAGAGCCACTACCTGCGCACGGTGCGCTTCACGGGCGACGAGTGCGACCTCGACCTGGTGATGCTGGACCTGCGCAGCGGCCGCACCATCCGCAAGCGGGGCAACACCGGGAAGGTCGAGCACGTGGTGATGAGCGACGCCCAGTGGGACGACCTGGACACGTGGCGCCGCGAGCACCGCGCGTCCGAGGCGACGGGCACCAAGAACCGGCACGTCGTCGTCGTGTCCTCGGTGCCCCTCGTGCACCTGCGCTTCGGGCCGGCCACCGAGAGCGTCGCGGGCCTCGTGGACCTGCGCGACGACATGCTCGACCAGTGGGAGTCCATCGTCCACCGCGGCGAGCGCACGCGGCTCATCATGGACCTCTTCAAGCTCGCGCGGGACTCGTGCTGCGCCGTGACGGTCATCTCCGGTGACGTGCACGTGGGCGCGCGAGGCCTCATCCGCTCGCGCAACCCGGAGCACCTCTTCCCCGGAACGACCGAGGCCATCATCGAGCAGGTGACGTCCTCCGCCATCGTCCACCCGCCCCCGGGCATGCTCGAGTTCCTCGGCATGCGCATGCTCGCGGGAGAGGGCATGGAAGATTTGCCGTCCTTCATCCAGACGGAGCTCCTCCCCGTGGGCGCGGACCACTACCTGCGCGAGCGCAACTGGCTGACCCTCTGCGTGAAGCGGCCCGCCAGCGCCACCTCGCGCCCCAAGCTGTGGCTGCGCTGGGAGGCGGAGCACACGCCGCTCTCCATGCAGGTGGTGGTGGAGCCTCCACCCCTGCCTCGCTAGCTCGCGCCACGCAGGCCCCATGGCGTCCGGGCAGGCGTGCGCCCGTACCGCCGTGGGGAGCTTGGTGGGCAGCCCGCGCGCCCCGACATTGAGCCTCGTAGCGGCACGCCGGCGTGGGGCTCCGTCCCCATGCCCTTCGACGAGGAGCGCGCACCATGCCCAACCGGAAGTACGACCCCCTGAAGGGCGGCAAGGAAGCCCCCACCAAGCCTCCGTACGCGAAGGACCGCGTGGAGGGAGGCCTGGAGGCGGATGACACGCTGCCGCTCTACTCCGCGGACTCCATCCACGCGACGAGCGAGCAGAAGTTCGCCCTGGACAGCGACGGGCCCGTGGGCGGCGACGTGCCCGACATCCGCAGCCCCATCGACGAGGCAGACGAGCTGGAGCGCGAGCGCCGTGGCCGCGAGCGGGCCGAGCGCCGCACCGCCGGCCAGGGTGAAGAGGACTAGCTGAAAAAAGAAGCCGGGGCCCGCGCATGCTCGCGAGCCCCGGCGGGGTACCTCGACATGGAGGACCGTCTACTTCGCGGCCGCCGGAGCGGGAGCCGCGTCCGGCTCCACCGGCGTCAGCTTGCCCAGGTTGAGCGGAGTCACCTGCTCCTGGATGGTGGCCGGGTCTCCCACGAGGACAATCTGCATCGCGTCCGGCGCGAGGTAGAGCTCGGCCACGCGCTGCACCTCGGCGGCGGAGGCGTTGCGCAGGCCCTCCACCGAGCGCTCCAGCTCATCCAGCGGGCGGCGCTTGAAGTAGATGGACGCGGCGGTGGCGCCCAGGCCCTCGATGGACTCGAAGCCTCCGGGGATGGCGCGGATGAGGCCCTCGCGCGCGGACTCCAATTCCTTCTGCGTAATCGGCCGCTCCTTGAGGCCGGACAGCTCCTTCACCAGCTCGGTGAGGGCGGGGCCCGTCACGTCCTGGCGCACGGCCGTGTACGAGAGCAGCGGCCCCACGCCCAGGCGCGTGTCCATGAACGCGCCCGCGCCGTAGCTGTAGCCCTTGGCCTCGCGCAGGTTCATGTTGAGCCGGCTGCCGAAGAAGCCGCCGTACACGGTGGTGGCCAGCTCCAGCGCGTACTCGTCCGGGTGGCCTGCCGCGACACCCGGGCGGCCCACCAGCATCACCGTCTGCGCCAGCTCGGGCTTGGGCACCACGTACACCTGCTGCCGCGGCGGCGCGGCGGGCGTGGGCGGCGCAGCGGGCGGCGTGCCCGGGCCCTTCCATGTACCGAGGTGCTTCTTCGCCAGCGCCACCGCCTCATCCAGGGTGATGTCGCCGGTGAGGATGAGCGCGGCGGCCTTCGGGCCGGCGTGCTTCTGGTAGAAGCCCTTCGCGTCCGCCAGCGTGAGCGCCTGCACCGTCTGCGGCACGCCGTCCGACATGTGCGCGTACGGGTGGTCCTCGCTGAAGATGGCGCCCAGGGCCGCAATCTGCGCGAGCACGATGGGCGAGCTGAGCTGACGGACCAAATCACGGAGCTGCTGGTTCTTGCGCCGGTCGAAGACCTTCGGGTCGAACGTGGGCCGCATCACCACGTCGGCCAGCAGCGCGAGCGCCGGGTCCACGTTGCGCTTCAGCACGCGCACGCCCACCTCGGCGCCGTCCGAGTGCACATCCAAGGCGGGGGACACACCCAGGTCCGCGAAGGCGTTGTCGAGCGCCACCGTGTCCCGCTTGCCCGCGCCCTCCAGCAGCATGCGGTAGGACAGCTCGGCGAGGCCGCCCTTGCCCTTGGGGTCCTGCGACGCGCCCGCGGCGAAGGCCACGCCCGCGAAGACGAGCGGCAATTCCTTGCGCGTGCTCACCAGCACGGTGAGGCCGTTGTCCAGCGTGGCGCGCTGGAAGCCAGGCAGCACCAGGTCCGGCGGCTTGCCGGGCTCGGGCGGCTTCGCACGGAAGGCCTCGGGGTCCTCGGGCCGCGGCGCGGGCTTCTGGGCCGTCTCGCCCAGCGCGGGCGACTCCGGGTTGGACGGAGGAGGCTTCGGGTTGCTGGCGCAGGCGGCCAGCGTCGTGACGAGCAGTGCGGAGAGGAGGCGACGCATCACTTGCGCTCCTTCGGTTCGGTAGGGGGCTGCCGGCGGGCCGGCGGCACGGCGTGGAGGATGACGCGCGCGTTGGGGTTGAGCATGTCGCGCGCGAACTGCTTCACGGACTCGGGCGTCACCTTCTCGTAGCGGGCCAGGTCCTTCGCGACGTAGCCCGGCTCACCGACGAAGTGGTTGTAGCTCTGGAGCACGTCCGCCTTGCCGCCAGAGCCTCCCACGGCCTGCAGGCCCGCGAGCATGCGCGTGTCGAAGCGCGTGCGGGCGCGCTCGATTTCCTCCTGGGTGATTCCGTTCTTCCGCACCTCGTCGAGGACGGCGTCCACCTCCTTCAGCAGCGTGTCGGTGGAGACGCCGGGGGCGGCCACCACGTCCAGCGAGAAGACGGACTGCGCGCCCTGGCTCTGCTGCGTGGCGCTGACGCTCTGCGCGAGCTGCTTCTCCAGCACCAGCCGGCGGTAGAGGCGGCTCGCCTTGCCGGTGGACAGCGCGGTGGCCAGCACGTCCGCGGTGGCGTCGCCTTCCTGGAGGTACGGCGGCGTGAGCCACTGGATGGACAGGAGCGGGAGCTGGGCCACGCGCTCCTCCTCGCGGATGACCACGGGCGAGGTGATTTTCACCGGAGCCACTTCCGGACGCGCCGGCTTCGGGTGGCTGGGCAGCGAGCCGAAGTACTTCTCCACCAGCGCCTTCGTCTTCTCGACGTCGATGTCACCGACGATGGTGAGCGTCGCGTTGGACGGGGCGTACCACTTGCGGAAGAAGTCCTTCACGTCGTCCACGGTGGCGGCGTTCAGGTCCGCCATCGAGCCGATGACGTCGCCGTGGTACGGGTGCGGCAGCGGGAAGAGCGCGTGCCACGCCTTCTCGCGCGCCATGCCGTACGGGGCCGTCTCGGTGCCCTCGCGGCGCTCGTTCTTCACCACCTCGCGCTGCGTGTCGAGCTTCTCCCGGGTGAGGGCGTCCAGCAGGAAGCCCATGCGGTCGCTCTCCAGCCACAGCGCCGTCTCCAACTGATTGCTTGGGACGGTCTCGAAGTAGTTGGTGCGGTCGAAGCTGGTGGTGCCGTTGAGGTCCGTGCCGCCAATCTGCTCGAGCAGGGAGATGTGCACGTCATCGGCCACGTGCTTCGAGCCCTGGAACATCATGTGCTCGAAGAGGTGAGCGAAGCCGGTGCGGCCGGGCTGCTCGTTGTAGGCGCCGACGTGGTACCAGACGTTGACGGCGACAATCGGCAGCTTGTGGTCAACGGAGAGAATCACCTCCAGCCCATTGGGCAGGGTGTATTTCTCATAGGGAATGGCGAGCGCTTCGCGTCCAGCCGCGGGCTTCGCCTCCTTCGGGGATTGGGCGAGCGCCGGTAGCCCGGTGATGACGAGGGCTGCGGCGACGAGGGCCTTCATTCGAAACAAGGTGCCTCCGGGTCTCGATGCCATGGACTCACGTCAGCGCTTAGCACGTGAGCCCGGCCCCCCGGGTAGGGAATGCGGAAGGGAATACCCGCCACCGTCGAGTGGTTGGCGCCGCTGTTGCGTGGCCTGTGCGCTCCACCACCCCGAAGACTGTCTACGATGGCCGTCCATGAGGACGCGCATCTCGTTGCTGTTGCTGATGGGGGGTGTCTTGTGCGCCTTCCCCGTGGCCGCCCAGGAGCCCGAGGTACCGCTGCCGCTCCCACCGCTGGTGGACACGCCCGAGGAAGAGCCTCGCGCGGAGCTCATCCCGCGAGAGCAGGACGACTCGCGGGGGCTGCACCTGCTGCCGTTTCGACTCGTCGTCTCGTCCGTGGTGGCCCCCACGGTGGGCGCGTTGCTGGCCTTCCGGAGCGCAAGCCTTCCCGGCCCACCGTGCGGGTGGCACCCGTCATCAGTGCCACCTCGCGGGGAGGTTGGGTGGGCGGGCTCGCGGCGCGCTTCTGACGCGCTCAGTGCCCGCGGGCCTCGCGCTCGGCGCGGTACGCGTCGATGGTGAGGTTGCGGACCTTGGAGCTTCGCCCCGCCTCGTTGTGGACGAAGCCCACGCTGGAGACGTACGGCTCGATGACGCGAATCTTCTGCAGCGGCGTGACGATGAGCAGCTGCAGGTTGAGCCGCCGGAAGAGCTCCAGTCCGTAGGCCGCGGACTCGTCCGAGCCTCGCCCGAAGGCCTCGTCGATGACGACGAAGCGGAACGAGCGCGAGCGCGTCTCGCCCCACTCCAGGCCGAACTGGTACGCGAGGCTCGCGGCCAGCACCGTGTACGCGAGCTTCTCCTTCTGCCCGCCCGACTTGCCGCCCGAGTCCGTGTAGTGCTCGTGCTCGCGGTCGTCCTCGCGCCAGCGCTCCGAGGCGGAGAAGCTGAACCAGTTGCGCACGTCCGTCACCCGCCGCGTCCAGCGCGCATCCGCCTCCGCGCTGCCCTCGCGTCCCCGGAAGCGCTCGATGATGCGCTTCACCTCCAGGAACTTCTTCTCCGAGTACGCGTCGTCCTCGGGTGCTGACAGTGTGCCTTCCGTGCACGCGCGCAGCTCCGCCTGGAACTCGCGCACGTCCGCGTCCACGCTGGGTGACGCTTCGAGGACGATGTACCGCCCCGGGTTGTAGTCGATGGCGCGCAGCGAGCGATTGATGGTGTCGATGCGCTCGCGGATGTCCTGGCGCTCGCGGAGGAGCTGTCCCTGGAAGTTCACCACCTCGCGGATGGTGTTCTCCGTGAGCAGGCTCTTGAAGCGCGTCTCGAAGCGCGGCAGGTCGTCCGTGCGCAGCGCCTTCAACATGGCCGCGTACTCGGCCGCCGCGTCGAGGCTCGCGTCCACCTCCTGCGTCTCCAGCGGGAAGTCCGCGCGGTACGTCTGCATGGCGCGGATGATGGCCTCACGCCCGCGCTCCATCTTCCGTCCCTCCACGTCGATGCGGCGCTGCAATTCCTCACGGAGCTGCCGCTCGCGCTCGTCGCTGGCGTCCGTCTCCAGCGTGGCGCCGCCCGTCACCTCGGCGTACAGCGCCTCCACGCGCGGGTAGCTCGCACGTAGCTCCTCGGTGGCCTCCTGCCGAGCCTTCTCGTACGAGGCCAGCGCCTTGCGCGCGGACTCCTCCTGCACCTCCAGGCGGGCCTGGCGCTTCTCCACCTCCTTCAGCTTCGCCTCCGTCTTCTCCAGGGCGCGCTCCTGCTTCGCGAGCTGGCCCTCCAGAGTGTGGAGCACGTCGGACGCGGACTCCAATTCGCGCAGCCCC
The DNA here is from genome assembly GCF_055568925.1 of Pyxidicoccus sp. M6. Lineage (NCBI taxonomy): Bacteria > Pseudomonadati > Myxococcota > Myxococcia > Myxococcales > Myxococcaceae > Pyxidicoccus > Pyxidicoccus sp. M6. The sequence goes on along the minus strand of NZ_CM145714.1, from coordinate 17,828 downwards.
TCCTCAAGGCGCTGGAGGTCCGCGGCCACGGGCTTCCAGTCCAGCTCGCGGAAGGCATCGAACACGGCGAGCTGGCTGAGCAGCTCACGGCGCCCCTGCAAGCCCTTGCGCCGTGATTCCAATTCGAGCGCGCGAGCGGTGACGTCGTTGAGGCGCGCCTCCAGCGACCGGGCCTCGGCTTCGAGCGCCGCGCGCTTCTGCTCGTTCGTCCACCCGAGCACGTAGCGAGAGCGGTCATCCAGCCGGAAGCGGTCGTCCTTCTCGTGCTGCTCACCACCCCGCTTCAACTGGCCGGAGCGCGTGAGGGCCTGCCGTTCGCGCCGGAACTGCTCCAGCGTGTCGCAGCACGCGTAGTCGAAACGCCGAGCCAGCTCTGCCTCCAGCCACCGGTACATGCCGGAGTCCGGCTTGATGGCCAGCTTGCGCAGCAGCGAGTGCGGCTGGAGCTGCGGCACCCGCGCCGCGGCCTCCTCCTTCACCCGGTAGTAGACGAGCCGTCCGTCCAGGTGCGTACGCTCCACCCACTGCGCCACCTTCGGGTAATAACTCTCGGACACGAGCAGCGACGTGCCGAAGCCGTGGAGCACACGTTCAATCGCGCCCTCCCAGTCCCGCTCCTCCTCGCGCACCTGCAGCAGCTCGCCCGCGAAGGGCAGTGCGTCCGCGTCCAGGCCCAGCTCGGCGCACATGCGCTCGCGCAGGGCCAGCATGCGCGACGGCAGGTTGGAGCGGCGCCGGCGCAGCGACTCCAGCTCGGCCTTCACCTCCTCGTGCTTCTTCCCCAGCCCGCGCAGCTCCACGCCCACGTCGGTGAGCGCGGCCTGCGTCTTCGCCTGCTCACCCTCTCCTTCCGTGAGCAGCGTCTGGATTGCGCGCGTGTTCGCGAGGAAGGTGTCCGCGTCCACCGCCGCCGGAAGCCCCGCCGCCGTGGCGAGCTGCGCGTACCGCTCCGCCTTCTGGAAGCGCGCCTCCCGCTGACGCCGCCGCTGCGTGAGGTCCGCCTTCACCGTCTCCAGCCGTGAGCCGCCGTTCGCGGCGATGGCCTGCTTCAGCCTGTCCCGCTCCGTGCTCTGCCGGCGGCGCTCCTCCACCAACTCACCGGCCTCCAGGCGCGTCTGCTCCCGCTCCGTGCTCCAGTCCGTGAGCTGTGCCTCCACGAGCTTCGCCTTCTGTGCCGCGAACCACGGACGCAGCGCTTCACGGCAGCGGCGCAGGATGGCCAATTCCGCGGCTTGCGCCTCGTGCTTCTCGCAGTCGCGCACCAGCGGCTCCAGTTGCGCCATCTGCTTCTTCGCCTTGAGCACCGCCTCGTGCGCGCGGTGCAGGTCATCGAAGTGGCCGATGAGCGCCGCGAGCCTCGACTCCACCGCGGGTGGCTGGAGCATGTGCTGCCGCACGAAGTCGGTGAGATTGCCCACCGCCTTCATCGACACCGTCTGGTGGAACAGGTCCAACGCCTGCTCGTCCTTGATGCCGAAGCGCCGACGGAACGCGGCCGCATACGGCGGGAAGGTGTCATGCACCTCGGCCTTCAGCGCCTTGAGCCGCTTCCGCAGCGCGGTGATGTCCGCACCGAAACCGGCGAAGTGCTCGGAGACGGAAAGCTTCCCGTCCGCGACGATGTACATGCGCGCCGGCTGTCCTTCCGCCTCGCGCATCCACAGCACCTGGGCCAGGGTGACGTGCTGCTCATATCCCTCGTTGTAGAAGTGGCCGAGCAGCACCGAGTAGCTCGTCCCGTCGCGTAGGAAGATGGGCTTCGCGCCGTGGCCGCCCTCACCGCGCTCGGACTTGTACTGGCCGAGCACGTACGAGCGCAGCGTGCGCTCGCGAGACTCCGCGCCGGCCGCCTTGTTGTAGGCCAGCTTCTGCGGCGGCACGAGCAGCGTCACCACACCGTCCACCAGCGTCGACTTGCCGGAGCCGATGTCACCGGTGAGCAGCCCGTTGTCACCGCCGAGCCCCAGGTGCCAGACACGCTGGTGGAAGGTGCCCCAGTTGTAGGCCTCGAAGCGGTGCAGCCGGAACCCCGCGCGAGCGTCGGTGGCGCCGAGGTCGAGCAGGTCCGCTTGATTGAAGGAAGGGGCGGTGCTCATTGCGTGGCTCCAGTCACTTCGTTGAGGTGGGCGAGCAGGTGGGCGCGGTAGTCCGCGAGCTTCTGCTGGAAGGTGTCCAACCACTGCGCGTCGACGAAGGCCTTGAGGATGCGGCGCACCTCGTAGGCGTCATCTCCGCCGCGCAGCTTGCGCAAGAAACCCAGCTCGATGACTCGCGCGAGGTCCGCCTCCAGCTTGTCCATCAATCGCGCCTCGTTCGTCCCCTCGGGGAGGAAGAGGCGCACCAGGTCGAAAATCTCGTCGCGCCGCAGCACCAGCCGGTGTCCGCTGCCACTGGCCTCGGACTCGGCGAGCTTCTTGCGCAGCAGCACGAGCAGCAGGCTCACCCCGTAGCCAAGCTGCCGCCGCGCCACGAGATGCGGCAGCGCCGCGCCTCCTTCCGACGAAGGCTGCTGGCGCAGGTACGCATAGCCCTCGCGCTCGTCGAGGATGAGCTGCAGGCCCAGCACCGCCACGTGCTCGCGCACGCGCGCCTGCACGTTGAGCAGGCCATTCCAGAGGTTGGCGTCTCCCTCCTGGTAGACGACGCCCTTCATCAAGGCGACCAGCACGAGGGACAGGGAGTCGCGGGAGTCCGGGGGACGGGGAGTGTTGTTGGGAGTCATCGGTGGAAGAGCACCAGGGGAAGGGTGATGCGGCGCGCGCGGCCATGCGCGTCCGTCCAGGTCAGCGTCTGCGTGCGGGAGTCCTCGAACAGCGCCGTCCGGTCGTCGGACGCGAGGTCGAGGTAGGCCACCAGCTCCGCGAGCCCCTGCTGCAACGGAGCCTCGTGGAGCAGTTCCACGAGCGATACCTGCTCGCGCGTCTGGAGCACGTGGCGGATGTTCTCCCGCAGCCGCTCCTTGTCGATGAAGGCCTGGGCGAAGAGGGCCTCGGCGGGGACGTCCTCGCTGGCCTCCAGCACCTCGGCGTCCGCCACCCGCAGCCGCACGGGCGGCGAGAACAGCGGCCGCTCCAGGGGCAGCTCCACGGACGGGGACGGCTCGTTGATTTCCATGAACGCGCGGCCCGGAGGCTGGTTGCGCACCGCGAGCGCGTGCTGCTCCACGCCGCGGATGAGCTGCATGATGCGGCGGTTCTCCAGCCACGCCCGGTCATCCAGGTAGCGGCGGAGCTGCTCCGACAGCCGCGCCACGGTGCGCTGGGTGTGCTCGCCCGTCTCCAGCCAGTCGAAGTGGATGCGCAGCAGGCGCGGGTCCGGCTTGAGCGCCTGCACCGCGGGCAGCGCGAAGACGCGCTCCAGCTTGCGCGTCAGCTCCTCCTGCCGCGCGGGGGACATGAGGAAGTCCCAGAACGCGCGGAAGCTGCGCCCCTGGTCCGAGCCGCTGATGGCGTCATGCTCGCCGAGCACCGTCTCCAGCAGCTCGCCCTGCGTGCCCTCCCACGTGGCGATGCGCTCGCGCACCACGCGGTCCAGCTCGCGGAAGCCGTGCTCCAGCTCGCGGAAGTCGGAGAGCAACCCGAGCGCGGTGTCCGCCATCTGCTGGAAGCGGTCCTTGAGGGCGGCCTCGTCCATCAGCTCCACGTGGCCCGCGCGCACCTGGGCCATCTCCGCTTCGATTTCGGCCTTGCGGCGCTCCAATTCGGCGAGGCGGGCCTTCGGGTCCACCTCGGCGCCTTCGGTCATCTGCTCCAGGAGCGCGAACACGGTGCGCAGCCGCGACTCGGTGCCCACGAAGGAGCGGTCCGCGAGCTGCGACAGCCAGCGGATGGCGCGCTCGGCGGCGGAGGTGAGGTCGAAGTGGGGCTCGTCGGTGTCGGGTGGGTAGAACTTGCGCAGCCAGCCGCGCCCGTCCTCCGCCCAGTCGTCCAGGTACGCCGTCGCGGTGCGCGGAAATGCCTCGTCTCCGAGCCGCTCACGCAGCGTGTGGAGGTGGTCCTCCAGCTTGAGCACCAGCTCACGCTGCGGCAGCGAGCGCGCGTTGGCTTCCAGGAAGCTGCGGTGCAGGAAGCTGGCGATGAGCGGCGCGTGGTCCGCGACGAGCAGCCGCCACGCGGGGTGCTGATGCCTGAGCGTGTCGAGAGTGGCGAAATCCATCACACCTCAATCAATACAACCCGGGACTGACATCGAGATGTGGACGACCCTGGAGGGTTGATTTGCCTCTGAGGGCAGGCGAGCAGGCGTGGTGCTTCACCGCCGGGATGCGGACGACCTCGGAGGACTGATGTCCCTCCGAGGGCAGGCGAGCGGGCGTGATGCATCACCCTCGGGACAGCGAGACACGGACGACCGTGGAGGGTTGTGCTCCTCACTGGGACAGGCGAGCAGGCGTGAACGTCCCAACCGTGACGCCGTCGCATGCGCGCATTGAGAGCGAGCCGCCGCGCCGGGTCATCTCCGGGTGCGCATGGACTCGTCGAGTACGCACGTGGCTTGATGAGAGACTGAAGCCATGTCCGTGGACGTGTCAGACGTGTCACCCAATGCGCTGGCCCGCTGCGCCACGCATCCCGACGAGCTCGCCAGCGCCACGTGCCAGCGCTGCGGTGCCTTCGTGTGCGGCGCGTGCACGACGTGGCTGCTGGACGCGCTGTACTGCCCCGGGTGCGCCGCGCGCCCCGAGGTGAACTACCTGGAGACGCTGCGCCAGCAGCTCTGGGGCAAGCGCGACGGCGCGGCGTGGTTCGTGGCGTTCTGCGCGCTGCTGTCATTGATTGGCGCGCAGGCGGCCTTCAGGGGTGGGAATGTGCCCGTGAGCCTGGCGCTGCTGGCCACCGCGGGGGTGGGCGTCTGCTTCTTCCTGGGCATGCGGTGGGCGCGCTGGGCACTGCTGCTCGTGCCCGTGGCCCTCGCCAAGGCGTCCGCGCCGGATATCGGTGTCTATGCCGCGGGGGTGTTCTTCTTTCCCCTGCTCTTCGTGCTGCAAATCCTCCTCGACTCGCGCAACCAGCTCTTCTTCCGCCTGAAGGTCTCCGAGCGCGAGCTGCGCAAGCTCTGGGACCTCCGGGTCAACAACCCGCTCGCGCGGCACGCGGTGTCACTGGGCGTGCTCGCGTTCATGATTCCGGTGCTCGCGCCCGCCGCCGTGGTGTGCGGAGCCATTGCCCTGCGCCGCGTGGACCCCCATGCGCGGCCTCCCATCGGTCGGCGCGCCTCCTCCCTCTTCGGCATCGTGCTGGGGTTGGGGGCGACGGCGGTCTGGGTGCTGTTCATCGCGCGCATCATGGAGGCCGGCGGCCTGCGCTGGGGGTAGGAAATGCCCCACGGAGCCGCACTCCGGGTGGCTGCGAAAAAGGTCTGTGTGCGGCTTTGAATAAAGCAGCCAGGCACTCGTCAGTACGCGCATCCACCACGGCACGGGTGGTGATGCAGTCCCCCAACCGCAGGAACTCATGATGAACACCCGAATGATGTGGAAGCTCGCCTCGCTGTCGCTCGTGTTCTCCTCTTCCGCCGCCCTGGCCGATGACAGCTGGCGCAGCGACAACTTCGGCCGCGAGAAGGAGGACGGCTACGAGGACGAGCAGAGGGACCTGGACGGCGATGAGGCCGGGGACGGTTCGGGCTTCGCGCTCGGTCTTCGCGCGGGCTTCGGTCTGCCCTTCGGCAAGGCCGCTGGAGGCGGCGACAGCGATGACGGCAAGTTGAGCGATTTCGTCACCGGCGTCGTCCCGGTGCAGCTCGACGCTGGCTACTTCATCAACTCGAACCTCTACGTAGGCGCCAACTTCCAGTACGGCCTGGGCTTCCTCAAGGAGGACTGCCCGGACGGCGCGAGCTGCAACGTGAGCCAGATGCGCGTCGGCGTGAACGTGGCCTACCACTTCATGCCGGGCCAGAAGCTGCGTCCCTGGCTGGGCCTGGGCGTGGGCTACGAGATGCTCGACACGACCGTCTCCGCGAGCGTGCTGGGCGTCGACCTCGAGGCGACGCAGTCCGTCCGCGGTCTCGAGTTCGCCGCCCTCCAGGGTGGTTTCGACTACAAGCTGAACGACAAGTTCTCCGTGGGCCCCTTCCTCACGGCCACCGTGGGCCAGTACTCCACCGTCTCCACCTCGGTTGATGGGGATGGCATCGAGGAGGACGACGGGGACGACTCGCAGGACATCGAGGAGAAGGCCATCCACACCTGGGTCCAGGGCGGCGTGCGGATGCAGGTCAAGTTCTGAGGTCGTGACGGTGTGAAGCACTCAGCGCCGGCGCCTGCGAAGGTGCCGGCGCTTTGCTTTTTGGACGGCGACCGGGCCTCACTTCCGCAATATCGGTCAGGTACCCGCGGGGAGTCGTCGGTACCTTTCCGAGCGTCAAGGGAGGCACTTCGGTGACTGCAGCGGACGCGGACGCATACCTCGCCAGATTCCGTCGGGTGCTCGAGTACATCGACGCGCACCTGGACGGCGACCTGAGCGTGGAAGGGCTCAGCCGCGTGGCTGCCTTCTCGAAGTTCCACTTCCACCGGCAGTTCTCCTCGCTCTTCGGCCTGGGCGTCTACGAGTACGTCCAGTTGCAGCGCCTGAAGCGCGCCTCGTACCAGCTCGCCTTCCGCGAGCAGCACTCCATCATCGACGTCGCGCTGGAGAGTGGTTACGAGGGACCCGAGGCCTTCGCACGCGCCTTCAAGAAGCGCGTGGGACAGACGCCCTCGGAGTTCCGGAAGCATCCTCGGTGGGAGCCCTGGCGCGCGACGTACCAACCGCTGAGCGAGCTGAGGAACCTCCACATGAAGCCCACCCCGCTGGCCTCGCAGGTCCGCATCATCCAGTTCCCCGAGACGAAGGTCGCCGCCCTCCAGCACCGGGGCGACCCGCGCCGCATCGGCGACTCCATCCGCACCTTCATCACCTGGCGCAAGCAACAGGGGGGCCTGTCACCGAAGGTCAGCGCCACCTTCAACATCGTCCACGACAACCCCGAGGAGGTTGCCCCCGAGGACTACCGCTTCGACATCTGCGTCGCCACGGACCGGGAGGTGAAGGAGAACCCGGAGGGCGTCGTGTCCAAGGTCATCTCCGGAGGACGCTGCGCGGTGCTGCGGCACGTGGGCTCGGACGACACGCTCGCGGCCACCGTCCGCTACCTCTACGCGGAGTGGCTCCCCCAGAGCGGCGAGGAGCTGCGCGACTTCCCGCTGTTCTTCCAGCGCGTCGCCTTCTTCCCCGACGTCCCCGAGCACGAGTCCGTCACCGACGTGTTCCTGCCGCTGAAGTGACTTCACGACGTGCCGGTGCATGAGGCTGGCACCGACGTGTTCTCGTCGCTGAAGTGACTACGGCTTCTTCCCGTCGTCCTTCGGCGCCTCGGGCGCCGGGTTCAGCGTCACCGCCTGACGCTGGGGCGGGATGAACGGCTCGGGCCGGGGCGCGGGGCGGGTGTAGAGCTTGTCGTTGCCCACCATGACGTTCTGGCCCTGCTGCTGCAGCGCGAAGCGGTCCCTGTCCCGCTGGCGGACGTCCTCCTCCACCTCCGCCACGCGCTCCGGGGACAACCCCATTCCCACCAGCGCGGCCCGCCCGAAGGCGATGGCGCTCTCGAATGTCTCGCGGAGCTGGAAGTGCGCGCCCCGCTGCACCAACTCCAGCGCGTGCCCGCGGTCGTACGCGCGCACGTACACCTCCGCGAGCGGGAAGGACGTCCGGCACAGCTCCAGGATGCGGGTGGCCGCGTCCTGGCGCTCCACGCACACGCAGATGAGCCGCGCCCGCTCCGCGCCCGCCGCTCGCAGCACGTCCAGCCGCGTGCCGTCGCCGTAGTAGACCTTGAAGCCGAACCGCTCGGCGGCCTCAATCATCTCCACGTCGATGTCGATGGTGGTGACGTCCACTCCCTCGGCCAGCAGCAACTGGCTGACAATCTGGCCGAACCGCCCGAAGCCGATGATGAGCACCGAGCCGCGCGCGCCTCGGAAGTCCTCCTTGCGCTCGGGCGTGGTGCTCTTCCGGACGAAGAGGGGCGCGAGCGCGGCGACGACTGGCGTCAGCGCCATGGTGAGCGTCACCAGCACCACGAGGAGCGTGGCCTGCTCCTGCTGCATCACCCCCGCCGTCACCGCCATGGAGAACAGCACGAAGCCGAACTCGCCACCCTGGGGCAACAGCAGCGCCGTTCGGATGGACACGTCGTGCGGGTTGCGCAACAGCCGCATCAATCCGTACACCACCGACGTCTTGATGAGGGTGAGCGTCACCACCGCGCCGAGCAGCAGCGCCCAGTGGCGCACGATGGCGGTCACGTCCACCGTCATGCCCACGGAGATGAAGAACAGGCCGAGCAGCAGCCCGCGGAAGGGCTCCAGGTCCGCCTCCAATTCGTGCCGGTAGCTCGACTCCGCGAGCAGCACGCCCGCGAGGAATGCACCGAGCGCCGAGGACAGCCCCACGTACGTCATCAGCGTGGCCGCCGCGATGACCACGAGCAGCGCGGCCGCCGTCATCACCTCGTGCGCGCCCGCGTTGGCGAGCACTCGGAAGAAGGGGTTGAGCAGGTAGCGGCCCGTGAGCACCACCACCGCCACCGCGCCCAGCATCTTCCCCGCCGTCATCCACACCGGGTCTCCCCCGGTCGAGTCCACCGGCGACAACAGCGCCACCAGCGCGAGCAGCGGGACGATGGCCAAATCCTGCAGCAGGAGGATGGCGAAGGCCTTCTGGCCATGCGGTTGCTGCACCTCGCCGCGCTCATTGAGGAGCTGCATCACCAGCGCCGTGGACGACAGCGCGAGCCCCAGCCCGGCGATGAGCGCGGCCCGCCACGGGCGGTCCGCCACGAGGAGGGGGTAGAGCATGGTCAGCAGGCCGCAGAGGACGACCTGCCCGGTGCCGAGCACGAAGATGTCCCGGCGCATGGCCCACAGCCGCGTGAGGTTCAGCTCCAGGCCGATGATGAAGAGGAAGAGCACCACGCCCAGCTCGGCGATGTGCATCACCGAGGCGGAGTCCGAGAACAGTCCCAGGCCGAAGGGCCCGATGACGAGCCCCGCGGCCAGGTAGCCGAGGATGGAGCCGAGGCGCAGCTTGCGGAACAGCGGCACGGCCACGACGGCCGCTCCGAGGAAGATGAGTGCCTCGACGTAGACGGGAGTCTCGGGGCTGGCTGCCATGAAGGGACACCTGGGGGCGGTGGAACGTCCGCCCTCCTAGTCCAGAGTGCCCCTCGCGCGATAGGCGTTCCCAGTGCCTCCTTGACGTCACGGGCGCGACGTCCAGGGCCGTGAGTCGGAGGACGCCGGATGTGCGGGTGCCGCACCCGTGGCAGCGGGACCGGGGTCCACGCGAGCATTGCAGATACGAAGGCCGTGCGCCGAGGGGGGCTCGGGCACGGCCTCGGAGGAAGCGGTGTTGGTGGGATGCTTCACCGCACCTCGGGAATCACTTCTCCTCGGACTTCCGCAGGTCGCCGCTGCGCTTGATGTTGCTCTTCACGGTGCCCTCCGCGTCGCCGCACTTGCCGCCGGCCTTGCCGTCGATGCGGACCGTGTCGCTGGCCACCTCGACGTCGCCGTCGCGGATGCACTCGCCCAGGGGCAGTCCCTCCAGCCAGACCTGCGGCTTCAGGAACGCGATGAGCGAGCCGCCTTCGGGCACCTCGACGCCCGTGGAGGACTCGAAGCGCGCGTCCTCGCTGAACTTGAAGAACATCTCCAGCTTCCGCGCCGCGCCATCCAGCGTGAAGTCCGCGCGCGCGAGGAAGCTGTAGCCGACGAGCGGCTCGTTGGCGCCGACGTCCTCGGCCTTCGCCTCCTCCAGCCGGAAGTCGATGCGCTTGTAGGTGCCCGCGGGAATCTCCAGCCCGGACAGGTCCGGCGTCGTCGCGCCCGTCATCAGGTCCACCACGATGGGGCCGGGGACCACGAGCGTCTTCGAGTCATCCGCCGCCTTGCACTCCGCGCCGGAGAGGAGGCCTTTGACGTCTTCGCACTTCTTGCCCTTGGGCAAGTCCAGACGGATGTCGCGCAGGTGGATGCGCGCCTGCGTGAGGGTGAAGGAGGTGCCGTCGCTGGACTGGAAGACGGTGGAGGGCACCGAATCCGACGCCGCCTGGACCCAGGCGCTGGAGACGTCCACCGCGCGGTTGTTCGACGTGAAGCGCAGGCCGGCGCCATCGCCTCCGCAGGCGGCGAGACCGAGGGCGAGCGAGGACAACACGAAGCCGCGGACGGCAGGAATCCGAGAGGTCATGAGGGTATGGGGTGTTGGGGGACGCCCGGGCCGCGTCCGGTGATGACAGCCTGGAGACCTGTCCCCCGGGAGAACGGCCACCCTCCCTGGAGGGCAGTGCCCGGCGGTGCGTGTGGGTGTCGTGGCACCGGGTGACGGGTGCTCGCTCGTCCGGTCGCACCGGGAGGGCGGGTGAGCGCGTGGCCCGTCGGCGGTATTCTTGGAACGTCTCGCAGGAGGTCCCTTCCATGTCCCGAGCCCGAGCCGCCGTGCTCGCGCTGGCGCTACTGGGTGCGCCGGCCCTCGCCGCTTCACCGAAGGCCGAGGGAAAGCGCGTCACCGTCGACATCGTCCGCGCGGACATCCACGACGTGCTGCGCATGCTCGCGGACATGGGGCGGCTGAATCTCGTGGTGGACGACGAGGTCCAGGGCACGGTGACGCTGCGGCTGCGCAACGTGCCGTGGAAGCAGGCGCTGGAGACGGTGCTCTCCTCGCATGGCCTCGGCCGCGAGCTGCAGGGCGACGTCATGCGCGTGGCTCCGCTGCGCAAGCTCAAGGACGAAGCGGACCTGCGTGTGAAGCTGAAGCAGGCGCGCGAGGACGTGGCCCCGCTGCGCACGTACTTCATTCCCGTGAATTACGCGCGCGCCGCGGACCTGGTGCCGCACGTGAAGGCGCAGCTCTCCCCGCGCGGCAGCGTCAGCGTGGACGCGCGGACCAACACGCTCATCGTCACCGACGTGGAGCCGGTGTCATTGCCGTGAAGCACCTTCCAGGCTGAGTGGTGATTCGCGCGGCGTGCGCTCCGCCGCGTGCTTCCTTTTCGGGTGCTCTCCGTCTCGCGCCGGGAGGGCGGCTGCGGGCCATGGCTCGGTCTCCGGGCCGTTGTCCCGGCGCGCGGGAGTGACGCGGTGCCCGTTGCCCTCGCGGTGCCCACGCTCACGGAAGAGCACAGCGAAAACCCAGAGGAGGGCACATCATGGCGAATGAGCGTGAGGGACAGGAGCAGGCGGGTGAGCGGCGAGCGCCCAACCCGGACCTGCGCGCACAGCGGAGCGAGTCCCGTGCCACGCAGACCTACGCATTCTTCCTGAAGGACCTGGTTGCGAAGGCGAACATCGACCGCGAGCTCGCGGAGAAGGCGGCACAGTCCGTGCTCTGTCTGCTCGAGATGCGCCTCATCGACAACGAGGCGAAGCACCTGGAGGCCCAGCTTCCGCGCAAGGTGCGCGACCTCCTGCAGCGCTGCCCCCGTCACGAGGGCGCGGCACCCCGGAAGTTCAAGCTGGAGCAGTTCCTCGCGATGGCGGCCGAGGACCTGGACACCACTCCCAACGAGGCCGAGCGGCTCGCCCGCGCCGTCTTCACCACCGTGCGAGAGCACATCACCGAGGGCGAGGCCGACGACGTCATGGGCCAGCTCCCCTCCGACCTGCGCGCGCTGTGGATGCGTGAGGCCTGAGTCACCCGCAAACCCATCCATCCAGAAAAGGAGCCGCCAGATGAAGAAGGTCAAGGACGTGATGACGAAGGACGTGGAAATCATCAACCCCAACGACTCGCTGAAGGACGCCGCGGAGAAGATGCGCGCCCTGAACGTGGGCCCGCTGCCGGTATGTGACGGCGACAGGCTGAAGGGCATCATCACCGACCGCGACATCGTGGTGCGGGCCGTGTCGCAGGGCATGGACCCGAACAACACCCGCGTGTCCCAGGCGATGACGGGCGAGATTGAGTACGTCTACGAGGACGACGACATCTCCAACGTGGCCCGGAAGATGAAGGAGGAACAGATTCGCCGCATCCTCGTCATCAACCGCGACAAGAGGTTGGTGGGCATCGTCGCGCTGGGAGACATCGCCGAGGCGATGGACACCGAGGAGGCCGGCAGGACACTGGAGTCCATCTCCGAGCCGTCTCAGCCCGCGCACTGACGCGGAGGACAACCGGTTGCACCCAGGGCCCGGACTTCGCGGACGCACCGTGAAGCCGCGGGCCCTTTCGTAGCTGTGTGACAGGATTGGTGATTTCTCGTAGTTCTGGTCTTGCGGACCTTGAGTTGGATAGGCGGTGTAGCCTTCCTCCCTCGGCACGAACCCCCGAGTGGAGGTTTCCATGAGGAAGGCAGCATCGAGACGGAGTGCGCGAAGGTTCATGGAATTGGGCACGGTGTGGGGAGCACTCACGCTGGCCACGGCGGCATGGGCGGAGCTGCCGGACTACAAGCCGCAGCTCCAGGCGCGGACGAACCTGTTGGGCAATGACTCGGGTGCGTACAACCTGGACCCGGGCAACCTGCTCGCGGGGAGTCTCCAGGTACCGTTGACGGTGGACCGGCAGCTCGCGTTCCGGCTGTCCATCACTCCGGAAGGCCGCGAGGCCATGTGGTGGGGCGGCGACGGCATGGGCAGTCGCATCTACCTGCTCCCCGATTTGGGCGAGGACGCTCGTACGAGCGACCCGGGGCTGAATTCGCACGGTGACCTGGCGTTCGCCGTCACGGGTGCGTCGGTGGCTTCGGACAATGGCATCTACCTGCTCAATGTCTCGGCGCCGGGCCAGGTGCGCATCATCCGTCAGCCCACGGGCGCTTCGGACTGGTCGAGCCTGTGGCTCAACGAGGCGGGGCAGCTCGGCTTCCGAGCGACGTTTCCCGTCACGGGCCGGGCGTATGTGCTGCTGACGCCGCGGGACTCGAGCTACGTGGTGACGTACCTCGCGCAGGAGAAGGGGTTCGACCCGAGCAATCGCTATCAGTTCCTGTACTCGCCGACGCTGAATGACCGGGGACAGATGGCGGGCGTGGGCGACACGGCCAGCGCGGGCTCGGAGTACTTCCAGGAGCTGCGCGTCTACGAGCCGGAGGGTGTGACGTCACGGGTCATCGCGCGGAGCCGGGGGCTGGACGCGGCCTCGCCGGTGTATCGGTTTGCCTCGGTGGCGCCGGCGCTGAACAACCGGGGGCAGCTCGCGTTTCTCGGGACGGCGCGGAATGCGTCGAACCAGAACGTCACCACGTTGTGGCTGTGGACGGGGACGGAGCTGAGGGTGGTGGCGCAGGCCGGACAGGCCGGCATCAGGGACCTCGAGTTCTTTCCGCCTGACATCAATGACAGTGGACTGGTTGTCTTTCGTGCCTTCGACAGCGCGAACCTGCGCGCGGTGTGGGTGAGCGATGGAGTCGGGCTGAAGCGCGTCGTGAGCGAGCACGACATCGTGCCATCGGACCTCGGGCCGGCGCGTATCGACCAGGAGACGCCGAGCAACCCCGTGTTCGCGGGCGGGCCGCTCATCAACGCGCGAGGCGATGTCACCTTCGTCGCGGGCCTGGCACCTCCGGACAATGACCAGGAGGAGTGGGGCACGGCCATCTTCGTCGCGCAGTCTTCGCTGCCGCCTCCGGGTGACCCGGATGGTGGGGTGGATGGCGGGACGGGCGAGCCGGACTCGGGTGTGGACGGTGGTTCGGGCGAGCCGGATGGCGGAGTCGATGGCGGAACGGGTGAGCCGGACTCGGGCGTGGACGGTGGTTCGGGCGAACCGGATGCGGGCGTGGATGGAGGCACGGGCGAGCCGGACTCCGGTATCGACGGCGGCACGGGCGAGCCGGACGCAGGGCAGGACGGCGGCTCTGGTGAACCGGATGCGGGTGTGGACGGCGGTTCCAGCGAGCCGGATGCTGGTGTGGATGGAGGCTCGGGTGAGCCCGACTCGGGCTCGGATGCGGGCGAGCCGGATGCGAGCGTGGATGCCGGCCCCGGCACGGAGCCGGATGCAGGCGCGGACGCGGGAACGGATCAGCCGGATGCCAGCACGGATGCGGGAACGGGACACCAACCGGACGCCGGGCAGACGCCGGATGCGGGCACCGGACAGCAGCCCGATGACGACACGAGCGGTTGCGGCTGCCAGTCGACTTCGGCCTCCGCTGCCGTTCCCTGGATGCTCCTGGGCCTGGCGCGGTTCCTCACGCTGAGGCGCCGGAAGGATTCCTCGCCTCGCGGCTGATTCAAATCGTCGGAGGACATGGCCCGTCCGCCCCACCCTCCCGGGGCGGACGGGCGGAATGAACGCTCATTCCACGCCGCCGGGCCGGGGACGGACGGGCGGAATGAGCGTTCCTTCCACGCCAGCCGGCTCTCCCAGGCCGGGTGGACGTGAGCCCGTGACGCTCATGAGAAGGGCGCGCCGCGTCCTTCCTGCGCCCCTACCCCGCCAGCACCAGCGCGGCCAGCCGTCGCACCCGTTCGGACGCATCGTTGTCGGCCGCGTCGCGCAGCAGGGCCGCGGCGACTTCGTCCACCGACTTCCACCCTCCGAGCATCCGCACCATCTCGAGCCGCACCTGCTCGCTCGACTCCGCGCGCAGGGCCATCGCCACCGCTCGTAGGTGCGGGCCGGCCACGCGCTGCGAAATCGCCGCCACGGCGAGGGTGCGGACTCGCGGGCTCGGGTCTCCGAGCAGCACCTGGTCCAGTAGCGTGTCCACTTCCGCTCCCGGAATCGTCCGGAGCGTCTCCGTGGCCGTTCCCCGCACCATCGGCGCCGGGTGCAGGAGCGCGGACTTCGTATACGCCAGTCCTCCCGAAGCCCCCGCGTTCGCCAACGTCCGCAGGCACACCACCGGCCCCACCGTCCGCGAGTGACAGCGCCGCAGCATCCGCTCCAGCAGTTCGTAGCTGAGCCCCGGCTCCATCGGCTCCAGCCCCTTCACCACCGAGCCCACCGCCAGCGCCGCCGTGTTCCGCAGGTCCCCGTCCGGGGCCTCGTCCACCACGCGAGCGAGCGCCGCGGCCAGCTCCGCCGTGGGTCGCTCCACCCGGGCCGCCACCTTCGCCACGTGCTCCAGCGTCTCCCGGCGCACGTGCGCATCCTCCAGCACCGTCACCAGCGCCTGCTGTGCCTCGCGAGTCCCCGTGCTCCCCAGTGCCTCCACCACCTGCTCGGAGAGCGCCGCGCTCACTTCTCCGCGCCGCACCTGGAGCGCCGCCCGGCTCGTCTCCGCGGGTTCCAACCGGAACAGCGCCTCCAGCCGCACGCGCACCGCATTCCGTGCCTGTGGCCGCGTCTCACGCGCCAACTGCTTCATCAGCTCGGCCAGCTTCGCGTTGCCCACGAGCCGACGGTCCTCGGCCGGCGCGGGAAGCTCCGTTGGCTCTCGCGCCGTCAGCCGCTCCGCTCGCAGCGACGCGCGGACTGCCTGGAAGTCGCGCAGTGAGAGGGATTGATGGTCCACGCCCACGCTCGTCAATGCCACGCGCGTCTCCGCGCGCACGTGCCGGGCCCCCGTCTGTGTTTCCACGACGTCCGAGCCCGCGGCCTCCTTCACCTGCCCATCCTCGAAGAGCGTGAAGGCCAGGTGTCCGCGCAGCTTCGGCACAGCAGGCTGAAGACCGGGAGCTGAAGCCGCGACAGGTGAAGTGCCCGAGTCCTGGGCAGCCACAGGGGCAGCGCCCGGCGCCGAAGCAACGCCAGTCGGAACACCTGTCACCGGAGCCGAGGCACGCAGATAGCGCCGCTTCGTCTTCGTGTACGTATTCGCGCTGCCGCCCGCGCGGTACTCCGACTCGAAGTCACCGGTGGTGTCCGACTCTTCGGTGCTCCACGCCGCGCTCTCCTCCGCGACGAACTGCGTGGACGCCAGCAGCGAGCGCACGAAGCGGCGCGCCGTCGTGTCCTGAGCCGCATCGAAGTGCACCGCCACCACCTTCCCTCTCACGTCCTGCGCCACGTACACGGGCCGCTCGAACATGGCCTGGAAGCCGCGCCGCGCCGCTTCGCTCATCAGCGGCGTCTCCCCCGCCTCCACCTCCACGCGCAGCGGAACCAACTCTCCCTGGAACAGGTGCTGTCCGCCCTCGGCGCCCAGGTACGTGAGGGCCAGCTCGCCGCTCCAGCCGGTGTGGGCCGTGCGCGAGCCTTCCTCCGAGTCCTCCGTGGTCCGCGTGTCCAGGTCGAACGTGTACCGGTACCGCTGTCCCGGCGTGAGCACCCGGTGCGTGCCCTTCACTCCCTGTCGGACGATTTCGACGGGTCGTGACTCGGACGGGGAGCGCGTGCTCGTGCCGGCGGTGCGTCCACCCTCGCTCGAGGTTCTCGCCCGCAAAAGCGCTGCCGCCGCCAGGATGGCGAGCACCAGCAGCAGGCTCTTCAGGCGAGGGGACACGTCACACGCAATACGTGCGCCCGGGACATTCCTGGTCGTCCGCGGCCCTCCTCGGAGTGACGGAGCGAGTAGGGTCCGCCACACCCAGGGAGGAAAACCCGGTGCGTCAAACGTACCGCGTCAAAACCTGGAGTCGCGAATGCCCCGGAATTTCAGTTGCCACCGAGTTTCAGCTCCAGCTCGGCCAGCTCGCGCTGCACGGTGGAGTCGGTGGCGCGCAGGCCCTCCACCTTGCGCACGGCGGAGATGACGGTGGAGTGGTCCTTGCTGAAGCGCGCGGCAATCTCCGGGAAGGAGCTCTTCGTCAGCTTGCGGCTCAGGTACATGGCCACCTGGCGAGCATGCGCCAGCGCCTTGTGACGCCGGTCCTCCTTCAGCGCCTCCACGGTGACTTTGTAGAAGCGGGCCACCTCGCGCTGAATCGCCTCGATGTCCACCGAGCGCTGCGCGGGGAGGATGTCGCGCAGCACCTCGGAAGCGAACTCCTCCGTCACCGGCTGCCGCGTCAGGCTGTGCACCGCCGACAGCTTCACCAGCGCGCCTTCCAACTCGCGCACGTTCTTCTGGATGTGCTTCGCGATGAAGTGAGCGACGGAGTCCGGCAGGTCCAGTCCTTCGGTGAGGGCCTTCTTCTGGAGGATGGCGACGCGCGTCTCGTACGAGGGCTCGCGGATGTCCGTCAGCAGGCCCATGGTGAAGCGGCTGCGCAGGCGCTCCTCCAGGCCCGGAATCTCCGCGGGCACGGTGTCGCTGGTGAGGACGATGGCCTTGTTCATCTCGTACAGCGTGTTGAACGTGTAGAAGAACTCCTTCTGCGTCTCCTCGCGCTTGCCGAGGAACTGGATGTCGTCGATGAGGAGGACGTCGCACTCCTCGCGGAACTTCCGCCTGAACTCCGACATGCGGTGCTCGCGGACGCTCTCCACGTACTCGTTGGTGAACTGCTCGCTGGAGAGGAAGACGACGCGCTGGGACGGGTCCTTCTCCCAGATGTGGTTGCCCACCGCCTGGAGCAGGTGCGTCTTCCCCAGGCCGGTGCCGCCATAGATGTAGAGGGGGCTGTAGGCGTGGCCGGGGCGGTCGGCGACGGCCTGGGCGGCGGCGGCGGGGAGCTGGTTGCTGTCCGCCACCACGAAGGTGTCGAAGGTGAAGCGGGCGTTCAGCCGCGCCGGCCGGGCCGAGCTCGGCTTGACTGTCGGTGCGGGTGGGAAGCGGGGGTCGGGCTCAAGACCTTCGACCACCTCATAGGCGATGCTGGTGAGTCCCTCGCCGTTCTGCGCGAGCTGCGCGTCGAGCAGCGGGCGGTAGTGATCATCCACCCAGTCGCGGAAGAAGCGGTCCGGAACGCCCATGACGAGGGCCCCGTCGCGGATCTCCAGCGGGCGCATCCGCTCCAGCCATCTCAGCGCATAGTCGAACTTCTCCCGGCGGATCTGTTCGAGCAT